>NZ_CP169648.1:0-4800000 GCF_046713495.1 Paenibacillus sp. M2
GTGGACAGCCATACTTCTGATTTATGGCAGCAAATTTTATCAATCATACAAAACAAACTCAGCAAACCCAGCTTTGACACCTGGTTCAAAGCAACCAAAGCCACCAAGCTGAATGACCGTTCAATCGTCATTTCCGCACCAACCACGTTTGCCGTCGAATGGCTGGAGAGCCGTTACACGAAATTGGTTGGCTCGACGGTATACGAGTTGCTTGGCAAGCAAGTCGATGTGAAATTTGTCATCGAAGAGAACAAGCCTGCTGAACCGGACCCGCAACTACCGGCGCCAACGCCTACAGTTGTACAGGAAGAAGCCGTACTCAGCATGCTGAATCCGAAATATACGTTCGATACATTTGTCATCGGGCCGGGCAACCGTTTTGCCCATGCCGCATCGCTGGCGGTCGCTGAAGCGCCCGCCAAAGCTTACAATCCTCTCTTTCTGTATGGAGGAGTAGGTCTCGGTAAAACTCACTTGATGCATGCGATCGGACACTATGTTCTGGAGCATGATCCGGGCAGCAAAGTCGTTTATTTGTCGTCTGAGAAATTCACGAACGAATTCATTAACTCAATCCGTGACAACCGCGGGGAGAGCTTCCGTAACAAATACCGGAGCGTCGACATTTTGCTCATTGATGATATTCAGTTCTTGGCGGGAAAAGAATCAACACAAGAGGAATTTTTCCATACGTTTAATGCGCTGCATGAGGAACGGAAGCAGATTATCATCTCCAGCGACAGACCACCAAAGGAAATTCCGACACTGGAAGAACGACTTCGTTCTCGCTTTGAATGGGGGTTAATTACGGATATCCAGCCTCCAGATTTGGAGACAAGGATTGCAATCTTGCGGAAAAAGGCACGTGCGGAAAACTTGGATATTCCGAATGAAGCGATGATGTACATTGCCAACCAGATTGACACCAACATCCGTGAACTGGAAGGCGCCCTGATTCGGGTCGTTGCTTATTCTTCACTGACCAATCAAGATGTAACCACTCATCTGGCAGCTGAAGCACTGAAGGATATTATTCCTTCCAGTCGTCCCAAAATGATCACTATTCATGACATCCAACAAAAGGTCGGCGAGTATTATAGCCTTAAGCTTGAAGATTTCAAAGCACGGAAACGGACCAAGGCAGTTGCTTTTCCAAGACAGATTGCCATGTATCTCTCTCGTGAACTGACAGACTTTTCTCTGCCCAAAATTGGGGAAGCATTCGGAGGACGAGATCACACCACTGTCATACATGCTCACGAAAAAATCTCCCAAGCGATTAAAAACGATCAGGATCTCTATAAAGTTATCAACAACTTAACCGAAAAAATAAAGAATCCAACCTGAACAAGTCCCAAGCCTATGCACAACGTATACACATGTGGATAGGCTTGGGTGTACGGGTTTATACCCACTTATCCACATATTCAGTGCCCCTATTACTATTATTACTAAAAAGATCTTAAAGATATCATCTCCAAAATAGCCATTTCGGAGCTTAGCCTTCGGCCTTTGAAAAACACCTTTTAACACCCCAACACCCAAAAAATCAGCTAGGAGTGAAACCATGAAAATCAGCATAATGAAAAACTACTTAAACGATTCCATACAGCAAGTATCCAAAGCGATCTCAAGCCGTACGACGATTCCGATTCTGAGCGGTATCAAATTCGACGTGAATCATCAAGGTGTAACGTTGACAGCAAGTGACACCGATATATCCATTCAATCCTTCATTCCGCTTGAAGATGGAGATAAAAGCGTAGTTCAGGTAGAACAACCCGGCAGTGTCGTTTTGCCAGCCAAGTTTTTCGTGGAGATCATCAAGAAGCTGCCATCACAGGAAGTGCACATGGAAGTCAAAGAGAACTTCAACACCTTTATCTCCGCAGGTGCTACCGAAATTCAACTGGTAGGTCTTGATCCGGAAGAATTCCCGGTACTGCCAAGCATCGAAGAAAACCAAACCGTCTCCATTCCAGGAGATTTGTTGAAAAATATGATCAAACAAACCGTCTTCTCCATTTCCACACATGAGACAACTCCAATCCTGACAGGTGTACTCTGGAGTTTGGGTGACAACGAATTGAAATTTGTGGCAACAGACCGTCACCGTCTTGCTACTCGATCAGCAATGCTGGATAATGCAGAAGGTATCCGCTTCAACAACGTGGTCATTTCCGGTAAAACGCTGAACGAGCTCAGCAAAATTGTTCCGGATCAAAATACCCTTGTGGATATCGTTGTAGCAGATAACCAGGTCCTGTTCAAAATCGACCGTGTATTGTTCTACTCCCGTATTTTGGACGGAACATATCCCGATACTTCTAGAATTATTCCAACGTCATACAAAACAGAACTTGTTTTAGATACAAAAAAATTAAGTGAATCCATTGACCGGGCTTATTTGCTGTCGCGTGAAGAGAAAACAAACATTGTGCGTATGCAAACGATGGATTCTGGATCCGTTGAAATTTCTTCAAGCTCTTCCGAGCTAGGTAAAGTAAGAGAAGAAATCGAACCTGCCGAGTTTACAGGAGATCCGTTAAAAATCTCGTTCAACTCCAAATACATGCTGGATGTACTGAAAGTTGTTGAAAGTGAGCAGCTGATGATTGCTTTTACAGGAGTCATGAGTCCAATCATCTTGAAACCGCTGGATGACAGTCACAGCCTTTACGTGATATTGCCATATCGGACGACCAACTAACGAAAGGAAGATCACAGTGAACCAAGTTACGATTCGTACGGAATATATTAAGCTTGATCAATTTTTGAAACTGGCTGATTGCATCCCAACTGGAGGTATGGCCAAAGCTCTGCTTCAGGAAGGACTTGTACGTGTGAATAAAGAGCCTGAGGAACGCCGGGGACGTAAGTTATACCCTGGGGATATCGTTGAAGTGGACGGAGAAGGCACATTCGAAGTTGCTGCAGAATAAGAAGACCAGTTCGATCCTGCTGCCTCCTGACGGACGGGATAAAAGGGAGGTTACCGCGTGTTTGTGAACAGCATTGATCTGCAGAATTTCCGCAATTATGAACATCTGAGACTGGATTCTTTTGGTCCCGTAAACTTGTTGATCGGGCAAAATGCCCAAGGAAAGACCAATCTTGCAGAGGCGATTTTTGTACTTGCACTCACCAAGAGCCACCGTACATCTCGTGACAAGGAGCTGATTCGTTTCGGTGAGGAACGTGCCAGACTTGCAGCAGAAGTTGACAAAAAGTACGGATCGGTCAAGCTTGAACTATCTTTGTCGCAACAAGGCAAAAAAGCAAAGATTAACGGCCTGGAGCAGCGCAAGTTAAGTGATTTTGTCGGAGCGCTCAATGTTGTGATGTTTGCACCGGAGGATCTGGAGATTGTAAAAGGCACACCGGGGGTCCGCCGCCGGTTTCTTGACATGGAGATTGGACAGGTTGCACCTGGCTACCTGTACCACCTACAGCAATATCAAAAAGTGCTCGTTCAACGAAATAATTTGCTTAAGCAGCTATGGGGAAAAGGGGCATCGGCCCAGACCATGCTTGAGGTCTGGAACGAACAACTGGTCGAGCATGGTGTTAAAATCGTCAAAAAAAGGAAACAATTCATAAAGAAACTGCAAAAGTGGGCAGAAACGATTCATCAGGGGATCACCGGAGGCGGAGAAGTCTTGCGGCTGGCCTACCTTCCTTCCTTCAGCGAAGCCACTGAGGAAGATGAAGCTGTCTTAATGGACCAATTTATGATAAAATTATCACAAATGAAAGAGCAGGAGATTCGCCGAGGCACAACCCTTAGTGGGCCGCATCGGGATGACCTGTCCTTTTTCATTAACGATCGGGAAGTACAAACATATGGCTCGCAGGGGCAGCAGCGCACAACGGCGTTGTCCCTTAAACTTGCGGAAATTGAACTTATTCACGAAGAAATCGGAGAATATCCGGTCCTGCTACTGGATGATGTTCTGTCAGAGCTGGACCCTTTTCGCCAGACGCAGCTGATCGAAACGTTCCAGAGCAAGGTGCAAACCTTTATTACAGCTACGGGCATCGAGAGCCTGAACGTTGACAAGCTCAAAGATGCCAGTATTTATCACGTTCATGCCGGACAGGTTGAACGCTAAGGAGTGAAGGGCTTATGTACATTCATCTGGGCGGTGAGAAGATCATCCGTTCTTCCGAATTGGTCGCTATTTTTGATATATCGATTGAAAAATCCTCAAAGATCTCCAAGCAGTATGTCACGCATGCCGAGCAGGAAAAAACAGTGGAACACATCGGCGAAGAGGAAGCCAAGTCCATTGTGGTGACCAAAAACATTGTGTACTACTCGCCTATTTCCTCAGCCACGCTGAAAAAGCGGGCTCACATTTTTCCGGATCTCTAGCGTTGTGTGGCATAAAAGATCTCTTTTGCTACTTGTCTTTAAATTTGAATAGCTGCTGAAATGAAGGACGTTGCCTATTTCAGCAAACAATTATTAGTTAACGCATATTTACGATATTGAATCTATAGAAGTAGGTGAAAGGCATGTCTATGAATCAACCGTCATATGATGCGAATGAAATTCAGGTCCTTGAAGGATTGGAAGCCGTACGGAAGCGTCCGGGCATGTATATCGGTTCCACCAGTTCCAAGGGCCTGCATCATCTGGTCTGGGAAGTAGTGGACAACAGTATTGACGAAGCGCTTGCAGGTTACTGCGACCACATCGAGGTCAGTATCCATGAAGACAATAGCGTGACTGTAGTCGATAACGGACGGGGTATTCCTGTCGGCGAACATACCAAAATGAAACGTCCTGCACTTGAGGTAGTTATGACTGTCCTCCATGCAGGGGGAAAATTTGGCGGCGGCGGATATAAAGTATCCGGTGGTTTGCATGGTGTTGGTGTGTCCGTTGTGAATGCACTCTCTGAAAAAGTGGTTGTAACGGTTAAACGTGAGGGACATATCTATCAACAGGAATATCGCCGTGGAGCTCCACAGTACGACCTGAAAGTGATCGGTACAACCGACGAAACAGGAACAACAGTTAGATTCCATCCGGACCCTGAAATTTTCACGGAAACAAGAGTTTATGAATATGACATCTTGCTGGCCCGTATTCGTGAGCTGGCGTTCCTGAACAAGGGTATTGGTCTTACACTGACGGATGAGCGTACAGGTGCAACCAACTCATTCCTGTATGAAGGCGGCATTATTGAATACGTCTCCTTCCTCAACCAGAAGCGCGAAGTACTGCATGAAAATCCAATTTACGTTGAAGGTTCCAGAGATAACATCCAGGTGGAAGTTGCCCTGCAATACAATGACAACTACACCGAGAATATCTATTCCTTCGCGAACAATATCAACACGCATGAGGGCGGAACGCATGAATCAGGTTTCAAGAGTGCCCTTACGCGGATTATCAATGACTACGCCCGTAAGGCGGGGGTAATCAAGGACAGCACGGGGAACCTTTCCGGGGATGACGTGCGTGAAGGCTTGACAGCTATTATTTCGGTCAAGATTCCGGAACCGCAATTTGAAGGACAGACAAAGACCAAGCTGGGCAACAGCGAAGTGCGTGGGATTGTCGAATCCTTGTTTGCCGAGAAGCTGCAGGAGTTCCTGGAAGAGAATCCTTCCGTATCCCGTCGCATTTTGGAAAAAGGTCTGCAAGCAGCACGTGCGCGTGAAGCTGCCCGTAAAGCTCGTGAACTGACACGTCGTAAAGGTGCACTCGAAGTAAGCTCACTTCCAGGTAAACTGGCAGACTGTTCATCCAAGGATGCTTCAATCAGCGAATTGTACATCGTCGAAGGTGACTCTGCAGGCGGATCAGCAAAGCAAGGCCGGGATCGTCATTTCCAAGCGATTTTGCCACTGCGTGGTAAGATTTTGAACGTGGAAAAAGCTCGTCTTGACCGGATCTTGGGTAATGCGGAGATTAGAGCAATTATTACGGCTATGGGTACGGGTATTGGTGATGACTTCGATATTGCCAAAGCACGCTATCACAAAATCATTTTGATGACCGATGCCGACGTTGATGGTGCTCATATCCGAACACTATTGCTGACGTTCCTGTATCGGTACATGCGTAAAATCATTGAGGCAGGTTATGTATATATTGCACAACCGCCATTGTTCAAAATTGAGCGTAACAAAGTGATTCGTTATGCCGGTTCCGAGAGAGAGCGCGATGAAATTATTGCAACGCTCGGCGAAAATGCGAAATTCAACGTTCAGCGTTACAAAGGTCTTGGCGAGATGAATGCCGGACAATTGTGGGAAACGACGATGGATCCGGAGAGTCGGACCATGATGCAAGTATCGATTAATGATGCCATACTTGCTGATACCATGTTTGACACCCTGATGGGGGATAACGTTGAACCGCGTCGTGACTTTATCCAGGAAAATGCAAAATACGTGAAAAACCTCGACATTTAACATATTCGAAGAGGCGCCTGAGAGGGCGCCTTTTTTATATTAGGGAAGGTAAGAACAGGGAAGGCGTAAACTTAGATCTCCCTATCCCATTGTTATCTGCGTACACGTTTTTTGGCAGATGAAGCCTTTACTTTAGGGGATGGCCGGGAGCTCTTACCCTTTTTGGAGGGCAAACGACCGTACGCAATCGCATAACGTTTGATCTTCCGATACGCCTCCTTGTCCGGTAATAAGCCAAAGGCGTAAATGCCTGGCAGTGTGTTGACTTCAAGAATCCAGGGACGCCCTGCTTCGTCTAGCGCAATATCAATACCAATCTCTTTGAGTCTTGGAAATGATGTTTGCAATTGCACAGCGGTATGAATACCTAAGCGGTACAGCTCAGTGCGAAGTTTTTTGAAGCCATCCTGGTGAAGATGGGGGAGTACGAGTTCTTCAAACGTGGCCAATCGCCCACCGCCATGAATGTTGGTGATGATTTTACCCGGGGCAGCAATACGTCCCAGAACACCTGTTGTTTCCCAGTTGTGTTGCAGATTTTTCTGAGTTAACACACGCAAGTCAAAAGGCAAATCTTCATGCTTCATCAGCGAGATTCCCTGTTGAATGATATACTCACGCTCCTGAATGCGATCATTCAGTGCTCGTTCGAGTTCATCCAGGGAATGAAATGATCTCTCCTCTGTACCGTATTGGAGTTGATATGTTGTTGTGAGCTCGGTAGCTCTGGAGGTAATACCACTTGCTTCGAGTTCATCAGTTGGGTTCCGATCAATGGGTTCTTCCGGAACCTCTGCTTCTGTGGTGGGATCTTCGGAATTAACGACAGGTACGTATAAACGGGTTGTTTTCACCCGCATGACTCCATTACCGTAAGTACCACGGTCTGGTTTGATATAGTTGGACTCAAATAATTCAGTCATTCGTTCCAGAGTTTGACGACTATATTTTCGGGTGACTGGGATATATTCATTCACCATGCGACTGCGTTGTAACACAGTTGTTTTGGCCCATTTGCTGGAGACACGTTGGATACCCAAGATGCATCAGTCCTTTCATGTTTTGCTCAGTTCTTAAGAGGGAAAGACACGGAGAAATCAAAGGACAAGAGACGATTTCAGTGGTATAATAGAGAAATATGGCGTTTTGTGCGATGAGCTGCACAATTTGCAGTTTGATCGTAGGACGGGAATGGCTTTAGCCCCGGTAGGCACAGTACATATGCCGTTTTTCTAGCATTGTATGTGCAATTGGGGAGGAAGGCAGGGCGTATCCCCAGACACGCAGAAGTTCCCGGAAGAAAGGCTATTGCCCAGCGGACGTTTAATTGTGTAACTTTTGTGAAAGTAATATAATAAAGAGTAGCGTTCTTGCGCGGTTTTAGCCTTGTTAGGCTTTTCACATATAATCAATTTTCTTGCATGACGGAATGGAACGTTTGTTGAAGGACAAGAAGGAGGTCCAGCATGGCGGAAGAAATGAACTCTCAGATTACAGATCGGGATATAGGCGTTGAGATGCGTGAATCGTTTATGGATTATGCGATGAGCATCATTGTTAGCCGTGCCTTACCTGACGTACGTGATGGATTGAAGCCGGTTCACCGGCGTATTCTGTATGCAATGTCAGAGCTCGGCATGACACCCGATAAACCACATAAAAAATCAGCCAGAATCGTCGGCGAAGTTATCGGTAAGTATCACCCACACGGTGACTCTGCTGTTTACGAGACGATGGTACGGATGGCACAGGATTTCTCCCTGCGTTATATGCATGTAGATGGACATGGTAACTTTGGATCGGTCGATGGTGATATGGCAGCAGCCATGCGTTATACCGAAGCACGTTTGTCCAAGATTGCTATGGAAATGCTCAGAGATATCAACAAGGATACGATTGATTTCCAACCGAACTATGACGGTGAAGAACATGAGCCAATCGTTCTACCTGCTCGTTTTCCTAACTTGCTTGTCAATGGGGTCGGCGGGATCGCGGTAGGTATGGCTACCAATATTCCTCCTCATAACCTGGGTGAGGTCATTGATGGTGTACAGGCTATGATTCAAAATCCGGACATTACATCCATGGAACTCATGGATTACATTCAAGGACCAGACTTCCCTACGTCCGGCTACATTTTGGGCCGTTCAGGCATTCGCCAGGCGTATCAGACCGGACGTGGTTCAGTAACGATGCGGGCTAAAACCAACATCGAAGAGAATAACAACAAGGCACGAATTATCGTTACAGAGTTGCCTTATCAGGTAAACAAGGCGAGACTTGTTGAGAAAATCGCCGAGTTGGTACGTGATAAAAAGATTGATGGTATTACTGACCTTCGTGATGAGTCTGACCGTAATGGTATGCGGGTTGTAATTGAGCTTCGCAGAGACGTGAATCCGGGGGTTGTCCTGAACAACCTGTACAAACATACATCGATGCAATCCACTTTCGGGATTAACATGCTTGCGATTGTTAATAAAGAACCTAAAATCCTGAACTTGCGCGAAGTGTTGTATCACTACCTGCAGCATCAGATTGAGGTTATTCGCAGACGTACGCAGTTTGAACTGAAAAAGGCTGAAGCTCGTGCACACATTCTAGAAGGTTTACGTATTGCGCTGGATCATATCGACGAGATTATTACGTTGATTCGTTCATCAAGTAATGCGGATGCAGCAAGAGAAGGTTTGATTGAGCGCTTCTCACTCAGTCATGATCAGGCCCAAGCTATTCTCGATATGCGTTTGCAACGCCTCACAGGTCTGGAACGTGAACGTATTGAAAATGAATATAACGAACTGATGGTCAAAATCAGAGAGTATCGCGAAATTCTGGCCAATGAGCATCTGGTGCTTGAGATTATCAGTACGGAGCTACAAGAGATCCGCGACCGCTTCAGCGATGATCGTCGTACGGAGATCACTGTAGGTGAAGAGAGTATTCTGGATGAGGACCTGATTCCACGTGAAGAGGTTATCATTACGATTACTCATACAGGCTACGTGAAACGTCTGCCGGTATCCACATACCGCAGCCAGAAACGTGGTGGACGTGGGGTCGTTGGTATGGATACGAAAGATACCGACTTTGTCGAGCATCTGTTTGTGACCAACTCGCACAATTACCTCATGTTCTTCACTGACAAAGGTAAAGTGTATCGTCTCAAAGCGTACGAGATTCCAGAGCTTGGACGTACCGCACGGGGAACGCCGATTATCAACCTGATCCAGATCGAGCAGGGCGAATCGGTCAATGCCGTAATTCCGGTCCAGGAATTCGAAAGTGACAGATACTTGTTCTTTGCTACCCGCCAAGGGGTTGTGAAGAAGACGCCACTTGAGGATTACACCAATATTCGCAAAGGCGGCTTGATCGGTATTTCCTTACGCGATGATGACGTTCTGATCGATGTTAAGCTGACCGATGGATTGCAAGAGATCATCATGGGTACAGCTCACGGAATGTCTATTCGATTCTCGGAAGGTAACGTACGTTCCATGGGGCGTAGCGCAACCGGGGTCAAAGGGATTACCTTGGATGAACAGGACTCTGTTATCGGTATGGATGTAGTTGATAAAGAGCTTGATGTTCTGATCGTTACAGCCAAAGGTTACGGTAAACGTACACCTGTCAGTGATTATCGGATGCAGACTCGTGGCGGTAAAGGAATCAAGACTATTAATGTCACAGAGAAGAACGGCTCAGTAGTCAGCCTCAAAATGGTTAAAACCGAAGAGGATCTGATGATTATCACGTCCAGCGGTACGTTGATCCGGATGAGCATGGAAGGCATATCCACTATGGGTCGATACACGCAGGGTGTGAAGCTGATTCATATTCGTGACGAGGATTCAGTAGCTACAGTTAGCCGAATTGACAAAAATGAAGAGGAACCAGACGATGAGTCGCTTGAAGGCTTGGAAGGCGAGGAGTCCCAAGCTCCGGTAGTAAGCTTGGAAGAAGGCACCGTTTCTGACGCTGAGGTTAATGAAGTTGAGGGCGACGACGATTCCGGTTCGGAAGCATAAAATAGAATTTTATAAAGATTGATCTCTTTGAGATTGGAAGAAGATTGCGAGGGCTCCCACGGGGAGCCCTTTTGTTTGTATAAAGGAATCTCTTCTTTTATTCTTCCGAATCTGGGATGTACAGCCTGATTCCTGAGTAATATAATGGGAAATATCATGAAAAACCGGGACTATGGTCTTGTTTGTATTAACATAGAAGAACGATGAGTGAGGGGAATACACATGGGATTAATCACCCTGTCAGAAGTCAAACCAGGACTCAAACTTGGGAGTGATGTGCAAACACTTCGCGGCAACGTTCTGCTTCAGAAGGGAAAAGTCATTTTACCCAAGGATATGGAAGTGCTCAAAGCCTTTATGATTCAACAGGTGGATATTGAACAAGAAAGAACGGTGTCGAGTAGTACAGGAACCAAAGGTGCATCTGTGTCCGCAGGAAGTTCTGCCAATGACAACAATGGTGAACGGGCAGGGAAGACAGGGAACGTCACCACAGCTCCTGTAGTAACGTCTTTGCAGGATGAGTATGAGAAGATGGTCGGACTAACCAAAAATGCTTTCCTGTCCTCTCTGGCGGCTGAATTACCGGTCTATGAGTTACGTACACAGTTGGAGGCAGTGTTTGCACATCTCAAACAATATAATGTGCTTACCTTCAGTCCACGAGTAATGCAAGAACATGATTATGTATATCACCATGCCGTACTGAGTGCGATCACATCCTATCAACTGGCTCAATGGATCGATCTCCCCTCCAAGGATTGGATGCAAGTGGCTTTTGCAGGCTTGTTCCATGATATTGGTAACAACAAGGTAGATCCGCAGATACTCCATAAACCATCCACGTTGACGGCTACGGAGCAGGAAGAGATTCGTCAGCATACGAAATATGGTTATCAGATCCTTAAACAGGCAAAGGCCATTAATGAGGGAGCTAGACTTGCAGCTTTGCAGCATCATGAAAAAGTGGATGGTTCAGGCTACCCGTTGCAGCTTAGTGGGACGCAGATTCATATTTATGCCAAGATTGTAGCTATCGCTGATATTTTCCACGCCATGACGCTGGAGAAGATCTACCGCAAGGCACAATCACCATACCTAGTCCTAGAACAGATCCAAAGTGAGGCATTTGGGAAATTGGACCCTGCAATTGTAAGAGTATTTGTTCAACGGTCGACCCAGATCCATAATGGCATCCGAGTAAAACTCAGCAATAACCAAATTGGAGAGATCGTATTCTCTGATCGAGATCATCCTACACGGCCTATGGTGTCAGTAGAAGGAACCATCATTAATCTGATGCAGCAACGGCAGCTTCACATCCAAGAGGTTATCGGATAACAATAGATACTAAAGTAAATTGATGAGAGGGTCTTTCTTTTATAGAGAGGCCTTTTACGTGAGATAAATGTGGAAATGTAGAAAAAAACAGAAAGATTATAGAAAGATATATAATTACTTAAAAAAAGACTTGCAATTGAAATCTGTACATGATATATTCTAATTCCGGCCAAGAAAACACGGTTTACACGGTGCGGCAAGCGGTTGAAATGAGCTTCGAAAGAAACTTAAAAAAAGAGCTTGCAAAGTTGGTGCGGACATGATATTATATAAGAGTTGCTGAAGAGAACGACATTCGGTAACGAAACAAGTTTGATCTTTGAAAACTGAACAACGAGTGAGTAAACATTCTGCTTGCAGAATGAACGCGAAAGTTTGAAACAAGCCTTGGCTTGGATCGACTGGAGCACAAATGAGATTTTTAATCTCGTCAGATTCAAAATGAGCTTATCGCTCTTTTCAATACTTTATTGGAGAGTTTGATCCTGGCTCAGGACGAACGCTGGCGGCATGCCTAATACATGCAAGTCGAGCGGACTTGAAGAGAAGCTTGCTTCTCTGATGGTTAGCGGCGGACGGGTGAGTAACACGTAGGCAACCTGCCCTCAAGTTTGGGACAACTACCGGAAACGGTAGCTAATACCGAATAATTGTTTTCTTCGCCTGAAGGAAACTGGAAAGACGGAGCAATCTGTCACTTGGGGATGGGCCTGCGGCGCATTAGCTAGTTGGTGAGGTAACGGCTCACCAAGGCGACGATGCGTAGCCGACCTGAGAGGGTGATCGGCCACACTGGGACTGAGACACGGCCCAGACTCCTACGGGAGGCAGCAGTAGGGAATCTTCCGCAATGGGCGAAAGCCTGACGGAGCAATGCCGCGTGAGTGATGAAGGTTTTCGGATCGTAAAGCTCTGTTGCCAGGGAAGAACGCTTGGGAGAGTAACTGCTCTCAAGGTGACGGTACCTGAGAAGAAAGCCCCGGCTAACTACGTGCCAGCAGCCGCGGTAATACGTAGGGGGCAAGCGTTGTCCGGAATTATTGGGCGTAAAGCGCGCGCAGGCGGTCATTTAAGTCTGGTGTTTAATCCCGGGGCTCAACCCCGGATCGCACTGGAAACTGGGTGACTTGAGTGCAGAAGAGGAGAGTGGAATTCCACGTGTAGCGGTGAAATGCGTAGATATGTGGAGGAACACCAGTGGCGAAGGCGACTCTCTGGGCTGTAACTGACGCTGAGGCGCGAAAGCGTGGGGAGCAAACAGGATTAGATACCCTGGTAGTCCACGCCGTAAACGATGAGTGCTAGGTGTTAGGGGTTTCGATACCCTTGGTGCCGAAGTTAACACATTAAGCACTCCGCCTGGGGAGTACGGTCGCAAGACTGAAACTCAAAGGAATTGACGGGGACCCGCACAAGCAGTGGAGTATGTGGTTTAATTCGAAGCAACGCGAAGAACCTTACCAGGTCTTGACATCCCTCTGACCGGTACAGAGATGTACCTTTCCTTCGGGACAGAGGAGACAGGTGGTGCATGGTTGTCGTCAGCTCGTGTCGTGAGATGTTGGGTTAAGTCCCGCAACGAGCGCAACCCTTATATTTAGTTGCCAGCACTTCGGGTGGGCACTCTAGATAGACTGCCGGTGACAAACCGGAGGAAGGTGGGGATGACGTCAAATCATCATGCCCCTTATGACCTGGGCTACACACGTACTACAATGGCCGGTACAACGGGCTGCGAAATCGCGAGATGGAGCCAATCCCAACAAAGCCGGTCTCAGTTCGGATTGCAGGCTGCAACTCGCCTGCATGAAGTCGGAATTGCTAGTAATCGCGGATCAGCATGCCGCGGTGAATACGTTCCCGGGTCTTGTACACACCGCCCGTCACACCACGAGAGTTTATAACACCCGAAGTCGGTGGGGTAACCGCAAGGAGCCAGCCGCCGAAGGTGGGATAGATGATTGGGGTGAAGTCGTAACAAGGTAGCCGTATCGGAAGGTGCGGCTGGATCACCTCCTTTCTATGGAGAATCGTTTCCTGCAACGGAAACATTCAAATATAAGTCTTCAGGAAGCATGCTTCCGAAGCGAGCTTTACTTCGTAAAGCTTTTAACTCACTCGTTGTTCGGTTTTGAGAGCTCAAACTCTCAAACAGCTTGCTTTTGCATGGAGCTTGTTCTTTGAAAACTAGATATCGAAACGAAACAAACGCGAATTAGAACATTCCTTTTTAGCTGAACTTGTGTTAAACAAGTTTAATAAATTGGTACTTAATTGCTTTTGCGATGGTATTGGATGGGAGTGACTTTTGGCTTTGCGCAAGCAAAACAAGGGAAACGAGCAGTCAAAACCGGAGCAAACTGGTTAAGCTACTAAGAGCACACGGAGGATGCCTAGGCGCTAGGAGCCGATGAAGGACGTGGCGAACAACGAAACTGCCTCGGGGAGCTGTAAGCAAGCTTTGATCCGGGGGTGTCCGAATGGGGAAACCCAGCTGGGGTAATTTCCAGTTACTCACAACTGAATACATAGGTTGTGCAGAGGCATACCAGGGGAACTGAAACATCTAAGTACCCTGAGGAAGAGAAAACAATAGTGATTCCGTCAGTAGCGGCGAGCGAACGCGGAGAAGCCCAAACCAAGGAGCTTGCTCTTTGGGGTTGTGGGACGTCTCACATGGAGTTACAAAGGAACCGGTTAAGCGAAGAGGTCTGGAAAGGCCCGCCAAAGAAGGTAAAAGCCCTGTAGTTGAAAGTCTGTTCCCTCCGAGACGGATCCCGAGTAGTGCGGGGCACGTGAAACCCCGTATGAATCCGGCAGGACCATCTGCCAAGGCTAAATACTTCCTAGCGACCGATAGTGAAGCAGTACCGTGAGGGAAAGGTGAAAAGCACCCCGGAAGGGGAGTGAAATAGAACCTGAAACCGTGTGCTTACAAAAAGTCAGAGCCCGTTTTAGGGGTGATGGCGTGCCTTTTGTAGAATGAACCGGCGAGTTACGTTCCCGTGCAAGGTTAAGGTGAAGAGCCGGAGCCGCAGCGAAAGCGAGTCTGAATAGGGCGACATAGTACGTGGACGTAGACCCGAAACCGGGTGATCTACCCCTGTCCAGGGTGAAGGTGCGGTAACACGCACTGGAGGCCCGAACCCACGCATGTTGAAAAATGCGGGGATGAGGTGGGGGTAGCGGAGAAATTCCAATCGAACTCGGAGATAGCTGGTTCTCCCCGAAATAGCTTTAGGGCTAGCCTCGGAAAACAGAGTCGTGGAGGTAGAGCACTGATTGGGTGCGGGGCCCGCAAGGGTTACCAAGCTCAGTCAAACTCCGAATGCCATAGACTTACTTCCGGGAGTCAGACAGTGAGTGCTAAGATCCATTGTCAAAAGGGAAACAGCCCAGACCATCAGCTAAGGTCCCCAAGTGTGTGTTAAGTGGGAAAGGATGTGGAGTTGCACAGACAACCAGGATGTTGGCTTAGAAGCAGCCACCATTGAAAGAGTGCGTAATAGCTCACTGGTCGAGTGACTCTGCGCCGAAAATGTAACGGGGCTAAACACACCACCGAAGCTATGGCTTGATGCTTTGCATCAGGGGTAGGGGAGCGTTGTATAAGGGTTGAAGGTGTACCGTAAGGAGCGCTGGACATTATACAAGTGAGAATGCCGGTATGAGTAACGAAAAGATCAGTGAGAATCTGATCCGCCGAAAGCCTAAGGGTTCCTGAGGAAGGCTCGTCCGCTCAGGGTAAGTCGGGACCTAAGGCGAGGCCGAAAGGCGTAGTCGAAGGACAACAGGTCGAAATTCCTGTACCACCGTAAGCCGTTATGAGCAATGGGGGGACGCAGTAGGGTAGTGACGCGGACTGATGGATGTCCGTCTAAGCAGTAAGGCTGATGTGTAGGCAAATCCGCACATTGTAAGGCTGAGCTGTGATGGGGAGCGAAAATTATAGTAGCGAAGGTCATGATCTCACACTGCCAAGAAAAGCCTCTAGCCAGGTGAAGGTGCCCGTACCGCAAACCGACACAGGTAGGCGAGAAGAGTATTCTAAGGCGCGCGGAAGAACTCTCGTTAAGGAACTCGGCAAAATGACCCCGTAACTTCGGGAGAAGGGGTGCCCCGGTAGTGTGAATAGCACGAGGGGGCCGCAGTGAAAAGGCCCAAGCGACTGTTTAGCAAAAACACAGGTCTGTGCGAAGCCGTAAGGCGAAGTATACGGGCTGACGCCTGCCCGGTGCTGGAAGGTTAAGGGGAGTGGTTAGGGAGTAATCCCGAAGCTGTGAACCGAAGCCCCAGTAAACGGCGGCCGTAACTATAACGGTCCTAAGGTAGCGAAATTCCTTGTCAGGTAAATTCTGACCCGCACGAATGGCGTAACGACTTGGGCGCTGTCTCAACGAGAGATCCGGTGAAATTTTAATACCTGTGAAGATGCAGGTTACCCGCGACAAGACGGAAAGACCCCATGGAGCTTTACTGCAGCTTGATATTGAATTTGGGTACGATCTGTACAGGATAGGTGGGAGCCTTTGAAGCATGAGCGCCAGCTTGTGTGGAGGCAACGTTGGGATACCACCCTGATCGTATCTAGGTTCTAACCTGGTACCGTAATCCGGTGCGGGGACAGTGTCAGGTGGGCAGTTTGACTGGGGCGGTCGCCTCCTAAAGAGTAACGGAGGCGCCCAAAGGTTCCCTCAGAATGGTTGGAAATCATTCGAAGAGTGCAAAGGCATAAGGGAGCTTGACTGCGAGACCTACAAGTCGAGCAGGGACGAAAGTCGGGCTTAGTGATCCGGTGGTACCGCATGGAAGGGCCATCGCTCAACGGATAAAAGCTACCCTGGGGATAACAGGCTTATCTCCCCCAAGAGTCCACATCGACGGGGAGGTTTGGCACCTCGATGTCGGCTCATCGCATCCTGGGGCTGAAGTAGGTCCCAAGGGTTGGGCTGTTCGCCCATTAAAGCGGTACGCGAGCTGGGTTCAGAACGTCGTGAGACAGTTCGGTCCCTATCTGTCGTGGGCGTAGGAAATTTGAGAGGAGCTGTCCTTAGTACGAGAGGACCGGGATGGACGTACCGCTGGTGTACCAGTTGTTCCGCCAGGAGCACCGCTGGGTAGCTATGTACGGACGGGATAAACGCTGAAAGCATCTAAGCGTGAAGCCCCCCTCAAGATGAGATTTCCCAGTATGTAAGACCCCTTGAAGACGACGAGGTAGATAGGCTGGGGGTGGAAGTGCAGCAATGCATGGAGCTGACCAGTACTAATCGGTCGAGGGCTTATCCAATAGCAAGTGATAATTCGCATGTTTCGTTTCGAATCTAGTTTTCAGAGAACAACAACTCTGAAATGTTAATTAAGCTATGCGTTTGGTGGCGATGGCGGAGGGGTTCCACACGTACCCATCCCGAACACGACCGTTAAGCCCTCTAGCGCCGATGGTACTTGGACCGCAGGGTCCTGGGAGAGTAGGACGCCGCCAAGCGAAGAACCACTGCCGATGTTATTCGGTGGTGGTTTTTATTTGTTTATAAGGATTAAGTATGATAAGTGGAAGCTCTGACATGATCGATACTGGAAGGTAACATTTTTGTTACGGATAACAGCGGCAAAACCAGTATAATAGGACTATGTTAAATATGCTAAAAGTACCTGACCACAGAGCTGGAATGTGCAGCTGTGAAAAGGAGGGTGTGTGTGTTAAGTTGGCGGAGACTTGGACTACAATCATTTCTGTTGCTTTGTTTGACCGTTGTTCTAGCAGGATGCGGTGAAGCATCAGGATCTGTATGGACTTCATATGAAGGTGCGGTGAACGAGAAGAGTTTTCCGGTGCCTAAAGTAGCGAATAAATCTGACCAGTCTGAAAATAATTCGGACATGGATTATGTTCGATATACGCTGTCTGGTATTAGTGAGAGTACTAGCTTGCCTGAGGTATATCTAGACGAGATTAAAAGCTGGGGTTGGACAGAGAGGCAAGCCAAGGGTACATCCAATGAATCCAGTACCTTGCGTGTATTTGCAAAGGAAGGACATACTGTGCATTTAGCAGTACATGATGGTTCCTTTACACTAATGGTTCCTAGAAATGATGCTACTCAAACGACAGTTAAATCATTGGCTGAAGACGATTGAGCTGTTGCGGGTAAGGTTGTATATGATTAATTAACGTTGTGATGTTCCTTAAAATATAGTAAAGTTCCCGTGTACTTGAACGGGGGCTTTTTGTTATTTAGCGAAGTAGGCTTTAGTAATGATGGGAGAAGCTATCACGTATGGTGGATCAGAGGTCATACAGGTTCAGAAGGAATGGAGCAGCGGGAGGAAAAGAGGAGAAGAACGGAGACTCGAATGGGGATAACTCATTTTACTATACCCATACTGTGGATAATGGATGAGAAAGGAACAATAAATAAAGGTTATCCACAGTGGATAACCTTTATTTGAGCATGTGAGGCTGAGTCAACTGAACGATACAACGATCATGTTTTTGTATCAGATTATTTGAAGGGTCAGCGGTTATGTATTACAAGTAAGTGAATTACATTGAGTACTGCATAAATGAGGGAGTGTTATTGCAGATAGTATGAGACATCTTGTTCATTCAATTTGATAAGTCCGTCTTTGCGCTCGCGGGAGAGAACCATTACAACATATAAGCGAGGGCCCAGCAACCACAAATGCCAGAAGATCAGCGAGAGGGTGAAGGACAATGGCGACCATATCAAACATACTGTAATGATACATAGTCCAATCCAACTCATGTTAAGGTGTACCCGGACAAACATACGGAAGCTAAAATGCTGATCAGGGATATAACCTAACCAGGGCATACGCAGATTCCAGCGCCAGCGTTTGGCGTAAGATGTACGGACCAGAAGTAATATGGTTCTGGCAATGACATAATGAATCCAGATGGTGACTGGACCTGCCAGTACAAAAAAGAAGAGGCCAGTCCAGGAGAATGCGAGTAGATTGAATAAGAGCATGATGACCGGCAGACACAGATAGCTATAAATGACACTGCGGGCGATAGCCTTTTTTTTCAGAAGCCGGTATTGATAAAATGTTGCTTTATTCTCCGGTTCGGCGATCATACGATTATATATCCTCCTTCGGATTCACGTTTGTGTGGGGTAGGTATTCGTTTTTCTTACACGAGTAAAAGGGAATGAATCATGCATGTATGTATATGAACCTTGTATCTGACGCCATAACGATTGTACAAGATATTGAGATTCGACGGAGCTTATCTCAGTATACTCCCGAATACACGGGCTGTCAGGCTTTGATATCGTTATCATGTATTATATATCGGCTGGGATTCCAAGTTTTTTTAAGGAAATTGAATATAAGTTTGAGTCAGACCAAGAGATACGTGATGTAGAGGTAAATGCGATGGATTGTAGGAGTACTGTACATACATAAGCAGGTGAATGTTCTTGTAGGGAGAATGAATGTATTTTTCGGTACAGACACCCACGAGGGGGTGGGCGAATATATATATTTTATAGAAAGAAAGCACTATGAAAATGTTTAAAATAATAGAAACTGTGCAATACTGATAGTAAACGTAAAACAAGGTGGGATGGTTCATGGAAGAACATGCCGAACACACATGTATTATCTGCGAGCAAAGAAAAAGAGAAGGCATTTTTATTGTATCTGAATTCATATGTGACACTTGTGAAGCAGAAATGGTTCATACCGACGCGCAGGATGCCAAGTACAATTATTTTATTCATCAAATGAAGCAAATTTGGGTACAAAAAAACGCATAATAAATGTTGCTAATAGAAGTAGAAGCGAAACATCACATTGTAACGATGCTGATGTGTATAGAGGCCCAATGGGCCTTTTTCTGTTTTTAAGAGAAGAGAATGTCTTGTTTGCCATCTTGGGAAGGCGTATGCTGATATAATGGTATAGATCATTTGCAGTAGAGCGTGTGGAGATGGGGAAGAAGTGCGTCCCCTTGGATTAGGAAGCATTTTGAAGCGCGTAGGGCGCACATTATATATGTACAGGATGGTTATTTCATGGATCATAAAAATAAATCAAGTAGAGCCCCTTTATATGAAGCGTTGCTTGCGTATCGTGATTCAAAGCAGCGTTCTTTTCATGTGCCTGGGCATAAGAATGGTCAAGCTTATCGACATTTGGTAGAACAAGCAGAAGCAGGGCAACCTCCAGTTAAGGATATCGTTAATGAGGAACACCAGCACAACGGAGAGATTCAGAGCGATGCAGGAGGGAACGTTAACGGAAGGATAGAGCAATTCAGTTCAGTGGAGAAACATGGGGCTGACATGGGGAGTGGGGAACGACTCAGCGATGAAGGGGCTCATTCGGAAATAGAACTGACACCAGTGCGTTCATTTCTGGAGATGATGGAGATGGATGTCACGGAGATTACGGGCACCGACGATTTGCATCATCCAGAAGGTGTGATCCAGGAAGCGCAGGAGCTTGCGGCAGATTGTTTTGGAGCAGAGGAGAGTTTCTTCCTTGTGGGTGGAAGTACGGCTGGTAATTTGTCTCTATTGCTAACTGTGTGTGATGAGCCAAACAGTATTGTGCTGGTGCAACGGAATGTGCACAAATCTGTTATTCACGGTTTGATGCTGGCGGGCGCAAGAGCTGTATTTCTGGAGCCGTGGGTCGATCCTGCGTCTGGACTTGCGGTCATGCCGTCGGTAGAGACGGTTCAGGCTGCTGTCCAGTCCTACCCTGAGGCAAAGGGCGTATTAGTCACGTTGCCCAATTATTACGGCATGGGCGCAGATCTGACGCCCATAGCCGAAGTATGCCACGCTGCTGGCATGCCACTGCTCGTGGATGAAGCGCATGGCGCGCATTATGGGCAGCATCCGGAGCTGCCTGTCTCTGCACTGTCTTGCGGAGCAGACGGTGTTGTGCAGTCAACGCATAAGATGCTGACGGCTTTCACCATGGGTGCCATGCTGCACATTCAGGGACCGCGGTTAAACCGGTCCCTGTTAAGGCAGCGCCTGGCCATGGTGCAAAGCTCAAGCCCATCCTACCCTGTGATGGCTTCGCTTGATCTTGCGCGCCGGCTACTGCACGTGCAGGGCGCGGACACTTTCACGGCGGGGCTCGCCGCCGTGAAAGCCTTTAAGCGCGGCCTCGCGGAGCTGCCGCGCTTCCAGTTGCTGCAGCCTGCACAGCCGCTGCAGCCAGAAACGCCAGCCGGAACAGCGAAGCCGGCTGGCTTGTCCGTGTCCGCTGCGCAGCAGACACGGGAGGGCCTGACCGCGGCGGCGATGCCATCTGCCGCGGGGTATACCGCTCAGGACCCATTCAAGGCCGTCATCTATGACGGCACAGGGGTGCTGAGCGGTTATGGGCTACAGCAGCAGCTGGAAGCATGCGGCTGTGTGCCCGAGATGAGCGACGAACGGTACGTCGTCTTGCTCTTCAGCCTAGGCTCAACGGTGCAAGATGCTCAGCACCTGTTGCAGGCTTTACACCATATCAGCTCTGCCGATGGGCATGAGCAGGTCCAATCCAATGCAGAGCCATCGCAACAGATTGCGAAAGGTTCGGCCCATTATATTTCCACGTGGAACAATTTACAAGAAAATACTTGCCACTCGGAACCGATTTCCTTTACACTGCAACCGATTGTAGAGATGGATACGATCAATGTTCCGATAGAAGAAAGCGCGGGTTGTAGATCAGCCGAGATGGTTATTCCATACCCTCCAGGGATACCGCTTGTATATTCTGGTGAACGTATTAGTACATCGATGGTGGCTCGTATACACCTCCTTCGGGATGAGGGTGCAAAGTTTCATGGGGTATCTGATGCATCTCTACAGGTATTGAAGGTTATGAAGGAATGAAGGGAATACATGAAGATCTGAATTGCATTCACCAATAGGTAGGCAATATGACCAATACGGATAGCGATATCGGACCCTACATATGTGAGGGTCTCTTGGTCATTATTTTAATTGCTAGGGTGTGTCTTCAAAACTCAGGCATGCAATACGCTGAAGAATGTCAGGTTCAACATCTTGAAGTCAAGGATTGCTGACCTGGCGAATTGTCCAGACGATTTTCTAAGGAACCGAGGACGTCTTATTTGGGCCTTCGAGTCCTCCTTTTATTTTGTAAGGAACCTGAGACATGTTATTAACCAAATTCACCCAACAAACACGCTGTAAACGGCTGGTTATTCCAATATAGCGTGTTTCAGATTCCTTAGATTGCTGCGGACGCTTCAAATCGCTGAATAAGACGTCACAGGGTCGTTAGCGCTCCGCCCCGTGCTCTGCTCCAGACACGTTCAGTTACGTTCCTGCTTTCGGCAGGTATGAAGATCCACTCTAGTTCAACTTATACAGATAGACATAAGAAAGAAGGGAACACTTTGGGTATTCCGCTAAAAAAATATACAGGAATAGTCCTGCAAGTTTTGTTGATGTACGGTTTTTATTGGATTGGAAACTTGATTCAAGCTGTATTACATCTGCCGTTAACAGGTAGTATTGTGGGCATGCTGGTATTGTTTGTCACTATTCAACTGGGATGGATCAAAATGAGCTGGGGAGAAGAAGGGTCGACGTGGCTTCAATCTCATCTGCAATTATTGTTCATCCCGCCAACTGTGGGCATTATTAATCATTTTGATTTTTTTAGAGCCAACACCTTGTTATTAGTACTGGGTTTGATCGTTAGTACATTAATCACATGTCTGATATCTGCCAAATTAAGTGAGTGGCTTATGACATGGAGATCGTCTCATTCAGGCAAAAAGGAGGCGATCACTTGTCAGCATTCATCCTCGGAATTGGAATGATCGCGTTAACTATCGCTGTATATATTCCAGCCACTCGTCTATATAAAAGGCTGAGATGGCCAATACTTATGCCTGTACTTACAACGACTGCCATACTGATCCTTATCTTGGTGATTTCCGGTATAAAGCTGGATACGTACATGCTGGGTGGCAAATGGATACAGGAGCTCTTGGGCCCAGCAGTTGTATCTCTCGCTTTTCCCTTGTCCAGACACCTGCATGTGCTGAAGCAAAATATCATTCCAATTGTGGGCGGAACGATCGGAGGCAGTATTACAGGTGTGTCTACAGGGGCTTTAATCGCCATTCTGCTTGGCTATCCTCAGGAAATGGTCATCGCTTTATTGCCAAAATCCGTGACCACTCCTGTGGCTATTCAACTCGCTAATCAGGTTGGAGGGAATGCCTCATTCACATCGCTTTTTGTGATGATTGCAGGATTCTCAGGGATATTATTGGGGCCGATGCTCTTGAAATGGGCCAAAGTCCGCAGTAAACATGCCTATGGAATTGGACTGGGTTCAGCATCTCATGCCCTCGGCATGGCAAGGTCTTTTGAATATGGAGAGAATGCGGTAGCCCTCAGTTCAGTTTCCATGATTGTCAGTGCCATTGCCGGATCAATTATGCTTCCATTATGGGTATGGATTATCTACGGTTGAACGCTTTACTTTGTTGTTCATGTTGGAGTAACCGCTGACCTATAGTATTATAGAAAGAAACAAGCTTGTATGATCTTGGTGTTATTAATACGTACCGATATAGCTGTAGCTATACACCTCTGGGCGGGGGATATCATATCTTGTAGCAAGAGGGTCTAAGCATATTCAATTACAGCAGCAATAGATGCAATTATCGACATAGAAAGCAGGGAAGCATATGCAGGGCAGAGGTAAATTCATTACGCTGGAAGGGGGAGAGGGTTCCGGTAAAACAACGATGATCGGTAGAATAGGTTCTTATTTTGAAGAACGGGGTATACCTTACGTAGTTACCCGAGAGCCTGGTGGAATTGAGATTGCGGAGAAAATACGTTCGATTATTCTGGACCCTCTTCATACGGCAATGGATGCTCGAACCGAAGCGCTATTGTATGCAGCTGCACGCAGCCAGCATCTGGCGGAGAAAGTAGAGCCTGCGCTGAGAGCTGGAAAAGCAGTCATCTGTGACCGATTTGTCGATAGCAGTCTGGTCTATCAAGGCTACGCCCGTGGACTCGGGATAGAGAATGTATGGGCCATTAATCGTTTTGCGATCGGTGATCTCATGCCGGATGTGACCTTATATCTGGACATTGAGCCTGAAATGGGGCTTGCCCGGATCGATGCTCATGATGGCCGAGAAGTGAACCGTCTGGATCTGGAAAATCTGGAGTTTCACCGTAAAGTGCGAGAGGGTTACTTCCTATTAAAAGAGCAGTTCCCGGAACGATTCAGAGTTATCGATGCTTCCATGAAGCAGGAGGATGTCTTGGCAGCAATGATTTTGTCGCTGGAGACAGGGATTTTGAAGGATTTTGACGATTAATTGTCTAATATATAGACAGGGCATTTGATAAAGGTGCTTATTCTAAAGGAGGTTATGCAGGATGAAACTGATTGTTGCGATTATACAGGATAAAGACAGCAACCGATTATCCAGCGCATTGGTCAAAGCAAACTTTCGGGCAACGAAGCTTGCCAGTACGGGCGGATTTTTGAAGGCAGGCAACACGACGTTTATGATCGGTGTCGATGATGGTCAAGTCGAATCCGTAATGAACGTCATTCGCAGCAGCTGTAAGGTTCGTGAACAGCTCGTGACTCCGGTCACACCGATGAGTGGAACAACCGACTCTTACCTGCCGCTACCTGTTGAAGTTCAAGTAGGCGGAGCTACTGTATTTGTTCTCCCGGTAGATCGCTTCGAACATTTCTAATTAAACCTATTGCATGGATCTCATGAGGGTCCTTCATGATCGATAGCATGTTGGAAACGATGGATGCAAGAAGAGTTAACAGAGTTCGTGCGTGCCACTTACGGAACGCCTTTCTTGATGAGAAGAATCAGCATACTCTTTCCGGATGAGCATTTCCCAGCTGGGGGAATGGTTCATTTCGGAAAGAGGTTGACTACAAAGAACAAGTCCTTGATGGTGATGTGTATCTACCATTATATATAGAGTGTGATCAGCATATATAAAAGCCTCATTCTCACGCACAGGCGCAACGCGCACTGTGCTGATGGGCGATTAGCTAACTTTGATAGAAAGCGGGCGTACCCATGAAAATCAATCCTGGATTCAGACCGATTCAGAGCGGGATCAGTTCTACTGATTCAGGTTCCAAACCGGTTCAATCCAAAAATTTCTCTGATATGATGAATCACCAGGGGGAACGGGCCTCACAAGCTGAACTGAATCGCCGGTTTAGTGAAATCCAGCTTCAGGGAGATCGCTTGGCACGTTCCATGACGATTCGTGAACTGAAGGCGTATAAGCAACTTGTTAAAAGGTTCCTGGAGGAGACCGTTCGTCGCGGTGTATCCATGAAAGAGACAAGGGGTTGGGATCGCCGTGGCAGAGGCAAGAGGTATAAGCTGATTGATGAAATTGACTCCGCTCTGTTATCCATGGCTGATGAACTGCTGGATACAGAAGAAGGAAAAATCTCTCTATTACAACAAGTAGGGGAAATTCGGGGGATGCTTATTAATTTAAGCTTCTGAGGAGGAAGTATGTCCTTTCAACAGATTATGGGTCAACAAGCGGCCAAGCAAATGTTACAAAGCAGTTTGAGACGTCAGGCAATAAGCCATGCGTATTTGTTTAGCGGTCCAGCTGGTAGTGGGCAACGGAAGACGGCAATTACCTTTGCCAAGGCAATATTCTGTACAGAGCTTGAAGATGACGCTTGTGGGCAGTGTCTTGAATGCCGTAAGGTAGATCATGGTAACCATCCGGATCTAACCATGCTTGCGCCAGATGGAAACAACATTAAAATAGATCAAATCCGGGATCTGCAGCGTATTTTTTCATACCGATCTGAGGCAGGACATCCCAAAGTATATATTATAGAACAAGCCGAGAAAATGACGGTGCAGGCAGCAAACAGTTTGCTCAAATTTCTGGAGGAACCGCAGGTACCAGCAGTCGGCATCCTGATTACAGATAATGGACAGGCCATGTTGCCAACAATCCGCTCACGCTCCCAATTGGTGCCGTTCAGCGCACTTAATCCGGAAGAGATGCTGCAATCCCTGATCGAGGAAGGGAACCCTGCCAATCTGGCTCGCTCTGCCGTCCATTTAGCGTCAGGATTGGAAGCATGTAGAGAAATTCTCCAGCAGAATTGGTTTGCAGAAATTAGAAACGTAATGTTACAATTAGGGAAGGAGTCCCTGGGTAGAGGAAGTACATCATTGATCTCTGCACAGCAGAAGCTTTTTAAAACCGGACTCTCTGAACACCTGGACATGTTACTCAGTTTGTTCCATCTATGGTTTAGGGACATGCTGTATGTTCAGTACGATAGGCATGAACATATCGTTTTTATAGATCAGTTAGACATGTTATCTCAGTTGGCACATACCCGCAGCACAGAGCAGTGGGTCTCCTATATGGATATGGCCGCAGCATGCAGAAAAAAATTGCGTTTCAACGTCAATGGCCAGCTTTGTCTGGAGCAATTTTTGATCGGTTTGGCATAAGACTGGGAGAGGGCAAAGTTAGCTCCAATCATATGCAAACGGTTATAACTTCGGCCGGTTCCCTAAGAAGACGGGGCTTCAGACGAAGTGGGGTTGGCTTACAAGGGGGTTAATTTTTTGTACAGTGTAGTGGGTGTCCGTTTCAAAAAAGCGGGCAAAATTTATTACTTCGATCCCCTGGACCTTCCCATTGAGAAAGAAAACTGCGTTATCGTGGAGACAGCGCGGGGGGTTGAGTACGGTAAGGTTGTCGTAGGTAAGAAGGAAGTGGGCGAGTCCGATGTGGTGTTGCCGCTGAAGAAAGTCATCCGCGTTGCGGGCGAGACAGATGCCCGTGTGGTTGATGAGAACAAACGTGCAGCCAAAGAAGCATTCGGTACTTGTTTAAATAAAATCAAAGACCATGGCCTCAAAATGAAGCTGGTCGATGTGGAATTTACGTTTGATCGCAATAAAATTATATTTTATTTTACAGCTGAAGGAAGAGTTGATTTCCGGGAGCTGGTCAAGGATCTGGCAAGCATATTCCGGACACGAATCGAGCTGAGACAGATTGGTGTACGTGATGAAGCGAAGATGCTTGGCGGAATCGGACCTTGCGGCCGTGTGTTGTGTTGTTCTTCCTGGCTGGGAGACTTTGAGCCGGTATCAATCAAGATGGCTAAAGATCAGAGCCTGTCACTGAATCCGACGAAAATTTCAGGGTTGTGCGGAAGACTCATGTGCTGTCTGAAATTTGAGCATGATAACTATGAAAGTGTGAGAGAAGAACTGCCAGCTGTAGGCAAATTGGTCGTCACCTCATTGGGTGAAGGAAAAGTTGTCGGAATTAATGCCGGTAGCCGCACAGTCCATGTTCAACTGTTCGACATCAGTAAAGTCAAAGAACTTCCGCTGGATGACGTCGTTATCAAGTAAACCATAAAGGTTGCTTCGGGGTGGAAACTTGGAAAAGAAAAATCTGTTTACGCACATTCATGAAATGGAAACCCAACTGGGTCAGTTGCACGGTGATTTAGGAGAGTTAAAAATGATTGTGAAGGAGCTGCTTGAGGATAATCAGCGGCTTACCATCGAGAATGAGCAGTTACGCAAACTGCTCAAACGTGAGGCTCCGGCAGATCTGCCGATCTCCTCAGCACTCGCTCCTGTAGCAAGACCAGCAGGTCCGGCTACAGGCGAGGATGTTGTGGGTGAAGGGTATGATAATCTAGCCCGGTTGTATCACGAAGGCTTCCATATCTGCAACGTCTATTATGGACATTTGCGGACGGAAGGCGATTGTCTGTTCTGCCTGTCTTTTTTGAATAAATGAAGTGACCGTAGGGATCCCCTACGGTTTTTTTTCAAGGTTATAAACCTAAACTAAACGAACATGAGATATAGAGTACCGGAGGATGAGCGTAACATATGAAAGCAAATGAAGTTGTGTTACATGAGTCAGAGCGGATTGATGATCTGCTCTCTCATGATCTGAGAATCATTCAAAGTGATGAAGTGTTTAGTTTTTCGATGGATGCCGTATTATTAGCCCGGTTTGCTTCGGTACCTAAACGGGGTCGTGTACTTGATTTGTGTACGGGTAACGGGGTGGTTCCCATTTTGCTTACAACACGTACGCAGGCTAGTCTGGAAGGGATCGAGATTCAGCCACGTTTGGCTGATATGGCGCGTCGCAGTGTGCAATTAAATGCATTGGATGAGTCGATTATGATTCGTGAAGGTGATTTGCGAGAACTCGTGAAAGAAACAGGACATGCTGTATACGATGCAATAACGGTTAATCCTCCATACATGCCTCTGAATGGCAGTGATCTCAAGATGAACACACATCAGGCAATGGCACGTCATGAGATCGGATGTACCCTGGAAGAAGTGATACAAGCTTGCAGTCGACTTGTACGTAATGGCGGCAAAGTATCGATGGTTCATCGTCCGCAGCGCCTTGCAGAGATTATCTCGCTCATGCGTGAGTATAAGCTGGAACCAAAACGGATTCGGATGGTACATCCCCGTGCTCATTTGGAAGCCAACATGGTGTTAATTGAAGGAATGAAAGATGGTAAACCCGAAGTAAGGATGCTTCCTCCACTCATTGTCTACAATGAAGAGGGGAAATACTGCGAAGAGATTATGGATATTTACTATGGTCAGCAACCTGAGCGTACTACGAAAGGAGGGCTTTAGATGACTTTGCATATTCAAAAAAGCTATGCGGAGCAGCCTGAAGGATCAGGCAAGCTCTATCTGGTTGGAACACCCATTGGTAATCTGGAGGATATGACCTTCCGTGCCATCAAGACATTGCAGAGTTGTGACATCATTGCAGCAGAAGATACACGCCAGACCCGAAAGCTGCTTACCCATTTTGAAATTACACCTTCGATGCTGTTTAGTTATCATGAGCATAATAAGGGGGCGAGTGGACCTGAACTGATACGCTATATAATAGAAGGAAAAAATTTGGCACTCGTCAGCGATGCTGGTTTGCCAGCCATTTCGGACCCTGGTTCTGACCTTGTGCAGCTTGCACTGGAAGCCGGAATAACGGTCATTCCCATCCCGGGGCCCAACGCTGCATTGTCTGCTCTGATCGTGTCCGGATTACCGACGGAGCGTTTTACATTCGGCGGTTTTTTGCCGCGGGAGAAAAAGGACATGCGGAAAGTGCTGGAGGCGTTTGACGAATCCAACGGGACTTTGTTATTTTATGAATCGCCTCACCGTATCCGGAAAACATTAGTCCACCTTGAAGAAATTCTGGGTGATCGCTCGATTGTCCTGGCACGTGAACTAACCAAGCGTCATGAGGAATTCGCAAGGGGCACTGTGAGGGAATGCATAGACTGGCTTGAAGAACATCCGCCTCTTGGCGAGTACTGTTTGCTGGTAGAAGGCATTAAGGAAGAGGAGCGTAAGGCTGAGCGCGAAGCATGGTGGCAGCTCATGTCACTCGCGGATCATGTCAGCCATTATGAGGGTGAAGGACACAACCGCAAAGATGCAATGAAAAAAACGGCTACCGATCGCGGTCTGGCGAAGCGGGATGTGTATAATGCATTAATCGAGTAGTAATCTTACCAAATATCTTCTGTTGTGGGGAACATAACCTGAAAAGAAGCTTATATCCAACCTTAGTGGAATATTAAAAAGAGCAGAGTGGCTAAAAAAATTCCGAACAAATTTCATCGTTGTCTCCCAGTTCGCGTGTGACAGAATCACTTTGGGTAATGGAACCCATAACAAGGCAAAAAAATACCTTCCGCGGTGGGGTTCACACCGGGAAGGCTATTAAGGAATATTAAAAGGTTAGAAATAACAATTTAGATAAGTCCAGTATACCTGGTTTTTCTTATTTTGTCACAGGTGCAGGGATTTCGGAAATACATTCGTTACAAACAATTTTACCTTTGAAGTAAGTAACGTTCTCTGCATTACCACAGAAGATACAAGCAGGCTCGTATTTTTTCAACATGATGCGCTCGCCGTCAACGTAGATTTCCAGAGCATCTTTTTCACCAATACCGAGCGTACGGCGCAATTCAATTGGAATAACTACCCGTCCCAGTTCGTCCACTTTTCTTACAATACCTGTTGATTTCATCATTATAATCAGTGCTCCTCTCAGCTAACTATCTTTGTCATTATTCGACATTATTTTATGTTTTATGATACTCATCATACCAACGATTCCCAAATCAGTCAACCTTAAAATTAGCTTAAAATTAAGGGTGTTTTTCACAAGGTTACTGGTGGTAAGGGATTGGCAGCAGTTTTTCGCATTTAAACCTCAATGTCAGCTTTGTCGATTTGGAAAACGACAAAACTACTTCATTCGACAAAGTTCGTCATATGGTGTCGAATATTAGGTGAATCGCAGAGCTCAAAGCGTTAATATAAAAGGAATTAAAGGAGTGAGTCGACATGGAACAACGTTTAACGGAAGAGAAAGTATTCAAAGATCCGGTACATAATTATATCCACGTGCAAGATCCGGTTATATGGCAGTTAATTAACACCCCGGAATTTCAGCGTCTACGCCGGATTCGTCAGCTGGGTACTTCTTACCTTACCTTTCACGGAGCAGAGCATAGTCGGTTCTCACATTCACTAGGTGTTTATGAGATCACACGCAAGATCATCTCTCAATTTGAAAGAAGTCACTATTCGGATTGGCCGAAGGAAGAAAAGATTGTAGCTCTGTGTGCAGCTCTACTTCATGATCTCGGGCATGGGCCATTCTCTCACTCCATCGAGGAAGCTTTTGACATGAATCACGAAGATTGGACTTGTCGCATTATTACAGGTGATACCGAAGTAGGGGCGATCTTAAGACGGTATGCTCCTGATTTTCCTGAGAAAGTAGCGTCTGTCATCCAAAAAACGTATGAAAAGCCGATTGTGGTGAACTTGGTGACCAGTCCGCTTGATGCAGACCGAATGGACTATTTGCTCAGGGATGCCTATTTTACAGGTGTAAATTACGGCACGATTGACCTTGATCGTATCCTTCGGATGCTGCGTCCTTATCATGGGCGGATTGTAGTCAAGGAGTCAGGCATGCATGCTGTGGAGGATTACCTCATGTCTCGGTACCAGATGTATTGGCAGATTTACTTCCATCCGGTAACTCGTAGTTCTGAAATTATATTGCGGCAAATATTCAAGCGAGCAAAAACACTCATACAGCATGGTTTTCAATTTCGCTTCATGATTGATCCACTCCCTCAATTATTTGGAGGAGAATTATCCGTGGATGAATATTTGCAGTTGGATGAAGCCTTAATTCAGACGGCATTTACACAGTGGCGAAAGGAGGACGATACTGTTCTAAGTGAGTTATGCGAACGTTTTATGGATCGCAAGTTATATAAGTATGTAGAGCTTGAACAGGTCGACTTGACAATGATGGAAGAGATTCGGGAAGCTTTTGTACAGGCTGGTCTCGATCCCGAATATGATCTTGAAATTGATTTTCCCTCGGATAATCCGTATGATGTGTTTCGTCCGGATGAATCCACAGATAAGCAGATTCTTCTTCTGGATCGACAGGACAATTTACGTGAGTTGTCAGAAGTATCTGACATTGTCCGTTCCATCAGTGGGCTTCACCGAGGGAAACATCATTTGTATTACCCGCAAAACAAGGTGGATGCGATTATTCACGAATTACCGTCACATATACGCCCCTATTTCTTGTAATCGTGTGGGTATAATCCGATGAAGAATTTCGATATCAAAACACTTTCTAAAAGAGCTATTTTTCATGATACAGTAATCTGCTTTAATGGGGCGTATATGTAGATCGACATAATTTTGTAAATGCAAGCAGGGAGAATAAGCACAAATAGCAATATATAGATCAGAATATCCGTATATCTTCTATATATTGTAGTTGTGAAGAAACAAACGTAATGATGTAATACACAGATACCCAAAATGTTTTATGTATGAGTCATTGAATTATTGAATTTTACAAATGTGATTTTGAAAAAGAAGATAGTCGTTATTTCGACATGAAGGGAGATACAGACATGATGCTGTTCGACACACATACACATCTGGATGCACCACAATTCGACGAGGACCGCGAGGACATGATTCAGCGTGCTGTGGATGCAGGAGTTGGTCGCATGATCAACATTGGTTTTAACCGGGAGACAATTCCAACCACAATGAAACTCGCTGAAACATATGACTTTATATATGCAGCTGTAGGGTGGCATCCCGTAGATGCGATCACAATGCAGGACGGCGATTTGGAGTGGATTGCATCTTTATGCAAACATGAAAAAGTGGTTGCGATCGGTGAGATTGGATTGGATTATCATTGGGAGACATCACCAAAAGAAATACAGCATCGCGTATTACGACAACAAATTGCTTTGGCGCGTGAAGTAAACATGCCGATTGTCATCCATAATCGGGATGCACATGAGGATATCATAAGAATTTTGCGTGAAGAGAAAGCGGGTGAAGTTGGTGGTGTGATGCACTCGTTCTCGGGCAGCTGGGAAACAGCCAAAAGTTGTCTCGATATGGGCTTCCATCTCTCCTTCGGAGGACCGATCACATTCAAAAATGCAAAGCAGCCCAAAGAGGTGCTGGAGAAGGTTCCTATGGACCGGTTTTTCATTGAAACAGATGCTCCATATTTGACACCTCACCCTTATCGTGGAAAGCGAAATGAGACAGCGCATGTACGTCTGGTTGCAGAGGCAGCTGCGGAAATTAAAGGCATTTCGGTGGAGGAAATTGCTGCAATAACAACCAAAAATGCCATGGAACGATTTGGAATTCGTTAAAAAAACGAGCAAATGAGGCGAAAAAGGCAGGTAAGAGGAGGTAATTTGCTCTTTGATCCAAATAAATCAAGAATATTACAATATTTTAACCAAATATTCAGAAAAACGTACTTGATCAACGCTTTACAACATGCATCAAAACAGGATATCATCTTTTCAGTGAATTGTTGTGCGGAAAATTGGACAGATGTTCGGGGGATGAACAAAGGGACACTTTCCGATGAAACAACATTACTTTCATGAATCAGTCTCGCTGAGTCTCCGTTAACGGAGAGCGGGGGAACCAATAGGGCTTAAACATCGGTGTATTTGGCCGATGCGCAACGTTCGCTGACCCAAAAGCAGCGAAGGGATCTGCGAAGCCGTATTTGATTTCTTCTTTGGGTCTCGGGGTGAATTCAAGGGCGTCCGCCATGAGCGGGTGACCCAAGATAGGGCGGCTCTCTTTCGCCCGAACCCGACAGCTAACCTCGCAAGCGGAAAAAGAGAGGCAACCTCGTGCATGAATTTCCGATATTCAAAATCATTCGGAAGCCACGAAAGAGTTCCTCTTACACTCTTTCTTTGGCTTTTTTGTTTTTGAATAAAAGAAATATTGTCATCATACGGTAGGTATTCAGGAGGATGACATCATGTTGCGAAGATTGATTCATGGTGCAGAACCGGATTATGTTGGTCCAATCTGTGTTCTGTAGAAAATTTGGTATAGTCACGTCAAAGACATCATGCATTACTTTAGACGGCGAGGCTATGAAGGAGGACGGAGAAGTGGGCACATTCCAACCAGAAGAGACCCATGAGTCACGATCATCCAGTAAGTCTTTCGCGTTGCGGTGGAAGCATGAGAACATGCGTCAAATGGCATTGATCGCGATTTTCTCAATTGCGCTTACAATCATGATCTTGTTAGTCGTTTACGGTCAGGCCGGGAAACAAATTTCACTGGTTATTGATGGCAAAGCTCAGGTGGTAGAGACTCGTACAGGAATGCTTCAGGAAATGCTGGAGGAGCAGTCGATCACAGTCAGCCCTCACGATAAGGTATCCATGTCCATGAACGGGGCAATTACAGATGGAGACCGAATTGTTATTGAGCGGGCCGTTCCAGTTAACATTACGGCAGACGGAGACACCAAGACTCTGTATACAACGGATTCATCGGTAGAAGATGCAATTCAAAAATCAGGTATTCAAGTTGAAAGTAATGATAAAGTGTATCCGGCGCTTGGAACTGCGATCAAAGCGGAGATGAAGATCCGTGTAGTGCGCGTAACAAAGCGTACAGTCGAAGTAGAGCAACCGATCGCTTACAAAGTCATTAAAACGGCTGACCCTAGCTTGTACAAAGGGGATAACCGTGTCGTTGTGAACGGCAAAGAAGGCAAACTTGTGCAGCATATCGAAAAGGTATTTCAGGATGGAGAATTGGTCTCCAAAAAAATGGTCCGCAAATCTGTCGCGAATAATCGTGTAGATAAAGTGATCGCTGTCGGCACCAAAGCAAAACCGGTCGTGAAAGAACCTGAGATTCAGACCGTATCGGCTCAAACTTCAACAACCAAAAAGGCTACAACAACGAACTCGAAGAAAACATCTGCCTCGGGCAGCAAAGTGATTACCGTATCCGGGACTTCTTTTAAATACTCCAAAGTACTTAAAAATGTATCCATGACTGCCTACTCTTCTGAAGAGCCTGGCATTGGAACTAAAACAGCTTCCGGTACTCGTGTAACGGAAGGGCGCACCATTGCGGTTGATCCCAAAGTCATTCCAATTGGCTGGTGGGTATATATCGAAGGTCTGGGATTCCGTCGTGCGGAAGACACAGGCGGTGCGATTAAAGGGAACAAAATTGATGTGTATTATGACAGTGTGAAGCATGCCCTGAATTTTGGACGCAAGAAAGGCAAGACGGTCTACGTGATCGGTCCGGTGAAGCCGGAAGCGAACTAAAATCGTTTTACTTTGAAATGGGAATGCTATAAAATAGTTGCATGAATGATTCATGCGGAATATGCGGCGGAGGAGTCTGAATTCAGTCTCCCCCGCCGTTTGGCAGAGAAGAGGATATTCCTCTTCTTTTTGCGTTAGAAAGGAAGAAATGGAACATGATAAAAGAAGTCATTGTGGTGGAAGGCCGTGATGATACGGTAGCCATCCGTCGGGCCGTGGAAGCCGATACAATAGAAACAGGTGGATCAGCCATCAACCAACGCATTCTGAAGCGGATTGCGCTTGCTCAGGAGAGACGGGGAGTCATTGTACTGACAGATCCGGATCATGCCGGCGAACGCATTCGTAAAATTATTGCGAATAAGGTGCCTGGATGCAAGCATGCTTTCATTCCGGAAGCCGATGCAACGCGCAAAGGGGACATTGGGGTGGAGAATGCCTCACCAGAGGCGATCCGTCATGCTCTGGCGCGCGTACATACATCATACGAAGGTGCTCCGAGTCTGATCGATTGGGAGGACCTGATCGCGGCAGGACTTATCGTGCATCCGCAGGCTGCTGCACGTCGCATGGAGATGGGCAATCTGCTGGGCATCGGTTATTGTAACGGTAAGCAGTTCCACAAACGTCTCAGTGTATTTCAGATTACACGGGAAGAGTTCTCTACAGCATTAGCGCAAATTGAACGTGAAGGATTGTGAGCATATGAAGGACATGGAAGATACGATAGAAATTGCAACGCCCAAGCGAACGAAAGAGATTATTCAAAAACATGGATTCTCATTTAAGAAAAGTCTGGGTCAGAACTTTCTGATCGATCAAAATATACTGAACAAAATCGTTAATGCAGCCGACCTGGACGAGTCCAAGGGCGCACTAGAGATCGGGCCGGGTATTGGAGCCCTTACGGAGCGACTGGCTCGGGTAGCCGGTCCTGTCACAGCCGTAGAGATTGATCAGCGCTTGATCCCAATCCTGGGAGAAGTGATGCAGCCTTATTCGAATGTACGTGTTCATCATGGGGATGTGTTGAAGCTTGATCTGGCTGAGTTGTTTAATACGGATTTTGCATCCGTGGACAAAGTCAGTGTCGTGGCTAACCTGCCTTATTATGTAACGACTCCAATCATGATGAAACTGTTGGAAGAGAAGCTGCCGGTAGACAGTATTGTTGTCATGATCCAAAAAGAAGTGGCTGAACGGATGGCTGCTGCACCAGGATCAAAAGATTACGGCAGTCTAAGCATAGCAGTTCAGTATTACAGTATGCCGGAGCTTGTGTGTATTGTGCCGCCCACGGTCTTCATTCCGCAACCTAATGTGGAATCGGCTGTCATTAAGCTGAAAGTGCGCGAGCAACCGCCAGTGGAGATTCCGGATGAAGCACACTACTTCGAAGTGGTACAGGCTTCTTTTGCCCAGCGGAGAAAAACAATCTCAAACAACTTGAAAGCACGTTTCTTCACAAAGGATAACCGGGGACAGGCAGACATTCTGCTGGAGCAGGCAGGTATTCAACCGTCCCGACGTGGAGAGACGTTGAGTCTGCAAGAGTATGCCACACTCAGCACCGTAATGTGGGAAGCAGGGGTACGTGCAGCGCTGTAAAATTTGAATGAACCAAACCGGGTCTCTGCCCATACGATGGGGTAGAGGTGATTACGTTGATGAATATCGGAGACTTGGTCGTTCGGAAGTCATACGGCGGCGATGTGACTTTTCGGGTGGAAGGCCTCCAATTGGATGCTGCGGTCATTAAAGGGACTGAGTTCCGGCTGCTTGCCGATTCCCCGGTGGACGATTTGATACAGGTTCCCTATGAACCGCAAAGCGCCAAGACCAGACAGGCGCATGTTAAAGCACATCAGACCCTGTCCCGCCTGCAGCAGAATCGTATGGAACAGGCTGAGCGGAATCGCGAAGGTCTGGTACAGGATTGGTCTGCTCAGCAGGAACCGGCTTATTTTGAGATGCCTGGAAAGGTGCTTCATCTGGATGGAGATCCGAACTATTTGAAAAAAAGTATGGATCTCTATGAGCAACTTCGTGTTCCCGCAGAGGGACAATATGTTCATGAATCGGCAATGGCAGATACCTTATACCGTTTATTACCCAAAGTCCGTCCGGATATCGTAGTTATTACGGGTCATGATGGGGTGCTAAAGACACGTCAGCCCTATGACTTATATAGTCTTGGTAGCTACAAGAACTCGCAAAATTTTGTGTCGGCCATTCAGGTGGCCAGACAATATGAACGCCATCTGGACGCTCTCACTATTGTGGCAGGGGCCTGTCAGTCCCATTTTGAGGCACTGCTGCGTGCTGGAGCGAACTTTGCCAGTTCTCCAGGCAGAATTCTCATTCATGCACTTGACCCGGTCTATGTGGCAGCCAAGGCCTCCTTCACCTCTGTGCGTGATACGGTCAATATGAGTGATGTTCTGCACAATACCATCAGTGGTAGCCAGGGTGTGGGTGGTGTCGAGACACGGGGGAGTTATCGGGTAGGTCTGCCTGGGCTGAATGATTTATCTACGCTAAAAGTGAACCCGTCGGCAGTCTGATGTAGGCCATTTAAAGTCCCAATTTGGGGCTTTTTTTGTTTGCAAAAAAATTCATTGACAACAACTTTTTGATGCTGATATAATAATTAGTTTTGATTTGACAATGACTGTAAAATCCGGTATAATGGACAAGAAAAGAGGTGGTCGTCGACAATGGCTAAAAACACGCTGTTGGATATCAAACGCAATCTCGATGCACATATTGGTCAGAAAATTATGTTGCGGGCTAATGGTGGCCGCCGTAAGACCATTGAGCGTACGGGTGTATTGGAAGAAACGTACCCTTCTGTTTTTATTGTTAAGCTTGATGAGGAGCAAGAAACCTTCAAGCGAGTATCTTATAGTTATGCGGATATACTTACGGAATCGGTGGAAGTCATGGTTTATGACCCGGGCAGCCAGACGCATAGCTCCTATATGGAGACGTAAGTATCGATTTACAGGCGATTCGCCCCACAAGGCGGATCGCTTTTTGTTTTTTTAAACACCATTTCTCCCTCTAATGTAACCCATACATACTCAGGAATGAGCGAGGAAGGGTCGCGGCATACTATATGGACAGGTGAAGGGACAGTTTCTTAAGCAATGCAGGAAACTGAATATGGCCTGATGACAAAATGTCCAAAACGTGAACGAACTCATCACATTATGAAGGATACTTTGGAGGAGGATGGTTCATGAGTCGCAGAAGAAGAAGTGTTATGTCAGAGGATCTGAAGAATGAGCTCGCGAAAGACCTGGGCTTCTATGATACGGTCCAACAGGAAGGTTGGGGTGGAATTAAAGCCAAGGATGCAGGAAACATGGTGAAAAGAGCCATTCAACTTGCTGAGCAGGCTGCCCGCAAATCTTAATCCGATTCAAACAGACTGAAAAGCGGGGAAATCCGTCAGGAATAACCCCGCTTTTTCCCCTTAGATGCGGAATACAAATGACTTGACAGCCCCATTTTGATATAATATGTTAAGTTGTCTTAGGGAAAAGGTGAGGACGGGTGAACGCCTTGAAAATTTACGAAAAAGCGCCTGCTAAAATTAATTTGATGCTGGACGTTTTACATAAAAGAAGCGATGGATTCCATGAAGTTGAAATGATCATGACCATGGTCGATCTGGCTGATCGGCTGGAAATGTCGGAGCTGCCGCGAGATACTATTTTCATCTCCAGTCAGGCGGGTTATATCCCGCTCGACGAGAAGAATCTGGCTTTCCAGGCAGCCAGACTCATTAAGGAGCGCTATAACGTGCGTACGGGTGTCCATATTCATCTGGATAAAAAGATTCCAGTTGCAGCCGGACTTGCCGGCGGCAGCAGTGATGCAGCAGCAGCGTTGCGTGGATTGAACCGTCTGTGGCGGTTGAATATACCGGATCACGAACTGCAGGAGCTTGGAGCTGAACTTGGGTCGGATGTTCCATTCTGTATCACAGGAGGAACTGCACTCGCTACAGGCCGTGGTGAGAAGTTAACTCCCATTCCTAATCCGCCGCAATGCTGGGTAATTCTGGCCAAGCCTCCGATTAATGTGTCTACAGCCGATGTGTACGGAAGGTTCCGCAGTGACAAGATTGTTCGTCATCCGAGTGCAGCTAAAATGGAGCAGGCTATTCGCAATCAATCATTTACGGAAGTCTGTAATCAGATGGGCAATGTGCTTGAAGATGTAACGTTGAAACTGTATCCGGAAGTTCAGCATCTGAAGGATGCCATGATTCGATTGGGTGCAGACGGCGTGTTAATGTCTGGTAGCGGTCCAACGGTATTTGGTCTGGTTTCCAAAGAATCCAAGGTTGCCCGGATATACAATGGTCTGCGAGGGTTCTGTAAAGAAGTGTACGCTGTGCGTATGTTGACGTAAAATTCGCTTTTATAATGTACAAACACGTATAAAGGTGTTATATTCTTAAATAATTATTCGGATTTGGATGTTTCCGTGATCGTGAGGATGGATCTCTGTGAAGAAGTTAAAACGAAGCGCAAGGCTGGTTGAAATGACGCAATACTTATTGTCCAGACCGCATACGGTTATTCCGTTGACCACATTTGCCGAACGTTATGGTGCCGCAAAGTCTTCAATTAGTGAAGATTTGGCGATTATCAAGGAAGTGTTCGAAGAAGGTGGGTCAGGAGAACTGCATACACTGGCTGGAGCAGCAGGGGGAGTAAGATGGATTCCGAAGGTATCCCGAGAACTAGCATTGGCATTTGCGGAGCGGCTCTCGACCCAGCTCGCGCAACCTGATCGGATCTTGCCTGGAGAATACCTGTACATGTCCGACTTGCTTGGTCAGCCTGCATTGATGAATGAAGCCGGCAAGATTTTTGCAACGGCCTTTGGCAATATGAATATTGATGTGGTTATGACGGTAGAAACCAAAGGAATTCCACTGGCTTATGCGACCGGTGCCCAGCTCAACCTGCCTGTCGTGCTCGTACGCAGGGACCATCAGGCTACAGAAGGATCGGCCGTAAGTATCAATTATGTATCCGGGTCCCATAAAAGTCTGCATACCATGTCCCTGTCCCGCAGGGCGATGCGTGAGCATTCCAGAGTACTTATTGTGGATGACTTCATGAAGGCCGGGGGTACGGTCCAAGGAATGATCGATCTTTTGGCCGAGTTTAATGCTACAGTAGCCGGGGTAGGGGTACTGGTGGAATCTGGTTCTGTAGATTCAGAAGAACGCCTGCTAACAGATTACGTATCTCTGGCGAAACTGACAGCGGTTGATGCCAAGAGCAGACAGATTTCCGTCAAGCCTGGCAACTATTTTGACCTGTAGAAAGATGACGAATGTTATGTCGTTAAAAGGTCTTTTCCATCGACCTGGCATGAACGTTGTCGAATTGTGTATTAAATAAAAAAATTCCTGAAATTAGGAAATTTTTGTGGTTATAAAAAGAAGGAGTTCGTATATGCTGTGTGGAATTATACACCAAGTTCTGATGGAAAAAGGTGGTGAACACACACATGCAAATTACGGATGTCAGACTCCGCCGTGTTAACTCGGAGGGGAGAATGAAGGCTATCGCATCCATTACCATCGATAACGAATTCGTCGTTCATGACATTCGTGTCATTGATGGTAACAACGGAATGTTTGTTGCTATGCCGAGCAAACGTACTCCTGATGGAGAGTTCCGTGATATCGCCCACCCGATCTCTTCCGGTACACGTGAGAAGATTCAGGCAGCAGTTTTGACTGAATACGATCGTGCGGCAACTGAGGAAGAAGTCATTGAAGAAGGTGCCTAAGAACATTATTGGGGTTCGAAGGAAAAGAGAGCCATGTCTTATGGCTCTCTTTTCTTTTTGACCGGAATAAGATATATTCAGTATTGAGTTTATTAGCAGAGAACAAAAAGCGCATCGTGCGCTTGGTGGCAGGGCGGCATCTTAGGAATCATTGGGATTCGGTTAAGCTCGCAGGTACACGGCGTATACATATAGGTCACGATTCGTTGGTGTCCGCGTTGTTACGTGTGATTACAGAGACAGCAGGCGATGAACAGGACCGGCTTGAAGCCGGCTGAACGATACTCATTGGATATAGATAAGCAATGCATTTCAATGGGTTTTTCAGAACAGGAGGTCGTTAATTTTGAAACGAATGGCAATCGTTCTTGCCGCAGGGCAAGGCAAACGAATGAAATCAAAATTGTACAAAGTACTGCATCCCGTATGCGGTAAACCTATGGTTGGACATGTGCTGGATGCAGCACTCAGCGCAGGCGTTGAACGCAGTGTGGTTGTCGTAGGCCATGGTGCCGAAGCGGTGCAGTCATTTTTAGGTTCCAGAGCAGAGTATGCACTCCAGGCGGAACAACTGGGCACAGGTCATGCAGTACAGCAAGTTAAATCCTTGCTTGGCGGCGAAGCAGGATCCACAATTGTGGTCTGTGGAGATACACCGCTCGTGACTCGTGAGACATTGGAAGGTCTGATGAATCACAATGAGAGTCGCGGGGCAGCAGCGACAGTACTTACGGCTCAGTTGGACAATCCCAAAGGTTACGGCCGAGTAATACGTGGAGAAGATGGTTCTGTACAGCGGATCGTAGAACAGAAGGATTGCAACGAACAGGAAGATGCTGTGAATGAGATTAACACAGGCACATACTGTTTCGATAATGCAAAATTGTTCGCTGCGCTGGATAAAGTAACGAACCAGAACGCTCAGGGAGAATATTATCTCACAGACGTAATCGGCATTTTGCGTAATGATGGAGATGTGGTTGAAGCTTACATGTCGGATGACATCGCGGAATCCATCGGGGTTAACGATCGATTGGCACTTTCGCAAGCCGAAGCCTTCATGCGTGAACGTCTTGCCGTACGCCATATGTTGAACGGTGTGACAATCATTGATCCGTCATCGACATATATCGGAGCGGATGTTACGATTGGATCAGATACAGTTTTGTATCCGGGGACGATCCTCAAAGGCACAACTTCCATCGGTGAAGCATGTCATATTGGTCCTCAGGCAGATGTGGAAGACAGCGTTATTCAGGACGGAGTTACGATTAAACATTCGGTAGTATCCAATGCCGAGGTTGGTTCTGATGCAACGGTAGGTCCATTTGCTAATTTGCGTCCAGGGACTAAACTGGGTCGCAACGTAAAAATTGGTGACTTTGTTGAAGTGAAAAATGCTACAATTGATGAAGGTTCCAAAGTATCTCATCTCAGCTATATTGGAGATGCCAAAGTTGGGAAAAACGTAAATGTTGGATGCGGGGCAATAACTGTCAATTATGATGGTTATAATAAAGCTGTGACAACGATTGAAGATGATGCTTTTGTAGGCAGCAACGTCAATCTGATTGCACCGATTACGGTAGGAAAAGGCGCTTATGTGGTTGCTGGTTCCACCGTTACCCATTCCGTTCCCGAGAATGATCTGGCCATTGCTCGTCCACGTCAGGAGAATAAACCTGGTTATGCGGAGAAGATTCGCGGACGTGCCAAAGCCAAGAAACAAAATGCCAAACCCCAATAAGGGGTTTTGATAACAAGATTGCCTCCCGAAGATCGGGGAGGTGCCGACATGTCGCAGACGCTTATTGATTCCAATGAACCAGCACGGAGGGTTTTTATTTTATGACTTATTTTGATTCGAAATTAAAAATATTTACTTGCAATTCTAACCCCAAGCTTGCCCATCAAATTGCTGATTATATCGGGATCCCTATGGGTGAATCTCACACAACCAGCTTTAGTGATGGCGAGATTCAAGTGAAACTCTCCGAGAGTGTTCGGGGTTGTCACGTTTATATCGTGCAGTCCACTTGCTTGCCGGTTAATGATAACCTGATGGAAATGCTCGTTATGATTGATGCACTCAAACGGGCATCTGCCAAGACGATTAACGTCGTTATTCCTTATTATGGGTATGCAAGACAGGATCGCAAGGCACGTTCGCGTGACCCGATTACAGCGAAACTGGTTGCCAACCTTATTGAAAAAGCGGGTGCAACTCGTGTTATCGCGATGGACTTGCATGCAATGCAGATCCAGGGATTCTTCGACATTCCAGTCGATCATTTGCTTGGCGTGCCAATTCTGGCTCAATATTTCCGGTCGAAACAGATCGAAAATCCGGTTGTTGTGTCGCCTGACCACGGTGGCGTAGTGCGCGCACGTAAACTGGCTGATTTTCTGAATGCACCCCTGGCAATTATCGATAAACGTCGTCCTGAGCCAAATGTGAGCGAAGTGATGAACATTATCGGTAACATCGAGGGTAAAACAGCTATCCTGATCGATGACATTATTGACACGGCGGGAACAATTGTACTGGGAGCGAATGCTCTGATGGAAGGCGGCGTAAAAGAAGTATACGCGTGCTGTACTCACCCGGTATTGTCCGGACCTGCGATGGAACGTTTGGAGAATGCACCATTGAAGGAAGTCATCGTAACGGATACCATTCCAATTACGCATGCTAATCCGACAAGCAAACTCAAAGTGTTGTCTGTAGCGCCTTTGCTCGGAGAAGCAATTATCCGGGTTCATGAGGAATTGTCAATCAGCAAGCTGTTTGAAATTGAATAAGGATGTCTGCATAAAGTAGTAGAGGGGTTACGTTTTCCGGTTCAATGGAAAATGTAACCCCTGTCGGCGTGCCGTTTTATTAAAGTGAAACAGACGCTGGTCAGTCCATATAAGTTTGAACTACTAATTTACACCGGAAGATGTTTCTGCACGTGCAGTGATCCAGTGTAAAATGGTTCGTTCATCTTATATGGCTAATACCCCGGGCGGGAGATAAATCGGAAACGACGCCGATGAAAAAGCGTGTCGGCAATTTCGACGAATTGATTATCGAAACGTGTGATTAGACCAATCTCAATATGGGTGTCGCGGTCGTATACCTGTACAGGTACGTGATATTCGAGATGATAGATAAAATCGCTATGTTGAGTCAGTTGTCCATTGTCTTCGCGCAAAACCCGCTCACCTTCCTGGGTCGATAAAATATTAACTGTGAACACTACAGTAAATCGATCTTTACTTTCTTGATATTATATGAAATATAAGATTCGAAGTCTATGCCTCACCTCAGGCTAATCCGAAGGAGGGAACAAGATGAAGTGGATTGTCGGACTTGGAAATCCAGGCTCGAACTATGCCAAAACCCGTCATAATATCGGTTTTATGGCACTGGATCGGTTGGCTGATCGTCATAATATCTCCATTACACAGAATAAATGTAAAGCGCTGATTGGAGAAGGCAATATTGGCGGTGTGAAAACTGTACTGATCAAACCAATGACCTATATGAACTTGTCTGGTGAATCGGTTCGAGCATATATGGATTTTTATAAAGTTAGTCTTGAAGATCTGATTGTTGTGTACGACGACATGGATACAGAGATTGGCAAAGTCAGATTGCGTTACCAAGGTAGTGCAGGCGGACATAATGGAATCAAGTCCATTATTCAGCATACCGGTACACAGCAGTTTAACCGCGTGCGCATGGGAATATCCCGACCTGAACCAGGACATGCCATTGTTGATTATGTACTGTCGACATTCATGAAGAAAGAAAAAGAAGCCCTTGATCAGACCATTGAGCAAACATGTGATGCTCTGGAGCATAGCTTGACTCATACGTTTGAACAAACAATGGCGAAGTTTAACGGTTAATTTTGTTAGACATACTGGTAAAATGATCATACAAGACGGGTTCAATTCAGCCATACTGGACATACTGGATGTATAAACCATGTTCAGGAGGCATAAACATGTCAGTGAATTACGTATGTAGGCATTGCCGTACCTTTATTGGACGAATCGATTCTGCCCGGATAACGGAAGTAGAGCTCGGCTTTCATTTCTTGACCCCCGACGAGCGGAGGGATATAATAGCGTATAATTCCGGTGGTGACATTACCGTTCGGATTACATGTGATTACTGTAAGGAAGCCCTGGAGCACAATCCAGAGCTTAGCCTGCTCGCGAGTCCGCTTCAGTAGACATCGCCCGTACAGGATCGAATGACAGTTGAGGGCGGTTGCGTAATAACGCTCCACCTTTTATAGCCTTGGCAGCCTGCTGAGGCTTCTTTTCAGTTGGCATGAAAGCCATCGCTATCTCGAAATCAGGCTCAGCCGCATCAACAGATGTGGCAATGTTGCGAGTAATCCGATATGATGAAACAGGACAAAAAGGAATTTGTATCCATTTTAATAGTGATGTTACGCGTATGCGTGAGATAATCAAGTAAGTTATAAGAGAGGTGCCCCTTTTGTTACAAGCACTTATACAGGCTTTTTCCAAAGATCCGGACTTCGGGTCCATTACAGCCGGAATCAAGTCCGGCATGAAGGAACAATTGGTTTCGGGTCTATCCGGCTCGGCGCGTCAGATTATGCTGGCTGCCTTGCATCAGGAAATGAACCGACCATTGCTCGTAGTAACACATAATATGTTTTCAGCTCAAAAAATTGCAGAAGATTTACAGGAAGCGCTTTCACCTGATCAGGTGTTAATCTATCCTGCCAACGAACTTGTCGCTGCTGAAGCTGCTGTTTCCAGCCCGGAAACATTGGGTCAGCGTATTGATGTGTTGGTCCGCTGCGCCCAGGGATTCAGGGGCGTTGTTGTTATTCCTTTTTCCGGGGTAAGACGTTATGTTCCGCTTCCGGAAGTGATGGCCAATGCTCGAATTTTGATTAAACAGGGCAACACACTTCAACTGGACTCTTTCCTGCTGGAGATGGTAAAGCTCGGATATGAGCGTGTGGAACGCGTGGAATCTCGTGGTGAGATGAGTGTGCGCGGAGGTATCATCGACTTCTATCCGGTTACTTCATCGATCGCATATCGGGTGGAGTTATTTGATGATGAGATCGACTCCATTCGGACATTTGATCCAGCGGATCAGCGTTCGATTGAACGGATTGAAGAAATTACGGTTTTACCATGCAAGGAGTTAATTGCAGATCGTGAACGGATGGAAAAGGCTGCCGATGCAGCTGCTCTTTTGCTGGAGCAACAGCTGGAGAAAATGACGGACCGGCAGGCGAAGCTGCGCCTTCGTGAAGAAATTCACCGGGAGATCGAGCTTTTGCGGGAGCACGTGTATTTCTCCGAAATGTATAAATATATTTCTCCGCTCTATCCGGAGAACAAAACGATCTACGACTATATGCCAGAAGATACCCTGCTGGTTCTTGATGAGCCTGCCAGACTATCGGAGACATCGAAACAGCTTGACCGTGATGAATCGGAGTGGAATCTGCATTTGATGCAAAACGGAAAAACACTTCCGGATCTTCCTTTATCCGCAGACGGTGATGAACTCTTGTATGAGCGTCCATTCCAGACGCTATTTATGTCGATCTTTTTGCGCCAAGTTCCACACACCCAACCACAGAACATTCTGAACTTCATCAGTCGTGGCATGCAGGATTTCCACGGACAGATGAACGTACTGAAGGCAGAGATGGAGCGTTGGCATAAGGCCGGAGTCCAAGTGCTCATGCTGGCGAACGGTGAGGAGCGACTCGAGCGGATGCGCCGGGTACTGATGGACTATGATATTCCAGAGCCAGAGATGATGATCGGTAATTTGCAAACGGGATTTGAAATGCCGTCCATTCATTTGGCTGTTGTGACCGAGGGCGAGATGTTCTCGCAAAAACAGCGTAAAGTACGCAAACCGATTCGGAATGTAGACAATGCTGAACGGATCAAATCCTATAGCGAGCTAAAAGTGGGCGATTATGTCGTTCATCAGAACCACGGGATTGGTAAGTACCTTGGGATCGGCACCCTCGAGGTAGGCGGTATTCATAAGGACTACATGCATATTCTCTATGCGGGTGGAGACAAACTGTCTGTACCTATTGAACAGATTGATTTGATTCAGAAATATGTAGGTTCCGAAGAAAAAGAACCGAAAATATACAAACTGGGCGGCAATGAGTGGACACGGGTTAAAAATAAAGTCCGCACATCCGTACAGGATATTGCTGATGATCTAATTAAGCTGTATGCAGAGCGTCAGACCTCCAAAGGGTTTGGATTCGACAAGGATTCTGCAGAGCAGCAGGAATTTGAGGACATGTTCCCTTACGATGAGACACGTGATCAGGTGCGTGCGATCGAAGAAATCAAGAAGGACATGGAACAAAACCGTCCAATGGATCGTTTATTGTGTGGGGATGTTGGTTACGGCAAAACCGAGGTGGCTATTCGGGCTGCATTTAAAGCAGCTATTGAAGGCAAACAGGTGGCTGTACTCGTGCCAACAACCATTTTGGCACAGCAGCATTTTGAGACGTTCCGTGAGCGCTTCTCCGGTTATCCGTTCAACATTCATGTGCTTAGCCGGTTCCGCTCCCGTAAAGAGCAGAATGAAACAGCCAAAGGCATCAAGGCAGGCACAGTGGATATTGTCATCGGGACGCATCGATTGCTGTCGCAGGACCTGGTGTTCAAGGACCTGGGACTGCTGATTGTCGATGAAGAGCAGCGCTTCGGAGTAACTCATAAGGAAAAACTGAAGAAGCTGAAAACCAATGTGGACGTGCTGACGCTGACGGCAACGCCGATTCCGCGTACGCTCCATATGTCCATGCTGGGTGTGCGTGATCTGTCCGTTATCGAGACTCCTCCAGAGAATCGTTTCCCGGTGCAGACCTATGTGGTTGAACACAGCCAGGCGCTTGTTCGGGAAGCCATTGAGCGTGAGCTTGCCCGTGGTGGGCAAGTGTATTACCTCTACAACCGTGTTCAGGGAATTCAGGAGATGGCTGCCGAAATTTCTGAGCTTGTGCCTGAAGCCAAAGTTGGTGTGGGACATGGTCAGATGTCGGAAACAGAGCTGGAGAAAACGATTCTGGACTTCCTGGATGGTGAATATGACGTGCTTGTGAGCACAAGTATCATCGAGACCGGGGTAGATATTCCAAACGTAAATACACTGATCGTACATGATGCGGATAAAATGGGACTTTCCCAGCTGTATCAGCTGCGCGGACGTGTGGGTCGTTCCAACCGTATTGCGTATGCCTATTTTACGTACCAACGGGATAAAGTGCTTACTGAAGTTGCTGAGAAACGTCTGCAATCCATCAAAGAATTCACCGAACTGGGTTCAGGATTCAAAATCGCCATGCGTGACTTGTCGATTCGTGGTGCGGGAAATCTGCTAGGAGCGGAGCAGCATGGTTTCATCGCTTCCGTCGGGTTTGATCTGTATTCCCAGATGCTCGCAGAGGAGATCAACAAACGCAAAGTTACGATGCTTGGTGAAGAGCCGGTACCTTCAGACGAGTGGAACACAACCCTGGATCTCAGTATCGATGCCTACTTGCCGTCCGATTATATCTATGACAGTATTCAGAAGATTGAGATCTACAAAAAAGTGGCGGTCATTGCATCCTTCGACGATGCAATGGAGTTGGAAGACGAATTGGTTGATCGGTTCGGTGATCTTCCGGAAGCTGTCATTAACTTGCTGGCTGTTGCGCGGATGAAAGTATACGGCAAAATCTACGGCATTGAATCCATCTCCCAACGTGGTGAGGACATTACTGTGAAGTTCTATGAAGGCCGTGAACATGCCTTTGAACTCTCAAAAATCGCGCACATTGGAAATCAGTTCGAAAGACGTGTACAATTTGAACAAGGACCCCATATGCTGATTCACGCTAAAGGCAAGGGGCTTGGGGATAAGCAACTGATGGAGCTGGTAGGGAAAATTCTGGAGTCCATGAAAACTGCTTTTAAATCAAAGGGGGAACTAAAGGATGTTACCAAAGTATAAAAAAGTAGGAAAAGTACTGTCTGTGAGCATGGTCGCAGTACTATCCTTATCACTGCTTGCTGCATGTGGCAAGAAGGAAGAAGCAAAAACACCGGAATCGACGGATACAAGTGCTGTAGTCGCTACGTATGATGGTGGTACTATTACAGCCAATGAATTTGACATGGAGCAACGTGTCATGAAATTCCTCTATCCGGAGTATGCACAAATGATGGATATGGACGATTTCAAAGAGTATCTGGTGAAACAGGAAGTTGCTTATGAATATCTGAGTGGCAAAGCAAGCGAAGATGCCAAAACAGCCGGTACCAAAGCGGCAACTGAGCAATTCGATAAAATGAAAGCTTCTGTTCAGGCAGATCAATGGACAGAAATGCTCAAAGCTCAGAACCTGACAGACGATAACATTAAAAACTACATGACTCGGATCATGACAGTAATCAAAGATAAAGAAACAGGCGTTACGGACGATGCAATCAAGGCTGAGTTTGAGAAAAACAAGGATCAGTTCACAACGGCTTCCGTCCGTCACGTGCTGATTAACTTCACAGATCCAAAAACGCAAAAAGAGCGTAAAAAAGAAGATGCACTTAAAATTGCAAAAGAAGTAAAAACCAAGTTGGATGGCGGAGCTGATTTTGCTGAAATTGCAAAAAAATATTCCGAAGATCCAGGTTCTGCTGAGAAGGGTGGACTGTATGAAAATACACCTGTAGGCAGCTGGGTAGAGGCATTTAAGGAAGCTGCAAAAACATTGCCACTGAACAAAATCAGTGATCCAGTAGAGACAGAGTACGGTTACCACGTGATGAAAGTGGAAGCTCGTACAGAAGCTGACTTTGCTAAATTGACGGCTGAACAAAAAGAAAGTCTGAAGAGCCAATTGGCAGCTGCTGAGATCGATACGTTCATGCAAAATGAGTTGGACAAAATCGTAAAAGAAGTTAAGTTGCCAAAAACAGAAAAAGCTGAAGAAGGCAAAACTGAAGGTACAACGGGTACAGGAACTGAAGGAGAGAAAACAACCGAACCAAAAACGGATGACTCCACAGGTACGGATACCAAGACTGACCAAGGTACGACTGGAACAGACAAAGATGCAACTACAGATGAAGGTACAAGCAGCAAGTAAGCTGGTAAAATTGCTGTGTTAGCATACGTTCAGGGTTGAATTCGCCCGAAATGAATGCCTTGTACTACGTAAATATGGACAACCATACAGAGAAGCAAGGGGAGGACTTAGGACCTCCTTCTTGCTTCTTCTTTTATATATTCAAGCCGTATGGGTACATGGTCGCCTTCTTCGAAAGTTACACAACTATATTCTCCGAAGCATGTATAAGGAAATGGGAACAGATGAATACTATGGTCAAGATATCACACTAAACGTTCTGGGACTTTCCTCTACCCATTAAGGAACAGTAGTTGAAAAATCTTCTCGAGAAAGTGGGGCAACATGTGAAATGAAAGCTACTGGTATTGTCCGCCGTATAGATGACCTTGGTCGTGTGGTCATTCCAAAAGAAATCCGCCGTACGTTACGTATTCGTGAAGGTGATCCACTGGAAATTTTCGTGGATCGTGATGGAGAAGTTATCCTTAAAAAATATTCGCCAATTGGCGAACTTGGTGATTTTGCCAAAGAATATGCAGAATCCCTGTATGAGAGTACAGGACATGTAACGATGATTTCTGACCGGGATACCATTATCACGGTGGCAGGTGGTTCGAAAAAAGAGTATTTGGACAAGCAGGTAGGCCAACTGTTAGAGGGATGTATGGAAAACAGAAAGACCATTTTGGAAACCAACAACGGTTCTTATGAGCTTAGCAAAGATCATGACGAGACGTTATCCTCTTTTGTTATTGCGCCGATTATTTCAGGTGGTGACCCCATCGGAACGGTTATCCTGTTCAATAAGGATGAATCGGTGAAGATGTCTCAGATGGAAGTGAAGATGTCCGAGACAGCTGCTGGTTTCCTTGGCAAGCAAATGGAACAATAGACCGCAGATCAACTCCTGGTGCCCTGTCTTGGGCATACGGGAGTTTTTGCATTTCAAGGGGAAGGCGTTGATCAAGACAAGTGTCATGATGCAGAGTTAGTCTGTATGCCCTCAGGCAGGTATAATAACAAGGTATGCTTAAAAGGATTATGCAGGAGGGACTTATGAAACAGCCGTCTACAGGCTCAAGGCTGCTACAGGGTGCATTTATACTTGGTCTTGCCGCCATTATCTCCAAAATCATTGGTGCTTTTCAAAAGATTCCGTTGCAGAATCTGGGGGGAGACGGTGTTTTTGGCATTTACAATACGGTGTATCCGTTATATATGCTCATTGTTACGCTTGCTGCTGCCGGGCTGCCTCTGGCCGTATCCAAATTCGTAGCAGAGCAGAATGCACTGGGGAGACCGGACGAGAGCAGGAGGATCATCCGGTTATCTTCCCTGCTGCTCGGGGGAATAGGACTTGTTATGGCGCTCTTGATGTATGCTGGTGCGCCGCTAATCGCTGACATGATTGGCAATCGACATGTGGTTCCATCGATTCGTGCAGCTTCGTGGGCGTTGTTATTTGTTCCGGTGATGACCGGGCTGCGTGGATATTTCCAGGGGTTACAGCAGATGGTCCCAACAGCGGTATCGCAAGTGGTGGAGCAGACGATACGTGTCACCGTCATGATTGTTCTGCTTTTATGGTTGATGAGACGAGACGCTTCGCTTGAGACTATTGCCGCTGGTGCAATGATGGGCTCCGTTGCTGGTGGAATGGTTGGGCTGTTAACCATGTTAGGATACATGGTGCGTCATCGGCGGAAAGACAGGGAAGTGGTCACAGGGCAATTGGATTTGGAATGGAGCAGTAATGGCGGAGAGGTTGGATCAGAACGTCAGGAGCATCAAGAGCATAGACCGGTTACGCCACAGAGGAAAATGGTGAGTGCTGTTAGCCCCGCTCTGGCAGAACGATCACGATCCAATGGTGAGTGGATCAAGACGCTGCTCATGTACGCCATTCCCGTCTGTCTCGGGTCGCTGGCTGTACCGCTGATGAATCTGGTAGATACCTTCACCGTGCCCCGATTGCTGCGGGGAGAAGGACTGGATGAGCTTCAGTCGATGGTTTCCTTTGGCATCTACAACCGTGGATTGCCGCTGGTTCAACTGGTGACGATGCTGGCTACGTCACTATCTGTGCTGTTTATTCCGGCGATGGCGGAAGCCCGATTAAAGGGCGGGCCAGAAGCCGTCCGGCAGCAAGCAGGCCTCGCGCTGCGCTGGTTCTGGTTGATCGGCCTGGCGGCATCCGCGGGTCTCGCGGTGCTGGCGGAGCCGATTAACCGCATGCTGTACGGAGATGCCGCAGGCACCGAAGCACTGCGGTACATGGCGCTGACGGCTGCGGGCAGCACCGTCAGCATTATTGCGGCGGCGCTGCTGCAAGGCCTCGGCGCCGTGCGTGCACCCGCGTTCAGCATGCTGGCCGCCGCAGGCGTCAAGGCGCTGCTGAACGTCATGCTTGTGCCGGCGCTGGGCATCAGCGGCGCGGCCCTGGCAGGCGCAGTCGCCTATATGCTGGCGGCTGGCCTGAATGTGGCGCTGCTGGCGCGACTTGTCGCCCTGCGCCCTGCCCCTGGCGCCGTCCTGGCGAAGCCGGCGCTGGTGATCGCCGCCATGAGTCTGGCGGCGGTAGGCACGGCCTGGGCCGCCGAAGCGGTACTCGGCGGCATGGGTATCGCGGCTGACCGTCGGCTGGCCGCGATGGGCGTGAGCCTGCTGGGCATTGCCGCAGGCTCGGCCGTGTTCTTGCTGGCGGCGGCCCGGACAGGGCTACTTACCGCCGCAGAGCTGGCGGCCGTGCCCAAGCTGGGGCCTCGCCTTGCCAAGCTGCTGCACAGACTGCGTGTGCTGCGCTAGCTCCATGCTCACGGTGCTTCTACACCCAGCACAGCTAATATACAATTATAGGATATCGAATGATTCTGGTATAATACATGTAATTAGTCCTGTTCAGACACGATGATTATGAGCCTGGACAGGGTAGTCCGGATGGAGGTTTATGTAATGAGTGCAGCTTTAACCGTAGTGGGTCTTGGATCTGGAGATGCAGACCAACTGACCGTAGGTATTATCAAAAAAATGAAACAGGCAGCTACGCTGTATGTACGTACCCTGGATCATCCCGTATTGAATGATCTGAAGCAGGAGGGACTAGAGATGACATCATTTGATGGCATCTATGAGGCGAAGTCCTCCTTCCCCGAGGTATATGATGAGATCGCGAATCAACTGATAGAAGCCGCTCGCAAGGGTGAGGCCGGAACGGAGATTGTGTATGCCGTACCCGGTCATCCGATGGTAGCAGAAGCAAGTGTACGCCTGCTCAAAGAACGTTGTCCGCAGATGGGTATCTCATTGCGTGTCATGGGCGGGGAGAGCTTCCTAGATGAAGCTTTTATACGACTTGGATTCGATCCAATCGAAGGGTTTCAACTCCTGGATGCCAGCAGCCTGAACACAGAACTGGTACAACCACAGTTACATACGTTGGTCGGACAAGTCTACGATGTGTTCACTGCTTCGGATGTGAAGCTATGCCTGATGGAGGTTTACCCGGATGATTATCCGGTATTTGTTGGTCACGCGTTGGGTGTACAGGACCAGGAGGTCATTCACAAGATTCCATTGCATGAACTGGACCGGATCGAAGGGTACGGCAATCTGTCACTGATCTATGTGCCGAAGAACACTGATGATGCCCTGCGTCGCAGATCCTTTGCGCGTTTACATGAGATCGTCAATATTCTTCGCAGTCCGGGTGGCTGTCCATGGGATCAGGAGCAGACACATCAGTCCATTCGCAAAAACCTGATTGAAGAGACCTATGAGGTCATTGAGACGATCGATGAGGATGACCCCGACCATATGAAAGAAGAGCTGGGTGATCTGCTGCTGCAGATTTTATTGCACTCCCAGATGGAAGAAGAAGTGGGCACATTTAATGTGTATGATGTCATCGAAGGTTTGAATGATAAGCTAATCTTCCGCCATCCACATGTTTTTGGAGATAATCAGGCAGAAGATGCGAATGAAGCTCTTCAGAACTGGGAACAGATGAAGGCAGAGGAGAAGAAGCGTAAAGGCCAGGATCAGCAGAAGGTTTCCGTGTTGGATGGTATACCGCGTGACTTGCCTGCATTGATGAAGGGATACAAGTTACAGAAGAAAGCAGCCAAAGTAGGCTTTGACTGGGATGATGTTGAAGGTGTGTTTGCCAAGATCGAGGAAGAACTAGCGGAGTTGAAAGAAGCGGTGCAACAAGGCCAGTCTGCGGAAGAACGGAAGCTCGAACTGGGTGATTTATTATTCGCAGCCGCGAACGTTGCAAGATTCATCGATACGGACCCGGAAGAGGCGCTTGCTGCGACCAACCGCAAGTTCGTCGGGCGGTTCCAGTACATCGAGGAGCGTTTGCGTGAACAGGGAAGAACACCAGCAGATAGCAATGTAGAAGAGATGGAGCAATTCTGGCAGGATGCGAAGAAGGCAGGATTATAACGGGTTCAATTTTCTGGGAAAGCCAGATAACTTTATTCCATTCATGCTATGCAGTGTGTTATGATAATACGAACATGTGTTCATCTGTGTAAATTGGAGTTGGTGTTTAGCGACAGATGGTTTCGGGTATTGGTCTTAGACTGTTGCCTGCGGACCATCGACAAAAAGCTAAAAAAAGTCGCGGACCAAGGCAGGATTTCAGATACCAAGCCAGAATACATGTGTAGTGACCTAACGCGAATCAGCGGCAATCGATGCATTGTCAGGAATCGCAGATACTTTTTTTTCAATTTGGGAGGCTTTTAAAAATGAACAAAACAGATCTGATTAACAACATTTCAACCAAAAGTGGTTTGACTAAAAAAGACGTTGAGTCCGTATTGAACGGCTTTTTGGGAGAAATTACAGATGCACTTGCCAGCGGAGACAAAGTACAATTGATCGGCTTTGGCACTTTTGAGACCCGCAAACGTTCCGGTCGTACCGGACGTAACCCACAAACAGGGAATGAAATCGTGATTCCTGAGTCCACTGTTCCTGCATTCAAAGCAGGCAACAAACTTAAAGAAGCCGTAAAATAATGCGTCTTGATAAATTCCTGAAGGTCTCCCGGCTAATCAAACGCCGCACTGTGGCCAAGGACGTCTCTGAACAGGGACGTGTTCTGGTGAACGGACGTGAAGCAAAGCCCAGCGCCGCTGTCAAAGTGGGCGATGAGCTGACGGTTCAGTTCGGTCAGAAACTGGTCACCGTGAGGGTGGAACGAATTGCCGAGAGTACCAAGAAGGATGAGGCGAGCAGCCTCTACACCTTGGTGAAGGAAGAGCCGATCGCCAAGGATAACGGAATGAACTGGTAACAGTACATCTGGTAATAATTATTCATTCAATGCAAGTTGAATCGAAACGTCCTCCTGTAACAGGGAAGGCGTTTTTGTTTTTTACTGGATACCGGGTTATTTGTTCAACAACGCTGGTTCTATTCCAACCTCCTCATCCATAAGCTAGGTGTAAGAAGGAGGGGTACATGCCATGGTTGAGCACGGTAAGGCCAAACAGCATCATCTGAGCATGCAGAATCGGAAACTGCTGGATCTGACGGGTGTCTCCAACGTGGAGAGCTTCGACAGTGAGGAATTTTTGCTGCAGACTGAACTTGGGCATCTGACCATCCGGGGGCACAATTTACATATCAAAAACCTGAGCCTGGAGGAAGGTCTGTTATCCATTGAAGGCACAGTCAGTTCGCTCCAATATCTGGACCCCGGTTCCCAGTCCAAAAATGGTAAAGGCCTGTTTGGCAAGATGTTCCGATGAGTCCGGATACTCAATGGATCACATTGATGTGGATGCTTACTTCGGGGGTCGTGATGGGAATGGCCTACGACAGTTACCGGGTACTGTCCGGACAGCTGCGGTTTCCGAGATGGAGTATTCACACGCTCGATCTGTTGTACTGGGTTGCTTCCGCGCTGTTCGTTTTTCGGATGCTATACGCCGGAAACCACGGACAGTTGCGGTTTTATGTCTTTTTGGGGCTGATTATAGGGGTTTGCTTCTATTTTTGGCTTTTAAGTGTTACAACCCAGCGTTTTGTGGTAATGTTAATTAAACTCGCAAGAACGCTGATTCATTGGTGTGGACATATCCTTAACATCCTGATCGTTATGCCGGCTAAAGGAATTTATAAGTTAATTCGCGTATTATTCGGTTTTGTAATTGCGATACTATTATTCCTGGGCAGGCTGGTGCTGCAGTGTTTGGTACCTTTCGGCAAGTTGTTCCGCTGGATGTTTAGGCCGCTCCTGAAACATTGGGTAACGCCACGCTTCATGATCCGTGTGGGTACAAGAATTGCAGCGATGTGGAAACGCTGGTTTTAAGGAGGTCCGTAATGGGTAAAACACCTGTGGGCAGATCAAAGGCTCCAACTAACCAAGGAAAATCTGCCGGTGCAAAAAGGCGCCTCATGCTTTGGATGACGTTTATGATTGTATTTGTAATATGGGCAGGATATACATTCCTTGTGCAGACTGCACAAATTTCGGACAAGAGTTCTCATCTGGCCACTCAGCAAGCTTCAAAGGAAGATACGTTGAAGAAGCTGGAACAGTTGAAGTACGAAGTCAGCCGGTTGAATGACCCTGAATACATAGGACAGCTGGCACGGAAAAAAGGATATTATCTTCCTGAGGAAACGCCGATCCAGGTTGAAGAGTCAGGGAACTGATGGAATTCGGTCTATTACCGAGCTAGGTTTGTTATCCGTGTGTCTGAAGCCGTTAAACCGGAAAAAATAGGCTCTCTGATGGGGTAGTGTTCAGTTGACCTTGGTTTATGGCATAAGGTATAATTACATTAGCGCAGCATTGATTTTGGCATTCAAAAAATCGGGTTGTATATTTTTAAGGGAGGATCATTTTATTCTATGGCAATTGAAGTGGGCACCAAGTTAGAGGGCAAGGTGACAGGAATCACGCATTTTGGAGCATTTGTGGATCTGTCAGGAGGTGTCACGGGTCTCGTTCACATCTCGGAAATCGCCGACAATTACGTCAAAGATGTCAACGACCACCTGAAGCTGAATGACCTCGTTACAGTGAAGGTTATCAACGTTGACAAGGATGGCAAGATCGGACTTTCCATTAAGCAAGCTGTTGACAAACCGGTTGAGCAACAAACCCAATCTAGACCCCCGAGAGCTCCTAGACCGGAACGCAGTGGAGGAGATCGCGAACGATTCAGCGGCGGAGGCCCAAGTGGTGGCCAAGGTCGTGGTGGTGGCGGCGGTGGATTTAACCGTGGTGACCGCGGAGGCCGTTCTTTCAAGCCCGCAGCAGGCAAACCTTCATTTGAGGATAAAATGTCACGCTTCCTGAAAGATAGTGAAGAGCGGATCTCTTCGCTTAAGAAGAACACAGAAGGCAAACGCGGAGGCCGTGGAGCCAAGCGTGTGTAATCTGTCACAACCTGATCTAAACATATAAGTAAAACCGTTAGCCTATGGGCTAACGGTTTTTTTGCGTTTCTTTCACAGATGAGTAGTTGAATAGCTTTTTTTGTAAGATGAAGCTCCATATCCCCAGTTTTTCTGCACGGCAAAATGGAACCATAAGAACATTTGTCGTCTACCATTTTTTACCGACAGGTTTCCGTGGCATTCCACAGTTATCCTGCTCAAATGGTGGCGAGACCCAACCATCTCCGGTTCAAAATCAGACATTCCGTTTGTCGGAATCAAGTAGGGGAATGAATGAAACTACAATAAGGCCGGGGGTTTCGCTCCACCGCGCCAGACTCATTTCTTTTGTCGTAAACTTTTTGGACCCTGCCCACCTATTCTGACAAACTACGTCTTCTATTCTATCTATAATCAGAACCATCGAGAACGAAACACGAAAATTCAAATTAATCGAATGGGGTGCCTTGAGGATGATGGAAAAGTGGAATGTCATTCAATTTCCGGGAATGAAAGCAGGTAAAGGTGGTACGGAAGCTCGGGAGGAGCTGTCGGTACGTCTGAAACATTGGCTTGGCTCCCGCAAGGCTGTCCAGATGGTTGCTTCCCGCAAATGGGTACTGCTGCTTACGTTTATGGGTTTCCTGCTCGGAAAGGCAATGATTCTGAATGAGTTATCTCCCTTTGCCATTGCGTACTTTGCCGTAATTGCTTTCATGCGCAGGGATTACATCATTCCGGTAGGCGCTGCACTTCTCGCAGGCAGTCTCTTTGCACCGTTTCCAGTACCACTCATTGTTGCATCGGAGATCGCCATCTTTTATCTGCTCTTCCGCGGTCTGGAGTCATATGATCGTGCTGAATTATCTTATGCGCCAACGATGGTGTTTACGACTACATTTATGGTCAAATTATTCGCGGTTGTGATCGGGCCATCCTTCAGTTGGTACGCCATGCTGATGCTCACGATGGATTCCGTACTAAGCTTTGTGCTCACCCTTGTTTTTATACAAGCCATACCGATCTTCACCTACCGCAAAAAAAAGTTCAGCCTAAAGAACGAGGAGATCCTCTGCCTGATCATATTGCTCGCTTCCGTTATGACGGGAGCCGTAGGGTGGACCATTCAGTCTTTATCCGTCGAGCATATGCTCTCCCGTTATCTCATATTAATCTTTGCGCTGGTGGGCGGAGCCCCCCTGGGAGCCTCAGTTGGGGTTATTACCGGCTTGATTCTGAGTCTGGCTGACATGTCAGCGGTATATCAGATGAGCCTCCTTGCTTTTGCCGGGATGCTGGCGGGTATGCTTCGAGAAGGCAAACGTGCGGCGGTTGCACTGGGCATGCTACTGGGTTCGTCCATTCTATCCATATATCTGGGAGGACCGGGCGACGTTATGAACTCATTATGGGAGACGTGTGCAGCTATCGTACTATTCATGTTAACACCTAAAAGCCTGATGACGGCGATATCCAAATATGTACCGGGTACGCAGGATCATACGAAATCCCAGCATGAGTATGCCAAACGGATACGGGATATCACGGCAGAACGGGTAACCCGATTCTCGCAGGTATTCCGTCAATTGTCACGCAGCTTTGATCAGATGTCCGGGGCGGGCGAACAAGTACAGAAAGAAGGTGGAATGGATCATTTCATGAATGCGGTTGCCGAGGGCACATGTGCAAGCTGCTTCAAGCGTACACAATGCTGGGATGCAAAGTTTATTCAAACCTACAAATATATGACGGACGTGATGAGTACGATTGAAGCAAATCCGGAGATCTCAGGCAAGCAGATTCCAGTGGACTGGAACAGGGTGTGTGCGAAGCCGGAAGAGGTACTTGAAGTCATGCGTGCCCAGTATGGACTGCATCAACATAACATGCAATGGAAGCGTCAAATTATTGATAGCCGGCAACTGGTTGCAGAGCAATTGTCCGGTGTATCTCAGGTCATGGAGGACCTGGCCAAAGAAATTCAGCGGGAAAGTGATGAGATGGTACAGCAGGAGGAGCAGATTCGGGACGCACTGGAGTCATTAGGTTTGTCCATTCACTCCATTGAGATCATCAATCTGGAAGCGGGCAATGTAGAGATTGAGATTGTACATGCATATACACGTGGATTCGATGAGTGCCGGAAAATGATTGCTCCGCTGATCTCGGATGTACTGGACGAGCATATTGCCGTCTTGCATGAGACCATGACCGATCCTCGTCAGGGACTGGCAACCGTCACGTTTGGTTCGGCCAAAACCTTCGAGGTTACCACGGGTGTTGCTGCCGCCGCAAAAGGGGGAGATGTGATGTCAGGCGACAGCTTCAGTACGGTTGAGTTAGGCAACGGTACATTTGCAGTGGCACTCAGTGATGGAATGGGCAATGGAGAACGGGCACGCATGGAGAGCAGCGCGGCGCTGAACATACTGGAGCAGTTGTTACAGTCCGGCATGGACGAGAAACTGGCGATCAAATCCGTGAACTCCGTTCTGATGCTGCGCTCCCCTGAAGAGATGTATGCCACAGTGGATATGGCACTGATTGATGAATATACGGCAGAGACAACGTTTATGAAAATCGGATCGACGCCAAGTTTTATCAAACGAGGACAGGAGGTTATTCAGGTTTCAGCCAGCAATTTGCCAATCGGTATTATTAAAGATATTGAAGTGGATTTGGTGACAGTACAGCTACAACCAGGGGATATCCTCATTATGATGACGGATGGCATCTATGATGCACCGGGGTATGCGGTGAACAAAGAGTTATGGATGAAACGGCTCATTCAAGAGATTGATACAGATGATCCACAAGATTTGGCCGATTGCCTGCTTGAAAGTGTCATAAGATATCAGCAGCATGAGATATTGGATGATATGACCGTCGTTGTTGGAAAAGTAGAGCATTTCCGCCCTGAATGGGCCACACTGCGTGTGCCTGGCATCAACCGAATGGAGCGTCCACGGACCGTCAGTTAATTGCATATTCTTCTGTTTGAAGTCTCTTCATTCTGGCAATGCTAGTCATAGAGTTGGAGAGTAACGAATAACGGAGGGATATCGGATGAAGCAAATCTTATTGATTACCGACGGTTGTTCCAATGTAGGACCAAGTCCGGTGCTGGCAGCGGCCGAAGCACAGGAAGAGGGAATTACGGTTAATGTGGTTGGTGTGATTGATTATGGAACCATTGGTGAGTTGGGCAGTCGGGAGATTGAGGATATTGCCAGAGCCGGAGGTGGAATCAGTCAAATTGTAGGTACACGGCAGCTTGCCCATACGATGCAGATGATGACAAGGAAAACGGTGGTTCAGACCATTCAGCAGGCGGTTAATAGAGAGTTAACACAAATTTTGGGAGAGAAGGAGCCCAAAACGGTAACCGATCTGGAGCCTGCACAACGCGCCCGGGTCGTGGAAGTGATGGATGACATGGCTGAAACTACAGCCTTACAGGTTATATTGCTAATAGACGTCAGTGCCAGCATGAAGCCCAAACTGGCTGCGGTGGAAGAAGGCATTCGTGATTTAATGTTAAGTTTGCAGGCGCGTATAGGTCAGAGCAAGCTTTCCGTATTTCATTTTCCCGGACGACACAGTGGAGAAGATGCGGTAATGGATATTGACTGGACAACGGATCCAGGCCGTGTTCGGTCCCTGTTTGGAAGGTTGCAGATGAAGGGTGCAACGCCGACAGGTCCTGCAATTCAGAAGGTGATTGATTTTTACCGTTATGGTACACTGGAGAAACAGCAGGAAATAGAAGGGAACTATCGCATTGAAAGAGAAGGGATGCTCGGTGACAACGTTGTCTGACGCCTCTTTCCCGCCAGGAACCGTGGTTACAGGGAAATGGAATCGCAGTCGTTACACGATTCGGAAGCTACTGGGCAAAGGAGCTAATGGCATCGTTTTTCTTGTCCAACGGGGTGAAAATGGCAAACACTACGCGCTAAAAATGGGATTTGATCCGGTTGATCTGCAATCGGAAGTCAATGTGCTCAAATCTTTTCAACTACAGCGTAATCATGAGGCCCTTCGGCAGAGCGGCATTCCTTCCTATCTTAAAGATGTGGATGATTATGCCGTTCGTGGCCGGGATATTCCCTTTTATGTGATGCGTTACGTTCGAGGTGAGGCACTTCATCACTTCATTCGGCGTCAGGGGACAGACTGGACACTTCTGGTGGGACTTAGACTCTTGCAGAAGCTGGCACAATTGCATCAGGCGGGATGGGTGTTTGGTGATCTCAAACCTCAGAATGTGTTGGTATCCGACTATGGGCAGGTGGAATTGATCGACTATGGCGGAGTTACGTCTATTGGTCGAAGCGTCAAACAGTTCACCGAATGGTATGATCGGGGCTTCTGGAATGCAGGCAGCCGTACGGCAGATGGTACCTATGATGTATTTGCATTTGCACTATTGTTGATTCATGTACTTGAAGCAGACGCGCTCAAGGCACTGGCAGCCGAAGGATTACCGCAACTGCGAAGTGTGAATCAGCTTGTAGCGCTGGTGGAACGCAGTGAACGACTGGGTCCTTTTCGCAATTGGACTAATCAGGCTTTACGAGGTCAGTTTCGTGATGCAGGTCATGCGGCACAAGGGTGGAAGGAAATGATGGCACGCCCCACGCCTCTCCGCCGTCGTTCCAAAAGTACAACACCGCGCTGGCTTAAAAACGCATTTGCTGTATCTGTGATATTACTTATTGGAGTGCTCATCTATGCACTACTTTTTTGATCTGTGAGAGTGCATATACATAACGCAAGGAATGAGGAACAGGTATGGAGGCTTTACGCTGGAACATGCTGGTGAAGAACGTGCTGGATGCAGCGGAAGAGCATCAGTTATGGGTTCCCGGGGATCGGATTGTCGTCGCAGTATCGGGCGGGCCGGACTCGGTAGCTTTTTTGCATATCATGCACGAGATCAGCAAGCGGCATGTGCCACTTGAATTGATCTGTGCCCATGTACATCATGGCTTCCGGAGTGAATCTGATGACGAAGCGGAGAAAATGATGGAACTGGCACAGCTGCTTGGTATACCATTTGAATGGACCAAGGCCGATGTACCTTCATATATGGAGTTGACGGGTCAAGGACCACAGGAAGCAGCCCGCAACAAGCGATATGCCTTTCTTCATGAAGTGGCTTCCAAATATAATGCAGCAAGCATCGCTTTGGCACATCATGCCGATGATCAGGCGGAGACGGTCATGCTTCATTTGCTTCGTGGAACCGGCTTGTCGGGACTCTCAGGAATGAAGTTTAAAAGACGAGAAAAAAATGTGGAACTTATTCGTCCATGCCTTCGTATAAACAAGACAGACCTTGTAGAAGCTTGTAATACCCAGGGTTTTATGTATTTCAATGATGAGAGCAACGCCCTGCGTAAATATCGGCGTAATGCCATTCGCTTGGATGTGCTTCCTTTTTTGGGGCAGTATAATGGACAACTCACGCCGTCATTGAATCGGCTTGCCGAAATTGTGGGTGATGAAGACGATTTCATGGAGCAGAGTGCACATGACACATACAGGTGTCTAGTGCAGGTGAACGGCGGAAGGCAAACCTTTGAGGTGCCTTCCTTCTTGAAGTTACATGTCGCTTTACAACGAAGGTTGATTAAACTAATATTGAATTATCTGCCTTTGGACAGTGATTTTGTCGACTTTACCCGTATAGAAACCATTCGGCACAAGGTCATGGAGACCCATGTGACGACCTGGAGCCTGGATATAGGACAGACACTCGCCTGCACTCGGGAGTATAATCTGATTTCTTTTGGCATACGGACGGACGTACAGGATCAATCTTACGAATATCGTCTTGCGCAATGGAGTGGAACTTATGAGCTTTCACTCACCCCAATTAACCGGCATATTCGGTTGATGACGGTGAGTCCCGAGGACTATCATGTACCGGAATCGGCGGATCAAGCCGCGTTTGATGCGGATCAACTGCTTATGCCGCTGGTTGTGCGTTCACGGTTACCTGGAGATACCATGAAAGTGATGGGATTAAACGGAAGCAAAAAGGTGAAAAATATTTTCATCGATGAGAAAATCCCCCCATCTGTCCGTCCACGTATTCCTGTGGTATGTGATGGAGCAGGTCATATCATCTGGTTACCGGGTGTTCGACGGTCCAATGTGGCTCCTGTCAGGGAGGGCACTTCCGCAATCCTGTACATGACTGTAGGCGATTCAGCGATTCAGGGGTAGTGGTTATGGTTCAGGTAAGGCTTTCATAGTATAACTTAGGAGGTTCGCACAGTTGCAGAACGACATTCAGGAAGTATTGATCAGTGAAGAAGAAATTCAGAGTAAAGTCAAGGAATTAGGCGCAACACTAAGTGCCGAATATGCAAATCGCAATCCTTTGGTCATTTGTGTGCTCAAGGGTGCGTTTATATTTATGGCTGATTTGGTTAAAAACATAACGGTACCTGTTGAAATGGATTTTATGGCGGTATCCAGTTATGGCGCTTCAACCAAGTCATCAGGTGTTGTCAAAATCATTAAGGATCTGGATGTATCCGTTGAAGGACGGGAAGTTCTGATTGTCGAAGATATTATCGACAGCGGACTTACACTCAGCTATCTGATTGAACTGCTAGAAAACCGCGGTGCCGAGTCGGTGCGTGTGGTTACGCTGTTCGACAAGCCTTCAGGCCGTAAAGTTGAGTTGGAAGCTCATTACACAGGCTTTGACATTCCTGACGCGTTCATCGTTGGTTACGGTTTGGATTTTGCGGAGAAGTACCGGAACCTGCCCTATATCGGGATTTTGAAGCCGGAAGTCTATAGTAGCTAATATCCTGCCCGACCCAAGCCTTGAGCTGTTCTTGGCTTCTGTTGAGAAGCCATGTCGGGCTATGTTAAAATAATTAAAGTGTCTCGAGAGGAGGTAGGGGATGAATCGGTTCATCCGGAATTCTGGTTTTTATTTGATTCTTTTTTTAGTTGTGGTGGGGATAGTCCAGTTCGTCAGCAATGGCGGCGAAGCCACCGATAATCCTAGATATGATCAGTTGCGTGCAGCGATCAAAGCCAACAATGTCTCTGAATTGACGGTTCAATTCAACGGTCAAACGTATCTCGTGACCGGTCAATACAAGAAGGCACCTGATGGCGCCAAATCAGAAAATTTCTCAACGTATATTCCTCCTACGGATGAGGCAATTAGTGAGCTTGTAGCTGCAAGTGAAACTAACAATTTCCAATATCATCAGGAGCCAATGAAAGGTGACAGCATCTGGTTGACGTTGCTGACTTCCTTTATTCCTTTGATCATTATGTTCCTGCTGTTCTTCTTCCTGTTTAATCAGGCTCAAGGCGGCGGCGGTAAAGTAATGAACTTTGGTAAAAGCCGTGCTCGTCTCTACAACGAAGAGAAGAAGCGGGTTACATTTGAAGATGTTGCGGGTGCTGACGAAGAGAAACAGGAACTTGTTGAGGTTGTAGACTTCCTCAAAGACCCTCGTAAATTCGCAGCTGTAGGTGCACGGATTCCTAAGGGCGTGTTGCTCGTAGGCCCTCCAGGTACCGGTAAAACATTGCTCGCTCGTGCCGTAGCCGGTGAAGCGGGTGTACCATTCTTCACTATTTCAGGTTCCGACTTCGTGGAAATGTTTGTCGGTGTCGGTGCATCACGTGTACGTGATTTGTTTGAAAATGCGAAGAAAAATGCCCCGTGTATCATCTTTATCGATGAGATTGATGCTGTAGGACGTCAGCGTGGTGCTGGTCTCGGTGGTGGTCACGATGAACGTGAACAGACACTCAACCAGTTGCTCGTTGAGATGGACGGATTCGGAGTTAACGAAGGTATTATCATCATAGCCGCAACGAACCGTGCAGATATTTTGGACCCTGCCTTGCTGCGTCCTGGACGTTTTGACCGTCAAATTACGGTTGACCGCCCTGACGTAAGAGGTCGTGAAGCTGTCCTGAAAGTACATTCCCGTAATAAACCACTGACCAAAGATGTGAAAATGGATATCATCGCGAAGCGTACAACAGGTTTCTCTGGTGCGGATTTGGAGAATCTCTTGAACGAAGCGGCATTACTTGCAGCGCGTCGTAACCGTAAAGATATTTCCATGAAGGAAGTTGACGAAGCGATTGACCGTGTCATCGTTGGTACGGAGAAGAAAAGCCGTGTCATCAGTGATCGCGAGAAACGAATCGTTGCTTATCACGAAGCAGGTCATACCATTGTAGGGTACTTCCTCGAACATGCTGATATGGTACATAAAGTGACCATTATTCCGCGCGGACGTGCGGGTGGATATGTAATCATGTTGCCAAAAGAAGACCGTATGCTGGTTACCAAGCAGGAATTGCTGGATAAAGTAACCGGACTTCTCGGGGGTCGTGTAGCTGAAGAATTGTTCATCGGAGAAATTGGTACTGGTGCATACAGTGACTTCCAGCAAGCGACAGGTATTGTTCGCAGCATGGTTATGGAATACGGTATGAGTGAGAAATTGGGACCTATGCAATTCGGAAGTTCACAAGGACAGGTATTCCTTGGTCGGGATATCGGTCATGAACAGAATTACTCGGATTCCATTGCTTACGAGATTGATCAGGAAATGCAACGCTTTATCAATGACTGTTATGAGAAGTGTAAGGACTTGCTTGTTAAACATTCAAAAGAGATGCACCTGATCGCTCAAACTTTGCTTGAGGTTGAGACTTTGGAAATGGATCAGATCAAGCAATTGATCGAAACAGGTTCTTTGACTCCAAAAGCAGAGAATGACAATGATGGTGAAGGCACACCAACTGAAGGCGGAGAGCCAATCATCGACACCATCGGTGATGTGCGCGTTCGTATTCAGGGTAAAGATGAAACGCCTGAGCCACCAGCCGGAGATATTCCAAACGAAGCTCCGAATCTGGAAAAGGGTAATAACAATAACCCGGATGATGGCGGAACTAAGCCAACGTCTTAATGCACAATACATCTGGCTATGATAGCAGGTGAAATCAAGAGAGCCCTCGAGGCTCTCTTTTTTTATCCATTATTTTAAAAGAGGATAGATAAAGATAAACGGGAGTTAGATGGCGAACCAGTTAGTAAACAGGTGGTTACAGCGCTGTTCCGGGCCTTTTTCATTTATTGACAGAGTCGTGAACGTTGTGTAAATTAGTTGTTAAACCGCTTGTGATTCGTTTCTCAAGCGAAGATAACGACTAGGTTAGCCCACGAAACAGCGCATGACGCTGTCCCGATAAAGGAGAGGATCACAGGTGGAAGCTCTGGCTTTAGAGCGCAAGGCTGAGATGAACCGCGAGCTGCGTGAGCGGCTTATGGTGTTGAAGAAGGAACGAAATGCCATTATTCTTGCCCATTATTATCAACGTGACGAAGTACAGGAGGTTGCCGACTTCCGTGGAGATTCATTTCTGTTAGCCCAGAAGGCAGCACAGACAGATGCGGATGTGATCGTTTTCTGTGGTGTTCATTTTATGGGTGAAAGCGCTAAAATTCTGGCGCCAAATAAAACAGTTATTATCCCGGACGAACGTGCGGGCTGCCCAATGGCAGATATGGTGAATGTGGATGGACTACGCAAATTGAAAGCACAACATCCTAATGCCAAGGTAGTTACGTATATCAATTCCTCGGCTGAAATCAAAGCAGAGACTGACATCTGTTGTACATCGGCGAATGCAGTCCGGGTTATTCAATCGGTGGATTCCGACGAAATTATCTGGGTACCGGATAAAAACCTGGGACATTATGTGCAGCAGCATACAGACAAGAAAATGATTATCTGGGAAGGTTACTGCAACACTCACGATATGCTCACAGTCAAAGATGTGGTGGAGATGAGAGCCAAGCATCCAAATGCAGAGTTTGTTGTCCATCCAGAGTGTCGCCCTGAGGTTGTAGAAATGGGTGATTTTGTAGGCAGCACAACAGCTATTCTGGAGTATTGCAAAAATTCATCAGCGAAGGAATTTATCGTAGGTACCGAAGATGGTACAGGATATCAGCTTCGTCTGGATAGTCCGGATAAACAGTTCCACTTTGCTACCAAGTTCCTCGTATGCCCCAACATGAAGGTGAACAACTTGAAGAAACTGGTGAAATGCCTGGAAACGATGAAGCCGCAAATCTACGTGCCACCGGCCGTTGCCGACAAAGCCAGAGAATCACTAGAGCGCATGTTGTTGGTAAAGTAGGATGCGCTACTCTTGCTCCAAGACAGGTGAATAACATGATACCGCAATATTTAGTTGATTTTGATCTGTCTGCGCTACCCATGGTAGAGACGGATGTACTGGTTATAGGCTCAGGGATTGCTGGTTTGTTTACCGCCATTAAGGCAAGTGAACAACAACGTGTATTAATGATCACGAAGAAGTCTTTACTTGAAAGTAACACCAGATATGCGCAGGGAGGCATCGCTGCGGTTATTGCTGAGGATGATTCACCTGCTTACCACTTGCAGGACACACTTGTAGCAGGAGCGGGCTTATGCCGCTCCGAAGCGGTAGAGGTATTGGTGAATGAGGGTCCGGACGGAGTGAAGGAACTGATTCGTTTGGGTACTTTATTTGATCTGGAGAACGGCGAGTTGGCGTTGACGCAGGAAGGTGCGCATAGCCACCGCCGTATTTTGCATGCCAACGGAGATGCAACAGGATATGAGATTGTACGTGCGCTTGCTGTTGAAGTGAATGAACATCCCGGGATTGAAGTATGGGATGAGCATTTTGTTGTTGACCTGATTACAGATCGAGATCGAGGGGAATGCATTGGCGCTCTGGTTCTGAAGGATGACGGATCCCAAGTGTTCGTTAAGGCACAGGCAACTGTTCTTTGCTCTGGTGGAGCAGGACAACTGTACCGATACACGACGAATCCGGATGTAGCTACTGCAGATGGTGTAGCCATGGCCTATCGGGCTGGGGCTATTGTTCGTGACATGGAATTTATCCAATTCCACCCCACCTCCCTATGTTACCCGGGAGCCCCACGTTTCCTTGTGTCAGAAGCCGTACGCGGTGAAGGGGCATATTTGCGCAATGTCAAGGGCGAGCGCTTCATGGATCGTTATCATGCCCAGCTTGAACTGGCCCCACGCGATATCGTGGCACGAGCGATTGTTAGTGAGATGGAGTCCACCAACAGTACCTTTGTGTACTTGGACATTACGCATGAACGGCCAGAGATGATCAAGCATCGGTTCCCTACCATATATGAGACTTGTATGCGTTATGGATTGGACATGACAACAGACTGGATTCCCGTTGCACCTGCTGCCCATTACATGATGGGTGGAGTGAAAACAGATCTTAGTGGAGAGAGTAGCATCTCTCGGTTATTCGCTTGTGGCGAAGTGTCTTCTACAGGAGTGCATGGAGCAAACCGCCTGGCAAGCAATTCTTTATCAGAAGCGATTGTATTTGGGCGGAGAATTGTTGATCGTATTCAATCTCTCCCTCCGCTTGGTTTATTACAAGTAAGAGGGGCTACGCCTTCATCTGTGGACATAAATAACAAGATCAACAAGATCATGGAAGAGCAAAAGCCGGTATCCGAAAGACGCTTACGGTTACAGAAAATGATGGTTCGTCAGGTAGGGTTGCGCCGGAATGGTGAGGACCTGCAGAAGGCCATGGACAAGCTGCAACAGGAATTGCAATTTTTTGATCAGACACTCACTCATAAGGAAGAGCTGGAGTATGCCAACCTTCTGACCTGTGCCTGGTTAGTTACCAGCGGTGCATTACATCGCGAGGAGAGTCGTGGGGCTCACTATCGTGAGGATTTTCCGGCACGTGATGATATCGTGTGGCAGAAGCATAGCCTGCAGCAGCGAGAACAAGCGATTGTGGAGGAATTGATGTCATGATACTGAATGGATATAATGAAGGACTTATCGAATCAATCAAAAACTGGCTTCGTGAAGATGTTGGTGCAGGTGACGTTACAACAAGTGCGACGATCCCGGCAGGCAACCAATCCAAGGCCATTATACACGCCAAAGACAATGGTATTATTGCAGGCATGACCGTGGCTGAACTTGTATTTCAGGTCGTTGATCCTGATCTTGTATTTACACCGAAGGTAACAGACGGAGAGAAGGTTACCCATGGCACGATTTTGGCCGAGGTAGAGGGAAGTACACATTCACTGCTTACAGGGGAACGACTGGCACTTAACTTGCTGCAACGTATGTCCGGAATAGCTACGCGTACGCGTGCCTACGTGGATATTCTGGATGGTCTTGAGACCAGACTCGTGGATACACGTAAGACAACGCCGGGCCACCGATTACTTGAGAAGTATGCAGTGCGCGTGGGTGGCGGAGCGAGTCATCGATTTGGACTGTACGATGCCGTTATGATTAAGGATAACCACATTAAGGGTGCAGGCGGAATCACCGAGGCGGTACAGCGTGCGCGAACCGTTATCCCACATACGATGACGATTGAAGTGGAGACTGAAAATCTGGAGCAGGTGAGAGAAGCCTTGCAAGCCGGGGCAGATATCATTATGCTGGATAACATGCATCCAGAGCGGATGCGTGAAGCGGTTGAACTTATTCGTGAACAGGCTCCTCATGTGAAGGTTGAAGCATCCGGTAACGTGTCTCTTCAGACCATTCGTGGTATTGCAGAGAGTGGTGTGGATGTAATTTCGGTTGGCAGGTTAACCTATTCCTTTGAGAGCCTGGATATTAGTCTGGATTTAAATGAAAAGAAAGAGGGGTGAACCTCTTTGATTCTAGTTGTAGACGTGGGGAACAGCAATATGGTGCTCGGCGTATATCAAGGCCGGGAATTGCTGCACCACTTTCGTCTGAGTACATCACGTCAGTCAACAGTGGATGAATACGGCGTATTGATTTATAATTTATTTCATATGTCCGGCATCAGGGCAAGTGACATCGAAGGTGTCATCATCTCATCTGTGGTTCCGCCACTGGTGAATGTAATCGAAGCGATGTGTGAGAAGTATGTAGGCAAAAAAGCTTTGCTCGTTGGACCTGGTATCAAAACTGGCCTGAATCTGCGATACGAGAACCCTCGTGAAGTGGGTGCAGATCGTATTGTTAATGCAGTGGCAGCCGTTGAGAAGTATGGCGGCCCTCTCGTCGTGGTGGATTTCGGTACTGCAACGACCTTTGACTGTATTGACGAGAAAGGCCACTATCTGGGGGGAGCTATTGTACCTGGCATTCAGATTGCCACTGAAGCGCTCTATGAGCGGGCATCCAAGTTGCCTCGTATAGAGCTGGAGAAACCTAAAAAGGTCATTGGCCGTAATACTATTCATGCCATGCAAGCGGGTATTATATTTGGCTATGCAGGCCAGGTAGATGGTATTGTAGAACGTATTCGCGAGGAGATGGGAGCGAAGCCCCGAGTTATCGCGACGGGTGGTCTCGCTACACTTATCGCAGAAGAAACCCGTAGTATAGAAGAAGTTGATCCGCTGCTTACGCTTGAAGGGCTGCGTATTATATATGAGCGGAACCGGGAAAGGTGAGCATAGAGACGGCATACAGCGGGCTGAGATTACAGCTTAAGTGTTGTGCCGTTTTTTCTGTGTTACAACTATTATGGCGATACGCCAAAGGAGGCTGAATGACTTGGAAAACAACAACAAGCATGACCGGTTAATTCGTGGTACAGCAATGAATGGAAAGGTAAGAGCCTTTGCTATCCAGACTACGGAACTGGTTGAGGAACTACGCAGAAGACACGATACGTTTCCCACGGCTACAGCTGCCATGGGGCGTACGGTTACAACAGCAGCCATTATGGGTGCAATGCTCAAAGGTGAAGAGAAGTTAACGGTACAAGTCAACGGTGATGGGCCCATTGGACAGATTGTAGCTGATGCCAATGCGAAAGGCGAAGTACGAGGATATGTTTCTAATCCGCATGTACATTTGCCAAGTAATAGTGTGGGAAAACTGGACGTTGCAGGCGCGGTTGGAACGGAAGGTTTCATCAACATAACGAAGGATTTGGGACTGAAGGAACCATATCGTGGCAGTGTGCCTATTATTTCAGGAGAACTGGGCGAAGACTTCACGTACTACTTTGCGCAATCGGAGCAAACACCTTCTGCTGTAGGCGTTGGTGTGCTCGTTGATACGGATAATTCCGTTATTGTCTCAGGTGGATTCATTATGCAGCTGTTGCCGGGATTGACAGATCCAGAGATCACGGCGATCGAAAATGCCATTAGTACGTTGCCGCCAGTGACGACTTTGCTGGAGCAGGGGCTTGAGTTGGAAGAGTTGCTTCGCCGATTGTTGCCAGATGTACAAGTGATGGAAGGACTGGATATTCATTTTAGCTGTGAGTGTTCACGTGAGCGAGTAGAGAAGACGCTGATCAGCCTGGGCCAAACGGAGATGGAGCAACTAATTGAAGAAGAGGGCCAGGCTGAAGTGGTCTGCCAATTCTGTAATGAAGCCTATGACTTTAACAAAGAACAACTTGAGACCATCCTAGAGCAAGCCAAGAACTGATCTATGCGGGGACGGGATGCGGAATGACAAGACAGGAAAAAGGGTTGTGGACGGCTGTAATTGTCTTGACGTTAGGCATGCTGGTCATGGGTACAGTGATGGCTATGCATGGTCTCAGACAGGGCAAAGACGAGGCAGATGCATCCCATGATGCCAATACGGAAGAAGGAAGCGCCGTAGCGACGATCAACGGAGAAGTTATCACGGACAAAGAGTGGACCGATGCGCTGAAACGACGTTACGGCAGTGAGTTATTACTCCAGATGTTAAACCGTAAAGCAGTATTTGCCGAAGCAATTGAACGCAAGCTGATCGTCACTCCCCAAGAGATTGCAAGAGAACTTGCCGCCGCGATGGATGGGTACGATTCAGAGAAATCATATTTTGACGAAATGAAGTCTCAATTGGGCCTGTCAAAACAGGAACTTGAATTGGAAGCCGGCTACAGGCTGCTGCTTGAGAAAATCGCAACGATTGGCATACAGATCAAGGATGCAGATATTGAGCATTACTGGACTGAACACCGTGAGGATTACGTTTCCCCCGAGAAATATGACTTGTCCATCATCGTAGTGAAAGAAGAAGGTGAAGCCGATTCCTTACTGGATGCGTTGGAGAAGGGACAAGACTTTGAAGAAGCTGCTCGCAGTCAATCGACGGACAGCTTCTCTCGTGATGCTGGTGGCAGGCTGGGATGGATTGAGCGGAATGATCCATTCCAGTCAGAAGAAATCCTTCAACTTGCTGCGGGGCTGGATGTAGGCGATATTGCCGGACCGGTTCGAGTGGAAGAAGGTTATGTTATTATAAGACTTAATGATAAAGAAGAACGCCAAGTGAAGTCGGCCGAAGAGGTCCGTGAGGAGATTCGAATGCAACTGGCTCTGAGTCAGGCTGATCCGTTGCCGCAGGTAGAGCAAATGCTGCGTAACAAGTATGAAGCCGTAATCCTGTCCGAGATTCCTGCCTCCTGAATTCAATGGAGAAGATTGTATCGTACTGCTGCATCTTGATAAAAATACTCTGTCTGCGGTCTTAGGGCCAAAGGCAGAGTATTTTTTTGAGTACTCATATTGACAATAAGGGTTAACGTTGATAAGATGAAAATAATAAATACCTACTCGTTTACTCGGATATAAAAGATTTATTTATGAACAAAGAAACTTTCGGAAACCTCCGCCCTGTCTAGAAATCTTAGCAGTAAGGGATGGGATCAACAGGATTTCCGCAGTTCTTCTATAACAGCTAGAGGCTACCGGCCGCACAGTATAGGTTAACAGGACTTAAGTTTTATTCATCCACTAAGGAGGGCATTCATATGGCTAAAGTAGTTAATAACGTAACAGAACTCATCGGAGGTACTCCACTTGTTCGTCTGAACCGTATCGTACCTGAAGGCAGTGCTGAAGTATTCGTGAAGCTGGAGTACCAGAATCCAGGTTCAAGCGTGAAAGACCGTATCGCAATTAGCATTGTGGAAGAAGCGGAAAAAGAAGGCAAGCTGAAACCGGGTGATACCATTATTGAAGCAACAAGTGGTAACACGGGAATTGGACTCGCGATGGTGGCTGCAGCCAAAGGCTACAAGTCCGTTATTGTAATGCCTGAGACGATGAGCTTGGAGCGTCGTAACTTGCTTCGTGCGTATGGTGCTGAGCTTGTGCTTACACCTGGAGCTGAAGGTATGAATGGTGCTGTTAAAAAAGCCGAAGAGCTGCTGAAAGAAAACCCTTCCTATTTCATGGCTGAGCAATTTAAAAATAAAGCCAACGTGAAGATCCACCGTGAAACGACTGGCCCTGAGATTGTTGAAGCAATTCAATCTGTAGGCGGTACGTTGGATGCTTTCGTTGCAGGAATCGGTACAGGTGGAACAATTACAGGTACAGGCGAAGTGCTGAAAGAAGCTTTCGCTGGTATTAAAATTGTTGCGGTTGAGCCAGCAGCTTCGCCAATTCTGGCGGGCGGCAAACCAGGACCACATAAGATCCAGGGGATTGGTGCCAACTTTATCCCTGAGATTCTGGATCAGGAAATCTATGATGAGATCATTCACATTGAGAATGATGATGCATTCGAGACGGCTCGTCAGGTAGCGAAGGAAGAGGGCATTCTGTCTGGTATTTCTTCCGGTGCGGCGATCCGTGCAGGTCTTCAGGTAGCGAAACAGTTGGGTGAAGGCAAGCGCGTTGTCGTAATCGTGCCAAGTAACGGCGAACGTTACCTCAGCACACCTCTTTACAACTTCGAAGGCTAAGTCTACAAATGACAAAACCAATCCTCCTTGCCCGTATGACGGGTATGGAGGATTTTTGGCGTAATGCTTTTAAAAGAAGCGGCGCTTTAGTATACTATCAGACAATAGAACTAGCGACAGATGGAGGGCGGCACACCGCAATGACACACCTGATGACAACATACGCCGACTGGATGGAGTGGGCTGAACAAGGCTGGACCATGATGCCCTATATCACGAAGTCGGATGAGGGACCGTATCATGGCGGTTTACCGTTATCGTGGGAGGCAGCCTGGGAGCAGGCGTCACCATACGCAATTGTGTTGGAGAATGGCAAAGGCGGGAGATATACATTTCTGGGGTTAGACCCCGTATCCGTAATTTCAGGTAAAGGTCAAGAAGCGGTTATTCATGATGTGACACAAGGAACCACCTCGACGGACAGCGGCAAGCCACTTGATGTATTGAAGAGATGGACTGCCCCGTATAGCGCACCCAAGGTTAATGTGGCTCCAGACTTTGGGGGTGGATACGCGGGTTATCTCAGCTACGATGTAGCAAGATCATTGGAGAAGCTTCCAGTCTTGGCTGAAGATAACCCGGGTCTGCCGGATTATTGGTGGATGCGCTTTGAAGAACTATGGGCGTATGACCATGAGCAGCAGGCGCTTTTCTGCATGGTTCATCTGGCTATAGAGCCTAACCGGAACGAAACGGATATCCGTAGCCTGTATGCAACGGCCGAAGTACGAGCGACAGCGATGCAGAAACGTTGGCTTCATATTATGGGGGCTGCACAGGCCGAGGAACAACAACAGGCACTGGAACGTCGCAACAAGCAGGTCAATCGTACACCGCAGCCTGAAGATGCGGAAAGAGAATCCGAAGGATGGGAGACATCCTTTCCCCAAGAGGACTTTGAACAAGCTGTACGTACGGTACAGGAATATATCAGACAGGGCGATGTGTTCCAGGTGAATCTGTCCTTGAGACAGGAAAAGCGGCTTCATTCGAGCGCAGAGCATATTTATGAATGGCTGCGCCTTGTGAATCCATCACCGTATATGGGTATCTTGCGTAGTCCAGACTTTCAACTGGTAAGCGGATCTCCCGAACTTCTGGTCAAAGTGGAGAACGGGAAAGTCAGTGCACGTCCCATCGCAGGAACCCGAAGAAGGGGCCGTGATGAGGCAGAGGATAAGGCGATGGCGGATGAACTGCTGAGTAGTGAGAAGGAACGGGCGGAGCATATTATGCTTGTCGATCTGGAACGTAATGATATCGGACGGATTGCAGCTTACGGTTCGGTTCATGTGCCTGAATTGATGACCATCGAGAAGTATTCCCATGTCATGCATCTCGTTTCCCAGGTGGAAGGCAGGCTGGCAGAAGGGTTATCCGTATTTGATGTGATCGCTGCGACATTCCCGGGTGGAACGATTACAGGAGCGCCAAAAGTCCGCACTATGGAGATTATCGAGGAACTTGAGCCAGTGCGGCGTGGGCCTTATACGGGTTCCATCGGGTGGATGGATTACAGTGGAAATATGGAATTGAACATCGTCATTCGTACGCTTGCCATTAAGGACGGTATTGGTTATGTACAGGCCGGGGCAGGGATTGTTATTGATTCAGATCCATATCGGGAATACAAGGAATGTCGCAACAAGGCAAGAGCGATGATGAGAGCTGTGAATTACAGCGAAGAAGCAGAAGCAAGCAGAGCTATTGAACAAGAACAAGCGGAGCGAACAGAAGTTGTTAAACTAAAATAAAACGAAGCAACCGTCACTTGTGTTGACGGAAGATGAGGAGGAGCAGGCATATGATACTGGTTATCGATAATTACGATTCCTTCACGTACAACCTGGTTCAATATTTGGGTGAACTGGGTGAGACGGTGGAAGTTCGCCGCAACGACGAGATTGATCTGGCAGGCATAGAGGCACTGGCACCTGATCATATTCTGATCTCTCCGGGCCCGTGTACACCGAATGAAGCAGGCATTAGCCTGGCAGTCATCGATCATTTCAAGGGAAGCATTCCGATCTTTGGTGTTTGTCTGGGTCATCAGTCCATTGGACAAGCGTTTGGCGGCAATGTCATTCGTGCGGAGCGCATGATGCACGGCAAAACATCCGAGATGCACCACAATGGAACATCGGTATTTGCCGGATTGCCATCTCCATTTACAGCTACCCGTTACCACTCCCTGATTGTCGAGCGCAGCAGCTTGCCTGACTGCCTGGAGATTACAGCGGAGACAGCTGAAGGTGAAATTATGGGTCTGCGCCATAAAGAATATGCGATTGAAGGTGTTCAATTCCACCCGGAATCCATTATTACAGACCATGGTCATCAGATGCTTCGTAACTTTTTGTCCCAACAAGTGAAGGTATAACATGCAATATGCCGCGATAAATGGAGAGTTGGTCAATATGGCGGCGGCCGTGGTTCCTGTAACGGATCACGGCTTTTTGTACGGGCTGGGCCTGTTTGAGACGTTCCGGACTTATCGAGGTGTCCCATATCTTTTGGAACGGCATCTGGAGCGCATGGCCTCGGGGTGTAAGGAAATTGGCATTCCTTTTACAAAGACCGCGGCAGAGGTGACAGATTGGATCCAACGTTTGATGGATGCGAACGGACTTCGGGATGCGTATGTGCGATACACGGTATCAGCCGGTGAAGCACCGCTAGGCTTACCTTCTGGTGATTATTCGAAGCCAAATCATATTTTACTGGCAAAAGCATTACCTGAACCTTCTCCTTCTTTATATGAGAGCGGAAAAATGCTCCAACGGTTGTCTACACCTCGCAACACGCCCGAAGGAGAAGTTCGGTTCAAGTCGCTACATTACTTGAACAGCATTCTGGCGAAACGGGAGCTGAACGGGTACGGGCAGCATGTGCTGGGTGCGGAAGGGTTACAATTAACCCGGGATGGTCATATAGCGGAAGGGATCGTCAGCAATGTGTTTTGGGTACGGGAAAATGTCCTTTACACGCCAGCACTCTCAACCGGCATTCTGCCGGGCATCACGAGAGCTTGGGTACTGGAGATTGCCTCGCAGCAAGGAATCCACTGTATAGAAACGTTAGCTGCCTGGGAGGATCTCCTGCAAGCAGATGAAATATTTCTAACAGGCTCGGTGGCCGAACTGGTTCCGGTGACAACTCTGCGGGATCAGGACGGAGCCGAAACGATAATTAGCAACGGACATATTGGCCCGGTTACAGCAGTCCTTCTGGGTATGTACCGGCAGAAAGCGGGGTATACTTCATGACACTTACACCTGTCATCTATGAACGGAACTATACATGGGGGCCAGCTGAGTTGAAGCTGGGTACAAGAACACAGATTATGGGCATTCTTAACGTCACGCCTGACTCGTTCTCGGATGGAGGACATTATACCAACGTGGAACGGGCGGTTGCCCATGCCAAGCAGATGATGGAGGATGGGGCGGACCTGATTGATATCGGCGGGGAGTCTACCCGTCCAGGTTCAGATGTCGTGGGCGCCGATGAAGAGCTTAGCCGGATCATTCCGGTTATTGAGGCATTGCATCAGCAAGCCCCACACATTCCGATATCGGTAGACACGTATAAGGCCGAGGTTGCACGTCAGGCTATTCTGGCAGGTGCTCATATTATTAATGATGTGTGGGGTGCCAAGGCAGATCCAGTTATGGCCCGCACGGCAGCAGAGCTGGGGTGTCCCATCATTCTCATGCATAATCGGCAGGATCGGAATTACACCGATTATCTGAGCGATGTCGTGAGCGATTTGCAGGAGAGTATACAAATTGCGTTAACAGCCGGCGTGAAAGCAGATCAGATTATCCTGGACCCGGGTATTGGTTTTGTGAAGGATCTCGGAGAAAATCTGAAGCTCATGTCATCGCTCGGTTTGCTCAATGAAATGGGATATCCCGTTCTGCTAGCCACCTCACGTAAACGATTCATCCAGAACACCCTGGTTGTCGGGGCGGATGATGCGCTGGAAGGAACCGCTGCGACCGTTGCATTTGGCATTGCCCAAGGCTGCCAAATGGTTCGGGTTCATGATGTGAAGCCGATTCGGCGGACGGCAGACATGTGTGATGCCATGTTGTATGCTTCTCCGGGTCTACGGAGGAAATAATGCTGGCGGGTCCCGAGTGACCCGTCCAGTGGAAGCGTAGCGTTTTTCAAAGGCAAAGCAAAGGGATATCTTCAAATAGATAAAAATTTCAATATATATAGAGGGCAGGCGGATCGTATGGATAGAATGGTTATGCATCGAATGGAGTATTACGGATATCACGGTGTATTTGCCGAGGAGCGGAAGCTAGGGGCACGTTATTATATTGATCTGGAGATTGACATGGACCTGGGTGAGGCTGGGCGTAACGATGATCTGACCAAAACGATCAATTATGCGGAGATCCATGAGCTGGTAAAACAGATTGTAGAGAATAAATCATTCCAGTTAATTGAAGCTTTGGGCGAACATATTGCATCTTCTTTACTAGACACTTATACTATTATCAATGCATTGACAGTCAAGGTGACGAAGCCACATCCGCCATTCGATATTCATTTTGGGGGCGTAACGGTAGAGCTTCGCCGCACAAGAAAGTGAGAACCGATCATGATTGCACATTCGACCTCTGAATCTTCAGAGGCTTATATTGCTTTAGGGGCCAATTTGGGGGACCGGGAACAGACGTTGTTTGAGGCATTGTCTTTGCTGGATGAACACCCTCATATATCCGTTCTGCGTTGTTCAGCGCTATATGAGACGGAACCTGTAGGATATGTAGATCAGCCTGCGTTTCTGAATATGGCAGTCGCCGTACAGGTGATGCTGACACCGGAGCAGTTGCTTACAGAATTACTGGATATCGAGAATCGGCTCGGCCGTGTTCGTGATATTCGCTGGGGACCGCGCACCGTTGATCTGGATCTGCTCTGGATGCAAGGTGAGACGCGAGATACCGAATTGCTTCAATTGCCTCATCCCCGCATGGGAGAACGGGCTTTTGTGCTAGTCCCACTGTCGGATATCGTACCGGAGGGCGAGACTTCAGGTTTGTATACCTTTGTACACTCATCGTTGTCTGTACTGGATGGAAAGGATGGAATACAGCTTTGGAAAACATGCAATTGGCCAATCGAATCCGGGCATTCCGGAAGCTGAAAGGTTTAACACAACATGAACTTGCGGCCGAGACCGGCATCTCGCTGGCCATTCTGGGAACCATTGAACGGGGGAACCGTAAGGTATCACAGCAAGAGCTCGATCGAATTGCTGGTGTGCTGGCAATCAGTATCGAGGAGTTGCGGGGCAACTAGGACCGTTTCGGTTTCGCCATGTTACAACAACCAAGACACTGATCGAACTTTACATCGTGATATATACAGAATTAAAAAAGGAGTGGAACGACTACCGTGCTTAACATTGGTGGCATTGAAATGAAAAACCAGGTCGTACTTGCGCCGATGGCTGGCGTATGTAATCCGGCTTTTCGTTTGATCGCAAAAGAATTCGGAACAGGCCTCGTATGCGCGGAGATGGTGAGTGGCAAAGCCATTGTCCATGGCAACCAGCGTACACGTGAGATGTTGTTTGTAGATGAGCGTGAGAAACCGCTGAGCCTTCAGATTTTTGGGGGAGATCGTGATTCCCTCGTAGAAGCAGCCAAAATCGTGGACCAAGAAACCAATGCAGACATCATCGACATTAACATGGGATGCCCTGTGCCAAAGGTAACGAAATGTGATGCTGGTGCACGTTGGTTGCTTGATCCGAACAAAATCTATGAGATGGTATCCGCTGTTGTGGACGCGGTGGAGAAGCCGGTGACGGTCAAGATGCGTATCGGCTGGGATAACGAGCATATCTTCGCGGTGGAGAATGCGCTCGCGGTTGAACGTGCTGGTGGACAGGCGGTAAGTGTACACGGCCGTACCCGTGAGCAACTCTATACAGGCACAGCTGACTGGTCACATATCAAAGATGTAAAAGAAGCTGTGTCTATCCCAGTGATCGGCAATGGTGATGTCCATACACCAGAGGATGCACGCCGTATGCTGGATGAAACGGGTTGTGACGGAGTTATGATCGGTCGTGCCGCACTGGGTAACCCATGGATGCTGTATCGTACCATTCAATACTTAAGCACGGGGGAATTGCTTCCTGACCCGAATGGCGAAGAGAAGATCCGTGTTGCCATCCTGCATATGGATCGCCTGATCGCATTGAAGAATGAGACAGTTGCCGTACGCGAGATGCGCAAACATCTGGCTTGGTATTTGAAAGGTTTGAAAGGATCTGCCCGCATCAAGGACGTTATTATGGAAGGAACCAAGCGGGACGAGATGGTACAAATTCTGGAGAACTTTGTGAGTCAGCTGAAAAGCGAAGGTAATTTGGAGTCAGAACCGGTAATCGCCGGAAATGCATCTTAATTATAAAACGCATCTGTAAAACGTTTACACCTATAGGGGACGTAACATTGACTTTTCGAGATCGTTCCCCTATAATTTCTCAGTATAAATTCGCCATGTGCGTTAATAAGGCTATAGCATCAGGAGGAATATTCTATTTCTCTGGAGAACTTCATATAGTTTTGAAGATGTATGCGAGCGGAGCTCTGTAACAAGCACTGATTCCGTTGCCGTACAATCAAATTTATTCCCATGACAGGAGAATCGGTTGAGATGAGCGACAAGGAAGTTATCCTTACACCAGAAGGACTCAAGAAGCTGGAAGAAGAATTGGAAACATTGAAATCAGTGAAGCGCCGCGAAGTGGCTGAACGGATTAAGGTAGCCATCGGGTATGGAGATATCAGTGAAAACTCTGAATACGAAGACGCGAAGAATGAGCAAGCTTTCATTGAAGGACGTGTAATCACGTTGGAGAAATTGCTTCGTAACGCGCGGATTATTAACAGCGACGAGATTGATACCGATGCCGTAAGTGTGGGTGCAACCGTCACTGTAGAAGATTTGGAGTTTGGCGACATCACGGAATATACGATTGTAGGTACCGCGGAGGCAGACCCGCTTCAGAACAAGATATCGAACGAGAGCCCTGTAGGTAAAGCGATTCTCGGCAAGAAAAAAGGTACAGTTGTTGATGTAAGTGTACCTGCTGGCGTAATTCAATATAAAATTATGGACATTAAAAAGCTATAGCAACGAAGCAGTTGGGCACGGTAAACAAAAGCTTCCTTAGGGAAGCTTTTTCAACATTAGAGGAAAAACGTCCTTTCACGATGCCTGCAATGTAAATAAGGAGATGAATACAGATCATGACGGATGAAGTCTTGAATCAGGAAACCGAACTTAGCGAGCTTTTACAAATTCGCCGTGACAAATTGGACGAGCTCCGCAAATTGGGAATCGACCCTTTTGGCCAAAAATACGTACGTACCGAAGAAGCCGGCTCCATTCTGAAGAAGTATGAAGAACTGACCAAGGAAGAGCTGGAAGAGAAGCACATCGAAGTCAGTATTGCCGGACGGATTATGGCGAAGCGGGGAATGGGTAAAGCAAGCTTCGCACATATTCAGGACCTGAGCGGCAGAATCCAGATCTATGTTCGTCAGGATAGCGTGCCTGAAGACAAGTATGCGGCATTTAGCCTGCTGGACCTTGGCGATATCGTTGGGGTAACGGGTGTGATCTTTAAGACCAAAACAGGTGAAACTTCTGTCAAAGTGAAAGATCTTGAAGTGCTGTCCAAATCGCTCTATCCGCTTCCGGATAAATTCCATGGTCTCACCGACGTAGAGCTGCGTTACCGCCAGCGTTATGTTGACCTGATTATGAGCCCGGACGTACAACAGACCTTTATCGCACGTTCCAAAATCATTCAATCGATGCGTCGTTACCTGGATTCCCTTGGATATCTGGAAGTGGAAACACCTACGTTGCATACCATCGCAGGAGGAGCGGCAGCACGTCCGTTCATCACACATCACAATGCGCTGGATATGGAACTGTACATGCGGATTGCGATTGAACTTCACCTGAAACGTCTGATTGTTGGCGGACTGGAGAAGGTATATGAGATCGGCCGTGTATATCGGAACGAAGGGATGTCCACACGTCACAATCCGGAATTCACAATGATTGAGTTGTATGAGGCATATGCCGACTACAAGGACATTATGCAATTGACGGAGAATCTGGTAGCTCATATTGCACAGGAAGTACTGGGTACGCAAGTAATCCAGTATGGAGATTATGAAGTAGATCTTACGCCGCAGTGGCGTCGTGTTACGATGGTGGATGCAGTTAAGGAAGTTGTGGGCGTAGACTTCTCCGTACACATGACGGATGAGGAAGCACATAACCTGGCGAAGGAACATAAGGTTCCGGTTGAAAAACATATGACATTTGGTCATATTCTGAACGCGTTCTTTGAAGAGTTTGTGGAAGAGACGTTGATTCAACCGACATTCATTATGGGACATCCTCTTGAAATCTCACCACTGGCGAAGAAAAATGATGTAGATCCGCGCTTCACGGATCGCTTCGAATTGTTCATCGTTGGACGTGAGCATGCCAATGCCTTCACAGAGCTGAATGATCCAATCGATCAGCGTCAACGCTTTGAAGCACAGATGCTGGAGAAAGAACATGGGAACGACGAAGCTCATGAGATGGATGACGACTTCATCCGTGCGCTCGAATATGGTATGCCACCAACAGGCGGATTGGGAATCGGGGTGGATCGTCTGATCATGCTGCTTACCAACTCCCCGTCGATTCGTGACGTACTGCTCTTCCCGCACATGCGTCCTCGTACGCAAGATTAAATAAGGAACGTAGTATACGTTCATAATAGAAGAGGAACCTGCCGTTCAGTATCATGCTGGGGCAAGTTCCTCTTTAGGTTTACATAGACGCTAAAAATAAAGTTGTCAGAAGGCCGTTGCTCACAGCACACCATTAGGGTAGCATCGCGTCTTGAAATTGTTAGATTAACCTGTACGTATTTTTGTTAAAAGAGGTGCCCTTCATGCAGTTCAGGCTTCACTTTGCCAAATTCTTATCTCCTCCGTTAATTCTGGTCGGTGGTTTTCTGCTTATCATTGCGATTGGAACGGTGCTTCTCATGTTGCCAATCTCCAACCAAAGCGGTATGCATTTGGCGTTTATTGACGCGCTCTTTACATCAACCTCTGCCGCATGTGTAACTGGACTTGTCGTTGTGGATGTAGGGACGACCTTTAATTTGTTTGGTCAGTTCGTCATTATGGTATTAATGCAGCTTGGTGGACTCGGATTCATGACCATGGCTACTCTCTTTGCACTTGTATTGGGCAAGCGAATTTCACTCAAGGACAGGTTATTACTCAAAGAAGCCATTAATGCAGATAGTATGGAAGGGATAGTACGCATTATCCGCAAGGTGTTGATTTTCTCCTTTACCATTGAAGGGGTGGCGGCTGTCATATTAGCACTGCGCTGGGCAACAGAGATGCCTTTGGGTCAGGCCGTATACTATGGATTATTCCACTCTGTTTCATTGTTTAATAACGGCGGATTTGATCTGTTTGGTAACAGCTTCCAATACTACACTGGAGATTGGATATTCAATGTGACCGCTTCTGTGCTCGTTGTCTCTGGTGGACTGGGTTTTGTTGTATTGAATGACCTGTTTGAGTATCGCAAACGTCGCCGTTTATCTCTTCAGTCCAAACTGGTGCTGTCTGTATCCGGAGCGCTGATCGGTATAGGAGCGATTGTCTTGTTTGTTTTCGAATTCACCAATGGACATACACTGGCTTCACTCACATGGAGCGAGAAGATCTACGCGTCCTTCTTCCAGTCTGTCTCTACACGTTCGTCGGGAACGAGCACAATCGATATCACGGAGATGAGGCAGGCTACCCAATTCTTCTTCATTCTGCTGATGTTTATCGGAGCTTCCCCTGGATCGACCGGGGGCGGAATCAAGACGACTACATTTTTGATCATGATTGGTGCAGTGTATGCCATGATTCGGGGGAATAAGGATATTGTGTTTTTCCGCCAGCGTGTTCCGAAAGAACTGCTGATGAGGGCTTTGACCATTATTATGGTTTCTCTGATCATATTCATGGTCGTGGTGATGCTTCTGCTTACGACAGAGGATGCGCCATTCCTTTCACTGATGTTTGAAGCTGCATCCGCAATCGGTACCGTGGGTCTTTCTGTGGGAGTGACTGATGAGTTGACCAATTGGGGAAAAATCATTATTACCTTTACCATGTTTGTAGGTCGGATTGGGCCATTAACCATCGCGTATGCCCTTCGTCCGCGCAAAGAGAAGAAACTGTATCGTCATCCGGAAGGCCGGATCATTATCGGATAAAAAGAAAAACCGTCAGACATTCAGAACTAACTCCTGTTATCGTAACGGGCCTTAGTCACAACGAATGTGCTGCGGTTTTTTTTGGTTTAACGGCACAAGGAAGCAAGATGTAAGGTGAGAACATCGTCCATAAGCTTGGCATTCATCTGATCCGGTCTAAGCACGGTATGTATGCCTAAGCCATCCACCAGTGCATACAATCTTTCAATCTCCAGTTCTTTGTCCAGATCGGTTCTGGAGAGGTCGAGCTTTATCAGGTAGGTGATAACAGAGCCTACGGCTTGTCTGAGTTCATCATATACGGTATTAGCAAGTTCTTTGAGTGTAGGATCGGTTTTCGATCTGGCTGTAAAAGCGTACCACACCTCCATTTCGGCCAGTTTTTCTTCCGTGTTTGGTAAGAATTCAAGCAATAGGCATTTCATATTGTCCATGGGAGGACCGGTAAAGGACATTTTTTGGACTCGATGAGACACCCGTTCAGATACCAGATTCATGGCATATCGTAGTAGTTCCGATTGAGTAGAAAAGTAGTGGCGCATTGAGCCAACCGAAACTCCAGCTTCTTCAGCGATATTCCGAACAGAGGCTTGTTCCATGCCATCTCTTCGTATAATACGCCAAGCTGCCTCGGCCACGAGCACGCGCTGTTTATCATGATCAACAATTTTAGGCATAGGCATATTATATCACTGTTGATTATTATAGTACATGCGTGTTAAATTATATTTAATACATATGTACCAAAAAGGAGGGGCTGAAATGATTGGTTATTTCATTATAGGTTGTGAGATTGCCTTTTGGGTGTTTGTGTTCACGGGTCTGAGTGTCAGGTATCTCCTTGGCATGAAGCGGTTAGGCATCGGTTTGTTAATGGCAACGCCGGTTATCGATCTGTTATTGCTGGTAGCTACAGTCATGGATCTACAGCGAGGAGCTACAGCAAGTATGATTCATGGTATAGCTGCGGTGTATATAGGGGCAAGCATTGCTTATGGTCACCAGATGATCGCTTGGGCGGATCGATATTTCCTATATTGGTTCAAGGGTGGAGAGAATCCTCGCAGCAACAAGTTATATGGTAGAGAACATGCGAGTCGTGAACGTAGTGGATGGTTTAGACATCTATTGGCTTGGGCTATAGGAAGTGCTTTTTTATTCGCCATGATATGGTGGATTGGAGATGCTGAACGTACAGCTGCCTTCAATAATCTGATCAGAGTGTGGGGAATGATACTCGGAATCGATTTTCTGATAAGTTTTAGTTACAGTTTATGGCCAAGAAAGGTTCCTGCCAGGAATGTTAAACATTAAAGTGAAAATGGACGTGCGTATGAACTTGCTAAGTTGGGAGAGTACCATATGTACGTCTGTATTAGATCAAACCGATGGTTAATATAGTTTCAAAAAAAGACTTGCATTCAATATCTGTACATGGTATATTCTAATTCCGGCCAAGAAAACACGGTTTACACGGTGCGGCAAGCGAATGAAATAAGCTTCGAAAGAAACTTAAAAAAAAGAGCTTGTAAAGTTGGTTCGGATGTGATAAGATATAAAAGTTGCTGAAGAGAACAACATTCGGTAACAAAAATAAGTTTGATCTTTGAAAACTGAACAACGAGTGAGTAAACATTCTGCTTGCAGAATGAACGCAAAAGTTTGAGACAAGCCTTGGCTTGAATCGACTGGAGCACAAATGAGATTTTTAATCTCGTCAGATTCAAAATGAGCTTATCGCTCTTTTCAATACTTTATTGGAGAGTTTGATCCTGGCTCAGGACGAACGCTGGCGGCATGCCTAATACATGCAAGTCGAGCGGAGTTGATAGGAAGCTTGCTTCCTTGATACTTAGCGGCGGACGGGTGAGTAACACGTAGGCAACCTGCCCTCAAGTTTGGGACAACTACCGGAAACGGTAGCTAATACCGAATAATTGTTTTCTTCGCCTGAAGAGAACTGGAAAGACGGAGCAATCTGTCACTTGGGGATGGGCCTGCGGCGCATTAGCTAGTTGGTGAGGTAACGGCTCACCAAGGCGACGATGCGTAGCCGACCTGAGAGGGTGATCGGCCACACTGGGACTGAGACACGGCCCAGACTCCTACGGGAGGCAGCAGTAGGGAATCTTCCGCAATGGGCGAAAGCCTGACGGAGCAATGCCGCGTGAGTGATGAAGGTTTTCGGATCGTAAAGCTCTGTTGCCAGGGAAGAACGCTTGGGAGAGTAACTGCTCTCAAGGTGACGGTACCTGAGAAGAAAGCCCCGGCTAACTACGTGCCAGCAGCCGCGGTAATACGTAGGGGGCAAGCGTTGTCCGGAATTATTGGGCGTAAAGCGCGCGCAGGCGGTCATTTAAGTCTGGTGTTTAATCCCGGGGCTCAACCCCGGATCGCACTGGAAACTGGGTGACTTGAGTGCAGAAGAGGAGAGTGGAATTCCACGTGTAGCGGTGAAATGCGTAGATATGTGGAGGAACACCAGTGGCGAAGGCGACTCTCTGGGCTGTAACTGACGCTGAGGCGCGAAAGCGTGGGGAGCAAACAGGATTAGATACCCTGGTAGTCCACGCCGTAAACGATGAGTGCTAGGTGTTAGGGGTTTCGATACCCTTGGTGCCGAAGTTAACACATTAAGCACTCCGCCTGGGGAGTACGGTCGCAAGACTGAAACTCAAAGGAATTGACGGGGACCCGCACAAGCAGTGGAGTATGTGGTTTAATTCGAAGCAACGCGAAGAACCTTACCAGGTCTTGACATCCCTCTGACCGGTACAGAGATGTACCTTTCCTTCGGGACAGAGGAGACAGGTGGTGCATGGTTGTCGTCAGCTCGTGTCGTGAGATGTTGGGTTAAGTCCCGCAACGAGCGCAACCCTTATATTTAGTTGCCAGCACTTCGGGTGGGCACTCTAGATAGACTGCCGGTGACAAACCGGAGGAAGGTGGGGATGACGTCAAATCATCATGCCCCTTATGACCTGGGCTACACACGTACTACAATGGCCGGTACAACGGGCTGCGAAATCGCGAGATGGAGCCAATCCCAACAAAGCCGGTCTCAGTTCGGATTGCAGGCTGCAACTCGCCTGCATGAAGTCGGAATTGCTAGTAATCGCGGATCAGCATGCCGCGGTGAATACGTTCCCGGGTCTTGTACACACCGCCCGTCACACCACGAGAGTTTATAACACCCGAAGTCGGTGGGGTAACCGCAAGGAGCCAGCCGCCGAAGGTGGGATAGATGATTGGGGTGAAGTCGTAACAAGGTAGCCGTATCGGAAGGTGCGGCTGGATCACCTCCTTTCTATGGAGAATCGTTTCCTGCAACGGAAACATTCGAATAAGCAGCTTAGCTGCAAAACACTCACTCGTTGCTCAGTTTTGAGAGCTCAAACTCTCAAACAGCTTGCTTTTGCATGGAGCTTGTTCTTTGAAAACTAGATATCGAAACGAAACAAACGCGAATTAGAACATTCCTTTTTAGCTGAACTTGTGTTAAACAAGTTTCAATAAAAACGGTAGTCAAATTGCTTTTGTGATGGTATCGGGTGAGAGCGACTTTTGGCTTTGCGCAAGCAAAACAAGGGAAGCGAGCGACCGAAACCGGAACAAAATGGTTAAGCTACTAAGAGCACACGGAGGATGCCTAGGCGCTAGGAGCCGATGAAGGACGTGGCGAACAACGAAACTGCCTCGGGGAGCTGTAAGCAAGCTTTGATCCGGGGGTGTCCGAATGGGGAAACCCAGCTGGGGTAATTTCCAGTTACTCACAACTGAATACATAGGTTGTGCAGAGGCATACCAGGGGAACTGAAACATCTAAGTACCCTGAGGAAGAGAAAACAATAGTGATTCCGTCAGTAGCGGCGAGCGAAAGCGGAGAAGCCCAAACCAGAGAGCTTGCTCTTTGGGGTTGTGGGACGTCTCACATGGAGTTACAAAGGAACCGGTTAAGCGAAGAGGTCTGGAAAGGCCCGCCAAAGAAGGTAAAAGCCCTGTAGTTGAAAGTCTGTTCCCTCCGAGACGGATCCCGAGTAGTGCGGGGCACGTGAAACCCCGTATGAATCCGGCAGGACCATCTGCCAAGGCTAAATACTTCCTAGCGACCGATAGTGAAGCAGTACCGTGAGGGAAAGGTGAAAAGCACCCCGGAAGGGGAGTGAAATAGAACCTGAAACCGTGTGCTTACAAAAAGTCAGAGCCCGTTTTAGGGGTGATGGCGTGCCTTTTGTAGAATGAACCGGCGAGTTACGTTCCCGTGCAAGGTTAAGGTGAAGAGCCGGAGCCGCAGCGAAAGCGAGTCTGAATAGGGCGACATAGTACGTGGACGTAGACCCGAAACCGGGTGATCTACCCCTGTCCAGGGTGAAGGTGCGGTAACACGCACTGGAGGCCCGAACCCACGCATGTTGAAAAATGCGGGGATGAGGTGGGGGTAGCGGAGAAATTCCAATCGAACTCGGAGATAGCTGGTTCTCCCCGAAATAGCTTTAGGGCTAGCCTCGGAAAACAGAGTCGTGGAGGTAGAGCACTGATTGGGTGCGGGGCCCGCAAGGGTTACCAAGCTCAGTCAAACTCCGAATGCCATAGACTTACTTCCGGGAGTCAGACAGTGAGTGCTAAGATCCATTGTCAAAAGGGAAACAGCCCAGACCATCAGCTAAGGTCCCCAAGTGTGTGTTAAGTGGGAAAGGATGTGGAGTTGCACAGACAACCAGGATGTTGGCTTAGAAGCAGCCACCATTGAAAGAGTGCGTAATAGCTCACTGGTCGAGTGACTCTGCGCCGAAAATGTAACGGGGCTAAACACACCACCGAAGCTATGGCTTGATGCTTTGCATCAGGGGTAGGGGAGCGTTGTATAAGGGTTGAAGGTGTACCGTAAGGAGCGCTGGACATTATACAAGTGAGAATGCCGGTATGAGTAACGAAAAGATCAGTGAGAATCTGATCCGCCGAAAGCCTAAGGGTTCCTGAGGAAGGCTCGTCCGCTCAGGGTAAGTCGGGACCTAAGGCGAGGCCGAAAGGCGTAGTCGAAGGACAACAGGTCGAAATTCCTGTACCACCGTAAGCCGTTATGAGCAATGGGGGGACGCAGTAGGGTAGTGACGCGGACTGATGGATGTCCGTCTAAGCAGTAAGGCTGATGTGTAGGCAAATCCGCACATTGTAAGGCTGAGCTGTGATGGGGAGCGAAAATTATAGTAGCGAAGGTCATGATCTCACACTGCCAAGAAAAGCCTCTAGCCAGGTGAAGGTGCCCGTACCGCAAACCGACACAGGTAGGCGAGAAGAGTATTCTAAGGCGCGCGGAAGAACTCTCGTTAAGGAACTCGGCAAAATGACCCCGTAACTTCGGGAGAAGGGGTGCCCCGGTAGTGTGAATAGCACGAGGGGGCCGCAGTGAAAAGGCCCAAGCGACTGTTTAGCAAAAACACAGGTCTGTGCGAAGCCGTAAGGCGAAGTATACGGGCTGACGCCTGCCCGGTGCTGGAAGGTTAAGGGGAGTGGTTAGGGAGTAATCCCGAAGCTGTGAACCGAAGCCCCAGTAAACGGCGGCCGTAACTATAACGGTCCTAAGGTAGCGAAATTCCTTGTCAGGTAAATTCTGACCCGCACGAATGGCGTAACGACTTGGGCGCTGTCTCAACGAGAGATCCGGTGAAATTTTAATACCTGTGAAGATGCAGGTTACCCGCGACAAGACGGAAAGACCCCATGGAGCTTTACTGCAGCTTGATATTGAATTTGGGTACGATCTGTACAGGATAGGTGGGAGCCTTTGAAGCATGAGCGCCAGCTTGTGTGGAGGCAACGTTGGGATACCACCCTGATCGTATCTAGGTTCTAACCTGGTACCGTAATCCGGTGCGGGGACAGTGTCAGGTGGGCAGTTTGACTGGGGCGGTCGCCTCCTAAAGAGTAACGGAGGCGCCCAAAGGTTCCCTCAGAATGGTTGGAAATCATTCGAAGAGTGCAAAGGCATAAGGGAGCTTGACTGCGAGACCTACAAGTCGAGCAGGGACGAAAGTCGGGCTTAGTGATCCGGTGGTACCGCATGGAAGGGCCATCGCTCAACGGATAAAAGCTACCCTGGGGATAACAGGCTTATCTCCCCCAAGAGTCCACATCGACGGGGAGGTTTGGCACCTCGATGTCGGCTCATCGCATCCTGGGGCTGAAGTAGGTCCCAAGGGTTGGGCTGTTCGCCCATTAAAGCGGTACGCGAGCTGGGTTCAGAACGTCGTGAGACAGTTCGGTCCCTATCTGTCGTGGGCGTAGGAAATTTGAGAGGAGCTGTCCTTAGTACGAGAGGACCGGGATGGACGTACCGCTGGTGTACCAGTTGTTCCGCCAGGAGCACCGCTGGGTAGCTATGTACGGACGGGATAAACGCTGAAAGCATCTAAGCGTGAAGCCCCCCTCAAGATGAGATTTCCCAGTATGTAAGACCCCTTGAAGACGACGAGGTAGATAGGCTGGGGGTGGAAGTGCAGCAATGCATGGAGCTGACCAGTACTAATCGGTCGAGGGCTTATCCAATAGCAAGTGATAATTCGCGTGTTTCGTTTCGAATCTAGTTTTCAGAGAACGATCTCTGAAATGTAAGCACAGCTATGCGTTTGGTGGCGATGGCGGAGGGGTTCCACACGTACCCATCCCGAACACGACCGTTAAGCCCTCTAGCGCCGATGGTACTTGGACCGCAGGGTCCTGGGAGAGTAGGACGCCGCCAAGCGAAGAACCACTGCCGATGTTATTCGGTGGTGGTTTTTATTATATAGATTTATTAAGCAGTTTGGGATTGAAATACAGATTGAATTTGGTAATTTATCAGCACAATAGGATGTATAAAATTAACGTTATTCGATACGAATTGACGTTTTTTTGCGTAATAAATAGACTTGTCCGCTCTGGAAAAACAGTTGTGTTCATCAGGCAATACACCTGATATAACCAAGTACTTTTCCTTGACAGTCTAAATATCGCTTTGCTAAGATGGCAATAATAAATTTTTCAGAAAACGTATTTTCGGCGTAAAATACAGCCTGGAATCTTCGGGTTTTGGACCGTAAAGCTGAGCAAACATAAGGAGGAACACTTGCGTGTGGGAAGATAAATTTGGTAAGGAAGGCCTCACCTTTGATGATGTATTGCTAGTGCCACGGAAATCCGAGACACTGCCTAAAGAAGTAGATGTATCTATTCGTTTGAGCGATACTGTAAAGCTAAATATTCCTTTGATCAGTGCGGGTATGGATACAGTAACTGAAGCGACATTGGCTATTGCCATTGCACGTGAAGGCGGCATCGGTATTATCCATAAAAATATGTCAGTTGAACAACAGGCAGAAGAAGTAGATCGTGTTAAACGTTCGGAGAGTGGTGTTATTACGAATCCATTCTCACTGACGGCAGATCATCTGGTATCTGATGCGGAAGCAGTAATGGCAAAATATCGGATCTCTGGTGTACCTATTATTGAAGGAGATCAGAAGCTGGTTGGTATTTTGACTAATCGCGATTTGCGTTTTATCCATGATTACGGCATCAAAATTAGCGAAGTCATGACTCATGAGAATCTGGTTACCGCTCCTGTTGGCACTACACTGCAAGAAGCTGAAGGTATCCTTCAGAAGCACAAGATTGAGAAACTTCCATTAGTTGATGAGACAAACACGTTGAAAGGTCTTATCACGATTAAAGATATTGAGAAAGCCATTCAATTCCCTCATGCAGCCAAAGACGCTCAAGGACGTTTGTTGGTTGGTGCAGCAATTGGTATTTCCAAAGATACATTTGAACGTGCAGATGCTTTGGTACAAGCTGGTGTCGACCTGATTACGGTAGACTCGGCTCACGGACACCACATCAATATCATTGAAGCTGTGCGTCAGCTTCGTGAACGTTTCCCTAGTCTGACCATCGTTGCAGGTAACGTCGCTACTGGCGCTGCCACTCGTGACCTGATCGAAGCAGGGGCTTCGGTAGTCAAAGTGGGTATTGGTCCAGGTTCGATTTGTACAACACGTGTTATTGCTGGTATTGGTGTACCTCAAGTAACTGCAGTGTACGATTGTGCAACAGTGGCACGCGAATATGGAGTTCCGATTATCGCGGATGGCGGAATTAAATATTCTGGTGAAATTACGAAGGCACTGGCTGCAGGCGCACACGCGGTGATGCTGGGAAGTTTGTTTGCCGGCACAGCGGAAAGCCCGGGGGAAACTGAAATCTTCCAAGGACGTAGCTACAAAGTATACCGCGGTATGGGTTCAATGGCTGCAATGAAACAAGGTAGTAAAGATCGTTACTTCCAAGATGATGACAAGAAACTGGTTCCGGAAGGAATCGAAGGTCGTGTCGCTTACAAAGGACCATTGTCTGATACGATCCACCAACTGATTGGTGGTCTGCGTTCGGGTATGGGATACTGTGGTACAAGTAACTTGGAGCAACTTCGTAACGATACAGGCTTTATCCGAATTACAGGTGCGGGACTTCGCGAAAGTCATCCCCATGATGTACAGATTACCAAAGAAGCACCTAACTACTCGTTGTAATCTGAAGAGAGTTAATTATTTCCAGGGCAGGCTCGGTGATTTTCACCGGGTCTGTCTTTTTTTGCAGATACCCCTGTGATAGAATAGAACAAGCGGTGACGATCCAAGGGTGGATTAAGGCGTTGCGGCGGCTATTTGACGTGAATCTATGAACATGCTTTTGAAAAGCAAATGCAGTGCCAGAAAAGGCTGCCAGTTAAACAGAAGCGCGGACGTCCTTTTTACATAAGCATTTGGAAAATGCGGACTAAGTGACAATCGATAACGAACTTTAGGAGCAATAATATTGCTCGTTCGATACAGCGCATATAGCACACATCTCATACATCAAACACGCAGGTTAGGGAACAAGAAAATCGCAGCATAAGCTGCACTGAAGCAATTAACAATGCTTTGGATCGAAGGGAGTATTCATCATTGAAAGCCAAACACATGAATAAAAAGAAACGCCAAATTCTCAAAAAGAGCGTAGCCTCGGTAATGCTAATTAACATGCTTTGCATGTCTGCAGTCATGCCGGTCATGGCTGCTGCGGATAACTCCGGTCAGGTTCTAACTGCTGCGGCAACAACAACGAAGACGGAGAAAGCCGTACAGGTGCCTGGGGTAGACTCACTTGGGCTTGAGGTTAGATCAGCGGTGCTAATGGAAGCATCAACGGGACAGATTCTACTAAATGTCGATGCGGATAAAGCGATGCCACCTGCAAGTATGACCAAGATGATGACAGAGTACATTGTCGCAGAACAGGTCAAACAAGGTAAATTCGGCTGGGACGATATTGTAACTGTTAAAAAGAATGCTGCACAAAGTATCGGGTCGCGAATTTTCCTCGCGGAAGGTGATCAGCACACAGTTAAGGATCTCTATATTGCAATGGCTGTTGGCTCTGCCAATGATGCTACGGTTGCTTTGGCTGAGTATGTTGCGGGTTCGGAAGAAGCTTTCGTGAAAATGATGAATGATGAAGCCAAGCGCATGGGCATGAAAGATACGTTCTTCATCAACTCTTCCGGTCTGGATCGAGCAGATATGCCTGCTGATTTCCGCCCAGCTGAAGACAAGGAAACGGTGATGTCCGCTCTGGATGCTGCAATTCTATGCCGATATATCATCATGGATCACCCGGACTACAAAGATTTCACAACGATTCAATCCTATAAGTTCCGTCCCAATGATAAAGCTCCAATTATCAATTACAACTGGATGCTGGAAGCGAATAAAAATATAACCAATTTCAAAAGCTATGCCTATGAAGGTCTGGATGGAATGAAAACAGGCCATACCACGAACGCAGGTAATAACTTTACAGGTACAGCAGAACGTAACGGTATGCGTCTAATTAGTGTTGTTATGGGCACAGATTCGGAATCCGCACGTTTCAGAGAAACTAAAAAGGTATTGGACTATGGATTTAACAACTTTGAAGTGAAACAGGCTGTTGCAGGCAAGACCAAAGTGACGGGCTGGGAAGCGGTACCTTTGAAAAAAGGGAAAGAAACAACCGTTCCTGTTGTAACAGATAATGCGGTAAGTTTCGTTGTACCCAAAGGTACTCAGAACCTGGATGTGACGTTCAAAGCCAACGTAACTGAGGCTGATAAGTTGGTAGCACCACTCAAGGCAGGTACAAAGGTTGGTACAGTAACGTACACGTATAAAGCAGATGGAATTGAGCCACAGGAAAAAACAGTGAACTTGATCACTGCTGAAGAGGCTGAAAAAGGCGGATGGTTCCGTTTGTTCTTCCGTGCCGTGAAGGATTTCTTCGTGGATCTTTTTGACGGAATCAAAAACTTGTTCTAACCCTTAGCAGACTTCATGCAAAGAGTATGATCATGATTTTATTGCTTACATGGTCATATCATTGACAAAATACAAGTTATTCCGACCGGATGGATTGTATATTTACAATTTTTCCGGTAAAATATCAAGTTAGAATTCACGTATGATGAAGTAAAAAAGTACAATGTTCGTTTACCGTATGCAAGATCGTGGCTGGTAAGAGAAGGGGAATGAGCGTATGAAGATCGGCGTTTTAGCACTTCAAGGAGCTGTCACAGAGCATATTCGAAGTATTGAACGTGCTGGAGCAGAAGGTATAGCTATCAAACAGGTTCAGCAATTGGAAGACTTGGATGGTCTTATCCTTCCTGGTGGGGAAAGCACGACGATCGGTAAACTGATGCGCAAGTATGGGTTTATGGATGCCATTCGGGCGTTTGCTGCTGAGGGCAAACCGGTATTTGGTACCTGTGCTGGCTTGATCGTTATGGCTAAACACATTGCAGGGCAAGAAGAAGCTCATTTGGAGCTAATGGATATGACAGTATCCCGAAATGCATTTGGACGGCAGAGAGAGAGTTTTGAGACGGATTTGCCAGTCAAAGGCATTGAGGAAACGGTAAGGGCTGTATTTATACGGGCGCCCTTGATTGAGAGTGTCGGAGACCAGGTGGAGGTTCTCTCCACATACAAGGATGAGATTGTTACGGCTCGTCAGGGACATTTGTTGGCTTGCTCCTACCATCCGGAATTGACGGATGACTATCGTCTGCATACTTATTTTGTAGACATGGCCAGATCCTACAAACACACGGTAGACTCTAAATAATGCATGATGTACAACCTATGATCTCCCGGTCATCGGATCACTTCCCCAGAGGCCGTGTAAGGCCACTGGTTGGCAGTTGCATCTGAACGGATGCCTTGATGTTGCCTGTATCTGCTTCATAGCGGGAATCGCAGCGGAGGGTGACAAGGGGGATATAGGTTGTTTTTTGGGTTACAGGTTCCGATAAGTATATAGTAAGGTGTATACAATAGAGTTTTGAGAATGGATTTAACATAAGGCTTCACGTTGTGAGGTTATTTAGGAGGGGTATATCGTGCTTGATGTGAAAATATTGCGGAATGAGTATGCACGTGTAGAAGAAGCGTTGACTAAACGTGGCAAATCGCTGGATCTTATCGCTGGATTTACCGAGATGGATGCCAAGCGTCGGGAGTTGCTTCAAGAGAGTGAAACACTGAAGAGTCGTCGGAATACAGTCTCCGCGGAAGTTGCTAGACTGAAGAAGAATCGTGAGAATGCTGATGATCTGATTGTGGAGATGCGTGAAGTCTCTGATCGAATCAAAGCCATGGACGAGGAAGTTCGGGAACTGGAAGTAAAGATCAATGATCTCACAATGGCGATTCCTAATATTCCTAACGAAAGCGTACCGATTGGAGCTTCTGAAGATGACAATGTTGAGATTCGTCGTTGGGAAGAGCCGAAGTCATTTACTTTTGCACCAAAAGCACACTGGGAAATTGCGCAGGATCTCGATATTCTTGATTTTGAAGCGGCTGCCAAAGTAACAGGTTCACGTTTTACCTTCTATAAAGGATTAGGCGCACGTCTGGAACGTGCATTGATTAACTTCATGATGGATCTTCACAGCGATCAACATGGATATGAAGAGATTCTGCCTCCATACATCGTTAATCGGGATAGCTTGTTTGGAACAGGTCAACTGCCCAAGTTTGAAGAAGATCTGTTCAAGTTGAAAGATACCGAATATTATCTGATTCCTACTGCTGAAGTTCCGGTAACGAACTATCATCGCGAAGAGATTCTGAATGTAGATCAATTGCCGAAGCACTTCGTGGCATACAGCTCTTGTTTCCGTTCTGAAGCCGGTTCAGCTGGACGGGATACACGCGGCTTGATTCGTCAGCATCAATTCAACAAAGTAGAGCTACTCAAGCTCTCTACTCCGGAGACTTCGTATGAAGAGCTGGAGCAAATGACTCAAAATGCGGAGCGTGTGCTTCAATTGTTGGGCTTGCCGTATCGCGTCCTGACTTTGTGCACGGCAGATATGGGCTTCACTTCAGCTAAAACGTATGATATTGAAGTATGGTTGCCTGAGAGCGACACTTATCGTGAGATTTCTTCGTGCTCCAACTGTGAAGACTTCCAGGCACGTCGTGCCAATATCCGTTTCCGCAGAGAGCCAAAAGCCAAACCGGAATTTGTTCATACATTGAACGGGTCAGGATTGGCCGTTGGACGGACGGTAGCTGCTATCCTGGAGAACTATCAACAGGAAGATGGTACGGTTGTCATTCCTGAAGCATTACGTCCTTATATGGGCGGTGCAAGTGTGATTGCACATCGCTCTTAAGTAAGAGTTAGCTAACCTTCCTCATCAAAGGGAATACAAATTCAATCCGTCATTTTGGAATGGCGGATTGGAGTGTTTTGTATAACTGAAGCAGTTGTCTGATACGGGATCATCATTTTTAATATAAAAAGGTTGCATTATAATGTCGAGATGTGGTATGATACTTTTCGTGGCAAGTTTATAAAAGTTAATTTCCCTGGAGAGGTACCGAAGCGGTCATAACGGGGCGGTCTTGAAAACCGTTAGGGGGCAACTCCACGTGGGTTCGAATCCCACCCTCTCCGCCATACTACACTTATAACAAGGATTCGAGCGATTTCGCTTGGGTCCTTTTTTGCGTTGTGAGTTTGTCCGGGGTAGTGAGCATACAGGTTGGTAACCGACATATACGTTGCAAAGTACAACGTTTATTTAGAATAGGGCTAACATGTATAAAAACATCTTCATCGCCGCACTTTATAGGAGTGGAGGTGGTAAGATGAACCGCGAGTTAAACATCGATCAGACAGAGCTTGTAGGGGCTTGGCAAGAACGTTTGCCTCAAGTCCTGAATGTTGGAGACCAGGCTCAGGTAATGGCCGATGAAGCCGATCAGCAGGCGATTCGGATACACATTGCTACAGCAGGGCACGAGATGTACTCTTTTGATTTCAAATGTGCATATGTCGATTCCCGTGAAGTCAGCGTACAGCTGATTGATGTGGAACGGGATGGACGGACGACGGATGAGCGTACAGAACCGATTCAGGAACTGGCTCACGATTATACACGGCACATTCATGAATGCGCCCAGTCGTTACAATCCCAGACGAGATAATAGCCTGAAATTTGAAGGAGTGAAATCAATTGACTAAAGCCAAAGCGGGAGTAGACAAAAACCTGCAAAATGTAGTCGATGATCTGGAGCAACCTGCCGTAAACAGTCATCATGCCCAGCAAATTCAGCAAGATATTAATGATCGCCGTCATCAGGATGCACTGAATCATGACAAAACGGAAGATAGGGACCCATCCCATTCCTAACAATGATGAGGGGGCAATAATATGAGCAAACCAAAAACAATTCCCGTACCGGAAGCGCAAGCATCCGAACAGCATCATCATTCATCCAAACGCACTTCCATGCAGGAACCATTATCCGGTTCCAAAAAAGTGAAAAATCAAAATCATGTGGATCATTTGAACCCCCAAGGTTAATAGAAGAAACCAAATCACGCAAAAGTCCCTTGTTACCTAACAGGGGGCTTTTGCGTATTCATACATATATAAAGACAGGCACATGGTTATTCCCAAAGCTGACATAGGTCTTTGTAGCCATTTTAAAGAGGAAAGATCACATTTTTCCCAAATTAGGTTTCGGTATCTGGTGATATGGTATATCATTGATATTGAATTACTTTTTTGGGGTTATCACGAGAGGAGAGACAAAAATGACTAAACGTATGGGGGCGCTTCTTCTTACGTTGCTGTTAACCGTATCTATGGCATTGACAGCATGTAGCAGCAAGCAGGAACCAAAAGAGGCATTGAAGACGGCTGCAGCCAATGCTTCCAAATTAACTTCGTATGAGATGAGTTCCAACTTTACAATTAATGAATTGAGCTATAAACCTGGGGATGCTTCACAAACTGATCCTACTATGACTCAGTTTATGAGCATGCTGAAGGATGCTCAGTTGAATGTAACGGGTGTATACCAAAGTGAGCCAATGCAGACAGAGATGACTCTTGGCATCGAACTTAAAGGCGACATGGGGATGACCTTTAACATCCCAATGGTGATGACGGCAGAGAAACTCTATGTGAAAGTGCCGAATATTCCGTTCTTCCCGATTCCGGAGAACGTTGTAGGCAAATTCCTGGAACTTGACCTGAAAGAACTGGCTGAGCAAGAGGGTACGGAATGGAACCCGGATGCTATGGACGCAGCCAAAACGCAAAAGCTGAGCAACGAAGTTATGGACGCAGTGCTGAGCGAGTACGATCAAGCTAAATTCTTCAAAAATCTAGACACCAAAGATGCAAAACTTCCTGAAGGTGTAGATGCGAAGCAAGTTGTACAATTCTCGGTGAATAATGACAATGTTAAAGAAGCAGTTACTGTACTGGTAACAAAAGCTATGCCTAAAGTATTGGATATTCTGTCCAAAGAGGAATATCGTGAAATGCTGCAAATGGATCAGGCTGATATCGACAAAGCTAAAGAAGATCTGAAGATCACTGAAGCAGATCAGGCTGAAATGGCTAAAGACTTGGATAAATTGAAAGATGTTCTGACAATTAACCAATTCAACATCGATTTCGCATTGGACAAAAACGACTTCCCTGTATATCAAAAGATGGTCGCTGATGTGCTGATCAAGCCAGAAGGTACAAAAGACGAAGTGAAATTGGCATTTACCGGTTCCAATACGTACACCAAGATTAACGAAAAAGCAGCATTCAAAATCAACATCCCTACTGGCGATGACGTAATTACTATGCAAGAGTTCGAAGAATTGATGAACGCTTCATACGGATACTAATCTCGCTGAGTTCAAACCGTCTGTGATTCAAGTGAAGGATAATCTTCTTCCGCTTGGATACAGGCGGTTTTTTTATGTTAGACAGCATAAGAGGGGATATCCGCAGAATGATTGATCTTTGATTTTGAATTATGGCTGGGGACATACAAATAAAACCGCACTCTCTCCTACATAACTAGGGTAGTGCGGCTTTGAATATTGAATTTGTATCGTCTTGAATTGGGAATACAGACAGCTCTGTGGTGGAGCTTCTAAATTAATTAATCCGCAAGTTCATCCAAGTCTTCAGCAAGTACAGCATAGATCTGATGATCCTGATACTTGCCATTGATCTTGAGGTATTTGCGAGCCGTACCTTCAAACTGGAATCCATTCTTCTCTAATACGCGTTGCGAACCTTTGTTGGTGGGTAGTACCGCAGCCTGAATCCGATTTAACTTCAGTGCACGGAAGCCATAAGCTACGGCCAGTTTAACCGCTGCTGTCATTCGTCCGCCACCCTGATAATCCGGATGGATAAAGTAACCCATATCCGCATAATTGGCAACGCCCAATACGACATTGTTGATACTTACTTGTCCAATCAACAGGCTGTCTTTAATGGTATAGATTCCAAATTGATATCCTGTACCATCTTCTGCTGCCCTGACCCGATCCTCAATCCGCCGAGTCTGAACATCCAGTGTATAAAAATCATTCTCTCGCACGGGTTCTACAGCTTGATAGGGGACACGTGTAACCTGAATCAGTTCCAGATAGGATTGTGTATCCTGAGATGTGAGCAACCGAAGGCTTATGCCATTGGCTGTATCATAGAGTGTTAGTGCCATTGCAGCATACTTCCTTTCTAATTGGGATGTTTGTAGTCGGGGACTACTTTAACTTTTGGCGCAGACTTCTGAAAAATTGAGTTAGCATCGTGGAGCATTCAGGCTGGAGGATATCCGGGATCACCTCCGTGCGATGGTTAAAACGAGGCTCCTGTAGCAGATTCATCAGTGTACCTGCACAGCCTGCCTTGGGATCAGCCGTACCATAGATGACGCGGGGAACTCTGGATTGTACAATTGCGCCTGCACACATCGGACAAGGTTCCAGTGTGACGTACAGGGAACAATCCAATAAACGCCAAGCCCCAATGGTCTCGCTGGCCTGACGGATAGCCACCATCTCTGCATGGGCGGTGGAATCCAGCGTAGTTTCACGCAGATTGTATCCTCGACCAATGATTTGGTTATTTTGTACGATTACAGCTCCAATCGGCACTTCCCCAAGAGCCTCAGCTTTGTAGGCCTCGGCAATGGCCTCCCGCATCCAGTGCTCATGCTGAGCTTCCTCAGATAAATGCGCAAGATCGGTCGGAAGAAAATGGTCAGTCATTACTATATAACTCCTTCCAAAATCGTTTATTCAGCGAACAAATATTCGGGTTGTTAACATGTTGTGCATAGAATTGTGGATAACCGTGTAGTTGCTCACATAGTTATAAACAAACTATCCACAAGCCTGTGGGTATGTGGATAAATACAGTGATTAATTTCATTGTAGAGTTCGAAAATGCAAAAAACAACGAATTTCGAGCTTTTCAGTCATTCGGTAACTTTTGGACACAGGTCAATTATCCTTTTCAAAAAGACATACAAGCGTTATGATGGAGATAGGTTTTGCCATATATCGCCAGAGGGTACAAGCCGAGAGGTGAACAAAAAAACTTGTCTATTAAAACGAAATTATCCATGATTATGTCGTGCTCAGTGCTCGTTATTTTAGTGTTGAATATCGCACTGAGTTATTATACTACAGAAGAGAATCTGAGGCAGGACAGTGAAACCAAGATGGTGCTCACTGCAAAGCAGATTGCAATTGCTGTCGAACAGAATCAATACAGTTCGGATTATGTAAAACGGCAGATTGGAAACAATCTGTGGCTTGCTGCTGTCATGGCAGCGGAAGAATTGGACCCGGATATTAATAATATCACAAATGAAGAACTTGTACGCTTGAGCCAAAAGGTCGGCGTCTCACATATTTCGTTAATGGAGCAGACGGATGATGACATCGTTGTTAGCCGCTCCTCAGATCCGAGAGAAATCGGGCTGTCCACCAAATCCATGACTTATTGGTATCAGGCCTTTAAGCAGTTGTTTGAAAAACAACAGGTGACGATTCCCCAAGGGCAGAAGTTGGAGCATTTCTGGTCAGATGGATTCGAATACTCGACATCCAGTCCTTCGGATATTGATATCTGGGGTTACTACCATGATGGAAAGAGAAACTACATAATCAATCCCTTCTATAATAATACGGAAGTTGATGACTATGTGAAAATCTCTAGTCCGGATGAGATTTTAAATAAAATTCGTGAGGTCAATCCCTCCATTCTGGAGATTACAGGCATCAATCCGTTGACTTTTGGCAGCCCAAACATGGGTGATGACGGAAGAGATTCTAACTTTAGCAAGTTGAATAACAGACCGATTCGTTTTGGTACATACCAGTATGGTTCTACGGATGAGGATCATCGTGCTGTGGTGCGCGCCATTCGAACAGGGCAAAATGTATCTTTTGTCAGTGAAACGCACGAACAGAAGGTACTGAAGAGTTTTATTCCCATTTTCACACCCAATCAGTCTTCCTATGTGATCAGTATTGTCATGGACTATAAGCAAATATCCTCCATGGTATCTGAGCAGTTGGTGAGCCATGCCTCCATATCGTTGGTTTTGCTGGAGATTGTGATCTTTGGCAGCTATTTGCTCGCAGGGTATATTACACGTCCGATCCAATCCATACTGGGCAAAGTGAATGATGTAGCGGATGGGCACTTTGATTTCCGTCTGAAAGTACGGAGGAAGGATGAACTTGGCCAACTGGCCAATCGTATTAATGCCATGATACGTAATCTGGGCCATTATACGAGCCGTCTGAAACAGATGTATGAAGAGAATCGAGCGGTGAAAGAGCATCTGGAGTCCATTATCAATCAGACTGCAGATGCCATTCACATTACGGATCTTGAAGGGAAAGTGCTGCGGGTTAACCGTGCATTTGAACAATTATATGGTTTTCGAAGTCGTGAGGTGGAAGGTCGTAATCTGAAGATCATCCCGCCAGAGGCAGAAGAAGAAATGAAACGCCAGCATGCCCAACTCGTTGAGGGGATGTCCATCACGTCCAACGAAACCACCTGGATGAAGAAAGACGGGACTCGGGTAGAGGTCAGTGTCAGTACGGCTCCGGTACGAGACGAGGCTGGAGAGATTACCGCGCTCATTAGTGTCTCCAGGGACATTACAAGTCGTAATAGGATGGAAGAGCTACTCAGACGCTCTGAGAAGCTTACAACCGTGGGTCAGCTTGCAGCAGGTGTTGCACATGAGATTCGTAATCCACTGACCACGCTGCGCGGGTTCCTGCAGTTACAGCAAGAGAGCAACAAGCTGAATCATCGTCATCTGGATCTGATGTTATCGGAGCTGGATCGCATCAACCTTATTGTTGGCGAATTTCTGATTCTGGCGAAACCGCAGGCGGTTCATTTTCAGAATCGGGATATTCGTTTTATTCTTGGCGATGTCATCTCGTTACTGGATAGTCAGGCGCATCTGCATGGTGTAGAATTTGTACTGCGTGCCTCATCCGATTCGGCTATGGTACACTGTGAAGAGAACCAGTTGAAGCAGGTATTCATCAATTTGCTGAAAAATGGTATGGAGGCCATGCCAAATGGAGGAAGCATCCACATCAAGCTCAAGCATGACGAACAGTCGAAACGCGTCAGAATTGAGATCAGGGATGAAGGGATCGGTATCCCGGAAGAGATGATGCCCAAGCTTGGGGAGCCTTTCTTTACGAATAAAGAGTCTGGAACAGGGCTTGGCCTGATGGTCAGTCAGCGCATTATTCAATCACATAAGGGCATGATGGATATTAAAAGCGTCATGAACAAGGGAACAACGGTTATTATTGAACTGCCTGCATCCGAGCAACAACCGGAGGTTATTGAGGTAGATCAGGTAACAGATGACACACTTACAGATGAAGAGAAATAGATGAGGTGAGATTACCTTTTGCGTATTAATAAATTTATTAGTGAAACAGGTTATTGCTCCCGGCGTGAAGCCGACAAGTTGGTGGATCGTGGGCTGGTAACTATTAATGGAGTTAAGGCTGAACTGGGCAGTCAGGCAGAAGAAGGCGACGATGTACGAATCAATGGCAAGCCGATCAAGGAAAAGAGAAAACACGTATATATCGCGCTGAATAAACCGATCGGGATCACAAGTACAACCGAGCAGCATATTCAGGGGAATATCGTTGATTTTGTCGGGCACGATGAACGTATCTTTCCAATTGGGCGCCTGGATAAGGACTCAGAAGGTCTGATCCTGATGACCAATGATGGTGATATCGTTAACCGGATTCTTAGATCAGAAGGGCGCCATGAGAAAGAGTATATCGTTACTGTTGATCGATCTGTAACCCCGAGTTTTCTTAGAGGCATGAGCACTGGGGTGAAGATCCTGGGTGAAATGACCCTGCCTTGTACAGTGACCCGGATGACGGATCGAGTATTCCGTATCATCCTGACTGAAGGAAAGAACCGTCAGATTCGGCGGATGTGTAGTGCCTTTGGTTACGAGGTTCGTAAGTTGAAGCGCATTCGGATCATGAACATCCATCTTGGAGAAATGGCGACAGGTTCATGGAGAGAGCTTACCCCTGCTGAAAAAGCGGAGTTGGGCGGTCTGTTGGACTATTCACTGGAATAGTTGATTCGAGTTCGACTAATTAACTGATTGAAGCCCTGCTTTCCGAAAAGGAGCGCAGGGCTTTTTGGTGTAGAGAAAGCTGGTCAAATAGTACGGAAATATGTAGATGAACCAGGCATAAGTCTTATATAAACCCCAAAGACCGTTCTCCTTGTACCTGGAGAACGGTCTTTGGTTAATGAATCGCTGCAGGCCTCTAGTTTCCTCCGCCAACGGCTTTTACATTTGTATTGTTACTTTGATACTTCCGAATGATAGATACCTCTACGCGGCGATTCTGTGCCCGTCCGGCGTTGGTGTCGTTACTGGCAACCGGGTGATACTCTCCATAACCACTTGGTGTGAATTTGGAAGGGTCCAATTGTGTGTTCAGCAACAGGATTTTCAGGAAGTTGAGCGCACGGTCTGCACTCAGATCCCAGTTATCCTTATATTGGTTGTTCGAAATGGGAATATTATCGGTATGACCGGATACAACCACTTCGTATTCAGGAAACTCTTGCAGCATGCTTGAAATGGCTTTGGCCAGGGATCGTGATTCAGGCTTCACATCTGCTCGCCCTGAGGAGAACAGGGCGTTATCACTGATGGTGATTTTCAATTCAGACTGATTCAGCTTGGTGTTCAGCTGGTCCGAAAGGCCGTTCTTCGATATATACTGGTCAAGCCGTTTCTTGAGCTTCTCCAGATCTTCCTGCTCTTTTTGAGCCATCTGTGCATCCGTAATCTGAGCTGGTGTTTTTTTGGTGATTTCTGTAGGTTCCTGTTTGTTCTTACCCAGATCGGCACCTGGCGTATCCGGATTCATGGACGTATGATCCAGAACACCGGAGCCTCCATTCAATGCACTGCTTAGCGCGGAAGCCATCTGCTCGAACTTGGCTGCATCGAGTGAACTCATGGAGAACAACGTGATAAACAGGGCAAGCAACAAGGTCATCAAATCAGAATAGGGAAGCAACCAGCTCTCGTCTATATGTTCTTCATGTGGTTCGTGCTTTTTAGCCTTTTTCACCTGATGATCCCTCCTTCTCTTCCAGTTGTTTACGTTCGGAAGGTGTCAGGAATACGGATAACTTTTGGTTGATGGCAATGGTGGATACACCGGATTGTATGGATAACAACCCTTCAACCATCATCAGCTTGATCTCCATTTCTTGCTTGGACATCCGCTTCAGCTTGTTAGACATCGGGTGCCATAACACGTAACCACTAAATATACCAAGGAGTGTTGCGATAAATGCTGCCGCAATCGCATGGGAGAGTTTCTCCATGTCACTGAGATCGGCAAGTGCTGCGATGAGACCTACAACGGCCCCGAGAACCCCGAGCGTTGGCGCGTACATCCCCGCCTGGGCGAAGATCAAGGCACCGCCGCGGTGGCGCTCCTCTGTAGCATGAATATCTTCCATCAGTACATCACTTACAAATTCCTGATCGTTGCCGTCGATAATCATACGCATACCGCCACGAAGGAACTGATCGTCAATCTCTTCTACTTTTGATTCCAGTGCAAGCAAACCTTCACGACGGGTAGTGGAAGCCCAATCCATAAACGTGCCGATCAGAGACACTCGATCAATTAGTACTTGATTTTTGAAAATAATCCCGAAAAGCTTAGGGATTTTCTTAACTTCTGACATAGGAAATGCAATAAAAATGGTTCCTGCCGTACCTACAAAGATAATAACGTAGGCTGCCGGATTGTTAACCAGGTTGATTAAGGGCGCACCCTTCAGGAACATACCGAGTACAAGGGAGACCAGACCAAAAACTAGTCCAATAATCGTTGAAATGTTCATCATACACCTCATCCATGAGATAAAATTGAATCCTTTCAAGCGGCTGTATTCGGGCTTCCGGACGAATTTTGGCCGCAATCCGTTCAATGTTAGGCATTCCTTACGGTTGCTAAAACAGTTAAAACGGTCATATATGTATTTATCGACCAGAAGGCCTTTTTTTTTAAGGGCTATTTTCAGGTATAATAAGATCAAATCCGCTCCTCAGGGGCCGAATAGGAGTGAAAAGCCAATGGGCGTAAAGCATGGACGGGATTATGAAGGAATTTTGACAGATCTGACAACGGCAATCGGACGCATACCGGATCGGTATGTTTTCTTTGAAATGGACGCGGAAGAGTGGGATAGACTGGCTGCATCTGACCAACTTGAAGTGGATGAGGCGTTGGCGGAGGATTTGTTCTATGCGCTGGGCGAGGAGTCCGTTATTCCGGTTGGAAGTGGCGTGGTCATCCATGATAAGGAACAGCACCGCATTCATATTTTGATCGGGGAAGAAGAGTTGACATTTGTACCTTTAATTTAGTGTGTTCACATGCATTTTCAGGGGTCTAAATGGAATTGGAATTTCCCTCAAAGCCTTATGGTTAGTGGTTCTAAGCCACGTAGTTGATTGAATTTTGAAGCTTGTCCGTGGTAAGATGTTAGTCGTGAAATGGGCCAACCGCATGGCGGTGAGCCTGGCCTTTGAGGTTGCTGTTGATAGCGCTGAAGGTGTCGGTGGTTATACGGACGCATGTCTGTAATGTACCATCCTATGGGGAGGAAGATAACGCATGGTTTTTTCGCAAGAGGAAGTCGAAGCTCATCTGGGAAGGCTAGAAGGCTGGGAACTGGAAGAGGGACGGTGGATTGTACGTAAATTCGTGTTCTCCAACTACATGAAAGGGATTGCATTTGTGGATGAGGTCGCTGCGATCTCGGAAGCATTCAATCATCATCCTTTTATTACGATTGATTATACAACGGTTACGCTGCGTCTCACATCATGGGATGCGGGTGGTATCACATCTGTAGATATCAAGGAAGCAGGGCAATATAACGAAGCTTATGACAAAATGAGGTCGCAATAACGAGGTCGGTTATTATCACGCGGCCAGAAGTGAGTGAACCATATATGTCAGACTATAATCAGAAACAACCTCTTATTGCTGTCGTAGGCAGTCTCAATATGGATCTTGTGGTGAAGACAGACACGATTCCGGAAGAGGGAGAGACAGTGAGCGGTGAGGAGCTGCATTATCTCGCTGGTGGCAAAGGGGCGAACCAGGCTGTTGCCGCTGCGCGTCTGGGTGGACAGACTACGATGATTGGTGCGGTGGGATCGGACGGTTTTGGCGAACGTCTGCTGCACAGTCTGACGGAAAGTGGTGCAGATGCCTCGCAGGTTCGCATCTTGGAAGACACGGTTACAGGGACGGCTTCCATCTGGCTCTCTCGGGGAGACAACCGGATTATCGTTATTCCTGGTGCAAATGGGCAAGTGGTGCCTGAGATGCTGGAAGAGGCGGATACGGTAAAAAGCCTGACTGCAGCCGCAGCGGTGCTGCTGCAGCTGGAGATCCCGCTGCCAGCGGTTACCCGCGCCGCCCAACTGGCGGCTGAAGGCAGCGCACTGGTGGTGCTCAACCCGGCTCCCGCGGTGCCGGGTCTGCCCCAGGAGCTCCTGCGGTGCGTCGACGTTGTCACGCCGAACCGCAGTGAGCTTGCCGTGCTTACCGGCCGGGATCATCTCCGGCCGGAAGACCTGGATGCGGCGGTCGCAGAGCTCGCCGCATCCCTCGGGGCCGCTGTCGTCACGACGCTCGGCCCCGAGGGGGCTGTGTACGCGGCAGCGCCTGGTGGCCGCGTACAGGCAGGGCGTGCCGGCGCATGCCGTGCGCCCGGCTACGCCGTAAGCGCCGTCGATACGACCGGCGCTGGCGATTGCTTCAATGGCGCGTTGGCGGTAGCCCTCGCGCGCGGTGAGACGTTGGACGCGGCCGTAGGCTTTGCCATGGGTGCGGCCGCGTTATCCGTGACGAAGCTCGGCGCCCAGTCCGGGATGCCGTTCGCACGTGAAGTGGAGGCCTTTCTGGACGAGCATGCGGCAAAGGCTTAATAATTGATATAACAAAGAGGCTCTTACTCTCCGAAAAGGGGATTAAGGGCCTCTTTGTTATGCGTGTGCAGAGATTATTTCTTCTCTGAAAGCCACATGGCGATATTTGCAATCTCTTCATCTTGCAGCTTGCCCTTGAAGGAAGGCATGCCACCTTTACCTTTGACAATCGTAGAATAGATCTTCTCCAGATCATCCTGGCTGCCGATGTTTGCCAGAGCAGGTCCTACGCCACCTTGCAGCTGATCCCCGTGACAGGAGATACAATTGGCTTTGACCAGTGCTTCAGCCTGTCCGGCATCCAATGTGACTTCCGGCATGGTTGGCTTGGCTTCTTCAGCCACTTCTTCTTTCCCTGGAAGCGTAAACATTAAAACAATAGCTAAAGCGCATGCTGCAAAAAATACTCCGCTCATGATCCATTTGTGCATCCCTTATGTCCCCTCCAGAATGAAAGATCATCTAACCTAAAACTATCCATATCATTATAACGGAACCTGTACTGACATCATAGCATTTTGTGGGAAAATTTTGAACTAATCACATAACAAGGCGCAAATTTAGTTGTTTTGCAAGAGATTCTAATCACGAGGCCCTTCATAAACCATACAGTGAAAGGGCTTTAAGCCGCTTGGGGTCTGTCGTTCGTATGTATCCTGGGTGACAAATCCACTCTTCAGATAGACTTGAATGGCACGAGCATTCCAAGTGAGCACTTCCAGATCGATCTCATTCTTCGGATTTCGGCGAATGGCTTCCTGTACAATGGCCGTGACAAAAGCTGTCCCTTGACCCTGACCACACAGCTCTGGATGCATGCCGAGGCCAATCCGGGTTACCCCTTGAAGTGGGAAGTATTGAGCAAATCCACATATACGATCGTTCTGATCCAGGACGATTGCATATTGCTCCTGTCGCAGCTGTGCATCTCCGAATTCCACTTCCAGAGCTTTCATCTGCTCCCAGGGGAGCCAGCTGTAGATATTGTAAGGCGGATCATACTGCCAACTGCAGATGAGCTCCGCATGTTCTTCTCGCATGGGTACAACGTGAAACGTCACAGGGGCTTCCTTCATACACTTGCATGCTCCTTTCCTTGAAACAGAACTCTTTGTCCACTCTACAAAAGTGATGTTCTTTTAGCAAGTCTTCCTTCCCCAGAAAAAAAATGAAACAAAAGTTCCGGTAATTTCGTTTATATTATAACGGGATGGGTAAAAACATCATAAGGGCACGGACGAACGAACGCAAAATGAACCTGTTGATGTCGCAGGATATACCCAGAGTATACCTTGCAACATGAATAAGGATTGAAGCACAAAAAAACCGCCGGATACATTCCTGCGGAGAATGTACCGGGCGGTTCTGTTATGCTTCTTGCTTCGTTCCAGTATGGTTAATGGTTACAGCATTATGTTGCTCAGCTTGTCCCTAGTCAAGGGCCAGTGATTCATATGCGTCCGTGCTCATAATCCGTTTCGCGCCAACATAACGATTGGCCCAATAGTTTTCACTCAATGCACTGATCGTAACGCCTTTGGAAGAAGAGGAGTGTGCAAACTTTCCATCCCCTACAAAGATTCCTACATGGGATACGCCTTTACCTGTTGTATTAAAGAACACCAGATCGCCAGCTCTCATTTCCATGCGGGATACAGAATCGCCCATGTCGAATTGGGAACTGGATTGGCGTGCCAAATCAATACCCAACTTGTCGAATACATACCGTGTAAATCCGGAGCAGTCAAAGCCGTTAAGCGTTGTTCCCCCACTTTTGTATGTAGTTCCCATTGCTGAATCAATTACTGTGTCCATCTTTGAATCTGCGAATGCGCTACCTGCACCAAGCGATAAAGCGAATGTGATGCTAAGTACAGCTGCGGTTAATTTCTTCTTGAACAAGAGATATTCCCCTTCCAATGCCTGCGAGGTTAGCTTAAGGATTCGGTTGAAGGTCCCCTATGATCCCTCTGTAGCAAGATCAATTCACCCATAACTGGTTCCCCCGCTTCCCAGGTGCCAGGAATTTGGCTGTGCTAGTTATGCACCTGCGAAATCAAGAAATGACGATTTAATTTTAAGTAGTTACAAATATGAATGTAAAGATTACAAAGTTGTTACTAAAAACTCACTGCGATTATTGTAACAGAGGAGTACGGCTTTGGCAACGTTTAGCAACAAATTTAGCAAAAAAAACCTCGACCTTTGACGGGGAAAGGTTGAGGTTTGCCTATTTATAAGTACATATTAGGCCATGAGTTTAACTTGTGATGGTAACAATTTTTAATCTATCTGCTCTCACCTTTGGATATTTTGGACTGCCATAATCGGAAATGGCTGCATATTTTCCACAGATTCAATAGACATCTGGCAAGTGGATACGTCTGTTGTAGTATAAGTCCGGTAAGTCCCGTTAATAACCATGAGGCTGAAGTGAATGCCCCAAAGACGAGCAGGTGTACTCCGCCCAGCAGGAGTGCAATGCCGATTACAGCGATGAGATGACGCAGTGCAATCCAGAGTGCTTTGAGGGTACCGTGAGCCCCGCCTTCTCCTTCTGGTGCCGAAACACCGAACTGCATGTAGAGTATGGCATGGTGGATGATCCAGCCATATACAATCCAGGCAGCAACATAAGGTATACCAGGCAAAAGTAATTGAAGGGAATGAAAACCTTCCATGAGAATAGAGTAGAGCTTCGGTATGAGCCAGTAGGCGGGCAGAAGGATCAATAATGTACGTACGGTGTGTAGCAGCAGCATCGGTTTCCACAGATTTTTGATTCCGCGGACAAAGGGGATGCGCTCTTCTGTAGAATTAAAGTGCTGAAGTGAGTAGAGCAGTCCTGCCTGAATGAGGGGGCTGATCAACATGCGAACCAGCAGCATGCCCCCGAGAATCCATAGATAACGATGAACCTCCGGATGGGTAAACAGGTTAAGTTGACTTTCCATTTTGAACAAAAGTGTACTCAGCTCCCCCGCATCAGCATCTGGATAGCGCAGGAGCAGTGGGATGACCGCCGATTGTACCATTCGATAGAAGAAATATCCCCAAATGAGTTGATAGAGAAATAAGAGTGCGGCAATGAACATATGCTGACGGACGAGAAACCAGCCTTCACGTATTTTCGCTTTCACCGTTTCCACCTCACCATGACAGACCTCCGAATATGGCTTCTATTAGTTTGGTTACACTCATGCTCCAGCGGGACTTCGCCCGCTCATCCAGTCCGGATTTCAGGAAATTGTTCATATGGCGGTTCTCCAGCACGATCGAGTACAGGGGATCGGTCATGGCCCAGGATACGGGGGATGTGTGAGTTAATTTATAGGTGATGCGATCTTCTTTGCCATTCCATTGCTTGGTGAGGATATGCCCGTCTTCAAAAGCAATGCGAACAGGAACGGCGCTGTAATCACTCCCTTTTTTTGCGATCGTCACGGATGACTCGTACAATGTTTGACCGTCTTTCTGTACGGGCGTAACACGAATCTTCTCTACAGCAAAGTCAGCCATCCCGTTACCATAGACATATTGATCAAAATAATCAGACCAGGAAGTGCGGGTCACTTGTTCCACAACGTTCTGAAAATCAGCCGAAGTGGGATGTTTGAAGCGGTACTTCTTCACATAGGTAGAGAGAATGCGTTCCATCTTTTTGGCACCGACTTGGTGTTCGATACCAAGCAATACAAGCTTGCCACGTGTATAGACATTGGCTGCATACTCATTCTGTGAATCGAACTTCCAGGATTCTTGTGTTAACGATGAAGGAGAAGTAATCAGTCCCGATTGTACCGGCAGATTTGGAATCAATCCGTATTCCTGCTCCATTAGTTTGTCTTCTGCATAAGAGGTGAACCCCTCATCCAGCCAGGCTTCCTCGAATTCGTTGCTGGCAACCATGCCGTAGAAGTACTGGTGTCCGATCTCGTGGACTACGGTACGTTCCAGGTCATAACCTGGCGTAGTATCATCGGCTCCAAAGGCCGTAACTAGTGTAGGGTATTCCATACCTCCAGCACCGTTCCCCGCTTTGGGTGGAACTACGATGGATAAGGTAGCATAAGGATATGGGCCAAACCATTTGCTATAATTGGCTAGAGCGGCCTTCGCGGCGTAGAAATAACGTTCTTTCAGATCCTGATGAGCTGGGTCCAGATATAACTTGATTCGTACACCAGGCACATTGGGTGCAGAGAAGGGTTCCTCGGCGTACACAAAATCGGGTGAGGCTGCCCAGGCGAAATCATGCACATCATCGGCATAGAATTGATAGACCTTTTCTCCATTTTTCACCACGGCTTGCTGCGTCGGAAATCCGGTAGCAGCCACTTTGTATGTTTCAGGCACCCGAATACGTACACTATATATACCGAAGTCGGCGTAAAACTCTGAGTTGCCATGGTACTGGTGCAGATTCCAGCCTTCCGTTGTTTGTCCACGCCTGCCTACAGGTTCATAGGCACTTAATTTGGGAAACCATTGACCTGCCATGACAAAATGATCAGCAGTTCCCATTCGTGCAAAAATCTTCGGCAGATTCACTTCAAATCTGGTGTGGAGCGTAATGCTTTCCCCGCCTTTGACGGGTTTGGGCAAGCGTACTTTAATGAGGGTGGTGTCCTTGATATTTCCGTCATCTGGTTGCACATACTGCATCCGATGCAGCAGAGAGAGCCCGTCCTCCGTTTTCATTTCGGTAATGTTCATGGAGCCATAACCATTTGTAGGCATGACATCACCCCGAAGCTTTCCACCGGATTCCTTCATAAAGGTGGTGTCAGCAGAAGAGAAGGCGTTGGGATACATATGAAAGTAAAGCTCGCTGACGGTTTTTTTACCTGGATGTGTCCAGGTAATCGTCTGAGTCCCTTCCAGTACATTCCCTTCGACCAGTTTTACATCCATGTGATATTCCACAACACGGTTGCTGTACACTTCGGCAGTAGGGGTCTGTACACTTTCTGGAGGAGCTGGTGTTGGAGCTATTGCCTTGGGCTTGCCCGATTCGGGGGCGAGTACTGGCAATTCGGAATGAGTTGAGCGATTATAACCCAGAGTGATCCATATCCCTCCGGCAAGTACACACAGGGCCAGGGATACAGTGAGCCAGCTCTTGGCGCGTCGTGGAATCATCGTTAAATACCTCCCGTTGACAAGCATCTACAGCATGTATATGTTTGCAATGGGACAATTATTAGTTAAAATATTTGTATCAACCCTTGGAGGCTATAAACATGGACCAAAACGAGCAAAACGGCAAAAAACAGATTGCCTTGAATATCGTTAGTGCAAAAAGCAAGCATAAAGGCTTCGGTGCAGGCTCCATTGAACTGAATAACCTTTCCCCGGTCATTATTGATAATGGCGAAGCCAAAATCGATATTGGTGCGATGCATGCGAAGAGCAAAGTGGAACGCAATATCAAGTTCTCTACCAATCGTGAGGATGTGCCCAACGGACGCCAGGTATGGCTGGTATGGGTAGCTGTCGATCGCACGGAGGAAGGCCAACTGTATGGTGGAGCAACGGCATGTGAGATGTGGATTGATACGGAAGCAAGACGTGGATGGAAACTGCTGGCGGAACATGTGAATCGCATGGATTATGCCTTGAAGCGTCGCTTCATGCTGGATGAGCTTGGACCTGAAGCTCGAGCTGCACTTAAGACACTGCTGATCTCACACAACGAAGACTGGTGGAATGCTTCTCCAGATGTATTGAAGGAAGCACTCGCCTAAGGCAGATCTTTCAACACAGTCTAAAAGAAAAAAAGCAAAAGGCCCCTTGACCGGAAAGTTCGGTTGGGGGTCTTTTGCTTGTGCAATAATCGTATTCATCGATCTGAATAATTATGAGTTTTCATCCGAAGTGAATTTCCAATTGTTCAATATAACCAAGGGTTATAGGTGACGCAACTAAGTCATTGCACATTTACGTCATTCTACCCACCAACGTTTGAAATCTCCCCACCAGGAATGTTTCTCTTCCTGTATGCCTTGTTGATTCTGTACCTGACGGGTCTTCTCATCTTCTCCGGAATCCGAATCATCCTTCGTACCATGACATACCTCTGTCGGTTCAGTACCATCAATAAAAACTTCCAATCGTTTCTCTTCACAACCGTTGCCTGCCAGCTTGCCGGATTCCGGATCAATATAGACACTTACGACATGATCAGGCACGGTGAAAATTTTGGGTGGTACGCTCGCAAGTGCCTGCTCTGTGAACTGGGCAAAGATCGGAGCCGCCCGGCGGCCATCCGAAGTCGAGATGGCTTTGCCTTGATCGTACCCAACCCATACCGCGGTGGAGAGCTCCGGTGTGAATCCTACGAGCCAGGCATCCGTGTTGGTTGTTCCCGTTTTTCCGGCTACCGGACGTTTGATCGCCTTGGATACCCGGTTGCCCGTTCCTCCATTTTCGAAGACACTTTCCATTAAACGAGTCAGGACATAAGCTGCTGCAGGTTCCACAACGGTCTCAGCCTTCGTCTGAGGCGATTCATAGAGCACACGTCCTGCGGCATCCGTCACTTGCAGAATGGCTACGGGTGGCGTCCGTTGTCCACCAGCAGCAATGACGGAAAAGGCCGACGCCATCTCCAACGGGCTGACAGGTGACGTTCCCAGTGCAAGAGAAGGTACGGCGCTCAGGTTGCTTGTAATGCCGAGATTTTTTGCCATACTCACAACCTGCTCAGGACCGATCTGCATAATGGTGTTCACCGCATAGATGTTGTCTGAAGCGGCGATCGCTTGTCTTAGATCAATCTCACCCAGATACTTGTCTCCAAAGTTGCCGGGTTTATAAGTTTTGCGGTCATTGTCATAGTGAAAAAGGGTAGGTTCGCTGTTAAATATGGATGCACTGGTGAGCTTCTTGGATTCCAGGGCTGCCAGATACATAATCGGTTTAAACGCCGAACCTGGCTGGCGCGTTGTTGCCAGAACATGGTTAATCTGATTGGTGCGGTAATTCTTGCCGCCCACCATGGCTTTAATGTAGCCCGTGCGAGGGTCGATGGACACCAGAGCCGTCTCCAGCTCACTTTTGGCATCCATACCCTTCGCTATCGCGTCTTCAGCTGCTTTTTGTACACGCAGATCCAGGGTGGTGTAGATATTCAATCCTCCATGATCCAGCATCGCTTCACTGATTCCCAGTTCTTTGATGGCCAGATTCCGAATATAGTCGCGGAAATAAGGGGCACTTTCTACCGTTTTACGCTCACTTTCCGGTTTGAACACCAGCATTTTCTCATAAGCTTTATCCGCTTCAGCTTGGGTGATCTTGCCGATATCAGCCATGGCATTCAGCACAATCTTCTGTCGGTCTTTGGCATTCTTCATATGGTTATAGGGTGAATAGTAGGTAGGTCCTTTCGGGATTCCTGCCAACATGGCACTCTCTGCAAGATCCAGCTGTTTGGCTGATTTGCCAAAATACATTCGTGAGGCCGCTTCGATTCCGTACGCACCATGCCCATAATAGATTTCGTTCAGATACATCTGCAAAATTTCATCCTTGCTGTATTTCATCTCCAATTGCGCCGTGTACATAGCTTCCTTGGCTTTGCGAGTCCATGTTTTCTCATGAGACAGATACAGGTTACGCGCCAGCTGTTGAGTTAATGTACTCGCACCCTGCGACATCTGCATATGTTCGAGGTTAACGAGCACAGCCCGTCCCATCCCTTGCACGTCGAACCCGTAGTGATTATAGAATTTGCGGTCCTCTACAGCCAGAGTGGCATGGACCAGATCTGGAGCGATATCCTCCAGTTGAACGGGTACAGAGTCTTTGCCACCTGCGGAGAAGGTAGCGATGACTTCACCTTGACTGTCCAGTAATCTGGAATTCCGGTCAGAGTCTGCGAGAGGCAGGCTGGTTGCGTATAGATAGACCAATCCTGCAGCGGTAGCAAGTATAGCGAGCACGGCGAGCAGAGACAGGTTTTTAAACAATTTACGTACACGGAACCCGCGTTTGCGGGTCTTTTGATTTGGCTTGGTCATGGAACGGGCTCCTCTCTTTTCTTCCAGTATGGGACTTGATTGGCAGGGATATTCAATCGGGTGCATAAGCGAACAAAATGTAGCATTTCCGCCTTAAAAACCGTTTTGCAGTATAAACGTCAATCGCGTATAATGCAAAAGGGTAATGAAAAGGTAAGATTCGGCACAAGATACTAAAGCGCGTAAGGACGAACAGACGAATGGTCATTGATTCATTGATTAGTCAGACGCTCCGCACGCTCTGGTCAATTTAATCTATATAATGAAGTGAACCGCGGACCTTTCCCGCAGGCCAGCAATTATAACGCGATATGGCGCCGGACGCTGGACGTGCTTGGGCGAACCGATTATAGTGCACAGCGCTGGATCGGGTATGGCTGATCATTAACTTTACGGAAAGAAGGTAGAGATTATGGAATTGTGGTTTACGGAGAAACAGACCCCGGTATTCGGGATCACCGCGAAGATTAAGCAGACCTATGTTACAGAGAAAACGGATTTTCAAGATTTGGCCATGGTAGAGACCGAAGAATTCGGTAACATGTTGCTTCTTGATGGCATGGTGATGACGACTGTAAAAGACGAATTCGTATATCACGAAATGGCGGCACATCCTGCGCTGAACACTCACCCGAATCCAAAAAAAGTTCTGGTTGTTGGTGGCGGGGATGGCGGAGTCATTCGTGAAGTCATTAAACATGCTGCTGTAGAAAAAGCTGTTCTCGTCGAAATTGACGGTAAAGTTATTGAATACTCCAAAAAATATCTGCCTGAAATCGCCGGCAAGTTGGACGAGCCTAATGTTGAAGTGCTCGTGAACGACGGCTATATGCATATTATTGAACATAAAAATGAATACGATGTGATCATCGTAGACTCCACGGAGCCTGTAGGCCCGGCTGCGCCATTGTTTGAGCGTGGGTTCTACCAAGGCATCTACGAAGCATTGAAAGAAGACGGAATTTTTGTTGCCCAAACGGACAACCCTTGGTTCAAGGCGGATCTGATCCAGAAGGTGAACAAAGACGTCAAAGAAATCTTCCCGATCGTACATGTGTACGGCTGTAATATTCCAACCTATCCAAGTGGTTTGTGGACATTCACTATGGGTAGCAAGAAACATGACCCGCTTGAGGTGGATGAGACTCAAATCCCGGAGATGGATACCAAGTATTACTCTCCGCGTCTGCACAAAGCAGCATTTGTACTTCCTAAATTCGTGGAAGATTTAACGAAATAAAAGGGGAAATCATTAATGAAACTGGATCAAGCTTATTCAGGAAACGTATTTATTTGCAGCTCTGAGGATTATGAGAACTCCAAAGCGGTTATCTATGGCATGCCGATGGATTACACCGTCAGCTTCCGTCCGGGTTCCCGTTTCGGCCCATCTCATATCCGTCAAGCATCGGTTGGACTTGAAGAGTACAGCCCATATCTCGACAAAAGCATTGTAGACATGACATACTTTGACGCTGGAGACCTGCTCTTGCCTTTCGGTAACGCGGGACGCAGCCTTGAAGTAATTCATGAATACATCGGTAGTCTGCTCGCTGACGACAAATTCCCAGTTGGTCTCGGTGGCGAGCATCTGGTTACTTGGCCAGTCATCCAACAGATGTACAAGAAATACCCGGATCTTATCCTGATTCATATTGATGCACACGCTGACCTTCGTGAAAACTATGAAGGCGAGCCATTGTCCCACTCCACGCCAGTACGTAAAGCAGCTGAGTTGATGGGTGGCCAAAACATCTATCAGTTCGGTATCCGTTCTGGCTCCCGTGAGGAGTTCCAGTATGGTCGCGAGAACATCAACTTCTATCCATTTGAAGTGGCAGCTCCAATGAAGGAAGCTCTTCCGAAGATGGGCAATCGTCCGGTATACGTAACCATCGACATCGATGTACTTGATCCGTCAGCAGCACCAGGAACAGGTACAGCAGAGGCGGGCGGCATTACGTCCAAGGAACTGCTGGAAGCCATTCATATGATCGCAGGATCTGATGTAAATGTAGTTGGTTGTGACTTGGTTGAAGTTGCACCAATCTATGATCCAACACAACAGACACAGATTGTAGCTGCGAAGCTGATCCGTGAAATGCTGCTTGGATTCGTGAAATAATCACAGAATAATTGATAAAGATAACGCTCTCTGTCTGCGCCGTTTCAAATTAGCGCAGGGAGGGCGTTTTTTGTTCACGTTTATCCCTGTGTCCTCAACTATTCTAGCTTAAGGAACGGAATTGATTGCTGGACCAAAAGTATTCTGGCAAACCAAATAACGAAGTTAAATTAAGTTAAGTTAACTTAACTTAATTTAACTTTTGGAAAGAGCTGTGCTATACTGACTACATAAGTATTCAGTAGTATATTAATTGATATATTACATTCGTGAAGTATATGGTGCTCGGGTTCGGTCATATACTAAAAAGAGCCTTTACCGCTACCAACGGTAAAGACTCTTAGGACCCGAAAGGCTGTGGATTGCCACGGCGCGCATGAACTAAATAATGCTATTCAAGCGAAACCCACCGTCAGGCTTCCGACCTTATGAGGTGGGTTTTCGCTTGCTACGAAACTTTTTACGCAACCAACGGTAAAGCTTTCGCCCACTCAGTACAATACTGAGGATTGCAGCAATCCATCGGATTACATCAAGCAACGCCACAAGTTTGACCATCGACGTCACCCCCTTTCGGGAAGCTGCGCCGTGGTCGGGAAAACATCCACCGATATTCAAAAGTCCATAAAATCAATTATAGCACGTACGTTCCCTTGTCTCTACCATTTATTTCATGTGTTAGTATAGTTCGCACATGCAGATTTCCTGCCTTGGCATGACTCCATCTTAATATTTATCCCTTTTATTAAGTATCAGTTTTGTTATCCTTGCTGTGGGGACGTATCCCATTTAACTTAGAGTACACAACGTTTGTTGATGCACCACCCTTGCCTACATGATCCAATCATGGGTGAAGGTGGTTTTTTTCTTGCAAAATTGTCATAGGGGTTAATCCGATTGTTACGTTAGAACCATCAAATTTGGGTAAAACCATAGAAGGAGGTGTTACGATGACAACCAAGAGTTCAATGACATGGAAACGAATTGGTGCACTCGCATTATCGTTAACGCTGGCTTGGGGAATCGGTCCAGTACATACGCTATCAGGTGCTAACGCTGCATCTTCACAGGCATGTGGAAAGGGAGATCATGGACTCTCTGCTACACTGAAAAAAGGTAGTGGTGTGGAAGAGCAACGATTGCAATTTACCGACATTGATTTTCTAAATGATACGACTGGACGAGCTGGGGGTGAAGGCTTCCTGATCGGCACCTCGAATGCAGGATGTACGTGGCAGTCCATATATACCGGGCAGTGGCAATTCACACAGCTTGATTTTCCGAATAATGTGAATGGATATGCGTTGGCACAAGTGAAAAATTCACCTGCAACCTATCTGATCCGTACCCATGATGGGGGATCGCACTGGACGCGGCTCGATACGCCGGGCATTCAATTCAAGCGAATCGATTTTCGCAATAAAGATGTAGGTTATGGTTACACCTATAATGGTGCATATCAGACGAAGGATGGCGGGGTAACCTGGAGTAGATTGAATACGCCTGCCAACACGCGTGCAGCTGCCTTTGCGACAGAGAAACAAGGGTATGCCGTCGTGGTTGTACCTGGATCGGGATATCATCTGAAGCAAACGAGTGATGGCGGCAAGAACTGGACAACCTCTCTTCCAGTTGTCTCAGACACATGGAGCGGAGCGGATCTGTATGCACATGGCCAACAAGTATGGGCCCTTCTGTATGGTGATGCAGGCATGTCCCAACAATCCTACTCCCTCTATGCGAGCGGTAATCAAGGCAAGAACTGGACCCAAGTATTTGCGCAATCCACAGCAGGGGGAGGTCCTGCACCAGGTACAAACAGTACGGGCAAAGGGAACGGACCAGCCAACCCGGGTGGTCATCCCGGCAACATGGCGTTGATTGGTAATCAGACGGCTTATCTATCTGCGGGTTCACCGGCAGCGGGCAAAGTGGGTATTGGACGTTCTTATGATACAGGTTCCACGTGGAAAAATATTGACCTGAAAGATCCGGGATACAGTTCCCGTATCTCGTTCCCATCGGCCAAGACGGGTTGGCTCGTAGTCACAAGTGATAACTCTCCTTCGATCTATCAGACTATAGATGGTGGAACGACGTGGACACAAAAAATGTTGTTGCCTTCAGAGCAGGATTAAGTAGCCTGTTATTCTGAAATAATAAACGGGCAAATCCAAATTAGAAATGTATAAAAATCAATTTGGTAAGTCTCTGTATGAATTTATATAACAAACAAGCCTCTTCCTAATCAATTACACAGGAAGAGGCTTGTTTGTTTAGAAATAAAAACGGTTGAAACCTACTCTAAAACGAGTTATTGTAAGCGATAACAATACATTATATGGAGGTTGAAATCATGGTTGATGTTATTTTAAAGGCGGATTCGGATCAAGGATTAATAAATCGCAATATATATGGTCATTTTTCCGAACACTTGGGACGTTGTGTTTATGAGGGGCTGTGGGTAGGAGAAGATTCACCTATTCCGAATACGGATGGGATTCGAAATGATGTATTGACGGCCTTGCAGAAGCTTAATATTCCAGTACTTCGCTGGCCAGGCGGTTGTTTTGCCGATGAATATCACTGGAAAGATGGTGTAGGTCCGAAGAGTGAGCGTGCTCGTATGATCAATACACACTGGGGCGGTGTGGAAGAGAACAATCACTTTGGTACACATGAATTCTTGAGATTATGTGAGTTGCTGGGCACGGAGCCATACATCAGTGGCAACCTGGGTAGCGGTACAGTGCAGGAGATGCAGGAATGGGTGGAGTACATCACGTTTGACGGCGAATCGCCGATGGCGAACTGGCGTAAGAGTAACGGTAGGGAAGAACCGTGGAAAATGAAGTATTTTGGCGTGGGAAATGAGAACTGGGGATGCGGCGGCAATATGCGTCCTGAATATTATGCGGATGAATATCGCCGGTATGCTACATATGTACGAAACTATTCCGGGAACGAGATTTATAAAATCGCTTGCGGTCCGAACGAAGGTAACTATGAATGGATGGAAGTCCTGATGCGGGAGGCTGCTCGCTTTATGGATGGAATCAGTCTTCATTATTACACCATCCCTACAGGAGAGTGGAACGATAAAGGCGCAGCTACAGGATTTGATGAGGCTGAATGGTTCACCACCTTGAAAAAGACGCTCCATATGGATGAATTACTGGTGAAGCACTCCGAGATTATGGACAAATATGATCCAGAGGGCAGAGTTGGCATTATTGTGGACGAATGGGGCACGTGGTATAACGTTGAGCCAGGAACTAATCCAGGGTTCCTATATCAACAGAATACGATGCGGGACGCTGTGCTTGCAGGTGTTAACCTGAATATTTTCAACCAACATAATAAACGAGTACACATGGCAAATCTTGCTCAGATCGTCAATGTGCTTCAATCGCTTGTGCTCACGGAAGGGGACAAAATGCTCCTGACCCCTACGTATCATGTATTTGATATGTATCAGGTCCATATGGACGCACAGCGACTGGATTTGAATTATGAAAGCCCAGGATACACATTCGGAGAAGAGACCATTCCGCAGCTCAGCTTATCAGCTTCCCGCAACAAGGATGGGGTCATTCATGTGACAGCTTGTAATCTGAGTCACACGGATGAGTTGGAAGTTGTGTGTCAGCTGGACGCAACTCAAGCGGCTAAAGTAACCGGGCAGATTCTGCACCATACTGATTTTGGTGCATTCAATACCTTTGAACAGCCGAATCGTGTTCAGCCTGTGGCGTGGGAAGGACTCACACTGGAGAATAACATACTGCGTTTTGTTCTTCCTCCAGCATCGGTTGGGGTCATCGCTGTCGAGGGTTAATGATGAAAAGGCAGGAACCTTGCAAAGGCTGTAATGATCAGTACGATGTGAAGATTAGCGATGCCAAAATGGCCAAACTTGTGGAGATTGCCTCACGTTCGCGTCCGACGGTACAGGATGAGGAATATGAACGTCGGCTATCTATCTGCTCTGCTTGTCCGGGATTGCAATATGGCACAACTTGTCGGCATTGTGGTTGTCTCGTACAGGTGCGAGCGAAGCTGAGTGAGTCGACATGTCCTTTTCCTTATGAATCGCAATGGGCCTGATCGGATGAACGAATCTTATTATAATGAAGCAAAAGGGAGTTGCACTTTACGGGTGCGGCTCTTCTTTTTTGGCTTGATGAGGAAAAAACTCTGAATTTGGATTTGAATTGAGCGAGGGAACTGGATATAGTTATACAGTAGAGTGTAGGATAGCGAGCTATCCGGGAATATGAGCGCGTATAGCGACACAACAATACGGGAAGGGCTGTTCTCACCAGCCGTGCCTGATTTTGCGTCGCCTCGAATATAATGGAGGTTAACATTCATGTCGAACATGCGACCGGTACACATCCGGCTGCACAGCCGTTATGAAGGTGAAGATGTGCTGCAGGAAATGCAGGGTGAAGCCGTGTTAAAAGGGTCTGTTCTTTATGTTCGTTATGAAGAACCGCAGGTTGGACCTGAGGGAGGTACAACCCGTACAACATTGAAGCTGGGCGGACAATCCATCAAGATTATACGTCATGGTGAGGTGGAATCGGAGCAGACTTTTGAATTGAATCGGAAGCTTCCTGGTTTCTACCGATCACCATACATGTCGTTTGCCCTGTCCACGCATACACAGAAGCTGGAACTTTCCATTCAGGGATTGAGCGCACGCGCAGCGTGGAGCTACGACTTTTACCGCTTTGATGAAGAATCCGGACATTTCGCGATTAGTTTGCATATACAGGAGGAACCAATTTCATGACACGTAATCCACTAGATACGATTAACGAACGGGTAAGCACGGCCATTGGTAACGCCATTGTGGCGGCCGGGATTGTTACGCAGGACGAATTGCCAGCTATCACATTGGAAGTGCCGCGTGAGAAGACGCACGGAGACTTGGCGACCAATGCTGCCATGCAGCTGACCAAGATTGCCAAGCGCAATCCGCGTCAGATTGCTGAAGAGATCATTGCCAATCTGAATCTGGCTGAAGCCGGAATCGAGAAGGCTGAGATTGCGGGCCCAGGATTCATTAACTTCAAATTGGACAAGAGCTACCTCTATCCAGTACTTGCGCTTGTGCAGGAGCAGGGTAAAGATTACGGAAGAATTAACATCGGAGAAGGACGTAAAGTCGAGATGGAGTTTGTCAGTGCCAACCCGACAGGCAGCTTGCATCTGGGTCATGCCCGTGGAGCAGCTGTAGGTGATGCACTATGTAACATCCTTGATTATGCAGGATATGATGTAACCCGTGAATACTACATTAATGATGCAGGTAATCAGGTGTTTAATCTGGCTCGTTCCATTGAAGCTCGTTATCTGCAAGAGTTGGGTCAGGATGCTGAGATGCCTGAAGACGGTTATCACGGTGAAGATATTAAAGGATTCGCCAAGCAGCTTGTCGCTGAAAAGGGTGACGAATTGCTGTCCATGCATCCGGGTGACCGTGCGGCTTATTTCCGTGACTTTGGTCTGGAGAAGGAACTGGACAAGATCAAACGTGACTTGAATCGCTTCCGTGTTAACTTTGACATCTGGTTCAGCGAAACTTCCCTGTACGACAACGGAGAAGTGCTGCGAGTACTTGATGAATTGCGTGACCGCAATGAGATCTATGAGCAAGATGGAGCAACTTGGTTGAAAACGATGCAGTACGGTGACGACAAAGAACGTGTATTGATCAAGAACGATGGCACGTATACTTACCTGACGCCAGATATTGCTTATCACCGCGACAAATATGCTCGTGGATACGACACGATGATCAACATCTGGGGTGCCGATCACCATGGATATATTCCACGGATGAAAGCGGCGATGCAAGCACTGGGTAATGACCCTGAGAAACTGGTGGTCTTGATTGCACAGATGGTGAGCCTGTTCCAGAACGGTGAAAAAGTGAAGATGTCCAAGCGTACAGGTAAAGCTGTAACGATGGAAGATCTGATGGATGAAGTCGGGATTGATGCGATCCGTTACTTCTTCACAATGCGCAGCATGGACTCCCATCTGGACTTTGACATGGACCTTGCCATTTCCACATCCAATGAGAATCCGGTATTCTACGTACAATACGCGCATGCACGTGTATGCAGCGTATACCGTCAGGCTGAGGAACAAGGTATTGAACTGCTGCCACTGGCACAGATTGACCTGTCCAAGCTGACAACAGAGCACGAGTATGACCTTCTCCGCAAAATGGGAGAGTTGCCTGAGGAAATCTCGGCAGCAGCAACGGGATATGCGCCTCATCGTATCATCCGTTATGTATACGAGCTGGCATCCCTGTTCCACAGCTACTACCGTGCAGAACGTGTCATTACGGAAGACGCGCAGCAAACTCAAGCACGTCTGGCACTAATCGGTGCTGTGCGTACCGTTATCGCAACAGCGCTTCGTCTGGTAGGCGTAACCGCTCCTGACAAAATGTAAATTCCAGGCTCGCGGCCTATCCGCCGCTCTGCCTAAGGCAAAAAGTCTCCATGTCCACGTTGAAGTTGCAACGTGGACATGGAGACTTTTTTTGTTGTGTACCCGGAGCTGAAGAAAACGAAATGCCTGGTCCATCCAAGGCACACTAACCTGCTCTGACATCACAGTGGGCGTAACCTAGAGTCACAGCCACTACGTAATACTCCCTCGTGCGTATTACCTGGGCAGGGCTGCAGCGTTTTCGCCATGAGCCTCAATCAAGTTCTGCTGACGGCTGACAGAGCTGATTCATTCCCCGCCCTCCTGCATTAGCTTCAGGGCATCAATCTCACCACCACGCACCTTGCTTTTTGCTGTGGTAGTCTTGCGAGCGCGCAACGGGATCGTAGCGCGTTTGACGAGTGTCTTGATTTCACTAGGGGATAACCCCGGATGTCTGGAGAGCAGCAAGGCGATAGCGCCGCTCACATGGGAGGTCGCCATGGAGGTTCCGCTCATCTCGTGATGTTTGCCTTGTACCCAGGAGGAGACGATCTTATCACCGGGTGCATAGACATCCACATATGCGCCACGATTGCTGAAGGACGCAATACGTCTGTTTTTGTCGGTTGCCCCAACAGATATGGTCTGGGGATACCGTGCAGGGTAATCAATACTGCGGCGTTTGCCATCATTTCCTGATGAAGCAACAATAACGATTCCAGCATGGTACGCACGGTTGACAACGTCAAGAAGCGCCTTGCTGCGTGTTTTCATGCCAAAGCTCATATTGATGATATCGACCTTGTTGCGTACACACCAGTCGATGCCAAGTACAATGTCGGATACATAAGCCGATCCGTTGTGGTCAAATGCTTTCACCGGATAGATCAGGGAGCGTGGAGCTACACCAATCATGCCTGCGGTACTGTTGGCAGCAGCGATAGTCCCTGCAATGTGGGTGCCGTGTCCGTTATCATCATGAGGAAGCAGGCTGCGGTTTAACAGATTGATTCCGCGTGCCAGGGAATAACGAAGATCAGGATGGTGATAATCAGCACCTGTATCAATCACACCGATTTTAATCCGGTGTCCGGTAGACACAGACCATACTTTGGGCGCCCGAATCTGCTTCACTCCCCAGGGTATGCCTTGAGCATTGCTTGGTTTGCTGTGGAGTGCGGTGGCATGAAGGGAGATGGGAACGTCTGCTTCAATCGTAATTTCATCCCCATAGCGGTATAGGTCCTCCGGGCGTTGGACTGGAGCGATAATGGAACGAGCCAGTCGAGAGGAACGGACAGCCCCAAGGTCTGTGAATTCATTCCGCATTCGGGACAATTCTACGAGACAGGCCTCGTACTGCTGCGGTTTGGCAAATCGGATCAAATATCGCCCTCCCTGTTCTGGTTCAGGGCGTCGCATTCCGTCAATCAATTGATGCAATAAACCAGTATAGTCCATAATGGGCAGCCCCCTTCGGGATGAACATGCTGAGGTATTCTATGAATGCGCTCATCCCGCCGCATGGGGAACTTGCCCTTTTTTTACAAAAACACATTCACTTCGTGTCAAAACGGGCGCAGGGACATATGATGGATGGAGAGCTAGAGGGCTCTTGCGGGGAACCTGGTGAGGAGTAATCCTCCAAGGGTATACAGTCAGAAGGCGGAGGGGACTCCGTCTTTTTTATTATGGAGCTGTCTCTTTGACAAAGAGGGTATTCCTGTGGATTCGATGTCACTTCACGTTGAATATATGGACATATTGTTGCTGCTCTCCGCATTTGCGTCACATCCGTACATAAAAACTTGCTTTTTAACGCTAAATAGGTTTTACTTAGGTTTGTTAATGGATATGTTATACGTAACAGTCCAGTTCGTAGGGGTTAAAAAGTGAATTTTGTGTGAGAGGAAGTGTCTGCAGTGAGTACCTCGCTCAATTTGAAAATTGATAAAGAAAAGGTAAAAGAGATCCCTTTGGTGGACCTTGCCTTTATGGTGCTGAAAGCGGCTAATACGCCGTATTACTATCGTGACTTAATGAATGAGGTAGCGAAGCAGCGCGGAATGACTGATGAAGAAATCAACGAGTTTATCGCCCAGCTATATACCGAGATTAATATCGATGGCCGTTTTGCTTGCGTCGGTACAAGTCTGTGGGGCTTGAAGCGCTGGTATCCGGTAGCTGGAACAGAAGATTCCATGACGGGTGCGAAGCGTCCGCGTATCATCAACGATGAAGACGATGATCTGGAAGATGAAGACTTCGGTGAAGAAGAAGACAGCTATAGCAGCGATGAAGACTTCGACAGCACGGATAAAGACGAAGAAGAAGACGAAGAAGAGGAAGAAGAAGACGACATCTTTGACGAAGAAGACAGCGAAGAAGAAGTGCTGGTTGAAGATGACGATCTGGAAGATGAAGACCTCGAAGAAGACGAAGAAGAGTCCGAAAACGAGGATGAATTTGACGACGATTCTGATAATCGGTAGTCATTTTTGACGTCTATAATTTACCCGTTTCCCCGGAATAGTCAGCCTTGACAGCAGACGGGGTAACGGGTAAACTATTGCATGGGCTTATGAATGAGCGACAATATATTTATGTTTTTTATAGAAGGTGCCCCGTCCTGCGGGAGTACTTTTTTTTGTATTTTTAGAGGCATAATTTTGCAAAAAGTTTTCATTTCCGCATGCTCCCGGCCAACATTTCGTGGCCCGTTTTTGTATATCAAAAACACCAAATGAAATGATGGCTACCGGAATGTTTGCACCATTTTTTGCTGTAGAACAACGTGTATTTAAACCGTCTTCGCAGAAAGAGCAGTTCGCAGATGCAGGGAATTTCTGCCATTGCTCTTTTTAACGATGATTACCTGGGAAACAGGTTACGATAACACCATATATCGCCTGAATTTCTGTACTTATATTAGGAGGGTAATAACAGTGACAAAGTATATTTTCGTGACGGGCGGAGTTGTGTCCTCCCTGGGCAAAGGGATTACGGCTGCTTCTCTGGGCAGATTGCTGAAAAACAGAGGGCTTAAGGTAACGATCCAGAAATTTGATCCATATATTAACATCGACCCGGGAACAATGAGTCCTTATCAGCACGGCGAGGTTTTTGTAACGGATGATGGCGCGGAAACGGATCTGGATCTTGGCCACTATGAACGTTTTATTGACATCAATCTCTCCAAAAACAGCAACGTCACGACTGGTAAAGTATACTCTTCCGTCATCAGCAAAGAGCGGCGCGGGGAATATCTGGGTGGAACGGTACAAGTTATTCCACACATTACGAACGAGATCAAAGAGCGTGTATTCCGCGCTGGACGTGAAGCGGGTTCGGATGTGGTTATTACGGAAATTGGCGGAACAGTGGGCGACATTGAGAGTTTGCCTTTCCTGGAAGCTATCCGTCAGATCAAGAGTGATGTAGGTCGCGACAATGTGATGTACATCCACGTAACACTTATTCCTTATATCAAAGCAGCTGGTGAAGTGAAAACAAAACCAACGCAACATAGTGTTAAGGAATTACGCAGCATTGGTATTCAACCGAATGTGATTGTATGCCGTACGGAGTATGAATTGTCTAAAGACATGAAAGCCAAGATCGCTCTCTTCTGCGACATTGATGAGAATGCCGTGGTTGAATGTCGTGATGCAGACACGTTGTATCAAGTACCTTTGAACCTGCGTGAAGAAGGCTTGGATGAGATCGTGGTAAATCACCTGAAACTGACTACTCCTGCACCGGATATGAGCGAGTGGGAAGGGCTGGTTGACCGGATCAACAAGTTGGAGCATACAGTTGAGATCGCTATTGTTGGTAAATATGTGGCGTTGCATGATGCATACCTGAGTGTTGTTGAGTCGTTGTCTCATGCAGGATTTGCATCCAATGCTGATGTGAAAATTCGCTGGGTTCCTTCTGAAGATATTACGGATGAGAATGTAGGCGACTTGTTACATGGTATTGGCGGTATCCTTGTTCCTGGTGGATTCGGAGATCGTGGTATTGAAGGTAAAGTATCGGCAATCCGTTATGCTCGTGAGAAACAAATTCCGTTCTTCGGTATTTGCCTGGGTATGCAGGTTTCCGTTATTGAGTATGCACGTTCCATCGTTGGTTTGAATGGTGCGAACAGTTCCGAAATTAATCCGGCTACGGAATTCCCGGTGATCGATCTGTTGCCTGAGCAAAAAGATATCGAAAATCTGGGTGGCACGATGCGTCTGGGTCTGTATCCTTGTAAGCTTCAGGAAGGTTCTTTGGCGATGGCTTGTTATGATGATGAGCTGGTGTATGAGAGACACCGTCACCGGTATGAGTTCAACAATGAATACCGTGAAACGATCGAAAAAGCAGGACTGGTTATCTCGGGTACATCTCCGGATGGACGTCTGGTTGAGATCGTGGAACTTCCAGGACACCCATGGTTCCTGGCGGTACAATTCCATCCGGAATTCACTTCCCGTCCGAACCGTCCGCAACCATTGTTCCGTGAGTTTGTAAAAGCTTCTCTGGAGAATGCGCAGAAGTAATACATGGTTTTATTGTTTAACGTAATAGATATTGGGGATGTTCCTGGCAACCATAGCGGATGCCAGAACATCCCTTTTTTTGCGTAAAAAGCAGATGGATATGCTTTTTGTCATTTTGTGAATGTAGCAGGATTTTAATGGAAGAGGTAGAATACTTATCATGACGACTATGGGATAGTTATCCAGATTCAAAGATGTACATGCTTTCCTAATTCTAGGAGGTTACAGAGTGGAAGATAAAAAAGTTTTGATTGTTGATGACCAGAATGGTATTCGAATCCTGTTAATGGAAGTGTTCAGCAGTGAGGGGTATAACACGTTTCAAGCACCCAACGGCAAGGTTGCTCTGGAGATTGTGAATAATGACAAGCCTGACCTGGTATTGCTCGATATGAAGATTCCTGGGATGGACGGTCTGGAAATCCTGAAGCATATTAAAGATATTGATCCGGGTATCAAGGTCATCATGATGACCGCTTATGGTGAACTGGACATGATTAAGGAAGCAACGGATCTCGGAGCGCTCATGCACTTTACAAAACCATTTGATATCGACGAGATGCGAGTGGCTGTGAATATGCAACTTCGTAATGGTACCGCCAATAAATGCAGCTGAATCCTGTTGATACAGGATTTTTTTGCGTGTGGAGAACACAGAAGGTACTTGGTGGGAGAATGGGGTATTTCACTCCTTCATCCGGGGAATATTGGAAATGGGGAAGTTATAAAGCGGTGTCTATGAAAACTGTGCTGCAAAGCACAGCATTTTTGCAAATGCTTGTTTAGTATTTGACATGGGATGTGGTATAATAAGCCCGTATGTGATTTCGGCTAAAAACCATAGACACAACCCAAACCCCTAGGAGGATTGAAACCATGCCATTAGTATCTATGACAGACATGTTGAACAAAGCACTTGAAGGAAAATATGCAGTTGGTCAATACAACATCAATAACCTTGAGTGGACTCAAGCGATTCTTGGTGCTGCTGAAGAAGAGAAATCCCCAGTAATCCTGGGTGTATCCGAAGGCGCAGCACGTCACATTGGTGGCTTCTACACTGTAGTTAAAATGGTAGAAGGACTCATTCACGACATGAAAATCACTGTTCCAGTTGCAATTCACCTGGACCACGGTTCAAGCTTCGACAAGTGTAAAGAAGCGATCGACGCTGGATTCACATCCGTAATGATCGACGGTTCCCACCACTCTATCGATGAGAACATCGAAATGACTAAAAAAGTTGTTGAATATGCACACGCTAAAGGCGTTTCTGTAGAAGCTGAAGTAGGTACTGTAGGCGGACAAGAAGACGACGTTATCGGTGGTATCATGTACGCTGACCTGAACGAGTGTATCCGTATCGTTAAAGAAACAGGTATCGATACATTGGCACCAGCTCTTGGTTCCGTACACGGTCCTTACCATGGCGAGCCTAACCTGGGCTTCAAAGAAATGGAAGAAGTTCGTGACGCGGTACAAGTTCCACTCGTATTGCACGGTGGTACAGGTATTCCTAAACACGACATCGACAAAGCCATTTCCCTGGGTACGTCCAAAATTAACGTAAACACAGAGAACCAAATTGCTTTTGCAAGAGTGGTTCGTGAAGTGCTTGCAGCTAAACCAGACGCTTACGATCCACGTACATTCATCGTACCAGGCCGTGAAGCAATTAAAGAAACCGTTAAAGGTAAAATCCGCGAGTTTGGTTCTAACAACAAAGCGTAATTTATCTTTACCAGTTCCATACTGTGAAATGGAAAAACACCGCCTAGCCGGTGTCTTTCCATTTTCACACCTTATTTCTACATCGGAAGCCAACAGCACGTATTGCCGTTCATCGGCTGCAAAACACGTAGGGGGACATTAAGCTTTATGGAAAAATTGATGATTAGTGGCGGACGTCCGTTACAGGGAACTGTAACTATAAGCGGCGCCAAGAACAGCGCCATTGCGCTTATTCCTGCAGCATTGCTTGCCGAGTCAGAAGTCGTGTTGGACAACCTGCCGCTTTTGAGTGACGTGGCGGTTTATGCAGAAATTTTGGAGGAACTCGGAGCACATGTGACTTGGGAAGGCAGTCAGATGAAGATAGACCCTTCTGACATCAAATCCATTCCTATGCCGAATGGTCCCGTGAAGAAGCTTCGTGCTTCGTATTATATGATGGGTGCATTGCTAGGGCGTTTCAAAGAAGCGACCATAGGTTTACCAGGGGGCTGTAATTTTGAGCCTCGTCCAATTGATCAACATATCAAAGGGTTTGAAGCGCTTGGCGCAACCGTAACAAACGAACATGGCTCCATTCATTTGCATGCCAAAGAGCTGCGCGGAGCAAAAATCTATCTTGATGTAAGCAGTGTCGGCGCAACCATTAATATCATGCTGGCGGCTACTCGTGCCAAAGGCTCTACAATTATCGAAAACGCGGCTAAAGAGCCTGAGATTATAGATGTAGCAACACTTCTGAATTCCATGGGTGCCAGCATCAAGGGTGCAGGTACCGAAACGATCCGTATTGAAGGGGTCTCGGAGCTTAAAGGCTGCCGTCATTCCATCATTCCGGACCGTATCCAAGCAGGTACGTATATGATCGCTGCAGCGGCGACGCGCGGAGATGTTCTGATTGACAATGTGATTCCCAAACATCTGGAAGCTTTAACGGCAAAGCTTCTGGAGATGGGTGTTGGCATTGAGGAATTGGATGAAAGTATACGTGTCATTGGTAAACCAAGCTATAACCATGTGGACGTGAAGGCACTTGTATATCCTGGTTTTCCAACGGATCTACAGTCACCAATGACAAGTGTTTTAACACAGGCAACTGGTGTGAGTGTCCTGAGCGACTTTGTATACAGTAATCGATTCAAGCATGTGCCTGAGTTAGTGCGGATGGGTGCAAAGATTCGAGTAGAAGGACGGTCAGCGATTATTGAAGGCAGTGCATTAAACGCGGCCAAAGTAAAAGCATCCGATCTTCGCGCTGGAGCAGCACTGGTGATTGCAGGTCTCACCGTCAGTGAAGGTGTGACTGAAGTGACTGGGGTCGAATATATTGACCGCGGTTATGATCATCTGGTGACTAATCTGCGCCTGCTCGGTGCAGATGTATGGCGGGAAACTGATTAATAGGAAACGTTATGCATGATTCAGTCCTACACATGTTTATTTTAACTGAACTGCATATCTTTTTGATGATTAGGTAAACCTGTTTTAATAGAGTTCTCAGCCTCTCCGGCATAAGACGAAATGTTTCTGTTTCCTTTACCGGAGGGTCTTTTTTTGAAATAAACTTCATATGGCTGTAAGAACATCATTTCTCATCCCCAACCCCCGGTTTTGTTTGAACTGCGCTCCATAGCCGGTCTATCCGGATTGATCGCCTCAATGCATCGTTCACTCAATAGCGGATCTTGCCGAATGTTGGCCATCCCACCCGGAAACTTACACTCAAAGACAAGTATTTGCATTATAACGGTTACATTCCGTACAATGGACAGAAGGGATTGTGGCAGACGCCGCTCTCTATAGCCGGAACATCTAGCGAAACTATCCATTTCACACGGACTTATTAATTGAATAGGTGGTTATTATATGGATCTACAAATTTCCGATTTGGAAGAAATGAAACTAACGGACCTCTACAAACTGGCCAAAAAATATCAGATACCTTACTATGGTACGTTAAAAAAGAAAGAATTAATTTTTGCTATACTACGTGCACAAGCTGAACAGAGTGGCCTGATGTTCATGCAAGGCGTACTCGAGATTTTACCTGAAGGTTACGGATTCTTAAGACCTATCAACTACTTGCCAAGTACGGAAGACATCTACATCTCAGCTTCTCAGATTCGCAAGTTTGACCTAAGAACAGGTGACCTCGTATCAGGTAAGTGTAGAACGCCTAAGGAAAACGAGAGATACTTCGGTTTGTTGCAAGTCAACGCTGTAAATGGTGAGAATCCATCGGCGGCTGCAGAGCGACTTCACTTCCCGGCACTAACCCCACTGTATCCGCAGAAAAAACTGGTTCTCGAAACATCCCCCAACCATTTGTCCACACGCATTATGGATGTGCTCGCCCCGGTAGGATTGGGACAGCGCGGATTGATCGTAGCACCTCCCAAAGCGGGTAAAACGCTTCTCCTCAAAGAAATTGCCAACAGCATCTCAACTAACAATCCTGAAATTGAACTGTTTGTCCTGTTGATTGATGAACGTCCAGAGGAAGTAACGGATATGTCGCGTTCGGTAAAAGGGGAAGTTGTGGCTTCAACATTTGATGAACTGCCTGAGAATCATATCAAGGTGGCGGAATTGGTGCTTGAACGTGCGCTTCGTCTGGTTGAGGCTAAAAAGGATGTCGTTATCCTGCTGGATAGCATTACACGTCTTGCCCGTGCATATAACCTGGTTATTCCACCATCCGGTCGTACGCTTAGTGGTGGTATTGACCCAGCTGCATTCCATCGTCCGAAACGTTTCTTCGGTTCTGCCCGGAATGTGGAAGAAGGCGGAAGCTTGACCATCCTGGCAACGGCATTAATTGATACCGGTTCACGTATGGATGACGTCATTTATGAAGAGTTTAAGGGTACAGGTAACATGGAGCTCCATCTGGACCGTCGTCTGGCAGAGCGCCGCATATTCCCGGCAATCGACATTCGTCGTTCCGGTACACGTCGTGAAGAAGTGCTGCTCAGCAAGGAAGAGTTGGATACAATCTGGGCGATTCGTAAAAACATGAATGATTCCCATGACTTTGTTGAAGGATTCCTGAAAAAACTTCGTAACAGCAAGACAAATGCAGAGTTTTTGGCGGCATTTGATTCGGCTGGTAACAGCCCGACAAGTAATTCGGGTACAACAACAACCCGTCGCTCACCTAGACAGACAGCAACGTCAGGTACATCGACGTAAGTCTCGTTCGACTAATCACTTTCTTTTTGCAGCAATGCTGTGAATGTTACAATACACTCGTCGTTAGGTTTAACCCATTAGATGTGAGGAGAACATCATGTATTTAGTATACGCAGATGAAAAAGGTAATGTATTTGATCATCCTTCCCTGTACGGGCTTGCCCGCAGTGGAGATATGATCGTTGAGATTATGGAGGATGAGTTGATTCCTCTGCCAGAAGGTGCAACGTTGGTTGGACTCCCGAGTACCCGGCCCATTGGTATGGACCCAGACACCGGTGAGATGCTGCCAATGCCAACGGACACACAGGCTGTAGGTGCATTGCTTCCACAGGGATTCACTCGTTTGTGTCTCCCAGGGTATGTGAAGACGGATAAGGAGTATAAGTTGCCTTTGTTCGGTTATTCCGCAGTGGTTTGGAAAGATGGCGGTTTCTATGTTACGGCTTCGAAGTCAGATAGTCCTGACCAATGGAATCCGCTTAACTGTGATCGTGACGATGTGCGTTCCGGGGTTAAACGATTGACGGAGCAATACCCCGAGAACCGTCTCTACACCCATCTATCCAACTGTGCGCTTGGATATGAATGTCTAACTTCATCCAACACGTTCCTGAATCGTTGGGAAGGTGGAGTGCCGGTATCCTATTCTTGCAATGCGGGCTGTTTCGGGTGTATCTCCGAGCAACCGGATGATAGCGGCTTTGTTTCCCCGCAGACACGTATGAACTTCCGACCGCGTGTGGATGAGATTGTGGAGGTTATGATGGAACACCTGAAGACGCCGGAGTCCATCATTAGTTTTGGACAAGGTTGTGAAGGGGAGCCTTCCACGCAGGCCAAGCTGATTATTGAAGCGATTCGCGAAGTGCGTTCCGTAACGGACATGGGGTATATCAACATTAATACCAATGCCGGTCTGAATGATCACATTAGAGGTATTGTAGATGCTGGATTGGATCTGATGCGCGTAAGTACAATTAGTGCACTGGATGACCATTATAACGCCTACTATAAACCGCGTGGTTATACCTTAGCCAATGTTGAGAAGTCGATGAAATACGCAGCGCAGCAGGGCGTATACACGTCCATTAACTATCTGATCTTTCCAGGTGTAACAGATCGTGAAGAAGAGATTGAGGCGATGATTGAGTTTGCAAGAAGAACCGATCTACGCTTGATTCAGATGCGTAATCTCAATATTGATCCAGAGAGCTATCTGGAATTAATTCCTCCTGCTCAAGGTGATATCTTGGGTATGAAGCAGATGATTGAGATTTTTGAAGACGAGTTGCCTGATGTTGTGATCGGATCGTATACCCATGTTCCGCCAGCTGGAATGGCACGTCCAAAACGGTTGATTACCTTATAACAATAATGGATTGCAACAGGCACAAGGCCGTGTTATAATCTCAGAGTTGTGCCATTTACTCTGGGTCCGCTTGAGGCTCAGGGCGGAAAGAGGTGAAAGGTAATGAAAGAAGCAATTCATCCTAATTACACGATTGGTCAAGTATCTTGCGCTTGCGGGAATACTTTTGAGACAGGTTCGGTTAAAGACGGACTTCGTGTAGAGATTTGCTCCGCGTGCCACCCGTTCTTCACAGGTAAACAGAAGTTTATCGATGCTGGCGGCCGTGTTGATCGTTTCAAAAAGAAATACGGAATCTAATAGGACAATTCTTGGAGTTGTCTGCTAATCGCATCCAACACACCCCTGCTGATCTGGCAGGGGTTTTTATATGTTATATGTAAGCATAATCGCATTCACGTTCCTCTGGTTGCAATTTGGATAACCTTACGTTATACTATTTCTTACCGTGCTAGATGGGGAGGTAGCGGTGCCCTGTAACTCGCAATCCGCTATAGCGAGGTTGAATTCCTGCTAGAGGTTTTGCCGATGTGAGGTTTGGTCCCTAAACGTGGTGTTGACGGTTGGGTCCTCCGCAATGAGTACTCATGAACCTGGTCAGGTCCGGAAGGAAGCAGCCATAAGTGAGATCACTCTTGTGCCGGAGGGTTGCCTAGCCCGAGCTATTGTTCAGGGGTGCCACTTGGATCGCAAATATCGATAGCAGGTGCACGGCTTACCTTTTAAATGTAGAGACCTTTGCAGTTGTATGTATGCAGAGGTCTTTTTGATATGTCTTAATAAACCACGCATGAATGAGTCAGATAAAGTTTGGATTCACCCTAGAATATAGTATAATAGGGGAACGACAAAGGACTCGAATGCGAAGTGGAAGGAAGGTAACGCATCATGGAGCATATCGCGTTATACCGGGCTTGGCGTCCCCAGTCGTTTCAAGATATGGTGGGGCAACAGCATATTATTCAGACCTTGCAGAACGCGATTCGTGAACAGCGGACTTCCCATGCCTACTTATTTAGCGGGCCCAGAGGAACGGGAAAGACAAGTGCCGCCAAGATTTTGGCCAAAGCTGTGAACTGCGAACGTGGGCCTGCGCCTGAACCTTGTAACGAGTGTGAAGCTTGCCGCAGAATTACGACTGGCGCTGTGATGGATGTGCAAGAGATTGATGCTGCATCCAATCGGGGCGTTGAAGAAATCCGTGATCTTCGGGAAAAGGTTAAATATGCGCCAACCGAAGTCCGGCAGAAAGTCTATATTATTGATGAAGTACACATGCTGACAACGGAGGCATTCAATGCTTTGCTCAAAACATTGGAAGAGCCACCACCACATGTGATGTTTATTTTGGCAACAACAGAACCACACCGCCTTCCGGCTACCATTATATCGCGCTGTCAGCGATTTGATTTTCGCCGGGTATCTCTGGAAGAGCAGACAGCAAGACTTACACTGATCTGTGAACAGGAAGGCATGGAAGCGGACCAAGATGCGCTCCAATACATTGCCCGTTTATCGGACGGTGGAATGAGGGATGCACTTAGTGTGCTGGATCAGATCTCTTCATTTACGGATGGACGAGTAACGTACCAGCAGGTCATGGACATGACGGGTGGAATTGCTTCAGAGCAATTTGCCAAATTGGCTGCTTCGCTGCTCAAGGGTGATGTTGGTCATGTTTTGCAGATGATTGAAGGTTTCATGCATGAAGGAAAGAGTGCAGACAAATGCATGGAGAATTTACTGTATTATTTCCGTGATTTGCTTATGATTAAGATGGTGCCTGATGCAGACAAACTGACGGACAGGGTACTTAATCCGGAAGCATTCCGTGATATGGCGGAGTCATTCACCAAGGAACGACTGTTCCACATGATTGACACCCTTAATCGGTACCAGAGTGAAATGAAATATGCAGTACAACCACAGACATTATTTGAAGTTGCATTGCTTAAACTGTGTAGTATTCCAGCTCAAGGTGAGGCTTCTGTTCAGGTGGGAGCTTCAGCTCATGCAGCACCTGCTGATGGGGGAGAGATCAACCGCTTGAAGCAGCAGCTTGCTGAGTTGGAGAAGAAGTTGGATCGTGCGCTTAAAAGTGGTTTGTCTGGTGGAGAAGGTGCATCGAGTGCTCCATCTCGTCCGGCAACAAGGGCCCCTGTATCGAGAGGCAATTCGCCTGCGAAGCTTCCTGCACAGTTGGATCAGTATGTTGCGCGCAAGGGAGCCCCTGAGTTCGCAGATATCAGCAAAAAATGGAGTCAGATCCTGCAACGAGTGAAGGAAGAGAGGGTTACCGTTCACGCCTGGTTTGTGGATGGTGAGCCGGTATCCTTGCTTGAAGACAATGTGTTGGTTGCTTTTAAAAACAACATTCACCGTGAAACAACGGAAAAGCAGGCTAACCGTGAAGTCATTGAGCGGGTGTTGTCCGAACAGCTTGGGCGACCTGCACGATTGGTGACGATGATGCTCAAAGATTGGACCGGAGCAATGGAGGGAGCTCCTGAAGCGCCAAAGGAGGACTTTAAGCTTGAACCTGAGCATGAAGACGGCGGTTCAGGCAACAAACAGCCTTGGATTGATGAAGCCATCCAGCTCTTTGGTGAGGACCTTGTAGTGATTAAAGAATAATGCGCATAGCGCGATAACCATAACAAAAGGAGATGAACAATTATGAACAACATGAACCAAATGATGAAACAAGTGAAGAAAATGCAGGAGCAAATGCTGAAAGCACAAGAGGAACTGGCGGACAAAACAGTCCAAGGTACTTCTGGTGGCGGTGTAGTGACGGCTGAAGTTAACGGACACAAGAAATTGCTTGCTATCACGATCAAACCTGAAGCGGTAGATCCGGAAGATGTTGAAATGTTGCAAGATCTCGTTATGACAGCTGTTAATGATGCAATGGCCAAAGCCGATGAGATTGCCAACAAGGATATGGGCAAGTTCACAGGCGGCATGAATATTCCGGGATTATTTTAATTAAAAAATTGATCCTGTCAAAGGAGACGCAATCGATTGTATTATCCCGAACCAATAGCCAAGCTGATTGATGCCTTCACCCGGTTGCCGGGTGTGGGTCCCAAGACGGCAGCGCGTTTAGCTTTTCATGTGCTTAACATGAAGGAAGATGACGTTATCGATTTTGCCAAAGCGCTCGTAAGTGTGAAGCGTAATCTTTATTACTGTTCTGTATGTTGTAATATCACTGATACGGACCCGTGTCGCATCTGTCAGGATAAGTCCAGAGATGTCTCTGTAATCTGTGTAGTTCAGGATTCGAAAGATCTGGTGGCCATGGAGCGCACCAAGGAATTCGATGGATACTATCATGTGTTACAGGGCGCGATTTCACCTATGGAGGGAATTGGCCCAGACGATATTCGTTTGAAGGAACTCCTGGTTCGATTAAGTGATGAACGTATAAAAGAGATCATATTGGCAACGAACCCCAATATTGAGGGTGAAGCTACAGCAATGTACATCTCCCGGTTGGTGCGTCCGTTTGAAATCAGTGTGACTCGAATTGCGCATGGATTGCCTGTAGGTGGCGATCTTGAGTATGCGGATGAAGTGACCCTTTCCAAAGCGTTGGAAGGGCGCAGGGAGATGCGTTAGTGTGATCAATTTGTATTACACAGCGGACTTCCTTGGAAACTGCTGATGCTAAATAAGTTTCGATGTGCAAAGAGAGCCTTAGGGCTCTCTTTTTTTTGTGAAGAAAATGAATGCCTGAGTTCTAAGTTTGTCCTTTCCCTGATAAGTATGAGAATATGCTGTGCTGATCAGGAGGAGGAGAGTTTATGTTTTTGTGGCGAAATACACGGAACTCGGTAGAGAAACACAACAGAATGTTGAAGGAACTTGAGGCGGATCAGATCTATGCAGATATTCAGATGGCTAAGCAGGAATGGGAACGGGCTATGAGACAGTTTGAAGATGCACAGGGGCAGGATGAGATTGATTATGCTATTTATGTATTGGAGGCAGCTGAGCGGAAGTACCAGATCCACTTGAGAAGAGCAAAGCGAGCCAGAGCGAATGATGATGTTACATCACAGCGAGGGGTTAGTATGTAGAGTCACGTTTACATTAAACACGGAGGTGTAATATATGAAGAGTATCATACTGGGAAGTGTATTGGTTATATCGTTACTGGGGCTTATCGTTATTTTATTCAGAAAGCGGATAGGGTTATCGTTTTTCACGTCATTTGGAATTCATCTGGTGCTGGCTGCAGTAGGGATATATATCGTGAATTATTCCGGCTGGATTACAGGAACCTACATCCCGCTGAACCCAGCAACGATAGGGACTGTAACTGTTTTGGGATTGCCAGGTGTGGGGCTATTATTAGGGTTGAAAATTTCTTTGTTCGGATAGTTGACTCATAGGATATTTATATGGTACATTATATCTCGTTGCTTTGCTTGCTTGGTTAGATGCTTTAGATGAAATGAAGGAGTTCATTACGAACTTCGAAAAAGAATTTCAAAAAAACACTTGACCAAAACAAATGAAGTGTGATATATTATAAAAGTCGCCGCTGAGAGAAAATGGTGACGAAAAAACGAGTTTGATCTTTGAAAACTGAACAACGAGTGAGTAAACATTCTGCTTGCAGAATGAACGCGAAAGTTTGAAACAAGCCTTGGCTTGGATCGACTGGAGCACAAATGAGATTTTTAATCTCGTCAGATTCAAAATGAGCTTATCGCTCTTTTCAATACTTTATTGGAGAGTTTGATCCTGGCTCAGGACGAACGCTGGCGGCATGCCTAATACATGCAAGTCGAGCGGAGTTGATAGGAAGCTTGCTTCCTTGATACTTAGCGGCGGACGGGTGAGTAACACGTAGGCAACCTGCCCTCAAGTTTGGGACAACTACCGGAAACGGTAGCTAATACCGAATAATTGTTTTCTTCGCCTGAAGGAAACTGGAAAGACGGAGCAATCTGTCACTTGGGGATGGGCCTGCGGCGCATTAGCTAGTTGGTGAGGTAACGGCTCACCAAGGCGACGATGCGTAGCCGACCTGAGAGGGTGATCGGCCACACTGGGACTGAGACACGGCCCAGACTCCTACGGGAGGCAGCAGTAGGGAATCTTCCGCAATGGGCGAAAGCCTGACGGAGCAATGCCGCGTGAGTGATGAAGGTTTTCGGATCGTAAAGCTCTGTTGCCAGGGAAGAACGCTTGGGAGAGTAACTGCTCTCAAGGTGACGGTACCTGAGAAGAAAGCCCCGGCTAACTACGTGCCAGCAGCCGCGGTAATACGTAGGGGGCAAGCGTTGTCCGGAATTATTGGGCGTAAAGCGCGCGCAGGCGGTCATTTAAGTCTGGTGTTTAATCCCGGGGCTCAACCCCGGATCGCACTGGAAACTGGGTGACTTGAGTGCAGAAGAGGAGAGTGGAATTCCACGTGTAGCGGTGAAATGCGTAGATATGTGGAGGAACACCAGTGGCGAAGGCGACTCTCTGGGCTGTAACTGACGCTGAGGCGCGAAAGCGTGGGGAGCAAACAGGATTAGATACCCTGGTAGTCCACGCCGTAAACGATGAGTGCTAGGTGTTAGGGGTTTCGATACCCTTGGTGCCGAAGTTAACACATTAAGCACTCCGCCTGGGGAGTACGGTCGCAAGACTGAAACTCAAAGGAATTGACGGGGACCCGCACAAGCAGTGGAGTATGTGGTTTAATTCGAAGCAACGCGAAGAACCTTACCAGGTCTTGACATCCCTCTGACCGGTACAGAGATGTACCTTTCCTTCGGGACAGAGGAGACAGGTGGTGCATGGTTGTCGTCAGCTCGTGTCGTGAGATGTTGGGTTAAGTCCCGCAACGAGCGCAACCCTTATATTTAGTTGCCAGCACTTCGGGTGGGCACTCTAGATAGACTGCCGGTGACAAACCGGAGGAAGGTGGGGATGACGTCAAATCATCATGCCCCTTATGACCTGGGCTACACACGTACTACAATGGCCGGTACAACGGGCTGCGAAATCGCGAGATGGAGCCAATCCCAACAAAGCCGGTCTCAGTTCGGATTGCAGGCTGCAACTCGCCTGCATGAAGTCGGAATTGCTAGTAATCGCGGATCAGCATGCCGCGGTGAATACGTTCCCGGGTCTTGTACACACCGCCCGTCACACCACGAGAGTTTATAACACCCGAAGTCGGTGGGGTAACCGCAAGGAGCCAGCCGCCGAAGGTGGGATAGATGATTGGGGTGAAGTCGTAACAAGGTAGCCGTATCGGAAGGTGCGGCTGGATCACCTCCTTTCTATGGAGAATCGTTTCCTGCAACGGAAACATTCAAATACAAAATCTAGTCAGGTCGGCTAGTTACTCACTCGTTGCTCAGTTTTGAGAGCTCAAACTCTCAAACGTTTGGTGGCGATAGCGAAGGGGTTCCACACGTTCCCATCCCGAACACGACCGTTAAGCCCTTCAGCGTCAATGGTACTTGGACCGCAGGGTCCTGGGAGAGTAGAACGCCGCCAAGCGTAACCCATTTTGGGTTCAAATAGTATATATAATGTGGGCCCTTAGCTCAGTTGGTTAGAGCGCACCTCTGATAAGGGTGAGGCCGGTGGTTCGAGTCCACCAGGGCCCACCATCTATACCTTTAAACTTTATATGGGGCCATAGCTCAGCTGGGAGAGCGCCTGCCTTGCAAGCAGGAGGTCAGCGGTTCGATCCCGCTTGGCTCCACCAAAAATGATTTACAAGTTTGTTCTTTGAAAACTAGATATCGAAACGAAACAAACGCGAATTAGAACATTCCTTTAAGCTGATCTTGTGTAAACAAGTGAAGTGTTTATAAAGGTAGTTAAATTGCTTTTGTGATGGTATCGAATGGGAGCGACTTTTGGCTTTGCGCAAGCAAAACAAGGGAAGCAAGCAGTCGAAACCGGAACAAAATGGTTAAGCTACTAAGAGCACACGGAGGATGCCTAGGCGCTAGGAGCCGATGAAGGACGTGGCGAACAACGAAACTGCCTCGGGGAGCTGTAAGCAAGCTTTGATCCGGGGGTGTCCGAATGGGGAAACCCAGCTGGGGTAATTTCCAGTTACTCACAACTGAATACATAGGTTGTGTAGAGGCATACCAGGGGAACTGAAACATCTAAGTACCCTGAGGAAGAGAAAACAATAGTGATTCCGTCAGTAGCGGCGAGCGAACGCGGAGAAGCCCAAACCAGAGAGCTTGCTCTTTGGGGTTGTGGGACGTCTCACATGGAGTTACAAAGGAACCGGTTAAGCGAAGAGGTCTGGAAAGGCCCGCCAAAGAAGGTAAAAGCCCTGTAGTTGAAAGTCTGTTCCCTCCGAGACGGATCCCGAGTAGTGCGGGGCACGTGAAACCCCGTATGAATCCGGCAGGACCATCTGCCAAGGCTAAATACTTCCTAGCGACCGATAGTGAAGCAGTACCGTGAGGGAAAGGTGAAAAGCACCCCGGAAGGGGAGTGAAATAGAACCTGAAACCGTGTGCTTACAAAAAGTCAGAGCCCGTTTTAGGGGTGATGGCGTGCCTTTTGTAGAATGAACCGGCGAGTTACGTTCCCGTGCAAGGTTAAGGTGAAGAGCCGGAGCCGCAGCGAAAGCGAGTCTGAATAGGGCGACATAGTACGTGGACGTAGACCCGAAACCGGGTGATCTACCCCTGTCCAGGGTGAAGGTGCGGTAACACGCACTGGAGGCCCGAACCCACGCATGTTGAAAAATGCGGGGATGAGGTGGGGGTAGCGGAGAAATTCCAATCGAACTCGGAGATAGCTGGTTCTCCCCGAAATAGCTTTAGGGCTAGCCTCGGAAAACAGAGTCGTGGAGGTAGAGCACTGATTGGGTGCGGGGCCCGCAAGGGTTACCAAGCTCAGTCAAACTCCGAATGCCATAGACTTACTTCCGGGAGTCAGACAGTGAGTGCTAAGATCCATTGTCAAAAGGGAAACAGCCCAGACCATCAGCTAAGGTCCCCAAGTGTGTGTTAAGTGGGAAAGGATGTGGAGTTGCACAGACAACCAGGATGTTGGCTTAGAAGCAGCCACCATTGAAAGAGTGCGTAATAGCTCACTGGTCGAGTGACTCTGCGCCGAAAATGTAACGGGGCTAAACACACCACCGAAGCTATGGCTTGATGCTTTGCATCAGGGGTAGGGGAGCGTTGTATAAGGGTTGAAGGTGTACCGTAAGGAGCGCTGGACATTATACAAGTGAGAATGCCGGTATGAGTAACGAAAAGATCAGTGAGAATCTGATCCGCCGAAAGCCTAAGGGTTCCTGAGGAAGGCTCGTCCGCTCAGGGTAAGTCGGGACCTAAGGCGAGGCCGAAAGGCGTAGTCGAAGGACAACAGGTCGAAATTCCTGTACCACCGTAAGCCGTTATGAGCAATGGGGGGACGCAGTAGGGTAGTGACGCGGACTGATGGATGTCCGTCTAAGCAGTAAGGCTGATGTGTAGGCAAATCCGCACATTGTAAGGCTGAGCTGTGATGGGGAGCGAAAATTATAGTAGCGAAGGTCATGATCTCACACTGCCAAGAAAAGCCTCTAGCCAGGTGAAGGTGCCCGTACCGCAAACCGACACAGGTAGGCGAGAAGAGTATTCTAAGGCGCGCGGAAGAACTCTCGTTAAGGAACTCGGCAAAATGACCCCGTAACTTCGGGAGAAGGGGTGCCCCGGTAGTGTGAATAGCACGAGGGGGCCGCAGTGAAAAGGCCCAAGCGACTGTTTAGCAAAAACACAGGTCTGTGCGAAGCCGTAAGGCGAAGTATACGGGCTGACGCCTGCCCGGTGCTGGAAGGTTAAGGGGAGTGGTTAGGGAGTAATCCCGAAGCTGTGAACCGAAGCCCCAGTAAACGGCGGCCGTAACTATAACGGTCCTAAGGTAGCGAAATTCCTTGTCAGGTAAATTCTGACCCGCACGAATGGCGTAACGACTTGGGCGCTGTCTCAACGAGAGATCCGGTGAAATTTTAATACCTGTGAAGATGCAGGTTACCCGCGACAAGACGGAAAGACCCCATGGAGCTTTACTGCAGCTTGATATTGAATTTGGGTACGATCTGTACAGGATAGGTGGGAGCCTTTGAAGCATGAGCGCCAGCTTGTGTGGAGGCAACGTTGGGATACCACCCTGATCGTATCTAGGTTCTAACCTGGTACCGTAATCCGGTGCGGGGACAGTGTCAGGTGGGCAGTTTGACTGGGGCGGTCGCCTCCTAAAGAGTAACGGAGGCGCCCAAAGGTTCCCTCAGAATGGTTGGAAATCATTCGAAGAGTGCAAAGGCATAAGGGAGCTTGACTGCGAGACCTACAAGTCGAGCAGGGACGAAAGTCGGGCTTAGTGATCCGGTGGTACCGCATGGAAGGGCCATCGCTCAACGGATAAAAGCTACCCTGGGGATAACAGGCTTATCTCCCCCAAGAGTCCACATCGACGGGGAGGTTTGGCACCTCGATGTCGGCTCATCGCATCCTGGGGCTGAAGTAGGTCCCAAGGGTTGGGCTGTTCGCCCATTAAAGCGGTACGCGAGCTGGGTTCAGAACGTCGTGAGACAGTTCGGTCCCTATCTGTCGTGGGCGTAGGAAATTTGAGAGGAGCTGTCCTTAGTACGAGAGGACCGGGATGGACGTACCGCTGGTGTACCAGTTGTTCCGCCAGGAGCACCGCTGGGTAGCTATGTACGGACGGGATAAACGCTGAAAGCATCTAAGCGTGAAGCCCCCCTCAAGATGAGATTTCCCAGTATGTAAGACCCCTTGAAGACGACGAGGTAGATAGGCTGGGGGTGGAAGTGCAGCAATGCATGGAGCTGACCAGTACTAATCGGTCGAGGGCTTATCCAATTAGCAAGTTCTAATTCGCGTGTTTCGTTTCGAATCTAGTTTTCAGGGAGCAATCCTTGAATGATGTTGATGATTGTTATTCGGAGAGATACCCAAGTGGCTATAAGGGGACCCTCTGCTAAGGGGTTAGACTGCGTAAGCGGTGCGAGGGTTCGAATCCCTCTCTCTCCGCCATCTTTACCTAAAGATGGACAAGCAATCAAAACACAATTAATATGGCGGTGTAGCTCAGCTGGCTAGAGCGTACGGTTCATACCCGTAAGGTCGGGGGTTCGATCCCCTCCGCCGCTACCATATTACCCAGGAGGCTTAGCTCAGCTGGGAGAGCATCTGCCTTACAAGCAGAGGGTCGGGGGTTCGATCCCCTCAGCCTCCACCATATACGCCGGTGTAGCTCAACTGGTAGAGCAACTGACTTGTAATCAGTAGGTTGGGGGTTCAAGTCCTCTCGCCGGCACCATTAATGCCTGGAACCGTGGTGTAGTTGGCCTAACATGCCTGCCTGTCACGCAGGAGATCGCGGGTTCGAATCCCGTCGGTTCCGCCATTAATCCTAAAAATTAAATATGGCTCGGTAGCTCAGTCGGTAGAGCAGAGGACTGAAAATCCTCGTGTCGGCGGTTCGATTCCGTCCCGAGCCACCTTTAATCCCTGGAGGATTAGCGAAGTGGCCAAACGCATCAGACTGTAAATCTGCTCCCGTACGGGTTCGGTGGTTCGAATCCATCATCCTCCACCAGTTTTATGAGTCATTAGCTCAGTTGGTAGAGCACCTGACTTTTAATCAGGGTGTCGAAGGTTCGAGCCCTTCATGACTCATCTTTAAGAAAAGAGTGATTAATCATTAATTTGATTAGTTGCTCTTTTTTTGTTATTTGATTTTAACTCAATATGGATATTTATTAATGCTGGGCAAGATATGATAAACTAATAGAAAACATGCAGAGTGGTGACGTTCATTATATGAAGCTCATACCTGATCTAAAACAGCAAATTGAAGTCATTATAGGCACAACTTTGGACGAATATGAAATTACAATACAAGAATGGACGCAATCCGTTGCTAATCTGGTTGGTCATCATGAGAATTTAGAGACCGTTGGTGATGAGGGTGAGCGTCAGGAGTTATCTGTTCAATCTACATCTCCAAGTTCAGCCGATGTAATCAGTTTGAATACGGGAAAGCGTATCTTTTTTAAGGTTCGGATGAATGAGCAAGAAGAGACTGCCGTGTGTTGGGGATGCCCTGAAAAATCTATTACCGTGGAAACACGACGATTGATTGAGCTTTTAATCCGCACTAACACGGCTCTACCCGATGAGGTACAACCTGTTGTATATGAGAATGATAGAGAGCAGTATTTGACTGAATTGGGTCTCTGGCTTAAAGAGCAGATCGAAGAACCAACCAAGCAGGAATCTGAAGCGGTTCCTGATCGCTTTGTGGTGCCCGCAGGATTAAATGCTGAGAAAATTCTGTTCTTGCTGCAAGGGGATACACCGGATGCGCATCGTTTACGATCCAAGGAACTCAACAAGTTGCTTGAGAGTTACTTTGGCGAGGAAATTGTCTTGATTCCTTTGGGGGAGCAAGAGTGGATCTTCATGGGTGATAAAGAAATTGTTACAGAAGAAGCAGAGGAAGATACGACGGAGGCCAAAAAGGATTCACTGAACGCTTTTTGTCTGGGGTTGCATGAATTGGTTGCCAGTGAGTGGGCTGGGGTGTTCCATCTGTCTGCATCTCTGCCATGCATTCCTGCACAACAACTTGTATCGGTCACAACTCTTCTTAAAGAAAGTGTTCACTTGGGGAGAGCATTCCATGTCACGCAGCATATTCATCTCCCATGGGATCTTCACCTGGAGCGGTTGGTAGCGAGCATTCCTGATGAACAACGTACACGGTTTATACAGGAAACAGGCAAAGACACGGTAATCTTCAATGACAGTGAGACACTTGCTACGCTGGAAACCTTTTTTAGCCTGGACTGTAATGTCAGCGAGACAGCGAAACGACTTTTCATTCATCGTAATACGTTGGTTTATCGTCTGGACAAGATCAAACAGGAGATTGGTTACGATGTGAGGCACTTCGAAAGTGCTGTTCTAGTGCAGTTTTTACTACTAATGTACAAAGTGACGAAAAAGCATTGATATTTTTGTGCAGTTTGCGAATAGTCAAACCTCACGTAGATAGGGTATTATAAAAATACAAATTGTATTCGATTACAAAATGATCTCTGAGGAGGCAACAATCATGGCTGGAGTACGTTTAGAGCATATTTTCAAAAAATACCCGGGTTCTGATAAAGCAACTGTAGTTGACATTAACCTGGACATTAAAGATAAAGAATTTCTGGTACTGGTAGGCCCGTCCGGTTGTGGTAAATCAACAACACTGCGTATGATCGCAGGCCTTGAGGAAATTTCTGAAGGTAAACTCTATATCGGTGACCGTGTCGTTAATGATGTTGCACCTAAAGACCGCGATATCGCGATGGTATTCCAATCCTATGCCTTGTATCCGCATATGAGCGTATATCAAAACATGGCATTTGGTTTGAAATTGCGTAAGGTTAAAAAAGACGAGATCGACAAACGTGTACGTGAAGCAGCTAAAATCCTGGATATCGAGCATTTGCTTGAGCGTAAACCTAAGGCATTGTCCGGTGGTCAACGTCAGCGTGTCGCTCTAGGACGTGCGATTGTCCGTGATCCACAAGTCTTCTTGATGGATGAGCCTCTCTCCAACTTGGATGCTAAACTTCGTGGTCAGATGCGTGCGGAAATCACTAAACTGGCTAAACGTTTGGAAACAACAGTTATCTACGTAACGCATGACCAGATCGAAGCAATGACGATGGGTGATCGGATCGTTGTTATGAAGGATGGTATCATCCAACAAGCAGCTTCTCCGGAAGAGCTGTATAACCTGCCGGCTAACCTGTTCGTAGCTGGTTTCATCGGTTCCCCGACAATGAACTTTATCTCGGGTAAACTCGCTGAGCAAGGTACTAGCATGCATTTCATAGCTCCTGGTGTGGATGTTGAAATCCCGCAAGGTAAAGCACAAGTGTTGAAATCTAGAGGATACATTGGCAAAGAAGTGATTCTGGGTGTTCGTCCAGAAGATATTCACGAAGAGCCAGTATTCCTGGAAGCATCCCCGAACTCTGTATTCTCTACACACGTAGATGTTACAGAGAACCTGGGTCACGAAATGCTCCTCTACTTGAGCGGTGTTGGTAATGATACAACGATTGCACGTGTAGACGGACGTTCTAACACTCGTGATGGTTCCACAGTTAAAATGGCCATCGACATGAACAAAGTTCATATCTTTGACAAAGAGACTGAAGTGAACGTACTTCTTCAAGACAAATAATACTGGGATTCCTCGGTGACGATGGAACCTGAAAGTTAACGCAATTATACATTGTAATGAGAGCCCCTTCCGTTATTGCTGGAAGGGGCTTTTTTTAAGATTATTGGAATTATAAGTTTCGGAGGAGTTGAAGGATAAATAACCGCAAGAAAAACGGCCGGTAAACTGCGAATGTAGTATCCCAGAAGGTACTTCGATCAGAAGACTTTTCTTACTAATGGTTGTCGGAGGCTGCGATTGCATTCATCCCGGAATTCATTTAAGATTATTTGAAGGTCTGTCTTCATTTATTTGAGAGAATCGACTGTTGGAAGGGTATGCATTCTGTACCCCATGTTGTGAATGCGCTAATAATGGAAATAACTGATACACGATCTGATGTACATAGAGGGACAGCTAATGCTGAAAGGAAGAGACAAATGGCGAAAAAAGTGAAAGTATCTGAACTGGTGCAGCAATTTCAGTTGGAGGTTGTTTCTGGATCTCACGGATTGAAAAGAGTCATTACGGTAGATGACCTGAACCGTCCTGGTCTGGAAATGGCCGGTTATTTTGAATACCATCCACAAGAACGGGTACAGCTACTTGGAAGAACGGAGTTAGCTTTCTTTGCAATGTTACCTGAGCAAGAGCGGCGTGATCGTATGCAACGTCTTTGTACAGAAGAGACGCCTTGTATCGTTGTAACGCGCGGACTTGAAGTGCCGCAAGAACTGATTGATATCAGTGAAGAACGGGACCTGGCTGTATTACGCAGTAATATGGCAACAACGATTCTGTCCAGCCGGATCACCGGGTTTTTGGAGGGGAAATTAGCACCAACAGCAACCATTCACGGTGTACTTTGTGATGTCTATGGCGTAGGCATGCTCATCACGGGTAGTAGCGGTATTGGTAAGAGTGAGACAGCACTGGAACTGGTGAAACGTGGACACCGACTGATTGCCGATGATGCGGTAGAGATCCGCCAAACGTCAGATTTTCAGCTGCACGGTACTGCACCTGAATTGATCCGCCATTTGCTCGAAATTCGAGGTGTTGGTATTATCAACGTCATGACATTGTTCGGAGCTGGTGCAGTTCGGAATAACAAACGTATTACCTTGGTTGTACGTCTGGAAGCATGGCAGCAGGATAAACAATATGATCGTCTGGGTCTGGATGAAGAGACTACACGTATCATTGATACCGATGTGCCTCTCGTTACGATTCCTGTTCGTCCGGGACGGAACTTGGCAGTTATTATTGAAGTGGCAGGTATGAACTATCGCCTGAAACAGATGGGTTTGAATGCTGCACTGCAATTCACGAACAAGCTGACAGCAACCATCTCGGAAGATATGGAAGACATGGATTAAGAAACATTTTATACAAGGAAATCAAGATAAATGGTTGACATGTACTGCTTCTCTTAAGGCGCAGTGTATGCCAACCATTCGTCATGCGTGCGATTGATTGAATAAATAGGAGTGTGAATGAATGGATACATTATTACTGTTGAACCCGATTGCGTTCTCTATTGGAGCGTTAAAGGTTCACTGGTACGGGCTTATTCTTGGTGCTGCGGCACTTATAGGACTGCTGCTCGTGATCCGGGAGGGCAAACGCTACAACATTCCACAGGAAGTGTTCATGGACATGGTCCTGCTGGGTGTACCTTCTGCCATCATTGGTGCCCGCATCTACTACGTAGCATTTAAGTGGGAAGATTATAAGGATAACTTCTGGGATGTCTTTAAAATATGGAATGGCGGTATTGCCATCTATGGTGCCCTTATTGGTGCAATCATCTGTGCAGTTATTTTCTTCCGTCGTAAAGGATATAACTTCTGGCGTATGGCCGATATCTGTGCGCCTGGACTGCTCGTTGGACAGTTGATCGGACGCTGGGGGAACTTTGTGAATCAGGAAGCCTACGGCGGTCCTGTGGAAGAATCATTTTTGAGAGACAAGCTTCATCTGCCGGACTTTATTGTGAATCAAATGAACGTAGAGGGTGTATTCCACCATCCTGCATTTTTGTATGAATCGATGTGGAGTCTCGTTGGCCTGGTCTTGCTCTTGGTTCTGCGTCGTCAGAAGTTTCTGCGTTCAGGTGAACTGTTTATGTCTTATTTCATCTGGTACTCTATCGGTCGTTTCTTCATTGAAGCTCTACGTACGGACAGTCTTGGCTTCCAGGCTCCGCAATGGGTCGCTTCATTAGTGAACGGGTTATGGTCTCCAATGACTGCAATGGGCTTTGAACAAGGATATCTTGATCCTGCTTACGGTAACGTAAGAATCTCGCAACTGCTCGCAATTGGTATCATTATTGTTGCTGTTGTATTCATTGTGGTGAGAAGAGTGACAGGTAAAGCAGATGTTCGTTATAGTGATCCCATTGTATCGTCCAAAGTTACCTCAGATGATATGGAGCATACGGGAACAGTTGCTGGCAAAGAGAATAAGGTAACACCTCCAGCCAAAGATGAATCCAAGCAAGTTGATGATAAAAAGGAGTAATGCAACATGATTGACACGGTATTGTTTGATCTGGACGGAACGATTATTGATACCAATGAGTTGATTATCAGCTCATTCCAGCATGTCATGGGAGGATGGGAGCATTCAGCTCCATGGACTCGGGAACAGATCATTCCACATATGGGTGGCACACTGGAGCAGCAAATGCGCACCTTCTCTGGCCAGGAGGAAGTCTCCGAGTACGTGAAAGGTTACCGTGCTTATAATGATATTCATCATGAAGCGATGGTTAGACCTTTTCCACATGTCATTGAGGTAGTAGAGGCGCTGCATCAGGCGGGCATTGTTATGGGTGTGGTCACAACAAAAATTCGTCCATCTACATTAAAGGTGCTAGAACGTTTTGATCTACTGAAATATATGAAAACAATTGTGACCGTGACCGATGTGACGAATCCGAAGCCCCATGCTGAGCCTGTACTGAAGGCCATGACGGAACTGGGTGCAGATCCTACTAAAACGTTGATGGTAGGTGACAGTCCGGTGGATATCCAATCGGCACAAAATGCGGGCGCACTCTCGGCGGGGGTTGCATGGTCTCTTAAAGGGGAAACAATCCTGAACGGATATGGTCCCGATCATATGTTGCACGACATGAGAGACTTGTTGAAACTCATCCGTATTGAAACGGGACGTTCATGAGAAAAGTAACCCGCTATCCGGTAGAGGACCAGAATGCACTTTGGCATATCTACAAGACAGTGAGTCCGTGGAAGGGCGTTCGTAATTTTATCTGGATCCAGTTGTCACGTTACTGTCCGATCCTATCAGTGAAGAACTGGATTTATCGCCGAATGCTGGGGATGAAGGTGGGAAAACACACGGCCTTTGGCCTGATGGTGATGGTGGATGTGTTTTTTCCGGAGAAAATAACGGTCGGCGAAAACTCGGTCATCGGTTACAACACAACGATTCTGGCTCATGAGTATCTCATTAAGGAGTACAGGCTGGGCGAGGTCATTATCGGGGAAAATGTACTGATTGGTGCCAATACAACGATTCTGCCTGGGGTAACCATAGGGGATGGAGCGGTTGTAGCTGCTGGAGCAGTCGTACATAAGGATGTTGCACCAGGGGCTTTTGTTGGTGGCAATCCACTACGTGATTTATCCCGTGCGGCAGCTTCTACGGAAGAGACTGTCTTTAACACGGATGACTCTTCTCAGGGTAGTGTGCATTAAGTCAATAACGTAATGAAAGAAGATGGGTTGAAGTAAAAAGCTGCTTATGGCAGCTTTTTTCGTATATAAATACCGATTAGTGAGGGTAACGGTGTGTATATAAAACGATATGTCGATCCAAGGGCAATCAAGCATTGGTATTGTTGACGGTAATGCGGATTTCATGTTATCATATCCCATATCCTTTAGTTTGTTAGCACTTTACCATGTGAAAGTATTATTGGAGAAATGAAGCATGATAAAGATTGAACTAAACCAATAGTATGAAGGCTTATGAGATAATACTGTGATTCAAGATTTATAAGATAGAATGGGGATTTACACTACATAAATCCTGTTGAAATAGAACGAGTGCGACCTTAAACTACTGACTCGGGGTGAATATTACCAATGTCCAAACCAAAAGGTTTTGAAAAACCGACCGGATTCCGCGACTATACACCACATGTAGTATCCAAGCTGCGGACGATTGAACGCAATGTACTGGAATGTATGGAACGCTGGGGTTACCGCCAGATCATCACACCAACGATTGAATATTACGACACGGTAGGTGTGGCAAGCTCTACATCGGATCGCAAATTATTTAAATTGCTAAACAGCAGGGGAACCACGCTGGTGCTCAGATCGGATCTAACGGCTCCGATTGCTCGCGTCGTTTCATCCATGCTCAAAGATGAGCAGTTGCCGCTGCGTTTATCCTATCATGCGAACGTATTTCGTTCCATTGAAGAGGAAGCTGGGCGTGAGGCTGAATTTTTCCAGACCGGCGTGGAGCTGGTTGGAGACGACTCACCTGAGGCGGATGCAGAAGTTGTTGCGCTTGCGATTGCCTCTTTGCAGGCAGCGGGCGTGTCTTCTTTTAAAATAGCGATGGGCCATATGGGATTCCTGAACGGATTACTGGAGGAAGTCATTCCAGGCCAGACAACGGAGCAGGAGCAATTGAAGGAAGGGCTGCTCGGACGTGATTATGTAGGCTATCGTCAGTCCATTGAAGCATTGAATCTGGAGCCCAAGTTGAAAGAACAGCTCGAAGCGATCCTGCGTCTGCGCGGTGGCAAGGAAGTATGCACACATGCGGTAGAGCTAAGTTCAAGTGCTGAAGCAGCACAGTCGATTGCACATCTGTGTGCAGTATTCGAAGTGTTGGAAGCGTACGGTGTATCCGAGCATGTGCTGATTGATCTGACGATGATCGGTGATTTCTCCTATTATACGGGTATGACCTTTGAAGGGTATGCAGCCGAACTGGGATCTCCAGTATGTAGCGGTGGACGGTATGATAATCTGTTACAACAGTTTGGTCGCTCATTGCCGGCTACAGGATTTGCACTGAAAACGAACCGTATTATTGATGGTGTTCATGGCATTACGATTGAAGAGAAAAAAACGGTACTTATCCAATATACCCCGAAACGTCGGGCCGAGGCACTAACAGAAGCGGCAAGATTACGCAGTATGGGACAAAATGTAGTGACACTCCTTCTTCCTGAAGACGGGGCTGGGGCAAGTGCCGTATCGGTTGAAGCAAGAACCGCTCAGGCTGAGCAGGTTATTACTTACGGATCTGAAGAAGGAGGACGCTGAGATGTCGGATATTCTGAAGGTGGCCATGCCGAAGGGCCGAATCTATAAAAAAGCCTCCAAATTGTTTCGTGAAGCGGGGCTGGATATTCCAGAAGACGTAGACGATACACGCAGATTGGTCATTGAAGTGCCGGAAGCTGGAATGGAATTCATTATGGCGAAGCCAGTAGATGTTCCAACATATGTGGAGTACGGTGTTGCCGATATCGGAATTGTTGGTAAAGACGTGCTGCTGGAGGAAGATCGGGATGTGTACGAACTGTTGAATCTGGGAATCGCTCAGTGCCGTATGTCTGTGATCGGACTTCCCGACTGGAAGCCAGGCATCCAGCAACGTGTTGCAACGAAGTATCCAAGGATTGCTTCACAGTATTTCCGGGAGCAGGGGCAACAGGTCGAGGTGATCAAGCTGAATGGTTCCATTGAGCTTGCGCCTTTAATTGGTCTGGCAGACCGGATTGTCGATCTGGTGGAGACAGGTCAGACACTGCGCGAGAACGGATTGGTGGAGATGACGGGTATTCTGGACATCACCAGCCGTCTTATCGCCAATCGGGTAAGTTATCGGATGAAAAACGCACGAATCCAGGCTTTGTGTGATGCACTTCAGCAGGTCATTCCGGCATCGAATGAGATTTCAGCGGGAAGCCTTCGGGGATAAATTACTGAGAAGCAAGAAATGCAAGGTAGCAAGGAACGAGAAATATACAAACGGAATAACCAAAGAATGAAACGATAGAAGCAAGAAACGTGAAAAATCAGAATCGAATTGGCCATATAAAGGCAGGCATTACAGAGGATGAGGAGGTTGTACGTATGAAAATTGTACCTGCACGTGAGTTTGATCTGAAGCGGGAAGTGGAGTATGGCACGCCAGAGCAAAATGAAACGGTACGGCGTATTGTCAGCGACATTCGCCGTGAGGGTGATGCGGCACTGCTGCGTTACACGGAGCAGCTGGACCGCACGAAGCTGACGGCCGCGGAATTGCGCGTGCCGCAGGAAGAGCTGCAGGCGGCTTATTCAGCCGTGGAGCCATCCTTTGTGACGGCGATTCGGCAAGCCGCCGCCAACATTCGTGCGTTTCACGAGAAGCAGAAACGCAACTCGTGGATGGATTGGCAGCCGGACGGCAGCCTGCTGGGCCAGGTCATCCGGCCGCTGAAGCGGGTCGGCGTCTATGTACCTGGCGGCAAAGCAGCGTATCCATCGTCTGTGCTGATGAATGTAATTCCGGCACAGGTGGCAGGCGTGCCGGAGATTGTTCTCGTGACGCCACCGTCTACGAACGGTGGCGAAGGTATTAATCCGTACATTCTCGTTGCTGCTGCGGAAGCAGGCGTGAGCGAGATGTACCGGGTTGGCGGCGCTCAAGCCATCGCCGCCCTTGCTTACGGCACGGAGAGTATTGCCCCGGTCGACAAGATCTGTGGACCGGGCAATATTTACGTGGCGCTCGCGAAGCGCGAGGTGTACGGTGCGGTCGATATCGACAGTATCGCCGGGCCGAGTGAGATTGTGGTGCTCGCCGATGATACGGCGAATCCGGTGTACGTCGCCGCCGACCTGTTGTCGCAGGCGGAACATGACGAGATGGCATCGGCCATTCTCGTCACGAATTCGGCCACGCTGGCGGAAGCCGTGCAGGGCGAAGTGCAGCGGCAGCTTGAAGTGCTGCCGCGGCGTGATATCGCTGCTGCTTCGGTGGAGCAGTATGGCGCGATTATTGTGGTCGATTCCATCGATGAGGGAATCGACGTGGTGAACCGACTTGCACCGGAGCATCTGGAGATTATGGTGCAGGAGCCGATGGCTTACGCTGGCCGGATCGAGAATGCCGGAGCGATCTTCCTCGGCCCGTACAGCTCGGAGCCGGTAGGAGATTATTTTGCCGGACCAAATCACATTATTCCGACCAATGGAACTGCGCGGTTCAGTTCGCCAGTGGACGTGGACGATTTTATCAAGAAATCGAGTCTGATCTATTATAGTAAAGAAGCGCTGCTGCAGAACGGAGCGGCTATTATAGAGTTGGCCCGCCATGAGGGTCTTGAAGGGCATGCCCGTGCAATCGCTGTACGGTTAGAACAGGAAGGAAAGGCGGAATCGGACAATGGATAAGCAAAATAATGGTGTGGAACTTGAAAACAAAGGTGCAGTGCGCCAAGCAGAGGTTGACCGTAAAACAAACGAGACCAATATTCAATTGGCCTTTACTGTAGATGGCACAGGACAATCCACGATTGAAACGGATGTACCTTTCCTGAACCATATGCTGGATCTGTTCACGAAGCACGGACAATTCGACCTGAACGTACAGGCCCGTGGAGACATTGATATCGATGATCATCACACGGTTGAAGACATCGGAATCTGTCTGGGACAGACGTTGCGAGAAGCGTTGGGTGACAAACGCGGTATTAAGCGCTACGCCAGTGTTTTTGTCCCGATGGACGAGGCACTCGCTCAGGTTATTATTGATGTGAGCAACCGACCTCACTTTGAATACCGTGCAGAATACCCTTCCCAACAGGTAGGCAGTTTCTCCACGGAGCTGGTACATGAATTCCTGTGGAAATTGGCGCTGGAAGCACGGATTACGTTGCATGTCATTGTGCACTATGGTCAGAACACCCACCACATGATTGAAGCAATCTTTAAGGCACTGGGACGTGCACTGGATGAAGCAACGATGATTGATCCACGGGTAACAGGTGTGCCTTCCACGAAGGGAGTGCTGTAGACGATGGCGATTGCAATTGTCGATTACGGTATGGGTAACCTGCACAGCGTCGGCAAAGCGGTCGAACGTCTTGGCTACGAAGCGCTGGTCACGGGTGACCGGGAAGAGATTCTTGGCGCAGATGGTGTCATTCTGCCAGGCGTAGGTGCTTTTGGTGATGCAATGGTTCATCTGCGGGAGAGTGGGCTGGATACGGTGGTGAAGGAAGCTGCTGCCGGGTCCAAGCCACTGCTCGGAATCTGTCTGGGGATGCAGTTGTTGTTCAGCTCAAGTGAAGAGCATGGCGAGCATGAGGGACTGGATATTTTGCCAGGGAAAGTGGTGCGATTCGCATCAGGAGAGCTGAAGGTTCCTCATATGGGATGGAACCGTTTGGAATTCCTGCACGCGGAAAATCCGCTATTTACGGGGCTGGAGGCAGGTCACGTCTATTTTGTCCATTCCTATCATGCGCTTACTGAAAACAGAGACGATCTGCTGGCGGTAACGGATTACGGACATCCGGTGACAGCCATTGTAGGCAGAGGATCCAACTTCGGCATGCAATTCCACCCGGAGAAAAGTGGAGAGCTTGGCATGAAGCTGCTCGGCAACTTTTTGGCTCTGACAGGAGCAACTGTACAAAGGTAAAACATCAACTCTTCTTAACTATAGAAAGCGTACAAATCTAATTCATATTCAGGAGGCCTTGTATGTCATCTTTTATCCTATATCCGGCGATTGATATCCGGGACGGCAAATGTGTAAGACTGGTGCAGGGAGATTATAATCAGGAGACCGTGTATAACGATGACCCGGTTCAAGTGGCTTTATCCTGGGAGAAACAAGGCGGTACATACGTTCATCTGGTGGATCTGGATGGTGCGAAAGCAGGACATCCTGTTAACGATGAGCTGATTGGGCGGATTGCGTCGTCTGTAAACGTACCTGTTCAGGTGGGCGGTGGACTTCGTACAGTAGCGGATGTAGAGCGTTTGCTGGGTCTTGGTGTTAGTCGGCTGATCATTGGAACAGCAGCAATTGAGGATCGTGCTTTTACAGAGGAAGTACTGGGACGTTACGGGGACAAAGTGGCAATTGGTATCGATGCACGTAATGGTTACGTGGCAACTCGCGGATGGCTCGAAACATCGGAAGTACAGGCAGAGGTACTCGCGAAGGAATTGGCGGCATATGGGGCAGAAACGTTCATCTTTACGGATATTTCCCGTGATGGCATGATGCAGGGTCCTAATGTGGAAGCGATTGTGTCTCTTGCCAAGGCGAGCGGACGTACGGTTATTGCTTCCGGCGGTGTAAGTGTAATGGATGATCTGCTTCGTTTGAGTCGCCACGCGGATGATGGTGTTGGTGGAGCAATTGTGGGTAAAGCACTGTATACAGGAAGTATCGATCTGTCTGAAGCAGTACGTGCGGTCAATAAGTAAGGGATATTCGGATAGAGAGGAAGAGGTAGCATGCTGGCAAAAAGAATCATCCCCTGTCTGGACGTGAAGGACGGCCGGGTCGTCAAAGGCGTCAACTTCGTTAATCTCCGCGATGCGGGTGATCCGGTAGAGCTGGCGGCACTATATGACCGCGAGGGCGCAGACGAACTGGTGTTTCTCGATATCTCCGCTTCGGTAGAAGGGCGCGAAACGATGGAAGAAGTCGTGCGGCAGACGGCGGGCGAGATCGCTATTCCCTTTACGGTAGGTGGTGGCATCTCCAAGGTAGAGGACATGAAGCGGATTCTCCGTGCGGGAGCGGATAAAATCGCAGTGAATACAGCCGCGGTACTTAATCCGCAGTTGATTGCAGATGGTGCACGTCGCTTTGGCTCGCAGTGTATCGTGGTAGCGATCGATGCCAAGTATAACGAAGCTTGGGGCGAGTGGGAAGTCTATACCCATGGTGGACGGAAACCCTCCGGGATCAAGGCGCTGGAATGGGTTAAAAAGGCTGAGAGCTTGGGCGCGGGGGAGATTCTTCTCACAAGTATGGACGCGGACGGAACAAAAGACGGCTTTGATCTGAAGCTGACGGCAGCGGTATCCGAATCTGTGCGTATTCCAGTCATCGCATCGGGCGGTGCGGGCAAGGAATCTCACTTCTTTGATGTATTTACCACAGGCAAAGCGGACGCAGGGCTGGCCGCAACGATTTTCCATTACAAAGAAATCGCCGTACCGGCGTTAAAACAACATTTGAGAGAACAAGGGGTGGAGATCCGTGACTAAAGTGAGCGATGAAATCAAGGAACAGTTGTCCTTGGAACAGGTTGTGGAACACATTCGTTGGAGTGATGGTTTGGTTCCTGCCATTGTGCAGGATGTGGATACTCGGGAAGTCTTAATGATGGCTTATATGAATCGCGAATCTCTGAAGTTGTCGCTTGAATCCGGTGAAACGTGGTTCTGGTCACGCTCGCGTCAAGAGCTGTGGCACAAAGGTGCAACATCTGGTAACGTGCAGACCATTACTTCCCTGAAATATGATTGTGATGGTGATACCTTGTTGGTTGAGGTCAAACCGAACGGTCCTGCCTGCCATACAGGTGCGGTAACATGTTTCCATAATGAAATCATTGGTTTGCCAGAGAAATCGGCGAATAAGGGTTCGGATGATGCGAGTGATGCATCTGCTTCGGGAAGTTCCGATTCCGAAAGCCGCTTCGAGGTTTTGGCTGAACTGGAGTCCGTTATTGCAGAGCGTGAACGTGAACGCCCTGAGGGTGCATATACAACGTATCTGTTTGATAAAGGTGTAGACAAAATATTGAAAAAAATCGGTGAAGAAGCATCCGAAACGATCATCGCCGCCAAAAATAAAGATAATGACGAGCTTCGTCTGGAGGTCAGTGACCTGATGTATCACCTGCTCGTCCTGTTACAAGAGCGCAAGCTGCCGCTGGACGATATTATGTCAGAGCTGAGCCGCCGTCATGAACGGCCTCGCCGCGATTAGGAGGCGAGCTTCGTGCGTATAGATTATCACACACACCATGAGCGGTGTGGACATGCCGTTGGCAAACTGGAAGAGTACGTGCAACGTGGTGTGGAGATCGGACTATCCCAGATTGGATTGTCCGATCACATGCCATTATTGCATGTCGATCCGGCTCAATATTATCCGGAAATGGCGATGCCTATGGATGAACTGCCGCGTTACGTAGAGGAGTGTTTCTCCCTGAAAGAACGTTACCGCGGACAGATTGACGTACGTGTTGGTCTGGAAGGTGACTATATTGAAGGCTGGGAAACAGAGATCCGTGCAATCATTGAGCGTTATCCATGGGATTATGTGATTGGCTCTGTTCATTTCCTCGGGGAATGGGACATTACGGATTTCCGCCAGACCCATCACTGGGAGGGCAAAGACATCCTTGAAGTATATCGTCAGTACTATGATGCCGTGAGCAAGGCAGCTACGACGGGACTGTACGATATTATGGGCCATACGGATGTCATTAAACGGTTTGGCTATGTTCCTTCAGCTGAACAGACAGAAGAACGTATCTCACTGGAGAACGCAGCGTTGCAGGCTATTGCCAAAAGTGGCTGCGCCATGGAGCTGAATGCTTCCGGGTTATCGAAGCCTTGCGCCGAGATGTTCCCTAGTCGCAGAATGCTGACGGAAGCCATTCGCATGGGCATTCCATTAACCATGGGGTCTGATGCACATGACCCAATGAAGCTGGGCGATTATCTGCCTGAAGCTGAAGCACTTTTGCATGAGTTGGGCTGTACGGAAGTCGCTGTTTTTGAAGGCCGTCATCGCTCGTTCATTCCTTTAAATGTATAAGCCAGTAGAGTATAATGAGGGTAGGAAATAACCTTTTAGCTAAGGGATTATATAGGGACTTCAACCCTCGGGAGGGCATTATGCAGCATTCGTTACGTATTTTTTCCGGTTCATCGAACCCTAAGCTGGCAGAACAGGTATGTGACAAGCTGGGTGTACAACTGGGCAAGATCAAGCTGTCCAGGTTCAAGAGCGGAGAAATATACGTTCATTATGAAGAAACGATCCGTAATTGTGATGTGTTTCTGGTACAGTCGTTGTCTCATCCGATCAATGAGCTGTTTGTCGAGCTGTTGGTGATGATTGATGCCGCAAAGAGGGCTTCAGCGCGCACTGTGAACATCATTGTTCCGTATTACGGCTATGCCCGTCAAGAGCGCAAATCCGCACCACGGGAACCGATCTCGGCCAAGATGGTAGCAGATGTATTAACGACAGCTGGCGCCAATCGAGTGGTAACAATCGACCTGCACGCAGCGGCCATTCAGGGATTCTTCAACATTCCGGTTGACCATATGACATCACTGGATCTGATTAGTGATTATCTGTTAAGCAAAGGAATCGAGAACCCTGTTGTCGTCTCCCCGGATGCGGGACGAGCATCGATGGCAGAGAAGCTGGCGAACCGTCTGGATTCTCCATTTGCCATTATGATCAAGAAACGTCCAAGCCATAATGAATCGGTTATTACCCATGTCATTGGTGATGTAGAAGGACGGACACCTATTATTATTGAGGATCTGATCGACACCGGAACAACCATTCTGAATGTGGTGGAAGGGTTGAAGGAACGCGGGTCCAAAAATGTATATGTATGTGCAACACACGGATTGTTCTCAGATGGGGCAGTAAGTAAATTGAATCACCCGTCAATTGAAGAGGTGGTAGTTACGGACTCGATCGCACTGCCAGATGACCACCCTGAATGCTTCAAAGTGTTACCTGTTGCGCCAATGCTGGCTCGCGCCGTACGCATTATTGTGGATGGTGGCTCCATGGCCACATTGTTTAAGGATTCTGGCATTTAGAGCATCGAAGATATAACGGTGTGCTGCCAGATGAACTGTTCCGTGTCTGAGTTGTTGTCTGCTCAGCACGGTTTTTTTGTTTTGGCTCTTGGAATTCAATTCTTGCATTGCTACTCAGAGGCTTGTGCTATAATAACATAAAATCAGTTATGATAGCGTTATCATATAGTATTCAGCCCCTAAGTTGAGTTGGATGCTGAACAGTAGAACCACGGCTGAGAACATTGGCATCGTGGAGTGAGGAGCGGGGTCTATTGTCTCGTAATTGGTACTACCGGTTATTGTTCTCGTATTTCCCTATTTTCTTTTTTACCATGACAATACTTATTTTTATCGCATTTGTTTTTATAAATGACGTCTCTAGGGAAGAGACCAGAAAGGCAGATCGAATCTCCTCCAGTTACTTGGAGTCTACACTGGATCGTACGATCCGGGATATTGAGCTATCTGTGACCGAAACAGTACAGAACACACAAGCTTACAAGCTTTATTTTAATAACACCGTCCAGACCAGCTCGGACACGGTCTATTCAATTGCACAGAATTTGCGCGAACTGTCCAGTTCTTCTTCATGGATTCAATCCATCTATATCTACGACAAAAGAAATGACAGAGTTTTGACGGTAAGTGGCTCCAGAGAATCGGACAGCTTCTCGGATAAGATGTGGATTGATCGGATTGTTAACGGGCCAATCGGGTCGGGCTGGCAACCAGTCCGGGAAATCGAGGTGGACTTTCAGCAACCTGTCCGGGTACTGACAGTGAATAAGGGCATGCCTTTACCTTTTGGCTCCGAGGGTACTCTGGTCATTAATATCAAGATGAGCAGTATTGAGCAAAGTGTGGATAGTATGGTTAATGGGCAACTTTCCTTTCTGACGATTACGGATCGTGAGGGCAAGATTGTGTATAATGCCCATTCCGATTATGAAGGCGCAGTGAATGGAAAGGAGCTAAACCATTTACCGCTAGACAGATTGGGCTGGACCCTGTCCAGTGGAATTAAGGCGGGCAACTTGTTTGGCTGGGTTTCGGTTGTTTCCTACGTGTGGATTATAATTGGAATTCTGACTGTTCTCTGTGCCGTCATTTATATTGTCTATATAACTCGTCGTAACTATAAGCCTATTCAGATTATCATGAACCGGATTGAAGCTCATCAAATCCGTGTGTTGGAAAACTCAGGAACTCGGACCGATGAGATGAAGATGATTGATGGTGTTCTTGAGAATCTGATCAATCATATGATGGACTATGATAAGAAGAGCAGAGAGAACGCACTTTTACAACGTAGCAGGCTGTTTAATGCTTTGCTGCTTGGGGAACATATGGATCAAGTTTCAGAGCAATTAAAGGAGTTTTCTCCTTTTGATGAAGTGCATGACTCTTCGCGTTTTGCCGTTGTTGTTGGAGAAATCAACAAGTATGAAAAAGGGTTTCAGGAACGGTACACGAGAGGTGAACAAAATACGCTGAAGTTTGCTTTGATGAACGTTTTGCAGGAACTATCACGTAATACGGGAGTACAGTGCTGGGCGGAATGGATCAGCGCGGATCGAATAGCGATACTTTTTTTGTCCAAAGAAAATCGTGACAGTAACAGCTCAGATATGTCAGGGCAGATTCGCATTGTGGTAGAGGAATGTCAATCTTGGGTGGAACAGAATCTGCGTATTTCCCTTAGCTTTGGCATTGGGCCTATTGCTGAGGGCATAGAATCGATTCGGGATTCCTATGCAGCAGCCGAGACGGTAATGCAACGCAAGCTCTTGATGAATGGTGATGTGGGGCAAGCCGAGTGCGGAGAGCATCAGCATCCTTTGCTGGATACCTACACGTACCTGCAGATGATTGCCGACTTTGTTAAACGTTTCCGCATGTCGAGTGTTCAGTGGCGTGATCAATTGGAAGAGATTTTCACAGCATTTGAGCGAAATAAGCTGCCAGATGACGAGATTCGCTCTCTCATCCAGGCGATGTTACAGATGCTCAGTAGAGAAGTCGCAATGATGTCAGAGAAGCTGCAAGAAGAGCTGTCAGAAGAGAATATTAACAAGTGGCTCAAGTTGATGGAAGAGGCAGAGACACTTGAGGATATCAAAGGCCTTCTGTTTGATAATCTGACGGATCTGTTCAGAACCTATGTGGCGGTCACTGAAACCAAGAGTTACAAAGCAATGGTTAACGAAATGAAAGCCTATATTGAAGAACAGTTTGCTAATCCAGATCTTTCATTGAAACATCTGAGTGATCGATTTCAGATTACGGGCAAACATGCGAGTTATTTGTTTAAGACCGAATTCAACATGAAGTTTGTTGATTTTGTTACAGAGCTTCGCATGAAGGAGGCCGAACAGCTTCTGTTAAAAACGGATCATTCCTTGCAGGACATTGCTTTGAAAGTAGGATACGCGAACGGAATTACTTTAGGCCGTGTGTTTAAACGGGTGATGGGTATTACACCAGGGGATTATCGTCGTTTGAAACGTGAACACCTTGATCTTGAAGAATGACAAAAATATAGATGTTCATGGCTTAAGGAAATACAGGGTGAGTTTTAGGCAGTCGCTCTTCACTGAGAGAGCGGACAGTCTTGAATTCACCCTGTTTTGTATTATTCAGTTATAAACTAAAAGGGAAGTAACTGCTTGTGTGCGAGAATACAAGGATATTCCCACTCTTTTCTATTTACGAATATAAGCAGTATGTGAAAATGGTTTATCCGAATATGAGCAGAGTTTTCTGGTGTCAGAGGGGGCAAACTAGCACTAAAGCCTTTAGCAGCAAGGGTTTAGAAAATAGTCAGTCTGCGAAAATAATCATGATGTATAAACCATAATCCGTATGTAAACGCTTACGAAACTAGTTTATTGTAAGAAAGGCGAGAGATGTGGAATACTCAGAGCAAGCTTCAAAAACATTCACGCAAAGCCAAAGGGGATGAACGGAATGACAAGAAAAGGGAGTCTAAAGAAGTTGATGGGTTTGGCGCTTACAGCAGTAATGGGCGTCTCACTACTTGCGGGGTGCTCATCTGCAGATAACAAATCAGCAGAAGGCGGAGCATCCGGTGATGGAAAACGCGTCACATTAAAGGTGGAGCTTTTCGACCGTGGTAAAACACCTTCTCAGTACACGATCTCAAATAACTTTATCTCTCAAATGATTCAAAAGAACTTTGGTGATCCGAACAACATTGACGTACAGTTCGTACCTGTTCAACGTTCTGAGGAAGTAACCAAGCTGAATGTCCTGATGGCTAGTGCTTCGGACGTTCCGGATATTGTCTTCGTTTATGACTCCAGCGTGTTTTACCGCTATGCACAACAAGGCGGGTTGACAGATGTAGGTGATCTGGTTAATCAGTATGGACCGAATCTGAAAAAGTTTTTGGGTGAAGATACATTAAAGTTTGGTCAAGTGGAGGGACAGCAGTTTGCTATACCGGGTAAACGTGCGATTACAGCGCGGTACAGCTCCTTCATTCGTCAAGATTGGTTAGATAAGCTGGGAATGCCAGCACCTCAAACAACAGATGAGTTGTATAACACATTGAAAGCTTTTAAAGAAAAAGATCCTGGCAATGTGGGAAGTCAAAACATTCCTATGGGTTTTGCGCTTGCACCAGCTTCCTATGAACCACTCATCTATTCTTTCATTAAGCCGATCGCTGGTGATAAGACTTATGCTCAACGCTATGAACTGCCTTTGCATGAAGGATTCAAAGAATCTATGCAGTTCTTGAACAAGCTATACAACGAAGGATTGATCAGTAAGGATTTCAGCTTGGATAAGGATAAAACCCAGTTAAACAAAGACGTTGCAAATGGAAATACTGGTTTCTTCTCTGAAGATGTGGACTCTATTTTCTGGCCAGATGGATCTTATGATCTGTTGAAAACAAACAAACCAGACAGCAACTTGGCTCCGCTCGATGCATACACCAATGCGAATGCTGATGGAAAACATATCAAGTCCCGTTATGGTTCGAACGGTATGTACATCATGATTCCGAAGAGCAGCGAACGTGCCGCAGAAGCAATTAAATATCTGGATTGGATGGCTTCCGATAAAAACCTCACTGCCATTTATGATGGCGTGGAAGGCGAGAACTATGATCTGGTAGACGGCATTCCGGTTGCTAAAGCAGACGCTACTCAAGAAGCAAAAGATCGTCTGTTCAATGCAGGAGATACCGCGATTATTTCGAACGGTAAAAACCTTGGTGATCAAGCACAAAATGAAAAAGCTTGGATCATGGGATTCCCTCCAGCGAATCAGGAAATTTTGAAAAAAGCACTTGAAGTTGCAAACACAGATACGGTTGGGCCAATTGTTTTCAGCAAGCCAATTCAGACAGAGATGAAGTATAGCACAGCACTGACAGACAAATTGGACGTTATTATCGTAAAAACAGCGATGGCAAAACCTGAAGAATTCGATGCTGTATATGAAAAAGAAATGGCTGACTACATGTCCTTGGGTGGAACAGAGCTGAAAAAAGAATTGGAAGCTGCTGAACAATAAGTTTGAACAAAATGTGTGTAAATTGAAGTGTTTCGATGAAGCCTGTGCCGCCTCTCGGGCGGCGGCATAGCGTTTCTTCGTTTGTGAGGAGGAGAGAGAGACATGACCACATACTTGAAGAGATACTGGCAACTGTATGCGTTAATTTCACTGCCCCTTATTTATTTTATCATTTTCCGGTACGGACCAATGTACGGTGTGCAGATCGCTTTTAAAGATTTTAACCTGTTTCAAGGTATTAACGGTAGTGAATGGATCGGCTTCGATGCTTTTCGTGAGGTATTTGCAATGCCGGACTTCTACACTACGCTACGTAACACATTTATGCTGAATTTTCTTGATCTGATCGTTTCATTCCCTGCTCCAATCATTCTGGCCATTATGCTCTATGAGGTAAGGTTTAAATGGTTTAAGAAAATTTCACAGACCATTTTGTACATTCCTCACTTTATCTCCTGGGTTATCATCGGGGGAATTGTATACCAATTGTTTGGTAATCAATCCGGTATGGTTAACGGTATTCTGGAAAGTATGGGCCTAAATTCAATTCCGTTTTTGACAGAGAAAAACCCTTGGCTTGTTACTTACCTGTTCACAGGTGTGTGGCAAAGTGCTGGGTGGGGAACCATTCTATATCTGGCTGCATTAACCGGCGTTAACAAGGAATTGTTCGAGGCAGCTGAAATTGATGGTGCAACGCGGCTGAAGAGAATCTGGCATATTACACTGCCAAGTATTAAACCAACCATTGTAACCTTGCTTATCCTTAATCTCGGAAATATGGTCAGCATCGGTTTTGACCGGCCTTATGTTATTGGTAATACGGCTGTTCGTGAATATTCCGATGTACTCAGTACCTTTGTATACAGAATGGGTATACAGTCTGGACAGTATACACTTGCAACGGTTGTCGGCTTATTCCAGGCTGTTGTCGGATTGATCTTTGTACTCGGCTCAAACTATATCTCGAAGAAAACAACTGGTGAAGGAATACTATAATTTTAGGAAAATAATAAAATTTGTTACATTTGGTTTGTTGAACGTATAGACCATCAGTAAAGGAGTTGTGCGCAGATGAGTGACCGCACCTCGAACCGGATTTTTGATATTGTCAATGTCTCCTTTATCACCTTGTTTGTTATATTCTGTCTTGCTCCGTTTCTGCACACGATTGCGATATCGTTAAGTTCAAACCGGGCCATTACATCAGGTGAAGTAACCATCTTCCCCAAGGAATTTAACTGGGATGCATATGGGCAAGTATTTTCGGATCATTCCATGATCTATTCACTAGGCTTCACCACGGTTCTTACGATAGCTACGACAGCGCTGTGCATGTTGTTTACCATTGCTGCAGCGTACCCGCTCACGAAGAAAAAATTAAAAGGTCGTAAAATGTTTATGTACGTCATCATCATCACCATGTTCTTCAGCGGAGGGATTATTCCCGAATATTTGCTGATTCGTGACCTACATTTGCTGAATTCCGTTTGGGCTTTGATTCTACCAGGATTAGTGAGTCCGTTTAACTTGATTATCCTGATCTCCTTTTTCCGTGGCATTCCAGAAAGTCTGGAAGAATCCGCTGAGATTGATGGAAGTTCGCATGTGCATACGCTCTTTAAAATCATTTTGCCGCTATCTATGCCAGTAATTGCTACACTCTCTCTGTTCTATGCGGTTGGACGCTGGAATGGCTTCCAGGATTCCCTGATGTACATCACTGATCCGAAGTTATATCCATTGCAACTGAAGCTCTATCAAATGGTACAGAACAACATGATAAGTGAGCTTACATTGCTTGAAGGTGCAAGCCGAACAAGATTAACTCCAGAGAGTCTTAAGGCTGCAACGGTCGTGTTCGCAACGGTACCTATCCTACTAGTATATCCATGGTTGCAAAAGTACTTCGTCAGCGGTGCGATGCTGGGAGCGGTTAAAGGGTAATTTCGTAGTCCCTATACACGCTAAACATCACAATTGGGGAGGAGAAGGAGCGTAATATGCAGGGAAGAGATAAGGGAGAATACTCATTCTCCACATGCTGGAATATCCGAAAACATGATGTCGGGGAAGCTATGATTCGGGAGATTGCGGATCTAGGTTTTCGTCGGGTGGAGCTAAATTACAATGTAACGAAAGAAATGCTCAAAACGATTGAGCCGATGATCGAGCGCGGGGAGATTGGGGTGTCCAGTGTGCACAATACATTCCCTCATGACCCTGATCCCGATTATGGAACGGATTCCATCCTGCTCGGCTTCGAAGATGAGGTGAAACGCAAACGGGCGATCGAATTATTGGTAGAGTCGGCTGAATATGCCCAGCGTTATGGGGGAGAAGCTGTTGTTGTGCACCCCGGAGAGGTGCCTTTTCCTCAAGATATCAGCAAAGACCTTGGAAAGATCTATAACGAGGAAGGTCCGGATTCACCGAAGTATCGCAGCAAATGGGCTGAATTGATGGAGCGGCGGGAAGCCCTCAGTTCAGGGTATGTGGAGAAAATTATCGCCAGTCTGGATGAGGTATGCAATCGGGCGGCAGCTAAAGGTCTGGATGTTCGTTTTGGCATCGAGACAAGATCGAGACCACAACAGATTCCTACCCTTGCCGAAGCCAAGACTATCATCACAGCTCTCAAAGGAGCTCCGGTTGGTATCTGGTACGATACAGGTCATGCCATCATGATGGACCGAATGGGCCTTTATGACAGTGTGGGAGAAATGCAAGGCCTGATGGATGATATCGTAGGGGTCCATATCCATGAGACACTTGGTCTCTCTGACCACTGGTGCCCGTATGTACACAGTAAGGATATGAACTTCTATGATGCCTATCTGCCGATGATTCGCCGCGCACAGGTGAAGGTATATGAGTTGAAGTCTGCCTGTAAGGCAGAAGAGATCCATGAGAGTCATGACTTGCTTATGAAGAAGCTTGAAGTGACAGAGTAGGCGCGGTGATGTGGGAAACAGTTTGCATATTCACAGTATGTGTTTAACGACTGTTTCCTCAGTGATGGAGACCCATAAGTATGTAGTAAAACAAGCACCGATTTTCTAGCGACTTTTGTAGAAATATGATATATACTGACGAGAAAAATGAACTCACCTACGGGCGGTATGAGTAAGCTTCCGGTCTGAATTGAAGGCGCTGAAGCAACATACTCCGCACATCGGGAGAATGCATTGGTATGGAGGGGACTGCACATGTACAAACAACTGGTGGACAGTAATGACAGAGCGGTAGAAAGAGGCATATCCCGGCAGATGCTTGACCCGGAAAGCCGTTACTATGGAGGGACAATTGATCCCTTCACAGGTGTTGCCTGGGTCAACCATACGACTGGAACGCCCACGGATATGTGTTACTGGGGAGCTGCGCTCTCCAATCCGGACTCTATCTATTACCGGGATGAATCGTTGTTAAATCGACTGCTATTAGCTACGGAATTTGTACTCCGCTTCCAGCATGAAGACGGTTCAATATCGCCAGGCTGGACTAATTACCACTCCCCTCCCGATACTGCATTTGTTGTTGTGGGGTACTCACAGCTGTATCAGCTTCTTCTGCAGCAACAATGGGAGCCATTACAACCTGTATTGAACAATATGAAGCTATTTCTGGAACGGACAATCCCAACCATGCTCACAGGAGGTTGTCATACGCCTAATCATCGCTGGGTGTTATGCGCGGCGCTCGGTTTCTTGCATGAAATTTTTGGTGTGGAGGAAGCTGTGCAGCGCGCAGAGCATTGGCTGGCAGAAGGCATGGATATTACACCCGATGGGGAGTGGACCGAACGAAGCAACGGAATCTATAATGCGGTAAGCGACATTATGCTTATTCATGCGGCACGTCTGCTCAAGCGTCCAGAGTTGCTAGAGCCGGTGCGTCTAAATCTTCGTATGATGGTGTATCTGGTGCATCCCTCGGGTGAGATTGTGACAGATTATTCTGGTCGGCAGGATTTGGGAAGCATTCACGACTTGTCGTCGTATTATCTACCGTATGCGATCTTGGCGAAGATAGATGGTGACTCCATTTTTGCGGGCATGGCAATATGGGCAGATAGTACATTAACGGACCCGGGCGTATGCTCGGTCAACGCTCTCGTTAGATTGTTGCTGGAACCTGATCTTCAACAAACCAGTGGTACGAAGAATTCGCTCCCGGAAAATTACGAGTTGATGCTGAATGAACACTTTGTACGCGAGCAATATCTGGAGCAGATGGACTCAGTAGGGCATCACGGACGGATCTCTCACAGTCGGATGCATACGGATTTTGGTGCTCCGGTAGCCCGAATTCGGGATGGTGCTACAAGTGTGACTGTGATGACAGAAGTTCCTTCTTTCTTCGCTCTTCGTCATGGCAAGGTGCGCCTGCTGGCTGTGCAACTGGCATCTTACTTTAATCCAGGGTATGTACCTATGCAGCAAATGACGAGGTTGTCCGAAGGGTATCGACTAACTGGTGAGCAGAAAAAAGGTTACTACGGCCCAATCCCTGCAAACATGCTGCCAGAATCGGCTGCATCAGATATAAGTCCATGGTATTTGCTACCTCATCAGAGTCGTCAGCTTACTCATGAGCAGACCTTCCGTGTAGGAGCAGAATTACAGCCAACGGAAAACGGATGGAGCATGCATCTATCTGGACAGGAACCGGAGGACATTATGATGCAGCTATCCTTTATATTCGGAAGCGAAGGTGAACTGACCTGTGAGGACGCGATTGAAACGAGTGAGGGTCACTATTTGTGGAAAGGCGGCTCGTTACGCTATACCTGCGGAGAAGACTGGCTGGAGATCACCGGGGGCGAGATGGGACATCTGGCGGCAACGGTACGTGAGGCAAAACTGCCGGACAAGTGTAAGGTTGTGCTGGTCAATTTCATGACGCCGTTTGATAAAACCATTCAAATTTCACTTTCTCCTTCGATGGGGTTAAAGCTTTAAATCTGTTGGATCTTTAAAGCCATAACAGTTAGAAGACCGAGCCTATGGAATCGGTCTTCTTTTTTTACGAATGACTGCAATTAACGTTCTAAAATGATATTCCCACTGTCCAGATCAGTCCAATAATATATGAACTATTATCATTCCAGTTGCTCTAACGCAGTTTCGATTGGTTTAGTGAACAGAGGATCATCTTTGGTTTTGCTCCAGTAAACGACAAGAACATTTCCTTTCTCATATAGAAAAGGGAATGTTGTGAATTGGGCGCTTTCCATATGTCTATTGAATTCTTTTGTCTCGTTGATGCGATCCTTTTCAGAATTGAAAATATAAAAATGTATAAACTCAGGGCTATAGGGTTCATCTTCCACGGGTACTTCAACGGAATACACCTCAGGTACAACATCATTTAATTTCAAAGGATACCCGGTTATACCAAAGGACACTAAATCCAGTTCTTGAGACTCGAGCGCTCTCAGTACATCCTCTAATGTGAACTTATTTTCTATGTTTTCTATATCTTTTGAACATCCATTCAAAGCAAACAAGCAGATTAAGATGAATACAATTGGTTTTATCTTCGAGATCGTCAATATAACATCTCCTTAAAATAATAATGATGTGTCTTTATTTTTAATTACATACGCGAAAAAGAGGCTGACGGTCAGAGCTAATATACGTTGTTTGATTTTTAATGGAGATAAACCACTAAAAAGGAAAATAAGTATAATAATACCATAAACTACACTCGTATTATTATAACCGGACCGAATCCAGTTAGACGTTCCGTAAGTGATAAGAAGGGACTAATGTAATACTGCAAATAGATCCTTGGCAAGCGAGTGCAGGAGTCTCTAGGAAAAGATGGGTTTCCTTTGAATAAACAACTGAATAAACAACGCTCCAAGGTGATAGGTTTCCGCAAAATGGAATATCATCTTCTTTTGCATTTTTTTCATAAACGACATGAAACTACATATTGAGAAGTGGGCCTTAAGATGTGGTATACTGAAGAGTATGAATGAAATGCAAAGAGGAGGTGCCTTGGAAGATGAAGGGCAAGCTAGTGCGGGCTGAGGGACACCTTGCCAATATTATACCGATTCACTTGGATGCTTCTTTCTTCTTTGAAAGAGCTGTCCGCTCGCTGGACCGAAATCATGTCGACAAGGCATTAAAATATTTTCGCAAAGCTGTTGAATACGAACCGGAAAATCCGGTAAATCATTGTAATATGGCGGGTATATTATCGGAGAAGGGGGATTACGAAGCCTCCAATGCCATTCTGGCTAACGTGCTGGAAGTGGTAGATCCGTCGATGACGGAATGTTATTTCTATATGGCGAACAATTATGCAAATATGGATCGGTTTGAGGAAGCCGAGCAAGCACTTGTTACCTATCTGGAGGAGGACACCCAAGGTCAGTTCATGATGGAAGCCGAAGAGATGATGGAGCTTCTGTACTATGAGCTGGATCGTCCGACCAAACTGAACCGAATCAAATCACGCAAAGGTGTAGTGGAGCACGATCAGGCACGGGAACTGCTGGAAGAAGGAAAATTTGCCCAGGCTGCTGAATTGCTCGAAGGCATGTCTTCTGATTATCCTGATTACTTGGCTGCCCGTAACAATCTGGCACTCGCCTATTATTATATGGGGCTGTTTCCCAAAGCAAAAGAGACCATTGCTGAAGTGCTTGAACAGGAACCAGGTAATCTGCATGCACTCTGTAATTTGGCCATTTTCCATCAAAATGAGAACAGGGCTGATCAAGTTCTGCTTTTGATCAAAAAATTGCGTGTCATCGTGCCATTCCAGCACGAACAAGTCTACAAACTGGCTACAACGATGGGAATTCTGGGTCAGCACGATACGGCCTATGTTCATTTCCGGCGTTTGCTCAAGGATGAAGAGACGGCTGGTGATCCGGCACTTGCTCACTATGCAGCAGTAGCAGCTTATAATACAGAGCGTTATGACGCCGCTGAGCGTTTATGGCATCATGTGTCCAAGCTTGATCCGGGTTCGGAAGTATCTCGATACTATCTGTCAGGTCTTGAGGCTGTACGGCAAGGCGAGCAAGAGCCTGAGAAGCTGAGTTATCACTATCATCTGCCATTTGATGAGCAGTTCAGACAGTGGGAGAACTATGGTAGCGGCATACCTGAAGAAATGAAGAATGATCCACTGATTCGTTCATCGTTCTTCTGGGCTTTGCGTCATGGTGATCGGGCAACGAAGCTGCAGGTTATTCATGCGCTTGGAATGATCGGCGATTATGAGGTACAGCAGGCACTTCAATCTTTCATTGAAGAGCCACGAGAAGAACCAGATTTGCTTGAGGCAGCACAAGGTGTGCTGAACGGATTGAAATCGGCTGAACATGAGGATCGGAATTCTCAGGTCGTTCGTCCTTTTTCTCCTGTAGCCTTGAAGTCTATTGGGAAGGTTCCATCCACTTCGGAGCAATTGGACACTGGTTCAACCTCCCATTGGCAGGCTGTTGTTGATCGTGCGTTACAGATGTCTGAAGCAAAGGCTGAGTTGCAGCAAGAGATGGAACGGCTCTGGACGGATTATGTATCCCGGGTACATCCGGAGGTTCCAGGTACGAAGCAGATTGAGGGTTGGGCTGCAGGACTTGAATATTTGGCAGCGAAGAATCACAGTCGGCCCGTTACCTATCAAAGCATTGCTGAGCGGTATGGGATATCGGCATCAACGGTTAGCAAGTATGCTAAACAGATTCATTCGGTTTGTAACAGCAAGCCACCACTTGTATAGAAAGTTCGCTTCAACTCGTTTTCAGAAAGACATCATCAGGTGAAGGATACAACAACCGGGAAAACGGGTAAACTTAACGAATGGGCCTCGTAACGCCTGTAGGATATCATCTTGGCAAGTTCATCGCTAGTACAACACATTCTCACCTTAATTAAGGAGGCTGTATCTATATGTCTAAATACAGAACGATTGTGATCGGAACGGGACCTGCGGGTCTGACAGCAGCGATATATCTGGCTCGTGCTAATCTGAAACCACTGGTTATCGAAGGTCTTCAGCCGGGTGGTCAATTGACGACGACAACGGAAGTTGAGAATTTCCCCGGTTTCCCGCAAGGTATCATGGGGCCGGAACTGATGGACAACATGCGTAAGCAAGCTGAACGTTTTGGAGCAGAATTCAAAAACGGTTGGGTAGAAGAGGTTGATTTCAGCAAACCGCCCTTCAAGGTCAAAGTTGGAGGAATTGGTGAACTGGAAGCTGAATCGATCATTATCTCCACAGGTGCTTCCGCTCGTTATCTCGGTATTCCGGGTGAGCAGGAAAATGTGGGACGTGGTGTAAGTACATGCGCGACATGTGACGGCTTCTTCTTCCGAGGCAAAAAAATTGTGGTCGTGGGCGGCGGAGACTCCGCGATGGAGGAAGCGAGTTTCCTGACTCGTTTTGCAACAGACGTGACATTGGTTCACCGCCGGGATGAATTGCGTGCATCCAAAATTATGCAGGATCGGGCTCGCAGCAATGAAAAGGTGAAGTGGGCACTGAACCGTACTCCACTAGAGGTCGTACCAGAAGCTTTGGGTGTCAAAGGACTGAAGGTGCGCAACAACGAGACGGGGCAGGAAGAGCTGCTTGAAGCAGATGGCGTATTCGTTGCCATTGGTCACACACCGAATACCGGATTCCTGGGTAATGCGATCGCACTGGACGAACATGGCTATGTTGTCGTTAAACCGGGAACAACGGAGACGAATATTCCGGGTGTATTCGCCTGTGGTGATGTTCAGGATACGAAGTATCGTCAAGCTATTACGGCTGCAGGATCAGGATGTATGGCTGCGATGGATTGTGAGAAGTTCCTTGAAGGAAGCATTGTTCATGATTGGAGCGAAACGTTGGATAAATAAGCATTACATGCTTGAGGTTAGGCATATGTTAGGAAAAAGAGACAACGGGAAGTCTCATGAAATGAGAGAAGCCGGAAGGCTTCTCTTTTTTTGAAACTACAGTGGGCATGAGTTCGTATACATATAGGGCATATTAGCTGTGAGGTGAAGATTTTGGGGGAAATGATAAAAGATTGGTTACAGAATGCGACAGTGAGACGGTTTTTGATCTTGCTCTTGTTCTGTTTAATTTTGTTCAGTATGGGGAGTATGCTGCACATGATTCTGCTGTTGTTCCTGGTGACATATGTCATGAACAGGTTACAGCATTTCATTACAGGTGGTCTGAATCGATTGTTTCCGATCAATTATAAAGTTGTGGTCATCCTGCTCTATATGATTGTGATCGCAGTCATTGTGCTTGGCATTTCCAGATATTCACCACGGATCGTGGATCAGGTCGTTCAGTTGACGAACGAGATTATGAAATTTCTGGATAGTGCAGACGGTGATAATTTTGCATCCAAAATTGCGGGTTATCTTCAATCCTTTGATATCAAAAATTACACCAATGATGCATTGAAATATATTTTCGCTTTGAGCAAATGGCTGGAGTTTATTCTGCTCGTTATCATTCTGAGTCTGTTCTTCTTGTTGCAGAAGCAGGAGATATCCAAGTTCACGTCCAAGTTCAAAACAAGTAAAATTGGATGGTTCTACAATGAAGTAGCTTATCTGGGAGACAAGTTCGTGTCTTCTTTTGGTAAAGTTATTGAGGCTCAGCTTCTTATTGCGGTGTTTAATACAGTGCTGACGATACTGGGCTTATGGATTCTGGGTTTCCCGTATTTGTTCGCTCTGACCATTCTGGTGTTCATGCTCAGTCTGGTTCCCGTTGCGGGAGTTATCATCTCACTTGTACCGCTCTGTCTGATCGGGTATCAGATGGGTGGACTGAAATTAAGCATAATTGTAATCATCATGATTATTGTTATTCATGCTTTGGAGACGTACTTCCTGAATCCAAAACTGATGGCACACAAGACCAAATTGCCAATGTTCTACACCTTTATCGTACTAATTCTGTCGCAACACTTCCTGGGGATCTGGGGACTGATCATTGGTATTCCGATCTTTGTCTTCCTGCTCGATATTCTGGATGTGAACAAGATGGAGAAGACAGAAGAGCCGGTACGTGTGGAAACGAAGTTATAACGCAGAAAAATCAACTGAGTTTAACCCCAATTCTACAACTTCAGAATTTTCATAAAAGTAAAAGTGCCTTCTATATGTAGAAGGCACTTTTCTGTTGGCAATACCGTCATTCGATAACTTTCTGCATGAAAATGACAGGTGGCAGGGTGCATAAGACGAGTCACCCTATATGAGGGGGCGAAGTCCATCTTTTATGAATGGAACGAGTGAAGATGTAATATCATGAGTTGAGGCTTCCTCTGTTATGGAGGAAGGAATAAAGCATGCGTTTATTAATGAAGGTAATAAGATTGTATACGTATTCAAAAATGCTATGTGATGTGGTTCACAACCCTGGCAAAGCATGATGTATCCGAGGTCTTATCGTCTTGACCCAGGCGTATCCTTCAATTATAGTTGGTACGTAGGACTTAAACTATTTTAGATAGATAAAGGTGGCTTGCAGCATGTCTGAGAAAATCTACGTTGGGGTCGATCTCGGCGGAACAGCAATTAAGGTCGGTATATGCGATGAACAAGGTCAGCTAATGCATACGTATGAAGGACCGACTGAAGTGGATAAGGGCGTAGACACGGTCATCGCCAACATCGAGAAGTATGTCCGACATATCGTAGCCGAATCACCTTACAATTGGGAACAGCTTGAGGGTGTAGGCGCTGGAGTGGCCGGTTTCACGAATGTACGCGAGGGAATTATCGTTCATGCCCCTAACATCGGATTTCGGAATGTAGCCATTCGTTCGATTCTGGAAGAACGTCTGGGCAAGCCAATAAAAATAGATAACGATGCAAACGTGGCTGCACTGGGTGAAGTATGGGCAGGAGCCGGCAAAGGCGTAGACAACTGCGTATGTTATACACTTGGTACGGGTGTTGGTGGTGGCTTGATCTTGAATGGTAACATTTATCAGGGTTTCTCCGGTATGGCGGGAGAGCTGGGTCATATCAGTGTTGTACCTGATCTGGAAGCCATAAAGTGCGGTTGTGGTAAAATGGGATGTGTAGAAACAGTATCTTCTGCAACAGGAATTATACGTATGGCGAAGGATGCAGTAGAACGTGGTGATCATACGTCACTGGCACTCGTCGACAAGATTGCAGCCAAAGAAGTATTTGATGCTGCGAAGGCAGGCGATGAAGTGGCACAGCGCATTGTGAATCGTGCGGCCTTTTACCTGGGCAAGTCCATGGCTACTGTAGCAGCCGTCATTAACCCGGAGATGTTCATCATCGGTGGCGGCGTATCCAAAGCGGGCAATTTCTTGTTTGATGAAATCCGTACTGTGTTTGCTAAGCTGACGCCAGAACCGTTGCAAGATGGGGTTCAGATTCTGGAAGCTACACTTGGTAATAATGCAGGTATTGTGGGTGCAGCAGGTCTTCTCTTGCGTTCCTAGTACCCTCGTAACAATATATGAAGACAGCAATATGATAAGGAGGGGACATTTATGCTTGAAGGTGAAGGATCACCAGGCACAGGCGCCACGCTCATTATCATTACGGGCATGTCGGGGGCAGGTAAAACCATTGCAGTACAAAGCCTGGAGGATCTGGGTTTCTTCTGTGTGGATAATCTGCCGCCGGTATTGATTCCAAAATTTGCGGAACTAATTGAACAGTCAAACGGCAAGATTGGTAAGGTCGCATTGGTTATCGATCTGCGCGGGCGTGAATTCTTTACGGCTCTGTCCGAGTCTTTGAACTATATTAAAGATCATTTTACCATTCATTGCGAGATTTTATTCCTGGATGCTACAGATTCTGTACTTGTTCAGCGTTACAAAGAAAGCAGGCGCAGACATCCACTGGCTCCTGAGGGCATGCCGCTGGACGGCATCCGACTGGAACGCAAGATGTTGGAGGAACTCAAAAACTCTGCGACTCAGGTACTGAATACAAGTACGATGAAGCCTGCTCAACTGAAAGAACGCATCATATCCCGCTTTTCTCATCTGGAAAGCCAAATGCTGTCGGTGAATATTACGTCGTTTGGATTCAAGTATGGCATTCCGATTGATGCTGATCTGGTGTTTGATGTACGTTTTTTACCGAATCCGCATTATATTGATCATTTGCGACCGAATACGGGACAGAATAGTGATGTGTACGAATATGTTATGAAGTGGCCAGAGACACAGGCGTTTCTGACCAAGCTGCTGGATATGCTGCATTTCCTGATTCCGCAATACCGGAAGGAAGGCAAAAGCCAGGTTATTATTGGAATCGGCTGTACCGGAGGCAAGCATCGTTCGGTAGCAATATCGGAATATTTGGGCAAGATGTTGGGAAGCAGCGAGACAGAAGCTGTCACCGTAAGCCATCGCGACGCTGACCGGGACCGTCATTGAAGAGGGTGAAGGGATGAAAGAGGCCGGACCACGAAGAGAACGTCCGAGAATAGTTGTAATGGGCGGCGGAACCGGATTATCCGTGATGCTGCGCGGTTTGAAAGAGAAGCCGCTGGATATCACGGCCATCGTCACGGTTGCAGATGACGGTGGAAGTTCAGGCATCCTGCGCAATGAGCTACAGATGCCGCCTCCGGGCGACATTCGCAACGTGCTTACGGCACTGGCTGATGTAGAACCATTGCTTTCAGATATGTTGAAGTACCGTTTCAATACAGGCGCGGGGCTTGCAGGCCACAGCTTGGGGAATTTGATTTTGGCTGCAATGACGGATATTTCAGGCGACTTTGTGACCGCAGTGCGGGAGCTTAGCCGCGTGTTTGCCGTTCGAGGTGAGGTATTGCCAGCAGCCGGGCAGGCCGTTGTGTTGCATGCGGAGATGGAAGATGGGACAATTATTACAGGTGAGTCCAAAATCCCTGAGGCGGGTGGACGCATTAGACGAGTTTTCCTTGAACCGGATCACGTGGAGCCGTTGCCAGAGGCAGTAGAGGCCATTCGTCAAGCTGATGCCATTCTGATCGGGCCAGGCAGCCTCTATACAAGCATCCTTCCCAATCTGCTCGTACCTAAGCTTGCAGAAGCTGTGGTAGAGGCTGATGCGGTGAAGATGTTTATCTGTAATGTGATGACACAGCCGGGAGAAACAGATAACTATACGGTAAGTGACCACCTTAAGGCGGTACACGAGCATATAGGTCATCAGCTCTTCGACTATGTTATCGTAAATAATGGTGATATTCCGCTGCAAGTGCAAAATAAGTATGCGGAAAAAGGAGCAAAACCGGTTGTACTGGATATGAATGTACTCGAAAGTGCCGGCTATCAGGTGGTTGCGGATACCCTTGTTCTGTTCAAAACCTATCTGCGACATGATGCCGACAAGTTAAGTCATCACATCTACCAACTGGTACAAAATTGGATGTTACGGAAGAGGTGAAGTCCCATGTCGTTTGCAGCACAGACCAAAAAAGAGTTAACCATGATCGAGAGCGAACCGTGCTGCGAAAAGGCGGAACTTTCAGCCCTCATCCGTATGCTTGGTGCAGTGCAGTTATCGAATAAAAAAGTGATCTTGGATATTTCGACGGAGAATGCCGCGATTGCAAGACGGGCATACTCTCTGCTTAAAAAGCATTTTCAAGTGCATACGGAATTACTGGTCCGCAAAAAAATGCGGCTGAAAAAGAACAATGTATATATTGTTCGTATTCCAACCATGGTACAGGAGATTCTCAATAATCTTCATATTGTATCTGAGGGCTTTCTCTTTACCCTAGGGATCAGTACGGAATTGTTTCAGCAAAACTGTTGTAAACGGGCCTATCTTCGCGGTGCATTTCTGGCCGGTGGATCGGTTAATAATCCGGAAGGTTCCTCGTACCATCTGGAGATTGCGTCTATGTATGAAGAGCACTGTCAGGCACTGGTTGACCTGGCCAATGAATTTCATCTGAATGCCCGGTGTATAGAACGGAAAAAAGGATTCATCCTATACATTAAGGAAGGCGAGAAAATCATTGAGCTGCTCAGCATCATTGGTGCTCATCAGGCCTTGTTCAAGTTTGAAGATGTACGAATTATGCGAGACATGCGTAACTCCGTTAACCGGATTGTCAATTGTGAGACCGCCAACCTGAACAAAACGATTGGAGCGGCCGTAAGACAAATCGATAATATCCGGTTGTTACAAAAGGAAGTTGGTCTGGAATCTTTGCCTGAGAAACTTCGCGAAGTGGCGGAGGTTCGACTCGCTCATCCGGATATCAACTTGAAGGAAGTTGGCGAGCTCCTTAAAGGTACAGTCAGCAAGTCGGGAGTGAACCATCGGCTTCGTAAAATTGATGAACTGGCTGAGAAAGTACGCACAGAACGTTATGGTTAAGACGGAGTAGGGTAAAGTAACAAGGTCGGCTGTTTCTGCTGAACAGAAAGGTCAGGAAAGTCAGCCGTTAAGGATCTGGGAGACTCACTTAGGTCATTGGATGCGCTGTGCAAAAGATGAAATTAGGGCAAGATAATGTCCTCCAAAGAACCCTGAGTTTTTTCTTCTAGTGTCCTGCACGGGTTAATGGTATAATGTTGTTTAAATATAATTGTGTATTTAATGTCCAGATTTCATAATAGGGGGTAAGTTTCCATGACAAAGCACCCGGTAGTTGTCCGTTTGAAAACGGGTCTCCATGCCAGACCTGCGGCACTGTTCGTTCAAGAAGCGAATAAGTACTCGTCTGAAGTGTTCGTCGAGAAGGACGACAAAAAAGTTAATGCAAAAAGTATCATGGGGATCATGAGCCTTGCAATTAGCACAGGTACGGAAATCCAGATTAGTGCAGAAGGCGCGGATGCCGAACAGGCTGTAAACGCTTTAGTTAGTCTGGTAAGCAAGGAAGAGCTCGAAAACCAATAAGATATGATCAATCCAATGAAGAAGTCCCGAAAGGGGCTTTTTTGCGTTTTTCACGTTTATGCTATCGTCAAGTGCAACATTATGGAATTTGTCCCGTCTGTTAAGGTATCAAATCGAATAAAGTTTGAGATGTTAACACATAAGGAGGCTATCGTGATGGGTAAACAATGGATGAAACCGTTTGGTGCAGTGCTGGTGGCAAGTACGTTGCTTGTAGGAGGAACCGCATGGGTTGCGCCAGGGAACTATGCTTATGCTGCAGAGGTTCAAGGGGTACAACAGAATGTGATTAACGTCGTGGGTAAAGGTGAGATTCAGGTGAAGCCTGATATTGCTTATCTGTCCATTGGTGTGAACAGTACTGCAGAGACAGCTGCATCTGCTCAAAAAGCGAATGCTGCCAAAGTTCAAAAGGTATCCAACCTGCTGAAGAATACGTGGAAGATCAGTGCAGACGACATTCAAACCAGTCAGTTCTCTGTACAACCCAACTATACGTATAGCGAAAAAGACGGACAACAAATCAAAGGATACACAGCGCATCATACACTGACAGTCACGTATCGTCAGATGGACAAGATTGGCGAGCTGCTCGATGCTGCTTCAGGGGCGGGTGCCAACAATATTGAGAACGTACGCTTTACTGTAGAAAATCCGGAAAGTTATGAATCCCAAGTGATTGAGAAAGCTGTTGCCAATGCAGATGTGAAAGCTGGCGCCATTGCAAAAGCAGTTAAACGTCAACTGGGTGCTGTTCTTTCCGTGAGCCAAGGTGATGCCAGTGTGCCTGTATTCTATGCAAGCGAGGCGTTGATGTCCAAAGCACAAGATACAGCAGGTGGTACGGAGATTGAAACAGGCCAGGTTAAAGTAAGTACAATCCTGAATATCACGTATGAAATGAAATAAAAGATCGAATTAAGGACTGTAAGCTCAAGTAACCTTTTCAAGTGTCATTTGAAGGGTACAACGAAATAATGACAAAGACTTTGTCCTGTGGACAGAGTCTTTTTTTGTTGGAAAAGCAAACTTTGATGAAGTTAGATAGGGGGATACCTTTTTGAAGCAACATGAAATGCTGTATATTGGTATCTTTTTTGTATAGTTGTTCGTGACAAAAAGGTCATAACCCATTATATTTTCCGCCTGATATTCATCAACATTGTAACTCGAGCTGTAAACCTTTCCGAAATTGGGTTAATTATAATAGAGAGGTGAGCGTATGAGATATGCGATCAGGTCAGGATTACATACGCAATGATCCCTAATTGTGAATTCAGAGAGGAGTTTTATATATGACATCATGGAAAAAATGGACAAGTGCGTTGCTTGCAGCAGGAATTATTGTAGGTAGTGGTTCGGTATGGCAGGACAGTTCGGTTCAGGCAGCATCGGTATCCTCTAAAGTGACAACCCCGGCTGAGGTAACTCTGAAATCGGGTGGAAAAACACTGACTCAAAAAGGGCTTCTTCAAGGTGGATCGACATGGGTCTCTCTTACGGCAGTAAAAGATGTAGCGGGTGGAACGCTGAAATATGATGCGAAAACCAAGTCATATACGGTAACAGCAGCCAACAATGCGATGACCGTTAGCCTGATGGATGGACAACCAAACGTGTACATTAACGGTTATTACCCTCAGGTGGAAGCAAAATTGATTCAGGGTCGATTATATATTCCATTCTCAGCAATGAGAGATTATCTGGGTGTACAGGGGAATTGGGATGGCAAAACCAAAACGTTGACACTCAGCAAGGTGAAACAAAATAACGTTAAAATTAAAGCGGCAACAGTCAATGTCACTGTAAAAAATGCTGAAGTCGATGTTCAATATCCGCAAGTGAGTGGACTTGCCAGCAAAGAAGCTGAAGCGGCAATCAACAAAGTGCTGAAAGACGAAGTGGATGCTTATGTAGCTGACTTCAAGAAACAGACATCTGAATTCGGCGGTGCTACAGCCAACCGTCCATATGCATTTGAGAGCTCTTATGTAGTGACGTACAACGAAAAAGGCGTGCTGGGACTCATTACACAACGATACGAAGATTATGCTGGCGCTCATGGTATGACAACCCGTACGGGCCACACCTTTGCACTGGACACAGGCAAGGAGCTTACGTTAGATGATGTGCTGCAAAACAACAAAACCATGCGTGAGACGTTGGGTAAAAAAGTCGGCGAACAGCTGAAAGCTCGTGGTGGATACCTGGAAGGTTATAAAGGATTGAATAAAGATCAGGATTTCTATGTGACACCAACGGGTGTGGTCGTGTTCTTCCAGTTGTATGAGTATACGGCGTACGCAGAGGGATTCCCTGAAATGCCATTTACGTATAAAGAAATTCTCCCTAAAGGAACTGAACCTTTCAGTAATGTATCTGGAACCAAATAAAGAAATCATTATTATGCACTCTTAAGTTATCTTTCTTATAAAATGAAAAAATAAGCCCTCATCATAATCATGATGAGGGCTTAATCCCGTATAGACAACACAATGGGGTGTTGCTGACGTTAGGTGTTGATATGTTAACTCGTAGACCGGGGTCTACATAACACTTAAATGCCTTGGGAACCTACGTTTTCGATAACTTTATCAATGATACCGTAATCGGCGGCTTCAGCAGCACTCATGAAGTAGTCACGATCTGTATCTTTCTCAATCCGCTCCAGCGGTTGACCTGAACGCTCAGAGATGATGCGGTTCAAGGTATCACGCATTTTCAGGATGCGGCGAGCACGGATTTCGATGTCGGAAGCTTGACCTTGTGCACCACCAAGTGGTTGGTGAATCATAATTTCACTGTTTGGTAATGCAAAACGTTTACCTTTTGCACCGGCATTCAGCAAGAATGCACCCATGGAAGCCGCCATACCTACACAGATGGTAGATACATCCGGTTTGATGAACTGCATTGTATCGTAAATCGCCATACCGGCTGTAATCGATCCGCCTGGGCTGTTGATGTATAAGTGAATGTCTTTCTCCGGATCTTCCGCAGCCAGGAACAACATCTGTGCCATAATGGCATTAGCCACTACGTCATTAACATCGCTACCAAGGAAAATAATACGATCCTTCAGCAATCTGGAGTAGATGTCGTAGGCGCGCTCACCCCGGTTGCTCTGTTCAACGACCATTGGAATAAAACTCACGTGAAAAACCTCCTTGGAATGTAAATGTTATTGGTGTTTATACTTAAACTGTTACCGTATTACCCACATAATAAACAATTCCAAACAAAAAGTCAAAGAAAGTCAAACTAACTTGCAAAAAAAAGAAACCTTTCCGGTTTCATTGGTTAAATGGGTTATGAGCTGTTAAATAAAAATGGCGCGCCCGCCAAGAATCGAACTTGGATCTCAGGCTTCGGAGGCCTACGTCATATCCATTGGACCACGGGCGCACATTATGTGACAGCAATAATGATTATAGCTCATGAAATATTTAATTGCAAGCAGTTCGTTGTGGTATTGGTTTGGATTAACCTAAAAATGATCATGATGAAGAAGAGTGGATAAAGAGTACATTTAAGTAAATGCTATTAGAGGTTTTGGACATGCCGTATGAAATGTGATTCTGAGCGATATGTAGATTGAATTCATTCGTTTCTTCTATATATGGTATGCGTGAGCTAGTCCTAGATCATGGAAGTCTAGGATTGTGAAAATAGGCGCGTACAAACGCTGAATGCGTGTCGAAATAACACGTTGAAACACTTGCATGTCACGTCAGTTTTAGGTAGAATAGACGTGGGACTTAAAAAGTTAACCCGGGACGTTTTAGGGCCACGAAAGAGAGCTTAGAACGAGAACTTGCGGGAGTGGAAAGCATGCGAACGATTTTAGAAGTACAAAAGCAGCTTCTGCCTGATCTCATGGATATCTTGAAAAAGAGGTATACGATTCTGCAACAGATCATGTTATCGGATGTGATCGGACGGAGAACGTTAGCTAATTCCATGCAGATGACCGAGCGGGTTCTGAGGGCTGAGACCGATCTGTTAAAGGCTCAGGGACTTATTGAAATTGACAGTGCAGGAATGAAGATCAGCGAGGCAGGGTATGATTTGCTGCAGCAGTTAGAGCCCGTAGCCAAAGAGTTGTTCGGATTATCCGAGCTGGAAGAGCGCATCAAGCAAGCCTACGGTCTGCAAAAGGTAGTTGTGGTTCCTGGTGATTCGGATATTTCTCCATTTGCCAAAAGGGAACTGGGCAGAGCCGGAGCGAAGGCTCTCGGCAATATCATGAGTGATAACGACGTTGTCGCCGTTACTGGCGGTTCAACAACGGCCGAAGTCGCAGAACAACTAAATCCGCCAACATCGCTTAAAGGTGTCTGGTTCGTACCGGCACGCGGTGGACTTGGAGAAAGCCTTGAAATTCAGGCAAATACGATTGCATCTACAATGGCAAAGCGGGTAGGGGCGCAATACAAACTCCTGCATGTACCGGATTTGCTTAGTGATCATGCCTATGAATCATTAATCCAGGACCCTAGTGTTCAGGAGATTCTGCAGCTGATTCGGAAATCGCGGATTGTTATTCATGGAATTGGTGATGCCGTGGAGATGGCGACAAGACGTAAACTTGCGACGGAGATTATAGATGAACTTCAGGAGCAAGGTGCCGTATCTGAATCTTTCGGTTATTACTTTAACGATCAGGGTAAGGTGGTACATACCATGCTTACACTGGGTATGCGACTTCAGGATATTGAACGAACCGATGTTGTGATTGGAATCGCAGGTGGCAAAAGCAAAGCTGCTGCTATACATTCTGTGTTGCGATTTGGTCAGGAAGATATTCTGATTATTGATGAGGCTGCTGCCGAAGTCATCGTTGCTGAAATGGAATAAGGTTTTACTTTGAATCACAACTATTGTTGTCTTGACGGACTTCACCGTCTGTCTTGAATATATAAGTTTCATAAAAAATTAATCAAAACTTGGGAGGAACTTACTCATGATTAAAGTAGGTATTAACGGTTTTGGACGTATTGGACGCTTGGCATTCCGCCGTATTCAAAATGTAGCAGGCATCGAGGTAGTAGCAATCAACGACTTGACTGACGCTAAAATGCTCGCTCATTTGCTCAAATATGATACAACTCAAGGTCGTTTCGATGGCGATGTTGAAGTACACGATGGCTTCTTCAAAGTGAACGGCAAAGAAGTTAAAGTATTGGCTAACCGTAACCCGGAAGAACTTCCTTGGGGCGACCTGGGCGTAGATATCGTTCTGGAATGTACTGGTTTCTTCACAACGAAAGAAGCAGCTGAGAAACACTTGAAAGGTGGAGCTAAGAAAGTTGTTATCTCCGCACCAGCTACTGGCGACATGAAAACCATCGTTTACAACGTAAACCATGAAATCCTCGACGGTACTGAAACTGTAATCTCTGGCGCATCTTGCACAACAAACTGCCTGGCACCTATGGCAAAAACACTGCAAGACAAATTCGGAATCGTTCAAGGTTTGATGACTACAATTCACGCTTACACTGGCGACCAAAACACGTTGGATGCTCCACACCCTAAAGGTGACTTCCGTCGTGCTCGCGCAGCAGCTGAAAACATCATCCCTAACACAACTGGTGCTGCTAAAGCAATCGGTCTGGTAATCCCAGAACTGCAAGGCATCCTTGATGGTGCAGCTCAACGTGTACCAGTAGCTACTGGTTCCCTGACTGAGCTCGTAACTGTTCTGAACAAAAAAGTAACTGCTGAAGAAGTTAACGCAGCTATGCAAGAAGCTTCCGATCCAGAAACTTTCGGATACACAGAAGACGAAATTGTATCTTCCGATATCCAAGGAATCACTTTCGGTTCCCTGTTTGATGCAACTCAAACTAAAGTTCTGACTGTTGGCGACCAACAATTGGTTAAAACTGTAGCTTGGTATGACAATGAAATGTCCTACACTGCACAATTGGTTCGCACTTTGGAGCACTTTGCAAAAATGATTAAGTAATATCTGCAATAACATAGAGCGGAAACAGATGCTATATTGTTTCCGCTCTTTATATATCTACATTTTGCAAATTTCTCAAAAACACCAGGATTGACAAGGGATTTTAGCTCTTGATTGGTCCACCAAATACATGGGTGCGGAGGAAATACAGATGAACAAAAAAAGTGTACGCGATATCGAATTGACAGGAAAACGGGCTTTTGTCCGTGTAGATTTCAATGTGCCGCTCGAAGATGGTAAAATTACAGATGACAAACGTATTCGTGCAACGCTTCCTACAATCAACTTCTTGATTGAAAAAGGCGCTAAAGTCATTTTGGCAAGCCACATGGGTCGTCCTAACGGCGAAGTGGTTGAATCTTTGCGTTTGACTCCAGCAGCTGAGCGTTTGTCTGAATTGCTTGGTAAAACAGTTGTTAAAGCTGACGGTTCTGTTGGTGACGCTGTTAAAGCTCAAATCGCTGAACTGAACAACGGCGACGTATTGTTGCTTGAAAACGTTCGTTTCCACGCAGGCGAAGAGAAAAACGATCCGGAACTGGCAAAACAATTTGCTGAACTGGCTGACGTTTTCGTTAATGATGCGTTTGGCGCGGCTCACAGAGCACACGCTTCGACTGAAGGAATCGCTCACTTGCTTCCAGCAGTGTCCGGTTTGTTGATGGAGAAAGAACTTGAAGTGTTGGGTAAAGCAATCTCCAACCCTGAGCGTCCTTTCACAGCTATCATTGGTGGATCCAAAGTTAAAGACAAAATCGATGTAATCGACAACCTGCTGAACATTGCAGACAACGTGATCATCGGTGGCGGTCTGACTTACACGTTCTTCAAAGCACAAGGACATGAAATTGGACAATCCTTGCTGGATGATTCCAAACTTGATGTTGCTCTTGGTTTTATCGAAAAAGCGAAAAAATTGGGCAAAAACTTCTACCTGCCGGTAGATATCGTAGTGTCTGACGATTTCAGTGCGAAAGCAAACACACAAATCGTTGACATCGATGGTATCCCAGCAGATTGGGAAGGTATCGACATCGGTCCTAAAACACGTGAGATCTATGCTGATGTAATCAAAAACTCCAAATTGGTTGTGTGGAACGGACCAATGGGCGTATTTGAAATCGAGCCATTCTCCCACGGTACTCGTGCAGTAGCGGAAGCTTGCGCTGAGACAGAAGCTTACACTGTAATTGGTGGCGGTGACTCCGCAGCAGCAGCAGAGAAGTTCAAATTGGCTGATAAAATGAACCACATCTCTACAGGTGGCGGTGCATCGCTCGAGTTCATGGAAGGTAAAGTACTTCCAGGCGTAGTGGCATTGAACGACAAGTAAGTTTTAGTAGCCTATAGCATGAAGGAGTTGAAACCCATGAGAACACCGATTATCGCAGGTAACTGGAAAATGTTTAAAACGGTTTCCGAATCCAATGACTTCATTCAGGAAGTTAAAGGAAAAGCGGAAGTTGAAGGCGTGGAAACTGTAATCTGCGCACCGTTTACGAATCTGCCATCTCTGGTAGAAGCCGTTAAAGGCACAAACATCAAAATTGGTGCACAAAATCTTCATTTTGAAGACAACGGTGCATTCACAGGTGAAATCAGCGGCGTAATGCTGAAAGACCTGGGCGTGGATTATGTCATTATTGGTCACTCGGAGCGCCGTCAATATTTTGCGGAAACCGATGAGACTGTCAATAAAAAATTGCATGCAGCATTCCGTCACGGATTGACTCCAATCTTCTGCCTTGGTGAGACGCTTGACGAGCGTGAAGCGAACCAAACAAAAGACGTATGCAAAGTGCAAACAGTAGCTGCTTTTGCAGGTCTGTCTGCAGAGCAAGCGGCACAAGTTGTTATCGCTTATGAGCCAATCTGGGCGATTGGTACAGGCAAATCCTCCACTTCCCAAGATGCGAATGAAGTTATTGCTTACATCCGTACGCTGGTGAAGGATCTGTACAACGAGACGGTTGCGAATGCAGTTCGTATTCAATACGGCGGCAGTGTTAAACCGGAGAACGTAACAGAATACCTCGGACAAAGCGACATCGACGGCGCACTTGTTGGCGGTGCCAGCTTGCAGCCGGCTTCGTTCATCGCGCTTGTTGAGGGGGCGAAGTAAGATGACAGCTCCAAAACCTGTAGCACTGATCATCATGGATGGCTTTGGTCTACGTAACACGGTGGAAGGCAACGCGGTAGCGCAAGCCAAGAAACCGAACTACGACCGTTTCATGAGCCAATTCCCACATACAACACTCACTGCTTGCGGTGAAGCTGTAGGTTTGCCAGAAGGGCAAATGGGAAATTCCGAGGTAGGTCACCTGAACATTGGTGCCGGCCGGATCGTATACCAGGATTTGACCCGTATCTCCAAATCCATTCGTGACGGCGAGTTCTACGACAATGAAACACTTGTCAAAGCGGTTCGCGAAGCGAAACAAAGCGGCAAAAAGCTTCATCTCTACGGCTTGTTGTCTGATGGCGGCGTACATAGTCACATCGACCACCTGTTTGCTATGCTGGATCTGGCCAAAAAAGAAGGAATGAATGATGTATATATTCATGCTTTCATGGATGGCCGTGATGTTATGCCAGACAGTGGTAAAGACTTCATGCAGAAGCTGATCGCCAAGATTGAAGAAGTCGGTGTAGGTAAAATTGCAACGGTTCAAGGGCGCTATTACGCGATGGACCGTGACAAACGTTGGGAACGGGTTGAGAAATCATACCGTGCCATCGTTTATGGAGATGGACCAAAATACACTGACCCACTCAAAGCGGTTGAAGAATCGTATGAGAAGTCCGTATTTGATGAATTCGTTGAACCAACGGTTATCGTCAAAGCGGATGGTGAGCCGGTAGGTTTGGTTGAGAGCGGCGATTCCGTTATCTTCCTCAACTTCCGTCCTGACCGTGCGATCCAGTTGTCGCAAGTATTCACAAACCAGGATTTCCGCGGTTTCGATCGTGGACCGAAGTTCCCTGTGGGCTTGCACTTTGTATGCTTGACTTTGTTCAGCGAGACGGTTGAAGGTTATGTGGCTTATTCGCCGAAGAACCTCGACAACACCCTGGGTGAAGTTCTGGTACAGAACAATAAAAAACAACTGCGTATTGCAGAAACTGAGAAATACCCGCACGTTACCTTCTTCTTCAGCGGTGGTCGTGATGTGGAGCTTCCGGGCGAAACTCGCGTACTGATCAACTCACCAAAAGTTGCAACGTATGACCTGCAACCGGAGATGAGTGCGTATGAAGTAGCTGATGCATGTGTTCGCGAGATCGAAGCAGACAAACATGACGCCATCATTCTGAACTTTGCTAACCCTGACATGGTTGGACACTCCGGCATGCTGGAGCCTACCATCAAAGCGGTTGAAGTAACAGATGAGTGCATGGGCCGTGTTGTGGATGCAGTACTTGCCAAAGGCGGCGTTGTACTGATCACTGCCGATCATGGTAACGCGGATATGGTGTTCGATGAGAAAGGACGTCCGTTCACAGCTCATACAACGAACCCCGTTCCATTCATCGTTACGGATGCCAATGTAACTCTGCGTGAAGGGGGAATCCTGGCAGATATCGCGCCAACGATCCTTGACCTGATGCAATTGCCTAAACCGGAAGAAATGACAGGTACATCCGTCATCGCTACCCGTAAATAAGTTACGCAACAACATATATGAAATTGGGAAGTTTGGAGTTTACCCCTGAACGAAGGAAGCAGAAATTGTCTGAAGAAGCGTTAGCGTTCGCCTTTATCACATGATTCCAACTTATGAAAATAAGTTAAAAAGGAATCAGGGGATAACAGCGATCAGAGGACAATTCTGCTAACGTAGTGGAAAAGGGAAAACACAAGTGGTCCTAATTTATAATAAATTTAAATTTAAAGGAGATTATCACAAATGACTATTATTTCTGACGTGTACGCTCGCGAAGTCCTCGACTCCCGCGGTAACCCTACAGTAGAAGTTGAAGTATACCTGGAGTCCGGCGCAATCGGACGCGCAATCGTTCCATCTGGTGCATCCACTGGTGCCCACGAAGCCGTTGAGCTTCGCGATGGCGACAAATCCCGTTACCTCGGTAAAGGCGTTCTGCAAGCTGTTAAAAACGTAAACGAAACAATCGCTCCAGAAGTTATCGGTATGGATGCATTGGATCAACTGGGTATCGACAAATTGATGATCACTTTGGATGGTACGCCAAACAAAGGTAAACTGGGTGCTAACGCAATCCTGGCTGTATCCATGGCAGTAGCTCGCGCAGCTGCTGACGCTCTGGACCTGCCATTGTACGTTTACCTGGGCGGATTCAACGCTAAAGCATTGCCAGTACCAATGATGAACATCATCAACGGTGGTGAGCATGCGGACAACAACATCGACGTTCAAGAGTTCATGGTTCTTCCAGTTGGAGCACCAAGCTTCAAAGAAGCTCTTCGCGTAGGTGCAGAGATCTTCCACAACTTGAAATCCGTATTGAGCTCCAAAGGCTTGAACACAGCTGTAGGTGACGAAGGTGGTTTCGCACCGAACCTTGGTTCGAACGAAGAAGCAATCACTACAATCATCGAAGCAATTGAAAAAGCTGGTTACAAACCAGGCGTTGACGTATTCCTGGGTATGGACGTTGCTTCCACTGAGTTCTACAAAGATGGTAAGTACACACTTGCTGGTGAAGGTAAATCTTACACTTCCGCTGAGTATGTTGACCTTCTGGCTTCATGGGTTGAGAAATACCCAATCATCACAATCGAAGACGGTATGTCCGAAGATGACTGGGATGGTTGGAAATTGCTCACTGAGAAATTGGGAGACAAAGTACAACTCGTTGGTGATGACCTGTTCGTAACAAACACTGAGCGTCTGGGCAGAGGTATCGACGAAGGTATCGGTAACTCCATCCTGATCAAAGTTAACCAAATCGGTACATTGACTGAAACATTTGATGCAATCGAAATGGCTAAACGCGCAGGATACACAGCTGTAATCTCCCATCGTTCCGGTGAGTCCGAAGACAGCACAATCGCTGATATCGCTGTTGCAACTAACGCTGGTCAAATCAAAACGGGTGCTCCTTCCCGTACAGACCGTATCGCGAAGTACAACCAATTGCTCCGCATTGAGGATCAACTGGGTGAACTGGCTCAATACAATGGTCTTAAAGGATTCTACAACCTTAAAAAATAAGCTGGATATCCAGCTTTTACGGGCAAGCCGGGTAACCGGCTTGTCTTTTTTTGCAACGAAGTAATGGTATAACGTAAGGATCACGCAGATGGTGAAATTTAGGGCATTGTATAAACTGTACTACTTGTAGTACAACCATAGCTATGTTACAATTAAAGTAACTGTTTTTATGGTGAGATGTATGCCCACATGGGTAGGAGGTGGAAAGAATGGATATTGCTTTGAAATTGCTGCTCGTTGTTTTCTCGATCGGTCTAATCACTGTAGTATTGCTGCAGCACGGGAAAAGCGCTGGTTTGGCGGGTGCCATCTCCGGTGGTGCGGAACATCTTTTCGGTAAAACGAAAGCGCGCGGATTGGATCTCTTCCTGCAACGTGCAACGGTGGTACTGGGTGCAGGATTTATGATTTTGTCTATTGTTGTTACGGTGGTTTCCAAGTAAGAATTGGAACTGCTGTTCAATGAATAGCTTAAGCTAATGGCTTAATTGATGAACCTTCGTTTCGTGAAGAAACGGGGGTTTTTTAATAAATTCTTACGCGTCCAAACTTTTCCAACAATTTAATCTATAGACTCCATGATTTTTGGTCTTCTTCTCACTTCTGTTTGGTTTGCCTTCCTTAACATGCAACACACCCCTAACATGTATGGTATGTCCCTCGCTTATTCGTTACGCGAACTCACTCCCTATAATGAATGTCATGTGTACAGAAATTTTTCGGATGTAGTCCTTTTCCAGATGCGCACAGCACGTGTATCGCATAAAATGTCTGTAGAGATACGTGAAAGCGTGATTTTTGAGGAGCGCGTGGCCACTGTGGTTTTTTTGCGAGGTACGGATGGGCCGGATTGAATTCGTGTATACTAGGGTATGAGATAGTATGGTTGTACCACTACTTCTCTTCACAGTAGTGATATTGTATTGCATGAAAATGGTAAGAATTCCGATACATAAAGAGATAAGACTTGCTTACACTTTTATGTTTCCCGAGGTGAATATATTAATGATAACAGAACAACAATTGCTCGACTTCATGCGGGAAACCGCTTATAAACCTATGACTTATCAGGAGTTGGAACAGCACTTCGCTATTGAAGATGCAGCTGATTTCAAAGCCTTTTTGATTATGCTGAATACGCTGGAGGAATCCGGTAAAGTTTTGCTGACTCGCAACAATCGCTATGGCATGCCAGAGCGCATGGATCTGGTACGCGGACGTTTACAGGCTCACGCCAAAGGTTTTGCTTTCCTTATTCCTGAGGATCGGGAGCACCCGGATGTGTACATTCACGCCAATGACATGAAGAGTGCGATGAATGGTGACACGGTATTGGTTAAAGTCACATCTCAAGGACCTTCAGGCGGTCGCCTGGAGGGTGAGATTGTCCGTATTGTTACTCGTGCTGTGACACAAGTCGTTGGTGTGTTCCAGAGTCATGAGGTGTACGGATTTGTCATTCCGGATGATAAACGGATTAATCGCGATATTTTCATCCCGCGTACCAATTTTGCTGGGGCGGTTGATGGACAGAAGGTTGTCGCAAAAATCGTCAGCTATCCGGAGGGTCGTGCGGCGGCCGAGGGTGAAGTGATCGAGATTCTCGGTCATAAGGATGAGCCGGGTATTGATATTTTGTCTGTCATTCGCAAGCATCAGTTGCCTGAAGCTTTCCCCGATGAAGTGGTAGAAGAGGCTGAGAAAGCACCCGACTCCATCACGGATGAAGAGATTGTACAACAGGGTCGCCGTGATCTGCGCGGACTTAACATTGTCACGATTGATGGCGAAGATGCCAAGGATCTGGATGATGCTGTTAACGTAGAGAAACTGCCTAACGGGAACTATCGTTTGGGTGTTCATATTGCCGACGTTGGCTATTATGTGCAGGAGAATTCCAAGCTTGATCAGGAAGCCTACAACCGTGGATGCAGTGTGTATCTGGTGGACCGGGTTATTCCGATGTTGCCACAGCGTCTGTCCAACGGGATCTGTAGTTTGAACCCGCAGGTAGACCGCTTGACACTGTCTTGTGAGATGGAGTTTAACGACCAGATGAAGGTTGTAAAACATGACATTTTCACAAGTGTAATCAAAACCAAAGAGCGGATGACGTATTCCAACGTCCGTAAAATCCTTGAAGGTGAAGAGCCGGAATTGCTCGAGCGTTATAAGGATCTGGTAGATGATTTCCATCTGATGAAAGAGATTGCCTTAAAGCTGCGTGCTATGCGTATGCGCCGTGGTGCGGTTGACTTTGATTTTGAAGAATCCAAAATCATTGTGGACGCAGAATGCAAACCGGTAGATATCGTGAAACGGGAGCGTTCGATTGCCGAGCAAATCATTGAGGAATTCATGTTGGCAGCGAACGAAACAGTGGCAGAGCATTTCCACTGGTTGAAGGTTCCTTTCATTTATCGTGTGCACGAAGACCCGGATCAGGAAAAACTGCAAAATTTCCTCGCCTTTGCGGCGAATTTTGGACACCAGGTCAAAGGACGTGGCAATGCGATTCATCCACGGGCGCTTCAATCGTTGCTTGAGGATATTAAAGAAACGAAAGAACAAACTGTGATTAGTACGATGATGCTCCGTTCCATGAAACAGGCGAAGTATGATTCTGAAATGTCGGGTCACTTTGGCCTCGCGGCAGAATTCTATAGTCACTTTACGTCTCCAATTCGTCGTTATCCCGATCTTGTCATTCACCGGGTGATTCGCGAAGTCATTGAAAATAATGGTGCATTGCCGGAGAACCGTCAGGAGTATTTGGCAGCACGTATGTCCGATATTGCGCAGCAGTCTTCTGAACGTGAACGTGTGGCGGTAGAAGCTGAGCGGGATACGGAGAAAATGAAAAAAGCCGAGTACATGCTCGACAAAGTAGGCGAAGAGTTCGAAGGCATGATCAGCAGTGTGACCAGCTTCGGTATGTTCATTGAACTGGAGAACACGGTTGAAGGTCTGATTCGTCTGAGCGCGCTCACGGACGACTATTACCATTTTGACGATCAGCATATGGCTCTGATTGGTGAACGTACCTCGAAAGTCTTCCGCATCGGTGATGAAGTGAAGATCCGTGTGGCACGTGTAAGCATGGAAGAGTATACGATTGATTTTGAAATGGTGGATATGAAACCTCGCGGCGAACGTCCTGGCGGCTTCGGTGGTGGACGTGGCGGTAAGGGTGGACGTCCTAGTAGCGGCGGCGGACGCGGAGGTGCCAAGGGTGGACCAGGTGGATTCAGTGGTTCGCGTGGCGGCAAAGGTGGCTCAGCCAGTGCCGGAGGCAACCGTGGTGGCCGATCAACGGAAGAGGGCAGCAAAGGTGGACGTGGCGGTCGCAGCGGAGCAGCGAGTGCAGGTACGGGCGCAGGCTCATCCGGTGGCTACGCAGGTAAAGGCGGCGGGAAACCGAAAGGTGAGCGTCGTGCTGGTGATGCTGGCGGATCAACTGGCCGGGGCAAAGGCGCAGTGAGCTTTGGTTTTGGCTCAGGTAAAGGCGGATATAGCTCTACATCGGGTGGATCGGAAAGTAGTTCAACCGGTGGACAAGGAAGTGGCCTGAACAGCGGCAGCGGTCGCGGTGAAGGAAGCTTTAAGTCCGGCAAGGGCGGCGGCGGTAAAGGTGGAAAAGGCGGAAGTGGACGCAAAAACACTTCGCCAAGCGGCGTATTTATTGGAGAGAATGCAACTCCTGGTGGTGCTCAGGAAGGCGGAGCACCACGACGCAAGCGGAAAAAGAGCAAAGGTGCAGCGGGTAACGGCACGGCAGCTTTTGTGAGGAAAAAGAAAAAATAAAGCTAACGTTACCTGAAGAGATGGATTACCATTCGTTCCTCTAGGTTAAGCGTTGGAGAAATAGCCACTTTCTGCGGTGTGTTGTTTCGCACTGTCTGGAAGTGGTGTAATGAGGAGGGGCGGCAGAGGTCGCCTCTTTCTTGATTTTAACAGCCTTACTTGCTACAATTAAGGTCTGGCACGTGGTTCCTTGGTGCAACAATGGTGCGCTGCTATAGAGCATGGTACCGGCTTATTTTACGGAGAAGGAGTGAGGACATGGGCAAGAATGATGGACAGAGTAAAGTGCTCGCACAGAATAAAAAGGCTTCCCATGACTACTTCATTGAAGATACGTATGAAGCGGGCATGGTGCTTACCGGAACGGAGATCAAATCTCTTCGTAACGGCCGTGCGAATATTGGTGATGCATTTGCCACGATTCGGAACGGTGAGATTCATATTCACAATATGCATATTAGTCCTTTTGAACAAGGAAACCGAAATAATCCGCTCGATCCGACACGTACGCGCAAGTTGTTGATGCATAAAGTACAGATTCACAAGCTGCTCGGGCTGTCGAAACAGGATGGGTACAGCATTGTTCCGCTGAAAATCTATATCCGCAATGGTTATGCAAAGCTTTTGCTCGGACTGGGTAAAGGTAAGAAACAGTATGATAAACGGGAGACTGCGGCTAAGCGGGATGCACAACGTGATATCCAACGGGTACTGCGCGAGAAGCAGAAGGTTGCGCGTTAAGTGGAGCGCTGGGCGTAAATGCTTACTTTTAAGTGTATAAGATAGTTTTTGTGATGAAGCTAGGAAGATTGATGTATGAGTTAAGGAGTCTCAAGGTTTGTCCTGCAATGGGCAAGCTTGGGGCTTTTTTTATTTTTATTTGGGGAAGGTGATTTGGTGTGAGTTGCTGAAGTGTATTGTGTGCTGATTTCCTTTGATATGTATTGAAGGGAAGTCGGTAGGAGCATGGAGCTTGGCGCGTTGATGAATCTAAATTTTTAGCTTTTGCGTAGTTTGCCTGAAACGTGGGTAAGATATTTAGGTGTCGTTTTTCGTGAGCCGATCTGGGTAAACTTTACTTCCGATTGGCGACGCGGTATAATATGTAGACGATTGAGCCTGTTGTATTGGATAACCTTGTACACATGCTCAGCCTGCTGGAATGTCTTCCAGCAATCTGCACTATTTCGGTGATGTGTCCTGTGTTATGATTACTCATGTAGCAGACAGGAATGCCGAGTTTGAAAGAAACATCTTTTTACCCTGGAGGAAAAAGATGTGCAGCACCTTTGCTCCGTATTCACGGATTAATCCTGGAGCCCTTCTTCATTGAGGGGGCGTTTATGGATTCGACGGGGATAGTTCGAGCATGGGTAGCGGGTAGTGGGGACGCGTCCGCTTTATCAACGCTAAAGCCTATTAAACGGCAAACAACAAACAAACTACGCTTTCGCAGCCTAAGAAACTGTGTGCGTGCTTCTACCCTGCATCGCCCATGTGACAGGGATAGGGGCTAACTAGTAGTGGGATACGCTGTCACATCTCCGCCTGGGGTGTGCTGAAGAAGACAATCAGGCTGACCCAACGTATAGCCGGTTACGGGGCGATACTCGGGTGACATCAAAACTGTGACTACACCCGTAGAAGCTTATGTGTCGTTATCTTCGGACAGGGGTTCGACTCCCCTCGCCTCCATTAGTAGTATCAGAAGAAGCACCTTGATGGGTGCTTTTTTTCTTTGTTCTTATACGTGGTGGTTTGTGAAACCCTACAATTACTGGGGGTTTACCAGCAACTGTAGGGCATCAGAATTATTTTGTTTGATTTAAGGTGTGGTGGCACAACGAATCAGAACTTATTTCCATTCGCTCACCATTGTTTTCTCATACATAACCTTATCATTCATAGTCAGTTGTAGACTCAGATAGATCTTTTTAGTGTCTCTGTTGATGTAAAGCTTCGAGATATACTTGCTAGCTAAAGCATGCAATAACTGTGGATTGGGCACTTCTTGATCTAGTAGACTAATGAAGGATTGAATATCATATCGGATACCTGCAACGTACTCCTCAGGCACATGGAATTCGGACCAGTTAGATGTTAGCCGTAGGTAAGACTCTGACTTCTCCCTCAACTCGTTTTGCATCTCTGCAAGCATTTCCTGATGATAAGGCTTTGCCTTTCCTATTGAGATGTCATCTTCGATTAACTCTATTCGTTTTTTCAGAAATTCGAGTTCGTTTTCCATAATTGTTTTCTGAGTAGTATGTTGCTGATTACTCTCGGTGTAGAATTGTCGCATTTCTTCGACTAGATTATTCCCCATGAGCAGACTCATTATATGGATGCGTAAACGATTAGAGACAATCTCTTCTATCCGTTCCTTATTCCATCCAGCATATGGACAGAAGTCCTTACCTTTTCTAAGGTAACCGCCGCATACATAGTATTGTTTTTTTCCACCTTTCATTTTACTTGATGTGGAGTTACCTACCATTCGTGAACCGCACTTTTCGCATACCATAACCCCTCGTAACCAGAAAGGGGAGGCTAGTTTGCTCTCGAAAGGCTTATGTGTTTCTCCACCGCCAGTATTTCTTTTCTTTGCGTTCTCTTGGCATTTGTTAAATATATCCTCCGATATAATTGAAGGGTGGGCATTTTCAGTAATGATCCACTCTGAACGGTCACGCCATTTTTTACCTTTGGTTTGATAATCTTGCTTATTCCAGCAACGCCGACCAACATAAGCCTCGTTAAAAATGATGGCTCTGATTGTGCTGGATGCCCATGTGCCGCCTTTCTGGGAGGGGATTTGTCGGCGGTTAAGTTCAGAGGCTATCTTTGTATAACCCATTCCTTCATGAGCATACTGGTTGAAGATCCATTTTACGACATCTATCTCTTCACGTGGGCCGAGTACCCATACTGCTTTGGTTTTACTATTTCCAAGAGCAATATGTTCTGTACGATACCCATATGGTGGCGTGCCACCATTGTTGTATCCTAGCTTCGCATTCTGCGTCATACCCTTTCTTACCTCAGTAGCTAAGTTCGCATTGAAGAACTCTGAAATGACCTCCAGCATCCCTTCCAGCAACATGTCCTGCGGCGTCTCTGCCTCTGTCTGCTCTGTGACTGATATGACCTTCACACCAGATTGATTCAGTAATGCTTTGTAGATAACGTGGTCATCTCGTTTGCGAGAAAACCGATCAAACTTGTGAACAACAACCGCGTCGAACGGTCGATTTGGACGTTTAGCTAATGCAATCATCTTCTGGAACTCTGGACGATCATCCGTCTTTGCTGATTTTCCTTTCTCAATGAACTCATTGACGATGATCCAACCTTTCTCCAGACAATATTGCTGAATGGCTTTAACCTGCGCTGGAACGGACAACTCTTTCTCTACTTGGCGATCTGAAGACACACGGACATAAATAGATACTTTCATTTGAAAACATCTCCTTTTTCTTGTTTTTAGGCATAAAAAAACAGGTACACCGTTATGGAGTACCTGTGATGAAACTGCATACTATTTTGTTTTAGTGACTTTCCTTGCCATCAACGATGCATGAGCGGCATCCCAAGTCTCTTGATTAACAATGGCTGGATGTGCGTTCTCTGTGACGATCCACTCTGAAATATCATTCTGTTTCCCATGTGCATCTGACTTCTTATTCCATACACGCTTGCCGAGATACACTGGATTGTCGAGGATGGCAAGCACTGTGGATGGAGCCCACCTTCTCCCCTCAATGATGTTTTGATTATTCAATTCACGGGCAATTCGCTTGCCTCCATGACCTTCTGCCGCCATCTGGAACATTTGCTGGACTACTTTGGCCTCTTTATCCGTGCCAAGCTCATACGTGACTTTTCTGCCTGTCTGAACACGTCGATAACCGAATGGTACTCTGCCACCACAATGAAATCCTTGAGATGCATTTTCCCGCATCCCCTTCAATGTCTCGTGACGCAGGTTAACGTTGTAAAACTCACTGATGACTTCCAGCATCGACTCCAGCAGAAAACCATGTGGAGTATCCGCATCAATAGGCTCGGATGCAGATACTACGGTAACACCGTGCTTTTTCAGCAATGCTTTGTAGATGGCATGATCTGCACGATTGCGACTGAACCGATCAAACTTGTGGACGACAATTGCATCAAAGTGTTTATCTGTTTTCTGAGCATCCGCAATCATCCGTTGAAAATCTGGTCTTCCATCTGTCTTTGCAGATTTTGCTTCATCTATATATTCATTCACGATAGACCATCCAAGCTCATCCGCATATCGTTGCAGTGCTTCTCGTTGAGCAGGAATGGATAATTCGCGTTCAGCTTGTTGTTCAGATGATACACGAAGATAAGTTACTACATCCATTTTCCTTCACTCCTTTTCCTTTGTGCTAGTCACTATTAAGTAAATACAGTCTATCCACCTTTCTTTTTTGAGTGCTTCTCACCACTCAATATTCACTGTAAAAAAGAAAAAAGCCCGAATCCTATTGGATTCAGGTATATGAGATCGTTAAGTTGATAGTAAGGCAGTCAAGGCTGAGCGATAGCGAATTCATTATAGCCTTGATTGACGTCTTTACTAAGCCAACGCTGTTATATGCCCTTGGCTAAATGCCAAGGAGCGGCTAACGCCGAGTGCAGGGATTGCAAAGGGTAGAACCCTTTGTGTATCCCCCTCAGGGGGACGGAAGGGGGCGACACACTAATAGGACTTAATAGCTAACAGATCAAATCTAATGGATGTTGGTTGTACTTGAGCCAAGCAAGATCAAGAACTTCTCCGAAAAGTTGGTTTACGTGATAGATGTCAAAAAATACCCAACCATTATTATGTTTACCCGAGGATAGATCAATTGGTAGTTCTATAGAGTTGGATATATCTATGTGACGAGTGTTTTTTTTAGTCTCACGAAAGTGGAGGGATCTTTTGGTGAGTACAAAACAAGATACATTGTAGCACTTTCCTCCTAGGTAAACTTTAAGATCAATGCCTTGGGTAACGTCATCATGAATTGAATAATCTACTTGGTTAAACAGACCTGATTCATTTACCAGACTATAGAAGTGGACCTCTCTAGTTATAGAAGGATAGGTACGTAACACTCTTGCTCTAACAGCATTTGGAGAGAAATTTCGGATTTCATCTTTGTGAACTTCTAAGTAGTAATCCAAGAACTGATTCTGTGAAGGATAATTTTGGATGAGCACAATCAGAGACCACAGAGTAACCATCATATTTGGAAAGCGAGTAGCAAATTCGACTTTGCTATCTATCTCTGAAATGAAAACAGGCGTAACAGAAGCCACGGTTTCCTCCACTTGTGCTGAAGATAGCCTTATACCCTTTGTAAGGTCAATCATTCTTGTGATTTATCATTAACTTGTCATAGGCATCATCCAGTTGTTTCTGCTTAACCAGTCCATTTTGTATCCAGCTCTCAAGCATTTTGACCATATCACATAGTTGTTCAAAATCCATGTGTCTTAAAGAAAGATCGGAAATAAGAGGCTGTGTATCTATTTCTCCGTTAGGCTTTTCAAGTGTGGCAGTCAAAGTGAGTTTATAAAATGGCCCACGTACATCTGAGGGTTTCATCTTGGATTTTGGTTTTCCGAGATAAAAACGCTCAGGCGATTGTTCGGTAAAAACCTCCAACGGGACATTGTAGAACTCTGAGAGTGCTTTGAGTGTGGAATGCCTAGGTTTTAATCCCTCTTCATTCTCAAGCTTCCGAAGCCCTTGGGCTGTAATTACTTTGCACTGATCAGCCACTTTGGGAGGGGTGTACTCTCCAGGATAGATCGTATTAAATTCATTTCTGATCCATGCCTCCCGTTTTCCAGGTGTGCTATTTGTGTTGATAAATTGAATCAATTCTTCTTTCTCGATCCACCGAGGCAAACTCATTACAGGCACATCTCCTTTCAGTATAGTTATAAGGTAAGCTATATGATTGATGAATGCAAGGTTTAGTTTCTGATTAAAGTATACTAAAGAAATTAGTTGTTGATTTTTTTGTTGATATAGTTTATCTTATATTCATAGCCCAGAGGTACTCAAAGTGTAACCTTCTTCTTAATGAGTACAAGGAGGAGGCGGCCTTTCTGGGGGAGGACCAACAATTTGGACTTATTCAAAGGAGGGAACGCGAGAATCAGAGCTCGAAGCAGAATAAGAGAACGATTTACTTGCTACCCCCTTGTAACAGAGGAGAGGATAGAATGGCAAGAAATCGAATAAAGGGTAAGCGGCTGGGTGGCCAAATCACCCCGACTCGCAAATCTTCCGAGAAGAACTTGTATGATCAAGTTACTTCATGGGATAACCTGCAAGCTGCTTCTAAGAAGGTGATTGCTAATAAGGGATCATACGGCACTGATGGAATGAACATTAAACAATATAAAGTAAACGAGCAGATTCACCTAAAGAGCATACAAAACCAGCTGATTAAAATGGAATATGTCCCGAGCTCCCTTAGGACAGTGGAGATACCTAAGGACCTAACAAGCAAAAGATTGATATATATCCCCACGGTAATGGATCGTATTACTCAGCAAGCAATACTTAATGTTATTGAACCATTCTTTGAAACGATATTCCTAGAATGCAGTTATGGTTTCCGCCCGAGTCGTAGTGCGCACACGGCTTTAATGAGGGTAAAAGAATTAGCTGATTCAGGGTATCAGTATGTGGTCAAAGGAGACATTAGTCGATGCTTTGACACCATACCGCACAGCAAGTTAAGAAGAACCTTCGCTAATATAATTGAGGATGCAAACATAAATGAATTGGTAAACCGCATGATAGCAGGATGTGGAGGGGAAGAGCTTAGAGGTAAAGGGGTACCTCAAGGGAGTGTGATAGGACCAATACTAGCAAATGCATACCTACATGAGTTAGACGAGTACGCGGAAACTCAAGGGTGGAAGTTGATAAGGTACGCGGACGATTACCTGCTTATGTTTAAAAGCGAGCAGGAGGCCGAAATTGCGGCAAATAAGTGTAGGGCCTACATTGAGCTGAACCTAGGATTGGAATCTAAGAACAAAGATGAGGTAGGTAAGAATGTCCTGAAAGTCACAGAGGGAGTCGCATTCTTGGGTTACCACATTTATAGAGGTGGAATAAAGCCATCCAGTAAGGCCAAGCAGAAGCTTATCAACAGTATTGAGGAGTTGGTTAGCGCGCCGATAAGGATGGGAGAAAGCCCCGAGAGCCTAATAAAGGAATGTAATGGGGTTATCCGCGGCTGGCTCAATTACTACAGCTTAGGCAACGGAACAGCTGAAATAAGACAATTAGAAAGACAAGTCATGGCAATCATCCGTAAAGGGATACAGAAGAGAATTTCGAGTAAAGGACCAGTTACGAAAGGTACGGTGAAGCAACTCGGGATTATCCCAATGTATGAGGAGTTCAAGAGAGCACAAGAAAGAAACCATGTGCTCCATAGTCAGACGGTTACAAGAGATAGTTGAGCCACCAGACACGGCCCGCCCCGCGCGAACAACTGTAGTAAGAATAACCACCTATCCTATGAAGATAACGTAGTACGATAGAGAGACCTACCTGTAGCCAAGAGGAGTTCACCCTAGAGAGTAAGAGATACCTTGGGTAACCATAAGCTATCTAGAGATATCCTAAGTTAAGCTTGGGTTACTAGAATGAGAGGGTTTTTGGGTTTTAAGCATTATACTGAGGATTAGCTATTTGGCAGCTAGTCTTCTTTGTATTTGTGCAAACCTTGGGAAATGAGTTACATGTAGCCCCTCTCTTTTAATGATACATAGCTACCATCACCTATAATCATATGGTCGAGCAAGGGTATACCGATGAGATTTCCGACTTCAACCAGCCGTTTGGTAAGAACAATGTCTTCATTGGATGGTGTAGGATCGCCACTAGGATGATTGTGAGCACAAATAACAGATGCGCTTGCCCTTTTTATAGCTGAGCGAAACAATTCTCTAGGGTGAACTATGGCTGCGTTAAGACTGCCTATGGATATGATTTCTTTGGCAATCAAGTAGTTCTTAGTGTTAAGAAACAAGCAAACGAAAAATTCCCTATTCTTTAGAGCAAGATCGTTGTGCAATACTTCATATGCGTTTTTAGGAGAGCGAATTATAGTCTTTGCCTGTCTAGGAGTGTTAAGCATTTTGACTATCTCAATTGCAGATATAATCTGACTTGCTTTGACTTTGCCTATACCGTGTATTTCCATCAATTCTTCCTGAGTAGTATCAAGCAGATCATGTGGTGTTGAGAATCTTTCAATGAACTGATTTACGGTATAACTTTCTATATTCTCACGCAAAGTTCTAGCGATAAATGTTCTGTACAGGTGTGCATTGTGTTCCATTGATTTATTAATCCTCCGTTCAAGAATCAGGTATAGTGCCTTTCTTGTATGTTTTAGGAAATCGAAATAGCGTATTAGTATCAACCTTTATGATCGCTGTGCGAAGCGATTCTTTTTATATCTGCTTTTCAGACTGACGATGATGCTTAGCTACTTGAGAGGGGAAGTATTTAGTAAAGTATCGGGAGACATAATAAGCAGAAAGCTGATCATCGAGTTTCCAAGATCGTTTGAAGTATACGTAGAGAACTGTCCCAGCCATCTGGATGTGTCCGTTCATTACAAGTTGTCGCAGTGTAGTTGTTAGATTCTCAGGTAAACCCTTCTTATCATTCAATAGATTCACGCTCCTTTCATGGACTACTCTCACTCATCCTATTTTCTCTGTATAGCAAAAAGGCCATTCCTCTAGTTATTAGAAGAATGGCCTTTATTTTTTGGATTTAATTTATCTGGAATTTTCAGTCCTCTTAAAGCTCCGTAGGCAGTTGTTAACCTCGTTGCCCGTGAAACATATTTCTCTGAATTTTTCACTGGTAGGGGTGGCGGCCCCTCGAGTTCTATTTGTGTCTTTCGAAGAAGTGTCTTCTCAGCAACTTTCCCAAAGGGGCTTTTCCAATGATTGTTGCACCAAGTCAAAGTCTCCTCTTTCACAGTGCGGTAAATCAGATTTCGATCCAGTATAGGGGAACGACATAGAAGATTACTTAGATAGTTAACTTCGTACTGTTGGCAAGATAATGGGCCTAGGTCCCATTCATGGAACTCTAGTTCACTTCCATATCCTGTTTGTCTAATCATTAGCCCATAAGTTTCAATGAGTGTGAACCCATGAAGCACCCCGTATTTTTTACTAGAGAAAGGAGGTACATAATAGTTTATAGGCTGTCTGTACAGAGTTATATTCCATTGAAGATTATCATTACTAATGTGCTTTTTTACGAACAAAATCTCCTTTTGGTTGTCCATGTAATATACTCCTTCATTGTTATTTGAACTTTTTGTTTTTGAATCTCTATCTTAGTAATTTTAAGAAGCATGTTTTTCTCACCTCCTTTTATGTCAAAAGCAGTTTCCCCATGCTGAGAGAAACTGCTTTATTAAAACTAGTCATTCCAACTGAGGACAAGTTGAAGAAGTTCGAGCGCCTTTTGTTGATCTGTTTCAGTTCTATTTTGAAGCAGTGTTATGATCTTGGCTAATGTGTATGGAGCAGGTATATTTTCATGACCTATTGGTTTAATGTGTTCAAATAATTCTGATATAGGCATGTCCAATGCTGTGGTGACTTTCTCTAGGCTTCGAACGGTAATGTTCTTCTCTCCTCGTTCAATCTTACCAATATAAGAAGCGTTAAGCTCGGATAACTCTGCTAGACGTTCTTGGCTTAACCCTTTACTTATACGTGATGCTCTTATTCGGGCTCCGATTACAACGAGCCAATCAGACATATTATCACCTCTAGAGCCACGTTAACGAAAAGATAAGAATGGTTCTAGGGATTATAAGAACAACAAAACATTTTAATATACCTTTTAAGGACTATAAGTGATATAAATAAGATATATGAAAGGGATTAACCTTTAGATTGATTAGAAAATAACAAATTAGAATGCTTGAGTAAGAGGAGAGGAGGAAGTATTGGAATATATGCTGTAGGGGGACTTTACTATGATAATTGCATTATTGATTGGTCTAATTTTTATAATAGGGTTATTTTTCTCTCCGAGCACAAAGAAGGAAGCGTTTAAGTATGGGTGTCTAATTATTTTCATATTATTGATTGTCATTGCTGCTGGTATATTCAGCTTACTTCTATTGTTATAGGTGACAATGGCAGGAGGGGGTGGCCGATTCTAAATGAATCACTAATTTATAATGATAAGTAACTAGGGTTGGAAAAATGTTGATTTTCAGCCTGGTAATAGAGAATTTATCATGTATACGATCATATTATGCAATTGGCCCCCCTATATTAGTCACTTGTATCGTAGAAATCCCCAATATATGATATCAACCTCGAAACGCTGTTCTAACAAGCTTTGAAAACAAATTAGCGAACGCAATGTGTAATGAATTGAAAATCTATATATTATATAGGTCTGCACCTAAAAGGAGATGTAAAAATGATAAGAAAAATTACTGCTGCATTGTTGATTACTTCTATGTTGGTAATGGGAGTATCCTCACTTTCCTCGGTTTATTCTGCAAGTCCTGTTCAGATACAATCAGCGTATACTGCTCAGGCAAATTTCGCGAAAGATTTTCAATTAGATATCAAGACTGTCTCAAGCCCAATTTTCTATGATATCAATAATGATAATTCTGATGAGATTGTGATTACAGCTACAAGCAAAGATCAAGGGAACTGGATTATTGGTTACATAGGTATCTACACTAAAGACGGAAAGAAAGTAACATCTAAGAGTGTAGAAGGACAGAATGTTGTTGGGATTAAGAAAATTAAAAATAAAACCTATAAAAACGCGTTAGCTATTGTTTATGGTGATGGGAACGGTGGAGTGTCCGTTGATGTCACGGTACTTCAATCTGGGAAGTTGAATAAAATTTTCAGTACAGGAGCACTGGTAAGAGAGGATGCCGTCATTAAGGATTCTGATAAAGACGGAAGTGATGAAATTTATGGTTTGCAGTATTATGATGCTCTAGAAACACGCGCGCTCTCCAAAGCAGATGGTATTTACGATAAGATGGTTTATAAATGGGATGTGAGCAAGAAAAAATATATTAAGGTCATCTATGGTCAGGATGGGATCGAGGATACTAAACGGAAAAAAGTGGATAATATCAGTTCTAAAACGGCTTTGAACCTTTTGCAAAATGCTCGTAAAAGACAGGTGTCGATGTCAGTCCCAACTACCCCTGATAACTTTAACAAGAAGCTGGAACCGCTTTTTACGTATAATTTCTTAGCTCGGGTCAATGCAGAAGGACTGTTTACTGATAGTAAAGGTCGGGTAACTCCTCAGTACTTGGGGAGCGATGACTACACTTGGCTAGTACCTACATTCAACCCGAATAAAAAGGCGACATTCAAGCTCTCATCCAATATGCAATCAGCTACTGTGACTCAATCTATTACTGAGAATATAGAAGGTGATCTGTATACTGTAACTTATAGTGCAACTCTGGTAAAAACAAAGTATGGCTGGAAAGTAGATAGTTTTGAAACGATGTACTAAATGAAGTATAGCTATAGAGATATAAATTTTATGGGTACTCCTTAAAAGGGTACTCTATTTTTGTTAAAGTTTATGGTTGATGTCAGATTAGCTTAATATATAGATTTCGTAGTTTACTTACGATTATTATCTGGAAAAATATATAATGTGGAATTGTGGCTATATGAGGACTAAGGGATTGTAGTATGATATAAAGGGTATTGTTTTCTGAGTTGACAATGCTAAGAGATATATCAACTTAAAAATAAGCAGACAAGATTTGGGAGGCCAGCATGAGTACACTTACTTTGCAACAACTTGAGTCCCACCTATGGGAATCTGCCAATATTCTAAGAGGAAGTATCGATTCCTCCGACTATAAAAACTATATTTTTGGGATGCTTTTCCTCAAGCGTCTGAATGACGTATTCGTCGAAGTTGCTGAGAAGATCGAAAAAGAGGAAGGCGAGTCTTATGGTTGGACGGATAGGGACGAGCACCAGTTCTTTGTACCAGAACGTGCACGCTGGGCTTACCTGTCTTCGCTTACCAGCGACTTGGGCGCTGCTATCAATGTGGCTTTTGAGAGGCTGGAAGAAGAGAATTCGAAGCTTCAAGGCGTACTGGCCAGCATTGACTTCAATGATCGAGAGAAGCTGCCAGACAAGTTGATCTTGTGTCTTATTCAGCATTTCGGAACCTTGAACCTTCGCAATGATAACTTGGCTGAGCCTGATATGTTGGGACGTGCTTATGAGTATCTAATCAAGCAGTTCGCCGACGATGCGGGTAAGAAGGGCGGAGAGTTCTATACGCCAAGCAAAGTCGTTGAACTAATAGTCAACTTAATTAAACCCGAAGAAGGCATGCGAATCTGTGACCCGACAGCGGGCTCTGGTGGTATGTTAATTCAGTCCGTCGATTACATCAGATCCAAAGGCGGTAATCCTCGTAACCTGACGTTGCACGGACAGGAACGAAATCTGAACACATGGGCAATCTGTAAGATGAACCTGCTCTTGCACGGTCTGAGCGACCACCGTATTGAAAGAGGTGATACGATTCGCGAGCCGAAGTTGGTTGAGGAAGGTGAGCTCATTCTATATGATCGCGTAATCGCTAATCCGCCATTCTCCCTGAGCAACTGGGGACGCGAAGAAGCGGAAGCCGATCCATATGGGCGATTCCGTTTTGGCATTCCGCCGAAGGACAAGGGAGACCTAGGTTTTGTGCAGCATATGGCCTCAACGCTCAATAATAACGGCAAAGCGGGCATAGTTATGCCGCACGGCATCCTGTTCCGCGGAGGAGCCGAAGGAAAGATTCGTGAAGGTCTACTGGAAGGATTTTACGGCGAAGAGGGACTGATTGAAGCTGTAATTGGCCTGCCATCCAATCTCTTCTATGGAACGGGCATTCCTGCTTGCATTGTCATCTTGAACCGCAGCAAGGAAGAGCATAAGAAAGGCAAAGTATTGTTCATCAACGGAGCGCAAGATTATCATGAGGGAAAAAATCAGAATATGCTGAGAGATCAGGATATTGAGAAAATTGTTTCGGCTTATGATAATTGGCAAGATACAGAGAAGTACGCCCGTGTGGTCAGCCTGAATGAGATCAAACAGAACGATTTTAACTTGAATATCGCGCGTTATATTGATTCGGCAGAAGAAGAGGAAGAGATTAAGGTAGAAGAAGCGCTTGCCGCTCTTCAGCAGTTGGAAATGGAGCGGGCAGAGATTGAAGCGAAGATGTATGGGTTCCTGAAGGAGTTGGGTTATGGTGCATGAGAAAGAAAGCCAACCATGGCTTCCTTATAAACTAGGGGATTTAGCGGACCTAGTGAATGGGAGGGGCTTTAAATCAACTGAATGGTCTGCAGAAGGCTTACCGATAATTCGCATTAGTAACTTAAATGGTGACAGAGACTTTAATTGTTACAATGGTGACTTTGATGAAAAACATCGAGTGGTTCAAGGTGACCTTCTGTTTTCTTGGTCAGGGAATAGAGGTACATCTTTCGGCCCCGTTATTTGGCGAGGAATTGAGGGGCTTCTTAACCAGCATATATTTAAAATAATTATAAAGAAAAAGGTTGACCAACAGTATCTCTTCTATGAATTGAAACGATTAACACAAAAAATTGAAAATTCGGCGCATGGTGGTTCTGGCCTTGTTCATGTGAAAAAAAGCGATCTTGAGCAATTGCAAATATTATTACCACCTGTTTACGAACAACAAAAAGTCACCGAGATTCTTTCTTCTGTCGATGAAGCCCTCGAAAAAACAGAAGCCATTATCAAACAGACGGAAACATTAAAGAAGGGTCTAATGCAGCAGCTTCTGACAAAGGGAATTGGACATACGGAGTTTAAGCAGACGGAGATTGGGGAAAGCCCTGTTTCTTGGGATCTTTGCAGACTTGGAGAGATTTCGAGCATCACAATGGGGCAATCTCCAAAAGGAGACTCATACAATAATGAAAGGCTAGGTTCTCCTTTGCTTAATGGCCCTACGGAATTTGGAGAAATTTATCCTACGCCTGTTCAATGGACAAACTCCCCTACTAAAATCTGTAAGGCAGAGGACATTCTTGTCTGTGTGCGTGGTAGTTCGACAGGCAGAATGAACATTTCAAATGATGCCTATTGTATAGGGAGAGGATTAGCTGCTATTACAGCGGATGAAGCGAAATGTACTCAGACTTTCATAAAGTATCATGTAAAAAGACTATCAACAGAGATACTTAATCGAGCTACAGGTTCTACTTTTCCGAACATTGATAAAGCAAGGCTGTCCAATCTGTTAGTTCCGTTACCAGGTATCAAGGAGCAAGAAGAAATAACCAAAGTGCTAGACAAAGTTGAGGAAAAGCAACAGCTTGAAAAACAAAAATATCAAGTCTTGCAAAATCTAAAGAAATCATTGATGCAAACTCTGCTCACAGGAAAAGTTCGCGTCAACGTCAATCATTCTGAGGTGTTGCTATGAAAGAGTGGAACGAAAAACAATTGGTTGAAACCCGACTGATCCAGCATCTTCAGGAAATGGGCTATGCTTATGTGCATGGCCCTTCCCTAGATGCCGAGCGCAAGTCGGGGCTTGAGATCGTTCTAACCGAACGCTTATCAAAAGCTGTGCTTCGTCTGAACCCATGGATATCTGAGAACAACCTGAGCAAGGTCGTCCGCTCTATCACTCACATCGATGCTGTCAACTTGATGGAAGCCAACGAAAAGTTTCATAACATGCTCGTCAACTACATCTCTGTCCAGCAGGATCTTGGAAAAGGTAAAAAGGGACAAACTATCAGACTGATTGACTTTGATAAACCAGATAACAATGAGTTTCTGGTCGTCGATCAGTTCTCTGTAAAGGGTGGAGAAGAGAAGGGGATTCGACCTGACCTGATCCTCTTCATCAACGGCCTGCCACTTGTTCTTATCGAATGTAAAAGTCCGATGGTTTCTATCGACGAGCAGATCGGTAGAGCGGTCAAACAAATGCTTCGATACCAGAAGAACTATGAGCATCTTTTCCACTACAACCAGATACTGATCGCAACCAGCAACGATAGAGCCAAAGCAGGAACCATCATGGCACAGCTGCAGCACTATGGCGAATGGAAAGATCCATATCCGCTGACAAATCCAGAAGTGGGGAACAATCCTACACCGCAGGATATTCTTGTAGCGGGTATGTTGTCCAAAATCAACTTACTCGACCTGATCCAGAACTTTATCGTCTTCGAACCCGAGGGTGGCAGAGTCATCAAGAAACTAGCTCGTTACCAGCAGTTCCGTGCTGTAGGTAAGGCAATCAACCGCATTCTTTCGGCAAAAGATTCGAGAGACCGCGGTGGAGTAGTCTGGCATACGCAGGGAAGTGGGAAATCGCTGACCATGCTGTATCTGGCTGTTAAGCTAAGGCGTATTGAAGAACTGCGTAACCCAACCATTGTCATTGTGACAGACCGCAAGGACCTAGACAACCAGATCACTAATACGTTCCGACGGTGCGGTTTTGCCAATCCTCAGCAGGCCGACGGCGTCAGGAACCTGAAGAAGCTACTGCTGCAGGGACCAGGGGCGACGATCATGACGTTGGTACAGAAGTTCCAGATCGACAAGGAAGAAGGACGTTTTCCTGAGCTATCTACTGCCTCCAACATTATTGTCATGATTGACGAATCGCACCGTTCTCAGTATAAGGGCCTGGCGATGAACATGCGGACTGCTATGCCAAATGCTTGTTACCTCGGTTTTACGGGAACTCCGATCGATAAGGAAGACAAAAGCACGACGCGTACCTTTGGCTCGTACATAGACAAATACACTATCCAGCAGGCTGTTGACGATGGAGCAACCGTTCCGATCTTCTACGAAGCGAGAATGACCAACATGCATGTGGAAGGCGAAACACTGGATCAGCTTTTCGACCGAAAATTCCGTGAATACGATGCCAAGACGCGGGAACGAATTCAGGAGAAGTATGCTAACGAAGAAGCTATTATTGCCAGCCCGAAACGTATTGAACAGATTGTACTTGACCTCATTAAGCACTATGAGGAACATATTCAACCGAACGGATTCAAGGCGCAGATTGTGGCTGTCTCACGAGATGCAGCAGCAACTTATAAAGAGAAGATGGACGAACTGAGCGATCTGGAGTCGGCAGTGATTTATTCGTCCACAAATGATGATGACGATCATAAGAAGAGGTTTGCCATCTCGAAGGATGAGGAGAAGGTACTAATCGAGCGGTTCAAGAAGCCGCTGGAGGAAGATAAGTTGGCCTTTCTAATTGTTTGCGACAAGCTGCTAACAGGATTTGATGCACCTATTGAGCAGGTGATGTACTTGGACAAGCCACTCAAAGAGCATAATCTGCTGCAAGCGGTTGCTCGTACAAACCGAACATATAACGGCAAGGACTACGGCTTGATTGTCGATTACTTCGGCGTTTCCAGCTTCCTGGAAAAGGCGCTCGATATTTTCTCTAAGGACGATATTCAGGGTGCCCTTATGCCGATTGAAAGCGAACTGCCAAGACTACAAACTCGACATCGTGCGGCCATGCGTTTCTTTGATTATATTCGACGCGATGATCTGGAGAGTTGCATACAAATATTGGAGCCAGAGAACGTAAGAAATGAATTTGATCACCTGTTTAAACAATTTGCTAAGAGTATGGATATGGTGATGCCGAATCCCCTTGCTCAACCTTACGTTAATGATTTAGGATTCCTAGGAAAGATAAGACAGGCTGCTAAGTCGAGATACAAAGTGGAAGGTATGGATATTAGCGATTTGGGAGAGAAAGTAAGGCAATTAATAGCTGATCATCTTAGAGCTTCGAATGTCGAGATTCTTCATGATCCAATAGATATCCTGTCTAGTAAGTTCGAGAGTCATGTGAATCAGTTTCAGGGAGAGGCAAAGGCATCCGAGATGGAGCATGCAATTAAGCATGAAATCCGTATTAAACTTGAGGAGAATCCTGTCTACTATACGTCTCTTCGAGAACGACTGAAGAAGATCATTGATGCTCGTAAACAGAAGCAGATGGACATTTTCGAGATGATGAAGAAAATGCAGGACATTATCGACGACATGCGGAACACAGCCAAGCAGGGCGAGAGTCTAGGACTGGCCAAAGAGCAGTACCCGTTCTTCCTGATGCTGGAGAAGCAGCTTCCTGAGGAAAAAGACAAGGAGGCTCTCAAAGTGCTGACGGAGGTTATTACGGAGAAGATTCAGGAATTGGCTGTTATTGAATGGACACAGAAAGATGATGTTAAGCGTGAAATGCGCAAACAAACAAAGCGGCAGCTTCGTGTCTTTAAGTGTCCAGAAGATAAGTTGGAGTCGCTGACAGTCCAACTTGTAGACTTGGGGAGGATTCATTATAAAAAGTAACAGAGGAGGGCTGGTGGCAGATTCCATCCTGATGAGGATACTTACAGGATAAGTGTAGGGCCATTAATTCTAAGCCATTCCTTCCGTTCCTCGTAATCTGGCATAACAGAGCGGAGGTAACTCCAGAATGCTTCGGTGTGGTCAGGAACTTTTAAATGAACCATTTCATGCAAAACAACATAATCGACAATGCGAAGGGGAGCCATCATGATGCGCCAGTTGATGAGAAGATTTCCATTCTTGGTGCAACTCCCCCATCTCTTTTCTTGATCTTTGAGCGTAACAGAAGTGGGCATGAGTTCAGTAAGCTTACTGTAATGTTTAATTCTCTCTCGAAGTTTAGAAGTTCCCTGGAGTTTGTACCAGTTGATGCAGAGTTGCTTCAATTCCTCGGTTTGCTGTTGTTGGTTGTAGCACGAAGGGAGGGATGCAATGAATCTTCCGTTTTTAAAAGAGAGCGAAGGCTGACCAGTGTTCTGTTTTATTACTTTGAGTCTGTATCCTTTCCCTAGGTAACGAATTTTCTCGCCGCTCAAAAATTCAAGAGGAGTAGATTCAATTTCAATCTCACGGAAGGCATACTGCTTCTTTAAGATCCAGGGTGCCTTTTGATACATAATCTCATCAAGACGCTGCTGTGAAACCGAAACAGGCGCAACAACTTGGACTCCTTCAAGTAAGTCGACGATGATGGAGATGTCCTTTTTATTAGGTTTGTGTGTAAGCTTATATTCAATAACGGTTGTACCGTATTTAAGATGATGCAGCATATAACAATAGCTCCTTTTGATTATGTCTGTAATAATTATATTATGATTACATTCTAAAGTCATAAACCATATTAATATCGATAATGTTAGTCTTCTTGTCATAATTTTTATAAGGAGATGGTAACAGATGTACAAGTTACTTACTTTTGAATCCTGGGTAACTCGAAATACATGGTACACATATGCAAAAAAGTTTGTAGAGAGAGTGCCTTATATGCTAGTGGATCGATCTCCTTGTACTGATCCCTTTTTTGATCCATTTGCTTTCTCAAGTGAGAGGCGTCCTTTAATAAGTGGACTTTGTAGAGCTCGCAAAAATTTTAATGTAGGAGATATCTACATTTATGTAACACGTATAGACAAAAGTATTCTAAAAGATCTAGATATAGCTAACATAATTTATTCCCCTACATATTTTGGGGTTGCTGCTTTAAGAATAAAAAAAGTATATGATTCCCATGAGGAAGCATCTTTAGCATTCACTCCTCGTCGGTATATTGTATATCCAAACTTAACACCGTATCCACCCAATCTTGCTTTTAATTCTTGCGGGAGTAAAGTATCGCCAGAAGCAGCTGTTGATAAAGATAGCTGTATAATATTTGATGAAAAAAGAAGGCCAAGAATACCTGGGGAATCATCGGTTGATCAGTGGAAAGCGCATTACAACGAGTATTACATACGGCAAAGGAACCGAAGTCTAAGAGCAGCTGAATGTGAAATCGTCAGTTTAGATGATAAAGAAGCTCTAAAGCTGGATACACATAGCGCTCCAATACTTACTAATAATGATTGGGACGGTATGCAACTCAATGTCCAGGGACTAAATTTGACGGATGATGTTGGGAGTAGACTTGTAGGAAGGATTGCTAAAAGCGAGTGATTGAGAGAAAACAAGACTAGCAATAAGATGGAGGATTAAAAGGTGGAACACAAAATGTTTCTATATGATCCAAATATCCATGGATTACAAATTAAGAGTATAGGCAGCAAGCAAGTTACAGATACAGCAATTGCCTCGTTGAGGATTGCTCTAAAAAGTTATTTTGAAACATATGGTGTAGTTAGATTTATAGTGAATCTTGGGGAGATAGGTGATCCTAAGTATAATGAAGATAGGGTCACTGAAAGTATGGAATATCAGGCTAAATATATACAGACAATTTTTCACTTCCACCACTTTATAGAAATAATGACTAAAGATGCTTTGAGAGATATAGACCCAATCTATGCAATAAAAATAAATTTTGACAATTTAGAAACTTTAAAAAAGATTCAGGACAGAAGTGAAATCGAGGATAGTTCACATTCTATTGAATATGAAGCTGCAATCAAAAGAATTATGTCATTACACACAGCAGAGGAAGTTCCAGTACTGACCAAAATATTTTATAAGAAAAATGTGAAAAAGTACTGTTTGGACACATTAAATCAGTTGAGAAATAGAGCATGGCATAGAGGTAAATATATACTTAAGTATTCTGAACTAGATCAGTTTATGACAAGGAATTTACTTCCTCTTGTAGTTGATATAGTTCAATCTACGAATTATGACGAATCAGGTTATTGGAAGTATAATAAACCAGCTACTCTTCAAATAGATCCAATAGAAGAGTTATTAAAAGTAGGTAGAGGTCATGCTCTTGATTATAAGAGAATAGGATTCCTAAAAGCTGTAGGATTAGCGTGCTATAACCATAAAAGATCATATGGTATTGAACGTTACACCAAAAGATCTTTATCAGAAATTAAAACAGAAGCATTGGTTTCTCAAAGAATGAATAACTCCTACGAGAGCAGGAAGTGCTTCGTATGTAACAAGAATTCGTTAATACTATTTCAAGATGAGGACTCAAAGTATGATGTAGATACTAAGACTTATAGTAGGTGGCAATGGAATTGGAAGGCCGAATGCCAAGAGTGTGGTTTGCTCTTATATGATGATGTTCTTAATCCTAAAGAATATGGTATCAAAGACTATGACGATATATGGATTAGCAAGATCGTAAATTATGAGAATACAGAGTTGGACTTATAAATGTTCGCGGATGATGGATCATCTGGCCTCTCTCTAAATCGAATTTCACTATACAATAACTAACCAACGAATCTGACAGTGACTCATCTTGTGCTTGTGGAAGGGGAATGGTCTTGGAATTCTACATGATTACAGTTGGTCAACCGAAGTCCTATAATGGGAAGAGGAAGGCCTCGTATACCAAAATGTTACAGACAAGTGCTCGACAGGAACTACAGTTAATAGAAAGGGAGTCAGATGTTCTTTTTTATGAAAAGCAGCTTTATTGCAATATAATCTATTTTCACAGAGTATCAAATGATATAGACGCTGATAACCTTAGTAAACCTATATTGGATGCACTAAACACTATTGTATACAATGATGACGTTCAGATATTGAAACGTACAGCCATGAAGATCGACCTCAACTCAAACTACTCGTTGTCGAATGAAAACATACCTAGTGTTTGGTACAATAAATTATTGCAATTCACAAATAATCAGAGCCTCAAGCATGTGCTTTTTGTTGAAGTGGGTATCATAGGTGAGTTGAGAGTTACCTTTGGGGGGGGAGATTAACATGAATCATGAAGAAACGTTAAAAAAGTATCTACATGAAGCTAAAATATATGAGTTGTTAGAAAAGTTTCATAAGCAGTCTTACACCGTTATAAAAGACTATAAAGAAGGCAAATTCCAGTTTGATATTTTCGCTACACATGATAATAACAAGAAAATATACATTGTAGTAAAATCAGGGAAACTATCCGAACAAGAGCAAGAAAGAGTGATGCGTATGGCTGAATTCGTAAAAAATATTCCTAATGCGAGATTTGATCTTGTCGTCGCTAATCTTCCTAGATCTAAGAGAATCGAGATAGATGGGATCGAGAATAAGTTGTATCAATATTTATCAAATGATACTCCACAGGAGTTGTTGGAAATTTTTCATAGAACAACGATTGATGGTGTTTGTGATGTGGATATTGATGAAATTGGAGTAAAAGAAGAAGATATTCAGATTACTGGAACAGCAACGGTTGAGGTAGTTTTAGAATTGGGTGAAGATGATGAAGTTTACAATTCGTTCCCTTTCGAATTTAGTTTGAAACTTGATTTCGGTCTTGACATTGAAGATGATGAGAATAACTATATTTCTATCGATACATCCTCATTTTATGAATGACCTCTTAACTTCAGAATATCGTCATTTGTATGCTTGCTCTTATAAGCGGATGGTACAACTAAGTATTAGAATAGTATTGAGTTTAATTAGTAGCATGAAGAGATTCTTAAAAGTGATAAATCTTCAGATACTTATGGAAAATCCTTTCTTTCTATACTTATATGCATCAAAGGACAGCAATAGTTCAGCTGTTCTTTATTTTTTTGATGGTTTATCTTGATAATAAGATCCATAAGGATAGATTTGTATCAGTTATAGAACGGAGGGAAGAGCTTGGGTAATCGATTCTGGGAGTTTTATTTAATTAGATATTTACTGGGGACAATATTCGGTATTGTTATCTTGTTTTATTTGGTAATTAATTATAATGAAAGCATGACAAAAGCTTTCTTTAATAATTTGAAACCTGATATAACACTAACAGATAATGAAACAGTTAAAGGAGAATTAAGTAGTTTTTTATTTGAGTCTACGTACAGTTTTAAAAAGGAGGATTTTAATGTTATCTTCAAAAATATAGGAGGAGACTTCAGTAAAACTTCCAATGAAGAAAATATTGTATTTAAGCAATCTGGACTGACGGTATTAACAGCGATAATACTAACAGTAGGCGGTTTCTTATATATGTATCTCTCAAGTATGTTGATTTTAGTACTTCATGGCATCCGCTTATACATATATATTTTGTTCGACTCTCATTACTTTCAGAAATTACTAACGAATGCGAAACAATCTTTGTTACAGAGGAACTTTAAGAGTCTGAAATTCATTATCTACATGTTAATTTTTGTTTTTACTGTGAGTTTTGCAACTTTTGTCTCCACAGAAAATAATCATCATGCAATTTCTATAGTGGTAATTCTATTTTGGGTGTGTGTCATGATATTAACGTATCCTAATGTAAAAACATTTTATGATAATTTGGCGTCATACAGAGCCGAGATATCAAAATCTAATTATATAATTAAACTAAGGAAATTTGTGAATATAGAATTGAGCCGAGGTGGCACCTCTTCTTCTCCAAAGTCTGAATACATTGAATCCTATAAACATTTACGTGAACACGGTAATGCTTTTGGGATAATTATCTGTGAGATACTTTTTGCAATGTGGTGGATTTGGTGGGACTTTTCTTTTTGGGCTATCTTCTATTGGTGCTTGTTAGGTTTCAGTTCTTGGTTGCTAGGCACTTATTTAGAAGTGAAAGCCGTAAATGTTGAAAATATAAATATATAGCTTATCTCTAGATTATAATGATTGCTAAGTGTCGTTTAATCTTTTTAAGACGGGGCGATACTCGGGTGACATCAAAACTGTGACTACACCCGTAGAAGCTTATGTGTCGTTATCTTCGGACAGGGGTTCGACTCCCCTCGCCTCCATTAGTTAAATCCACAACTTGTAGCTTAAAGATGACGTCTACATATTCCTTGTAGACGAGTACTTTTTCTACATAGCTGCCAATGAACTTCTTGATTTCAGGAAGATTACGGCTGGAGATGTGGTCCTTGAAGTCAGAAAGCAGTTGTTGCAGATATTCTTCTGTAATGACTGCTTTTTCTTTTACCTGCGGGGCTTCTAACAGCTTCGTTTCCATTTCAACTTTTTGTTGCTCTAACGCCCCTAACTTTTCAAGAATGGTAGGGTTATTCAAACCACTAGCCACTGCATTTACAATATTCTCGATCTGAACTTCTACACCTACTAAACTTTTGGACAGGCGTTGTTGTTCAGCTTTGACGCTTGTTTGCTTGGAATTCTGGTAGTCATTAAGCTGTTTAGCCAGAACAGGAATCATTATTAAAAATCTTCTCCTGAAGTTGGGCCAGCACATAGGCTTCAATATATTTCCGGCGCAATTCAGGGTTTCTACATGCCTTTGTTCGGTCACGGTTGCCACAACGATAAGTAACATATTTGAGCTTGTTTCTGCCACTGTTTGGGCAAGGCTAGTCCTCCTATTGGTTTGTTCCGAATTCAATTCTTTAATTGGTTTCGGTAGTTCGATTTACACTTTTTATTGTTCTACATACGAAGAAAATTCTCAAAAGTAGGGAAGAAATTTAAAATGAGGATATTAGGGAGCTGGAGTTTACTTATTGTCAGATATATAAAATAGAGTGGAGGGGATTTTTGATGATTTCTGCAAAAGTATTATAAAATCGTATATTTTCATAGGATATTAAAAACACAAGTAAATAATGTCGCATTCAATTTGTATATAAAAAAAGCACTAAAAAGTGCTTATATCATCAAGGTATTGTTTTATTCTATCTCTTGTGGTCTTCTTAAACTCTTTCATACGTGAGCTTTTGAATGATGATCTTTTCGTCTCAAGTAGGTTAAAGCGTTTAATTGTATTTTTTTGAGAATAGACAATTGCTCATAGACAGGAGAAGAAGAAGGGGCAAAAATTAGAGATGTATTAGTATTGGGATTGGTATGATACCTCATATATTCAATGTTTTTTTTAGTTATTGAGGATCGGGTGGTTAGTATAGCTACATTATGTTCGAATGAATGGCTTAAGGCAGTACAAAACAAATCTTGAATTTGTTTAGGTGATGTTCTAACATTTTGCAACCCATCTGTTTTGTTTTGATATTTATCATACATATGGCTAGTTCAAGGCGGGATTTATTAGATAAGTCAATTTTTTCTTCAAATATTTCTTCTTGGGTCTTCAGTAAATCATCGTCTATATATGGTTTTTTCCCGCTCTTGAACTTGGCATCCCTGTTTTGGGTTCCTAGGTATAAGTGTCCATATATCCAGATAGCCGTGTCAGGATCGTTAAGCCAACCCTTGTATCCATTTTTCAAGTTGGTTTTACTTAAGTCTGTTGGAACGATAAAATCTTTCAATAACTGTCTGCACTTTTCTTTTGATGTCAATATATCAAATTCATCGATAATATAGTGCATCAAAATTACTGGAGACCAATCCTTAATGATATATCCAGCATGTGAGGGACAAGCATTAACAACTTTCTTGATAAGTAGTAGCTATTCCCCATTTTTTACTTCTTCCAGGTATTTTCTTTTTAAGTAGAGATTCCATACCAAGGGAGTTATAGTTCTTTATGTACCATTGAATAGTCCGTTCGCTCACTCCTAAGGTTTCGGAAATCTGTCTCACGGTTAAACCATGACTGAAGTGTTCAATGGCTATAAGAGCCTTAGTGTTATATGCTTGCTAGTCTTTAAGTTCAGGTTGGTTGCTAGGGTTCTCAGTTTTCGTATCCATGTACTTGCCTCTTCTTCAGCTATTATTTAACTTCACATTAATTTAAGACTAAATAATATAAAGTGCACATTGGGATGATACAGGAATTAGCAGTTACAGTAAGTTATAACGTTGTCCAATGCCGACTATATACATAAATACTTGATACTAATTGTAGTCACCAGGGTTATATGGCGTATTTTTTATAAAGACATCAATGCATAAATACATGAAGCCCAAAATAAATTGCACAACCAACGAAAGGATAAATATTTGCGAATTTCAGTCTTGAGCGGCTAATCTCAGTTGAAAGAGTAGTTAAGGACATATGGATGAAAATCCCTGATGAAAGAGAGATCGCAATTCCAGTTAACTCACTGAAAATCTCAGGACTAGTTACTAAAAAACTCGCTATAACCATACCCAATACGGTAAAGAAGTTTATACCAAGAAGATATAAAAAGAGATTAATTTTACGTTTTATTCGAGAAGCAAGTATTAGAGAAAACATTATCATTTCAGTGAATTTATGCAGAAGCATTGACAAGATAACTAATAATCCAAGACTAGTTCCCGCTAAGATACCAGTAATCATAATTGTTCCGTCAATAAAGCTGTGTAAACATGCACCAATCATTAATAGCTTTAAAGACAGATGTACTTTCCGCTCATTAGTATGTTCTTGACCACCATGATGAAACAGCAGGGGAACTAGGATGCCTAAAACGATGAAAATAAGCCCGTTGTGAGAATACTCAACTGCAATAGGAACCAACTCAACAACAGTGAATGCTAACAACACACTCATAGTCACTAAAGCTATTTTAGAATAATTATTAGTGATCCAACTACTATGTGGATTTACAACCATTGCCGCAATAAAGGAAATTACAACTAGTCCACTGCTAATTAATAGTATTAACATCATAGGCTCATTTCTCCTTTTTCTATATCCCAATTATGTACCACTTCAATAAACTTGACGATAAGATCTTGTTTCAAATCATCCCTATTTTGAAAACTCGTTTGATGAAGTGATTTTTTAATTTTGGGTTCAAATCTTTGTATGATCTCCATCATAGCTTGTGTATTGTTTCGTTTTGCTTGAAAGATTAAGTCGTTTAAATTATTTTTCATTTTTTTCCCTCCTCGGAATTTTTCTTGATGACATCAATTAAATTTCGTATTGTCTCGCTTAATACATCTATTTTCCTTTCAAATCAAAGTAGCAAGTATAATGTAACTCCTATTGGAAAACCCACATTTGCAATAATTTGAGCCCAAGAAGGGACTTCATCCACTTTTACTCCCTCCTAACATACTGATTTCTCGTCTCATTTTTATTAATGCAGTTTTCTTTGTTTTTGAGACACTTTGTTGGGAGATGTTTAGTAGCCTAGCTATTTCAGTATTCTTCAATTCTTTACTGATTGAAAGGTTCAGTATTTGACGCTCTTTCGTTGTTAGATTCATAAAAGTGGCATACAAATCAGGATCGCTAATTTGATTCTCTAATATTTCGCTATTTTGAATAGCATCTTCTTCAACTCCTGAAGTTAGTTCCTTATAATCAGTATCATCCAGAATTAATGCAAAGCGTTCATTAAATTTTCTATTACTTTTATCAAAGTTAATAGCGTTATAATGTAATAGACTGGAAATATATCCGACAAACCTCTTCTCTTCCTCTACTTTATCTTCTACATAAGAGTCATCACGGTTCAAAGAGACCTCCCCCTTTCTTAATATAAAGAGACATGAGAAATAAAAAAAACAACCAAATTAAGAACAAGTGTTCTTGTTTTTTTTATTATACCACATATTGGGGGGGGGATATATTAAAATACTTATAAGAGTTTTTATTGGATTAAAATAAAAAAAAGAAGTAGTTTGTTCTATAAAGAACAAACTACTTCTGAGGAAACTTAGTACCTAATTAAACGAAGGTGTATCCTGGCAAGGAGCTAGCTGCGATGTAACGAACCAAGTTTTTGTTTACTCTGAATACCCAGGCTCCATTCTGGGATTTACCTGAGACGATAGCGCCTTGAGTGAAATAATCGGCAATGTAGTGTCCGGTACCATTATGTGGAGATCCTGTTGCTATCAAATACTCTTTGCAACCCGAGCACTGGTAAAAATTTGCATTATAGAATCCTGACAATCTTTCACCGGTTGCATCATCTTCTACTCGTGATGCACTTCCTTTCATAACCATTCGATGACCACCATTCAATACTGGACATGGGTTTTCTGCCATTAAAATCTCTCCCTTATAAATAATTTTAAGTGCGTTCTTTTTAAGTTGATCGCGCTTATATTAGATAAAGAGCTTTAAACACCCAAAAAAACAACCTATATTAAAAATAAAATGATTTCTTGAAACGAATTTTGGATTTTATACGTAATATATGGTAATGTTATCCTTAACTAGAAGGAGGTAATTACAGAATGAAGAAATTAACGTGGATTATTGGATTTACTTTATTATCTGTTATTTTAGTAACAGGGTGTACTGAAGCCGCTACTCCAAATGATTCAGAAACACAACCACCAGTTGAAAATTCTGAGACCCAAACTCCTAACGAAAATACAGAGACTTCTGAAAATGAGCAGGCATCTCAAGAAGCTATTAAGGCGGCTGAAACTTATAAGACAAAAGAATATACAATTAATGAAGTTCCAGAAACCTCTGAAGAAATCTTTGTAGAACGTAATAAAGAGATGGAACCTTTCTTTGCTGAAAACCATGAAGAAAAACCCGGTAATGCGAGCAACATTGCTTTAGCTTTACGAGTTGCTATAACCCAACAAGCATCATTAAAACCAGAAAATATGGAGTTCACAGTCTATCAGGAGCTTGAAAATTATTTTGATTTGGATTATAAAATGGACCTCGTATCAGAAAAGCAGAATGGAGAAAATGAACGTATTCCTCTAAAAGGGAGATTGACACTTGTGAGTAAGGATGGAAAGTGGCTTGTTCAAGCAGACGATTTTGACAAACCAGCATTTGCAGAGCTTTTGCAAGAAGAGAAGTAAGGAAGGGCGCCAGATATGGCGCCTTTTTTTATTTACTTCGAAATTATTTCTGAAGCGAGTGGATATAGGTATGTTGTATCTAAGTATGACTTTTTATTATGAATTGTCCAGGTACGAGCACCAGATCATTCATGAAATGATAGTATTCAATTATATACCTACAATATTTGATATATCCTCCCAAATTGTGGATAAAGTGAGCCAAAATGCCGAATTACTCTCCATCATGCACAAACCACCTCTTATTATATGTACCTTCAAAATTTTATAAAGCAGTACTCCTTGCGGCTCCAATTACGGCGGCCTCTACTCGTTGCATTCACAACAGCCATCTTCCCAAATCCTCATTCTACTTCACTTAGTCAAGCCATCCCAAGCGATAAAAAGAATTGAGCCTCCTCCATACACCGTCCTATAATATACAATTGTATACAATCCAAGAGAGTGGTGGATAACACAACAGGTCATCCGATCCAAACCGTTAAACCCATCACACCTTGGAACCAAAGGAGGGTTACAGTGCAAAACAGAGCAAAGGATGCAACAACAGAGACAGCAGAAGCAGCAGAAGAAGATGCAACGATTGAAGCGACAGCAACAGCATCCGATGTCGAGACCAATGCAGAAGCAAACGAAAATACGAAAGCAAACACCAGCGCAATGAAGAAGAATTCGTCTCCTCGTTTCAAAGAGTCTATTCAACGCAAGCCCAGGACGCTGGCTTTTAAAATTCCGTTTGCCTACTTTGTCATTATTCTGCTAACGGTGGCGTTCAGTGCGTTGGTGTTGAATCGAATCTCGGAAAGTGATGCGCAGCGAAAGATCAATGAAGCATCACTACAGACAATTACATCCATTGAGACCAATGTTAATTTGATGATCGGGAACGTGAACAATTATTCGAAGATGATTTTCTCCGATCCCAACTTGCAGAACCTGCTTCGACAGGGCAATGTGTACTCCAATTTACAGACACAGTCCAAGGTTAGCGCGTATTTGACCAATCTTATGCAAGCGGTTCCAATTATTGATTCAGTCTATATTTACGATAATTCGGGTCACCGATTCTCGGTTGGTACACAGGAATGGCCTACGTTTATGGAAGCGAGTGTAAAGGAAGCACCGTGGTATGAACAGGCTTTGAAGCACAACGGACGATATCTGCTCAGGTTGAATGGTGGCAGCAACGATAGCGGAGTCTCGGCCATGGGGGAGAATGATGGGCAAGAGGTGGTCTCGTTTATTCGCCTCATTCGGGATCTGGATGATACGTCTCCGCTTGGATTTCTGGTCATGAACATCAAGGGGGCATCCATCGCTCAGGCCTACGCTAACCTGTCTGCACCGGATTCATTTCAGGTGGCCATTCTGGATGAGCATCAGCGGGTGATCGCAACCAACGCAACTGATGGAAAGAAGGACGTGTCTGTGGTATCCGACGCATCCATATCCTTGTCTGCGGCTTCTGGACAGGAAGGCATGCACGAGATGTTAGAGGCCAATCAGGCTAAGTTAAAACAAGCATTTCAAGAGCAGCCCTCCGGCTTCATCACCTTGCAATCAGGTGGTCAGGAATATGCGGTGACCTATCGTTCGGCTGGTGATGATCAGTGGAAATTCATCAGTATGAGTCCATACCGGGCTACGGATACCCGTAATAAATCCATGGTGCTGCTCGCGTTGATCCTGCTGGCGGTGAACGGGGCTGTATTTTTTGTAAGTTCATTCATCATCTCGCGCAGTGTCATCAAGCCGATTCACAAGCTGCTTCGTGCCATGCAGAAAGCGCCAAGCGGCAACTTCCGTAAAGTGACGGTTGAGCTGAACAGCTACGAGTTCGAACAGCTATATGGAGGATACAACCAGATGATTGAGCAGATTGACCAGATGCTGAAACGCATTATTCAGGAGCAGCAGACGATCCGCCGTGCAGAGCTGAATACACTTCAGGCGCAGAGCAAGCCGCATTTTTTATACAACACACTGGATTCCATCACCTCCCTGGCCATGTCGGGCATGAACGATAAGGTATGTGAGCTGTTAGAAGCGCTCGGAAGTTACTATCGCCTGAGTGTCAGCAAAGGCCGTGAACTGATTACACTGCACGAGGAGGTAGAGATTGTACGCAATTATCTGACGATCCAACAGGTGCGCTACCCCGGTGTGTTTGAGGTGCAGTACGATATTGCTCCAGATTGTGAGCGGGTGATGATTCCCAAGCTCGTACTCCAGCCGCTGGTTGAAAATTCACTGTATCATGGCATTCGCCCCAAAGGCAGCCCAGGCAAGATAAGCATTCAAGCACGTCGATTCAAGGAAGGGGTACTTTTAACGATTACTGACGACGGAGTTGGCATGTCCGAGGAAGAAGTGCAGCAGGTTCAACGCAAAGAAATACACCGTTCTAACCGTTTTGACTCAACGAACTCATCTAATTCAACTAATCTTTCCAATCCTTCCGATCTTTCTAAGATTACCTATAACTCTAAACACAATCCAAGCTTTGGCTTATGGGGAACGATGGAGCGACTTCGTATTTTCTATGAAAGAGAGGATGGACTCAAGCTGGAGAGCGAGGTTGGAAAAGGAACCACCATTATGATAACGATCCCGAAGGGAGCCGATGAATCATGGAATTAACTGTGGAACCATTAAAGGTGTTGATTGTGGACGATGAATACCTTATCCGAAATCTGCTGCGTATGCGTATCGATTGGGAACAGCAAGGCATGTCTATCGTTGGCGAGGCCTCCGATGCTGCGGAGGCTTTGGCTCAGGTTGAACTGTTGCGTCCAGACATCGTGTTCACGGACATATACATGCCAAAGATGGACGGCATTGAACTGAGCCGTATCCTCATGGAGCGTTACCCGAGCCTGAAAATCGTGGTTGTGACGGGACATGATGAATTTGAGTATGCTCGTCAGAGTGTGAAGCTGGGCATATCCGATTTTATTTTGAAACCCATCCGTGCTTCTGAGTTATTACAGGTTACGACGAAGCTGCGAGCGTTAATCAAGCAGGAGGTCGGGCGCGAGTACGAGCTGATGAAGTTGCGGGAGGAGATGGAGCAGAGCTTGCCTTATCTCAGGGAGAGGTTTGTGAATCAATGGTTAAGTGATGTGATGCCTGAGGATGAACTACAAGAGAAGGCGCGTTTCTTCGGTATTCCAATCTCTTCAGGCGAACCAGGATTGCGCATCGCAGTAATGGAGGTGGAGGTTGCTGTACCGCAAGCGAAGATAGCTGCACCAGAGGTATATCCACATCTGTCCGAACCATATCACCAAACACCCCGAACATACCAAGTACAACGAGGGCTTCAACAACAACACGATCAACCTCATTTAAGCCAGCATCAGACAGAAGCCCATCGACAACCGGCTGAGGAAATACATATTTTGCTCCGAATGGTAGGCATGAAGCAGGTGCAGGCATTTTATCCGCAGGATTCGCAAACCATTATCGTTATGGATCCGCATAACCGGATCGTTGTTCTCTCGCTTGGTACGGATACGGAATTTGCCAATCAGGTGCAGCAGCTTCAGGAAGAACTTCAACATACGCTTAAATTCGAAGGGTGCGAAGTGGATGTGACCGTAGGGATTGGGCAATGGCAATCAGGATGGGGAAAGGCCAGTGTGGGATACTGGGAAGCTTGTCGTGCACTCGATTATCAGGCGTTTGTGGGGAAAAATCAGGTCATTTGCTTCGAGGACCTGGTCATCGAAGGCGGGAAGAGGCCCTACCACTCGGATGCTCAGCTGCTCCAACAACTACAATTTTACGTCAGTGTTGGTGCGGGGGAAGAAGCCGTATTGTTGCTGGAGCGTATGCTGTCAGTACCGTTCTCGGACGTTTCACAGTTTCGGATGGCAGCCATGGATGTGGTTACGGAGTGCCAGCGTGCTGCCATAGAGCAGCAGCTTGAGGGAGAGCATGCATTGAACAAGGAGGCCGTTGCAGCCATCTTTACGGCAAATCATCTGCCCGAACTAAAAAGTATGCTGGAGCAGCATGTCCGCGCCGTATCGGATGTCATACAAGCCAAGCGACAGGCCAAGGAAGGCAACCTGATCGACCGGGTCATGGCTTATCTTGAAGAGAACATGGGCAATGCGGAAGTGGGGCTTTCCAGCACCGCGGCTGCTTTTTACGTAAGTTCGGGCCATCTGGGGCGGCTGATGAAAAAAGAAACCGGGCAGACATTTGTGGAATATCTCACCCAACTCCGCATGAAGAAGGCTGAACTGCTGCTGAAACAGACGGATCTGAAAGGTTATGAGATTGGGGAGCAGGTAGGCATCCCGGACCCACACTATTTCAGCGTCTTGTTCAAAAAACATATCGGCCGATCCATGAATGAATATCGAAATGTAAAAACATGAAAAAACGAGAATGTAGTCTGGAGTGTGGGGAGTGCGGCGAAGGTCTGAGCGTAAACCCGCTTCCGGTTCCAACTCCACATATGTTCGAAAATTACAAATCGATGCCTGTTTTCTAAATGGAGAACAGAGCACAGTTTGACTAAAATATGGGCTAGAACCAACGAAAACACATAGGGAGGTCCGTAGATATGAAAGCGCTATTAAAAAAATCGGCAAGTCTAATTCTGACGCTGGGCATTGTAAGTAGTCTGGTAGCATGTTCATCCGATTCGTCCGGCGGTGCACAGGGGGGAAGTAATGGAAAGATCAAGCTGACGCTATGGGATCAATCGGTCGGCAATACCGATCCTTCGGCCAAGCTGCTGCCCGAGATTGTGGAGAAATGGAACAGCGAGCATCCAGACATTCAGGTTGAACGTACGGGCACGACAGGAGAACAGTACAAAACCAAAGTCAAAACATCGATTGCAGCTGGTGAAGCGCCGGACCTGTTCTATGGCATGGGTGGCGGCAGCTTCATGCAGCCGTACATCAAATCCGGTAATGTGCTGGAAATCTCAAGTTACCTGACGGACGATATCAAAGAACGGATGGGCCCGGGTATGGCTGAGGCGATCAATATGGACGGCAAAATCTACACGTTGCCCGTGTACACACATATCGCCAACCTTTACGTGAATACGGAATTGTTCGAGCAGGCGGGTGCCAAGATTCCCACCACCTATAACGAACTGCTGGATGCAATCGAGAAGCTGAAAGCGGCAGGAATTACTCCGGCTGTGATTGGGGAAAAAGACCGTTGGCCGGGCATGTACTGGTACGACATTATTGCGATGCGCCAGGCAGGCAATGCTGCGGTGATGGAGGCCTTTAAAGATCCGTCGAAATGGGATTCGCCCTACTTTGTGGCCGCCGCGACCAAAATGCAGCAGCTTGCGCAAGCAGGAGCATTCAACAGCAGCATGTTCAGCATGAGCTATGACGAGATGCTCGGGGCATTTAATGCAGGCAACGGGGCGATGATGTTCCAGGCCAATTGGGTGAATGCAGGAATTGAGGACCCGTCTTCGGCAGTCAAAGGCAAAGTGAAAGTGATTCCGTTCCCGGTGTTTGAGGATGGGCAAGGCACAAATACCGAAATCTTCGGGGGAGCCGTCGATGGTTTTTACATTAACCAGAATACCAAGCATCCGAAAGAAGCGGTGGAATTCCTCAAGTATCTGAGCGAGCAGCTGGGTACGCAAGGTTTCCTGGCCGGAGCCGGTTTGCCAAGCTGGAAAACAGATGCACTCGACACGTCCAGTCTGTCCTCCCTGGATCTGTCTGCGGCAGATATTATGAAAACGGCGACCTCATTCATCGCGTGGTGGGATAACATTCTGCCAGCGGAGTCTGCCGAAGCGCACAAAAACCTGATTGCCCAGTTGCTGGCTGGCGATGTAACACCTGAGGAGTTCTGCAAACAGATGGCACAGCTCAAACCAACAGAACTAAGTCTGTAGGTTAAACAGCTAAAACCCAAACAAGGCGTGGTCCGGCATATCCCGGTCACGCCTTTGAGAGGAGAACAATAATGAACTCTGTATTTTCCAATAAAGGCACGATCGCCGTCTTTGTACTGCCCACCCTGATTCTGTTCTGCGGCATTGTGCTTATTCCGATCTTTGTCTCCAGTTATTACAGTCTGCTGGACTGGAACGGCGTAGGCAGGGGGACATTTATCGGCCTGGACAACTATGTGGAGATGTTTAAGGATACGCGTGTACTGAATTCGATCAAAAACTCCCTGTTATTCGCGGGAGCTTCGGTGTTCATTCAACTGCCGATCTCGCTGGTGCTCGCACTGATTCTGGCGTCCAACGTCAAGGGGGAAGGGTTCTACCGGACCGTGTATTTCATCCCGGTATTGATCTCAACGGTGGTTATTGCCCAGTTGTGGTCAAAAATCTACAATGCTGATTATGGCCTGCTGAACGTGCTGCTGCAGAATATCGGCTTATCCCACTGGGCGCAAGATTGGCTGGGTCAGAAGCACACGGCACTTGCGGCTTCTTTTATCCCAACCCTATGGCAGTACGTGGGGTATCACATGCTGCTGATGTATGCAGGAGCGAAGTCCGTGTCTCAGGATGTGCTCGAGGCTGCTCGAATGGATGGTGCTTCACGTCTTCGCACGGCGTGGTCCATTATGATCCCTTTAATGAAGCCCATCCTGAAGGTAAGCCTTGTATTTTCGGTCATTGGCGCATTTAAGGTGTTTGACCTGATCTATGTGCTGACGGGCGGCGGCCCGTTCTATACCACTGAAGTACCGAGCACGCTGATGTACGCCACCATTTTTGATACGTTCCGGTACGGATATGGCAGTGCAATCTCTGTATTTATCATTGTGGAGTGTCTGGTATGTACGATCCTCATTAATTCATTGTTCAAAACGGAATAGAAGGAGGCATGAGGCATGAGTACCGTAGAAGTCATGTTGCAAAAAAAGCCCAAGCCAAGGTCCATCTCCGGACCAATCGGGAAAGTGTTCCTGCAAGCGTTTCTGATCCTCGTCGCAATTGTGCAGATCTACCCGCTCATCTGGCTGGCGCTGTTTTCCTTGAAGGATAACAGTGAAATCTTCAGCGGCGATGTTGCCGGATTGCCAAAGGCGTTTCTGTGGAGCAACTATACTAAAGCCATGTCCGACGGCCATGTGCTGACCTATTTTATGAATAGCGTGCTGGTCACAGCGGCCTCCATTGTCTTGGTACTGATCTTGTCTTCGATGACGGGATACGCAATCACAAGAATGAATTGGAAGCTCAGCGGGCTCACGATGACGATTATTTTGCTGGGCATGATGGTGCCGATCCATGCGGCGCTGTTGCCATTGTTTATTATTTTGAAGAATCTGAGCCTGCTCAACAGTTATTGGTCACTGATCATTCCCTATGTGGCGTTTGGCATTCCGATGGCGGTATTCATTCTGGGCAGCTTTTTCAAAGGTATCCCGCGAGAGATGGAGGAGTCGGCGGTGATTGACGGCTGCGGCATCTACCGGACGTTTTTCTCTATCATTCTGCCTCTGGTAACCCCGGCTATATCAACGGTAGCCATTTTCACGTTTTTGTCGTGCTGGAATGAGCTGATGTTTGCGGTCACGTTTATCAATAACACGGCTTATCAGACATTGACGGTGGGCATGATGTCGATGGTGGGAACGTACATTACGCAATGGGGCATCATTGGTGCGGGACTGATGATTACGACGGTGCCAACGGTGATCATCTATCTGCTGTTGAACAAACAGGTGCAGAAGAGCATGATCGCAGGTGCAATCAAAGGTTAGCTGGAGGCTGGACTGGAGGTGTGGCGGTAGAAGGGCTTGCTGCTCGCTCGCTGTACTCTCTTTCTGGTGGGTATCGGCTTGATTCGGGATTTCGCAAGGTGTGATCTCTGGACTGGACCGGAGCCTATGGTCATGGAATAATAAGGGGGTATGTAGCCAGGCAGTTGCAGAGAGGGGTCATTATTTATGGTCAATATCGCGATGGTAGAGCAGGAGTCAGTTCGGGAAAAGGTTGTGGCGTTCACGTTTGATGATGGGCCGCATCCGGTGTATACACCTCAAGTACTTGAGATATTCCGTCGTGCGGGTGGGCAGGCGACGTTTTTCATGATCGGGAAAGAGATAGAGGCTCATCCGGAGATTGCGGCGGAGGTACACCGTGAAGGGCATGAGATCGCAAACCATACATACACGCATCCGGACCTGACCAAGCTGACGCTGGAGGAAGCAGGGGAAGAGTTGCAACGCGCAGAACATCTTGTTCAAGAAGTTACGGGGCAACCTGCCCGCAGCTTCCGACCGCCGTATTTTGGCGTAAACGATGATATATTGTCTCTGGCAGCGGAGCGTGGATATCGCACGATTGGTGCGGTCAACGGTGATGCGAAAGATTGGGATAATCCTGGCGTTGAGCATATCGTGGAGCATACCCGGTCTGCGGTCAAACCTGGCAGTGTGCTCATATTCCATGACGGGTACGGTGATCGTTCCCAGACGGTGGAGGCGGTTCGTGTGCTGGTGGAGGAACTGGTCACAGAAGGGTATCGATTGGTGACGGTGAGTGAGCTGCTGGACATTTCTCGTGAGCAGGATGAAAAGATAACATAATCAAGTGGACCCATCATTCTTTGAATGACTGGGTCTTTTTTTTATTTATATAATACATAGGAAGAACGGAGCGGGAGCAAAAACTTTGCTTGCCCTCTCAAACTACTTTATAATAATAGGCTAAACTAGATTATGTCAGGAGGAAACAATGGACTTTATCAAAAATCAACTAGAAGAACTCGGCATGAGTGGACCCTCCATTGGATACCTTTCAAACATCATTATGATTATTTTTATAGCAGTGATCTCGATATTGGCGAATGTGATTGCCAAGCGAGTGGTACTGAAGACGGTGCATCGTATTGTAAGTAACAACCGTTTCAAGTGGGGCCACATCGTGGTGCAGAAAAATTTATTTCAGAAGCTGTCGCATCTCGTGCCAGCCATTATAATCTATTATTCGGCTTATATTTTCTCGCCCTATCAGGCCATAATTGAAAAAGCAGCAATGACCTACATGATTGTCATCATGATCACGGTACTGAATGCTTTGCTTAATGTATTCGATGATATCTATCGTACCTATGAGGTGTCGAAGATTCGCCCAATCAAGAGTTACATTCAGGTAGCCAAGATCGTCCTGTACATTATCGGGGGTATTATCGTCATCTCCAGCCTGATTGGACAAAATCCGCTCATTATCCTCAGTGGACTTGGGGCATTATCGGCGGTATTAATGCTCGTGTTCAAAGACTCGATCCTGGGCCTCGTGGCGGGTGTACAGCTATCATCAAACGATATGGTGCGCGTTGGTGACTGGATCGAGATGCCAAAGTATAATGCAGACGGGGACGTCATCGACATTACATTGAACACAGTGAAAGTGATGAATTTTGATAAAACGATTACGATGATTCCAAGCTATGCCCTCATCTCGGACTCGTTCCGTAACTGGAGAGGCATGCAGGCGTCCGGTGGCAGAAGGATTAAGCGGAGTATCTATATTGATATCAGCAGTATCCGTTTTTGTACGGAAGAGATGGTGGCTGAATTTGAGAAAATCCACTACCTGACTGATTATGTCACGGAAAAATTAAAGGAAATTCAAGCATACAACATGGAGCACGAGGTGAATACCGAAAGCAACGTGAACGGCAGACAGCTGACAAACGTCGGTGTATTCCGGGAATATATCCATCAATATTTGAGAAATCATCCGAAGATCAATAAAGATATGACGATGATTGTCAGACAATTGGCACCGGAAGATCGCGGACTACCTCTGGAAATCTATGCATTCAGCAATGATATCAACTGGGGTGTATATGAGAACGTTCAGGCGGATATCTTTGACCATATCTTCGCAGTGGCGTCAACATTCGGACTGCGTGCCTTCCAGAATCCAACCGGACATGACATTGTGCAGCTGAAAGAGGATAAGCAATATGCGCGAGAGTATTAAGAAGATTTATCAAAATAGATGCGACGGCCACCATATTGGTGGTCGTTTTTGCGTTGAGATGTTCTTCCCATTCGGCCATTTATTTACGAGACTGACAGATTAAGTCCATGGGATAGGGTTCAATACAGATAACAAAATAGATAGACTGTAAAAAAAAGTGGACAATACATATATTATTCATTATATTATAATTAATTCCATATTTTGAAAGGGGTGATTTGGAGCTTTTTCTGATCAGGCGTGTCTATGAACGAGGGAAAAGCATGAAGTCTCTTTGGCGTGCTAACTTTTCAAAAGAAATGGAGGGAGAATGAAATGAAGAAAACATTGTATGCCGCTATTATGATGGCGCTTTTATCAGGATCGATTGTGGGTACGGCCTTGGCGGATAATTACGAGTCGAATGACACTTTGAGCACCGCGTATAAAATCCCAACGCAAACGGTAGCCACTCCCTACGGTCCGGCATACTGGGGTGGAAGTGCTTGGTCTTATCTATCATCCCCGACAGATGTAGACTACTTTACATTCAGAGGGCATGGCAAATCTGTCGTGCTGGGTTCTCCTTCCGGCTATGATTACGATTTGTACGCCTATGACAGCGCTGGAAATTTGGTTGCTTCTTCTACGAATACGTCAGGAGCGGATACGGTTCTTGTCGACTACAATAATGTATATTTTAAAGTGGTAAGCAAAGATGGACGATACAGCGATACCGATGCTTACAGCGTAACCTTTTATAAAAGGGATGTCTGGGTGCCGTGACCAGCTCGTGAGAGTAAAATAACGTTAGGTATCGTAGACTTTAATGCTTCCGTCTCATGAATAGGAACTCTACCGCCTCAATGAGGTAGTAGAGTTTTATTTCTTTAAGCCAATGGTCTTGAAGAATGGGTTACCATATACCCACTTGAGTTCATTGGAAAATTTAATGGAGGTGAGTGCCGTGGCACGTGTATTAGTTGTGATGATCCCTGCAGAAGGCCATATCAATCCGTCGCTTGGATTAATCAAGGAGTTGATAGAGAGCGGAGATGAGGTCGTCTATTGTTGTACCGAAAAATACCGGACGAAGATTGAAGCGTTAGGCGCACAATATAAAGCCTACTCCTTCAACGAGGCAACCCTGCTTAACAACCCTGGTATGAAGCCATTTGAACTCAAGCATCCTTACCAATTTTTATATATGATATTGGAAAAAATTATTCAACGGTTTATTCCAGATGTTCTGAATCTGATCGAACATGAAACCTACGATTATATCATTTTTGACTCCATAATAGGCTGGGGAGGACAAATTCTAGGTGAGAAGTTAGGTATACCAACGGTATGCTCAACCAGCACCTTTGTTTTTGTGGAGCCTCTTGGATCAGACAATCAACTGAAGGATGATACGGAGGAGGTCAAAGAGCTATATAACAGCATCGTGGAAGTGTCCCAGCAAATAGCTTCCCAGTTCGATGTGGCTGTACCTTCCCTAGCGGAACTTTTAGGGCATTCAGGACAATTGAAGATTGTGTATACAAGTCGTTATTTTCAACCCATGGGGGAGAAGCTGGATGACAGCTTTGTATTCACTGGCCCATCGATTATCCCCCGCAAGGATGCGCCAGGCTTTGCAAACGAGTCTCTGCATGCTCTTTACAAACAGGCAGTTTATATTTCGATGGGAACCATTTTAAATAAGGATATTGATTTTTATAAGCTTTGCTTTACGGCCTTTCGTAATTTGCCTGTGCAGTTTATATTATCTTCTGGGAAGGATACCGATATAGAGCCCATTGCTGATTTGATTCCTGACAATTTCATCATAAGACCCTATGTCCCTCAATTGGAAGTGTTGCAGTGTGTAGATGCTTTTCTGACACATGCAGGCATGAACAGTACCAGCGAAGCTTTGTATTACAATGTACCATTAATCATGCTTCCGTTAACATCGGATCAGCCGCGTGTAGCAGGCCGGGTACAGGAGTTGGGAGCAGGGGTCATCGTGGACAAAAATAACCTTACACCCGATGTGCTTAGAAACGCAGTATTAGAAGTGCTCGGTAATGCCTCCTACAAGGAGCATGCTGAGGTTATTGGGAAAACGTTACGCAATGCTGGCGGGTATAAGCAGGCTGCTATGGCCATTAAGAACTTTATAGGCAATCAACCGTTATCGGCCACGCCCATCTCTTCGTTTGAATGAAAAGGAGACCGTTCTTTATGAGAGCTAGAAGAGGAAGCCGTCACCCGACTAAAATGGAGTGATGGCTTCCAATTGATTCAAGCGCGTATGGAGGGGTAGATAAACGGAGAGGGGCATTATTTTTTCCATATTGTTCGTATACCTTTTGCAAAGGAGAGTCTTCAGATGAATCATCAAATTCCGGAATATACATTGAACGATGGCTTGAAAGTGCCTGCAATTGGATTTGGTACCTATAGTTTAAAAGGTGAAGAAGGCGTTAAATCGATCGCGTCTGCCATGGATGCGGGTTATCGATTAATTGATACGGCGTATAACTATGAGAATGAGGCAACGGTAGGCAGAGCAATTAAACAAAGCTCCATCGCCAGAGAAGAACTGCTGATTTCATCGAAGCTGCCGGGGCGTTATCACGCTCAGGATAAAGCACTCGTGGCGATCCAGGAATCATTGTACAGAGCGGATCTGGACTATTACGACCTGTATCTGGTCCACTGGCCCAATCCGAAGAAGGACATGTATGTCGAGGCATGGCAAGCGCTGATCGAAGCCCAAAAACGTGGATATATCCGATCCATCGGCGTCAGCAACTTCCTGCCTGAGCACAATGAACGCCTGATCAAGGAAACGGGGATAGCGCCGAGTCTGAATCAGATTGAGCTACATCCGTTCTTTGACCAAGCCGACCAGCGGGAACAGGATGCAAAGCATGGCATCGTGAATGAATCCTGGAGTCCGATTGGACGTGGCAATGATGCCGTACAGGATATTCTGAAGGATGAGAACATTCTTCGGATCGCGGAAACGCATGGCAAAACACCAACCCAGATCATTCTGCGCTGGCATGTTCAGCTGGGTTCCATTCCAATTCCGAAAGCTGGCTCCTTGCAGCATCAGCAGGAAAATATCAATATATTCGATTTTGAGTTGAGCACAGAAGAGATGCAGCTGATCTCTGCATTTAATCGTCCGGATGGACGGTTGTGGGATCAGGACCCAAGCGAGTACGAAGAGTTTTAAAGAACGACAAGTGAAGGGCTGCTCCCATGTCAGATATGACAGGAGGCAGCCCTTCCTTATTGAAGCAAAAAGCATTGTTGCATTTTTCCATGTTGCGGAATTTCTGTTTAGTGTCCCGCAGGAATCCGGAAAGTTAGAATCTCATACGGTTTGATATCAAAAGAAATCCGGCCATTTTCCACGGCGCATTCCGCTTCGTTGTTCTCGAGCAAATCACATGCGTATGCCGTAGCACCTGCTCCTTCAGGTAATTGCAGGAAAGCACGGCTGCGGCGGCCATGTGCTTCATAGAGACGGATGATCATATCATCGTTGTTCTCGGCTTTTTTGATAACCTCCAGCACGACATTATCCTGATCAACCGATGCGAGCGACCATGTTCCCGGCAACGTACCGGTTTGTGATGCAATATCACGGGCAACCAGCGGACGGTTGAGATCATAAGCAGCTTGGATGACACGTCCTTCACGGAAGTCGCCCTTATGCGGATAGAGCGCGTAGGTGAATACGTGCTGCTCTTTGTCAGCATTTTCATTTGGGTACGTTGCGCTCTTGATCAGCGACAATCGCATCACCGAGTTATGAATATCATATCCATACTTGCAGTCGTTCAGCAGTGCCGCACCGTACCCGTTCTCCGCCAGATCAGCCCACTTCTGTCCGCACACTTCGAACCTGGCTTGATCCCAGCTCGTATTCCGGTGGGTAGCACGCTCAACGTTGCCGTACTGAATTTCGTAGACCGCTTTCTCACTCCAAATGTCCAGCGGGAAGGCGGCTTTTAGCAGCAAATGCTCCTGTTTCCAATCCACAAACGTACGGAAATCAATTCGGCGTGTATGCGCGTAGAAGATGATCGTTTGTTCAACGACAGAGTCCAGGAACTGTCGCGTCACTTGCAACACGGAACGCACCGGCCCGCTTTCAACCCACTCCAGTGACTGCAGGTCGTTAATCTCCCACATATGCTGTTCATAATAGTCGTCAATGTTCCATGCCTCGTATTCCGCAGGTCGATCCTCGAACACTTGCAGCACATTACCACGCTTGCCAGACTGAAGCAGCTCACGCCCCTCCAGCTTGTCCCATACGGATATGAACTCGGCACTTTCATTCAGTTGAATATCGTACCAAGGTGTATGGATGTGGCGCTGATTGGCTTCCCACTGTGCAACCGATACGCCCGCAACAAGTTCGTCTGTCAGATCCGGTATGATTTGGAAGGATTTATACCCGGATGCCGGCACGTTCTCTGCAAGGAACACAAGTCCGCCTTCGGGAGTACGCTGGCTTGGTACAGGGCGATCTCCATCATGGACGGTCACTTTTCTCGCAAAAGCAGGCAGTTCAACAACGTCCGTCCGTACGAATCCGGTGGTGTTGAATACCACAATGGCTTCGCCATCAGATGTAATTCGGCTTGCAATGCCGTTCAGTGCGCTGTCTTTCAGCTCATCCGTGACACGCAGAACTTCTTCATATTGCTCTTTGGAATCCACATATACCTGCTCAATGGAGCTGCCTGGGAGAATATCATGGAACTGATTCAGCATCGTCAGCTTCCATGCATGCTCCAGTGCATCGGTTGGATAGGCCGCTTGGGCATTCGCCTGACGATGAATCATGGCATACAGCTCGGCATCGGCCAGTGCAAATTCACTATGACGGTTGTACCGTTTGTTGCGGGCCATGGAAGTGTAGGTACCGCGGTGATACTCCAGATACAGCTCACCCGACCAGCGGGGAACGGAAGGGACATCCGCCAGATTTTGCTCCAGCTTCTCGAAAAACTCACGTACAAAGGTACGTTTCACCGCAGGCACACCCGGCAATCCAACATCAAGTCGTCTGCCATGCTCCAGCATCTCTTCGGTTGGTCCTCCGCCGCCATCACCGAATCCGAAACATTGCAGAACATCTGAATTGATGTTTTTGTTCTGGTATCGCTGCCACGTGCCTTTGACTTGAGAGGCGTTGAATCGTCCATTATAAGTCGTCTCGAAGCGACGTTGTCTGAAATCAGGATGCTTGTCATAGTCTGTCGCTGTGATGAAATGGGTTAGAACTTCAGAGCCGTCAATACCTCTCCAGTACATCGTGTCATTCGGAATCTGGTTCGTATCATTCCAAGCAATTTTGGTGGTCATAAAATAATCAATGCCACTCTTGCGCATAATCTGCGGCATCGCTGCACTATAACCAAATACATCTGGCAACCAGAGCACACGGTTCTCTACGCCGAACTCATCCTTGAAGAAACGTTTCCCGTATATAATCTGACGGATCATGGATTCGCCGGAGATCAGGTTACAATCGGCTTCCAGCCACATCGAACCTTCCGCTTCCCAGCGGCCTTCGGCTACCTTTTCCTTGATTTTTTCATAGAGAGACGGGTAGTCTGCTTTCAGGTACGCATACAGCTGGGGCTGAGAGGACATGAACGTGTATTCTGGAAACTTGTCCATCAGATACAATACACTCGCGAAGCTGCGAATGACCTTCTCTCGAGTCTGATCCAATGTCCATAGCCATGCCACATCGATATGCGTGTGTCCGATACAGTGCACGGTAGGGATGTGATCACCAGCAGGGCGGACATCACCATAGACATGATCTTGCAGATATTGGCGCGCTTCAGGTACTGACGCATGGAATTCTGCGCTGTTCTCCTGACGCAAATCCAGCAGATTCACGGCTTTATTCAGATGTTCGACCAAATTCAGCCGCTCCAGATCATCCTCACGTAGCAGATCCGCAGCATCGAGCGCAGCCTTAAGATCGTAATATAGATCTGTGACAGGCTGATGATGCTCAGCTACATAGACATTGAGAAAGACATCGGCCGCCGAAGTACTACAGTACGCATATAAAGCCAGTTCGAATTCTTCCCCTTTTGCCGCAGCAGGTGTCAGGTCAATTTCCGTATGGTTCACATCCAGACCACAGATCAGTTCTCCATTGAGGAATGCCAGGAATTGTGGATTATCATAGTTCCAGATATCATCCGCACCGGTGACAATGGTACATACGACTTTTTTTCCTTCCATATGATCCGGGATACGAATCCGGGTTTTGAAGCAGCTGTGTACATCTTTACCGCCCCAGCCATCACCTTTACGAAATACGTTCCAGGAGGAAGGGGCCTCATGCACCAGTTCCCAAGAGTGGTAACCACTTTCTTTATGATAAAGCTCCGGTATATATGTCTTTGAGGTCAGTCGTGCGCGTTCCAAGTGTTTAACTATGGTATGGATCCGAGTATACAAGGAATTCATTTTCATGTTGGTTTCCCACCTTGGTTTGTAGTAAGTACAGGCTGTAGTCGTCGTTGGAGCAAGAATACTGCAAGCGCTAACATATCAACTCTATCATAACAAAGGGGAAAGGGAGCAAACTACGTAATGTATGCTGAAAAAGACGTCTTTTTATTGCATTTCATGCTAAAATAAAATCATTAGTATCGGGATAGGGGGCATGTCCATGACAACATCCGTTTTGACATACGAGCAGGGATATGTAATCCATGTCAATCAGCCTGGAGACGAACTTTTTTATCATCTGGACTATGACGAACGCTCCCATGACTTGAATATGGAGTTTCAGCACTTTCATGATTTTTATGAAGTCTGTATTCTTCTGGATCGTACGGCTGCGCATATTATTGAAGGCAGTTTATATGAGATTCAGCCATTGGATATCGTGCTGCTGCGACCTTCTTTGCTGCATAAGACGCAGTATCCGAAAGGTACACCGCCGAAACGCTTGATGATTAATTTTGCGATGCCTCGCCATATGCCAGGACTTGAGAACGGTTACAATGAACTATTCTCCATTTTTGATGAAGAGGTTCCGATTTTCCGCTTCCCGGAAGAACGGCGCAAAGAAATCCTCGCGCCCATCAATGATATTTTTGCCATATCCCAGCAGCGATCTACGCTTCAACCGGTTGTGATCCATCATAAATTTGTAGAGTTTCTATGTGCAATTCATCGTTACGCGGCAGAGAACGGGTATGTGCGAGAAGAGACAGGATCATCGATGTCCCGGCGCATGTATGCCATTGCATCCTATATTCACAGCCACTATCAGCAGGATTTATCTTTGGACGAGGTGTCCAGGCGGTTTTATGTAAGTGCCCACCACTTGTCCCGCCAATTCAACAGGGTCACTGGTTTTACCTTCACGGAGTATGTGCAGATGACCCGTATTCGAAATGCCCAGCAATTGCTGCTGAATTCGAGTGAAAAAATTACGGACATTGCTGCACAGTGTGGTTTCGCCAGCTTCTCCCAGTTCAATCGCATCTTCAACAAACAGAGCGGTATGTCACCAAGTGCCTATCGACGGAGCAGACCATCGCAGAGCAAACATGAAATGATGCTTGTGGGCGAAAGACCCGAGTGACGTTAGCGCCTAGCGTGAGATAATAAGCGGAGTGATGGACAGGCTTAAATTGCTAGTTAACGGGCTATTTTTCTGGACAGGAGATTTTCATGAAAATAATAGTTAAGGACATGGTATAGGATTGGGTCCATCTATTTATGATTTAGCTAGGGACATCCCGCCATCATACATCCGATATACCTTGTCACAATATTCAAGCATGCGCTCATCATGGGTAACCATAATGGCCGCTTTTTGGCGTGATTTCACTTCTTGCGCGATTAGACTAACCACTTCATGGGCTCGTTTGGTGTCCAAACTGGCGGTTGGTTCATCGGCTAAGATGATGTTGGGATTATTCATTAAAGAACGCGCAATGGCTGTCCGTTGTTTCTCACCACCGGATAACTCTTCGGGAAAACTTTTTAACTTCGAACCCAGCCCCAGTTCTTCCAGCAGCTTGGTGGCAAATGCCTTATCCTCTTTTTTGACCGTTCCCGCCATTCTTTTTACAACTAACAGTTGATCGAGAACATTTAGATAGGGAACTAGATTTGAAGATTGCATAATAAATCCAACTTCTTGCAGCCGTATAGTAGATAGCTCTTTCTCCGTAAGCTTCGAAATATGATTTCCGTTTAGTTGAATATCTCCTTCGGAGGCTTTCAGCATAGCCCCAGCAATAGACAAGAATGTACTTTTACCAGAACCAGAAGGTCCAACGACAGCAACAAATTCCCCCGGTTCCACGGATATGGATACATGATCGAGCGCGGTGATCCGATTGTTTCCTTCAGCATAATACATGGTGACTTCCCGCATGTGCAATCCCTTACTCATTATTCAACCCTCCCGAGCGCCTTAAGCGGATCAATCTTCGTAATTTTGCGAACAGATACCAGTGAACTTAACATAGCGATAACCAGCAGGATAATAGAATAATTGAAGACAAGACTGGTCTCCAGCTTAAATGGCATTCCTTTTGGCATAATTGCTGCTGTCCCATAGGTCAGCAAGATTCCAACAACAATACTAGTTAGGGAAAGGACAAACACTTGCGAGATAATGGCTTTTCCCAAGAAACGGTTGCTGGCACCGATCGCTTTCATAATGCCAAACTGGTTGGTCTTTTGCATCGTGATGACATAAAAGAATACCCCAAGCACAAATGCAGAGATCGCGAGCAGAAAGGCAAGCATCATCAGAATCGTTCCGTTCTCTTCTTTGTATCCTGGCATGCCTTGCACAGCTTCCGACCGGGTAACGGTATCCGTACTGGATAACTCTTTGTTTATCGCTTCAGGATCAATATTTTCGCCTTGTAACATGATCGCATTAACCGGTCCTTCAATTCCTTTATCTGAACCTGGAGCCGCAAAAGCGATCTTCCGCCATTCAGCCATTGGTGTAAATACGGATGCAACGTGGTTATACGTCTGATTCTCCACAAATCCGATAATGGTCAATGATTCCGTCGTGCCATCCAGTTGAAAGGTGTCCCCGATATTATAGCCCTCATCTTTTAGGGTCGAATTCACTACCACACCGGTGGGATTCTCGGAAGACAGGCTGTCACCTTCTACAATAGCTGGTTCCAGGAAACTTCCTGGGTTAATTCCTATAATCGCTATATCGACTTTATCTTCATTCTTGGTACTCGTCTCTTTCATTGCTGTTGCCATTGTACTTCCCATAGGGGATGCGGCATCCACATTAGGAAGTTGTTCCGCCTTCGCCACCAGTTGATCTGACAGCAGTGACTTGCTCATGGAAGACTGAGCCCCTTCTTCAAAGATGACATAATCAGCCTTCATGGTCTTGAATGTTGATGCGGCTAGCGTGGACAATCCATTCCCCAGACCGGATAAAATAAATACCAGCCAAGCCATCAGTACGAAGATAATGATAATCATCAAAAACTTCATTTTACTATGCATTAACTCCTTCATCGCTAAAAACATGATCTGTTCAACTCCTTCTCTCTTTTTTTTGACACATGTGTCAAATAAGATTCTCGGCCACGCGGTCTTCATTATTAAACGACATAAATGACACTTGTGTCAAATTTAATCCAAGAACAAAGTTAGCTCTTGGCTCCTCCGATCCACATTTGGAACAACAACTTTCCCCAATCAGGCGTAGGGATATTCATCATGTTCGGCGTATTAATCAAGTTGAAGAAAACACCAATAAGTACAGGTAGAGGGATATCTTGCCGGAGGGCCTGATCCTGCTGTGCGCGTTCAAATAAACGTGATAATTGAATTTTCAGGGTCTGATGTGCTTCCTCAATAAATTCAAGATCTCTCGCTGCCGCAGTAGAATTAGTCGTATTAATTTTACTGGCATCTCCCAGAAGTTGATGAAGCGTCGATTCTTCTGCGTAGATCAGAAGCAGTTGCTCAAGAGCATCCATGGGATCAGTCTCATCAACGGCTAATGAATTCTCCAACACGGTTGCTATTACGCGCTTCATACAAGCAGCAACAATCTCTTCTTTATTGGCGTAATATTGATATATCGTGCTTCGGGCTCCGGAGAGATGCTGTGAAAGCAGCTTGAGATGAAAACCGTCGTAGCCATGCTCGAGAATTAATTTTTTTGTCGTATCCAGCAGCTCTGTTTCAGTAAAAGATTGTTTTCTTCCCATTGAATCTCTTCCTTTTTCTCATTTAAAGTCTCTTGTTTATTATGATCAGTTTAGCATATGTTTGATGGCCATAATACCAACCAAGACGATTGGTCTGAATAAATGGGTGGACATATACAAAAAGGCAAACCCTTGAACTTACAAGGGTTTGCCTTTTTCTTTCTATTCATCGAATATCGACGATATACCGATACATCTGCAATTGATCTTACGATCAGACTTACGCATGTACCGGATGAATCTTGGTGTTATCCCTGATCCTTCGGTGCCAGCTCAATGGCGGAGCGGATGGCAGCCAGCATGCTTTTGTCATCGGCGATGTTCTTACCTGCGATGTCGAAGGCTGTACCGTGGTCAACCGACGTACGAATGATGCCGCCCTTCAGACCAACGGTGATGTTCACGCCTTCCTCGATGCCCATTACCTTAATTGGCGCATGGCCTTGGTCGTGGTAGCAGGCTACCACAATATCGAAGTCTCCGCGGCCAGCGCGGAAGAAGAGTGTGTCCGCCGGGAGTGGACCAACGACGCTAATGCCTTCCTGCTGCGCACGCTCAATGCCGGGCTGCAGTTTTTCTTCTTCTTCCCCGTTGCCGAACAGTCCGTTCTCTCCGGCATGAGGATTGATTCCACATACGGCTACGCGCGGATTCTCAAAGCCTGCTTTTTTCAGCGTATCATGGGCAAGCTTCACAACGGTGTAGGTTCTTTCCGGGTTGATACTCGCGATGGCATCAATCAGACCCATGTGTGTCGTCAGGTGAATGACTCTCAGATTAGGCGTTGTCAGCATCATCGAGAAGTCCTGCGTATCCGTCAGGTCCGCCAGAATTTCGGTGTGTCCTGGATAAAGGTGCCCCCCTTGATGCAAGGCTTCTTTGTTCAAAGGTGCTGTGCAGATGGAGTGAATCTGGTGTTTTTTGGCGAGATCAATGGCTTTGGCGAGAAACTGGAATGCTGCATCCCCAGCCACGGCAGATACTTTACCGTATTCCAGATCCGCTGGAACAAGATTCAGATCAATCACATCCACAGTGCCGAATTCATACTTGGCTTCGGAAGGCTCTTGAATAGCATGGACGTTCAGCGTTGATCCGATAACCGGGAGCACACGCTCCAGTATCTTCGCATCACCGATAACGAGTGGATTGCACTGATCATACATCTCTTGATGACCCAGTGCTTTCATAATAATCTCCGGTCCTATACCTGCTGCGTCGCCCATCGTAATTCCGATTGTAGGTTTCATACAAGAATACCTCCTTTTAATTTTTGAATCGCATGTATAAAGACATCTGGTTTGCCGAATCCGCCTGCTTTGGTAATCACATGCAGATCATCAATGCCTATAAACTTGGAGATCGGCACGCCGATTTCAAGCTCATCCAGCAGCTCGAAGCCGCTAATATTCCATTTCAGACAGATTTGTTTTGCCGTATCGCCACCAGTCATGGATACCCCTTTGAAAAGTCCCTCTTCCAGCAGTCTGGCACAGATTTCACCCATCGCGAGTACGATTTCATTGCTGACTTCGGTGTGATTAAGCCCCCGAATTTCGCCTGTTGCACGGGCCAGTTCGATATCAATCTGTTCAGCGGTGGAGTAAAGAACGACATCTTGTCCTTCCAGCGCTTTGTTTCGGACTTCGTTATAAACACGTTCCATCTCTTCCGCGCGGTCGATAGTAGCGGAGACCGCTTTGAAGGAGTGGAAGGAGACAGAAGCTACACGGGATTTGCGCAGCAAGCGACTCAACTGCTCGCGCGAATTTTTGTTTACACTGCCCACCACCGTCAGGATTGGACCCGGATTCTCGGGTATGGTTAGCGCGGTAGACTTGGATTCAAGTGCAAAGTGAGCAGGGAGGTAGTTGGCAATACCCGCTGAGCCTGCCCAGGCAAATGTATAATCCAACTCACGAGTTATCTGCAGAATCAGTTCCAGATGGCTTTCCTCGGTAGAGTCCACCATCACGTAAGGAGTATTGTTTTCCTTCAACTGCTCCAGCTTAGCACAAAGATGATGCTGCCCGGCTTCCAGATCGACGACGGTGATCTCGCCAACTTCGTACTTGGTTTGTAGTTTCAATAAGTCCGGAAGGTAGGAAATCGTTACAGGTGTCTTCGGATCATGGGCAATTTCAGTATCTGCCAGCGGAACGCCGTTCAGGTAATGAATTCCGTTCAGAATAGTCCGGTTATTTTTCGGATATCCTGGAGCAATCATCATAAAATCAGGCTTAACTACATCATACACAGCATCAATCTCGATGCCGATATTACCGCGCATGGTGGAGTCCATCTTTTTGAAAATCGTCTCAAATCCATTGTTCGTCAGCAATTCAGCGGCCCGATATACACGGTCATACGCTTCCTGCGGGGATATGGAACGACTATCTGTATCAAAGACGACAGCATCGTAATGTGTAAGAGGTTCTTCATTCATATTAAAAAGAACACTGGTCTTCAAGCCATGACGGGCAAGCTGCACCCCGCTGTCATTGGCACCGGTCAAATCATCTGCAATAATAGCTAATTTCATGCAGTCATCCCTCCTTGTAAGCAAAATTTCATAATAAGTTCGTCAGATCATCAATTAACACAGATTAAGCATATCGGATCAGGTTATAACCATTTATGTGGTTGGTCGTTGATTGTATTTCTCGACGCCACCTGATTTCTCCAGTCGTTTGGAGAGGAAACCGATGAAGATTGGCAACAGGATAGCTGTCGTTACAACGCTCGCCGCAATTTGCACAGTAGCAATCTCCGCAATCGGGCCAAATGAAGCATTAGCAGCCACGATGGCAGCAGGTGTACCTACCGCATTCCCGGCTGTTGAACCTTCGGATGCACCAACGATGGGGTTCCAGCCAATGGCTTTGAACAACAGGTATCCGATTCCGCCTGTGAGAAGCACGGTCAGAACACCAAGCAGAATGCCACCTAGACCACCTTGGATGATGGAGGAGAAATTGATTCCCATACCCAGGGAGAATGCAAAGAACGGAACAAGTTTGTCACTGCCTTTGTACAGCCAATCCCCCAGATTACGGTCCAGATTACCAATAATGACACCAACGATGAGTGGAAGCAATACAGCAACGAATGCCATCGGGGAGAACATGCCGTTCGCAAAGCCCATTGCACCAAAGATCGAGAGCGCTACCATGGTCAGGAACGGACCATCGCTAAGCGCGAGGAACGGGTAAGCTGCCTTGTCATCTTCTTTACCGTATTGACCAGCGAGTGCGATGTACAGACCACCGTTAGAGTTGGTCATTGCAGCGATAATGGCAAGTGGGGCCAGACCCAGGAATAAACCGCTTGAATCTGCAAACAAAATAGCGATAAAACCAAGGCCTGCACCAATCACCCATTTGAACGTAAGCAAGGTTAAACCTTTGCCGACAGATGAACCTGCCGTTTTGAACGTAATCTGTGTACCCGCAATTAACAGGAACAGCGCAATCAACGTACTGGCACTGTTAACGAAGAGGGCTTCCGTGAATCCGCCAATGCGCAGGGCATTCGGGAAAAATGTATTAATGGTTGCACCAAGTAACAGGGGAACGACCATCATACCGCCAGGGATGCGATCTAAAGTTGCTTTAATGTTCATAGTAGTAGCTCCTTATGAAGTAATCGTTTTTATGAAGCGCTTGCAGGGATTATATTATCCCATATTGTTTAATATAGCAACAATAAATTATTGTAAATTTTAAATAAGTAATAAAGTGTTTAAAAATGCAACACAACAAGACGATAAAAAAGACGCAAACTTAAAGTTAATCTTTAAGTTTACGCCATAATGTGGCCCGGTTAATCCCCAGACGCTCCGCAGCCTTCGATTGATTGTTATTTTCCTCCTGAAGCACGATCTGAATTACTTCCTTCTCGATCTCCTTCAGCGTACCGTTCAACTTCATTGGACTTGAAGAAGATTGCTGATTCAGCAAGCGGGATAAGGTAGCGGTGGAGATGACATACTCCTGCTCATTGAGTGCAGCTTGCTTGATCAGATGTTTCAGTTGGTTGACATTCATATGTGTGATCTGTTCTTGGATCAGCTGCAGTGCATCTTCTTTTATTCTAACCGCAGTAGTTCCGTACTTCTGGTAGTATCCCGTAAGAAAATGCTGCATCAGTGGAGCCAGATCTTCTGGTCTATCCGCAAGATTTGGCATCATGATTGTATTAAGCTCCAGATCGAGTGACCAATGTGGGTTCAATGCCTGCTCCCCGAGTATAAACACCCCAATCCGGTTATGAAGGCAGCTCTGGATAAAGGAGAGCAACTCCGGATCTTCCATACGTGTCTCCATGTGGTTAATCTCTACATTTCGAACCTTGGCGAGTGGAATCTTGTGCAAATGACCGGAAGGCACTTGTGAGAGATCGATCTGTAATAACAGTCCGCCGGCAGAGTACATCTGATGAATATGTTTGACTAGAAAAGATTTACCGGAATCCGCTTCACCCAGCAGAAAGATCGGTTCATGATTCTCGTAAAGTGCCCGAATGTTCTTTAATACCGCCTGCATGGCAGGGGATTCGGCAACGATAGGCTCCATCGATGCGTCCGTGAACGTTGTTATGCCGGATTGTGCAAAGGCATAGGGTTGTCCTTTTTCCAGCATGTATACCTTGTAGTTCTTGTTGTCCAGGGTCGTTTCATAGGCGTTAACCGTGAGCTGGTAATCGTCCACCATGAACACGTTTTGGACCTGGGATTGGTGGAATTCCAGACTCGTGTTGGTCAGATACATGTGATTTTCGGTCAGCGGATTGTTCTCAAAGTCGGTTAGGTTCTCGAATACGACTTCATTCCGTTCATTTAAAATAAGCAAATTCGGATGTTCCCGTGTAACCAGGTCATTCAGTATGATCGATATCGCATGATTTTTGCTCAAATAACGGTAGACCAACTGCGCATCTGCCATCGCTCTAAGGATGGATTCCTGACCGGACTGGATTAACAATCCCTCCAGACCATAGGTCTTCGCGGTGTTGACGGTGATCACATCCCCGACAATCTGGCGGTACCCGGAAGCTTTCAACTCCAGGAGCAATCGTGCCACATCTTCCGAGCTATGTATGGTATAGACCTTGAGAGGCAGATCCATCAGATCAATAATCGATTGTGCACCAGAGGTGATGTTGGAGAAACCAACAATCGCTGTCTGACCGTTAAACTGGCTTGCCAGGGTAAGTGAACGAATCATATCATAACCCGATAACTGCACATCAATGACGGGAATGGTGACTGCTTTTTTAATCAATTGGGCGGTACCGCCGCGGCTAATGATAATCTCTGCCCCATTTTTCTCAGCTTGGGTTGCTAGCTCCACGCCTTTCGCCAAGTCGCCCACGTCTGTCTGAATGGTTAACTGGGGAAAACGGGGAATGCACTCTTGTATAATAGGAATCATCGATTCGTAGGGAGCAATAAAGTGAACTCGTGTACGCATAATTTTCCTGCCTTTATCGAAAACTTTGATCCCCTTATTATAGCCAACTTGCGAAGGAATGGCACCTATGGGGGGAATCAACACTGTAATGTCTGCAAAATGGCTATGGATATGGCTTAACTCACCAAGAGAAATGTGATGAAGTGCACTGAATCGAATCCTTAACTATTTCAAAATTAATGGATCATTGCACACGCTAAGTATAGAGAAATGAGGAGTTTTATATGGGAGACATTCATAAAGTAGCTGAGCCGGATCACATCATTAAGGATATTGTCGCAAAGTTCTCGTGCAGGGTGTTGTGGAGTGAGGGCCGTCCATGTCTGGAATATCAACGGGAAGAAGAGTTAACCCAGATCGAAGAATACATTCGCACAGTGTACAATGTTGAGCTGTTGGATGTGTTTTTCACCGCGGTGGAGAGCCTTCCGGTTGAGCCATAGATTAGGTTGGGATGATGATTCGGGCAAAGGGTTAGTACTTAAGTTTTTTGTGTTTATACAGGGTTATAAGGCGACACTATAGGTGTTCGTCTTTTCTTTTATTACTCCATTACTATCTGACTTTGGATCGTATGGACACCAGTTGCAATCGTGAAATGTGAAACGTATGTGGGCGTATTCATGTATTATAGTATACATATGAACTTTTCGGAGGAGGAACACGTAATGGGAATCTTATCGAGGTTTAGAGACGTGATGAAGGCCAATGTGAACCACATGCTGTCGCGAGCGGAAGACCCGGAGAAGAGCGTGAATGAGTATATGCGCAACCTGAGCAGTGATCTGGGTCAGGTGAAGGCCGAGACGACGGCGGTGTTGTCGGACGAGAGCCGGGCGAAGCGAGCACTGGATGAGTGCAGCGCCGAGGTCAAGAAGTTACAGCGGTACGCAGAGAAATCGGCGGAGTCGGGAGACGAAGACAAGGCACGTAATTTTCTGGAGAAGAAAGTGAAGCTGGCTGACAAATTGAACGAATTACAGGCTGCCTATGAACGGGCTTCAGCCAAAGCCAAGATGATGAAGCATATGAATGATAAATTGGTTGCAGATCTGGGACAACTGGAAGCACGGCATGCAGAGCTGAAAGGTCGCATGGCAGATGCGAAGGCGCAGCAACAGGCCAATGAACGGAATGCATCTACGGGCAGAGCTGATGCTGCATTGAAGGCCATGGAAGACAAGGCGAACCAGGCGTTAAATGAAGCAGAGGCTTTGGCAGAACTCCGCGCTGGGGCACAGGAAGATGATTTGGACGAATTAATTGCCCAGTTGGAGAGGGACATGAACGCAGATGCGGGTAATAATGAGAATGCGTCGCCAAGTGCAGAGGAAGAACTCGCAGCGATTCAGGAGAAGTTGAAGAAGTGAGTTTAACTTGCACACTACAACGTAGAGGACAGAAAAGAATCATATTTCGTTAACATTGAGGTGAGCAGATGCCGGTTATTGAATATAAATGTCCAAACTGCGGCAGTGGCATGATCTTTGACAGTGTGTCAGGTGCATTATCCTGTCCCAGCTGCGGTCGCCAGGACAACATAGAGCAGATCCCCGATCCCTTGAAGAGACAAGTATTCACCGAAAATGAGGTCAAAGAATACCACTGTAACAGCTGCGGAGCTGACATTGTCACGGAGCCGGAGACCAGTGCGACGACATGCAGTTTCTGCGGTGCAGCGGTTGTACTCAGTGATCGGCTGACGGGCAATCTGGCCCCCGCGATGGTGATTCCCTTTTCGATCAACAAGGATCAAGCCAAACAGGCTTTCAAAAAGTGGTGCAAAAATGGCCTCTTAACGCCAAGTGGTTTCATGTCCGCCGATCGGATTCAGAGCATTACCGGCATGTACGTACCGTTCTGGTTGTATGAGCTACATAACAAGATCGAAGTGCATGGCCGTGGCACCAAGGTCAGATCCTACACCCAGGGTGACTACCATTACACGGAAACACAGCATTTCGATATATACCGCCGGATTCGGCTGAATTACGTGAATCTGCCCATCGATGCATCGGAGAAAATGAAGGATGAACTGATGGATAAGCTGGAGCCTTTTCCATATAACCAGCTGAAATTGTTCAAGACCCCGTATCTGGCGGGGTACATTGCGGAAAAATACAGTTATACAGATGAGGAACTTTTTCCACGGGCCAAGGATAAAACGAGGTCTTACATTGATTCTTATATTGCATCAACTGTATCCGGATATACCAGCGTGAGCTACACGGACAAACAGATTGATACCACGCTCAAAAATGCAGACTATGTGCTGCTCCCGGTGTGGATGGTCAACTATGACTACAATCGGGCACAGTATACCTTTGCCATGAATGGTCAGACAGGGAAAGTGGTCGGCAAACCGCCGATCAGCAAAGCCAAAGTGGCCGGATGGTTCGCAGGAGTATCTGCCGTCTCGTTGCTGTCACTGAAGCTGGTCTCCTGGATGATGGGAGGTGGATTCTTATGAGAAAAAGAACTCCTCTGGTCGTCGTGATGGCTACGCTCATTTTACTTATGATCACCCTTGTTGCTCCGTTGATTCCCATGTCTTCGGCATCCGCAGCGGAGAACAAAAATCTCATCTACGATGAAGCCAACCTGCTGAGTGAGCAGGATAAAGTTGAGCTGAATGCACTTGCGAATCAGTATGGCGCGGAACGGCAGACGGACTTTGTTATTTTGACAACAAATAATGCTGAGAATCAGGATATCGTGCTCTTAACTGAAGATTTTTATGATAAGCAGGAGCTAGGGTACGACAAGAAATTTGGCAATGCTGTCATTTTAACGATGGATATGAATAATCGAGAAGTGTATCTGGCGGGATTTTATAAGGCAAAAGAATACCTGAGTGATCAGCGACTGGATTCTATCCGTAACCGGATTACCTCTGAGTTATCCAGTGGGGACTATAAACTCGCATTTGAGAAATATATTGAGCTCTCTTACAAATATATGGGGTACGAACCGGGTGTGAATCCGAACAATATTTTGTTCAACGGCTGGTTTCAGTTGGGAGTATCGGTAGTACTGGGCGGTATTGTTGTTGGCATGATGACCTATCGTTCCGGGGGGCGTGTCACGGTCAATCGTGCGACTTATGAGGATTCAAGTAATTCCAGTGTAATTGATCGGCAGGATCGTTATATCCGTACGACCGTAACCAAGCGCAAAATTGAGAAGAACAATAACAATGGAGGCGGAGGCGGCGGTGGAGGTACATCGCGAGGCGGTCATTCACACAGTGGGAGTAGAGGGTCGTTTTAATAAAGGAATAATCGGAGTACGTTAAATAGAAGGGATGGAAACGAATATGGGATTTTTCAAAAATCAATTTTCGAATGTGGTGGAATGGGAAGAGTTCAGAGATGACATGATATTTTGGAAATGGAGCAACCGGGAGATCAAGAAGGGGAGTAAACTTATCATCCGTTCTGGTCAGGACGCCATTTTCCTGAATAACGGTAAAGTGGAAGGGATTTTCGAGGACGAAGGATCATTTAATATCGATTCCGAGATCATTCCATTCCTTTCTACATTAAAAGGATTCAAATTTGGATTCAACAGCGGCATGCGGGTCGAAGTCTTGTTTGTAAATACCAAAGAGTTCACCGTGCGCTGGGGCACGCAAAGCCCGGTATTGATTCCGACACCACAACTCCCGGGCGGGATGCCGATTCGGGCCAACGGTACATTTAATTTTAAAGTAAGTGACTATGTGACCCTGATTGATAAGATTGCAGGCATCAAGCAGAGTTATCTGGTGGAGGATGTCAAAATCCGAATCACTTCCGTGCTGGATCAGCTTCTAATGAAGTGGATTAGCCGCGAAGGGAAGGATATGTTCAACCTGCAGGCCAATGCATCGGATATTGCCAAGGGGATTCAGGAAGATCTGGATATGCAGATGATGGACATCGGAATTGGGATTACCGGTTTCCAAGTGATGAGCTTCAACTATCCAAAAGAGATTCAGGATATGATTACAAAGACCGCTTCGCACGAGATGATTGGTAATCTGCAAAAGTATCAGCAGGTCAGCATGACAGACGGCATCTCATCTGGTAAAGTACAGGGCGGCGGCGCAGCTTCGGATATGGCGGGCATGATGATGGGTATGAACATGGCCAATGAAATGATGAAAAACATGAACCAGAACCAAGGCCAAAACCAGAACAACAACAATGCCAATTCGTCTCAGAATCAGAATGCCGACCAGAAACCAGCGGGCAATAGCAACGGTGATTCAGGTAACTCCTCATCTACAGAGGGCAACAAGAAGCCTAACTTCTGTCCGAACTGTGGAGCCAAAAATGAAGGAGCCAACTTCTGTCCGAACTGTGGTCAAAAGCTAGGCTAATAAAATAAATACATGTAGGGTTAGGTCCGTAGGAAGTAAAGTTACTGCGGAGCTAGCCCTTTTTTGTTTGGAATCATAGTTATAGCAACAGGGTTAAGAGCAGGGAGGTAGTTCATTTATTTTAGTTTTGATAAAACAGTTGACAACCGATCACAAATCATTTATCTTTAATTTAAGATATTTAATTTGAATATAAATAACAACAACAAACAAATATCTTTAATCCATTACATGAGGAGCGATCAAGATGATGATCCCAACATTGACCAGAATTAATGAACTTGCAAGAAAAGCTAAAGAGGGCGGATTGACGGAGATGGAGAAAGAGGAACGGGTTAATCTTCGCCAGGAATATCTGCAAACTTTTCGCGGTTCGGTCAACGACATTCTCTTGAATGCAACCATCTATGATCCGAACGGCGATGACGTGACTCCTGATAAATTGAAACAAGAACAAGCCAATCAAAACAACAACTAGAATATAATTCGCCAGACCATATATCTTAATTTAAAGATAAAACAAATTTATATAAATCACGTTACTGAATTTTGTAAACACCTATCAAATCCAAAACATGCTTACCAAACCAAGGAGGAATTAATCATGACTATTCAAACAGCAGGTATTCACCATATTACAGCTTTCGCAGGAGATCCACAGGCCAACGTTGATTTTTATGCCGGAGTTCTGGGACTTCGTCTGGTGAAAAAAACAATCAATTTCGATGCACCTGATGTATATCATCTGTATTTTGGCGATGAGCACGGAAGCCCAGGTACCATCATTACCTTCTTCCCATCCGCTGGATCACCACGGGGGAAAATTGGCGGAGGTCAGGTCGGCATCACTTCCTATGTCATTCCTCCTGGGTCGATTGGCTTCTGGCAGAATCGGCTGGAACAGTATAACATTGAGGTAACCAAAACAAGTCGCTTCAATGAAGAGCTGCTTCAATTCGAAGATAGCGAAGGCTTGCGGCTTGAGCTTGTGGAACGGGAAGAGGGAGCAACCAGCACTTGGGCTCACGAAGGAATTCCAACAGATCAAGCGATTAAAGGCTTTGGCGGTGCTGTCCTGTTCAGTGTAAACCCGCAGAGAACGATGGATGCGCTTGAGAAAATTTTGGGATTTGTCAAAGTGGGTGAAAATGAAGAGTATGCCCGTTTCCGGTCGAGTGGAGACATCGGTAATGTTGTGGATGTTCCGGTAACCCGTATACCTCTGGGCATGGGTGGAGCTGGAACGGTGCATCATATTGCATGGCGCGCCACAGATGACGTGGAACATGCACAGTGGAGTGAAGCTGTACGTGATTACGGGTACCAACCGACTCCAGTTCGGGATCGTCAGTACTTTAACGCAATTTACTTCAGAGAAGCTGGCGGCATTCTGTTCGAGATTGCTACCGATCCTCCGGGCTTTGCCAAAGATGAACCTGCTGATTCGCTCGGACAAAAATTGATGCTGCCAGAGTGGTTTGAGAAATACCGCCCTCAAATTGAGGACAATCTGCAACCAATCGTGGTAAGAACACTCGAACCTGCTACAACTGCGAAATAATAAGAGTTCTATTACTATAAAATCTAAGGGGCAACGAAGGATGATGGAAAAAAAGGTTACCTGGCTGGAGCTGTTTTACGATCTGCTCTTCGTAGCAGCGGTCTCCAAAGCGGGTCATGTCTTGTTACATGCCGAACACGGAGTAATTACGTTTGAATACTTAATGAAGTTTGTGCTTATTTTCATCCCTGTTTGGTGGGCATGGGTTGGTCAGACCTTGTTTATTAACCGCTATGGTCAAGATATTCTGATCCATCGAATATTCCTCATCCTTCAGCTTCTGTCCGTTATGGTCATGACGGCGAGCCTCTCTACCCATTTTGACCAGTACTACCTGTCCTTCTTCATCGGATATATCGGTTCACGGGCGTTTACGGCCATTCAGTATCTGACGGTTCACAAGTCGAAAAGCGAGCATCAGCAGAAAGCCGCCCGGTACTTGGGCATCTGTTTCCTCATTGGAATATTGATCTCATCGGGCTCATTGTTTTTCGATTCCTGGCTTCGCTACTTGATCTTGTATGCGGGAATTGCTGTGGACATCGTACTTCCGTTGATTGGACGCAAAAATCTGGTGAAAGTACCGGTTCAGACTCATCATTTGTTGGAACGTTTCGCGTTATTTACACTTATCCTGCTAGGTGAATCGGTAGTTAGTATTATTGCCGTGTTGCAAGCCGATCATTGGGATATGAAATCCATCCTGTTTGCCGCATTTACGTCCATCTTTGTCATTGCGATATGGTGGCAGTACTTCGACAACGTGGAGAAAAAGGTCAGCAAAGAGATTCAGACTGCCGGGCAAGCGATCATATACGGACATCTGTTCATCTACATCTCCATGAGTATGATCGCTGCTTCAATTCAGCTGTTATATCAGAATCAGTTAAACTATGTATTCATGCTAGGTTTTGTGTTTGGATCGGCGCTACTGTATTTCTTGTCGACCTCACTTGTGTTCCATCGTTACAGACACGCACATCTGCGACTGGGTCCGCGCCATCTGGCGTTCATGGTAGGGCTACTGGTGGCATTTGTCCTTGTGGATCTGGTTTACCAGGTTCCGGGTTATGTCATCATGGGCGAAGACATGTTATTCTTCCTTGTGTATGCGAAACTTACGACTTGATATAGTGTATTAAAATGAAGAAAAGTCACGGACAACAGGTGTCCGTGGCTTTTTGTTATGCCACTAATCGTGGACATTTTTTAATAATATAAATAATGCACAAATCTAATTTAATTTCTTCTATAGAATCTGTTAATATGAGACTATGTACAAGTGAATCTACCAGATCATATGGAATGGTCTTATTCGTTCGTAGATATGGGGATGACAATCAGGAGGGAAATCATTGAGCACACATCAAATTGGAGTTCCATTGGAAGGGTTTGCAGAGTTTAGTCGTACGGTTGCCGCAGAAGGAGCCGTTTTAGTCAGAAATGAAGGCCAAGTGCTTCCACTTCGTGAAAACGAAAACGTTTCAGTTTTTGGACGGATTCAAGTCAATTATTATCGGAGCGGCACGGGTTCAGGCGGTAGTGTCCATGTAGCCTACACAACGAATCTGCTCGATGGTCTGCGCAGCAAAAAGAATATAACGGTGAATGAAGAACTGGCAGCTGTCTATGAGAAGTGGATTGAAGAGAATCCATTTGATGATGGCGGAAAAGTATGGGCGGCCGAGCCATGGAATCAGAAAGAAATGCCTTTGACGGATGACCTGGTTGCACAGGCTAGAAGCAAATCTAGCAAAGCCATTATCGTGATTGGACGTACAGCAGGAGAAGATCAGGATAATGCGGATGCGCCAGGAAGTTACCAACTGACAGAAGATGAAAAAGCGATGCTGAAGCAAGTCACTGCGCAGTTTGAACACACTATCGTTGTGTTGAATGTCTCGAATATCATCGACATGAGCTGGTTAAACGAAACGTATCTACATCCGATTCAAGGTGTAATTTACTCCTGGCATGGCGGTATGGAAGGTGGCAACGCGATTGCTGATGTGCTGGCGGGAGACGTTACACCAAGCGGTAAACTGACAGATACGATTGCATATTCCATCGAGGATTATCCTTCGACAAGCAACTACGGCAATGAGTTCAAGAACCTGTATCAGGAAGATATCTATGTAGGTTATCGTTATTTCGAAACGTTTCGACCTGAGCGTGTTCAGTTTGAATTCGGTTACGGCCTGTCTTATACGACGTTCTTGGCTCAGCATGAAGAAGCGAAATCTGTGTCCAAAGACGGCGAAACCTACATTGAAGTTCGTGTCAATGTGACCAACTCAGGTACAACATATGCGGGCAAAGAGGTTGTGCAAGTCTATTATGAAGCCCCACAAGGCAAACTGGGACAACCGGTGAAGGCTTTGGTGGCTTTTGGCAAAACAGGATTGTTGCAGCCGGGCGAGTCAGAAATTCTGACGATCAGCTTCCCGATCCATGCCATGGCATCTTACGATGATGCAGGTGTTACGGGCTATGCTTCCGCATACGTTCTGGAAGAAGGCACATACCGACTGCATGTAGGAACCAGTGTGAAACAAGTGCAGCATATCAGCATTGATGGCCAGGATGGCTATATTATTGAATCTCTTCAATTGGTGGAGCAACTGCAAGAAGCGATGGCTCCAACGGAAGATTTTACACGGATGAAACCAGGTGCGCGCAAGGAAGATGGATCTTATGAACTGACTTATGCAGAAGTGCCGAAACGTAAGATATCCATGGCGAACCGGATTGAGCAGAATCTCCCGCAAACGCTGGAGCAGACGGGGAATCAGGGGCACAAGCTGAGTGACGTTAAAGCTGGCAAAGTGAGTCTGGAAACCTTCATCGCTCAACTGAGTGATCAGGATCTGGCGGCGATTGTCCGTGGCGAAGGCATGAGCAGTCCGCTCGTTACTTCGGGGACGGCATCTGCATTTGGTGGTGTCAGCGACAGCCTGTTTAATTACGGTATTCCGGTAGCATGTACGGCAGATGGCCCGTCGGGTATTCGTATGGATAGTGGCGAGAAGGCAACACAGGTATCCATTGGTACGTTGCTTGCGGCGACATGGAACAAGGATCTTGTTGAAGAGTTGTATGTGATGGAAGGGCAGGAATTACTGAGAAATCAGGTAGATACCCTGCTCGGACCTGGACTCAATATCCGCCGGAGCCCGCTCAATGGCCGGAACTTTGAATACTTCTCCGAAGATCCACTGATCTCGGGTGTATTTGCCGCAGCATGTACGAAAGGTATTATGAAGGGTGGTTCCAATGCCACACTGAAACACTTTGCCTGCAACAACCAGGAGAAAGACCGCAGTAAAGTGGATGCTGTTGTCTCCGAACGTGCACTGCGTGAAATTTACCTGAAAGGGTTCGAAATCGCTGTAAAAGAAGGCGGAGCGAACTCCATCATGACCTCCTACAACCCGATTAACGGACACTGGGCGGCATCGAACTACGACCTGAATACCACAATTTTACGCGGCGAGTGGAATTTTGAGGGTATCGTCATGACCGACTGGTGGGCCATTATGAACGATGTGACCGAAGGTGGAGAAGCGGATCGCAAATACACGAACTGGATGATTCGGGCGCAGAATGATCTCTACATGGTTGTACCGAACTACGGCGCAGAGATCAATGGTTGGGATGACAACACGATTGAATCCTTGGAAAATGGAACATTGACTCGCGGAGAGCTGCAACGCTCGGCGATCAACATCTGCAAGTTCATCATGAATGCACCGGTGTCCGGCAGAAAGCACGAGATCGTAGAGAACGTCGCTTCGTTCCAAGCGAATGCATCTCTATCTTCTGCACAAGCTCAGGCGCTGGTCGAGAACGCACAGGTGAAACCTGCGGTAGCTGAACCCGTCCATATGAAAGTGAGCGAGGCCGGCCATTATCGGATTATCGTACAGATCATGTCCCCTGAGCCGGAACTTGCTCAAAGTGCATGTAACCTGCTCCTGAATGACCAGTTGGTAACCACCATTCAAACGAATGGTACGGAAGGTAAATGGATCAGACAGAAGCTTGTCAAAGTAGACCTTGAAGCAGGACTGTATGAATTGAAACTGGACTTCACGAAACCAGGCCTCCAGATTGACTGGATCGAATTCAAACAGGTGTAGAAGGTAATCGGAAATATCAGGTGATAAGAGCAATCGAAAGGTGCTCTGTCATCCAAAGCAGAATACGTTGGTATATGACAAAGGACACTGTACGCGGGTGTCCTTTGTTGTAACACGGAATAGCTACTGTTATGATAGTGTTATGAGATTCGTAGTTCTGAACAATGGGGTCAGGGGTGTTGCGAGGAATGAGAAATTATAATTTTTTGAGTCCAATCCTGCTGGTTGTGGTGGCGCTGATTGTAAGAGGCCTGGTGACTAACCTGGGAGTTCTTTTCGGACTATCACAAGAAGTGGCGAGTAATATTGCCATGATAGCCATGATTATTGCTGCACTGATTATGTTTAATCGAATGACGAAGGCTCGGCGTAGAAAATAGAAAAAGCTCGGATAACCAGAAGGTTATCCAAGACATGAAGACACCCTCCGGGTGTCTTTTTTGTATTGACGTACTGATCCTAACGTTTTAGACTATTGCTAATAAATAATAACATTGTAAATAACAAAAATAACATAATTAAAAAAGGTAAAGTATTTATGTTCGTTGCACTCTCTATTTGCTAGCCCATTCCGATCCCAAAGGAGAACCCATTCATGAAGATCATTGCCGACAAACAATATATCTTTCAGGAAGGTCAGCCTTTGCAGATTGCGAAGCTGACCGTCGCCAAATAATGATGAAGAAGGACCGCAGGAGCGCTGATGAAGCGTTCAGTCGGTCCTTTATGTCATGGATCAGGCTGTGTGCAGTTCGAGTGATGGGTAACGATACGGGTTAACGGTGCGAGGGTCGGGTGAGAACACAGGATTATACTTTCGGAAGTATCTACTTACGACTTCATGCCTGCTGATGAGCACCTTATTACGCTGGATTAATTTTCAATGAAGTGAAGGGAGCGATCCTTATGGAAAGACAGCCTGTATTGGAAGTCATTGCTGTGGATGTGGAAGATGCCAAGGCAGCTGAGGAGGGAGGGGCCGATCGGATTGAGCTGGTGTCTGCGATGTCTGAAGGGGGGCTTACTCCAAGTTATGGCGTTATGGAGCATGTCGTGTCCCAGGTATCCATTCCGGTGTATGTCATGATCCGTCCCCACAGCCGCTCGTTCCGCTATAGCGCAGATGACATCCACGCCATGACCCGTGATATTCGGGTGGCGAGGGAACTTGGAGCCGCTGGCATCGTGATCGGAGCCCTCTCGGGAGAGGGTGAAGTGGACCTTCTATCCTTGCAATCATGTATGGCGGAAGCTCAGGGTTTGGGCGTTACGTTTCATCGTGCAATTGATGTGAGCGCAAGCCTGACTGAGGCACTCAAGGCCATTAACACAATGGGCAACGTGGAGCGTGTGCTTACATCGGGAGGGAAACGGACAGCGCCTGAAGCCATACTGGAACTGAAACAGCTTCAGGAACTGGGGCAAACCTTGAACATCGCTGTCATGGCAGGGTCTGGGGTCACCATAGAGGGAATTGAAACGCTAGTGAGTCAGACGGGTATCACGGAGATCCATATGGGATCAGGTGTACGCCGTGAAGGAAGCTTTGACCATCCCGCAGATTCGCAGCTTATCTCTCAAGCCAAGCAGCAGTTATTGCATGCATCACAGCCATTCATGGACAGTAGTGCAATCCGTAACGGTCCAAAAAGCAAGGGTGGTCCAGTGACATAGGAATGCACGAAATAAAAGGAGGGATAACACCATGAATCATGAACTGCAATCAGCCGAATGGATTACAACCGCAGCGCAGATCCGCCCATCCGAACGCCAGTTGAGATGGCAGGAGATGGAGTTTTACGGGTTTATTCATTTTACGGTAAATACATTCACGGATCGGGAATGGGGTACTGGAGAGGAAGACCCGTCGATCTTCAATCCTTCTGAACTGAGCGCAGCGCAATGGGTGCAGGCGTGCAAGGCTGCCGGGATGAAGGGGCTGATTTTGACATGTAAGCATCATGATGGATTTTGTTTGTGGCCAAGCCAGTTTACAGCCCACACGGTCGCGGCCAGTCCATGGAGGAATGGTGCGGGGGATTTGGTTCGGGAAGTCGCTGATGCCTGCCGTGAGGGTGGATTGAAGTTTGGCGTGTACCTGTCTCCTTGGGATCGGCATGAAGCCACTTATGGAGATTCCGAGAGGTATAACGAGTTTTTCCTCCATCAGTTACGTGAGCTGCTTACGAATTATGGCGATATCTTCTGTGTATGGTTCGATGGCGCGTGTGGAGAAGGGCCGAATGGCAAAAGACAGATCTACGACTGGGATGCGTATTACGCGCTTATTCGTGAACTTCAGCCCGAAGCTGTCATCTCGGTATGTGGACTGGACGTTCGCTGGTGCGGCAATGAGGCGGGGCATACGCGGGAATCGGAATGGAGCATTGTGCCCGCGCATATGCAGGATAATGAGAAGATTCAGGAGCAATCGCAGCAGGTGGATGATGGTGAGTTTGCCACAAGGATTAATACGCAGGACCGTGATTTGGGAAGCCGAGAGGTCATTCGTTCCCAAGGTGAGCAATTGATCTGGTACCCTGCCGAGGTGAATACCTCAATTCGTCCGGGATGGTTTTATCATGCCAGTGAGGATGATCAGGTCAAAACATTGGAAGAACTGCTCGCCGTCTATTACGGTGCAGTAGGGGGAAATGCCACCTTTTTGCTCAATCTGCCACCGGATACGCGTGGTCTCATTCACGAATGGGATGTTGAGCGACTACAGGAATTGGGAGATTCGCTTCGTGCTATTTTCCAGGAAAATTTGGCCTTGCAGGCGCTGGTAACAGCATCGGAGACGATGGATGAACAACATGTCGTATCGGAGGTGCTGACGGAACGACGGGATACGTATTGGTGTCCTCGTGAAGGAACGGAGCAGGCTTGGATCGAGCTGGATTTGCAGGAGGAAACGACGTTTGACCGGGTGGTGCTGATGGAACATATCGAGATAGGCCAACGGATTGAGCGTTTTACACTGGAGTCACAGAGGGCAGATGGGGGTTGGGAGGCGTTCTACATGGGGACGGTGGTGGGGTATAAACGAATTTGCTGTTTCCCACAGGTCACATCGAGAAGGATGCGATTAACCATTCATGAATCCAGATGGTATCCTACGTTGTCCGGGTTAGGCATATATCTGAGCGAGCGGGGAGGGTTGTAAAATGGCGTTGCTAACGTATAAAGGTTCACAATTTATGTATGATGGCGAGCCCATTCGGATTTTGTCCGGTGCCATCCATTATTTCAGAGTGGTCCCCGAGTATTGGGAGGATCGGCTAATCAAGCTGAAAGCCTGCGGTTTCAATACAGTGGAAACGTATGTGCCGTGGAATGTCCATGAGCCGCAGCCGGGGCAGTATTGTTTTGAAGGCATGGCTGATCTGGAACGTTTTATTCGCATTGCAGGAGATGTGGGTCTGCATGCAATTGTACGTCCGAGTCCTTATATATGTGCGGAGTGGGAATTTGGCGGATTACCTTCCTGGCTGCTTGCAGCTGATGATATCCGTCTTCGGTGTAATGATGCAAAATTTCTGGCGAATGTGGATCGTTATTATGATGTGCTTTTGCCCAAAATGAAACCTCTTCTGAGCACCCATGGCGGGCCGATTATTGCAATGCAAATTGAAAATGAGTACGGCAGCTTCGGGAACGACGCGAGTTACCTGCAATATTTACGTGATGGCATGGTAGCACGCGGTATGGATGTGTTGTTATTTACCTCGGACGGACCGACAGACCACATGCTGCAAGCGGGATCAATCCCGGGGCATCTGGCTACAGTTAATTTTGGATCAGGAACGGAGGGAGCGTTTGCCAAGCTGCGTGAATATCAGGCGGATGGACCTTTAATGTGCATGGAGTATTGGAACGGCTGGTTTGACCACTGGGGCGAGTCGCATCACACCCGAGAAGCTGCAGATGTGGCTGGTGTGTTTGAGGAGATGCTTCGAGCAGGAGCTTCGGTTAACTTTTATATGTTCCACGGCGGAACAAACTTCGGATTTTACAACGGGGCGAACTGTCAGCAGAAGGATCAATATGAACCGACGATTACAAGTTACGACTACGATTCACTGCTCAGTGAATCGGGGGAGCCGACAGCGAAGTTCCATGCGGTGAGGGACCTTATTGCTCAGTATAGCGGCGAAGACTTGGGTGAGCTTGTGCTGCCAGAATCGAAGGGGACCCTCGCCTATGGGCGAGTGGAGTTGAACCAGCAGGCGTCATTATTTACACAATTGGACCGGATATCAGCCCTGGTGCAACGCACGAATCCAGAACCGATGGAGAAGCTGGGTCAGGATTATGGATTTATTTGTTATCAAACCCGAATATCCGGGCCCAGGGAGCGACAGGAACTGTTGGTTCAGGAGGTGCGTGACCGTGCGCTTGTGTTTGTTGATGGTCAATTTCAGGGCGTGCTAGAACGGGGGAATACAGCAGTATCGATTTCGTTTGAAGTACCGCCAGAGGGCGCAGATCTATTGATCCTTGTTGAAAATATGGGGCGAATCAACTATGGCCCGTACCTGAGAGATCCAAAGGGCATTACGGAGGGGGTGCGACATGGCTTTCAATTTTTATTTGATTGGACGATTCATTGTCTGCCATTAACTGATCTGTCGGGTTTGCGATTTAGCGAGAAATTTTCGGCAGGGGATGAAGAAGGAGAGAGAGTGGGGGGAGGGCCAGCCTTTTACCGGGGAAGTTTTCAAGTAACGGGTGTAAGAGATACTTTTCTGCGTCTGGATAACTGGACCAAAGGTGTTGTCTTTGTAAACGGATTCAATCTGGGTCGCTACTGGAATAAAGGACCGCAAAAAACATGGTACGTACCTGCCCCACTCCTTCGCGAAGGTGAGAATGAAATCATGGTATTTGAGCTTCATCAGACGTCAGAACTGGCCGTAACGTTGGTAGATACACCGGATTTGGGCTAGGAAAAGGAAAATAGGTGAGCCAAACGATTATTGAGAATTGTCGTGTCCGCCGGAAAAAGGTATACGTTGGGTATGGACATCGACTACAGGAGAGGATGAGGAAAAATGAAAGTTGGACTCAGCACCTACAGTCTGCAACAAGCATTGGATCGCAAAGAATTAACCGTGCCAGATGCCATTCGTTGGATCGCCGATCAGGGCGGAGAACATGTGGAGATTGTTCCAATGGGATTCAGTCTGATCGAACATCCGGAGTTGATTGATGAGATTAAAGCTGTGGCAAAAGAGGTAGGAATCGATATTTCCAATTATGCTATCGGCGCAAACTTTGCTGTGCAGGAGGACGCCGAAGCGTTGGAGCAAGAGATCCAGAATGTGATGCGACATGTGGATGTGGCTGCCGCGTTAGGTGTGAAACTGATGCGTCATGACGTGGCTTTCCGCCCCGCACCAGAAGGAACCGTAGCACAGTTCGAGATCGACCTGCCGGTACTGGTGAAGGCTTGTCAGCGAATAGCCGATTATGCTGCGGGTTTTGGAATTACAACCAGCGTTGAGAACCATGGGTACTATGTGCAGTCGAGTGAGCGAATTCAGCGTTTGCTCCACGAAACGGCGCGGGAGAACTTCAAGACTACCCTGGATGTTGGCAATTTCCTCTGTGTGGATGAAGATCCGGTGAGTGCTGTGAAAAATAATATCCCGTACGCGTCGATTGTGCATGCCAAAGACTTCTATTGGAGACCTTCCTACCGGAACCCCGGTGAAGGCTGGTTCCAAACCTCGCATGGCAATTACCTGCGCGGTGCCATTGTGGGCCATGGCGATATTAACATGCCTGAAGTTATCCGTGTGTTAAAACAATCCGGGTATGACGGATATATCTCGGTTGAATTTGAAGGCATGGAGGATTGCAGAACTGCCTCACGCATTGCCATGGATAATGTCCGCCGCCTATGGGAAGAGGCATAGGGCTGAGTCCTTGTTTTAAATGAAATATGACTTGTTATGTATGGCTCAAAAAGAAAGTTAATTCACTCAGAAAAAGTAGTGGAGGGGGCGAAATCGATTCTGAAGAAGCGAAGCGTGCGCCTTTATCCCCGGATTTCCCCTTTGCAAAAAGGTGAGTGAAAAATCTGGGGATAAGAGTGATCGGAAGAACGATTCGCAACCGGAACGTCTACTCTGCAGAACTTTAATTTTATTTATGGAGGAATCAGCTCTATGTCCAAATTGAAAGTCGCCGTCATCGGTGCCGGATCCATATCCGATTGCCACTTACAAGCCTATGCCAGTAACCCTGACGTTGAAATATATGCCATCTGCGACCTGAATGCAGAACGTGCCGTAGAAGTGGCGAAGAAATATAATGCACCACATGTGTTTACCGATTATAAGGAACTTCTCGCACTGTCCGAGATTCACTCCGTCAGCATCTGTACATGGAACGATTCTCATGCCGAGATTAGCATTGCTGCGCTGGACGCAGGCAAAAACGTGTTATGTGAGAAACCACTCTGCCAAACGGTGGAGGATGCCCTCGAGGTAGAGAAAGCCGTTCATCGCAGTGGTAAGCTGCTGCAAGTTGGTTTTGTTCGCCGTTATAGTGACAATGCACAGATTCTGAAGAAGTTTATCGACGAGGGTGAACTGGGCGAGATCTATTATGCCAAAGCCTCCAGTCTGCGTCGTCTGGGCAATCCGGGTGGCTGGTTCTCCGATATCAACCGCTCCGGCGGCGGCCCACTAATCGATATCGGTGTGCATGTAATCGATATTTGCTGGTATCTGATGGGCAGACCGAAGGTGAAATCCGTCTCCGCCAACGTGTCCAACCGATTGGGGAACCGCTCGAACATTAACAATCTGTCGTTCTACAAAGCGGCAGACTATGACGCGGAACAGAACACTGTTGAGGATATGGCAAATGCCCTGATTCGTTTCGAAAATGGCGCGAGCCTGCTCGTGGATGTAAGTTTCACGCTCCATGCCAAAGCAGATGAGACTTCGGTCAAACTCTATGGCGACAAAGGCGGTGCCGAGCTGGAACCGGAAATTTCGATTATTGGCGAGAAATTCAATACCATTTTGAACATGACGCCACAGGTAGATTTCAAATCATTCGATTTTATGGGCTCATTTCGCAATGAAATCAACCATTTTATCGACAGCACACAGGGCCGCAAAGAAACACTTAGTCCCGTCGAGGATGGCGTTGAAGTGATGAAAATGCTCTGCGCCATCTACGAATCGGCACGCCAAGGCCGCGAAATCACGCTGTAAATGTTGGCATTGTATCGCCTGGATGTGGGTGCTCCACGTGGCTGCCTTACTGCTCCCGTGGCATTGAAAGTTATGAGCATTTCCGCTCCCTTCTCAATGAAAAGCTCCACTCCGGGCGAGATTTGGAGTCGTCCTATTTGCTTGCGGTTGGAATAAAGCATGGGAGCGAGCGCTAACGAATCTCAGACATCTTATTTAAGGATTCGAAGCCCCCTCAGAAATCTAAGGAACCTGACACACGCTATATCAGACTAAACAGCAGTATATAGCGTTCTTATCAGCCAATTTCGGGAAATAACGTGTCTGATGTTCCTTACAATTCAAAAAGAGGACCTAAGGACCAAATAAGACGCCCTGAGTTCCTTAAAAAATTTTCTACCCATTTGCCAGGATCAGCCAGTTTATATTCCTCTGGAGGCAAGCGGAGAATATGGGATTCATAGGAATTGAAGATGGCACCGCAATCGAAATAACAAAGTTACTACGCCCCATAATAGTTAAACATACCGTTTACGCCATAACGAAGAGTGCAGATCCAATCTGAAGAAGCGGAGCGCTCGCCTTATCCCCGGATTTTCCCTCTAGGAAAATAATCAAAAAATCTGGGGATAACAGCGATCGAAAGATGGTACTGCACTCGGAGTGATCAGGCGTAACATGCATGGTTTATCTTTTATCTAATCCAGAGGAGATGAAACAGGATGAGCGAAACCAAAGAAACCGTACTGGAGCAGGAAGAGCAGATTGTCGAAGCCGGGGTGCACAATTTTAGCAAAGAGGAAGAGTGGATCAGACCGGAGGAACCGCTGCTGAATGAACGGCTGGAGTGGTTCAAGGACCAGAAGCTGGGGCTGATGATGCACTGGGGGCCGTATTCCCAGCTTGGTCTCGTGGAGTCCTGGGCGCTGAGCGACGAGGATGGCGATTGGTCTCGTGATGACATCGACTGGACGGATGACATGGAAGACTTCAAACGGGAATATTTCGATCTCAACAAAACCTTCAATCCGATTCGTTTCCAGCCTGAGGAATGGGCACAGATGGCGGCAGATAACGGGTTCAAATACTTCCTGTTCACCACCAAGCACCATGATGGTTTCTGCATGTGGGATACGAAGACAACCGATTACCGGATTACGGGCAAGGACACGCCTTTTCATACCCATAAGTATGCGGACATCTGTCGAGCACTGTTTGACGCTTTTCGGGCTAAAGGACTCGGCATCTCAGCGTATTTCTCCAAAGCGGACTGGCATACCCCGTATTACTGGGCACCGGGTATGGAGCGTGGACGTCATATGTGGCGCGGCCCTTCGTATGATCCCCATAAGTATCCGTGGCTGTGGGAGAAATTCGTGGAGTTCACACATGAGCAGATCATGGAACTGCTGACCAATTACGGGCGGATCGAATGTCTGTGGTTGGATGCCGGCTGGGTGCGTGAAGGTCGCCATGGTCAGGATATCAGGCTTGGAGAAGTCGTGGAACGGGCGCGTCAGACCACTCAGCCCTGGCTGCTGTCCGCAGATCGTACCGTCGGTGGACCGTATGAGAATATTGTTACCCCTGAGCAGACCATCCCGGAACATCCGATGAACATTCCATGGGAGAGCTGTATTACCGTAGGAAACTCCTTTGCTTTCGGATTCGATGATCAGTACAAAACGGGAAGACAGCTGGCACATATTCTACTCGAAGTCGTGTCCAAGGGTGGTAACCTGGCGCTGAATGTAGGACCACAACCCGATGGGCGTCTGCCCAAAGGGGCAATTCGAGGCATCAAGGGCCTCGGTGAATGGCTGGGTACTCATGGAGAAGGTGTCTATGGAACCCGGATCTGCGGGCCATATTTTACGAAAGATTGGGCCTTCACGCAGAAGGAAGAGATCAACACCGTATATGCCTTCCGTTTGTACCGAAACGAGAATGAGACCGTACAACCACAGTTAATTATTCCTTATCTGGAAAAGGTAGAGCGGATCGAACTCGTCGGTAGCGATGACGTACTTTCGTATCAACAGACGGAAGACGGACTTCTCGTGGAACTGCCACAATCCGCTACAATTAATGAAGCGCCGATCACACATACGTTCAGGCTGGTCACAAGCGCATAGAAAGCCATGTCAATTCCGGGGGAGGTATAACCACCTCCGGAATTTTTATATTCATACATAAGGGACATATATCCCACCAAAAACAGCTCCAAATTGCTTGTCACACAAGGGTTTATGGAATAAAGAGAAGTCGGAGAAAATTGCAAATTGATAAAAGTTTACCGTGCGATGTACTATCAAATCAAGAAAGCGCTACCTGATATGAATGTTTACATCAATTATGTTTGACAAGAAATTAAGAACAGAAAAAAGGATGTTTAAGGGATGTAAATGTAATGTATTATTACACTTGAGGTGTAGAAGGAGTGACGCAAATGAGTCGAACTACGGAAAGCATACCCGCCAAGATGGAACTCCAGCAGAGTAAACATGTGGAGCCCAAGCGGCAGCATCCATTCATCAAAAGCCTCAAGAAACACTGGGAGCTCTACCTGCTCGTGCTGCCCCCGGTGTTGTATCTGTTGATCTTCAAGTACATCCCTATGGTGGGTGTCCAGATTGCCTTCAAGGACTTCAGTGTGGTCAAAGGAATCTGGGGAAGCCCGTGGGTTGGATTCAAACATTTTGAAGCCTTCTTCCAATCTCCAAACTTCTGGCTGTTAATCAAAAACACGATAGGCATTAGCTTCTATTCCTTAATTGCGGGTTTCCCTATTCCCATCCTGCTGGCGCTGGCGCTGAATGAGATTCGAACGGGTTACTTCAAGAAGACCGTGCAAATGGTCACTTACGCTCCGCATTTTATCTCAACCGTTGTCATGGTATCCATTATCATTCTGATGCTCTCCCCACATGTGGGCGTGGTAGACAAGCTGTTCACACTGCTCGGCTTCCCAATGACCAACTTCATGGGCATTCCGGAATACTTCAAATCGATCTATGTCTGGTCAGGTGTGTGGCAGGGCATGGGATATTCATCCATCATATATATCGCAGCTCTTGCTGGTGTTGATCCATCTCTCTATGAAGCAGCAAAGATGGACGGCGCATCAAGGCTTCGGAAAATATGGCACATTGACCTTCCAACACTCGTTCCAGTCACGGTTATCATGCTGATTCTGAGTCTGGGCAGCATTATGGGCGTGGGTTTCGAGAAAATATACCTGATGCAGAATCCGCTCAACACAAGCGCTTCGGAGGTCATCTCCACGTATGTGTACAAGGTGGGTCTGATCGGAGCCAATTTCAGCTTCTCCTCGGCAGTAGGGTTCTTTAACTCCATTATCAACTTGATCCTGCTGGTTATCGTCAACGGCATATCGCGCAAAGTATCCCAGAACAGCTTGTGGTAAAGGAGGAGCTTATCCATGTTCAACCTGATTAATCGTAACCGGATCAAGGACCCGCTTGGTGACCGCATTTTCATGACACTTAACTACATCTTTCTGTTCGCCATACTTCTAACGGTGTTTTACCCGCTCTTGTATATCATCAGTTCTTCGTTCAGCTCTTCACGAGCCGTGACATCCGGCCAGGTGTGGCTGTTCCCGGTCGACTTTAACATCAAGGCGTACATCTCCATTTTCAAAAGCCAACAGCTTATGCTCGGTTTTTATAACACGATCATTTACACCGTGGTGGGCACGTTCATTAACGTGACGCTGACTGTCATGCTGGCGTATCCCTTGTCCCGTAAGTCATTCTACGGACGAGGAGCCATTATCATTTTCATGATGATCACAATGTTCTTCGATGGCGGTCTGATCCCCACCTACCTCTTGATGAAGGACTTGCACTTGCTGGATACACGCTGGGCGATGTGGCTGCCCGGGGCGCTCGCAGTATTCCAGGTCATCGTGGCAAGGACTTTCTTCCAATCTTCCATCCCGGAAGAACTCGGGGAGGCCGCCGAAATGGACGGTTGCCGGGATATCCGGTATCTGATCAGCGTAGTTCTTCCCTTATCAAAGCCCATTCTGGCAGTCATGACACTCATGTATGCCGTAGGTCACTGGAATGCGTACTTCGATGCACTGATCTACCTGCGTTCCGAGAAATTGTTCCCTCTGCAATACGTGCTTCGCAATCTGCTCATCCTGAATGCGGCTGATCCGGCGATGCTCGCCAATACCAGCCAACAGATGCGGGACCAAGGGTTTGAGCAGGTGTTGAAATATGCACTGATCGTTGTGGCGAGTATTCCAATTCTGATCATGTATCCATTTGTACAGAAGCATTTTGTTAAAGGGGTCATGGTTGGTTCCCTGAAAGGTTAATCCTTGTGAGTTAAGCCCGGTTGCCTCTTGAAAGGAGGTGGAAGGAACACGCCAGCTTCCGGGATCGATTTTATACACGTGCAGTACAAGTCAATAATTTGCCGTTATGAACAAAAAGGAGGAGTCAGATTGAGAAAATCTTGGATTTCGATGTTGTTTCTGGTCTTTGCTTCGATGGCTTTGTTGTCCGCATGCAGTTCATCCGAGGAGTCGGGTGGAAGTAGCGACGGTAGCGGGGAGAGCGGCGGTCCTGTAACCATGACCCTTTTTGCTCCGCAAGGCAAAGCGTCCATGGAAGAGAATGAATTCACCCAATTTATCGAAGACAAGTTCGACGTTACCCTAAAATGGGATCTGGCCCCAACGGACGCCTTGCAGGATCGCAGACAATTGCTGCTGGCTAGTGGTGATTATCCCGAAGTGTTTCTTCACGGCAAGTTCACCACCTCAGACCTTCAAACCTATGGAAAACAGGGCGTGTTCCTTCCGCTACAAGATCTGATTAAGGAGTATGGTCCGAACCTGACCAAGATTATGGAAGAGAAGCCATACTTCAAAGAAGCCATTACGGCGCCGGATGGCAACATCTATGCACTGCCGATCTTCAATGAATGTTACCACTGTACGTATGCACAGAAATACTGGATCAACACAGAATGGCTCGATAATCTGGGTCTGAAAATGCCAACAACAACCGATGAACTGTATACCGTTCTGAAGGCGTTTAAGACACAGGATCCCAACGGTAACGGGAAAGCGGACGAGATTCCACTTACGGGTGCACCGAACAAGTATGTATGGAATGGCAACATTGATGCCTATCTGATGAATAGTTTCATATACAATGACAACGACAAGTACCTGATCGTGAACGATGGCAAGGTGAGTTTTGCCGCCAATCAGGAAGGATGGAAGAAAGGGCTGGAGTACATGAACAAGCTGTATGCAGATGGCCTGATTGATCCAGCTTCCTTCACGCAGAACGATCAGGCGATTGGACAGCTGGGGAACAAAGAAGGCGATGAAGTGGTCGGCTCCATTACAACGGCGCTGGTCAGCTATCTCGTAAATACCTATGACAAAGACATCACTCGTCACCAGCACTGGGATATTGTCCCTCCATTGAAAGGGCCGGATGGCGTGCAGACAACAGGCGCCACGCAGAGCGTGGGTGAGTTTGAGTTTGCCATCACGAACAAAGCGACAGAAGCACAGCAGATTGCCGCTATTAAAATCGTAGACTACATGTTCAGTGAAGAAGGTGCGCTGTACGCGGAGTATGGACCAACCGAAGGCAAGGGCTGGAAAAAGGCAGATGCTGATGAGAAAAACATCAATGGCGAGCCTGCCAAATACAGTTACTACAACCTGCCTGAGCGTGATCCGAACGTTGTTGTGAACGAGAGCTGGTCACAGATCGGAGCACATGACTTGTCCAACTCGTTCCGTAATCTGTTTGCCGAAGGGCAGAATCCTTTAGAAGCAGAGGGTTATGGTACACGTCTGGCGCAAGCTACCAATGTGTATGAACCCTATGCACCAAAAGAAGTATACCCTGCGAACGTGTTTATCCGTCCAGAGGATACGGAATCAGCTGCACAACTGACTACTGCCATCAAGGATTATGTGCAGACGAATATGGCGCAGTTCATTATTGGCAGCAAGAGCATTGATAAGGAATGGGATTCGTATGTCAAAGGCTTCGATGGTCTCGGACTGAGTAATTACCTTGAGATCTACCAGCGTGCCATTGAGAAGAATCAATAATTGAAGGATTGAATATAGAGGCTGTCCCGTCTGTCACCCGTGACCGGGATGGTCTTCTCCTATGACAACCCCACGTCATCCGATATAATGTACTGAATATTTATGGAAAATTAGCGATCAGCACAGATGTTTGTCGTCATTCAGCATGAACAGTAATGGTGGGGGGATCTCGGAGATGAACAACAATTGGTTTAGACGTTTGCTGTTATCGTATCTGCCTGTTTTTTTTATTGTGACGACCATTCTATTCTTTATTTTCTTTCAAGTATTCAATGAACAGAACCGTAGAGAAGCGCTCAAGGCCAATGAATTTCTGGCCTCACAGGTCACACAATATCTGGACAACTCTTTGCGCTCCATTGACTTCAAGGTACTGCGTGAGATTTTGACCAACCCTAACTTGAAGAATTATTTCTCGGTATCTGGCAGCGATGATGTGTATGCCGGCATTCAGGCGGTCCAGGTAGTTGATGAATTGAAAATAGAGTATCCGCTGATCGATTCGATATATCTTGTTCGATATGGAGATGGCACGGTCTTCAGTAACGGGAAGGCTGTTCCCATTGAAGAGTTCCCGGATGCAGACTTTATTGCAGATAGCCGAACGAGGGATGAACAAAAGTGGGCAGGGGCACGAGCATTCCGGGCTTTCCCTTCACAAGCAACGGAGCAGGTAATTACAATTGTACGAAGTGTAGGGAACGGCAAGGGACTTGTAGTCACCAACGTGGACCTGAGTACCCTGAGGAAGTCCATCATGCAGATGTATGATCCGGAATTTACGTTTGTGAACATCTTCAACCGTTCAGGCGGCAATCTGTGGGATGGCAGCATACCAGAAGGGATCACAGCTTCCACAAAAACCACATCGGGAGAAGTCTTCTCTGAATTTACGTCGAGTTATAGCGGTTGGAAGGTGCAGACAGGTCTCAATAACGGCAAAATCGTCAAATGGGCTCTGCAATTTTATAATATCTGGTTTGCTTTTGCTGTAGTGGTTGTGTTGATTGGCGTGGTGTGGGTGATCTATGTGACCCGCAGAAACTACAAGCCGATTCAGCAGATTGTCACGTTAATTCAGACCGTCTCTTCGCAGAAGCAATCCGGACTGAACTATGGCAAAGAGAATGAATTCCGTTTCATCCATACAACGCTGGAACGCATGATTGACCAGACGAGACAATATCAGGAGGAGCATGAAGAGAATCTGATTTTGCAGAAAAGGATGTTCTTTCAGGAGTTGCTGGAAGGCACACGAGACTTTACGAGCACAGAGCTGACAGCAGAGATGAAGAAGTTCAAACTGCCTGAGATGGAGCATCGTTGGGCCGTCATGGTAATCGAAATGGATAGGTATGATGCATTTGTGACGGAGTATCATCATCAGGACCAATCCCTCCTGAAATTCGTGTTGTCCAGTATTCTGCAGGAGAGTGCACGCCATGAAGGAACGGAAGTATGGACTGAATGGATCTCCGATCAGCGTCTGTACGCCATCCTCTGGATGCCGGAAATGGAACAGGCCGAGGAGACTGAGCATCGATTACTCGCTGGTTATCTGGACAGAATCGATCAGTATCTGAACTTCACCGTCACCATTGGTGTTGGTCGGGTTGCTGTCGATATTCGGGGGTTGAGAGCTTCATTGAAAGAAGCTATGCACGCGCTGGAGTACAAGGCTGTATTGGGGATAAATCGTATCATTCCGTGTAGCGATGTGCCGAATTCGACCAATGATGTGTATGAGTTCCTGAAGACCATCTCACTGCTGGTACAGGCGATGCGTTTATCGGACGATATCTGGGAAAAGCATTTTGAAAGACTCTTTGAACAAATCAGTGAGTCCGTCCTGTCCCGTCAGGAGATTATGAATACGATCCAATTGTTATTTCAACATTACAATCGGGAGTTCGCCGAACTTCCACGGGAGTACCAGGATTCGTGGGCCGCTATATTCACCCCGCTTCTCCCAAGGCTTGAGGGCTGGGAGACGTTAGACGATTTGCGCGAGTTGTGCTGGGAAGGGTTCCGGGAACTGGCCCTGCAGATGAAGACGCTGCAATGTTCGCGTAAACACAGATCTCATATTCTCGAGATTCGAAAATACATTGAAGAGCATTACAATAATCCCGATCTGTCGCTGAACTACCTTAGTGATCTATTCGATATTAATCCGAAGTATCTGAGCAAGCTTTTCAAGGATGAGATTGGGGAGAAGTTTGTGGATCTGCTCATTAGTCATCGCATCGAAAAAGCCAAATTGCTCATGCAGGAGACGGATAAGGCCATTCAGGAGATCAGTGAAGAAGTGGGGTATACCAACTATAATTCCTTCAATCGGGCTTTCAAGAATGTGGTGGGTGTAGCGCCAAGTGACTACCGGAAAGCTATGTGACGCAAGTTCACGCGCCTAACTAATTCCGAACGCATAAGGAGAATGTGCATATGGACTATAAAGATGCTTCGCTTCCCATTCAGGAGCGGGTTCAGGATCTGATCGGACGGATGACAACGGCAGAGAAGATTGGACAACTCATCCAGCCGATGGGCTGGAAGACGTATGTCAAGGCAGCAGATGGCACAGTACAGGTCACGGAAGAGTTCGAAGCGGACATGAAACAGGGCGGTGTCGGTTCCCTGTATGGCGTACTTCGGGCCGATCCATGGACTGAAGTAACGCTGGAGACAGGTCTGACACCACGGCAAGGAGCCGTTGCCACAAATGTCATTCAGCAGTATGCCTTGGAGCATTCCCGGCTGGGCATTCCCATTTTGTTCGGAGAAGAATGTTCCCACGGGCATATGGCAATCGGGGCAACAGTTTTTCCGGTACCGTTAATGGTGGGCAGCACATGGAATATGGAGTTATACCGCAAGATGTGTGAAGCCATCGCTGTGGAGACCCGGAGTCAGGGGGGAGCGGCAACGTATTCCCCGGTGCTGGATGTAGTGCGTGACCCGAGATGGGGACGAACGGAGGAATGTTTTGCCGAAGATCCATACTTGATTGGTGAATTTGCAGTAGAAGCCATGAAGGGACTACAGGGTGACCGCCTCGATTCCAACCAGACAATTGTGGCGACACTTAAGCATTTTGCGGCTTATGGCAGCTCAGAGGGTGGACGTAATGCTGCTCCAGTTCATATGGGATTACGTGAATTGCATGAAATAGATCTGTTGCCGTTCAAAAAAGCAGTGGAAGCCGGGGCTTGCTCCGTGATGACCGCGTATAACGAGATTGATGGCGTACCTTGCACGTCAAGTACGTATCTGCTGAATGACCTTCTGCGTGAGCAGTGGGGTTTTGATGGGTTTGTGATTACTGATTTTGGCGCCATTCAGATGTTAGTCCATGGACATAACACCGCTGAGAACGGGGAGCAGGCCGTGGCACAGTCCCTTCAGGCAGGTGTGGACATGGAGATGTCTGGGTACATGTATCGCAAACATCTCGGTCAGGCGCTTGAGCAGGGATTGATCGAAGAGAAGGATCTGGACTTGGCTGTGCGGCGGGTGTTGGAGATGAAATTCAGACTCGGGTTATTCGAACAGCCTTTCGTTGATCCAGAGTTTGCAGAGCGGGTTATCGGATGTGAAGACCATACTCAGCTGGCGAGGGAAGTTGCACAAGAGGGGATTGTTTTACTGAAAAATGAAGGAAATATCCTTCCGCTTGCCAAAACAGGTACGAAGTTGGCTGTCATTGGTCCGAACGCGAACCATATCTATAACCAACTTGGGGACTATACCTCACCACAGCCGAGAGAACAGATCGTCACGGTACTGGATGGCATTACGCGCAAGCTTGGCGTGGATTCGGGTCAGGTGCTGTACGCACCTGGCTGCCGGATTAAAGGCGATTCCAGAGAAGGTTTTGCGCAAGCGCTCGCCTGTGCGGAACAGGCGGATGTCATCGTGATGGTGATGGGTGGTTCCAGCGCCCGCGATTTTGGTGAAGGCACGATCGACTTGCGGACAGGAGCGTCTGTGGTAACCGATGACCCATGGAATGATATGGAGTGCGGCGAAGGCATTGACCGGGCTTCCCTGAATCTCATGGGTGTTCAATTGGAGCTGGTGCAGGAGGTTCATAAGCTGGGGAAACCCGTTATCGTGGTGTATATTAACGGCCGCCCCATTGCTGAACCTTGGATTGATGAGCATGTCCATGCCATTGTGGAAGCGTGGTACCCCGGGCAGGAAGGTGGTAACGCCATCGCAGATATTCTGTTTGGCGATGTGAATCCATCTGGCCGCCTTACCGTCTCCATTCCCAAGCATGTTGGGCAACTTCCGGTCTACTATCATGCCAAGCGCACGCGTGGCAAGCGGTATCTGGAGATGGACCTTGCACCGCAGTATCCGTTCGGCTATGGACTGAGCTACACCGAATTCACATATGAGAATGTTAGGGTAGTACCGGAAGTGATGGGGACAGAAGATGAAGCACAGGTGATGGTTGAAGTCACGAATACTGGAGCGGTTGCGGGAAGTGAAGTTGTGCAATTGTACATCACGGATGTATCGGCTTCGGTCACTCGGGCTGAAATGTCACTGAAAGGTTTTCGTAAAATCCATCTGGAGCCAGGACAGACTCATACCGTTACATTCCCTGTGCAAAAAGAACACCTCGTACTGATCGACGCCCGTCTCCAGTCTGTCGTAGAACCGGGTGAATTCAGACTCATGGTTGGCCGCAATTCTGCTGACTGGACCGCTTGCAGTCTGCACATTCAGAAGTTGGGGGTGGAGGTATGATTCGGATTCAACGATTCATTGAGGATATGAACCGGTCGCAGTGGCTGGATACGATCGAGCTTCCAGAATGGCATATGCAGAAGGCCCGGTACATTCGGCCAGGGGAATACGAGTATGAGCAGGGATATGAACATAAAGATGAGTGTCCAGACAAGGCTATGCAGAGCTTGAATCCGCTGAACAGCGTACACGGAACGACGTATTTTCTGAGTAAACGTGTGGAGATTCCGGACAGTTGGCAGGATCAAGCCATTGGGTTGATTTTTGAGACTGGAGGAGAAGGGCTGCTGAAGGTGAATGGCTTGCCTTATCACGGACTGGATCGGAATCACGGATTCGTACCGCTTCCGAGAAGTCGAGTAGGGAATACGCCGCAGTTGGAGATTGAACTCTACGACCCGATCCCGGAGCCGCATGATCCACTCAATCGACAAGCTGTGATTCAGCCGCCTATTCAGGGCATCCGTACAGCATTGGTTCATATCAATCAGCCCTTGCAGAGCCTGATGTATAGCGTGACGGTACTCGCCGAGTCGCTCCGGGCATATAACGAGAAGGAGCCCAAGCGGATGGCACTTGTTCAGGCCATTCACCAGGTGATGGATGAGATGTACAATAATCCGGACCGCTGGACTGATGCAGCATGGATACAGAATTTTGAACATGGACTGGTACAGTCGGTACAGCAGGAAGACCCGGAGGAATATCGAAGTGGCTTCATGCATCTGGTTGGACAATCCCACATTGATATTGCCTGGCTGTGGCCTGTGCGAGAGACGGTTCGCAAGTCCAGTCGCACGTTCTCGACCATGTGTACCTTGATGGACACGTATCCGGATTTTGTGTATTCCCAGAGCCAGCCGCAGCTGTATGCCTTCGTGAAAGAGCATTACCCGGAGCTGTACGAGCGAATTAAAGCACGCATTGCTGAAGGCCGCTGGGAGTTGGTCGGAGGCATGTGGGTGGAGCCGGATCTGAACATTCCGAGTGGCGAGTCGTTGGTCCGGCAGATTCTGTATGGACAGAACTTCTACCAGGCGGAGTTTGGCAGACGCTCCAACATTGAGTGGCTGCCCGATACTTTTGGCTACTGTGCTTCCTTGCCGCAGATGCTGAAGCTTGCGAATATTCCTTATTTTATGACCACCAAGCTGAATTGGAATGACACCAACGCGTTTCCTTATGACCTCTTCGACTGGGTAGGCATTGATGGAACTTCAGTGCTTGCCTATCTGAATCATGGGGTGAATGAGCATACGCGGCCCAAAGATGTGGATGAACATTGGCAATCGTACAAACAGAAGGATGTGCATCCCGAGCAGATGATGCTCTACGGACATGGCGATGGTGGCGGCGGTGTGACGAATGAGATGGTGGAGTTTGCAGAGCGATCCCACTTGATGGTCGGGCAGCCAATCAGCAAATTCAGCACGGCAGGCGCTTTTTTTGAAGACATATCGTCCAATAATCCAACGTTGCCAAAGTGGCACGGGGACTTGTACCTGGAGTTACACCGGGGAACCTATACGACCCATGCGAGGAACAAACGTAGCAATCGAAAGGCAGAGGTATTGTACCGGGAAGCGGAGATTTGGGGGCAATTTGCCAAAGCTTGCGCTGTACACACGAAGAATGACCTGGATGAAGGCTGGAAGCTGATCATGCTCAACCAATTCCATGACATTATTCCGGGAACATCGATTCCTGAAGTATACGTAACGTCCACCGAGGAGTACACGAAGGTATTTACATTAGGTACATCCGCACTGCGAGAAACGCTGGATATCCTTGCGGAGAACATTGCAACCGATGAAGCTGATGGTCTTCCCTACATTATATTTAACAGCCTCGGCTGGGAACGTGGAGAAAACATCACCATCACAGGGGGTGCTCACCTCGCTGAGTTGGCTGCATTTGATCGTCAAGGAAACCGTCTGGCCTGTGATCTGGAGCAAAAGGAAGACAAGTATACGCTGCTCGTGCATGTTCCATCGATTCCTGCTTTTGGGTATACAACCATATGGCTGCGTGAGGCATCGGATGTTATCCTTCCAGTAAGGGAAGAAGAAACTTTCCCTTCCACATGGGAAACCGAATTTTACACGCTTGAGTTCAACGACTTGGGAGAGATCACCAAGTGGTATGACAAAACGGTAGGACGCGACTGGCTGAAGCCCGGTGATCGGGCGAATGAGTGGCAGTTTTTCCATGACAAACCGACGTACTGGGATGCCTGGGATATCGATCCACGGTTTGAATCGCAGCGGGCAGGTGTGGTGCAGTTGATCTCCAGAGAGGTTGTGCAGCGCGGAGCTACGCGAGATGTGCTGCGTTATGTGTGGAAGCTGAATCAATCGGAGATCAGCCAGGATATCATTTTGCATCACCACCAGCGGCGTGTTGATTTCCATACGAAAGTGAACTGGAATGAGAGTCATAAGCTGCTCAAGGTGGCATTTCCGGTGGATCTGGTGGCAGCCAAAGCAGCCTATGAAATCCCGTTTGGAGCGTTGGAGCGTCCAACCCATAACAACACCAGTTGGGAGCAGGCGCAGTTCGAGGTCTGCGGTCATCGCTGGGCGAATATCTCAGAGGGTAACAGTGGTGTGAGTTTGCTGAATGATTGCAAGTACGGATACGACATCAAGGATCGGACGATCCGCCTGTCCCTGCTTCGCGCCCCGAAATGGCCGGATGAACATGCCGATCAGGGAGAACATGAATTCACATATTCGTTCCTGCCACATCAGGGGGATTGGCGACAAGCTGCTGTCGTTCGCCGCGCAATGGAGCTTAATCATCCGGTGGAAGTTGTTGTAGCGAGCCCGTCTTCGGGTCACTTGCCATCTGAACATGCTTGGGTTCAGTTCCATAGTGAGCATGTCATTCTGGATGCAATCAAACCCGCAGAAGATGGATCGGGAACGGTGCTGCGTTTCTATGAGTCATCAGGAGGTAGAGAAACGGTACAGGTCGAATGGGTTAAAAGAGAAATTAAGGCGTCTGTCATTAATCTGCTGGAGGATGAGATCCATCCGTTGGCTTGTCCGAACGGCACATTCGAACTGACATTCAAACCGTATGAAATTAAGTCAGTGAAACTTGTTCCAGTGAATCCAAATACGTAATCTTCAGGAGGTATGACATGAAATTAACGAATAAGATCGGTGTCATCGTGGATAGCTTTGGCGTAGGTGTACGGGAAGGGCTGAACAAGGCCAAAGACGTAGGTGCAGAAGGTGTGCAGATATACGCCGTCAAGGGAGAGATGGACCCTGAAAATTTGTCACCTGCGGCGCGCAAGGAACTGAAGAGTTACATCGATTCGCTGGGTCTCGAAATTTCAGCACTGGTTGGTGACCTCGGCGGACATGGTTTTCAGGTCAAGGAAGATAATCCGTGGAAAGTGGAGAAATCGAAGCGGATCGTGGATCTGGCCCTCGATCTGGGTACCAACATCGTCACAACACATATCGGCATTGTTCCACATGACCCTTCATCAGAGGTTTATGCCACGCTGCATGCTTCTTGTGAGGAACTGGGCCAATACGCCAAAAGTGTTGGCGCATACTTTGCCATTGAGACAGGGCCGGAAACGGCAGCTGACTTAAAAGGATTCCTGGATACACTGTCGACCAACGGGGTATCGGTGAATTTTGACCCGGCAAATATGGTGATGGTGACTGGAGATGATCCGGCGCAGGGCGTTCGTCTGCTTAAGGATTACATCGTACATACCCATGTGAAAGATGGTGTGCGGTTGAAGGAAGTCGATCCACGAGACGTATACGGAGCGGTCGGTTATGCGCCTATGGATCACGAAAAAATTGCCGAGATGGTCTCGTCCGGAACGTTCTTTCGTGAGGTGCCACTGGGCGAGGGTGGCGTTGATTTTGACGGATACTTTGCAGCGCTTCAGGAGATTGGTTACACCGGTTATCTGACGATTGAGCGCGAGGTAGGCCATCAGCCGGAGCAGGACATTCGTAAGGCGGTTCGATTCATCCAACAATATCGATAGGGAGCTGAGCAGATGAAAGTGGGCCTGAGCACGTACAGTTTGTTGAACGATTTGAATTCCGGTGAGATGACGGTGCTGGATGTGATCGACTGGATTGCGGCGAACGGTGGAGAGCATATGGAGATGGTACCTTACGGTTATACCGTGGAGGATAATCACGATCTGGCGGATGCGATTCGGGAACGGGCAGCGTCTGCAGGTATTGAACTGTCCAACTATTCGATGCCAGCCAATTTCGTGCAGGAGACGGAAGAGGCGTTTGAAGAAGAGATGGCCCGGGTCAAAAGGCATGTGGATGTGGTACACCGGATGGGTGTGAAACATATGCGTCATGACGTCACGGCGTTTACCCTGCCAAAGGAGAAGATGACCATCGCCTGGTTCGAGGACCATCTGCCGCTGATGGTGCGGGGAAGCCAGATCATTGCGGACTATGCTGCGCAGTTTGGTATCACCACAACCATTGAGAATCACGGCTTCAGCGTGCAGGCGAGTGACCGGGTGCAGCGTGTGCTGCATGCTGTGGACCGTCCGAACTTCAAAACAACACTCGATATTGGCAACTTCATGTGTGTGGATGAGAATCCGATCATCGGTGTCATGAAAAATCTGCCGTACGCTTCTCTGGTCCACTTCAAAGATTTTTACTTCCGTCCTTATGATGAGCATCCGGGTGAGGGTGAGTGGTTCACGACAGCCTATGGCAACTTCCTGCGTGGGGCCATCGTTGGACAAGGGGACATTCCGATTCGTAAAATTGTTAAGTTGATCAAAGACTCCGGCTATGATGGCAACATTACGGTGGAGTTCGAGGGTATGGAGGAATGCAAATCCGCATCCAAAATCGCCATGGACAACCTGCGACGCTTCTGGGAAGAGGCGTAACGAAGCATAAAGAGGGAATGGATCAAGGGCCACTTTTCGAAGTGGCTCTTATTGTTGATCATCAGGATTCTGGACTGCCCATCGATCCAGGGTCATTTCGATGTAACGCATGGTTTCCGTTGTCATACCATATACACGAGCTGACTGATCATCCTCTGGGGTGATATAATCCCAATATTTTTCTGCCAATTCTGCATTCCCTTGAAAAGTCCTTTCAGCATAATCAGAGATTCGGATGGCCAGTAATCGTGAGGCTTCGGAATCCGGAGGTTCCATCTTGCATGTATGAATATCTTTAAGAATATCGGCCCATTCCATGGATAGTGAATTGTTCTGATTATTCAGAGGTAACGATTCCATTTCTTCAGGTGTAAAAACATCTTGACGGAACCTGCTCGGAGGCTGATCCAGTTCACGGATGAAACCCAACATCTCATCCAGACTGATTGTACCGGAGGCTCTGATGGCATATATGGTTGAAAAAAGAAGATGCTCGACCTTGCTTAATCTCTCCTGCTGTTCCTTGACGACGGCCAGTTGTTGTTCCAACGTATTATTCCATAAAGTGAGGGTACTCTCTGGTTCGGAGCGAGCAGCATCCTGATCGAGGAATTCTCCAATCTCATTCAATTTAAAATGCATGCTCTTCAGAATGGTAATCTGCTGAAGCCGTAAAATATCCTTTTCACCATATAAACGATACTGATTGATCTCGTTACGGGCCGGTCGCAGTAAACCCAGCTTCTCATAATAATGCAGTGTTCGGATGGATACTCCGGTATGTTTGGATAGTTGTCCAACGGTATACAACAGGCAGAGCCCTCCCTCATGATTTATGTATTCTCCACCAGCGCCATGCATTGAGCACCGCCAGAATGATTCCACCGACGAAGATTATCATCATATACAAAATAAATATTTCGGCCAACCCATTATCTTGCGCAGTATAACTTAACAATGCCGGTCTATCACCTGGCACAACAACGAATCGGGCTACTTCCAGGTAAGCGATATGAAATCCGATGGATGCCCATAAAGATCCGGTCAAACTGCGCAGAAGCTGTAACGTAACACCATAGGTCAAGAGCAGGATCATATAATCCAAGGTTATCCGGTTTCCGGCATCCATACCGACGATCTCTTGCAATAGGCTGACACTCATCGGAACCAGCAGAAAGAGTATGATTTGAGTTACATAAGCGAAAAACACAGGAAGTCGGAGTCTGAAGCGTAATCCATCATAGACCATGCCTCGCATGGATAGTTCCTCTGGCAAAGCTTCATACAAGAAAGCAATACAACTATTAAGTATGACAACAAGCAAGAACTCGGCTGAAAAGTGCCACTCCGTAATCGTAATCCAGTTGTTCATACTAGCTATCGCTAACCCAATGAAGGCCAGAGAAGTGGCAAATAATGCGCCAGAGAGCAAGTGAATTATGCTTTTTCCTGTCAGAGGAAGAAGAACGGACTTCATATGGAAGTGTCTTCGAATGACGAATAGTACGGGCAAGACGATACTAATCATGACAACAGCTTGGGTGAGATGAACCATCCATTCAGTAGCACCAATAGTGCTGACAAACTCCCCTGCGAGTGTAGCAAAAAACAGACCCAATGTCATCGTTAACCAACTCATTCCAATAATGGATATTCCACTGCTGCGTCGTTTCTTGGTTACATGTTCAGGCGACATACTCATGCTAATCCCCTCCTGAAGCCAGTATAAACCCTCGAGTTAGCGTCAGGGTCAAGCAGGAAATATGCCTATCAGAATATGGTTCTGCGCAAGGATTAAGTTACGAGCAGCACAAGTGTGGTATACTGGATATATTCAGCCTGATAATAACTGGCTATGGATAGGAGATGTCACTGATCTATGCAGGTATTCGAAGACTGGAATCAGAAAGTAAAGAGGACGTTTAATGCTACGAACCCCGAGGTAGTGTTGACGGTATCGGAAGCTGGAAGTTTGCTTGGTTTGACCAAAGACCAGATGAAACTGTACGTGGACAAGAACAAACTAACGAAGGTCCCGATCATGAGAAGTGTTCACCGATACCTCTTATTGAAAAGTGAAATAGATAACATCGTTCAAGCTCGATAACTTCATAGGATTGAACACAACCATTTTACCGACAGGATTCGGGAGAGTGGTCTTTTTTTTATCGGAAAGGGGACGGAACGTGCTGAATAAAGTGTCAAATTGGTTCTATCAGCGGGTGAATTGGAAATGGGTTGCAGCTGCAGTTGTTGTATTTGCTTGTTTTATTGTATTGATTCTGCCCTGGCAGGCGGCAAAGTCGGAGGAGGCCACAGGTGGTGGGCAGTCCCCGGATTCCTCTTTTTTGTACACTGCGGATGATCTTTATCAGATGGCTGAGCAGTATGGAGAAGCAGGGCGGAGCGCCTATATCTATGCACGGTTCACATTTGACCTCATATGGCCGTTGGCCTATCTGTTGTTATTGGTCGTTCTGTTATCAGTACTCTATCGCGTGCTTCCGGTGAAGAGTCGCTGGCGCCGGGTGAATCTGATTCCAGTCTTAGGTTGGGCTATGGATATGCTTGAAAATATAGGTGCGTCTCTGATCATGTATCGTTATCCCGAACGTACGCCTGTGCTTGCTGAACTCACTCCGGTATTTACCTTGTTGAAATGGTGTCTGATCTATGCCAGTTTTGCAGCACTGGTTCCGGGTGTTCTGATCAGTATTCTTTACTATATACGCAGGCGCAAGAAGTAATGGAGAGACGGATGGATTAAAAATATATTGGTAACCCTAATGGTGTAACGATCCAAAGAGTAAGTGAGGAAATATACGCTTGTCAAAGGACAACCTGTTCATATATACTCATGTCGCAAGTGGCGTGAATCGTATAATTACATGAGCCCAAGGAGATGAAGAATGCATGTCGATCAGCTTGAATGTGTATCTGATAACAGACGGTAATGGACGTGAAGCGGTAGATTTTTATCAAAAGGCATTTGGAGCGGAAGTGCTCGCACTTCAAACATTTGGTGACGGTCCATCTGACCCGAATCATCCCATCCCGCCAGAAGCAAAAGACCGTATTATGCATGCTTCTTTGCAGATTGGCAGCTCGGTATTAATGTTATCCGACACATTTCCAGGCATGCCGTACACCATAGGTAATCATGTTAGTATTACTGTGAACACGGATACTGTGGATGAAGCCAAAACTATTTTTAGCCAACTGGAAGATGGCGGCGTAGTGGAAATGGCGATACAAGAGACGTTCTGGAGTCCAGCCTACGGCACGGTTGTTGACAAATTCGGCGTACATTTTCAGATCAGTGCTAAACCGGGACAAGCTTAAGAGCGTACTCTTCGCTAATATAGCCTACAAACGGCAAAACCTCCGCGATCTGCTTTGAGCAGTTCTGGAGGTTTTTTGTTTTTCCCTATACGGCGTGGGATTACCCTTCCTTCTGAATTTTGGAGGGGTTGTTGATTTTATAAGGAACCGGGTTACGTGTCAGCTTCTTCTTGATGATTTTGGCTTCAAACGTGATAACGTCGCCCACTTCCAGTTCCTGTTTTTTAACGGTGGCACTGTGACTTGACCAGGCTTCCCCAACATCAATGACGTCTGGCTCCGTGATGGTAACTGCTTCATAGATGATGACTTCATCGTCATTGTCAGAGAAGTGATTCGGCACAGTGGTGAATTCTTTGACAACGGCGCTCATCTTCACTTTGCCTTCTGGCAGATCAATCTTAATGCTCTTGGCTTTGCTCGCTGTTTTGGCTTTAGGTTTGGCTTCACTGGCTGCCCCAGACTGAGGTCCAACATACGCTTCTACTAGTCCATCCGGATCACCCTTCAGCCCAGAGGAGAATTCATCTGTGTCCGTGTCGTCCGAATCATCCAGATCCGCCGGAATTTCATCCGGATTAACCAGGGCATCTGGAGTTGACGTAACATCAGCAGAGACTGGTGCGACTGTATCCGAAGTTGTCGATTCTGTGCTTCGATCTGACCCGGCATTACTTATGCTTCTGGCGCTGTAACTGGACGCTTGCATTTCCTTCAGATACGACGGGTGAATGCAATGTTTTTGTCCATTATCCAGTTGAATTACGGCTGCCATGTGATCGACATATCCAATGATGGTGCACGGCATATTTAATCCGTTTCCTTTATAATAGAACGTTTTGAGTTTGGTCGCTTTACCGGAAAGCAGGCCCCACTCCTGACATTTCTCAATCAGCTCATCTTCGTTATCCAGCGCAATAAAATCCTGTGGTTCAATCATAAATGCGTATGTCATATGGAATCTCCGCCCTTCCAATCCATTCTTCATGTTCATCGTTTCCAAATTACAACCAGTGTATCACAAATGAGCATTTTGCATAAATCGAAACGCTGAAGTCTGTACTCGGAGATGAAGATTATCAACGCCTGCTCACAGAGGCCTATGCTATAATTTGATCAGAATGTAAGGTGAGAAGTTATAGCCCTGATATACATATTTCAGGAAGGGAAGATCTGCATGAAGAAAAAAGTAAATCATCAAGCCGTATGGCTTGCCATAGGAACGGCTATGGGAGTCAGCATTGGTACGGCTACACAGCAGCTTGGACTCGGGATTGCTTTTGGCTTGGCACTTGGCATTGTGATTGGTTCGGTGGTTAGCAAACGTGCAGGGTCAGACTCGGAACATATGCTCAGCGAACATGTCCGTGAATTGCATAAACCAGATGACTGGGAAGACGCGCTGCATCGCTCGCAGGATCATCCGGTGCTTATCCTGAAACACAGCACAACTTGTCCGACCAGTGCGAGAGCGTACAGAGAGTTTATGGCGTTTGTAGGCACCAATGCATCAGATTCCAAACAACCTATGGACTACCGCATCGTCAAAGTGATTGAAAATCGCTCGTTGTCCCGCCATATTGCGGAAGAGACAGAGGTTCACCATGAGTCACCCCAGGTACTTCTGCTCGATCAGGGACAAGTCGTCAAACATACCTCACATGGCAAAATTACAAAAAAGAGACTATTGCAGTGGGCACAGAATCCATTTGGATAAATGGTAAACCTTATAAACCCGTTCTTTTCAGCCCATAGCTGAGAAGTGCGGGTCTTTTTTACGTTTTTTTTACACCTGTGGAGGCATTTCTTTACCCCTTTTTTACAGCGTTTCGTATTACGATTTTACATGTAGCAGGTGCAGAGAACGGTAGAGAGAGGGAGGAAGGGCGCATGGTGAATGATGCCACGATGATTGGATTGGTTGTGCTGCTGTTTGCGGTGTTTTGGGGATTTGTGAAATTCTGCGAAAAGGCTTGAGGGTAGAGAGGGGGAGCGGAATGATTGCCATCAGCATAATTGTACTCGCACTGGTGATTTATCTCGGTTATGTGCTGGTGAAGCCAGAGAAATTCTGATGCTGACACTGTACGTAATGCGGAACAAGGGAACGTCGAATAGGGAGGAAATGCGGATATGGGTATCGGTGTAGTGCAAGTAGCGGTAACGCTGCTGATCATCCTGCTGTTGGTGAAACCGGTGGGAAAATATATAGTGAACGTGTTCGATGGACAGCGAACGGGGCTGGATCGGGTTTTTGGCGGACCGGAGCGACTGCTCTATCGCGTGATGGGGGTACGGGAGAATGAGTCCATGGGGTGGAAAAAGTACCTCACGGCCGTTCTCCTCTCCAACTTCGTAATGTTGATATTGATGTTTCTGGTGCTGCGACTGCAAAAATATTTACCGCTCAACCCGGATGGGATTGACAATATGCCAGCGGCGCAGGCATTTAATACGGCTGTTTCGTTCATGACCAATACGAACTGGCAGTCTTATACGGGCGAGAACGCCCTGTCGTACCTGTCACAGATGCTGGCAGTGACATTCCCGATGTTTACGTCGGCAGCGACAGGGTTCGCGGTAGCCATTGCGTTCATTCGCGGGCTGATAGGCCGCCGGGATGAACTGGGGAACTTTTACGTCGACCTTGTACGGTCGATTACGAGGATTTTTTTACCGCTGAGCTTCATCGTGGCCTTGTTCCTCGTGTTCCAGGGTGTACCTCAGACGCTCGCGGGAGCGGTGAACGCAACGACGCTCGAAGGCGCGCAGCAGACCATTACACGTGGATTGGTCGCCTCACTGGAGTCGATCAAACATATTGGCACCAACGGTGGTGGCTGGTTTGGAACCAATGCTGCACATCCATTCGAGAATCCAACAGCCCTGAGCAATCTGGTGCATATCGTCTGCATGATGCTGCTGCCAACTGCGTTAGTCTACGCCTTCGGCTTGATGGTCAATAACCGGAAGCAAGGTTGGGCCTTGTTCGCAGCGATGAGTTTTCTTTTCCTTGTGATGTTGACCACCGTATTTGTCTCCGAATATCGCGGTGTACCTGCGCTGGATGCAGCAGGTCTGCAGGGCAATATGGAAGGCAAAGAGGTCAGGTTCGGCATACCCGAGTCTGCTTTATTCACAGCAGTCACGACGGCAGCCACAACAGGTTCAGTCAACAATATGCACGAGTCGCTCACTCCACTTGGAGGCATGGTATCGCTGGCCCAGATGATGCTCAACAACGTGTTTGGCGGCAAAGGGGTAGGGCTGATCAACGGACTGTTGTATGTGATTCTGGCTGTGTTTATCTGTGGATTGATGGTGGGACGAACACCTGAGTTCCTGGGCAAAAAAATCGAGGGCAAAGAAGTGAAGCTCGCATCCATCGCCTTGCTCATTCATCCTTTGATTATTCTTGCGCCAACGGCACTCGCACTTATGCGGCCTGAAGCAGTTGCGTCCATCTCGAACGGGGGCATGCATGGCCTGACCGAAGTTCTCTATGCTTTTGCCTCGGGTGCAGCCAATAATGGATCGGCCTTTGCCGGACTGAATGCCAATACAGACTTTTACAACATCGCGATTGGTATCGTTATGCTGCTCGGAAGGTACGTTTCCATGATCGCCATGCTCGCTATCGCGGGTTCACTTGCTGTGAAACGGGTTGTACCTGTAACCACAGGTACATTGCGGACACACACACCTCTCTTTGCTGGCATTCTGGTCATGATGATTGTTGTTGTCGGCGCACTCACATTCTTCCCTTCACTTGCCCTTGGACCGATCGCAGAACACTTGGCAATGATTCAATGAGGGATACGACAGGGGCTCTACAGAGAAATTGGTGTATCGACGTAACGTATGGAGGTGGCAGTGCACGATGAATGCAGTCGAACGAAAGAAGGAGCAGACGATGCAACACACGGATACAGAAATGTTTAGAACGAAGGGCAATGAGCCGGATAACAATCGAGGTCATATTCAACGTGATCCCGGATCGAAACGGTCGTTAAGCAAGGATATGATACTTCAGGCTTCACTGGATGCGTTCAAGAAGCTTAATCCAGTGGTCATGATCAAAAACCCGGTCATGTTTATTGTCGAGGTGGGTACATTCATTACGCTCTTGTTATGCATTAATCCCGATCTGTTCACCGCATCCGAAGCCGGGCGCGGGTACAATATCGCCGTATTTTTCATATTGCTGTTCACCCTGCTATTTGCCAACTTCGCGGAGGCACTTGCAGAAGGTAGAGGTAAAGCGCAGGCGGATACGTTACGCAAGACGAAGTCGGACACCATGGCCAATCTGGTACAGAAGGATGGAACAATCCGACACGTGTCTTCGACCCAATTGAAAAAAGGCGATATGGTACGTGTGGAAGTTGGTGAACTGATCCCCACGGACGGTGAGATTATAGAAGGCTTGGCCTCTATTGATGAATCGGCCATTACGGGAGAATCTGCCCCGGTCATCAAGGAAGCGGGAGGCGATTTTTCATCGGTTACCGGAGGTACACGTGTCGTATCTGATTACATCGTCATGCGTGTACAGACCGATCCGGGGGAGTCATTCCTTGACCGGATGATCTCTCTGGTTGAGGGTGCACAGCGCCGGAAAACACCCAATGAAATTGCGCTGACAACCCTGCTCGCCGTATTAACGCTGATCTTCCTGATCGTCATACTCACGATGGTTCCGATGGCGAATTACCTGGGTATTCGACTGGATCTAGCGACCCTGATCGCACTGCTCGTCTGCCTGATCCCAACCACCATTGGTGGATTACTGTCTGCCATTGGTATTGCCGGGATGGACCGTGTTACGCAGTTCAATGTGCTCGCCATGTCAGGTAAAGCGGTGGAAGCAGCCGGGGATATCGACACGTTGATTCTAGACAAAACAGGAACGATCACATACGGAAACCGCATGGCATCTGAGTTTATTCCCGTTCAGGGCATTACTTCGTCAGAGATGACGCAAGCTGCTTTACAGGCTTCTGTGCGAGATGAGACCCCGGAAGGACGTTCTGTTGTAGAACTGGCAGGCAGACAAGGCCAGAGCTGGCCGGAGACGGAATATGCACATGCGGAAAATGTGGAATTCACGGCAGAGACCCGGATGTCCGGTCTCAATCTGAGTAGCGGAATGAAGATCCGCAAAGGTGCGGTAGATGCGATCAAAAGATATATCACCTCCGAAGGAGGCCGTATACCGGGGGATCTGGATGAGATCGCAAATCGAATTGCAAAGGCTGGGGGTACGCCGCTTGCTGTAGCTATCGATGGACGCATCTACGGTGTGATCTATCTGAAAGACACTGTGAAGCCAGGGCTGAAAGAGAAGTTCGCTGAGATGCGCGCCATGGGTATCAAGACCATTATGTGTACAGGCGACAATCCGTTAACCGCAGCGACCATCGCGCTGGAAGCGGGCGTGGATGATTTTATTGCCGAAGCGAAGCCCGAGGACAAGATTGCTGCGATCAAAAAAGAGCAGCAGGAGGGCAAACTCGTCGCCATGACGGGCGACGGTACCAACGATGCTCCTGCTCTGGCACAGGCCGATGTGGGCCTGGCGATGAATTCGGGCACCATGGCGGCAAAGGAAGCGGCCAATATGATTGACTTGGACTCTGACCCAACCAAGCTATTGTCGGTCGTCTCCATTGGCAAGCAGCTGCTGATTACACGCGGTGCACTTACAACCTTTTCGATATCCAATGATATCGCGAAATATTTTGCCATCATCCCAGCGATGTTCATTCTCGCCATGCCGCAGCTTCAGGCGCTAAATATTATGAATCTGGCTTCACCGCAGTCTGCGATCCTGTCGGCGCTCATCTTCAACGCCATTATCATTCCGCTACTCATTCCTATCGCAATGAAAGGGGTCAAGTATCGGGCGATGTCAGCCGAACGGCTGCTTGGGCGCAATGTGTTCATCTATGGCGTAGGTGGTGTGATTGTACCTTTTATCGGCATTAAGCTCATTGATATGGTTCTGTCGGGGATTCTTTGAGAAAACGAAGTGATCTCGAAATCTTGAACTAAAGAGTGATAGACTGCAACGTTTAGCGAAATTGTCCTTTTATCCTAATGAATTCAGGAAGTGATCTGTATGAACATGTTCTTACCCGCCGTACGGCTATCCGTCGTGCTGATGCTGATCTGCGGTCTAATCTACCCGCTTGTAACGACTGGCGTAGCCCAACTTCTCTTCCCTGCGCAGGCGAATGGCAGTCTGATTACGCAAGATGAGAAAATTATTGGCTCGTCACTGCTGGCGCAGGAAATCCAATCGCCGGGGCTGTTCCAGCCCCGGGCATCAAGTGCCGGTTATGACCCAACGGCTTCAGCCGGTTCGAATCGAGCTGTAGCTTCGGATGAGTATATCAGTGAGATGAAGGAAAAGATTGCTCAGCTTAGGCAGGAAAACCCGGGATTGCAGCAGATCCCTGCTGATCTCGTGACGGGTTCAGGTTCGGGACTTGACCCGGATCTCTCTCCCGAAGCCGCTGAGGCACAGATCCCGCGCATTAGCGAAGCTACTGGGCTTAGTGAACAGCAGCTTGTGCAACTTGTAAATGAGCATACGGAAGGTCGTCAGATGGGTATATTCGGGGAACCGCGTGTGAATGTAACGGCTCTGAATGTGGCGCTGACAACGGAACTGAATTAACGAATTAACGAATTAACATATTAGCCTGCTCACGACATATCGCGAGGGGCTTTCTCCATTTTTTCATTATATTTTTTATTTTTTAGAGGAAAGGGGGGAGAGGGACGGATGGAAGACAGTTTCAAGCGCAAGTCTCCAGAAGAGATGCTGAAGATGATTACGAAGCTACAGCAGGGTACACTCAAAATCTACATCGGCCCCGTCAGCGGATCGGGCAAAACGTATCACATGTTACGAGAAGGGAATACGTTGCGCGAGCAGGGCATTGATGTAGTCATCTGCGCCGTCTCCACAATGCGCAGACCGGAAACGGTAGAGCAGCTTGGCGCACTCGAACGGATTCCAAGCATTCACTGGTTACGCCAGAGTGATGAAGTAGAGATGAAAGATCTGAACTTGGATGCACTGCTGGAGCGTAATCCGGAGGTTGTGCTGGTGGATGGTTTGGCACATCGCAACAGAGATGGCGCTCGATATGCTACCAGGCTGGAGGACATTCAGTTCTTGCTCCGAAACAACATCAGTGTCATGACAACGGTGAATGTGTATGAGCTGGAAGGTTATACCGAGCTGGCACGACAACTTACAGGGATCGTAGCAGAACATACGGTACCCGCGGATACACTGGAACTTGCGGATGAAGTCAAGCTGATTGACGTCACGCCGGAAACGATACTGAGCCGTCTTGCAGAAGGTCACCTGAAGGGGCGCGAGGGAGAAGCTGTATTTCGCCAAGGCAATCTGGGTATTCTGCGCGAATTGGCCCTGAGATTGGTTGCAGAAGGGGTCAATGAATCTCTGCGGGAGCATCGGGAGGAGATGGGAATTACCGTCACAACAGGCATCCTGGAACGGATTCTGGTGTCCACGCAATATCATTGGAACGGCTCGATCTATATCCGGCGCGGACAACAGATTGCCAAACGGTTGAATGGTGATCTGTCCGCGGTGGTTTTTCGGAATATGAAGCAGCCATTAAATAAGGAGGCAACCGTATTTCGGCGCAATATGATCAAACTGTTGGAGAAGTTTGGCGGCCATATGGAGGAACTGTCAATATTACACCGTCGTAACATCCCGTCTATGCTGGCGCGTTACGCCATGGAGCACCAGATTACCCGGATTGTGATGGGACACTCCCGGCGTACGCGCTGGCAGGAATTGTGGCAAGGGTCCGTTGTTAATTCGCTGCTACGCAGATTACGTGGTGTTGATCTGTTTCTGGTTGCTGATCGAGCGGCTCGGGAGGGTGAACATGTGGTTCCGACCAAGATAAACGATGTAGAGTCACTGACATACCGCAGACTAAGCGAGCAGGAAATGAAGGAACAGATTGGCCAGATTCAGCGCGGCACATTCAAAATATATATTGGAGCCGCACCAGGTGTAGGCAAAACCTACATGATGCTGCGGGAAGGCAATGATTTGCTCCGTAAGGGCATCGATGTGCAAATCGGTTTGCTGGAGACACATGGACGGGCAGAAACCGTGGAGCAGATGGGTCATTTATCTGTAATCCCTCGTGTGCAGCACGTTTATCAGGAGGCTCGGCTGGAAGAGATGGACACGGAGGCCATTCTGCATCTTTGCCCAGAAGTGGTGCTTGTGGATGAACTGGCACATACGAATATACCCGGAAGTGTCCGGCAAAAGCGTTATGAAGATGTCCTTATCCTGCTGAATGCAGGCATCTCGGTGATTACCACAATGAATGTACAGCATCTTGAAAGTCTGAATGATGCCGTTGAACATATTACCGGTGTTCGTGTCCGCGAGACCGTACCCGATCGGATCATTCAGATGGCGGATGAGGTGCAGCTGATTGATGTGGCGCCCCAGGCCTTGCGGCAGCGCATGAGGGAGGGTAAAATCTATGCAACTGCCAAGGTCGAGCAAGCCCTTGCAAATTTCTTCAAAATCGGTAATCTGATTGCCTTGCGTGAACTTGCCCTGCGCGAACTGGCGGACGACGTGGATGAACGGCTTGAAGCACAGCAGGCCAAAATCACACTTCGAGGACCTTGGCGCAGACAGGAAGCGGTCTTTGTATGTGTAAGCAGTGATCGTCATGCCGAGCGGCTTATCCGGCGTGGATTCCGCATGGCTTTTCGTCTAAAAGCCATCTGGCATGTACATCATATCCACATCGGCGAGTCCATGAGTGACGAAGTGAAGTGCCATCTGGAAGCGTTGGAACAGCTGACGATTCGGCTTGGTGGTCAATTTCATATTCATCACGGTCCAAGGCTGCGCGATGTACCTGAGATTTTGGCAAGAAAGGCATCGGAGGCGAGAGCAACCCAATTGGTGGTCGGGCAGGCAAGGCGGGTGTGGTGGCTGAATGGCTACCGCGGCTCAGGTTCGGTGGTCAACCGACTTGTACGCTTGTCGCGGCATCTGGATGTATTGATCGTTGCAGATTACGATGAGGAACGGAGCGGGATGTGAATAAGATGTTGTCTGAACGAATAAAAAGAGAAACACGGGCATCCCATGGAAAACGGGTTCCGGCATATGTATGGGTGACCCTCGGGGTGACACTGCTAACTTTGCTGCTTCATGTTATCGGCATGAGTGGTGATCTGGTTAATGTAGCGCTTGTATACCTGTTTCCCGTTCTGGTGAGTGCTGTGTATTGGGGAATGGGGCCGGCTGTATATGCCGCGGGTTTTAGTGTTATTATGTTTGACTTCTTTTTTGTACCGCCATATCTGAGCTTTACGGTTGAGGATTTGAGATATCTCATCTCCTTTGTCGTGTATCTTGCTGTGGCGATCCTGACAGCAAGTCTTGCAGGTCGGTTGCGACAACAACTGGAGATGGTAAAAGCACGCGAAGCCACAACTAACTCCCTGTACGCATTGAGTCGTCAGATGACAGCCATTACGGATCTGAATACGTTGCTGGTTAACATTGCAACCCAGGTTTCGCTCACCCTGGGTAAGCCCGCGGCTATGTATCTTCCGGATGGTCAGGGGGATCTACTGGTTACTAGCTCATCTTCACCCGCATCTGAAGCAGAAAAGGGTGGCTGGGGAGATGGAGAGTCGGAGATTGCCATTGCCAAATGGGTATATCATCACGGACAGATCGCTGGTAAAGGATCATCTACTCTGCGGGAATCTCCCGGACTTTACGTGCCGCTACGCACAGAGGAGCAGATCCATGGTGTGCTCGCTGTGAGCATGGACGCTGATGAGGTTCATGAGCAGCAAGAACAGCTTCGTCTGTTGGAGGCATGCGGAGGACTGGCCGCAGGTGCCATTGCCCGAGTGAAACTGGCTGAAGAGGCCCGATTGGCGCAGATCACTGCCGAATCGGAGCGCATACGCACAGCGCTGCTGGACTCTGTCTCCCATGAATTGCGTACGCCCCTAACCGCCATTATCGGCTCGGCTACGGGATTGTTGGAGAATGATATTCTTTTTACACCCGAGGATCGGAGAGAATTAACAGTCAACATTCGGGATGGAGCCTTGCGCATGAATCGTCTCGTCACGAATCTGCTGGGTATGGTTCGGCTGGAGAGCGGCATGTTGCAACTGAATCGGAAATGGTGTGACGTGGGGGACATGATCAGCGTTGTACTGACACAGGTTCGGGAATTCAGTCCGCATCGTAACATTCAAGTTGAACTGCCTGATGATCCGGCCTTCATTAACGGAGATGAAGTATTGCTGGAGCAGGTACTGGTCAATATCGTCAGCAACGCCATCAAATATTCGCCTGATGAGAGCCAGATTGTTATCACTGTGGCGAGTGATAAGAGTTCAAGTCAATTGACGATCTGGGTAGCTGATCAAGGCATCGGTATACCGGAAGCGGAAAGAATATGTATATTTGATAAGTTCTATCGCTCAGAGTCGACCCAGCATGTCACAGGAACGGGGCTTGGTCTGGCGATCTGCAAAGGCATTGTGGAAGTCCACGGAGGTACCATTGTGGCAGAGCCGAATCTGGGCGGAGGAACGAGAATGCGCATAGAACTCCCCATGGAGGCTCACGGATCGCGGTTTCCCTATTCAGAACAAGGAGAGGTTGAAGAATAACATGAACGCACCACTAGGGGCTCGTATACTGGTGATCGATGATGAACCGCAGATTCGCAAATTGCTCAAGGTCACTCTTCAGGCACATCAATTCGAACTCCACGAGTGTGGGGAGGGCGAAGAGGGTGTTATTCAAGCCAGTATTGTACATCCGGATCTGATCATCCTTGATCTTGGTTTGCCAGGCATGTCTGGCATGGAGGTACTTCACCGGATTCGAGAATGGTCACAAGTGCCGATTATTGTGCTGACAGCGAAGGATCAGGAGGGAGACAAAATTGCCGCGTTGGATGGTGGTGCAGATGATTATGTGACCAAACCATTCGGTATGGGTGAGTTGGTCGCCCGTATTCGGGTTGCGTTACGTCATGTAGCCAAAACGACGGATGAGCCGATACTGCGCTTCGGATCACTCACGATTAATCTGGCCCAAAGGCAAGTCGAACTGGAGGGGAATTTGGTCAAATTAACCCCGACGGAATATGAGATGCTGAAGGTGCTTGCCTCCAATGCAGGAAAGATCATCACTCAGCGCCAGCTGTTGCAGCAAGTATGGGGAGGGCATCATCATGAGTCCGATAGCCACTATCTTCGGGTATATGTGGGACATCTGCGTAAAAAATTAAATGAAGATCCAACGAATCCGCGATATATTCAGACGGAGCCGGGTATTGGTTATCGTTTTTTGCTCCCTGCCGAGTAAGGATCAAGGGAGCGAGGCATTTCTTCTAAAAGATGTGATGCACGTTTCAGCGGGTGAGCGCTATGGATGAACCAAACCAACAAAGCACCGTCCCCTTTAGCTGCAAAGGAAACGGTGCTTTTATATATTATGAGGTATATTTCGGCAACCAGTCGCCGTGAGCCTCAATCAACTCATCACACATCGCTACGATGTCGTCGATAGACAGTTCGGCAGCCGTGTGTGGGTCAAGCATGGCGGCGTGATAGATATGTTCCTTTTTACCAGTGATTGCTGCTTCAATGGTCAGCAGTTGCGTGTTAATGTTTGTCCGGTTCAGTGCTGCGAGTTGTGGAGGCAGATCCCCAATGTACGTAGGGCTGATCCCTGATCCATCGACCAGACAAGGTACCTCGACACATGCCTCGCGCGGCAGATTCGTAATCAGTCTGTTGTTCATGACGTTGCCGCCAATCTTGTATGGGTTATTCGTCTCCATCGCTTCGATAATATGCGATGCGTATTCACGGCTGCGGGTGTGTTCAATATTTTCGCTGGCAAACAGCTTGGTACGCATTTCTTTCCAGCCTTCAATCTGGTTCACACAGCGGCGTGGATACTCATCCAGTGGAATATTGAAGCGTTCAATCAGCTCCGGGTAATTCCGTTTGATGAAGTAAGGATGGTACTCGGCATTATGCTCGGAGGATTCCGTTACATAATAGCCAAAACGCTGCATCAGCTCAAAACGAACCATGTCGTCATGCTGTTCCTTCTGTTTTTCCTTCGCCAGACGTTTAATCTCGGGGTACAGATCCTGCCCGTCTTTTGTAACTTCGAGCAGCCACGCCATGTGGTTGATCCCTGCAATCTTAGCCACGACACCTGTCTGATCGATCCCCAGTGCATCAAACAGATGTGGTACACATACCTGTACACTATGACACAATCCTACGGTTTTGATCCCGCCCTGCACATTCATGACGTTAGTAAGCACGGCCATCGGGTTGGTGTAATTCAGGAACCACGCATCCGGACATACTTCCTGCATATCTCGGGCGAAATCCAGCATAACAGGAATCGTACGCAGATTACGGAAAATTCCGCCGATGCCGAGTGTATCTGCAATGGTTTGACGCAATCCGTATTTCTTCGGAATCTCGAAGTCTGTAATGGTACATGGATCATATCCACCGACTTGGATAGCGTTAATGACATATTTGGCCCCGCGCAGCGCTTCTTTGCGGTCATGATATACGTTCACAACGCAACGACTTCCGAGTGAACGGGCCAGGCTGGTCAGCAAACGCTCGGAATCGCTCAAACGTTCAGCATCGATGTCAAACAATGCCAGCTCAAAATCCTGCAGTGCTTCGGTCATCATGACATCACCCAATACGTTTTTGACAAAGACGGTGCTTCCCGCACCGAGAAATGTAATTTTATTCATCTTAAGTTCAGCCTCCCTGAAAAATGTTGTACCCCAACTATAGGCCGATTCGGCACATATAACTATGGCTCAACCCTTCTCAAACATGGCATAATCCCATTTTTGTTTCCGTTTTCAACTAATAATGTTGTGCTTTAGCTGTTATAATTTAATTAGACATACAGATGGTGAACCTCGGAAGGAAACAAGGAGGGAGGGCATAAAATGAGAAAAATAGAGATGAATGTGGTTCCCGCAGGCTGGACACAGATGGAGCTGATGTTGTTGTTTTTTGGGTGGGAGGCATGTGACCCTGCGCATTATTGGGGACCGGGTGTACGTGATTCTTACATTGTGCACTACATCCATGAAGGACGGGGCACTGTGTACATGGGGGATCAGGAGTACAAGCTTAGCGAGGGACAGGGTTTTGCCATTCTCCCGGACACGCTTATTCATTATGAGGCAGATCCGCAGGAGCCCTGGACGTATTCGTGGTTTGGTTTTAAAGGCATACAAGCCAAAGCATTCATGCAACGTGCTCAATTGAGCGCGGAGCGGCCGATATATGATGCCCATGATACGATTACGATGGAACAGTTGTATACGGAGATGGTCCAAGCTTCCACGCGTCCGGGAGGCGATGTGATGAATCAGAGTCTCTTGTACCGCTTGATGGCAGAACTAATCTCTTCTTCACCTGTGGAGGAAGAAATAGGGCAGCTCCTTTCGAACAAAGAAACGTACATCCGGCAGGCGGTGCAGTTTATGGAGAACAGGTACAGTCAGCGAACTTCCATTCTGGATATTGCCCAAGCTGTGGGGCTGGATCGCACGTATCTATCGGGTTTGTTCAAAGAGCGATATGGCATGTCGCTACAGTCCTTTTTTCTGGAGTACCGTATGAATAGGGCAGCCGAACTTCTTCAGAATCCAGGGCTGTCGGTCAGTGAAGTGGCCCATTCTGTTGGTTATACGGACCCATTACTGTTTTCCAAGATGTTTAAGCGTGTGACGGGCGTATCTCCGAAGGGGTCGAGAATTCGCGATTAGACGCACTTAGTGTTTCAAATTTGAAAGAAAATTTTTGATCATTAAACGTTGTCCCGCTATTCTGATACAGAAGTGTAATTGAATATGTGGAACTTGGTGCTTTGCCCGTCAGGGTGGAAGCTTAATAGGGAAGTCCGGTGTAATACCGGCGCGGTCCCGCCACTGTAACAGAGGAGTCAGGTAGTGATAATCCACTGGTTTAAGCCAGGAAGGAGCTGCAAGTGACGATGAGTCTGGAGCTAGGAGACCTGCCAGGTTTAACTAACACAGTAGTACCCTAAGGGAGATAGGAAGGTGTTTAGAGAGCATGATTTTTTCTACCCGTCTCCTGGAGAAAGTCTGTCAGGATAATACAATGTGCGGGTTTTCGTTATAGTCTAAGTAAGGTTATAAAAAGAGAATGATGCAAAAAGGGTTACCCCAGAAGTCCATAGATGACTTTCAGGATAACCCTTTTGTTGTATAACAGGCATGTTGTGTGTAAGTTGGAACGTGATACAGCAATAGCTTCTGAATGCTTCATCTTATGTCGTTCAGTGCACCTATATCAATTCAGTACACCATAGTTTTGTGAAGGCTGCATAGTATTTTATCTGCCCTCATGTCTATTTCATCATATATTTATTGATTGCTTCATTGGGTGTTATCGCTATACAGACAGTCAGTCTTATTTTGGAGAGATACTCCGCATATAGACTCTTCTGTCCACATGTAGTTGGTTACATCTGCTTAGCCAGTCGTGCTGACATGAGAGATTCAAACTAGTGTGGTACTTGCGATTGGAAGTCGTTCCGGCTAGACTGATCAGCATGATAAAAGACAATGTCGCCATCCTTCAGCGGCCAGGTACTGCCGTGACTGTCTGTTGGCGTTTTGTTGAAACCTTCCATCTGCCATTGATTCATCAGTGGTGCATGAATGTATTGCAGATGGGGCGCCTCTGTATTTCCATTCCGCAGGCTCTCCACGTTGAAGTTAACTACGATATAACCATTCTTTAGAAAAATCTTCGATTTCTCATCCAGCTGATTTTGTTGGGCAAGGGGTTCGAGATCCGTCCCTTTTGGTACGGCATATACATCGGCTGGCAAGCTGTACTCCCCGTACCAACGCTGGATTGCTGCATTGGCCCGGTCCACGTTGACCCCGGAAGGAATCTCCGTTTTGGGCCCGATGAGTGTCCGAATCGGAGCGGACAGGATCATCCAGTCATAACGACCTACCCATGTTTTTTGATGTGAAGTCTGATCGACCAGGCGAACCATATGTTCTGCCAACGTACGCTGGCTGCGTTCTTCCGCTGTCAGTTCATAAGTATACTGATAACGCGCGGTATCGCCTAACTCTGTGCCGGGTACATTCCGAAGCCGCGAGTTCAGGACAACAAATCGTTTCTCCAGATCCTGTGCCGATCCGATGCGGATTAGGCGTTCCTGGCCTCGATGGTAGTACAGATCTACTTCTTTCCGGGAAGACCCGTCTTTACTCACAAAAGCAAAATTGGGTGTAATTCGAATACCATCCTGATTGCCAAACATATTGCCCTTGGTCTTCAGATCAAACTTGAAATGGTACCCTGTCTTCACAAGTGCGTTAGCAAATCCCTGTACCGGGTGGCTTCCCGGTCGAATGGGCAATACAAATGGAGCCAGGTTACCCCGAGGATCACCATCGATGCTATTGATTCCAGCCCAGTAGCTAAGGCCCGTTGGTTCGGGACTGCCCAGCCGCTTGCGAAATACATTTTCCCAGTTGTAATCAGAGATATCAGTGACGTGAAAATCATATAACCTTCCGATGACATCTACCGGTACGGTGTCTGCTGCAACATGATGTGCCAAATTGGTATTAGCATCCTTTTGCTCGGTAAAGTTTGCAGGTGCATTCTCTGCAATATTGCGGAATGTAATATGGTATTTTCCCTCGTCTACCCATACAGGAAGGTAGAATGTGGTATCCAGTTGATTGACCGGAATATCGACCCATGTCTTGGCAGGGATAAACTGACTCCGGTCTGCGTTGTAGACATCAAACGGGAATTGCACCTGTTTGATTCGAAAATATTTGGCATATTCCCGATTCCCATAACCGGGATAACTTGCTGCGTCCAAGTGCTGTCCCGATGTGGGAATTCTCACAATGAACGGACGTTCCAGAATGAGTGCAGCGCTTGTTGGGTCCGGCACGGTTTTCTGATTATGCGGCTGATCATCCGATACCCAGACGTAATTGACGACAGGGGTATGTACCGTGACGGTGTTGATGCCGTTAATCGGTAATATTTTATTGGCGCCGCCATTCACGTTGCCTGGTAGCAAATCATAATAGATCTCACCAGAGCTTGTGGTGTTTGCTTTATTCAACAGGAAATTGCTGATCATATTACCCGGTTTGTACAGCACATTGCGACCGATCGTTGTTGGGTTAGGAATGTTGGATGGCGTTGGGCCATCCTTGGTTGCTTCCACATCATTCATAATGGTTGTGTTGTTGAATTTCACTAGATCATTATTCACTTTACTTTGAGGTGTGTTGGATTCAGCCATCCCTTTTAACCGTGATGTATCATCAGGCACACTGGGAGGTTGGTTCAAACCACCTGTTAATTTGGGTGGAGTATATGAGATTGAAGTGGTTTGGCCTGGTCGTACATGGCTTTCTACGGATTCATCATGTTTAGACTCCAGTGTTGGTGGTGTGTATCCTGATGGATTCATCGTAACGGTCTCACCGGGCAAAGCGTAATTGTTCATGGTTGCTTTAGCGATCTTATATACTTCCAGGTTATTAATTTTCCAGTAGGAGTAGTCTCTTGTGATTTGGAAGTTGTATGGCTTGGGTACCGTGTCGTTCGCAGGTACAGGTGTCCCTGATGTACAACCATCATCATCACATACCTCCGGTCCAGGTACTGTCCACTCTCTGTCGTACGAGATTGTGAAATTACAGTTGTATGTAATTTTACCGCTCATTTTCGCCCAAGCTTGTTTAAACAGGTAATTGTCAGCAAAGGCATTTGTGTAGAGTGACTCGGAAGTAGGGATTCCTTTTAACACATTGAATGTCTCATTATCTCTGTTATCTGACTTAATAACACCGTTGGCATTTGGATCGAGATCACTCATGCTCATGATGGTTCCACCAGAAGGTGGTCCAACCGTTGGCGTGCAACCTCCACCGCCTCCGTTACTGTCCTCCCCACCAGGACCCGGATTTTCCTCAACGCCAATGTTTGTTGTGGTTGTTAGCTCAAAATCATCCTTTTCCCACAGTACTTTGATGGTTGTGGTTCCTCTGCTGACGGCTTGAACTACTCCGGAGTTACTAACGGTAGCGACACCAGGATTGGATGATTCCCATGTCGTTGTACCACCGCTACCGGTGTTTACATTGGTTTCTGCACCAAAGTTTCCATCACCATTTTTCGTTTTGACCGTTGCGTTTAATTGTTTGGACTGGTTCAAGCTAAGTTGCCCGCCAGCTGTGAGGTTGATCTCTTTGGTTATTTCGGCAAAGGCCCGCCAATAAAGATCAGTTCTGAAAATGTAGTCCGCTGACCATTTCGGAGGGTTATACTTTCTAGATGCAGTAGGGGCAATTGCGCCCCCGATTTGCATTTGGAATTCGGTGCTCAAGCCATCAAATTTATCTACAGAAATTAAAATTGGATCTCCAATTCTATAATAGCTAGTGTTGTCCATGTAGTGAGGTTTCTTTGATCTTTCAGTTATTGTAGATGAAGGGAGCTGCTCATTATTTTTATCCTTGTACTCCGTTGGTTTGTATACATCTTTATCGAGATCTAATCGTACACATACTCTGGATGATTTAGGTAGGTTAGTTGAAGAATCATTAATTAGGTTAATGTCGTTACACTGACCTTCTACCCTCCAATCTAAATTATCGAGTTGAAAGATATAGATACCAAGATTTGTTTTTGCTTCTCCTTCAAGAGGAATAACTTTCTTCTGTGACTTAGCTGGTCCTGAGGGTTCCATGTGAAATGGTTTAACTTCTTCTTTAGTGCCTGGCCCCCCGCCAGCTTCAATGGTGGAAAAGGGGGCTAACAAAGCACTTATTGTAAAGGCTACGATAAGAAATCGACTTATATTGCTTTTTAATGCCAAAATTATCCCATCCTTATTTATTATCGATCACACTGAATGTAACTCCCTCTTTAGTTGTAAGTGTAATTGCAGAAATCAGAGATTTATCAAAATGTAGTAGTCCATCTCCCCAGAATACAGGATCTTTGACAGTGAAAACTCCTTTGCTTTTGAGAAATTGAATATTAGTCGGTATTCCAAATGAAGCACTGGCTTTAGTTTTTGGGGAAAGAAGAGGGTCAATAGCACTTGAGTTTAATAAACTTCCAGCTTGGAGCTGATTCATAGATGAACTTTTAATGTTTAATTCAAATTCAACATATGAGTGATATGCACCTCGCAAAGTTGTGATAACTCCTTCATCAACGAAAACAGGATAATAAACGCTCCGTTTTGCTCCTACTGCATAAGGGCTAACGACAATCCAATTCTTGATTTTAAGATCAGAATAATTTGTTAGAGTAACAAGATTTTTATTTCTTATTTTTGAAAAGTCCTCTGTTACAGAATTATAGTCAATGTTAGGATTAACTTTTTTCTCAGGTGTTTTTTTGTACGATGGCGCAATAATACTCAAATTTGTCCCCGTCAAACCCACCGCTCGCAGCTCATTCAGCCCCTGAAAATCAGCAGGTTTTGTCTTGGCAACTGCTGCATAACGGGCAATCAATACAGCTACTTCAGCTCGTGTTGTTGTACGATCGACGCCAAATGTTTTATCGTTTGCTACACTCATCAGTCCCGTTCCCAGGGCAACAGCGACTGCATTTTTTTGAGCGCTTGCGAGTTTGCCTGTGAAATATTCCTTTGCAGGCACAACGGTGTTGGTCACATCAGAGAGTGCTTGTTTGTACTGAGGATCAACAACGGTTAGCCCTTGCGTCAGCCAAGTAGCCATCTCCCCTCGTTGAAGAGCGCCTTGTGCATCCAATTTCCCCTTATAATTAGAAGGGCTGATAAAACCTTTTGCTATAGCAATAGAGACACCACTTTTTGCCCACTCGGGTATGTCCGTGAAATTATTTTGTTCTTGTGTTGATGCATTAGGCTGGTCGGATAAACGTCCCAGAATACTTGCCATTTCAGCTTTGGTGACTGGTGAGCTTGGTTTAAATGTCCCGTCGGCATACCCCTTGAAATAACCTTGTTCCACGGCCGAATTAATTGCTGAAGATGCCCAGTGTGTAGAAGGAACGTCCTTGAATTTAGTTGTAACTTGTGCGGCTTCTACAGAACTCCCAACACCTCCAAAACCTGCGATACCCCCTGTTAATATAGCCAATGCCGCTACGCCGGAAATCATCATTTTTTTCATGAATCTTACTCCTCTCCATTTTCGTTTGTTTTCTTTGGTATGTACGATTTAGGTTACTAGATACTAAATTTGTAATAATAATGAATATTCTACCATGTAATACTAGGCTGTTGGTATGATTAATCAATATGTTTTCTCCTCTCCACACCACTCTTACTACTTCTCCAGACCTATATTCCATCAAAAAAACACAAAAAAAGGCCACGAATCCGCAGATTCATAGCCTTATGCTTTAAGGTCTCCAACATATGTAGTTCCATCAATAGTCAATTCAATAATCAATAAATCAAGAATACTCGATTTCCAAACATTTGAAAAGCCCATATTCTTCTTACTCCAAATAAAGTCAGGCTATCGGTGTTCCATTAGGTAATGGGCTATCCGGTGAGAGCAAGACAACATCGCCTTCACCAGGCAAGCCGCCAAGCACAAGTACTTCAGAGACAAAACCGGCAATCCGCCGAGGTGGGAAATTAACTACAGCAACGACCTGTTTGCCAATGATCACATCAGGCGTGTATCGCTGAGTAATCTGAGCGCTGGAGCGTTTAAGACCAAGTGGTCCGAAGTCGATCGTCATTTTAATAGCGGGTATGCGAGCCTTGGGGAAGGGTTCGGCTTCCACCACGGTACCAACCCGGATGTCATGCTGCATGAACTCTTCAAAAGTAGCCATAGGGGTAGATCTCCTTTCAACTATTGGGGACTATTATAAATGAAAAATCAACAAAAAATCCAGATTACGCAGTATCGTAACCTGGATTTCTGTTGCGTTGCATTGCGCAAATTAAGCGCCGTTCCAATTTTCCCCGGTGAGGTATTTCTCAGTGAGGATGGATAACATCTGAATACCTACTTCATTATGTCCGCCTTCTGGAATAATGATATCGGCATACTTTTTGGATGGCTCGATAAAAGCATCGTGCATCGGTTTTACCGTTTCGAGATATTGTTTGTACACGGATTGGATCGTGCGTCCGCGCTCTTCAATATCCCGCAGGACTCTCCGTAGAATCCGAACATCGGAATCAGTATCAACAAATACTTTGATGTCCATCAGACTGCGAAGATGTTCATCAATCAGCACATGCAATCCTTCTACAATGACAATATGGTTCGGTGCCAGTTCAACCGTCTCATTGGCAGCACGATTATCTATGGTGAAGTCATATACGGGAGCATACGCCGCTTGGCCTTTTTTCAACAAAGTGAGATGCTCAATCAACAGATCATTATCGAATGCAAACGGGTGATCGTAATTGGTGAGTCGGCGTTGCTCAGGTGTCAGCTGCGACTGGTCTTTGTAATAATTGTCTTGGGATATAAACGTGACTTTACCTGATCCCAGACGGTCTATGACGGAGCGAGCTACCGTCGTTTTACCGGAGCCGGTTCCTCCGGCGATACCAATAATGAGCATGGTTGTTCCATAAGCCTCCCTAAAATGGCAGCATGATGAATGGATAAAAGCGCATCAGAAATCCTTCGTTCATGGCCTTTATCCACATGTCTGTCTCTGAATACACAATTCTTTCATTGTACCATAGCAGACGGCTTTTTTCATCTTGGTGTATGGACCATGTTTTGCCTTCAGGAGCTTTATGCTCGTTCATATTCATTTTACTGCATATCTTTGGATGATGCTCCCCGTGGTGTCTCCCATAGGGCCAGCAGGCGCTGTCCGATGGAACTTTTTGTGAACATATTCAGGATGACATAACCAAGAACACATCCTGTTGTATTGGCTATCAAATCGTTCAGATCGGTGCTGCGACCGTTGCCTAAGGTTGCTCGGAGCAGCAACTGTGTTATTTCGATGAGGAAACTTACGCTCAATCCTGCGAATGCTGCTGTTCGTATCGAGTGAATCCAAGGCTTGATGAAAGGAAGCATGAACCCCAGTGGCATAAACAGCACAATGTTGAGGAGAAAGCTTGGTGCATCCGCGGTCAGGAGCGGAATCCATTGAATGCTTTGATACCATGGAGTTTGATTGGCATAGATTCCGATGTTCACGTCGATAGGGAAAAATACAAAGTGCATAACGCCCAACATATATATGGCAAATGCGAGCATCGACACATACTGCCTGACCGTATACCTGGTTTTGCTCACCCTGGCGTGGATCATCAGGGCAAGCAGGACCAGAACGAATAATGGGCCAAGTACGATGGGAGATGAGATTGAATATTGGATGGACATGGAATGGCTCCTTCATAAGAAATGAGATCAGGCTATTGAAGCTGAATCTTCATTTCCATTCCCTTGATGAATTGAGTGTCTTTAACCTCTTCCGTAAAATCATCCTTGATCTCGAAAGGTTTTACTATCAGATATTTTACATCCTTGGCAGTTGTGGCATATATGCGTTCCGATTTCAGTTGGTTACCCTCGTATAGGCCTTCGCCGCTGAGAGCGGTTAGCTGCCGCTCCTGATCATCATAGACGGCAAATCCGACGTGACTCAGCTGTTCCTGCTCTTTTGCCGTAAGAGTACTCTTATCGTTCAAACTGATAACAGTAGTTAGACGGGTAGTGACAGGGGTAACCACAGCTTCCGTAACAGCGGCAGTATACAAATTGTTGGTCATGGCTGTATTAGGCAGAACCTGATGAATGTTTTCTGTTGATTTGGCAAATGGAACCGTCAGCTCGAACTCATGATCGATGCCCTGCAACGTCAATTGAACCTTGGCGTCGAACTGATCCGGCAATTGTGCCGTTCCCTGATCGGAGGAAATGACCTGCTCAAAGAGCAGTGTATTTGGCTGCGTTTCTCCTACCGAACTATAGAACAGTCCGCTATTCGAAAGGGACCCGTCGACTTTGAAAAAGACATTCTCAATACCACTGCTCAGTTTCACGATGTCCTTGCCATTGTCATATTCACCCTGATTCAGATTAGGCGCAGTGAAATGAACCAGAAATGCAGCACGGGTACCATCATAAACTGTTTCAAGGACTTCCAGCTTCACATCCTGGTAAGCAACCTTGCTGTTAACAGGGGTAGTCAAGCCGTCGTTGCCCGCCGTTCGCAGACCCATATCGGCTTCGATTGAGCTGAAGAGGCTGCCCACGAGTGGGATATTGCGCAAGGAGGCAGCCATGGCCGGTGATACAAAGCCGGATGCAAATACAGTCACGCCCAATACTCCGGCTGCGATCGTCGCAGCTGCAGCCTTGTGCCATCGCTTGTGCCGGCGACTGGAGCGCAAAGTTTGTTCGGTTTTCAATGTGTTTGGGGACGCCGGCAGAGAATCCAGTGTGGCATCAATCCGGTTACGCACGAGTTCAGACATCAGAGGACGCTCCTTCGCTTGGTTCTTTAATTCCTGATCGATATTAAACAGGTTTGACATGTAAGTTTACCTCCCGAAAATTTTTGAATTTCTGATATAACTCCTGCCTTGCCCGAGTAAGTCTCATTTTCACTGCACTTTCGGAAATATTGAGGGCATCGGCGACTTGACGGAGAGACAGGTCTTCAAAATAATGCAAAACGACAACAATTCGCTTCGATTCCTCCAGTTGGTCTACCGCTTCTCGCATATCGACCTCATCGTAGGGACTGGAATGCTCCCGCTTTTCTGAAGGTACTTCCGCATAAGCGGTGGAGAGAGAGCGGCGGGACAGCATCGTGTTGCATTCATTGATGAGGATGCGAAACAGCCAGGTTTTGAAATACCGGGGTTCCCGGAGTGTATGCACCGATTTGTATGCGTTCAGGATTGTCTCCTGAATGGCATCGGCCACGTCCTCCTCTTTTCGCAGCATGGATTTTGCCGTATTGTACAAAGAGTTTTCAATGTCTCGAATAAGCCGGATAAAGGCTTCACGATCTCCTTGGATGGCCTGGTTAACGAGATCGGTTGAACCCATGGATAACAGCTCCTTTCGTATTGGAGGGATGAAGCCAGCACTTGGCTGGTTTTGATATGAATTAGACTGGCGAGTAGGGCATATGGTCACATTTTCTTTTTGTAGTTTTAAAAAAGGGCGTTATTATATATGACGTATCGGGTCTCTGCGTTCCCTTCAATGATAAGAGGGGCTGATTTTTCCCTAAGATTGGATGATTGACTTTTTCTAAAACAGCACTATAATAAACTTATATTCATAACACGGACTGTTACTGGGGAAACCAGGCATGACCGAATTCGATTGCTTTACTGTAATCGCTTTCGGTCTTTTTTTATTTTTGTTGGGGGGTGAGAACATTGAAGGTTATCAAGAAAGTAAACAATAACGTAGCCATCGCTATTAATGAACATAACGAAGAGGTTTTTGTCGTAGGCAAGGGTGTAGGATTTCTGAAAACGCCCTATGAGCTGACGGAGACGGACTTGGTGGAGAAAATATTTGTAGCACCAAAGAACATCCGTATGTATGACCTGCTGAACAGTATTCCGATTGAGGATATTTATCTCGCGGAGGAAGTTATCAAGTTGGGCAGTCAGATCCTGAATAAAACATTTAACCCGAATCTGCTTCTCACCCTGTCTGACCATATCAGTTTTGCATTAACCCGAACCAAAGAAGGCATCCGTATCAAAAATCCGCTGGAATGGGAAGTGCGGACACTCTATCCGGACGAGACCCGGGTGGGGGAGGCTGCGCTGAAGCTGATTCAGGAAAAAACGGATATCGCTCTGCCGACAGCCGAAACAACACTGATTGCTCTGCATTTTGTTAATGCACAGGTGGGCTCTGGAGAGATGACGGATACCACCAAGGTAACCACAGTTACGGGCGAGATCCTGTCCGTGATCAAATATGCGCTCAAAATTGATTTCCAGGAGGATTCCATCCATTTCATGCGCTTTGCCACACATATTCGGTATTTCATTCTGAGGCAGATGAGCGGTAAATCGCTCAAAGACGAGAATGAATCGCTGTTCCTGATGGTGAAGGAGAAGTTTCCGAAAGAACTCGCTTGTGTGGAGAAGATTGCTGATTTCCTGGAAAGTAATTATGGCTGGACCTGTTCGGATGATGAAAAGTTATATCTGATTCTGCATATCCAACGATTGATTTCGAATGAACCAGCGGAATGAATGAACTAGTGAAGAAACTAACCGAATAATCCATATTGGACTGTTACTGATTCGATCAGGCATGACCAAGCGTAGGGAATGACGATTCCCCGGCTTGGTCATTTTTTATATATCCAATTTATTCATGTAGAGGAGAAGGGTCATGAACAACAAAGACTTGGCTAAAAACGTACTTGATCTCGTTGGCGGCGAGCAAAATATATCCGGGCTAACACACTGTGCAACCCGTTTGAGATTCGTATTAAAGGATGATAACAAAGCAGACCTCAAGGCACTGGATCAGCTCGAAGGCGTGCTCAAGGCACAAAATTCCGGTGGACAGGTTCAGGTTGTTATCGGTGCCAAAGTAGACGCGGTATATAGTGAAGTGAAGAATCTAACTTCTGACAAGATTGGCGAGCCTACGGAGTCTACAGACAGTGGACCGAAAAAGAGACGTAACCCCGTCAACGTAGTGCTTGAAACCATCGCAGGTATATTCACGCCTGTTCTGCCAGCACTTGTTGGATGCGGTATGATCAAATGTTTGGCTACCGTAATAACTGCAATGGGGTACCTGGAAGGATCGGGCTTCCTGACGATCATTAACATGATCGGGGACTGTATTTTCTACTTCATGCCGTTTTTCCTGGCTGTTAGTGCAGCAAACCGTTTCAAAACCAATCCCTATTTGGCGGTAGCTCTTGCTGCGGGACTCATGCATCCAACTATTTTGAACGCTGCGGCTCAGATTGCTGAGACGGGTGTAAACCGTATTGATTTTCTCGGCATGCCGATTCTGCTGATGAAATATTCCTCTTCCGTCATTCCAATCATTTTGGCGGTATGGATTATGAGTTATGTGTATCCAATCGTCAATCGAGTGATTCCCAAGTTTCTACAGGTCCTGCTTACCCCAATGATTGTTTTGTTCATTATGATTCCAGTGGAACTGATCGTGCTTGGCCCAGTAGGATCATATATCGGTGACTGGTTGACCAATGGCATTAACTCATTGTTCTCAACCGCAGGTGTTCTTGCTGGTGCGATTCTTGGATTTTTCAAACCGATCATGGTTATGTTCGGTATGCACTATGCCATCATGCCTATCCAGGTTCAACAAGTGGCTACTCTGGGCGCAACCGTGTTGTTACCAACAGCACTGGCAGCGAATTTGGCTCAGGCTGGAGCAGCCTTCGGTGTGTTTGTCCTAACGAAGAGTAAAACGATGAAATCAGCGGCTGCTTCGAGCGGATTCACCGCGTTGTTCGGGATTACCGAGCCGGCGATCTATGGGGTAACGCTGAAATACAAACGGCCCTTTTTCGCAGGTTGCCTGGCAGGTGGATTAGTCGGTGGATTCTACAGCTTGGTGCACACAACAGCGAATGCAATTTCACTTCCAGGTGTATTGGCAATTGGCACGTATTCCTCTGATCGTTACATGTATGTTGTTATTGGTTGTATTGCCGCAGTTGTACTTGGCTTTGTGTTCACGCTGTTGGCGGGCATCAAGGAAGATACAGATGGAAATAAATCGAAGCAACAAGCTACGAATAAAGTAAATAGCAATCAGACAGTCGTTGCCTCAGAGGTAACTCCAGCGTCCGTATCATCACAGACATCCACTTCTTCTGACATGCTTATCGTTAGTCCAATGACAGGGGAGATCAAACCGATCTCTGAAGTGGACGATCAGGCATTTGCTCAAGAGTTGATGGGTAAAGGCATTGCGATTCTTCCGACAGATGGCAAGGTATATGCTCCATTTGACGGAGTAGTCGAGGCCCTTTATCGCACCAAACATGCTATCGGATTGAAGGCGGCGAATGGTGTTGAGATCCTCATTCATATCGGGGTGGATACTGTCAGCCTCAAAGGCAAATATTTTACCGCCCATATCGAACAGGGACAGACAATCAAGGCTGGCGATTTATTGGTGGAGTTTGATCCAGAAGGTATTACGATAGCAGGTTATAACACCATTACATCTATTGTTGTTACCAACATGCAACAGTATGGGGACGTACTGACTACAGCGACCAGCGGCCCGATCCGGGAGAGTGAAGCGCTGATCAAGCTAATCCCCTAGAACCTTAAATAAGACCATTTAAATAACACGTAATAACAGGAGGAAACTAAAATGACAAATTCCAATTTTCCAAAAGATTTTTTATGGGGCGGGGCGCTTTCTGCCTGTCAGGCTGAAGGTGCTTATAATGTGGACGGCAAGAGTCTGACCATTCCCGAAGTGATGAAATTTAACGAGAAGAACGACCGTAAAGTGACCAAGCAGATCAGGGTTAATTGGGAGATGATTGAAGAGGCCAGGAATGACCCGGATACGGTTAAATATCCAAAGCGCCGGGGGATCGATTTCTATCATAACTTCCGTGAGGATATCGCATTATTCGCCGAGATGGGCTTCAAAGTGTTCCGTTATTCCATTTCTTGGGCCAGAGTCTTTCCAGGTGGCGACGATGCCGCTCCGAACGAAAAGGCACTGGAGTTCTATGATCAGGTTATTGATGAATGTCTGAAACAGGGTATGGAGCCCCTGATCACCATTAGCCACTTTGATACACCGATTGTACTGATGGACAAGTTCGGAGGATGGTACAACCGCAAGCTGATCGATCTGTATGTGAACTATTGTGATGTGCTGTTCAATCGCTACAAGGGCAAAGTGAAATATTGGGTGACGTTCAACGAGATCAACATGAGCGTGAAGGCATCTGCCAAGACGCTGGGAATCATTGATTATGATGCACCGAATTATGAGGAAATGCTGTTTCAGGGATTGCATCATCAATTTGTAGCTGCGTCCAGAGCAACCAAGATGGCCCATGAGATTGATCCGAATAACCAGATCGGAAGCATGGTGGCATATTTTACAACGTACCCATACACATGCAAGCCGGAGGATGCACTTCAGATGCAGCAGGATGATCAGATGAAAAATCAATTCTATCTGGATGTGCTCAATAAAGGCGAGTACCCTTATTATAGTAAAACGTATTTCAAAAACAAGGAGATCCGGTTGAACATCGAGGACGGCGATCTGGATAACATTCGCGCAAATACGGCTGATTTCGTGGGGATGTCATATTACAACTCGATGATTTCCAGTAGTGATACCGAACAACTTGAATTAACAGCCGGAAACGTACACAGTGTCTACAAAAACCCGCATTTGCCTGCAAACGAGTGGGGTTGGCAGATTGATCCCATTGGCCTGCGTTATACGCTTAATCTCGTCTATGATCGGTATCAAAAACCTGTTTTCATTCTGGAGAACAGCTCAGGCTTCTACGACAAGCTGAATGAGGACGGAACGATCAACGATCCCTACCGGATTGATTTCCTGAGCAAACATATCGAACAGATGGGACTCGCCATTGCTGATGGGGTCGAGGTGTTGGGATACACGATGTGGGGGCCCATCGACATGATCAGTTCAGGGACTTCCGAGATGAGCAAACGGTACGGATTTATCTACGTGGATCAGGATGACTATGGCAATGGTACGCTGAAAAGATATCGGAAGGATTCGTTCTTCTGGTATCAGAATGTGATCCGTACCAACGGAGCAGAACTGTAACAGGTCATGAATATTCTGGGCCGAATCAAAAAAATCCCTGGCGGCTTGCTGATTGTTCCTATGCTTGCCGCCGCGGTTATCAACACGATTTTCCCGTCGTTCTTTCAGATCGGAGATCCAACAACAGCGCTGTTCACATCGAAAGGTACCATGGTGCTGATTGGCATGATTTTGCTCGTGTCTGGTACACAGCTCAATCTGTCACAGCTTCTGATGACCTTGAAGAGAGCAGGAGTACTCTGTATTTCACGTATTCTCATCAGCTGCCTGTTCGGCTGGGCATTTGTACACTTTTTTGGCATTAGTGGGGTTGGAGGCGTGTCTGCAGTAGCTTTCATCGCCGTTCTGACCAGTTGTAATCCAGGGTTATATCTGGCCTTGATGAACACGTACGGAGATGATGTGGATCGTGCTGCGTTTGGCATTCTGAATCTGATTGCCGTACCGGTTATTCCGGTCATGATATTGAATTCGGCAAGCGGTGTTGGTATGGATTACCTTAGTGTTCTTGCTACGCTAGTACCTTTTTTTATCGGCATACTTCTTGGTAACCTGGATCGCAACATACAGAAGATGTTCGCTCCGGGAACACTGATTCTGCTGCCTTTCCTGGGTACAAGCTTTGGGTCGAATATTGATCTGCGTATTGCATTTCAATCCAGTCTATCCGGCTTATTGGTCACGGTGTTATTTTTACTGATCTGCATGCTGCCGCTCATTGGAATTGATCGGAAGATATTAGGACGGCCCGGTTACGCAGCGGCTGCGACATGTTCGGTTGCCGGATTGTCTATGGTGGTGCCTTCAATGGCTGCCGAATTCAATCCGGCGTATGCGCCTTATGTGGACACCGCTATCGCTCAGATTGCGTTTGCCGTGATCCTGACGTCGGTGACCGTGCCTTATATCGTGAAGCGTCTGGCTGGAGGAACAGCGACGGAAGCTTCTGCATCAACAAATCACTAGAAAAAACAGCATGTGTTCTGTCAGGTCATGACGGATCACATGCTGTTTTGCTTTGTACATCTATATGTTACAGACCAAGCAATTGTTTAACACTTTCAGCTACCGCTTTGCTGGATTGCGGATTCTGTCCTGTGACTACGCGGCCATCAGTTGTGACAAAGGAACTGAATGCAGCAGCTTTATCGTATTGTGCAGCGCGTTCTCTCAAAGCATCTTCCAACAGGAAAGGAACATACTCGGTTTGTTGAGCCAATGCTTCCTCTTCATTCGTGAAGCCGGAAACCGTTTTGTCGTTGATCAAAAGCAGGCCGTTGGACAGCTTCACGTTCAGCAGGGCTGTAACCCCGTGGCACACGCCGGATACAACGCCACCTTTTTCATAGATTTCACAAGAAAGCTCTTGAAGTTCCGCATTGTCCGGGAAATCCCACATCGTACCGTGACCGCCTGTGAAGTAGATTGCATCGTAGTCGCTCGCGTTTACTTCGCCAGGTTTCAACGTGTTCTTCAATTGGTTCATGAATGTTTCGTTCTCAAAATAGGTTTTGGTGCTCTCATCCAGGGAGTCACCGAGACTTTTCGGATCAAGAGGTACGTTACCGCCTTTAGGGCTAACCAGATCGATCTGAACATTGTCATTATGGTCAAATTCTTCAATAAAGTGAGTTGCTTCGCTCAGCCACAAGCCGGTAGGTTCGTCCTTCGTTGCGTATTTATCTACATTTGTTAGAACAACCAGTATCTTTTTCATATAAAAACCTCCCGTAAAGTGTATAACATTCATTTATATTAAATATCACAAAATTAAATTGTGTAAAATCTATTATTAAACATAACATAATCATGTTCTAAAGTAAAATCATGAACGTATCTTCGATCTCCATTGTTACTTTCAAGGGTAGGCGTAAAGAACAATCTAGTAGTAGTAAATATGCCCTTAAGAATGCACGTTTACTTATAATTTTCTTTTTAATTTACTCAATTTGTAAGCGGAGGTAGGCATGTGTAAGGGTTATCAAAATTAATTCAAATTTGATGTTAATTTGATTGTACATCTAGGTCTTTTGATATAAGATGTCGAAAGAAACTACATTATAATGGTACATATTACATATCTAATCGGGGGAAATTGAACAATGAAACGTACAGGAAAATTCGTCACTTCAACGATGGTTGCTGCTATTGCAGCTGTGTCAATCGTGTCTTCAGCCTCGGCAAGCACAATCTCTAATTCGAATATCTCTAGTATTTCTATGGCTAATATTCAAAGTATGGATATCGAAACTGCTTTGATGTTGGTTCAACAAGAACGCACCAAATTATTGGATGCCCAATTGCAGACACAAATTCAGGAAGTACAGAACCGTAACAATTATATTGCAGATTTGAATGCACAATTGTCGATAGCTCAACAAAACGGGGATGAAGCAGCTGTTCAGAAGCTGAAAGGTCAATTTGATGCTGCGAGCAATTCCCAGCAGATGGACATGCTTCGTCTGCAGTCCATGTCCAACAAGCGTAATGAAGCATTTGAAGTAATGACAAACTTTATCAAAAAAATGCAGGAATCAAGATCATCCATCATCGGTAACATGCGTTAAGAACGGATGATTAACTGCAACAATACAAAAAGAGCGAAGCCGGAATTCTAATTCCGAAACTTCGCTCTTTTGTATTTTCCTTCAATCCAAGTTAGCCCGACCAGTCACGACGCCGAGTGAACAGATCCTTCAACTCATCCGTCGACAATTCCGTAATCCAGTTCTCGGAGCTTGTGATGATGTTATCGCTAAGTTGTTGTTTGCTCTCCAACATCTCGTCAATACGTTCCTCCAGTGTACCGAGAGAGATGAACTTATGCACCTGTACATCTTTGGTCTGACCCATCCGATAAGCACGGTCGGTAGCTTGATTCTCAACAGCCGGGTTCCACCAGCGGTCAAAATGGAAGACATAATTGGCTGCGGTCAGATTCAATCCCACACCGCCAGCCTTGATGGACAGAATAAAGACGGATGGTTGCTTATCCTCAGGCAAAGTACGGGATTGGAATTTCTCAATCATACGATCCCTTGCTGTCTTGGATGTGCCCCCGTGCAGGTAAAGCACAGGCTCTTGCAACTCCTGACGCAGTACCTGCTGCAGCATCTGCCCCATACCGATATATTGGGTGAAAATCAGGCATCGCTCGCCCTCATCCCGCAATTCACGGACAAGCTCCATCAGTCGTTCCAGCTTCGCGGAACGGCTGATCAGCATTGCCATATCCTGCGGGCTGTACACGTCATAAGCAGATGTCAGTGCGCCGTCTTCGGGAAGTTCCTCCGGCAAAGCTTCTTTCGTTAGCAGCAGAGGGTGATCACACAACTGTTTAAGCTGGGTTAACGCCGATAGAATGGCACCTTTGCGCTTAATGCCTTCCAGCTCTTTCATTTTATCCATCAGGGCCTGTACGGACTGGTCATACAATGCACTTTGTTCGCCCGTAAGGTGAATATAGGTTTTCATCTCGTTTTTGTCCGGCAGATCGAGCTGGATATTGGGATCTTTTTTCTTACGGCGTAGCATGAATGGTTTCACCAATTGCTGCAGATCCTGCATCCGCTGCTCATCCTTGTCTTTCTCTATGGCACTGATGAAACGAGTCTGGAATGCCCGGGCGTTGCCCAGATATCCTGGATTGATAAAGTCATAGATCGACCACAGCTCGGACAACCGATTCTCGATCGGCGTACCTGTCATGGCAATGCGGTGTTTCGCAGGGAAGCTGCGGACAGCCAGCGACTGTTTGGTCTGGGCGTTTTTGATATTCTGTGCCTCATCGAGACAGATGCATGCCCAGGTATAGGTTTGTAACATCTCCTGATCCAGTGTAGCCGTAGCAAAGGACGTGATAATAATATCCACCTGCTCGGTCTGCTCCCGGAATTCTTCTCCACCTAATCGGCGTGCGCCATAATGCAGACTGACATTAATGGAGGGTGCAAAGCGGCTAATTTCCTTTTGCCAGTTGCCCAGTACGGAGGTTGGGCAGATCAGAAGTACCGGGGCTTGTCCCGGCTTACGTGGTTCATGATCCTTGATGTGTAACAGATATGTGATGAACTGAATAGTTTTCCCGAGACCCATATCATCGGCAAGACATGCCCCAAGTCCGAATCTGCGCAGGAAACCAAGCCATGCAAAACCTTCCTTCTGATACGATCGCAGCTCGGCATGAAGTCCTGTAGGAATGGGCAGAGAAGGCGCGCCACCTTGTCCACCCCCCAGTTGTGCGATAACCCGATTCAGGTGCTCATTCAGTTCTACTTCCAGCCGAATGTTCTGATCATCCTGTGGTTGCTGCTCTTCCTCGGTTTGTTGTCCTTCCTTCCATTTCTGATTGCGATATTCCCGTTGCTCATTATGCAACAGATGCAGGTGCAGAATATCCTGAAATGAGAGTCCTTGTTCCCGATCTACACCGCCCATGGCACGACGTATCTGTTCCAGCAGGTCGGGGTCGAGAGGGACCCATTCACCTCGGAAGCGAACCAATCGTTCATTACGGGCCACAAGATCGGCGAACTCATCTTCGCTGAGATCCGTATCACCAATCGCAATTCGCCAGTCAAAATGAATAATCGAGTCCAGTCCAAAGAATGACTGTCCCCGCTCACTGCCTTCCTCCGGTTGCACCTTAGCACGCAGCTTTGGTTTCTTCTTACGGGCTGCTTCCCACCAACCAGGCAGCAGAACTTGCCAGCCCGCTGCGAGCAACCGCCCGCTATCCTGCGTCAGGAACTGCCAGGCTTCCTGATCTCCCAAAGGGTCACTCAGCACATCCCGCCTGCCGCTAATGGAGCTTCCGAGACGCGGCAGGTGTGCACGCAGTTGATCCAGCCATCCGGCGGAGCGGTCCAGAATGAACGGTGTCCATACCTCTGGCCATTCGCCTTCAAGCCGGCCCCGTGAATCCAGCATGACGGGCACCAATACAGCGGCATCCAGCTTATTCTGCAATACCAGTCGCAGCCGCCAAGATGGCTCATCCTCGTCCGGTTCCTGCAACTGCAGCATGGGTCTGAATGGTGCGGCATCCGCTTTCCAGCCAATGGATACGAGCCAGGACTGAGCATCCATCCCGGCTGTCTTGGGTAGAGTCCCACGTTCTGGGAATAACTGCGGGAATTCACGTCGCAGATCGGTTGCTGCTTCCTCCGAACTGTACCAGCGCTGGAACACAAAGGCGGAGTAGGCCGCCCCAAGTCCTTCGGCATAACTCTCGTCGGTCTGTTGAATCGCCTTGGTAAGCGATGCCCGCTCCTGCTTTTTCAAGCTGTCAGGGTCCCAGGTCCACTGAAGTTGTCCTGCACGGTAGGCCTCGAAGCTAGGTACGTATTTGCGTTTTTCGATAGATGCTGCGAGCGCGGGAGCTAGACGAATCAGATGTTCCGTTTGCTCGTCCCATTTCCATTCAATATGAAGTAACGTGTGCATCTCGGCAAAGAAGGGAATGACTTCTTCCGCAGGCAGAACAACCAGCTCAATCTCCTCAATCTGCCGAATTTCCAGTTCGGTACCGTAGAAGGAAGGCGCATGCCAAGCGAACAATCGCTGCTTAAGCGACTGTCCCGGTACAAAGTGGTGTGTGTTGAGTGCTCCGTAAAACAAAGCATCGCCATATCCGGTTAAAGCGACGTGAACCTCAATCGTTTCAGTGTAAGGATGAATTAAGGTCATGAGATCAGTTTACCTTTCCGAAGCTCTTCCTGTAGGGCGCGCAGCCGACTGTTACGAACGGCAAGTGTGGTGATGAATTGCTCCCAGTGCGCTTCTTGCTTCATTTTTTTATAGATTTTGGACAGACGTTTTAGCAGCTTCACCGCTGCTTTGTATCCGTCCCTGTTTTTGTGTCCGATATAACGCTCCACTGCCTGATGATAGAAGGGAAGCAGCAGCTCAGGTGCATCTTTTTCGATTGGTTGCAGCATCGCTACGCGGAATTCGAGAGGTTCCGTTCCCGTACTCAGCTGAAAATCAATCCATCTGCGCCACTGTCCACGCGAATGCATGGCATCCTCGTAGGCGGGGCGGGAGTGGGGAAGCATACTGACAAGTGTGTCCCACATACGGTTCTCTGCATCGGGCAGATGTTGAATGGCCGTATCCCACAGATGCATGTAATCATTCAAAGGTGTATTACGCCGATTCGCCAGAAGGGGGCCAAGTTGTACCAACCAATCCCCAAGCCTTTTCCATTCAGCCGAATCTGCGAGTACATGGAGAAAATGCAACAGATGTTCTGGCGGGAAACCGTAGGCCGAGCTTCCATGGATGAGTCGCTGCCATGCCTGATCATCTTGCCCTACATGGAAGTACATCCAGCTCTGCGCGAGTACCAGTGGTAAAGGCAGTGTCACTGCTTTGCTTGGTCTATCGATACTACTTTCATTACTCTGAGCGCTACCCAATACACTTCCACCTGACTGGGAAGGTGGCGAAGCGGCGGTTATATTGCGTTCTATATCATCTAAGATGGCCTGTTCCGACACTAACATGTCCCGCGACCCTTGCAGCTCAGGTACGATCCAGTTCAACCACAGTTGTCGATAGATCGGAGTGAAGAACATCATGCTGGCTGTCTCAGGCATCATCTGTTTGCGTAAATAAGCTGAGGTTTCGGCCAGTCTGTTCCAAAGTTGTTCAAGCTTGTTTCCCGCTAGACCTGACAGGTCTAGCGGATGGTTAAAGATCCGTTCAATGTCTTTCTGAAGTGCATCCACCGCGAGCTGGGCAGGGTAGCTCAAGTACACGGGGGTATGCGTGATGGAGTTACGAGCCGGAGGCACGCAGAATCGGATGAGGTGCAGCTGCACATGTAGTTCAAAAAGCTGGTCCATTACAGCGGACAGCCTTGGTTTAATGGCATATAGCTCGTCCGTTGCTTCCTGTACGTAGGATGTGCTTGCTGTGCCAGTACCCAGCCGTCTCAGACAGGAGTGGAATAGCTCATGCCATTCCGAGATTTCGAGATCGGCAAGCTCTGTTGCACGTTCCTTGATCTGGCTGTATTGGTTGTCCGGAATGTCTGTATCCTGCTGTTCATCGGCATCTGTATAGCTGGATCGTCCTGCGGACATGGCACCGACGGGTTTGGTCGTTTGTTTGAGCGCAGTACTGGAGTGTGCATTAACAATCGCATGCACAGGTCGCTCCAGTTGCTCGGCATAACTCATCAAGACAGCCGTCATATGTTTGCATACGGAGTTCACCGGGCAGGTACAATGACTTGTAGACAAGGATTGCATGCTCAGGGTGACCTCATATTCTTCCGATCCCTGTACAACGGCCGAAATCCCTTGTTGTTCTGAATAGGTTAATGGTCCGACACGTTTCTGTTTATAATATTGGAATCCGCGCATGATCGTCAGGTTGTTAAAATGCTCTGCAACTTCCCGAATTAATTGTTGCCACTGCGCATCATCCATCCTCATGTTAATTGGTATGTTCATCATTCCATCTCCTGGGGTAAACATAGGTTCAGTAATCACCACGTCTATGATGTGATGTTGTAAATTTGTTGTATCCATCATATCAGTTATGAGCCAATCCGTGCATGGGTTATGAAGAATTTGAAGTTATTTTAGACCAACTGGAATCAGGATGAACACGTCGGTTCTGCTGGCGGCCGACATGCAAGAATGCACCATATTGTGTATGCTTATGGTATGTATTCCTATCAGGAACGATGCAGGCCGGGGAAACGGCCATACTACACACAACAGGAGAGAGCATATGAAAATACTTACGTTAAACACACACGCCTGGGCGGAAGAGGATCAACTGAACAAGATCAGTCAACTGGCTGATTTTATTAATACACATCAATTTGATGTGATCTCCATGCAGGAGGTCAACCAATCCATGCAGGAAGCGGCGCTTTCTGCAGAAGAACTGAAGATGTATTATGCCACTGAATCCGACGCTGTGATTAAAAAAGACAACTATGCCTACGTCCTGCTTCAGCAGCTGACAGAGCAATATTACTGGACGTGGATTCCCGTGCACGTCGGGTTTCAAAAATATGACGAAGGACTGGCGATCCTTAGCCGGACGCCGATTACGCGGGCTTTTGGAGAATATGTGTCCCACATGCGGGATTATAACAATTACCGTACACGCAAGATTGTGGGAATTCAGACGGTCGTCCAAGGTGAAGCAACCTGGTTTGTGAACGGACACTATAACTGGTGGGATGATGCACAGGAACCGTTCAAGGGACAATGGGAGATGACGGAGAGCAAGCTTGCACCCTACATGGATCACCCGTTATATATGATGGGTGACTTCAATAATGTCGCTGAAGTACGTGGTGAAGGCTATGATTATATGATGAGCAAAGGCTGGAATGACCTGTACACCACCGCATTGCAAAAGGATGAAGGAGCAACCGTGGTGAAGGCCATTGCCGGCTGGGCAGATAACAAACGCGATCTTCGGATCGACTATATTTTCTCCAATCGTCCGATTCAGGCTAAGTCTTCCACTGTGGTCTTGAACGGTAAAAACGGGCCGGTGGTCTCCGACCATTTTGGCGTCGCTGTAGAGATATAACAGCCGTGCGACCATAAACCATAAAGGTGATATCACCGCAAACACGAAATAAGGCCTCCGCTGACTTCCTGCAAAGGGAAGTGGCCGGAGGCTTTTCATATTCTAAATCATTTCCTATGTACATTTCATATCATTCTTTATTTCTGCTGTGGAACTGGCCTACTATTCTAGCGCCAGCATCTGATGTACGAACTTTTTCAGATTCGCGCTTGTCTCACTAAGCTGTTCGATACTTTCCATGAACTCGGATACAAGCTTGGCCTGATCCACCGTTGCGGTTGTAATCTGACCGATCTCCTGCTCCATATGTTTCATGGAATCCTGTACACTACCGAGGGAGGTTTCGATATCAGCCGCTGCTTGTTTCGTATGATCGGACAGCTTGCGTACTTCACTGGCAACGACACCGAATCCGGCTCCCTGATCGCCCACACGGGCTGCCTCTATCATGGCGTTTAGTCCAAGCAGATTGGTTTGTTCCGATACTTCACGAATGACGTTTGTTACTTTACTTACACTGACCGAGTTCTCTGAAGCTTTTTTGGAGTTGCGCAGAATCTCTTCCGAGGTCGCAGAGAGTTCTTCGGAATGTGCCGCAATCTGCTGAATGCCACCGACGAGAGCATTAATGGTTGTTTCATTTTCACGGATCAGCGTTTCCAGTGTCATGTGACTGTCCAGTGCGTAGTTCACACCCAATATACCCACGACCTGATCGTTTTCCTTAATGGGAATAAGAATGGAGTCGAAAGGTCTGCCTTGCAGATCACCAGGCATACGTGCAACAGTACGCGTCTCCTTGTTGGTGAGCATTTTGAAATTTTTATAATCGTCATGCAGTTCATCTCCAACCTTCACGCCAATCTCCAGACTTTTTGCTTCGGAAAAATACAATACTTTCTCATGATCATTAATGGATATGGATATGTCGTCACGAAACATTTGGCTAACAAAAGGCATAGCATTTACCAGAGATTCAAGAGTATTCAATGTGCATCTTTCCTTCCCGATACAAAAAGTGGAATTCTCAATCTATATAAGTTGAACTAAAGATATATTCACACGTACACTCCGATGACAGAATAACCTTCCAATCGCTGTTATCCCCAGATTTTTTTGATTCCCTTTTCTCAAGGGAAAAATCCGGTGATAAAGGCGAACGCTTCGCTTTTTCAGGTTTTTTCTGTCCTCTACGTTTCTGTGTAAATGATTAGTTCAACTTATATAGTCTCTATATCGGTAACTTTTTCCGTTTTTTTGAATTAATGTCCAATGAAGGTGTAATTGGCGAAGGGAAAACCGAATTTTCTGATTTTTTGTAAGCGTAATCAAAAATCTGTAGCCACCACAGAACATGTCAGTTATACTGGGATTATTATTCGGCTATTCAGAAGATAACCAAGGGACATACCTATTCCCGGTAAGGGGATTACCCACCTAGGTTAAGCGCTATACTTTATTATTACTTATTAGTTTGGTGCTCCAGTGTGGATGGTATGAATGCTATGATATAAGACTTTATTTCAACGTGAGAAGGATGTGTGCCATCGATGACGACCTATTTCAGTGAACCACAGAGCATGTATTACCGATTTGGAGAAGATCAGGATCAGGTGCTGAAGGTGCTAGCCGAGAGGTATATTGGAGCCAATGCGCAGGCTGATTTTGTATATCGGGTATTCCAGAAGTCTGGTATTTTGCAAAATGAAAAAGGGCTTTATGATCTGAACTTAGGTAAACGTTTTCCTGATGCACCTAAAGACCATATATCCTACGCAGCTGCACTGGTTTGGGGGGACGAGGACCGAAACCTGGATGTACTGGTCCGCTGCTATGGGCCTGTTCGTTTCTATTTCAATGAACAGATGGTCTATCGCTCAACCGTAATGGATGAGATTAGTCCAGACGCAACGGTGAAGCTCAGCATCGATATCAAGCCTGGTTGGAACACCATTTGGCTGGAAATGAAAAACACTCCTGCCGGCTTTGGCTGCCAGTTTGGATCAGATGAAGGTAAGGTGCGCATTTTGAACGTATTTGCTCCATTCCAGGAGAGACAGGGGCAAGCGGGGTGGGTATTCTCTCAACCGAACCCGGCCGCGAGTAAGCAACCAGACCTGCTTGGTAAAGAAGCTGACTACAGCTTAAATTGGTTGCCTGAGACAGGCTGGTCTGATGAAGATAAAACCAAGCCAGCCTTCGAACGAATATTCGGAAATCTTGCTGGAAAACATGCTTATGCTTGGACCCATCTGAACAATAACGATTCAACCGGGAATCAGGTACGATTGTCAGGTCAATCCTCCGGTTCTCTAAGTATTTGGATTAGCGGCAAGCCTGTGGCGCAAGTGAAGGAGCCGGGTTCGTTCAAAGTGGATGTAACAGTCCCGTTTGGACGGAGTGACCTGCTTGTCCGAAGTGAATATGACGATATGGCGGGACCTTGGCATTTTAATTTGAACGCAACCGTGTCGGGCAAGCCGCTCTCACTGGAACTTCCTCAGCGTGTGCACGGTGCTAATGGAGAGTCTTGGTTATATGTTGGACCTTTTGAGTCGGAGGTTGAACCGGACTTGGCGGATCTGACTCGAACGGACCGAGTGTATCAAACGGGGCAAAGACAGACATATTGGCGCTTAGATCGACCGGATGCTTGGATCAGACCTTATTATGAGAATGCGATGTTAAGCAACAAATGGACAGTGGGCAGTGTGACCAATTATGGTCGCTGGGATTATCCATTGGGTGTCACTGTATATGGTCTATTACGGACGGGGCGTTATTTGCAAAGACCGGACATTACACGTTATGCGGCTGAGCATGTGCAGGCATGTACCCAGATGTATGAGTACTCCTTATGGGATCGGGAGCAGTATGGTTTCCCGGCTGTCAATCAACAATTGGTCATGCTGAAAATGCTGGATAACTGCGGTTCTTTTGGTTCAGCCATGCTGGAATCGTATTCAGAGTGTCATGAACCAACGTTTCTTCCGATTGCTGAACGCATTGCAGATTTCATGCTTTCCCGCCTGGAGAGGCAGGAGGATGGTGCATTTTATCGCACATGTGTAGGGGAGTATGCCGAGAATACCATGTGGGCAGATGACCTCTATATGAGCACGCCGTTTCTCGTTCGTTATGCCCGGGTGACAGGCAACTCAACCGCATTGGATGAAGCCGCCAGACAATTTTCACTGTATCGGAAGTATCTGTTTATGCCTGAGTTCAAGATCATGTCCCATGTGTATGATTTCAAATACGGACAGGCGACGCAGATTCCATGGGGACGGGGGAATGGCTGGACACTGTTTTCCTTGACAGAGGTACTGGAAGCTTTGCCAGCAGAGCATCCCGAGCGCCCGGCCTTAATAGATTTCTTTAATGAGCTTTGTGAAGGGTACGCAGCGCTTCAAGGGGAAAGCGGGTTGTGGCATCAGGTATTGAATGTTCCCCAGACGTATGAAGAAGCCTCCTGCACGGCGATGTTTGCCTATGGTTTTGCGAGAGGTGTACGCTTTGGCTGGTTCAAAGACCCAGAAGTTTACGTCACAGCTGCCGAACGGGCTTGGAAGGGACTCATCTGCAAAGCGATTGATCGTCAAGGGAATGTCCATGGCGTGTGCAGCGGATCACGATATGCATTTACAGCAGAGTATTATGATCAGGACTTGCGTACCGTCACCAATGACAATCACGGAATAGGCATTATGATGCTGGCAGGAACCGAAGTGGCAAAAATGAAGAAATATCTGGCTGAGCACAGGGTGTCTTCACCTGCAGTCTCACATTCCTGACAGATTCGCAGGAAACACAATTTTTATAGCTGAACATCGAGCTCGGACATTCCAATGGCTCGTAGAAAAAATGCCGTGATTAGATGTTCATACCTTTGTTCCATATCAGCCCAGTAACTTCTTCTCAATGTATCATGCAATGTATACCCGTAATCATACCGATACGGGAACGGAACCGCCGGGAATATCATTCCTGGTGGTTTTTGATTCCTGTAACTCCTTACTTTTTTGACAGGAAAGCTTACTTTTGTTTATGTCATGTGCAGCAATGGACCGATACAATATATTTTGTAAGCGATTCCATAAATGCAAGAAGGGGAGGAAATTCATTTATGATGATTACAAAAAAGTGGGTAACCCTGTTCTGCCTGTCCCTGTTATTGTTCGCTACAGCCTGTTCGGGAGGAGCCACGGATAAGCCAGCTTCTTCTGGCGAAGCAAGTGGAAGTGAAGGAGACTCTTCAGGCAAGATTGAACTGCGCATGACCTGGTGGGGATCACAGACCAGACATGATCTGACGACCAAAGTCATCCAACTATTTGAAGAGAAACATCCGGGAATCACCATTAAACCTGAATACTCTGGTTGGGATGGTTATTTTGACAAATTAACTACCCAGGTAGCCGGTTCAAATGCACCAGATATCATCCAGATGGATTACGCATTTCTGACTGACTTTGCCCGGCGTGGGGCCTTGCTTGATCTGACCCCATTTGCAGAGAGCAAAGAGCTGCGAACAGAGGATCATGATCAGAGCATGATTAAAGCCGGATCCATTGACGATAAATTATATGCGATTACCCTCGGAGTAAACGCACCAGGTGTCATTTATGACGCCACCGTATTTCAAGAATTAGGTATTGAGGAACCGCAAGAGAGCTGGACATGGAAGGATTTTGGGGATATGGCGACCAAAATTGCCGCAGCCAAAGGTGAGGGGTTCTATGGATCTGCAGACATTTCCGGTACAACCAACATGTTCGAAGTGTTTATCCGACAATCCGGGAAAGGATTGTTTGATGGTGGCACGATGACCGCTACCAGTGAGGAGCTTCAGCAATGGTTCGATATGTGGGGCGCATTGCGCGAGAATGGTGGAGTGACCACAGCGGAGATCACGGCATCCACAACCAATGCACTGGAGACACGCCCGATCTCACTGGGCACAGCTGCCATGGATTTTGCATGGTCCAATCAATTGCTGACATTCCAGCAGGTGAACAAAAACCAGGATCATAAGCTTGGCATACAAGTGCTTCCGCATGGTGCAGGTGAAAAGCAAATCGGTGAATATCTGAAACCAGGCCAGTTCCTCTCCGGTTATGGCAAAACCAAACATCCAAAGGAAGTTGCCATGTTCATTGATTTCATGGTCAATGATCCAGAAGCAACCGCTATTCTTGGTTCTGAACGTGGGGTGCCGGTCAATTCCAGCATTCGTGAAAAGATGCAGCCTACGCTGCCGGAAGCGGAGCAAACCATTTTCCAATTTATCGATACTGTATCGAAGCACTCCAGCGAGATTGATCCACCGTACCCGCAAGGATTTGCTGAAGTGGACACAAGTTTCAAGAGCGCAAGCGAGCAGATCGCCTTCGGTCAAGGTGATACGCCAGATGTCATTGCCCAGTTTATTGAAGGAGCCAAGGCTACGCTTGGATCGAGTCAATAAACCATTGAAACCGTTCCAGACTTCTAATTCTGCGGGGAGGTTGCGAAGATGACGACATCACAGGTCAGTCAAGCCCGAATCGAGCGTGTAGCTACCCGGCGGGTCAAACGGAGATATGCCCACAATGGAGCAGCGCTTCTGTTCCTCGCCCCATGGCTTGTCGGATTGTTATTTCTAACCCTTGGTCCCATGTTGGTATCCTTGTACATTTCGTTCACCGATTATAGTATCCTGGCCGCCCCTTCCTGGGTCGGTCTGGATAACTACACGACGATGTTTACATCGGATAAACTGTTCACTCAGTCGCTCAAAGTTACATTCACGTATGTCGCTGTATCCGTACCGGTCAAATTGATCTTTGCGCTGCTGGTAGCCATGTTGCTCAATAAAGGGATTCGAGGGCTGGGTATTTACCGGACGGTGTATTACATTCCGACATTACTTGGAGGTAGCGTTGCAATTGCAATGTTGTGGCGTAAAATGCTGGGCGGGGACGGGCTACTCAATAGTGTGCTTGCCATGGTGGGCATTAAGGCGCCCGATTGGGTTGCCAATCCGAAGTATGCCCTATATTCCATTGTGCTGTTATCCGTATGGCAGTTTGGATCATCCATGATTATTTTCCTGGCAGGCTTGAAACAGATTCCACCCGAATATGATGAAGCCTCAGCGGTAGATGGTGCAGGCCCTCTGCGGAGATTCTTCTATATAACGTTGCCAATTCTGTCACCCGTTATCTTCTTCAATCTCGTCATGCAGCTGATTACGTCCTTTCAATCGTTCACGCAGGCTTTCGTAATCAGTAATGGTAGCGGAGGGCCAGTGAACTCAACCTTAATGTATTCGCTCTATCTGTACAAAAAAGGATTCTCATTCTTTCAGATGGGCTATGCTTCTGCGATGGCCTGGGTGTTGGTCATCCTGATTGGCGTATTTACATTGCTCGTATTCCGCAGCAGCAAGCTGTGGGTGCACTATGAGGATGGTGGAAAATCATGATTGGACAACGGAACTCTACAGCATGGGTCGTCAGCAAACATGTGTTGATCTCAGGCATCGCCTTTGTCATGCTCTACCCGATCCTCTGGATGCTGGGCAGCTCGTTCAAACCGGGACATATGATCTTTACAGAGACCTGGTTTTGGCCGCAGGAATGGAATTGGCAAAATTACATGAATGGCTGGTCCGGTATTCAGGGGAATCCGTTCTCCCGCTTCCTGACCAACTCTGTCATCCTGTCGCTTGGCGCCGTGCTGGGCAATGTCATCTCCTGCTCTATGGCGGCATATGCCTTCGCCCGACTGAATTTTCGTTTCAAAGCCATCTGCTTCGGCCTGATGCTCATGACGATTATGCTGCCTCATCATGTGACGCTGATCCCGCAGTATATCCTTTTCAACCACCTGGAGTGGGTGAATACGTATCTTCCGCTTGTGGTGCCAAAATGGCTCGCGACCGACGCCTTCTTCATTTTTCTCATGGTACAGTTCTTCCGGGGATTGCCCAAAGAGTTGGATGAGGCGGCTACCATTGATGGTTGCGGTCCTGTGAAAATCTACACCAAAATCATCATTCCACTTGCGTTTCCAGCACTGGTTACCACGATGATCTTTACGTTCTTGTGGACATGGGACGACTTCTTCAGTCAGTTGATCTACTTGAGTGACGTTAGCAAATACACCGTGCCGCTAGGTCTGCGTCTGTTCCTTGATTCGAGTTCTCAATCCGATTGGGGCCCGATGTTTGCCATGTCGGTGTTGTCGTTGGTGCCATGTTTCATTGTATTTATCGTGTGTCAAAAGTACTTCGTGGAAGGAATCGCGACCTCTGGGCTCAAAGGGTAATTCCAAGACGAAACGAGTTGATTTTTCCATGGGGAAAGGAAGATGGTCTGCATTCATTAATCAAAAGCTGCAACAAAGCAAGCTCTCCACATTGATGGTGACTTGCTTTATTGCGTTTAACCTGTTGCTCGTCTCCGTTGTGGTCTGGCTGGCATATCAGTCTTTCTCTGCGGTCACATTTGCCGAGATTAGCAAAGCACGTCTGGCTCTTCTGAACGAGAGCACACGTCGGGGATTTGATTTCATTACAGGGGTAACAGGAACCGCATATGGTTTGGCAAGCAATCGGGAACTGTCCAATCTGCTCGAAAAGGCCGATACGGGCAGGCTTGCACAGATTCACCAGCGGAGAGAGGTTTCTCGAATCCTGGATCATACCATGGTCGTGAGTGAAGGCATCACCTCCATCGAACTGTATACGGATGTCTTTAATGAGGTGACAGTGACTATGGCTGATCGCATATTTCCGGTGGATACCATCGCACACGACTCTTGGTTTGCTACGTTGGAAAAGGCTGATGCGGCATGGGTGCCGCTGCGCGAGAACGAATCGGGCCAATCCCTGGTCGGATACGCCCAACGGATTTTCGACAGTCATGGCGGAACGGTGGCCTATGTGCTCATTCGACTGAGTAGAGCGGACATCGTACGCAGGTTTGCCGATGTGCCCATGGTGCTTGATGGAAAAGTCCTGTTGGTAGATACGGCTGGTAATGTCGTAATGCAGATGGGGAGAGTTGATCCAGCAGAGGAAAATGAACGAGCGGATAGAAGAAATGAAGCGAGTACCATTCAAGAAACGGGTGGAGCTGTAAATTCATCTTCTTCTATTATAGATAGTGCATGGATTCAGGAACATGTACAGCCTGGCGCAGATGGATACGAAGTCGTTTCCGGCCAATCCGGAGGTGCCCAATTGGTGCTCTACTCCAGACCAGCCATGCTTCAGTGGCGACTCGTACAGACTATTCCGGTGTACACACTTCTATCTCCGGTCAGGCATGCGGGCTGGCAGATTCTCGGCATCGCCATACTGGGACTATTATGCTCCGCTGTGCTTGCGTACCTGTTCGTAAGGCAGATCATCCGCCCACTGAGACAATTGATCAAGCGAATGAGACAACTGGAGAAAGGGGACTTCGATACCCGGGTCCAACTTTCGTTTACGGAGGAATATGCCCATTTGGCTTATGGCTTTAATCACATGGCTTCACAGCTCACGACGCTGATGGAACAGGTGAAGGATGAGAGCCGGGCTAAGCGTGAAGCCCAGACGGGCTTGCTTGAGGCCCAGATCAAACCCCATTTTCTATACAATACCCTCGACATGATCCACTGGCGCGCACTTGATTATGAAGCTAAGGATATCAGTCGTATGATTGTGCAGCTCAGTAAGCTGTTACGGATCGGACTGAGTGGAGGGAGATTGTTTATACGGGTTCGTGATGAGTTGGAACATGCCCGTTGCTACGTTAACATCCAGTCAGAGCGGTTACCGTTCTCCATTCAATATCAGGAGCAGATCGATCCGCATATTCGTGGTTGTTACATTCCCAAGATCATTTTGCAGCCCTTTATCGAAAATGCCGTTATGCACGGGCACCCTGAAGAAGGTACACTTCGAATTCAGGTGCATATGCACGAAGAGGTTGGCCCGCATGAGGATATCGTCATTCGTATCGCGGATAATGGGCGGGGTTTGCCGGAGGGGTGGAAACTCGAAGAGACGTGTGGCATCGGTGTACGGAATGTACATCAGCGCATTCAGCTTTATTGTGGGAAGAGGTATGGCGTTCAACTGAGCGATAGAGAGTCAGGTGGCGTGGAAGTGACCATTACGCTGCCGCGTATTGAGACCGACGAGCAATTAAATCTATGGCTGGACGGTGAAAAATGATGAAGACCATTATGCTTGTTGATGACGATCCTCATATTGTAAAGGCATTAACAGATCATATCGATTGGCCTTCTCTGGGCCTCAGCATTGCAGGCACTGCATCCAATGGCTTGGATGCGCTGGAGCTGTTTCAACGCATGCATCCAGATGTGGTTATGACTGACGTCTATCTACCGGGGATGACCGGGCTTGAGATCACACAGACGTTGCGACGTGATCATCCCCACTTGCCGATCATCATTCTTAGTGGATATGACGAATTCGAGAACGCCCGGGCAGCCATGCGCTGGGGGGTGAATCACTTTTTGCTGAAGCCGGCAGAGGTTGAGGAGATTGAGTCTGTGCTGCGGGAGGTGCTACTGGAACAAGATGTGCGAGAGCGGCATGAGCGGCTGGAGCAGACGTACAAGCAGGAGGTCGGACGGGTACTTCCGTATTTGCGCAAACAATTTCTTCACGAACTGCTGACTACGCGATATCGGGCAGACGAGCTACCCAAAGAACGCATGGACTATATAGGCATTCACATGTCCTCCCAGACACGTGCCATTAGTCTGCAGCTGAATCGCCCCGTATTTTTGACACGGATGAAAGAACGGGATTGGCAACTTCTTCGCTATGGGGCGGCCGATATTATCCAGGAGACGGTGAAGGAGCATGCGGCGCGCATGAATGGTCAGGTAGAGATTGTTGATTATTCGGATCAGGTATTTGTGTTGCTTCTATTAGCAGACAAAGAGGATAAGGATCAGCTGGAGGAGATCTTGCCACTCGTGGAAAGGATGATGGATCAGATCTTTACGTATTTGAAAATCGAAGTAAGTGCTGGAATAGGAAAATCCAAAAGTCACCCATGTGAGGTGATAGATTCTTATCTGGAGAGCAGGGAAGCGGTGGAAACAGCAGAGTTTCAAGGTGGAAATCGTATCTACCACTATGAAGCGTCAGAGGATACAGAACCAAGTGTGACCGATTATTCGTTAATGCTTCGTCAATGGAATGAGGCTTGGACGGATATCAGACCTGATCTGGCGGAAGAGGTATGGCACCATATTCGGCTTTTGCTGAAAGAGGGCAACTGTGTTGGGATACAGGGTGTACAGGTGGTGGTCGTCAGTTTGTTTGACACGTTGATTCATAGCTGGAACCGACTTCACCCTATGTTACCCCCGCCGCTCGCGATGAGTGATTTTCTGCGTGAAATTCAATCGAAATATGCTTTGCATGATCTGGTAAGCTGGATGGATCGTATTATCTGCAACTGGCTCGATCAGATACGCAAAGAGATGGGTGAGAAGAAGAGCAATAAACTGATAGAGCAGGTGAAACAGTATGTGGAGCTGCATTACACCGAAGAGATTAGTTTTGAAGCGATTGCCAAGGGGCTGTTCGTACATCCGAAGTATCTGAGTCAACTTTTCAAAAGGGTGACCGGTGAGAACTTCGTGAGTTATTTGAACGGGTACCGGATTCAGAGGGCGCTGGAACTGTTGCAGTCGGGACATTACATGGTATATGAGGTGAGCGAGATGACGGGGTTCCGTAATGCGACGTATTTCAGCCAAGTGTTCAAAATGCTTACGGGCAAGAGTCCGTCTGAGGTGGGGTAGAGCGATACAGGTATAGTAATTATAAAAAGCAGAAGAGGAGGTACGGTTCTTATGATGATCAATCAGCAGGAATATTACATTAAAGGCTTATCTTATTCCATTAGATCGGCAGAGGAAAAGGATGCTGAGGCCTTGTCTCCACTTCGTGTACAAATCGATGGGGAAACCGAGAACATGGATCGTGAAGAGGGTGAGGCGTATATCGACGCAGCCGGGTTCAGGCGGATCATCCATTTGGACACTGAGAAGTCACGGAATCTGTTCCTTGTTGCTGTAGTAGGGGGTGAGATTGTGGGATACTCCCGATGTGAAGGTACAGAGCTGAAGCGCTTTTGCCATAAAGTTGAGTTCGGCGTGTGTGTAGCCCGAGAATTCTGGGGACATGGGATTGGCAAGAACTTGCTGGAGAAGTCGATAGAATGGGCAGACCAGACTGGTGTAGAGAAGATGAAGTTGAACGTGCTAGCTTCCAACGATAAGGCAATCGAGTTATACCAAAAGAGTGGCTTCGAGATCGAAGGTATTTTGAAAAAGGATCGGCGACACATGGAAGGACAGTATCACGACACGATAGTGATGGGGAGGTTCAAAGACTAATAGTAAAAAGAGTAAAAACACAATCTATCTAGTCCACAGCCTATGGAGTTCAATTACAAGATTCGGTCCACATAATAGATAGCAGTGTTATTGAATAGAGGTATTTTGTTTCATATTTTATAGAACGAATGTAATGATGCTGGTTGATTAGTTCACAACCTATATTGAGAGAGATTCGACCAGTGAACGTATATAGGATATAGTAAGAGGATATTGCCATCAGAAAAAGAGCTTAAGAAAAGATGGAATCAAGTTAAACCATTCGTTTGCTGGTGGGATATTTTACAAGTAGTAATTGTATTGTGTATATGATATATTCTATTTCCGGCCAAAAAACACGAGAAACAAAGTGCAGTAGGCAAAACAAATAAGCTTCGAAAAGAAACTTAAAAAAGAGCTTGCTAAGTTGGTACGGAAGTGTTATGATATAAAAGTTGCTGAGGGGAACGACACTCGGTAGAAAAAACAAGTTTGATCTTTGAAAACTGAACAACGAGTGAGTAAACATTCTGCTTGCAGAATGAACGCGAAAGTTTGAGACAAGCCCTGGCTTGGATCGACTGGAGCACAAATGAGATTTTTAATCTCGTCAGATTCAAAATGAGCTTATCGCTCTTTTCAATACTTTATTGGAGAGTTTGATCCTGGCTCAGGACGAACGCTGGCGGCATGCCTAATACATGCAAGTCGAGCGGACTTGAAGAGAAGCTTGCTTCTCTGATGGTTAGCGGCGGACGGGTGAGTAACACGTAGGCAACCTGCCCTCAAGTTTGGGACAACTACCGGAAACGGTAGCTAATACCGAATAATTGTTTTCTTCGCCTGAAGGAAACTGGAAAGACGGAGCAATCTGTCACTTGGGGATGGGCCTGCGGCGCATTAGCTAGTTGGTGAGGTAACGGCTCACCAAGGCGACGATGCGTAGCCGACCTGAGAGGGTGATCGGCCACACTGGGACTGAGACACGGCCCAGACTCCTACGGGAGGCAGCAGTAGGGAATCTTCCGCAATGGGCGAAAGCCTGACGGAGCAATGCCGCGTGAGTGATGAAGGTTTTCGGATCGTAAAGCTCTGTTGCCAGGGAAGAACGCTTGGGAGAGTAACTGCTCTCAAGGTGACGGTACCTGAGAAGAAAGCCCCGGCTAACTACGTGCCAGCAGCCGCGGTAATACGTAGGGGGCAAGCGTTGTCCGGAATTATTGGGCGTAAAGCGCGCGCAGGCGGTCATTTAAGTCTGGTGTTTAATCCCGGGGCTCAACCCCGGATCGCACTGGAAACTGGGTGACTTGAGTGCAGAAGAGGAGAGTGGAATTCCACGTGTAGCGGTGAAATGCGTAGATATGTGGAGGAACACCAGTGGCGAAGGCGACTCTCTGGGCTGTAACTGACGCTGAGGCGCGAAAGCGTGGGGAGCAAACAGGATTAGATACCCTGGTAGTCCACGCCGTAAACGATGAGTGCTAGGTGTTAGGGGTTTCGATACCCTTGGTGCCGAAGTTAACACATTAAGCACTCCGCCTGGGGAGTACGGTCGCAAGACTGAAACTCAAAGGAATTGACGGGGACCCGCACAAGCAGTGGAGTATGTGGTTTAATTCGAAGCAACGCGAAGAACCTTACCAGGTCTTGACATCCCTCTGATCGGTACAGAGATGTATCTTTCCTTCGGGACAGAGGAGACAGGTGGTGCATGGTTGTCGTCAGCTCGTGTCGTGAGATGTTGGGTTAAGTCCCGCAACGAGCGCAACCCTTATATTTAGTTGCCAGCACTTCGGGTGGGCACTCTAGATAGACTGCCGGTGACAAACCGGAGGAAGGTGGGGATGACGTCAAATCATCATGCCCCTTATGACCTGGGCTACACACGTACTACAATGGCCGGTACAACGGGCTGCGAAATCGCGAGATGGAGCCAATCCCAACAAAGCCGGTCTCAGTTCGGATTGCAGGCTGCAACTCGCCTGCATGAAGTCGGAATTGCTAGTAATCGCGGATCAGCATGCCGCGGTGAATACGTTCCCGGGTCTTGTACACACCGCCCGTCACACCACGAGAGTTTATAACACCCGAAGTCGGTGGGGTAACCGCAAGGAGCCAGCCGCCGAAGGTGGGATAGATGATTGGGGTGAAGTCGTAACAAGGTAGCCGTATCGGAAGGTGCGGCTGGATCACCTCCTTTCTATGGAGAATCGTTTCCCGAGTGGAAACATTCAAATATAAGTCTTCAGGAAGCATGCTTCCGAAGCGAGCTTTACTTCGTAAAGCTTTTAACTCACTCGTTGCTCAGTTTTGAGAGCTCAAACTCTCAAAACAGCTTGCTTTTGCATGGAGCTTGTTCTTTGAAAACTAGATATCGAAACGAAACAAACGCGAATTAGAACATTCCTTTTTAGCTGAACTTGTGTTAAACAAGTTTCAATAAAAACGGTAGTCAAATTGCTTTTGTGATGGTATCGGGTGAGAGCGACTTTTGGCTTTGCGCAAGCAAAACAAGGGAAGCGAGCGACCGAAACCGGAACAAAATGGTTAAGCTACTAAGAGCACACGGAGGATGCCTAGGCGCTAGGAGCCGATGAAGGACGTGGCGAACAACGAAACTGCCTCGGGGAGCTGTAAGCAAGCTTTGATCCGGGGGTGTCCGAATGGGGAAACCCAGCTGGGGTAATTTCCAGTTACTCATAACTGAATACATAGGTTATGCAGAGGCATACCAGGGGAACTGAAACATCTAAGTACCCTGAGGAAGAGAAAACAATAGTGATTCCGTCAGTAGCGGCGAGCGAACGCGGAGAAGCCCAAACCAAGGAGCTTGCTCTTTGGGGTTGTGGGACGTCTCACATGGAGTTACAAAGGAACCGGTTAAGCGAAGAGGTCTGGAAAGGCCCGCCAAAGAAGGTAAAAGCCCTGTAGTTGAAAGTCTGTTCCCTCCGAGACGGATCCCGAGTAGTGCGGGGCACGTGAAACCCCGTATGAATCCGGCAGGACCATCTGCCAAGGCTAAATACTTCCTAGCGACCGATAGTGAAGCAGTACCGTGAGGGAAAGGTGAAAAGCACCCCGGAAGGGGAGTGAAATAGAACCTGAAACCGTGTGCTTACAAAAAGTCAGAGCCCGTTTTAGGGGTGATGGCGTGCCTTTTGTAGAATGAACCGGCGAGTTACGTTCCCGTGCAAGGTTAAGGTGAAGAGCCGGAGCCGCAGCGAAAGCGAGTCTGAATAGGGCGACATAGTACGTGGACGTAGACCCGAAACCGGGTGATCTACCCCTGTCCAGGGTGAAGGTGCGGTAACACGCACTGGAGGCCCGAACCCACGCATGTTGAAAAATGCGGGGATGAGGTGGGGGTAGCGGAGAAATTCCAATCGAACTCGGAGATAGCTGGTTCTCCCCGAAATAGCTTTAGGGCTAGCCTCGGAAAACAGAGTCGTGGAGGTAGAGCACTGATTGGGTGCGGGGCCCGCAAGGGTTACCAAGCTCAGTCAAACTCCGAATGCCATAGACTTACTTCCGGGAGTCAGACAGTGAGTGCTAAGATCCATTGTCAAAAGGGAAACAGCCCAGACCATCAGCTAAGGTCCCCAAGTGTGTGTTAAGTGGGAAAGGATGTGGAGTTGCACAGACAACCAGGATGTTGGCTTAGAAGCAGCCACCATTGAAAGAGTGCGTAATAGCTCACTGGTCGAGTGACTCTGCGCCGAAAATGTAACGGGGCTAAACACACCACCGAAGCTATGGCTTGATGCTTTGCATCAGGGGTAGGGGAGCGTTGTATAAGGGTTGAAGGTGTACCGTAAGGAGCGCTGGACATTATACAAGTGAGAATGCCGGTATGAGTAACGAAAAGATCAGTGAGAATCTGATCCGCCGAAAGCCTAAGGGTTCCTGAGGAAGGCTCGTCCGCTCAGGGTAAGTCGGGACCTAAGGCGAGGCCGAAAGGCGTAGTCGAAGGACAACAGGTCGAAATTCCTGTACCACCGTAAGCCGTTATGAGCAATGGGGGGACGCAGTAGGGTAGTGACGCGGACTGATGGATGTCCGTCTAAGCAGTAAGGCTGATGTGTAGGCAAATCCGCACATTGTAAGGCTGAGCTGTGATGGGGAGCGAAAATTATAGTAGCGAAGGTCATGATCTCACACTGCCAAGAAAAGCCTCTAGCCAGGTGAAGGTGCCCGTACCGCAAACCGACACAGGTAGGCGAGAAGAGTATTCTAAGGCGCGCGGAAGAACTCTCGTTAAGGAACTCGGCAAAATGACCCCGTAACTTCGGGAGAAGGGGTGCCCCGGTAGTGTGAATAGCACGAGGGGGCCGCAGTGAAAAGGCCCAAGCGACTGTTTAGCAAAAACACAGGTCTGTGCGAAGCCGTAAGGCGAAGTATACGGGCTGACGCCTGCCCGGTGCTGGAAGGTTAAGGGGAGTGGTTAGGGAGTAATCCCGAAGCTGTGAACCGAAGCCCCAGTAAACGGCGGCCGTAACTATAACGGTCCTAAGGTAGCGAAATTCCTTGTCAGGTAAATTCTGACCCGCACGAATGGCGTAACGACTTGGGCGCTGTCTCAACGAGAGATCCGGTGAAATTTTAATACCTGTGAAGATGCAGGTTACCCGCGACAAGACGGAAAGACCCCATGGAGCTTTACTGCAGCTTGATATTGAATTTGGGTACGATCTGTACAGGATAGGTGGGAGCCTTTGAAGCATGAGCGCCAGCTTGTGTGGAGGCAACGTTGGGATACCACCCTGATCGTATCTAGGTTCTAACCTGGTACCGTAATCCGGTGCGGGGACAGTGTCAGGTGGGCAGTTTGACTGGGGCGGTCGCCTCCTAAAGAGTAACGGAGGCGCCCAAAGGTTCCCTCAGAATGGTTGGAAATCATTCGAAGAGTGCAAAGGCATAAGGGAGCTTGACTGCGAGACCTACAAGTCGAGCAGGGACGAAAGTCGGGCTTAGTGATCCGGTGGTACCGCATGGAAGGGCCATCGCTCAACGGATAAAAGCTACCCTGGGGATAACAGGCTTATCTCCCCCAAGAGTCCACATCGACGGGGAGGTTTGGCACCTCGATGTCGGCTCATCGCATCCTGGGGCTGAAGTAGGTCCCAAGGGTTGGGCTGTTCGCCCATTAAAGCGGTACGCGAGCTGGGTTCAGAACGTCGTGAGACAGTTCGGTCCCTATCTGTCGTGGGCGTAGGAAATTTGAGAGGAGCTGTCCTTAGTACGAGAGGACCGGGATGGACGTACCGCTGGTGTACCAGTTGTTCCGCCAGGAGCACCGCTGGGTAGCTATGTACGGACGGGATAAACGCTGAAAGCATCTAAGCGTGAAGCCCCCCTCAAGATGAGATTTCCCAGTATGTAAGACCCCTTGAAGACGACGAGGTAGATAGGCTGGGGGTGGAAGTGCAGCAATGCATGGAGCTGACCAGTACTAATCGGTCGAGGGCTTATCCAATAGCAAGTGATAATTCGCATGTTTCGTTTCGAATCTAGTTTTCAGAGAACGATCTCTGAAATGTAAGCACAGCTATGCGTTTGGTGGCGATGGCGGAGGGGTTCCACACGTACCCATCCCGAACACGACCGTTAAGCCCTCTAGCGCCGATGGTACTTGGACCGCAGGGTCCTGGGAGAGTAGGACGCCGCCAAGCGAAACCCCACTGGGGTATTTTTTTTCGAAAATTGATAAGGGCCCTTAGCTCAGTTGGTTAGAGCGCACCTCTGATAAGGGTGAGGCCGGTGGTTCGAGTCCACCAGGGCCCATAGCAAGACCACAACAAGAAATATACCAGAGTATGGGGCCATAGCTCAGCTGGGAGAGCGCCTGCCTTGCAAGCAGGAGGTCAGCGGTTCGATCCCGCTTGGCTCCACCATTCCCTGATAGCTCAGTTGGTAGAGCACTCGACTGTTAATCGAGTTGTCACAGGTTCGAGCCCTGTTCGGGGAGCCATATGGAGAGGTGTCCGAGCTGGCCGAAGGAGCACGATTGGAAATCGTGTAGGCGTCACAAGCGTCTCGAGGGTTCGAATCCCTCTCTCTCCGCCAGATAATTTTTTAGCAAGGCCCGTTGGTCAAGGGGTTAAGACACCTCCCTTTCACGGAGGTAACAGGGGTTCGAATCCCCTACGGGTCATATTATGGAGGCTTAGCTCAGCTGGGAGAGCATCTGCCTTACAAGCAGAGGGTCGGGGGTTCGATCCCCTCAGCCTCCACCATATAACTTTATAACGACGCGGGGTGGAGCAGCCCGGTAGCTCGTCGGGCTCATAACCCGAAGGCCGCAGGTTCAAATCCTGCCCCCGCAATTATACTTTCCTTTGAGAAAGTGATCTGGAACCGTGGTGTAGTTGGCCTAACATGCCTGCCTGTCACGCAGGAGATCGCGGGTTCGAATCCCGTCGGTTCCGCCATCTTGTATATGCTTCAGGGATGAGAATCCGTTTTTGGGTTCGTCGGAGCATTCACTTCGAGAGCATAAGCTTCGCAGTCTCGAACGAAGTGAGAGTATCCCGTCGGTTCCGCCATTTTTTTTAATGTAGTAAGGCTCGGTAGCTCAGTCGGTAGAGCAGAGGACTGAAAATCCTCGTGTCGGCGGTTCGATTCCGTCCCGAGCCACCATTTATAACACCATGTAATACGCCGGTGTAGCTCAACTGGTAGAGCAACTGACTTGTAATCAGTAGGTTGGGGGTTCAAGTCCTCTCGCCGGCACCATGTAATCCTGGAGGATTAGCGAAGCGGCCAAACGCATCAGACTGTAAATCTGCTCCCGTACGGGTTCGGTGGTTCGAATCCATCATCCTCCACCAGTTTTCTATGAGTCATTAGCTCAGTTGGTAGAGCACCTGACTTTTAATCAGGGTGTCGAAGGTTCGAGCCCTTCATGACTCACCATTATATGCGCGTGTGGCGGAATTGGCAGACGCACTAGACTTAGGATCTAGCGTCTTTGACGTGGGGGTTCAAGTCCCTCCACGCGCATCCCTTATTTGCGGAAGTGGCTCAGCGGTAGAGCATCGCCTTGCCAAGGCGAGGGTCGCGGGTTCGATTCCCGTCTTCCGCTCCAATATTTTGCGCCCTTAGCTCAGCTGGATAGAGCGTTTGACTACGAATCAAAAGGCCGGGAGTTCGAATCTCTCAGGGCGCGCCATTATAACTTCATATTTTGCCGGCGTGGCGGAATGGCAGACGCGCTCGACTCAAAATCGAGTGGGAAACCGTGGAGGTTCGAGTCCTCTCGCCGGTATAGATAACGGGATGTAGCTCAGCTTGGTAGAGCACCTGGTTTGGGACCAGGGGGTCGCATGTTCAAATCGTGTCATCCCGATTGTTGTTATGCGGGTGTAGTTCAATGGTAGAACTTTAGCCTTCCAAGCTAATAGCGTGGGTTCGATTCCCATCACCCGCTTATATATTGATAAAGAAAGAGATGGTATTCACCGTCTCTTTCTTTTTTTTGCATTCACAGGCATATTGATCATGATTGTATATGAAGATCACGGATTATATGGCTGATTAGCATGTACCATCAAGTATTCCATCCTCACGATAATATTCCCTCTCTTTTAAGTCTGTTCTTAATCATTGTGGAGTGTTCAAATAGAGAAGGTCTAACACATGTTCGAACACAAGAATATCTTTTTTTACAATATTTCATAAAAACGCTTACAAAAATAGCTTGCGTAAATCATTAACCTGTAATACCATATCAATTAAGCGCTTAACCTTTAGGGGTAAGGCGCTTAAACTTAACGTAGATTAAGCGCTTAACCCGTAAAGGAAAGGACGGCGATCAAATTCATGAAAACAATTCGACTGACGATGGCTCAGGCACTGCTTCGATACTTGGATCAGCAATATATCTCGGTTGACGGGGTGGAAACCAAGTTTGTGAAGGGAATCATCGGTATTTTTGGACATGGCAATGTAACAGGCATTGGAGAAGCGCTGGAGCGCAGTCCGGGAAGCCTGACGTATATGCAAGGCAAGAACGAACAAGGCATGGTGCATACGGCAGCGGCTTATGCCAAGCAGAAGAACCGTAAACAGATCTATGCATGTACAACATCCATTGGACCTGGTGCTTTGAATATGATAACAGCGGCAGCTACTGCAACGGTGAACCGGATTCCGGTTTTATTGCTTCCAGGAGATAACTTTGCTACACGGGAACCAGACCCGGTACTTCAGCAGTTGGAAGTGAGCAGTGATTATACAATCTCAGCCACTGATCCATTCAAAGCCGTCAGCAAGTACTGGGATCGCATTGTTCGTCCCGAACAGCTGATGATTGCTGTTACACAGGCGATGCGTGTGCTAACCGATCCAGCAGAGACGGGAGCAGTAACGCTCGCATTGCCGCAGGATGTGCAGGCAGAGGCGTACGATTATCCAGAATCGTTCTTTGCCCGCAAAGTACATTATCTGGATCGTCGCCCCCCGGTACAGGCAGCCATTGAACGGGCAACGGAGCAGATTGCCCGTGGCAGTAAGCCGTTGCTCGTTGCAGGCGGCGGTGTGTTGTACTCTGAGGCATCCGCCCAGCTTGTGGAATTCGCCGAGGCATTTGGTATTCCGATCGCCGAGACGCAGGCGGGCAAGAGCGCAGTCTCTTGGGACCACCCACTGAATGTGGGGGCCATCGGGGTTACCGGCTCTCTGGCAGCCAATAGGCTGGCGAGAGAAGCAGACGTTGTGATCGGCGTCGGAACGCGGTTCTCGGATTTCACGACGGCGTCCCGCTCTGCTTTTCAACATCCAGAAGCGTCATTCATCAACATCAACCTGAACAGTATGGATGCCGCCAAGTTAGGCGGAGAAGCCATTCTGGCAGATGCTCGCGAAGGATTGCAGGCTTTGCAGAAGGAATTGCAGGAAAGACAATACCGAAGTGCATATGGCGCATCCGAAGTTGCTGATCTCCGCGCTGAATGGAATGCAGAAGTGGATCGGCTGTATGCAGCTCAACATGAAGCAGGGCTGGCACAGACTACAGCAGTTGGCATCGTTAACCGGACCATTGATCCGTCTTCCGTCATAGTGTGTGCGGCAGGCAGTCTGCCGGGTGATCTACATCGTCTGTGGCGTGCGTCTGAACCAAAGACGTATCACATGGAGTATGGGTTCTCCTGTATGGGGTACGAGGTAAGTGGAGCGTTCGGGGCAGCACTTGCCGAGCCGGATCGTGAAGTGTACGCGATGGTCGGTGATGGCAGTTATCTGATGCTGCATTCGGAGTTTGTGACCAGTTTGCAGGAACAGAAGAAGATGACCGTTCTCTTATTCAATAACAATGGATTCCAGTGTATTCATAATTTGCAGCGGGAACATGGTAGTGACGGGTTCGGCAATGAGTTCCGTTATCGGGAATCCGAGAGTGGACGACTGACCGGGGATTACATGCCAATGGACTTTGCAGCACACGCCCGAAGCATGGGAGCCAAATCCTATAGAGCGGAGACAGCAGAACAGCTGGAACAAGCACTCCGAGATGCGAAGAACGAAACAGTGAGTACGTTGATTGAGATTCCGGTCGTGCCTGGAACCAATGCAGGTGGATACGAGTCATGGTGGAATGTAGGTGTACCTGAGGTATCTGCCGAAGAAAAAGTAGTTCATGCTCATCACACCATGCAAGCCAACCGTGCCAAAGCAAGACCGATTTAATCCGGTTTAATATAGTGAACCACAATGTTGAACGACAAAGGAGACGTGGAGCAATGAGCAAGCTGCCATTCCAGCTTGGGATTCATCCGATCAATTGGGTCGGTGAAGATGTGAAGGAGCATGGTGATGCGACAACGTGTGCACAGATTCTGGATGACATTCAGCGTCTTGGGCTGACAGGCACAGAGATGGGACGTAAATATCCTACCGATCCTGCTATATTGCGTGAGGAATTGAGTAAAAGGAATATCAATCTGGTCTCCCAGTGGAAATCCGTACTGTTCTCCGATCCGGCGTATCGTCAATCGGAGCTGGACAGTTATCGCAGACATGCGGAGTTTCTGCAATCCATGGGCAGTAAGGTGATCAGTACGGCGGAGGTAGGCGGGTCACTTCATTTTGATCCAAGACGAACTCCGAATGAAAAAGAAGTGCTCAGACTCAGTGAATCTGAATGGCATATTCTTGCTGAAGGGTTGAACGAAGCAGGAGCTATTGCTCGTGAACATGGGTTGAAGCTTACGTATCATCATCATGGTGGCACAGTGGTAGAACAACCGGATGAGATTGATCGACTGATGGGGCTGACAGACCCTTCTCTCGTGTATCTGCTCTATGATACTGGTCATGCCTACTATGGCGGAGCCGACCCACTTGAACTGTTGCGCAAACATTATGATCGGATCGCCTATATCCATCTGAAAGATATCCGTCCGCATGTGCTGGATGAAGCACGCGCGGAGCAATCTGACTTTGTCGGCTGTATTCGTAGAGGGGTGTTTACCGTTCCAGGGGATGGATGCATTGATTTTGCACCAATTCTGCAAGAACTGATCACACGAGGGTACGATGGCTGGGCGATGCTTGAAGGAGAGCAGGACCCTGCGATTCATAACCCATATGAGTATGCGAAGCGATCTTTGAACTATATGGAGTCGTTATACCAACATAGCTGATTCGTTTAGCATTGCAGCGGTCAGAGGCCACACCTATGAAGCGAAAAAGGAAGAAGGCCAGCAAGAGTATAACGTTACGATTGGAAAATAAAACTGATCTTTTCTAGCCGTTTACGAGTCCTCACGATGGAATGAGTAATTAGTCTAGATATCCATATAATCCATGTAAAATCTCAACACAGAAAGGGGCTCACATGCAATGACCTATGTATCCTTTCCAGAATCAAGGAAGAAAGATTTCACCGCGATTGGTCGCTTGTGCATCGACTTGAACGCCAATGAGATCAATCGCCCGATGGAAGAGACGATGACATTCACGAAATATGTGGGTGGCTCGCCGGCCAATATTACGATAGGCATGTCCAGACTGGGTATGAAGACGGCTTTTATCGGTAAGATCGCGGGTGACCAGATGGGCAGATTCATCCAGAGTTATCTCGAGAAGAACGGCATCGACACATCGAATGTGGTAACGGACGACACCGGAGCGGTGACGGGGCTTGCTTTTACCGAAATCAAAAGCCCAACCGACTGCAGTATCCTGATGTACCGGGACAATGTAGCGGATCTGTTATTACAGGCGCAAGAGGTGCAGGAGCAGTTGATCGCTGACTCCAAAGTGCTGCTCATCTCGGGCACAGCCCTTGCGCAGAGCCCATCCCGTGAAGCCGTATTGCAGGCACTAACGTATGCGAAGAAGCATGGCACGGTTATTGTGTTTGATCTGGACTATCGCCCATACACATGGACATCGGATGAAGAGACAGCGGTCTATTACAACCTCGCAGCCGAGAAATGCGATATCATCCTGGGCACACGTGAAGAGTTCGACATGATGGAGACATTCGACCACAATCCGGATCATAGCGATCAGGTGACTGCACAGAAATGGTTTGATTTCTCAGCGAACATCGTTGTAATCAAACACGGCAAGGAAGGGTCCATTGCTTATACGCGTGAAGGTCTTTCCCATCGTGCGAACAGCTATCCGGCAAAAGTGGTCAAAACGTTCGGCGCAGGCGACTCTTACGCGGCCGGGTTCCTGTATGGATTGATGCAGGGCTGGACGATTGAGCGCAGCATGGCATATGGCAGTGGCGCAGCAAGTATCGTCATTTCAAGCCACAGCTGTTCGGATGCGATGCCAACGGTGGAACAGGTGAATGACTACATCGAACGTTGCAATCGGGGCGAGATCACCGTGTCTTGAAACTCGTTGCAATACTTTGAATAACACACTCATACAGATCAACATCAATGATATAAGTTCAACATAAGGGATCACACATAAGCGAAGGGAGACAGGGCTATGGGAAAAGGAATTTCTGAAGCGTCTGCAACAGCGACAATGGTACAAAACTGGATCGGAGGTGCCTGGGTAACCCCAGCGTCAACTCGTACGGAGCCGGTTGTGAATCCGGCCACGGAAGAAGTTATTGCACATGTGCCACTGTCCGAACAAGCGGACGTGGATCTGGCGGTTCAGACAGCACGAGAAGCGTTTAAATCCTGGAGCAGCACACCGGTTCCGCGCCGTGCACGTATTTTGTTCCGCTACCAGCAGCTACTGGTTGAACATTGGGAGGAGCTCGCCCGCCTGGTAACGCTGGAGAACGGTAAAAGTTATGCCGAAGCGTATGGCGAGGTATTGCGTGGCATTGAGTGCGTCGAGTTCGCGGCTGGTGCCCCGAATCTGATGATGGGCAAACAACTGCCTGACATCGCGACAGGACTGGAGTCGGGCATGTACCGCTATCCAATCGGCGTAATTGGGGGGATAACCCCATTCAACTTCCCGATGATGGTGCCGTGCTGGATGTTCCCGCTGGCTATTGCGTGTGGTAACACCTTTGTCTTGAAGCCGTCCGAGCGTACACCGCTGCTGGCAGGCCGCTTGGCAGAGCTGTTCAAGGAAGCGGGGCTTCCTGATGGCGTGCTCAACATTGTTCACGGTGCACATGATGTCGTGAACGGGTTGCTGGAACATAAGGATGTTCAAGCGATCTCCTTTGTCGGATCACAACCTGTGGCCGAATACGTCTACACTACTGCATCCAAGCATGGCAAACGGGTACAGGCACTGGCTGGTGCCAAAAACCACTCCATCGTTATGCCGGACGCCGATCTGGATCTAACCGTGAAAGAGATTACCAGTGCAGCTTTTGGTTCAGCAGGGGAGCGTTGCATGGCATGTGCGGTTGTTGTGGCTGTGGGTGATGTAGCTGACGAACTGGTACAAAAGCTGGTGGAAGCGGCAGACCGCATTACCATTGGTAACGGCATGGATGAGGGTGTGTTCCTCGGTCCTGTCATCCGTGGACCGCATAAAGAGCGTACACTCAGTTACATTGAAGCCGGAGAGCAGGAAGGCGCGGCATTGATCAGGGATGGACGTAAGGATCAGGCGACAGGTGAATCCGGTTATTTTGTAGGGCCAACGGTATTCGACCAAGTTGATAGCAATATGAAAATCTGGCAGGATGAGATCTTTGCTCCGGTACTCTCGGTGGCAAGAGTGTCTACGCTGGAGGAAGCCGTTGAGCTGGCGAACCGTTCTGATTTTGCCAACGGGGCGTGTCTGTTCACCCGCAGCGGGGCGAGTATGCGTCAATTCCGTGAAACGATTGATGCGGGCATGTTGGGTATTAACCTGGGCGTACCTGCGCCAATGGCATTTTTCCCGTTTTCCGGTTGGAAAAAGTCCTTCTATGGTGATCTGCACGCTAATGGCACGGATGGTGTTGAATTCTACACTCGCAAGAAGATGGTAACGGCGCGCTGGTAACAACCAGAGCATCACTCGGGCTAAGGGAACGCCTAGCCCATATGGACGCACATAGGGAGGATAACGGAATGGGCAAGGACAAAGTGAGAATTGGCATCATCGGTGCTGGACGGATCGGCAAAATTCATGCAGACAATCTCCTGCGTAACCCGCATGCCGAGATTGTGGGAATCAGCGACTTATTTGCAGGTCCTGAATTGGAGGCTTGGGCTTCCAACCGTGGCATCCCTGTTGTAACAACGGATAGTAGCCAGTTGATCTCGATGCCTAATGTAGACGCGGTGCTGATCTGTTCTTCAACCGATACACATGTGCCGCTGATCGAACAGGCCGCTCAGGCAGGCAAACACATCTTTTGTGAGAAGCCAGTCAGCATGGATCTGGCACAGACCCAAGCGGCTGTAGCGGCAGTTCATAAGGCTGGCGTGAAGCTGCAAATTGGATTTAACCGCCGCTTCGATCACAACTTCAGACGGATACGTGCGCATGTGCAGGATGGTACGATTGGTGATCCACATATTATCAAAATTACTTCTCGCGACCCTAGTCCACCGCCTGCGGAGTATATCCGGGTGTCTGGTGGGATTTTCATGGACATGATGATCCACGATTTTGACATGGCACGGTATCTGTCCGGGAGTGAAGTGGAAGAAGTGTACGCTCAGGGCAACGTGCTGATCAATCCGGTCTTTGCAGAACATGGCGATGTGGATACGGCAATTGTTACGATGACCTTTGCTAATGGAGCGATTGGTGTTATTGATAACAGCCGTCAGGCTGTATATGGGTATGACCAGCGTGTTGAAGTATTTGGTTCGATGGGCAGCGCAGCAGCGGCGAATGATCATCCGAATACGGCTGAGATCAGTACAGCGGCCGGACTCATGCGCGACAAACCATTGCACTTTTTCCTGGAACGATACAATGAAGCGTATGTACAGGAGACAGCCCTCTTTATCGATGCAATCATCCATGATACACCGGTTATCGTAGATGGCCACGATGCAGTACAGGCAGAACGAATTGCGCTGGCAGCGAAGATGTCGATGGAGCAGGGAAGACCTGTGAAGCTGAGTGAAGTCACTGGGGTGTCATTGGAATCGCAAACGGCAACGCCATAGTTGGATAATTAAAGTCACTTTTTTGAATAGAGCGCATGAATAGTCAAAGTTCTTGTTTTTATATGCATCAGGTTGTTATGGACGACTACAGAAAGGAGTGGATGACAAGATGTCAGAACGTATTGTGAAACCCGTGGTCACCTCGGAGGGAGACGGTACGCTTATAAACGTAACACCGGAGTCGGCTGGGTGGGAATATGTTGGCTTTCAGGTAGCGAAGCTGGCGGAGGGGGAGACGCTAACCCGTGAGAGCGGTGATCAGGAACTCTGTGTGGTGCTTCTCAGTGGTTTAGCCAATGTAAGTACCCGGGAGCACACATGGGATAATATCGGAAAACGAATGAGTGTTTTCGAGAAAATACCTCCGTACTCGGTCTACGTCTCAACTTCCGATCAAGTACAGATCACAGCACGTACCGAACTGGAAATCGCTATATGTGTTGCACCCGGTAAAGGCACGTACCCGGCTCGTCTCATTACACCCGAAGATGTAGGGGTAGAGGCGCGAGGGTATGGTAATCTGGAACGCCAGATTCACAACATTTTGCCGGAACAGAAGGAAGCGGACAGTCTGCTCGTTGTTGAGGTATTCACACCAGATGGGCATTGGTCCAGTTACCCGCCACATAAGCATGATCGAGACGCACTCCCGGATGAATCTTTGCTGGAAGAAACGTATTATTTCCGTGTACAGCCTGAGCAGGGGTTTGCCATTCAGCGTATATACACGGATGATCGTTCTGTGGATGAGACGCTAGCAGTGAAAAACGGTGAAGTGGTGCTTGTTCCGGACGGATATCATCCGGTAGGTGCTCCTCCGGGGTATGAGGTCTACTATCTGAACGTGATGGCCGGCCCTACTCGGACATGGAAATTCCATAACGACCCTGACCATGAGTGGTTGATGAAAAAGTAAAACAGTTCATGTTACGCACATTTTGCTCGCTTCAAGTTGCGTATGCAGACTTCCCCCTGCATAATGAGAAGAAGAGGATAATTATCTATGTATATTATATATAGCACAAATGGGGAAAAACAATGAAAGCAACCATATACGATATAGCACGCGAGGCGGGTGTATCCATTGCAACCGTCTCGCAGGTCATTAATGGCAAAGGCAAGATCAGTGAGAAGCGGCGCGCCGAGATTATGGAGATCATGGAACGCCTTCATTATCAACCCAGTGCGATCGCAGCTGCACTTACAGGTAAGCAGACGTATACACTGGGGCTGCTCGTACCGGATATCTCAAACCCGTATTTCGCAGAACTCGCAAGAGCCGTGGAGGATCGAAGCCGTCAATTGGGTTACAGCGTGGTCATCTGCAGTACGGATAATAAGGACGAGCGGGTAGAGCGTTACCTGAATCTGCTCCAGCAAAAAAGGGTTGATGGCATGATGATCGGAACCGGGATCGATAATGCCGAAATTTTGTCACCCCTCTTGCAGCAGTCTATCCCTGTTGCTCTGATTGCCCGTCATATGCCATCCCTGTCGGTACATACGGTCACCATTGACGACGTACTTGGCGGAGCACTCGCAGCGGATCATCTGCTTGAACTTGGACACACCCGTGTAGCGGTTCTGTCGGAACCGTCCAAAGTCAGCAGCAGTCAGGAACGTGTACGTGGATTCCGTGAAACGCTGATTAAGGCAGGTCATACGCTGGAACCGAATCAGATCCGAGAATCGGCAGCTGATCTGAGCTCCGCTAAAAAAGAGGCGCTATTGCTGCTCGGTGAGAAGGATCACCCGACAGGTTTGTTCTGCTGTAATGACATTCAGGCTATTGGTGCACTTCAAGCAGCCAAAGAGCTGGGTCTACGCGTGCCAGAGGATGTGTCCATTATCGGCTTTGATAATACCATTCTTGCTTCGGTAACCAGTCCACCGCTTACGACCGTTGCCCAGCCAATTGAAGAACTGGGACATCGCGCTGTAGATCTGTTGATTGAAGAGTTAAAGGATGAGCGAAAAGAACCGCAGAAGATTGTCCTGAAGCCCGAGCTGGTTATCCGAGAATCAGCAGGTCGTGTATTGAGCTGAAAACAATTAGGTTTCTGATGTAACCTGATCAGTTGTGCGGCCAAGTCTGCGTGTGTCATATTCTTTTATGCAGATACGGGCTGCTTCATCCCTTATTACGAATATGTAACGTATCAACATAACAAACAAGCCGCATTCACCTTATAGGGGAACGCGGCTTGTTGATTTATATCTTGAACTTTTTCACTTCTTCAGCGAGTGTATTAGCTTGTTGGGCCAGTTCATTGGAGCGTTCCGAGATACTGGTAATATAATTGAACTGTTCTTGCGTTGAAGAGGCAACCTCTTCGGTGGAAGCGGCGCTCTGTTCGGACATGGCCGCAACACTGGAGATCACTTCAGCAATCTTGCCAGAGTTGTTATCCAATTCGGTTGTGGCAGAGGATACTTGTTGAAGCTGGGTGTCAATGCCTTCAATGGAATGCTTGATTCGCATAAATGAGTTGCGCATCTCATGTACAGCAGCAACCTGCTGTTCAATACCATGTTCAGCAGAATCGACCTCGCTCACACTTTGGTGGCTAGCCGCCTGGATTTCATTCAGCAACACGATGATGTCCTGAGCAGAGCCTGCGGATTGTTCAGCCAGTTTGCGTACTTCCTCGGCAACCACCGCAAATCCACGTCCATGTTCACCCGCTCTGGCGGCTTCAATCGAAGCGTTCAGGGCCAGCAGGTTGGTCTGGGAAGCAATACCTTGAATCATGCTGACGATGTCTTCAATCTTCTGTGATTTGTCTGCGAGTAGAGTGATTGATTCACCTACACGGTCAATCGATTGGCGGTTACCATCCGAAAGCTCCACCTGATGATCTACTGCTTGTAGTCCTGCTAGCATGGCTTCTCCTGCCTCACGCATCATCGTTACGGACTGCTCGACACTGCGATTGATGCCACCGACACTATCACTCATCTCTGACAGACGGCTTGAGCCATCATACACGGATTCAGCCTGTGCACTGGAACCTTGAGCGAGTTCATCCGTGGCGATGGAGATCTGCTCTGCGATGCGCTTGGTTTTATCTGTATGCTCCTGCATCTCACCCGAGATACTTTGTACGCGATCGGCAGAAGTCGTTACTTGCCTGAACAACGAGCTAAGTTGATCGGACATCTGATTGAATGCCATACCGAGTTCAGCGAATTCATCTTTGCCTTTGATCTGCACCCTTCCTGTAAAATCGCCACTCGACATTTGGAGGGAAGTCTCATGGAGATTTCTCAGTGGCTTGATGAAGAGTGTTGCGATCCAATAGGCACCTCCAAGTACAACCAATAATGTAATGGCGATAATGAGAATGTAATTGTTACGCAATTGATAATAGTCAGCATAGGCGAGTTTCTCAGATATGACTGAACCGACGATCCAACCTGTACTTGGAATCTGCTTGAAGTAGAGAAGCAGATGTTCTCCGTTATATTGAAATGATTTTTGCCCTGATGGATTAGTTTGCATCTCAGCAAGTAACGGTCCCAATTGACCGTTGTCCACAGCTGAAGTACTTGCAAGATCAGCCTCGGGATGAGCTAAAATAACTCCCTTTTTGTCGAGCATAAAAGTGTAGCCTAGTCCATCCAGATTAATTTGGTTGACTGTATCGGTTAACTTGGAAAGTAGAATATCAGAAGCAACCACTCCACGTAATGCACCGTTTTCTGTCTTTACTGGCATGGCGATAGACACTGTAAATTGTTTGGATTTGTTGTCAAGGTAAGGGTCGGTAAAAATCAGCTTGTCCGCTTGTTTGGCCTCTTTATACCAAGAACGATCTCTGGGATCATAATCTGTATCTGGGACAAAGTCAGAACCGTTCATAAACTTGCCTTCCTCATCTCCGTAAAATATGTCCTCTAAATTGTTAGGGTTGGTACCCTTATACATGATGGACAAATAATCTTCATTGAGATCGGAAGCTGCAACAGCCTCCTGAATGACAAGGCCTAATGTTTCCACTAATTTCTCGTTTCCATGTAACCAGCCGTCCAACTGGTATGTTGCGGTGGATACCAATCCATCCAGTTTGTTGTTCACACTCTGAGTAGCTTGTTTCTCCATCTGAACCAAACCAAGTGGTGCGAGCGCACCTGCTGTAACCAGAACAGTGACGAAGAAGGCTAACATTAATTTGAGTTTTAACTTCATACTTTTCCCCCTAGATGCCATGAATGTTAGTATGGTTGAAGCTTATTATATATATCGTCAAATAATGTTTAATCCTTAGGTGAGACCAATTGTTATTTTGACTTGTGAATAGATGAGGGTTGGTAGGGAGAAAGAATGGAAATTGCAATTGAATAAAATGTGGGAAGATAACGAACACAAAACTGGTTTTATTTGATATATAATGTGTAAGGCTTCAATTCCAGGAGGAGGTTAGACTGTGAAAAACAGAATCAAATATATATGGGGTATCTCCATAATTATTGTTTTTTTAGCTATTGCAGTGCGTATGTATACTTCTGGTCAATACACCATGTATATCCCTAGCAAACATACGACGTTTCGAGCAGAGGTCACAGATCATATGACAATGCTGGATACATTGGATCGACTGACGATTAGGAAAATTTCCGACAATGAACCGTATAATGAAGATGATGAAATAACGATTACAGATCCCAAAGAGATTAGAGACATGCTGAAGCTATTAAAGGATGTTGATCTTAAAAGAGTACGGGAATTCGACGTTTCCGAAAGGAATCCGCATTACTATGAGTGGCGACTTACCATTAATAAAGAAGGTCGCTTTACCGATGGATTCGGACTGACGTTTTATAATGAAAATTCCATCTCCATCTACAATGAGGCGAAAACGAGAGACCAACTTGAGGACTACGAGATTACCAATGAGTTTGATCTGAATGAGATGGACCGCCTTTTTGGAAAGCTGAAGGAGGAGCAAACATGACCATTATATCCAACTATTATGTACGCCCTATTGACGAACAGGATATCCCTTTCCTGTGGGAGATGTTATACGCATCCCTGCATAGGAGAGATGGTGATGAACCTTTTCCAATCGAAAGTATTCATACTCCCGGACTGTCCAAATACGTTGAAGACTGGGGGAGAGAAGGGGATTTCGGATATGTTGCAGTTGACCAGAAGGGCAAGAGACTAGGTTCAATAACATTAAGATTCTATACGGATCAGAATGCGGGATACGGTTATGTGAATGCAGCTACGCCAGAGATGGGGATGGCTGTAACGGAAGATGCACGTGGAAAAGGAGTAGGGACCTTACTGCTTCAGACCGCATTAGATGAGGTTGAACGGCGGGGATTTGAAGCAGTCTCGCTTAGTGTTGACCCGGATAACCAAGCAATTCGCTTATATAGGCGGTTAGGATTCGTGGAGGAGTCCCTAAATGGTACATCGGTAACGATGGTGCGTGTAAGTAAACTTGAATCTTAAATGACGAGCGTTCGGATCACTGGCAAAACTGAGTAAGCCAAGTGGAACTGCAAAAGAAAAAGGCGCTTCCTCATGGGAACGCCTCCTTCTGTGTGCCATGTACAGCATCGGTATCTCTCTTATTATACTTAGTCCGTATCACTTCAATATTATTTCAACAAAAATGCCAAAGCCTCGTCATACGTTTCCCATTGGAATTCAGTCTGGTGCGCCGACTCTTTGGAGATCCGATTCAATTGCATTTTGGCTATCGCACCACCTACGGCTACACTGGCTCGCTTCATCCCCCACTGTGCCAGTAGTTTCTGGTGTTCCACAATTTTTTCTTTTGTATCCTGAGGGAAAGCCTTCATGTTCCGCATATCTACTAGCACATCAAACGAATTTCCCAATTGTTCCGCTATTCTCTGGATTTCTGTATTCGTTTGTTCGACATGTTCAGGAGAAACAATACCTTCCCAGATAATTTCAATAATAGGTTTAGTTGAATCCAAGCGTCTAACAGACATGTAGGCAACTCCTCGATAATAAAATAATATGTAATATATGAGACTATAAGCCTATTAATTATACCTTTTTATAGCGAGAATGAAAACTAAATTCATAATTTAGTGGTTCTTATGAACTACTTCTTCCTAGGGAAGTTAAATTCAGGGATTGTTATCATATCGTCATGGGGAGGAAGGTTGAATAGCTAAAAGCCGCCCAGAGGTTGAACTCCAGACGGCTTCTACAACTGTACACGATAAAGTTAAGATAACTACTTAAATTAGAAGCCAATCTTCAAACTGTTACCTTCCGTTGCTACACCTTTGGAAAGGGAAATGCTCAGCTTTTGTTCTGCCGAGAAGCCTAGTGTTTCCCCATCATGCAGTGTGACGTCGTTCTCAACCACATACGTTGTGGTCATAAACATCATCTCAAATACATCGCTTAAGGACTCCGACGATTGCATAATCTCCATCTCTTCTTTTCCAAAGTTACGTAGTCCGTAAGTGTAAGCTGAGGCGCCTTCGGCATTTTGGAATAGTCCGATGAAAATCCAGAGCGAGACTGGCAACTCATCATGTTTGATCCCATGGCTGGTTTCGACATATTGACTGGCTTCAACAACAAGTGGGGCCATGTATATGGCCAGCGCGTGATCCAACTGTAACAAGGCACTTGCTGTTTGAGTGAACAGAACATGTCCATCAATAGCATTTGTTGCGTTCAGAACAGAGACAATAATCTGAGACTGGTGCCGTGAGGTAATTTGCTCCGCTTCTCGCCAAAGGATGTTGAGTTTGGCATTCTCCTCAACTTCACGATCAGGCACAGGCGCGGCAATGTGGGCACATACCACCTGCATTCCATTCACTTCGAAAAAGAGATTGCCCTCCTCCGGGCGTTCTTCAATCTCGATATCCCATTCGTTCTTCATGTTCCTGATGAAGAGGTCAAAATCACAATCGTCACGCTCCAGCAGGACAAAACCCACGATGGTTTCACTGTAATTCGTCGATTCGACAGCACCACCTGCAGGTACCTTCTCCTTTTTGCGCCGCCGAAGCTTGTCAAACAATCCCATGACATGTTCTCCTTCCAATTCCAGAACGATTCTGGTCATTGTACACTGCTATCTATTCACTACCTTACCATAAAGGAGTTAACATGAATCGAAGCAATGCACCATTCGACAGAAATTACAGGAACAGAACTAGCAACAACGCAATGATCGCAGGCAAACCTTGTTTGATAATGATCGACCGTGAAGAAGTTGCTCCTCCATAAAGAGCCGCAATAATCACACACGCCAGGAAGAAAATCTGAATATGCTGTCCAACGGCAGCATCCGGATATAAGAGTCCCCAGATCAGACCTGCTGCAAGAAATCCATTGTAAAGACCTTGATTGGCCGCGAGGGATTTGGTGGATTTGGCGAATTCCGGCGTGAGATTAAAGGTTTTCATTGTGCGTGGACGAGTCCACATAAACATCTCCATCACCATGATATAGAAGTGTTCGACAGCTACAAGAGCTACAAAAATGATACTAATCAAAGGAAACACCTTGCTTTCTGATATGTAATTTATTTACTTGTCCATCCTAGTATAAGTGTTTGCAACAAGAACGGAAAGAGTAAATTTAATTTGTAACAATTTAATTGCGTATTATTAAAATAATATATCGTTTTCCAGTTGAGTTATTGATGTTGAAATTAAAAAATGGTTACAAAGGTAAGCATACGCCGATTGTCGACAATCCATTCATTGGGTAATAATGAACAATAAAGAAGTAATATTGCTCAGGAAAGGGAGGAGATTATTATGGGAACAGTTCAATTCGTCATGTTGGCTGATGATCCATCCACATTTGTAACCCGAGTTGTACCTTTTATCGACATTGAGCTTGCAGGAATTCCGGGTGACCGTCATTATGGTCTGCTTCGTCCGGCGGACTCACGTCAGAAAATCTACAAGCGTGGCACACCGATTGTGAATCGCCGCCAGATCAGTATTGTGTCTGAGGAAGAATGTGCTCTTATTGCTGAGAAAATGAACATTCCTGAAGTGCGTCCAGAGTGGCTGGGTGCCAATATACTGGTCCGTGGCATTGATCGATTGACGGAACTGCCTGCTGGAACGCGGCTCCTATTTCCAAACGGGACAGGGTTAATATGCGAAGGGGAGAACCTTCCCTGTGTACATCCGGGAAAAATGATTGAACAATTCTATGAACAGGACGGTTTGCGCAAAAAATTCGTGCCTGCGGCTCGCAAAAAACGCGGGATTGTATGCTCGGTTGAACGGGAAGGTGTGATTCACACGGGGGATACCATAGAAGTCATTCACCTGTCCTGATTTTCAAGACAGGTTTCTAATTGATCACCTCTCAGCGCTCACCATGCGGATGTCTAGCGTGTAAGTATTCCTCTGGTGTACTGCCAATAATGGACTTGAAATCTCGGATGAAATGGGATTGATCATGATATCCAAGATCCTGAGATAGCTTAATCAGGTCACAGTGAAGACCGCGGTCCATCCATTCTGCAGCATTTTGCAGACGATACAACTTGATTACGGTTTTGGGTCCGATGCCAACATACTGATTGAACAGGCGTTGAAGCTTTCGGGTATGCATATTCCAATAAGAAGACAGATCATCTACTCTCAGCATCTCCCGGTTCTGTTCAATCTGTTGTACAATATCATGAACCATTCTCGCTTGAGCATCTTCAGCAGGAAGGTGTGCACATAATAGTTGGTCGATGTAACTGGTTTTATCCGCATCATCCCCCGCCCCAAGAAGCCGGTCTTCCAAGGATTCCGCTGTGACGTCCAGAATACTGGAGACATCCATCGGCTGTCCGTACAATGAAGAGACAGGAGCGCGGAGGAAGGGATAAAACCCTCCTGGTTTGAACTTCACGCCCAATACACGTCCTTTCCCGCTCACATGATAGGAGAATTTACGTCCCGATGGTCCGAAGAAAAACGTATTGTTACGTTCCACAACCAGATTGACACAGGGGTTAGGCACGACATGTTGGGGATACGGTTCAAGTCCAGTCAGATCCCACGATACGATCCAGTAATGTTTAACAAAAGGGCGAAGTGCTTCGGAAGGAGCATGGCGTGTCAGTTGATATTTATGATCACCTTCATTCAGATTCAACAGGCCCATACTTGGTCTGTCTCCTTGTTCTACCTGTTTCATCTGAATCATCCCTCCTGCTCATCTCACATTATTTAGGTTCTCTGAACAACAATGCCCGCACAGCAAAACGGGGTAAAATGAGTTGCCTGCGCCATCTCGAAGGTTGACTGAGGAGGCGATAGAGCCATTCCAGGTTAAGCTTCTGCCATATCGCAGGGGCACGTTTGGTTTTGCCAGCCACGATATCGAGACTGCCTCCAACACCTATGGCTACACGAGCGTTCAACTGGTGGCGATACTTGTTAATCCAGTGTTCCGCATGGGGGGCGCCAAGAGCCACGATAAGAAAGTCTGGTTGAGCAGTACAAATCTCTTCCACAATCCGTTGTTCCTCATCTGCCTGGAAGTAACCATGGTATCTACCCTTTACAACAACTCCCGGATAACGTTGCGCTATAACTTTTACGGCCTCTTCACTGACACTTTCTTCTGCTCCCAGCATGTAGAATGACCAGTGTTTTTTATCGCCTTCCTCCAATAAACGAAACAGCAGATCACAACCGGTTACCCGTTCAGTCAATTGTCCACCGCGGAAACGGGATACCATCACAATGCCAGCACCGTCAGCTGTGACCAACCCGGCTTGATCGACGACTTTCCGAAGAGATGCATTCTTTTGACAGGACATAACAATCTCGGGATTACCTGTGATGACATGGAAGAGTTCATTGCTTTCCTGATCTACGACTTTATCAAGGATTGCAACCGTTTGATCCATCGTGACATTGGGAAAAGGGATACCCATAATATTTGTTGATTGGCTCATATCTCATTTCCTTTCTTAATTAGTCGTATTACCTTGAACAGACCTGTTATTTCATTCCAGTTTAGTATATCTGATCTTCTAGGAAAGCACTATATGGGCGCAATCCTTTTGGAACATGGTATAACAACGTTCCCGAAAACATAAAGAGCTATATTTTACCTGTTGTCGCGTTTTTACAATACGGCCTTTGGGGTATAACGATAGGATAGGAGTGCGAGGTTGGCAGATCGCTTATCCAATACATAAAGGGAGTGAGTCCATGGAACTGAAATATGAATTTTATATCAATGCAGGACTGGAAGAGGTGTGGAATGCTCTAATATCACCAGACGGCACACGGAACAGCTTTTTCGGCAGCGAACTTCGCACCAATTTCCAACCAGGCCAGCCGTTTGCTTATGTAGGGCCGGGCAATGATGGTGCGGAGACTGTCCATGTGTATGGAGATATATTAGAATTTGAACCGTTGTCCAGACTTAGTTATCAGGAGCATCCTGGACCGTCGTACCATGCGAATCATGCCGAGCTTCAATCCAGAGTGGTCTTCCAGTTGGAAACTGTAGGTGAGTGTACGAAGCTGACGCTGATCAATGATCAATTTACAGATAACCATCCTTCCTTTGCGAATGCACAGAGCAGCTGGTGGATGATTCTAAGCAGCATCAAAACTTGGGTGGAAACGGGGAAAACACTGAATTTTGGCTGGTAGCTGGTGAGAGGCAGTCATTTAAGATTTATTTTCATAAAAATAAAGGCAATTACTATAAGAACCAGTGCTGTTTCAGCGCTGGTTCTTGTTTTTATACAAAATTGAGTTCATTGCTCTACACTTAATGTCTGATAATGTCGAAATATATATCATATGAGCTAAGAGGAGAAATGAGCATGTTTCGTAAACGTACTGAATCGACCAAACACCTTCGTACAGATGCGCATCAGAATTTACTGGAGTATAGTCGTAAACTGGTAGCAAACGCAGAAAAGGGCAACTATGACGCATGGATCGAAGATGGCATTGAGTTTCAGGATACTGATGAAATAGCTAGCAATATCAAAAAAGCAGTACATATGATGAAAGCTCAAAACGAAGACGTGGAAATGCGCCTTAAAATGCTGAATCAGGCGATGAATGTGGGATTATGGGAATCTGAAATTGTTGCTGGTGATCCACTGGATAACAATAATATCGTCTCATTTTCGAATGAATTCCGCCAAATGTTAGGATTCCATAATGCCAAGGAATATCCCAATTCATTTGCAAGCTGGGCGAAGTCGATATATCCGGATGACAGACCTCAACTGGTGCAGGAGATTATGAAACATGTGAATGACACAAGAGCAACAACTGCCTATAACGTCATCAGCCGTATGATTACAAAAAGTGGAGAGACTCGCTGGTTCCGATGCCTTGGACAAGTCATCCGAAATCAGGCTGGAGTTCCAGTCAAACTTCTGGGCATCATGTTTGATATTCATGAGGAGAAGAGCAAGTCTGATGAGTTAGAAGCACTCGTCACCCGATATGATCTGGTTAACCGCGCCTTGGTGGAGGCACCGTGGGATATGACGGTTGTGGCTGGAGATGTGGTTAATCCGAACAATGAATTTTGGTGGTCACCCCAGTTCCGTAAAGAGTTAGGGTTTAAAGACGAGCAGGATTTCCCGAATGTGTTCAGCAGCTGGAGCAGCCGACTTCATCCGGAAGACCATGATCGGACGATTAACGAATTTGCCAGACATATGAACGATTACAGTGGTCGTACGCCGTACGATCTGGATTATCGTCTGCAGCGCAAAGACGGGGAGTATCGGTGGTATCACGCGGGTGGGGAGACCATTAGGGATCAGGATGGAGTACCGCTCCGTGTAGCTGGCACCATTCGAGATGTCACCCATGAGAAGAATAAGGAACAGATCGTGGAAGCCATGAATCTGAAAACAAAACAATTGTCGGAGTCCATAGGTGAGATGGTGCGTGGAATCAATTCGATTACGGATCAGGCACAGGATTTGGTGACTGCACAGGAGTTATCTGCCGATGCAGCCATTCAAGTGAAAAGCAGTGCAGATGATACGAAGAATATCACCGTGTTTATTCGAGAGATTGCCAGTCAGACCAATCTGCTGGGGTTGAATGCAGCCATTGAAGCTGCACGAGCGGGAGAGCTGGGACTGGGATTTGGCGTCGTTGCAGGTGAAGTGCGGAAACTGGCTGATCACAGTTCGGAGGCCACAGTAAATATCGAAGATAGCATGCAGAAGATGAAAACACTGATTGATCAGATTCTTGAGCACATCGGTAATATGTCCACGTTAACACAAAATCAAGCAGCTCTGACACAACAGGTGAATGCTTCAATGGATGAGATCAACACCATGTCACAGGATCTGGTTAATTACTCGCGGAATCTATAATCTCGAAGCCGTTTGTTATAACATCACGATCATTGGCAACAACATCAATAAAAAACCACCGGGAAGCATTTCTGCTCCCGGTGGTTTTTTGTATTTCTATTTATATTTTATAGCTAAGATATATAGCTTCAGTTCAGCTATTGAATTAAACTTGTTGAACTTTGATCAGGTTTGTATTACCGGATTGACCGATTGGAACACCAGCGGACAACACAATGATGTCACCTTTTTCAATGTAACCTGTTTTGATTGCGTTCCGCGTAGCCGATTCGAACATTTCATCCGTTGTTGTTACTTTGTCGCCCATAACCGGAATGACACCTGAGAGCAGGCAGATTTTCGCCAATACTTCTTCATGTTGTGTAACTGCGATAATTGGTGCTTTTGGACGATACTTGGAGATCATACGTGCTGTGAATCCACTCTCAGTCGAAGTGATGATTGCTTTTGCATTCAGTACGAGGGAAGAACTTACAGCGCCCTGACTGATAACTTCAGTAATATCAGCGATCTGTTGAGCCGATTTTTGTGCGAATTGCTCTTTGTAATCGATCATCGTTTCAGCACGGCGAGCAACAGCAGCCATCGTGCGCACGGATTGTACCGGATATTTACCAGCAGCGGATTCACCGGACAACATCACAACGTCAGCACCTTGAAGTACAGCATTGGCCACGTCACTAACTTCGGAACGAGTAGGGCGTGGGTTCACTTGCATGGACTCCAGCATGTGTGTAGCTACGATAACTGGTTTACCAGCGCGGTTACATTTATCGATCATTTCTTTTTGCATCATGGGTACGTCTTCGATTGGCACCTCAACACCGAGATCTCCACGAGCTACCATGATGCCGTCAGATGCTTCAATAATATCGTCCAGGTTGGTCATACCTTCCTGGTTTTCGATTTTGGAGATGATCTGAACGTGGTCTACACCGCGTTCTTTCAAAATGCTGCGGATTTCACGGATGTCATCACCTTTACGAACAAAGGATGCTGCGATAATTTCGATATCGTTTTCGATCCCAAATCCGATGTGCATAACGTCACGCTCGGTTACACCTGGCAATGTCGTTTTAATTCCTGGCAAGTTAACCCCTTTGCGTGGTTTCAGAATGCCGCCACTGATGATTTTGCAATGGATATCGGATCCTTCCACAGACAGTACAGTCAGATCCACAAGGCCATCATCGATGAGGATACGATCGCCAGGTTTCACAACGAGGTTCAGTTCTGGATAGTTTACCGAGATACGCTCAGCGTCACCAAGAATTTCTTCAGTAGTCAGGATCAGCTCTTTACCAGCTTGCAGATGACAGGATGCTTCTTTCAGTTTACCAATACGTACTTCCGGCCCTTTGATGTCCATCATGATCGGTATATAGGTGTTCAGTTCGGAAGCTGCTTTACGGATATTGTTAATCCGTGTAACGTGATCTTCCAGTTCGCCATGAGCCATGTTCAGACGGGCAACGGTCATACCTTCCTGAATCATTACTTTTAACAATTCGATTGAGTCACAAGCAGGTCCCATGGTACAAATAATTTTTGTTTTTAACATGCTGATTTCCTCCTCATATTTAAGCTTATATGTGTATTGTAGCGTTTTCTGTCGAATCAGGGTATGAACTATAGTACAATGATTAGAGTATAGTCCGATAATGAGGTGTGTTATGGTCACTCCACTTGAAGTACGACATATTAATGGTGTCGGTTGGTACGAAGAAGCTGTGCAATCTCAAGAAACTTGGCGGCTTAGCTTGGTTACTTATGGAAAATGTGTATATTGGGTGAACGGTGATAAACAGATCATGGAAAAAGGTGAATTGCTCCTCATTCCAGGTGGTACCCCATATTACGGCAAGAGTATTCCTACAGTAACGCACACACAGATTGTAATTCAACTGCAACGCGACCATATGGAAACTTTGCCTGCACTGGAACGGTATGAGGCATTGCGGCATAAACCTGGATGCTACGAACTGATCCATCAACGCATGAGCGCTATTTATCAACAATGGCAAGAGCGTCCTTCTTATTATGTCATGATGAGCCAAGCCTTATTGATGGAAGTGTTGATTTATATGAACAGGGAGCTTGATCGTGGAGTTATCCCGCCGGAGAGGCATAATCATGTTGAACGGATGAAGCGATATATAGAGCGGCATTATCGGGAGAAAGTGACGAAGGAAGAACTCGGGGACGAGATCAAAAAAACTCCCAATTATGCTGCTGCATTATTCAAAAGCATGACAAATCAGACCATCAGTCAATATGTCCATGATCAACGGATGAAACGAGCCATATATCTGCTCACCGAGTCACAACTCTCCATCCAGGAAATTGCCGAATTTCTCGGCTACCGGGATCTGTCTTATTTTTACCGCATATTCAAACGTATAACCGGAAGTCCACCGTCTGACCTTCTTCATGAACGGCCACCTATAGCATGAAACGCGTAGTCCAACCCAAATAAAGTTCTTCTATATAAGTAGGCTTAATTCAATGAGTACAAAAAAAGAGGGCCTAGGCCCTCTTTTGCTGTATAGCAGGATCATCATCCCACCTGTTACATATATAAATGTCGTTATACATGACTGCTTGGGTTAGAAGCTGTGAGTGGCTGCTTGCCTTTTTTTCGTGCCTGCCCAAGACGAAGAGCAAAGACATGTACAGTCCAATACGCGGCCTCAGCAAACAAAATGCCGCCGGCGATGTCCAGCAAGGAATGCTGTTTTACAAACACCGTCGAAGCAATAATCAACCACAGCCATACCGACCAAGAAATCCGTGCCATAGGCTTAAAGTTCAAGTGTCTGTTGATCACAATAAACAGCAAATAGCTGGTCAGAACGTGAACACTTGGGAAACAGTTGAAGGGCGCATCATTTGTATAGATAAACTGTACTAACACGCTACTCAGATCAGTTCCGCCGATCTCAGGGCGCGGGACATGAGTAGGGAAAATCGCAAAACAGACATTGGCAGCCATGACACCAACATTATAGGTAATCAGCGTGCGCCAGAATAGCGGCTTGTTCGTCAGACCCAAATAGAGAAATCCAAGATACAGAATGGGCATCCAGCTAATGTACGGATAAATAAATTCTTTGAGAAAAGGAATCTGTGTATCAATCCAGGCATAATTGTAGAAGACATCACTTCCGGTGTTGCTGCCTAGAAATACGTAAATGGAGCCTTGGAGCGGTATGCACAGAATAGCCAGTAAATGCCCCCAGCGCTGAAAGAATGCTTTCATAGTATCCCCCTGATTTCATTATGCATTGTGAAACTATCGTTAATGGGTACTTCATAGATATATGACGCTGAAGAGTCGCGACACCCCTGCAGCATTGAACTCTTGTAATACTATAATGGACAGATAAAGGTATAAGCCATACCTGATTTTAGGGGAAAAGAGGTTAGTATAAGTCTCTTTTTTGTTACTTTTATAGTTTTATCCATAATAGGGATATTCAATATACGGATGATGTGATACAACTATATTGGCATATAAGTTCTTATGACAACGGAAAACATAAATGAAACGAGGTAGGCAAATGTATGATTAATGCGCAATCCAAGCCTAAACATTCCTTTTCCGAGCGCAAACCTGTGCTCACCGTTGTAATTATTGAGCTGCTTCTCCTGTTAGCCGTATTTGCAGCAGGGGCTATTGCAACGATAAAGCAACTAGACTACACTTCCCCTGTACTCATTTCCTTTACACCAATCGCAATTGTTCTGATGATCTATCTGACGTTAAGGCGCAAGTGGGGAGAGACTGGATTCCGATCTTTGCGAAGTATCCCGGCTGGCCACGCAAAGTATTATATTCCACTACTCCTTGTACTGGGTACACTTTCACTGAAAGGATTTGGGGAGCTGAGCTTGTCACGGGTAGCCTTTTTCATCTTTTTTACCTTGCTCGTAGCTTTTGTTGAGGAAACGATCTATCGTGGACTTATTTTCAAAACATTGCTTCAAAAAAGTGCAGTGGCCGCAGTTGTGACCTCCAGCATATTGTTTTCGATTACACATCTGCTGAACGCATTGTCTGGTCAGGATATGACGGATACGATCATGCAATTGATCTATGCGCTGCTCCTGGGAGTTGTACTGGCGTTATTGATGCTGAAGAACGGAAATATCGTACCGCTTATATTGTTTCATTTCATACATAATCTGATTCAATTTCTAGGGAATGACCTGGAGGACACAGGTACACTGCCTTATGATCTGTTTATACTGGCAGTACTGATTGCTTACTGTGCATGGTTAGTGTGGAGCATTCGAACAAATTCGTCTATTCCATCCAAAGGGAGTGAGCAAGCGAATACGGTTGTTCATTAAGGTTCTTTCCGGTATTGCTTGAAAGTAGTTATCATACAGTTTCCCGTCAGCAGTTGGATCATGGTATACTTCAGTCTGGCGGGAAGACAGATATGTTCATGATACGAGGTCTGCTCATCCGTACATTAAGGTTTAGACAGTAGGTGACATAGTGGAGAAGACAGCACAAGGTGTAGCAGAATGGATGGTACAGGAGATTAAATTCACAGGAACACTTCATCAGGAAGCTGCCATAGAATATGTGAAGACCCATTTCGGCGAAGAGTTTGTTTTTGTGAACGAGAACGGCAATACATCATTGTCCAAAGAAGTGAAGAAAGCTTTCCGTAAGCTTCATCGTGGGCAGATCGCCTGGGATAGGGATGCATTTATGTGGGCATGGACATAGTGTGTTATACTGGGTTAAGATGATTCATTGGTTGTGTTGGATATGCATGTCAGAATATTATATAAAAAATGTATAAGATGGATTAGATCTGCATATCCTTTCATAAGACCGTACACAAGTGACCAGGCACATAAGCGTGATAAACCCTGGCCCCACACGTGTTAATAACATGTATTTCCAAAGCTGTTTGAAAAGAAAATACAAAGATTTGCTTTTTGGCTGAATTGGAGTTATAATAAAAACAAGTTGTAGAGAGTGGAAAACCTAATTCATATATTGTAAAGGGCGATCACTTATAGGTTTATGACTGGTACCTTTTTCAATGTGTGAATTTTTATTTGCTTGCTGCAAAGAACAAAGGAACATGTTAATCTTTATTTGGAGGTGTAATTCACATGCAAAACGGAACAGTAAAATGGTTCAACGCTGATAAAGGCTTCGGTTTCATCGAAGTTGAAGGCGGAGAAGATGTATTCGTACACTTCAGCGCTATTACAGGCGAAGGCTTCAAAACGCTGGACGAAGGTCAACGCGTGCAATTTAAAATTGTACAAGGAAACCGTGGTCCTCAAGCAGAAGAAGTTGTAAAACTGTAATTAAAGCATAGCTGCCTTTAACATGTTATAATGGTAAAGGCAGCTTCTTTTTTTTGATCAGTTATATAAAAAGTCGACCCATTAGTTGTCGAGGTAGGAGTCCGGTGGGACGTGAAACTTCCGCTAAGTGTAGGCTTCTGTGAAATAACGTCGGTTAGATGTTTTTCCATAACAAAGGGGGTAGAAGTCATGTATAATCGCAAAAAACCGTTGGAAGAGATTCCACAAGCTGATGCGGCAATCTGGGAATGTACGAGTGATACGTGCAAAGGATGGATGCGGGACAATTTTGCGTTTGATAACGTACCTACTTGTCCGATATGTGCTTCTGAGATGGTCAGCACGACTAGGATGCTACCATTGCTTGAGAATTCGAATAGTAATCTGAAAACGATGCCTAAAGGAAATCGGATTTAACATAGCTTACCCGCCTCTAACGAGGTGTTTTTTTTTAAGATTAAATAGACACCCTGTGCGAAGGTAAGGGTATTAAATATGAAGTTCCCGGCATTCGTTTTGGCGAATGCCTTTTTTTGTATCATTTTTTAACAGAAAATATAGTGTAATTGACGTGAATTGTATGAAAAAGATAAAGACCCTTTTCGCTATAAGCAAAAAGGGTCTTTGTTATGACTACAATTTTACCACGATCAGATTGGAATTTAGATGAACAGGAATGGCAGCAGAAACAATGTTGCTACCAGAGCCAGATCGATTCCCGCTCCATAGCCGTAACCCCCACCGTATCCTCCGTAACCATATGGACCATAGGCCGAAGATTTAACTTTCTTTGATGCAACAGCGTTTTTCTTGCTGCCTTTTACCAGCTGTTGTTTGGATTTGACTGAACATAGCCGTGGTCCTTCGAAACATCCGTTCAAATATACTTTGCCATCACGACATTGGCTAAGCGTACCATACATATGCTTACCGTCTTTCATAACAAGACAAACGGAACGTCCAACGTGCGGAGAAACCGTTTCCTCACATACCCGATTAATTCTGTACATGCATATCCTCCTCATTAGATGCGGTTGCCGCTTGAATTCAACGGTTTGTATATCATAGTAAATAAAAGAGGATTTGGTATGGACGAGTACCCGGTAAATCGAATAGGGAGGAGCCGTTTTTGAGTCTATTCCATACACTGGGAGGAGTGAGGAGGGGATGTTGCATGGATTATCATGACATGCTGGCTCGGTTAGGGGAGGGGAGTGCCCATCCCGGAGGATTTTTGGCAACGCTGAAGTTGCTGGAGAGTTTATCTCTGCCTGTGGATAGTCATATCCTTGAGATTGGATGTGGCACTGGGAGGACTGCGTGTTATTTGGCTAAAAGGGGTTATCAAGTAACAGCGATTGATCTTAATCGTCAGATGCTGGATAAGGCCGTTCGGCGAGCAAGACGAGAGCGGGTGGATGTTCGTTTTGTTCAGGCTGATGTAGCATCGTTACCTTTCCCGGAAGATCATTTTGATATGGTATTCGTGGAGTCGGTTACGATCTTTACCCCATGGCGGAGTGCATTTGCTGAGTATAGAAGAGTGTTGAAGCCCGGTGGACTTTTGGTGGATCGGGAGATGGTTTTATCAGGCCAGAAGACCGAATTGATGTGTCGCAGGTTAAAGCAATTTTACGGTATACGAACCCTGGTAACGGCCACAGCATGGAGAAAACGCCTCAAACAGTGTGGTTTCACCAAGGTTGAAGTCAAAGAACATTCGCGATCCATGGGAAAATGGGGCGTTGATCATGATCCGCATCGCGAGATCGATATGAATTGGTTTGAGGATGAACGTATGCAGCGAATGAGTCAAACCAATGATCGTTTGCTCGCGAAATACGGCAATAAGTTGGGATATGCTGTTTTTGCGGCTAAAGCACCGTTGGAGGTCAAAAACGAAAAATAGGAAAAAGACAACTCACACAATCGTGTGGGTTGCCTTTGGTTTGTTTCGACAGCACGTACTACAGCATATCGTTGTCGATAATCCGCCAATGGTGTTTGAGTAGGGCTTCCAGTTGGTTCTTATCTTTGGCTCGAAAAGCACTTAAAATTTGTCGGTGCTCTTCATTAACTTCCAACAGTACCTCAGATAGCTTTGGTTTATTATCACTAACATACGACTGGCGGATGAAACTGTTTTTCAATGTATTTAACATCTCAATGACTGTAGCGTTACCACATCGCTGAATGTACAGATTATGGAACTGATACTGGTTTTTGTTGTAGGCAGCAAGATCAAGCTGGCTGATATCCTCGTCCATTCGAACAACCAGAGTCTCCATCTCCAAAAGTTCAGATGGTCTGAGATGGTCTGCTGCAAGTGTGGCAGCAAGTGCCTCCAGCACACCGATTGCTTGGGAAAACTCCAGTTTTTTGCCTGCATCAAAAGGAGTGACAATAAATCCCCTGCGTGGGATGTATTGCAGCAGATTGTCTGAAGCCAGCTGGAAAAGGGCTTCCCGAGTAGGTGTGCGACTGATGTCCAGCTTTTTGCATATCTCGGCCTCGTTGATCTTCTGGTTGGGAAGTAACGTCCCGTCTTGAATCTTCTGGGCAATGTAATCGTATACGTGATCTTTCAAGGACCGGTATTTGGGTACCTCCATACCGAATCCTCCTTTCTATGTATAGTGAATAAATAGATGGGTGTGAGGCTGTGCTGTACGCGCCGTTCAGGAGTTTCAAGTTTTTATCATCTTAACACCGAGGGGGAAGTTGGGCAAGCAAACTTCATGTTTCAGCCGATGTAAATGCCGTGTCATATATAGCACATTTTATGGAATTAAAGCGTATAAATGTTTAAATAATGATTGTGATAAACCGATTTATTTGTTAGTATTACTTACATATAAGTCCATATATTGTCTTATGTATATTGTATACAAATTTATCATTAAGCTACTAAGTCCAAAAAAGAATAGGGGTATGCTGTGTGAGAAAAGTATTGTTGCCAATGATTCTGCTGTTAGTGGTTGTATTCATGTCCGCATGTGGGCAGGAAAAAACGACAGGAACCGGATCAGACGCTACTTCGTCTTCGGGCAGTAGCTCTGCGGAAAAGGAAGTAATTGTACTTGGAACCAGTGCGGACTATGCACCCTATGAATTTCATAAGAAAATCGATGGTAAAGATATTATTGTAGGTTTTGACATCGAGATTGCCAAAGCCATTGCGGCTGATCTGGGAGCCGAGCTGAAGATTGAGGACATGGACTTTGATGGCCTTCTTATGGCTCTCGGTACAGATAAGGTTGATTTTGTAATATCAGGCTTAACCCCTACCGAAGAACGAAAGAAGAATGTTGATTTTACGGATATCTACTATTATGCAGAGCAGGCTGTACTTGTTAGAGGAGGGGGAGATACCGCAGTAAAGTCCATAGGTGATCTATCAGGCAAGCAGGTTGGCGTGCAAAAGAGTTCCATTCAGGAAGGGATTGCTCAGGAAATAGAGGGGGCAAAGCTCACTTCTCTGGCCAAAATACCTGAACTGATTCTGGAGCTGCAGACGGGGCGTGTAGACGCACTCATCCTGGAGAAGCCGGTGGCTGAACAGTATGTGAAAAACCAAGAGGGGCTTGTTGTTGCAGGTGTGAAGATTGAACAGGCTGAAGACGAGGGTGGTTCGGCCATCGCGGTGAAGAAAGGTAATCAGAAGTTGCTGGATCAGATCAACACTACATTGGAAAAGCTCAAAACAAACGGAGATATTGAACGGTTCGTCGTTGAAGCGAATGAGATGCTCGGTGAATAAACCGGACGAGTGAGGGATATGCCGTGAATTTAGATTTTTCCTTTCTATTAGAACATTGGCAGGATTATGCACGAAGTGCGTGGGTCACGCTTGAGCTTTCCTTCTTCGGTGTTCTGTTTGGGACGTTACTTGGTGTGATCATGGCATTAATGCGATTATCCCGAATATGGCCAATTAAATTGGTGGCATCGGCGTATATTGAACTCATTCGAGGAACACCAATGCTCGTACAGATTCTTATTATTCATTATGGTCTGACGGTTATAGGTGTGAACTTACCGGCATTTATGTCGGGGGTGGTAGCTCTGACGATGAATAGCTCGGCTTATATGGCGGAGGTGTTCAGGGCCGGGATTCAAGCGATTGATAAAGGACAGACCGAAGCTTCGCGCTCCCTCGGTATGACAAATGGTATGACACTTCGTTATATTATACTGCCGCAGGCTTTTCGTAACATGCTTCCAGCCATCGGTAATGAATTCATTATTATCATTAAAGATTCTTCGCTTGTCTCCATGATCGGCATAGCCGAGATTATATACACGGCCAGAACGATTCAGGGTGTTACGTTCCAGCCGCTTGCTCCGCTGCTTGTTGCCGCCGGCCTCTATTTTATAATCACATTTACACTGGCTAATTTACTCTCTTGGTTGGAACGTAGACTGTCTATTTCTCGCTAACTATTGATATAGGATTGGATTCGAGAAAGGCTTGGAGTAGGCTGGAGTGGAAAAAGAGAGATGTAGTCGTAAATGGCGATGGCATCGCATACATTGTTATTGTATTTTGTATACAATATTTTGGAAAGGTGTTGGGTGTGTATGTCAGATTCCAAAATGTTAATGGATTGGTCGGAGCGTTATGCTGCACCTAATTATCATCCGCTCCCTATTGTTATTGAACAGGCGGAAGGGGTATGGGTGGAAGACCCCGAAGGCCGCCGTTATATGGATATGTTAAGTGCATACTCTGCATTGAATCATGGTCATAGACATCCTGTGATCATACAGGCGCTCAAGGATCAGGCAGATCAGGTTACGCTGACATCACGGGCATTCCACAGCAGCTCCGCTTCTCTTTTTTATCAGAAACTCTCACAATTCACGGGGAAATCGAAGATTCTCGCCATGAATACAGGAGCGGAAGCGGTGGAGACTGCGGTGAAGGCGGTACGTAGATGGGCTTATCGTTGCAAAGGTGTACCGGAGAATCAAGCCGAGATTATCGTATGCTCTGGTAACTTTCATGGAAGAACTCTGACGGTTACGTCCTTTTCTTCTTCAGCGGAGTATAAAAAAGATTTTGGACCGTTCACACCTGGATTCCGGATTATTCCCTATGGAGATATAGAAGCGCTGAAAAAGGCCATTACGCCAAATACGGCTGGTTTTCTTGTAGAGCCTATTCAGGGCGAAGCTGGAATCGTTATCCCGCCTGATGGATATTTGGCTGAAGCTTTTGCTCTGTGTAAGAGCCAGCAGGTGTTGACTGTATCTGATGAGATCCAGACCGGATTTGGAAGAACGGGTCGCCGTTTTGCCTCCGACTGGGAAGGTGTTGAACCAGACATCTGGATTATGGGCAAAGCGTTGGGGGGAGGAGTCATGCCCATCTCGGCTATCGCTGCTGATTCGGAGATACTTGATTTGTTTGAGCCGGGGTCTCATGGTTCTACGTTTGGGGGTAACCCACTCGCTTGCGCCGTGGCTATAGCAGCTCTGAAAGTTCTTGAAGATGAGAAGCTTGCCGAGCGATCGGAGCGTCTGGGGAACTATTTTATGAAAAGACTTCGAGGTATCCACAGTTCAGCCATACGGGATATTCGGGGGAAAGGTTTATTTATTGGTGTTGAACTGTATGAATCAGCCCGTCCCTATTGTGAGCGTTTGATGTCTACTGGACTGCTGTGTAAAGAAACCCATGAGACAACCATTCGATTTGCTCCACCATTGACGATTAAAGAGTCTGAGATTGACTGGGCACTGGAGAGAATTGAGCAGGTATTGATCAACAATGAGGGAGCTGACCTACATGAAAAATGATGATGATGTACATGGTGAAATAAAAGATACTCCTATTGATACAAGTCAAACATCTGTGCGACGTGATATTGCTATCATTAAAGTTCCTTTTGGACTCGGTGGAGCAAGAGGTGGAGCAGAGTTGGGGCCTGATGAATTGATTACAGCTGGGCTTAAGCGGGAGATTGCGAGTCTTGGGCTAGTGCTTTCCAAAGAAGTGCGGGTAGATTGTCCTTCTGAACCTGTTGCTCCTATTGAGCGAAATCGTGTAAAACACTTAAATGAGGTACGTCAGGTCAGTGAGAAGGTGTGTAGTGAAGTATCAGGTGCAGTAGAGGAGGGGGCTTTCCCACTTGTGCTTGGGGGAGATCATAGTGTAGCGATTGGTACTATTGCCGGGCTAACAGCGCACTATTCGAATTTGGGTGTGATCTGGTTTGATGCGCATGCAGACTTGAATACGGAAGAACGGAGCTTGTCTGGTAATATGCATGGCATGAGTGTGGCTGCATCCTTGGGGCATACTGCATTCAATCTATCGCACATTGCTGGAGCAGGCGCGTTTATTGATCCGTCCAACTTAGTCTATATTGGTCTGCGTGATTTGGATGAGTATGAGAAAGAGCAGATTAAGGGACTGGGTATCCGAGCATTTACGATGCATGATATTGACCGTATGGGAATAAAGCAAGTTATTGAGGAAGCAATAGCTACAGCGGATAAAGGGACAGATGGTATTCATGTCAGCTTCGACATGGATTGTCTGGATCCACGGGAAGCTCCGGGTGTGGGCACCCCAGTACCGGGTGGTCTGAATTACCGAGAGGCACATTATGCATTGGAGATACTTGCTTCCACAAATCAAGTTACGTCGATGGAACTGGTTGAGGTGAATCCGTTGTTTGATCAAAATAGACATACGGCACGACTTGGCGTGGAACTGATTGCTTCGTTACTTGGTAAGCGCATATTGTAAGCACTGAGAAGTGAAACGGAATGTGTAAGCTGTACCAAAGGAATAGACTTTCTTATTTATTATAGAAGGAAAGAAAACTGAGATCTCCGAAAACTAGGGCTAGTCACAAGAAAATGTTCACTGCAATCGCAGTGGAAATGGCTGCCCTGGTTATGTTTAATGGATATGTATATTAGAAGCACCGTAATAAGGATGCTGAGAGTTATTTGTATGTACAGGAGCGTCACATTACATATTGTGCTGATGATGTGGGTTGATTATCATTTTATGAAAAAAGACTTGCAATTGAAATCTGTACATGATATATTCTAATTCCGGCCAAGAAAACACGGTTTACACGGTGCGGCAAGCGGTTGAAATGAGCTTCGAAAGAAACTTAAAAAAAGAGCTTGCAAAGTTGGTGCGGACATGATATTATATAAGAGTTGCTGAAGAGAACGACATTCGGTAACGAAACAAGTTTGATCTTTGAAAACTGAACAACGAGTGAGTAAACATTCTGCTTGCAGAATGAACGCGAAAGTTTGAAACAAGCCTTGGCTTGGATCGACTGGAGCACAAATGAGATTTTTAATCTCGTCAGATTCAAAATGAGCTTATCGCTCTTTTCAATACTTTATTGGAGAGTTTGATCCTGGCTCAGGACGAACGCTGGCGGCATGCCTAATACATGCAAGTCGAGCGGACTTGAAGAGAAGCTTGCTTCTCTGATGGTTAGCGGCGGACGGGTGAGTAACACGTAGGCAACCTGCCCTCAAGTTTGGGACAACTACCGGAAACGGTAGCTAATACCGAATAATTGTTTTCTTCGCCTGAAGGAAACTGGAAAGACGGAGCAATCTGTCACTTGGGGATGGGCCTGCGGCGCATTAGCTAGTTGGTGAGGTAACGGCTCACCAAGGCGACGATGCGTAGCCGACCTGAGAGGGTGATCGGCCACACTGGGACTGAGACACGGCCCAGACTCCTACGGGAGGCAGCAGTAGGGAATCTTCCGCAATGGGCGAAAGCCTGACGGAGCAATGCCGCGTGAGTGATGAAGGTTTTCGGATCGTAAAGCTCTGTTGCCAGGGAAGAACGCTTGGGAGAGTAACTGCTCTCAAGGTGACGGTACCTGAGAAGAAAGCCCCGGCTAACTACGTGCCAGCAGCCGCGGTAATACGTAGGGGGCAAGCGTTGTCCGGAATTATTGGGCGTAAAGCGCGCGCAGGCGGTCATTTAAGTCTGGTGTTTAATCCCGGGGCTCAACCCCGGATCGCACTGGAAACTGGGTGACTTGAGTGCAGAAGAGGAGAGTGGAATTCCACGTGTAGCGGTGAAATGCGTAGATATGTGGAGGAACACCAGTGGCGAAGGCGACTCTCTGGGCTGTAACTGACGCTGAGGCGCGAAAGCGTGGGGAGCAAACAGGATTAGATACCCTGGTAGTCCACGCCGTAAACGATGAGTGCTAGGTGTTAGGGGTTTCGATACCCTTGGTGCCGAAGTTAACACATTAAGCACTCCGCCTGGGGAGTACGGTCGCAAGACTGAAACTCAAAGGAATTGACGGGGACCCGCACAAGCAGTGGAGTATGTGGTTTAATTCGAAGCAACGCGAAGAACCTTACCAGGTCTTGACATCCCTCTGACCGGTACAGAGATGTATCTTTCCTTCGGGACAGAGGAGACAGGTGGTGCATGGTTGTCGTCAGCTCGTGTCGTGAGATGTTGGGTTAAGTCCCGCAACGAGCGCAACCCTTATATTTAGTTGCCAGCACTTCGGGTGGGCACTCTAGATAGACTGCCGGTGACAAACCGGAGGAAGGTGGGGATGACGTCAAATCATCATGCCCCTTATGACCTGGGCTACACACGTACTACAATGGCCGGTACAACGGGCTGCGAAATCGCGAGATGGAGCCAATCCCAACAAAGCCGGTCTCAGTTCGGATTGCAGGCTGCAACTCGCCTGCATGAAGTCGGAATTGCTAGTAATCGCGGATCAGCATGCCGCGGTGAATACGTTCCCGGGTCTTGTACACACCGCCCGTCACACCACGAGAGTTTATAACACCCGAAGTCGGTGGGGTAACCGCAAGGAGCCAGCCGCCGAAGGTGGGATAGATGATTGGGGTGAAGTCGTAACAAGGTAGCCGTATCGGAAGGTGCGGCTGGATCACCTCCTTTCTATGGAGAATCGTTTCCCGAGTGGAAACATTCAAATAAGCAGGTTCTTAGAACCTGCGACAGCGATTCATTTTGGTCCATCACTTCGGTGTGGATGAAATGAAGAGCACAAGCAACTCACTCGTTGCTCAGTTTTGAGAGCTCAAACTCTCAAAACAGCTTGCTTTTGCATGGAGCTTGTTCTTTGAAAACTAGATATCGAAACGAAACAAACGCGAATTAGAACATTCCTTTTTAGCTGAACTTGTGTTAAACAAGTTTCAATAAAAACGGTAGTCAAATTGCTTTTGTGATGGTATCGGGTGAGAGCGACTTTTGGCTTTGCGCAAGCAAAACAAGGGAAGCGAGCGACCGAAACCGGAACAAAATGGTTAAGCTACTAAGAGCACACGGAGGATGCCTAGGCGCTAGGAGCCGATGAAGGACGTGGCGAACAACGAAACTGCCTCGGGGAGCTGTAAGCAAGCTTTGATCCGGGGGTGTCCGAATGGGGAAACCCAGCTGGGGTAATTTCCAGTTACTCATAACTGAATACATAGGTTATGCAGAGGCATACCAGGGGAACTGAAACATCTAAGTACCCTGAGGAAGAGAAAACAATAGTGATTCCGTCAGTAGCGGCGAGCGAACGCGGAGAAGCCCAAACCAGAGAGCTTGCTCTTTGGGGTTGTGGGACGTCTCACATGGAGTTACAAAGGAACCGGTTAAGCGAAGAGGTCTGGAAAGGCCCGCCAAAGAAGGTAAAAGCCCTGTAGTTGAAAGTCTGTTCCCTCCGAGACGGATCCCGAGTAGTGCGGGGCACGTGAAACCCCGTATGAATCCGGCAGGACCATCTGCCAAGGCTAAATACTTCCTAGCGACCGATAGTGAAGCAGTACCGTGAGGGAAAGGTGAAAAGCACCCCGGAAGGGGAGTGAAATAGAACCTGAAACCGTGTGCTTACAAAAAGTCAGAGCCCGTTTTAGGGGTGATGGCGTGCCTTTTGTAGAATGAACCGGCGAGTTACGTTCCCGTGCAAGGTTAAGGTGAAGAGCCGGAGCCGCAGCGAAAGCGAGTCTGAATAGGGCGACATAGTACGTGGACGTAGACCCGAAACCGGGTGATCTACCCCTGTCCAGGGTGAAGGTGCGGTAACACGCACTGGAGGCCCGAACCCACGCATGTTGAAAAATGCGGGGATGAGGTGGGGGTAGCGGAGAAATTCCAATCGAACTCGGAGATAGCTGGTTCTCCCCGAAATAGCTTTAGGGCTAGCCTCGGAAAACAGAGTCGTGGAGGTAGAGCACTGATTGGGTGCGGGGCCCGCAAGGGTTACCAAGCTCAGTCAAACTCCGAATGCCATAGACTTACTTCCGGGAGTCAGACAGTGAGTGCTAAGATCCATTGTCAAAAGGGAAACAGCCCAGACCATCAGCTAAGGTCCCCAAGTGTGTGTTAAGTGGGAAAGGATGTGGAGTTGCACAGACAACCAGGATGTTGGCTTAGAAGCAGCCACCATTGAAAGAGTGCGTAATAGCTCACTGGTCGAGTGACTCTGCGCCGAAAATGTAACGGGGCTAAACACACCACCGAAGCTATGGCTTGATGCTTTGCATCAGGGGTAGGGGAGCGTTGTATAAGGGTTGAAGGTGTACCGTAAGGAGCGCTGGACATTATACAAGTGAGAATGCCGGTATGAGTAACGAAAAGATCAGTGAGAATCTGATCCGCCGAAAGCCTAAGGGTTCCTGAGGAAGGCTCGTCCGCTCAGGGTAAGTCGGGACCTAAGGCGAGGCCGAAAGGCGTAGTCGAAGGACAACAGGTCGAAATTCCTGTACCACCGTAAGCCGTTATGAGCAATGGGGGGACGCAGTAGGGTAGTGACGCGGACTGATGGATGTCCGTCTAAGCAGTAAGGCTGATGTGTAGGCAAATCCGCACATTGTAAGGCTGAGCTGTGATGGGGAGCGAAAATTATAGTAGCGAAGGTCATGATCTCACACTGCCAAGAAAAGCCTCTAGCCAGGTGAAGGTGCCCGTACCGCAAACCGACACAGGTAGGCGAGAAGAGTATTCTAAGGCGCGCGGAAGAACTCTCGTTAAGGAACTCGGCAAAATGACCCCGTAACTTCGGGAGAAGGGGTGCCCCGGTAGTGTGAATAGCACGAGGGGGCCGCAGTGAAAAGGCCCAAGCGACTGTTTAGCAAAAACACAGGTCTGTGCGAAGCCGTAAGGCGAAGTATACGGGCTGACGCCTGCCCGGTGCTGGAAGGTTAAGGGGAGTGGTTAGGGAGTAATCCCGAAGCTGTGAACCGAAGCCCCAGTAAACGGCGGCCGTAACTATAACGGTCCTAAGGTAGCGAAATTCCTTGTCAGGTAAATTCTGACCCGCACGAATGGCGTAACGACTTGGGCGCTGTCTCAACGAGAGATCCGGTGAAATTTTAATACCTGTGAAGATGCAGGTTACCCGCGACAAGACGGAAAGACCCCATGGAGCTTTACTGCAGCTTGATATTGAATTTGGGTACGATCTGTACAGGATAGGTGGGAGCCTTTGAAGCATGAGCGCCAGCTTGTGTGGAGGCAACGTTGGGATACCACCCTGATCGTATCTAGGTTCTAACCTGGTACCGTAATCCGGTGCGGGGACAGTGTCAGGTGGGCAGTTTGACTGGGGCGGTCGCCTCCTAAAGAGTAACGGAGGCGCCCAAAGGTTCCCTCAGAATGGTTGGAAATCATTCGAAGAGTGCAAAGGCATAAGGGAGCTTGACTGCGAGACCTACAAGTCGAGCAGGGACGAAAGTCGGGCTTAGTGATCCGGTGGTACCGCATGGAAGGGCCATCGCTCAACGGATAAAAGCTACCCTGGGGATAACAGGCTTATCTCCCCCAAGAGTCCACATCGACGGGGAGGTTTGGCACCTCGATGTCGGCTCATCGCATCCTGGGGCTGAAGTAGGTCCCAAGGGTTGGGCTGTTCGCCCATTAAAGCGGTACGCGAGCTGGGTTCAGAACGTCGTGAGACAGTTCGGTCCCTATCTGTCGTGGGCGTAGGAAATTTGAGAGGAGCTGTCCTTAGTACGAGAGGACCGGGATGGACGTACCGCTGGTGTACCAGTTGTTCCGCCAGGAGCACCGCTGGGTAGCTATGTACGGACGGGATAAACGCTGAAAGCATCTAAGCGTGAAGCCCCCCTCAAGATGAGATTTCCCAGTATGTAAGACCCCTTGAAGACGACGAGGTAGATAGGCTGGGGGTGGAAGTGCAGCAATGCATGGAGCTGACCAGTACTAATCGGTCGAGGGCTTATCCAATTAGCAAGTGATAATTCGCATGTTTCGTTTCGAATCTAGTTTTCAGAGAACGATCTCTGAAATGTAAGCACAGCTATGCGTTTGGTGGCGATGGCGGAGGGGTTCCACACGTACCCATCCCGAACACGACCGTTAAGCCCTCTAGCGCCGATGGTACTTGGACCGCAGGGTCCTGGGAGAGTAGGACGCCGCCAAGCGAAACCCCACTGGGGTATTTTTTTTCGAAAATTGATAAGGGCCCTTAGCTCAGTTGGTTAGAGCGCACCTCTGATAAGGGTGAGGCCGGTGGTTCGAGTCCACCAGGGCCCATAGCAAGACCACAACAAGAAATATACCAGAGTATGGGGCCATAGCTCAGCTGGGAGAGCGCCTGCCTTGCAAGCAGGAGGTCAGCGGTTCGATCCCGCTTGGCTCCACCATTCCCTGATAGCTCAGTTGGTAGAGCACTCGACTGTTAATCGAGTTGTCACAGGTTCGAGCCCTGTTCGGGGAGCCATATGGAGAGGTGTCCGAGCTGGCCGAAGGAGCACGATTGGAAATCGTGTAGGCGTCACAAGCGTCTCGAGGGTTCGAATCCCTCTCTCTCCGCCAGATAATTTTTTAGCAAGGCCCGTTGGTCAAGGGGTTAAGACACCTCCCTTTCACGGAGGTAACAGGGGTTCGAATCCCCTACGGGTCATATTATGGAGGCTTAGCTCAGCTGGGAGAGCATCTGCCTTACAAGCAGAGGGTCGGGGGTTCGATCCCCTCAGCCTCCACCATATAACTTTATAACGACGCGGGGTGGAGCAGCCCGGTAGCTCGTCGGGCTCATAACCCGAAGGCCGCAGGTTCAAATCCTGCCCCCGCAATTATACTTTCCTTGAGAAAGTACTATGGAACCGTGGTGTAGTTGGCCTAACATGCCTGCCTGTCACGCAGGAGATCGCGGGTTCGAATCCCGTCGGTTCCGCCATTTTTAATAAAATATACACCGTGCCGGTGTAGCTCAACTGGTAGAGCAACTGACTTGTAATCAGTAGGTTGGGGGTTCAAGTCCTCTCGCCGGCACCATTTTTAGTATTTACATATGAATTTGTGATAGAATGTATATTACAAGTTAAATTGGTAATACTAAGATTCTCTTAGTGGATGAATGGCTTACTCTATGGCGGTCGTGGCGAAGTGGTTAACGCACCGGTTTGTGGATCCGGCATTCGGGGGTTCAATTCCCCTCGATCGCCCCATGATTTTTTAATGGGGATTAGCCAAGCGGTAAGGCAACGGACTTTGACTCCGTCATGCATAGGTTCAAATCCTATATCCCCAGCCATTTCATTACGAGTCATTAGCTCAGTTGGTAGAGCACCTGACTTTTAATCAGGGTGTCGAAGGTTCGAGCCCTTCATGACTCACCATTATATTTTGCGGTCGTGGCGGAATTGGCAGACGCGCACGGTTCAGGTCCGTGTGGGCTAACCCCCCGTGGAGGTTCGAGTCCTCTCGACCGCACCATATGTTTTGCGGAAGTGGCTCAGCGGTAGAGCATCGCCTTGCCAAGGCGAGGGTCGCGGGTTCGATTCCCGTCTTCCGCTCCAATATTTGCGCCCTTAGCTCAGCTGGATAGAGCGTTTGACTACGAATCAAAAGGCCGGGAGTTCGAATCTCTCAGGGCGCGCCATTATTCTCATAAGTATCGGGATGTAGCTCAGCTTGGTAGAGCACCTGGTTTGGGACCAGGGGGTCGCATGTTCAAATCGTGTCATCCCGATTTTTTTTTATTTGCGGGTGTAGTTCAATGGTAGAACTTTAGCCTTCCAAGCTAATAGCGTGGGTTCGATTCCCATCACCCGCTTCCTAGTAACATATAGAAGAGCCTTTGCTTATAGCAAGGGCTTTTTTGTTTTCACCTATAAGAAGAGGTGATTTTCAGAAAACCAGAGTTTAATGTGAGTAGTCAACTCGAGATGAACAGATGAAATAGATAAGCAAAAATCTTAACTGTTGATAAACGTAGAATTACTTAATTAACTGATTTTAATTCGTTCTCTACACAAAAAAAGACAAGTCCCTCTCCTACGATATCCGCAGGAAGAGGAACTTGTCTTTTTAATTAGAGCCAGCGATTAGTATCTTTCCAAAATAGTCTGTGTCTTCAAGCCATCGGCCGGAATCAGCCAGTTTTTGTTCTCCAGCAATTGCAGCAGTTGAGTACGCAGACCGGATACGGCTACAGTATCATCGGTTTTGAAAGAAACCTCTACGATATTCTCAATACCTGTACCTGCTGCGTCACGGATTGGCCATACTTCGAGTGTAAGCTCTTGACCATTCCATGTACCTTCATAACGTTGGAATGTGATTGGGCCATATGCACGGGATTGAGTCAGTTGTTGTTTACCCCAGTTGGAAGCAGACCAGTTCTTCAATTTGCCCGGAAGCTTGTCCAGTAACATGTTCAGGGCATCTTGCTGGGAAGGAAGTTGAACACCTGTCGCTTTGGTATCGACTTTTTTGGTGTTGGAGAAGCTCAGTGTCTGTTTGCCGTATCCCCAATCAATCTCAGCCTCGTAGTTATCATCTGATATGTCGAATCCTTCTTGGTTAGCCAGGGTCAGCGCTGCGTTGATGTCGCCATTGATTACAGGGTAGCGTTTTTTATAAGTCAATTCGTAGTTATTTTTGTCATCCTTTTTGCGAAAACGAACGTTCCATCCTTGTTGATCCAATCCGAGAGCATTGGTGTCGAAGTACTCTACGTTAATGTTTCTTGGCGTGGAACTCAGGCCGAGTGTCTGAATCACTTCACTGCGTGGTGTCCCATCTATATTCAATACAAGTTCCGGCTTGGCCGGAAACTTTACTTCATAAGCAGGAACGGCATTGGCAGCAGCTGAAGCCTGGGGTGCTCCCAGAAATGTCATTCCACTTCCCAATGTTACGATGCTCAGCATCAATGAGGCGGTTACCTTTTTCCACTTTTTCAAAACCAATCACTCTCCTAATCTGGATTAACGTACAGACTCACTTTATCGCCCGAATATATGAAAGCGATTAAAGGGGAGCGCACATTGCGTTAATCCTGCATAGATTTGATGAATGGTAAACGATAGTTTATAGCGGATCAGGGCAATCTGCCATGGAAAATGGGGGAGCCGTGACTCACCTTTCGAAGCACTTCTTTGAAGCGGTTTACCTGAACGGAAGGGTGGCGGTCCTTGTTATGTACCGTAGAGATATGGCGCGGCGCTTGCTCTCCGGGAATGGGAAGAACTTGAATGAGCCCGTGCTGTTCCTCCCACTGTACCGCCATCCGAGACATGAATGAGACATGCCCCCCGATTAACACGAGCTGTTTGATCGCTTCCAGGGAATCCATCTCCACGGTACTCCTCAAACGAATGTCATGTTGCGCAAGCCATTGATTGGTTAACCGTCGAGTACTGGATTCATTGCCATGTAAGGCAAAAGGAATCTGCGCGATATGATCAGGTGTTAATGCATCCTTCTGGGCCAACCCATGTTGTGGAGAACAGATCAATACTAAGTCGTCTTCACACAGCGTCTCAGCTTGCAGGGCGGGTCCAACAAATGGCTCGGAAGAGATCACCCCCAGATCAATCTGATGCCGAATTAACATCTCGCGAATAACAGGTGATGGTTTGACGGATAGGACGATACGAATGCCCGGGAACTCCTGAGAAAAGGTGTTGAGTATGCTGGGCAACAGATATGTAGCCGGTACATAGCTTGCCCCAATGTGCAGGGTGCCCCGATAGAGACTGTCATATTCTTTCACTACCCGCCTTGCCTCTTGGGTTAGAGCATTGATTTTGACGGAATAGTGGAGCAGGGCTTGTCCGGCCTCAGTTAGAAAGGTCTTGCCACTGCGTGATTCGAATAATCGCACGCCCATCTCTTCCTCCAATGACTTCATATGAAATGTAACGGTTGGTTGTTTGATCCCCAGTAACTCGGCTACGCTTGTCATGTGATGATGCTTGTCGATCAGCTCAACAATTTGCAGTTTGATCAGATTCAATGTCTCAACACTCCTCTCACTTCTACTAACCCCAATATATAAGATGATCTAATGTTTTTCATAAAGACGGAGAGTACAGAACCAATCTGAAGAAGCGAAGCGTTCGCCTTTATCCCCGGATTTCTCCCTTTAAAAAGGGAGTATATGAAATCTGGGGATAACAGCGATCGGAAGATGGTGCTGTAATCGAAGCGAAAACATGAAAATTAATTTAGTTCACCTACTATAGATTTAATCTATGAACATCAACAGAATTCATCTAAAAAGTTAATTCCAATTTTACATACAAGACATACAACTCGCGAAAGCGGACGTTAGACTGAGAACAGTGCAAGAGATTAAGTAACAAAAGAGATCAAGTAACAGAAGACAGGCAGGGATGCTTATGAAATTAGAGATGACGGGAATTCAAAAATCATTTAATCAAACACCCGCACTGCTGCCAACAGATCTAACGCTTGAACATGGAAAGTTCACGACACTGCTCGGCCCATCAGGCTGTGGCAAAACAACACTGCTCCGCATGTTGGCCGGGCTGGAACAGCCGGACGCGGGGGAGATTCGTGCAGATGGTCAGTGTATCTACTCTGCGGCGAAGCGGATTGATATACCAACACACAAGCGTAATCTGGGCATGGTGTTTCAGGATTTTGCATTATGGCCGCATATGACCGTATACGAAAATGTAGCGTTTGGCCTGAAGGCCGGAAAACAGAAATCTGATCTGCGGCAAAAGGTGAACGAAGCACTTGGCATGGTTCGCCTGCAAGGCATGGAAGATCGATATCCTCATCAGCTGTCTGGTGGACAGCAGCAACGGGTTGCTTTTGCCAGAGCCGTAGCGGTCAGACCTGGTGTGATCCTGTTCGATGAGCCACTAAGTGCACTGGATGCTGTACTTCGGGAAGAGATGCGTATTGAGATGATGTCACTGGTTCGGGACATGGGATTGACTGCGCTGTACGTCACACATGATCAGATTGAAGCGATGTCGATGTCGGATGAGATTGTGGTGATGCAGAAGGGACGGATATTGCAAAAGGGAAGCCCGGAAACGATCTACTCGGCACCAAGTGATCCGTATGTTGCTTCGTTTATCGGAAAGTCCAACTGGCTCACGCCTAATCAATCGATGGTGCGACCAGAGCATGTCACCTGGAACAAAACAGGTCATGATGATCTGTGTTATCCGGGAACTGTACTCAGCGTCAGCTATGTAGGTGAACGCTACGAAGTGCGGGTGCAGATGCAGATGGAAGGGCTGGGCGTATGGACAGCCTATATGAACCAAAGAGTACGCGTAGGGGAGAGAGTTCAGCTCTATGTTGCTCCCGAGCGGATATGCCGCATGGATGGTTATGACCACCCAAGTATGAAACAGAACGAAGCAATCGCAGTGGCATATTAAATTGTTGAACGAGCACAGTTGGAAGCAGGATTACACATTTTATAAGAAACCAGGGGAGATGGATGAATATGTTGGGGATGAAAACACGAAAAAAGAGCGCAATGCTGTTATTAACGGCGGTTATGAGTATCAGTTTGTTCGGATGTAGTACAGGGAACTCGGCCACAGGAAATGCGGCGCAACCCGCAAGTGAAGGAAACACAGCAGCAGCGGCAGAAACAACGAAACCGGCTGGCGGCAAGTTGGTACTGTACAGTGCTGGCCCACAGAAGCTGGCCGATAACATCGTGAGCGGATTTACAGACAAAACAGGGATCGAAGTTGAGATGTTCCAGGGAACGACAGGCAAAATTCTGGCTCGTATGGAAGCTGAGAAATCCAATCCGGTGGCAGACGTTGTAATCCTGGCCTCTTTACCATCAGCACAGGCTCTGAAAGCGGATGGACTGACGATGCCATACCCTGAAGCAGCCAATGCAAACAAGCTGAACAAGGACTGGTCGGATGCAGAGGGCAACTATTTTAGCAGCAGTGCTTCCGCACTGGGTATTGTGTATAACACCAAACTGGTATCTACACCCCCAACAAGTTGGGCAGATCTTGCTACGCCTGCATGGAAAGATGTAGTGAACATTCCCGACCCTACATTATCAGGCTCAGCACTCGACTTCATCACAGGATACCTGAGTGCGAATGGTGAAAAAGGTTGGGATCTGCTGAGTGCCTATAAAGCCAATGGTGTAGCGATGGCAGGAGCCAATCAGGAAGCCCTTGATCCGGTCATTACGGGTGCCAAAAGCATCGTAGCTGCAGGTGTGGATTACATGGCGTATTCCTCCAAGGCAAAAGGTGAACCACTGGATATCGTGTACCCTGAGGAAGGCACGGTAATCAGCCCAAGACCGGCAGCAATTCTGAAATCCAGTCCGAATGTAGAGAATGCCAAAGCGTTTATCGACTACTTGTTGTCTGATGAAGCACAGAAGCTTGTTGCAGATGCTTATCTAATCCCGGGCCGCGAAGACATTGAAGCGACTAACCGTGCCAATGTGAAGGATATTCCACAACTTAAAGTGGATTGGAACTGGATGAGCGAACATGGCGAAGAGACAGCAGCGCGTTTTTCCGAGACTTTTAAGTAAGAAACAATAGGATAGAGACAATTAGGCAAAAGGAATACCTGCTGTCTGTGGAAAGTCATGTGAGGTGAACGTAGTGAAACCTGTTGTAATGGACAACAACCGAATTTTTCGGAGAGTGGGCGTGATTCTGGCCCTCTTTCTGCTGACCATAAGCATTGGCGTGCCACTCTTGCTGATCTTTTGGCAAAGTGTGTATCCGGACGGACAATGGGACTGGATGGCTCCGATTCGCACGATTACGGGTCATCATCTATCAGGTGTATTGCTGAATTCCGTCTGGCTTGGCATCTGCGTTGTAGCAGTAACCACGCTGCTGGCGCTACCGTTGGCCTGGATGATGGCGAAGACCCGAATGGGCGAGCATCGCTGGGTGGATGTAATCCTGATGATTCCGTTCATGACCCCGCCGTATATCGGATCGATGGGCTGGATTCTGTTTATGCAAAAAGGGGGATACCTGCAACAATGGGTGCCTTCATCTGCAGGCTGGAGTGAGCTGTTCTTCAGCTTCTGGGGCATGGTGCTCATCATGAGCTTGCACCTGTTCCCATTCCTGTACCTGCTGCTTCGAGATGCGTTGATCCGCATCGGTGGCAATCTGGAAGAAGCGGGAGCCGTGCACGGTGCACGTGCAGGATACCGTTTCAGACGTATTATTTTACCCTTATTGTTGTCGTCTTACGGCATGGGGATCATGCTGGTCTTTGTCAAAACGATTGCGGAATTCGGAACACCGGCAACCTTCGGGCGCAAGATTGGCTATTATGTCATGACCTCCGAGATCCATAAGTACATCTCCAGTTGGCCGATTGACTTCGGCAAGGCGACTTCGCTGGCATCGGTGTTGTTGTCCGTCTGTCTGGTGATGTGGTATATGCAGTCTGCCATGAGTCGAAAGTTCACGTATCGTCTGGTTGGTGGCAAAGGGCAACGTTCGAAGCGATATTCCCTTCGTGGCGGAGCCGGATGGTTATGTGGGGCATATCTTGCAATCCTGTTGATCCTGTCGATAGGTATCCCGTATTTCTCCATCATCGCCGCTTCGACCATGAAGTTACGGGGATCGGGAATTGCTTTTGATAATCTGACCTTGGATCATTACAAAGAGCTGTTATCTTGGGGATCGGTGAGTATGAAGGCCATCGGGAACAGTCTCGGTCTATCCCTCGCGGCTTCAACCGTTGCTGTTGTTATTGGTACGGGTTTTGCGCTCGCGATCGGCAGATCATCTTCATTCATGCAGCGTGTGATTGACTTGTTCAGTCTGTTGCCAAATACGGTGCCGGGTATCGTGATGGTTGTGGGTCTGATTCTCTTCTGGAACTCACCCTGGATGCCTGTCACGTTGTATAACACCTACGGCATGGTTGTGCTCACGTACGTTGTGCTCTTCTTGCCTTACACCGTGCAGTATGTAAAATCGAGCTTTACCCAGATTGACGGAACGTTGTTCCAGGCTGGGCAAGTATTTGGAGGGAAGCCGCTGTATATTCTGCGGCGTATCTTGATACCGCTGATCCTGCCTGGCATGCTGGCCGGCTGGATGATGACCTTTACGATTGCTACCCGGGAGCTAGTAGGTTCGTTGTTAATTCTTCCGCCGTCCATGCAGACGTCAGCTACGTATATTTTTGCCCAGTTTGAACAAGGTCAGGTATCACTCGGAATGGCGATGGCCGTTGTAACTGTAGGTATGACGGTGCTGATGCTGCTTGGAATCGAACTGCTGAATTCAAAGAGAAAGTGGAATGCATCATGATCAAACTGAACGTATGGGGCGGTGCAGGGGAACATGGACGTTCCGCCTATCTCCTGAGCGGGAGCCGGTTTCGCCTTTTGCTGGATTGTGGTGTGAAAAAAGAAGGCACGGGCCAGTATCCGCTAATTGACCCGGAGATTGTCCCGCAACTGGATGCGGTGTTTTTGTCCCACGCCCATGAGGATCATTCGGTCGCCATCCCTTTGCTGTATAAGATGGGCTACCGGGGTGAAGTATGGACAACGAGAGAGACGAGGGCACAGCTGCGTACGTATTTTGCCAACTGGCGAAGATTTGCAGAACGTGTCGGAGAGAAACTCCCTTACGATGAAGCAGATGAGCAGGCTATCCGTTATCGTTATCTGGAAGATGAGGTCGTATCCCAAACCTGGTTCGAACCGATTCCCGAAGTAAAAGTGATGTGGGGCCGGAGTGGACATCTGGCTGGATCTGTGTGGTTTGGACTTGAAATGGAAGCGAAGCGGATTTTTTATTCCGGGGACTACACGTCCGAATCAATGCTTTTACAGGAGGATTGCCCAGCGGAGGCGTTCTCACGGGCAAACATGATTCGTGAAGATACGTTGTTCGATGCTCCGAGCAGTGAGCGGTGGGGTATGGAGGAACTGATCGTTATAAACAGCGGGCAAAAGGCTGGAGAATTCATAACGTCACCAGAGCAGACATCTGTTGCATCAGAAGCGTCGTCAAGAACACTTGTATCCACGGAGATACCCATGAAGCAGGGAAATTTCACATCCAATGGTGCAGATGGAGCAGTCAGAGCAAACGTAGCAGACGCTGCGCCAATATCTTCCGTCGGGCTGCTAGATCTGGCGATCGTTGATGCGGCCTACGGTACGGACCAGGATACACAGGCCGACAAACTGGAACAGCTTGAACGAGCCATTCGCCAGACGATTACTCAAGGCGGAAAGGTGCTCTTACCCATGCCTGTCGTAGGGCGTGGACAGGAGATCATACTGTGGGCACAGCAACAATTCCCGGCTGTTCCAATGGTAGTGGAACAAGGGCTGGTGGACGGTATGAAGCAGCTTATGCATGTTCCGTATTGGTTGAGGGAGAAGGGAGAGCATGTCATCGGAAGTTCGTTGAAAGACAAAATCGATTGTTTTCTGACTGGACGAGGATGGGATCTGCCTACAACTACCCAAGAGCGGGAACAACTGTTGGAACATCATGCTGCTTCGTTATGGTTTATTCCGGACGGCATGATGCAGTCCTCGCTTGCCCGTTGGTATTATAGTCAATTATCGGACAGGGAGGAGAATCTGATTCTGCTCACCGGGCATGTTGCTCATGGCACATTTGCTGATAAACTGGTACGGGTTCCTGACAAGTATGGGGTGTGTGAGGTGCGGAAAATACGATATAAAGTACATCAGGGCTGGAAGGATGTTGAACGGATGCTGCATCAGGTTCCAGCAAGGCATACGGTCCTTGTGCATGCTGACCGGGCAGAGACGGACCGATTAAAGGAAGGTTTGCTCAGAAATAGCCCGTCACCGGGAACAGTTATACATTCACTGTCTGCTGGTGACGAGCTATATGTGTGCATTGTGCATGAATCGAATTGATGCGTCAGATTGGAACGTCCCTGGGGACGTTCTTTTTCCATTGTTGCCTGATCAGTTAGGGTTCGCGATGAATGGGGTGTTCCAGTTCGGCATGGCCCATCAAACTATCAACGGCTTCACCATCCACCAGTATATCCAGGCTGTTCACTTCATCAAATTGAAACATCGTTGTTGTTAAAGCTTCCAATGCGAGCAATTCTCCACTGGTACCAAGATTGGCTTCAGCGGGAATATGAACATCCAAAGTCACTGTACCCTCAGCATATTGAATAGAGAGCAATTCCACCTGCTCCCAGAGGGAAACAAGCTCCGAATCGGTGTTCGTTTGCAACGCTGCAAATGTTTTTTCATATTTTTCGGAGTCATCCTTGTACTCAATTTCCTGCTCTGTTTTCTCAAGCGCCAGTACCTGAGAATCTGCCAAATATACATCGACGACTTGTGTATTCATTGTGCCCAGGTCCACTTTCGTTTCGGATGGGTTTGGTGACTGCGTCTGTCCTCCCTGAACAGCAGGTTCATTCGAACCGGATTGGCTCACTGGCTTCTGGGCACATCCAACTCCGATAAGGATCAAGCATGATAATATAAGTGCACAACCTAGCTTCTTATTCAAAGAATCACTTCCTTTATCTGATTTATTTGATGATTTATAGGTTCAAATACTCCTTGATTCCATCGGCTATCGCTTGAGCGGCTTTCATCTGAACAACCTCGGATGACATCAGTTCTTCATCGAGCACATTACTCAAGAATCCCACTTCCAAAAGCACTGCAGGCATGGTCGTGTCTCGGATTACTTCCAAGTTGCCATTTTTCACACCACGATCTCTGAGACCCATGGCTTTCACCAAACGTTGATGAATGATAGTGGCTAATTCCTTGCTATTACTGCGTTGATAATAATATGTCTCCGTACCTGTGGCTTGGGGAGCAGACTTTACGCTATTGCCATGGATAGATACAAATACATCCGCATTTAATTGATTGGCGAGCTGAACACGCTCAGGGCGGGTCGGATAGGTATCACCTTCACGAGTCATCACCAATTCGATATTGGGTTCATTTAGCAACAGGGCCTGTACTTTGTGAGCCAATGCCAGATTGTATTCCTTTTCGGGTTTGTTCGTGATGCTATTCGTCCCCGGGTCACTCCCACCGTGTCCTGGATCGATGACCACAACCTTGCGTCCTGAATCACCTACTGGAGTGACTGGAGCAGGTGTGACATTGTCTCCCGCAACATTAAGATCAATAATCAGTTTATCGGCAATGACGTTCTGGCTGTACTGGACATCCTTCACATTATTCAATTCTACGACAATGCGAACTTGCGCCGGATCTCGTTTGAACAGTGAATATCTCACTTCTGTCACATTGGGATAACCACTCACATCCAACTTGCCATTGAGTCCTTGATCCAGCGGTTGGGAGATATCACCAAAGGCGGTTCCAGGCAAGTCCACAACCAAACGATCAGGGTACTTGAGGGTCGTTACTATTGGCTGAACGGCTCCATCCGTGGATAACACGAGCTGATTATTGGCAAATTGGATATCGGTAACCTGGGCGTTAGACGTTGAATCTCCTTTTCCAGAACTGTTGCCTGGATCGATAGCAGGTCCCTTACTGGTGTTTGTTAAGTATACGATCTTGTCTTGATTATTCCATCTTACCTTAAGCCCCATTTGTTCACTGACAAATCGAATGGGCACCACCAGCGTATTGTTCAAAATTTGCGGTGCTGTGTTCAAAGTGACTTGTTTGTCAGCAACCAGGGCTTGCTTTTGATCCACGGTTAGGGAAATCGTCTGTTGGTCTTGCTGAATTTTTACAGTGCGTGCTTGTTGGTTCCAATCGACTTTGAATTTCAAATTTTCGGCAACGACACGAATCGGAATCATCACGTTTTTATTGATAATCGTCACCTGTACATCACTTGGGAGGACTAATTCCTCTCCATCCATAAAAATTTTCGACGTGCTTGCAGCGGCATTTCCCTGATTAGGGAGCAAAACGAGTAAGAACAGACTCAAAAACAGTAGTAAAATGGTTTTCTTCATTATGCACCTCGACTAGTATTAGATCTATATCTGACTACCAAAATATACCTACATATTATAAACGGTAAAAATGTAAAAATGTTTCTCTTCTGATATCTAATTATCAATTGATGGAATAAAACATGATGTGTGATCGCAAATGGGATGAATATCTCTCTTTTTATTTTCAATGTTGTAATTAAATTTCATATAATGTTTGACTTGTGAAATTTAATATCATATACTGGGTGAAATTATGGCAGGATGACGTGTTCATCAGGTCTTGCAGGAGGTTGGAAATGGATGGATACAGGCAGCTATCCGATGTGGGAGAAGTATCGGTTGAAGCAGGAGCATTTGGTCATCGGACTAATGTCAGGGACGTCTCTGGACGGAACAGACGCGGCGCTGGTGCGTATTCAAACCGATATGAGTGGGGCATTACAGCAGATCGAGCTGGTTGATTTCGTATGTGTGCCGTATTCGAATGGATTGAGAGACGTACTGATCCGATTATGTTCACCGGGGACAGCTCGTATCGACGAGCTGACAGCCGCACATTTTGGTGTATCGGAGTGGTATGCACATAGTGTTACGGAACTGATGCAGTCTGCCGGTATCTCAACACAGCAAGTGGATGTGATTAGCATGCATGGGCAGACGGTATGGCATGCGCCTGTAGCATCCGCATTTCCAGGGCCAACGGGGGCAAGTATTGATGTGGTATCGACATTGCAGATCGGTGAATGTGCTGTTGTTCGAGAACGGACAGGACTGCCCGTGATTGGCAACCTGCGAGCCAGGGATATGGCGGCTGGTGGGGAAGGTGCCCCGCTTACGCCTTATGTGGACGCTCTGATGTTTCGAAGCCCGACAGAAGGGCGGCTAGTGCAGAATATCGGTGGCATTGGCAATGTGACGGTGCTTCCCTCCGAGTCATCTACCGAAGGAATTTCGGCATTTGATACGGGACCGGGGAATATGGTGATGGACGCCCTTGTTCGACAGGCAACGGATGGGCGGCAGCATTATGATCCGAATGGAAGTATTGCCGCACAGGGGAAGGTCGATCAGCGTCTGGTAGAACTGTGCTTGGAGGATGAGTATTTCAAAAGACTTCCACCGAAAAGTACCGGGCGAGAAGTATATGGAACAGCGTACGCAGTGAGACTGATGGGGATGGCCGCAGCGCGTTCCTTATCTCTTGAAGATACGCTGGCTACTGCCACCTGTCTGACCGCGGAGACCATCGTGCGTGCAGTGAAGGATTTTATCCTGCCCAAGGTGCAAATATCGGCCATGCTCGCGTGCGGTGGTGGTACTTCCAATGCCACGTTAATGGAAATGATCCGTCAGAGACTACCGAAGGATATCCGTTTGGAACGAACAGCAGATTATGGTATACCCGATGATGCTCGGGAAGCCATTGGATTTGCTTTACTTGGCCATGAGGCACTTATGGGAAGAACTAATACACTCCCGGCAGTAACCGGCGCGAAACACGCCGTAATCTCGGGCAATCTAACACTCTAGTGAGGTATGACTTTAATTAGAGTTCAGTTATGGAAGGGCGAGGAATTCGATTAGACGCGAGTGGAATTATAAGATAAAATGCTTGTACATGAATGCAGTACGGAAAGGAGGAGCGAATGGAAGGCATGAAAGGTGGACTTGTACGTTTACGCGCATTAATGGATGACTTGACCCCGTCCGAACGGAAGATCGGAGCTTATATTCTCGATCACCCGCAAGAAACTGTTCAATCCTCGGTGGCCCAGTTGTCTGAACGGAGTGGAGGCAGCCCAGCTGCCATTATCCGTCTCTGCAAATCACTGGGTGTAACGGGTTTTCAGGAGCTGAAGCTGAAGATTGCCGGAGATTTGCAGACGAGTGAGCCATATCAATATACGGAGATTCGTCCCCAGGACTCCATGGAGAGCATTATTCAGCATGTGTCCGCAAACAATATTCAGTCGGTGAAGGATACGGTTCATATTCTGGACCCACGTCTGGTGGAAAAAGCTGTGGACGTGCTTCATCAGGCAAACCGGATCTTTTTCTATGGAGTAGGGGCCTCCAACCTGATTGCGCTGGATGCACATTACAAGTTCATGCGAATCAATCGCACAAGCTTTTCGTTCGCCGATCCGCATATGCAGATTTCGTCCGCAACGACGCTTCGTGAGGATGATGCGGTTGTATGTATCTCGTATTCAGGGGAGACGTCGAACGTAATCTCCTGTCTCAAGCATGCTCATGATGGTGGTGCAGCGACAATCAGCATTACCAAGTGGGGCAGCAATACACTCAGTAGTATGGCGGATGTGCCCCTGATGATTACTTCCACTGAAAGTGATATTCGGAGCGGAGCAACTTCGTCACGGATTGCACAGCTGAACGTGATCGACATTTTGTATCTGGCGATTGCCAGCCGGGATTACAACCAGTCGGTGGAGTATTTGGAGAAGAGCCGACAGGCTATTCTGGAGCACAAGTGAAGTAGAACCATATGAATCCCTTTCTGTTTATGCAGGAGGGGATTTTTTGACGGATGATATCCGCTTTTAGAATAAAAAAATAAAAAAAGAGCCCAGACTAATGTCTAATGTTGGGCTCCTCTCTTTCAACCTCTAATAATACCCCTTGTACGGCTCAGGAAGGCCCCGCAATGGCGCTACGGACAAATCCGTCAGCCAGATCAAGCCTGTGCTGGGCTTCCGTTGCGTCCACACCTGCCATCAGCATGACGATTGCCGTTTTTACATGACCGTCTGCACCGGTAAAAGCCTCTTCAATATCCGCTTCATTCGCTCCGGTTGCCAGATGGATCATGCGTTTGGCCCGATGGACAAGCTTTTCGTTCGAAGGGTTCAGATCAACCATGAAATTACGGTAAACCTTGCCCAGACGAATCATGGCGGTAGTGGTGAGCATGTTCAGAATCATTTTCTGGGCGCTGCCTGCCTTCATACGTGTTGAACCCATGACAACCTCTGGGCCGACAACAGCCTCAATGCTCACATCAGCCAACAGGGTCATCGGCGTGCCTGAATTATTGCTCAGGCTGATCACCGTAGCCCCGATCTCCTTGGCATGTCTCATCGCACCCAGCACATACGGCGTTCGTCCACTGGCTGCAATGCCAACCACGACATCGTTTTTGTCTAAGCCATGTTCATCAAGGTCGGCAGCTCCCAACTCCTCATTATCTTCAGCACCTTCAACCGGGTCCTTCACTGCCCGGAATCCCCCTGCAATAATACCCTGTACCATGGATGGCGGGGTTCCGAAGGTAGGCGGGCATTCAGAAGCGTCAAGTATTCCTAATCGTCCACTGGTACCTGCGCCTACATAAAAAAGCCTGCCGCCAGACTGAAACGCCTCCAAGATCCGATCCGCAGCTTGAGCAATGACCGGAATGAGGGGCTGAATGAGCTCCGCAATCCGTTGATCTTCCTTATTAATGAGCTCCATAATTTCTGCCGAAGGCAATTCATCTATATGATCCGTTAGTGGATTGGGTTGTTCTGTTAGTAGTGAATTCAGCATGTGATTCATCCGTATGGCCTCCTTCTCTCTTTTTAAAATGATTCATTCAGGGAACAGCGTTTTCTTGCCAGTTGTGCTGCGCCAACCGCTGGAGCGGGGGCATCTTCACGATATACAAAGTCCAACTCTCCATAATATTCAGATAACTTCTGAATAAATGTATTTCGGAAAAGTGCAGCGTATCGAAACAGTGATCCGGACAGGACAACCGGAGTGGATTCAAATTCGGGATGACGGGCAACCAGCGCCTTGGCGGTATCCGCCAATTGTGAGGCTTCGTCGATGATCAGTGCGCGGGCGGCCTCATCCCCGAGTTCAGCAGCTTCTATAGCTAGGGGGGCGATGGATGCGGTCTCGGTTTTGCCCCAATCCGTCTGATACACTCGCGTCTTTAGCTCCGATATATCCCGAAGGCTCAGATTCTTTAGAAGAAGCGGGGTTAAACAGGTTGGAGGAAGAACACCGTCATAACTCTGCATAACCACTTGGAGTGCACGCTGCCCAATACGATAGCCGCTCCCCTCATCTCCGAGCAGATGACCCCAGCCTCCTGCACGGTATCGCTCTCCTTCCAGCGTAAATCCGTACACGATGGACCCCGTTCCAGAGATGCATAATACACCGTGCGTATGTCCGAGAGAGGCCATCAGAGCAATCTCTCCTTCGGATACAACCCAGACGGGACAACCTTCTGATGCCTGTTGATTACGACTCTTCATATAGTTATTTACTGCTTTGGCTATAAGTTGCCGTTCTTGGATCGTATCTACACCTGACATACCAAGGCATATACCCTCACAATTTGTCGATAAATCACTTATTAGATTAAATAGCTGTTCCAGCAATCGTTGCAGTTCGGAAATGGCCTGTTCAGTTGATACGGTGTGAGGATTCGTGGGACCGCCGCTGAGTCGGGCGAGAATTTCACCAGATTCAGAAATGATTGCTGCATCAGTATTGGTACCGCCTCCATCTACGCCTACATACACTCGCAAAGTGGTTCACCTCGCTTGCTTGGGTTTTCTTTTTACATAGTATAGTTGCATGAAAAGAAAAAGTAAAATTAAATTTTATAATAAAAAATAATGTTGAATTTTTATTTTACAACTCATATAATGAATTCAATCTACAATTTTGGAAGGAATTAATACTGTTAATGTCAATTAAGTTGACGTTAATATTGCATTTAAGAGATTTAGCCTGCGACTGGCAGGCCCAATCTACAGGGGAGGTGCTTTTCCTTACTGCCACGTGTATAGGTGGATGGCGTTTGAAGGCCGAATGATCACAAAGGGGTAGCATGGTTAGGCAAATGAAAGAATCGGAAGATGACATGCAAAGGAGATGAAGGGATGAAAAAGAAGGGTCTGGTATGGACAATGTTGTTGATGATGGTCTTGGTTACTGCCTGTGGGAGTAGCGGAGGTGCTGCTTCGGATGACCCGAATGCCGATGATACGGTAACGGTATGGACCTATCCTGTACATGGCACATATGAAGATGAACTGAAGGATCTAATCTCTGATTTCAATAAAGAACACCCGAATATTACCGTGAAGACGGAAATGCTCTCCTGGGCGGAAGGGCCCAAAAAATTCGATGTCGCTTTGAACGCGGGTAACCCGCCAGATCTTTACTTTCATAGTGTAGACGGCACATATGTGAATACGGGATTGGCACTTGAGCTGGACAGTTACCTGACATCTGTGATCAAGGACGACTACCTGCCGGGTACGCTGGATTTAGGCCAGATTCAGGGGAAACAGTATGGACTGCCCTTGTATCAATTCCAATGGGCTTGGGGTGGTAACAAACGCATTCTGGAGGAAGCGGGCATTGATTGGAAGTCCATTCAACAAAATGGCTGGACCTGGTCCGAATTCAACGATGCTGCTGCCAAGCTGACCAAAACGCTGGATGGCGGGGCCAAGCAATATGCACTGGTTACCGACGGAACCTCGCTTGACTTCATTGAAATGCTGTCCCGGAACAACGGGATGATTGATGTTCTTGATAAAGACGGCACGTTCCAATGGAATGATGGTCGCATTCTGGATACTCTCTCTTTTATCAAAAACCTGATGGATCAAGGGTATATGCCGAAGGAAACGGCGGCTCTTGCTCCAGCAAAACGGACGGATATGTTCTACGCGGGGGAAACGGCGATTATCTCCAAAGCGATTCCTTATTATGATGTGATGATTCAGAACCGCAACAAGGACATCGATGATGGCAAGGTGCAAGGAGAGAAAATTGATTTTGTCCTGCTGCCTGTACCGCATAATGATGATCAACCTGCGGCCACAACAATGGGTGGCGAAGGGTATGTAGCCTTCAAACAGAAGAAGGACAAAGGTGAACAGCATGCCAAAAATACCTTCTTGGTGATGGAGGCGCTTAGTGGTGCCAAAGCAGGGAACTCGGCCAATGAACTGGCGCTCCCATTCGTAAGACAATCCCAAGTGGAACTGTTTAAAGGAAAAGAGCTTGGTCAAGCGGATAATCTGGCCGCTGCGAAAGTCATGGCAGAGAATATCGCGATGCCGGTAGTGCTTGAACTGGATATCGACAAAGCATCTCAGCAAAAACAATTCAAGGAACAGGTTGTGAAGCCTAATATTCAGGCGCTGTTCTCGGGTGAAAAATCACCGGAACAGATCGCAGAAGATTTCAAGAGCAAGGGCGAGCAGATGTTTGGACAATAACTCGACAATCAAACATAACGTAAAACCACACTGATTAGGAGAGGAGGATTCGCCATGCAGACCGCCCTTGCGCCAAAGCCGTCCGTGCCCCGGACTTCCCGGGTTGCCCGGTTTTGGCGGGACTACGGGTGGGCGTATATGTTTATTTTGGCGCCTGTCCTGCTGTTTCTCATTTTCACACTGTATCCCGTACTAACAGCTCTCGTGATGAGCTTCCAGAAATACAACATTATGAATTCGACGTGGGTTGGATTGGACAACTACGAGCGACTGGTGAAGGATGAGACGTTCTGGAAATCGATTAAAAATACGGTGATCTTCACCGTAGGCACAGTCCCGGTCAATATTCTCATTACATTTGTACTGTCCTATTTCATCTATCAAATGAAAAGCAAATGGCAGACATTTTTCAAAGCTACCATGTATCTGCCTGCGGTAGCCTCCGGGGTAACCATATCCATTGTATGGCTGGCGATCTTTGACCCGACGGATTCGGGGCTGCTCAACCGTTTTCTCGGCTTGTTTGGCCTTGATCCAGTGATCTGGCTCGGCCAGTCGGGAACGGCACTCTTTTCCCTCATTCTAATGAACTGGCTCGGATCGCACGGAGCGGGCATTATTCTGTATCTGGCAGCCATGGGCGGTATTCCGAAATCGCTGTACGAAGCGGCGGATATTGATCATGCCAGCGGCTGGACCCAGTTCAGCAAGATTACATGGCCGCTACTCAAACCAACGACGCTGTATCTGCTCGTTACAGGTGTGATCACGTCTTTCCAGGTGTTTATCTCGGTATATCTGATGACACAGGGTGGACCAAACTTTGCGACAACTACAATCGCTTATCTGATCTACGAGACGGCATTCAAGTTCTATGAGTTCGGATTGGCTTCGGCTCAGTCGTTCGTACTGGCGATTATCATCATAGTCATCTCCGTCATACAGTTCAAATATTTCTCCAGCGATATTGAGTATTAGAGGTAGTTCAACTGAAAACCGCTCTTTTTGAACACGTATTAGAGGTAGGCATGTCGCATTAAGCATCCGGGGGTGAATGAAATCCATGAAATCAACACAGAAAAAGATCCTGCTCGTAGTTGCATCCATCCTGCTGGTGGTCTGGGCGCTGGTGACGGTCATCCCGATGTATTGGATGCTCGTCGGTTCGGTGCAGGATAGTGCGATGTCGGCTTCGTTTAAACCACAGATGATTTCGGAGCAGTTGTCGTTATCACCATATGAGCGCTTTTTTGCCAAAACTGATGCCTGGCGCTGGTTATACAATTCGCTGCTCATCTCGATCATTCTGACCGTAACCAATGTATTTTTCGCCTCCCTGGCGGGGTATGCGTTTGCCAAACTAAAGTTTCCGGGGAGTCAGGCGGTATTCTGGACTTTGCTTGGGACCATGATGATTCCGGCACAGGTGACGCTGATTCCTTTGTACATTCTGATGGTCAACGTGTTTGACCTGGGGGATACCTATACGGCCATTATTCTGCCTGCTGCCGTTAGTGTGGGCAACATTTTCTTGATGAAACAGTTCATGTCTACGCTGCCCACATCGCTGATACATGCGGCACGTATCGATGCATGCAGCGAGTTCGGCATCTTCTGGAAAGTCATTCTGCCGATGGCAAAGCCGGGAATCGCGGTGCTGGCGATATTCACGTTTGTCGCTTCGTGGAACGAATTCTTCTGGCCGTTCCTCATTACCAATTCCAACGAGATGCGTACCATTCAGGTGGGGCTAGCTTCGTTTGTATTTGCCGAATCAACTGATTTCGGCGCAATGATGGCGGGGGCAACAATAGGTGCACTGCCGATGATCATTCTGTTTTTCTCACTGCAACGTTACTTCCTGCAGGGCATTACGATCGGTGCGGTAAAAGGTTAAGTTGAACTGTTAGTTCAGGACAAGCGACAACGTAAAGGGGGATCTACCTATGGCACGCGTGGAGTTTCGCCAAGTGCGCAAAGAATTCAAAGACGATCATAAAGGAACGTTCACGGCTGTGGCCGGCTCGGACTTTGTTATAGAAGATAAGGAATTCGTAGTGTTTGTGGGTCCTTCGGGCTGTGGCAAGACAACGTCACTGCGGATGATTGCCGGACTTGAAAAGCAAACAAGCGGTGATATTGTCATCGGTGACCGGCTTGTTAACGATCTGCATCCGAAGGATCGGGATATCGCGATGGTGTTTCAGGATTATGCACTCTATCCGCATATGACCATCCGTGAAAATCTTTCCTTTGGCCTGAAAAATCTGAAAAAGCCAAAGTCCTATATTGATGAACAGGTACAGAATGCGGCCTCCATTCTGGGACTGGAAGCGATGCTGGAGCGCAAACCACGCGAGCTGTCTGGTGGTCAGCGCCAGCGTGTTGCGGTAGGACGGGCGATCGTCCGTGATCCGCAGGTGTTTTTATTCGACGAACCACTGTCCAATCTGGATGCCAAGTTGCGGGTACAGATGCGGGTGGAGTTGGGTGAGCTGCATAAACGTCTCGGTGCCACGATTGTGTACGTGACACATGATCAAGTAGAAGCCATGACACTTGGGGAACGCATCGTGGTTATGAATCATGGAGACATTCAGCAGGTGGCTTCACCAAGGGAACTGTATGCGAGTCCGCGGAATATGTTTGTTGCCGGTTTTATTGGTTCCCCGGCGATGAACTTCATTGATGCGCGGATTGAAGGTACACAGGTTGTCATCGAGGGAGCCTCATTCACCTTGCCAGCCGATGTGCTTGCTCGTTTGCAGAGCCATCAGGGCAAGCCGGTGATTATGGGACTGCGCCCAGAGCATATTTTTGGTGACGATGTCGCTCCGAATATCCCGACAGACCATATGCTGCAGGCGCGAGTTCAGGTTGTAGAGCATCTGGGCTCCGAGAATTTGGTGTATTTCCATTCCGGTGCCCGTACGGTTACAGCCAAGGTTCATCCGGAAACACATGCATATGTAGGAATGGACAAAAATTTTGTGCTGGACTTGCGTAAGGCGCACTTTTTCGATCCAGAGACGGAGCTTGCGATTGGACGGGAATAAAAGACGAGGCCTGGCGAAGAAGGAACGGTTAGAAAGGAGAGGGTGAAGATGCGTAAGCTGAGTGAAGTGTTGATCAAGTCAGGTGCAGAAATCTATCGGGATATTATTCCGGTAGCCTTGTACAGTGTCGTTAGCTCCATCGTATTGGTTCCCATTCTGATGTTTGCTCCACTGCCAATCGCGGTGCTGCTTCTGGCCTTGATATATATGCCCATCCTGTTCGGTGTCAGTTATGCCGTACATCATAGGCTGGAACGCAAGGAACGCCGCAATGGGCTTAAGGATATCTGGAACGGAACGATGCAGGGATTCATCCCGGGAGGGGCAGTAGGTGTGCTTTTCGCCGTGCTTGGTTTCATTCTCTGGTCAACCTGGTGGTATTACGGCGGACAGGGCGGGATTACAGGTACAGCGGTAGGCGTATTCCAGACGTTCTTTGTTCTCATGGCGCTGATGTCACAGTTCTATACTTGGCAGCTTGTTTTACAAAAGAACATGGGCATCCTTCAGGCGATGGGGGAAAGTGTAAAGCTGTTCTTCCGTCACCCGGGGTATACGATGGGCGCTTGTTTTCAGGCGCTATGTCTGACGGCTCTGCTGCTGCTGACGGTTGTTGGCTTTGGAGCGCTGTTCGCGGGGATGTTTGCCATCTATCAGCATAAGGTGGCTCGCAATGTGCTGGAGCCTGAAGAGGAACCTGTCGTAACAGGCGGTAATGATCACCAGCATACAGGGTGGATCAGCCAGGGGAATGTGTAATGGGTCGGTTGAATGGAAGCGAGCAGATTCCGGCTGTAAAAACGGGAGTTGACCTTCTGGCGAGAGGGTTATCGCATCCATGGTTAACAGGTGCTCGAATCGGTCTAATTACGAATCCGACTGGAATTACAGCGGATTTTGTATCGACCATAGATGTGTGCACAGGACTGGCTAATGCCGAGCTTACAGCGCTCTACGCCTGTGAGCACGGACTGGATGGAGAACTTCAGGCGGGTGTCAGATTCGGAGACATGCGTCATCCGCGTCTGGACATTCCGATGTTCAGTCTGTATGGAGATCACAAGAAGCCTACGCCTGCAATGCTGGCTGGAGTCGATACGGTCCTGTTTGACATTCAGGATGTGGGCATCCGTTATTACACGTATGTCTCAACCTTGTTCCATATGATGGAGGTCTGCGCTGGAGCAGGCAAACGTATGCTGATTCTGGACCGTCCCAATCCACTGGGTGGAAACGTTGTGGAAGGCGGTGTACTGAACGCGGGGTATGAATCACTCGTTGGCGCTTGGCGTGTCCCTGTACGTACCGGATTGACGGTAGGTGAACTCGCCCTGATGGTCAACAGCGAGATGGATGTACCTTGCGAATTGGACGTGATTGCGATGGAAGGTTGGCAGCGTTCCATGAGGTTCACGGATTGCCAGCTTCCCTGGATGTTGCCCTCCCCCAATATGCCTACGCTGGATAGCGTGCAGGTATATGCGGGCACATGCCTGTTCGAAGGCACTAATGTATCGGAGGGCAGGGGCACGACCCGCCCATTCGAGTGGATTGGAGCCCCCTGGATTGAGGGTGAGCGATTGGCGGAACGATTTCGGGAATACAAGCTGGAAGGTGTGCATGTGCATCCAGTGTACATGTCCCCAACATTCTCCAAACATGCAGGTGAGCTGTGTGGTGGTGTAAGGATTTTTGTAACGGACAGCAGGAAATTCCGGGCGGTAGAGACAGGGTTGATGCTTTTGCATGAACTGGTGTCACTCTATCCGGAGCAATTCTGCTGGCTGGAGCCACCAGAGCCGGGTTCGAGGTACTTTATCGACCTGTTGACAGGGGGGAAGGCAGTCAGGGAAACCATTCATGACCGTGCGGATTTCATTCGTTTAATGGATGCGTGGAAGGTACAGGCAGCAGAATGGAAGGAGCGGCGAAAGCCGTTTTTGTTATATGAATGAACGGATGTTTGTTAGCGGAGGGAGGCATGAAATGAGTGGGCAAAAAGAGTTATACCAGTTGAGGCTGAAACAGATGACTTTGCGTGAGAAAGTTGGGCAAATGCTGCTTTGTGGCTTTCATGGCACTGAAGCTGCTGGCGATGTGGAACCCTTTCTTCGAAAGTATCCAATCGGTGGCGTGATCTATTTTGCACGCAACGTTGAGTCGCCAGAGCAAGTAGAGCGGTTATCGTCAGGGCTACAGCAGATTGCCAAAAGCAGCGGTAATGTGCCGCTCTGGATATCCATTGATCAGGAGGGCGGCATGGTTGCACGAATTACCGAAGGAATCGCCTTGATGCCTGGACCAATGGCCATTGCCGCTGCCGGTTCCATAGACGATGCGTATCAGGCGGCATATATCAGTGGGTTGGAGCTGAAATCCATGGGCATTAATATGAACTTTGCTCCGGTATTGGATGTGAACAATAACGCGGCGAATCCGGTCATCGGTGTACGATCATTCGGTGAATCCCCACAATCCGTTGCAGAATATGGGGCCAGAAGCATTGCGGGGATACAGGACGCCGGGATTGCAGCGACAGCCAAGCACTTCCCGGGGCATGGGGATACGGACACCGATTCTCATCTGGACCTGCCGATCATCACTCATAATCGTGATCGGGTAGAGCGCCTGGAGTTGATTCCCTTCCGCGCCGCCATCGCCGAAGGTGTCGATGCCATGATGTCGGCGCATATTTATTTCCCTGCACTGGAGCCAGAAGGTCTGCCCGTAACGCTATCGCATACTGTATTAAGCGGTCTGCTTCGCCAGGAACTGGGTTATGAGGGCATGATCGTGACAGATTGCATGGAGATGGATGCCATTGCGGTGAACTACGGCACGGTCGATGCAGCTGTGATGGCGGTAGAGGCCGGAGCGGATCTGGTGTTAATTAGCCATACGGCCAAGCTTCAGGCAGAGGCTTTTGAAGCGTTGCTAGCAGCTGTGGCGAGCGGGCGGATTAGCGAAAGGCGTATTGACGAGTCGGTAACCCGCTTGCTGATGTACAAGGCGAAACGTGGTTTGTTGGAGAGTGGAACGGGCGGTGCAGATGATGACGAAGTGAATAGTGTATTCTCAAATGCACCCTCCCTGAATTCATCAAAGGATCTTTCACATTCCAGCGGGTCTGAGCGCAACAGTTCATTACACCAAGAGGTTGCCCGCCGAATTAGCGAGAACAGTATCACGCTGGTACGCGATCAGCTGAATATGCTGCCTTTGAAGCCGGAACGCACACTGGTCATAACGGTTGCCACGTCCGTGACGACGATTGCAGATGAACAGCTGAGTCAGACGTTCACCTTGGGCTCAGCTTTATCCAAGTATGGTCTGGATGTTGTTGATCGGGTGGTTACGCCCGAGGAAGTTGCCATTCGTTCCGCACGTCTGCTTCAAGCTGCGGAAGAGGATGGCGTTCGGCAGATTGTGGTAGGGACCTACAATGCGGGGAGCCCTTCCGGTGATCCACAGTGCCGACTAATCGGCTGGTTGCAGCAACTGGGCAAGCCATTGGCAGTTGTGGCACTGCGAAGTCCCTATGATCTGCTTGCAATTCCGGATGCCCAAGTCTATGTAGCGGCTTACGAGAGCCGACTACTTGCCATGGATAGCGTCGCTCAGGCGCTGATGGGGCGCATTCCTTTTGCTGGGAAACTTCCTGTAACATTAAAGCAGACAGATGATGAAAGAGCGGATGTCTCCTAGGCAGTGATAAGAATATGAGTACATCTGCCTTTTGAGGATGGAGAAGAGATGAATTGTGGGTTGAGCGAAACGGAAATGTGAGTTGTTAAAATGAAAACATATATAGAGCAAAGAGACGATCCTTTAAAGGACCGTCTCTTTGTGCTGTATATAAGCGATTAATTATAGATTATTGCAATTGCAGTGCTGCTGCTGTTTTGGTTTCAACTTCATCCAAAAGTGAAGTCATGTCCATACCCGCGTGGTTGCCAAGCAGGATAATGGTGATATCATCGGACAGATTACGTGAAAAGGCTGTAGCAAACCCGCCACCACTACCGTTGTGGAAGACGGTGCGGTTGGTTCCATTCTCTTTGAGAATCCACGCGTAGCCGTAGTTTTTATCGGAGTAAGGCTCATACATCTGTTCAATCGTATCCTGGCTTAGAATCTTGTCCGTATACAGCGCACGATCCCATCTCAGCATATCGTCCACCGTGGAATAGATGGTTCCTGATCCGGATTGGGAAACATAATAAGGGGCAGTTACCCATGCGTTATCTTGTTGAACAAAACCACTAATCGTGTGCACTTTACGGGAAGCCTCTCCCGAATTCTTCATGCCAAGTGGTTTCAATATCGTCTGTTGCACGTAGTCGGCATAACTCATGCCGGATACCTGTTCAACGACGTATGCAAGCAAAACATAACCGCTGTTGCTGTATAGATAGGCACTCCCCGGTTCAAACTTCAGCGTTTTTTGACGAATTTCTTCTACAGTCTCTTCCATAGAAGTTCCTTCACTCCGACCAAATGCGGATGGCAGACCTGAAGTCTGGGATAACAGCATATGCAGCGTGATCTGATCTCCCTTTGGTATACCAGAGATATACTTGGAGATTGGATCTTGCACATTAATCTTACCATCCTCCACCAGACTCAGAATGGACGCGGCCGTGAAGGATTTGCTCAGAGATGCGATCCGGGTCTTCTGATCCGGGCGATTCAGCGTCTGTTCATCGGCAAGTCCGTAGCCTTGTCTTAGCAGAACTTCACCATCGCGGGCAATCAGTGCCATACCTGGATAGTTGATCTCGCGCAGATACGTATCTACGCTGGCAACTTCACTGTTCAGCAGGCTGACTTGATCCGTGAACATATTCACACTCATCTGACCCGTAGCTGTACGTTGGACCTTGATATCTGCCTTAATTGCATTAGCCATGGCCCGGACAGGCACCATCAACGTACCATTAATGGTACGTGAATTCACACCTGTAGCGAGATTAACCTGGTTTACCTTAATGGAGTTGCTGCCAGCCTGATGGACCAGCTTGTCTCTGCCAACGGTAATGGTAGCTATCTTGGTGTGATTGTCCCATTTCAACGTGCCTTTAACGGATGTCACTACATCCCGCAATGGAACAAACGTTGAGCCTTTGATGATAAGTGGTGCGTTCTTCCAGGATTGTTGCTCACCATTCACTTCAATGTGAACTGCTTGCGTTGCCTGCGCTGCGGATGCCGTGATACCGACTTGTCCCAGAATCGGGCCTGCGCACAGGATGAACGCTAACAGGATACGAAACATGGATGAATATACCGTGGAAACAGGTTGTTGCATGTGTGACTTGCGTAAGATTTGAATCCTCCCCTTCCAATCGTTTCATGAATAGACAACTTATGAGCATTGTAAACGATCTCGCTTAGAGGGTCAAAACGATTAACGGATATATTTCATATCATGTGATCAAATCATTTAAATTAAATTTGTACCAATTTAGTATCTATACATAATATTTTTACAGCGATTGTCCGATAAAAGGATGGGTGAAGATTATGATGGGGGATAGTTATATGAAGAAAAGGATTCGAAATTGGTTTACTTTAACCGTAAAAAAACGCCTGATTGCTGCATTGCTCCTGTTCCTGATTGTACCGAGCATTACCGTTGGTTGGTTGTCTTATCAAAAAGCTGCTGACCAGGTTAAGCAGGAAATTATTCGTTCCGCACAGGCCAAAACAGAAATGCTTAGTCTGCAGATAAATCAAATGCTGGATATGGAGAAGGATAACGCAGCACAGATGGCTGCGGGTATGACTTCAAACGATATCATTAATAAATCCCCTGCACTTCAAAGGCAGATGGATCGGATGTCTCAGAGTCATAAGGAATTGGGTGTACTCACCGCAGGTGCGGAAGATGGCAGCTGGATGAAATCTCCAGAATCCGAGGAACAGAATTATGATCCTCGAGAACGTTCATGGTATACGATGGGCATGTCTCAGGATGAGCCTGTAATTTCAGATACATTCCAATCGGCTTCGACGGGTGAATGGGTTGTGACCGCGGCGGTCAAGCTGGCTGATGGCAAAGGGGTATTCGGGGCCAATGTCAGTCTCAATCATCTGAAAGAATCCGTAGATCAGATACGTATCGGTAAAGCAGGAAAATTGTACATGCTGGATAACGGGGGTAAATTCCTGTTCCACTACAATATTGAATCCGGTACACAGTCGGATGAAAGCTACATTAATGAGATGTATACGAAGGAAAGTGGAACGGTGAAGTATACATATGATGGTCACGAAGTGGAAGCTGTGTATTTCACCAATCCGGTTACAGGCTGGAAAATTGTTGGCGAGATGGTTCCTTCGGAAGCAACTGAAGCCGTAATGCCTATTTTGATTCGTTCCATTACAATTGTGGCATCTGCATTGGTTATTGGGCTGATTCTGCTTGTTTTCATTATTCGCAGCATTCATCGGCCATTACTGCAATTAACACAGGCAGCATCGAAAGTAAGTGCCGGGGATCTCACCGTTCGGGTAGGTTTGCAGCGCCGGGATGAGTTCGGACTGCTTGGAGAAAGCTTCGACACGATGACGACTTCACTGCGTAATGTGCTTGGAGAGGTACATGATACGTCCAGCCAGCTGGCGGCATCTTCGGAAGAGCTGATGGCAAGTTCGGAGCAGACATCGAAAGCCACAGAACAGGTGGCTGAACTGATGCAGGATGCAGCTGCAGGAACGACTTTGCAGAACAATAGTCTTGCTGCTACAGGTCAACTCGTGGGCGAAATGTCCATTGGAGTCAAAGAGATCTCATCAAGTGCTGAAGACACCGCTCGTATCGCTCTGGATGCTTCCACCAAGTCGGAAGCGGGCATGGTGACAGTGGAAGAAGCGGTTACCCATATTCAGCAGGTGAATGACGAGAGCAAAGCCATGTCTGTGGTCATTGAGGATCTGCGCGCGAAAAATGAAGAGATTCTGGTGATTGTGGCCGAGATTACGGCTATTGCCAAGCAGACGAACATTCTCGCATTGAATGCATCCATTGAAGCTTCAAGAGCTGGTGAGCAAGGGCGTGGATTCGCGGTTGTAGCCAACGAAGTGAAGACACTGGCTCACAGTTCAGGCGCTTCAGCTGAGCGGATTAATGAGCTTATGCATGAGATGCAGGAGAAAACCAATGCGGTGCAATCCACTTTTGCCCGTACGGGAGAAGGTATGGTGAAGAGTTCGCAGATGATTACAGAGGCAGGCGAAGCATTTAATAACATTCGTACTGCGGTACAGTTGGTGGCTGCACAAGCTGGAGAAGTATCCGCGGCTTCCCGTCAAATTGATGGTGGCATGAGTCATGTCAACAAGGCAGTAAGTGATACCATGGTTCTGTCGGACAGAATTGCCTCTGGAACGGAAGACGGATCAGCGGCGGCTCAAGAGCAGTTGGCTACAATGGAAGAGGTTGCAGCTTCTTCGGCAGCATTGTCACGTATGGCTGAAGATCTGCAAAGCATGATTGAACGGTTTAAGTTGTAACAGGGATTGAAATGAGACTGCAGGGTTGCGACCCTGCGGTCTTTTTTCTGTTGAACAAGGGGCATCCGTTATGTTTTTAAACACAGCATTCTTTTCCGTCATGTTGACACATAATAAACAAAACTATATTATATCTATAAATAAACAAACAAAATTATAAAATATTTGATTATTATACGGTTGGAATCACCATACAATGATAAAAGGAGCTTTACATGAAATCATCGGAATCCTGGTTGCAAACCGCTTCATTGGAAGAGATCAAGCGTGGTTATATGGAGGAGGGTCCCGCCTATATATGTGTCTGTTGCGGATACAGGACGGAATCGGGGATTATCTACCCCGAAGAAGGAGTGCTCTATGAAGCAGCCCGTTATATGCGAGTGCATATTGAGAAGGTTCATGGGTCGGTATTTGAGTATTTACTGGAGTTGGATAAAAGCGTAACCGGATTGTCTGATGTCCAGCGGGGCTTGTTGTCACAATTCTATGAAGGCAAGAAGGATGCTGAAGTACAGAAGACCCTTGGCATCGGGAGTGCTTCCACGATTCGGAATCATCGGTTTGTATTGAAGGAGAAGGAACGTCAGGCCAAAATATTCCTGGCATTAATGGAACTCCTCAAAAGCAAGGATACCCAGAGTCCAGCCGAATGGGTGTCGCCGGTGACAAGGCACGAACATACGATCCATCCGAACTCATTTGATATTACAGAACAGGACCGTGAGAAGGTGCTAAACAAGTATTTTCCGGAAGGCACCAGCGGTCCACTGACGACGTTTCATATGCAACAAAAGCATAAATATATCGTGCTCACCGAAATTGCCAAACGATTCGAGACAGAGCGCCAATATTCCGAAAAACAGGTCAATGAGCTGCTGAAGGAAGTTAATGATGATTACGTGGAAATACGGAGGTATCTCATCGACTATGGTTTGCTGGAACGTGAGCCAGACGGCAGTCAGTATTGGCTGGGAAGCAGCACAGATCAACAGAGCGCCGAAGTTGGAAAACAGGAACGTAAAGAAAAGGGGGAGCAGGAGAAGATGAATCGTCGCAAAGAATTGCAGGAACAGGCCAAAGAAGTCAAAACGGAAGCGGGCGTCTACCAGATTCGAAATGAACGTAACGGCAAAGTTTATATCGACAGCACACTTAACCTGAAAACCATTAATGGACAACGGTTTATGTTACAGATGGGTAGCCATCTGAATCGAAGGTTGCAGGCTGAATGGAATGAATATGGAGAGAATGCGTTTGTGATCGAAGTGCTGGAGACATTGAAACAAGATGATAACCCGTATTACGATCCCAAAGATGCACTCGCCAAATGTCTGAATCGCTGGTTTGAACAGTTAGAGCCCTACGGAGATCAAGGGTACCACGGAGATAAAAAGCCATCTGCTGATTAAGCGGGAAATTTTCCTCTCTAAAATGCCTGACCTTTTATAACCCAAAAGCCCCTTTGCCAATATGATGGCAAAGGGGCTTTTGTATCATAGACTACTTGTTAAATAAGTTGAACCAGTCCTTTACACGATAACAGCGATTGGAAGGTTATTCTGTCATCGTAGTGTTAGTGTAAACAATCTTTAGTTCAACGATTACAGCTTGAATTGTTCCACCAGCTTCTGCAGCTTGTGGGCCAGATGGGCAAGGGAATCAGCAGAGGATGATATCTCCTGCATGGAAGCCACTTGCTCCTCCGTAGCAGCGGAGATGTTCTCCGTTCCATCGGCATTGGTTTCAGATATGGCGTGGATCTGATCAATGGATTGCACCACTTCGGCTGTACTTGCAGACATCTGTTGTGAGGCGGCTGCAATGTTCTCAAGCTGATGATTGACGACCCCAACAGCCTCACTAATCTGGGCAAAAGCTTCATCTGCAAACTGAACGGCACGAATGCCGTTGCTTACATCCTGTTGCCCGATCTGTACATTGTGATTGGCCAATGAAATCTCCTGTTGAATCGCTCCGACCATCTCTACAATCTTCTGGCCTGAAAGGCTGGATTGTTCTGCCAGCTTGCGGACTTCGCTGGCAACAACGGAGAAGCCACGTCCATGCTCACCTGCACGTGCTGCTTCAATAGAAGCATTGAGAGCAAGCAAATTGGTTTGTGCAGCGATATCTGTAATGACAGATACCATCTCACCAATGGATGTGGAATGCTGTCCAAGTCGTCCAGCAGTATCTGCCATACCTTGCACAAAGCGACTCACGGAACTCATCTCGGATACGGCCGTCTGCATGGTTGCATTCCCTTTATCCGCGAGCTCACTTGCTTGCATGGCAGCTTCGGATACTTGCTGTGTGCTGTTCGTTACCTGTCCTACACCTCCAGCAAGCTCATTCATCTGTAGTGCCGTATGTTTCAGGCTGCTGGTTTGTTTCTCAAGTCCAGCTGCGGATTCTTCCGTGATCAGGGCGACTTGCTCAGTTGCTTTGGTTGTCTCCGATGAGTTGACTGCCAATTGTGTGGATGAGGCGGTTAACTCGTCAGCCGTGTGTCGCACGTCCTGAATAACGGTTCGCAGGGATTCGCTCATCTTATTGAAGCTGGTGCTCAGCTTGCCGAATTCATCCTGTCCTAATACAGCAACCTCGATGGTCAGATTACCATTACTAATTTCGTCAGATGCCTTCACCAAGCGGTTCAGTGGTTTGGTGATGGATTGCACGATCCAGAAAATAATGACGGAGCTTACCGCAATTGCAATCGCTACAACAATAAGTGTGGTGTATAGAATCGGACGGACAGAAGCCGTCACTTCCCCACTGTCGATGACACCAACCACGGTCCAGCCCGTCGTTTCATTGGTGGAGAAAAAGGCGTGTTCCTGATTTCCATTTAGTGTATAGGTCAGACTTCCGTTTTTCTGTGCAAAAATGTCTTTATAGGGTGCCATGGTTCCTTCGGTCCCCGGTTTTTCGGTAGGATGTACAATGATTTTATTGGCATTATCAATAATATAGATATAACCCTTCTCGCCAATCTTCGTGGAGTTAACCGTCTTCGAGAGGGCTTCAAGCGACAGGCTGACAGAGACGACACCATGGCCATCCGCTGAGGTCTGAGCTACCGAAGCAACAACATTGCCGGTATTGCTTGATAAGTAGGGGGTGATTACGGTAGGGACATCTTTGTTCTCCGTAGCAGCCTGATACCACGGGCGTTCGCGCGGGTCATATCCTTCTTTGTTCACCGCAGTTACAGGGGAGTTAATATACACGCCCTGATCGGTACCGATGGAGGCAAGTTCCACGTCATCATGCGTTTCCTTATAAGCGTCGAGCAAGGTTCGGATGGTATCTGTTTCGTCACCCTGATTGGGTCCGACATTACCTGCGTCCAGCTGACTTGCCAGGAAATCAACATTTTTGCGTGTTGCACCAATGATCTGGTCAATGGTCTGGTTGAGCACAGTAACACTGCTGATCGCGTTCTCATACATTTTCTCTTCAACCTTGGCATCGGCTGTTTGGAAAGAGATAATGCCGAGACTAATGGTTGGAATGAGCAATACAATGGCAAATGACAAAATCAGTTTCTCTCTCATCTGCATTGTTCTTTTGACCCCTTGTTTACGATTTTTTTTCATACACATTCCCCCTCTGTGTAACCCATCCCATATCTAGTGGACAAGCTCATCTGGTAAAAGATATTTCATTCCAACCTTTCCAGAAGTTTCTGGTGCTATCGTATGACAAATTTCGCGTTTATTCAACATAATTTATGAGTTTCGCGAAAATATTTTTTGATTTTATAGGTATTTAGGATTACATCTGTTCTATAAAAAGGAATCTGTCTCTCCCTTAGTGCACATCTTGTGGTATATTTCTGAATTAATGTGAAATGAAATTTTGCAAATTGCGAAATCCACAAGGCATGTACCTGATCATGTTGAATACACAAAGAAGTTGTTTTCATGAAGAATGGACCTGAATGGATCTACATCCATATATATCGGTTGATGGAGACAAAAATTGGAGAGGGGTTGTACCGCAGTTGGACCAAAGTACACTACAGATATCTGGACAGGAGAACATGGAAGAGGTCCGGGATCAAGCTACATTCATGCAGGGGGTCAAAGATTGTATCCCAACCCTGCTTGGTTATTTGAGTATTGGCTTTGCGGCGGGTGTCATTGAAATGACCGCAGGTCTGAGTCTGGCGGAAACAGCTCTGCTCAGCTTGATTTTATATGCAGGATCGGCTCAGTTCATTGCAGCAGGCATGCTCGCATCGAATGGGTCAGCAGTAGCTATCATGTTCACCATATTTTTTGTGAATCTTCGTCATTTGCTGCTCAGCGCAGCTGTATCACCGTATTTTCGGCATCTGACCCCGCTTAAAAATATGTGGATCGGTTCATTGCTTACGGATGAGTCTTTCGGTGTGGCGATGACACGTGCGATTGGCAGGGAAAGGCTCAGTGAACGCTGGATGCACGGTCTGAATATTACCGCATATCTGAACTGGTTCGTGGCTAATATGGCGGGAGCGTACTTTGGACGCTGGATCACCAATCCGGAACGACTGGGCCTGGATTATGCCCTGCCAGCGATGTTTATCGGACTGGTTGTACTCCAGTTGGTGCATCGTAAAAACAAAAAAATACACATTAATGTGGCGATCATCGCTGTGGTCTGTGTAATCTTCGCCAGCATGGCTTCACTAGGCAGCATGAGTGTCATTGTGGCTGCGGTCATTGCGGCAACGATGGGAGTGTTCATGGAACGATGGAAGTAAGATGGGATGTATTCTGGATTATTATGGGGTCAGCGCTGTTAACATTTATTCCGCGTGTACTGCCACTGATGCTGTTCAGCAAGATACAGATTCCGGTGTGGTTGTTACGCTGGCTGGAGTATGTACCTGTAGCGGTCATGGCAGCACTGATTGGTCAGGAACTGTTCATGTCGGACAACCAGTTAGTGCCGATTACGCAAAATGCAGCTCTGTGGGCATCTCTGCCTACGATTGCAGTAGCGATTTGGACACGCAGTCTGCTGGGAACCGTATTGGTTGGTATTGTGGCTATGATGATACTGCGATATTGGATCGGATAATTGCCAGATTGTATTGTAAAACCCGGTAATTCCTTCGCCTGATCGGTTAATAATGTTCTATAAAGGACAGATAGCCTATCTGAGCGAAGGGAGCTGGATTCATGAGTGAACTGAAGCGCAAGCTGTTAATTACGGGAGCTGCAGGAGTCATTGGTCGCAGTCTGCTGGAGGGGCTGAGAGCCAAGGGTACGTATGACATCGTTGCGGCTGATCTGCGTGAAGACGAGGAAGCTGGCATTGTAGCCATGGATGTGACAGATGGGGAACGCCTGAAGGAACTGATGCAGGGGGTTCACGCCGTTCTGCACATTGCATGGGCCAAGGATGAGGAAGATTTTCTGGGCAAAGTTCTGCCGATCAACGTAACCGGAGCCTACCATGTGTATGAAGCAGCTCGGTTGAATGGTGTTCGGCGGGTGATCTTCGCAAGTTCCAACCATGCAACAGGCTTCTATCCTACTGGTGAAGATATTGAAGTGGATGACCCGTACCGACCGGACAGCTTCTATGGACTTAGCAAATGTTATATTGAACTGCTGGGACGTTATTACGTTGACAAATATGACCTGTCCTCATTTAACATTCGGATTGGAAACTTCTCAGGTGATACATACCCGCACTCGGAGCGCTCGGCTCATATTTGGATATCACCAAGGGACATGGTCCAGCTTGCTGAGTGCTGTATTGAAGCCGATCCAGATATGAAGTATCTGAATCTGTACGGGACTTCTGCGAATACAGATAATTACTATGATATTAGCTATCTGGCGCAGAAGATTGGATACCGCCCACAGGATGATGCAGCCGAATTGTGGGAAGAGGCAAAGCTTAGAGGCGTACCCGACAAACAGGATGAGACAGCCTATCAGGGCGGAGGCCATGTGGAGAAAGAACCAAAAGATTCATAAGATGGCGACACTCGGTGATGAAAACGCTATTTTCTATTGTGACCGAAAGGGATAAAATGGAGACTGAGGTGTTCAGTGTTTCCATTTTGCACAAGAGGAAGGAACGATTTCAATCATGAGTACAAGTCCATCCGTTATATTGTTTCAGGGAGACTCAATTACAGATGGGGGAAGATCACGCAATGACGATCCGAATCATTTTCTCGGACACGGATATGCGTATCTAATCTCTAGCAAACTGGGTATGGAACTGGCGGGCAAGCATAAGACCTTCTATAACAGAGGTATCAGCGGGGATCGGGCATCCGATCTGTACGCACGCTGGAATGAGGATACCATTAGTCTAAAACCGGACCTGATCAGCATCCTGATTGGTGTTAATGATGCCTGGCGCACGATGAATGGTGAACCTAGCGGGGTAACGGATCGTTTCGGACGGGCGTATCGCCATTTGCTCGAAGAAACTCGGGAAGTGATGCCGGATACGGGGCTGATTTTGATGGAGCCGTTTATTCTGAGAACCGGAGCAACCGCGGAGAAATGGGAAGCCTGGGAAGCGTATATCGGTCAATATCAGAAACTGGCTCAAGGTCTTGCTGAGGAATTTGGAGCTGTGTGGGTACCATTGCAGCAGACGTTTAATGACGCTCTGAAACAGGCGGATGCAGCCTACTGGTTATGGGATGGCGTACACCCAACCGCAGCAGGTCATGAGCTGATTGCACGCCAATGGTTGTCTGTTGTACAGAATTCTTCGCTTGCGATTGTGTAATAACAACAACGGACAGTTGCGATATGGGCAGCAGCACTATAGGTATATAGGATTAGTTGAGGACATAAGATAGTTAAGAATATGAGATAGCCATAAAAAGCCTGTGGACAGGCAGAATGCAACGGAGGACCTGACGAAGGTTCTTCGTTTTTTTGTGTTGGGAAGGAGAAGGACGTTACGTCGTGGAAAGGGTTCTAATGGATAATTCTTCAAAAGTGCTATTATATCCGGTAAAATGAAATCGATTACATTATAATGTGAGTATGACAATCCATTAACGAAGAGTGGTGAATCCAGTGGAAGATTCCATTCACGAAGTCGAAAATGAAAATATAATTCAACGTGGAAACGAGAGCAGAACATTGAGTTCCTTAAGTGCCGACAGACTCTTGGAGAAGTTATCCCGGCCTGATTTGGCTTCGTTATACACAGACTTGAAGGCTTACGCTGAACGTGCCTTGAAAGAACCCATGCCTTCCTTGTCGTTCCGTCTATATCGACAGTTCAGTGATATGGGTGAGCGAAAAGCCTATGAAGAGGCTTATTTCAATCGAAGAGGCAGGCTGGCTGCTGTGGCGATGCTCGCATTAGACACAGCTAGACCGGATGCACTGCAGGCGCTGGAAGAAATGTTGTGGGACGTGTGTGGTGAGTATACGTGGTGTTTGCCCGCGCATCTGGGTACGGGAGAGGTCAACCAGGTGAATGGGAACATCGATCTGTTCGCCGCAGAGACAGTACATATGCTGGCCGAGATGGTGACCATTCACGCCGAGCGGCTGGATCGCCTTGTCATAGAGCGAATCAGGTCTGAGGCAGAGCGACGAATCTTCATCCCGCTATACCGGGAGCAACGGAAGTTCCACTGGCAGACAGCGGATCACAACTGGTCGGCGGTCTGTGGTGGGTGCTGTGGCATGGCCGCATTGTTGCTGCTCGATGATGAGTCCACACTACAGGAATCGATCTCCCATACGGTCAGCTGTATGAACGCATTCTTGAGCGGATATGGCGAGGATGGCGGCTGTGCCGAAGGTATTGGATATTGGGTATATGGCTTCGGTTACTTCACCTATTATGCCGAATTGCTTCGCGAATATAGTGAGGGTGAACACAATCTACTAACGGGTTCCAAAATAACAGCCATTGCAGCCTTCCCGCTGCGAGTTCATCTGTCAGGCGGAACATTCGTAAATTATTCGGACAGTGCCGAGCAGGAAGAGATCCCTTCCGGATTACTCTCCCTACTCGCGTCACGGGTTGGGTTGCAGGTGGATCTGCCACTTCATATTCCACTCCTTACAGATGATCACTGTCATCGCTGGGCTCATCTGTTGCGGAACGTGATGTGGAGCGATCCGGCAGTATATGGTGATGAAGAAGCCTCTGGACAGGTTGAACGTGGATTTATTTTTCAAAATCTGGGCTGGATGGTTGCGAAGGGTGTGCTTCATTCTCCGGGTAAACAACGTTCCAGCGGCGCGCCCCTTCATGTGGCTATTTCCGTTAAAGGCGGGCATAACGATGAACCTCACAACCATAATGATCTGGGTCAGTTCATTATCCATTGCGGTGGTGAGAATATCCTGTGTGATCCGGGAGCAGGGTTGTATACCCAAGCGTATTTTGCGCGAGGCAGAGAGCGCCTGTTCCACATCTCGTCATCCGGTCATAACGTTCCGCTCATTGAAGGCCAGGAGCAAAGCTCGGGCCGGCAAGCGCAAGCCCATGTGTTAGAGGCAAAACTGGCAGCGGATGGCGGTGAGCTGAATACAACATTGGATCTGACATCCGCATACCCTGGAGCTGCTTCACTGGCTCGTTATACACGTCAATTCCATTGGGCATTGAATCCTGACGGCAGTAGAGATGGAGCGGAATTGCGTCTGATTGACCGTTTTCAATGGAAGAGCAGGAGGGAGTCTTCGGCAGAACGATTCTCTTCGGTGGATGATTCAGATGCAGGATGTTCGAGCGTAGTGGAGCGATGGATAAGTAGATTACAGCCTGAGGTGGTGAAGAGCGGTAATCTTCGCTGGCAAGGAGTACATGAAACGGTCCATATGGCGTATGATGCGAACCAGTGGCAAGTCCATACGGAGGCAATAGAAACAGTTGATCATGGCAATGTTCCCGTCACATTCTATCGGACGTCACTATCATGGACAGGTGTGATTGATGAGACGGATGTTCGGACAGAACGCCCTAATCCACTTGAAACGGTATGTGAGGTACGCTTCATCATTGAACCGAAAATGGAAGAAACCGAGGTGAGCATGCGTGAATAAATATACATCTGCGTCCACGTATCCATGGAAAGACGAACTCGAACATTACCATACATTGGCAGAACAAGCGGGCCCCGCTCCGACAGACGGCTGGAATCGGGAGCGCAAGTTGGCACTTGTTGAAAGTGTTGTTCGCGCTTACACAACATATCAGGACAGCCAGGGTGCAATTATCGACCCGTTCTCGGGTGTGGAGAGGTATTATTCTACACCGGCCTATGCGATGGCTGCAGCAGTTCTGGTTGACGCGGGACGTACAGATCTGCTGGATTCCGCAGCGGTAGCCCTGTCACAGAGCATTGATGCCGTGGTCAAAGGTAGCGCACCTGACAATCACCCTGATTTTTTTCCGGTGCTCATGATGAGAGCTTATATGTTGTTGAAGTCACATCTGCCTGAACAAGCACAGATCTGGGCTGAGGCACTCAAGACGATCAGTCCTGAACAAGACTATGTATTTACGATGAGCAAGATGAACAATCCCAATCGCATGATTAACTGGAATGCCATTATGATCTCTGGTGAATATCTGCGGTGGCATGAACAGCTGGCAAATGAGGGTACAGCGTGGATGGATCGTTATTTGGAAGCCTATCATCTGCCCCGGTTTACAGCCCTTGGGTTGTATCAGGATGGACCGCTGGACCGCCCGAATTGTCCATTTTCCTATGATATTGCCACCCGTTATCACCTTGGGGTGATGCTTGAGGCGGGTTACGAGGGAGCCACTGCCGATAGGTTACGTGAGCAGCTGCGCCATGGTGCCTTCAGCTCGTTACTGACGCTCTCGCCGCTAGGTGAGATTCCACCGCGTGGTCGCAGCTCCCAGCATCAGTGGAATGAAGCGGCGGCGGCTTATGTATGTTCTACACATGCAACGCAGGCTCTGGAGGCGGGTGATCCGGTGATGGCGGGTGCTTTTGCACGTGCAGCCAATCGGTGTTTTGCAGCTGTTGAGCGCTGGAAAATGGATGATGGACGCTTGAAAATTGTGCGCAATGAATACGCGCCAGAAGATCGGCACGGGTACGAGATCTATACCAACCACACCTGTTACAACCTGTGGACGGCAGCAGCGCTGGCTCACGCTTGTCTCAGTGATCCGGGAGACGATGTGAGCGAAGTGTACCTTCCTTCCGAGTTAGGCAGCAGGGTTTTGCAGACCGATGGGTGGTTTGAAACTGTCATTGCTTCCATACCTGGTCAGCAACTGGTATTACACACGGCGATGAATGATCCGTATACGATCCCTGGTTTGGTACGGATTCAGCAGACGGGGTTACCTGGTCTGATTGGTCCGTCCGCTGCCAGCCATGTGCAGGCAGGATTCACGGAATTTGCCGAAGGGGTGGTCCGCCCGCTCAGCTATTGTCCTGCATGGAAGACACCAGATGGGATATGGCACAGTCTTGCAGAGGGGATTCCATCCGGTGGTGCATATGATCGTGACGTTGGATTGGACCCTGCACAGGGAGGAGGTTCCATTGTGTACGAGAAGGTGGGCCAGGATACGCCGAATCAAGTAGAGGGACATCTGGCGGAAAGAGCGGCGGAAGAGGGAGTAAACACCTCCGAGAATTCTTTTGCTGTGACATGGGTTGGTCCCTTGCCCGGCGTGGAAACATTGCGCACTCATTATGTGCAGCAGGCAGACTTGCTGACCATAACGTATGAATTCGAAGGTGAGATCGCAGCGGCAGGTGCACTCATTCCGTTGATGTTCCATGATGGTCGTGAACAGGCGGTGATTACCCATACGGACCAAAGTGTGCGCACTACGTATCGGGGGGCATATGTAGAATCTACAGCGCTGGATCAGGAAGCCATTATTCATCTGGAGGATCAGGCCGTGGCTTCCCGTAATGGGTTGCTGAAAGAAGCGCGGATTGAAGTGAATGGAGCGCGTAGTCTGTCCTTTACGATCCGATTGGGTGAGGTTACACAGGAAGGTGTTTAGGTCGAGGATCATTAGACCTCGAAACATCTCGATGATAGTTAAACGTGTTATATGTGGGATGATTGGTGTTATTTAACTGATCGATATTGCAGTGACGGCAGAAGACATTATAGATAAGTTGAGGTCGAACTGGAGCATCACGCAAAGATGTCCGGTATTGAATCGGGGAGGGATATGTTTATGAACACATCAACGTCGGTAAAATGGCTCGAGGAAGCGTGGCAACAGGGAGCTGCCAAAACGATTCGGAATGTAAAGCGGATCAAGGATACATTTCCGCACATTGCTCCGCAAGGGACGTATGACCAGAATGATCCGGAATGGTGGACAGCAGGTTTCTGGCCTGGCCTGTTATGGTTGGTCTATGGGGATGCACCGGAAAGTGAAGCGGTCGCTCCGCTGCATCGCATTGCCGAAAGTTGTGAGCGGCAACTGGAGGGGTGTCTGCGTGATCCTGAATCGGTGGATCACGATCTGGGGTTCATCTGGCTGCTTAGTGGCGTAGCCAACTACCGCCAGACGGGCAGCATGGATGGACGGCGACGTGGCATGCTTGCCGCCAATCTGCTCGCTGCCCGGTTCCACGTGCGCGGTGAGTTCATCCGCGCCTGGAACTTCAGCTCGTCAGCAATGGATACGCGCGGCGTAGCCATCATTGACAGCATGATGAACCTTCCGCTGCTCTACTGGGCATCCGAGCAGAGCGGCGACCCTCGCTTCCGCTGGCTGGCGGAAGCTCATGCGGACACCGTGGCGCGCGAATTCATCCGCGCTGACGGGTCCATCTGCCACGTGGTGGAGTTCGATCCACACACGGGGCAGAAGCTGCGAGAGCATGGCGGACAGGGCCATGCTCCAGGTTCCGCCTGGGCGCGGGGCACCGCCTGGGCGTTGCACGGGTTTGCGCTGTCTTTCCGGTATACGGGCGAAGCCCGATATCTGGAGACAGCGGAGCGTGCGGCCGATTTCTTCCTCGCCATGCTTGGCGAAGAGATCGTGCCGATGTGGGATTTCCGCGCACCTGCGGAGCATCAGGTGGCGTGGGACTCGTCCGCTGCGGCGATTGCCGCGAGCGGGTTGCTTGAGCTGGCGAAGCTGTCGCCACGCGGGGAGACCTATGCCGCCGCGGGAGAACGTATCGTCCGCGGCTTGCATGAGCACTATAGCTCCGGCGACTCGGCAGCGGAAGAAGGTTTGATCATGCAGGGGACGGTACATTACCCGGAAGGACGAGGGTTGAATGTGCCGATTATATACGGCGATTATTTCTATATGGAAGCGCTGGCGAAGCTGCGTGGACATGCGGGTTTATTTTAAAGAGGAAATAAGAACGATACAAACGATCATCACCTGTCCGCCTGAGGCTGTATCCAATAGGAGGAACGATATTCCTTCTATTGGAGGCGGCGTATACTTAAGCTTGATCTAGGAATAGACCAATCATATCAGCGGACAGGCTTATGATAACTTTATGAAAAGAATCACTTTTCACTTCGAAGGCGTACGTCTCAGGATGACAAAGTCGGCAGAAGATTGATCTGGATAGCGCTGCGGAATAATCTCATGAACTTTGAAATCAGGGTAGTCGAAGAGATATTCGAACAGATTACGGTCCTGGATTGTATCAATCCCCGGGTTGCCGTTTTCTTTCAAACGGGTGTAAAGCACCACCCATGCTGTTGAGGAGTGCAGAATATCATAGAGGGTATTACGAAAATCCGTTTCATCCGTGATGTGATATAACACATCCAGACAGACCGTCAGATCGGCTTGCAGGAAACCTCGGTTAATCCATAGTCCTGGTGTATACAGCATGAAACTCTTGGAAGAATCCTTGGCAAATTGGGAAGCACAACGCTTTACTGAAGAAGCCGCTACATCCACGCCCAGGTAGTCCTCATAATTCATGTATTGCAACTGGTTGCCATCCCCACATCCAAACTCAATGACACGATGAATCCCTTCACGTTGAATCAGTCCATTCACGACCTCGGCCTTGAATTCAGCCAAAACCCCGTATGAACCCCTCCCGGAAGTTTCACCCGAACGATATGTTTCCTCCCAATACCCGATGTAATCAAAAGGCTGACGCATTATGTTTCCTCCAATCCTGTTAAAAGAAGTTCAAGACAGTCAATATACATAGGTATGCGCAATATTCGCAGGTATGATCGGTTGAAACAGGAATAGAAGATAAATTAATTTCCATAGAATCCCTGAAAATTTCCTGAAAGTCTAAACATCTGGAAAGGACTTGCCGACATAAAACATAAGGAAAAAAATGATGATAATCGGGGGGAAATGATGTTAAAGCCAAGATTGACCAAGTACATGGTGATGATGCTGGTGTTGATGCTGAGTATTTCCAACGTAGGCTTGGCCGCTGCGGCAGACAAAGAACTGTCCAAAATTGTGGTTTCCAAGAATGAGATGTCGCTCGAAGTTGGTGATTCTGGGTCTGTTACGGTGACAGGGGTATATTCAGATAATACCTCGGCTAATGTAACGATTAGTACAACCTGGAGTAGCGAAGACACTTCGATAGCAACTGTATATAATGGTGCAATCACGGCCAAAAAGGAAGGTAAAGCGACGATTACCGCAGCTTACCAGGGTCAGAGTCAGACCGTTCAAGTGAAAGTGACAAAGAAGGTCAAAGCCCTTTCGAAAAACGTGCAAAGTCTGGATTTGCGCACGGGAGATACAAAAGAAATTATTTTGACAGCAACCTATAGTGACAATGAAACAAATAATGCAGCAGCAAGTACGGCAGAATGGTCTACCAGTGATGAGAAGGTTGCTACCGTTGTGAATGGTAAAGTAACTGGACAAAGCGCGGGTACGGCAGTTATTACTGCGAAAGTTGGCAGCCAGAGCGTGACTGTGGATGTTAACGTTGAAGTGGTTAAACGTGTAGATGTAGATAAACAACAGGTTAACCTGTTGTTGAACAAAAGTGAAAGTGTGAAAGTGACAGCTACGTATCCAGATGGCACAACCAAAGATGTAACCGATCTGGCGGAATGGACGTCCAGCAATGAGAAGGTCGCAGACGTTCTTAAAGGTGAAATTACAGGATACTCGGCAGGTTCTGCCAAGATCACAGCCAAATACGGTACAAAATCCGTATCCGTTGACGTGGATGTGGATCTGACCAGCAAGCTGAGTGTGGAGAAACAAAGTATTTTCTTCCGTTTGAGCGAGACAACCAAAACGGCTAATGTCGTTGTAACGGCTTCGTATCCAAACAGCAGCGATGTGAATGTAACGGATCAGGCAACATGGACATCCAGCAACGAGAAGGTTGCAACGGTGTTCAAGGGACAGATCACAGCGATTAGTGCAGGTTCAACAACGATCAAAGCAACCTATAGTGGAAAAACTGTAGAAATTGCTGTAGATGTAGATACGGCAAGATATCTGGATATCAAAGATGTAAATGACAAACTCGCCATGAGTGTTACAGGTGATAACAAGTCCAAGACATTGGTAGCCAATGCCGAATATATTGATGCCAGTACAGAAAATGTAACTTCCAAAGCAACATGGACTTCAAGCAATCCAGATGTTGTATATGTATCAAACGGTGATCTGATTGCATACAAATCCGGTACGGCTACGATCACTGTAGCTTATGGCGGTAAAACAGCTAAGTTCACAGTGAATGTAGACGTAGCAGACAAGTATGAGATGGACAAGAAAAAAGCATCGGTAGCCGTTGGTGGAACGACTTCTGCCAAAGTACTGGCGTTGTATGGTGAAACATCCAAAGATGTATCTGAAGATGCAACTTGGAGCAGCAGCAGCGACAAAATCGCTGAGGTAGATAGCAAAGGGGTTATCACAGGTGTTGCTACAGGTAAAGTAACCATTACCGCGAAGATTGAAGGCAAAACACTGACTCTGCCTGTTGAAGTAGGTATGGCTAGTGGACTGGAAGCAGATGTGAACTTCGTTGTTCTGTCTGCCAAAGAAACTCAGACGATCCTTCTAACAGGTACGGATGAGGACGGCAACACGTTGGATGTTACATCCGAAGCAACCTGGAAATCCAGTAACGCACGTGTAGCGGATGTGAAAAAAGGCGTGATCACAGGTAACAGCAGTGGTAAAGCCAACATCACAGCAGAATATGGCTCCAAAAAAGTGACGATCCAAGTTGAAGTGGATGTCATCACACGTATTGAAGCTTCCGAGCCGGTCCTTTCCCTGAAATCAGGCGATACAGCTGATCTGACGGTAACTGCCTTCTTGAGCGACGGTAGCGAGCGTGATGTTACGGACAAAGCTGAATGGAAAACGAACAGCTACAAAGTAGCTCAAGTGACCAAAGGTAAAGTCAAAGCTACAGGTTCAGGTAAAGCCAAAATCACAGCCAAATACGGTAGCAAGTCTGTAACGATTGCTCTAGATGTGGATACACTGAAATATTTGCAGACGGATAAAGTGACGTTGACCATGAAACCTGGTGAAAAGGTAACTGTGGCGGCAACTGCAACGTATGCCGATGGCAGTGAAGCCAATGTATCCAAACCGGCTCTCTGGAAATCTTCCCGTATTGCAACAGCATCGGTGAAAGATGGCGTTATTCAGGCGAACGGTAAAGGTAAAGCAACAATTACGGTGACATTTGCAGGTGTGAAAACCAAAGTAACGGTAGTGGTTGAAGCGAAGTAATTGCTTTTCTTAATGTGAGCGTGAAACGCGCAAATAAAAAACGGTGACCCCAGCTTGATAGCTGAGGTCACCGTTTTTTGTTCTATAAACTAGAATTGAAACGGAGCATAGAGCGTTAACGAATCTGAGACATCTTAATCAGGGATTAGGAGCGTTTGCAGAAATCCAAGGAATCTGAGACACGCTATACCGGAAAATACAGTCTTTTATAGCGCTTTTGTCTGGTGATTTTGGTAAATAACGTGTCTGATGTTCCTTACAATTTAAAAAGAGGACCTTAATGCCAAATAAGCCGTCCTCAGTTCCTTAGAAAATGAAAATGAAAATAGTCTTGCCATTCGCCAAAGTTACCCACTATGGGCTATAACTACATCGTATGAGACAGCACCAGTGCACCATAGGCAAAAGCGATCACGATCAGAATGGCTGGGTGCAGCTTGGTCTTGGTCATGACCCAGAGCGAGATGCCTGCAATGATTAACGTCTGCCAGATGCCGATGGAATCAGTGGATAGCTGCCCGAATTCCCATGTAAGCAGAATCATGAGTACAGCGATAACAGGCTGCACGAGTAGGGTCATGCCTTTGACTTTCGGTGAAGTACGATGTTTGTTCAACAGACGAAGTAATATAATTAGTGCGGTTGCGGAAGGCACGATTGTGGCAAAACTTGCGATAAATGCCCCGAACCAGCCTGCCACGTGATACCCGACAAATGCAGCAATTTTGGTTGCAATCGGCCCGGGAAGGGCGTTACCAATCGCCAATACATCCCCGAATTGCTCTGTGGTCATCCATTGGTAATGGTTCACAATCTCTTCCTGCATGAGCGGAATCGAAGCCGGACCACCCCCATATCCCAAGATGTTTGCTACGAAAAATCCCCAAAATAATTCCCACCAGGTCTGAAGCATCCTTAGGACACCCCCTTATCGGACTTGCCTTTGGATTTGAAGCGCTGGACTAGCTCCAGATGGAAGACACCATATCCAAGGAAAACCGCGATCACAATTCCCGGATGGATATCCAGCAGCTGCAATAGTACAAAGGCAATTACGCCGAATAGGGCGGCAAAAACTTTACCGAGTCCCTTCCAGGCTTTCATGGCAAATTCATAAGCCATCATGCCCAGCATGACAAAAATGACGGGCCTTACGGCCGCTACCATGCCTGCTACCACTTTCGACTCGCGTAGCGCGTACATGGAACCGAGCAGAGCAATGATGGCAATACTTGTCGGTAAAATGTGGGCGAGCACAGACACAATGGCGCCCAGCACACCTTTGGTTTTATAACCGAGATATGCGGCCATCTTGGTCGCGATGGGACCCGGCAGGGCGTTGGCGATAGCCAAAATCTCGCCGAACTCCTCATCACTGACCCATTTGTAACGCGTAACGGCTTCGTAACGGATTAACGGAATAACCGAGGGGCCGCCGCCATATCCGAGAATTCCGGTCCGTACCATTCCGATGACGAGACCGTTGTAATCTTTCCAACCCATGCTGATTTCCTCCTAGAGTCTCATGCCCATCCGGCTTTTATAACGTTTCAACAATAGCTGTGATTCCACTTTGACGATACCCGGCATCTTATAGAGCTTCTCCAGCAAGAACTGCTCCATCTCTTCCATATCCGCAAAAATACCGTGCATGTGCAGGGTACTCGGACCTGTCATATGATAAAGGCTGGTGACGGCTGGCTCTTCATCCAGTTTCTCAGCGACTTCATCCAGGAAGGGCGGTTCGACATCGACATTGAAAAAAGCCGAGACCTGAAGCCCAACTTTGCCAGGGTTGATCACAACGGTGAAGCGTTCGATGATTCCTTTTTCGGATAACGCATTAATGCGTGCCTGAACAGCTACACGTGACAACCCGATCTGTGTCCCCAGATCCGTATAGGATATCCGGCTGTTTTTGTGAAGTGCGGCGATAATTTTACGATCCATCTCGTCCAGATTGTACATTTGCGGAATTTCTCCCCCTTTGGAGGAGCGTTTCTCTGACATGTTGACCATCCTTTTCTTTCGCTATATGAAATGAACAATGAAATTTTACTGAATATACAATGTGTATGTGGCATTCATAGTTTAATGACGAATCGTAACTGGAGTCAATCTATTTATCATGATTATTGAATTTAACCGATTTTTAGCCTTCATTTTGTCATTTCGGCCAATCGGAAAATAAAAAGACCACTCGCACAATCCATTAGCGAGCAGCCGTTAAATAATAGATAAGCTGAAGTGAAGCGCAAAGTGTGATAGGAAGCATGTACGGTTATCCCTGTGCTGTCTTGGGCAGTAAAAGGGTAACGGTAGTCCCTTCCCCAGGCTCGGAAGAAACTCTCAACGTTCCTCCTGCACCACGGGCACGCTCTTCCATACTGAACAATCCAACGCCATTGCCTGCGGTTGCTTCGCTGAATCCGGCACCCTGGTCTTCAATAATAACCATCGTCATGTTCTCAGCGTCTTCTATAGTAACACGTGCCTCGGCAACATCGGCATACTTCGCGACATTGGTTAAGGCTTCCTGAATAATCCGGTAGATGGCTATCTCCCGGTTCATCTCCAGTCGCTTACGCAAATTACATTCCAGATCAACTTCGATTCCATAGTGACGGGTGTAATTCTCGATATACGTACGAATCGCCGGAACAACACCCAGGTCATCCAGAACGGATGGTCTCAGCTCCCATGCCATACCGCGTACATCTTCCATAATACCCGTGACCTGCTTACGAAGGGCTTCAACTCCGGGGTGAGGCTGGTCTGCCAGCAGTCGGTCCATCTGAATCACCAGAGAGAAGAGACTCTGTCCAATCCCGTCATGCAGTTCACGCGAGATCCGGCGACGTTCCTCTTCCTGAATGTTCATCACTTGGGACATCATCTTTTGCAATTCGGCTTCGACGGATTTCAGCTTGGTGACTTCACTACGTACAGCCAGGTATTGATATGGCTCGCCGTCGTTATCAAGGAAAGGCACGATGGTGGTGTTGACCCAATAATGACTGCCATCTCTGGCACGATTGAGAATTTCCCCGTTCCATACCTTACCTGAGGATATCGTGTCCCACAGGTTTTTCATAAAGGTTTTGCCATGGTATCCGGAATTAATGATTCGATGATCCTTACCGATCAGTTCCTCGCGCTCATACTGCGAGATTTCACAGAATTTATCATTCACATACTGGATTTTACCCTTGCGGTCTGTCAGGGCTACAATGGAGGATTCATCCAAGGCAAATTTCAGGTCACTCAGTTGATGCAGGGAACCCTTCAACCTGCTGCGAAATTCATTATCCGTAATGTGATTATCGATTTCGTTCAGCAGAAGGCGTACGGGCTGGTCTGCGAGTCCACTTAGTCTGTTCTTGCGTGCACTACTCAAAGTTCAGCAACCCCTTTTTCATGGCGAATTTCACCAGTTCCGGTCGTGTGCGCAGGCCAAGCTTCTCCATCAGATTGCTTTTGTGGGATTCGACCGTTTTGACACTGATGATCAGATGTTCGGCGATTTCCTTGTTGGCGTATCCTTTGGCAATCCAGGACAAAATCTCTTTCTCCCGCTCGGATAACGTGTCATACGGTCCGGCGTTTTCCTGTTTGGCTTTGTCCAGGTATTCACTCATCAGCCGCTTGGTCGCACTTGGGTACAGATAGGCGCTACCCTCTGCTACGGAACGAATTGCGGCAAGCAATTCTTCATGCGGCGCACTTTTGAGGATATATCCGGATGCACCTGCGTGGATGGCGCGGAACAGATATTCTTCATCGTCATGCATGGTCAGTATCAAAATGGAGACATCCGGCATCAATTTCTTCAATTCAGCGGTAGCGGTCAGACCGTCTTTGCCTGGTGGCATGCTGAAATCCATCAAGACTACGTCTGGTTTCAACTCTTGAGCCTTGGCAATGGCTTCATCGCCATCTGCGGCATCTCCAACGATATGTATATCATTCTTTCCTTCAAGTAAGGCGATCAGCCCGGAACGCACGACAACATGGTCGTCTACAACTAATAGTTGAATCACATGATTTCCCCCTGTCCGCTTCCTTAGTTCTTTCTATATCATAACAAAAAAAGAAGCCATTCAGAGCTTTAATCTCCGAATAGCTTCTCTCACGCTCTAGTTCATACTTTTATCCAAATACCTTCGGCTGAAGATGTAGAGCAACTTGCTCCGTCTGCCGGATCATGTCCGGTGAGAAGGTGCAGGGCAGTCTGCTGCCAACGAGCAGCACGGCGCCAGGCACACTTCCTTCCTGGAACACAGGTACCGCTATGGCACTTACCAGCCGCTCAGCAAGCATTAACGGGCAACGACCAGGTGTATGCTCCCCGGTGGATTGGGCATCAGATCGAGCTGTGCGTCCAGTCCGAAGGGCTGTGCCCACCAGATCTTGTCCGGGGCGCATTTCCATGCGTCTCACCCGTTCATTACTAGCCCCAGAGGTAACCTTCCAGCGTAGCATCGTCCCGTTCAGACAGGCAAGTCCACAGAAGTCGCTGGATGTGTTCAGGCGCAGGCCGTCGATCATCTCCTGAATGCCAGATGGCAGTTCATCATGCATGAGAGGACACTTCCTTTTTCAGATTATAACGTACGTAACGGTGTAATCATTATCTTTAACCTTTTAGGATCATCTTAAAGTAAGGGTATTTCGATGTTAATTCTATTGTAGACCCTTTCTTATACATTGTAATTCAGGGAAAACCCCTATTTCCGCTCCGTAATCTACTGAACTTGGGCAGTGGAGGACTCCTGAATCAGGTGCACCAAGGGATTGAAGAAATGCGATGGATGAGGCATATCGGTGAAATGTGACTTTTCTCACAGCAAATTCAGGGAGTTTCTTGTCAATGATCAGGTAATCCCCCGATAACCCTGAGGCTACTTTCGCGATATGATGTATACATAAGGAATCACCGAGGGGGACGAAGGTTATGGGTACAGTATTTGTGGAAAGAACAACCCAGAGAACAGAGCAGAAACAAACGGAGGCGGGCAAAATGACACGAGAAACAGGCGGAATCCTTTCGTTCGTTACACCTGAGCAATGGGACCTGATTGAAGCAAGAATGCAACCCAAACGGGTGAAGTCGGGGTATAGTCTCTTTCTCGAAGGCGATGAAGCCGGATATCTGTACTACATTCGTTCGGGACGAGTAAAAATGACCAAGTCGACGGAGGATGGCAAAGAAATTATTTTATCCATTCAGCAAAGCGGCGATCTCATCGGTGAATTCGGCGGTATCGGTGGATTGAATCATAGCTATAGTGCAGAGATGGCGGAAAAAGGGGAACTGGCTATTATCTCGCTTGGCGATCTGGAAAATATACTCAGTAAACATGGCGACCTTGCCTTGAAATTCTTGCAATGGATGGCATTGTCGCAGCGGATCACCCAGTCGAGATTCCGTGATCTGCTGCTCTATGGCAAGGCGGGTGCACTGGCTTCGACACTGATTCGTGCCAGCAATTCGTATGGCAGGGTTACACCGGATGGTATTGTGCTGGACATGAAGCTGAACCATACCGATCTTGCCGAGATGATTGGAGCGACCCGGGAGAGTGTAACGCGGATGCTGGGGGCATGGAAGGAACAAGGTACGCTGGATATGATGGACGGCAAACTGATGATTCGTGACCTGGCAGCCCTGCGCTGTATGTGTGGATGTCCGACATTCCCAAGCTGCCCGGTAGAGCTGTGCCGGTTGTAAGGTAGATCGTTCCGGTGTTCCGAGTTGAGGGAAGCACAACGGTTGCATTCCCAAGGAACAAATTCGATTTGGATTCCAAATGAGGCTTCAAGGCTTCACCTCCATTGGCGATTGGGGTCGTTACGGAGTAAAAAGAAAAGCTGACGTCCCATATATGGGAGTCAGCTTTTTGTGTTTGTTTGAAATTGTTCATGTGCATATTCACCGGAGAGAATCGAATAGATGACAGAGTCATGAAAGGAACCTTTGTAGAACCAGTGCTCTCGCAACAGCCCCTCACGCTGCATACCGATTTTCTTCATGACGTTCTCCGAAGCAGTGTTATGCGGACGACATTTGGCATAAATCCGGTGGATGCCGAGTTCGTTGAAACCGAAGCCTAGTAGAGCACTGGATGCTTCGGCGGCATACCCTTTTCCTTGATAGGCGGGATTGAGGACGTAACCGATCTCTGCATTGGTTTTCTCCATCACGTGAATACCTACTCCGCCGAGGAGAGTTCCATCACTTTTCAAACATATCGCCAGCTCATAACCTTCTCGTGGTTGTGTTTGCTGCATGTCCAACACAAACTGCACGTACTCTCGCGTATCTTCTTCCGTATTCGGCCCCCATGCGGTATGTTGTGTGACTTCCGGCATGGAAGTATAGGCATGAATCCTCTCCCAATCGGTCTCCCGAATATCCCGGATGATCAGTCTCTCCGTCTCCAGTTGCATCGTTGTTCACTCCTATATCAATTGACTAAAGAATATTACACTTGCCACTCCGATGACAGAACAACCCTCCAATCGCTGTTACCCCCAGATTTTTTCGATTCCCTTTTTCAAAGGGGAAAATCCGGGGATAAAGGTGAGGTGTATGCTTCCGAAGCAGCTTTCTTTCAGAAAGCTTTTAGCTCCGCTTCTTCAGGTTATTTCTGTCCTCTCCGTTTCTCGTGTAAATGTTTAGATCAATTATATTGTAAAACAAAAATAGCCCAATAACCGATTCATGTAAAGAATGGGTTATGAGCTATGTAAGTATAAGGCATGCTATTGTGGTTGTTTACATTGAACTGCGGGATAAGTATAAGCCAGCTTGCGGATAATTTCCTTTTGCCATCTCGTATCACCCAGGTTGGTTGCCAGGTTCAGAAGATCCAAATAATCGTCAAGCTGCAGATCAGCCTTTTGCAGAGTTGTATTCATTCGATGTTCGTTCCCCTTTATCTATAAAATCGTAAAATCATATGCAGTAGAAAGTTACATGGAGACAAGTTCAAGAATGATAATCATTATCACGTTATATATTCATTATGCAATGAACGCTGGCAAAATGCAATATCAAGTCCGTAACGAAGTTAACTTTTTTCTGAAAATAGGCTCCTCCACATCACATAGGGAATGTACACACCGAGATATGCAGACGGATACAGGAACCAGCCATTCATTAGGAATTGATGAATCTCGGTGGTGAACGTGGTCATATGAGCATTCGTTGCATACACATCACCAGCGATGACGGTTGCCGCACTATAGAAACAGAGCAATGCAAGGATGTGGAATAGCCGCGTAACCATTCGGGAACGAAGAGCAAGATAAACCATAATTAGCGGGATAACTAACAAGAGCACCAAAAATACCAATTTCATCATCGTTTTACTCCTTCGGAAAATGGGATTCTAATGATAGTCAGTATGGGCAATTGGATGCCATCTCAAAACTTTTTCAACAATTTTACAAAAAGAAAGAGGAATTCATCATATGAACAATTAAAATAAAGGAGGATAACCCATTATCAGGTAATTCGGAGGAGGAGAAAGGGAATATGAAGAAGGCGTTATGGCAGCATTGGATCGGGGCATTCCTGGTCTTTATCATGATGGCAACTGCACTGTTGGGGCCGGGTTCGCAGAGTCCGGTACAAGCTGCAGCACCACTTACGGTATCTCAGGCCATCGCTGCCCAGAGCGGTGGAGGAACAGCGACGGTTGAAGGAATCATTGTTGGACATGCTACCGGGTCACTTACCGCGAAGTTTACATCTCCGTATGCCAATGATTTTAATGTTCTGATTGCGGACTCAGCGTCAGAGCGAACCAACGCCAGATTATTGGATGTACAAGTTCCCGCATCTTTCCGTTCGCAATATGGACTGGCTTCCAATCCGAGTCTTGTAGGCAAAAAGATCATCGTAACCGGAACCCTCGGTGCCTACAACAGCTATGCAGGAGTCAAAAACCCAACGTCCATCACACTTTCCTCTGGAACAACCAATCCTGATCCAGAACCGAACCCGGGCACAACACTGCCGGACGGTACCGGCAAGAAAGTATTGTTCGATAATACCCACGCCCAGACAGCAGGTGCTGCCGACTGGATTATTGACGGGGCATTTTCGGATTTTGCCAATGGTTTGCGAAACGCAGGCTTTGCCGTGGATCAGCTGGAACGCAGCATCCCGTATACATTCGGTGAGCAAGCCATCACCTACAATAAATTGAAAGATTACCACGTCTTTGTCATTGGTGAAGCCAACGTGCCGTTCAAAGCGACAGAGCAGGCTGCGCTGGTGCAGTATGTGCAGAACGGAGGGAGCATTTTCTTCATCTCCGACCACTATAATGCAGACCGCAACAAAAACCGCTGGGATTCTTCCGAAGTATTCAACGGTTATCGCCGCGGTGCCTTCCTGAATCCAGCCAAAGGCATGTCTTCGGCTGAAGCCGAATCACCAGCGATGCAGAGTGTGACGAGTTCAGACTGGCTCGCGACGAACTTTGGTGTCCGTTTCCGTTACAATGCTCTTGGAGATGTAAATGCATCGGATATCGTTGCACCTGCACAATCCTTCGGCATTACGGCTGGTGTTAATTCTGTAGCCATGCATGCGGGATCGACTGTTGCGATTATAGACCCTAACAAGGCCAAAGGTTTGGTGTATGTACCAAGTGGTGTGTCCAAGTGGGGCAATGCCGTGGATCAGGGCGTATATAATGGTGGTGGACGAGCTGAAGGAGCCTATGCCGCCATTGCAAAGGTTGGTGCGGGCAAAGCCGCGTTTATCGGCGACTCTTCACCTGTGGAAGACGCGACTCCGAAATATTTGCGTGAAGAGACCGGTGCTACCAAGAAGACCTACGATGGATTCAAAGAAGTGGATGATGCAACGTTCCTTGTAAATACTGTGAAATGGCTCGCGGTCAAAGAGAGTTACACTAGTCTGGCACAAGTGCCAGGACTGACATTGGACACGGCAACAAGCCTGCTTCCGATCGAAGCTCCGGCTGCGTCTACCGAGCCGCAACTTGAGCCATGGGCTGCACCTGCGGCAGGGTACAAATGGTATGACCCGACCACATTTAAGGCAGGTTCATACGGAAAAGCACAATAAGTGAAACAGATATCATATCATCATGCCGAATAGGGCCTGACCGTGGAAGTTTGTTCGCGGACAGGTTTTTTTTTGCTTATTATACAAAGTTGCAGTCACGACCATGATTAGCTCATACCGCACTGTCATGGTATATATACTTGCTCCTGAGGGGAAGGTATGGGTATTCAGGATGTGTGCGAGGCATTAAAAGAATTAAAGGAGGAGGCGACGTATGATGAATCGGCAAGCAGACTGTGACAGTTCCACGATGAGACACAAGCTCAAAGCGGATCTCCGTCGTGTAGCAGAACGTATGAATCTGACGTTATCCCGGTTTGACAATGACAGTGCCTGTCTGCTGGGGCAATTTGCAGAGATTCGAGCGGAGATCAAGCAGATCGAGGTGCTCGCCTCGTCGTTTTATCTGGATTGTTATCTGTCACCCTTTACCGAGAAGTTTGCCGAATTAACATCGAGCGTACAGCATCTATCTGACCGGAGATATGGGGCACTAATTGTGATTGAACGGGAGATTCCGTTGGAGTCGATCATCCACTCAGGGGTGGCAGTGGATGCCAGAGTTACCCATGCGCTGCTTGAATCGCTGTTCATTCCCGGTGCACCATTGCATGACGGGGCCGTGTTGATTCGTGGCAATCAGATTGTATCCGCTGGTAATGTGCTGCCGTTGTCGCAAGCGGAAGTGCATGAACGAAAAATAGGCACTCGTCATCGGGCTGCATTGGGACTCAGTGAATTGACGGATGCGGTTGTACTGGTTGTCTCTGAGGAGACAGGACAGGCTTCATTTGCTGTGGATGGCGATTTGCATCCAATTAATGTGGTTGAGACGCTCTCTTAAATATGAACGATCAAGTGGCCTACTTGGGGCGATTAAGTTGATGCTGTTGAGGGAAGTGTACCTTTCTCCTGTAAGGGAGAGAGGCTTTTCTATTGATAGACGATAAAATTATAATCTGAAATTCGACCGCTTTGCTCTCGCCATATGAGAAACATCGATCGATGCTTCTCTGACATTGCGATGTGATTTTGCACAAACTGGGTATTCATGGGTACAATAGAGGATGGTCAATGAATAGAGAACAATGCGATTGGATCGCAAAAATGGTTGGAGGAGACGGTTAGCACATGAGTTGGTTTGAAGCAATGGAGCATCACGATTATGAGGAACTGGTTCTGTGCCAGGATCGAAATTCAGGGTTAAAAGCAATTATCGCCATACACGACACAACACTCGGCCCTGCGCTGGGAGGCACGCGGATGTGGACTTACGCTTCAGAAGAAGCCGCCATTGAAGATGCCCTGCGCCTTGCCCGTGGTATGACATATAAAAATGCGGTATCTGGCCTGAATCTGGGCGGTGGCAAAACCGTTATTATCGGAGATCCAAGGCGCGACAAAAACGAAGCAATGTTTCGGGCGTTTGGACGATATATTCAAGGATTGAACGGACGTTATATCACAGCCGAAGATGTGGGAACAACGGAAGAGGACATGAACCTGATCTATCAGGAAACGGACTATGTGACAGGCATCTCGGCGAGTTATGGTTCATCCGGTAATCCATCACCTGCAACGGCTTGGGGTGTATATCGTGGGATCAAGGCAGCAGCCAAAGAAGCATTTGGTACCGATCTGCTGGAGGGTAAAACGATAGCGGTCCAAGGTGTCGGCAATGTGGCGATGCATCTGTGCAAATATCTGTATGAGGAAGGTGCACATCTGATCGTTACGGATATCCATAAGGACGCGGTGAAACAGGCTGTGGACCGCTTCGGAGCGACAGCAGTTGATCCCGCAGACATCACTAGTGTGGATTGCGATATCTATGCACCATGTGCACTGGGCGGCACGATTAATGACGATACACTCAAAACGCTCAAGGCGAAGGTTGTAGCGGGCTGTGCCAACAATCAGCTGCTGGAGACCCGTCATGGGGATCAGTTATATGATATGGGCATCGTATATGCGCCTGACTATGTTATCAATGCAGGTGGCGTAATTAACATTGCGGATGAGCTGAATGGTTACAACGCGGATCGGGCGTGGAGCAAGATCGGAGAGATCTATTCCACTCTGGAGAAAATATTCGAAAGCTCACGTACCGAGGGCATCGCTACCTATGTTGCCGCAGATCGTCTGGCTGAGCGACGGATTGAACAGATGAAGAATACGCGCAGTACATTCTTGCAGAATGGCCACCACGCATTGAGTTCCCGGAGATTGCGCAAGTAAACGGTATTGAATCATAAAAAACTTAAAACGGTCTGTTAGATAACGGCAACATCCATTCCAAGATGGATAGTCGATCTGACAGGCCATTTTTATGTTGCTATCAGAATTTTAAAAAAAAGAAAAACAGTGGCAATATCTCCCTAATTGATCAATTTTACTATGGATTTTTCCGATAATGTATGTACATCGTTCAGATGCAGATGGTTCAGGGAAGTGGGGAGAAGGAAATGGGGAAAAGAAAAGGTATAGGGTATAAGCTCAAAAATATGTCGCTTAAAATCAAGCTGCCTTTCATGATCAGTGTATTGGTTGTGTTGGTTCTGCTTGGTGCAACAACCACAAGTTATATGATTTCATCTGATGTTGTGGTCAAGAAAAGCAAGGATGAGATTAATGTGATGGCTGACCGCCTTGGGGAAGGGCTTTGGACAGCGATGCAGCTTCAACAGCAGATGAGTCATGCGATATCCGTACATAGTACTTTTAAAGAACTCTTGAAGTTACGTGATACCAATGAAATGACAGATGAGACCTTTTTCACAGATGAGAATCCATATTTCAACAGAGCGAATACGATTCTCACCGACAGTATAACTGACACGGGAGGCACCAAGCCGGATCTGTTTGTGTTTGACAAGGAAGGAACCATGGTTGCGGGAACCATGCCGGAAGTCATTGGGCAGTCACGGGGAGATCGGGAATATTTTAAGGAGTCCATACAGGGGAAATCCTTCATCAGTGACGCGGTCGTCTCTAAGACTGGCAAGAAGCTCATTATTGTATTCTCGGAGCCCATCACCGATGAACAGGGGAATATACTGGGTGTGTTCGCCATGTCGGTGGACAGCAGCTTTTTCCTGGGGCAACTGGGAGACATTAAAATTAATGGCCAAGGCAGAGTTGAAGTGCTGAGTCGGAGTGGCATCATCATGTTCGACTCACTGGACCCTACGGTTGTGGGACAAACACTTGCAGAAGACAAGGAAGCCATGGAACTTATGGAGGCCAGAGCCACCGATAAAATGAAAATCACTTCGATGGATCGAGATGATATCTACTACCGTGTTAATCAGATTCCTGACGCAGATCTCTCCGTGGTCATTATTGACGATTATGATGATATCAAACGTCCATTAGAGGATATGCAACGCCAGATGGTTATCGTGACATTGATCGGAATTGCTCTGGCTATTGGCGTAGGATTATTGATCTCTCGTAGTATTACGAGACCTATCGTTCGTCTGATCGGGCTGTTCCAACAGCTTGCTCAAGGGAATCTGACCGTCAAGGCCAATGGTAGATATAACAGTGAATTCAAGGATCTGGCGGAAAGCTTCAATGGCATGGTGGAGCAGAACAGAAACCTGATCACCGATATGAATAGTTCGATCCATGTTCTTCAAGCCAGCACCCAGGAGCTGGAGGAAACGTCCAGGCAGACGGCAAGGTCCATTGATGAGACATCGGCGACGTCCATGGGGATTGCCAAAGCCATGGAGGCCCAATCGGAAGATACCGAGCAGATTGCAGGCAAATTCAACAGCTTTGGCGATAAAGTGGCTGCCATGAACAGCAGTGCACAGGATGTGAAGGCAAGAGCGGATGAGATCGAATCTGTATTCCACAACGGGAATGAAGTCGTCAATGAATTGATGCGTATTAATGAGGTCAACGAGCGGGAAGTGGAGAAAATCTCGGAGATTACCGTCAAACTTCAAACGAGTTCGGGCAGTATTAGTCAGATCACGGAAGCCATCAGCCAGATTGCGAAGCAGACCAATCTGCTTGCATTGAATGCTTCAATTGAAGCATCACGGGCAGGTGAGCATGGCAGAGGATTTGCAGTTGTAGCTGAGGAGATCCGCAACCTGGCAGAGCAGAGTTCCCGCCAGTCCAAGGAAATCTCCAGCATTATTGAGCAGAATCTGGCCGATGTTGCCGAGAACAACCAAAGTGTTGCGGAAATTCACACCATCTCGTCCAGGCAGGATGAGCTTGTCATTCAGACTCGTCAGGCATTTGATGTGATATTGGAGAAGGTTACGGTCATCAATCAACAGATCGCCACGATGGCAGGACAGATGCAGGAGATGTTACAGAATAAGGATGACGTACTGGAGTCAGCACATAGCTTGTCAGCTTCAGGAGAGCAGGTTTCCGCTTCGGTTGAAGAGGTAACAGCAACCATGATGGAGCAATCTTCAACAGTACAGCAGTTGGCCAACATGGTTGATACGATCGATCAATTGACGCAAAAACTGGCTGAATCGGCTGCGCGATTCAAGGTGGAGTAAGCATTATGTGATATAGAGAGAAAGAAGGCAAAGGCACTCTTTATGAGTGTCTTTTGCCTTCTTTTTTTATAGTCTAAATTCAATGTATTCCAAATCCATTTAGTGATCAATGAGATGCAACAGTTGAGGAAGAGGTGTGCGAGGCTTGGGCATAGGCTGATCTTCAGCGTTAAAATACCCCATGTGAAGTGTACCTACTATTTTTTCCTCAGATGTCACACCAATGGCTTCACAGAATAGCGGACTTTCGTTAAAAGGGCTTGTCTTCCATACGACGCCGATGTGTTGTTCCCAGGCGAGCAACTGTATGTTCTGGATCAGTGCCGAGGTTGCAGCAAAAGCCTCTTCCCACGCCTTGGAGGGCAGGTTGGCTGTCATAACCACAACCAGATGCACAGGTGTCTGTGCACAATAGGCCGCTCTGATTTGTTGTCCGTACTTTGTTACAAATTCAGGATTGCGTGTACTCAATACAGCGCTTGCGAATGTTTCTCTGCCCTCATTCATAAACAGAATGAAACGCCAAGGTTCCTTTTTGGAGTGAAAAGGAGCCCATATCGCGTCCTCCAGAATCTCATGAATCGTTTCCAAGGGAATGGGTAGGCCATTAAATTCCTGAATCGTACGTCGTTCGATCATGGTCTGCCTAAGACTTGTTTTAGGTTTCATCATGTACCTCTATAACTCGAAGGAAGCAGCGATCTCATCAATAATTTTGCTAAGTCCGATGGGACCGTATCCTGCAAACCACAGGTTGGCATCACCGATATATACATGATCGTTCTGGACTGCATTCAGATTGGACCAGATGGATGTATCCATGATGTTATTAAGCACAACCTTGTTTTCTTCACCTGGACGAAGAATGATAAACAGTCGATCCGGGTTCAGTTCAGGCAGAATTTCCTCGGAAATTGCCACATTCCATGATCCCTCGAAATCTACACTGTCTACTGAAGCAGGGATTAATCCCAGAGCACCAAACAGAGTGAAGTTATCATCAGGTTTAATCAACTGAAGCTGTTTATCCTGCACACGCATGTAGGCTACCGTTTCGTCTTTGGCCTTTACGGCAAGCTCATCATGGGTTGTGGCCACTTTGGCATCATAGGCGTCTTTGACCGCTTGGGCTTCTTTTTCTTTGCCAAGAACAGTTGCCGTTTCCATGAATCGCTCCCAGTCTCCTTTTTCTTCATTATCAAAAAGGATCGTTGGGGCAATCTTGGAGAGTTGCTCATAGTTTGCTTCATTTAACGTTTTGGAGGCCAGAATGAGATCCGGCTCAGCCTGGAGCAATGCTTCAAAATTGGGAGACTCGCCGGAACCTACGGCAGTGGTATCTTTCATCTGATCTGCCAGGTATTCAGGGAATCCGAGATCGTTATACGTTACCATGGCTGTCGGTTCAATGCCGAGAGCGAGTAATTGGTCAGCAAAGACGTAGAGCATACCCGCAATTTTTTGTGGTTCAGCAGGAATTTCGATATCCCCTTTGATCGTAGAAATGGTGCGTGTATTCTCACTTCCCTGTTCAGCGGTTGATGGCTTTGCCCCATTAGATTCGGGTGAAGCGGAGTTCCCGCTGTTCTGGGAAGTCCCACAGCCTGCAAGTATGCTGCATAGAACAAGAACGGTTATAAGGAATCGTCCTGATTTGAAAAAGGTAGAGAAGCGTTGGTTATTAGGTAAAGACACGTTGTACACACCCTTTAATTGATTTTGATTATCATTATCAAAATAATTATAGGTCCATTCCAAATCGTAATCCATGGATATTCCTGTTTAATGCATGGACGTTTGGCTCAGGAACAATTGACTAACCCGATTCAGAAACAGATTATGAGCCAAGGAAGTATAACAGGAGTAGGGGGAGGAATCGCCCAATTCATAGACTTGATTCATACGGACCGCCTCCCATTGCTGCCAGATAGAATTTTGCATAAGCGACGCTACAGTGTGCGTACGCTCTTCTGCGTGACCACTTGTAAACAGAATGAAGTGTTCAATATCCGACTGAACCAGCTGTTCCAGTGACATTAAACGGGAATGGGATACGTGGCGTAGGGCTTGAGGTACGGATAACTGCAAATCATCATAGAGAACCGTCCCCAGATTACGGTTGCCGTAGACCCGGAACTGTCCATCTTCGTATTGCGCCACAGCCACAGGGCGGTCATCCATGACACGTTGTATTCCGGATATTTTTTGTTTGACCGATAGATCATAACGTTCCAGCCATTCTTCACCAGCTGTTATTTTGCCAACGGATTGTGCAATGGAGTACAACTGTTTACGCCAATCTTCTGCAAAAGATATGGTGCAAGTGGAGGCGATATGCCGAAATAATTCGGCTTTTTTGGGCTCTTCATAATCGGTTCCTTCATACCCAATGATCAGTTCCGGGTGTGCGTTCATTAATAGTTCCAGATCAGGCTGATCTTTGCCCACTTGAATCACATTTTTGAATTCATATGATGTCCTATGGACCGGGTTAATCAGTGCTGCATAAGGCTCAATACCAAGGGCAAGCAGATGCCCCGTATAGGGATGGGCAAGTGAAGCGATACGTGTTACGGAGCGATGCTTTTTAATATAAACCATGGGAGACAATCCAGTGGTTGCTTTAAATTTTCGGCTAAAATAGAATTCATCTTCATACCCGACCTGGCGGGCTGTTTGTTTGATCGTGTTGTCCGAAGCCAATAGCAGATCACCGGCTTCCCGGATGCGTACGGCGTTCAAATATTCAATGGGGCCTTGTCCAATCATTTTTTTGAACAATCTGGAATAACGGTTGACACTCAGTCCAGCCAATTCAGCCAGTTTTTCGCGTGTGAAGTTATCCTGATAATGTGTATTGATATATTTTTGGCTCTGCTTTACCGCTTCAATAGCTGTATCTTCCTGGAATTTCTGCTTCTTCTGCTTCAATAGGACAAGACACAGTTCCTGAAAGAGGATCTGACGTGCCATTCCAGCCCATGGATCTTCCTTCTGCCCACCTTCATGGATTTGAATGGCGAGCACGGGAGCTGAGGGAACAACAGCGGGAATGAATTCAAGATGTGGATCAATAACTCGCTGCATCTTGCCATCCAGTTCTTCGTTGTAGACATTGTAGGTTAAGGTGACACATTCAAAGTCATGCTGTACCTCGGTAGTTGCGTTACAGGTGTGAGAAGGAGGGACGGAAAGGACTTGAGGAGCGCATAGGGAGATGATTTTGTCTTCGACTTTGACGGTTAAGCTCCCTTTGATCACAACAAGCAGCATATGATGTGGACGGGATGGAAAGGACACTTGTTCAGCATTGTTGTCGACACGCCGGGCATCAATGAGCCTATATAAAAGATTCGTGAGTTTCATCTGATCTTCTCCTGACTGCTGTGAATGTACATACTATACTGCTGCTTATAAAAGTTATATATCAAAATGTAATGCACTTCTGATTGAGCAGCTTCATGAATTGATCCAGCGCACTGCTGACATACCGATCCTCACCGCGGACAAAGGTTGTCGTGGTATGAGTATAACGATCTGCGAGATCAAATACGGAGAAATCATCCGGTTTCTTGTGAATAACGCTGCACGGCATAATGGTAAAAGCAATGCCAGATTCCACACAGCTGAGCAGGTTTTCCATCGTACTCACTTCAATGATATTGCGTGCGGACAACCCTTCTTCTTGCAGGAATTCTTCAGTCATTTCACGATATGGGCAGCCCTCGGGGAAAACAACCCAGGATACTTGGCACAGGCTTGCGGGTGGTATATCCATCCGCTTGGAGATGATATGAACCGTGTCTTGCATCTCATATTCCACCTTCAGCCCCTGCTTCACACAAGCCCCACTGATAAAAGCACCGTCAATCTCATAGTCCTGTATTTTCTTGCGCAGTACTTTGGGTGAAGTGGCGTTAACGAGTGAGATGGACACCTCCGGGTAGGTTATTTGATATTCATTCAGAATCTCCATAAAGCGGCTGGATGCCGCAGTTTCCACAATGCCGATTTTTAGCGTGCCAGAAGGTTCACCTGGATCGGTCATATCCTGCTTCAGATCGTGCAAAAGGTTGTGAATCTGTGTGGCGTACTGGACGAACTGTTCTCCTTTGGAGGTCAGTGCAACACCTTTGGGAAATCGGTTGAACAACTGGATTTGATATTCCTGTTCCAGTTTTTTGATGCGTGTAGTGACATTGGACTGGGCGTAATTCAATTCTTTGGCGGCCTGTGAGATTTTGCCTGAACGTGCCACCGCAAGAATAATATCGATATCAGAAAGTTCCATGCTGTATCCTCCTGAATGTGGATTAACTTACATTGCTTCCGCAGATGTTCATGTTAGGTATCTCTCTGAGAGATACAACTATATATTACAATCATTTTACGATATATCAGAGCCGCCGTACAATATCCCTAATGACGAAGAGAGTAGGGATATGACATGGATAAAATGAATACACGTTCAACACTATTAAGCCCGGTGACGATTCATCAGTGGCAATTAAGGAACCGCATGGTGATGGCACCGTTGACCCGGGGATTTGCTGATGACCAGAGGGGGACCGTGACGGATGAGATGGTGGGATATTATGAGCAGCGTGCGCGGGATGGTGTGGGACTGATCATTACCGAGGGCATTAACCCGAATCTGGCAGGCAAAGGCACTTATGGCATCCCCGGCTTATATACAGATGAACAGACGACTTCTTGGAAAAGAGTAACGGATGCTGTTCACAGACATGGTGGTACCATTATTGCTCAACTGTGGCATGTCGGCAGATTGTCCCACTCCGATCTGATCGGAGCTGTTCCATTGGCACCTTCCAGCCTTGCGGCAGAGGGAAGAGTGCATAAGCTGCATAAGCCGTATCAGATTCCTAAAGCGATGAGTGCACAGGATATAGCGGATACGATTCAGCATTTTCAGACGGCCGCCCGCAATGCGGTTCTGGCAGGTTTTGACGGAATTGAGCTTCATGCTGCGCATGGGTATCTGATCGACCAATTTATCAATGAGAAGACCAACCACAGAACAGACGAATATGGAGGCGACACTGCGGGCAGATTACGGTTCCTTCGAGATATTATTTTGGCGGTAAAAAAAGAGATCAGTGTGGATCGCATATCGGTTCGATTCTCCGAGAAAAAGGATGATGATGCATCCTATGCATGGGTAGACAAAGCTGGAATGATCAATGCATATCTGAAGTTGTTCCGCGAGACGGGAATTACGATCTTACATCCCTCAACAGATCATTATGCGAAAGCGTGGGCAGGGGAGCAGTCCTTTCACGAGCGGATTCGAAGTCAGTGGGAAGGAATCATCATTGGTGTGGGGAATTTGGATATTCAGACCGCAGAGCACGCGATTGGTAAGGGAAGCATAGATTTGGCTGCGTTCGGCAGACCGTTTATCTCGAACCCTGATCTGGTGCAGAAATTGAATGCTGGTGAGCCATTGGTGGAGTATGATGCAGCTAAGCATCTGCCCGTGTTGGTGTAAAAGGGGAAAACCGAGTCAAAGAAAAATTAAATAAAAGACTGAACGCTACTGACATACTGTTGGCAAGAGCGTCCTTGTATGATCAAGATATACAAATACTAAGGAGGACATTACATTATGTCAGCAATTGGACCCGATTTCATTTCACTTCAAGTGAGCAATCTTGAGAGCTCTGCCGAATTCTATCAAAACTATCTCGGGCTGGTACGCTCACAGGCGGGACCACCTCATGCGGTGGTTTTTGAAACAAAGCCTATTGCATTTGCTCTTCGTGACCTATTGCCAGGAACCGAACTCGGTTCAGGTACACAGCCAGGACTTGGTATCGCCCTGTGGCTTCATGCCCCGGATACACAAGAGATTCATGACAAACTTGCTGCAGAAGGTGTAAAGATTACATCTGCACCAATAGATGGACCATTTGGGCGAACCTTTACATTTGCCGACCCAGACGGGTACCAAGTTACCCTTCACAGTAAAGCTTAATACGCAGATGTATGCATCTTAACCATAGTGATACCTCGCTCTGTCATAGGGAGCCAAGTGTTGATTACAGCAATAAGGGCAGTACTGATCCTTTGGATCAGTCTGCCCTTATTTGGTCGTTCGGATTGAACGATCAATTCATTCTATTTATGGCTGACGACTACCGCTTTCTTTTCCGTAAAGTAATACACCAAAGCGAGCAGCGGCATGATCAGGCCAATCAGCGTTGTGAGACTCCAGCCTCCGTTAGCATAAGACCAGCTTCCAAGAGATGAACCGATCGCACCGCCGACAAAAAAGATCGACATGAATATGCCATTCACACGTCCTCTCGCTTCACTTCCTAACGAATAGATGATGCGTTGACCCAGCACCAGATTTCCCGAGACAGCCATATCCAGTGTGATCGCCACGATCACAAGCAGGATCAATGCAAACGTGGAGTGGCTCTGGAACACATAAGCAAGACCAAATGAAGCAGCAGCGATCACCATGGCAGCACCTGTCAGAATGCGCGTTAGTCCGCGATCCGCCAGTCTCCCGGCGATGGGAGCAGCAATAGCACCTCCGACACCAGCCAGTGCAAACCAGGCAATGCCTTGCTGTGACATGCCGAAATCGTTAGCGAGCCTGAGTGGAACCGTCGTCCAGAATAAGCTGAAAGCACCAAACAGACTGGCTTGATAAAACGCCCGACGGCGTAACAGAGGCATCGTTCTGAACAGTGTGCCCAATGACACGATTAATTGACCGTATTTCAAGTTTGGTTCAGGCTGGCGAGCAGGAAGAGCACGTGATAGGAGCAGCATTAGAAGTGTTATAACAATGGCGGAGAATACAAAGACCGTCTGCCATCCGAAGAAGCTGGTGATAAAGCTTGCGACAGGACGAGCGAGCATAATGCCCAGCAGCAGACCGCTCATGACATTGCCGACAACCCGCCCGCGTTGTTCCTCGGAAGTAAGATATGTCGCATAGGGTACCAGAATCTGAGCGACAACAGAACCTATGCCGATGAATAGAGAGGCAGTCAGAAATACAACAGCAGTGGGCGAGAAAGCCGCAGCAATCAGGGCAACAACCAGTACGATGAGGAAAAGAACGACCAGGCGTCGGTTCTCAATAATGTCACTGAGCGGCACGATGAATAACAAACCAATAACATAACCAATCTGAGTCAACGTTACGATCAATCCGGCAGTGGCAGAAGAAAGGCCCGTGGTCATGCTAATCGGTCCGATAACGGTCTGAGCATAATACAGGTTTGCCACGATCAATCCACAAGCGGATGCCAACAAAAAAATAATCCAGGCAGGTACAGGTGCCTTCTTCACTTGTTGTCTCATATCCATCTTAATCATCCTCCACAGATTTCATATTCGTATTGAAAATTCGATATTCCAGATAAACGGGTGCTGTTTAAAATGTTAATTACTAAACGTTGTGTTCACTAATTACAAACATATAATAAACTAAACGTTTAGTATTGTAAATAGGCTAAACATATTTTAATGAAAATTTAAATGAGGATGTAAAAATGAGCGAAGAGTGAATTGTGTGTACGCAATGCATTTTAGTATAATGAACGTATCGTTTTTATGAATATTACTGATGATAAAATATATTTTATACATCCAGGAGGGCTCAAGATGACTGCCAAAAGAGGACGTCCACGTAACATGGAAACCCAGAATGCCATTCTTACCGCATCGTATGAGTTGTTGTTGGAACACGGGTTCGGGGCAGTTACGATCGAGAAGATTGCTGAGCGCGCACAGGTGAGCAAAGCCACTATCTACAAATGGTGGCCGAATAAAGGCGCTGTCATCATGGACGGATATATGTCTGCGGCAACTGCAAGATTGCCAGTGCCAGATACAGGCTCGGTATTGGAGGATATACGCATACATGCGAGTAATCTGGTTCGTTTTTTGACCAGTCGGGAAGGAAAAGTGATTACGCAGATTATTGGGGAAGGGCAGTCGGATGAAGGGCTTGCCGAAGAATACCGCACAAGATATATCCAACCACGTCGGCGTGAAGCTCGGGGAATTCTGGAGAAGGGTGTGGAGCGTGGCGAATTGAAAAGTGGGATAGACATTGGACTGTACATTGATCTGATCTACGGGCCGGTGTTCTATCGCATGTTAGTGACGGGTGAAGCGATGGAGGATGGGTTTGTAGATGTGTTGCTCCGTTCCTTGTTTGAAGGCATTCAGGCCAAATAGGTACAGAGAGAGCGGCGATACAAGTGGGAGGAAGAGGGAAGAGGGCGATTCGTAGGAATCACCCTGGAAGGGGCGCGCGTATATTGTACGTGGGAGATTGTTAGACCTGGAATATAGGTGAGATGGCTGTGGGCCATGAATCTGTAGCATTAGAAGAAAGGAAGGATGAGTGCTGGGTTAACACCGGGGGTTCATTCCATACCGAACTTGGCAGTTCACGGCGTAAGACAGGGGCAACTTCCTTGGCAAAACGCTCCACTTGCTCCAACTGCTCGCTATGCGTCAGTCCATCTACGCTGATACTCAGCACCTGATGTCCGTAAGCGGCATGATAGTCCAGAATTTTCTCAATGATCTGCTCCGGACTGCCGATTAACGCAGGGCCTCGTGCAATGTTATCCTCCAGATCGGTGAAGGGAGACTGATTATGCTGTGCGGCGGCAGTGGCATGGAACGCTTCATAATATGGCTTATAGCGGCGAATGGCTTCTTCGCCCGTATCCGCAAGATAGAGACTGCCGGCACCAGAACCAATTACGGCTTGCTGCGGATCATGACCATAATAATCGAGGCGTTCCCGATAATGATCAATTAACGCTTTGTATTTGGCCTGAGGGTGAAAAGAGTTCGACGTAAAGAGCGGCTCGCCATATTTGGCAGCGAGTTCGGTCGAGACCGTGCTGGACGCGCTACCATGCCAGATCGGGATGGATTGCTGAAGCGGCCTGGGCCACGTGGTCACTCCCTCAAGAGGAGTGCGATACGTCCCCTGCCAGGTTACATTCTCTTCAGACCAAAGCCGTCTCAGCAAATGATAGCGTTCATCTAGTGAATCCCATTGTTCCTCTTCGCTTATGCCGAACAGCGGATAGTGCCGAGGGTCATTGCCTTTCCCGATGATCATCTCCAGCCGTCCGCCCGATAATTGATCCAACGTGGCATAATCCTCGGCAACCCGGACCGGATCAAGTATACTAAGAACAGTGACGGTGGTTAGTAACCGAATGCGTATGGTTGCTGCGGCTATTGCGGTTAATACGACAGGTGGAGAGGAAGATAGAAAAGGAGCACCATGTCGTTCACCGATCCCATAGGCATCGAAACCCAGTCGTTCAGCCAGCTTTGCTTGCTCTAATATATTGTGGAATTTCTGCTGAGTTGTCAGAGCTTCCCCGGTTACGGCATTAGGCAGATTCATCATGAGACTAAACAAGGCAAATTTCATCTGACCTTCTCCTCGAACTGAATTGATAACTTCTGTGTCGTATAATCCTATTGAAATAGTAGGATATGTAAGTTGAATTAAATGTATCACGTTCTCATGGATTCTTCTAATGGATTTTTTCTATAAGCAGGAACAGCGAGGCCTCCTTGCATAAATGTGAAGGAAATTGCCACGATTTTTATTGACCGCTGTAAAATTTAGGATTAAAATTGTGCTTATCATATAAATTCAAAATTATGGATTTTCATTGTGGAGGTGGGATACATGGAACCTACAACTACGATACGCTCATATATTGAGGACTACATCAGGAAACAGGGGTACACCCTGCAGTATTTTGCCGATATATCGGGAGTTAACGCTGGAACGCTTAGCGCAATTATTAAGGGGACTCGGCCCATCGCTATGGCACAACTGGATCTGATTACCCAAGGCATGAAGCTGGAAGAGGGATATTTCTACGAGATTTATGGGGCTGAATGTTTCGTGGAATCGGCACCTCATTGGAGGAGACTGGAACCATTCCTGCAGCGCTGTGCTGAATTGGACAAGCTGGAATGTATTCATAAGGTTATCCAGGAAGTGACGGATGATCGCTCGTATATCTCGGAGTTGTTCGAGATGGCTGAAGGCATGCTTGAACGTGGACAGACAAAGGCTGCACGGATGTTGTACGAATGTGTGGCGGAGTGTGAGAAATACCAACACTCGGAACGTCTGGCTTTGTGCCAGTATCGCATCTTCACGTTGTCTCTCGGTCAGGACCAACATGAGAATCTGCGTGCGGCCGTCCATTTTGAACCATATATTAATCGGCTGGATGAGGAACGGCAGTTGGATGCGATAAAAGACCTGGCGAATACGTATGCTTCACTTCGATATTGGGATAAGTCATTTTCCCTTGCTGATGATCTGGGACGGAAAGCTGAAATTATCCAATCGTACACTAAGAAAAAAGTGAATAAAGAAGATAGGGTCACAGCTTATCCGTTATTTGTATATCAGGCATATTCAAACTTGCTTAAGGCCACCGCATGTGAATGGAAAGGTGAGTACACTGAGGCACTGTTATATACAAGAAAAAATGCTGAATTAGCTAGTGTGTTAAATTTTAGTGACGAAGATATATTTTATATTGATATGTTTAGTAGTTGGACTGAGGCAAACACCTACTTATATAATTTGATGATGGGAAAGAAAGAGGTTCTCCCCGTGTATCTAGCTTGGGTTGAGCAAAGTGAAGGAGAAACTCTTACTGCTCTTGTTAAAATTATTGAAGCGGCAAATAATTATGAAATGGATATAGATCATATTTTACTAAAATTTGATAATTCCATTAATCTAATGTTGAGTGATAAAACCTTAACAGAAGGATACAATGAACAAATAAAGAATGACCAATACTCTAAACTTTTATTTGAGCTGGCAATGTATCTTTTTAACAGAGAGCGATACGCAGAAGGAATGCAGAAGCTTGTCTCTTGTCTGAGTTCAGCTATTAGAATTAATAATTCTAATGACATAATACAATGTATTGCTCTCTTTGAGAGATACAGGTCTTTTGCATCTAAAGAAATAGAAAATAACTATCGCAATCTAATGGAGGAGGTTTACAGCTATTATGAAAATAAAAAAAATCATAACTATACTCTTGTGTAGTGTTGTGATTATTAGCAATTTCCCTATAAGTCAGTTTGATGTGAAAGATCGGATGTATGCACCATCAGGACATGGTACCGGGAAATTGTAATATATAAAAAGGATCACTATGGATACTTTATCGGCTTATTTCGGAGTGAGGAAATAAGCTTTTTTGTATTTTCATAGATTGACCAATGTAAAATACAGGATTAAAATAACATTTATTATATGAAATTGAATTATAAGTGATTCTAATGACGGAGGTGAGACAGTGGAATTGGTACCTAAAATAAGAGTACATATTGAGAAATATATGAGAGAGCAGAATCTCAAGTTGCAGCATTTTTCCGATATTACTGGAATTAATGTTGGAACTTTAAGTGCCATTCTTAAAGGCAACAGGCCAATGTCTATGAACCAACTGAATCAGATTACTTCTGTTATGAGATTAGAGAAAGGGTATTTTTATGAGAGTTATGGGGTTGAATCCTTCATAGAATCTTCGCCCCACTGGAGACGTTTGGAGCCATATCTATATGAGTGTGCTGAGCTTGGTAAGCTGGATTGTATACAACATGTCATCACTCATGTAACGGACGATCGATCATATATAGAAGAATTATTTGATGTAGCTGAAAGCTTTTTTGCTAGAGGATTAAAAGAAGTAGCTCTTATTTTGTATGAATGTGTGGCAGACAGTGAAAAATATCAACACTCCGAGCGGTTGGCCTTATGCCAGTACCGTATTTTTCTGCTTCATAAAACACTGAATAAATTCAATAACTTAAATGCCGCAGTAAAATTTGAACCTTTTATCGAAAAATTGAATGAGGAAGTACAACTGGATGCGATTAAAGATTTAGCTAATTTGTATGGCGCGATAAATCTATGGGATAAGGTTTTTGAACTGGCTAATGAATTGATTCAAAGAACTGAATTCCAAGTTCAACTTCAATCTATGAGACGGAACAGAAAACCAAGAATAGCCTCTTATCCTCTATTTACTTATAAAGCTTATGCTAATCTGCTCATGGCAAATGTATCTGAAGAACGTAAGCAATATATGAAAGCTTTGGAGTACACAGATGTTTATGAGGATATTATGGATGGGATTAAAAATCCAACAGAGGAAGAGCAAGAATTGATAGATCGATTCAAGGGCTGGGCTGAGGGCAATCGATATTTGTACAAAATACTATCAGGTGACTTCGAAGGCTTAAACCGTTATTTGAATTACCTAGATGTTAATCATGCCGAAATTTTAACAGCACTCGCCTATATTATACAGGCGGCAAATCAGTACTCTTTTAATATTGACCATGCATTAAATAGATTCCAAAATCACATTGATCAAATTAAAGCGGAAAGACATGTAAAAGGAATATATAACGAACAGGCATCAAATTTTAGATATATACGCTTATTCTACGAACTAGCAAAATACAGATTGAAACAGAACCAAATGGAACAGGGAATAGAACATCTAATTACTAGCTTGGAACGTTCATCTTCATGTAATGAAGATCTAATGTGTATCAAATGCATTGATTTGTACGGAAAATACAGAAATTCCGCCAGTAAGACCCAGGAAGAGCAGTATACAAAACTAATAGATAAGTTAAGTGTACCAACTTTTCAATAGTAAAACATCTGGGGAGGACGATGAAGACAATGTCCAATATACGTTCCTACATTGAAGATTACTTGAAGAATGAGGGATATAAGCTACAGCAATTTTCAGAAATTGCTGACATTAATGTGGGTACACTAAGTGCGATTATCAAAGGAAGCAGACTTATGTCAATGAATCAACTAGACCTAATCACATCAGCAATGGCTTTGGAACAGGGGTACTTTTATGAAAGGTATGGAGTTGAATGTTTTATTGAATCTGCACCCCATTGGAGACGATTAGAACCGTTCTTATATCGTTGCGCTGAACTTGGTAAGCTAGATATTATACAACAAGTCATTACTCATGTAACAGATGATCAATCCTATATTGATGAGTTATTTAATGTGGCAGAGAGTCTCTATAATAAAAGCACCAATGAATCTGCACTCATTATATATGAATGTGTGGCCGGTAGTGAGAAGTATCAACACTCGGAGCGGTTGGCCCTTTGCCAGTACCGCATTTTCTTGCTTCATAAAACACTGAGTAAATTTGACAATCTCAATGCAGCAGTAAAGTTCGAACCTTATATTGATAAATTAAATGAAGAAGTGCAATTGGATGCAATTAAAGACTTGGCTAACGTGTATATGACGATACATTTGTGGGACAAGGTCGACACATGGGCACGGGAACTGGAACGGAAAGCAGAATTCCAATTAAAAATGCAATCTCGTAGGCGAAAAAATAAAAGAAGGCTAACAGCCTATCCTCTTTTTACATATGTAGCCTATGCACACTTATTAATATCAAGCGTTTATGATGCTCGTAAGGAATATGAAAATGTCCTAAAGTATACAGAAAAATACTTGGAAATAGTTGAGCTTGGGAATCCTACACAAGAGGATCAACAAATAATAGATTTGTTCCGAGTATGGGGGGAAGGGAATCAATATGCCTCCCAATTAATGCTTGGTGAAGAAAATGTAATCGATTCTTATTTGGATTATATCGAAAACAACCCATCAGAAATATTAGCTGGATTCGTTAATATTTTGCAAGCAGCTAATCAGTATTCTTTTAACATTGACTTTGCTTTAGATAGATTTAAGAACCAGATCAAATTGTTTAATACAGACATGCACTTTAAAGGTGGTTATAACGATCAAATGTTAAACCACGGGTATCAAGATTTTTACTATGAATTGGGATATTATCAAATAAAACAGCGTAATTACTTACTTGGGATTGATGCCTTACTCATGTGTTTAGAACTCTCTTCTTCAAGTAAAGATGACCTGATGTGTATTAAATGTTTAGATTTGTACGGGGAGTATAGGAGCGAAGCCAATGAAAAACAGATCAGAAATTACAAAAATGTAGTAGAAAAGTTAAGTTTGCCGACTTTTTGATAATGAAATATCTGGGAAGGGACGATGAAGAAGATGCACAATATACGTTCCTATTTTGATAAATACTTGAAAGACAATGGGTATAAACTACAGCAGTTTTCAGAAATTGTTGACATTAATGTAGGTACATTAAGTGCTATCATCAGAGGAACCAGACTTATTTCAATGAACCAACTAGACCGGATTACCTCTGCAATGGGTTTGGAACAGGGGTGCTTTTATGATATGTATGGTGTGGAATATTTTATTGAATCTGCACCCCATTGGAGACGCTTAGAACCGTTTATATATCGTTGTGCTGAGCTTGGCAAGCTGGATGTTATTCAACAAGTCATTACTCATGTGACAGATGATCATTCATACATTGATGAGTTGTTTGAAATAGCTGAAGAATTGTATAACAAAGGAATGAAGCAGGCAGCACTTATTCTGTATGAATGTGTGTCTGAATGCGAAAAATATCAGCACTCTGAACGGTTGGCTATGTGCCAATATCGTATATTTCTTATTAGTATAAATTTAAAAAAGTTTGATAACCTTAATGCAGCAATTCGTTTAGAGGTTTATGTAGAGAAGCTCAATGAAGAAGTACAATTAGATGCGATCAAGGAATTGGCTAATGTATATAGTACAATGCACTTATGGGAAAAAGTTTATTCATTGGCAGAAGAATTAGAAAGAAAATCTGATGCTCTATTAAGATTTAAGTCGCGAGGAAGAACTAAGCGTATTACGGATTATCCATTAATCACTTACAAAGCTTATGCGATTCTGCTGAAGGCAAGTGTTTTTAAAGAACGTAAAGAATATGCAATGGCTCTAAAGTATACAGATATTTATGAGAGAATAGTTGATATTTCTGATCCATCAGAAGAAGAAGGGGTTATAACCGCCAAATTTAAGAGATGGGCTCAAGGGAATCGTATAACAATTAATTTAATGTCTGGAAATCAAGAATTTATACATGAGTATCTTAATTACTTGGAAGCTTACTCTGAGGAAACGTTAACTGCCTTTATTAATATTATTGAAGTTGCTAATGAACAATCTCTTAAAATTGAGTTTGATTTAGAAGAATATGAAGACAAAATCAAGCGATTTTATTTAGATAGAGGGTGCAATTCACGAATTATAACTCATAGATATATGTTGTTCAATTATGAACTTGCAAAGTATAAATGCAATCGACAAGAATACCAAAACGGTATAGATATAATACTTTATAATTTATCTCTTTCAACTTTGAACCAAGACGATCACATGACAGTAAAATGCGTTGATTTATACGGAACTTACAGACAGCAAGCTAGTTTGTCTCAGCAAGAGACGTATTCACAATTATTTAAGACGATAAATATTAAATAAAACAAACAGCCTATCTGCTTTTGAGGTAGGCTGTTTTGTGTTTTGATAAAGGATTAAGCAGAGCGCAATGCCTTTTCTAAAGATTTGTTTTTACAATATTATGCAAAACATATTATGTTCTAAAAAGCACTTGCAGTCATTAGTGAAACTAATAGCTTACTCATATTAAATGTTTTTCCAGAATGTCCTAGAGGGGTACCTGCTATGAGAGAACGGAGTATCTTGAAAGACCAGATCGAGCAAGGTAGGCAAGAGTTAAGTCGCTTGGTAGATCAATATGGAATTCCTAGTGTTAAAGTGCTTGAACAGTCGATGGCGTTGGATGAGCTAATTAATGAATATAATCGATTTACCTCAGGAATGAATATGAATATTAAAAAATGAAATACATTACACATACTTGGTTTTAAGACAACCCAAAATATATAAAATGTTACCAGTGAAAAAACGTTGTATTCATTAGTAAAGGAAGATCTAAAATTTCCTGCAGAGAACATATAATAATAATCGAAATCGATCATGGAGATTGTGTACAAAATGAAATTAAAAAGGAGAAATCGAAATACAAATGTTTTGCTTAAATAAAATCAGTCTTTGGATGAGGAGTATTAATTCCCAATAAACATTTATTTCTCTAATATTTTATTTATAGGTTTTTATTCATAAGAAGAGTTTTTTAGTATTTTTTGCAAAATATTATAAGGTTTTATTGGGGGGCAATTATAATCTATTTCAGTTTTATAAAAAGATTGATGCTTCTTGCTCTTTTTCTGGAAACGGAGGTGATTGAAATTTAGATGTATAATTCTTGAAGTATTGCTGATTGATCTTTAACGTTTTTCAGTCCAAAAAAAGGAGAATTTCAAAATGAAAAAAATTTCATTCTTAAAAATGTTGTCTGTCGCTGTTATGAGTACAGGATTAGCATTTGGTAGTGTTGCTCCATCATTCGCAGCGGAGAACGTGGAAATTCCGGATACTTCAATTATTGGTTCTGAATCATATGTAGCCCCAGTGCCGGGGGCAAATAACGATGGATTTTCAACATTTGCGACAATTTCAACTCATTCTTGGCAAAAAAGTTATAAAAATTTGTATGGAATTACAGTTGCAACTCAAGAAGCATTTGCTCAATGGACTTGGAATGATGGTAAAATAACAAACTTCGGTAATTTGTGGCAAAATAATTCTACTGCTCCGCTCTACGGTTTCAAAGACGAAGAGAACAAATGGAATTATAAATATACTTCAACGGGTCAAACAAACCAAGGCGTATTGTTTGAGAGTGGAATTCCTACACCATGGGGTCACGCAGGAGGTTCAGAATTTACAAGTCGTATTCTAATTAATGTTTCTTCGACTGGTAGCTCAACTGCTCAATAAGTTAGAAAACATATGAAAAACACAAATACTTGGATGGGTATATAATGACCTTATCCAAGTATTTGTTGGTATAAAGGATGAGAGTCGAAAGGAGCAAATATGAACAGAATTCTGAAAGTAGATAACTTGAAGATCAAATTTAAGAATGATCTGATACTAAATAATATTTCACTTTCTCTCAATGCGGGTGATGTTTATGCGTTGGTCGGAATCAATGGTTCTGGCAAAACTACTTTATTATCCAGCTTAGCGGGACTCCTCTCACCAACCTCAGGAAATATTTTTATTGAAGAGAAATTAAGTCAATTTAATCAAACGAGTATGTCATTCCAACCCACTTCTTTCTACGCACATTTAACGGGTAACGATAATGTGCGATTATTGTCCCCTGATCCACAAAGAGCATTGAAAATATTAAAAAAACTAGATCTGACTACACCACAAATAATGAAAAAGAAAGTGAAGACGCTGTCTTTTGGTCAGAAACAACGACTAGGAATAGCTATTGCTCTTTCGAAGAATGCGAAAGTTTATCTTTTGGATGAACCAACAAATGGACTCGATAATTACTCCTATAATAGGTTGGTCGAATTAATTCAAGATATGTCAAATCAAGAATGTTGTTTTGTTATAGCGAGTCATGAGTGGGATGTAATAGAACATTGCTGTAATAGACTTGGTATGATGATTAATGGACGAATTGAAAAGGAATTGGATATATCTGATTATAATAATGGTTTGCAACCAAAATTAATTCAAATAAAAGTAAATGCAGAGTTTAGCACGAATGAACTTTTGGAACTTGATGGAGTACTGAAAGCAAACAGGTTAGATCGTTTTTCTTGGAAAATTACGCTTGATAAAAATTGTACATTTGAGTCTTTTCAAGATTCATTACGCCAAAAAAATGTTTCGATTAACGAATGGATGTCTTTGAATCATGTACAAGAATGGGAATCTATTTACAATCAGCTTGTAGAGGGGGGAAATCATGATTAAATCGTATACGAATGAATGCATTAAGCTTATTAAACACCCGTTCAGTATATGGTCAACTGTGATCTTCCTGGTATTTGTTATATACACATATTTAAGTGTCGGATCAAATTTTCAAAACTCATTCCAAGCATTTATGAATAATAGTGGATATTCTCTGGAACAAACATATCAATTTATCAGTGGTTCAGATACTTCCAGCAGTTCTTTATCCGCGATGTTATTTATCTTAAGTCCTAAAATGGCAATAGCCTATTCACTGGCTTCTGTAAATGCCCTAGGACCGATCGTAATCTCTATCATTGGTGCGCTGATATTTGGGATAGAATACCGTAGCTTTACGCTCAGACAATTATGGGTTCAAGGCTTGACACGTCTAGAAGTGCTGCTTACAAAAGTTATGGCTATATTTACATTTATACTTTTGTTTATGTTGCTGACAATGCTTGTAGGAATTATGTTTAGCTATGTCACTCCTGCTGTTTTTAATCTTCCGATGGATTTGGTGAACACGAAAATAATAACGATTAAAGATTATTCTCTACAAATTTTAGGTTCTATTATAAGTCTATTATTGTGGGGGATGTTTGCAGGTTGCATCACTGTTTTGAGCAAAAGTTTAATGGCGGGGATCATCGTTGGTTTTATCTACCCAACCATTGAATCATCAGTGTTCCATAGTTGGTTTATAGGACAGTATTTACCTTTATTTATTCAAAAATCAATGCTTCCTATTTTATTTAGAGATACTGCTTATGGAGGAATTGTATCATTCTACGATATGCCTGACATATATTCTGTAACTACAAGCATGCTGTTTACCTTAGCGTATACAATGTTTTTCCTGTTAGTAACATGGATTGCTTTAAAGAAACAAAGGACTCTCATGCCATAGAAAACTTTTAGACCGCCACATTCTTAAATTAACATTAATTAGCTATTTCTAAGATAGGCTCTTTTTTAAACAATTTTTTGGGCCTAATCTAGAAGTTAGGGTTAAATTATTCAATTATTAAATATCATTGATTGCATTCGAATAAAATACCTGTTTTGTAGCACGCCCAATTACGAGTTAAGTAGTGCCGACGCTGGTAAGCTTTAATCAGGTTATGCTTTCCTTCCACTGTTGCATTCGTAAAACATAAATCAAATCACAGATATCAAATCGGACGCTCTAATTTTTAGGATGACTCGCAATAATATCACGTGGAAAATAGCATCTGCTGAGATTATACGTAACATGGAATAGACTGAGATGATATTTACTTTAATTGAGTTTTGAGGTTTCTCTTTCCAATGTTATATTATCAAAGGAGAATTTAAATTTGAAAAGTAAAATGATTTCCTTAGTAGCCCTTATCTGTTCATTTGTATTATTTGTTATTGGATTTCAGTTTATTGTTCAAAGTACTGATTGGGGTATGGACAAAGCTATGTTGGTTCTTGCAGAATACCAAAATGTAAAGTCTGATACCTCTGATATCTTTGGTAGTTTTATAAACTCAGAGATTTGGTCGTATAAAATTGAAGGAATATTATTGATATTTGTAGGGATGTTAATGTTGTATTTAGCAAATTCATTACGAAGTAAATAAGAAAAAAGTATTCGGGTCCCGAATACTTTTTTCTTATTTACAATTTAATCTTTAGTTCAACATATAAGTATGAAAAAGGCTGAATTTCTTTGAAAACTTATGTAAATAAACATTTTATTCTGCAAAGGAATATAATATGAATTTTTTGGCAATGTATCCTAAAATGTTATACAAAGAGGGGGTGCATGCTATGAATGAACCGAGGCAGATCAAAGATAAAATCGAACGGAACAGGCAAGAGTTGAGTCGTTTGGCGGAGAATCATGGCATGCAGGACAACCAAGTCCTCCGACAGTCCATGGTACTGGACGAGCTTATTAATGAATATAATCGATTCAAATATAAAAGCCATCTTAGGAACAGACAACCGATTGCATAATGCAGTCGGTTTTTTGGTCTAATTAGTGTTCTATAGAAATAGCGTAGTCGACTGTAGCGATACAGTCGGCTTTTTTGCGTTCATCTGAAACTAATGCGGATAACTTGAAATTCCGTACCAATTCCAGGATTGGCAGGATAGCGAATGATCCTTAAAACTGGATATGATGACCCCAGTTATATCCAGATTGATCTGTGAAGGGGGCTCATACAATGATCGGGAGAGGGAGGGATAAACGGAAATGATGGACAAGGTACGCATTTTTTTCGGAAAAGACCTAAACCTGCGAACCAAGTTGCTCCTGTTGTTCCTGGCGCTGACGTTGCTGCCGCTAAGTTTGCAGGGAGTGATGAACTACAAGCATTTCTCGCAGACGATGGATCGCAAGACCGAGCAGTTCACCATTGAACTGGTTCGCCAGATTAACGCCAATCTGAATCGGCTGCTGAAGGACTTTGAGCGGTTGTCGCTCTTGCCGCTTTACGATCAGATGGTGCTTGGCATTCTGGGCAAATACAACGCTTCAATGGGTTCGGGTACATGGGCGAGGTCTGAGGATTATCTGAAAATGAAGCTTTACACATCTGGTCAAGCTTATGACCGGCCCGAGATTCGGGGGATTCACCTGATCAGCAACAGCGGCATTTTGTTCTCCAATCTCGATTCCCTGGCGGTCAAGCCGGTATGGGACAGTAGGCAGGATGATTGGTTTGCAGAGCTTGAAGGCTCGGAAGGGACATGGCGCCTGCTTCCTCCGCATCAACCCAGCTATTACACGGGTGGTCAGCAAGAATCGTATATATCGGTGGGCAGAGTGCTTCGAGATCCGGGTACGCTCCAGCGATTGGGTTACATTCTGATTGACATTCGTCTGGAGGCTTTCGGTCAACTGTTATCCAATCTGAATTATGAGCAAGATGCAAGCCTGATGATTGTAGACAGCAAGCAGCGTCTTCTGTTCGAGCGGACCTCAACCGGAGGAATGTCTGCATACGACCAGTTGCTATTGCATGGACAGCTTCAAAGCTATGCAGGAAACCAAAAAGTTGTTCTGGATGGGCAGTCCTATCTCTACGTACAACACCACTCCAGCTATTCTGGGCTTTCGGTGATCAGTCTTACACCTATTGCCGTGATTCAAAAGGAGTCAGGTGAGATGCTCACCTTCACGATATGGTTCGCAGTGTTGTGTATGGCGGGGATAGCGATTCTGGCGGTTCTGTTATCCTATCGTATCACCCGGCCGCTGATTCGACTGAAGCACCACATGATTCGGGTGGAGCAGGGAGATTTTAGCCAGCGGGTAGCACACTTCAGCACTGATGAATTCGGACAGATAAGCCGGGGCTTTAACCGAATGATGGAAGAGATTCATCGACTGTTCAATGAGGTGTTTCTGCTGGGCATTCAAGAGCGGGAGGCAGAGTTGTCAGCGTTGCAAAGCCAGATGAATCCCCATTTTATATACAACACGCTGGAGTCCATTAACATGATGGCCATTCGCCAGAAGCACGCAGAGGTGTCGGACATGGTGACGGCGCTTGGCAAGCTGCTGCGCTATACGATTGATAAGGTGGACCGGATGGTTCCACTTGGGGAAGAACTTGCTTTTGTACAATCCTATATACGCATTCAGCAGGTACGTTACGACGGCAAGTTGGAGATTATCTATGACATCGAAGAAGGGATAACCGAGTATTTGATTCCTAAGCTGGTACTGCAACCGCTGGTGGAAAATGCCGTCTACCATGGCATTGAAGGGCAGGAAAATGGAGGAGTAATCTGGGTATCTGCCTTAAAATTCGACCATGAATTGCTGATTAGTGTGCGAGACAACGGTAAGGGTATGGCTCAGACAAAGATTGACGAGTTAAACAAATCCATATCAAAACAGCCTTCCAGTCAGGCATTACGTTGCCATGCCGGGGACAGTCTGGGGCTTAACAATATCGCTCAGAGGATTCGCCTCATGTATGGAGAAGGCGGCAGCCTAAGCATTGATGGAAGTCCCGGGCAGGGCCTGGTGGTCACGATATCCATTCAACTTCTACCGAAAGGGGATTGAAGCGCATGTATAAAGTATTGCTTGTAGAGGATGAGACGGTCATCCGTCAGGGACTAAGGGAGCTGATCGTACAAGTGTCTTCTCAGTTTCAGGTAACGGGCGAAGCGTCGAGCGGTATCGAGGCACTGGATTTTCTGAGATGTGAGGTGCCGGACGTGTTAATCACGGATATCCGCATGCGTGAAATGGACGGACTAACTTTGGTAAGCAAAGCAAGAGACATGTACCCTGAATTGTTAATGCTCATCATTAGCGGCTACGGCGAATTTGAATATGCACGCAGAGCAATGGAGTTTGGGGTGTTGAACTACCTGTTGAAGCCAATCGATCGTTATGAACTGGCATTGTGCATACAAAAGATTCAGTTGCTGCTGGATCGTAGATACGGTATTTCAACCCTTTCTATCCCTGAGCCATCTGGCAAAGCAGAACACGCTGGTGGAGATGCACGGAAGATTATCCGAGATGTGAAGGAGCACATCAAACAACATCCCGATGGAGATCTGCGACTTCAGACAATAGCAGATCTCGTTAACTTGAACCCTACTTATTTAAGCCAGTTGTTCAAGAACGAAATAGGCATCAATTATTCGGAATACATCACTGAGGCACGTATGGAGCGGGCCAAGTGGTTGCTGATCAACACGGGTCTCAAAATCTATGATGTGGCACGGTTATCCGGGCATCAGAGCCCCAAACACTTCATGTTGGTGTTCAAGCAGCAGGTGGGATGGACCGCGGGAGAATATCGAGACCGATTCAGTATCTCTTGAAAAACCATACCATTTCTGTAGTTGACGTGATTTCAGGGGGAACGATGCTTTCGTTATACTTTGGTTGCACATGTATACCACGACGTCCATAAGGGGGATTTCCATGAAAAAAGCAGGACTGATACTGGTGTTTGTACTCATGATGATGGCTTCAATCGCGTGCACAAGCTCCAATTCCGGCAGTGAATCTGGGGGTGCAAGCGGAGAGAATGGAGAGGTCGAGCTGAAGTTCATGATGTGGGGCAATCAGGCTCATATGGATGTATACAACAAGTTGATTGATGACTTCACAAAGGAAAATCCAGGCATCAAAGTAACGATGGAATCCGTACCTTTCGCAGAATACCAGCAAAAAATTTCGGTGCTTGCCGCCGGAGGCTCTCTTCCCGATCTTGCCTGGGTATCGGAGCGAATGGTACCACAATTCAAGTCCAATCACATTCTGGCCGATGTATCCGAGTTCAAGGATGATGCACAGTTTAAGCTGGATGATTATATTCCAAGTACATTGGATTTGTTCCGTGATGGCGACCAACTGCTGGGGCTACCTTTTTCTACACCTCCGGTAGTCATGTTTTACAATAAAACGCTATTCGACCAAGCTGGCCTGACTGATCCAAACACACTTGCCACCCAAGGACAATGGACATGGGAACAGTTCGAAGAGTCCGCCAAAGCCATTACCAGTAAGGATGCGACCAACCGAGTCTATGGTGCCAACTTTTTTCGCGACTGGAAGACCTGGGCGGTGCTTTCCTCCTACTCCTGGTCCAATGGAAGCGGTCCATTCGACGAAGGCATGACAACGTTCACTTGGAACGATGCCTATGGCGTACAGACCTTTGAATTGCTGGAACGCATGATGTTCACCGATGAATCACACCCGAAGGCGGGCGAACAGGTCAGCTTTGATGCGGGTAATGTGGGCATGTTCTTTGATAATTACAGCTATGTTTCCAAAGCAAGAGAAATTACGGATTTTGAATGGAGCATCGCTCCTATGCCTTCCGGTTCACAAGGCAGTGTACCGATGCTGGGGCAGGCCGGATATGCCATGTTCAACGACAGCAAACATCCAGAGGAAACAAAGAAGCTGTTGAAGTATTTTGCCAGTGAGCAGGGGATTCAGGCGACAGCCACCTACTTTGTGCCTCCGCGTACCTCTGTTCTGAACTCAGATGCATTCATTCTTCAGCCGAATAACCCAAGCAAAGATCATATCGTGCAGGCCGTCATTGATGAAATGCCCAAAGCGCGCTTAATTCCCGGTCATATCCGTTGGCAGGATATCGACAATGCGGTATTGCAGGGATTTGACCGACTATTTGCAAAAACAGCGACAGCTAAGGATAACCTGAAACAAATGCAGGAAGAGATCCAAAGTGTGTTGCAACCCTAAATCATTCGATCGAAACCGGAGGTGAGAACGATGGGCAAATTCAAAGAATTACTTGAACGGAAACCGCTGTCGCTGGTGGTCAGTCTGCCTGAGAATGATATTGATTTGGCTCGGGCAGCCATGGAAGAGGGCGCTGATGCACTGAAGGTGCATTATAATGTCGGTCATCGCGCCAGCGGGAATCATTTTGGTCCATTAGACATGTATGCCGAGGTGTTTCGGGCGATCCGCAGTGAGTTTGGTGGTCCGCTTGGGGTCGTACCTTCTGGCAGTATTGATGGAGCACAAAGGGAGGATGTGGAGGGGCTTTCCGGGCTGGGCTTTGATTTCTATTCCATCTATGCACATCACTTGCCTTCCTTCATGCTCAATGACTTGGGGCTGGACCCAACGTTTGCGATCAATGAGGAATATGATGCTTCCCTCGTAACATCGGCAGCGTACTTCGGCTTCACCGCTCTGGAGGCATCCATTGTACCTGGAAAAGAATATGGTACACCGCTCAGCTTCGCGGATGTGCTTAAGTATCGCCGTCTGGTCTTGCAAGCCCAGGTACCGGTATTGGTTCCTTCCCAGCGAAGGCTGGTGCCGGAGGATGTTCGAGTGCTGCGCGATACCGGGGTAAAGGCGATTATGCTTGGAGCGGTCGTGACTGGCAACACGGAGGAACAGCTGCGAAGGGCTGTGAACGGGTTTCGCAATGCAGTGGACAGTCTGAACCGTCCAGACTATATAAGTTGAACTAAAGAATATTTACACTTGCCACTCCGATGCCAGAACAACCTTCCGATCGCTGTTATCCCCAGATTTTTTCGAATCCCATATATAAAGGGGAAATCCGGGGATAAAGGCGACCACTTCGCTTCTTCAGGTTTTTTCTGTCCTCTACGTTCTTGTGTAAATGTATAGTTCACCTTATATAGAATCGTCGCAGAGTTCAGCTTCGGAGGAAATTGGATTAAAAGGGGGAGGCCTGATTGTGACCCATTCACGCAAGCGCAAAAGAGGGGGGCCGCTCGCCAGAGAGGCCCAGATCGCGGGGTGGCTGTTTGTATCGCCGATGGTGCTTGGGTTTACCCTGCTGCTGTTATTTCCCATGGGTCTCGCGTTATACATGAGCCTGACCGATTGGCCGCTGCTGGGGGATCATCATTTTATTGGATTGGAGAATTACCAGAATATTATGACAGACGCGATGTTCTGGAAAGTGCTCGCCAATACAGTTTATTTCACAGCGGGGCTGGTGCCGCTTAATATTGTGCTCGCCCTGTTGCTCGCGTTGTTGCTGTCCAGAAATCTGCGGGGCATCGGAATTTTCCGAACAGCGATCTTTGTTCCGGTCATGACCTCGTTGATCGTATGGGCCATCGTGTGGAAGCTGATGTATGCGACAGAGTCTGGATTGATTAATCAGCTTCTGTTGATGCTGGGCATCAAGGGTCCGGCTTGGCTTTACAATCAGGATCTGGCAATGCCAGCGATTATCGTGACAAGTGTGCTGAAAAATGTCGGTCTGAACATGGTGCTGTTCATAGCAGCCATTCAGCAGGTACCGCGTTCGCTGTACGAAGCGGCAACATTAGACGGGGCGGGCAAGAGGGGAACCTTCTTTCACGTCACACTGCCCATGATCACGCCAACCGTGTTTTTGACCGTAGTCATGACTGTGATTGGTTCACTCAAAGTATTCGGGCAGATCTATGTGATGACACAGGGCGGGCCGAGCAACAGTACAAAGGTATTGGTTTATTATATCTGGGAAAAAGCATTCAAATTATTTCAGTTTGGTTATGCTTCTGCTCTCGCATATGTGCTGTTCTTTATCGTGCTAATTCTGACGCTGCTGCAATGGCAGCTCCGAAAGAGGTGGGTATTCAATGAAGGCGATGCCTAGTCCTTCGGGGCGGAAGATAGGAAGTACTCTGGGGACGTACTTGTTGCTGACCCTGATTTCCCTCATTATGATTGTGCCATTTATCTGGATGATATCGACATCATTCAAGGAACCCCAGAGCATATTCACCTATCCACCGCAGTGGATACCGGATACTTTCCGATTTCAGAACTATATCGATGTCTTTCGATTGATTCCGTTTCACCGTTTTTATTGGAACAGTATCTACATTTCTGCTTTGGTTGTGTTGGGAACGGTATTTTTTTCCTCCCTCGCCGGGTATGCCTTTGCCAAAATTCCGTTTAAAGGACGTAATGTGGTATTTCTCATCCTGCTGAGTGCGATGATGATTCCCCATGAGGTGACGGCGATACCGATGTTTCTGTTCATGCGGCAGCTGGGGTGGATAGATACCCATCTTCCGCTGATATTATTGCCGATCTTTGGCGCGGGTGGTGTATTTGGCATCTTTGTGATGCGGCAGTTCTTCATTACGGTGCCAACGGAGCTGGAGGAAGCGGCGATGATGGACGGCTGCAACCGATTCCGGATATATGCGCGAATTATGCTGCCCATTGCCAAGCCGGGTATGGCTACGCTGACAATCTTTACGTTTGTGACGATCTGGAATGAGTTTTTTGATCCATTGATCTTCATTAACTCGCGTGATCTAATGACGCTGCCGCTTGGATTATCCCTGTTTACAGATGAAGTGGGTACAGCCTGGCAATATCTGATGAGCGCCACCGTCATGGCAACCTTGCCACTGTTAATTGTTTTTTTCCTGGCACAACGGCGCTTCATTGAGGGGGTTGCCATGACGGGACTGAAAGAGTAAGCCGTGTAATACGTGCAATAGAACGAAGGAGGGACAACATTTGCGTGAAGGGATGAGCATGAAAAAGGAAGAAGCAGATGTCGTTATTGTGGGAGGGGGCCCTGCGGGTATAGCGGCAGCCATTGCGGCTGGACGGCAGGGTATACGAACAGTGCTGGTGGAGCGATACGGATTCGTTGGCGGGATGTCAACCGCTGCTATGGTTTATCCCTGGATGACTTTCCATACGGAGCGCGGTGAGCAGGTCATTAAAGGTATTGCGCAGGAGATTGTGGATCGATTGCAGGCACGTGGCGGCTCTCCGGGGCATCTGCGTGATACGGTTGGATTTGTGCATACCGTCACGCCGTACCATCCAGCCATCTTTCAGGTGGTTGCGGCAGAGATGTTGCAGGAGGCCGGCGTCCGGCTATTATTGCACAGTTTTGTGGATGAAGTGGTCGTTGTAGATGATCGGGTGGAAGCGGTGCGAGTGACCAACAAGTCTGGAAGAAAGGAGTTCCGGGCGAACGTATTTGTGGATTCAAGCGGCGATGCGGATCTGGCTTATCTTGCGGGTGCTTCTGTGGCAAAGGGACGAGACGGCGACCATCAGTCACAGCCGATGACCATGAAATTCCGCATGCGTGGTGTCGATCTTGGACGAGTGAAACAATACATGCTGGAGCACCCGGAGGATTTCTATGTGAAAACTCCCTTTGCTGAACTGGACAGCATTCCGTTAACCGGGGTGAGTGGTTTCTACTCCCAGTGGAAAAAAGCGGGTGTGCCGATTAATCGCGACCAGGTATTGTTTTTTACCGGACCGGCAGAAGATGAAGTGCTGATTAATTGTACCCGGGTGCAGGGGCTCGATGCGACGGATGCCGAGGATCTGACCTCTGCGGAACAGGAAGGCCGGAAGCAGGTGCTGATGATCGCTGAGTTTTTGCAGCGTGATGTGCCTGGATTTGAACGGGCTTCGATCTCGGCAGTAGCGCCGCAGATTGGTATCCGTGAATCGAGACGAATCATTGGGCATTATGCGTTGACCAAGGCTGATGTGGTTGCAGGACGAAAGTTCGACGATTTGATCGCTAGAAGTGGTTACCCGATTGATATCCATGACCCTTCGGGTCAAGGTGTGGTGGCTGCATTTATAGAGGGGGATGGGGCATATGATATTCCGTATCGCTGTCTGATCTCTCGCAATATCCGCAATCTGCTGGCGGCAGGACGATGCATCTCCACCACACATGAGGCGCATGCAACGACAAGGCTGACTCCAAGCTGCATGGCTACCGGGGAGGCCGCGGGAACCGCAGCTGCACTAACAGTGAAGATGAAGCTGGACCCGATGGAACTGCCGATCGAGCTGTTACAGGCGGAATTACGTCACAACGGAGCGGCGATCTAGCGGATGAGCTGATTGTGGGCGAAATTGGGTGAATCATTAATAGTGGAAGTGGGTGTTTATTTAATTCGCGGTGGCCTAAGTTTTAACGAACCTGAGACGTCTAATTCCGGGATATAAGCTGAAATGAAAAATGTAACGAATCTCAGTGAAGCTATTTCTGCTCAAAATGCTCCAATAGAGGGTGAAAGCGGGGTAAATCGGAAGATTAGAGTGTTTAAGATTCGTTAGATTAGGAAATGTCCGGAAAATGGAATAAGCTTCCCTCAGTTCGTTAGAAATTGGTGGGAAGCTTGTGAATTGATGAGCGTAACTGTAGCCCCAAAGACTCCAAATCCACTACATAGGAGGGTTTAGAGTCTTTGGGGCGCTTTCATACTTTTCATACATTTGGTTCTTTCCTTCATCTCTATTCCTTCATATCTAATCAATCACGAGGTCTCGGTTCCTTGATGTTCCTTGATGTTCATTCATGCATCGTATTCTTTCATGCCTTATTCCTTCCGATTATCAATTCATCCGTGCCTCAAGTCGTCTTGCGACAATGGACAGCGCGTAGTTGATCACAAAATACAATACGGCTGCGAGCAGCAGGGCCGGGATAATATAATCAAAACTTTGACCGCCAAGGATCTGCACGTTGTGCATCAGCTCCGGCAGAGAGATGATGATCGCCAGTGAAGTATCCTTCAGCAGTGAGATGAATTGGCTGACCATCGGCGGGGACATGCGGCGTAGCGCCTGTGGCATGATGATGCCACCGAGGGTCTGCATGTAGCTCAGGCCGGAAGAACGGGCAGCTTCCACCTGACCGCGCTCAACGGATTTCAGACCGCTACGGACGATTTCGGCAATCATCGCGCCTTCAAACAGACTCAGTCCAACAACTGTGGACCAGAAGACGGACATTTTAATCCCGAGCTGTGGAAGTACCATGTGAATGAAGAAAATGATGAGCAACAGCGGCAGATTCCGAATCGTATCCACGATCACCGCCACGATCTGTGACAGAACAGGGATGCGAGTAAACCGGACCGTACCCTGCACGGTGCCGAGTATGAAGCTGAATACAATGGATAGCCCTGCTACCTGCAGGGTGATCAGGAATCCGTGAAGCAGGAAACGAAGGTTGGGCCACGCATAGGCCCCGCTAAAGTCCATATTTTATTAGCCTCCTTCTGTATGCAGGAATGGAATATCGAAGATCAATAGATGGGGCATGGACTGTGTACAAAGCAACTCAAGCACCGTAGCAGTGAATTACAATTATGCACTGTGACATGATCACCAATGCCAGCAAAACACAGACGATCCAGTACTCATTTAAACCACATGGACAAGCCAATATATCTCCCTAAAAATCTGTGGCAGGTACAAGTCAATCTGTTACATGGTAACCTGACCTGCCGGTTTGTTCTTTTTCGGTTTACCTTTGGTGCTGTGCGCCTCTGCATCGCTCTGTCCAAACCTGCGCTCCATATAATGCACCAGAAAGCTGAGTGGTAGAGTCAGCACCAGATAGAACAGGGCAACAATGGTGTACACACTTAGCGGCTGGAACGTATCCGAGTTAACCAAGTCGGCAAAATACATAAGATCCATTCCGGCAACAACGGCAAGAATAGATGAGTTTTTGACCAAATTGATGAACTGGTTGCCGATGGACGGCAGTACAATCTTGATGGCCTGGGGCAGAATGATCAGATTCATGGCCTGTACATAGGACAAGCCGGAAGACCTTGCTGCTTCCAGTTGTCCGCGCGGCACCGTCTGAATGCCCGCTCGGATCGCTTCGGCAATGAAAGCGGCGGTGTAGATGGTCAGACCCAGAGTACCGGAGACAAATCCATCCAGCGAGATGCCTAGTGCAGGCAGTCCGAGATAGAAGAAAAACACAACCAACAGCAAGGGGATGTTTCGGATAAATTCCACAAAAGCCGTGCCGATCCAGTTCAGCGGTTTCACAGGGGATATCCGAAAGATCGCCAGGATCGCGCCAAGGATAAAGCTGCCAATGAGAGCCATAATGCTCACTTGAATGGTATTCATGAACCCTTCCAGAAAACGATCCGAGTGTCGCATCAGTACGCTGAAATCCAATGTGCCCATATAGGCAAAGCCTCCGTTCTCCAGATGTAGAAACGGCGATTACGTCTGCTCATGCATCGCATCCAGCAGACGAATTCGCCGCGTACTCATCATTAATCGGGGTTACTCGGGCTTTGAGCCCAGCCATTTCTCATGTAATGTGTCATATTCCCCGCTGTCTTTCATGCTTTTGAGCAGCTTGTTGACTTCTTCCACGAAGGCGGTGTCGCCTTTGCGAATGGCCATACCATAAGGTTCACTTGTGAAATTGCCACCAACCAAATGGAAACTGTTATCCGTCTGTTGCATGCCGATGAGGATGATGTTATCTGTGGTCAGCGCTTCGCCTTTACCTGCTTTGAGAGCAGTGAATGCATCCTGATAGTTATCGAATTCAAGGACCTCAGCATCCGGGGCTTTCTCGCGAATGTTCTGAGCGGATGTGGAGCCTTTCACCGCGAGTACTTTCACTCCGCTGAGGCTTTCCAGGCCGGTAATCGCACTGTCGTTTTTCACCAGCAGGGATTGGCCTGCTTCAAAATAAACATCACTGAAATCCACCTGTTCTTTACGCTCATCCGTAATTGTCATTGTGGCGATGATGATATCGATGTCTCCGTTTTGCAGCATGGGAATGCGGGTCTTGGAAGTGACCTCTTTCAGTTCGACCTTTGTCTCATCTCCAAGGATCTGTTTGGCGAGTGCCTTGGCGATATCAATATCGAATCCTTCAACGTTGCCACTTGCGGGATCTTTCAAGCCAAACAGCTTCGTATCGTATTTCACACCGGCGATGAGCTTGCCGCGTTCCTTAATCTGCTCTATTGTTCCTTTGGCTACGGCATCTCCGCCAGAACCGCCACTACCGCCGCTACTGCTATTCTCCTCACCTGTACTGCAACCGGACAATACAAGCGAGAGAATGAGGACAAGCATAAATGATGGCCATTTCAATAATTTCTTCATGAATAAAGACCCCTTTCAAAATGGAATAGTGGATTATTCTCAATGATGAATCAGACGGCTCAGGAATTGCTGTGCTCGTTCTTCTCTGGGGTTGTCAAAAAATTCAGCAGCGTTGGCCTCTTCTACAATTCGGCCTTCGTCCATGAAGATGACCCGGTCCGCAACTTCGCGGGCGAATCCCATCTCATGGGTAACAACGACCATGGTCATGCCATTATGGGCAAGGGAACGCATAACATCGAGGACTTCCCCGATCATCTCGGGATCGAGAGCAGAGGTAGGTTCGTCAAAAAGCATGATTTTGGGCTCCATGGCGAGTCCTCTGGCGATGGCTACCCGTTGTTGCTGTCCACCGGACAACTGGGAGGGATAACTGTCTGCTTTGTCGGCAATGCCCACCCGGGTCAGATACTTCATAGCTGTTGCGGCTGCCTGTTCTTTGGGTTGTTTGCGCACCTTCATGGGTGCAAGAGTAATGTTATCGATGACTTTTTTGTGAGGATAAAGATTGAAGTGTTGAAATACCATGCCGATGTCACGGCGGAAGAGGTTAATGTCCACCTTTTTCTGATGTAGAGGGACCCCACTGACAACAAGTTCGCCTTCGGTAATGGTCTCCAGGCGGTTAATACAGCGGAGTAATGTGCTTTTGCCGGAGCCGGAAGGTCCGATAATGACGACGACTTCTCCTTCTTCAATGTGAAGATGGATATCCTTGAGGACATGAAAATGACCGAAATGCTTCTGGACACCCCTAAATTCAATCAAGAGTACACCCCATCCTTTCTGCAACGTCTGTGTGTAAAAGGGAGAATAAGGAATAAATTGAAACTAGTTATTTAATCATACATAGTCATCCTGCTTATGGCAATTGGTTTGTGATAAAACATGACATAAGTAATAGGTTACCTAGGGCTATAGCCAGAAAATATGTTATATATCTGTCATGTTATTAAATGCCTTGTGACGAATCCTGACAGAAAAATGAATCTATTCTCCTAGTTGCTTTCCAACCTTTGGAATAGTTGTATAGAGTATACTGAAAGTGATGTTTGATTTATGACTCTGATTAACAAAACAAATAGCATCAAGTTCCACGTGTACATGGCAAGAAAGCTCAACCCTACATGTCATGCCATTGATATGATGGAGCGAGAGAGCGTCCGTTTGAACGCAAGTAAGGAAAGTAAAAGCAATGTATTGATCCCATAACAATTCCATTACATGTAGAGAGGATGATTCTGCACGATGAATACATATCACTCCCCAATGTCGACAGGAGCAAGTGCCCAGTCCGATGTTCGAGATTATGAAGCCAATTTGCCTGTCATTCCTGCTCAGGATTTTCAGCTTACAGACTATGGAGCTGTTGGAGACGGCGTAACAGATAATACGGAGATGTTCCGACTTGCCATCGCTTCGTGTGCTGAAGCAGGAGGTGGAAGAATCGTAATTCCTGCCGGGGTATGGCTCACAGGTCCGATTGTAATGCGCAGCCGTATCGAACTACATGTGGAAGCAGGGGCACTGGTTACATTTAGCCGAGATTTTGATCAATACCCATTAATTGCATCAAGCTTCGAAGGCTGGCAGGTGGTACGCTGCCAATCCCCGATCGATGGAGATCAACTGGAGGATATTGCGATTACTGGTGAGGGGATATGGGATGGCGGCGGGGAGGCATGGCGTCCGGTAAAACGCTCCAAAATGACCACTTCACAATGGAACCAATTGGTCGCTTCCGGTGGTGTTGTAGAGCAATCCGGCGGAGAGGAAAAAATCTGGTGGCCTACCACAGCTGCACTTGAGGGCGGCACTATCGCGAATCGATTGCATGAGGAGCAGGTACGTGATGTCGCTGCCTATGAAAAAGTCAGAGACTTTTTACGTCCCAACATGGTCAGTTTACGGAGATGTAAACGGGTATTGCTGGACGGTCCAACGTTCCAGAACTCGCCTGCATGGAATCTGCACCCCTGGGCATCTGAGCATGTCACCATTCGTAACGTGAGTGTGCGGAATCCGTGGTTTTCTCAGAATGGAGATGGGCTGGACATTGAATCCTGCCGTCATGTGGTAGTGGAGAATAGTGTATTCGATGTCGGTGATGATGCGATCTGTCTGAAATCAGGCAAGGATGCCGAAGGCCGTGAACTGGGTCTGCCATCGGAGTACATCACCATTCGGGATTGCACGGTGTATCACGGTCATGGCGGGTTTGTAATTGGCAGTGAAATGTCCGGCGGTGTGCGGCATGTGCGTGTGTCGGATTGTACGTTTATCGGCACGGACATTGGACTTCGCTTCAAAAGCGCACGTGGGCGCGGCGGAGTGGTTGAAGACATTCAGATTGAGCGCATATATATGAAAGATATCATTATGGAAGCGATCTCGTTTTCCTTTTTCTATGCAAATCAGGAAGGGTCTGCCCGGGGCAGTGATCTGTCTCAGGAGATTAGCGAAGAAACGCCAGTGTTCCGGGATATTCGAATATTGGATGTGGTCTGTGCCGGTGCCGACACTGCGTTGCTTGTGAGTGGATTGCCGGAACAGCCTTTGGATGGGGTGATCATCCAGCGTTACAACGTGCAAGCTCGCAGTGGTATCCAATGTGCTCATGCAAAACATCTGCATATCGCGGAATTGCAGGCGCAGATCACCGAAGGTCCGTTGGTTCATTTGCACCAGTGCAAAGGGGCAGAATTAGAGAGCATTCAGGGCAAAGGTGCAGATGGCCGACTTCTGATGGTGACTGGACACGAGTCCGCAGGCATTGTATGTCGTGAAGGCGATGCAGAAACTGAAGGTCGTCAGATCTCTGTGGGTCCTGAAGTACGAAGTGGCGTGATCATTCGCAGGTAAAAGGTATGTAGTAGGGTTTATACAAGTTGGTCCAATTCAGCCGTAGTGGCGTAGCCATAGATCCAGTAATCGCATTGCCTTTTGATATTAAGGAGTACGTAAACTCTGGAGCGAGGCTACCCACTCGGCTTTTATATGAAGTTATATGATGATCTACCGGTGTTCCTTGCGATAGCGCAGCGGTGTTGTACCGGTAACCTGTTTGAATGTTTTGTTAAAATGAGCCGTATGCTCAAATCCTACCTTCTCAGCGATCATCTGGACACGCTCTTGTGTGGACAGCAATCTTCGTTGTGCCTCCCGGACACGAACAATCCGCAAATATTCGCTAAATCGAAATCCGGTAAACCGGCTGAACATTCGGCTCAGATAGGATGGACTGATATAAAAACGGTTGGCTGCACCCTCCAGCGTAAGTGGTTGGGTGTAGTTGCTGTTCACATATGTAACGATTTCACTGATTTTGTCCTGCATCGGATGCAAAGGACCGGGGCATGACTGCCGAATATCCTCCTCCACCCGATGAATACGGATCAAAAGTTGGGCAAGCAGACTTCTGACCGCAATCTCATAGTGAGGGCGTCGCTCTTTGCATTCTTGCAGCATCTGCCACAATATACGCTCCATCTCGGGCTGTTCCGCTTCAGGCAGGCGAAGGAGTCTTGAACAATTAAAAGGCAACAGACCACATATGCCAAGCTCCATCCCCGTTGCAAAAGCAGGAGAAAAACCAATTAAAATCCGTTCGAAGCCAGGAATACTTCCTTTGGAGGTGCTATGTACATCGTTTGGGTTAATCAGAATAAAATCACCCTTGCGGGCAGACAGTATCTGACCATTCATGGAATAAACGCGTTCACCTTCAAGCAGGTAATACAGTTCGTAGAATGGATGAGCGTGAGGCTGAGGCATACCGTTCCCATCATGTCTGCGCATATGTTCAATGGTAAATGAATGTTCACCGATTCGATATTTGGGTCCAATCCGATCTTCTATGAGACTCATGGTACAGCTCCCCTCTGCTTCACGGATTAACAACGATATCCATATCATAACGGAACATCCATCTTTTTGTAAACGCTATCATTGGAAATGAAATATTTCTTTAATCATATGTAAAATACCGTGAGACCGAATCTGGCATGGCCCATATGTGCTGTCAAGGTGACAAAACTTGAATGATGTTTTAGAGTAGGGGGAGAGAGGCGAAACTCTGGTTAAGGAGTGTCTCCAATATGATGTAGAAGGAAGGAAACAGGTTATGACGACACATGAATTATCGCCATTGGTTGCTGCGCTTAATATGCAGCCTCACGTTGAAGGCGGTTGGTATAAGGAAGAATGGAAGGCATCTTATCAGATTCCACAGTCCGTTCTGCCGGATACATACTCCGGCCCACGATTCTCGGCAAGTTCCACGTATTTCCTGCTACACGCACATGAAATCTCCGAGTGGCATACGGTTCTGTCCGATGAACTTTGGCTGTGGCACAGCGGCAGTCCAGTTGAACTGAAGCTGGGCGGCAACGGAGAGAACCCGGAGAACGAGGAAGTTCTTGTTCTGGGTATGGATATTGCTGCAGGTCAATCACCACAGGTGCTCGTTCCAGCCGGCGTATGGCAGACAGCACGCCCGTTGGGTGATGAGCCTGTACTGGTCACTTGCGTAGTTGCGCCAGGTTTCCACTTTGATGATTTCAAGCTGGTATCCAAAAGCGAATAGGTTTTGATATGTGAAAATCCCGATTGGAGATGCTCAGAGCATCCGAATCGGGATTTTTTGGGATTGAGCGTATTAAGTATGCTGAGGTCTATGCCTAGTTCAGGGATAGATCATTCCCTTTTGGATCAGCATCACTTTTAGCGATGACGGATCATTTGGGATTCTCGTTACTCATCCAGCTGTCCACATAAAACTCCTCATGATAATCCGGTTGCCCGGCGAGTTCTTTGAGCTTCTGTTCAGCTTCTTCAGCGGTAAGATATTCTCCAATAACTGCTGTAAACTCACCAGTGGACGTTTTGAGGAAAGAGATGTCCTCATCCGGATAGGATTCTTTAATTATACCCATCGATTCTCCAAAAGGCATTGATTCTGTGCGGAGAGAGTATACCTTCCGAGGTGTGACCGGTTTGCCGTCGGAAGTCAGTTTCACTTCCAGGTATCCAGGGTTCTTGAATTCCGTTACGGCATACTGTACCCCTTCTTTTAAAACAACGACGAATCCGACGGAAGAGTCGTCTAAAATCATGGAACCATATACATCTTTTACTAAAGGCTGAGTCATGAAGTCGTCTTTGACTTTCTCTATATCCATGTAACGTGCACCGCTAAACGTGAAGAGGATACGATTCGGTGCTTCTTTGTGCACCACATTATAATGGGGTGCATCATTAGTCTGATCTTGCTCGTCGGTGCTAAAATTAATTTTAAGCGTATTTTCAGTTGCTTCTGAATCTACGGTTACCCCATCCGTAATCTTGCCGCCATCGCCGAATTGAAGGACCTGAACAATCGTTCCGACCACAGGTATTTTGACCATGGCGTTTGCGACAGTAGGAATGTTGATAATGAGCAGCAAAGCGGCACATGCTGCCAAACTGGAAGCGTAGCGAATGATACGGGATGAGCTTTTGCGAGCGGCAGCCTTTTGCTGGGCACGACGAATAACATCTGGAAGTTGAGCTGGAATTTCAATGTTTTCATAACGTTCTTTACTAGTCATAGATCTCCAACCTCTCCTTCAATTAAATCCATTTTTAATTTGTTGATAATCCGATAGAATTTTGACTTCACGGTATTCTCTGACAGGGAGAGCACTTCAGCGATCTCTCGAAAACGCATATTACCAAAAAACTTTAATATAATGTAGGCTCTATCTTCGGGTACGAGTCGATCCAGTGCATCATACAGATCCATTTTCTCTTCCACGGATGCCCCTCGCTCTGGAGCCACAAACTCCTGCGCATGATCCTCCATATAGGTCAATCGCTGGTTGCGTCGAATATGATCTATCGCTGTGTTAATCACAATTCGTGACATCCAGGAATCAAAATAAGTCATGGAGTCCATCTTTCCATAAGCGATGAACCCTTTATAGACCGCTTCGGATACGATATCCAGCGCTTCTTGTTCATTTTTAACATAGCAGTATGCCAGTCGATATAATTTATTTTGAATCTCTGTTATTTTTTCGCTGAACTGTTCTTCTTTTGTCTTTCTATGGTTCAGTCTTATCACTCCTGATCCCCCCATGATAAACTTAAATATTCAAGTCACCGCTCGTTCCAGGCCTGGATTCTATATAAGTGCTTGAGTTCGCTTTACACTCGTTAGACTGATGAGGAGATCAAATAGTTCTAAACTGTCAAAAAAACTTTTTTGGGCACAGATTCGGTACTGAATAGCTGTCCTCGCCTCCATTCTTAACTACGAATAGATTGCCTATAACATCACATGACAAAACACCCGCTCTTCTGAGATCGAAGGCGGGTGTAATCGAATTATGATGTTTATATTAAAAATTAAAGTTGTCGGGATCGGAACCAAAGCGTTTGTTCTCGTTCAGTCCGTTAATCTGCTCTACTTCTTCCGGAGTTAACTCAAAATCGTAGAGATCGGCGTTCTCGCGAATACGCTCAGGCGTGACGGATTTTGGTATGGTCACGATGCCGTTCTGCAGATCCCAGCGCAGAATGACTTGTGCGGGGGATTTGCTGTATTTGGCGGCGATGTCCTGAAGTAACGGATGATCCATCAGGTGACCTTGTCCGAGCGGAGACCAGGCTTCGATCTGAATCTGATGTTTGTTGCAATACTCACGAAGCTCCGACTGAATCAAAAGTGGGTGAAGCTCCACCTGATTAACCGCTGGTTTGACCGTGGCATCGATCATCAAGTCTTCCAGATGGTGAATCTGGAAGTTGCTCACACCGATCGCTCGGATGCGTCCTTCTTTATGGAGTTTCTCCAGTGCTCTCCATGTATCTTTGTACTTGCCCTTAACCGGCCAGTGGATGAGATAGAGATCCAGATACTCCAGCTCGAGTCGTTCCATGCTGGCTTCGAAGGCAGCTAGCGTGGATTCATATCCCTGATCACTATTCCATACTTTAGTGGTAATGAACAGATCCTCACGAGCTACTCCAGATTCACGAATACCCTGAGCGACACCTGCTTCGTTGTTATACGCTTTGGCTGTGTCGATGCTACGATAACCAGCTTGAATGGCTGTTTTGACAGCATGAACGACTTCGTCTCCGTCTTTAACTTTGAATACCCCAAAACCTAGCCATGGCATTTTAACTCCGTTATAGAGCGTGGTTGTGTCCTGCACGTGTTTCATGGTCCGAAATTCCTCCTCTGATTGATTCATTGTTCCACTATGTAATTACCCTGCTGTTCAGCAGCCAATCGATATCGAAGGGCCGTTATGATTGATTATACTAAATTATTCCTGGTATAGGAAAAGGGAGTGGTTCGTTTACGACGTAAACACCGCTATTATCCTTTTTCTTCAACCAGAGGTTTGGTTTTGACGCTTGTGGGTGATAAGATGAAGTATACGATATATGGAAGTCAAGACTTTGTAATTGGAGAGTTTACATAAGAACAGACGGAGTACGGAATTGGGTACAGACCAGACCGTACGACTAACGATAAAGGAGCAAGAATACAATGGCTAAACCTAAACAAACCAAAAAAGCAGCAGCCTGGTCTCTCGTGGTAATGGGAGCAGGATTTGCTGCATCCTTGCCGTTCCAGGGCGTTCCCGTGGGCAAGTTGCTGGTAGGATCATTTGAAGCGGGACTCGTGGGTGGACTTGCGGACTGGTTCGCAGTTACTGCATTATTCCGTCACCCGCTCGGCATTCCCATTCCACATACGGCATTGCTGCCGAAAAATCGGGATAAAATGACGGAAGGTCTGGTCTCCGCAGTAGAGAATAACTTGCTCAACAAAGACAGCATTACCGAGAAAATTGCAGATTTCAAAGCAGCAGAGACAGTGCTCGATACGTTGACACGTGAGCTTCACAATGACGGAATCAAGACCATGATTGATACGCTCTGCAAACGAATTCTGGCTGGTCTGCCGTTAGAGCAGATTGCTCCACTCGTAGCGGCTGAGATCAAGTCACAGGCGGGCGCTTTTGATCTGGGTCCGATTCTGGAGCGGGCTGCCCATCAGATGACAGAGCGGGGTTACGATGCCAAAGCGCTGGACTATGGACTGAAGCAAGCTGAGGAATGGCTGGTTAAACCCGAGACGATCATGTTTTTGGGTGAAAGCGGGATGAAAGCGATCAGCGGCATTCAAATGAACGGATTGATGCAGTTTGCGATGAATGCGTTCCTTGGTTATATGAACGAGGAGCGTCTGGGTGGCATTTTACAAGGATATCTCTTCGATCGGGTAGAGGATATGAAACGTGAAGGCAGCGCTCTAAGGTATAAGGTGCTTGATATGGTACGTACCCAGACGGTGCGTCTGGCCATGAGTGAGGCTATGCAAGATGGAATCAACAGCTGGAAGAACAACATGCTGGAGGGCTGGAACGCAGAGGAAACGGTGCTGAACAAACTCACCGAACTGAGAGACAAGGCGCTCGCCGCGATGGAAGATGGAAAGTATGTAGATACGTATGCACTGCCTGCCATTGAGCGGGTATTGGTTGATCTGCGGGCAGATGACGAGTTGATGACAGGCATGAATGCCAAGATCGTAAATGGCGTCACAACACTGCTGGAGAAAAATCATTCCAAAATCGGTAAACTGGTACGCGAAAATGTGGACAAAATGGACAATGCCACTTTGGTTTCGATGATTGAGGATAAGGTTGGACAGGATCTGCAATGGATTCGGATCAACGGAGCTGTTACCGGATTTGTTATCGGGATTGCGCTGACTGCGCTACAGATGGCATTGGCATAAAAGTCATGTATGTAAAAAAGGGCCGCTCTTACAAAGAGCAGGCTCTTTTTGTCGTGCGTGGGAAAAATCTCATGTATCTGTTGCAAGAATTAGGAAACGGGGTAATGTACACCAAAGTACCCTGAATGAATCATATAGGAAGAAAGTTACATGAAAACGATTCTGTTAGCCGATATGGCTCATGTTGATTTTGTACTATGATGCAGGTAACAGATGAATAGGGTGTGCTTCACATATGGTGAACACCCTGATTCTACCCAGAGGAGGAATCCGTATTAAACGTGCAGGATGGTTGAAGGGTTTATTCACACTAATGATGGTGTTGACTATATTTCTGGGAGGTTGTCAGAACATGAATGCAAGTGAGAAGGAAGCGCTATACAAGGAAGCTGAAGCAACCGTAATTCAGCACTTCAAGCAGAAGTTCGAGCTGGATGTTGTGATTACAAGCAAAGAGTTGTTGCCGGAGATGGCAGTGTCCCAGATAGGGCTGAAAGGCCATGTGAAAGATCACGAAGATCAGAGTTTTGGCATTTCGTATGACTACAAAAAGAAGGTAACCAAGAACCTGGTCATTAGCCCTGAGATTGAAGAAGTGATGATGGCCAAGGGACATGATCCATACGCTAAATAAAGGGAGGTGTAGTTATTGAGTAACGGGTCCAACATTGATGATGAAACGTATAAAACGATGTCTGATCTGGCCTATCAGGATCAAAAGGCTGGAGACAAATTAACGGAACTTCCTGGATGGGAGGTCCTTGAAGGGACGGAAAGTAACAAACTTTCCGGTTTTGATGCCGTAACATTTTATAATCCCGAGACCAAGGAAGCCGTCATTGCTTATCGTGGTACAGAAGGAAGTGCGTCTCTGGATCGTTCGGTACCAGACTTTGTCATGGATGGTCGTATTGGGGGCGGAGAGTTGATTCGCAAGGGTCAGCAGGAGGCCGGGAATTTTGTTGATAATCTTACACCGGATTGGCTCGACAAAGGGGTGCAAGGTGTCAAGGATTTTACGGGCATATCCAAAGTGGAGAATTGGGCTGGTGACAGGGTAAGAGACGTGGAGAACTGGACCGGTGATCGCGTAAAAGATATTGAAAAAACCGTTTCCCCAACAGGCTGGGCCAATCAGATGTATCAATCAGAAGACTACGCAAGTCACATGCAGAACAAGCATAAGGATCTGAATTTCTCGATGACCGGACATTCCTTGGGTGGGGGGAATGCACAATATGCTTCTGCTTATACCGGAATTCCAGCCGTGACGTTTAGTGCACCATCGGTAATGGGCAATTTGACGCCAGAAATGCGTCGCCGGGCTGAAGCGGGTGAGTTCGACGGGCAGGTTGTGAACTATGCCAATCCCAGTGATCTGGTAGCCAGCGGAACGCTGGGCGGATATGATCGGCATGTGGGATCGACGTACTACATTAATTCCAATTATGAGGATGCAAACGATGGAGTGGGCATTATCGATAAAGCCAAGAACTCATTTGGCGGAGAGAACTATCACAGTCTGGATCAATATAATTTCAAAAATGGATACATATCCAATGATCTGTATGATCCGATTACTGGAGAGAGAGTCCGCTATTCACCACGCCTTATGGATCACATGGGGCCGTTCAGCAAGAACCTCGGTCCGTTAGGTTTCAGGTCTGGCAGCGGTATGGCTCTTGGGGCAGGTGCATCCGGCTTGATTCAGGTAACGCCAGAAGAACTGAAAAGTGTCGCCTCCCGGTGGAAGCAAAATGCACAGCAATGCAATGCTGAGCTGAATCAGGTACGAAGCCGAATGGCTCAATACCTGCATACAAGCCGAAGTCGCAGGCTGGAGCCCATTGTCACCCAACTGGACGCGTCGATTCAAGAACTTAGCACATGGCATATGAAACATACCAGCCAATTCCTGAACTTTATCGATGAGAAAGCAGATGCCTTCCGGCAGGCGGACGAGAGTCCGGTTCATTTTAATTAGGAATCAGGTTGGTTAATGTCGCTATCACGTACATGGGGGAGGGGAACACGAGTGGGTGGACAATTGCTGGTGGAATTGAATGATCTTCGGATTGCGGAAAAAGAACTGACACAGCTGCTTGCCCGTCTGCAAGCCGATGAACAGGAAGCGAGGGCGCTATACAGTCGCCTGAACGATTGGAAAGGGCAGTCTGCTGATTATACAAGGCAGCAGATTGAAGAGTTTTTTGCGGGCCTGTCCAAACGTATTCAATCCATCGAAATGCAGAAGAAAAGCTTGCTGCAATATATCGAAATTATGATCCAGACGGATCAGGAACGCTAAAAGAGTGGTTGGCTGATGCCATATTGCGGATGGCACTCAGCATGGATAGACAAAAAGAAGCCTATGGTACATCGGGGTTGATCCCGTATGTCATAGGCTTCTTAGTTATCTCAAGTTATCGCGTGCTGCATATCGTTCTTAACGTTTTTTGCGACGTGTCGCCAATGCAATTCCCAGGAAGGAGAGGATCAGGGCCAGAATGGATACAATCAATGTGGCCTGTTGAAGCTTCAATGTACCCGGGTCTGTATCTGTGTTATTTGGCTCACCTGTAACGGTGTCGTTAAGTGCATCGCCCAGCGTAGTGTCATCGTTTGCTTTGCTATCATCGGTAGCCGCATTATCACCAGTGCCTGTTTCTGTACCTGCACTATCATGTCCTTCATCGGCAGTACCGGCGCTATGATGATCTCCACCTGCCGCAGCATTACCAGCAGCAGCCGGATCTTCACTAATCGTTGTAATACTGTGTGGGTTGTTGTCACTTGGTTGGCCTGTCCATTCTACGATGCTGCCATCGCTGTAGTATTGGAAGGCATCCCAAGCAACTTCAGCTTCGGTCTTCGGGTTCTGTGCAACAAAGTTGAACTGTTGGAATTGTCCTGCGATGATGCCCTCGTTATCGCCATCAACTTCCCATGTGATCGATGTGACTTCATTGGAATCGTTCTTCTCGGTGGTGATTTTCCAGCCAGCCAGTGGCTGATATTGCTTGAATGCCACACCTTCCGGTACTTTCATGGTGATTTTGGTTGTAGGCAGATCTTTCTCGGATGGAATCTTAATCGTGTACGTCTGCCATGCGCTTGTCTGTGCAACGGATGGGCTAACGGTAACGTGCGCGCTAGCGAATCCGGCGAATAGCATGAATGCTGCGGTACCTGTTGCGATAGTGGATGTTAGTTTGGAAATCCATGATGTTTTTTTCAAAATAAATAACCCCTCTCAGTTCTTATCATATATGATGCAATATCAACGTTGTGTAACTATGGTTTGGCAGTGTCGATCTCGAATTCGGCATCCAGTGCATCCAGCGATTTGGTTAGCAGGTGTACCTTGATATTCCAACGTCCAGGCATGGAGATGTAATCTTCAGCCTTGTACACACCGGTGTCGTTTTTCGGAATGGTGATCTCATAGATCCCCATATCCATATCCAGATGTGTGAGTGACAGTGTGATCTGTTCCAGATCATTAACGATACTGCCATCTGCACGTTTCACATCAACTTCAAATTGGTTCTCTCCCGTCACATTGGGACTCACCTGAAGTGTGATCGCCGAGCCATCATCTGTAGTCTTTGTCTCCTGATACGGTCCAACTGCCGTCGGTTGTCCTGGAGACAGATGTGTCAGCACGGCAGCAAGAGCAAGAATTACAGCACCAGTAGCAAGCTCGGCTTTCAGGCTGCCGGACAATCTGCTCCCCGTTGCTGCTCTAGCGAGTCGCGCATGACGCCATGCCAAGATAACCATCACAATCAGCAGAACGATCTTGCCGATCAGGACAAGACCATAGGCTGTAGTGAACAAGGAAGTCAGTACAGGTGCTGGTAGAATAATCAGACTACTGTATATTCCTGTAGCAACCAGAGCGACTACGGCGCCGATTCCCCAAGCGGTAAACCTGCGTATGGCAGTCCAGTAGACTTCTCCTCGCACCTTGGAAGGCAGCTTGTCGGCGAGGGGAGGCAGACATATCGCCATGGCAGTCAATGCACCAATCCAGAAAGCCGCACCGATCAGGTGCACGAAGTCCATGGCAATCGCGAGAGCACGTTGATCCGCCGCAGCCGGATGTCCCGTCATGGCGTGAGTGAACAGCCATCCAAGCACGAGCACGAGTGACCCGTAAGAAGACCAGATGCGAGCACGGATGGATCGATCACGATCATATCCGGAGAGAATCGTGACGGCCAGCAGCATTACACTGAGGATCTGTAACATCCAGATTTGACCGAAGGAAGTCAGTTTAAGCGCACTTCCGATCAGAGCCCAGCTTAGTTCGCTCAGAGCCACACCAGATTCGTATAACGTATTCAGTGGCAGGCTGACCAGCGCGGCAAAGGAAGCAGCAGCATAGCTGATCCATAACAGTTTGTAGCTACCTGGAACGTCCATAGGCTCTCTTGTCATGGATGTTGGTGCAATTCGCAGCAACAAGAATGCAAGTGTCCCCAGGATGACAGACAATCCGAGATACTGAATCCAGTCTGTCAGGGATACGATCCATTTCAGGGGCCCACCTGTTGAACCGGAACCAGATGTAAGATCACTTAGTCCGGCAGGAGAACCGGATGGTTCACCGATATGAAAAACATATGCTCCTTGAATCGGGTGTCCATCGGCAGACACAGCTTTCCAGTTGACGGCATAAGTCCCGTTCCCGAGTCCAGCTAGCAGGCCAGTCTCCAGAATATGAGGGCGATCCACATCGATCTTTACATTTCCATCGTCTGCCTGATTGCCGTCAGGTCCGGTAATTTTGATATCATAAAAGGCCGTCTGCAAGGATTCGTTGAACTCCAGCGTCAGCCGCTCCGGAGCAGCTACGAGGATCTCGTTCTCTCCTGGCGAAGCCTTAACAATATAGGCATGGGCAGATGCCCACTGTGGCATAACAAGGCAGCACACAAGCAACAGGCTGGTGATCAATGCCCAGTGCCGTTTGCCCCATTTCAGGGTAAAACTTGTCAAAATCAAAAAATCATCACCCTCAGGTTATAGATTTGTAGTCAATCCGGGTCCTTTATACACAATCTATCCCATTATAACTTTGTCCAAAATGACTGCGTATGACTACATTGGGCTATAAAAAAACGATTTGGTCTGCATAATTGTGACAAAAGCATGAATGTGTATGGTACAGAGCACCCATCTCGTCTTATGTTACAAATCTCATATTGGTGTGGGATAAGTTTATGCTACCATTCACATATTGCTACGAAGCCACGCTATTTGCGAAGTTTACGTCCCGCAAGCCCGCTCTCTAGCGCATAGCGGGTGAGTTGTACCCGGTTTTCCAGCTGGAGCTTCTGCAAAATGTTTTTTAGATGATTCTTCACCGTCTGGTCTGAAATACCGAGTTGATCGGCGATCTCCCGATTGGTATATCCCGCGGATACCCATTGCAGAATCTCAAGCTCCCGCGCCGTTAGCGGGTTATCTTGTACATCTTCACTGCGTGGTGCGGGAAACTCCTGTAAAATCCGGTAAGCCAGTTCCTTACTGAGCGGTGCGTCGTCACTGACGATGGCGCGCAGGTATTCAAGCCAGGTGGAAGGTGTTAGATTTTTGAGCAAATAGCCTTGAGCGCCTTGTTTCAGTGCTTCGAACAGAAACGTCACATCATCCGATACCGTGACCATAACAACAATAACATAAGGGAATCGCAGCTTGATCTGACGGGTGGCTTCCAGCCCATCCATGCCCGGCATCTGCACGTCCATCAGGATCAGGTCGGGCATCCATTGCCCAGTGAGTTCCAGCGCTTCCTGTCCATTCGAAGCTGTACCAATCACTTCAAACAGGCTGTCCTCGGATAAAATGCTACAGATCGCTTCACGCGCATGCGCATGATCATCAACAACCAATACACGTACATGTTCCATATTAAGCATGCTCCTTTCCTATCGTCATTCGTGTATGCCCCGGTCTTGAATCGAGGGTAAAAGACCAACCCATCTCGGCAGCACGCTCCTTCGTAATTCGCAGTCCGTACCGATCCTTCAGATGAAGAGGATCTCCGCTTAGTCCATTCCCATTATCCTGAATATAAATGAACCAGGCAATTGGGTTACCTTCCGCGTGAACCTGAACGCGGGTAGCCTGCGCGTGTTTGCGTACATTCAGTAACCCCTCCCGGATACAGGCGAGCAGTTCCACTTGCTCCTTGGAAGAGAACGTTACACCCCTTAGGTCCCAATGAATCTGTGCACCGGGTACCGTTTCTTTGACGAGCACTTCCACCTGCGCATGCAGTGAAATAATTTCTGATGTTACCGTAGAGGAAGGAACAAAACGCAACTGTGCAATAGCTTGCCTTACATATGTATTGACTTCATGCACGGTTTTTTGAATCTCCTGGATCTCATGCTCATGTCCGCTCCCTGCCAGACTACGGCCGGCTTTATCGGTCTTCACTGACAGCAGGAAAAGAGACTGAGATATGCCGTCGTGAAGTTCTCTTGCCAATTGGTCACGAGCTTCCAGGGCTGCTTTCGCTGCACGTTCCTGCTCCAGAGCAGCCCTGGCACCTTCGAGCATGCGGAACAATCGGCTGAGCAGTGTCACGCTGACGAGGTAAACGATGACGGGTGTTAACCAGTTTCCAGCGTCCATCGAAAGGTATGGCATCAGAAACTGATGACGAATGTATTCCCAGATGCCAACCGTGAATGTGGGGATCAGCAGAATCATCCATTTAATTTGTTTATAGGACATGAATGCAGAACTCCTTTGATCTAGGATTAGCTTATTTACGTACTTTATTTATACAGGGATGGGACCATTATAACGCATGCTTGTCCAAGACCCTAGTCTGTGCCTTTGGAGAAAGCTGGGGAGGATCAGGGAGTATTTAGAAGGATATCTAAGAACGACAAGGGGTGAAATGTTGTCACGCTAGGTGAGGGTTGGTGTATCCAGCTGAGGAAGGCTGAGTCCGTTTTCCCTATTGGAGAAGGTCCTCTATACTTATATAGAACGTGAATTCATTACAAAACATGTTAAGGAGTGAAGCAACAACATGAGTCAAGAAGTATTGGAACGTCGCAGTGAATTGCTCAAAAAGAACATTCACCAGATGCTTGTTCAAGACAATCAGCACGGTATCAGTCGCCAAGACAACATGTTTTTGCAGCAGATGATCAAAGAGCTGCATCAGACCTCACATGAACTGAATACCAAATCTTAATGTAGAATCTGCACGAGAATGAAGATGTCTGGTGTACGATTCATTCCATGAAAATGAAAATGGCGCTATCTCCGATCAGACCGGGGATAGCGCTTTGATTTTTTAAGAGCCTATACAAAAGCCCCATTTATCTTACAGCAACTGTTGCTGAGCGGTTCTTTTCTCAATATACCGAATGAATAACTCGGCAAGCTCCGGATCGAACTGTGAACCCGAACATGCGCGTAGCTCCCGAATCGCTTCTTCCACGTTCTTGGTTTCCTGATACGGCCGCTCTGTCGTCATGGCATCAAAGGAGTCAATCACGGTCAGCATCCGGCACAGCCGGGGAATCTCGTTACCCTTTAGGCCGTAAGGGTAGCCCTTGCCATCATAGCGCTCGTGGTGAAGTTCAATATACGGAATCAGATCGGCGAAGCGATCGTTCGTGATCACCATTTTTTTGCCCCAGGTGACATGTCCCTTGATCGTTTCCCATTCTTCTGCGGTGAGCTTGTCTTTCTTGTTCAGAATGGACCAGGGAATCTCCAGTTTGCCGATGTCATGAATCAGTGCTCCCAGCACGAAACGACGTTTCTCCGCATTTTCCAGTGCGAGCAATTCACTGATATCCAGTGCATATTTGTAGACCCGTTTGGAATGTTTGAACGTATCCATATCCTTGTATCTGAACAGATTGAGCTGCTGCTCGATGTCACGAACGTCCTGTACCAGATCAATCTCATGTTCCATACCATCATTGCTGCCGTGGCGGTGCACGTTGTTCTTGCCCTGTTTCTTCGCATAATACAATGCTTTATCCGCCTGATCCACGAGCTGGGATTTGTTATACATATCCACCTGATAGGGCGCGACGCCAGCAGAGAAGGAGAGACAACCATGTGGAAACACTTCAACGCCTTCAAACGGCGTGTCGTTCAATTGTTTACGCAGCTTGTTCATGAACCTGTAGGATTCGTCCAGCTCCATGCCTGGCATGAGCAAAGTGAACTCTTCCCCTCCATAACGAAAAGCGGTAACAGGTGTGCCTTCCGTCTTGCGCATCAGAAAATCCCCCAGCAGGGCCAGCAGACTGTCACCTTGAAGGTGGCCAAACCGATCGTTATACTTTTTGAAATCATCGATATCAATAAGTCCCAGACAAAGCGGTGTTCCCTGCGTACGAGCGGTGGTTAGTTCATTTTCCAACATACTTTCAAAATAACTATGGTTGAACAGACCTGTGCGTTGATCCGTGTTCGCCTTCTCCTCAATGCTCTGATACATGACAAACAACTGCTTGAATGCATGGGAGAGCAGAATGCTGAGACTCAGATACAACAACAGACCAAGTACGCCATTGTGCACAACCAGAATCGTCAATACTAGCGCCAGAATCAGCGTACATAAATAAACCAGCAGGGATTCGGTAACGAATGCCCGCTTCATCTGCTGTAATGCATCCTTTGTTGAGAAATGAAAGAATAAGCCAAGTGTGATCGTGTTGATGATGAAGTAGGCTGCGAGCGCTGCAAAATAAGGAATCAGGTTATAGCCGTCCAGCGTTCCCGATTGCCCGCCAGTCCAATCAAACACGGCAGCTGCTCCCGTAATCATGAGACTGTAGATGCTGAAATTAACAATGTGTTTCCACCAGGTTAGCTTGCGCTCTTTGATTAACAGGATGATGGAGACAGGAAGCAGTACAGATAAACTGAAAGCTCCGCCAAACATGAATATACAGGCAAGGTATACCGATGAATCCATGGATTGCTGATTGCCTTTGGGTGGAATCTGGAACGTGAAGTAATCCAGAATTAACGCCGCACCCAGCATGGTGTAGACCATAACCCAATCCGCCGTGGTTAGATGAAGATAAGACCACTTGTTCATGTACAGAAAAACACCGATCCCGGTACAGCTAAGCAAAATAACATACAGACTGCTTCGATCTGCCTTATGGATAAGGTTACGAATAAAGTTCATAAAAAATCTCCTGCTTGGGTTTAGTCTACTCTTGATGTGTATATAAATTGAGCTGATGGGTATTAACACTTACAAATGTTCAGTTCAATATATAATTGTTGTTCTTGTATTGGGATATATTATATAGATGTTTAACATACCAATTTGCCTGGCAAAAATCCAGAAAGAAAAAACAGGCCGCTGGCAGCCTGTTTGTCTTGTTTGGCGGTATGGATACTAGCCGCCCAGCTTGTATCCCGAGGTTAATGCTACAACGACAGAAGCCACGATGATTGCGTTGATGACAATGCGGGAATATTTCACACCTTCAAATTTTTTCATGGAGAAGACCTCCCTTCCTTGGAGTCTACCTGGTTCTCTTTAAGCCTGATGAGTTTTAGCGGTTTGTACAGCCTTTTTGTCCCGATTCACCATCATGTATTGGATAAAAAGAAATATGCCAATATTCATGACCACATCACCGATGCTGATGACTTGAGTCCGTGGATAAGGGCTGGAGAGTGGGATGATATCACCGAGAAAAGGCAAATGTGTAGATGCATCCATCATAAAATGCTTTGATACGGCGCCGCCTTCCCGGAGCATGTCTACATAGTAGGGTCCCAGTACAGCGGAGGCTTCCACAGAAACAGGCATGCGCCCACCGTTTACAGCCATAACGGCAAAATTGAGAAATACCCCAATCCAGATGAGCATGAAACCGGTATGGTGTCTGTTGAGCCACAGAAAGGCGAGCCCTGTGATGTAGACGGCAGCAAAGAGATATCCATTAATGGATGCCACCCATTCGAATCGTTCCTGGAGATAGAAAATAAAGAACTGGATTAGCAACAATACAGGGAAAATCCAGCCGCTTCGCAGCTTGAGTGCTGCAAACTGGTTGAGCCCATGCCGCAACCCTCCCCGAAAAAAACCAACGATTAAGCCTAGTAGAATACCGTCATATACCATGGAGTAACTCCTGTTCGTGCGGAGATATGCAATATGATTGCGTGTTTGTGTACATAAAGGATTCGACCTTATATTGGTAATTCCTGCATGAGAAAAATGATTTTGTAGAAGAAATTCGCAAAATGCTGAACAAAAAACCGCCTTTACGAATCTAGGGGTCGAAAACCCTGGAAAATTCGGTAAAGACGGATGTTTATAATGGCAAAATACGAGCTTTAATTCGGTTGGAGACGGAATTTATTTTATTCAGATCCACCGTTCAGATAGTTGAAGAAGGGCTGGTCCACCCAGAAGTCATACGTCGAAATGTCCGCATCAGGAGCCAGCTTTAGGAAACCTTCCCGAATGGATTTGGCATTTTCCTTCAGAGAGAAGGACTGAGCATAGTAATTGCCAAGCGCGATCTTATTATTGGAAATGACCGGATAGCTGGCCAATGCCGTTGGTGAGTAATAAAGTGGTTGCCACCAGGAATTGAGAATCAATGGAGATGTACTGTCACTGTTCTTCTTGGCATATTTCAGAACAATATCATTGAAGCGGACTTTGTCTGCCACATTGTTGAACTCGAACTGAATATCATATTCCTTCGCAGAAGCGATATAGTTGCCGTTTTCGATCTGTGTCACTTTATAGTCTGGCGTTTCCTTCGGCTCTCCCCATTCCTTCAAATAAATGAAGGCAGATGTCTTCGGCTGGAATTGCACATCAGCATCAATACCTTCGCTACGCAACAAACCAACCAACTGTACAGCATGTTGAATATTATCGTGGCCGTAGGTAAGTGTCAGTTCATCGATAAAGTTGGAATCAAAGCGGCTATCCTTCAGATTATAACCTGTTACGAGATCATCTCGCAGGGCCTGATCCACAATCTTTCTCAGCTCAGGTGATTCGATCAGATCCGCTGTGCGATATGCAGCATACAGTTTGGAATAGATGTCCGCATCGCCGGAACGCCCAATCTCATGTTTGTATTTCCCTTGACTGACCAATACACGTCCAAGCAGAGTATCAGCGAAATCTTTACTTGCTATGCCACCCTTAAGGAGAGCGGGGTATAAGCTTTCGGGAATCAGGCCTGTATCAATCGCTGCAGCCAGTTCCTGTGCGGCTTGTCCCTGAACACGGTTCGGGTTAATGCCAACCTTGGCAAGCGCTTTGGCTGTTTTCTCAGCAGGATACGTATAGGCGAGCTCCTTGAATCCAGCTGCTTTCACCGCGATGAAGACGGCAGTATAAGTGCTCAGTTGATCCTTGGCACGTACTTCTGTACCTGTAAGAACCCCACTATTGAATAAGGAAACGGCAGCGTTATAAGAAGAATCACCCGAGGCCAGATCGGTAAAGACAGGAGCTTTGGCTTCACTGTCACTTGCTTGAGTTGCTTCCGTGATGGCTGCAATGGCTTGAATGAAATCACCTTTGGTCATCTGTTGCGGCAATTGAATGTTGTATTTCGCTTGCAAGAATTGAGCAAAATCCGCTGCGCTTTCCGTATAGGCAACTGGCGCCTGAGCTACTGGTCCTTTGACACTTTGTGAGGTGGTGGGTTTAGCCGGAGTTGCAGATGCTGCAGAAGCGGAAGCGGGCAAGCTAAGGCTGCCGAGTGTTACCGGAGCGGCGAGTAGGGCCGCCAACGTGATCTGGGTGATTTTTTTCAAATGAATAGCCTCCTTAAAATGGGTTGGAAAATAAGTAGCTTTCGGTTATAATCCTGACAAATCCTATCAGAATAGAATAATTGGATTGACTTTAGCACGGAGACGCGCTGGATGTCAATGGAAAAAAAGCTTGCTATAAAGCGGTTTCCAAAGCTTGGTAGAAAGCAAATCATCAAATATATTCTAATTGAGTGTATACGCTCAAAGATTTATTGACAAGGATCGACAGTATCCGCTAGGATAAGAAAAAAGAATATTGAAAAGGGGTATTTTCAAAATGAAAAGAGGTTTATCGTTCGTCTTATCGATCATCATGTTGGCTATTTTGTTGGCAGCTTGTGGGAATTCGGCTTCCAAAGACGAACAATCCGCCCAAGGCAGTGATTCGGAGAAATCTCTTCGGATGGCCCTCGTACTTCCCGAAAAAATAGGGGTTAACCCTTTCTTTGTACAGATGGATGAAGGCTTCAAAAAAGCAGGCGAAGAATTCAAAGTAGACACCAAGACGATTGAATCGACAGACCCGGCAGCATTTGAACAAAATCTGCGTGCTGCGGTTGCCGAGAATTATGATCTGATTATTACAGCAACTTTCCAGGCAGAGGATGCATTGAAGAAAGTCGCTGCAGAAAACCCGGACAAGTCCTTTGCAATTGTAGATACAACCGTGGATCTGCCTAACGTACGTAGCGTTGGTTTCCGTGAATATGAAGGGGCGTACCTGCTCGGTGCAGCTGCTGGATTGTCCACCAAAACAGACAAAGTCGGCATGATCGCAGCAATGGACGTACCACTGATCAAGAAATATACAGAAGGTTTCAAAGCGGGATTGGAATCCGTGAATCCGGATACTGAATTCCTTGTGAATTATGTAGGTGGATTTAATGACCCGGCCAAAGCAAAAGAATTGGCACTCGTACAATTTGGTAAAGGCGCTGATTTCATCGCTGGCGCATCCGCTGTAGGTGATCTTGGTGTGTTCGAAGCAGCGAAAGAAAAAGGCTTCTACACTTCCGGACAGGATACGGACCGTACGGTTGAAGACCCAGAACATATCGTATTGTCTCAGTTGAAATCAACCGATACGGTTGCTTATGAGACCGTGAAAGATTTTGTAGAAGGCAATTTCAAAGCAGGTGCAGTGAACTACGGCTTGAAAGAAGACGGTGTGGGCCTGACTTACGTTACACGTGATAGCGAATCTCCGCTGAATGCTTTTGTTGGACAAGAAGTGATCGACAAAGTGAAAGCAATCAAGGATGATATCGTATCCGGCAAAATCGTAGTCAAAGATCCATTGCAACAATAGTTTTGAATGTTCTTTTCAATGAATGAGTAATGGAAATGATCAGCCGGCTGCCCGATCAGGCAGCCGGTTTTGCTGCTATTAAATGACCGAGACCGAGAGGAGCGAACGCGAGATATGCTGTTGGAGATGGAGCACATTACGAAGAAATACGGCGGCTTCACCGCTAACCGTGACATCCGTTTTAATTTGCGTGAGGGAGAGATTCATGCCCTTGTAGGTGAGAACGGGGCCGGTAAAACAACCTTGATGCGTATGTTGTACGGCATGGAACAGCCTACGACAGGAACAATCAAAGTCCGTGGACGCGAAGTGAGCTTCGCTACGCCGTCCCAGGCGATGGCAAGTGGCATCGGTATGGTGCACCAGCATTTCATGCTGTTCCCTTCCTTTACGGTGGCGGAGAACATCGTGATTGGGCGCGAACCGGCGAAGGCAGGTACATTTGACCGCAAAAAGGCAGCGGCCCAGGTGAATGAGCTTGGCAGACAATATGGTATGCCGGTGGACCCGTGGAAAAAAGTATCCGAGTGCCCGCTTGGCATGCAGCAGCGTGTTGAAATTCTCAAGGTGCTGCATCAGGGTGCAGACATCATTATCTTGGATGAACCTTCGGCGGTACTGACGCCGCTGGAAGTAAAAGAACTGCTGGCGAACATGAAATCACTCGCCAAGCTGGGCAAAACCTTTGTACTAATTACCCACAAGCTGCAAGAAGTCATGGATGTAGCCGACCGGATCACGGTGCTTCGAGATGGTCAGGTGACTGGAACGCTGGAAGCCAAGGATACACATGTGGAGGAATTGTCCCGTCTGATGGTTGGTCGTGAACTTGTGCGTATGGACAAGCAGCCATCGGTTCCAGCCGAAGCGGTGCTTCAGGTGGAAGGGGTCAATCTGTCTGGAGCAAAGGATCGTTCGGCGCTCAAGGATATCCACATGGAAGTTCGAAAAGGCGAGGTTGTTGGTATAGCAGGCATCTCGGGTAACGGCCAGTCGGAACTAATTCAGGTCATTGCAGGACTGCGTAAGGCAGACAGTGGTCGCGTTGTGCTCTCCGGGCAGGATACAACCAATTGGCCTGTACGGCGCATTCGGGAGCATGGACTTGCTCATATTCCGGAAGATCGTTACATGTGGGGAGCAGCCAAGGATGCGAGTGTTCGCGAGAACGGACTGATGGGCCATCATCATCGCTTGCAGTCACGTGGCATTATCAAAGCGAAAGCAGCAAGAACGATGGTAGAGAGCTGGATCAAACAGTTCAGCATCAAGACGGGATCTGCGGAGACCAAGGCGCAGTTTCTGTCCGGAGGTAATTTGCAGAAGCTGATTGCCGCTCGTGAATTTGCACAGGATACACCGTTTCTGATTGCAGCCGAACCAACCCGTGGTGTGGATATCGGAGCGATGGAGACGATTCATGCCGAATTGCTACGCAAACGTAGTGAAGGTGCGGGTATTCTGCTCATTTCATCGGAATTGTCTGAGATTTTGCAATTATCGGATCGCATTATTGTGATGTATGAAGGTGAAATTGCCGGGGAACTGAGAGCAGAGGAAGCAACTGAGGAACAGATCAGCTTGTTAATGGCAGGAGGGAAAGAGCGGATATGAATCGGGTAAAAGAAACACTTCGCGGACTCGTACAGCCGCTGCTTGCCGTATTCATCGGTCTGATTGCAGGGGCTGTGGCGATTCTGATTGTTGGCGGTAATGTGGTGGATACGTATGCGGAGATGTGGAAAGGGGCCTTCGGCAACTTCTACTTCTTCACCAATACACTGGCTCGTTCGACACCTATCATCTTGGCGGGACTTGGCGTAGCCTTGGCATTCCGGGCCGGATTTTTCAATATGGGAGCCGAAGGCCAGATGATTCTTGGCGGGCTCAGTGCTGCGCTCACGGCGCTCTATCTGCCAGGCCCGGGCTGGTTCGTGTGTATTGCTGCGATTGTAGCAGGTATTGTTGCCGGAGGAGTCTGGTCTCTATTTGCAGGTTGGCTGGATGCTCGTTTCGGCATGAATCTATTGATTACAACTTTACTACTTAACTATATTGCCATTTATTTTGGCGGATACATGGTCTCCTATCCATTCAAGGATCGGACTGGATCAGCAGCGATGGCTCAGACACCCATGATTGACCAAAGTATCTGGTTGCCGAAGTTGTTCCAGGGCATGGGACTGCATGCTGGCTTCATCATTGCCATTGTCGCGGCTATGCTGATCTACTGGTTCACTCACAAAACGGTGACGGGTTACGAGATCCGCATGCTCGGCAGCAACCCGTCCTTTGCAACCTACGGTGGTGTTCGTCGCATTCGCATGATGATGCTGTCCATGGTCATTAGTGGTGGACTTGCTGGACTGGCAGGTGCGGGAGAAGTGCTGGGTACACAGTACCGTTTCCTTGATGGCTCGTTGTCATCGGCAAGTTATGCATGGAGCGGCATTATGGCAACGCTGCTTGCCCGCTCGCATCCACTTGGTACAGCTGTAGCAGCTATTTTGCTGGCTGCGTTACAGACAGGTGCCATGGGGATGGAACGGAACACGGATGTGCCGCTGGAAGTCGGCAGTGTCATCCAGGCCGTATTGACGTTATTTGTATCAGCTCAGATCGGTTATTCATTCCTGAAGCGGAGAAAGGAGAAAAAGTCCAATGCAACAACTGTTTGATGCAGCCATGTTTGGCTCAACCTTGCGGATTATGACTCCAATCCTGCTTGCAGCGCTCGGTGGGGCTTTATGTTCCCGTGTCGGTCTGTTCAACGTGGGTCTTGAAGGACTGGTTTTGATTGGTGCGTTCTCTGCCATTGTCGGTAATTATCTGTTTGGCAATGTGCTGCTGGCTGTACTCTTTTCCATTATTATCGTCATGTTGTTCTCGGCGCTCTTTGCCTTTATAAGTATTAATCTCAAGGCCAACGCCATCGTGGTCGGGATCTCGCTGAATTTCCTGGCTGCGGGGGTGACGACCTTTGCACTGCGTGCGATTTTTGATGTAAAAGGTGCATACTACGACAAAGACATGGTTGGACTTCCCAAGTGGGATATTCCACTGATCAAAGACATCCCGTGGGTGGGCGATGTATTATCGGGACATAGTCCCTTGGTCTACCTCGGTATTGTGCTCGTGATTGGACTGCAATTTTATCTGTTCAAAAGTGTATCCGGCTTCCGCCTGCGCTCCGTCGGTGAGAACCCGATTGCAGCACAGAGCATCGGGATCAAGGTACGCGGCATCCAGTATGGTGCCGTTCTGATGTGCGGTGTGTTGTGTGCTCTGGCTGGCGCACAGTTGTCGCTCGGTCAGGTGACGATGTTTACCGAAGGCATGACTGCTGGTCGTGGCTTTATCGCGCTGGTGGCAACGATGCTGGGGCAAGCGAATCCGCTTGGCGTGATGGGCTCCAGTGTACTGTTTGGCTTCATGGAAGCATTGAGTATTCGTCTGCAAGGCTTCTCCTTGCCAACCCATTTTACATTGATGCTGCCGTATATTGTAACGCTGGTCGCGATGTTCTTTTTCAAAGACCGCACTTATGCACAAGATGCACTGAAAGCGGGCGGAAGCTCGCGTTAATTCCTGAATGCCCATGCTAGAGGCAGAAGAAGAAGGAGGAATTCCACTTGCATAACAAGGCTGAACGTTTGAAAAAAGGAAAAACCCCGGCACCCAAAGCAAGCAATGATCATGGAGATCGCTTGCCGCCGGGACAGATGCTGACGGAGAAATTCCCGATTCTGCATGAAGGGGAAGTGCCGGAATATGACCTGTCCACATGGGACCTGAAAGTATTCGGAGAAGTGGAAGAGGAGAAGGTGTTCTCCCTGGCCGAGTTGCAGGCGATGCCTCAGGTGAACACGGTAAGTGATATTCACTGTGTTACCCGCTGGTCGAAATTCGATACGCCGTGGGAAGGTATTCGCTTCTCGGATTTTGTGAAACTTCAGGGGGTTAAGCCGGAAGCAAAATACGTCATGATCCATGCGGATCATGATTACGAGACAAATGTACCGCTCGAAGAATTGATGCATGATGATGTATTGCTTGCATTCAAATATAACGGCGAACCACTAACGCCCAAGCATGGTTTTCCACTGCGTATGGTTGTGCCACAACTTTACTTCTGGAAGAGTGCGAAGTGGATACGTGGTTTGGAGTTCATGACAGAAGACCGTAACGGATTCTGGGAAGTGAATGGTTTCCACCATTTTGCCGATCCGTTCAAGGAACAACGCTTCTCGGGTGAAGATCTGCCGATTCCGGAAGACGAGTGGACGAAGAAGGAGTTTGATTGATATGTTGATGCCTATTTTGCAGATTCATTCGGAAGACATGCCGGCATATGCCATTGTCTGTGGAGATCCGGCACGTGCGGAGAAGATTTCCCGCAAGCTGGAACAGGTGAGAGAACTGGCATTCAGTCGGGAGTATCGCACGTTTGTTGGTCTGTACGAAGGGGTACAGATCGCTGTGGTTAGCCATGGTGTAGGTTCACCTGGAGCAGCTGTCTGCTTCGAGGAATTGATTCGCGCGGGTGTAACAACTCTGATTCGTGTAGGTACGGCGGGATCGTATACAGCGGATTTTCCGGCAGGTAGTGTGATTGTGAGTACAGCCGCTGTTCGTACAGACGGGTTGACTCGCCAACTGGTACCGGATGGTTTCCCGGCGGTAGCAGACATTGGGGTGACGCAAGCGTTGATTGAAGCTGCTCGTGAGCAAGAAAGCGCGGATGCTGCAACATTTGCAGGCAAAGTCGGCGTTGGTATCACCGTAACACTGGATGCGTTCTTTGCAGGCGTGGAAGAGATTCCACATCGCAAATACAAGCAGGCTGGGGCACTTGCGGCCGAGATGGAAATTGCGGCACTCTACATCGTCAGCACCTTGCGTGGCGCTCGTGCCGGAGCCATTGTCGCGATTGACGGATTCGCGGACAGCGACCTGGCTGCTGAGTATGATCCGCATACAGATGCGGTTGGACAAGCGGTGGAGCGCGAGATTAATGCCGCTCTGGCAGCGCTAGTCGCGCTTGCTCGTCAGGATCAGGCATAGGTTAGTTTAAGGCAAGTATACATTTTTTCTCATTGTTACAAGCAAAACAGAAGATGATGTCCATTTAAGGTGTACAATATAAAAAGGGCGTCCCGTAAGGTCATAAATATGACCCAGGGGGCGTCCTTTACTTTTTGATTTTTTCGTTTTTGGTTCAGTGGAGCCTTTTAAATAAACTGAAAAAGAAGAGGGGATGCAGGTACAGTAGCGAATTGTATTTGCATGGCATGTTATTAAATTAGGAGGGTGATTATATATGGGTTGGAGTGAATTACGTGAAATTCCTAATGAATACAACGAAGAGGTACAGCGGATTGATGAGCAACTTTTGAAACTGGTTGCAGCTAGAAAGGAAATAACCGGAGCCGTCCAGTACCAACCCCCTCAAAGTACTATCGATGAATGGGTGAGCTTACTGGATATGAAGGAGGAAGATATCCGATATGTTCTTCGTAGCGTGCAGCCGATGCCGCAAAGACACTACTTTCCAAGTGAACCTCTTCAATTGACGAGTGTGGTGCCGATTATGAAGAAAATGATTAAAGATTCATGTGAGTATACGATCACACATTCGATGCAATATGAAGGCGAAAGCCTCGTTTATGTGGAGATTCAATATAAGGGGAATGAAGCTGAGCGTATACAAATGGTTCCACATTTGGCTCTGGAAATATTCAGCGAACAGAGGCATATCACCATGAGACATGGCAGTCGTGGAGGAGGTGGGGAGACGCAAATTAGTTTCCGAGTGGTTCCTGCCCTTCCTTCTTCTCTGGAAAACGTTCGATTCTCCTTGATTCCCTCCATACCAGAGTTGGAATACAAAGTAGAGGAAATCATTTTGGATAAACAGGTTGATTTCGATTAACGGGGAACAGGATATATCATGAAAAATGACGTATGGATAATGCGCATGTATTTAGGGCGCATATCTATACGTCATTATCTTTATCTGGGGAATAAGTGGATGGCCTGTCCTTCGCGAAGAATGATAATGCAGAAAATGGGCACGTTATATAAAGGAACATCAACATGAATACGAAAAAAGGGAGGACTCTACGATGACACAGAACAATCAACCTCAGGATGAAGCGGAAATTCGCAACAAGCTGGATGAAGACGGGGATTCCTTGATGGAGAAAAAGAAAATCTTGAGCGGAGTGGACATTGAGCCGCAGGCGGACGAATGGGCAGCGAAGCCATCACCTGTTGCTTTTAATGAAGGAAATACTTCTTCGAAAAAATAATCAACATGAGCATCATATGGGCTTGATGGAATGAAGATAAATTTTGTGAAGCAGGTACCCTTATGGTATCTGCTTTTTAGTTGTATAATAATGTAAAATTCAGCAGACGAAAGAGTGATAGGGATGAGCACGAAGGGGAATGTTAACATTCGAAAGGCAGAACTCAGGGACTACTCTGGCGTGTCATGGTTGATGGATGAACTGCACCAGATGCATGTTGAGGCGCGGCCGGATCTATACAGAGTGTTAGAGACCAGAATGGAGGAGAAGGAATTCACCGAACTACTGGAAACGGACAAGCGATACCTGTATGTTGCCGAGTCTTTAGAAACAGGCTTGATTCTGGGTTACGGGAGTGCGCAGTTGAGTGTAATTCAGGATAACCCATTGATGGTGGATCGCAAGATGCTGTACATCCATGAACTTGTGGTGGATACCAAGCATCGGGGCCAAGGAACGGGCAAACAGTTAATACAGGCATTCATCGAGCTAGGAAGAGAGCTTCAGGCAGACAGCGTGGAATTATCCGTGTCGACGTTTAACTCGGACGCACAGGCTTTCTATGAACAGATGGGTCTGGTCGTTCGCAGCAGCAGGATGGAATATACCTTGTAAGATGCACTGCTCTTTATAATTCGAACAAGCAATCATCTATTTTTAACAAAATATCAAAATGAACTTGAATACCCCCATGGGGTATGTTACTCTTAGAAAAGAACGAAAGAAAAGGGGTGTTCATGATGGATCATCAGAGCCATCCCGAGGAACCTTTGCAATCCTCCATGTCCGATTCAACGGAAGCTTCGGCTACAGTTCAAGAAGCAGTATCCTGTCATACCGAAGGCAGTGATGGGAAGCATGTGCGCAAGAGTCACCATTCGCAGGAGATGAAGAGTAACCTGGTTTCTCGTTTGAACCGTGTGGAAGGTCAGATTCGCGGGATCAAGGGATTGATCGAGAAGGATACGTACTGTGATGATGTGCTGACGCAGATCGCGGCGGCTCAGTCTGCTCTTAATTCGGTAGGCAAACTTCTGCTTGAAGGCCATATGAAGAGCTGTATCGTTGAACGCATTCAGGCTGGTGAACATGAGGTTGTCGATGAACTGCTGGTTACGATGCGGAAGTTAATGAAGTAAGATGAATCAATTCACCTAATTAATTTTATCATTTTAATATACCCCAAGGAGGAATTTACAATGTCTAATGTTACGTTGAACGTTACGGGAATGTCTTGCAATCACTGTGTGAAGTCGGTTGAAGAAGCTGTGAAGAATACCGGTGCGAGTGGTAAGGTTGATCTGGCAGCGGGAACAGTAGCGGTGGAATATGATGAGCAGACGGTGAACGTGGATCAGATCAAAGCTGCGATTGAAGATCAGGGATACGATGTAGTCTAAAAAGGGATCACAGGCTTAAACCGAACATGCTCATGGGCGAAAAAGAGGTCAAAGTACCTTTTTCCAAGAGCCAGGTTTAAGCCTAATTTTCTGTCTAATATATACCCCTTAGGGGTATGTTGAATGCAACATACAAAATTGAATCGACATGAAAGGAGCTGACATGATGGATAACTCAACGAATAAACCAACGGATAAACCAACGGATAGATCATCTGAACCCACCCCAATACCACCTATGGCAGACGCACCAGGACTGAAGACAACACTGCATATCACGGGCATGACGTGTGCCGCATGTTCGACACGAGTGGAGAAGGGCTTGTCCCGAATGGAAGGTGTGCATCAGGCTAATGTGAACCTTGCGATTGAACAGGCAACCGTTTCTTATGATCCAAAGACAACCAACGTGAATGCGTTGCGGGATAAAGTAGAGGCGCTTGGCTACGGAACGGTGTCCGAATCGGTTGATCTGAACATCACCGGTATGACGTGTGCTGCCTGTTCTGCCCGGATTGAAAAGGGTCTTTCCCGACTACCGGGGGTATCTCAGGCGAATGTGAATTTGGCGCTGGAGACAGGGCATATCGAATATGCCGCGGGCTCATTGAAACCTTCGGATATTACTGCCAAGATCAAGCAGATGGGCTATGGTGCTGAACTGCAATTGACCCAAGAAGAGACCACATCGGTTCGTGAACGTGAGCTGCAACGCAAAAAGTGGAAATGGATGATATCGGCTTTGTTATCAATTCCTTTGCTGTGGGCAATGGTTGGGCATTTCTCGTTCACATCCGGAATCTATGTACCCGAGCTGTTCATGAACCCTTGGTTCCAACTGCTGCTGGCAACACCGGTACAGTTCGTGATTGGGTGGCAGTTCTATATAGGAGCGTACAAAGCACTTCGCAACCGCAGCGCGAATATGGATGTTCTTGTCGCACTGGGTACCAGCGCAGCGTTTTTCTACAGTCTGTATCTGACGTTATCCAGTGGGTACTTGCCTTTTGCGTCGGTGGATCATAGTGCAATGGGAACGGGCACAGCCGCCATGCCTTCGGTAGAACTCTATTATGAGACAAGTGCAATTCTAATTACGTTAATTTTACTGGGAAAATGGTTGGAAGCTGTGGCGAAAGGTCGCTCTTCACAGGCGATCAAAAGCCTGATTGAGTTGGCTCCACGTGAAGCCCGTGTCATCCGGGATGGACAGGAAGTTATGGTTCCTGCTGCATATGTTACGGTAGGAGAACTCATTCTGGTGAAGCCGGGTGACAGCATACCAGTAGATGGTATCGTTGAGGAGGGGCAATCCTCTGTAGATGAATCCATGCTAAGTGGAGAGAGCCTTCCCGTGGATAAAAAACCGGGAGATGCCGTTACAGGTGCTACGCTGAACAAAAATGGAGTATTACGACTGCGTGCGACCCGAGTAGGTTCCGACACGGTTCTGTCCCAGATTATCAAAGTGGTGGAACAAGCACAGGGCTCTAAAGCGCCGATTCAACGGATTGCAGATGTTATATCCGGCATATTTGTTCCGATTGTCGTCGGCATAGCTGCATTGACATTCTTGATCTGGTATCTGTTTGCAAGTCCGGGTGACTTCGCCGGTTCCCTTGAAAAAGCCATTGCTGTGCTCGTCATTGCCTGTCCATGTGCACTGGGGCTGGCCACGCCGACCTCAATCATGGCTGGATCAGGCCGTGCTGCTGAGTACGGCATTCTGTTCAAAGGCGGCGAACATCTGGAGTCCGCACAACAGATTCAGACCGTGGTGCTCGACAAAACAGGTACAGTGACTCAAGGTAAACCCGGGCTTACCGATGTTATCACGGCTCCGAATTGGACGGAATCGGATCTGCTTGAACGTGTGGGAGCGGCTGAACAGAGTTCCGAGCATCCGCTGGCAGAGGCGATTGTTGTGGGTATCCGTGCCAAGGGCCTGGAGCTGATCCCAACAGAGAAGTTCGAGAACATACCGGGATATGGTGTGCGAGCTTCAGTAAAAGGGCAGGAAATTCTGGTCGGCACACGGCGATTGCTTGCGGATGAACAGGTCAATGTCTCAGAGGAAACCGTTCAACAGATGAACCGACTGGAAGAGCAGGGGCGTACAGCGATGCTGGTAGCGGTGGATGGTCAGTGGGCAGGGATTGTGGCTGTGGCTGACACCATCAAGGATACCTCTCGTGAAGCGATCGGTCGTCTTCAGGCGATGGGGATTGATGTTATCATGATCACGGGAGACAATGAGCGGACTGCTCGCGCTGTAGCGGAACAGGCAGGGATCGGTAAAGTGCTGGCTGAGGTTCTGCCCGAAGGTAAAGCTGCGGAAGTGAAGAAACTTCAGGAGAGTGGCCTGAAAGTTGCCATGGTAGGTGACGGCATTAATGATGCTCCGGCACTTGCTACTGCGGATATCGGGATGGCCATTGGAACAGGAACGGATGTAGCGATGGAAGCGGCAGATATTACATTGATGCGTGGTGATCTGAACAGCATTGCAGATGCGATTGAAATGAGCCGGCGCACGATGGGTAACATCAAACAAAACCTGTTCTGGGCACTCGGATACAACGTTATTGGTATTCCAATTGCGGCAGTTGGCTTCCTGGCTCCATGGCTGGCAGGGGCGGCGATGGCGTTCAGCTCCGTATCGGTTGTACTGAATTCCCTACGTCTGCAACGCATGAAGCTGAAGAGAAATGACTGACCGACCTTTGTTTGGAGATACATTCAACGCCTTATTGTCAATGAAGTGAGGATGAATAAATGCGCGGTTCGCTGCGGCGGACCGTGTTTTTTTGTTGAGAAAAATACAGTTAAGTCGCCAGAAAGTAAGCCTAAATTGTTGGTATAGATGTTCTTTTCTACGGAGAAAAGATAGCATAATGCTCTTTTGTGAAAATGGATCGATAGTATTCATGAATAAAGCTTACGTTTTCTGAATATTTCAAAAATGAGTTGACAATATGGTCATATTCACATAAAATTTAAACGATCGTTTGATTCAAACAACTGTTTAAATCAAATTAGAACTATTTTGAGTAATGGAGGACACCTTTTATGTTACAGGCTTTACGTACATTGTTTAAAAAACCGCCAGTGATTGTAGGGATCGTAACAGCACTTATGTTCCAAGTGATCTTTAGCGTGATCTGGATGACCGCATATTCTGGAGTAAATGACCGTGCAAAAGAATTGACGGTTGCGATTGTGAACGAGGACGGTGAAATGTCCAAAGGCATAGCGGAATCGCTCGCAGGAACACTGCCTTTCCACACCGTAGCCAATCTGAGTGCAGCTGAAGCGTTGGATCAGTTAAATCATCACCAAGTACACATGGTGCTGGATATCCCGGCTGGATTTAACGAATTGCTTCAGACGGCTGGCTCAACCGCCGAGATTAAATACACCATTAATGAAGCAAACCCGGTTACGATTAAAAGCATGATGCAAGGTGTATCACAAAGTGTGACAAACACGATTAATAAACAAGCTACAGCGCAAGGGGTACAAACGGTACTTACTGCTTCGGGCGCGCCTGCTGATCAGGCTGCTGAAGCTGCTGCGAACCTGGCTACCCGAGTGGAAGGAACGACAACGTCCATCAACCCGGTTAACGGGATGAATAATCAGATGGTGCCAATGATGATGGTACTGGCTTCCTATGTAGGTGCCATGATCATGGGGATGAACCTCCAGACAGCCATGGGTATGCTGTCATCTACCTATTCCCGTTTGACTTTGTTTGGCTCGCGAGTAGTCATTAACGTGGGTTCTGCATTGGTCGTTTCCTTGCTGGGATCATCACTGATCGTGGCACTGGGCGGACAGATTGCACAAGGATTCGTTGCGTTCTGGTTATTCCAGGCACTCTTCCTATGCACGTTCATGTTCTTCTCCCAGTTCTTCCTGATCTGCTTCGGACCGGCAGGAAGTCTGTTCAACATCATCTCACTGTCCTTGCAGCTGGTATCTTCCGGTGCTATGGTACCGCGTGAATTGCTGAACAGCTTCTATAGCGGCATTGGGCAGTACCTGCCTGCAACATACGCCGTTCAGGGCATTCTGAGCGTGCAGTTGGGAGGACCAGGAGTTCAGTCTGCTGCAGGATCTATCGTCATTGTACTGTTGGTTGCTGTTGCTTTGTCACTGGTCGTGACGTTATTGAAAAAACAACGCATGCCAGCTATGGCTCCAAGCCCGGCTCAAGCAAACAACTAAATACAAAAGATGCATGAAACGGCTTCAGAGATAGGACAAGCACCCCGATGATTTTCATCGGGGTGCTTGGTGTAATATAATAGACAGATGATTCGCTGGCTGTAGTCCTTGAGCTGGAGCGAATGAGATGAACGGACAAGAGGGAGCGGGACGGAATGACGGAACCGGAGTTGGATATCAAAACGAGGATATTACTTGCAGCCAAGAAGCTTTTTGCACAGCAGGGGTATGACGGGACGAGTGTGCGTCAAATCTGTGATGAGGCGGGTGCGAACGTGTCACTGGTCTCATACCATTTTGGCGGAAAAGAAAAGGTGTTCGAGGCATTATTCGAACATTTCTTCCCCGATCATATGATGAACTCGCTGGCTGAAGAGTCCATGTCCTCGCCTGTGGAAGGTATCCGACGAATTATTGGTGAAGTTGTGAAGTTCACGATGACAGATCGGGAGATGAGCGATATTGTGCAGCTTGAAATTACACTGCGTACACATCGCACAGCTACCGTATTTCGTTTTCTGGACCCCGTCTGGACACGTGTGAGGGAACTACTGCAAGAAGGAAAAGACCAGGGATTATTCCAAATCGAGTCCGTATCTTATGCAATGCTTCAGGTTATGGGTGTGGCTTTGGCGCACAAACGGGCCAAGAATTCACGATTTGGCTTTGATTATCAACATATGAATACAGACGAGCTCGCGGAGCAGACGATTGAGTTCGTACTTCGAGGATTGGGAGTGAACCGCCATGAATGAAACCATTGAGTTGATGATGAAACACCGCTCTGTACGAAAATTTAAGCCAGACCCGGTAAGTGATGAGCAGCTCGCAGCCATTGTATCGGCAGGGCAGATGGCTTCCTCTTCAAGCAGTGTACAAGCTTATACCGTGATTGCTGTGACTGAATCGGAGCAAAAGGCCAAGCTGGCTGAACTGGCAGGCAATCAGGCCTACGTCAATGAATGTCCGGTGTTTCTCGTATGGTGTGCCGATCTGTACCGGCTGAGTGATGCTGCGAAACGTCATCTTCCTGAGAAGGAATCGTATGCCGATTCGACCGAGAATTTCATGGTAGCCACGATTGATGCCGCTTTGGCTTCCCAGAATGCCGCTCTTGCAGCCGAATCCCTTGGCTTCGGAATCGTATATATCGGCGGGCTTCGTACTCGGATTGAAGAAGTCGCTGAGCTGTTAGGATTGCCGGAGGGGGTATATCCGGTGTACGGCATGTGTATTGGTGTTGCAGATCAGGAAACGGGAATTCGGCCACGCCTGCCATTGAAAGCCGTTCTGCATCATAATCGGTATAATGCCGAGCAGAGCCTCCAAGGTGTTGCGCAGTATGATGAGACCACAACCGCGTACATGAAAGAACGGACCAATGGAGAACGAACGACCCCATGGTCCGAACTGATGGCGAAGCGTCTGACTGAGCCGACACGTTTGCAGGTGAGACCGTTCCTGGAAGGCAAGGGATTTTTGAAGCGTTAAGTTGAACGGAAGGTAAAAATTTTGTTCCACTTATATATATGTAGATTAGAAGCCAGTCGGGGTGAAAACGACTGGCTTTTTTGTGTTGTGTGGGCACGGGCAAGTGAGAGTGCTTGCAATTACGTGACTGTAATCAAGTTAGGCCGTAGAAACGCTTTGTATTCTGATGAAAGAGACGGGCGGCCCGTTCGGTTCCCATGCCGGTGATCTCACTCCATGCCTGAATGACTTGTCTGGTCATGGCAGGGTGTGTCATTCGTCCCTGAAGCGGCCCTTCGAAGGGCCAAGGTCCGTCGGTCTCGGCCATGACTTGTTCTACTGGATACTGCCGGGCGAGTTCACGAATCTCTTCTTCATAACGAATATCCGGCGTGAAAGAGATGAAATAACCGTTGTCTGCCATGCGTCTTACCGTTTCGCGGGACCCTTTGAACCAGTGGAAATGAGCACGTCGGAATTGATATTGCTCCAGCAGATCACAGACAATATCCGCATCATCGTATACTGCATGAAGGACAAGTGGTTTGTTATGCTTTTTGGCAAGTTGGATGAAACGTTCAAGGAGCTTGATATACCCGCTCTGATCGAAGCGCTGTCCTGCCTGCTCCGCTTCCTGACGATTGTAATAGGGAAGGCCAACTTCTCCGATGGCTGTAGCTTGTCCAATATGCTCTTCGATCCATTGGAAGAACAGGTCCATTTCTGCAACGGAATGCAGTTCCTGTTCTGGATGAAAACCGAAGGCCGGATAGATGGTGCGTGGATGTTGTTCGGCAAGCTCCAGATTGGCTTGGGCAGAAGCGAGATTCATGGACACGGCAATGACTGCTTCGACCTGGTGAGACGGGAAAGATAACAGCATCTCGCGTTGTTCGTCAGGGGTATACTGATCGAAGTGAATATGAGCATCAATTAATGGTGCAAAAGCTTGAGAATGCACGAGGGAATTCCTCCTTGTGTTCATTTATATTCTAACTATGTTACGCAGAATTCCTTGTGGTGGATCACCCATTAAAGGAAAATAATAACTTAAAAGCCCGCACTATCAAGATAGGCGGGCTTTCTGCTGTTCTTCTCTCATCCACTGTGCAATCTGCCGTTTACGCTCCAGAAAAGCGGATTCCTCCGTAATTTCTTCTCGTCTTGGGCGATCAAAAGGAACATGTACCTCGTGCAACACTGTTGCAGGTCGGTTGGATAACACATAGACCCGATCTGCAAGCAGCAATGCTTCTTCGATATTATGGGTGATGAACAGCACCGAGCGGCGGTTCTGTTCCCAGATATCGAGCAGCCAGCGCTGCATGTCGCTACGTGTCAGTGCATCCAGCGCGCTGAAGGGTTCGTCCAGCAGCATCAGTTCCTGCGGACTGAGCAGGGCGCGCAGGAATGCAGCACGCTGCTGCATTCCGCCCGACAGCATATGAGGGTATGCCTGCTCGAACCCGGCAAGACCCACGCTGCTTAACCACTTACGAGCTTCTGCAAGTGCTTCGGTCCGAGGGGGAGCGCTTGAAGCTACTTCTCCAGCAAGCAGTACATTGTCTTCAATGGTCCGCCAAGGGAAAAGAGCAGGCTGTTGTGGCATATAACTGATCTTGCCACGTTGGCCCGTTACATCATGATCGTCCATGAACACTCGCCCTTCCTGTGGCTTCAGAAGACCGCCGATGATATGGAACAGGGTGCTTTTGCCACAGCCGGATGGCCCAACGATAGCAACAAACTCGCCTTGCTCCACAGTCAGGGATAGGCCGTTCAGAACCGGTAACCTGCTCCGCCGTTCACGGAATGATGCATGAACATCCACGACATCCAGTGCAGGTGGAACCGTAGCAGCAGTCGTATTTGTCGGTAGACCAGGATTAGCCGAGTGAAGTTTTTCACCGTGCTTTGGTTCCAATGCGCGGGCTCCCCGTTCAGGCTGGACGTGTTCGTCCTGTTGCCGATTCATATGGTCATCACTTCCTAATTACAGATTACTTGCTTTACTACCGCTTCTGTGGCCGCCAGCGCACGAGCAGCTTCTCCAGAAGGGCAATGAACAGGAAGAGCAGCAAGCTGAGCGCGACAATAATCATGATCGCCACGAATAGGCGGTCCGTACGATAAGCAGACTTTTGCAGCATCATATAATAACCAATACCCTTGTCTGCACCGATCCATTCGGCGATAATGGCACCCATCACGCTATAGGTAGCAGCGATTTTGACACCGGAGAACACGGCTGGCAGCGCATGGGGAAGCTCCAGCTTCCAGAAGATATGGTGACGTTTCGCACCAGCCATGCGCATATAGTTCATCATGGCCGCGTCAGTACGGGTCAAGCCGTCCATAGCCGCCACCGCAACGGGGAAAAAGCAGACTAATATGATGGTAATCAGCTTAGGCAACAAGCCGAACCCGAACCAGATTAACAGGAGCGGCGCGAGCGCGATGGTCGGGATATTTTGACTAAGAATAAGTAAAGGATACAGGGCTGACTTGAGAAAAGGAACTAAATGCAGCACCATTGCAATCAGTAATCCAACCGCTGTGCCGGCCGCGAATCCGATCAGGGTTAACTGAATGGTTGCGGAGGCATGCATGCCCAGTCGCTCGGCCTGGGTTGTTGCTTCGCGGGCGATATCGGACGGTGCGGGCAGCATCCATTTCTCGATATGGAACAGGGAGACAGCTCCCTGCCATATCGCTATAAAGAGAATAACCGCCACGAAGGGCGGCCATACACTTTTGAAATAGGCATTCATTAGCGGTACTTCTCCGTCAGGGTATCCATGCTGAAGCCAGTAGGGCTATGGGCGATTTTGATCTGGGAGATGATGCTTGGGCTGCCAGCCTCGACGAGTACTTCGTGCATTTTGCGGACAACCTCCAGCAGTTCCTCCAGTTCCCCCTCCATCGTGGTGTCGAGCGGGTTCACCTGATATTTCAGGCCAGATTGCTGAATAACTTCAATGGCGCGATCTACATAAGGATAAGGGTTCTCGCCATTTGGCGTTTTTGGAATAACCTGAATGCTAAGTAGTGTGCTTGCCATGTGAGATCACGGCTCCTTTCGTGATATATAAAATGAACTAATGACGGTTACACTTGCCACTTCGATGACAGAATAACCTTCCAATCGCTGTTATCCCCAGATTTTTTTGATTCCCTTTCTCTAAAGGGAAAATCCGGTGATAAAGGCGACCGCTTCGCTTTTTCACGTTATTTCTGTCCTCTCCGTCCTCGTGTAAATATTAAGTTCGTTTTATATGAGATATTTTATTGGGGTAAAAACGCGTTCGTATATGCTTTGCTCACGTCGACCTGTTCATCCAGCAGTTTTTTGCTAAACATCCAGTCGGTGTAGTTCTGCCACACTTCCTGTTTCTGTTCTCCCCAGCGCGGGGCGTCATCCGTGTACTTTGGACTCAGCCATTTCTGGCTTGCCAGTACCAGGTCTTTATCCAGATCCGGGACGGCCTTGATCAGAATATTCGCTGCGTCTTCGGGATGATCAATTGCGTATTGATATCCTTCTGAAGTGGCTTTCAGGAATGCTTTCACCAACTCAGGGTCGTTCTGAATCGTCTGCTCGTTCGTTACGAGAACAGGCGTGTAGTAATCCAGTGCATCTGAATAATCCTTCACATATAACATGTCGATCGGTTCTCCGCGCAGTTCAGCTTCAATCCCCGTCCAGGCGTAGAAAATCCACGCGAAATCAATGTCCCGTTTTACTGCGGTGAAAAAGTCAGCGTCACCCATGTTAATGTTTTTTACTTTGGATACATCGGCTCCGTCGCTTTCCATAATGGATTGCATCACGGCTTCTTCCACAGGCGAACCCCAACCGCCATAGGTTTTCCCTTCAAAATCTTTCGGTGATTTGATATTCCGATCCGCCGGAGCAGCGAACCCGGATGTATTATGCTGAATAACTGCTGCGATGGAGACGAGTGGAACACCTTGTGTACGGGCTTGAGTTACACTTTCCTGATAACTTACGCCAAAAGGCACTTCATTCGAGGCAACCATTGTATCTGCGCCACCGGCACCTGGTTGTACAATCTCTACATTCAAGCCCTCAGCCTTGTAAAAACCTTGACCCACAGCCGCATACAGGCCGGTATGATTCGTATTTGGTGTCCAGTCGAGCACCACTTTAATATCTTTCAGGGCGGCAGTGTCACCTTTGTTGCTGCTTTCCGTATTTGTGTTGCCGTTCTGACCAGCTGGGGCAGCTTCTTTACCGCCACATGCGGCCACGGTCACCAGTAGTACACATAAGAGCAACAGTCCCATTGTTTTACGCCATTTCATCTGTGATTCTCTCCTTCGGTATGTCCGGCCGATTGGCACGGGGTACTCCTTGGCTTCATATCCAATCATCTTGCATAAATCGACAGATTTATACCAGTTGGATCTGGATGACTTATTTTTGTTTCGATAAATAAAACAAAAAAAGCGTCCCGTAATCCGGGACGCGTGCAGGCGTTAGAGAGGTGGCGTTCAGCCAGAGGGCTGTGCCATTTCGATATACTCCGATTCCTACGCTGGCATGATCCAGATCAGGTCTAAGGGTTAGTATCTTGGTGGGATACACTCTCAGCCGGCCAATTCCGACTCCCCTGGGAAACTATGAAGTTACGGGCATTACTAGGTGTAATTATAGGCCAGCGGGTGGAACGTGTCCAGTCAGGAACTGGATGGGGACAGATATGAACTTATCAAACAGGCCTTTATACAGATGTATATCAGCCTGTTTAGATGTGTTATTTTCAATAATTATCGTTGCGAATCATATAAGGAAATCTGGCTGAGTGTAGAAGCACCGGATAGTGGGTCATAGCCTAAGTGCTGAAGATCTGGAGGGCTCCCAACAAATACTTAGATCAAATCCGATGTTTGATATCTCGTCGCATAAGGGCTGCTTTCCCTATTTCAGTGATCAGCTTTTGCTCGTTTGACCTTGAGCGGTGCAGCTTGAGTAATTTAAACAACATAATTTAGATACAAAAGGAGATAGTACTGCTATACAAATAAATACTTTTACATACAAATGGGGGAGTGCTGAATGATCCTTAAAACCATAATTGCAATTATTTTGTCCTATAGTGTCTACGTTTTTTTCACGGCTTACCTTTTATTTTTGGTTCCGTCTCCATCGACTATTGAAAATACGGATATGCAAAAAGCGTTAACAGAAGGAAGTACAACAGATCGCGTAATGCTCCTGGAGGACGGCTTTCAATCGGGTCAGGTGAGAATCCAGACCATTCGAGAGGCGAAAACAAGCATCGACCTGGCGTATTACTCCATCCAAAAAGGAAAAACATCTCAACTCTTTTTTGCTGCGTTATTCGATGCAGCTGATCGGGGTGTTCATGTTCGAATCATTTTAGACGGGATTTTTCACAGCATGCGCGGAGAGTTGCGTGATATTCCAGATGCCATTGCAGCTCACCCCAATGTGGAATTAAGATATTATGAACCACTTCACCTATTTATGCCATGGACATGGCATAACCGTATGCATGACAAGATCCTTCTTGTCGACAACACATATGGCATTATTGGCGGCCAAAATATTGGTGATAAATACATGGCATCGCAACCCCCAAAAGACTATGTATTCGATCGGGATGTCCTTGTTTACAATCCAAACGATAATACGAACAGCACGGTTGTTGAAATGAAACAATATATAGATCAGTTATGGAACCATCCATTCACCAAACCAGAAAAACATGCAAAACGTCAGCATCATGCAAAAGGATTAAAAGAGCTGGCTCAGCTGGCTGAGTTATATAAAAAGGCCCGCGCTCAGAGCGATCCTTTTGTTAAAGTGTTGCCGAAGGAATGGGCTCAAGGAACTCTTCATTCCGACCACGTCGCTTTCATTCACAATCCAATCCAAAGGCTGTATAAAGAACCGATCATGTGGAGAGCATTTGTTCATTTCGCCAATCAAGCAAAGTCGAAAGTGTACCTTCAGACGCCATATGCCATTCCCACCAAGAAAATGATGAAAGCAGTACATCTGTCGATGAATCCAGAAACAGAATGGGTCATGCTAACCAATTCAATCCAGCAGACCCCTAACCCTTTGGCTTTCGCGGGATACTTAAGCTCTAAAGAGCGGTTACTTGATACCAGTCTGGCTATTTATGAATACCAAGGCCCTTATTCCATACACGGCAAATCATTTGTCATGGATGATTACCTCAGCATGGTTGGTTCGTATAATCTTGATCCCAGATCTGCCTTCCTCAATACTGAATCTGCTGTGGTCATTTCCGGTTCTGCATTCGCCAACCAACTAACAGAGGCTATGGATATCAAACGTGCACATAGTACACTTGCGGTTAAAGGTGAGCATCCAGCAGAATCTACGAATCAGAAAGGCTCTGTTTTCAAACGAATAGCAATCACAGCGTTATCCAAACTGTCTTTTCTCTGGAAATTTATGTTGTAGATAAAAACTGCATTCTCTTGAGGTTGAATTTTTCTCCGCTTCATCGAAACTTGCGTTTCTCGCGTCAACCTGCAATTCATCACACGGGAAGAAAATCAGATTTGTTCACGGAATGTTCACTTATGTGGAGGGTTTACTCATCTCTATAATTACGAAGGTAAACAGAGAGGATGAGAGAATTGCCAACAAGCAAGAAGGAACAAATTATTTTCGGATTAATGATGTGTACAGGGATGGTCTTGGTCATGATGTTCTTCAATCTATGGCACAGTGGGCTACTCGGCAAGATGTCCCCGCTTGAAATACTGCTTCAATTCATATTATGTTTTGTCATCGCGTTTCTGGTGGAGTCATTCATTGTCGGGCCTGTAGCGAGAAAGATTGCTTTTTCCTTGCCCTTTGACAAGTCCAACAAGATTTTGGGTGTGCTTGCTATGTCATTTTTTATGGTGATTGGCATGGTTCTGATCATGTCCATGTATGGAATGATCTCGGCATATCTCGCTGATCAATTAAGTGGGTCATCCGTACTCCGTACGTATCTCCATACAATCGCTCGTAACTTCAGCCTGGCGCTTCCATATCAGTTGATCGTTCTGGGACCACTCGTGCGATATGTATTTGGTAAATGCATCAAGGTTAACGGGCCCGTAATGCCTGTCGTTAACAAAGGTGTGTGATTCGGTTTGCCATAAGTATTTCCTGGGCAATCTTGTGCGCAAATGAATAGATCGTATTCTCACCTTTAATGAAAGGTGATCAGAGAGGCAGAGATAGGGCACTCGCCACCATGGTTACAGGCTAACGAATCGAGAACATCTTATTCGGCCAGTTTCTAAGGGAATGAAGACCTAACGAATCTCAGCGGTGTTATTATGCAAAAAACCTCCAACGAGGCATTTAATTGAAGCTAATTATCTATAATAACGTCTCTAGGATTCGTTAGATTTCAAATATGCAGAAATGGAGGGGGATAGCGTGTGCTAGGTTCGTTAGAACAGAGTAACGCTAAAACAAAATGTCCACCGCCAAAGTCATGGAGGTGGACATCTCAATCCCTATAATTGGTAATTCTACTCTCAGGCTAAGGGCGGACCCATAACTGTTAAGTCGCTGTATCGACCACATGTTTGTTCTGCCATTGATACGTGATTACACTAATGACAAGCAGGCCAACCGCAAAGATGGCAAGCATCCATGCAGATTGATTAACCGCCAGATGATCAAGGCTCCATCCCGTGGTCAAAGGAAGAATGGCACCGCCAACCCCACCTGAGGCAATCAAAATGCTGGGAGTGGATTCTTCGGTTCCAGGCAGCAGTTTACTGGCGAAGACAAGAGCAATGGAGAATATCCCTGACATCGCAAGTCCAAGCAGCAAGATGATGAGAAATGCAGACCAGATTTGGTTTGTAAATGGAAATACCATTAACAAAAGGACAGATGCAAGACAGCTGTACAGAACATAGACGCGGTATTGGAATTTCTCTGCGATATACCCGGCGAAGAGTCGTCCCACGGACATGGCAATCCAGAAACAGGTGACACTAAGTGCTGCTCCGGCTTCCTTCATGTTCATTTTCTCAATCAGAATCGCTGGCATGAAATTCGCAAGGCTCATCTCGGTGCCAACATAAAGGAAGAAGAACAAGACAAATAGAACCAGAAGAGTCAGGTTGCGTCCGCGATAGGCTGAACCGGGTATACTTGCAGATGCGGGGTGTATCTCACCTAATGTTCCGGCAGTGTTCGTATGTACCGAAGCAGGATTTGACCCCCGTTGATCCAGAACCTTGTCCAGCTCTCCAAATGATCCTTTCGCCCAGAAAACAAAGGTCAGCGCTGCGCATATTGCAACAACGAGGAAGGACAGACGCCAGTATCCGGCAGCAATCAGTGCGCTGGCCATGAGCGGCATGACCATGGCCCCGATCCCGAATAATACTTCCAGTCGGCTCATGGCAACGGCGGTATTATCTTTGATTGCAGCGATGATAATGGTGCCAATGACAGCCTCAACCATTCCGAAACCAAAGCCGGCAGCGGGTGCGATGACGAACATCCAGCCCCATGGTGGCAGCAGCATGTAGGATAATTCTGCAATACAGAGCAACGCTGTGGCGATTAACAAGCCTCCCCTTTTACCGAAGCGTCGGTTCAGCCATGGAGATAACAATACACCGCCCAGGAATCCGGCAAATTGAGCAAAGATCAATGTCCCGCCCTGGCTATAATCTTTGCCGTAATGTTCAAGTGCAACGGGCAGAATGGAACCGAGCACAACGTGGGCAAGTCCAATCAGGAAGTAGGAGAGACACCCGATCCAAAGTAATTTTTTCATAAAGAACTCCTTCTACATATATACATAAATTGAGGATCACATTAAAGCGCAATCTTGAAGACAAAGTCTATCATAACAGGACATGTTAAGTTGTGCCATGAATTCTGATCGATACAAAAGGTTGCAATTTGGTCCGGCGTTCGTATATACTGAGACACAACAATTACAGATCGGACCATGCCGTTGAAGAGCATCCAACTCGGAGGCGTTTTCGCCAGGGGAGCGATATTTCCCCAAGTTAACCGGAACCGCCCGTTATCGCGGACCAAGAGGCTGGAAACAGGATATCCTGATTCAGCAAGTTGGGTGGCACCGCGAGCAGAGCGCTCCTCGTCCCAAGGGATGAGGGCGCTCTTTGTATTTTTACAGCCAAAGGAGACGGTGACCATGTTGGAAATGAAGTGGATTCGTGCACATGCTGATGAGGTTCAGGCAGCAGCAGACGGGAAAAAAATCAAGATTAACATTCGCACATTGCTGAAGCTGGACGAGGAACGCAGAGCACTTTTACAGGAATCGGAAGAAGGGCGTAGATTACGCAATACGTTATCCGCAGACATTGGCGGACTCATGCAAGCCGGTAATCGGGAAGAGGCCGATGGTTTGCGGGCGCAGGTGAAACAGATCAATGAACAGTTGGAACAGGTGGAAGCGAAGCTCGCCCCTGTACAGGAGGAAGTAACCAGGCTGCAGTGGCTGGTACCCAATATCGTATCCCCGGATACCCCGAAAGGCACGTCGGATGCGGATAATGTGGAGCTGCGACGTGTGGGAGAGGTGCCAACGTTCGAGTATAACAACAAAGATCACGTGGAACTTGGGGAGTTGCATGATCTGATCGATATTCCCCGTGGCGTTAAGATTGGTGGTACGCGAAGCTATGTATTAAAAGGCGCTGGCCTGTTATTGCATCGGGCAGTACAGCAACTTGCGCTGGATCTGCTGCTGAAGCACGGGTTTACACCGATGGAGGTACCGCTGATGGTCAGGGAGGACGCACTGGTGAACACTGGATTCTTCCCAACTGGTCGAGATCAGGTCTATGAACTCGAAGGGGAGAACAAGTGGCTGGTGGGGACTTCTGAAGTGCCGCTGGTCTCGTATTATGCGGATGAGATAGTCGATGTGAAGGAGCCGGTGAAGCTGGCCGCGGTATCGACGTGTTTCCGTAGTGAGGTTGGCTCCGGCGGACGTGATGTACGCGGATTGTACCGTGTGCATCAGTTTGCCAAAGTCGAGCAGGTCATTCTCTGTGCCCCTGATGCGGAAGAATCGGAGCGTATGTTGCAAGAGATTACGGGACACGCTGAGGAATTGCTGCAATTACTGGAACTGCCGTATCGTGTTGTCGCTGTATGTACCGGAGATATGTCGCAGAAAACGTACAAACAGTATGATATCGAGACTTGGATGCCAAGCCGCGATGCATATGGAGAAACGCATTCGTCGTCGAATCTGCATGATTTTCAGGCTCGCCGTTCGAACATTCGTTGCCTGGATGCCGAAGGCAAGTTGGCCTATTGTCACACGCTGAATAATACGGCTGTGGCATCGCCGCGTATCCTGATTCCTTTGCTTGAGAATCATCAGCAGGAGGATGGAAGCATTCGGATTCCGGTAGCCCTGCGGCCCTATATGGGCGGCGCGGAGAGCTTGATTTTACCAGAGCAGGATGAAGTGAAGTAGAGAGGTTATATAACGCTTTAGGCAGTAGAAGAGGGGATGTTCCATACGTCTTGTAAAATGACGGTGGACATCCCCTTTTTTATGATAACGCTATTTAATTAACCAATCCCCTAATACTTTGTGCCAAATTTACTAATCTGGTTAGTTCTCGGACCTAAGGTATAGCTTACTTTTTTGTTCACAAATTTCTTCGTTTATGTAAGTAAATAAAATTATTTTTTAAATGTTAACGCAGCTTCCATTCACGCTCGTTAATGATTTCAATTTGTCCAGATTCAAGGGCTTTTTTGAAACGATTGCGGGCTGCAGTATTACGCGACCTTCCCATATTATACAATGAAATTCATGAATTGTTCCAAGACTCTCACTTATGTTATTCAACTTTATGCAATTCGTATCCGATATAATATAATAGAAGTAAAATATTGGATTATGGGAGATGGAGATAGAAATGAGTAGAATCAAATTGGCGCTTCGAGGCACACTTGCTCTAATTATGGCATTAACCGTACTGGTCCCTTCGTTGGCCTTGGCGGCTACTGGTGACGTGAAATCGATTGAAATAACCAATAACAGCCCGCAGAAGATGAGTGTTTCCGAAACAGCTGCGCTTCAGGTGATGGCAACGGTAGAAGGTTTTGATAACAAGCAGGATGTTACCGAAGGTGTAACTTGGTCCACCAGTAATGCAGCAGTCGCGACGATGGTGAAAGGCAAAGTCAAGGCTGTTGCCGCGGGCGAAGCAACGATTTTTGCAGAGGTAGATGGGGCAAAAGCCCAGTTGGTTGTCCAAGTGCAGGAGAAGATCAAAAGCATCAAAGCTTCACCGAAATCCTACAGTTTTGTTAAAGGCAGTGAAAGCACCCTTCCGAAAGTAAGCATCACCCGTGCGAATGGTAAGGAAGAGGATGTGACGTCTGAGATTGTGTGGTCCGTATCCACTTCTTCGGCTGTGCTGGAAAACGGTAAAATCAAAGGGGTTACACCCGGCAGAGTATTGCTGCAAGGCAAATATGGAACAACGATCGTGAAAGTCCCTGTTGCTGTGACGGATGAGATTACTAAAGTTGAGGTCACTCCTGCCACAATGCAGCTGAACATCAAGAAGTCCAAAGCGTTGAAGGTTATCGGCACCTACGCGAATGGCAAAACGATCAACCTATCGAAACAAATCGTATGGACTTCTTCCAATACAAATGTAGCTGTCGTGAAAAATGGAACCGTTAAGACGCTGACCGAGGGACAAGCAACCTTGACAGGAACTTATCAAAATCAGACAATAAAGGCAGAGGTTACCGTTGTACCTTTGCTCAAAAAGCTGATTACAGGCCAGAAAAAACTGGTTTTGTCCCCACAGGGAAGCACAACACTGAGTGTGATGGCACAGTATGATACGGGCAAGACCACTGTTGTGACCAACAGTGCGGTGTGGAGCAGCACAAAGCCGGGCGTAGCGACAGTAACAAATGGCAAGATCGTGGCTGTAGGCAAAGGTAAAACGTCTATCACGGCCAAGTGGGGCAATAAAAAAGTGACGATCCCTGTTACGGTAAAATAAATCTTCATATTAATGAAGCGCTTTGCATAAATCAAAACATAAATTCAGTACATCATCACGTTAAATATCATCAATGTGATTAAGGGTATCAGACAATCAGGGGCGTAGACATACGCTCCTTTTTTGGATATATAGAAATATGTATCTGGGATGACCTCTGCTAGAACAACAATATAACAGGATTGGATGGGATGAATTATGAAAGCTTCGATTATAAGCTCAGATTCTAATTCTAGTGATCTGGCTTACCTGAAATATCTTCTTTTATCCCTAAGTTCCATACTAACATTTCAACGGAATACTACGATTGAGTGCATGAAGCAACGCACCTATGAAAAATACAGAGAAGGTTATCATTTAAATTGTCATGGTCAAGAGGAGGGAGCATGTTAATGACAGATCCCTTGCAACCGGAAAACTGGCCTGCCTGGGCGACAGAGGCGGTAGAGATTGCTCCGGCCAACCCCAATTGGGATGCGCAGGCTCAGGAAGAAATCGGACAACTTAAACACCTTCTACAGCAGTTTAATATCCATCAATTCGAACATATCGGAAGCACGTCCATTCCAGGGTTACCCGCCAAGCCCATTATTGATCTGATGGCAGAGGTACAATCATGGGACGACATGGATCTGATTGTGGATCAGCTGAATCCGTTGGGCTGGAACTACGTTCCGCCTGAACTGGATGGGCGGGAGTACAGACGATTCTGGGTCAGGGTTAAGGATGGCAAGAGAGCTGTACACCTTCATCTGATGCGCCCGGGAGAAGAACGCTGGGATCGTCAAATTCGGTTTCGGGATGTGCTGAGAAAACGCCCAGATCTGGTGGAAGCTTACGCCGTCCTGAAGACGAAGCTTGCTGATGAGAACAAGGAAGATAGGGAATCGTATACCGCTGCCAAAACGCAATTTATTTTACAAGTGCTTGATGAAGGCGTGTGATGGATTGAAAAGCGTACTTATCAGAGAAAGGCTGATCTATTTCTTCGCAGTCATGATGACCATGGCGGCAGGAATCGCATCCAGACACTTTGGTAAACGATTGCCGGATTGGGTGCATGAACATTTCGGAGATGCGTGTTGGGCGGGCATGATTTATTTCGGAGTACGCATGGTGTGGCCTCATCTCAGCTTGGTATGGGCGATGTGTTTGAGCTGTGTATTCAGCTGGATGATTGAGTTCTCGCAGTTGATCCAGACGCCTTGGCTGATTGAGATACGCTCTACCGTATTAGGTGCACTTATTTTGGGACATGGATTTCTAGTGATCGATCTGATTCGATATACGGTCGGTATTCTGTGCATGGTTGTGATAGATCGTTATTTCCTGAGAAATAAGATGGCTGGATCATGAACTCAATTGAATCATGGAGGTGTGCTGAATGAATGTAGAAAAACTTTTTGCCGAATTGCCCGAATTCGAAACACAGCGGTTAAAACTGAGGCGGCTTACAATGGATGATCTTGATGAATATTATGCATTTGCCTCTGATCCGCGAGTGAGTCAGCAAAGCTTATGGAACTGCCATGAGACGGTGGAGGATTCAATTCAATATATTCAGCGGGTACTGGATAATTATGAACGGAAAACGGTACATATCTGGGCTTTTATTTTGAAGGAAACAGGGACCTTGATCGGGAGGGGTGGCATTTTTGATCTCAACGAACCCATGCAGAGTGCTGAACTAGGGTACGCGATAGCCAGCAGTCAATGGGGCAAAGGTCTCGCAGCAGAAGCGATGCAGCCCATTGTGAATTATTGCTTTCGGGAACTGGACTGCAATCGAATGGAAGGGAAATGTAATGCAGGCAACATAGGCTCTGCACGCGTAATGGAGAAGCTGGGTATGTCGTACGAAGGTTTACTACGCAAACAGTTGAAGATCAAAGGTGTATTTACGGATCAAAAATTGTACTCCCGTATCCGGGATGATCTATAATACTTCCAATGACACATAGGGTACATCGCAGAAATTGAAGGAGGCGGAACCATGATCTATAGTATTATTTCCCGTTCGTTGTGGGAGCAAGTGTCAAAGGGGACTGAGTATGCACCAGATAGCCTGGAGACAGACGGATTCATTCATTGTTCCACCAAGGAACAGATCCCATGGGTAGCCGGGCAATATTATTCAGGCCGCACGGATCTGTTATTACTTAGTATTGATGAGAAGGCGTTGAAGCCGGAACTGGTGTATGAGGATCTCTACGAATTGAATGAACTATATCCACATATCTATGGAGAGCTCAATCTGGATGCGGTTCGCAAAGTCATTCCATTTGAACCGAATGCAGACGGCACATTTTCATTTCCTGAATAAAATAACATGTGACGCTTCTGTTTGAACATGATCAGGGGACAACATACTTTTTCGAAGGGTGGTTAACGGATGGATATGAATCAGGTTTTTCTAGAGACAGCGGAGAAACAATTCCTGTATTACAAGCAGCTCGGGGAAAAAGCCATGGCACAACTGGAGTCCGAGCAATTGTTTCAATCCTGGAATGAAGACGCGAACAGCATTGCGGTAATCGTAAAACATCTATGGGGCAATATGCTGTCCCGTTGGACGGATGTACTGACAACAGATGGTGAGAAACCGTGGCGTGAGCGAGATGCTGAATTTGTGAATGATCTTACATCCCGGGAAGAGTTGCTTGCTAAATGGGAAGAAGGCTGGAATTGTCTACTCGAAGCCATTCGTTCGTTTAACCCGGAACAATTGTCTCATATCATATACATTCGCAATGAAGGACACACCGTCATGGAGGCAATTATCCGGCAATTGGCGCATTATCCGTATCATGTCGGACAGATTGTATTTGCCGCGAAAATGCTTAAAGAAACAGCTTGGGACAGTCTCTCCATTCCGAGAAACGGGTCTTCTCAATATAATGGGGGCAAATTTGCCAAGCCGAAGGCACGCAAACATTTTACAGAAGATGAACTTCATATCGAAAAAGGTGAGGAACAACAATGACTCAAATTGCATTGATTCGCCATGGAAGCACAGCGTGGAATAAGGAAAAACGTTCGCAGGGCCAGACGGATAATCCGCTGGATCAGGATGGCAGGGAACAGGCCGTTTTACTTGCTGCGAGACTGGCCGAAGAATCCTGGGATGCCATCTATGCAAGTGACTTGGAACGTGCAAGTGAGACGGCTCGCATCATTGGTGATCGCTTGGGTATTCAGGAGATTCATCTGGACCCTAGACTTCGCGAGATGGGTGGGGGACAGGTCGAAGGAACGACGGAAGAGGAACGGTTAGCCAAGTGGGGAGCGGATTGGAGTACTCTGGATCTGGGACGTGAGCTTGCAGATGCAGGGACTGTTCGAGGCAGTGCGGTGCTTGAAGATATTGTACAGCAGCACCCCGATGGAAGAGTGATTGTTGTCAGTCACGGGGCCGTCCTGCGGAATACACTGCGAGGTCTGGTGCCTGAACTGGATATCAGCGTGAAACTGTCCAACACATCCATTACCCGGATCGCCAAGAATGAGGATGCGTGGCAATGCGAACTGTACAATTGCAGCGTGCATTTGGATTCGTCCAGGGAGTCTTAATAGATGGATGCTCTGACGTTAAAACAAAAATTACAGCATATTCAGTCGTCTAATCATTCCATTGATCACGAGGAACAGCCTTACGCATTGGCACTGCATATGATGAAGCATATTGGTAGTACTGACCCTGTCCTGCGGGATGAATTGATCTATGTTACGTTTGCAACCTGGATTGGACAGGGTGTATTTTCGGAAGATCAGCTAAGGCATGTGTTGCAGTTGGCGCTAGACGATCAGCACCTGTTCTATGGGATTGGAGAGCAGGGAACGGATAGTGTGTTTACGCGGACATTCTCCGTATTGTTACTGCCTCCCATTCTGAATGTGGATCGTCAGCGACCTTTCTTGGACAAAGAGGATATCGCAGGGATTCACCATCGGTTGACTACATATCTGGTATGTGAAAAGGATGTTCGCGGCTACGTCGACGATAAGGGTTGGGCGCATGCCCCGGCACACGCGGCGGACGCAGTTGAAGATCTGGTCCAGTCGCCCTATCTGGAGCAGGCGGATCTGTTGGAACTTCTGCATGCACTCACTGTGAAAATAACCGAATCAAGTGTAGTTTACATCCATGATGAGGATCAGCGAATAGTGCATGCCGTAATGACCATTCTTCGTCGCAATCTGTTGGAACAAAAGGATATTACGGTATGGATCGATACCCTTCATCAAGGAGATCAGGCGGTGAACAGATCACTTCTGGAAACCAGTCATAGGAACCTGAATGTGCGTCTGTTTTTGCAGACACTGTATCTTGCGATACGGACAGAAGAAGACGAGCCGTTTCCGGCGGTTCGTTCACTGGTACTACAGGCACTGGAGAGAGATCAATAACGATACGCTAAACGTGTGGATAAAGGGGGAGATGGCGCATGACCGGATTGACGTATGCATGGACGGAAGAGATTTTATCTCCGCTGGGTGAGACAGCAGTTATCATCCATTGCGGGGATCAATTGTCTGACGCGGTGCAGCGCAGAGTGATGTCTGTATGTGCTTTGCTGGAAAAGAGCACTCTGTCAGCCATGATCGAATGGGTGCCTTCATATACGTCCGTTACAGTATTTTATGATCCGTTCATCTCCCCGTACCCCGAGTTATGCCGCATTCTGCTTCAGCAGTTGATTCAAATGAAGGAATCCGTCCAAGACAAACCCAGAACGGTCACGATTCCCGTATGTTATGGTGGCGAGTGGGGGCCTGATCTGGACTACGTTGCCAGTGAACATGGACTGACCGCAGAGGACGTTATTGCGATTCATACATCCGGGGATTATCTCGTACATATGATAGGATTCGCACCGGGTTTTCCGTATCTCGGCGGGTTGTCTGAACAGATTGCTACGCCCAGACGGGCAACGCCAAGGCTTCGGGTTGAGGCTGGCACAGTAGGTATTGGTGGCAAACAGACGGGAATTTATCCACTAGACACACCCGGAGGATGGCAATGTATTGGACGAACGCCACTCCGGTTGTTTCGGCCGGAAGAGAACGTACCGAGTTTGCTGGCAGCAGGTGATCGGGTTCGATTTGAACAGATTACGATGCAGGACTATCTGGCGTTGAAGCGGAAGGAGGGCGAACGATGAGTATCGAAGTGATTCGCCCTGGTCTGTTATCTACCGTTCAGGATGAAGGCAGAACCGGGTATCGCCGATATGGTATTCATCCTGGCGGGGTCATGGACACCTTTGCAGCCAGAGCAGCCAATATGCTTGTGGGCAACTCCCGACATGCGGCAGTGCTGGAGATGACGATGACGGGGCCGGAGCTTCGATTTCAGGAGAGCCAGCTAGTCTCATTATGTGGAGCCGATCTGACGGCAACAGTGGATCATCTGCCTGTACCTTTGTGGCGTCCTGTGCTGGTGCGGGCTGGAAGTGTACTGAAGTTTGGTCAATGTCGTCATGGTTTGCGTGGATATCTGGCGATTGCGGGTGGAATAACTGTGCCTGAAGTGATGGGCAGTCGAAGTACAGACCTCAAGACAGGTCTTGGCGGTATGGATGGGCGAGCCTTGCGCATAGGGGATCTATTATCCAATGGTGAACTTTCTGTCGAAGCGCGAGTATGGATGCAGCGTATGGAGCAGCAGGTAAAGGAGAGTGAGCGGGACCACCGAATATTGGCGCCTGCGTGGCTTTTATCTGAACGTGAAAGACCTGACTATTATGGGCAACCTGTTATTCGTGTGATGGAGAGTAAAGATAGTTCGCTGTTCAGCGAGGCAAGTCTGGGACAATTTTATGCGGAAAAATACGTGATCTCTCCGCAATCCGATCGGATGGGCTATCGCTTGCAAGGCTCCAGACTGGAGCTGAATCAACCGCTGGATCGGCTGTCTGAAGCCGTTACCTATGGCACGGTGCAGGTGCCACCTGATGGTCAACCCATCATCTTAATGGCAGATCATCAGACGATTGGAGGTTATCCTGTCATTGCACAGGTAGCTCGGGTGGATATGCCAATCCTGGCTCAGGCTAGGCCAGGAACCCAAATTTCTTTTAAAAAGATTACGCATGATCAAGCCGGACAGTTGTATATGGAACAGGAAAACAATATGCAACTCATAGATAAGCTGATACGCAGAAGAATTGCAGAAATGGGGGGAGCTTCATGAATACCTCGAAAACCTTGGATATCAATTGTGATCTGGGCGAAAGTTATGGTATATATCGCACTCTATCCGATGAGGCCATTCTACCCTTGATTACATCAGCCAATATTGCCTGCGGGTTTCATGCAGGAGACCCGGCTACAATGCGGCTGACGGTGGAGAGGGCATTGGAGCATCAGGTTGCGATTGGAGCCCACCCCGGGTTGCCGGATTTGCAAGGGTTTGGCAGAAGACGTATGGACATTACGCCACGGGAAGCATATGACATGGTGGTGTATCAGATCGGTGCATTGGATGCATTTGTCCGTGCAAGTGGGGGGCACATGCATCACGTGAAACCGCATGGAGCTTTATACAATATGGCCGCAGAAGATGCGAAGCTTGCTGAAGCCATTGTGGAGGCGATCTATCAAGTACAGCCTGATCTGTATCTGTATGGTCTGGCGGGCAGTGAGCTGATTCAAGCTGCGGATCGCATTGGTCTGCGCAGTGTAAGTGAAGTATTTGCGGATCGAACCTATGGGTCGGATGGGAAGCTAACCCCTCGTAGCCAAGCTGGAGCCCTCATTGAAGAATCGGGACAAGCCATTGCTCAAGTGCTTCAGATGGTGAAAGACGGCGTGGTTGTATCCACGGATGATACGCTGGTTCCCATTAAGGCAGAGACGGTCTGTATCCACGGTGACGGAGCGAACGCTCTCGCATTTGCTCAAGAGATTCGTCGTGTGTTGGAATCGGAAGGCATTAAGTTATCCCCGCATACCAAGGGATGATACGCCTGTTCAGTAGAACAACAGTGTTATCAGGTTGAATGGATTGAACTTTGGAATTTTGGAATGACAAGGAGTGAATGAACAGGATGAAACCCATACGCAACTCGGCGAAAGCTGTCATTGTGCAGGATGGACGATTGCTGGTCATCCGGTTGGAAGACCAATATGGTACCGCTTATGTGTTCCCAGGTGGAGGACAGGAGAAAGGTGAAGAACTCAAGGATGCGGTCGCCCGCGAATGTCTGGAGGAGATTGGTCAGGCTGTGAACGTGGGAGAGCTGTTACATATCCGGGAGTATATCGGTAAAAATCATGAATTCGCCGAGTGGGATGCAGACATCCACCAGGTTGAATTTTATTTTGCATGCAGCCTGATAGATCCGGAGGCAACCGTTTTTGAAGGCTCCAATCCAGACGACCACCAAGTCGCCGTGGAATGGATTGCGCTGGAAGAGCTGTCTCAGGTTCGTTTATATCCAAAAACTATAGGTGAGCTGCTGCTTAAATCGGATTCTTCATCAATATATCTTGGAGATTTAAATTAGATCACCCATGAAGAAATTTTGCGCTAACCCCTTTATGTAAACACTTTTATAAAGCGATTTGCCGATTTTGTCACGTTTGCGTGTAGGTTCAAGGGATTCACCATAGGTGAGGTGGGTACACTATAAGTACAGGCTTATTACAGAGCAGCATTAAGCTGGCTCTAGTGATAAGCGATTAATGAACTGTCATTAAACAAAAGAGAGAGTAACAACTACACTTCTCTTTGTACTTTTATTAATCAACCTTAATTGGGAGAACGGTAGACGTAGTGGAGGGGACGGAATCGATTCTGAGGAAGCGAAGCGTTCGCATGTATCTTGAATTTTTATTCATATATCCTTTGGAATTAAGCATTCACACGATAACGGAGAGGACAGAAGAAACCTGAAAAAGCGAAGCGCTCGCCTTTATCAACGGATTTTTCCCTTTGAGAGAAGGGAATCAGAAAATCTGGGGATAACAGCGATTGGAAGGTTGTTCTGTCATCGTAGTGCCAGTGTGAATAGTCTTTAATCCAATGTGTATGAGAACAATATCAAGATTGTTGGGTGATAACAGCGATCCAAAGAACGATCCGAACCCGGAACGGCCGTCTACAAGAGTTCTCCTAATAATCCCCCAAACCGAAAGGAGCACTTCCCATGAACCAGACTGAATTGGAACAAAACATTGTAAAAGCATTGGAAAACAACCCTTTTTGCAGCTTCTCCACTGTGGAGAATGGTAAACCAAAATCCCGCTATATGGCGCTTTTCAACGATGGACTGAACATTCATCTGGCAACGAACCGCCGTACACATAAAGTAGAGGAACTGGAGAATAATCCGAATGTTAGCCTGCTACTGGGTTACGAGGCTGGTGGTTCCAAGGAAGTCGTTGAGATCGAAGGAACCTGTGAAGTGACCAAGAACGAAGGCTTGCGTGAGCAAGTGTGGAACGACGAACTGAAGGCGTGGTTCGATGGACCTAATGATCCAAACTATGTCATTCTGGACATCACCCCGACTCGTATTGAATATACAGGGAAAGATCATGAACATCATGTGTGGGAACAATAATCCAAATATGAACATAACCTCTGCAAAGTAGCGTCCTTATGCGAAAATATGCGCAGAGTTTAATCCAACCGTGAAAGCCATGAAGGTTTCACGGTTTTTGGTATGGATGAATAAAGCTGAATTGGTTATACATGTAAGACACATGTAATATACGTATTTTAAAGATAATAAGTACGATATACCTACTAAAATGTTGAAAAAAATGTCGAAATCACGCATGATAATGTAAACTTGCCTAGGTATGTGCGGTTAATGTAAAAAATAATGCTTTTCAATGGCTGAACATTGCGTTATGATTTGGAATGTAAACGACAAGCACAGACATAAATAGATGTTCATGTGAGATAAACTTACCTGAAATTCCGATGCATGTCATCAGAGCGTCAGTACGCACAACCCATGAAATCTATCTTTTTTCTGCGCTCTTCGTTTGCCCATTAATGCATGATTCAATGTACATAACCGGGAGGGGTTATTTTGAAAACGAGTAAAAAAGTATTATCAAGCCTGACTGCCGCTTTGGTTGCATTAAACGTGCTTGCGGTGTTTCCGGTACCTGTATCGGCTGCGGATGCTGCCAAAGTTAAACTGCGGATCATGGAGACAACAGACATTCATGACAATCTGATTAACTACGATTATTATTCCGACAAAGAGACAGATCAGTATGGACTTGCCAAAACAGCTACACTGATCAAAAAAGCGCGTGATGAAGCCAAGAACAGCTTGCTGTTCGACAATGGTGATCTGATTCAGGGTAACCCGCTGGGAGACTATGTTGCGAAGATTGATCCACTGAAAAAGGGTGAGACTCACCCTGTATATAAAGCGATGAATCTGCTCGATTATGATGCAGGTAACATCGGTAACCATGAGTTCAACTATGGTCTGGACTTCCTGGACATGACGCTGGAGGGAGCGAACTTCCCTTACATTAATGCCAATGTTTATGTAGACGATGGTGATGATGATGAGACAAATGACAAGAATTACTTCACACCGTATGAGATTTTGGATAAAAAAGTAACGGATGAGACTGGCAAAGAACATACGATCAAAGTGGGTGTGATCGGATTTGTACCGCCACAAGTCATGCAGTGGGACAGCGCTAACCTTGAAGGCAAAGTCATCGCCAAGGATATTATTGCTACCGCTAAAAAATTCATTCCAAAAATGAAGGCCGAAGGTGCCGACATTATTGTAGCCATTCCTCACTCCGGATTTGAGGATATCCCTCAAACGGATCTGATGGAGAACTCCGTACTGTACCTGAGTCAGGTAGAAGGCATTAATGCCATTCTGTTTGGACATGCTCACAAAGTATTCCCAAGTGCTGATTTTGCCGGCAAAAAAGGGGTAGACCTTGAGAAAGGCACAATCAATGGCGTTCCTGCTGTTGAGCCAGGGTTCTGGGGTGATCACCTGGGGATTATTGATCTGGATCTGGAGCTGGTTGATGGCAAATGGAAAGTGGTGGATTCCAAAACGGAAGCACGCCCAATCTATGACACTGCGAACAAAAAGCCACTGGTAGATGCGGATAAAGACATCATTGATGCGGTTCATGAAGAGCATGAAGGTACATTGGAGTATGTTCGTGGTCCAGTTGGCGAAACGACAGCACCGATCAACAGCTTCTTCGCTCTGGTTCAGGATGATCCATCCATTCAGATCGTAACGAATGCACAGAAATGGTATGTCGAAAAACATATGCAAGGTACGGAGTATGAGAAAATTCCTGTATTGTCCGCAGGTGCACCATTCAAAGCCGGTGGACGTTCAGGCGCTTCGTATTACACGAATATTCCTAAAGGCACCATTGCGATCAAAAACGTTGCTGACCTGTACGTGTATCCAAATACGGTACATGCTGTAATGGTTAACGGCGCAGAACTGAAAGAATGGCTGGAATGGTCTGCAGGCCAGTTCAACCAGATTGACCCGGTCAAAGGTGGACAACAACAACTGATCAACAACGACTTCCCAACGTATAACTTCGATGTTATCGATGGTGTAACGTATCAGATCGATGTGACACAACCAGCCAAGTATGACGGCAAAGCAACCGTTGTAAATGCATCGGCAAGCCGGATCAAGGATCTGAGTTTTAACGGTAAACCGATTGACCCAGCGCAAAAATTCATCGTAGCGACGAATAACTACCGTGCTTCTTCATCCAAGCTGGCTAACCCGGACGGTAAACGTATCGTTCTGGCTGCACCGGATGAGAACCGTCAAGTGATCATCGATTACATCCGTGAAAATAAAACGATTAATCCGGCAGCGGACGGCAACTGGTCCCTGGCACCAATCAAACCATCTGCTGGTGTAACTGCAGCAGCACTTAACGACCTTGAAGTGGTATTCGCATCTTCCCCGGATGCCAAAAATCTGGTAGAAGCGAACCCGGCGATGTCTTTCATTGGTACAAATGATGATGGTTTTGCTGAATACGGCATGAAATTGACTGGAGAAGCAACAACAACTCCGAAACCAGGTTCGGAGCCTGCTCCTACGCCTACAAAGCCAACTAAACCTACGGAGCCGACTACTCCAACCAAACCAACGACCAAGCCACAGCCTGAGAAACCAGCGGGCGGCAAAGTGGTATATGTGGTGAAAAAAGGGGACAACCTGTACCGCATCGGTATGAAATATGGTGTGGACTGGCGCAAGCTGGCAACAGCTAACAAAATCTCGAATGTTCATAACCTGAAAGTTGGACAGAAAATCGTGATTCCCGCTTCTTAAAGTGTAATAAGCTGAGGAGGAGACCGACAGTCATCAGACTGTCGGTCTTTTTTCTGCAAATTTGAATATATTTGTTCCAAGAACCGTCATACAGGAAGTCATCAAAACAGTAGAGATTAATTTTAAGACCCATGATATAATATTTACAAACTTTGGGTATATACAAGTGAACATTAATGGACATGGAATCTAAATTGGCAAGGGGGGTCCTACATGAATTGCAGTGGCTGCAGTCCAATCTATGCTATAGAGGGCCAAGGTACCTTGTACTTGCGTCCCATTTCCCCCGCTTTGCTGGAAGCGCTACAAACGCCGGGAAGACTTATTGAGACGTCGGATGACATGATGTGGATGGATTTTTCGAATCTGGAGACGGTTCAGAGCTTAATAGAAGAGATCGGCGAAATTGATCCGACATTACGTGATTCCCTAACCGTTCAGATTCTGCCTATTTACGAACAGGCTAATGAAGAAAGCTGGATTAGTCTAACCATGCAGGAGTCCCGTTTCAAACATGCGGAGCTTGTTTCCATTATTCTGGAGCATCAATTCAGCAGTCATATGCAACCCATCGTTGATGCATCGGAGCAGATTATCGGATATGAGTTTTTGCTTCGTCCTGCCGAGAATGGAAAATCCTTCAGTTCCTATGAATTATTTGAAGTTGCGCGTGAGACAGGACTACATTCTTTTCTGGATCGATTGGCGCGTATTACTGCTATTGAGACCAGTGCCCTTTTTCTGCCGCATGGTGTCAAACGCTTCGTAAATTTCCTGCCTTCCTCCATATACAATCCTGAATATTGTCTGACACATACGTTTGAAGCGATTGAACGCCTTTCGCTGGACCCTAAAGATTTTGTGTTTGAAGTCGTGGAAACAGAGCAGATTCAGCATATGCCCATCTTGCAGCAAATATTTGAGGTATATCGTTCCCGTGGAATGTCGGTTGCACTGGATGATGTAGGTGCCGGATATTCGACAATAGAGTTGATGAATCGGTTAGAACCGGATTTTGTCAAAATAGATCGAAGTCTTATTGACCGTTGTGATCAGGATTCGACCAAACAACAGCAAATTCTTCACATTGTTGAGATGTCGAGTCGATTTGGAGGGCAAGTCCTTGCCGAGGGGATCGAACGGATGGAAGAGTTTGAATTCTGTCGTTCCATAGGTATTGAGCTTGCACAGGGCTATTATTTTGGTAAACCCTCGGCACAACCCCCAGGCGGTCCGTACTCTAATACTTCATCTAATTCATGGAATAATTAGTAACCTGTACCTTGTACAAGTCGCTTCTGATCAGAGGTGGCTTGTTTGGCGTGCCTGCACATTTTTCACTCAAATAAAAACCCTCATTTAGCCGATATATAAGATAAGCCTTTTAGATTGATCCATACATACAAAGAAAGAGGGCATTTTTACATTTTGAGGGGGAGAAAGACATGAGTGAAACTCAGGATAATAAACCAATGAAAGCAGCGAAACCTGCCAAACCAAAACATAATCAAAATAAAAAGAAGAAAAAGAAAGGTTTCGTCTGGAATATAAGGAACAAACTATTGGTCTCCTTCCTGGCCGTTCTGCTCCTGCCAAGCTTGGCGATCGGCTTGATCACACTAACGATGGCTGAAGATGGCGTACAAGGACAATTAGTGGATAGTGCCAAGCAAAGTGTGAGCACTGCCAATACCATTGTAGAAAGCCAAGTGAATTATAAGATCCATGATATTAACTATTTCGGGGATGCCCTTGATCCGGGCTTGGTCAAAGGGGAGAACGATAGTCCAGAGCTTCAGTTGAAGCTGGAGCAATATCTGGGCTTGCATCCCGATGCCATGAACATTTTTGTAGGAACAACGGAAGGAGTCATGGTTCGGGGTAAAGCAACAGCAAGCAGTACGCGGGGAGATGCATATGATCCTAGGGAGCGGGAGTGGTACAAACTAGCGATGGAAAAGCCGGGTACAGCCGTTGTATCCGCTGTGTCTGTTAATACCGATGGCGTTGCCGTTGTATTTATCTCCAAAACATTAAAGGACCAATCCGGTGTTGTCGGTTTGTCTCTGGATCTAACAGACCTGCAAGAGCAAGCATCCATTAAGGTGGGTAAAGAAGGCTACGTCATTATTTTGGATGCAAACAAAAATTATGTCGTATCGCCTGTAGCAGATGCAGGTACACAGGAAGCTAGTGGTTTGCTGGATGAAATGTATGAGGGTAAAGAAGGTCAATTCGATTATGTATTCAATGAGCAACCGAAAACGATGATCTTTGCTACCAATGAAGCAACGGGCTGGAAAATTGCCGGAACGATGTCTAAAAGTGAAATAACCAATGCGAGCAAGGACATTCGCATGATTACATTTGTAGTGATCCTGGCGGCCACGTTCCTTACGCTCATCTTCATAATCTGGTTTACACGCTCCATGCTGCGTCCAATCAAACGACTTCAGGAATCGGCCAGAGCGGTAAGTAAAGGCGACTTGACCGTGAAAATGGAAACTGGGCGTAAAGATGAAGTCGGGGAACTGGCAAAATATTTTGAACGTATGGTCGATAACCTGCGAATGATGATTCTTGGTGTACAAGAAACGACAGAGCAGGTATCTGCTTCTTCTCAAGAGTTGTCTGCCAGTGCAGAACAAACCACCAAAGCGATTGAACATTCAACACAGGCCATTCAGGAACTGGCTGAAGGTGCAGAGCAGCAGGTAAACAGCGTGAAAGATGGATCGGGACAGATGAGCCGAATGGCAGAAGATGTTCGCATGATGTCCGAGCGTGTGCAATCGATTACGGCGAATATGCGGAATACGTCCGGAGCGGCTTCTTCTGGGAATGAGGCAGCAGGACAGGCTGTGGAGCAGATGAACAGTATCCAGGAAACGGTGGAGCAGCTGGGAACGGTGGTTCAATCTCTGAATGCCCGTTCCGTTGAAATTGGTAGCATGGTTGATGTCATTGCATCCATCTCGAAACAAACGAACTTGCTCGCATTAAATGCTTCTATTGAAGCGGCAAGAGCGGGGGATGCGGGTCGTGGGTTTGCAGTTGTAGCCGGTGAGGTACGCAAACTGGCAGAAGAATCCGGAAGTTCGGCAGCGCAGATTGGTGAGGTGGTTCATAATATCCGTCAGGACATGGATGCCGCTCTAATCGCCATGAATGCGGCTCAGACTCGGGTAGGAGAAGGAATTCAGGCTGTGAATACGTCAGGACAATCCTTTGCTCAGATTCGGGAGGCGGTGGAAGATGCTGTTCATACATTGGATGACTTGTCCGCAACAACGAAACAACTGGAGAGTGGTGCATCCCACGTTGCCAAGGCGATGAGTGATATTTCGAATGTGACCCAGGAATCGGCTGCGAATACAGAATCCGTGTCTGCATCTTCGCAAGAACAACTGGCATCGGTAGAAGAGATCGCATCATCCTCGGCACATTTGAACAGTATGGCGGAACAATTGCAGGGATTGCTTGGCATGTTCAAGATGGTGGAGGATACGCCGAAGGATAAGGGCAAAGAATAAATTCCAGCATTTTAGCAACATAATCTACCACAACTTTTATATATAGAAGAAAATAAAGATAGACAATGTTCCTGTAGCCCTGTATAAATATATCGTCTGGTTATTCTGCGCGTATAGCGGTGTAATCTTACAAAACAAGATCGAATTAACGAAATAATATATGGATACAGGGTACAGCAGGAGGCTCTATGGTATACGTAGCAATACTGATTTTTGTAGTAACAATCACCTTGGTAATCTGGCAACCTCGTGGATTGGGGATCGGTTGGACTGCCTCGGGTGGGGCATTGGTTGCCTTGCTATGCGGGGTCGTCAGCTTGAACGATGCCTCGGATGTAGCATCCATTGTATGGAATGCAACGCTGGCCTTTGTTGGCATTATTATGATTTCTCTCATTCTCGACGAGACGGGTTTCTTTGAATGGGCTGCCCTTCATATGGCAAGGCTGGCTGGAGGAGACGGTCGCAGACTGTTCTTCTACTCCATTCTGCTGGGAGCCGCAGTATCTGCCCTGTTCGCCAATGATGGTGCAGCGCTCATCCTGACGCCAATTGTACTGGCGATGGTGCGGGCATTAAAGTTTGATGAGCGTATGGTACTGGCTTTTGTAATGGCGAGTGGATTTATCGCGGATACTACATCGTTGCCGCTGGTCGTCAGCAATTTAGTTAACATTGTGTCTGCCGATTTCTTTGGCATTACATTTGTAGAGTATGCGGTACGCATGGCCGTGCCGAATCTGATCTCGATTGTAGCGAGTACGGGGATGTTATTCTTGTTTTATCGCAAAAGCATACCCCAGCGCTACGACATCTCTCTAGCACGCGATCCGAAGGAAGCAATACGTGATCCACGGATGTTCCGAATTGCCTGGTTCATGCTTGGGCTGTTATTGGTGGCTTACGCATCCAGTGAGTTTCTGCCGATTCCCGTGTCGGTGATCGTGGGCTCCGTTGCGCTGCTGTTCGCTTTACTGGCACGCAAGAGCGAGGCTGTTGATCTGAAACGGGTCATTAAGGAAGCGCCATGGTCAATTGTGGTGTTCTCCGTGGGCATGTATATCGTCGTATATGGACTGCGGAATGCAGGGTTAACGGATCATCTGAGCCGCTGGCTGGATGCCATAGCAGAGCATGGTCTGCTGGCTGCTTCGCTCGGAATGGGCATCATAGCGGCCGTATTGTCATCGGTCATGAACAACCTGCCTACCGTATTGATTAACCTGCTAGCCATCCAAGGCGCGCATACCGAAGGTATCATTCAGGAAGCATTGATCTATGCCAATGTCATTGGTTCCGACCTGGGCCCCAAAATGACTCCGATTGGATCACTTGCCACATTGCTGTGGCTGCATGTGTTATCCCGCAAAGGTGTGAAGATTACATGGGGGTATTATTTCAAGGTAGGCATCATCCTGACGATTCCAACATTATTAATTACCCTAGCTGGATTGGCATTGTGGTTATGGATTCTAGGTTAGTTAAATTAGATTTTACATTAAGTATCAATAAGATAATTCTATTGTAATGTAAAAGGCTGCTCTCACAGCTGGTGCTACGCACTGGCAGCGAGGCAGTTTTTTTCTGCTTTTGTACCTTCTATAGAAGAAACAGATTTTCTTTCTCTATTAAAGAATCAACAAAGTATTTACACAAGGCCAGCCTTTTATAGGGCTGGCCTTCTTTGCCTACTTCCCAGGCAGGAGATGGAAATGCCTGAGATCCAACGAGCGCTGACACAGCGAAGGGAACGGAACGATTGTGGAAAATCGAAGCGTTCGCCTTTATCCCCGGATGTATTCCTTGGAAAAAGTAAATCATATAAATCCGGGGATAACAGCGATTGAAACAACGTCCGTTACCGAAGCGCCCACTTCAGCGCAATTTGTCTCAAATGATTTTCAATATACAGCCGATATTTTTAACATTGCGTTTACAAAACACTGATTTTAAGATGACATACCGAAACTACAATGAGTAAAGAGTTGATGGTGAACAAACAAATTCACAAAACGCCATCACTACATTGGGGGAGGAAAACAAAACATGTTTAAAAAGTTGCCGTTTATTTTGATGACCTTAACGTTCGTACTGGTGCTCGCTGCATGCGGATCGAAAAATGACGCGGGTACAGAGGGTGCTGCAAGCAATGGATCAGGGGAAGCTGCTGCTGAGCTTAGCGGTAACATTCTGGCAGTCGGATCGACAGCATTGTTACCTCTGGTAGAACAAGCTGGACAGAAATTTATGGCAGTTGATGAATATAAGAACGTAACGGTTCAAGTTCAAGGTGGCGGTAGTGGTACTGGTTTGACACAAGTATCTGACGGACAAGCTACAATCGGTAACTCTGATGTATTCGCAGAAGAGAAACTGGAGGACGAAGCCAAAGTAAAAGAACTGGTTGACCATCAAGTAGCCGTAGTAGCTATGGCTCCAGTTAGTAACAAAGATGCAGGTGTAGCAGATTTGACGAAACAACAACTAGTCGACATTTTCTCCGGTAAAGTAACGAACTGGAAAGACGTTGGTGGCGCGGATAAAGCAATCGTTATTGTAAACCGTCCAAGTAGTTCCGGTACTCGTGCAACGTTCGAGAAGTATGCATTGGGTGCAAAAATGGGTGATATCCAAGGTTCGATTCAGGAAGATTCTTCTGGTAACGTAAAAAAATTGGTAGCTGAAACGCCAGGTGCTATTGGTTACCTTGCCCTGTCTTACTTGGATGACAGCTTGCAAGTGTTGAAATACGAAGGTGTAGAAGCAACAGTTGAGAACGTAGAAGCAGGAACTTATCCGGTGTGGGCTTACGAGCACATGTACACCAAAGGTGAGCCGGATGCAGCAACAAAAGCGTTCTTGGACTACATCCTGAGTGACGAAATTCAACAAAACGACGTGACGGAACTTGGATACATTCCAATGTCAGGCATGAAAGTAAAACGCGATGCAGCAGGTAATGTGGTTCAATAATCTTTGAACTTGCGCATACAGCGAAAGAGGCGGACTCAGGTCCCGCCTCTTTACGCGGTTTGCTCTGAAATAATCCCATATTTTGCATTAATTCTACTATAGAAGGATGGTTGTTATGGAACAGACCGAAGGGGGAACGGTAATGAATAACAAGTTGAAACCGCGCCGGCCCTTAAAAGAAAAACATTATTGGGAAGAGTGGACGGGACGGATCTATACGTCGATTTGTGTCGTTTTCCTGATCGTTGTCATGTTTTCCATTGTTTATTTTGTAGCGTCCAAGGGACTGTCCACATTTTTCCAAAATGGAATAAGCATAAGTGAATTCCTTGGTGGAAAGACGTGGAATCCAACTGGAGAACCTGCGTTCTACGGGGCATTGCCGTTCATTACAGGTTCTTTCATTACAACCTTGCTTGCAGCATTGATCGCTAGTCCACTGGGCCTGTGTGCAGCACTCTTCATGACAGAGATTGTACCGGGTAAAGGGAAAAAGATATTGCAACCGGCGATTGAGCTTTTGTCTGGAATTCCGTCTGTTGTGTACGGATTTATCGGTCTGAGTGTCATCGTACCTTTGCTGCGCAGTATCTTTGGTGGAACAGGCGTCGGGATTGCAGCCGGATGTCTTGTTCTCGCGGTAATGATTCTTCCTACGGTAACAAGTATTATGGCAGATGCGTTGTCCGCGTTGCCAAAAGGATTGCGTGAATCCTCTTACGCACTGGGTGCCACTCGCTGGCAAACCATCTACCGTGTCATCATTCCAACGACTTTGCCAGCTTTGTTGACAGGTGTCGTTTTGGGTATGGCCCGTGCTTTTGGTGAGGCCCTTGCTGTGCAGATGGTTATCGGTAATGCACCGCATGTTCCAACATCCTTGCTCGAATCGGCTTCAACATTAACAAGTGTAATTACACTCAGCATGGGTAACACCACGATGGGTTCTGTTCATAACAATGCACTGTGGAGTATGGCGCTTGTCCTGCTGGTGATGACATTTGTCTTCGTCATTCTGGTTCGCCTGCTTGAAAGGAGGAACCGGGTATGAAAATGAAGGCAAAGACGGTAGATAAAATTGCAACATCCGTTATCGTTGTATTGGCCCTGTTCATTGTTATTATATTGCTCGGTCTGCTTGGCTTCATCATGTATAGAGGCATTGGACATATTAGCTGGAACTTCCTGACGAGCGCACCCCAGTTGCTTAAAGGTGGCGGCGGGATTGGTCCACAGCTCTTTAACTCCATATTCTTGCTTCTCCTGACATTGATTGTGACCATCCCACTCGGATGGGGCGGCGGAATTTACATGGCGGAATACGCCAAACCAGGCAAGATTACCAGCTTCATTCGTCTGGTCGTTGAAGTGTTGTCCTCATTCCCATCCATCGTTATCGGTTTGTTTGGTCTCTTGTTGCTAGTCAATCAATTTGGTCTTGGTTTCTCCCTGATCTCAGGTGCCTTGGCTCTGGCGATCTTTAACTTGCCACTGATGGTGCGGACAACGGAGCAGGCCTTCCGGGCCGTTCCGAAGGAACAGAAGGAAGCAGGTCTGGCGCTTGGGCTGTCCAAGTGGAAAATCATTACTTCCATTCTGTTGCCTGTAGCATTACCGAGCTTGATTACGGGTACGATCCTGGCATCGGGCCGGATCTTCGGTGAGGCAGCCGCATTGATGTTCACCGCAGGTATGAGTAGTCCACCACTGGACTTTACGGATTGGAATCCGACAAGTCCAAGATCACCACTTAATCCTTTCCGTCCGGCAGAGACACTTGCTGTCCATATCTGGAAAGTGAATAGTGAAGGTATTGGGCCAGATTCCAAAGAAGTGGCAGCAGGGGCATCTGCCGTGCTTGTCATTCTCGTGCTGGCGTTCAATCTAAGTGCACGCTGGATCGGTCGGGTTGTATTCCGCCGCATGACAGCTTCGAAATAAGGAGGAACCAACATGGCCATACCTTTTGGTACGGAACAGTTAAGCATATATTATGGACATTTCCAGGCGGTCAAACAGATTAGCCTGACGTTTCCTGAAGCAAGCGTAACGGCTCTTATCGGGCCGTCTGGCTGCGGTAAATCCACGTTCCTCCGGTCGCTGAACCGGATGAACGACGAGATTGCCGGTTCCCGTACAGAGGGACATATCTGGATGGACGGTAACGATCTGAATGAGCCTGGAACCGATGTAATCAAGCTTCGCCAGAAGATTGGCATGGTGTGGCAGAAGCCGAACCCTTTTCATAAGTCCATCTACAACAATATCGCGTTTGGCCCCCGCTACCGCGGTACGAAGAGTAAGAAGGCACTGGATGAAATTGTGGAAAAAAGCTTGCGCCGTGCTGCGCTCTGGGACGAAGTGAAAGACAGACTGCATGAGTCAGCTCTGTCTCTCTCTGGCGGACAACAGCAGCGCCTATGTATCGCTCGCGCTTTGTCTGTTGAACCACAGATTCTGCTGCTCGATGAGCCGGCATCTGCACTTGACCCGGTATCTACGGGTAAAGTTGAAGAGTTGATTACCGAACTCAAGAAGGAGCTGCGGATTGTTATTGTTACCCATAACATGCAGCAGGCGGCACGCATCTCGGATTACACAGCTTATTTCTATCTGGGAAGCATGATTGAGCATGGGGATACAGAGCATATTTTCACGAACCCGGACAATCGTCTGACGCAAGAATACATTATGGGTCGTTTTGGTTAATTGGATCATGGAGTGTCACATAGAGCAATAGACAGAGAAATTGAGAAATAAATAGAGACAAAAGAAAGCACAATGCCTGGACGGTTGTTCGGGGGTTGTGCTTTTTTAATTTATAATTTTATTAGAATTTTCTGTATGTGACATAAACATTATGCTACGATATTTAGTAATAAGAGAGCGTTTACATTACTTTGAAGGAGATGTTGATAATCACTACGGATCAGATGTCTTACGACCATATGGCAGCTCAGATTATACAGAACTACACTATTGAGAAACCTGTCGTTTCCTATATTCGTCACAACGAGAATCTGACGTATCATGTCGTTGATGAAGCAAGCGGGCAGAAGTATCTGCTCCGTATCCATCAAGCCGCATATGCAAGTATGACAGGCATTCAGCATACACCTCCTGCGCTGGAGGCAGAGATGAATCTGCTTCATGAGTTAAATGCAACGACAGCATTGCGCGTGCAACATCCAGTACGCAACGCATCCGGTGAATGGGTCACGGTATGGACAAGTGAGGCAGGGAAAGAGATCTGCTGTACAGTACTGGAGTGGATTGAGGGCAGGGACATCCAGCAGGGAGAACGTCTGACAACAGAGCAGATCTATGATCTTGGGGCACAACTGCAGATGCTTCATCAATATGGGCGTGAGCAGAATCAGACAGATCGAACAAAGGTGCGGCCGGCATATGGCAACATTCATGAGAACTTGGTCATGCTAGGGCAGCAAGAGGAAGGTGTCCGACTGGGGATTTTTACAACGGAAGACTTCGATCTGCTTCGTGAGACGTTTGAGAACATTAATGAGCAGCTAGAAACATACCCGCAGCACGCGGAGACATGGGGAATCATTCATGGGGATATTACTCGCAACAATCTGCTGATCACGGATCAGGGGATGTCCATGATTGATTTTTGTCTACACGGTTATGGTTATTATCTTTTCGATGCCGGAGGGGCAGCGCTTATGTTCAATCGGGAGGAACGTGACATATTCTTATCAGGTTATACCAAACAGATCGCACCACTGACGGATCGTGATATCCGATTAATGGAAGGGTTCATGTTGATCTTTACACTTGGTTATTATGCTTTTCAGATGGGGAACGAGTCTAGGCACGAGTGGATGAAAGATCGCATGCCGAAGTTATGCAGCAAGTATTGCAGACCTTATGTACAGAACGAGAGTATCTTCTACGAACTGTGAATTAGGGTGTGCAGATCAGGATAGGCCACGAACAGTGTGGTTCAAATATTATGGTTGCCTGAATACCCGAACAGTTTCGTGGACAATATCATAAATAGTAGTAAGCGCTTTATGAATTGAAGGAAAATGAAATAAGCTGTTTAAAAGTTCTCTTTATCGAATTAATGTAATGAAAGCTGACAAAATATTCTGGTTTTCATCGGTTCAATCGAAAATGAGGGAAATACATCCAAAGAAATCGTTAAGTTTGTTGACACTGATCTTCCGGTCGATTAATCTTAATGAAGAAGAAATGAACGATTTCCATTACTGTTCTGACATACGCTCAGAATGGTTCCATACAGCGGATGATAACGAGCGGGAGAGACCTGAGTTAGCCGAGCAATGGCTAGTCTTCAGGCACCGAAGGAGCAAGCTGCTGCGCACCCGGCGCAGCGGTTAATCTCTCAGGTAAATGTACCATCGTTGGACGCAACTCTGGAGAGTGCGCGAACTGCGCCACCCAAGGGGTATATGATCAGTCAGCCTGGTGACCTTGTCTGCAATTGCAGGGCATGCACCTTGTCGTGAGACACTGCTGATCGTGAAACTCTCAGGTATCGAGGACAGAGAGAGGGCCTGTGGCCTTCTTCTGTCCTTTTTTGATGTCATCATTCAGTAATAAAGGAACATTATGGCATGGGATCTGGATGAAAATGACGAATACAATTGGAGGGTTATAAGGTGCGATTTAAAGATGTTTTCTCAATTATTGGTCCGTCGATGACGGGGCCTTCAAGTTCACATACAGCTGGAGCGGCAAGGTTAGGGAGAATTGCTCGACAGTGGCTAGGATGTACGCCAGATCGTGCCCGGTTGACACTATACGGTTCATTTGCTGACACGTATCAGGGGCACGGAACAGATCTGGCACTGATCGGCGGTTTGCTGGATTATGTCACAGACGATCCGCGTATTCCGGATGCAGAGCAATACGCAGAGGAAGCGGGCATGGAGGTTGAGTTTTATACAAGTGGCCTGCCTGCTCCTCATCCCAATACGGTCAAAATTGAGTTGTGGCATGAAGAACGTGCCTGTTCCTTGATTGGTGCATCTATTGGTGGTGGAAGCGTATCGGTGCATTCGATGAATGATTTTCGTGTTCAGATTAGTGGTGAGTTTCCGACACTCGTTCTGCGACATGCGGACAAAGCAGGAGTGCTTGCCTCGGTAACGTCCACGATCAGTTCATCCGGGGTTAACATCGGGTATATGCAGGTGGACCGCAAAGCCCGTGATGGCGAAGCGCTGACCGCGATGGAAATGGATGGTGTGCCTAATCCTGATATGCTCAAGCGCCTGAAGGAGCTGGATCATGTACTGGATATTCGTGTCATCGATTTGAAGAGAGGAGTTGATTCGGATGCGATTTAAACATTTACACGAACTGAATACGATCTGTACAGCGGAATCCAAAACGATTGCTCAGCTGATGATCGAGGAGCAAGTTCAGGAGACCAATACACCGGAAGCGGATGTTGTGAAACAGATGTCTGAATATTATCAGGTGATGAAGGAAGCGGTACGTAAAGGGTTAACGGAAGATACAACATCACGCAGTGGATTAACGGGTGGAGACGGTAAAAGAATGGCCGAGTACATTCGCAAGGGTGAGACTTGCTCAGGAGATGCTTCCGCACTTGCCATGGCGTATGCCCTGTGTGTATCTGAAGTGAATGCCTCGATGGGGCGGATTGTGGCAACACCAACAGCCGGTTCCTGCGGCATTATCCCTGGTGTTTTTATTAGCTCACAGGAGCGATTTGGCTGGACGGACGAACATTTGGTGAACGGATTGTTCTGTGCGGGAGCGATTGGTTATGTTATTGCGAACAATTCATTTATCTCTGGTGCCGAGGGTGGCTGTCAGGCGGAAGTGGGTTCCGCGATTGGCATGGCTGCGGGTGCCATGGTTGAACTGCGTGGAGGTACACCGGAACAGGTCGTTCATGCGGTTGGCCTAGCATTAAAAAATACACTGGGCCTTATCTGCGATCCAGTTGCAGGCCTCGTTGAGATCCCGTGCATCGTCCGTAACGGACTGGGTGCAGTTACGGCGCTGGCTGCGGCTGACATGGCACTGGCCGGAGTGCGTAGTGCTATTCCGTCAGATGAAGTCATCGACGTTATGCTGGAAGTAGGCAGTGCGATGCCGAGCCGCCACCGGGAGACGGCCCAAGGCGGACTGGCCCAGACACCAACGGGCCGTAAAATGATGCAAAAGCTGGCTAAACCGAAGGCAAAGCGTGCAGAGCCTGAGCAGGAGTCGAAGCCAGCGGATTCTGACACAATTACAAGTGGTACGGATAATGCTCAAGTGCACACGGACCCTCAGGCTTAAGCTGAACGGGACCACTGAGATATAACCAGGGACATTATGATGTATAACGGCGAATACAAAACAAGCGTCCGCGAACCTGAATCCGGGTTCTGCAGGACGCTTGTTTATGCTGCCAGATGAAGCGAAGATAGGCTACTTAGATATGGCTCAGAAGTATGTGTATTATAACTCTAGTCCGGGCTCACAGCCGTACTCAGTACGGCATATCCATATGCGGGCAGTTCAATGGCGAGCACGCCATCTTCCTTGGCGGTACGATGGTTTCCACCGAATAGCTCGGTCCATTCCCCGTCACCGGCCTCCAGTTCGACAATAGCCGTCTCTTCGGATCGATTGAACAGAACCAGAATGCGTTCCTCCTCATTTTGCCGCTCAAATACCAGTTGGCTGCCATCGGTACGAGCCTGCAGGAAACGAACGGTGCCTTCTGCACGCAGGGCAGGATGAGCATGACGCAGGGAGATCAGTTTCTGATAAAAGTCGAACAGTTCTCGGTCCTGCTTCGCTTCATCCCATTCCATGCATTTACGGCAGCCCGGATCATGTTCGCCGTCCATGCCAATCTCGTCTCCGTAATAGATGCACGGCGCGCCCATGTAACTGAACTGGAATAATGCAGCCAGCTTCATCTTGCGCTGGTCTCCTTCACACAGCGTGAGCAGTCGCGGGGTATCGTGACTGTCCAGCAAGTTAAACGCCACTTCGCTGGCCTGAAGCGGATAACGGGATAATTGTCGACCGATGGAGTTCGCGAACTGTTCGGCGTGCATTGTATTTTTCACAAAGAAGGCATTTACGGCATCGGTAAACGGATAGTTCATGGACGCATCGAACTGGTCGCCTTGCAGCCAGGAGGAAGACTCGTTCCATACTTCGCCCAGAATGTAGGCATCCGGATTAGCGGCTTTGACCACACGGCGGAAATCACGCCAGAAGGCATCATCCACTTCGTCTGCAACATCCAGCCGCCATCCGTCCGCGCCCACTTCCTTGATCCAATACTCGGCAACCTTCAGCAGATAGTCCTTAACCTCGGCATTCTCTGTATTCAGCTTTGGCATGTGCGCTTCGAATCCGAAGGTCTCATACGTAGGAATGCCGTCCTTCACGTCCAGCGGGTATTCGTGTACATGGAACCAGTCCTTGTATTTGGATTGTTCTCCGTTCTTCTGTACATCCACAAACGGCGCATACGTCTTCCCGGAATGGTTGAACACAGCATCCAGCAATACGCGAATTCCACGTGCATGGCACAGCTCGACCAGTCGTTTCACGGTATCTGCGTCACCAAAGTGCCGATCTACCCGCAGGTAGTCTTCAGTATCGTATTTGTGATTGGTGGTAGCTTCAAAGATGGGGGTGAAGTAGATCGCATTAATGCCCAGATCACTGATGTAATCCAGATGGTCGATCACGCCCTGAAGGTCACCACCGAAGAAATTGAAGGGTGTCGGCTCGCCGCCCCACGGTTCCACCTTTTCCGGACTAATATCCGGGTTGCCGTTCGCGAATCGTTCAGGGAAAATCTGATAGAACACCGCATCCTTAACCCATGCAGGGGGTGTGAATACAGCTCCGGCATGAATATAAGGGAACTGGAACATACGACCCGGATCGTCCGGTTCTTCTTCCTGGAAGTCCGTCTCGGTCATCCAGATCTGTTCGTCTCCGTTTTTCAGCAAAAAAGAGTACTTCAGTCGGTGGTAGGGAGGTTTCACCTCGCCCTCGAAGTAATCGAACATCGAGTCAGAAGTGAACTTTGTTAAGGGGACCAGCGCTTTGGTTGCATCCCACGTATATTTGTCTCCGGTCAGGGCATGTACCTCAGTCAGATCATTCTTTTTGGCGCGCAGGCGCAGATGGATTGTATCTTGGTCATAGGCATAGGCCCAGTTTCGTTTCGGTTGATGATAGATGGCTTCCAGCAGCATAATGAATTTCCTCCCGTCAGGTGTAGGTATAATATGTACTTGGTAGATTTGATTGATATAACATTCCCCACGTTAATGGATAAGCTATAATTAGAATGTGTGGTAACGTAAAGGAATTCAATATGGTTTCAACAAGATATGAATCCATCTGTTATAGACAGCTTTTATTATGATGATGCTCAGATATATCATTAACCCAATGGGGGCAGAAAGGAAACGACTATTCGAATGAAAACCAAACTGTTATATATTGAAGATGATACGGAAATTGCGACTTGGGTCAGAGCCGATCTGGAGGAGCGCGGTTATGAGGTGGTATGGCTCGGCAGTGGTGAAGGTGCAGCGGAGGCTGCTGTCGGTTGCTCACTCATTATTCTGGATGTCATGCTGCCCGGGCTGGATGGATTTACGGTGGGCCAGCGACTGAAAAAAGAACATCCCGCGGTGCCCATTGTCATGCTCTCGGCCAGAACGTCCATTGACGACAAGTTGCATGGTCTCGATTTTGCCGATGACTATGTAACAAAACCATTTCACCCCGATGAACTGGCTGCCCGGATTGAGGTCCAACTGCGTAAGGCGGGAACTGCGGTCTCATCGGATACAGCTCTGAAGCTGGATCATCTCTCCATCTATGAGAAGGATAACCGCATCGTCAATGAGGAGACGGGGGATGAGATTGTTTTATCGGGAAAACAGTTCCACATCTTCGCCTACCTGCTACGACATATGGGCATGATTCGAACCAAAGAGCAGATCTATGAAGCCGTCTGGAACGAGCCCTATCTGGATGGAGACAAGACTTTGATGGTACATATTCGACATCTACGTGAGAAGCTGGAACTTGATCCGGCCAATCCGGTAATTATTCAGACAGTCCGCGGTGTGGGATATCGCGTGAAGAAGCCATGATCCGGCGGTTCCGAGAACGGAAGACGATGAAGTCAGAACGGAAGGGAGAACGAAGCGCGGGTCAAAAGCAGTCTGGGCGGCGCAAGCTACGCTTCGGGCGGTCCTTGATGTCCAGATATATCATCCTGATTCTAGCGGCAGTATTATTCGTGCCCGTCGTTCTTCCGATTATATCCATCCTATATGTTGTCGTAGTGAATAACACGAACACGAATCAAGCGGCACCCTATGGTGACGTTACTCGGATTAGTAACCTCTGGTCGCGTGAAGCAGAGAACCTGAATGGTGCTTCAGATGAGGAGGTTAAGGCCCGTTTGGAGCAATTACATGCATCGTATCCCAAGTCTTCCATGTATCGTGTGAATGCGAGCGGTGAGACCCTCTTCATTATCGGTGGTGAGGATGTAAACATTCAGAAATCCACATCCCCGGATGGCAGGACAGACACGACATTGAGATGGTCACTGGACACCGGGCAAACGGCAGAGACTCGAATTCCGGCCATATGGAATGTGAGCAACACGGTGCAATTCATGAAAGAAGCATCCTTTCGCGATCCGCTAACCGTAGTTACATACATCGGCGGAGGTGAAAAGGACAAGGGGCAGGGCTTCATGGTCATTGAAGTGCCGCGATCACTTCTGCAAATGAATCAGAGTAACTGGCCGATGGAACTCTTGTATCTTGGTATCGTAATGACCCTCATCTTTCTGATCTTCATCATTATGTCGATTCTCTTCTTCGCACGCATTCGCAAACGACTTATTCGTTTGCAGACGGCCATGATGACCACAGGCAAGGAAGGCCTCCCGCTTCCGGTAGATATCCGCCGGTCAGACGAGATCGGTCAACTGGAGGAATCCTTCAATCAGATGGTGCATCAACTGTCCGATAGCCGTCACCGTGAACGCGAGGAGGAACAATTGCGCAAGCGTCTCATTGCGGGGCTTTCTCACGATCTGCGTACCCCGCTAACGGTGATTCGTGGACATATGCATGCTTTGCACAAGGAAGAGCTGAGCGAGCAAGGTGACCGTTCATTACATCGCATGGAAGCAAAGATGGAGGACCTCGGCGGGCTCATTGACAACATGTTATCCTACAATTTGCTCACGAGTGGGAAATATACACTGAAGCTGGTAGAGAAAGATATACTGCGGATCGTCAGGGAAACGGCGGCCGCCTGGTACCCGGTCTGGGAGAAAGAGCAATTTGAGATTGATATTGACCTGCCAGAGGAACCATTAATCTGGCATATGGATGAACAAGGCATGCGCCGTATTCTCGATAATCTGTTCCAGAACGTAATTCGTCATGCTGCCAGCGGGAAATATATTGGCATATCAACCCAGGAGATTCAGGGTGAGACGGCCATCATTATTCAGGATCGGGGTCCGGGAATGCAACCGAATTCCGACACAAAAGGCACAGGTTTAGGCTTATCCATTGTAGACCTGTTGATTCGTGAGATGGGTCTGCGCAAGCGGGTAGACAGTTCCGAGACGGGTGTCCAGACATATATCTACAGTGGTAAGGGGAAACAGGGAAACAACAAACCGCTGAAATAGCTTTTTTAAACTAAACTTAAACTAGAGACTACTTTGGCTTTAACCTTGGAAGGTTACGATAGTTCCGAGGTGATCATACAGTGAGTGAAAATATTATTCAAACGGCTAATCTATGGAAAACATACCGGGACCGTGCAGCGGTCCGTGAACTTGATCTCCATATTAAAAAGGGAGATATCTATGGCTTCCTCGGTCCCAACGGTGCCGGCAAAACAACAACGATTCGCATGCTTCTCGGCTTGATTAAACCAACCAAAGGCGTGATCCGTCTCTTCGACAAGGATATCCGCAAGGATCGCATGGATATCTTGCGCCGTGTGGGTTCCTTGGTCGAATACCCGTCCTATTACGGACATCTGAACGCAGTAGAGAATCTGGAAACTTTGCGTCGCATCATCAATGTACCCAAATCAAGAATTGCTGAAGTGCTGTCCATTGTAGATCTGACCAAGGATGCCAAACGTTCGGTGAAGGGGTACTCCCTTGGGATGAAGCAACGTCTGGGTATTGCCAGCGCTTTGTTGGGTGAACCGGAGTTGCTGATTCTGGACGAACCAACGAATGGGCTCGATCCGGCTGGTATTCAGGAGATTCGGGAACTGATCAAACGTATGCCTCTGGAACATGGCATTACCGTTCTGGTTTCCAGCCACTTGCTGAGTGAAGTCGAACAGATGGCAAGTCGTGTTGGTATTATCCGTGAAGGCAAGATGGTGCTTCAGGATACCATCGCAAGTCTGCATAGTCAGACGGGTAGCTCTATCCGGTTAACGGTTTCCGAGCCGGAAGAGGCTATGAAGCTGGCGAGAGAACAGGGACAATTTGGTCAGCAACAAGGTTCTGCATTAACGTTCCCTTATATGGATAACAGTTCAGTGGCACTGCTTGTGCGCCGATTAATTGAGCAGGATCATGATGTGTATCGTGTAGAGGAACAGCGTCAGTCGCTGGAAGATCTGTTCATGCGTGTCATTGGCGAGGGGGCTTCCATATGACCGGGCGTGCATTATCGTCAGACTGGCTCAAGATTCGGGGGAAAGGGATCTGGTTTCTTATCTTTCTGGCCCCTCTTGGATTGACAGCGATGCAGGCGCTTAATTTTGGCTTACGGCTGGACTATCTGAAAGAGCAGTATGCAGATAACCTGTGGGGCGGATTGCTCGGCAATGTGGTTGTCTTTGTGCCCTTGTCTCTGATGCTGGGAGCAACCATTCTCAGCTCCATGATTGCTAATGTCGAGCATGAACAGGGATCGTGGAAACAGTTGCTTGCGATGCCCATTCCCAGACCAGCCGTGTATTTGGCCAAGTTCCTGCTTGCTTGTGTGCTGCTGGTGATCTCCTGCCTGCTGCTAACCGCAGGAATTGTTGGTCTGGGTCTGATCCTCGGATTCCATGCCAGTGAGATCCCTTGGACGCATGCCATTAAGCTGGGGCTGTTGCCTTTAGCTGGTGCGCTTCCCGTGTTGTCGTTGGAGTTATGGCTCACAATGGTGAATAAAAATCAGGCGCTTCCCGTCACTCTGGGAATTGTTCTCGCGATAACAGGCATGTTTGCGCTCAGTATCTCACCGTATTTTCCACTTGCTTGGGCACAGATGGCTTGGAATGGACCTAATCCATATCTGTATGCAGGCATGGGGGCAGGTCTGGGGCTCTTGATCCTGTTGTTGGGTATGGTGCATTTTAGCCGGAAGGATGTGGCCTGATATGAGCTTTGCGACAACGTATTTTCGAATTTTGTCTGCTGAGCGGTTGAAGATGGGCAAATCACCCATATGGCTCCTGATTCTGTTAAGTCCACTTATTGCACTGCTCATCGGACTGTTGTCCACTCCATCGGGGAATTGGCAGGTGCTGATGGGCATCATGGTCTTCTTACACGGATTACTCCTTTTGCCGATGCTGACTGGCGTGTTTACGTCCTTTGTCTGCCGTTTCGAACATGCGGGAGGAGGGTGGAAGCAGATGCTGGTTTTGCCGCTCACACGTTCAGGTGTATATGCTGGCAAACTGACGATTGTACTCATGCTTCTGGCGGGTACACAAGTGTTGTTGCTGATATCCATTTTGCTGGCAGGCATGATCCATGGCATTACGATGGAGATACCCTGGGGATTCCTGGTGGGCAAACTACTGCTTGGGTTGTTGGCCTGTGTACCCTTGGCTGCCCTGCAGATGTTCGTTTCATTGGTGTGGAGTAGCTTTGCCGCACCACTCGCACTGAATTTTGCACTGACCATACCGAATATTCTCATTGTAAACTCGGCGACGTATGGGCCGTATTATCCGTGGGCACAACCGATGATTCTGATGACACCCGTGGACGGCGCGGGTTTCGGAGCCTACAACGTGCCACTGATGACGATGCTGGCGGTCGTCGGAGGCAGTGCTGTTATTTTTATTGGAATCGGCATGATGTATTTTGCGAAGAAAGAAATCTGAATAATCCGTTACACACTTGGTTATCGTAGATCAAAATCCTCTTTAAGCAATACATGCAAGCTCTATTGTATGTATGCTTCAGGAGGATTTTTTCTAATATCTGACCCACCCGTCATGAATGGTCAACTCCCGAAATCGTCCTCTCAACTCCCTAACGAATCCGAGGAGTCTTATTCAAGGATTTGAAGTGATCTCAGCTGACTTGGATTGAACTTCAAGGTTGTCAGAGGCTAACATTGATCCTTGTATAACTTGTCTTTTCTTGAATACGCTCCTAAGTGATATCAAAATTCCAGGTATTACCTCACACATCATGTGAATTGAATCATAGATTGTAAGCAAAATGAGACGAGAATCTGGTAAAATAAAAAAAGCTGTTTCTAGGCAGGCTTACATGGTTATTCGAGGGTAGGCCCATTTTTGCAAGGGATAATTAATCCCTGCTGTTAGATGAAGATATTGGCTGAGAAAAGAGGGGTAAGCCTTGGATATTAATAAAACGGAAACCCTGAAGCGCATTATTTCTGAGGGAAGTTCTTACCAATCACTGTTTTTTAACCACCCGGATGCCATTTATGTAATGGACATCCATGGAAACTATATTGATGCTAATCCCTCGGTAGAGCGGATATCTGGGTATACACTGGATGACTTGATTCGTATGAATCAGAGTGAAATCTGTCCTCCGGACAGTGAAAATTCACGCAAAGAATATATTAAAGAGGTACTGGCTGGACGTTCAGTCAGTAATCCCATTACTTTTTATCATAAAGATGGTTCCCTGAAACAGGCAGAGATCACGTATGTGCCTATAACGGAGGGAAAAGAAGTTGTAGGAATCTATGGCATTGCCAAAGATGTTACCGATATCCTGGAAGTGCAACGTGAGCTTAAGGAGGCACAAGAGAAATATCAGGTGCTGGCTGACCATGCACAAGATCTGATTACAACTTGTGCTACGGATGGCGAGTTATTATACGTTTCCCCTTCCGTGTACACCTTACTGGGTTATAAGCCGGAGGAAGTCATAGGAAAGTCCTTCAAGGATTATTGTTATTCGGGAGATTATCCGGACCCTATGGATCTTTCCAAGATCGGCAATGGTTGCAAGATGCGTGTGTTGCACAAGAAGGGACATTATATCTGGATGGAGACATTGGCGAAACCTGTTGCTGGAGAGCGTGGCAAGAGTGTCCAGATTGTAAGCATCAGCAGGGATATTACCCAGCATAAGGATGCGGACAGACGTCTTCGGGAAAGCCGTCAGCGATACAGATCGTTGTTCGAACATAACCCGTCAGCTGTGTATTCATTGAATCTGGAAGGTAAATATAGCGCAGTGAACAGCAAACTGGTGCAAATGCTGGATATTCCGCGCAATAAGCTTATTGGCCAATCTTTTTTATCCAATCTGGATAAATGCGAAGTACAAAACGGCAAACATTATTTTGAAATGGTGAAACAAGGCGAACCGCAATATTATGAGACCCGAATTGTCAATTCAAGAGGTCGAAAGATTGAAGTGTCCGTTACAAATGTGCCCATTATTGTGGATAAGGAAATGGTAGGCGTCTATGGGATCGTGTCCGATATTACCGAGCGAAAGGAATATACGGAGCGGATTCAGGAGCTCAGCAAGCAACATGAGTTGATCCTCAACACGGTTACGGAAGGGATATATGGTTTGGATGCGGATGGAATCACCATGTTTATGAATCCTGCAGCAGCTTCGATGTTCGGTTATGAGGCTAAAGAATTCATTGGCAAAAACTCACATCCCATCATTCATCACACCCGTGCAGATGGAAGTCATTTTCCACAAGAAGAGTGTCCGATCCACATGACCGTGTTGGATGGACAGAGACGTTCAATCAAGGAAGATGTGTTCTGGCGTAAAGATGGCAGCAGCTTTCTGGTGCAGTATCAGGTGACGCCGATTATTGAACAGGGACAGATTCAGGGCGCGGTGGTTGTGTTCAATGATGTAACTGGCGAACGCGAAATTGTACGTGCCAAAGAAACAGCTGAGCTGGCAGCTCAGGCCAAGTCAGAATTTCTGTCGATGGTTAGCCATGAGATCCGGACACCGATGAACGGGATCGTGGGGATGACAGAATTGTTGATCGGTACCGATTTATCGGAAGAACAGCGTGAATATGCCGAGATTATTCGAGACAGCGGCGATGCTTTGCTGAACATCCTTAATGATATTTTGGACTTCAGTAAGCTGGAATCCGGGAAAATGGCACTGGCTTATGAACCATTCGCATTACGCAAGATGCTGGAACAGGTTGCTGAACTGTTTAAACCGCGTGCAGATGAGAAACATCTGGAGATCAGATATCGTCTCAATCCAAGCATCCCTGAGTTCATGGTCGGTGATGCCATACGTATCCGGCAGATTCTGGTGAACTTGGTTGGCAATGCGCTCAAGTTCACAGATCAGGGAAGCATTGATGTTAACGTGGATATTATTAAGGGCAGAAAGCCTGAAGACAGCGTTCTTGATTTTGCGGTGCAAGATACGGGAATTGGCATCCCGGCTGACAAGCTGGATCAGTTGTTTCAGTCCTTCTCTCAACTGCATCCGGTAATTAACCGGAAGTATGGTGGTACCGGACTGGGACTGGTCATCTCCAAGCGACTCGTGGAGATCATGGGAGGCAGTATCAGTGTCGAGAGTATAGAAGGGGAAGGCTCAACCTTCCGGTTTGCTGTTCCTGCGGCGAGTGTAGATGCTTCAGCAGAACAGACAGTAAGTCAGTTCCATCATGATCGCACACGTCAGAGTGACAAGGTCGCCATGCGTATTCTGGTGGCGGAGGATCATCCGGTAAACCGGAAGATTTTACGAGAATATCTGGAGAAGCTCGGATACCACGCAGATGTATGTACCAATGGTGTGGAAGCAATCGATGCCATCTCTCAGAATGCTTATGATATTGTCCTGATGGATATTCATATGCCTGTGATGGATGGATTGAAGGCGACAGACCTGTTACACCGCCTAATTCCACAGGATCGCATACCTCCAATCATCGCAGTTACAGGCAATGCCAAACGTGAAGATAAGGAAGCATGTCTGGAGATTGGAATGCGTGACTTTATTAGCAAACCGGTCATGCTAAGTGAGTTGAAGCGGGTGTTACAGCAATGGGGGCCAAGGGACGAACCTCAACTTGCACCGAATTGAACAACTACTCAAATCAATTTCATAACTCATTAAAATAGATTTCTGTATGTAACTAAATATAGACGAAATGAACCGTTTTGATCTCTATCTAGCCTTGATTGAAGCAGCTGAAGGGATTATGAAGTTGATTCATCTGGCTGTGAAAAATAATAAACGCAAACATGCCAATAAGACTCCTCGCATGGAGTATTATTGGCATGTTTGCGTTGGCAGGCTTTTGAAGTTGAGCCGAAGCATACAAAGTGGAGTTGTATACGAGTGGCTTATACCAATGTCAGACGATTGATGTTACCTGATAGGATTTCACAGGAATTATTGAATTTCTCACGTTCCGTTGCATCCAGATTCAATTCGATAATCTCTTGAATACCATTGCCACCGATGATTGCAGGAACACCGACGCAAACGTTGTGCTGGTCGTACTCTCCGTCCAGAATGGCCGATACGGCGATGATTTTGTGTTCGTCATTGAGGATGGAACGAGTGATATGTGCGAGAGCATTGCCGATCCCGAATTGGGTAGAGCCTTTGCGAGTGAAGATCTCCCAGCCCGCATCTTTCGTTTTGCGTGCAATATCGTCTAGATCCAGATGTTTGAAGCGCTCCTTGTGCTGATCCATAATGTGCATAATCGGTTTGCCACCGATGGTCACATGGGACCAGGCTACGAACTGGGATTCTCCATGCTCCCCGAGAGCATAACCATGCACACTGCGTGGATCGATGGAGAAGACTTCAGATAGCAGCGTTTTGAGTCGTGAAGAATCAATGGACGTGCCTGTGCCGATGACATGCTCACGCGGAAGACCTGATAGCTTCCATACCATATAAGTTACTATGTCAACCGGATTGGCAGCGACGACAAAAATCCCGTTAAATCCACTGTTCATGATCGGGACCACGATGTCTTTGGCAATCGATTCCGCTTCCTCCAGAATATCCAGCCGTGTCTGTCCTGGCTTGGGATTCGCCCCGGCAGTTAAGATAATCACATCCATATTGCCACAATCGGCGTACGTGCCTGCATATACCTTGGTGCGGTTATGTGTGAAGTCCATACAATGGGAAAAATCCAATGCCTGAGCTACAGCACGGTCATACGTCCGGTCCACCATCATAATTTCCCTGCAAATTGATTGATTAATCATGGAATACGCACAACTCGAACCGACAAGACCCGCCCCGATCACCGCTACTTTGCCTGATTTGCCTAACACTGCCGTTCAGCCCCCATTTAGATTGATATTTATTCTTCAATTACGCGTCCTATGTTAAGTATAGTCCTTTATTTTATGCTGGAATCCACTTCTACGTTACATAAGATAACACATGGAAAAGCTGTGCAGCAATGATATCCGCTATCGCGGGAGCGTATTGGAGTAAATGAGTTAACAAAATTGACATGAATAATTCTTAATCATATGATTTGACGGCGTTTGCACCTGTGTCATTCGACATGACAGCATTCATGCTCGTTGTCGGATTGGGTATTATTTGTGCAGATCATATACCTGACAAAACTTCTTATTAATCCGCAGAAACAGAACAAAACCGCCAAAGGGATCTGCCGAGAAGTTGACGAATACATACGGACAAGCAAAAGATAAGCATACTTGATCCATGAGACAGGTTGCCCCGATCCGATGACGGTTCCATAAAGGAACGCTGAAGCCATAATGTTTTTATTCAAGAATCAATTTCATAACTCACTAAAGGTATTATGAAATTGATTCCCAAAAGACTTCATTCCGGGAGGGAATTAATGATGATTGAAGAAGCAGGAGCAACGACGGAAACGGCCAAGAGCCTGGGCATAGGTGCCAGTACTCTTCGTAAATATGCGGCGGCACTGGAAGAACAGGGATACCGGTTCGAACGGTCCGCCAACAAATCCAGACTATTCAAGTCCGACGACATCGAGTGCATTGAACGTCTGATGACTGAACTCCGAGAGCATAATCTACCGCTGGCTGATGCTGTGGTGACTGTATTGGCTCCAGAAGTACCTGTAGCTGTAGTAGAAGTAGATGTACCGGTGGTGGGAATTGAAGGTCTGTCAGAGACGGAATGTGCAGCGACAGTCATGTCATCTGTACTCACTGAAGAGCCTGAAATAATGGGTAATCTGAGATCCTATGAAGGTCTGGGGCAACTGGTAAGTGAGGTGACTTATGGTGCTGTAGAACAACAGCAGGATGATCGGGTACAGTTGCTGCAACAGCGGGTCGATGAACTGGAGCTGACCCTTAAGCATCTGGCTGATACACATATGGCTCTTCAGGAACAGATGGAAAAACAGCGTCTATGGATGAACGAGAAGCTGGAAGAGGAGCGGGATCGTGAACTCGTAACCAACCTGCGCAGTTTCCAGGGAAGAAAACGCAAACCCAAAGGAGTATCCCTGCGTATGTTGTTTGGGTTCCTGCCCAAGAAACATAAGGAAGCTTGAATGACAGGCTCTTGCTCATCGTGATTTTACAGTATCGGCCTGATATAATAAGCTCCATACAACATGGGACTGGCAACGAACTGCTCAGTATAGATAAAGACTGAGTGGATCAGGAAGCTGGCGTGGGAGGGTCTGTGGAGCTGCGACGAAGTTGGCAAAGATTGCTTGGACTATGGACGGATCGTCCTCGGCGGGAAGGCACGACCATTGTTGAGCGTTATACAATACAGGAATTGCTGGGTATGGGGAGTTATGGGCTGACATACCTGTGTACAGATGACCAGAACGGCAAGGAAGTGGCGTTGAAGGAGTCCAAACCTAGCAAGGGCAGACTCTCTGCGCACCTGTTGGAGCGGGAGGCGGACGTGATGAGACGTCTGCATCATCCGGCGATCCCTGATCTATTGGATGTGTTCACATCTGGGAGACGAAGTTATATCGTTACCGAGTATATTCGTGGACAGACGCTGGAAGAATGCATATTTGAGCAAGGTCTTCGATATACGGAGCGGGAATGTCTGCAATTGGCAGGTCAACTGCTGGCTCCGGTGGCTCATGTACATGAGCAGGGATATATTCATGGAGATGTGCGGATTCCCAATGTTATTTTACGTGAAGGGACGGTGCATCTGATTGATTTTGGCCTGGCGAGACGCTTGGGGGAGCCGTTGTTGCCGGAGCTAAAGCGACGTATGCGTGAAGTCCCTGAGCCTGAAGATGAGCCAGCTACACCGGATCATGATCTGCAGGATATCGGCCACTTTCTTCTCTTTATGCTGTATTCGGCTTATGAGCCAGAGAAGGGCCGTGAACCCGCCAGTTGGCAGGAGGAACTGAAGCTTACGCCGGAATTGCACCAGATGCTGGAGCGACTCCTTGGACTCCGGCCAAGTTATGAGGGTGGGGCGACAGAGTTACAGGCAGAGATTGAGAAGTTGTTGCTGAAATTACAATGAAATAAGCTTTATAGGCGGACCTATATTTGTTATCCGTGACCTCTTCGTATGATATCTATAGGGGTCTTTTTCCTTTTTACTATATAGAAAAAATAAAGGGGTGTTCTGTTATCCGTATTTACGGCTAACAGAACACCCCTTTATTACATATTCATTTATTGTAGCGTCTAATAAGCCGGTGTAATCATTGCTCTCTTTAAAAGCAGTCGTGAGAGTCGCTTAGCTGGAGCTATATTTCCTGCTTTTGTAATACCCGGAGCCACTACGACTGTCCCGGTATTTCACATCCGAAGAAGAATAGCGCTTGTAGGAACGCTTGCCTGAGGAACTGCTGTGACGTTTATAGGAGCGCCTGTCGGAGGAGCTATGACGTTTGCGGTGAGATGAGGATTTGGAATCGATAAGTTTGCCGATAATCTTTTTGAACATGAGCTTTCACCCTTTCGACTTCAACTGTTTTAAGCATATACGTGGTCAGATATGGAGGGGTTTCGATTTTTTCATGGATAATTGTATTCATTGGACAGGAGCTTGGCGTATAATAGGATGTTGCTGATTGCACGGAATTTTTTATTTTGAGCGTTTAGCGTTACAATAGAGGACAGGATAAGATTTTAACGGACAGGAGTAGTTATTATGATTACATTAAAGACCAAAGAACAGATTGAATATATGAAAAAAGCCGGAGAAATTCTCGCCGCATGCCATAGAGAAATTGCAAAGATGATTCGTCCAGGCATTACGACACAGGAGATCGACCAGTTTGCAGAAGCTTTTATGAAGAAAAATGGCGCTACGCCGGAACAAAAGGGATATAACGGATACCAATATGCGACATGTGCGTCGGTTAATGATGTGATCTGTCACGGGTTTCCGGGAAAATATGCACTGAAAGACGGAGATATCGTTACCATCGACATGGTGGTTAATCTAAATGGCTGGCTGGCGGATTCGGCTTGGTCATATGCCGTAGGTGAAGTGACTCCGGAAGCACAACATCTGCTGGATGTAACCAAAAAATCTCTTTACAAAGGCATCGAACTTGCCGTGGTGGGCAACCGGATCGGAGATATCTCCAATGCGATTCAAGTGTATGCAGAAGGTGAAGGCCTATCGGTTGTGCGTGAGTTTATTGGACACGGTATTGGTGAGAAGATGCATGAGGAACCACAAGTCCCTCATTACGGTCCGCCTCATCGGGGTCCGCGTCTCAAGGAGGGCATGGTTATTACGATTGAACCGATGCTGAATATTGGTACGTTCCGAAGTAAGCTGGATTCAGATGGATGGACTGCTCGTACTATGGATGGAAGTCTATCAGCCCAGTATGAACATACGATTGCGATTACGGCGGATGGTCCAGTGATTTTGACAGCACAATAATAGCCAAAAGCAGCTACAATGTGACGATATTTGCATATTTCAAGGCGGCCCACGTTTGTGAACCGCCTGTTTCGGTTTAAACTATTAAGAAGTGATAACACAGAGCCAGTGGTAAGTGATCTCAGCTGACAAGGGTTAACCTTGCGTCCACTTGGCAACAAGGAGGTAATTTTGGTGTCTTTAAATAAACAGATCGTACTTGCTTCTCGTCCCGAAGGTGCCCCTTCCAGAGAGAACTTCAACTTCATTGATGCACCTCTTCCTGAACCGGAAGCTGGGCAAGTCCTGGTACGTACATTATATTTGTCGGTTGATCCATACATGCGGGGCCGCATGAAAGATACAAAATCCTATGCTGCACCTTACGCGTTAAATGAAGTGATTAAGGGTGGGGCCATTGGACAGGTTGTGGAATCTTCGGAACCGAATCTGCGCAAAGGTGACCTCGTATCCGGTATGTGGGGCTGGCAGCAATATGCCGCAGTGAACACGGCCGATCTTTCGCTAATTGATACCGAAGAAGCACCAATCACGGCTTACCTGGGTGCGCTGGGCCTGACGGGTCTGACGGCTTATTTTGGTATGGAGGACATCGGCAAACCGAAGGACGGCGAAACGGTTGTTGTATCGGGAGCAGCCGGAGCGGTAGGCATGATTGCAGGTCAGATTGGTAAGATTGTGGGAGCACGCGTGGTTGGTATTGCAGGCTCTGATGAGAAATGCGCTTATTTGAAAGAAAAGCTGGGCTTCGACGTGGTGTTGAACTACAAGAAGGAGCAGGATATGTCAGCGGCCATTGAACGGGCTTGCCCAGATGGTGTAGACGTCTACTTTGACAATGTGGGCGGGGACATCTCGGATGCAGTCTTGCGCCACATCAATCGGAATGCACGTATTCCGTTATGCGGTCAGATCTCGTCTTATAATCTGGAGAAGCCGGATATCGGGATGCGACCACAGACGTTGCTGTTAACAAACACAGCATTAATGAAAGGTTTCCTGCTGGGTGACTATACGAAATCCTTCAAGGAAGGCCGCGCCAAGTTGGCGAAATGGATCAAGGAAGGTCATCTCCAGTATGAAGAAAACATTGTGGACGGGTTTGAACAGACGCCTGAAGCTTTTATGGGCCTCTTCTCTGGAGATAATCTGGGCAAGCAGTTGGTTAAGGTTGCAGATCCGGAATAGATATCGAACGATGTACATGTACAATTAGGTTGAAAACGAAAAGACACGTTCTGCACACCAAGGGTGCGGCAGAACGTGTCTTTTTTATCTGTAAATCTGTGCGTGGTCTATGTAGGGTGACTAGTGTTCGGCGACCAGCACTTCTTTGTAGTGTTTGTACATATATACACGCCAGCGTACAATCATGCCAAAAGCCAGCAGGAAGAACAATCCACCTGTTTGCGGAATACTTACATATCGCTGAATGACTTCATGCAGGATCAGGCGTACGGCCAGCAATCCAAGCAAGATAAAAGCAAAGCTGCGAGAACGTGTTGCAAAAATTTCTTCACCTACTCGTTCAAACCGTGTACTGCGAATGAGGGGATAGGAGAAGAGGAACCAGCCCACCAGAAACGCAATGAATGCCCAGAGTAGAGGAACATGTGTCTCCGGTACAACAAACATGAGAAATCCTGTGCTCATGCCGAGCGGAGGAATAAGGATTTTACGAATGGTCACCGGTCTGTGACTGGCTTTCATGCGGATGAAGATGGCAAGCAGTGCCATGACAAGCATGCCCACGGTTGCTCCGATTTGCAGGTAGTACGGACTGATTTGAGCCACGTAGAACTCCCTCTTTCTGGAATAATATGTTATCCGGTGATCCCGAACCCAGTACGAATTGCCGGAATTTTCAGTTCCTATTATATCACAAACGCAGAAAGCCGATAGAAAGCTTAGTGTATCATATACCCGATATGTATTCACAGGGTGTATTTGAAAATTTTGTATTATTGTGCCCGTTGTAAGGCTGTTTATTCGATTAAGGGGAAATCATGCAATGATTGGACAACAATGGATGTATATCATACTTATCGGCTCACATCATAGAGGGTGGCTTGTGGGTAATACAGATTGGTTAGTACATGTGGTCAGCCTTGTATGTGCAAGTGTACTAGCTTTTTTGCTGGTTATCTACGGTTACATCTTATGGATAAAATATAGCAGTAGGCGCAGGGAAAAGGTTAAGACGGCACTGATGCATGAATTACTTGCAGAAGGTTCATTTCTACAGCGGTACCTGAACGAGGGAGAAATTGGCGTAAACTTATTGAATATGAGTGGAGATCAACAGATCGTTTTGCAGCAATTGTTATTGCAACGGCTCGCTCAAGGTCCCGCAGAGCATGAGATTTTGCGAATTCGTCTGTTATCTTGGCAAGTCTTTGGAAGCTCATACCGATTGGTTTTGAAGACGGGAAAGTGGAGTGAACGGGTTAACACGTTGTTATATATTGAACAGTTTCATATGGTGGAGCTTCTGCCCAGGTTAGAGGATATGCTGCGGGTTACTTCCTGTACGCCGCTTGAACGTTTCATCATTTTACGCATATATGCCAGAACCGGTTATTTCAGAATCGTTAAGGAATTGTTGCGTGAGCAATATGTATGGTCCGATTCGCAGGTTCTGCAGATTCTGCTGTTGCTTACCGATTCATCCTGGACACGTCTGAAGGATCATTTCAAGGATGTATCTTATCAAGTCCAGTGTAATATCGTCCAAGCCATTCGTATTCGGGATGACCAGACGGAGGGTGCTGTTGTTCTACTGGAGAAGCTCATTCTTGGAGAGGATGCATTGCTGCGTACCAATGCGTATCAGGCATTGGCTCAAGTGGGCAGAGGTCGTGAAGATTTGCTGAAGGGGCTATTGCTGGTATGGAACGAATCTGGTGAGGAGAGGCAACGCACTGAAAGACTAACAGTGACCCAGCTTATGGGTACTGTTCATGCGGATGCTTTTATTCCTAGACTGAAGGTAATGATGGGTGATCCTTCTTTTCAGATCCGACAGGAAGCTGCGAATTCCCTTGCCCGGTACGAGCAGGGACTTGACGAACTTCGGGATACGGCTGTAAACCATCCGGATAGATATGCAAGGCAGATAGCGGAAGAAACGCTGGAAAGGATGCAGTATGGACGAAAGATGGATTGAGATGCTGCGGAGTTTTGTTTTAGCATGTTACGAGGGTATATTTATCTATCTGGTGTTAGCGATTGTGATGTGCAGTGTTCTGGTGGTTGCTGCCGCTCGTACATTGATCCTGAGAAGGGATCTGGACCCGCTGCAATATCATGAGATGTTGGATGAAGAATTGGCTCCGGCGGTATCTCTGCTTGTCCCGATGCGTAATAGCGAGGATACGATCGTACAGCGAATTAACTGTCTATTGGATATTCAATATGCACGTTATGAAGTTATTATCATTAATGATGGATCAGAGGATGCAACAATGCCGCGGTTAATGGCAACCTATGATCTGATGCCCATTCGGAGTAAAGTTCATTACTCGGGACTCGTCCAGGAGACGGCTCAGATTAAATGTGTCTACCAATCCAGGCTGCATCATCGTCTGATTGTGATCGATAAGGCGTATGGAGGACGAATGGACTCCTTGAATGCAGGTCTAAATATCTCGCAATATCCTTATATCGCCTCTGTTGGACCCCGGACATTTCTGGAACGGGATGCATTGGTGAAGATTATGAAACCCGTTATGGATGCTCTACCAGGAGAAGAGGTTGTTGCTTGTAGTGGACGAGTAGATCTTATGGTCCCCAGAAATACGGCTCATACAGATTTAACGGAAAACAGCACAAGACTTACGGACAGTACGTTGCATGTAATGCAGACCATTGAATACGTGCGTGCTTTTTTGATTGGTGGTGTGGGACTTGTTCGTTACAATATTAATGTGCTTTTATTTACGGCCCAAGTATTCGGTGTATTCAAAAAGAACCGGGTGTTGGAAGTTGGGGGTTACAAGCGCGACGACCAGGTCGCTCACATGGAACTGGTGATGCGGTTACAGAAACATATGAAGCAGATCAAGGAACGTGGCCGTATTATATATATTCCCGATCCGATCTGCAGGGTAGAAGTACCCGGTACATGGCGTCAACTGTGCAGACAGCGTATCGGTTGGCACATGCAGCTTGCAAGCAGTCTATGGACTCAGCGGAGCATGATCTTCAATCCGGCCTATGGCTGGATGGGGATGGTATCCATCCCGTATTTTATTCTGATCGAATTGTTGGGGCCTGTGATGGAACTGGGAGCGATTTTGCTGTTCATTGCAGGCATAGGGCTACAGTTGGTGGATATCAACCTATGCATCATTCTCGTTCTGCTGCTGACGCTCTATGGTTCACTGTTGTCCGCAGGTATGGTAATGTTCGAAGTATGGTGTTCACGCAAAGCGTACACGTCCAGAGCAGTGACGCGTCTGTTATTGTATGCTTGTTCGGAGACGTTCTGGTTCAGACCGCTGAACAATATATTCCGTATGTTTGGCATTTTGCAGGCTATGGGATTGAGGAAGGAAAAGGAGAAGGAGATCAGGAATGGATTGGGGTAATCTATCGGCAATCCTGGTAATACCTTGGAACAGAGCAAGGAGGAAGACGCTTCATGAAAAAAAGTTACAGGCCAGCCACGATGTGGACGCTGGCTTGTTTTACAGTGGTATCGGTGGTGCTGGTTGTCCCCTGGATTATGTGGCAATCCCAGGCCCCTGTTCCACTGAACATCATGATTATTGACAAGAGCAGACCGGACTTGTCCTATCAGGGGCACAAGGGGTTGGTCTGGCTTTTGAATCAACAGAAAATTGTACAGCACACAGGGGAATACTACTCGTATGAAGAGGATTATTACGGCTATGATCTTCAGGACGGGCTTCCACGAATGAAACAACTTCTGCCTGATGAGGTGACAGACACGGATCTGATCTATCTGACGGCAAATCGGAGCAGTCTGTCTGCACACAAGAATGAACGGAAACAAGGCGGAATATATGAAGGATTAACGATATATGATGCGCAGAAGATTCGCGAGGCTGCGTATAAAGGGGTAACGATTGTCGCCGAATACAGTGCATTGGCGAATACGGCTTCGAAGATGACCAAGGAGCAGCTGTATCCCATCTTGGGAGTGAACAGCACTGGATGGCAAGGTAAATCGGTATCTAATCTGCAAAGTATAGAAGAAGTCCCCCGGTGGGTTCGGGCGAATTATGAGCAGCGGGAGAAGAAGAAATGGTCATATTCCGGAGCGGGTATGCTGCTGATACATATGGATGGACAAGTCATGGTACTGGAGAAAGGTCCGGATGTGAAGACAGGAAATGTACAAGTTGCTTTCACACAGGAGGGCAGGGATTGGAGCGGTATAACCCAGGATATACATTACAATGGCTGGTTCGATATCATTTTGCCGCAACAGCAGGATTCCATATTGGCTTGGTATAAGACGGATTTGACGAAGGAAGGCGAGCAGAAGCTGGTGGGTGCAGGAATTCCCGCGGAATTTGCTGCACTTGTCCGATATGACGACTATAATCGGTCCTATTACATGGCAGGGTCCTTCGGAGAGATGAAGCATTATTCTTTCTGGCGCCGAATCAAAGGATGGGAGGTCGTCCGGTCCAAGCTTACGCCCGATCAGAAAGATATTCCGGACATGTTCTACTGGAAGGTGTACGTGCCCGTGATGAAGCATATTTTAAATGAAGTGCAGGATGGACGGCAGCAATGGCCATAGATAGGCTATCGAGAACCTTTCGATGGAAAGAGGGAAGCCAAAGTCCATTCCACCTTTCGAGAGGAACGGGAGATGTACATAATAGAGAAGTGCGTCGTTGTGAGCGGCAAAAGTGTGGTTGAGAGACAGGGTACCCGCATAATCAATGCAATTTGGAGCATGAACACTCCGTATTTAGAGTCCATAACACAATGTGTGTCTGGACGTGTGCCGCTATGATGAGTGGACGAGTGTCTATGACAAGGTGATCTGAAGCACTGTACGTAGCAAATTCTAACGAACTCAGCACCTCTTATTTGGCCTAATTTGGTAGGTTGGTAAATATAACGAATCACAGACACGTTAAATGACGGAATATACTCATTATTCCTGTCCCGCTGCCAGTTTTCTGCGAAATAGGACGTGTGGAGTTCGTTAGATTTCAGTTAGTCAGTGAGCAATGTATGGAAGGGTAACGTAAAAAGGACTGCAGATCCTCTGCAGTCCTTTTCACGATGCAATACGTGCCATACTAGTCCTGGTGAAGATGCCGGAGTCCGTGCAGGAAGGCGGATACGGTTAGACGCAGACTTTCGTCCGGATCAAAGTTCATGCCGAAGCCGCCTTGTGCCTCAATGGAGGCAAATCCATGGCAGAGGCTGCGCAAACCACGAACGGCGTGTAATGCTTCCGCTTCGGTTAGTGGGTAGGGTTGCAAGCTGTGCAGCAGCAACTCCAGCGTGGCTGTGCTGGCCGCGGCGAGCTGTGGCTCTTCGCGATCAGGGGCATGAAATGAGGCTTCGTACAGCCCGGGGTGCTCGCGGACGAAGCCAATGTATGCCGCAGCGATGGCCTGAATGGCATCGTCGCCTGTGCGGTCAGCGGTAGCCGCGGTTAATGCGCGGCTGAGCTGTTGTACGGACATCAGCGCCATTTCCTGGCGAAGCCCGGGAAGTCCGCTGATGTGGTTGTAGAGCGATGGCGAGCGCACATCCAGCCGCTGTGCCAACGCGGCCAGTGTCAGCGCCTGAAAGCCGTCGCTGTCAGCAAGCTGGGCCGCGGCGCTGAGCAGAGCGCCGCGATCCAGCCCTTGCCGGGGGCTCATAGTTGCCCCCCGGCAAGATCAAACCGCTGCTGAGCATCAGCGGTTGCCACGCGCATGGCGGCCGCGGGCTGGCGTAGCATCCGTCCGTGGCCTACAGCCAGCACGGACGGTTCCAGCTCCGCCAGGCGCTTCGCGCTGGCCAAAGCCGCTTCGCGGTTCCACGTCGCCAGCGCGGGGAACGGGAAGAGCGGGCGCACGCGGCCGGATACGGCAAGGCCGCCTTGCAGCTGGTACGCGTCGCCAGCGATGAGCACGCGGCTGCGCGTATCCATGAAGGACATATGCCCCGGCGTATGTCCTGGTGAGGCTATGGCGACCAGTGAACCAATCTGGTCACCGTCATCCAGCAAGTGGTTTGGCTGGGTGCGCACCGCTTTGGGCTTGGGCACGCCGCCGCGTACCGGGGTTTGAGGCTCACCGGGAAGAAGGGAAGTATCACCCGCCAATAGTCGGGCATCTCGTCTGGAGATGAAGACCTCGGCTTGAGGCAGTGCTTCTGTGAGATGATCCAATGCACCAATATGGTCGCTATGCGCGTGAGTCAGAATGATCTTGGTAATGGGCTTCCCAAGGGACTGGGCAGTTGCCAAAATCCCCTTAAGACTGAATGGTATTCCGGCATCAATCAGGGTTAATCCATCTTCCTCTTCAACCAGGTATACGTTCACAGGGAAGAGTCTTGGAAAAAATGTAACTTGAACGACATCAAATTCTCGGGTAATACGCATCGTTAAACCCTCCTTAAAACTAATGGTATTAGTATAATAACTAATGGGATTAGTTTTAGCAATACCTGTTGTTCATTTTATTTAAATAAAAAAAATTTAAAATAATGATGCACTTTACAAAAAAAGCGTTTTCAAATTGAAGATTACCGATTATAATAATCACGTAAGCCCTTTCATATGTCTATCTTATTGGAGCCCTTCGCGTAGCGGAAGGCTCACTTTTTTGTTCTTTTTGGATTAAAATGAAGACGGGATGTTAATCCTAGCTTAATTATGTTGATGAGCTGTAAGTATTGGTATATCAGGAAAAATCACGTTTGATCTCCATGCTGGGTGAAAGTTGACAAACATAACTGTTATTCATATAATGACAGTTATACTTACCTTGGGTTGGAGTTCATCGGTGTTGTAAGCCGGGAAGGAGTAAGTTATGAACAGCGAATTTACCATAGCGGTGCATTGTCTTGTTTTTCTGTCGATGAGAGATGAGTGTATGGCCAATAGTGAAGATTTGTCCCAGAGTGTGGGTACACACCCGGCCAGAGTCCGTAAGGTACTTAGTGTTCTGCGCAAGCATGGTTACCTGACGACCAAGGAAGGTGCTCATGGTGGGTACTTGCTTAGCCGTCCAAGTGAAGAGATCAAGCTGGGAGAATTGTACAGACTGGTAGCTGGTGGTTCACTCGGTCCCAACTGGTGCTCAGGGGAGTCCGGTTCATCGTGCGTGGTATCTTCCAATATGCAGGATGTGATGGGGAACATCTATAACGGAGGCGAAGAGGCGCTCAGCGCTTATTTTGACCGTATATCTATTCAAGATGTGAAAGAGCGCATAGGTCATGGGGAAGGGATAACCTTGTCGCTGAATGGATTGCCTGCAAAGGAGAAGTCCTGACGGAGTCCACAACGAATGCTCCTTCATGACATGGCTTTGGTTTAGTCAGGCGTGGTGGACAAGTTATGGTATTGGCGTGTGCTCCGGTGAAAGATCCATTGATGTTCTCAGGCGATTCCGGGCATAACGTGAACACAGATGGGGAGAGATCGTCTGCGCTGATGTTATTTTCGGAAGGCAAATCCTTGATAGAGTATAATTCAAGATCACCTTGCGAAAGTAAAGAAGTATAAACAATTTAGATTCTGGGGAGTGGAACACATGTCAGGCATTGAAAAAAATGAAACACTTCGCGTTATTAGCGAACGCCATGCTGTCAAAAAGTACGAAAAAGGGTTTGAATTGCCTGAAGCTGATCTCAATGCGATTCTGACAGCAGCTGCGGAAGCACCATCTTCATGGAACCTGCAACACTGGAGATTCCTCGTAATTGAATCCGAAGCAGACAAAGCGAAATTGCTGCCAGTTGCTTATGGTCAAAGTCAGATCGTGGAAAGTTCAGTTACGATTGCTGTTCTTGGAGATTTGGAAGCAAACCGTAACACCGTAATCTACGATCAAGCTGTTGAAGCAGGCGCACTGACTGCTGAGGTTCGTGACGCATTGGTTGGACAGATCAACGGTGCTTACCAAAGTCCGCAAATCGCTCGCGATGAAGCGATCCGCAATGCATCTTTTGCTTCCCAAAATATTATGCTTGCTGCACGCTCCCTGGGTTACGATACATGTCCAATCGGTGGATATAATCCACAAAAACTGATCGAAACATTCAACATTCCTGCACGATTTGTGCCAACGTTGTTGATTACTGTAGGTAAAGCTGCACAGCCAGCTCGCCCGTCAGGACGTTTGCCGTTGTCTGAGGTTGTTGTTAAAGGTTCTTTCTAAGTTAGAAAGTTAAATCTGATGATTTTGCATCAGTGATATAAGTATAATTCAAACAGCCGCACTTTCCTGTTGAGGGAAGGTGCGGCTGTTTGGCATATGGAGGTTGTATGGAAAAGTCCACTAACGATGACTCCAATCGAGCGGATTCACCATTCAATTGAGTTCTTACTTCCACCATGAAAAGATTACTTCTCAGGTGTTTCCGGGATTTGTGGTGCATGGAACGATTCCATGTACTCGATTGCGTTATACATCATCACTGCTGCTTCGGCACGAGTAATCGTTTGTTTGGGATTAAAGTTTCCGTCGGCATCCAGTTCATTGATTTTGAGAACGAGTGAACGTTGAATGGCACCTTGATACTCTGGAGTAAGTTGCTGTTCGTCGGTAATGTCCACAGGTTTGATATTAATCATCGGCAGACCGCCTTTGGCCTCGATGCCTTGCATCAGGAACAGAGTGAATTGTTCACGAGTAAGCGGTTTGGACGGATCGATATCCTGTGACATCTGAATACCATTATATTGTGCGCGGATAAATGCATCACTGTACCATACGCCATCTTTTACTTGAGAGAAGTGGTCACTTGGTAGCGGCTGCTTGATAAAACGAATCGTGTCCAGGTTCAGATTCAGTCCGTCCGCAATCAGTTGAATGCCCTGAGCTGTATTTAATTCCAGTTCGGGTTTGAACAAGCTGTCGCTCACACCTTTGATGAATCCATCCTTATGGAGAGATTCGATTTTGTCTGCTCCTGCGATACCTTGAATATCCGTGAATTGGACCTGCGCAGCGCTGATCGGGCCTGCACTTAGAGACAGCGTGAGCAGAGCTCCTGCAGTTAATGTAGCAAGTATATTTTTTTTCATGATAGGTTCGCCTCACTTTTCCAGGGATGATCCCTTTATATAAAAGTTATTTGCTCCTATAGACGACCCTTCTGTTCAAAAGGTTGCTGCAATTTTCCAACTGAATTCATATCATTTAGAAAGGGCTAAGTGAAGGCACTGCCTCTAACCTTTGGATTTATTTCGATAATCTGTGGGTGAACGTCCCATCATTTTGCTGAACAGACGGGAGAAGTAGTACGGGTCTTTGAATCCAAGCTCGGAACTGATCTGCTTCACGGTCCAATCGGTAAAATCGAGATAGCGGCAGGAATGCTGGATCTTGAGCCGCAGGAAATAATCGATAGGCGAATGCCCGGTCGCTTGCTTGAACAACTGTGAGTAATGAGGGACAGACAGCCGGGCATGTGCCGCCAGTTCCTTGAGGGTGATTCCGTTCTCCAGGTGCTCCAGCATATATTGAACGGATTGTTCAGCCGCACGTTTGCTGCTCACGATCCCACCATCTGTCCCTGTCGTCTCCGGTCCATAAGCGAGCATGCCCAGCATATAACCGATAATTTGGGAGACATACGTCATCGTCTGCATGGAGTAACCCGTCTCTAACGCGCCGTAACATTCATGAAAAAGCTCAAGCCATTTTTGTGCCTTGGCCGGTGGCATGGTAGTAATATGATGAGTTAACAAGGGTTCTATGTAGGATAAAGCGTGTTCCCCGCGCAGATGAATCCAGAAGATGCTCCATGGTTCAGCTGCGTTGGCTCCGTACACATGAGGGACATGTGCAGGTAATATAACGAGGTTTCCCGGGCTGACATCATAAGTCTTGCTGCCATCCATCGTATACCAGCCTGTGCCTTGGACACAGTACATCAGAATGTGTGATTCACAACCATCGGGACGATCACGGTAATGATGCTCCGCTTCGTGAAAGTAACCGATATCGGTAACATATAAGCCGGACGTGACCGGATAAGCTGCGGTTTCTTGCAGCAGGGAGTCCGGAAGCACCATGAGTTTTTGCATACGAAATCCGTCAGATTTACGCTGTAGGGGTGGTCTGTTGTTAGGTCTCATACTTTGTATTATGGTGAGAGGCGATCAGGGAGTCAATGCCAGATATGAGAGCGCTCACCGGAGGTGTTCTCGATTTAGAAAGCCACGTTACAGGAAGTGAAGCAGTTGCCCGTGAATTGGGTAAGTACATACCAGTGGGAAGAATCAGAATAGTGAATATATAGGATAAGGGAGAGATTGAGATATGGAACCAGTTACAACTCAGGAAACACTTTTCTATACAGGTACGTATGCGTCAGCGGATGAACCCGGAATATTTCTATGTGCGTTGAATGCGGATACAGGAGAGATGCGAATCGTCAATCAGATGGATGGCGTGAATAATCCGTCTTATCTGGCGCTATGCCCGGATAGCAACTGTCTGTATGTGGCGAGTGAGACGGACGAGGGAGAAGTGTTGGTCTATCGGAGAGATGCGGCAACGAGTGAGCTGCACCTGATGGATCGAAAACAGACCAGAGGGGCTTCTCCATGTTATGTGTCTGTCTCCACGGATGGTCAGTGGGTGTTCTCATCCAACTATAGCAGCGGCAGTGTGAATGTATTCCCGGTTGGCGATCAGGGGACGCTTGGTGAGATGAGTGCATGGGTGGAGCACACGGGAAGTGGAATCAACGAAGAACGCCAGGAAGGGCCGCATGCACACTCCATTCAACCAGATCCGTCCGGACAGTATGCTGTCGTATGTGACCTCGGTCTGGATCAGATCATTGTGTATCGGTTGGAAGAGGGACGTCTGGTTACCCATCGTGAGATGGATCAGCCACCAGGCGCAGGGCCAAGGCATCTGGTGTTCCATCCCAACTCGAAGTGGGCTTATGTGGTCAATGAATTGGACAACACGGTTACGGCATTCCTATACGATGAGCGCAGAGGGGAATTCACTACGGTGCAGCACATCTCCACACTTCCAGAAGGGCATAAAGGAGAGGGTACCGCTGCGGACATCCGTGTATCTCCATGTGGACGTTTCCTGTATGCATCCAATCGGGGAGATGACAGCATCGTACTCTATCATATTGACCAGGAGAGCGGTGAGTTGGAAGCCGTAGAGTGGACGTCCACGATTGGGCAGACACCGCGTAACTTTAATATTTTGCCAGGTGGAGTTCTAGTCGTGGCGAATCAGGACAGCAATAACCTCGTAGGTTTTCAGATCAGCGAAGAAGACGGACGTCTGACACATAATGGATTCAAGCTGGAACTGCCTCGTCCGGTATGTATTGCTCCTGTGGTATAAAAGTTGTAATACGGTGAAGTGAACGTGGAATATTACATCTAAAAAGTGGTCTATAAGCTGTGAAATCATGGAGAAACACATGGTTTTACAGCTTTTTTTAGTCTTTTATGCGATTAACTTGAAAATAGTGGCAATTATCACATTTTTTTATTGACCATTGTTCGAACGTTCATTATGATCAGAATATATAGTGATTAAACCTAAAATCTGGATGTTGCACGAAGGGTGGTGCTTTCCTTGGAACCTGCAAATTCAATTCGGGAGCAATTAACCCAGTTTATCGATAAGAACAGCATGACGCTCTCCCGATTCTCGGAAGTATCGGGCATTAATACAGGCACAATCAGTCGTATTTTACATGGGAATCGTCCCATATCTGTGAGTCAGTTGATTGCGATATCATCAGGAATGGGCGTGGCAGCGGATCATTTTTTTGCCGACTATGTGGAAGAATGTTTTGCTTATTCCGTATCCATGCGGCGGATCAGACCGTTTATTCTCCGAAGTGCGGAGTTGAATCGGCTGGACTGCATTGAACAGATTCTTTATCGGCTACTGGACGACCTGGATTATGCGACAGAACTATTTGAGATGGCTGAACAATTATTTGAACAAAATCAGCAGTCTGCGGCGGCATTGTTATATAAGAGTGTGAGTGAGGTTGAGAAATATCAGCATTCCGAACGGCTTGCGATGTGTCAATATCGATTGTTTCTAATTGGACAAGGAGAGAACCTGGAGGAAAATCTAAGGACAGCTATCTTGTTCGAGCCTTATGTTGACCGGCTGGATGAGGGATACCAACTGGACGCGCTGAAACATTTGATTCATGTGTTTATGGCAGTTCATAAATGGGATAAAGTAGATGGTTTAGCGCAAGAGATGTACAAATTAGCGAAGATTTTCTATGAGTCTAAACACCTTTCTAAACGAAGGGAGCACTACCATGAGAATCACACCGAACGCCCACTCTATACTTATATTTTATATGCTTGGTTGATTCGATCCACAGTTTATGAGGAGTATGGAGATTATAACAAAGCTTTGGAGTTTGTATCGTTGTATGCATACGGACAGGACTGGTTACAGGAACAGGATGAAGAATCAGAGCGCATACAGCAACAATTTGGGGAATGGGCAACAGCTAATGCCTATCTCTACCGAATGTTATCCGGAGAAAGGGAGATTGTTCACGAATACGCCGACTACATCTCGAAGTATCCTGATGAGATTTTTTTAGCTTTACGTTACATGATACAGGCAGCCAATCGGTTTGACTGGAACATTGATGACATTTTGGATCGCTTCTCCGAACATACGCCTTTACGTACCTACAAGACTGAGTTTGGAGATTATAATAAACGTATTATTAATGAAAGTTATGCGCGGTTTTTAAGTGATCTAGGGATGTACCAACTTAAGAGAAATCGTAATGATGCAATGAATCTTATTCTTGAAGGATTGCAAATGTCAGTTAAAATAAATAGTGATCGAAATATTATTACATGTATGACATTATTTGAGCAGTACAGAGATCAAGCTGATTCAGAAGCAAAACAGAAGTTCAAATCTTTATCAAGTGAGGTGCAACGGCTCAATGCGAAAAAAAACGTCTTTGTTGCTAACCATTTTTAGTGTTACAGTTACAATCTGTCCAATCATTCATGCCTTAATGGGCCACGGAGCAGGCGGAGTGTAAATTTATGAATTCATTCAAAAAAGTACGAAGTCGAAGGAGAAATCCTTCGGCTTTTTTAAGTATGAACCATTTAATTACTAAATTAGACCTATAGATGGAATTATATGTTTAATTTAAAATGAATATATTAAAGCGCTTACATATAAGATGGCGCTACAAGGGCAGCGGGCTTACCACTACAATTGGGGAGGCAATTGTTTATGGGAAATCGATCATCATTGTGGAAGCGCGCATTACGTACAGCCGGAGTATCCCTGCTGAGTTCCGCGTTACTGGTCACTTCGCTTGGCTTTGGCAACACGCAAGTAACACATGCAGCGGGTGCAAGACAGATGGAATATCTCGATCGCGGCGTGGTGGCTGTGAAGACCGGGACAGGTGTGTTTGTCAGTTGGCGGCTTCTGGGAACGGAAGGATCGAATGTATCGTTCAACGTCTATCGGGATGGAACCAAGGTGAACGCATCGCCCATAACAAATAGCACCAACCTTCAGGATGCAAGCGGGACGAGCAGTTCCAAATATACGGTTCGCGCTGTCGTCAGTGGAACGGAGCAAGCTGCTTCAGCAGTAGCAAGCGTATGGGGCAATAACTATCTATCTGTACCGCTCAGTGTACCCGCTGGTGGGACAACGCCCGATGGAGTAGCCTACACTTACAGTGCCAACGATGCCAGTGCAGGTGATCTGGATGGTGATGGTGAGTATGAATTGATTGTGAAGTGGGACCCTTCCAACTCCAAGGATAACTCTCAGAGCGGTTATACCGGGGAAGTGTTTATCGATGCCTACAAATTAAACGGAACACACCTCTGGCGAATTAGTCTGGGCAAAAATATCCGTGCCGGTGCTCACTACACTCAGTTCATGGTGTATGATCTCGACGGTGACGGCAAAGCCGAAGTTGCGATGAAAACAGCCGATGGCACCAAGGATGGTACTGGTGTGGTCATCGGGGATGCCAGCAAGGATTACCGCAATTCCAGCGGTTATGTGTTGTCTGGTCCCGAATTCCTGACGGTCTTCAATGGACAGACTGGCAAAGCGCTCTCCACGGTGAACTACGAATCGGCGCGTGGCAATGTATCCAGTTGGGGGGATAACTACGGCAATCGGGTGGACCGATTCCTTGCGGCCATTGCCTATCTCGATGGCGAGCGCCCAAGTCTGGTCATGGCTCGCGGGTATTATACGCGCAGTGTGCTCGTGGCCTATAACTGGCGGAATGGACAGCTGACCAAGCAGTGGACATTTGATTCCAATACCTCCGGTAACTCGGGTTATGCCGGGCAGGGTAATCATAATCTGAGTGTGGCGGACGTAGACGGAGATGGGAAAGACGAGATCGTTTATGGTGCCATGGCAGTGGATGACAACGGCAAAGGATTGTACACAACAGGACTTCATCATGGCGATGCCATGCATCTGAGTGATCTCGACCCGGACCGTCCTGGACTTGAGGTATTTCAGGTTCATGAGACGCCATCCAATGCCGGAGTGGAATTCCGTGATGCAGGTACAGGTCAGTTAATCTGGGGAGTTAAAACAACGAAGGATATTGGACGTGGCATGGCGGCAGATATCGATCCAAGATATAAAGGTGCCGAAGTATGGGCAGACGGCAGTCTGTACACAGCCAAAGGGCAGAAACTCGGGACAACCCTGCCTTCCTCCACGAATTTTGGGATCTGGTGGGATGGCGACCTGCTCCGTGAACTGCTGGACAGCAACCGAATCGACAAGTGGAATTATACCAACAGCACAACGATGAACCTGCTCACCGCATCCGGCGTTTCTTCCAACAACGGGACCAAGTCTACGCCGAATCTGCAGGCCGACCTGTTTGGAGACTGGAGAGAGGAAGTGGTATGGCGGACGAATGACAGCTCAGCGTTGCGGATCTATACTACAACAGCAGTTACGGACAAACGCATCTATACGCTGATGCATGATCCAGTGTACCGTCTTGGCGTCGCTTGGCAAAATGTAGCCTACAATCAACCGCCACACACCGGTTTTTATCTGGGAGAAGGCATGAGCACACCACCAGTACCCAATATCCGGTATGCGGGCAGATGAGGAATGGACAAGGTGTGGCCGTCCAATTCTGTTTATGTTTACAATAGCCAGCGAAGCATGGGATTCGCTGAAGGGAACAACGGACGCTGGTTCGTTGTTCCTCTTTTTTTGCCAATAGCCAAGGAATACGGTAAAAAACGGAAAAAACGTTTGACAGGTATATAGACTGCCTTTATTATACGTATATAACTTACTAAACAGGTAGGAATAATAAAACATGCAACCTGAACAGAATAACGTTCTCACCGTATAGACGGAGGAACACCGCAGCGCATCCTTTCCGGATGAAAGCATACACGGCCCAAGGCCGGCATGACTTTATGGGGAGAAGTGCGCGGGGGTTCCTCCGTCTTCTTGTTTTTTTACGGGGCGTTCGATCCTGTTCAGCCGGCCTGAGGTAGTCATGCAGATTGATATCGGGGGAGTGTTTTTGATGAAAAAGAGAATTCACAAGGGTATTCTGGTTGGTCTGGCACTGGTGTTAACAGGGGTACTGGCAGCATGCGGGTCGGATAGCGGCGGGTCCAGTGCAGCAGGAACATCGGGGGGAACGGAAGGTGGCAAGGAAGGGGCCAAGGCCATCGAACTGCTGAATGTTTCCTACGATCCCACGCGGGAACTCTATGAGCAATATAACAAAGCGTTTGCGGCGCATTGGTTGAAAGAGAAAGGCCAAGAAGTGACCATCAAGCAGTCCCATGGGGGATCTGGCAAACAGAGTCGTTCTGTTATTGACGGACTGGATGCAGACGTGGTGACACTGGCATTGGGATACGATATTGATGCGATTGAAGATAAAGGCTTGATTAACGAAGGCTGGCAGGACAAATACGAGCATAACAGCTCTCCATATACCTCTACGATTGTATTCCTTGTACGTAAAGGCAATCCCAAAGGTATCAAGGACTGGGATGATCTGATCAAAGGGGATACCCAAGTCATCACCCCAAATCCCAAAACGTCCGGTGGGGCGCGTTGGAACTATTTGGCGGCTTGGGGATATGCACTGAAGCATAACAACAATGATGAAGGGAAAGCGAAGGCATTTGTTGGTGAATTGTTCAAACATGCGCCTGTACTGGATTCGGGTGCTCGCGGATCTACAACGACGTTTGTTGAACGTGGCATTGGTGATGTGTTGCTTGCCTGGGAGAATGAAGCTTTCCTATCGGTAAAAGAACTGGGTCCGGACAAATTCGATATTGTCGTGCCTTCGGTTAGTATCTTGGCTGAACCACCCGTTGCGATTGTGGACAAAAATGCAGACAAAAAAGGAAGCCGCGACGTGGCGGATGCCTATCTGAAATATTTGTACAGTGAAGAAGGACAGACGATTGCCGCTGAAAATTATTACCGCCCAACGCTGGACAGCGTGGAGGAAAAATTCAAGGATCAGTTCCCGGCGCTTGAACTGTTCACGTTGAAAGATGTGTTCGGCACATGGCGGGATACTCAGGCCAAACATTTCAATGACGGTGGTATCTTCGACCAGATCTATGTTCCGGGCAGCTAAGGTTGCTCTGTTCAATGAACACTCGATCAATCGCGCTGTGAGCGGCCAACCAGCCTCACCGGCTGAAGGCAGAGAGGATGAACGTGCATGAGCAAGGTGATGGTGACGCAAAGACGCACATTGCCGGGATTCGGATTAACGATGGGTTACAGTGTGCTCTACCTGAGCCTGGTTGTACTTATTCCACTGGCTGCGCTGTTATTTAACTCAACAGGACTGACGTGGGCAACCATGATTGAGGTTGCGACCAATCCCAGGGTGCTGGCTTCCTTCCAGGTCAGCTTCCTAACCGCAGGTGCAGCGGCACTGATTGATCTCGTGCTGGGGTTACTCCTGGCATGGGTGCTTGTTCGGTACGAATTCCCGGGCAAAAGGCTGTTTGATGCGGTCATCGATCTGCCTTTTGCCTTGCCGACAGCGGTAGCAGGGGTTGCTCTTACGGCGATCTATGCCGGCAATGGCTGGATTGGGCAGTTTGTAGAGCCTTTGGGTATCAAGCTCGCCTATTCACAGGCCGGGATTACGCTGGCGCTGATGTTTATCGGCATTCCGTTCGTGGTTCGTACGGTGCAACCGGTATTGGAGGAGTTGGAAGCGGAGGTGGAAGAAGCTGCTGCCACACTGGGCGCAGGAAGATGGCGGATATTCCGTACGATTCTGCTGCCGGATCTGATTCCACCGCTGCTGACGGGTTTTGCTCTGGCTTTCGCCCGGGGCATTGGCGAATATGGCTCGGTTGTATTTATCTCAGGTAATATGCCGATGAAAACGGAGATTGCTCCCTTGCTGATCATGGCCAAGCTGGAGCAGTTTGATTATGCAGGCGCTACAGCTGTAGCTTTGCTGCTGCTGCTGGTTTCTTTCATCCTGCTGCTGATCATTAATTCCTTGCAGCGTTGGAGCCGGAAGGCGGGCAGGGCATGACGATGAAGCATGATGGGATATGGATACAATCAGATGTCACTCACCCAAACCAAAGGAGGTGCAGCATATGCCGGGTTCCGTTCCACTGAGCCCTGTTCCACCCGTAAAGACCGGGCGTGGAACGAACCGTGCAACAACGGAAGCTCCATGGGTCAAATGGTTTTTGATTGGACTGGCAAGCCTGGTGCTCATATGGCTGCTCATTTTGCCATTGGTCATTGTGCTCATGGAGGCGTTGAAGCAGGGCTGGGGTGTGTACATCGCGGCTCTTACCGAGCCGGATGCCATGTCTGCACTGAAACTCACGTTATTGGTTGCGGCGATTACCGTACCGCTGAATACGATATTTGGTGTGGCCGCTGCATGGGTCATTACCAAGTTCCAGTTCAAGGGCAAGGGACTTATGATCACCTTGATTGATCTTCCCTTTTCGATCTCACCTGTGGTGGGTGGATTAATCTTTGTATTGGTCTTTGGTTCGAATGGGTGGTTTGGGCCGTGGCTGTCTGAGCATGATATCAAAATCATTTTTGCGCTACCAGGCATTGTGATTGCAACGCTGTTTATTACCTTCCCTTTCGTAGCGAGAGAGTTGATTCCGCTGATGGAGGACCAGGGAACCCGGGAAGAAGAAGCGGCCGTTACACTGGGTGCTTCCGGGTGGCGAATCTTCTGGAATGTAACTTTGCCCAACATCAAATGGGGACTGCTGTACGGTATTATTCTATGTAATGCCCGTGCTATGGGCGAGTTCGGAGCGGTATCTGTGGTGTCGGGACATATCCGTGGGGAGACGAATACGCTGCCGCTGCATGTGGAGATTTTGTACAACGAATATCAATTCTCGGCTTCATTTGCCGTAGCTTCCTTGCTCCTGATTCTGGCTCTCGCCACGTTGTTGCTCAAGAGCTGGCTTGGACACAAAGCGGTTTCAGAAAAGTGATACAAAGCGGATCAATTTCATAATATGAGAAGAAGAAAATACAGATTGACAGCTACTGGAAGCCCTGCTAATGTATAAACCAAGTATATAGGTTGGATAAGAATGATTTATAAATCCGTTGGATGACACCGCACGTAGGAATATGGCGGGCAGTAGCCCGAGAAGAGGAGGCGGCTCTATGGCTAAGCCGTTAAAAGTGGATGAGGTATGGTTGGACCGAATTGCCGGACAGCTGAATGACATGGAGTTTGGTTCTTTGCACATCGTGGTGCATGAAGGTCAGATTGTGCAGATGGAGCGGACCGAACGCAAGCGTTTTGAAAACACGCCCTCAGGCAGCGCCTCCAAATCCGGAAGCACGGCACGAAGCAGTTCAGCCCGTTCACTACGCGGATCAAATGCGAGTGCGAAGGGATAGAGAGTGACGTGGCATGAGGGAATCAAGGATAGGTGCATAGGAACACAAATGTATACTTTTCAGAAACTCATGGGAAATGCATAATGCATGTTCCAAACCGTTATACCTATTGTGCGCGACTTGTCTCCATATGCTCCTTATACCAATCATTCGCTTCAAGTAGCACCTGTTGCCCACCTGCATCCATGAATTCTTCCACAAAGGTATCAAAATACTCCACAGGCTGATCGCCAGTGATAATAGAGATGTACGCTCTGTCTCTCATGCGAATCAATTCAGATGAATATTGAATCAGGGCAGGGGTTGCAACCTCCAGGCGATTATAGATACCATTCTCCGTCAACCCTGCAGATGCAGCCCACTGTTCACGTTTATCCGAGGGCGTACTTGGAACCGTCATGCCGATACTTGAGCCGATCATATTCATATAATTCTCCATTCTGTTGTATGGGTAAAGTAAATGGAACGAGTTTGAATCTTCAGCGCTCCAATTCCAGTGTTTTCCTGGAAGGCCATACTCCATTTTGATTTGCTCCTCCGGATCGGGGTTGGCACTTACATAATCGAGAATCTCCAAAATTTTCTCCAGTTTTCCCGGCTCCTTCGCAGCCTCAGCTCCTATAGCAATAAAATTCATCAGCAGATTGTTCCCTTTTGAACCGCTATGTCCATCAGGACCAATAACAGGAGAACCAAATACAACTTCTGCAGTTGCGTTCTTTTGTAACAGCTCATTGACATTAAACGAGGCCTCCACTGGAGTTTCTTGGCCATTTTCATTAAGGACACTGTAGTCTCCCTCTTGATTCCAATGATAATAGTTGCCCATCGAGGTCATCCCAATTTTTCCATTAATAAAAGCATGGGATAGATGTTTATATCCACCTTTATTTTCGCCGGTTATGAACTCAGGGTCGATAATCCCTTCCCGGTACCACTTTTGCATATAAGTCAGGGCTTTTTTCATCTCCGGCTCCAAAGCGCCGATCACAAGTTGGTTGTTTTTTTCATTAAAATACAGTTGCTCGGTGAAAACGGACTGTCCAAAAGCGCCAAACACGACATTTAAGCCCTCTCTGGATAGGCCATACGTATCCTGTTTACCATTTCCGTCCGGATCACCTTTGGCAAAGGCATACATAACCGTTTCAAATTCATCTAATGTCTTGGGCACCTCCAGACCAAGCTGCTTAAGCCAGTCCTCTCGGTATACAACAGGGGTTCGATAGATGTTGGTCTGATTAATGGCTGGAATTCCATATAAGGAGCCGTTTATTTTTCCATACTCTAGGTAACGTGAATCATAATCGCGAATGCGCTGTACGATATTTGGCGCATATTGTTCAAGGACTTCCGGAGGAATTTCCGCTAAGACCCCTTGCATTTGATACTTAAGCAGATCATGCGGTTGTCTGATTCGGAACAGATCGGGTATTTTACCTTGAGCAAGCTCCAGATCAAGCAGTTCCTCGTACCGCTTGTTTTCAAGATTCCACACCTTCAGATCGACATCAAACCGATCCTCAATATATGCAATCATCTCAGCGTCCTCAGGAACAGGGATATTTTGATGCATGGTCCAGGATATCGTATACTGCGGTGCTGTATCTTTCTCAGCGCTTGCCAGATGGTCCTGCTGTTGCACTTGTGCTGTTTCTCTCCCTAAAAAGGTACATCCACTTATAAATACGAGAAGGAGGAGCATTGCGGAATATAGCCATAGCTTTCTTGACAGGTTAAGGTTCATAGCAGCTCCTTTCCTAATTTTAATTCTATATAGGTTCAATCAAAGAATATTTACACGGACACTCCGATGACAGAACAACCTTCCGATCGCTGTTATTCCCAGATTTCTTTTGATCCCTCTTCTAAAGGGGGGAATCCGGGAATAAAGGCGTAGCATATGCTTACGATGCAGCTTTCTTTCAGAAAGCTTTTAGCTTCGCTTCTTCAGGTTCTTTCTGTCCTCTCCGTTGTTGTGTAAATTTAAATTGACCCTATATAGATCCCTGTTCCATTAGACTGCGCATGAAATTTTTCGGTGTACATCCATGAATCTCTTTGAACTTCTTAATGAAATAGGCAGGGGTACGGTAACCGACCGTACTTGCGATCTGCTCAACCGTAATTTCACGCTGTGTCATGAGTTCCCGGGCACGTTCCATTCGCTGACTTGTAACATATTCGGAATAAACAATCCCGGTTTCTTCCTTGAAAAGTTTACTGAGATATTTAGGGCTGATGAATACTTGCTCTGAGACATGATCCAGCGTGAGATCGCCCGATAAGTGCTCGTGAATATAGGCTTTGACAGCCGAGATGGTATCCACACTTCGTACTTCGCTTCGCTTCTCCATCTGCATCACATATTCGGTCACGAGATGAATCATCCATTCCGAATAGCGGTTGATATTGTAGAACAATGAAAATTGCTTGTACATATTCAATGAACTCGCCTCGACGGGTTGCAGGCGCACCTGATTAATACACTCCGCGTAAATAGATACCGTTTTTAATAAGATGATCCGACTGTATTCGGCGGAATAGGGACCTTTTTTTATTGTCGCGACCAATTCCTGAATGGCCTGAACCGTACCTTGCACATCCCGAGTCTGCAATTTCTTTTCAAAGTTTACGAGGTATGACTCCGGGATCTCCAGACTGCTGGCTTCCCTGTTCAGAAGATTAAGATCCTGAATGGCAGACTGCTCGGGGAAGAAGTAGCTATATCGAATCAGGGTATTCGCCTGATGATAGCTTGTGTGAATCTTTGTGAAGTGTTCTACCCATCCGCCTAACGATAGTACAAATTCCATACCAAATCTGCTGCTCGCCTCAGCGTGAATAAAGTCTACAATGTGATCAGAGAGCGGTTCTGCGGGTTGGTTGGTACAGATGATTACTGCTATTTTGTGATCCTGCAATTCCTCTGCCAGCAGTTGAGTTCCATCCATTTCTGCGATCTCCAGTTGCTGGATCATCGTATACAACGTATGCTGCAACTGTCGTGGCTGCAGATCCTTCCACTTCTCATTGACAGGGTCAATGACGATGCAACGGAAGCGAGAGTAGGCCATTGAAATGTGAACAGACTGGAGCTGTTCTGTAAGTTCCTCGGGTGTAAATCGATTATTTAACATATTGAGCATGATACTATGCTTAATCATTCTGTGATTGGCCTGTAAGGTTTCTTCAAGACTATCAACTTTATTGGACAGACTGTTAAACGTTGTATCAATGAAACGATATTCGTCCTGCTTTAAGCTGGTTGGGCTATCCATCCGGCTCTTGATGTTATTCATGATTCGTTTAAGAGGACTATAGTTGGCCCTGGTAAAGATGGACGACATCGCTATTCCAACCGCAACAGCCAATAAACCGAGAAGAACTGAAATCTCCTTCAAGCTATCCAATTTATAATAGAAGCTTTCATTAGGTGTGGTTGTGTAGATTCTCCATGCATTTCCTTTAAATTGATCTTGGGTAACGACATGAGAGTCATAGTTAAATACAGGTGTGAAGTTCTCATCTGAAGAATGAAAGGTGAGCAGCGACTGCGTTAGATTCTCCTCCGTGGAGCTGCCTATCAACGTTTTGTCCGCGGCAGATATGACGGTTCCGTCCTGATCGATGATTAATGTATTTGCATAGTCAGCAGGGAGCATATTTTCAATAATCTGACTGATCGCTGATTCTTTGATATCAATCGCAATCATGGCCCTACTGTCTTGCCCAGACGATTGAAACGGGTAACTATGGACATAGGAAATTAGAGGACTCATCTTGCCCTGTTTCCGTGATTCGATATAAACATCCTGAGGCACCATGCGAGTCTTCATCCATAAGGAGCTTTCTGGAGTCTCTTTCATCGCAGCAATCCAATCCGTCGTATGATCCACACTCGAAGGCGTGTCCTCATAGAGCAATAGCCCATATACAGATGAGACGATGAAGTGGTTCTTTGTATCGTACACATGAATAGCTTCAATGAGATCGGAATAATTTTGCACCATATTTTTGAGGGACTGTTCGATGTCCAGGATTTTGCTATGGTTTCCTTTTAAGCTATCTAAATCGATACTAGCGGCGTTACCGAGTGCCAGGGACAGATAGACCTGATTCACCTTCTGGATAACGGAGCTCTCAATAGTATTGACCGTGCTTTTCAGCGACAGTTGATTATTGATACGGATCTCTTTGCTGTATTGATGGGAGAAGAAGAGATAGAAAATGGAGCCAAAAAGAAGCGCAATGACAAGAACAACAGCAAGGTAGGAAAGAACCATCTTGGATCTCACAGATTGAAATGGCTTATGCATTCTTTTTCCCCCTTCATTTCTCTTTTCTAAACAACTTCATCATTATATAGCAGGCCGAGGACTAGAAATCATGTTGATCGAAATTTAACAAACTCCCACTCCATAATTTACTTTTAGTTAATAAAGCGTTTACAAAAGTAGGTATTTTAATTGATAAATGTAGTATCTAACTCCATTTTTCTTGGCATATAAGCTCCGGAACGTACGATTTTGATATAAAACGGAATTTGTTCTATAGATGCGAAACGTTCCCTAATGCTACAGTAACGGCAGATCAGACATCTGTATAGAGTCTTTCTTACTCATTTGCAGATGCAGAAGCAAAAAAATAATTTACCATAATGGGAGCGTGTATTTGCAAGCCATGAGAAAACCACTTAAAAAGTCACTGGCATTACTTCTAATGTTGTCTATGGTAGGTCCGACATTTGCAGAGAAGAGTTTTGCAGCCGATCAGAAGATTCAGTTCTCTGATATTAAGGGACACTGGGCGGAAGCGAATATTCAAGCATGGGGTGATGAAGGATTAATTCGAGGTTACCTGGATCATTCGTTTAAACCAAATACGTATATTACCAGAGCAGAATTTATGAATTTGGTAAACGGTGCCTTTGGATATTCCGGACAAGCTAAAATTACCTTCAACGATGTGTCTGAGAGTGCATGGTATTACGAAGCCATTTCTATTGCAAATGCAAATGGATATATAGATGGATACACCGATGGCACCATGAAGCCACAAGATCCGATTACACGTCAGGAAGCAGCTAAAGTGATTGCCGGTATTCTAAATTTGGAATTGAATGAAACAGCAGCGAATGTCTTTAGCGATTCATCGTCTATTGCAGCTTGGAGCAAGGGAGCTGTAGGTGGAGCTGCAGCAGCGAAAATTATCGCTGGTTATGCAGACGGAAGCTTCAAACCGCTTAATTCAATTACTCGTGCCGAAGCAGTGTCTGCGCTCGTTAAGGCGGTGGAAACAGACGCGACTACAGCTGCCAAGCCAGCTAAGCCAAAAGGAACCGCAACCGTATTGAATGTTAATCCTCCATCAGATGAAGCTCGGTTGTCCGCCGTGAAACACGGAGCCAATGCCGGAGACGACACCTTGAAAAATATTGCAGAAACCAATCCGTTTATTGATATTTTAGACGGTTTTGATCAAGTATGGTCCATGAACCAAGCGGACTGGAGAGATGGAACAGCGGCAACCCAAATTGGAGCTGATGGGAAGAATGCAAAGTATGGAGATGGACCGTCCCCATATTTTGACGGCTTTAAGAATGATCCAACCGTAGCTGTCGCTGATCAGAAAACATATGCAAATGAAGAGATCCGAAACAAAGCGACGTGGGAAGCCAATATCAAATATGTAGAAAAGGTCACGCAAAATCGCACGGCTGAAGAGGCATTGGCAGCCTATTACGATGACCAAAGAGATAAGATCTATAGCGTGATGGAGGGCTTTGGTCCGCTGGCTAACACGTATGTAGATATCATCAAGCCAAAGACAAACGTTGAACGAACGGTGGACGAGATGAATGTGGTATTGACCGAGGAAACCGTGGAAGATGAAAGCCAAGGCATTGGAGATTGGGAAGCAAAGACGGAACTTTCAGACTTGGTCCATTTAGTTGATCTGGTTCGATTCAAAATTCCTGCCTCATCTAATCCCTCTAAATATTTCTACTCTTCCCCTAGACCGTGGAGAATGAATTCCAATGGAGAAGTGAAAGAAGTGGTTGACAGCAAAGGACTGCCTGTATGGGAAACCTTGGGCGAAGGTGAGAAAAAAGAAGTACCATTGGCTTCAGGCGGCACCAAATCAACAGGAGAAAAACATTACCAGCAATACGAAACCAACGTTAAGCTTATTCCTGCGTTAACTTATGTCAAACGAATCGCTGAGGATGGAAGAGGAAAAGATGGCGGATTTCCGAGCGGACATACCAGTGCAGCTTACTTATCCGTATTTCCTTTGGCATACGCTACACCAGAACGATTCTCTGAGTTGTTAACGAGAGCAGCTCAGTTGGGCGAGAATCGAGTCGTAACGGGGATGCACTCACCGCTGGATGTTATAGGAGGAAGAATACAATCCACAGCTATGGCTGCATATGCACTTAATAAGGCTGAGAACAAAGATGTGTTAGAGAAAGGTTATGAGAATGCAGGAGAAGTATTTGGAGCTGCAGCCAAGGAAAAAAATATGAGTCTGTATGAATATGCACATACCGTAACAGAGGATTACACGTTCAAGAGTGCTTACGACGAACACAAATGGGAAGATCATGATGCCAATAAAGCCTTCTATAGAGAAAAGATGACTTACGGTCTACCACAAACCGGAACCAAAGGTTTGGCTCCCGTTGTACCGCAAGGAGCAGAAGCCCTGTTAGAAACACGTCAACCGTATTTAACAGATGAGCAACGCAGACAAGTATTGTATACAACATCCATTGACTCTGGATATCCTGTACTGGATGAATCCAAGGGCTGGGGTAGAATTGATCTGGTCACGGCTGCGGATGGATACGGTGCTTTCTTGAACAATGTAACCGTAGATATGGACGCTTCCAAAGGACGGTTTAATGCAGAAGACTGGTGGAGAAATGATATCACCGGTAATGGAATGCTCACGAAAAAGGGAACAGGAACCCTTACATTGACAGGGAAAAATAGCTACACAGGCGGAACCTTGCTGCAAGCAGGAATGCTGGTAGCCAAATCTTCAACTGCTTTTGGTACAGGTGATCTGTATGTAGAAAATGGAACAGTTGTCGTTGATGTCGACGGAGCACTCAACTTAAATAGAAACTTTACCATGGATAACGGTACGTTGGAATTGGTAGTGACTGACAACAACAGTCAGCTGAATGTCGGCAGAAAACTCTATATTGATGGAGGAAGTCTGAAACTCGATTTGTCCAACTATAAGATCGAAGGTTCCAAAGATATTACGTTAATCACGGCGAATGGAATTACAGGTGAATTCGACAGTGTAACGGCAGATGGTTATGATGTGACTGTCACGTACGAAAAGGGCCGCGTCATTGCACATGTTGTAGCCAAATAAGTGAAGTAATTATGCATGATACAAAGTGAACTAATAAATGTTACACATGCCACTTCGATGACATAATCTTCTGATCATTCTTCGCAAGACAAAATTAGTATTATAGAAAAGGGCTGAAGCTACAATGTGTAGTTTCAGCCCTTTTTGCGTACAGACTTGAAGAATTTAGAGCGTTCTTTCAAAACCTACTGAAAGCCGAGACGTATATTAACGGGTCCAGAGTTGGAAAGCATGCTGCATGTTGAATAACGATCTAGCGATCAGGACGTCGCAAAGGCGGCTTCCCTATTTTCCTCTACCAATGAAAATTTTTCGCTTTGTACGGGAGGGGGAGGGGCACGAGGTTGTCCTCTCAGTCGTGCTTGGAACAGAGCATGAGCAGGGATTGAGCGCTAACGAATCTGAGAAACGTTATATCGAAGTTTACGGCGGTTTAGAGCGTTTTTATTGAGCGATTTTTGGAAAAAACGTGTTTGAGGTTCTTTACAATTTTGAAAGAGGGCGTAGAGGTAATATAAGACGTCCTGAGTTTCTTAGAAAATCGTCTGGCTACTCAATAGGATCAGCCAGACGGGAGCTCGATAATTTTGGGACACTACATCCATCATCGTATAATGCCGAGTAAGGAGACACGACCTGATCTGTGAAAATCCAGTCGTGAGAAGGCCGAGTCTCGTATCATCGAGGTGGGTATCTAAGTTTAATTATATGGAAGCGGCTGGACGCGTAGGTTATTCGTCTGTGTTGGTACCAGATGTACGACGTGTATTTCCTTCCAGTTCCGTAGAGACTTGCTTCGTTGGTTCCAGATCCGTATGTCCTGCGTAGGGGCGATCACTTCGAGAGCGTGTCCCGGTCAACCCGAAACCCGAAGTGAATATAATCAGCTGTAGTCCCAGTGCGTAGGGCGCAGCAACAAGTCCAATCAGATGGAGCAAGGAGCATAGCGCGATCAGCAAGGAGAGCATTTTGGTTACTGTACGTGACCTATCCCGTCGTGGGCTGGCCCAGAGCAGGTAACCATATATTATGGTGATCATTATGGAAGTTGCGCGAATCCATGGCAAGATGCTGTCCCATGAGTCTACATGGACGTCCAACATCCGCTGACGTAATATCAGATCTGTAACTAGAAACCCTGTGGCTGCTAGTGCCAATGGTTCGGCTGCGGGCCGAAGGATGGTCCATACCGCAGTGCCCCAATGATCTGCATGTGTATCCCGGCTGAGTTCATCCGATAATACGGTGCATTCCCGTTCCAGTGCTCTGTGCATCAGTCCGATTCTGGCAGGGTCATGATCCTTAATACAGTCACGGATCTGGTCCTGTAGCTGAGGAGATAGGTAAGATGCAGCTTTGCAGGCTAACATTGCTGTTATCAGATCGTCATGTTCGTGTTCCGATCGTTCATAATTCCGATTTTCCTGGATGGTAAGTTGTCCCAAGAGGGCTGTACTTATGTATAATGTATCTCGTATCCTTTGCATTCGCCTTTCGTGGCTGCGGCGAACTTCAGTGGCGGACCATATGTATATCCCCAGAAGCAAAGCCATGACGCCAAACAGCACAGCCACAGCGCCTGGGCGCGATGTTAGATCTTCAATCCAACGTTGAAACACTCTTGTTCCTCCTTTGCACCAACTTCACGTATCAAGAAACACGCTTCACGTAAGCTTTCTCTCACTATTACACAGGAAGTAGATGAATTCAAGCAGAATTCATATGTTAAAGTCATGATACGTAGAGTAGCTCAGTGACAAAGATGTAATTATAATAGAAAGATTTTAAGGTGGGGAGAAATGAAATTTTATAGGTTTAATCATGATACGAAAACGAGGGTCCTAGCTTCAGTGGAAGATGATCATCATCCAATTAATAGTGATTTCCACGGTCAATCTAAAATAAAAGGATGGACAACAATAGGTTTAGAAACCCTTTATAAAAAATCATACAAGGATTTTCCGAATTACCATATCGGTAAACCTGTGTTCTCAAAAAGAGTTAAAGAGATGATGGAGAAAGAGAGTTTATTAACAAGCGAAGTAGAATTTTTGCCCATAACGAATGATAATATGGAATTGTTCATACTAAATGTTACTAATATATTGGACTGTGTTGATTATCATCGTTCTGATATTGGTAGATTCAAAGATGGGTCTTGGGCACGGTTTAACAAGCTTGTATTCGATCCTGCCAAAATACCGGAAGGAACGTGTATGTTCAAGATTAAGGAAACTCCTGGTGTTCAGGTTTTTGTTACAGAAAAGTTTAAAGAATGGATTGAAGAGCGTAAGCTCAAAGGGCTTAACTTTTCCGTGATATATGATTCTGACTTTACAAAGGAAATGGAAGAAGAGCAGCAACGGGTATATGATGCAGCTCTTGAAGAAATTGAACGAAATAAAGGAGAAGAGTATTCCTATGATGATGCCCGTGAACTTGTAGATCAGGGAGAAACCATGGCTAGCGGTCCGTGGAGGATTCGGCTGGAAGATCAGGGGAGGTTATGGCTGGGTCAGTTGCTTCAAGATCTGTCTTACCAGTGGATTATGCCTGTATATATCCCGCCGGTTTTGCTGTTGAAATCTTGGCATGTGGTTGACAGAATAAAAGAATAATTTATTTTGTTGGAGAGGGGCACAATTCATGGATCATGTGAGTATTGAACACACACCACCCGCAGCAGTGGAGTATCTTGCTTTACGGCAGGTTTCGGGTCTTAGCCCGATGAGCAGGGAAGGGGCGGAGATTGGATTACCGAATAGCCTGTTTGCCGTATGTCTGCGTGAAGAGGATATGCTGATAGGCATGGGGCGAGTGATTGGAGATGGAGGTTGTTTCTTTCAGGTCGTCGATATTGCTGTACACCCGGATGTTCAGGGAATGGGGTATGGAAAACTGATCATGAGCGAGATTATGAATTATCTGCGTGAAGCAGTACCTGCTCGTGGTTTGGTCAGTCTGTTGGCGGATGTTCCGGCTGATCAACTTTATGCTCAATTTGGATTTGAATACACCAGCCCAAAATCGGAGGGCATGTGGTGGAGGCAGGGAGAAGAAGGACCGGCTACCTAGCGGAACGGAAACTGAAATTTTGAGATAAGAATAGACTTATGTCGTATGAAACTATCTTAGTATAGCCGCATTTAGCGGCTTTTTTGCATGATTCGTGTTGAGTGCTAGCGGAGAGAGGGGATACTTAAGAGTACCGGTGCTTCTTCCGCTAGTTGAAGTAAAGATTATTTTTCTACATATAAGCTGTAAGAGATAGGTTTACAAGTTGTTCACATCCGGTTTAAGATGGCGTGAGCCGTTTAAGGTATATAACAATAGGATTAAGTATTAAAATAACGGTAAGTTGACAAGATGATATCTACAGAAAAGAGGGAATTCATATGAAAGTAGCCATTTTTGGAGCAACCGGAGCGATTGGCAAGATGATATTGTGGGAGCTGATGGATCGTGGGCATGAAGTGACAGCAGTGGTGCGTGACCCTTCGAAGGTTGAGATGGTTCATGAGCGTTTGCGTGTAGAACAGGGAGATCTGCTTAACCCGGATCAGGTGGCTGATTTTGCAGCGGGTCAAGAAGTGGTTGTGAGTGCATATGGACCGAAGTTCGGTGGAGAAGAAGAGATGCTGGAAGTGACACGTTCGTTGATCGAGGGTGTGCGCCGGGCAAAAGCAGGACGTCTGGTTGTAGTTGGTGGAGCGGGAAGTTTGCTAACCGATTCCGGTGATATGCTGATGGATACGCCTGGATTCCCGGAAGAAGTCAAACCACTGGCGAAAGCACATGCAGATGCATATGACCTGATTGAAGCATCGGGTATTCACTGGACCTACATGAGCCCTGCTGCGACAATCACAACAGGACGTCGGACAGGCCAGTTCCGAGTTGGGATGAACCGTGTAATTACGGATGATATCGGGGAAAGCTCGATTTCCGTTGGTGATTTTGCAGCGGCTTTGGTGGACGAATTGGACGATCCGCAGTTTATTCAAGCGCGGTTTACAGTAGGTTATTAAGTGTAGACAGGCTTTGGAATGGATGATTTAATCTGAGGGTCTCGTACACGGGATCGATAGAGCTTCCAATGATGCATGGCTTTGGCTCGGATTGTGGTAACTGGATGAGGTAAGGGGAAATATAGAGGTACACATATAGGATGTAGCGTATAGGTGCGAAGTAGCTATTTTTAAGTATGAGATGAGCTTGTCACGGGGAGGGATGAACGTTGTTTATCGTAACCGCTGAACAGATGAGGGCTGTGGACGACTATACCATTCATAAGTTGGGTATTCCTGCTGCCAGTCTGATGGAGAATGCAGGTCGCGCCATAGCCGAGGAAGTCATTAAGCTGTGTCGGGAAGAACAGGCAGAAAACTTGCTTGCAGTTTCGGGGAAGTTTGGCTATAGCAGCAAGGGCTGTAGCAGCCAGACAGATGCGAGGCGGGCACACACCGGGCCCGGTGATCGGCAAGGTTATGGTGGCGACATCATCGCCGATCCGGCGCTGGTGATGGAGCGCCCGGGAGATCAGCAGTGGTACATGCTGATCGGCAAGGGCAATAATGGCGGCGATGGGCTGGTGGCCGCACGCCATTTGGATGAAGCGGGGCTTGGCGTGACACTAGTCTACGGCGATGCCCCTGATGCACTGCGGGGCGAAGCCGCAGTGCAACGGGATGCCACCGCGAAGCTCGGCATCCCTGCTCTTGTCCACGGGCGCGAAGCCGTGGACTTCAGCCGGTGCACAGGCATCGTGGATGCGTTGCTGGGCACTGGCTCACGGGGGGCGCCGCGGGGAGCTTATGCGGCGCTGATTAAGGCGGCGAACGACAGCGGCAAGCCGGTCGTGTCCGCCGATGTGCCAAGCGGGCTGGACGCCGACACCGGAGAGGTGTACGAGCCCTGCATTCAAGCCCGGGTGACTGTATGCCTCGCGCTGCTCAAGCGCGGGCTAGTGCAGTACCCGGGCGCTTCTGCCGCGGGGCGCATTATGGTACGCGCCATCGGCATTCCCGCGCGGCTTGCGCCAGAGCATGGCCCCTCGGTCCGTCTGCTGACGGACGAGGTGCTGCGCGGTGCGCTGCGCGTGGATACAGGCCGCCTCCGGGCACCGGACGGCCACAAGGGCACCTACGGCCACGTACTGTTGGCCGCAGGAAGTCTGCCGATGAGCGGCGCAGGCCTGCTCTCGGCCAAGGCCGCGCTGCGCGCGGGTTGCGGGCTCGCCACATGGGCGCTGCCTACGGCACTGCTGCCGCATGTCATCGGCACCGTGCCCGAGCTCATGCTCGCTGCCGCCTCCGATGGCGACAGCGGCGAATGGAACGCGGCTTCCGCGGACGTCGTGCTGCGTCTCGCGGAAAGCCGCGACGTGCTCGCGACCGGCCCGGGCCTCGGCCGCTTCAAGGGCGACACAGACTGGCTGCGCCGTCTGTGGCAACAATCGGATCGTCCGCTCGTCATTGACGCGGACGCCCTCAACATGCTGGCAGACGCTGGCCCACATGGGCCTCGCGACTGGGGCCAGCGAAGTGCGGCGACAATCCTGACGCCGCACCCTGGCGAGATGGGCCGACTGCTGGGCATGTCGACCCAAGAGGTGCAGCGTGACCGCATTGGACACGCTGCAAAATACGCCCGCGAGCAGGGCGTGACCCTTGTGCTCAAAGGAGCACGAACGGTCATTGCAACGCCATCCGGCGAGGCGTACATCAACACCACAGGGCACGCCGGCATGGCGACTGGCGGTGCCGGAGACGTATTGACCGGTATCATCGCCGGTCTGCTTGCCCAAGGGCTAAGCGCGGAGCAAGCCGCCACGTTCGGCGTATATCTCCACGGACAGGCCGCCGAACGAGCAGCCCTGCTGCGCAGTGACCCGTCGTCCCTGCTGGCCGGAGACATCATCGATGCACTGTGAGGATGGGGCAGGTGTGGGACAAGCTCGCGGTTTTGAGCTGCTGCCCATGACGATTCCTTTTCAAACTGCGAGTGATCCAACGAACCAGCGCACCAAAAAGTAGATGAGTGAACGTTGTCCATTGTCCATTGCTCACTACCCAATGCCCAGTGCCCAGTGCCCTAACGAACCTGACACACCTTATACCAAGGTTTACATCGAGGAGCAAAAGCTAACGAATCTCATCCACGTTATTTCTGTGTATTTCGGATAAAACACCTAAAAAACCGGATTAAATTAGAGAATAGAGTGACTGAGATTCGTTAGATTTTATAACCTGCAATTGATGGTCCAATAAGGTTTGCACGATTCGTTAAACGTTTGGATCTGAAACGTTGCTGCCTTGTTATCTATACAAGTTGAACTAAAGAATATTTACACTGGATACTCTGGTGACAGAACAACCTTCCGATCGCTGTTATTCCCAGTTTATTCTTTTATAAATTAGGAAATCCGGGATAGCGTATGCTTCCGAACCAGCTTTCTTTCAAGAAGCTTTTAGGCGAAGCGTATGCTTCCAAGTCAGCGTTCTTTCAGTTAGCTTTTAGTTCCGCTTCTTCAGGTTCTTTCTGTCCTCTGTGTTTCGTGTAAATGTTTAGTTAGATGAAACAACGATTAGTTACTGAAAAGGGGAGCCCTGTCATGATTCATGACGGAGGCTCCCCTTTATTTGTTTGTATGTTCACGCTACCTGATCCTGGCTCGCCTATAACCTGCCCATAAATTGCCTAAAATCTGCATCTAAACGATATCTAAACTAAACGCGACCTACGTCTGGCCTAAGTTATCCCGACCTCCTGCTTACAGCCGGAATCGCAACAGTTCCTGATGCATCTCCGCACTGATATCACGCAATGACTTCACCTTAATACTTGCATCAGCGAAGGAACGTTGTTGTTCCGACGTGGAGGCGGTGATCTCTTCACTACTGGCTGCCGACTGCTCGGTGATGGCACTGATATTTTCAATGGCCTGTTGCACCTGTGTACTGAGTTCATTGGAGTGTTGCATGTCCTCAGCAAGCTGATGGATACCCGTACTAATGCGCTCCACACTTTCACGAATAGCAGAGAAGGATTCACGAGTCTGGCTGGTGGCTTGTTCCTGTTCGCCGAATAGCTGCATGCTCTGTGCTACAGAGTTCTTCACCTTGTCCATGGAGGTTGTGATCTCGCCCACGGCCGCATAGATATGTTTGACCGATTGCGCAGATTGTTCGGCGAGTTTGTTCACCTCGCCCGCAACAACTGCGAAGCCACGTCCGGCTTCTCCAGCGCGAGCAGCCTCTATGGAGGCATTTAACGAGAGCATGGTCGTTTGTTTGGCAATCTCCGATACATATGCAGTCATCGTAGTAATTCGAACCGCGCTTTCTTCCAGTTCCCGCACCGTTTGTTCCACCTCGGACATCGCCATACGATTCACTTCGGCCAGACGGAGTTGCTCTGCTACAGCCTTATTACCTTCCTCAACGGTAGTTAATACTTCACGACCATCGATTACCGATTGGGAGGTGGCCTCCAGATTGCTATTGAAGGTAGACTGCATTTTGTCCACAACCATCACCGTTTCACTCAGATCCTCGGCAATCTTTTGACTGCCAATCGAGAGTTCCTCCGTGGTGCGGGATACTTGCTGCACAATCGCTTGGGCTGTATCATTGCCGCGGTCAATATCTTGCGCCATTAGATCGACCCGATGACCCGCCGCACCAATCGACTGAATAATGCCGCGGATATTATGAGTCATGATACCGAAGGAACGACTCAGGTCATCGAGTTCATCTTTGCCCCGAGCTTCCGGTAATTGTCCGGTCAGGTCACCGTCCGCAATTTGTCCCGCGGCGTCTTTGAGCGTACGAATACGCCGGGCGATCTGCCGTGAAGTATACATATTAAACAACATTACGGCGACAAGCAATACGATGGCTCCTACCAGAGCGGTTTGCCACGTTTGCTGAATGTCATGTTCCAAATCGACGGTATATTGATCATAACGATCCCGAGTCATCTCATCTAACGAATAGATATCATTCTGTATGCCCCGAACCCGAGTGCTGTAACGTTTCGCTTCCGCACTGTTCATCGCACTCATCGCTTCGGTGGCTCCCTGGTTGAGAGCTTGTAATTTTGTCTCGATGGACTGAATAAGTTGTAACTGCGAATCTGTTTCGAGCAATCCGTCCGTAAGCTCCTGAATCATCGTTTGGCCTTCATCCAGCAAGCGAAGCACCGCGTCTTGGTTTCCTGCTGTCATGGAGAATGAGTAGACATCCAGCGCTTGCTGGGTCTGAATCTGATTGGCATTCAGTTCACTCACCTTGAGCATGGCTGGTACCAGATTTTGATTTTTGGCATTCATGTTGAGCAATTGCATGATAATATAAGCGACTAGCACAAGGCATAGAAGTAGTGAAATTAGAGCATTAAGTATCAGTTTTCCCTGTAGTTTCATATGCGTACCTCCTCGTATCCGATGGGTTATTGATCAAGCTTAATTTTGATTTGACCGGAAGAGATCTTTGCTTTCAGATCTTCGAAGGTTTGCTGTTGTTCATCACTGAGCGTGATATTATGTAGAGCAGTCAGACCCACGGCGTTCTCCGCCAGCCCCTCCACGATTTCCTTTTGAGGGAAGGTATGATTGTTTTGAACAAACGTGTTAACGGCATTATAGATAGAGACATCCACATTTTTCAGCATGGACGTAAGAATGGCTTTTTCCGCCAAAAAGAATTGATCGGTATCTACACCGATGGCGTATTTCCCTAATTTCTGAATCTCGGTCAGTGCGCCTACGCCTGTGAGACCGGCAGCAACGTAGATCACATCAGCGCCCTTTTCCTGAATCATCTGTGCAGCCAGTTGTTCACCCAACTCGGCATTGCCGAAGTCCCCCGCGTAGACAGCATCAACGGTTGCATCGGGCTTGACAGCCAGAACACCTTGTTTAAAACCCTGCTCGAAATTACGAAGGACCGGTATCTCTATTCCACCAAGGAAGCCAACATGATCTTCCGTTGAAGCCATTGCGGCAATAACACCTGCCAGATAACTTCCTTCTTCCGCCCGGAATGAAATGGAGGCAATGTTAGGCAGTTCGGACTGACTGTCAATCATGAGGAACTGCTGGTCAGGATATTTGGCTGCAACTTTCTCCATATCCGCTTGGACAGCATCACTCAGGCCGATAACCAGATCGAATTTGGCTTCAGCAAACTCTTCAAATGCAGCTTCGGCATTGTCGCCCGGTTCGCGATAGTCAAAGACAATGCTTTTCTCATTTCTGGCCTGAACCAGTCCATCAAAAGCAGCATCATTAAAAGAACGGTCACCCAGACCCACTTCCGTAAGCACGATGCCAACCTTTGTTCTTGTGTCTGTTGCCGTTGTTGTATTGTTGGCTGAACATGCCCCCAGGATCAGTACCGTCAGGATCATCATTATGGTGAGACCTAGACCTGCGCGTCTGTTCTTGTTTGTTTTCATGTGTGGTACCCTCATTTCTGTATTCACATTTTTCTGTTTTGCGTGGTTCCATAGCTCAAGGGAATGACGTGTACATGATGACACGTAGGGTGAGGATTTCCCCTTTATCTATATCGGTCAGAAAGGCACTGTGATTTATGGTATGTAGTGAAAATTTACGAAAAAATAAATATTTTCATGAATTACACATAATTTTTACATTTCTCTGGTTAAAAGGGTACTTAAATATCTACAGTATGTTGTTTACTGATGTTAGAAGTCAAAAAAAGACAAAAGAGAGATGACATGAATCATCTCTCTTTTGTCTTAAAATTTCACCCTATACGAATGATAAGGTGATCATCCTATTATAAAAATGACGCAAGTTTTACCAAGCCGCGATCGAGCCATCAGCCCGGGTTTCCGTACCCCCGCATAATACACCATTGTCCGGGTGGCGCCAGATGATCTGACCGCGTCCAAACTGGGATGGATCGAGTGCCACTTGAATATCATGTCCCTTGCGGGCGAGTGCCTGAGCGATATGTTGCGGGAAACCCGGTTCAACAAGAATTGTTTTGCCCTTCGTCCATTGCCAGCGCGGAGAATCCAAGGCGGCCTGTGGGTTCAGGTGATAATCGATTGTATTCATGACCACCTGCACATGACCCTGCGGCTGCATGAAACCGCCCATGACACCGAATGGCCCAACCGCTTCACTGCCGCGGGTGAGGAACCCCGGAATGATCGTGTGATATGTCCGTTTGCCCGGCTCAAGGGCATTTGCATGGTTCGGGTCCAGTGAGAAGTTATGTCCACGATTTTGCAGGGCCATGCCTGTCCCCGGAACAACCAATCCAGAGCCGAAGCCCATGTAGTTACTCTGGATAAAGGAAACCATGTTGCCTTCACCGTCCGCTGTAGCCAGATAGACCGTTCCACTTGCTCGTGGATCACCTGCCTCAGGTGTTCGTGCGGTATCACCAATGAGTTTGCGCCGTTCTTCCGCGTATGCCTCGGACAGCAGTTCCTCCACCGTGACGCCCATTTTGCGTTCTTCAGTAATATATTTCTCCCCATCGGCAAATGCCAGCTTCATGGCTTCGAGCTGCTGATGATACGCCTGAACAGATTCTTTCTCTTCAAATTCATATCCTTTCAGCAGATTAAGCGCCGCCAGAGCAATCAATCCTTGTCCATTCGGCGGAATCTCCCACACATCGTATCCGCGGTAGGAGACAGAGATTGGATCAACCCACTCGGGCTGGAATGCCGCCAGATCTTCGCGAGTCAGATAACCACCATGCTCTGCCATAAAGGAATGAATGCGTTCTGCCAGTTCTCCTTCGTAAAAGTCTCGCGCTTCGCTCTCGCCAATCTGGCGCAAAGTCGCCGCATGATCCGGCGAGCGCCACAACTCTCCAGCTGCGGGAACCCGCCCGCCTGGAGCAAATGTCTCAAACCACGCACGCCCTGCCTTCGCATCACCCTGGCGTGCATAGATTTCGGCTGCCCTTGCCCAGTGGCGGGCCAGCCCAGGCGCAAGCGGATAACCTTCCTCCGCGTAGCGGATGGCTGGTTCCAGCGCTTCCGCCAGCGTGAGCCGCCCGAAACGACGGCTCAGCTCAGCCCAACCCGCCGGTGCGCCAGGCACCGTCACCGGAACAACCCCAAGCTTCGGCATCTCCGTATAGCCTGCCGCTTGAAGCGCCTCAATGGATATGCCCTGAGGCGCAGGGCCGCTGGCATTCAGGCCATGCAGTTTGCCCTCGGTCCAGACGAGGGCAAAAGCATCGCCGCCAATGCCATTGGACGTGGGCTCCAGCACGGTGAGTGCTGCCGCAGTTGCAATGGCGGCATCAATGGCGTTGCCGCCTTTTTTCAATACATCCAGACCGGCTTGTGCAGCCAATGGTTGAGACGTGGCGACCATGCCTTGTTTCGCATACACAGGCACGCGGTAAGAGGGGTACGGTTGGTAGAGTGGATCGAAGTTCATCGGGTTGTTCAGCTCCTTGTCACAAGATGTCAGGCTCCGGCATCACCGGATCATACTCCTAACCCTCTTCGCAACCGGACAACCGATATCCTGCCACACCTGCTAAATCCAGCCTGACATCAGCAACACTTCGTTCAGAAATACGTTCCATCCCGGCCTGATTAGCCATCATCTAATACGATTTCTACCAAGGGAGGTGACATCAGCCACCGCATTACCCTAAGTCGTTACCATATCGCCGCCATTGACATGAATGCATTCACCTGTGACGTAGGATGAATCGCGGGAGGCGAGATAGACATAAGCTGCCGCCAGTTCGTAAGGCTGACCAGCCCGACCCATAGGCGTCTCCGTTCCAAATACCTGCACATCCTCCGCGGAGAAGCTGGCAGGAATAAGAGGTGTCCAGATAGGGCCAGGGGCAACAGAATTCACGCGGATTCCCTGTGCTGCGAGTGATTGGGAAAGTACACGAGTGAGCGACACGACAGCTCCTTTGGTGGAGGAATAGTCGATCAACTGGACGTTACCTTTATATGCTGTGATGGAAGCCGTATTGATGATGGAGGCACCTTTGCACAGATGGGGGAGAGCGGCCTGGATCAGAAAGAAATAGGCGAACACATTGGTCTGAAAGGTGTGATACAGCTGTTCTTCTGTAATATCAACAATGCTTGGCTGCACATACTGCACGCCATGGTTGTTGACCAGAATATCGATCTTTCCATAGGTCTCCATCGTCGTGCGAATGACGGTTTCACAATTTTTCTTCAGGCGGAGGTCAATCTCGATTAAGAGACAGCACTGTCCCAGTTCTTCGATCCGTTCACGAGTCCTTTCGGCGTCTGTCCGTTCATATAGATAAGCAATGACGATATCCGCACCTTCCTTGGCAAAAGCGATGGCGGCCGCCCGGCCGATTCCACTGTCACCACCCGTAATAATGGCAACTTTACCTTGGAGTTTGCAGCTACCGATATAGGCAGGATCTTCACTGATCGGTTCAGGCACCATCAGGGTTTCCAGACCGGGTTGCTGGTCCTGATGCTGGGGTGGAAATGCCAGCTTTTGCTCCTTGCACACCGTTTTCTCACCATAAAAAGGATAAACAGGATTCATTCGCTTTACATCCTCCTCGAACGTACATTGATACGGATAACCTATGCATTCGCCCAGAAGGATGTGCGAGAGGAGCAGGCACAGCGGTTGTTTTTTGCACAAAATATACCATAATAAGGATAGATCCTTAAATCTTTGGAGGTGTCAGGAGCCACATGAATATTCAAGGAATTAATCATTTGTGCTTTTCCGTATCCAATCTGGAGCGGTCCATTACCTTTTATGAGCAGGCTCTCGGTGCCCGAATTCAGGTGAAAGGACGCAAACTGGCTTATTTTGAGCTTGCCGGTCTGTGGATTGCCCTGAATCAGGAGGATGTTATTCGCAACTATACGGAACGAACCTATACCCATATTGCATTTACCGTTACAGAAGAGGAGTTCGACGCGTCTGTTCAGCAGTTGCGAGCAGCGGGTGCTGACATTCTTCCCGGAAGGCCAAGAGATCCGCGGGATGCATTATCCGTTTATTTTACCGATCCGGATGGACATTTGTTTGAACTGCATACAGGTACGATGAAGCAAAGGCTGGATTATTATCGCGAAGACAAAGATCATATGACCTTTTATCCGTGAGTTTCATGTGCAAGTAGAGGTAAATGATGATTAACGTATTTAAAGTCATTGCAATTATCCGTAAAATACGTATTAGGTTGCCAGAAATCGATGGTGGAATATGCTACCCAATTATAAACATGAGGAGAGATGAGCATGGAGAGTAAAGGAACCAAATTCGTTACAACCGCAAGTGAACTCTGCATGGTTACTATCATGCTTCTACCTTTTATTGCAGGACAGCTTCATGTTTCGGAGGCATATGCAGGATCGGCTAAGTTTAGTAGTCAGCAGGGACAAAAGCATGCCGTATCTACGGAAACGCTGCTGGAGCTGAATGATCCTGTACCTGTTCGATGAGAGATTGATCCTGTGCCCTTTCACCGTGGATTCCCGGAAGTGGGGTCCCTGTTCAGAGACCCTAAAATCCATCTGTTCATTGCCCTATGTCCTCAGTTGTTAGATGAAGAAGGTATCTGTTTTATTTGATCAATGACTTATAATCTTCGTAGTTCATTTTACGCTCTTGCAGGCTTAACAGAAGGAGTTGATGGCTGATGTCAGCCTCGCGGTTTGCAGAGATGCGTTTAAGTAGATCATGACTCATTCTTAGAAAGTAATAACCTTCATTGCTGTTGTTTTTCTCATGAAATACAATACCCAGCAAGCGATACAGTTTGGCACGAAGCATCCCTTCATCTTGCTTATCCAGCAGTTGGAGGGCTTCTTTGATGATGGCCTCTGCCTGTTCTGGCTCACGCTGTTCCAAATAAACTTTACTGATTTCCTCTAATATGGAAGCCTTCTTGTGGGGAAGATTGCGTTTATCGTAAATTCGTGCGCATTCATCCAGTAAGGGGAGGGCTTCTTTTTTTTGCCCCATATGAAGCTGGATCACGGCGAGGTTGTGAAGTGCCAGAACGTAGGATTCGCTGCTCGCCTGTTTATAGGCCTGTACGGATCTCTTGGTCCAGTCATAACTTAACCGCATGTGTCCGTCCTGTTCGGACATATAATATGCTTTGCCCAGACCCAGTGTAATCTCGCCATACAGTTCCGGTTGTCCCGCCATTTGGGCTTCCTTCTCCGCTTTGAGATAGTAGTTCAACCCTTCATTCACATTGCCTAGTCTTAAATGGGTTGTGCCAAGAAAGGTCAGCGATTGGATGTGTTCTTCCTGTAGATGTTTGAGTCTGCTGCTGTACGTATACGCCTGTTCATAATGTTTCCGGGCAGCATGAAACAGCTCTGCATGAAAAGCCGCTCTCCCCATTTCCAGATAATATTCAACGATACGTTCCCTGTCACCTGTTCGAATGACCGTAAATGCTGCAGTTTCCCCCTCATCCAAGGCTTGTCGATAATCCCCAAGTCTGTTGTGACTTCGTAAAATGAGCAGGTAGGCTTCTGACTGATCCGATGTATCCTCCGTCAACGTCAGCACTTTATGGGCTATGCGGATGCAGGCAGAATCATTCTGCTCGGCATAACAGGCTTTGGCCTTGTCCAGTACAGCCTCCCCAATATCCGTATCTGTTGCTGCACTTCCTCCCAAAAAAAACTCCATGGGTGTATTAAGTCTCCTGGCAATGATTTTTAACATACGCTGCGAGGGAACGGCTCTACCTTTTTCGATAAGGCTGATGTAAGAACGCGTCATATCCTCACCTGCCAGTTGCTTCTGAGACAGTCCAAGCTGCTCCCGGATTTGCCGGATTTTGGGTCCGAGCATGATCGTTCACCGTCCCTTGATATAGTTTGATTGGAATGGAGATCTGATTGGTATGTTGGGTCTATCGTGAGTATCCAGAAGCAGGGGTAAGGAGAGTGAGAGGTTCATTTACCTCCATTTACAGTTTAAATCCAATTTGGGAGATTATAGAATCAGAGTATCCAAGATGAAAGGAGGAGATATGAATGGTCATTAAAGCGACTCCCATTACACTGGAGCAACTGAAGCGCAAAGAAGTTGAAGCAGCACAGTTGGAAACGAGTGGACTGGGCGAGGCACGTGAAGTCAGTGCACGCGCGGTTTCCGCTCGCGCAGTTGAAGCCCGAGCTGTAGCGGCTCGTGCTGTAGCAGCTCGTGCAGCGGCGGCTCGTGCCTGATTTTTCCTACTTACTTATCGTATTACGCTAGATTCATAGATGGGAGCTTCTGCGGAAGCTCTTTATCTCCCTATATTTCAGTGAGATTCGTACGTTAGTGATAACGAGGTGTCTGAAGCCGATGCATATCAAGCAAATATGGTCTTACATTCCGGAGCACATTGTGCCGATCAGGGAACTGAACGAGGTGCTGGGACTCAATAATGCCCAGACGAAGGTACTGGAAAAAATTCATGGTTTGAAACAGGTTCGGCAAGACAGGGATGGAGATCTGGCTTCGTTGCTTGGGCGCGTATTAACCCAGGTGGTAAATAACCCGGAGATCGCTCCTAACTCGATTAAGTATATCATTTATTGCCACACAATTCAGGAAAATTTCCCCTTTCCTATGAAAGTTTTGCAAGTCCTGAAACGGGCTTACGGGTTGCAGCATGCCATCGCGTTTTCGCTTACGCAGCAGAACTGTGCATCGGGCTTAATTGCCCTGAATGTTGCCGAGACATTGCTGCCTTCATTGGAAGCGGATGATCATATTTTAATTTTGACAGGTGAAAAAACCTTTAGTCCCGTTGTGCAATTGATCCCCAATACCACCGTGATGGGAGAGGCATCAGCCGCCGTGCTGGTGGGCAACAAGGGCAACGGAAGTCGTGTAGTTGGACTTACGAGTGTTACCTTGGGCCAATTCTGTAATGTACTAACGGGAACCCCGCAGATTCTAAGGGAGTTTCAGGAAATCTACACGCCTCGGTTATGTGAAGCCATTGTTGCAGCCGTGGAGCAGGCGGGTCTGACGTTGCAGGATATTCGATACATCGTCCCACACAATGTGAATCTATCCTCGTGGAAGAAGGTGGCTATCCGTTTATCCTATCCCCTTGAACGCATATATACGTCCAACGTACAGGAGATCGGACATTGTTTCTGTTCGGACCCATTTATTAATCTGCAAGCTATTCTGGAGCAGAAGCTGTTGCAACCAGAGGAGTATTATCTGCTTGTTACGGTCGGACTTGGGGTTACATTCAGCGTAGCAGTGATGCAATATGCAGGAATAGGAGGGGATGGCCGTGACCACCGTATTGACGGATTTTTCGAGCAAGCTCAAGTGGGCGTTAACGGGCCAGCATGACATTACTTTTGTGTATCTTAACAATTTTGAGGTAGAGGAGCACTGGAGTGAAACGGGTATTCTCAAGCTGCCCTCATTAAGCATAGGCTCGGCTGCGGATGTCGTTAATCGGATGGAGGAACTGGGTGTTTTCCTCGCCGGAGAGAACGATATTATCCTGCTCAAGGGGCCGCCAAATCAGGGATTCATGGCAGATGCACAGGCGCTTGGGTTTGGTCGCTCCCGATGCATAACGGTGGAGCACAATGATCCGGCACTGAACATTACCGCGAATCTTCTGAATTGTCCAAGGACAATGGACAAGCTGCGAGAGCTGTCACAGGCTGCTGGAACGAATGTTTATCTGGTTCCCTTTGGAACCTCGGATCAGGAAGAGGAATTCTCCCGACGGACCGGCATTCCGCTGGCTGTTCCATCTTCAGATATTTTCCGCAAGGTGAATGACAAGGGGTATTCCCGCCGTCTCAACGCGGAGTTGGGCATTCGCCAAATTCCAGGCGTTGAATGCACGTCTTTGGATGAACTGGTGTCTGGTTTCGATCAGCTAAAGGCCGTTCTAGAGCAGGGTGGACGTCTTGTGTTGAAGGATTCCATGGGTGTATCAGGCAAGGGAATTACCGTCATTACCGATGAAGCCAGGTTTCACAAATGCATGAGTATGCTGGAAAAACAGGCAAGCAAAAAGGGAATACGGCAAATCAACTACGTGCTTGAGCAATGGATTGATAAAATCTGTGACCTGAATTACCAGATTCTCATCGATCGCTCGGGTGGAGTTGAGTATCTTGGCGTAAAGGAATCGTTGGTAGAGCAAGGCGTACATCAAGGGCATCTCATGCCTTCGCGGCTCAACGATGTTCAACTTGAGGTCATTCGCGAAGCGGCCATACGGATTGGAGCAGCTCTGTATCGAGATGGATACTACGGCATTGCCGGCATGGACGCCATTCTGGACGAGGACGGTACAATCTGGCCCAATCTTGAGATTAATGCAAGGTTTAATATGTCTACCTATCAGACCAACATTCAGCATCAATGGGTGCCCGAAAATCAATGTGGACTGGCAAAAAAATATACGCTCCGGCTCAATCACTTGCTGGAATATAAGGTGCTTCGTTCCAGTCTGGGTGAATTGATGTTCGAACCGGAACGTGGCGAAGGATTATTGATTAATAACTTTGCCACAGTCAATGCGGCATTCAGAAGTGAGGGGACCTTGTTCTCCGGACGTCTGTATGGCGTGATTATTGCGTCCTCCCCTGAACGGCTGGGAGTGATCGACGAAGCGATAGAAGCCGTCCTATCTTCCATTAACGAGGTGATGTGAGTGTCTACGGAATATCAGATCCAGCAGTTGTGTGTCTCGGACATCGCTGAGAAATTCGGAACTCCGCTGTATATATATGACGGGGATGTGTTGCAGCAGGTGTATCAGGAGCTTCGGGAATTGCTTACGCCTCAAGTGGAGCTGTTCTATTCATTGAAGGCCAATCCGAATATTTCGATCGTACACATGTTGCAGGAGATGGGCGCGCAGGCAGAGGTGTGTTCCCTGGCAGAATTACATACGGCCGTACAGGCTGGAGTAGCGCCAGAAAGCATTATTTTCCTTGGACCCGGAAAAAGCGATGACGAGATTACGGCATGCATACGTCTGGGCATATATGCGATTGTATGTGAATCGTTCCAGGAGCTGGAGCGCATAGAGATCATCGCTGCAAGTGAGGGGCGAATCGTGCCGGTGGCCCTGCGAGTGAATCCTTCCTTTTCTGTTAAAGGCTCCAGGTTGACCATGGGTGGCAAACCACGTCAGTTTGGTATGGATGAACAAAGTGTGCTCCAGGGAAAAGAGCAGTTCGAGAGCTTCTCCCATGTGGAGATCATGGGACTTCACGTGTACATGGGAACCCGCATGTTGGATGTAGAGCCGATCGTTCAGAATACCCGTCATATTCTGGAATTGGCTGATCGAATCGAGAACGAGCTGGATATCACGCTACGTATGGTCGATGTAGGCGGGGGATTGGGGGTGCCCTACCATGAAGGTGAGCAGTTCCTATCCATAGCCGCACTGACAGAACAGTTGAATCCAATGTTCGAATCGTTTCGGCATAGTCATGCCAACACCCGGCTGTTCATGGAGCTTGGGCGATATCTGGTAGGCACCTGCGGTATGTTGGTCAGTCGAGCCCTATATGTCAAGCAATCGTATGGAGAGCACTTCGTCGTAACCGATGGTGGAACGAACTGCCATATGGCGGCGGTGGGCACAGGTTCTTATGTGAAGCGTAACTTTCCGATTGCCTCCCTGACGCGTTATGGTGAATCCCCTGTAGCAGAATACAATATTACGGGTCCCTTATGTACGCCGAATGATGTTGTTGGGAAACGGGTATTGCTTCCTCCTGTTGAACGGGGCGATCTAATCGGTGTTTTTCATTCGGGAGCCTACGGACCAACGGCTTCTCCCACACACTTTTTGAGTCATGGAAGTCCGGCGGAAGTGCTGATTGTCGCTGGGGAGGCTCACTTGATCCGTGAGCGAGATACTCCGCAGGATCTACTGTCCAAGCAACGCTTGATTAAAGTGTCCCACACGGCAATAACCAATTGATGAGGAGAGATGATGATCATGACGACTGCAGTATTGCTTGAAGAGATCAAAGGTGCCCTTGCTGAAGTGTTGAATACGGAAGCCAGGGAGGATATTCAATTAAGCACATCTTTATTTGACGAACTCTATCTGGATTCGACCTCTGTTCTGGAACTGTTGATGACGCTGGAAGACCGGATTGAAGGTCTGGAGATTGACCCGGATGATCTGGAGCCCGATGTATTTGATACTGTAGGCTCCCTGGCTGCTTATATTGAGAAGCAGCTCATTGCGGCCTGATGGCTTCGCCTGTTGCCATACGGGAGATGGGAGTCAGGCTGTTCTGGGAGAAGAAGCCCCCGTTTGATCATCCGGAACTGCTGCGATTTCATCAGGACATGCTCGCGGGTACTCCGATCAAGTACGACTTTCAACTTTTGCAGGGTCGTAACAACAATGCCTATCACGAGATGAGTGTGGAACTGCTGGAAGAGACGGGACTTGATCGGGTCATGCAGGATGTGGATGTGTTGCTGCTGGCATACAATTTTCCGAATACCCGCCCGGATATATCAATTGTGAATTATTTGATGGATCGTTATCAGGCCCGTTTTATCAGTTTTGCTGTAAATGATCTTGGTTTTGGTGCTCCTTTTGCGGCGCTCCACATGCTTCAGCATTATCTGGGCAGAGAAGGTTACATGAAAGGCATGCTGCTGGTTATGGACCAGACAGCTCTCCCCTATGAAACGATGGAACTTGTTTCACCGCCTGGACCGGACACGGCTGCAGCAATATACCTTGATCGGATGACAGGCGTAGGACCTTCCCTGCTTGGTGTAGAGATGCGACATGCCGAGTATTCCATAGCCGATACTGCGGAGATGGTACTGGATCGATTATGTGCCCAGGCATCCATTCACCGAAATCAGATTAACCTGCTCATCCATCCTGATTTGGAGCAGCTGTGCAATCAGGCTGCTTGGTACAGGGAGTGTGGATCGAAGAGTTATTATGATCCATCGCGCTGGAGTGCAGCACCATTCTTCGCATTACAGGAGTTATTGGAGGAGAAGGACGGGGGCGAGTACATATGTCTTATGCATCTGGAGCAGACGGATTCGTTTATTCATGCCTTGCTGATCCGAACCTGTGAATGGAGTATGGATGGACACTAGTCGCAGAAGGAGGGAGAACATTGGGGTTCGGTATTGTGGATATTGGCGTCTATTTGCCTGAACAGATTCAGCAGCCGGAGGAGGTGCTGGCTGCCCTGGAGCTTGGGAAAGGTGAGCTTCAGTTTCTGCGCAAGTACCACCGCCTGGAAGGTGTGCCTGTAACGGAATCGGGCCAGATGCTTGACGATACGATCGCACAGGCTGTGGAACGGCTCCAGACCAGACCTGCCCTTTCCGGAATCGACCTTGTTCTCTATGTCCATTCCTTTCAGGTGCAGACACCGAGCGATTACAGGCTTGTGCAGCGTGTCCTCCAGCGCTTAGGGCTGGAACATGTACCGTTCTATGGCATATCCCAAATGAACTGTGCATCGTCGATAGCCGCTCTTCAATGGCTTGAGCGAATCTCGCAAACGCAGCCTCACATTCGGAATGTGTTGTTGATCTGTGCGGATCAATTCAATTTTTTGCCTCCCGAATGGCGCTATCTGCGCAAATCGGCCATTCTGGGTGATTCTGCCGTAGCTGTTCTATTGAGCAGAGAGAGCTGTCAGCATGTCGTTCAGGCGGCGCATGTACTGCGAGATACCCGGTTCCATACTGGTTATCATGCAACCGCCGATGAGATCTCGGCATTTAACCGATTGTATGTGGACCATATCATTCAAGGGATGGAAGAGCTGCTGTCAACGCAAGGCCTGAGTTTCGAAGATGTGGATCATATTTTTCCCCATAATGTGAACTGGACTACCTGGAAGGAATTCTCGCGACGTACGGGAGTTGGACTTGAACGGATATATCTGGATAACATTCAGCGAATCGGACATACCTTTTCCACCGACCCGTTCATTAACCTGAGTTCGGGATTTGAGCAGGACTGGGTGTGCAGGAAGGGGCACTCCATCATGGTCAGTATCGGGCTCGGCAGTTTTTTTGGTTTTGCACTGGTGGAGCATGGAGGATGCGAAGAAGAATGAACAGGAGGAATGACAATGCACGTTATTGAATTCCAGGGCCCAGATGCAAAGCCCGTCGGATCAAAAGCAGCAGGCAACCCCGTTGCTCCGATATCGGAAATGTTGGAGGCAAAAACCTTGCTGGTGAACAATCGTCCAGTGCTTTTGGCAACAGGTCCATACGTGCTCGCGACCGCTCATCTCATTGAACAAGATGCTTTACTTTGGCATGAAGAATCAGCTGGGCTGTATCGTTGGAACCAACTACATGCCGTTCATGTACAGGATCGGATGCTGGAGCCCTCCGGATTACTGTTATACCGGGTACAGCCGAATGAGGGTGAGAAGGCTGAGATATCAGGCGAGAAAGTGACCTCGAATGAGCTGAGAACACGCCTGCTTGAGTTCCGGGTAGAGCTGTGCAAGGTTGGATTGGAGCAGGTTCGCAGGCATTTGTCGGTGCGAATATCGGGGGGGCAATCCACGTTTCAGCACCAGCTCGTGAAAGGCATGGTCGCTGACATCCTGACAACGCTCTACATGGCGGAAACATTGCCTGAGGAACGCTTTCTCTCAGCAAATCCAGGTCTTCCATCGGTCCGGGTTCATGCGTGGATACATCAGGAATTGGACGAAGCCTTCAGACAGATTCAACGTCTTGGCGGCGGTTTCGGTTTTTTGAGACATGGCGTATCTGCATATACATATGCAGGCCAACTGGTGAAAAACATGCTGTTGCCAGCTAAGGAGGAATATTGATGATTACTCCATCAACGATTGCGATTTTCGAGCAAGTGATGAAGCAGTATGCTGCGGAGCTTCGTCAGATCGGCCTGACGATTGACCAGGAGCCAGACCGGCTCACCGAGTTTTTGCACACGTCTGCCCTGCAGGCCATCAATCATATGATGATTCCACCGGAGTATGGCGGCCAGCCAATTGTAACCATAGGTCAGGATCGATATTATGGACTCTCTTCACTGGAAAGAGTCATTACGATCGAGCAGTTGTCCGCAGGAGATGCGGGCGTTTTTCTGGGAGGACCTGGTCCTTCCATGTCCAGCATCGTCATGATTGACTTGGGCGATGAGGAACAGAAGGAGCGCTTTTATAGCCACTTTCTGAAAGGTCCAGCCTGGGCTGTTTTTGCCTTGTCAGAGCCGGAGAAGGGTTCAGATGCCACTGAGATCAGCACGCGGATTACGCGACATCCGGATGGGGGAATGGAGCTAACCGGACATAAATTCTACATTGGGAACGGACACCGGGCGAGTATTGGACTGGTATTCGCCCAGACCAATCGTACGCCTCTGGGCATTCAGGTGGCTATAGTTGATCCTTCTGTGCCAGGTTTCTCAGCAACCCCGCTGGACACGATGGGGCTTCGCGGTCTGCAACTCAGCCATCTGCAATTCGAGGCCTTCCCACTGGAAGAGAAAGATATTCTGGGTCGTCACCTAAGCCCAACCAAGCGTGGACTGTGGGGAGCACTGCGTACATTCCACCGGATGCGCCCTAGCGTGGCGGCTTTGGCGCTTGGTGTTGCACAGGCTGCATATGATTATGTTGTAGAGCACAGAACGATCTTTACAGAACGTGAAAAGACAGAACTGGAGCGACTGGAGATGCGTCTGCATGCGCTGCGCAGCATGATTCGGAATGCAGCAGCAGAGATTGACCATGATGCGAATAAGGGATATCTGGCTTCCCTCAGTAAAATACGGGCTGCGTCCGTTTCCGAAGAAGCGACGGAATGGGCACTGGAGATGATGGGGCCAGGTTCCTTACTGGAGCATCCTCTGCTGAACAAATGGTATCGCGATGCAAGGGCCTTTGAGTTCATGGAAGGCACAACGTCCATTCAGAAGATAAACGTTTTTCAGGCGTATGCCAACGGGAAGATGCAGCATGTCTGATTCACTTCATGATGATATTGGCGCACCAATCTATGTGGATCATATTTGCTGGCTTACTGCGGAGGATCATCTGTACTCGCTGGATTGGCCAACACCGGATGATTATGTTTACGTATCACCGCACATATATATGGAGGATCACTATTATGGTCGCGTGGGAACGCTGACTCGCTCCCTTATGGCAGACGGGAGACGGGTGACAGCCGGTGATCTTGCGCTTATGGTGCTGGAGCAGTTGGGTACAAAGCCGCATTGGGATTGGTTGATCCTTGCCCAGACCTGTCCGGAACGTCATGCGCTGAATGCTCCACTTGCCCGAATGCTTGAAATGGCCCCGTGGCGAGTTGATCATCCACTTGGTATTACCCATATGGGTGCGCTCGCAGGCACCGAGGCCATTCAGGTTGCTCTTTGGAGCATGCTTCCTAACGAACGGACTGCGATTGTGCTGGTGGAGCAGCGAATTCTCCATGACGATGGACAGATTGGATATGGTCAACCATCTGAACCTAAGGGTGATTTGGGTGACATGGCGGTGGCGCTTGAGGCAGGCCTTGGTCAAGGAGCGTTGCAGATACACTATGCGGGAAAACGGATCATCAGATCGGATGATGCCACGGCTTTTGCATCCGAGGCACTCGGCATGATCCGCGAATGGATCGATAGCCATGCAGCCGTGCATGTCATTCTTCAGTCGAGACTGGGATTACGTCTCAATGGCAGTTCTGTTTTGCATATTTCGCCTTCCAAGACCATCTGCGTTCCACGCACCGATTATCAGAGCGGTGATGTATGGATACAGCTGGCAGATAAGCTAGAGCGGGGTATCATCAGGCCGGATGATCGAGTCATGCTGGTCTCGTGGGATGACGATCGGGTGATATCTGCTTGTTGCGTGCATGTGATACGTCTGCCGATCCTCAACAGGCTTACAATAAATCAAGAAATCAAGACTTCATGAATTATGGAGGTGAACCCCATGCAGGGGATCGATTATACGGCCGGCTCGATCCATCGTTTGTTATTCCGTACGGCCGTTCCGATGCTACTCGCTTCTCTGGTTAACGTGATTACACAACTGGCCAATGTATTTTTCCTGGGTCATACGAGTCAAAGTGTATTATATGTGCTCTCATTGTATATTCCTGTCTCATTCGTCATGATTGCCATCATCGAAGCGATGCAACTGTCTGTTCAGGTAGCGGTAGCGCGCAGTCGTGCCGGTGGCTCTCGTGCATTTACCCAGCTATTCGTGCACATGATGGGCAGTGCAATGCTGCTTGCCATTCTGACCGGGGGAATTGTGATGTTAATGACCCCTGTGCTTTCATGGTTTTACCGTGTGCCTGCCGACATTGGGCCCATGTTTACGCTGTACGTAGGGGGAATGATGGCAGTGAGCATCCCGGCTGTCCTGGCTGCAGTGACCAGTGCGGCGTTACGAGGGCTGGGCCGGGCACAGGCAGCGTCGTGGAACGCGGTTGGGATGGCGATGCTAAACATTGCTCTTGTGTATACATTTGTGTCGGTCTTCGGGTTGGATCTGAAGGGCATCATCTATGCTAACCTAATCACTTCCGTCTTGTCCTTGGCTATCTCTCTGCTCATTCTGTTCATTCGTCGGGAAATGATCTTTGAACGCTTTGCTTTTGCAAGAAAACATCTGATGGCCCTCAGGCATGTCGGTATTCCTGTGTTCATCTCGTACTGCATGATTTTTCTGAGTACATTTTTTTTCAATAAAATTGTCAGTCACTTTGGCGAAGGGGCGGTTGCTGGCTTTGGCGTTGGTTATCGAATTCAGACGATGGCGATCCTGCCGGGTATCGTCATTGGGTCGGCCATCGGCATTATCATCAATCATAATTTGCAATCACCACACCGGCCAAGGGCCTATGCAAGTTATCGCCAAGGTCTGTTGCAATCCTTTGTTCTGTACGTGATCATTGCCGTTGCCGTCTGGATCTGGCGAGACCCGCTTATCGCATTTCTGATCGAAGACGCGGCAACCCGAGCAGAAGCAGCACAGTATTTGTCCATCGTAGCTCTTTCCTATATTGGCATGGGTCCCATGATGACAACGTTGCTAACGATGGAACAGAGCGGGCGCGGATATCAGGCCATACTCCTGAATGCGGTGTATTTTCTGATTATTATCGTCCTTGGCTGGGGATTGACTCGGGCTTTCAATGAGGTTACTTACTTCTATGCGGTGATTGCTGGCATGAATGTGGTCGGCATGTCGTCGTTCTTCCTGCCTTTCATGCGAATGCTGAAGCGGGAATATGTGGAGTCGTCTGCGGATAAGGACATCAGTACAGAAGGTGAAGCGACGTTGTCCAATAAGAGCTATTCCACACAGACTTGACTCTAACTACGTACAGGAGGTTTTTGCATGACAACATCAGAACCTGCTTATCTGGTACGTCGCATTGCAGATGCGTGGATCGCTGCGGATGAAACGTTCAGCCAGTTTTATGAGCTGGAACCTGCGAAAGAGCTGGAGCCACAACGCCCCCCGGATTTGCCGGGGGTGGAACCTGCGGAAGCGCCTTTTTTTTTGTATGAGCCTCTTATCGGTCATGGGGCTCCTCAACTGGGGATCTTGGGTATCCCTCATTCTGGTGGGACAAGCATGTTAAACTCCTCCGTTGCCGGACTTGCGCATGCGTTACGCGTAGAATCGTGGAAAAAGGTCATCTATCCATCGTTACAAGAGTCCGGGAATTCGAGCTTGTACGATATTGGAAGTGGGAGACGATTGCTTGAGAGCGTAGCCATGCAGGATTGGGGTACTTGTCTTATGAATGAAGCGGAGGCGGATACAGCTGTTCCTTATCAAAAGGGGCTTGCGGCGGCACTGGATCATGCGCTGGATCAACAGGCACTATTGTGCTGTATTGGCGGAGACCATTCCATTACGCATGCCGTGCTTCAGATGATGGCAAAGGCCCCGGGCAGTCGAAGAGTGCTGGTCCAGTTCGATGCCCATCATGATTGCGGTATCGATGCCATCCATCAGGAGCAACCCAGTCACTCCAATTTTGTGAGACATTTGCTAGAGCAGGATACGGTTGCTGCTGTTGTACAGATTGGCCTGCGTGGTCTTCGCTCAGCAGATCAGATGTACAGCCATCCTGGCTTGATTCAAATATCGGCAGAGCATATGACACCCGAGAGGGTGAGCCATGTTCTGAACGAGGTAAGGCAGAAGTACGATGTCGACTCGGCTTATTTAACTTTTGACTTGGATTCCCTTGATCCGGGAAGCTTCCCGTTTGTTGATTTTCCGATTGCTGCAGGACCGACGTGGCAGAATATTCGAGACTGCGTTATTGCAGCGCTGGAAGTCCCGTTATCTTATGAAGGGATGGACATGGTTGAAGGACAGGGTGTGCAATCGGATCGACACATTCCTGGACAATATGAGCTGGCGCTTCGAATGTTGGTCTATATGATGGATGGTATCCACCGGAATCGTCGGCGGTTTGAATTGTCTTCTAGAACTAGCGCAGCCAGGGAAGGAATGCTGTCGGGAACGGGAGTATCCATGAATCAGGATATACAGGAGGTGTAAGGATGGAGGATTTTCATACATTATATACGTTACATAAGGAACAGGTCAGGGAGGAGTTGTATAGGGAAAAGACAAACGGAATTCAACTGGGATTCTTCTATGCGCTAATGAATATTGTTAAGGAGCTTGCACCACTTCAACCGGAATCGTCACCGGAGTCGATCTGGATGGATTATCTGGCTTTTTTGCGGACGGTTGACGAACACAAAAAAAGCCCGTACTCCTTTATGGATTGGGATGAAGTCGAGGGACTTGAACATTTGCAAGCGACTTTGCAGGAAGGTGGGGCTTTGTTGACCTGGCATTATGGATTCGTCCGGCATAATATGATCACCATCGGACAGGAGATTCGCGCAGGCCACATGAAGTCCGGATTACCCTTCTATCTTGTGGCTGAGCAGGGCACCGTAGAGCAGGAACAGAAGCTGTCGTCATGGAATACCCTACGTCAGTTTGCAGGTGCTGATCTGTTGAATGCCGAGGATGAGATGATTGGCATACGATTATATTCTCATTTGCGGAAGGGAGGTTCATTCAACCTTTTTGTAGATGGTCAGACCGGGTTCAACGCGGATAATCGCGCAGTGGAGCTACCTTTCCTGAGTTCACGCATCCGGACAAGGAGCGGTATTTTTCGTATTTTAGCCAAGACACGCAAGCCTGTATGCCCCTATTTCATGACATTGACTGAAGATTTTCGTTCCAAAATTGTTTTCTTGCCGCCTTTCATCTTAGAAGGGGATATTCAGGAATCAGCAGGACGTGTATATGAGCCGTTTCGCAATCAACTGCTGAAGCAGCCTGCATTATGGAGATTCTGGGACCGTCACCATCAGCAAGTGATTCACTGGAAAGAGGATGAGAATAATCTTCATTCAACGGAAGCCGAGAGTCAGGTGGACTGGTTCTCCAAGCCGCTGGAGGGATTCGGTCAGCTTGGACTGAACACCGAGAGTGGCATGATCTACAATTTGGATTAACCGTCAGATAAGGGGGAGGCAAGAATGCAGTCTTTCATTACGGAGCAGTACAATCGTCTATCGATCCATGTGATGCCAACAAGCCAATACGCCAACTGTTATCTCCACCTGGGTATCGTTAACGAACAGGGAAGGATTCCAGCAGCGGTGTTTGCAGTCATTGTGCGGCTGCTTTTCAGGCAGGATTCACTCGGCAAAAGAAAGCTACGGCAGCAACTATGGTCTATGTATGCCGATGAGCTAAGATGCGAATTGGAGCAGAAGGGGGAGACTCAGCTCGCATCCATTCGGTTGCGTATCCCTGCAGGGTTGTTGCCCGGGACCGATGCACGGACGCTCGATGCGCTGAAGCTGCTCGCAGATATGTTGTTTGGATCGAGCCTTCAGGGTGTATTCGATTTTGATGAAGTACAGATCCAGGAGGAACTTGCTTGGGCAGAACATCATGCTGGCTATGATGTTTCCAATTGGGACAAGGTGGTACAGGGGCGCAGTCTGGAGTGGCTTGGGTATGCGGAACGAAGCAGGGATGCCGACGTGGAGCAACTGCAGCATTGTGTGCGTGATGGTGAACTGCAGCAATGGTACCGGGAGGTGCTTTGCAGCCCACTACATATTCATGTGATCGGTGATTTCCAGTCGGATGTGATGATAGCTCAGGTCATGGAGACCTTTGTGCCATTGCTTGTCACGGCTGAGGGGAGAGCTATCCCATCTGTGATCGGGCATGGTCAACCTACTGAGCGCCGGGAGGAAGGCGAGATGATGCTTGAGCTGATGGATATTCAGCAATGCAAGATTAATGTGACCTTCACCACCGGGGTTACGTATGGATCGTCGGACTATCCTGCACTGTTTCTTTTTCATTCCCTATTTGGCGCTACGCCTGCTTCCAGACTTCAATCCGAGCTTCGTGAACGAAAGCAATGGGTGTATCAGATCTACAGCACACTGGATGATTATCGGGGAACGCTTCATGTGACAACGGGAACAAGCAGTGGATATGTGACGGATGTGCTTGAAGCGATAGATGCTGAATGGCTGAGGATATGCAGCGGAGACATTCAGGAAGTGGAGCTGAATAGAGCTATTCAGAATGTGATGCATTATGTGCAAGTGGGATACGATCTGCCTGAGCAGGTGGTCAACCTTCATATCGATCGATTGCTCAACCGGGTCCAGATGACAACTCCGCAATTCCTGGAAGCCATATCCTGCGTTACTGCGGAACAAGTGGCCGAGGTAGCCTCTGGCATGAAAAAGGCTGTCACCTGGATTTTGTATCCTGAGAGTGAATATTCTGCACCAGTGCAGGAGGTGACTCATGAATAGTATTGTGAATATCGCACCTGTCCGCAGGCGTTTATCCAATGGTCTGTCGGTCCACATTTTCCCCGAACCCCAGTTCCATCATACTTTTGTTTCGTGGTCCGTGTCCTATGGCTCAATCCATGATGCAGCCCTGCCTGGCAGAGCGCATTTCCTTGAGCATATGATGTTCTACAATCCGGATCAACGACCCGTCAAGCCGCTATTTCATACTCTGGGAGCTTCGACATCTGCATTGACACTTTACGATGTAACAACTTATCAAATGGCCTGCACAGGCGATTTGAAACGAAGTCTGGAGTTGTTCACCGGCATGCTAGCTACTCCATATTTCACCCCGATGCATCTGGAACAGGAACGGTCCGCCATTCATCAGGAGCTGTCCATGTATGCAGACCAGCCCTCCTGGCGAGCTTTGCAGCAGTTGACTCAGATGATGTATGGCAGCAATCACCCCATCACGATGGATGTTGCAGGTACACCGGATAGTCTGTATCAAATGACAACGGATGAGCTGAATCATGCTTACAATACTCGCTATGACACAGGAAGAATGGCAGTAGCAGTAGCGGGTCCGGTTGAAGCGGAGTTCATTGTGGACATGCTGGAACAATTCCCTGCAAAAGAATCACTGAATGATGCCTACCTGCCAGAAGTTACACTCGACTATTTGGGCGAGGACTTCAATAAGCAATATCGGGAGATTGAATGCGGATTGTCCTTGCCGCTTGTAAGGTATGGGTTCCGTGCAGAAGATGGGATGCAATTGAAAGAGCAAATCGCTTGCATGATCGGCATTGAAGCTTTACTGGGTGAAACTTCCGATTTCTACGCGGAATGTATGGAGTTGGGTCTGCTTCATAAGGGTGCAGAATGGGACCACTATTATCGTAAGGAATTTGCCTTTTCGAATGCTTGTGGGTATTCAGCAGATCCCGTTTCTTTATATAACCGGGTTGAGGAGATGTGTGAGCATATTCAGAACGGAACGCTGTCCCTATCCAACTTCAACTATGCACGGATGAAGTGGTTAAGCAAGTATTATGCAGACATGGATTCGTTAAAACAGCGATGCATGCACGTCTCCGAATATGAGGTGATTGGACTGGATTATATGCAGCTTGGCACGTATGCACTTGAATTAACAGAAGAAGAGGTTAGGAGTGGTCTTAGAACTATTGCAACGTCTGCTCGTCTGCGGATGGTTGTTATACGTTAGCATGTACCTAACCCCGCATAGGGAGGAGGGCTTTATGAATTCCAGAACCGGAACAATCAGCAGCTTTCTGGCAATGAGGGAACAAGGGAATGATACGTTCACGCCATTTTCAGGAGAACCGGAGGTCCACATTTGGACACAGACTTTACCCATAAGGGAGGATCAACTGCAGACAGCGACTACCATGGAATCCGATGCAATGAGTATAGACGAACATGAACGTATGGCTAGAATCAGTACAACCTCACGGCTACAGGCTCATTGCTGGATGATTTCAAGGGTTTTCTTGCGAAGAGTACTGGCACAGTACATGCAGCTTCAGGCAAGGGATATTCGATTTGAATACGGCACTTCCGGAAAGCCTTATCTCGTGGGAGGTCCGCAATTCAGCCTTTCGCATACGAATGGGCTGTGTGTACTGGCGATTGCATCCAGTAACAACGCAATTGGCATAGATGTGGAATGGGTACGCCCACTGATAAGAGAGCAGGCCATCATCCAACGTTTCCTGACGGAAGAGGAGCGGGATTATGTGCTGGAAGCCATGTGTTCCGGGGAAGATTCTTCTTTTTTGCTGTGGAACATTCTCACAGGCAAGGAGGCCTGGATCAAGGCTTCAGGTCAATCTTTATGTGGGCAGTGGAGGAATCTGAATACGGCACAAGCTATAAATCATCATGAACATTTGCTGGAATGGGCCGGACAGAAGTATGTGTTGCAGTCTTTGAAAATGGGCAAAGGCTACTCCGCATCATTATGCGTGACAGGGAGCCAAATACCACTCATTCACTGGATGAATATGGATAAAAATATGCAAAGCGATGAGGGGATCTGTAATTAAATCTTACATATCTATTGTCTAAACATTGGCATTACCTATAATATGGACAAATGGTACCTTAATTTACCAATGTTAAATTCATTGGTTCAATTCCAAGGAGGTTTGTCATGATTCAGTTCCCTAAACCGGATGTCGAGCAATATTTTCAGACGTACCGCATTTCGCATTTTGCCGTATCGGCAGACGAGAAACGTTTGTTCATGGACAGCAATCTGAACGGTCAGCCGAATATTTGGGCGATGGATTTGCCTGGAGGATACCCGTATCCTTTAACATACTTGAATCAGAGCAGTCAATTTATCAAGGCAGACCCGCAAGGACGTCATCTGCTTACCGCGTTTGATCGGGATGGAGATGAGAACTATCATCTGTATACACTCCCACCCGAGGGTGGTGTTCCACTGCCTGTGGTTCCGGCAGAACCGAATGATCGCTGTTATTTCGCTGAGTTGTCCGAGGATGGACAGCGTCTCTATTATGTCACCAGCGCGGGTAATCCGAATTATCTGAATTCACGCCGCATCGATCTGGAGACAGGTGAAGATGAACTGTTATACAGTGGAGAAGAGGTTACGAGCAGCCTGGTTGCCGTAAGTCCTGACGAGAAGAGTTATGTCATTCTCAAAATGTACTCGAATACGTATCAGACGGCGCATCTGTATCGTAACGATGAAGAAATGGTAATTCTGCCTGCCTCAGAACGTCATAGTCAGGTATCCGATTTGATTTTTGCAGATGATAATCGCCTTCTGTTCATTACCAATGACGACTCGGCATATTCCTATGTGGCTGAATATCGCATCGATACCCGTGAATTCCGTCTAGTGTGCCAAATCGAAGGGGAAGACGTAGAGTTTATCCGCTGGCATAAGGCTTCCCAGACCTTATATTTCTGGACACTTACAGGACCGGAAAATCGTATGTACGTATTGGGCAAAAATGCCGCCGAGCCTCGGCGCGTAGAGATGCCGCTGGATACGATAGAGCAGGTCAACGTTACCAAGGCTGGTAATGTGTATATCCTCGGACGTGGAGCAATCCAGCCGCATAACATTTATCGCAAAATGGCAGGTGCTGAGTCCTGGAAGCCGCTGACTGCCAATCGGGTAACCGGACTGCACCCAAGTGATCTCGTGTACCCTGACGTTATTCGGTATAACTCCTACGACGGACTGGAGATCGAAGCGCTCTTGTTCAAAGCAAAGCCGGAGCAGGCCAATGGTTATACGGTTTTTTGGCCACATGGAGGGCCGCAAGCCTCGGAAGCGAAGTTCTTCCGGCCGATGTTCCAGATGATGCTCGCTCAGGGCTATCATATCTTTGCACCGAATTTCCGTGGCAGTACCGGATATGGTGCGGAATTCGTTAAATTGGTTGAGAGAGATTGGGGCGAAGGGCCAAGACTGGACTGCGTTGCCGGGATCAACTGGCTGTTTGATCAGGGAATTACCTCGCCAGAGCGGTTGTTTGTGGTAGGTGGAAGTTATGGGGGATACATGACCCTGTTATTGGCAGGGCGCCATCCGGAGCTGTTCCGGGCTGCGGTTGATATTTTTGGGCCAAGTAACCTGTTCACATTCCTGGAATCCGTACCGGAAGACTGGAAGCCGATGATGGATAACTGGCTGGGTGATCCGGTCCGTGACCGCGAACGCTTAACCAAGGATTCACCGATTACGTATCTCGATCAGATGGTTAACCCAATGCTGGTCATTCAGGGGGCCAATGATCCAAGGGTCGTGAAGGCCGAATCCGATCAGATCGTGGCTGCGCTCCAGTCGAAGGGACTTGATGTGGAATATATCGTTCTGGACGATGAGGGCCATGGCTTCTCCAGAAAGACAAATGAGATTCTCGTGTATCGCCGGATGCTGGAGTTTTTGCAGAAACATCAGGAGTCACCCGTTGCACAAGCCTAAGTTGAGAGATTCCATCGTTGACTTAAATATATTGAGATGAGGAAAACCGCCAAAGATCAAGGATGATCTCTGGCGGTTTTATACGTGCGCCCGTATGTTGGGCGACATATATGGAACGATACATTCTACTAATCTAGCAATGCGACAATCGAATTAATGGACTGCTGCGCCCACTGTGCAAAAGGCAGGTCGGCTGCCCACGTCACTTGTCCTGTCGCTTTGGCTTCCCCCCACCACAAGATACGTTGATAGAGCAGATGCATGCTGAGACGTGTGCGGAAGTGTTGGCACTTCTCCTCATCTGCTGCACAGATCAGATCCCGGTAGCAGCGAAGGAACTGTGCAGCCAGCTCTGGTTGACCCTCACGAACATACCTGGTGGATATTTTGGTTAGGTCGGCTGTGCCGTCTCCGAAATAGGCGGTTGTAAAATCAAACAGGCCACTAATCTGCCACCCAGAAGAACGGTCGCCCACATGTTGAATCAGAATATTCTCGACCTTGAAGTCTCCCATGACAAAACTCGGAACAGCTTTGGAACGAAATGCCGGTTCAGCATTCTTGAATTGATCGTCCACCCACCGAACATCTTCATCCGTAATCACCGAGTATTGCTCCGCGTCATGTAACCAGTGGCGAATGGTTCCGTACAACCAGTCCAGATAATCGCCTGCAAAGGAAACAATCTGCTGCGCTACAGGATCATATTCCCCGGCGTCAGGCACCTTCCAGCGGTGCAGCTCAGCCAAAGTATGAGCAAGCATACAGGCGATCTCTTCCTGATCCTGCTGTGACAGTGAAGCCTGGAATACCGGATCATACAGGTGATTCCCGGGCAGGCGCGGCATGATGGCATAACTCCAGCCCAGAAGTTCGGTATCTTCCTGTAATAAATAGGGGTCAGGGACAGGAATGGACGTATGTTTCGCCAGTTGTTCTACAAAGAACTTTTCTTCCTGTAACTGTCCTGCATATAAAGGATTGCCTTTCAGAATATACTCTCCACGGGAAGTTCGAATGAGCAAGGTCTGCCCCATAACCCCTTTATCCGTTCGTTGATAGTCTTCAAGGGTTCCCAGTTCAAGTTCATTCAGCGCGTCCTGCAATGAAATGGCAGCCACTTCGCCAAGTTGATTGGAACCAAAATAGATACGGGTTGTCATATGGCCAGATCCTCCTGAAGTTTAGTCCTCATTCTCTTCGTCAGACAGGTCATACCAATCCTCATCGACCAATCCACGGATGAAAGCTTCAAAATTCGGCGCAAGATATGTAATCTCATAATCATTTTCCTGATCCACATGAACGACACAGGGTTCGCCTTCAGGACCACAGAAACGATAATCCAGCATAACGACATCATGGCCAGCGGATGGACAATCACAGATCACAATCCCCAGGTCAGGGTATCCCCAATCTTCGATCATGAACCGACTCCCAAACTCTCCTCCAAGGGAATACATCTTGTCCCGGCCGATCCCCAAAATACTTGAAATCTCAATATGGTCCACAGCCCAGGAGGTTGCTTCTTCGGTTGGGAACACCGTTCGTGCAGGGATTCCACCATTTTGGGTATGCATAAGCTGAATATAGGAGGCAGGGAGCTTGTAACCAAATTCGTGTTCAAGAGATACAATCATGTCTTCGTCAAAGGGGGCCGACACATGGTTATCCCGTGCATAATTACTCTGCTTCCAGAATGTCACTGGATCGTACGTTCCTGAAGCAGCACGAAGATGGTTCAACGTGCCATGCTGCTCCCATGCTGTCACTTGTTCTTCATGGCGTTGTCGATCCCGTCGCATCTTCTCGGTAAAAGGTCGAATCTGACTTAGGAATTCAAGGGTTGATTCATCATGGGGCTGAAGTTCGTTAGCTCTCTCAAACGCCAATAGTGCTTGTTCATAGTCGGCGATATAACAGTACGCGTACCCTATGCGATAATGCCACAGCGGGTCGTTTACCCCTTGCTCCTCGACAGACAACAGTTGTTGAATGGCTTCGCGGTAACGTGCGTCATTGTTATAGGCTCTGGCGAGTTGACCAATCAGATCATAATCCCGCTCTGAGACGGGGATTCGTTCAATACGTTCAATAATGAGACTGAATTGGTCCTGCTCATGCCACAAGTTGATTTGTTCCAGCAGTTCTTTTTCCATGATTAGGCCTCACTTCAGTAGGGGATGAGAATCTCTTCCAACTATTTTACAAGGTTCAGAGGTAAAAAAACACTCCCGCTTGTAGACAACCACGATGGCTTTCTACGAACAAGGAGTGCTTTAATGTGATCATTATGAATGATTGAAGAATGCAATTAGCTGGGTTTACAAATCGTCAAATCCGTTATCGTCGCCAACTTTACCGTAGTTACGGGATTTAGCTTCGAAGAAGTCTGTTTTGGTTGCATTTAATGCTTCATCAGAGAATGGTTTGATCCAAGGCATGCAGTTTACGTCCACACCTTCATACGCTTTTTCCATACCCATCAGACGCAGACGTTTGTTGGCGATGTACTTGATATAATCTTCCAACTCGTTCAGGTCAATACCACGCACGTTGCTGAGTGTGTAATGAGCCCAGTTGGTTTCAAGCTCAACAGCACGATGGATTGTTTTGTATACGTAGTCCATGTTCTCAGGTGTGTTCAGTTCAGGGAAGTCTACCAGCAACTGTTTGTACACTTCGGCGAAGAAGTAACAGTGTTGGTTTTCATCCCGTTGGATATACGAGATCATCTGGCTGGTTGCCATCATTTTCTGGTCACGGGCCAGGTTGTAGAAGAAGGCAAACGTACTATAGAAGAAGATACCTTCGAGTACGAGATCGGCTACCATAGCCTGGAAGAACGTCTGTGGAGACGGCTCGTCCCGGAATGTTTGGTAGATGTCTGCGATGAAACGGTTACGGTCAAGAAGGACTGGATCATGTTTCCAGTATTCGAAAATTTCCTTTTGCTCCCGATCCGATACGATGGAAGACAGGACGTAGGAGTATGATTGGTTATGAACAACTTCCTGTTGTCCGATAATGGCCGAGATCGCTTCGAGTGAAGAATCGGTAAAGTAACGTTTTACGTCACCCACAAACATCGTCTGCATGGAATCAAGTACCGCGAGCAGAGAGATGTTGATTTTAAACGTACGTTGCTCTTCCTCGTCTAATTGGGCAAACTGGGAAGCATCTTTGGACATGGGAATCTCGTCTGCGATCCAGTGGTTAAGTAGCAGTACTTTGTACAATTTGTACATATGTGGCATGCGAATGTCGTTCCAGTTCAGGATACCGGAGCATTCACCTTCAATAATACGGGTTGATTGGTTAGGGGCTTCGGTATTGAAAATTTTCTGTACTTGCATTGTTCCGTTCACTCCTTGAATGAATTTACACTGTATAACTACGATGACAGAACAACCTTCCGATCACTGTTATCCCCTGATTTTTTTGATCCTCTTTCAAGGGGGAAAATCCGGTGATAAAGGCGATGTGTATGCTTCCGAAGTAGCTTTCTTACAGAAAGCTTTTAGCTTCGCTTCTTCAGCTTTGTTCTGTCCTCTTCGTTATCGTGTAATCATTAATTCTTTTATATATATTAGGATTGTATAATGTGGCATCTATATCAACATCTTGCGATGCTGTGATCGTGTTTTAGGCAAAAAAGAACCAGGGCAACGCCATTTTGCAATCAAAACAGGATGCCCTGGTGGTCACCTTGAATCTAATAAATCTTCTCTGTCATACATAAAACGTAACTTGCGCAAAAATCAAGATTCTTCAATCGTTAATGCCCGGCTACGAACATAATAAGTTGATTTCATGCCGGCTCTCCAGGCGTGCAGATGCAATTCCAAGAATTCTGTTGCTTTAATATCTGGTCGAACGTAGAAGTTGAAACTTTGTCCCTGATCGACGTGGCGCTGACGGGCAGCCGCCATATTAATGGAAGCATGTTGATCCACCTGGAACGCCGTTTGGTAATAAGGGCTTGTTTTTTCGGACAGATCCGGAGCCGGGTTGGCAATTTTGTAAGTTGTTTTCTCTTCATAAGATAACAGCTCATAGAGCGGATCAATACTAGCCGTTGAGCCGGCAATGATGGACGTGGAACCATTAGGTGCAATGGCGAACAACCAGGCATTACGTACACCGTTTTGTCGTACTTCGGCTTGCAGTTCTTTCCACTGTTCGGTTGTCACGAACTCGCCTGCGCGCTCACCTGATGTGTACTCGCGTTGGTCGAAGTAATGACCACTTTCCCAATCGGAACCTTTGAATTTCGGATAATGTCCTTTTTCTTTGGACAGCTCCATACTGGATTTCACGAGCAGGTAGTTAATTTTTTCATACAGATTGTCGTTATATGCTACCGCTTCGTCAGACTCCCAATGAATGCCTTCGAGAGCAAGCAGGTGGTGAAGTCCAAACGTTCCCAGACCGACTGCGCGATATTGGCTGTTGGTATATTGGGCTTGCAACACTTCAATGTTGTTAATGTCGATAACGTTGTCCAGCATGCGCACCTGAATTGGAACGAGACGCTCCAATACATTATGAGGTATAGCACGTGCCAGATGGATGGAGTTCAGGTTGCAGACAACAAAGTCGCCAGGCACTTTGGAAATCACAATGCGAGTTTGTCCATCCTTGGTTACGAGTTCTTCCTTTTCAATCACAGTGGCAGACTGGTTCTGCATAATTTCGGTACACAGGTTGGAGGAGTATACCATACCGTGTGCACGGTTAGGATTTGAGCGGTTAACCGTATCCCGGTAGAACATGTATGGCGTACCTGTCTCCAGTTGGGATTTAAGTACACGCTTCATGATGTCAATCGCCTGTACTGTAATCCGGGACAGCAGTGGGTGATTCACTGCTTCTTCGTATTTATCACGGAACGCACCTTCGCCAAAGGACTCATCATAGAAATCTTCCAGTCCGAGTGCACGACCATTCTCGTCCTTCCAGCCCATCACTTTCTTTGTTTCGTGAGGACAGAACAGGCTCCACTCGCCGCGAGTGGATACCCGCTCCATGAACAAGTCAGGCAGACAGATGCCGTGGAATACGTCATGCGCACGCATACGCTCGTCACCGTTGTTCAGCTTCAGATCGAGGAAGGCCAGAATGTCTTTGTGGAAAACGTCCAGGTAGACGGCAATGGCACCTTTACGCGTACCGAGCTGGTCTACGCTGACCGCTGTATTGTTTAGTTGGCGAATCCAAGGGATTACACCGGAACTTGTATTTTGGTGACCACGGATATCCGAACCACGAGCTCTGACTTTGCCGAGGTAAACGCCGATGCCGCCACCCATTTTGCTCAGACGAGCTACATCCGTGTTGGAATCGAAGATACCTTCGAGTGAGTCGTCCACCGTATCAATGAAGCAACTTGAAAGTTGACCGGCTACTTTTTTACCTGCATTGGACATCGTAGGAGTAGCTGCAGTCATGTACATGTTGCTCATTGCCCAATATGCTTCCTTTACGAGATCCATACGTTTCTCGGCAGGCTCTTGGTGCATTAGGAACATGGCGATAACCATATAACGCTCTTGCGGCAATTCCATTACTTTTCCATCAAAATCGTGAGCAAGGTAACGTTCTGCCAGTGTGAGCAAGCCGATGTAATCGAAGAGCAGATCGTTGCGGTAGTCAATGCACTCAGCAAGTTCGTCGATCTGTTCTTTGGTGTAACATTCCAGCAATTCTTCGCGGTAGATACCTTTCTTCACGAGATCTACAAGAAGAGGATGGAATGCGCCATAAGGCTCGTCCGGGTAAGACTTGTATCTGCGGTTGGTAGCCGCTTTTTTGTACAAGGAAGTGAGCAGGGCGCGTGCTGCTGAAAATTTCCAGTCGGGCTCTTCCTTTGTTACCAGTTCCAGTGCACTCATGATAAAAGCGTTGCTGATTTCGTCCCCGGTAACTTCGTCACGACGGAGTTTGCTGTTTACCCCACGTACGAGACGTTCCTTGTCCAGTGTCTCCAGTCCTTCCAGATTACGGTCGGCATATACCGAGATACGCATCTCATCAAAGGCAAGCTGGCGGTTGTTCGGCTTGGTCACAACTTGTGGCATGAATATTCCTCGCTTTCGCATGTTAAAGAGATAAATTGGAGAAATTCTTTATATAAAGAATTGAGTGTTGTCTTACGGTGAGAAAAAGGTAAAGGTTGCTTTTGGCAGACTGCAACGGCGGTGACAAGTTCATGTCTTAAATCGCTCAACTTGAGGAGCACAAAACAGCACAATGCAGAACATGCTCATATAAAAAGCATTCTCCCGCCTCGCGGCTGAAAATGCCCATGGATGCTCTGGCTTTCTTACTGTCTTAGAAGTTCTGGATATAGACAGAAAAAGGTGCTTATGTAAGCTTTGGTCTATTGCAGATGTGCCTGTAGTTTGAGGATACCGGATGCAGTCCAAACAGCCCCGTTAACCTCCATGTCAACTCTGTTTCGAGAAAGCGATTTACACCTACAGGGACGTGCCTTTGGAGGTGATTTCATCCTGTTTTTCGCGAGAATGCAGAAGGTGACTAATAGAAGCGGAGAAATCTAGTGTTACTACATTTTGTAGCTGTCAACATACTGTAACCCAACATATTGTGTTTGTAAAGTGGGCCGATACAGTAAAACGTAATTCCGAGTATACCATTTAAGCCAGGAATCCGCAAAGGAAAAGGACTGGAAGATTTGAAGATTTATCAAAAAAAAATTTTGAACAATTTGAATGACGTCATCACGTCAGTTTGAATTGTAACGCATTCAACTGGTAGAATAAAAATAGTCAAAAATCGACTAAAATTAGCGGCAGCGGTTGTTCACGGGGCCCAGAGGAGGCGGAGCAAAATGGCAATAGCAGAAGTGACTGTAATTCCAATCGGAACGGGTACAACTAGTCTAAGCAGTTATGTGGCGGACATGCAAAAGGTATTGGAACATCAACGGGGCATTACATATCAGTTAACTTCCATGAGCACCATTATTGAGGGACCGCTTAACGAGATCTTTACAGCAATTGCGGCTCTGCATGAAGCACCGTTTTTGTCAGGAGCTCAGCGTGTTTCCACATCCGTCAAAATTGACGACCGTCGTGATAAACCGGATGCCTCAAGTATACAGAAGTTACAATCGGTTCAGGATAAACTGACGTCACTTCAGGCAAGGCCTAATTAATGGTTTAGTATAAACATCCGTATATACGGTTATTTGGTATGTTATAAATCATCATTAATTAAAGGTTAGATTGTGTCTGTCTGTGTAGTTAACGTGAATTTCTGACATTTATAAACAGAAAGACAAAAAGACCAGCTTAACGTTCATTAAGCTGGTCTTTTTGTATACTCATTTAACATTTTAATTAATCTGCAACTACCAATGAGGCTCCAATCAACGTGGCGTTGGTGTAACCACCGCCAACATTTTCAAAAGAGAAGTTGGTAATTGGAGCACCGATCACCGAGGCATAATCACCGTCAAGCAAATCTCCGGTCGTTGCAGGATATAACGCTATAATATCATTTCCGTTCTCATCCATGACATGAACGACAGAGAAAGTTGCTCCGAGAGAGCTATCTTCTTCAACGGAAATGACTTCCCCGTTAATTTGTACGAAAGTATTGTAATAGTTGGCTACATTTTTATTCAGATGACGGGTCGTTACGTTGGAGTCAACGAGCCCCTGTACCTTTTTGCTTAGTTCTGCCGTAATGGCCGGGAATACATCGTTATGTTTACCAAAGAAATCATAAGATGCCTGCTCCATAAAGGCTGTGTCTTCTGTAATGTACGGAGTTAACTCATTAAAGAAATCCGCAGCTGATGCCGTAACAGATGAATTTCCAGTCGTTGCAGTTGGTGCTGTTTGCTCCAGAGAAGCAGTAATGCTTAGGGAATCAAGGATATCTTTGATCTCATCCTGATTATAAGTATCCTTGGCGTAAGTTAACGTCATGGTATAGAGTTCTGTATTGGTCGGAATCAGATACTGCACAAGGATAACATCTGTACCCGAGGAATGCTTATAGGCTCCTTCCAAGACACCAGCGCTATATTCTTTATAAGGCTTGTTTGTGTAGCTGGTTTTTTTATAATCGGAAATGCCGATGCTTGAACCGCTTTGTGTGTAATAATCCACTATATTATTAGCGTATTCTTCAGGATTAATTGAACCGGTTGAGCTGGTCTCAATCGTCAGATTCATATTATCTGCAAATGTGGCTGAGGAAGATTGGTCTGAAAAAGCAGCTTTAATGGATGGAGCATTCATTTGACTTGTATCTACGCTTTTCCAGGATTCAGGATATGCAAAAGAAAATCCTTCTCCACTATATGTAGTGTATTTCGTAGCTTTTGCTTCTGTTGAGACAGTTTCAGTTGCCTTGGATGCTTCGGACGTTTGGCTATTGGTTGTTGTGTTTGTTTCTGAATTACCACAAGCACTAAGTAATGTGGCTAATGCCAAAATCGTAATAAGTTTCTTCATTATGTCTAATTTCTCCTCATGTGCTTCCCATCGGTTGGGATTTTTTCTAAGGTCATCATTTCGTTTGGGATAATCTAGTTTAGGTGGTGAGCATGGAAACTCCTTTCTACTTTATTAGTAAAATAATAACATAAATAAAGATTTCAGTATTCATAATTACTAAAAAGGTAATTTATCTGTATTTAACAAGTTAAAAGCTAATAATATACCGTGTGGGTATCCATTTTGAGCGATAGTACATACATTTGGTTGATATAACCGTGGGATTTATTTATGAATTAAACATATATGAACATAACATGCGGACTTAAGAACTAACCCTTTGTGTAGGTGAAATTAAGGAATAGTCGGTGGAAAAAAACAGCCCATTTTCGATCTGAGCCCGGTCCCATGTGTGATTGGTGCATATAGTGAACTGTACCTCAAATCAAAGGAGGGGTTTACATGAGTGGAGTAGTAGGTGGATACGGCGGCGCATGGACATCGACTGGCGCGATCTTGGTTCTCTTTATCTTGTTGGTCATCATCTCTAAAGCATTCTTGATCTAATAAACCGCTTGGACCCTAATATATTTGTAAAGGAGGGTTCTGCATGAGCAACGTAGTTGAAGGCGTAGGATACGGCGGCTGGACATCGACTGGAGCAATCCTGGTTCTGTTCATTCTTCTCGTAATCATCACTAAATCTTTCTGGGTATAATATGGCGAGCTCTGCCGGGCAACCGGTGGGGTTTTTTTTTTAGAGGACAAGCTGGTGGAGAGCCAGGAAGCTAAGATAGCTTGTAGTTAAACAGAAGAATTGGTGGAATTCAAGAAATGGAAGGGCGGAGTATGTTTCGAAAATGGGGAAGGTACCTCATGGCTAAACGCCCATTTTGTCAAAATGAGGGCGATAGCCCGGTCCAGAGGTAGGCTGAATACATAGCTTAGGGGTGTAGGCAAATGTTAAGGAGGAATGAACAATGAGCGAAGTAAAACCGAATTCACCGAACGGACAGGGACACGTATACGGACATATGGGAGGTTATGAGCATATGCAAGGATACCAATACACAGGTCATGAAATGCATGGGTATGGATATGGTTGTGGAACAATGCCAATGGGATATGGCTATGGATACGGACACCATGCCAATCAGGCTCCAATGATGCACGGTTATCAACAGGGTTGTGGAGTATCCTATGGTCATGGCGGCGGAAGCTGGGGTTCCATGGGTACGATCCTTGTACTGTTCATATTGCTGGTCATCATCTCCAAAACGATGTTTATCTAAGTATTTGTGAGTGCAAGGAGACTTTGCTGATCGTGGATCGTTGCGATAGGTGCTCCAAATAAACTCCGAGTTTGAGTTCCATGTTGGGGCATAACGTACCTATGATTCAGAAAGGGACAGCGTAGGGTTTCATCCTGCGCTGTCCCTTTTTTATTAGAAGTGAAGGAGCGTTGGGATTACTTTCTTTAACGAACCCCACTGACGCTATTCCATGCATTTTCGCCATTTCACAAGTTTAACGAATCGTAGACGTCTTATTATCTGAATCTGGGCATGTTTGGAGCCTATATTCATGAAGTGACATGGATTAACGTGGCTGAGATTCGTTAGATTTTACATAGCATAGAAATCCTTAATATAAGGTGTGCAGGATTCGTTAGCATCTGGTGAGCGTAAACATTTGCTTTAGAGGCCGGGGTTATTTGCACAATTAGAGAAGTAAGGAAGTAAGTATCGAGGGGTGCAGTCAGTGGGAGAATGGAAAATTTTAAAAGCAGAGATCTGGTTAGTCCGATAGTCTGTGGAGGATGCTGAAATGTGTATGTAGACATGGATAAACACCCGGAACCCAATTCCGGGTGCTTTGTGTATGTTTTCAATCTTCTCAAGAATAAGTGATATCCAAAACAACAAAAGCCCTACCTCTCTTTTGTCCTTGCGGCTCCGATGACCGCGCCAGTGTGAATGGGAACATCTTGTGAAACTCTGTACTACCGGGTTATTGTGATTCAGGTTCTTCAATCTTCATAGGTTAATTGTGCTTATAGTTCGCTGCGGTCGCAGCATGAAGAAAATATTCCGGGGTTTAAAGAAGACAGAAATCATATGAGGTTGTTTGATACAACTCTTATAGTATACCACAGGCTGTAATTTATTGCAATAAAAAGGAAAGGGCGAACAGAAAAACATGTTTTTCTGGTGGTCTTTCAAGTCAGAAGCTGAAATGCTCGTCTGAAAATATACAGAATTTTTTCAATCTATTTCTCAATTGAGGTAATCCTCTTCAAAAGATTCTGCGTAGGTTATAATAAGAGGGAAGAAACAGAAAGGGGCCCTCGCATGACTGAATCGATGGAGGACAGCAGGTTAATGCGGCAGATTGCGGAACGTGATTCCTCCGCACTGGAGCTTTTATATGACCGTTATGAGCGAGCGGTGTATTCTTTTGCCTATCGGATCGTTGGTGATCCCATGACGGCAGAAGAGACTGTTCAGGAACTTTTTATGCGGGTCTGGAATAATGCTGAACGATACGATGCCTCACAGGGGAAGCTGACCACATGGATGTTTGCGATTACGCGCAACATAGCAGTGGACATGCTGAGGCGGAAATCGAAAGGGGCAGCGGCTACTTCAGTTGAACACGAGACACTGGCGGCCTATGCCGATGAGCATACGAATACGGAAGAAGAAGTGCAGCGTAAATTGGAAGGCACCCGTATTAAAGAGGCGTTGTCCCAACTGAATGGTGATCAGCAGCAAGTTATAGAATCGATTTATTATGCGGGATTAACCCAGCAGGAAGTATCCAGCCGATTCGGGATTCCGCTGGGTACAGTAAAGAGCCGTGTCAGGCTTGCCATGCGACAGCTCCAAAAGTTGCTGGCCGATGCTGAATTGCATCCGGACGCGGGAAGGGAGGGCATACATCCATGATAGAACGACATGAGGAGTGGTCTGATCTGGCACCGATGTATGTGCTGGGCGGACTGGAAGCAGAGGAAGTGGCGGCGTTTGAAGCGCATATGGCAACTTGCGAACCTTGTCGCCAGGAGGTGAAGGAATTGCAGGAAGTGACTGGCTTCCTGCCACTTGCGGCGGAACCTGTGGCACCGCCGCCAGGTATGCGAGCACGTGTGCTGGGCAACGTGCTCGGACATGTGCAGGAGAGCACCGAGGCGAAGCCGGCAGCTGCTCCTGCTGAGCCTGAAGCACCCGTGGTGCTTCAGGAGGATCTTGCGCCGCAGCACAAACGTGCGGCGCAGCCCGGGCCAGGCCTGCCGCCGGTAACGGCGGTGCCTGCAGCCCGGGTGGAAGAGGCTGCCCAGGCACAGCCATGGCAGCCACAAGCGCGCGCGCGTGCGCGCAGCAGCAGCGCTTGGCGCATAGCCAGTGCCGGCCTTGCGGCCGCGGCACTGTTGCTGGGCGTGTACACGGCGCAACTGCAGAGCCAGATCGACTCGCTGACGCAGCAAGCAGCGGGCTCGTCGGCTACGCAAGAGCAGCTCGTGCAGGCACAGGCACAGAATGTGCAGCTGCAGGAGCAGCTGGCATCAGCTCTGAAGCCCGCACAGGGCATGCAGACTGGCGAGGCAGTGAAGCTGAATCCTGCAACGCAGGACATTGTAGCTCAGGGTCTCGCAACCATCGTTATTGACAGCAAAGGCACTCACCTGGTTGTGCAAGCTGAGAATCTGCCGAACCTGGAAGGCAACGAGGCTTTTCAGGTCTGGTTGATCAAAGGAGATACCCCTCAGAATGCGGGTACTTTCCTTAGTCGTGACGGAACGGGAGCGGTATATTACACATTGGATTCGGCCAACGACTATGATACGGTTGCCATCACGCTTGAACCGGATGCAATGGGAGATGAGCCGCGCGGTACAATGATTCTGGCTGCCAAGATTAAAGGATAAATATAGGATAGATCACCAAAGGCTGCTCCGTCGTGGAGCAGCCTTTTTGTGTTTTCCAGTTCTGGCGCCGACCCATTGGATTTTATTAATTTTTTTAGTCGGAGCAACCGATAAACAAATAGAAAGCAATACCCTTAATCTCCCTGTGTCTCAAGGGAGAACTGGTTGCACATAGAGAGTGAGGGGTTCAGTTGGAAGCATACCGTTCATTTATCTTTCGCCTGATACGCAATTATCTGATCGGTTCACTGGCAGCTGTTTTTGTTGTCGGTACAGTAGTTATGGTATCTACTCTGCAAATACCCAATATTCAATTTGTTCGGCTCATCTTCATTGTACTGATTTCACTCTTGTTCATGCTGGTTGCAGAATTAATTACGCTGTGGGTACAGCTTGGCCCCATAAGACAGTTTTTCACTTCCGAGCATCATGAGAGAGAAGAATTAAACCACATGTATGAGAAAATTCATCGTTTCCCAGGACAGACCATATATCGGATCATGGGTCCGCACATGCTTGGTTTTTCACTCCCAGCAGCCGGATTAACAATATGGATGATATCCACAGGGTGGCTTGAATTCCCTTACTTGTATATTGTTGTGGCCGCCGCATGCGCCTTTCTGATTGCCATCATGCATGCACTGATTGAGTATTACCTAACGGTGCGGGCGATTAGACCCCTGTTACTTGAGATTCGACATCGAGGCAAAGTCCAATATGGGATGGAACCTTCACTGGGAGGTCGCATCCTGGTATCGATCCAGCGTAAATTTCAACTAAGTACGGCACTGATTGGCTTATTTCCTCTATTTCTATTTTTCCTGGCTACATATATCAGACTTCAGTATATAGACAGTGAATTTGCGAAAGAGTACATACTGTGGGGAATTCTCATCGTTGTTCTGGGCGCGGGGTTTGCGCTGGTGGGAAGCTGGCTGTTGATTCGTGATGTTCGTGATCCAGTCGCTGAACTGACGCATGAGATGAACCGAATTCAGGGGGGAGACCTTGGCAGACGAGCTCCGGATTTATATGCGGATGAGTTTTCGGCACTGATCTCCGGTTTTAATATGATGATTAATCGGCTGGAGATGAGACAGGAACGCAATCGACAGCTGTTGCAAAGTTATTTTTCTACGCTGGCTGCTGCTTTAGACGCCCGAGATAAGTACACGGCAGGACATTCCATGCGTGTGGCAGAGTATTCGCTGATGATTGGCAAGCTGAGCGGAATGAATGAGGAACAGGCGGATTTATTGTACAAATCAGCCTTGCTTCATGATATCGGGAAAATTGGCATACCTGATGAGGTACTGCTGAAGGATGGAAAACTAAGCGATGAGGAATTCGCGATTATTCGTACACATCCCGTGCAGGGAGAGAGTATTTTGTTACAGATAGAGCCTATTGATGCCATGGCCGATTTTCTGCCAGGTGTACGATCTCACCATGAGAGATATGATGGCAAAGGATACCCGGATGGGATGGCTGGTGATGATATTCCCCTTTTTGGCCGCATCATTGCGGTAGCGGATGCCTTTGATGCCATGACGTCTGATCGACCCTATCGGAATGGGATGAGTCACGAGAAAGCGCTAACGATTTTGGAAGAAGGAAAAGGGACCCAATGGGACCCCTATTTTGCAGGTTTGTTTATTGATGAATGGAGACGACAACAACATCTTCAGAAACCATCGAAGTGAGGGATCAGTTGATCCCCTCTGTCCACTTCGATTCTTTTCTGCGTCTCCGGTGAAGAGCGAGGCCTGTTATGATGGTGAGAACACACTCGCCGAGTATGACTGCACCCAAGGCGTCATAGATCACATGTTGTTTGATCATTAGCGTGGATACGATAATAGTTGCTGCCCCGGCGGCCACCAAAATCTTGATGGGTTTGCGGATGCTTGGAACCGAGAGAACGGCACGCATAACCAGATAAGAGTGAAGAGAATGAATACTTGGAAAACAATTATAAGGACGATCCTGGCTATAGAGCCATCCGAGAACAGATGCTCCCAGGCCTGTACCCGTCAGTTCCGGGCGCGGTACCATGGTCTGAAAGTTGAAGTAGATCAGATAACATATCCAGACACAGATATTCATGGATAACAAGACACGGTAATACGTCAGGCGATCCTTGGCACACAGGTAAGCGAGCACACCGAATACAAACGGGTACCAGCCCAAATATGGAATGGACATGCCAGGCACGTAGGGAATGATCCGGTCGAGCGGCGAATCAAGCACTGCGAACCCGCGTTCCGGACTGTTAAGAATATCATAGAACAGCCCCATGACGGCCAAAGACAGCATCAAACTCAATGACAGCCAATAGGATTTGCTTTTTAACAATTGCACAACATCTTTCTCCTTTCATTCATGCTCCCTAGGAGCATGACCCCAGCAAATAACTAATTCAAATTTAAACAACAATATATTCTACTACGACCAGCGCACAAATTGAATCCTGATTTGTGTATTTTTGTGTATTTTTTTGACGAAGAAGGAATGCAGAAGTTTCAATGGGCATGATATGATAGAAACATATACGGACGAAGGTAATTTGACCAGTAAAGTCGGGACAACAGGAGTGAGTGAATGCAATTTTTGAAAATGTTCGTATTGAATATGGGGATGCTTATAACGATTGCCTATCTTGCCAGTGTGTTCTATAAATATATCGTCATACGTGCCTCTTCCCGAATGAAGCAGATCGGTTCAGTACTTGTCCTTATCTTTGCGGGCTGGATCAGTACGGTTTTTGGATTTCAACTCACGGATGAAGTAGTCTTTGACCTTCGTTATGTTCCTTTAATTGTTGCCGTTCTGACGTACAGACAACCCTATAGTGTAATTATTGTGGGTGTAGGGATAGGTTTATCCAGGTTAACCTTTGGTATCACGGATGCTACGGTGGCAGCGGTAATTAATATGACTTTACTCGGTGTAATATGTGCGGGTTTAAATATATGGATAAGACGCAGCAACTTCAGACTGATCACAAAAGGCTTCCTTGTTGTACTAATCGTCAATGTGGTCAATAGTGTAGGCATTGCTATTTTTGGCGTCATCCCGGCTACATACTTTTTCTCCCATATTATGCCTTACACGCTTCCTGCAGGTATCTTGTTAAGTCTTATGTTTGCGTTTATATTACGTGATTTTCAGAATGAACAGAATCGAATTTTGCTGATCCAAAGTACAAACCGGCTTTTATCTGTGCAGAAGGAAGAGTTACAGAAAGCCCAGATTGTACTGGAGGATCGAGCGAAACAATTGATGATTGCCTCACAGTACAAATCCGAATTTCTCGCCACTATGTCCCATGAACTGCGTACACCGCTCAATAGTGTTATTAACTTTGCCCAGATGATCAGCGAGAATGCTGACACGATGGATCAGGAGGATATTGTACGTTTTGCCAATATGATCGACCACTCCGGGCAGGAACTGCTCACGCTCATTAACGATATTCTGGATCTTTCCAAAGTAGAAGCGGGGCGGCTGGATATTGTACTGGAGGATATCAGTGTCGCACAACTTACAGAAGATGCCATGAGCCACTTTCAGCTCGTTGCTGAGAAAAAAGGTATTCAGTTGGTTCTGGACAAAAAACAGGGACTGCCCGAGACGCTCTGGTCTGATCCCCAGCGGGTTCAACAGATTTTGCGGAATCTGATGTCCAATGCCATCAAGTTCACTCACCGGGGGAAGGTCACGCTGACCGTAAGCACCAAGCAGATTAAGAATGCAGGTATTCAGAATCGATGGCTTATTTTCTCCGTTCAGGATACAGGTATTGGGATTTCTGAGGACAAGCATCATTCCATATTTGAAGCATTTCAGCAGGCTGACGGGTCGATTAGTCGAAAATTTGGCGGTACCGGACTAGGCCTGTCGATCAGTCGGGATTTAGCGAGATTACTGGGGGGATCGATTGAACTTGAGAGCACTGAAGGTAAAGGAAGCACCTTCTATCTCTATCTCCCGTTGGACCGTGAAAAAATGAGTTGACAAGCTTCGCGCCGTGAGTAGAATTTGGGATGACAACTAGCATCGACCGGCTTTTGAGACCCGGTCTAAGGAGTGTATCCCCATACAGAAGACGGTCAACGTTAATCCTCCCCCGTTAACAAGCAAACCACGGCGCAAGGGTTCGACACAACGCACGAATTTATCGATTGCAACATGGGAGGGTGTACCGGCAATTATTTTACAGACCTTGCTGGGAGGCCCATTTTTAACCGGATTTCTGCTGTACCTTGGGGCCGGGTCGAGACATATCGGCTTTGTGCTCGCGATTACGACGTTTGTGAACATTGCCCAGATCGGAGCAGCTTATTGGATGCAGCGTATTCGCAGCCGTAAACGCATGCTGCTGCTGTTCGTGGGCACACATCGTATCTTGTGGAGTGCAACGGGACTGATCCCGTTCATATTCCCCAAAGAGTGGTGGGTAAGCGTATATATTGGCGTGTATACGGTTGCTTTTATATCAAATACCATCGGCGGTATGATCTGGACTTCACTGATTGGCGATATCGTACCTGCTAAGGTGAGAGGGCGTTATTTTGGAATTCGAAATACGATTCTGAATGCTCTTGGAAGCGTATGCTTATTTGCAGGCGGTATTGTTTTGGACCGTTACCCTGGAGAAATGGGCTTTCTGATCCTGTTTATTCCGGTGTGGATCTGTGCTATTGCCAATACAGTTATCTACTTTTTCTATCCGGACGTTCCCTTTGAACGTTCTACCGAAAAGGTTTTCTGGCGCATGTTCATCAAGCCGTTCCAGGATCGTTCTTTTCTGAAAGCAACGCTGTTCCTTGCTGTCTGGTTATTGATCCAGACCTTGATTGTTCCGCTCTATTCCTATGTTATGCTCGATTTATTGAACATCAATTATCAGACTGTATCCCTGATAACGGTAGTCCAGACACTGGTTATGATGGCCGGTTTTTATGTCTGGGGCAATCTGAATGCCAGATTCAGCAACAAAACCCTGCTATTTTGGACATTGCCAGTCATTGCACTCTCCTGTTTGTCGTGGGGTTTAATGTCGTTCATGCCCGTATTGATCGCACTATTTCTATCTCATATCTTCCTTGGGATCGGTGTAGGTGGATTCAACCAGCTGGCATTTAACTTTACCATTGGAGACACACCCAAAAGTGAAAGACCGATGTTTGTCGCGGTGTATTCCGCTCTGACCGGAGTAACTTCGTTTCTTGGGCCGTTGTTGGGTGGCTGGTTGTACGAAAAAATGGAAACCTGGTCCGATGCGCTCGCCTGGATCTCAGCCTATGGATTTCAGGTGGGGGTTGGTGTCGTGATGCTGATTCTGACATTTACCCTTGGACGTCGTGTACTGTTAAAATAGAAATGATATCACATAACTTAATATAACGATGGCGAAGTGGAGGGATGTAATTGAATCGTCTCGAACGGAAAGCCATGGTGATTGGAGCCACGGGGCTTGTAGGCGAATTACTGGTTCATCATCTGCTGGAGCACCCGGCATACAGCTTGGTTCGCGTTCTGGTTAGACGTCCGCTTGAGCTGCAACATCCCAAACTGGAACAGCATGTGGTGGACTGGGAACAGCTGGAGAGGCAAGACCACTTATTTGATGGAATCGATGACCTGTACTGTTGTTTGGGGACAACGATCAAAAAAGCAGGCAGTCAGGACAATTTCCGTCAGGTGGATTATCATTACCCGGTTCGTGCAGCCACGATTGCAAAGCAACATGGTGTAGTACAGATGCTGGTGATCTCCTCCATGGGAGCGAGTGCAGGTTCCCGGGTCTTTTACAGTCGGACCAAAGGGGAAATGGAGGATGCATTGTCCGATATCGGTTTTCCGTCACTGCATATCTTCCGTCCTTCCTTAATTCTGGGAGATCGAAACGAGAAGCGGTTCGGTGAGCAGATGGCTGCCTATGCCATGAAGTTTCTGGATCGCTGGATGAAAGGCAGAGCGGACAAATACCGGGCGGTCCACGCCGCAACCATTGCACAGGCCATGACCAATATTGCGCTGGTGCAAGCCAAGGGAAACCATGTGTATTCCAATGAAGTCATTCATGTCCTTGGTGTGGACGGGGGCTAAGAAACCTTTGAACGAGCTGTTTACTTCATGTGGCTAGTGAGGAGCGTTTCTCGCTTGAGGCAGATCGTGGTATAATAGGCAACAAAAATGAGTTCGAACCCTGACTCCATGCGGCAGCAGGATAACGAACATGAAGGAGAACTCGTCCATGAAAAAACCAATCTCTACCGATCAGGCGCCAGGCGCCATTGGTCCATACAGTCAAGCCGTTGATGCAGGCGATTTCATCTACACTTCCGGACAGCTTGGCCTGGATCCTCAAACGGGAGAATTCGGTGCAGATGTACAAGAGCAGACACGTCTGTCTTTGAGCAATGTGAAGGCTATCCTTGAAGCAGCAGGCACAAGTATGGATAAAATCGTTAAAACGACGGTGTTCCTGAAAGACATGAACGACTTCGTTCCTGTGAATGAAGTGTATAGCACGTTCTTCCAACAGCCGTATCCTGCACGCAGTGCTGTGGAAGTTGCTCGTTTGCCAAAAGATGCACTGGTGGAGATTGAAGTTATTGCCCTGAAATAGGACAACCTTCATTCACTGCGTTATACATAAAAAGCCGATTTCAGGTCAAATGACCAGAATCGGCTTTTTGCTTTATGTTTTTGCGTTAGGATGGAAGTCGCTCAATCGCGATCCTGATTACGGGCGAAGAACAGCCAAATTGCGTATATTGCCAGTACGATCGCAATGATGATTGCCGTATAATATACGGAAGTGACATCCTTTTGTTTAAGTGCAATGGCGATATACGCCCATGTGAATACAAGTGGGTATATGCTATCGCGATAACGGAAACTAACGAGTACTGCTAGCACCATACCGACAATCAGCATAATGATCGTCCAGGTTGGTTCGCTGAGACCAAAACCATCCCAGCCGATTTTATATAACAATACAGCTGTATTGACGATCGTTGCCACGCTAACCCATCCCAGATAGATGCTGAAAGGCAGCTTCACAAGCCAGATCTCAGCAGTGGTCGGAACGGTAATGGTACGTGTTTTTACATACAACACGATCAGAGACAACAGTAGGAGTACAATAATCAGTAAAGCGAGACCGGTCTGCAAGTTTTGAAAAGCAAAAATCCAGGCTACGTTAAAGGCACAGCTTGCCAGGAACCAATACCCGAGACGGGTGATGGAGTCCCTTTTCCAGGAAGCAGGTACGAACTGATAGATCACAAACCCTGCCAGCAGCAAGTAGATCAAACCCCATATAGCGAAGGCATAGCCAGAAGGTGTGAGTAGCACAGGATACATATCCGATACTTCTTTATTGGTCTTGCCTCCGATAGGCAGAGCGTTGGAGAGGTAGTTCACGATAATTACAGCGATAAAACCAATGGCGTTTAACCACTTGTACGGATTGTTACGTGACATTGTGTTTCCTCCTTGGTTTAACGAATGAATGAACCACGGGTCAGTCTACAATGAATATACCCAGTTCTTGCACATTCTAATAACAGCCGCAAAAAATTCACAAGTTGATCTTTCAGATCCTTGTGCTCAGTCGCTATGTTGGAACGGTACTCTGTCCCAATGTACGCGAAACGAAGCAGAAATATGTCCATGCCCACGATGTTCCACTAGAAGAGGAGAAAGAGAATGCTCACAAGAGAAACGATGGAGAAACAGCAAACCTGGTTCTATGCAGTTGCACTGTTCTTAGGAGCAGCGATAGGGCTGAGTAATCCGGTATGGGGAAATGGTTTACACTACACCGTGTCCCCGGTTCTTGCCGTTCTGTTATACAGCATGTTTGTACAGATTCCCTTTTTACAGTTAAAAGAGTCTTGGTCGAATCTTCGATTTATGTGCGCGTTACTGGTGGCGAATTTTATCGTTGTACCTGTAGTCGTATGGTTGCTTACACTGGTCTTTCCACAATCACCAGGCGTTCTGATCGGAGTCTATCTGGTACTGTTAACACCCTGTATTGATTACGTCATTGTGTTCACACAGCTCGGCAGGGGCAATGAGAAACTGATGCTGGCCGCAACACCCCTTTTATTTGTTATACAAATGATCTTGTTGCCGTTTTACTTATGGCTTTTGATGGGTGCTAAGGTGGCGCAGGTCATGCAGATAGGGCCGTTCGTGGAGGCTTTTCTGTTCCTGATCGTTATTCCACTGTTGCTTGCTGTCGTTACACAGGTTCTCTCAAGAGGTAAAGTGAGCGGGGAGCGGGTCTTGAATGCAACGGCATGGCTCCCGGTTCCGATGATGGCACTTACGCTGATCGTGGTTGTCGCTTCCCAGATTGGCAAAGTCTACAATGATATGGCGATCATCGTAAACGTGATCCCGATCTATGTTGCTTTCCTAATCATTATGCCTTGGATATCTCGGCTTATTGCTACTTGGTTTGGATTGAATCCAGGCGCCGGGCGGGCGTTGATTTTCAGTTCAGCCACACGGAATTCGCTGGTCGTTCTGCCACTTGCGCTGGCACTCCCGCCAGAATGGGCAACCATAGCTGCGGCTGTTATTGTGACACAGACGATGGTGGAGCTTGCAGGAGAGCTAATCTACATTCGACTTGTACCTGCGGTAATTTTACGAGATCGGTGAGGCAGCTCATACAACGGGAAATAAAATTTATTATCTCTACTTTGGTGTAGCTGTAGCCGCAATCTTTCGGAGCGTATCCTATCTTAGAAAAGAAAGAGCCAACAAGTCGTCTTGATCTATGCTATTCTTTGTGAAATTAAAATTAAAAAGAGTACTCCCGATAGGCCATGCCGGGGAGTACTCTTTTTAATTCAAATAAATTCTGAACAGGTACTCTTTAAGTACCGGCCTCCAATAATGTTTTACGATATTCCGCTGGCGTGATACCCTCCATTTTTTTGAACACTTTGCTGAAATACTTTTCGTCCTGGAATCCAACCATCTCCGAGATTTTGGCGACACGCAGGGAAGGGTTTTGCAGTAACAGCTTGGCGTTGTTGATCCGCAGTTTGCCGAGATATTCCGACCAGTTCAGGCCAAATTGCTGTTTGAATTTGCGGGAAATATACTCCCGGCTCAGGTAGAAACGCGCGGCAATCTGCTGTAAGGATAGGTCCTCCTGATAATGGGCGTCCATATAACGTGCAATCTCACTCATGGGATCAGGATTGGCTTGGTGATGGGCGGTGAGTGCCTTTCCTGCGGCAAGCAGTCGTTGTTCCAACAATGAACGAAGCAGGGGGAAGGATAACAGTCCTTCAGCGTCCAAAGGTAACTCGGCAAAGGGAATAGACTGTTCCTCCGTCACTTCTTCCTCTTTAAATGACGAACCTGCTGTATCATCAAGCCAGCGGTTCAGCATCCATTCCAGCTCCTCGATCCATTGCTGGATCTGCTCAGCACTGACAACCTTGAGATCAGTAATCGGGTCAAGCCACTCGGCGACCGCAGCGGATACACTGGAAGCCCGGCAACTCATGGCTGCCATACGCAGGGGTTCTTCATGGGCGGTTAAACGCCTGATTTTATTCCCATTTGATGATTCCACTGAGGCATGGATTCGCTGTTTAATTTGCACAGTATTGCGTCGCCACAACCTTGAACTTGCTTCCAGATAGGCCGCTGAGATTCCGCCAGGGTAGGACTCACAGGTGGAGATGCCAAAATGAAGCCGGCGCTGAATCGTCTGCTCCAATCCATGATTGACCTTGTCCAAAATATGTTCCAATGAAGTGGATGGACCCCAATGCAGCAGAACAATCTCGTCCGGTTGATCCAACTGGCGAAACATTACACCTTCGTCTGGTGTGGATAACATCTCGGCACAGATATTGAGCACGGAGAACACAAGCAGGTCCGGTTGACTGCGGTATTTTGCCAGACAATCTGCATCCAGATGGGACAGGCTGGTGACAGCGACACTACAGACAGAGATTAGACGGGGGAGATTTAACTCATCCTGTAATCGCTGCATGTGTGATTGGCTGCTGCCTCTTCCGACGGCAAGTTCGGTGAGCAGACGATCCTGGTAGTGAGGGCGCATTCGATTAACAACGATGGATTGCCTGGTGGATTGTATCCGAATGGCGTCTTCCTCTTCCCAAGCTGTAACGGCCTTTAATAGAGATGCATTCAGCTCATCTGCTTCCACGGGTTTCAGGAGGTAGTCCATACCACCATGCCTAATTGCATGCCTCACGAGTTCAAAATCGTCATATCCGCTGATAACCAGCACTTTGCTGTGTGGGACATGAGCTGATATCCATTCAAGCAATGCCATACCGTCCTTGCCCGGCATACGCATGTCACTGAGTATGATTTGAGGTTGATGTGCCGTGATGGCGGCGATGGCTTCATCCCCGTCTGCTGCTTCAAGTAATGTATCAATGCCAAACTCTTCCCAATGACCAAGCAACCTTATGGCATCGCGGACATGTTTTTCATCATCTACAAGCAGTGCCTTCATGTTGTTCACTCTCCCGCGTATAGTTTAACCGTAATCTTCACACCATTGGGTTCCCGATTGCTGATCTCAAGCCTGGCTGAGTGACCGGGATGTGAGTTCAATTGAAGTCGGCGTATTACATTTCGTAGACCGATGGATTCAGACTCGTCGGATTCTTGTGTGGATAACCCGGTTGTTGTATGACTTTGATGTAGCCATCCGCGGATCTCCAGTAATTTATCTTCAGGTATGGAGGGGCCGTTATTATTCAGTTCTATTTCAATCCAATGATCGTTGATCCGGCGGCTGGATAGGGATATGTGACCTTTGCCAGGCTGAATATCCGCTCCATGTTTGAAATAGTTCTCAATTAAAGGTTGTAACGTCATTCTTGGGATTTCGACAGACAGGGTATCTTCGGCAAAATCCAAATCCACCTCAAGGCGGTCACCAAACCGCTCCTGCTGCAGTTCCAGATATAATCGGGCATGCTCCGCCTCTTCGCGTAAGGTCACGCAGGTCTGATCCCGCATGCTGTAGCGCAGCATTTTGGACAGGCTAGAGAGTAGTATATACGCCCGTTGTCCCTGCTGTTGAAGGGCAAGTGTACCGATCGATTGCAGTGTGTTATATAGAAAATGCGGATGAATCTGTGCTTGCAACGCTTTGAGCTGATTCGTCTTATTGGCGATCTCGAGTCGATATTCCCGCAAAATAAGATTATTTACCGTATCCATCATATCCCGGAAATGACGAGCGAGCACCCCGAATTCATCTCGGCTGGATAGATGGATATCCACATGCAGACGCCCGGCTTGAATTTGGTTCATATACCGCATGAGTTGCTTGAGCGGACCTGTGATTCGGATGGAGATAAACAAGGTTGCAATAATGACTAATACAAGTGCTGCAATGGCAATCATTGCGTTATTCCACGTAAGTGTGGTCGCCCTGGCGTATAACGTCTCATTCGGAATCTGTTTGACGATGGTCCAATCGGCGTATGTGCTGCCAAGTTGTTGGTATACATACATGGATCGATCCTGTTCAAAATGTCCTGCGACATTCTGGGCTGTACCAGCGCTAGATCGCGCGATATTCAGTTCACTAGCCGTTTCCTCTCGTAGTGCATCCGTATGATTGACCTCGGAACGACCTTGGTAAATGATCTGATTCTGACCATCCACAACATAGATCTGTTCCTTAGCCGGATCATACAGCCTGCCACAGATTGCTGCAATGGTATTCATATTCAGATCAATGGCGAGTACACCCAGACGCTCGGTGGACGGAATATCCTTGATCACCCGATGCAGGGTAATGACCGTTCTGGCAGGGTCATCGGGGGAGGCAGCCTTGAATCCGTACGTGTGACTCATATGGGCCGATTCCACCCAGATATCCGGGCTGTCACCGCCTGTTTTTCCATGAAGCGAGCCGGAATAGGCCTGTTTGCGTTCCTCCCGCTTCGGAAAGGGATTTGTAATTAAGGTGGATTGATTGGCGGCAAAAGAGTGCAAATACAGCTGGAATACATCCGGCACAGCCGCGCGTATTGTCTGCAAAGTGGTGTACACCTCGGCAACCGCACGATAATCACCAGGAATTTTTGCCAAGTTACGCAGAAAGTTCGGGTCGTTATACACAGCGAGCGACGCTCTGGCCACGTTATCCACATAGTTGTTGAGATTGGTGGACGCTTGGTAGATCAGGCGTTTGTTCTCTTCAACAGCCTGTTCCCGCAGGGCTGTCTTGGTCTGGATAAACGTCATGCTGATCGATGCGAGCAGTGGAAGTGTGGTAGCAATGAGCATAAAGGCAATCAATTTGGTGCGTATACTGTAGTATTTGGACATCGGAACACCCCTTCTGGTTGCAGGTTAAGAGAGGACAATATTTTACCCCCAACTGTTCACACGGGTCGGTGTTTCCCTCGGCGATAATGGGGTTTAATAGAAAAAGAGACCAATTTCATCCATCTATAGAAGGGGAGAACGATATGAAGCATCGCAAATCTTCACAGCTGTTACAGCAGCTTGTGTTCGTGGGTCCCTCCATCGTGTTTTTTATTCTCATCATCGTGGTCCCTTTCCTGCTTGGCATGGTGTACTCCTTCACGGACTGGAACGGGGTATCGGAGAACATTAATTGGGTAGGGTTTGATAACTTCGTGCATGTTTTTGCGAATGATCCCAAGTTCCAAACGGCGTTTTGGTTTACGGTGCGCTTCACCGTGGTTGGTGTGGTACTGACCAATGTGATTGGCTTTTTCCTGGCGTATTTCCTGACCAAACCGCTCAAGACGAGAAACATTCTGCGTACGATCTTTTTTATGCCTAACGTGATCGGTGGGTTGTTGCTCGGCTTTATCTGGCAGTTCATATTTGTGAAAGGGTTTTCAGCAGTAGGCGATGTAACCGGCTGGTCCTTCTTCAACCTTCCTTGGCTGGGAGACGAACCAACCGCCTTCTGGGGAATCGTGATTGTGTTTGTATGGCAGACCGCAGGTTATCTGATGGTCATCTACATCTCATCTCTGACAAATGTATCCCCTGATCTGCTGGAAGCCGCCGAGATTGATGGCGCAAGTCGCTGGCAGGTACTGCGGAGCATCATTCTTCCGCTCATTATGCCGGGTGTGACAATCTGTCTGTTCCTGGCGATCTCCTGGTCGTTCAAAATGTTTGATCTCAATCTGTCGCTAACCAAAGGTGGACCGTTCGGATCAACAGAGTCGGTTGCACTTAATATTTACAATGAAGCCTTTGTGAATAACAGATATGGCATCGGAACCGCCAAAGCACTCGTGTTCTTCGTAATCGTTGCCATTATCACCATGATTCAGGTACGTCTGACGAAGAGCAAGGAGGTAGAAGCCTAATGGAGACGACGAAAAATTACCGCTTCAGTACCATTGTAACCGAGATTGTCATGGTACTCCTTGGACTTTTATTCCTGGTTCCGTTTTACTTCCTGTTTGTGAATTCGGTCAAAACATTCGGTGACCTGCTCACCAATTCGGCTGCATGGCCGGAAGTGTTTCAGTGGGGCAACTATGCGAACGCCTGGGAGAAAATTAACTTCCCTTCCGCACTGATGAACTCGCTTATCGTTACCGTGGTCAGCAATCTGTTGCTTGTGCTGATCAGTTCCATGGCCGCGTACCGAATGGTTCGCAGCGATACCCGGTTCAACCGTATTTTGTTCGGCATGTTCATTGCCGCTATGGTGATTCCGTTCCAGTCTATCATGATTCCACTCGTTACTGTAACCAGTAATCTGGGATTGATCGACAGCCTTGGCGGCCTCATTATCTGTTATCTCGGTTTCGGGGCACCGATGTCTGTCTTCCTGTTCCACGGATTCGTAAAATCCGTCCCGCTGGAGATTGAGGAAGCGGCTCGTGTGGATGGAAGCTCTGCCTACGGGGTGTTCTTCCGGATCGTATTTCCACTCATGAAACCGATGTATGTAACCGTCATCATTCTGAACACACTCTGGATCTGGAATGATTATCTGCTCCCATCGCTGATCCTGCAAAGCTCCAATCTGCGTACGATCCCGATTGCGACCTTTGCACTCTTCGGACAATATACGAAGCAATGGGATCTGGCCTTGCCAGCACTTGTGCTCGGCATCATGCCGATCATTATCTTCTTCCTGCTGATGCAGAAGTATATCATTCAGGGGATTACGGCTGGATCAGTTAAAGGGTAAGCGTTGCGAGGGCAGGGTCGCTGGCGGGATCAAGGTGCGCTTTCGGTCGCTGTTGCTTCTCGGTGGCCTGAATGGATTAGGGCAAGGAAGCCACCGAGTATCAAAGGCGAACGCTCCGCTCCTGCAACGCATTCTTGATCCCTTTGCTCCCACCTCGCATGGAGGTGTGCAAAGGGGAGTCATGCCCGCATAGCTTGGGCATGACTCCTAGGGAAAAGAACATTAAAGAAAAGAGATCCTTCAAGAAATGACCAAGAAAGAAAAGATTTAAAGAACAGATTGGTAAGGCAGAGAAGGCGCGAGGGCAGGGTCGCTGGCGGGATCAAGGTGCGCTTTCGGTCGCTGTTGCTCCTCGGTGGCCTGAATGGATTGGGGCAAGGAAGCCACCGAGTATCAAAGGCGAACGCTCCGCTCCTGCAACGCATTCTTGATCCCTTTACTCCCACCTCGCATGGAGGTGTGCAAAGGGGAGTCATGCCCGCATAGCTTGGGCATGACTCCTGGGGAAAGAGCAATAAAGAGAAAAGACCGATAAAGAGAAATGACCAAGAAAGAAGCTTGTATAGCCAGGAACTTCTTCTGCAGAGTGAAGTGATGGTATGGGCCCTGTCCAAAGCGCTAACGAATCCAACGCATCTTAATAGGTGGATAATCAAGGGTAACGAACCTCAGTAACGTTATTCGGGTGTAAAGCGGCGTCAGAGCCCTGAAAATTGACTAAATCGACGAAATAACGTCGCTGTGATTCGTTAAAATTGGAACCTGTGCAAAGCAAATAGGTGCGAATAACGTGCGTCGGTTCGTTAGAATGAAAACACGCTTCAAGGGAAGGTTATTCTGTCATCGGAATGCCAGTGTAAATATTCATTCGTCGAACGGTTATACTGAAACTACTATAGGGAGAGTGTATGTATGAAAAGAATGACAAAGTTGACGTTGCTTATGCTGATTGCTTTTTCGGTAATGCTCGCGGGTTGTGGCAATGGAGACAAGAGTGGCAGTCCGGTCAACACGGATGCTCAAGGTGGTGGTGAGGCTGCTGCTGGAGATAAAACCATTAAAATCTTCCAATTCAAAGTCGAAATTGCGGAAGCGCTCAATCGTCTCAAAGCGGAATATGAATCCTCCCATCCAGGCGTCAAACTGGACATTCAAACCGTAGGTGGCGGCAGTGACTATGGTGCTGCATTAAAAGCCAAGTTTGCCGCTGGCGAACAACCAGACATTTTCAACGTAGGTGGTTATCGTGAATTGGATACATGGCTTGAATATCTGGAAGATCTGTCTGGAGAATCATGGGCTAAGGATGCGCTCGAAGTAGCCAAAGAGCCAATGACCAAAGACGGAAAACTCTACGGACAGCCGCTCGCATTGGAGGGTTATGGTTTCATTTATAACAAAGATCTCTTCCAAAAAGCGGGTATTACGGAAATTCCAACGACACTGGAACAATTGGATCAAGCTGCACAGAAACTTCAGGCCGCAGGCATTACCCCATTCTCTAACGGATATCAGGAGTGGTGGGTGCTGGGCAATCATAACGTAAACGTCGCATTTGCAAATCAGGCAGATCCGGTGAAATTCATCCAGGGACTCAACGAAAGTACGGAGAAGATTCCTGGCAACCAAGTGTTCGCCGACTGGATCAACTTGCTCGACTTAACGCTGAAATACAGCAACAAAAACCCGCTGACAACCGACTACAATACGCAAGTTACGTTGTTTGCGAGTGGAGAAGCGGCGATGATGCAACAAGGAAACTGGACTCAAGTACAGATCGATGGAATTGATCCAGACCTGAATCTGGGTATCCTCCCAATGCCAATTAATAATGAACCCAATGACAAATTGTTTGTCGGTGTGCCGAACTATTGGGTTGTGAACAAGAACTCTCAAGTGAAACCGGAAGCAAAAGAGTTTTTGGAATGGCTCGTCACTTCGGATATCGGGAAACAATACATGACAAAAGAGTTCAAATTCATCCCGGCGTTCAGTTCCATCACGGCATCCGAAGAGGATCTGGGTGACCTCGCCACAGAGATTATGAAGTATAGCCAGGAAAACAAAACACTCAGCTGGAACTTCAACCGTTTCCCTGAAGGGGTTCCCCAAGAGTATGGCAGCACAATTCAGGCTTACGTTGCAGGCAAATCGGATAAAGCCGGATTGCTCGACGCATTGCAGCAGAACTGGGATAGTCTGAAAAAATAATTCGGATCATGGACGGTATCCAAAGGTTACCAAAAACTGTTCAGAAATTTTCGGATAGAAAAGTTAGTCTATCGAATATATAAGATAATTGAAACAGGCCAACCAGAAATTTTATTCTGGTTGGTCTGTTTTGGTTTTTCCGAGGAGCCAACAGCGCACTGAAAAGTTCAAAGTTAGTAATATCCCTGAAATGTGGATAACCCCAAAGCAGTTTAACGATCCCATGACGTATTTAACACAGAGTTTATACTATATGTGGATATCCTGTGTGTATAACACTCTAAATGTGGACAAGTATGGTTTAGATGGAGTGGGAGGTCCTCATTTGTTAACAGAAATACTTGTTTTCAACTTACTAGTACTGTATAGTTCTAAATATGAGAAATCCAAAAATGAACACGGGACCCGCCAAATCCAAGAGTTCCAATCCGGTGAACCGGACAAAGGCAGTTGAAGTGGCGGCACAATTATTTCTGCGTCAGGGGTACAGCTACGTCAGCATGGATGAAGTCGTGCGAGTGAGTGGGGTATCGAAGTCGAATATTTATTATCATTTTAAAAACAAGGAGGAACTGCTTCAGGCTGTGGTTCAATACTGGGTTGCCCAGTATGAGTCGGAGCTGTATCTGCTTCTCAGTCAGCGTGAGCGAGGAGTGGAGGAGCGTATATACTCATTCATGGCATTACTGTCGGCAGGCATTGAGGGCCGAAATTACGAAGGGAGCTGTCCTTTTGTTACGTTATATATGCAGACACCGGACAGTGCACCCCAAGTGAAGGAAAGCATATCCAGATTCTTTCGTGAGCTTAGACCTATGGTGGAGAAGTTGTTTCAGCAAGGTTTGGATCGCGGTGAATTTCGCAAAGAGATCGAGCCGGGACCGGCTGCGTTGTTGTTTATTGCAGCACTGGAGGGTTCACTAATCCTGGCGGGAACTGCCCGTGATGTTGGGATTATAGAACAATCGGCACGTACGTTTTGTCAGATGCTTCGTTAATCGAAGCTCTTTTTTTGAATATAACTAGTACTATATAGTACTAAAAGGAGCCGTAACAGAATGATTGTACATACTAACCGTGTATCCAAAGAAGAAAACACAGCAGCAAATTCAACAAACATGAATCAGGTAATAAGCAAGTCTGATATTGAAGCCACGATCATTTTTATGACAGGAAGCACAGGTTTTATCGGCAAAGAAACGGTCAAACAACTTACGCAAGGAGACGTACAATTGCTCTTGTTGGTTCGTTCGGAACAGCGAGCCAGAAATGTGCTGAAGGCTTATGGAGTGGAGGATTTCGACCGGATTACCTTTATTACAGGTGATTTGTCCAAGTCGGGTCTTGGACTTACCGCAGCGGACCGGGTGCGTGCTCTTGAAGCAAATGTGATCATTCATGCGGGAGGAACGATGGACGTCACTTTGGAACGAAAAGTAGCCGAGCAGATATTCATGAACGGGGCCAGAGAACTGGCACAGCTAGCTCAGGAAATCCACTGTACTCATGGATTGAGACACTTTATCCACGTTGTTGGTTATATGAGTCCTTATGGAGAGCGGAATGAACAGGGGGATTATCTACAGGTTGAGCATGTGGATAACAATGAAAGTGCATATGAAGAGATGAAGTTCCATGCCGATCTGCACATTCGCGAGCATGCAGAACAGCATCACTATCCCTTATCAGTTGTAAATCCGAGTACAGTGGTTGGGCCACGTCCCACCGGTGAAACCGAGCAAACGGGTGGGATTGGACTGCTCATTCAGGCGATTCAGAAAGGACTTATGCCAGTAGTGCCGGGAGGTTCATCCTATTGGTTACCGCTTGTGGAGAATGACATTGTTGCACAGACGCTTGTTTTTCTATCCAGGGAAGCTGCTCCAGTCGGAGGAACTTATCCATTATTGGCGCGGAGGGAAGACAGTCCCAATATGAAGGAACTACTGCAACTCTTGGCACAGCAATTGGACGTACCCAAGCCCAAAGGGGCTGTGCCACTACGATGGATTCAATGGATCATGAAATCAGGGGGCACACGCATCAGTGGTGTTCCAACGGAGTCGGTTGCTTTTATTACCAACAGATCATTCCCGGTTGAAGAGACGGAGGCTCTGTTTACACGTATGGGGCAATCCTGGCCGGACATCCGGGAACAGCTTCCTCTGGTTACAGCCGATCTGGACTATCGTCTGAGGTATACGCCGTTACCTGAGGGTTTTCCGACAGATTATACTCGGTCACGGAGCGGAAATATGGCTATGCTTGGTTGGGAGGGTGAGGGAGAGCCTTGGATTATTGTACATGGTTTGCTTCAATCTGCGGATGAGATGTTACCTTTGGGACAACAGCTTAGGGAACGGACCGGGAACCCGGTATGGTTAATCGATCTCGCTGGATTTGGCCGGTCTCCTGTACATCAGGGAGATGAAGCGTTTGAAGGTCAGGTGGATGCACTGCTTACGGCTCTTGGTGAGTTTGAGGGTCCGGTGAAGCTGGTTGGTCATTCAGTAGGGGCTGCTATTGCAGCTGCGGCACAGATGCGTAGCGGGCGGACAGACATTCGGTTAGGTTTGCTTCAGCCAGTTGCCAACAATTCGAATCCGAATGTGCTAAGAGGGATTTCCCGTTTGCCAAGAGGGGTGATGCGCTCCCTGCTGCGTGGCAGATCGGAGAAAAGTTGGAATCAAATGTTCAGTTCACATAGCGGCGTAAGCAGTGTTATGGCCGATACCATGGGCAAGAGAATACGCTCCAGTCTCCAGTCCCCTCGCATCGCAGGAGCGCATGCAGACTTGTTGCGCTGGATCCACTCGGGTCAGAGGAAAGGCGCCAGATCAACGTTGTGGGCGAAAATGGAAAGTCAGCATTATGCCAAGAATGTATTAGTTGTATGGGCCAATCAAGATCGGGAATATCACTATCCCCAGGATATGAACTCACAGGTCAAACGGATAGATGTACCCCATGGACATTACTTTCCGACGTTTCAGTATAAGGAAACGGCTGCAATCCTCACTGAATGGGCCGATACCTTGAGGTGAGTTCAGGTTTGGATACGCAGGAATCCCGTACCAATTGTCGAAAGGGTCAAGTCGAGTTACGAAGAGGATTAACCAAAGATAGGAGAGATGAATGTATGAGTCAGCAACGTGTGAAAATCAGTAAAAATGTGCTAATCGAATGTCTCGGACTGCGCAGCGGAGAGAATCTGGTAGTTGTCGCAGACGATATGAAACGGGATTTGGCTGAATCCATCTATGAGGCAGGCAAAGCACTTGGTGCAGAGTCGGTCCTGTTAATCATGAAGGAACGCAGCAGATCTGGAGAAGAGCCGCCTGCGCCGATTGCAGAGGCCATGATTCGAGCAGATGTAGCCGTGTGTGTAACGCGATATTCATTAACACATACCCAGGCACGCAAAAAAGCCGCTGCCTCTGGTACCCGAGTGGCAACAATGCCCGGCATGACAGAGGATATGTTTGTGAACGGAGCCATTACAGCTGAATATTCGCAAGTAAAGGCGTTGACCGAGAAGGTAACGGCTCTATTAACCGCAGGTCGCCATGTGCGAATAGAGAAGCAGGGCCATAGTCTTTCCTTTTCCATTGAAGATCGTAACGGTGTACCAAGCACAGGTATGTATTTGAACCCTGGTGAATCGGGCAACTTGCCGTCAGGAGAAGCCTATATTGCTCCCGTCGAGGGCAAGGGCGAGGGCAGTATTATTGTAGATGGTTCCGTTGCTGGAATTGGGGCACTCCGTGAACCGATGCTATTAACCGTTAGTGAAGGACGGTTGGTGTCAGCTGAAGGACCAGATGGGGCTCAATTACTGGAAACGCTTGGTGAGGGCGATGGTCGTTTTCTTGGCGAATTCGGGATCGGTACCAATAACAAGGCACGAATCACGGGTGTGGTGCTGGAAGATGAGAAGGTATACGGCACAATTCATGTGGCCTTTGGCAGCAATAACACATTTGGTGGAACGATTGCCGCGGGTGTTCATATTGATGCAGTTGTACAAAAGCCGGACGTGTACATTGATGACAGGCTGATCATGCGTCAGGGTGAATTGGTCGAATAACTACAGCGAAGGAAATTGGGCGTGTCCACAACGTGTCCACAGTAATGGATAACTGAAGCGGAAATTCAGATTTTACGTCAGATTTACAAACAAATACACAACATGTCCACATTAAATTAATGAATATCCACATGAAATGCTAAAGATATCCACAGCATGTGTGCAATATGTGCACAACTTATCCACAAATCAGGTATAACTCGTGTTTTCATCCGATAAAACAGTTGTTTTGGAGTAATAAAACAAGTTATCCACAGGGAATTCGCTTTTTTGTTCCAAGTATTTGAAAACATAGAAACAGATCCATAAATATATGGGGATAAAAAAGACCAAAAATCGGCATAAAGCTGATCTTTGGTCTTTTTTCGAATATCATTTTTCAATCCAATGTCAGGTTACTTACGCTCAATATTAAAACGACTAACTTCCACCACCCTCTACAACAGGGCAAATGAGCAGAGCGGAGACAGCAACCGTAATGCAACGTCTGTTGAAGTTGGCAAAATTGATCTGAAGCCTAAACATTTGGTCAAAAATAACCGATAAACCAAAGTAACATCTAATGGGACGAAAGTAGTCTGATTATACGGAATGAGAGGGTATGGGGATAACTATGGACGAGGGAATGCAATATATTAATTTTTCGGTAGGAGACCAGATCTTTGCACTACGAATTGATGAAGTTCATGAGATCATCAGAATGGTACAGGTGACAACAGTTCCATTTGGAAGCCCAGAGATCAGAGGTTTTGCTTCGCTGTACGGTAAGGTCGTTTCGGTTGTGAGTCTTCGTGTATTGTTAGGCATGCCGGACCAGGAGGATACTTCTTCTACACGTATTATTGTGGTGCCTTACAAAGGTGGATTTGTACCGCTGATCGTAGATATGGTCGATTCTGTCGTAAGTTACGATCGTTTCGAGGAACCTGCTGAGGAACACCGCCGTTTCATGCTTGGCGTTTTTGACAAAATCGGGTTCTGTGAAGATCATCGTGCAGGCATTTTGAACCTGGATGTATTACTGGGCAGCTTGATCAGATCATAGGAGTATAACGATCCGTAATTCTTTCAATATTCAGTATTTCCTTCGGTTTACCCAAATGTTCCTCATCCGCTTTTCGGGAGAAGGGACATTTTTTTGTGCCGCTAGGGCGTGTCTGAAAACTCCGAAGGAAGCAGATTTTGCCGAAATTTCGTTCCAAGCAAGAAAGTTTTCCGCAGGCGTGCCGGGGCACTTCAAGGGAAAGTGACGCAGAAGGGGGCGAAAAGGGGGTAAAAGATGCACTTCAGCGAGTTTTGAGACACGCCCTAACCCTCGAAATAACCACTTTTTATGGGCAAAGGTTTTTAAATCCGGTCATTTTCGTATATGATGGAGAGTAACAATGCGAAGGGATGACGGGAGACTTTAATGATGCAATCGCTGTATGGAGTATGGCTTGGTGACGTATTTTTTTGTTTTTCCGGTGAAACATCGGAACCGCGTGTGGATGCATGGAGCCACGTGGTAAGAAGGTTGAATTTTGGCGACGGGGGTCGTCTGTTTCAGCCTGCCGCTCTGCGTCTTGCGGAGCTGCGCTGGCCGAATCCGCTGAGGAACACGGCTGAAGCCAAGAACACGAAGCGGCGTCAGCTGCTGGGGCGCACATTGGAAGGATTGGCAGTCTCGCCTAAGGATGCCTTCAGGTTGCTGCTTCAATGGGATGACCGTTTGTTAAATGCAGCCGGAATTCAGGTTGGAGAAGAGATGCGTTACTGGATCAAAGCAGCGCAGTTCACACAGGAGCTGCTGTTGCGGGGAGCGATTGCTCCATCGGCTGAATTCGCAGCAAAGACCGGAGCACGGCGACGGACCGGGCAAGAGACATTAACAGGCGTATGGCGGCCACGCTTGCAGCAGGAGGAGGACATCGAACGCTTCCGCGATCTTGCTGAAGCGATGCCTCCGATTGGATTGGCCGCTCCTGGAGCTTATGCTTCAGTGGAACCGGAAACGCGTGAAGAAGCAGGGGCTGCGGTATTATTTTCATTCATGAGTGGCATGATTCATGCTGTAGTGACAAGTGAACTGGAGAGTATGGACAGTGAACTGTCCCGTTACCGCACCCCATATCGACGCGGATCTTCGCCAGTAGCCGAACTCTGGTGGAACAGTCTGATCTCGATGTTCCGTCCTGTGACTGTGCAAGGGCCGACGGACGATATGACAGCGTTTATTCATACGCTGCAAGAAGTGGGTGGAACGTCAATGCCAATCGTGGGAGCAGAAGAGATGGCACCTGCTGAAGGCCAATTGAAGCTGGTGCTCCGCTTGGAGCCTCCACTGGGCGAACATGAAACGATCTGGGGAATCAGCTTTTGGGTGGACAGTGAGCAGGAACCAAGCCTGAGGTTGCCTGCACGGACTATCTGGGCACATCCGGAGCGAGATCTGGACCGAGGGAAGGTGTTGTATACCTCGGCGGCAGAGCAATTATTGATGGCACTTGGGCAAGCAGCAGAACTGGCACCTGAACTGGAGACGGCGCTGCTTACCGCTCGTCCGGAGGAAATTAAGCTGGAGCAGCAGGGTTTCTTTGAATTTCTCACGCATGCAGTTCCACGTTTGCAGAAGGCAGGGATAACCGTTCTTATGCCTTCAAGGTGGAGTCGTGCCGGGAAACGTCGTGCGGGACTACGTCTGCAGATGTTGAATCGGGGAACAGAGCGTTTGCCTGGAGCCACATCGGCACTGGGCATGGAACAATTGGTTGCTTTCAAAGCAGAGCCTATGCTGGATGGTAAACCGGTCACGGCGGAGGAACTGGCAGCACTGGCTGAATCCACAGTTCCGTATGTCATGTTCCGTGGTGAATGGATTGAAGTGGATACAAAAGAGATTCGCCAAGTCCTGCGTTATATGAAAAAAGAAGAAGAACAATATATGCCTCTCTCCGAATGGCTGCATCTGGCAGCGGATGAAGGGGAGGATTCCGCCTGGAAGGGTCTTTCCGTCTTTGGTGCCGAATCTGATGGGATGCTTGCTTTCCTGCTCGATGGACAGGTGCTTCGCAGCATTGAGCCTCGTCAGGTTCCGGCAGAATTGCATGGTGAACTAAGACCTTATCAGGAACGAGGTTACCAATGGTTATCCGCTATGCGTGAGCTGGGCTTTGGCGTATGTCTCGCGGACGATATGGGACTTGGGAAGACCATTCAGGTAATTACCTGTCTGCTGGACCGCAAACATGAGGAACGCCAGGCAGCTGAAGAGGAAGCGCGTGAGAATGAGCTCCTGAATGGATCAGATGATTCTTTCCCGGCGGATCAGCACACGAATGAGCAGCATGTTCATCTGCCTGCACTTATTGTGTGTCCTACCTCGCTGCTTGGAAACTGGCAGCGTGAGCTGAAGCGGTTTGCCCCGGATCTGTCCCTATATATTCATCATGGCGGACAACGGCTGCACGGGAATGATTTTCAGGCAGAAGCGCAGACGCATGACATTGTACTGACGACCTATCATCTGGCAGGCAGAGATGGCCCGGATCTGGCTTCATTGCACTGGTCCACCATTGTGCTGGATGAGGCACAATATATTAAGAACTACCGTACCAAACAAGCGCAAAGCGTGATGCGCCTGTCTACACTTCATCGTATTGCGATGACGGGAACGCCTGTAGAGAACCGATTGAGCGAACTATGGTCGATTTTCCAGTTTCTCAATCCGGGGTATTTGGGAACAGCTTCATCGTTCCGCCAGCGGTATACGGGACTGGGGCCATCCGAAGAAAATGCAGCCTCCTTGCGTGAGCTTCATCGACTGGTATCTCCATTCATGCTGCGCAGGTTGAAAAGTGATCCGGATATTCGCAAGGATCTGCCAGAGAAGCTTGAACTGAAATCCTATTGTTCTCTGACGCCGGAGCAGACGGTGCTGTACCAGCGTGTGGTGGATGATCTGATGGGTGGTCTGGACGGCAGAAATGGTATTGCCCGGAAGGGGATTGTGCTGTCCTCCCTGACCAAGCTCAAACAGATCTGTGATCATCCGGTGCTGGCGGACAGTAATCGGAAAGACCACGGCAAGGCTGAGGCATCCGGTAAGATGGAACGTTTGCTTGAACTGCTGGATGCCATCCGTGATAACGGGGAATCCGCCCTGATTTTCACGCAGTATGTTGCTATGGGAGATTTGTTGGTATCGAGGTTGAAACAGCGATATGAGGAAGAACCTTATTTCCTGCATGGTGGTGTGTCGAAGGCGCAAAGAGATGATATGGTGGAGACTTTCCAAAAAGGAGAGGGGCCGTCCATGTTTGTTCTATCTCTTCGTGCCGGAGGTGTGGGTCTGAATCTGACACGGGCGAGTCATGTCGTTCACTATGATCGGTGGTGGAATCCCGCGGTTGAGAATCAGGCGACGGACCGTGTATTCCGAATTGGACAGAATCGCAACGTGCAGGTGCATAAGCTGATCTGTCAGGGAACGCTGGAGGAACGGATTGATGAGTTGATCGAAAGCAAGAAGGCACTCTCCGAGCAGGTCGTTGGTTCGGGTGAGAACTGGCTGACCGAGATGTCGGATGATGAGCTGCGCGGTCTAATCTCACTTCAGGGTGAGACGTGGCTGTGACCTTGAGCATTCAGGGGAATATAGATGTTGAGAAAGGGGGATTATTGTGAGCGAAAAATGGAAGATCGAGCTGCATATGTCCCCCGGTGGATGGACAGCAGAAGTCAATACAGCAGCGGACCAGGAAGTTTCCGTTTCTGCTTCCGCTGCTGAGGGCAAGACCGGATCAGCCGCAGGCATGTTCACGGTCACGGGAACGCCGGCGCGACTGAGCGAAGCCCAGCGCGAGGCTGTGCTGGCTCAACTGCGCAAGCGCCCGCTGACGCTGTACGCCCTGCTGCGCGGCGGCCCGGCGCCCGAGGAGCTTGCCGGGCTGCTGCCGGCTGCGCAAGCGCCCGAGGGCTCGCCAGGCGCAGCAACGGCCAGCGCGGCCGTGGCATGCACCTGCGGCCGCCCGAGCTGCGCGCATGCCGCGGCCGCTGAGCGCGCCGTAGCCGCGCGCCTCGCGGCCGAGCCGCTGCTGCAGCTGGCGCATGCCGGCCTGCCGCGCGAAGCGCTGCTCGCCGGCGTGCTGGGGGCATGGGCGGAGGAACTCGCCCATGATCCCAGCGGCCCCGGCCGCGCAGCGGAAACGGCTGGCCGCCCGCAAGTGCGGGGCGGCGAAGGCGGCGCGGCCGTCGGCGAGTGGATCGCCGAGGCCGCCGCGGACGGCGCCATGCACCAGCCGGGGCCGGGCTTTGGGGCCGTTGAGGTGCGCCTTACGCGGCCGGGCAAGCCGCCGGCCTTGCCGGAGCTGACGGCGCTGCTGCCGGGGGTGCCGGCCACCGCAGGGCTGGAGTTGATCCGCGAGCGTGTAGCCGCGCGGATGTGGCAGGCTGTCCAGAAGAAGGCGGACAGTCCGGCAACCAAATGATGCACCCATTAGAGCGGGGGAGATCTCAGATCACCCCTGCTGTTTTTATTGCAGCATGTTGCATTATTCGATTTAATTCATTTCCCGGTACAAGATGAATTTTGTCTTTATCCAACAATGCTCATTAGTAAAGTGTATCTCGGTATAATCACTTTTTTGCATATGGAATATATGAAGGCATATTCCCATTTCACTTCTATTGTGTACAGCATGGGGATGTTGCTCTAAAAGTCCAAAAAACGATCATACAGGCTGTACAGCCCGTATATGTTCATTCGGATCTCTTCTAAAGGACGTCTTTACCGGTGGAGCTTCGCTCCCAATTAAGGTATACTGTCGCAGGGAACATTGCACGCTGAGAACTATACAACATTTATATTATTGCGATAGGAGTTTTTACATGAAATCAACTACAGGAAGACAGCGCCGCATGGTGGTTATGCTGTCCTCATTGATGATATGCGGAGCATTGCTTGCCGCCTGCCAGAACGGTTCAGGCACAGAGGAGAGCCAGAATCCGAATGGAACAGGTAACACACAACAGGAGACGGACGGCACAACGGTTCATTTTACGGAGGATAAAGGAACGGGTGGCGACAATGCTGGCGGGGATGACACATCATCTTCTGGCAACAACGGTGAAGGCACGGATAGCGAGCCTGGGAATGCTTCAGCGGGCGAACAGGGCTCTTCGGACAATGGGAATGGTGGGACAGCGGAAGATCCATTGCTGGAGAAACGCAGTATCAGCGCACTGCAAACGACAATTGATGCACAATCTGTAGTGACCAATGCCGAGTCTATGACCGTCATTGTGAACAAACAACGGAGTCTGCCCGACGGGTACGAGCCGGACGATCTGGTAGAGCCGAATGTACCGTTCTCCTTCGATGAACCACACGAGAAGCGGCATATGCGCAAGGAAGCAGCCGAGGCACTGGAGAAGTTGTTTGCAGGTGCAAAAGCGGATGGCATTGAGCTTCGTGCGGTGTCCGGTTATCGTTCATATCAGCGTCAGGTATCCATCTATAACAACAATGTCAAAACCAAAGGTCAAGAATACACGGATCGCGTGAGCTCTGTTCCAGGCCGAAGCGAACATCAGACCGGTCTTGCCATTGATGTATCCAGCCCGAGTGTGGGCAATGTGCTGGAAGAGGTATTTGGCACATCGAAGGAAGGCCAGTGGTTGGCTGAACACGCTGCAGAATACGGATATGTCATCCGTTATCTGCAAGGTGAAGAAGATACCACAGGGTACGTCTATGAGCCTTGGCATATCCGGTACATCGGTACAGATTTGGCACCGGATGTGGCGAAGAGTGGGTTAACTCTGGAAGAATACTTCGATGAGGCGAATATCAAGTTGTAATCAGGCCAACCTATGGTTTCCATTTGATTAGTTAATACTATCTCGTTATGAAGAGGTCCCAGGAAGCGCATCATTTGTTGAACAGATGGTGCCCTTCCTGGGACTTTTTTTGTGTACATCGAATTTTGGTATATCAAATATGTGCGAAGAAGAAGAACCAGCCAGATTTAAGTTTTAAGTTTTTGTTCGGGATTCGAATGGGCTGATATAATTAAGGTATGCATTATAGATAAATACAACCAAAGCGAGGGACGAGAGAATGAGCAGACAGCAGGTATTTACGGGCTCCCCATGGGAACCGTTGGTGGGATATTGCCGTGCCATCCGTGTAGGGAACCGAATTGAAGTGGCGGGTACAACCGCAATGCAAGATGGTGTAGTTGTTGGGGCAGGTGATCCGTATGCACAGACAAGGTTCATTTTGCAGACGATCGAGAATGCACTGAAAGAACTGGGGGCTGACATGTCGCATGTGGTGAGAACCCGGATGTTTGTGACCGATATCTCCAGATGGGAGGAAGTTGGCAAGGCACACGGTGAATTTTTTGGACAGATCCAGCCTGTAGCCACCATGGTTGAAGTTAGCGCACTCATTGATCCCTTGTTGATGGTTGAGATTGAAGTGGAAGCGATTGTTGAAGATGAAGTCACAGCCGATTGATTCTGACGGTGAGATTCCTTAGATTTTTGCGGGTACTTCAAATCCTTGAATAAGATGCCTCAGATTCGTTAGCGTTAACTCCGCTTGCTCTTACATTCGGTAAGCAATGTATTTCGTATGCAGTGCACATCGCACGTGTCTGCTCCGGACAAGTTTCAGATACCCTTCGGTTTGAAGCAGTTTGTAGACACACTCTAAAAAACCAGAACCAAAACCAAAACCAAAAACCAAAACAAAAAAAACAACCTTATCGTTGCCTGTCAAAAGACAAGCGGATAAGGTTATTTTGAATTGACTTCGCCGCCTGGCCGCACGGATGAGCTCTTGATGCGCCAAACTCATGACCCCGCGCTAAGCGATGCAAATGGTCGTCTGCAACAACATATAACATGTGTTTCAGCCAGTCGCATTTCTAATCGATTTATTTCGCTTCCGGTTGTGCTGCTGGTGTTTCAACAACCACTTTCCATGCCGTTCCGATTGGAGGCAAACTGCGAGTTAGCATAGGGCTGTAAAAACCGATCACTTTAGTTCCTTTAGTCAGTTCTTCGGCCTTTACCGTTTCGCCTTCGTGATTCACGAGCAGCGTATCTTTAGCGATATTCAGCACGACATGGTCAGGAGCCGTTTCAGTTAATCGTGTACCTGTGATCTCAATCTGTGAGATGCTGCCTTCAGCTATTGTTACATTTTCAATCGTACCGGCTGTACCCAGTACCTCTTTAGGTTGTGCCTGAGATGCTGTAGCCATATCCAGTACAGTAACTTTATAGGTCGGCGTTTGTGGTGGCAGACTGCGGGTAGTGATCAGGGAATGCTCAGCTTCCACGTTCATGCCGATGGCCAGATCAGTCAGTGCAATCTCTTTTCCCTCAACGGAGATGAATTTTGTCTCATCGCTCAGATTGAGCACGATGCCATCCAACCCTGCACCGCCAATCTGGATGGACTTGTATTTATCCTGGTTCGAAATTCTGGTAATGACACCACGTTCAGTAACCGTCTTCACGTCCTCTTCACTGGAGATCGTCACCTGATTTCCTGTTGTGTTCACTTGTCCATGCAGTGCTTTCTCAGCAAAAGAAACCGGTACATACAATTTGCCGCCTGTGATTTCGGGCGCTGTACCCAGCGTGAGCAGCATTTTATTCACGGAATATTGATCCTTGCCTGTGATTACCTGTGTCCAGAGAGCACCACGAGTCAGCTCTGCAGTTTTAGTTTCTTTATTCCATTCCAGTTCAATACCCAGTGCGTCCGTAAGATCACGCAGCGGGATCATGGCTACTTTGCCATCCTTATTCCAATAACCATCAGAGATGGATGCACCATTCACGGATACGTTTACTACACTCGCTGCATTACTATCTGCTGAAACGGATGTTTGATGGACTGGTTGTGTGTTGTCCAGTGTTGCTGCATAAGCGGCTCCACCACCCAATGCCATGGATAGGGCCATCAGTGCACTTACTTTTTTCATGTTGTTGTTCATCAATATTCATCCCTTCTAATCTGTGTACTGACGCGGTAAAATCTTCCTTAGGGCCGCGCTTCAAGTTAATAGACGGGACATATCGTCTCAGTGTTGCAGTTGAAATGCAATGAATGTAAGCGGTAAGTTATTTTAAATTAGAAATATCGCTTGTATTGCAGGTTATCCGCAGCAGGATCAGGTTAATTTCAGGTAAGTGGCCAAACCTTTGTCCTATTTCACATTCAAGTACGAGGAGGAACCGATTAGATGAGTGATATGTTGGTAGCGCTCTATCGTTTACCGGAGCAAGAGAGTGGACTGAGAAAGCTGGAGGAATCCTCCATTGTGATTCGAAGAGCCATTGCCCCAGAGAAACAGCTTGTACTGGATTGGGTGAGGTCACATTTTAGCCAAGCTTGGGTGGATGAATGTGAGGTCGCTTTTGCACGTCAGCCCGTGTCCTGTTACATCGCCGTTGAGCATGGGAAAGTGATCGGATTTGCCTGTTATGAAGCGACATGTCGCAACTTCTTTGGACCTACAGGCGTGAGCCAGGATGCACGGGGCAAAGGTGTAGGAACAGCCCTGTTACTGGCCTGTATGCATGCGATGAAGGCGGACGGTTATGGTTATGCGATTATCGGATCAGCGGGACCTGTGGATTTCTATGCCCGAACATTGGGTGCTGTGAAGATCGAAAATTCAACCCCGGGTATTTACGAAGGCATGCTGCGGGCAGACTAGACGATAGTGATGTTGTGGAAGTTGTGGAAAAGGAAGGGAGGACGATGATGAGCACGAAACAAATGCTGCACATTGGAATGATCGGTACAGGATCCATCTCGGATCTTCATATGAGGTGTTACGCCAAAAATGAGGATGCTGTCATCTATGCCATCTGTGATCTGAACGAAGAGCGGGCTAAGGCTGCGGCACAGAAGTATGATGCTCAATCCGTGTACACCGATTATCGGGAGATGCTGGAGGACCCGCATGTGGATGCTGTCAGTATCTGTACCTGGAATAATACACACGCCGAATTTGCCATTGCTGCACTGGAGGCAGGCAAGCATGTGTTGCTGGAGAAACCGGTCGCAACCAATGTGGAAGATGCACTGCGGATTGAAGAAGCGGTGAAGAAGAGCGGACGTACCTTTATCGTTGGATTTGTGCGTCGGTATGACAACAATATGCAGATGATGCGCAGATTCATTGATGCCGGGGAGTTTGGTGAACTGTATTATGCCAAAGCTTCCATTCTGCGGCGTCACGGCAATCCAGGTGGTTGGTTCGCTGACAAAAGCCGTTCCGGCGGAGGCCCCCTGATTGATCTGGGCGTACATATTATCGACCAATGCTGGTATCTGATGGGCAGGCCGAAACCTGTTTCGGTCAGTGGTAATACGTATCGGAAGCTGGGCAATCGTGCCCATATCGAACATCTTTCTTTTTACAAAGCAGCCGACTACAGCGCAGCTGTGAATGATGTTGAAGATATGGCGAATGCACTTATTCGGTTTGAAAACGGGGCTTCGCTGGCGGTGGATGTGAGCTTTACCCTGCATGCACGCGGAGATGAATCTTCTGTGAAATTATACGGCGAGCGTGGTGGGTTCGAACTGGAGCCGGAGACACTGATCGTCACGGAGAAAAATAATACCATCCTGAATATTGAACCCCAGACGGACAATACGGGTCTCCATATTCATAGTGCATTCCAGAACCAGATTGACCACTTTGTGGATTGTTGTCTGAACGGTACAGAGCCGATCAGCCCAATTGCAGATGGGGTGGCTTCCACACGCATGCTGTGCGGAATCTACGAATCCGCTGAGAAAGGGCAGGAAATTCGTCTGGATTGAGTTCATTTTACATGGCAGTTGTCCTTCATCATATAAAAAAAGCATGCGTCTTCCGCGTGATCTGCGGTTACGCATGCTTTTTGGCATCAGGTCATTTATTCAGTGGTGAATTCTCGTATCCAGGGTCATCATAATCCGTATCCTGCAGCCTTGGAAGCACGTTCATGCTTTCAATTGCCTGCCGCGAATCCGGCGTGCCATGGTCGTAGAGAAAGGTATACAACAAGGTCATGCCATCCGAAAATTGCTCTGTCGCCTCATCATGATCTGCCGATTTGTAGGGCACCGGAGCCCGTTGCAATGTATAGGCATCGTCATCCTCCAGCACCTTCATCAGATCTTTCAATCGGCCCAACTGTTCGTCATCCACCAACACCTCAAAGGGTGTAGATTCGTTCTTTGTTTGTTCAATCAAGTTATGAGTTACCGATACATACAGATGTTGTTTGCCGTCCTGCATAATCCAACCCCCATTCTGAAATGGAAAAAAGACGCTTCTACTGTTAATAAACAGCAAAAAGCGCCCTGAAACGAGCTATAACGGTATCCAGTTTCGTTTATTTCCCAAATCTCCCCGTTACGGGTACCTGGCGGGTGCCGGCCTCCATCGATCCTGAACACAGGGGACAGGCGGGAGGGCCGGATGATACCTTCTTGTTTGTTTTTGCAGAAGGCACAGCCGGCTTCTGTCTTAGCCACGCTTTACAGGTGGACGAACTGCACTTCCAGACCGCAACGGTCTCTGTACGCTCAGCATTACCTGAACCTGAAGTATGCGAATGTGAACTCGAGGAATTCGCAGCTGTCGGACTCACACCTGTGGTGCTGAATGCCTTATGGTTGCGAATCTCCCCACTACCGCGCCGTTCACCGAGGCGATCCTCATCACGTTCGTTGTGGACCTCGTAGTCACGACGGTCACTGTGGCTAATTGCACGGCGCTGTGCCATATCCCGACCTTCGGAACGGGCACCTGAGCCTGAGCGGGCATACTGCGTATTTCCTTTGCCATATGAAGTCTGACTGCTCGTTCGGCTCTCTTCACGAGGTTTACGTTTGTCCGGAACTTCCATGCCGAAGGCTTCGAGCAAGAAGCGGGACACGTCTGCTGGCTTTCCGTGATGAGATGCGGGTGAGGTGACATACAAGTACTGCTTGGCCCTTGTGATGGCAACATAGGCGAGCCTGCGTTCTTCCTCCAGCGCCATGTCCAGTTCGGCGTCTGTCTGTTGCACAGCAAGCGCAGCTTTCTGATCCTCGGGGATATCCTGACGTAGTGCGGTACTGTGGGGCACAATGCCTTCACTGGCTCCAATCCAGTATACACAAGGGAACTCCAGTCCTTTGGCACGGTGAATGGTCATCAGCTGCACTGCGTCACTGTCCTGTGCGCGGCGCAGAGATTCCATCTCACGGTGTCTGCGGGAGAGCTCATCCGCGAATTGGATGAACTCTTCCACCGTTTCGAATTTTTTGACGGCAGCTTCGAATTCATCCAGGGTTTCCAGCATCGTTTCCTTATAATGGGTGAAGATGCTGGGATCACCACTTTCCATATACTTGTCGTAGAACTGCCTGCGCATCTCCTGAATGGCGATGATGGGTTTTAGTTTGTGCAGTGATTTGATCAGCTTGATGCGTTCTTTGACCTGTTCCTGCTGAAACGGTTTCAGCTTGTCCCATTTCACCAGATGAATGAGCGGATATTTCTTCGCCTGTTGTTGTTCACAGCGCTGAATCCACTCGAGCCCTGCATCCCGTGATACATAGAGCGGTCCCAGCGCACTTGGGAGAGCATCCATGGCACGTGGATCAAGAGACAGACGCAAATGATCCATCAGGGGTCTGATGAGAGACTGGTCATAGAACACCGGAGAAGCCCCATGCTGTACAAAAGGTACATCTTTCAACACAAGCTGCTCAAATACAGCCCGGCTGCTGCTGGCAGTCCGATGAAGAATCGCAATATCACGATAGGTGTGCTGCCCTTCTTCAACCTGTTGGCAGAGCTGATTCACGACCCATGCCGCTTCTTCCTCCGCATTGGAAGGTGTAGCGAAGCGAGGCGCATCTCCACGGTTTCCGGCAGCACGCAGCCGTTTGTCACGTCTGCGTTTATTACGGGCGACCAGTTCACTTCCGAGTCCCAGAATGCGTGCATCACTACGATAATTGATATCCAGCGTCACAATGCGTGCGCCGGGGTATACTTTATCGAATTCCAAAATTGATTCCTGGCGTGCGCCATTAAAGGTATAGATCGTCTGGTCATCATCTCCTACAACCATCAGATTGCGGTGAGCGGAAGCCAGTTTTTGCACAATTTCATATTGCAGATGGTTGGTATCCTGGAACTCGTCCACCATAATGTACTGGAAACGCTTCTGAAGCGGCCCCAGAACAGCAGGATCACGAAGCAGCGCGGCTGCCCGTAGTAAAATATCATCAAAATCCATTTTGCCGCGATCCTGTTTCCAGGCTTCGTAACCAAGCAGAACACGCTTGGCATCACGTTCTTCCTGTGATTTTTCAGGCAGGTCGGTTGTTTCCGATCCTTGCATCTTCCATGCGGACAGCATGGCCAGCAGACTTTCAGGCTGGAAGGCTTCACTCATGCCATTTTGGCGAAGAAGCATCTTCAGCACCGTATGCTGGGCTCGCGACTCACCAAAGATCTCTTCCTGCACGCCATAATGACGCAGCAATGTCAGCGCAAAAGAGTGGAAGGTACGAGCCTGCACGGCTCTCGCGGCTGCCGGACGTATACCTGGCAATGCGGCGATCCGGTCTTTCATCTCGGTGGCGGCTTTGTTCGTGAACGTCACCAGCAGGATACTGCCAGCATGTACGCCGCTGACCTCTATGAGATAGCCGGCTCTTGCGGCCAGTACAGTTGTTTTGCCACAACCAGCTCCGGCGAGCGTCAGGATCGGTCCTCTGCCGTGACGGACTGCCGAGATTTGTGGTGCATTTAGCTTAATACCAGCCTCTTCCAGAGAACGAAAATAAAAGGCATCTTGTTGATCATTACCCACGAGTTGCCGACTGGTCTCCAGCGGAGCAGACGGGGACTGGGGCAGGGACGCCGCCGGGGTAACCCCGAGCGGACGGGGGTAGAACGTTGAGTTCGGACTTAACATGTTTCATCCACCTCTGTATGCATTCAGGGATAGGACTATCCCGGCTAAAAGTAAACCATTTGCCCTTTTCACAATCGCATTGTAAATTGGTATGATAGAGTTAGTCGCCTAATCAGGCGGTTAAGTATGGTCAAAGCTTCATTATACCCGAACATATGGTCTTGACGAAAGCCCCCGATTTCATCCAGTATCGGTATAAAACGGGCACCTGCACGAGATTACGCAACTTTTTGGCATGATATCGTATAAGTTATATGCCTGAGCATTTTGCATGAAGGATGTAATATGCTAATTTACTACTAAATAGAAATGATAATATTGGTTTTGACGGGACAGAGGAGGAATGGTCATGAAACTGCTTCAGCGCATCAAAGACGGAGCGAACAAAGCAACAGAGCGTGCCCAACACGCCGTTGAGATTGGGAAATTGAACAACCAGATTGTGGGCTTGCAACAGGAACAGGAAGTCCATTTTACAGATATGGGTCGCATCTTCTATGAGGGTTATCGGGCACAGGATATGACGCGTGCGGAAAAAGAAATGGTGGATCTGTCGCAGCTGTGCGACGAATTGCAGGACGAGATTGATGGCCTTCGCAACAAGATTGCACAACTTAAGAACGAACGGTTGTGCGAGTGTGGACACGTCGCTTCCCTGGATGCCAACTTCTGCCCTAAATGTGGACGCAAGTTGGGTGAACTCAAGACAGAAGCGCCTAAAGTAGGAGCAGCAGGAGTCGCAGGAGCCACCACAGCCGCGAGACAGGAGGCAGCTGTAACTCAGACCCAAACTCCGGAGCCGGACTTCTACGATGCGCCACCAGAATTGGAACTGGAGGAAGATGAGCCGTATCACACAGTCATTCCGTCCATAGCCGATCTGGAGACAGAATCGGAATATAACAGTACGGAATTTACCCAGGAAGAAAAGGAAGCGTTCGATGCAGAGTGGGAACGCCGCAGAGATGAAGAGATGCAACGGGAACGCGAGCGTCAGCAGGAACTGGACGAACGCATCCGCTACTGGAAGGAAAATAACCCGATTGTGAACACGGTGGACGTACAGACCGAAGTTTCACGCGAAATGGTGAATTGTCAGATTTGTGCAGCCGAGCTGCCCAAAGGTTCGAAGTGGTGCCCGCGCTGTGGTGCTGAACAGATCTGATCTGATGCAGTAGAAGCACTGCCGCATCAGTGTGAGGCAGTGCGGGTTGCTGACAGCATGGGGGGACGGGAATATGGACCAACTGCTGCATCATTTGCGTCATCTCGGATTTACCGAGATGGAATCTAAAATTATGGTGGAACTCGCCCGCCAGGGATCGGCTTCAGGATATGAGGTTGCGAAGCGGCTGGGCGTGTCCCGTTCCAATGTATATGCGACCCTGCAACGGCTGGAACAACGTGGTTTCCTGCGGTGCAGTCCGGGGGAGCCGGCGAAGTATAGTGTGCTGAAGCCGGAGGAGATGACACGTATGATCTCCGATCAGATGCGTACCTCGCTGGATTATGTTCAGAGCAGCATGCCCAAGAGTGAACCGGAAAAGCCTGTCTTCTATAACGTCGAAGGGGACAAAAATGTGTTTGAGAATCTGAGCCGTGAATTGGCCGAGGCTCAGCATGAGATTGTTGTAGACGTCTGGCGTGAAGAGGCAGAGCTGCTGCGTAATGACTTACAGCAGGCTGAAGCTCGGGGTGTGCGGCTGTTATGGTCGTGTGATGGTGGTGAAGGCATGCTGGATCAGCCTGTCCCTTGGCCAGGCATGCCTATGTATGGTACAGGTAATGGTCGGAAATTTTCCCTGGTGGTCGATCGCCGCTGGTGCATGCTGGGCATGCGTGGGGAATCATGCGCCACACAGGCAGTGGTGACGGAGCATCCGGTAATGACTGGACTGCTGCTGAATCATTTTGCTCAAGAGCTGGTGTTGTACGAACTGGAACAGGATATGGGTGAGGAACTGGAGTCACGCTATGGGCACCGGTACGAAGAAATCTCTGCACGTTATTGGTCTTCTCCATCAGGAGAGGGTGACCAGAGCTAGACAGATCGGCGACTAATTCACCTCAGATGGAGTGAACATGCCAGCACAAACGTACCTATCTTGATGAAACGAATACGTGTGTACATAAAGCAGGCGCTGCCCGAAGGCAGGCGCCTGTTTGTGCTGGTTTGAGATATGACAGTGATGTTCGTCACAGCATCTGTTTCCAGTCAAGTCGATAGTAAAGGTATGAAGTTATGCTATTTTTGAGAAAATGAAGCTATGAACATTCGATTGAACTGGATCGGGTTGAACAGGATCCTACATGATCACTCTTTGGGCACGTGATATAGAGCTTCGAGCACATCCGTATAATAAGCTGTACCATGGGGTACAAATTCCGTTGCCCGAATCTCGCGAACGATACGTTCCGGTTCATCAGCTACATGATCACTAGACGGGTGAGTCTGAACTCCGGTAGCTTGAATGACGTCGATCTCATTACGAAACAAAGCGAGTAGATCATTCAGCGGCACTTCATACAGGCTATCCACCTCGCTAGGCTGCAGAACGTAGGCTTCGAGCGGCTGGTTCAGACATAATCCATAGACCGCGCTGAATTCCCGATCTATGAATGGGACACCACGCACCTCTCCTTGGAGCTGCTGTGTAGCCGTGAGTAGATAGGTTAGTGCCTCGAATGGAGTATTCACACCCAGTTCTTCCTCCAGCTCACGACTGGCGTCTTGCAGTTGTTCACCTGCGGTAAGATGGCCTGCTGCTGTAATGTCGTAACATCCGGGGAAAGTATCCTTAATATCACGCCGTCGCTGAAAAAGAACCTGTCGCTGCTCGTCTTTGTCACGCACAATCCAGCAGTGGAATGAACGGTGCCAATATCCCTTGGCATGGACCTCGCTGCGTAGTGAAGTGCCGATCCAATTTTGCTGATCGTCATAAATGTCGAAACGTTCTGGGGTCATGAAACGTATCTCCTTATATAGCAGATTTTAAAGTTCGAAATTTCACAAAGTATGTTTTAAACGAAAGGGGAACGATCGTATGGAATGCATTGTACACTTTCAGGTGATTTATCCGCAACCTCAGGAACGTAAAAGTCTTAGAGGACTTATATTTGTAGGGCAAGGACAGGAACCGGCTAACAGTCAGTTAAGCAGCATGTTTAAGGATATGGGATTTAATGTACGTTTGGAAGATGAGGCCCAATTGTTGTTCAAGCCAGTGGATGCTTCGGCAAACTTTGAATATATTCGTGTGACAGAGCTTGATACTGGGGAAGAAGTTTACAAGGAAGATAAAGATCTGAAGTCGATTCTGGAGCATTTGCTGCCACGCCGTTTCTAGTTCATGAGCATGGCTGCAAATGACATTCATGGGGGAGCACGTGTAACGCATGTATGTTAGGCACAAAAAAAGGCCCCACCTTTACGGTGGAACCTTCAAACCATTAAGCTACGCAACCTTTGTTAATGAAGCCCATATGGCTAGCTTTTCATACATATACCCTAGCAAGTAAGAGGTTGTCCCCCGCATCAGGATTTATATCCGTAATTCAACTCGGTGCGTCTTTATGCGTTCATTGTGATTATGCTAGAGCGCCGGTTCCTTCTGCTTCCAGTTCTGAAGTACAGTGCGAGCAGCGGGTAGCTGCGGCTGGAATTTCAGATAGGCAATACTTGCAAGCCTTGGTCGTTTTTTGCGGCTCGGGCTTTTTATGTTCCTTGCTTTTGAGGTAGTTGATACCCTTCACAAGCATGAAGATACAGAACGCAACGATAAGAAAATCAATCATGACGTTGATGAACTGACCATAAGCGATTACGGTAGCCCCAGCTTCGTTGGCTTGAGCGAGTGTGGTGATGTCCTGTCCGTTTGCTGTTTTGATATCCCGGTCCAGGTTGATGATTTTCTGACTGAAGTCGATTCCACCCATCAGTTTTCCAACCGGGGGCATGATGATATCATTTACAAGGGATGTGACGATTTTACCAAAAGCAGCCCCAATAATGACACCGACCGCCAGATCGATGACGTTGCCGCGGACGGCAAATTCCTTGAATTCGTTAAGTACGCCTTTCATGTTTGCATATCTCCTTTGATCATTCAATTCAAAATATAGGCCGCGTTTCCATCCATTCTCCGTTCAGATCCGCGCTTCCGTTCTCATATTGTACATAAAAAAATGATTCCTATCACCCCCTGTTTGCAAATTAAGACAAGTTTCCGCAACTTCCATGAAAATACTTCTTTATTTCACGCCGCCGATTCGGTATACTTCTAACATTGTCAGTTATGTTTAACCATGTACATTCAGGTTCGCGATCATACATTGTAACGAATCATGGAGCCAAAAAATTAAATATGCCGTTACTCGTATATGTGCAGGAATAGGCCTGCATGTCTCTACCCGATCACCGGAATGATCGGACTACGGGAAAGATGTTGCAATGTTTTGTATGGTTGGCATGAGATCATTCTCAGACAGTTTCACTGAAGAGCAGGTTCAAGTGGCTTTTATCTGTTTCCGATTACACTGTTTGAAGTTTCTCATATCAGGATTGAATTCCTGTCATTCGGTCCATCCAGTACACTTGCAGCATCCATACGGCTTGTCCATATACGTACAAGTCCGTCTTTCCCGTCTCCGGTTATTCCGCAGCGTGTGAAAAGGCGGGCTTTTTGCTTTTTTACCATCCGATTGGAAGAGCGTGTGAGCTTCTGCGGAGGGCATTCAGGGGGAAGAATTACAATGCAATTGTTAAAAGACAAGGTAAGACAGGAAGGTATCGTCCTGTCCGAGCAAGTACTCAAAGTGGATTCATTCCTGAACCACCAGATGGACCCGGTTCTGATGAAGGAAGTGGGCAAGGAATTCATTCGCCGCTTTGAAGGTGAGAATATCACACGTGTGCTGACGATTGAGTCGTCAGGGATCGCACCAGGCATCATGACCGCGTTGGAGCTGAACGTACCGCTTATTTTTGCACGGAAGCAGAAGTCGCTCACACTGACCGAAGACATTCTGGTGGAGAAGGTCTACTCCTTCACGAAGCAGGAGACGAATGAAATTACCGTTGCCAAGAAATTCATGAAGCCTGGTGATCGCGTGCTGATCATTGATGATTTTCTGGCGAATGGTGAAGCAGCATTTGGTCTGGCTCGTATTGTGGAGCAGGTTGGAGCAGAAGTGGTGGGTATCGGTATTGTTATTGAAAAAGCATTCCAGCCGGGAGGTCGCTTGCTGAAAGAAGCAGGATACCGTGTGGAATCGCTGGTTCGCATCGGGGCACTGTCGGATGGACAGGTTACATTTGCGGACGAGGAGGGCACGAATTAATATGGCACGCGAACGTATTTTTCAGCGGCATCGGCATCCAATCAAAACGTTCTCACTCGGACTACAGCACGTGCTTGCGATGTATGCAGGAGCCGTCGTTGTCCCATTGATCGTTAGTAACGCATTAGGTTTTACACAGGAACAATTAACCTATCTTATTGCCATTGACCTGCTTGCATGTGGTGTGGCTACATTGCTTCAGGTATGGGGAAATAAATATTTCGGCGTAGGGCTGCCTGTTATGCTCGGTTGTGCATTCCAGGCCGTGTCTCCGATGATTCTAATCGGGATGAACAGTGGAGTATCTGCCATTTACGGAGCGATCATCGCTTCAGGACTGTTCGTATTGATCTTCTCCGGACTCTTTGGGAAGCTCATCAGGCTCTTTCCTCCAGTAGTGACAGGTTCTGTTGTGACCATTATTGGTCTGACTCTGATCCCAGTTGCTTTCCACGATCTGGGCGGCGGTCAGGGGTCAGAAGATTTTGGCAGCGGAGTGAACTTGTTGCTCGGTTTCGGTGTGTTGGTCTTTATTATTTTAATGACTCGATTCACTACAGGTTTTATCCGTTCCATCTCAGTATTGATTGGTCTGCTCGTAGGTACAATTGCGGCTGGGTTTATGGGCGAGGTTAATTTTGCTCCTATTCGCGATGCAAGTTGGTTCCACGTTGTTCAGCCGTTTTACTTCGGCAGACCGACCTTTGAGATTGTACCGATCTTGACGATGATTTTGGTGGCGATTGTCAGCGTGGCAGAGTCCACAGGTGTATTTATGGCCTTGGGCAAAATCCTGGACAAAGATCTGTCTTCCAAGGATCTGGCGCGCGGTTATCGTGCAGAGGGCCTGGCCATTGTGTTAGGTGGTATTTTCAACTCATTCCCGTATACAACGTATTCGCAAAATGTAGGGCTGGTACAGATGACACGTGTGAAGACACGTGATGTCATTGTGGTGGCTGGTGGAATCCTGGTGGTCATTGGATTTGTACCCAAAATTGCAGCCCTCGCACAGCTCGTTCCAGGGGCGGTTCTTGGCGGAGCCATGGTGGCCTTGTTTGGCATGGTGGTATCATCAGGCATTCGAATTATCGGCAGTCAGGTTGATCTGAACCGACATGAGAATCTGTTTGTCATCGCTTGTTCTGTAGGTATGGGGCTTGGGGTTACCGTTGTACCTGAGTTGTTCGCAGGTGCACCGGCCTGGGCTCAGATTATGCTTGGTAATGGTATCATTGCAGGCAGCTTCACGGCAATCTTCATGAATCTGCTGTTCAACGGTCTGGGAACCCAGGAAACAGCCGCCAAGATGGCTGAACAACAGGCTGATGCCATCCTTGGAGAAACAGGCAAGTCGGCTTAATAGCCGAACTAGACCTATAATTCAGCATGATTGTTATGTTAACGGTTTGTAATTTAACCTTAACAAGATGAATATTTAAGCAGGTTGATGCATGGTAATATACAGCATGAATGGTTTATGGCATACATCATTTATACTGTGAATGTTCAACCACATGAACAAGTCACTTTTACATGCGAAACAACGAATATATGTTCAAGTTCAAGCCAGATATATAATCAAAAAGACGATCCACCCCCATTTTAAAGGGGATGGATCGTCTTTTTTTGGATCATGTCTTCCTAAAGTTACAGATGACGCATCTGTTTCTCTGCGAAATCGCCAACCCAAGGCAGCTTTAGCCATTTCCCCTGCAGGCTGGTGACCACCATGATGAGCCAGACCACCACACCGAGCAGGGATAACAGCGATGCCACCAGTGGCCCAAACAACGGAAGAAAAGCCGATAGTACATGTCCGACCATAATGATGCCAAAGACGGTCACGGATTGCAAAGCGTGAAATAGAACGAACCGGCTCCGCTTCTCCACAGCGAGAAATACAATCCCGCCTACAAAGGTAAATAGATAACAGAGCATACCGGCAATATTTTCATCCAGACCGCTAGACGATTTCATGGGGGACATCCGGTCCAGCCTCCTTTAACCTTTTTTACTAGGCTATGAAGGAGATGGACAGAACTGAACCTGTGAATTTATCTGACTAACAAATCAAACAATATTATCTTCCGCCCTCGATCTGTCTGCGAGGGTTTGTGATCTTGCCCATTTTATCAGTATCATTTTCTTTGGGAACCAAACGTTCATCGGTACGTCCTTCGTGGTGATTATCAAAAGCATACTCCGTCAGTTTCCATTCTGACTTGCCGAGAACGGGATCTGCCGGGAAGTGTTGCCCACGATGCAGATGTTCCTCACGTCCGGCTTCGTTGATATATACTCCATCCACTTCCACCTTTTCATGTGAAAGGGGCAGCATATCCTGTTCTTTGCGTTCCATGAAACGGCGCCTCCTTTTAGATACCATTAATTTAACTGTATGGGTTGTCCGTGATAATATCCCCCGAATAGTTCAGTGTTATGCTGGATATATTAATTCCGTATAGAATGGTGGCATTCATAACATATGATTCGGAATTAAACTTTTTGGGCATGAAAACCGTTATATTTATTAGAGGAAATCGTCAAGTCGTAAGATACTTCCGAATATGCTACAATAAGATTATGATTCATTCCGAATCATATCGGGTATTTATAGTGTCAGGTACTTGCTTTCTAGCGAGGTTCCCGACCTAAAGCTTGCTTTAAGCCGCGCACACAACTTCATGGATGGCATTTAAGACTTATTCGGCATTCTCTAAACGGAGCATTCACTTTCAACGTTTTGGGAGGGAATTACAATGGCAACGAAAGGTCACAATGAGGTCAAAGAAAGTTTGAGGGAAATGACTCGGATTTTCCGTCCTAAAGATCCAAAAAAATTCGTGAAGGAGTACGTGAGAAAATACCGGATTACGGGTGGATACGAGGAAGAATTGACTTCTGTGGTTGAGCATGAGCTTGTCAAGATGGATTCTTCCGTGTCCTGAAACAACACACAACTCTGATTATACTGTTCCGATAATGAATAGAACCGTCTCCCGGGCGATAAGCTCCGGCAGGCGGTTTTTTTTGCGTTCCTGCTGCATATATATGGGAGTACACCTACAGCGGGAAGGATGAATGCATGTGGACCCTATTTTGAAAACAAAAGAAGAGATTGGCTACATGCGGGAAGCTGGACGAATTTTGCGAAGTTGTCACCAGCATATTGAGCAGTGGATGATCCCCGGTATCACGACAGCAGAGATTAATGAGCGGGTGGAAGAGTTTCTGGCAGCACGAGGAGCCACACCGGAGCAAAAAGGGTATAAAGGATATCCGTACGCAACGTGTGCTTCTGTCAATGAAGTGGTCTGCCACGGATTTCCGGGGGAAGAGGAGCTGGCGAGTGGGGATGTAGTGACCATCGATATGGTGGTGAACAAAGACGGCTGGCTTGCTGACTCGGCCTGGACATATGGAATTGGTGAAACAAGCAGATCCATTCGCAAGCTGATGAGACGCACGGAGAAGGCACTTGAGCGGGCGATTTCCCAGGCAGTTCCAGGAAATACACTCGGAGATATTGGAAGTGCCATTGAACGAACAGCCAGACTGTATCGGTACGGGATCGTGAAGCCTCTCATCGGTCATGGGATTGGTCAATATATTCATGAACCCCCAAATGTTCTGCCTTATGGCAAACGTAGAACGGGCACGATGCTCACCGAGGGCATGGTTATTACGATTGAACCAATCTTTACAAAGGGGAGTTCCGGGGCCGTTGTGTGGGATGAAGATGGATGGACGGTAAGGACGGTAGATGGCAGCTGGGGGGTCCAGTATGAGCATACGGTTGCGATTACTGGGAATGGCCCCTTGATTCTGACCGATGGCACGTGAGATGAAGTCAATGAAGAAGAGGACTTGAGTTGAACTTTCTCCCAAATGCTCCATGCTGTTTTGAGCTTGAAGATAGCGGTATGGAGCGATAGGCATGTCTTCTGAATGGATATGGAAGAGGTTTTCCATAAAATCTGATCTTTCTTTTGCATAATAGCACATGTTTTCAATGTGAGAAAAATCACCAATAAATCGAGTTTTATCACCGAAATTTGGCAAAAATTTTCAAATGTAGAGTGTAATACTTTTAACTGAAATCGTTTGCAAATCAAGTTGTAGAGCGGTTTTTTACATAAAGTGAACAATTTGTGAACATGTGTCCAAAGATTGACAAAATCATACCCTCAACTTATATTTAATAAGTGATTGAAGCATATAGAATGAATTGGAAGAATGCGCAGACATGCCCTGAGCAGGAAATCACGGGAGTACTGGAAGCGTTATTTTTGTAAGCGTTCTGTATGATGAAGAGGATTATGCGTATCGTGCTGAAACGTACCTTTTGTTGCCTTTCTACCGAACGACAACGGTAATCTACGAAAACGTAAAAAAGTGGGGTAGATCAATGATGAAACAGTGGCAGGTTGCAAAGCGAATTCTCCCCTTGCTGGCGGTGTTCTCTTTGCTGCTATCCGCATGCGGGCGGGAAGACTTGTCGGTAATGAAACCTCAGGGTCCTGTAGCGCAAGGCCAATATGATCTGATGAAGTTATCCATCGCGATTATGATCGTGGTGCTCATCATTGTATTTGCCATAGCGGCCTATGTTCTGATCCGGTTTCGTAGACGAGCCGGGCAGACTGAGATGCCCGAACAGGTTGAAGGTAATTTCAAGCTGGAAGTAATCTGGACAGCCATTCCGTTATTGCTGGTTATTGTTCTGGCAGTACCGACGGTCCAAACGATTTTTGCCCAAGGTGAAGATCTGTCCAATGACAAAAATGCACTTAAGGTCCAAGTCACCTCACATCAGTACTGGTGGGAATTCACTTATCCTCAATATGACGTAACCACCGCTCAAGATCTCATCATCCCGACCGGAACAAAAATCGCATTCGAATTAAAAACCGCTGACGTGCTTCACTCCTTCTGGGTGCCGTCACTTGCGGGCAAAATGGACACAAACCCGGATGGAACACTTAACAAGTTCAGTTTCTCTGCACCGAATGAAGGCGTTTACCGCGGTAAATGTGCCGAGTTATGTGGCAGATCGCATGCTTTCATGGAGTTTAAGGTAAAAGCAGTGAGTCAGGAATCGTTTGACAGATGGGTGAACCAGATGAAAGCACCCGCAGTCCTTCCTGAAGACACTCAATTGGCCGAAAAGTTCAAAACAAACTGCCTTTCTTGCCACGCTGTTGGTGATCAAGGTGGACCGGTTGCACCTAACCTGACGGGAATCGGCGGCAAGGAATCTGTCGCAGGCATTTTGCTGAATTCTCGCGAGGGACAGGAAGAAGGTAGTCCGGTACTGGATAACATGAAAGAATGGCTCCATGATCCACAATCCGTGAAGCCGGGCAATACCATGCCGAATCCCAAAGATCTTGGGTTGACGGATGAAGAAATCGACGGAATTGCCGAATATCTGGCCAACTACAAATTGGACTATGAATAGAACAGCAAGGACGAAGAAGGGGGTACACAACCTTGGCTCATGCGCATAGCGTCAAGAGGTACAGGGGCTTGATGGATTGGATCACCACCGTCGATCACAAAAAAATCGCCATTCTTTATTTGGTTGCGGGTGGATTTTTCTTTGGAATCGGCGGCATTGAAGCCATTTTGATTCGGATTCAACTGATGAAGCCTATGAATGATTTTGTATCGGCACAGGTCTTCAACGAATTGATTACAATGCATGGAACAACGATGATTTTCCTTGGTGTCATGCCACTTATTTTTGCCATTATGAATGCTGTCGTGCCTTTGCAGATCGGGGCACGGGACGTTGCTTTCCCGTTTCTTAACGCGTTGGGTTTCTGGACATTCCTGTTTGGTGGATTGTTGTTGAACCTGAGCTGGGTTATGGGCGGAGCACCAGATGCGGGCTGGACCTCATATACGCCGCTTTCGGGCAGTGAGTACAGTGGAACGCATGGTGTGGATTTCTACACCATCGGCCTTCAGATCGCGGGTCTGGGAACGCTCATCGGGGGCATTAACTTTCTCGCAACGATTATTACAATGCGTGCTCCAGGCATGTCCTACATGCGGATGCCGATGTTTACATGGACGACATTTATTACATCTGCCATTATCCTTTTTGCTTTTCCTGCCATCACGGTAGGGCTTGTACTTTTGACGTTTGACCGTATACTGGGAGCGAATTTCTTCGATGTCGCAGGTGGCGGTAACCCCGTACTCTGGCAGCACATCTTCTGGATCTTCGGGCACCCGGAAGTATACATTCTGATTTTGCCGGCATTTGGTATTATCTCGGAGGTTATTCCGACCTTCTCGCGTAAACGGTTGTTCGGATACAGCTCCATGGTATTTGCCACCATCCTGATTGCCTTCCTGGGCTTCATGGTATGGGCGCATCACATGTTTACAACAGGTCTGGGTAATGTAGCCAACGCGCTTTTCTCCATCTCCACGATGTTGATTGCCGTACCTACCGGGATCAAAATCTTTAACTGGCTCTTTACGATGTGGGGTGGACAGATCCGCTTTACCGCGGCAAACCTGTTCGCAGTTGGATTTGTTCCAACCTTCGTTATGGGTGGTGTTACAGGCGTTATGCTGGCATCTGCTCCGGCAGACTTCCAGTTCCATGATACGTACTTTGTTGTAGCCCACTTCCACTACGTTATTGTAGGGGGACTTGTACTTGGATTGTTCTCGGGACTGCATTACTGGTGGCCGAAGATGTTCGGACGTATTCTCAGCGAAACACTGGGCAAATGGACGTTCTGGACATTTATGATCGGTTTCCAATTAACGTTCTTTGTACAGCATTTCCTCGGTCTGATGGGGATGCAGCGCCGGATCGTTACATACTTGCCGAATCAGGACTTTGACCTGCTCAATCTGGTCAGCTCCGTCGGGGCATTTCTGATGGGTGTGGGAGTTATCTTATTCCTCGCGAACATCGTAATCACCATGAGAAAACCGGCTGGCGCGCCAAACGATCCGTGGGAAGACGGCCGTACACTGGAATGGTCTATTCCATCTCCGCCGCCGGAATATAATTTCAAGCAGACGCCGCTGGTACGCGGAATTGATGCATATTGGAAGGAAAAAATGGCAGGACATACGGAGATGACACCGGCAGAACCGGTAGGTTCGATTCATATGCCTTCAGCAACGCCGTTGCCGTTTGTAATGTCAGTAGGTATCTTTATCGCGGGACTTGGCTTGATGTTCAGCAAGGATGAATTTGGTAATGCATTTATGAATGTCATTTTTAACAATTATATTGTAGTTATTATTGGTCTCGTAATCACATTTGGCGCAATGGCACTTCGTTCACTTTATGATGATCATGGCTGGCATATTGAACCGGAGGATCAGGATGAGAAGGGGGCTAGAACATGACAACCTCACATGCCGAACCGGTGAACGACAAATTGCCGCATGAACCGGAGAAAGCAACGCTGGAAGGCCGTAACAAGCTTATCGCCTTCTGGTTGTTCCTTGGCGGCGAGACGGTACTGTTCGGTACACTCTTTGCTACCTTCCTGGCTCTTCGTGGCCAAACCAATGATGGACCTACGGCGAATGAGCTGTTCCACCTGCCACTTGTGGCCGCTGCAACGTTCATTCTCCTGGTCAGTAGTTTGACAAGTGTATTTGCGATTCAGGCCATGCATAAGGGCAAGCGAGATGCACTAGCGTTGTGGCTTGGCATCACGGTAGTACTGGGTATGGGATTTCTCGCCCTGGAAATTTACGAGTTCTACGAGTATGTGAAACATAAAGAGTTTGGCATGACCACGAGTGCATTCAGTTCAGCATTCTATACACTGGTCGGGTTCCACGGAGCCCACGTTGCTTTTGGTATTGTGTGGATCGGAATCATTATCGGTCAGCTGTTTAAAAAAGGATTGACGGTCGTAACCGCACCTAAAGTATACGTCTCCGCAATGTACTGGCACTTTATTGACGTGGTCTGGGTGTTCATCTTTACGGTCGTGTACCTGCTCGGAAAGGTGGGGTAGCACATGTCGGCACAGGATAAGACAGATCAACAGCCTGTGAAACACCGTCACCGGACGGAAGGGCCACAGAAACACGTCGTGGTGTTTATCTTCTCCATTATTCTCACGCTGATTGCGTTTGCGGCTGCTTCTGCCGGAGGGGTCAACACAACCTTTATCATTATTATTTTGCTCGTCATGGCTATTCTTCAAGTATTCGTTCAATTGGGTTATTGGATGCACTTGAAGGACAAAGGGCACTTGATGCCGATTCTGTTCATGGCATTTGGCTTTTTCGTAGCCTTTACGTGCATCATTATGGCACTCTATTGGGTCTGGTGGTAAAAGAGATGGCGGCGGCGCAATGCCGCCGTCTTTTCCCCTTTGTGGCGAATGAATCTTCACAACGAAATGAAGGCAACAACCAAATCAGGTCACGGGGAGGTTTCCCGTATGCTCGGGTTGCAATATTTTAGTTTCAACGATTTATGGAGTCCGCTTATATTGGCTTTATTTCTGATCATTGCTGCGGCTTATTTGGTGCTTGTGGGACCGTTAAGCGAGCAAATAAAGGATGCAGAATCTGCGACTGCTGCGCAGAAAATCATGTTTATTACGGGGCTGTTTGTCCTGTATCTGGCTCAAGCTGGACCATTTAATTTGCTTGGTCACGTGATGTTTAGCTTCCACATGGTGAGCATGGCGTTCTCCTATCTGGTAGCCCCGCCGCTGATGATGAAAGGTTTGCCGATCTGGGTATGGCGCAGAATCGTACGCTGGTTGCCTACACGCCAACTATCGTTCCTGGCTCATCCAATTGTTGCGGCAGTGCTCTTTAACGGGCTGTTCTCGCTGTATCACCTACCGATTGTACATGATTACGTCATGCTGAATTTTACCGTTCACCGGTTGTATTATATTGCATTGTTCATCACCTCGATGCTCATGTGGTGGACATTGCTAAATCCATTACCAGAAGGCAGACAAGCATCGGGGTTATCCAAGATCGGTTTTATTTTTCTGAATATGGTACTGCTCACCCCTGCGTGTGGATTGATTATTTTTGCGGCCGAGCCGTTGTATCAGACGTACAGCAACCCGGCCGTATGGGCTGAAGCCATGCGGTATTGTGTGTCTGGAGATTCTACGGCATTACTTCGCTCATTCGGTGGGCCTGCGTTCTTTAACTTCCTGTCTTCTGCGAAAGAAGATCAGCAGGTCGGTGGCATTGTAATGAAGTTTATTCAGGAAGGAATCTTTGCCTCCATGCTGGCCTATGTCTTTTTCCAATGGTATCGGAAAGAGAAACAGGAAGATGATGATGACTCGTATCCTGCAGGGGGCGCAGGGGGGGCCGCTCAATCCGGCTGCCAAATAATGAAGTAATGTTCTGACAAGAGGGGGAACACACGATGGATATGTATTTTTGGCTACCAACGATCAGTACTTCTTTCATTGTGATTAGTGCAGTACTGGTGGGAATTGGATGGGTACTGATTATTCAGGGTAAACGTGAGGCTCATCAGTCCGCCATGGTAGCAGGTGCGATTGCAGCTCTAATCTTCTTTGTGATCTATATGTCTCGTACAGTGTTCGTGGGCAATACAGCTTGGGGCGGGGACCCGGATCTGGAGATCTTTTATCGGATATTTCTGATCTTTCATATCATCCTCGCTACCGTGGCAGCGATATTCGGCATCTCCACACTGGTGCTGGGGTTCAAAAAGAAGTTCGGAACACATCGTCGCTGGGGCAAGTTCACGTCCATGATCTGGTTCGGTTCAGCGCTAACAGGTGTTGTTGTGTATGTTCTTTTATATCTCTTATATCCTGGTGGGCATACACGTCCGGTATGGGAAGTTATCCTCGGCGTATAAAAGTAGAGATATAACCTCCTGCTACTCGGGCGTGCGTCACTATAACCTTCTAAAAATATGAAAATGGACGAATCTAGTAGATGATTCGTCCACGCTTCCTCTCTCATTCATTCATAGAATGAGTTCGAGAGGGGGAAACAAAATGAAAAAAACAGTCAATGTCAGTCAAACGTATCCACGTCTTACCGTGTATTCAGAAGAGAACTACAGAGGGAGAAGCCGCATCTATCGTGGCAATACGGGGCTCCGCAACCTGGACAATATTTTGGATGGGGTGGAGAGCCTGCGCTTTTTCTCAACAAGTTCCAATGCAACACTGGTTGTGTTTACGCGTCCTAACTTTCAAGGTGGATTCCGTGTCTTCCGAGGCAACACCAACTTGAGAGATTTGGATGATCTGATCCGTGGCAATGATGTGGAATCCCTGATCTCCACCAATCAACGGTTAACGCTGGCTCAGATTCGCGCAATCCGCAGGGATCGCAGTCTGCCTAGTGGCTATAACCTCGTTTAATCGTAAGGCCTCTTCTACTAACAGGTGCTAGAGAGCGGCAAAGGGCTGTACCCGAATTGTGTTTACACAATAACGGGTACAGCCCTTCTTTTGTGATTGGGGAATGATGTTTAATCCCCGCCACCCCCACTGTCTCCGCCGCCACTATCCCCACTGCTGTCATTGCTGCTACCACTATCGCTGTTGTGATGAGAATGTGTGTCTGATGAAGAATCCGACTCATGATGTTTGTGATCCGGTGTGTGCCTGGAATGTCGATCGTAGGAGTCATCTCCTGTAATGACCGGATATCCCGAAGCAGAGTCGGTATAACCGTTGTTACGGCGGATGCGGTGTCTGCCTTTTTTGGCAGAATGACGATGAGGCTCATCCCGGAGGACCAACCAAATTACGACGATAAGGAAAAGGAGGACAAATCCGATCTCTACCAGCCAATCCATAGCTGTAACCTTCCTTTCTTTGATTCATTACTATAATTTATTTTAACGTAAATTCGTACTGTGTCCCATCCCGTCTTCCTGATTCAGGAAAATTAGGGGTTGACGGGATCAGAATTCGGTCTGTATACTGTGTATATTGATATATACAGTAAACACAGTGATCACAGTGCGCAAGATGAGTGAATGACAGGTGAAAGGCAGGCATGCATATGAACGAATGGAAGCAGGCGTGGTGGTTGACCCGCAGCCAGATGAATAAGGATAAGCTCCAATGGCTATGGTCTGCAATATTCATGATATACACTGGCGGCATGAGCGGTGTGATGTTAGTAGGACAACAACAGACAGATTTCATTAATCCAGTAGTGGATTCCTTCTTTTTGATTATGTTGCCATTTCAAGGATTCATGTTCTGCAGGCGCTCCTTCCGTTACATACAGGAGGATTCCTATACGCAGATGTTGGCCTACTATCGAAGAATTCCGATCCCTGAACAAGTGGTGATGTGGTCCAGGCTACAGCAGTCTCTGATGGCGTTTACGTACAATGGGATCTTTTTCTACGGATCGTTATACGTGGTTAACCTTCATACCGAAGGATTCCGATGGGATCAATATCTGGCTTTTAGCTTGACCTGTACAGGTTATGGACTTTTGGTAACGGGATTATATATTTATGGAGAGTTTCTGAACAGTGGCAAGAAATACTTGGTTCTCAGTACACTTTTTGTACCCATTGCGATTGGCATATCCTTATTGATTCGAATGTCAGGCAGTTACGGCTTTCGAATGGTGATGGATGCAAGTAAATCATGGGGGCTGCTTTCCCCGATCATGTGGATTTCTCTGGTGACTGGTGTAGCGGTATTATGGCTGTTTAGTCGTTTTACGCTGAAGAAGTTGGTTCATCGGGATTTGAATTAAAATGAGAATTGAGCTTATGTACGAATACAGGATGAAACCGGCACGGTCAGGTAACAGACTGGAGTGTACCGGAGGGCGAGGTGCAAGATGTGAAAATACCCATTCAAATTAATGAAAATAGCGCTGAACCTTTATACCACCAAATTGAAAATCAGTTAAGATCGTTGATAATTACGGGTCAGTTGGGGGAGGGAACACATTTACCGTCCATTCGTGAGTTCGCCGGCGCACTGAATTGCAGTGTTATTACGGTTAGACGGGTCTATCAGGATCTGGAGAATGAAGGCTTGCTTCGTACGAAGCAGGGGACAGGTACATTTGTGGCCCAGGTAGAAGCCGGTGACAGAGAAAATTATAGATTAAAGGCTGCACAGGAAGCGATGCAGGCAGCGGTACAGTCCGGGAAATCGGTAGGCTGTACGGAAGAAGAGATGGAGAGCCTGTTCCGGGAAGTCCTGAAGGCTATTTACGTGAAGTAAGGGAGTGATTCATACGTGGAACCCATAGCAATCCAGTTGAACGGCGTATCCAAAATGCGAAAACGCAGAGTTATTGGCCCAATTGATCTGACCATCCCCGAAGGGTATATAGTCGCTATTCTCGGTCACAACGGTTCAGGCAAAAGCACCCTTCTTAACATGTTACAGCAAGTGGTGCTGCCAGATGCTGGACAGATTATATGGTTTGGTCAGGAACATGATGGGCCACTTCCCATTGAACTGAGACAACAGATTGGTTTTGTAGCAGATAACGCTGGTTCAGAAGAGAACCGGATAACAGCACAGGAAGCAGCTCATTTCCGGGCGTACTGGTACCCGCGTTGGGATATGAAGTTGTTCGACCAACTGATTCAGGATATGGAAGTACCTATTGATGTGAAGCTGAACAAGATGTCAAAGGGAGAACGGCGAAAATTTGAGATTGCAGCTGCAATTGCAGCTCGCCCAAGACTATTGCTTTTGGATGAGCCTTCATCAGGACTGGACCCCTTTGCCTGGAAAGTGATGGTTGAGCAGTTCCGTACCTTCATGGCGGGGGGAGACACCACGATTCTGATTGCCACACATATTGCAGACGAAGTCAAAAGACTTGCGGATTACATCGTATTGATGCACCGTGGTCAGTCACTGGGGATGGCCGAGAAAGATATGGTGCTCGATCAGTGGAAAGAAGTCTGGTATGAAGGAGATTTAAGGCCAGAAAGTATTCCTGGTGTTGTGGAATCTTCTTTGGAAGAGGGAGGTCTGGTTCGCGTAATTACAACCCGGGTCAGCGAGGCGCAGGAGAGGCTGGAGCTGTCCAATAACCGGGTATTGAAAATCCGTAACTTGGAATTGGATGAAGTGCTGGCATTCTGGATTGCCGGGTATGCACCCGTACAGTGGAAATAACCGAAGGGAGACGATAAATGATGAACCGATTGGAATTGAAGCAAGTCGTCAAGCAATATGCAGACAAAACAGCCGTTAATGGAGTCACGCTCAATGTAAAAGAGGGGGAGATTTACGGACTGCTCGGAGCCAATGGTGCAGGTAAAACAACAACAATGCGTATGGTGCTTGGACTGATTCACCCTGACGGAGGGAATATCCTGTACAACGGCAAGCCCTATAATACGGAGCTGCAACAGATTATGGGTTATCTTCCGGAAGAGCGCGGATTGTACCCGAAGGTGAAAGTCAGCGAACAGATTAATTACCTGGCACGACTTCGTGGCATGAATGGTAAGGACGCAGATCAGAGTCTCAAGTACTGGCTGAATCGGTTTGAGGTACCTGAGTATTACGATAAGAAGATCGAGGAGTTGTCCAAAGGCAATCAGCAGAAAATGGGCTTTATCGCAGCCGTAGTGCATAGACCGCAGATTCTCATTCTGGATGAAGCGTTCAGTGGACTGGATCCTGTGAACGTGGAATTACTCAAGTCCACCGTCAAAGAATTGCGTGACGAAGGTACGGCCATTCTGTTCTCAACACACCGTATGGAGCACGTTGAAGAGTTGTGTCGTCAGATCACCATTCTGCATCGTTCCAACACGGTGGTTCAAGGAGAGATCAAGGAAATCAAGAGCCGGTATCCGCGTGAACAGGTATTCCTGGGTACGATTGGTAGTGTGGAAGGACTCGAACAGTTGTCTGGTGTGAAGAAAGTCGAGCGGAATGAGCGTGGGTACCTGATACATATTAATCAGGTGGAAGCGGCTCAAGAGATTCTGAGAACAGCCATGACTCAGACGACAGTGGAACACTTTGAACTGAAGGAACCAACGCTTAACCAAATCTTTATTCGTGAGGTAGGTGAGTCGAATGAATAAAATGGGAACGATTACGGGTTTTACATTCAAAAACAAAGTTAAAACGAAATCATTCATGGTAACGACCATTGTACTTGCACTTTTAATTTCAATCGGACTCAATGTTCCGTATTTCATTACTTTATTCAACGGGGGTCCCATTGGCGGAGCTTCCAGCAGCAATCCTGTAAATATCGGTCTTCTGAGTACAGGGCAGCCTGAAGTTTCGGAGAAACTGGAGAGTTTCTCTGCGGCTCAAGGAGATCAGGCCTATCGATTCATTGCCAGTGGTGACAAAGATGAAGCTGCTCTTGCGGCGGATGTGGAAGCAGGACTTACCGATGGTTATCTGAAGTTTGAAGCTGTTTCCGGGCAAGAGTTCCCGCAGCCCATTCTATATTCAGCAGAAGACGTATCACCTCAGATCATTGCATCCATTGAAGCTGCTTTGCAAAGTGTGAAGCTGGATGTGGTTGTGAAGGATGTACTCACAGCGGAGCAGAAGGAACTGATTACAACACCTGTGAAGCTCACCGAGCAAAGTTTGAGTACGGATGAGAGCGGAGCAGGTACTGAGTCTGAAGGTGCAATGAGCCCGATTAACTATATTGTGGTGTACTTGCTGATCATCTTGCTGTTTACCTCAACGATGATGACAGGTAACATGATTGCCTCTGAGATCACAGCTGAGAAGAGCTCGCGTATTATGGAGATTCTCATTACGAGTGTATCCCCGCTCAGTCAGATGTTTGGTAAAATCATCGGTATTTTCATGGTGGGCATGCTGCAAATCGGGATCTTCGGAGCGGTGGTTGCCGGAAATATCTTACTACCGCATAACCGTGCAGTGTTAGGTGATTTCAATATGAATCTGAGTGATGTGAATATTGCGGTTATTGTGTATGGACTCATATTCTACATTCTGGGCTACTTCCTGTATGCCGTGTTGTTCGCTGCCATTGGCTCAATGGTAAGCCGTACGGAAGAACTCGGTCAGGCTGTTCTGCCGATTACGATGTTGTCGCTTGTTTCCTTCTATATTGCGATCTTCAGTATTTCTACACCGAACATTCTGTTGTTGAAAATCGCAAGCTTCATTCCATTCACGTCGCCGACCGCGATTCTGGTTCGAATCGGCGCAGGAGTTGCGCCAACTTGGGAGATTCTAACGTCCTTAGCGATTCTCATTGTATCCATTATCATCTTCGGATGGCTTGCAGCCAAAATCTATCGCACAGGTGTGCTGATGTACGGTAAACGTCCGACCTTTAAGGAATTGTTTAAGGCCATGAAGGCTTATAAGATCTAATATAGTTTATTCAGTTCTACGACGACGCTACGCATTGATTTTTTAATGGAAATATAGGTTTCTTACATTGATCCATTACAACTATAAAAAAACAAAGCACATATGTGGAGGGGATTAAATATGATTAATCAATTAAATACAAAGTCTTATAAGTTAATGAGCACAGGAGTAGTTGTTCTGTTGTTAGCATCAGTCATAAGTGGAGAAGGTTCTGTAGTGAAGGACGCAGTTCAAGGGGCGATGATGGGAGCTGGAGCTATTTTTGCAGCTGTAGGTCTCTGGATGGCTGGCAGCAAAAAGTAATGAAAAAATAAACAAAAAACAGGTGCTACTCTAAAGATGGGTGGCACCATTTCCACCTTTATCCGTAGTATCTAAGTATGTCCATTCTATCAAAATGATTGGCAACTATATTCAATAAAGGAGAATACATAATATGAAGAATTGGAAACGCACGCTATTATCTCTTACAATCTCGGTAGGTTTGCTCGCATCTGCGGTACCGGCAATGGCAGCTCCTCAGGGAACTTCCGTAAAGGTCAATGATCATGCGGTGAAATATGCTACAGGAGCACCGATCCTGGAGAAAGGTACAACATTAGTTCCACTGCGGACTACGTTGGATGCTATGGACGTGAAGCTAACAACTGCGACAGATGATACGATCACGGCTGTAGTAGATGGTAAAACAATTACACTCAAAAGTAAACTTACGCGCATCAACGGTGTAACGTATGCACCGATTCGCATCGTTGGTGATGCAGCGGGTTATGAAGTACGCTGGGATGCTGCAACGCGCACAGTACTGTTGGTATCCAAGGGCGGAGCAAGCGAAACTGCTCAAACCGGTGGACGCGGCTTTATGTGGGAAGTGGAGAGTAATGGAAACACGGTATATCTGGTAGGGTCCATGCATATTGCTGATGAGAGCTTTTATCCATTACGTCCGGAGTTTGAAGAAGCCTTTGCGGAAGCTGACTATCTCGGGGTAGAGATTGATATTAGCAAAGCCGCTGACGAAGAGCAGCAAAAGTTAGTTCTAAGTCTGGGCTCGTATCAGGATGGAACAACATTGAAAGATCATATTTCCAGTGAAACGTATACTAAGCTGGGTGATGTATTGATGAAAAATGGTCTCGAGTCTAACGCCTTGGATGCGTTTAAGCCTTGGGTAGTAGAGAGCACACTTGCAAGTTTGAAGTCCACAACGGCAGGATACGAAGCGTCAGCAGGAGTGGATCTGTATTTCATCCAGAAAGCGATCGAGCGAAAACTTCCAGTTATTGAGTTGGAGAGTTATCAATCTCAACTTGGCATGTTTAACGACTTTTCCAAAGAAACACAAGAGGAAACACTTAAAGCGACAATCGAAAACTTCGACGTATTGGATAACAGTGTGAAAGAAATGGCTGAGATGTGGAAAACGGGTAATGACGAGCAATTACTTGAACTGACAAACAGCTTCTCCACTAATGAGGAATATAACAAAGCAATGCTGGTTGATCGTAACATTGGTATGGCGGACAAAATTGATGGTTACTTGAAAAACGGCAAAGGCGAGGAGTACTTCATTGTTGTTGGCGCGGCACACTACCTGGGTGATCACGGCATCGTGAAACTGCTTGAGGATAAAGGATATAAAGTAGAACGGAAATAAATATAGATTACTATAGAAGGTAACCCTTTCGTCTCGAATATGAGAGTTGAGAGGGTTGCCTTCTTATATATAGAAGAAAGACAGATTGAATAAATAAGATTAAGCTGCAGGATAATACAATTCAACTTAAGAGTTATGGTAGGTTGAAGGTCCTTAATATGGTTAGATCGTGGTTTTGATATGTTTTGAAATTAACTCTTTACAAGTGTGTGTTCTACATGGTATATTATATTTCTGGCCGAAAAAAACACGAGATACACGGTGGGGCAAGCGGTTGAAATAAGCTTCGAAAGAAACTTAAAAAAAGAGCTTGCAAAGTTGGTTCGGACATGATATTATATAAGAGTTGCTGAAGAGAACAACTTTCGGTAGCGAAACAAGTTTGATCTTTGAAAACTGAACAGCTGAAGTGAGTAAACATTCTGCTTGCAGAATGAACGCGAAAGTTGAAACAAACGCTTGGCTTGGATCGACTGGAGCACAATGAGATTTTTAATCTCGTCAGATTCAAAATGAGCTTATCGCTCTTTTCAATATACTTTTATTGGAGAGTTTGATCTGGCTCAGACGAACGCTGGCGGCATGCCTAATACATGCAAGTCGGCGGGTTGATGGGGGCGGCTTCCTTGATACTTAGCGGCGGACGAGTAACACGTAGGCAACCTGCCCTCAAGTTTGGGACAACTACCGGAAACGGTAGCTAATACGGAATAATTTGTTTTCTTCGCCTGAAGGAAACTGGAAGAATAATCTGTCACTTGGGGATGGGCCTGCGGCGCATTGGCTAGTTGGTGGGGTGTTAATGGCTCACCAAGGCGATGAGTGGCCGACTGAGAGGGTGATCGGCCACACTGGGACTGAGACACGGCCCGAACTCTACGGGAGGAGGCGACAGTAGGGAATCTTCCGCAATGAGCCGAGCTTTGACGGAGCAATGCCGCGTGAGTGATGAAGGTTTCCGGATCGTAAAGCTCTGTTGCCAGGGAAGAACGCTGGAGGTAACTGCTCTCAAGGTGACGGTACCTGAGAAGAAAGCCCCGGCTAACTACGTGCCAGCAGCCGCGGTAATACGTAGGGAGCAAGCGTTGTCCAGCGCTGTATTGGGCGTAAAGCGCGCGCAGGCGGTCATTTAGGTCTGGTGTTTAATCCCGGGGCTCAACCCGGATCGCACTGGAAACTGGGTGACTTGAGTGCAGAAGAGGAGAGTGAATTCCACGTGCTTGTAGTGAAATGCGTAGATATGTGGAGGAGCACCAGTGGCGAAGAGCGACCTCTCTGGGCTGTAACTGACGCTGAGGCGCGAAAGCGTGGGGGAACAGAACAGGATTAGATACCCTGGTAGTCCACGCCGTAAACGATGAGTGCTAGGTGTTAGGGGTTTCGATACCCTTAGTGCCCGAGATTAACACATTAGCACTCCGCCTGGGGAGTACGGTCGCAAGACTGAAACTCAAAGGAATTGACGGGGACCCGCACACAAGCAGTGGAGTATGTGGTTTAATTCGAAGCAACGCGAAGAACCTTACCAGGTCTTGACATCCCTCTGACGGTAGGGAATGTACCTTTCGCTGAGACAGAGGAGACAGGTGGTACATGGTTGTCGTCAGCTCGTGTCGTGAGATGTTGGGTTAAGTCCCGCAACGAGCGCAACCGTTATATTTAGTTGCCAGCACTTCGGGTGGGCACTCTAGATAGACTGCCGGTGACAAGCCGGAGGAAGGTGGGGATGACGTCAAATCATCATGCCCCCTTATGACCTGGGCTACACGTACTACAATGGCCGGTACAACGGGCTTTAAATCAAGAGATGGGCCAATCGCTATAAGAACGGTCTCAGTTCGGATGCGGGCAGCTTCGCCTGCATGAAGTCAGGTACAGTAATCGCGGATCAGCATGCCGCGGTGAATACGTTCCCGGGTCTTGTACACACCGCCGAAATCTGCACCACGAGAGTTTATAACACCCGAAGTCGGTGGGGTAACCACTGAGGCCAGCCGCCGAAGGTGGGATAGATGATTGGGGTGAAGTCGTAACAAGGTAGCCGTATCGGAAGGTGCGGCTGGATCACCTCCTTTCTATGGAGAATCGTTTCCTGCAACGGAAACATTCAAATATAAGTCTTCAGAAGCATGCTTCGGCGAGCTTACTTCGTAAAGCTTTTTAATACTCGTTGCTCAGTTTTTGAGAGCTCAAACTCTCGGCTGCGGCTTTGCTTTTTGCATGGAGCTTGTTCTTTGAAAGCTAGATATCGAAACGAAACAAACTTAATTGAAGACATTCCTTTTTAGCTGAACTTGTGTTAAACAAGTTTCAATAAAAAACGGTGAATTGCACGTACGATGGTATCGGACCAGAACTTTGGCTTTGCGCAAGCAAAACAATGAAGCGAGCAGTCGAAACCGGAGCACGAGGTTAAGCACTAGAGCACACGGAGGATGCCTGGGCGCTAGGAGCCGATGAAGGACGTGTGATATAACGAAACTGCCTCGGGGAGCTGTAAGCAAGCTTTGATCAGGGAAACCCAGCTGGGGTAATTTCAGAACCTCACAACTGAATACCTGCGTTGTGCAGAGGCATACCAGGGCTCAAACATCCTAGAAATTTCCCTGGGGAAGAGAAAACAATAGTGATTCCGTCAGGCAGGAGCGAACGCGGAGAAGCCCAAACCCGAGCTTGCTCTTTGGGGTTGTGGGACGTCTCACATGGAGTTACAAAGGAACCGGTTAAGCGAAGAGGTCTGGAAAGGCCGCCGAAAGAGGAGTGAAAGCCCTGTAGTTGAAAGTCTGTTCCCTCGAGACGGATCCCGAGTAGTGCAGGGCGTGAAACCCCATGAATCCGGCGAGGCCATCTGCCAAGGCTAAATGCTTCCTAGCGACCGATAGTGAAGCAGTACCGTGAGGGAAAGGTGAAAAGCACCCCGGAAGGGGAGTGAAGCCAGAACCTGAAACCGTGTGCTTACAAAAGATCAGAGCCCGTTTTGGGGTGATGGCATTGCCTTTTGTAGAATGAACAGCGAAAAGGTTACGTTCCCGTGCGAGGTTAAAGGTGAAGAGCCGGAGCCGCAGCGAAAGCGAGTCTGAATGACGACTCGTGCAGCTGGACGTAGACCCGAAACCGGGTGATCTACCCCTGTCAGGGTGAAGGTGCGGTAACACACGCACTGGAGGCCCGAACCCACACGCACATGTTGAAAAATGCGGGGATGAGGTGTAGCGGAGAGTTAATCAAACAAGTGTTCTGGTTCTCCCGAAGAATAGCTTTAGGGCTAGCCTCGGAAAACAGAGTCGTGGAGGTAGAGCGCAGTTGGGTGGGGCCCGCAAGGGGTTACCAAGCTCAGTCAAACTCCGAATGCCATAGACTTACTTCCAGGGAATTATTGATGCAGATGTTGTCAAAGGAAACAGCGGAAGACCATCAGCTGAGTCCCCAAGTGTGTGTTAGTGGGAAAAGGATGTGGAGTTGCAGACAGCCAAGGGATGTTGGCTTAGAAGCAGCCACCATTGAAAGAGTGCGTAATAGCTCATGGTCAGGCTGCTTTTAAATGTAACGGGGCTAAACACCACCTGAAGCTATGAAAGCACGATGCCTTCTTCATCAGGGTAGGGAGCGTTGTATAAGGGTTGAGAAGGGGTGTACCCGTAAGGAGCTGCTGGACATTATGCAAGTGGGGCATCTTATTATGAAGTAGAAAAGATCAGTGAATGCGGTCACTTGAAACCCCTGGGTTCACAGGGGAGGCTCGTCCGCTCAAGGCCAAGTCAGACCTAAGGCGGGAAATGAAAGGCGTAGTCGAGGACCAACGAGTCGAAGAAATTCCTGTACCACCGTAAGCCGTTATGAGCAATGGGGGACACCGTGGTATTGGCAGGACTGGTGGATATCCGTCTAGCGATGGGCGGGTAATGGCGACCGGTAAAAATCACATTGTAGTGGGCTTCATGTATTCAGGACAAAATTATAGTAGCGAAGGTCATGATCTCCTGCCCAACCCTCGTAAGCGGTGATGGTGCCAATTACCGCAAACCAACTGGTGAGCGAAGAAGAGTATTTTACTAAAGCGCTTGCTGGAAGAACTCTCGTTAAGGAACTCGGCAAAATGACCCCGTAACTTCAGGAGGAGAAGGGGTGCCCGGCCGTGTGGAGCTGCTGAGGGGCCACGTGTAAAAAAAGCCCAAGCGACTGTTACTTAGCTTGGAGTCAATGTGCGAAGCCATAAGGCAGTGTCTGAGCTGACATGCTGCCAGTGCTGGAAGGTTAAGGGGAGTGGTTGGGGCAATCCGAAGCTGTGAACCGAAGCCCCAGTAAACGCTTTGTGTAACTATAACGGTCATTAGCAAATTCCTTGTCGATGATTCAATACACGAATGGCGTAACGACTTGGGCGCTGTCTCAACGAAGATCGGTGAAATTTTCTTCTATGAAGATGCAGGTTACCCGCATTCGAACGGAAAGACTATGAACTTTACTACTTGTATTGGTGGGTACGATCTGTACAGGATAGGTGGGAACCTTTGAAACACGTGAGAGGCATATGCCAGCTGCGTGGAGAGCAACGTTGGGATACCACCTGATGCGTATCTAGGTTCTAACCTGGTACCACGTAATCCGGTGCGGGGACAGTGTCAGGTAGACGGTTGACTGGGGTTGGATCGCCTCCTAAAAATGCAGAGGCGCCCAAGGTTCCCCTCAGAATGGTTGGAAATGTTCGAAGAGTGCAAAGGCATAGGGAGCTTGACTGCGAGACCCCACAAGTCGAAAAAGGGGACGAATCGAGCCGTGATCCAGCGGTGGTACCACACATGGAAGGGCCATCGCTCAACGGGCCAGCTTACCTGGGGACGCAGGCTTGTCTCCCAAAGTCCCGCATCGGCGGGGAGGTTTGGCACCTCGTGTCGGCTCATCGCATCCTGGGGCTGAAGTAGGTCCCAAGGGTTGGGCTGTTCGCCCATTAAGCGGTACGCGGCGGGTTAAGAACGTCGTGAGACAGTTCGGTCCCTATCTGTCGTGGGCGTAGGAAATTTGAAGGGCGTCCTTAGTACGAGAGGACGGGATGGACGTACCGCTGTTACCAGTTGTTCCGCCAGGAGCACCGCTGGGTAGCTATGTACGGGCCGGGATAAACGCTACAACATCTAGCGTGAAGCCCACTCAAGATGAGATTTCCCAGTATGCTGCAACGGGCCAGAAGACGACGGGTAGGTAGGCTGGGGTGATGCAGCAATGCATGGGGCTGACCCATTACTAATCGGTCGAGGAGAAGCATCCAATAGCAAGTGATAATTCGCATGTTTCGTTTCGAATCTAGTTTTCAGAGAACGATCTCTGAAGCAAGCACAGCTATGCGTTTGGTGGCGATGGCGGAGGGGTTCCACACGTACCCATCGAACGAATACCGTTAAAGCCACTACAGCGCCGATGGTACTTGGACACGCAGGGTCCTGGGAGAGTAGGACGCCCTTGGTAAATCCCTGAACACACTTGATGATATCGAGGTGTGTTTTTGTATATTTTATTTTATACTGGCAAACAACTAGCTTTACAGGAATGAGACGGATTTAAAATCCATCACTTATATGAAGACTTTCGTTCAATATTATTGATCAGACTATTAATGCTGGTAGGTATGCTTCAGATGATCAACTTCTGAATCTAGCTTGTTCAATAACTTTCAGTAGAAGTTAACGTACGTTGGGATGCCATCTTTAGGTTCGGACAATTCAAGTAGTTTAGAGAAACAAAAGACGAAGCTTGGGCTCAACTGGAGAAAGTGATACGGTCCAGCAAGGACGATGAGAAGACGAAGGAGACAAAAGACCAAACAGCTTGAACAGCAGATCAACCGGGGTGAGGAGCAGATTGCACATAGAAGCTCTCAAGGATGCAGTACAGCCGTTGCTAGGCGCCACCTGCCCCAACCTTCAGCCAATGGAAAGGGAGCATAGCTACCCCTAAGGAAATTGCGAACGCAACAACGAATAGCAATAGTGATTTGATATACGTAATCTAGTTTAGGATAAAAGCAAGCCCTGCCCGATCTTTGGATCGTGCAGGGCTTGTTTATGGTTTTTGTTAGATAATTTATAAAGTCTACACACAATTTATAACGTTCCATTTATCGTCTATCAGATACCACTATCGTATCTGTTAACGTTATTCAGACTGCGACGCGTTGATTCGCTCCGGCAAGGAACGTTTCTATAGTACGTAGTTTGAAACCGCATTTCGGACAGCGGTACGGCAAGCCAGACACCCGTGACACCAAAGAATGAAGGCAGGGACTGCAATCAGCACCAAATCATGATGATCATCTCCATAGCAGCTGTGATCCAAATGTATTTGGCATTACCAACAGGTGGAAATGGATGCTCAAAAGCGGGGTCTTCCCTTAAACACACGCGCGGAAACTTGAAATGTGAAGCTATACGTAATCCGTAAACGGCATTATCATTGCATTTCTAGTGAGGATTCCAAAGATTTTGAAATAGGAGTGCACCGATCTGAACGACAAGCAATAACAATAGACCGGATGCGAGAGCCGTTTTGGTGGCTAACCGTATCGTTTGTTGTACCCGTTTAATCTGATTGGCACCGTGATAATAGCTGATTAGAGTTGGGCATGACGCCAGACCAGGAACGCTAACATTTTCCGTGAATATAGTTCAATACGGTAAAGGATGCTACACCATCCGTGCCCGCAATGGGGTCCATGGAGATATTGTGAGAGACAGAGAAGACCGATACTTCCAAGTTCGGCCAAGCTGGGGAAACCAATGAGTAGAAGGGAAGCCAGCAGTTTGTTGTTCCATTTGAACCGGTGAACGTGAGATTACTTGTTTTTGAAAAAATGGTCTTATGGACAATTAGCGCAAGAGACGCCGATACGATTAGTGTACCGAGGGCCACACCGCGTACATTCATTGCCACAAGGTTATATAATTGATGATGATATTTAGCTACAGCAAACGTAATCTGAGCGTACATGGACGTGTTGGGGGGTTCCCATCATTTCGTACAAAAACAGAGTGCATTCTCAATGGTGAAAACAAACCCGAACAACAACATGGTATTCACTTTATGGTCAGCAAGCAGGAGAAGGTCTCGGCGTTAGCACCGAGGGAGTATACCAGCTTTTCTTTGAACGTAAATGCAGTATATCCAATGGCTATCGTAACTAGCATAATCAGCATAATGGATTTGGTGAAAATTTGTTTTGGCTGATGTGATGTACTACCCTTAGCGTTGGAGTACAACGTGCCCGCCCATGCCAATCCATAGCGACATGGCAACAAAAAGCGTGTAGACAGGTGAGGCAATGCCGATCCCGGCCATCGCGGTAGAACCCAGTTTGTGTCCTACCATAATGCCGTCACGATAATAAAATTAAGAAAAACAGCTTCGGCATCCCCAATACAGAAGGCACGAGGTAGCTTATAAAAGCTTTGCCTACAGATTGCCCTTCCAATGGATACATCCAATTCATCTTCATAATGACCTCCGTTAGTAAACTGAATGTTCATTCTGTATTTAATAATACTGAACGTTCGTTCTGTATGATAACACGCCATGAATTCTCTTGGCAACTTTTTGCGTTTAAATATCGTTTATGTGGTAAGTAGGTGGATATTTATAAGGCGGCGGGAGGAATCTCTTGATGAAACAAAATAAATACGATGAAGCTGAGTTTTTTTTAATAAATACAGTAAGATGGCTCGTTCCGTTCAAGGGCTGGATGCAGCGGGGAGTGGCATGAACTGCAGACTCTTTTGCCTGATTTGAAGGACAAGCGTGTGCTGGATTTGGGATGTGGTTTTGGTGGCATTGCCGGTATGCGTGTAGACAACAAGCGAGTTCAGTGATCGGTGTAGATTTGTCTGAAGAAGCTATGCTTCAGCGTGCTCGTGAAATGACGGACGACCCGCAGATCCAGTACAAGCAGCTGGCGATTGAAGATATTGATTTTACTGCGGGGCAATTCGACGTTGTGATCGGTCCTTTGCCTTGCATTATATTGAAAGATTAGATACGGTGTACGCTAAAGATCAATGATTGTCTCGTAGAAGAGGGCACATTTGTACTATCCTCCAGGCACATCCCATCTTCACCGCTCGCGCTGCGCAGGATTGCAATTACGGACCCGAAGGTGAGATCCTGCACTGGCCGTGGATGATTACCACGATGAAGGGAAACGTGTGGCGAACTTTCTGAATCAGGACGTGGTCAAATATCATAACGCACAATGGCAACACATATAAATGAACTCATTAGGGTTTGCTATTCAAAAGGTGGCTGAATCCAAACCATCACCAGAGATGATCGAACAGGTTCCAGGCATGAGGGGCAGAGAATCGGAGACCTATGTTTTTTGATGATTGCTGCGGTTAAAGTATAACGATGAAGCCGTCCGCGTTAGACCCAAGGCGCGAAAGAAACTGAAAGTGGAGCGTTCACTAAAAACTTTCAATAAGATTTCTAACTAAGCAAACTTGAAGGATCAGTGTGTTCAGTGATATTGAACATGCTGTTTTTTTGCTACAATAATAAGAAATATTCAAAAGGGAACCAAACCACATTAGACTCAGTCATATTAAGTGAGGTGAACAACAGTTGGATGATCAATTACTGGCACAGGCTCAGACTATAGACAATTACATGGCAACGCATGATGGATGACTACGGAAACGATGTGTGGAATTACGCTTATTTCTGACCAAATGCTTGAACAGGCAGATGAACCAATCACAGGGTATTTATTCGGGCGTACTCGGGGATCGCTCATTATCGTGGAGATTTCTTCATTGAAAACCTGGCTGTTGACGATTACTAGAAACACCACTTTTTACACTCTCGAAAAATCCAGATTTTTCGTAGCAGTCTGTGGGGAGAGACGTTACCCATTGAGACAGAGCGTGGGGTTCGAGCCAAAAAGTCATGATTGCAGAGCAGCCTGCACATCCTTCGGCCGAGATGGAAGTGATGCGTAAGGAGCATATCCATGAAATCTGGGATATTGTTCTGGCGTTGCCAAAGAAGTTCCGGGAGATTCTTTTGCTGAATTTGAAATATGATCTTACGACGAGTGAGATTGCTGAGATGTTGAAAATCAGCTCAGGCACAGTAAAATCCAGACTATCCCGAGGTAAGGAGAAGGTACAAAAACAATGGGAGGAGCGAAGCAATGGAACACAAGGATGAGCAATGGAGAAATCCGGAAAAGGACCGTTTGCGTCGTCTCCTTTACGAAATCACAAGCGGGTGCTCAACAGGTGGAATGGGTGAAGAAGTCGGGAGAGGGAAGCAAAGGAGACAAGCCAGAGCAGGTCCAGGTTGTCCAGGCCGTTTAGACCGCAAGTGAAAAATGCTTCACAAGCGACGCCCTCGGGGACCTCTTGTTGCGCCGAAGCACGGGTGCGTTGGTATTGCTGCTGGATTGTTCCTATGGATCTGGGATGATGGACAGCTGGTGAAACCCGTGATCGAGCAGGTCTATCCGACAGCAGCGTTACAGTTATCCGATGGATTGAACTTCGAAATCTGCTAACCGACATAATGAAAAGAAATATTTGCGACATACGATGCGAGACGCTCTCGGTAAGCAGCTGAAGATTACGAAAGTGGAAGATTTGCCTGTGTCAAACTGCAGAATATATGTGAAGGCTGGAAATGAAAGTGAGAAAGATATGCGCAGATATGAAACCGATGCAACAACAGGAAATCTGCGTGAAGTAGGAATGAGACGTGAAATGCAGCCAAGCGAGTTGGAGCACAGAACATTTGCGTCAAGTTCCATCACATAGCCCGCAGAAATATGAGCGGTACTCCAACATGCCTGTCAGTCCAGCGTTATGTGAGTATAAACAAGGGGAAGTCGGAACCAATATCAGCGACATTAGCGTTGAAAATGAGATTTGGTTATGGGGAGAGAATTGTATGGAAACAGGACGAGGCTGTATCCATTTCAGGCGACCTTAGTCCTGATCAGGTATCTCAGGCAGTGCTGGCGGATGCCAAGCGATTGAGGGACTCTGTCTGGTAAAGCCAATCTTGATCTGGTAGGACAAGCCGAAGCAAAGATGATGAACTTGGCAGGATACAGTCTTTTTCCTTTAAAGATAACTACTTTGTCAGATGACCGAAGGAAAAGAGGGCTTGGGTTTATACGGTTGGGATTTGCCAATCATTATGAGCAAGACTTTGCAGACTGGGAAGAAATAGAGGCTTATTATCAGGAACTATATAACATACAGGAGTCTCTTCTTAGGGTGATAGGAACCTATAATTAAAGAATATTTAAAATGGATCTTCAAGCGTATAAACTTCACCCGTAATCCTGACCATCCAGGCATGGTCACATTTGAACTGGAATCGAGCAAGGATGTTTTTCAGGTTGAATACAGGGAAGATGGACGGATCCAAGATGATCACAAGAGGGGAGTTATAGGGCTTGATCTTACATGTTACAATTTACTTCATAGATGGAATAAGTATAAGGAGATAACGATGAAATATTTGGTGAGTTCATGTCTGGCGGGGGCGACTTGCCGTTACAATGGAACAGCGAGCCTGGATGAGAAGATTCAAGGGCTTGTGGAGCAGGAGCAGGCGAAGATGGTATGCCCGGAGCTGCTGGCGGATTCTCTATTCCACGGGAACCGGCTGAAATTATCGGTGGAACGGGTAATGATGTACTGGCAGGCACTGCAAAAAGTGATTGAGAAAAGAAGTGGCAAGGATGTCACAGACCTATATATCAAGGGAGCCTATCAGACACTCGAATGGGCGCGAGAATTGAATGTATCGTGTGTGGTACTGAAGGAGTTTAGCGAGGAGTCCGTCCGCTTAATTTTGAATGATCTATGATGGGAATTTTGCCAATCACAAGGTAACTGGTGAAGGTGTCACATCAGCATTGCTGCGACAAGAAGGAATACCGTCATTTCTGAAAATGAATGGATGGAGCAACTATAGGTCGCACAGATATCGTTTCATATTCACAGAAAAGCCGCTGGAATATATCCTGGCGGCTTTTCTGTTGTCTACCATTATTTTTCTCATTAAATGAATATAGTCGATTTTCCTGAATTGCTAACAAACAATATGGATACATACGATATAGATATAAGATATATAAGGCTATCTACTATTTAAAGTGGGGGAATAATCATGTCAATGCAGTCTAAGCCAAAAAAAATATAAAAAAGAGAGAGAGAGAGAGGGAAATAAACTCAAAAATATAAAATTAACAACAACGATGGTCATTATGACTGTGATTAGTCTAATCGGCTTGTTTACTGTTTTTCTGATTGGGATTTTCGGAATGAACGAAGCAAAAACAGGACAAGGTATCCTCTACAATGACCGTTTCCAGCATCAAACCAATGTCCTTGAATTGAAAAGTGATTTCTATAATATACGTGCCAATTATACAAAGGTTCTTAATCATATGCAGAGTATACCGACAAACAGTACGATCAAGTTCAGAAAGGTAAGAAGAGTATCACGGATGGCATGAATGAATTTTTTCCAGCAAGAAACTTGGATACCAAAGAAAAAGAGATATTTGCAGATTTGGTAGCAAAGATGGATACATATTATCAGGATATTGAGCAAATCATGGATACCAAAAAGATGTCAGGCACCTACGATAGTGAAGAGAGAGGAAGAATTAACAAAAGCAGTACAGCGATTGTGGAGACGATCACCCTTTTGAGTGCGTATAACGAGAAGAAGAGTCAGCCAAGCTCTATGCGGATACACAGGAAGTAATTCAGCAGCGAGCATTGGTGCTTGGTTCAGTTCTTTGCTTTCACTTGCAGCACTCATTCTTATTTCATTTGTAGTGATTCGCAGTATACGTCAACGAATGAAAGCTATCACCATTATTGTGAAGAAATAACACAAGGCAACTTAACGGCATCCTTAGATCCGCGTCTAACACAGGGAAATAATGAGATAAGTGTCATCGCACGGGCTATTCGTACAATGACCGATTCCACAACAAATGTCATTCGTGGTGTAACTCAGGAATCTCATCATATCAACGAGGTTAGCGATCTTACCAACCAGAACTGGCTGAGATGCTGAATGAACGGATTCGTGAAGTATCAGCTACAGTTGAAGAAGCTCTCGGCTGCAATGGAAGAGGCTTCAGCCCATACAGAATATGAATCATTCGGCTGCTGAGATGCAACAGGGAGCTGAATATATCGGAACAGACATCTAAACAAGCAGAATCCGCCTATGTGACCAGCACAAAGGCTGAAAAGTTGAAGCAGGAAGCCCGCGAATCGAGCCGAGCAGCCGTGAACATGTATGATCCCATACGAGTAAGAAAATGTCAGAAGCGCTGGAACGTGCAACAGCTTTGTAGATCAGATTGGTATATTATCTCAGTCTATTTTGGATGTTACAGCGCAGACTATCTGCTTGCACTCAATGCATCTATAGAAGCTGCAAGAGCTGGGGAAGCAGGCAGAGGTTTTGCGGTTGTAGCAAGCGAGATTCGGAAGTTGGCTGATGATTCCAGACAGGCTGCCGATCAAAATCAACAGGTCACGGAAGAAGTTATGCAGTCTGTAACCAATCTGTCCTCGAATGCCAAAGAGTTGCTATCCTTTATGTTCAATCAGGTTGGCAAAGATTATAAATTATTGGAGGATACAGCTGAACAGTATTATGTCGACTCCCTTGATCATGCCAATGCAGTTAAAGATCTCAATGCAACCTCACAACAAGTGACTGCAAATATCAAAATACTAGTGAGCTCCATTCACGAGATTGCATCAGCCAGTGAACAATCAGCCGCATCCAGTCAAGAAATCGCAGGACATATGAACAACTCTGCGCAATCTGTGGAAGTAGTTAAACAATCTGATCAAGTCAAGGATAGTGCGATAAATCTGAATAAGCTGGTTCAAGATTTCAAGATTTAAAGGAAAGAAGTCGTAGATATCTACTAGGGCCATGTAAGTGTCTGGACTATCGCTGTCTCATTCAATACTTACTTTTATAAACCAAGAAACAATAATGTGCGTACTTTTAATTTATGCGTATATAGAACCTAAAAACTAATACTTGAGATGAAACAACTTAAGCATTATTGTTCAACATAAAAAAATATATAAAAAGGACGTGGAGCTCCATGGAGAGTTACAGCAAAGTCAAAGACAAGGGAAGACATCTTAAAGGCTTATCATTTCCGGCATGCAACAAAGATATTTGATGATACCCGCAAAATCTCGGATGAGGATTTCCAATTTATATTGGAAACAGGCAGATTATCCCCAGAAGTTCCATTGGTCTTGAACCGTGGAAGTTTCTGATTGTACAAAATCCGAACCTGCGTAAGCGCTGCCGTCTGTCGAAAGTCTCTTCCGGTGCTCAAAAGCAATTAGCTGCAGCGGGCCACTTTGTTGTTATTTTGGCTCAGTCCGATGCAGTTATAATTCTCCCTATGCGGAATACATGTTGAAAGGGAAACAAAGGGAATGCCGGACGACGTATTTGAGCTAACAAGTCAGGCTTATGGAAAGTTCCAAAATAACCAGAGAATTCTGGAGAATCCACGATCATTATTTGACTGGGCATCCAAACAGACTTATATTGCACTTGGTAACATGATGACGGCGGCAGCTCAAATTGAGATTGATTCCTGCCCAATTGAAGGTTTCAGCCGTGAGGATGTCCATCGGATTATGGAAGAAGAGGGTTTGCTGGAGGATGGTGCATGGGACGTCTCGGTAATGGCAGCCTTCGGTTATCGGGTAGAGGAGCCCATGCGTGAGAAGTCCCGACAATCCGTTGAGAAAAATTACCCATTGGATTAACTGAATACAGCATGAATTCAATATGAATCAAAACGATGATTAAGATCTAAAATCTAACTTAACATTATAGGACAGGATCATAACAGAATCGAAACAGCCCCCTTTCCAGATGTTAGAAGGATGGAAAGGGCTGTTTTTTTTATAAAAAGAACTTGAAAATGCATAGATGTCTATGTATAATGAGTTCATGCCTAATACAACGCAATTGCACTGATTGCAAGAATCAGAGACCATGTCAACAAACGGATTGTACACGAATTTAAGACAGCATGAGGTAACAGGATTGTTCCTTCTCATGGAGATGTATTGATGTTCTTGTACCGGGAAGAGACGCTGTCGATCAAGATGTTGGCTGAACGGGTTCAACGCACGCAACCAACGGTAACGGTACTGGTCAACAAGCTGGAAGCTTGGCTATGTTGAACGCAGCAAGAGTGCCGAAGATAGCCGAGTGACGATGATTCGCCTAACCGAACAGGGGGAAGCGACTCGAACCGATCTTTCATCAGGTTTCAGAGCAGATTAATGACATCATCTATAGTGGCTTGTCCGATGAACAGTCGGAGCAATTGGAGAGCTTGCTGTCCATTGTCCAGAAAGTTATAATGAATGAACTCTTCTGTCTGCAACCCTTCCACATTTGAATGGGGTGGAGGCAGGGGAGCCCAAATATTTTTGACCATATACATAAGATATCTATGTATATGGGGCAATATCAAGCGTATCAATGTAACCCCATTTCCACAACCTAACTCAAACCAAACCTGGAGGGATTCACACTATGAAACATCTTATCGTATATGCTCACCCACGCACAGACAACCTTAATAATGCAATCCTCATTACTACTGTAGAAGCTCTCAAGCTCAAGGTCATGAAGTGATTTGACTAGAAGCTGACTTATATAAGCTTGGATTCCAACCCCGTACTGACTGAAGATGATACAGCTTCCCATGCGCGCAGGGCAGACACCACAGGATATCGCTACAGAGCAGCAGTTTGTTACGGATGCAGAAGCTATTACATTCATCTATCCGATCTGGTGGACAGGTCTTCCTGCCATTATGAAAGGATATGTTGACCGTGTATTCGCCTATGGTTTTGCATATGCAGCGAAGTGAAGCAGGAATTGAGAAAGTACTGACAGGCAAAAAGGAGACTCATCATCAACACACATGGTACACCAAGTGAAATATATGATCAGATTGGCATGACTGCTGGATTGAAAATAACTTCAGACGTAGGTATCTTCGATTTTGTAGGCATTGAAGCCGTAGATCATCTGCTCTTTGGAAGTATTGGATACCTGGATGCACCCGCATATCAAGCCATGTTGGATCAGGTTAAACAAACGGTTACAACCAAATTCTAATATGGATGTTGATTCTAAATTTGGATTCCATATGATTCCAGACCGACTCAATCATGAGTCGGTTTGTTTGTTCATGTGTTTGCAAAATGGATGAAAGAAATTTATAATCGTACCCATGGAACCTATACTTATATTCAAAGCGTTATCGAACGAGACACGTAGACAAATCCTGTTGTGGCTCAAAAACCCGGAGCAACTTTTCCACCGCTGGAACTATCTCAGCATCCGGATGGTGGCAAGAACGGAATCTGTGTTGGCACGATTCAACTGAAGGCTGGACTGGCTCAGTCGGTTATATCCAGTTATCTGCTGACTATGCTCAAGGCAGGATTGTTGCTCTCCGAGCAAAGAGGACAATGGACGTATTATCGGCGCAACGAGGAGACGATCCGTCAGTTGCCGAGTACGTACCAGAACGAGTTATAAGCCGGATGCCGGAACGGAAGCTAGGATGCACTTGCAGGCAGGGATTCCGTCGGATGTAAACGGCTAGTTTATCATCACATCACCATATCCAGTTGCGATTTAATTAATCTATATATCTGGATATACAAAATATAATCATCGAGGAGATTAAACGATAATGACTACAGAAAATACGGCTTCATCCCACCAAGAACACATCAATGACGTTAAGCTTTCCATCCTGGATCTGGCTCCTGTCGTGGTGGGTGCAACACCTGCGTGATGCTTTGCGCAACAGCCTGGATCTGGCACAGCATGCTGAGCGTTAGAGATATCACCGTTACTGGGTAGCTGAACATCACAACATGCCGGGTATTGCTTCATCCGCAACTTCGGTCGTTATTGGATATCTGGCTGGTGGAACCAAAACGATTCGTCTGGGTTCAGGAGGCATCATGTTGCCTAACCATGCACCGCTTGTCATCGCTGAGCAGTTCGGCACACTGGAATCCTTGTATCCTGGCAGAATTGATCTGGGACTGGGTCGCGCACCAGGTAGTGACCGCCGTACATCGCTTGCACTGCGCAAAGATCTGAACAGTGGGGAAGATTTCCCGGAGCTGTTGGCAGAACTTAGAAGGCATACTTTGATGCTTCGGCGACGTCTTATCATGCACCTGTTCGCGCAGTTCCTGGAGAGGGTTGAATATTCCAATTTTACCTCTTGGGGTCCAGTGATTTCAGTGCACGTCTGGCAGGTCAGCTGGGATTGCCGTTTTGCTTTTTGTGCCAACCACTTCTCGCCCGATTACACCCGGATTGCACTAGGGAACTGGCAATATCGAAACAACTTCCAATCATCAGAAAGCTTGAAGGAGCCACATGTGATTGTTGGGGTTAATGCTGTTGTTGCAGATACAGACGAGGAAGCAGCATGGCTGGGTACAACGATGCAACAGCAGTTCCTGAACATTATTCGCGGCACAACGGGATTGGTACAGCCTCCAGCAGAGATGGAAGGCAAGGAAGTGGACGGACCGTGAGAAAGCTGGTGTGGAGCAGACACTGAAGGCGGCTGTTAATGGTTCCCCAGAAACCGTACGTGGACAGCTGGAATCCTTCATTCAGCAGACACAGGCAGATGAGCTGATTATTACGTCGATGATCTATGATCATAAGGCACGTCTGCATTCCTATGAGTTAATCGCACAATGGCAGGGAAAAGCTTAATCTTCATTTTCAGCGTTAAAGCTGGCTTAATGGAAGGGTAGAGCTATAGAATTTACGGTTCGTCTCCCAGTGAGGCGAGCCGTTTTTGAACAAGGGAGAAATTTGCAAATGATTCGTGTGGGGCAGAAGACTCATTTTGGGGTAAAATGACTTTATCGGTTTTAATTTGAAACGGTTAATCGGCACCATACGTATAAATCAGAGTGTTATACATATGTTGGCTTGTACAAGGTGCTTTTATTCGTGTGTGGGGCATTTATCTAGCTTTATAGTTTAGTTTTGATTAAGCGTCATAAGAGAGGACGACACGCCTATGGAGCAACCTGAGCAACCCCGCGTTTTGGCCGGAGCGGTTCAAGCGATTTTCTTAACAACAAGTTTGTGCTATTTCTGCTGATTCTGCTGTTGGTGGGACTGAACGTGATGGTTCTGACCAAAGTATCCTTTGTTCTTCATCCGCTCGCAGTACTCATCAAGACGATTGTGTTACCGATCATTCTGTCAGGCATACTCTATTATCTGCTGAATCCGATTGTGGATGTGATGGAGAGGTGGAAAATTAGAAAGCAGCGGCTGGTCCATTCTGATCCTGTATCTTGCAATTGGAGGCATTCTGACGGTCGTTGTGCTGGCAGTCATTCCAGTTGTACGTAGCAGATTGTAGGACTAATTGAAAACTTTCCAACGTACAGTGAGACGGTAAAACAGCAGTTTGAGGAGCTTACGGGCAGTAAATTGTTCGGTCAGTTCCAGGGAAACGGTGAACCTGAATTCGCAGGACTGGTGGGGAACAATCTCCCAAAAGGCTACTGAAATTCTGAACTCGACCTGGACCAAATTGGGCGGGTTCCTCGGAGCCTTCACGGAGACCGTGTTGTCTATCGTAACGGTTCCGTTTATCCTGTTCTATCTGCTGAAAGACGGCAAGAAGCTGCCGGCGAAAATTCTGTCTTTCCTGCCGATCAAGAGCCGTACGGGCGCAATGCATGTACTGGAAGACATCAATCACCGAATCAGTTCATTCATTCGTGGACAGATTATCGTCAGCTTCTGCATCGGTATCTTGCTCTACATCGGTTATATGGTCATTGGTCTGGATTATGCACTGATTCTTGCAATTATCGCATCGTTCACGAGTGTTGTTCCGTATCTGGGACCAGCAATTTGCGATTACACCTGCGTTGATTGTGGCCCTGGTTACTTCGCCAGTGATGCTGCTGAAGATGGTTGCCGTATGGACAATCGTGCAGTTAATCGAAGGTAAATTCATCTCACCACAGATCATGGGCAAAACCTTTGAAGATTCATCCGATCACGATTATCTTTGTCATTCTGACTTCGGGTAATCTGTTTTGGAGTCGTGGGCATTCTGCTCGCTGTTCCAGGATACACGCGGTGCTGAAAGTATGTGTATCACATATCTTCAACTGGTTCAAGGACAGATCCGGCCTGTACGATCCGAACAAGAACAATCTGTTGTAACCGAAGTGGCAAGCTCAATTGATCGGTAATAGAAGGAAGAGTCACTTTGTATCCTGTATAAAACGGTACCCTTGCCTAGAAGAACCCCCGTCCATCGGCATACAGCCGAGAGGCGGGGGTTCTTCTGCATGAGCAAGCTTGGCTGCTGCCTAGCTGTGTTTAATATGTTGGAGTGTTTGCAGGAAAATCTGCTCAATATGAGCATCATCCAGAGAGTAGTACACGGTCTTGCCTTCCTTGCGCCGCTTGACGATCCGCATGTTGCGGAGTGAACGCAGCGCTGGTGACAATGGGAAAATAGCCGACTGTCCCATGTCGAGCAGAACCGTCAGGTCATGAACACATAATTCCTTCTGTAACAGCGCATCAATAATACGTAGACGTGTGGGGTCGCTGAATGCCTTGAACCAATCTGCCATCTCGGAAGACGTCTCCCGATCCATGAGTGAAGTGCGAATCGTCACGTCGGCTTCAGTACCCGAGCAGGCTGCATCACATTCGCTTGGTGCTTTAACCGGTTGTTCCATTTCCTATCACCGCCTATGTTAACAACTATGGCTCTATTATATCCAAAACACGCCTAAAGCGAAATGATTACTATTAGCATAATCTGTATGAAAAATCAACAACGATTGTTGACACTCATGTTTAGGCGTGCATATAATAGAGCAACAAACATATGAATGAAGTGCTCATATATTGAATACAATTGAAAATAACATTGTTTTTTTGTACTGCAAAGGAGAATTCACATGGGAACCGGACAGGAACAGGTGAAAAGGGAACTGCTGCTTGATGGGCTGGATTGTGCGAACTGCGCATTGAAGATTGAGAATGGCGTCAGAAAAATTAAGGGCATTAACGAATGCTCTGTCAATTTTGTTACCAAAACATTATCGCTACACCACTTCCGACATGGATGAACAGGTAGTGGAAGAAGCAAAACATAGTGCTTCGGCTGGAGCCTCATATTCGTATCTCGGAAAAAGGAAAACAGATGAACGGGCATGTGCACGCCCATACAGGGAGTGCATCTGATTCACAGGAACACGGCCATGACCATGCCTTACATGATCATGGACATTCACATGCACATGGTAATCACTCATACTCATGATCATGGAGATTCGCAGGGCCACGCACATGAGCACGGAAGTCATGCCGGACATGGGCATGATCACAGCCATACCCATGATGATGCCCATGCAGGCCATTCCACATGAACATGGTGCAGGACAGACCAAAGTGTTGCTTGCTCGTCTTGCTGCCGGTTCTGTGCTGCTCGCGCAACCACCAATCTGGTCCCCGCTGGAGGGGCTGGGCGCAATTTACTCTATATGCGCTCGCTTATCTGATTGCCGGGGGAGACATCGTGCTTCAGGCGTCCAAAAACATCATTCGTGGTCAGGTGTTCGATGAATACTTCCTCATGTCCGTCGCTACCCTGGGTGCCTTTGCCATTGGAGAGTATCCGGAAGGGGTAGCGGTCATGCTCTTCTATCAGCTGGGAGAGCTGTTTCGGGGCATGGCGGTTAATCGGTCACGCAAGTCGATTCAGTCACTGATGGACATTCGCCCGGACTATGCGAATATTCTGACGGGTTCGGGTGACGAGACACGGCGGGTATCTCCGGAAGACGTACGGATCGGTGATCGTATTGTCGTGAAGCAGGGGAGGCAGTACCACTGGATGGTATCGTTCAAGCTGGAGCGTTCCATGGTGGACACTTCTGCTCTGACAGGGGAATCCGTACCACGTGAGCTGGAGTCGGAAGTGATGTACTATGAGTGGATTTGTGAACAAAAATGGTATGTTGACGATTGAAGTGACCAAAACGTTTGGTGAATCAACGGTATCCAGATTTTGGACCTGATGCAAGGGGAACGCGAGCAGCCGAAAAGCGAAAACAGAGCATTTTATTAGTAAATTCGCCCGTTATTACCGGTTGTTGTGATCCTCGCAGCTGTGATTGCATTTGTTCCGCCGTTGATACTTAGTGGTGCAACATTTGCCGACTGGATCTATCGTGCATTGGTCTTCCTGGTTATCTCATGTCCTTGTGCGCTGGTCGTTTCTATTCCACTTGGATTCTTTGGTGGTATCGGAGCGGCTTCACGTAACAGGATTCTTGTCAAAGGCAGTAACTATCTTGAAGCATTGAACGATGTGAAAGTCGTCGTTTTTGATAAAACGGGTACACTAACCAAGGTGTATTCAAAGTAACAGCTATTCGTCCCGAAGTTGGACGCACGGAAGAAGAACTAATGAAGCTGGCAGCCATTGCCGAAGCAAACTCCAATCATCCGATTGCCGAATCCATTCGCGCAGCTTGGGCCAAAGCGATTCCTACACAAGGTGTGGAAGGTTATGATGAAGTTGCCGGACACGGGATCAAGGTGAGTGTGGATGGTCAGGAAGTGCTGGCAGGTAACGCCAAATTAATGGAGCAGGCAGGTATATCCTATACCACACCAGATACGGCTGGAACGATAGTCCACGTTGCTGAAGCTGGCACGTATGTTGGTCATCTGATCATTGCCGATGAAGTGAAGGATGACGCAGCCGCGGCTTCTCAGGCGCTGAAGAAACTCGGCATCCGCAAAACGGTCATGTTGACAGGAGATGCCAAAAGCCGTGGGTGGCAGAAACTGATGCAGGACGCGAGCTGGGTGTGGATGGGGTCTACGCTGAATTGTTGCCACAGGATAAAAGTCGAACGACTGGAGCAATTGGAAGCGGCCAAATCTCCGAAGGAAAAAATGGTGTTTGTCGGTGATGGTATCAACGATACACCTGTGCTGGCGCGCGCCGACGTGGGCGTGGCAATGGGTGGACTCGGCTCGGATGCCGCGATTGAGAGCGGCGAATATGTGGTCATCATGACAGATGAACCGTCGAAACTAGCGAGTGCGATCCGCATTGCAAAGCGTACACGCATGATCGTATAGCAAAATATCGCGTTTGCTCTGGGGGTTAGGCAATCTTCCTGCTACTTGGTGTGTTCGGCATAGCCACCATGTGGGAAGCGGTATTCTCTGATGTTGGTGTCACAGTGCTGGCTGTCCTGAACGCCATGCGTGTACTTCGTGTGAAGAATATCTAAGTTTACGAAACGATCCAGGCGGCTCTTCGTATATACGTAGAGCCGTTTTTATATTTTTATGTAGATAAGTCTAACTGGACATTTACACGAGAATGGAGAGGACAGAGATAACCTGAGGAAGCGAAGCTACATCGGCAGGTTATTCTGTCATCGGAGTGTCAGTGTAAGCAGGTCTATGGAAGACAACAGTGAAGGGGAGAATGTTTTGACAGGAGCAATAGTTGGGATCATCATTGGAGTGTGTTATTTCATTCTGGGGTTAATGGTGTTCAAAAAACCACCGAAAATGATTAACGGAACGTATGGTTATCGGACCCCGCGTGCAATGAGTAATCCCGAGTTGTGGGACGAAGCGCAAAGTTATAGCGCCAATCTGATGATGCAATTTGGAGTGATCATTACGATATTCGGCATTATCGGTTTCTGGCTTACAGATGTACGAGCTTTGGTGCTGAGTCTGGTTGCTACAGGGTTCTATACGTTCAGACTGTTTTACCAGAGTGGAAGGCCGTCTGAAGCAAATGCAGCGTGCTCAACAGCAACAGAATGAGCAGAACGTTTAAAGGCAAAATGAATGAATAATTAGTGTACAGAGGAAGACCTGCGTGTGAAGCGGGTCTTTTTTTTGTTGAAATAGAAAATTGTAGAGGATGTTAAACTCACTAAGAATTCAGGGATAGAATCTAACGTTGACGTTAACGTTAATATTATATATAATTATGTACATAACATTATAGACATATGAATGAGGTGAGGGAAATGAGTTTATATAAAATCGACGACGTAGCCAAGGAATGCGGTTTTGACCAAGCGAACCATTCGGTATTATGAAGAGATTGGTGTCGTACCTTCACCTCAGCGGACAGATGGCAGGACGCGGTTGTACACTCGGAGGATATCGATTATCTGAAGAGAAGGTGGTTCGCGCCAAAGAGGTACTTGGATTCTCCCTTCAGGGGCTACATACCTATGTGGCAACAGCAGATGCCTTGAACGAACAACGTTTTGACTACCAGCAGACGACCGAAGTAAGAGAAAGAATCGAGAAGCTCACTACGATGGAAACAACGCTGGATGGGCAGTTGCAACTGATTGAGCAGAAACTTCAGAGCATACATGCCGTACGGACTGAACTGGAAGAGCTGCGTGAACGCGTTCGGAGCGGTATTCAGAAGTTACAGGCATGATCCGAAGAGTGATGAAGACGGCTAACCGAATTACATCTATTGTTTAATAAACAAAACTGTATACACATAATCGCTACACGGAGGGAGCACCATAGTGCCTATGGCGATCCTGTACAAACACCGGATGTTCCGGTGTCATTTGTGCCGTTTTGTTACCTCTAATTCTGAAAATGAATAGAAATTTTCATGGTTTTTCACGTCATTTTTCAAATGTAAGCTTAACCACATAAATTATTCACAGGAGGAATTATGTATGAAAGAGAGCCATCATTACCGGACGAATTGCCGTCATCACGTGGGAGCCTGTTATCTCAACCGCGAGCGGTATGGGCGGTCGCCTTTGCATGTATCATATCCTTTATGGGTCTGGGTCTGGTTGACCCAATTCTGCCCGCGATTGCAGATCAGTTGCATGCTTCGAAAAGCCAGGTATCGCTGCTATTTACCAGTTATAACGCTGTAACCGGGGTAGCGATGCTGATTACAGGGTCGTATCCAGCCGGATTGGTGTGAAGTGGACGTTGCTCAGCGGTATATTGCTGATTATTATCTTCTCCTTTCTCGGCGGTACCTCAGACACGGTAGGTGCACTGGTTGGTTACCGTGGCGGTTGAGGACTTGGTAATGCCTTGTTCATTGCAACGGCGTTATCTGCCATTGTTGGACTGTCCACGTCGGGGACAGCCAAGGCAATTATTTTGTACGAAGCAGCACTTGGTCTCGGGATTGCGGATTTGGTCCACTGCTTGGTGAGTGACTAGGTTCCATCTCTTGGCGCTGCCAGCCGTTCTATGGGGTGGCTGTCCTGATGGCGATTGCCTTTATCAGCATTACATTTATGTTGCCCAAGATGGCCAAACCGAAAACACGCAGTTCTTTGTCCGATCCGTTCAAAGCATTAAGTTATCGCTCGCAACATTGGCGATTACCGCCTTCTGTATAACTTTGGATTCTTTACCTTGATGGCTTATTCACCATATGTCATGAATCTGGATGAGCACGGGTTGGGTTATGTATTCTTTGGCTGGGGACTGATGCTGGCGATTACGTCGGTATTCGTCGCACCAAGATTACAACGCCGATTCGGATCAGTTCCGTCCATGAGTGTCATGCTTACGCTGTTCGCGATTGATCTTGTTGTTATGGCTATTGGTACGGTGATGGGTTCACCAACTACCGTTATTGTTGCAGTCATTGTAGCGGGGATTTTCCTTGGAATTAACAATACGTTGATTACAACGGCTGTTATGGAAGCTGCACCTGTGGAGCGTTCTGTTGCTTCTGCTGCATACAGCTTCGTTCGTTTCCTGGGTGGTGCACTTGCTCCATGGCTTACGCAGGTAAATTGTCCGAGTGGTTCCTGCCGGAAACGCCGTTTTATTTTTTGGCGCATTAATGGTTCTGATTGGTGTCGTGGTACTGCTGGTACGCCGTCATCATCTGCGGGATAGTGATTCCGCAATTACATCATTAATTCACAGGAGGGATTGCAATGTTGAAGCATATATTAGTTGCTGTTGATGGTTCGGAACATGCGCATAAGGCTTTGGAACAAGCAATGATCCTAGCTGAAGATATGAAACAACCCGCAAGTCTGTTGATCGTGCATATTAATCCGGCTATCTCTATCAATGAACCTGCATTGGGTGTTGATCTGGAAGCTCGGATTGCCGAAAGAGCAACACATTATGGAACCGGTGACCAGACAGTTGTCCGGAAGGGACATTGCATATGAGACACTGCTGATTGCAGGTGATCCGTTAATGAGATCTGCCGTGTGGCGCGTGAACGAGATTGTGGAATGATTGTGATGGGTAAGGCAGGAAAGGCATGCTCGCAGAGATGATCGTGGGCAGTGTCAGTCATGGTGTGTTAAAGCATGCAGAATGCCCCGTCCTGACAGTTAAATAGGTTGTGAAATCCTTTAATGCAGTAGCTCAAGATCGCCACAATGGCTCATCAGGCACACGTTACAAGCTATGATTGCTGAACACCGTAGTGGGTTGATGGCACGGAAATAGTGTATAAATAGATTATATAAATTGAACTGAACTTTTAGTTTCTATAAGGATGGAGGATGCAGCATATGAAAAAACAGCATCTGTTTATCGGTGGCAAACCGACCGAATCCGTAGATTATAAAAAACACTTCAAGCGCCATATTCCGGGAAACATGGCGAAGTCTCGTCGGCTTCAGCCGAGGAAGCGGAGGCTGCTGTTGCAGCTGCGGTTCAAGCTGGGAAGGCAATGCGCCAGATGCCTGCACATCAGCGTGCAGATATTCTGTACAAGTTGTCCTCCATGCTTGAAGAACGCAAAGGAAAAAGCAGCGCGAATCATTGCTCTTGAAGCGGCGAAGCCAATTACGGCAGCGTTGGCCAGGAGGTTGACCCGGACGGTGGGGAAACGTATCGTTTTGCCGCCGAAGAAGCCAAGCGGCTGACCGGAGAGACGGTTCCGATGGATGCAGCCAAAGGTGGAGAAGGGCGTATCGGTTATACGATGCGGCAACCTCCTAGGTGTCATCGGTGCGATTACACCGTTTAATTTTTCAATGAATCTGGTAGCACATAAGGTAGGCCCAGCGCTGGCAGCAGGTAATACAATTGTTCTCAAACCCGCGGAGCGAACACCTCTGTCCTCACGTACATCGCTAATCTGCTTCAGGAAGCCGGATTGCCCGGATGGTGCACTGAATGTAGTGAGTGGTGACGGCAAAACTGTGGGGATGTGCTTGTGGGGCACCCCCGTGTTGCTCATATTACGTTTACAGGCAGTCCAGCGGTAGGTACGGTATTCGCAAAGCGGGACTCAAACGCGTGACATTGGAGCTAGGGTCGAATGCACAGGGTGATTGTGGATAAGGACGCAGACCTGGAAAAAGTGGTTCCTCGATGTGTGACCGGTGCTTTCACGTATCAGGGACAGGTATGTATCTCGCTACAGCGAATATGCGTACATCGTGACATCTCGGAAGAATTCATCCGCGTTTCGCTGAAGCGGCAAAACAAGTGGTGGTCGGAGACCCGCTGAGCCCGGATACGGTGGTCTCTGCGCTGATTACCTCCAAGGATGTACAGCGTACACTCGACTGGATTGAAGAAGCCAAACAGGCCGGGGCTGAAGTGGCAGCAGGCGGTCAAGCTGAAGGAGGCGTTCTGCGTCCCACGGTACTGATTAACGTTCCACGTGATGCCAAGGTATCCTGTCAGGAAGTGTTTGCACCCATCGTTGTGATCAATACGGTAGATTCCGTTGAAGAGGGTATTGAACATGTTAACGATTCGATATACGGGCTTCAGGCAGGCGTATTTACAAACGATATTCATACCGCCTACACTCCATGCTGTGGATCAGATCGAAGCAGGCGGAGTTATGATTAATGATATTCCCCACGTTCCGAGTCGATCACATGCCCTATGGTGGGGTGAAACAAAGTGGGATTGGGCGTGAAGGTGTAAAATACGCAGTAGAAGAAATGACGGAATTGAAGTTTGTCATGTTTAACAAAGGATGATCCTCTTCCATTCTTTTACTCAATATACCGTATGCTAATGGAGATATAACCAGACGCTCCTGTGCCAGAATAATGGCACAGGATTTTTTAATTGAAGATCATGGAAAAAGTTTTAAAAATACATACGGATTCTTCACTGACTGCGGGTTCACATCAGAGACGGGTATAACATAGTTAACAAACCGTAACTTAACTGTCTAAACGCCGCTCATATCATGCGAGCATGATGTACCCATCCATAGCACGAGCGGAATGAAACGGTACAGCATTGCCGAAAGTCTTATATTCTCTCATTATTCAAATACAATGCATTATGAATTAAGCCTGAACTCTGGAGTTGCAGGACAGGCAGGAGAATTGTATTCAAATGGCATATTCCATGGTTGACGTATCTGGAATGTCAGGCGTAAGTCTGAACAGGCTGAGTCAGTATGCGGAGACAGGTCTTCTGAATCCGGCATTTGGGGATGTAGATGAGGACATCTATTATGAAAAGCAGGAATTGTTGAGACTCCAGCAAATCCTTTTCTGTAAGAAGTAGGTATGAAGGAGAATGAGATTGCCCCGATGCTCCGGGATAATCCTCAGGATGTCATACGTATCATGAAGCAGCATCGCATTGATATTCTGGAGAAGGCACTTCGTTTGCATGTGGATTGATTCAGACACTGGACAAAACGATCTCTCATTTGCAAGGTGAACATGAAATTGATGAACATGATCTTTATATCGGTTTTTTGTAAAAAAAGGGCGTCACCAGTTGCTGAATGAATCGGGTTCTGACCCTGTAGTCAATAATGATATGAACCATGTGCAGACAGAGGGTGTTCATAAGTCCTGACCAGGAGATAAAATCGAAAGAAGATTATCTGGATTCCCAGCGAAAATTGATCAAGTTCATCTGGACTTGCAACAGGCCATTGAGGATGGATTGGAACTTGGTAGTGCAAAAGTACAACGGATTATCGGCAGGCATCTTGAATGGATCAAAGGTTATTATACACCCACCGCCGAGATCTATCCAGGATTTGGCCAATCTGTATGTAGAGCATAAAGAATTTCCGTCAGATGTATGATGGTTACCACCCGAGGCTGGCTGAATTCCTGCGGGACGGGATGATGATTAAAGCGGAACATGATTTATCCTAGATGCATACCAAAAGTAACATGGGCGAGCAAAGACATGGGTGTGAATCAGAATGGATAACAAAGAGCGCAGACCTCTGAAAGGACTGCGCTCTTTGTTATTACAGATTCTTCATCATCGTGTGTGATGAGGCTCCGATCACCTTAATCATCATTTCCTATATAGGGGTATGGTTGCCTCAACTGCTCTGTGAGCAGGTTTACGGCTTTCTCCAGGAAGACGCGGTCTTCGTCGTCAAAACGGTTTTGAGCGGGCTGTCGATATCCAGTACCCCGTACAGTTCGCCGTTTTTGATAATAGGTACGACAATCTCACTGTTCGATGCTGCATCACAGGCAATGTGGCCTGGGAAGGCATGAACATCGTCAACGACCAGGGTACGTTTTTCCGCGGCAAAGATGTGCCACGCCCACCCACGTCCCAGTGGAATTCGGATACAGGCAGGCAGTCCTTGGAATGGCCCGAGGACCAGTTCTTTTCCATCATACAGATAGAAGCCGACCCAATTGGTGTCGGTCACTTAAATACATTGAGCAGCGCAGCAGCGTTCCGCCAGATTAGCTTGTCGCACTAGGTTCATCGCGGATCAGAGCACTTAACTGTCCCAGGACGGCGGTGTGCTGCTCACTTCGTGTTCCTTCATAGGAAACAGCTTGAAACATGGTAAATCACCCTCCCGAGCAAAATGGTACTTATTTTCAAGATAGTGCAGAGGATGCGGTTAGTCAAGCGGAGGGGATTTCGGAAAGGGAAGGAATACCTGAAGAATCCTCCTGTTTCTCAACTTCTTACGTGGGTAATTACTTAGCAACCACGGAGGGCTATAACCCGGGAAGGAGCTTGGCTTATGCATGCAGAGGTACAGAATCTTTTTGTACGGATTCATCTACTATATTTCGCGCAAAATCAGGATTTGAACGTTAGCGAGGCGCTGCCCTATTGGAAGAACGGGGATATCGCGTTGGAGAGCGGGAGATCAAGCAGGAGCTTGAACACCTGACACAGGAGAATTTCCTGACCGCCCGGGGACCAATGGACCTAACCGGGACTGGCATCGAAGAATTCAAGGAAATCACGGCTGTGTTTGGCCGGGTTAGCGATGAATTACTGGGGAAGGGCAAGAAAACGTCCAAAGCTTAAAATTCATTTGGACAAGCCATGATTCCGTAATTCACTCAAACGTGAATTGATCCATACGTACAACAAGACCGGGAGCGAACTTGGCCCGGTTTTTTGACGTGTATCCATGACTGAACAGTTGCCATTCGGCGCAGGTTATGATTAGATGACTAGTGAATATTATGGTCTGCGGAGATAGATCGGATCGGAGTGTCTTTATATGTATAAATGCAAAGGAAGAATTCCCGAAATGGAGACTGCGCGGCTTCGTCTGCGTAAAATGCGTCGCCGGGATGCGGCCCAGATGTTCGCATGCTGGTCAGATCGGGAGGTGACCCGTTACATGAATCTTGCACCGATGATTGGGACAAGCGAAGCGGCGGACATGATTGGACTACTTAACCAAATGGCAGGGAGAAGAGGATGCGATCCGGTGGGGGATCGAACTCAAAGAAACAAGGCAAGCTCATCGGCAGTTGTGGCTTTAACACATGGCAGCTTGAAGGCGCATTCCGGGGTGAGATCGGTTATGAGCTGGGACGTGATTATTGGCGCCACGGTTATATGACGGAGGCATTCTCTGCATTGCTGCCCTTTGGGTATGAGACCATGGGTCTTAATCGAATCGAAGCGCTGGTTGATCCGCGTAATCTGGCGTCTGGCGAGAGTTCCTGACAAACCGTGGCTTCACGCGTGAAGGATTGCTGCGACAGGTGCAACATACGTCCACCGGATACAAGGATATGGTGATGTATTCCATGTTATATGATGAGTTCCTTCGCAAGCGAGGTAAATAAAAGAGACAATATATGATTTTTTAAAATTTACGTAAACGAAGAAACAGAACAAAGCTGGAGAAGCACCAATTATATAGAGAACAAAAAAGAGAGAGAAGGGTTTGTGTGAATGCAACTGGAGGTTTTGAAGCGCAGTTTCATCTTGACAGGGCTGTTGCTCGCGACATTTCTGTCAGCGATTGAAGGTACCGTAATTGGTCCTGCGGGGCCGACCATTGTCAGTGAAAGGCTGGGGAGTGTACAGCTGCTGAGCTGGATTTTCACCGCATACCTGTTGACGATGGCGGTGAGTACGCCCATTTTCGGTAAAATCAGTGACTTGTATGGACGAAAGCCTGTATTTCTGATTGGCTGTGCGTTATTTTTACTGGGTTCACTCTTGTGCTGTCTGTCGCAGAACATGGAGCAATTGATTATTTTCCATTGCTATTCAAGGATTGGTGCGGGTGCGGTAGTTCCTGTTACATTTACGATTATTGGGGACATCTACGCTATTGAAGAACGTGGCAAAATCCAGAGGCTGGATTAGCTCCGTGTGGGGCATTTCCTCTCTGGCGGGACCGTTGCTTGGCGGTTATTTTGTAGATAATCTCGGCTGGCAGTGGATCTTTGGTTTTAATGTGCCGTTTGGTCTGCTTGCGATGTGGTTTGTATTTCGTTATCTGAAGGAAGATATCTCTCCACGTACGGCCAAGATTGATTATGTCGGTGCACTGACCTTCACGGTGGGCATTACCGCATTGTTGTTTTGTCCTGTCGGCGGGTGGGCAGTATTATGCCTGGAGTTCTCCGTTGATTGTTGTGCTGAGTGTGGTCGCCACTCTGTTTATTATTTTATTTTTTGTGGTGGAAAAAGAGCTCCAGGCCCCTATGGTTCCACTACATTTGTTCGGAATTCGGGACATCCGTGTGGCGAATATCGCCGGACTGCTGACCAGTATTACTTTGATGATCGGCCTGACCAGTTATTTGCCGCTCTGGGTGCAGGGTGTTCGGGGAGGTATTACGACGGAATCCGGGCTGCTGCTCGCGCCGATGTCGGTGGGTTGGCTCATTGGTAGTGTGATGGCAGGCCGCCTATTATTGAAAATTGGATCACGTATGACCGCATTGATTGGGTTAACCGGTATTGCAATTGGATCGGGTGGACTCTTTCTGGTTGGCGGGACATCCCCGCAGGCTGTTACTATTTATATTGACCTTTATTTATAGTCTCGCTTCAGGTTTTGCATTCACGATCTTCACCATTATTGCTGCAGTCGTCTGTAGGGTATAGGAGACGTGGCTCCTCTACGGCACTGCATACATTCATGCGTACATTGGGACAGACGATTGGTGAGCGGCTTTTGGCACTTGGTTGAACTATCGAATCTGAAACGTTATCCAGTGAGCAGAATCTGGCTGAGGCTGGAATATCAGGAAGTGATCTGAATGAACTGCTTGCACCACATACGGATGCAGCCCTATCAGATGATAAATGGGCGCTGCGCGCAACGTGCTGGAAGGAAGCTTGCATTCCCTGTTTGTGATTATGTTTGTGTCATTGCACTGATCTCGTGGGTAACCACGCTTGCTCTACGCAAACGTTTAATTGTACCCGAAGATGCAGATGCTCCACCGCAGCCCCAAAGCTCAAAGTAAAAAGAAGATATATATATTACAAACATATAAAAACCGGATTCGCCGATGTCAGGCAATCCGGTTATTTTTGTTGATAGCACATGTGCAGTGGACTTCAGTGTATCTTCAAACTCAGGCCAAGTGATACGTTGGGGGATGTCCGGGTCTAAAGCATTTTGAAGTAAAGGCTGGCTGATCCTGGTGAATCGTCCAGACGAATTTCTAAGGAACCGAGGACGTCTTATTTTGGCCTTCTGCTCCTCTTTTTAAATTGTAAGGAACATGAGACACGTTATTTCCCGAAATCACCTGAAAAACACGTTGTAAACGGCTGTTTTTCAAGGATAGCGTGTGTCAGATTCCTTAAAATGCTGCGAGCGCTTCAAACCCTGAATAAGACGTCACAGGTTCGTTAGCGCTCCCGCTCCATGTCTGCTCCAGAACATTCAGTTGCAGCTCTGGCTTACGGCAGGTTTGAAGATACGCTCTAGCTGCTTGCTGATAAACGGTCTGCAGAATGTGCAAGCCTTCCCAAGAGTTCGGACAACAATTCCTTGTCTTCCTCACTTAGTCCACTTACAGCCCGATCAATCTTCAACGCATAGCCTGGATAGATGTCATCCATGGTGCGCTGTCCTTCTTCGGTCAGTTCCACAAAGATGATACGTCTGTCTTGCGGACAATGTTTGCGGTGTAACAATCCTTTTTTTGCTCAGCTTATCAATCACATAGGTCACATTACCACTTTGCGGCAAGAAGTTGTGCACCAACCTGTTAAAGATCAGCTGAGAGCTCCTTTCATATATAACACTTCCGAGCACCCCATGTGCGGTGGGGTTGAAGCCATGCACTTTGCTTCCGGATACAGCGTGTTCATTCACGCTCTTGAATGTCTGGGCCAAGGTGCGGGGGTACAGATGAAGTGAACGTTCAGTTCCGATTTCTTGTAATTCCAGCATGCTGATCCCGCCTTTTCAGATTAGTTTATAAGTTGAAATGATGAAGTTACAACCTACCACTATGAGGACAGAACAACCTTCCAATCACTGTTATCCCCATCGTTATGCTGTTCATGTAAAGTATTTCAACTTATATGAGTTGGTTAGTTATATTTGACGATTCAGGTTGTCGCCATGGTTTAATTGTAAACTTCTATTTCTACGAAAAACGTGATATGTCTGGTGCATTTTTAGCATTTAAAATTTGATCATTCATCATGCTGAAAAAATCATCCTTCAGATGTCGCTTTTCTCCGCCTCTGGCAGGAGGTCGAGTCAAGGGCTGCGCTATATAATGAGTTTATACTATGAATTGGAAGATAATGGAGGAGAAGAAGGGTGACAAGTGATTTAACGTTTGAAGGGCAACGACCGCTGAAGAATAACCGATCTTTTGTAACATTGATGGTGGCACAGGCCATTTCCAATCTGGGTGATTGGCTGCATCTGCTCGCAATCCTGACCCTCGTGGGTATCCGTTGGAATGCAACGCCTTGGGAGATTACATTTGTCACACTTTCCGCTGCACTACCCATTCTGTTGACAGGGCCATTCGCAGGCACGCTTGCGGATCGTCTGAACCGTAAATGGCTGATGATTGTAGCCGATGGTGCAAAAATTATCATCGTGGGTGCGTTAATTTTTGCTGACCAGATCTGGCACGTCTACATACTGCTTGTCCTCAAATCCCTGTTTGATGTCATATTCTCTCCGGCCAAAAACGGAAAGCTGAAGGAGATTGTACCTCGAGAACAACTTGCGCAAGCTGTATCCATCAGCTCGGTGATCGAACAGATGTCCAAAATTATTGGTCCAGCACTTGGTGGACTGCGCACAGTAGCCGCTTTTGGCATTACCTGGTGTTTTGTTCTCGATTCAGCGTCTTTTCTGATCTCCGGCATCATTTTATTGTGGATTCCTGGAACTCCGGGTGATCCAAACCGAAATTCATAACGTAACAGAAGTAGAGGAAGAGCCAACTGAGGATGTTCGCAACCGCCCAAAAGACTCTTTTGGAAAGAAACACTGGAGGGTATCCGAATATATACATCTCTCCCTCATGTAGGAACGTCTCTGATCTTGCTTGCTTCAGCCATACTTTTTCTGCAATTTGCCGATTCACAGACTGTGGTTTTATTCAGACAGCTTCCGGAATTTCAAGTGATCTGCTGGGATGGTGCGTGGCAGCAAGTGGCTTAGGTACATTAATTGCAGCGATGAGTGTGCGGAAGTGAAGCATGCAGGGCATGTTTTGAAAAATGGGTCTGGGTACCATACTCATGGGTCTGGTTATCGAAAGCGGAGGCAGTTATTGTTGGGATTTGGCCGCACGCCGGGCTACCAAGGTGCCAATCTGTTGTTAGTATCCCCTCTTTGCCTGGCAGGTGGTCGGAATTGGGTTTGCCATTGTACCCTTTCAGATCCTGTTGCAGGAACAGACACCTGAGGCGATGACAGGCAGGGTATTTGGAACAGTAGGCAGCGTGATGACAGCCAGTAATATTATGGGCCCGGTGGTAGGTGGATTCGCTGGTCACCTCATTCGGTGTAGTGCCGGCTTTTTTGTCTGTTCAGGCATTTTGCTGACCCTGCTTGGTTTGATTTATTTGATGAAACGTAGCGGAAGAGCCGATCTGAATGGCTCCATTGCAGCCAAGACCATGATTGCAGGCGACTGAAAACAGGCCGAATCTGCTCAGGTTAGAACAGTTGAAATGAAGGTTTGAATTTACTTCAAATTTTAAATTTATGATTAAAAAGCGTTTGAGTAAACGCCTTCACGTTTAATGAGGAACAGGCAGAGAAATCCCTGTATTCTAATTATTCCCTGAAACTCATATGCCATCCGCAACACGTACGGAAAGGGGGTGGGCAACTTGAATGTAAAGTTACCAAAATCGATTGTACGTCTTGGAAGCATGTCCCCGTGGGCTTAATGCCTACGCCGGGACTTTGATGCTGGGGATTGGATCGTCACATGTATGACGCAGACGAGGCTCAGGTATCTTCTGAAAAACCGTCCAGCGGATTGTCGCTGAATTTGTTTTCACGTGATTCGGATGGCAGGTTGAATCTGACTCCGTCAGTATCGGTATCCACACCACTACTGGATGTTGAAGTTCCGTCGATCAAAGCGAATGAATCCACAGGTAAGTTGAGTGTAGCTGAGCTGAAAGTAGATACACCGCTTGGATCAGCGGAACATCAGAGATTGGGATTGATGCGAGAAGGGAACCGTTGAACTGCCGTCTGTACAGGCGGATACACCGGTGATCAAAGCCGATGTATCAAACAGTCAGGTGAACCTGAACGAAGGTACAGCTTCCTTGCCCGGGGTTACCACAGAGGTACCCGAGGTAATCAAGGCAGAGACGTCTGCTGTGAAAACCAACCTTCGGCAGGGTAAGGTTGAATTACCTTCCGTGAAGGTGGATGTACCCGAGGTTACTTCGGTCAATATCTCTTCATCCCGAGTGGATCTGAGTAAGGGGAATGTCAGCTACCTTCTGTAAGCAGAAGTTCCTGTTGTAGACGTATCCGCTGAACTCAATCCTGATCAGGAGAAGGTGGAGATTCCAAGTGTAGGCGGAACGGCCTGTAGTCACTCCGGAACAACAGCCGGTCGTCAAAACACCGAATGTTAAAACTTCCAATACGAGTGCACTCGCAGATCCTGTTTCATCACAGAACAACGTGGAAGGGCAGGACGCAGTTCAGGTTACGGGCAACGTGATTGAGGTCACCCTGGAACCAGGAGTACGTCCAGAACAACCTGTTGTCCCGCAGGCATTGCCTGTTGACGGAACCGATCTGACGCGGGATTCCGATGTCAATGCAGATTTGTCTGATAACGAGTTATTCCTCGTGGATCAGAACTCTGCTAAACCATCTGTCACCGAACAAGTGCGGAGTAACCCGGGAAGCCAATTCGAAACAAGATGGTGATAATGCAACATCTCCCTTGCAGCCTCGTACAGAACGACCAACCAGTTGGTCTGTTACCTTAACTTCCCCGGGCAGATGGCTGCAAGGGGAACAAGGCGACTCCGGTTCGTCCGGTGTAACTGGAGGTGGAGCAACCGCTCCAGCCGCTGCACTTCCGGGAGCAACAACGGGTCTGGTTACACCAGATTACGATTTTGCCTTCCGAATGGAACGGCTCGATGGGTTCAGTCAATGATAAAGGGCTGCAGGCGTGAGCTGCCACGCAATACCTTTCTTCTCTCCAACAACAATGGCATTCAAATTCAACCAAAAATGAGAAAGGAGATAACACCATAAATGTCCTTAAAAAAAAATAAATCATTGGGCAAAAATTGTCTCGGCACTTGCCGAGTACATTGAAGGGCGGCGGGACGCCGCGGGGCAACACGCAGATAGCTATAACAGCAACAACGGTAACGTCTGGATTTGAATGCAGGTTTTGCATCTGGAGTTAGGATCTCTTCTGTCAGGACACCACCGTGACACAGGTTACGGGACCCATGAAGCCAGCTACGGAGGTTCATCAGTGCAACTGGAGCATTGAATCTGGATCTTGGCCTTAACGCCGGCTTATCCTCAGAGAGCACGAACCGGAAATACAATGATCGTTCTTCCGACCACACAGTTGAGCGTAGCAGTTCTGGCAAGCTGGGCCTTGGCCTGAATGCCAATGTGTCCGGGAAGGTGATACAACGATGAGCGACTATTCACGAGGCGGCGATGATCGGAACGTAAACAGCAGCTATGCGAGCGAAAGCCGTGGAGCACTGGATCTGGGTCTGAACGTGAAAGCAGAAGGAGAGAGTGCAACAATGACTCAAACTGAACGCAACAACAGCGTGAAAGACAGCGAGCGTAACGTGAACAGCAGCTTCGCGAACGAAAGCCGTGGAAGCTTGGATCACAGGTCCACGAACGCCAAAGCAGAAGGAGAGAGTGCAACAATGACTCAAACTGAACGCAACAACAGCGTGAAGACAGCGTAACGTGAACAGCAGCTATGCAGTGAAAGCCGTGGAGCACTGGATCTGGGTCTGAACGTGAAAGCAGAAGGAGAGTGCAACAATGACTCAAACTGAACGCAACAACAGCGTGAAAGACAGCGAGCGTAACGTGAACAGCAGCTATGCGAGTGAAAGCCGTGGAGCACTGGATCTGGGTCTGAACGCGAAAGCAGAAGGTGAGAGTGCAACAATGGCTCAAACTGAACATAACAACAGCGTGAAAGACAGCATTGACATGTAACGTGAACAGCAGCTATGCGAGTGAAAGCCGTGGAGCACTGGATCTGGAGTCTGAACGCGAAAGCAGAAGGTGAAGTGCAACAATGGCTCAAACTGAACGCAACAACAGCGTGAAGAAGACAGCGAGCGTAACGTGAACAGCAGCTATGCGAGTGAAAGCCGTGGAGCACTGGATCTGGGTCTGAACGCGAAAGCAGAAGGTGAGAGTGCAACGATGGCTCAATCCGAACGCAACAATAGCGTGAAAGACAGCGATCGTACCACTAGCAGTAACTTCACGAATGAAAGTCGTGGAAGCTTGGATCTGGGTCTGAACGTGGATGCGGATGCAGAGAGTGAAACTACATCTGTGGTGGAGACAAATCGGTAATATGAGATTTTCACTGTAATATGAAGAAGCAGGGGCTCCGGAACCCCTGCTTCTTTTTTATGCTTTTCAAAATTCGAAATAATATGCAAATGGACAAGGATTTCAGTATAATTGTTATAACAGTTGAATAGTATAACTAAGGAGGGGAATGAATGAATAGGGTGAGTGAAATGGAACGAAAAGTAACGAAATTTGGTAATAGTCTTGGATTAACAATGACGGATGCCTTCAAACAAATTGGTCTTGAACAAGGTGACATGGTTCAAATTGAGGTAAATCAGTCTAACGGGGAAATTATTATTAAGAAGTCTACAAAAGTCAATTTGCCTAACGGAATCAGTAGTGATTTTATGGATACATTAGCTGATGTGATAGGTGAATACGATCAAACTTTGAAAGGTCTCAAGGATAGATGAGCATGACCCGGTATTTGAGCATACAAGAGGTTATTGCGATCAATGTCGCTATGATTAAGCGTTACAGTCCTGGAGAGCAGATTGGAGTTAAAGACTCTGGTCTGCTTGAATCCGCGATTATAAGAGCGCAATCATCAGCTTTTGGTAACGAAGCCTACCCATCTATATATGAAAAATCTGCTGCGATTTTTCAATCTTTGGGCCAAAATCACCCTTTTCATAATGCCAATAAAAGAACGGCTTTTACCGCACTGGTAATCTTCCTGCGTTATAACAATGTGTATCTTAAAATGGATCAAACTTTTGCTGAGGACTTTACTGTCGATATGGTGAACCACAAGTACACATTTGAAGAACTGGTCTCGATTATTCGTACATACTGTGTTACTGAAAATGAAATATAATAGTAAGCAATAAGTCATACGTTACTATGATTTATTGCTTTATTTTATTGCGGAAATTTACACGAGAACGTAGAGGACAGAAAGAACCTGAAGAAGTGGAGCGTTCGCCTTTATCCCCCGATTTTCACCTTGTCAAATTGATTCAAAAAATCGGGGGATAACAGCGATCGGAAGGTTGTTCTGTCATCGGAGTGTGCAGTGTAACTGGTCTTTAGTTCAACGGATATAGATTACAATAAAACATAAAGAACGAGTTAAACACCTGATCAGAACAGGGAGTGAATAATATGGGAATGGAATATAAAAGCAAGGAAGTACAAGAGTCCATATTGGACGTACATATTACCGAGGCAGGATACGAGCCGGGACAATCGACCATACGCAATATTCGAATGAGTGTGGCGCGAGGAGAACTGGTAGGTATTATCGGACCAAATGGTGCGGGCAAAAGTACCACAATCAAAACGCTTCTTGGTCTTCTGGAACATGCGAACTATGAAGTGACGATTGGAGGAGATGGTCGTTATGCCTATATCCCGGAGCAACCGGTTTTTTACGAATATATGACCCTATGGGAACATCTTGATCTGGCGGCAGCGGCATATGAAATGGAGGAAGAAGCTTTTGTTGCCAGAGCGGAGGAACTGTTGATTCGTTTCGGGATGGACCATGTTCGAAATGATCTTCCAGCCAGTTTCTCAAAGGGCATGCGGCAGAAAATGATGTTGATGATCGGATTTCTGTCTTCACCGGATATCTATATTGTGGACGAGCCGTTCATCGGGTTGGACCCTCGTGCAACCAAGGATTTTCTGAAATTACTAGATGATGAACGTCGCCGCGGCGCGGGTGTGCTCATGTCTACGCATGTGCTGGATACCGCTGAACGAATCTGCGACCGGTTTATTCTGATTGCTTCGGGCAGATCTGCTGCCGAGGGAACATTGGATGAGATCCGTGAAGCGGCAGGATTGCCGGAAGCCTCTTTGTTTGATTGTTTTGATGTACTGACGTCTTAGATAGAGAGAGGGTGAGAGAGAATGGAAACTTCCCAGCGTTATACCCCACTTCGTTTATACAGACGAAGACGCAAAGAGCACTTCAGGGAACAGATGAAAAATCTCAAACTCGTCGTGGATTGGACAGTGTGGGTATACCTGCTTGTTCCGGGTCTGCTCTATCTAATTGGATGGTACACGAGTCTGTGGACCAAACCGCTGCCTGCATGGGCGACAGGATTACCGCTTCCCGTACTGACTGGGCTGATTGACGTCGTTATGCTTACCGGTGGTGTATTGATATTTGTGGAGGAAGCGGATGTATTGTTTCTGAAATCAAGGCCGTTGTGGATGCGCACGTTAATGAGACAAGGGCTCTACCGGTCCTGCCTGCAACATCTGGGCAAAATGATCCTGATTACAGAGCTAACCGCACCCCTGTGGTCCCGTGTCTATGAGATGTCGAATCTCCAGATTGCACTTATGGCTGTCTGGTTTGGTGCAGTAGCTTCATTCCAAGCCATAACACTACATATGACGAAGGTTCGACATACAGGATGGCGGCGTTGGATTCAGATGATCCCTCTCGTCGTTGGCATAGGTTACATGACCATTCATGCGACATCATGGATGCATGGACAGACGTGGAAAATCAGTTTTGGAATCGTAATTATCATGCTTCTTCTAATTACAGTTGGACAGATGAGGCTATTGATGAAGGGAACGTTTGAAGGGGATGTGCGGGAGGATCTGCGGAGCAGGCTGCAGCTTACAGCTCTAATGTTAAGCCGGGCGGTGAGCAAGCCGAAAGCCCCACGAACACGGTCCATCATCTTCCGCAAACCGCGTAAACTGTTACGCAATCGTTCCATCGCGAATCGGACAGCGGAGAGTGCATACAAGGCATTTTTCAGGAACTCGGCCACGATGAAATTGTATCTGCAGCTTGGCGGACTATCCATCGCAGCAGTTGCCTTGCCACCTTTTCCGGTCAATTTCATCGTGTGTGCGTTATTAATCATCATGTTGACGGTGATGTTTTATCGTTCCTGGGATGTTTTTGCCACGTCCGACTATGTTCAGCTCATAACGTATGATTCGGAGGCGCTGCATCTTGCGGGTTCAATGATGGTTCGGATGTTGTTTGTCCCGATTGGTATTCTTATGGGATTCACGCTGGGATTGGCCTGGCTCGGCTGGATCGTCGGTATTCTGACAGCTGCAGGTGCGGTAGCTTTCGGACTCTGTGTCTTATCTATTGCCGGGTGGGTTCGGCTTACCCGTGGCTAAAGGAATTCCTTTCTAATTCGGAGCATATCGTGCGCTATAACTGACCATGCTATAGAAGAAGAATCTCATCCATGGATGATGAGAGATTAGCTGTAGCAAGGAGGAAGAGAAGATGATGGATAATAGCGAACTACAGGTGCACTTTTCAGACGATTCAGCGTTGAATGCCGCAAGGGCAACCTTGGAGGAATTGGGATATAAGCCTTATCAGTCCGCACCGCTGGAATTGTACATCCCTACAGATCGCCAAGATCCTCAGTCTGCCGTAGAGATTGTACAATCTCATGGAGGAAGTGCCGTATTTGCCTCACAGACGGAAGAACTGGATCAGTTTCAGAATATATCGATTCCGGCTCATCTCGTGAATGAAGACTGGAATGAGGGTTATGCAAACGGAAACCAGGGAAGCCAGACGGAGCAAGGCAGACATAACTATAGCGATGACCCGACATACGATGATTCGGCTGATGGATTTTCAGGCAGTGTGAAAGCATAGAAGCATCACAAGCTAAGAGCAGTTCGAGCCAATTTTTCTAAAATGGAACAATGCCCAAAACCCCCGATCTTCCACAGATGTGGATATCGGGGGTTTTGGCATCTGAAGCAATTCATCGCTGATGATGCCATTAGGCATGATTCGTAATCAAAAGCGGACTTTTTGAACAACCTCTATTATAGTTTAGCGTGTTTATATTCAGCTGCATGCATACCAGCCGTATATCCTGTGGAGAATGCAGCGGTGATATTATACCCTCCAGTGTAGCCGTGAATATCCAAAACTTCACCGCAAAAGAATAGTCCAGGCAGCAGCTTGGATTCCATTGTTTTTGGGTATATCTCCTTTAAGTGGATTCCTCCCCCAGTAACAAAGGCTTCTTTGAGCGATCTTGTTCCGTCTGCACGGAAGGTAAAAGCCTTCATTAGCCCACACAAGTTGCTTAACATACCTTTGGGAAAATGGTGGAACGTAAGGTCATCGCTGATCTCTGCCCGTTTCATCATTAAGGGAATCATACGTTCAGGAACCCATGTTTTTAAAATGTTTTTGACAGCCTTGCGGGATTCTTGTTCCAATACCTGTTGCACCTGTGCTTCCAATGCACCTGGGGACAGCTCCGGGAACAGATCAATGCTCATAATGACCTGTGGGTTTCCAGTCTTCATCTGTACCTTGCGGATAAATTGGCTGCAGCGCAGTGCAACCGGTCCAGACACTCCAAAATGCGTGAAGATCATATCCCCGCGATGAGAGATGACTGTTTTTCCTTTGGCATCCACTACGGATAGAGCGATATCCCTTAAAGACAAACCTTGCAGTTCTTTGGACTGAATCCAACTCTCCCCAGACACAATGGGCACTTCGGTTGGATATAATTCTGTAATGGTGTGGCCCGCAGCCTCAGCCCAAGGATAACCATCTCCGGTAGATCCGGTTTGGGGTACGGACTTGCCGCCGGTAGCAATGATGACAGAGCGCCCAAGAATGGTTTTACCGGATATCAATTTAACACCCTGTACCTGTTGACCGTTCTGAATAATTTCCTTGACCGGTTCTTTGGTGCGAATCTCAACGCCGAGGGAGACAATCTTGCCTACCAGCGCATCCACAACTGTTTTCGCTTTATCGGTTACAGGGAACATTCTGCCGTTGTCTTCTTCTTTCAGGGCAATTCCGAGATTCTCGAAGAAACGCATGATTCCCTGGTTGTCCAGATTCTGAAACGAACTATATAAAAAGCGTCCATTACCGGGAATATGTCGGATGAGTTCATCCGTTTCCTTGGCATTGGTTACATTGCATCGACCTCCGCCAGAGATGCCGAGTTTACGACCCAGTTGATCTCCTTTATCCAGCAGAAGCACGGAGGCTCCATGCTCGGCAGCAGCAACGCAAGCCATCAGGCCCGCAGATCCACCACCAATTACAATGACATCATACATATGTTATTACCCTCTTTTTTCATTGATTTTGTCTGTTTTACGTAAAATGTGTCTACTCCTGGCTTTTTCTGAAATATAATGGAGTTATGAGCAGTTCTATTGTGCAGTCTTAAGGGATATATTGTAATATACTGTCGCCTATGTTTTAATCAGAAATACATGAGGGAATGTGCAGGCAGAGGAGGAGATGGCATTGTGGTTGCGTTAAAGGACATGCTTTTACAAGTACTGCTGGCAGGGTCGGCGGTATTTCTGATTCCCTTATTCCGTCTGGTACTCTCCAAGCGGGTTATTGCCAGAATGGAACATGACGGAACCGTTCATACCAGTTTTGCTGTGACAAGTGCCCTGAGCATGTTATTGTGTCTGCTGTTTGCGCTCTATGCAAGCCCGGTGGCCGTACCCATATCATTAAGCATCGTACCTGTGATACTTGTTATTTTGTATTGTAAGTCCGCTATAGGCGTAACGCTGTCCATTCTACATATTCTCTTCTATTTTCTTTTTGCGCATCCCTATGAGCTGTACGGATTTCTCCTTCATACGGGTATTCTTCTCTATCCTATTGTATGGTTGTCTGCCAAACGATTCAAGCATAATACACCTTCACGCAAAATGGCGATCCTCATCATCCTGATTACAATGGAACTGGTTGTAACGAGTCTGTTATGGATCGCATCCCTCCAGAATGAATCCACGTACTCTGCGACCTACATGATACTTACAGCACTTGGGTATACCGCTGGAGCCATTGTTGCGGGCAGTCTGAGTCTGCTATGGCTGGAACGGATGAAGCACTATCGCGGGCTGGAGCAGCATCTCTCGGAAGTCCACCATCGATACATAGCCGAAACGGAGAAACTTCATCAGATTCTGAACGCAGTGCCTCTCTCCATTGCCACTGTAGATAAACAAGGTACAGTGATGTTTGTCAATGAGATGATGGAGCATACCGCAAGGGAGCAGCTACCTTGTACCTCCACACCTGATCTCATTGGACAGCCTGCCAGTCAATTTGTTGAACAAGGTCAGGCGGATAAGATGGATAAAAGCATTCGCAGAGCCGTCGTTCATGGTGAGATTAGCGGGTTGACCGTTCGTTACGGTGCACACGTATTTCAGTCCCGAACCGTACCGATTTATGCCTTTTCAACAGAGTCTGCAAGAGAAGTTACAGGAGCCATGCTGATCATTCAGGATATCACGGAGCTTGAGATGTTGCGAAGTGAACTGGATAATGTGGATCGTCTCAGTCTGGTGGGGCAGATGGCTGCAAGCATTACGCATGAAGTGCGTAATCCAATGGCGGTTGTGCGGGGTTTTCTTCAACTTATGCAGGAAAAGAGTCCTGATTCCCTCGATCACTATTACCGGATCGTTCTGGAAGAGCTGGACCGGGCCAACAGTATCATTAATGATTTCTTGTCTTTGGCTCAGAATCGTATTGCCGAGAAAGAAGAATCCCAGCTTCACGATATCATACATGAACTCAGTCCGTTGTTATGGGCGGATGCGAACCTGCGTGGTCAGAGTATAGAACTCATGTTGGCCCATAATGTGCCGAAGCTGCATCTCAATTCTAAGGAAATCAAACAGGTGGTGTTGAACCTGGCCCGTAACGGGATGGAAGCCATGAATGAGAAGGGCGTGCTTACGCTGGAGACGCGGATAGTGGATGATAAGGTCGAACTGTGTGTACGAGACACAGGGCCTGGTCTACCCAGGGTGAAGAAGGAAAAGCTGTTTGAACCTTTCTATACGACAAAAGCCAAGGGGACCGGACTTGGATTGTCCATGTGCCTGAGTATTGTGGAACGACATAACGGAACCATTACTGTGGAATCGGAGGAAGGCCAGGGCACGACCTTCAAAGTGGCATTTGAACGTTAGTCATTCAGCATATTTTGCCAGACATTGAGACATAATATTATGGAAGAAGCCTTTCCGCAGGCGGTTTCTGAATCTTGCTTTCATTGCTTATGGATGTATAATAGGAATAGCACATCATTACATCCATAATGTTCGATATGAATGTAACGTTGTTTTGGAGAGTTTATTGGCCTTTAATTCGATCGAGATCATAGAACAACCATTTATAAGGAGTGAAACCGAATGTCGATGTCATTTGATCAATACATGAAAGATATGGTTCAACCGATGCGGGATGATTTAACTCGTCTGGGAATCCAGGAGTTGCGTACTCCTGAAGAAGTGGAAGCAAGTCTTCCGGATGCAAAAGGAACAACGCTGGTTGTCATTAACTCTGTCTGCGGATGTGCCGCGGGTCAATGTCGCCCAGGTGTGTCCCAAGCACTTCAGCACGATATTACACCGGATCACCTGTACACTGTATTTGCTGGTCAGGACAAAGAAGCCACTGCAAAAGCACGTGAATTCTTTGCACCGTATCCTCCATCTTCACCGTCCATCGCTCTGATGAAAGACGGAGAACTCGTTCACTTTATCGAGCGTCATCAAGTGGAAGACCGTTCTGCAGAGGATATTGCGGCTGATCTCAAAAGTGCATTTGACCGTTACTGCCGTTAATTCGCTCCAATAGAACGCCCCGCCCTTCGGATCACCGATGCCGGGGCGTTTCATTTTGGATAGATAAGGTTATTGAACCATTCGGACCTTTCAAGCTGGACATCAAATTTCATTCATTTAGAAACGGGGTGTGTGAACGATGAGTTTGCAACAACAGATCATCGCTGAATTGAAGGTTAAACCAAGCATTAATGAGGAAGAGGAAGTACGCAAGCGTGTTGATTTTCTGAAGACGTATGTGAAAAATGCGGGTGCCAAGGGCTTGCTGATTGCGATCAGCGGCGGTATCGACAGTGCAGTGGCTGCGGCGTTGTGCAAAAAAGCAACGGACGAGCTTACGCAAGAGAACAACCAAGAGTACAAAACGCTTGGTGTGTTCCAACCTTATGGTGAACAATCCGATATCGATCACAGCTACGCTGTAGCCAAAGCATACGATCTGAAGCATGTCGTGGAAACCAATATCGAAGATGCAGTGAACGAGATTGCGCTGGAAGTGGAGCAAGGTTTCAAATCCTTGGGCAGCCCACGCCATATGACTCACCAAGGCAAAGGTAATGTTAAGGCGAGAACTCGTATGGTTATGCAATATGCACTATCGTTTGAAGAAAACCTGCTTGTTGTAGGTACGGATCACGCGTCCGAAGCTATCACGGGTTTCTATACCAAATGGGGCGATGGCGCTGTGGATATCACGCCACTAAGCACCCTGAACAAACGTCAGGTGCGCCAGCTGGCAGCATATCTTAACGTGCCACAAGCTATTTTGGACAAGGCACCATCTGCAGGACTATGGGAAGGTCAGACGGACGAAGATGAGCTGGGAATTTCGTATGAAGCGAACAGCGACTATCTCGAAGGCAAACAGATCGATCCGGCTGCACAAGAGCGCCTTGAAGCGTTCTATACGCGCACACATCACAAACGCAATGCCATTCCTGGTATCTAATACGGGTGGATGAACATGATCGTTATATAGGGAATGCAAAAAGAGTCACTGCTCACGGCAGTGACTCTTTTTGTTATGTGGAACGAGAAACCGCAAAAATCCAGGTGACTACTATATTAAAGATGTGTTAGCTATTCCAGTCTTTGATCTGTTGCAGGGTTTGGGTGATGGCTTGCTCCAGTTGTGGAGTGGTTTCTTTAAATGGATGTACCGTATTAAAGGTATGATTCCCTTCAGGTATCTGGTGCCATGGGATATCAGTGCGGGCTTGAACCAGTGCGGCAGAACCGTCACGCAGACGTTGGGGATCTTCTGTTCCCTGAATGAGTGCGACTCGCACAGGTGAAGAAGCCAAGCGGTCAATGATAGCGTAACGTTCGCTATGCTTGTCCAGGTCTTCCAGAATAGCCACGTCCAGTGGCATCTGCTGGCCTGTTCGTCCGTTAACGACATGGCTGCGGCCATGCGTACGCATTTCTTCTTTTTGCTCCGCTGTAAAGAGATCCAGATTGGTTACGCCATTCCAGGAGATGACACCTGCCACCTGCTCGGGGTGATCCAGTGCATAGACGAGACTTACGCCTGCACCGCGGCTATGGCCAACCAGGTATACAGGAAGTCCAGTGAGTTCAGGTTGTGTAGCCACATATTCCAGTACCAGGGCCAGATCGGAAAGCTCCCGGCTGTAGGTATTCACTGCGAACTTTTCAAGTTCAGAGAATTGCTCCAGATATTCGCCGATACCGTTGTGAGAGAAATTAAAGGTCAGCACATGATGCGTCTGGCTTAGCTGTGCAGCTGCGTAGGGGAACATACCCCAGTCTTTGAAGCCTTTGTATCCGTGAGCCAGAATGATGACACCTTGAGCGGGTTGTTGTGCAGGGAAAAAGTCTCCGCGAATGATCGCATCTACGTCAGTGGGCAATTCAAAAGTTATGGGCATTATTCAGACCTCCTAAGAATTTCAGACGATTCCTGATTCATATTTTAGCATATATGGTAATGCGGATAGGTACTCGCTTCTGATCGCCCCTCCTGCTACAATAGAATACGTGTTCGGAGAGTTACGGATCATGTGATTGAATGGAGATCTTTTACAATGCATGTTCAAAAAGAGCGGTTTTCAGTACCAAGAAGGTGGAACTTTTGAACAACCTCTTACAGTATAAAAGATTAAGCGGGTGAAGCGTTGATGATATATGGCATAGGCAATGATGTGCTGGAGATTGGACGTATGCGGAAGCTGCTGTCCGGTCGCCATGCGGAAGCTTTCATAAAACGAATTTTAACGTCAGCAGAGCGGGAGATCGCAGTTCGTCGAGGGAAGCGGATGACGGAGTTTGTATCCGGTCGATTTGCAGCGAAAGAAGCGGTGTCCAAGGCATTTGGCTGCGGTATTGGTGGCATAATGGGCTTCACTGACATTGAAGTGCTGCCTGATGGGACAGGACGTCCAGTGGCCTCGTTGTCCAGTCAAGCCTGGGAACGTCTGCAGTTGCCATATGATAAGCAATATGACATTCATTTGAGCATTACACATCAGACGGAATTGGCAGCGGCCTTTGCGATCGTGGAGCAGATGGAAAAGTAGTTAGCTTGGTAATAGGAGAGGGCGGAAATATGGGTTTACAGGAACAGAAACAACATTTCAGCGTGAATTTGCTGGACTGGTATATGATCAACCGACGGGATTTGCCGTGGCGGCGCCACAACAATCCGTATTTTACATGGGTATCGGAGATTATGCTTCAGCAGACTCGGGTGGATACGGTAATTCCGTATTTCAATCGTTTTATCGGGAATTTCCCGACCGTACAGGCGTTGGCGGAAGCACCCGAAGAGGATGTGTTGAAAAATTGGGAGGGACTCGGTTATTACTCCCGTGCACGTAATCTTCAGGCAGCCGCGAGACAAGTCATGGAGCTGCACGGAGGCGAGATGCCGCAGGACAAGCCTGCTGTCTTTGCATTAAAAGGGGTTGGCCCCTACACGGCCGGGGCCATTCTCAGCATTGCCTTCAACCAGCCGCAACCTGCGGTAGATGGCAATGTCATGCGGGTACTGTCCCGATACTTCCTCATCGATGAGGACATTATGAAGGGCAGCACCCGGGTGTTGATGGAAGAGCTCGCAGGAGAGCTCATTCCGGAAGGGCGGGCGCGTGATTTCAATCAGGCGCTGATGGAGCTTGGCGCGCTGGTATGTACACCCAAAGCGCCGCACTGCCTGACTTGCCCGGTCATGGAGCAATGTTCCGGCCGTATTGCCGGAAGAGAGCTTACACTGCCGGTCAAGACCAAGGCGAAGCCGCCGCGCCCTGAGCAGCGGCTGGTCGCGATTGTGGAGGGCCGCGGGGATCATCGCGGCCAAGTGCTTGTGCGCCAGCGCCCAGACACGGGCCTATTGGCCCGCATGTGGGAGCTGCCGCATGTGCTCGCGGCGCCCGCCGCAGCCAGCAAGAAGGCGGCGCCGCTGGCGGATGAGCCGGCCATGGCATTGCTGGCCGGCAGTCTATGGGCGGAAGGCTTCGCTGCCCGCCCGGAAGGGCTGGCTACCCATGCGGAGCATGTGTTCAGCCATATTGTCTGGAGCCTGCAGGTGTACAAGTGTACCGAGCAGGACCAGAGCAGTGAGCTTCCGCTAATCGCAGCGGAAGCCAGAGCCGCCTACGATGCACAGGCGGCAACAAGGGAGGGCACAGCCTCATCATCAGCTGTGTCACCTGAGTCAGACATAACGCATTCATCGGAGCCAGGCACGCCTAATACGCAGAACATCTCAACATCGCTTAACGATGGAGAGAGGTTGATGTCATCATCTGACGTTAATGACTTAGCACTGAGTACTACGACACTGACAGGTAAAGGTGATGGCTTGACCTACCGCTGGATCGGTCCGGAAGATATGGACAAGATGGCATTCCCGAATATCTTTCTGAAGCTGATCAGCAGTTATTTTGCCGGTGCGTATGATCAAGTGAAGGATTAAATGGGGAAGCTAACGAACCCCAGAGGTCTTATTATGTGGATATACCACAATTATAAATTCTAACGAACCTGAGTGACGTTATCTTAGCCAAATCAACCCAAAAGTGCGCATCAAAGCTCGTATTTGGGGAAATAGCTACTCTGAGATTCGTTAGGCTCGCGATACGATGAAATATGGAGCAATAGCGACTCCTGGGTTCGTTAGAAACAAAACCCCCATTAACTATAGCGATAGCAAAAAGAGAGCCTGATCACGGTCACAACGACCGAATCAGGCTCTCTTTTATGTTAACTGTTGCATACTAAAACAGTCTTATTTTGCAGAAGCGTAACGTTTGTTCACTTCATCCCAGTTGATTACATTCCAGAAAGCGGCGATGTAGTCAGGACGTTTGTTTTGGTAGTTCAGGTAGTAAGCGTGCTCCCATACATCCAGACCCAGAACCGGAGTCAGACCTTCGAAGAGAGGGCTGTCTTGGTTAGGTGTGCTAGTGATGGACAATTTGCCATCTTTGCCAACTACGAGCCAAGCCCAGCCGGAACCGAAACGAGTTGTAGCTGCTTTAGCGAAATCTTCTTTGAATTTATCAAAGCCACCCAGTTGGCTATCGATAGCTGCTGCGATATCGCCTGTAGGAGCGCCGCCGCCGTTAGGTCCGATGATTTCCCAGAACAAGCTGTGGTTAGCATGTCCACCACCATTATTGCGAACCGCTGTGCGGATGCCTTCTGGTACGCTGTCAAGGTTAGCGATCAGATCTTCCAAGCTTTTTTCTTGCAGTTCAGGAGCGCTTTCCAGAGCTGCGTTCAAGTTGGTTACATAAGTATTGTGATGGCGATCGTGGTGGATTTCCATCGTTTTTGCATCGATATGTGGTTCCAGTGCGTCGTTAGCGTAAGGAAGTGCCGGTAATTGAAAAGTCATAATGAAATACCTCCTGAGATTTTAGTTTTTTTTGAAAACAGGTACATATGTAATAATACCCTTGCCACTAATATTAAACCGCATTCGAGCTAATTAAGCAACATTTTTGTTTATTAAGTCCCCCGAGGCGTTGATCTAATGATGGGCCAGAGATAACAAACATATTTTACCCTTTTTGCAACTATTTATGTGTTATAAGGCGTTTAAATGGACCAAAAGTTTAACATTCGTATGTAAACGGTTACAATTAAGCGCTTTCAAAAGAAAATGCGTGTTTTATGGAGAAAAGTATGGTTTAATTGACGAAGAAGCGGTATTTTCTCGTTTTTTGTCATTATATGAACATTGGGTTTTTGGTAAAAAGGGATTCCCTTTTTGTAAAAAACCTCATCTAAGCTAACGAAAAGGGAGATTTAAGACATGCACGTTCGTTCCTTTCAGTTGAGTGATGCAAGCCAGATGACGGAGCTTCTCCAGGTTGCACTATCGGAAGAGTGTTATGAGAACACGATGGGCCCGTTTGCCCGTCAATTGTCATGGGATTCTGACCTGATCATGGTTGCGGAAGAAGAGGGAGACCTCGTAGGCGCTTTGATCGGTACGATTGATCACAACCAGGGTTGTATCTACCGTATTGCGGTACATCCAGACTATCGTCGCCGTGGAGTCGGCAAAACACTTGTCGAGGCTATGGAACAGCGGTTCCAGCAGCGTAAAGTCAGCCAAGTATGGGTGGCGGGTGATGAGCACAACAAAGTAGCCATGCCTCTATATGAAGCAATGGGTTACGGTGCCAATCAGATTATGAGCGCTTTCCAGACTCTTAGTATTTTGTCCAAAGCTTAGTTTGCATGTTTAAAAAGAAATAAAAAAAAGATTTTCATTTCATATTAGGCATATCTCTTTAACGTGTAAGAACGTGAGGGATGTGCCTTTCTATTTATATGATTGTTCTTCACGTCATATTCCTCTGGTTTCCTCATTTTCTGAACATGTTTCGGAGTCTCCGAATTCTGTTTAAATTAACGCGATTATCCCGGCTGTATTCACGATAACGAAGGTACTGGTGCTCATAACCAATTGTTTCACTCTCCCAAATGAAGTAGACTGAAAGGGAGTGTGGTCATCAGGTTACAAGTTTAATTCAACTATTTAATAAATGAGGTGTCCCTTTGAATTCCAATCATCATTCAATGGAACATGTGACTTCCGAGCAACGAAATGAACCGCCAAAGCCTGAACAACCGGGGAAATCCTGGGTTGTCGAGCTGTGGGACTGGGTCAAAACGATTGTTGTTGCTTTTGTAATCATGATGCTGCTGAACCTGTTTGTGTTTAATCTGTCAATGGTCAAGGGACAGTCCATGCAGCCGACACTGGTTGAGCGAGATCGCCTTTTCGTCAACAAAATCGTATACCATCTGGGTACTCCTTCCCGATCAGATGTGATCGTACTTCGTGATCCAAGCGAAGGCTTGGAGAAGAAGGATTTTCTGGTGAAACGGATCGTTGGACTTCCGGGAGATACAATTGAAGTTAGGGATCACCATCTATATGTGAACGGTGAGCAACAAGCGGAAACGTACACCGATATTGAGGTGCAGGACCCTGATTTTGGCCCAATCACACTGGAGCCGGATCATTTCTTCGTGATGGGGGATAATCGTCATGAAGGCAAAAGTAAGGACAGCCGAGTGTTTGGCAGTATTACATCCGACCAGATTGTAGGCAAGGCTGAATTTATTTTCTGGCCGTTTTCTGAATTGAAGAAATTGTAAAATTATTACAGGACAACAACTTCAGACTGCATTTTGCGTTAAACCATATAGACTCGTTCCGTTTGAATTCAAATATGTAAGGCATATATAGAAATTAACGCCTGTCCTCTTACCGTGAGGCGGGCGTTCACTATTTACGGAATAAGTGTCGGAAGAAGAGAGGGAAGAGAAATGACGAGCGTACAGACCGGGGCAGCACAGGATGCCTCCATATGGGAGAAGTTAAAACAGGAGATCAAGGCAGCTGGCCCCGGACTGGGCATTGATGATATCGGTTTTGCTTCGGCTGATCCCTTTGTTTCCCTGAAATCGCTGCTGGAGCAGTCGCGGGATAAGGGGTATGCTTCAGGTTTTGAAGAGCCGGATATTGAAAAAAGGGTGCACCCCGCCTTAAAAGATGGCGAGCCTGCTTCACTCATTGCAATAGCCGTGGCATACCCATCCAAAATGGTGAATCCGCCGAAATCGGAGCCTGGTGCGTATCGAGGCATTTTTGCCCGTTCGGCTTGGGGTCAGGATTATCATCAGGTCCTGCGTGCAGCGATGGACAAGCTGGTCAATTTTATAAAGGAACGCGTACCTGAAGCCATGATCGAAAGCATGGTAGACACTGGAGCATTGGTGGATCGTGCGGTGTCCCAGCGTGCGGGGATTGGTTTTAGTGCCAAAAACTGTGCCATTATATCACCCAAATTTGGTTCATGGATTTTTCTCGGAGAACTGGTAACGAATATTCCTTTTCAACCAGACACACCTGTGACCGAAGACTGCGGTGAATGTACAAAATGTATCGATGCCTGTCCTACAGGAGCATTGGTGGGGCCGGGGCAGTTGAATTCACAGCGTTGTATTTCTTTTGTAACCCAGACGAAAGGGTTCGTGGATGAAGAATTTATGCTGAAAATAGGCAACCGTCTGTACGGTTGTGACACGTGTCAGATCGTATGTCCGAAGAACCGGGGCAAGAACTGGGATCACCATCCCGAATTTCACCCTGATCCGGAGATTGTGAAGCCGTTGTTGCTACCACTACTGGACATCGGTAACCGGGAATTCAAGGAACGTTTCGGTCAGAGTTCCGCCGCTTGGCGGGGCAAGAAGCCGATTCAACGCAACGCCGTTATTGCCCTGGGCAATTTCAAAGACAAAAGTGCTGTACCCAAACTTACAGAAGTATTAAAACGTGATCCGCGCCCCGAGTTGCGGGGAACCGCAGCCTGGGCGTTAAGCAGAATTGGAGGAGAAGACGCCATGAGAGCAATTGGGGAAGCTGCCGCTAACGAACAAGATGGGAACGTACTAAGCATGCTGCAGAAGGCCGAGGAGCGACTGAGTTCGTCCGAGACCTTACCCAAACAGCCACAGGCTGGGCAAGTGAGTGAAAAGCAGCCAGAGGAACAGAACAACGAGAACAATGCTTTACGTGCGTTACAACAGGATTTGAAAATGGAAGCTGGGATTGAACCGGGTAGTGAGCAGTCTGCACAGCCTGACAAACCGGAAGCCGCAGCGTGGAAACCTTCAGCCGTTACGGGTCTTCATGGCAAGCCCGTATACTACGATGAGGTACTGACACCGATTGGTACTCTTACGTTATGCGCGACGGATGAAGGGCTGTGTCATATTGATTTTGGCGCCTTTCACGTACGGGAAGCTCATCTGCAACAATGGGCCCGCATCTGGATTGGCGAGTATCGATATGAGAAGAATGAAGAGAAGCTCAGCGAAGCTGCAAAGCAGTTAAAGGAGTATTTTGCAGGGGAGAGAAAAACGTTCGACTTGCAGCTTGATCGGCTTGGAACACCATTCCAGCTACAAGTATGGCAAGTACTGTCCGATATATCTTATGGAGAGGCCTCATCACACCAACAGGTTGCGGAAATCATCGGCAGACCCAAGGCTGTTCGTGCAGTTCTGGACGCCATTAGCAAGAATCCGATTCCGATTATTATTCCCTGTCACCGTATCAGTGGTAAAGACGGTACCCTGGTGGGTTATGTAGGCGGTCTGCAAACCAAGGAGCAATTGCTCGCATTGGAGCAGCTATCGTAAGAGCGGGGGACGTTCATGAAGTATGTAAACGTGGAGAGCGTGGAAGCGGGGGAGCTTCTGGGCAAGACGGTATATTCCAGTAACGGCACGGTATTGCTGTCTGCCGGAGTCCAGCTCACCGTATACATGGTCAATACGCTGAAGCGTATTGGCGTGACCATGTTATACATCCAGGATGAAGCGTATAAAGATGTGGATGCAGAAGACATTCTGGATGAAACCACGAAACGGGCAATAATTAACGAAATGAGTGTCACACTCGAATCCATTCGATCCGGGAAAGACTGGAGTCCGAGAAAGGTTGCCCTCAGTATAGAGAAGTTGCTGAATGATGTACTGAACGGGCGTGAAATGCTTGTGCAGCTCACCGATATTCGTACCAAAGACAATGCACAGTATGTTCATGCGATGAATGTATGTTTGTTGTCTTCGGTCATCGGACTGAATATGGGACTCAATTATAATCAACTGAAGGACCTTGCTGTGGGGGCATTATTGCATGATATTGGCAAAGTGGGGGAACCTCCTGGCAGTGGCTCTGCTGCAAATTCTTCGCTGCACCATACATGGCGTGGATTTGAAGTGATTAAGAACAAACGGGAGTTCAGTCTGTTGGTCGCCCATACGGCCCTGCAACATCATGAGCATGTAGATGGTACAGGCATGCCGAGGGGAATCAAAGGGAGTGACATTCATCTGTTTGCGAGAATCGTTAGTGTGGCTAATATCTATGATAATCTCATTAATGGTTTATCCAAGGACAGTTTGATGCCACATGAGGCCTGTGAAGAGATGATGGCGTTGTCTGGTACGAAGCTGGATCGGGACATTCTGATTGAGTTCAACAAGAGTGTATCCGTGTATCCCAATGGTACAGCGGTACGACTGTCCACCAAAGAGACTGGAGTCATCGTGCGTCAACATCGGGGATTGCCCGGCAGACCTGTAATCAGGGTGGCACGCGGAAGTACGCGTTATTCTCTGGATGTGGTTGAAATCGATCTGGCTCAGCATACAACCGTTTTCATTGAAGCTGTCATGACGTAGCTTGTGTGCGGTTCAACTGGAAAATCCGTTTGCTCAAGGCGTGCGGAAATGCTATGATACTTTCAGGAAATCCGGTCTGTGTCAGGTTTGCAACATGTGCGCTTAACATCATGAAGTGACACGGATTATCAGGCTTTTTAGAATGCATACAGAGGTGTCTAAGAGATGGATATTGTTATACCGATTATTACATTGATTGTTGGTCTGGTCGGGGGATTTTTCATCGGGGTGTTCTACTTGCGTAAACAACTTGAGAAAATGCAAAGCAATCCGGACATGCTTCAGAAAATGGCGAAGCAAATGGGCTACAACCTGAATGGCAAGCAAATGCAGCGTGCCCAGCAGATGATGAAGAATCAGCAGCCAGGAGCGAAAATGCCTCAGCCGCAACAGCATCCTGCGCGTAAAAGTTCGGGCCGCCGAAAATAATAGCAGGGAATAACTGCTTAAAGTGCGTGTTCAAAAAGTTGGGTCGGACTTTTTGAACAACCCTTACAGTAGTGGTTCGAAAGGAGGCGTTTGGCAGTGGCTGGCGTTAAAGATTATTTGAATTCAAAAGTATCCGACAATCGGGAAAAGATCGAGTATCATGTAGAGCAGATCCTGAAATTGATCGGGGAAGATAGTACACGTGAAGGGCTGCTTGAAACGCCTGCACGTGTGACCCGAATGTATGAAGAAATTTTTGGTGGTTATGAAGTAGATCCACGCGATGTGCTCGGTGTTACGTTTGACGAGAATCATGAAGAACTGGTTATCGTTAAGGATATTGTCTACTACAGTCAGTGTGAGCACCATATGGCGCCGTTCTTCGGCAAGGTACACATTGGCTATGTACCAAGCGGCAAGATCGTTGGTCTGAGCAAAATGGCTCGTCTGGTCGAAGCAGTAACACGTCGCCTTCAAGTTCAGGAACGTATTACTTCACAGATTGCTGACATTCTGACAGAGGCCGTTGAACCTCATGGAGTTATGGTCGTTGTGGAAGGCGAGCACTTGTGCATGTGTTCCCGCGGCGTGAAGAAACCGGGAAGCAAGACGGTAACGTCTGCTGTACGTGGTTCTTTCCGTGAGAATCCGGCACAACGTGCGGAGTTCTTGTCTTTGGTGAAAGATTAAGATCAGGTATGTCCACACGCTGGACAAGCCGGATGTGTAAGTTCCTTTGGTTTTGGAAGCAGTAGTTTCTAAGCCATAGGATGTGATATAAATGAGCCGTGTTCCCTGGGAACCGGCTTATTTATATATGTGTTGTCATTCCTATATACTGGATACATATGAATTCGTTAAGCCGGAGGTAATGGAACGATGAGTGTACCTTCCCATTCAGATCAACCGGTTCAACCGGAAAAGGGACTACAGGCAGATCAACAGGCTACATTGCGTCTGCAAATCTGGGAGACACCACTCATGCGACAAGGGAGTAGTGTACTCGAAGCTTTTGCTTGGGAAGAAGTTATGTGCAGGCGGGTTGGGGCAGGGCATCTACCTGTTGCACATATATGGAGACACCCAGCTGCCTTTGTAGCGGGTCTGCGTGACCGCAGGTTGCCACAGGCTGTAGAAGCGATGGAACAGATTAGAAGCCAAGGTACAGCGGTCTGTGTTCGGCCTTCCGGTGGAGCGGCAGTACCCTTGAACCCAGGGGTAGTTAATGTGTCACTGATTCTGCCTAATCCCGGACATGCCATCAATATTCATGATGATTTCCGGGAGATGGCTTCGATTATTGCCGAGTCGCTAACGCCGTGGTCGAATCAGGCGCAAACTGGTGAGGTTCAGGGTGCTTTTTGCCCGGGAGATTATGATGTCAGTGTAGGTGGCCTAAAATTCTGTGGTATTGCCCAGCGTAGACAAGCAAAGGCGTATATTATTACTGCTTTTATTATTGTGGAAGGTCAGGGAGATCAACTGGCAGCGGACGTACGACAATTCTATCTGCATGCAGCAGGCGGGGCGAGTGAAGGATATCCCGATGTTCAGCCTGGCACGATGGCAAGTCTGAAAGAATTGGCAGGTGTACCTTCAGCTGCGGCATATACTGCGGCTTTGGTTCGTACACTGCGCGATCGCTATCCACAGGCGGAGACTAGCAGGGTGCTTAGCGTTCGTTCTGAAGAAGTGCGCCTGACAGCTGAGCAGATGAAGCTGCGCTACGACTAACACTTTTTACTAGGGCTTGGAATTGGTTAATAGAGATGATATGATGTGATTTCGGAAGGAGAGTGTTAGGATGGACACATTGAGATATACGTATTTATATGAGGTTGTATCAACAGGCGAAAAATCCGAGTTCAGCCAAATGGCAACAAGCAAGGAAGAGGCTGCTGCACTGATCGTTGCACGTATAGCCGATCTGGAGTTTACAGATGAGTCTGATATCAAGCTGGGCGATCTGATCTCCATTAGCAAACAGGTTGGCGACAACTATGTGGCGTGCGAGGGCTGTGCTTCTTAAGTGAACATTTAGAAATAGGAAGTCTCTCAAAATACAAGCAAGTCTCTTTTACAGGAGGCTTGCTTTTTTGTATACACCAAAAAGAGATATCTTTCAGTCATTCGGCTGGAGATATCTCTTTTTTCTCTAATCGATCTAACTCCAAGCTTAGTAAGGCGGCCACAACAACTTGCGTGCCGTTTCGTAACGCTCCGCAACAGCGGGCCAGTAGACAACGTTCCACCAATCCTCGATATATTTTTTGCGTTCATTCTGATGTTTCAGATAGTAGGCATGTTCCCACACATCCAGTGGCAGGAGCGGTACGATATCGGACTGGGACAGGTTCTGGTGTTTTTCCGCCTGCAAAATCTCCAAACGATGTGCTCTCGGGCTCCAGACAAGCATCGCCCAGCCACTGCCTTCCACTTTGTTCGCGGCTTCTGTGAATTGATTCTTAAACGCTTCATAACTTCCGAAATCTCGCTTGATCTGCTCTGCCAGCATACCGGAAGGTTTGCCGCCGCCAGCAGGATTCATAATCGTCCAGAAGATCGTATGCAGGTAGTGGCCTGCCCCGTTGAAGGCGAGTTCACGTTCCCAATGTTTGATGAGTTCAAAGTTATTCTTTTTTCGCGATTCCGCCAGCTTCTTCTCTGCTACATTTAATCCGTCCACATAAGATTGATGGTGTTTGTCATGATGGATACGCATCGTCAGCTCATCAATATGTGGCTCCAGCGCATTGTACGCATAGGGAAGAGGGGGCAGTGTGTGCCCTCCAATGGGAACCGGCTTTTCTTTTACGGGAGGTGCTGTAGTGCTGGGTGTGGCTTGTGTTGTTCCGGTAGAAGGCGGTTGAACGGTTGCAGATTGGATCTGAGCTGAAGCGGCAGGTGCATTTACATTCCCCTCTGGAGAAGTTGGAGCTTCTGAAGCTTGGCGATGGACGCTTCCGGACCCTGACGTATGAAGCGCATTTTCCAGAAAAAGTGATGGCTCCGAATCCGTTTCACGCAAGATGCCCGGTTGGCCAAGCGTATCCAATACGCCCAGAAAATACTCCGATTCGCGGATAAAATGCAGAATGAGTACTTTGGCAAGCGGAACAGCTTGCACAGCAGCACTTTGTTCCAGAAGAACATACAGCTGTTTGATGAACTCTCTCGATTGCTGCCGAGCTGCCAGCACAAGTTGATCGATACAACGAACCATGTAGGGAGCAGGTGGATGGGTTGCGGGCAATAGTTGTTTTAAAAGCTGATTGGCTACTCGCTCACTGTTTGCAAAGGTAACCTCCCATTCCTCTAGCAGCTTGACGTATGGGGGCTCCAGATCAGGAACCAGGGCACGGATGACGAGTGTATGTTCTTTCTCTTGCTCTTTCCAGAAACGAATTTCCTCCAATGTCCGCAGAGGCAGCAGGTGACCATATCCATACCAGTTCATCTATGTTGAACCTCCTTCAGATGAAATTCATTGCATGCAGACCGTCTGTTCATGCGTCACAAGAGTATATTCCGCGAGCTTGTTGTCCTATGAGTACAAAAAAAGAGCCCCTGAGGGCTCTGGAAAAAATTCAATGATTAAAATTTGGTTATTGTCCATTATTCGTGTTCTGCACATCGTCACTGCTTGTTTTCGTTACATGACTGAGGAAAGTTGAGACACGACGCAGATATTCCTTTGGATGCTCCCGGAAGATCAACTCATGATGCGCATCCTGGACAATCCATACATCGGAGTACGGATTGGTCTGGTTGGCGGCGAGTTGCTCCGCAATTGGATAAGGTGCCTTCTCGTCCTCTGTACCATGGATGAAGAAAATCGGGAACGGATAATCTTCCTTTTTCACTTCCTGGTATGGAATCTGTTGTAATCCGGTACCATTCAGAACAGGGAACAACAGCTTCATGATCTCCAGTGTAGGCTGACGTGGCAGATCGATCTGGTTGTGAATGTTGTGGTACAGTGTATCTGGCTCCAGCAGGAACGCACTGTCCAGAATCATTGCATCCACTTCCTTCGTAATCAGTCCGGTTTGTAACGCTGTACCGGCACCCATCGAGAAGCCCCAGACAACCAGTTCCTGCGCACCACGTTGCTTGGCGAACTGGATCGCACCGAGCAATTGCTGTGACTCAGCTTTGCCACCTGTGGCTACAGCTTTGTTCACCTGTGAGGCGAAGCCATAATCGAACATGACCACGTTGAACCCAAGTTGATGAGCATAGTGTGCCAGGTCATACATGGGAACCCATGTTTCTTCACGATTGGCACCATAGCCGTGACTGAAAATAATCGTTTTGCTTGCAGCATTGTCAGCAGGTATATACCATCCCTGCATCGTCCGGCTGCCATCTGCTGCCGGGAACGTGATGTCTTCGTACTTCATGTTCTTGGCTTGCATCGGATTGGAGAAGACCGGCGCTACAGTAGGATTGGATAATACCCATGCGATATAACCATGCAGTGCAATAAAACAAAACAGTAGAAAAAATACAACGGAGAGCAGCAGCGCTACGATAATATGTTTGAACCGAATCAGCCTCGGTGATAGGGAAGAGGGCAGATCGGACACTTTTGTTTGCAGCGGGGCTTCGCTCTGGGATGTTGGATACATGAATGCCCCTCCTTTGAAGTTCAGTTGAAGATAACAACGACATGAAAAGAGAATTGCGTCGATTTCAGAGCCTGCTTCAGAGCGATATCTTAATGTAATATATCTTTATCGTATGTTCCAATATAGTCAAAGTCAATTGATTGAGGGCATTTGTTACGCAATTGTTATATAGTTCTTAAGATATATGGGTAACATTACCTTAGTGTGTAAATTACAGGGGATTAAGTCTTATAAAAAGGAAAAATTTACACGTTGGCCTATTTTAATTTTGGCTCTTTTTGGTTTACAGATGAGACCGTTTCTCATATAATTTATGTAACCAAGTTTCATGTGATGAAACATGAGGAGGGCATTATGCCATGGAAGATCGCAAGTTAACCGTCCGGGCTGTGGAACGGGCGCTGGATATATTATTATGTTTTACCACACGCAGTGATCTGGGACTCACCGAAATTGCCAGCCAGATTGGCCTGCACAAAAGTACAGTGCACCGTTTGATGGCTACGCTGGAGGATCGAGGGTTCGTGATCCGCGATGCAGCAACAGAGAAGTACCGACTTGGCATCCGAATCTGGGAGCTGTCAGCTCATATGTCCCGCAGTGATGATCCCGCTATTCTGCTGCTGCCTGCGATGGAGCGACTGAGAGATCGATTGGGGGAGACGGTAAGTCTGTACTTGCGTGATGGGAGTGAAAGGATACGGATTCAAGCTGTGCAAAGTGATCAGGCGATCCGCCGAGTCGCTCCAGTGGGTGTTAGACTCCCGCTGTCTGTGGGCGCTTCCAGCAAAGTTTTGATGGCGTTTGCCACGGACGAGGATCGTGAAGAACTGATGAACGGGCCGGAATGGCCGGTGTTTATTGATCCCGCGGTGTATTTGGCGCAAATGGGAGATATCCGGGATAACGGATATGCGACGAGTTATGAGGAGCGTGAGCCGGGAGCTGCCGCGGTATCTGTACCGATTATGGATCGCCGAGGCAATATTGCAGCTGCTCTCTCGGTCTCAGGGCCTGTCAGCCGACTTTCGCAGGAGACATTGCATGAATACGCACCTGTGTTGAAGGATGCTGCTACGCAGATGGGGCTCATGTTATCCTGATGCTGATGTAAGTTTGTTTCCAAATTGAGTTGGTGTTCTGGAATATAAAGGTTGTTTTTGTGTTCCGGTTGCGCTACTCTGTAATGGACGGCCCATCGGGGTCAGCTTCATTGAATATGAACGGCGGCATGTGTGTGCCGCAACTTGTTAACGTTACTGGGGGAGTCCGAACTGTCCGGACTGAGACGGAATCGCATGAGATTCCGGACCCTTTGCACCTGATCTGGATCATACCAGCGTAGGGAAGTAATCGGCGATATGACCACAACCACCATATGATGTGACCCTTGTAGGGCTCCGTTTAGGAGCCGCATGAAGGTGCATTATTGGTGATGGACATAAAAGTCGGTTCCTTCGGGGACCGGCTTTTTTATATACAGTGAACGGGCGATATAGCACGTACTCCATCGACTTCTTTTTCAATAACCTGCGAAAGTGGGCTTGGATGATGAGAGAGAAGTCACCATAGATCCATGATCTGTGGTAGCCTCCGTTCTGTTGTTAACTGTACATGAATAATGTCTCCCTCTGGTCTGGTGTATGATCGCTCTTTCTTCTCTGCGCTCTGTATGATTTGGACAGGAGCGTAAGCGAGCTAATGACGATACCAACCAAACAAGCGATGATCACTGAGGAGGAGACAATCGAACATGAGTACAGGAAATCAAACGGGACAACAAGCGATGGAACAGGAACATAACGGTCAGCAGGTGGAAAAAGAAACAGGAGCGGCCGGACGGGTTCAGCCCTTTCCGGGCAGCCGCAAAGTCTACATTCAGGGCTCACGGTCGGACATTGCTGTACCGGAGCGTGAGATAGCCCTTCATGACACGAATACTCCCCAAGGGGTGGAGCATAACGAACCGCTGCGTGTCTACGATACGAGCGGCCCCATGACCGATCCCGCATTTCATGCGGATATCCGTGCAGGTCTGCCAGCCCTGCGCACCCGTTGGATCACAGAGCGCGGCGATGTTGAAGCTTATCGGGGCCGTACGGTTAAACCGGAGGATAACGGACTGAAGCCCGGAGGGAAGAGAGCCGGCGCCGAAGAGTACCCCGGATTACGTGGCAAACCGCTGCGGGCACAGCCAGGACGCTGTGTGACCCAGATGCACTACGCGAGACAGGGAGTCATTACGGCAGAGATGGAATTCGCCGCCATTCGTGAGGGCGTGGAACCGGAATTTGTACGTCAGGAGCTGGCGAGTGGACGGGCCATTCTGCCATCCAACATCAATCACCCGGAGAGTGAGCCGATGTTGATCGGTCGTCATTTTCACGTGAAGATTAATGCCAACATCGGCAACTCTGCCGTATCCTCATCCATCGAGGAAGAGGTGGAGAAGATGACTTGGGCAGTACGCTGGGGATCGGATACCGTGATGGATCTGTCCACAGGCAAAAACATTCATACCACTCGGGAATGGATCATTCGTAATTCTCCTGTGCCGATTGGTACGGTACCGCTGTATCAAGCGCTGGAGAAGGTGAATGGCGAAGCGGAGGCGCTGACCTGGGAGTTGTACCGTGACACACTCATAGAGCAGGCAGAGCAAGGCGTGGACTACTTTACGATTCATGCAGGTGTACTGCTGCGTTATATCCCGATGACGGCCAAACGGATGACAGGCATTGTGTCCCGGGGCGGGTCCATTATGGCAGCATGGTGTCTGGCGCATCATCAGGAGAATTTTTTGTACACTCATTTTGAAGAAATCTGCGAGATTATGAAAAAGTATGATGTGGCGTTTTCGCTGGGAGATGGACTTCGTCCAGGCAGTATCTACGATGCCAATGACGAAGCTCAGATGGCAGAACTGGCTACGCTCGGGGAACTGACGCAGATCGCATGGAAGCATGATGTGCAGGTGATGATCGAAGGTCCGGGTCACGTGCCGATGCATAAGATCAAAGAGAATGTGGACTTGCAGATGGAGATATGTAAAGAAGCACCGTTCTACACACTTGGGCCGCTAACGACTGACATTGCGCCAGGATATGATCATATCACGTCTGCCATTGGGGCAGCCATGATTGGCTGGTTTGGCACGTCGATGCTCTGTTATGTTACGCCAAAAGAACATTTGGGCCTGCCCAACAAGGATGATGTGCGCGAAGGGGTTATTGCCTACAAGATCGCAGCTCATGCCGCCGATCTGGCGAAAGGCCATCCACGTGCTCAACGCCGCGATGACGCATTGTCCAAAGCGCGGTTCGAGTTCCGTTGGCGTGACCAGTTCAACCTGTCACTGGACCCTGAACGTGCGTTGTCCTACCATGATGAGACGCTGCCAGCAGAAGGGGCCAAAGAAGCTCATTTCTGCTCCATGTGCGGACCGAAGTTCTGTAGCATGCGCATTACGCAGGACATTCGTGCCTTTGCCGCAGACAAAGGATTATCCGATAATGAGGCTGTAGCAGCGGGCATGCAAGAAAAGGCCGAGGAATATCGGACACGCTCCTAAGGAAGCCAAGTGATGAAGGTTTTTTGAAGCTTTAAATTATAAATATTGATTAATGTTTGGACAAGGCCAAACCCGCTTCACCGTAACTCTTGGATTCAATCCAACTTACGCCAAATCTGAAATAGGATACCTGCGATGACAAACAGCACGCCATCAGAAAGTTTAAGATTACTAGCATGTAGAAGTGCGGAAGAACCCATACCGACTAGGAACAAGATAAGAATATATAAAAAGCGCATTAATTTATTCACCTCTCTTTTTGAGTGAAATGTGTAAAAGAGAACGATTGTTATATCGTTCTCTTTTGTGAATTTAAATTTATTCTACCTTTTATTACATAAACATATTTAACAAAGACTTTATTAATAATTAAAATTTTTAAGTGTACCTCTGGAATCATTATCAGCAGAGCCTGAGAAGCTAACCTCTAGAGCTCCAAAACTCAATCCTACACTGCCCGTACCTTTAATGTGGTAGTAATTGGATTGTATTTGAGATAGACCACTTTGATTTCCTTGCTTTTTATGTTCTATTGTAAAGACGGCAGAGGCAACCTGTTCTGTTATAATAATGCCCCCTTTGAGATCAGCATTGAATCCAACACCATTCTCACCAGTATATGAGAAATTACGTCCACTTCCTAAAGTTGTAAACGTAGAGTTTCCGCTATACTTGACTTTATCTTCATAATACCCAGAACCTGGAACTGTTCTCCAAATTTCTTTATCAAAAGAAGCGCCATAAGCATCAGATAAGCGCCAAAAAGGCATTGATTTCCACTTTCCTGTTAATGCAACCATAAACCGCTCACGATTATTAACATTATCAGTTCGAACTATGGTTATATAATAGTCAAATTGATCATCCTTGATATTTCCAAGTGGTCCAACCTCTCCGTTGAATTCAGGTGCTGAGGCTTTTTCATGAGCCACTACTTCAATTGATCCATCTTCTTTCGAAAGACTTTTCTTAAACTCAGGGCTCCAGGATTCTATTACTTCATAAGGAATACCCTGCTTTAATAAAGTTATATCCAATTTCACAGTTTTATTCTCTGCAGAAGCGAAAGCACTGGTAGGAATAAGTAATAGGCATAGACAGCAAACCAACAGTAACTTCGATAAACGCAATAATTTCAATGTAAAACCTCACCCTCTGAGTAATTTGTTAAATTATAACAATCTAAATTTATCATATAACCCTAGGTTTGTACACCTAAATTATGTATATTTAATTATTATTTTAAAAAAATAGGATTAATATGTATTTATGTAAATAATAAATTAAACATAATTATATTTATGCTACTAACTCTTAACAAGATCACAGGAACACATCCAATTTGTATCAATTAATTGTTTGATGCATCTACTGTCGAGCCAGGCCCAAATTCTTCTCCAAATACGCTGCAAGCAATGCCAGCGGACTATGGATTGGAATACCGCGATCTATTGCAACCTGTGCAGCGGCGGGAGCCATAGACAGTTGGGCTGCCACTACCGTTTTACCCGGATACTGCTCAGCAATCTGCTGTAATCCTTCACGTACTGCTTCGAGATACCCTTGCTGATCTCCACGCATAATCAACTCAAATGTCCCAGGGATGCATACCGCTTCCGTCTGAGATGTCTTGGCAACGTGTAGTTGCCCATTCTCATTCTCTTGCTGTAATGCCTGATTCAACCGTGCCATCGTGCCTTCAACGGTTGCAGGGTTGGTGAATGCGATTATGTAATCTCCTGGTACTCGCCGCATCTCCTGCAATAACGGATCATCTATGCCGATCACAGGCACAGGGACCTGTGTGGCTTCCTGCTCCAGTACTGTCGCAAACAGGGTACACGTGACCAGAATGGCATCGGCATGACACTTAGCGATCCATTGGAGCGTCTGGGCTACCTTCTCGTGAATGACGACCTCTGAAAAGTCAGCGTCATGTTTAAGACGGTCCAGACCCGGATCGACGTAATGGACCAATTCTACTTCATAAGGAGCAAGCGTCTCTTCAATTAAGGCGATGTTGGAATAATGAGCGTGAAAACAACCAATGGTGATCATGTGCTAAGTCCCCTTTTACAGTTCGTATATGTCATGGATCTCGTAGATATTTAAAACCATTATAGAAACATGACTGAGGACTGTACAGTCGTTTATGGCCCAACGCCAATAACCGCCCTTCCGCCAAGCAGCGGAAAGACGGTCGATAACCTGACTCGACTAGGGTCGGTCCGGTGTACATTTTTATCTAAGGGAAGGAGAAGCATTTTTCTTCGCCATTTTTTGCTGTAGAATTTCATGAAAGGATAGACCTTGAGTGTTCTCATTCTCCTTTTTAGGAGCAGTGGTCGCCGTGTTGCGCGGATATTGGTGATGGTACGGGATCATTTGCTGAATAGGCATGCGGATCATCTTGGTTCCTCCTTTGATGCGTTTTTTTGAATTATGTATTTCGACTGGTTACCATGCCAGGTGCGCATATAGGTACATGTGACTTGTTAGACGAAATAGAAGAGTTTAAAGCGTAATTCCAATTGGATTGTAGTGATTTTACCCGGTTTTAAGGAGATGTAAACGTTTTTAGGGAAATTCAGGAGTAAAGGACCTGATATGAGAGGGTGTACATGGGAAGATCGAATCGGTTGTTATGCGAATAGTCCCGATTTTAAGGAAGTCAATGGTACCCGCATATGAGGCATATTATCTGGTTAAATGATGCAAAGCATGCTAACTAACTTGGTACCATGGTCGGGTTGTTTAGGGAGTAATGTAGTTCCGGATATAACAAAAAAGCTGCCGAGTGTACTCGACAGCTTGCGTGATATGAAGAAGGATGCGAACTAACTTTGATTCTGACTGAGATGTATATCGTACTACTTTTATCTACTTTGGCGAACAGCGATGTATATATCCACTTGTACACTTTCGGGATTCAGGCTGCGTTCATCATACAATTCAAAATCCCCGGTGAACGTACGATCGATTTGTTTCTCCCATGCCCACACGGCTCCCCATGCTTCACTAACAACCTCTGCCATTGGCCCTTTTCTGGAAGTGAATACGGCGTAAGTTGCAGGCGGGAGCAGAATGTCGTCCAATCCTTCAGGTAATGACTCCTCCGAACTGACCTCATGCCCTACCAGTATGGTGTACTCTCCGGTTATGCCATCGGTGTAATCCGTGTAACAGCCATAGCGGGCGGCATCAGGTGCAGGGAGGTGCTCTGAGGCAAAATAATTGTTCCAGAGTCCCTGAATACAGCCTTTGCCACTAATCTCAATGGCATTGGTTGTGCGGGCGGATATGCCGGCCAGGCGTTTGCCCGGAAGGGTGACATAACGAACGGGCTGGGCAGATAACGATTGAGTTGTTGTAACCTGACCTGGTATAGCGGAATTGGCAGAGTTTTCAGCTGGAGATACTTCGTGTTGATCCGTTGTATTCGTGCGCCAACGTTTCAAAAAGGGAAGCTGATTACGCAGCATCGAACGAGCGGATTCCTCATCCATGCCCTCGTCCTTCAGAATGGCGGTGCACATCTCCGTCATGCCTTCCAGTGAAATACCGGGCTGCGCGAACTCGCCCTCTTTGTAACAATAGATACAGTATTCGCGGGTTGTGCTTCCATCTGCTTCCGTTCCGAATTGTGCAGGGGTGGTGAGTGGCATACCGCAGCTTTGACATACCGTAACGTTCATCTTTCATTCCTCCTTGGGGATATATGCAACTTCAACCTGAACATATTTGAAGTATACGGGGAGGAACTGGACAACTGTCTGTCAGGTTTGAGCGGAGGTTTTATAATTTTGAACAATTTGTTCGGCTATACGACACACGTTATCCCGAATATGCAACGGTTCCAGGACCTCAACATCCGCCCCAAAGCCCAAGATGAAGCCGTACAGCCAGTTATCTTCTGGAAAAGCGACCTGGCTGATATAATACCCGTTCCTGTCAGGCAATACATTTTCAATACCGAACCATTCCTCCGCAAGATGACGGATACGGGCATGGAATCTCAGGGTAATCCCAATCTGGTTGTCTGGCCGGCTCCATTCCTGCTGCCACGGCCGGTCTTGAAGGTTGATGGATTTTCGTTCATAGTGCTCTGTAGTAAGAGAGACGTCTTTCATACGAACCAGCTTGAACATGCGGAATTCATTTCGTTCATGGCAAAAAGCATACAGATACCACGCGTGCCTCTTCAGCACAAGCGTGTGTGGTTCAACTGTACGATAGGTCTGTGCACCTTCGGCGCTGCAATAGGCGAAATAAATGCATTGTAGTTGATCGATTCCCTGATCAATGACTTTTAATTTTTGTTGCAGCGCTTCAGGGTGTGTCCACGTTGAATGATCCACGATGAATCGGTGCGTGCTGGCCTGAAAATCTTCATTTTTGGCTTCCGGGACGATACTGCTTAGCTTTTCCACCAACAGTTCACGTGCAGCATTTGTATGTGAGGTCGATATACTGCGCAGGGCGGTGACGATGGAAACAAGATCCTTATCGGTTAACAGATTGCGATCCAGACGATACCCTTCCGCTAGGCCGATGCCTCCGCTTGCTCCCTGATAGGTCACGACCGGAATTCCGGCTTGTCCCAATGTGTCGATATCCCGATAGATCGTACGAATGGAAACTTCAAACATATCGGCCAGGTCTTTGGCCTGTAATCGCCCCCGGTTGATAAGCAGTACAACGATGGCTAACAAACGCTCCAGTTTCATAGTTAGGGTTTCCTTTCATTTATGGTTATAACATTGCTTTCAATTGTTTATCTGGTACTTATCTGTTAGATTCATAGGTGTTATATTGCCCAGCATCCCATATAGGAGTGAAATAAGCAATGAAGCGAATTACGATTCTGATTGCGGACGATGAGGTAGAGATCGCAGATCTGGTGGCTTTACATTTACAAAAAGAAGGCTATCATACCGTCAAGGCATCTGACGGACAGTCGGCACTACAGGCGATTCAGACACATGCCATTGATTTGGCTGTACTGGACATTATGATGCCGGGTATGGACGGGTACGAGGTGACCCGCAAAATACGGGAGCAGCATCATTTTCCGATCATTTTCCTGAGTGCCAAAACCTCGGATATGGATAAAATTACGGGGCTGGTAATGGGTGCCGATGATTATATGACCAAACCATTTAACCCGATGGAGCTTGTAGCACGCGTGAATTCTCAATTGCGACGCTCATTACAATTCAGCCAGTCCACAGCGGCGGTTCAGCGCTCGATTCTGGAAAAGGGCGGACTTGTCATTATACCTGAACAGCATAGCGTGACGCTTTACGGTAAACCGCTGGAGTTAACACCGAAGGAATTTGATATTTTAGTGTTGCTCGCGAGCAATCCAAAACAGGTCTTCAGTGCAGAAAGCATTTTTGAAAAGGTATGGGGAGAGGCTTATTTCGAAAGTGGCAATACCGTTATGGTACATATTCGGACGCTGCGCAAGAAGCTCGGAGAAGATGTGGACAAGAACAAGTTTATCAAAACGATCTGGGGCGTGGGGTACACGTTCAATGACTAAACGCAGAAGCTTTCGCACAACGATGATTATGCTGCTCGGTCTAAGCATGCTGTCTTCTGGCGCCGTAACATTTATCGTTTACAGGCTCTTGCAGTTGTATTATTCAGGTGTGCGGATGGAAGATCCGCTGGCGGAATATCGAAATATCATGAGAAGTATTGGCGATTTATATGTCTTTATGCTGCTCTTCATCCCGCTTGCGATTTTATTTTTCTACTTGTTTACGAGACCCTATGTCACGTATTTCAAAGAGATTTCCACAGGCATTAATCACTTGGCGAACGGAGACTTTCAGCATCGTGTTCAGATTTCGTCCAAGGATGAATTGGGTTCGATTGCGGAGGGTATGAATATGGCAAGCCAGAAGCTGCGGGAGGCGATGGAACGAGGTGACTTTGCCGAGAACAGCAAAGACCAGCTCATCGTAAACCTTGCGCATGATCTGCGTACACCGTTAACCTCCGTGCTGGGCTATCTGGATCTCCTTATGAAGGATGATCAGCTGACAGAGGAACAGGTTCGGCATTTTACGTCGATTGCATTCACCAAATCACAGCGTCTGGAGAAGCTGATTGATGATTTGTTCGAAATTACCCGCATGAATTATGGCATGCTACCGATCAATAAGGCTCCACTGGATCTTAGTGAATTGCTGAAACAGATGAACGAAGAGCTCTATCCTGTATTTGAAAAGAACCAACTGGTCACCCGCTTGAAAATAGACACTGACCTTACCATCTCTGGTGATGGCGAGTTGCTGGCTCGTGTGTTCGAGAATCTACTGATTAACGCTGCACGGCACGGCAAGGACGGCATGTACGTGGATATTAACGGATATCGTGATGCAGAACAGGTTATCATTCAGGTGATTAACTATGGCGGACATATTCGTCCAGAGGAATTGCCACATATTTTCGATATGTATTATACCGGAGATCGTGCCAGAACCCCTCAGGAGGGTGGGACAGGCCTCGGCTTATTCATAGCACGTAATATCGTGGAACAGCATGACGGTACAATTTCAGCCCAGAGTGATGTGGTACGGACATTATTTGAAGTTCGTTTGCCCCTATTGCAATGAGGTTCGACGTCAAATTTAAGAAAAACTTTAAAAATGCCCTGCTTTTTCTTTAACTTGTTTTGTCTATCCTTGATGTATGAGGTAAAAGGAGGAACAAGCATGAAGAAGTGGGGCTTTTTAATATGTATCGTTTTGATCGGATATATCGTTACACAATCACCAGGATGGATTCATCAAAAGGATGAGCTACCTATCGAGATTCAGAATACGCGTGAAAATCCCGCAGGTTATACGGTATCTGTCACGGGAAATATTCAGGATCAGGTACATAAGGGCAATTTGTTACTGGTTAATAAGCAATACCCCGTTCATGAGGAAGGGGTTAAATCGGATATTGTATATGTGGCGGATGAGGATGATCTGCTTCGTGGATATGGAATAATGGATCGGAAAATCATGTTATCCCGGCAGGTGGCACAGGAGTTTCGGAAGATGGTTGAAGCAGCAGGCGAAGAGGGAGTCCGATATTTTCTTGTCAGCAGCGGGTACAGGGACTTTGCGAAGCAGGACGAGCTGTATCAGGAAAAGGGTGAAGACTATGCACTGCCTGCCGGTCACAGTGAGCACAATCTCGGGTTATCCCTGGATGTCGGTTCCACATTGGCTGCTATGAATGAAGCACCAGAGGGAGCCTGGCTGGAGAAGAATGCATGGAAATACGGATTTGTTTTGCGTTATCCGAAGGATAAAGTGCGCATCACGGGAATACAGTATGAACCATGGCACTTTCGATATGTAGGGCTGCCGCACAGTGCTGTCATGTATAAGAATAATCTGGTGCTGGAAGAGTATTTGGATTTGCTAAAAGAGAAAGAGAACATTAATGTGGAGGTAGAGGGTGAGGCGTATCATATTCGCTACTATGGAGCCACCCGAGATACGACCGTTTACATACCTGAGCAAGGCCAAACTGAAATCTCGGGTGATAACATGGATGGCGTAATTGTCACCGTAAAGAAATAACAGGGCAGCACAAAGGAGGAGGAGCAGCAGCATGAAGCACAACAACCAGAAGAAAAACAAACATTACATCCTTTGGATTGCCGTTTTCATTATCTATGTATATCTACTTACGAAGCTGATCCTGTTCAAAGGAAGCGCGGTCGATTTTGGCATCGTGAAGGTTCGACTGATGGCGTTCTTGCAACAACCGGATCTGATCCATACACGAACTGTCAACCTGACGCCATTTCAGGAAATTTCACGAGACTGGAACAGTCTGTCGTTACATCGTCCGGGCACCGCAATCCATCTGGTAGGCAATATATGGGCCTTTATTCCACTGGGAATCTTCATCCCTGTGTTGACGGGCAACAAGTTATTCTCTGGAGTAAAGGTACTCCTGCTGTCCCTGCTGCTCAGTTTGGGTTATGAAGTGACACAGTTGTTGACGGGGATGGGAATATTTGATGTGGATGATCTGATGCTTAATACACTCGGCGGCTTGATTGGATATATTGTTTTCACTATGGCTATGGGTCTGAAAAAGGTGTTGTCGGGAGGAGAATCCCGCGTGACGACGAAAAAGTTAAATTCTAAGGAAAGTCACGTGTAAGGAGGGGAACAACTTGATTATAATAGCTGCAATCTTCATTAGCGCAGGGCTAATGTTTCTCGTGTATCCACACAAGGTAACAGATGCTTCGGAAAAACAGATTACGGAGCGAGTAATCATGTCTAGATGGGTCGGCGGCTCGTTAATTGTTCTGTCGTGTTTGTTTCTGATCATGGGCACGATTCAACTATTAGATCAAGCATCACATCACATTGGGCATTAGCAGGCAGTTGGCCTTGAAGCAACGGAGAACACACATACTGAAAACAAAGGCTCTCCATCACTGTGCAGATTGCACGTTACGGGGAGTTTTTTTGTTGTTTCATAAGGTATCGAATTTAGGATAGGATCAGTGAACTTTGCGAGTAACATCGCAAATGAGGTAGAGTAGAGATGATGCGTTAGTACCTATTCCTTACAAAAAAGGAGGATATACATTGTATTCATTAGCTAAAGAACTAGCAGGAACCATGAAAGCCATTATGCAAATTGAAACCGAAATTGCTGAAGCTACGAATAATCACTACGATAAAGAAGTAGTACGTGATGTAGAACAGAAAAGAACTGATCTGATAAGAGCTTGTACACGTGATGAGTTGCTGGTGATAAAAACAGTCATGAAAGTGGGACAATCGGAGAGAGGATATCGTCATTATTTCGATTCGAATGATGTTGAGATTATTTATCTCCCTGTTGAGTTAAACGAGCATGAGTTGATGCAGAAATATTCCTATTATCTTATACATAAGACTGAACGCGAACTTGCGGATAGCATTGAGTACTATACCGCTGTGTCGGAACAACTAAGAGAAGGTATGGAGATCTTAAAACTTTAACCTGTGATCTGTAAGTTCTAGGAGGCTTGTAAATGTTAATGAAAATTGTTGTATATCACTTTGATGTGTTCTACTATTACGTTCCCAATCAATATGCAGGAAAAATTGGCGAGTGGAGAGGAGAATTTATCGATTTTTTGCAGAGCCTAGAGTATAAGCACCCATTCACCCTGTATATCGAGTCTATTGATCATGAGGGAAATACGGAATATGCTCACTTTATTCGTAGTTACGGGGCGGATGATTTTGTAGACTGGATTAACGTAGAGAAATTAAACTGCAGAGGTATATATCGTATAGCTGAGCCACCTGATGATTCGGAAGTTGGCTTGAAGATTGATTTTTAACCATACCCCGATTATAAAAAGCAAAGCCAAAAAAGCTCCCCGTCACGTGCTGATTGCACGTAATGGGGAGCTTTTTTGTATAACTTCATCGCATTAATGATTTATATCATTAAGCTTTTTTCATCATTTGACGCAATACGGTTTGCAGGATACCGCCGTTATGGTAGTAATCCACGTCAACCATGCTGTCCAAACGAGCGATGACAGGGAATTCGAACTGTGTACCGTCTTCACGAGTTACGGTAACTTTCAACTCTTGTCCTGGCTTCACGTCATTGCTGAGGCCAGTAATGTCGTACGTTTCACGTCCGTTCAGACCAAGGCTGGACCAGCCGTGACCTTCCTGGAATTGCAATGGCATTACGCCCATGCCGACCAGGTTACTACGGTGAATCCGCTCGAAGCTTTCTGCGATAACGGCTTTGACGCCGAGCAGGAATGTTCCTTTTGCCGCCCAGTCACGGGAGCTTCCTGTACCATACTCTTTACCAGCGATAACGATCAGGTTCTGTCCTTCATCCTGATACTTCATGGAAGCATCGTAGATGGACATTTCTTCGTCTGTTGGCAGGTACTTCGTAATGCCGCCCTCAGTACCCGGAGCCACCTGGTTACGAATACGAATGTTGGCAAACGTACCACGCATCATGACTTCATGGTTACCACGGCGTGAACCGTAGGAGTTGAAGTCTTTGCGCTCTACGCCATGTTCTTTCAGGTACAGTCCAGCTGGGCTGGATGGTGCAATATTACCTGCTGGCGAGATGTGATCCGTTGTTACGGAATCTGCAAGCAATGCCATAACACGTGCAGAACGGATATCTGCGATATCGTTCAACTTGTCGCCAAGCTCTTGGAAGAACGGAGGATTCTGAATGTACGTGGAGTTCGGATCCCACTCGTACAATTCACCTTCCGGTACAGAAATTGAATTCCAACGCTCATTGGCTGTAAATACATTCTCGTACTTGTTGCGGAACATCTGAGCGTTCAGGGAACTTGCGATGGTATCCTTGATTTCCTCGGAAGTAGGCCAGAGGTCTTTCAGGAACACAGGCTCATTGTTCGTATCATAACCGATTGGATCGGTTTCAAAGTCAATATTCACGGTACCCGCAAGTGCATACGCCACAACGAGTGGTGGTGATGCCAGGTAGTTGGCTTTAACCTGTGCATGCACACGGCCTTCAAAGTTACGGTTACCGGACAATACAGCCGCTACGGTCATATCGTTCTCAGCAATAGCTTCGCTCACTTCGTCCGGCAGTGGGCCGGAGTTACCGATGCATGTTGCACAACCGTAGCCAGCAACGTTGAATCCGAGTTTGTCGAGATACGTGATCAGACCTGCTTTTTCCAGGTACTCGGTAACCACAAGGGAACCTGGTGTCAGACTGCTTTTCACATATCCTGGTTTGGTCAGGCCGCGTTCAACTGCTTTTTTCGCCAGTAGTCCCGCTCCAACCATAACACTTGGATTCGAAGTGTTCGTACAACTTGTGATCGCCGCGATCACAACAGCGCCTGCCTTCAGTTCACTGTTGGAACCGTCCGGATGCTTCACAGGTACGGATTGTTCGATTTTCTCATCGCTCAGACCGTAGCCGCCTTTATCTACAGGTGTGCGAATGATGCTGTTGAAGCTTTCTTTCATTTGTGTCAGCTCGATGCGATCCTGTGGACGTTTTGGTCCGGCAAGACTTGGTACAACAGAGCCGAGATCCAGTTCAATCACATCTGTGAATTCAGGATCAACGGTGCTTGAAGTACGGAACATGCCTTGAGCTTTGTAATAAGCTTCAACCAATTCTACCTGCTCGTCAGGACGGCCAGTGTTACGCAGATAGTTCAACGTTTCACTATCAACAGGGAAGAAACCGATTGTTGCGCCATATTCTGGTGCCATGTTGGCTACTGTTGCACGGTCAGCCAGACCGATGTTGGCAAGACCTGGTCCGTAGAATTCTACGAATTTACCAACAACACCCTTTTTACGAAGCAATTGGGTAACGGTGAGTGCAAGATCCGTTGCTGTTGCGCCTTCGCTCAGGCTGCCTGTCAGTTTGAAACCGATAACGTCCGGTGTTACAAAATAAAGCGGTTGGCCCAGCATACCTGCTTCGGCCTCAATACCACCAACACCCCAACCAACAACGCCAAGTCCGTTGATCATGGTGGTGTGGGAGTCTGTACCTACGAGGGAATCCGGGAATACAACGGTTTCGCCGTCCACGGTTTTGGTTGCTGCCACGGAAGCCAGATACTCCAGGTTAACCTGGTGAACGATCCCTGTGGATGGTGGAACGGCACGGAAGTTGTTGAATGCCGTTTGCGCCCAACGCAAGAAGCGGTAACGCTCTTCATTACGCTCAAACTCAACTTTGATATTGTAATCAAGTGCATCGTTGGTACCAAAAGCATCAACCATAACGGAGTGGTCGATAACAAGATCGACGGGTACGAGCGGGTTGATCTGTTTTGGATCGCCGCCTGCTTTTTTCACAGTATCACGCATTGCAGCGAGGTCAACGACAACCGGTACACCGGTGAAATCCTGAAGAACGATACGTGCAGGGATGAATGGAATTTCCTTGTTATTGTCACGGCCATCTGCCCAGCCGGTCAGTTGTTTTACGTGTTCTTCGGTGATAGCACGTCCGTCGAATTGACGAATTGCTGCTTCAAGCAACACTTTAATGGAGAAAGGAAGCCTGGAAAGATCGCCGTGGCCGTTTTCCTGAAGAGCATCGAGACTGTAGTAGCGGTAAGACTTGCCTCCAACCTCAAGACTGCGAGCGGCGGAGAAATGATTCTTTGCTGACATACATGTACCTCCTTGGGATGTGTCGGTGAGATGAAGAAAACGTTCATTTAGGTGAAGAACAGGCCTTCATCGTTCCGTGTTCTTGTTCGTTAGTTTCATCAGATGAAACGTAATTTCATAATCATAACTTTAGTTTTAAGTATACCGTTTTCACCTCCGTACGTAAAGGTCTTTTTGCCTGATCAAGCAAGCTTTTGGACCGATGAAGGCGTTTTCGTGAAGCGAGTAGGAATAAGATATCTTGTGTACCTGTATTTGCCGAATTTAGAATCTCCCTCCTGAGCCGTGTACATACAACCGAAGACCCTTTCATATGAATAGTAGGAGTTTATATACGCAATGAAATATTTCAGACAGAACTCATGCCAAAGGGGGACATAGGCTTGGAACGGGAATGGAAGAGTGCCTTATATACTTACGTGAACCAGTACAATCGCTGTGAGATCGACTACCGTCCACAGACCAGCGAACGGATCGTTACCGATCCTGACTTCGTGGTGGAACGGGGAGAGCGTATGGCAAGGCTGGACGAATGGTATCGTAAGCGGCGCGCCGTGCCTCTTCGCAGCGAGACCAGCGCCAAGCTTGTGCGCACGCTTATGGATGGCCAGGAAGAAGCGGTGGTGGATGTACAATTGTACAGCAGACTGTTCTACGAGAAGAGCGGGATCACCCACCGGGAGGACCGGATTGAGCGGGAGCGGTTAACCTTTCTGCGGCAGAGTGGTGGATGGATCATTGGACGGGTCGAGCGAGAAGTGCCGGAGCGTCGCCCTGCTGGGGAAGGACGTCCGTTTCAACAAGCTGATTTTGTACAGGCGATGAATCGGCCGTTGCTGAATCGGGAAGTGTTGGGTCAAGGAAGAAGCTCACGGCAACAGTCATATCGCAGAGATCTGGCGGTTGCCTATGCAGATCGGTGGTGGAATGCGGGGAATCCGGCATTTGAGGAATTTGATGTGGATTGTACCAATTACGTGTCCCAATGTCTCTTTGCAGGGGGCGCACCCATCCACTATACTGGTAGAAGAGAAGCCGGCTGGTGGTATAAAGGGTATGTGAACGGCTCCGAAATGTGGAGTTACAGTTGGGCAGTTTCCAACAGTCTGGAGCGTTATTTGTCAGGCAGCAGCTGGGGTCTGACCGCGACAGAAGTGGAGCGTCCTGAGCAGCTGATGCTCGGCGATGTTATTCTCTACGATTGGGATGGAGATGGACGATTTCAGCACAGCACCGTTGTGACCGCGTTTGATGCAGGCGGTATGCCGCTTGTTAACGCACATACGGTTAGCAGCCGTCACCGCTTTTGGGATTACCGGGATTCTTACGCTTGGACAGAGCGGACGGTATACCGGCTTTTCCATATTGCAGATGAGTTTTGATGACGAAAGATTTTCGGGATGCGGTGACGCAGACATCCAGTTCCGTGTAAAATAAGACCAGATAATGCAAGCAGAATAACAAGGGTGCTGAGCATGCAAACATGACAGCATCAGGCACAGATAATCGGAGGGTACACATGAGTATGGATAAATTAAAAGTAGGCGTCGTGTACGGCGGAAAATCGGGCGAGCATGAGGTGTCGCTGCAAACGGCGTTTGCTGTAACAAACGCATTTGATTATGAAAAGTATGAACTGGTTCCTTTTTATATCTCCAAGCAGGGTACGTGGAAAAAAGGACCTGTCATGCATGCGCCGTTCGCGCAGATTGAAGACTTGAAGCTGGAGCAATCGGCGGGTGGAACGCAGGATGCACTGAACGCCCTGTTTGGCCGTTTGTATGGCGGAGCAGAAGCGCTGGACGTGATGTTCCCTCTGCTGCATGGTACGTTTGGAGAGGATGGTACCATTCAGGGCATGTTTGAGATGGCGGATATGCCATATGTAGGTGCAGGTGTACTCGCTTCTGCTGGCGGCATGGACAAAGTGGTCATGAAAAAGTTGTTTGCACAGGCTGGCATTGACCAATGTGCCTTTACGTATTTTAACGCGACACAATGGAAGCAGACAGAGCACGAAATGATCGTACAAGTCGAAGATCAGCTGGGGTATCCTTGTTTTATCAAACCGGCAAATCTGGGCTCCAGTGTAGGCATCTCCAAAGCACGTAACCGCGATGAGTTGAAGACAGCTGTCGAGTTCGCACTTCGGTATGACACGAAGGTTGTCATTGAGGAGTTCGTTGAAGCACGCGAGGTTGAAGTCAGCGTCCTCGGCAATGACGAGCCCATGGCTTCCGTTCCAGGTGAGATCGTATCCTCCGGTGAGTATTATGACTATGCAGCCAAGTATATTGATGGTCAATCACAGATGCTGATTCCAGCTCCACTGGACCCAGAGGCCGCAGATCGCATTCGCGAGGCAGCTTTGCAGGCGTTCCGTGCGATTGAAGGTAACGGTATTTCACGTGCCGACTTCTTCATTCGGAAAAATGACGGCGCTTTGCTCATTAATGAAGTCAACACCATGCCTGGTTTCACACCATACAGCATGTATCCACTTCTTTGGCGTGAGACAGGTGTATCGTATGCCGAACTGCTGGATCGCATGATTGAACTGGCACTGGAGCGTTACAACCGCAAACAGGCACTGAATTACGAGAACGGCGTACAGGCGTAGCCTGCGACCACAAGATCAGGAGGGATATGCATGGGATTTCAGACTGAATTCAATTCCGTATGCAAGTTCAAGAATGAGCAGGAGCTGTTCGAACTGCTTGAATACGGACGCGGCAAAATGGTCAAACAGGGCTTCCGGGTATTTCCTACCGGCCAGAAAGTGATTGCATACACACCGGATAACGTGGCTGTAGCCATCGTCAAGATCGTGGTTTCCATTGCGGAGATCAACTTCCAGGGGCAAGAGGTAACCGAGGTGGAGATGCAACTCATCCGCAAATTGACTGAGGAAGAATCACGCATCCAGACTGCCCTTGCGGATGAGATGTTCTTTGGAGAGCAAGCACAGGAGTAGTTGTTGACTTGTAAGTGCGGGTCGGAAGGACGGATTTGCCAGAATACGATTATGGTCACTCTTTTAGGGTAAAACTTGGTTATATACAGTGACGGTACATCCTGACGGCTGAATATGCCGTGCGGGTTCTCCGCCCTAATAGAGAGGAAGAGATTCATGCTCGTACGCTTTGGTTACGTGGCAATGTCCGTGCTTATAGAGAACGCCTCGCCTTCCCGGACCATGACCATGTCGAGTTTTAACAAAATCGATGACAGGGAAGCAGCAATCCGCAAGCTCGAACGGATTGCAGCCGAGAACCTGCACAATACATTACGTTTGCTCAGGCACAACAAGGGTAGCCATATTCATGTATATCGCTTCTCTTCCAAATTGATTCCACTGGCAACACACGAAGACCTGAATGACTGGGACCCGTTCCCGGCACTGAAGCAGGACTTTGCAGCCATTGGTGATTTTGTGAAGGAAAATCATATGCGTGTGTCCTTTCACCCGGATCATTTTACCGTACTTAGTACCCCCCGCGAGCAAGTTCTGCGCAACTCGATTCGCGACCTTCGTCATCATGTTCGGATGCTGGATGCCATGGGTCTGAATGCCACTGCCAAGAACAATATACATATTGGTGGTGCATACGGGGACAAGCCTTCGGCGGCGCTTCGTTTTGAAGAAAACTTTTTGAAGCTGGATCGGGACATTCAGGAGCGGCTCACACTCGAAAATGATGACAAAACGTTCAATGCGCCTGAGACACTTGCCGTGTGCCAGCGCTTGGGATTGCCCATGGTACTGGATATCCATCACCATTGGGTGAACAACGAAGGAGAACAGGCATGGGATCTGTGGCCTGATATTCTAAAGACCTGGCAGTCGCCGCTTGCCCAGGCAGATTCACCGGCTGATCAACCATTGCCACCCAAAATCCATGTCTCCAGTCCAAAGAGTGAGAAGGATCTGCGAGGTCATGCCGATGGTGTGGAGGTAGAGCCTGTGCTCGATTTCTTGCGTCATATCGCAGCAGACACCCCAAGACTTGACGTGATGATTGAGGCCAAACGCAAGGATGAGGCTCTTGTGCAACTGATGCAGAAGCTGGCATTCTATCACGAAGAGGGTGTGGAGTGGGTGGACGAGTCTACCGTCATCATTCATCCGTAGTGCCAAAAGGGGCCTGGGCAACGAGAAACTTTATGACCTGTGGGGCGTATACTTTTAACAAGTATTTCAACTTTTCGTAGATTGATATAGAAAGTAGAGTGAACGCTTTGAATGAGAAGGAAAAGACACCTTATGTCGTGACAAGCAAAAGCTATACTGCCGTTGCCATTAATGCAGCTTCCAAAGCTGGCGAATGGATCAAAAGCCGTCTTGGGACGGTAGCTGAACTTGGCACCAAATATTCACCCCAAGATTTGGTGACCGAAGTGGATAAAGGAGCGGAGCAGATGATCCGCCGCCTGATTCTTACGCATTTTCCCCACCATGCCATTCTGGGTGAAGAGGGCGTCGAACCGGGACCGGAAGCTTCGGCAAAAGCACTGAAAGAGGCCGAGGAAGAAGAGTTCCTGTGGATTGTTGATCCGGTGGATGGAACGACGAACTATGTACACGGATTCCCGTTTTATTCGGTGTCCATCGCATTGGCTCACAATGGTGAAGTCATTGTCGGCGTGATCTACGACCCTTCCCGTGATGAAATGTTTGTTGCGGAAAAAGGGAAAGGAGCATATGTTCACGGAAACCGGATGCTTGTATCTGGTGAACAGGAACTGGCTCAAAGCCTGATTGCGGTTGGATTCCCGGCAGACACAACCTTTGCGTTGCCACTGAATATGGCCGCTGTGCAGGCGCTTGCTCCGCAAGTTCGTAACTTGCGTGCAGGCGGATCTGCAGCCCTCCATCTGGCATATGTTGCCGCAGGACGTCTCAGCGCCTACACCGAAGTTGGGTTGAAACCGTGGGATATTGCCGCAGGTGCGCTGCTGGTTGAAGAATCTGGTGGAAAGGTGACCGATACCATCGGAACGCCTTACCAACTGTCTGTAAACCATGTTGTTGCTAGCAATGGCAAAATCCATGATGCACTGACGGATGTGCTGAAGGAAGCGAAGGCTACTGGGTTGGAGTGAAATTCATTATAAGGAGCGAAAACAATGGATGAATCCAAAGAACTGGAACGACGGCTCAGTGATATGCTGACGGAAGGGGACATGGAAGAGTCCGGCGACACCAATCAGCGTGAACGCCAGCTGATTCCTCCCAAATATGAAGTGCGAATCCAGACAGAACGTGATCCAATTGTCGAGGAAACGTTAAAGTACCGGAAGATGGCACGCGAAGTGGATGATCGTTATGATCGGTATCTGGAGCGAGCTACCGGGAACAAACCGGAGAGTGACAAGGGTCATTCGATTGCTGAAGACTCGAATAAGCCGCAATCTTAACTAATCACTGAACGTCATAGCTGAGCTTAACCAGTAACAGGCTCCCCTTTAGGGAGTCTGTTATTTCATGTGTGCTCTCAGTAGAGAGGACAACGCCTACTCTAAAATGATAGAATAGAGTAACACCAACCTATGTCATTGGAATGACCGATGTACTATATATTAGTGAGGTTGTTCAAAAAGTCCGCTTTTGATTACGAAGGATGCCTAACGGCATCATCAGCATCGAATATGGAACTCAGCCGAAATGTCCGTTGCTCACGTAGTTTTCCTACGCTCCGCTACTCCATTTCTAGCTTCATCCCATCTTCTCGGTACTGAAAACCGACCTTTTTGAACACGTATATTTAGTGTAATTATAGATTTGCGAGAAGGAGTGTTACCTGAATGAAGCGTAAACGTATATGGGAAAATACAGCTGCCGGTTTAACGGTAAGCATGTTGGCAGGAATGCTGCTCTTTACATCATCTGCATTGCCTGCACACGCGGCTGACACCAAAACCGGTGTATTGCCAGCGGGTACAAACAAGACTTCGCTGACAGCGAAGAAAGATGCAGTAGCCGTAACTAAGGAGTTCCGCATCGTCACATTGGGAGATTCCATAACGGTAGGTTATGAGCCCAACACAAAAGAATTGCCTTATGGTTATGTAGAACGTTTGCATGAGCAAGGTTTGCTGCATGGACGTACACAGGTGGACAACTACGGGATTGCCGGATTGAAAACCAGTGGTCTGAAAAACTTCACTACTGCAATTAAGGATGGCAAAACGCTGACTTCTGAAGCCATTCAACCAAGTCTTCCTGATCCAAGAGCGGGACAGATCGGAGCCAATACTGCTGCAATCCGTGAGAGTGTAGCACAGGCCAATCTGGTTGCAATTACCATTGGGGGAAATGATGTATCTGAGCTTCTCGGTACAGCAGACAAACTGAGTGATCAGGATCTGCAAGCCGAGGTAAAAGAATTACTCGCAACATATACAGCCAATGTAAGTGCAACGATTAATGATATCCATGAAATTAATCCGACAGCTACAATTGTCATCGCCGACCAGTATCAACCGATGCCAGAAGTAGCAGGCAAGGCACTTTATGCCAAACTGATGGAGGCATCCCAAGGTTTCACACAGACCATTGATGGCATTGCAGCACAATTCACTGCTCAGGGTACCGATGTCAAAGTCGCACACGTGGCCAAGGAGTTTGTTGGTGGTGAAGGCACGATGACACATATGATCAAAGATCGTGATTTCCACCCGAACCAATTTGGATATGCGGCCATTGCCGAAGTATTTGCCAAAACGATCTGGGGCGACTACACCAAGCTGACTACACCTGCGACAGGTGAGCCGATGAACATTATTGTGAGTGGCAAAACATTAAATACACCGTACAAACCGATTATCCGTAACGGCAAAAACTTTGTGGCGATTCAAGACATCGTGAATGCGGTTGGTGCTACTACAGTGTGGGATAACAAAACTTCAACCGCAACCATTACATATGGAGACCGGAAAGTTGCTGTGAAGATTGGTGCCAATGCTGTGAAGGTAAATGGAGCATCGGTTACTGTGGATACACCTGCATTCCTGAATAAGGTAGGCAAAGAGTCCAAAACATATGTACCACTTGCCATGGTGGCTGAAGGTCTTGGCTTTGATGTGCAATATGTAGCGAAGCTGAAAACTGTTTTTGTGAATCCGTAAATTGTAGTTCATGCTTTAACATGATGTTATTCAACAGCCAGAATACCTTGATCTGTTCAAGGTATTCTGGCTGTTTTGTGTTCTTTTTGAGTTGCTGACACAGATGTATACCTTCTCTAATGACCTAAAATGTTGCATAAATATATCTTGTCAGATGACCAATGGATGTGTAAATATGAAAATAACTTACAATAAAACCACTAATGCATAGTATGACAGGCACCCCTCGCAAGCCAAAGGAGCGCTTAGGATGAACAAAATTAAGAACGCTTTCACAACACTACCGATTCATCACAAAACGATTCTTCTCATCGGACTTTTGATGTTGATCAGCTTTACGTTTTATGCGTCCGTACTCCGATATGTGTTCAGTATCTATGACCGCCAGATCTATGAGAAATCCTCGCAGGTCCTCAATATGTCTTCAGTAGGTATTGAGAATCAACTACGTGAAGTTTCCAATCTCTCCTTCAAGGTGATGTCAGACGAGCCGCTTCAACAATATTTGCTTCAACTTGAAAAGGCCGAGACGGGTTACGAGAAAAATGGATTACGTAAAAAAATTACCAACAGGTTAGTCGCTTATGCCGGTTCTGAAAAATACGTCTATTCCATGCTATTTATCGATAATGATAATAACGTTATGGCCGCAGGCAATCGGGAGGGAATTTCGGAGTCGAAGCAAAAGGAACTGGTTGCACTGGGACAGCAATACTCGGGCTCCAATGCATGGCATACCAGTGGGGATAAACAGTCCCGACTCTTGTCGGTCCGACAGGTGAAATCCTTTATTGGCGGAGCATTTACATTGGAGGACCTCGGCACACTGATCATCCGCGTACGGCTGGACCGAATTGTACAGGACCAGATGCAAGAACCGGCTGAGGACTCCCAATTACTCATTACGGATGGAAAAGAAGTGATCTATCCAACAGAATCGTCGGTCAGTGAAGCTGAGATTGAGTCTGAATTGAAGCGCACCCAGCCCTATGGAATTGCCATGTTGGAGCAGGGGAGACACTTTGTAGCTCGTGCTCATTCTTCCTATACGGATTGGACCTATTTGTACACAACCCCGTTTGACCAGATGTTTAAAAAGATCCAGTTTGTCAAACAGTTGGTCACAGTGATCTTCATCATGATCTTTCTGGCGGCGCTTATCATTGGAGCGAGATTCTCTCGCAGTATTACCCATCCGATTGCGCAGTTGATCAAAAAGATGCGTAATATCGAGAAAGGTGATCTGGATAAGCTGGAGGAGGCAGCCCTTGGCAATGTTCCAATATCTCCACAGAATGAGGTTGGACTGCTGCATCGCACATTCAAGATGATGCTTCAACGGATACGTGAATTGATTGATGAGAATTATGCGAAGCAACTGGTGATTCGTGAGACGGAGTTGAAAGCGCTTCAGGCGCAGATTAATCCACATTTTTTATACAACACGCTGGAATCGATTAACTGGCTGGCTAAAGTACAGAAGCAACGACAGATCTCGGAAATGGTTGAGGCTCTCGGATTTCTGCTGCGTAGCTCTGTGAATATGTCCGAGAAGTGGATCACGCTGGAAAGAGAGCTGGACATTGTCCGCAGTTACGTGACGATTCAGCGCACGCGTTTTGAGGAAAGACTGGACTTCGATATGAAGATTGCCCCAGAGGTAGGAACGGCGCGGATACCGAAGTTAACATTACAGCCGTTGGTGGAGAACGCCATACATTATGCACTCGAACCAAGTATTGACCCTTGCCGGATTCGAATCCGGGCGAGAGCAGAGGGAGATAAGGTGATTATTGAAGTTGAGGACGACGGTCCGGGGATGACACCGGAATTCCTGGAACAACTACACGAAGGACGTATTCAGACAAGAGGACAGGGCATTGGGTTATCTAACATCGAGGAACGAATCAGACTGACCTTCGGCGATGAAGGTGGAATGGCGATGAGCAGCAAGCCCGGATCAGGAACTGTAGTATCGATCAGCATACCTTGGATCAGAGAGGACGATGACGATGTACAAAGTGATGCTCGTAGATGATGAACGTGTCATTCTGGAGGGGATTTCCCAAGTGGTCGATTGGGCCGCGGCAGGAACGGAATTGGTGGGTACGGCGAGGAACGGGATCGAAGCATTGGACAAAATTGGGCAGTCGAGACCGGATATTATTATTACGGATATTTCCATGCCAGGTCTGGATGGTCTCGGACTCATAGAGAAGGCATCTGAAGCATATCCGGGAGTACGATTCATTATGTTATCCGGCTACAAGGAGTTCGAATATGCCCGCAGAGCGATGCAATATGGTGTGAAGCATTATTTGCTCAAGCCCTGCAACGAGAATCAGATCCATGATGCGTTAACTGAACTGTTGCAGGAACATCAGGATGCCCAGGTGAAGGAGCATGTTGCCGGTGAGATGAAACAGCGATTGCAGCGAGTCCTTCCACATGTGAAGGAGCAATTTCTGCTGGAGTTCATGACCAACCGCACCTATGGGCCGGTTGATCTGGAGTATTATCAGGAGCTGTTTGATCTGGAGCTTGAAGAGAACGCAGTTCGGTTACTGCTGTTCCGAATTGTAGATGAACATGATTACAGTCACTTATTTGCGATCAAAAACATTGCCAGTGACCTGCTCCCACATGTCCTGTTAAGCACAACCATTGAAGGCAAACTCCTCATTCTGCTCGCGGATTCAGCTGATCCGGCTGGACTGAAAGAAAGTATTGAAGAGGTTCGGGCTGCATTCACCAGACTATATAAACTGGAAGTAACCGCTGCGCTGAGTGAAGCAGATCGAATGATTCAGTCGCGGCGGTTGTTTCGTGAGGCGTTGCAGTATCTGAACCATCGCTTCTTTATCGGTGAAGGCAAGCTGATTACGAAGAATGATCTGGTACTGGCGGGAGAATGCGACGGCGTACATGTAGAACAGGATGCGGAGCAACTGTGTCAGTTGATCAAATCGGGTAATACCGAGGAAACAGCGGTAGAGGTGGAGCGTCTGTTTGATCTATTATCTCGTCAGCAGCTGGAAATTGAAGTGACCCGCTCTTACGTAGTGCAGCTGTACTCAGCTATGGTTCATGTCTGTCCGCCTGAGGAGGCAACGGAATTCACCCAGCGTATGGCAGAACTGCCGCATATCGATACGTTATCTGGTTTGAAGTCTTTTGTTTCAAGCAGTGCAGCCCGATTAACTTCCGGTTATTACAAAAACCATATCAGTCGCCAGTCTTCTGCCGTGGAGAAGATGATGGATATCGTGGATCGTCATTATGGAGAGGCGGATCTCTCTCTCAATGGAGTTGCCCATCAGATGTTGTATATGAATCCCGATTACCTGGGCAAGATTTTCAAAAAAGTCACAGGAGAGAATTTCTCCAATTACGTGAATCGCCTGCGCATTGAACGCGCATGTGACCATATTCGCAGAGGCGGGGATGTGAAAGTATTTGAGCTTGCTGAATTGTTCGGATTCGGCGGGAATTCACAATATTTCAGTCAGGTGTTCAAAAAGTGGACCGGGATGACACCTACTGAATTCCGCAGGATCGGCATATAACAATGGGATACCAATCTTGTGATTCATGTCTGGGGAGGACGAACAGCGCCGAGAGGGGACTGTTGTCCTCCTCTGTTTTTTGAACCAACAAGACGGTTTTGTGTATTCAACTATGGTCGTACATTTGCGAAAATGACATTAACAAGTTTGTGAAAGCGTTATCAGAAACGAGAAGATAACTCTTTCATACAACCATATCAACATAAAAGGGGAGATTGGCATGGTGAAAAAGGCAATATTCCTGATGATGGCTGCTTTGCTCGTGTTTACAGCGGCATGTAGCTCAGGTGGAGGAACTGAAGGAGCATCTGGAGATGACTCAGTTACCCTGCGGATCGCTTGGTGGGGCTCGGATGCAAGGCATGAATATACACAGAAGGTCATCGACCTGTACAAAACGAAAAACCCGAATGTCAAAATCGACGTGGAATATGCTTCATTTGATGACTACTGGAAAAAGCTCGCACCACAAGCAGCGGCAAATCAGTTGCCTGACATCGTTCAGATGGATATTTCCTACATCAGCCAATATGCCCAGAATGGTCAGCTTGAGGATCTAGCGCCTTACTTGGGCAACCAGATCAAAGTGGACGATGTGTCCGAGAATGTTATCAGCACAGGTGTAATTAACGGTAAACAATACGGTGTACCTGCCGGTGTTAACGTTCTGGGCTTCCAATATGATCCGGCATTGCTTAAAAAAGCAGGCGTGGATGCAATCCCGGACAATATGACTTGGGAATCGTACGAAGCACTGGGTAAACAAACCGCAGAGAAAGGTCTGTATTTGGATGGAGGGATAGCTCCGGATATTTTCTTCCACTACTTCCTGCGTACCAAAGGATTGTCGCTTTACAATGCGGAAGGAACAGGTCTTGGTTATGATGATGACCAATTGTTTGTGGAGTTCTTCGGACTTATGCGCCGCATGATCGAGCAAGGTGCAGCACCTACGCCGGATGTAGCCAACCAAACCAAAGGCATTATTGAGGAATCAGATCTCGTGAAGGAAAAAGGAATTGGCGTGTGGCAATGGTCCAACCAGTTCGTAGCCTTACAACAGGTAGCGAACCGTCAACTCGAAATCGCTCCAATGCCAGGACCAGATATGGAAAAAGGACTATATATGCAGCCAAGTATGTACTGGGGTGTGACGTCCAACTCCAAAGTGAAGGAAGAAGCGGCTAAATTCATTGATTTCTGGGTGAATGATGTGGAAGCCAACAAACTGATCAAAGGTGAGCGCGGTGTGCCAATCTCAGGAGCAATCAAAGAAGCTATCGCACCTGAGCTGAGTGACGCAACAAAACAGGTCTTTGAATTCGTAGCAGCCATGGAGCCTAAGGCTTCACCAATGAGTTCTCCACCACCAGTTGGTTCACCTGAAGTAATCTCTGCTCTGGCAGATGTGGTTGAAGAGTTGAACTTTGGCAAAATTACACCTGAACAAGCAGCAGAGACATTCCGCAAGAACGCCGAATCTGTACTTGCGAACAATAAATAACAGTTGAATGATGGCTTGCTCGTCCCACTTCAGGGATGGTCGGGAATGGGGCTACTCGCAAATGCGAGGGCCTTTCCCCGTCCAGATGACCGAAGCCAGGATGAGGGAGCAAGCTGATCCATGAAGGAGGTTCGTTCCATTGAGGCAGTATTCGTCGTTACGTAGAAACTTAACTGGATATGCGTTCATAAGCCCGTTTATTATTGGATTCCTGGGCTTCACACTCATCCCCATGTTTGTGTCCTTATATATGTCGTTCACGAGTTATAACTTATTCACTTCTCCGCGGTGGATTGGGCTTGATAACTACACCAAAATGTTTTTTGATGACCCGAAATATTGGAACTCGGTCAAAGTGACGTTTCTGTATGTATTCATTGGGGTACCGTTAAGGTTGATCTTTGCCCTCTTCGTAGCGATGGTCCTAAACACTGGCTCTCGTATGATTGGAACGTACCGGACGCTGTATTACCTGCCATCCATTATCGGTGGTAGTGTGGCCGTATCCATTATGTGGCGTAACCTCTTCAGTAATGAGGGTGTTATCAACAGTGCTCTAACGGCAATCGGGATCGGGCCTATAAGCTGGTTTGGTGACCCGAATGCGTCCCTGGTTATGCTCATCTCACTGTCTGTGTGGCAGTTTGGTTCATCCATGTTGATCTTCCTAGCTGGTCTCAAAAATATCCCTACTGAGATGTACGAGGCAGCAGGTGTGGATGGCGCGAATCCTATACGGAAATTTTTCAGCATCACCTTGCCACTGCTTAGCCCGATCGTTCTGTTCAATATGATTATGCAGACGATTGGAGCATTCATGACGTTTGTACCTGCCTATATTATCTCCAAAGGCGAAGGCGGTCCAATGGACGGTACGATGTTGTACTCCCTGTATCTGTTCCGTCAGGCGTTTATGTTTAACAACATGGGTTATGCTTCGGCAATGGCCTGGATCATGCTTCTTATGATTGGTGGACTTACAGTAGCAGTATTCTTAACATCCAAGTACTGGGTGTTTTACGAATCTGAAGGAGGGAAGTAACGATGGTTTGGAGAAATGTGAAATGGCCTATTTATCACCTGTTCGTTGCAGCTCTTGCCCTCCTGATGCTCTATCCCGTCCTATGGATGCTATTCAGTTCATTCAAGGAAAGCCGTACGATCTTTGTCACAGCGGATACCCTGTTTCCTGCGGAGTGGATCTGGAGTAACTATGTGGATGGCTGGAAAGGCACAGCTGGAAGACCGTTTATGGATTACATCACCAACTCACTTGTAATCGTGGTTATTTCCACTATCGGTGCCGTAATATCGTCATCGCTGATTGCTTTCGGTTTTGCCAGACTGAATTTCAAGGGACGCACGTTCTGGTTTTCCTTGATGATGTTAACACTGATGTTGCCACATGACGTGGTATTGGTTCCTCAGTACATCATTTTCACGAAGCTCGGCTGGCTGAATACTATCTTGCCAATCGTTGTACCTACATTCTTCGGAATGCCGTTTTTCATCTTCCTGATGGTACAGTTCATTCGAACGATTCCGAAGGAGCTGGATGAGGCTGCAACCATCGATGGATGTAACAAATTCAGACTGTATATCCAGATTATTATGCCGCTGATCAAGTCTTCTCTGGCGACTGCAGCCATCTTCTCCTTCTACTGGAGATGGGAGGATCTGCTCGGTCCGGTATTGTACCTAAACTCGCCTGATAAATACACCGTGTCGATGGCGCTGAAAATGTTCCTCGATAGCGAATCTGCTTCCAACTGGGGCGCAATGTTCGCCATGTCCATCGTCAGTCTGGTTCCGGTTGTAGCTGTGTTCTTCATCTTCCAGAAACAAATTGTTCAAGGGATGAGCACCAGCGGATTGAAAGGATAAGCCAGATTACTGTATCTTCGTATCTTCGCCCGAATGAACGTTTACGAAAGTTAACCAAGGAGGTTATCGCTTTTGAATAAAGCTCAGGGTAGTCAGGCCGTTGCCATGGAGGCAGCGGCAGAGGGCCAGGCAGTGTCCGTGACCAGCTGGAAGTTTAACTTTGGACCAGACTCGGGAAGAGCAGATGAGACAGGGGATTATCTGAAAGTAACTGCAACAACCGCATATGAGGAACGCGGAGGGTACGGATTCGAGGCAGGATCTCTGGTATATGAGAAACAACGCATTCGTGATGACGATGTGTCGGATCCCACGAAACAACATCATAACCATCCGGGGCAGACAACCATGTCTGCCCGATTGCGTTCAGGCTTCTGTATTCCGCTCAAAGCATCGTTCATCATTGATGTTCCCGATGGAACCTACCAAGTATTACTCGTTGCAGGGGATGAAATGGCTGAGACAGTGACCCGCGTGAAAGCTGGTGAAGGCAGGCTTGTGCTGCCAACCATTCGCACACTTCCCGGACAATACGCAGAGGTTAGATTCTCGGTGGTTGTTCGCGGCGGCAGACTTCGTCTGTCATTCTCCGGTCCTGCACCGAGAATTAATGCTTTGGAGATTACTCTTGCGGATCAGACCATGACCGTATTTCTTGCCGGGGATTCAACCGTAACGGATCAGCCGGAAAGTGGATATCCATATTGTGGTTGGGGCCAGCTGTTGCCTGCACAGTTCAAACATGATGTGGCAGTGGATAATCACGCCCAGTCAGGGCGAAGTTCCCGCAGCTTTATTAATGAAGGCAGATTAAGCGCCATTCTGGAGCGAATCAAGCCTGAAGATTTTCTGTTTATTCAATTTGGACATAACGATGAGAAGCCGGACCCTGAACGTGGGACGGACCCATTCACAACATATAAGGAATATTTGAAAAAGTATATCGATGCTGCACGCGAAGCCAAGGCTCGTCCGGTGCTCATCACCCCGGTGCATCGTCGCTATTTTGCGGATGATGGCACATTGACCGATACGCACGGCGATTATATCATCGCCGTGCGTGAGCTGGCGGAAGAGGAAGATGTTCCGCTGATCGATCTGGCTGAGCGCAGCCGTCTTCTGTTCGAGCAAGCGGGTGTTGAAGGCACTAAGGACGACTTTATGTGGGTGCTGCCAGGCGAGTATGTGAACTTCCCCTCAGGCGTGGAGGATAACACGCATTTTCAGGAACGAGGCGCCCGCCGCCTTGCCCAGCAGGTGGCAGAAGCCATCCGCGAGTTGCAATTGCAACCGTTGCAGATGTATCTGCGGTAGGTGAGTAATCGTAGCAGTTGTAGAGGACTTGTTTTTACTGTTCTAGTAGATAACTTACCGCAGGATTTTAAGTCCTGTGCGTCTGTATTTAAGCGTAGCGAGTTAAACGAAGTAACGAGCCAGCAAAAGTTGCCCAGCGAAGAGCGAAGGCAATAATCTTTTAAAAAACAGCGAGCGTAGCAGCGGAGGAGGGCGGAATCGGGTAGAGGGAGCGAAGCGTCCGCCTTTGGAGCGGGATTTCCCCTGCTGAGGGGAAATGAATAGAAATCCCGAGCCAACAGTGGCCCACAGCCCGATCCGTCCGCCAAAGCGGCTGCCCCGCGAGCCCACGGGTTTTAAGAGTTGCCCCCGCGAATGAGCCGAAGAAATCCCGAGCCAACAGCGGCCTGTAGCCCGATCCGCCCTTCGAAGCGACTGCCCCGCGAGCCCACGCATTTTTAACCTATATTGCACTCGCAAAAAAGGAGGATGTATTTCAATGACACCTGACCAGACAGAATCAGGCACATCTGCCCGTAAGAATGTTTCAGCAGCTACAGGTCACACCTACTGGGTCATTCCGGATGGTTACATTCCCCCGGAGAGCCGGGGCACATTGGAGAGTCATGAGAGCATCTGTGTACTGAACACCAGTGCCACGGATGCGGAACTGCATATCACGATTTATTTTGAAGACAGAGAACCACTTGAAGGTATTGTCGCTGAAGTGCCAGCAAGAAGAACGAAGCATATTCGCACTGCATCGCTACGAACCGGGGAGCAGTCTATTCCGCCGGGCGTGCCTTATGCGATTACGGTTTCGAGCAATATCCCCATTATCGTCCAGTACAGTCGTTTGGACACGACCCAGCCTGAATTGGCTTTGATGAGTGTCATGGCGTATCCATTAGGATAACTTTCCCAATCGACAGCATGGCTGGAGATGGTAAGAAGCCCCGTAACCTTGCATTCAATGCAGGTACGGGGCTTCTATTTCTTCATTTATTCGCTGTATTTATACGTGCTCGCATTCAGGATATCCACGTGAACCTCCACTTTTCCAAGCTTAAAACGTTGGAGTGGATCCGCCCGGTTATAGACTTCCTGTTTCCATAAGGGAAGGTTGTGACGATATAAGTGTTCCACAAGACCGTATGAATCGATCTTGCGTTCCTTGGTTTTTTCGAACGTATCTCGGATTTGGGATTCGATCTGTTTCTCGGCTTCTTGTTCCATGGCATCTGGAGACCGAGGAGCCCCATGATCTTCGGTGATGGCGCTTTTGACCGTGGTAACCAGATCAAAGGTGATGCCATCACCTTGCTTCTTCGCCTTGATTTTTGTCTTGGGATGATGAAGCAACAAGGTTAAATCAGGAGTTTTTCCACCATTCCCATATACATATAGTGGGTACTGATGTACCCGCTCATAATTTACGTATCGTGTACCATCTGCGTCTGCTCCTGCAACTCTACCTTGACTTGTGCCTTTGGAAATGACATAAAATCCATCCATTCTAACAAGGGGTGGCGTTTTATCGCCGTTGAACCAAGTCTCGTTCCTCGTCGACACTGAGGGTAAAAGAACGACGGAAGCGGGTTCCCGTAATCCATCGAGAAGCTGATGGAGCCGGATAGGTTCGTAACCAGAATGCTGTTTGTATAGTCTCATGGGCTCAAATAATTCAATGGTCTGGGCGGATTGATTCAATAATGCAGAGGGAGAGAGTATATCCGGGATGTTATGCTCTGTAGCATAGATCCAGGGTGTATATCTTAATTGGCCTGAATGAAGAAGTGTATTAAAGACATCCTCCAGTCGACCGTCCAGCACTTTTTTGGATAAAACAATAGCTTTAACATGAGTCCAGAGCGTTTGCTGCTGTGACGTTTCATACAAGTCGTTAATAGCCATACTCAGTGTTGTACCCTCGCCCCGTCCAGTCCAGATATCCCTAGTCTCCCGGGAAGTTGGCGTTTCCTGTTTTGCAATACTGGAGAAGTCAATCAGTTGGGCATAAGCAATATACTGGTTGTCTACATAGTCAATTCCTATCGCCGTAATGAAGTTTATACTTTGCACCTCTTTGGAATCCCAGCACCCGGTTAGCAGGATCAAGCAGCTTATAAGAAGGCCGCTTATGGATACCCATCGTTTCACGGACGTTTCCTCCGGCGAGTAGAATCCTGTGTATGAAGTGCTTCTGGGCGCTTGGTTCTTTTCATGGAAGGTGGCATGGATACGGCCTGAGTGAAGTCTCCGGGAATGTAGGGAGATACAGGTGACAGATAGGATACGCCATAACATTCCAAGGATACGAGATGCACCAACAGGGCCAATAGTCCGATCATGAAACCGAATAATCCAAGAATGGAAGAGATGAGTAACATACCGATCCGGATATGGGCAGTAGCCCCGCTTAGCACAGTGTTCACGAGAATATAGCTAGAGATGACCGAGATCGCAACCGTGACAATAATCGTAGGGGACGTAATCCCGGCTCTAATGGCAGCATCTCCAATAATAAGCCCGCCAACAACGCTAACCGTCTGCCCCAACGCACGTGGCAACCTACGCCCTGCTTCGTTGAATAGCTCGAACATAAAAATCATCAGGAACGCTTCCAACGTCACCGGCATGGGTAGGCCCATTCGAGTGCCAGCAATCGTTGCCAGAAGAGGCAGGGGAATCTGTTCCACATTGAAGCTGGTCAGGCCAATATAAAATCCTGGGAAGAAACAGGCGATCAGCAGTCCTGAAATACGTAATATCCGTTCAAAAGTAACGATAAAAAAGGGTGTACTTTCGTCCTCCGGAGACTTCAATTGATTGAAAAGTGTAGTTGGTGCGATGACCGCTACAGGAGAACCTTCGATCAAAACAGCAAAACGACCGTTTAACAGGGAATCAACGACAAAATCAGGACGCTCGGTATTATCTGTAAGTGGAAAGATACTCCGAATCCCTCCCATGACAGCTCGTTCCATGATTGAGGTGCCCAGGATGCCGTCAATCTCAATCTGATCCAGATTGTGCCGAGCTTCTTTCAGAATGTCTGGATTGATAATATCTTTTACATATAGAAGTCCAATGGCCGTCTGGGTACGACCGCCTTTGACATATTTCTCATAACACATCGAAGATGTTTTCATTCGTTTGCGTATAAGGGCCACGTTGGTAGTGAGTTCTTCGGTGAATCCATCGCGCGGGCCTTTAACTGATGTTTCAATGGCTGATTCTTCTGGACTGCGTCCCGGGATATCAGCAATATCCACACTGCAGGACTGCACACCATTACCAAAAACGATCACTAGTTGTCCACTAAATATCAACATATTGAGCTTGTTAGTATCTGTGAGGTCATCCAACGGGTTCAAGGTTAATCCCAGTTCTTTAGGATGTGATTCCTCAATGATCAGGGAGTGCTGTTCCAGACGGGGAATAATAAATTGGTTAATTTGTTTACCGTCGACGAGACCGTCGCAATAAAGCAGAATTACGGGCTGATCAGATTCATCTTTGACAGGAAAGGTCTGAATAACGACATCTGCACATGGATTGAACTGCTCTTTCAAAGAGGCAAGCAGTGTCTCATGGGACGTGGTGTCAATCGCTTGATGCTCCATGATGATTCCTCCTCTGATGGCGTGAATGGATAAAGGCAACCGTCGTTGCGATAATCGCAAGTCCGCTCAGATACACGAGATTGAACGGAAATATGTATTCGACCAGAAGCTTTTCGAAGGTCATATCATCCAGAGGATACAACATGGTTAGAATAAAGAAGACACCTAACGAGATACAACTGATAAGCCTTCTGGTAGAGCTCTTAATATTCCATATTTCTACTACAATATACATGGCGAGACTAATCCGGGTGAACGAGCCTGCGAGCCACTGGTAAATGGAAAAGAAGTCGGTCTGGGCGATGTATTTGCCCAAGGAGGCAATTCGCCATTCTTCAAAGGCGGGATATCTCATTTTGGCAGCCTCAAAAGGATCGAATTCCACAATCGCCCCAATGAGTGGGCCGACAGTCAGTCCTACAAGAATGAGTGCGAGCATCAGATACTGCCATACACGTATACGTTTGGTGAGATGAGGCTGGATGTACCAGATGAACAGCAGTTCAAACATGCCTGCAAGACTGTAGACCATGCCATTAAGAATAGGATGCCATCCATGTTCAAGAACGGGCAACAGACGACTGTAGTCCTTGTATTGGGTATTTACGATAGCAACATAGAAACCTAACAAGACAACTAGTGGCAGGACTAACCCTGCGGTAAAGGCCAGCGAGCGAATACCTTTATACGCAGCGTAGGCACAGAGAGACATCAGGGCAATACTGGTTACCAACACGGGCGTTTCGGTCAGATAGTTCGTTTTAGCCCAAGCCGTGGTATCATGCAGTGTGAAAAAGATTACGCTTAGAAAAAAGAGACTGTTACCAACTCGAAATAACATGCCAAGGGGCTTCCCGAGACGGGAGGTTAACCAATCATGCAGGGTTTGATGCTGTAGGAAACGAGAGACATAGGCGAGCATTAGCGCAAATATCAGAAATGGTCCGGCTGATAGCAGGACGGAAATCCAAGAATCCCTTTTGGCCGCAGCCAAAAGGGCAGGAATAATCAGAACATGGCTGATCAAGCCAACGGACAACATGATCAACATCATAGCTTGTAAAAAAGAAGGCTGTGTTCGTTTCATGCTGAGGGGTCCCCTTTTCCCAATAGACTGTCCTCAGCAGTGTTAACGTGATTGGGGCGCTTCATACCGTCAGTTGAAATAACGAATACCCATGGCTTCTCTTACCTCTAACATCGTTTCCCGGGCCGCTCTCCGATCAAAATGCGAGGTTCGGGGAGGATGGGAGCGTATAACTCGTTGAACCGGCGAACCAACTCCCGTTGTCTCAATATGGGGAATCTTACTTGATTCCAGTGACCAACCTATGTTTGCGACCGCTCATATTGGTGCCAAGCACACCGGTGATGATCAACAATGCTCCGATAAAGTGATAGCCACTAACAGGTTCATGCAGTATCCATGCACCCCCTACGATGGAGATGAGTGTGGACAGATTGCTGAATACACTCATTTGCGAAGCCTCCAGATGAGTAAGGGCATAGCTCGCAAGCAGGGTAGAGATCATGGTGGAGAGGATTGCCAGATAAGCGAGGGCGCCCAGATAGGATGTATCTCCAAGCGGGTTGATGTAGTCCATCATGGAGCCGCTGGACGCATGTCGGATCAGGGAAGCGGCGTTAAATACAATACAGCCAACCATCAGTGTGACCCAGGTTAATTCCATTGGTTTATACTTCTGGGTTAATGGTCTTGCAAGCACGCCATACCCTGCAAAACAGACCGTGGATAGCAGCAATAATGCAATACCCTTCAGGTTACCTATAGACATGCCACTTCCTTGCATTATGAAAATAAAGACCACTCCAGCGACAGACAGTAGCAGGAACAGCTTCTGCATCGTGGATGTGCGTTCTTTCAGGAAGACTGAAGCGAGAACGAGTGTGAATACAGGGGCCATGGCCTGAATAATACCCGCTTCCGATGAGTTGGAAGAGACAAGTCCAAAGGCTTGAAAGGCAAAAAATAAGACGGGAGATAAAAGCCCCAGTGGAATGATTCGCCACAGATCACGAAGGCTCAGTCGGATTTTAATCCAGCCAAAAATGACAGGAATGCTGACAACGATCAGCGACAGAGCGAATCGATGGGCAAGCACATCAATGGGATGTGCAACAGTGACGGTCATTTTAACAAATAGAAAAGATAGACCTATAATAGCCGCGTATAGTATAGCTGCGATATAAGCGTATCCCCGAGTGTGTGTTGTGTTCATGAATGCTCCTCCAATACAGTAGTCATAGCTCTTTATTTTTCAATATCCTGAATTATGTCAGGTTCGAGGCATGTGCGCCTTATTCAATATACTGCCAGGTGCATCGTGCTACAATAGATAAAAGGATGAACTGTAACGGTACAATTGTGGGAGAGGGATGGGTGCAGTGAGAAAATACGAAGTGATTGCCGAAGCGTTAAAGCAATGGATTCAGGAACAGATGCACCAGCAGGATCGTCGCCAGTGGGCAGATAAGGGCATTCGACTGCCAGCAGTTCGAGTTGTAGCAGAACAATATCAATGCAGTGTAAGTACAGCAATTCGTGCATATGAGTGGCTGGAGCAACGTCATTTGGTGTACGCCATACCTCAATCCGGTTATTATGCCGTACAGAATGGGACAGGTGCTCAGGATATGGACTGGCAGGGATCGTTGGACTTCGCTTCGGCTGCCCCTGATCCAAGGGTGTTCCCTTATGCAGACTTTCGTCACTGTGTGGATCTGGCGATGGAGAAGAAGCAGGCAGAGTTATTTATGTATGGCACGGATCAGGGATTACCTTCTCTAATTCTGCTGTTGCAGAAGCAGTTTGCGGATTATCAGGTGTTTGCGAGAACAGAGCAGTTCTTTATCACATCAGGTGTGCAACAGGCGCTGGCTGTACTTGCATTAATGCCTTTTCCCAATGGAAAGAGAAAAGTATTGCTTGAACTACCGACCTATCACAATATGCCCTCGCTACTGAGTGGATTAAATGTGCCGATTGCCGGTGTGAGACGTGCCCTGGATGGGCTGGACTGGGCATCTCTTGAACGTCAGTTCGCTGAGGAAGATATTAAGTTTTTCTATGTCATGCCGCGCTTTCACAATCCGATTGGCACATCGTTGACTGTTGCTGACAAGAAGAGACTGATCCGGCTTGCACAGCGGTACGATGTCTATCTGATAGAGGACGATTATCTGGCTGATCTGGAGGACAATACGAAACAGGACCCGCTATGGTCCTATGATACCGAAGGTCGGGTCATCTATCTGAAGAGTTACTCCAAAATTTTGTTTCCAGGCTTGCGCATTGGTGTAGCTGTTCTGCCCTCACCACTAATTCAATCTTTTGGGGCTTACAAAAAAATGCTCGATATCGACACTTCCGTTCTGTCTCAAGCTGCTCTGGAGATCTATGTCCACAGTGGAATGTTTGCTCATCACAGGAAAGTGATTCGTAACCGCTATGCTGCCCGGATGCACACGGTGCATGAGCAACTGGACTCATATCCAGACTTTGCTCCGTTTATGGACGCTCCTCGAACAGGAGGGGAGCATACCGTTTTACCTTTGGCGGGTGATATGCCGCTTCGTGTTCTGCTGTCCCGGCTTCAAAAGCGCGGAGTCATCGTTGATACGACAGAACGGTATTATCCGGAGAGAACATATCAGGTGCATCAGGATCAGATGCTGCGCTTGAACATCTCCAATGTGCCGAAGCAGCGAATTGAGGAAGGGATGAGGAAGATCCGGGAGGAAATTTTGAAACTTCAGATCAGGCAGAGATAAAGACAAAGCTATAACAGCAAGGCCATTACAACAAAACGCATATAGTTGTTACACTCAGCATCTATCTAGTCGTATTGGCCACTCACCACTGTCTGTATATAACAAAAAGCGTCCACACAAGTTGATCACTTGTTGGACGCCTTTTCCATGTATTGTTATCCATCTACAATACAAGCTTGTACGCTGTATTGTAGATGGAAATGATTCCATTTATTCCTGAGCCATCGCTTTGAAGGAAGCTTCTGCGGCTTCCAATGTAGCCTGAACATCCTCGTCTGTATGAGCCGTGGTCAGGAACCAGGCCTCATATTTGGATGGAGCCAGGTTAATGCCACGGTCCAGCATGTGACGGAAGAAGGAAGCGAACAGCTCTCCGTCCGTGTCTTGGGCATGATCATAATTCGTAACCGGATGGTCACAGAAATGGGTGGAGAACGCACCGCGGATTCGGTTGATCGTCAGTGCAATCCCATGACGGTCAGCAGAAGCTTGCAGACCCGCTGTCAGGTCGATAGCAAGACGTTCCATCTCTTCATATACACCCGCGCCTTGCAGGACCTCCAGACACGCGATACCAGCCGAGATGGATGCAGGGTTACCAGCCATCGTTCCCGCCTGATAAGCAGGGCCGAGCGGAGCAACCTGCTCCATAACGTGTTTGCGTCCGCCGTAAGCACCGATTGGCAGGCCACCACCAATAATTTTACCAAGAGCCGTCAGATCCGGTTCAATCTCTGCATGGTTATCGAGTCCGGCATACGTCTGAGTAGAACCGTAATGGAAACGGAAAGCCGTAATGACCTCGTCATAGATAACCAGTGAGCCGTTAGCCCGTGTCATGGCACAGAGGCCTTCCAGGAAGCCAGGTTCCGGCATAACCATACCAAAGTTACCAACGATCGGTTCAACCATGACCGCGGCAACATCATCACCCCAGCGCTCCAAAGCATCCTTCAGGGCTTCCAGATCATTGTAGGGCACAGTAATGACTTCTTGTGCAATACTGGCTGGAACTCCCGCGCTGTCAGGAATTCCGAGCGTGGACGGGCCTGAACCGGCAGCGACAAGCACCAGATCGGAGTGACCATGGTAACATCCGGCGAATTTTACGATCTTGTTGCGTTTGGTGTAGGCACGAGCGACCCGAATCGTAGTCATGACCGCCTCCGTACCGGAGTTTACAAAACGCACTTTATCCATGGAAGGAATGGCTTCCTTCAGCATTTTGGCAAGTTTGATCTCAAGCTCTGTCGGGGTACCGTACAGCACGCCATTAGCTGCTGCTTCCGTAATGGCCTGCGTAATATGCGGGTGGGCATGTCCTGTAACAATCGGACCGTAAGCGGCCAGATAATCAATATAACGGTTGTCATCGACATCCCAGAAGTGGGCGCCTTGGGCTTTTTTCATAAATACAGGTGCACCGCCACCAACGGCTTTGAACGAGCGTGAAGGGCTGTTAACACCTCCTACAATATGCTCAAGTGCTTCTGCGTATAGAAGTTCGGAACGGGAACGTGATGGTTTCATAAGATAACTTCCTTTCGTAATTCAAAATATGATAAATTAACAAGCCACAGAAAGATATGATGATTTTCTCATAATAGTATAGCCGGGCACAACGAGAGGGCAGCGTAATGGCTGCCCTCTGCATGTTTAGGTTACTGAGCCGGTTGTTCTGACTTTTGATCGTCACCACTGGCTGTTTTATCTTCGGTACTGGTCGTACTATCATCCGTTGTAGCAGGCGGGTGAATAATATCCTGAATATGCTGCTTCAATTTCTCTTCATTGGTAACCGTCAATACTTGCGCACCGCCTGCTGTACGTTCTTCTTTCAGCAGGTTCATTGGCGGAATCTGCTCACTGCCGTTCATGCTGCTCTGGTAACCGAGGCCACCCAGCTTCCACATATCGGAGAGTGTCAGATTTGTATCCACATAAGGATTAACCTGTTCCAGTATGGAAGGCAGTTTGGCAATGGTAGTTGTTGACTGCATTTTCGCTGTTACAGCTTTCAGCAATTCACGCTGACGCTCGGACCGAGCGAAATCAGACATTGCATCATGACGGAAACGAACGTACATGAGCGCTGTCTCGCCATCCAGATGCTGATATCCTTTTTTGAGATCAATATCGTATTCGTTATTGTCTGCTTTACTTGTATAGTGCATGTCTTTCTCCACATCAAAATCAACACCGCCAACGGCATCCACCAATTTGATGAATCCCTGGAAATCCGTATACACATAATACTGTACAGGAATGCCGAGCAGGTCGCCGGCAGCTTGCATCGCTGCATTAGGACCATGGGTGATGGCAGTGTTGATCCGTTCCTTGCCATATCCGTCAATATTGACGTAAGTGTCGCGCAGAATGGAGAACAGATTGATTTTTTTGGTAAGTGGGTCGAGCGATACAACCATCATGCTGTCGGAGCGGGGAACTTCACCTTTTTTCAATCCGCGCGCATCGACACCCATAACGAGAATATTTACCGTTTCTGTACCTTCCCATTTGGGTGGGTCAGGAGTATTTACTTTCTCCACATTCTCGATACCTGCGAATGGTGATTCGTCACCGTCTTTTGCCAAACCGTCCAACTGATTGAGAATAGAACCGAAATAATATGCCGCTGCTCCTCCAATAATCAACACGAAGGCGGCAAGAGAAATCCATATGGTTCTCTTCGTCTTTCTGGTCATGCTAGCTCTCCTTTGTATTTGAGATGAAATAAAAAAACGAGTTCGAGTATTCAAGTAAGATCTAGTCGGAGCTTTCCGTACACGTCTTTTCCCAACATAAGGGGAGGAACGCGGCTCCAGACTATTTTAAAGCTTGCTGAATTTTGACTGATACCATTATAATTTCTTTTTGGGCTACAAGCAATTTCAACAAAATCCAAGTGAGGTATAATCATGCTGGCGATTGATGTCAAAGATTTGCGCAAGTCGTTTAGCGTCCAGAAAAGCCGAGGTGGGCTGAAGGGCGCGTTCCAGGACCTGTTTGCACGTCAATACCAAGAGGTATTGGCTGTAAATGATATTTCATTTCAGATTCCGCAAGGCGAAATATGCGGATATATTGGGGAGAACGGTGCCGGTAAATCAACAACAATCAAGATGTTGACCGGCATTTTGGTGCCTACTTCAGGGCAAATATCGGTTGGTGGCTATGTTCCGTATCAGGAACGGGAGAAGTTTGTACAGAATATTGGTGTTGTTTTTGGTCAGCGCAGTCAATTGTGGTGGGATATTGGCGTTATCGAATCCTTCCATTTATTGCGCAAAGTATATCGTGTCGGAGAGGTCGATTTCCGTAAACGGCTGGATGAACTGGTTGAGCGATTACAGCTTCAGGATCTGCTAAGTCGTCCGGTACGGAAGCTCAGTCTTGGTCAGCGTATGCGCTGTGAGTTAGTTGCAGCATTATTGCATAACCCAAGTATTGTTTTTCTGGACGAGCCAACCATTGGTTTGGATATTGTGGTGAAGTCGGAAATTCGGGATTTCTTGAAAGACATGAACAAGGAGCATGGAACGACCATTCTGCTCACAACCCATGATTTGCAGGACATTGAGGCACTGTGTTCCCGGGTCATCATGCTTGATGCAGGCAACATCATTTATGATGGAGGTCTGGATCATCTCAAGTCCCAGTGGGGTAAGGAGCGGGAGATCCGCTTCAAGTTTGGTTCAGCTCACAACATCAGTCAGATGCAGGAATGGACTGCTGCGTTGCCTGTACGTTGGACGGTTGAGAATGAACTGTCCGCATCCGTGTGGATTCCGCTGGAACTGAACGTTTCGGATGTACTCGGACGTGTCGTTGGACAAGCGGATATTACCGATATTCAGATTATCGAGATCAACACGGATGAGATTGTGCGCAGTATTTACCAATCCGGTTCCGCCGAGCGTCCCGAGATTGTGGGAGCAGGGAAAGAAGCGGTGGGTGTATCCTGAGATGAATAGTGCATTTATTGATTTTATGCGCATCCGTTTTCTAACGATGCTGGCATACCGGGTGAATTATTACTCCGGCATTTTGATATATACGCTGAATATCGGCGTGTATTACTTTACCTGGCAAGCCATTTACGGTAGCAGTGGTGAACTCGGCGGCTTCACGGCAGCGCAGATGACCACTTACATCGCTGTATCCTGGATGGCACGTGCGTTTTACTTTAACAACCTGGACCGGGAGATTGCCGCAGATATACGGGATGGCTCCATTGCGATTCAATTCATCAGGCCGATCAATTACGTTATGGTCAAAATGATGCAAGGGCTTGGGGAAGGTATTTTCCGCTTCCTGCTGCTCATGATTCCGGGGATGTTCATCGCCATTTTGCTGTTCCCGGTTGAATTGCCTACGGCGCCATCGGCGTGGATTGGCTTTCTCGTCATGCTGTTCTTCAGTTTCCTCATTAATTCCCAGATTAATGTGATCACGGGACTAGCGGCATTTTTTGTGGAAAACAATGAAGGCATGATGCGTATGAAACGCGTCGTGGTTGATTTGTTCTCTGGTCTAATCATCCCGATCAGCCTGTATCCAGGCTGGATGTCCGCGGTGATGAAAGTATTGCCTTTTCAGGCCATTACGTATCTGCCCGGTTCCGTCTTCACTGGAAGAGTGGAAGGTACCGCCATCTGGAGTGTACTCGGTATTCAGGTGTTCTGGTTTGCCGTACTGCTGCTTCCGATGGTATTGATCTGGCGTAAGGCGCGCAAGCGTCTGTTCGTGCAAGGGGGATAACAGATATGTACTATATGGGTCTGATCTGGGAATATTTGAAAAATTACATGAAAACACGACTCACGTACCGTGCTGATTTCTGGGTGGAGATCCTATCGGATCTGCTGTTCCAGGCAACCAACCTGATCTTTATCTTTGTGGTCTTCCGTCATACGGATAACCTGGGCGGCTGGAGTGAGAGTGAAGTGCTCTTTGTTTATGGATATTTTATGGTGCCCTATGGCATTTTTAGTTGTTTTATCAATCTGTGGGGATTCAGTGAGCGGTACATCGTCAAAGGTGAGATGGATCGTATCCTGACACGCCCCGCACATAATTTGTTCCAGATCTTGCTTGAAAATGTAGATCCGCCTGCACTGGTGGGCTCGTTTATCGGCTTGATCATCATGATCTTTAGCGGAGCAGAGATGGGCCTGGTGCTGGAGTGGTGGCATATCCCTGCCTTAATTATATTGGCACTCAGCTCAGTCATGATCTATGCCGGCATCTATACTACGTTGACTTCACTATCCTTTTATTCGGACGCGCCAACAGGTATCCTGCCATTGATGTATAACATCCAAGGGTATGGGCGTTATCCGGTAACGATCTACAACCGTGCCATTCAGGTGCTGTTAACCTGGATCATTCCGTTTGCCTTTGTGGGCATCTATCCCGCAGCCTTGTTCCTGGAAAGGTCCGAGATGCATCGCATGGCGCTGCTTACACCTGTGATGGGATTGGTGTTTGGCTCCATGGGCTTGCTTTTGTGGAATTTTGGCGTGAAGCGGTATCGCGGAGCAGGTTCATAATAACGCCCTATAGCAATTCATGGGGGAGATTAGGGAGGAACTGACATGACGTTAAAAGTAGGCGAATTGGCACCGAATTTTGAGCTTCCGTCTAGTACGGGAGAATCAGTAAAGCTTTCGGATTACCGCGGACAGCGGGTGCTGCTTTATTTTTATCCCAAAGATATGACCTCGTCCTGTACACAACAGGCTTGTGATTTCCGGGATCGACATGCTGAATTTGAAGGGCTGAACACGGTCATTCTCGGAATCAGCACCGATCCGATGAAACAGCATGACAAGTTTATCGCCAAATATGGACTGCCGTTTGCCTTGTTGTCGGATGAAGAGCACGTTGTAGCCGAGCAATACGGTGTATGGCAGCTGAAGAAAATGTATGGCAAGGAGTACATGGGTATGGTTCGCTCCACTTTTCTGATTGATGAAGAGGGGAAGTTGATCAAGGACTGGTCCAAAGTTCGGGTCAAAGGACATATCGAGGCTGTGCTTGAGGCTTTGAAGGCTATATAATACTGCTTTCACAGCATATATGTACCCTTAATATAAAGGCTGTGTTCATGGAAGTTGCCATGTACACAGCCTTTTGTATATCCTTTTATAATACAATTTGTTCGTCAGCTTCAGATGTTATCCGATTCATGAGGGGATGGGTTTACTCTTACGGGAACGAATGCGATAAACCAGTAAGAGGAACAGTGGGATGATGAAGCTGACAGTGATATCCCAGTCTACCCAAGCAGGCATGATCGTATCTGTATAGAAAATAACATTTGGAGCGATCAGCACGCCTAGGGCGAATAATAACAAGGACGAAGGCAAAATGAGAGGCTTATATGTCTTTAACCGAAATAATTGTGCTGTTCCCAACACAAAGGCGAATAGATATAACAGACTTTTGAAATAGGTAGAAATTAACCAGGCGATAGCCATGAAGGCCTCAATTCGTTCAAAGAAATTACCTATATTAATTTTCTGTGAAAGGGCGTATGAGATATAGATGCTGTGCTGCGTAAGTGTGTGTCCCATCACCATAAGTGACAGAAGCAGTAACAGGCTTAACAGTACTCCCCCAAAGAGGGTAGCCAGTAGAAAATCCCTTTTGAAATGAAATCCTGTTTGTACATACGGAAGAAACACAGAGAGAATGATAAGTTCGCCAAAGGAAGTGAACGCTGCGCGTATGCTAGACTCTACAAGATGTATCCAGGGCGTACTGAAATACGGCTGCAGATTTGCACTTTTGGCTTGAGGCAGGAGCCCCAAAAAGAGAAAAAGAATAAACACCACAACGATGGGAGTTAATAGTTCTGCGCTCAGCCCCATCGTACGAAAACCATGGATAAGTCCCCAAGCCAGGGAACAAATGATCATCAGAATAATGACCCGAATGGGAGTTTTCAGATATATTTGCGTCGTCATGAAGTCACCGACTTCACGGACACATATGGCTGCACCTATGGCGAAATAAAATAGATAGGCAACTGATAATATGGAACCTACCCAGGTCCCAAGTAATTGGTTACAGATTTCAAAAAGAGACAACTGGGGATGTGTTCGATGTAGCTTGTACAGGACCCACATGATGCCAACACCGATCGGCAGACCAATCAGAGAACAGAACCAGGCGTCCTGCTTGCCTACTGCGGTAACGAGGGAGGGGTAGATCAGGATCATATCTCCAACCATAACCAGAAAGGTGAGCAAGGTGAACTGTCGAATCGTAAGTTTTTCGTTCATCAACATTTCCTTTCGCTCCTTCCCATGAGGGATAATTTTCCTCAATTCCCTACGAATTATCCTTCAGTAGTTGGCTGAGGTTGTGAACGGGATGTTCTGCGGGATTTCACTAACGCTATGAGAACCAGCATACCCGGAAGAATGATACCTAGCGTGGTGTCCCAATCCACCCAGTACGGAACGATGGTGATGATAATAAATGTCAGGCTGGGCGCAACGAGATTGGCCATTCCATAAACGAGAAGTGTTGATGGTAGAATGAGCATTTTAAATTCCTTTAGTTTGAAGAGTTCTGCGCATCCGACAATAAAAGCGTATAAATAGATCATCGCTTTGAAATAGGTAGAAATGAGCCATGAGCAAGCCATGATAACCTCGATTCGTTCGAAGAAACCGCCGATACTAATCTTTTGAGACAAAATAAACGAAGCATATATATTGTGTTGGGTTAGAAAGGGGCCGAGTACGAGCATGGATATGCTAACAAGAATGGCAAGGATCAAATTACCGAAACCTGCTGTGATAACGATGTCACGCATACGATGGCGACTGTTTGCGACATGGGGAAGAATCATCAAAATGGGAATGGTTTCTCCGACAGGATATATGATACTCACAAGGATTCCTTGCGATATGGAGACAACACCAGTATCCGATATGGGCTCCAGTTTACTGGTACTAACCTGTGGCAAAAGACAGAAGGCGAGTATCACGATAAACAGTATAACGAGGGGCATGAGCAGTTCACTTGTTCTCGCGATGGTCTCCAAGCCGTGATATACCCCCCATCCGATGGCAATCACAAAAATAAGAATGATGACACGAATAGGGGTGTATTGAAATATTTGGGACGTCATGAAATCACCGACTTCCCGGGTATGTGTGGATGTGCCAATCATGAAGAAGAACAAGTAAAAGCACGACAAAAAGGTGCCTGGCCAAAACCCCAGAATATCTCGGGAGATCTGCACCAGGTTTTTCCCTGGATGCATCGTGCCCAATTTCAATATCAACGCCATGAGAGCCATTCCGAGCGGAACGCCAATAAGAGCACATATCCACGCATCTTGTTTGGCATAGGACGTGATGACGGAAGGATAGATCAGCATCATATCACCTACCACTAACATAAATGTAAGGGTGGACAATTGTCTTGTACCGATCCGTCCCTTTTCGAGCATGATATACCCTCCCTCTTCACCTAAGTTCCAGTCAAGCGTGCTAATAAATGGTTCACGGGATCATAGATCCACATAATGATATACAGGGGACTGGGGAACTCCCACAAATTAGATGCAATAACACCGAAGAATGTAGCTGTGAGAAGCATTGCACTGTATACAGCCGTTTCTCTCCACTCCTTCCGGCGAATGAGGCCAGGCAGATCAACCCAGCCAATAATTACTGCTACGAAGATAACCGCCAATGTAAGCAACATGCTTCCTCACTCCTTCAGTTCATCTTTGAATGAATCATCCAGTGTACCGACACGTTTAATCTGCACATTGGCTTTGTACTTGATATCCAGTTCTTCGAAATATTTATCCCAGTCATTCTCTATCTTCTTGAAGAACTTGGGATCTGCATGGTACACTTCCTGTCCAAAACCAAATATATCGACATGAAACTTACGTCTTACTGAATGCACAGATTCCTGCATCAGTTCAATTAACCGTTCTTCACTATCGGATTCCAGCTCTTTGAGAACTTTCATTGAACCGATCCGTATTCCACATTCAACTGCGCCTATGGAGGAGACATTCTTGATATCAATGTTGATGACAGGTTTGCCATTTACGATTTTGGCTTTTCTCTTCGTTGTGGTGCGGAGTGTCTTAAATGTCACGTTGCCCTTCTTGCGACAAGGCATGTGGCTGACAGTAGATTCTACATTATCACGAATGTAATTGTAGCCTTTGGATTCATCCGCTGTTAACCAGCCAATCAGCTTGTCTTTCCGGAATACACTTAGCCCCGTTGTATTAAGGCGGGCTGGTGACCGGATGGTGGCTATATTCTCTTTATTACCACTTTGTTCTTGGTTACCGAGGATTTCTACACCCGTAATGACAGGCTGGATGCCGGGAGATATCATGAAATCCATTAATTCATCCCCGGTTACCGTGGTAGTAGGGGACCAGGTCTTGGCGGATACATCCAAGGAATTAAACAACTTTTCCGCAGGAATATTTTCTAAAGGTGTAAGCACATCAAGGACATGGGAGGCCGTTGTATTCTTTGCTACCATAACGTAATAATCAGGTCGAGCCGTAGGTTCACGCATTAGCGCTTCGATAACGTCGTATATTCCATCTTTTCGCGCATATTCCTCGCCAAATACCAGTACGCGGATATGCGCCATGAATATGCGGCGTGGACTGGTCTCCGTTAATTTCTGAATCGCTTCGAACAAAGTGGCAGCAGATGCTTGATACTGCGTAACCGGGGTGCCTTTGCCTCCTCCTGCCTTGGAAGATACCTCATTTGGAACAACGACCTGAGCACTCACTTTGATCATATCGCCATCTTTGTCCACACCGAGACCCAGCATAATGCCAAGTTCATTCAGTTCCTGGCGATCCCAGCATCCGGTAAGGAGAGGAAGCAGAAGGGCAAAGGATAAAATTAAGCGTAAGCATCTGTTCATGGATGTGCACTCCTTACCGAATTTCTACCGCTTCGTTTTTTTGGTGGACTGTCTGACTTCATTGGTTGCATGAGTAGAGAGTGGGCGAGTTTTCATATGGGACCAAGGCACACGAAAGATCGTGTCTTTAAGATCTTTCTGAATAAAAGGTGCAAATGGAGACATGTAGGACACCCCGAAAGAACGCAAGCTGCAGAGGTGAGTTACGGTAATTAACAGCACGATCAGGATGCCATAGAAACCAAATGCTGCCGCAAGTATCATCAATACAAATCGCAGAATACGTACAGAGATGGACAGTCCGTTTTCCGGAATAACATAACTGGAGATCGCAGTGATGGATACGATGATGACCATCGCAGCGGATACAACCCCAGCATCTACCGCTGCCTGACCAATGACAAGCGTACCGACAATGGATACGGCTTGACCCACCGTCTTGGGAATCCGTATGCCTGCTTCCCGCAAAATCTCATAGGTTAGCTCCATAAGTAAGGCTTCAATAAAGGCGGGGAAAGGTACGCCTTCTCGCTGTGCTGCCAGACTGATGAGAAGATTGGTAGGCAACATCTCCTGATGGAACGTGGTAATGGCAATATAAAAGGATGGGGCAAGCAGGGCAATAAAAAAGGCTAGATATCGGATCATTCGAATCAGCGTACTGATATCGGCTCGTTGATAATAGTCTTCTGGAGACTGAAAGAAATGAACAAACAAGGCAGGAACGAGCAATACAAAAGGTGTCCCGTCCACAATGATTGCAACACGCCCTTCAAGCAAAGCGGCAGACACGGTATCAGGTCTTTCACTGTTGTAAACCGTGGGAAAGATCGTCCCCGTCTTGTCTTGTACCAGTTCCTCGATATAACCACTCTCAAGGATGCTATCGATATCGATTTCATCGAGTCTTCGACGCAGTTCTTTTACAATTTCCTGATCCACGATATGCTCCAGATAGAGCACTGCAACCCGGGTCTTGGTGACCCTGCCGATTTCTCTTTCTTCAATCCAGAGATGAGGATTACGGATTCGTTTGCGAATTAATGAGGTATTGGTCCGCAGGTTTTCGTTGAATCCCTCCATTGGTCCGCGAACGACGGTTTGGGAGACAGGTTCTCCAACGGATCGATCTTCCCAGCCTGCTGCGCCAATCTTTAATCCACGTACAGATCCTTCAAGTAGTAGGATAGCCGATCCCGAAAGAAGTGCATTCATTACCTCCTCCATATCGTCCACCAGCAATACATCACTGGCGATCAGAATATCATTCTGAAGGTAGCTGAGATGTTCATCGTCTGCGGAGAATTCAGGGAGATCACACTTTTGCAACAACGATTCCATGATGGAGTGATTCAGAATGTTCACATCCACCAATCCATCGATGTACAACATGACGGCAGGCCATTTGTGCAAACATTGCAGAGGTCGGATCATCAAGTCGTTGCTGTTCCCCATCACTTGTTTGCAATATTGGGTATTGTCATTCAGATTCGGAGAGATCTTCTTCTGGTCCTGATGGTTCTGCACCGATGCACTCATGCCTTCGCCTCCCTATATACCCTATATTTGCAAGTTAGTATGACCGGGATGAATTCGGATTATCACAAAAAAATAAAAGAATGATTCGTTCTTACACTGTTCGTATAAACGAAAAAAAAAAGGAGCTGCGAAAACTCGCAGCTCCTTACTTTTATAGGTGGACGTTTGTCCGAATTTACTTTTGTCTTTGTCGAACAGGGGCTGGCTTGGATACGGTGGATCTTGCTGTCCATGCTTTGCGGTAACGATAAAGCACGGCTACGATAAGCAATAGGCCGATTCCTCCCACGATATATGCTGCATATTGGTGAGCCAGATGGAATACGGCATTCCATTGGGGGCCGAATATTTTGCCAATACCCAGAAACAGCACGACCCAGAACAGTGCGCCTGAATAGGCATAGAGAGCGAATTTACGAAAGGGAACAGCAGCTATGCCCGCAAAGTATCCGGTGAAATGCCTTACACCCGGAATGAAATAACCGATGAAGATTAAGGCATTACCATACTTGGCGAACCACTTTTGCGTTTTATCGAGTTTGTCCTGCTTCAGCAGAAACCATTTTCCGTATCGTGTTATAAAGGGCAGTCCTGCTTTGGCTCCAATAAAATAAGTGATGGTCATGCCAATCGTTGTTCCCAGAAAAGCCAGTATGGTGAGGATTCCAAAGTCGAGATGCCCCTTGTAGGAGAGAAACCCTGCGTAAGCCATCGTTGTTTCACCAGGAAAGGGAAGTGCGATGAATTCAAGCAACAAGCCAAAAAACAATACGCTGTATCCGTAGGACCCAAACAGATGTTGGATCTTCTCAAGCAATTCCAATAGATTTCACTCTCCTGAATACGGGGTGGGAGCATGAATACTCTCCAAGGTGTTTTAATGTGTTCTGCCTGTCCATTATGCTACCTAATCTGAAGCGAAGAATCAATCAGGCTAGATAGCAAATTGTGAAAAAATATTAAACAAAATCACGTCTTTTTTCAATGTAGCCTCCATATAATTCTAACAAATCTGCTGAAGTCTATCAGCAAATTCACTAGAGACGGTGGAGGGCGATTCGTAAATGGTACAGAGACCGGAATTCACAATCAAGGAATTAGGGGGAAACTCTGCAACAACCATACATACGTTTTTATCTGGACAATGGTATGTCATTCTCGTGCGAATTACGATATTGTTATGTGCATTTGCTGTATATGCAGGCACGGCTTATGCATCTTCTGCTTCCGGCTCAGGTGATCCAATCCCGGAAGATAAGAATACTCAAGACAAGGTAGTCTATCTGAGTTTTGACGATGGACCGGGTAACCATACCCGTGAAGTATTGGATATTTTGCGTAAGGAGAAGGTGTTGGCTACATTTTTTGTGCTGGGTGAGCAGGCAGAGCGTTATCCCGAGTTAATCCGGGGGCTAGTGGAGGATGGACATGCTTTGGGCAATCATACGTTTAATCATCAATACGAACAATTGTACAGTGATTTTAAAGTGTTCTGGAAACAGATCAAGCAGACAGAGGAAGTGCTGGAGCGTATAACCGGTTTCCGTCCGAATCTGGTGCGGGCACCAGGCGGTACCTACGGGCATTTTGACCAGAGTTATTTTGATTTGCTCCAACTGGGTGGATACACCGTCATGGATTGGAACGTCGACAGTGGGGATTCCAAGCGTAAAGGTGTTCCGGCCAAAGAGATCCTCAGCAATTCGACCAAAGTACCTGCGGGAGCACGTTCGGTCATTGTACTGATGCATGACGGTGGTGCACATGCTGAAACGGTAAAAGCACTTCCGGGTATTATCAAATATTATCGTGATCATGGATATCGTTTTGACACCATAAAGAGTACAGATCAACCAGTTCAATTCCGTGTACATCCAGATGGTAAGTATAAGGCCCGCAAGGCGCCGGGAAAGGCCTGGATCGCAGAGCATGTAGAAGCGAACGCGACGTTATGGCTTGCAAACAAGAAGCTGAAGGTAGAGGTGGGATTGGCTGCGGCTACCTTGCAACCGGGTGAGTTCCGCATGGAGGGTCAGCGAATCATGGTGCCTTTGCGTACTTTTATGAAAAAATTCGGGGGCAGCACTCGCTGGGACTCTGAAACAAGGACAGCCATAGCAGTATGGAAAGAAAGAACGATTCATGCAGACGGTGTGAGCGGAACACTGACAACAACAGGGGCAATTGAAACGGGGGCAGTACAGAGTCATGGTGGAACCATCTGGGTTCCATTACGTGAGTTACTGGAGCAGATGGGGTTGAGGGTGAATTCCTTAACCAGTAATGAAGCAGAGTGGACGGTAAAGGCGGGCGCTTCCAGATCCATTTCAGCAATGAATAACATATTTAAGTATAAAATGATCTGAAGAAAGTCATTCTTGCAGGACTATTCTCTCTACTTCCGGGCAACACTGAATCATAGATTACTATGGTTCAGGAATGCTGATGAACGGAAGGAGATCAGGAGAAATGTCTTATATCCGAATGGAACATGAACATGCTGTTGAATTGTTAAACAGGGTCATGAAGCGTGTTGAGAGTGTGATTATTGGCAAAAAAACAGAGATTCGTTATGTCCTTACTGCAATGCTCAGTGGAGGTCATGTACTTCTGGAAGATGTGCCGGGTACCGGGAAAACGATGCTGGTTCGTGCCGTTGCTTCTGCACTGGACTGCTCCATGGGCCGGATTCAATTCACGTCCGATGTCATGCCGGCAGATGTTACGGGCACTTCAATCTATCATCCACATACATCTGAATTCAAGTTTCGGCCTGGACCTGTCATGTCCAACGTTGTCCTGGCTGATGAAATAAATCGCGCTTCACCACGCACTCAGTCTGCCCTGCTGGAGGCAATGGAGGAACGGCGTATTACGGTTGATGGCACAACCTATGCCTTGCCACGTCCGTTCTTTCTGTTGGCGACACAGAATCCGTTACAGTTCGAGGGTACGTACCGTCTGCCTGAAGCGCAGCTGGATCGATTTATCATGAGAATTGGACTGGGGTATCCCGATCCGGAACAGGAATTGGAATTGTTAATCCGTATGCAAAGTAGAGAAGCGCTTGATGAACTTCGCCCTGTCCTGCTTGCTGAAGAGGTCGTAGCCATGCAGCGTGAAGTCAAACAGGTACATGTTGATCCCGTCGTCAAACAGTATCTGGTGGCCGTTGCTGTAGCCTCTCGCAGCCTTCCGGCGGTCAGACTGGGCATCAGTCCGCGTGGAACACTGGCCTGGATGGCTGCCGCGCAGTCATTTGCCTATCTTCAAGGACGCAGTTATGTCATTCCGGATGATGTGAAAGAGGTAGCTGTGCCTGTCCTTTCCCACCGTATTCAATTGAAGGCCCAGAACAGAGCGGAGGTTTGGGGACAAGTACAAGTGATTGAAGAAGCATTGTCATCGGTCCCGGTACCTGTACAAATGGCATCACAGGGAAGGGGACGGAGGCAATGACTGCGCTGGGACAACGGATTGTGAGTGCTGTCTTGGTGGTCGCTTTTGCTTCCTTGTATCAGTGGCATGGGGGCAAAGCGGCGTTGTTTCTATCCGTTATAGCTTTCTTGATGTTCACAGGAGGTCTGCTTCTCCATTGGTTCGGACCACGGCGTATTCACATCCGTCGGAAAATAAACGCGAACCGGATTGAGGCAGGCGAGCAGGTACGGGTTCTGGTCGAACTGGAATTCAATTGCCGTATTCCATTGTTATGGATCGTTCTGTGTGAGAACACACCTGCAGGTGTTCATCGCAAATTGATTTTCCCGGGCACACGGCGACAATTTTCCTATCAATATGAATGTTCCGGTTTACGCAGAGGGGTCTACAGATGGGATACGGGCAGATTGTACTGGGGTGATATGTTTGGCTGGAATACCCTCTCCGCAGAGACCGCAGGAGGTACACCCTTGATTGTTGTTCCTCAAGCAACGGCTTGGGGGAAGGGGGATTCGGTAGAATTCGCAGCGATGATCGAAGGGACTCTGTCGGAGCGAAGAAATAGCCAAGGTAACCGTAGCCCCGAGTTTCGTGAATATCAGCAGGGTGACCCACTGGGACGAGTTCATTGGAAAAGTACAGCCAAAACGGGAAAACTTCAGACCTTTCTGCCCGATACCACGGATCTTGCCTCACTGGGTATCCTTGTGTATGAGGGCGCGTCGGGGTATGACGTAAAACAACGGGAGAACATGGATGCACCTGCTTTTGAACGAGTGGTTCGTGCAGCAGCCAGCTGGATTCATACCGCTGAGCGGGATGACATTCCTTATCATCTGTGGATGGAAGGCGGAGATAAGAGCCATGGTGCACAAGATCAATGGCAACATGGGTCATTCCTTGCAGATGATGAGAATCATGGACTGGACAGACTAGCGGGGGCACGAATATCCAAAGCACAATCTGTGTCTGTTTCACTCCGAACGGAGATGTTGGATGGACTGGCGAGCGGTTCGCGAATTGTGGTTCTCACAGGTAAGATGGATCAGGTTCTGGCCGAATGGATCATAACTGCAATCGGGTCGAGTTATCGTGTAGAGGTGCAATTGACTGAAGCGAACCAGAGCGAATTAGGATTAACGGATAGATTGATGAATGGATTGGGATATGACAGCTTAAGTTTGGAACGGCTTCGTCACAGCGGGGTGCCGATCCACGCGGTTACAGACATTGCGTTATCTTCATTGGGAAAGGTGGAGGTAACGGATGTGGGAGCGTAATGGTAACCAGCAACCCAATTTCACTGTGGCCGACTTAGAGTCAACGGACCGTACGAGAATAGAATCGGCCCATTCCGTATATAAAGCTGTGAACCAGAATTCAGTGACGGACATAAAGGATGAGGGATATGTGAGCGTACCTGTCCTGTACAAAATTGTTATTTCGGCCATTTTACTAATACTGTCTCTGGAGTGGATATATCCTGTTACATCATCAGGTCAGCAGGGCAGTGAACGGTTCTTGTCCGTAATGGCGGGATTAACGGGAGCATTGTTGCTCGCGGGTTTAATTCGTACAGGATGGATCACCGGAGTGCTGATCCGATTATTCATTGCACTCGCTGCTTTATGCCTGATGTACGGAGGAAGTGATCCTGTCCGTTGGGCGATCGCTTATCCGGGGATATTTTCAGCGGATATGGACACTTTTATAAATAACTGGCGATTTCACTCGATTAGTACAGAAACGAGAGGTTTGTTCATGATGTGCGGCTGGAGCATGCTCATGGCTTCTGTGCAATCCCTTGTGTTGTTACGTCGAAGTGTTATGCTGTTTGGCAGTGCAACGCTGCTCTATTTGCTTTTGCTTGAATCTTTTGCGGGGCTGGATGTGTATGCTTCTGTAATGCGGTCTGTCCTATGGACTTTTCTTATACAGGCTCTGCTCCAGCTATTACGTCTCAATGCAGCAGTCACTACTCCGAGTTATCGCGGCAGCCCTTATGGCCGTTGGAGTGCAGTAACTATCGTTGCATCTGCAGGTATGGTGTTTTTATCAGCATTACCTGGCCAGTTTGCTTCCATTCCTCAACCGGAACGCATATCTCTGGAACAGATGGGTGAACGCATAGCTCGCTGGGCAGGTTATACACAGCACAGTAGTATCCCTGCTGCAACGGCAGTCACGGGATATAGCACAGCGGACGCGCCTATGGGAGCACCGTTGGTGCAGGGGAACTCCATCTTTTTTATAGCAAAGAGTCCAAAAGTGACGTATTGGCGAGGGGAGACCCGTTCATATTATAACGGTAGTACTTGGAGTGATCCGGGTCAAAGCTTCGAAACGGCAAGTCCATCCGGAATGCTGCGTGCTGATGGTTGGGAGAATCCAACCTATTGGAGTCGCATTCGCCAAACCGTTACGATGCAGCGAGAGTGGAAAGGACCAAATCCACTCTTTACCGGGGGCATACCGGTCAACGTATCGTTCCAGGACAAGAACAAGGATAATCAGGAAAACATGTTTTCCTTGCTGTCTAATCGAGATTCGGCAACATTGTGGCTCGCAGGCTCCGGAAACGATAAGATAGTTAAAAATTATTCGGCAGATGTCATGGTTCCTGTCGCAACACCTGAACAGTTACGTCTGCTTGAGGAAACGAATAAAGAGAAAGATCCGGCAGCCATTCGGAGGGACTATCTGCAATTGCCTACGTCACTCCCTGGTCGAGTGCAGACGCTCGCCAAGGAAGTTATTCAAGGCAGTGAGACCCGGTATGACGCTGTGCAGGCCGTCAAGACTTATCTGGCTGCTCATGCCGAGTATACGTTGGATACCCGTATGCCACCGCGAGGAACAGACTTTGTGGACGATTTTCTATTCGTCACCCGGCAGGGGTATTGCAATCATTTCTCCACAGCCATGATTGTGTTACTTCGTTCGGAAGGTATCCCCGCACGCTGGGTTAAAGGTTTTGGCTCCGGAGTTGCTGACCCGGATGTGCCCAGTCAGTATGTGATTTCACAGGGAGATGCACATTCTTGGGTAGAGGTGTATTTTCCGGGTGCAGGCTGGATGCCGTTTGAGGCCACGCCAGGCTTCACCATGGCGCAAGGCGCGGGCGAAGATGTCGCAGCGCTCGCCGGGCCGCAGCCTGTTGTGGAGAATCCGCCGTATATGATCGGCGGATTGGCTAACGCGGGCGCATGGCTGCTCGCCCGCGCACGGGCCATTGCCGCGGAGCCATGGCTCGCGGCAGCCCTTGTGGCAGCGGCCTTGCTGGGCGCCGCTGCTCTGGTCCGCATGCGGCGGCTACGCCCCGCGCTGCGGTTAGGGCTGCTGCTGGCGTGGCCGCGCAGCAGCTTTCCAGACCGCGAGCGGCTGCTGGGTGCCGCCGCTCCGGTCTGGTCCGCGCTCGCGCGCCGGTACGGCCCGCGGCCGCCGGATATGACGCTGCGTGAATATGCAGCGTCACCGGCTTTGGCCGCAGGCGCGGACGGCGCGGACATCGCGCGGTTTGCAGCCGACTGGGAACGGCTGCTGTACGGTCCAGACCGTCCGCTGCGCACGGACAGTCTGGACTTCCTGCGCCGGGCACTTCATCTGGCCCGGCGCTTACAGGCGTTGTAACACAAGGATGTTACAACGTTACACCAAAGCATACAATCGCTATCGATTTCCAATAAAGCTTGGCCGCTTGAGGGTAGCTTGTGGGCAGATGAAGATCGCCATTGCTGGCGCACTGTTTTTAAATGCAGCGTTTGGTTCATCGCTGCATGCCATACATAAGACGCCTTTCGCGCTGCGCTGCGAACGAGGCGTCTTTCCACGATCATACACTTGAACCAGCATCTTGCTGCCAAGCTTTTCTATTCGGAATTTCATATTTAGAGGCATTTGGTAATCCTGTTTTGATATGTCGAAAAAAGGAGTTTCGCCTTTCCTTGACGGTATGTTTTGTCGTTGCGTATAATTAGTTTCATTGAATTGAGGGAGGCACGGTTATGAATAAGCAGAATGAGATTGTGGTTGTCCTTGACTTTGGGGGCCAATACAACCAGTTAATCGCCAGAAGAATCCGGGATCTTGGCGTATACAGCGAGCTTTTGCCGTATAACACACCGGCGGAAAAGATCGCAGAAATGGCACCAAAAGGAATCGTATTTTCAGGTGGGCCGTCCAGCGTATACGCTGAGAATGCTCCCCACGTGGACCCAGGTGTCTATGACCTGGGCTTGCCAATCTTCGGTATCTGCTACGGAATGCAGCTTATGGCCCAACAGCTCGAAGGTAAAGTAGAACGTTCCGAGAAGCGAGAGTACGGTAAAGCAGATCTTGAGTTTGCTGCTGGATCTACACTGGCAAAAGGTATTGAAGGCGAACATACGGTATGGATGAGTCACGGTGACCACGTGGTTACACTTCCTCCAGGTTTCAAACTGGATGCAGGCACGGAAAGTGCGCCAATCGCTGCCATGAGTGACGATGAGCGTAAATTGTATGCTGTTCAGTTCCACCCTGAGGTACGTCACTCTGTTCGCGGTAACGACATGATTCGTAACTTCCTGTTCGAAATCTGTGGTTGCGAAGGCAACTGGACGATGGAGACATTCATCGATGACACCATCAAAGACATTCGTGAAAAAGTGGGCGACAGTAAAGTACTGTGTGCGCTTAGCGGCGGTGTGGATTCTTCCGTTGTAGCTGCATTGCTTCACAAAGCCATTGGTGATCAACTGACATGTATGTTTATCGACCACGGTCTGTTGCGTAAAGGTGAAGCAGAAAGTGTAATGGAGACGTTTGTCGGCAAATTCGACATGAAAGTTGTCAAAATTGATGCACAAGAGCGCTTCATGTCCAAACTGGCTGGCGTGGATGATCCAGAACAAAAACGTAAAATCATCGGTAACGAGTTTATTTACGTATTTGACGAAGAGTCCAAGCAGTTCGATGACTTTGCATTCCTGGCACAAGGTACACTCTACACGGACATCGTGGAAAGTGGTACAGCGACTGCACAGACCATCAAATCCCACCACAACGTGGGCGGTCTGCCTGAAGACATGAATTTCAAACTGATCGAACCGCTGAGCACGTTGTTCAAGGATGAAGTACGTAAAGTCGGTACCGAGTGTGGCCTGCCGGACGAAATTGTTCATCGTCAGCCGTTCCCTGGTCCGGGCCTTGCGATCCGTGTTCTTGGTGAGGTTACCGAAGAAAAACTTAAAATTGTTCGTGACTCAGACTACATCCTGCGTGAAGAGATTGCCAAAGCCGGTCTCGACCGTGAAATCTGGCAGTACTTCACAGCCCTGCCTAACATGAAGAGTGTTGGCGTTATGGGTGATGCGCGTACGTATTCCTACACTGTAGGTATCCGTGCAGTAACATCCATCGACGGTATGACTGCGGACTGGGCACGTATTCCTTGGGATGTGCTGGAGAAAATCTCCGTACGGATTGTTAACGAAGTTGATAACGTAAACCGTATCGTTTATGACGTAACATCCAAACCACCTGCAACAATCGAGTGGGAATAGGGTATAGACTCTGAACGATAGATTATAAAAATGCTCTTTTATCTGCGGTATTTCGCAAATAAAAGGGCTTTTTTTTATAAGAAGAATATTGTGATCAAGTTTTCATTGGGTACTTTTTTTACAAATAGTACACTCTCAAAATTAATCCCATTTTAAAGTTCACTTCATGATCCTTTCAGGTCCAGCCTGTACAATAAGTACATACTAAGAGCTATATGCCTACTGAAAGGAGATTGAATGTATGCGTAAAACCGACTATATGAGCAAATGGAAGATGGGCATTGGAAGTGCATTTCTGATGGTGATGCTGGCAGGATGCGGTTCAGGTGTGCAAGATCTGGCTTCCGGTTCGGGGGACTTTCCATTTACGAATTTAGAGGCAGCGGATGCTTCTTCCGATCAGACCAGAAACCAGGAGTTATCCTCTGACACAACAACAAACGCGAATCAGGAACAACAAGAGATACAGGATACTCCTCAGACAGAGATCTAATTAACATAGGACTGATCCGGCAAAAAAAATTCTCCGGAACATGTCGCAAATTGCTCCATATACCTAATGAGTATATGCCTTCGGAATACGAGACATCGTTATTCCTAGATCATCATTCACCTGACTGCTAAAAACGCATCAGAAACATAAGCTAGCCTGATTAGAGCGCTTCTGCTCTTTGATCAGGTTAGCTTTTTTAGGTTGAAATGCTGAACTTTCAGTCTGACAGAATGAACATATTCCATTGAGATTTCACCGAAAAAAACGCATACAATTGGGTTGTAAACCGCTGAACTGGTTCAATCTGTTAAATAATACGAACGATATTATACAAGGGTGAGATTAATATTCGTTTTTCTCATTGACAAAAACATACTGCCCTCCTAAAATAGTGATGGGAAACAAACAAATAGCGCATACTTATTCGTATAATCCTGGGGATTGGCCCGGGAGTCTCTACGAGATCACCCTAATGATCTGGCTACGAAGAGGAGAAGGCTAAGCACATGAATTCTACATGATTGCGGGGACATCACGCACATTAGAATTTTTTTTGTTCTTAGTAAAGGCATCATGCCACTCCTTGTCAGCTGAACCCTGGGTGAAGAATCTTCATCAGGGTCATTTGTCGTTTTTCAATATGGCTTCAACATCTCTAAGGGGGAGTTAGTAATTATGGATCGTTTCTTTAAATTAAAAGAAAACGGAACAAATGTTAGAACGGAGATTGTTGCGGGTCTCACTACGTTTATGACAATGGCTTACATTCTTTTTGTGAATACGTTGTTCTTGGGACAAGCCGGTGCGGGGATGTCGGATAATGCAGTATTCTTTGCAACAGCCGTCGGCGCCGGATTAATGACTATTATTATGGGATTGTTCGTGAATATTCCGATCGCGCTTGCACCAGGTATGGGATTGAATGCATACTTCATGACTGTCGTTCTAAGCTCGAATGGAGCGATTACTTGGCAGGCAGCTCTCGGAGCGGTATTCCTTTCCGGTATTGTGTTCATTATTTTGACCGTGACGAAGATTCGGCAAATGCTGCTGGTAGCAGTTCCGCAGTCGATCAAAATGGCCATTACGGTGGGTATCGGTCTCTTTATTACCATTATTGGTTTCAAACTTGCTAATCTCGTGGCTGTAACAGTTAATGTTGCACCAGACGCAGATCTGAGTCAGCCGATTCCAGGTAGCAGTTTTAACCTGTCATTGGGCAACTTTGTAACACATCACGATGCATTACTGGCCCTGATTGGTTTGCTCCTTATTGCTATACTGATGGTTATGCGCGTCAAAGGCGCTCTGCTGATCGGGATCGTAGCAACAACGCTGATTGGTATTCCGATGGGCGTTACGAATCTGAGTGGTCTTTCAGGCGCAAGCTGGTTGCCTAATTTCAGTGATCTGGCGGTTGGACAGCTAGATTTGAAAGGAGCCATCAGTCTCGGATTGTTCGAGATCATCTTCATCTTTACCTTCGTTGAGTTGTTCGACACGTTTGGTACGATGGTAGGTACTGCAACACGTATGGGGATTATGAAGGATAAGAAAAAAGGCGAGAAAACGATCGGTAAAGCGATGCTCGTCGATGCAGTTGGTGTCAGCGCAGGTGCTGCACTCGGTACAAGTACCATTACGGCATACGTTGAAAGTGCTTCAGGTGTTGAGGCAGGTGGACGTACAGGACTGACTTCGGTAACGACAGGTTTGTTGTTCATTTTGGCTCTGTTTATCGCTCCGCTTGCGCTCGTTGTTCCATCCGCTGCGACGGCTCCGGCATTGATCATCGTGGGTGTGCTTATGATGAGTCAAGTGCGCAGCATTGAGTGGGATGATTTCCTGCAAGCTTTCCCTGCGTTCCTTACCATTGTATTGATGCCTTTCACAGGTGGAATCGCAAACGGGATCTCCGCAGGTATTGTATCTTATGTGATTCTGGCGGTGTTCAGTAACTTGGTTACAGAGCGTAAAGTTAAAATTCACTGGCTTATGTGGATCTTGGCGCTCATTGTAGTCTGCCGATATGTATTTATTGGCGGGGAGTAAGCGTACATTAGGTTTAATGAAGAATACGGAGATAAGTTTGTTACCTTATATATGAAAAAAGCGGAAGCCACGGGATTAGCCCCTGAGCTTTCGCTTTTTTTGTATTCTTTTCTTGGGAAAAATAAATCTCAGAAATGTTTTCCTTCTATATAGAAGGAATGAATATAATGATCTATGATTTGTTGGTTGTTTATCCAATGAAATCATCGGCTAATAAGTTTCTATAACGTGATGAGTCTGTACTGTATACAACATGTGTTTCTCTATTACTCCGATTCATTAAAATTTATAACCGGATGTATCATCTGGTCGATAATAAGGAGATACTTGCTAAAAGGACAGCAGGGAACTTATTTTATAAGATTTAATGTTTTTCGAAAAAAGACTTGTGTTCCGTAGCTGTACATGGTATATTCTATTTCCGGCCAAAAAAACACGAGATACACGGTGCGGCAAGCGGTTGAAATAAGCTTCGAAAGAAACTTAAAAAAAGAGCTTGCAAAGTTGGTTCGGACATGATATTATATAAGAGTTGCTGAAGAGAACAACATTCGGTAACGTAACAAGTTTGATCTTTGAAAACTGAACAACGAGTGAGTAAACATTCTGCTTGCAGAATGAACGCGAAAGTTGAGACAAGCTTTGGCTTGGATCGACTGGAGCACAAATGAGATTTTTAATCTCGTCAGATTCAAAATGAGCTTATCGCTCTTTTCAATACTTTATTGGAGAGTTTGATCCTGGCTCAGGACGAACGCTGGCGGCATGCCTAATACATGCAAGTCGAGCGGACTTGAAGAGAAGCTTGCTTCTCTGATGGTTAGCGGCGGACGGGTGAGTAACACGTAGGCAACCTGCCCTCAAGTTTGGGACAACTACCGGAAACGGTAGCTAATACCGAATAATTGTTTTCTTCGCCTGAAGAGAACTGGAAAGACGGAGCAATCTGTCACTTGGGGATGGGCCTGCGGCGCATTAGCTAGTTGGTGAGGTAACGGCTCACCAAGGCGACGATGCGTAGCCGACCTGAGAGGGTGATCGGCCACACTGGGACTGAGACACGGCCCAGACTCCTACGGGAGGCAGCAGTAGGGAATCTTCCGCAATGGGCGAAAGCCTGACGGAGCAATGCCGCGTGAGTGATGAAGGTTTTCGGATCGTAAAGCTCTGTTGCCAGGGAAGAACGCTTGGGAGAGTAACTGCTCTCAAGGTGACGGTACCTGAGAAGAAAGCCCCGGCTAACTACGTGCCAGCAGCCGCGGTAATACGTAGGGGGCAAGCGTTGTCCGGAATTATTGGGCGTAAAGCGCGCGCAGGCGGTCATTTAAGTCTGGTGTTTAATCCCGGGGCTCAACCCCGGATCGCACTGGAAACTGGGTGACTTGAGTGCAGAAGAGGAGAGTGGAATTCCACGTGTAGCGGTGAAATGCGTAGATATGTGGAGGAACACCAGTGGCGAAGGCGACTCTCTGGGCTGTAACTGACGCTGAGGCGCGAAAGCGTGGGGAGCAAACAGGATTAGATACCCTGGTAGTCCACGCCGTAAACGATGAGTGCTAGGTGTTAGGGGTTTCGATACCCTTGGTGCCGAAGTTAACACATTAAGCACTCCGCCTGGGGAGTACGGTCGCAAGACTGAAACTCAAAGGAATTGACGGGGACCCGCACAAGCAGTGGAGTATGTGGTTTAATTCGAAGCAACGCGAAGAACCTTACCAGGTCTTGACATCCCTCTGATCGGTACAGAGATGTATCTTTCCTTCGGGACAGAGGAGACAGGTGGTGCATGGTTGTCGTCAGCTCGTGTCGTGAGATGTTGGGTTAAGTCCCGCAACGAGCGCAACCCTTATATTTAGTTGCCAGCACTTCGGGTGGGCACTCTAGATAGACTGCCGGTGACAAACCGGAGGAAGGTGGGGATGACGTCAAATCATCATGCCCCTTATGACCTGGGCTACACACGTACTACAATGGCCGGTACAACGGGCTGCGAAATCGCGAGATGGAGCCAATCCCAACAAAGCCGGTCTCAGTTCGGATTGCAGGCTGCAACTCGCCTGCATGAAGTCGGAATTGCTAGTAATCGCGGATCAGCATGCCGCGGTGAATACGTTCCCGGGTCTTGTACACACCGCCCGTCACACCACGAGAGTTTATAACACCCGAAGTCGGTGGGGTAACCGCAAGGAGCCAGCCGCCGAAGGTGGGATAGATGATTGGGGTGAAGTCGTAACAAGGTAGCCGTATCGGAAGGTGCGGCTGGATCACCTCCTTTCTATGGAGAATCGTTTCCTGCAACGGAAACATTCAAATATAAGTCTTCAGGAAGCATGCTTCCGAAGCGAGCTTTACTTCGTAAAGCTTTTAACTCACTCGTTGCTCAGTTTTGAGAGCTCAAACTCTCAAAACAGCTTGCTTTTGCATGGAGCTTGTTCTTTGAAAACTAGATATCGAAACGAAACAAACGCGAATTAGAACATTCCTTTAAGCTGATCTTGTGTAAACAAGTGAAGTGTTTATAAAGGTAGTTAAATTGCTTTTGTGATGGTATCGAATGGGAGCGACTTTTGGCTTTGCGCAAGCAAAACAAGGGAAGCAAGCAGTCGAAACCGGAACAAAATGGTTAAGCTACTAAGAGCACACGGAGGATGCCTAGGCGCTAGGAGCCGATGAAGGACGTGGCGAACAACGAAACTGCCTCGGGGAGCTGTAAGCAAGCTTTGATCCGGGGGTGTCCGAATGGGGAAACCCAGCTGGGGTAATTTCCAGTTACTCACAACTGAATACATAGGTTGTGTAGAGGCATACCAGGGGAACTGAAACATCTAAGTACCCTGAGGAAGAGAAAACAATAGTGATTCCGTCAGTAGCGGCGAGCGAACGCGGAGAAGCCCAAACCAGAGAGCTTGCTCTTTGGGGTTGTGGGACGTCTCACATGGAGTTACAAAGGAACCGGTTAAGCGAAGAGGTCTGGAAAGGCCCGCCAAAGAAGGTAAAAGCCCTGTAGTTGAAAGTCTGTTCCCTCCGAGACGGATCCCGAGTAGTGCGGGGCACGTGAAACCCCGTATGAATCCGGCAGGACCATCTGCCAAGGCTAAATACTTCCTAGCGACCGATAGTGAAGCAGTACCGTGAGGGAAAGGTGAAAAGCACCCCGGAAGGGGAGTGAAATAGAACCTGAAACCGTGTGCTTACAAAAAGTCAGAGCCCGTTTTAGGGGTGATGGCGTGCCTTTTGTAGAATGAACCGGCGAGTTACGTTCCCGTGCAAGGTTAAGGTGAAGAGCCGGAGCCGCAGCGAAAGCGAGTCTGAATAGGGCGAATTAGTACGTGGACGTAGACCCGAAACCGGGTGATCTACCCCTGTCCAGGGTGAAGGTGCGGTAACACGCACTGGAGGCCCGAACCCACGCATGTTGAAAAATGCGGGGATGAGGTGGGGGTAGCGGAGAAATTCCAATCGAACTCGGAGATAGCTGGTTCTCCCCGAAATAGCTTTAGGGCTAGCCTCGGAAAACAGAGTCGTGGAGGTAGAGCACTGATTGGGTGCGGGGCCCGCAAGGGTTACCAAGCTCAGTCAAACTCCGAATGCCATAGACTTACTTCCGGGAGTCAGACAGTGAGTGCTAAGATCCATTGTCAAAAGGGAAACAGCCCAGACCATCAGCTAAGGTCCCCAAGTGTGTGTTAAGTGGGAAAGGATGTGGAGTTGCACAGACAACCAGGATGTTGGCTTAGAAGCAGCCACCATTGAAAGAGTGCGTAATAGCTCACTGGTCGAGTGACTCTGCGCCGAAAATGTAACGGGGCTAAACACACCACCGAAGCTATGGCTTGATGCTTTGCATCAGGGGTAGGGGAGCGTTGTATAAGGGTTGAAGGTGTACCGTAAGGAGCGCTGGACATTATACAAGTGAGAATGCCGGTATGAGTAACGAAAAGATCAGTGAGAATCTGATCCGCCGAAAGCCTAAGGGTTCCTGAGGAAGGCTCGTCCGCTCAGGGTAAGTCGGGACCTAAGGCGAGGCCGAAAGGCGTAGTCGAAGGACAACAGGTCGAAATTCCTGTACCACCGTAAGCCGTTATGAGCAATGGGGGGACGCAGTAGGGTAGTGACGCGGACTGATGGATGTCCGTCTAAGCAGTAAGGCTGATGTGTAGGCAAATCCGCACATTGTAAGGCTGAGCTGTGATGGGGAGCGAAAATTATAGTAGCGAAGGTCATGATCTCACACTGCCAAGAAAAGCCTCTAGCCAGGTGAAGGTGCCCGTACCGCAAACCGACACAGGTAGGCGAGAAGAGTATTCTAAGGCGCGCGGAAGAACTCTCGTTAAGGAACTCGGCAAAATGACCCCGTAACTTCGGGAGAAGGGGTGCCCCGGTAGTGTGAATAGCACGAGGGGGCCGCAGTGAAAAGGCCCAAGCGACTGTTTAGCAAAAACACAGGTCTGTGCGAAGCCGTAAGGCGAAGTATACGGGCTGACGCCTGCCCGGTGCTGGAAGGTTAAGGGGAGTGGTTAGGGAGTAATCCCGAAGCTGTGAACCGAAGCCCCAGTAAACGGCGGCCGTAACTATAACGGTCCTAAGGTAGCGAAATTCCTTGTCAGGTAAATTCTGACCCGCACGAATGGCGTAACGACTTGGGCGCTGTCTCAACGAGAGATCCGGTGAAATTTTAATACCTGTGAAGATGCAGGTTACCCGCGACAAGACGGAAAGACCCCATGGAGCTTTACTGCAGCTTGATATTGAATTTGGGTACGATCTGTACAGGATAGGTGGGAGCCTTTGAAGCATGAGCGCCAGCTTGTGTGGAGGCAACGTTGGGATACCACCCTGATCGTATCTAGGTTCTAACCTGGTACCGTAATCCGGTGCGGGGACAGTGTCAGGTGGGCAGTTTGACTGGGGCGGTCGCCTCCTAAAGAGTAACGGAGGCGCCCAAAGGTTCCCTCAGAATGGTTGGAAATCATTCGAAGAGTGCAAAGGCATAAGGGAGCTTGACTGCGAGACCTACAAGTCGAGCAGGGACGAAAGTCGGGCTTAGTGATCCGGTGGTACCGCATGGAAGGGCCATCGCTCAACGGATAAAAGCTACCCTGGGGATAACAGGCTTATCTCCCCCAAGAGTCCACATCGACGGGGAGGTTTGGCACCTCGATGTCGGCTCATCGCATCCTGGGGCTGAAGTAGGTCCCAAGGGTTGGGCTGTTCGCCCATTAAAGCGGTACGCGAGCTGGGTTCAGAACGTCGTGAGACAGTTCGGTCCCTATCTGTCGTGGGCGTAGGAAATTTGAGAGGAGCTGTCCTTAGTACGAGAGGACCGGGATGGACGTACCGCTGGTGTACCAGTTGTTCCGCCAGGAGCACCGCTGGGTAGCTATGTACGGACGGGATAAACGCTGAAAGCATCTAAGCGTGAAGCCCCCCTCAAGATGAGATTTCCCAGTATGTAAGACCCCTTGAAGACGACGAGGTAGATAGGCTGGGGGTGGAAGTGCAGCAATGCATGGAGCTGACCAGTACTAATCGGTCGAGGGCTTATCCAATAGCAAGTGATAATTCGCGTGTTTCGTTTCGAATCTAGTTTTCAGAGAACAACAACTCTGAAATGTTAATTAAGCTATGCGTTTGGTGGCGATGGCGGAGGGGTTCCACACGTACCCATCCCGAACACGACCGTTAAGCCCTCTAGCGCCGATGGTACTTGGACCGCAGGGTCCTGGGAGAGTAGGACGCCGCCAAGCAATCTAAAGACACACTTGATGATATCGAGTGTGTCTTTTTTTGTTTATCTAATTTGATCTATGAAAGAGGAACAGCTCACATTTGTTGGGCTGTTTCTTATGACCCTCTCACTTCACTTACACGATTGTAAGGCAATTGCAAGATAGATCAATACAATCAACCTAGTAGCTCCTGTATACTAATCCTATCCATCGATGGGGTTGAATTTCAGGGGGAATTGGCGTGAGGTTATTTGAAATCCTATTATTCTTCTCTAGTGTATGTTTATTGGCATTTTTGTTCATTCCCAATCAACGTATACGAAGAACAGCTTTGCTCCTGACAAGCGGAGTCGGCATCATTCTTTTAGTGATACATTTTCTTGTTGAAGGATACAGGATTCAGCTTGTATTCTTATACGGATTTACGACCCTGATGTTCATGTTTTCTCTTATAAAAGTTGTTCGAACGCAGAAAGGAGTGTGGCCAGCCTCCCGAATTCCGAGAGTGCTTGGTCCGCTTTTTATTGCAATTGGGCTGATCGCAACAGTCTGTATCCACTATGTGTTTCCGGTTTTTGACCTTCCAGCACCAACTGGCAAGTTAAAAGTAGGCACACAAGTCTTTCATTTCGTCGATCCAAACCGGGAGGAGACATTCGGGAAATCAGAGACAGGCAAGAGAGAATTAATGGTTCAGGTGTGGTATCCGGCTGAAGCTGGCACTGGGAAGTATACTCCATTTATCCCTAATCCCCGAATCTTATCTTATATGGCGGAGAATTATGGCCTCCCCGGGTTTACTTTTCAACACCTGCAGTATGTATCCAGTCATGCTTACTTGGCGACTGAAGTCTCTTCAGTTCAGGGCTCATACCCATTGATTCTTGCAAATCCCGGCTTTGGTTCCTCCAGGTTTCTTCACACGTCACAAGCCGAAAATCTGGCGAGTCACGGATATATCGTGGCAGTGATCGACCACACCTATAATACATTTGCAACCGGGTTTCCGGATGGTCAAATCACGACCAGTACAACCAGCGATTTGTTTTCACCCGAACATGATTACAGAACAGAAAGAGAAAACCGTGACAAGTTGGGAAAAGTGTTAACCGACGATGTGGTGTTTGTGCTGGACCAATTCGAACTGATTCAATCGGGGAAAATTCCAAGTCAGCTAAAAGGGAGGGTGGATGTGGGTCATATAGGAGTGTTCGGTCATTCCATTGGAGGAGCGACGGCCTATGATGCTTCTTACGATCCACGAATAAAAGCTGGGATAGACCTTGATGGAGGACTTTATGGTCTGCATGACAAAGAGGGCCTGCGGAAGCCGATTTTGTTCATGAACTCGGAAAGTGGATACGAAAAATTAAAAATGTTGATCGATCACCGAGTCTACACGGATGTTGAACTTGAACGTATGGGTAATACAAGAGAGTGGGTGGATCAAGAAAGGAAAGACAAAAAGTTGGAGCTTGATCGGATGCGTAAAACAGTTGCCGCAGGGGGACAAGTTCTATATATCGATAATGCGGAGCATTTAAATTTTACAGACGTGCAGTTCATTTCTCCAATTTTTAAAATTCTGGGTATTACAGGGAAGATTGCGCCCGATAGAGCGAATTTCATTATTAATTCCTATATGCTGGATTTCTTTGATATGTATCTGAAAGAAAAGGGTGGAATCTTAATGAATGGACCCGATAGTCGGTTTCCGGAAGTGAAGTTCATAACCCCACTATTATAATTATGGAACAGGTTGTCGATATTGCGATAACCTGTTTTTTATATGATTTTGTATCCGTTTCTTCAAACGTAGCTAGCAGAAATGTCAATCCCCCATCCCCGTTATTGAGGTTCACCTTAACCTGAAATTTTTAATTCGACTGATGTAACCCTTATATAAGGACAAAGTGTCTTTAGAAAGCTCGTAAATAGGGTAATGGTTCAGAAACATCTCTTCAAGCGGATAAAAGTAATGCTGATTCCAAGTATAAATTGAGTAAAGATTATAAAAAGATTAGTACCAACTACTAAGACTTAGTGCTATAATGATAAAAAACAAGTGAGGTGACTACCGGTATGAATCATCAATCAAAGGCAACCATCACGGCAATGGGGACGTATGTACCGGATCGAATATTAACGAATGCTGATCTGGAGAAATTAGTGGAGACTAGTGACGAATGGATTGTGCAACGTACAGGTATGAGAGAACGGCGAATTGCAGCTGAAGATCAATTTGTATCTGACCTGGCTACGAAGGCTGTAGAAGATATGATACGTCGTTATGATGTAAGTGTAAAAGATGTGGATATGATCCTTGTGGCTACAAGTACACCTGAATATGCTTTCCCAAGTACGGCATCCAGAGTACAGGCTAACCTTAAGATCCCACACACGGGTGTACTGGATTTAAATGCTGCATGCGCAGGTTTTACCTACGGACTACAGCTAGCTGACAGTCTGGTGACCAGTGGAATGTACCGCAAAGTACTGGTTATTGGAGCAGAGACATTATCCAAAATTACGGATTATACAGACCGTACAACTTGTGTACTGTTTGGTGATGGAGCGGGGGCCTTCTTGGTGGAGAGATCATCGGGTGCTGAAGGTGACTTTATGGCAGCCGTATCAGGTACACATGGAGAAGGCGGTGTACATCTCTATAAGACTGGCTTATCTTCTGAGATGAATGGTGTGCCTTTACAGGGTGAGGGATGTCTTGTCCAGAATGGCAGAGAGATTTATAAGTGGGCTGTACGGACGATCCCAGAGCAATTGGATAAGCTGATAACAAAAGCTGAATTAAGCCCTGACCAGATTGACTGGTTTGTCCCGCATAGTGCAAATATGAGAATGATTGAAGCTGTTTGCGAACGTGGTCCTGTTCCTTTGGAACGTACGTTAACCAGTGTCGAGTATCGTGGGAACACATCGGCTGCTTCCATTCCGCTTGCTTTACAGCTTGCAGTGGATGAAGGAAAATTGAAAGAAGGACAGAGCGTAGCTCTCTTTGGCTTTGGCGGTGGTCTGACGTACGCAGGTCTGGTACTGAGATGGGGCGTGCCGGACAAGGTTCAGTAATGAGTAACATACGATTGTATGCAACACAAAAATAAATAGAGAAATTAAAATAGACCACCCAAACTTCATGCAGTCATGAAGATGGTGGTCTATTTCCTGAGTTAACTCGTTTTAATTCTTTGTGTTAACAGGAAATGCTTAATCCCATAAATATTTTACGGCGTAAGCTTAGGAGCTTGGCGGTGATGAGTTCCTTGTTCGTAGCTATAAGCCAGTTTGATCAAAGTTCCTTCATCAAAAGCACGGCCCAGGAATTCCATGCCTACAGGCAGACCATCGGTTGTGAAACCAGCAGGAACCGTAATCGCCGGGAAGCCGGAGAACGGACTCAAACGGTTGTTACCACCGGAGTTTTGTCCTTCGCCAATAACACCAGCGGCTTGTGTGGACGTAGGATAGATGATGGCATCCAGATTATTATCTGCCATTACTTTCAGCAAGGATTCACGTGTAACTTGGGTACGTTTCAGGACGATGTCCTTATATTCGGTAGTCTCCAGGGTTTGGCGTGCATCCCGAGCCTTCATGGATTGTTCTTGGGACTTATCAAACTCTCCGGAAGCGATGATCTCGGACAGACTGTGATATGGAGCATCTGCACCCATTGATTCCAGATAGTTATTCAGCTGGAACTTGAATTCATATCCACTAAGGCTTGGGTATTTGTTGATCTCGGCCAAGTTCGGGATAGAAATTGGAACTGCGGTAGCGCCAAGTGACTTCAATTCTTCCACAGCTGTGTTGATTACGTCAGCAACGGCTTTTTCTTCAGCTTTGGTACTTGGGATGAGTTCTGTGGCCACACCGATGCGTGCACCTTTCAACCCGTTTACATCCAAGAAATCAGTGTAGCTGGAGGGGATTTTCCCAACCGCGTAAGCTGTAGCGACATCTTTTTTGTCATAGCCGGCTGTAGCATCCAGCATGATTGCGGCATCACTTACGGTACGAGCCATTGGTCCACCGACATCCTGTGTCAAAGCCAATGGAATAATGCCTTCACGGCTAGACAGTCCGATGGTTGGGCGGATACCCACAAGGCTGTTGAAGCTGGATGGGATTCGGATTGAACCGCCAGTGTCTGTACCCATGCCGGCTGCGGCAAAGTTAGATGCAATGGCAGCACCTGTTCCACCGCTTGAGCCACCTGGATAATGGTCCAGGGCGTAAGGGTTAAGTGTTTGTCCACCCAATGAGCTGGATGTCGTGATGCCAAATGCGAATTCATGTAGGTTTGTTTTGCCCAAAATAATGGCGCCAGCTGCTTTGAGTTTCTTCACTTGTTCAGCATCGTGAGCAGGAATGGAATCTTTCAGACAGATACAGCCTGCAGTTGTCGGCATGTCATTGGTATCGAAATTGTCTTTCACCAGAATCGGAACGCCATGCAGAGGTCCGCGGGCACCTTGAGCTGTACGTTCTTCATCCAATTGCTCCGCAATTTGGAGCGCATCCGGGTTCAAAGTTAATACGGCATTTATGCTTACACCTTGATCATCGTATTTTTCAATGCGGTCCAGATATTTCTGAACCAGCTCTTTTGATGTCAGTTTTCCTTGCGTCATTGCGGCCTGGAGATCCATAATGGTTGCTTCCTCCAAGACAAACGGTTTTATGTAGTTATAAATGCGGTCTTTCAGTATGGATAGGTCATTCTCGGTAAGTACAGCGTTTGGAAGGAAGAGGGAATCGGTATAACCTTTCATTAACCCTGCGGTATTTAATGCACCAACAGCACCTGCGAAAGTGGCTTCATCCGGGACATCCTTAAATGATTCGGTAGTCGAATCCAGCTTGAGCCATTGTTGCAAGGCAACCGCAGCATCTTTACGTTGTACGGTTGTGCCGGAGAATTTGTCCATGGTAAAAGGAACACCTGCAAGTGTTGCCGCTTCTTCCATGGCCTGAACAAATGCTGCCGGAGTAACAGGCGCTTTTCCTTTGGATACAGCAGCTACTATTGTTTTACTCGTAGGCGTTGCCGTTGCGGCTGATGCCGAAGGCACCGTTCCTCCCCATGTTGTGGCAACAACAGCTCCCGCCAGTAACAAAGCCCCACTTTTTTTCAATACAGATCCATGATAAGTCATGCATCCACTCTCCCTTCCTGTGTCTCATTGATGTGTGCTAGCAGCGATTCTGTTTCTATGCTTTTGACACATTGTATAGTCATGTGAGGTAATCTTACAATGTTTATATTTATCCAAAAAAACGTATACATCAATATTGATCAGTATAAAACCTTATTCATGCTTCTATTTACGTGAGCTCAGGAAAACTATTAATTATTATAATGTGAGTAAATATGACATCTGTTCGATATATTGATTAAAAATGAGGTTACAGGATACGAGTAGATTAGGAAGTAGAGATGACAGAGCATACCTTTCGTGTGAAATGATATAATGAAAAGATAGGAATAAAAGAGACATAACGTTCTACCAGAGAGGAAGAGATATGAATTGAAGACATTGGTACTCGCAGAAAAACCGTCTGTGGCACGCGAAATAGCCAGAGTTATGGGTGCACGTGATAAACATAAAAGTTATATGGAAGGCCCAAAATATATTGTTACCTGGGCGCTTGGACATCTGGTTGGATTAGCTGAACCGGAGGATTACGACAAGAAGTATGCAACATGGAATCTGGAGGACCTGCCAATTCTGCCAGAACGTACGAAACTGAAGGTACTTAAAGAGACCAACCATCAATATAAAGCCGTGCAGCAGTTGATGAAACGACAGGATGTGGGCGAGTTGGTCATTGCCACGGATGCGGCCCGTGAGGGAGAATTACTGGCCCGTTGGATCATGCAGATGGCGGGGTGGAAAAAATCGTTCAAACGTCTGTGGATTTCGTCCCAGACAGATAAGGCGATCAAAGACGGATTTGCTTCGCTGAAGCCAGGCAGTCAGTTCGACCGTCTCTATGAATCAGCACGTTGCCGGGCCGAGGCCGACTGGATGATTGGACTTAACGTGACCCGTGCGCTAACCGTTCGTTTCAATGCACAGTTGTCTGCTGGACGGGTCCAAACTCCGACCTTGGGCATGATTATGGATAGAGAAAATGAAATTAATGGGTTCCGCTCGCAGGAATATGAGACGTTAACGGCAGATTTGGGCGATTTTCAGGCTGTTTGGCGGGCAGCAGGGGGAGATTCACGCATTTTCAACCCTCAAGAAATGCAAGAATTGAAGAAGCGGGTAGACGGGCGCAAGGGCACGATTGCTCAGGTGAAGAAAAGTGAGAAAGTAGAGCCACATCCACTGGCATATGACCTGACGGAACTGCAACGGGATGCCAATCGGAAATATGGTTTCTCGGCAAAGCAAACATCAAATGTCCTGCAACGTCTGTATGAACAGCACAAACTTGTGACGTACCCACGTACGGACAGCCGGTACCTGACTGCCGACATGACAGCTACATTGAAAGAACGTCTGGACAGTGTAGCCATTGGACCTTATGCGTCTCTGGCACGTCCTTTGCTGCGCAAAAATCTGAATATCACCAAACGTATTGTGGATGACAGCAAAGTGACCGATCACCATGCCATTATCCCCACGGAGCAAACGGTACTTCTGAATCAATTGAACCCGGAGGAACGCAAATTGTACGATCTGATCGTACGTCGTTTTATCAGCCTGTTCTATCCGGCAGCGAAGTACGATTCCGTTGCAATCACGGTGCAGGTGGGGAATGATTCCTTCCATGTCAAAGGTACAACGGTGAAAGAAAGCGGATGGCGTGAAGTATACGGCGGCGATTACAGCGATGATGACGATGACCGTACTGATGATGCAGCAGACCATGAGCGTGCGCTTTTGCCAGATGTGCAGCAAGGACAGTCCGTGACGGTTCAGCGTTGTCATATTAAAAGTGGACGGACGATGCCGCCCAAACGGTATACCGAAGCTGCTTTGCTTTCCCAGATGGAAAAGCATGGACTCGGTACTCCGGCTACACGTGCGGATATTATCGAGAAGCTGGTCAGTTCCGATACAATAGATCGTCAAGGCAACAGCATGCACCCGACTGGCAAAGGAAAACAGTTGATTGAACTGGCTGCTCCGCAGCTTCGTACACCGGATCTGACTGCTCGCTGGGAGGCTGAGTTGGAACGAATTGCACGTGGGCAAGGGAAACCAGGACCGTTCCTGGATAGTATTCGTTCAATGGCGAAAGAGCTGGTGTCTACGGTAAAAGGCAGCAAAGCAGAGTACAAGCCACATAATGTGTCCAATAGCCATTGCCCGGACTGTAACGCACGGTTGTTGGAGAAGAAAGGCAAGCGAGGCAAGTTTCTTGTATGTCCTACCGAGGACTGTGGATATCGTCGTTCGGCAGAGAAAAGATTGTCCAATCGTCGTTGTGCGCAGTGCCACAAAAAGATGGAAATCAAAGAAGGCAAGGCGGGGTTATACGTACAATGTCTACCTTGTGGTATTACAGAAACGTTGGATAAGGACAAACAGCATGTGAACAAACGCGATCAGCAAAAGCTGGTAAAACAATATGCGAAACAGGAGTCTATTGGGTCTAACCTTGGAGATTTGCTGAAGGCGGCTATGGAGAAAAAGGGAAAGTAACACGCTTGAGGTAGTTGAGGTCGTACCTCGTGCACTACGAACCATGTGAATAATTTACTTATTTACTCCAAATAAACTGATTGAGACTTTTCTATTCATACTTGTAAAGTCGTATAAGATCCTCCGTTTTCAGGCAACGTAAGCCAAGGAGGTGATACCTATATGCCGCATAACAAACCAGAGAAAATCCATAACCAGCAAAACAAAGACAGTATTCGGGAAGAGAGTATCGCTGTGCGCCCGGACAAAGCAGCCAAAAGAGCACCAAGTCTGAACGGTATTCCAAAACAGGAGTCCTAGGTCAGGGCGATGTAGCATTTTACACAAATTTGCGGTTCCCTACCTGGTGCGTTGAACATGTCTCTGATGAGGACTATAATGGAGACAGGGAGATGTCCCGGGACAGGGGGATCGCTAGAATTATATGCAAACCGGACTTATATTGTGGTTTTTATTTATTAATGTAGTTGGTTATCTGGTGATGTCGGATGATAAGAGGCGTGCACAACAGCGTCGTGACCGTACACCTGAACGAACGTTATTCTTGCTTGCGTTTATTGGCGGTGCTTTGGGAGTCTGGATCGCGATGTATCGGAAAAGGCATAAGACCAAACATCCCAGCTTCACCATTGGCATTCCGTTGTTGTTGTTCCTGAATGCGGTAATCTATGGTTACTTTATTCAATGAACACTTGAAACACACGCGTAATCGTTCACAGGTTTCATATGTAAATTCTTTCGTATAAATGGTTCATTGTGGCTCCGGAACGTTTAAGAAGTTATATGCTTATGTTAGTTTATTGGATGTTAGACCGAAGCTTGCTTCGCGTGCTCTACATATATAAGGAAGGGACGGGATTCACATGTTATTTTCTAAAATATTAGTGGCTTATGATGGTTCCAAAGCTTCAAATAAAGCACTTGATCGTGCAATTGAGCTAGCCAAAGTGTCCCCGAATGCTGTACTGGATGTCATTCATGCTTTTGATTTCCCGCGTGTATTCATCGGTGAGGGGTTGGCGCCACTGCCACCTTCACTTAATAATGACTACTACAATCTGGCGGTGCAAACGACAGATGAAGCGAAAGAACGAATTCAGGCTGCTGGTGTAACGGCCAATGTGGATCTGATTCAAGGGGCGGCAGCCGAAGTGTTGCTTGATTTTGCCAAAGAAAATGATTCTGATATCATTATTATTGGTAGTCGTGGACTTGGTGGAATTCGGGAATTTGTCCTGGGTAGTGTCAGTCACAATGTGGTGCAGCATGCTCAGGTTCCAGTACTTGTCGTAAAATAATGGATGAAGTGTGCACGCACTGAAAAGCAGGGAGCCGGTTGTCTTCGAGAGATTGAAGAGGAGCCGGCTTTCTTTTATGGGATGAAATGGATGGCTGAGCGAATTCAAAGAAGCAATTCCCGAACATTATATTTGTCAATATGTTAAATGTTCGTCTTTAAGTTGACATTAGCTGTAGGGGATTGTTAGAATGTTAGATGTGTCGATCAGGTAAGAATAAGGTCGAGTAGGAACGAAATATGTAATAAGAGATTACAAAAATGAACGAAGATAGTTTGATAGATATTTGCTCGTATAACGCCGGGAATAGGGCCCGGAAGTATCTACCCGGGAACCGTAAATTTCCGGACTACGAGGAGATACGGCTGAGAGTCGCATGCAACCAGATGCGGACAGCAAGCCCCCTTTTGGCATGCCCAAATGAGGGATACGTATTTCTTAGAGTCCGGTGTCCGGAGAAAATGTGATGTTTTCGCGGGTAGCGGATTTTTTCATTTCACACGTAAAATGAATTCATTAATACCTGATGTAATCAAAAAAGCTCAGACGGGAGTTGGATGTATTCATGTCACTGCAAGTCGCTGTAATTATGGGCAGCAAGTCGGATTGGGAAACGATGAAACATGCGTGCGAGGTGCTGGACGAGCTGGAGATTGGTTATGAGAAAAAGGTGGTCTCCGCCCATCGTACACCGGATTTGATGTTTGAATACGCAGAGCAAGCAATTGATCGAGGATTCAAGGTGATCATTGCAGGTGCAGGCGGGGCAGCACATCTACCCGGTATGGTCGCTTCCAAAACGATGCTTCCAGTCATTGGCGTACCGGTTCAATCCAAAGCATTGAACGGTCTCGATTCCTTGTTGTCCATTGTTCAGATGCCTGGTGGTATTCCCGTCGCAACTGTAGCGATTGGCAAGGCAGGGGCAACGAATGCCGGATTGCTGGCAGCTCAGATGATCGGAGCTTTTGACCCGGATGTCCAACGTCGCTCTGAAGCTCGCCGAGAGCGTATCAAACAAGAAGTACTCGAAAGCAGTGAAGAACTATGAGTAGAATAGGGAATCAATCCGGTACTGCTGGAGAACTACAATATGTCCTGCTGCCTGGGAAAACAACCATTGGCATTCTTGGAGGCGGACAGCTCGGGCGTATGATTACGCTCGCAGGAACGGCAATGGGGTATCGATTTGTCACCCTTGATCCCGCTGCGGATGCACCTTGTGGTCAAGTTGCTCGTCAGATTGAAGCAGGATATGACGATGCCAAAGCTGCACTTGAACTGGCTCAGCAATGCGATGTTATTACGTATGAATTCGAAAATGTGGATGCAGAAGTCGCTGGGCTGCTTGAACGTGAGTCCTACGTTCCGCAAGGAAGTGCGTTATTGTACACCACACAACATCGATTACGTGAAAAACGTGCAATTGAAGCCGCTGGAGTAAGAGTCGCGCCTTATCGTGAGATCACGAGTGCGGATACGATGCTTGCTGCTGTAAGTGAACTTGGCGTGCCATGTGTACTGAAGACGGTGACTGGAGGTTACGATGGCAAAGGCCAGCGTGTAATTCGAGAAGCGAATGAGGCTGTGGCTGCCTACGAAGAGCTTGCCGCTACAGGTGCGGAACTGGTGCTGGAACAATTCATCAAGTTCGAATGCGAGATTTCGGTCGTTGTTGCGCGCAGTACCAATGGGGAGATCAAAACGTTCCCGCCAGCGGAGAACATTCATGTGAATAACATTTTGCATGCTTCCATTGTACCGGCTAGAGTTGCCGCAGATATCCAGATTGAAGCTCAAAAGCTGGCAGCAGCGGTTGCAGAATCGATGAAGGCTGTCGGGTTGCTAGCTGTGGAACTGTTTGTGGCGGCGGATGGAAGACTGTACGTCAACGAACTGGCGCCAAGACCGCATAATTCCGGTCACTATACGATGGAAGCTTGTGCCACTTCTCAGTTCGAACAACATATCCGTGCGATCTGCGGATTACCACTTGGGGACACTTCGTTATTGAGCCCGGTCGTTATGGTCAATGTGCTTGGAGAACATCTGGAAGGCATTATCGCCAGAACAGGGCAACCTGATGCAGAAGCGATAGAACTCGGTGTGATTCCCAAGCTTCACATATATGGTAAAACCGAAGCGAAAACAGGACGTAAGATGGGGCATGTGAATCTGCTTTGTCAGGATGTTGAAGAAGGATTGCAATGGATTGAACAAACTAACCTCTGGAGGAATACAAATTCATGATTGAACGTTATAGCAGACCTGAAATGAGAGCCATCTGGACCGAAGAGAACAAATTCCAATCGTGGCTGGAAGTTGAAATTTGTGCATGTGAGGCTTGGGCCGAACTGGGTGTAATCCCTAAGGAAGAAGCAGCATTGCTTCGTCAGAACGCATCTTTTGACATCGACCGCATCTATGAGATTGAAAAGGAAACACGTCATGACGTTATCGCATTTACACGTACGGTATCTGAAAGTCTGGGTGCGGAGCGGAAATGGGTGCACTACGGACTGACTTCCACAGATGTCGTGGATACGGCTCTGGGTTATGTACTGCGTCAAGCGAATGAGATTCTGGAAAAGGATATCGTGAATTTCATTGAAATTCTTCGTGAAAAAGCACTGGCTTATCAGCACACACCAATGATGGGACGTACACACGGGGTGCATGCGGAGCCAACAACATTTGGTTTGAAAATGGCGTTGTGGCATGAAGAGATGAAACGGAACCTGGAGCGTTTCCGTCATGCAGCAGACAATGTACAATACGGCAAAATCTCAGGCGCAGTAGGAACATACGCGAACATCGATCCGTTTGTTGAAGAGTTTGTCTGCGAGAAGCTGGGCACAAAGCCAGCGCCAATCTCGACTCAAACATTGCAACGTGACCGTCACGCAGAATATATGGCTACACTGGCGTTGATCGCAACGTCCTTGGACAAGTTTGCTACAGAGGTACGTGCACTGCAGAAGAGTGAGTTCCGTGAAGTGGAAGAAGCTTTTGCTAAAGGTCAAAAAGGATCTTCAGCAATGCCGCACAAGCGTAACCCAATTGGTAGTGAAAACATCTCTGGCTTGTCCCGCGTCATTCGCGGACATATGGTATCGGCATACGAGAACGTAACGCTCTGGCATGAACGCGACATCTCACATTCTTCCGTAGAACGTATCATTCTGCCGGATGCAACGATGTTGCTGAACTATATGCTGAATCGTTTTGGTAACATCGTGAAGAACCTGACGGTATTCCCTGAAAATATGAAACGTAACATGGAGCGCACCTACGGGGTACCATTCTCCGGTCGCATCATGACAAAGCTGATCGACAAAGGTTTCAGCCGCGAGCAAGCATACGATACCGTTCAACCACGTGCGATGCAAGCATGGGAAGAACAACGTCAGTTCCAGGATATCGTGAAATCCACACCGGAAATCACCGAAGTGCTGAACGCAGAAGAAATCGCAGATGCATTCAACCCGTCATGGCACTTGAAGCACGTAGATACCATCTTCAAAAAGCTCGGCTTGAACGATTAATATATAACTCCCATAAGGCTATAGCGCAGAATGATGGTTTTGCAGGGAACGCAGAGGACAGAAATAAGCTGAAGAAGCGAACCTAAACGTTTCTGATAGAAAGCTACTTCGGAAGCATACGCTGCGCCTTTATCAAGCTTGGAACAAGTTTTTCTAACTAAAGTATAGGTTGATTATGTGTTCACGCTGGAACGGAGAAGGTAGAAAAAACCTGGAGAAACGAAGTGTTCGCCTTTATTCCCGGATTTTAACCCTTTGAAAGTAAGATTAAAAAATCCGGGAATAACAGCGATCGAAAGGTTGTTCTGCATTCGGAGTGGCCCGCGTGATGAGGGGAATTGAACTTATATTTTACATCTCCTGAAAGAAGGTGAGCCCATGGCACTGTCCACTGCGGCAGATCTCGTTAAAGCACCTCTGTTATATAAAGGAAAAGTACGTGAACTGTACGATCTGGGTGAACATTTTCTGATCGTGGTTACCGACCGAATCTCGGCTTTTGATTACGTGCTGGACCCGGCAGTTCCCGAGAAAGGAAACGTACTGAACAAACTCAGCAGTTTCTGGTTTGAACTGACAGGCAGCATGATGGAGAATCACGTGGTTCATACCGATGTGAATCAATTGGGTGATCTCGTCACAGACCCAGAATTGCTCAAAGACCGCATCATGGTAACCCGCAAAGCAGAACGCATTGATATTGAATGTGTTGTGCGTGGATACATCACTGGTGGTGGATGGAGACAATACGAGACGAGCGGTGAAGTGAATGGCATTAAACTGCCTGACGGACTTCGCAAGAACGCCAAACTCGAAGTTCCCATTTTCACCCCGGCAGCCAAAAACGATGTTGGTCATGATGAAGACATCCCAATGGATCGCATGAAAGAACTGGTGGGAGACGCACTCGCAGTTGAGCTTCAGGAAAAAAGCCTGCGACTGTACGAATTCGCCCGTGATTACTGTGATCAGCGTGGTATCATTCTGGCAGACTGCAAATTCGAGTTCGGTATCGTGGATGGCAAGGTCATCCTGATTGACGAAATCTTCACGCCAGATGCTTCACGCTTCTGGGCCAAAGAGAATTATGAACTCGACATCGAGATTGACAGCATGGATAAAGAGCCAGTGCGCACCTATCTAGCTGGAACCGATTGGGACAAGAACAGCAAACCTGATCCACTCCCGCAAGAGGTAGTTGAAGCAACAACCGCAAGATACGTCGATATTTATAATCGTTTAACGAAATAATAAAGTTTAACGTTTGAGCGCGAGCTACGGGGAAGTTTGGCTTTCGATCGCTGTTGCCCCCGGAATGTTTTGATTGAATCCTTTTTTTCAAAAGGAAACATTCCGGTTGCAAAGGCGAACGCTTCGCTTCTCTAGCTCAAATCTTTCCCTCCGCCAGTGTTCAAACTGGTGGGTGAGGCAATTAAAGAACAAAGACTTCTATTAAACAGGAAGTCTATAAATAGTAAAACAGTATAGTTACTCATGTAACGTAAAGACCATTCACCGTTTCCACGTAATGGTCAGTCTAGACCATTACACACCGTGCAATGTAAAAGGTTTAGGCCTTTAAAAAAACGTCGCATGGACTAGCGGAGGGGCGGAATTGTTCTTAAAGGAGCGAAGCGTTCGCCTTTGTCCCCGGGTTTTGACCGCAAAGCGGGCCAAAACAATCCAAAAAACCTGGGGACAACAAGCGACCGGAAAGAACAATCCGCCCCGGAGCAAGCTCCACACCCCTTTTTTAACAGCATAAAGCATTTATCCCGTTCATTACTGAGGAGGAACATAAGGATCATGATCAAAGCAACCGTATATGTCACTATTAAACAAAGCGTACTCGACCCGCAAGGCGTAGCTGTTCAAGGAGCCCTGCATTCAATGGGATTTAACGAAGTGGAAAGTGTACGGATCGGTAAAGTCATGGAACTGAACCTGGATACAACAGATCGTGCGGAAGCGGAGAAACGTTTGAAAGTCATGTGTGAAAAGCTGCTGGCCAACACCGTTGTTGAAGATTACCGCTACGAATTGGAGGGTTAATCTCATGAAATTTGCAGTTCTTGTGTTCCCTGGCTCCAACTGTGACATCGACTGTTACAAGGCAGTGGAAGATGCGATTGGACAAGAGGTTGATTATGTATGGCACACGGCTACAGATCTTTCGGCTTATGATTGTATTTTGGTTCCGGGTGGTTTTTCTTACGGGGACTACCTGCGTTGTGGAGCGATTTCCCGCTTTGCACCGGTAATGAACGAGGTAGCGAAAGCTGCTGAACAAGGTAAATATATTTTGGGTATTTGCAACGGATTCCAGATTCTGACGGAAGCAGGATTGCTTCCAGGTGCATTGATTCGTAATACTTCCCTGAAATTCCGTTGTCACGATACGGTATTGAAAGTGGCGAATGCAGATACACCATTTACACGTGATTATGCACCGGGCGAAGAGATTATCATCCCGATTGCTCACGGTGAAGGCAACTATTATTGCGACGAGGAGACGCTCGCGAGTCTGCAAGCGAACAACCAGATCGTATTTACGTATGGTACGAACCCGAATGGTTCCCTAGGTGATATCGCGGGAATCTGCAACGAGGGTGGAAACGTGGTCGGCATGATGCCGCATCCAGAGCGTGCAGTGGATTCACTGCTAGGTTCGGAAGACGGCAAACGTATGTTTACATCTATTTTGAAAGCATGGAGGGATCGGCATGACGCAGCAGCTATCCGCTAAGGAACCGACAGCAGAACAGGTCGCAGAACATAAACTTTACGCACAAATGGGCGTGTCTGACAGCGAGTATGAGCTGATCTGTGAGTTCATGGGCCGCAAGCCAAACTACACGGAAATTGGTGTGTTCAGTGTAATGTGGTCCGAGCATTGTGCTTATAAAAACTCCAAGCCATTGCTGCGCCGTTTCCCAACCACTGGACCTCGTGTCCTGATGGGACCTGGTGAAGGTGCCGGTATCGTGGATATCGGTGATAACCAGGCCGTTGTATTCAAAATTGAAAGCCACAACCATCCTTCCGCGGTTGAGCCTTATCAAGGTGCGGCAACAGGTGTGGGCGGCATTATCCGTGATATTTTCTCCATGGGTGCAAGACCGGTAGCAATACTGAACTCCCTGCGTTTCGGTAAGCTGGAGAGTGATCGCGTTAAATATTTGTTCGAACATGTGGTAGCGGGTATTGCTGGATACGGTAACTGTATCGGTATTCCTACCGTTGGTGGCGAAGTGATGTTTGATGAGAGCTATGAAGGCAATCCGCTGGTTAACGCGATGTGTGTGGGTCTGATTGATCATGACAAGATCCAGCGCGGTGTAGCTAAAGGTGTAGGTAACCCAGTCTATTATGTTGGGCCACCGACAGGCCGCGATGGTATTCATGGAGCAACCTTTGCATCGGTTGAACTGACGGAAGAATCCGAGTCCCAACGGACAGCGGTTCAGGTCGGTGACCCGTTTATGGAGAAACTGGTGATGGAATCTTGTCTGGAATTAATTGACACGGGCATCGTGCTCGGAATTCAGGATATGGGTGCTGCGGGGCTGACATGTTCGAGTGCAGAGATGGCAAGTAAAGCGGGTAACGGTCTGGAACTGTATCTGGATCAGGTGCCACAGCGTGAAGAAGGCATGACCCCTTACGAGATGATGTTGTCTGAGTCCCAAGAACGGATGTTGTTCGTAGTTGAGCCGAAGGATGAGGCGCAGGCGATGGAAATCTTTGAACGTTGGGGCGTAATCTGTGCCAAAGTTGGTAAAGTAACGGATGACGGCCGTCTGAAATTGATCCACCACGGCGAAGTGGTCGGAGATATGCCAGTAACGGCACTGGTTGACGAATGTCCAGTGTATGACAAACCTTCATCTGTACCTGCCTACTACGAGCAAAGTGCTTCTATCGACACGCTTCGTTACGACGAAGTGTCGGATCTCGGCGGAGCGCTGAAACAAGTGCTGGCTTCACCAACAGTAGCAAGTAAAAAATGGATTTATGATCAATACGACTACATGGTGCGTACAAGCACTGCCGTTCGTCCAGGTTCGGATGCGGCTGTAGTTACGATTCGTGGCACACGCAAAGGTCTCGCAATGACAACGGACTGTAATGGTCGTTATGTGTACCTTGATCCTGAAGTTGGTGGACGGATTGCCGTAAGTGAAGCAGCGCGTAACATTGTATGTTCCGGTGCTGAGCCGCTGGCGATCACGGACAACCTAAACTTTGGTAACCCGGAGAAGCCGGATATTTTCTGGCAAATGGAGAAAGCGGTAGACGGTATGGCGGAAGCTTGCCGTGTGCTGGATACGCCAGTAATCGGTGGTAACGTAAGTCTGTATAACGAAAACGCCAAAGGCTCCATCTATCCAACGCCAGTGGTCGGTATGGTAGGTCTCGTTCATGATACGGATCATATCACGACACAAGCATTCAAATCCGAAGGTGATGTGATCATCCTCCTCGGTGAGACAAAAGCTGAACTAGGCGGCAGCGAGCTGCAATACGCGGTTCATGGTCAGACGGAAGGTCGTCCACCAGAACTGAATTTGCAAACGGAAAAAGCGTTGCTGGGAACCGTGCTGGAAGCTATTCAATCCGGTCTCGTTCGCTCGGCACATGACTTGTCTGAAGGTGGCTTGGCTGTAGCACTCGCAGAGTCTTGTATCAGCGGTAACGTAGGAGCACAGGTGAATGTGGAGACTGCACTGCGTGCAGATCACGCCCTGTTCAGTGAGAGTCAATCCCGTATCTTGTTGTCGGCTACGCCAGAGCAAGCGGGTAAACTTGAAGCATTTGTACGTGAGCGTGGTGTACCTGTAGCTGTGATTGGACGTGTAGAAGGAAGTAACCTGACGATTGAACTGAACGGAACATCAGCCGTGAGCGAACCTGTAGGAGGTTTGGCTCAGGTCTGGGAGGATGCGATTCCATGTCTCATGAACTGATGACAGGACCGTTGTGGACAGGCGATTATTATAATGAAGGGTCCGGCAAGGAAGGACTCGACAAACTGAAGGAAGAATGCGGCGTGTTCGGGGTGTACAGACACCCTGATGCGGCTTCGCTCTCCTATTATGGACTGCATGCGCTCCAACATCGGGGCGAAGAAAGTGCAGGCATGTGTGTGAGTGATGGCAGCCAGTTTAACTATCATCGCGGCATGGGTCTGGTGAAAGAAGTGTTCACCAAAGATCTGATGCAGACGTTGACCGGGGATATTTCCATTGGACATGTCCGGTATTCAACAAGTGGTGACAGTAAACTGACGAACGCACAGCCACTGGTATTCAAATACCGTGATGGCGATTTGGCAGTAGCAACCAACGGTAACATTGTAAATGCACCAACGATCCGCCGTGAGCTGGAGCAGAGCGGTTCCATTTTCCAAACAACAAGTGATACCGAGGTTATTGCGCATCTGATTGCACGTTCCTCCAAAGGGCTTGTGGAAGCGGCAAAAGAGGCATTCCAGCGCATTGTTGGCGGTTATGCGTTTCTGATCATGACCAATGACAAGCTGCTCGTAGCTTCCGATCCACACGGACTTCGTCCGCTCACGATGGGAAAACTCGGAGATGCGTATCTGTTTGCATCCGAGACGTGTGCGCTGGAAACAATTGGCGCAGAGTTAATTCGTGATATTGAACCCGGTGAACTGCTTGTGCTGGATGCAGATGGACTGCATGAAGATCGCTTCGATCATCACAAACACCGCAAGGCATTATGTGCGATGGAATATATATATTTTGCTCGTCCGGATAGTGATATGAATGGTGCGAACCAACATGCTGCCCGTAAACGGATGGGAAGCCGCATGGCGATTGAGTCGTTTGTGGATGCGGACTTGGTTACGGGGGTACCAGATTCCAGCATCTCGGCGGCGATTGGATATGCTGAACAGACAGGTATTCCGTATGAGATGGGTATGATCAAGAACAAATACACCGGACGTACGTTTATCCAGCCAAGCCAGGAATTGCGGGAGCAGGGCGTGAAGATGAAGCTGAGCGCTGTGCGTCGCGTTGTGGAAGGCAAACGTGTGGTTATGATTGACGACTCCATCGTACGGGGAACGACCTCCCGGCGGATCGTGAACATGCTGCGTGATGCAGGAGCAACGGAAGTTCATGTACGCATTACATCGCCACCTTTCAAAAACCCTTGTTTCTATGGCATTGATACACCGGACAGCCGCGAATTGATCGCCTCACAGCTGTCGGTGGAAGAAATCTGTCGTGAAATTAATGCGGACTCCTTGGAGTTCCTCAGTCCCGATGGACTGATTGCATCCATTCAGGGAGATAATCAGGATGATCCCAAGGGCGGGCTTTGCCTCGCATGTTTTGATAATGATTACCCAACCCGCCTCGACTTTGGCGGCGAAGAAAAATTCGGTTGCAGCTGTTAATGCATGCGGATGAGAAAGAGTTATAACGAAGGTGACGTGTTCCTGATTCCGATGAAGGATGGCCGATTTGCGGTATGCCAGGTGGTATGCGCACTTAAAGGTCGTTTTAAAAAGACATTTTCGTTCGGCGTGATGAGCATTCAGCGTGACGAAACCGAAAAGTTGGAAGATGGCGATTTTCTCTTCTATTCTTTTGGGAACCGTAGAAGCAACGTTATATTCACTTCTCCGGCCAATATCCGAAACGGATCGTGGAGGATCGTGGGTAATACACCTTTGACGGCCGAAAAGGAAGAACTGAAAGTGTTTCAGTGTGCCGGACATTTATACTGCGGTGATGAGTACATTCGTAACCTTCCGATAGAAGAGTATAGTCAGTTTAATACGCTCGGTGTGGCCGGGTTTGAATTGGTACAAAACCATCTGTTAGAGATGGAGCAAGGATAGGTAGGTTGGACTTAACATAGACACGATAAAAGCTGGAGATAACGGCAATCGAAAGGTTGTCCAGTCATCGAAGAGGTACGTGTTAATACGCTGGTTCAATTTTTATAAGATACGAAGGGTGTGATGGTTGTGTCCGAAGCATATAAAAAGGCCGGCGTCGATATCGCGGCAGGTAATGAAGCGGTTGAACGGATGAAAAAACACGTGAAGCGTACCTTCCGTCCGGAAGTGATGACAGATCTGGGTGGATTCGGTGCCCTGTTCGGTTTGAACAAAGATAAATACGATGAGCCTGTACTTGTATCGGGTACGGATGGCGTAGGCACCAAGCTGAAGATTGCATTTGCCATGGACCGTCACGATACCATCGGAATTGACGCGGTAGCCATGTGTGTGAACGACATTGTGGTACAGGGTGCAGAACCACTCTTCTTCCTCGACTATCTGGCATGTGACAAAGTCATTCCTGAGAAGATCGAAGCTATTGTTGCGGGTATCGCTGAAGGCTGTCATCAATCGGGTTGTGCGCTGATTGGTGGCGAGACGGCAGAGATGCCGGGCATGTACAGTGAAGGCGAATACGATATTGCCGGATTCACGGTGGGCATCGTGGACAAAGCAAAGATCATCAACGGCACAACCATCGCCCCTGGCGACACTGTGATTGGATTGGCCTCTAGCGGTGTACACAGTAACGGATTCTCGCTGGTACGCAGACTTTTGTTGGAAGATGCGGGACTTGATCTGCATGATGAAGTAGCGGAACTGGGCGGTAAGCTGGGGGATTCCCTGCTGGAACCTACGAAAATCTATGTTAAACCCCTGTTGTCCCTGCTGGAAAAGGTAAAAGTAAAAGGCATGGCACACATTACAGGTGGTGGCTTCATCGAGAATATCCCACGTATGTTGCCGAGCAACGTGAATGTGGATATTGACTACGGCTCTTGGCCGATCCTGCCGATCTTCAACCTGTTACAGGAAAAGGGATCTGTCTCGAACCGTGACATGTTCACCACATTTAACATGGGTGTTGGGCTTGTACTGGTCGTTAATGAAGCAGATGCAACGGAAGCACTGCAACAATTGAAAGCATCTGGTGAAGAAGCGTACATCATTGGCCGTGTTACTGAAGGAGATGCGCGAGTAACCTTCACGGGAGCGGATGTTTAATGGCGAACTACCGCATAGCTGTATTTGCCTCGGGTGAAGGGACCAACTTTCAGTCATTGGTTGATGCAGTACGAAACGGTGGGCTGAATGCATCCGTGGATCTGCTCGTGTGTGATAAACCGTCTGCACGTGTTGTGCAGCGGGCACAGGATGCAGGCGTGGATTGTCATCTGTTTACTCCGAAAAATTATGCTTCCCGTGAAGCTTATGAGGCAGAGATCGTGGAAGTGCTTGAATCCAAAAAGATCGACTTGGTCGTTCTTGCGGGATATATGAGATTGCTGACTTCGGTTGTGGTGGATCGTTACGCTGGGCGGTTGATTAACATTCATCCGTCCTTGCTGCCGGCATTTGCAGGCAAGGATGCGATTGGACAGGCTATCGAATACGGTGTGAAAGTTACGGGTGTGACCGTGCATTTTGTGGACGGAGGCATGGATACTGGACCGATTATTGCCCAGCATCCGGTTCCCATTTTGCCAAAGGATACGCCTGAGTCAATCAGCCGTTCCATTCATGCGGCCGAACAGCAGTTATACCCCGAAGTGGTATCTTGGTTCGCTCAAGGTTTGGTTCAATTGAATGGGCGTCACGTCACTGTTAACAAACCGGTTTGATACCACTTATATAACAGAAGTCGAAAATTGGTACGCATTTTGTGATATTTCTCGGGAAATAAATCGGCTGTGTTTCGTCAGGAAACGCGAAGCCATGGGACATTAAAGGAGGAGCATATTGTGAGTATCAAAAGAGCGCTGGTCAGCGTATGGGATAAAACAGGCATCGTGGACTTTTGCCGCGAGCTGTCGCAAATGGGTGTGGAGATTATTTCGACAGGAGGTACAAGCAGCCTGTTGTCGAAGGAAGGCGTACCTGTCATCGGAATTTCGGATGTGACCGGATTTCCGGAAATTATGGACGGACGTGTCAAAACATTGCATCCGGCAGTGCATGGTGGGTTGCTGGCTGTTCGTGACAGCGAAGAGCATAAGCGCCAGATGGAAGAGAACGGACTGGATTATATCGACCTTGTTGTCGTGAACCTGTACCCCTTCCAAGATACTATCGCTAAACCCGATGTGACGTACGAAGATGCGATCGAGAACATCGATATTGGTGGTCCTACCATGCTTCGTTCTGCTGCCAAAAACCATGCTTTTGTTAGTGTCGTTGTTGACACAGCAGATTACGGCAAGGTGCTTGAAGAAGTTCGCAGCAATGGAGATACCACTCTCGAAACACGCAAACGGCTTGCGGCAAAAGTGTTCCGCCATACAGCGGCTTACGATGCAGTTATTTCTGACTATCTCTCCAACCTGAACGGTGATCCGTTGCCAGAGCGTCTAACGGTTACTTACGAAAAACTCCAGGATTTGCGTTACGGCGAAAATCCACACCAGCAAGCGGCATTCTACCGCAAACCGCTGGCTGCTCAAGATACATTGACAACAGCCGAGCAATTGCATGGCAAAGAGTTGTCTTACAATAACATCAACGATGCGAACGCAGCATTGCAGATTGTCAAAGAGTTTGAAGAACCGGCTGTTGTCGCGGTTAAACATATGAATCCATGTGGCGTGGGCATTGGCGCAAGTATCTATGAAGCTTACAGCAAGGCATATGCTGCAGATCCAACGTCTATCTTTGGTGGCATTGTGGCAGCGAACCGCATTATCGACAGCGATACAGCATCTAAATTGAGCGAGATTTTCCTGGAAATCGTGCTTGCTCCTGACTTTACACAAGAGGCTCTCGATATCCTGACGAAGAAGAAAAACATTCGTTTGCTCAAAACAGGTGAGTTGAATGCTGCTCGTAAACGGGAGAGCCAATTCGTGGTTACGTCCATCGACGGCGGCATGATCGTGCAACAGTCTGATGTTCACTCCATTGAAGCGAGCGAGCTGAACGTGGTTACGGATCGTGCGCCATCGGAAGAAGAACTGAAACAGCTGTTGTTTGGCTGGAAAGTAGTTAAACACGTGAAATCCAACGCGATTGTACTTGCTGCGAATGATATGACGGTAGGTGTGGGCGCTGGACAAATGAATCGTGTGGGTGCAGCCAAAATTGCGATTGAGCAAGCTGGCGAGCAAGCAAAAGGTGCTATTCTGGCATCGGATGCGTTTTTCCCAATGGGTGATACGCTGGAACTGGCAGCAAAAGCCGGAATTACAGCGGTGATTCAACCTGGTGGTTCGATCAAAGATGAAGAATCCATCAAAGTAGCCAATGAATACGGAATTGCCATGGTCTTCACAGGCGTTCGTCACTTCAAACACTAGAGCAAAAAAGATTTAATAAGGGGTGTCGCCAGTCATACTTATGACTTATGGTACACCCCCTCTTTTTTAGGTTGTTCAATACGCAGTAGCGTAACAAATCCAGTTATGCACGGAGGGGGAACAGAGCGAATGGATATTCTGGTAGTAGGCGGCGGTGGCCGGGAGCATGCAATCATCTGGGCGCTGGCGAAGAGTCCAAAGGTAGACAAGATTCACTGTGCACCGGGAAATGCAGGTATTGCTCAGCTCGCTGAGTGTCATGCCATTGCGGTAAATGAATTTGATAAACTAACGGCTCTTGCTGTAGAGCTTAAAGTGGGATTAGTGGTTATTGGTCCAGATGATCCGCTGGCAGATGGGATCGTGGATGCATTTGATTCGACAGGTATTCCGGTATTCGGACCTCGTCGCAATGCAGCAGAGATCGAAGGAAGTAAAACGTTCATGAAGGACCTGCTGCAAAAGTACAACATTCCAACCGCAGCCTATGAGAAATTCGACAACTACGAACAGGCTCAAGCATACCTGAATGAGCAAGCGATTCCGGTTGTCATCAAGGCAGATGGACTGGCAGCGGGCAAAGGTGTGACGGTAGCTTATTCCCGTGATGAGGCTGATCAGGCTCTGCGCAGCATCATGGTGGAGAAGGTATTTGGTGAAGCGGGAGCCAAAGTGATCATCGAGGAATTCCTCGCAGGGCAGGAAATGTCCATTCTGGCCTTTGTTGATGGAGAGACGGTTCGTCCGATGGCCGCAGCACAGGATCACAAACCTGTATTCGACAATGACCAGGGGCCAAACACAGGCGGTATGGGTACATACTCACCATTGCCACATATCCCTGCATCCATTATTGAAGAAGCCGTGGAGACGATCATCAAACCAACGGCCAAGGCAATGGTATCCGAGGGGCGTCCATTCCAAGGCGTATTGTTTGCCGGGTTGATGATCTCGCCGGATGGCAAACCCAAAACGATTGAGTTCAATGCACGTTTTGGGGATCCGGAAACACAGGTTGTATTGCCACGTCTGAAGAGCGACTTGTTCGATATCTTCTGGGCAACCGTTCATGGCAAGCTGGCTGACATTGAGATTGAATGGAGTGATGAAGCCGCAGTATGTGTGGTGCTTGCTTCAGGAGGATATCCGGGACCTTATGCCAAAGGTGTAGTCATTGAAGGACTGAACCAAGTAGATGATGCTGTGGTATTCCACGCAGGTACAGCGCGTAGTGAAGCGGGAGACTGGGTTACGAATGGTGGACGAATCCTGGGCGTAGTTGGCCTTGGTACGGATATTGCCGAAGCTAGAAACAAAGCCTATGCACAGGCGGAGCGTATCCGTTTTGATAGTAAACATCAGCGGACAGACATTGCTGCCAAAGCACTCGTATAGAATAAATACAAGAGCCCGTAAAGATCTATACCGAAAAGGTATTTGCATCCTGCGGGCTCTTTGCTGCGTATACAGATGTATCTTGTGTAAACGGCCGGACTCGTCCATACGAGAAAGCCTTGGGAAAGACGCAAATTAGGAGTGGATCAGGATGATCACGCATGTTTAACGCTCTAAACTAAAGGGTAGTATTTTTATAAATTGGACTATACTAAACATGTGAAGATTATCACATTATGAGGTAATAACCATCATATTATAGAAAGTACGTAACATACATAGAGACTAATTTGTGAACATTATACTGTAACCTTGTTCCAAACCATAACGTGCAACTGGATGGTTGAGCGGGAAACATGGTATACTTTTCGGAAACAGGAATGAGTAAGAGGGGAGGTGGATATCTATTGGGTAGGCGATATTGTAAATTGTCCAAATGGCGAATCTAGGTGGAGTTAAGCGAGGAACAATTGACAGCATGAGGGGTAAACCCGATTTGAATGAAGAAGTTTCTGCAAGTCATTGACTTCATCTTGAATTCCTGTTTTGTAATTTTACAAGGTCATACGTAAGACTTATACAAAAATTATCATTGAAATCGATTTTATATAAGGCAGACGTCGTTGTTGTAAGACTAACAGCTGATGAATGGTTAACACAGTTAACGGATCACGCTGTAACTATCTCTGGAGGTGAATCCCTGAGAATCGGGGAAATCATTGGACATAATTACCATATTGAATATCGCTTTACTTATTATCTTGATTGCATTGACTGCATTTTTCGTAGCATCGGAGTTCGCTGTAGTCAAAATTCGTACATCAAGAGTGGATCAACTGGTTGCGGAAGGCAATAAAAAGGCTGTACTCGCCAAAAAAGTTGTCTCGGACCTGGATTATTATCTGTCAGCCTGTCAGCTCGGTATCACGGTCACTGCTCTAGGACTGGGAGCACTCGGAAAACCGACGGTTGAGAGATTGTTATACCCGGTATTCAATTATTTAGACGTACCTGCTTCGATCTCATCCATTGCTTCCTATGCGATTGCCTTTATCCTCGTCACGTTTTTGCATGTGGTTGTTGGTGAGATGGCACCCAAAACATTGGCGATTCAGTTTTCGGAAAAACTGACGTTATTACTCTCGCCGCCTCTATATTGGTTTGGTAAAATCATGTACCCATTCATCTGGGCGCTTAATGGAACCTCACGTGTTCTTCTGCGAGGATTCGGTGTAAAGCCTGCCAAACATGATCAAGCCTACTCGGAGGACGAGATCAAAATCATCATGAACCAGAGTTATGAAGGAGACGAGAACAACAAGACCAAGCTTTCATATCTGGAAAATGTATTTGTGTTCGACGAACGTGATGCCAAAGACATCATGGTACCTCGTACAGAACTGGTGACATTAGATCAGGATATGACCTATGACGATATTATTCCTATATTGGATGAACATAACTATTCACGTTACCCTGTCATCGAGGATGGGGACAAGGATCGCATCATCGGCGTTGTGAATGTGAAAAAGATTTTGCCTGACATGGTAGCCGCAAGATCATATCAACTAAGCGAGTTCGTTCGTGAGATCCCATTCGTTTCCGAAGTTACAAGTATCCAGGATGCGATGATTAAAATGCAGCAGGAACGTGTACACATGGCCGTGGTCGTGGATGAATACGGCGGTACCTCGGGTATCATTACGATGGAGGATATTCTGGAGGAGCTAGTTGGTGAGATTCGCGATGAATTCGATGCCGATGAGGTGGCCGATATTCAGGAGACCGGAGAGAATCAATATCTCATTAATGGCCGGGTACTTTTGGATGAAGTGGAGCGGCAGTTCGGGCTTAGCTTTGAAGGAAACGAAGAGATGGATACCGTGGCCGGATGGATTCAGTACCAGAAGGGTGTAGGTGTGGAAAAAGGCGACACGGTAGAACACGGCGATTATGTCTGGACTGTTGTGGATACCGAAAATTATCACATCAAACAAGTTCTTCTGGAACGAGTGAGCGGCGCGCAGGTTGAGGAAGCTGCAAGCGATCTGGCGTAATCTTACCCGGAAATTTTTTAAATTTAAATGTTTTTGCGATAACGGAGAGGACAGAATAGACTGAAGAAGCGAAGCGTCCGCCTTTATCCCCGGATTTTCCCCTTTTATATAAGGATCTAAAAAATCTGGGGATAACAGCGTTCGGAAGGTTATTCTGTCATCGGAGTGGTCTGAGCAACCTTAATATAAATTTTACTTGGAGGTGAATCCCTCAACCTGAGGGAAATCATTGGACGGAATAATAGCCTTGAATTTATTTTTAGTAGCCGTATTTATAGGTCTGACAGCCTTTTTCGTTGGAGCCGAATTTGCAATTCTTAAAGTACGGATGTCCCGAATCGATCAATTGATCTCTGAAGGGAACAAAAAGGCAGTACTGGCCAAAAAAGTGGCGCACAACCTGGATTATTATCTGTCGGCATGTCAATTGGGGATTACCATCACGGCGCTGGTATTGGGAGCCTTGGGTGAACCTACCGTTGAGAAAATGCTGCATCCGTTGTTTGAACGAATGGAAGTGCCGGCGGCGTTATCTACCGTGCTTTCCTATGGTATTGCTCTGGCGATAATTACGTTCCTGCACGTGGTTATTGGTGAATTGGCACCGAAAACACTGGCGATTCAATTTGCAGAGAGAATGACGCTGTTGCTGGCACCACCACTGTACTGGTTCGGTAAAATCATGAATCCATTCATCTACGCGCTGAATGGAGCTGCTCGTCTGTTGCTTGGCATATTTGGTGTAAAACCTGCCGGGCATGATACCGTTCACTCCGAAGAAGAGCTGAAGCTGATTATGGCACAGAGCTACGAGAGTGGCGAGATCAACCAGACGGAGCTGGACTATCTCAAAAACATTTTTGCTTTTGATGAGCGTCTGCTTCAGGAGATTATGATTCCAAGAGATAAAATTGTTACTCTGAATAAGGAAATGCCGATTGATCAGATCATTGAGACGCTAAATCGACATGAATACACGCGATACCCTGTCATTGCAAATGGGGATCAGGCTCATTTTGTTGGCTTTATTAATACAAAAGAAATGCTGACGAGTGTGGCTGCGGGCAGAGATTTCAATATGGAGACATTTGTTCACAATACGCCGAGTTTTTCCGAGCGTTCTCCAATTAAGGATGTACTGATCCAGATGCAGCAGAGCCGTGTACACATTGCCACCGTGAAAAACGAGGCAGGTGCTACGGTAGGTATGGTTACGATGGAGGATATCCTTGAAGAGATTGTCGGAGACATCAAGGATGAATACGAGCATAAAGATTTGGTGAATCCACCCAAAAGAATGAAACTGGTTTAATAAGCAGTAATACAAAAGTAATAGAGGAATACGAAACAACCTAATCAATCTTTATAATGCTAAGCAGGTTCCCGGAGTGATCGGGGCCTGCTTTTTGTATTCAATCTTAATTTTAAAATAAAAGCTTGCATATTGAGGTCCAATGGATTAATATAAATTTAAAGAATCTTAAATTAAAGATAAATAACAAAGAACAACAAATAAAAGAAGCAAAAACAACCTATGATACAACTAAAACCAAGGGAGTGGAGATTATGTTCAGAACTTCAGGAATTCATCATATTACAGCTTTTGTTGACGATGCACAGAAAAACGTTGATTTTTACGCAGGTGTGTTGGCGCTCAGACTGGTGAAAAAAACAATTAACTTTGATGCACCAGACGTGTATCACTTGTATTATGGGAATGAGCAGGGTGCACCGGGCACAATCATTACCTTTTTCCCACAGCAAAATTCAAGAAGAGGTGTCATTGGTTCCGGTCAGACTGGAGTTACCGTATATGCGGTTCCTGTAGGAAGCCTGCCTTTCTGGAAAGAACGTCTTGCTTCCTTTGACATTCCATATGAAAATAAAACCAGATTTGGTGAGCAGTACATTCGTTTCTTCGACAAAGGCGGTCTGTTGCTTGAACTGGTTGAGCGTGAAGGCGGTCAGCCAAGCAACTGGAGTTTCAACGGTGTGACACCGGAGCATGCCATTAAAGGATTTGGCGGAGCTGTATTGTTCAGCCACGTTCCTGAAAAAACCATGGACGTCCTGGTGAGCAAACTGGGTCTGGAGCAAGTCGGTGAAGAGAACGGACTCCTTCGTCTTCAGGCAAGTGGCGATATCGGTCAGATCATCGATATTCAGTCCACAGGCATCCAACGCGGGATTGGTGGATCCGGAACGGTTCACCATATTGCATGGCGTGCCAAAGATTACGTGGAGCATGAACAAATTCAGCAGGATCTTGAACAATCCGGATATCATCCAACGCCAGTCATTGACCGTCAATACTTCAACGCTGTGTATTTCCGGGAGCCGGGTGGTATACTGTTCGAACTGGCTACGGATCCTCCGGGATTTGCACGGGATGAACCAGCAGAGAGCATGGGTGAGAAACTGATGTTGCCTGAATGGTATGAACCACAGCGTGAGCAGATTGAACAATTGTTGCCACGAATTGAAGTACGTGAATGGAAAGGAGAGTCCAAATCATGACCACAACCAATACAATGAAACATATCTATAAAGCAGGTGCTCAGCCGGATGCGCCAACAATCCTGTTGCTTCATGGCACAGGCGGAACCGAGAATGATCTGATCGGTCTGGCGGAGATGATCGCACCAGGAGCTGGCATACTTGGGGTGCGGGGTAATGTATCGGAGAACGGGATGCCCCGTTTCTTCCGCCGTCTAGCCGAAGGTGTTTTTGATGAAGAAGATCTGATTGCTCGTACGGCAGAGCTGGGATCTTTTGTCGATGCAGCTGCGGTGGAATACGGTTTCGATCGGTCCAACGTGTATGCACTGGGTTACTCTAACGGGGCCAACATTGCGGCAAGCTTGATCTTCCATCAAGCAGATGTATTCAAAGGTGCAATTCTGCATCACCCGATGGTACCGCTGCGCGGACTGGAACTGCCGGATCTGAAAGGTCTGCCTGTGTTCATTGGTGCGGGCGAGAACGATCCGATCGTACCAAGACGTGAAACGGAGGAACTTGCTTCGCTACTGAGCGGTGCAGGTGCCGATGTAAACACACATTGGGAGCGTCAGGGTCATCAGTTGACTCGTACCGAGGCAGAAGCCGCGGCAGCTTGGTTTAAGACACAGGCGTAAATTGGGTGGATAGACGGTTATGAAACGTATAGAGACAGCCTGATCGAGAAGATCGGGCTGTTTTTCCTTTTTATTTTGATCATCTTTAGGAAGAAGAAATGATTGACTGGTGTTATGTAACCGTTACTAACCGGGTAAACATTTGAATGTGTGGTAGATAACCTTGTATGCTTAGTGATATAGCTATGCATCAACATCATGAACTGGAGGGGTTAATGTGGAACGTAACATCAAGGAACTGGTACAGCAGATGACACTGGAAGAAAAAGCGGGTATGTGCTCGGGACTGGACTTTTGGCATCTGAAAGGGGTGGAGCGTCTTGGCATTCCATCCATCATGGTGACGGACGGACCTCATGGGCTGCGCAAGCAGGATGGAAGTGCGGATCATCTGGGTCTGACGTCGAGCGTGCCTGCAACCTGTTTCCCTTCTGCGGCAGGACTGGCTAGTTCATGGGACAAGGAGCTGGCGCGTCAGGTCGGGGTGGCCTTGGGGGAGGAGTGTCAGGCCGAGGATGTAGCGGTATTACTTGGACCGGGTGTAAATATTAAACGTTCCCCGCTGGGAGGACGTAATTTTGAATACTTTTCCGAAGATCCATTGTTATCTACGCAGATGGCTACCGGTCATATTCAAGGTGTGCAGAGCCAGGGTGTGGGTACATCTCTCAAACACTTTGCGGTCAATAATCAGGAAGAACGGCGCATGTCGATTGATGCGGTGGTGGATGAACGGACGCTGCGCGAGATTTATCTGGCGAGCTTTGAAGGTGCGGTGAAGGATGGACAGCCGTGGACGGTGATGTGTTCCTACAATAAGGTGAACGGTACGTATGCTGGTGAGAATGAATGGTTGCTTACGGATATCCTGAAAGACGAATGGGGACACGAAGGTCTTGTGGTATCCGACTGGGGCGCGGTCAATGAACGTGCAGACGCCCTTGCAGCAGGACTGGAACTGGAGATGCCCACAAGTGGTGGAATTGGTGAGCGTAAAGTGATCGATGCTGTAGAGAACGGACAACTGCCGCTGGACAAGCTGGATCGGGCGGTGGAGCGTTTGCTTACGCTGATCTTTAATGCTGTTGATCAAAAGCAAGATGGGGCTACATATAATAAGGATGAGCATCACCAACTTGCGCGCAAGGTGGCAGCCGAGAGTATGGTTTTGCTGAAAAATGAAGAAGGTCTCCTGCCGCTGGGTCGTGAAGGCAAAGTGGCGTTAATCGGGGCATTTGCTCGCAAACCTCGCTTCCAGGGCGGGGGAAGTTCGCACATTAATCCGACCAAAGTGGATGATATTGTGGAAGAGATGACGCAGGTGGCTGGCGAAGGTGTAACCTTCTCATATGCTCCAGGTTATCGGATTGAAGCGGATGATGTGGATGAAACATTGATGCATGAGGCTGTTCAGGCAGCGCAGTCAGCGGATACCGCCGTAGTGTTCGTCGGATTGCCGGATCGTTATGAATCCGAAGGGTATGATCGTGCCCATCTGCGTCTGCCTGACAATCATATTCGTCTGATCGAAGAGATTGCGAAGGTTCAATCCCGTGTGGTCGTTGTGCTGAGCAATGGATCTCCAGTGGAGATGCCTTGGCTGCCTCAAGTACAAGCCGTGCTTGAAGCTTATCTTGGTGGACAGGCCGTTGGTGGAGCGATAGCTGATCTGTTGTATGGAGAGGTGAATCCGTCCGGTAAACTGGCAGAGACGTTCCCTGCCAAGCTCAGTCATAATCCATCTTATCTGAATTTCCCGGGTGAAGGGGATCGTGTTGATTACCGGGAAGGCATCTTTGTTGGTTACCGCTATTATGATAAAAAAGAGCTGGAGCCACTGTTTCCATTTGGTTATGGACTGAGTTATACAACATTTGAATATGCTGATCTGAAGGTAGATCGCACGGAACTGACCGATCAGGATGAGGTGAATGTGCAAGTTCGGGTCACCAATACTGGTGACAGAGCGGGCAAGGAGATTGTACAGTTATATGTCAGCGACGTAGAGAGCACAGTTATCCGTCCGGTGAGAGAATTAAAAGGATTTGCCAAGGTGGCCCTTGAACCTGGAGAGTCCAAAGTGGTGAGCTTCACACTAAACAAACGTTCATTCGCCTATTACAACGTAGATATGAAGGACTGGCATGTGGAGACCGGAGAGTTCGAGATTCAGGTAGGCAGCTCCTCACGGGACATTCATGTGCACACACGTGTGAATGTAGAGTCTACAGCGACATTCATGCCAACCTATACGCGTAATAGTACATTGGGTGATATCCAACGTGATCCGGCCCATAAACAGCTGCTGGACCAGGCTTTGCAACAATTCCAGGAGGCTAGCGGGTTCGGCGGTGATGATGCTGGTGATCATGCGGATATGATGGATGCGATGATGAAATATATGCCTCTGCGTGCACTGGTTGCGTTTAGCGGTGGGGCCATGACGGAAGAAGCGATGAATGAACTTCTGGAGCAGCTGAACAACAAGGATCATGGTATTCGGGGATAAGGGGCAGTAGCCTTAGACCGAGTATTCATCCATCCTTGGATTAAGCGATTACGATTATGCGATACGTGCAGGAACTGCGCACGAAGTTATAAAAAGGTGTATGTGATGGCCAGTCGCATGTGGCTGGTACAGTTACCCGATCCGATTGTGGATCGGGTTTTCTTTTTGCATAAAGAAAAAGAGGGAGAAAGGAACGGTGGGATAGGCGGATAATCCATGCAACGTAACAGAAAGTGATAGAAACGACAGGACGGCTGTAACTTTGCTGAAGCAACATGGTTGTCGTAAAGGATGGATTATTCTATAATGAAGTAATTGATAATCATTTTCAATTAGATTCGGTGATAGATGACTATGCACGTAATCAGGAGGGGAATATGAATCCTAACCCTAGCTCACATACATTTGGTTCAAGTGCGTTTGTTCAGACCCGCGATGGTCGCAAACTACATTATATGTACAGGGGAACAGGAGAATTGACGGTAGTGTTTGAATCAGGTATGGGCGCCTCCAGATCGAACTGGGGACTGGTTGCACCAGCTATTGCTGAGCATGCACGTGCTGTTGTGTATGACAGGGCAGGGGCGGGACGAAGTGATGTCGACTCGGCTCCCCGCAGCCTTGAACGCATTGCAGGGGACCTTGGGGAACTGCTGACAGCTCTGGGCCCGGGCCCATTCATTCTGGTTGGACATAGCTGGGGAGGTCCGATTGTACGGGCTGCGGCAGCTGCAAATCGCAATAGATTACGAGGCATTATCCTGGTAGATCCATCAGACGAGCATTGCGAAATGTATTTTTCCAAGCTTACTAAAAAGAGCTTTGCTATCAATGGTTTCATTATTCCAATCATGGCGCGGACTGGCTTATATAAGAAACTTGGCAGCAAAGCTGGAAGTGTTCAGCCTGACGATGTGGCAGCGGATCATCTCAAGGAAGATTTCACTGTACGGGCAGCTAGCACGATGCTTGCGGAAGGCAAAACGTTTCTGGATGACATGGCAGCGCTGCTGAAACATCCTCCGGCTCTGGGTGATCTGGAAGTTAGCGTGATCTCGGGTACGAACCCGGGCAAGGGAGAGGGGAAAATCAGACCCGCCCTTATCACGGCGCATCGCCAGACGGTGAGCCAGCTGTCCAATGCGAGATGGATTGGGGCGGATCAATCGGGACATATGGTTATGTATACAGACCCTCAGGTCATTATTGATGAAATTGTACGAATGATAAATGATGAGAGCTCAGGCGCAAGAAAAGAACAAAAGTGATACAATACAAAGAAAAGCAGTGCGCGACATTGCTAGATAAGTTGAATTAGTCATTTACACGATAACGAAGAGGACAGAAAGAACCTGAAAAAGCGGGGCGTTCGCCTTTATCACCGGATTTTTCTCTTGGAAAAGGGAATCAAAAAAATCTGGGGATAACAGCGATTGGAAGGTTGTTCTGTCATCGTAGTTTCAGTGTAAATAAACGTTGTTCAACTTATATAGACCATAAAAGCGGAGTGTGGAGACAACATGAAACCAGTTGAACAAGAACCAACGGGAACCACAAGTCCCGGTCGTGCCAGTGTTGGCATGGAAGATATCGTACGCGCACATCATGTGTTGCGTGAGGTCATTGTTAGAACGCCGTTACAGCGGGATGCTGTATTGTCGGCCAAATATAACTGTAATGTCTATCTGAAAAGGGAAGACCTTCAAGTGGTGCGTTCGTTCAAAATTCGAGGCGCCTATAATATGATTCGCAGTCTGACACCAGCCGAGATGGAGAAGGGTATTGTCTGTGCAAGTGCGGGCAATCACGCTCAGGGTGTTGCTTTTAGCTGTAATGCGCTCGGAATTAACGGCAAAATCTTCATGCCGAGTACAACGCCGAACCAGAAGGTGAAGCAAGTGAGACGCTTTGGCGGCAATAACGTTGAAGTGGTGCTGATCGGAGATACGTATGACGATGCATACGCAGAAGCAATGCGTGCATGTGACGAACAGGGCATGACGTTCATCCACCCTTTTGATCAACCCAAGATTATTGCAGGTAATGGTACGGTAGCGATGGAAATCATGGAAAGTCTCGATGAGAATGCCGACTATGTATTCGTGACGATTGGTGGCGGAGGGCTGGCAGCCGGCGTGGGAACCTACATGAAGACCGTGAGTCCAGAGACACGCATCATTGGAGTTGAGCCACTTGGGGCAGCTTCCATGAGTGAGGCGATGTTCCGCAAACAGGTTGTGACGTTGGATGATATTGATAAATTCGTGGATGGCGCAGCGGTGAAACGGGTTGGCGATCTCACCTTTGATATCTGCAATAGTATACTTGATGACATTGTGAAAGTGCCGGAAGGCAAAGCCTGCACAACTATTCTGGAACTATATAATGAAAATGCGATTGTTGTCGAGCCTGCCGGTTCCTTGGCTGTTGCGGCGCTTGAGCAATATCGTGAGCAAATCGTGGGCAAGACGGTGGTCTGCGTCATTAGTGGCGGGAACAACGATATCGACCGGATGCAGGAGATCAAGGAACGTTCCCTGATCTATGAAGGTCTGAAATATTATTTCATGGTTAATTTCCCGCAGCGTGCAGGAGCTTTACGTGAATTCCTGGAGGAAGTTCTAGGGAAGAATGATGATATCACCCGGTTTGAATATACGAAAAAGCATGATAAGGAAAATGGCCCTGCCTTGGTGGGCATTGAGCTGATGTACAAGGAAGATTACCAACCGCTCATTGAGCGTATGAACCGCAAAGGTATCGCCTATACCGAGCTGAACAAAAACTTGAATCTGTTCAACATGTTAATCTGATGAATTATTTCAAGACAGGCATGCCATCGGAGGTGAAACAAATATGAAAGCAGATCACCACGAGGCCTCTCCTCTGATCAGACCTGCGCGCATAGAAGATGCAGATCAGGTCATTCCATTACTGTATCAGGCGATAGGAGACATTGCATACGCGCTTGCGGGTGAGGCGGACCATGAGAAGGCGATGCAGATTTTGCAGGCGTTTTATGTACAGGAAGACAACCGGATTAGCTATCGTCACGTAACGGTGATGGAGCAGGATGGGCTGGTCGCGGGGATTCTGGTGGCCTATGATGGCGGTGAAGCGGATCGTCTGGACCAGCCGATTCTGAATCGACCTGGACGAAGCCGGGATGAGAAGTATGCTTTGGTTAAAGAAACCCGTCCGGGTGAGTATTATCTGGATACTCTCTCGGTAAGTGAAGCTTATCAGGGGCAGGGTATCGGCCGGGCCCTGATGGCTGCTTTTGAGCAGCAGGGAAGAGAGCTGGGTCACTCGCAGGTATCCCTGATTGTAGAACGGGACAACGGCCGTGCGCTAATGCTCTATGAACGGCAGGGGTATGTCAAAGACGATGTAATTGTCATCGGGGGACATGAGTATAATCATATGGTCAAACCGATTCAATAGTACAGAGCGCTGACGGGTTAAGTCAGTTTCACAATTGAAGCAAGAAGAAACCGCCACAGGAGCGAATCCTGTGGCGGTTTTTGTTGTGGTATCTGTTGGGATTTAGCCTGAATTTGAACCGGATGTTAACCGTGGGAGCGGATTAACTCAATAGTTTGCATAGTCGCTTACCGGCACATTCTGCTCCAGCCATTTCTCGACAGTAGCCGTTTTCTCGAATTTGGCTTCGGTTACGATGTCCATGAACTTTTCGAGTTTGGTCAGGAAGGCACTGTCTTCGGATGAGTTACGTTGTAAGACAGCTTTGTAACCTTTCTGGGCATTGGCTGTCATTTTGTTCGTTTCATAGTCAAATAAAGGCGTATTATTCAGGCCATAAAACGTATACAAGGTATAGTTATTCATCAGATTTTTCACCTGTTGTAATCGATTGGACTTCGGATATTCGTTCAGGAATCGTTCCTGATTCATAGCGCGATTGAGTATCTCCTGATAGCCAATGACCAGTGCACCATCATCGGCGGCAAGGTTGCTGGTTTCAACTGCCATGATATTAATGTATTGTTTGATGTCTGGTTTCACGTACGAGATATATTTCTGAAAAGCCATATAATTCATGATCGGATAGAGGGAACCTTCCAGCATAACCAGACGATAACCGCTATCCCGTGCTTGCTGGAGCAGTGCACGCAGACTGGCGTCGTTGGTGCGGCTCATCAGTTGGGTGAAGCTATCATTCCACTTGTAGGCTTTGATCATCTTGTCTTGAACATTAGGCACCAGTAGACGGTCCGTCATGGCTGTTAACGCCTTGTTGCGGGCATTCTCCAGCTGTAAGACCATCAGGGATGCATGATGAGTCGTGACTTGATTGATATGAGATTCGAGATAAATATCCGCGGCAGGCAAGCCGTTCTTTTTGTAGAGCATGGACTGAAATGTTTTATATATCGTTGTTGAACTGGCAGTCGTGACTTTGGGTTCTGTACTGGAAGAAGCGGCAGCAGCGACTCCGGATAAGGGAGCGACAGCCGTTTGGAGCAGCATGAGGATGGCGGTGGCGGTAATGAAGGTGCGCATGCCTTTACGTTTGGCAGATTGGAACGATGATGTCATAGATATGAACCTCCCGTAGTTGAGAAAATGATAGGTGTTGTTCACTAGTCACTATACATTAACCCAATTGGTGCAGGATGTGGTTGCGGAATGGTGACAAATTCTTCTGTTATTTTTAACTTTTGGAGGGTGGAAGATAGAGGAAGTTTTCTGAGAAAATATTTTTTGTACAACTGGAAACTTTTGAGCTGATCTGAACGTCTTAGATGTGCACAGGTAAATACAGGAATTAATGAAAAGAACAGCGAATCTACTTCGATGTTAACTAATTGTGAGAATGGGGATATGGGATATGAGGAAAGCGGGAGGAAAACAAGTGAAGAAGGTAATGTCAGCGCTGGCTGTATCGGCCATGCTGATGTCCGCACTTCCAACGTCGGTTATGGATGCAGCCGCGAGAATCAGTATATATATAAATGACGCAGAGTTATCATCTGCTCAGGCACCTGTCATGAAAGGTGGACGGGTACTCGTTCCGCTTCGGTCGATTTTTGAAGGATTGGATGCGAAGGTACAGTACACGAACAGAACCAAAACGATTGTTGCAACTCGCGATGATCAGGAAGTTAAATTGACACTTGGTTCCAAAACGGCATACATCAACGGGGAAGCGATATCGCTGGATGTACCTGCGAACACGATTAAGGGCAACACGATGGTTCCAATTCGTTTTGTCAGTGAAGCTTTTGGAGAGAAAGTGTTCTGGAACTCACGTAATCAACGTGTAGATATCAAGACAACGGCAACACCTCCAGTAGATGAGACACAATATGCTGCATGGAACATCTATGGATCGGTATCTGGAAGTAACGGGGATGGTCGGGACCTGACCGTGAGCTTCACACGTCCAACTTCGGAGAAGGCGGTATCTGCTTACCGGATTATGCTGGTGAAAACTCGCGATGTGAATAGCTTTACAGAATCGGCAGCATCTGCCGTACCTTCTGCAAACTATACATCTGTAACACCGAATGGCAGCAACCCGAAACTGACACTTAATGCACAGACGCGTGACGTGAACGGGGATTTGCTCAATAGCAATGAAACGTATCGCCTGTATGTACTGACTGTTGGTAACAGCAGCAATAATTATAAAAATGCATTGAACTGGTCTTCCCAGGCTTTGAAGCTCAATAATGTGAAATCCACAGTACAAGCGGTTACAAGTCTGCGTGCCGCAGATATTGGTGACTATGGCGATGGCCGCGATCTGGAGATTAACTTCACGCAGCCGAGCACGACATCGAACATTACGTATTATCGTGCATTTGTTGTTAAAGCGAAGGACTCTTCTGCGTTCAATCTGGCTGCAGCGAACAAAGTGTCCAGTGCAAACTCCACGATCATATACAAAGGAAACAGTACCGCAGTGAAAAGCCAGCTGACCTCTTCGACACGGGATACCTCCGGCGAATTGATTAAAAGCGGCACAGCGTATGTGGTTTACATCTTGTCGGTAAGCACTAATACAACAACAGACAGCAAGCTATCCGCAGCATCATCTTCACTTACACTGTCCGTGAACACAGCAACGTCTCCAGTAATTACGCAGGTGAAGGATAACTCGGATTATGGAGATGGTCGTGATATTCAGGTGAGCTTTAACCGTTCATCGGATGAGTCCAAGGTGGCGAATTATCGCGTATTTGTGGTGCGCAACTCGGTTGCCAGCAGCTTTAATCTGACAACGGCAAGCAATCTGTCCTCCAGTCTGTACTATACGGTGAATAAAACAGGTAACAACATTACAACGACTTTGCCTTCATCCATGAAGGACACAAGTGGTTATAATGTAACGAATCTGCAAGATTATCGCATCTTTGTGATGGCGGTGGGCAATCAGCAAAATGGATACACCAATGCGCTGTCAGCATCCTCCACTGTGCTGAGACTTACAACGACCGGTAACGCTGGAGTCATTAGCAACCTTGCTGTTGCGGATATTGGTGACTATGGTGATGGCCGTGATCTGCGGGTTTCTTTCAACAAAGCTGCGGATGAATCCAGAATCTCTGCCTACCGAGTCTATGTAGTGCGTTCCGCTAATGTGGGCACCTTCACGCTGAGCGCAGCTAATGCGTCGAACAACTATACACAGGTGAACAAAACGGGTGGTAACCTGTCCGTTACGCTTCCGAACTATGCGGTAGATACCAATGGTTATACCATTACCAATAACGTTGCTTATCGGGTATTCGTGCTGTCGGTGAATAACAACGGAAACTCCAGTCAGAATGCGTTGTCTGGTTACTCTTCCCAAATTACGCTGACACAGAATGCGGCTATAACAGCTCCGAGCAATGTGGGTGCAACGGATATTGGTGATAACGGAGATGGCCGTGATTTGCGTGTGACGTTCAATAAATCCGCAGATGAGACAAATGTAAATCATTATCGGGTGTTTGTGGTGAAAAATGCGAATGCAGGCAGCTTCAATCTGAACGCAGCCAATACGGTGAATAGCTCCAATTATACGTATGTAAGTAGAACTGGAAGTAACCAGACGATTACTTTATCTAATGGTTCGAGAACAGCAGATGGTGACTCGATTCGTAACGATGTAGGCTATCGAGTTTACGTTATGGCTGTCAATAACAATGCTTCTCTGACTAATGCATTATCGTCAGCCTCAGGAACAATTACATTGACTTCGAATGCTGCTGTAGCAGCCGCAAGCAATGTGAAAGTAAACGTCAAAGATCAAGGGCAGTCTGGAACGCCTTCGGATGTAACAATAACCTTCAATAAGGCAACTAACGAGACGAATATCTCCAATTATCGTATCTTGATTGTGCCTGCTAGCCAAGTGAGTGGATTCAATACAAGTTCTGCTCTTGGAATTAATTCTTTTATTGAAATCAACAAAAACAATGCAAGCAGTCCGGTAGTACTAAATGGTGGACATCGAGATATTAATGGTAGTGTCCTGGTTCCTGGACAGAAATATAGAGTGTTCGTCTTGTCCGTTTCGGACAGTACGTCACGTGCTTCCAATCTGTCTTCTGCTTCCGATGAGTTTAATATCTTTGCACAAGCAGCTGCGGTTCAAACTGCCACTATAACAGGTCTTCAAAATACAAGTACTGTGACTGAGGCAAGTTATAAGCTTACCTTTACTAAACCATCTTCTGAAACTGGCATTTCTGCATACCGACTCTTTATTGTTAAAGGAACAGATAGCTTGGATGTTACTACAGCAAGCTCTAGCACTAGCTACCAAATTGGAAATCCTGCAGCCGTTGAAGTTACTTTAACGAAAACAGCTATAGATTCAACTGGGGTCAATCTGGTGGAAGGAAGCGAGTACAAGGTGTATATTCTTTCAGTTGCTGCAAATACAACGACGAATAAACATACACTTTCAGGCCCATCGAATACATTCAAGCTTGAAAAAGCTCAGTCAACACCAACACAGGAACCGACGCCTTCTACCAATCCGCCAGCCTCAAGTGAGGGGCAAACACCTCCACAGGGCTGAATGTAAAAATTTACACCGAAACAAACTCGAACACCCTTTCCATCCGGAAAGGGTGTTTTCATTATGTATGAACGACAATCGTCTGGCGTGAATTTCAAACTCGCTTTTTGAAAATCTTGTCGTCAAAAAGGTTCCTAAGACCATTGTTACATCGGAAACAAATAATGGATAATAAAGGAAAGTTATCTATATAGATCGAGCTAAACATTTACACGAAACGGAGTGGCCAGTGTAAATATCTTTAGTTCACCTTATGAAGGAGCCTATGAGCCGAAAGGAATGATGGAATGCTTGCGTTTCGTTTGACGGGCCTGCCGGATTCCCGGTTGCCGCTGTACCTGTATTGTGTGGGCACGCAGGAAGAGAAGGTTCTGCATAGACCGGATGGATTTCCGGTGTATCAGTTGTTTTTGTCACGCGGTGGTGAAGGGCAGTTTAGGCTTCCGGGGAAAGGGACATGGACGATGGGAGCAGGGCAGTTATTCATCGTGGAACCCGAGGTTGCGCATGAGTATGTACCTCGTTCCAAATCCAAAGGGGAACTGGGTTATATCGGTATTGGCGGTACATCGGCTGGATCGGTACTACAATCCGCGGGTTTGCTTCAGAACGAGCCGTGCCATATCTCCCGTTTTGAAATCATCTGGTCACGCATGACCAATCTTTGGCACGCGTTGGATCAAGGAGCAACGGAGATGTGGAACACATCAGCTCTCATCTACCAGCTTATTTTAGATATAGCACAATCGAAAATTCCATCTGATGTTACTAGCGTATGTATTGGATCATCTAGGACACAGGATGGCACTGTAAAACACTCTAATCGGGAGCCCGATCCGAGCAAGGATGCACTCGTCCGAGCAGTAGCATTGATGAATACACACTACCAGGATGACCTGTTATTGAAGCACATCGCTGACGCAGTGGGTTATTCGGTACAGCACCTAAACCGATTATTTCATCATCATTATGGCGTGACAGGGCATCAATATATGCAACGATTACGTTTGCAGAAGGCATCAGAATGGATGGACAAGCATCCACGAGCAAGTGTGCGAGAGGCGGCAGAGACCGTAGGGATGGAAGTGAACTATTTTATCCGGATGTTCAAGCGGGAGTTTGGAGAGACACCGGGTAAAGGAATCAAACATCGCAATCAGCTCCAAATGGAAAAAGACCTCACGAATTCGTGAAGCCCCTTAATCAATTATATAACGTGTTATGCTGTTTTCTTCTGACCGAATAAAGGCCTTAACGTGGCAAGCCCCACAATGCCAATCACCGCACTCAACCATGGAGCTAGTGCAAATACCGGAAGTTTATCACGTAGGGGGTACCCGACAAACAGCACGAGTACCACGACCACGATGTAGATGACGATCCCCCGAATATTGACTTTAGGTACCTTATTTCTGTCCGCTCCTTCATCGTCTGGCCGCTCAGCAAGACGGCGAAGCATCTCCACCAATGCAATACCGCCAACTGCCGCAACGATCAGAGAGAACAGACTGATGTGTTGGAACGGCTCCATATCTCCGCCAGTCCAACCCACGAACAATCCCACACATCCTTGAATCAACATGACAAAAGACAAAGCCGCCCAAGCGATCATGGCATACCACATTGGTGTCCGTTTCACAGGCTCTGGATTCTCAGTTGGCTGTGGTTCTACAGCGTTGGCATTCTTTTTCGATGAAGCTGTTGGACTATTACCGCGGGTTGAGCTGGATTTACCCACCTCAACGGCAGCCGTCTTCTCCAGTGCTGTATTTGTAATCCCGAGCTGTGCATGGATGTCTTGTTCCAGATCAGGTCCGTATAACTCGCGAGCGGGTTTATTATCCCGCTGAGCCTGTACGATTGATTTTCCTGCGGAGAGTATCCACTCTTCCTGTGTTCTCTCGTCCGCTGGCGCATGACGCGCAATGGTGCTGATCTCGTCATACAGTTTCACATGTTCAGGTGTCATTCGACTCATCTCGGTTATTTGTCGATTCTGTATTTCTTTAAGCTTCTTATAGGAAATCCCCAATGATTGCTCCCCCTGTCTACACACGTTCTGATCTTCCAATTGTCAGAAGACCCTGACGGTATTTTAGTATACGGGAAGGGCTCTCGTTTCGCAAAGTCATTCCTTATAAAAAAGCTGCTCATGATTGGCCCATATCCATACACAGGCCAGTATAACACAGGTACATAACAGCACCAGTTTACCGTGATGTTGAATCCATTCCAGTAGATGTTCCATGAATTCATTCCTTTCGGCAGAAGGATTCCGAGGCATATGCTGCCTATGTTTTTTCGTTTATTTTCCCCTGTTCATGTGAAAAAATACCCTCATGCCTCACAGATCTAACGATTGTGTGAAGTATGCATAAAGAGCAGCCGATTCCATCACAATAGTAGCATTTCCAACAGAAATCCAAGATTGGAGTGTGCTTGTTATGGATAAACAAACAGAATTGACGCGAAAGCTGCTACTGAACAGCAACTCCCGTGGAGTCGTGGACGAAGTTGTATCCTTTGAAGAGAACCTGGAGGATACGGAGTATGCAGAAGAACTGACAGATGGCAATTTGAAGGGAAGAAGTTTCTGGGACAATAGTGATTCGGGTCATGAGCATGAGTGGAATGGACGGGTGGAGACCTACGAGATGTTCCGTAGAAGCTACGAATAACGATCCTGCAACACTTGGTTTTAATTTCAAATGATATCCGGGCCAGCTGTCATCAGCGTGGCTCATTTTTTTGTGCTTATTATCCGATAAAATGTAGATTGGTGGTCGACGTAGAAAGGTTTTTACTTACGTTGACTTGCAGGTTACGGGATGATAATATATGAATAACATCTTAATACACACTAAACTTATCGGATTATATATATTTAATAAATGGAAGTTAACAGGCTAAGCGTGGAAAGGGGAAATCGGTATGGAACGTCAGATCAGTATCCGTCATGGACAGGAAGAATTAACAGCCACGATTCATTATCCGGTCGTGAAAGATATCAAGGAGGAGAAGAGTCAGCAGCGAGTCCCTCTGACGGTCATCTGCCACGGCTTCGTTGGTAGCCGGATCGGCGTGGACCGTTTGTTTGTAAAGACTGCACGGGAACTGGCTGAAGACGGTTATCTGGTCCTGCGTTTCGATTATATCGGTTGCGGAGAGAGCAGTGGGGAGTACGGAGCGGAGGGACTGGAGTCCATGGTGCTGCAGACTCGTTCGGTGCTGGATTACGCGGTGAATTGCAGTGATGTGGATCCTACGCGTGTTACGCTGATTGGTCATAGTCTGGGTGGTGCCGTTGCATTACTAACGGCTGTACGTGACAAACGTGTCAAAAACCTGGTGATGTGGTCCTCCGTGGGTTATCCATTCAATGATATCGTGAAAATTACGGGACGGGAAGTATACGATGAAGGCGTGAAACTGGGTGCGGCTGATTATCTGGGATACAAATTCACACCAACGTTCTTCGAGTCTCTTGCTGAACAACAGCCATTCCAGGAAGCAGTTAAGTTTAGCGGAGATGTACTCGTCGTGCATGGCACGTCAGATGAGATTATTCCTGTAGACTACGCATTCCTGTATCAAAAGGTATTCTGGATGCGCCAAGAGGGCCGCTGTGATAAGGAGATCATCTTCCAGGGCGATCATACCTTCTCTTCAGGTAAAGAGCGGGAACAGCTAATTACGCGTACCAGAGAGTGGCTGGGCGAACGTCAGAAGATCGAGCAGGATTGGCAGCACTGGATGATATAAGTGGCAGGATTACAACTGTTTGGGGATGTCAGCTTGGAAAAGCGCCTTCTTAAGGGTAAAATAGAGGAGTAAGCATTCTATCCGTGTCTGGAGGTTGGCAGCAATGACATTACCCGCACTTTTCATTGCGCATGGTTCTCCCGCTCTGGCGGTGGAGAGCAATGACTACACTCAATTCTTGAACCAGCTTGGAGACAGGCTGCCGGCTCCGAAAGCCATTGTCGTATTTACGGCGCATTGGGATTGTCCTGAACCGTCCGTGACGATGGATGATACACATCAGACCTTGCATGATTTTTACGGATTTCCTTCTACGATGTATACGATGGAATACCCTGCATCTGGGCAGCCAGATTTAGCGAACGAGATATGTGCTTTGTTCACCCGCAGCAACCTGGCACATCAGCCGATTCGTGGCCGAGGGCTGGATCATGGCGTATGGGTACCGTTGCTCCATATGTATCCCGAGGCTAATATCCCTGTGATCGCTGTATCTGTAGACTCGCTGCGTACGCCGCAGGAACAGTATGATATTGGCCGAATGCTGGAACAGCTGCGTCATGATGATGTGCTGATCATTGGCAGTGGTGGAACGGTTCACAATTTACGATTGCTGGGCAATACGGATGAACCGCAAGAGTGGGCGGTGGAGTTTGATAACTGGATCGGGGAGCGCTTGCAGCAGTGGAACACAAGAGAACTGTTTCAATATGAGAAAAAAGCCCCTCATGCACGTACGGCAGTTCCGTCGTATGGCACAGAACACCTTGCACCTTTGTTCTACGCCATGGGTACAGCGGATATGTCCCGATCAGCGAAGCGTCTATTTCAGTCTTATCCTTATGGAACGCTCAGTTTGAACTGCTGGCAGTTTGGAGACGGCGTGTAACTTGGAACAGACAACAGCCTGATTATGGTGCTTAAAGCCAGTTTCATACGGATAACATAACGTGTATTAATGCATACAATTACAATATATAAACAAAAGAAGGTTCCTGTACACCCTTGATGGGATACAGTAACCTTTTTTCAATACGAAGACTTATTCGTGCAATAGATCTTTATTTGCGGATCTCGAACAATTCACAGTCTGTACGCGAATGATAAGCAAGTTCACTGACACTGGATTGTACAACTACGGTATTGCTGTCAAAACGGATAATAATGCCACCCGAGTCAATCTGGTGATTATCTTTAAAAACTCGAACCTTATACTTCATATTCATGGCTTCCTGGAAGTCTGCATCGGTTTCAAGACGTCGTTGGGTCGGCATATCGTGTACTCCTTTGAAGTTCAACTTTATTTTATCATAATACGATTTTCTGTGGATGGGCAAGTCAGTCAGGCATTCGGGCAGATTTTTGAAAAGTAAAAAGCCCTGCTCTCCAGGGGGATTGGGAGCAGGGCCGAGAATTCTATGAATGATTGCTTAAGCTGTTTTTTGAGTAGGGCTAATCGTTGGTGTGTCTTTAGGAAGATTACCTTTGTTGTTACGAGTGAACAATCCGCGAAGGTAAGGCAGTACCCAGTGATCCAGACCGATTTTACCTGCATTTGCACCAGCAACGACAAGGAAGATTTCCATTACAACCAATTGAGCATTCGTGCTTACTGTTCCCGAGAAGAGGAACGCGAAGTTCATGACCATAGCCATCAGTGCTGCTAGTGTAGTGAAGCAACCGAGGATGAGACCCAAACCTACAAGGAATTCACCCAATGGGATAACGAAGTCGAACAGTCCTGCGTTTGGTACTGCGAATTTCTCAAGGAACGTTGCCCACCAAGCTTGGACAGCCGGGTGATCACCTGTTGCTTTTTCTACGGCACCGGCCAAGAACCCGCCAGCTTCGAATCCGCCAGTCAATTTGCTCCATCCGTGAGTCATCCAATCATAACCGATATACACCCGAAGTACTGTCAAAATCCACATTGCTACTTTGTTTTCTCTAAGCCATTGGTTTGTGCTGAACATATAAACCACTCCTTCATGGAATCTAGTGTGTGTTGTTTTTGTTTTTTCTAAGTGATCACCTTTGATGTCTTTATTGTATAGTTCAAAAGTTGTTTTGTTTGTGATTAAAATCACAATCTAGTTCAAATTTTAAGTAAGGTTTGAGAAGTTCACATTTAGGACATATTTTTCTGGCTATATGCTGTTTCAAATGTGAATTTCAAGCTGTATCAAGGCCTTCTAGGCGCAGACAAATCGGATGGGGTGTGATTAAATGGAAAGAAATACGTGAAATGGTTGCCCACATGAGACATATATCACAACTTAGAACCAGGCCATATCGTTCAGGAGGTCCTCTATTGAAGCTTTTTAAATGGAACAAAGCAGCATCGGCTGCATCTCTGTTTATTCTCTCATTAAGTCTTGTTGCCTGCCAAAACCAGGAGGTGTTGCAGATGCCAGTTCAGCCAGAACCGACACCTGCACCTGTACAAGAAGAACACGTGGAGGAATCCAACACGTCTCTCTATACAGCACCTCTGACAGGTCTACCTGTAGATGAAGCGATTACGCGTCGACCACTCGCCGTAATGATTAATAATGCACCCGCAGCTCGGCCCCAATCGGGTCTAAGTTCAGCCGATATCATTCTTGAAGTTCTCGCTGAGGGAGGCATTACCCGCTTCATAGCCATCTTCCAGAGTGAAGGCGGTGCGGAGACAGTTGGACCCGTTCGCAGTATACGTCCATATCTAATTGAGCTCGGCGAGAGTTATGATGGGGTCCTTGTTCATGCCGGAGGCAGTCCGGAGGCGTATTCCATTTTGCAAAGGCAGCAGAAACAGCATATGGATGAAATCTCGAATGGTGGACCTTACTTCTGGCGTTCCTCAGATCGTAAAGCCCCTCATAATCTGTATACTTCAGCGGATAAGCTGAGAGAAGGGTCAGATATCAAGGGTTACAGCCATGATTTCAAGTCGCCGGTATACATCTATAATGAAGAAGGCGCGACATCCGCAGGAGAGGCAGTGAAGCAATTCGATATCCATTATTTATTGGATAGTTACCGGGTGACGTATGATTATGATGAAGTTAGCGGACGATATATGAGAATGGTGAATGGCAAGGCAGATCAGGATATGGATAATGAAACTCAACTTGGTGCAGCGAACATCATTGTGGCAGGTGCAGATCACAAGGTCCTCGATAGTGTAGGTCGGTTGTCCGTTAATTTGGAACAGGGCGGGGAAGCCATGTTGTTTCAGAAGGGCAAGATGATTCGTGGGCAGTGGGTGAAGAAGCAGGGAGATATTATACGGTTTGTTCAGGGTGGCAGTGAAGTTGCTCTTGTGCCGGGTAAAACCTTTATCAGCATTGTTCCCAATCAACCGGAATTTTCCAGTCATGTGAAGCTCGCTGTGCAGCAATAAAAGGATGTAATGAAAGAAAACAATGAAACATGTATCCATTTGTCGTCGAAAAGGCATTATATTTGTCCTTAGCGTAAAAAGTAGAATCGTGTCGGTTCTGTATTTTGATGTCGAATTGTAAACGCAGTGTAAAATCTTGACTTGAATTTACCATTATTCCAAATAATTAAGATTCATTTCAGATTAATGTGATAAGAATATAAAAAAGGATCACACCTTTTGTACAAACCATGAAACAAATATGATAAGATATCAAAGGTTGTCATTTCATGTTTCATCGGTTGTCGGCAATTTTTCTCGTAAAGGGGATAGAGCTATGAAGCTTAAGAAGAAGAAGGATATATTTTTTGAGACACTGGAGAATATGGCAGATACGGTTGTTCAAGCGGCAGATTATTTCTCCCAGCATGTTTCCAACCTTCAGGATGTGACTCTTTTTGCTAATGAAATGAAGAAGTACGAGTCGAAATGTGATGATTACGTGCATACGATCATTACAGAACTCAACAAAACATTTATCACGCCGATCGAACGCGATGATATTATGGAGCTGACAACAACACTTGATGACGTATTGGACGGACTCGAAGCAACGGCTTCCCGTTTCTATATGTACCAACTGACAGATCCTGATGATGAGTTCGTCATACAGTTTGCTGAAATTTTGCGCCAATCGGCTTATGAAATTCAGAAGGCGATCCATCTGCTGTCTCAGAAAAAATTGCTCGCGATCCGTGAGTATACCATTCGTTTGAATGATCTGGAAAACCAGGGCGACGAAGTGCTGCGCATGTGTATCAAACATCTCTTCGCTACCGTGTCTGATCCGATTGAACTGATCAAGCGTAAGGAAATTTACGAACGTCTTGAGACAACAACGGATGCTTGTGAAGACGTGGCGAACGTGCTTGAATCCATCATTATGCGTAATTCTTAAGGAGCCAGAGAATAATGGAAACAACGATTTGGGTATTGGGTATAGTCGTCTTCCTTGCACTGGCGTTTGACTTCATCAACGGTTTTCACGACACGGCCAATGCCATTGCGACTTCGGTCTCAACCCGAGCACTGACGCCGCGTCGAGCTATTCTTATGGCAGCGGTGATGAACTTTGTCGGTGCGATGATGTTCACAGGCGTTGCGAAGACGATTGGTGGGAGTGTGACCGACCCCACCACGCTGGATAACGGGATAGAGGTCGTCATAGTCACCTTGATCTCAGCGATTATCTGGAACCTGGTTACATGGTGGTTTGGTATTCCGTCTTCTTCCTCACATGCACTTATTGGAGCCCTTGCAGGTGCCGTGCTCGTTGGCGCAGGATCTGATAAAGTGAAATGGAGCGGATTCATTGATATCGTCGGAGGTTTGTTATTATCACCTCTGATCGCATTTGCCATTGGTTATGTGGTCATGACGATTCTCAAATATATTTTCGCCAAACGCAGTCCGCATAATGTGAACAAAGGTTTCCGTACGGTACAGATTTTCACGGCAGCACTGCAAGCATTCACGCATGGTACGAATGATGCACAGAAAGCGATGGGGATTATTACCTTTGCTCTGGTTGCAGCAGGTGTGCAGGATAATCTGGATGTTCCGCTGTGGGTTAAAATCTCAGCAGCAACTGCGATGGCTCTGGGTACATCCATTGGTGGTTGGAAAATCATCAAAACGATGGGTACCAAAATCTTTAAAATTGAACCGATCAACGGTTTTGCGGCGGATCTGTCAGCTGCATCCGTTATTTTCACAGCAACGTTGCTTCACCTTCCAGTTAGTACAACGCACGCGATCACATCAGCTATTCTGGGTGTGGGCTCCGCGAAACGTTTCTCTGCGGTGAAATGGGGACTTGCTGGACGTATTATTATTACGTGGTTCATTACGATTCCGATTACTGGGGCACTGGCAGGATTATTGTACTGGATTATTTTCTAAAAAGAGAAGTTATCCCGAACAAATTCGGAGTTACCAGACAATCTGTTCATAACTGTGTGAATATCGGGATATGTGGATAAATATACAACCAAAATCAAGAGACGCCTGTGCATGAACGTGTGGACAGGCTGGATATGTGGATAGCCATCCGTGGAATGATAAACCAAAAGAAGATATTCCTGTGGATACAGGGAACTGTGGATAGGGAAATGAGAGAAGCCAACAGGGTTGGCTTTTTTTGTTGTCGAGTTTGAAGGCACCTGTGTACAATAACGTAAAGATACAGGACAAGGATGTGATCTGATTTATGATTCGTACACTCGCCATTACACGAGAACATCAAGTCTCCGTTAACGTACCACTTACACAGCTGGATCTGAACGATTACGCCTGGGTATGGGCCGATTTTAACCAGCCGACGGAAGAGGAAAGCCGTTTGCTGGATACATATTTTCATTTTCACCCTTTAGCTATTGAGGACTGTCTGCATGTGTTGCAGCGGCCAAAGCTTGATTATTATGATAATCTGCAGTTTCTTGTACTGCATGCACTGAACCCGTCCACACTGGAGGCCGAGGAGGTTGACTTGTTTCTCGGATCAAACTTCCTAGTGTCTTTTCATCATGGCGTATTGGAGGAAGTGGATGAAGCGTGGGAGCGCTTGTTGCACCATGCACATGAACGAACCATCTGGGCGCGAGGTCCGGTGGCAGCAGCCTATACGGTGATGGACAAGCTGGTCGATCATTATTTTCCGTCTTTATTTGCGATTGAGGATGAACTGGCTGAACTGGAGAACCGGGGTGGACAAGAATCGGTTGAAGACTTGATGAACCAGGTGTTTGATCTGCGGACTCGATTGCTGAAGCTTAGAAGAACCGTAGTACCGATGCGGGATCTGCTCTATCGGGTGGTGAACTCCCAGCATGTGCAACGAACAGGTGAACATACGGCTTATTTTACCGATATCTATGACCATTTATTGAAGCTAACGGACATGATTGAAGCCGATCGGGAGATGACCGCTGACCTGCGCGACAGTTATATTTCCCTGAACTCCAACCGGATGAATCAGATCATGAAGACACTCACGGTGATTACAACTGTATTTATGCCGCTCACACTGATCGCGGGTATTTATGGTATGAACTTTGCCTATATGCCTGAGCTTCAGTGGAAATTTGGGTATGGCGCGGTGCTGCTGTTAATGTTTGTGCTTGGCGGGAGTATGGTGGCCTGGTTTGTGAAGCGGGGATGGTTCAAGTGAGAACGAATGTAATCAGATGTTAGTAACATAAACTTGTAATAACGTGTATCCACAGGTAAAATATAACGATATGTGAGTGAATAGAATCTGGATGAATTATCCATACATATAATTGTGGAAGGATGGGATACGATGAGATTGGCAGAGGCTCTTGTACTGCGAGCGGATGAGCAGAAGAAGATAGCTCAGCTCAAGCAACGTCTGGAACGCGTAGTCAAAGTTCAGGAAGGTGAACAGCCAGCAGAGGACCCGCAGTTGCTTATGATCGACCTGGAGAATACGATCCGGAGCCTGACGGTATTGGTTAAGAAAATTAATAAGACCAATGCACAGACTGACTTCACTGCAGGAGTTACGCTTGCTGATGCCCTTGCAGAGCGGGATGGAATCATGCAAGAAAGAGCATCGTTTAACGAAGTTTTGCAGAATGCGTCCATTCGCCAGGATCGGTACAGTCGTTCTGAAGTAAAGTATGAGCGAACCGTGAACATAGCAGATATTCAACATAAAGTGGATAGCCTTTCGAAATCCTACCGGGAACTGGATTTTAAAATTCAGGAGAAGAACTGGACCATAGACTTAATCGAGGAATAAAACTGCGTCGGTAACCCTATCCAAATGAAGCGAGCATAACCCACCAACGGGAAGTTGGAAACCTGGTAGACGCTGGGCCATGTCTAACCCACATCATCATTTAGCCCAATATTGTTACAAGAATGCGCAGCATGGATGTATCGTGTATCTTTCTAATTGTTACGACCATATGCAGGTCTTTGGATAGCGGTGAGGGTGGGTAAGGGGAATTGCAGTTTGAATTACATATGAAGAAGGCCACTGGGCCATGATCTCGGGCAGTAATAACTGTCGGGAGATGATGTTTGCCAGGTGGCCTTTCTGATTCTTCTATTAGAAGTTTTGAAAAAAAATGTATCCACATGTGAATAACTATTCCGCAGCAATAAGCTGTGTATAACTTACGACGATTTCCTGTTACTCCATTTCAAGAACAAAAGAAGTTGTAGCTGCTTCTTTGCCATTCACAAGAATGGTAAGCGTATGCAGACCGGCATAATATTTTCTCGTTGTGATGATTTTGAACGATTGTTTAGTGGCTACCTTGGTTCTGCCTGTTGGGTACATTTTATCGGAGCATTTGAATCGTTTAGGGGCCTGTTTGCCGTTTGCCTTCATATAACCCATCTCATATTCAATTCGCAGCATCTGTGACTCGCCGCTCTCATTAACGACATCAAACGAAAAATGAAGATCCGCGCCAATGCTAATCGTATCCTGGACAAGCTGAAGCTGCTCAATGTGAATCGAATCCTGCTCGTTATAACCAAAAAGACTTAGTGCTTTGCGATGTCCTTTCTTCAGTAATGACCTGCTGGCATGCCGGACAATCCAGTCTGTGTGTACATGTTGTCCGTACCAGGTCGTGGCCAGATCCATAACCAGTTCAGGGTGGTCCTTGGAGATGTCATTCAGATGATTGGCGACACTTTTGCGAACATAGAGGGACTCGTCCTGTTTCAATGCATGCAGAATCGGAAGTACAGGTGTTGGATCAGTGATAAAGTTCTGGAGTTTCGCACCCCATGGCAAACGTGGCCGGCTGCCCTCACTGGCAAGTCTGCGGATATGCTCGTTGTCACTTTCTGCCCACGCCATCATATGTTTCATCGTTTGGATTGGATAATGTTCAATAAACGGACGTACCGCGAACTCTGAGCTGGAATAAGGTGTGAAGAGGGTTAGATACTTCATGGATAACTCGTAATCTTCTGGGTCAAGTCCGTTCACTTCAATAAAATCCGGTACAAATAGATATTCAACGCCTCTCATCGTCGGGGCGGCTTGTTCGATAATATGTAATGCTTCCTCATAATTGTCCGGCAGTACCTGGGTCAAAGCCAGTGTGATTCTGCGAATGCGCGCTTTGAATTCCAACTGTTCCCAGCCTTCAGCGAAAACCAATTCATGAAATTGCTGTGTATCCAGCTTAGGGTAGAATTGGCGCAACTGTTCGCCGGTCCGATCGATTAATGCGGGAGTGTATTTGTCTTTGATAAGTTCCATGGTCCGCCTCCTTTAGTTACTATTCAGTATACCTCAAATTACAGAAATAAGAACGTAAGTTCCTGAAAATTATTTGTTTACCGATGAACGGTGTTAAGGCACCCGCCTTCTGTAAGGGGGTGCCTGAATTTTCTTAACCTTTGCGACTTTTGGGACGGCGCTTCGTGGAATTGGATTTGCGGCGGACTGGAGTTGTATTGCGGCGACGTGTAGCATTCGTTGTTTTGTTCCGACGTTTGTTTTTGCGTTTCCGGGGCGGCGTATATTCTTCATAGTCTGCATCAGCTGCGCTGTTATTCGATTTTCCTTTTCCAAAAGGCAGAATGCCCATAACGAGTTTCATCATCGGAGCCATCTGCTGGATGCCACCAACGACCTTCTGCATTTTGCCTATTCCACTCATGATTCCATCAATACCGCCGAAGCGGTCGATCATTCCTTTTAACTCACCGATGTTGGCTAACGAAAAGCCGGTACTGCCAGTAGCAGGCGCCGTTACCGGAGCTGGGGGAACAACCTGAGCTGCACCTCCATAAAAGTTCCCGCCAGACACACCCTGCCCATAGGGTACGACTGCAGAAGCTTCGACTTCACCAAAGCCCGGGTAGTGTGGTTCTACGCCAGGATACATCGGTTGAATTTGAGTTTCATTTAAAGACCGCGGAACCACACCGGGCGGCATATAGGCAGAAGTATGTGCCTGTCGATGAGCATGAGAAGACGGACGCTGCCCTGGTGGTGGCTGGCGGTGATAATAATGCTGTGGCATGAACGATCACGTTCCTTCTATGTTGGATTTCGGAATTGCGTTCCATGAGTTGCATGACAGATGTACATCATAGACCCTTGTGGAACTCCCTTTTGTTATACTGTATGTCATTCGCGGAGAGACGGCGTAGGCGGGTGTCCCGGAAAACGGGATATTTGCGGATTTGGGCGCATGGCATGATGGCAGGTTCCCGAAGAGAAAACGAAGTTTGGACACAAAATTGTCACATTTAAGTGGGTTGAAATCCTACATAAGTAATCGGATATATGCAGGTGAAAACTGGGAATTAGCGCGGTAATTTCGTCTGATGTGCGCGAGGGGAGGACAATAGTACCTTTTGTAAGCGGTAACATGTATTTTTATTCTGTAGTGCGTGAAATCGGTAACGCTTGAAATACCAACTCAGTGTGAGTACAATGTAGGTACACAGTAACCGCTAGGGGATGATGATGAAATGCAGCTGAAAAAGCTAAATGATAAAAGCATTGAACAACTATTCGAGGCTATTTTGACGCTAAAAGATATTGAAGAGTGTTATGTTTTCTTTGATGACCTCTGCACAGTTAACGAGATCCAATCCATGTCCCAGCGGCTGGAAGTGGCTCGTATGTTGGGTAAAGGCAATACGTATAACCAGATTGAAGCAGAGACAGGTGCGAGTACAGCTACAATTTCACGTGTGAAACGCTGCCTGAATTACGGCAATGATGGTTATAAAATGACGCTGGAACGCCTGGGACGCTAACATGAAGAAGCCGGGTGTACTCATCATCAGTCACGGTTCACAGGAGCAAACCTGGGTGGAATCCGTCGATGACGCGATCTCCCGGTTGAATCTGCCTGTTCCATTACCGATTGAAGCCGGTTTTCTTGAACTAGTGGAAGGACGCCTGATCCAGGACGGTATCGACCGACTGGAAGCACAGGGCGTAACCGATATTCTGGTCGTACCTCTATTTGTTTCGTCCGGGAGTACACATGTGGATGAAATTGAATATGCCATTGGTGCAAAGGAAACACCTGATCGCGAAACGGATCTGGAACCATTCGATGTGAAGGCGCGGGTTCACTTCGGTTATCCGGTGGATAACGATCCGGATATTGCCGTGATGGTGTGGGACAAAGTCCGATTACTGTCGCAGCAACCGGAGAAAGAAACGATTCTGCTGGTTGGTCATGGGAGTATTCATGATGGTTTTCGCGAGCGATGGGAAGCCGGAATTTCTTCCCTTGCAGAGCTTGTGCAGGAAGTTAGTGGTGTAGCCCATACGGATTATGCATTGTTGAATCCAGAGAGTGTGTACGACAAAGTGAAGTATTGGAGCGAAGAGCGGGGGAACCGAGTGATTGTGGCGCCGCTGTTTTTGAGTGCCGGTTATTTCACGAGGAACGTTATCCCGGGTCGGCTGCAGGAACTGAACTATGTGTACAGCGGAGAGACACTGTTGCCACATCCATTGCTCGGGCAGTGGCTGGAGCATCAGATCCAGATTTTGCTGGAGAGATGTAATGAAGTTAAAGCTTCTTCTTGAAGTGATCGTTTTGGCATAGGTGTGTGGTCACATCGCTCGCAGTAATGTTGCATCAATTGATTTGAACTCCATAGCTTCATAAACAATCAAACCACGTCAAAGGACGTGGTTTTTTGTTTGTTGTAGATCACTTAACAAGGATTAGTTTATCCATTAATGGGTGCGTGCAATTGCAGATGTAGCTCCAGTAAACTTATTAATTGGTCAACGATCTCCTCGGCCGGATAAGGCATGGAATTCATAATCCACCACTCCAGGAGGCCCACAGCAGCGGAAGCAAGAAACTGTATGGTAACCTCTTTTTTCATACCTTTCTGGATGCCACAGGCATCCATCTGTTCCTCCACTCCCTGGACCAACAATGTCATCAACTTACTACGGAATGCCGGAATACCTTTTTTGGTTAGAAGTGTGGTATAGGTAGAGGCATGCTGTTCCAGATAACGGAAAGTTCTGAGCAGCGCATCCTTGGCCGTAACGGGTGTTGTAGTAGAGCTTTCGATCATACAGGCATCCAACAACCGCTGCAAATAGGTTTCAATGCATTGATCCAACAAATCGAACTTGTCTGCGTAATGCAAATAGATGGTTCCTCGGTTTACATTAGCCCGATCAGCAATATCGTTTATCGTAATTTGCTCGAAATCCCGTTCTTCCAGTAACCCCACAAAAGCTTCGATTATCGCCTTTCGTGTCTTGAGTACTCGTCTGTCCATGGCCCCTCCTATGATGGTTTTCAACAATAAACAATCATTCGTTGATTATTCAACAAAAACGGATATTTTAACGATTGAAGCACAGTAGGTGCTTTGTTACTCTTATTTTATCAACAAATGTTGATAAAACAACAATTATCTATAAAATATGAAATAGAGGGAAACCAATGAAAATATTAGTATATGGTGCGGGTGTTTTGGGCAGTCAACTTGCCCACGTTCTGGTGCGCGGTGGCAATGAAGTCACTCTTCTGGCTAGAGGGAAGCGAGCGGAAGAGCTGGAGAAGGATGGAGTCGTCATCCGGCATATGTTTCAATTCAAAACGACAGTTGATCCGGTTTCGGTAACCAGAACGTTGGAAGTGGATGACCAATATGATCTGATTTTTGTTGTCATGAAATATAACGATTTTTCTTCCGTGTTACCTATTCTGGCAGAGAATCAGAGCAGTAATATTGTGATTGTGGGAAACAACGCAGATGCGCGAAGCATGCAAAACTTTTTGGAGGAAAACAGCAGGGTAGCTAAACAGGTCGCGTTTGGATTCCATGTGAGTGCAGGGAAGCGGGAAAAGGACCGCATGTTATCGGTCGGTGGAGGTGGCGGACAAATGGTGATTGGCAGTCTGGATGGTGATATCAACTTTAAACCTTTGCTGGATCAAGCTTTCCAACATGTGAAATACAAGTTAAATGTTCTGAGCGATATTGATGCCTGGCTGAAAAGCCATATCATCCCCATTCTGATGCTTAATGCGGTGAGTTTTAATGAGGAGCGTGAGTTGATCAAGTTGGACGGGAACAGAAAGCAAATCCAACATATGATTGGGGCGATGGATGAAGGCTTCAGCGTGCTTGAAGCTATGGGCATAACGATTATACCGGAGATTCAGGCTAAAATGATTCGCAAGCATCAACGGATGTTATACCTTCTCTTGAAGATCTATAGTGTGCTTCCAATTCATAAGCTGATTGCGGGTTCTTTTGGAGAGATTGAGGCGTTAAATAATGCATTTACCGATTGGAAAAAGACAACAGGCATCCCGACTCCCCATTGGGACGTGTTGAAAAGAGATTATACTATCCTTAAATGAAGTATTGCTCATTCCTTGCATACCGACTAGAATAAAACCAACTAATAAAATGGGGATAAGGAGATATACAGATGCGGGAAGTGCCCATGCGTTATGTGAAAGCAAATCAGGTCGGTATTGTACTGTTTGTTTTACTCTCGTTTGTGTTTAATCCAATTGTAGTTCTGGGAGCGCTGTGGAGTATTCAGGTGGTTGGTCTGGCTTCCAGTGGCAAGCTTAATCTGTTTGTGCAAATTGGGAAAGCTGTGTTGACTGGTAAAGGTACAGAGATGCAGGCGGTGGAGCTGCAGCGATTCAACAATATTCTGGCCGTGCTCTTCCTGTCTCTGGCACTCATCTCGTTCTCGCTTGGCTGGGTAATCGCAGGTTATGTATTCTCTGTCATGCTTCTCGCGGCTGCAAGCGCGGCGCTGCTGGGTTATTGTGTAGGCTGCACTGTCTATTTCTGGTATAAACAGCTGCGTGCAGGGCGAAAAATCGGATTTTGAGGTTGGCTGAAGCGAGACGGAGATACGATGACGAGAACGCCCGATACTTCGAGTAAAGAGAGCCATATTCCGAGGAGTTTTCTTGCGGCAAGTTTTCACCTGAACCTATAGCGATCGTGATACGATCACTTCATCATGAAATCCCCCTCAAGTGACTGTTCACTTGAAGGGTTTTTTTTATCTGAACCAGGCTTTGTTTAAATTGTTGGTGAAATTGTTATCGTTGAAAGGCACGTTGGCGCTACCGAAGTTTGTCGTATTGAGCGCATTTCGTGCTGCAGGAGTCAAGTCGTCCCATCCGATTAAAGGCTGAGTTCCACCCACAGTATTAGTAACGCCAAGCTCATGGTTCAGTGGCCAAGTACTGTTATAGGAAATCAACGGATGGCTACCTTGTGTATTGGTATTGCTCGGTGTAACTTTGGTAAACTGGCCGTGACCGGAATATGCGATAGAGAGGATTTGGGGATTGGCCGCTGCCGGGTTATCTACCCACACGACGATTCCTTCCCAATCGTGACGATGGCCGAGTCCGGCAGAAGGGGAGTCTTTGGGGAAATACCACGAATACATGATGGCCCACACCCCATTGTGCCATGCGGAGCGGGAGTAGATCTGCCCTGTACTTGAGCTACAGTTCCCATTCGATGCCCCGGACGTATTCAAGCCAGCGCTGGTATTGCCCTGTTGATCCACTGCGGGAAAAGGGACACAACCATGATACACTTTTAGAAATGGCTGAAAACGCTTGGCTGCTTGTTGCATTACGGTTACTGGTGTGACTTCCTGAAATCCGACAACCTGATCATGATTAATTTCTGCTGCTTCAACAACGGTGACCCAAGGAATACATGCCATAAGCGAAACCATGAGCATTAACACAATTTTTTTCATATACACTTCTCCTTCAAGGGTATGATGTGGTGCTAAGTTGAGGGTTCACTAAAACTATATTGGAAAACGGTTTATGTTATTTATCTTTTCATCTTAAGAATTGTAAATTTGTAGCATATCTATGTCATAATCATATGAAGACCATCGAAATCGAAGACTAATTCCTGTCCAAGCGGGCAGAATGGTTGATTAATGAGACTATTTTACATAAAAGGTAGTGGGGAAGATTCAGGATCGGTGCGTGAGGTTTATTGGATAATGTATGGATTAGTGGGTACATATATGAAAAAATATACTTATGGATTACAGGCTAGGACATCTTTACATTTGATGATATGATAGGAGTTAAAGGCTTTGGAATGAGACGGAATTCCTGATGCATAGATATAGGTAAGACGAAAGATTAGAGCAACATTAACGGAAGTTCATTATTGTGTAAAAAATATGCCCTTTTGTGGACTGATGCAACGTAAGAATATGAGGTCGTTTAGACTCATGGATAATGTGGAATAGGTGGCGTATGAGATGAAAAAAGCTCGCTTAATATATAATCCGACCTCAGGCCGGGAAGAAATGAAGAAACGTCTGGCTGATATTTTGCAGCGTTTGGATCAAGGTGGTATTGAAGCTTCTTGTCATGCAACAACGGGCGAAGGTGATGCAACCCGCGAAGCTGAACTCGCGATTGAACGCGGCTATGACATGATTATTGCTGCTGGTGGAGATGGCACGTTGTACGAAGTGATTAACGGTATGGCAGAGCGGGAGAACCGTCCTCCGCTGGGTGTGTTTCCTTTGGGAACAACGAATGATTTTGCACGTGCACTCGGCATTCCGAGACAGTGGGAAGATTACGTAGATCTGGTCATTAACCAGCAACTTCGTCCGCTCGATCTGGGCAAAGCAAATGATAAATATTTTATCAACATCGCCGGTGGCGGATCATTAACTGAACTGACCTATGAAGTACCAAGTCGTCTGAAAACGATGATTGGGCAACTGGCCTATTATATGAAGGGTATTGAGAAAATGGCGAGCCTGTCTCCACAGGAGCTGATTATTCGCGCCGATGGTCAGGAAGAGATCCATGACGAATTCATGTTATTCCTCATCGCCAATACCAATTCGGTCGGGGGCTTCGAGAAGTTGGCTCCAGGTGCAACCATTGATGATGGTCTGTTCGATGTGATCGGTGTTCGCAAGTGTAATCTGGCCGATATGATCCGCCTCGTAACGCTCGCGCTGCGTGGGGAGCATCTGAACGACAAGAAAGTGGTTCATTTCCAGACGAGTCATATGGAAGTTACGTCCCCGGGATATGTACAACTGAACCTCGATGGAGAGTTGGGCGGCACGCTGCCAGCTACATTTACGAACCTCAAGCATCATCTGCAATTGTATCGTTAAAAATTTGGGTGCTGGGGGCAATGTGGGTCGCTTGCGAAAAGCAATGTTGATTGCTTCAGAAAAGCTATGATGCTGCAGCGGTGGTTGCACAGTATCGCATAACTGTTGAGGAGAGTGGGATTCAGCTCTGCGGTAAGGTGAGATGGAAGTGGAGTTTCCAGTTGCCGTGTAAGGTGGGATCGGGTATAATCTCATGTGGTCACCATGCATTGAGCTGATACAGGGTACATTGTGGTAATTGATTTTACGTGACAGCGAACAGCGAATATTGAACGGTGAAAGTTAAAAGTGCTGTTCTTGTTCGATGGTACTGGAATGTGATTACCGTGCTGAAAATAGCAGTTTGGTCGGGTGTCGGCGGCTAACGAACTCAGAAAGCCTTAATATGGCGAAATCGCCTAAGCTGCGAATCTAACGAATTACAGCATCGTTATTTTAGAGAAAATGACCGAAAGAGGTCGCAAAACACCATCCGAAGATGATATAACGTTTCTGAAGTTCATAAGAAATTCGGAACGTTATTTTTGATGTGATACCATATAATAAGAAAGAAGTGAATGTACGTTGTCTAATACGAACCGCAGCGGTCGTGGAAAAAACCGCCGGAATTCGGCTGCCTCTCAGGGGCAAGGGAACGCTTCAGCGTCCCGTCAGCCAAGTCAATCATCTCGTCCATCATCACGTCAGCAAGGAAAAGAGGTGCGGCCACAAGGCGCATCTCTTTCTGCCGTTCGTCCAAAGGGGAGAGCGCGTGAATCTGCACCAATTGAAGGGCTGCCCGTTAGCAAAAATGAAGAGACCGTCATCGACATCATTGGCATGAACCATGACGGTGAGGGTGTAGGTCGTGCGAATGGATACACGCTCTTTGTACAGGGTGCGCTTCCGGGTGAAACCGTACGTGTTCGCGTGATGAAAACCAAGAAGCAGTACGGCTACGCCAAACTGCTGGAAATCGTGAAAGCAAGCCCGGATCGAGTGTCCGCGCCTTGCCCGATCTACGATCAGTGCGGCGGCTGCCAGATCCAGCATATGAGTTATGCCGGACAGCTTGCGTGGAAACGCCAGTTGGTGGTAGATAATTTGCAACGGATTGGCAAATTGAACGTAATGGTGGAGGATGCGGAGACGTTGGCATCCAACGAGCAAGAAGATGAAGAGGGAGCCGAACAACGTGTGCAGGATGACGCTTCAGTTGGTGATGCGAATCATACAACTGAACTGGCTACTTCTGAAGTACAAATAATCGGCAGCAATCGTATTCGTCTTCGCCTTGAAGGTGTCATGAACGAAGAGGATACGGAGCAGGGCATTCGCGTACTGCCTACGATGGGCATGGACGAGCCATGGCGCTATCGGAATAAGGCACAGGTGCCAATTGGTGTGACCGAGGGTGGTCTGGTAGGAGGATTTTACGCCAAAGGAAGCCATCGGATCATCGATATGGAGAGCTGTCTTATTCAGCATGAGCATAACGACGAAGTGGTTGCGAAGGTGAAGGAGATCGGTAGTCATTTTGGAATCAGTGCCTATAACGAAGAGACAGGTCGCGGCTTGCTGCGTCATGTGGTCGTGAAGAAGGCGTTCCGTACAGGTGAGATAATGCTCGTACTGGTCACCAATGGTCGAGATATTCCGTACAAAGACGAATGGATCGGCAGTATCCGTGAAGCGATTCCGCATGTCGCAAGCATCTGCCAGAACGTGAACAAGAAGCAGACCAACGTTATCTTTGGCGATGAGACCCGCGTCCTGTGGGGCCGTGATGTAATCTATGATTATATCGGTGATGTGCAGTTTGCCATCTCGGCACGTTCGTTCTACCAGGTGAATCCGGTGCAGACGGAAGTACTGTATGGCAAAACGGTAGAGTACGCCGGACTGACCGGCAAAGAAACCGTAATTGATGCCTATTGCGGCATCGGTACGATTTCTCTTTTCCTCGCGCAACATGCGGATCAGGTGTATGGAGTCGAGATCGTGCCTGAAGCCATCGAAGATGCTCGCAGCAATGCGCTCTTGAACGAGATGCGGAACGTAAAGTTTGAAGTTGGCGCATCCGAGGACGTTATTCCACGCTGGAAAGAACAAGGCATCGAAGCAGACGTGATCGTTGTAGATCCACCGCGGAAGGGCTGCGATCCACGTTTGCTGGAAACGATTCTGGAGATGAAGCCTGAGCGCGTGGTGTATGTGAGTTGTAATCCGAGTACCTTGGCACGTGATCTTCGTGTGCTGGAGGATGGCGGATATCGAACGGTTGAGGTAACGCCAGTGGATATGTTCCCGCATACAGTACATGTGGAGAGTGTAGCGATGTTGGTTAGGGTGTAGTGTTTTGAAGCTACATTTACCTGTTTTAATATAGCTAATTTGCCCGAGGCTTCTAAAGCTCGGGCTATAATTGTTTTAACCGAAGTCATTCATTCAGCGAAAGGCATTCAGTTTATCAGTTTTTAATAGCTTGGTGTTGTTCAGTGTTTTCTAATGCCACAGTAAGACGTGGTAAAGGTATGCCTAACTTTTTTGCTTCTCTCACAACTTCAAGTACCGCAAAACCGGCTTTACTATTGTTGTATTCAATGAAAAGTCGTGGTAAGCTGCCCTTTGCAAGAATAACCTTGTTAAACAGCAGGCTGAGAAGTGCCGGTGGGATCTTGGTCAACAGTAGAGTAATCGCGTCCATCTTTGCGCCTCTTGCTTTAAGTATAGGGGTCATTTCCCGCATACTCTTACCGACATTTGCGAATGAGTCACTATGATTCAAGACTGCTGGGAAACTTCCTCGTTTTAACACCTCGGCCTCCATCGCCGCATTCATGGCAAAATGATTCCATAGCCAGCTTTGCATATCTTTTGTCCAATTGATTATAAAATGGGCGCTTTCAAATAGTTCTTTGACCTTGTTGTTTATCTGTTCTGTGCCTACCCGTGGTTTTTCCAGAAATATCGTTTTTAAAAAGCCGCCCCTAAGCTTATTGTCCTCAATGCCGCCTCCTGCTCCTGGGAACCCAAAGACAACATTGTTCATAGACAAGGGCAAGATCGATGATTTTAAATCCTGCCAAATATTATTGAATATTAGGATAGGGGTGTTACCCGCGGCAGTCGATAGGAGCTGTGCTGCTGATGGAAGTTGCTCCGTGTTGACACTCGCAATGATGAGATCGTAATTTGACCCTATCTCCTCATGCAGTGTGACGTTCCAGTTTTCTTTTATGAGCTGTTTCCCTCTTCGTGCGTCCCACATTTCAAGCGCTATATGACTTCCGAGGGTTTCTTTTCTCCCTTTTCTAACGTAAAACTCAACGGTATGCCCTGCCTTCTCTAAAGCCCAAGCGTATTGGGTCGATATTACACCTCTACCGAAAAATAAAATTCTCATCTTAGCCTCCTAATATCCATATTCATCCTTGTTGATGATCCAACAACGTGTTGTATAATGTTATTGTATTGATTCACTTTACGATCATCAACCATCAGATTTTTAATATCTGTCGTATAATTGATCGAACAGCAGACGGAGGCAAATAATGAAAAAGCAACCTGAAATTACGGACAAAACAAGGCAGACATTTATAAATGTATTCTGTGATTTATATAGTCGAAAACCCATCGAAAAAATATCTATTCAAGAGATTGCTAACCAATCAGGATATAATCGCAGTACATTTTATCAATACTTTACAGATATTTATGCGTTGTTGGACTGCGTTGAAGAGCGTGTTTTGAAATCCATTAACGAGGAAATGGCAGGCAGAGAGTTTTCTACACATACGTTCCAGGATGCACTTCAATGCTTGGAAAATGCAGAGGACATTTCAGTTCTGAAGGCTCTTTTGGGAGACTATGGTTCTGTTCATTTTGTGGAACGCTTGAAAAGAGAAATTCCCTTTGAGCGATTGATTGTGGATTTTCCAACAGATGATGTCTTGGCACCATATATCATTGAGTTTTACATTTCGACATTAATATCTATGTTTCGTCTTTGGTTACACAGAGACAAAGATCTATCGTCGGAGGAATTAATCAAGCTGATCGATAGTCTATTCTCAAAGGGGATAACTCCGTATCATATCTTTGGCACGGTCAATCCGCAACGCTCTGGAGTGTAGCGATGATGGTTAGAAAGCGAAACATAAACATAAGGGTAAGGGGCTCGAGAATTTATATATTCTCGAACCCCTTTTTTGTCTTTGTTTCAATACCATCCATTAACTATAGTAGTCTAAAACTCCCCATCATCCCAGGTGGTAATTAATATACGTGTACACTCGCACCAACCACGGCTTTGTTTTGTACAGAATTACCGGATAGATATACCTTTTGCAGATCAGGCAGCTGGCTTAGGCTCTCGATATTGGAAATGGCATTGTTCTCAAGATGAAGTTCTTCTATGGCCTGCCAGTTACTCATGAATTCGAGAGAAGTCAAATTGCTGTCTTGCAGAGTGAAGGAGCGTAGAGCAGACATTTTGGCAAAGTAAGGCATCATTTGGTCAACTTCATTGACAGAGTTGTTATTTATGCTGAAATATGGCTGCTCTAAGGTCAAATGTTCAAGCACGCCGTTCTCTGCGGCCGATTGTTGCTCGAAATTCAGCCTACACTCGGAGCACATCAGAGATTTCACCTGCTTTAAATGAAATAAAGCATCGCTCTCCTTATATAGTGACGAGTCGTAAATGTTTAGAGTCTCTAGGCTGGGCAAACCGTCCAGGGCGCCAAGACGTGTAATTTCATCGATCTCCCAGAGGGAGAGTTGCTCCAGTTTTGGGAATTCCCCCAGCGCAGCCAAGTTCAATTCCCCGCTTCCGCCACGGAGCGTCAGACTGGTTGTAGCCGGGGCCTTTAGCCCAGTGAGAAAGGAGCTTGGAATTTCCACTCGCCCCACATTAGGCAATGTCAGCGCTTCTGCTTTCTCGTAGTAACCAGACAACGTTAATTCCCGCAGAGAGGGCAGACTGTTTATGACCTTTACCGAACTAAGCTGACTTAGAGAAGCCAGACGTAGTGTAGTAATGGAGGCCTTGTCGGCCAAGGGCTCCAGGCTTGAGAAGTTTACGTTTTCGAGATCAAGTGTTTGTAGAGCAGGCATATTTTGTACAAAGTCGATGGACTTTACATTCGTTAAAAAGGATAGCTGAAGCTCCTGAAGCTGGGTCAAGGCGTACAGCGGCTGCAGGTCTGTGGTTTCACTGTAATGTATGGATAAGGATGACAGCCCGGTCATGGAGGACAACCATCCCAGTTCATCGACAAAGGTGAGCGACAGAGACTTGAGCGGCAGCTTGTTCAACAGAAAGAAATCCGTTACGGATTCATCCACATAGGTAATGGATAACGAGCTCAGATTAGGAAACTCCAGCAGCATGGCCAATTCCTGATTGCTGCGAAGCTGAGTGGAAAGCTCCGTAATTTTAGTCTTGTCTCCAAAGTAGCCCGAAAATGTACTGAAGGATTCGTTAAAAGCGCCTCCATAACTTTTTAATCCGGACATATGGGCCAAAGTGGTTTGATCCGTCTGGGAGATTTCATAGGTATTCGTCAGGTCCAATGCCGTCAGTCCCGTAAAAGCTTCAAAATCTCGCTGATCGATCTCCTGGCTATTCAGTTTCTTGTCCTGAGTAACATAAGTGATTTTCTCGGCCTGTTCATCGCTGAAGGGATCGGAGAGGCTATATGTAAACGTCCACTGATCATTCTCCGAATACTCTACAGTTAAATAGCGAAGACGAGCCAATTCCTCCTCTGTCGGCAGGGCAGATCCTTTATCGAAGATATCTCGCAAAAAGGAAAGAAGAACCTCGCTTTCGGGCATCTTTCGTACAGGCAGATTGGCTTCTGTTTTTGAATAGGTGGAGCTGTTGCTATAATAAAAATATGTACCGATGGCGCCTGATATGACAAGCAGCAGGACCAATAACAGCCTTAGGGGGATGGAGACGGAGACGGACGGCTTCGGCGTCGCCTCAGGAACTGTCCCGTGGTAATGATTAATGGTCTGGTCTACGTAATAGACATGATTTTGCTTCAATAAAAGCTCTGTTTCACAATAGGGACACTTTAAAACTTCATCCTCCTTGTATTCAATTCTTCCATTGCAATTGGGACAGTTTAACGGGATAAACGCCACGAATGTCCTCTCCTTCATTTCATTATGATGTTCATAAGATCATGCTGAACGGTGATCTGACTTCATTATACCTTGTGAATTTACGTTTGATGAGAGAAAGAAGTTTCACATAGCGAAGGAGTAGGGAATCCAGCTCCTTTTTAATCTTCTTTAAGTAGGGCAGAGGGGAGGCATTAGACATCATCAAGCGAACTGCTGCCTTTACCGGGACGGTTTATTTATGTTTATTGAACGCGAGGGTGAGTATGTTATATTGAGGAGAGGAAAATCAAACGATACCATTACATAACAGGTGGGATGTAAGATGTTCTTTTTTATTACATTGCTCGTGTGCTTTGTTGTATTCATGTTGCTGACTTCGTTCTTCAACAGAAAACATAAAGTTCTAATCTCGTTAATCAGTTCGCTGGTAGTGAGTACGCTGCTTCAGGTTCTGGAGCAATTTTACCTAAGCGGTATTTTAGTGGCGTCGTTTTTGGTTTATTTTATAATCGGAAATATCAGCACTTTAAAAAGCAATCAGCTTAGGCTAATCTTGGCGGTATTATTCAGTACGTCCATAGTAACACTGGTGCTCTCGTTTACATACTTCAATCAAACCACAGCTCCACCAGATGCCGAGATTCTTAGAGTTATGTTTATGTACTACCCTTTATTAGTTGTGTTTATTGCGTGTTATATCTACATGCTCCTAAGCCTGTTCAATTTTAAAATGTTGCAAGCCGCCAATCCGTTACTCTATATCTGGAATAAGGTTCGTGCTTTCAGGCGGATGATGCGTTTGTTCTGGATTATTTCACGTAAAGGTTTGACTCATTTGATTCAGCAGGATCATGCCAAGTTACCCTTTGCGATTGCTGAGGTTCTGGATAACATGGGCGGCGTGTTTGTTAAGTTTGCTCAAGTGTTATCGACCAAAAAGGACATGCTGCCTGCGAACTATATTCAAGCGTTCTCCAGTCTGCATGATCAGGTTAAACCGCTGAGCCAAGATGAACTGAAAACAATCATTGACACTAGAATCGGAAATATGGATGAAACCTATGAATCCTTTGGGATGGAGCCGATTGCTGCGGCTTCGATCGGACAGGTTCATCTGGCAAAGCTAAAGTTAACGGGCGAGAAGGTTGTTGTTAAAATTCTAAGACCTGACGTGAAGCAGAAGATGACAGTGGATTTGGATATTTTGATCCAGTTTGTCACATGGCTGTCCGAACGCTCTATCAAAATCAAGAGACTTGGGTTAATCCAGTTGGCCGAAGGATTCAAACAGAATTTGCTTGAAGAAACCGATTTTGATATCGAGGCCTTAAATACGAATCTGTTACGAAAAGCCTTCCAGGAACATGATATTCAGATCCGTGTTCCTAGAATCTACGCCGAGTTCTCAACGAAACAGGTGCTCACCATGGAATATATCGAAGGAACCAGCTTCACAAAAGCGGTGACAAACGACGTGTCGGTGAGGGTGATGCACGCATTTTTGGATCAAATTCTGATGATTGGTATCTTTCATGCGGACCCCCATCCTGGCAACCTCATGCTTACTTCTGATGGAGAAGTTGCTTTGATTGACTTTGGTTCAGTGGGATATCTAACGGATGAGGAACGAGAAGGCATGTTAAGCTTCCTGATGGGTTACAGCACTAAAGATACAAAAGAGATGGCGCATGGCTTAACGCGAGTCTGTGAGGAAGGAGATTTACTGGATCAAAAGCTGATTGAACAACGCCTTAACCGTTTGTTAGCAGAAGCATCTTTCTCACCAGACCCGACAAGTGTCATGATGAAACGTATGATGACCCTGATCACAGATATGGGGATGTCCTTAAAACCGACCATTGCTGGTGCATTCAGAGCTATCATTACGCTGGATGGTACGTTGTCATCTGTAGATGATACCTACTCTTTATCTGCAGCAAGCCAGTCCTACGCCAGCCATATGGATAAAGGCCAGATGGTTAAAGAGCGCATAAGCAAGGTCAAGGACCAGATTACGGATTACATTCCTAGATTATTGGAGCTGCCTATTCTGAATGAAAATAAAATCACGATTGCTCGTGAGCAAAATCATTCATTGAATGATGTTATAGGCACGTTAACTGTGGGGATTTTCACGGTGATCTGTATGGTTGTTATGCTCGCAAGCTTTGTAGTACAGAGCGAAGTCATGCGATTTCTACTTGGTCCATTATCCATATCAGGCTTTGGTGTAGGGATGACCATTTTGAGTGTGTCTGTAATTAAACATTTGAAGCCTAAGGTGTAGTGAATAGATAGATCAGGATGAATGAAACAATCGTTTACTTTTTTATTAATCAATTCATTCTACGGCAAAATGCACGACTGCACTATATAACATTTTGGTGCGAATAGGATCAAATGTGACTTGATGTTGGACTTGCTTCACACGCAGCATCAGCGCTTTATTGATTTCAATTCGATCTTCAATCGCTCGCGCAAGTTCAAGGAAATCATAAGCCTGCAAGCATTCGACTTTGTCTTTGATCATATCAAGTGAAATTTCCATATATAATTCAGGCCTCCTCCAAATTACGATTTGCAGGTTAAATGCCTGCCGAGCTTCATTGTAGAGGAGCCTCTCCAGTTCGGCAAGAGCAATCGTGCTGAAAATCAAATAAAGACATGATAAAATCGGGAAAGGGCAATTTCGAGATCATCGAACTCTCAATAATCCGAAGATCTAATGGAAGTAATAACAGATACTGACGTTTGAACAAAGTTACATTTGCATGGTATAAGTGATAGGTAAGCAGATGCATGAATTACGATTTTTTTACTATTAATGAGGACATAGACTGTCCTGGTATGTATAGAGGAGCTTTTGAGATGACACAAGAAAACTTTTGGCGTGAATTGCCACGACCATTTTTTATATTGGCACCGATGGAGGATGTGACGGATGTTGTGTTTCGTCATGTGGTGAGTGAAGCAGGACGACCAGATGTGTTTTTTACGGAATTTGCGAATACAGAGAGTTATTGTCACCCGGAGGGGCACCATAGTGTGCGCGGGCGTCTGACTTTTACAGCGGACGAACAGCCGATTGTGGCTCATATCTGGGGAGATAAACCGGAATTCTTTCGTGAGATGAGTATCGGTATGGCGAAAGAAGGATTTAAAGGCATCGATATCAATATGGGTTGTCCGGTAGCGAATGTAGCCGAGAATGGAAAAGGAAGCGGATTGATCTGCCGGCCAGCCCTTGCGGCGGAGATTATTCAGGCGGCGAAAGCCGGGGGGCTGCCGGTCAGTGTAAAAACGCGTCTTGGATTTACTGAGGTCGATGAATGGCGCGACTGGTTAACTCATATTTTGCAGCAAGACATCGTGAATCTGTCCATTCACTTGCGGACGAGAGAAGAAATGAGCAAAGTAGACGCTCACTGGGAACTGATTCCGGAGATTAAAAAAATTCGTGATGAGATAGCTCCTAATACATTGCTGACGATTAATGGGGATATTCCTGACCGTGAAACAGGCCTGAGACTCGTGGAGCAATATGGTGTGGATGGTATTATGATTGGACGCGGTATCTTCCAGAATCCGTTTGCTTTTGAGAAGGAGCCGAAGGAACACAGCAGCACGGAATTGCTTGATCTGCTACGGCTGCATCTGGACCTGCATGATCAATATTCCGAGCTTGAACCGCGTTCGTTCAGCCCGCTCGCCCGTTTTTTCAAAATCTATGTTCGTGGCTTCCGCGGTGCTAGTGAGCTGAGAAACAGCTTGATGAACGCCAAAACCACTTCTAAAGTACGCGAATTGCTCAATGAGTTTGAAAGTAATGAACAGGTGGAGTAGAGTAAGCCGTAATCATGGATGCGGAGTATGATTCAGGTAGATTTAATAAAAAAAAGAAGCGGTAACTTTTCCGCTTCTTTTTGCTTTGCTGTTTAACGCGTATACTCTGGCTTCTCTATAGTGATTGGCTGAGGATTGGCAAGCACCCATAATACCGCCAACTCGGATAATCTGGCAGGCGCATCAAAATCGTATCCATTGCGGAGCCTGCTGACCAAGTCTGCTGCCTCTTGGAGCAGTGCCGGGGCTAGTGGCGCACCGGTGCCTAGGTGACAAATCAGTGCATCCAGCATCTTGCGATACTCCGCATCCCAGTTTCCACCGCCATTATCCAATACTTCATGGGACACACGTCCTGTGATGCGAATGACCTCTCCCTGCACCGTTTGAGCGTGGCCTTGGGCCGGAATGAGATATTCCCACAGCTCTTGGTGCTGTTTGGTCCAGGTGGTTGCCTTTACCTGAATGGGGGTAGTCCCATCGTGCATGATCCGATTCACTACCGGCTCGACATCAAATAACTTGTATAGTTTAATCAGCGCGTCTGAAACTTCATCGACCTTGTCCTGATTGAACTTCTCACGAACGAATTCAAAATCCTTACCAATCCGCTTCACCGATTCTTTCATATCTGGCGTGACCGATGCACCAGCATTCAGCAGAATGGCGGCAATCTCCGCCAAATCGACAATATCACTATTTCTGCAATTGACTAATCCCTTAGCTAATGGCGTATTTCCCTGTTTATTTTCTACGTTAATCGTAGCGCCTTGGTTTACCAACGCTTGAACCACTTTGGTTCTATACCCATTGACCGCTGCATGTAATGGTGTTTCATTTTGGTAGTCCACAGCGTCCAGATCCGCACCTAATTCAAGGAACAGGGGGACATTTCCTGACCAGTGTGAGGCATGGGCATGTAAAGGCGTGCGTTGATATTTGTCGCGTGCATTAATATCTGCCCCTTGCGCTACCAGCCAGCGGACCACTTCATCCGATATTTGACGAAAGCTGAGGGTCGTACCTTTGCTGTAGCCCCCACGGGCATCCCATTCACATTGCTCGAAAACTTCTTTTACAGCAGAAATATCATTATCTTTAACGAGTTTTTCCATATGAGCAGGTAAGGTTGCTTTCTTCTTAGCCATTACACTCTTCCTCTCCTTTGTGAATAACAACGTATGTTCCAATGGTAAGCTATGACGATTTAAGAGTAAGTAGATAATTTTCTGCAATTTTATCACATAGGAGATTCTAAAACCAATAACTGGGTTTCTTCCATCATCAATTTGTTTTGCTATGTTATAATTTAGGTGAATGTTGATACTGTAGCCGGATTGAAAAATATTTGAGATGATCACCGCAATTTATGCGGTAGGCTTTTGATAATAGGAGGATTTATGTCCTGGAGTAAATTGAAGCAACAACTGGAGAGTTTTCTTAGTCCCGCGTTAGTTGGAAGGGTGGAGTACCGTGCTACCAGCTATCGCTATTCACCTGATAAATCAGGCAATTGTTATATTACTGTAGATAAAAAAAATGTACTCAACATGAGTGATACAACAACCCCAATCCGATGGTATCAGACAGAGCAGGAGATCAAGAGCGATCCGGAGATCATGATTCCTGTGAGCGATGAAGAGATTGAAGCTATCAGAAAAGATTCCAAAGGACCCATTCCCGAGGATCGTCTTCAAGTCATGGCAAGAAGCAGAAAAATCTCCGTACATGCCAAAGATCTTTTGTTGGCTCAGACCGCACTTAGTAAATCGAATTTTACCGTTGCAGCCACGACATATCTATCGACTTCTATAGAGGATAATCTGGAGAGCAAGGATATCTTGTTTAATATTCTGGCTTTAATGGACAGAAGAGTTGGCAAAAAGCGAATTCTAAACATGTCGGAGCAGGTTAAATTAAAGCATCCAGCGGTACAATATTTTTATGAACTGCGTCGTCGTACGGTGTGAAATTGAATAACGTTCACGGATAGAGGTACATTGTGTCGGTGACGGTTTCACTGAAATCTGTCTAATAAGTGGATATAGCTTTTAACTATAACCAGTTATGGTTTTTAAGTATCCCTTCTAACTGCCCTCAGCGTGATATGATCATTGTATACAACGAGGGGGTTTTTTACATGACTGATAAGTTCCAGATCGTAGGAAGTTTATTGCGGCCGGATGAGCTGCTGAAATATAAAACGCAAATTGAACATAATGATGATATCCAATATCCGTTCTATGAAAACTACGAAGGATATGAGAAGTGTGAGACCGAGGCAATCAAACAAGTTGTCGCAAAGGAAATCGAACATAACTTGTCCGTGGTTACCGATGGCGAATTCTCCAAATCGATGTGGCATCTGGACTTTGTATGGGGATTTGGCGGAGTAAAGCGTTACATCGCGGATCACGGCTATTTTTTCAGAGATGTGGACGGAACTTCGAAATATGAAACACGCAAAGATATTGGACTGCGCATTACTGATAAATTGAGTGGAAAGAATCATCATTTCATTCAACTGTTCCAACAACTGCAAGACACAGCTGGTGAGCAACAAACAAAACTTTGTGTACCGTCTCCTTCCCATATTTTCGGTGAGCTTTCCTGGTCGGATAACATTGGTGGAACGGATGCTGTATATCAGAACATACAGGAACTCAAAGAGGGTCTTGTGATCGCGTATAAGGAGTTCGTGGAGGAATTCGCTGCGGTGGGCGGTAAAATTCTGCAATTCGATGATTGCTTGTGGGAACTGTTTGCAGACGACAACCCGAACTCTCCTTTTACAGGGGAAAATATTAATCAAGATGAAGTAAAGGGTCTCGCTACCGAATTCATTGATATTAATAATACCGTGATTGACTTCGGACATAGTCTTGGCTTGAAAATGTGGACACATAACTGCCGCGGCAATTATGATTCCCGCAACATGGGTGGTGGATCGTATGCCAAAATTGCGAATCTGTTCCTGAAGCAATTGAAGTATGATCGTTTCTTCCTGGAATGGGATGATGATCGTGCGGGTTCAATTGAAGCTCTGGAAGTGTTCAAGGACAGACCTGAAACGGAAATTGTACTGGGTCTGTTGTCATCCAAAACGAGTACACTCGATGATGAAGCACGTGTTGTCCGTTTGCTGGACGAAGCTTCCAAAATCATCGATAAGGATCGGCTGCTGCTGTCTCACCAATGCGGCTTTGCATCTTGTGATGGCGGTAATGAATTAAGCGAAGCTCAACAATGGGCGAAGATTGATCAAGGGCAGAAGATTGCAAAGCAATATTGGGGCAGCACGATCTAGGATTTAAGCTGAATGGTATTGTGACCTTATAAACACAATGTTTGATCAATAGTGTTATGCACGATAATGAAACGGCGACTTTTCCTCTGGAATCTATCCAGGGAGAAGCCGCCGTATTTGTTGTGGAACGTACACATGGTTAGGTTCTCATGTCTATAACTTTTTTAAACTAATGATGACGCATAGGCATGTCTTTCTTTATTACTGCGATTCACGCTGAGCCAGCCATTCCTTTTTCAACAAAGCATATTGATACGTATTCTCGTATTTCGGTGTGCCGTCCTCATTATTGACAAATGAAATGAACTCCATAAAAAGACCTTCCCGGCGCATGCCCAGCTTCTCACACAGTTTCTGAGAACGGAAGTTATCATCCTCGACATAGGCGTACAGTCTTCTTATTCCCTGTTCCATAAAGAGATTTTCGATGAAAGCATTGGCGCTCTCACTGGCGTACCCTTTCCCTTCATATCTGCCATTAAAATTCCAACCAATACTATACGTATCTGAATTCGAATCCTTATCCGTATCGGAATCCCGATCTTCCCTCATACCAAACAGCTCACCGATCAGCTCGTTACTGTCTTTCAGGCAGACCGCGATGTGGGAATCGTCACTGCTTCTTTTTGCGACCTCTGTCTCCGCGTCTTCCAATGTTAAAATTCGTTGATCCATAAAACAATTCACTCTGGGATTTGCCGTGTATTCCAATAGTCCGGCTGCGTCCGTTACGGTGAAATTTCGCAGGATTAATTGATTGGTTTCAAGTGTTTGCATAAGATATACCTCCGGTTTTCATATCAATAGATTGGCTATGTTCATGTTGTATCTCTTTTTATTTTACGAGACTCCCTATTCGTACTATAACTGGGTATAGCCTTGGGTTTGGCTTTGGCTTTGGTACTGTCTGACCGGGAGAACAATCCCACCAATTTCTCCCTATAGATATAACCGAGTACAAACCCGATTACAGCGATAACAGAAATAATAATGGCGATTGTGTATTGTTGCATATGAATTGTGGACCCTACAACGGTAGATGCGATGATCCACGGCAGACGACCAACGATAAGGATCGTGAAGAACCTAAACGAACTAATTGATGTAAGTGCGGCGACAAATACAAGCATGTCTTTGGGCAAGCCGGGAATTACGAAAAAGATAAATAAAAAAGCGGAGAACTTCTTCTCATCATGAATTAAAGACATCCACTTATTATTTTTCTTTTGCATTAGTCGTGAAATATAGGCGCGACCGATGTAACGAGTGAAATAAAAGGCGATCGCTGAGCCTATAATCAAGCCTATTGTAGTATACAAGGACCCAATTGTAACCCCATAGATATAACCGCCTGCAATCTGTACCACTTCTCCTGGAATAGGTGCAACCACGATCTGAAGAATCTGGAATAAAATAAACATGACCGGACCCCAATGGCCTGTTGAATGAATATACGCTCTGAAATTGTCCATGGAAGACATGATTTTAATAATGGAAGGAGAATAATACACCAGTAGACCAATGGACAACATGATGAACAGACCCAACAATATGTTAATCATTACTTTTTTCGAAGTTTGTGGCATTCCTGACGACCCCTTTGTGTAATAACTTCTACATATTTACAGTATAAGACGAAATTATTAAGAGATACCTACATAACTTCTGAAGAATTCTTAAGTCGATTGTATTTGCTGGTAGTCGCTAATAGCGCATATTATACTGAAATTAGACGGAGGGATCAGATGAGCAAGAAAATTCTAATTGCTGATGATAACAGTGAAATTCGTGAAATTGTAAGGATTTTGTTAGAGAGTGAGAATTATGAAGTGATTGAAGCGATAGATGGTCAAGATGCGATTGATAAAGTGAACGAAGAGACGGATCTCATTATTTTGGATATGATGATGCCCAATAAATCGGGGCTGAAGGCGTGTCTGGAGATTCGTGAAAAAACAAGCGCACCGATCCTGTTTCTCACAGCGAAAACGCAGGACTCTGACAAACAATTGGCCTTTTCCTCAGGCAGTGATGACTTTTTGTCCAAACCCTTTTCCTATACAGAACTCGTTTCGCGGGTGAAGGCTTTACTGCGGAGATATTATATATATCGGGGCAAGGAGAAGACCGAAGAAAAGGACCAAATTATCGTTAAGGATCTTACCGTCCATCAGGATTCAAAAGCCGTGTTTGTTGGGGAGAAGGAGATTGCTCTAACTGAAATTGAATACCAGATCTTGCTCCTACTGGCCAAGAAACGACGTAAGGTGTTTTCGGCAGAAAACATCTATGAGAGTGTTTGGGGGCAACCCTACTTTTATACGTGTAATAACACAGTGATGGTTCATATTCGTAACTTGAGAGGCAAACTGGAGGATGACCCGCAGAACCCTAAATATGTGAAGACCGTTTGGGGGAAGGGGTACAAAATTGAATAGATTATTCATCGGAAAAAAGCTGAAGATTAAACTGGTTCTGGCGGTTGTCATTTCTTTGGTCATTTCCATAAGTGCACTCGTTATTTTACAAGTTGTTGGCGAGACTCTATTGGATAGTTATTTAAGCAAATCCACTTTTGTAGAGAACAGGCAGCAAGATGCGCTTGATCGATTCGAAGCATTTGTGGATAACCAGAACGTGTCAACCCGTGATCATGAGGAATTGTCTGCTTGGATAAGTCATGAGCGCTACTTAAATCTGTATATTTTTGCAAAAGACAAATTGATATTTTCCTCCAATACGGGGATTGATCCGGCCATTAATGAAGAGTTGTTAACTCAATTCGTGCCATCGAAAATACCCATTACCACCATCCACTTTGCGGATCAGGATGCCCAGATATACTTGGTTAGCTTTTATGAGTATCAATACTACAACCTCATTCTGATTATTGGTGTTTTCATAGCGGCCATTGTGTTCCTCGTTTCCTTTCTACTGATGATTAATAAGAAAACATCTTATATTGGCGTGCTTGAACAAGAGATCAAAATACTCGAAGGTGGAAATTTGGATTATTCGATTACGATATCGGGAAAGGATGAACTGTCATCTCTGGCCCAAAGTATTGATGAGATGAGGAAATCATTTGTGGAGCGGCTGGACAGCGAGGAGAGGGTCAGGATGGCCAACCGTGAATTGATCACGGCGATTTCCCATGATTTGCGAACGCCACTCACGATTCTATTAGGATATATGGATATCATAGAGCTCAACAAATATAAGACACATGAGGATCTGTTGCAGTATATTCATAATAGCCGGGAGAAGGCCTATCAGATCAAAGTGCTGTCGGACAAACTATTCGAATATTTTACGGTATCCTCGGCCGCTGAAGAAGAGGAAGTAGAGTTTGAAATGTATGAAGGCAGAGCACTTATCGATCAACTCATAGATGAGCAATTAGTGGTTTTGGACGATATAGATGTGCAGGTTCAGACAGATGCACATCATGAGGAGTTTTTGTTGGAAATCAATCTGGTCGCCATGCGTCGCGTAATGGATAACATATTTTCAAATATTCGAAAATACGCCGATCCAGTGCATCCTGTTCATATCCAGATTTCTTTGAAGCAACAATGGGTCATTCTTGAGGTAGAGAATAAGATTAAACGTGTTGGCAAAAAGAATGATAGCAACGAAATCGGGCTCGTTAGTTGTCAGAAAATGATTCAGCAGCACAACGGGACGTTGACGGTTTCGCAGGAAAAGGATATCTTTTCACTACAGATTAAGCTACCTGTCATCCTCAATAAACCAACACAGACTCATATATAACGGATCTCTTGAAATGATACTGATTGTCTTCCGTGGGATTTCTCTGGCTGTCTGATTTTGTTGTTACCTTAGACTGCTGTAGTGGAGAAGCTTGCTAATGGGCATGGGCGAATGAACATCGCTCTACCATTCACACTATACAAAAAGAGCCATGCGACAGCATGGCTCTTACATATATCGTGAGAGGGCAAGACTCATGTTTTAAACAACAGGTTCATTCTGTTTCTTGAAATATTGTTCAATTAAAAACGCGAGCATCGGTCCGGGCTCAGTCTTCTGTAATTGAGCCTGATCGCCAAATTCCATGAGATACGGCTGTTCCGTAGTACAAGGAGTCCAATGAGGCATCAGCTTTCCGGTGGAGTCCGAGCCGTTTGGATCACCTGTAGCAATAAAGTTGGATAAATAATTACACATCTGGCGAGCCAGATCATAATGCTTGCCTGTGAAAGGCCGCCAGCATTTGGCGAGTGTTTCGAAGAAGAACCACAGATCGACGGAGTGAAAAGTGCCTGGCTGATCCCAGCCCGGAATCTCGGCGTCGAAGTTATAATAGTAGAGAGGCGTTTCAGACGGATGACCACTGTTCGCGCGAATGGCGAGCAGAATGGCATGTTGGATCATGCGGACCGATGCCTGTTGCAGGGCATGCTCGAATTGGCCGGAATTAGTCTCACATAGCTGCAAAAAGGTAGGAGCATCCTCGCCGAACAGCTCCACAGCCATCTGTTTCAGTTCTTCCAGATTGGCTGCGGCGGGACGGGTCCAGAATTCGGAAGACGTATGCCCTAGCATGATGGGTATCGCCTCGCGCTCCTGCTGAACAAAACGAGTAAACGAATCACCTGCGCAGAATTGTTCGTCGATGACGGTTCCCCAGAAGCTTTTATATTCGAGTGCTTTGTCACGGAGAAATTCAGCATCCAGTTGTCTCGCTTCAGCCAGGGAGGATACACCCAGGAAGTCGAAAAATGCAACCCCGGCCTGCTCTGCATCCCGCAGTGTGGAACGGATAGAAGGCACGCGGACCTTCGGGTATAACTCTGTAGCCATACCGCTCATGATGACGGCTCGCTGGAACAAACCTTTATTTTGCGGAGAGGTCATCTGGCTGAGTACACTTCCCCCGCCTGCCGACTGTCCACCGATCGTGATCTGGTCTGGATTACCGCCAAAGGCGGCAATGTTGCGTTTGACCCACTGCGTGCCCGCTTGCTGATCGAGATGACCGAAGTTGGCGGGTGCATGGGGAGATTCAGCGCTAATCTCGGGATGACACAGGAAACCAAAGGCATTCAGCCGATAATTAATCGTCACAACGACAATGCCTCTACGAGCGATTCGCTCGCCGTCAAATTCCATTTCGGCCGTATGGCCCACTTGGAGGCCCCCGCCAAAGTACCAGACAAAAACAGGCAGCTTCTCGTCCGTGCGTTTGGCTGGTGTCCAGACATTCAGATACAGACAATCCTCATCCATGGGCAGGTCGGGATCAACGGCCCATTCGCGGGTATAGATATTGTTGTCATCGATGACTGTTGGGGCTTGCATGGAGATGGGGGCAAAATCAAAAGTTTGCAGTACACCTTCCCAGCTCGACTGCGGCTGCGGAGCGCGCCAGCGGTTCTCACCTACAGGAGGTGCGGCAAAAGGAATTCCCTTGAAGCTGGTAATCCGCGGGTCCGCCGCGGGCATTCCTTGCACTTGTCCATGTTCTACCGTAACCATTCTAAGCATACAACATTCTCCTCTCTGGATTTAGCGTGTAAGCGTTACCGTAAATCTAATCAACGATATATAAGATAAACCTAACGCCAGAACAAGGCGGATTAGGAAGGGGGGATCAAGGTTGAATCCGATTTGGCATGAGAGCAGTAGAGCCAGTAATTTGTATTTTATCAGCGGTGGCTACAAGCCGGCCAACGCTCACCAATGGGGGCCAGGTGTGCGTGACGTTTACGCACTGCACTATATTATCCGTGGCCAAGGGACGCTGGAGACGGGGGGCCGCGTTTTTCGGTTAGTTACGGGTGAAAGCTTTATCATATTTCCGCAAAAGGAGATTTATTATTATCCAGACCCGCAAGATCCCTGGGAGTACGTCTGGGTGGAGTTTAGCGGTGAGGATGCCGGGCGGTTGCTGGGGCTGACGCAGTTCTCAGAAGTACAACCCGTGGTGTCGATCTCACCGGAGACACTGCAGCCTTTTTTCCACCTTGCCTGGAACGCGGGTGCGTCATCCTATGAGTTACTAAGGGCTGATGCCCGTTTGCGTCTGTTGCTCTCCTACTATATGGAGCATTATCCGAAGGAGCCGCAGGTGGATGCCAAGGATTATGTCTGGCTGGCGAGAAAGTACATCGAGCAAAACTACTGGAAGCCGACACTGACCGTCACGGAGATCGTAAAGGCAGTTAATCTGGAGCGCAGTTATTTGTTTCGTCTGTTTAAGGCAGCAACCGGCAAGTCTGTTTTGGAGTATATTACATCCTGTCGAATCGAGCGCGCCTGTGAGCTGCTGAAGACGTCGGGCCTGCCGATTCAATCGGTAGCCTATTCTGTCGGATACAATGATCCGTTATATTTTTCCAAAGTATTTAAGAAAGCAACTTCACACACGCCAACATCGTACATGATGTTGCACGGGACCAAGGCATAACGTTAACGGAACAGGGCGCAGTTCCCGGACTCACGGAAATAACGGATCAGCTTCTCAATAGGCTCGCGTCCACAGTTCAACTTCACTCCTATACAATCGATGCACAGAAATTGCTGGGCAGAGCGCGAGATCAATTTGAGGTAGATGCCCACATCGTCTGAAGAGAGCGGAACCTGACAGGAGGTGCACAGGCGATGTTGAGTCATCTATTTCACCAGTTTCGCACGCACAATTAAACAATCATGTGCTGCGACAACGGGAGCGAAGCGTTCACGGAATACGCCAAGCTCTTTATGTTCCCAGCAGTCATACAGGGACAGGGCATAACCGGCAGCGTAAGGCAGACCCATATCCCAAAATTGCAAAGACAATTCCCGCTGGCTGTCGCTCAGGTTGAAGAAACCAATAGCTAGATCACCATCTGTGAGTACTTTCACCAGCATAAATACATCGTCTGTGTGAAACCATTGCGGTTCTGGTTTAATGCGGTAAGCTCCGCGTGCTTCTACATCCTGATTGATAGCGATCAGGTCAGGATTAAGGAGAATATCCTTTGTAATCTGGTTAGCTTTGCGCACGTCACATCCGATCATTAATGGGGAACCCATCATGGACCAGAGTGAGAAGTGGGTTTTATATTCGATGTCGTTGCATCCGCCGATGCTGCCAATATAATCATTGTTGCTTCCACCGTACATACCAACGATTAGCATATCCATGTCGTTATGGCAGAAAGAGCCAGTGTAGCTTTGTTTCCCGAGTTGGGACAGGGCAAGTTCCTTCACTGAATCCCAATTGTCACGGATATCGCCGGTGGAGCGGTACATATGAGCGCCCGATTCCCGTATCCAATCGTATACATCGTCGGCTCCCCAGTTGCAGGCGGAGAACAGGATATCGCGTCCGCAGTTTTTGAGCGCAAGGCTCATCCGTTTGTACAGCAGCTCTCCTGAGATATGGCGCGGCTTGAAGCAGTAGTCATACTTCAAATAATCAACGCCCCATTCGGCAAAAAGGGCAGCATCCTGGAATTCATGCTCAAAGCTGCCTGGATACCCGGCACATGTATGCGTACCCACGCATGAATACATGCCGAACTTTAGTCCTTTGTTATGGATATAATCAGAGAGCGCTTTCATTCCACTCGGGAATTTCTCCGGGTCCGCCACCAGATTGCCGTTTGCATCACGTTCCTTCAGGCTCCAGCAATCATCAATGACAATATACTCGTAACCAGCGGCCAGATAACCTTCCGATACAAACACATCTGCGACATCCCGAATTAATTGTTCGTTAATATCCCACGTAAAGGTATTCCACGAATTCCAGCCCAAGGCAGGGGCAAAGCCTAACACTTGATTGTTGCTCATGCTCTCGCATCCTTCCTCATCTCGGTTTGGTTAACAACACTAAACTGAACATAAACGATGAGCGACGTAACCTGCCATAGCTTAACGTTGCTTGGACATGGACAGATGTTGCTCCGTTTGTGCTGGGGGAATCAGCTCTTCCAATCAGGCTCTCGGCAGGTATTTAGAAGTTGCCAGTAGAAGCATAAGAAAGGAAAAATGTCTGTCTGCGAAGAAGTTATATCTATCTTTTCAGGGATCTGTGCGAAACAATGGTATAGATGTTATGTTCGGTGATAATGCTCGAACAGGTTGTCAGAGCAACAGGGAAATTTGAATAGTATTCAGTTTTTTAGGAAAAATACCCCAGTAGGGAATCCCTCATATGAATGGTAATAATCTCGCCGGAATGATTTTGCATATGGCAGAATAGTTCGAATTGGATAATGTACGATTTTGCATTGGTTTTTCGTTAAACATAAGTGTCTGTTTGATATGATCAGATACTAATTTATAGGATTGGAAGTGTTGTGAAATGAATCGAGATGAAGTGATGCAAGAGTTAGAGGCGCTGGGCAAAGAACGAACGAAAAAAATCTACATTTCCAATGGTGCGCATGAACCATTATTTGGCGTGGCAACCGGGGCGATGAAACCAATGGCGAAGCGGATCAAAAAGGATCAACCTTTGGCAGAGCAACTATATGCAACGGGGAATTATGATGCGATGTACTTTGCAGGCGTGATAGCCGATCCTCAAGCGATGACAGAAGATGATTTCGACCGTTGGATTGACGCTGCTTATTTTTACATGATCTCTGACTTCATCGTTGCCGTTACGCTGGCGGAGACGGATATTGCTCAAGAAGTTTCGGATAAGTGGATCGCCAGCGGAGATGAATTGAAAATGTCAGCAGGATGGAGCTGTTACTGTTGGTTGCTCGGCAGTCGAAAGGATGCTGAATTTTCGGAGAATAAACTGATGGAGATGCTGGAACAGGTGAAGAAGACGATTCACGACTCTCCGGAACGAACGAAATATTCGATGAACAACTTCCTGTATACTGTCGCAACATCCTATCAACCGTTGCACGATCTGGCGGTGGAGACAGCCAAGGCCGTTGGCCCTGTCGAAGTGAACAAGGACATGCCCAAGAGCAAGCTGCTGAATGCCTCCGAGAATATCCAAAAGGCAGTGGATAAAGGGCGGACGGGCTTCAAGCGTAAATATGTAAGATGCTGAAATTTTTGCCGTAGCGTCAGTTTTAACATACGGAACATATGGTTATCGTGGGATTGAAATCCACAATCTCCATGTTAAAATGGGGACGGAAACAGCTTATCATGCAAAGAAAGCCGTGCGCTAACACGACACTCTGACGCAATAGCCGCTTTTAAGGGCGGTGGGCTTAACAAGAGGATACACGATCAAGTAGACCGCAAGCTTTGCCAGGGTGAGCGGTCTATTTGTGTTTTTAACTTGATATAGCAACATCAAATCTACTTATTGTATAAAAACAAGAAACCCTTACATATCTTTTCTTTTAACCATTTCTTTGGCTTGCTGTCTGCCCGCCGAGAGAAAGCTGTCGCTAAGCTCAGGATCAGCAACAGAGCGTGCAAGTACAAGCGAACCAACCATTGTACTGAACAGTGCACGACCGCTGGACATATCGATCTCAGCCAGATTGGAGATAAAAGTGATCATCCGCTCTAATTCATGGGTGAACACCTGCCGAATTTCTTCGGACGAACGGGATATTTCGCTGGAAAGGGCGGGGAAAATACAGCTCATTTCCGTTTGGTCGCGGTGATACGGACTCAAATAATAATCGATTACTTTATTAATTTTGGAATTCTGCTCTTCCTGATCAGCCACGTTCTTTAGAAGTGTAATGGTATCACTAATGGCATATTCACAGGCTTCGGCAACCAATTGTTCCTTGTTGTCAAAATGTGAATAGAACCCTCCGTGAGTTAATCCAGCTCCCTTCATAATAAACGGGACACTCACTTCCTGGATACCATTGGTGCGAAAAGCTCGAGCCGCACTTTCAACAATCTTACCTCGTACTTTTATCTTATGTCCTTTAGGATAGGGCATGATCATTCACTCCATAGTTTCATCATTATACTTTTTAAAATATTATAGTCATCATAATAAAGCCTGTCAATTTGGCGACTGAATATCTGTTGCTTTACAAACGGATAAAATACGGTTGTTGACGATTTTAAAATATGATGATTATAATATATTACGGTCATCATATTTTAAGTTGACTTCAAATCGGGAGGTATCAGAATATGAGCAAGCTTGAATCTGTGGATACGTTAGTTATTGGATCAGGTCCAGGTGGTTATGTGGCGGCGCTTCGTTCTTCGCAGTTGGGGATGAAAACGGCGATTGTTGAACGTAAACAGCTCGGCGGGGTCTGTACACATGTGGGTTGCATACCATCCAAAGCTTTAATTGCGGAATCGCATCGCTATGATTGGTTCAGACAGTTCAATCAAGCTGACGCGGCAGCGACATTTAAGACTGCTCAGGATTTTAAACAGGGGGTTGTGAATAAACAGGCAGGTGGCGTCCACTATTTGTTAAAGACTGCGGGTGTTAACATTCTGGAAGGAGAGGCCAGTCTGGTGGATGAGCACACAGCTATGATCCAGCAAGCTGGGCAGGAGCAAAGCATTTCTTTTAAAAATCTCATACTGGCAACGGGGTCTCGTCCAATTGAGCTGCCAGCATTTCCAGTTGGAGGTCGCATCTTATCTTCCACTGAAGCATTATCTCTACAGGAGGTTCCGAGTAGTCTGATTGTGATCGGCGGAGGTTATATTGGGGTGGAGCTTGGACAGATGTATGCCAAATTCGGAACCAAGGTAACGATTCTGGAGGGAGGCGCACAAGTATTGCCTGGATTCGAGGGGGAACTTGCAGCCCCTGTAGTCAAACAATTGAAGGCGGACGGCATCCAGATCGTAAACGGAGCGATTGCCGAAAAGGTGGAGCACAATGCGGATTCCGTTACACTGCATTATTCAAAAAATCAGGAGCAGCAACAAGTTACAGCAGAATATGTACTGGTTACAATCGGCAGAAAACCCAATACAGACGGCCAGTTAGGACTGGAACGCATAGGTGTGCTCGTAACGAACAAAGGACTGGTTGAGACGGATGAACAGTGCAGAACGGTTATCCCTCACATTTACGCTATTGGAGATATTACAGCCGGTCCGGCACTTGCCCACAAGGCATCCTATGAAGCCAAAGTAGCCGCAGAAGCCATTGCGGGTCTTACCTCCAAAGTGGATTACAAGGTGATTCCGCTTGTCGTGTTTTCTGATCCGGAGATATCCAGTGTTGGGGTAAGTGAGACGGAAGCCAATGCACAGGCCGTTCCGGTGGTTATTGGGAAATCTTCTTTCGGGATTAACGGAAGAGCATTGGCATTAAGAGAACCCGAAGGATTTGTGAAAATAGTGGCAGACCCGACCACAGGAATTGTCATTGGTGCGCAAATCGTAGGCGTGGAGGCATCCACACTGATATCGGAGCTCGCATTTGCAATTGAGATGGGGGCAACCGTGGAAGATCTGGCCATGACGATTCATCCTCATCCGACTTTGGGAGAAGTGATCATGGAGGCAGCCGAGAATGCGGTCACCAAAATTAAAAAGCAAAAATAGTCAGCAAATTTAACCATACACGAGGATTGGGAATGGGAGAGATATAAGAATGAAGATAAAAGCAGGTTTGTATATCGGAATTGCGATGGTGGTTATTATTGGAGGTTCACTTCTTACGGTTAAAGGGAAGGATGCTGTAAGTCAGGCCGAGAGCCGGAAACAAGGCATACTTGAGTCAGAGCAAACGACTTTATATTATCAGAATAGTCCCGGGACGATTGCAGAGGTTGGTGCATCTACGGGGGACTCTGTGAAAGAGGGAGAGGTTCTTTTCAAAGTGAAATCATCCGGGGAGGGAGATAAGGATGTACTCGCACCGTATGACGGATTGGTTGACCGTGTCGCTGTAGCGAAGGGAGATCAAGTCCAAGCAGGAGTCCCGCTAGCAGTTGTGCAAAAGAATACGTATTACACCGACCTTTACATACAGGAAAGTGAAATTCAACAGCTTGAAGTGAATCAAAGCATTGATGTTCATTTTCCATATTTGGATCAGCCAACGCAGGTGAAGGGGAGCGTCACTTCCATCTCAACTGCTCCTCAGTTCGCAAATTTGCGGATGTCCCGGGAAAAAGGGCAAGCCGATTTGAGTATGTTTTTGGTCCGGATATCGATGGATTCGAATACTGAATTGCTTCCGGGGATGACAGCAGAGGTGAAACTTGATGAAATCACTGATTGACGAGTGGAAGTACGTCATAGGAAGTAAGTATATACGGCTAATTTTTATTGGGCCAATGATTGCAGCCTTATTTTTCGGCTTAATGTTCTCGCAGAATCAGCTTAATAAATCACCAGTTGTGGTCATTGATGAGGATCATAGCGAATATTCACGGCAATTGATCTCCAAGATAAATGCGTCACAATATATGAGCGTCAAAAGCATATATGCGAGCCGAATGAGTCCAGAAACATTACTTGCCAACGAGCAGACTATAGCGGTGATTATGCTTCCCAGTCAGTTGGGATTGCGTCAACAACAAGGGAAATCGACGAATATAGGTATCTTGATGGATAACACGATGCCCTCGGGGTTGACTGGTATTCGCACTGCGATTCAGGAGATCATCCAGACGGAAAATATGACCCTTTCCATGACACGTCTGATCCAAAAAGGGATGGATACCGAGACAGCTAAAGGAATCGTGTCACCGTTATCCCTTCAGCAGCGGATGCTGTTTAATCCAACCTCCAGTTATGTCGGTTTTATGGTGCTTGGATTTGTAAATATCGTAGTATTGATGATTACAACAAGTGCAGCGGGATCGATTGTACCTCGGCTTCGTCAGGAAGGGAAACTGTTTGCCAACGGAAAGTCACCTTTTCAACTATGGGTTCGGAGTGTACCTTACGCTGCGTTGAGTTCACTTTCACTGCTTCTATCCTATGGATTGTTAAAACAGGTGGGGGGAATGCGGTTTGAAGCAGAGGCTTATCTTTTTATCATTCCGTTAGTTGTTTATGCTTTTGCCTTGTCACTCATGGGTATGCTGATTGGATACACTGCCAAAGATATGTCGAAAGTAAGCCTTCGAACCAGCTTGGTATTGTATCCCTCCTTTCTGGCTACGGGAATTCAATTAACGCCGCTGGCGTTCCCAGAACCGTTCCAAATGTTCGCATGGGCATTACCCATGAACTGGCTTAACCGTCTGATTCGTGGAATGGCGTTTAGGGACGGGACGCTGACAGCCTACAGTCAGGAGTTGGGGGCATTGCTGATTATTATTGGCGGAGTGTCCTTGTTCATGGGATTACTGTTTCTGCGGGAAACAAGGAAAGTTTCTTCCAGCAGAGCACCCCTGTTGAATACGGATATATTGCTGAGCAGTAATTAATTATTTAAGAATCGTTAAACAACGAAAAAAGGCGCACGGGAGTCATTCCTGTTGCGTCTTTCTGTTTTCTTTTAAATCTCATTCGTGCCTCTCATACGGCGAGCTATTTTCCATATTCAAAAATGGTCTGCGATAGTAAGGGGGAAATACCATAGATTGTTTCTCATTAATCGTCATCATTATATGATATAATTTCTCACTGAGAGTACAGAAATGGAGAGCAAAAACGGCTTGATCCAGCTACTCCATAGCTGCGCCCATTTGTGACCTACTGCTCAGATGAAAACTTCCAAGGGAGCACTGGCTTTTAGGATATAGAGCTGCACGCAGATAAAATTATATATTGTGGGAGTTGTCTAACGAATCATGAATAAAAAAGAAGTCGCGCACATACGCAAGCAATTTAAACTCGATCACGATCTACTGAATATTTACGATATTCTCAACGTGTATATTACGAAGGAAACGAATGAGGTCTATCACTGGGAGCGCCACCCGTTCGAACTGGTGGACAGAGAGAAGCAGGAGCTGTACATGGGCAATTTCAAAAAATTGCTGACAGGTGATTTGGATCAGAAGTTATTTGAGTTGAAGTTCCAGGAAGCGGCGGAGGACCCGGCACAGGTATTGCTTCACCAGGCGCTGGTAACAGGTGATCCGGATGAATGGCAGGATCTGATGCTGCTGCTCGTGGATCGAATGTTGGTGGATACGAAGTTTGAGCGGGACATGGTAGCTACGTTCGTGCGTGGACAGTATTATCTGCCGACCAAGGCTAGAAACGAAGCCACGGAAGAGAGTGAGAAGAATGAGGTGTTCGCCCATCCGTTCATTCTGTGCAGCGTAAATTCCACGGAGAAACAGCGGAAGACACTCTTGTTTGATTACGTGGAGAGAGAATTCAAATACAACATTATTGTCGATCCGATTATCAAATTAAGCACGCCAGAGCAAGGATTCTTGTACCCTAGCGTGACGGACAACTACTCCGATGTGAATCGTGTACTATATTGTACAGGGAAATCCAATTTCCCGGATCCGCATTTTGTTGAAAATGTATTGAATGGAGAAAGATCCGTAACCGCACTGGAAGAACGGGCGATCTTCGAAGATATCGTCAAGGAAGTGGCCGGTGAACAGCTCGATTCAGCCACCATTGCACATGTATACGAGGAGATCAACCGAGTCATCGAGATTAACGAAGAGTCCCATGAGGAAGAACCTCCCAAGCTGGATTATAAAGATCTGGAACGTGTACTGACCGCAAGTGGTATAGAGGATCTGACAACGGAGAAAGTAGAACGTGCCTTCGAAACGATCGTTGACAACAAGAACTATGAGATGAAGGCGACCAGTGTTATGCCGAAGTTTACGTCCAAATCCATTAAGATCGAAACCAAGGTTGCTACGATTTCGGTTAGCCCGCAAGACCTGAGATATGTGAAACAGGTGAACTATCAAGGCAGACGTTGCATCATGATTGAAGTGGACGAAGATGTTGTGATTGAAGGGTTTACCCTTAACACAGAAAAACTTATAAATGAGTGATTGATTATAGACCATGATGATGTAAAATCATCGGACAAGGACGGATAAACGTCCATCTATTGCAAAAAGCCCAAACCTAAAGCAACACTGAACTGCTCCCTGTCATAGTAGACCGTAGAAGACTACGATGGGAGCAGATCAGTATGCCAAGGCATGGGCTTTTTGCTGTTTCATGATTGTCGCAACAGTTGTTTGATATCTGCTGCCGGACTGGAGTCGAGCTCCTCTCTGAGCAATTCCTCCAGAACAAGATATTGGCGCTGCGCTTCGGTTCTTCGTCCGAGGGACAGATACAGCAGGATGATCTCGCGATGGATATCTTCCCGAATCGAGTCAATCTGGAGGATACGTTCAAAATAATACAGCGCCCGTAGCGGCTCGCCTTTTTTCGCGTGATAGTGGGCAGCAGTTTCCATCGTCATAATGAAATCCAGTTCCAGCTGTCTGGACCATGCGAAAGCCCACTCATAATGCCTTCCTTTCAGGAGTTCACCCGTATACAACGTGTCCATCCGCTCGAAGAGCTCGGGGCGATGTACCGAGGCCTGACGCATCTGCCGGAACAAAACCTCAAACTCGTACAGATCACAGTTGATCGCTTCCCGGTCGATACGGATACCATTCCTGTCCTTAAGAATGATCGGCACGTCACTGTTATCCCCGATAGCACGTCGCACATAGTACAGCGTGGAATTGATGTTCGTCCAGGCCTTCTGCGGACTGAGGTCCTTCCACAACGTATCGGCCAGCGCATCACGGGTAGTCGATTTGGTATATAGCAAGAATGCGAGTAACTCTTCCGTTTTGGGCGTTCTAAGCTTGATGGGGCTGTCTGCTCCGACTCCACCGAACACGGTGAATTCACCGAACAGACGAACGTTCAGTTTCGGTTCAGGCACCGCTGGCTCGGGCGTTGTCACGGACTTGTGAAGCTTTTCCTGCAACCGCTGAATGCTGCGGTTCAGTCGCTCTGCCGTGACCGGTTTAATAACGTAATCGATCACCTCTTTGTCGAAGGCCTGCACCGCATATTCCTCATATCCGGTCACCAGCACGATGGGGAGCGAAGGGTGATGTTTACGTAATTCACCAATGAGGTGCATCCCCGAGATGCGAGGCATCGTAATGTCCAGAAATGCCGCATCGAAGCTATTCTCTGCTGCATATTCACAGGCTTCCTCCGGGTCGTGAAATGCGCGAGATACTTCAACTTCTCCACTTTCTGTCAAAATGCGATTCAGTCGCTTCAGCGACAAATCCTCATCATCCACGATGATGACTTTCATCATGTTTCATCCCCCCCGTTCCCATCTGTGTTTAGACGTTGATTTGGAAGATCAAATGTAATCCGCGTTCCCTCGCCGTCCAGACTTTCCATCTGAAGGTGTCTGCCATACAGCAGGTTCAGCCGGCTGGAAATATTCCATAGTCCAACGCCGTTACTGCCGTCTGTAGATTGCCGAATTTCGTCCATCCGTTGCTTGGTTATGCCAATTCCGTTGTCCTCGATGGTGAAACGTGTTTCCGTATCATTCAGATTACGAATGGACAACATGACCCGACCACCGTGAATGCTGGACATCAGACCATGCCGAATTGCGTTTTCGATCAGGGGCTGTAACGTGAGCGGCGGAATGTCCATGTTCCGGTTCACATCCGCATCCACATCGATAATGACCTCCAGCCTTGAGCCAAAGCGTGCCTGTTCAATGGCAACGTATGCTTCGATCATCTCCAGTTCGTTCATCAGGCTGGTTTTGGAGTCCAGATGTTTGAAGTGCACACTGCGCCTTAAGTAACTCGATAATTGCAAAATCAATTGTTCTGCCCGATTCGGCGCATCCACGCACAATTCGGCAATGGCGTTCAGAGCGTTATATAGAAAGTGCGGGTTCATCTGTGACCGCAAAAAAGATATTTCCGCATCTCGCGCAGCTTGCACGGATGTTTTCATCCGAGTCAAACCACCGATCCGTGCCACCAGTTCCTCCGATTCGAACGGCTTGGATACAAAATCATTGGCGCCTTTCTCCAAGGCCAGCTTCAATTGATTAGCTTTATTACTCGCCGTCAGCATGAGTACAGGCAACTCGGAAGGAGAGAAGCGCTCCCTGATCCGTTCCAGCAATTCGTAACCCGACATGTCAGGCATCATGATATCAGCAATGACGAGATGCACGGCAGGTAGCTTGTCCAGCAGCTCCAGTACCGAAGGTGAGCGTGAAGTGACCACATAACTGTAACCCTCCAGCTTCAAGAGATTCACTATGGTCTGTAAATTAGCCGAGTCGTCATCCACAACGATGATCCATTCGTCTTTATTCCCTTGTACAATCGTTGGTTCTTCGAACCGGAGTAGCCGATTACCAGGACCTGTAGGAGCGATGGTAAGTGGCATGACGTTGGAACGTTTCTCTCCTTTTTTCTCTGCCAGCGGAAAAGTCAGGATGAACGTGGCACCCATGCCGGGTGCTGATTCCGCATGAATGGTTCCGTCGTGCAGCTCGACCAGCTTGCGCGTAATGCTCAGTCCAAGACCGGTGCCTCCGGCAACGACTGGCCCCGAATCTGCTTCCTGCTCGAACGGCAGGAAGATATGTTCCAGCTTGTCTGTACCGATACCACGGCCGGTATCCACAATGCGTATTTCCGCTTTGCCTTGCACAACCGCAGCTTTGACGCTTACCGTGCCATGTTCCGTGAACTTAACTGCATTGCCGATCAGATTATGCAAAATCTGAATCAATCGGTTGCCGTCGGCATAGATCGGCGGGAAATGCGCCGGGATGCGGTTGATAAGCTCCACCTTTTTCGCGCCAAGCAGGAAGGAGTGCATACGCATGACCGATTCGACAAACGAGTACAGATCGGCCGAAGACCGGTGGAGCGGGATGTCGCCATGTTTCATTTTCGAATAATCCAGTAATTCATCGACCAGATAGGTTAATCGTCTGCCACTTCCCGTCACGATCGCCAGATTGTGCGCTTGCTCATCGGTAAGGGGACCTTCTGCGCCTTTAAGCAGGCTTTCACTGATGTTGACAATGGCGTTCAGCGGTGTTTTGAGCTCATGCGAGGTATTGGACAGGAAGTCATCCTTCACTTTGTCCAGCAAGAGCAGCTGATCTTTGAGAGTACGGACCGTACGATAGGCCTCGAAGAACCGAAGCACCGCTAGAAACAGCATCAGGATGCTGAATAGGACAATGGAAGCCTGTCCGATGTTCATATTTTCCTTGAGCGAGATCGAGAAGAGATTAATGTCCAGACAGTACAGCATGATGCTTAAGAGAGCTGCGTACCACAGAAAAGTAGACAGCCGTTCGCCCTTCTCACTGGTTAGGAATTGTTTTGCACATTGATACAGCAACCAGAGCAGCATCAACGTGTACATAACGACGACGTAAGGTGCAGCCAGCCCATAGATGGAAATAGGCAGGAGCGTGACCATACATAAGTAAGCTCCGAAGATGATCAGGATCACCGCCGTGAGCAAACCGGACAGGATGCGTGTTTTGAATCGGTAGAAGTAAAAGGTTAACAGACCCAGACATGCGACGGAGCAGAAATCTTTTAATTTATAGAGCGTGCTAAAGGAAATTTCCGTGCCGGCCATGGATAACACACGTTCGCTGATCATGCCGTTATAGAGTGCATACAGCAGACAGATTAGACCAAGCAGCAGCAGGGAATCGTCCCTGTTTCGGTAGAGCGCAGACCCCAGGTAACTGATGAGGAATATGATCGAAATGGTAGCCAATACAGCAAGCGTGCCGAATTCAACGGCTGTGCTGATTTGATGTTTTTTCAGCATGGCTGCTTGTTCGCCGAAAAAGAGTGGCCCCGGAATGCCAGCGTCCGTGTAATCATAATTAGCCACCCGGATCAGAATCTCAATGTCACCGCCATGATAAGGGAAAAAGCCAATCTGGGGGGAGTTTCCTGGTCGATATCCCGCTGATTTCTCCACGGCATGCCCATCTTCCAGTAGCTTGTTGCCATTGATATAGATTTCGCTGGCAAAACGAATGTTCATTTTTTTGATCGCCAGCGTTCCTTCAACAGGTGTATTACGCAGCACCAGTCGATACGTGGCGAAGCCGTGGGTTGGCAGTCGTTCACCATCCACTTTAAGTCGATTCCAGGAGCCGGGAACGGTTGCATAAGTGTCGGGTGTTTTCATTGGACCAGCCTGATTCGATGTTACAGATTCGTCAGGAAGCAATCGCTCCCAGTAAAACTCCCACTCCCCGTCCAGCTTGATCCGCTCGTCTTGTTCAGGGTCCCAGGCCGAGAGGTCCAGAACACCTTGACGGGCATGAAGCGCAGCAGATTGTGGTTCTCTGATCGTTGACAGCAGCAGTACGGTAATGGCAAGTACAACAGTCAGGACAACGCCTGAAATTTTTAATAACACGAAATGCTGCTCCTTTAGAGATTGTTCAATCCTCCGGTAGCTACGGACAAAATCTCTTGTATTCTATCGGCATTGTAGCGAATATCTCTGGGGGGTGCAATCATATTTCGACAAATTCCTTCATACCCACCCCGTAAATTCCAGTATGGACGCTTTTGCAGACTGTGCTTCTGTAAGTGCCCCTTTGCGCCAAGCTTTGGGTGATTCTCCCATCAGTTTGGCGAAGCAACGGTTAAAGCTGGAGATGGATCGGAAGCCGACCTGCTCGGAGATGGACAGAACGGAGGCCTCCGTGCTTTTTAATCGCTTGCACGCCTCTTCGACCCGGGTACTATTCAGAAAATCGAGCGGTGTGGTTCCCATAATTTCATGGAACTTGCGGCGAAAATGCGTTGTACTCAGATGACACAGTTCAGCGAGGTAATCGATGGTCACAGGCATCATATAGTTTTTGGTGATAAACTCCAGCACGGGTGAGATGACCAAGTTACCTTGGAGGTCTCGTTCCCGTTCCTGATCCTGAGATGACAAGCGCTCGCTGCTCGCATGAATTCGAAGCAGTTCGATATATAGAGACATCAACAAGCCGTACGCGCTCTCCCGATAGTAGGGGGACTGCTGCTTCATTTCTTCTACTACTGATGTTGCGAGCATGTGAATTTTGGGATGTTGTTCCTTATTCAGAATGCAATTGGTTCCCTGAATCGCCCATAAATTCGGTTCAATGTGAGTTTGTGCTGTTTTGAGCGAATGGCGGAAGAGTTCTTCCGGTGAAAAAAAGATATAAGCCCACAGGCTGGCGTTATTAGGTGAACTGTACGTGGTATGCGGAAGATAGCGGGGAATGAACGTGACATCGCCTGCTCGAAAAGGCACAGATTCTCCCTTAATCTCCATGATTCCTCCATCGGAATAACAGATGCCAATCTCCATGTGGTTATGGAAATGAAGATGCTCACTCTTGATATCGGATATTCTCCAGCGGTCTCCACTGAGTAACAGGACAGGAAAATCAATGGGCAGGCTATAGTGACGATATTCAATGACAGGTTTCTTCGGTTTAGGCATTTTCGAGGACTCCTATGTATAAATGATTGAAATTGCACAGTTTTGTTGTGAATATGCTTAGATTGAGACTATTTTACTGCGTACAATGGAATAAGTAAAGCGTTTACAAAAATGGACGGACACCTCTCAGGGCGCACTTGGGGGCGTGTGCGCAGGGAGAGGGGAATAACAATGCTTCAAGTGAAATATGACAGAGAACAGATTCTGCACGTAATCGAGAACGTTACCAAGAAAACACTGGATATGGATCTGACATGGGATTGGCCCGGCGGTGTGGCGTATTACGGTGTATCCAGAGCCTATCAGACGACAGGCAACCAAGAAATACTGGACAGGCTGGTGAAATGGGCGGACGAATATATCGAGCTGGGTCTGCCAAGTTGGACTGTAAATACATGTGCCATGGGTCATGTGCTCATCACTTTATATGAAGAAACCGGGGATCAGAAATATTGGGATATTGTTCTCAGCAAAGTCGATTATCTCCAGAATCATGCGCTTCGCTTTGGAGACAACGTGCTTCAGCATACGGTATCCGTCTCCAATGATTTTCCGGAACAGGCTTGGGCGGATACCTTGTTTATGGCGGCATTTTTCCTGCTCCGTGTAGGTAGCAAATTAAAAGACGAAGCCATGATCCAGGATGCGCTGAATCAGTATTACTGGCATATCAAATACCTTCAAGATCCGAGCAGCAGTCTGTGGTATCACGGTTATAATAATATCAACAAGGACCACATGTCCGGATTTTACTGGGGAAGAGCGAATGCTTGGGGAGCCTATACCATGTCTCAGGTGAAACCGCAATTGAACGACTGGTACTTGTATCCGCAATGTATGGATGTAGAGTGTGCCCTTCGCGATCAGTTGGCGGCTCTCAAGCTGGTGCAGACCGAGAACGGCTTGTGGCGTACGGTTTTGGATGACGAAGAATCGTATGAAGAGGTGTCGGCTTCCGCCGGTATTGCAGCAGCCATGATCAATAACGGTAATCCACTGCATACGAAATATGTGCAAAAAGCACTGGAAGGTATCCTGAACAACATTAGCGAAGATGGGCGTGTGCTTGGTGTATCTGGCGGTACGGCGGTAATGAAGGATCGGGATGGCTATCGCAATATTCCAAAAGACTGGATTCAGGGCTGGGGTCAGGGCCTGGCTCTCGCTTTTCTGTCCGATATGTTGAGATAGGGAGGGAACCACATTGTCCAAAACAACCAAAGGCTCCTTTACACTACCGGGAGAATCCGGTTATGAAGCACTGACGCTGGAACTTGCCGATCGCTGGGGGGCCGATGTAATCCGTGACAGTGACGGTACGAAATTGTCCGATGAGATTATCAATGCCGGATATGGCATCTATTCAACCATTTGCATTATTCGGAATCATAATGAGTGGGCATCCCGTAATCTGGATAAACTGCAGCAATGTTTTCTCATTACGAATCCGAAGGTCGCTGTGCAAGATTATGTATCCATCTATCTGATGGAGGATTTTTTTGCTGAACAATTCAGGGTGAATGATTCCAAAGAAGCGTTTAAGTATTGGCAAGTTTATGATCGAACGACTGGAGAAGAGGTACCAAGAGCACAATGGAATTATGAAAGGGAATCTGGCAATGTAGTGATTACTGGCGTTGCTCCTTGGCATAAATACACGGTAAGTTTCATGGTCTATCGGATCTGGGAAGAGATCTCCATGTACAATCATACGACGAATAACTGGGACAAAGAGCATCTGATGCAGATTGACCCAATCTATACGGAAACGCAAACGTATCTACTAGATTGGATGGAAACATGGTGCCAAAACCATCCGGAAACAACGGTTGTACGTTTTACCTCCTTATTCTATAACTTCGCCTGGATCTGGGGCAGTGATGAACGGAACCGCCATCTGTTCTCGGATTGGGGTTCCTATGATTTTACGGTAAGTTCGAGAGCCTTGGATCTGTTCGCTCAGAAATATGGGTACTCACTCTCAGCCGAGGACTTTGTGAATGGTGGTAAATATCAGGTCACTCATATGCCTGCGGATCAGCGCAAACTGGACTGGATGGCATTTATCAATGATTTTGTCATTGAATTCGGTAAGAAATTAATTGATATGGTGCACAAACATAACAAGCTGGCGTATGTCTTCTATGATGACAGCTGGGTGGGAATGGAGCCGTACAATGATCGCTTTCAGGAGTTTGGATTCGACGGCATGATCAAATGTGTGTTCTCCGGTTACGAGGCTAGAATGTGCTCAGGCGTTAAGGCTGATATCCATGAGATTCGATTGCATCCCTACTTGTTCCCGGTTGGCTTAGGCGGACTTCCAACCTTCAAGGAGGGAGGAGATCCTACCCTGGATGCGAAGAAATATTGGATTAATATCCGGCGTGCGCTGCTGCGTGAGTCGATTGACCGGATTGGATTGGGTGGATATTTGCATCTGGTTGAGCCTTACCCGGACTTTGTGGATTATATCGAGAAGATTGCCCATGAATTCAGGGAAATGAAAGAGCTGCATCAGGCTGGAAAGCCTTATCAGATCAAGACAAAGGTAGCCGTGCTGCATAGCTGGGGCAAGTTAAGATCGTGGACCTTGTCCGGTCATTTTCATGAAACACATATGCATGATCTGATTCATGTGAATGAGGCCTTAGCCGGGTTGCCTGTTGACGTGCAGTTTATTGATTTTGATGATATTTGTCAGGGCGCGTTGAAGGATGTAGATGTCGTCATCAATGCCGGCTCTGCAGGTTCAGCATGGAGCGGTGGAGCGCATTGGAGTGACCACAAGTCTGTGGACTTATTGACCCAATGGGTGTATGAGGGTGGTACCTTTATTGGCATTAACCAGCCTTCGGCAATGGATGGGTACGACAGCTATTTTAGAATGGCCCACGTGCTTGGGGTGGATGAGGATACAGGCGCCAAAGTTGTTCATGGAAAATGGTCGTATGAGGTTAGTGATGAGTATGGTTTGGTGCCTGAGGGAGCCAGCATACTTCCGAAAAAGAACATTTATCTTACTGATGGATCAGCAGCTGTAGTGAGTGAAACGGATGGTCGAATCACACTGTCCACACATGCTTTTGGAAAAGGAAAAGGGATCTACCTGCCTTCCTTCGAATTCAGCTGGGCAAATACAAGACTACTTCTGAATTTGATTCGATTTGCGGGCAATGAATTCCATGAAACAAAGTACATCACGGATAACTTGTACACCGAGTGCGCCTACTACCCTGAGAGCAACATATTGGTTGTGATCAATAATAGCGATCAGGTTCAGTCCACGACGATCAGTACAGAGCATGGAAAACAGACCATGGAATTGGACCCGTATGATACGGTGATCACCAAAATAGGTTTAACAAAATCGGTATCCCCATAGCATGATGACTCGATAGACCGTATCCCTTAACTAGGGAGCGGTCTATTTTAGTTATTAGGGCGTGTCTGAAAACTCCGAAGGAAGCAGATTTAATAGTACGGATATTACTGTATAGTGTTAACACTATTTAGTAGAATATTTAAATAAGGATAGGGATGGGATCATGAGCCCTAATATATTATTGTTTTCATCTTTTGAAAGGAGAGAGTGCCCTAATGTACAGTTATAAAATGTTGGACAAGATAAGTATGGAAACAATTCACGAGGCGTTTGTGGATGCGTTCTCTGACTATCAGGTTAAAATGGATTTGCCTTTTTGGAAGTTTCAACAGATGCTCCAACGAAGGGGTTATCACCCCGAAATATCTATGGGAGCCTTTAAGGATGAGAGAATGGTCGGATTTGTTATCAATGGACTTCGAAGCTGGAATGGAAAGACAACTGCATATGACCTTGGGACAGGCGTTGTAAAAGATTGCAGACGGCAAGGCATTACAAGCGATCTGCTCTTAAATATTCAAAAGCTGTTAAAAGAAAAAAATGTAGAGCAATATTTGCTGGAGGTCATCCAATCCAACGAATCTGCAGTTCAGCTGTACAGTAAACAAAACTTCAAAATTCAAAGGGAATTTTCATGTTTCCAGTTGCAAAAAGATCAATTCATACCGCAAACGACCTGCACGGTGGAATGTGTGGAGAGAATCGATGTGGAGCAGTTCAAGGAATTTTGGGATGTGGAGCCCTCCTGGCAAAATTCAATTGATTCCATCTACGCTTTACCGGAAGCTTTTATCTATGTCGTTGCACGTCAGGATCACAGCATTGTTGGCTATGGCATTATAGATCAAAAAACAGGTGATGTTCCACAGCTTGCAGTGAACCAAAATTATCGGGGTAAAGGTATTGCAAGCAGCATCCTGACAGAGATGGTCCAACGCACAGAATCTCCTAAAATCAGTGTCCTCAATGTGGAGTCTCATCTGAAATCGATGCAAGATTTCCTCCTGGTCAAATCAGGTTTTGCATATCAATTGGGCCAGTACGAAATGCTCTTGAAATTATAACGTGATCGTCGTTTCAACTTAAGATCAGATCGGGTTCATACGAAAATATGTGGGGAGTTAGTGTCTGTCTTGTTGGGCCAGTTGAACGGGAGGTTGATTAAAGGCTTCCCGGAAATCCTGGATTACAGTATCCAACCCATCCTGTACTCGTTATAATAATGTTGATATATGACATGGTTAGAGGAGACAAAGACATAACATGAGCCGAAAGACATACTGTAAGCGTATTCAGTTTCTGGATGATTGGAGTCTCAAAACCAAGTTGTACATATTGTTCATCTTTTGTGTGCTGGTCCCGGTCCTGGTCACAAATACCGTGTTTTACCTAAGTATCAAAGGCAACATTGAAGAGAAGGAGCATAGCCGATTTAATGAAATGCAGCAAAGGATCAAGTTCAACCTGCGGAACAGTATAGATAATAGCTTGTATGTGTCCAATTTTCTCTATACCGATGGAACGCTGAACCGGTTCATGGAGTACAAGTATCGCGATCAGGAAGACTATTATTCTGCCTACTATGATATGCTTAGCAACAACAATCTGGTCAGGTACTATTACAGCTACCAGCAGGTGAATCAAATTACGTTTTATGTTGGCAATGATACCTTCGTCAATGGAGGAAACTTTATTAAGCTGGATGATGAGGTGAAGAAAAGCGATTGGTATCAAGCGCTGATGAACACAAGCGACCATATCATGATCTATTCGTATTTTGACAAACAACAGGCGGAGATGTCGCAAAGTCAGGGAGGACGCAAAGTAAGCATTATTCGTAAGCTGGATTACTTTGGGGAGCAGCAGGTTGAAAAGGTGTTAAAGGTTGATCTGGACTACGCTTTCATTAACAAATCGCTTAAAAATGAGGGAGCAAATGGGAAGGTGTATGTCGTTTCGGATGGCAGGGTCATTTTCTCGAACGATTCAAAAATGAATCAGATGCGCAAGCCATTTAATCTGATTGCAAACAGTCCAATTGACCCTGTTCAATCCATGCAATCGATTCCCGTCGTATCCGAGGATTGGCAGATTGTCGTCAGCACGGAGAAATTGGACGTTCTGTCGGAGATTGTTAATTCCAAGCTTAATTTGACTTTACTAATCATTCTTAATCTGTTGGTGCCGACACTGCTAATCTGGTTGATATCCAGATCACTGGTCATCAGAGTTGATCGGATAGCAAAGCACCTGGATCAAGTGAAGCATGAGAAATTTGAGGTGATATCGGGACCTGTGGGCAAAGACGAGATCGGCAGCCTGACCCATAGTTATAACATGATGGTCATCAAGATCAAGAACCTGATTGAGATTGTGTTTAAGGGTCAGGTGGAGCGGCAAGCCCTTGAGCTCTCCAAGAAGCAGGCGGAGCTGAAAGCCCTTCAGAGTCAGGTGAATCCCCATTTCATGTTCAACACGCTTGAAACGATCCGTATGAGGAGTTTGATCAAGGACGAACTTGAAACCTCCGATGTCATTCATAAACTGGCACTGCTGTTACGTCAGACGATCAATTGGGGCGATGATCTGATTACAATCGCAGAGGAAATCCATTTTGTGGAGAGTTATCTGAGTATCCAGCAGTATCGCTTTGGTGAAAAGCTGCAATTTGCAATCCGGATCACAGACGAATCCATTACTGCCATGATGATACCTAAACTAACCGTTCTCACCTTTGTGGAGAATGCTTGTATCCATGGCATTGAGGGGACGTCGAATGACGGGGTCGTGGAGGTGTTATTCGAAATTCGAAGTAATGAACTGTACATTTCCATTCGAGATACCGGAGTTGGCATGGATCAGGACAAGCTGGCCTCGCTCCGCAAAATGATGCAAGATCCGAGTATGGATCGGATGAGCGAGCTTAGCAGCATTGGTATGATGAATGCATATATTCGGCTGCGGATGTATTTTGATGATTTCGTTCAGGTGCACATATTCAGTGAAAAGGGGAAGGGAACAACGATTGGCATTCAAATTCCTCTTATGCAGGCATCCCAAGAATAAGGAGCGAGGATATGATCAACGTGCTGATTGTGGACGATGAGCCATTTATTCGCCAAGGTCTTCTATTGTTAATTGATTGGGAGTCTTACGGATTTCAGATTTGCGGTCAGGCTTCCAATGGCATGCAGGCATTGGAGTGTATACGCGCTATGCAGCCCGATCTGGTGATTTCCGACATTAAGATGCCGGAAATGGACGGATTGCAGCTTGCCAAAACCTTGTACGAGCAATATAGCGGTGACATCAAGCTGATTCTTCTAAGTGGATTCTATGAGTTCGGATATGCCAAGCAGGCGATTAAATACCAGGTGGATGACTACATTCTCAAGCCTATTGTGAAGACCGAACTGGTTCAGGTGCTTGAGGAGTTCAGGGATGCATTCAATGCGCGAATGGAAGAGAAGCGATATCAGCAAAAAAAAGATCGGATTATTATGGCCCAGCATATGCAGTCGATCTTGCTTGGGGTGGCCGAGGAGGAAGCTGTTACGAGTCTGCAGCCCCACTATCAAGATGCCGGCATACTGCGTTGCATCCTGATTGAGGCGGAAGCCGGTCCAGATCAGGGAACGGATTGGTGCGCTCGTGTTGAGGCATGGGTGGGCAAGCCCTTGCCGGGACAAATTTTGAAGCCGTTCACAGGTGATAAAAATGCGGTTCTGCTCATGGTTACGGACCTGATGGTGAACCGTGAGGCAGTGACCTTGGAGCAATATTTGACCCGATTACATGCCGATCTGAGCCATGGTCAAGAGGCGGCTATTGCTTGTTATGTCGGGAAGGAAGTACATGAGTTGGAGGCGCTGCTCGAGTCTTATCAATCCTGCGGCATAATGAAAAGCTTACGTTTCTTCACCACTTGCAGGCCCATTTATTACTTCGAACTTATGGATACGACCTTGTTTGTTAATCGGCCGGGACAGTTCGAAAAACAATTGTTTGATGGGCTAGTCAAGTGTATTGAGGAACAGCAGACGGATGAGTTATATAGTCATGCAACGGCGATTTTTCAATTTTTTCTGGATGAGCGAATCGAGCCTGGTATTGTCCGCATCCACTTGCATTATCTGGCATACACTTTGCTGGATCTCGTGAATAACGATACGGTTACTCCAGATTCTGGGTTGATGGAATCGACTTTTCTGAAGGTGAACTACGCGATGTTATCCATGGAGGAAAACATTGAACATTTATGCGAATTCTCGCTCATGTGCGCAGAGAAACTGAAGGAGCAGCAAAAGTCAAATGCGATGGGCGTATTAGCCAAAATTGAGGCCTTCATTCACGAGCATTACAGAGAAAATATCAGCCTGAAGTTGCTCGGGGAGCAGTTTTACATGAATAGTGCATATCTGGGTCAGATTTTCAAAAAGCATTACTCGATCAGCTTCAGTGATTATTTGAATCAATTGCGTATTGAGGAAGCCGCCCGGCTGTTGCGCAGAACAGATCAAAGAGTATACGAAATCGCAACAATGGTGGGATATCGGGATTCCGATTACTTTATTAGCCGGTTCGAGAAACTCATGGGGGAGACTCCTGCACAATATCGTAAAAGTGCCCATGCTGCGTACTCTCTGGATTAACATCCTGCACTCCTTGACGGAGCGGCGGGATATTTTTTTTCGCAGATGCTGGAATTAGTGGGATTCCATCTATAGTTTATCCCGTTGAGAGGGGCATGGAAGCATGATAATTTTAAGTCAGCCTTTGGAAAGCGCTTTCCAAAAAGCTTCTGTCAATATAATCGATGGAGGGGTCATGATGAAAAAGGATGTTAGAAAAAGAATCAAGTATAGTGCTCTGCTCGCTTTAATACTGGTCATCGCACTCACTGGATGTACACCGGGATCGTCCTCAAAAGGGGAAAAGACAGCAGATGGAAGGGAATTGAAACAATTTTCCGCATTTTTTGCCGTACCGGGAAAAATTGCGCCTGACGATAATCGGGTGTTAAAGGCTATTGAGGAGAAAACAGGCGTCAGAGTTACGATGGACTGGCTTACAGGCCAAACAGCCAAAGAGCGGATTGGTGTACTCATTGCAGGCGGCGAATATCCCGATTTTATCGATGGGAGTGATGGTACTCAGCAACTGGTAGCAGCAGGAGCGTTAGTACCACTTGAGGATTACATCGATAAATATCCAAACATCAAAAATTACCTGGGCGAAGACTGGAAGAAGATGAAAAATACGACGGATGGACATATCTACTTCATTCCTCAATTCGGCAATATACAAGAAAAGTCGATGAAAGTATCCCATGATGGAGAAGCATTCTGGATTCAGAAGGCCGTATTGGAGTGGGATAATTATCCGACAATCAAAACGCTTGACCAATACTTCGACTTGATTGAACGATATAAAGCAGCTCACCCGACCGTTGATGGTCAGCCAACCATTGGATTTGAAATTATCTCCTATGACTGGCGTTATTTCGCACTGGAGAACCCTCCGCTCTTCATGGCTGGTTATCCTAACGAAGGCGCAGCCATCGTTGATAAAGAAACGCTGACGGCCAAAAACTATAATACCATTCCGGAAGCGAAGGCATATTTCAAGAAAATTAATGAGGTATATCATCAAGGCCTCGTCGATAACGAAACCTTTACAGCAAACTATGACCAATATATCTCCAAAATTTCAACCGGACGTGTGCTGGGCATGGTGGATCAAGGATGGCAGTTCCTTGACGCCGAGGCATCACTCGTGAAGCAAAAATTGTATGACAAAACCTATGTACCGTTGTCCATTACACTTTCCGAGGATGTTAAAGGGCGTTATCAGAACAATCCAATCCTTAACGTGAATGGTGGCCTGGCCATTACAAAGAGCTGCGAGGATATCGAGGGAGCACTTCAATATATTAATGATTTGCTGGACCCTGAGATGGAGGTATTGAGAACCTGGGGGCAGGAAGGCGTGGATTACCAAGTCGATGACAAAGGCGTGTTCTCCAGGAATGAAGAGCAACGTGCGAATTCCAAAGATCCGGACTGGGTGCTGGCAAACACGGGAAGCCCGTTGGTCTATTTCCCGCATCATGAAGGCATGACCGCTGACGGGAAGAATGCCCTTGACCCTAAGGAGCAGCCGGAAGAGTACCTTGCCACATTGAATGACATCGACAAAAAAGTGCTGAAGGCTTATGGATATACGAAGTTTACCGACTTTCTTGAGCCTGCGGAGGAAAATGAACCGTGGTTCCCGATCTATACCTATAATTTCGAACCAAATAAACCGGAGACCATCGCCAGACAGAAAATGGACGATGTAAAACGCAAATGGCTGCCAAAAGTGATTATGACTTCACCAGCCGAATTTGATAAAGCTTGGGAAGAATATCAAGCCACGCTCAAGGAAAGCGCAGATATTAAAGCGTATGAAGATGCGCTGACGGAAGAAGTCCGCAGACGTATGGAACTGTGGGGATAAAGGCCTGTCACACAGAAAGGCTATGGGGAACCCCGTAGCCTTTCTTATACGCTAGATTGGGAGATTGGATAGGAATGGAATCGATTCACCCAGACTGGGTGATATAGATAAACTCGTAAGCAAGGAGAGAAAAACATGGCCAAAAAGGAGCTGCAGCCTTCGTTAAAAACCAGCCATATCCCAGCGGGAACAAGCTGGATCGGGTACAACCTGTCCAGAATGAAAAGTCAGCGACAATTAATGTGGATGTCATTTCCGTTTATTGCGTTTATCGCTATTTTTGCGTATGGACCATTATGGGGCTGGTTGATGGCGTTTCAGAATTATAGACCCGGCATTGGTTTTATGGAGCAGGATTGGGTCGGGGTAGATCATTTTCGAACGTTATTCACGGACCCTACATTTATACGTGTCATTCGCAATACGCTGGCGATGAGCCTGATCAGTCTGTTTCTGGGATTTGTCGGCTCGATTGGTCTGGCGCTGTTATTGAATGAACTGCGAATGGTATTGTTCAAACGCGTGGTACAGACGGTTTCCTACCTTCCACATTTCCTGTCGTGGATCATCGTAACAGGCATTGTAGCGAATGTATTATCAACGGAAACAGGAATAGTGAATGTGCTGTTGACGAAATTGGGCCTGATTGATGCACCGATCAATTTTTTTGCCGAACCCAAATACTTCTGGGGGATTGTAGGTCTGTCCAGCATGTGGAAGGAAATTGGCTGGGGCACGATTATTTATCTGGCCGCCATGGCGTCGATTAATCCGAGCTTATACGAGGCAGCTTCCATCGACGGAGCCGGACGGTTTCGCAAAATGTTCAACGTCACACTTCCAAGCATCAAACCAACGATTATTATCCTGCTTATCATCAACGTTGGTAACGTACTGAACGCGGGTTTTGAGATTCAATACTTGCTGGGGAACGGACTTGTGCAGGATGTATCCGAGACGATCGACATTTTTGTTTTGAAATACGGGATTAATCTCGGCAACTACTCACTTGCCACCGCAGCAGGCATTTTCAAAAGTGTGGTCAGTCTGGTGCTCATATTTATCGCCAACGGGATTGCCAAGTCTCTTGGTGAAGAGCGATTGATATGATAAGGGGGCAGAACTGTGAAGCGATTTAGCAGAAAACGAAGCTTGGGTGACTCTATTTTTTCCATCACCAATGGCATATTTATGTTGCTTGTCATGGTTGTTACGTTATATCCTTTTTTAAACACCATTGCCGTATCTTTCAATAACGGGCTGGATACGATCCGCGGGGGGATCTATCTCTGGCCGAGGGAATGGACGCTGCAAAATTACGTCTCTGTATTCCAAAACCCAAATCTGACACAAGCCGCATTTGTTTCGGTCGCCAGAACTGTGGTGGGAACGGTTGTACAGCTGTTCTGTACAGCCATGCTGGCCTATGTGCTGAGCCGCAAGGAGTATATGTTCAACAAATTGGTCACAACGCTGTTTGTCATGACGATGTATTTCAGCGGTGGCTTAATTCCGGGATACATGCTGATCAAACAAGTGGGGCTGCTGAACAGCTTCTGGGTATACATTATTCCCGGGTTGATCGGGGTGTTCAACATGATCGTCATTCGTACCTACATTCAGGGACTGTCCGAGGGATTGATAGAATCCGCGAAGATGGATGGAGCCGGAGATTTTCGGATTTTCATGCGCATCGTGCTTCCGCTGTCCAAGCCGGTGTTGGCTACAGTTGCTCTGTTCATTGCTGTAGGTCAGTGGAACTCCTGGTTTGACTCCATGTTGTACACGGCAGGAAATCGGAATTTGACCACCTTGCAGTATGAGCTGATGAAATTGTTATCCTCTGCGACCTCACAGGGGGGAACCGTCAATGTGGATTCATTCAAAAATGTAACCAACATGGTGACGCCTGTATCCATTCGGGCAGCAATCACGGTTGTAACGGCAATGCCAATCGTTTTACTGTATCCGTTCTTGCAAAAATACTTTGTGACTGGACTAACCATTGGAGGGGTAAAAGAATGAAAAATGCAAATCAAAGCGAACAATGCACGTTTAACAATCCGATTATGCCCGGATTTTATCCAGATCCATCCGTATGCCGGGTGGGTGAAGATTTTTATCTGGTGACATCAACATTTGCCTATTTTCCTGGCGTTCCGATCTTTCAGAGCCGTGATCTAGTGAATTGGAGACAGATTGGAAATGTGCTGGACCGCCCTTCACAGTTGAATCTTCAGGGAGCAGGCCATTCACAGGGGATATTCGCTCCAACGCTTCGGTATCATGAAGGCATCTTCTATATGATTACAACCAATGTATCACATGGCGGCAATTTTGTTGTAACCGCTACCGACCCGGCTGGGCCATGGTCTGATCCTTATTTTATTGAAGGCGCAGAAGGAATAGACCCTACGATTTTCTTCGATGACGGCAAAGCGTATTACCTTGGTACACGTCCTTGCTCCGAGGGAGTTCGTTACAATGGGAACTGGGAAGTGTGGCTGCGGGAGTTGGATCTGGGCAGTATGAAGCTGGTGGGAGACAGTTACGTTCTGTGGCGCGGGGCGATGGTGGATGTCATCTGGCCGGAAGGCCCGCATCTGTATAAGATCGATGAATATTACTATTTATTGATTGCAGAGGGAGGCACAGGGCCAAACCATGCGGTGACCATTGCTCGTAGTAAAAGTTTGACCGAAGGATACGTCGGGAATCCGAATAATCCAATCATTACACATCGCCATTTGGGTAAACGTTACCCTGTTGTTAATGTCGGACATGCCGACTTGGTGCAGGCTGCGAACGGTCAATGGTTCATGGTCATGCTTGCTTCGCGTCCATATGGAGGGAGCTATAGCAACCTGGGGCGGGAGACGTTCCTTGCTTCTGTTGTTTGGGAGGACGGATGGCCTGTTGTCAATGAGGGCCGCGGGATCTTGGAGGAGCAGGGTACGTTGGATTTGAAGCCTGTTCCGGTAGAACCGCAACTGCGTTTTGACCATTTTGACAGTGATAAACTGGGCTTGCAATGGATGTTTCTGCGTAATCCCCAGGAAGACTTATATTCATTAACCGAACGAAAAGGATACTTGCGACTGAAGCTGAAACCGCAAACATTGAAGGAAAAAGAAAATTCCAGCTTTGTTTGTCTGCGTCAAAGGCATATGGATTATGTCGCAGCTACAGCGATGGAATTTGTGCCTGGGAATGCCAACGAAACGGCTGGTCTCGTCGTCATTCAGAACGATCAGTATCACGTACGGATTGAGCGTGCTCTGGCCGAGAATCAGCAGGTGCTGCGTGTGGTGACCGTTATAGATGGTCAGGATAGCCACATTGCGCAAATCGCGCTGGATGATGAAGTATCGCGAGTGTATATCAAACTGGCTGCGACAGGTCAGCAACTCAACTTCTATTACAGCACGGATGGAAGTCAGTATCATCTGGTGGCGGAACAGGTGGATACAAGTAGCCTGAGCACCGAAGTAGCCGGCGGCTTTGTTGGCTGTTGTATCGGAATGTTTAGCAGCAGCAACGGTACTTCTTCCGATCAGGTAGCGGACTTTGACTGGTTTGAATATGGTTCGTACTAACGTAAATAAAAAGGGAAGCTCAATCCAGCAGCGATGCTAAGGGTTGAGCTTTTTTCTAGTCTGCTTATCTTATTATGAAGCATCCCCACAGGAATTGACCCGGTTTATATCCAAAATTTCGTTCACATGATGTTCTTCGAAACGGTCTAGCAGAGCGTCCAAACCATATTCGAGCTTGTGCTCAAGCTCCTCCAGGTAAATAGGGAGGACTGCGTAGAAGTGCACAGTCTGTCCATCTTCCATGTCGAGCGTCAGGAAATCCTCATCGACTTCAAGCGGAGGCAGCACGATAAAGGCACACATTTCTGTGTTATTGGAAAATGGCATTGCCGGATCACCATTCGGCACCGTATGCCCCCAACTTAGCCAGGTATCGTAGTCATGCGGCAAGCGAGCCATCGTTTTTAACCAACGTATTGGCCAGTAGTTGTCCAACTCCTCCAATTCCTCCTCTGATAGTGGCCAATCCGGCGGCAAACAAATCATCAACTCTGCGTACTCATAGTCCTCTGCATCTTCAGGCGTGTTCATAGGCAAGGCGCTCATGCCTGTGGTGTACAATGTGTAATAATTTCGTTCTGGTGTTGGACGAATCATATGGACATCGATATGAACCTTGTCTGACAGCAACTCATGGAATACAGACTCGGCTTCGCCGAGATATTGGTCGGCATGTTTCTCGATTTGTTCCAGCCATTCGTCTTTTGCATAAGAAGTAGACTGCCACTCACGCTTCCTATCCTTATGACGAAGGATAGGAACGCCGGAGGGTGAATATTCGGATGGTTTGGACATACTTACAGCTCCCCTGCACAGTATAATGTACTTGCTTTTTTCATCTTATCATATCATGTGAATTGAAGTCTGAACCTCGTTCTATGGTATGATATGAGCATGTTGACGAGTTCGATTGAAGGGGCATAGCGTATGAATCAGAGCATACAACAGTTTAAAGCGGATTTTTTCAAAGCGTTGGCACACCCGATGCGGATTCAGATTCTGGAGTTGCTGAGTGAAGGAGCCAAAAACGTGAATGAACTGCAAAGCATTCTGGGATCGGAAGGCTCTGCCGTTTCACAGCAACTGGCTGTACTGCGTAGCAAAAACGTTGTCCACGGAATAAAAGAAGGGACAACCGTCACCTATTCGCTGCGTGATCCGCTGATTAAGGACCTGCTGGCAGTCACCAAACAGATTTTTGACAATCATCTGGTTGATGCCATTTCCATGCTGGAAGATATTCGTAAAGAGTCCTGACACAATAAACAAGAGCAACTGGGTGTAATCACCGGAGGTTCTTGTTTTTTGTGTTAAGTTCCTGCTGGGATTGTGCGTAATCCGATTGACAGGGCGTATGCAGGGGAGTAGTCTTTTAGATATATTCAAATATTCAAATATATAAAGAAAAGAAGGTTTTTGTGCATGAAATGGATGGGGAGATATGCAGGGTACAATGCTGCCGCTTTTCGCAAGGATCTGTTATCAGGACTGATTGTAGGTATCATTGCGATTCCACTCGGTATGGCCTTTGCCATCGCTTCCGGGGTCAAACCGGAGTATGGATTGTATACCACAGTAATCGCAGGGATTCTCATTTCCTTGCTGGGTGGGTCCAAGTTCCAGATTGGTGGGCCAACGGGGGCATTCATTCCGATCCTATTTGCCATTGTGATGCAGTATGGATATGAGAATCTGCTGATCGCCGGAATGATGGCCGGTTTGATGCTTGTGCTTATGGGCGTATTCAAGCTTGGGGCATTAATTAAGTTTATTCCAAGGCCGGTGACGATCGGTTTTACGGCAGGGATCGCCGTCATTATTTTTAGCGGACAGATTACGAACTTCCTGGGACTTCGAGGCATCGAGAAGCATGAAGATTTTTGGTCCAATATGAAAGAAATCGGGATGCACATCTCGACGATTAATATATACAGTGTGCTTACAGCTGGAGTCTGTCTGGCTGTTCTTCTGCTTTTGCCCAAGTTTGCACCAAAGGTGCCTGCATCACTAGTGGGGCTGATTCTTTCGACGGTAGTCGCAGCGTTCCTTTTTGAAGGGCAGGTAGCTACGATCGGTTCTTCCTTTGGCGCCATACCTAACTCCTTGCCTCAGTTCCATATGCCTGAGATCACTTGGGAGCGTATCATGAACTTGCTGCAACCCGCTTTTGTCATTGCCATGCTGGGTGGAATTGAATCGCTGCTGTCAGCTGTTGTTGCCGATGGCATGACCGGAAGCCGACATAACAGCAATCGGGAGTTGATTGGGCAGGGAATTGCTAATATGGTGACGCCGCTGTTTGGTGGTATTCCTGCAACAGGAGCGATTGCACGTACAGCAACAAATATCAAATCCGGCGCAGTATCGCCATGGTCTGGCGTGATTCACGGTGTGGTGGTTTTGCTGGTACTTGTTCTCTTTGCGCCATACGCATCCCACATTCCTCTTGCCAGTATGGCTCCCGTTCTCATGCTGGTTGCCTGGAATATGAGTGAACGAAGATCCTTCGTGCATGTCATGAAAACCAAAACGAGTGATTCACTCGTTCTGCTGATTACCTTTTTGCTGACCGTATTTACAAGTTTAACAACGGCTGTAGAGGTTGGGTTAATTCTAGCGGTCCTTTTATTTGTTAAACGCATGAGTGAGATGTTGAAGGTTGCCAAAGTACTGCCCGATCCCGATCATAAACATGAGAAAGTCATGGCCCACATGGTTCGGGAAGGACATGACTGTCCGCAAATAAGCCTGTATACAATTGAAGGGCCACTGTTTTTCGGCGCAGCGGATATGTTCGAGAAGTCGGTCATGGATTCAATTCATCGGCGACCGGGCATTTTGCTGTTGCGCATGGGCAAGGTACCTTTTATGGATACAACAGGCGAGGCTAACCTGGCGAGTTTAATCAAGCATTTTGAACGGTCGGGCGGAATTGTATTGTTATCGGGCATACAAGAGCAGCCACTTGAGATGTTGAAACGAACGGGTCTGTTAGAGCGTTTAAATCCTGCACATCGTTTTGAACATACTGGGGAAGCCATTAATTATGCGTTACAGCATTTAAACGAGGAGAAGTGTAAGGGGTGCAAACATTTTGCCTTTCGTGAATGTGCTGCATTGTCGAGCGCTGGCATCGACCCAGAGTGTAATAGCCTGCTGAAATCTGGGAAGCTGGTCAATGCAAGCAGTTCTGTATAATCTACTCAAGAGAGAGGAAACTTTGAAATTCCAAAGATGATGCACCCGTTTAAAATATATATTCTGGAAAATTAACGAAAAATAGACTATGTTATAGGTTGATAGGTGAATACGGTTACATCGTTCATCAGATGAGAAATAATCATATAAACTGAAGGAGTATACATATGTCCATTCAACCGACTGCTTTACGTTCAGTGCTTAACCCCAGGTATCTGGAGTCTGCATTGAGCAATCAATATGACATTGGAACATGGGAAGAATGTTTGTTTTGGCTTAGAGGATTGAATGATACCTACCGGGTTCGCACGTCCAGTGGCATGTATATTCTCCGGATCTACCGCACTGAAATTACGGAGGCAGATGTTCAGTATGAGCTTTCGTTATTGTCTCAACTGAAGAACGTTCTAGGTTCTGCGGAACATACCGACATTGGAGAATACATCGAGAAGAAAGATCATACGGGATATACGGTGTTGGAGGCTGCGGAAGGCAAGCGGGTTGCTGTGATGTTTCGGTATATTGAGGGTACGGAGAACAACCTGGAGGATGAGGAGTCTTGTTACGCCTTTGGTCAATCTGCCGCTGAATTGCATGAAGCTATGGATCAGGTGAACATGGAGCTGCCACGATATGAGCTGGATCTAAAGTTACTTATTGACGAACCCCTTGAGCGAATTATCCACTATATCGGTGAGAACAATGAAGCAGCAGCATTTCTCCATACGTTTGCCACAACGTTAAAAGAACGCATCGTTGCCATTTCCAGACAAGACCTGGACTTTGGTCTGTGCCATGGCGATATGCATGGGAATAACAATGTATTTCAACAGGAACATCAGTTCATCCATTATGACTTCGAGTGGGCAGCCAAAGGCTGGCGTGCCTATGATTTAGCTCAAGTGAAAGTTCGAAAAAGACAGTCGGGTGATTCAAGGCAGAAACAAAGACTATGGGATGCATTGATGAAAGGATACCGGTCGGTTCGGAAGTTTACGGATGCAGACGAACAGGCGGTTGATCTCTTTATTGTTGCTCGCCGATTCTGGGTGATGGGTCTGGATGTTGCTTTTATCGAGAGTGATACAGGTGCGCTGGATTATGGTTCGGATTGGCTGAATGACTTTCTGGACGAGTTCCGAGATACGGGGATTGTATCATAGCGAATGATGAACATTATTTTAGATGTAGGCTTGAATGCTTTAAGACCCTTCCGAGTGAACTTGAACTCGGGAGGGTCTTTTTTAACTCATATTCAAGGCAACCTGGTCCTTGTTAGTTGGATGATGATGAAGAAGCGGCAGCAGCCGATGCTGCGGCAGCTGCGGCCATGGCGGCCTGCTGGGCAATAATAATGTTTGTGATGCTGGTTGAGATGGTTGTGGTTAGAACACCGTTGCGCAGATCCTCTACATATTGTATGGCTACCAGAGCAGACGAGAACAGGAGCAACTCCTGTTTGTCGATTGACCAGGCACCGAAGCCTTTTTGAGTCCGTAACCAGTCATTTGTTTCCGCGACTTCATCCACTAATGACTCTCTGTCCGAAGGCAGTAGAGAAAGTATTCCGAGAGAGGCTAACGTATACGTTTTGTCCATTCGAAGATTCCTTTTGCGAAAAGCTTCATTTAAGGCAATCACTCGAGCCCCTGCATCCGGGACATCCTCTCCAAGAACCAGGACCTGTGTTAACGCCTGCACACTGTTTCTGGAAGAGAACTCCGGTTTTAATTCGCCATAAAGTTGTTCCATACGTGCCACACCGGTATCTACTTCGAGATCGGAAAGGGCTAACATGGCAGCGAAAATGTAGTCATCCTGTCCAGTGAGGAAACGATGCTCTGCTTTCATGCCATCATAAAATAATTTGGCCCGCTCCACCGTAGGTTGAAACTGGTCAGGTGATGTCTGAGTAGCGATCTGATAGGCGGCAATAACCAGATAATCAGAGTTGCGGAATTTGATCTCTTTCATCAAATCATAGACATGCAGGGTATCTGCCAGCTTTGTGTCCTCATCCGTTGTAAGGGAGAGCATGGTAGCAATGCTAATGGCCGAATTACCTCTGAATGCAGAGAAGAGTTTTGTGTTTTGCTTAATCAACTCATGGCTTTGATGAATAGCTTCCCCATCCGCTGTTTTATTCTCCGCTGCATAGAGCAGGGCAGCCAGACGTTGCATCATCGCATGTTGCCATTTGAACGACTTCTTGATGATCTGTGTGTTGGAAACAAATAATTCAACTCGTTCTGCATGAGATTGTTGCATGGGCACACCTCCATATTCACTGTTATTCAACAATACCTTTCCAGCTTCCTTCATTCCGTCGGTGTAAACAGATTAGATGATTAGGAATATCAAATGAATTAAAGCGATTATTCCCATAGGGTAGATCAATGATCTGGAGAACCCGTTTTTAAATTCATTTCGAGGATGTTTTTCGAAAAAGAAGTGTAATACGGTATGTATGATGAAAAAGATATCCAGCACCCAAAATGTAATGGTCTGATATGGGCTAAAAAGAAGAGAGAGGATGATGGTATACATTGGCAGGTGAATCCAAGTGAAATACCTATAGGCTTTATCATCTTCCATATCTTTTAACACCATAAATAATTTCCATTCAGACCGCCTGATGGCATCCATTTCGTGAAGCAGAAAGAGAGACAGATTAAACAAAAATAAAACCAGTAAAAGGTCAGGCATGTAAAGTCTCCTATTATTCAATGTAATATGATCAAGATAATCAATACGAAATAGCCCTCTGATGGTTTCAGGGATATCTATTGTCAGAGAAAATTCTAGGGGAGAATTAACGATGAATGATCGTAGTTTTAGAGGGCTGGTTAAAAAATAAATATTTTCATTATTTAATGTACTAAAGGATTATGGTGTGAAGTGTCGAATAATGTCAATTGATAGGTATTTTGATTCATGGGAGGCTGATCAAATAAGCGTTGCTTCAGACAGTAGCTCACTCCAGAATGAGGAAGGAACGGATGAACATTAACAGTTCAGTGATCATGTACAAGAGAGTTTCACTCATGTTTTTATGCCTCATATTATTTGTAACCAATGGATTTATCGGGAGTCAATGGTTGGGAACTGCATCAGCAGCGGCCCCGACAACAGTAACGTTTTCTACAACTGATAGTAGTGCCTGGACTGACGGGATCGCTGAAGATGGTGAAGGTGGCTCAACAGATATTCTTGGGAAGGTTTTTCAATTTTTCAATATTAGTGATGTTAGTGGAACTATGATGCCGGGAAATCTCATTTTTGCAGATACAGAGGCAGATGGTTGGTTTCCTTTTTTGACCACTTATGAAACGGATATTAATATTGGTTGGAAAGGGATGGGGATTAAAACAAGCGATGCTTCCGAATTCCAAATTAACGGATTCTTTTATTCAAACTGGGGTGAAGGACCAATAAACCTTAGGATTGAAGGATATCGCGATGGAGCAAAGGTTGCAACCCACTCATTCATAAATGACGAATTAATTGCAGATTATCACTCTAAACATGTTTCATTAAATGAAGATTTCGATAATGTGGACTTGGTTCTTCTATATTCGACAGATAAGAACAGTTGGCATGGTATTAATGACATTGTGCTTGATGATGCTGTGGTTTCTGCAGCAGCCCCAACGATCAACATCCAGCCAGCAGATGAAACAGCCAATGTGGGGGCGAGCAATCCAACGCTGAGCCTAGGCGCTACCGCTAGTGATGGAGGAACATTGAGCTATCAGTGGTATAGCAATACGGCTAACAGTACCACGGGTGGTATGGCAATCAACGGGGCAACCAGCTTAACGTATGCCGCGCCAACGACAAGTGAGGGAACGACCTACTATTATGTAATCGTGACCAACACCAACAATGGTGTAAATGGAACAAAGACCGCAATGGCGACGAGCAATGTGGCACAAGTAACGGTAAATGCACTGGTTCATGCAGCAGCCCCAACGATCAACATACAGCCAGCAGATGAAACAGTCAATGTGGGGGCAAGCAATCCAACGCTGAGCCTAGGCGCTACTGCTAGTGACGGAGGCACTTTGAGCTACCAGTGGTACAGTAACGTAACCAACAGCACCACGGGTGGTACGTTGATCAGCGGGGCAACCAGCTCAACGTATGCCGCGCCAACGACAAGTGAGGGAACGACCTACTATTATGTGACCGTGACCAACACCAACAATGGTGTAAATGGAACGAAGACCGCAACAACGACGAGTAATGCGGTATATGTAACGGTAAATGCACTGGTTCATGCAGCAGCCCCAACAATCAACATACAGCCAGCCAATGAAGCGGCCAATTTGGGAGCAAGCAGTCCAACGCTGAGTGTAAACGCTACCGTTAGTGATGGGGGCACGTTGAGTTATAAATGGTATAGCAATACCACCAACAGCACCACGGGTGGTACGTTGATTAGCGGGGCAACCAGCTCAACGTATACCGCGCCAACGACAAGTGAGGGAACGATCTACTATTATATAATCGTGACCAACACCAATAATGGTGTAAATGGAATGAAGACTGCAACGACGACGAGCAATGCGGCCCAAGTGACGGTGAGTGCGCTAATCGATGCAGCAGCCCCGACGATTAACACACAGCCAGCGGACGCCACCGTTGACGAGGGAGCGAGTAGTCCAACGCTGAGCGTAGGCGCTACGATCAGTGATGGAGGAACATTGAGCTACCAGTGGTATAGCAATACGGTTAACAGTACAACAGGCGGTACGCCCATCAATGCGGCAACCAGCTCAACATATGCCGCCCCAACGACAAGTGAGGGAACGATCTACTATTATGTAATCGTGACCAACACCAACAATGGTATAAATGGAATGAAGATCGCAACGATGACAAGCAATATTGCTGTAGTTGCCATTCAACAAGCACAAACGTATGTCATTGAGAATATTGCGGATCAAACCCCAGCAGCATTGATTCAGGGCTATGCCTCGGGTAGTCAAGAAACATTAACCAATATCATGAAAAATATTGGTACTGGTACATTGACTAACTTGGAGGTAATATCTGGTGGGACGAATGGGTCGGATTTTGAAGTAACACAACCTACAGTGTCTACCCTTAACCAAGGGGCTGAAACCAACTTCACAGTGAAGGTTAAAGATGGTTTGCCAGCAGGCACTTATACTGCGACGCTTCGTATATCCGCGGACAATATGCTGGACCAGACATTCCAAGTTGTTCAAGCGATCAACTTGCCAAACGCGCCGGCCAATCCTCAGGATTTGGTATTAACCCCTGGAGATCGGCAGGTTCAGCTGACTTGGAGTAATGTGCCGGGAGCGACATATTACGAAGTTTATTTATCAACAGTATCCGGTCAATTTAGCAGTAACGCAATTACCACCGTGACGGATGGGAACTATCGTGTAGAAAATCTGATTAATGGAACCACTTATTTCTTTATGGTGAAAGCAGGCGGATTGGGTGGCTTGAGTGCGGAGTCTAATGTGGCAAGTGCAACTCCACTAACAGTTCCAGAAGCACCATCATCCGTAATAGCAGTCGCTGGTAACGGACAGGCTACCCTTAGCTTTAATCCTCCAACAGACAATGGAGGAAGTGCCGTAACGTCATATGAGGTGAATGTTCTACCAGATAATAGAGTCGTGACTGGAACACGTAGCCCAATAATCATCACGGGATTAACCAACGGAACGAGCTATACGTTTACAGTGAAAGCAAAGAACCAAGCAGGGGGTAGTGAGTCTTCGTTACTATCCAATGCGATCATCCCGTTAGCACCAACAGGTAATGGCGGCAATACCGGTGGCGGAGGAAGTATTGGCGGTAGTGGAGGCAATACGAATCCAAGCCAGCCACCTACATCAGGAACTCAATTTCCAAACCCAGGAAATTCAGGTGTGGATGTAATGGTCAACGGGAAATTGGAAAACATCGGATCAGCAACTTCAAGTGAGCGAAATAGTCAAAGTGTAACCACAATAACGGTAGATTCCGTGAAGCTGGATGAAAAGCTTACAGCTGAAGGAAATGGAGCTACGGTCACCATTCTGTTAAATAAACAATCTGATGTTGTCATTGGGGAACTAAATGGCCAGATGATCAAGAGCATGGAGGATAAAAAGGCAACTCTGAAAATTCAAACGCCGTCTGCGACCTATACATTACCTTCTCAGCAAATCAATATCCAAGCGCTGTCCAATCAATTGGGGCAGTCAATTAATCTCAAAGATATTCTGATTCAAATTGAGATCTCGACGCTTGGAGCAGAGATGCTGCGGGTAATAACAGATGCGACTGAAAAAAATAGATTTACACTTGTTGCCCCAACATATAATTTTGAAGTACGTGGAATTTATGTTAATCGTACGATTAACATTACCCATTTCAATGCATATGTTGAACGAACGATAGCTATTCCTGAGGGAGTAGATCCCAACCGAATCACGACAGGTGTAGTCATCGACACGGATGGATCAGTTCGTCACGTACCAACTCAAGTCGTTGTAAATGATACGAATTATTATGCCAAGGTAAACAGTCTATCCAACAGTACGTACTCCATTGTATGGAATCCGATCGAATTCCAGGATATGCAAACTCACTGGGCTAAAGCCGAAGTGAATGATATGGGTTCTCGCATGGTGATGGAAGGGACAGGCGAAGGTATGTTCACCCCAGAACGAGATATTACCCGGGCAGAATTTGCAATGGTATTGGTTCGTGGCCTGGGATTGAAATTGGATTCATCCAAGAACGTATTCTCGGATATAGCTGCCGATGCATGGTACAGTCGCGCAATCAATACGGCCTATGAATATCAATTACTAGATGGCTTCAGAGATGGAACTTTCCGTCCTGACGACAAAATCACACGGGAGCAGGCCATGAATATTATGGCAAGAGCCATGGACATTACAGGGCTAAAAGAAAAGCTTCCCGTTCAATCGGGATCAACCGAGCTTCAAAAGTATATCGATATATCAGAATCGTCTGTATGGGCAAACAAGGGTATAGCTGAAAGCATACAAGCGGGTATTTTTTCAGGTAGAAGTGATGGTAAGCTCGCACCCAAGGCATATATTACAAGAGCTGAAGTGGCTGCAATTGTTGAGCGGCTTCTCCAAAAATCAGGATTAATCTGATTGCAATTAATCATCGGGGGTTATCCTAATCATGTCAGGTGAGGACATAATTAGGAGGCCTCTTTTTCATGTAGAAAATTCTGTTTAACGGGTCTTCCTCACATTCCTTGTTGTATTTCTGCGGCACATCTCGTACAATTTGGTGAAGTAATTCTGCATTGCGTTAATGTGAATGTGGAGGTTAAAGATTACATCAGGAAGCTGTACACAAGAAAAGGGGAGAATCGTTTGGAATCAAAGCAACTATCTAGAGGGCTAAAGCCCCGCCATGTAGAGCTGATTGCACTCGGAGGTACAATCGGCGTTGGTTTGTTCATGGGATCGGCAAGTACGATCAAATGGGCAGGTCCATCCGTGCTGCTGGCTTATTTATTGGCTGGTATCGTTATCTTTTTTGTCATGCGCATTATGGGGGAAATGTTGATTCAAGAGCCGGTCACGGGTTCGTTTGCAACATTTGCTCACAAATATATTAGTCCGCTTGCCGGATTTCTGACCGCCTGGAGTTATTGGTTCCTGTGGGTTACGGTGGGTATGGCGGAAGTTACGGCGATTGGCATCTATGTCGGGTATTGGTTCCCGGATATTCCGCAGTGGTTGCCTGCACTTGCTGGGGTGCTGATCATTGCGGCGGCAAATCTGGCGGCGGTGAAGTTCTATGGGGAATTTGAATTCTGGTTTGCGATGATCAAGGTGACGGCTATTGTAGCCATGATCGTGATCGGAACCGGGCTCATCTTCTTCGGCTGGGGGAACGGAGGACAGCCAATCGGGCTGTCGAATCTGTTCAGTCATGGCGGATTCTTCCCTGGAGGCATCAAAGGTTTCCTATTTGCACTGTGTATCGTAACGGCTGCGTATCAAGGGGTGGAGATGGTCGGCATTACAGCAGGCGAAGCGGAGAATCCAAAATACACCTTGCGTAAAGCGATCAAAAATATCGTGTGGCGTATTCTTATTTTCTACGTTGGAGCTATATTTGTTATCGTAACCCTGTACCCTTGGAACGAGGTAGGCGAGACGGGTAGCCCGTTTGTGCTCACCTTTGCCAAGGTTGGTATTGTTGCTGCAGCGGGGATCATTAACTTTGTGGTACTCACGGCGGCCATGTCTGGATGCAACAGCGGGATCTACAGTGCAGGACGGATGTTATACACGCTGGCTGAGAATGGGCAGGCACCTGCCTTTTTTAAAAAGCTGTCCAAAGGCGGGGTTCCCCGCAACAGTATCGTCATTACAATCTCCTTGCTGTTGATTGGGGTTGTGCTGAACTACCTGATGCCGGACTCCAAGCTGTTCCTGTACATCTACAGTGCAAGTGTTCTTCCGGGTATGGTTCCATGGTTCGCGCTGGCGTTCAGCCAGTTCCGATTCAGAAAGCGTTGGGGCAACGAGATGGCGGATCATAACTTCAAGTCCAAATGGTTCCCGATCAGCAATTACATTATCATCGTGTATCTGATTCTCGTCATTATTGGTATGGCGTTTAACCCGGATACGCGCTTGCCTCTGATAGTTGGAGCTACGTTTATGGCCATCGTGGTGGCTGGATATTTCGCATTTGGCATCGGAAAAAGACAACGGATAGATGGCGGCGAAGATCGCTAGTCTAATATTCAAAAATCAACTTATATCGTAATATCAACCATGCATTCCTTGAAACGATTGGAGAACCTGAGGGTGATTCAGCGTCATTCAGGGAGTGCATTTTTTTATCCACAAAATTCATGCTTGAATCTCCTGTAAATGGAGGTTTTAAGATGGGAATTATAAAGATTGCACTAAAGCCTATTTACACTTGCCACTTCGATGACAGAACAACCTTCTGATCGCTGTTATCCCCTGATTTTTTTGATTTAATTTTACAAAGGTGAAAATCTGAGGATAAAGGCGAACGCTGTCGCTTCTTCAGATTATTTCTGTCCTCTACGTTCTCGTGTAAATGTTTAGTTCAATTTATATAATAGCTGCTGCGCAATAATACAATTCTGATTTAAACGGTGGCAGAAAGGGAGGCTTTAAGCATATGAGGACAATAGAATGGATTTATCTTATTTTTAACCTGCTTATGTGTGTGGGGGTAATCGGGATTGGGAGACAGCCTCAACATTTTCGGAAAATGGTATGGGGTGGATTCGTCATATCGGGTGTGCTGTTGATCATCCATGGTGTGGTCGAAGGACTACGTTGGCCGATGGTTCCGGCGTATCTGCTCACGTTGGTTCCACTGGTTGTGTTATTTACAAAGGCAAGACGCCAGCAACAGTCAGATGTAACCTCGCTGAACAGTAAACGTACCGGGGCATCTTCTTCCACATCACCTGTGGCGGGGAAATTCGGACGTGTCCGAATCATCGTAACGTCTCTTCTGGTGTTGGTATACGCTGTTGTGAGCATTGGCTTACCGCTACTGTTCCCGGTGTTTTCGTTTGCCAAGCCAGCAGGTCCCTATGGAATCGGAACGGTATCCTACGACTGGACAGATAACAGCCGAGAGGAATTGCTGACGAGTTCTGCCGGTGATCAACGGGAGCTGATGGTACAGATCTGGTATCCAACGAATCCAGAAGCAGAGGGAGCAACAGCCCCTTATGTTAATAAGCCGGAGATCTACGGGAAAGCCTTCAATAAAATGCTAAAACTGCCAGAGCTTTTATTTTCCAGTCTGAGTCAGGTCAAAACACATGCGATTCAGGAAGCTCAGTTATCTGATGCCGAAGCCAAGTATCCGGTTGTTCTTTTCTCTCATGGTCTGCATGGCTATGAAACTCAGAATACGTTCCAAGTCGAGCAGCTGGTCAGTCAAGGTTACATTGTGGTGAGCATTAATCACACGTATAGCAGTCTGGTGTCCGTATTCCCGGATGGACGTGTGGCGCAGTTTGAATCGGAAGGGAAAGAAGGATTCGAGCAGCTGCAATTCAGTTACATGGACAAGTTGAATGAGACATGGGTGCAGGATGCACAGTTTGTACTGGATGAGGTAGAGAAGTTGGCTAAGGGGGACCCGAGTGGGCGGTTTACAGGACATATGGATCTGGACAAGATCGGCATGTTTGGGCATTCATTTGGCGGAGCAACGACAGTACAGATGTTAATCGATGATCCACGTGTGAAAGCAGGCATGAATATGGATGGTGTATTGTTTGGCGAGAAACGTATCCCTGCGGAAGGTGTGGGCAAGCCGTTCCTGATGATGAATGCAGACTCAACCGTTGCAGGTACAAGTGTCATGAGTGACGAGGAGATCGCTGCGATGGGCACGACCCGTCCGGAAGCCGAGAAATATTACGAGGAAGTGTACGCTCGGTATGAGCCGGTAACCGTAGGAGGGAACTTCTGGATGGAGCTGACCAACACCAAACATCTGAGTTTCTCCGACCTCTACCTGATCTCTCCACTGCTCGAATGGACACAGGGTGTAGATGCGCGGGGGACGCAACAGTTGGTCAACGATACGACGATTGATTTCTTCAACCACTACTTGAAAGGGCAATCGCTCCATATGGACAAGGAAGTGGGAGAACATGAATCCTATTCATTAAAAAAAGGTTAAACGTATAAATGGAAGGAGACTGAAATTCAGTCTTCTTCCATTTGTATTAAACGTAACCGCATGCCCTCCTGCAACAGGTTAATGCCATCTACAATCTGGCTCCATTCGGGATTCATCACCTTGCACAGCTTGTTAAAACGCAGAATGCGATCCGTCACAGAGTCGAGCATATATCGGGCCTGTTTGCGAAAAAATACTTCGGGTGTTTCGGCGTGCTCGACACTTGCATACATCAATACAAAGTCCCACACCATGCTTTGCACAGCAGGGCTATCGATTGCCCAACGCTTGTCCAGCACTTCGGTAGTGCGAATGCGAATAGCCTCCATTTTTTTCACCCAGATGTCCGCTTCGACTTGTGGCTGATTCGCCATAATGAAGAATGGAACCTCCAGCCGAGCCAGATCGGCCCAATAGGCCGGATCATTGATCATTCCCTGAATTTCCTTCCAGGCCAGTGTTTGCTGAGCCGTCAGTTTGGTATCTTTCATCATGTATTTATCAAAAAAGTGCAGAAACGACACTCTCCAATCCTGCGGAATGCTGTCCAGCAGATGGGATTCATCCACCTTGGCAGCAACAAATTGTCTTCGCCTGTTCGCATTGGCAGTCAGGGATTCTACCAGACTGGAGATGTAGGTGAGTGACTGTTCCGAATGCAGTGAAGTGTCTTCTTCATGCTGCTTCGCTTGCTGCAAAATGGAGAGCATGGAATTCATCGTGCCGATCTGGGTTTCCAAGGCTTCAATCTGTAGATCCAGTGCCTGTGCTACCGCCAGTTCACCCGACATGAGTTTTCGAATATCCGGTATGCTGAAATTCAGATAACGAAGCGTTGTAATGAGTTCGAGTTGCCATAGGTCTTGCGTTGTATAGAGTCGATGCCCACCTTCCGTATGATTGGAGGGTTGTAACAGTTCAATCTCATCGTAATAACGGATCGTCTTCACCGTGGAGCCGATCAGTTTGGCTGCTTCACCGATGGAATAGGGTTCTTTATTTGGGTTCAACGAGATCACCTCATGTTCTATTATACAATCTCCAGTTAGAGGAGATTCAATGTCAGACGGTTGTCAGGGAATTCTGGCGGGCTTAGTTTAAATTTCATCCATCTCGGTGGAGAGCGGCCGTGGTATCGGATTTACTTATAGTAAAAATAAAGAGGATCGTATATGATTAATATAGGTAAAATAGATATTTATACATAATTTACCTATATTAAAGAAAAGAGGAACTTATATGAGTTTAATGAAAAAGATGAAGTACGGTGTAACTGGTTTTACGCTTGGAGCCGTTTTTTTTGGTGGAATTGCTTTTGGAGCTACAACGAAAATTGAAGTTAGCTTGGATCAGATCAAGTTTATTGTAGATAATGTAGACAAGACACCTTTAAATGGAAAATTCAATAACAATGGCACTAGTGTTCCAGCATCGCTTTCTTACAGCGGAACAACTTACGTACCTTTGAAAATGGTTGGGAACATGGTAGGCAAAGAGGTTGCTTGGGAAGGAAAGACAAAATCGGTCCTGATTGGAAATGTAGTCGGAGAACAAAAGTCTTTAACCGACTTGCCACCGTTAAAGGTATCCTCAGGAGAAATTAAAACTAATGCAAGGATGGAAGTTAAAGGTACAAGGTATACTAATGGAATTAGGACACTTGTATCGGCTTATGATCCTGGTGTGCTGTCACAAAGTTACAATCTAAATGGACAATACAAGCAGTTTAATTTTGGGTATGCTTCAATTGGCACAGGTGGATCGGTAGGTCAAATATCAGTCTATGGAGATGGAGAAGAGTTATGGACCGGAAATGCTGTAACAGGCGTTGGTTTGAATGAGGCTTCTGTTTCCGTCAAAGGAGTACAGGAATTAGAAATCAGATTTGAGAATCAAAAAGGCGAGTATACATACACAGACATAGCTATTATAAATCCCGTCTTGATCAAATAAATTCGAATAACAGACAGCATAGGGGGCTTAGACTAGCGTGCCTAAGAAGACCGAAAACGCTGCCTTAGATCCGTTATAATCCCTTGATTGCTACCCAGCGACGGAGCGAAATTCAAAATCAAATTCACAAAAAGAACCGGCAAGCCGGTTCTTTTTGTTTGCGCCGAAGATTCTACGTGTCGCTGTCTTCTCCTGTAATTTTCAGATCCCTTTTCGACCGACCCGCTGTCTTCAGAAAACACGTAGAAACTGGATCAGCAAGCGAGTCGGTGAAAAAAGGTTCTAGTTGGGTATTATATATTAATCTAGAAATATATAACATATTGGTGCGCAAAGAAAATATGTTCAAAGAATTTCGCTAAGATCGCTTGAGCTGGCGAGAGCGGCGCCTAAAGTTAGCCGAGCAAGCCTAAAAGGCAAACCCAAAATCGGAGAGAAGGCTAAGCCACAAAGAATGCAGTGAAGTGTCTTCTTCATGCTTCCTCGCTTGTTATAAAACAGAGAGCATGGAATTCATCGTGCCGATCTGGGTTTCCAAGGCTTCAAAATCTGTAGATCCAGTGCCTGTGCTACCGCCAGTTCACCCGACATGAGCTTTCGTATATCCGGTATGCTGAAATTCAAATAACGAAGCGTTGTAATGAGTTCGAGTTGCCATAGGTCTTGCGTTGTATAGAGTCGATGCCCACCTTCCGTATGATTGGAGGGTTGTAACAGTTCAATCTCATCGTAATAACGGATCGTTTTCACCGTGGAGCCGATCAGTTTAGCTGCTTCACCGATGGAATAGGGTTCTTTATTTGGGTTCAACGAGATCACCTCATGTTCTATTATACAATCTCCAGTTAGAGGAGATTCAATGTTAGAAGGTTTTCAGGGAATCCGGGCGGGCTAGTTTAAATTCCACCCATCTCGGTTACAAAGGAAAGAGTGCAACTTTTACGAAAACAACTTCTGAACATAAATTTAACATTTACATGATAACGAAGAGCACAGAAATAACCTGAAGAAACGGAGTGCTCGCCTAAAAGCTTTCTGTAAGAAAGCTATATCGGAAGCATACGCTATCCCCAGATTTCCCCCTTATATAAGGGAGAGAAAAAAATCTTGGGATAACAGCGATCGGAAGGTTATTCTGTGATCGTAGTGATCAATGTAAATAACCGAGGAGGAATTGAACATGGCTAATCAAGACCAGCACACCATGCAAGACCCAACGACACAATATCCGAAGGCTACAACGGAGTGGAAACAGCAACAGGATGAGCCGGGGCTCCAGCGTGAGATGACCCCTGTTCCCGATGCGGGTGAGAAAAGTTATAAAGGCAGCGGACGTTTAACGGGACGCAAAGCAGTTGTGACCGGGGCCGACAGCGGAATTGGACGGGCGGCAGCGATTGCGTTTGCCCGTGAAGGTGCGGATGTCGTTCTGGCCTATCTGCCCGAAGAGGAAGCAGATGCGCAGGAAGTTGTGAAGCTGATTGAGGAAGCCGGTCGCAAAGCGATCACGATGCCTGGTGACCTGAAGGATGAGAAATACTGTGAAGAACTCATTGAATCTGCGGTAAAAGAGCTTGGCGGGATTGATATCCTCGCTAACGTGGCAGGTAAACAGCAGTTTGTAGAGCAGATTGCGGATCTGACTACCGAGCAATTCGATGCGACGTTCAAAACAAATGTCTATTCCATGTTCTGGCTCTGCAAAGCAGCTGTAAAACACATGAAGCCGGGCAGCTCCATTATCAACACATCATCGATTCAGGCATACAAACCTTCGCCAATCCTGCTGGATTATGCGACAACGAAGGCATCCATTAACACGTTCAGCAAAGCGCTGGCACAACAGGTGGGTAGCAAAGGGATACGTGTCAACGTTGTTGCACCTGGACCGGTATGGACACCGCTCCAGGTCGTGGGTGGACAACCAGTCGAGAAGCTAGCCGAGTTTGGCTCCAATACACCGCTTGGTCGGGCAGGACAACCTGCCGAGATGGCTCCGGCATTTGTATTCCTGGCAAGCCAGGAATCCAGCTATGTGAGCGGCGAGACACTGAATGCAAATGGCGGTACAGTTAGTCCGTAAGGTGTTAGATAATCCGATTATAGTATCAGAGGATACCATCTCCATAGTGGGGCGGTATCCTCTCTTTTTCGTTAGGACGAGAGAGAGAAATAAATATTTTTATATATGAAAGCGTTCTTATATAAAATGGGGAAGGTACATGGTAATATATTCAAGAACATGATCTTCGCTCCCAGATTTGAGAGTGCGTTGCTTATACAATGAATCTGTTCAGATGAATACACTATGCCTAGGAATCGAAGGAGGAATTCTGTAATGGCTAAGAATGTACTTAAACTAGGTGACCCTGTCATTAGCACGTACACATCATATGGGACATTAACATCCGTTATGCACGAAGATTTATGGCCATGGATTTTCAATAACTTTATACAAATCAGATATGCACATGGATGGGGAATTTTTTCGTTTGATTCTCATCAGTTTCTGCTAAGTACCTGTCCGGGAATTTCCTTTTACAACCTGCCGCAAGAAATTGTAATTAGCAAATGGGGAACATCACTTAAGCAAGTGATTACGGAAGCGATAGATATGGGGTATTATCTATATATTTATGCAGATAGATACTACCTTGCGTGTACAGACTATTATCAAAAAGAACATCTCATGCACGAATTATTGGTGTACGGGTATGACCTGGATCAAAATTTGATATACATTGCTGATAATCTAGATGATGGTAAATTCATACAAACCGTATGTAGTCTGGATGAACTTGAGAAAGGCTACTGGACCATGTCTAATGAGTACAGTTTTTGGACAGAAGTGAGATTTCTCAAGCCTATCCAGAATATCAATTATGCAATTCATGTGGAGCAGATTATTACGGCAATGGAAAACTATCTTAACTCAAGCGAGACATATGACTTAGTGAGAGATCAGAAATACGATTTTGGAATGCAAGCCATTCAACGCATCTTTACCGACATTGAGCAGGCAGCCCTAGTTGGAGAAGCATTGGATTCACGAGTCTTTCATCTTTTGTATGAACATAAGCTACTAATGGAGTTACGTTTATCTTATTTAATGGAGAAATCAATCATTGATCGAGATGAAATCTTTATGGAATTAAGCACTATTCTGAAACAGGACTACTTTAAATTGAGAAATATAGTTCTGAAATACAATATAACGCGTGATGCAAGTACACTAAATAAAATAAGTGAGAGATTGCGAGAGAATCTCATGAAAGAGAAAGCATTTATTTCTTCTTTTATTACGAGATTACAACAGGTTAAATCAATGGTTTGAAGTCATCTAACAATAGAAAAAAATCCCCTTTGCTTGTGAAAAAGCAAAGGGGATTCCTGTGTAACTAAGTTACTTCTGCTCTGGTTTCGGGTCCAGAATGGCATAACTGCCTAGCGTGGCTAATTGTGCTGTATTCAGAAGGGCTTCATCGACCGCAGCGAGGGCTTCACCGGCAGCTGTCATCAACTCATCAGAGTCAACAGGTGAGGCAAAGCGGAGAATAACCCGGTTCTCTCCTTTTTTAAGTTCACTCTCAGCCTTGGTTTTGTACTCATTAATGGACGCGACTTCAAGATCATTCTGCACATAATAATCATTGGCATCACTCTCGCCATTAAACATCGCGAGCTCGGAATCAAGCCAGTAATCTTGATCAGCTATTGTTTTCTGACTTGCAGCAGTCTCATCGTTGGCATTGTACAGGAAGTATGGGATGCCGGAGTTCGTCAGGTTGTTGGTGGCATCGACATGGAACCATTCGTTCCCGATCTTGACCTTGTTCCATGCATGTGGGACGCCGCTGGAAGCGCCCGTTACAACGATGCTTTCCAGTCCCGAGAGATCCGAGAGCAATTTGTAAACGGAAGCATAGCTGGCACATACCCCAACACCTTTGACCAGAATACCGTATGTGGTAAACGAGTCATTGAACTGCGGATCGACATTTTTAAAGTTGTTCTTCTCCGCATTTTCCAGCGCCGCATCATCATACTTCGCGTTATCGTTCAGATAATCGTAGATGGCTTTTCGTTTCTCGTCTTCGTTCATGCCATCCTTGATAATGGAAGCCACCACTTCGTTTGCTTTGGCAATAATCTCATCTTGCTTCTTCTGGATACTACTAGCCGATTCATTGTAATGAATGGAAAGGGTAAGCGTACCATAGTTGTATTCGAAACCTTCCACACCAAGAATCAATGGATTCTGGTACATCACTTTCAGAACCACATCCGAGAGTGTCGTGAAATTTTGAGCTTCGGGGAAAGCTTTTAACGAAATATTATCTTGTGCCGCAATCATGTTTTTGGCTAAAACTTCTTCCAATGCGGAATCTGCATTGATCATTGCATCACCTGTAGCAGGCTGAGGCACAGTTTCCTGATTACCTTGTTCTACATTTTGCTGTGTATTGGATTTCTGTTCATCTACCAGGTTGTCTTCTGCAGCTTCAGGAGCTGGAGCAGGTGCTTCGTTCGAAGTTTCCTCAGAAGCTATATCTGAAGATTTATCAGAATTATCATCGGAAGCCTCAGTAGATAGAGGATCAGTTGCATCTTCTGACGTCCCAGTATCGGTTGTAGACTCTGTAGTTGTAGATTCCACCGCCGGTTCTTCTTCTTTTTCCGTTGCAGACGCAGGTGCATCATGATTGTTGATAATCGTTGGCACATCAGGCGTAGGGACGTAAGGTGTGTCATTCTTTGGTTCCACCAGTCCGTTGCTGGAATCGGCTACGGTTTGCTGAGCAAGTCTGTCCAGGTCTGCTTGGGTCACATTTTCTACGCGCACGTAACTTTTCAAAGCTGTTCCTTTAACGTGAAAAGGAATATTCGTCTCATTGAACTCTGAAATTTCTACGCTTTTGGTATCATAGACAATGGTTTCACGAGCTAGAGAGCCGTCATTGTACTCAACTGTTGCTTTCTGAGGAAGTACATCTATATTCTTTAATTTCTCCCTATACAATTGTTCTTTCAGAGATGTTGGTAACTGGGAAGCAAGCGGAGCTGTAGGGACACCTCTGCTAAAATTGGATTCTTTGCCTCCGCCGATTGCAGTGACATAATATTCTCCTCGTATACCATGGTTCTGAGTGGTAGTTATCATTTCATTATAAGTGCCTAGCCCGCCTTTTCCGTCTCTCAAAAAATCATTGAAAGACGTCTCTGTCGTTACCGCAATATCTAAAGGCAGACTATTACTGAAAGCGTCCTCTGCGCCAGTTAGAGGTACATTGGTTTCGAAGTTGGTTAGGTCAGAACGTTTATAAATTTTATATTCAGTGGCACCTTCAACCTTGTCCCAGACCAACTTGAACCGTCTATCTTTGTCAATTTCGTATCTTAGGTTAGGTACGGGTAACTCCGATTTCACTGTAAACGGAATAATGATGGGCTGATCGAGTAGTGTTAGCTTCTCAGCATCCGGATCATAATTCAGACGAATGTAATAAATGGGGGCACCGCCCCAAGAACTTTGATCCTTGTTCATCATGGAATCTGAACTTAAAACGCCCCATCCAAGAGGTTTAATAGAAACACTATTGTCGTTTGTTTCTGGAATGGCATATACATCGCTTGCTTTGAGTGCTTTAATATCGGTATGTACACTAATAATGTCACTAGCTCGCAGGTTACTTTTACGTAAATCTGCTTTAAACTTGAACGTAAATTCTTCATCCTGAGCTACGTTGTACATCGGCATAATCGCTTGTTCCGATTCGGAGCCGTATTTCTGCTTCAAACTTAAAATGGTAGAACCTTCTACGACTTCTGTAGGATTATTCTCGGACGGACTGCTTTCCTGCTCAGTACTCTGGCATCCAGCCAGTAACAGGGTGAGCGCAAACATAATAAAAAATAGACGTTTCATGATACACCGCTTTCTTGTTTTTCTGAGTTGTTCAAATAGCTACGTTTCTACACACCGAAAGATTATCAGATATGGTTAAAACCCATACTCAATCCTCTTAACGGCTAAACCTCCTATTAATTTCCTGACATCCTTTGCTAGTTTATGGTCATATTGACGCATTGTCAAGGTGAGAGGGTAGGTTTTAAGTCCTGTAGAACAATAGAACAGATGTAATTCCGTAGCGTGTGTTCCATGTTAAAATACAAGAATTACTACATATTTATATATAATCGGATATTTTGAATAGACTGGAGTGGCTCAGATGACAGTAGAACAGATTGTCAGATCCTTTTTTGAAGAGGTCCGATCTGGCCGGAATCCGGATTATGCAAGCAGTGTAATGGCGGAACAGGTACTGGCCCATCAAGTGATATCCGAAGAAGAGGTTACGGTGACCCGAACGCCTTCCGATTATGCGGATCATGTGCGAGAGATGATCGAAGCTTACGGGGAGTTCTCACTTGAGATCCAGGAGTTGCTGACGCAAGGGGATAAAGTCTACGTGCGCTGGAGACAAACGGGTACCCATGTCGGAGACGTGGACGGATATACACCAAGCAACTTACCAGTGATCGAAATTGCGAGCGCGGTATACCGGGTGGCAAACGAACGCATTGCAGAATATTGGATTCAGATCGACAGATTGGGTATCGAGAAACAATTGGAACGGAATCGGAGCTGATTTTTTCAGCTCTTTTTTAGTTTTTGATTTTCTGTAAGCGTTCCCGTGTTATAATGGACCAAGTTGTATACAAGTTACCTAAAACGTTTTCTGCCTTTTGATTTCATAATCTGAAAGCGAGGTTCAGTGATGATTAAAGCAACGGAAGATAATCAGTATGTTGAACTAACAAGCCCGACAAGTTTACCGAAGGCATCCGGATTTCTTTGGAATGAAAAGATGATGATTCATGTAAATTGCCGGGGGTACGCGGTGGCCCAATTCATGCAGCCCGAACCTGCCAAATATTCGTACGCGCCCAACCTGGAAGCGAAGACATTCATGCAACCGGAGCAGCCATACTATGCCCACCATCCGGGACGGTTTGTCTACATTAAAGATGAAGTCAGTGGCGAAATCTTCTCAGCCCCGTATGAACCGGTTCGCAAGCAGGCGGATAGTTATACGTTCGCTGTAGGCAAACATGATATTCACTGGAAAGTGATTCAGGACGACATATGTGTCGAGATGTCCCTGCGCCTGCCGAAGGAAGATGTCATGGAGCTGTGGCGTGTGAAGGTAACCAATCTGTCTTCGAGAAAACGCAAGCTGAGTATCTACCCGTATTATACAGTCGGTTATATGTCATGGATGAACCAGTCCGGTTCCTATGTGGAAGAGTTACAGGGCATTGTCTGCTCGGCGGTTACGCCGTATCAGAAATATCAGGACTATAGCAAAATCAAAACCTACAGTGACAAAACCTATCTGCTTGCAGATCATCAACCGGCCGCATGGGAAGTGAATCAAGAAAGCTTTGAAGGCGAAGGCGGACTTCATCATCCTTCTGGACTTCAGTCGGAGACACTCGCTGGTGGAGAAGCGCGATATGAGACACCTGTGGCCGTATTGCAATACAGAGTAGATCTGGAAGCTGGTGCTGAGCAGGCCTACCGATTTATCTTTGGCCCGGCTCATGATGAGGCAGAGATTGAGAGCATCCGTCAGCATTATTTTGTGAAGCAGAATGAGGAAGGACAGGATGGTTTTACGGCTGCCGAGCAGGAGTATGCGAATTATATTGCGCAAGGGCAAGGGAACATCCAGATTGAGACACCGGATAGCTGGTTAGATAATGTCGTGAATCACTGGCTGCCTCGGCAGATGTATTATCACGGGAAAACAAACCGTCTCTCGACCGATCCACAGACCCGGAATTATCTGCAGGATAATATGGGGATGAGTTACATTCAACCGCAGGTTGCGCGGGCTGCGTTCCTGACTGCATTGTCACAACAGCATATTAGCGGCGCCATGCCGGACGGCATTATTTTGCACCCGGACGCAGAATTGAAATATATTAACCAGATTCCTCATACCGATCACTGTATCTGGCTTCCGGTCTGTATGAAGACTTATCTGGATGAAACCAATGACTATAGCATTCTGGAGGAACAGGTTGCTTTTACAGACAGTGAACAGAAGCTTTCCGTACTGGAACATATGAATCTCGCGATGCGTTGGTTGATCCATGAGCGTGATGAGCGTGGGTTGAACTATATCAATCAGGGTGACTGGTGTGATCCGATGAACATGGTGGGATACAAAGGCAAAGGCGTATCCGGCTGGCTGACCATTGCGACGGCATATGCTTTTAATGTTTGGGCAGAAATTGCTGAACAGGCAGGGCATGGCGATGTTGTGGCAGAATTCCGTCAGGAAGCCAATCAGACCAATGCGGTAGCGAATGAGTATTTGTGGGATGGGGACTGGTATGCCCGCGGCATTACGGATGATAACGTAGTGTTCGGTGTAAGCAAGGACGTGGAAGGACGCATCTATATCAATCCTCAGAGCTGGGCACTTATGAGCGGTGCTGCGGATCAGGATAAACAGGAGAAGTTAATCCGTGCGGTAGAGGAGCAATTGGAGACGCCATATGGTGTCGAGAAACTCGCGCCGTCCTTCACAGCGATGCGGGAAGATGTAGGCCGTGTTACGCAGAAACATCCGGGAAGTGCAGAGAATGGTGCAGTGTACAATCACGCGGCGGCGTTCTATATTTATGCGTTGTATCTGGTGGGCGAGAAGGAGAAGGCGTATCGTTTGCTGCGTAAAATGATTCCTGGCCCCGATGCCGAGGATATCCTCCAGCGGGGTCAGCTACCCGTATTTATCCCGAATTATTATCGCGGAGCCTATCGTCAATTCCCACGTACAGCCGGGCGCTCCAGTCATCTGTTCAACACCGGCACAGTACCGTGGGTGTATCGTTGCCTGATCGACGGATTGTTTGGCTTGCAGGGTCACGAGCAAGGGCTTCAGGTTCGCCCGCAGTTGCCAGAAGATTGGAACGAGGCATCGGTCACGCGTTTGTTCCGCGGAGCTGAGCTGCATGTAAACATGAAGAAGGATGCAACAGTCCAGACGATTGAAGTGCATGTTGACGGTGAACGGATCGAAGGTGACATCATCAAGAATATCCAAGCTGGCGTGAATTATGAGGTGCTGGTGAAGCTGCCTTTGTAGAAAGAGTACGGAGTAGGTGATAAACGGTGTGAAGAGTTTTGGACAATCACTAAGAAAAATTAAAAACTGCCTTTCCTTTATAGAAGGAGGGCAGTTTTTGCTTTCAAGATGTTGTTTTGAATTAATCTGTCTGTCAGACTGAATATGATAAAAGAATTCACAAGCAAAGCTTGATTAGCAAACACTCTATTCTTTGACTCTGTACCAGTAGCTATATATTTCCGAATAACCAAGCTTGGCGTAGAGCTTTAACGCAGGTGCATTATTCGCAACAACTTGCAGATAACTGGAGGTAGCACCTTGTTTTTTTGCCCAATGCAATAGATGCAAGATCATCTGTTCAGCAAGTCCCTGATTCCGGAAATTAGCGTCTGTAATGATATCATACAATCCAATATAGCCACGTTCGATGACACCAAACCCGCAAGCGACGACCTGCCCGTCAATCAACAGCGAGATGAAACCTGCCTTTGTTCGGATATTGTCCAACATTAATTCCGTCGTTTTCCGTTGCAGATCATTCATCTTGTTCAGTCGGCAAAAGTGATCTAGCCACGCTGTGGTCAACTGTTCGTCGATCTGTACAGCTTGGTGTACAGGTTCTTTTATATCATCTAGACTCCGAGTCTGGATATGGGTCAGATCGACAACGCCATACCCTTTTTCTTGCAAAAGCTGGTCGAGATGATCCGGCTGAATAAACGGTGTGATTTTGAATATGGTATTTAACTGATTGGAGGCATAGATGCGCTCACATTCATCAATCTTTTCATGCACATCCAGAGTGGAGTAATGGATAGGTTGAACGGAGTTTGCACGCTTGGTATATCCTTTGGCAAAACGGAGTACCCAACCGTCATATAATAAGGTGGACAAGGGTTGCCAGTGATTAAGGGATAGTTCTTCAATGGTTTTGTATTCTGAATCTATGGTATGCGTCATATCCAACCTCCGATTTTATGATTAAATAATAATACATAATAATGTATAAAAATACAATACGAATATATATATCGTCGAACAGTATGCATTATAGCCGGAGATGGTATACAATTTGATTGAATGAATAATTTCAGAAGCGGAGCGCGTTATGTTGACGATAGAATTAAATAATCACAGCATTAACTGTCATATCCAATACGGCAAACGCAAGAAAGTGTCCATCACGATGGACTTGCCTTATATGGTAACAATCAAAGCACCCAATGGTACCAGTGAAGACATGATCCGGCAACTTGTAGAGCAGCACGGGGATGTGATTTTGAAGAAATCCGCTCTGATGCAGCGGGCGCTCGATGGTCCTCAAGCCAAGGAATACGAAGATGAGGGCAAGGGGAAGTTTCTGCTTTTTGGCAAGGAGCATGCACTGCATGACTTAATCCCTGTAGAGGGGCTGACAGAAGAAGAGCTGCGAGCGAATCTGAAGAGGTTTTATTTTGCCGAGTGTAAACGCAAGATTGGGGAGCGCATCGGACGTTATCAGCAAGAGTTGAAGGTGAAACCGAAGTCAGTAGAGATCGTAGATTCTCCCACCAAGTGGGGCAGTTGCAGCTGGGACAAAAAACTTACGTTCAATTACCGCTTGGCAATGGCGCCACTGGAAGTGATCGATTATGTCATCATTCATGAACTTTGCCATATTCACCACATGAATCATGATCGCTCCTTCTGGCGGCGGGTTGGCAGTATCATGCCGGATTACAAAACAAAAGAAGATTATCTGATGCGAAATGGTCGGGCCATGACGTTGTAATTCCAGACCCAAGCTTTCACTTGGACACGATAGATCCCTCTATTATTATTCTTAAAATCCGCGAAGGTCCCACTGTTTGCAGTGAGCGGCTTCGCGGATTTTTGTTGTGTCTGGATCAGGAGTGGGTTACTTGAACGCCGTATTGTTTGAAAAAATGAGTAACCGCATCCATGTCCATTCGGTCATTGAACAGATGCTCAGGATAATAGATGCCTGGAGCCATAGGCTTGTCCGTTGGCATCATCAGTATCTTCTCGGCTTGCACCGCAGCGCCGAGTGCAGTCATATGAGTTTGACCGAGTGGGTCAGAGACTGTCATCGTTCGTTTAACGTCGTTTCCTTTTGCATCCATCCCTTTCAATTGAATGACCAGATGATGTGCACTCCCGGTTCCCGGATTATAGAGCAATTTCCGCCGGAATGGCTGGAAACGTTCACCACTGATCATCTTCCACACTCCGGTTTTGACCAATCCGGCGAGTGCATAGGTAGATACTTTACTATCGAATGAAATACGGAAACTGGCGGAATCGATATGGCTGGTATGAGGCAAAGTAACGTGATCGGGTGTATCCAATCTGTAACATGGGGTCGTGTACCCGTTCGGAAAATGTACTTTAACCGGATCTGTCATGGGATAGACAAGCCGGTTCATGTTGGATTCGGTCACCTGAAAGGGAATACTCATCCGATCCATAAAAGCTGCTGAGTCAGGCCCGGCTTTATCTCGCAGCGAGTACAGGGCATGAATGTTTACTTCGACATGTTGCAGAGTGTTAGAAAGTATCATGGCAAATAAAGAAGCTGTTCCTGCCATCCATCCAGAGGATAGCACTACAGGGGCATGAAGTTCCTCCTGTTCTACTGTACGGATCGCTTGATTGAACACCTCCGTCCAGCGTGTTACATCGATAAGTGGAATTTTTCTCCGCACAGCCGATACCAGTAGCCGATCATCCAGATCGTTCACTGCATTAATGATTAACGATATATTCTCTCCTGCGTGAATCAGTGGATCGTCTGCATTGGTATCAACAACAATCGTTTGGACACGATTGGATGGAAAAGGTGCTGCTTTACCCGCAGAACGACCTCCCAATACCAATTCCAGATCAGGATGCCTGTCATGCAAAATGCGGGCAAGCTGTGCACCTACAGCACCATAACCTCCAGCGATAAGAACTCTTTTTCTATTCATTCGATAAACCTCCGTTGATATGTTTATGTGCTTATACGTTTAAACTATTGAACATAATAGAGTGAAGAAAAGGAATGCAGTACACCAGCGCGGTATGCGCTAGCTCTGACATTCCACTTCCACGAGATGAACGAGCTGTTTGAGTATTGCGATCGCATCGTTGAACTCCAGTTTGTAATACATCTCCGTACCTTTTTTCTGAACCGATAACAGCCCGGATTGACGCAATATTTTCAAGTGATGAGAGACCGTAGGGCGTGACATGGGAATATGCTCTGCAATCTGGGATACGTTCATGCTCTCTTGATCAATGAGCAGCGATATGATTCGCTGGCGAACGGGGTCTCCCAAACCTTGAAGATAAGGACTTAGATTCTCGAAAATATCAATAACTTTTTGGTTACCCATCGATTCGTTCATGGCTCACTCCGTTATAATGTTTAATTGTTTAAACGTATTATAATGCTTAGTTCACTTAAAAATCAAATTTAACATTCCAAGTTGCAGGAAAATAGCTGTTCCGCTTGTCCATTTGAAGTACAATAAGAGCAAATATGCCCGTACCACGAATCCATTGATGTATCCGTGGTGGAAGGAGTCCAAGATGGCTGAGAGTAACCATTATTCGGTGCTGGTAGATGAATATATCTCGGAGTTTACACCTGATGTACAGGTGAGATTACAAGCGTTAAGACAGATTATTCGCGAGTCGGCTCCGAACGCCGAAGAGAAGATCAGTTACAAGATGCCTACGTATGCACAGCATGGGAATCTGGTTCATTTTGCCGCATACCAGCATCATATTGGGTTTTACCCTGCTCCGAGTGGGATTCTGGCATTCAAGGAGGAACTCTCTAAATACAAAGGGGCCAAGGGATCTGTCCAGTTTCCGCTGGACCAACCATTGCCGGAGGATCTGATCCGCCGGATTGTGGAGTATCGGGTGAAAGAAAATGTGGAGATCGCGCTGGAAAAGAAACGCAAAATTAAAAAGGACGAGAAGTGATCTTCAACAATTAGCTAATACCCTACCCTATACTTTCAAAAGAATGGACATATAGACCGTTACCTTAATCAAAGGGACGGTCTTTTCTGTCTGCATACGCATGCCGATCAGTACCGATTGCAAGCGTTACTCCCTTTCAGCGATTTTTCAGCCAGAGCCATTATAATACTCACGGAATCCTGTAATGGAAAAGGAGTTTTGGCATGTCTAAGATGCTGCATAAGTCGTTTTATCTCATTTTGCTCGTGTTTGTTGCTGTGTTTATTGCTTCGTCCTTGGTGGTTCGGGCCCAGTACAACTACGCCTTGTATGGGGACAATCCCATTTTGGGCATGCAGCAGTGGAGTATTTTTCTCCCGGTCATTCTTTTGCTTCTTGGTTCAGGTGTCGGGTTATATGCGCTGTGTCTGAAACTGAACAAATACAGTCCGAAAGTTGTCATTCCAATCGTGCTGTTATGTTCTCTGACCCTTCAGATCATCATCATTTTCGTATTTCCGAGAGTACCTACCGATGATTCGCAGACCGTTCTTTCACTGGCGATGAACATGCTGTATAACCAAGACTACTCTTCGTTTGAAACGGGTGGTTATCTGCACATGTTCCCGTTCAACTACTCGATCGTATTGTACCTTAAGACGTTGCTATATCTGTTTCCCGATAACTACCTGGTCATCAAACTATTTAATATTTTGTTTTCAACATTAACGACTTTAATGATTTATCTTATTTATAAACAAGTGAATGACAGATCCACGGAACGTGATTACGGTGTGTTGATCTTTGCAGCAACGTACCTGCCTGCCTTGTTCCTGAACAACCTGATCTATAACGATGTGATTGCCACAGCATTTCTGACATCTTGTCTTTACTTTATCATTCGTTTTGTGCGTGAAAAGTCTTGGAAAACAATCATCCTTGCCGCCATTTTTCTCGCGATGGGCAATTACTTTCGAAGCATCGGCGTTATCTTGTTAATCGCAGCTATCATATATATCCTGCTGAATATGCGGAGCATCGGAGTGAAGAAAGTTGTCATTTCCATCGGTGTGCTGGCTATGTTGTTTAATGTACCAACCTGGACTCAGAATGCGGTTCTTCAATCTTCCGGTGCTGTGAGCGAACCTGTTGGAGAGAATGCCGCGCCAGTCTATATGTGGCTGAATATGGGGATTAATCTGGAGCGCTTTGGTTTCTGGGACAATATGGAGAGTTATCAGATCTATCAGAGGCAGGCCAACTACAATAAGGCCGAGAGCGCAGCATTGTTCAAACAGGAGATTGGCAGCAAGCTGTCCGAAGCAAGTGCGAGTGACTTGGTGCAGATGTATTACAAAAAGATCATATGGACCTGGACCGAAGGGACATACCAGATGGACCGATACGGAATCGGCAATGAAAGTTCCATCGGTGCCGGAAGAGGAAGGGGAGGCGGAATCGCAGGGTCCTATAGTTATACCAATGCGGTAACAGAACTGTTGCAGGGGGATTCGGCTTATCGTACGGGGTTACTGTGGATCGTATATGTGATGAATTTCCTGATGTACTGTTTTATCCTCATCCGGTTGGTCGGTGGAATTCGTCGTAAAAGGTATGACGAAGTTTCATTGATTCTGGTCATTCTCGGATTCATCGGATTTTATATTCTCTGGGAGATTAAGTCCAGATACATCTACCCGGTATATCCGCTGTTGGTTGTGCTGTCCTATATGGGGTTCAAAGACACGTATGACTTCATATTCCATCGTAAAGGTACCTTGGAGCAATATTCCCTGAGAAAAAGGTGATCATATGCGAAAAAAACAATATTTCACATCGGTTACGCTATTCCTGTTGCTAGGATGCATGGTTATGCTGACGGCTTGCGATGTTATAACCGCCCAGAATATTACCAACACTGGTTCTGTGCAAGGTATGAACGGGTTTGGCATGCCAAATGGTGGCGGTCTGGGCATGAACGGTGGAACATCGAGAGGTGGAAGGGGAACCCCGGGCATGAATAATCGAACAGGCAGTCCCGACATGACGCAAAGGATGATGAATGCCGACATTACGGGTAGAGTCATCTCCGTGAATGGAAACACAGTTACGCTGGCGTTACTTGAGGTGCAGGCCAACTCATCCCCAAGCATGGAATGGAAGGATACCGGAATGGAGATGAAATTGAATATAGGCGATGATGTTGATATCACTGAAGGCATGGGAACGCCTCGTTCGGGCAATTCCAACCCAAGTGCAAATTCGTCCATTCAAGTGTCTGATCTTCAAGAAGAAAACATCGTGATGGTGTGGTATACGGACAACACCGAGACGGTGGAACGGATGATGGTTGTCCAGTAAAAGATGATGGAGTTATCGTCATTTTGTAATTGCTTACATTTGGCCTATGGGTTATTATGGAAACAGCTGTTTTTTGAAGGGAGTGAGCGTCATGAAACGACGGTCTAAGATGGTATGTTCGATCACTACAAATAAGGTAAGAATGAACTGAATAATTTGGGCAGATCATTCAGATACAGTGTGGGACACTTCCGGTTTTCCAGTCGATCTGAGATCTGCTGATATATAGGGATATAACTGCTCATTTTTTTCTGGCGTATGCGAGGTTTATTTGCTTGTGCAAATTTCTCATACACTCAGAATTTTTAAAAGCCGCAGGCATAGCCTGCGGCTTTTTGCGCGCAAAAATAGGCATTCGTGTGCTATAAACGATCCACAAAAAAACGATCAAAAAGGAGAAATGCCCATGTTAACATTAAAACATTTATTTCAAAATAACGACCTTGCCGAGATGATTCTGAAGAATTGGAGTTATGATCCCGAATCGCTGGACATGTTTCAGTATTATCGCATCTCCTCCAATGCGGTGTATCCGTTTAGAGATCAGGGGGAAGTCCGATTGCTTCGATTTGCCCCGGTAGAGGAAAAAAATCAAATCAACCTTAGTGCTGAACTGGAGTTCCTCCGTTTTCTTCGAACGAATCATTATGGAGCCATGGAGGCTGTACCTTCTCATTTAGGGACAGCACTTGTAGAGGCTCACACCCCATGGGGAACATACTACGCTTCCGTATTCAAGCGAGTCCCCGGATCGCAGTTAGGGAGCATTCAACTGAATGACTCTATCCTGTACAGCTATGGTCAGGCATTGGGTGAGCTGCACCAGCTATCGCGTATATTCAAGCCTGAGCAGGAGGAGAAGCGGCGCTGGACCTATACAGATGTTTTGGATTGGATGCAGAAGATTTTGGAGGATTTTCCTGCGGAGACGGCTGCTCTGAACGAGGTAGAGCTTCTCCGAACGTATTTTGCAGCATGGCCGATAAACAAGCAAAATTTCGGGCTTATCCACTACGATTTTGAACCGGACAATGTCTTCTATGACGAAAAAAACCAGTCTTGTTATGCCATTGATTTCGATGACTCGATGTATCACTGGTACGCAATGGACGTGGAACAGAGTCTGGATAGTTTACGTGAGGAGATCGAGCCTGAACAATGGGAGCAGAAGAAACAATTGTTCCTGAACGGATACTGGTCCGAGACAGGAGAACGTTATGATCTGGAGAGTATGTTCCCCGCTTGTCGCCGTTTCGCCAACTTGTACGGCTATTTGCGTATGCTTCGATCTGTTGCAGAGCAGTGGTCACATGAGCCGGAGTGGATGAGCGGACTAAGAGCAAGATTGAGTCGGAAGATGACAGAACAGGCAGAGCAATTCGGAAAGGTAGTCAACAGCTAAGGTGTTCCAATTCATCCCAGGATAATCAAGATCCATGAGCACTGAATTTTGGAAACATTCACGTAAATCCGGTCCCGCGGTCAGATGCAGATTCTGGATCTATCACGGGACTTTTCAGTTTGTACGAACTTTACCGAATAATGGAACGGAGGTGGATAACTTGTAGAAAGATTGGTTGGGATTTTCATTATTTTCATATGGAATGGGTGATATTGATGTCGGAATATCTACATTTTTGTTAAAAAAACAAATAAAATAGTTATTGATTAAATATGGGTGGAATGATAAGTTGTAATTAACTTATTTTAGGATAAATTATATATAAAGGAGAATTAGATGGGAAATGTATGTGTTGATTTGCATCCTTTAACAGAGCATCAACGAAGAATATGGTACATGGAAATGTTATATCCAAAATCAGATGTATGGATGATTACATCCAAGATGAGCATACCGGAACCGATCGATTTTACCTTGCTAGAGCGGTCGATTAACAGGGTTCTGAAGAATAACGAACTGCTTCGAACTCGTATTGTACTGGATCAAGGTGAGAATAAACAATACATCCAACCTTATGAGTACAGATCACTCAAGCATATTCATGAAGATCCAGCCTTAACGGATGAGACATGGACGGAGTATGTGGATAACCATCCGATTCATGTACACAGTGAAGATCTATGTCAATTTTATACGTATGAGGGTCCTGGACAATACGGATACATCATTCAGATTCACCATATTATCTGTGATGGTCTGGGATTATTCCAGTTGACCGATGAGATTACGGCAACCTATCATGCCGAATTGAAAGATGATAATGCAAATAGAATGGAAACTACGATTCACGATTATGAATACTATATCAATAGTGAACAACAATATCTCGCTTCCAAACGCTATGCGAAAGATCAGGCCTTTTGGAGAGAGAAGTTTCATACGATTCCCGCATTTATGGAATTGAAAGCGCATAATCCCCTTCTAACTCACACCGCAGCCAGAAGAAAAACGATGAATATGGATCACTCCATGTATGTACGTTTGAAAGATTTCTGTCGTCAGAAGAATGTCAGCGTATTCACCTTTTTTCTCTCAACTCTAGCTATTCTGCTGAATAAACTCACTCACCAAACCGATTTGGTCGTTGGAACCAACTACGCGAACCGCACGAGTAAAACAGATAAAGACATGATTGGCATGTTTGTCACCACCATACCTGTCAGGATCGGGGTAGAACCCTCTGAAACCGTGTTAACCTTGCTGCAACGTATTTCCAATGAACAGAAAGAAATATTGCGTCATCAGAAATATCCGTATAATCAGCTGATCCGTGATCTAAGAGAGTCGCTCTCACTACCGGAACTGAACAGACTGTTCGGTATATCACTGGTCTATCGTCCAGAACGCTTTGACAAGATGCAAGGACATGATGTCTATATGGACAACAAGTTTAACGGACATGAGACGAATGATCTGCTTATCAACATTATTGAAAAAATCAATGAGGATCGTATCATATTTCAGATGGATTATCGGACCCAATTGTTCAGTGAACCGTTCATGGACAAGCTGTTCGATCAGTTTCTTACGGTCACGGAAGCCGTTCTGGAGCATTCTGAACAAAGAATTGAACAGATCAGCATTGTAAGCGAAGCCGATAAACAATCGATGCTTATCGAGTTTAATGATACCGAGGCGTCTTATCCTAGCGACAAAACGGTCATTCAGTTGTTTGAAGAACAGGCAGCTGCTACCCCTGAACATACAGCACTTATCCTGGGGGATAAGGAGATGAACTATGAACAATTGAATGCCAGAGCTAACGGCTTGGCTACGACACTGATCAGCAGAGGAATCAAGCAGCGAGAACTGGTAGGCATTATTGCAACCCACAGTATGGAGATGGTTATCGCGATTCTGGCTGTTATGAAAGCCGGGTGCGCTTATATTCCGATTGACCCCGAGTATCCTGATGAACGAATTCAGCATATTTTGAAAGATTCTCAGATAAGGTTTGTCCTGGTTAATCAGCGTATCGATTTGTCGGACAGTCTAGAAATCATTCATATCCGTGAAGATAATGATGGGCATTTACCAGCAGGTAATCTGAACTTGACCATAGATATGAAGGATCTGGCTTATGTCATCTACACATCAGGGTCAACTGGAGCACCGAAGGGTGTATTGGTGGAGCATAGGGGATTGACGAACTATATATGGTGGGCGAGTCAGACCTATGTTACTGACGGTAAAACGACTTTTTCCCTGTATTCATCCATCGCTTTTGACCTGACTATCACATCCATCTTTACGCCGTTGATTACGGGTAACACGATGATTATCTATAACTCGTCTCATAACAAAGCGTTGATTGCGGATGTTGTTCTGGATCCGCGAGTAGATCTGGTCAAGCTGACTCCAGCACATCTGCAATTGATTCAGGACATGAACATTATGGACAGATCCAATGTTCGAACATTTATTGTAGGTGGCGATAATTTGAGTACTTCGCTGGCTGCAAATATTACTCGGCAAAGTAAGCATGAGGTTACCATTTTCAATGAATATGGACCGACAGAGACAGTGGTGGGCTGTATGATCTATGCCTACGATCCTCATGTTGATCAAACGGAGTATGTGCCTATCGGCAAGCCTATTCAGAACACATCCATATATGTGTTTGATCAATCACTGCAATATGTTCCTGTTGGTGTTCAGGGTGAATTATTGGTTGGGGGAGACGGCGTGACCAGAGGTTATCTGAACCAACCCGAGTTGACGGGCAGAAAATACGTCGAACACCCGGATCGTCCAGGCGAGCGCTTGTACCGGACTGGGGATCTATGCCGGTTAAGAGAAGACGGTCAGATGGAATATCTCGGAAGAATGGACGATCAAGTGAAGATTCGCGGGTATCGAATTGAACTGGGTGAGGTCAAGGCAGCTTTTTTGAAAATCAAAGGAGTTCGGGATGTTGCTGTAAGCGTTAAGAAGGATCAGCAATCCCGTCAGTTATGTACTCATTACGTCAGTGAAGCATATGTAACCCGGAGGATGATTCGAGATACCTTGGCATCTCTGCTGCCGGAGTATATGGTTCCCACACATCTGATCAAGGTGTCTTCCATTCCACTTACGATTAACGGCAAGATTGATTACTTGGCGTTATCGATAGAGAAGCCACAATCGGATGAAGACAATGTGTATGTGGCGCCGAGTTCAAGCATGGAACAGACGATATCTGCCATCTGGTCTGAGATTCTTGGCCTGGACAAGGTGGGGGTGACGGACCATTTCTACGAACGGGGTGGTGATTCACTGAAGTTGATTCAGATCTATACCCGACTTTCCGAGATAGGTTTTGAGTTTTCGATTAACGATATGTTTAATTTCCCTACAATCCAAGCCTTAAGTTCACATCTGGAACAGGTCATGGAAGGAAAGGAAGGCATGATAAGCATGGAACACAAGACAATAAAGAGATCCAAAGTGGATGTATTGAACGGAATTATGGACAAGCCGATCTTCCTTTCAACAGAGATTGCGAGCGTTGATCCGGCGCTCAAAGGTGTGATGTCATTCAATCAGGAATCCCTGTGGCTGGTTGAACAGTTCGAAGGAAAGAGCACCAAGTATAACATTCCCGGACATGTCATTTTCGAAGGCGCATTCTCGGAAGAGGCATACGTCTATGCATTGAATCAGATCCTACAGCGGCATGATGTATTGAGAACGTATTTTGTTGTAGAGAACAATACACCTGTGCAGCGAATCAGACCTTACGAGCCTTTTGGCATAGAGGTCCAGTATACGCTGAGGGATGACTCCCAAGCTAGTCTGAAGCGTGTGATTGAAGAAGAATCCAAACACCAATTCAACCTGGAAACCGGGCCGATGTATTATTTTGGATTGTATCAGATCCATGCACAACAATATTTTTCCTATTTTAATTTTCATCACATTATCTTCGATGGTTGGTCGCAGGATATCCTCATGGCTGAACTGGGGTCATACTATAATGCTTATCTGAGGGGAGAAAATGCAGCAATAGAGCATTTGAGTATTCAATATTCCGACTATTCACATTGGCAAAAAGGTAAATGGATGACTGAAGAATTTCCGACAGTTCTGGATTATTGGCGCAACCAGTTGGGAAGTACCGTCAACCGATCGGTAAAAGTATTGCCCTATGACCGGGAGCCTTCAGTGAACAACGTGGATACCGGAGATATACTGCTCGCAGAAATTCCGATACAAACCATTGAAATGATCAAAAAGGCCGGTATGAAAAACAATGCCAGTCTGTACATCACCATGCTCACCGCCTACAAAATGTTGCTGTACTTTTACTCGGGTGAAATCGAGATCGTCGTAGGAACACCCGTCGCAAACCGGAATCGTGCAGAAGTGCAGAAGTTGATCGGATATTTCTCCAACAGCCTTGCCTTGAAGACGGTCATGGACCCGGAACAGTCCGTAAATGCCCAGATTATTTCGGTTAGAAATACGGTATTTGAAGCGTTTGATCATCAGGAGATGCCTTTCGGCAAGCTGATTGAACTGCTGAACCCGGATCGTGCTTCGGGGCTCACCCCGTTCTTCCAGACGTGGTTTGTACTTGATGTCAAAAATACGTACAACATCGAAGGACTAAATATTGCTCAGAATGAAATTTTGTGGGGACACAGCGGCAAGAGCAAGTGGGATCTGACATTAAATCTTATCGAAGCTGATCATGTAATGAATGTAGTGGTGGAATACAAAACAGAGTTGTTCGGCAAATCCACCATGAAGAGATTCCTGCATGATTATATGGCAGTAGTAGAGCTGATTGCAGCTGATTCCTCCCGGAGTCTTCAAGCTGTTCGTCATGATTGGGAGGTGATGGCCCACGAGTACAAGATGGTGTTGCTGAATAGCAGTAAGAGCAAAAAGAAATTTAACAAAATTAAATCCTAGGAGGATTAACGATGAAGAAGAAATTTGATAAAGGCGCGCAGATGGTCATCCAGAAAGAAATTGTGAAGCAATCGTTTCTGGAGGAAGGTCAGGAACTGCCGTTGGTAATCAAACCCAATGTAGCCGGTCTGGATCTGAATCAATGGTATCTCAACAATAAGGATACGGTAGAAGAGAAAATTTTGGAATATGGTGGCGTGCTGTTCAGAGGTTTTGATACTACCACACCAGAGAGCTTTTATGGGTTCATCGATGTAAGCTGCCCCGAACCGCTCAGTTATAAAGAAGGAGCGACACCGAGAACCCAAGTACAGGGCAAGGTGTATACATCAACGGAATTTCCGAACGAGGAGACTATTGCACCGCATAATGAATTGTCCTACGTCATGACATGGCCCAAAAAAATCTGGTTCTCCAGTATTGTTGTTGCTGATGAAGGAGGAGAAACACCTATTGTGGATGTACGGAAAGTATATAACCTCATTGATCCGGACATTCGGGATGTTTTTGCAGAGAAAGGCTGGATGTTGGTTCGAAACTATGGAACCGGATTCGGACAGACCTGGCAGTATGTTTTCCACACGGAGTCCAAGGATGAGGTCGAGCAATATTGCCTGGACAACAACATGACTTGCCAATGGAATGAGGATGGAACATTGACAACGAAGCAGGTGAGACCGGCTATTACGATCCACCCGGATACCAATGAGAACCTGTGGTTTAATCATATTGCCTTCTGGCATAGCAGTAGCCTGAACGAGGAAGTTCGCAACTTGATGCTCGAAGAATTCGGAGAGAGTGGCTTGCCATACCAGACGTACTATGGAGACGGAACTTCAATTGATGCTGATGTGGCTGCACATATTCGTCAGGCTTATGCGGATGCCACGATCGCCTTTCCATGGCAAGCGGGAGATATTCTTATGCTGGACAATATGCTGGTGGCGCATGCACGGAACCCGTACCAGGGAGATCGGAAAGTACTCGTAGCCATGGGAGAACCGGTGAGTCGTTAAGCCTCAATTGCGACTTAAGGAAAATACATTCGAACTGAAAATACATTAGAAATGTAGGAGGATTGAACATGGAAAATGTAATGCTGGGTTATCCCCTTTCACCACAACAGAAACGACTGCATGAACTGAATAATAACGGATTAACATCACGCGTCCCAAGTGTAATTGCTGTTAACATCAAAGGTGAGTGCTCAAATGGTCAGATTGAATTAGCCGTGAAGAGAATAGCCGAGAAATACAGCGCACTTCACACTTCCATAGAAGCCGATCCCAATTATGGGGTCCATCTTCAGAAAGTAGATTCGGAGACCAGAAGCCGATTCCGTACTGCATATTCGGATGAACCGATTCAGGAGCAGGATCTCCAAGGGCTGATCCGAAAGGAGTTGGACACATGGACAGGTGATTATTCACTGGAAGCCATTAACGTGGATCTGTCCGAACGTTCCAAATTGTTGATTCTCGCTTTTGATCCGCAATTCTCGGATATTGAACCTGCCGTTATTCTTGAAGACTTGTCTCAATTCATTGCGGCCGAGGTAGACCCTGAACTTTTGGAAGAAGAGGTACCGTATTATGCTGTATCCGAGTGGTTGAATGACCTGTTGACCAATGATGAGCACGCGGAGGAAAGAAGTTTTTGGAACAATAAACGGTTTGATCATGTTGATAAACAATTGTCCATGGTATCCGGTAGCGGAACCACGAGTATTACGATGGCAAGTTTCCCTGTGGCAGGGTCACCAGAATTGTGGGCTGAACTTGAGAAGGTAGCAGAGAAAACTGGAAGTACAATAGATAACGTTGCGCTCGCCTGCTGGAATTTGACTTTGCATCTGCTGGGCGAGGATAAGGACCTAACGGTTGGCGTACATACGCGTGGCCGACAAGATGAGGATTTGGAGAAGGTTGTCGGTGCATTGAATCGATACGTACCTCTGTACTCGGGCTTGAAAGAGGACGACACGCTGGCTCAGTTTTTCCAAAGAACGACGAGTGAAGCGAAAGATAGTGCAGAATATGCAGATTATTTTGACTTCAAAATGTTTAGCAAATCGGATTCGAGTCAATCTGTGTTCTCCTATGGATTCGAGAGTCGGGATGCATCATCCGTGGTGGAATCGGTTGGTTACACATTCTTGGTTGTGTATCAGTCGGAACAGATTGAACCGGTTCACCTTGGACTTAACATCCAGCAATACCCTGAACGTAGAGATATCGTTCTTCGATATAACAAGGAAAAGTACACTCCGACAGAGATTGGCTACGTAGCAGATATATTCACACATATTTGCAACAAGGCCTATGTCAATCTGGATGAAACCGTATCGTCCAACATCATCCCTGATCATCTGACATTTACATTGCAATCGATTCTTCAAGGAGAAGTTCGGGAATATGCAACTTCTACATTGATAGAGATGCTGGACGAGCAAGCCTCGAAGACACCAGATCAGATTGCGATTGTGTCTGGTAAAACACTGCTTACGTTCCGGGAGATCCATGAGAAGTCCAAACAGCTTGCCCATTATCTGCATCGGACAAGAAGTGTCGGGCATGGAGATGTAGTCGGGGTAAGCGTGGAGAGATCTCCTGAGCTGGTCATAGCCCTTGTGTCTGTGCTTCGGGCAGGGGCAGCTTATGTACCACTTGATCCGGATTATCCGAATGAGCGATTGTCCTATATCTGTGAGAATGCCCACATTGAAACGGTGCTGTTGTTGAATAAAAACAATGAACGGCTCAATTCCCTTTTTGCCAATCCTGTATTTCTTGAAGAAGAAGGTGAGGCCATTGCGACCGAGCCCACAGACGCACCGGCAATCGGAGTAGATGCCAGAGACATCGCCTATATCCTCTATACTTCCGGTTCCACAGGCAGACCCAAAGGGGTCAAAGTGTCACATCAGGCCATCAGCAACCATATGCATTGGATGAACAATGAATTTCCACTGAGCGGGGAAGACGCTGTATTGCAGAAAACATCAATTAATTTCGATGCATCAGTATGGGAATTCTATGCACCGCTCACTACGGGCGCAAGGCTGGTTCTTGCTGAGCCGGACAAGCATGCTGATCCCGACTATCTGCTCGATATTATTCATAAGGAACGAATCACGACGTTACAGGTTGTACCTACCATGCTTCAGGCTTTGGTGGAAAAAGAAGCGCTCTCTTCAGCACCGTTAAAAAGGGTGTTCAGCGGCGGAGAGAGACTGGGAATTCCACTCCAGAAGGCTTTCTTCGATAGATCCAACGCTCAGTTGATTAACTTGTACGGCCCAACTGAGGCGAGTATCGATACGACGTACCATATCTGTGACAGGGATAACGTTCATGAAACGATCGGCAGACCCATTCATAATACGAATCTGCTCGTGCTCGACTCGAACCTGAATCTTGTCCCGCCAGGTGTTGCCGGAGAGTTATATATCAGCGGGAAGGGCCTGGCAGATGGATATGTGGATGAACATCTTAATGATCCGGCTTTCCTGACACATGCTTATACGCCGGACAAGGTGATGTACAAAACCGGCGACAGAGTGCGTTATTTCCCTGATGGTCATATCGAATACATTGGCAGGGTTGACCGGCAGGTGAAGTTAAGAGGGTATCGGATCGAACTCGGCGAGATCGAGAAGGTTCTAAATGAACACCCTCATGTGCGACTTGCAGCGGCGAAGTTGCAAGAGAAGACTGAACCATTGCTGGCTGCCTATGTAGAACTGGATACCGATGGAGAGATTCAGGATGTCAAACAGTGGATTTCATCCGCACTTCCCGAATATATGATTCCGAACGTCATCCAGGTACTGGAGCATTTACCGCTGCTGAGCAATGGGAAAATTGATTATCACGCCCTGCCGGATGTGGATATCAGTTCCGAGGCGGAATATGCCGCACCAACGACAAGCGTTGAGCAGATTGTTGCCCAGATCTGGAGAGCGGTATTGAAGCGGGAGCAGATTAGTATTGATGAGAACTTCTTTGCACTAGGAGGGCATTCGCTTATCGCAACGCAGGTCATCTCTGGAATCAGACAACAGGTAGGTGTTAATCTGCCGCTACGTAAAATATTTGATGCGCCTACCATTCGTGAATTGTCCGAAGTGATTGAGAATCTGTTGTTGGAAGCGAATGGATATTCTGCGGAGGGTAATTAAGTGAAAAAATCAGGTGCAGTAATAAACAAAAGCGAACTGATTGATCGAATATTAAGTCAGATGAATGTGACCAATACAGTACAGCGCACTTCTCGTGACATAAATCGCTTTCCGCTATCTTTTGCTCAGAAGAGGTTGTGGCTTCAGCAGCAGATTGAGCCAGCAAGTACGGCTTATAACATGGTTTTTGCCAATGAGATTATGGGAGAGTTCGATAAGTCTGCATTCGAACAAGCTATCGGACTGCTGGTGGAGAGGCAAGAGGCATTACAAGTTCGGATGGATGCCGAGGAAGGCATACCTTATCAATATATTCAGGAAGACCAACCGGATTATGAATGGGTTGATATATCAATGTATCCGGGCGATCAGGCTGAAAGGCAGATTGTAGATGGAATTGAAAGGGCCGATGGCCCTTTTGATTTTACCCGGGATAGATTATGCAGATTCAAAGTATTTAAGCTGAACGATCACCGCCACATTTTTGTTCTGATGATGCATCATATCATCTCGGATGGTCAGTCGATCGAGATCATACGAAGAGACCTGTTATCTTATTATGAACATTTCCGCGGAGTGGGCCCTTTGCCGACATATGACGCATCCGCGACCCAATATATAGATTACGCAGTATGGCAGAATCAATTACTGGAAAGTAAGGAGTTTGCTAATCAGAAGAGGTACTGGATCGATCAACTGAAGGGGCACTCCTATACGCTCAATTTGCCATATGACCATGAACGTCCACAGAAACGGAGTGAAGAGGGGATATCAATATACTTCACGATTCCGGCACCTCTTACCAGCAGATTAAGAGAGATTTCGGAGAAGCATCATTCCACGTTATTTATGGTGATGTATACCTGTTTTGCGATTTTGTTACGCAAGTATTCGGGTGAAACGGATCTGATGATTGGTACGCCTGTCTCCAATCGGCCACAGTCCGATCTGGAGAAGATCGTGGGTTTCTTTGTTAATACACTGGTACTGCGAAGCCGTATCAATGATCAACAATCATTTCTGGAGCACCTGGACGCTTCCAAAAATACGATCCTTGATGCATTTGACCATCAGGATGTACCGATTGATCTATTGTTCGATGACCTGATCCAATCTAGAACCACAGGATATTCGCCATTGTTTCAGGTCATGTTCAGTCTGGGGAAAGCGGGCCATTTTGAACAGAAAGATCAACAGGCTGTGTTCAGGGAGATCAAGCTGAAGCAGATCAACACATCCAAATTCGACATGTCCCTGGATTTGACGGAAGATCAGGATGTGATTAAGGGTACGTTTGAATGCAGTCGGGATCTGTTCCACGTGAGTACGATCGAACGCTGGGCCAGTAATTTTATAGCGTTGCTTGAACATATTGTGGATTATCCAGGAAAGCCAATCGCAGAGGTTGAAGCCGTTAGTGATGAAGAACGACAGAAAGTTCTATATGAATGGAACGATACCGTAATGGATTACCCTGATCATCTCTGTGTACATCACCTGTTCGAAGCATCTGTAGCCCGAACCCCGGATCAAGTGGCTGTGGTATATGGGGAAGAACAATTAACTTATCGTGATTTGGACCGCCAAGCGAATCAATTGGCTCATCTTCTGATCGAAAAGGGAATCGGACCTGACAAGGCGGTAGCCATTGGCATAGAACGTTCGCTGCATTTGCCCATTGCCCTTCTAGCCGTGTTAAAAGCGGGAGGAGCTATCGTGCCTCTGGATCTGGATGCACCTGTCGAGCGTAACCGTCACATGTTAACAGACTCGGAAGCGTCGATCTGTCTCATCAATACGAATGCGTTGCCGATTCCCGAGGATGTTGCCCTTCTGATCGACGTATCTCAGCCTGAAACATATACGGACAAGCCGATGACAGTTCCACAGTCACAAGTAGGGCCTGATCATTTGGTAGCTATTTATTATACGTCAGGCACTACAGGGAAACCGAAGGGGGTATCTGTGCTGCACCAGGGGTGGGTGAACCGGATCTGCTGGATGCAGCATCAATTCAAGCTGGAATCCCATGAAACGGTACTTCAAAAAACAACCCTGACCTTTGATGATGTCGGTCTTGAATACTTCTGGACATGGATGGCAGGGGCAAGGGTTGCCTTGTTGGAGCCAGGATTCCATCGTGATCCGTATGCGATTATTCAAGCTTTGAAGCAATATGAAGTGGCCATCGTCTTTTTTGTTCCGAGTATGTTGAAAATGATTTTGGAGCGAATTGGTGGGGCGGATCTGGAGCAGTTAGCGTCATTACGGGAAGTATTCTCTAGTGGAGAGGCATTAAAGCCCGAGATGGTTGCAGCGTTCCACAACCATCTTCCCAAGCGTAATCTGCATAACAGTTACGGGGTAACCGAGGTTTCCATTGATTCGACCATTCATATGAATGTGCAAGTAGAAGGTCGCCGTGCTCGAAGAAATATATCCATTGGTCGTCCAATCGGGAACAATTTCATCTACGTTTTGGATGAAATGCAGAATCCGGTGCCCATCGGGGTTCAGGGCCATTTGTATATTGGTGGTGTTGGGCTGGCGAGGGGGTACTATGGAGATCCCGTGAAGACCGGACAGGCTTTCTTCGTGAACCCGTTTACGGATGGAAGGATATACAGGACGGGTGACATTGCTTATTACGACGCCACTGGCAAATTATATATTGTCGGTCGAATAGACAATCAATTGAAGATCAGAGGCATGCGTGTAGAGTTGGGGGAAATCACCGATGTAATCTCCAGACACGCTGATATTCAGGAGTGTGCGATGCTGGCTGAGCGATGGGGAGAAGATGAAGAACTTTCACTGAGTTCCTATATACAGCTGACTCCATCTTCTAAGATTCTCAGTACGGACCTTCGCAACTTCTGCCGAACCCTGCTGCCAAGTCACATGATTCCCTCACGTTTCATTACGATTGATCATATTCCGCTGAACAGTAACGGTAAGTTGGACAAGGCGGCGCTGAAGCAGCTGGATCATGGCACATTGAAGGATTATATTGCTGCCCCGCAGGATGAGCTGGAAGAAAAGGTCATGCAGATCTTCATGGATATCCTTGGTGTGGATACCGTGCATCTTCATGAAAGCTTTTTCGATCAGGGTGGCCATTCAATCAAAGCGGTCCGTTTAATGGATGTTCTGAACAGAACATTTCATACCGAGCTATCCGTGATCACTCTGTTTGATTACTCCACCGTGACCGAGATTGCACATATCATTCGGGAGGGGAACTTTCCTCAAGACCAATCGTTTGTTGTGTTGAAAGAAGGCGGCCGTAAAGATGAAACCCCGCTGTTCCTCATTCCAACAGGTGGTGGCAATCTGATCAATTATTATGAGTTGGTTAGTCAACTGGAAGGATTGAATATTTACGGGTTTGTACCAAAAGGATATGAAAATGACGAAGAACCGCTCTATACCATCCAGGAGCTGGCTCACTATTATTATGGTGTTCTTACACGATTCAATCCGGTAGGCCCGTACCGATTACTGGGTTGGTCCTTTGGTGGCAATGTGGCATTTGAGATGGCACGGATCATTGAAGATGCGGGACAACAGCTGGAGTGGTTAATCATTCTGGATGCACCTGCCCGAAGCCATGAACGGGATGTTCGTCCAATAAATAAGATGGAGGCTCTTGCCGAATTAGCACACAATAACGGATATGAGTTCAAGCGCAATACTGACTATGAGGAACAGTTAAAAGAAGCCATGAATCACTTCCCAGGTGAAAACACGCTTAGACATCTCAAAGTGCGTTTGGCCAATGAAGTGGCCTTTGATAACTACTATTCAGCAAAACCGATTCAGTCCGATATCCATCTATTGTACGCAACCGCTCAGGATGAACGAAGTCCTGTTCCGTTAACGGATGCACAAGTTTGGCATGCCAAGACGACAGGTATATGCACTTCAATTCCGATTCCAGGTCATCATGAGAATCTGATCGACTACAATCATGCAGTGAATGTGGCCCAATATGTGAATCAAATGGTGAAGGGATGATCAGATGACTTTTGAAACGATGGAAAAGATCATGCCTCCATTGAACATCTCCAATCACAATCTGCGAAAAGGAATCGACATTCTGAAGGAAAGCATTACTTCTGTTTTGACGTTGCAAGAGGTGAAGGTTGTACAAAAGATTTAACTTTCGAACAGAATAACAGATTGAACCAAGCGAAGCAGGAATGACTTCGCTTGTCTTCATTCTTCATAGCTGCATGAAAGAGATGTTGAGTGAGATACAGGTTCGACGTAGGCGGAGGTGGACCATGGAGATTTTCAAAAACAAGAACTTCAGTTTGATGTTTTTTGGCAGAATCTTAACCAACATTGGAGATAGCTTATATGCGGTATCCGCCATGTGGCTGGTCTACAATCTGGGAGGCTCCTCATTTTATACTGGACTCGCGGGATTTTTGTCCATTTTGCCGAAGCTTATTCAACTGTTGTCCGGACCGATGATAGATCGGATCCCGATTCGAGGGATTCTGGTATACAGTCAATTAATTCAGGCCTTATTGTTATTAATTGTGCCTATTGCAGCGTACTATGATTTTCTGAGCGTCGGCTTGGTATTGGTGATCACCCCTATTTTGAATATATGTAATACCTGGGTGTACCCTGTTCAGATGTCAGCTCTACCAAGGGTATTGGAGAAACACCAACTCACGCAGGGCAATTCCCTGTTCTCCATCGCTTATCAGGGGATTGATGTGGCTTGTAATGCTATCTCCGGGATGCTCATTGTTGCGCTAGGTGCGGTGTCTTTGTATTTTTGGAATGCCATCGGTTTCTTCATAGGTGCTTTATTATTCTCTCAATTGCGGATTGCTCCTTATATCATGGAATCGAAAATGAAGAAGGAACAGGGTACATATGATGAGACTACTGAACAGGCGAGTGGAAGTACACCGTCAGGAATGCGTTTGTTTTTAAGGAATTACACCGATGATATGGTGAGTGGAATCAGGCTGCTTACACAGACGGCATTGGCCAAGTTACTCTTTGGCATTATGGTAATTAATGCTGCAGGAGGAGCGACATTTAGTGTACTTCCCCTATATAGTGATCAGATCGGCGGAGCCAACATCTACGGGTTGATGCTGATGGCACAGGCGCTTGGCAGCGTCATAGGTGCAACATGTGCACCGTATCTCAGACTGGAAAATGTACGTTTGGGTCGATTGTATTCTGTGGCATACATCATATCAGGAATTGCCTGGATTGGGTGCATATTTACCCCGTGGAGCTGGCTGAGCATTCTGGTATATGGACTGGCCTGGGTTCCTGGCGGAGCCGTTAACGTCATCATTAATACCGTTGTTCAGAAGGGGGTACCGCAGCAATATTTGGGTTTGGTGTTCTCCGCGACGATGGCGTTAAGCGGCATAGCCATGCCAATCGGCAGTCTGATCGGTGGTACGTTGGGAGTCTGGCTACACAGTTCTACAGTCATCACTTTATCTGGAATTACCGTTGTTCTGGTAGGGGTATACTGGATGCTTGATCGCGTATCCCGCAACCTGCCCAAGACGGAGCAACTGGATGAAGGACATTTCAATTTCACACCACGGGGCGGCACGGCTCGCTCGAATACCGAAATGGGGGCTTAACGCTGACATAGCATAATGAGCCCGTCGTTTATCTCTAAATTTCATGTGTGAAAAAATAAAAAAATGGCACCTCCAGAAAGGCCATGAGGATAACGACTGGTTATCCCGTGCCTGTTCCATGAGGTGCCCTATTCAGGTTCATTCATGTTAAACCATGTTAAACGCCACCTGAGCAATGGAATATTGCAGGTTAATTGTTGTTACTCTGTATAATCACTTATCGCAGTTCGCCCCGCCTCTACACTAATCCAGTAGGCATAATCTTCGCGCACGTCCACATAGAGGTTAAGTTCCTTCGCATCAAGGTTACTTACCGTTAGTTTGAAATTGCCATAGGCATCTGTTGTAACCTGCTGCGTCTGGATGTGCTCTACAACAGGCGAAGGACCATGGATTTTAATTGGCATCGTCTGGTTGGCATACGTCGGGAACGTACCTTGAAGGACTAGTGTGTGATCGGCGGAATATACTGCTTTCATGGTCTGATCCGGTAGTCCGCCATTCTTTTCATTCTCGGTAGCTTCAGTGGCATTCTTCGGTCTGCTCCATAGTTCGAAGCCGTTTTCCTTCAGGTTCTGGAGAAAAACAACGGCCTCTGCCCGGGTCAAGGATTCTTGTCCCGCATAACCTTGCACCGTAGCTGCGGTTTTGCCTGAAGAGTATCCCATGTTCAGCAGATACCGGATGGCATCGTCATCCTGGGTATAATTTTTACCGCCAAGCCCCGCCACGATTACGGCTACTTCTGTTCGGTTCAAGGCATGATTGCGCAGCTTCGGATTCTGTTTGCTGGCATCCAGTTTCAGATTCAACGCGGAAGCATAGGTATAATAACGATCACTCCAGATGTTTCCTTTGACAGCTTGTCCCTCTACAGCATCGATGCTCTGAATGACATGGGAATTCGCATACAGCTTGAACAACATGGAGAGGAATTCGGCTTCACTTACCTGATTATTGGGTTTGAACGTGTCATCCTCGTATCCACTGACCATCTCCTGTTGAACGGCCCATTGAATGGCATCTTTTGCCCAATGTGTGCGGATATCAGTTAATTGGGGAATTCCCGTTACCGTAACAGAGACAACTGCTTCTTTCCCTTCAAAACGAATCCGAATTTCGGCTTTACCAGCCTGAAGTCCAATGATTTTACCATCCTTGATGGCGATGCGATCTGACGTCGTGGTGAAGGAGACGTTAGATTGTGGAACATAGGATGTTCCGTTATCATTCACGGCAGTGATCGAAGGCAGATCAATCTGTTCTCCAGTTCGAACGTTCAGGTTTGGTTGTCCTGGTGTTATACGAGTAAGAGTTGTATCTTGTACACCGTCCACATGGAAGAAACGCGTGGAGTATGAGATTTCCGCCGCTGTACCGTTCTTCTTTTGCAGACCTGTAATTTGAATGTTGAACGTATCGCCGTTTTTTAACAATTGCACATCGTCGGGACGGAAGATGATGGCGTAGCCATATCCATATCCACCTGTCTCTACATTGAAATACGCTTGATTAAACCATTGTTTATCCGCAGGGTCCACGTTGTAATAACCGGTTGGAAAGCCGCTGTTCTGATACTTGGCGTTAAAGGTCCACGTACGTTGATCGGAAGTCCGAGTCATCTCGACCTGTACCTCAGACAGTGATGGCTTCGCAAATACATCTGTATTAAGTTGAACAGACCAGGCCTGTGTGCTGCCAAAGGCTTCGATTGGAAAAGCGCCTTGATTCGGGAACAGACTGTAATTGAACGAAGTTCCCCCAGTTCTGCTTTTATCAAATACCTGCATGGCACTATAGTACTGATCATATGTCTTGCCTGATTCACTACGAGTGGCAAGTCCAAAACCGATTCGTTGTAGTTGTGGGCTCAAAATCCAGCGCCGGTGACCCAGTCGATCAATATTGGAGGCATCTGAATCATTCATGTAGGCCTGAATGCTTTTTGTCAGGACGTTATTCTTGACACTGCTGGTAACGTAAAGATTGGAGCTGCTGGCAGACTTTGAACCTGTGTCAAAGAAATCCTTTGGCATATCTCCTGGCTGCTCTGGATAATGGGATAGGTAACCACCTGTGGAGACCACAACAGCCCCATGCTGGGCTTGACGATTCAATGTCGGGTCAAGCACAAGATCGCCCTGTAGCCCCGTGATAAAACGATAAAAATTGGCTGCGTTCAGCCCTTGTTCCAGATAGGCGTCACTTACCACACCAGCAGAGTAGGGAGCACTTGTCGAAGGTGTCTTTGTATATAGGGGAGATGTATCATTGACATTCATCCACTGATTCCACTTCTGGACAATCTCCTGCTGACTGCGCTCAGGTAACAAACTGTCGACCTGTTCCGCATGTGCCGCTTGAGCACCCCATAATAGAAACAGCAGGCCTGCCAAGGGTAGAGCGAACAGCGAATGCATTTTATGTTTCGGATAAACCATGTTTCCAACCCCTCTCAATTCTGGACGTACGAAGAACATATGCATGTTCAGCATTATGGTATATTCATCGACATTACAGTTGGTTTTGCTTAGAGCCAGACATAGTGAGCACAAGGTCGAGTGTGCGGAGGGGAGTGTTTGAATGAGTAGAACCGGTGGTTCATTTGTGGAAAAAAAGAGCACAGGCCAGCCCCACTGATACGGGACAGCCTATGCTCTTTCTACATATGTATTCACTCTTTAGTCGAGACTCAGGTCGAAATCAGGCTCACACATATAATCTAATGGGTACAGATCATCCCGTGCCGAGATTAATGCACGGAAATGAAGATAAAGATTATTGGGCTGTTCCACAATGCCACCAACACGATGAGGTATGAGTTCAGCCACGACGAAGACATCTTGGGCATTGTTACATTTAAAAAGAACATTCTTCGGATGAATGACTTCCTCCAGGTAACTGTATGTCATCACATGAAATGTTTGTCCACGCCAGTTTGTCTTGATTACTTTATAGGAATGTGTGCGAACTAGATCCAGATAACGTTCCAGCTGGAACGTATGTTCAAATTGCGTAATATAGCCTTTTTTATCTACATCAATCGTAAACTCCACATCGTAGCTCACATGCATTTCATCTCTATAAGTTCCGTTCATGACCTTCATGGCGTCAAAGTGTGATCCGAAATTCGGATCTTCCACATAGGGAATGGTAATGAGTTCGGGGTCAACATGATCAGTGATCTTACTGTTCATAGAAGGTGCGCTGTAATACTTTGATGGCTGAAGATCAATTGATCCGATCATGCTTCCAGGAAAACCGGGGCTGCAAGATATTCGCATAGTCATCTCCTTCGTTGTTGGTCAGTAGTTAGACGAACGAGTAAGAAGAAAGTTGCATCAGAATAAGGAAGTGAAGGACGGGAAGAACCCAGTATGTCCATCTCCCAACATCGGGCAGGAACGAGTGGTAAGTAAGTTTTCTTTTCATATGAACAGGGGTACTGGCACTATTTCCAATCTACCTACTCTTTTGATACAGTAACTGTAGGACATATCGGAGGTATATATCATGTAGGGAACAATGTTTTCATGGATGGGTCATGGAGAACTGTGCCCCATATCGCTCTCAGAGAGGAGTCCATCGAATGAATGTGAATGAACATGTGATCGAACAGCAGTCTCTTACCTTTGTGGGCATCAAACGAACGTTCTCTTGTGTGGATGGAGAGAATTTAAGGGAAATCCCAAAGATGTGGCAGGATGCTTTGGCAGACGGCATTGAGGAACGTTTAAACGGGTTAAATAACGGAGCTATTCCCGGTCTGGTGGGCATCTGCGTAGATCAGAGAGAGCTGAAGGACAATCAAATGGAGTATTGGATTGCTACCTCTTACTCAGGTGAAGTGCCTGAAGGTTTGGTGCCTATCCAACTCCCCGCGTCCAATTGGGTTGTATTTGAAGCGGATGAATTAAAGCCGGAGGCGATACAACGGTTGTGGCACCATATTATGACAGCGTGGTTTCCTTCCACTTCATATAAGCATGCAGGGATTCCGGAACTTGAAGTGTACAGAGGTCATGGAGCACCTCCCCAAGTCTGGATACCCGTAAAATCACTGTGAGCAAAATTGAAATAGGAGGTCTACGATGTTATCCCATAAAGTGATTGATCATTGCCAGGAACAAGGTTGGTGGCATGAAGATGTTCCGGCAGCATACGAAGAAGCATTACGGAAGCTTGAGATTGATTTTCAGTCGGATTTTGCACAATTTTATCTACATGCAGAGGATGGACCGACTTTTTATAGCAGGCATCAGGAGTTGTATCAGATCTGTTGGTTTATGGAGAACACCGTATATATGGAAGATGTGAATGTAGCACAGCTCACATTGGGGCTCCCTGAGGCATATATTCCACTAGATAGTTTTGAAGGTGAAGGTGGATTTTTCTACAACCGTCGGACGGGAGAAGTGGTGCTGGTGGAATTGGGGGAGTCCATCGAACGGTTTCTTAATGGCGAGAGCAAACCGCAGTGGGCTGATTTCAATGCTTTTCTGGAGTGGTATTTCATCCTGGAGGAGGAGACGGTGCAATGAAAGAGCTGACACCGGAACATGCCGAACTGGAGCGACAAATTATTGAGACCGTAGAAGCCGGTAATGTACTGGACGAGACGCAGCAGCATGAACAAGCCCTCATCTATTATGATCAGGCATGGGGCATGTTGCCGGAGCCAAAGATGGAATGGGAAATTGCAAGCTGGATCGCGTCCTGCCACGCGAATGCACATATGGATCTGAACCAATATGAACTGGCGAAGCCGTGGGCTGAGATATCGTTACATACGCGGAGTACGGATAACAATACGAGTCCATTGATCGATCTCGGCATGATCTGCATGAGACTTGAACAGCATGACGAGGCATATTCGTATTTGCACCAGGCGTATGAGTTCGGCAAAGAGCGTGCATTCCAGGGCAGCCCGAAGGACGTGTTGAGTTATTATAAGAAAGAGCGTGCCAAGCGTACGTAGCGTGATTCCGACCATACCATGAAACAAAAAGGGTACCCCGGTTTGGCCAAACATGACCATAGGAGTACCCTTTCGATTATTACGGAATGTTCGACTTCATCTAATCCGAAATGTTACGCGTATAGTATTCAATAATATCCTTACGACGGATAATACCGAGGAAGACACGATCGACATCCACCACGGGCACAAAATTTTGGTCAGCTGCAAGTGTCAGCATATCCTCCATTTCAGCCTCAATGAATACACATTCATTATATACCCGATTGTTAATCTCATGGACTTGAACCTGATCCATCGTATCAAAAGTCAATCCGGGTGTATTTCGCATTTTCCATAACAAATCGCCTTCGGACAGGGTAGCAACATATTTTCCATCCTGGTCAATCACGGGAATGGCGGTGTAGTGGTGCGATTCCAATTGCTCAATAGCATCTTTCATGGAAGCGGTAGACTTGATATAGGCCACTTCGGCTTTGGGGAGTAAAAAATAGCTGATTTCCATCATCGGGCTCCTTTTCAGCCTTTTGCATAGCAAAAAAGCTTTAGTATGTAATCTCACTATCCTTATTTAAACATATTATGTGAGCTTTCGGCTATTTTTAATGATAAATTCGTCAGATTTGTTTCATTGTTTAAATGGCGCTGGAAATCTATAGTGTATATTAGAGGTGATGTAACCATGAAATCCAAACGTAAATTAATGTACGGACTGCTGCCCATCTTGTTTGCAGGTGGAATCGGAATGTATCTATACATGCAGAATAACAAAGAAGCAGAAGCCAAGCCCCAGACTACCGTGAATCAGTACATAGAGCATCTGCAAAAAAAAGAGTTTGACCAGCTATATACCTTGATGACGTCTGCTTCGTTGCAAGAGTCCGGCATGGACAAGGAACAATTTGTTGAAAAATACAATGCGATCTATTCGGGCATGGAAGTATCCACCGTCAAGGCGGAGATTAAGCCTGTGGATGTTGCCCAAACGGCTTCCGATGGCAGTAAGACCGATGCAGAGAAACAAAACCCGGATACGTATGAGGTGGATTACAACCTGCAACTGACAACTTTTTTGGGAGAAGTCAGTGAGACGCATACATTGAAACTGGTTCGGCAGGAGCTTGAGGATGGGGGCAAAAACTGGCAAATTAACTGGCAGCCATCGTTGATCCTGAATGACATGGTAAAGGGCAGTAAGGTGCGAGTGAGGACACTGTTCCCGGATCGTGGAGACATTGTAGATCGTGATGGCTTGCCACTGGCTACCAAGGGCACGATGAACGAATGGGGCATTGTACCTGAGAAACTTGGTGATAACCCGGACCAGATGATTACACGAATCGCAAGTCATTATCAGGTTTCGGAAGATGCCATTCAAAAGGCGCTTGCGCAGACATGGGTGAAGCCGGAGTACTTTGTCCCGATTGGTTCAACGGAGGAGTTTGACGTGCCAGAATCTTTAAGCGGGGTTACGATGCAGAGTAAGGAAATCCGTTATTATCCACTCGGTGATGCGGCTGCACACCTGATTGGTTACGTGCGCAAAGCCACCAAAGAAGATCTGGATAAGGATACAGAAGGCTATTATCGCGCAGAGGATTGGATTGGCAAAGCGGGTTTAGAGCAGTCCATGGAGAAACAGCTGCGTGGTGAACGTGGTGGTTTGATTGAAATTACGGATGAAACCGGCAACTCCCGTTCTGAGCTTATTCGTAAGGATGCTGTAGATGGACAGAATGTTCAACTGACGATTAGCTCCAAACAACAGAAGAAATTGTATCAGACATTGTCCAGTGGAGGAGACGCCGGTGCGATGGTTCTGATGAATCCGACGGACGGCAACTTGCTGGCGTTGGTGAGCGCACCTTCCTATAACCCGAACAAGATGGTTACAGGACTTACACAGGCAGAGTGGGATGCTTACTCGGCGAATGAGAAGCTTCCTTTTATCAATAGAGTTACTACACGATATGCACCAGGATCAACCTTCAAAGCGATAACTGCGGCGGCAGGCCTAATGGAGAAGGTAACGACAGCAGACAAAACTCATGAGATTTCCGGTTTGCAGTGGCGTAAGGATGACAGTTGGGGCGGATATTACGTCAAACGGGTGAAGAGCCTGAGCCCTGTCAATATGGTCGATGCCTTGGTGTATTCCGATAATATTTATTTTGCGATGGAAGCCACCGAAATGGGCAGTGCAAAGTTCATCGATGGAATTCAAAAGTTTGGGTTTGGTGACAATTTCGGGTTGGATGAACTGTACCTGAAGCCAAGTCAATATGCGAATGAGGCTCACAAAGACCTTTCCTCCGAGGTGCTACTGGCTGACACATCCTATGGACAGGGTGAAATGTTAATGTCGCCAATTCATCTCGCTGCTGCCTTTACGCCGTTTGTGAATGAAGGAAAGCTGGTGAAGCCTGTTCTGATTGTTGGCAAAGAAACATCTGACCTTGAGGTGATCATTACACCTGATGTGGCAAATTCGGTCAAAGACGCTTTGAGAGAAGTCGTATCTCGCCAAGGCGGTACTGCACACACATTGAGCTCTGTTGCTGGCAGTCTTGCAGGTAAGACCGGCACGGCCGAACTGAAAGCGAAGAAGGGTCAGCAAGGGTTGGAGAATGGCTTCTTCGTCACCTTTGATACTGAATCACCATCTTTTCTGGTGGCAGCGGTGATCGAGGAAGTTAACGGCCGCGGCGGCAGCCATTATGTGGTGGATCGTTTGAAGCCGTTCTTGGAGAAGCTTAAATTGAAGGAACAGTAAACCAACAGTTTACAGTTATTTAAAAGCTGGTTGAAGAATTCATTATACTGAGATGTGATTAACTCAGGACTGATTCTACTTGTGTGAATGGTAGTGTAGCAACTATTATTCACACAGAATCAGGGTATGAGTTTTTTTGTTGTCCAGTAATACCTCTGCGCTGAGTCCGCCATTGACGTCAAAACCAGACTTGCAATAAGAGAAATAATGGATATAATAAGTTTAAACAACATTTTAAATGACGTTTAAATCGTTATTTAAAAATATTTAAATTGACGCTCAAATACATGCTCATCGTTTATTTCAGACAAAAATACGGGGAGGATACTATGGAAACTGACAAAAAAGTGGAAACCAAAGAGAAGATTTTGCGTGCCACACTGGATTTAACCAAGAGAGAAGGTTTTGAAGGTATAACGATAAAAAAAATTGCAGAAGCCTCAAGCACAAATGTTGCATTAGTTAATTATTATTTTGGTTCCAAAGAAAACTTGATCAACGATTCCGTGAAGTTGATATTGAACAGCTTTGAGTATACCTTTGGTATACTTGATGACCATTCATTACCAGCACGAGTTAGATTAAAGCGATTTTTACTGGATTATTTGCACGTTATCCTCGAATATCCAGAGTTGCTCTCCAGAATTATCCTCATGGGTAAGACTGTTTTCGCATCCCAACATGAATATGGGGCCTTTTTAAACTTACTCGGTTTTCCGAAGATTAAGAGTGTTCTAAAAGAAATAACGGACGAACAACAGCCCGAGAAACTGATGACAATGACGGTACAGATTTTTGGAGCGCTTTTTCTCCCGGCACTTATGAGTCCGATTCTTGAATCCGGAGCTTCCGTGAAGATTGCACCTATAGAGGAACAAATTGACTTGCTCTTTGACAGATACTTTCATTAAAAACCTTGAATTGAGGCGATTGGAATGAATGTGCTCAGAAAATACTGGCAGGACTTAGGATTGGTCATTGGACTTCTTGTATGTATTTATGTTGCAGTGGATTGGGAAACGATTCCGCGAATCAACAGTATTTTATGGTTCAGCTTCGTAGCAATCCTCCTTCATCAGTTTGAAGAGTATCGTTGGCCGGGTTACTTTCCAGGCGTATTTAATACGGTCTTATTTAAAAGTGATTCACCAGAGAGATATCCGCTAAATAAACAGTCTGCAATGATAATTAATGTCTTTATTGCTTATCTCTTTTACTTGATCCCTGTTGTGTTCCCATCGGTAGTGTGGCTGGGGCTGGCTCCTGTTTTGATGGGCTTTTTCCAGATTGTTTTCCATGGACTTGTCTTGAACGTAAAAGCAAAAACCATCTATAATCCAGGTCTGTTTACCGCGATATTTCTACATTTGCCAATTGGGATCTGGTATATCCGCTACGTGCATGAGTATCAGTTAATAACCGTAACAGACTGGATCGTGGGTGTGATTTATTTTGCCATCGCAGTCTATATCTTCATCGTAAAAGGAAATACGTGGCTAAAAAATAAAAACTCCATCCATACCTTTTCACCTAAAGAATTAGCTCTCCGGAATAAAAAATAAATGTATAAAAAGGCTATCCCCATTTCATACGAAGGGATAGCCTTGGACATTATTTATTTGTGGACTTCTGCTTATTTCCGGGCAGTTAGCATAAAACGGGCCGAGTTGGTACGAATGCCTTGATCGCATCGATATGTTTCCACAAACTGCTGGAATCGCTCAAGGTCAGAGGCTGTTTCTCCAAAACCGGGAATGATCGGTGCATGGGTGAGCAGAAACAGCAAATCATCAGGTGTGGCGTAATACTCAATCGCATCATATTCACGGGCCTGAATGTCATGAAATCCAGCTTCGTGAAGTTCATGCTTGTAATGTTCCATCAAAGTACCAGGTTGAATGCCGAGGCTTTGTCCACGGCCGAAAACTTCTGAAATGTTGGATTTATCGTGTTCGCTGACCTGCTGAGTTAGAAATATTCCACCCGTATCAAGTACCCTGAATACTTCTGAGGCAGAGAAGTCGGAGTGTCTGGAAGATACCACATTAAAGAAAAAATCAGGAAAATCCAGTTTTTCTGCGTCCATTTGAAGAAAGCGTACATTGGAATGAGTTCCCGCGGAATGAGTCTCCGCAGCCAGGAGATTCTGTTGTGCAGTTTCAATCATTCCTTGAGCGAGATCAATTCCTACCAATAACAAGGCTTCTTCTGCAATGGTCAGAACAGCTTCTCCACCACCTGTTCCAATATCGAGTAACAGATCGGACGATCGTGTATGGCGAACAACTTCCTCATAGAAATTCCATCCGATCTTCTCCGAGACAACGTTCATGGAGCTGAAGTTCCAGCCATTCGTCCGGCCTACGCGTTCATAAAAGTCAGCATAATCTATGTTGTTTTTCATTTTCATTTCCTCCAATGTGAGTTTGTTTGAACAGGATAAGAGAGTTGTGCATATCGTTCTATTGTAAATTGTCGAATGGGATCAAATGGACAGACGTATCCCTTGATAGCTGGTACGCGTTTTGACCCAGCCCGACGACTACTTACTTCGAACAATACGGAGCAACATCCGTGTCACCTCACAAGTTGGAATGTCTCCATTATATTCAATTGACAGCGTATACGCGAGGTGTTATTTTGAGGTGGAATGTATTCTATGAGTTCGAGGTGATCCATGGTGGCTATTCGTGCTAAGCAGATTTTTGTCAATTTACCTGTCCAAGATTTGAAGAAATCCGTTGAATTTTTTACCAAGGTGGGATTTGAGTTTGACGCCAATTTTACGGACGAGTCTGCTACTTGTATGATCATCGGGGAAAATATTTACGCCATGCTTCTGGTGGAGGAACGTTTCCAATCCTTCATCTCGAAAAAAATCTCCAATGCTGCCGATACAACCGAAGTCATCGTTGCCCTGTCTGTAGATAGCCGTGAGCAGGTAGATGTGATTGTACAAGCTGCCCTCGATGCAGGAGGGAAGCCATCCAACGAACCACAGGATCATGGATTCATGTATGGATGGAGTTTTCAGGATCTGGATGATCATCTGTGGGAAGTCTCCTATATGGATCTAAGTGCTTTTCCTTCGGAGTGACAAAATGAAAATTAGTAGAACCTTCCTAATATTAGGAAGGTTTTTTTGCTTCTTTTCTGCATCCATTTATTATCTGAGGTATGCATTCACACATCCCCATGTACATGGACATGAATAGGATAACCCGAGCTTTTTAAAAAGGGACGACAGTCAGCCAAAGCATCGGTTGGACAGGGCGGTAACGCATTTGCGATCAATGCCAACGAACTGGGCAACATCCGGGTGCGCGCAGGACAGCAGGGCTGAACAGGAGAGATACCGCGTGTCGATATCTCCTTCTTCGTTTATGGAAAACACGCACCGAATTTATCCGGATAACATATGGTGTAATTTACCTTTTTGCTATATGATAAGTGTCGATTCATGTTGACGTTTTGTACCGAAAGATGCTATAGCTCATGTACTAGAAAGTTAGAAGGTAAGTATACATACGTTTCTTTTTGATGGAGGGATTAGGATGTATTGTCACATATGTGGGACCAAAAGTAGTCCTGGGGATAGTACGTGCAGAAAGTGTAACACAAAACTGAAAGATGCAAGCTCCACAGAGGAACAGATCTGGGCGGAAACAGCAGTGGGTTTGGAAAAAAGAACAGGAGAAACAGCCGAATTATTATCCCGGCAGCAACAGCCTGCACTCAGACAGGGCAATACCAGTCAAGGCCGCGCATTTAGTTGGATCATTCCACTGTTACTGGCAGCCGTGATGGGGGCTTTACTAACGTTCTACTACAAGCAGGAGATGGGTATTAATGCGGAGGTGAAGTCTCTGCATCAACAGGCGGAACAAGCTGCACTAGAGGGGAAATATAAAGAGGCTCTTCAACTGCTAGACACCGCTCTAGTGAAACGACCAAACTATGATGCACTTATACAGGATCGTCAAATTACGGCGAAAGCGTTCAATCTGATGAATCAGTTGAATGAGGCTGCCACAAGTCTGAAAACAGGAAAACTCTCAGAAGGAGACAAATCCATTCAGACAGTAGCGAAAGTACTGAAAGAGCGAGAAGAGCCTGTTTTCACCAAAGTGCGTGCCACATTAAGTAATAGGAAGGTTACGCTGGCTGTGCTGAAGGTGAAGAAAGAAATCGATAGTTTGACGACAGTAGAGGCACTGGCTGAGAAGCTGGATACGATATCGAATCTGAAGGGTAAGGAAGCCGAAGCAGTAGAGAAGCAAATTGTTGATAAGCTGGCAGGGATTAGCTATAAGCAGGCTGAGCAGCAAGTCAAGACAAAGGATTTTACAGCGGCATTGCAAACGGTCGATCAAGGGCTGTCTTATGCGCCGGAGGATGACAAACTGACAGCGTATCGTGATCGAGTGCTAAGTGAGAAGAAGAATTTCGAAAAAGCGGAAGCCGAACGAATTCAACTTGCCGAACAGCAGGCAGCAGAAGAAGATCTGAAGAATCGAACGTCGGCAGTGAGCATTGTGAATGTCGAAGCAACGCTTGATATGTATGGTGACCTGTATATTAGCGGTTCAATCATTAACAATGCAACTCGGCCGATCTCTTCCGTCACCGTTATGGTAGATATATATGGTACAGACGGCACTTATCTAGGGCAAACCTATGTGGATGTGTATCCAAGCTGGCTTGAAGTGGGTGAAGAAGGATTTTTTGAGACGTATTATTATGGTGTATACCAAGAAGCAGAAGTATCTGTTGTGAATGCAACGTGGTATCTGGAATAGGAGGACAGGTCGGAATGGGCAAACGAATATGGAGCACCATTATATCCAGTGCAATCATTATAGGAGCCGGAGCAGGAGGCGTGTTCTGGATTCACAGTTATACAGCAGATCAGTTGCAGGCTGAACCGAGATTGGCAGTTGTTAATGCGAAAGAAACAGAAAACGCAGCATCCAAACCGTCCTCCAAGACAGCCGTGAAGAAAACACGTAAACAGATTATTGAAGAGAGTCAGAAGAAAGTGGTTACGATCGAGAGTAGCAGCGGGCTAGGCTCCGGTTTTCTCTATAATGATCAGGGAGATGTTGTAACCAATGCTCATGTGGTAGAAGGTTCGGAGGAAGTGACGATACGTACTCTGAATCATGAGGAATACAAAGGAACCGTAATTGGAATCGGGGAAGAAACAGATATTGCTGTTGTTCGAGTACCTGATCTGAAAAAGTTGAAACCGCTGGCTATCGCCAAATCTAAAGCCGAGACTGGAGATGAAATCCTAGCTCTGGGGAGCCCGCTGGGATTAGAGAACACGGTAACTACAGGCATTATCAGCGGTGTTGGACGCAGCTTCGAAATTGCGCCTTACATTTACAGCAATCTGTATCAGATCTCGGCGCCGATTACCCATGGCAACAGTGGTGGACCACTAATCAACGCAGAGACGGGCGAAGTACTTGGTATTAACTCAGCCGTTGTGGAGCAGGAGGGTGGGATCGGGTTCAGTATCCCAATCACTACCGTGCTGAAGCAAGTGCAAGCCTGGTCCAAGAAACCATCCAGCACAACGGCGGTTCAGACGGCTGGTGGTAATGGATCGGGATCGACCTCTGCTTCAGCGAAAGCAGAATGGGCGGTGACCGAGTTTTACAACAGTCTGAATCTAGGTGACTATGTTACAGCTTATGCTATGCTCGGAAGTGAATGGCAGAGTGGCACAAGTTATGCCAAATTTCGTGAGGGTTACCTGAATACCAGTTATGTGACGATTGGAGAGGTCTCCTCTATAGACAAGGGCAATGACGGGATGGAAGTGACTGCAGTGATTACAGCCGATGAACGCAGGGATGGCGAATATGTAACCACGAAGTATAAGGTTACATATCAAGTTGCTTCTGAGAATGGCCAATTGAAAATACTGCATGGTAAAGGTAAGAAAATAACATAAAATAAATCAAAAAAGGAGAGTTGGCTGATGTGCTACTCTCCTTTTTTTGATTGCTTATATTGGGTGCATCTGTTAAAATACAGAACGAATGTTCAGTATGGATGGGACGGAGTGAAATGGAATGAATATGAATAAAAAGCAACTTCAAACCGAGCAGACCAAGAAGAAACTTGCGGATGCTTCCAAAGCCCTTTTTGTACAAAAAGGTTATAAAGCAACATCCATTGAGGATATTGTAGCTGCGACGGGCAGCAGCAAAGGCAATATATATTACCATTTTAAAAGTAAAGAAGGTCTGTTCCTCTATCTAATCGATGAATGGGACCGAGAGTGGGAAGAGAGCTGGGCGGCCAAAGAACATCTCTATCACACCTCCACGGAGAAGATTTATGGTTTGGCGGAGCAATTAGTTCTGGACGATATGAATCACCCCCTGACGAAGGCGGCTGATGAGTTCTTCACAGGGGAAAAGAAAGAAAATGATATTGAGGAGCGGATCTCCTTAATGTTTGAGCGGCATATTCAATTTAATAAACAAATGATAGAGCAAGGCATTGAGAGTGGTGAGTTCAAAGCAGACAATGTAGATAATCTCGCACTGATATTGGAAAGTACCATTATTGGTCTTAGTCAGATGTCACGGGGGATGGAGCCTGATCAGGCTCTTGCGTTATACCGCCAGGCCGCCAGTGTATTCTTACATGGGATTGCAAAGGATAAAGCTTAAGCAACATTTTGACAACTACGGAGGATGGAATCATGGCATTACTTACACGGAACAGGGGCGCACTGCTGCTGTTAATGTTTAATATTTTTCTTGTTTTTACGGGTATTGGTCTGGTTGTGCCGATCATGCCTGCGTATATGGATCTACTGCAAATCACCGGATTCACGGTTGGATTGCTGGTAGCGGCATTCTCCTTCACCCAGTTTCTGTTCTCCCCGCTTGCGGGTCGATGGTCGGATACATGGGGACGTAAAAAAATTATCGTTGGCGGCATGCTGATCTTTGCCGTATCGGAGTTTATGTTTGGTGCGGTCAATGCACCAGTCTTGCTCTTCGCGGCCCGGATGCTTGGTGGTATTGGTGCGGCGATGATCTTCCCGGCGGTTATGGCTTACACCGCAGATATTACAACAGAGGAAGAACGCGGCAAAGGTATGGGATTGATTAATGCAGCCATTACAACCGGATTTATCATCGGACCGGGAATTGGTGGATACATTGCTGACTTTGGCATTCGAATTCCGTTCTACGCCGCAGGGGTTGCCGGGTTGCTGGCATCGATTATCACATTGATTATTTTGCCTGAATCCACGCGAAGCACAGGAGAGCAAACTAAACCTGTAGCTGGCGCAGAGAAGGTCAAAGCTCCGGGTATGGTATCCCAATTGCTCAATTCATATCGTGAACCGTACTTTTTCAGCTTGATTATCGTGTTTGTTATGGCATTTGGTCTGGCGAACTATGAGACGGTATTTTCACTATTTGTGGATCACAAATTTGGCTTCACGACCAAAGACATTGCATTTATCATTACATTTGGTTCCATCGCGGGTGCGGTTGTGCAAGTATCCCTGATCGGTTGGTTGCTCAATCGGTTTGGTGAAAAGATGGTCATTTCAGTCTGTCTGTTATTTGTAGCCGTATTTGTACTGTTGACCTTGTTTGTAAGTACGTACTGGATGATTCTTGTCGTAACGTTTATCGTCTTTCTGGGTATGGATATTTTACGTCCGGCGATCAGTACACAGATGTCTAAACTGGCACAAGAACAACAGGGCTTTGTGGCCGGATTGAACTCGGCGTATACCAGTTTGGGGAATATCGCAGGCCCGATCGTAGCTGGAGCATTGTTCGATGTGAATATTAACTATCCTTACGTTTCGGCAGCTGCCGTTCTGGCGATCTGTTTCCTGTTATCCCTACGGGTACTCAGAGGGGCCAAAGCGGTAAAACAACCGAAGGCTGAAATGTAATTTTATAATTGGAAATGAAGTACATTAACACAAAAAAACAGTCGATCACACCTAACGTGTGGTCGACTGTTTTTTTTATGATATTAAAGGAGTACGGTATTAACGAATTTCTCCATTCGTTTCAATCAGTTTTTGATACCAGTGGAAACTCTGTTTGCGGATACGTCTCAATTCCTTGATATCAAATTCCTCACGATCCACATAGATGAATCCATAACGTTTGCTCGACCCTTGATGTGTGCTGACCAGATCGATCGCAGACCAAGGGCAGAAGCCAAATACATCCACGCCGTCCGTAATTGCCAGTTGAATCTGTTCGATATGTTTATTGAAAAATTCAATACGATATGGATCGTTAACCACGTCGCCTTCCTCCAGTTTATCAAATGCACCCAGACCGTTTTCCGTAACAATCAATGGCAGATGATAACGGGAGTAGATCTGACGCAGGGTAGAGCGGAAGCCCACCGGATCAATTTCCCAACCAAACTCCGTTTTTTGCAGATTGGGATTCACAGATCCTCTATATGCGCCTGGTTCACCCACAATTTCATGCTGGTCTCCTGTATGAGAGAAGTCATTACCATCGTTCAGACTTTCACCAACCGTCTGGGAAGTGTAATAGTTAAACGCAATAAAGTCAGGATTTCCTTGCGCCAGGATGTCCATATCTCCGTCTTCAATGACAGGCGTATATCCTTTCTCTTCGAGATAACTCCAGGCAATATGATTATAACGTCCATATACCGCCATATCGAGATAGAGCCAGTTACGAATGGCAGCATAGTTATCAGCCGCGAGTGTGTCTTCTGGTTTGGAGCTCGCCGGGTAAATTACACCGATATTAGGGGCTGGGCCAATTTTGGCTTCAGGCAGCATTTCATGACATAGCACCATGGCTTTAGCTTGAGCAACCAGCATGTGGTGATTTTGCTGATACAGTGTTTTTTGCGGATCAACAAGTGTTGTATCCAGTGTACCCAGAGAGCCGGGATGCAGGATCAACATATTTTGTTCGTTGATGGTCAGCCAATATTTAACCCGATCTCCGTAGTTCTCATAAAGGGTCTTGGCATATTGTTCAAAAGCATCAATCGTTGCACGGTTGGACCAGCCACCTTTTTCTTCAAGGGCGTAAGGAAGATCGAAGTGATACATCGTCACTATGGGTTCAATACCGTATTTAATTAACTCATTAATGAGAGAATCGTAAAAGGCGAGTCCCTTCGGATTCACTTCACCCGCTCCTTGCGGATAGATGCGTGTCCATGCGATGGAGAAACGGTAGGCTTTGAAGCCCATTTCAGCCAGCAACGCCACATCTTCTTTGTACATGTGATAGTGATCACTGGTTACCTTGAAGTCGGTTACACTTTCCACGTGATTGCCCATGTCGATGACAGAAGGGCCTTTGCCATCTTCATTCCAGGCTCCCTCAATCTGATAGGCAGAGGTTGAACCTCCCCAGAAGAAATCTTTAGGAAATGGTTTCAGTTGAGTATGTTTCATGGTTAGTTCCTCCTAAGTTGAATTCGTATAAGATAAGTTGTGTCAGACAACAAGAGTCAGCAGGACATCATTTTTCTGTACCTGCTCTTGATTCGTTTCGAACACATCCACTTCTTGCTGCGTTAGGGTTACAATGACAGGGGTTACGGTTTCGTATCCGGCTTCTTTGATCTTATCGATGTCAAACTGGATCAACAGATCGCCCTGTCTGACGATATCCCCTTCCTGAACGACAGGAGAGAAGTATTTTCCTTTCAGCGCTACTGTGTTGATGCCAATATGAATCAGAATCTCCGTACCTGCATTGGTTGTTAAACCAATGGCATGTCCAGTCGGGAAGAGGGAAGTGACAACACCGTCTACCGGAGCGACAACTTCACCAATCTCAGGGACAATCGCCAAACCTTTGCCCATAGCACCAGTCGAAAAGGCGGGGTCATTAATAGTACTCAGTGCTACGGCTTTACCTGTAAGTGGGCTATAAATTTGTTCTTTCTTGATCTCCGTTGTTTTGGTCTCAGGTATGACAGGAAGTTCTGCCGGCGTACTTTCAGCCGATGTGCTGGAGATAGATTCATTATTCTCGGAAGCTGTGTCTTTCGTTTTGCTTTCATAACCAAACATCACGGTTAATACCGCTGCTACCGCAAAGGAGCAGGCAATCGCAATTACGTAGACAACTGTTGGTGTATAGACGGGAATGGCAAATATATTATGGAACACATAAGCAGTCATTTTAACACCAAAGTGACCATTAATGGCACCGCCGATCGCACCTGCGATGACTACGATAGGAATTACACGTTTATAACGCAAGATCAGACCGTATACGATTGGTTCAGTTACTCCTGCAAGTAAACCGGTAAGGCTGGTCGAGCCAGCAAGGGTTCGCAGGGTTTTATTCTTTTTGGCTTTCAGGAAAATACCGAAGGCTACACCGATTTGTGCAAATACAGCTGCAGCAGCCATGGCTTCAATCGGATCGCCGCCAACCCCGATATTCTGTATCGTGATTGGAGTGAAGCCCCAGTGGAGTCCAAAGACAACCATGAAGGTCATGAATCCACCCAGTACAATGCCTGACAAAATGCCGCTGACGCCAATGAGCCAAGTTACGCCGGAGGAGATCCAGTCCCCTACCGTGGTGCCGAATGGTCCGAAGGCCATTGCAGACAAAGGAACCATAATCATCAAAGCAATCATCGGTACAAGGAACAATTGCAGGTCTTTCAAAATGATTTTTTTGAGTAACTTATCAAGAACAGCATAGATACTAATCGATATGAAGATTGGGAATACGCTGGCTGAATAATTCATCATGACAACCGGTATACCCAGGAACGATACATCTGAGCCCTTATCCATCAGCCCGGTGAAGCTCGGTTCCATCAGAGCGGCACCAATTACGCCAGCTACATAAGGATTGGCTTTCAGCTTCATACCCAGTGTGATGCCAAGGAAGATGGGCAAGAAATAAAATACAGCGTTGCCGGCAGCGGATAAAATCAAGTATGTGTCACTTGTATCCGACATCCATCCGAGCATGGTCAGGACAGTCAGCAAAGCTTTTAGCATACCTGATCCTGCCATAGCCGGGATTAACGGCGAGAAACTTCCGGATATAATTTCAAAAACTTTGGATAATAGCGAGGTTTTTTCCCCCGTGGACTCAGCCGATGAGGAGGAATCTCCTTCAAAATCCCGGTTTTTCATGATCTCCGCATATACATGAGCCACGTTACTACCGATGACCACCTGGAACTGGCCACCGCTTTCGACAACGGTAATAATACCATCGTGTTTTTCAAGCGTTTCGCGTTCGGCCTTTTTCGAATCTTTCAGGTCAAATCTCAGCCGGGTCGCACAGTGGACAAGACCATTGATATTGGCTTCTCCGCCGACGAGACGAACGATGTCATCTCCCATTTTTTTATGATCCATGTTCATTCTCCTTTGTTGTTAAGATTGCCTGAAAACAAAAAAATACCTAAACGAATGGCTATGATCATCGGAAAGATGACCTGTTGCCAATCATTTAGGTATCGCCTGCTTGAGCAGTAACAATCCTTGTCGTTAAGTTGTGAGACCTACTATATCTGACGCCGTAATCGTTTGCAAGCTTTTTTTATTCCGCGCCCAGCAACTCGTTACGAGAAGTGACACGTTGAATATGGATCGTCAAATACACCTTTTCATCAATGGACATGGCACTTTCAAACCTTTCTTCAAGGTACTGATTGATTAATTGGGTGCATTCAAATGCCTTGCTATATTTGTCCTTCACCTGCTCATACAGAAAGTTGTCTCCTGAAGCAAATTGCTCCTGTTCATTACTCAACATTCTCTGCACAAAATATTGAAGATGGGTAATAAACCGGGAATAATTAAATGAATTTTCATCCAGGGCGATGTGGTGATGGTTGGTCACAATGTTGAAGATATCATCAATAACTTCAGTGATTTCAACGGTTTGTTTCATGCCTTGAGCATCTTGACGAGCGTTTACAAAATGCATTGCAATAAAGCTGGCCTCATGTTCATCCATCTGGATGCCGAATTGTTCCTGGATCAGCTCCACAGCGTTCATGCCAATCCCAAATTCCTTCTTGTAAAACTTCTTGATCTGCCACAAAAGGGAATTCTTCAGCCCGACGGATTTACGGTACCGGGTAATGGCAAACTGAATATGATCGATCAATGATATATAGATATTATCACTAAAAATATCGCCCATTTCCTTTTTGGCATGGCCCACAATTTCGTCTGCTAACTTCAAATATTCAACCGATGTTTCCCCAATCAGATCAATGAGTTTTTGCGGTATTTTATCTGATTTCAGCACAAAGGTTTTTTCGATTTTATCCTCATCCACAGGCTGCCCGTTTTTCTTTTTGAAGCCAAGACCGTTGCCAATGACAACAAATTCGTGACCAACCTGGTTCTCAGCCCGGATGACATTGTTGTTAAAAATCTGACGGATGATCATATATGTGTTTCACCTCAATTGGTCGTAATAATAACAAAAAACCCAAACTAAGGCCTAATAGACAGCCTTGGTTTGGGTATCGCCTGCTTACCAGTAACAATCCCGAAGAAGACGCAGCTTCCTCTTTCAATTATGTCCACTATACCGCTTTCATAACAGAATAACAATACAATGATTTTTGGAAATGGACGTAAAGACGTGGATTTTTGGTATAATAAGAAATGCTGGAAGTGAATTAGATGGGCTGGGTTGCATAATAAGTTACCGAGGACGGTCATTTTTAAGCATATACAGGATTATTGGAGTGATAACATGAGCAATGCAAAAGGAAAAGGCGGCACCGGCCGTGGTACGGGTAAAAAAGGCTGGAACCGTTGGCAAGCCGCTGCAAACCGGGCAAAAAGTGCCCCGAAGCCTTATAAAAGTAAAGGTACAAAGAAGAAGGACGATACCGAAACTTCAAGTGGCAAGCCCGAGTAAGTATGGTTTGACGATGCCAGAGGAGAGAGCTGCCTGACTAACGGGTGGGTCTCTTTTTGCTTGGAAAAAAATTAAATTGACAGTATTGTAAATATGGTAATAATATAGAGCTTACGCAAATTAGATGGTAGTGCTACTATATAGAGAAAGGAGCAACAGCATGCCTGTTAATATGGATGAAAATCCACTTGGACTGATTCTGTCACGGACGTATCTGGCATACAAAAAAACAACAACCAGAAATCTGAGCAAACAGGATATTACTCCGGAACAATTTGCAGTTCTGAATGAATTGAGCAAGGCTGGAAGCCATATATCACAGAAAAAACTGGCTGAATTAACAGTGCGGGACCAGACAACGGTAGGCAAAATTATAGACAAGTTGATTCGCAAAGGTCTGGTGACAAGAGAAGAAGATCCACAGGACCGCAGAGCGGTTTTGCTTTGTTTGACGGCGGAAGGACTGGAAATGAATAACGTTCTTACACCAAAGGCAAAACAGCAAGAGCAAGAGGCACTCGCCGAATGTTCTCCTGAAGAGCTTGAAGCATTCATGAATGTGATGAATCGCATCTATGAAAAGATGAAATAAATTTTTTTGACCAAATATGTGCATGTGCATATATATATGTAGTGCAATTATTTTAATTTTAACTAACGGGAGTCGTGAACGAATGAAAAGCTTCAAAGATTTTCTTAAAGTGCCACAGACAAAAATAGGGTTGGTTTTTGCATTGATTGTTCCGCTGTTATTTGTTGTGATCTGGATGACAGGTTATCATCAAGCCACGGAGAGAGTGGATCAACTTCAAGTTGCTCTCGTGAACGAAGATGGGACACAGGGAACAGAGGTGCAGAAGCAGATTGAAACGCTAGCGCCTTTCCATGTCAATGTTCTGGGATCTGCCGAGGAAGCTGAGCAACAGATGAATGCAGGTAACTATGCGATGATTATTGTTATTCCGGAAGGATTCACTGACCAGATTGAAGGAGGTACAGAGGCGAGCTTGTCCTTTTATATCAATCAGGGAAATGCGGATGTAGCCAAATCCATTGTGGAACATGCCGCGACCGGAATGACCGCACAAATGGGTCAAGGGATTCTGGAATCCAAGGTTCAAGTGACACTCAATAATGACAGTATAAACAGCGATGAACTGAGTGCAGCTATTGGACAAGCGATGGAGAAGATGAATGAAGGGCCTGTGAAGGCTGAAATTAATAAAACGAACAGCGTGAGTGATTTTGCAACATCGATGCTGCCCATGATTCTGGGTTTTATCACCTACATTGCTTCGATGACCATGAACATTCAGTTCAATATTACGTCGAATATCATGAAGCGTACCCATTCCAAATGGGAAATCTTCTGGGGACGGCAATTGCTGTTATTGTGTATAGCTGTGATTGTTCCCCTAATTGTGGATACAGTAGCTCTTCAGTTCACGGATGTTGCGAGCTCCTTCGGCGCTTTGTATCTGTATCATGTGCTGGTGAGTCTGGCTTGTATCTGTTTTACACAAATGAGTTTTGCCCTGTTTGGTAATGCAGGCCCTCTATTTAATGTTGCTATGGTTCCGCTCCAGTTGATGACAGCAGGAAATATCATTCCAGCCGAGATGCTGGCGCCATTCTACCGTTATATAGGAAACTTTCTGCCCGCTTCCAATGGGGTACAGGGATTTATGCGTTTGATCTATAGTGGAGAAGCAGTGGGGGGATACATGGTTCATCTTCTGTTGATCTCGATTATTACGTGGGGAATTACGTTGCTGCGAGTTGGCATGCAAAAAGCAGGTAATGGACAAATGACGATGACGCCTCCAGCATCAGCACAGGCACAACATTAAGAGTTTCCTTCTATATATAATGTAATAACACACAAGAAAGTGGTTCACGTATAGTTTTATGCGTGCATCACTTTCTTTGTGTATCTTCTATAATAGTTCTACTTATACTCGTGGCAACTTACAGTACCCCCAGTAATTTTACATGACCTTGATAAAAGGACAACCTAAATTGAGCGTACTTAATGAAGCTAAAATATATGAGAGGAGATGTAGGCTAATGAGTTTAAGTCAATTAGACTTGTATGGTGATATATGAATGGGGAGAGTGTCGTTTAAGCTATAATAAACTTTACACTGGGATAGAGGAGAGCAACGCAGTAAAGGTAGTTGATTTGTAGTAAATGAATTTTATTAAATTAAGTGTTGTAATTAATATCTGTACGTGATATATTATTAATCCGGTCAAGAAAACACAGTTTACACGGTGCGGCAAGCGAATGAAATAAGCTTCGAAAGAAACTTGAAAAAAGAGCTTGCAAAGTTGGTTCGGACATGATATTATATAAGAGTTGCTGAAGAGAACGGCGTTCGGTAACGAAACAGGTTTGATCTTTGAAAACTGAACAACGAGTGAGTGAACATTCTGCTTGCAGAATGAACGCAAAAGTTGGAAACAAGCCTTGGCTTGAATCGACTGGAGCACAAATGAGATTTTTAATCTCGTCAGATTCAAAATGAGCTTATCGCTCTTTTCAATACTTTATTGGAGAGTTTGATCCTGGCTCAGGACGAACGCTGGCGGCATGCCTAATACATGCAAGTCGAGCGGACTTGAAGAGAAGCTTGCTTCTCTGATGGTTAGCGGCGGACGGGTGAGTAACACGTAGGCAACCTGCCCTCAAGTTTGGGACAACTACCGGAAACGGTAGCTAATACCGAATAATTGTTTTCTTCGCCTGAAGGAAACTGGAAAGACGGAGCAATCTGTCACTTGGGGATGGGCCTGCGGCGCATTAGCTAGTTGGTGAGGTAACGGCTCACCAAGGCGACGATGCGTAGCCGACCTGAGAGGGTGATCGGCCACACTGGGACTGAGACACGGCCCAGACTCCTACGGGAGGCAGCAGTAGGGAATCTTCCGCAATGGGCGAAAGCCTGACGGAGCAATGCCGCGTGAGTGATGAAGGTTTTCGGATCGTAAAGCTCTGTTGCCAGGGAAGAACGCTTGGGAGAGTAACTGCTCTCAAGGTGACGGTACCTGAGAAGAAAGCCCCGGCTAACTACGTGCCAGCAGCCGCGGTAATACGTAGGGGGCAAGCGTTGTCCGGAATTATTGGGCGTAAAGCGCGCGCAGGCGGTCATTTAAGTCTGGTGTTTAATCCCGGGGCTCAACCCCGGATCGCACTGGAAACTGGGTGACTTGAGTGCAGAAGAGGAGAGTGGAATTCCACGTGTAGCGGTGAAATGCGTAGATATGTGGAGGAACACCAGTGGCGAAGGCGACTCTCTGGGCTGTAACTGACGCTGAGGCGCGAAAGCGTGGGGAGCAAACAGGATTAGATACCCTGGTAGTCCACGCCGTAAACGATGAGTGCTAGGTGTTAGGGGTTTCGATACCCTTGGTGCCGAAGTTAACACATTAAGCACTCCGCCTGGGGAGTACGGTCGCAAGACTGAAACTCAAAGGAATTGACGGGGACCCGCACAAGCAGTGGAGTATGTGGTTTAATTCGAAGCAACGCGAAGAACCTTACCAGGTCTTGACATCCCTCTGACCGGTACAGAGATGTACCTTTCCTTCGGGACAGAGGAGACAGGTGGTGCATGGTTGTCGTCAGCTCGTGTCGTGAGATGTTGGGTTAAGTCCCGCAACGAGCGCAACCCTTATATTTAGTTGCCAGCACTTCGGGTGGGCACTCTAGATAGACTGCCGGTGACAAACCGGAGGAAGGTGGGGATGACGTCAAATCATCATGCCCCTTATGACCTGGGCTACACACGTACTACAATGGCCGGTACAACGGGCTGCGAAATCGCGAGATGGAGCCAATCCCAACAAAGCCGGTCTCAGTTCGGATTGCAGGCTGCAACTCGCCTGCATGAAGTCGGAATTGCTAGTAATCGCGGATCAGCATGCCGCGGTGAATACGTTCCCGGGTCTTGTACACACCGCCCGTCACACCACGAGAGTTTATAACACCCGAAGTCGGTGGGGTAACCGCAAGGAGCCAGCCGCCGAAGGTGGGATAGATGATTGGGGTGAAGTCGTAACAAGGTAGCCGTATCGGAAGGTGCGGCTGGATCACCTCCTTTCTATGGAGAATCGTTTCCTGCAACGGAAACATTCAAATATAAGTCTTCAGGAAGCATGCTTCCGAAGCGAGCTTTACTTCGTAAAGCTTTTAACTCACTCGTTGCTCAGTTTTGAGAGCTCAAACTCTCAAAATAGCTTGCTTTTGCATGGAGCTTGTTCTTTGAAAACTAGATATCGAAACGAAACAAACGCGAATTAGAACATTCCTTTTTAGCTGAACTTGTGTTAAACAAGTTTAATAAATTGGTACTTAATTGCTTTTGCGATGGTATTGGATGGGAGTGACTTTTGGCTTTGCGCAAGCAAAACAAGGGAAACGAGCAGTCAAAACCGGAGCAAACTGGTTAAGCTACTAAGAGCACACGGAGGATGCCTAGGCGCTAGGAGCCGATGAAGGACGTGGCGAACAACGAAACTGCCTCGGGGAGCTGTAAGCAAGCTTTGATCCGGGGGTGTCCGAATGGGGAAACCCAGCTGGGGTAATTTCCAGTTACTCATAACTGAATACATAGGTTATGCAGAGGCATACCAGGGGAACTGAAACATCTAAGTACCCTGAGGAAGAGAAAACAATAGTGATTCCGTCAGTAGCGGCGAGCGAACGCGGAGAAGCCCAAACCAGAGAGCTTGCTCTTTGGGGTTGTGGGACGTCTCACATGGAGTTACAAAGGAACCGGTTAAGCGAAGAGGTCTGGAAAGGCCCGCCAAAGAAGGTAAAAGCCCTGTAGTTGAAAGTCTGTTCCCTCCGAGACGGATCCCGAGTAGTGCGGGGCACGTGAAACCCCGTATGAATCCGGCAGGACCATCTGCCAAGGCTAAATACTTCCTAGCGACCGATAGTGAAGCAGTACCGTGAGGGAAAGGTGAAAAGCACCCCGGAAGGGGAGTGAAATAGAACCTGAAACCGTGTGCTTACAAAAAGTCAGAGCCCGTTTTAGGGGTGATGGCGTGCCTTTTGTAGAATGAACCGGCGAGTTACGTTCCCGTGCAAGGTTAAGGTGAAGAGCCGGAGCCGCAGCGAAAGCGAGTCTGAATAGGGCGACATAGTACGTGGACGTAGACCCGAAACCGGGTGATCTACCCCTGTCCAGGGTGAAGGTGCGGTAACACGCACTGGAGGCCCGAACCCACGCATGTTGAAAAATGCGGGGATGAGGTGGGGGTAGCGGAGAAATTCCAATCGAACTCGGAGATAGCTGGTTCTCCCCGAAATAGCTTTAGGGCTAGCCTCGGAAAACAGAGTCGTGGAGGTAGAGCACTGATTGGGTGCGGGGCCCGCAAGGGTTACCAAGCTCAGTCAAACTCCGAATGCCATAGACTTACTTCCGGGAGTCAGACAGTGAGTGCTAAGATCCATTGTCAAAAGGGAAACAGCCCAGACCATCAGCTAAGGTCCCCAAGTGTGTGTTAAGTGGGAAAGGATGTGGAGTTGCACAGACAACCAGGATGTTGGCTTAGAAGCAGCCACCATTGAAAGAGTGCGTAATAGCTCACTGGTCGAGTGACTCTGCGCCGAAAATGTAACGGGGCTAAACACACCACCGAAGCTATGGCTTGATGCTTTGCATCAGGGGTAGGGGAGCGTTGTATAAGGGTTGAAGGTGTACCGTAAGGAGCGCTGGACATTATACAAGTGAGAATGCCGGTATGAGTAACGAAAAGATCAGTGAGAATCTGATCCGCCGAAAGCCTAAGGGTTCCTGAGGAAGGCTCGTCCGCTCAGGGTAAGTCGGGACCTAAGGCGAGGCCGAAAGGCGTAGTCGAAGGACAACAGGTCGAAATTCCTGTACCACCGTAAGCCGTTATGAGCAATGGGGGGACGCAGTAGGGTAGTGACGCGGACTGATGGATGTCCGTCTAAGCAGTAAGGCTGATGTGTAGGCAAATCCGCACATTGTAAGGCTGAGCTGTGATGGGGAGCGAAAATTATAGTAGCGAAGGTCATGATCTCACACTGCCAAGAAAAGCCTCTAGCCAGGTGAAGGTGCCCGTACCGCAAACCGACACAGGTAGGCGAGAAGAGTATTCTAAGGCGCGCGGAAGAACTCTCGTTAAGGAACTCGGCAAAATGACCCCGTAACTTCGGGAGAAGGGGTGCCCCGGTAGTGTGAATAGCACGAGGGGGCCGCAGTGAAAAGGCCCAAGCGACTGTTTAGCAAAAACACAGGTCTGTGCGAAGCCGTAAGGCGAAGTATACGGGCTGACGCCTGCCCGGTGCTGGAAGGTTAAGGGGAGTGGTTAGGGAGTAATCCCGAAGCTGTGAACCGAAGCCCCAGTAAACGGCGGCCGTAACTATAACGGTCCTAAGGTAGCGAAATTCCTTGTCAGGTAAATTCTGACCCGCACGAATGGCGTAACGACTTGGGCGCTGTCTCAACGAGAGATCCGGTGAAATTTTAATACCTGTGAAGATGCAGGTTACCCGCGACAAGACGGAAAGACCCCATGGAGCTTTACTGCAGCTTGATATTGAATTTGGGTACGATCTGTACAGGATAGGTGGGAGCCTTTGAAGCATGAGCGCCAGCTTGTGTGGAGGCAACGTTGGGATACCACCCTGATCGTATCTAGGTTCTAACCTGGTACCGTAATCCGGTGCGGGGACAGTGTCAGGTGGGCAGTTTGACTGGGGCGGTCGCCTCCTAAAGAGTAACGGAGGCGCCCAAAGGTTCCCTCAGAATGGTTGGAAATCATTCGAAGAGTGCAAAGGCATAAGGGAGCTTGACTGCGAGACCTACAAGTCGAGCAGGGACGAAAGTCGGGCTTAGTGATCCGGTGGTACCGCATGGAAGGGCCATCGCTCAACGGATAAAAGCTACCCTGGGGATAACAGGCTTATCTCCCCCAAGAGTCCACATCGACGGGGAGGTTTGGCACCTCGATGTCGGCTCATCGCATCCTGGGGCTGAAGTAGGTCCCAAGGGTTGGGCTGTTCGCCCATTAAAGCGGTACGCGAGCTGGGTTCAGAACGTCGTGAGACAGTTCGGTCCCTATCTGTCGTGGGCGTAGGAAATTTGAGAGGAGCTGTCCTTAGTACGAGAGGACCGGGATGGACGTACCGCTGGTGTACCAGTTGTTCCGCCAGGAGCACCGCTGGGTAGCTATGTACGGACGGGATAAACGCTGAAAGCATCTAAGCGTGAAGCCCCCCTCAAGATGAGATTTCCCAGTATGTAAGACCCCTTGAAGACGACGAGGTAGATAGGCTGGGGGTGGAAGTGCAGCAATGCATGGAGCTGACCAGTACTAATCGGTCGAGGGCTTATCCAATAGCAAGTGATAATTCGCGTGTTTCGTTTCGAATCTAGTTTTCAGAGAACAACAACTCTGAAATGTAAGCACAGCTATGCGTTTGGTGGCGATGGCGGAGGGGTTCCACACGTACCCATCCCGAACACGACCGTTAAGCCCTCTAGCGCCGATGGTACTTGGACCGCAGGGTCCTGGGAGAGTAGGACGCCGCCAAGCAATAGGAAGAACACACTTGAATGATTTCAAGTGTGTCTTTTTTTTATTTTAATGTAATTAATAGTCCCGATTTGACTTGTTATATACATAAAATACTGGCGTTCCAATCCTTAAAGCTATGATACAATAGGTGAGGTCTATATAGAAAACGGAAACACGCATAAGTACGAGGAGGAAAAGTGAACACGATGAAATCAGCCCCGTTTATTGCCGTGGAAGGTCCGATTGGAGCGGGGAAAACAACGCTGGCAACGATGCTTTCCCATGAATTGAATCTTCCGTTAGTTAAAGAAATCGTAGAAGAGAATCCATTTCTGGCTTCCTTTTATCAGGATATCGACGAGTGGAGTTTCCAATTGGAAATGTTTTTTCTGTGTAATCGGTTTAAACAACTGGAAGACACGGGTGTTCATTATGTAGAGCAGAATACCCCAGTCATTTCAGACTATCATATCTATAAAAATATGATTTTTGCCGATCGTACCTTAAAGGGAACGAAACGGGATAAGTATCGTCAAATCTATCATCTGTTAACAGATGATCTGCCAAAGCCCAATCTGGTGCTCTATATTGAAGCTGAACTCAATACGTTGATGTACCGCATTAACAAGCGTGGACGCTCATTTGAGCAGGACATGGACCCGGTATATATGGAACAACTGATCGCCGATTACAAAACAGGCATGGACTATCTGGCAAATAGCTCAAATCCACCAGTAATCATTAAGGTTAATGCAGAGCAACTCGACTTTGTGGAACATCCTGAACACTTCAGGCAGATTGTTAATCAGGTAAAGGAGTATATCATATGAATAACTATGGCATTCCAGCGAATGCATTAATTACGGTAGCAGGTACGGTTGGGGTGGGTAAATCCACGTTAACGGCTGCGCTTGCACAGCGTTTGAATTTCAAGACTTCTTTGGAGCAAGTCGATCACAATCCTTATTTGGAGAAGTTCTATCATGACTTCGAGCGTTGGAGCTTCCATCTGCAGATTTATTTCCTGGCAGAGCGCTTCAAGGAACAGAAGAAGATTTTTGAACTGGGTGGGGGATTCGTTCAGGATCGTTCCATCTATGAAGATACGGGCATTTTTGCACAAATGCATGCAGATCAAGGAACCATGTCTGCTACCGATTTCGAGACATACAGCAGTTTGTTTGAAGCGATGGTAATGACACCGTATTTTCCACATCCAGACGTGCTGATCTATCTGGAAGGCAGTCTGCCTTCGATTTTAAACCGAATTACGGAACGCGGACGTGAGATGGAGATTCAGACGGATCGTTCGTACTGGGAGCACATGCACGAGCGCTATTCCGTGTGGATTGATCAGTTTACGGCTTGCCCTGTGCTACGTCTGAACATTGATGAGTATGATGTGCATGATCCGGCATCGGTGGATGCCATTTTGGCACAGATTGCAGCTGTCATTCAGCCTTCCAAGGAAGTACAAAGGTAAGATAGATAGAGCTTTTCAATGTAGTTTTCTCGGTTACATCGGTTATATCTATGATACAGATATGGACAACATCCCTTCTACGGCAATTATGCTGTTGGAGGGATGTTTTTTTATGTGCCAAGGGAATGATTATGAGATGTTTGTGGATAAAACTAAAATGATATATTCGAGCGAATAAGGAAATGGATGCTTAATATATCTTTTCTATTATATAAATACATGGTCACCAAAAGTAGAAAAATGTTGAATAATAGGTCTTTTTGTGGTTTCATAGGAAAGGTGAATTCTGGAAAAAAAGCATATGCATGACTCAGGAGGGAAAGACAACGTGGAAGAGAAACAAGGAGTTAAAATCGGTATGCCGATCATTGGTGGTTTAATTGCAGCCATTCTGGGAGGCATCGTATGGGCAGCTATTGCTGCAATGACCGAGTATGAGGTGGGACTAATTGCGATTTTGATTGGAGCACTCACGGGCTACGCAGTTGTGTTGTTCTCCAATAAACAAATTGCGACGGTACATAAGATTATTGCCGTACTGTTTGCGCTTGTTGGCATTTTGTTGGGGAAATATCTGACGGTCGTATATTTTACTTCCGAACTATTTGGTGATGTAAGCGTGATGGAACTTGTGTTTGATAGCGAGATGATCAGTGCGTTTGTGGAAACCTTTCAGGAGTACTTCAGTCAACCGATTGATTTGTTATTCATCGTGCTTGCGATTGTGTCTGCATGGCAGATTCCTGGCCGGATGGCGAGAACCAGTCTAGCTACGGATGCATCCTCATCGGACCACGCACCAAAAGCTTAATCAGATAGACGGTGGACGCTGGTAGCAAAATGAAGAACGTTTGACAGAAGAAACTTAATCATCTTCTTCCTAAGCATCTGGTGAAACGGTTATATCGAAGGACTGGGAGCAGAAGAAAGATGTAGTAAAGAGCAATCTACGTTAATTCATAAAGTACTCAGAGTGAGCAGCAGTTAGGCTTGTTCACATTGCGGCTGGGTTACTTGCATATACAAAAGGGACGATACGCTTGAGGGCGTACGTCCCTTTTGTGTATCCACCAGTTAGAAGGTAGGATATGGCTCATAACTGGTGCAACAACTCGGATCGATTTAAATTACTTAATACATAACCCTAGTATATATCCAACATTTTCATAAGGTTAATTACAAGAAAGATGTGGTCACCCCAGGAGGTAGGTTCAAATATCCCAAGGGTTATTTACTGCGTATAAAGCTGATGACGAGAATATTTCACCTTTACAGGACAGGGGTGTAACTTCCAGACTATCGTTTACAGTGTACATCTGACAGCAATGAGAGTTGAATAATACTGAATGTGGTGGAAGACAGGGCTATATTATTTGTTTTGCTCAGCAAAAACAGCCATAGCATCTCTCATAAATACTGCCAAACCATCGCCAAACTGATCAATATTACGCGTGAAGCGTTCATCGTCCACGTACATCTGACCAAGTCCTCTGAAGGCTTCAGGTGAGTAGCTTCCCATTTGGTTTAGCCAAGTGTACCACTCTTTGATGCCAGACTGTGCCTCCGCAGATGCTGGTTCTGTGTGACGAAGTGAAGCCAGATGTTTGTAGATCTCGTTCATTTGATCTGATAGAGCCTTCTGATCTGTGGTTGATTTACTGTGCAGCTTCTGATTTGCGTGATCGACGGCATGGTCTCCCCAACGTTCCCGCGCTTCTTGTTCATACGGATTCTGGCTAAAATCAAATCCTTCGAATTGTTCTTTGGCTGTCATTTTAATTTCTCCTTTCACGTGTAAAACCGTTCTATCAATGGTAGCAATCATCTGGTCCAAGTGTCGGCGCTTCTCCAGCAGTATAAGTCGATGCATATTAAGTGCTTCTTCTGGATTGAAGGAGGGGTTGTTTATAATGTTTTTGATCTCCTTCAGAGAGAAGTCGAGTTCCTTGAAAAACAAAATCTGCTGTAACCGTTCCAGGTTGGCATCTGAATATAATCGATACCCGGCAGAAGTCACTTCGTCGGGGGTTAATAGTCCGATCTCATCATAGTGATGCAGTGTGCGCACACTGATCGAGGCAAGTTCGGCAACTTCTTTTACCTTCATGGCCATGTGTGAAACCTCCTTACAACACCGATTGTACAGTGTCACGTTACGTGAGAGTCAACCGTTGAAAATGAAAAAACAAGATGCGAGCATGGAAGCTGCATCCTGATCATGGATTGGTGACAGGTTGTGAATAGGTGTGAATAGATGTGATGAAATTATTGTATCATCCAGTCACTGCAGGGGAGCGGATGCGCTTCTAAGTCGAAGACATAGACTGCCGCACCGCAGGGGGGAGGCTCCTCTGTTATGGAGAGGAGAGCTATCGGTTATGGGCCGCACCATGTATTCGGTGCAGCCCATGGGGCTGGCAGTGCAGGGAGAGCAGGGCTACGCCTGCATCCCGAGCACTGCCGCAGCGAACTGCGCAGCCGCTGCGCGCACATCGGCCGCGCCCGCGATGGCGGAGATGACGGCTACGCCGTCGGCTCCAGCCGCCATCACGGCGGCCGTGGTATCGGGCGTAACGCCGCCGATACCTACAATCGGAACTGCGATGCCTGCGGCGCGCAGTTCCGCCACCCCTGCGGGGCCCAGCACAGCGTGGGCGTCCGCTTTGGAGCGCGTCGGGTACATGGGCCCGACGCCAAGGTAGTCGGCGCCCGCCTGCACGGCACGGCGCGCCTCATCCACAGAGTGGGCGGATACGCCAAGCATCCGCCCATCTCCAATGCGGGCGCGTACCAGCGCCGCGCCCGCATCTTCCTGGCCGACATGCACGCCGTCGGCCTCCACCGCTACAGCCAGCTCCACATCATCGTTCACGATGAACGGGACCCCGTGCTGGCTGCACACCTCGCGAAGCTGCATCGCAAGCGTGATGCTAGCTTCGCCAACCAGGACGCCAGTTCCCTTTTCGCGGAACTGGAACAGCGTGATGCCGCCAGCAATGGCCTGGCGCAGCACTTCTACAGGGTCTTGCGTTGTATTGACGCTGCCCATCACCAAATACACCTGCATCGCGCGGCGTACCGCTTCTACATCCCAAGGGCGCATCACTGCTCACCCCGCTGTCTGCGCTGATACGCAAAATGATTTGTCGGCCCATGCCCGGCCCCAATCCCCAGCTCATCTTCGATGGCTGCCTGAATGAATGCTCGCGCGGTCGTAACGGCAGCCAGAACAGGTGAACCCTTGGCTAACTCTGCGGTAATGGCCGCAGAGTACGTGCATCCTGTTCCGTGTGTATGACGTGTTACCACACGAACATTCTCCAGGTAATGAAAAGACTGCCCATCGTAGAGCACATCCACGATCATGCCACTTCCTTCATCATGACCACCTTTGACCAAAGCATACGTTGATCCCATCTGTACAATCCGTCTTGCGGCTTCTTCCCGCTGACTCAGACTCGTGATAGACATCTCGGTAAGCAGTTCCGCTTCCGGAATATTGGGTGTTGTGATCAGGGCATGGGGCAACAGCTCCGTAACCAGCGCTTGTACAGCTTCCTGCTGGAGCAGAGGGGCACCGCCTTTGGCGACCATCACAGGGTCGATGACCAGATTAGACCAACGGTAATGCTGCCATTTCTCAGCCACTAGACGAATAATTTCGGCACTATATAACATGCCGGTCTTCGTTGCGGTTGGTTGAAAGTCTTCACCCGTCGAGTCCAATTGCTGGGCAATGCCATCGTAAGGGATGGGAAAAACGCCCTGCACACCTGTGGTATTTTGGGCAGCAATAGCGGTGATAACGGTCATGCCGTATGCGCCAAGCTCCTGGAATGTTTTCAAATCAGCCTGAATTCCTGCACCGCCCCCGTTATCGGAACCTGCAATGGTTAGCGCTTGAGCAATGCTCATACTACACCTCCACGGATCTGACGGATTTGTGCGCGCTCTGCCAAGAGGTCGGGCGTTACTTGTGCCAGTTGATTCAACAATTCAATCTGGAAGCTACCCGGCCCCTGATGAGCCGTCTTCTCTGCCGCCAGTTCAGCCGCTACGCCATAAAAAGCGAGTGCTTCAACAACACTGCCTGGAAGATCGTCTTCGGATTCCGCTATGGCTGTAAAAGCGCCAATCACCGAACTGAGCAGACAGCCAGCACCTGTGACCTGAGTGAGCAAGGCATGACCATTACTCGTAAGGAATGTGGATTGTCCATCAGTAATGATATCTTCTTTTCCGGTAATGACCACAACACAGCCAAGTTTATGCGCTGCCCGCTCCGCAATTCCAATCCGGTCACCTTCACCTGATCCTGCGTCCACACCTTTAATACTCCAGCTCTCACCGATGACATTGGCGACTTCCGCCACATTGCCGCGCAGCACCGTGAGGCGAAGCTCACGAACGAGCATCTGCACGGTTTCTGTACGATAGGGGGTTGCGCCTGCGCCGACGGGATCAAGCACCACAGGCACTTGATGTGCATTAGCCGATTGGCCTGCGAGACGGATCGCCTGAACGACTTTGTCATCGAGTGTACCAATGTTGAGTACCACGGCTCCTGACATCTTGGCGACATCAGCGACCTCTTCATGGGCATAGGCCATAAAAGGGGATGCACCCAGTGCGAGCAGACCATTGGCTGTAAAAGGAGCAACGACAAGGTTGGTAATATTGTGTACCAGCGGATTTTGCGTACGAACACGTTCCAGATAAGACATATAATTTCCTCCTTGTTTTGAAGTAACCCCATCGGTGGAAGTCCGATATCTGGAGTCACTCAGCAGAATAATAGGATATGAGTCTCCTTGCCTGAGTATGGCGCAGAGTGTAATGACAACAAGAGGTATGAAAGCAGCGGTAAAATAGAAACGTAAAAATAAATCAATTTCATAAACTCACTAAAAATAGATTTTTGTAACTGGATATAGACAAACAGAATCTTCTTGCGCTATGTCTGTCCTTGATTGAAACAGCTAGAGGTTGCATACATATAAAATGTAAATGGACAGAAATGCTGCTGCACAAAAACGCAACAATATTAAAACGAAACAGTACAAAATACAGAATAAAGAAAGTGGAGCCAGGGCCTGTTTCCAAACTCAGGCAAGCGATACGTGATGGACGTAAGCGTTCAAATAGAGTCTTAAAGACCAACACCAAGACCAAGCTGGCAGCTCTTTTGGCGAATTCCTTGCGACTGGTCAGACGGTGTTTCTAAAGAACCCAGGACATCTTATTTGGCTGTCAAATCCTACTTTTGAAATCTAAGGAACGTCAGACACGTTATTTCCCAGAATCTCCTGACCAAAACGCTGCAAACAGCTATTTATTCTGATATAACATGTTTCAGGTTCTTTAGATTTCTGCAACCGCTCCAAATCCCTGAATAGGACGCCTCAGATTCGTTAGCGCTCGCCGCATGCTCTACTCCGAACACATTAAGGTGCGATTCAGCTCACGGTAGATTTGAAGATATGCGCTAATGTACATGACCAAATGCATAGCACCAAGCCGCACAGACGCATACAAGGTACCCGATCGCATATCATCTCATCCAAACGCATACAAGGTACTCGATCGCATACCAACAAGCCACCAAAACGCATATCAAGCTGCTCTGATGCACATCAAATCACTTTGGCTTGTTAAAAATTCCGATTCTCAGATGCTTGCTTCAGGGCAATTCCATTTCGCAAAACTTCCTGCATCCGATCCTCACGTTTCTTGCTAACTTTGCTTTTGATGACATTGCTTTCATTCCCTTGCGTTCAGTCACTTTTCCTTTATTCACGTTGCTCTCCTTTATTTACTCTCCTTGCAGATTAATAAAAGCATCCTCGGCTTTCACCGATTCAGGAATCAGATCCTGTTCAACGAGCCAAGCACGTACATTCTCCCATGATTCCATTTCCTGCCGACCAAACGGTTGGCCTTCTTCATTCATAAGTGGCAGTAGAATAGTAAGGCTTTTGGTTTCGACATCCGGGTCAAGCGGAGACGTTTGATTCTCATGAGCGAGCAGAATATTCAAGGCTTCTTCTGGATGCTCAGTCACATATTTTTGTCCTTCCTGGACCGCTTTGACGAACCGGGTAAGCTGTTCTTTTTTTGCTTGAATGCCAGCTTCACTCGCAGTCAGGACCAGTTCATAATAATCAGGTACGCCATAATCGACGGGGTTAATTGATTTCATGGAATGTCCTTCTTTCTCCAAAATCAATTGTTCATGGTTAATAAAACCACCCATAATCGCATCCGCCTGTCCGGAAGCCAGTGAAGGAATCAGATCGAATCCAACGTCGACCAGATTCATGTTATCTGGGTTGCCACCATCGTGGCTGATCATCGTACGAACCATCGCTTCATACAGCGGAATTGAAGAATACCCGACAGTTTTTCCGTCAAGATCTTTGGGTGAACTCACGTTGCCATTGGCTTCGGTCAATAGATGAACAAGCGGGTGCCGAACAACAGCAGCAATAGATCGTACAGGAATGGTCTCGCCACGCGCGAGCAAGATTTGGGGCTGGTAGCTTAAGGCCAGATCAATTTTACCGGCAGCAACAAGTTTGAGTGAATCATTGGTATCCGCAGGCATCTGAATTTCGACATCCAGACCTTGGTCTGCGAAGTACCCTTTTTCCTGAGCCACATAGATGAAGGAGTGTACTGCATTCGGGTACCAGTCGAGCATGATGGACAGTTTATCTTTGGCGTCTGATGCTGGTTCGGTTGCAGACTTGTCTGTTTGTTGTGCATTGGTTGCAGAGTCTGTTGTTGGCGTGTTACTGCTGGTATTCGTGGTGCTGCATCCACTGACTATCAGCAAAAGGCTAATGAGCATGATGGGAAGCAGGGAGTGTATGCCTTTATTATTCATAATGGAAGTTCCTCATTTCATTGTTTAAGGTTTGTAGGAGAAGAACAGCAGGATGTTAACGGACAACGTGATGATTGAAACATAACTGATGATATGTGCAAAAAGTGTTTGGAAATCATACTTCCTATCATTAAATCGGATTCACTCTCCAAGATTATCCGTTCTTTCTTTTGCCTCCATGACGGCGTGTGTTAAACCGTTTCTCCAGCCAGGCAATCAATATAAACAAAACGATCCCAAGCAGGGATAACAGCACAATAGCGGCAAACATCGCGTCCGTGTTCATGTTGCTGGACATACGGCGGCTGAAGTATCCGAGACCTTTGCTGCCACCGAGCCATTCGCCAATCGTTGCACCAACCACGCAGTACACCACAGACATCTTTAGCCCCGAGAAAAAAGAGGGAAGGGCAAGTGGAACCTGGAGTTTGCAAAAAATATCCCACTTGCTGGCGCCCATGGTGAGCAGCAGTTCACGCTGTTCTGGATCGCCTTGGCGAAGTCCATCGTAGGTGCTGACCACAATGGGGAAGAAGGCGATCAGGAACACCACGGCGACTTTGCTCCACAAGGTATAACCAAACCACAGGATGAATACAGGGGACAGGGCAATCAGTGGTATGGTTTGACTGATCACGATGAAGGGATACAAGGCCTTTTCAATCGATCGGTTCATATGCATTCCTGTCGCTAGCGTAATTCCAGTCACTATGGACAAGCCAAAACCAACAATAACCTCCATCAAGGTAGCAGGCAGATGTGTAGCCAGCAGGAGGTAGCGATGCTCATACAGGGAGCTGGCAATCGCCGTTGGGGCTGGAATGATGAAGGAGGGCACCCATCCCATACGCACAATCCACTCCCAGAAGACAAGTAGCAAGAGCAGGAGCCAAAGAAACAGACCATAACGGGCAAGCCAACGCCTTACGCTATCCTTCATGCAGTCTCCCAAGTTACCTTCTCGCATGCAATTGTTCCTCCAGTCGTCGTCTCATCTGAACGAGCGCCGGTTCATAGATCATGTCCGAATGTCTTGGACGTGGCAAAGGTACCGTCAAATCCTGTAGCTGTTGGCCTTGGCGCCCCGGAGTTAACAGGATAATCCGATCACTGAGCAGCAGCGCCTCTTCAATGTCATGCGTAATGAACAACACGGTTTTGCCAAAGCCCTCCCACAGTTCCAACAACCAGCGATGCATCTCCCGTTTGGTTAAGGCATCGAGTGCGCCGAATGGTTCATCCAGCAGCATGAGTTGGCCACCTGTCAGCAAAGTACGAAGCAGCGCGACACGCTGGCGCATGCCACCCGACAGCTCGTCTGGGTAAGCATTCGCGTAGCCGGATAGGCCAAATCTGTCGAGCCCAGCCAGAATGTCCGCGCGAATTCTTCCCTTATCCTGCCGCTCTGGAGCAAGTTCAGCGGGGAGCATGCAATTCTCCATGACGGTTCGCCAGGATAACAGGAGGTCCTTTTGTGGCATGTAGGCCACCTGCCCCAGTCGCTTTCCTTCAGGGACCCAAGGAATTTCTATGGTTCCATGGGTTGGCTCAAGCAGGCCTGCCAGCAGCTTGAAAAGGGTGCTTTTACCGGAGCCGCTGGAGCCGATAAGCGAGACGAATTCGCCGTTGGCTACACGCATCGACACATTGGAGAGCACGGGGGGATCCCTTTTTTCCGGGAAAGCGTAGCTCATGTTGTGAATGGTTATGTTATTATCCATCTCGTTTTGTCCCCCCTTGTTATTCCAAATTCAACTTCAAACTACGGGATCTTTAATTACACCTTCTGATCTGCCCGCAGAACGCGAAAAAGACCCACCCATTTCCGGAGAAATGAGTGGGTCTGTAAGTTCAATTCACATTAAATTTCATCATCAACATGAAAAAATCCGCTTACTGAAAGGCCGCTCCACTTCCCTCCGCTGGTATGATCCAGATCAGGTTCAAAGGGTCCGAATCATTCGATTCGTCTCAGCCGTAAGGCTCCCCTAGTGCAATGTTCAAGATATGCAGTTGTGTGTTCAGCATATATCACATGCAAGTGGAATGTAAAGGGGGCGCTTGGAAAGAATGTGAGTACTGATCTGAAAATGGTTCCGGTCAGATTATTCGGATTGTACAGCCAGATCATTCGGGTAGAAGCAATAATCCGTTGCCGGAATTGCTCCAGGTCCCTCTATTCCTCTTACTGGGGCAGGTTTATTTAATCAGATAGATACGGTACAATATCTATTAAATTTCTATATACTGCTTTCGGAATGTATTAAATGGAAGGGAGAGTGTATATGAAAACGATTGGTCTTATTGGTGGAATGAGCTGGGAGTCATCGTTAGAATATTATCGAATTATTAATGAAGAAGTGAAAAATAAATTGGGAGGATTGCATTCAGCCAAATGCATTTTATATAGCGTGGATTTTGAAGAAATCGAGCGTTATCAAGCTGAAGGTGATTGGGAAAGTGCTGGTGAATTATTAGGGAATGCTGCTCAGTCTTTGGAAAAGGCAGGAGCAGAAATGATTGTAATTTGTACAAATACGATGCATAAAGTGATTAAACATATTGAAGAAAAAGTGCGTTTACCCATTGTACATATTGCTGATTCAACAGCAAATCAAATTCATAAGTCCAAAATAAGTACGGTTGGTTTACTTGGCACTAAATATACGATGGAACAAGACTTTTATAAAAAACGAATTGAATTGAATGGTATTAAGGTTTTGATACCGAATGAAGAGGATAGAAAAGTTATCAATAAAATAATATATGAGGAATTATGTTTAGGGAAAATTGAGCCCTTATCAAGGGATTATTATAAAAAGGTGATCCAAAGGCTAGTTGATGATGGAGCTGAGGGGATCATATTAGGTTGCACCGAAATTGGATTATTAGTAAAAGTAGAGGATTCAGAAGTTCCATTATTTGATACAACACGTATTCATGCGATTGAATCTGTTCATTTGGCACTAGCCAAATCATTTTGACACAACCAGATAAACCAGTTCTCTGATTTACCTTGGCTCATGAACCCGATATAATAGGGATGGCCCGTATAGGCCGGATCACAAAATGCAGGTGGGATTGTTCTCCCTCCTAGGCAGAATGGGGACCCGAGTTGAAAACGTTCAAAAAAGTATATATTGAGATCACGAGTATCTGCAATCTGGCTTGCAGCTTCTGTCCACAGACGCAGCGTGCCAAAGGATTCATTGACCCTGAAGTCTTCAACAATATACTGGAACAAGTTAAACCACACACCAATCATATTTATCTACATGTCAAAGGTGAACCCTTGTTGCATCCCAAAATAGATCTGTTGCTCGATTCCGCACATGAGAAGGGACTCAAGGTGAACATTACAACGAATGGTACACTATTGCCCAAGACTCAGCATAAATTGCTTGGCAAACCGGCGCTGCGGCAGATGAATTTCTCCCTGCACAGCTTCGATGGGCATGAAGGTTCAACCGACCGTGACGGATACCTGAGCAACATTCTGTCTTTTGTTCACGAAGCGGTGAAGCACAATGTCATCATCTCATTCCGGTTGTGGAATCTGACGCAGGATAACTTCACAAATGCTCAGATGAATCGAAATCGGGAGACCCTTGAAGTATTGGAACGTGAATTCAATCTGGACTTCCGAATTGAGGAAAAAGTAGTTCCAGGCAGCGGGGTCAAAATTGCCCCGAATGTATACCTGAATCAGGACCATGAGTTCCAGTGGCCGAGTCTGGATGCACCTGAAGATGACGGCAAAGGCTTCTGCCATGCATTGCGTGGTCAGGCAGCTGTGCTTGTAGATGGAACGGTGGTTCCATGCTGTCTTGATGGTGAGGGTGTCATTAACCTTGGTAATGTGCACGAGAAGTCATTCTCGGAGATTATTGAGGGTGAACGAGCGAACAATCTGGTATATGGCTTCTCCAAGCGCGAAGCTGTGGAAGAGTTGTGTCGAAAGTGCGGTTATCGTCAGAGATTCGGAGCCTAGAATATATAAATTTATTTAAAAACGAACCTACCGAAAATATTTGTTTCGGTAGGTTCGTTTTGTCTTTATTGCGAAATTATTTAGATAATAAGAATTGAAATCAATTCAGGATAAAAACTTTTTTGTAAAATCATAGTTTATTAATCTTGTTTTTATGAATTTGCATGGTATTATTATCCTATTGATTAGGAGGTGAATTAGTTCTAAAGATTCATATATTAGTGGATTTACCTACCAGAAGCCTACTGAGGAGTGTGTTTTAGTTTTGAATTCAAAATGGAAAAAGTTTAATCACAAACTATCGTTAATGCTATCAACGTCGCTAATTGTTTCTATGTTATCTATCAATTTATCTGTATCGGCAGAAGTGGCTACATCTAAAACTTCTTTTACTGATATTGATAATTCGTATGCCAAAACGGAAATAACCAAATTAGTAGAACAAGGAATACTCACAGGATTTACTGATGGGACATTTAAACCCTCCGATTCGGTAACACGAGCTCAATTAGCAAAAATTATGGTCGGTGCCCTTAATTTAAAGCCTGATAATGTCGAAGAAAGTCAATTCAGAGATGTAAAGGAAGATCAATGGTATGCCGGATATGTAGGTGCACTTGTCAAATCTGGAATTGCTCAAGGTACCTCCAAAGATAGCTTTTCACCTAATAAAAATGTGACAAGAGAAGAGTTGGCTGTATTTTTTGTTAGAGCCTTTGGTTGGGATCATCAAGATGTAACGAGTCGAACATCCAAACCACAACTCTCCGATTTGGGTCAAGTATCTAACTGGGCGAAAGATTCTGTAACACTAGCCTATCAATCTGGTTTTATCAAAGGATTAGTTCAAAAAGATGGAACAGTAAAATTTAATCCATCAGGCATAGCAGATCGACAGGCGCTAGCTAGACTTGCATATGAGTTTGTGATAAATAAGTCTACATATGATAGTTACATGGCTCCTACCAAGACAGAGATTGATACTGAAGATTCAAATGAAGTAAAACCTGAAACAACAAAACCTTCTGAAGGTAACAGTAAGGGAAATAGCGGTAGCAGCTCCGGAGATAAAGGGAACGGAAGTAACAATGGTGGAAATAGTGGAGGCGGGGAACAAGTCCCTAGTAATAATCTCTCTGCTCCAGGTACATATACTCTTGGTAATGTAACTGGAAATGTAACCATCAGTTCTCAAGGTGTCGTTCTAAAAAACACCAAAGTAAATGGTAAGCTGAAGATACTTGAGTCCGTAGGAAACGGTGACGTGACTCTTGATAATGTTAGTGTCACGGGAACTACTGAGATTCAAGGCGGAGGACCAAATAGTATTCATGCAGTGGACTCGGTTCTTGCAACAGTGATTGTTGACAAAGCGGATGGCAGTATTCGTTTGGTCCTTGAAGGTGGAAGTGATGTTCAGCAGATTGAGATTAGATCTGGTGCAATCGTACAGAACGTCTCCACGGGTGATGTCGGACCGATTGAAATAGCAGAGTCGATACCCCATAATTCTTCGGTAGTGCTCAGTGGAAGCTTCGACTCTGTAATGGTTCATGCAGAACAAGTTTCAGTGGAGTTCGGAGATAACTCCACCATTGGAAATCTCGAAGTGTTCCAAGAAGCATTGAGTACAGTGTTTAAAATTAACCATGGTGCTGTAGTGAATCGGGCTATATTAAATGCAATCGTACAATTTTCTGGAGCAGGAACATTATCTTCAGCTCTGGTCAATGTAGAAGGTATTGATTTTAGCCAACTTAATCAACACCCAGCTATTGAGGTAGATCCTACAGTGACTAGTATAGTTTATTCACCTCAAGAAACAGAGTTCTCAGCAATTGATTCGACCCGTCAGATCGTCTTCACGGGTATCACTACCTCAACGATCAAAGATATCACTTCTATTGCAGAATGGAATGTCGAGGATAGCACCATTGCCATTATTGACTCAGGCAAGATTCAAGCTAAAGGCAACGGTACGACAGTGGTAAAAGCCAAATATGGAGATTTCGAAATCAATGTTCCAGTAACCGTTGCAGTCTATAACGAAGGAATAGTCTATCCGACACTCAAAGGGATTCAAGTTACAAATGGAAGTGCAAAGTTGAATTTTTCTGAGGGTTTGGATGTTTCTGAACTGACTGCAAATGATTTCGTAGTTCGTGCCTATTTTGATGGGGCGGAACAACAATTGAATAACTTGCAGTACCGCAATGGCGAATTTACTTTTGATGCTATTGATAGCTACGGAGCCACATTGTACATCACTGTGGAGTCAGATGTTAATAAAACACATTTTGCAGGAAGCCAAAGTGGTGCAATCAAACTTACAGGATTCGGTGGTCACATCAAGGATGTAGCTGGAGCACCGGTTGCAGATTTAAGTATTTCGTTTAGAAAAGGCTTGGATAACAAAACAGGTGAAATTGTCGGTACTGTCAAAACGAATACTCAAGGAAACTACTATATCAATCTTCCCCCAGGCATCTACACAGGTGAACTTGGAGGTGGAGATACAAAATATATTACAACTTATCTCATTGGTGTCTCGGCAGTAAATGTAGAGAATAAACGTGAGAATCAAACTGCTATTGAAATACCTACACAAGATGAAACACGCTTTGTGTTAACTTGGGGTAAAGATCCAGTGGATCTGGATTCACACCTCGTAGGTCCAGCAGGTGATGAGGGAATGTTCCATACGTACTACTCTGATAAACAATATTATAATAATGGCGAACTTATGGTTGATTTGGATTTGGATGATGTAACGTCTTACGGACCTGAAACGACAACCATTCGTCATTTACTTCCTGGAACGTATACATTCTATGTTCATCATTTTTCTGGATCAAGCACAATCAAGAAATCTGGTGCCAAAATTGACGTGTTCCATGGTGCTGTAGCCACTCCAAGTGCAACGTATACTGTAGCAGATGCCAGTGGTAATGAAAGATACTGGGTCGTTCTCAGAATGATCGTTTCTGAAGAGGGTGTGGTTACTTATGAAACAGTAAATGAATTTACCAATCTCGATCCACTCACTTCACTTCAACCATCGGATGAAATTAACGAAGATGAATTGGAAACTCTAGAGTAAATAGAGTACTTAGATTAGTTTTAAATCTATCATGTAGAAACCCTGTCTATAAAAAGACTAAGGGTTTCTTTTTTTTGTATGAAATTTTGGTGGCTTAAATAGAGCATATCCGAAGTTGATATCGGTACATAACAAGTAGACATGATAACTCAAAGTATGTTGAAACATCAGGCTCTATGCTGGAAAATACAAACGTGATCTAATGATTATTCTAGTTGCCTTCCTTATTTGGTAGGATTAGGTTGTGGGTCGGACAGAGGTGCACCTCTGACGATCTTCCAGGACAAGCTCAGGCTTGTACAATATCAAATAACGAGAGAATAAGGGAGGAATAAAGTTATGAAAAAAATGTTGACGTTGTTGCTGTCCGCTGGTTTGGTTGCTTCTATATTTGGTGCCGTTCCGGCTGCGGCTGCACCTACCGTTGTAAATTCAACCATTGTGGTTCCAAAGGGCACGACCTATGACGGCCAAGGTAAAACATTTGTAGCCAATCCTTCCACACTGGGCGACGGATCTCAAGCAGAAAATCAGAAGCCAGTCTTTCGTCTGAAGGCAGGGGCCACGCTCAAAAACGTAAACATTGGATCACCAGCTGCTGATGGTGTTCATTGTTATGGCAACTGTAATATATCGAATGTGGTCTGGCAGGACGTGGGCGAGGATGCACTGACATTGAAGTCTGCCGGAACGGTTAACATTACCGGTGGGGCAGCGTATAAGGCTTATGATAAAGTGTTCCAGATGAATGCAGCTGGAACAATTAACATCAAAAATTTCCGTGCAGATGATATTGGCAAACTGGTTCGCCAAAATGGTGGAACTTCCTTCGCAGTTAACATGACGCTGGATAACTCCAACATTTCCAATGTAAAAGATTCGATTATGCGTACAGACAGCAGCACATCACAAGGGAAAATTACGAATACCCGTTATTCCAAAGTACCAACGTTGTTCAAGGGGTTTGCTTCAGGGAAAACGAGCCAGTCAGGGAACACGCAATATTAGACAGGAGATTGAATCGCGGGAGTTGGTAAAAGTTTAAGCTCCGCTTGTAATTTGAAGTTAAAATATAACGCCAAAAAGAGCGTCCCAAGGTCATTGCCACAATGACTTTGAGGGCGCTCTTTGTAATGCAGATGTGATAATATTTCTGCTGAGCAATGTCTTATAGAGGATGCTCAGACTATTTCTCTCCCGGAACTTCAACGATGACTTTGCCTTTCTCGGGGACAACAGAACCGGTATCAATAGAGCCCAATTTGTTCATGATCTCGTAAGAGGTTTCTTCAAGCATGCGAGAGTACTTGAATGATACGAGTGTTTGACCTGTTACGGAAGGACGAGTCCCTGCTTCAGCAACGGCTTTGTTTTTAATAAAGAACAGGTCACCGATGGTTCCGGCATTTTTGCTGATGTTAGCCTGCCATTGTAGCAGTGCACTTCCATTTTTAAGGATATAATAACTGATCAGATCGTTATCCTCAACAACGAAGAAACGATCTTTTTTACCTTGCTCAAAGATGTATTCAATGGATGAATCCACCGGACCCAAAGGATTGCGAATGTACAGACGTGCTTGTCCCAGTTCAGAGAAGCGTGGCAGATGCAGTGCGGCTTCACGCGCCACAGTCAGATCGGAACTGTTATATTCTTTTACAATCGTAGCGTCGGTAGTGTAAATGTAGGCTTCCTTGGCCTTCTGGTTCCACTGCACCTTGGCACCAAAAGCTTCACCGATGGCACGGAGCGGAAGCATCGCTTTACCATTCACCAGAATCGGCGCTGAGGATAATGTCGCATTCTGACCGTTTTTCTTCATTGTTTTGCTGTTAGATGTAAGGACATACTTATCGCTGCCTGTGCTAATGCTGATCTCTTTTGTTTTGTTATTGTAACCAAACGTATAGTTTCCGAGGAATTGAAGCTCCGTCAATGCCACGTACGTAATACCCTGCCGTATGACAACATCATATTGAGCTTGAACATTGTTAATATAAGCTGTGGGTTTAGTTGCTGCGGCTTCCGCCATAGTGGATGAGAGTAAGGCAGGTGCCGTGCCTGCGGTGAGTATCGAAGCGGCAAGGACCATTTTCCATGTTTTAAGCTGCCAAACAGAATTGTAATCTTTCATCACTATCAATCTCCCTTCTAATGTTTAAGACGGACTACATAACCTAAATGTTTCATATTATGGAAATTTAACCATCAGATTCTTTCCCCTGTTACCCCAAATGAAGCATGATGATTTTTCTAGGGATTGCCACAAATACCCATCTGATGTACATTAGAAGCAATGAAATAAGTGAACCGGGAGCTCAATGAAGTTGGGCTGAGAGAGTGGCCTTGTGCCGCTGACCGTACATCTGATCTGGGTAATGCCAGCGTAGAGAACATGGATTTGCGATATGTAAGGGTGAATTGTGAGAATGAACGTGGATGAACAACAGAACTCTTTGAACTGTGGTGGTGTATCTGCCATGACGGAGGGGCGCTGGTTGATATTCCATATTTTTGACATCCACCCAATACATCATTGTGAGGATTGTACACTGTACGTAAGGCCTGCCCGGAACCGGGGAGGCTTTTTCGTTTATTTTTAGAGGTTGTTCAACCAGTCTTTTTGAACACACACTTTTACAACCCCCACAGGGAACAAAGGAAGGACGTAGAGAACATGGCAACAACAGCAGGCAACAAGCGATTGAAACTAACGGATATTCTGGTAACCATCGTGATCGCAGTAGTGTTTGGGGTGATCTACAAGATATGGGGACCTACATATGACTTGATGAAACCCTTTGGTGTTCATGCGGAGCAGATGATCTACGGCATGTGGTTTATGGCGGGCACGTTTGCTTTTGTTATCATTCGTAAACCTGGCGTGGCTATTCTAGCCGAGGTTGCGGCTTCAACGGTAAGTGCTTTTCTGGGCAGTGAATGGGGCATGTCCACACTTGTATACGGTCTGTTGCAAGGATTGGGAGCCGAGATATTCTTCGCCGCATTTTTGTATCGTAAAACCAACCTGTTTGTCACCTGTCTTGCAGCCATAGGAGCCGCAGCGGCTTCGCTTTTGCTGGATTATCAGTACGGGTATATTGATTCACTCTCGGCCTGGAATTATACGTTATTTATCGGATTCCGCTTCATCGGAAGCATCTTGATTGCAGGAGTGTTTGCTTATTATCTCGCCAAAGCATTGGAACTGACCGGTGTAACACGCTCAATCAGACCAGTATCCAAACAAGATTATGAGGCGCTGGATTAGATGAGCGTAGAGGGGAATTCGCAAGCGGTAAGTGTGACAAATCTAAGATGCAAGTTCCCGGGAGAGAAAGCCTTGGTATTTCAAGGCTTGTCTCTTTCTGTGCGTCAAGGGGAGAAAGTGCTGTTGCTTGGCCCAAGCGGCTCCGGTAAATCGACGTTATTGCAAATTCTGAGCGGTTTAATTCCACGTTCAGTTGAAATTCCGATGAAATGTGATGATATTCAGGTTCCCGCCAGAGCAGGAGTAGTCTTTCAGGATCCGGATACCCAGTTCTGTATGTCCTTTACGGATGAAGAGATCGCATTTGTTCTGGAAAACCGAAATATTCCGCGTGAAAAGATGCCAGGGCTGATTGAATATTATCTGAAACAAGTGGGGTTATCCTTTGAACAGAATCGTGTATTGATCCAGTCCATGTCTCAGGGGATGAAGCAGCGTCTCGCGATTGCTTCAATGCTTGCCATGGACCCGGAGGTATTGTTTTTGGATGAACCCACTGCACTGCTGGATGATGAGGGTACTTCCCAAGTGTGGGATACCGTTAAACGGATCGCCAGTGACAAAACGATCATCATCGTTGAACACAAAATAAACGAGATTGTGGATATGGTCGACCGCATCATTGTCTTATCACCTGAAGGAAAGATTGTGGCGGATGGGCCAGCACAGCAGGTATTCACGGATGAACGGAGCAAGTTGAGGGATTATGGAATCTGGTATCCAGGCGTGTGGGAAGAGCATGAGCAGGAGAGGGCAACAAAAGAAGAAAAGGGAAGTGCTTCTGGAGAGCTTCAATTGTGTGTGGACCAAGGCATCTCAAGTTTGGAAGCACAGCAATCGTCTGGTTTATCCGATACACCGGGTATATCCCCCATATCTCACGTCTCATCCATATTACCTGTATCACCCGCCTATCAGCCTGCACTGGACTTGCAGCAGTTCACCGGATGGCGTGGGAAAACACCTTTCATTCAGGTGGAGCAGGCCAAGGTATGGCATGGAGACTGGATTGGTATTGTCGGAGCTAATGGAGCAGGCAAGAGTTCATTGTTGTTATCTCTGATGAATATCCTGAAAACAACAGGTCATTATGAGGTGGAAAGTCAGCCTTCTGGCAAAACGGAACAGCTTGCAGATCGAATCGCGTTTGTATTTCAGAACCCGGAGTTTCAATTTGTAACCAACACCGTCGCGGAAGAAGTGGAATTCTCATTGCTGGGGGGCAGGCTTACAACGGAAGAAAGACATGCCAGAACTACTCATATGTTAAATCAATTTGGACTAGTCGACTTGTCCGAGCGCCACCCCTATCAATTATCGATGGGGCAGAAACGACGTTTGAGCGTGGCATCCGCATTGGTCAGAGAGCAGCGAATTCTGTTGCTGGATGAACCCACTTTTGGACAGGATGCCCGCAATACGTTTGCCATGTTAGCACAGCTGGAGCAATTGCGGAGAGAGGGAACAGCCATTGTTATGGTTACCCATGATCGTGAAATTGTAAAAAGATATTGCACCCGAATCTGGACGGTGGATGAGGGGAGGTTATCTGATGCAACTGTCGTTTCCTCACCGTGAAACTTGGCTTCATAACGTCAATCCGGGATTAAAGATGATCATTCTGACGATGATGTTTGTCATCGTTATCCTCATTCACAATCTGAATGTAATGGCCAATGTTGCGGTGGCGATGATGTTATTACTGTGCTGGACAGGTCATCCGTGGTACAGATTGATACTGTATGCATCACCATTTATTCTGGTTTTTATCTCCACGTCTACAGGCATGATGATGTTTGGTAAGGGTGAGACCACATGGTATAAGTGGGGATTGATCCACATAACCGAAGAGAGTTTCTATCGCGGTATACACTTGGGTTTTCGCTCGCTGACTATGGCCGCGGCTGGGTTACTCTTTGGTCTCACGACCAAGCCAGTACGGCTGTTTTATTCCCTGATGCAGCAGTGGCGGCTTCCCGCAAAATATGCCTATAGCTTTCTGGCCGCAATGCGCATGATCCCGATTTTGCTGGATGAATTCCAGACGCTCCGTTACGCTATTCGTATTCGTGGAACACAGCAACGTGGCTCTCGCTGGAACGTGTATGGTACACTCAAGCGTTACGCTATTCCGCTGCTGGCACAGAGCATTCGCCGTGCACAGCGAATGGCGGTAGCGATGGAAGCGAAAGGATTTACGGATGGCGCGAGCCGAACATATTACATTCAGATTGGCTATTCGCGAGCTGATCTGTGGTTTGTATTTTATTATATGCTCACCTTAACAGCTGCTTATTACATCGGGGTTACCTTTCCTTATCATGCTGCGATGGTGGATGTAAGGTAATATTGGGAGATAGATAGAAATATATTGAGGTAAACGGTAACTTTTTCCTTTTTACTGCGTCTCTATTGGAAATAACTTCTAATGGATGGGGATGAACGAGAGTGAAGACGGGTCCTGGCTGGCAGAGAACGGGGTACAAATGGATTACCATGACTGGATTAACAGCTGTGCTGTTGACGGGATGGATGCTGCTGGATTCACAAAAGGTAGTGCTTAGAGGACAAGCTTCGGTTACAACGCCCCAAGCTTTGGGGGTAAGTCCCCAAGCCTTATCAACAAAGTCGGCCTATAAACAAGGAGAATCCGTTACGCTCATGAATGATATCCCCCTGTTTCAAAACAGGAGGGACAGCAGTGTGGCTCCTGACCAAATGAAGATTGAATACTATACAACAAAAAACGAGAAGTATACGTTGGCATCGGTTCGTGGCGAGTGGGTGCAGCTTAAGTCATCCGATCATGGAGACTTTTGGCTGCCAAGTTGGTATGCCCTGAAGGAGAGCAGAAGCATGACGGAAACAGCTCCCCAAAACTTCACGCTCCGATCAGGCAGTAAGCTGTATCTGGCTCCGGATAGTTCTACAACTTGGTCTAGTGAGAAAGCGCTAACAGATAAGGCTGTTATTGTTGCAAAGTGGAAAGGCTGGTATGGGGTCTCCATTGCCCCACGAGTCTGGAATAAAGAATCCTTCACGTATCGGCCAGGACTCTTCTGGATCAAGTCACAGGCTATAGAACAGCGGATGAATGTGGCGGATGGTTGGTTCCAACAGGATACATCGCTGCCAACTTCGGTTATACGCCATCTGACAGATATTAAGCTGAACAAGGCAACCACCTCCAAACAAGTGGCTGGGTGGTTAGGCGAGCCGGATTGGAAAGAGAGTTCAAGCAATCTAAATTTCACGGGTTATTCAATGAGTATTGGACAGACCTGGAGATATGAGCGGGAAGATGCGCAATTTCTGGTCACATTCAACAAGAATGGCAGACTGGTCAGAACACGCTGGAATTTAGCACAGGATAATCAAAATGCTGTTGTTTCCGATTGGAACATCAGTCGGGCGGATGAATATGGGTTCACAACAAAAATCTATGGCACAACACTGCCAACGACAATCCCTTGGAAACCGGTATGGACCAACCAGGGGGATATTAACTACACTTTTTTACAAGTAGCCACGGATGATGTGCTCCTGATGAAAGGAGATGACGGTGGATTTAGCGGGGATTACTACGAAGGTTCCATATATGCTCTTGACCGACATTCGGGCCAGCAATTATGGGGGATTAATGGGGGCTTTGGAAGACAGCAGGCACAGGTGGATGCAGAGCGCAAAAACGTTACAATCTACACCGATTATGACCCTGATAAGAAAAAATACGTGGATCGTATTCGTCATCTGAACTTGAAGAACGGAAAGGTCATGTGGACGTATACTCCTAAGCAAAATTTTAGACTAAATGGCATCACTGCTGCGAAGAACGTTGTGGTTGTAGATAACCCGGTTGTTGAGAGCTCAAGCAACAGTTGGTTAACGGTTCTGGACAGTGCAAATGGAAAAACATTGTGGACGCGAAAACTGGCTACGGGTTATGAATTATTGAACAAGAGTGCAGATGACCCCTATGTGTTGTATTGGGAAAAGAATAAGCTGGTTGCAGCCGATCCGCAATCGGGCCGAATTGTATGGAGCTTGAAGGCCAAACGATCCACCATAGAACAATTTGTGAATGATCCATATTTTGATGGAATCGAACGTCGGGATCCCTTTGCAACCACGAATGCTGAAAGATGGCTATCACTAGACAATCAGTGGCTTCTGCTTGATCTGAACACGGGGAAAAAGCTTGCCCAATTTCCTGCTCGGGCAGGACAGAGATTTGAGGAGCTGAATGATGGCATGGTGTTGATCCGTGAGAACAAAAACGGCGATCATTACGGAGAATATGAAGATTTTACAACCACCCTGTATGATGCCAAGACAGGCAAAACACGCTGGACGCTCAAGGGCAAGATTGAACGAGGACTGGTGGAAGAGGATCAGTTGTATGTGATTAAGAATGGCTATCCGGCGGCAGTGGATTATAAAACGGGGGAGACACGTTGGAATGCCAAAGATGCGATTGCAACACTAAGGCATCCGACGAATCAGGGAAGTTATCTGGTCATTGATGATCAGTTGCTGCTGCCCATGGATGAGAATTGGTTGGTATTGAATAAAAACAATGGAGCCTTGTTAGGTCGTGTACATGACGTGGTGATGGGAAACCCGGAGCATCGCGACCGGGATGCGAAGAATGGAACGATCAACCGGATCGGCAATGAAGTGTATGTGGGTTCGTCCAACGGACGTTTTCGCGTGTATGAAGCCAGCCGCCTTCAGGAGGCAATCTCACCTTAAAAGCTTGTCTCATCAGGGATGTTGATTTATTATAAATGAACAGGATTGCTCGCGCTCCGGTTATCGGCTGTGCGGGCTTTCTTCATGTGTTCTTGAAGAACCATGCATGATCATTCACGGGAGGACTCTCCATGATCTCATTATATGGTGTAAGCAAACGTTATATCGAGCGCGGTTCCCGTGCAGATCAGGGATTCGAAGCATTAAGCTCGGTGTCCCTCGAAGTGGGACAAGGAGAAATACATGGCATCATCGGATCGAGTGGTGCAGGCAAATCCACACTTCTGCGGATGCTCAACGGACTGGAAAAGCCGGATGATGGTGAGGTTGTTGTGAATGGGCAGCACTTGACCCAGATGAATGAGCGCACGCTGCGTCTTGCACGAAGGTCCATTGGCATGATCTTTCAACACTTCAATCTTGTCAGTAACCGAACGGTGAGTGGCAATGTCTGTATGCCGCTGGAACTGGCAGGGATGTCCCGTACACAGCGAGTCGAACGCGGACTTGAGGTGCTGCGGTTTGTTGGACTGGAAGACAAGGCAGATCAATATCCTGCTCAGCTTAGCGGAGGACAGAAGCAGCGTGTGGCGATTGCGCGAGCGCTGGCCAGTCGTCCGGATGTGCTACTCTGTGATGAACCAACCTCTTCGCTTGATCCACAGACCACGAACGGTATCCTGGATGTGCTGCGACATATCAATGAAACGCTGGGCGTGACCATTGTTGTAGTAACGCATGAGATGGAAGTGGCTCGCAGACTATGTCACAGGATATCCGTCATGAAGGATGGGCGACTCGTTCGTACGTTGTCTAAAACGGAAGTGAGCAGTATCCCCGCTCCGCAGCCTGATCTGCTGACCTCCTTGCTTGCGGGTGACGAATACGGGATGACAGGTTCGTCTCTGTTCCGTCAGGCAGAACAGGAGGACAAGTCATGAGGTTACCTGAGTCTGTGCTGAAATATCAGCATGAGATATGGCAGGCGATTGGAGAGACTTTTGTCATGGTGGGCATCTCCATTGCGGCAGCTGTTCTGATCGGGTTACCTCTGGGTACTCTGCTATACTTATTCCGGAAAGGACAACGGTATCAGAATCAAACGCTGTCCTTTGTACTCGGTAGTGTCGTCAACATCATTCGTTCGTTTCCATTCTTACTGCTGGTTGTATTCATGATTCCATTCACACGGATTGTTGTGGGAACGTCCATCGGTACGCTAGCGGCAACCGTGCCACTCTCGGTCATTGCGATTGCCTACTACGCCAGACTGGTGGAACAAGCGTTGCTGGATGTACCGAGGGGAGTGGTTGAAGCTGCTGCTTCCATGGGGGCATCGACGATGCAACTCGTGGTGAAATTCTTGTACGTGGAGGCACGATCTGGTCTTGTACTGGGACTCACGACAGCTACGATTAGCTTCATCTCTTACTCGACGGTGATGGGTATTGTAGGTGGCGGCGGGGTTGGTGATTTCGCCATTCGCTACGGTTATCAGCGCTTCGAAACGGAGATTATGGTATTTACGATCATCATTATGATTATCCTGGTACAGATGATCCAATTCACAGGTAGCAGACTGTCCCACTGGCTGGATCGCAGATCCTGAACGGTCGGACCGTGCATTATTACGAATAACCAATACAGATTATACGATGAGGGGTAGACATGAAATGAAAGTAAAGATGATGCTTATGTTGCTTGCAGTAATGCTGGTTGTAGCTGCTTGTGGCAAAAAAGAAGAAACACCTGCGGCTGAAGGAACAAAGGAAGACACACAAGCTGCACAAGAAGTTACGTTGAAAGTAGCTACGTTGATTCCACCGATGACAGATGTGCTGGATATTGTTAAACCGCTTTTGAAGGAAGATGGCGTCAATCTGGAAGTTGTTGTATTGTCAGATAACGTCCAGCCAAATACGGCACTGGCGAACAAGGAAGTGGATGCAAACTTCTTCCAACACGTGCCTTACATGACCCAGTATAATGAAGCGAACAATGCCAATCTCGTGGCTGTACAGCCTATCTATAATGCCATCTATGGCGGCTACTCCAAAAAGTACAAAACGATTGAGGAATTGCCAGAAGGTGCAACGATTGCAATTGCAAACGATCCTTCCAACATTGGTCGCTCTCTTGTGATGCTGGAGCAGAACGGGTTGATTAAGCTGAAAGAGGGCGTAGGTTTTAACGCCACACAGGCAGACATCACCGAGAATACAAAGAACTTCAAGTTTGAGGAAGTGGACTTGTTGATGCTGGCTCGTATGATGGATGATGCTGATCTGGTAGCCATGACACCGGCATATGCCAGTCCGCTCGGTCTTACACCGAAAAAGGATGCATTGTTAACCGAGAAGGATGATTCCCATTTTGCGATCACCATGGTTGCTCGTGAGGATAATAAGGACTCCGAAGCGATCCAGAAGCTGGCTAAACGTATGGCGGGTCCAGAGGTCAAAGCCTTCTTCGAAGAGAAATATGCAGATATTGCGATCCCGGCATTTGAATAGAGAATACGTTGGTCCAATGTAAATAACCTTTAGATCTGAGCGATAACGCTTGGATCTTTTTTTGTCATCTGCATGCTTATTAATAAGTATTTAGAAAGTTAACAATTTGGTCATATCCCCGGAACACTTTATTTAATAGTTTTTTCGTATAATTTGTTTGAAAATAGTTATTTTAATTTGACACATGTGTCAAATATATCGTTTAATTATATAAACCACGTGGCCATAGAATTATATACTAAGAGATTTGTTCAAGTTTTTAGTGTAAAAAGTGTTTTTTTTACAAGAATTGAGACCTGGTTTTTTAAAAAGATAGTTTACAATCTGTGAGAGCTTTACAAGAGCTATATAAGTTGTATGAATCATTTAACGATTGGAAGGTTGTTCTGTTAACGGAGTGGCAAGTGTAAATAATCTCTAGTTCAACTTATACGTAGACCAAGTAAAACTAAAATTAATCTGGAAGAGGTAGAGTAAATTGTCCCAAAAAAATAGCAAATCGACCTGGTTCAACAAGATGAATAAGAACTTTAAGACCAAGCTGGTGGTGTCCTTTGTTGCTTTCTTAGCCATTCCTTCGTTAAGTATTGGATTTTTATCGTATAACAGTGCGAAAGATGAAGTGGAGAAGCAAATTTTACATAGCGCGATGGAAAACGTGAACCTTGCCAGTGCAACGATAGATCTTTCGATCAATGCCAAGCGGAACCACATTGAATACTATGCGAATACACTTGCAGAGCAATTACGACAAGAAGATGCCGAGGTTCGGGTTGTGAACGAATTGAAGGGGTATGCAACGCAGAACACAGATATCATCACCATAGGTGTAGGCACAGAGGCAGGTGTGTATCTGATGTCCTCTGATGCAGAAATGCCTGAAGATTACGATCCCCGAGTGAGACCTTGGTATACGGAAGCGATGAGAAATCCGGAGCAGGTCATTGTTACAGACCCTTATATTTCTACCGAAACAAAAGAGATCACCATTACGATTGCAAAGGCACTGGAAGACCAATCTGGTGTGGTTCAACTGGATCTCGATCTGTTGGACATTAGTCAATTGGTTAGCGGAATTAAATTAGGTGAACAGGGGTATCTGATTCTATTGGATACCAGCGAAAAGTATATCTACCATCCCACGGTAGGACCCGGAACAGATGCAACAGAGGATTTTTGGAAACCGGTGTATGCGAATGAATCGGGCAACTTCAACTATTCCCTTGATCAAACGGATAAAGTGATGTATTACGCTACAAATGCATCTACCGGATGGAAGGTCGCTGGGACCATGTTCTCTTCTGAGGTAGACGATGCGGCTGCACCAATTTTGAATCGAATGATTATTGTTATTGTCTCCTGCCTCGTCGTTGGTATTGTGATTATCTTGCTTGTGATGCGATCCATCATTAAACCGATTCGTCAGTTGAAGGATCAGGCGATCCAGGTGAGTGAAGGGGATCTAACCCAAACCATTACTAGCACAAGCCATGATGAGATTGGTGAACTGAGTGATGCCTTTGGCAAAATGCAGAGCAATCTGCGTGTGCTGATTCAAAATGTGGAGAACAGCGCCAGTCAGGTAGTCATCTCATCGGATGAAATGACTCAGAGTGCGGAATCAACCAGTGCAGCCAGTGAGCAGGTAGCGCGAGCCATTCAGGAAATTGCAAGTGGTGCGGAGAAACAGACCGAAGGTATTGAACATAACCATCAGGCCATGAATGAAATTACGATTGGTATTACAAGAATCGCCGAACGTTCCATACATGTCGCTGATTTGGCGAAACATATAACCGTACAAGCAGAAGAAGGCGGCAACACCGTCAAGCAGACGGTGAGTCAGATGCAATCGATTCAAGAGACGGTAGAACAGACAAATCAATTGATTCAGGCGTTATATGAACGATCACACCAAATATCAGCGATCACGGAGTTAATCGGAAATATAGCCAAACAGACAAACCTGCTCGCGCTGAACGCATCCATTGAAGCTGCTCGTGCAGGTACACATGGCAATGGATTCGCCGTTGTAGCAGCAGAGGTTCACAAGTTGGCAGAGCAATCCGGGCAGTCCGTCAATGAAATCACCGTGCTGACTACGGCGGTTCAGGAAGATATGGCTGCTTCCGTTCGCATGATGGAGAAGGTGACTTCAGAGGTTGGAGAGGGCATGGACATCTCTACAGAAGCGATTCGGAAGTTTGAACGTATTCTGGATAGCATGCGGGAAACGACACCTCAGATTGAAGAGATTGCTGCCACGTCGCAAGAGATCACAGCAGGTGTGCAGGAAGTATCAGCTGTATCCAATGAGTTGGCAGGCATTGCGTCTGGCAACGCCACAACTTCCGAAGAAGTGGCCGCTTCCTCAGAGGAGCAACTGGCAGCGATGGAGCAGATTTCTTCATCGGCTCGTGGCTTGTCTACCCTGGCTGAAGAGCTGCAGCGCCTGATTAGACAGTTTAAGTATTAAACGGGATCGTAGAAGAGAGTATCACACAGGGACAGCATCACATCATGTTTCATTAGAGGGAGTGGACAACCATGCAACTGGAACTCAAAGCCTTCTTACTGCTAACGGATGCGGTCATGATTACAGATGAGGAGGGTGTGATTCTGGATGTGAATTCCGTTTATGTAACCAAAACAGGATTCTCACGGGAGAGCACCATAGGTCAGCCTGCCCGATTGCTAATGGATACCCACTGGAGAGGAAATCAGACCTGGTCCGGCGTAGCCAAACTGATGAAGGCCGATCAGGAAGTGTGGGAAGCCCAAGTTACGATTACATCGGTTCATTTGGATGATTCTCTTTTTTATATCAGCATATTTAATGATGAATTTTCATGAAAAAAAATTGTTGTTTGGTGATAAGGGTATGTTAGCTGAAAGTAGTAATTATTTTCAAAAAAATGGTCAATATCTTCAATTGAATAAGGGAGTCCGGCATACTATGATTTGTGTACTGGGGAACTGCGACCATGAATCTGACAACATTCATTGAATGCATGAAATCCTGAAGTCGTAATGTGGACGGTGACCATTTGCTACGCGATCTTGTATTAAATTTCACGCTAATTTTGATCTTTGTTTTCCTAATTCATCACTATCTGAACCATACAAATGCTACCCGTTCAACATCCATCACGACTCGGATTATTATTGGTATTACGCTGAGCATGTTGGGCACGGCGCTCTATTATTTCTCTATTGTGCTTGAGGATGGTACATTGTTGAATTTCCGGGCCAGTGTGTATCTGCTTGCTGCTTATTTTGGTGGGAGTGGATCTGCTTTCGTTACTTTTGCATTCATGTGGATTTTTCGGATTAATATGGGGCGTAATCCCTTGTTGGAGAACTGGCAGTATGCGTTGACAGAGTTGTTATTTGTTGTAGCCATATGTCTGATCTTTAAGTATATCAGGGGATTTATGCAGAAGTGGTTGTCCGGAGCGTTGCTGCTGATTACTGTGTATGAACTTTCTGTACTAAAGACCTATTCTCCTTCTCTGTTAATGATGGGGCAGATTCTCTTTTTTCAATGTATCTGCCTGCTGTCCGTTATATTATTCCTGTATTATCTGAACCAAAATCATCGATATAGGAGATTGGTCATTCAGAGGGATCAGGAAATGCTGGAGATGCTTCGTATGCAGCCGGGTTTTACTTTTAAAATCCGAAAACAGAACGGAAAATTCGAGTATCTTGTGCTTGAGGGAGAGATGCTCTCCCAACTGGGCTTGGATATGAGTAGTCTGAAGCAAGATTACAAACTGGGCACATTGGATATTTTACCTCAGGAGAAGGTAGAGTTTCTGCGAAAGCAGTTTAACCGGGCATGGGAAGGGGAATCTTTTTTTTACGAGATTGAGCATGAAGGTTACTATTCGCTGGTGAAAGTTCGCCCTCTGCTAGAAGAGGGTGTGGTGAAATATGTCGTGGGATATGGACTTGATATTACGGAACACAGAGCGGTTAAACGAAGGATTCAAGAAAGTGAAGAGCGATATCAAACACTTGAGCGAGTGTCGGCAGACTGGTTTGTCGGTTTGGATAACAACAGATGTATAGTGTCGGTTAATCAGAAATTTCTGGATATTCTCGGTCTCGGAAGGCAGGAAGTGATTGGGCGTCAGCTTGAAGAATTGTTGTTCATTGAGCAGCTGGAGAACTGGTTATTCGTTTTCCAAAAAGCCTTACATCACAATATAGCACAGGATACGGAACTGAGTTTCATTATTGGAGAAGGTCATGAGCAGCATGTTCGTGTTCACCTATACCCTGTTAGAGTATTAAACTCGAGTGAGAAAATTAAGGCAGTCATTCATGACATTTCGGATCACTATAGACGTGTTAAGGCTGACAAAGCAAGCCAGGCGAAGAGTGAGTTTCTCGCATTCATGAGCCATGAGATTCGTACCCCACTGAGCGGCATTATCAACTTTTCGTTGTTGCTTCAACGAACAGATCTATCTCCACAACAAAAGGATTATTTGAGTAAAATCAATGCGTCCTCCCAAACCTTGCTTGCCCTCGTAAATGATATTCTTGATTTTTCAAAAATAGAGGCAGGCAAGCTGATGTTGGAGAAGGTCTCTTTTTCACCAGAGGAAGTGATCAAACGTGTGGCAGATCAGATCGGTGTGGCTATTGGGCACAAAGATATCGAAGTGATCTTTACAACCGATCCCGATCTGCCATTAACGGTAATTGGTGATCCGTTCCGACTTGAACAGGTGATATTGAATCTGCTCAGTAATGCGATTAAATTTACGGAGCATGGATATGTAACGCTTCAGGCAGAGGTACTTTCATTGGAGGCGGAGCGAGTTCATGTCCGTTTTGAGGTAGAGGACACGGGAATCGGAATGTCACCCGAACAATTGGAACGACTTTTTGTCCCGTTTACTCAAGCGGAACCCTCGACGTATCGAACATATGGTGGCTCTGGTCTTGGGCTGGTCATCTGTTACCTTCTGGTCACCTCTTTGGGAGGAAGCTTGCGGGTGGATAGTGTGCTGGGAGAGTACAGTCTGTTTTCATTCGACTTGATATTTGAACTTGCAGATTCGGAAGAAGAAGAGAGTTTTTCCCTGCAGACATACCCTCTCCTATATGGTGCGAATGATGTGGTTATCATTGAAGATGATGAACGGATGGGCGCAAATCTGAAGCAGCTGCTCTATTCATTCGGTATGAATCCGAAGCTGTATACTTCCTTGAACCATATGATGGAGAGTGATTGGTATACTCCTGAAGCCGAAGGGACAAGTTCGATGTTGATCATGTTGGATATGGATATAGAAGACACAGTTAACAGTTCGTTATGGGACAGTTTCATGAAGCGAATGAATCGAACCAAATTTCAAATGGTGGGTTATACCCATGCTTTTAGTGAAAATGCCCTGTGGAGTGAGGAGAGATCCTTTCGCCCGGATCTCATGATGATCAAACCGATTACACGTCTGGGATTATTCGAAGTATTACTTGCACTTCAGGGTGAAGGGCCATTGGAGAAAAAGCGGATGATAGAATACGATGAATCTTATTTGCTTAAATCCAAAGGGCACATTCTGATCGCTGAAGATCATGAAATCAATCAACTGGTCATTCGGGCCATGCTGGAACATACCGGATTCAAGGTGACGCTGGCAGATAGTGGCACAGAGGTTTTGAAGAAATTGGATGAACAAACATGGGAACTGATTCTGATGGATCTCTATATGCCAGATATGAACGGAATTGATGCAGCAAGGCACATTCGCAAGATGAGGAAATATGATCGTACCCCTATTATTGCGCTTACAGCGAGTAGTTTAAAAAGTCACCATGAATTATATCTTGAAGCAGGCATGAATGCCATACTGACTAAACCCATACATGAACAGCAGCTCGCAGACATTTTGGAAATATGGATTGATCTAAAAGGCATAAGAGATATCAATGGAATTGATGCAGATAAGGCGATCAGACAGATGGACGGCAAGCCCCATATTCTGCAATATGCGCTCACGAAATTTAGGGCGGAGTATGACTCGTTTCAGAATAAACTGGCGATTCAACATCAGCAACAGCAGATTGCTGATGTCATTCGTAGTGTTCATTCTCTTCGAGGCGTAGCTGCGAATCTACATGCGGTGGACCTGATGTGTGTGGTTCTCCAATTGGAATCGCTCCTGTCCCGTCCGTTAATCAAAGATGAGGAACTGCGTTCGGAATTGGAGAAGGTACAACAGGAAATTGATAAAATTACCGAGTCCCTGCCATGGTGATCGGAATGAAGCTGTGTTGTTTTAAGGTGTGAACTTATATCCGACCCCCCAGATGGTTTGAATGTATTGGGGGTTTTTTGGATTGTCCTCAATTTTTTTGCGAAGCTTGGTAATGTGCACATCGATGGTGCGATCATTAATGTAGGCATCAATACCACGAATGGCTTCAATCAGGGCATACCGACTGTAGACCTTGCCAGGATTGAGGATAAACAGCTTCATGATCTCAAATTCGGAAAATGTCATCTCCACGCGCTGGTTATTCAACAGAACGATTCTTCGGGCCAGATCGAGAGATATTCCGGTTTCCTGTTCAGTGACAACAGAGCTGTTCAATATGGAGTAGCGGCGCAATACGGCCTCAATACGTGCCTTCAGCTCCTGCATGCTGAAAGGCTTACATACATAGTCATCAGCCCCATCTGTTAATGATCGAATCCGCTCAGAAACCTCGGTTAACGAAGAGATGACAATGATGGGGATTGCTGTATGCTGGCGCATGAGAGAACTAGGATTCTTATTACCCGAATCAGGGAGCATCAAGTCAAGAAGCAGGATATCAGGCCGCGCTTGAAGCTGTAGAAGACCATCTCTTGCGTTATCGACACGGATAACATCATACCCTTCACCTTGCAAATACAAGGATAATGTATCGCCTAACATGTTGTCGTCCTCTATGATAAGCACTTTCGTCATGATATTCCTTTCTGAACCCCCTTCTTGTAGAAGGACTAAGATCCATGGATTACTTCATATACCTGATATTTAAAACATGCAACATGAGGATGTCAAGGCTCTAACATGACGCCGAGAAGGTGAGAGACTCCGATTTAATGCTTGCCAAGATGTGGATCAGCTTCACGCTCGATCAGGCGCATCAGTTTGCGCTCGGTAGCGCTCTCTGGCGCAGGGGTGTAGACACTGCAACGCAGATCGGAACTACCCTGAACCTGCAATGAAGTCAGATCAAACAACATTTTGCCTGCTTTGGAATGCCTGAATTCGATTAAAACGTCCGGAGCACTGCTGACGCTGCTTTGTTTCCAAAGGGTATGAAAATCGGGATGTCTGTTCATCATGTCATCCAGAAATAAATTATACCATTCATCATCAACGTACTGGCCATAGTAAGCACGAAAAATCGCCAGAAATCCGCTCACAAAATCCTCCCAGTTCACCGCGAGCCTGCGAAACTCTTTTCGATCAAATAACAGACTGATCATATTCCGCTGTTCGGGGGCAATCTGTTCAAAATCCATAAAAACATGCCGGGCTGCATCATTCCAGCCGACAATGTAACAACGCCGATCCGAGATCACGGTAGGACAGTGATGAAGTTCTTGCAGAATTTTCTGCAAGGAAGGGTGAAGTTGAACCGGTTCTTCTTCCAGTGTGGGCAGCTCCGAGTGATGCTCCATGGCGAGCGAAAACAGATACTTTCGTTCATCTGCAGTAAGCCTCAGTGCTGAAGCAATGTTATCCAACACGGAATGGGATACCTGAATATCCCGACCTTGTTCAAGCCAGGTATACCATGTTGTACTCACTCCTGCCAGTTGGGAAACCTCTTCTCTCCTCAGCCCAGGCGTTCTTCTCCGACTTCCAGTGGGTAAACCGACCGATTCGGGAGAAATTTTGGAACGCTGTGTTTTCAGAAAAGTGGACAATGCCTGTAACCTGATATCGTAATTCAATCCATCACCTTCAATCCTCGTTATCATGGTAGTCATTATACTATTATAATTGACAACTTGTAATAGGATATTCAAAAGTGCACTATTAGTGGCAGAGCGTAAGAGTAAGGTAGACAATAGCGCTGAAGGAGGATGGATATGGAACGAGTCGTGATTACAGGTATGGGAGTCATCTCTCCTTTGGGAAATGATGTACATACATTCTGGAATGGATTAATTGAGGGTAGATCAGGTGTATCACCTATAGAACATTTTGATACAGCTTCGTATAAAACCAGAATCGCTGGCGTGGTCCGTGATTTTGATGGTGAAGAGCGTTTTGGACGCAAGGAAGCAAGGCGTATGGATCGATTCGTTCAATTTGCTGTTGCTGCTGCGGATCAGGCTGTATCGCAATCGGGTCTTGTGATGGATGAACTGGACCGTGAACGGGTAGGTGTATATATTGGTTCAGGCATAGGCGGCATCCAGACATTGATGGAACAAGGCAAGGTCCTGTCAGATCGGGGACCTGCGCGAGTCAGCCCAACACTGGTACCCATGATGATCTCCAATATGGCTGCGGCTATGGTCAGTATGAGGTTTGGTTGCTGGGGACCGACATTATCGCCAGTAACAGCTTGTTCCATTGGCAATACAGCCATTGGAGAGGCTTTCCGGTTAATTCGTCATGGCGGAGCCGATGTCATTATTGCTGGGGGGACAGAAGCGGCTGTAACGGAAGTGTCACTGGCAAGCTTCGGTAATGCGACAGCGTTGTCTACACGAAATGAAGAGTTCCAAGCAGCCAGCCGTCCATTTGATGCAGGGAGAGACGGTTTTGTCATGGCGGAGGGTGCTGGAATTCTGGTTGTGGAATCACTGTCTCATGCTCTAGCAAGAGGGGCGAATATTCTTGCCGAAGTGATTGGATATGGTGCCAGTTCAGATGCGTATCATATGGTAGCTACCCACCCGGAAGGACGGGGTGCATATCTGGCGATGAAAGCATCACTGAAAGAGGCTCAGATTGGACCTGAGGACATTGATGTGATTAACGCTCATGCCACCAGTACGGAGGCAGGTGATCTGTCTGAGACAAGAGCGATTAAGCAACTTTTCGGGACAGGTGCCTATGATATTCCGGTCACAGCGAATAAGTCCATGACAGGACATATGCTTGGTGCAGCAGGCGGTGCGGAGGCGATATCACTTATTCAAAGTCTGCGGCATGGCATCATTCCGCCAACTATCAATCAAGAGCAGAGAGATCCCGAATGTGATCTGGATTATGTACCAAACGAGGCAAGAAGAGCAGAGTTGCGGATTGGGATGTCTAATTCCTTTGGTTTTGGCGGTCATAATGCGGTTATTGTTCTTCAAAAATATTCATCTTAAGTAGAAAGGCAGCCGTAACCAAAGGAACAGCGCTGCCTGATGGGGCAACGCTGTTTCTTTGGTTACTTATGGATCACTCGTAAACACTGTATCTTGGTTAACGGCCGAGTGGTTGTACGCCTCAGGAAGAGAGGGATGTCGAATCGGCCATGCCTTTGTTACCTCGGCTCAGCCAGCTTACACGCCAGCGGGATTGCATGAAGAGAACCAGGAACAGGGAAGCTGCTGCAATCAGGCTAAGAATGACAAAACCTGGCGTGTAGGATTGATAGCTACTGTACAGTTGGCCCAGAATCAGCGGCAGTGCATACCCGCCCAATCCGCCAGCGGCACCTACAATACCTGTCATCAGGCCAATCTCATTACCGAATCGTTGGGGAACCAGTTGGAACACAGAGCCATTTCCGGCTCCCAGACACATCATACCGAGGAACAACATGACTACCACAACAGGAAGCGGTGGCATGAAGGATACTCCGATTAACATGATGCAGGCTCCTGTGTACAGGAAAGTCAACATACGGGTTCCGCCAATTTTGTCCGCCAGATAACCCCCTACAGGCCGGAAGAAACTGCCTGCGATTACACAGAAGGTGGTAATGTCTGCGGCACGAACAGGAGAGAGCCCATACTGGGTGTTGAAGAAGATGGTGAGATAGTTACATAATCCAACGAAGCCACCAAAGGTCACACAATAGAAGGCACAGAATACCCAAGCATCTTTTTGTTTAAGCAGACTTCCGTATTGGGACAATTTCTTGGGTTCAGGCCGGTTCGGGCTATTTTTGGCAAAGATAGAAAAGAGGATGAATACAATAGCGATCGGTATAATAGCAAGTCCGAACACAACTTCCCAGCTGCCAAAATGCGTAGCCAAGCGATTGGCAAACAACGTTGCGAGTACGGTTCCGCTGTTACCCGCCCCGGCAATACCCATCGCCAGACCCTGATGCTCTTTGCCATACCATTGGCCTGCCAGAGGTAGCGCAGCAGCAAAGGAGGCGCCTGCGACACCGAGCAAGAGTGCCACCACGTACAGTTGGCTTAAAGAGTCGACCCATAACCAGCCGAGTAATAAAGGAACTAAGGTGACGAGCATCCCGATCTGTGCGGTCAGTTTCGGACCAATATAATCAGACATGAACCCAAGCACAAGGCGCAGGATGGAGCCGCCGAGAATAGGCAATGCGACCAGATTGGCCTTTTCCAGCGGAGTCATCGGATAATCCAATGCAATGACAACTGCGAGTGGACCCAGCATTCCCCATATCATAAAACTGATGTCAAAATACATAAACGCCCCGAAAAGGGTGGGCTTATGCCCGCTTTTCCAAAAACTTTTGCTCTCCATCATCCATCATCGCTCCTCATCCAATTGAGATCTTCGTGATTTGTCTATGTGCTTGTTAAGGCAGAAAAAGGCCGCAATTCGTCCAGATCTGAACGATTTGCGGCCCCGTTGCCGACAGGCGGTACACGTCATTGTGTTCCCGCATCTGAGTTGATCACAGCACTGTGATTTTGATTCAAATTATAATCAAGAGAAAATATATATGTCAACAAAAATTACATGTAATTTTAGATAATTCGTTTTTTAATCGTTATTCGCATTTTTGTGTTAATTTAGTTGACATTAGATTCAGATTCCCTTAATCTGAATCTAATATGAATCTACACAAAGGCGTGTGGATTCCGGAGGCAACGGTGCCCTTTTCCGAATCATGGAGAAGGGATTTTTCTGTTTATTTTCAGGTGAGATAGATAGGGGGCAGCCCATGAGTAGAAGCAAACTGGTGATTATCGGGAATGGCATGGCTGGAATGAAGTGTGTCGAAGAGATTATCGCACTGGAGCCTGATACGTATGAGATTGTAATCTACGGTAATGAACCCCGTCCCAACTACAATCGGATCATGTTATCGAAAGTATTGCAGGGTGAGCATTCGTTACAGGATATCATTATCAATGATTGGAGCTGGTATGCCGAGCATCAAATCCGGCTATGCGCAGGTGAAACGGTGCACCGCATTGATACCCGTAGAAAATATATAGAGACTGAATCCGGATTAAAAGAAACCTATGATGTCCTGATTCTGGCGACAGGGTCTTCACCTTTTATCCCACCGATTCCGGGGATTGATAAAGAGAGGGTCATGTCCTTCCGAACGATTGATGATTGTACGCGCATGTCTGATTATTCCAAAACATATCGCAAGGCCGCAGTCATTGGTGGTGGATTGCTTGGGCTGGAGGCTGCACGCGGGTTGCTGCATCTGGGCATGGAAGCTGTGGTGGTCCATAACGCGCATTACATTATGAACCGGCAGTTAGATGAGAAGGCTGCCGCGATGCTTCAACAGGAACTTGAAGGGCAGGGTATGTCCTTTCTTTTGAACAAAAATACACAGAAAATTACCGGACGATCACAGGCGCAGGGGCTGCTCTTCACAGATGGTTCCAAGCTTGAAGCTCAGGTTGTCATTGTCGCTGTAGGGATTCGGCCAAATGTGGATCTGGCCAGACGAAGTGGAATCGCTACGAATCGGGCAATCATGGTAGATGACTATATGCGCACCAGTGTACCGGATATATATGCAGTTGGGGAATGTGCCGAACATCGGGGAATCAGTTATGGTCTGGTGGCTCCTTTATACGAACAGGGGAAGGTGCTCGCACGTACGCTCTGTGGACAGGAAACACCTGAATACAAGGGTTCAATTCCTTACTCACAACTGAAGGTATCGGGAGTTGATGTTTTCTCGGCGGGTGAGATTGGCGGGGAAGGCATGCAGACTGCAATTCAACATCTGGATGGTATTCGAGGCACATATAAAAAAGTGCTGATGCAGGCTGGCAAAGTGCGCGGTGCCATTTTATTTGGAGATACAGCGGAAGGAACGGCTTTGCTTGGACTGGTGCAACGAGGTGCGGATGTAGCGGAATTGGCTCCGCGTGAAGGGGCCCCGGACCCGGCTGAGATGGCTGCTGCGGCATTACCAGATCAGGAGACCGTATGTGCCTGTAACAATGTGACCAAAGCTGCCATTATGAAGGCGATTCAGGAACAGGGCCTCGAGACGGCAGATCAGGTGAAGGAACAGACGAAGGCTTCTGGTTCATGCGGTGGCTGTCGCCCGATGGTGGCTGCACTGTTGAAACATACGCATAACCTGAAAAATAACGGGGGTACTGGAGTGGAAGCCACACCAGATAAACCTGCTCCAATGCCTGTGTGCAGTTGTACGGCGCTTGGGCATGCAGAACTGAAGGAAATACTGGCTGACATCGATGTTCTGGAGACAGGGCTACCAGACATATTTTTAATCTTGCAGAAGCTGGGTTGGGGTTCGGAACATGGTTGCTCGGTATGTCGCCCCGTAATTCATTATTACTTACAGGTATCCGGTGGAACGATAGTTGCTCGAGAGATCGAAGGTCACTCAGAGGTTCAGGTACGCTGGGATGATCAGATCCCGCTTTCATCCTATGCAAGAGATGCCAGGGGGTTGGCTGCACAGCTTCGTACGAGTTGGATCGGTGCTGCGATGCCGTCGCCGGTGAATATGGGCGTCGCACCAGGGCACGGTTCGTTGGTGAGCGCACTGGTGCAAGATATTGGCTTGCTGGCTTCACCAGCTGGGTGGGAGATCTATGCAGGCGGTCATGCAGAGCATCCGGTCAAACAAGGTGGCTTGCTCGGGGTCGCTGAGACAGAGATGCAAGCGGCCACACTCGCATCAGCCTGCCTTCAATGGTATCGCCAAACCGCCTGGTATGATGAGCCGTTATGGGCATGGACGGAACGATTGGGATTCATGTCGATTCGGGAAACGCTGCTGGATGACCAACTACAGAAGGAACTTGTTGCGATTCATCATCATGAGCGGGATGTGGCTTCAGCATCCCCTATGAAGCAATTTCTTGAATCTCCCGCGGTGCAGGGCACCGTCTGAAACGGATCAGTATTACAGCTGAAAGGCAGGGATGGGAAAATGGAATTATCGATAACTTCGGAAATGGCGGTATCCAAGCTGTATGTAAAGGAGACCCAGTGTCCATATTGTAGTGTGCAGTGCAAGATGACTGTTGAAGAACTGGCTGCACCTGTTGCAGGACAGCGTCGTGGTGAGTATACGGTTCAGGGTGTTCCGAATGAAGCCTCTCGGGGCAGGTTGTGTGTGAAGGGCATGAATGCGCATCAACATGCGCTCAGTGGTCAACGATTAATGCATCCGCTCATTCGTCGCAATGGTGAGCTTGAACCCTGTTCTTGGGAAGAGGCCATTCAGACCATCGCAGAGCGGTTTCAGGACTTGAAAGATTCATACGGAGCAGATACGGTCGGAGTCTACGGAGGCGGATCTTTGACAAATGAAACAGCCTATCTGCTCGGTAAGTTCGCCAGAGTTGCATTGGGGACGAAATACATCGACTATAATGGACGGTTCTGCATGTCAGCTGCGGCTTCAGCTGGAAGTAAAGTGTTCGGGATGGATCGTGGATTGACGTTCCGTCTGTCCGATATTCCCAAGGCAGGTTGCATAGTACTCGCAGGTACCAATATTGCGGAATGCCAACCTACCCTGTTGCCCTACTTCAATAAGGCCAAGGAAAACGGGGCCTTCATTATCGTTATTGATCCACGCAAGACGGCAACCGCTGCCATTGCCGACCTTCATTTACAGGTGAAGCCTGGCATGGATGCACTGCTGGCAGATAGCATGTTGAAGGTGATTACGGATGCCGGATTGGTGAAGCCTCATTTTATAGAAGAACGAACGCATGGTTACGAGCAATTGATACAAGGGTTGGCTGATCTACAACTCGAACAGGCGGCACAAGCATGCGGGGTTGATCTGGCGTTGATTCGTCAGGCGGCGATGGCATACGGTGAGGCAGAGACAGGCATGATCATGACAGCACGTGGTGTGGAGCAGCAGACGGATGGGCATATGGCCGTCAGGCACTTTCTGAACCTGGTGCTCGCGACTGGCAAAATTGGCCGAGAAGGATGCGGATATGGTGCCATCACAGGTCAGGGGAACGGGCAAGGCGGACGGGAGCATGGGCAGAAGGCTGACCAACTACCAGGCTATCGATCCATTGAAAATGAAGCCGATCGTGCCTATGTGGCATCCGTCTGGGGTGTGGAACCTGCAAGTTTGCCAGGCAAAGGGGTATCCGCCTACGAGATGATGGAGAAGGTCCATGATCAGGAGATTCGGGCGTTGCTTGTAATGGGCTCCAACCCGGTCGTATCCAACCCCAATGTGCGTTTGGTGGAGGAAGGTCTGCGCAAGCTGGACTCTCTGATCGTGGCAGATATGTTCCTGTCGGAGACAGCACGCATGGCTGATCTGGTTCTCCCGGTTACATCTTATATGGAGAATGAAGGTACACTGACCAATCTGGAGGGGCGTGTTCTGCTCCGTGAACAGGGGCGACCTGCGCCGGGAGAAACGCTCGATGATTGGGATATATTATGCCGGATTGCCGCGCAATTGGGTAAAGCTTCTTATTTTGAATATGACACTTCTGAGGATATCTTTAATGAGCTTCGGGTGGCGAGTCGTGGCGGAGTGGCTGATTACTATGGCATTACCTATGAGCGTTTGCGTAACGAGAAAGGGGTATACTGGCCGTGTTCTGCCCTGGAGGATCAGGGAGAAGGACTGCTGTTCGGTGAACGATTCGCTCACCCGGACGGCAAAGCGGCATTCACGTTTGAATCCAGCCCGGGCTGGAATGATATATCTTCGGAGTTCCCCTTGATTCTCACCAATGGGCGTGTGTTACCTCATTATCTTACAGGGGTGCAGACACATCGAAGTCCGGCACTGGCAGCTCGTGAATTGGAGAACTTTGTTGAACTTCACCCGGCTACCGCTGCCCGTTATCGTATTCACGATGGAGAGTGGGTTGAGATTCAATCGACGTACGGAAGCTTCACGGTACGTTCGCGCATCAAGGATTCGATTCGGGAGGATACCTTGTTCGTGCCGATGCATTGGGGCGGCATTCAGAATGTGAATCGGGCCACCAGACCAGAGCTAGATCCGTTCTGTCGGATGCCTGGGTTCAAGACAGCAGCAGTAACCATTCGACCGTTGCGTCTGGCGAGATGATTCATAAAATTACAGATTACCGGTGACATAAACTGTTCTAATATTAGCTTAGCGGCTGCGCAGTCCATATTTATATGACACTGTGCGGCTTTTTTTGCGTATATGTACGCAAGTAGGCCATAGTTCCGTGGTTCCACGTAAACATGAGGATTGGCTCATGAATATGGATTGAATTTTAGTTATGATGTTCATCAGGGGTACATATGTACGTATTTTTGGTTTTATTTTGAGATAGATCGTCATTTCGAGTTTAGGTTATTACGCATCGTGGTATAGATATCGGGGCTTATGGAAGTTTCTTCAAATAGGGCAGGACAGAGGGGGCATGACAGTGAACGTATGGATAACGGTAAAAAGTCTGGGTAAGCGCAAGCCGGTACTTGCCAAGCAAGCTGCCGAACTTCCGGAAACAACTCATACGTTAAGGCAGCTCATTGAGAACATGGTGGCTCTGCAATTAAAAGCGCTTCAGGACAAGAAACAACAGACTGAATTGCTCTCCTACCTGATGCAGGATGATATTGAGGCGCAGGGAGCGGCGGGAAAAGTCGGGTTTGGCGCAGTATACAATGAGGGTGTTCCTGATCTGAATGTTGCGATGGAGACAGCTATAACCGCCTATGAGGATGGGTTGTACAAAGTGTTTCTCAACGATGAAGAATTGCAGGAACTGGATGAGTCACTTGTTGTAAAAGACGGAGATAACGTGGTATTTATTCGTTTTACAATGCTTGCCGGACGTCTGTGGTAGAGAGTGATGAAGGAGGAGAACAGGATGAATCAGGAAGAGCAAGTACAGGTGTATATGGATGGATTGCAGGAAAGAGCCAAGTCGTTAACAGGGGTACAGCTTGAGCTGGCAGGTTATGTTCTGGAGATCGCCGGGTCTACGTATTTGCGTGGAGACGAAAAGATGTTTCTGAATACTGACAAGTTGCTTGAAAGGTTGGCTGCAGAAACGCAGAAACCATTATTCGAGCCACTATTGGATGTGCTACAGCATCTGGCGAGCGAGTCATTGGTTGCACGATTCCGTTATATCGCAGAGCGTGCGACTCGTTTCCCATACAGTAACAACTATGAACGTCGGCCTTTCCGCACATCCGATCCGGAGCAGCATGTAGAACAAGTCATCCGTAAACTGATGGGATTGTTCCGTATGGAAATGAAAAATTTCTCCCTGGAAGAATATGTGTCACTTCGTGAGTACAAGCTGGATTATCTCCATGAGATCCGTTGGGTTCTGGCGGATTGTATCGCTTATGAACTGGATCATCAGGGCGGAGATATGAAGCAGGCGCTGCATGATATTATCTATGGTGACAATCAGACGGCGTTGTTAACCCATGAAATGATCAAAGGCATATTCATGAGCGATCAGGCGGATGCCTATCAGATGGTGGGTGAGCTGCTCGTTGCAGCAAGGTTGCAGGAAGGGCTGCGCCAAAGCATTGTGGAGCGGATGGATGAAGGGACACTGGAAGCCTATATTTACATATTAAAAATCATTATCGACAACAACCTGATTCGTTTCAGTTCCGTGGTAAGAGCGCTTGCCGTATGGACGGGGATCGGCATAGAAGCAGCCAACCAGCGTGTTGCCTCACAGTTGATTGAACAGGCCTATCAGGCGCTTGTGCAACCAGAAATACGCGAGGCCTGGCAACAGGAAGCTAACGCCAACAAACTCTTTATCAGTCTGTGGGCGACAGCGGTCATTGAAGAGAATGAATTGAAGAGCAAGATCATCGAGATTATGGATCAAGGTCAGTTATATCAGAAGATTGTTGCCCAATATGTACTGGCTAACAGCCAGAACCGAGAGCTTCGTTTGGACATTGCACGTCGTTATCTGGAGGCGCAGGATACCGAGTTGATGCACTGGATTGTGAGCAATTATGATGCGATGTATATGTACAACTGGAGTTTCGAGAATGGAGAGAATCAGCGTAGCGTCTACGTGTGGCCATTACCTGCTCTGGGAGATAAGACCTTGCGGCGTAAGGACTTTGATCGGTTCAAACAGATGCTGGCTGCCATTCCAAAAGGTGGGTCAGGTGGACCATCGGGTGTACTTGAGTATGTTCACTACCAGATCGATACGGATGATGTAGTGAAGAAAATGTTATATTTGGCTGCATATGATATGGACCCGGAATGGATCGGGGAGGTCATCGCAATCAAGGACCGATTGAGCCCGGAACTGCGCGGAGAACTGCTGTCCCAGTTTGTTCAGCATCCTGATAATGAGGTACAAAGACAGTTTGTGTTTGAGAGTTTGTCTGATAAAAGCATCAGTAATCGGGAGAGTGCACTCGCCAAAGCGAAGCTGCTCACGTTGACGGTTGATGAGATGAAACAGATGGAGGCGTTGATGAAGCTCAAAACAGGCTCACTTCGTCAGAAGGTCATCCATGTATTGTTACTACAACCCGTGGACCAATTGGCGGTCTCGCTGAAGCGACTTTTGGAGGCCAAGAGTGAACTGCAGCGCTTGGGTGCGCTCGAATTATTGACCGAGATTGCGGCGGATCCAGAGCGGATAGATCAGCAGGAGCAATTGCAGCCATTGGCGCAGCTGATTGAGACACCCACTGCCAAGGAGCAGAAACTGCTGGATAAGCTGACCGATCAGGGGAGTCGTTACACAGCCTCTAATGGATTTGGTTTATTTGATCCGAAGCGACGTGAGCCATTGCTGGATGAGAAGCGTGATCTCAAGGGCCATAATCCGAAGGATATCTTTACACTCTCTCTGGATAAGACCAGACCATTTCTGGAGGGACTTAGTGAATTAGTGCATGAACACAGGGATTATGAGTACCAGGTGGAATACTACGCTGGCTACAAAGACACATTGTTAATCGGAGCGAGTCTTCGCTCCAAGGTTCCGTATGGAGAGCGGAATGAAATGAAGCAAATGGAACAGTTTCCGCTTCATGACGTATGGGAGAACTATATTCAACATGCCGGGTTTAGCAGTGTGGAACTGATGCAGTTGTATATGGGTATACAGCTCGGGGATTTCAATGACAAATTGAGCGACCATTACAGTTACTTCCATGATCAGTATGGCTATGAAGAACTGCAAAAGATTCCGTTACTGGAAGGCTGGCGCAAGACGTTTGCTGAACAGACCTATCCTCTGGATGACATCGAAAAGCTGCAGCAGATGCTGGATTCGTTGACGTATAAAGATCAGGTAGTGGCACTGATATCGGCGGCATTTTTGGATAGCGATCCGATCGACACGTTTGAGATAGCTGAGAAAACCTGGGCCTCCATCATCGCGAGTATGCCTGCTGATCGACTCGAGAAAGAGTCAGGTATGCTTCATATTCTGACTGGACCTTGGAATTATGTAGTTCGTGGCAAAATCCATGACGATAACAGCTTCAAACGTTTCTTCCAGACAGCTTACCAGTTCACTAGTCTTGTAGAGAGTAGCCAACCGCTGTCTTTACTGTCACTTGAAGATTTCCTGCGTGCGTACCAGTTGAACCTGATTGATGAACAGGAGATATATCGACAGGTGCTGGTCGGTGGGAATCGTCTGATGTTTATTCGGAACTTAACATCCACTCGTACAGAAGGGATCGCAAGTGATCCGAAGCTGATTCACTTACGGGATACGGTCGTTAATCGGATTCTGGAGATCGAGCTGACTAGAGGAGAACTCTCTACAGAAGTAAGTACACTTGCCATGAAACTGGAACGAATTGAAGGCATGGAACACTGGGTACATCTGGTCTCGGCAATGGATCAGGATACATTTGTCCGTGGATATATCTATAGTTATGGAGACAACACAACACGTAAAGAGACGTTTAGCTATCTAATTCAGAATTGTCATCCACGAGATGGAGAAGATGAAAATCGTCTTGGAGAATTGCTCCAGAAGTATCCGGTTAATGAGAAAAAATTGCTGGAGGCAGCCATGTACGCCCCGCAGTGGATGGAGATTGTTGCGAAACATTTGGGATGGGAAGGTCTTCGCAGTGCAGCCTGGTACTTCCATGCTCATATCAATGAACGCTTTACTGCGGAGAAAGAAACCATCGTGGCCCACTATTCTCCAATCTCACCACAGGACTTTAATGAAGGTGCGTTTGATATCGCTTGGTTTGAAGAAGCCTATGCTGCTGTCGGGGAGGAACGGTTCAATCTGTTATACGATTGTGCCAAGTACATTTCCGGGGGATCTAACCACCGCAGATCCCAATTGTTCGCAGATGCTGCACTGGGTAAGCTTCGACTGGACGATATGCGTGATTCCGTGTCAGACAAGCGAAACAAAGATCATTTGTTAACCTACAGTTTGATTCCATTCGCGGCTAATCGGGAACAGGATCTGCGTGAGCGATACGACTTCATTCAGAAGTTTCTGATGCAGAGCAAACAATTCGGTGCACAACGCCGTGCCAGTGAAGGTCTGGCATCACAGATTGCACTGGGCAATCTTGCTCGTAATGCAGGTTATGCCGATGTTACGCGGCTGATGTGGGACATGGAAGCACGTAAGTTGGATGAGATGAAATCTTTCTTTGAACCTCATGCATTGGATGCTGACACGACAGCGCAATTGGTCATCGATGAGGAAGGCCAACCCGAGATGGTTATCGTTAGCAAAGGTAAGACACTCAAATCTGTACCTGCCCGGTTCAAAAAAGATGGATATATCGCTGAACTGAAAGAGCTCAAATCGGATCTGGTGGATCAATATCGCCGGGCACGGCAGGAGCTGGAACGTTCGATGACTGCTGGAACGTCCTTTACACGTGAGGAAATTGCTAGTCTGATGCAAAATCCGGTTATACATCCGCTGGTAAGAACACTTGTATTCCAGTCCGGTGACAAGACGGGACGATTCGATGTAGCATCCAATGGTTTGGTTGCTCCAGGGCCGGAGGGTACGAACCATGCACTAGCGGAACAGGATCAACTGTTTATTGCTCATCCGCTTCATCTGTATCAGAGCGGAAGCTGGAGTGAATTCCAGCGGGATCTGTTCACCCGTCAGGAGCGTCAGCCGTTCAAGCAGGTATTCCGAGAGCTATATCTTCCTAACGAGGACGAATTGGCTAATGGTACGGTGTCTCGTCGATACGCTGGGTATCAGATTCAACCGAAAAAAGCAGTAGCTCTGCTTAAAGGGCGCCAATGGACTGTCAGTTATGAGGAAGGACTGCAGAAGGTAAGTTACGAGCACAATCTGATTGCGAATCTTTATGCCATGGCAGATTGGTTCTCACCAGCAGATACCGAGGCGCCTACCTTGGAGACGGTGCAGTTCTACGATCGCAAGAGCTACAAACCTGTAGCGCTGCAAGATGTACCGCAGACGTTCTTCTCGGAAGTTATGCGTGATATCGACCTGGTGGTCAGCGTTGCACATGTGGGAGGCGTAGATCCGGAAGCCAGCCTGACAACAATCGAGATGCGTCACGTCATTGTGAACGAGTCGTTGCGTCTGCTGAAGATCGACAATGTACGTTTGGATGGGAATTACGCAAGAATTGATGGTGAATTGGGTGAGTATGCTGTTCATCTGGGGAGTAGTAATGTGTTCAAACAAGCCACAGGTGCACTTCATATCGTACCGGTGCACAGTCAGCATCGGGGTCGAATCTTCCTGCCATTCCTCGATGAAGATCCGAGAACAGCTGAGATTCTGTCCAAGGTGATGTTGCTCGCCGAAGATAAAAAGATCAAGGACCCGCAGATCCTTGCGCAGTTACAGAATTAGAAGTGAACGAACTAGAAGTGAACCGCCCCGTGGGGCGGTTTTTTTATTTGTTACTCCGATTTCAATGTAACTTCAAATCTCAATATAACAAGTGTAGAACAAGAATCATGGATGGAAAGTGGACAATATGGAGCAATTCCAACATAAAGGCAGCTGAAGAACCTGTTAAAAGGGACCTCAGTTGCTTTTATATTTTTGGATATTTCATTGGACCGGATTGGTTCCGTTTTCAAATAGACTTAGGACCCAGAGTGTATCGAGATATTCCTTAATCTGATAATTAATTGCATTAATTGGTTGATCGGGAGTGGGTCGAACCGACTGTTTTTAAAAGTAAAGAATTTGTTCGAAAGTAGTTACGGAAATGTAAATAATTCGTTTTCTTGTTTTGTTATCTGAATTATTAATATGGTGATTCCAAAGAACTAGACTTGTTCTAATCGGTCATTTACCAAATTTAAGGGGATGTAATTCATGTTCATGTCGGCTATCGTTAGGAAGCGAAATCTGCTGACTTGCTTGCAGGCTGAAGTTTCAGAAGCCATGTGCAGGACGACCTGAATGCTTGAAAGACTGGGATTTAGCCAGTTTGCATTCCCTTGTATACATGTATTCAATATGTGCACAAGAAAAATGATCAAGAGAGAAGGAGAACTTACAACATGAACAGAAGACTCAATCTGATTTTCCTCAAACGATGGTTTATGTTATTAATCATCGTGGCGGTTGCGGCTATGCCGCTACACGCCTTCGCCGCGGAGGCGGAATCTGGGGCCAATCGGCCTTGGATGAACACATCTCTATCAGCGGAGGAACGTACCGAGCTGCTGCTCAAGGAGATGACGCTGGAGGAGAAAGTTGGATTCGTAACCGGTAAAGTAAATAACTATTATGGTTTCTATAATGATGGATTGGAGCGCCTCGGTATTCCAGCATTACAGATGGCAGATGGACCCGCAGGAGTACGTGTGGCTAACCCGGATGTACAGGACAAAAAGTCCACGGCATTGCCTGCACCCATCGCGCTTGCCGCTTCTTGGGATACTAATCTTGCCAAGAAATATGGCGATCTCATCGGTCAGGAAGCACATGATACCACACATAATGTAGTGCTCGGCCCTGGGCTGGATATTGCACGTACACCATGGGGTTCCCGGAACTTTGAATCTCTCGGGGAAGATCCGCTACTGGCTTCGGGCATGGGTGCAGCGTATGTGAACGGGATTCAAAGTAATCCGGTTATCGCTACAGCGAAACACTACATCCTGAACAACCAGGAGACGGAACGTTTCACGACCAATGCTACAGCCAGTGAACGTGCGATTCAGGAAGTCTATGCACGTCCGTTCCAGGCGATGGTCGAAAAAGCGGATCTCGGTTCAGCCATGTGTTCATTTAACCAGGTGAACGGTACATATGCTTGTGAGAACAAGGAGATGCTGACCAATGTCCTTCGGGATCAGTTTGGCTTCGAAGGGTTTGTCATGAGTGACTACGGTGCAAATTTCAGCACAGCCAAATCCGCCAATGCGGGTCTGGATCTGGAGACACCGGGAGAGCCTTACGGCAAATGGGGAGACAAATTGCTGGAAGCCGTGAACAATGGCGAAGTCAGCGAGCAAACCATTGATGAGAAGGTTAGACGCATTTTGCTTCAGATGTTCGATAAAGGGCTGTTCGATAATCCTGTAACGAATACACAAATCAATGCCAAGAAAGACGGCAAACAAGCGCGTGAAATTGCAGAAGAAAGCATGGTTCTTTTGCAAAACAACGATAATGTTCTGCCTCTGTCCAAGAAAAACGTGAAATCCATCGCGGTCATCGGACCGGATGCAGATAACGCATCTGCTGCTGGTGGAGGTAGCAGTCTGGTTAATCCAACGTATACTGTAAGTCCGCTTCAAGGCATTCGTAACCGTGCTGGTAACGGTGTGGATGTAAAATATGCTGCCGGAACGGATCCTATCTCCGCAGGAGATGCATTTAATGGACCATCCGCCGTACCTTCTACTCTTTTATCACCAGCGGATGCTCAGGAAAGCGAAAGAGACTATGGTACAGATCGTGCGGAATATGGTCTGCGTGCTGAATACTGGACGAATAAAGATATGGAGGGTAACCCTTCTCTGGTTCGTACAGATAATCAGGTCAACATGAATCTTGGATTCTACAACTATGAAGGTTTTAACGCACAATCTTCCAAGCTTCCAGTGACACCAACCAAATTCAATGCCAAAATGTCTGCTCGTTGGACAGGGGCGATCACAGCACCTCAAACGGGTGAATATAAACTGTCCCTGACCAGTCTAGGTTCTGCAAAACTGTATGTGGATGATAAGTTACTCGTAGACAATCAAGGTGAAACATTGAGTACAACGAAGAAAGAAATCACATTCAAAGAAGGCGAGTCCCACAATATTCGAATTGAGTATCGTACGGATTTCCCGGTACAGACCAATCATGATATGGGCGCACAGGTTCGTTTTGGCTGGGAAGCTCCAGAAGACGCTGTGGATATCAAAATGCAAAAAGCAGTTGAGCTGGCGAAAAAATCCGATGTTGCCGTCGTGGTAACTCGTACGTATGACAGTGAAGGTTACGTCGACCGTTCCGACCTGGAGCTGCCGAATAACCAGGAGCAGCTGATCCGCAAGGTAGCGGCAGCCAATCCAAAAACGATTGTGGTGCAAATGAGTGGTCGCGCTGTTGAAATGGATTCCTGGCAAAAAGAAGTGCCATCCATCGTTCAGGCTTGGTATGCAGGTCAGGAACAAGGTAATGCAGTGGCACGTGTGCTGTTTGGTGATGTGAATCCATCCGGTAAATTGCCGGTGACGTTCCCGTCAGATGATTCCCAGACCCCGGTATCCACTGCGGAACAATTCCCGGGTGTAAATGGGGTGGGCAACTACTCCGAAGGTATCTTTGTAGGGTACAAAGGATATGACAAAGAAGGCATGACACCGGCGTTTGCCTTTGGACACGGACTGTCTTATACCGATTTTAATTATCGTAATCTGCATGTGAAAAACACTGGCAAAGGCGACAAAGCAACCGTGGAAGTATCTCTGAACCTGCGCAATACCGGTAAAGTTTCCGGTGCAGAAGTGGTACAGGTCTATGTTGGCAATCTGCCAACTAAAGTTGAAACGCCAGAGAAGCAACTTGCTGGTTGGGCGAAGGTAGATCTGAAGGCAGGCAAGCAGCAGCGGGTCAGCATTCAACTGGATCGCAGTGCATTGTCCTATTGGGATGAAGCATCGCATGAATGGGTAATGCCTAAGGGTAAAGTTCAAGTGTATGTCGGCAGTGCATCGGATGATATCCGTCTGACAGGCAGTGTGAATATCGGAAGCAAGTCCGGTAAATAAAAGTGAAATCTGGGGGATCGAAAGGTTGTTCTCCCAGTGAAGTTATTTGCGTCAAATGCAGTTTGTTCTAATTCATATAAATTAGGAAATGGAGTCGTGGCCTAGTGGCCGCGGCTTTTTCCATAATGGAAGGAGAGTGAGCGTGATGAACATAGGCTGGCGAGAGCATCCCAAACGATGGATCATCCTGTTAATTGCTGTTTGTTGTTTCGGTGCAGGAATCTGGCTTATCTTCAACCGAAGTGAACAACCCGCTCCGCCACCGGTTGTGGACAAACAGAGAACGTCCGAAGTCTGGCTAACCACGGGAGATCAGCAAAATCTGCTTACACCACAGAAGCCTATTCCAATTACAGATCACCATGAGGCAGAAACAGGCTCTTCAGTTTTTTCAACGCAGGAGCCAGACATTTCTTCGTCAGCGTTCACCATACAGATTGACCCGCACAAGACGTATCAGACCATGGATGGATTTGGCGCAGCGACGACGGGTTCATCTGCGCATCTAATCAACGAGCTCCCAGAGGAACAGCAAGAGCAACTGCTGAAGGAACTGTTTACAACGGAAGGGCTGAACTTGGATATGGTGCGTCATACGATTGGTGCCTCCGATTATTCGGTAGATGAATCAGGCGCCGCTTCAAGCTATACCTATGATGATATCGAATCCGGCACGGATTATGAGATGGAACACTTTTCGATCGATAAGGATCAGGACGTTGTGAATATGTTGGAGCGTGCAGTTGGGTTGAAACCGGATCTTAAAGTGCTGGGCACACCGTGGACGGCCCCGGCCTGGATGAAGTACGGGGAAGAGAAGACCACTAACGGCTGGTATCTGGATTACAACAAACCCCGGGTGTATGAAGCGTACGCGAGATATTTTGTGAAATATATCAAAGCTTATCAGGCAAAGGGCATTCCCATCTACGGGATCACGTTGCAAAATGAACCGGAGTTCACCTCGGATAAATATCCGAGTATGAGTATGGGTGCCGAAGAACAAGCGATGTTCATACGGGATTATCTCGGCCTGGCGCTACAGGATGCAGAACTGGACACACGAATCATCGCGTATGATCATAACTGGGATCAGGCGGTCGAATATACTGGCAAGGTGCTGGGTGATGAGCAGGCTGGTGCCTATGTCGATGGAACTGCTTTCCACTGTTATGCAGGTGATCCATCTGCCATGTCGGAAGTGCATGAGCGCTTCCCAGACAAACATATCTATTTTACCGAATGTAGTGGTGGGGAGTGGAGTCCTGATTTTGGCGAGAATCTTAGCTGGCAAATGTCCAATCTCATCATTGGTGCACCTCGCAACTGGGCGAAAAATGTGCTGCTCTGGAACATTGCACTTGATCGGCAAGGTGGACCCACGAACGGTGGCTGTGAGAACTGCCGTGGGGTTGTGACGATTGACCCGGAGCGTGATGAAATCACCAGAAATGTCGAGTATTATGCGTTAGGCCACATCAGCCGTTATGTGCGTCCGGGAGCTGTGAGAGTTGAATCCACGCAAGAACAGGGCAAGATCGAGAACGTAACCTTCCGCAATCCGGATGGAACGATGGTGCTGGTTGCAGCTAATACGGGTGAGGCAGAAGTTTCCTTTGATGTAGTCATGGGCGGAGATTCGTTTCAATATACACTGCCTTCCCAGTCGGCAGCAACCTTCCGTTGGAAACCAAAGACGGGGGTAGAACGTTGACTCAAGATTGGAAATTATGGGTACAGATTGAATGATGGACATGGTAAAATAAACATTGAGTTATTTCAAATATGATGTATTAAACATGTCCGATCCCAGGATCGGGCTTTTACATAACCTTTTACTTTTAATAGAAAAGGAGAATACGTTGGACATGTTAGTCGTTGCATATCGGGAACAGGATCATGACAAGTTGGTTGGAATCTGGGAGAGTGCTGTGCGGGCAACCCATACGTTTTTGGAAGAGCATCACATTCAGTTCTACAAAAAAGTGGTGAGTGATGTGTTGCAACAAAAACAAGTTGAGATTTGGGAAGTGCTGAATACGAAGCAACAACCCGTGGGTTTTATTGGTGTGGATGATAACTTTATCGAGATGTTATTTGTAGATCCGAGCCAACACGGACAGGGTCTGGGACGTCTGCTAATAGACCATGCCTTCAAAATCAAAGGCCGTCACCTCAAGGTGGATGTTAATGAGCAGAATACTGGGGCAGCCCGATTCTATGAAAAGATGGGATTTGTACAGATGGGGCGGTCTGAATTGGATAGTTCCGGTAATCCGTTTCCGCTGTTACATCTGGAGATCAAACAGGAAGAGGCCGAGAGATTGCCGTAATGGATAGACCATGAGTTATAGATGACCAGGATGAGGAGTGTGCAGGATGACACAGATCAAGGTGACACCGGAACAACTGGAGACGGTCAGTGGGCAGTTCGCTCAGGCACATCAGCAATTATCGGGCTTCATGTCCACATTGGACGGCAAGATGAGTGTCATGCGCAGCAACTGGGATGGCATGGAGCGTGAGCGTTTTTATAACGATTATTCAACGGCTCAAGGCACGATGAAATCTGTACTGGAACTGGTTCTGTCCATTCAGTCGGAGCTTAAGAAAATTGCCGAGCGTTTCCGCACGACAGATGAGGAGGCGGTGAGCCAGGCAATCATGACGGCGCTGACCGCAGCGCGGGCCTTATCAACCATGGGCAAAAATAAAGGCGATGATCTGGACAAAACACCAGGTCCACCAAAGAACATGGATGAATGGGATGAGAAGGATGCCGAGAAATACCAGAACTATGAGGAAATGCTGAAGAAAGCCAAAGAGATGGGTGACGAAGAACTGGCGCAGCAGATTCAGGCCAGCATGAACATCATTCGGCTTCAGTATGAAGATGTAATCTATCAGACTGACCCCAACACGGGCAAGACGTTAAAAATAACCGAGGATTCCATCGTCGGTACGTATCAGGTGAAAAGCGACAAGGGCGAAACGACCACCATCAGTCTGGATAAACAGGGCAATGTGGTGGACTATACCAAAGATACGGAAAAGTATAAGTATTCGGAGCAAACGCACACCACCAGTCAAGGCGAGCATCTCTTTGGCAAAGCAGCACAAACGGCTACAGCCTACGGCATTGGTCTGCTGCTCACAAGCAAGACGGGCTCTGCCTTCACGGAACATGCGACAGGACTAGGTTCATCCTTCGTCGCGGACAAATTCCTGTTCTCCGTGCCGGAGGAAGGCGAGACACGTACGATGATCTACCGCACCAATAAGGAAACGGGAAAAATGGAAAATATGATCGTGGTCACGCGTGGCGACAACGATATTGAATATACTCCGTGGCGGGATTACTTCTAAGCCACGGATGGGGTTGGCAAGCGGGCAACACAGGGCAACCTGGTTGCGGCCCGCTTGCCGACCCACCGCATGGAGCCATGTGGTTGTGTGACACATGGCTATGCGTGTGGAGGGCAGGCGGCTTATCCATGAGCCTGCGCCTGCCTATAGAGAAACACCCCGGCAACCTTCTCCCTGAGATGGGAAGGATGCCGGGGTGTTTTGGATTCTTCTTACCGATTAGCCACGGTCAACGGACCGGACTGTAAGGAGATCTTTTTTGCCAAAGATTAATGTGTCTCTTCATCCAGAAACGGTTTGTTCACCGCATAATACATAAATCCCATCAGCAGCACACCACCCACCAGATTGCCGAGCGTCACAGGAACCAGGTTATGGATCCCCCCTTCAAACAAGATGATTCCCAAGTGGTTCAGTACACCGAACAAGTCTATGTATCAAGTAGCTGAGGACTTGCAGCAGACAAAGATTATTCTTGCTGAGGGCGTGTTCTACAGCGGTGATATGATGCGGACAGGTCAGCGACAGACTTGATGAACTGAACAACGTGGATCAGCTTAATAAGGTAGGACTGCCTGGCGGGGATAGAGCGGTCTGATCCGGACAATAACGGTAGACACATGCCTTACAACTGCGGCGACTGGATCCATTTACGCGACGGAGGACAGATCTGCATTCCTGAAAATGCGAGAAATACCAGAGTTAAGTTCGCCCGAAGGCAGGTACGATAAATTCTTTTCCGTTGCTGTCCTCTGCTAGTGTTAAAAACACTCCGTAACTCCTTATATTGAAAGGTAATTTAGTATGTGTTTCTATGTTCAGAAAGGTGATCACGTTGAGAAGGACATCCATAGCACCTGTGATCATTGTGACTACTTCCGAGTGAATGTTATCTCAATTGGATTTGAGATGGACTGGTGGACAGTCGAAGTGGTCATCAAACAAATATAAGGAGTGATTGTAATGGCTGACGTTAAAGTGCCAGTGCCATTGGCATCGTGGTACAAGCCGACCAACGGTGATGAAGATCAGCTTACCCGTTGGGATATTGGCGTTGTAGATGCTTCCCAAGCATCTGAGATTGACACTTTCTTGATCTTTAATAACCGTAAGGGTCTTGAAGATGTACCGGACATGCAGAATGCGGCAATCATGACGAAAGACTCGAATGGCGGAAATACCGGAGAATTGGTAGAAGGTCAGTGGATCGAAGTCAGAGTTGACGAGATAGATACTGGATTCAACAAGATTGGGTGGGACTCCATCGAAAACGTTGCAGTTTCTCGGCCAATTAAGACCACCGGTAGCACGACAAATGTAGACGGTACGTTTACACCTAATGTCGGTTCACACACAACAACGAGCGGTGAAGTCAGCTTGCTCGGAGTCAAGAATGACGGAGATCTAATCAACGCCAAAGGTAACTACGTCAAAGTGCAACTCCTCTGCCGAATTCCAGGTAATGCTTCGGCTGGTCTAATTAATTTTCGTACTCGTATAACCTATCAGTACGTGTAAGAAAACATCCAATGCAATGGAGGTTACCCTATGCTGACAAAAATTAATCCATACTCTTTTGTGGATCAAGACTATATTTGGATGGGTGAGTATTCCGATGGTACTCACCTTTCTGAGTACCACTATCAAACGAAAAAACGAGGAGATTTCAACACGATTAGAAAGGAGTCGCTCATTCGCTTCGGTCTTATCGGAAACGGCATGAGACTTTATCACGAAGTGCTTGGAGGTTTCTTCCATCTAAGAGGTCAGATATACGAGATTGTCTACAAGGTAGGCGATAAAGAATACTACCTGACAGGTCAAAGCCAGCTTTATAACGATGTCATTACGTACAAGGATGCGGAAGCGTGGGCGAATTTTAATCAGCGAGATAATACGAATTTCCCAAGCAGGGTTACTGCTTTCAACACTGGATACAAAAAGAGCCTTAAAATTGATGGGATCAACTTCAACTTTAAGGCCATTATTAGTGTCCCGTGCAACAACGTACCAATTAATTTGACGGTAAGGACTGTAGCCGACACGGATCTTGACGGTAGGTTGGTGATTAAGCGTAACGGAACGCAGGTCGCTGAGTTCGATGCTCCCCTGAGAAAGGGTATGGGAGGGCAAGTCATGTGGTATGTGAGGTGGTAACGAATGGCTATTTACTCAGGTAAGTCTACACTCCACGACTACTTGGTGGGGGAAGACATCCCAAATGGTACTCATGTACTTGAAGTCAACGGCGTGAATATAGACATTGAGATGTGCAACTACTTGGATGACTTTGAAGTAGATACTCAGGCGGTCGAAAACATCGTACCCGTGCTAACCAGCAACACTGCCAACGTAAACTTCAAGGCATCTGCAAGTTCAGAATATACCGTATCCCCTGGCTACCTAGCATGGAGAGCATTCGTTAGCGGTGTTAACGGGACAATCTGTTGGGCTACCGCGCAGTTCAATACTACGGGCTGGCTTCAAATGACCATGGTTACAGCAAGACGTGTGTCTCTCTACTATCTGTGTGGGCAGACAGGTAGACCCCTGGGTAGTCCTAAAAACTGGACATTTGAAGCATCTGACGATGGGGAGAAATGGACTGTGATAGACACCCGTGAACATGTTACCGGTTGGGTGGACAATACTTGGAAGGGTTTCGCTGTACCTGTTCAAAATATCGGGCTGTATAAAATGTACAGACTCAATGTGACAGCCAACAATGGGGATACCAATTTCCTGACCATTGGTGCTATGCAACTGATTGACTCATTTGGAGATGAGACCCTTGACTCTAAAATGCTCGTGCTTAAGTTCCATAAAAACCTAACGGTCAATACTGGCGCTACCCTCATACCGAGGGTTAGAAAGAAGGGCATGACCGTTTACGTAGGAGGCAAGCTAACCAACAAAGGGACGATAAGTATGACGGCCAAGGGAGCTATAGCAACCGGACAGAACGTCTACCTTTATCAGAACAATGACGGGTCATTTGAGTACGTTCCAGCTATGGGGGCTGTAGGCGGTACGAGCGTTACAGGTGGAGCACAATCGGTTACTAACGCTGGCCGGACAGGTGTAGCGGGCACGGCAAGAAGAACCGGCGGTGGGGGATCTGGTGGTGGAGGAATGTCAAACCCACATACAGGTACTTTCATTACAGGCAGGGGCGGTACTGGAACATCCTATTCCGGTGGAGCAGGTGGCGGTGGAGCATGGTGTTACCGTGGGAACGCTTGGGCAGGAGCGGGTTCAGACATAGGCGGTGCTGGTGGTAACGCTGCATCAACCTACGGAACTTCTCGTCCTGTTGGTGGCGGAGCAGGTAACGGAGGAGGCACAGCTCTCGGCGGTTTAGTAGGTGGAGCAGGGACGGGAGGCCTCCTAATCATCTACGCAACTATTTTTGATAATACAGGCACCGTTTCTTCTATAGGATCGGTCGGAGGGGCTGGCGGTAACGGGGGCGGTGGTTCGTCAGGAGGTGGCTCGATCAACGTCTTCTACACAACCCTGGTTAACAGGGGAACCACAAATGCTAACGGGGGAGCAGCGGCTACTGCTGGTAGTACAGGTGGAGCAGGGACGATTACCTTCTCTCTCATGGAGAATACAACAAGATTTGATGGCGGTCTGGACGTGACATATACACACACTAATGACGTATTTCTTTCAGGCATCATTAATGACACCATTGGGCTAGATGTACAGTACCGAATCACCGTAAACGATGACCAAGTATTTCCTCAAAGTGGATTTACGGACTTAGCCCCAAGAGATCTGCATGTTAGGTATGACATAGCGAATAGCTTACTCCGTTATGGGATGAATACGGTCAGATTGTTCGTAAGAAATAGCAACGGCAGAGAGTCAGTTTACTTGTATACTGTCGCTCTAGAAAGCGTAGAGCCAAGTATTACGGCTTCAATGATAGGGATGCGTCTGGATGTTGTTGTGGAAGATCCTGAGATGGACAGAGTTAGAATTCAAGTAATTCTAAATGGGGTTATTATCTACCCTGAGCAGGGCGGGTACTCCGAACTTACTGAATCCCCGCTAGGGTACAGCAGAACGCTGTACAGTAATGAAGTTGTAGTTGATGCGGATAATACGATTGAGGTCGTTGCTATGGATTCGTATGGGGCACAGACAAGTACTTCTCTGACATTTACAGGCTCCTACTCAGGAGTTATGTTTTCGGATGAAAACGGAGTCTTTTATTCGGATGACCTGGGCAATGTACTTAACTACCTTAACATCGGATGGCTGGCTTTCGGAGAGACGTCGGCAGTACATGCAATAAATGTCATTAACCGGACAGGAACCGTGCTAGGGGGATTCGCTCTTTCGTCGAATATGGACGAACTACCCGCTGACGCAGCAATTGAGTTCTCACTAAGCAATGAACCATTTACACCTTCCGGATATATCGCTTACTCAGAAGCCTTGTCTCACGAAGACGTTGCAACGTTCTACGTCAGGATGGTCGCAGGGACAGGAGGAGATACGGGCGTTGGGGAATTTGAAATAGCAGTTGACTATTAATAGAAGGTGGCAGCGTAATGGACATCTCTGGAAATTTTGTGTACGACGATAACTACTGGAAGCGGTGGGTATCGGCTATTGAGGGGAATACAATTACTCTCGTTGCTGCGACAGGTGAAGTAGCTATCCAGCCAAACACTTGGGCATTAGTACATGTCCGCTATGGAGCAGCTACGGAAGCAGGTCTTTACGATTTCGTGTACATCACAGCCGTAGAGGATGACGCGAAGTTGACGTTGCTTCGTCCTCCAGTGTCTGTGCAGAATGGGCACATTTTGAATGCCACCTCCGTATCCATTCATGCATGTATTAGCGACAAGCAGGTTAATATCACCCAGGGTAGTATTATAACAAGTAATAATCTTGTCGGCGGGTCTGCCGGAGGAATTATCCCCATTATTTGCGAAGAACTCAACCTTGACGGCGTTGTCAACGTAACGGGAAAAGGTTATCGGGGGGGAGCGGCAGCTACTGCTTTATCTCAGGTCGGTATGCGTGGCGAGTATTACGCAGGAGGATGGAACTCCCGAAGCACAGCACAGCAAGGTAATGGTGGTGGTGGAGGTAGGAACAACTACAATGACGGATACATCGTAGGTACACCTGGAGGTGGTGGCGCGAATGCTGCCGCTGGTGGTGCGGGAACCACTGGCGGTGCAGGTGGATCTGACAATGGTCGTACCAGTTCCGGTAAAGGGGGGAACGGTGGTGGTGTTATTGTTATCCTTACTAAGCAACTGAATGTGGGAGCCGATGGTAAACTCGTCGCCAACGGAGAGAACGGTATCACAGCATTGAGTGAATCGGGGGCAGGTGCTGGAGGTGCCGGCGGGACTATAGTTGTTATCAAGGAGAGCGGAGACACCCCGTCAATGGAAGTCACTGGTGGAGTCAGAGCGTCGAACATTGGATACCCAGGGAAAAATTATTACTCTGGTGCAGGTGGATCTGGTAAAAGTTATGTTGTTCGGCTACGTGACGTTGCAGGAATCACAGGGAGCAGTCTTTACATTGACGGCTTGACCATCTCTCCTACGACTATTAGCGGGGAGGACATCACGATCACCGGAGATATTCCAGATAACTCCCCAATTCGGTACAAGGTCCTTCTTAACAGCGTCGATGTAGACTGGTCGGCATACCGTAATCCTTCCACTTTAAATGAGACAATCTTCTACGATGCTGAGAAGTACCAGCTTGGCAATGGAAACATCGTAGAGGTATTCGCAGAGTCGGCGGATGGGCGATCAGGTTACTTGTTCTCCCCGATCAATGTAATCAACGATCTTCCTGCTATTGAGATCCATGAACAAGGTCTCAATGTCAGAGTCATCATCAATGACCGTGATAAGGTAAAGTACCGAGTGTTAGTGAATGGAGTACAGGAGTACCCATATATGGGGGCTGTTCCGCAGGACATTATCATAGATAACGATAGTGCAGAAGGTTTTTCTTTAGTAAATTCTTGGACTAAAACCTCAGAGGGGGCGGTGGGTCAATCACCTTTCAGTGGTGCATCCTTCCATTACGCTGCCAAAGACACCGGAGCTAGTGCGACATATGTTCCTGGGATTCCAGTGTTCGGCCAGTACAAAGTGTACATGATGTGGCCTAGTCACTATAACCGTGCTACGAATACTCCTATTGACATTAGTTTTGTGGGCGGTAAGGAGACATTGGTCGTCAACCAGCAGGTAAACGGGGGGCTGTGGAACCTAATAGGCACTTACACATTTGACGTAGGAACTGTGGGAAGCGTAAAGATTCGTTCAGATGGTGCTAATGGCTATGTTATCGCTGATGCGATCAGGTTCGAGTATGTTCCTCTGTTTGCAGACATGGGGGAGACTCCAATCGTATGGGAGAAGCAGTACCTGAGCACTCAGGTAAACATTGACGCGGATAATGTAGTAGAGGTATCAGCCATCGACTCCTACGGTGATCAAAGTGTCAAATCGTTTACATTTGTGGGCAAGTATGCGGGACTCATATTTTCGGATGTCAATGGAGAGTACTACTCCGATGACTTTGGTAATGTGCTTAGGTACTTGGAGGTAGGTGTCCTCATTGTTGGTCAGGTTTCGCAGACCTACCCTATTCTGCTTACTAACAAGACATCTAATGCACTAACGAATGTACTTCTGACACCGAACAATAAAACTCTGCCAGAGGGGGTGAACCTGGAGATAAGCAAGATAGAAGATCCCTTCACTCCACAGGATTCACTCTTCTACACTGAGATGCTGAACTACGATGAAGCTGTTCCGTTTTTTGCTCGAATCGTAACGGCTCATACAGCACGAACTGGATACGGGGAGTTCGACATCTTAGTTAAGGGTGATCCGGCATGATAATCTTGATTCCAATACAATGGAATGGTCGTGGTATCTATGGCAAGGAATAGAATGAAGGGTAAGGTCATCCTCAATGTACTTAAAAATGATGATCTTGAGTCAAGTGTATCCCCGCGAATCCACAATGAGTTGCTCTCCAGCGTCTTAGTCAGAACTCATAATAAAATGACTGGACAGGTACTCGTTATCGGGAACACAGATAACGACATGCCTTCAATAGTACAACCTCGACTTTACAATGACTTGTTATCCTCTGTGAAGGTTAGACCACACAGCAAGATGTCAGGTCTCGTGGAAATTATGGAACCTCCTGCAATTACGGTAAGGTTGTCACCGATTGAGGACACATACGCAAGGCAGGACATGCCAAAGCTGAACTATGGATACGATCACGATACGTTTGTGGGCGCGAAATCTAATGGCCAGCTATATCGCACGTTCATGAGGTACGACATTAGTTCGATTCCGAAGGATAAGAAGATCAAGAGCGTGAAGTTGAAGTTACACCTTCTCAACTCGCTACCTGCCATTCCGATAGCCATGTATGACGTGGCTAAGGGGGAAAAGTGGAACGAGTACGGACTGACATGGGATAACCAACCAGCAGTAAAGGACCTCATTAAGACTTATGACGGAGGAACGTATGCAGGTGAGACGGATGTTGATCTCTTGACCTATGTGACCGAATGGTATGAAGGCAAGCGTCAGCATAATGGCTTCTCTTTACGAGCACTCAGCGAAGCAATGCCTGGACGTTTCAAGCAGTATGGAACCCGCGAGAGCGACCTAACACCAGTGCTAGAGATTACATACTTCGATCCAACTGTCTACAGTTACAACCGGAGTGAACTGCGAAGCAGTGTATACGTTGTTGGATTGAAAGACTACGACCTCGTGTCCTCCATAGTCGTTGCAGGATATGCAGGGGAGTATTATCTTGACGGCAGCGTAACTGTCAGAGATCCGAAGACTCCAGTTAGGCATGAGATACCTTCATCGGTGGCTGTCAATAGAAACTACCTTCCATCGTCAGTATTCGTCATGGGCACAGGGGAGAAGGAGATCAACGCTTCCGTATCTGTTCGTGTAGGAGACGGAGATGGTCTCGTTTCATCCGTCATTGTAAATAGACGTTATATTGATGGTGAAGTATACGTTAAGCCTCATGAGGATATAGACTCTACTGTAGTCGTCAAAGGGAAGATGGAGGATGACTCATACGGGTCAGTCATCGTCAATGCCCCTAATCGAGAAGGTAGTGTTTACGTAAGGCCATACAGCGACCTGAGTACCACTTTAACGATCCGTTCGGAAGATTACGATGAATTGTATGGCTCAGTCATTGTGAGTGTCCCTGAGCGTGAAGGATCTGTCTACGTAAGGTCGTACACTGACTTGGATGGTTGTGTTAATCCACGGATTATGGGCGATGACTGGTTGTCTTCAAGCGTCTTCGTAATTTCAGAGATCATTAACTCGGTAGTCATTGTTAGGCAGTCCGATGTGTCAGACATGCTTTCGTTCGTTTTCCCTCGTGTACCAGACAAAACAGATTTGAATGGTATTGTTATCTCAAAGGTTCCGAAAGACAGTGACCTTCCCTCATCCGTGGCAATCCGAAATGACCAATTCTATGACTTAGATGGGTCGGTAATTCCATGTATTTTGACTGCATCGGATATCCCATCCAACGTAGAAGTTGAAATCGCGTCTAACTTGCCATCCAGCGTAACCGTTCGTGCATGGCTGGATTCGGATATCCCTTCTTCCGTTGGGGTCAGGTACGGCGGAGAACACGAGATCAAAAGTTCCGTCTCCATTAGGGCATTAGGCTACCGTGACATAGACTGCTCAGTGACTGTTAGAGTTCAGACAGACACAGACATCCGAGGGTCAGTACAGGTAAGTGGAGAACAACTAAACGACCTGCTTTCCATCGTCAAACCAAGGGTTGCAGGAGCCGAAGATCTCCCTTGTACTGTAGATGTGTCAGGTGATGTAGGGTATGCCTTTATTATGTAAAACAAAGAGCCTATCTTTTATCAGATAGGCTCTCTTTGTATCTATTTATAGAAGTGAGATATGATATTAGTTAATGTAAAATTGACGGGGGACAGGCTGGAAGGAGGGCTTTTTTTGCCAGAGATTAATGTGTCTCTTCATCCAGAAACGGTTTGTTCACCGCATAATACATAAAGCCCATCAGCAGCACACCACCCACCAGATTACCCAAGGTTACGGGTACCAGGTTGTGAAGCACACCTTCAAATGAAATAGTCCCTGGGTGATTCAGCACAAGCGCAATAGCGAACGTACACATATTGGCAATGCTGTGCTCGTATCCCGAGATGAAGAAGCAGAACACAAAGAGCATCATGGCAAACATTTTGGCTCCATTCTCCTTCATGAACATCGGGACAAAGAACGCCATACATACGAGCCAGTTACACAAAATTCCCCGGAAAAAGAGCTGCATGGTTGGAACTTCCATCTTATGCTCCACCACGCTTAACAGAAAACCGTTCACCTGAGACGAGTCGAACAATCCCGTCAGGTAGATTAACAGGGCAAACACAGCTGCGCCCATCAGGTTACCGCTATAACTCGCAATCCATAGCTTGATCACTTCGAACCAGCGCAGTTTTTTGCGCAGCGCCGCATACGTGTAATAAAACGTATTGCCCGTGAACAGGTCACCCCCGCCATAGGCGATCAGAATGATGGCCGCGCCAAACGTAATGGCTGCCATCGGATAGGTAAACGGGGACTGCTCCATATAAAAGAAGTTACCTGTCTTAAACGCCACGATGACGCCGAATCCGATAAACATACTGGCCAGCATGGAGCGTGCAAGGTACCTGATTAAACTTTGTTTGTAAATCTTGTGTTTCTTCAGAGCTAGTTGTTCCACGTTGCGTAAAGCTTCCGTCTCCATAATTCTCCTCCAATATTTAAGTTGAATGATTGCATTAACTTACAAATCTCACCAAGTTCCTTTTATTATAACGATTTTTGAGATAGTAACACGCTTTTTCAGAAAAAGAATATCTTTAACCAATTTAATCTTATTTTGGATGTGAACTTATAATATGTGTTCATATTGTTTGCATTTTTTGAATAGTTATTTGCATATTTTTTTCGTTCCAAAATCCCGAAATTTATATAAAACAATCTGTGCCCATGTTAAGTGAAATGTGTATGGGTTACATCGATATAATCTTCTTTTATCTGGTTTTTTTACTAGTTGTTTTGTTCAGAATTTGTTCAGAGCATCTTGATAAAATTTGTGCGGAAAACGAAGTTTTATTGGGAGGAACAAATATGAATCAGGATTGGAAAAAAGTGTTGCTGACTTCACTGGTAGTAGGCATGCTGTGGGGAACTCAATTTGTCAACGCAGCAGAGCAAACCGGAGAAGCAACAGTCTCCGTATCATCGGTTTTTACAGATCAGAACGATATACGATCGTCCTCTCTTCAAGCAGTAAAGGAAGCAGTAGAGAAAGGGTTGATCTCGGGTTATCCAGATGGATCATTTCACCCGGACAAGCCTTTGACTCGGAGAGAAATGGCTGTGTTGTTGGCCAAAGCATCACAATTAGAGACTGATAAGACTTCCAACACTGGGCTTAACCATTCAGATTGGGCCACTCCTTATATTGAAGCAATCCGTCAAGAGGGATGGATGACCAGTGATGCAACAGGTAATTTCCGTGCTAACGATCCGATTCGTCGTGAAGAGCTTGCTTCCATTTTGGTAAGAGTTACAGGAACACAAGGAGCAAAGGGAGGCCAACAGCAGACGCTTGCAGATGAATCTACGATAAGTGGTTGGGCTAAAGAACAGGTACATACGGCGTTGAAACTGGGTTTATTGGATTCCAATGAGGGGAAATTCGAATCCAAGGCTTTGGTGGAGCGGCAAGATATAGCAAAAGTTCTCGTTGATGTTTTCCAGACGGGTGAGCGGACAGCCTTTTTGACTGCACTGGACGGAGATATTGCTTATGTGGATGGACGTCCATTTGTGATTAGTCAGGCATTGCAAAGAATTTTGAATGACGAGAACAAAGAAGCATTGCAGAACGCAGTAATTACTTATGATGCACGTACACGTAACCTGTCTGCCTTATCAGAAATCCAGATCACCCAAGCAGGCACGCTACAAAATTACGTGAAATTGAATATGGTCGGTACCTCCTATCAAGGTGTGGTCACAGTCTCTTCAAATCATGTTGCTCTCAAGGCTGATACCTTGTCCAAGGTTGTATTAAAGCCAGGCGTAAGTGCGATAACGATTGATGGAGATATCGATGCGGTAACCGTAGATACGACTGACAAAGTCACTGTTCTAGGAAGTGGAACGTGGAAGGAAGTTGTGCTAAAAGACGTGAAATCCATTATTCAATTACCGGCAAGTGTAAAAACAAATACAGTTATTCTTCCAAAAGGCGGCGTAACCTCACAGATCATTCGTAGTGCACCGCCACTAACCGCACCATCCAGCAATACCGTGGCAAGCAACTCCAATACTGGCTCAGGATCATTGACACCAACTCCTACACCGACTCCAGAACCTGAGCCGCCGGTTATTGTACCTCCGTCTCCTCAGAATAAACCGCCTGTTGTTCAGTCTAACATCTCTGACATGATGGTGGTTTTCGGACAAGGCATGCAAGAGGTTGATCTTGGAGCTGTATTTACTGATCCAGATGAGGATGAGCTAAACTATGAAATTACCGAAATCGATCATAACATCGCTACTGCGAATATTCAGCATTCAAAATTAAAAATTGTGGACGTTGCTATAGGGCAAACCACGGTTACGGTGAAAGCTGCAGATGGAAAAGGAGGAAGTGTATCGGCTACATTCATTTATTTGGTAAAACCGGCCTTTGTTCCACCACCATTCCCGCCTTTACCGCCTATCATCATCCCACAACCACCAATCAACCATGCTCCTGAAGTGGTAAAAACACTGCCAACTGTTGTGGTTGAATTGGGTACCGTGAGTAAGACAGTTGATTTGGCTGATGTGTTCGCTGATATGGATGGCGACATTCTATCGTATTCAGCGCAATCTTCTGATCCCGCTGTGGTAGAAGTGAGTGTACAAGGAGATATATTGACTTTAGATCTCAAGAACGTTAATGGTTCTGCCACCGTTAGCGTCAAGGCTACTGATCCCGCTGGTAAAGACGCTGAGACCACATTCACGGTTAAGGTGGAGGACCCGGATGCAGGGAAGGGCCTGTTTATTTCCGAGGTGGTCTGGGGAGAAGGCACTACTCAGGCTATCGAACTGTATAATCCAACGTCCAAACCAATTGAACTCAGTCACTTTGAGATTAAACGTAGTGATATAGACGATCCGATTACGTTTGCTTCTGGAACTATCATTGCACCTTATAAAACAATGGTCATTGCCGATGACTCCACAGATTTCCCGATCAATGAGGACGAAATCTATTATATGTCTTTTAATTTTGATATTGATCAACCCCAAGACATTACTTTGATACTCTATCAGATTAACGATGGGGAACCTATGGATACAGCCATCTTGAAGCCTGCGCAATCTTTAACAAGGACGTCAGGCAATGTTCATGGTGATGCAAATTATGACGGGGCACGATGGATCCAACAAGGAGAGAACTATTACAACGGTCTGGGTAACTACACATCCTCACCTTTGATTCCTTAATTTTGAATATCCCATATGAAGGAGAACATCTATGTCCAAAATAAGAAGGACTGTGCAGCTCGCTTTGATTGCGTTGCTTCTTTCCAACACTGTACCTGTATCTGCACAACATGATAAGTCGGAGGCGCAGACTATGTCTGTGTCTGACATATCCTCAGATGATAATAACAATAGCAAATTAAACGATGTTATGAATAGGGCCGTAACCATGGGGTTCATCAAAGGTGATCCGGATGGGAATGTTCGTGCAGCTGACCCAATCACCCGTCAGGAACTGGCAGTTGTTCTTGCTCAAGCTCTGGGTCTCACACTGGACAAGTCAGTCTCGGCATCTTTTACGGATGTGAAATCTACTAGTTGGTCAGCACCTTCGATTCAGGCGGTCAAGAAGGCGGGGATTTTACAAGGAGATGCAACAGGGCGTTTCCGTCCACAGGCCCAGATTACTGGACAGGAACTGGTGACAGTTCTGGTAAGAGCCACGGCTTTGGCTAAACAAGAAGTTCAGGGAGATTCTCTTCCCTCAGATTGGAAAGAAGCGAGTACATGGGCTGCTCCATATATTCGAACTGCTGAGAAGGCTGAAATTCTAAGCGAATATCAGGGACCTAATAAAGTTAAACAAGGGCTTGTTCGGGGCGAAGCCATAGGCATGTTGTTGTCGACCCTATTCCCGGAAAACCGCTTGTCTGTCATTCAGTCAATCGAAGGAAAGCAGATTCAGATCAACGGTGTTGTCTATCAGATTTCTGAACAAGTGGGGGGCCTTTTGAATAATCGCAATAAGGCTGTACTGGTTCAGGCTGGAATACGGTTTAAGAGTCAAAATCATACACTCACCGAGATCAACGGGTTGGAAATTAGAACGGGGGGTCAGGATGCAGCCCCGGGAAAAGCTGAATTTAGCGGGAATCTGCTATTGGATGGTGGAGACGCCATAATTCATGGGGATCTAACGACGAAGGCAGACTTTGTTTCAGTGGAAGGACTTACAGTCGAGGGCAAGCTGACGATTGCCCCCGAGGTCAAACATGACTTTTATGCCAAAAATATCAGTGTGAAACAGTCTGTCTTCGTTTATGGCGGTGACAGTAATACGGTTGTATTTGACAATTCCACTCTCAATAATGTGGATGTAGATAAAAGCGATGTACATGTGGCACTAACAGGGGATACCCGTACTCGAGAAGTCAACATTAGATCAGACAGTATGCTTGATATCGGGAAAACAGCTAATCTCCCGTTATTAAATATTCTCGAAGGTACAAGCAAAGTGGAGCTACAAGGAGCCGTTGATACGGTTCATATGAATACATCCAAGTCCCTGCAACTCAACGGTAACATCACTTTACAGCAACTCAATGTCGATGGGACAGGCGCTGTCAACATTAATGCATCAGGCTCCATTCAACAGCTTCAAGTGAATAACCCTTCCGCGCAGGTTAATGTGGCGGGCAATGTGAAAGTTTCGGAGATTTCTTTGGCTGCTGGAGTCTCGTCTTCAGTTGTAAGTGGAAATACAGGAACGTCATCTCCAAATCCGGTATCTCCTTCGTTAGGGGGAGCAAGTGGGGGGAGTGGAGGCGGAACATCTCCTGTTGTTGCCAATCGTGCTCCTGAACTACTCAAATCATTCGAAAGTCGCAAGTTTACGCGGAATGGACAAGGAGCAACGTTAAACCTAAACAACTATGTGACTGATCCGGATGGTGACTCGGTAACTTATACGATCAGTTCATCCAAACCTGCCGTTGCAAAGGTTATCCTGAATGGATCGCAATTGGATGTTGTTCCCTTGGAGGATGGCACGGCTACCATAACAGTAACTTCCAATGACGGTCGTGGTAAAAGGCTGAGATCCACATTCGAAGTCTACGTGAATAGACCTCCTCTTGCATCACCAATTCCTGATCAGGAATTGATAGCTGAGTCAGGTAGCAAGGATGTGGATCTCATGGTCTATGTTATGGATGATGTAAAGTATGAATCGGAGTTGCTATACAGTGTAACAAACAGTGTCCCGGAAATCGTGGACACTGAAATCGTGAAATCGAACTATGCTGAATCTGTATTGAGATTAACGCCTAAAAAGGCAGGGGAAGTTGTTCTTAAAATTAAGGTGGATGATGGACAAATTGCAGATGATGGCAGTACGGGAATTACTGAACTCGACATGAAAGTTGTTGTTCTGCCACCACTCAATCGCGCGCCTGTGGGGGAAGCTCCATCGAAAATAGAGGTATACCTGGGGGATGACATCCCTCTAGTAAAGTTGAACGAGGTATATACTGATCCAGACGGTGACCCTTTGACGTATACAGCGACTTCATCCAATCCAGACGGGGTAACAGTAGAGGAGAATGAGGGTGAACTGAAGTTAACATCACTTCAAAATGGGACGTATACGATATCATACACAGTGAATGACGGTAACGGAGGAATTACTACAGACTTCTTTGAAATCGATATTCTACTCGTTCCAAATCATAATCCGGTAGGAAATTCACCAGGATGGATTGAAGCATACCTGGGTTTCCTCACAGATCCTATCCCCTCGGTTGACTTAAATGATTATTATACAGATCCGGATGGTGACCCGCTCACATTCAGTGCATACTCCTCTAACCCTCACTTAATTGTCAAGGAGGAAGCGGGTGTACTGAACTTTACCGCTATAGAATTTGGAGAATACATCATTTATTATTCAGTTGAGGATGGAAAAGGTGGTCTCATTTCAACTGCATTTCAGATAAGGGTTAATCCTAAGCCGAATGCTTCTCCAGTGCTTACTCAGCATCTACCTGCTCAAACGGTGTTTGTAGGTAAGGAAGATGCGGTCATTAATCTCTCGGATTATTTTGATGATCCTGATGGAGATGCATTAGAGTTTAATACACCACTTGATTTCAATAATCTCCTGATCGCAGCGGTGGATATTCAAGAAAATAAGCTGATTATTCATCCAAGACAGGTTGGCAAATTTCAAGCTAACATCAAAGCAAAAGATATGTATGGAAAAGAAGCGTCAGCCTATATTGACATTGAAGTTCTTGAATCTGGGAATATCAGTTCAATTCCGGATCAAACGGTAACGTGGCCTTGGTCTGCTCTGAATCTTGATTTGACGTCGTACCTGATGAATTTTGATACAGCCACGTTAACGGTGGATGCTTCCTCAGCAGATACCAATTTTGCGACAGTCTCTGCCAATGGTTCACTGATAGCTGTTGCTCCAGTTGCTGAAGGAAATACGACAGTGACGTTAACGGTATATGACCAGAAAGGGCGTAGTGAACAAGCGTCCTTTGGCGTGACTATACAAGGAGAGCCTACTGGCCCTAACTTGGCCCCTGAGGTAGTAAGTAGCATTTACGAACAAGTATTGACACCTAATGTAACGAATGAGCGCACGTATGATCTGAGTCAACTATTCAGTGACCCCGATGGAGATGCGTTGCAATTCACGATAAGCAACAGCTCAAATGAAGCGGTGAATGCAAGCATTAATGGTAACCAGATTATACTAAAACCGGGAACAGGGAATGTAGTTGCTCCTTTAACGATAACAGCAAAGGATGGAAAAGGTGGACAGGTAGATTACACCTTCAACGTTCGCACTTCTTCTTTGGTTAACGGTGGAGTTATGCAGATCAACACGAAGTATGGTGTAATAGATCCTCTAACCCTTACAGCTTCCAATTGGTTCCCTGGGCAGACGAGTTTTAAAGTTTATAGCGGTACGCTGGATTCGACGTTTACAGGACCGGATACGATTAATACTTCCCAGATCCCTTTGAGTGTATCTCCGTTATTATTCTGGATTATAGGGGATGACGGTAGGGCCGTGGTCATTCAGGTAAACTCGAAAAATCAGGGCACCTCAGAGTTGTTCTTCTCTCAGTATGCAGATGCAGGGGACGGACGCAGTGTTGTTCAACTTTATTACACAGGTGACGGTGATCCGTCGCATAAAGCAACCGGATATCAGTTGGAAGTTCATCAGTGGATGAAAAAGACATCCACAATGAAAGTGACAACAAAAAACATATCTGATGTTACTTCAGGGTTACCTTATTTAAACATCAATTATACGTTCTACGACTTTTTCGATATAACGTCAGCTTGGTACTACAATGATGAATTGGAATTGTATAATCCGAATGAGTATAATGTCGTTGCGTTCGTTCTGAGAAAAGATGGACGAATCGTAGATGTCCTAGGTGATCCAACTTCGCATGATCAATTCATGCCTGCTGGCGGGACGTTTATTCGAAAACGGGGGATATATACAGGTTCACAACAGTTCTCATTAACCGGTGAATGGAATGAGTTTCCTAAAGGGACTCTACAGTACGTAGACAAACATACACCGTAGACTTGTATTTGCTACAATGATGTTCAGTTTAACAGATGGTACGTCCTAATAACGAAATGAAAATCCTCCATGCTCTGAAAGAGAGTATGGAGGATTTTCATTTAACCGGATACGGATACATGCAGGATCTAAGAATTTCGTTCTTCTGCTCCTCTGTTCGTTCACGCGGTGCCAATTCTTCTGTATATGAACGCCCCACCTTGGCGCGCATGAAACGTTCCGCATATTCGTTTGGACGAGAGTGAAGTTCTTTGGCGTACTCACCAAATGAGCTGACATCCCGTACCTTTTCCAACACACTGTTAAGTAGCGGACTGCCCGCATAGAGTAAGGAGGCCGTCTCTTCAGATTCAAACTTGAGGAACAGAATAGCTTTCTGTAGGGCGTTGATTTCACCTTGGGTGAGGTAAACAGCCTTCGTAGCATGCTCTCCTGATGCTTCTGCTTCTTCTGATGCTCCTGGTGAAAATGGTTCATGGTCCTGATTCATAGATCATCACTTCCTGTTATGGAATGCAGTTCTCGCTTGGCGGAATCGCCGAAATGCGGATGAGATTGAAGAGATTTTAGCGCAAGGACTGCGCCCGGAACATGTTTGTGAGCAGCAAGAATAGCAAAAGCTGCACCTTGAAGTAATATATAGGCATTCCCCGACAATACATCCTGGGCCAACGTAATCTCAGCTTCCGTAGCAGGTAACAAGGTCAGAGTCTGTAAAGCATAAATCTGTACATCCTCATCTTCTTCCGAGTCACGAACAAGTTGTGCGGCAGCATGACGAATTTCATCCAAAAGTGAGGAAGACTCGGCCATGCCCAAAGCTCGCCATGCTTCGATACGGATGAGATCCTCTTCATGTGTATCCGTACCGATAGATAGAACTTGATGTGTAAGTTGGCTATCAGTAAGTTCGATCAGATCACGAAGTGCCTGTATTTTTTCTTCTCCGCTGATTTCGTTAAAATCTGGGTGTCCATTGTTGTTATTATGATTTAAATCAGACATGTCAGACATATCCTACCGTTCACCTCCTGAAGAATATGAAGATGGGGGCGGAAGAATGATCGGACGAGCTGCCAACGCTTCCTCTACAATCTGTTCCGGCGTCAGGTCTCGATCATCCCAGTAAATCAGGTTACTGATCTCAGCGTGAGGCACCTGTTGTTGTAGCTCCGTCAACATGTCATCCAACTCGGCTTCCGTTCCTTCAGAGTCCATCAGTTTTCGAACCAATTCTACCAGATGCGATCGATTGTCCATATGTAATTACACCTCCTGAATAATTAATATCGTGAAACTACTATTCTTTCATGGGCTGATTCAGAGGATCATATATAATGAGCACCGGAAAAAATTTGGGCTCAAGCATCAGACTAATACGTTGTTCGTCTTGATCAGTATAAGAAATGATATAGTTCCCGAAATGAGACTCGTAGTTGAAGTCTTGGAATTGAAAGGAATGTTCGGGATACTTTATCTTCACATATAACGTAGTAACTCCTCGGGCTAAGGTTTCTTTTAACATAGGAATTTGGGCCAAAAGCATAATAGCGACCAGAAAAATTAATATACGTTTAGCGAGACGGGTCAAATGGATTCACCCCAATTATCGTAAATCAATTTTCAACAATTCATGAAGCTCCATCTCAAAACAGATGTCACTCCATACGTATAGCCAGATTACCAAACTGCTCGCCTTTTTCCATGCGTTCGAATGCCTTCGCTACATCCTGCAACGGATACATGCTATCGATTACAGGATGTATGTCATGCTGCTCCACCCATCGCAGCATCTGCACAAACTCCTCACGGCTGCCCATAGAGGTGCCGATCAGACTGATCTGCGGGAAGAAGATGGAGCGAATGGGTACGGTCAGATCATCCCCTGAGCTCGCACCGTACATCACGATACGTCCACCTGGTCTGATTATATCAAAATATTTTGGGAACATGGCTTGTCCGATGCTATCCAAGATGATGTCCACAGGTTCCAGATCGTTCTGCATACACCAATCGGCATGACTATCCAGTGCATGGGTAGCACCCAAGCGCAGCGCCTCATTTCTTTTGGCCTCACTTCTGGAGGTAACATTCACTTTGGCACCAGCAGCGACAGCCATGAGCAGGGCATAGGTCGCTACACCACCACCAATACCGGGAATGAGGATATGTTCACCTTGTTTCAGTTCACCGCGAGTGAACAAAGCACGGTAGGCCGTCAACGCCGAAAGGGACAGCACGCCTGCTTCCTCCCAAGATAGGTGGACTGGCTTAGGCAGGGCATTTTCAGCAGATAACGTGATATATTGAGCCAGCGTTCCATCCGTAGGACCACCAACAATATCGGGCACGATGGGCACGTTACTTGCAACTTCCCAACCGAGTGTAGGATGGATAATGACTTCATCTCCTATCGCGAACCCTCTTACACCTTCGCCAATCGCTACGATAATACCTGCTCCATCGGAACCGGGAATGAGCGGGGTGTCCTGGGTTCCGCGTCCTGCCATGATGAATAGATCCCGATGGTTGATACCAGCGGATTTTAATTGAATCTGCACTTCCCCGGCTTCTGGTACCCGAGATGTTGACTCTGTATATTGAAGACCTGCAAGGCCGCTCTGGCCTGAATGTACGATAGCTTTCATATTCAATATTCCTCCTGTCGATATAATCAGATTTCACTACTGAGCCTCATTGTACAGATGGTGCAGATTCACGTAAAATGAACAAAAATGATTGTCAGTATCATTGAAAATAATAGATAAACACTTTGCATGGATTAGATGATGAAGAATGCCGATATAACGACGAGCAGGTGATCAAGGTATGGATGCAGGTGATTTGAAAATATTTCAGGCGGTTGCCCGCGAAGGTAGTATCAGTAAAGCTGCACTCGCACTTAATTATGTACAATCCAATGTGACCACACGAATAAAACAGTTGGAGACACAGCTACAAGTACCGCTGTTTCATCGTTCCAATCGGGGGATGTCTCTTACACCAGCGGGCGAGAATCTGCTTGTGTATGCGGATAGAATTTTGCAATTATTATATGAAGCAGAGCAGGCCACACAAGTGGGTAACCCGCCGTCCGGCCTGCTTCGTCTGGGTGCCATTGAGACAGCAGCTTCCACTTTCCTCACGCCGCTCTTGGCTGAATACAGTTCATGCTACCCTGAGGTACACCATTCGCTTGTCACGGGTGGGACCCATGAGCTGAACCAGAAGGTCATTCAACATGAATTACATGGCGCTTTAATATATGGCCCAATCGATCATCCTGAGCTGAACTATATGAAGATGTATGACGAGGAATTGGTGTTGATCGCTGAACCTGGAGTGCATGAGATACACGCGTTATTGTCCAGGCCGATGTTGTTTTTTGAGATTGGATGCACTCATCGCACTCAGGCGGAATCCTTTTTGAAAGATCAGGGTATCCACACGCTTAACATCATGGAATATGGAACACTGGACACGATTCTGAATGGAGTATCTGCCGGGCTCGGTGTATCATTGCTGCCGCGGTCTTCAGTTACCAAAGCAGAATTAAGAGGTGAGATCTCAGTGATGTCTTTGCCAGATCCCTATTGCCGGTTGGAAGTAGGATTTGTGTATTCCCGTGGTGAACATATATCAAGTGCGCTAAGCGCTCTGGTTGAGATTATTACAGAACCAGAACTATAAGAGGTTGTTCAAAAGTCTGTTTATGAATATGCACTATAAAGGAGTGAGTGATCTTGAAAGAAACTGCGCTAACGTTGGGTGATGCATTTAATCAGGCAGATTTTATTGTAGGCGGTCATGGCAGTCGCCAAGTGAAGGTACTTCAGAACGTACTGGACCAGATGGATGGGGAGGTGTTCAGTGACCACTACGGCAACGGCTCCATCATCGAAGAATTTCAGCAACAGATGGCCGACGTTCTTGGCAAGGAATCGGCAGTGTTTTTCCCAAGCGGAACGATGGCACAGCAGATTGCATTACGGATCTGGTGTGACCGCAAAGGTGTAAAACGGGTAGCTTACCACCCTCTGTGTCATCTGGAAATCCATGAGGAAGACGGATTGAAAGAGTTACACCAGATTGAATCGATTTTGCTGGCGGACAAGGATCGGTTGATTCGTTTGGAAGATGTACAGGCGCTTGATCAGGACATTGCCTGCCTGCTGTTGGAACTGCCACAACGCGAGATTGGCGGGCAGTTGCCAGCGTATGAAGAACTGGAAGCGATCTCGGCCTATTGCCGTGAACGCGGGATTAAGCTGCATCTGGACGGGGCACGCCTGTTTGAGATTACTCCCTATTACGAGAAAACGCCTGCGGAGATTTGCAGTCTGTTTGATACGGTGTATGTGTCTTTTTACAAAGGGATCGGGGGCATTGCGGGGGCCATATTGGCCGGAGACACGGATGTGATGCAAGAGTCAAAAGTATGGAAACGGCGGCACGGCGGAGATCTGATCGGTCTGTATCCGTACATTCTGAGCTCCCAGTATTATTTCAATGAACGTATTGGAAAAATGGAGCTTTATTATGAGCAGGCTAAAGAACTGGCATCTCTATTGAATGCATGTCACGGGATACATACATTGCCCGAAGTCCCGGTATCCAATATGTTCCATGTACATCTTGCGCTCGGTGCTACCGAAGTTGAACCAATCCTTGTGCAAATGGCTCAGCGGTTTGGTATAGGAATGACTTCATATCTGAACAAGACGAGTGGGAACAGCTGTGCCTTTGAATTGTCTACGGGTGATCGTTATGAGAAACTTCCCCAGGATAAGCTGCGTGCAGCACTGGAATGGCTGGATCAAGAGTTGCGTACACAGGTGAGATAAGAAGTTAATCTTAATGCTCGACTGTATGGTAAGTTGTATGAGAGCGTTTCTTCAACACATGTCTAAGGAGGGAGTTCAAGTGAAGTCGATAGAATTAGAACCGATTCGTGATCTTTTGGTGAAGGCTTACGATACGACAATGGGAGAAGGGTGTACTCCTGAAACACAACAGAGCATTGAGGATTTTGAGCAAAAGCATAACGTGCAACTGCCCGCAGCGTATCGCGCGCTTTTGCTTGAATTCGGTGCATGTAATTTCGGCGATCCTGCCTTGTATTCGGTGAAAGAACTAAGCTGGGCTTATCCCGAGTTTCTGGAAGTCTACCGTGAAGTGGAGAAGGAGTACGAGCTTCCAGCGGATATCCAGCCGTTTCCCATTGGTGGATTTGGTGAAGGAAGTATGGCTATGTTGGATCAGACTTCGGGCAAGATCCTGATGTTGATCCATGATGCAGGAGATACGCCAATTCGAGAGATTGCAGTAGACTTTATTGATTTAATGACGCAGCTGACGGAGTCCGCGATCTGGGTACAGGAACAGATGAATTAACAGGGAGACGGAAGGAAGCGCAACAGACCTATGGATATTCGTAAGTTAAGATATTTTATCACCGTGGCGGAGGAACTTCATTTTCACCGTGCAGCGGAAAAATTAAACATGACGCAACCACCCCTGAGCCAGCAGATTCAAAATCTGGAGGAAGAGCTTGGCGTAAAGTTATTGGAGCGCACGAGAAAAATGGTTCGTTTGACGCCAGCAGGTGCCATATTTCTGGAACAGGCCAGACTCATCATGGCCCAGCTCGAACGATCCATTCAGCTTACGCAAAAGGCAGATCAGGGCATCATTGGACATATATCCGTAGCCTTCGTGGATTCCGCTTCGGGCGGGATCATGGTGGAGGTGCTTAGAAAATTTCGCACTGCGTATCCGCAGATTGAATTGACATTACGTGAGATGACTTCGTCCCAACAATTACAGGCATTGGAAGACGGACAGATCCATGTTGGATTTTTGAGATATCAGGAAGATAATCGTCATGTCTCGTTCCGTCCCTGTCAGATGGAAACGTTGATTGCCGTATTGCCAGATCATCACCCGATGGCTTCTCAGACTCAAGTTTCAATTCGAGAACTGGCGGATGAAGATTTTATTTTATTCCCAAGGCATCTGGGTTCTCCGTTCCATCGTCTCGTTCTGGATTATTGCAGGGAGCATGGTGTAGACCCTCGAATTACGCAGGAAGCGATCCAAATGTATACGATTGTGAATCTCGTTGCAGCGGGCATGGGTATTTCCATTGTTCCCTCCTCGGTGGATGTGTTCCAGCGAAAGGGTGTAGTCTTTCTTCCATTACAAGAAAATCCACCCTCCGTACCGTTGTATACGGCATGGCGGACGGATATGAATCAGGAAGTGGTATCCCGTTTTATGAACTTTGTTGAGGAGGAATATGAGTTGCACTAAAGGTTATTTACACTTACACTGCGATGACAGAACAACCTTCCAATCGCTGTTATCCCCAGATTTTTTCGATCCCTTTTCTCAAGGGGAAATCTGGTGCTAAAGGCGAAGTGTATGCTTCCGAAGTAGCTTTCTTGCAGAAAGCTTTTAGCTCCGCTTTTTCAGGTTTTTTCTGTCCTCTCCGTTTTCGTGTAAATGATTAGTTCAACTTAGTATGTTGTGAGTAGTAAAAAAAGAAACTATCCCGTCTTGGCTGGATCACGTTCAATCCACGGATTCAGTATTTCATCAATACGAGTCATGATCGCAGAGTCCAGTTTCACACCGGAGGCTTTTACATTTTCCAATACCTGCTCCGGTCGGGATGCACCGATAATGACGGAACTAACATACGTATGCTGTAGAACCCACGCCACAGCGAGTTGAGGAAGAGTTAGACCAATCTCTTTAGCGAGTGGAACAAGCTGTTGCACAGCGGTAAGAACTTCTTCACGTAACCACTGTCCGACCAGTTTATTGAAAAATGGTGCTCCTGCCTCAGCAGCTGCACGTGATCCGGTGGGCAATGCTTCGTTAGGTGCATATTTGCCTGATAGTATACCCTGAGCCAGTGGAGACCATGTAATCTGTCCAAGTCCTGCTTGGTCGCTTGCAGGCACCACTTCTTGCTCAATCACACGCCATAACATTGAATATTGGGGCTGACTTGCAATGAAGGGGACGTGAAGTTCCCGCGCCAAAGCGGCTCCTCTTGCAATCTGATCCGCGTTCCATTCACTCACCCCGATGTAATGAACCTTGCCCTGACGCACCAGATCGGAGAATGCCAGAAACGTCTCTTCCAGCGGAGTGTTGTAATCATAACGGTGAGCGTAATAGACATCGATATAATCAGTCTGTAGCCGCCGTAATGAACCATTGCAGGCTTCCATGATGTGCTTACGTGAAAGTCCGCGGTCATTATGACCTGTGCCGGTTGGGTGACAGACTTTGGTGCACAGTTCAATACTCTCTCGTCGTATATCCTTAAGTGCTTGTCCCAGTACGGTTTCTGCCTTGGTATTGGAGTACACGTCTGCGGTATCAAATGTGGTAATACCTGTCTCCAATGCCGTTCGCACACAAGCTTCTGCTATTCCATCCTCGACTTGCGCTCCATGCGTAATCCAGTTGCCGAGTGAAATCTCACTGACGGTTAATCCACTGTTTCCTAATTTACGATATTCCATTCATGTCGCCTCCCTAAGTCATCTGGACTCCATTGTAACAATGGCAGATTAATAGGTGAAATATCTTTTAACCTCATCTTTGATACGAAAAAAGTATCAGTGAATCTACATTTTCTCCTGGAGGTATTTGCGATAGAGAGCAGGCGTAATTTCCTCGAACTTTTTGAATATTTTGATAAAATATCCCGATTCATTGAATCCCAGCTCGTCACTTATCTGTGAGACAGGCATGTCGGTGACCTCCAGCAATTGCTTGGCCCACTTAATCTTGAGTTTTGCAAGGTAGGTTGTGAAGTTCTCACCCGTTTCCTTGGCAAACAGTCTGCTGAAATAACTCGGACTCAGGTGGCATAGATCAGCCATATGTTTGAGCGAAACTTGTTCACTCTTGTGACTGTGAATGTATTCAAAAGCAGGCTGCAGCACCGGACTGGAGCTTTCCGTGTCACTTGGGCTGTTCTTCAGATAGGCATCCGCTATCGCATTGGTCATCTCTTTTTTGATCGACTCGATATTACGAATGGAGTAACCCGGCAGAATGGTGGAGAGGTTCAGAGACTCCTGATTGCCTGAAGCTTTCTCGAACATTTCAACTAATAAATTTTTGTTGAGCGCTTCCTCCACAATGTAGTTGCAGAGCAGGGATAACATGTTGGAGATTTTCACAATCTCTTCATAGGTCATCACAGGCAGCTGGGCGTAATCGTCCTTTAATTCCTCCAGCTTGGCTGCATGCATGGGTACGTTTTTGGACGTGACAATTTGCTCCAAGTCGCTACCCTTTTCGGGGTCGGCGAGTTTCACTTGTCCTGCCATGACAGCGCCGATATATTTGCCATCAATTGTGATCGGAATCGCGATATCTATAATATTGAAATGGCATAAATACACATAAGGCTCGTTCAATCGAACGGCTTCCAGACCACCGCGTGAATCACATTTTTGGCAGTAGGGGAGCAGCTCGGGGTCTTTGCGTACGTTCTGGCAGAAAGCCTGACAGCTGCTGTGACTGGTTACGGGAATGCCTTTATAATCAACGGTGAGGATCGCCAGTTTGGTTACTGTTGCGAGCGAATCTTGTAGACGCTTCCATTTATTAAGGTCGAGAATTTTATTGATATGCAGATATTCTTTGATCATTGGTGCAACCTCCATAGGCTAACCTGATTCATAATTTAGGCCGTTAAAAGTTAGCAAGTTGTACATATTAAGATGTAATGATGACGGGTAATGTATAATGGGAGGTCAAAATTCAACCATCTCATGACAATAAGATACCATGATTGCGCTAAAAAGCAAAAAATTACGATTGTAAATTATAATAATTTGTTATCAAAGTCCACTGTAAACCTGCTGCTCATGCGTTATATTAAGGTCAATTGTAAGAAATTAAAATTTGATTTAATCACTACACGATTTCATATCCTTAGGAGGCATATATTATTATGAGAAAAGCATTTATCAGCCCAACCAAATATGTACAAGGCGAAGACGAGTTGTTGAACCTGGGGTACTTTGTTAAATCCTTCGGAGAATCTGCCTTGCTGATTGCACATCCGGATGATGTACAGCGTGTCAAAGCAAAGCTTGATGCAACAGCGGAGAAATTCAATATTACGTTTGTTGAAAGCGGTTTTAAAGGGGAATGTTCCCGTGAGGAAGTTGCTCGTCTGCAAGCGATCGCGAAGGAAAAAGGATGTGACTCTACCATCGGTCTTGGTGGCGGTAAAGCGATCGATGCTGCGAAATGTGTAGCTGAAGGCGAAGCACTGATCATCTGCCCAACGATTGCGGCAACAGACGCACCGACAAGTCACTCGGCTGTATTGTACACACCGGATGGTTCTTTTGATGACTATGCTTACTTCAAACAAAGCCCAAGTGTGGTACTCGTTGATACAACGGTAATTGCTAATGCACCAACACGTTTCCTCGTATCCGGTATGGGAGATGCGCTCTCTACATACTTCGAAGCAAGAGCAACAGCGAAATCCTATTCCCGTGTAAACGCAAGTTTGCCAATGGGTTCTCGTGAAGGATACACACCATCTGCAGTAGGTACCAATGCTGCACTTGCACTGGCAAAACTGTGTTATGAAATGCTGCTGACTGACGGTGCAAAAGCAAAAGTAGCGAGCGACAGCAACGTTGTGACACAAGCGCTGGAAAACATCGTTGAGACCAACATTCTGTTGTCTGGTCTTGGATTCGAAAGTGGCGGTCTGGCCGCAGCACATGCGATCCACAACGGTTTGACTGTTCTGGAAGGCACACATCATTTCTTCCACGGTGAAAAAGTATCCTTCGGTACGATTGCACAACTTGTACTCGAAAATGCACCAACCGAAGAGCTGGATGAAGTCATGGACTTCTGTCTCGAAGTGGGACTGCCGATCAGCTTGGCGGATATCGGTGTAGACACGATTAGTCAGGAAGAGTTGTTGAAAGTTGCCAAGATCGCTTGTATTCCGGAAGAATCCATTCATGCCATGCCGTTCCCAATCACTGTTCCTGAAGTGGCTGCTGCCATAGCAGCGGCTGACCGCATGGGTCGTGAGTACAAAGCAGCTCGCCGGGAGGTAAAATAATGAAGAAAATTATTAACCAGGCCGAACATGTTGTTATGGAAATGTGCAACGGGATTGCGCTTGCACACCCGGAGCTTGAATTTCTGAAAAAATATAAAGTCATCAAACGCAGAGAGATCCAGGCTGATAAAGTCAGCCTGATCAGTGGCGGCGGCAGTGGACATGAACCGGCTCACGCAGGTTATGTGGGTAAAGGGATGCTGGATGCAGCCGTATGTGGAGATGTGTTCGCATCTCCTTCCCAGATCCAGGTATACCAAGCGATCAAGGCAACAGCGAGCAATAAGGGAACACTTCTGATCATCAAGAACTACAGCGGCGACATGATGAACTTCAAGAATGCAGCGCATCTGGCTGAAGAAGATGGCATCGACGTACAATATGTGCGTGTTGAGGATGACATCGCTGTACAAGACAGCTTGTATACCGTTGGACGTCGTGGCGTTGCCGGCACTGTATTGGTTCACAAGATTGCCGGAGCAGCAGCGGAAGAAGGCCGCAGTCTGGCAGATGTGAAATCCGTTGCCGAGAAAGCAGCTCAGAACGTGCGCAGTATTGGTTTTGGATTCACATCCTGTACCGTACCCGCCAAAGGCACGCCTACATTCGAAATTGCTGAAGATGAGATGGAATTCGGCGTAGGGATTCATGGTGAGCCAGGGATTCGCCGGGAGAAAATCGTATCGGCTGATGAATTGGCAGGACGTATGGTCGAAGCATTGCTCGCAGATATGAAGCTGGATAAGGATACATCCGCTGAGATTGCGGTGCTCGTGAATGGTTTTGGTGCAACGCCACTGCAAGAACTTTACCTGCTCAACAATTCCGTTCAGCGTGAGCTTGCTGGACATGCAGGTCTGAAGGTCGCTACTACGTTTGTAGGCAACTACATGACAAGTATCGATATGGCGGGTGCATCGGTTACGATCCTGAAACTGGATGATGAACTAAAAACGCTGTTGTTCAAGGAAAGTGATACACCTGCATTTAAAGTATCTGGCCCTCCAGTAGCACAAGTGGCGTATTCCGAAGCGCTTGAGGCTGTTGTGGGTGAAGACGCTCCCGTATCTTACGAAGTGGAGACGGATGCATCAGCTGCGGTAATCAAAGGCAATCAATTTTCACTGGACAATGTCGTCTACCTGATCGATAAAATGGGTGAGATCATCATCAAGAACGAAGTACCGTTCTGTGAACTGGATTCCCATGCCGGTGATGGCGATTTTGGTATGAGTGTGGCAAAAGGCTTCCGCCAGTTGAAACGCGAATGGAACCACATCATTAACGAAGATAAAAAAGACATCGGATCGTTCCTGGATGCATGTTCCTTGGTCATCATGGAATATTGTGGCGGCGCATCCGGCCCGATCTGGGGTTCGGCATTCCGTGCAGCTGGCAAAGCTGTAGGGGATAAACAGCAATTAAACGTTGCTGAATTCGCTGAGATGATCCATGCAGCCGTGCAAGGGATTCAGTCTACTGGAGAGCGTTCCTTTGGACGTGGCGCCGTTGTAGGTGATAAAACCTTGATCGATGCACTTGTTCCGTGTGCCGATTCCTGGACACAAAGTGCGGAGTCAGGCGATGACTTCAAAACTGCATTTGCCAAAGGTGCAGCAGCAGCCGTTGAAGGTGCGAAGAAAACCGAAGACATCGTAGCACGTATGGGACGTGCAGGTGCCGTCGGCGATCGTAGTCTGGGCTACCCGGATGCAGGCGCGTATGCGCTGGGTGTTATTTTCACAGAGCTGTCCGAGTCTATGAAGTAAGATTATGAAGTGTTCTCTCAACAAAGTGCAGTATCACATTGTGATACTGCACTTTGTTGTATAATGTCGTTTTCAACTTGGATTTAAGTTATCAGATGTATGAAACGAATTAATCTGAACATCTAGGAAAAGAGAGGGATAGTTAAGGTTCTTAATAATAGTGTGTAGTTTCTTCTTACAAATCGGTGTGGTTTTCAATTTGTATAAAGTCAAACTTGTAATTTCGTATTTTGACTCTAAATCCAGAAGGTGATACATTAATGGAATTGGGAGGAAATGCAATGGTAAAACGTGCAATGACAGACGAAGCGAAGGCATTAAAGGCGCAGCTCATACTGGATCAGGCCGCTTATATGCTTGAAAAATCTGAATATAATCAGATCAAAATGTCCGATATCGCTAAAGAAATGAATATGTCAAAAGGTATTCTTTTTGTCTACTTCAAAACAAAAGAAGCATTATTTTTTAATTTACTCTGCCGAGAATATGAGAAGAGATTGATTCGGCTCACCGAGTTAATTAATTTATATCCCATAAATACTTTCAATGATTTCAAACGTTTGATTATGACCGAGCTGATCGAAATGGTAGATCATAACCCTTTATATATTCGCTTGGAGGCAATGCGCTCGACCGTACTGGAGATCAATGTTGAAGCCGAGATGATGTTGGAACTGAAAACGAAATTATATTTACAGATGATGGAAATGATTGTCTTGATTTGTCGAAATATTTCATTGACAGAGAGTGAAGTAATGAATGTTTTTCAGGCGCAAGCTTCTATTATTATTGGCTGTAAATCATCTACAAGTATTCCTGCAGAAGTTACTGCCATCATAGAAGAGAAAAAACTGGACGGATTCAAACGAGACTTTAGAGCCGATGTCAGCGCTACAATGGAATGTTATTTGGATGGATATATTTATCGGAAAAATATTGGGGAGCTACCTACACGGTAGCTTTTTTTTATGATGTTCGATCTGATTTATGTTTACAGATGACCCTGAGTCAATTATAATTGACTCAGGGTCATTTGAATGATATGGAGGAAAACATCATGAGTAAAAAAGTTGCACTCGTTACCGGAGCTTCAGCGGGAATTGGAAAAGAGACAGCTATTGAATTGAAAAATAAAGGATTCATTGTATACGCTGCGGCTCGCCGTATAGAGCTGATGAAAGACTTGGCCTCTCAGGGAATTCAACCAATTACCTTAGACGTTACTGATGAGGAGTCGATGGTTCACTGTGTGGACCACATCATGAGTATAGAGGGACGAATTGACGTCCTGGTCAATAATGCGGGGTACGGCTCTTACGGTGCAATCGAAGATGTCCCAATGGAAGAGGCTCGCCGGCAAGTTGAAGTGAATGTATTCGGCCTGGCGCGAATGACGCAGTTGGTAGTACCCAGCATGCGAAAACACCGATTCGGTAAAATTGTTAATATCTCCTCCATGGGTGGGAAAGTATGGACTACCTTTGGAGGCTGGTATCATGCAACTAAATTCGCAGTTGAAGGATTTTCAGACTGTTTGCGTCTAGAGCTTATGCCATTTGGAATAGACGTTATAGTGATTGAACCTGGGGCTATTGCAACAGATTGGGGAGTGATTGCAGCCGAGAACCTTCGCAAGGCTTCCTCGGATGGGGCATATGCTCAAGCTGCTAACAAAACAGCAGACAACATGGTGAAAACCTATAGCGGGAAACAACCAACACAGTCATCCGTTATTGGTCGTTGTATTGGTAGAGCAGTAACCGTCAAACGTCCCAAAACAAGGTATTTGATCGGATTTAGTGCTAAGCCTATGGTCTTGATCAAAAGAATCTTTGGAGATCGGGCGTTTGACCGACTTGTTGCTCGCTTCTTCTAAATAAATATCTGTAACACAAAGTCGCTTATCTTAGCGACTTTTTTTAATTTTACTCTTGATATATTAAACTACTTTTAGGGTAGCAACGGAAAATAAAGCAGATATTATATACGTCACATCATTGAAACATTAAAGGCACAAAAAAGGGATGTTCCTGTCATATTTATGACCTAGGGAACATCCTCTTCAGTTCATAACATCTTAGTCTTGGTAATCCGCATTTATGGTTGTCTCTTTCCATTCCTCCATGCTCACAAGCAGATTAGTGAATTTGTGGTGGGCTGCTTGATAAGCTTGTTTTCCCAACAATAACCGAAGAGGAGGTTCCGGTGTTTCAACAAGGTTAACGATTGCTTCAGCTAATTTGATAGGATCACCAGCTTCTTGACCCGCCCCAAGTTGAATCCCTTGCAACATCTGGCCTACAATGGATGCTTTGTATTCGGGAATAGAAGTATCCGTTTTTGCAGAAGAGCGTCCGCCCCAATCTGTGCGGAAGCTGCTCGGCTCTATCAAAGATACACGAATATTGAAAGGAGCCAATTCTTGAGCAAGGCTCTCTGAGATACCTTCAACGGCGTATTTTGTAGCGTGATAATAACCAAGAGTCGGGAATGAAGTCAGACCACCAATGGAAGAAAAGTTGATAATGTGTCCGTTCTTTTGATTTCGCATGTAAGGGAGTACGGTATTGGTTACATGCATGAGTCCCCAGAAGTTGATTTCAAACATACGGCGAGTCTCTTCTTCCAAGCTTTCCTCTACTGAACTGAAATATCCGATGCCTGCGTTGTTTACCAAGACATCAATACGACTAAATTTTTCAATCGTTTGATCTATAGCCAGACGAATCTGATCTGGATTGGTCACATCCAATGGGAGCGTGAGTGTATTTTCTTCATGACCTGCAGTTAGATCTGAAATTTGTTCCACATCTCGTGCTGTCACAACCACTTTGTATCCAGCATGAATTGCTTGTTCCGCGATATGGCGCCCAAATCCTGTTGAGCATCCTGTAATGAACCATACTTTATCTTGTTGAGACAATATAATCACTCCTTCAAGTTGATATCTATACTTTAGTTCTTAAAGTTAACTTGAAGTCAATACTTTTCTTGATGTACCTCTATTTCATCTTTTTATACATCAGAATTTCATAGATCGCGATCTTGCGAATAATCTTTTCTAAATGAAATTGTGTTTGTGAAACGGTACGCTCAACCTTGACTTTATGCTCTAATAAGAATTCTTTTCTCGCGTCAAGGGATACATCACCCTGACGAATTAGTTCTGTGTATGCCTTAATATCCTCGATAGACATTCCAGTGTCTTTTAGAGCAATGACCAATTCAAGCCATTCGAGTACCTCATCCGAATATTCTCTTCTTCCTGAAATGTTTCGCTGTACGTGAGGCAATATTCCTTCCTGCTCATAATATCGGAGGGTAGAAGGGCGAATACCCGTAATCTTTTCAATTTCGCTAATACTGTACATAAGCATGTCCTTTCAAAGTTAAAGTTTACTTTAAGTATATCTGACGGAATCAAGGTATACACACTATCCTCAAAGTTGTTCATACCAACAAACGTTAATTAATTATGGAAAGATCACTATTCCTGATTTCCGATTCTGTTTTAATCGATCCCAGAAGAAATTTCAAATATTGAAGTGCTTGGGTTTTAGTGCCCCCCTTTTGCTTTAAAAAATACCATTCCAATATAAGAAGTGCTGTATTGCAGTAGTGATCAACTACCAGTTCATAGGGAATATTGTATTGATATCTGCAGTCCTCCATAACAAAGAAATCACGAATTTTAGCGTTCAAGTGCATCCTAAAATGATGGTATAAGAAGTCTCTCTCGCTGTGGTGTCGCAGTATGCTTTTTAAGATGTCCTGATTGGCTGAAGCCAAATCAAAAGCGCGGTCAAATAAGATATATAAACGTTCCTCTGAATCCAAGTTACTATAATCATCAAGCTCTACCATCTTATACAGACAGAACCAAATATAACTCAGCAAATCAAACTTATCATCAAAATAATTATAGAATGTTGCTCGAGGATAACTACTTCGTTCGCATAATTCATTCACCGTTATTTCATGAAATGGTTTTTCAGTGAGCAGTTCAAGCATTGTAGAGGTAAATGCATCTAATGTGCGTTGCGCTCCTTTTGTCACCTTTTTAGCAAGGTCATACTTCATCCCAGATATGCCTCCTTTGACACATTTTAATTTATGTCTAAACCTGGACGAATCACAGGTTTTGATTCTTGATGGAGATTGGAATGTAGTTTATCGTACTAAACATAGATTTACAAGTGTCCAATATTTTGCGATTGCACTAAACCAGCACAAAGCACAGAAGGAGATTAAATAGATGAGTAATTTATACGTATCAGAAAATCTAATCCTGCCCAATGGAAAAACAATTAAAAATCGCTTCTTTAAGTCAGCGATGAGCGAAACAATGGCGAAGCGCGATAACAGCCCCAACATGATGCATGTTAACTTATACAGTCAGTGGGCAAAAGGCGGAGCAGGTATCGTTATGACTGGAAACGTGATGGTAGACCGGACAGCTCTTGGTGAACCTGGTAATGTTGTAGTTGAAGATGAACGTGATTTGGATATGTTAAAAAAATGGGCAAAGGCGGGGACAGTCAATAATACACATTTGTGGATGCAAATTAATCATCCCGGGAAACAATCCCCAAAATCGATTTCCAAGCACCCTGTAGCACCTAGCGCCGTATCCGTAGAAGGCAGCTATGGTAGTGCATTTTATCCACCCAGAGCACTGACTACAGAAGAAGTTCAAGGTTTGATTCAACGTTTTGTTAATACAGCCAGAATTGCAAAAAAAGCTGGTTTCACTGGGGTTCAAATACACGGAGCCCACGGATATTTAGTAAACCAGTTCCTGTCTCCAGCAGAAAACCAAAGAACAGACCATTACGGTGGTACTCTAGGAAATCGGATGCGATTCTTGGTGGACATCTACCAAGGCATGCGTAAAGCACTCGGAAATAATTTTTCAATAGGGCTTAAATTAAATTCCTCCGATTTCAAGGAAGGTGGATTTAGTGAAGAAGACTCTATTGAAGTCGTGAAAAAGATGGCTGAGCTCGGCATAGACTTAATAGAGATATCAGGCGGAAGTTATGAGAACCCTAAAATGTCGTCTGGAACTGGAAAAGGTAGTGATGATGTCTTTTTCCTTCAATATGCACAAAAATTAAAATCTTTAGTCGACGTGCCCATTGTAGTCACTGGCGGTTTTAGATCCTTGGAGATTATGGAAGAAGCGTTAAAACATCAAAAAACGTCGATGATTGGAATCGCGCGTCCGTTAGCTATGGTTCCAGACATTCCTAATCGTATATTTCAAGGTCGATATGAGACAGTGAAGACGCAAAGGCTGACTACAGGCTTTAAAATTTTGGACAAGAAGTTTGGTGCTGCAATAGGCAATAGTTATTACGAACAGCAAATGAAGCGACTGGCTAAAGGAAAAGAATCAAAAAGAACAACCAATGCCTGTAGTCCTCTCTTGCATACCATGATGTTACATGGCCCACATGTATTGATGCCGCGTCGTTCCAAATAAGGACTAAAACTTAACTATAAAATGTTTTATGGATACAGATTTTAAACGAGCTGTGAAAAGAGAGGTGGATTACTTTTGAAAACCATTGCTATTATTGGTGCCGGGCCCGGCTCAGGTTTCTACAACGGTATCCAGTTCCCGGTGCCAAAACGTTTCACGGGTACGAACCTCTTTACGACGCTCCTCATAAGCGCTCTGAGCCTGCTCTGCAGGTGTAGGAAGCTTCATTGTACACGAATCCGGCCATGGGCCCTTTTATATTAACAAAATAATAGAATTAACAATAAAAATAGGACACTCCTAAAAAGGGATGTCCTATTTTTTATGAATATAAATACATAGAATATTATATTTGGTTCATCATTTCGTCATGAATTAAAACAAATAGGTTGTTGAAAATGCCTGCTAACTTGCTATAATATAACCTATTGATATTGATAATCAATATCATTTATTATTTATTGTCACTCATCACTACAGTGAATAGGGGATAAGATTTTTTTCTAAATTTATGTCTGAGGAGGTAAATGACACTGAATTTATCCAACACAGTACGCTGCGTGGGAATCCAAATTTTCTAAATCTAGGGGGATATCAATTAAATGAGAAAGTCTATTTCTTCAAAATTAATGTTTATCATGGTTGCAGCTTTAACTTTGGTGTTGGCAGCATGTTCAAGTAATGAACCTGCTACGACGGATACTGCGAATACAGAGGCTGTAACTTCCGACACTGCAACTACAGCAGCAGCAACAACAGTTGAAATTACGGATGCGCATGGAACGGTAACTGTGCCTGTAAATCCAACGAAGGTCGTTGCTCTGGATAACAGAACATTTGAGACGCTGTCCACTTGGGGTGTCAAATTGGCAGCAGCGCCGAAGGATGTAATGCCTGCGGATTCACCATATGTGGCGGATGAATCGGTACAAAATATTGGGAATCATCGCGAACCGAATATTGAACTATTGGCATCTATTCAGCCTGACCTTGTCATTGTTGGTCAACGATTCGCTGGCTACTATGAAGACATCAAAAAATTAGTGCCTAATGCAGCAGTGATTGATCTTAATATTGAGCTTGAAGAAACGGCATCGCCTGGAGAAAACTTTGTTAATGGCCTTAAAGATGCAACAACCAATTTGGGGAAAATTTTCGAGAAGCAAGAAGAAGCTAGCCAACTGATTGCTGATTTTGATAAAGCTATTGAAGAAGCCAAGGCCGCTTATAACGGAGAAGATAAGATTATGAGTGTTGTCGTTTCTGGTGGAAACATTGGTTTCTCGGCTCCTCTTACTGGACGTGTATGGGGACCATTGTATGATATTTTCGGCTGGGTTCCGGCTCTAGAAGTGGACAAATCTTCTTCTGATCATCAAGGTGATGATATTTCTGTTGAAGCGATCGCCCAAAGCAATCCGGATTGGATTTTCGTACTGGATCGGGATGCAGCTGTATCTGCTGAAGAAGGTGCCGTTCCAGCTCAGGACGTTATTGATAACTCACCTGCTCTGAAAAACACCACTGCTATTACTCAAAAACAAATCGTATATGCTCCAAACGATACGTACACCAATGAATCCATCGAAACTTTCCTGGAGTTGATTAACAACCTTACGAAAGCTTTAGCTAAACAGTAAAAAGGAGTATGCTGCAGTGCAGAAAAATTTAATACCCAAAATAGCTGGGGTTGAGAATTCTCAACCCCAGCGTCATAATCCCAAAAAGCTATGGACCATACCTTTTATCATTGCGATTATAGCCACTATAATTTTAGGCATTACATCACTGCTTATTGGAGTCTATGACATACGAGGACAAGCGGATGGAATGGAGATGTTCTTCATTACTCGTGTCCCAAGAACTGTTGCATTAATGCTTACCGGTGCCGCCATGGCAATGGCAGGACTGGTCATGCAGCTTATTACACAGAATCGTTTGGTAGAACCTACGACAACAGGAACAATGGAATGGTCAGGTCTGGGGATCATGTTTATTTATTTGGTCTTTCCTGCCCCGAGTTTAACGCTAAGAATGACTGGCGCAATCATTTTTTCTTTTATAGGAACGATGATTTTTTTTATGTTTCTAAAGAAAGTTAAACTCCGTTCGTCTTTGGTTGTCCCCATTATTGGAATGATGCTCGGAGCAGTCATTTCTGCATTTTCAACTTTTGTAGGGCTTGTGTTCCAAATGACTCAAAATATTGAAAGCTGGTTTGCGGGCTCCTTTTCATCTGTGCAAATTGGCAGGTATGAATATTTATGGCTTATTGTATTGGTGACTATTCTTATTTTTGTTTTTGCTGATCGGCTAACATTAGCCGGACTAGGGGAGGATGTCGCTACCAGTCTTGGCGTAAATTATGACAGGATCATTCTTTTGGGTACTGCGCTTATTTCACTAGCCGTTGGGATCGTTGCAGCTGTCATTGGGAACTTGCCTTTTCTAGGGTTAATTGTCCCCAATATTGTTTCCATGTTTAGGGGTGACGACCTCAGGAGCAATCTGCCTTGGGTGTGCTTATTAGGGATGGGCAGCATCATTGTATGTGATATCCTGTCTCGTGTCATTATCATGCCGTTTGAAATACCTGTCTCGATGATCCTTGGAACAGTGGGAGCCGTCGTATTCATTGTCATTTTGTTAAGACAAAGGCGGTCAACAAGGAGGATAAGATGAGCGACTTAGCAAGTAGAAATCCACTAAATATCGAAATCGATCCTAGCCGTCGCCCTAAAAAAAGATCAGCTAGAGCCTTCCGTACCAAGAAGGAAGAAAAGCGTTATTGGATTTTGCTGATAACATTGATTGTTCTGGGCATTTTTGCATCCGTGGGATTACTGGTTTACAACAATCCGGTGCCGGTGTCTTCGCCTTCTTTTATACCTGTCGTTACAAGAAGGGTAGTTGCTGTGGTTTCCATGCTGATCGCTGCAATTTGCCAAAGTTTATCAACAGTTGCTTTTCAATCGATTACGAATAACAAAATTATCACTCCGTCCCTTTTAGGATTTGATGCTATTTATTCAACCATTCATACGAGCACCATATTTTTCCTTGGTGCGACGGTATTTGTGAATTTTAGCGGTGTTGATTCCTTTTTATATCAGATTGCTGCAATGGTCATCATGTGTCTGATCCTTTATGGATGGCTGCTTTCCGGAAAATACGGCAATTTACAACTTTTGCTTCTGGTCGGTATTATCATTGGGACCGGGCTGAGGTCCGTATCTTCTTTTATGAGAAGACTTCTTGCACCGTCCGAGTTTGATATTTTGCAGGCAAGAATGTTTGCTTCCGTGAATAATGCGGACTCGGCCTACTTCCCGATTGCGATTCCTATCGTCATCATTGCAGCGATCCTGCTGCTTGCTAATGCCAAGAGGTTAAATGTATTGTCGCTGGGTAAGGATGTCTCGACTTCCTTGGGAACTAAACATCAACGTGGTGTGATTTATACGCTGGTCCTGGTTTCCATTTTGATGGCCATTTCGACGGCTTTGGTTGGACCCCTTACATTCTATGGATTTTTAGTTGCGATTTTGAGTTATCAGGCTGCGCAAACCTATGATCACAGATATGTTTTCCCAATGGCTCTTGCGATAGGGTTTGTGATCTTAACCGGTGCATACTTTATTATGAATCATGTTTTCAATGCCCAAGGTGTTGTCTCCATCATTATAGAATTGGTTGGTGGACTAACATTTTTAATTGTGATATTAAGGAAGGGTTCTTTATGATACAGATCAATAATGTCAAAAAGTCCTATGCAGCCGAGGTAGAGATCGGCCCTTTGAATATTCATATACCCAAAGCTGGTCTTACTTCTTTAATCGGACCCAACGGTGCGGGGAAGTCGACGACACTGCTGATGATCGGAAGACTTTTGGATTTGGATGAAGGTCAGATTAAGGTTGCCAATATGGATGTTTCCACATCCAAATCAAAGGACCTGGCCAAGATTGTAACGGTTTTACGACAAGAGAATCACTTTGTCACAAGGCTTACCGTTAGACAACTTGCCGGGTTTGGACGGTTTCCATATTCCAAGGGAAGATTAACGAATGAGGATGAAGCTATTATTTCTAAATATATTGATTTTTTAGACTTAACTGATCTGGAAAATAGATATTTGAATGAGCTTTCTGGTGGTCAAAGGCAAAGAGCCTATGTCGCAATGGTTTTGTGTCAGGAGACGGAATATGTACTTTTGGACGAGCCTCTGAATAATCTGGATGTTGCCCGTTCTGTGCGGATGATGGAGCATTTGAGATATGCTGCTAATGAATTCGGAAGAACCATTCTGACGGTTATGCATGATATCAATTTTGCAGCCAAATACTCGGATCGAATATGTGCGATGAAAGATGGTCAAATTGCCGCTTTTGGAACCGTACAAGAAGTGATGGACCCCGAAATTTTAACAGATATTTTTGAAACGAAAATTGAAATTATTGATGGTCCTTATGGACCGATAGCGATCTATTAGCTACAAGTGTTTAATGAAAATTTGTTTGTTAAAATGGCTTTCAGAAAGTAGAGTGATTATTCACTCTGCTTTTTTTTTATTCAATGCCGAGAATCCTCCTGCAAAATTTTCTTTCTTGTTCAAAAGGTATTTCGCTCACAGAGCGTTATTTTGGATATGGAAAGCGATTTTGTATGCCATAAATTGGCTTGATGGTTCCAGATAGTGTAATCTGGAGATTATGAAAACCCATTTGAACGAGAAGGGATCGGGATGATTCAATGACACAAAAAATCTATTATGACTCTGCTTATACAAGAGAGTGGCATACAACAATTACAGGCAAAGTAGATAAGGAAGACGGTGTATATGTCACGCTGGCGGAGACAGCTTTTTACCCGCATGGGGGTGGACAACCTTGTGATCTGGGACAGATTGGTGGCATCGCTGTTCTGGATGTGAACATCGAAGATGGTGAAGTATGGCATAAGCTGGAACGCACCCCTGAACAGACTGAGGTACATTGTGAGATTGACTGGGAGCGCAGATTCGATCATATGCAGCAGCATACGGGTCAGCATTTGTTATCGGCAATCACGCTAAAGCTGACTGAAGCGATGACGCTCAGTTTCCATCTTGGCACGGAGTATGACACGATTGATGTGGCTGCGCCTGAACTGGGAGCGAATCAATTGACCGCCATTGAACAAGAAGTGAATCGCCAGATCTATCGTAACGCTCGCATCAACACGTCCTGGGTTACAGCAGAAGAGGCAGCACAATTGCCACTGGTGAAGCAGCCTACGGTAACGGAAGACATTCGTATAGTCGAGATCGAGGGTGTGGAGTATAACGCCTGCGGCGGAACGCATGTATCGGCGACAGGTGAGATCGGCATCATCAAACTGTTGAAAACCGAAAAAGTGAAGGGCGGCACCCGCATTTATTTCAAATGTGGAACAAGAGCGCTGAATGAATTCACATCCACACAAAACGTGCTCAATAGCATCATGGTTAAATTAAAGACCAGCAAGGATGAATTGTTGGAGCGCATTGAGAAAATGGAACTGGAGCAAAAGCAGCTGCAAACCGAGCTGAATGCAGTGAAAACAACCAATGATGCCTATTATGCGGAGGAACTTCTAGCTGCTCGCGAAGGGCTGGTGATTGCCCAGGTCTTTGAAGACAAATCGCTCAAGGATATGCAGAGCCTGGCTACCAAGCTGACGGCAGATCATGAAGGTCTTGTGCTGTTCGCCAGCATATCAGAGGCCAAAGTTGTTCTGGCACAGAACGGACAGCCGCCTGAATGGGCTTGTGGACCTTTCTTCAAAGGCAATCTTGGAGCCTACAATGGCAAAGGTGGCGGCAGTGAAAAGATGGCTCAGGCGGGGTTTGCCAGCAGTGAAGATGCGCTTGCCTTTTACGAATTCACCAAGGATCAGCTGGGACATCACTGATTCGCATTTTCCTTTATGAGACACGCAGGTATTTAAATATAAGTAGGGGACAAGCACGTCACATTGTGGCGTGTTTTCCATTGCCAATAGTTGAAGGAGGTTGGAACATGACAGAACGAATTCCGTGTATACGTGAAGGGTGTCCAAATACCATTTTGCCAGCAACGGCTGCCAGAACAAGTGGGTATTGCATGCCTTGCAAGCAAGAGATGGAGCGCGAGGAACGCCAGAGATACATTGAAGCGAATCGACGTGACGTGAACTTGTATGCAGGTATCACAGACCCGGTCGAAGTACTGAAAATCATGCATGAACCTCAGGTACGCGATCCACTAATTCGTTATACACCCTATGAACAATCCGAGGAACAGGTATATCTATCTTTGTCTGTTGAGCAACAAGATCAGATGAAGGATTATGCGATGCAACGGATTCGTACAGGTGATGAAGATATGGGCAAAGACATTCTGGTATATCTGGTCTGCTACCATGATATATCGTTAACCGCCGAAATTCCTGAGCTGCTGGAACAGGAGATCTATTATCCTGCCATTTTGTATAAAAGTGCCTCGGGTGAGGATCGTGATCGTCTCTTGCAGCAGGTGAACACCGATGATGAGAATCGGAATCACATATTGCTCATGCTGGCCCATATCGGAGATGATGTTGTCGTGCAGCAGTTCCGGCAGTGGAGACAGTCTCCTCCATCTTGGGCGAGTGAATTGTACGTGGCACCAGAGCACTACACTACTGAAGCGGGTTGGGAGCTTACAAAAGACGGGCAGCGCAGGGAGTTATTCATCACCCCAAGTTATTCACTCTATAAAGTAAAAGAGAATGAAGCGCCTAACGTGGAGTCAACCGGAAATTCACTCTCGATTCTGAACCCTAGCGTTAATTGTTGTCCATGGTGTGGCAATGCGTTAACCACCTTAATTAATCTGGATGTTAAACATCCCGCTTTGAAGGAGGTGTCTTGGCATGCCGAGCGACTTCAGATACAGACTTGCGTGATATGCAGCAGTTACGGTGTGGTTTACATGGAGCTCGACGCAGCGGGGGAACCGTTATGGAGTTCACATAACGTCATGTCTGTGGGAATGGACGAGATTGACCAGGACGACTATGGTAAACTTGCGCCGGATGTTGGCCAGCAGTTTCGGATTGCGAATGCATCGCGTCATGCTTTCCATGCCAGTGAGTGGGGGATGGAGCCATCGTTATCTCAGGTCGGCGGCCATCCAGGATGGGTTCAGGATGCAGAGTATCCAACATGTCCAAGCTGTTCCGTGAGAATGAAGGCTGTCGCACAACTAGATTGGGGAGAGGTTGAGGAATACGGTGAGGGTATGTATTACATGTTCATATGTGAGCCGTGTCAGATGACCGCCGTATCGTACCAGCAATCTTGATGGTGGAAGCTATGATTAAAAGCTATTATTAGCAATCATCTTATTAGTAATATTACACCGCTGTTAGGGTTGGAATGACAGTCGTAGCAGACAATAGCAAAGAGGCATCCCGTAAGTTCTTGAACTTCAGGGGATGCCTCTTTGCTTGCCCTGCGCAGGATGGCTGGGAGATATCTGCTACAGTTAGCCGGTTATGTTATTTAGTCACCAGAGTGACAATGGGGTGTTTTTTCTACGTGCTTAGGCAGCTTTATCGTACGCACACAATCTAACGAACCTAGCACGTCTAATTGGGCGAATTAGCAGCTCGGTAGAATTCTAACGAATCGTAGCTACGTTATTGCTTCTTATCCCAGGTTTTTTCGAAGCAAATCAGAGGTTTTGTCTGTAATAAGAATGCTGAGATTCGTTAAAATTTCATATGCCTGTATAACTGCGATATAAGGTGTATCCGATTCGTTAGCGCTTGGCCCAAACCCGAACCTAAACTTACCCCATACACACGACCTGTTCATTACCGCGCCCACATTGTACCACCTGAGTTACTACTGCTTCATATGCGTCTCCTGACTACATCCTCTACAAGTCCGCAGATGCCTGCTTCAGCAGTCCAGCCAACCATTCATAATCGGGCGTATCTTTTTCTTTGAGCTTGATCGTTTTGCGTTCTTCCGGGCCTTCAAATATCCCATCGGGTAGATCAAGTCCGGTTGCATGAAAGATGGTGAAGGATACGGCTTGTTTGGATGGAGAGATGACCGCAGCGTACTTACCGTTTTTCAAAAAATGAGGTTTCTTGTATTGCACACGTTCCTGTACGTCAGGGATGGTATCATGGACCAACTGTCGCAATTGTTCAGCGACTTGTATTTGCCAGGGGATCTGAATCTGTTCAATAAACCCAGTAACTTCTACATTCTTGGTCATGCATGTTCACCCTCCGTATGGATCTGATTGTGTATTTCCCATTCTGGTCTCAGGATTCCCATCATTAAGCGGTCGTAACGTTTACCATCACGATATACAGCTGAACGTGCCCGTCCTTCCAACTGAAAACCAGCCTTCTCATAGGAGCGAATCGCTTTGGCGTTGTAGGCGATGACATCGAGACCAACCCGGTCCAGATTCATCTCATGGAATGCATATCGTAAAATAAGATTCAACGCTTCCGTGCCATATCCCTTGTTGCGATGTTTGGCAAGTCCGATGCCAATGGCAAGTTGTCCGCAGCGGTTGTTCCATTCAATGCTATGAATGACGACAAAACCAATCAGCGTATCCTCTTCAAGCGTGCGCAGTCTGAAGTAAACTTCCTTGTTCTTCGTTTCGCCCTCATCTTCCAACTGTTTCTCTGAATAGGGAATGGCAAGATCAGTATCCACATTCCGAAGGTACTCCGGGTCTTCGTTCCATTGCAGCATGGTCTGCACGTCTTCAGGACGTGGGGGAGTCATTTTTAATCGTTTGCTATAAAACAGGTTGTCCGTAGTTAGTGTCATAGGGGTCTCCTTTAAATTAAGTTAAGCTAGCTTCACCTTAGTTTCACATTTAACTCTATGTATAATTCGCAATAGACCTCGCCCCTTTGGCATCTGATAGCCTCATCATACTGGAAATTATAGGTGAATCACAATAGCGTATTTCAGTGGATATAAGTAACCTCTTGTCATAAAACCTAACACGGTAGTAATATGAGTTAATCGATATACATTCAGTGATAGAACCAATAAAAATGTCGGCAGGAGTGATACGTTTTGGAGATCAAAGTGGATGATTTAACTGGAGTACAAGTGAAGACATTAATTGCAGAGCACTTGCAAGGGATGGCAGCGGATTCGCCTCCTGAGAGTATTCATGCGTTGAATCTGGATGGGCTTAAGAAACCTGAAATTACATTCTGGTGTGCGTGGGAAGGGGAAGACTTGCTCGGTTGCGGGGCTATCAAAGAACTTGATCCAGCGCATGCAGAATTGAAATCGATGCGTACCGCTTCGGCTCATCTGAGAAAAGGCGTAGCAAGAAAAATTTTGGCCCACATTATGGACGTTGCTGTAGAACGTGGTTATAAGCGAGTCAGTCTGGAGACGGGCTCCATGGATTCGTTTATTCCGGCACGGAAGTTGTACGAAGACTTCGGATTCGAATATTGCGAACCATTCGCGGATTATACATTGGACCCAAACAGCGCATTTATGACGAAAACAATCTAAATGGATTTACGTGAGAAACCAGTATTCTGTTTTTTACAGGATACTGGTTTTTTATTTTTGCAACATATCGTACATTTTTAAAGTTGGAAAAGGAGTAGAATACACGCAATGATGTAACATGGACCATGCTATGAAAAGGGTGGAGGGAGCCGTGGATGATATATTGGTGGTTGGATCAGATGAATCCGCTGTTTGCCGTCTTGGTGTTATGTCCTATAATTGCTGTGGTGCTTGGAGTAGGCAGTTATTTTGCCAAATGGTTTAGACTCTGGGTAGCGCTAGTTATTTCTTTTATGTTGCCTTTGTTGTATATCGCGAGTGATCTTTCAACATTGGGTAGTAACATAGGCGCTTGGTTCATCTATGGGGCAGGGTATAGTTTGATCAGCTGGGTTGTATACAGATTGCTTCATGCCATTGTGGGGTATAAAAAATAGATTATGTCCGTATGCTTGGGATGAATTGGCCATAAGGAACTACTGGGCTGATTGATGAACAATAGGGTATACTGGACATTATGTCTATGAAACAAGACAGCAGTACAGACGTTTTTTACATCAGGAGGATTTGAATTGGCTCAGACAGAAGGAACACTACAGAAGAAGCTTAAACCAAGACACATCAGTTTTATGGCTATGGGTGGTGTCATTGGAACAGGGATTTTCAAAGGCAGTGCAGAGACGATCGGACTCGCAGGTCCGGGCGTTATTGTCACGTACATTTTTGCTGGATTATTGCTGCTGGTTGTTATGGCCGCGATGGCAGAGATGGCTACGGTGTACAAGAACAAAAATATGAAAGATTTCGTGCAGGAGGCATTTGGTAGCCGAGTATCCTTTGTTATGGGATGGATGTATTGCTTTCTGTGGTTATCGGTATGTGTCATTGAGGTGATTGCTGCCGGGAGCTTTTTGCAGTATTGGTTCACGGAAGTACCGCTGTGGATGCTGAGTCTGGCTTGTGCGGCGTTCATTATACTCGTTAATCTGTTAAGTGTAGGTGTGTTCGGGGAATTTGAGTTTTGGCTGGCCGGAATCAAAATTGCCATGATCATTATTTTTATCTTCCTGGGTGCCGGGTTGATCTTTGGCATTATCCCAAGTGATAACACTCCATATCTGCAAAATTATACGCAAGCAGGCGGGTTCTTCCCGAACGGATGGTCATCGATTTTCTCGGCACTGCTTGTGGTCATGTTCTCTTATGGGGGATCGGAGCTGATTGGTCTGACCCTGACCGAGACGGAGAATGCAGAAAAAGTGATGCCCAAAATCGTGGGCAATTTCATGCTCAGAATTATTCTGTTCTTCACCTTGCCAATTCTCATCATCTGTGGTCTTATCCCATGGAATGAAATTGGGCCGGAGAGCAGTCCGTTTGTACAGGTGCTCGCCTCCACGGGACTGCCGGGAGCAGCACACATAATGAACTTCATTTTGGTGACGGCAGTTCTGTCTGCTGCAAATTCAGGGATCTATGGTGCATCCCGGATGATGCACTCCATGGCAGTGGGCGGGGAAGCTCCGAAGGCATTGTCAAAGACGAATCGCAACGGTAGCCCTATTAACACACTTCTGGTGTGCTCAGTAGTTTTGCTCGGAGGTTCCTTGCTTGGCCTGTTCGCGCAGGATCAACTGTTCCGTGTATTGCTCGCAGTTCCGGGGTTTGTCGTGATTCTTGTGTGGATCTGTATTGCCTCATCCCAGTTGAAACTGCGGAAGAAATATCCGGTTCAACCGACCTTCAAAGTTTGGGGATTCCCTTATATAACCGGAGTCGTGGTACTATGTCTCAGTGTGATTGCGGTGATGTTTGTGTTTGATGAGGGTAATCGGTTCAGCATTAGCATCTGTCTTGCCGTGCTCGCGGTGCTGATCATCTGGTCCCTGATTCGATTCAGAAAGATGAATGGACGGACCGTTTAGTATTTGTAATATATAGATGTACGATAATACGTAACAAAGAACATCCCGGCGGTGGTATTCGAGCCGGGATGTTCTTTGTGTTAATAGTCTTTTGGTATTCAATTTATTGTCCTACATACTTATCCATAAAGTGATCTACTCTTTGGAAATAATCAGTAGGATAATGATTAATCGCATCAATGTGTTCCGTATTTTGAGGATACCATACTTCTGCATTGGGATTATTTTTTAAGGACTCATAGATCTTTTCTGTATTTTTATAACTTATTTGCTGATCCCCAGTACCGTGAATGAGCATAACGGGCTTGTCTTGCATCTTTTTAACCGCGTCCATGGGTGATACGGAATCGAGATCAACGTTAAAGACCCAATCCGCCATCCATGTCGATGTATAACTGAAAGGGAATGCAGGTAAACCTGAGAAGAATGGCAGGCCCTCTCTCAGAAATAAACCGGCATTACGAAATGGACTATCTGCAATTACAGCCTGGATATCATCACTTTCACTTGTGGCCAGTAGAGAAGTAGCAGCCCCCATAGAGAAGCCGATAACTCCAATATGGTCTCCCGCATGATCTCTGGATTTTAGATAGTCTACAGCCCCAAGTAAATCGTATTTCTCATGTAGTCCCAGCGTAATCAAATTCCCATCGGACTTACCCTGTGAGCTGAGATCAAAGGCCAGTACGTTATACCCCTTTGGAACGAAATGTTCTACCAACTTGGGAGTACGACCTTTGACTAAACGATTACTCGTATATCCATGCACGACAATAATTGTTTTGTTACTTGCTGTGCCTGAAGATATACTCGCTGGAAAGAAAGTTCCTCGAATCGTATTATCATTTTTCATACTCTTGAATTCGACTTCTTCGTAAGGTGTTTTCTCCATATTCAACTCGTAGCTGACATTGGTATCTCGTGGATGGTGTAATAACGTGTCTACTACTTTATAGGATACAAAGAATACAAGAGAGACAATAAGCACAAGTGCTATCCCCAGGCCCCATAATAGTTTCTTGTGTTTCTTCATACGACCTTTAAAGGTCAGAACAGGGGGTAAAGATGATTGACTCATTGAGATTCCTCCAGTGTTTCTTCGTGTTGTATGGGTGCAAACAGATAAAAGGCATGTCCCTTCAGATTCTCCCACTCAGGATGATGAAGGATGTCATCTCCGAGAGTTAAAGCTACTCCATTCAAAAAAGAGATATAACTTCGAGAGATCATCGCTGGAGAGAAGTTTTTGTTGAACTCCCCCATGGCTTGTCCCTTTGTATAGACAGATTCAATCGTATCGGTCATTATTTTAATGCTTTCAAGAACCTTCTGTGTAAGTTCGGGAAATCGGGTTCGTTGCCCCAAGACAGATTGAACAAGTCGCAGCTCATTGGTATAGAAGTAAATATGACTGAATTGTTCTTCTACCATGTTTTTTATCAGCGTACCTGGTGTTCCTTTTTGTTGTAGAGAAGCAAGTGATTTCTTCTGAATATCATCAAGCGGTTCAAGTACAGCGGCATGGAACAGAGCTTCTTTGCTTGGGAAGTATTGAAAGATGGTTCCGGAAGTTACTCCTGCAGTTTTTGCAATAATAGCCGTTGTGGTATTGGAATATCCGCCTTCGGCAAACAGGATCACGGCTTCTTTTAGGATTCGTTTACGCCGCTCGAGTCTCTTTTCCTCATTAACCGGTCTGGCCAAATGAATTCTCCTCTCATCATTACAATTAATTAATTAACTGATCAATTAATTAATAATATAACTGAATTAATTCCTTATGGCAATAGTAAGTTGTCCATTCATTTGCTGAAAGGATTTTAACTAGAAGTGGTTACAAGACAAAGGTATATATTGCAGGTTCTGTTGGGAAAAAAACTAAAATTATGCCTAGATGTAGTTTCTGCTAACAAATCTACCACATCCATGATAGCGTTTTTATGATAACCCAATATTTTCTTGCCTAATTCGACATATTCGTTTACTATTTTCCCATACTTAGTGCTTCAAGCATGTGTTTTTTGGGTATCGCCTAGTCAAAAAGGCTTGGGTTCACGGGAGAGGAAGAGGAGCGGATGATCGGTTTTTTTAGGAAACGTTTGGTTGTACGCATTGTTGCAGTCGTTACACTGGCCATGACGATTATAGCTGTTGGCAGCATGCTGTTACAGGTGGCCAATATGAAGCTGGCTGCGCAGGAGGCCATATCGAGTTACAATATCCAGATTGCTCAGAGTTATGTGAATCAGCTGGATACCGCATCTTATGCCGAGTTTGCCAAGAATCCCAAGGAGAATGACGCGTTCTTGAAGATTCGTGATGAGCTGGATGATTTTCGCGTAAGTATCGGGGCCATGTATGTGTATTTCGTCAAAATAGATGACAAAGGTACGCCACTTATTATGGTGGACGGCATGAAGGATGCAGATAAAGCCTCACCGATTAATGAAGTGACGGATGTCCCTCAGGAGGCTGTACAGAAGCTGTTGCAGGGGCAAACAGCCAGTTCTTCAATCATTAACAACGAGGAGTATGGCGACTATATTTCCTCTTATGCTCCTTTGCTCGATAGTAACGGCGCTGTAACAGGTGTCATTGGTATCGATACGGCGGTATCGGTGATCGGAAGCATTGAGTCAGATATTATGAAGTCGAGTATTCCTTTTTATGCTTTGCTGCTTTTAATTACACTTATAGGCATTGCCGTTGTCATGTGGTTTATCGTGAGGGGACTGCGGCCACTTCAACCGCTTAAGGCGAGTGTGGAAAAAATGGCACAGGGTGAGCTTGCAGAAGCCAACAAAATTTTGACGTCGTATCGTCTGAAAAGCAAAGATGAGATTGGAACCACATATCAAGCGATGATACATATGTCCGGCAACTTGAACAAGATCGTGAGTAACATGGTTGAAGGCGTGGCGGTAACCACCAATATTTTATCGGAATCAACGAAGGAATTTAATCGCAGTACCGAAGAGATGCTTGAGATGGGCAAGACGGTTGACCAATCTGTCGAACAGATTAGACAAGGGGCACATACGCAGAAGCAGGGTGCGAGCGATAGCGCGCATGCGATGGAAGAGATTGCAAAAGGTATTACGGATATCTCCGAATCCTCGATGGTTGTATCGGATGCGGCAACAAGTGCGCTTTCTACGGCGGAGTCAGGTAAACAGAGCATGACACTGATGAAAACACAGATGGAGAGCATCTCACATGTCTCAAGTGAAGTTGTAGCGATGGTTCAGGTGCTGAACAACTACTCCCAGGAAATTGGTGGTGCCCTGCACACGGTTCGTGATTTTGCGAGTCAGACGAAGCTGCTTGCGCTTAATGCATCCATAGAGGCAGCACATGCAGGAGAACATGGCAAAGGTTTTGCGGTTGTGGCGGATGAAGTTCGGAAGCTTGCTGAGGCCTCAAGCACATCCATGGAACGGATTTCCGACTTGCTGCTTCGTATTCAACAAGAATCACAGCAGATTGGCTCACAGATGGGGGTTACTGCAACCGAGATTGGACAAGGGGTTACAATTACCGCAGAAGCGGAGCAAGCTTTCGCCCATGTGGTTGATGCGTTCCAACTGGTGACCAGTCGCATTCAGGAAGTCTCCGCTGCGGCAGAGGAAATCTCGGCAGGTTCGGAAGAGGCTGCAGCCTCTGTCAATACGATCTCGCAGATCTCAGCCGGAGTATCGGATCATTCGGATGAAATCTATCGCTTAATGCGTGAACAATCGGCCATGTTCAACAGGGTGGCGCAGACCTCCACCATACTGGAGCAGCAGACGAACGAGATGAGCGAAGCCGTACGCAAAGTTAAAGTATAGTTTGAGTAAGGTGTAGTAATAGTAACGCAAGAGGTAGTCAGAAAAGTGTTCCGCTCTTGGAGAAGTTGGTGTTCATCCCAAACTTCCTTCAAAGGGAGGAGCACTTTTTTAGATTTAAACTTTTAAATGATCCAGCTCTATCGCCTGTCTGAAGCGTTGGGCGAATCGTTCTGCAGCTACGGCGGACTCCTTGGACTCCGTCTGTACGAAGCCAATTTGCATTTTCGGTTGATCGATTCCAGTGATCTCTACCATCTTCACCAGACCTTCCTTCCATAATGGATTTTGGTAAAAGGAAAAGTCGTGACCAATCGTGGCGGCAATATCGTTTCGTAACACCATGTTGATGGCTTCTGAATTATTTGTTTTAAACAGAATGGACAGAGATCCATGATCATAAGTGAATTCCCTGATGAAGTCTTCGATGAAACCATCTCGATAGAGTGCCAGCTTGTGTTCTTTTAATTGATCAGGTGAAACACGGCTGTGTTTGGCAAGTTCAGACAGGTGATGAGTACCAACTACCAGCTTGCCCGAGTACATGGGACTGAAGTGAAGTCCATCGAATTCCCGCAATTGTTTGGCATAGATCGCGATAAAGCCCAGATGGGTTTTGTTACTCCGAATATCCTCGATAATTTCCATGGACCCTTTCTCTTCAATCGAGATGTTAAGTTGGGAGTGCTCACGCTTCATATCTGCAGCAGACTGGACAAGATAGGGCATGACACTTGGAAAAGTAGCCACATGAAGCTCTCCGCTAAGAGAGGAGGTTTCTGCGTTCAGGGATTTCAATTCATCAATCCGCTGCAAAATGTCCAGTGCCTTGGCAATGAATTGTTTGCCTTCGGGAGTGGGATGAGTTCCTTGCCGAGAGCGTTCGAACAGGATAATACCCAATTCTTTTTCCAGACGATGTACCGATTGGCTGATCGCCGATTGTGTAACATGCAGATGCTCCGAGGCGGCGGAGAATGATTGCGTTTTTGCAATTTCAACGACATATTCGAGCTGTTCCAGATTCATGATTTCATCTCCGTTTAGCATTAATACAACTAATGTTAACATTAGTATCTATAAATATGAATAATACATGAACAGCGATATAATATATAGACAATCATATAAAGGGGATGAACTTCATGAAAGCAGCAGTATGGTATGCCCATAAAGACGTGCGTGTGGAAGAACGGGAGGTTCCGGTCGCTCAAGCGGGTCAGGTCAAAATCAAAGTGGAATATGCAGGGATCTGCGGCAGTGACTTGCATGCCTATCATCATGGTGTGGGCATTCAAGAAGGCGAGAATCATCCGCTCTCAGGACAGAAAGCGCCGCTGACATTGGGTCATGAATTTGCAGGAACCGTGAGTGAATTGGGGAGTAATGTAAGCGGTATCAGTGTAGGGGATCGAGTCGTGGTAGAGCCGTTGTACCATTGTGGAACATGTGAGTACTGTATCCAGGGGCGTTATAACCAGTGTACTCAATTTGGATTCGTTGGACTGAATGGTGATGGTGGTTTTGCGGAGTACGTTGTTGTTGAATCCTACATGGTTCATCCCATACCGGATAACGTAACTTTTGAAGAAGGCGCGCTCGTTGAGCCTACGGCAGTAGCCTTTCACGCGGTTCGTCATAGCAAGCTGAAAGTGGGGAATAAGGTAGCCGTATACGGAGCCGGTCCAATTGGATTATTGACGATTCTGTCTGCCAAAGCAGCAGGAGCATCTGAAATCTATGCAGTCGATGTATTTGAGGAACGTTTGGACTTGGCAGCCAAGCTGGGAGCGATCCCGGTAAACAGTGCCAAAGTCAATGCAACCGAGGTGATCTTGCAACAATCGGGCGGCATTGATGTGGCCTATGAAGCAGCGGGTGTGCAGCCAACGATGGATAGCGCCATTGCGGTTGTCAAAAAAGGTGGAGAAGTTGTTGTCATCGCAGCAATTCCGAACCCGCTTCAAGTGAACTTCTTCGATCTTCTGGTCAAAGAAGCGAACCTGACAGCAACGCTGGCCTATCGCCACATTTTCCCTGAAGTGATTTCATTGATTGCGGAAGGATCGCTCGATGTGAAACAGGTCATCACCAAGAAAATCAAACTGGACGATATCGTGCAGGAAGGACTTGAGCTGTTAATGACCGACAAGAGCCATGCGAAGATTTTGGTGGAGATTGGCGACTAAAAACCGATCGCTAACGAAGATAGATTTTCATATCAACGTAATTGAAGTATAAGTTTTAGATCGCGAAAAAGACCGTTCATCCGTATGAATGGTCTTTTTCGCGTTATTCAAGTAGAACACGCATCTTTCACTAGCTACTCTTTATGAATCAATTCTGCTGATCGCGGTTCGCTAAGCTAATACCTAACACTAGGAATCATAACGGTAACAGATCGCCTTACCCCCGCTACTCTCGGAGCTGAATTCCTCATCCTCATAGAATCCGAAACGCTCATATAAACGGATGGCATTGACCATCTGACCGCCCGTATATAAATACACCGTATTTTTGCCCATGTCCTTGGCAGATTCCACGCATTGTTGGAGCAATTCTCTGGCGATTCCATGACCTCTCCATTTGGGATCAACACCTAATAGCCGAATAAACGGATAATCGATTGGTAATTCAAAGTCTGGATAAGCCTTGCGCGCTGTTTCGAATAATTGGACTGTACCGACAATCTGATCATCAATCTTGGCGATCCATAATTGTGTCAGGTACGGATTAACCACAGACTCTCGAATATCTTTTAGGTAGGCCTCCCAGCGTTCATTTTGCTCAAAAGTCTCCCGATACTCGGCGTAACTTGCAATAAGGATATCTACAATCTCTGGATGGTCCGTTTCTGTGGCAGGATGAATCGTAACGGCAGCCGTTGTCATCTAATAATTCCCCTTCTCTTATGGGTTAAGTATGGAATATCGTTTTCTTGCATTTTACCATAACGGATTCAATCCGATTGATTCAAATATTCTATAGTAAACTCAGTCATTTCTATAGATCAAAGCATATCAGCGATTGAGCTGTGTGGAATACAGATGATTGCGATATTCGGTTGGCGTATTGCCTTCGTATTGCTTGAACATGCGCAGGAATAGTTTGTAGTCGGAGAAGCCGCACTGTCCGGCAATTTCTTTTACACTGGCATTGGTGTTCAGCAGCAGCTGTTTCGCCCGGCGAATACGTTCGGTGAGGATATAGGTTTTGAGTCCAGTACCTTTCTCGCGCTTCACCATTTTGGAAATATAGTCTTTGTTAAAATTAAAATTTTCTGCAATCTGACTCACCGTGATGTTTGTATGCAGATGAATATCGACCCACTTGCAGATATGGTCCACAATTGCATTGTGCGGGCGATAATCCGCCTCTATATTCCGCTCCAGTTCTCTGAACAGCAATAACAAAGCAGCGTCGGCTTCCTCCGGTGAGAAGGATGACACATGCAGCAGCTGCTTAAACAACTGATTGGCCATGGAAGGTACCTGAATGGTGGCATGTGTCCTAAACTGGTTGAAATCTGCCAACATGGCATCATAGTGAACCCAGTAGAAGCTGACGGGGGCGTCGCTGATTTGGTAGCCATAGTGGGTGCGACCCGCGCGCAGAAACAACAGATCGTTGGCACGAACTACATATTGTTCCTCTTCTTCCGCGATGTACATCTCACCTTCCAGCATCAAAATGATCTCATGCACAGGCATGCTGCGTCTCATGTGGCTCCAGTTGCCTTCGGATATGAACTTGCCGCACAGGTAATGTTCCAGTGGCTTTTGCATAGGACGGATTTATCCACCTTTTCTTGGATTATGAGTCTGATGTAATTATATTTTATTTGATAATATGGGGATATTCAAGCTCTGAAGTGGATTGTTGAGTATTGGACATATGGAACAGAACACGGATTTTACCCCTTAAGAATGAATGGATATCTATATAAGTTGAACTAAGCATTTACATGATAACGGAGAGGACAGAAAAAACCTGAAAAAGCGGAGCGTTCGCCTAAAAGCTTTCTGAAAGAAAGCTGCATCGGAAGCATACGCGATCCCTGGATTTCCCTTGAGAAAGGGGATCAAAAAAATCTGGGGATAACAGCGATTGGAAGGTTATTCTGTCATCGTAGTGTCAGTGTAAATAATCTTTAGTTCAACTTATCTATTACATCCCGAGAAGGAGTGAGTGTCATGATTGATACGAAAAAAGGATTTCTGGGACCGGAACATGTAGATCTGTTAAATGGAGTGTTCCAAACATCACAAGAGGTGGGGGAGCGTTACCTGTTATCGCTGGATATTGATCGATTCCTGGCTCCATGCTTCGAAGCTCATGGTTTACCTGCCCGAAAAGAACGTTACGCGGGTTGGGAGGCACGTACCATCAGCGGACATTCCCTCGGACATTATCTGTCTGCCCTGGCTGTGACGTATCAGGCAACCGGGAATATCACGTTAAAAGAAAGACTGGATTATGCTGTCACCGAACTGGCGAGAATCCAACAGACCACGGGGAGCGGGTATATCGGTGGTTTGTCCGAAGAACCTTTCCACATGGCTTTTCGAGCAGAGAATATCGGTGGGTTCAACATCGGTGAATACTGGGTTCCCTGGTACAGTGTGCACAAAATCTATCGCGGCCTGATTGATGCGTACAAACTCACTGGTAACGGACAGGCACTTGATGTAGTTACTCGATTTGCAGACTGGGCGGTAGAAGGTTTGCTCCCGATGACAGAAGAACAGATGCAGACGATGCTTCAAAGTGAACACGGGGGCATGAATGAAGTATTTGCACACTTGTATGGGATCACGGGCAAAGCCTTATACCTTGAGATCGCCAACAAGTTTACCCATCAATTGATCCTGAGACCCTTGGAACACAAGCAGGACGATCTTCAAGGCAGACACGCCAATACTCAGATTCCCAAAGTGATCGGTGCTGCCGAAATCTACAATCAGGATCATACCCATGAGAGTTACCGGACAGCGGCAGAGTTTTTCTGGAACACCACGGTGCATCATCGTTCTTATGTATTTGGTGCGACGAGCATTTCGGAGCATTACGAAGCAAAGGGCATGGAGAGTCTCGGGATCAAAACAGGAGAGAGCTGTTGTACTCACAACATGTTGCATCTAACGAAGCAACTCTTCGCCTGGAATCACGATAGTGCCTACATGGACTATTATGAAAACGCCATCTATAATCATATCCTCGGCACGCAGGACCCCGATACGGGGAACAAAACATATTTTGCATCAACGCTGCAAGGCCACTACAAAATCTATGGTACTCACGATACTGCTTGGTGGTGCTGCACAGGATCAGGCATGGAGAACCCGGGCAAATATGCCGAGGCCATCTATTTTGAGAATGAACAAGACCTGTACGTCAACCTGTATATCGCTTCCCAACTGGATTGGGCGTCACAGGGATTATCCCTGAAGCTTGAAACCGACTTTCCTTATTCGGAAAAGGTGACCCTGACGATCACCGGAGGCAGCGCCTCGGCTCATCTAAGATTACGCGTACCCTCATGGCTGCAAGAGCCAATGACGGCAACGGTTAACGGGGATACGGAACATCCGTATACACGGATGGAACCCGGCTATCTGTCCATCGACCGCATCTGGTCTGCGGGCGATGTCATCACAATCACCCTGCCGATGTCACTTCGCCAGTACACCTCCCGGGATGATGCCCACAAGGTGGCATTCCTGTACGGCCCGATTGTACTCGCCGGTGCACTAGGAAACGAGGGTCTTCCAGAGGATACGATTGTGGATGAAACAGCACTGAATCCCAAGACCGCACCCGTACCTGTGATCTGGACGGAGCAGGAGGATGTACAAGAGTGGATCAAGGTTGTAGATGCAGACACGTTAACATTCGAACTTAGCAAGGATGTCACTTCCACAGGCGAAGCCGTGAAACTCATTCCGTTCTATGATGTGCATCATGAATTTTATACCGTGTATTGGCCGTTTAACGATGAAGGTGATGCGCTCGAGAAAGAGTTGAACGATATCACGATCGACAGGGTTCAGGCTGACGGTCAGCAGGATGAGATTGGACATCAACTTGATAGCAACTGCCGTGGGGAGCATCACAACGGTTCAACCACAGATGGCCGTAAGAAGTTGCATATGTGGCGAGAGGCTTTTGGCATCAGTGGAGCTTACTTCAGTTATCAACTGGCAGTGGACCACGCCGCAACCAATTATTTATGTGTGGCCTATTGGGGTGGAGATCATTCCCCGTTTGAGCGGGAAGGTACGTTATATGAGAGACAATTCACCATTACCGTGGATGGAACACTCATTGGAGAGCAGCGAATTCATATGAACAAGATTGGCGACGTGTTCTATGTGACATATGATATTCCTGAGAGCGTAACATCAGGTAAAGACAGCGTTAAGGTCATGTTCCAGGCGAAGGGCGACAATGGCTGTGCCGGGAAAGTCGTAGAGGTACGTACTACACGAAGCAAACCGGAATCTCTCTTTGCGTAATAAGAGGCATGGTGTGAAAAGGCGCAAACACAATGTTATAATGAAAATAAATTACGGTTAGGTGAAAGAGGAGGTTGGAAGTGTGGCAAAACCCGATAATAAAGGTACTTATAACTTTCAGGATTGGTTAACTTGGGAGGGGGCATGGGAATTAATTAACGGCAAAGCTTTTAATATGTCTCCAGCACCCACTTCATTGCACCAGTTTATTGTGGGTGAGCTGCACTTCTCTTTGCGGACTTTTTTTCAGAATCGGAAATGTTTCGTGTTTGTTGCCCCTTTTGATGTGTATTTTAGCGAAAATGAACAATATGACCTGCCAGATCAAGTTGTACAGCCTGATTTATCGGTGGTTTGCTCCAAAGACCAGATATCTAAGAATGGCTGTAACGGTGCACCTTCTTTAATTATCGAGGTGTTATCGCCTTCGACTGCGCTAAAGGATTTTAACGAAAAATTTAACTTGTATCAGAAATACGGCGTGAACGAATACTGGATTGTTGACCCCGGGAATCAAACCGTCCATGTGTACACGTTGGAGGATGGCAGTTACCAGACCCGTCATCTGTATACAGAGCAGGAAACGATTATATCTGTCTTGTATCCTGAATTACACATTACGCTGGATTCGTTGTTCAAGCTCAGGTAGTGGAAACTAAAAAAAGTGAACCAACGCATAAGGGACGAAACCGGATGATTTCCGATTCGTCCTTTTTGCAGTACTATTTTTCAGACAAGTCTTATATAAAAAATGACACGCATAGCTATTTTCCACGTATTACCTGATAACATTTCTTCTCCACAATCTGCTGTTTGAAAAGACGTACTTCTACGGATTGACCACCAAATTTCCTGCCTAGTTCCACGTTGTCCCTGAAAATATGAAATGGGATAAGCCCAAACCACGTATATTATGAGTATTCGAATATCCAATGTTATCCACCTGAGAGCGTTAACATCATGTACAATAAGAAGAAGTTGATCAGGAAAATTACGACATGAGGCACCAATATATAACATGAAAGGAGGTCGGATGATTGAACATGATCAAGTACATAAAATTATTGGGATTAATCCTCGGTATTGTGGCTGTGAATGTTCTGGCATTCTCACCCGGCTTTATCGGGCTGAATTTCGGGGAGGGTGCATTCACAACTGCGCTATCCGTTACCCTGTTGTTCGGCAGTGCAATGGCACTTTTATATGGTAGTTACACCTTGTTGTTGAGGCAACCGATAGTTCTGCCCGTGAAGCATATCGAAACACATGAAGATTATGTGGAAGCTTTATCTTTTTATAGACGCATCAAAGTCCTCGAAGAGGATATTACACTGGGGCTGTCTCAACTTAGCCGGATGAAAAAGAAGAAAGAAACACTCCTGAATGTGCTTCATCAGCGGTTTGATCCGGGGGAACTAAGCTACAAAAAATTCGCATCGGTCACGCTGGAAGTGGAGAAGTTGCTATATCTCAACATTCGCAGTGTGCTGAACCGGTTGAATGTATTTGATGAAGCCGACTATGCCAACATGATGAAATCCAAATCCTCAAACCTTCCCCAAAAACTTTTTCAGGAAAAAACCAAGGTATACAACGATTATCTGTCTTATGTGAAGAATGCATTACACACTAATGAGGAAATTTTGCTCAAGCTGGATCAGTTGTTATTGGAGATTTCACGCCTCGACAGCTTTGAAGCCGGAGATATTGAACAGATGCCTTGTATGCAGGAGATTGATCAGTTAATCAAGCACACCAAATTATACAGACAGTGAGGGGTTGCTCGTATGGCCAAGAAGGGAAAGTTTTTTTTCATATCGATTGTAATGCTGGTACTCGTATTCGGTCTGGTCTATGCAGGAATAACATTAACATCGAACTTTGGCAAGTCGACCACACAGGTGAGCACAGAGAACGCAGGTAAGGAACTGGGTAAACTGTACGCGGACATTGCACCAGCGACGGCGGAGCCGGTCAAAGGACAGATAGATCTCGATCCGGTCGATGTAGCAGAATCTCTGCCGGATATCTCCAAATTCGCAATTGCCGTAGAGAATACAACGAATGATTACGTCGAAATCTTCTCTTCCCCAGAGAAGTCGGGCAGCGGGGTAGACGGTTGGTTAACCGAGGTGGGTGAGGAGTTCAACAAAGCAAATATTACCGTTGGCGGGAAACAGGTATCCGTCAAAATCCGCAACATTGCCTCCGGAACGGCTACCGATTATATCAAGTCGGGCAAGTATATACCGGATGCATTTACACCTTCCAATGAACTGTGGGGCGAGATGGTTGAGGCCAGTGGGGTGAAGACAGAGATGGTCTCCAAGCGATTGGTTGGGAATGTCCCTGGTATTGTCATCTCCAAAGCCAAGTATGATGCACTGGTTGATACCTATGGCTCCGTTAATGTAAAAACCGTAACCGAGGCGATTGCCAACAATGAACTCGCGATGGGATATACCGATCCATTTGCCAGCTCCACAGGACTGAACTTTCTGGTGACTGCACTGAATACGTATGATAGCGCCAATCCGCTGGGAGAGAAAGCGATTGAGGGATTTGAGAAATTCCAGACGAATGTACCGTTTACGGCCTCGACAACCATTCAGATGCGGGAAGCGGCCAAGTCAGGCCGACTGGATGCCTTTGTACTCGAATACCAGACGTATGTGAATACCGCCGATCTGAAGAGTGGTTACGTCTTTACACCTTTTGGCGTGAGACATGACAGTCCGCTGTATGCATTGGGGCAATTGCCGCAGAACAAACAGGAGATTATCCAGAAGTTTGCGGAATTCGTAACCCAGGCGAAGTACCAACAATCAGCGGAAGAGTTTGGTTTCAACGGGTTGCAGGATTACAAATCCGAACTGGCCACTGTGGATGGTGGCACGTTGTTGTCTGCACAGAAAGTATGGAAAGAAAAGAAAAACGGCAGTAAACCGATTGCCGCTGTGTTCGTGACGGATGTATCCGGAAGCATGGACGGCGAACCGCTTAACCGACTGAAGGAGTCCCTGCGCAAAGGTCAGAAGTACCTGGGTACAGACAACAGTATTGGCTTGGTTTCTTACTCCAGTGGGGTAACCGTGAATCTGCCCATTGCCAAGTATGATACGAACCAGCAGTCCATGTTTGTCGGAACAGTGGATAGTCTGCAAGCTGGCGGAGGGACGGCGACCTTTGACGGGATCGTGGTAGCGATGAAGATGCTGGAAGATTACATGGCTGCTAATCCAAACGTGAAGCCGTTAATCTTTGTGCTGAGTGATGGCGAGACCAATGAAGGTCACACCCTGAAGGATATTCGGGATCTGGTCGAGACGTACCAAGTGCCGATCTATACGATTGGATACAACGCGGACATTAAGGCTCTGGAGAGCATCTCCAGCATTAACGAAGCGGCAAGCATCAATGCCGATACCGATGATGTCGTGTACAAGATCGGTAACCTGTTTAACGTACAGATGTAATCTAAAGGGGGAACTATAGATGTCATTTTCAATGGAAATACCGAGCCACAAGGAAATTCAGAAGGTGATTGAAGAAGAGGTGAAACCCGTGCCCGCCGAGGTCGCGGAGCTTCAACAAGTGGCCGATGCCAACGTAGAGATGATTATGACACTGGATCTCGAATCCCTGGAAAAACGCAAAGAGATTCTGCAATCCATTGACGGCTTTGGTATGAACACGATGAGATCCTCTTCCGAGAAAAACGCCTTGCTTCAAGTCTCCGTTGGACATCTGTCCAAGACGGGAGACGAGGGCGGTCAGGTCGCCAAAGGTTTGACCGAGCTGCATATGCAACTGAAGGATCTCGACCCAAGTGTGGTTGATTTCGCCAAGACCGGCTTCCTCGGGAAATTATTCAATCCGCTTCGCGCCTATTTCCTGAAATACCAGAAGGCTGACGCAGTCATCGCTGACATCGTAACCTCTTTGGATAAAGGCAGGTCCACCCTGCGTAATGATAATACAACGCTGGAGATCGAACAACAAAACCTGAGAGAACTCACCAAACGACTGCAAAAGGAGATTCAGCTTGGTGTGCTCATGGATGAGTCCATCGACGCGCAGATTGAAGCCGCCAAGGTCCGCAATGAGGACCCCGAAAAAGTTCGCTTTATTACGGAAGAAGTGTTGTTTCCGCTCCGTCAGCGGGTCATGGACCTGCAACAAATGCTGGTCGTGAACCAGCAGGGTATCATGGCGATTGAAGTGGTCATCCGTAACAACAAGGAGCTAATCCGAGGGGTAGACCGGGCCAAGAATGTAACGATCTCGGCACTGAAAATTGCCGTTACTGTAGCGAGTGCTTTGTATAACCAGAAGATTGTATTGCAGAAGATTGAATTGTTGAACCAGACAACCAACGATCTGATCGCGGGTACATCCAAAATGCTCAAAGATCAGGGAATTGCCATCCAAAAGCAGGCATATGAAGCCAGCATCTCCGTGGATACGATGAAACAGGCGTTCACCGATGTGTTGTCAGCACTCGATTCGATTAGTCTTTATAAGCAGGAAGCCCTGCCAAGAATGCGCGAGACGATTAACCAGTTCCGTGAACTTGCGGATACCGGAGAGCAGCAGATTCAGCGTTTGGAGAAAGGGCAGAAGCTGGGGCTGTAAGTCAGAAGAGAGAGAAATACAATGTCACTTGTTAGATGGCTATCATTTGTATAATTAGAAAAAGCGATCATTCCTCATTAAGCATGGGGAATGGTCGCTTTTTGGGCTTCTATGAAGATTGGTACTAATGTAGATACCCGATATTCCGTGCATAAGGGTATATCTGTTGCTCGTATTGGTCGAGGAGAACTCCAGCCGCACGTACTTTGGCACGACCTTGTTGCAGTATCTTGGAATTCACTTTGTTTTTAGAAACGGCTTGTTTGTACAACAAGTATCCTTCCAGCTGAAGGTAGCTTCCCTTGACATAATAGGCATGTATTTTCTTAAGTTCAGGATTAGAAGGTTTGATTTGTTTTAACATGGATACCGTTTTTGTATAATTAGGGATCACCGTATTCGTAAGTTTGAGGTACATGGACTTGCGATTGGTTGAACTCACCTCACCTCCCACACTACCCAATGTGTCGATTGCTTTATTCTCATAAGGTACAAGGCGAGATATTTGTTCGAGGTATTTTTCGAAATCCTTTTGATCTTTAGTGAGCTCCTGTTCTGCATCATCTAATTCTAATTCGTCCATAAGTTCTTTGTTCAAATTATCTTCGTTTTCACTATAACTCTGATCTGAATCTGAATATGTAGAGGTTGCTACTTTGGCTGCATCAGCAGAAGCGGCTGGAGAGAAAAGAACTCCTCCAAGCAAAACAAAACTGGTAATCAATGATATAATCCACGACTTCTTCAAATGTATTGTCATCCTCCTTTTGTTTGTATTCCAATGGATAACCTAACATATCATTACCAGAAATTACAGGAATACATTTACATAAAATAGAGTTGCCGATTTTTTTTCAAAATCCCCCTCAATAATCATCTTTTAACACGACATTGTCGGGCCTGTAATGAATGATCTTGAACAATTCCTCGGCCATGTAGGCGGGGCTGTGCTTGAAATCCTGTCTGATCCACTCCATGATCATGCCAAATATCGCATGAGACTGGTAACTTGCCAGCAGTTCAGGGTTAATGTGCTGCGGGAAGATTTGGTTCAGATCCTGTAAGGAAAGATCTCGAAGAACATCGCAGATCATACGCTGAAAATTGGAGGAGGCCTCCGATTTCACAACCAGTGTGTAGAATTGTGCATGCTGGTGCACATGTTCAAATATAGTGATGGCCGAAGAGGGCATCAGACCAACCTCGAACTCTTTCAACCCTTGATAGGGTTTGCGAAAAGAAGTCACCAGATCCTGAATCACATCATTGATGATCTCATTGAACAGGTCTTCCTTGTACTGATAATGTCTGTAAAATGTACCTCGATTCAGGTCGGCGCGCTGGACAATATCCGTAATGGATATTTCTTTAAAGGGATGTTTTTGCATCAAATGGATGAGGGCATCCTTCAGCGCAGCTTTTGATTTCTTGATTCTTCGGTCCATCGAATTTGGGGTTTCAGACATCTATTTTCCTCCTCGCGAGTTCAATTTATTAATTAAAGAACATTTGGGCTTAGTAGTGTTGTTTAACGTACAACTGGACAAGCTTTTACTGATTGAAGTGAAACGCTATGACTTATTATACTAAGGATAAGAGTTAATGAACATTTGTTTGTTAACTTATTGTAAACGAATACACAAAGGAGGATACATGGAATGAAACTTCAAGATAAAGTGGCAGTTGTTACAGGTGCTGGTTCAGGTATGGGGAAAGCGATCGCCACGTTGTACGCCCAAGAGGGTGCGAAAGTAGTTGTATCGGATATTAACGAGGAATCCGCACAGGCGGTAGTGAATGATATTAAGGCACAGGGCGGGGAAGCGATTGTGGTTCTGGCCAATGTAGCCAAAGAAGAAGATGTGCAGAATCTGATTGATACAACGGTGAGCACATACGGTACAGTAGATATTCTGATTAACAACGCGGGCATTATGGATGGCATGGAGCCAGCAGCGGATATAACGGATGAGAAGTGGGAGAGATTGTTCGCTGTGAACACAACCAGTGTGATGCGGACAACACGGAAAGTATTGCCGATCTTCCTGGAAAAACAAAAAGGCGTCATCGTGAACATTGCTTCGGCAGGTGGATTGCACGGCGGACGTGCAGGAGCAGCCTATACGGCGTCCAAACATGCGGTCGTGGGCTTCACCAAAAATACAGGGTATATGTATGCTGAGCAAGGCATTCGTTGTAATGCGATCGCTCCAGGTGCCGTGGCAACCAACATCAGCGCATCCATGGCTGGTATTAGCCCATACGGTGCAGGGCGGCAACAGCTGGGCATGGCAATCAACCCACGCATTGGGACGAGTGAAGAGATCGCCAAGGTGGCCTTGTTCCTCGGATCGGACGAGTCCAGCTTCGTGAACGGAACCGTTGTTACAGCTGATGCAGGCTGGAGCTCTTATTAATCCATTCAAGAGCAGTCGAGCATGGAGCAACGAAATAGTGCGAACAGTCAGGAAGCCGCATAACCATATGCGGCTTCTTTTTTTGTGTTACTCCGTAAACGGTGGACCATAGCGCCATATCCCGTATAGGACAAACGTTTGCATTACTACACGGATGCTCGAAATGAATCACTTTGAGGGTGGTTTTGGTTTGGAAAAGAGTGAGGATTCGCGCACGATCAGACGATGGGGAATAATGACCGGATTATGAGGCTGTGGTTCCCCGCTTAGAATTTTCAACAATACCTGAACGGCTGTATAGCCCAGCTGATAGGTTCCAATGTCTATAGAACTTAATGGTGGTGAAGCCAGCTCCGATAGAGCAATATTGTTAAAACTGACCACGCTGATATCCTCAGGCACCAGATAATGAAGCTCGGCAAGAGCTCTCAGTACCCCAAAGGCCACATTGTCATCAATGACAACGATTGCGGTGGGTCTGTTTGGCAAGGACATGAACAGCGACATCGCCCTGAATCCACTTTCCTGTAGAAATTCGCCTTCCACAATCCAGTCACTATCGGCATCCAGCCCAGCTTGGGCAAGCGCCTTTTGGTATCCTAACATGCGATCATGCGATAACGTAATGTCCGGTGGGCCGCTGACAAATCCGATTCGCGTATGCCCTTGGGCGATCAGATGATGTGTCGCATCATAAGCAGTCTGTACATTATCGTTATCCACCATGGGGGCATTGGGATGAGCTTCACTGCGACCGATTAACACAAAAGGAAACTTTTCCGCTTCCAAAAATGTGATGATGGGATCGTCTCGTTTGGACCCAAGCAACAGAATGCCATCCACTCTACGACCATGAACAAGGCGGGATATCGCGTGCAGTTCATTGTCTGATGAAGTTTCAGTAGTTAGCAGCAATTCATAATTCATACGCGTGGCATGTGTAATAATACCTCGCAGCAGTTCCCCGAAAAAGTAATTCTGGAACAATTCTTCAGCAGGACGTGGAAGCATAATGCCAAGAGTATGTGTTGTCTTGGAAACCAGGCTCTTCGCCATGATGTTGGGATGGTAGTTTAATTCCTTCATGATTTGCTTCACTTTGAGAGACGTCTTGGTGCTGATTCTGGGATGGTTTGAAATCACCCGTGACACTGTAGAAGGGGAAACACCCGCCAATTTGGCAATATCCTTGATCGTAATCATGTAAAAAATCCCTTCTGAACAATCGTATAAATATCCTCCTATGGTAATCCAAAGGATACGATAAATCAATTGCTAACTGCCAAATATGAGATGCACAGGAAGTAAAATAAAGGAAGAAAGAGTCTGAACAAGGAAACAGGAAATTACTGTAGGTAAAAGAGGTAAATTGGTTAAAATTGAGCAAATATGGCTTGTGCAAACGTTTGTGCAAAGAAAGTACAGTATTGTATGATGTGATTGTTATTGTAGCGCTTACATCTGTGGATTTATATACTTCTTGACTAGTTTACCCCTACATATTGAACGGAGGAGTCATCTTGTCTTCCATTTGAGCAAACGTTTGTACAAAAGTGAACATGGAATGCAAAACCTGACAACATACGTAGACAAAAGGGTGAAAAGCGCGAACATTGTTGGACCAAGCAGAGGGAAGGGGACATTTTAGATGAGAAAATGGCAAGGGGCAACATTGTCCGTCATGATGGCTTTTACACTGGCTGCGTGCGGGGCTGGAGGCGGAAGTCCATCTCCAACTACGGCAGGTGAGAATCCGGAGGAAGTGGTAGAGCTGACAGCCGAGAACCTTCAACCGGAAGAAGGGGCAACGCTGGTGATCTGGGAGGACAAAAATCAAAGCAGTTTTATTGAGCAAAGAGCCAAAAAATTCGAAGAGAAGTATGGGGTAACGGTCAAAATGGAGGAATTACCTCCAACCGATCAGGTAACCAAACTAACGACGGATGGCCCGGCGGGTCTCGCAGCAGATGTCGTCGTTTTCCCTCATGATAAGATTGGTAGCGCTTCAGAGGCGGGACTTATTCTACCCAATGACATATTCGAAGCAGAGACCGTAGAGAACACCAGCGACAACGCACTGAAGGCGGTGACGTTCAAGGATATCTTGTACGGCTATCCGTACAGCGTGGAGACCTATGCTCTCTTTTACAACAAAGCATTGTATCCAGAAGCTCCGAAAAACTTTGATGAGATTATCAGCTTCGCCAAGACGTTCAATAACTTTAAATCCAATCAATATGCGCTGATGTGGGAATTGCAGCAATTTTACTATAACTATGCATTCCTGGCTTCACAGGGCGGTTATATTTTTGGGGACAACGGGATGGATAGCGCGGATCTCGGTCTGAATAACGAAGGAGCCCTGAAGGGTGGACAGTTCTTGCAGAAGCTGAAGTCGGAAGTATTGCCGCTCAAGATGGGTGACGTGAACTATGATATCAAAAAAGGATTATTCTCCAGCGGTAAGCTGGCTATGGACATTAACGGTCCGTGGACCATTGCCGATTATCGCAATGCAGGTATTGATTTTGGCGTTGCTCCGCTTCCGGCAATTGATGGCAAACCGATGACCTCCTTCTCAGGTGTTAAAGCCTATTATGTAAATGCATTTACACAATACCCGAATGCATCGAAGCTTTTGGCAGCGTTCCTTTCCAATGAAGAGGCTCAGATGGAGAACTTTGATCTGAACGGTACACTCCCTGCGAACAAAAACGTGGCTGCTGATTCGAAGGTGCAGGAGGACCCGATCAATAAGGCGTTTTTGGAACAGTTCAACAACTCGACACCAATGCCTTCGCTTCCTGCCATGGACAGCGTATGGGGACCGATCACGTCTGCCATTACGGATATATGGGATACCGATAAGGACGTGAAGGCATCGCTGGACAATGCCGTGAAACAGATCCAGGAAAGCCTTGCTACTGTCCAATAGGGACAAACGACGAATGCGAAGATATGCATAAGAATTGTATAGATTGAACTTCATATTTACACAAAAAAGGAGAGGGCAGAAGGAAGCTGAAGAAGTGAAACTACAAGCTTTCTGAAAGAAGGCTACTTCGGAAGCATATGCTCGCCTTTATCACCGGATTTTCCCCTTTGAAAAAAGGATCGAAAAAAATCTGGGGATAACAGCGATCGGAAGCTTGTTCTGTCATCAGAGTGGTCAGTGTAAGTACACTTTTGTTCAATATATACAGGTTAGCAAGAGGCGGGGAGGAGAGAGCAAATGCAACAGCAGCATGTCCCGGTGCCCGTTGGACCGAACAGGGAAAGACAGCATCGGATGACAGCGGCTATATGTTCCATCATACTGCAAGGTCTTGGACAGCTGTACAATCGACAGTGGATTAAGGGGATTTGTCTATTGTTACTGGAGGGGGCAGGGCTTGCGTACCTGCTTCCTCGCCTGTCACAGGCCGTATGGGGCATATGGACACTGGGGGAAAATACACAGCGTTTTGTCAAAGTGAATGGGTCCACCGTACTTCAAAGGGGAGACCATTCCATCTTTTTGCTGTTGGATGGCATTATCGTACTACTGGTGTTTTTTGTGTTTATTCTGATCTACATCCTGAATATTCGGGATGCGTACGTCACGGGAGTCGCCAGGGAAGAAGGGAAGAAGACCCTAGGCGCAGGGGCTTCGCTTCGAAGCATGATGGACAAAAACTTTCCCTACCTATTTCTGTCCATTCCGGCACTGGGCATTCTGTTTTTCACCGTTATGCCGATTCTGTTTACGATCACGATTGCATTTACCAACTACTCAGCCCCGGATCATATTCCGCCAGCCAAACTCGTGGACTGGGTGGGCTTCAAGACATTCAGTGATCTGATTCAGTTGAAATCCTGGAGCCAGACATTCTACGGTGTACTGACCTGGACGGTCATCTGGGCCATTCTGGCGACAGTCACCACCTATTTTGGCGGTGTGCTTGTGGCGCTGTTGATTGAACAGCGGGGCATACGCTTCAAGAAGCTGTGGCGTACGATTTTTATTCTGCCTTATGCGATACCACAGATCATTTCTTTGCTGCTCATGCGTAATCTGTTTAATGGCCAGTTTGGACCAATTAATACGTACATGCGTGCATTTGGGCTGGAGGGATTACCTTGGCTCACAGATCCATTCTGGGCGAAAGTCACTGTCATTGTTGTCAACATGTGGATTGGTATTCCCGTCAGTATGGTACTGATTCTGGGTGTATTGACAGCCATCCCTCGTGATCTCTACGAGGCTGCGGAAGTGGATGGAGCATCCGCTTTTCAGAAATTCCGAATTATTACGATGCCGTTCATTCTTTTTGCTACAACTCCGGTACTCATCATGCAATTTGCTGGAAACTTCAACAACTTCAATGTCATCTTCCTGCTGACCAACGGTAATCCACTGCGGGGAGACTACCAGTACGCAGGGGCAACGGACCTGCTGGTGACCTGGCTCTACAAGCTTACACTCGACAATAACAAGTTCAATATGGCTTCAGCGGTAGGGATTATTATCTTCCTCATCATCGCTTCATTCTCCATCTGGAACTTCCGCCGCTCCAAATCATTCAAGGAGGAGGACATGATTCAATGAAGACACGTAATAATCCGCTGCGTCTGGCCCTGAGTTATGTGTTATTGGTGATTATCGCTATTGTCTCCATCTACCCGGTACTCTGGATATTTCTCTCTTCCCTGAGACCGGGTGCGGCATTGTTCAGTGAACGGTTGTGGCCCGAAGCATTCACGCTGACTCATTACGGTGAGTTATTTAATAATCCGTCCTTTATGTACGGAAGATGGTATATGAATACGCTGAAAATTGCCTTTTTCACGATGATCTTCTCCACGTTGATGGTGACACTCGGGATGTACGCACTGTCCCGCTTCCGCTTCCGTGGACGTAAAACCATTCTCTCCACCATGTTGATTCTTGGCATGTTCCCAAGCTTTATGAGCATGATTGCGATCTATATCATTTTGCTGCAAGTTAAACTGCTCGACACCCACGCTGCGCTCATTCTGGTCTATTCATCCGGAGCAGTACTGGGTGGATTTATCGTCAAAGGTTTCTTTGATACGATTCCCCGCAGTCTGGACGAAGCTGCCCGCATGGATGGTGCAAGTCATCTGCGTGTATTTACCAGCATCATCCTGCCCTTATCCAAGCCAATGCTGACCTATGTGGCACTAACCAGTTTTACTGGTGCGTGGATGGACTTTATCTTCGCCCGGCTGGTATTGCGGACGAAGGAAAACTGGACGCTGGCGGTGGGGATGTGGGATCTGGTCAACCGTTATCAGGACAGTAACTTTACGATGTTTGCTGCGGGGGCGGTACTGATCGCCATTCCAATCACCCTGCTGTTTGTGTTCCTGCAGCGATTCCTTGTTCAAGGGCTGACGGCAGGAGCCTCCAAAGGTTAATTCTGTGCCATAACAACATAGTCAGCCGCGATACCTGCGGCACATTCCAACCAGGCACTTCCGTGATGTCATGTCTTTATCGACTGGCAAAGCTGCGGAAGTGCCTGGTTCTATATGGGCTCGAATCATGATTAGGGAGGAACGTGATGTATGGGCATAAACACGTCCAGTGAGCCCGAGATTATGGGATATCAAGGAGGACAAGCTGCATTGCAAAATGCCAAGACTCCGCGAACACTTTGGCGTAATGTTACCTTTCGGAGAATCTTGTACGGCTATGGGATCTCCGTGTTCGGGGATTGCTTCAATGGGATTGCGATCAGTCTGTGGGTGTTACAGACCACAGGGAGTGCGAAGAGTATGGCGGCCGTACAGATATGTAATATGGCCGTCAGCTTCCTGTTTGGATCGGTGGCGGGTACGGTTGCAGACCGATTGGATCGGAGGAAGCTGATGCTGGCCTCGGATGTATTCCGCGGCGTAATGGCTGTGCTGATTGCGATTAGCTTATTTGGTTGGCATGCGCCGTTCCCGGTGGTGCTGCTGTTGCTCTCACTCTCCATGTTTTCAAGTCTGTTTCAGGCACCTGCATTCCACGCCTCTGTAGCAAGTATGGTAGGTAGGGAGCATATTCAACAAGCAACCGGAACCATTCATATGGTGGATAATCTTGCCCGAATCAGCGGTCTGGCCGCGGCGGGAATTGCTGTGTCTGCATTTGGAGGATTCGTCGCCATATTAATTACAGGGGCAACCTTTCTGTTGTCCGCAGTCTGTGTGCTGATGGCGGGCCGCTTTCCTGAGGTACAGCGATCCGTTAGTCAGCAGACCACGTTTGTTCAGGAATGGCGCAGTTCGTTTGGCTATATCTATCGGAATCGTCTAATTCGATCCATCGTATTGCTCAATCCGGTGCTAATCTTGTTTTTCATGTCAGCCATGATGCTGGTTCAAGTGATGGCAGTCAAGGTGTGGGAGGCGAATCCGGTACAATTTGGGTTAATTGAAACCTGTATTCCACTTGGATATATGATTGGCTCTGCACTGCTGATTGCTTCGGGAAAACGATTGAAACGAAGAGGGAGATGGGTATTTATCGGTCTGATTGTACTAGGCCCACTCTATATTTTTTTGGCGAATGTATCCTCACCAATCATGGCGTTGCCGTTAATCATGGGCGGAGGTGCGATGTTCGCCTGCTGTACGATGCTCACCCAGATTATGCTGAGGACAGCCGTTCCAGACGAGCTGCAAGGAAGGGTCTATGGTGTCGTTGGAACAATCACCAGTACAGCGCCTATTCTGGGATTGACTGTTGTCTCCGTATTGGCAGATCAGTGGGGGGCAGCTTCTGTGTTGCAAGGCGTGGGCATACTGCTGCTGGCGACAGGTATTCTGGCAGCTACAACCTTGAAGTCGATCCGAACCTATCAATAAAACGTATTGGGGAGTATCAATGTTATGGATTGAACCACATGTACACATCAGCAGAGAGTGGGATAGAGGTAATCTTAGCAGCTTATGAAAAACCTAAACATTCTGGATAAGCAAAACAAAACAAAACCCGGAACATACGCTGCGTTAGCGTAACTCCGGGTTAGCTTGTGGACAGAATATTCTATTGCCAGTTTACATTTACAGTCGCTGTTCCGCTGGTTGGTGTGGTGAACGTGTGGTTGGAACCACCTTCCCACGTAATGGTTGCTCCATTTTTCTTGAAGAATTTGAACTCCAGTTGTTTTCCAGCGGGCACGCTCACATCATAGTACCAAGTTGGGTAGGCATGGATAACTTGATTGAAAGCAGGTCCAATAGCGGTGGTGCCCGTACTCCAGTTGCCGAGTTCTGCCACATTACCTGTAAGATAGATGTTCTGACCCAGAGTGGTGGAAGCGTTGTTAATGACAAATCGTACAGTGACCTGATCACCCGTAAGGATGGTGAAGTTGTTATACGCATTGCTGTTGACGCCATTCGCAGCTACTTTCACAGCATAATTGCCTGCGGCAACAGCTGGGATCGTCACTTTGATCTGTGTATCTTCCCATGAGGTGATAGCAGCACCGGTAACGGCTGTTGTACCGAAGTATACGGTACCTTTGGTGGAGCCAAATCCACGTCCACTAATGGTAACAACATTACCCGGTTTACCCATCACCGGACCCACATGTCCGATCGTTGGTGTTGTTTCACTTGTTGTATACTGCCAGACCGCGGTTGCTCCGGCTGCCAGAGTGAATGAAGAGACGGTACCATTGGTGGAAGTGATGTTATTACCGTTCAGTGCGCCGCCCAGTACATCGGTGTAGTTGCCTGTTGGCAGTGAAGTGCTTAGATTCGCAATGCTCGCTGGTGTGGAGAGATTACGGTTCACGGCAACAACAGCTACACTTTTGCCGAATTTGCGCTCATAGATATACACATCATTATTGATCCAGCGTTGCTGCGTGGAGCCGTAGGCAATGGCCGGATTAGATTTGCGAAGAGGGGCCAGCTTGCTGATGACGTTGAAGGCTGTTGTTGTTTTGGAGAAAGAAGGCATTTTGGCCCGATTGTCAGGGTCCCCGTTACCTGTCAGATACTGTTCGGTACCATAATAGATGGCAGGTACGCCGCGTGAAGTCAGCGTGAAGGCCAGCGCCTGTTCCAGACGACGGTTATTGACGGCACTTGTTTTGAAGCGATCCATATCATGGTTGTCGATAAACGTAACTTGATCATTCACCTGATTGTAATCTGCCGCTGTACCTGTAATCATCGAATCGAGGGCATGCATGTTGGATGTGTTATCCCGGAAGACGTTACGTACGGCAGAGTTAAAGCGGAAATCAAGCAGGCTCATCCCGGATTCGTTGGCAAATTCCGTGTTATCCGCATCGGATGCAGCAGATCCCAGGAACCATTCACCGAAGGTGAATACTGGCTGGTGTGCATAGATGGAGGACATCCAGCTCTTTTGCCAGCCGAGAGGCATATGTTTCACCGCATCCACGCGAATGCCGTCCACGCCCATATCAAGCCAGAGCTTGATTGCATCTTTGAAATATTGGTCAATGGTACTGTTATTGTGATTCAGGTCAGCCAGGTCATAGAGGTTTTTGTAGATACCATTCTCCAGGGAGGAAAAATCGGAGCCGCCGTTGTGATGGAAAAATCCATTTGTATCATTTGTGTATCCGCCAACCAGGTTACCATTATCGTACAACTTGCCATTCTCAGCAAAGGACGTATCGGTTTCCATGGCAGGAGACGTATGGTTCGGTGCAAAGTCAATTACGATCTTGATGCCTTTGGCATGAGCGGTTGTAATCAGATTTTGAAAGTCAGCCATCGTTCCGAAATACGGATTGGTCTTTTTGAAATCACGTGCCCAGTAGCCATGATAAGCTGTGTTGATTACGCCGCCATAGTTGATCGTGGCGAAGATATTCTCAACCGGCTGGGAGATCCACAATGCCGTAACGCCCAGATCGCTGAAATAGTTATCGTTGATTTTGTTGATCAGGCCCTGCCAGTCTCCTCCGCAATACAACTTCAGGTTGCTGCATGTAGCATCGTAGGCAGCTCCGGTGGGATTGTTGGAAGGATTGCCGTCCAGGAAGCGGTCCGTAAAGATCTGATAGATGACGTCTGTACTAAAGTTCTGCTTGTTGGTAACTGCGGTATCCGCATCGGCATAGATCGCGGAAGCAGGCAGATAGGGAAGTGCGCCTCCTGCAAGTAAACTGAGTGTCAGTGTTGTGCTGAGGAGTACACGTTTGGCCATTTGAAACATAGTAATCCACCCTTCTCGTGAATGTAGTAGTTTAAATAAACAACCAACCTGGCTCTTGAATAATAGCGCTTTCAATACAACGGAATGATACGCAGTGGATTGAAGACTTCCCTCCTTTTGACACGCCAACAACCCCGGCATCTCCTTCGGGAGTTACCGGGGTTGTCCTAAACCGCTCTGGTTTAAAAGCATGGCCCTCGAGTTATGATCACAACGTTATCGTAAGAAATATTGGATCTTATGTCAATAACTTTTTTGAGAGCATTTATTTTCTATTTTTATGTTTACAAAAGTACGTTCGCGCATTAAACTATTCGCAGATTCACAATATAAGGGCTATGTATCCCGGGACACGCACGTGTGTTTTGGGACAACCCCGTCTCTTCTGAGGCGGGGTTATTTGTATTATGCAGTCGAATCGGGAGAAGAGAGGCGGTTGATGATCGTTGAGTACCCATTCTGTCATCGAATGTTTGGAAGGCATTCAGGCGTCGCGGCTGGGCAATATCCGCAACATTTATGTGTACCTTCCGCCCGGTTACCATGAGCAGAAAGCTCGGCATTATCCGGTTCTGTACGTTCATGCAGGGCAGCGTGCTTTTGGTCCATCCGGGCCAGGTAATGAAACATGGAATATGGATCAGGCAGCAGACGGTCTTATTTCTTCCGGGCAGATTGAATCACTGATTATTGTCGGCATTGCGCATGTCCGTCCAGTCACGCACAACGAATTCTATCACTTCATCGCTCCGGAGAGAGAGGCCGTGAGTGTGGGATGCTCAGGCATCGACTATGAGCATTTTATCATTCATGAACTCAAACCGATCATAGACCATCGTTACCGGACGTTGCCGGACAATAAGAATACGGGGTTATTGGGTTCATCTGCCGCGGCACTTTGTACATTGCACATGGGGATGCGAAATCCGGATGTTTTCGGAAAACTGATCATGATGTCGCCATTCTATGTGGATGTGCAGCTGGACGAAACATCGGAAAGCGGGCTGTTGGAAGAAAACATGTATCGCTTGCCAGAAGAGGTACCCGACGTTCGGATGTGGATGGATATTGGAGACACGGAAGGTCTGTTTCTGCCTTCCCAGGTCAGAAGGGTAGCTCATCAATTACTTGAACGCGGAGTCAGATCGGATGAGGACTTGGCATTTCTGGAACAGCAGGGTGCTTGTCATCAGGAAGGTGACTGGGGAGCACGCGTTCATCTCCCGTTACTATACATGTTCGGCCACGTTGGTAAACCCACCTCGCTCAAACTGCTTGGCAGGGATGTCATCGGACTACAGGGTGGAATGAGCGTGTGTATCAATGCACAAATGCACTATGAGAGAGGATGGGTTCAGAGTCTGCTGCATGGGAATTATTCTTCAAGTGACCCCGATGTAATCCAGGTTCGTTCGAGTGGAGAACTGGTGCCTGTTGGTATTGGAAGTGCATCCATTACGCTGACTATGGGGGAACTGTCTGCTACACGCATCTATACTGTGGTTCCTGAATTGTCCACTCATGTGGAGGTCTGCATTCATGCAGAGGTAGCCTCAGAGGAAGGGCAGGAGGAAAAGATCTATGGTGGGATGGGCATGAAGCTTGTCCGTTCCGGTATAGGTCGATATGAAGGTTGTTACCGAGTTCCGCGTGATAGTGGATTCTCCTTCCGGTTTACTCGCGGTTTCCGTCGTTTCGAGACCGATGTGGATGGCAAACCTGTTTCCAATCGGGTATTTCGAGCGACAGATGATATGTCTGTGCATTATCTAATCCAATCCTGGGGCAGTACGTCAGCCAAAACGGGAACAGGAGGCCCAAAATGATCATTCCTTCATTCGCTCCAGTGCTGGACATTCCCTATTATTATCCCTGCAATTTCCCTCTGATTCATGAAGTGCTCCATCAGCAAGGATCCATCACAAGTCTTGCACTGCTGGCGGCAAGCCGGTTGTACAGCCTTCCATCGTGCGGGGATAACGGACTGGTGAAGCCTTATTTTCACAAACTGGATTATGTAGAGCCGATCTGGGAGATGTACGGTCAGCGGGAGCTGGAAACCTTCGAGGAAGGCAAGGCGCTGATCAGGCAGCATATCGGCGAAGGTGGACTTTTTTTGGCTACAGGAACCAGTTATCATCTGCCTTACTGTGAGGATTATCAGAATCCCGAGTACATTCGCAAACACGTGAAGCAAGGCTCCCGACTGCATCTGGTAGACCATTGGATTGCCGTATATGGTATGGAAGATGAGCATGTTCACGTCTACGATCCCGTGCCCTCCAAGTATAAGGGAAAGGTTACTCAAAGGGCCTTTCATGATTTCTGGAAAGGGAACCAAAGCATACCCGAGCTTGCTCACGCGAAGCGCAAAGAAAAACTCCGAACGTTTGGCACCATGGACATTCGGGCAACTGTGCAGCTTGACTCTGCCGGGTACCGAGACATGTTGACCCAGGCGTTAACAACGCAGATTGAAGAATTTCTGACAGGCCGGACGATTACACAAGGAGAGCGGAATTATTATTTTGGACATGCGGTGTCTCTGCAGCTCTTAGATGCGTTGCATGGGGCGAATGAAGGGGATCCGGCCAATGAAATGCTAATATCGGGTCTGTTGTTCGATATGCGATGGAGCCGGTATTTTCTGCGAGATCTTCTTCAGGAGTCTGCCTTATGGCTCGGTTCTCCACTTGATCAATATGCAAGAAAGTTCAGCGACATCATTGTACGGTGGGAGAAGGCATACAATATGCTGCAGGTCAGCCGGATGAAGAACCGCGAGCACTGGAAAGTACAACTGACAGGTGTCATTAAAATGTTGGTCACGGATGAATGGCACTGGTATGAGTCGCTTCGACAGTCCATGCCTCAGGCAGATTGCTTTCAACGTCAGACCGTGCCAATGATTGAACAAGAACACAGGGAGGCTTTGCTTCGTATCGTGCTGGATAGTTGCCGGGAGTTAAATGCATACCATAATACATCGATTCCGCTTGGTGAGGGTGGTAACGCTCCGCTATACGGACGAAATGGGCAACTGGATTCGCTGGAGCTCGTGTCCTTGCTTGCTGTGGTGGAGCAGGGAATCGAAGATCATTGGGGTACGGGAATGGGAGCTGCTCTGGCGGAGATAGCTGCTGCTTCCATGCCGGAAAGTCCCTATCAGACGGTAGGCTCACTTGTTGATTATCTCGCACAACAATATTCGCCTGCCGGTGAGGAGGAAGCAAAATGTTAAACCAATTCTTGCTTAAACGATTCGAGGAACAGGGACAGCATCCTGCACTGATCTGGAAGGATCAGGAGTACAGCTATCAGTGGCTGCTGGAACGGGTTGGCATTATGGGTGAGTGGATTATAGCAGAAGGGCTGACGGGGCAACTTGTAACACTGGAGGATGACTATTCCCCATATGCAGCGGCGGCATTGGTTGCTTTGCTCGGACAAGGGTGTATCGTGCTCCCCATGGATCGGTACCTGGTTGAAGCCAAACGACAGGAATACATCGAACTGGCACAGGTGAAATGGCGGTTGAGCGTTGAAGAAGGCAAGCTATGCATTCGGCAAACGTGTGAAACTTCTGGAGAGGTTCCTGTGTTGTTAGCTACGCTGGCACAGGAGGGTGTAGGAGGACTGGTACTCTTTTCATCCGGATCAACCGGAGTGAGTAAAGCGACTGTGCATCGTGCAGATCGGCTGTTACATCGTTTTCGGCGGCAGGTTCGGCCCTTGCGAACGATTCCATTCATGATGTTTGATCATATCGGCGGTGTGAATACAATGCTGCAATCCCTGTCCAGTGGGGGATGTCTATGTATCATTGCGGATCGATCTCCCGAAGAAGTGTGCCGGACGATTGAGAAGTTTCGTGTGCAGGCACTGCCCGTCTCCCCAACATTCATGAATCTGTTGCTGTTGGGCAGAAACGATGAAGGGTATGACCTGTCCAGTCTCGAGGTTGTATCATACGGATCGGAAGTGATGCCTGAGTCCGTACTGGCAGCCTGGAACCGGAGATTTCCACAGATCAGAACGATACAGGCCTATGGCATGTCTGAACTTGGTATTCTGCCAACCCGCTCCAAAGAACCAGGTTCTCTGCTGTTCTCCATTCAAGATGAAGAGGTCAAGTACCGGGTGGTGGAAGGAGAATTGCAGATTCGTACAGCAACAGCGATGATTGGATATCTGAATGCACCATCACCCTTTACGGAGGATGGATGGCTGCGTACCGGAGATGAAGCCGTATTGGAGCAGGGGTACATTCGCATTTTGGGCCGCCGTTCGGAGATTATTAACATAGGGGGACGGAAGGTATATCCTGCCGAGGTCGAGGGTGTTCTGGAAGAGATGGAATGTATTGAAGCGGCGGTAGTTTCGGGAGAACCGAGTGGTATCATGGGTCAGAGAGTGAAAGTGACTATCCGGCTGGCTACAGAATGTACTCTCACCGATCTGCGTCGGTCCATCTGGGAATATTGTCGGGACAAGCTGCCTTCATACAAGATTCCGCAGAAAATCGTAATTACACAGGGAGAACTCGTAAGTTCGAGAATGAAGAAAATCCGTAAACCGATGATGTCGATATCCTGAACGAAATAATATTTCTCTGATTCGTTAGCCATTGAGCCCACTTATAAAATGAAGAAATTAATGTGTGGTGGGTTCGTTAGGATATGACGTATAAGATGTAGGAGAGGCTGTCTCTGGTCGACAATATGACCTAGGAGACAGCCTCTTTGATGTTTTTTTCCTTGTTAGCTGTATTTATATCAGGCCTCAGCTGGTTGTTTGACCTCCATTTGCAGTAGGGAGAAGCCGTATGCTTCCAGATCGAGGGTCAGTTTATTTTGCCTAGCTTCCACGGTGTTTGATGTGTACAGATTCCGCCAAACGTTACGCTCTGCCAAAGGCAGTTCAAGAGTACATGGCTCATCTCCCGCATTCAGCACAAGAAGCATGCGCTCACCCGTATGCGAATCCGATCGTTCGATGGCAAGACAAGGGTCTCCGGCTTTTGCATATACAATCTTCAGTTCCGTGCTGCGCAGCGCCGGGTGCTGTTTGCGAAGGGCAATCGTATGGGTGAAGAATTCCAGAAGTTCACGGTTCTGCTTGGTCTCATCCCATTCCATACACTTGCGGCAACCCGGATCATATCCCCCGTCAAGCCCCACTTCGTCTCCATAATAAATACAGGGCACACCTGGATACGTAAGCAGCAACGTAACGGCAAGTTTCATCTTGCGCTCGTCTCCATCACACAAGGTCAGCAGTCTGGGTGTATCATGACTTCCGAGCAGATTGAAGGCAGCTTCAGTAACCGTTCGTGAATAGGCTGCAAGCAGTTTGCCGATCTCATTGGCAAATCCGAGTCCGTCGAGCTTTCCGTTCACGGTGTAGTCCAATACCGAATTGGTAAACGGATAATTCATCACAGCATCGAATTGGTCTCCCTGAAGCCACATGAGCGAATCATGCCAGATCTCACCGAGCAGATAAGCATCAGGCTTGATGGCTTTTACCGTCTGACGGAATTCGCGCCAGAACTGATGATCCACTTCGTTGGCTACATCGAGCCTCCATCCGTCAATGTCCATCTCCTCGATCCAGAAGCGTCCTACCTCCAGCAGGTATGCCTTCACGTCAGGGTGCTCCGTGTTGAGCTTTGGCATAAGCGGTTCAAAGGCAAAGGTATCATAAGTTGGGATGCCATCCTCCACACGCGGCGGCCAGTCTTTGATATAGAACCAGTCTGCATAGGGGGAAGCAGCTCCATTCTTCATGACATCGACAAATGGAGGGAACTCTCTGCCGGAATGATTGAATACCGCATCCAGAACGACACGTATGCCGCGCTGATGACAAGCCTCCACAAAGGTCTTGAACTGTTCATTGGTTCCAAAATGAGGATCAACCTTCATATAATCGCCTGTATTGTATTTGTGATTCGTTGTGGCCTCGAACAGCGGACAGAAATAGATGGCATTGACGCCCAGCTGGCTTATATGATCCAGATGATCAAGCACACCTTGCAGGTCCCCGCCGAAGAAATTCACCGGTGTGGGTTCCCCTCCCCATAATTCAGCATTGTAGGGACTGATGGATGGATCACCATTGGCATAACGTTCAGGGAAGATCTGATAAAACACGGCGTCCTTAACCCAGGCAGGCGGTTCAAAAATGTCGACCGGATTCATAAATGGAAAATCAAAAAACTCCAGTGGATGATCAGGCAGCGCCTGCTCGAATCCGCGCTCTGTCATCCAGACCGATTCCTCTCCCTGAATTAGTTGGAAACCATACCGTAATCGGCGGTAGGGAGGTGAAGTCTCAGCTTCCCAATAATCGAACATTTCATCCCGGGCAAAGATGTGCATGGGAATGTGTGTGATCGTTCGGTCCCAGGCATATTTATCCCCGGTAATGGCAATCACTGCATCCAGATCACCACGTTTGGAACGAAGTCGCAAATGCATGGTTGAGCGGTCATAAGCATAGGACCAATTGAGTTTGGGGCGATGGTAAATGGCTTCAAGAATCATGTAAAACACTCCTCGTTAAATGATGAGATTTCAGATCAATGCGGCCATAAACGCAAAAAAGGCACAACCTCAATTGTTCACGAGGTTGTACCTTTCGGCAGCATAGCCTTTTGATTATAGTGTTATTATACGAACTAACTCAGCAAAAGAAAACACTTTTTTTCCTTAAATTTCAAATTGTTTTATTCGAAATGTAGGATGCATATCTGCAATTACTGTTTTTTATAAATCAAATCCAAGTTTATTGGCGTATGCAGAGAATTCTTTGTGAAACTTCTCGATATTTTTCTTGCCAGCAGCAATTTTGGCATTGGATTGTTTCAGGAGAGCACTGTTTACCGTTGTTTTGGAGACCGCTTTTTTAGCGAGTTGAAATCCTTCCAGCTGTGTGTAGCTACCTTTGATTAAGTTGGCATGGATTTTTTTCAGCTCTGCATTTTGCGGTTTAATAAGCTTCAGCTTGGATACATATTTGGTGTAGTTAGGAATCGCAGTGTTGGTCAGTTTCAGGTAAACGGACTTGCGATTGGATGATGTAATGTAAAATCCACCTCCCAAAGCATTAAAGGCTTTCTCCTCATATACCGACGCGGTATCCAACTGATCCAGGTAGTTGAGGAAATCTTCTTCTTCGACTGTAGGGATCGGTTCTTGTTCGGACGTGTCAACTTCTTCATAGTATTCGTCTTCCGAATATGTAGTGGTTGAGTCATCCGCAGCTGAGGCGTAGGACCCCGCAGGTGCGAATACCCCGCCAAGCAAGACAAAACTCATAATGATTGATAGTACCCATGATTTCTTCACGTGTTAATATCCCCTATCTATAGATGTGATTTTATTCCAATGGATAATCTAACATAGTGCGACAAGAAATTACAGGAATTGTTTTACAGTAAAACCCTTGGTTGAATGCATATGAATGAATAATGTTTCACCAGCAAAAAGGGCTTGCACTAGATGAAGCTAAAAGTAAGAAGAGAAATTGGTATGTTAAGTAAGAAAGAAAAAATTACATATACGGTTTATGTGGAATTGGATTATATCATTGATTTCAGAAGTGATATGGTTTGAAGTAGAATGAAAATTTTTTCCAAATAAATGCTTGTATAATGATTTCATCTCCATTACAATTCAGTTGATAATGAGATTCAATATCATTTATGAGAAAAAGGGAGACGGGTTACATCACATTGTGGCTGTTTACAACAAGTCCATCTACGTAGAAAGGTAAACCGGAAGATCTCGTTAAACAGGACATGGTCCAGAAGGTTTTCCAGATGGAGTGTGAGATTGCAGTCGGGTCCACTGTCCGGCACACCAACCATTATCCCGCATGGAAGGGGAAGGAAGCTGAATGGAGAACAGCGTTACACTCAGCTGGCCTGAGGATCTGAAGATGCAGATTTTGGCTGCGGAATATCGACTGACGAAGATCCCAAGAATTACTGTCCGACCTGTCTCAATTTAAACCATTAAGTATTTCTCTACGTGTTCCATGATTACTTCAATAAAGATTCGATGAATGATTCAAGCTATATCTCTATTTTTAACCCTCCTCGTCAACGCTTCTACGTTCAATGCAGATAACAGGAACAGGCAAACTCTTGGTTTCATCTGATTCAGAGATTGCCGCGTATGTTGTACCTGTTATTCGATGTAACAAAACCACGCCGACATAAACTTACTTCAAAATCAATCTTATTTTTCCTTAAAAGTTTATTATTGACAACAAAGAACAAATTGCCATAAAATAGATTTTATATGATATTGATAATCATTATCAATATCAATATCAATCACAATAAATATTGATGAACGTATGAGCGAGTACTTTCATTCGATCGAGGAGGATTTTCAGTGTTTCCGAAAGGGATTCATAATCTGCAAAACCGACTCATTATAAGCAAAGCGAGAGAAATGGGCATCACCTGTGAGCCACTTCTTGAGGGATGCGAAGATTTTCTGAAGCTGTCTGTAGGGGATAAAGAGATCATCATTAACAAGACCAGATCTCATCGTCTGCCGTTAATCGCTGGACTGCTCGCGAAGAACAAGCAGGCATGTAATATGTTGCTGCATGAACAGGGGATGCCTGTACCATCATTTATCGTGATCCCGGAGATGGGGAGCGAAGCAGTAGCTTTTCTGAAAAAATACGGCTCCATTGTAGTGAAACCACTGGATGCGAGCAGCAGCATGGGCGTGACGTTGGATGTGCGTACCGCAGATGAACTGGAGGCAGCCATTCGTCTTGCGAGTGTCCACGGCAGCAGCATTATGTTACAGCAATATGTGACCGGGATCGATTACAGAGTGCTGATTATCAACGGTGAAGTGGTGGCTGTGAACCAGTATCGACCTGTCTATGTCGAAGGAGACGGAACTTCAACCGTTCGGGCGTTAATTGAGCAGTTGAATCAGGATCGAATCGCGATGACGAACATTGGCGAGTATGAAGCGTTTCCCCAGGTGGATGCAGAAACGGAACGACTGCTGGAGGTATTGCATGCACAAGGGACAACTCTGGATGAAGTTCCTGCTGCTGGTGAAGAAATCGAGCTATATGATCTCCGTAACTCAGCCGCCGGAAAAATCAGTGAATTCTACAAGGATTGTACCGAAATCATTCATCCCGAGAATGCGCGAATGATCGTTCAGGCGGCCCAAACTCTTCAGATTGATGTAGCAGGGGTCGATGTTCGTTGTCGTGATATCCGCACGCCGATCTCCAGAGAAGAAGGGGGCATTCTGGAAGTGAACGCCTTGCCAGATCTGACACACCACGTCTTTCCCCATGGGGGGACAACTCGTGATGTGGTTCGGTTATATCTGGAATACTTGTGTCAGGAACAACTTGAATATAAGTCGTATAACTTATAACAACGGATAGATGACAATATATAACGGATATCAGATGACAGATACCATCATTTATAAATCGGAACTTACCATGATTTTGAACCAAGACACCTTGCCATATATGAATAGGGCAGAACAAGAATCACAGGCAGCAGTTAAGCCTGAATCGATGATAAGGAGCGTTAAAGGGCTATGTCAGTAGAAGTGCAGACGGAATATCTGAAGATGCAAAATGAGAAGGAATCCAATGCAAGATCGTACCCCAGACATTTCCCACTTGTCATTAGCAAGGCCCATGGGGTGAAGATTACGGATACGGAAGGCCGCGTATTCTACGATTGCCTGGCTGGTGCAGGAACATTGGCGCTAGGGCATAACCATGACACGGTGGTCAATGCCATTCGCGATGTCCTGGATCAGCAGATTCCGTTACATACACTGGATTTGGCAACACCGCTGAAGCTTGCATATATGCAAGAGCTATTCTCCATTCTTCCAGTAGAGATGCAGGGCAAGGCTAAAATTCAGTTTTGTGGTCCAACCGGAGCGGATGCCGTAGAAGCAGCCATTAAGCTGGTCAAACATGCAACAGGCGGCAAGTCCATTCTTGCCTTTCAGGGTGGTTATCACGGTTCGACCCAAGCGACGATGTCGATGAGTGGCAACCTGAGCAAGAAACAACATTTGCAAAGCCTGCTGCCGGATGTTCATTTCCTGCCTTTTCCTTATGAATACCGCTGCCCATTTGGTGTTGGTGAAGGCATGACGGCCCGGTTAAGCGCACAGTATATCGAGAACTTGCTCGATGATTGCGAGAGCGGTATTGCTGCACCGTGCGGAGTCATTGTGGAGACGGTGCAGGGCGAAGGCGGGGCGATTCCGGCAGACATTGAATGGCTGAAGGAGCTGCGCCGAATCACGGCAGAGCGAAGCATTCCGCTTATTATCGACGAAGTGCAGACAGGCATCGGACGCACAGGCCGTATGTTTTCATTTGAACATGCCGGAATTGTACCGGATGTAATCATCTGCTCCAAAGCGGTCGGCGGAAGTCTGCCCATGTCTGTCGTCATCTATAAGGAAGAGCTGGACCAATGGCAGCCTGGTGCACACACAGGAACGTTCCGTGGCAATCAGCTGGCCATGGCTGCGGGACTTGCCACACTTCGTTATATCCGGGAACAGAATGTTCTACACAACGTACATCTGCGCAGTGAGCAGTTCATGAATCAACTGAATGCATTGAAAGAGCGACACGCCGAGATTGGTGATGTGCGTGGCAGAGGGTTGATGATCGGCGTCGAGGTGGTTAATCCGGCAGGACGCAAGGATCGTCTGGGACATTATCTGCCTAATGGTGTACTTGCTGAGTCTATTCAACGTGAATGTTTCAAGAATGGATTAATTGTGGAACTGGGCGGGCGTCATTCAGCTGTTGTTCGTTTTCTGCCGCCACTGAATATTACGGAGCAAGAATCGGGCGCGATCCTGGCGATCTTTGAGAAATCGGTAGCTGAAGCGATTGCCTTAGCAACGGCTGCATGCTGAAGCTGTCCCTGATGAAGAGGCATGCCGTATTACTCGCGATTCTGCTCGGTGCTTTTTCGCTGGTACTAACCAACGGTGCATTCAACCTGCTGCTGCCTTATTTTGTGCAATATTATCAGATCTCTACGACAGCAGGAGGATGGATCATCGCGCTATACATGCTAGCCATGACGTTAACGATGCCGCTGGCTTCCTTAATCGTAGACCGATTGGGCCGTAAGCAGACGTATATGTTGGGCATCAGTATCTATGGACTGTTCTCGGTGGCAGGTGCGTTTTTTTATCACTCTATTGAAGTACTGTTGCTGGTTCGTTTCATGCATGGGGTTGCCGCGGGACTGATGATTCCGTTATCACTTGTGTTGCTGTTTGATGTATACGGACCAGAGGTGCGAGGACGAATTACAGGAGCGTGGGGCTTGCTGCTTATGCTGGCTCCGGCTGCTGGTCCAACGCTGGGTGGTTTTATCATTCAGTATGGACGGCTTGAAATGCTGTTCTGGCTCAATGTGCCACTGGCTATATTCTCGTTTATCGGCTGCGGTCGAGTCATTCAGACCTATATCCCTGCCCGCAGGAAAAAATGGCATGCGTCCAGTGTCATGTTGCTGATCTGCGCGGTAGGTGCCCTTAGTCTGGGAGTACAGTTGTACGCAAGTCCTGTCGTGGCAGTATGGGTACCTTGGCTGCTGATTGCGCTCGGTGTGGCGTTACTTATTCGTTTTGTCCAGACCGAGAACGGTCGCAAGGAACCACTGATACGTTACCAGTTGCTGCGACGTAATGCCTTCTTTCCGCTGACTGTATTGATCTCGACCATTCAGGATTGTGTCATGTTTGGTGTGATCTTTGCATTGCCATTATTGTTCCAGGATGTCTTCCACCTGTCACCAGCCTTGTCCGGTGCGTTGTTCATACCCTTGTCGATCTGCACAAGTCTGTTCATGTGGATCGGAGGCAGTCTGCTGGATCGCGGTCGGTCCATGCATTTTATCGCATGGGGCACGTTGCTGGTGTCGATATCAATCCTGTCATTTGCCGTTCTGCCCATGGCAGCATCGATCTGGATTATAGGCATGCTCATGGCGTGCCGTGGAATTGGCGTTGGTCTGTCAGGCATGAGTATCTCTGCAATTGGCCTGCAAGCATTACCGGATGAAGACATGCACGAAGGGTCGGTATTATCAACCACGATTGAGCGTCTGGCTTCTTCGTTTGCGGTGATGGGCATGACCCTGTATTACGATATGCGTTGGCAATGGCTTACCGGGGCAGGAACGTCCATGGAGATGGCAAAATGGGGAGCGCTCAAAGAGATCTGTATCGGACTTGGCTGCGCCATACTGCTTACACTTCCCCTGGTCTTACTTATAACCCGAAAGAAGGTTGGCATCATTGTTCGAGATGGAAAACAAGCTCCGGTCTGAGGCTGAGCAGCAGGCTCATGAACATTCGTGCAAGCTTCTGCTGAACTGTTACATCCGTGAGCTTGCGTTAGAGAAGGCAAACGATATTCGAATCAATCCGAATACGCTGACGTACACGGTTGCTTTTCCAGCCAGTGGGGTGACGGTGACAGGAGAACTATCCTATTACTCTGCGATGGGAGAGCATGAATATATCAGTATGGAATCTGGCGGAGAAGCGGTGCATGATCGCGACCTGGTTCGCTGGATCACATCTGAGCTAATTGGAGATGGGGAACAGGGAGCGAGTTCGGACCAACATGGAATGTTGAAGAGTACGGTGCAAATGAAGAGTTCACTTGAGGTGGAGAATGTACATCCATTGGGTGAGAATACGAATGGTGTCGAGGTGGCGTATGCCAGAGATTTTGCACAGAAGGTAGATAACAGCGTAGGTAACCTTACGTTGTATATCGAACAAGCAGCGGGTCTCGACATCAACGACTATCGCACATCGGAACAGTCTTTGTTGGTTGGTCATCCGTTTCACCCGTTCCCGAAGAATTCCAAAGGCTTCAGCGAGCAGGATGTTCAGAAGTACAGTCCGGAGCTGCGCACATCGTTTCAACTCTGTTATATCGCGGTGAGGCAGGATGTCTACGTGCAGGAATGGGTCGATGACGAGGCGGCAATGGATTTGCATGATCTCCTGCGGAGTCATATGGAGCCTATTTTAAAAGGAAAGAGTGAGATGTATGGGCTGCTTCCCGTCCATCCATGGCAATACGCATATATATCTCGGTTGTCCGAGGTACAGCACTATATTCGAGATGAAAAATTAATTCTGCTTGGCAGTGCGGGGCCAATCGTCTATCCGACTTCTTCGGTCCGTACGGTATATGTTCCCGAATGGAACTGCAATATCAAGCTGTCACTGAACATGCAGATTACCAACATGATTCGCACCAATAGTGCTGAGCAGATGCGTAGAACACTGGATGCCTCCAGATACGTCAGCCAGCATGACTGTTTCGGTGCTGAACCGCACACCCATATTGCGTATGAGACAGGCTTAGCGACATGTAACTTTGATGATGAAGAGTTAACCAGTCTGTTTACGATAGCTTATCGGCCCGTTGAGTTTGACGTCGAGAATACGTATGTCTTATCCAGTCTGGTTGAAGCACCGATTCCCGGGATGCGGTCGCGACTGATGACGATGCTGGGTGGTGGACGTGACATAGCTGAGCGCTGGCTGGATCGTTATCTGGCATGTTCTCTGCTGCCGATTGTACGGGCGGCGGGAGAGAAAGGCATTCACTTTGAAGCCCATTTGCAGAATACGCTTGTGACATTAAAGGATGGCATGCCTGTGGATTTTATCGTCCGCGATCTGGAAGGGGTCAGTGTGGATGAGGAACTTATCCGTGAGCAGGATTGTGCTGCGTCCGATTTATTATTTTATTCGCGAGAGAACGCCTGGGCGCGGACATCGTACTACTTTATCGTCAATCATCTGGGGTCTCTGATTCATGTCCTGGCGCGAGATGTGAACGTTCCGGAGGAGCATTATTGGAAGCAGGTACGCAAGGTACTTGAGGATGAACTGGAACGAACGGGCAATGCGTATGTGCAACATCTGCTGACTACGGAAGCATTCCTGGCCAAGCAAAATTTGGTGAGTTGTCTAAGGGGTATCAGTCAGACTCCAGCCTACGTGCCAGTGAGCAATGTAATGAAACGAATAGGGAGTGAAGTGCGTGGGAGTCGTGGGATACAGGGCTGAAGCAGGCGGCAGGACAGAAGCGATATACGTAAATGTACAGGAACGGATCATGCGTCAGACGTTGGAGGCGATGTGGTTCGAAGGCATTCTGGACAGTCATGTGAGTGGAAGCGAATGGCGAACCGAGGGACTTACAACTTCCGGCGATTCTGTGGTGTACACGTGTGAAGCCGAGCGGAAGTTTTCATTTGGCCGGGTGAAGGTGAAGAAGGGTTCGATTCAAAGGGAAGGCGTACCTTGCACCGATCTGGATCTGTTTTTGGAGGAAATCGTGCTGAATTCATTAAAGGGTGCGAATGTGACGGCTTTTATTCAGGAGCTGCTCGAAACGATGGCAAAAGACAGCCAGTGCCGGGCGATATTACCCTTGAACATTCCGCGTGAAGATCGGCATTATGATGCGCTCGAAAGTCACATGACCGACGGTCATCTGTATCACCCGAGTTATAAGTCGAGGTTGGGGTTTTCTCTGAAAGACAATCTGGCCTATGGGCCTGAGTTTAACTCTGAAGTTTCATTAGTCTGGGTGGCTGTGAAAAAAGAACTCGCTCAGACCGCTGTATCCGCGGGCTATAGTTCTGAAGAATTGGTAAGGCAGCATCTGACCGCAGAGGATGTACAGCAATTTCATCAGATGCTGCAACAACAAGGTAGAACGGGCATAGGTGAGACGGTCAACTTATATGTGGCGGGTGCCGATCAGTTGGGGAGCAGCACCGAAGTTCGTGAGGGCGTTGGAGAGACAAGCCAAGCGAAGCTTCATGGGGCAGTTCGTGAAAAAGGTGAAACAGTCCGTAGGCCGGGCAGAGAAGGCAGCAAAGTGGATGGGGAAATAGGAGGTTCTGACGCGGATGATCGATATGTGTTCATTCCGGTTCATCCGTGGCAGTGGGAGCACCAGTTGGAGTCGGTATATGCCCGTCAACTGATGGATGGAGATATTGTGTATCTTGGCCCATCGTCTTCGTCCTATCGTGCGCAGCAGTCGATCCGTTCGCTGTCGAACAGAGTGAACCCAGAAGCCCCTTATATCAAGCTGGCTCTCAGCATCACCAACACATCGAGCACACGTATACTGGCACAGCATACGACCCAGAACGCACCGCTGATCAGCGATTGGCTGGATAATCTCGTTCGTGAAGATGAGCTGTTGCAGCGGGCGCAGTTTGGCATTTTAAAAGAAATCATGGGACTGTCGTTCCGTTATGAGCAGTTGCCTGCAACGCAGTATGGACGGGCCTACGGCACACTCGGAGCCATCTGGCGGGAGAATGTATCGGTTCACCTGAAGCAAGGTGAGACGGCGTGGCCGCTGAATGCGCTGATGTTGGTACAAGCGGATGGTGTTCCATTTATCCAGGATGCTGTAGAACGACATGGCGTGGAAAAGTGGAGCGAGGCCCTCGTTCGCACGGTTACACTGCCGATTATCCATCTGCTCTATGCACACGGGATTGCACTGGAATCTCATGCTCAGAATATCATTTTGGTACTGGAAGACGATCTCCCGAAACGGATTATTATCAAGGATCTGCATGATGGTGTTCGCTATGTACCGGATCAACTGTTACACCCGCAACAGGCACCGAAGCTGAACCCCGAGCCGGAAACTCATCGCAAGTTCAATCGGTATTCCTTCATCTATGCGGGAGATGTGTCGGAAGTCCGTGACTATACGTATGATGCATTCTTCTTTATCTGTATGACGGATATTGCGTTGGCCTTTGAGAAGTTTGGATTGTCAGAGCAGTCATTCTGGCAGCTGTGCGGAGGTGTAATTGTGAATTATCAGAAGCAGCACCCGGAATACGCAGAGCGGTTTGTTGCATTTGACCTTTTTGCCGAAGATGCACTGATCGAAGAGATGACCAAGCGCCGTCTGTATGGGGATGGGGAGTTGTATTTCCGTAAGGCGAGCAATCCGCTCAAGGTATCGAAGGATGCACTGGAATCACTGGGAACGCCTGTATTAAAGGGAATCGTCGAATGAGAGTTAACACGCTGAAGGAAAAGATTGCACGCAAACAACCTGTGTATGGTCTTTTTGTATCCATACCGCATCCAATCATCATTGAGATGATCGGGCATGCGGAATATGACTTTGTCATCATTGATCTGGAACATGCCGCAACATCCATGGAGTCGGTAGAGGAATTGATCCGGGCGGCGGAACTGGTCGGCCTAACTCCATTGGTACGTATCTCGAAGGTAGAGCGAGCGGAGATTCTTAAAGTGCTGGACTGTGGCGCCCAGGGCATCGTTATTCCGCATGTCGAGCAGTTGGAGCAGGTGGAAGAAGCGGCTCGATACGCCTACTATCATCCGGTTGGCATGCGGAGTCTGAATAGTGGTCGTCCTGGGGTATTTGGGAAATATCCTCTCAAGGGATACATTGGGGAAGCGAACGAACAAGTGATGATTGTCCCCATGATTGAAAGTGCAGAGGGCGTTCGGCAAAGTGCACAGATTCTGTCTCACCCTCGGGTGAGTTTTGTATTGGAAGGTGCGGCGGATCTGTCGCAATCCCTCGGCGTGCCATGGCAGACCGAGCACCCGGATGTGAGACGTGCGCTGGATGAATTGCATGCTACCGCGCAGCAGCGCGAAGTACCTTATGCTACGGTCACGAGAGGCATGGAAGACATGGCACTCTGGGCTGAGCGGGGAGTACATATATACGTTCTGGGTGATGATCGGAATACGGCGTTTCGGGCGTATGCCCAAAAACGGAATGACTACAGGAATGCGGGTGGGCAGATATGAAACCAAGTGTATGGCAGGCGATCGATGAACTTCAACGAGGGATGGAAGACCCGATATGTGCGTATATCTATGATCTGGCTGGCATTCAGGAACAGGTACGTCAGATGCTGGGCAGAATGCCCGAAAACACACAGTTGTTCTATGCGATCAAGGCGAATCCAGATCCACGCATCATTGAGGCGTTGCTTCCATTGGTAAAGGGCTTTGAAGTGGCTTCCATTGGAGAGTTGCTCAAAGTTAGAGCTGTAAGTCGAGAGGTTCCGATTCTGTTTGGAGGTCCGGGTAAAAAGGAGAGCGAACTGCGGCTGGCCATTGAGCATGGCGTGAGTTATATCCATGTGGAAAGTCTGCTGGAGCTGAGGCGCATCATTGCGATTGCGAGGGTGCGAGCGATGGATCAGGAGCAGGCGCAGGGGAGCAGGCAGAAGCAAGATTGGGAGCAGAAACCGGAGCAGAGATATACGCAGGAGTACGGCAAGGAACCGATTCAAGGACAGCAAAAACAGCAAAAACAGGATCAAGAACAGAAGCAAGAACATGCGCCCCAACAGAAGCAAGCGCAGGAAGTGCACGTGCTTCTCCGAATTAATCTGCGAAGCAGTACGTTACCCCGGACGAAGATTGTCATGGGCGGCGGGCCAAGTCCTTTTGGCATCGATGAAGAGGCAGTGGAAGAAGCCATCGAACTTATTCGTGTGGAAGGCGCGGGTATTGTTCGGTTGAGCGGGTTCCATTTTCACTCTTTGTCCAACAATATGGACGCCAGACTGCACGCCGAGATGATTGAGCTGTATTTGCAAAAGGTAGAGCAGTGGCAGCAAGAGTATGATCTTCCTGTGGAAGTGGTGAATGCAGGAGGCGGATTCGGCGTGACTTACGATGGCAGCCCCGGATTCGACTGGCCTTTATTCACTTCTCTGCTGGAGCAAAGTGAAGCCAGACAACGCCTTGTTTCACGCGGAGGCGAGTTGTATTTTGAATCCGGTCGACTGCTTGTGGCAGACCACGGGTATTATGCCGCAGAGGTTACGGATATCAAAACTTCTCATGATCAGCATTTTGCTGTGTTAAGGGGAGGTACGCATCATCATCGTCTGCCTGCTTCATGGGGACATAACCACCCGTTTCAGATTATGGCGACGGACCGCTGGAAGCATTCATTTGCCCGTCCAGAGGTAAGGGATGGTCGAGTCCATATCGTAGGTGAGCTGTGTACACCCAAGGATCGCATGCATTCTGATGCGGAGGTAGCACTACTGCGGGTGGGAGACATTGTTTTGTTTGAAAAGTCCGGGGCTTATTGCTGGACCATCTCGCATCATGATTTTCTGGGGCATCCGCACCCGGCATTCCATTATCTAACGGAGGACAATAATCATGTCAACACTGATGAAGCGTTCCAGTCTGCAAGCCGCTGAACGCCGGATTATGGCGGATCTGATGAATTCATTTTTGGCCGAGCAATTACTCCCACTGGAGGATCACCCATTCATTGATTTTGCCGCAGCACCTGCACCATTCAGACGATTGTATAAGGAATATGACGGCGAAGAGCAGATACAGAACGGTGTTTTTGACATCAGATTGCATACGCAAGGTGTACTGTGTCTGATTGAAACAGGAGTGAGACAAGCGATTCAGTGGGTTCAGGGTTCAGCAATATATGAGGAGAAACCAGATGGAAGCTGGGTTCTCCTTGATTCTGCGGCAGAGGTTGGTCGTGCGGTGTTACAGAGGGCTTTGTTAGATGAAGACTATAGGCAACCCGGAGTGGCGGAATTCTTGGCTGGTTTGGATATTGCTGTCGAGCAGTATGCTCTGGGCTGGGAACAAGTCCAGTATCTGTACGCCAACGTTCCGGTGTCTGCTTATGAGTGGTTTATCAAAGGTGAGCGTGTTGCTGCATTGCGGGATCGTCCATTCCACCCATCGTCCAAAGCCAAGGTGGGATTCAACGCAGAAGATGTAACACAGTATGCAGCGGAATTCGGGAAGGCGATTCCGTTGCGCTGGGTGGCTATACGGCTGGATGCCGTGCAGCAAGGTTGCGAAGATGGGTTGTCCATTTTGGATGTGTTAGACCCTGTTCAGCGCGGGATGGTGGAAGCCGAGTTTGCCCGAAAAGGGATCACGCTCTACGAATATCTGCCCATGCCTGTTCATCCGTGGCAATTACAGCATGTGATCCTGCCTCGCTTCACTAGAGAGATTGAAGAGGGCAGCATTGTTGTATTGGATATTGAAGCGGGCGACGTACAGGCCACATCCTCTCTGCGCTCGATGGCCCCATCAACCGAATCTAATCTGATGCTCAAACTACCCGTTAGTGTGCTGTCGCTGGGGGCTGCTCGTTATCTGCCAGTAGTCAAACTGTTAAATGGTCTTGCTGGAGAACAGATGTTAAGACAGGCCGTTGCTTGTGACGAGACGTTGAAGGACAAGGTATATATGTGTGAAGAGCAGAACTGGTGGGGGTTCATGCCCGAATCCATGGGATTGTTCGACGATCATCCCCGGCATCTGGCTGCACAGATTCGTGTGTATCCTCCTGAATTGTTGGATGAATCCTACAAAGTCATCCCTATGGCTGCGCTGGGTGTGAATCTGGATGGACATCATCTATTAACGGAGATTCTGGGAGATGACCTTAGCAGTACGGACGTGGTGGAATTCTATAAGAGTATAGCTACGACGTTCTATGATATCGTGATGCGTCTGTTCAAGGTGGGTGTTGTACCTGAGATTCATGGTCAGAACTGCTGTCTGGTGTTACGGGATAATCAGGTAAAAGGTCTATTGTTCCGCGATCATGATTCCGTGCGTCTGCATCAGCCTTATCTGGACAAACATGGCATTGCAGACCCTGCCTATCATATTCGACCTGGCTACTCGAACAGTCTGTATAACGAGACGATCCAGAAGCTGATCTTTTATGTTCAGTCGCTCGGGACGCAGGTGAATCTGGCTGCGATCATGGAGGCACTGAGCGAGGTGTATCACATCCCGGAAACGAAGTTATGGGAGATCACGGAGCAGGCTTGGAAGGAAGCGCTGGCACAGGTGCAGCTTCCTGAATTCGACCGGGCCGCGCTCGCTCATGCGATATTCGAGAGCAAGGAGTGGCCCGTGAAGTTGGTTGTCCGTCCGCTGCTTGAAGCAGACGGAGTGCCTGGCGCGATGCCATCGGGCAAAGGCATAGGGTGGAACCCTTTTTATAAGGGGTAGATCTGGAACAGAGAAGGTGACCCGTTTGACGGGTTGCCTTTTTGGCTTATTGTCATTGGGAGTTGAAATGCTTGGAGGGGGAAAACGTTCAACAATCTGGCTAAAAAAACTTATGAAATGGGGGTACAGGAAAGAGACTGATGGTATAATCGGGTTATGTGTTATAGTCATAGTTGTGTATTACCGAAAAGGTTTTCGTAAAAATCGATATTTATTGTTGTAACCGTAATCATAATTTACTTCAAGAAAGTGAGAATCTACCATGAATCAGAAGAGGCTTTTTAATGATGGATGGCAATTTGTGAAAAGTAAGCTGGACGTTACGGAACCTGCGGGTCTGGTGTATGAACCTGTGGAGCTTCCCCATGATTGGCTGATATATAATACGCTTGAACTGTATGAAGACAGCATTGGATGGTACCGTAAGACGTTCCATTACACGAAGGATGAGCAGCAGCTTTTGCTCTGTTTTGATGGCGTATACATGGACTCTTCCGTGTATGTGAACGGACAGCTCGTTGGGGAGTGGAAGTATGGCTATTCTGCTTTTGAACATGAGATCACAAATGCACTGGTGGAAGGCGAGAATGAAATTCTAGTCAAAGTGGTGCATCAGAGCCCGAACAGCAGATGGTATTCCGGGGCTGGAATCTATCGCAACGTGTGGCTGAAGACAAGAGATCGCAACCATATTGTTACGGATGGAACGTATGTATCTATCAAGCAACAACCGGGTGGCTGGCAGGTGGAAGTGGATACGGAGCTGAGCCTAGAACAGAATCAGCAGTCAGAGTTGGTGCATACGATCCGGTATGAAGGTCAGGTGGTGGCATCCAGCCAAGCGAATGTTACGGCTTTGGTGGGTGAGAATGCGGTGGTATCGGCAGATAGCCAACAGATCATTGTGGAGAATCCAAACCTGTGGAGCCCAGATGCACCGCATCTGTATGAGCTGGTCACCGAACTGAAACTGATCTCGGAAGATCAGAGCGAAGAGATCATTGAGACGGTATCCCAACGTATTGGATTCAAGGACGTTAAGCTGGATCCGAGTGAAGGTTTCTATCTGAACGGGGTCCACACGAAGATGAACGGTGTGTGTGAACACCATGATCTCGGGGCGTTGGGTGCTGCTTTTAACCTGACGGCATTGCGTAGAAGATTCATCCTGCTGAAAGAGATGGGCGTTAATGCCATTCGAACTGCGCATAATATGCCAGCCAAAGAATTCATGGAACTTGCGGACGAGATGGGTATGCTCGTGGTATCTGAAGCCTTCGATATGTGGGAACGGGCCAAAACGCCATATGACTATGCGAGGTTCTTCCCGGAGTGGGCGCATACGGACGTGAAGAGCTGGGTGAAGCGCGACCGTAACCATGTCAGTCTGATCATGTGGAGTATCGGGAATGAAATCTATGATACCCATGCGGATGAGCGCGGCCAGGAAGTGACTCGGATGCTGATGGATTATGTGCTGGAATTTGATCCAAAGGGCAATGCGGGCGTGACCATTGGTTCCAACTACATGCCATGGGAAAATGCTCAAAAATGTGCGGATATCGTGAAGCTGGCTGGCTACAACTACGCGGAAAAGTACTACGACCAACATCATGCAGAACATCCGGACTGGATTATCTATGGCAGTGAGACCTCATCAGTGGTGCAAAGTCGGGGCATCTATCACTTCCCGTTCGAACAGCCGATCCTGGCTGATGATGACGAGCAGTGCTCGGCGCTTGGGAACAGCACGACAAGCTGGGGCGCGAAGTCGGCTGAATATTGCATTTTGGCTGAGCGGGATCGTCCGTATTCATTGGGCCAATTCCTATGGACTGGATTCGACTATATTGGCGAACCGACACCGTATCATACGAAAAATTCGTATTTTGGACAACTGGACACGGCAACGTTCCCGAAAGACGCATATTACATCTATCAGGCAGCATGGACCGATTATAAGAAAAATCCGATGGTTCACCTGTTCCCTTATTGGGATTTCAACCCGGGTCAGATCATTGATGTACGCGTGTGCAGCAACGCGCCGAAGATTGAGCTGCAACTCAACGGTAAGACGATTGGCACCTACGACATCGATCACGCCCATGGAACACAGCTATCCGGCTGGTGGAAAGTCCCTTATGAAGAGGGTGAGCTGAAGGCAATCGCTTATGATGAGAACGGTGTTGTGATTGCAACCGATGTACAACGCTCCTTTACGAATGCGAAGAAGATTCGTCTGCAGGCGGATCGGGAGCAATTACAGGCGAGCGGCACAGATCTCATTTTCGTGGAAATTACGGTGGAAGACGAAGCGGGTAATCCGGTGCACAATGCGAACAACCGCGTGCAGGTTCAGGTGTCTGGTGCAGGGCGATTACTGGGTCTGGATAATGGAGACAGCACGGACTACGATCCATACAAAGGGCTCAGCAGAAGGTTGTTTAGTGGCAAACTGATGGCCATTATCGGGGCAACGGATGAGGCTGGAACGGTACGGATCGAAGTATCTTCGGAAGGGTTGGAAGGTGCCACCGCTGAGTATGAAGTTCAGGTTGTGGATGTGACGGATGTCGATGGTCAGCAACAAGTGCAACCAGTTTTCATGGTCAATGAAGAACGTCCGGTGCTGACAGGTAACGCTCAGGAGATTCCTTTGCGGAAAATCGAGATCATCAGCGAATCAGGACAGCTTCTCGATCCGTCCAACCCGGAGCTGGTCGTAACCGTCAAGCTGTATCCGGAGAACACGTCCTATCGGGACATCGAGTGGGCTGCTGTGAATGATGGGGGCATCGAATCCAACATTGCCAAGGTGGAAGTCCTTCCTGCGGGAACGGATGGCAATGGAGAGAATCAACATACGGTGAAAGTATCCGCGATTGGTGACGGGGCGTTCCGACTTCGCGCTACCAGTACAAATGGTACGGATAAAACAAAACTCATCTCCCAGCTGGAATTCAAGGCGGAGGGTCTAGGAACAGCATACAAAGATCCATACGGCTTCATCACGGGCGGATTGTATGATTACACCAAAGGTGAGGTTGGTAACGGGAATGAACGCGGTGTAGCAACAAGTCGGGACGGGGAGACCCATGTGGGCTTCCGCAATATCGACTTTGGACCCTATGGTTCCGATACGATCACCATTCCGATCTTTGCATTATCGAGTGAAGAGTACTTCATTCAGATCTGGGAAGGCATGCCGGATGAAGAGGGAAGTACGATGATCGCGGATGTGGTGTATGACAAAGAGTCCATCTGGAATGTGTATCAGGAAGAGACCTACCAATTGTCCAAGCGCCTTAGCGGGATAACGTCGATCTGTTTTGTACTGAAACAGAAGATTCATATTAAAGGATTTTCCTTCGAACGTCAGAGTCGTGCTTTTGAACAGAACGTTGCTACATCCTGTGATCACCTCTACGGAGATACGTTCAAAATTGAGGGTGATCGTGTTGAAGGTATCGGGAACAACGTGTCGCTGGAGTTTGAAAACATGGACTTTATGGCAGAAGGCACATCCAAGCTCGTGATCTATGGTCATTCACCAATAGATAAGAATACGATTCATATCCGCTTCGCAGGTGAGGATGGACAGAGTAACCAGCTGGTTGAGTTCACACAATCCGAAGGATATGAGGAGCGGGTGTTTGAGCTTGAACGTGTGACAGGTGTGCAAAAGGTAATCTTTATCTTCTTGCCGGGAAGTCAGTTTGACTTCAACTGGTTCCGTTTCGAGAAGTAAGTATGATGTAAATATAAAACCCCTTCAAGCAGGCATCAGTCCATGGGAACGTGGATCTGAATCGCTTGCGTGAAGGGTTTTTTCTTGTATGTAGGTGTGGAAGAAAACATCAATGAACCTGCTCTGCTTCAACTGAGAGATCTAAGTGATGACCTATCCTGCTATAAATGTACAATTTAATATCCGTGTCTTGTAATGCAAGCAAACTGATCGTTTTATCCCTATTTCTGCTGATAGATGTCTCCATAGGTTCACTTACTTCATCGATATACATTTTCATATATACCGTGTGGTTGCTGTTGTTTCCAATTGATATGTTGGCATGTGTCCCGTTCGAAGCAACCATTGTGAAGCTGCCGTTGTATGCGGAACGACCTTCATGTTGAGTTGGGGCAATGAGCAGAACAGAGGGAGATGCTGGGACGGAACGCTCCATTTCATGGGCTAATCCCTTTGACTGCCGTTCGTTCGTTGAAGCTAGAGTCGCTGTATTGGCTGAATGGGTGGATATGAGTACAGATAGAGCCAGTGCTACACCGAGCATTGTTTTTAACGTCATTAAATTAGACCCCCTGCAGAATGATAAATCACTAAAATTTTCGTTCCTGTTTATACATTTCTATGATTCTAAACGTTTGGGACAACGAGGGAGTTACGGATAAATGACAAATTAAGCATAATCATGCAACAAAGGATAGTATTGAACCGTTTCATACATGAGGTGATGGAATGAGAAAAAGTATGCTTATCCTATCGTTAGCTTTAATGCTGTTAACTGCTTGTGAAGCAAATGATCCAACAACGGATGCTTCCGGAATTACGCAAGCTTTTCCAGAAATTATTGAGCCCCATAATCCAGAGCAAGCGGAGCAAAGCGGGGATGTGGTTGTGCTTCATGGAGACATACGGAACGAAGATAAGTGGGACACATTTATGAAAAATGTGAAGAAAAAACAGCAGGATCAGGTTCGTGTAACGATGTATACCATTGAAGGTGGGGCTATTATCCAGGAATTGATATACGATGGCTCAGCTATTCAATCGACTTACGATAACTCAAGGGATCTCTATGGCTCCAAACACGGAATGAAGACCGACACCTGCAAAGGGATCAGGACGATGAAGAGTGAGCAGGGACGTATTTTTTACGTCTTAACTGGTTGTGAGAAGGAAGAGAACCCCTTTTGGATGCCTAAGCTTTAAATGAGATGTATCCACATGCAATTTCTTAATAAAAACTGTGAAGCCGAGGCTGGCTGTGCAGGTTTTTGTAGTTATATAAAAGGTGGAAAATCGGGATTTTATCTGTACAAAGCATTGGACTCTTTATTATAAAACGCGTCTGTTAAATCATTCTCAGACTACTTCATCGCCCTGAATCTCATAACCCAACTTCACTTCATGATCTGTATAGTTTTCATTAAGCAGGGTGATGGTAAGCCCTTCTACAGTTTTGGTTTGAGTTGGGATGTTTGAATCGGGAAGTGCGGATTCTACCTTATTAGTAACAAAAAAATAAAGTACAAGCGGAAGTAGCAATATGACAAGACCAATAATGAGAGCAATGATAATATTCTTTTTGTTCAATGTGAGTGCTCCTTTCAGAGAAAAAATGTATTGAAGTGCAGTTGATCATTAATAACCAATTATATCATATTCTGGAGGAGGGATTTAATGAAGAGGTTCTGGATGTTATGTATATTAATACTCCTATTAACAGGATGTGGTCAGGACAATAGAGAGAAAGCCATAGAACAACTAACTCAGTTTCAGAGGAATGATGCATCACTCATTGTATTTACCGACCGACCTTCGGAGCGACCATTTATTGTTGAGTTACAGACGCAATTAAATGAAGTGAATAACGAGAATTTGAGGGCAGAAGGCCCAATAACTAACGTAACCTTTTATAATGTCCGTGATGAAAATAAGTTTAATTATGAGAAGATTTTTGGTCTGAAATCATATCCATACATGATCCTATTCCAGAAAGGCCAGATCACATTGGAGACGCAGGAACCGGAAGAGATCGTTCAGCATTTTAAGAAGAGGTAAGAGTCTACTAAAAAGAAGTTTGCTCCCATTGATCGTCTGAGTTAAACATAAAATATGATCTGCGAGGCCCTGCTGGCAAGACAAAGGACAACTATAGAAGGACTCTTGTCTTTTTTATTGGGCTTCCCTCATAGTTATTCGCACACTCTCCGAATGTGCTAAGGACATAGTATAGGGCATATATACTGTGTGCCTTGGCCTAAGGAGATGACCATTTTGAAGTATCTGAACAAGAGGACAGCCACCCTCAACAAATTGAGGCCCAGTCGTTCTACGTCGAAATGCAGAAACAAACACTTGGGAAAACGAAAGAAATGCCATATTATCCGAAGATCTTATCGGAGAAAACGCTGCTCCCTGAAGCGTCCAGTAAGATCGCAGAAAATGGCCCGTGACAAAAAAGTCATTGCATTACCGAGAGGGGCAGGCAACAACCAGGTATGTTATGAGCCTGGCCCACTGCTCACTCCATTGAGACAACATGAATTGGAGACTGTGAGTCGCCCTGGAATGCAAGGTGTGGCAGGTGTACAGGGCCCCGCCGGATCTCACGGCGAGCCGGGTCAACCGGGAATTCCTGGAGCACACGGTCCCGCAGGTTCTCACGGCGAGCCGGGTCAACCGGGAGTTCCCGGAGCGCAGGGCCCCGCAGGCTCTCAAGGTGAACCGGGTCAACCGGGAGCTCCCGGAGCGCTGGGACCCGAAGGCCCTCAAGGTGAACCGGGTCAACCGGGAGCTCCAGGAGCGCTGGGTCCCGCAGGCCCTCAAGGTGAGCCGGGCCAACCGGGAACTCCCGGAGCGCAGGGTCCCGCGGGCCCTCAAGGTGAGCCGGGTCAGCCGGGAACTCCCGGAGTGCAAGGACCAACGGGTCCCCCAGGTGAGCAAGGTCCGCCGGGCACCATACCCGGAATTGAAATCATTCCTACGGCAAACCGTTACTTCTATTTTCCGGATACCGATCTGGATTTGTCGGTCTCAGTTATAATTCCTGCCATAGCATTCACTAATGACGATGGCGACAGCATAACCCAATTTGGCGGGATTGGACTTAACAGCTTTAACAATCTTTATATCAACGGAATCGTTCAACCAGGAAACTCATACAGTGTAAGTGCGAATAGGTTGTCTTTTTCGTCCCAAAACGGTGTGATCTTTGCAGGGACACCTATTACTATCGAGATAATTATAATAACAACCAATATCATAAATGGTTAAAATTGGTTTAATTTACCGGTTCCTTTGCCTTCACTACTCCCAAACCTACCACATATACTATGTTAGGTAGGAGGTGAGAAACATGCCACTTGTGACACCCTTTCAGAACAGTTTGAGATTTGCTGCAACCATTGGTGATGGAACCGGGACTGGAGCAACGTTTGCGATTGCTGCGACAGCTTTTACAAATGACGCGGGTGTAGCTGCAACGGCATTTCCAGGCACGTTCAACTATTACAATCTTTATATTAATGGCCTTATGCAAACAGCAGATACATCCTCGGCTACCACGACTACAATTACAATTCCCGGTGGAGATGCATTAAATGCAGGGACTCCAATTGTCGTACAATTTGTAGTATCTTAATGAAGATGTAATCATGCTGTAACGTTATCTTGTGCGACTTCTATCTGAGATAGAAGTCGTTCTTTTTGTACAAGATACCCAGTCGACTCAACGGCATTTATCCATGCATTAATGTGCAGAAATAGTTACCCAAGGATGTTGCCGAACTACCGGATAACCTCTGAGTAAATGATCCTTCCGTTTGATTCCAATCCTCACTCTCACTTGTTAAAATTTAGGTACATAAACTACGTTCAGGTTGGCGGTGAAAAGGGAATGCAGCGAATCGAGGTACATCCCGATCTATTGGAGGAAAAAGCCCGGTTGGTCCAGCAGAAAAAACAGGAACTGGAGAGAATGATCTGGGAACTGGAAAAATCCATCTATATGTTGCAATCCGATTGGTCGGGTGTGACCGGAGAACGTTTCTTCTGGGATTTTATGCAGGCAAAAGAAGTGTTCCCGACTACACTCGGGCTGTTGGACGAAATCCAGAAAGAGTTTACGTTTATCGCAATGAACTTCAGAACAACGGACGGCTCAGGTGAGGTGGCATTGTACATCCCAGAAGAACTAAAGCCAAGCTTCGGCACCGGACTGGTCGATAAAGCAATTGGTGACACCGTTACGGGACTTGGTGAGATGGCAGAATCGTTCATTTATAATCCGTTTAGTACATTAACCAGTCTGGCCTATGCCATGACCGTAGGCAAAGTTGTAGACGTTGGGCGGGGTATTGGATTTGCATGGGATGCGGCTTGGGGCACAGGAACGGCAAGGTCTGACATCGAGCAGTTTGTGGATGAGCAGAAGAAGCAGCTCGATGAGGATAAGTCGGGTTATTATAAAGGTGCCATGTTAGGCCAGGCTTTCTCCTATATTCTCTTTGGCAAAGCCTTGCACTCGAAGGATCACCATGAATCGGGTGGAGCAGTGGAAGGTAAGAAGGAGAAGAGTGAGGGAAATAGTCTGAACCATGATGGAAGGCTAAGAACGGAAGGCACTAAAACCACATACACAAATTCATTCGGGAATGAAATATCTTGGACTAATCAAGGTCCTAAGGATATAGATGCAATTATCGAAAAAAATTTGAGAAGCTCAAAAACTGGTGATATTTTAGAGGAGCGAGTGGCAGAGACAATAAGAGAGACTGGTAGATTAGAAGGTACAGGTATAGAGTTGAAATTGCAAAATAAATTAAAAGCAGGAGATATCGATATTCTGACAGAATCGCATATTATTGAGGTTAAGAAGTCTTTAAGTGCCTTAGATGAAAAACAACTGGATAAGTTGATCAATCCATCAAATAAAAATTATTTTAACTATGACAATCGAGAAGTTATTTATTACATCGAAGATGTAACTGTAAAAAATAAAACTCAGTCTGATTTAGTTGAAAAATTAAAAGATCAGAATATAAAATTAATTAGCTCATTAGACGAATTGAAGGAGGTTATAAGTAAATGAGTTCAGTAATCATTCTAAAAAAAATCTCAAATTATTCTCCGGAGCAGACTCTTGAGAACTTTAAGCATGCAGCACAGAGAGCAAATATGTATTGTTTTCATTTATCAGTTGATCTTGATCCAGATAACAACTTTCAATCTGCAGAAGGCACACTATCTGAAGTAAATGAGGAGACCCTTTTAAATACTGATGATGAAGAAACTATTAGATACTTCACTTTTAACGTTAATAAAGTTGTCGAAGATTCATATGATAGTTTTACATGGCTCACCCAATCAACAGATTATTTTTGGGCAGTGGATATTGTGAATATTAATCATGAATATGAATTTATTTATAGGTTTGTAGTAGAGTATTTTCAACTTAATAGGGAAGATTACTTATGGTTTGATGATGCTGAGTGGTATTACGCAGCTGACGATATCTTGAGATTAAGTCAAAGGCCGTACAATCCAAAGTGGTGTAGCGAAAAGATTGTATAAGTTATGAGGGTGGAGAATTATTCTAGATGGTTTTACTCCACTACTTAGAATGAAATAATGATACTACTTAAAGGCACTTCTACCACACAAACGTAGAGGTGCTTCTTACTATAAATTATTAGGAGAAAAGCTTGTCATGATACTAAAAAAGCAACTTTTATTGATTGGATGCTGCATTGGATTTGTATTCTTACTTATTCTAACTTATAGCCAATATAAGGAGAAAAGAATGTATGAACAGTATCTAACGATGAATGTTCGCCAAGATCTCGTTGATCTGAAGAGTGCGATTATCAATAATGATATGTTGTTTAACCGAATACTCAAGAATATGAAAATAACAAACGAGATGGTTGAGGATGGAGAACAAGGCAGCCAGCTCTATTACAACTTTACAGATATGACGCAGATTATGGATAAGTATAACTTGATGAATCTAAGTTTCAGCGAAGAAGCCAACTGGCTGGTAAAACCCCCAGCTTTATTCACAAACGATCTAGGTCTAGGTGACATATTACCCACTACACTTCAACGTATGCGAATGACGTTCGAGAGGCTGGATGTAACCAGTTATCCTGTAACACCTGAACTTAAAGCCAGGATCGAGGAGTATCAGCAGTTAAACCAGCGATGGCTGAACATTGTTGGGGATTTTGAATCCAAGGAGACTAACGAAAATGATTGGCCCCAAATCTTGAATGATCTGGAGCAAGAGACCCGAAATTATTTTCAAGAGAATAATGTAGATTTCGTTGGTGATGACGTTTGGAGAGACGCATTAAATCCAAGGTACGAATGATAATTATGAGTGTGATTGATGTCTAATAAATGTAAGAGGTTCTTTGGTATGAAAGGAGATGAGGAGCATATCCATCCTAGAAATAATTAATGAATTAGCAGTGATTCTTTTACTCATTGGTGCCTTTTTTTACTTTCTAGAGTTACGTAAAATCAAAAGGCAAAGGAAACTAAGGACTATGGAATACATCATATATGTCACGATTCAAGTTGGGTACTTACTTTGGGCAGGAAGCAGATTGATAATGTTAATTTCATAATAGCTCATACCCAAAGTGGGGTACTCCTGACGTTCAGAGGCGATAGTGAGTGCTCCTTTCTCTTATACTCGAACAACTAATGAAAATATCCCCATACTGGACGATAATAGAGTAGAGAACATTTTACCTATTCCAAATCATTAGCTGATATCACCTACATATCCACAACCATCCTACACCCACACGAGGTACATTCATGAAACAAGGCATATATGAACAGCTTATTAACACCATCACCAGACAGGAGATTTCGGCGCTGGACCCGGATTGTGTATAACATTGGAACCGAGAAGCTGGATGCAGAGGAAGCACGTAAACTGCTGTCTACGTATTTGGCGGCGGTGACCCGACGAGCGCTCAAGATTGTGCGGGAACAGACGGAAGATAAGACGGCAGTGTTGGCGCAGATCCGAACGTGTAATGAGATTATTGCTACTCTCAAAGGTACACTGGGGGAAGAAGAGTACAACGAATTGCAACTGGATGAGCAGGTGGAAGTGTTGACCTATGTGTTATAGTATACCTGTTAGTTGTTATTCCATTTACTTCTTCAGGAGGAATATTTTGATGAAAGTTTGCTGTGAAAATTGTTTTAACTACAAACCCTTTAAAAAATATATTCAAGAAAAGGGGACAGTTGATAACTGTTCATTTTGTACATCTCAAGGCGTTCGAACAATTGATGTTCAAGATAGCTTTTTTGCTCGAAATATGTCCATTTTTGGGGATAAATTTAGAGCAAATGATTCAGGCTTTGAACTAGAAAGGTTCTTTACTAAACAAATCGACCTATTAAGTATAGCTCTATCATCAACAGTTGCGAAAGAACTATTATACGAATTATTTCGCGAATCCATAGGTAGAGAATTGCTGAATGGGAAATTTAGCGTCAAGTTAGAGGACGATATAATTAACACTTGGAATAGCTTCAAAGAAAATATTAAACATGGTAATCGGTTTGGTTTCGGAATTGACGCTAACTTAAAGGAATCTCTAATTGAAATACTCCAAACCAATGAAATGCAGTTAAATGGAGAAGAGACCCTTTTTCGTGCGAGACTTGGTAAGTCAGTAAATAAGCATGGCAGTGCACCATATGAACGCGACCAAATCATGAATCCACCCAAACACTTAGCTTCTGAGGGAAGAATCAATCCAAAGGGAATCCCCTATCTATATTTAGCCGAAAACTTAGAAACTGCAATTGCAGAAGTAAGACCCTATAAAGGAAAAGAAGTTTCCGTTGCTACTGTGAAAATTGAAGATAATATCCGTATCTCTTCATTCAATAACAATACATTCTATGGCGAGACACTTTTTAAGCAATATCAGCTTTATTCATTAACCAATAAAGTAAATATGGAACTCTCTAAGCCTGTGGAAGAGGAAACAAAATATTTTAATTATATACCTACCCAATATGTTGCTGAGTTAGCAAAACATCTTAATTATGAAGGTCTGGCATACGGTAGTGCATTAGGAAATGGGAAAAATTATTGTTTATTTAATCAAGAGAAGGCTTCATGGGTAAATAGTCGTTTGTATAGAACTAAACAAATTCATATTGAGTACGAACCTGTAGATAGTTGGGATGACTTTATCTAGTTGGGACTTTAACTTTAAACATTAAAAAATAGATAGAAATCAAATGTAGTTGTGGTGCTGTAATGGTTAAACGTAAGAATAAAGATGGGGTGGAATTTTGGGGATGTAGCAGCTACCCTACTTGTAGAAAAACGAAAGCTATCTGAATGACCTCAATAAAATGACGGAGAAACAAAGGCGAAGCAGCTTGTAAGCTGCCTTGTCTTTGTTATTTTTATGTTCAAGATCACTTTAATATTTCACGTATCACATTTTTGGTTAGTTGAATACTGTCAGGGGAGGCATCTCTTAACATTTCTAAAATCTCCTGTATAACTACTTCTGACTCTGTGAAATGAAAATCCTCGTCTACATAAGCGAAAAGCTGTATTAAGTTTACTTCAAGTGACTCAGCGATCTTTGCCAGGTTCACCAAAGAAACGTTCTTTTCACCACGTTCAATCTGTCCTATGTATGAAAAATGAAATCCACCTTTTTCTCCGAGGGATTCCTGTGAATACCCTCTGTCTTTGCGTAGTGCGCGAATTCTGGCTCCGACCAGCTTCAAAACTTCTCTGTCTTCGTTCATGGTATTCACCTCTCTATGTTCAAAAGTGTAGACAAGTTTCTTCAAGGTAAACACCAAATGAATAATACAATTTTTATAATTTGATTACTATAAGTATCATTTTGTTGTATAATATTGGTATTAACTCTTTGGAGGGATGACAATGGCAAGAAATTGGTCCATAACCGAAGCACATTGTAATCACCAAGTAGATTTTACCCCACGTTTGCAAGACCATGATATCTCCACACAACCTAGGTCCAAACACATTCCTGCTTACCATATGCTACGTACCACAATAATGGCCTATCACCAACATGCTAAGTATCATCTCAAACTTGCCACCATCATGCGTAATCACAATCAGTTTAAAGCCTGCCTAATTCTATGTGATTGGGCTCTAGCCTCCATGATTAAGGCGCTTTATACCCATAAGTATCATTCAGTTCATCCACCCAAAGAACTCACCATGAACGAAATCTTGCCTCTAGTGCATACGGACACTGAACCCGGATTGGATGTCGCTTTGTTCATCGGCACGATGCAACATATGTCATCTTTAGAGGAACGTCAAGAGGATCAATATTTAGACCTTGATAACATCGAAAAGCTTTTTCAACGAACAGAAGACATATTGGAGGAGTTAGCCACTCGATTGAATGATAATTCAACAAAGTTTTTTTGATATAAGGCGTATCATGATGATCTGTAGGTTCTTTTCATGTGGAATGGGACTGAAGGATTATAAGTACTGAAAGCTATTTATTTGGGAAAGGGAAAATCAGGATAATGGATGGATGTATTTGCAACAAACTTCTGCTAACATTGTAAAATCCTAATTCTAACGGCGGAGAATACTATGAGTACAATTAAAGTGACACCAGAGCAACTGCTGCATGTATCCAAGCAGATCGAGCAGGGTAGGCAACAGTTGGAGGGGATACGTAATGACCTGACCGCACGGATCGGATTTATCCAGTCTCAGTGGGCGGGAGCATCGCAGGAACAATTTTTTTATGATTTTCAGCAGTCACGTCCTGTACTGGATCGAGCACTGGAAAGTATGGTTAAGTCATCCCAAGATCTGTTCGCGATTGCCGAGAGATTCGAACAAGCGGATCAGGAACAGGTGAGCTTGGGAGCCGTTGCTGGACAGATTGCTGCCCATACAATGATGAACCATAATACAGGTAACCCAGAAGAGCAACGACGAATGGTATATAACCCTTTGTTTGGAGTTAACATGCCTGCCAGTGAAGCAGAGGATGGGATGCCAGGGCAAAAGGAGTTTGTTAAGTATTGGGAAAATGGTGGCACCTATGAGGAAATGAGAGCTGGGCCGAAGCAACCGGTGTCTAGTGGTGGGGATATATATGATGAACAGATCAGCGCATTTAAGGAAGGTCATCATCCCGTAACTGGAGAATCGATACCTGCATGGCAAGCAGCAGTTGCTATAGGAGGTTTACAGACTGCTAAGCTCGTGTTGGCGTTTACTGGAACGTTTAATAAGGGTTATAAGGTTCCGAAAGAGGGATTAAGATTACCGAAAGAGGGATTAAGATTACCGAAAGATAGAAAAGTAACGCCTAGTCACCTTCAAACCAAAATATTGCACGATAACCCAATGGTCAGCAAAACGAACAAAGGATTAGAAGTAGAGTATACTAACCTAGCTGGAAACAAAATCGTTTGGGTAGAGCACAATCCCAAAAATATTACCAATGCTATAGAAGCTGCAAAACATAGCCGAGACACAGGGAAAGTTGTTGAAGGAAAAGTTGGCGAATTTGTAGATCGGCATGTCGGGGTAACTGGATTTGGGGTGGAAATTAAAAATGTAGAAAATAAATTAAGAGTTACGGATTTGGATGTTGTAACGAACTCACAAATTATTGAAGTGAAAAAGTCAGCGGGAGCAGTGAAAACAGACCAAATAGATAGATTAGTGGATACAAATAATAAAGAGTTTTTCAATTACAAGAAGAAGGAAGTTATTTTATATATAGACGCGCCACTAGAAAATACGGGGCGAATTGCATCTGAGAAAATCGAATATATAAGGAGCAAGGGCGTCAAAGTGGTTAACTCGTTAGAAGAATTAAGGGAGGTACTGAAGTAATGGCATCTGCTTTTGTTTTAGTAGAAGAAAATAGTAATATTCCCATTGCGCGTTTGATCCAGGATATACAAGAAGCTTGTCTGGAAGCAAAATTAACTTTAGTTTTTGGAGGTGAAGATACAGATTCAGAACTGAACATGAAACATTGCTCCTTGGGAATTACTCATTCAGACAAAGAAGAGTTGGGCCGTAGTGAGCAAAAGAATAACATCAGAGTCGATGTATATGATGAACCTGTTCAATATCAATATAGAGAATTGGAATGGAGAGATGATGGGAGAGTATATTTTAACACGCTGATTATAGATGAAGTTTATCAAAATGAAGAGGTTACGCTAACCTTTTTATATCATTTTCTTGCGAGACACCCTCAGATGGTGGTATGGATGGAGGAAGACTGGGTCTATACCTTATCTGATCTGGAGAAAATTCTGAAAAATACAATTCATTCCGAATGGTGTTATGTTAATCCCGATTCGATTTGAGTAATAATGAGACATAATATCAACAGCCCATGATTCGTACTCTCAAGTGAGGTGGGTATCGTGTCAAAAAGTATTTATCTAAAAAGCAAGGAAGAGGTGTTTATGCTGGAACTCATGGCGTATACATTGGCCAAATTAGGGTCGTACGAATGGAATAGAACAGAGATGTATAATCCGGATCGGATCTATGAGCGTCCTGCGGGTTTTTATTTTAGATTCCACAACGCTGATTAGGTGTACGAGCAATTAAAGCAATGTATTCAGTACTTCAAGGGTAACCTTGAGTGGACGATTCATGTAAGTCCGTTAACCAAAAACCAAAATTACGTTATTGAGCCGGCAGATGTTTACCATGCAAAACAAACGGAAGCATATCAGGTGAATTTGGAAATTGAGGAAGTGCTTCAAGATTCATATAAAGAAATCTGTGAGCAAGCGATTCACGACATTCCAGTGTTATGTGACCATATTGAGCAATGGTTCGACTTGAAACATAAACAACTATACCTACCTACAATACCGAATTAAAAACATTAGGATAGAATTATATGATGTAAGAAGGTTTGGCTATGGAACGCTTGGAAATGATTTTAATTGAGTTTAGCAAAAACAGCCTGGATCAATTCATTAAAAATGATTTGAACATTCAGGTGGATCGGATCAAAAGTTCTCACTTTTATGATAACCGTAGTGAAAACGATATTGAATTTCAGCAAATAGAGAGCCTTGAAGAGATTCTTTCTCCTAAGGGAACGGGGAATATATTATTATCTCAGCTTAACCTAGGTCATACCTATAACGACGTGATGATTGTAATTTCATTCGATGAGGAATCTGGAGATATCGTTATGAATTTTCCTGAAGAGGAGTTGTTCAGCGGAGAAAAATCAGAGACAATGTTAAAAGCTCATAAGTTAATAGAGTATATTCTTGATATTAAGAAGAAGTATGCAATTGAGAAAGTTAGAATCGGTTATGAACCAGCTATGGATGATGACACTTGCTTGGTCGAGATTGATAAAGAAATGATGGATACGAATGTTATTGTCTCAAAACTGTTGGCTTAGATCCTTCTGAACCAGAGTTTGATGCAGAACAATTAGACATTAATAATGGCAGAAAGCCCATTTCAACTCGAATACGAGTAGTCATGGGTTATTTTTATCTCCTCATTCCATCCCAACCACTTTACAAAATCAACCCATCGCCCTCCATGGCAAGTGGAATAATGAAAAAAAAGGATATTATGTCGAAAAGCTGGAAAACCTCCAAAGCAGAAAGGATGTTATACCACATGCCTACATACAACAAATTGGTACGGGACAAGATTCCGCATATTATCACATCCAGTGGTAAGGAATGCCGCACACGTATTCTGGACCCAAAGGAGTATAAGCAGGAGTTAAGAACGAAGTTGAGTGAAGAGTCCGAAGAATACATGAGTGCAGGAAACGATCAAGAAGCGTTGGAAGAACTGGCAGACATTCTGGAAGTCATTCGAGCGCTGGCGGAGGTACACGGTGCCAATGCGGCACAGCTAGACAAGCTGCGGGCAGACAAAGCCGAGGAGCGTGGTGGATTCCAGGAACGGGTGTATCTGATCGATGTCGATTAAGCTTAATGTTAAACGCAACTCATTACAGATCACTTGGCAGATGAACTGATCACCCGGATGCATCATGCGTCCGGGATTATTTTGTTACTGTGAAATAGCTTCCCTTGCCGGAAATAATAGTGAGTTCATCAATTCTTACAGTCAAGCGTTGATGTTGCGCTGCTGGTTCTCTGAATGACTCTTCATCTTCATGGTAAATACCAGACCAGACAGGATATAGATTAGGCTTAACAAGAGATAAGGGAGTTGCAGCGAGAAGACGCGATCGAACGTCGTTTCACTGATCCGCACCAATAGCCCACCGAGAAGCGTACCGATGGCACTAATGCCAAAGGATAGAAAGCGAAACACGCTTCCCACCCTGCCAAGCATCTCATTAGGAACGGAACGTTGCAGGATGGAGGAACGGGTAACATTGTAGACAATGATGAAAAAAGCAGCACAGAAATACAGTCCACCTACCATATATGCATTAGTGGTTAGACCCACCATACCGTAGATGATTCCCATGCACAGAATGGAGGAGATAATTAATTGTTTTGTGCTCCATTTCTTGCGCATATATGCAACAGCCTGACTGCCTACAATGCTGCCGATGGTTGCGATGGAGATGAGCATACCGAATGCAAAAGCATCCAACTGAAGCACATCTCGTACAAAGAAGATCTGAGTAGCCAGGATGACGGAATACATCAGCGTAATTGTGACAGACAGAATGGCTAATCCGCGGAGAAAACGATCATGATAGACATATCGAATACCGGACCACATCTCGCGTTTCCAATTATTCATCGGGCGAACTTCCTTCCTAGTTGTTTCGGTATCCCCCGGGTAGAAGTTTCCCTTCATACTGATTAAAAAGAGCAGAGCAATAACAGCCGTTACGGCGTCTATGGCAAAAGGAAAAACAATATGCAGGGTGATGATGAACCCTCCCAGCGCAACGCCCAGAATATCACTTGTGATTAACTGTCCGGCGGTGAACTGCCCATTGGCTTTTTCCAACTTACTCTCATCTACCAGTTGAGGAATCACCGTCTGCACCGTACTGTCGAATACCACCCGGCTAAGGCCGATCCCGAACATGAACAGAGCCAGAATCGGAATGCTCACCCATCCTCCCCAGATACATAACGTCAGAGCGAGCAGAAGAATCATTCGTGTAAAGCCAGCCCAAATCAGCATATGTTTGCGTGAGTAACGGTCGATGAGAACACCCACGGGCAGACTGAAGAGAAGCCATGGTAAACGAAGTGCCGTCATGGTGACAGAGGCATACAGCGTATCGCTTGTAAGAGTGGATATGAGCCAAGGAACCGCAGCAAGCGTAAGTCCATCACCCAAAAATGTAAGCGAAAATGCACCGAATAACTTGGTATAGTTCGACTTAATTTTCATCGTTCCCTCCACCAATAAGATGTAAAGCATAGCTATAATAAGATTGGGAAATAATGTGTTTTCACTTAATAACAATGTAAGTTATTGCAAAATGGTTTTCAATCCTATTTTTACAATAAATAACTTCACAAAACGCTTACAAACTTTCAATTCTACCCTACCTTTTCCGCTGTGAAGCTGAGATAATGGGAGAGGAATAAGGCATGAAACAGATGCGACAACCATGTTCACCAACAGCCCAAAAATAAAAGCTGCACATCCATAGGAGGATTATTAATGACGACACAACCATTGAATCTGATCCAATCCACGGAGGGCCAAGCGTTGCTTGCCCAAATGTATGGACAATCACAAGTAGAGGAACAGACTGCACGTTACACGAAGCTGAACGCAACGTTCCAAGAGTACTTTGGCGCGCAAGAAGGAAGCAAACTGTTCAGCGCGTCAGGACGCAGTGAGATTGGGGGCAATCACACGGATCATAACCATGGGAAAGTGCTGGCGGGCAGCATCACGCTGGATACGATTGCAGTGGCAGCACCAACTGCGGAGTCGGTTATTACCTTTTACTCAGAAGGCTATGACAAGAAATATGTAATCGATCTCACGGACCTCACGCCAAATACGGAAGACGATGGCACAACAGCATTGATTCGCGGTATGGCTGCGGGATTTGGAGAATTCGGATATAAAGTAGGTGGCTTTCAGGCGTACCTGTCAAGTAACGTGTTCTCGGCATCTGGGGTGAGTTCCTCGGCGTCATTCGAGATGTTGATCTGTACGATTTTGAATCACTTCTATAATGATGGAACAATGGATGTTGTTACTTTGGCCAAAATCGGTCAGTATGCGGAGAACCATTATTGGAATAAACCTTCCGGTCTGCTGGATCAGATGGCTTGTGCATACGGCGGGCTCATTTCTATTGACTTTGAAAATCCAGCACAGCCGGTTATCGAGCCAGTTCAGTGGGATTTCCAACAGATTGGTTACTCATTGGTCATTGTGAATACAGGTGGCAACCACGCCGATCTGACGGAAGATTACGCGGCTGTGCCCAATGAGATGAGAGCGGTTGCTCAGGCGCTGGGCAGTGAGTATGTTCGGGAAATTACGGCAGACGCAATCTACTCCAATCTCAAAAAGGTTCGTGAAGCGGCTGGGGATCGTGCCGTGCTGCGCGCGCTTCATTTCCTGGAGGAAAACAATCGTGTCGATGGTCAGGTTCAGGCGTTGCGGGATGGACGTTTTGCTGATTTCCTGAAACTGATTACAGCATCCGGTAACTCATCATGGAAGTGGCTGCAGAATGTGTATCAGAGTGGTGCTGTGAAGGAGCAAGAGATTGGCATCGCGCTGGCACTGACCGAGAATTATCTGCAAAACCTGGGTGACGGCGCTTGTCGTATTCATGGTGGTGGATTCGCAGGGGTTATTCTTACAATTCTTCCGAACGAAAAAGTGGAAGAGTATATGTCCTGGATGCACGACATGTTGGACACGCCAATTATTGTTGTTAATGTGCGTGCACAAGGCGCAGTATGTCTGAATGCATTAATCTCTAACGCAGGCTAAAAGCACTCAGATAAATAGTTCTAACATGTTTCTACGAAGTCCGGGCTAAGCTCGGGCTTTTTGGCCTGTTCATTTTTTGAAAAGACTTCAAACTTTTAAGGTCAGTAATGTGTTATTTAAGTAGTGGTTTAGTTAGGTTGGTAGTGACTAGAATACAGGCGTATTAATGATGGTTCGATTAGGTGAGAGGCTGTATCTCAATAATGTTCTCATGGGAGGAAGGATCAGATGATTACACCTACAGTGGCTGGGCAGGAAGAGGCTCAATTATACGAGGAGATGCGGCGTGCGATCGATGAATTCGAAGAGGGCGAGCAGCGGCAAATCATTCTGAATCGGATGATAAAACAGCTAAGGTTCGCCAAGTGGCGCAAAGATCGGATGTGCAAGGTCGATGCATACTGCCAAAGGATCAAGCCCGCGACACTTTGGATCATATTAGCCACAGGCGCACTTGCACCAGTCTTGTTATTTAGCATGTTCATCTGGGTATCGTTGTGGGTGGAATGAAGCTGTAAAGAAGAGGAAAAAGTGTGAAAGCCAGGCGCTGACTGTGGTGGTGTAAAGTGAATTACTGTGTCTGCTGCTCGTAATCCAATTGATGAATCAGGAGGGCTTCATATTTCACGTATCTGATTCGAGTGAGGAGCTAGCATTATGAGTGTATAGGCAGTGACGAGTGTAAAGATGTATATGAAGCGTCGCTGCCTGAAAAAATTATAAACCATTACTTTCACATATTTATGCAAATTGCTGAAATTATTCTGGTAACAACGTCCTATAACTAATAATGTGTAAGATTTAATGCCTGAAATTTATAAAGACTTTGTGCTCATTTCTTATATGTCGTATACACGATTAACAGAAGATGGACTATAATGATTCTACTTCTTTGGAAAAAAGAGGATGAGATTAGGCTATGAAATCCCTATTATTACATATGAAAGAGCCATGTATCTGTACAAGGCCCTAAAGTTTTGAAAGTTAATATTTCTTATAAACTACTTAAGAGGTTTGATGTCTTCGGGCACTGAGCCTGTTTTGACTTCATAAGTATCATAATCCACCATTGAGAATATTTCTTGGGTCTTATTTCCTTTTACATACCCTGTCAGTGACACCGTATGAGACAAGTCAGACGGAATGAACTTGTGGCCTGTAAACTCAACATCAATTCCATAGGTTTCTTTAAAATAAGTTAGGCTTGCGATCTCGGCTTTTTGTACAATTTCTTTTTGCTGGTTGAACATGCAACCGCAAAATACAGTGATACTTATACTAATCAATATTAATAGGGTTAGAGGTGTACGATATTTAATAATAAGCATATCTACTACTCCTTGTTGGAACTTACTTGATTTTTTGGTCAAGTAACTCTTTCGGTACAACGGCTGTTTGAACTTCAAACGTGTCATAATCAATGAGGATGGTGATTTCGGTTTCTTTATTATTTTTAACATGACCACTCAAACTGATATTGTGACTAAGATCTTTTGGCATAAATTTATGATCAGTGAATTCCACTTCAGTATTATAGTGATCAATAAAGTATTGATGACCCACTTGAGTTGCTTCTTCAATAATTTTGTCTTGATTCGGCATAGAATTACATCCTCCCAATATAAGGGCTAAGATTATAAGTAGAATAGATACAAATTGAATATTTTTAAAAATATTCTTCAACCTCCTATATATGTGAACTTAACACTTTATAAATATACTTTAACTTTTTAGTTCAGTAAACAGAGAGGAGTTTTTATGGATACCTATATAACTGATAAAACATATAAGGAAATTTCGGAACTGGCCTATCTTAATTTGAATGAAGGAGATTACCCTGATACATTGGATTCGGCTAATTGGAAAGTGATTGAGCCAGATGGAGCAAGATTGCATAGAAGGTCTGGGTTCGACGCAGTTGTTTTAAAGAATGATCTTACAGATCAGATTGTCATCGGTTATCGAGGAACTGAACCAGAAGGGAAGTTGACAGATATATTCGCGGATTGGGAGACAGATGCTTTTGATGTCGTAGGAGGAAGAACGAGAAAGCTTGAAGATTCCATAACCGACCCAGAGCGTCATAATATCTTCAAAAATAGTCCATTCAAACTCATGATGGATAATTCAAGTTGGGAAAACAATCAGTTTCATCAAGCTGAAGAATTGTATGAGGCTGTACAGAAGGCTTATCCTGATTCAGATATTTCGCTAACAGGCCATTCTCTTGGCGGTGGTTTAGCTCAATATGTAGCTGCTCGTCATGATGTATCTGGTATGACGTATAGTGCTCCAAGTGTAATGAATCTGCTGGATGATATAAGTTTGGCTAAGGTGAATGAAGGTCACTTTGACAACAAAATGGTTAATGTGGTTCATCCGAGTGATTCTGTAGGAGCTGGCGGAGTAAGTGAATATGACAGGCACGTTGGACTTACGGTGTACAAGGGACAGGATTTTGATACCGCTAATGCAATGTATCAGAACTGGAAGTTTCAATTACAGTTAAAGGTCCCTTTTCAACCTCTCGGTGCAGGCTCCCCGATGTTGGTTCATGACGTTGGAATAGATGTAGATTTAGATAAGCTGTACATTGGAAATATCGTTAGATTATTGGATTCCTTCTCCAAGGACGAAGGCAAGGGGTACCACTCCATGAAGCAATATGAGTTTGATAAGGAGGGCAACTTAATTGGCCCGTTAATCGATCGGAGTACGGGAGAGACGCTTGATATTTCTCCAAGATGGACTGCACATCAGAAAGCAATGGCTGTGTTCTCTAATGTGATGTCTGGTGCAGTAGCTTCGTTTATATCTGGAGTAGGTAGTTCTGGTGGCGGTAAGATTCAATTAACACCGGAAGAATTAGCGCAGTCTGCTCGAGAAATGAGACTGAGTTTGAGCGGATTTTCCAACGATGCACAAGCTTCTATTCAGATGTTCCAGACCCATATAGCAACGAGCGAAAGTCAGTCTTTTACACCTATTGCTTATAATGCAACAGCTACTTTGCAACAAATTAACCGTTGGTACCAGGAATCCATAAGTGAGATTGCAGATTATATTGAACGAAAGAGAGAGGATTTCGTAATCGCCGATCAGTAAAAATAATAATGGAATTTATATAGATAGATTAACAGGAGGAAACTGGACATGGGCAGAATATCCGTATCCCTGTCGGATTTACGAAGAGCCGTTCAACAATGCGAACAATTGCAGCAACGGCTTATACAACAGGAACAGAAGATGCGTACGATTCATGGAAGGTTGCAGCAGGATTGGGTAGGGACATCAGCATCGGTGCTAACTTTCAAGATGCAGTCTTTTGTTGAAGGTGCTGCTGTTAGATTAAGTGAACTTGAAGCTCATAAGGAGGAATTGAAGCAATACATTCGCAAGATGGAGGAAGCGGACAGAGAGGATCAAAGAAATCGCAGCAGGATACAGTGATTGTCTATATCTGCTCACGCGTAAATAGTCAGATAGGAAGTAATCTTCCCACCTAACTATTGTTGCTTCGTTCATACAATTGTATCGATTGAAGTCACTTGCGCAAGCAGCTATTACTAATTAGTGTAAATCAGTATTATTCTTGTTCAAAGTTTGAATTTTCTCTTGGATATACTGGTGGTAATCGTGGAAGCTGCTGATGTGATGCAAAGAATCGGAGTTCTCAGACTGGATCTTAATTTTACCGTCCTGAGGCAAATTTTTCATCTCAGCAATGACCGATTTGGAACCTTGGATATCACCAGACATCTCCTGAATTCGCTGTAATAATGCGGGATGGCCTTCGTACTGGAGCATCTCAGCGAGGGGTCTCATCTCCTCCAACTTTTGGCTCGATCGTTCAAGTGTGGTCATCACCTTGTCTCCATCTGTACTTGCGCTAAGCGAAACCATTCGGTGGATGTGATCTTTCTCCATACGCTCAAGCGCCTCCAAATGGGAAGCTTCCAGTCGTTTGGGATCGCTCCAACTCTCCGATCGAACGGTGTCATTCTGTTGCTGGGAAGTATTATTCGCAGTGCCATTGCCACAGCCCCATAACAGAGATGAGCAGGTTAACACGGCTCCAACGGCGATGATACTTTTTAACCTCATGCTGTCACTCCTTCAATAATTTCCTGAAGGTAGTATGAGCTATATTATCCAAAATCATGCTTCATCTGTTCATTTCTTTCCCATAATTAACAAAGGCAAAGAACGAGCTAACTGTATGTATCATTGCAGTGTAGCCGGATCTTATTTTTTGGGATTGCGGCTATCGATGAACCAACCCGGTCCTGTCACACTGATGACTTCAACTGTGTCATAGTTATATGAAACGGTAATATGCTCATCTTCGTGACCTGTTACATGACCATATAGGTACAAGCGGGAATGGACTGAAGGGTCGTCAATATCATGACTCGTGATGACAAAGTCTGCGTCATAATACTCCTTAATGTATTGGATGCTGACGGGTGTAGCTTTTTCAAGAATGATTTGCTTATCTGATGTGGACAGGCTAGAACATCCTCCGATTGCAAGTGTAAAAACAAGTAAGTATAGAGCCATAAGTTTTGTTTTGATCAAGCTTTCATTCTCCTTTTTGGTGATAAACTCTAACGACACTTTTATTCTAATTTTTCTGCTAGTACAATTGCAACGGTAGTAATGAGGTGAGAAGCTTTATGAATCTTTATACTAATAACATATGGCGCTGGACCATCAACCTTCTTTATCCTGCCATTATCTTTGTCTTTCAGAGCTGGGGACCAATATTGGATTCTTGGACAGGTCCTATTTTGTTCGTCGCGGTGTTCTGCTTTCTGTGGAGCGATGTAAAAGACATGTTCGTTTCGACAGGACTAACATGGTTTATTGCCATCCCGTGCTGGTGGTATTGGATTGAGCGCCCGGAACCATCATTCGGTGCGGAGAATTTTGCCGCGCATCTATGGTTAATTGTACTTATGTACATTGTCTTCGTGCTTATTCCTCAGACCTTAATCCTGACTACGCGGTTGCGGGTAATGGATTATTATAAAAAGTGAAAATCAATTTAGAATAGGCGGACGTACAAGGATTAGGAGGTAGTATATGAGTCGCTTAAAAAGGATCAACAAGCCTTACCTCATTTTCCTCATCTGGAACGTACTCATGATCGGTGCTGTACGTGGATTAACCTTCCAGCATGAGCCGGGTAGAGGGGTATCTGGTAACGGTAACCTGGGACTTCTGGTGTTAGCTCCATCTCTTCTGACCTTTCTCATTCTCTGTATCTGGACGATGTTTCTATCCAAATGGTGGTTGTACGATCAGCGTCAGCGCTGGGGAGGGAAGATACATGCCTGTGTACCCTTCGCGGCTCTCTTGCTGTGTGTGTTGTCTGTCGCTTGGGAGCTACACACCATCAATGACCTACGCCTCCAGCTCAACGGATTTACGAATGATCCGGATTCGGCCGTGTACCGTTTTGGTTGGCTGAACCAGTACACGAACACCTTGTTTTATAACGTTCCGATTCTGCTGTTCGGTCTGTCATTCTCCATATTTATAAGCTGGCTGATGGAATGGAAACTTCGCAGTCCTAGGTCCACCTAATCCGAACTGCAAACGAAATATATCCTTCATCAACACAAACACCCCTCATCCGTCGTATCAGACGGGCAAGGGGTGTTTCGAGTCATACTACACTTTTCTTTTATATTTCCCTGTATACGGGATGGTGAGATGGATTTTCAGATCCTGGATCGAGTCTTCGGTAAGCATCATCTTGCTGCCATTGTTTGATAACTTACGCCAGAGCTTCGGATTTTTGCGATACAGTTTCTCCTGAAGGCCGTAAATATCCACACCACGCTCAAGGCCGTGACGATAGGTCTGCATAATCTGCTCTCGCAACTTCACTTCACTAATCTGGATCATCTCCTCATAAGAGGTGGGCACCAGATATTCATACAGGGCAGTTAGGTATTGGGCGTCAATATTAAACTTGACCTCTTCACCCTGAATGACAGGCTTGATTTTGATCTTTGGTAAACCTACACTGAGTGCCCCATAGATCGTTCCATCCTTCTGCACAAGCAAGGGAGCACGCCGCATGTCCTTGATCAGCCAGTGATAACCGGGAAGCTGACTGCGTGGAAGGTATTCAAAGTCAACACCTGTCTTTTCGAAAAAGGCCCCCTCGATTAGAAATAAATCCTTTTTCTTCTCGTTCTCGGCCCATTGGGAATTGTTCAATGCAATACTGGGCAGATACGTCGTGGTAGCCGGATCATTATGCGTTGCAATGAGCTTGAAGCTAAGCACGGGCGGATACAACGATTCTTCCAGATAAGTCGGGAGCGGATTATGAAGAATGCTATCCAAGGGCGACATATTATAGATGGACGTTGCACTGAGAATTTTCTCCAGTGGTTCGCGGGTTCCGTAGACCCAGGTCGTATAACGGGATTCTGGGAACCGTCCCAGCATATCGAACACTTCTTTGATATGTTTGCTGGTGAGCACACCTTCCGCCATAACGATGGCTGTCACATGCCCCCAAGCCATGTGTAATTGAGCTGTACGAAACAGTTCGTTCAGCGCCAGACTCATGGTTTTCCCTTCGGCATGTCCGACCCATACAGGTGGCGTATCTGCACTTTTGGTTGAACTCTCACTTTTGGCGACACTGGCAAAATCCAGCGTTTGTACATACAGGTGATACATCCCGTCTTTGTAATCAATGCCAAAGGCTTTGGCGTAGTCCACCTGTTGGATCTCAAAGGCACTCCAGCATCCACTTGTCATCACGCACATCGATAGGCTTAACAGACCCAGCGTACATCTCCGCAACAAACGCTTCATCTTCCGTTTCCTTTCTTACGCGGTTCTTGAGTCTCAAGATAGACGGGTCTGCGTTTACCCAACCCTTTTGGCAGTTTGAATAATGAAGCTATCGCTTGTTTAAAATGAAGCGGTGTTAACGGCGTGAGATACGGAATGCCAAATGATTTGAGATCGGTCAGGTAGATGAGGAACAGAATCAACGACAGGATGAACCCAAAGATGCCGAGGGAAGCTCCCAGGACAAAACAAAGGAAGCGCAGGATCAGCACAGAACTGGTCATAACCTGATTCACAATGGTTGCTCCAGCTACGACGGTAACTGCGATGATGACAATCATGAGGGGAGAGACCATGCCGGCTCGAATGGCGGAATCCCCTATGATCAGACCTCCAACCACAGTTAATGTCTGGCCGATGGCACTTGGTAGACGTACCCCCGCCTCTCGGAACAGCTCCATGAGCAGCATAATGAGAAACATCTCCACTCCCGATTCCATTGGCAGTCCCATACGTCCTACCGATATCGTGGCAACCAGTGGGAAAGGAATCTGATCCATATGAAATGAAGTCAGCGCAATATAGAATCCGGGCAGGAACACGGTGATCATCAGGCCAAGAAAGCGCAGCATCCGCCCTACGTTGACAGCTAAGAAGGGAAAGCTGGCATCTTCCGGTGATTTGAGCAAAAGAAACAGATTGACTGGCCCAATAATGGCGCTGGGATTGCCGTCGACAATGAGGATAAAACGTCCGTTCAGGAGACATTCTGCAGCAAAGTCAGGCCTGCCCGTATAATGGGTGACGGGAAACAAAGTGATTTTCGAAGGTGACAGCAATTCTTCCAGTTCATTGGCGGTCAAGATTCGTTCGATCTCAATCTTACGCAACCGATCCTGGACGTCTTCGATCAGCTCCGGATTGGCGATATTTTTGATATACATCAATGCCACCTTGGTTGCAGAACGTGTACCGATCAGTTCGATATTGCAGGCAAGTTGGTTCGTACGCAGACGGGTGCGTATCAAGGCAACATTGACGGCAAGGGGTTCAATGAACCCATCTCTTGCCCCGCGGATCGAAACTTCGGTGGTCGATTCCTCCGGTGTTCGAGTAGGGATGTTAGATATATCAATACTCCACATGGCTTGAAGAGATGGTATACAGATTAGCATATGGCCTTCAAAAACACGGAGAGACATCAGTTCTGTTCCAAATGCCGGATCTTGCAGATCCATTCGGGTCCAATCCAGGCTGATGCATTTTTCAATGTCGGATGTACGGATAAAGTGTGTATCTTCATATGTTCGTTTGAGTTCCGGGAGAATAATATCGTAGATCGCTTCACTATCCACCATACCGCTGCAATAGGTCATAAGGAGTTGCATCGGAGGTTCTCCGAACATGTGACTATTGATGATGACATCATCAGATCCCGCAAAAAAGGTGTTCAGGTTATGCTCGTTCATTCGGAACGGTTCAACTTCACGATTATTCTTGGGCTGGGTTGAGATCGGCACGTTTGGGAGCCTCCTTGTCCTTTTTGTGGATTAATGCGGCAATGGTTAATATCACGGTAACGATTGAGACATAGGCCAGCATGACCGGGAACTGAATATGATCTACGTAATAGTCGACGTAATCAATGCGCCACCATTGCATCGCCATAAAGCTCATGATGACGGTGATGGTGAGAATCGCGATATATCGTTTCTTCGGTCTGCGGAAATTCAGCAGATCCACGATGAGATACATAGATATAGCGACCCTTGCGAAGGAACCACTAAGCCATTGATAGATGGACAAAAAATCAACGTGTTGCAGCAGCTTGCCGATATTCACAAGTTTCCATTGCTCATAGGGACTGTTTCGTTGTTTTGCTGCTTCTTCTGGACCAAACTCGACGATGGCTCCGATCGTGGGACCGATCGCCATACTGAGCATAAACACGCCGAGGATCAAAACATGCCACCAACGAATTTTGCCTTTGACTTCATGTTGGAACAACATAAGAATCCAGATTTCCATAAGCCCGGCAAGAGAGTAGATCATGCCCCGCCATACGGGACCCATGCCGTTCTCCATAATCGGGAACAATAGACTGTAGTCTTTGTATTTCATATTGGCGGACATTACAAAATAACCAAGTAAAATTACAAATGGCAGCAGCAGACTGGAAGTCATCGCAATGGAGCGTATGCCTTTAGCCGCTGCCCACGCGGCAACCAGTGCTCCGCCACCAGCCAGAACGTAAGGTGGCGTGAATTGAAGATATGTGGACACGGTCCAGTTAGTTGTCTCATACAGCGTATGTGTGCCAAGCGTGAACAGTAGAATGGAAGCGGAGATCCGGAAGATCCAGGAAGGAATCGGTCCGAATTCTCGCGTAATCCAATCTGTTAATCGCTGTCCACGTACTCGCCGAATGATGATATACATCATACATAGAAACAGCATGAAAAAAGGTCCTGCCGCCACGACAGACAACCATCCGTCTCTGCCGCCTGCTTCGAGAATTGCTGGGATGGACAAGACATGGCAGACCAGTCCGGCACTTAATAAAATGATGGAAAAGGACAACCAGATGGTAATTTGACCTTTCTCACGACTCATGCGAATCCTCCTTTCCAATGAAGGAAGTTTCCGTTAGGTTGTACAGCATACAGGAAGTTGATTCCTTTTTCAGATTTTTTCACAGAAAGTTGCAACCGATATGGACGGACTAAGCAGAAAGCTTTAACATACAGATATAGCAATGTCGAAGACAAGCACTGAGCGAAGCATAGAGAAATAGGGAGGAAACCTGCGATGACAAATACAACGAAGGCACCTGGAGAGACGAAAGTTGGCTTTATTGGTACAGGCGTGATGGGTAAAAGCATGGCTGGGCACATCCAGCAAGCGGGATATCCGCTGCATGTGTACACGCGAACTGCTGCCAAAGCGGAAGCATTGGTGAAGGAAGGTGCCGTATGGCATGACACACCAGGCAAACTGGCTGCCACGTGTGATGTCATCATCACAATGGTGGGGTATCCGAAGGATGTCGAGGAGATTTATCTCGGTGAGGATGGTCTCGTAGCCAATGCCAAACCAGGGTCATATCTGATTGATATGACAACATCCAGTCCGTTACTGGCTGCACGAATCTTTGAAGCTGCGGAAGCCAAAGGACTGCATGCACTGGACGCGCCTGTATCGGGCGGTGATATCGGAGCGCAGAACGCGAAGCTGTCCATTATGGTTGGAGGTAGTTCGGAGGCCTTTGAAGCCGTGCGTCCGCTGTTTGAGCAGATGGGCACCAACATTGTGCTGCAAGGCAAGGCGGGAGCCGGGCAGCATACCAAAATGTGCAACCAGATTGCCATTGCCTCTGGCATGATGGGCGTGTGTGAAGCACTCGCCTATGCCAAGACGTCTGGTCTGGACGCGGAGACCGTGCTGAAGAGCATTGCTACCGGTGCAGCCGGAAGCTGGTCTCTCAGCAATCTCGGTCCGCGCATGATCGCAGGCGATTATGAGCCTGGATTCTATGTGAAACATTTTATCAAAGACATGGGAATTGCACTGGAGTCAGCAAAAGCGATGGGCATGAAAACGCCTGGTTTGGCTCTGGCTGAATCCCTGTATCAGGAAATAGCGAATAATGGTCTGGAAGAGAAGGGTACTCAGGTGCTCTACACCTATTATCTTCAGGCTTAACATCCAAGAGAACAGCAGCGTATTCTTTTTCTATTCAGGAAAGGGTTGCGCTGTTTTTTTTAATTTTGCGGTTTGTTTATGCGTCTAAAGTCACGGAATTGGTTAAATGTTCATATGTACTTTGCGTATTGGAGAGATTTTGATCGTTTTCCCTTTATTTTTACCCCGCTTTATCCGACATAAGTAATAGAAGTTTACATAATGAATGTGTCAAAGGATGTTATTCCTCCTGTAATGGTCACCCGTAACCCACACTATAATAGAACGGAGCTTGCCCATGTTCAAGAAAATCCTGTCTCTGTTCAAGACACAACCAGAGCTTGCGAACCAGATTACAGCCTCCGCTTCAGCGTTACCATCGACGACAACCATTCCCCCGCGTATGGTCCGTAGTAAGCGCAAGAAAAAGGCGGAAGGGGATTGGACACGCCAGCCGGAGGAACCTAGTACAGCAGATCAGCTGATCGGTCTTCCAAGTCAATATAAAGTGCTGAACGACCTGCTCGTTACCAATCCGAAGTCACGCTCCGGTTATTCGCAGATTGATCATGTCGTAATCGGTCCGCGGGCAATCTTTGTGATCGAAACCCGAAATCTGACAACAGGTGAGATTCGCGGCGGAAGAAGAGAGGCCAATTGGTCAGTCAGCAGCAGTCGGGTCAAAATGTACAATCCGCTTATGCAGCATCGTGCACATGTGGAAGCCATCCATGCGCACCTCGGAGACTACAAAAGAGTACGTCTCGTCTCCATGGTGACCTTCACCAACCGTTGCCGCATCAGTGTTGATCCTGCTGTGAGGTATGTGAATTCGGATGAACTGATCATCTACGATCATGAATTGGTGGAAACGATTCAGCGCAAGACAGAACGACTTGAGAGTGAGGTTCCCGAAACCGTATTTCAAGAGAAGGATATTCAGGCGATCTACGCTCTGTTATCATCGGTCAATTCCACCGATCCTCAGATTCGGTCAGAGCATATGGAGAAGGCAAAAGGGATCAAATAATTACCCTTCACGAACACTGTTGTCCATACGGGCGGCAGTGTTTTTGTGTTGCGGTGGTAGTTAATGTACGAGTAGTAAAAGGCTTTAGACACAGGTATATCGTCGTATACAACCGATTTTTAACTTATGATAGAATGTAGAGCATGTCCAATTGTGTGAATCAAGCATGTTATATGAAAGGATATTTTTGTAAGCGGGTGTTCAAGTCTTGAAGCAGAGGTTAATGGTTCTCAGGAATATACATAGGATAGGGGAAGATTATACATGAAATGGAATTATACGATAAAGACGTTCACAGTTATGCTTGGTTTGGCAGCGATTCTGACAGCTTGTGGTGGCGGAGCGAAAGAGACGTCATCGCCGGAGTCTGCTTCCAGTACAGAAGTTGCTTCATCAGAAACAAGCAGCTCGAATGCTGCCGTAACAGAAACCGCAGCAACCGATTCGAATGGGAGTGAGCAGACAGGTTCAGCTACAGAAGAATCTTCTTCAGCCGACGACGGCAAGATTGGAAAGGACTCCACACTGGAAGAGTTGAAGCAGCAGTATGCGGATAAACTTGGTTATATCCGTATCCCTCTGAATGATTATCCGGTGCGTCGGGTCAGTGAGGAAGGTTCCAAAAATATTAATGTAGCCAACTACAGCGATGCCGTTGTGGACATGAATGCAGGGGTGCCAATTCACTCTGATTCGCAGCAGTTGATTGATGATGCCTTTCCTTTTTTTACAACCGTACAAGCACCTGACGAATCTTATATAACTTGGGGAGAAGCAACCAATCTGGAGCGTGCCATGGTGAAAACGCTGTTTATCGCGCGTGAAGGGCTGCTAATTACCGAAGATGCGATGAAAAATAAGGACTACAGCAGTACATCGTTCCAGGATTCCAAGGATTTCTTCAGGGTCACAGCGAAATTTGAATCGATGGCACCTGTTGCACAGCATCCACGTGACATTACGTTGAGTACGTTATACGACAAAGCCCGCACGTCATGGGGCAAGCTTGCTGCGATGGACCCGGAGCAGGATGAAGCGGCGTTTGCCGAGATGTACAAGACGACGAGAACCGATGCCAATAATGCCATGGGGTTGCTTAATGTTCTATTGTCTACCAATGAGGATGAACGGATCAAAGAGATTTACGGGGAATAAAAATGCCGTGATCCAGAGTTAATCTGGATCATCCCGGTAACAGGTCTGGATCACATGCCTTCAAACTCTGACTACCGATTGAAGCGGGGTCAGGGTTTTTCTGGTTTTTTCCAATAGGTGTATGATATGTTTTTAGGAGTCAGACATGTCCGGAATATAGGTGAGGTGTGTGAAAGATGTGGTGGATGAACTTTTGTAAACGCTTTAAATTTAAAACGAAGCTAATCTTGTTTTTATCTACCGCAACGGTCTTAATCTCCGGAATCACAGGGTTGATCACCTATCGCATCCATATCGATCTGTTCAATGAAGAGGTCAGTCGCCAGTATAGTCTTACCGCAGAGCAGATTCTTGCACGTCTGGATTCCAGGGTACACGACATGTATAAAGTCACCGATTATATCACACTGAATCCCTCCGTAAAAAATGCCATCAAAGCACAGACCTCTGGCATCTCGTCCTATGATCAGATGAAGCTGGAAGATGAACTGGATGATCAGTTGTATCAGGTAAGGCTGGATGCACCGGAGATCATGGGGCTCCGCATATATGACCTGAAGGAAAACATATTTAATCTCGGTGCCTTTGCCGGCTCATTTCAACAGATGGATCCTTCCTATCTGGCAGAGATGGTTCATAGACTGGAAGGAACGGGCGGCGAATATGGTTGGAATCGTTTGGGGCCGGATGCTTTCTTGCAGGAGGAACAAACCAATTGGATTCTGGCGGGACGATTAATGCGGTCTGTTGATCTGGAGACTTATGGCGTCATGTTAATTCTGTTTAACACCTCGTTGTTCGAATCGTATCTCAAAGATCTGCGACTGAATGAGGAAGTTGCTGTCTACTTGTTTGACGCAGATGGTGAGCTTCTTTATGCCTTTCATAATCAGGATGCGGATCCACCACCACTTACCGAGCTAAGCCTAGGGGCGACGGAGATCAGGGACGAGCAGGGAACAACCCAATTGTATACGAAGCAAACGTCAGACAAAGCGGGCTTCACCTTGGTTAGCAAAGTCTCACTCGCTCAGATTCAGAACAAGGGAAAGATCATTGTCAAAGTTGCTGTGTTCTCTGCGGTAGCCAGCATATTATGCTCCTGGTTCATCATTACCATAATTAGCGGCAGACTGTTGCGTCCACTTGCGAGTCTGGTCAACGCGATGAAAAGAGTGCGTGATGGACAGTTCGATACACGGGTTCGGATCGAGACACGGGATGAGCTCGGTTTTATCGGTGAACGATTCAATGCAATGGCTTCCCGGATTGATACGCTTATACATGAAGTGTACGAGCGCGAACTCAGTGAAAAAGAAGCTGAACTCAAAGCTATTCAGGCCCAGCTGAATCCCCATTTTCTGTATAACACGCTGAGCATGTTTTTCTGGAAGTTCTATATGCTTGGCGATGAGAAATCGGCTCGCCTGGTCACTGCCTTGTCCGAGATGCTGCAGTATACGCTGGAACCCGTGCAGCAACTGACGACCGTGCAGGATGAGATGAAGCAAATAGATCACTACCTGCAGATTCAGCAGGCCCGGTATCAGGAAGCCTTGTCGATTGAAATTGCCGTTCCTGCTGAATTGCTTCGCTGTCAGGTGATCCGACTGTTGCTTCAGCCCATCGTGGAGAATGTTTTTGTTCATGCCTTCTCGGACAAAAGGAACAACCGTCATCTGGAGATTCGTGGCTCGCGGCAAAACGGGCATGAAGGAGAGCTGGATCTGCTTATCATTGAAATTTCAGATAACGGCTGCGGCATGCACGCATCGGTCATTGAACACATTATGACGCCAGTGGCACATGCGGGTGAGGAACGTCAGCACATTGGCATGCGGAGTGTACTTCGAAGAATTGAGTTGATTCACGGTGAACCCTACGGTGTACAGATCGAGTCGACTATGGGAAAGGGTACGCTAGTACGTCTTCGTTTGCCTTATCAGATCGGTGAGGACTTATGCCGGGAAATTCAGGTGACTGAGAGGAGTAGGTTCTGTTGAATGGACGTATGCTTGTAGTGGATGATGAAGCATTATTTCGTCAGGGTCTGATTCATCTGGTTCGCAATAACCCCCTCGGTTGGGAGGTTGTCGGGGAAGCGGCCGATGGAGAAGAAGCGATACAGGCTGTACACAGCTGCACACCCGATCTGATCATTACGGATATCAACATGCCTGTGATGGATGGTCTAGATTTGGCCGAACGCATACACGAGAGTGGACTGGACATTATGATTATCATTTTGACAGGTTATCGTGAGTTCGAATATGCACAGCGTGCTATCCGGTATGGAGCAATTGAATTTTTGTTAAAGCCGTTTTCGCTCGATGAAGCATGTCAGGTGTTACAAAAGGCACATGAACGATATCGCCGAAAACAGTCCGACATTCGGATCAGGGAACAATACAGCCAGGTGGACCGTACCGAGCGACTGCGAGAGGAACTGACTTTGTTGCTGCTCCATCATCAATTCGGATCGATAATGAATCGGATCGAGGTGTTGCTGGAAGAAGCGTCCGGGATGAGCTTGTCACAAGGCAAAGCGGAGATTCATATGCTTATGAAGGTCATGACGGACTTACTGGTACAACAGCTTCAGCCTCAGGAATCCGGTGGGATGGACTCAACTGCCCCAGATCCACTGCTCTGGATTCATACCATACCTGAAGTCATCGCTTGGGCCAGATGCAAGAGTGAAGAGTGGGTGGATATGCTGATGCGTCTAACTCAGGAACAGCAGGATCATGTCGTTACACGAGTTATACAGTATATTGAAATGAACTATTCCAGCACATGCACGTTGCAGGCCGTGGCTACCCATGTTCATGTGACACCCAACTACTTGAGCCATTTGTTCAAAAAAGAGACAGGACAAGGCTTCAGCCAATATGTCAGCAAGCGCCGAATTGATAAGGCGAAGCTGCTGCTGCACAGCACTCGGCAGAGCATGGCAGATATCGCGGAACTGACCGGGTTCGATAACTCCAGTTATTTTACAACCGTATTCAAACAGATGACGGGTATATCGCCCCGCGAATATCGCAAGCAAGTAGCCAAGTAAAGTGCCCGGTAGCAATCCTCCTTGAACTGCTGCAGGGTCACAATTAAAGAGAAGCCTCCTCTTAATATCTGTTCGTTTCCAAGTTCAACCCCACCATGTGGGGTTATTTTTGCGTAGAAAATTATAAAAGGATCGTTAAATAACAAATGTTTACGCTTACATTTTTATCTAAAATACAACTATAGTACATCAACAGCAGAGAGGAGTGATGGATATGAAGGGGGAACTGACCGCAGGTCCGCCGTCTGGATTACAACCACCGGATAGTGAAATGAAGCATCGGATTCGGCAGCAGCGGCTTCGACGATTCAAGATGAATATACCGTTAATCTTGATGTTTGTTCCGGTGATTATGTTCTACCTTACCTTTCGTTATGCACCCATCGGAGGGCTGGTCATGGCCTTTAAGGATTACAACTTCTATGATGGGCTGTGGAACAGTCCATGGGTGGGCTTTCAGCATTTTCAGACGCTGTTCAGTGATCCGCGCACGGTGGAGATTATTCGCAACACCTTGTTCCTCAGTTTGTTAAGCATCATTATCGGGTTTCCCATTCCAATTATTCTGGCCATTATGCTGAATGAAGTGCGAAACATGGCCTTTAAGCGAACGGTGCAGACGGTGGTCTATATGCCACACTTCTTTTCCTGGGTCATCATTGCGATGATGATCATGACGGTTTTCTCTTTGGAAAATGGGATCGTAAATCGCTGGGTCGAGGCCTGGACGGGAGCACCTTATCCGTTCATGTACAACAAGGGTTCGTGGGTTGCGGTGTTTGTTGGCTCAGGGATCTGGAAGGACATGGGCTTTAATGCCATCATTTTTCTCGCGGCACTAACGACCATTGATCCGAGCCAATACGAGGCTGCACAGATGGATGGGGCCAGCAAAATGCGCCAGATCTGGCATGTCACCCTTCCGGGTATACGCTCCACCATTATTCTCCTGCTGATTCTATCGATGGGGCGGGTGATGGAGGTCGGATTCGACCAGGTGTATATGCTTCAGAATTCCAATGTCAATGAGATAGCGGATGTCATCAGTACCTATATCTACCGCACCGGTCTTCAGGGAGCACAGTTCAGCCTGACAACAGCGATGGGATTGTTCGAATCACTGGTTGCATTTATCCTCATTTTTAGTGCGAATTATATCGCGCGGCGATTTAACGAAGGTTTGTGGTAGGGAGGGAGAACGGCATGAGAAAAACCAAAGGAGAAAAAGTCTTTTATTTAATCAATTATGTATTGTTGTCATTGGTTGCCGTCAGCTGTATCCTGCCCTTACTGAACATTGTTGCCTTGTCATTTAGTGATGCGAGAGCGGTTGTTTCAGGTCAAGTGGGATTATGGCCCGTCGATTTCACCTGGTTCTCCTATCACAGCCTAATTACCGGAACGCCGATTCTGAATGCATTCTGGAATAGTGTGGAGATCACATTGATCGGTACAGGGCTCAGCATGGCGGTGACGATTATGGCGGCATATCCGCTGTCACGTAGACATTTTTATCATCGGCGCTTCTTTACGATGGCGATGGTGTTCACGATGATTTTTAACGGTGGACTCATCCCGACTTATTTGGTCGTGCAAAATCTCGGTCTTGTGAACAGTTACGGTGCGCTTTGGCTACCGGGCCTGGTGAGCACGTACAACATGCTGATTATGCGATCTTATTTTGAAAATCTGCCAGGGGAAGTGGACGAGGCTGCGCGCATCGATGGTTGTGGTGAACTGGGGCTTTTGTTCCGCATCGTGTTGCCATTGTCCAAACCTTTGCTGGCGACTATTGCTCTCTTTTACGGCGTGGGTTACTGGAATTCGTTCATGAGTGTGATGATTTATATCAATGATACGTCCAAATACAACATGACCGTGCTTGTCCAAAATATGATTATGTCCAATCTGAATGTACAGGATTTTACCGATCCAACGATGATATCGAATCTGACCCCGGAAGGCATTCGGGCAGCAGCTGTCATTGTGATGGTCATACCCATTTTGGCAGTGTATCCGTTCTTGCAGAAGTACTTCGTTAAAGGGGTCATGCTTGGATCAATTAAAGGTTAAAGCAGGCTGTGGGTTAACCCGCATGGGTTCATATTACAGGAGAGAAAGAGGGTCTTATCTATGGCGTTAACGATGAAGGCATGGATGAAGTCGGGTCTCGTTCTGGGCTTGATCGGTGGTTTGCTGGCGGGATGTACAGGAGGTAACGGTAGCGAACAGGCGGAAGGCGAAGGCAACAGGGGGAACATCACGTCAACAATCTATGATCGGGGCGCGGTCCCAAGCGGCATGGGTACAATCGAAGATAACATGTGGTCCAAGTGGATCAACGAGAATGGCCCGGCTAATGTAAAATATACAGCAGTTCCCCGATGGGAGTCCCAGTCCAAACTTAACGTATTATTCGCTTCTGGCAGTGCACCGGATATCATTTTTGAATTCGGTACGCCGATCCGTAACACACTGTTTAATCAGAAACAGCTGATGCCGCTGGATGAGTTGATCGAGAACTCGAGTGTGGAATACAAAGCCTTGATGGAGAAATATCCCCAGCTCAAGAAGGCCGGCATTAAAAGCGATGGTAAGCTCTATGAAGTGGGGCGTATGAACGAGGTGTTTCCACTAACGAGCTTTTTCATACGGGAAGACTGGCTGGAAAAGTTGAATCTGGAGGTACCGACCAATGAGGAAGAGATGCTGGCGGTAGCCAAGGCCTTCACGGAGAATGATCCCAATGGAAACGGAGCTAAGGATACATACGGCATCGGTGGATTTCAGTTCGGCGATACAGCGGGTCTGTTTCGCTATATGTACAACGCCAACTGGGTGAATGTGGAGGACGGGGAGATGGTGGTTGGTCCCAACAACATGAAAGAAGCAACGGCATTCAAACGTGCATTATATGAAGCAGGAGTGGTAGATAAGGACTTACTGACCGACAAGGACGGGGCCAAGGCGAAGCAGGATTTCCTGAATGGCAAAATCGGTATGTACGCGGCCATGACTTCGGATTATACCGGGTTTGCGGCGAAGGAACTGGATACACTGATGCAGAATGTTCCTGAGGCCAAATTAAAGGTCATCGCTCTGCCAACCACGTCCGTAGGACAGCACACGATGGTGTGGAATAACCCGGTTCAGATGACTGCAGCTGTGAATGCACGAGCCAAAAATCCGGAAGCAGTTATGCAATATATCGATTTTCTGACCAAAATAGAGTCAGGCCGGACCTTCAAAAATGGATTTGAAAACACGCATTATACGCTGAACGATCAAGGCTGTCCGCGTATCTCGGATCAGGAGAAATACAAGCAGGAGATCAGCTGGGCAGGGGATTACGCCATGTTGTACAGCCGTCTGGAGGAAGGCAAATGCGGGTACACAGAAATGCTGTTCAGCGAAGAGATTCCGTCACAGAAGGAAGGACTTCGACTATTCAAGGAAGCGCGTGAGGTATATATGACGGATCTTCCGGTAGGAGAGGGTGTTACCCATTCAGAACATATGCCGCAGCTACCGAAGGAACTTCAGGTGAAGTTGACCAATGTGACAACAGCGATCAACGATATTTTTACCCGTTCCATCATTGGCGGAAGCAAATATACAGTCGAACAGGCTGCAACGGAAGCACAGCAGAAGTGGGAGCAAGGCGGTGGCCCGGAGATTGAAGTATGGTACAAAGACTGGTGGAGCAAGGAAAAGAATAATGTACTCGTCTGGGACGATTTCTATGAGATCTATGAACAACAACAGGCTGATTTTGAAAAAGCAGAGTGAATTCAAGGATTCAAATCATTCATAAAATTTATAATTTTGGTGTTGGTAGAAATAAGCGCTCTGATCCCCTGATCAGAGCCTTTTTATGTTTGGGCTTCAAATAGGGGAATATTTGACTGAAAAATGAAGTGAATAGAAAGTTCTCGCCTCTCGCTTGAAACCATATCCAGAACGATGCGTATCATAAGGTATTAATTGTTTTTTAATGTAGAATATTGCCGTATTTCAGAGTATAGTTAAGGAATAATTTAACTTATATTCAATCATGATGTAAGGATGAAAATTACTGAAAACCATGAAAAAAAGTGAAGAACACCATGTATGAAACTATTGGAGGTTGAGTATGAGTTCATTTAAAAGTTGGTTAAATTCAACAAAACAAGGACTTGAAGAGCAAGTCAAAAAGTTTAAAAATAAAGATTTTATGGATGCCGTGGTTGCAGGTTGTGCACTGGTTGCTTTTGCAGATGGTTCCATTGACGAAGCGGAAAAGAACAAGATGGCCGGTTATATCAACCTCAGTCAGGAATTGAAAGTATTCGATATGGCTGAAGTGATTACACGCTTCAATCATTATGTCGCGAACTTTGAGTTCTCTCCAGAGATCGGGAAGCAGGAAGCGCTGAAAGCCATTGGGAAATTTAAAGGTAAGCCAGATGTAGGACGCGTTATTGTGGGCGTATGCAGTGCAATTGGTTCAGCGGACGGCAACTTTGATGATCAGGAGAAAAGAGTTGTTGCCGAGATCTGCAATGTACTTGGACTGAACCCGGGTGAATTCAATCTCTAAGTAGAGTAGATATTTTACATGTGAAGGGAGGTGAAAATCAGTGGCAAGCATTAACTTGGTCAAAGGACAGAAGATTGATTTAACCAAAGGCAATGCAGGACTTACGCAGGTGATTGCTGGTCTCGGTTGGGACCCGGTAACTGCCAAAGGGTTCTTCGGAAGAAAAAAACAAGCGGATATCGATTGTGATGCATCGGCGATCATGTTGAATGAAGAAGGCAAGTTGGTGAAGGACTCCAACCTGGTTTGCTTCCACAACAAGCAAAGTGCATGTGGTTCGGTTATCCACTCAGGTGACAATTTAACAGGACAGGGAGACGGTGACGATGAACAGATCAAAATGGATCTGTCCCGTATTCCTGCTGATGTTCATAAAGTATTAATCGTTGTTAATATCTACGATTGTGTCAATCGCAAGCAAGATTTTGGCATGATAGAGAAGGCTTATATCCGTATTCTGGATGGTAAAAACTCCAGTGAGCTCGTGAAGTTCAATCTATCCGATAACTACACAGGTTCAACAGCGTTGATCTGTGGGGAATTGTATCGTCATGGAGGCGAATGGAAATTCTCAGCAATTGGAGAGGGTTCCCATGCGGTACATATCAATGAACTCGCTCGCAGGTACTCCTAAGTACAAGATTTAACCTAAATCGACAATAATCCTGATATTCATATGTCACGATAACTACAATACACTTAAATAAGCGAGGATGATCATACGATGGCAATTAATCTCTCTAAAGGTCAAAAAATCGATCTGACTAAAACGAACCCAGGTTTGACAAAAATCACAGTAGGCTTGGGCTGGGATACCAATAAGTATGATGGTGGAAAAGACTTTGACCTGGATGTATCGGTATTCTGTGCCAATGCAAACGGTAAAGTAGAAGGCGAGAAAAACTTCATCTTCTTCAACAATCCACAAAATGAAAATGGTTCTGTTGTTCACACTGGTGACAACCGTACTGGAGATGGCGATGGTGATGATGAGCAGATCAATATCGACCTGCCTAACGTACCCGCCAATGTAGAGAAAATTGCATTCTCCATTACGATCTACGAAGCTACAGAACGTAGCCAGAACTTCGGACAAGTCTCCCGTGCTTATGTGCGAATCGTTAACGAAGCAAACAACGAAGAACTGATTCGTTTCGACCTGGGAGAAGACTTCTCTATCGAAACGGGTGTAGTTGTTGGTGAATTGTATCGTCATAACGGCGAGTGGAAGTTCAGTGCCATCGGTAGTGGTTACCAGGATGGATTGGTTGGATTGACACGCGATTACGGTTTGCAATAGGACGTACAGAACGACTTACAGGATGGGAAGAACCGTCTCCTGGGCGGTTCTCCTTTTCATTTAATCACATATCTTGGAAAGGTGGAAAAACAAATGACGATCAGTCTTGCCAAAGGACAACGTATTGACCTGACTAAGACGAATCCGGGCCTTACCCGTGTGGTGGTTGGTTTGGGTTGGGATACAAACAAATATAGTGGTGGAGTCGACTTTGACCTGGACGCTTCGGCTTTTTTGTTGTACGAAGATGGAAAAGCCAAAGGTACGGATGACTTTGTTTTTTACAACAATCCAAGCGGCGGTGCGGGTTCAGTGACACATACCGGTGACAATCGTACGGGTGAGGGTGACGGCGATGATGAGCAAGTTGTTGTTGACTTCAGCAAAATCCCTGCGCACATTCACCGGATCGGTATTACGGTAACCATCTATGATGGAGATGGACGAGGGCAGAATTTTGGACAAGTCTCCAATGCTTTTGTTCGTGTTGTAGATGCTGCAAGTGATCGGGAAGTGCTTCGTTTCGACCTCGGAGAGGACTATTCCACAGAAACAGCTGTGGTGTTCTGTGAGTTTTATCGTGCAGGTGCGGACTGGAAATTCCAGGCGGTAGGCAGCGGCTTCACAGGTGGACTATCTGCTTTATGCAAAAATTACGGACTGGATGCACAATAACTTGGCATAAGAAAGGTGAGTCTGCTATGGCGATTTCTGTCGTGAAAGGCCAGAAGAGTGATCTGACCAAAACCAATCCAGGCTTGTCCCGTCTAACGGTAGGCATTGGTTGGGAGGCAGCCTCGGGTGTGGAGCTGGACACATCAGCATTCCTTCTGGGTTCAGACAATAAAGTGGCTGGAGATGAGGATTTTATCTTCTATAACCAGCCCTCTACCGCGTTTATCACGTATATGGATGGTGGGCAGGTTAGCGGTGAGAAGAAACAGTTCGCCATTGAACTTGGCAAGATCCCTACCCGAATTGAGAAAATCGCCTTCAGCCTGACGATTCATGACGGTGAAGCACGACGCCATCATTTTGGACAGGTTCAGCATGGTTTTCTACGGTTTGCCAATGCAGCTACAGGTCAGGAAGTGATGAGATATGATCTGGGAAGCGGTTTTACAGTGGAGACCGCGATTGTCATTGGTGAATTGTATCGCCATAACGGAGAATGGAAGTTCAATGCAATAGGATCGGGTTTTGCAGGAGGTTTGAATGCACTCTGTGCTAACTTTGGTGTGGATGTGGATGGTGGATCAGACGCTGCGCCAACCACATCAACCGTTCCCCCGACAGCTGCACCGACTCCACCACCCCCAGCACCCGCACCAGAACCGACGCCTGCTCCTGTGAATTCGATCAATTTCAGCAAAATTGAATTGAAGAAGAAGGGCGACACCATTAACCTCAAGAAAAATGCGGGGGGACTTGGTGAAATCCTGATTAACCTCAACTGGAATCAACAGGGTAGCAAAGGATTATTTGGTCGCAGCAAGAGTGTGGATCTGGACTTGGGCTGCCTGTTCGAGATGAAGGATGGTACACGAGATGTGATTCAGGCCTTGGGACAGACGTTTGGTTCACTGAATCGTTTCCCTTATATTGCACTGGATGGGGATGACCGGACGGGATCGGTTAAGACGGGAGAGAATCTCCGGATTAATGGTGCCCGTATCTCGGAAATTGAGCGCATCTTGGTATTTACCTATATTTATGGTGGTGTGGCCAACTGGTCTCAAGTAGACGGTGTGGTAACTATCCAGCAGAAGGACGGCCCGGATATCATTGTCCGAATGAATGAATACGGGAGCCCGCTTGGCATGTGTGGCATCGCGATGTTACGCAATGTGAACAATGAGACATTCAGTATTGAACGAATCGTGCAGTTCTATAATGGGCATCAGGCGTTGGACGAGGCTCATGATTGGGGAATGCAGTGGGTTGCGGGAAGAAAGTAATCATTCGTATTTATTGAATATATAAACGCTGTATCGGTCAGCACCATTGCAAGGATACTGTTGACCAACGTTATCCTCGATAATAGACCATCAATCCCTCCAGACTAAGGAGGGATTGGTTTTTATGCCCCGACAGCTGGAATCAACTATTGCAGATTGGCTATTGCCAAAGGTGCGAGGAGGAGACAAACCTGAAATATTTTAACTTTTTGAGTCCGGAAGAAGAAGATACTTTATTTTTCTCTTCACCCGTCTCGTTCAATCACCGGACTTCCAAAGATCTACTGGCATATGCTGTTGGGGCTGCTTTATATATGCCCGCGACGCGCACACATATCGCGGACGACATTATGAATGGTAAACATGAAGGTCTGACGACCATTATTATTGATCTGGAGGATGCTGTGGGTGACGACCAAGTGGAGTTTGCCGAGCAGTGTCTGGTACAGCATCTAACTCAACTGATGACTTATATGGAGACAGGCATGCTGAGTCAGGATCAAATGCCTCTTCTGTTTGCACGTGTACGTTCACCACAACAGTTGGAACGACTCATTGATACGTTGGGAGAATTGGTGTCCATGCTGACAGGTGTGGCATTGCCCAAGTTTTGTGTGGGCAATGGAAGAGCCTATTTTGACCAGATCCGCAAGTATAATCAACGGAAACCGGATCATTATCCCGTTCTCTATGGAATGCCTATATTGGAAACGGCTTCAATTATATATCGCGAGACACGTTGGGAGACCTTACTGGGCCTTCGAAACATCCTCGATGAACATGTTGAATATGTGCTCAATGTACGCATTGGTGCGACCGATTTCTCCAGCCTGTTTGGACTACGCCGAAGCCCGGAATTGACCATATACGATATCGCCACGATCCGTGACTGCATCTCAGATATTATCAATCTGTTTGGACGAATGGACAAGCCGTATGTGATCTCAGGTCCTGTCTGGGAATATTTCAGTCAGCGGGAGCGTGTGTTCAAACCTCAATTACGACAGACTCCATTTGAAGAAACCCTAGGCAAATCAGGGCTGCATCTGAGAATGAAATATATTACGAATACAATGGATGGATTGATGCGTGAAGTCATGATGGACAAGGAAAATGGAATTGTAGGCAAAACGATCATTCATCCTTCTCATATCAAGCCCGTACAAGCGATGTACGTTGTTACACATGAGGAGTATTCCGATGCCCAAGACATCATCGCCCGTAATGACGGTAGCCTGGGTGTGTTCAAAAGTAATTACTATAACAAAATGAATGAGATTAAACCACACTTGAGCTGGGCAAATCGCATTCTAATCCGATCACAAATATATGGGGTGTTACATGAACAGCAGCATTTTGTCGGGCTCTTGCCCAAGCACGAACAACAACATAACTACGTTCCCAATTCTTGATCAATTCAGTCTGAACGTTCAGGTTACACATAACCCGCTGCAACTTCCACTAGAATCTCTATTTTCCATGGCTGCACGCATCAATAAGAAACGTTCATTTCTGTTTGTAAGCAAACTGCTGGGCAAGCACATCCCGGTTAACCCGTATACCTCGCTTCTGAGTGGTGCAGCATTAGCTGTTCTGTTATATGAGCACCTGACTGAGGAGACGGAAGAGACCAAAGATCAGATCACCGAGTGGAAACGTGAAATGGTCGAAGGATTGATTGATCCCGAGCAAGCTCGGCAAGTGTACAACATGCTGTTGCAAGAAGGCTTGAGCTTGCCGGAAACGATTCGTTTTGTTGGTTTTGCGGAGACAGCGACAGCGCTGGGCCACAGCATGTATGAGATGTTTGCTGATCAAGCTTCCTATATTCACACCACTCGCGAATATGTTCCAGCGATGCATCCAGATATTCAATTTGAAGAAGAACATTCCCATGCGATGGCTCATCGTTGTTATGCGCTGGATCATCAAGCCTTTGCAGGAGAGGGCCCGATTGTTCTGGTGGACGACGAGATTACGACGGGCAAAACGACGTTGAATATCATTCGGGATATTCAGGCCAGATACCCCCGGAAGCAATATGTGATTGCTTCGCTGTTGGACTGGCGTACGGAAGCGGACGAGAATCGATTTGCCGAACTGGAAGCTGAACTTGGAATTACCATTACACCGTTAAGCCTGTTGAAGGGCCGCATTGAAGTGGTGGGTACTCCACAGTTGGAAGCAACACAGCAAGATGAGCAGCTATCTCATCCTGCCGTAACGCTTCATACCTCTACCGTTGCAGATGCCTTCGATCAGCTGCATGCCACTTCGGAGGATGGAGGAGGTAAACGTAGCACAGCGAGCTACGTTCAGCATACGGGCAGGTTTGGTATGCAATCCCGACATAATGACGTATTGCGTGAAGAGATTAGCCGGATTGCAGAACGACTTCGGTCACAGCGTACGGGAGAACGGACGTTGGTGATGGGAACAGGGGAGTTCATGTACATTCCGATGCGTATTGCTGCCGAGATGGGAGAAGGTGTGTTTTATCAATCCACTACTCGCAGTCCAATCCATACACATCCAGCTCCAGCATATGCTGTTCGTAGTGGTGCCGGATATGCTTCACCGGAAGACGCTTCTGTTCGTAACTTTATCTATAACATTGCCCCGGGACAATATGATGAAATCTTTGTTCTGCTGGAGAGACAGATGTCCGAAGAACGAATGGAACCGATGTTGAAGGTACTGGGTCAGTTGGGATGCGGACACATTCATATCATATATTGCGGTTTGCCAGAGAAGACAGGGGACTACGAGCAATGAACTTAACTACACTGGAGCTAATCAGACAACGTGAGATTCAATCTCCCGAACCGATGGGCAGTTATGCTGCATCGGACGTTGTTTTCCTACTGAAGGATATCAGCCATGTGGATCTGGAAAAGGGAACGGGTGAACGGGAGCAGGCGATCCAATCCGGGGTTCATTATTCGGAGATGCTGCCCGTGGAATATCAGCCCACAGCAGAATACATCGAGCTGTTTCATCAAACGCTGGAACAATCCGCTGCAAGAATCGCACGTCATACCGCCATTGTGGCTGAGAAGATTGTAGAGCGCAGGGGACTGAATCTGGTGCTGGTATCTCTGGCTCGAGCCGGAACGCCTGTAGGCATCCTGATCAAGCGTTATATTGAATTGAAATACAAAGTGACGATTCCGCATTATAGCATTTCAATTATTCGTGGCAAGGGTATGGACGAGAACGCAATTTTATATATTTTACAGCAGCATGGTCTGGAGACAGCCATTCAGTTTGTAGATGGTTGGACAGGAAAAGGGGCTATTCGCAAAGTGCTGAAAGAGTCCTGTGACCAAATGGAACGGACTTACGGTGTAAGCCTCGATGATGATCTTGCCGTGTTGGCAGATCCGGGGCAATGCTCAGGCACCTTTGGGACGAGGGAAGATTATCTCATTCCTAGCGCTTGTCTGAATTCCACTGTCTCTGGACTGGTTAGCCGTACAGTACTTCGCGATGATCTGATTGGGCCGGCAGATTTTCACGGGGCCAAATGGTATCGTGAATGGTCCTCTGCGGATGTGTCGACCCAATACGTGGATACTATTGCTCAGCATTTTCCGCAAATGATGGACCTGGCGGAAATTCAAACGGACGACAATGCTACGGATACTTCGGAAATCACCTGGAAAGGCTGGCAAGATATCGAGTCCATCCAGCAATCCTTTGGCATTGCGAACATCAATCTGATCAAACCTGGGATCGGAGAAACAACCCGGGTGTTACTGCGCCGTGTTCCTTGGAAGATTCTTGTGGACCGTCTGGATAATCCGGATTTACAACATATCATGATGCTCGCCAGAGACAGAAATGTGCCGGTTGAGGTATATCCGGGACTAACCTATTCCTGTTGCGGTATTATTCAATCCCTGGGAGGTGGAGGAGAATGATGATCTACGCAAGTGATCTGGACCAGACGCTGGTGTACTCCCGTCGTGCGCTCCGTATTCCCGAAGATACACCGGGACTTGTTCCCGCAGAGTGGATTAACGGCAAGTTGTCTGCTTTTATGTCAGCATATGCACTGGAGCGGTTGCAGTCTTTGCCACAAGACATTGTATTTATGCCTGTGACGACACGTACCGTGGAGCAGTACCGACGTATTCATATTTTTCAGAACGAATGTATCCCGAAATATGCAGTGACGAGTAATGGTGGCAACATCATTGTTGACGGTCAGGTAGACGATGAATGGAATCTGCATATTCGTTCTTTGCTTCGTCAGCAGGCAGCTGCTCCCGAAGAGATCCTGGATTTATTTGACGATGTACTGAGTCCGGAATGGGTGATTAATCAGCGATTATGTGATGAGTTGTTCTACGCATTGCTGATCGAACGTGACAAGCTTCCTATGGAGCGCATTGCCGACAAGATTCGGGTGTTAGAGACACTTGGATGGGAGAGTTCGATTCAGGGGCGGAAGCTCTATCTGGTGCCTTCGGCAGTGAACAAACGAGCTGCAGTGGAGCATATTAGGCAACGCATTGGTGATGTGCCTGTGATTGCTTCGGGTGATTCCTTGCTGGATCGTTGTTTGCTGGACTTTGCGCACCACGCCATTGCTCCGTCTCACGGAGAGTTACATGTGGAGAGACAGCGTGTACCTGAGCAGGTACCGTATCAATTTACCAAACAATTCGGTGCTTTTGCAGCAGATGAGATTCTCGATTACGTTCACCGTATTCATAACGATCAACAGACCCGGATAGACCATGCCGAGATAAGGGAGACCGTATAAATGAAAAAAATGAAGATTTACTTCAACCGTTGGTTCTCTGTAACGTATCATTATATGAATGCGATTCGGGACAATGAGGACGGCATGGAATTTGAGATCTACGGTACTCATCCTGATCCGGGACACATGGCATTACAGGGCTGTGATGTTGCAGAAGTTGAACCGCGTGTAACGGGCCGGGAATATGTTGATTTTTGCCTCGACTTTTGCCGCCGTTATCAGATTGATGTATTTATTCCACGCTGGAACATGCTGGACATCAGCAGACATATCTCCCTGTTCGAAGAGATCGGTACACGGGTTATCGTATGCTCGGACACGGAATTGCTGGAACAATTGATGGAGAAAGACCGATTTTATGAATCGGTGCGTGAGAAAGGCATTATGGAGATTCCGGATTATTTCACAGTTAATAATGCTGCACAATTCCAGCAAGCCTATGAGGCGCTGCGTGCACGTGGACACGATGTATGCTTCAAACCATGTAATGGTGAGGGTGGTATGGGATTCCGGGTGATTAACAATGAGCGTGATCCGTTGCAGGAGTTGTTCGGGTATGCGCTGAACTCGATTTCATATGAAGATGCCCTGCGTGCATTCTCTTCTGCTCCGTCCTTTCCCAATGTCATGGTGATGGAGGTACTGGAAGGATATGAATACAGCATTGATTGTCTTTCGGATCGCAATGGGAAACTATTAACGGCTATTCCGCGTAGAAAAGAAAGAGGACGTTTGCGCTTGCTCGAAGAAAACGAGGAATTGCTGGCGATTGCCCGCAATGTGGCAGAAGTATATCGGATTCCTTATAATTTTAATATACAGATGAAATATCGCAAGGATACACCGAAGCTGCTGGAGATCAATCCGCGTATGTCGGGTGGGTTGCACATGTCTTGTCTGTCGGGCGTGAACTTCCCGTATCTGGCGGTCAAGTCTGCACTTGGCCATGATATTGGACCACTTCATCCGAAGTTTGGCATACTGGGAAGTCATATCGAACAGCCATTTATAATCGACGTTCAGAAGGTAAGCGGAGTACATCACGTCTAGCTGAGAATTTCCCTCAACATTGACACCTTCTGGATGGTTTTTTTACAATACGGATGAGAGGTTATTCAAAAAGTCCACTTTTGATTACGAATAATGCCTTACGGCATCATCAGCATCGAATATGAAATTCAGCCGAAATGTCCGTTGCTCACGTAGTTTTCCTACGCTCCGCTACTCCATTTCTATCTTCATTCCATCTTCTCGGTACTGAAAACAAGACTTTTTGAATATGCACTTTATGTGTTGTTAAGGCAGGAGGACAAGTAATGTTACGGAAAACGAAGATAGGTATAGGCGCATTGGTCGGTTATGGTCTCGCGGCGATCTCGAGTCCCTTTCTACCGGATGTCATCACGTGGGCAATTCCGGCACTGGCAACTGTGGTCGGGGGACTGATTCCTTCACGTTCCACGCCGCGTACACAGGTCCAGGGTTCGTCATCAGCCCCTGTACCCATTACAGATATCGGAAATGAACCATCCCGCTTGAATGGTGGACAAGCGCCGAGCGCAGTGCCAACAGGGGCAAGAGAAGCTTCTCCGGCACAGCCTCATTCGAGCTCCACTCCCGCACAACATGCGGGCTCAGAACAAGCGAAGCCTTCCCGCACCGAACCAGATCCTGTATTTGATCCGGTGATTGAATACCTGGAGGTTCTGGAGGACATGATCATCTCCGAAGGTCAGAAGAACGAGCTGGATAATGAGATCGTGGAGAAATCACTGGCGTTGTTTGCCCGTTTGCAGCGTGTGATCCCTTCTCTTCAGGAGCTGAACAACGGGGATATCAACCATACGGTGCGCAGACTGATTTTGAAAGACCTGAACGGGTTTATTAATCCATTTCTACGTTTAAGTGGAGAAGCCAAACGTAATAATCGGCGTATGCTACTGAATGGTCTTCGAGACGTGGATTCCAAGATATCGGATATTGTATCAACGATTGAACATAAAGACTTAATGGAGCTCCAGAACAAAGCGGAACTAATACATCAACGGTATAACAGCTCTGAATTATAGGAGGGATTGGCATGGCAACGGAATGGGCTCAGTTGAAGCAGGAAGATGAGCAACGGATTAACCAGGAAGCAACGCAGCTTATTCAGAAAGTGTCCCAAAGTGACCCGGCTCATCTGGATACCTTAATGGATGATATCGGCAAGTTGGGCGTGAAAACACAAGAGAGAGCAGGACAGACTCTCAAGCTGCTTGATCGTCCAGTCAATGAACTGATGTCCGGGAATCGGGCGGAGGTATCCAACATGATCCTGAAGCTCCGTGATGAATGCGAGAGTTTGCAGCAGAGTAAAAATGTGAGTTTTGTCGGGAAGTTGTTACGTAAAAGCCCGCTGAAAAACTACGTATACCGTTATCAATCTGTTCGCACGAACATTGATGCCATCATTAACGGGTTGCGGGACGGCAAGGACAACCTGGAAGAAAGCATCGTGAACATGCGTCAATTGAAACGTTCTTCGATTCAGGAGATCTACAATCTGCAGACCAAAATTTCCTTTGGTAATCAATTGAAAGCATTGTTTGAAACTGAGATCGCCAAGCCGGAGAACGAGAATCGTAAAGCACATCTGGAGCGTGGGTTGCGCAAAGTGGTAACACGTACCCAATCCATGACAGAGATGATCATGCTGTACAATCAGGCGATCGCAGCTACCGACATCATTAATGATAACAATGACAAGTTAATTGATTCAGTGAATAATGCCATTGATAAAACAGCGAATCTGATCACCGTTTCGGCCATGATTGCTATGGCACTCAATGATCAGGAGAAGGTCATTTCTGCTGTGGAAGCGACGAATAAGACGATTGAAGATCAATTCAAGGAGAACGCCAGATTGTTGAAGACAACAACAGAGAAAACAAATGAACTGTTGTCCAAACCGGCGATGTCCCTTGAAGCCGTGAATCAGGCGATGGGTGATCTGATGTCTGCGCTGGATTTGTCCGAGCAGTCTAATCGCCGGATCATCGAGAGTTGTAATGACTATACCAACAAGATGACAACCCTTAACGCTAAAATGAGCGATCGACTGGGTCTGGAAGGGCCAAAAGCTGCTGCCATTCCGGAGAAAAATAAACCGGATTCCAGTGCATTAGGATCTTTCCTGGATTAGGGTAATAGGGCGAGACTCGCTGCATAAGCCAGGAGATTGCTAGATGTATATCTTTCTACGAGGGACGCCGAGTGCGTCTCTTTGTTTCATTTGATAGAATAAAGCTAAAATCTGGGGTTATACGAAGGAGCTTGCTGAACATGCTGGACTTTTCATTCGAGATTATTGATGAGACCAAGATTAATATTCAATACAAATATGGCAGTGAGTTCTTTAACTTTAACCTGTATTATGCAAACGGGGAGTGGACACTGCATCCATTTGACGGCATACTGATCCAAAACCGTGAAATGTGCAGTCTGATTGTATCTGAGCTGCTCCGTAACAAAGATTTTCATGTCATGCTGGCCAAAGAGAAAATCATTTTATCCCAACTACGTACGAGTGTTAATCTCCAGTCCAATGAGCCGGATGAATGGGTTGCAGATCGGAGAAACGCAGATTATTCCAGACATGATGATGAGTTGATGGATTACATAGGGAACCACAGTTTCGAAGACATATTACAGCTTGAGCGAGAACAGATTGAGGCCAGAGTGCAATTCTTCCAACAGATCATTCAGAGAATGTTTATGGAGGGGCTTGGACCGGAAGATGCTGATTTTATCAAAGTTCAGGCCGTGATTCGGATATATAAAGAGACATACGATCGCCTGGGAGAGTTGAATGATGACTATCGGGGTGATCGTGGACGCAGAAGATGGTAGTGAACATCTCGCTTGGTATGTAAACAGATAACTATATTTCTGCAAAGTTAGGCAGATGACCTGAGTGCAGATATGCATTTCTTTTTGACCTGAAATATGTCTGTGAGCGGGCGAGCTGTAAGCACTTAACTAGTGTGGGGAAGGGAGACCTTCCTTTTTTTACTGCCAAAATGAAGAGAAGTTTATTGTATTGGGAAAAGTAGGGTAATAAGAATAGAAGCGGCATTGTAAAATACGCTATAATAACCATATGTGTACATAGAAATGATTACATATTGGACGCTGTGGAGAAAACAACATGTCTAATGGAGGCTCTGAGCTGGAACGTGTTATCGGTTTAGGGTGCTCCGAGCCGGAGGAATGCTTATGATCAAGCTGTTGTACTACTTGAAGAAGTACCGAGTTGCCGCGATTGCAGCCCTGGTCATGATGTTAATTGAGCTTGCGGTGGAGCTGGCTCAGCCTTATCTGATCTCCAAGATCATCGATAACGGGATTCAGCAGGGAGACTTATCTGTCGTCTGGTTGTGGGGCGGTGTGCTAGTTGCTAGTGCTGTTGTGGCTTTTGCTGCCGGAATTGCCAGTTCGTTCTTTGCATCCCATGCAAGTCTGGGGTTCGGATACGATCTGCGGGAGAAGTTGTATGAGAAAGTGCAAACGTTCTCTTATGCCGTCTTTAACCGGTTCGCGACGTCGTCCCTGATTACCCGATTAACGGGGGACGTGACCCAGGTTCAGGACACCGTCTTTATGAGTCTGCGCTTCATGACACGTGTGCCCCTGGTGGTGATTGGTAGCATGATTATGGCAGTGATCGTGAACCCGAGGTTGGGTCTGCTGCTGGTTGTCATGGTGCCTGTACTGCTCATTGTTGTGGTGTGGATGATCAAAAAGGCAGCGCTGCTGTTCCGCAATGTGCAGCGTAGACTGGATGCCGTCAATGGAGTCATCCAGGAGAATCTGACAGGCATCCGGCTGATCCGTGTTTTTGTACGGATGGGCCATGAGATTGAACGCTTTGCCGGATTCAGCGGCAAGCTGATGAAAGGCACAATCTCCGCGTTGCGTCTGACGGAGACCACGATGCCGTTCATGTTGCTGATGATGAACGTATGTATCATCGCCGTGTTATGGTTTGGACGAGTCGACATCGCCTCGGGTAATGCAACCGTGGGTGAAGTGGTCGCTGTCATTAACTATCTGCTTCGCACAATTGGTGCCATGTCTGCATTGTCATGGATTCTGGTAACCTTCTCGAGAGCAAGCGCTTCGGCGCAACGGCTGAATGAAGTGTTTAATACGGAGGACACGTCGGAGACTGAACAGACGAAGTCGTTATCAACGTCTGCACCATCTGCTGGATCTATGAAATCTTCGCATTTTCCGCAATCTGTATACCCGGCGAAGAAACAGCGCGCTGTGCAGGGAGCGGTTGAATTCCGCAGTGTGGGCTTCAGTTATCCGAATAGTGAAATTACAGTGCTGGATAACATCACATTCTCGGCAAAAGCGGGGGAACGCATTGCCATTATGGGAGCAACTGGCTCAGGCAAATCCTCGCTCGTACAGCTCATTCCACGGTTATACACAGAGGATCAAGGAAAGGTGCGGATTGATGGTGCCGATGCATCAGAGCTGGATCTGTCCATGTTGCGTGGAGCGATTGGTTATGTGCCGCAGGAGGTTGTCCTGTTTACCGGTTCCATACGGGAGAATATTGCCTGGGGTCAGGAAGATGCTACCTTGGATGAGATCGTGGAAGCGGCTAAGCGCGCGCAGATCCATGAAACGATTGAGAATTTACCAAACGGTTATGATACATTGCTCGGTCAACGGGGAGTGAATCTCTCCGGTGGACAGAAGCAGCGACTTTCCATTGCACGAGCACTGGTACGTAGACCAAGAATTCTGATTCTGGACGATAGCACAAGTGCGCTGGATGTAGCTACAGAAGGCAGACTGCTGGATGCGCTGGAAGAATTGTCGTGTACCACGTTTATCATCACCCAGAAGATCAGTTCAACCACTTCGGCGGACCTGATTCTGCTGCTTGATGATGGACAACTCATTGGGCAAGGAAAACATGAAGACCTGATGGAATCGTCAGAGCTGTATCGTCGAATCCATGAATCACAATACGGGGAGGGTGCACAGCATGTTCAAAGCATTCATTGAGCCTTTCCGTCAGCCGCCACCGCCGATTGATCCGGAGACGTTACGATCAGGTGGTGGTCGCAAACCCAAGGCAAGAGCGAAGAACTGGTCCGGTACGCTAGGTCGTATCTGGAGCTATCTGGCACGGCGCAAGGTTAAGCTGTCCATGGTACTGTTGATGGTGTTAGCCAGCTCCGCACTTGCTTTGCTTGGCCCCTACATGGTAGGGGTGGCCGTGGATGATTTCATTGCGGGTGAAGCCGGGGCAAGCTGGACTCGGTTTCTGATTGGATTAACCGCAGTGTACGTTTTGTTCTCTCTTACATCCTGGTTACAAAATATATGGATGATCGAAATTGCACAGGAAACCGTGTTCCGCATGCGGTATGATCTGTTCTCACATCTGCACAAGCTGCCGATTCCATTCTTCGGTAAACGCCAGCAGGGGGAGATTATGAGCCGGGTAACCAATGATATCGAGAATGTCAGCGGTACGTTGAACAGCTCGGCCATCCAGATTTTCTCGAGTGTATTAACACTGCTCGGAACGTTTGGGGTTATGCTCTGGCTCAGTCCGCTGCTGACCCTGCTTACCTTTATCGTTGTGCCTTTGATGGCCATCGGCATGCGTTGGATTACGCGCAGAACGGGACCGCTCTTCAAGGAACGGCAACGTAATCTGGGTGAACTCAACGGTTATATCGAAGAGACTTTATCCGGGCAGCGGATCATTAAGGCATTCTCCCAAGAGGAGCGTGTGATTCGCGGTTTTGAGGAACGAAATACCCGCATCCGGATTTCCGGTTTCTGGGCACAGACGATCTCCGGTTTTATCCCGAAACTGATGAATGGATTGAATAACCTGAGCTTTGCGATTGTGGCGGGCATCGGTGGTATTCTGGCGATCCAGGGTTCCGTTACGGTCGGGGTGATTATTATCTTTGTGGAATATGCCCGTCAATTCACCCGTCCGCTGAATGATCTGGCGAACCAGTGGAATACGTTATTGTCCGCGATTGCGGGGGCTGAGCGTGTATTCGAGGTGCTGGACGAAGATGAGGAAGCGAAGGATGAAGGGGCAGCGGTATCTCTGGACAAGGTAGAGGGAGCGGTTCGTTTCGACAAAGTATCCTTTGGATACGATGAAGGACGTAACATTTTGCATGACATCAGCTTTGAAGCCAAACCGGGTGAGATGATTGCCCTTGTAGGTCCGACCGGAGCGGGGAAAACAACATTGATTCAGCTGTTATCCCGTTTCTATGATCCTACAGGTGGCACATTAACGGTAGATGGTCGCGATATGACCACCATTCGGCGTGAGAATCTACGGTCACATATGGCATTTGTACTACAGGATTCATTTCTGTTTCAGGGTACGATTCGAGAAAATATTCGGTTTGGCCGTCTCGATGCGACGGATGAAGAGGTGGAAGCAGCCTCCCGGCTGGCGAATGCCCATTCTTTCATAGTGCGAATGAAGGACGGGTACGACAAAGTGCTCCAGGCCGACGGAAGCGGCATTAGTCAGGGTCAGAAGCAATTACTCGCCATTGCCCGGGCAATTCTGGCCGATCCATCCATACTCGTACTGGACGAAGCGACGAGCAGTATTGATACCGTCACAGAGATCAAAATTCAGGAAGGGCTGCAACGTCTGATGCAAGGACGAACGAGTTTTGTCATTGCCCACAGGCTGAACACGATCCGCCAGGCAGATCGGATTCTGGTGCTGAAGGATGGGCATCTACTGGAGCAAGGCTCGCATGATGCGCTGCTGGAACAAGGCGGTTTCTACAGCGAGTTGTATTACAGTCAGTTGCGTAAAAAGGCGCAATAGCCATTTTGGATAATATGTGAGAAGGTTTCATTTTACAAAAAAAGAGCAGGGCTGGGGGCACGAAGCTCCTTACCTGCTCTTTTTTGCATATTGGTTTGAAGCATAAATGGATAATGGAGCCATGACGATATGTAAGCAGATGGATATAATGGAATAAGTTCTTTTTTAAGGGAGGTCAACAGTGAATTGAAAAATGAAAAAGTCGCACACAGGCTTATTTTCTTCAATATCATCTATGCTATTACGCTTTTGCCGTATCCTTTTATATTGATAATGGGTCTATACACATATGTCTACAGTCAGTCGAGTAATCACCCATTGTTGGACATTATAACATCAGGCCTCATGGCTACGTATCCAATTGGTGTGTTAGTCTCGTTTATTTGTTGGGCGTTCTATCATTCCGGCAAATACAAATGGGCTGTGGCAACTGCCAATTTATTTCTGGTCTGGTTAGTTGCTTTTCTAATCGTTATCCTTATTTCTGACTATATTATGGCTTTCTTTTTGTTTAATGGACAGGGTAGTGAAGTAGCAATAAAGTAAAATGATTCTTATGGGAAAGATATGCTTCATACTAATGAAGTGATGCCTTAGAAGAGAGGAGGGCAATGCGGAATGGAATTCAGATTTGGAAATGGTGCTATTCTTCTACCCCCTGTATACATTACGATTATCGCAATCATTATTATTTTCTTTTTAGTAAGGTGGAGCAAGCAATTAGAAACAAGACGTTTTACGGTTTTCTTTTATTTTTTGATTAGTACGTTCATTACTCCAATTTATTCTCAAAGTACAACAAAAGGTGTCTTTGAGCTATGGATTCCTTTAGGATTTATAGTGATTTTCTTTTATTTGATTCGCAGCGAAAGAAATCATCCATCTAAAATGAAAGCAAGTATTCTAGGATTTTCCATAGCCTTATATCAGTTAATTCTTCAATATGTCGGATAACGAGACGGGACAGGATAGTTCAATAAGAACAAGTAAGCAATAGGTTGAAAACAAAAGAGCAGATCCTGATCACAGGACCCGCTCTTTCTCATTTAACTTCCAATAACTTTCCAGTTATCCGCCTGCTCCACTTTTAACGGCTGGTGTCTGCGGATGTAATCCTCCACCAGTGCGGCCATGTCCGTGGCACCTTCGTGCAGTACCTTTTTGCCTGGATACATCGCATAATCCCCGCCGCCAGCAGCGCGGTAGCTGTTCATCACCACAGAGTACATGCCATTCATGTCCATTGGCTTGCCCTCACGTTCCAATTTCACAACTCGACTGCCTACAGGTTGGGAGATGTCCAGCTCATATTCCATGCCAGCCCACATATCGTAATTATAATGTTGGGGTTTGGGTTCCATATAAGCCGGATTGACTGCCACCTCACCAGAAGCATTCACTTCAAAGTAACGAGCCGTTTGTTCCAGTGCCTCCCGGATATCCTGACCACTCAGCTCCAGCACCGTCAAAGTATTAGGATAGATGAAGTTGGATAACACGTCTCGAACGGTGATGTGACTCCCGAAACCGCGAGCTTCTTCACTCAGCATGGCGGTATTGGAGAGCTGCGCTCCAGTCGCTTCCATCTGCACTTGATGTACAAAAGCAATGAATGGATGTGCCTTGAGTCGCAGGGCCGTAGCATTGGTGATGGATAAATCCCCAGCCACCTGCCCAATGGGTTGATCAAGCCATGCTTGTGCCTCAGTTTCCAGATCATCTGTCAGTTTCATGACGGTTGCATCAGGTTCAACCTCATGATGTTCATCCAGAAGTAACAACCGAGCCTTCTTGTCTGTAATCTGCCACTTGCCGCCCGATGATTGTTCCAACTGAATGGATACATGCCCCGCACCATTTCCACTGAAGCCCGGTTGAATGACGGTTACACCATGAATATTAGCGGTAAGCTGACGATGCTGGTGTCCGGTAAGCAACACATCGATGCCTTCGATGTCCCGGCAGATGGCATAACCTTGATTTTCTCCAGTTAACCGTTCGGTGGGCTCGCCTGTCTCCAGATCACTCTCAAATCCGCCGTGATAGCTGACAACCATTACATCTGGTTGTTCATACTCGCGTATATAGTTAACCCATGCACGGATGGTCTCCAAGGCATCAAGGAACTGTAACCCCTCAATATTCTTCGGATGCTCCCAGTTTGGAATGTAATGCGTAGTTGCGCCCAACAGGGCAATTTTGACACCCGTAGACAATGTTTTGATTAGATACGGAGGACCGAAGGCAGGTACGTCTGGTTGCTCATCTTTTACAATATTGGCAGACAGCCAAGGGAAATTGGAAGCTTCAACTGCTCCGCGCAACAGATTCTGACCATAGTTAAACTCGTGATTTCCCATCACCGCAGCATCATAACCGAGTTCATTCAGTACTGTAATGAATGGATGCACTTCGTTTTTGGAAACCTGTGAAGCTGCATAAGAGGCCAAGGGTGATCCTTGCAGCAGATCCCCGTTATCCACCAGCATCAGTTCAGGTGAACGTTCGCGTTCCTTACGAATCAGGGAAGCCAGCAGGGCAAGTCCAGCCGGGCGGTAGGCGTTGGTATTGTAATGAATGGGGCGGATGGCCCCGTGCAGATCACTGGTGAACAGAATGTCGAAGCTTGCCGTATGGTTTGTGGATGTCATTTTACAATCTCCTCTAATATATAAGTTCAGATATATGGAATTGCCATAAAACGGAGAAGACAGAAAAGGCTGAAGAACCGAAGGTTATGCCGTTATCTCCGATGTTCTTCCTATATCTTCAACCATAATGAGCCTATTCTAACAGATACAAGTCCCGCTGACAGCCTGACAGGAAACTTTACAAAACTCCAAATTCCGTTTCACATCGCGCTAATATTTGGCAACTATAGTAGATAAGTACTGAAAAATAGAAACTCTTTGGAGGGTGTTCGTTTGAAGAAGTCTGCTTTATTTTTACCATTGTTGATTTTGGTTATGTTTCTGAGTGCTTGTGGGTCTAGTAGTACAACTGGTTCGGCTAACGGAGATAATGCGAGTCCCAATGCATCCGGTACGTCGACGGCAGAGACAGAGAAACCTGTCGAAGGTTATGTGCCAACTGAACTGACGGTTCAATTCGTTCCTTCCCAGAATGCAGACACGCTTGAAGCCAAAGCGAAACCGCTTGAGAAGTTGCTTGGTGACAAACTGGGCATTCCGGTAAAAGTCAGCGTATCCACCGACTACAACACAATTATTGAAGCAATGGCTTCCAACAAAGTAGACGTAGGTTTCTTGCCTCCGACAGCTTATGTACTGGCGAAAGAAAAAGGCGCTGCACAAGTTATTTTGCAAGCACAACGTTTTGGTGTAAATGATGAGACAGGTGCTCCAACAGAGCAACTGGCAGATTCATATAAATCCATGTTTATCGTGAAAAAAGACTCACCGATTCAATCCATCGAAGACCTTAAAGGTAAAAAAGTGGCTTACCAAAACGTAACGTCTTCCGCAGGTTATGTATGGCCAGCAGGTCTGTTGCTCGACAGAGGGATTGATCCATTGAAAGATGTAACACCTGTAACGTTGAAAGGTCATGACCAAGGTGTCATCGCTGTATTGAACGGTGACGTTGATGCAGCAGCGATTTTCCAAGATGCCCGCAACACGGTAGCCAAAGACTATCCGACTGTATTTGAAGATACACGTGTACTGGCGTTCACTGAGCCTATTCCTAACGATACCATTGCCGTTCGTACAGACATGAATGCAGATTGGACTGCGAAGATCAAACAAGCCTTCATCGATATCGGTAAAGATACGGAAGGTCACCAGATCATCAAAGAAATCTATACGCATGAAGGTTATGTAGAGTCCGATGATAGCAAGTTTGAGATCGTTCGTCAGTATGGCGAAAAAGTGAAAGGTGAATAAATCTGATCCAAAAGTAGTTCGGAATCTGTTCACTTTGTAGTCGCTTTCTTGGATGGGAACAGCTTAATCGTAGCAATGGACAGGCCAGTTCAGCGTGATCTACGCTGCGCTGGCTTGTGCCATTATAGCAAGCACTTAGGTATGGTTGATCATTATGAATGAAAGAAGGATATTGTCATGATTGAGCTTCATAACGTTACCAAAACTTACGCTAACGGCACCAAAGGCCTGGATAATATTAATCTGAAATTTGAGCAGGGGGAATTCATTGCTGTAGTGGGTCTGTCGGGTGCGGGTAAATCAACTCTCCTGCGATCCATTAATCGACTGCACGACATTAGTGAGGGCGAGATTCTGATTAACGGAAGTTCCATCACAAAGGCGCAAGGCAAACGGCTACGTATGATCAGACGTGACATCGGCATGATCTTCCAGAGTTTCAATCTGGTGAAACGGTCCAGTGTACTTCGTAATGTACTCGCTGGACGTGTTGGATATCATTCCACCATGCGTACCATTCTGGGACGTTTTCCAAAAGAGGATATTGAACTGGCATTCACTGCGCTGGATCGTGTGAATATTTCGGAGAAAGCCTATTCCCGTGCAGATCAGCTATCGGGTGGACAACAACAGCGTGTGGCTATTGCCCGTGTACTGGCACAGGAAGCAAAAATTATTCTGGCCGACGAACCGGTTGCTTCACTCGACCCGCTTACAACGAAGCAGGTCATGGATGACCTGAAACGCATCAATCAAGACCTAGGGATTACCACGATCGTCAACCTTCACTTTATTGATCTGGCGAGAGAGTATGCGACCCGTATTGTCGGATTGAGAGCAGGCGAGGTCGTATTCGACGGTACGGTGGAAGAGGCAACGGATGAGCGCTTTGCAGAAATATACGGCAGACCGATTCTGGCTGACGAATTGTTGGACAAGCAGGCTGTGCATGAGCAGGGAGAAGTTGTGGTATGAAGGGGCAGTCCAACGTTCCATTTCAGAATTCAGGCGGAGTGGGGAAGGAACCCGGTTCCAGCCCGGCTCAGGTTGTGAATCGCCCAAAACCGCCTGGGCGTACGAAACATCTGCTCACCTTAGTTATCATTCTGCTCTTATTGTGGGCAAGTGCGAAACAGACGGATGCCAGCTTTACGGAGTTGTTTGAAGGTTTTCCCAACATGTTGGATCTGCTGAAGGAGATGTTCCCACCCCGGTGGAGTTACTTTGATAATATCGTGCAAGGCATGCTGGAAACGATCCGAATGGCCCTGATTGGAACTACCATAGGTGCGATTATTGCGATCCCGATCTCGATCATCTGTGCCGGTAACCTGATGCCAAGTCGCTGGATCTACTATCCGGCGCGCTTTCTGCTGAACCTGATTCGGACCGTGCCAGATCTGTTGCTTGCTGCTTTGTTCGTTGCTGTATTTGGTTTGGGGCCCATCCCCGGAATCTTGGCACTGGCTGTGTTCTCGATAGGTCTGATCGCGAAGCTGACGTATGAGACACTGGAAACCATTGATCAGGGGCCGCTGGAAGCGATGACGGCTGTGGGTATGAACCGGATTCAGCTCATTGTATATGGCGTGGTGCCGCAACTGGCTGCCCAGTTCACATCCTATGTGCTGTATGCCTTCGAAATTAATATACGTGCAGCTGCCATTCTGGGACTGGTGGGAGCCGGAGGAATTGGACTCTACTATGAGGCAACACTTGGATTCCTGGAGTATGACAAGACCAGCGTAATCATTCTGTTTACCCTTGTCATTGTTCTGGTCATTGATTATGTAAGTACTAAGCTGCGGGAGAAATTGCTATGATGAAAAATGAAACAAGCCGCATCCGGCCTAAACCACGGAAGAACCCGCTACGCTGGGTTATTGTATTACTGCTGATCCTTGTGTATGTCTGGGCGCTTGCTGGTGTACCGTTTACTGGTTTCAAGGAAACCGCTGCTCAGATTATGAAGGCCATTGTAGCCGGGATTTTCTCACCGGATTGGGATTTTGTATATTTGCCTGAGGGGGAAGACCTGCTGCGAGGACTGCTGGATACACTGGCGATTTCCGTGCTGGGCACCGTAATCTCGGCTGTGCTCTGTATTCCGTTTGCCTTTTGGTCTGCCCGTAACATGAGTGGGCATCGTTCCATCTCGGGTGCAGGTAAAATGGTACTGAGCTTTATCCGCACGTTCCCTGAGATTATCATGGCCTTGTTGTTCATCAAGGCAGTAGGTCCCGGATCGTTTGCAGGGGTACTCGCCCTTGGATTGCACTCTATAGGCATGTTAGGCAAGTTGTACGCAGATGAAGTTGAAAATATCGACTATGGTCCATCTGAGGCGCTGCTCGCCTCCGGAGCCAATCGTATGCAGCAGTTGTGGTTTGCCATCCTGCCGCAGGTTATGCCTGGATTCCTGAACTATACGTTGTATCGTTTCGAGATTAATGTACGTTCCGCGACTATACTGGGTGTAATCGGAGCAGGGGGAATTGGTACACCGCTGATCTTTGCACTCAGCACCCGGAACTGGCCGCGAGTAGGTATAATCCTGTTGGGTATTATCGTGATGATCACGATCATCGACTTGATCTCGGGGTATATTCGTAAGAAGTTGGTATAGAGTTAATGTGGAGCTACGAATATATATTAGATGAAAATTAAGATAAGTTGATAGAGGAAGAAGAGAGGGCTATTCGGTGCCAGAATATTGGCAGGGGATAGTCTTTTTTTGTGTCTGCAAAAAAAGACGGTGCATTCTTGTTGCTCAGCTAACCGTCGAGGAATAAGAATGTTCAAAGAATATGCATCACAATGATTGAATTATTTTCCAAATACATGTAAGATTAATAGGTTTCTATATAAAGGGAATTAAGGATATTAATTAATACTCCTCTTAGATATCCATACAAGAAATGAGTTTTTCGAAAGGAAGGTGACCTATGGAATTATTTCAATATATATGGATTGGGTTTATGGTACTCCTATTGCTGTACAGAATGATCTTTCAGAAGTTTAAAAAACATAACAAAGAAAATATTGGGCTCAGTGCAATCCTGATCATTTTCACAGGAAGCAGTTATACGATTACACAGATGAACTTAATTCTTGTTATTAGTGTCATCGTCGTGGTCGTTTGTTCTGCGGTATGGAACAGCATTATATTTGTGAGAAATGGATATGAGCCTGAACGTTTGAAATGAACCTAAAAAAACCGAAACCATGTTGCCCTGTGAATCAGGCAATGTTGGTTTCGGTTTTTTAGTTGCTTGTTTAAACGTTAGGCTTCTTTAACTGAGACTTAGCTAGCCAAAGGCAACGCTTTGGTCACTTGAACCGTAATCGTCTCTGTGCTGGTTACGCCTGCCGCGTTGATCAGCTCACCACGGTACGTATACGTTCCGTTAGCGCGTCCCGACAATTCAGTTGTAGCACTTTGAGAAGCAGGTGTAGCGGCTTTCAAAGTTTGTGTATCAATCAACACATCATTCTCATAGAGACGGTATTCGGTTGCGTTTGTACCCCACCAGAGGTTCATGGATACGTTATAGTTGCCGTCACCATCCCAGTTGTTTTGGGACAACGTAGCTTTGCCTGGAGCAGCATTGGTTACTTGTACCGTCAGCACGTCACTGCGTGTTGTGCCTTTGTCATTGGTCAGCTCGGCTACGTAGGTATACGTACCGTTGGCTTTACCTGTAATAGCTGTTTTGGAGGACTGAGCCGATGGTGAAGCCGCAGACAACTTCTGTGTATCGATCAGAACGCCGTTCTCATACAGTTTGTACTCGGAACCGTTTTCGCCCCACCAGAGGTTCATGCTTACGTTATACGAACCTTCGAACAGGCCAGTGGTATATCCATTATCAGAAGAAAGCACCGGTTTACCCGGTGCTCCTGCAGCTGGAGTGGAAGGCACTTCGCCGCCACCTTGCTCTTCAGCAGGTACAAAATCATTCAAGCTTCTAGGTTTCAATTGATATACATCTTTGAAAATAGCGGAAACGCCTGTGATATCGATTTTGTCCCCAGCAGCATAAGGGAAGGAAGTCTCCGTCACACCTGTACGGGTGTCTACACGGATGTGTGTGCTCGTTCCATCTGCTGCTACCGCGTCGAATTCAAAAGATCCAACTGGTGTAGCACTGATGATATTCTCGATCGTTACATTTTTCAATTGAACCAGTTGACCTTGGTTCGCATCTGTAATTGCAGTAACCTCGATTGGAGCAGGTACGGAAGCCGTACCTGTTTTCTCAATGGCAACGATATCGGTAAGCTCGAACTCGCTGTTATAGATGGTTGTTGCTGCTGTTACTTTCACCTTGTCACCAGCATGGAAGCCGCTAGTATGCTGGAATACGTAGATTCCGGCAGTTTCATCTTGAAGATAGAAGGCTTGTCCACCAAATGCACCCGGCTCTGTCGTCACAACACCTTCAATAGTTACGGTAGTGCCAACAGCTTTGGTGCGTGCTTCAGCAACTGTGATAGCCGCTGGAATCGGTCCTTCTTCTTCCGGAAGCTGTTCTGCTGGCACATTGCCAACGGTCACGGCATTGGTGATCAGGTTGCTGCCATTCAGACGCAGACGCAAGCTGGCAGCGCCAGTTGTACCCGGTTTGATGCGGACGTTCAGGTCTTTGATCCCGCGACCTTGGCTGTCCGAGGTTACACTGAATGTGGAGCTATAGCCGTACGAAGTCGGCCAAGTACCACTTTCATTCTGGATCATGGCTACCTGTGTTCCGCCAGTCAGATAGATGCCGGCACTATAACCGGATACGGTTGTGTTTGGAGCCATGTTCTCCACAACGACACGAATCTGGAAGTCTTCTGCGTTCGGAAGTGTATCCTGTTTCACGAAGCTGTAAGCAGCGTTCGCGCTGGATGCAGGTCCACCGTAAGAACCAGCCTTGAACGTGGAACGATCATACCACTTGTAACCTGCAGCAGGTGCGGCCCAAGGTTCAGCCTGTGGCTCTGTGGAAGCAGCCGGCTCTTCGAATGGCAACAGCGCTGTAGCTGTGTCCAATTCAAGTCCGTTTACTTGACTTAGGCTTGTGTAGTTCTCTTGTGTAGCAAGCCAGTTCACGGTGTTCACGAGCAACACGGCATCATCAGCTTCTTTAAAACCATCATAAGTCGTTTTGCGTGTGCCTGTCTCTTCACGCAAGTATTTTGGCGATGCATCTTCTACTGGAGAGGAGTCACCGATGAAGGCAGCTTTACCTGCACCCAGCTTGGATACAGCCACATAAGGACCTTCTTCGATCCCGCCACCGTTGTAGACACCTTGGTCTACCGCGTTATTCCATTTTGCGTTGGTTTTTGGCAAGTAAACAATACCTTTTGCCTTTTCCGGATCAGTGATTGCGAGTGTTGAACCTGCGTGCATGGCTACACCCGACACCCCTTCTGTGATGCCGAATGCTTGATCTGCCGGTACAACGATATTGGCATTGATATCGCCAAGTGCGTTATAGCGGAATCGTACGCCGAAGTTATCGGACAACCAGTCCGAACTGGTTATATTTTGCATCGCTTCAGAATTACGCTCATCTGTGCTCATGCCTTTGGCCGGATCTTCGAATGCTCCCCGACGATAGCCGTTGATGACTTCAGAGCCATCCCAGCGGTTTTTGTTACGGTCAGCATTATAGTGATCTCCAACAAAGAAGATGCTGCCACCCGTTTCAACATATTGTTTGAGTGCTGCTTGTTCGGATGTTTTGAAAGGAATTTGAGGCTCTGCAATAACGAATACGTTATACTCTTTCAGATCATCATAGGTAAATGGAGTTGTCTTGCGAAGTTCTTTGACATAATAACCATCATTCGCGAGTGCATTCCCGAAGTCGGAGAAACCTCCATTAATGACCCAGTCTGCAGCTCCAGCCGTTTGGCCGTGAGAGTTGTCGAACAATACTTTTTTACCTGCATTTTGGTTCACAACCTTTGCCTGGATGAACGGTGCCGGGTCTGTCGGTCCTTCCGCATGAACCGATGCATCTCCGTTCCATAATCCGATCTGAAGCGGCAAAGCCATGGACAATGCCAGGAGTGATTTTAAAAATACTCCTCGCATACCTGTTAATTTACCCAACCAAATCCCTCCCAAATATTAGTTGATTCATGAGTTCGTCCATATTCTACCACACGAAAATCTCACATAGTCATAACAATTTGTAAAAATTAACTCGATATTTGTAAAATTGGGTCTTTTGACATATCCATAGGTATTTCGGTCCCGTCATAATCCATTCATTTCTGCGTGTATATTGATTTTACGCAAATAAAAAGCCATCTCTTATGAGATGACTTTGGCCCGAATTCGATTGACGGCATGGAAGACAGAGGATTTAATCATACCTTCACTACGGTTCACCAGCTCTGCTGTTTCCTTAATGGAGTATCCATGGATGAGCCGAAGTTCTAATATTTTACGATGTTCGGTGTTGTTAATATGGGAGACAAGATCATGAACACCCTCGCTAATTTCAAGGTGGGATGTATCGACGTGATGGGTAGGCACCTCTAGACGACTGTCTCGTCTGAGTGTACGGGTCCGCCTGCGGAAGCTGTCCATCGCCAGGTTACGGGCAATGCGTTTGAGATAATAGAGAATGCGATCTTCAGGGATATCCACGGTAACGTTCATTAGTCGAATGAAACAATCCTGTGCCAGATCTTCTGCATCTTGCGGTTGTTTGACGATATGGGATAGATACCTTGTGATTTCTGATTTATAGTTGACATAAGCATCATTAATTTGTGTGCTGTTCATATGATGTGAATCCCCCTTGGATACAGATCAGGCTTGGGTCCGGTCTGGTATAAGTCTCTTATGATTCAAGTATATCGGGAGGTTGTTTCCAAAAGGTTCAGAGTTGTATCGGAGTTGTAACATTTCGTGCTTCCCTCTATTCAAGCATACGGCTTGGGATACAAAATAAAGGCAGATGAAGGAAATTCATAGAGCAGGGAGATTACGAAAGTATCATGAGACAAAAAGAGATTTTAATTATTGAGGACGAGGAGTCCATTCGCGATATTTTGTCCTATTCGTTACGTAAGGAAGGATTTGAGATCAAGGAAGCAGCTACGGGAAAAGAGGGCCTGGATCTGCTTCGGGATTCGAAGCCGGATCTGATCCTGCTGGATCTGATGCTTCCAGACATGAGTGGTTTTGATGTGTGCAGGCAACTATCCGTGAATTCCAAGATACCCGTCATCATGATTACCGCCAAGTCGGACATGCTGGACAAGGTGCTTGGCATGGAGCTTGGGGCGGATGATTATATCACGAAGCCTTTTGATATCCGTGAGGTGGTTGCGCGCATTCGGGCGATTTTTCGACGGATTGATCTGATCAGCGAGACACTGGAGAATCAGTCCTATGAGGTGGTAAGGCTAGGCAAGCATATTGAGATCCGCAAGGATGAACGGGAAGTGTGGAAAGACGGGGAACGGGCAGGACTCACGAATAAAGAATATGATCTGTTGTTATTTCTCGTGACCCATCATCGTAAGGTTCATACACGTTCTGAACTGCTGGATAAGGTATGGGGATTTGATTTTGCAGGGGATACCCGAACAGTGGACATTCATGTGCAACGGATTCGTAAGAAACTGGATAGTGGTGTGCAAGGCATTTCGATGATTGAAACGGTATTCGGTGTGGGGTACAAGCTGAATATTCAGGTACAGACATGAAGTGGACGATCCAGTTTAAAATGGTGGTGCTATTCTCGGTCATTGTATTTATCGGATTCTCCGTCCTGCTGATTCTGTCCAATAAGGTAGCCCAGGAGAATATGTACCGGGAAGTGCATGAGGATATGGTGCAATCCAAAAGAAATCTGGATATCGCGCTGAATCAGTACTTCTTGATTCATAATAAACGCATGAGCAGAGACTCGCTCGAAGCAGGAAGTCGCGAGCTCGCGGAGCAGATTGGATCAGCCGTTGGTGGGGAGATTACGGTATACCGTCCCGATGCTTCGCCCTACGGATCTGCTGGTAGCAAGGTTAACGTTGCTAAGCGCTCTGACCATCCTGATGTGGAGGAAGCCATACAATCCCGGATCGCTTATACCACAGTTGTGGATAAAGGTCGGGTCACCTCCAGTCTGTCCTTCCCGCTTCAGATGGATCAACAATTGATTGGAATTGTGCAGTTGGAGAAGGATTACACCGACTTGTACAAACGCAATCTCCGGTTCCAGAATACGATCAAGCTGTTTGCAGCGGTTATTTTTGTATTTGTATTTATCGCATCCATCTTTATTTCCCGGAAAATTACACAACCCATCCGTGTACTGACGAAACGTTCTGCGGAAGTGGCCCATGGAAGTTTGAATGCGGACATTCAGATTACAACCAAGGATGAAATCGGTGAATTGGCTTCAAGCTTCACCGTCATGATTGATCGGGTACGGGAGCAGATTGATGTGATTGAGCGAGAGCGGGACGAAGTGAAGCAAGTACAGGCGCGAAGCAAAGTTTTTTTTGATAATGTGACGCATGAATTGAAGACACCCTTAACGACGATTCTGGGATACGCCCAGATTTTACGGGATAACGGATTTACCGACCAGGACTTTTTCGACAAAGGCATGAATTATATCATCAAGGAAAGCCAGCGTCTTAACACGATGGTTGCGGATATTCTGGAGGTGTCGGTCTCTTCTGCGGTCATTCAGGCATACCGGTTCGAACGTATCGATATATCAGATATTATTCGTGAAGCTTGCGAGGACATGTCGATTAAGGCGAGCAAGTACAATATAGGCATTCACTATGAGTTGGAGGAACATCAGTATTTACAGGGAGATCGGGATAAGTTGAAGGAGGTCTTCCTCAACATCCTGGATAATTCGGTCAAGTACAGTGATGTGAACTCCATTATCGAAGTACAGTCCTTCCGGTTAGGTGATTCTATTGCTATTGTGATCCGTGATCAGGGGGAAGGAATCGGAGCTGAAGCGCTCCATCATGTATTTGAACCCTTTTACCAGGATAAAGGAATCAACAGAGCCGAGAAGGGCAGCGCCGGACTGGGCTTGTCTATTGTGAAGAACATCGTTGAGCGTCATGGAGGAACAGTGGAGATGAAGAGCATCATGCGGGAAGGGACACAAGTGAATATCAGTCTTCCGGGGGAAATGAACGCATGAGACATCCTGGATTTTGGCGTAAAAACCGTGACAGATTGATGCTGTCAGGGTTGTTGATCGCATTTGTCAGCGGAATTTTTGGGATTGTGAGCCTGTTCAGTCTCGGAAATCTCAAACCAAGAACGGTGATTTTGCCAAGTGAGCAGTTCAACAGCCGTCTGGCACCACCACCTAGCAGTACGATTCAGATCGAGTCGGCTACCAAGATTCCAAATGACTTTGCGATCTTTGATTTTGAAGTGTTAGACCGGAATACGATTATATTTAATCAACCGGAATTTTCCTATTCAGGGCTCAAGCTGTCTCTCCTGCATCTGGATGATAAGGAAGTGAAGAACATTGCGGCTAATACGGATTACGGTGTAACGATCAGTCCGGATCACAAAAAAATCATATACTCCCAGTATCGGGCAGGTCAGACGCAGAAGACAACGTATGAGTATATGATACAGAGCGGGGAACGTCGCAAACTTCCGTACGACAACTCGTATTATCGAGTGTTTGTAGGGAACGACTCCTACATCGGTCAGGATGATCTGTCATTTAAACAAGTTGATCTGAGCCAGGGGAAGAGTCATGTCATCTACACGTATGAAGAGCTGATGAGCATGTTCACAGGACCAAGACAAGGGAAAGGTTCGAGTGATACGTTTATCGTTATGGATGTGTTGCAGGTCAGTGGGGATCACGAGCAGTTTTATATACTGGTGATGCTGAAAGACAAGTATGCCATCTATCGTGTATCGCTTGAGGATGAGCATGAAGTGAAGGCGTATGCTGCAATGGAAGACATTCAACAGTACAAGTTGCTGAAAAATGGTGACATGCTCATCCAGGGAACGATGAATAAGGTACAGGGCCTGTATCGGTATCATGCAGCAGAGGAGCAGTATGATCTGTTATTACAAGGTTCGATCTGGAGCTTCGATCTGGATGCAGATGAATCCCGAATAGCTTACTTTTTCCCGATGGACAGTCAGAATCAGAAGAATGAGTTGCATGTTGCCTACCTGAATGACAGCAAAATTTCGTCGGATACGGTGATCTATCGCAATATTGATAACTTCATCAGTCTGAAATGGAATGACGATGAATTATTTGCTGTAAGCAGCTCAGTGGATAAAAGTGAAATGTACCGCTTTAGTTTCAGAGCCTGGTAAGCTGCGGAAGGTATACGAATATAAGACCTTGGTCTGATGGAGTGATAGCTGCTCTGCGGACAAGGTCTTTTTGTTATGACATGTTACAAGTTGGATACAACTCCGGCCAGCCCAGATACATCTCCACCCTATAATGAAAAGGGAATGTGCTACGCGAATCTTTTTGAACAACCTCTGTACATATTTAGCAAGTAGAAAGGAAGAAATGTAGTAATGCTTCAAGTTGAACAATTATCCCACTCGTTCCGCAATGGCCAGGGAACCGTGCCGGTGCTTCAGGATATCAACCTGACGATTGGAGAAGGCAAGATGGTAGCCCTGCTGGGCAGTTCTGGTTCGGGTAAATCCACACTACTGAATCTGATGGCGGGGCTGATGAAACCGGATCAGGGCAAGATTCTCATTGCGGGACAAGATATTGTACGTTTCAGTGAAAATCGCCTGGCTGAGTTCAGGCGCAGTCATATTGGGTTTATTTTTCAATCCTATGAACTGCTGTCCAATCTTACGATCCGGGAAAATGTAGAATTACCCTTGGTGTTTATGGGGATAAGCCCTTCGAAACGCAAAGCAAAAGCATTGAAGTTGCTGGAACAAGTGGGACTGGGTGAAAAAGCAAACTTGTTCCCGTCCCAGTTGTCGGGTGGCCAACAACAACGTGTCAGTATTGCACGTTCGCTTATTACCGAACCCTCGGTTATCTTTGCAGATGAGCCTACCGGGAATCTGGATACCGAGACGGAGGAAGAGATTATTGCGATTTTGCAGCAGCTTAACCGGGATATGAATACAACCTTTGTCATTGTGACACATGAAGCAGAGGTCGCGGAGCAGATGCAAGTTGTGCTTACACTGCAACATGGAATACTGGTCGAAGAGGCTGTAAGGGAAGTTTGAGGCAAAAGGAGAGGAAATGTGAGAATACGGGATGTAGCACGTATGGCCTGGGGACAGATCATTCGCAGAAAAATGGTCACACTGCTGTGTATGATGGGGCTGTCCATTGGTTCTGCCGCCATGATTATTGCACTTAGCGTAGGGCAGTCCGTACAGACCTATAGCGAGAAAACATTGAACGACAATTACAAGATGGATGAAATCACGATTACGCCCAATGAAGGCATACGTACCGGGAACGGCAAGGGGAATAGTCAGACATCGAAGTTTGAACGAGGAGCTTTGACGTTGGAAAAGATTCAGATTATCCAAAGACTTCCCCATGTTGTTGCCGTGGCTCCCATGTTAAAGCTGGATTCGCTGGAAATGGTGCTTCCGGATGGTCGCAGCACGTATGTTGAGGTCATTGGTACCCAGCTGGAGACCCTGGGCGGGTTTGGATACAAGTATGCTGAGGGACGTGGGGCAGAGGATGGTCGTATGGCGGTAACCAGTTATGGGGCTGCATTCGGACTCGTGGACCCCAAAGTAACTCAGAAGTTATTCGAGCAGTTGAATGCTGATCCATATAACAACGAGCTTTTGGAACAGTTTATGGAAATGTCCGCCAAGCAGGATCAGCTGGTTCAGCAGCTGGTTCAGTTCCGATATGAAGATTATGCGAATGCAAGCAAAACCAAAATGAGTGGCTCTATACGCGTGTCTGGAGAGTTGACGAAGCCTTCCAACATGGATGAGATGAGCGCTCAAAACGATAAAAAAGTATATCTGCCGCTCGATACAGCTCGTGCATTGCAGGATGAGCTTGGATTACAGCAGGCCGACAGCAGTGCGGCCAAGCATCTTAACTCGGCTCTGGTCAAGGTTGAGGACAAACGTTATGTATCCCAGGTGGAAGAACAGATTAAAAAGCTGACTTTAAATACACAGAGTAATCTGTTCCAGGAAGAAGCGATGTCAGGTCAACTGGCAATGTACCAAAAAGCGGCATTGGGAATCGGCGGTTTTATCATGCTGCTGGCCTCATTATCCATTATTGTAGCGATGATTATGTCTACGCATCAGCGTCGTAAACAGATTGGTGTGATGAAGGTGCTGGGCGCAAATCTGTGGCAGATCCGTCAGATGTTTATTACGGAAGCAGCGATGCTTGGATTAATGGGCGGCGTGGCTGGTGTGGGGATTGCCTTTGCTGCCCTCGGCGGGGTGAACAGTCTGCTGGCGAGTCAGATGGCAGATCAGATGAATGGTCCGATGACCGTCGTTATTCAGCAATCCGCTCTGCCACTCGGCATCGTTTTTGCTGTTCTGGTTGGCATTGTATCAGGTATATATCCGGCAATCAGCGCATCTCGAACCAATGCATTAACTGTGATCAAATCAATGTAATTTTATCAGCGAAAGGGAAATTGGGCACATGAAGAAATGGATTAAAATCATCATCACCGTTGTACTTTTGGCAGGTGCAGGGTACTGGTTGTATGAAAAGTACAAGCCAAAACCGGAGGCACCTATAGAGATTCCGCCCCCGATTACTTTTGATGTGACACAGGAAACGATGACGCAAACGATACAGGTGAAAGGGAAATCCGTATACACCGATCAGACGGATATCTTCGCTCCGTATGCTTCCAACATCAAGCAGTGGCACGTGAAAAGTGGTGAGCAGGTGAGCAAAGGCGATATCCTGTTTACCCTCGACACTTCCACGTTACAAACAGAAGTAGAACAGTTGCAGAGTGATCTGGAGAAAGCCCAGCTGGAAAATAAGATGAATCAGGTTAGCCTGGATCAGGCGAATATGAGTGAGACGCTTGGCGTGACGGAAGAGGAGCGCAAGAAGGCATTTGCAGATCGGGAAGGTAAACGCCTGACGAATGAATTGAATCAAAAAGCGCTGGTCCTCAAGGAGAAGGAGATACAGAAAAAGCAGGCAGTAATAAGTAAGTCTGTTGTGTATGCTTCCGCTTCCGGTATATTTCAGATGAATGAAGAGGATAGCAAGACACGTGCGGTGACGGAAGGACAGCTGATCGGGTCCATTACAAATATCAGCAAACTGAAATTTATGACGATTGTTGGTGAGGAAGAAATGTTCAGGCTCAAGGTGGGCATGCCGGTTAAGGTGCGAATGACAGCACAGAAAGACCTGCAATTCACCGGGAAGGTGAGCAAGGTATCCAAATTCGCCCGCAAGAGTACGGATACGGACCTCAAGCAAGCATCCCAGTTTGACGTGGTCATTGATCTGAAGCCTGACGCCAGAATGTATGGAGGCGTGAGTCTGGAAGGCGATATCGAGACGATGCGGAAGGATAAAGTGACGGTTGTGTCCAGCCTGGCGATTATGCGGGATCAGACCGAGCCTTACGTACTGTTAGACAAGGGCAATGGACAGACCGAGCCGCTGACGATCCAGGCTGGAATGGAATCGGGGGACAAGACGGAAGTAGTTAGTGGCTTGAAACCGGGAGACATTGTCGTTTTGCCTTAGATGTAGGAATTTAAGAATAAGGCATTATATGTAATGACTAGCTAGACGAGCGGGTAAATTCGGCATTGTAAAACACGAGGTTCATTGTGGCAGATTGCCAGGATGGACCTCGTGTGTCTTTTGGAGCAAGGGATGTCCAGAATCCTGCCTGAATTATGGAAAAAAATATAATTAAATTTATATAATTCAATTTACAGTAAAATTTACATGTCGTATAATCAGAACATAAGGAGGTGACACCAAACATCATGTTTGTAGATGGATAGGCGAAGGCCTTTTTTTTAACTGTTTGAAGAAAGCGCTTACCGAATTTAGGATTCAGACATCCCATACGTCATTTTTCACACTTCTTCATGTCTAACACACGTTCAACCACACCCACCATATTATACTCATTCACATGATTCGCCCTCACACACCATTTGTTTGCTCAAGATTCCAGTGATACAACCATTTCTTTTGGAGGTGATACAACCAACTCATCCGAACGTTCTCTTCGTGCTAAGCATCATAATGACACAGAGGATCAGACATGAGTACAACCCAATCTAACTAAAGGAAAGGTGGAACTATGAAGACTAAATTGAAAACCAAATCGAGAGGTAAGAAGATCCTGCGCAAAGGTGTAAAGCAAATGTTGGCAGCAACGCTGCTCGCGGCGGGGATTTTCCCTGGACTGTCTCCAGGCTTGGCTCAGGCGGCTGAAGCACATGTGGATAATCCATTTGTAGGGGCAACGGCCTATCTGAATCAGGACTATTCAGCTCTCGTGGATACGTCCATTGCACTGACCAACGATGCGTCGTTGAAGGCCAAGATGGAGACCGTCAAATCGTATCCAACCGCAGTATGGGTTGACCGGATTGCTGCAATCTATGGCGGTACGGACAACGCTGGTCGCAAAAGTGTAGAGCAACATCTTGATGCCGTTCTCGCTCAAAAGAAACCGGGTACACCGATCACCGCTTCGTTTGTTATTTACAATCTGCCCGGACGGGATTGTCATGCACTTGCATCAAATGGTGAACTTCCACTAACACAGGCGGCACTGCAGACCTATAAAACGGATTATATTGATGTGCTCGCAGATATCTTCGCAGATCCGAAGTATCAGGATATTCGCATTATTGCTGTCATTGAACCGGACAGTCTGCCTAACCTTGTGACCAACCTGAGTACACCAGCTTGTGGTCAAGCCAGCTCAACAGGTATCTATGAGGCGGGTGTGAAGTATGCACTGGACAAGCTGCACGCCATTCCGAATGTGTACAACTATCTGGATATCGGTCACTCCGGCTGGCTTGGCTGGGATAACAACCGCTCTGCAGCAGTCGCGCTGTATACAAGTGTTGTACAAGGGACAGCCGCGGGTCTGAGCAGTGCAGATGGTTTCATTACGAATACAGCGAACACCACACCGTTGGGAGAGCCGAACCTGTCCAACCCGGATCTCAATATCGGTGGACAACCGATTAAATCGGCCAAGTTTTATGAGTGGAATCCTTATTTTGACGAAACCGATTTCACTGCTGCGCTGTATGCCGATTTCGTACAAGCCGGCTGGCCAAGCAGCACAGGTTTCCTGATCGATACTAGCCGGAACGGCTGGGGCGGGGTAGACCGTCCAGCATCCGCTACGGGCAGCAACATTAATGATTATGTGAATTCCGGACGTGTAGATCGCCGGGAGCATCGGGGGAACTGGTGTAATGCCAGTGGCGCAGGTATTGGTGAAGCACCTAAGGCTGCACCAGGACCAGCGCATCTGGATGCTTATGTATGGGTGAAACCTCCGGGTGAATCCGATGGCTCCAGCTCCGAAATTCCGAATAACGAAGGCAAAGGTTTCGACCGGATGTGTGATCCAACCTTCACAACTCGGGATGGTGTATTAACAGGTGCGTTGCCTAATGCTCCGGTATCGGGTCACTGGTTCCATGATCAATTCGTGGCACTGGTGAAAAACGCATTCCCTGTACTTCCTGCAAGTAACGGTGGAGGCAACCCTCCGGGTGGAACAACAGCTCCGGCAGCACCAGCAGCATTGACAGCTTCTGCCGGTAACGCTCAAGTCTCCTTGACGTGGACTGCTTCCACAGGGGCTACAAGTTATAGTGTGAAGCGGGCACTAAGTGCATCAGGTCCATTCACAACAGTTGCAGCTAATGTAAGTGGAACATCTTACAGCAACACCGGTCTGATCAATGGTACAACCTATTATTATGTGGTAACGGCAACAAATGCAGTAGGTGAAAGTGTTAACTCTGCAACAGCAACAGCTACACCTGTTGCAGGTGTAACGGCGCCAGCTGTACCGACTGCTCTCACAGCAACTGCAGGCAATGCACAGGTGAGCCTGACGTGGACCGCTTCTACAGGTGCAACAAGTTATGATGTGAAACGCGCACTGAGTGCAACAGGTCCGTTCACAACGATCGCCGCGAATGTGAGCGGTACGTCCTACACAAACACTGCCCTCACGAACGGCACAACGTATCATTATGTGGTAAGTGCAGTGAATGCAGCAGGGCAAAGCGCCAATTCCGCTGTAGCTTCCGCGACACCTCAAAGTGTCGTTGTACCAACCAGTGACCTTGTTGTGCAATATCGTGCTGGAGATACCAATGCTCAGGATAGCCAGATCAAACCGTATTTCAACATCAAAAATCTGGGTAGTACTGCTGTGAATCTGAGTGATCTGAAGATCAGATACTACTTTTCCAAAGAAGGCTCGGCTGCGATGGATTCTGCCATCGATTACGCTCAAGTTGGTGGAACCAATATCCAGCGGACCTTCACAGACTCGTATGTGGAGCTGAGCTTCACATCTGCCGCTGGCAGCATTCAGGCTGGTGGACAGACTGGAGACATCCAGCTTCGCATGTACAAAACGGACTGGTCCAACTTTGACGAGACGAATGACTACTCTTTCGATCCAACGAAAACATCCTATCAGGATTGGAACAAGGTAACACTCCACCAAGGTGGAAACCTGGTATGGGGTATTGAGCCTTAAACTTTATTTGTAACAGTCTTAACCGCGATCCTCTGTGTGTTAGAGGATCGCGGTTTTTTGCTATGCATTACAAGAGTCATTCTAGATTGAAGTTCTCACATGAAAATGTATTTAGAATCGCTTGAAGATCCGTAATTAGGGATGTAAGAGCGGGCGTATCAGGCTGGGCTGTCCTCTGGTCATGAAAATAATCAAGGGGAGGGGCAACCCTCTTTCTTTCTAACGAACAGAGGGCACACTATTTAGTTGAATTGATACAGTTGAAAATTCTAACGAATCGTAGACACGCTATTCAGTTAATTTGGGTGGATTTTGCCCCGTTTAGACCCGATTTGGTCCAAATAAGGTTGCTGAGATTCGTTAGGATTCGTTGTTGGAGTTTAACGCCCCAATAGGGTGTGTGAGACTCGTTAGAAAAAACTTGGCGGTGAGCTTAAATCACCCTTCCGACCGAAGCGTCATCGGGTTGATTTTCCAAATGACTCCTAAAAACACTGATTATTAATCGTTTTGGACGGATATTTGCCTAGGGTATGGCAGGCAGGATGTCTATAATAGAACCCGATGGGCGGGATCTCCTCGCTCCGATTGGAAAGAGAATGGAAGGGGGACGGCACTCTGGTAGTCGGGCAAGCTGATTTCTCTTTTTTAATTTTGTAAGCGTAATCATTATGGGTTGAAACCTTCTTTCGAAGAAGGTCTGTGTGGATTAACGAACGTCCAATCATCATCAATGTGTATATGCGTTACCCATTCTGTCTCAAGGAGCGTGAAGGTGGATGAACTTAGAAACAACAGCGCCGGTACATAAAGGATCGGCTTCAAGTCAGCAATCCGGTCGCAGGAAGGCTCGTATGCCACTTGCAGCCAAGGTGCTCTCTTCGGCACTTAGCGTAGCTTTGCTCATTGGAGGAACAGCTGCCGTTACGGGAGCGGAAGCTTCCAACGGTAATGGGGCGACGGAGAGTGGCCTGCAATCACATAAGGGGGGCAGTCACATGAAAGAGATTCAACTGGAATATCTGGATCGAGGTCTGGTGGCTGCTTCGACATCTGAAGGTGTGTTTCTCAGCTGGAGATTGCTGGGTGATGAGGCTACAGGGTATAGCGACAAAGGGCTGACAGGTACGGACTTTAACGTCTATCGTGATGGCAAAAAGATCGCTACCGTCACCGACAGCACCAACTATGTAGATGCAACGGGCAAATCGTCTTCCCGTTATGAAGTGGCAGCGGTGAACAAGAAGGGCAAGGAGAGCAAACGCAGTGCATCCGTCAAACCTTGGGCGAACGGGTATGTGGATATTCCACTGCAAAAACCTGCTGATGGCGTGACGCCGGCCGGAGAAGCCTATACGTATTCTGCCAATGACATGAGCGTGGGTGATGTGGATGGGGATGGCCAATATGAGTTTTTCGTCAAATGGGACCCTTCCAACGCCAAGGACGTATCGCAAAAAGGATACACCGGTAAAACCTACATTGATGCTTACACCTTGGACGGACAGTTGCTGTACCGAATCGATCTTGGGGTCAACATCCGTGCAGGTGCTCATTATACACAGATGCTCGTTTATGATTTTGACGGGGATGGCAAAGCTGAGATGATGTTCAAGACCGCTCCGGGAACGAAGATTATCAAATATAACAAAAAAGGAAAAGTAACCTCCGAGAAGTACATCACGCTTCCGAAGCAGGATCGCAAGGCAGGGTACTCGAACGAAGATGATTATCGTTTAAGTGCTGATGGGTACTACGATCACGTGGTGGATATGTTCAGAAATTGGCATAAACATGATGAGGTTGTGAAGGGGAACTGGCCTGCGACGTTGGAAGAGGCTTTTGGAATGGAGAAAAAGTATAACTATCCATTATCTCAGCAGGATGCCGAGAGCTTGGCCGATTACTTCATTGATGTCTATGCGGTAGAACGTAGCAACCGAAATGAGTTGCGCAAGTTTGAGGGTTTTATCGTGGATGGACCGGAGTACGTTACAGTATTTGAAGGTAAATCAGGTAAAGAGCTGGAAACCATTCCCTATGAACCTGAGCGTCATGATGATGGCCTGATGTGGGGCGATTATGCGATGGCACGGATCGAACCCGGGAATCGGGTAGACCGTTTCCTGGCAGGCGTGGCGTATCTGGACGGCAAGAAACCGTCTGCAATCTTTGCACGCGGATACTATACACGTTCGACGATGGTTGCCTACAATTGGGACGGCAAGAAGCTGAAAAAGGAATGGAAAGTGGACAGCGGCTGGACGCCGATGAAGAACCCATTCAATGACGGACCACACGGCGTAGATGGTACAGATCCGCAGTATGGTTCCATCACAACTCAGGGTGCGCACTATTTCAGTGTGGCGGATGTGGATGGAGACGGCAAACAGGAGATCATCTATGGCTCGGCTACGATTGATCATGACGGCAGCGTGCTGTACAGCTCAACAGATCTCATGCCTGCCGAGAGTGCTGCACCGGGAACGATTGCCCGTCTGGGTCATGGGGACGCACTTCATGTGGCAGATATTGACCCGAATCGTCCGGGACTTGAGATTTTCATGGTACACGAGGGTGGTCCGTGGGCTCCATATGGCTACTCCTTACGGGATGCGAAGACCGGAGAAGTGATCTATGGTGGATACACAGGGAAAGATACGGGACGCGGCATGGTGGGGGATGTTGATCCAACCCGTCGCGGTCTGGAGACATGGGCTGTAGGCTTGTGGACAGCACAGGGGCAGAAAATCAGTGATCAGGCACCGGGCACGAATATGAATATCCGCTGGGCTGGCGATATGACGACACAGATCGTAGATGGTGCGATTGATGTTACCCCAACCATCAAGGATTGGAATCGTGGCACGTTGCTGACGGCAACAGGCACATTGACCAACAATCACACCAAAGGTACACCTTCTCTTGTAGCTGATATTTTCGGGGATTGGCGGGAAGAGATGCTGGTGAGAACCACCGACAGCTCAGCGATCCGTATCTATCTGAGTACCGAGAAGACAGACCGCAAGCTGTACACCCTGATGCATGATGCGATGTATCGCGTGGGCATTGCCGGACAGAACAGTGGATACAACCAGCCTTCCTATCCGTCCTTCTACATGGCATCGGATATCGACTGGTCGAAGGTAACGCTACCTAAGTTCTACACGCCAGGTAAGGGCGGGAAATAAACAGGCCGGATCCGCAATAGTAAGAAAGCGTAAAACTCGATCAGATTTGTAACGTAAAGAAGCGACGTCAATGCTTACGAGTAGGCACTAAAGCATTTTGAAGTGCTCTATAGCTCTGGAGTCTCCCATGTGTCTCGGCACATGGAGGCTTCAGAGCTTTTTTACATGAGGCTCTGCGGGTAGAGCTTGGTGTGTTCCAATCCATCCGTGTTACATCATTCTTTTACATCGTTGAAGTTTAGATGCTCGGTAGAAGCGAACGCTTCAATGGTGTAGTTTCCTTGATCATGGATTAGTGTGGTGATAGAGCACTCAGGGATCAATTGGTTCTGCATAGCTATAAAATCGGAATGCAAGACGTTAAGCTCGCGCTCGGTAAAGGTTTGCACCAGAAAATCAGTAATGAGTCCTCCATGTGCAACGACAATAATGTTACGGTTCTCCTGCTCTTCATTAGCCAATTCGGTCAGGAGGGAGGCCAGACGTTCACCTGCCTGTTTGGCCGAGTCTCCCACGGGTGGAATGTAATCGGGGTCAGATGTGCATCGATCCCACATCGCAATGAATTCTTCGAATGATTGATCGGGACAATCTCCCCAATTGGCACGTTCACGCAGGCGAGGATCTTCGGTTATATGGGCATGGGTATGGCGGGCAATCATATTTGCAGTTTCTTGGGCACGCCGAAGTGGGCTGGTAAGAATTTTAGTAACAGTAAGGGCAGCTCTGGCAAAATGAAGTGCTGTGGCTTCGGCTTGTAAAGCCCCTTCGGAAGTGAGGGGGACATCACCGATTCGTCGTTCTTTGAGGCCGTGCCTCACCAGATGAAAGGTGGTACTCATAATTGGAAACCTCCTTAAGTAAAAATAGTTCAAACAAATCATTAGATGATAAACTAATTATATATCTGTCTAATTATAAAACACACTCATCATTTTAGTCAGGATGTTTATATCCAACCTACATAATTGTTACAATGGAGAAAAGTGAGGATCGATCGTTGCAGGACTGGAGGTATATACATGAGCATCTCGAAGCGCTGGACAGGAAGCCTGTATCAGGAGGCATTGCGAACAGAGGATTGCGGGCCGCGTTTTTACGCGTATTATTACAAGCAATGGGACAACTACCGTATGTCCTATCACCATCATGATTCCACGGAGATCATGTATATTATTTCGGGAATGTGCCGGGTGGATGTGCAGATGCCGGATGGGAGTTCGGAACAGGCTGTTCTGAAAAAGGGGCAGTTCATTATGCTCGATGCTGGCGTCCCGCACCGTTTACTGGTGGAAGATGGCGTGCCTTGCCGGATGCTCAATGTGGAGTTTGGATTCTCAGGCTCACCTCCCGGACAGCTATCCATCCGTCAGCTCGCGCTGGAGGAGGAAGAAGTTCACACTCTACTCACTAATGCTTCGCCATATCTGGTACTGCCTGATCCGGAAGAGGTGTACCACATTATGAAAAGTCTGGTGTTGGAACTCGATCAGCGTGGTCTACTGGAGCAAGGAAGATCAACTGTGCCGATGAAGATCATTCCACCAGATGAAAGGTCACATCACCGCGAAGCCCGGAATCTCTCGTCCCCGGAACAGGGAATGTTGGTGCGTACGTTGTTTATCCAGTTGCTGGTCCGTGTTGCGCGTCTGCGCGGAGAAATGAGCCGAAGCGCGCCAGATCAGGCGGAGTTGTATGTCAAACGAACCATTGAATTCATGCATCACAATATGGATCGCAACATTCAGATGAAGGATATCGCGGCAGCAGTTAATCTGCATCCAGGCTATTTACATCGTATTTTTCGTCAGCACACGAAGCGCACACCTACCGACTACCTGACGATGCTTCGAATGGAGAAGGCCAAGATGCTGCTTCAGCAGACGAATATTCCGATTTCGGAGATCTCCGACTATGTTGGGGTAGGCAGTCGTCAGTATTTTCATATGTTGTTCAAGAAGACGACGGGAATGACTCCGGTCGAATTTCGCTCCTCTATGGAACGACATTTTAGTCAGTACCCGACGAATGAATAAGTTAGGATTTTTGACAACAGGGACTTGAACAGGTCATGATTTTGATAACGCTTCCCCTATTGGCGTTGGTACAATGATTTCATGAAGAGAGTCATTAACCGAAGCGAAAGATTCGGATTAGGGGAGGATATAGGCATGTCGTTTAAAGTGGCGTTTATCGGGGCAGGAAGTATCGGATTTACACGAGGATTGCTAAGGGATTTGCTGACGGTACCAGAGTTTAACAACATTGAAATTGCATTCTGTGATATTAACCAGCACAATCTCGATATGGTGACTGAGCTATGTCAGCGGGATATCCGGGAGAATGGATTGAATATTCAGATTCAGCCGACAACGAATCGGAAAGAAGCATTGAAAGATGCGAAGTACGTACTGTGTACGATTCGTGTCGGGGGACTGGAGGCATTTGCAACAGATGTGGATATTCCACTGAAATACGGGGTAGACCAATGTGTCGGCGATACGCTGTGTGCAGGTGGCATTATGTATGGACAACGCGGAATCGCTGAGATGTTGGATATCTGTAAAGATATTCGTGAACATAGCGCACCTGACGTGCTGCTCTTGAACTATTCCAATCCGATGGCAATGCTCACATGGGCTTGCAATAAGTATGGTGGTGTGCGGACGATCGGACTGTGTCATGGGGTACAACATGGTCATCATCAGATTGCTGAAGCTTTTGGATTGAAAAAGAGTGAAGTGGATATTGTCTGTGCCGGCATCAACCATCAGACCTGGTATGTTCAGGCTTCTCATGAAGGCAAAGACCTTACAGGTAATCTTCTCGAAGCCTTCGAAAAACATCCGGAGTATAGCCGCACCGAAAAAGTACGGATCGATATGCTGCGCCGCTTCGGATACTACAGTACGGAATCGAATGGTCACCTGAGTGAATATGTGCCGTGGTACCGCAAACGTCCGGAAGAGATCAACGAATGGATCGACCTGGGCAACTGGATCAATGGAGAGACGGGTGGCTATCTGCGGGTATGTACGGAGGGGCGCAACTGGTTCGAGACTGATTTTCCTAACTGGATGAAGGATGAACCGATGCAATTCATTCCGGAAAAACGGGGCGAGGAGCATGGTTCCTATATTATCGAAGGGCTGGAGACGGGACGTGTCTATCGTGGACATTTCAATACCGTTAATCATGGAGTAATCTCGAACCTGCCAGATGATGCGATTATTGAAGCACCGGGATATGTGGATCGCAACGGCATTTCCATGCCGCATGTAGGCGATTTGCCACTGGGACCAGCCGCGGTATGTAATGTGAGCATTTCCGTGCAACGGCTTGCGGTTGAAGCTGCTGTGAACGGAGACGACCAATTACTTCGTCAGGCGTTCATGATGGACCCGCTCGTGGGTGCCGTATGTAACCCAAAAGAGATCTGGCAGATGGTCGACGAAATGCTGGTTGCACAGGCTCAGTGGTTGCCGCAGTATGGTGACGCTATTGCAGCCGCTGAAGCAAGGCTGGCTGCTGGCAATCTGATTCCGACGAAGTCGTATGAAGGGGCCGCACGTCTTAAAGTAAAAACCGTTGAAGAAATGCAACAGGATCGGGATGCTGCCAACAAAAACGCAGGTGAATCCGATAAAGGCAAAGATCGTGAGAAAGTACAGCAGTAGGTGAAAATATGTAGGGCCTCTCCAAATGGAGGGGCCCTGTTTGTTTTTATTTTTTTTCGACACCACGGATAACAAAGGCAAAAGAAGTATCACCCAAGGAAACCTGCGAATTTTTAGGGGATATCCACCGGGCAAAGGCTCCATAATAATGAGTTCATTTTTCCTGTTCCAACTGGAATGAACCTTCTCGCAAAGAGATGGGACGTGCCTTCCCATTTACATACTCGACCAGAGTGAACTCGTCAGGTGGTACATTTGTATCCAGATGAAAAGCAAGTGAGGAATATTGCTCGATTTGAAGTATATTTACCATGTGATACATATTACCTTTACAGACATAGTAATATGTCTTATAGTATACGCAGGATGGAAGAAAGTCGGTGAAACTCACAGATGGATGTGCAAGTGATTAACAGTGATCTGATTCGGGGCAATATTGACCCCATCATTCTCAGTGTACTTATACCCGCAGATAACTATGGCTACAGCATCATTAAGGAAATCTATCGCAAGAGCGGAGAGCAGTTTGAACTGAAGGAACCCACGCTTTATTCCAGTTTGAAGAGGCTGGAGAAGAGTGGATATGTGGAGTCCTACTGGGGGGAAGAGACGCAGGGAGGACGACGCAAATATTACCGAATTACAACGCAAGGCCTCGAAGCCTATAGAGAGCAGGTTCATGCTTGGCAAGCAGCCAAAGCGCTGATTGATTGCATGATTGTCACTGAAGAAAAAGGAGATGAAGAACTATGAGATTGGAAGCTCGCATCACCCGTCATGTGAATCGTTTGTTCGCTCAAGCACAAGATACATTAGACAACCGAGAATTAAAAGAAGAGATTCACAGCAATCTCGCTGCACGGATTGACGATTATATCTCGCAGGGGATGAGTGAAGAGAAGGCGTTCCAGACCGCCATTCAGCATATCGCTGGTATGGATGAAGTGATGAGTGACCATCGAAGGGTAGAACGTGTTCCTTACTGGACAGCGTTGTTGCAGTCTGCTCTGATTTATAGCCTCATAGCCTGGATCATTACCATTCCAATGAGAGTGCTGATGCAAGGCTCCGCCATAAACAATCTGCTTATGATAGTGAGTCTCATTGTTGGTGGCACATATGTATTATATCTGTTGATTAACAAGTCGAACGATTCTGCAACTTCCGTGAAAACAACGGTTATTCGAATCCCTGCCTTAGTGCAGTGGAATCGCAGAATATGGTGGTTGTGGGCGGCATTAATACTCGTACTATGGGGAACGCAGGCAGCGTTGCGATTTGGAAGCAACATCTGGTTTAATCGACCCATTCAGGTGGATGGACCCTATCAGTTTGCTGTGATCGTCATTGCCTTTGCCATCCCGTTACTAAGCGTTATTATTCCTTTGGTAGTGCATCGTGCGTATCGGATCATTAGCAAATATGAAGTGAGTGATGTGTCATGAGAGGGAAAAATATATGGATTATTGCACTCGTTGTTCTCGGTGTGGTTGGCCTTGTGTACGTTGAGGGTGTCGTTAACCCGGGTATCGAGGCAAAGCAGGATCGGTATGAAGCAGAGCAGCAGAACCCGCTGACGCATGATTTTGCCGCTTTAGCGAAATATCGCAGTCCCTACATGGGTGATAATTCAAACCTTAGTCATCTGAATCAGGCTTTACCTTTACGTGAAAGATTGAATGGTTACCAACTGTACCCGGAGACGTTCACGGCTCAAGTGAATTATAGCTTGAATACGCATGAGATGGATGCAGAGGAACTTGAGCGAATACTGGTATATAATGCGATTGCTAACTTTGTGATGATCGATAATCTGGAGCAGGTCGTCTACCAGTTAGAGAATACAAGCCATACCTTACGTCGTGAAGCCGCCCAACAATGGACAGGTACGGAATTAAAGGAGCTTCAGAACCCGGAATTATGGAATTCGATTGTACGCGACAAGCTGGTGGAACCGGTGCAAGTGAAAGAAGCTTTTTCACAAATTGTTGACAATTAAGTTGCATGAAATAGAAGGAAATAGGCAAGAGACTCGACTCTTCTTCCATGCTATGTTATTATAAATCTCTGATAACGTGGTAACGAACTAAAGCGTTTGGGTTTTGGTTATAGACATGGGGGGTTCGAGAGATGAGAAAAAAAGCGATTCTACTATTATTCATTAGCATATGTGTATTGATCGTGGCTGGTTGTTCCAGTTCCGCAAGCAAAGACGATAACACGATTGTTGTAGGAATTGATGACAAGTTTGCTCCAATGGGCTTCCGGGACGAGCAGAATGAAATTGTTGGTTTTGATATTGATTACGCAAGAGCTGCAGCGGAGAAAATGGGTAAAGAAATTACATTCCAGCCAATCGACTGGTCTTCCAAAGAGTCAGAGCTGAACAGTGGCCGGATCGACATGATCTGGAACGGGTACACCATTACGGATGAGCGTAAAGAGAAAGTGCTCTTCACGAAGCCGTATCTGGAAAACAGTCAGGTAGCTATTACCTTGGCAGACTCGCCAATTACAAAGCTGGATGAACTCGATGGCAAAAATGTGGGATTGCAGGCGCTGTCCTCGGCGGCAGATGCACTGGCAGCTAGTCCCCTGAAGGATAAAGTAAAAGCTTCCGAATTCAAAGATAACGTGCTTGCGCTGACGGACTTGAAAACAAAACGTCTGGATGCGGTCATCATTGATGAAGTGGTCGCGAGATACTACATGTCCAAGGAAGAGGGGACATTCAAACTGATGGATGAATCTCTTGCACCGGAACAATACGGCATTGGTATCAAAAAAGGCAATGAAGAGCTTCTGAATCAACTGCAAAAAGCGCTGGATGAGCTGAATGCAGATGGAACAGCAGCTAAAATCTCCACTCAATGGTTGGGTGAAGACAAGGTTCTGAAATAGGCAGGTTACACACCTGATATATAGTTTGAAACAAAACAGACCCCGTATTCCACGCTGGAGCGATTTATGCCCCAGAGGAATGCGGGGTTAACAGATTAGAGGAGACAAAACAATGAGTTGGGATTATATATTGACCATTTTAAGACCCATGCTTGAAGGTGCACAGACAACAATTATCATGTTTTTGATAGCCATCGTATTGTCCGTCCCACTAGGGTTTGCCGTAACACTTGCCATGAGAAGCCAGTTTAAACCATTTGCATGGATTGCACACACATACGTCTATGTGATGCGGGGAACACCACTACTTCTGCAGGTGTTTTTCTTCTGCTTTGGTCTTCCCTTGCTTCCGGTAATTGGCGAGCATTTGGTGTTTGATCGCTTTGTTGCAGCGGCGATTGCGTTCATCTTGAACTATGCGGCGTATTTCGCCGAAATCTTCAGGGGCGGGCTGCTTTCTATTGATAAAGGGCAACATGAGGCGGCAAGGGTACTTGGATTAACGAAATGGCAGACAATGACCAAAGTCATTATTCCTCAGATGATTCGTGTAGTATTGCCTGCAACAGCAAATGAATCCATTACGTTGGTCAAGGATACGGCATTATTGTATGCTGTTGCTGTACCTGAGTTACTTTCTTACGCTCAGGGGATAGTGAATAGAGACGCTAAATTGTTTCCTTTTTTCTTAGCAGCCATCATGTATCTGCTTATAACATTGGTGCTTACTTTGCTGTTCAAGGCGCTGGAGAAGCGGTTTTCATTTGAATAAATTAAATCTGATCAATCAAAGGACTGTCTGCATATGACACATATAATAGAAGTAAAAGAGTTGAGAAAATCATTCGGTGCACTTGATGTGCTGAAGCAGGTATCCTTCAACGTGGAACCAGGCGAAGTGATTGCGGTGATCGGACCTTCGGGATCGGGGAAAAGTACGATGCTGCGCAGCCTGATTCATCTGGAGGATATTTCGGGCGGAACGATTCGCATTCAGGATCAGACATTGGTCGATAATGGTCGTTACGTGGGTGCCGCGGATATTCGCAAGATGACGGATCGTATGGGTATGGTGTTCCAGCATTTCAACTTGTTCCCGCATCTGACCGTACAAGCTAATCTGGAACTCGCACCAAAGACGTTGAAAAAAGAAAGCTTGGCAATCATCCGGAAGCGCAGTCTGGAATTACTCGGCAAAGTAGGGCTGTCGGACAAGGCTGACGCGTATCCAGCCAATCTGTCCGGTGGACAGAAACAACGTGTAGCTATTGCCCGCGCACTCATGATGCAGCCCGACATTCTCCTGTTTGATGAGCCGACGTCGGCACTCGATCCAGAGCTGACCGGGGAAGTGTTACGCGTAATCAAACAACTTGCGCAGGAAAATATGACGATGATGATTGTCACGCATGAGATGGGCTTCGCCCGTGACGTTGCGGATCGTGTATTCTTCATGGATAACGGCGAGATTGCTGAGGCGGGGCCGCCAGAACAGATCTTTGGCAATCCGAAGCTTGCACGTACCCGGACATTTTTGCAGCGGGTGGAAGTGGAAGGGGAATCTCGTGAAGTTGATTGAAATAATTGTATTATGTGGAATATAACCTGTACGCGACGAATACATCCCAGGGTGGGTGTGTTCATCGCGTTTTTTTGTGAGAAAAATAAATGAATTTGATCTTCATCTTCATATTCACAAAAAAGTGAAGTAATTAAATTAGGTATAAATCAGTCGAATTGATTAATTAACAACTAATTTTATAGCTGAAACCTCCTAATTATGTAGGTGAAAAGTATGTAATTTATAATAAAATCCACTATTTGTTACTTTTTATAAAATTTTATGATATGGTTTAAGAATTATTTATAAGAGGAGGAATAGTATGAAATATAGTTCATTATTGAAACTATGTATGGCTTCTATTTTTTTTATTTCGTCTTTCGCTTTTGGCTCGTCTTCTTCAGCTCTAGCTGATGATGTGACCTACGATGAGGAAAAGTATGAAATTGTCAAAGGATCTTCTAACCTACACCAAGAGAGTGATGAAGCTAATAAAAATTATGCAACAAGCAAAATCTCTAATAGTCTTATATCTTTGGGAGAAGTTAAGTTAACTGATACAAAAACTGGTGAAACTAGCCTTGGTTTAATTGAAAATGTAGAAATTGAGAAACTCTATGACCTAGTAGATAAACAAACGGGTGAGGCAGCTGTACATTATAAAGCAGAAATTATGGCTTCAACAGAAAACCAAGCAAGTGACAATGGAATTGATAAATCTGGAGGATTAAAATATTTTCAAACAATTTATTATACGGCTACAACAAATGTTGTCGATTATATAAATATTAATAAAATTGATTATAGATTTGAAAGACAAGATCCACAGTATGTAGTAACTCAAAAGAAAATGCTCATCAACCAAAGAGGGGCAGGGATTAATGACAATAAGTACAAAGATCAATTTATTACAGTTGATTTAAATAACTCAGGAACGATATTGGTTAGAGATTTTGGATGGGTCGCTACTCGATTTGATCATCAAATAACCAGAATAGGAACTAAAACAACTGCTTTAGTTACAAGAGGGTCGAATTCGTGGGAATTCTCATTTAGCATGAATCCGAGGTGAAAAAAATAATGAAAGGTGGAATGATTTTGAGAAAAACGGGATTTTTAAAAATAATATTATCCGTTCTATTACTTATTTCATTGGGGAATAATTTTGTTCTTGCACAGGAAAACGAACATTCATTTGATACTGAAAAGTATATTATTAAAAGGAGTTATGCTGAGATTGATAAACAGAGTATATTAAATCAAAAAGAGTTAGAATCAAGTCTTCTTGGCCTTACATCTAGTTCGCAAATGGAGATAAAAATGGAGAACGATGTAACTGGTGAGAAAATAATAGGCTCTGTAGAAGAATTACAAACCAATAAACTGTATGATCTCATAGATAAAAAAACTGGAGAAGAAGCAGTCCAATTCAAAACTGAAATTAAAGCATCATCGGATCATCAAACAAAAGGTAATGGATCTGACTCAAATAACGGTATGATTTTTTATGAGACAATTTATTATACTGTAAATCTGGATAATCCCGGATTTAGTTATATAAACATAAACAAAATTGACTATCGATTAGAAATACAAGATTCATTATACAAAGTAACCGAGAAAAAAATGGAGATTCAACAAAATGGTATGGGGATTAACGGTAAGGCAGTGAGTAATCAAACAAAAATTATAAATTTAAATAGCTCTGGTACAATTTTTCCAAGGGATTATGGGTGGACTTCAGTAAATGTCCCTTCTGCCGGTGCAAGAGTTGGTACAAAAACTACGGCGAAAATTGAAGTGAAAGGATCAACATGGAATTTTTCATTTCCCTTGAATCCGAGGTAAAACATAAATGGATTTTGAAGTGAAATATTAGTAAGCCATGCTAAATGAACTGAGTTATCTCTAACTAAAAAAGCAAAGGCGTACCTTAGCCAACTCCTCTGTTGTCCAGAAGAGTGTGTGGCATCGGTACACGCCTTTGCTTTTTATATTCCTTTTTTACAGGTGAATTGCGACTTCACTGCTGACGTTTTCGTTCTCCGTGGTGCGATGCATCAGGAAGTACGTTAAAGTTCCTGCCAGACCCATTAGAGCGAAGATGCACAGAATACCGATCTGATCCCAAGCCACGCCGAACTGTCCGCTTGAGATAACTGCTTTATAACCTGTTACCGAATAGGTCATAGGCAGCCATGGATTAAACACCTTCAACCAGTTTGGAATCAGTTCGAGCGGGAAAGTGCCCGCACTGGTGGTGAGCTGGAAGATCAGCATCAGAATGGCGAGGAATCGTCCTGGATTTTCCAACCAAGTCACCAGTGCCTGAATGATGTACATGAAGCTTAGACTGGTCACAAAGCTGAACAAGAGGAACAGCGGAACGCTCTGAACTTCCAGACCCAAGCCGTACAATACGAGCCATGAAGCAAGCAGGGATTGCACAGCGCTCATGAGCGTGAAAGCCAGCGTTTTGCTCACAAAACGATTCCAGCCACTTGCCTCGCTAACCGTGCTGCCGCGAGTTGGCACAACCAAAGTGGCAATCAATGCCCCGACAAACAGCCCCAGTGACAGGAAGTATGGCGAGAATCCTGTACCATAATTGGGTACCTCATTATATTTATGCTCATCGACCTGAACAGGCTCTGCATACATGGTTACCAGTTCATCGGTCTTTTTCACACTAGCCGTCTGCTCAGCCGCTTCATTGAGCTTAGTGGCAAGTTCGCCAGAGCCGTCGGTTAATTTGAGCGTACCCTCTTTTAACTGACCTGCACCGTCATCCAGCTTATGTGAGCCATCTGCAAGGGTTGTGATTCCATCTGTAAGTTGGCTTACACCCGCAACCAACTTGCCTGCACCCGCATTCAATTGACCTGAACCGTCCGCAAGTTTGGCTCCTCCAGACGCTGCTTCGGATAATTTGGAATTGAATTGCTGTAGTCCCGTCGCAAGCTTTTCATGTCCGGCGGATAATTGCGTGGCACCTTGTACGAGTTGTTGTTCACCCTGTACCAACTGGCTGCTGCCTTGATGCAGTTGCTGCTGTGCAGCGTACAGCTTTTGACTGCCTGCGACCAATTGTTGCCCGCCCTGATACACCTGCTCGCTACCAGCGGCAACTGCCTGACTTGCTGCCAGGAGCTGCTTCATAGCTGGACTTGCGGCCAGTTCTGGACTCGCTTCGGCTAATTGGGCAAGACCTTGCGCAACCGCTTTTGCCCCCTCGCTAACTTTGCCACTGCCCACAACAGAACTTTGCAGCCCAGCAGTCAGCTTTGCGCTGCCTTCCTCGGAAGCAGCCAATCCAGCATCTAGCTTAGCTGCGCCTTCTTGAGCAGATTGAATGCCAGCCTGTAGCTGTTTGCCGCCAGTTTCAGCCTGGGTTGCTCCATCACTCAGCTTCGTGCCTGCTGCTGCGAGTTGGGACAGCCCACTGGAAAGGGCACTCGCGCTCGTATGAAGATCACGTGTGCCTTGGGCGAGAGTGGACGCACCTTCTTTTAACGGAACTATGCCGGTTTCCAGCTTGTCGGTGCCAGCGGCCAGTTTGGACAGGTTCTCTTTTAATGTAGCAGTACCGTCATCCAGCTTGATCGCACCATCATGAATCTGACCTGCGCCATCCCCTGCATCCGCCAAACCGCCAGAGATTTTTTCGATCTGATCCAATAACGTTTCGGTATACGATTCTGTGACTTTGGCAGCGACTTTGGAGCGAATTTGTTTGACCGCCGTGCCACCAATCTGACCTGCGAGGAAGTTGTATCCTTCATTGGGTTCGTAGATCAGGTCGGCCGGCTCGGGGTGCTCATCCATCAGGGTTGTTGCTTTGGTGGAAAAGTCCTCCGGAATCACAATCGTCATATAATACATGTTGTCTTGCATGCCTTGTTCTGCTTGTTCACGAGTCACGAATTGCCAGTCGAAATCATCACTTTTTTTCAATTCATCGACGAGATTCTGACCGACCTCCAGTGATTTGTCATTGTAGACTGCGCCCTGATCCGTGTTGACCACGGCTACAGGTAATTCATTCATTTTGCCATAGGGGTCCCAGAATGCATTCAGGAACAGGCCACTATACAATACCGGAATGAACAGTACAACGAGAATCGGAATAAATACTTTTGGTTTCTTGAAGGCGGACTTCAGATCCTGCCCAAATACGTGGAATGATTTCATCATGTTCTCTCCCTATCCTTACGCTAATCCGTTTGTTCTATCTCTATTAAGTTGTGAATCTATTGGCATGCCTTTCTCTAGGTGGGGGATAAGCCATTCTTGAGAAAGAGGCCCACAAAATCCTTGATCTGATCTTTGTGCAACGTAGGATGCGCTTTGTTCCAATCTGAGGTTAAGGTGACATACAGCTTCAGCAGGACAAAAGAAACCAACTTGGGATCATCCCTCCGAATCTGCTCTAACTCCATGGCACGGCTGACCTGACGCTCCAGATATTCGAGAATGGCTGTCTCCACTTGCTGCAAACCTTCCTTGGCTTGCGGAGTACCGAACTCGTTAACCTCCTGAAAGAGCTTGATCAACAGCTCATGTTCCTCCCGGTACTCCAGCAAAGAATCCATACTCATATGCACGTTATCCAGAAAGGAGTTTTCTTCCTTCACGGTCTGCTCTGTAATCTGTCTCATGTCCGTAATGATTGAACGCAGAATCTCGCTGAACAGTTCTTCTTTATTTTCGAAAAAAGTATAGATCGTTCCCTTGCCCACATTGGCAAGTCTCGCAACCTGCTCCATCGTTGTGGCCTTGTAACCAAACAGGGCAAAGGATTTCTCAGCAGAATCCATCACCTGTTGCCTTCGATCTATGGTTTTCATGGTATATTCACCTCCTTATAGGTTGAAAGGCTAATGGTAAGGTAAATCCTTTAGTGACCGTTTTACTATTATGGTCAGTTGGTCGTTAACAACTGTAGCACTTGAACAGGGAAGATGGATGTGATCTTTGTCATGGTATGGATGGGGGGCGGACAGCGGATCAAGAGGGCAGGGGATTATTTCTCAAAATAAAATGTTAAAAATAAAAGGCATGTGTGATAACCATATTATTGGTCATCACACATGCCTTTGTGGACATAGCAAATATGTTAGATGTCTTGTTATCTTTAATGTTCACGGGTCAAATAGGATGGATTAATCGTGTATTCCTCCACCTGTGTTAGTAGCCCAGACAGGATACCATCCTTTAGCTATATTCTTTGTATTATAGAGAACTAGATTTCCATCATTTTGCATGATTAGCAGGTCGCCCACAAGATTTTCAGGTACATTTCCCGGGCCATACCACGCATTGGCCCACGCCTGATTGTCGGATGTCCAGTAGGGAGTATTGCTATAGTCCGTCAATTTCAGTCTTCCGTTATATTGATCTATAACAAGCATAACAACTCTGCGTTCCTTGAGATTGGTGCTCCAGATCAAAGTTTTTTCTTTACATTTCTCAACTCAACGTCACCTTGCACATTGAAATTGAATAGATATCTAGAATTGTCCGATAATAACCTTGTTGTAAAGGTCATATTCTCAGAAACCGTAAGTCTTTCTTGGAACGCAAATGTTGTTGAGGAAAAAGGGAGAAGTAGTAGGAAAATAGCTAAACTGAGCAAAAATGTCTTTTTCATAATATCCTCTTTTCTGGTTTTATTTTCTAAATGTAGAGTAACTATATCATAGTGAAGTTTTAAAATATATCATTATTTCCATAACTAAAAATAAATTGAATTTATAGAAATTTAAACTTTCAACTCTTGCCCTGCGTCCAAAATCTAAGACCAGAGTCCAACAATTATATATGCAGAAGAAATACTGTCTGTTAAATGATACCGGGAAGTATAAAACTAGAACCTACCCGCCTACCCTGGTAACAACAAAAAAACCAAGGCTTTGAGCGAAGTCACTCATGAGCCTTGGTTTTTACTGTGTCTTATTACTTTTATATAAATCCTACTAATTCTATTCTGCGCGTACTTTAAAGAATGAGATCAGTTCTTGCAGTTGCTCGGATACAGCCGAGAGCTCATCGGAGGCACTCACAATGGCTGCCATGGAGGCTTCCTGCTCATCAATGGACTGCTCAATTTGTTTACTGCTGCTTGCTGCCTTGCTGACATTGGCAGACAGTTCATCGGCCGTGGCAGACATTTCCTGTGTGCTTGCCGAGATCTCTTCCGTAGAACTGGAGATATCCTGAATCTGATTTGCAACTTTATTCGTAGCAGTCAGAATATTCTCGAAGAATACGCCAGTCTCTTGGGTAACTTCCAAGCCTTTGGTAACTTCCTTGGAACCCAACTGCATCGCCTCGGAAGACTGTATGATATCCCGTTGAATTTCTTCAATCAACTGTCGAATTTGCTTCGCTGATTCCTGTGATTGCTCTGCCAGGTTACGTACCTCCCCTGCAACCACCGCAAAACCTCTTCCTTCTTCACCTGCGCGGGCTGCCTCAATGGAAGCATTAAGGGCCAGCAAGTTGGTTTGTCCAGCAATTTCCGTGATTACGTTAACAATGTTGCTAATCTGGTTCGAGTTATTTTCCAAAGACTGAATCGAGTTTGACGTATTTTGCACCGCACCCGAGATCAGGCGCATCTGCTCAATGACTTGTTGCATTACCACATTACCTGTGCTGGAGCGCTGCTCCATGCTGAGTGCTTCATCTGCCACATCGGCTGAACTGCTGGCGATCGTCTGCACTACCGTTGACATCTCTGTCATGGCACGTGCGTTCTCCACAGTGGCTTTGTCTTGTGACACCAGTCCAGTAGATATTTCTCGAATATTGGTGCTGATGGATTGAATGTTCACATTATTTTTCTCGGAAATGCCCAGTAGTTGTTTGGAAGATTCCGAGAGGTGATGCGAAGTATTCTGTACTTTATAGATGGTTGTATTGAATCGATCGATCATCGCATTAAACTTTTCATTGATGATACCCAGATCATCTCGCCCGGTATCGATGGTTACGTCCAGATTACCCGTGCTGACTTCTTCGATACCTTTCATCAGATTGCGGATCGGAAGTAACGTTCTTTTCAGCAAAATGAATTGCAACACCATAAACAGGATCAGGAAACCGATCAGGAACATCAAACCGTACGTAAGCAGTTTGTTCAGGCCTTTTGGAACGGCACTTGCATCTACATCGAAGTAAAGAGCGGCGTACATGGAGCCATCTGCGTTATTAATCGGATAGATCAGAGTAGTCCAAGTTCCGTAGTCATCAGTGTAGAAATCACTGAAGGCCGGCTTTCCGTCCTTTTTCATCTGTTCCAGCACCACAACGTTATTCTGAGGCAGTGGGTACATGGCACCTGCGGGCAGATTGTCCTGCTCGAATGGTTCCAACAGGTTCGTTGGAATCGCGATGATGGACGTTCCGTTTCCTTGCTCGAGTTCTGAACCAAAAATGTACGCTTGCGCGATGTTTGGATAGAATTCATGGATGGAATCGAGATAAGTTTTCATTTCCAGCTGTACAGGACCGGCGTAGCTTTTTTCCTTAGCTGCTTCTGCCACTTTGGCAGTGTCGAGATCATCGTACCATTTCTGGGTGATGACGGTAGCCTGGTCGTGCAACTGTTCAACCAAGATATTTTTTTGCAATTGATACGCGGCAGTAATCAGGATTACACCGATCAACATGATGCTGCCAAATGAAATCACCAAATTTTTGATAAAGAAAGGCATGGTACTCCAGCGAAGCTTATTAAACAAGATGGTTCACTCCTTCTACAAATATGAAAATGCACTATACCTGGATGGGATGCTATACGCTATGTAATCTAACGAATATTTAGTGGGAAAATGCTATCGTACAACTTCTATAATTCTGATTTTTGCTGTGGTTACGTGACATTCTCTCATGCTTCAGTGTGCTTTTTGCATTGTTACAAGTTCTACTTCACTTATAGGACCCCCAGGTAAGTTACTTCGTAGAATATATCGTTATAAAGTCATATTAATATTAGCTTTTGGAGCAAAAATGGTTCTAAGGTACTGGTTCTGTGGGCGTGTTTTTCACTTTCGATCTTTATTATTACGTTTGTTAATGCAAGGTTCTAGTGAGATAGATGAAATTAATTACTATATATCCCAAAAATATTATGTTCTAAGAGGTCCCCATTCGTAAGGGGGCTTTTTGAGCTTGCTTGTCATGACCTAAAGAAAACACAAGTGAACGAAAAGACAGTCCATTGTTGCCCTTTCGCAGGAACGCTAAGATGAAGTTGTTAAAGCGTTTACATCACGTAATGAAGGGAGCTTAAATCGGATGCCAGAAATTACGATCAGATTGTATGAAGGCAGGACGGATGAGCAAAAGCAGGAGATAGTGGAGGTGTTCACACGTGAGCTCTCGCGTATTATCGACCGTGAGCCGGATTACATTTCCATCGAATTCAATGAAATCCCATGGGACGAGAACGTTCCTGATAACTTGAGAAGTGCGCAATCACAGAAGCAGGGAGGGGAGAAGACGTGAAGCCGGCAGATATCGTGCCACCAAGCCGGGGGGCAACCGGACTTCACTCGTCTGGTCTGGGCGTTCGGCTCGGAGATGCGGGACGTTATCTGTGGCGATACCGGATACTATATCTGCTCTCCTTACCGGGTATCCTGTATTTTTTCCTCTTCAAATATGTACCTTTATTCGGTTCAGTGATTGCCTTTCAGAACTACAACATTTTCAAAGGCATCACCGGCAGTGATTGGGTAGGGTTGGAGCATTTCCAGAAGATGTTCAGCCATTATGACTTTTTGCGAATTCTCAATAATACACTTCTGCTCGGACTATATGATCTGGTGATTGCATTCCCGGTACCGATCTTACTGGCCATTCTGCTAAATGAAGTACGGATGATTGTGTTTAAACGGTTGCTGCAAACGATTGTATACATGCCTCACTTTCTATCCTGGGTTGTTATTAGCGGGATCTTCATGGGCATTTTCTCGATGGACGCCGGGGTGGTCAACAAGGCACTTGGGTTTCTGGGGATGCAACCAATCTACTTCCTTGGAGAAGACTCGTACATTCGTTCCATTCTGATTGGTTCCGGCATCTGGCGTGACTCTGGGTATGGAACGATTATTTTCCTGGCAGCCATTGCGGGCATCAATCCCGATCTGTATGAGGCGGCAGAGGTGGACGGAGCCGGGCGTTTGAAGCAAATATGGTCGATTACCCTTCCATCCTTGCTGCCAACGATTATGATTCTGCTGCTGCTGCACATCGGAAAGTTCCTCGATCTGGGTTTTGAGCGTGTGTTTGTGTTCCTGAATCCGCTCAATCTGGAATCGGGTGAAATTCTGGATACGTATATCTACAAAGCTGGACTTCTCTCACAACAATACAGTTATACTACGGCCATCGGATTGTTCAAGTCGGTCGTGGGCTTGATGCTTATTCTACTCGGTAACTTTTTCAGCAAAAAAACAACCGGCGAAAGCCTGTATTAGGAGGCGAGATGGATGCGTACTCCCAGTGTCCGTTACCGTATATTTCGCATTGGCAATCTCGTTTTTCTTACGCTGCTCTCGTTGACGATGATTCTGCCTTTCATTAATGTGCTGGCCCAATCACTTAGCAGCTCGGAAGCGATCATGGGCGGAAAGGTCAGCTTCTGGCCTGTAGCTTTTACCTGGATCAATTACGAATATGTATTCGGCGATGCTGCCTTCTGGCGGGCCTTTGCGGTATCAGTTGGGGTAACGTTAGTTGGTACGCTGGTCAATCTCGCCGCAACGGCATCACTCGCGTATCCCGTGTCCCGTCCAGAGTACAAGGGTCGCTCTCTTGTTGTCATGTTTGTCCTGGTGACCGTCGTATTCTCGGCGCCGCTCATTCCGAACTTTATCCTGATGAAGGAGCTGCATCTGGTCAACAATCCACTGGTGCTGATTGTGCCAGGAGCGATTAACGCCTTTAACTTTTTCGTCATGCGTTCGTTCTTCTCCCAGCTACCGGGTGAATTGATCGATGCCGCCCGCATCGATGGCTGTGGGGAGTTTGGCATCATCTGGCGTATCGTTATTCCATTGTCCAAACCGGCCATGGCATCACTCGGCATTTTCTATGCGGTGGGACACTGGAATGCGTATTCCACCGCGCTTTATTATCTGAATGATCCGGCCTGGTGGCCGATCCAGGTAACACTCAAGAAGCTATTTGAGAGTGACGATATTTCCGTCGATCCGGGTTCTGCCGTCTATAGCACCCTTGCACATACATCGCCGGAAGGCATCAAAATGGCGACCATCATCATCGCCACCTTGCCAATCATTATCATATACCCTTTCCTGCAAAAGCATTTTGTAAAAGGAATCATGGTCGGCTCCGTCAAATCTTAACTACAAGTAGCATACAGATCTGACGGAAACGGGGGAATGGCGATGTTCAGAATCTTGATTACGGACGATGAACCGATGATTCGGATGGGTCTGGCGAAGATGATTGAGCAAGCAGGACTGTTTGATTGTGAGATTCGGCAGGCGGCGCATGGGGAAGAGGCCCTTCAGGTGGTGAAGGACTTTCGGCCACACATCCTGTTCACGGATATTCGCATGCCAACGATGGATGGCATTGAGTTGTGTCGACGTTTATCCGAGCAAGGCAGTACGATACGCATTATTGTAGTCTCCGGTTATTCAGACTTTGAATATGCAAGAGCCTGTATGGATTATGGGGTAAAACGATATCTGCTCAAGCCAGTGGGACGACAGGAGCTTCATGAACTGTTGCTCAAATTGCTGGCATCCGAAGAGGATAAACCTACGGTATCCCTTGTACCCGTGAGGGAGCTGAATGATTGGGCCATGCGTCTGGAAGAGGCTATATGGGAGTTAAGGCAATCCGATGTGACGGAACTGCTCGCAGCATGGTCGAATCGTTATCCGGCATATGCCCTGATGCCTGAGCAGACAGCGGAGCTTTTTCAGGAATTGCTGGAATTGATTGTAGCCAGAATGAACGCCCGTGGCAACGGAACGATGAGTACGTCCAGTGAGATAATTGTAAGCGCTTCCTCAAAAGAGTGCTTCGAGGCTCTGGGCAACGAAATCCAGACGTTGATGAATAGGATCAAGGAAAAGCGGAGTGGCAAGCGCAAGCATCCGGTGGAAGAAGCAAAGGCTTATCTGGAGCAGCATTTGCGCCGGGAAGTTTCACTGGACGAGATTGCTTCCAAGCTTGGACTGAACCCATCCTACTTCAGCCAACTGTTCAAACAGACGACAGGTCAGACCTTTATCCAATACCGAATACGCAGCAAAATGGAACTGGCCAAACGCATGCTGGAACAACCGGGCAACCGGATTACGGATATATCCTACGAAGTGGGGTATGCGGATCATCCACATTTTACCAAGACATTCAAGAAAATTACCGGACTGACCCCGTCCGAATATCGCAGTAAGTTGGGCATTGAATGATGAAGCGCAGCCTGTCGATCCGCTTGTTCTTTCATTTTGCCATCGTAATTACGTTGTCCCTGTCTGCCATTGGCTTGTTTACCTATACCTATGCTTCAACTGAGATGAACGATCAGCTGGCGGACAACATCGCCCAAACGATGCGTAATACGGCGTACCAGACCGATCTGTATTTGCAAAATTATGATCGTGCGACCTACTCCATCCTCTCGAACGGAAGTGTGAAGCACTTCCTCGATATGAATTCGGAGGATAGTTATGCCTATTACGAGTATAGCCGTCAGATTAAAAGGAACGTGTTCCCGCCTGTTTTTATGTTATATCCACAGATCAAGTTTCTGTATGTTATCGGGGAGAACGGGCGGGTTGTCATCGATGACAACCAGAATTCAGCGGGCATACCCGATATCGATGCTGCACAACAGTATAAGGAGCTGCTCGCTGCAACTCCTGCGAATGGCGAATCGACATTGCTCACCCGCAGTATTCGCAGTGGACAGAGTTCGAATGTCATTACGATTGCGCGCCGGATCAGGGGGGTATCCTCCTATACACCAAATGGAGTGCTGGCGATGGAAGTGAATGTGCTGGAGCTTGACAACATCTGGGGAGAACTCGATCTCGGTCAAGGGGGCTATCAGTATGTGATGGATCAGAACGGAAATGTCATCTACACTCCTGGGGACGAGGAGGCGCAGACCGTGATGTCGTCCAGCACCGTGGACAGACTTATGCACATGGAGGCAGGGTCTCTGGAACAGAACACGGATGGTACCAAGCGGCTGTTTATATCGGAGCTGTCTGCCTATTCGGGCTGGCGCTTTGTTGCTTCCGTGCCGCTGTCGGAGCTTCAAAGGCCGATTGCAACGATCCGCTCAGCCACATTATGGGTTGGTGCAGGGACCTTGCTGGCTGCGCTTGTTGTGGCCTACCGGATCGGAGCATCTCAAGTGGAACCTATTCGGGTGCTGATGAACGGAATGAGACAGACGGAGAAGGGAATCTGGAACAAGGTGGAGATGAAGGAAAGGCGCGATGAGATCGGAGTGCTGATCCGCAGCTATAATCTGATGGTCAGCCGTTTGTCGGACATGATTGAGAGTGTATATGAGTCGGAGCTGCGCCGCCAGAAGTCGGAAATTGAGCTACAGCAGGAAGCGTTGGAACGACACCGTGCGGAATTCCAGGCGCTCCAGTTGCAGATCAATCCACATTTTCTCTACAACACATTGGAGACTATCAAATGTTATGCCGTCGTACAGGATTCCGAAGAAATTACGCAGATGGTGGAATCGATGGCTCATATGCTCCGTTATTCCATTCAGACCAATCTGGAGGAAATTACGGTTGCCAATGAGCTGAAACATGTGCTGGCCTACCTTTCCATCATGAAACATCGCATGGATCGGGAGCTTGAAGTGGAGGTCATCATTGCACCGGATCTGTTGCTGGAAAAAATGGTTCGACTCACCCTCCAGCCTCTGGTGGAAAATGTGCTGCAACATGCGTTTCCACAGGGCATGGAACCGGGTCATTTTATCCGCATCGATGCTCGGCGTCTGGAAGATCGATTTCTTGTCATCGTCCAGGATAATGGCATGGGCATGAGCAATGCACGTCTGGAGAAGCTTCGTCGCCGTCTGGAATTGAATCGTCTGGCAGGAGAAGATTCCGATGATGTCTACCATCGTGGAGGCATTGGTCTTATGAATGTCCATCGACGGATTCAACTGGTATTTGGAGAAACGTATGGCTTGATGATTGAGAGTGAGCGAGGCTTGGGAACGACCATTACGATGGCACTTCCGGCGGATCAGCACAGCAAGCGAATTTAAAGTAATTGAAACCAATAACAGGGAGGAAGATCAAACATGAATATTAACTTGCAGAACAAAATTGCATTGGTAACAGGTTCCAGTGGAGGGATTGGCGCTGCTATTGCCGGGTCATTGGCTCGCTGTGGGGCAAAGGTGGCTGTGAATGGTCTGCATAATATGGAGCGGGCGGAGGAAGTCGTGGCAGCGATTCGGGATGCTGGTGGTGAAGCGGCGGCATTTCAGGCCGATGTGACCGATATGGATGCCATAGAATCGATGGTTGGGGATATCACGCTTCGTTTCGGCGGTCCAATTGACCTGTTGATCAATAATGCGGGGCATCTGGTGGAGCGGAGCCCTATTGAAACGATGAGCGAGGAGCTTTACAGCCGGATTATGGATGTCAATCTGAAGAGCGCCGTCTTTGTTTCCAAAGCGGTCATTCCTGGCATGAAGGCGGCTGGCGGAGGACGAATTATCAATCTGACCTCCGTAGCGGCTCATAATGGGGGCGGACCGGGTGCAGCTATATACGCAGCATCCAAGGCGGCTGTCATTGCGTTAACCAAAGGACTTGCCAAAGAATTGGCTCCTGGGGGGATTACGGTTAATGCCCTTTCACCGGGCTTCATTGGACAGACGGCATTCCATGCTACGTTCACCTCGGCAGAAGGCCGGTCTTCTGCAGTAGGCAGCATCCCGCTTGGACGGGAAGGGACTCCCGATGATGTCGCAGGTGCGGCGTTATACCTGTGTTCCGAGCTGGGTACTTTTATAACCGGAGAAACGATTGAGATCAATGGCGGAATGTACATGCGTTGATGTTAAAACATTGCGATAAGGAGGGAACGATACGATGGAATTGAAACGGAAGCTTGCAGAAAGACCGTTGTACCAACCCATTAGTGGGCCTTTCCATGTGGACTATGCCCCTGAAGAGCATACCGTTCTGGCAGAGAATCCACCAAGGTTTACCTGGATGGCGGCACAGCAGGAGGATGAGAATGCCTATCTGCTGCAAGTATCGGCGAGCCCTTCTTTTCAGGAAGAAGAGACGATGATCTTTGCGCCGCTTCCGTATAACTTTTTCACGCCAGACCGGGTGTTTGAACCAGGGGATTATTATTGGCGATATGCGCTGCTTGTAGATCATCTAGTGCAGCAAGGAAGCGAAGCCGAAACGGATGCCGTGCAGGAGAAGCAGCAGGAAATGTCGGCATGGAGTGAGGTGAGGCGGTTTATGGTCCCAGCGGGATTACCGGAGACACCTCTACCTTCCCGGGCACAGCGATACGTTTCCACAGACACGCCTCACCCACGGCTGTGGCTCGGAGAGGATGAGCTAAAGGCACTTGCTGATGGCATTGCGTCAGATGCTACATATTGCGGCTGGAATGTATTTATGGAAAAATCCGTGGAGCCGTGGGCCAATCGTGAGCCCATTCGTGAACCGCAGCCTTACCCGGAGAACAAACGTGTCGCTTCGCTCTGGAGGCAAATGTACATTGACTGTCAGGAAGTGTTATATGCGATTCGTCATCTGAGTATCGCTGGACGGGTGCTTCGAGACGAACGGCTGCTTGAAGCGGCGAAAACCTGGCTGTTGCATGTGGCGGCTTGGGATACGGAGGGAACGACCTCCCGCGATTATAACGATGAGGCGGCCTTTCGGGTCGCAGCGGCGCTTGCTTGGGGCTATGATTGGCTGCATGATGAGTTGAACAGTGAAGAGCAAGATGTGATAAGGCGCAGTTTGCTGCGGCGGACAGAACAGGTAGCCCAGCATGTGATGGTCCGCTCGAAGATTCATCATGTGCCCTATGACAGCCATGCGGTGCGTTCATTGTCTTCAGTACTTGTGCCCTGCTGTATGGCTTTGTTGCATGAGGAGCAGCAGGCTGCAGAGTGGCTGGATTATGCAATCGATTATTATGCCTGCCTGTACTCCCCTTGGGGAGGAAGTGATGGGGGATGGGCCGAAGGCCCGATGTATTGGACAACAGGCATGGCCTATGTGACCGAAGCGATGAATTTGCTGCGAAACTATGCGGGTATCGACTTTTTCCGTCGACCATTCTTCCAGCGTACCGGGGATTTTCCGTTCTACGTCTACCCGCCCGATGCACGGCGCGCCAGCTTTGGGGACCAGTCTACGCTGGGTGACCCGGTAAACTTGAAAACAGGTTATCTTGTGCGCCAACTGGCTGGGGTTACGGGCAATCGCTGGTACCAGTGGTATTTTGAGCGTGTACGTCAATCTGATCCGGGGACAGAGGGAGCCTTTTATAACTACGGTTGGTGGGACTTTAACTTTGACGAATTAGTATACCGTCACGATTATCCGCAGGTGGAGGAAGAGTCACCTGTGAACATCGAGCCGCTCAAATGGTTCCGGGATGTGGGATGGGTAGCTATGCATCACCGGATGGATGACCCGGATGAGCATATGATGCTGCTGCTCAAGTCAAGCCGTTACGGTTCTATCAGCCATAGCCATGCGGATCAGAACAGCTTTACCCTGCATGCATTCGGTGAGCCGCTTGCGGCGGATACCGGCTATTATATCGCGCATGGAAGTTCCTTTCACCGGGAATGGCGCAGGCAGACACGCTCCAAAAATAATCTGCTGATTGGCGGAGCAGGTCAGTATGCCGAGAACAACAAAGTGCTGAACATGGCGGCAACCGGGCAGATCGAAGATGCCTATTGGCGGGATGGCGATGGTTATGTGCGCGCTGTAGCGACCGATGCCTACGCCAGCACCGTACCGCATGTGAAGCGTGTTGTACGGGAAATACATTTTCTGCAATCCTCCTACTTCGTCATTGTGGACCACATTGACCTGAAGAAGCCGGACAGTGTCCAATGGCTGTTCCATGCCCTACACCCGTTACAGCTGAAAGGGCAGACCTTCCGTCTGAACGGTACTAAGGCAGGGCTTGAAGGGACATTCGTATATGCTTCCTCCGGTGAGCTGTCGCTCAGCCAGACAGATCAATTCGCAGAGGTGGACCCGGCAGAGTATGAAGGGCTGGATAGGCATTATCATCTAAGCGCGGAAACGCGGCCTGCCACAAGTCATACCATTGTAACGCTGCTTGTGCCGTATAAGATCGATGAGCCCAAGTATGTCCCTTATTTCATCGATGACCAGGATCACGGCATCCATCTTTATTTTACCGACAATGGTGTAACGAAGAAGATCGAGGTATCCAAGACGTACTAGTTAAGATGAACTGAATATTTACACAAGAACGAAGAGTGCAGAACCCATCAGAAGAAGCGAAGCGTTCGCTAAAAGCTTTCTGTAAGAAAGCTACATCGGAAGCATACACTTATCCCCGGATTTTCCCCTCCGAAAAGGGAATCGAAAAAATCTGGGGATAACAGCGATCGGAAGAGGGTACTGCAATCGCAGTGGCTGAGTGTAAAGTTTGTACGTTCAATTTATATAGTGCTATATGAATGGATGTGGTTGAACGCTGAGTGCTGACCTAAAGAAAACGCAATCTCATCTAAAACATCCCCATTGTTGCAGGCGGTGGGGATGTTTTACCATCTATATGAAAGCGCTTCACCAACGAGTGGTACCTAAATCTAAATCAGGATGAAAAGAGGGGTAGCATGAAAAAGTGGATGGTCACAGGCATGGCGCTAATGCTGGCGGCAACCGTCATGGCGGGATGCAGCACTGGAAGCGGGGCGAAATCCGGTGAGAATGGGGGAGACGGCAAGACGAGGTTCTCCATGTCACTGCGAACGCTGGCGTATACGTATGTGGAGAAGTCGCCCGACATCAACCAGGATAAATGGGTGAAAAAGCTGGAGGATCTGACCAGTACCGATCTCAAAATTGTCCTGGTGCCCCATAAGGAATATGAGCAGAAAATGGTCCAGATGTTTGCCACCAATGATATTCCTGATGTGGTGCAGGGTGATGGCGGCGTCAACGGCAAGGAGATGGCCGGCTCGGTCGAAGCTGGAGTATTTCAGCCGCTGGATGAGTTGTTGCAGCAGTATGGGCAAGATTTGCTGAAAGCCGTGCCGAAGGAAGCCTGGGACCAGGTTACCCATGACGGCCAGATCTATGCCATCCCCGAATATTTATCCAATCCCTCCCGCCGGGCAACCTGGATTCGTAAGGATCTGCTGGATCAAACCGGATTGCCGGTGCCTGCCACGGTGGAGGAGACAATGGAAGTGCTGCGCGCCTTTAAAAAGCTTGGCGTGGAGAATCCATATATGGGGCGTGAGGATTTCAAATATGCGGATACCTTCTTTGGTGCCTATGATGTGCAGCAGTTCCTGTCCATGATGGAGCAGCAGGGTGACCAGATTGTACCTAAGTTCATGGATAACGAGAATATGCAGCAAGCCCTGACGGTCTATAAGACGATGTACGAGGAAGGGCTGATTAACAAAGAGTTTGCGACCATCAACTCCACCGTATTCAAAAATACGATTCTCTCTGGAAAAGCGGGCATGTGGTCCATGAATGCCAACGAACTGATCCAATGGGAGAAGCAGATTAAAGCGTCGGTTCCCGATGCCAAAATCGAGATTATCCCTTCCCCTGTCGGCCCGGACAGAAAAGGCGGTTATTATCTGTACGGTCCGGTGACACGTGCCTACTTTATCAATAAGGATGCGGCTGATCCGGCATCCATTATCCGTTTTTTCAACTGGATGGTGTCTGACGAAGCGGAGAAGTTCTTCACGTACGGCACGGAAGGAGAGACCTATACAGAGGATAATGGTGTGATTGCATATACAGCTCCGACAGACTCTGCTGGCGTGGACGAGGAGCGTTACCGTCAATCCTTCTTATGGTTTGTACAGGACACAACATACAACAAAGGCTCCCTATCCCTGACTGAAGAAGGCAGAAAGTTGATGAATATTTATGATACGGTTTTAGCCAAAGAAGGTCGGGATGGCATCAACTTTGATCCGCGGTTGGAGGCCTTTGTACAGAATCCGGAGATTGCTCCCAATTCGGATACACCCCCTCAGGTATTGCTTACTCACATGATCAAGATGGTTTATGGTAAGGAGCCGATCTCCGATTGGCCGAAGGTAGTTGAGGAATGGAAATCCAAAGGTGGCGATCAGGCCATTGAGGAAGCCACTCAGAAATTCAAGGACGGGGAAGGCATATCTTTGCCGCGTCGCTAGAATTGTGCGGTATAAGCAATGATTACCATGAACAATAGGATGTCCTGCTCACCGTGCGGAAGAAACAAGTCAACAAGAAGCAGCAGCTCTGGAGAACGGACAGATCGCAAAGGTATAACGTCAGAAGATTGGACTACCGTGCGGAGGGGATACAAGTGAATAAATTGTTCAAAACGTGGAAAAAGCGCGTTGTCCTTGTTGCCATGTCTATGATTCTCATTAACGGCACCATCGTTCCCGTGCATGAAGTTCGGGCGATGGAAGATGCTGTTCCTAGCTCTATTCTCAACCCTACACAGGAAGAAAGAGAAAATCTCCCGGAGCCGGCGGGCCCGGAGCTGGAGATTTACGCGGAAAACTTTGATGACCCGGACAATTTTGGCTCTACAGGCGGAATTGCATTGAGAGCTCCCTGGTCGCAGGAAGGGGCAGGTGGAAGCAAGGCCAAGACGTCATCTTCCACCACTGCTCCCTCGCTGCCCAATATGATCAAGATGGACGGAACCGATGCGCTTGCACTCCCTCTAAACTTGACTGGATACGGAAATATACGGCTGAGCTACTACACGCGTGCTTCCTCCTATATAAGTGGAAGTGTGATTATCGAATGGTCGAAGGATGGTGGCACATCATGGACGACGCTGGAGACATTTGAACTTCCCCCGGGCACCCCGGACCTGAAGAATAAGGAAGGTAATACGCTAAAAAGTTGGACACTGGGTTCGGAAGCGAACAATAATAGCACGGTTAAAATTAGATTTCGGACAGGAGATGCCATGCAGGCCAACATGTATATCGACAATGTTGCCATTTACGGTCAGGCTATTCCCGGAATAACGCCTGCCCCCTCCCCAGTGCCGCCTGGAGAAGGGAATACTGAATTTACGCCACCCCAAGGAGTGACTTTGTACGAGGATGTGGAGATCGGCATGGCTGGTGGGCGGGCGATGTATTCATCCATTGCCGTTCCCGAGACAGCGGCAGCTGAACCGATGCCAGTCATGCTCTATATCCATGGAGGTGGATGGAATCACGGGGACCGGAAGCAGGCACTGAACTCCATATGCAATTATGTACTCAAACGTGGTTACATCGGTGTATCTCTGGACTACCGGCTGACACCGGAGGCGCCTTTCCCTGCCCAGATTCAGGATGTCAAACTTGCTATCCGATATTTGCGGGCCCATGCCGCCCAGTACAATCTGGACCCAAGTCGTATCGGCGTCTGGGGATCATCTGCGGGCGGTCACCTGGCCGCATTACTCGGGACCACGGGGGACTTGGTCGCTGGTGATCCCGTCGTGCTTGATACAGGAGTCACGGCAGAGGTACCAGATCTCGAAGGTTCTGGCGGATGGCCTGAATATTCCGACAAAGTGCAGGCGGTTGCCGACTGGTACGGACCCGCTGATTTTACGACGACATTTGCCAATAATTATAGCTCGGTCACGGCTCTGCTTGGCGGTCATCGCGCATTGGATGTACCGGAACAGGCCAGACTTGCCATGCCGGGCTCCTATGCTTCACCGGATGATCCACCGTTCTGGATACGGCACGGTGATGCTGACGCTACCATTCCCTATACCGACAGTGTTACCTTCGCGGGACAGCTTCAATCTGCGGGTGTGCCGATTGTGGATATGAAAGTCGTACCCGGTCAGGGACATGGATTTACAGGGGCGGCTTCCGAGACTGCGAATGCAGAGGCATGGGCCTTCCTGGATGAACATGTGAAGAACCGGATCGTTACGGAGCCAATAATTTTCAAAAGCAATCCCGAAAACACTTCGCCTGGAGATGAAGAAGTGGATGAAGAAAAACGGCTGATTGAAAAGGTCATCGCTAGTAAGCTGCCAAGCGACGATGCGGCGATTGACAGCAGCAAGCCTGACCTGAATTTCAATCAGGCCACGGGCTCCAGCACCGGATTACTAAGCATCTCTTCCACTTCTTCGACCAAGAAATATGTGTATTTCAAATTTGATATGACTGGAAATGAGCCGGAAGGAGATCGGTATCGATTGCGGATTGCCGCCAAGAAAGGCACATCAAATATCGATATTAAGTTGTCTCTGTACGGTTTGAATGAAACAGACTGGAGCGAATCATCGTTAACCTGGTCGAATGCTCCGGTCCAAAGTCTGAGCGAAGGTTCATTACTGGGCACTTTCCAGGTTACGGCAGATCGGAATGGAAGTCCGGCCGTCTATGAAGTGGATGTAACCGATGTTGTGAAGAGTCGTCCAGATGCGGGGCAGGTTGCATTTTTGCTTGCGGATGCGGAATCAACGGGTGTTTCCGTGAACGTATACACCAAGGAAGCGAACGGAACGAGCAATCCGCGTCCACAGTTAGCAGTCATCTCACTGATTGAAGATGGAAGTGACACACAGCCACCCGAATGGGAGCAGGGGGCTGAGCTTGAAATTCGTAACTGGGGGACTGATTTTGCGGAACTGAGATGGCCCGCTGCCAGCGATGATACAGCTGTATCTGCCTACCGGATTTATCGGGATGGAGTTTTGCTGGCTGAACAAGGTAAACAGTCATTTCGTGACAGCGAACTTACAAGTGACACATCGTACACGTTTCAAGTGAGGGCAATTGATGAGGCGGGCAATATCAGCAGTGCTTTATCAACCGATATGATCACCCTTGCGGTTCCGGTATCGTCCCTGCCTGTGGCTTCCGTCACGGCAAGTGGCAGCGACGGCAACCTGGCGACCAATACTCTCGACAATAACAGCTATACACGCTGGTCTGTTGCCGGAGAGGGACAATGGATCACATTTGATCTGGGTCAGGTGCAGTCAGTGGGTTATGCGGGGATTGGTTTTTACAAAGGGGATATCCGAAAGACAATTTTTGAGATGGAATCGTCTGTTGACGGTGAGCAGTGGACCCAGGTATTCAACGGCGAAAGCAGTGGGGATACAACCGAAATGCAGGCGTTTGATATCCCAGACACTTCTGTACGTTATGTACGGATCACCGGGCATGGCAATTCCGATGCAAGTATTTATACGAGTCTTACCGATGTGCATCTGTATGCCCCTTTTGCACGGGGAGGAACACCTGTGGCTCTGATCCCATACATCGTGCCCCAACCACCTGAAGGGACGATGCCCTTTATCGTCCCAGGTCTGACGGAAACAGATGGCACACCACATGCTGTCCATGCTCCACATGCCGTGACCGGACGTACAATTGATGTACGCGAATATGGAGCAGATCCTGCCGACAACACGAGTGATGACCGACCAGCAATACAGGCCGCCATTGATGAGGCTAACGAGGGTGATGAAGTGTTCTTACCCAATGGAGTGTACAATTTGTTATCCGGTCCGGATGGAACCACCAACCTGATGCTCAAATCCGGGGTGAATCTGAGAGGGGAGAGCCGTGAAGAAACCGTGCTCCTGACATCGCTGGATCAGGTGACGAGCAGTGCCGTTCTGAAGGCATCGGCTCAGCACAGCATTCTCGTATCCAACATGACCCTAACTTCATCCTGGTCCGGCAGCTACACGACTGATCATCAATCCAATAATCCCTCCGCAGGGGGGCCGGATAGTCTGATTCATATTGCCAATTATGGCGAGGTACCATCGTATGACATTACGATTGACGGCGTAATTGTGGAAAAGTTCAAACGAATGGCTATCCGAATTGAGCACAGCCGCGATGTTGTTGTGAAGCATGCAACCTTCCGCAATGCAACAGATCTGGGCCCTGGAGGTTCAGGTTACGGAATTTCGATTCAGGGAACGGCCAAGACCGATCGACTCGGCTTTGACAATGATACGTTATGGAATGTGGTGGAGGACAGTACATTTGAAGGTCCTTATCTCAGACATGGAGCACTGATTCAGTTTGTGGCTCACAATAACGTGTTACGCGGCAATACATTTAATGGAATCAAGCTGGATGCCATTGATCTTCATGGTGAACTGGAGTATTTAAATGAAATCTCCGGCAATGTCATTACGGATGTGCTGACAGGTGCAGGGATTGGGCTTGGCAATACAGGGGGTTCAGCGCCCAGCAACCACAGCAAGTCTGGCAATGGGAACTACATTCATGACAACACAATCAAGAACAGCCGGATCGGTATTTCGGTGATGATGGGTACCCCCGATACTCTAATTGAGGATAATCTCATCGAGAATACAACCACGATTGCAGATGCGGCTGGAATCAAAGTATTGAATGGACCGGGTACGGTGATTCGAGGCAATGTGATTCGTAACAATACTGCCAGTGGATACTGGGGCGTACGGCTTGAGCGCGACAAAGGCGACGCTGGAGCTGGCAATATTGGCGAAGGGAACCCCGTGAATGTGTTGATTGAAAATAACCGAATCGAAGGAAACGCGAATGGAATCGGACTGTTTGCCGGAGTCGGCATTCTGCTAAAGGCTAACATTCTAAACAACGTGAATGAGGACTACTACCAAGCAGAAGGAGTGACCGTTATCGAATTATAAAGGATCAGAATAAGTAGCCTGGCAGGTATCTATATAAGTTGAAGCTCAATTTTACACCTAAACGGAGAGTGCAGAACCAATTTGAAGAAGCGTAGCGTTCGCCTTTATCACCGGATTTTCCCCTTAAACGAAGGGAATGATGAAAATCTGGGGATAAGAGCGATCGGAAAATGGTACTGCAATCGGAGTGATAAGGTGTAACATTTATAGTTCAACTTATGTAGCCTGATGGGCTACTTTTTGTTGTGGTCGTTATTTAAGATTCACTAAAGGTTCGTCCCCTACCATGGTTACATAAGCCTCAGTTGCTTAACAGAAACCAAGAAGGAGGATTCATCATTTGAATATACTATTACGAAAATTTGCAGTAACGGCATTGTCCGTGACGATGGTAACGTCATCTTTTGGCCTGATGGCAGGTCCAAATGCGGCATTTGCCGCAGAGAGCACAGCGACAACCGCGAGTGCAAACGTAACGCAAGCGTATGAACCGTTGTTCCAGACGGACAACGTGATTGATGTGAATGTAACGATTGATGATGCAGACTGGAAGAGTATGCTCGAAAGTCCGCTGGATAAGGATTACAAGAATGTGAGTGTGGAAGTGGACGGCAACAAGCTGGACAACGTCGGTTTCTCCACTAAGGGGAACCTGACCCTGAAAGCCGTGGCCTCGATGGAGGATTCGGATCGATACAGCTTCAGACTGAAGTTTGATAAATATGACAAAACACAAACCCTGCTCGGACTGGACAAAATGGTGCTGAATAACAACTATGCTGATCCATCGTACATGCGTGAAGTTCTTCACTATGAGGCGCTGCGCAGCATTGGCATGGATGTACCGATGACAAACTACGTCAATCTGTATGTTAATGGCGAACGGGTCGGTTTCTACACCGGGGTTGAAGCCGTAGATGACAGTTACTTGGAACGCAACTACGGTGAGGATTACGAGGAAGGTGTCCTCTATGATACGGATGAGAAGAGTTATCTTCAATATGAAGAGGGCAGTGACTACAGTACAATCACCAAAGATTTAGGTACAGATAAAGACAAATCCAAACTCAAAACCTTCATCCAAACGCTGAACGAGATGCCAGAAGGTGAAAAAGGTGATATCGAGAGTGTGCTGGACGTGGATTCGGCACTTCAATATATTGCAGGCAACATGGTTTTTGGCAACTATGACAGTTATAACGGCGACAAAGGACACAACTACATGCTCTATAGTGATGCCGATGGCAAGTTCACCGTTGTTCCTTGGGACTTTAACATGTCCTTCAACGGGTACTCGGGTGGAGGTGGACGTGGCACAGCAACCGGATCGACCACGACCAACACGAATGCAACGAACGTATCTGTGGATGAGCCCGTACTGGGCATTAGCATGGAAAATGTACCGATGATTAACAACCTGCTTGCTGTACCGGAGTATAAGGAAAAATATTTGGGCTACGTCAATGAACTGACGGACTATATGGAAGGCATTCAGAATCGTATTACTGACCTTGCCGATATTATTCGTCCTTATGTAGAAGCAGATCCAACGAAATTTTATACGACAGAACAGTTTGAATCCAACATCGCTTATTCTGCAAATGCAGATGCGGCAGGTGGTATGGGCGGTACACCACCAGCAGGATTTGAAGGCTTGACCCCACCTGAAGGCTTGGAAGGTATGACGCCGCCTGAAGGTTTCGAAGGAATGACACCTCCAGATGGAACAACACCTCCAACTCAGCCGGGTGCTGCAACTGGAAACGGTACAACAGATGCAACAACGGCTACAGATAATACGCAGACACGTCCTGGCGGTAACTTTGGCGGTGGGGGAGGAGGCATGGGGTCCATGGCAGCCGGGTCACTAACCACATTTGCACTGAACCGCCTTGCAAATCTGCAAAGGCAACTTGGGCGTGAAGTAACGCCGCTGCCTGAGACTTCGGAAGAGACAGGCTCGAATACTTCATCTGGAACAACCGACAAAACCATTACCGTAACACTCGATGGTAAATCGATCACATTCCCGGATCAGGACCCACTGCAGCAAAGTGGCCGAGTGATGGTGCCTGTGAACGCAATCCTCGAAGCAATGGGTGCAGAAGTGACTTGGGACAAAACGGCGAAGACGGTAACAGCAGTTCTGAATGACCAGACCCTTGTGCTCAAGATCGGAAGCAGCACCGCAACCGTAAATGGAGAGACACTCGAAATTGATGCACCAGCGATCATTCAAAACAGTCGCACACTCGTGCCTGTACGCTTCATCTCTGAAGGACTGGGACTTACCGTGAACTGGGATCAAACCGCTGCACAAGTAAGCCTTACATCCAAATAAGAAATATCACCTGCAGATCAACGTTGTTGTATGCAGAATAAAAAAAGGGACTTGGTGGTCAGATCGAATCCCTTTTTGTTCTGCTTTTCAGGTTAGACGGAGCGAACATCCAGCAAAATCCGGCCTCGTCCATGTCAGACCTCACTTAGTCCATTTAAGATTTACTATCTGTTACAATAGGGAAAAGGAGGGACTGCAATATGGCTCCTGATAAAACAAAACTTTTCCCAAATGAGAATATCCGCACCGTATGTTACATTCAAAACCTGCCACCACGTTCCAACGTGGACATTGGTGATTATACGTATTATAGCGATAACACCAATCCGCCAGAGCAATTCTATGATCGGATACAACATCATTATGACTTTATTGGTGATCGCCTGGTTATTGGCAAGTTCTGTGCAATTGCGGAAGGTGTGACATTCATTATGAATGGCGCGAATCATCGGATGGAGGGCATGACGACGTATCCGTTCAACATTTTTGGTGGAGGATGGGAGCGTGTGACACCTACACTGGAACAACTTCCATATAAGGGTGACACGGTACTGGGGAACGATGTATGGCTTGGACAAAATGTAACGATCATGCCTGGTATCACGATTGGAGACGGGGCAATCGTTGCCTCCAATTCAACAGTTGTTAAGGACATTGAACCCTATACGATTGTTGGTGGTAATCCAGCCAAGACTGTTAAAAAGCGTTTTGACGAAGCGACGATTGCACTGCTGCTGGAATTGAAGTGGTGGGATCAGGATGAGGAATGGCTGGATGCGCATTTGGATCGTCTGGTCTCTACATATGATCTCCATATCTTGCGCGAACTTTTGAACAGTAAATAGGATGGTTATGCATAAAAGATAAAAAAAGCTGGTTCCTGACAGAGCTGGCTTCCAAGCAAATCAGGCCCTGGACCGTTTTGAGCGGATCAGGGCCTCTTGTTGTCCAAGATGAAATGTTAATTTAGCGGGTGGGTGGTCGTAGGGTACAATCAGACTTTGCTAGTGGGGGCTTTGAATGAGTATGAGCTTCTGCATGATCCGTGTTTGTCTGTTTGCCTGAATAAAAGTTAATGATATCATCAACGGTAGTAAACACGACATTTAAATCCATATTATCATTGTGTGTTTGAATAAAAACCTCTTTTCAATGGGTTGTTACGTTTGTTACGTGGTTTAATTTAAAGCTTCTTTCATGCTTAAACCTGCTGTGAATACAGGAACTTTACCTGCAGGTAGTTGAATTTCTTTGCCTGTTTTCCGGCTTTTTCCCGTTCTTGCCTCACGTTTCTGTACTTCAAATTTCCCGAATCCAACTAGTTGAACTTCTTTGCCTTCTTTGAGAGCTTCGAGAATCGAATCCAATACAACGGTTACAGCTTTTTCAGCATTCTTCTTGGAGAAACCGCCAGCCTTGGCTACTTCTGTGATCAATTGTTCTTTATCCATGGGGAATACCTCGCTTTCATTCTTGGGATGTAGAAACTTTGCTGTGACACATATGTGTAAATAAAAAGCTGCCTTATTAATAAGGCAGCTTTCATATAATTAAAGTTTAGTAACGTTCTCAGCTTGTGGTCCACGGTTACCTTGAGTTACTTCAAATTGAACGCGTTGACCTTCGTCCAAAGATTTGTAACCTTCACCTTGAATTGCACTGAAATGAACGAATACGTCTGTTCCTTCTTCAGTTTCGATAAAGCCGAATCCTTTATCCGCGTTGAACCATTTCACTGTACCTGTTTGCATGTGATTCCTCCAAAAAATAAGTTTTTAGCCGATCATTATGACGAGTATAATTTAAAATTGACACTCACCTGGTGCATTTAAACCACGAACTTGATGTCCGCTAATGTATCGATTAATATGATAATACCATGTCCGCTAATATAAGTCAAGATTTGGAGGTATTTTCTAATGAATCAGTCATCAGGGGTTTCGGTGCAGCGGGAACCGACAGTAGAGGAATTCATACATATGCTTGCTAATGAGGGAGAATTACATCCCAAAACCGTGAAGGAATATGCAAGTGATCTGAAACACTTTATCGAATGGTACAAGGAAAGCACCATGCTCAGCGAAGAGTTCTCACTGCGAATTGAAGATGTGGATACATCCACTTTAGTCAGTTATCGTGAAGATGCTCACAAAGTTATGTTATTGAAACCAGCCACCATTAACCGGAGGTTGATTACGCTGAAGCGTTTTTTCAAATGGGCTGTCTTGGAATCCAGGCTCAGTCATGATCCTTCCAAACCATTAAAATTCATTCCGGAAGACAAAGTAAGTCCACGTCGAATGACATTTGAAGAAGAGCAGGCATTCCTCGCGGCAGTGGAGTATGGTAATTCCCTTCGTGATCAGACCATCCTGACCCTTATGTTTCACACAGGCTTGCGAACGATGGAGGTATGCAACCTCAAGCCTCATGATATCGAACTTGGTAGACGAAGCGGTCACCTGACAGTGAGAGCCGATAAACGCAACGTGCAACGTAAGATCCCTTTGAATATACAGTGTGTTGTCATGTTGAATGAGTACTTATCTGATCTTGATAACGATCCTGCTTACCTTTTTCCTTCCGAGAAGACAAATGATCGTTTAACGGAGAGAGCACTGCGCCACCTGATTAAAAAAGTAATGATAACAGCAGGGCTGGAAGGACTGAGTTCACACGACCTGCGTCATCGTTTTGGCTACGCCATGGCCGAGCACACGCCTCTGCACCGTTTGGCCGAGATAATGGGACACACCAACCCAGATACAACAATGATATATTTTAAAGCATTAAGTACGAATCATCGTAAAGAACCAGAATAAAGTCTGAATTATAGTCAGAATCAAAACACCTCTTATTACTAGTACTTCGAAATTTTCCGTGTTTGTATTACTTTAACCTACCTTTAGCATTCATATACGATCCTTCACATTTCACTTAGGCACTGCCCGACAGGGTTGCCTTACCTCTAATAAAGAAAGCGATTACATATTCCTGATAATATTGTATATTATGATGGCAAACTTGGAACTGATCAACATGAGCCCGTAGCATTTGGCATATTTGATGAGCAATAAGATATCCAATGATTCACACTGTCACACATATATTAGTTGCTAGGGCATAAAGCCAGTCATAAAAAGGAGGAATCCGAACGTGTACCGGGTACTGCTGGTGGATGATGAAGAAGATGTGCGTGAAGGACTTGTTGTAGAGGTCGATTGGGAAGCGCTCGATCTGCGGATTGTCGGTTTGGCTGAGAATGGGCGGGAAGCATTGGAGATGGCGGAGCGGGTAGAGCCGGACATTGTGGTGACCGATATCAGCATGCCATTCATGAATGGTTTGGAACTCGCACAAAGATTAAGGAAGCGTAATCCTCTCGTGAAGGTGGTCATTTTGACTGGATATGATGAATTTGATTATGCGAGGCAAGCCATCTCGTTAAGTGTGGACGAATATCTACTGAAGCCGTTCTCGGCAGGACATCTCACAGAACTGCTCACAAGACTGCGCGCCCAGATGGCGGCTGAAGTGGCTGAGCGTGAAGATGTACAACAGCTGCGTGAGCACTATCACACCAGCCTGCCGTTACTGCAGGCAGATCTGATGGCGACCTTGCTCCATCGGCAAAAATCCTCTACATATATTCATAGTAAAGCCAAACAATGCGGATTGGATCTGACAGGAGAACGTTATGGGGTGTCCGTATTGACACTGCATATGGATGGAGATGTACAGAAAGAGAAACCTGAGGGAGTATTCAGCGAGCCCCCACAACGACATAACAAAACAACATCCGAGGTAGCGGATCAGTCTGAGATATTCATTCCCGGAGGTTCCTTGCGTCAATCTGAGGATGCTGAACTGAAACGCTTTGCTGCACTTAACATTGCGGCAGAAGTTTGGGCGGAGCATGGGGCTGGTCATGCCTTTATGCATCAGGAGACGATTGTCCTGCTCTATGTGGATCGTACGGGCGGTACAGATGGAGCGAAGCGGCAACAGAAGGCATTGGAAAATGTGATGCGCAGCATCAACCACTATTTACGTATTCCGGCTACGGTGGGCTCTGGACAGATTGTGGATACACTCGCGGATGTGAATCATGCCTATGAAGATGCCCTGCTGGCGTTGGATTATCGGCTTGTGCCCGGGACGGATTCAATCATATACATTGCGGACGTAGAGCGACAGACGGCGGGCAAGTTGCGGTTCGACGAATTGAAGCAGCAGACGCTGACACGATGCCTGAAGGCAGGTACACAAGCAGAGCTGGAGGAAGCACTGGCGATCATTTTCGGGGAAATTACAGTGGAACACGGGCGAAGTGATATTCAGCTCTATTTAATTGAAGTATTAACAACAGTATGGAAGGCAGCACAGGCATCAGGGGAGGAGATGGAAGACATCTTTGGTGCAGGTTTCCAGTTGTATGCGGATTTGTTCCGACTGCCGGGTCTTACTGAGGCACAGAAGAAGGTACAGGAGGTCTGTCTACTCGTACAACATCGCATTGCCAGCGGACGGCAGCATGTATATAAGGATATTGTCGAGCAGGCGTTGGTCTTCACGAAAGAGCATTATGCCGACCCTGACCTGTCCATTCAGAAGGTGTGCGGGCATTTGCATATCAGCTCCGGTTATTTTTGTGGCATTTTCAAAAAAGAAGTGCAACTTACCTTCCTGCAGTACCTGATGCAGATCCGAATGGAGGCAGCGCGTGAACTGCTTCGCTCGACAGAGCTGAAGTCGTTTGAGATTGCGGAGCAGGTTGGTTTTGCTGAACCCAATTACTTCAGTTTTTGTTTCAAAAAACATATCGGCGTCTCGCCCAAAGAATATCGTAAACAGGCTTCCCAGGCAGCAAGTGAAGGTTCACTCCGATGAAGTTCTTGTCGAGGTGGGTGAAATCCATGGGAGTTCAATTACGCTCCAGGATGCGTTCGTCCAGGGTCAGCAGTATCCGGTTTATTATTACGTGGTCCTTCTCCGTCTTCATCGTTCTGGTGCTGACCATCATGGCAATGCTTCTGCATGACAAGTTCACACAGGCTGCCGAGCGAAGTGCGGAACTGACGACGAGACAGATTGTGGATCAGGTCAGTTATAACCTGGAGGATTACGTTCGCAGTATGTCTCATCTGTACCGTGCCATTGAGGAACATATGCTGCGTGACGGGACATGGGAAGGGGAACTGGTGGACAAACAGCTCGACACACTGCTCAGCAGTCGTGAAGATATCATCTCGATTACTCTGCTCGATTCCACGGGAAAATTGCTCAAGAACCGACCTACAGCCGAATTAAAACCGAGTGCCCATGTGACACAGCAAGGGTGGTTTCAGTCTGCGCTTCGTGTGCCGGATCACCTGAGTTTCTCGTTACCTCATATTCAGAATATGTACACAGGCCCATATAAATGGGTCGTTTCCATGAGCAAAGGCATAACGATACGGCAAAATGGTCAGGATCGGCAGGTTATCCTGCTGGTCGATATCAATTTCAAGCAGATGGATGAACTGAGCCGTCGGGTCAGTCTGGGGCAACGGGGATATGTCTATATCATTGATGAGAGCGCGGGCAATATTGTGTACCATCCTCAGCAGCAATTGATGTATATGGGGCTCAAAAGCGAGAATATCGAACAGGCTTTGGTGGCTTCCGGCAGTTATGAAGATGAGGCAGATGGACAGAAAAGGCTGAATACCGTAAAGTCCGTTGCCAATATCGGGTGGAAAATCGTCGGTGTTGCTTATCTGGATGAGATTATGACGACTCGTCAGGAAGTGAACGGATATCTCATACGTGTATTGATCGTTGTACTGGTGCTGGTCATTCTCGTATCCCTGTTCCTATCCTCCAGTCTGACTCGTCCGATCCGGCGAATGGAACGTAAGATGAAGGCGGTGGAGCGCGGGGATTTCAACGTGGAGTTGCCTATTGAAGGGCCGCTGGAGGTGGAACGACTATCCCGTCGCTTCAACCTGATGGTCAATAAAATTCGCACCTTGATGGATGAGATCATTCATGAACAGGAACAGAAGCGGCGTCTGGAGCTGGAAGCTTTGCAGGCCCAGATTAATCCACATTTTCTATACAATACGCTGAATTCCGTGGTGCGCATGGTAGGCATGAGTCGCAATGAAGAAGTGATTACGATGATTACATCTCTTTCGCGCCTGTTTCGCATCAGTCTTAGTCAAGGCAAAACGATTATCACGATCAGGGAAGAGCTGGAGCATGCGCAGCATTATTTGACGATTCAACAGATGAGGTTCAAGCGTAAATTTAACTTTACGATTAAAGCCGATGAGACGCTTCTGGATTGCCTGACATTGAAGCTGGTGCTTCAACCCCTGATTGAGAACTCCATTGTTCACGGCATCGAGTACCACATGGACGAAGGAAGTATTGAGGTCGATGTTTATTGTGCGGACAACAAGCTGGTGTTTCGCATTACAGATAATGGGGTCGGCATGACGGAAGAACAGATGTCGGGATTATTGAGTGGTCGTCCTGTGGTCAAAAGCGGTGCAGGCTCCGGCGTAGCGGTACGAAACGTCCATGACCGAATTCGGCTCTATTATGGGGAGGGTTACGGACTTGAATTTGCAAGTGAGTTGGAAGAAGGCACCACGGTCTGGATTCGGATTCCCATTCAATCGCAGCAGAAGGAGGGCGAGCCTGATGACAGACAAACAGGTGAATAGGAACGATGCCCATAAAGGTGAAGGATTAAATATCCGTACGTTTTGGAAAAAGGTTGCTGCGGGCTTCCCTGGAATCCGGAAACGTCGGTTAGTAACCCTGACAGCTGCAAGCTGCTGTCTGCTTATATGCAGTGCCTGTGGCTTATCGAGTCCCGATGCTGCGGCAGTACCATCACGTATTGCGCTGATTACACCAGCAGGCACTGGCGAACTTGCGGAAGCCATCCGGCTTGGTGCCGAAGCGGCTGCCAAAGAGAGTGGGGCGGAACTGATTACCGTGGAAGCATACCCTTCCGAGGGTCATGTGTACACACCTGCCCTTCTGGACGCTGATCGAAGTCAGATGAAGGTCAAACAGGCAAATCCGAACAGCCAAACGTTGTCTCGCAGTGTGCGAGAGCAGGCTCAAGTGGAGGCCGCCGCATCGGCTCTGAAGCAGGGGGCATCAGCTCTATTGGTTGATCCACTAAGTGAGAAGGCACTTAGTGACATCATTCAGGAGGCACAGAAAACAAATTCCGAGGGAACCATTATTCCTGTCATTGTGCTTAACGATGAATTTCCCGTGAAAGGCATCACCAGTTTCATCTCGATGGATAATGTTGAGGCGGGAAGACAGGCCGGTCAGGCTATGGCGGAGCTTCTGGAAGGGAAAGGGCATGTGGCCTTATTGGGCCCCGATCCTCTCAATTCTGGTCTTATTCAGAGAGAGCAGGGAGTTATGGAAGCCTTGGTACAGTATCCTAATATTCAAGTGGAACCCAAATCGATATGTAATACACGGGACGGATGTTGGCAGACTGCGAAGCAATTGCTGGACCAGCAGGAGGTGGATGGCTTTATCACTCTTCAGGAACCGGCTTCCCTGGGAGCAGCTGATGAACTGAATCGACGCAGCTTTGCAGACAAGGTAAGAATTGTTGGATTCGGCAGTGAACAACAGCAACTGGAGCAATTGCAAGAAGGGGTCTTTGATCATCTTATCGTTCAGAATGGATATAGCGCAGGTTATCTGGGATTGAATCAAGCCGTTGCGCGGCTGAACAATCAACAGGTGCAAGCGAGAGTTCTACTTGAGACCAAGCTGGTTAGTACAGACAATATGTTCTGGATGGATAACCAGAAGCTGTTGTTTCCTTTTGTACAATGAACGAATGCTGGAACGAGTGCCGGAACGAATACTGAATGAAGAAATGAAGCTGTTTTTTAACTTGAGGAAGATTTCGATAGAACAGGTGAAGATATTGTATTCGAATTTAATGTAAACCCTTTCATAATAAAGACATCGGTGAAGCCGAATGAACTTGGGGGAGGTCATTAGGATATGAAGAAAACTTGGATGACACTGTTGATTACGGCATGTATGGTTGTGGCGGCGGGGTGTAGCAGCGGCGGAGACAGTGCAGGTGGAAGTACGGGAACAGATACAGGAGGCCAGACAGCAGCTGGGACGGAAACGCCCAAGATTGGAGTTGCCATCTACAAATTTGATGATACATTCATGACGGGTGTACGTAATGCCATGACAGCAGCAGCGGAAGGTGTCGCGACTTTGGATATCGTGGATAGCCAGAATGCACAGCCGACCCAGAACGAGAAAGTCGATCTGTTTGTGTCCAAGAAATACAATGCAATGGCCGTGAATCCGGTCGACCGGACGGCAGCAGGTGTCATCATTGACAAGGCTAAGGCAGCGAATATTCCAGTGGTATTCCTCAACCGTGAGCCAGTGGCTGAAGATATGAACAAGTGGGATAAAGTGTACTACGTAGGAGCAAAAGCGGAGGAGTCCGGTACGATCTCTGGACAGCTGATTGTAGATTACTGGAAAGCACATCCGGAAGCAGACAAAAACGGCGATGGCAAACTGCAATACGTCATGCTGAAAGGGGAACCGGGTCACCAGGATGCAGAGCTTCGGACCAAATATTCGGTTCAGGCGATCCAGGATGCCGGTATCGAAGTGGAAGCACTGGCGGAAGACACGGCGATGTGGGACCGCGTGAAGGGGCAGGAGAAAATGCAAGCGTTCCTGGCATCCCACGGCGACAAGATTGAAGCCGTTCTTGCGAACAATGATGACATGGCCTTGGGTGCCATTGAGGCATTGAAAGCAGCCGGATACTTCAAGGATGGCAAATCGATGCCGGTTGTAGGTGTGGATGCAACAGCTCCAGCCATTCAGGCTCTGCAGGATGGTACGATGCTGGGCACGGTACTCAATGATGCCAAAAATCAGGGTGCAGCCACGGTGGCACTGGCTTCCGTACTTGCCAAAGGTGAGACACCAACGAAGGAAAATACCAAATACGATATTACTGATGGTAAATACGTCTGGATTGCATACAAAAAGATTACCAAAGACAACATTGCCGACGCCCAATAACAGCACGAGACAGGGACGTCCGACATTCGGGTAACGTCCCTTTTTTGCCGGTCATATGGAAGGGAGGAACCAAGATGGAGTCACCTTACCTGCTGGAGATGAATGGGGTTTCCAAAGCATTTCCGGGTGTGCAGGCACTAAGTCAGGTCACATTGAAACTGAAGCCCGGTACGGTTCACGCCTTGATGGGAGAGAATGGAGCGGGCAAATCCACACTAATGAAATGTCTGTTCGGGATGTATCATCCAGATGAAGGGACGATACGCATCGAAGGAAAGGATGTGGATATTCCAAATTCCAAAGCGGCACTTCAGCAAGGCATATCCATGATTCATCAGGAGCTTAATCCGGTCCCACATCGTCCGGTGATGGAGAATATCTGGCTGGGTCGATTTCCAATGAAGGGAATACTGGTGGACGAGAAACGGATGTATACCGATACACTGGCTCTGTTCAAGGACCTGAATCTGGATATTGATCCGAAGGCTCAAGCGGGAACATTGTCTGTCTCCAAGATTCAATCGATGGAAATCGCCAAGGCGGTCTCGTTCAATTCCAAAGTTATTGTCATGGATGAACCCACCTCCTCCCTGACAGGCAAGGAAGTGGAGCAACTCTTCGCCATTATTAATGAATTACGCAATCGGGGTGTGTCCATAATCTACATTTCCCACAAAATGGAGGAGATCCTGACGATCTCGGATGAAGTGACAATCATGCGTGATGGCTTTGTTGTCGGGACTTGGGATGCTGCGGATTTAACGACAGATCTGATTATTACGCGCATGGTGGGTCGTGATCTGGACGAACGTTTCCCGGAACGGACCAACGTACCCGGTGAAGTGATATTGAAGGCCGAGGGTCTGACATCCAACCAGTCCAAATCGTTTTGTGATGTATCCTTTGAGCTGCGAAAAGGTGAAGTACTCGGCATTGGCGGGTTGGTTGGAGCACAGCGGACAGAACTGATGGAGTCCTTGTTTGGACTGCGCGGACTCGCTTCAGGTACGATTTCGATTCATGGGCGCAAGGTGAAGATTAACTCCCCCGCAGCAGCGAAGCGTCATAATATCGCGTTGCTCACGGAAGAACGAAGGGTTACAGGGATATTCCCCGTGTTGTCGGTGTATGAGAATACGATCATTGCCAGTCTGGGGCGCTACCAAAATCGAGTGGGCTTGCTGGACGAGAAAAAGGGACGGGAAGAAGCACGGGAACAGACGCAGAAGTTCAGAACCAAAACGCCTTCAGTTAACACGCTGATTCGAAACCTGTCTGGCGGTAATCAACAGAAAGTTCTGCTGGCCCGCTGGTTGCTGACCGATCCGGAGATTCTGTTGCTGGATGAACCGACACGTGGAATCGATGTAGGGGCCAAGTTCGAGATTTACACTATTATTACGGAACTGGCTCGTCAGGGCAAAAGCATTATTATGATTAGTTCGGAGATGCCTGAACTGCTTGGTATGTCGGATCGCATTATGGTGATGAGCGAAGGGCGTCTAACCGGAATCGTGGACGGAGCCGAGGCAACAGAGCAGGATATTATGAGGCTGGCCGCACAGCAGCGGATGGCTTAGTCAGGAGGGAAACAGATGAACACACAGATGATCAATCAAGTGAAAAATTATGTAACACAACGCGCCATCTTTATCGTATTGATCCTGCTCATCATTGGTATAGCTATTGCCGATCCGAATTTTCTGGCCTTCTCTACACTGCGGGACATCTTACAGCAATCCTCCACACGGGCCATTATTGCACTCGGTGCAGCCTTTATCCTCGTCACGGGTGGGGTCGATCTGTCCGCGGGAAGGGTGGTTGGTCTGACGGCTGTTGTATCGGCATCGATGCTGCAAATTGATGAGTATGCGAACCGCTTCTTCCCCGATCTGCCCCACTTATGGGTGGGTCTGCCAATCCTTGTCGGGATTACCGCAGGTCTGTTTGTGGGATTGGTAAATGGACTCATTGTCGCCAAATTACATGTGCCCCCTTTTATCGCAACGCTGGGTACAATGGTTGCCGTGTATGGACTGAACTCCATTTATTTTGATACGGAACCCAACCAGTCACAGCCGATCGGAGGATTAAGATCCGATTTTACCGTCATTGGCTCTGGATACATTGATCTGGGCGGGGGTTATTCCATCCCGTATATTGTCCTGATTGCTATTGCGGTGGCATTAATCTGCTGGGTGATCTTTAACAAAACACGTCTCGGCAAAAATATGTACGCGATCGGCGGCAACATTCAGGCAGCGCATGTATCCGGGATTCATGTTGCACGCAACCTGGTTGCCCTGTATGCCATTGCCGGTGCACTGTATGGTCTGGGTGGTGTACTTGAGGCAGCACGCACAGGTGGAGCAACAAACAATTACGGTAACATGTATGAGCTGGATGCGATTGCTGCATGTGTGGTAGGCGGCGTATCGACAGCGGGTGGTATTGGAACGGTACCTGGAGTTATGGCGGGTGTGCTGATCTTCGGGGTCATTAACTATGGTCTAACGTTTATCGGTGTAAGTCCGTACTGGCAATTGATTATCAAAGGATTGATCATTGTTGCTGCGGTGGCTTTTGATATCCGTAAGTATATGGCGAAAAAATAAGATGAGCCTCAAGAGGTTACACCAGTCACTCCGATGACAGAACAACCTTCTGATCGCTGTTATCCCCAGATTTTTTGATTCCCTTCTAAAGAAGTGAAAATCCGGGGATAAAGGCGAGGTGCATGCTTCCGAAGTAGCTTTCTTTCAGAAAGCTTTTAGCTCCGCTTCTTCAGGTTATTTCTGTCCTCTACGTTATCGTGTAAACAATTTGTTCATCTTATATGGAAAAGCAACAAAGAAGCCAGCCCTCGGGATATAGAGAGCTGGCTTTAATTGTTTAACCATTGACCATCCAATCGATAACGGGGATAACTGGTCCAATGATGCATAAGAGCAACATGAATCCGGCGACGTTATAAGATACACTTGTGCCATAATGTGAACGATTTTTTTTGGCGATCAAGAAGGCTGGAATCCAGAAGAGGGCTGCTACTACAAAAGGAATGTGAAGTCCTTGAGTTCCGTTGCTATAAATAGGTATGTTTATTAAGTTAAAAAGATAGTGACTGATCATAAAATTTGCATTGCCCCATTGGAAATTAAAGGCGAGACCCATCAAAAGTACGAGTAGAGAGAGCGTTCCGAGGCCCAGTGGTTTTCGTTGTGTTGTCATGTGATATCCTCCATAACCAAGTATTTATCCTAAATTAATCCATTAATGTATTGTACCACAATAATGATCCATGCGAAGAGGAATTGTTTCACTTTTGTTGATTACAATTACATCATATGTCCTATTGCCTTCATAAATTATACATTCATGTGAATTTGACCAGCCTCCATTAATCGACAACATCAGCTAATCATAATCGATATAATACATGTACATAAGTTGTTTGATGTGAGTTTTATGTCAAAGGGGGCGAGGCTGTTTGCTTAGTTACACGATGAAAATGGTGATATTCCCGCTAGGTTGTCTGCTTGTCATTCTGTCCTCTTATGTTCTCAGGCTTACCCCTCATATGGCAACAATGTCACTTTCGGCGACATTATTGGTAGCAAGTATTTATGGGGAGAGACGATATCCTGTGCTGCGAAAATTTCAGTGGATTTTTCTCGGGATATTCCACTATTTCAGTGAACTGAACTGGTGCAACATGCTGTATTATATGCTCATTATTTCAATGATCCAGGACAAACCAAGGTTGGCGCAGACCTTGCCGATTTCGTTGCTGCTTATGCTGCAATATACGTTGATTCGGCTTTCGTATGTGCCTGTAGATACATATGCTTTGCTGGTTTCGTTATTTGACCTGTTAACCTCGGTTGTTATCATTTTTTTGTATCATACCTTAATCAACAGTGAGGTCGAGAAGCGCAGGCTTCGGGAAAAAAATCGGTTCCTGACCCTGCATGATCCGCTTACCGGACTGTTGAATTACGAAGGTTACATGGAGGTGTTACATAAGACAGTAGAAGAGCAGCGGTCTTTTTTGCTTGTCCTTTTGAACGTCAATAACTTTAGCGGCTTTAAAAAAGATTCAGAAGATCCTTGGTGTACGGTAATCACAGGTACAGGTCAGATGATTAGCAATCATTTCACCGAGGCCTATGGCATATCCCGGTATGCAGGAGACCGATTTGCGGTCGTTTTGCCGGAGATACAGGATGTGGAAGAACGAATGTCGTCACTGCTATCCGTGCAGCTTCAAGGACTCCAGGTAAGCTATAGCATCTCCCTGTACCCGGAAATGTCGGATTCGTTGCAGCACTTTATGACGGTAGCTGAGGATAGGCTGCTTCAACAACAGCGCAGCAAATGGCTGAAAAATGAAGAAGAAGTATTTCGTTCCGAAAGACTAAGGGCTGTAGGTGAACTGGCCGCGGGTATGGCTCACGAAATTCGGAACCCGCTTACCGCAATTCGAGGATTCCTGCAGCTTTCCCGTGGACAAGCCTTTAATATCGCGCCATGGTATGAAGTGATTATGGGTGAGGTGACGAGAGTAACCGATCTGACGGCTGAATTTTTGCAGTTTTCCAAACCACATGCCAATCATATGAAGCCTGAACATTTGGGTCACTGCCTTGAACGAGTGATGTCTCTGACCGAGTCAGATGCGGCATCTCGAGGGCATCAAATTACACTTGAAATGACTAATGAGCCAGTTGTGATCATCATGGATCGGGATAAAATTGTACAGGTACTGATCAATCTGATTCGTAACGCTTTTGAAGCAATGACAGACCCTGGTGAGGTTCATATGGATTTGTTGCAGGACGGAGATGCAGTACTCATTTCAATTACAGATACAGGAAGCGGCATTCCGGAAAATTCGCTATCCACCATCTTTAATCCATTTTATACAACCAAAGAAGAAGGTACGGGACTGGGACTTGCACTCTGCCAGAAAATCGTTCAGGATCATAATGGTAAAATTACCGTCCATAGCGAAATGGGGGTGGGTTCCACCTTCACGCTTCATCTGCCAATGGAGACGTAAATCATATAACTTACCCAGAGATAGCAATTAAATAGTCATTAGACAAAAACATAAAAACGCCGCATGGGTCCTGAAGAACCCCGTGCGGCGTTTAGTATTTCGATTAAACTATTGTGCAGTAGCTATGCAGACACACTTTAGTTCGACTTATTGAGCTGTCCCTGATGTAACTGATAATAGTAGAATCCTTGTTGCTGCATCAACTCGTCATGGCTGCCCCGTTCAGCGATCTGTCCATCATCAATGACGAGAATCTGATCGGCTTCACGAATCGTGCTCAGTCTGTGGGCGATGACAAAGCTGGTGCGGTCTTTCATTAAAGTGCGCATTGCTTCTTGGATCTTCATCTCTGTACGCGTATCAATGCTGCTTGTTGCTTCATCCAGAATAAGAATGGCCGGATCAGCCAGAATTGCCCGGGCAATGGTTAGCAGTTGTCGTTGTCCCTGACTCAGGTTACTTCCCCCGGAAATGATGGGGGTATCGTAGCTCTGTGGCAGTTTTCGGATGAACGAATGTGCATTCGCCAGCTCAGCCGCTTGCCTGATCTGTTCATCGGTTGCGTCGGGCTTGCCGTAGGCGAGATTGTCGCGAATGGTACCCGAGAACAGGTAGGCATCCTGAAGTACAATGCCGAGTTGCCGACGGAGTTGATCCTTCTCCAGTTCAGAGATGTCACATCCATCAATGGTAATCCGTCCACCTGTAATCTCGTAGAAACGGGGTAACAGGTTGATAATGGTCGTTTTACCTGCACCGGTGGGTCCAACGAGTGCAATCATCTCGCCAGGTTTTGCGGTAAAGCTAACCTTCTTCAGAATGTCTCGCTCCGCACTGTACCCGAAGGACACATCCTCAAATACAACTTTACCTTGAATCTGATCCAGTTGTTTTTTCTGTTCCTCCACGTATTCGCCAGGCGTATCCATAATGTGAAACACACGTTCAGCACCTGCGATTGCAGCCTGAATCAGATTGTACTGATTGGCCAGATCGTTGAGAGGTCGCTCAATCTGGCGGGAGTAAGCGAGAAAGCTGACGATTAGTCCGATGGATGTCAGATCATGATAAGCCATCCATCCACCTACAGAAGCCAGTATGGCAAACCCGATATTGTTCATCACGTTCATCGTAGGCCCAACCAAACCCGAAACGGTCTGGGCCTGTGTGCTGGATGTGCGCAGTTTCTCGTTCAAATTCTCAAAATGTTGATGTGCCTGATCCTGACGGTTATAGGCCGCTACGACTTTTTGTCCAGCAATAGTTTCCTGAGCATACCCATTCAGTTCACCGAGCAATTTCTGCTGGGCGGTGAAGTGTTTGCGTGTTCTTGACGCGATCAGGCGAGTGGCGATGGTAATCAACGGTACCGTTATCAGACTGAGCAGGGTAAGCCGAACATCGAGTGCAAACATGATCGACAAGGAACCAACGAGCAGGATGGCACTGGACATCAATTGAGTTACGCTTTGATTCAACGTTGTAGATACGTTATCGATATCATTGGTGGCCCGGCTCATCAGGTCCCCGCTTTGATTTTTATCAAAAAAACTGACAGGCAGCTCTTGTAGTCGGGAGAACAACGCATGTCGCAGATCCTTAACGGTCAGTTGGGAGACACCAATCATGACATAGGATTGAGCCCACATCAGGAGTGAGCCAAGGACATAAACACTCAGCAAAAGAAGACATTCCTTCAGCAAACCCGCTGTTACTTTGGGCACGATATGTTCGTTAACGGCGCGGCCGAGAAGATAAGGTCCTGCCAGATTGAGCAGTGTACCAAGAGCCGTCAGCACTAATGCAGCGATAACTCCTTTACGATGACGTCCCATATACGACCACACCCGAAACAGGGCATGGCGAGCATTTTTCGCTCGGACTTTGGGGACAGGTCCTCTGCCCGCTGGTCCGGGTCTTCCGATGGGAGGCACGACCGTTTGTTGTATGGAGGAAGATGCAGGTTTAGCCAAATTGAACATCCTCCTTCCGTTGCTGCGAATAATAGATCGATTGGTAGTGTGATGAATGTGCCATAAGGTCATCATGTGTGCCCCTGGCAACGATCTGTCCTTCATCAATGACATATATACAGTCTGCATCCTTCACGGAGGAGATCCGCTGTGCAATCAAAAAGGTGGTGCTGTCTTTCATTAAGGACTGCAAAGCCTTCTGAATACTTGCTTCCGTGCGCAGATCCACAGCACTGGTGCTATCATCCAGAATCAGTACTTCAGGTCGCATGAGCAGGGCGCGTGCAATGGAAATCCGCTGTTTCTGTCCACCAGACAGATTGACCCCGCGCTGGCCCAGTTCCGTGTCATAGCCATCCTTTAGTTTCATAATAAAATCATCCGCAGCCGCAGCCTGTGCCGCAGCACGTAATTCAGCATCCGTTGCATTGGGCCGGCCGAAGCAAATGTTATCCCGGATGCTGCCGCTGAACAGAATGGATTCCTGGAGCACAATGGACACACGGCTGCGAAGATCCTGAAGATCCCAGTTGCGTACGTTCACTCCATTCACGAGCACTTCACCCTGCGAAGCATCATACAGACGGGGAATCAGCTGCACCAGCGATGTTTTGCCTGAACCTGTTGAACCGATCAGGGCCACTTTCTCACCCGGGCGAGCGATCAGATTAATGCCGGTAAGTGCATGTTCTCCGTCATAACGGAAAGATACGTCTCTGAATTCCACTTGACCGCCTGTGTGCGAGGGAAGGGGAGACGATTGGTATGTGTTCTGATCACGGATAGACGGCAGTGACTGTACTTTCCCGGAGTTATCGGTTCCTGATTGAATATCCGGCTGTGTATGTAACACCTCGTTGATCCGGGCGGCAGATACCTTGGCGCGGGAGAAACTCATCATCATCATGCCGATCGACGTGAGGGATGAGAGGACAACCGTGACATAGTTGATAAAAGCAATCAGATCTCCGGCAGCAATATCGCCTCCAACTACCTGGAAGCCTCCGAACCACAGCACCGCTACAATGGTAGCGTTCAGCATCAAGCTGAGCACAGGTGCATTCAACGTTACAATACGCCAGGCTTTGACGGCGGTAGAAGTATAATCTTCGTTGGATTGCTTGAACCGCTTTTTCTCCAGACGTGCACGTGCAAACGCTTTGACGACGCGGATGCCTGCTAGATTCTCCTGGAGCACGGCGTTGACCTGATCAAGCTTGCTCTGCACACTGGCGAACAGCGGATAGGAAGCTTTTATCAGAATAAATAAAATAATAAACAGTACAGGCACTGTGGCAATAAGAATCAAAGCCAGTTTCACACTAATCGTAAATGCCATGATGATACTGCCGATGATCAGCATCGGCGAACGGATGAACATCCGCAGCAGCATCTGTACAAAAGTTTGCATCTGGGTAATATCACTGGTCAGACGAGTGATCAGAGATCCTTCCTGAAACGTATCCAGATTGCGGAAGGAGAAGGTCTGAATATGATCAAACAGTTCCTGACGCAGGTCCGTGCCGTATCCCACGGCAGCTTTGCTTGAATAGAGTGTGCAGCCTGCGCCGCCAACCCAGCCGATTAATGCAACAAGTAACATGATCAGACCTGTAGTCACAATATGGGGCAGGTTCCCTGCAAGCACACCATCATCCACGATGCTGGACATCAGTTTGGGCTGGAGCAGGTCCATGGTTACCTCAAGTACCATGAGCAGAGGGGCGACGATCGCCGCCGACTTATACGGGGTCAAGAATCGTTTTAACGTCCACAATAGGAAATCACCTCAGTTTTAATTGCATAAGTGAATCAATTTCATCAACCTTTAGTTGCTTCAAGCCAGTTGTTATTAGCGATGTCGAGAGTTTGCATCACCTCAGGATTTACTCAGGTTTTGTAGCATACGCTGTGCAAGTGCAGACATGATCTCGGATTCTTCCGGTGTAAAATCTTTCTGAGCCTGCTGTTCCAACTCCTGAATCACGATCCTCAATTCTTGCAGCGCGGAGCGTCCCTGATCCGTCAGGTATACCCGCAGACTGCGCAGATCCTTCGGGTCTGCTTCACGTCTCACATAACCGGATGTTTCCATGCGCTTGAGCATGACGGTTACTGTTGCGGGGCTTCGCTGAAGTTGTTCGGCCAGATTTTTCTGGGATTGGCCATCCTCCCGTTCAAGCTGGAACAGCAAAGGGGGCTGCCCCGGGTATAACTCGGGGTGGTTTACAAGTTTCTCATGAACTTTGTAACGTTTCAGTTTCACGAGCTCGGATAGCTGTCCCATTAACCGCTCATTTTGGACTGGGTTCATATCATCTACTCCATTTCTACCTTCATTCGATCTTCTCGGTACTGAAAACTAGACTTTTTGAACACATCATTTAGTTAGTCGACTAACTAAATTTTAAGTTTGATTTGACATATCGTCAAGTGAATACAGATCATTTATTTTGGATTGGAAATATTGACCTGAGATAAAACGATGTGATAAATTGATATTATCTAATTGTTAATAACAAAACGTTAATAACAGAATGGGGTTTATATCGTATGACTAACGAAGGTTCCTCTGGAGGAAATGCTCCCGATTACCAGGAGCATCGGGATCAGGCACATATTAGTGAAGAACAGTTTTTGGACAGCTATGATGCTGGCGATTATGAACGTCCTTCCGTCACCGTGGACATGTTGGTCTTTACGATTCGCAGTGAAGCTCAGGAGAATTATCGCAAGCTTGCGGAACCCGAACTCCAGTTGCTGCTGATTCGGCGAGGTGGCCATCCCTATCTGGGACAGTGGGCTTTACCGGGCGGATTTGTCTCCATGCAGGAATCATTGGAAGATGCTGCTCGGCGGGAATTGTTGACGGAGACGGGGCTGGATGATATTTATCTGGAGCAACTGTACACCTGGGGAGATGTCGATCGAGATCCACGTACACGGGTTATCAGCTGTTCCTATATGGCGCTGGTGGATAGCAGCGAGCTGGAGCTTCAGGCCGGTGATGATGCCAGTGAGGTCAATTGGTTTCGTGTGGAGCAGCGTCTTCTGGAAGAGAAACGCCATATCCATGAGCGTGGACGTGTGACAGAACGCAGGCTGCAATTGATTTTGACCAATGGAACAGAAGAGTTGTCGGCCATTGTTGAGACAAAAGAAACGATAGAAGGAAAAGTGCGGAGCCATCATTTGGCGTTGGGTGAGGTTCAGGGGATTGCATTTGATCATGCCAAAATCATTCATTACGCACTTGAGCGTCTGCGATCCAAGATCGAGTATTCAGATATTGCATTCAATCTGATGCCGGAGACGTTCACACTGACTGCACTTCAGAAAGTACATGAGATCATCAGTGGCAAAAAGCTGCTGGCTGCTGCTTTCCGGCGCAAAATCGCCGATTGGGTCATTGAGACGGGGGACTATGCGAGCAGTGCCGGTCATCGACCATCACGTTTATACAGATTGAATCCAGAGAGGCATACACCATAGAAAAACGGTAGGAATCAATGAACTCGTACGAAGTGACTCAGGCCAGAGGCCCGGATCGCTGTATACATGAGGAGCAAGTAAAGAGGGGATATGGATGGAAAAGTTTACGTTTTTCTGGCGGACTGCATCGCCGTTCTCACAGTGGCACCCGGCGGACTTTACCGTGAACGGGGTTCACTACACGAGTGCGGAGCAATACATGATGCACCAGAAAGCACTGCTGTTTGGGGATCAGACCATCGCAGACAAGATTTTGAAGGCAAGCTCTGCTTCGGTACAAAAAAAGCTGGGCAGACAGGTCGCAGGTTTCGACCAGACGTTATGGGAAGCTGAGTGCCAGCGCATTGTTTACGAGGGGAATTGGGCCAAATTTACACAAAACGAAGAACTGCTAACCGCGCTGCGTGCCACTCGTGGAACGACCCTTGTGGAAGCAAGCCCGGAAGATCGCATCTGGGGTGTGGGACTGGCGGAGGAAGACCCGCGCATTCGCAATCGAAGAACATGGCGGGGAACCAACTGGCTGGGTGAGATTCTGACCCGTCTAAGAGAAGATATAGGAAGTGATTCAGATGAGTGATCAACAACAGGATAAGAACAATAGCAGCAAAAACAAAAATAGCAGTGGACGTTATAGCCACGACAGTAAACTCGATAGATCAACTGGTAATGGTGGCTCCAATTCACGTTCCAAGCGGGCTAATATCGCACAGCAGACGTTGACTATTTTGGATGAAGGGCAATATGTAAATGGTTATGATCGCAAGGTTGAGATAAGTATCGATGTGCAGCAAGCGATCCGAAATTCGGTCTTATACCGTCCAGCAGAATTGTCCGCGCTCGGAGAAAAGCGTCGTACAGAAGCTCACGTTGGAATTCAACCCGTAGCTTCATCCGCTGAGGTTGAAGCTGTGTCAGTTCGCATTGAGGTTACTGGCGAGACTACACTTGGAGCCGCTTCACGTTTGACGGTAGCAGAAGGAAGAGAAGATGTGGTCTGTTTGAACTTTGCCTCGGCAAAAAATCCTGGCGGTGGCTTCCTTGGCGGAAGTCAGGCACAGGAAGAGAGTCTGGCCCGAGCGACAGGACTATACCCGTGCATCGCTCAAATGGATGAAATGTACGATTACAATCGCAAACAGCGATCGGGTCTATATTCGAATTATATGATCTATTCACCGGATGTTCCGGTGATCCGTGATGATGAAGACCGACTGCTGGACAAGTATTATGTATCATCATTCATTACTGCGCCGGCGGTGAATGCGGGTGTGGTGAAAGAGCGTGGAGAAGCGGATGATCTACAGATTGAGTCGGTGATGAAGGAACGCATCCGTTATATTCTGGACGTGGCTTCTGCGAATGGTCACCGCACGATTGTTCTGGGCGCGTACGGTTGCGGCGTATTTCGCAATGATCCGGCAGTGGTAGCGAAGTATTTTCATGATGTGTTAGTGGGAGAGGCATGTAAGGACGCCTTTGAACGAATTGTATTTGCCGTATATGATCGATCAGCAGGTCAGAGAACATTAAAGGCATTTCAACGTTTTTTGGCAGAGGTCTAATAAATAAAATAAGGATCTCGATATGTTGAACTAATCATTTGCACGATAACGGAGAGGACAGAAAAAACCTGAAAAAGCAAAGCGTTCGCCTTTATCCCTGGATTTTCCCGTCTAGAAAAAGGGAATCGAAAAAATCTGGGGATAACAGCGATCGGAAGGTTGTTCTGTCATCGTAGTGTCAGTGTAAATAATCTTTAGTTCAACTATTGAATGAGAGCGCTTGATAAAGGAGAGGAATGCGATGCAGTTCCATGAGAGACAACAAGATTTATTTGATTTGGGAGATGATTACATGCTTGCGCACTGTATATCAGCTGATGCAAGGATGGGCAAGGGCATTGCGGTACAGTTCTGCGAGCGATTTGGTTTGGAGAATCTTCAAGAACAGGCCAAACAAGAGCCGCTTGAGATTGGACGATGTTATCCGGTAGAACGGACGCTGAATTTGGTCACCAAGGCAAAGTTCTCCAATAAGCCGACGTACCAATCGTTGACGAATGCGGTAAAATCTATGCGGGACGTATGTGTGATGGAAGGCATCACTAAGCTGGCTATGCCCCGAATAGGATGCGGGCTGGACAGGCTGAAATGGGAGAAGGTCAGTCCGATTATCCAGGAAGCTTTTGCCGATACGGATGTTGAGATTATTGTCTGTACAGTGTGAGCGCGCTTGGTGGAAGAGGATAGATTGCAGCTTGCTGGCAGATCCAAAGAAAAAAACCTCAGCTTTGAGGGGAATAGAGTGTACGTATGATTCATACAAACGCTGTTCCGATTTCAAAGTGAGGTTTTTTTTGGTTATTTTTTGGAGAACATTTCTTTCGCTTCATCCATGGCCATTTTATTACCAATCGATGAGTAATCGAGCCAAGGTTGTGCCCCAATCGGGTAGACATGACCGGCTTTGACGGCTTTTAGACCTTGCCAGATCGGATTGTTTTGCAGCTCCTTAAACATGGTTTGGGCTTCATCATCCGAATTCACAACCACAAAGATTGCATCTGCATTATAGTCCGGCAATATTTCACGGGAGACGACTTGATACGGTTTAGTCGAATCAATATCTGTAATCCCTTTGGCAGGAGTCAGACCAAGATCATCATACAAAATGGGACCCATGGGACGGCGTGTACTGAACACACGTAATTCTTTGGCACTAACACGAATCGCCATTACGGTACCATCACCAATCGTGTCATGAATCAGAGATTTCACTTCTTCCGTCTCAGTCGCGTAGTCCTGAATGTATTGCTCGGCTTCCTTCTCGCGATTCACGAGTTTGCCAATGTCTTTCAGATGGTCGCGCCATGTACCGTCATCCAGATTGAAGACATGCACCGGAGCAATTTTTTCGAATTTGGCAATATCACCACCGGAGAATTCTTCGTCCAGATAGATCACATCGGGTTTCAGGGCAAGCAAAGCTTCCATATCCGGGTCTTTAACCGGACCAAGTGGCGTTGTATTTTGAAGTTGATCAGCAACATGGGACAGGAAACCTTTGGCTTCTCCACCGATAACAGAACCAACCGGCGTAATGCCGAGAGACAGCAGATCATTGGTCAGGTGGATCGACATGGAGGCAATGCGTTGCTCTCCCGTATTTGCACTGTTGTCTTGATTGTTGGTTGAAGTATCCGTAGACGAACCACCAGAAGCAGATGATGAATCATTGGCCGTTCCACAGGCAGCGAGTACAAGCACCAGACAGATACTCAGGACAAGCATAAGATTTTTCTGTAACATAGGTAGTCACATTCTCCTTGAACATCTCTTGGATGTCTTTATTGTTTTTTGAAAAAAAGATCACTTGCTTCGTACTAACAGGTACAAAAAGTAAGGTGCGCCAATCGCAGCAACCACTACACCTGCCGGAATGGCGTTAGGCTGAAAGATCGTTCGCCCGACCGTGTCGGCGGTCACCAGAATAACCATGCCGATGAGCCCGGCAGCAGGGATCAAATGCCGATGCATCGGACCAACAAGCCTACGCGCCAGATGTGGTGCGGCCAGACCGATAAAGCCGATCCCACCAGCCATCGATACACTTACGGCAGACAAAGCCACGGCACAGAGCAGCAAAATCACACGCTGGGATCGGACAGGTGTCCCGATACTGGTTGCGGCAGCATCTCCAAGATTGAAGGCATCGAGTGTTTTGGATCGACTCCAAATGTACGAGATACATAGCACCACCCAGGGAAGCAAAGCTTGCACATGAATCCAATCCCGGCCCCAGACGCTTCCTGCGAGCCAGCGAGCGGCAAAGGAATAAGTGTCTTCATCCAGACGCAGGGATAGATAGAGTGTTAACGCATGGAACCCGGCCGCTACCGCAATTCCCACCAAAATCAGCTTAATGGGTGATACGCCGTTATGGCGATCATAAGACAACAGCATGATGATTAGGGCGGCGGCAACACTGCCTGCAAAAGCGAACAACGGAATCAGCAAGGCCACAGAGCCATCCATCGTAAAGGAGAGACTAACAAACACCATTAGTCCAAATGCTGCCCCTGCATGTAATCCCAGAATGCCCGGGTCCGCCAATGGATTGCGGGTGATCCCTTGCAAGGCTGCTCCGGCAATACCAAGTCCCGCTCCGGCCAGTACAGTTACCAGAATGCGAGGCAGTCGGTAATCAAACAGTACTATCTGATCATCCGAACTGCCATTACCAAGCAAAGTCTGGAACACAGCCGCTGGGGAGAGACGAATGGTTCCCGTGTTCAGGCTGATCACAATAACGGCAATGGCGATGCAGAGCAGCGTGATACTGACGATTATTGAACGTTTACCTCGTGAAGGTGTATTAAAATTCATCACTACAAGGCCCTCCTTTCTTTACGGGCCAGATAGAGGAAGAACGGTACACCGACAAAAGCGACCATAATGCCTACCGCGAGCTCCTCGGGCGGGTTCACAATGCGTGAGCCCAGATCGGCGAGCACCAGTAATATCGCTCCAAGCAGAGAAGACATCGGAATGATGAGTCGATAATCCACACCCACCAGTTTGCGGGAGATATGAGGGATGACCAGTCCGACAAATCCAATCGAGCCTACTGCCGACACGGACACGCCAGCTAGCACAACAACCGCTGCTAGGGCGAGAAACCTCGTCCAGCGCAGGTTGATCCCCAGATTAATCGCCACTTCTTCACCTAGTGACATAAGCGATACACGCCGAGCGAGTGGCATAATCAGCACCAGTGTCACGAGCAGCACGGGAAGAATCAGCTTGAGATGCTTCCATTCAATTCCGCCAAAACCTCCTGCATACCAGAAGGCCAGATCCTGACTCAGGTCAAAATAAATGGCAACGCCTGTGCTGAGCGAGGTTAACATGGCTGCAATAACGGCCCCTGCAACCGTCAGTCTGATGGAATTCAGACCACCCGGTGCTGCCATGCCAAGCAGGAAGATAAGCAGTGTGCCCAAGACAGCCCCCACGAATGATAAAACCATGATCCAGCCGTATGGCAGTCCGGGCCAAAAGGCGAAGCTCAGTGCTACCACAAAAGTGGCTCCAGCATTGATGCCCAGAATGCCCGTGTCTGCCAGCGGATTACGTGTAATGCCTTGCATTAAAGCTCCTGCAACAGCAAAGGCAGCACCGATAATAACCGCGGCAAGGACACGAGGCAGCCGCAGTTCATGAATAATCTGATGTGGTGTCAAAGCTGGGTTGTACTGAAATATGGCAGCCCATACGGTTTCCAGCGTTAGCCCTTTGGCACCTAAAGAGATGGCGACAAACATACTTAGCAGCAGTATGGCTATGGCAGACAAAAACGTCAGCCCAACGGTCACTGGAGATTTTCTTGAATTAGACGGACGATGTGGCAGTCCCGGATGTTGAATACGGGTCACTCCTTTGGTACCAACAACGTATTTCATTGTTATTGATTATCATTATCAATTAGTGATCATTATAGAATCTTAATTCAGGCCCGTACATGGCATAAATTAAGATTTTGGAGATGGACATTTTTTAGATTACATAAGTGAAGGTTTGTTCGTCAACATAGAGAGCGCTTCATCGAGCTGGATGTTGATGGAATATGGAGCATATACGACCCACGAGTTCCAGTCGATGAGATGTACACGTCCGTTTTTTACCGCAGGATGGCTGTTCCACAGTGGATTCGAAGCCATCTCTTTCAACAGTGTTGCCTTTTCATGCATAGAATTAATCGCCAGTACCAGCACATCTGCCTCCAGTCCGTCCCATTCTCCTGGTGTGAAGGGCAGCCAGTTGAATCCAACGCCGGGAGATTTGCCAGCCAGTTCGGTCTGAATGCGCTGAGGTGCGGCCAAATGCAAGGTTCTATAAAAGACATGTCCAAAGTTCCGATGACTGTACATCCGTGGACCTTTAGGCGTTAACGTGCCAACGGCAACGGTGATATCCCCGGCCAATTCCTTGATTTTTTTGCGTGCACGCTCTGCCTTGCGTTCATGTCGATCCAGCCAATCTGTGGCTGCTTGGGTACGATCCACAATGGATGCAATCTGATGCAGATGACCGAAGACATCTGTCTGGTTCCAGGGAATCGTGATGATGGGAGCGACATCGCCAATATGCTCCATCGCTTTGGCAGCTGCATTCTCCTTGGTCAGAATCAAATCAGGATTCACATCGAGGAAAGCCTGACGTCCCTGTTCCCACGGTTCATAAGCGTGGAAGGGCAGTGCCAGCGATTTGGGCAGATGAGGCAGGTGACCCTGGATCTGAGCTGCACATGGCGTGATGCCAAGTGTCATCAGGTGGTCCGTGTATGGATAGGAGAGTGACACGATATTTCGGTGGACCTGCTTCGAATAGGAAGTTGGCGCATAACCGGCATGGTTTCGGAAACGTCTGCTGAAATAAAATTCGTCACGGTAACCCACTTCACGAGCCACATCACGGATACGCAGATTGGAAGTGAGCAGCAATTCCTTGGCCCGGTTCATCCGCAGATGAGTGATATATTCAATCGGATTTTTCTGCATGCGACTCTTGAATAGCTGTGAGTAATAGGACGGATGCATGTCAGCCAATTCGGCCAGATTTTCCAGCTTGATCTCGTGCATGTAGTTTTCGCGCATGTATTGCAGGGTGGACCTGAGCCACTGTTCCGGTTCATCCTGTCCAGCCGTTTCGTCAGTGGGGTCTTCTTGAGGCCAGAGCATATGTAACAGTCCCGTCAGGAGGAGCTGTGCTTTCAAGCCTGTTTCCAAACTTTCGCTGGTTAATTGTGTAAGCTGTGCAGCAATGCGCTGTATACCGTAAAATGGGCCCTGAATCCAGCCTGTAACAGGTGAATTGAGCTCACGTTCGTAGATTCGTCTGGCTTTTGTTTTCTCCGTAGCCCGATACAGATCGAAATGAATGATATATAGTTCAATATCATGTTCTTCATCTCCGATCAGCTCGATTGCGGTTCCTGGTGTGCACAGACAAGCTGATTTGCGAGCCATGTGGGATTCGGTCCCATTTATGATTAGTTCGCCTGTGAATTTGTGCATGTATATAAAGGTATGATGAGCAAGTTCAGTAGTGGACCAGCGCCATTTTCCATGGTTTATATGTTCTGCCTGACGAAGTTCGATCAGGGTATCATTCAGGAATGCATCCAGATCTGCCCGGTTTAAGGGTTCCTTTTCTAAATTGGGACTCGTCTGCTGATGCAACAGGTGTGGATTCATGCCGCTATGGGCTGTACCAGGGATGGTAGTCATGGTACTATGCGACCTCCTCTCTTATGAAAAGTTATTTGGTTAATGATTGAATCGGGAACGGGACTATATTCGCTCGAATCCGGATCATGCCGTGTGGACACATATGCAAAATCTGGATCGCGCTTTGTGATAACTATACCAAGAGTTTACCGTCAGCTCGGAGACGCTGGAGTATAATTATTGGCTGTCTTGTCTGTCAGGGCCCGTTCGCAGTATTGTCAGATATTTTTTTAACCTGTAAGACAGGGATAGGATGTTGTTGATCAGGTGTGATGGTTGATTTAACAGGATTATTGCTGGTTACAACCATGCCAAGGGACAAGACCTTTTGGCTCCTCGTCTGCTGATAATCTTAGCAAATCTACTGGAGAATTGAAATGTACACAGAGATGTTCGAGTCCCTGATGAACTGGAATTCTAATGAGAACACATAATCGAAATCGTTTTCTGACGTAAGCCTTTCTTTTTGGTAAAATAAAGGGGATAACCTGTTGGCCTGATCTGAATCATGAACCTTTTTAACACCATTTGCAGTAGGGAGGCTTTAATATGACAGAAGTAGCGGGACGGGAAAAAGTACGTTGGGGCATTATGGGCACGGGATGGATTGCATCCCAGTTTGCAAGGGATTTGGAGCATGCAGGAAACGCTGTGAAAGCAGCGGTAGGTTCACGGACAGCGGGAAGTGCGGAGAAGTTTGCAGCTGAATATGGTTTTGCACGCGCTTACGGTTCTTATGATGAGATGCTTCAAGATCCTGAAGTAGATATTATCTATGTGGCAACACCTCATCCTGTGCATAAGGAAAATGTAATGGCTTGTCTGGAGGCAGGCAAGGCGGTGCTCTGTGAAAAGCCGTTTACGATGAATGCACGCCAGTTGGAGCAACTGGTGGAGACGGCACGGGAGCGCAATCTTTTCCTGATGGAAGGGATGTGGACACGCTTTTTGCCGCCGATTGCTCAAGCCAGAGCATGGATCGCAGAAGGTCGAATCGGTGAAGTACGTTTGCTGCAGGCAGACTTTGGATTCCGAGTCGGCTGGGAGCCGGAAGGAAGGTTGCTTAATCCGGATCTGGGTGGAGGAGCTTTGCTGGATGCAGGGGTGTACCCGATCTCCTTTGCTTCGATGATCTTTGGCGAACAGCCCCAGCATGTATGGAGTACGGCCAATATCGGTGAGACGGGTGTGGATGAGCAATTTTCCGTATTGTTATCCTATTCCGAGGGGCGTTCTGCCTCACTGAGTGCTGCCATTCGTCTGAACCTCAGTAATGAAGCGGTCATATACGGTACGGAAGGCAAGATTCGTCTGCCTTTATTCCTGGCGGGTAAAGAAGCCTATCTGCATGTGAATGGTCAGGACGAGCCCGAGAAGTTTACGGATGATCGAACATGCATTGGTTATGCTTTTGAGGCAGAAGAAGCGGGACGTTGCATCCTGGAAGGCCGCACGGAGAGCCATACTATTAAACTGGACGAATCCCTGGAAATCATGAAGCTGATGGATACGATCCGGGGCCAGTGGGGATTGCGTTACAAATCGGAGTAAACAGACAGGAGCTGACGTGTGATGGTGAAAATTCTGATATCCGGGTTTGAACCTTTTGGCGGAGATGCGGTGAATCCGACGGGGGCGTTAATGGAGGCTCTTGCAAACGAAGTGATCGAGGGTGCTGAGCTAAAAACAGTGTTGTTGCCCGTGCACTTTGATGAATGTGCAGACCTGCTGATCGCAGAGATGGAAGCCTATCGGCCAGATGTGGTCATCGCCTGTGGGCTGGCCAAGGGCAGAACGTGCATCACACCGGAGCGGATTGCCGTTAATGTCAAAGACATTCCGCCTGGCTCCTATGCAGATAACCAAGGACAGCATCCTGTGGACGAGCCAATTGTAGATGGCAGCCCGGACGGTTTGTTTTCCACGTTGCCCATACGTGCCATGGTGAATGACATGTCCGCAGCGGGTATTCCAGCTACCGTGTCTAATACAGCAGGTACATATATCTGCAACAACACGATGTACCGGGTACTGGATCACATTCGAGTAGGGCAACTTCCAATCCGTGCCGGATTTGTACACTTTCCGGCCTCGACAGCGATGGCTGTGTTGCAGCCTTCCGTCCCTTCGCTACCAATTCCCATGATGCTGGATGCGCTGCGGATCATGATTCGCACGGTTGCGGCTGATTCGTAGGGATGGTTGCGGTCGTTCGGCTGCGGTTGCAGCAGAGCGTAGGCGATGGTTTATTCGTATCGTAGACCGCAGTTGTGAATGGGAGAACGGTGAGTTGGGAAGGGTTACAGTAGGGTTCAAGATGACGTGGAGAGCGTGGAGTCGCATGGGTTTCTTTCTGCTTCTATCCTGGGTTGAGTAGGATGATAGGTATGAGTGTAAGTATGAAGTTAGATATAAAGTGAAAAAAGAGCTGTCCCATCGTCGTGAGTCTGACGTTAGGGGACAGCTCTTTCTATGTCTTGTCTCATGTTTAGCCGAAATCGTTAGTGAGGCCACTCGTTTGCAGCAAGTATCTGATGCTACCAAAGCCCTTATAGAAACAAGAACCTAGGACACCACCATCACCCTGGCTAGCTAAGTTCGTTAGATTTAGAGCGTACAGATATAGTTGAAAAAACAATAAATATTAGATTCGCAACAGATCAAGGTCGAACTCGGGAACGAGTCCTTCTTTCATGGCACGGCCAAGCAGTGCAGTGATTGCACCGTAACCATCATCGCCCAGATTGGCGCTGAATTCGTTGACATACAGTCCGATATGCTGTGCAGCAACGTCAGGGTCCATTTCTTGGGCGTGTTCCATCACGTATGCTCTCGACTCATCCGGGTGCGCCCATGCATATTCAACGGAGGCGCGTGCCCATCCGGCGAGGGCGTGAGCATCCATGTTGCGACGTGCAATGATTGCTCCGAGCGGAATCGGAAGACCCGTATCGCTTTCCCACCAGTTACCAAGATCCGTCATCAGTTTGAGATCATAGTTCTGGTATGTGAAGCGTGCTTCATGGATAACAAGTCCGGCATCGATCTTGCCGTCTCGAACAGCAGGCATGATCTGGTCGAATGGCATGACAACAATTTCACCTACGCCGCCAGGAACATTTTGTGCTGCCCATAGACGGAACAACATGTATGCTGTCGAGCGCTCGCTTGGTACAGCGACTCTCCGTCCAGACAGATAGGCTGGATCGGTCGTGCCATTTGCGGTAAGAACCAAAGGACCGCATCCTCTGCCGAGTGCGCCACCAGCAGGGAGTAGAGCATAGTCAGACAACACATATGGCAATGCTGCATAAGATATTTTCATTACTTCAGGTGTGTCGGGTCCATCGGGATTTGCCGCCAGACCATTGGTAATATCAATATCCGCATAACGGACATCCAGCTCAGGTGCGCCCGGGATCAACCCGTGCACCCACGCGTGGAAGATAAATGTATCATTTGGACAAGGGGAAAATGCAATTTTCATGATGTAATAACCTCCCGTAAAATGGAACTTGCAGCCTGAAGCGCATCGAGGGCATCCTTGATGCGCCAAGCGTCGCGGTCGCGTGGACCGACCGCGTTGGATATGGCCCGCAGTTCGAGTGCTGGCACGCCGAACTGCTGGGCAGCAGTTGCCACGCCGAAGCCTTCCATACCTTCGGCGGCGGCATCCGGCACGCGGCGCAATAGCTCCGCGGCCGTCTCCGCTGTTCCGGTCGCCGTGGACACGGTGATCGCAGTGCCTCCGCTGACAGCGAGCCCGGCCCGCTGCAGCTCATGGCGCAGGCGAGCGGCAAGCTCCGCGTCCGCCGCCACAATGGACGAGCCGAATCCGAGCTCGTCCACACTAAGGAAGCCGTCTGGCGTCTGCGAGCCCAGATCGGCGGCAACCATGGCGTCGGCTACCACGAGGGAGCCAACGTCTGCCCGGCCGGGGAACCCGCCGCCGATGCCGGCACTGATCACCAGCATGTAGGCTGGTGAACTACCGGTCCCGGCAAGGGGCCCCGGCCTTGAAGATGTGGCAGATGTCTGTGCCACATCCGATGGGCTTGGCGCGGTGGAACCGTGCGCCAACGCCCTAGTGCTTGCAGCCGCTACGGCATATGCCAATGTAGCTGCTGTTCCTGCTGCGGCCGAGGCTGGGCCAACGCCCGCAGCGATGACGTCAAATCGTTCTGCGGCCGTGTCTCCCAAACCGCGAAGGATCGCATCTTTCTCCGCATCAACCGCGGTTACAATTAACACACGCTGTGATGAATTGGTTTGGACCAGACTTATATCTGAAGTGGTCGTATCCCCGGTTAATTTCCCTTGTTGCCCACTGGTTTCTGGTGATGTGTTTAGTTTATTATTCTGCTTTTCACCCTGTTTATGTTCATTCATCTCGGATTCTCCTTGTGAGGTATTAGAAGAGACATGTATAGCTCAATTTATATAAGTTGAATTCGTGCATATATTTGTCCACTACAAAAGGACATTTATCTTAATTTTGTCTTTCAAAGAGTGGACACTTTTTCTAAAAAGATACTATATCCATTCAGAAAAATGAAACACTACATATAGATGAATTCAGAAATAAAATTAAAAATGATCTGTATGTAGAATATCAATTCCTAAGTGCTTTCTCATGTCCGTGTCCACCCTTTGAAAGACAAATATGCAATATGTATGCTCAGTGAGGACAGTAAGAGCTTGCGCTTCGAACAAACAGATTTAACAATTAAAATGATGAAGACTGTCCCGACCCAATCAACGCTAATCATATATCGGCCATCGGATTTTCACCAACAAGCCAAACGAATAACGGGTCGAGTCTACACTCGATCCCTACATAGTAGCTCATTTGTGCATACAGTGATTGTCGAACACTTCATCTCCATCATAACGGAAGGGGAAAGACCTGAACAACCTTTACATGTAATTCTGACAAAAGTGGTAAAGCAAAGGTTTCGGTTAGCCGCATCACTTCAAGTAGCCACATCATAAGCGGGAATTAACCTGCTCCCAAAAGTGATATATGTCAAATGTACCATATGTTCTATCTTTCTTAACGTACTCCGAATAGAACAAGAAGTCAAAGTCAACGGTTGACAATCTGATTTAACTGTATTAATAATAGTAGTACAGTTAATACACCTAATACACTTCAGATACAGTCATTTAAACCCATAGGTTATTTCACACATTTACAGAAAGGAGGTGCGGGATGTTCGAATTAGATGTACGCAGCCGTAAGGCGATCTACGAGCAACTGGTGGACAAAGTCAAAGAAATGATCGTATACGGTATTCTAAAGCCCGACGAGCAGCTTCCTTCCGTTCGTGCGTTATCCACGCAGCTGACCGTGAATCCAAATACGATTCAGAAAGCGTATCGTGAGCTTGAACGTGAAGGTTACATTTATTCTTTGCAGGGAAAAGGGAGCTTCGTATCATCGTCAGTGGAACATCCGAATGAAGCCATGAGAGATGAGATCAGAGAGTCTCTGGTGAAGTTGATTGCAGAAGCTTCGTATTCCGGTTTGACAAAAGCGGATATGACGCTTTTGTTTGAGGAAGCGATGGCCCGTATAGAGAAGGAGGAGCCTCATGATTGAGCTGAATCAAGTCGTCAAAGCGTTTGAACAGGAAAAGGCAGTGGATGGCGTAACGATGAACATACATAAGGGGTCGATCTATGGTTTGCTCGGTTCCAACGGGGCAGGCAAGACATCGCTGCTCAAAATGATGGCTGGTATTTACCGTCAGGATAGCGGGACTGTTCGTATCGAGGATGCTGAAATTTATGAAAATATGGATCTCAAAGGCCGCACCATTTTCATGGCAGATTCGCCCTACTTTTTCCCGCAATCTTCAATAACACAGATGGCTGCATTTTATCGTTCCGTATATCCACGCTGGAATGAGGAACGGTTCAAGCAACTGGCCACCGTGTTCAAATTGGACGTAAAACGCAAGCTGCATCGCATGTCCAAAGGCATGCGCCGTCAGGCAGCCGTATGGCTGGGACTTAGCTGTATGCCTGAAGTGCTGCTGATGGATGAGCCGATTGACGGCCTCGACCCGGTCATGCGCCAGCAGATCAAAAACTTGCTGTTCCAGGAAGCAGCTGAGCGTCAGGTAACCATTGTCATCTCGTCGCACAACTTGCGTGAGATCGAAGATCTGTGTGACCATGTGGCGATTATGCACAAAGGCCGAATTATTGTAGAGAAGGATCTCGATGATCTGAAGGCCGATACGCATAAAATCCAAGTTGCTTTCCGCCACCCTGACCATGCCAAAGCCATGGATGAGCAGATTAATATTTTGCATGAAGAAAATCGGGGAAGCGTATCCCTGTACATTGTCAAAGGCAACCGACAACAGGTAACCGATCAATTCCGTATACATGATCCGTACCTGCTGGATGTACTGCCTTTGACGCTTGAAGAAATCTTTATCTACGAAATGGAGGACGCAGGGTATGATATTCAACCGATTGTTCTGTAACCGGGGCATCCTGATCCAAAATTTCAGACAGCATGGATGGATTGGCATTTTGTATCTAATCACGTTGCTGTTCTCGTTACCGTTATATATTGGAACACAATATATAGAAGTACCTCTGGAAATCAACAGTTTGTTTCAGGCCAATGAAATTCATCTGCTATTTGCGCTGACCTTTCCTGTCGCCATAGCTCTGCTTCTCTTCCGCTATATTCAAACTGGTGCGCCTGCGGACTTATACCACAGTCTGCCCTTACAGCGTAAACATCTGTTAACGATGAATCTGTTGACCGGATATGTCATGATTCTGCTTCCGATCTGGATAACCACCGGGATTACCGGGTGGGTATGGGCGGTGCTCGATCAACCATCCTATATTTTCAGTGGTCATGATATCTGGATGTGGGGCGTGACGATGAGCATCTTCTCATTGTTTATGTTTACCCTGACGGTTGCCGTGGGAATGTGTATAGGCCAATCTATTCTGCAAGGACTTACAGTTTTTGGTCTAATATTAATTCCGGTGATCTTTTGGGGAGTTTATGAGCTTCATTTACAACGTTATTTGCTTGGCTTTACGTACAATAATTCGAGTAACTTTAACATGGAAAAAACATCCCTGCTCTTCCGAATGAGCTCTATGGGTTATTATCCTCCAGAATGGGGGGAATTAGGAATTTATGCAGCTATAACATGTATACTCTTCGTGTTGTGTTATGTGCTGTATGCGAGAAGACATGTAGAGTCGGCGACACAAGCAATTACGTTCAGGATCGTCAAACCCATCTTCCGTTTTGGATTCATGTTCACATTGGTATTATTAGGAGGTGCCTACTTTACCAGAATTGCTCCTGAAGGATCAGGTGTATGGGGTATCTTTGGTTATCTGCTAGGTGGCGTGGTTGGTTATATTGGTGCTGAGATGATTATACGTAAAACATGGCTCATCTGGAGCAGCGGGTTACTCCCCCGGTTTGCAGTATATGGTATCGTGGCAGGATTAATTTTGTATATCCCTGTAGCCGATTGGAACGGTTACGCTAATAATGTGCCCTCAAAGGAAAATGTACAAATGGTACGACTGGGAGGAGACCATTACATCTATGTGAATGATACAAGTGTAAAGCTGGATGATAGCCCGTTTTATTCAGATACTCCGGGTTATGTGGATGCTGTGCTTGCACTGCATCAGAAAATTGTGCACTCCGATCTGCCTTTGCTCGAAAGAGTACGTAATCAGAACAGCGGTCGGAACAGAAGCAACGATGAATATGTATTGATCGACTACCAACTCAATAATGGGAAAAAGATGACACGTAGGTATCAGATTCCCGAAGAAGAATTTAGGCAGGAATTAGCAGAGGTGAAACAGTGGGAAGATTATAAATCAACGACTTATGACACCTATGCACTGGATGAAGATGTTCGCAGTATTGGTATTCGATCCAGCCTTAACTCGGAGCGTAAAGTATTCATTAGTGATCCTAAGCTGATTCGTGAATTCAAGGAACTGTTGAAGTCTGAAATACTCCATCAGACATATGAGGACCAGCTATCCTCATGGGAATCGTTTGCTTCGATAGAAGTCTATCAGGATTATCTTGATGAAGCATCTTCCAAAGAAAAGCTGGATCGACCGAGCCACAGTGTGAGTTATCAGTTCAAGGCAAGCTATGGCCGCTTGATGGAATGGCTCAAACAGAACAATCTCTATGATCAACTTACGGTATCGGCTGTGGATATGGCTTCTGCCCAATTTGTTAAACAGGAGATTGATAATCCAGGTAAATACAGAATGGTGTATCCTGAGCCTAATTTTGTGGATGTAAATATCGATGGTAACAGACAGGTCGCTACCAAAAACAAAAAAATAATCAGCGATCTGCTACTGCGACAAAGAACCGGTATTTACACCGATCAGGATACGGTTTACCAAATCAAGCTCAACTCAGTAAGAGGACCAAACATCTACATGATGCTAAAAGAAGAGGATCTGACCGAGGAAATGAAAGCTATTTTGGTCAATCAATAAGCTGAGCTGTATCAGTTGTTAACTATAAGCGGGAAGGGTTCTCCCGTTGATCAAAGGTTTGATATTGGTACAGTGAAACCAGATTTACTTGACCAGATACAACGAATGGAATATATTAGAAAAAGGAAAGGTTCGAGCGACTCGTTCAATCGAATCTTATATGGAACGGCTTATGAGGGAAGCACCCGTAAGAGCAGGCTAATGCCTGACTTGCGGGTGCTTTTTTGTCGTTTGCTGATTTCGTTGGCTATTCTGCTACATATTTTAGAAGAAAGGGTGTAGAGACACATGCAAACAGAAGCATGGAAGGAAACGATAGGTGATCAGGAGGCGATGCTAGCCATGGTATGTGGTCGTTCCCCATTGGAACGATCAAGCTCACATCACTTCATGGAACATCATGGCTTGGTAGAAGGAAAGAAGGGTCGACAGCATATCGAAGATATAGCTACAGAAGATATATCTTTAATGGAGACGAGTGACATTCTATTCCCTTCTCCAATAGCAGGTAGCTATAGTCAAATGATGGAACAAAGTAACGTCCGGCGTCGTCAATTGCCATCATTCGCTCATCTTATTTTCGGATCACGCCTGCTCATAGGGCTTGTAATTCTGTTCAGCGCAGGCACGATCTATTTTGCTTCTTCAGTGGAGGCTGCGGGCATAGATCTTGGCGTAACCGCGCAAAAAGCCTGGGATTCCGTTTTGAACAAAGCCGATGCACAAACCAAGTTAACGTTGAAGCAAGCGTACGAGAAAGTGGGGAACTGGAAGAGACAAGAGCAGGCTTGGGAACAAAAAATAAAGACACTTCATGCCGCCAATACCGCGGAATTGGAGCGATTACGTGTAGAAATAAGACAAACCGATGACGCGAAGGTCGCAGCTCTAGCTGAAAAGGTAAAGCAAACCCAAGCCCGATATGAGCCGCTATTCGCCCTCTATAGTTCAGTCAATCGACAGTTGGATGCAGCCAAAGCCATCAAAAATAAGGAATGGACTGCAGCGATCCGTACTCAGGCAGAGACGTTGAGATCCGTTGTGAAACTTGCCAGAGAAGACATCCGGATCAAGAAAAAGGAACTTGCTGAAGCACGTAAACGGAAGAACACTGAAATAAAACGCTTACGAGCTATGCTAGCAGGGGCCGACTCGGCGAAAAAACAGATTCAAACGGCTAAAAAACAGGCAACTCTGGCAAAAGAACGATATTCCAATGCTCTACAACAGTTCAAACAGAATACAAAGCAAGGCCAAACGTCACGTGTACTCAGCTCATTGAACACATTGGCTTCTGCAGCAGAGAAGTGGACAGGCACAAAACAAAACATTCATACACTGGAGCAAAAAGTATCTACTACGTATGTGAAAGTCAGACAGGAAATCGCGAAGAGACCCAAATAAGAGGAAACCTGATTCTCCCTGCTACGTACACCACTTTAGATGTAAAGACGCTTCGATGATGATGGAACGAGGTGGAACTATTGCAGTCCAAATTGGAAACGAAACGTACGGGGGCAAAAGGTTTTAAACGTAAACGGTACTGGATTCCCAGCGTTGTACTCATTTTGATCATAGGTTTTATTGGGATTGGTGCACAATGGACACCTAAAATAACGGTGTTTTTATTAAAATCATTTATTGAGATTTCTAATCCAGATACGAACGGCAAGGATAGTATGATCTCGGGAGGCGTAACTCGTGTTGTGGATGTACCCTATGTAGATGAAGGGCGTAATGACAGTACGCTGGATATCTATTATCCTTCCGTAACTTCGGAACCTTTGCCTGTCGTGCTATGGGTTCATGGCGGTGGATGGGTCTTGGGTGACAAAGAGGACATCGCAGATTATGCCGTACAATTAGCCAAACAGGGTTACGTTGTGGTCAGTATGAATTATGCGCTCGCACCAGATACGAAATATCCCACTCCCGTGATCCAAACGAATCAGGCTTTGACTTACGTGAAGAACCATGTTAGTGAGTATAAGGGTGACCCGCAAAACATATTTCTCGCAGGCAATTCGGCAGGTGCCCAGATTGCAAGTCAGACTGCGGCAGTGGTGACCAATCCTTCTCTCGCCAAACTGATGAATATAACACCAGCCGCCCAGCCGGAAGAGTTGCGTGGGGTTCTTCTATTCTGTGGTCCTTATAATCTGAGTACAGTAGCGGAAACGGGATTTCCGCTCATACGGACATTTCTCTGGTCATACACCGGAATCAAAACATTTGAAGACTATCCACGACTGAATGAAATGTCGACCGTGCTTCAGGCCACAGCAGCGTATCCACCTGCATTCATTACCTCAGGCAATGATGACCCGTTGACCAGTCAATCGATTGAACTGGCACAAGTATTGAAGCGCCTTGATGTTGAGGTGGAAACCTTGTATTTCTCGAACTCATCAGAGAAGCTGGGACATGATTATCAATTTGATCTGGAGAGTGACGCTGGACAACAGGCGATACATTCGGCAGTACGATTCATGCAACAGTATAGTCGATGAGCAGACAAGTCTGTGGTACACTCGAAGCAAATGAGGGCGCAGGAGGAGAAGCATGGCAGACAAAGAAGATTTGACCCGGTTCGGGGTGGCGTTTCCTACACCTCTGATTGAGCAGTTTGACCATTATATTGAGGAACAGGGATACAAAAACCGATCTGAGGCTTTCCGTGATCTTGTTCGCAAAACATTACTGCAACCTTCTGCATTACAATCCGACCAGGATGTGGCAGGCACCATTGTGATGGTCTACGATCACCATATCAGCGATCTTCCCATTCGTTTGATGGAGCTGCAACATGAGGCGCATCATGACATCATTTCCAATATGCACGTGCACCTGAACCATGACCAATGCCTGGAGGTTATTGCCGTACGAGGGAATTTGGGGCGATTGCGTCATCTGCATCAGCAGATCCAGGTGCAAAAAGGTGTTTTGTATGCGGAGCTGTCTGTGACTTATGTAGATGAACTCAACAAACTGGCTCATGCTCAGAGTAGCGGTCAGGATGGCAATCCAATTCAAAGTCTGGATCATAATCACAGTGCGGGGCAGCATGGTCACAGCCATCATCATCATCATCGCTCTACGGAGTAAGACAAATACGAGTGTAATTTCTATGAAAATATAGCAAATCTTAAAAACAGACTATTGGTTAGATGCCAACCGTCTGTTTTTTTTGTTTGTTATAATACCTGACTTTATGGAGCGCTACAAATGCTCGGTTATATAAGTTTTTATTTATTGATTCTGAAAAATGAAAAAATATGGATTGTGAAGTGAACTTTGTTGACATACGATTTATGTTTTGTGCTACAATTTCTCTAAAAAGTAACACGAAAAAAGGGAGTGCAGCACATATTTAGAGGGGGAACGACCAGAATGGGCAGATTTTCATGGAGATGGGGAAAACGAAAAGGTAGAACAGGATTAGGCATTTTGCTTGTATGTTCCATTGGTTTATCTGGTTGTGCACAGGGCACAGCGCCAACAGCTTCGTCATTAGAGAATGGGCAGTCAGGAACAAACTCAACCAAAGACGAATTGGTGCTGGCCGTTGGCACCGAGCCGGAAGGCGGGTTTGATCCGACAACCGGATGGGGGCAGTATGGTTCACCACTTTTCCAGAGTACTTTGCTAAAGAGAGATGCCAAACTTCAACTGGTTAACGATCTGGCTACTGAATACTCCGTTAGTGAAGATGGGTTAACCTGGACAGTTACGCTTCGAGATGATGTGAAGTTCTCTGATGGAGAGTTTCTAACGGCTGAGGATGTAAAATTTACGTTTGAAACAGCTGCCAAGAGTGGGTCCGTGATTGATCTGACCAATATGGCTGATGTACAGGCACCTGATGATAGCACGGTCTCATTTACACTGAAGTCGCCGCAATCTACATTCATCAGCCTGCTGACGACACTTGGCATTGTGCCTGAACACGCCTATGGCGCTGATTATGCAGAGCATCCGGTTGGATCAGGACCGTACAAGCTGGTTCAGTGGGACAAAGGACAACAGGCCATCGTTGAAGCCAATGAAGAGTATTACGGTAACAAGTCTGCATTCCACAAACTCACCTTTCTCTATCTGGATGAAGATGCGGCCTATGCCGCTGCACAGGCAGGTACAGTGGATATCGCTGCGATCCCGGCAGCATTTAGCAAACAACAGGTGAATGGCATGACATTGGAGGCCGTAAAAACCGTAGATAACCGGGGCATCATGTTCCCCATGCAGCCTGCTGGTGCCAAGTCGGGCGATGGTCTTCCCGCAGGGAATGATGTGACATCCGATCTGGCCATTCGCCAAGCGGTGAATGTTGTGATTGATCGTAAGGCTTTGGTTGAGGGTGTACTGGAAGGGTATGGTCGTCCCGCTTATTCCGTCAGTGATGATCTGCCTTGGAGTAATGTGGAAGCTGTATTTACGGATGCCAATCTCGAAGAAGCGAAGCACATTCTGGCGGCTGGTGGCTGGGTGGATGTAGATAGTGATGGTATCGTCGAGAAAAACGGTGTTAAGGCCGAGTTCAATCTGCTTTATTTTGCAGGTGATTTAACAAGACAATCTCTGGCACTGGCTGCTGCGGATATGGTTGCCCAGGCTGGAATTAAAATCAATGTTGAAGGCAAAAGCCGTGAAGAGACGAAGAAGATGGCTTACTCCAACGCTGTATTATTTGGTTGGGGCAGTCATGATCCACTGGAAACCTATAACCTCTATAGCAGTACCCACAAGGGAGAAGGATATTACAATGTAGGACTGTACAGTAATCCTGTTGTGGATTCATGGATGGAGAAGGCCCTTCAGGCAACCAGTGAGGAAGAGGCATTGCCCTTCTGGCGAAAAGCGGAATGGGATGGCACAACAGGTTTCAGTTATCAGGGGGATGCACCTTGGGCGTGGCTTGTGAACATAGATCATCTGTATCTGGTTACGAATGGACTAGACATTGGCGAGCAGCAGATTCACCCCCATGGTCACGGCTGGCCAGTGACATCCAATCTGGAGGAATGGTCCTGGGATAACAGCGCGAAATAAGAAGCATAGCGGTAGCTTTAGCCTGAATTGGGGAGAGATTGGATGACGGGCAGGAATGGATGGGCCAGATTTGTTGGTAATAAAGTGTTGCGACTCGTATCTCTATTGATTGGAGTCAGTGTGGTGTCTTTTATATTAATGCAATTCTCTCCTGTGGACCCGATCGAAGCTTACATTGGTGGAGATATGATCAGGGTAAGTGCCGAACAGCGCAGTTTAATCGAAGAGCGTTGGGGGTTGAATGAATCTCCAATGGAACGATTGCTGACCTGGGGACAAGCACTTATTCAGGGAGATTTGGGAACATCAATGATCTACAGACAGCCTGTAGCGGGTATTATCCAGGAACGATTCATGAATTCTGTCGCGCTTATGGCAGTAGCCTGGCTACTGTCTGGTATCTTCGGGTTCACTCTTGGTGTAGTTGCTGCCATGAAAAGGGATTCAAGGCTGGATCGCCTGATCTGCTGGTATTGTTACACGCTGGCCTCCACGCCGGTATTCTGGATTGCGCTGTTGCTGCTAATGGTATTTGGGGTGTGGCTCGGATGGCTTCCAGTTGGCCTTGGGGTACCCGCAGGGATGTCGGCTGATCAGGTGACCTGGGGAGATCGGGCTATTCATATGATTCTGCCAGCGTTGACTCTCAGTCTGACCGGAGTAGCTTCCATCGCTTTGCATACCCGGCAGAAGCTTACGGATGTGCTGGAGTCGGATTATATTCTGTTTGCGAGAGCGCGGGGTGAGCGTGGATTTCAGCTGTTCCGTCGACATGGGTTCAGACATGTTGTTTTGCCAGCCATCACGCTGCAGTTTGCTTCGTTCAGTGAACTGTTCGGTGGGGCTGTGCTTGCAGAACAGGTATTTTCATACCCAGGCCTTGGTCAGGCAACGGTTCAGGCGGGGTTGCGTGGAGATGTTCCACTGCTGCTTGGACTTGTGATGTGCAGTGCGATTTTTGTTTTCACAGGTAATATGGTTGCCGACATTCTGTATCGTATGATTGATCCACGGATGAAGGAGGAGCTGATGTCATGAAGCAGACGCTAGAACGCTCCTCCGAGCAGACGGCAGAAACAGCCGAAGTACAGAAAGTGAAAACTGCGAATCAAGAGGTACGGTACATGGCCGCCAGAAACCAACATTCCCGCAATCCTCGCCAAAGAGCGGTGATCTGGGGAAGCCTTGCGGTGATCTGGATTGCCGTTGTGTGGTTGACGGGCAGGCTGCTTCCGGCTGGTTCTACGCTGACTTCATTAATGGATCGGAATTTGGCTCCAACCTGGGCGCATCCATTTGGCACGGATTGGCTCGGAAGAGATATGTTCATGCGTACATTAAAAGGTTTGGCAACCAGCATTCAAGTGGGATTGCTTGCTGCTTGCGGTGGCGGATTGATCGCACTAGTGCTGGGTCTGGGGGCGGCTTCCAGCCGAGCTGCTGACCGGGTCATCTCCTGGATTATCGACCTGTTTCTCAGTGTGCCTCATCTGGTATCACTCGTTATGTTGGCCTTTGTATTTGGTGGAGGTTTGGCAGGAGTGGCGGCAGCAATTGCCCTGACGCACTGGCCAAATCTGGCCCGGATTGTACGAGCAGAGATGATTCAACTGAAATCCGCAGAATACATTCAGATCTCACACAAGTTGGGTCAATCGCGGTTACAGATTGCGGTGCAGCATATGCTGCCACATCTGGTCCCACAACTGTTTGTGGGCGTACTGTTAATTTTTCCCCATGCGATTCTGCATGAGGCAGCCATTACGTTTCTGGGGCTGGGGTTGTCCCCGCAGCAACCGGCAATTGGCATTATTTTGTCAGAGTCGATGAGATATTTATCTGCTGGCATGTGGTGGCTCGCCTTTTTCCCGGGACTGGCATTATTGCTGGTTGTTCGTGCGTTTGATGTGTTGGGCAACAGTCTGAAGACGTTGACGGGTACAGGTAGTTCAAGGGAGGTGAGGTAAATATGGCTCTTCTTGATATTGAGGGGGTATCGGTGTCATTTCGGCGCGCTCGTGGTTGGTTTGGACACGAACAGATTGATGTCATTCAGAATCTGGATCTTTCCATAAACGAGGGTGAGATCGTGGCTGTAGTAGGCGCAAGCGGATCAGGTAAAAGTGTACTTGCGCAGGCCATTATGGGCATTCTGCCTGCCAATGCCAAGTTGGAAGGTAGAATGAGCTATAATGGTGAGCCTTTGACTCCAGAGCGGCAGCTTCATCTGCGTGGTGATGAACTGATGTTAATCCCGCAATCCGTCAGTTATTTGGACCCGCTGATGAAGGTGGGGAGGCAAGTTCAGCCGATAACTCGAGATTTGGAAAGGAAGCGTAGATTCATGAATCAAACCCACTTGAAAAAGACAGAGCAGGAGCTGACGGATCGTTATCATCTTCCTCAAGGAACAGCCGGGAAATACCCGTTTGAGTTGTCCGGAGGTATGGCAAGACGGGTGTTGATGGCTACAGCGACATCAGGCCAGCCGAAGCTGATCATTGCCGATGAGCCCACACCGGGTATCCATCCCGAAGTGCTGGTCGAGACGATGAGGCAATTTCGTGAGCTTGCGAATCAAGGCGTAGGCATTCTATGGATTACCCATGATGTCACGACTGCCCTGACGGCTGCTGATCGCATCGCTGTATTTTATGCGGGTGCCAATGTAGAGACAGCGCAGGTGGATGATTTTACGGGGAATGGAGAACGACTGCGCCATCCGTATACGAAAGCCCTCTGGAATGCGTTGCCGCAGAATGGATTTCAGCCACTCCCAGGCTCCCAGCCGTTAGCGGGTCAAGAGATCATCACAGGATGTTCATTTGTTCCCCGATGTAGCTCAGCAACCGTTGCATGTACCCGCGAACGTCCTCCGCTTCGTCAGATACGAGGCGGAGAAGTGAGGTGTCTCCATGTCACTTGAAGCACAGGAAGTAAGTTATCGTCACGATCAGAAATCGTGGGTGTTTCAGCAGATGAACATGCAGGTGCAACAAGGCGAAGTCGTTGGGTTGTGGGGACCGAGTGGCTGTGGGAAAACAAGCCTTGGGCGCATCCTTGCAGGATATGCCGAACCCGTGGCAGGACAAGTATTACTGGATGGTGAACCACTCCCTCGTACAGGAGTATGTCCGGTTCAGCTGGTATTCCAGCATCCGGAGAAAGCTGTGAATCCACGCTGGCGGATGCGGCGTGTACTTCAGGAGGCGGCTGTGCAGGATGAGCAGTTGCTCGAAGCTTTGGGGATTCAGCAAGCTTGGCTGGACCGCAGACCGGGTGAATTATCCGGTGGGGAACTGCAACGATTCTGTGTGGCGCGAGCACTCGGTACATCGACACGTTATGTGATTGCAGATGAAATGACCACGATGCTGGATGCGATCACTCAGGCACAGATCTGGCATACCGTGATGGAAGTGGCTCGCCAGCGTGATCTGGGATTACTGATCATAAGCCATGATCGGGATTTGCTGAACAGGTTATGCGACAGAATTACACCGATGCCGATGTCGATGTCACTGTAGTTTTAATTAGTTTTGAATAAATAAAATGATTGAATACAAAAGGGCACCCCTTGTGAAGTCATTGACCATGAATGTGAGTCATGGACTTGACTACGGGGCACCCCTTTTTCCATTTTACAGATATTCACCATTTAATGAACAGTACACGTTTTGTTCGAAACATACATAGATGTAATTGACAGCTTATTTGCCCGACACATTGCTTAACAACACAGATAATCTGCGCATCGCCTCTTCAACCGTAGAACGTGGACAGGCTACATTAATACGCATGAACCCTGTACCCTCCGTTCCAAAGAAGCTCCCGTCATTGAAAGCAAGCCCTGCTTCATGAAGAAGCATGTTGCATAGTTGTGCATGTGGGATATTCAGCTCCCGGAAATCCATCCATAACAGATAGGTCGCTTCGGGCAGATGCATTTTAATCTGAGGCATGTGTTCCGCGACATATTGCTGTACATACTCCATATTTCCACGGATATAGGCAAGGCACTCATCCAGCCATTCCTCAGCTCCGTTGTAAGCAGCTTCAGTTGCAACAGCACCCAGTGTGCTGATACTGGCAAGTCCCATCGTTTTTACACCCTGCGCGAACGATTCCCGTAACTTGGCATTGGGGATAATGATGTTGGATGTGCAGAGGCCAGGAATATTGAACGTTTTGCTTGGAGCCGTACAGATGATACTTAGATCAGAGACGGCGTCCGAGATCAGGGTCAATGGTGTATGAGTTCCCCGCTGATGAACAAGATCGGCATGAATTTCATCTGAAACCATCAGTACGTTGTATTGCAGACACAGTGACGTAAGCCCTTCAAGCTCCTCACGAGTCCATACCCGTCCAACCGGGTTATGAGGACTGCACAGAATCAGCATTTTGACCCGACCGGTCTGCAAGCTGGATTCCAGTTGTTCCAGATCCATCGTGTAATGACCGTCATTCTCTACCAGAGGATTGGTGATCAGTTCACGACCTTGACCACGTACTACTTCATAGAAGGGCGCATACACTGGAGTTTGGATGACCACTGCATCTCCCGGCCCCGTGAATCGTTGTACAGCAATACTGAGTGCGGGCACAATACCTGGAGTGAACACAATCCAGTCATCGTTAATTTTCCAGTTGTGGCGCCGTTCCATCCAGTCTGCAACAGCGGCATGATACGCTTCAGTCCGCACTGTATAACCAAAAATCCCGTGCTCCATCCGTGTTTGCAGGGCCTGAATGACGGATGGTGGAGCAGCAAAATCCATATCGGCCACCCACATCGGAAGCGCATCAGCAGCACCGAAGATCTCCTCAAGCGCATCCCATTTTTCTGATCCGGTAGAGATCCGGTTAATAGACTGATCAAATGTACTGTTATTGTTATTCATCGTATTTAATCCCCCTTGAGTTCCGGTCCTTTGACCACAAATCGACAAATAATTATCTAATACATTGGTTAATTTCGCAACTGTTGTGCGTGTATGATTAGCTTCATATGTATGGTCCGGAATTCAGGACTTTATTCATATAAGAACAACTTAACGAGCCAGAGAACAGCAGGCATACAACAAAGACTATTTTTGTACGCCCTTGGTCCTGTTTTGTTCATATATTATTTACAACCCCTTGTCAGATGCTATTATATTGCTAACATTTGGTGGAACAACGGGCTGTTATCCGAATAAGCTCGTATCCATACATGATGAGCATAACTACATGAGTCTTTCGTGTACATCGAGTGATCGTCTTGAATCGTATTATGCATAAGGCTGACATTTGAACTCAGGAGGCGTTTAAGGATGAAAAGCAAAAAGTGGTTGATTACTGCGGGTGTGTTTGGCATGGTGTTAACCGGATCGGCAGGTGTATATGCAGGTACACAACTGGAGACGATCAAAGCTTATCTGAACCATGGGCTCGCCATCGAAGTGAACGGGCAGAAATTTACACCGACAGGTGACCAGGGCAAAAAGCTTGCGCCAATTACATATCAAGGCAGTACATATCTCCCCGTTCGTTCGATTGCCGATGCGTTGAAGACCGAAGTGAAGTATGATTCCCAAAACAATAAAGTAAGCATCGGTTCTTCAAGCTCTTCTGGCGGGTCCACATCCACAGGCAATAGTGGATCGACATCGCTCTCAACAGGTACAAACACACAGGCGGCAGGCGTGAAGTCCAAGTATCTGCCAGCAGATTTCCCATTACCGAAGGATGCGAAGGCGACAAGTCTCATTGAGAACATCATGGATGGTAACAAAAAAGTAGTGCTCACGTACACAACCAAAGAAACGTTGCTAACCGTTGGAACATCCTACAAAGACTATTACCAGACCAAAAACTTGAGTCAGAACACTCAGGATATACAGGCAGACGGCTTCAGCATCGTCGGTCGTGAAGATGGCAAATATGCCGTAACCATCACGGGTTCTGTGTCTGCGACCAACAAGGACCTGAATGAAGTTACCGTAGTATGGGGCGAAGAGTAAGCGACGAATATAATCACACGCCCTAATACTATCCTGCTTGAGTTGTTCAAATTATAGTGATCCGTATCCTTCTATTATTCATAAGGTAACGCCAAAGCCGCCCGTTGAAATCATTACAGATTTCATTGGACGGCTTTTAGGGTTGAATCCATATCTGGTTCTATACTCTCTGAATTAATAGTATAAATAGTAGTCCGTTACAGGTACTCGTTAAACCATCCGGCAATATGCTCCAAACGGCGTACCCTCAAGTGAGGGTGACCTCCGCGAGACAACTCGTGGTTGGCCCCTGGGAAACGAACGAGACGAGTGGTCTGCTTGCGCCGTTTCAACGCAATGTATAATTGCTCGGCCTGTTCAATTGGACACCGCAGATCCTGTTCGCCATGCAAAATGAGCAGCGGAGTACTGACGTTGCCGACATAAGCGAGCGGGGAATGTTTCCACAGCTTTTCCGTGTCATCCCACGCGTTACCGCCAATCTGATCTTCCGTGAAGAAATAGCCAATGTCACTGACGCCATAGAAGGATAGCCAGTTGGAGATGGAACGCTGGGTAACAGCGGCCTTAAAGCGGTCCGTGTGTCCAACAATCCAGTTGGTCATGAAGCCACCATAACTGCCCCCGGTTACGCCCAATCTGGATTCATCGATAAACTCATATTGGGATAGGGCATAATCCACGCTCTCCATAAGATCGCGATAATCGCCACCGCCATAATCTCCGCGACAGGCATCTACGAATTGCTGCCCGTATCCGAGCCCTCCGCGTGGATTGATATACACAATAGCGTAGCCTTGTGCGGCGAGAATCTGGAACTCGTGCATAAATGTAAAACCATACATCATGTGCGGTCCGCCATGAATCTCCAGAATGGTCGGGATTTTGACCCCGTCGACCATGCCATGAGGTTTCATGATCCAACCTTGCAGACGCAGGCCATCTGAGGAATTAATCCAGAAAGTTTCCGGTGTACTAAGGTGGATCTCATCCTCAAGCTGTGGATTGCTGCGGGTGAGTTGAATCGGTTCTACCCCGGGATCTTCCGGTTGTTCATACATATAGAGATCACCAGGATTTTGTGTATCGGCAACAGCAGCAACGATCTGCCCGTTTTCCAACTCGGCAAATTGATAAATCTCCCGTTCGTCAGGCCATATATAGTCGGCACTGCTGCCGTCTCGTGCGAATTTGGCGATGCGTACACTACCATGGATAGTCGCCAGACAGAGGATGGATGAACCATCCCTGCTGAATACAGGTCCCGTGGTTGTCAGATGTGATCGCATGTCACCAACAATGCTGTGATTTAACTGTACGTCCCAATCCGTGCTTAGACATACGGGTTCACCACCTGATATAGGAAGGGAATATAGCTTCACAAGCGTGGCATTTCCATAAGAACGGTCACTGGCGAGCAGTGCAAGAGATTGTCCATCCGGTGCAAAGGCCAGTCGGCTGAACGTATACCCTTCCGGGGTCAACTGCTGCACATCCGATCCGTCTGCCTTGGCAAGGTACACATGATTAGTCAAGGTGTAATCATTATGGTCCTCACCTTCTTCGGGCATCTGCGTGATCCAAGCGATGGATGTTCCGTCCGGGGACCAGGCGTAGTCTCCAACGTCATAATGACCTGTAGTTACAGGTATTGCTTCCGCATCGATTGGTGCGAGAGCGAAAAGGTGGGAACGTCGACCGTTCCATAATCCACTGGCATCTGATTTCATGCGAATCCGGTCTACGACATGTTCTTGCAGCAGTTTGGGTTTATCGTCTATAGGATCTGTATGTTCTGATTCTTCATCTCCGCTCATATCCACGGATGATTTCACAAGTATGGTATGACCGTCTGGTGACCAGAGCAAGGAGCTGACGCCATGTGTCAGGTGACTGATTTGCTGTGCTTCTCCGCCATCTGATGCGATAATCCACACTTGGGATTTCCCATTAACCTCTCTTAAAAAGGCCAGCTGAGATCCATCGGGTGACCAGGCAGGGGAATGATCCTTCTCTCCAGAGGTAAAGGGCCTGTCCTTTTGACTCCCCAAATGCAGCAGTCTCAGGTGAGAACAATAACCGTCACGTGCTTCATTCGTTTTCCGGCTTACATATACCAGTTGTCCGCCTTGAGGAGACGGAGTTGGATCATTAACCCATGTAATCTGATAAAGATCTTCCGATGTTATGCCGCGCTGACTCATCATTGCTTGTCCTCCCACCATGAATTAGAATTGGTTAATTTCCTAACCTTTCCATTTATATTAACGGAAAGCAAGGAACAGGACAATAAGTGTAATGAAGGAGGAGTAAGACATTTAACAATGTATATTAATTGAATTAAATATTTGCACGTAACGTAGAGGACAGAAATAACCTGAAGAAGCGGAGCGTTCGCCTAAAAGCTTTCTGAAAGAAAGCTGCATCGGAAGCATAGGCTTCCCCGGATTTTCACTTTGAAAAAGTGGATTCAAAAAATCTGGGGATAACAGCGATCGGAAGGTTGTTCTGTCATCGGAGTGACCCATGTAAATATTCTTTGTTCAATTCATATAGGTGTGTTAAAAGGATTTGCTCGAAGGATGACGAATCCTAATGTTGAATAACCGCAGAAATGACGGAAAATGGTCTTAATTCAATGTTTAACATTGGTGAATTTGGTTTAATGTACAATGCAATTCATGTTCTACATTTAAGTATTTGGTTCATAGCCATTCGTTTATATAGAACTTGTATGATTCAGTCGCAATGGAGGAGGAACGTCACGTTGAGCACATCCTATGAGCAGCATGTAGAATATCCAAACCGGAAACGAATGGCGTGGCTTACGGCAGGGGCGGCACTTTTTGTGGCAGCCGGATTTTTTTTGATTTTTGATCGTTCTTCAGGTACGAATGATTCCATCCTTTCGGATGTGATTGGACTTCTATCCATTTTGTTTTTTGGGCTATGTTTCTGCTACAGTCTGGTAAAGATGATTAAGAAGGAACCTTCTTTTGTCATCAATGAGGATGGGTTTGTGGATGCATCTTCTTATACCGCAGGAGGAGCCGTGGCCTGGAGAGACGTTGAGAATATTTTTATGTATGAATTAATGGGACAGAAAATGATCGGGGTCAAATTACGGGATGAGAAGGCCTTTCTGGATCGCCAGAACGGGATGAAACGCAAATTGATGACGGTCAACAGCAATATGGTCGATGCGACCATCAGCGTTGCCCAAAGTAGCCTCACAGTGCCACTGGATCAATTGTATATCATGATGATGAACCACTGGAGACATGTGAGTGATAACATGATATATGATTCGTATAACCGTCGTTAGAGAGGTCAGAATGTCCATAAGTCTTCAGAATGGAGGAATATAGATGATGCATGGTAATCCAACACGCACGATTCTACTTCCGGATGGAACTGCCCTGCCTGCGATAGGGCAAGGCACATGGAACATGGGAGAGAAGCAATCCAGCCAAGAAGAAGAAATACGGGCACTGCGTTCCGGTATTGAACTGGGAATGACCGTGATTGATACGGCGGAGATGTATGCAGAAGGTGGGGCAGAAGTTGTTACGGGAAAGGCCATCTCGGGCCATCGTGACGAAGTTTTTCTCGTATCCAAAGTGTATCCCCATCATGCGGATCGCAAGCAGATGATTACGGCCTGTGAGCGCAGTCTTACGCGTCTTGGTACAGATCGTCTGGATTTGTATTTGCTCCACTGGCGCGGGGGAGTGCCACTCGAAGAAACGGTTCAGGCCTTGGAGCAGTTGAAGCAATCTGGTAAAATCCTTCGCTGGGGTGTATCGAATCTGGATACAAGGGATATGCAGGAGTTATGGAGTCTGCCGGAGGGGTCTCAGTGCATGGTGAATCAGGTGCTTTACCATGCAGCTTCGCGTGGTATCGAACATGATCTGCTTCCCTGGATGCGCGAACGTAGCGTTCCTGTTATGGCGTATTGTCCACTGGCACAGGGCGGCAGACTTCGAAGTGAATTGTTGGAGCATCCCGTCATTCAGGAGATTGCGCAGGATCGAGGAGTTACGACTTCGCAGATCGCATTAGCCTGGGTGATCAGGGACGGAGATGTGCTGGCGATTCCCAAAGCGGTACAGCTGAATCATGTGGCAGACAATGCAGCAGCAGTGAATATCGTTTTGACACAAGAGGAACTCGCCCGTTTGAATGAGGCATTCCCTGCACCTAAAGGCAAAGTACCTCTAGATATCGTGTAGCTGGCTCTTTTTATGGGATAAGCATATGAATAAGATAACAATACGATTAATAATGTTATGCAGAGCAGATCTTCACGATCTGCTCTTTTTTTTGTATGGATATCAATAGCGGAAGCTTGCCCTTCGATTAAGCGAATATATATTTTAACAAATGGGCTTTACAACACTATTTCACTAGTGTACTATGTAACTAACACACCAGTACAGAGAGGAGCGAGTGCTTTGTGACTATGGAATTTGATAACAACTTACCAATATATCTGCAGATTATGCAGTACATCAAGAGACAGATTGTAACCGGGACACTTCAGGCAGGTGACAAAATCCCTTCGGTTCGTGAACTGGCGGCTGAATTACAGATCAATCCCAATACAGTACAACGGACATTTCAGGAACTGGAGCGAGAAGAAGTGGTCGAAACCAAACGGGGCTTGGGCAGATATGTAACCAGTGAGGAGCGGAAGATTATGACGATCAAAAAAGAGATGGCTGGTGAATTGCTGGAACGCTTTCTGACCGGAATGCAGGAACTGGGGATTGAAGAGCAGGATATCTTATCGATCGTAGCCGATGCCGTTGCGGAAGGAAAGGGAGGAAAAACGCATGAGTAACATTCTTGAACTGAACCAGATTAACAAGACATATGGCAGTAAGAAAGCGCTCAGTAATATCACATTGGATATTGCTCCTGGCCGAATCGTAGGTTTGCTGGGTAGCAACGGCAGTGGCAAAAGTACGCTCATGAAACTGGTTGCAGGTTTGCTGCATCCGAGCAGTGGAACGATTCAAGTCACAGGTAAGCCTGTTGGGCTGGAGACGAAGTCACTGGTTTCATTTATGCCGGATCGTCCATTAACCGAGAAGTGGATGAGAGTGCGGGATGCGATTTCGTACTACCGCGATTTCTATGCTGATTTTGACGAGGAGAAGGCACGGGAGATGCTCGATTTCATGAACCTTGTCGAGAGTGATCGGGTGCGGCATCTATCCAAGGGTATGAATGAACGACTGCAACTAACACTGGCGCTATCCCGTAAGGCTCGTCTGTATCTACTGGATGAACCGATTGGCGGAGTAGATCCGGTTGCGCGTGGCAAGATTCTGGATGCGATCGTCAAATTCTATGATGAAGACAGCAGTCTGATCATTTCCACACATCTGGTGAATGATATCGAACGGATTTTTGATGAAGTGGTCTTCATTCGTGAAGGTCAGCTGGTGATGCGGGAAGAAGTGGAAACGCTCCGTCTGAAATATGGGAAAAGTGTGGATGAGATGTTCAAGGAGGTCTATGCGGAATGATGACATTATTGAAGTATGACTTTAGAAGGAACTGGAATACACTGCTGGCCGGGCTGGTTATTTTGATTATTGCGCAAGTGGCGCTTTCCCTTTTCATGTCTGAGGTCGCAGGGGTTGTGCTTGGCATTATGGGTTATGTTGGGGTAGGTGTGGCTGTTTATGTGAAAATGATCAAAACATACACGTCCAATATCCGCTCTTATAATCGCCGTCTTTTACCCGTAACGGGCCTATCCCATGTGTTGTCTCCTTTGATCTTTGGAGCTCTTTGCGGGTTGGGATTAGTTATTATATTTACGACTCATGCCTACATCTATATCTCAATAAAACTCCGAATGAACGTGGTTACCAATATTGATCTTTCGGGTCTGCATGTTTCGGATTATGTTAGTTTGTTACTGTTTATTGCTTGGGTTATGGTATTCATGACTGTCATCATCTTCCTTTCGATCTCGATTGCAGGCAGCTTCCGTTGGAGAACTGGACCATGGATCGGAATCGTTGCATTCTTGGTCCTCGTTAATCTGATTGGCTGGTTGGAGAATATAATTACGACAGGACGCTTCAGTCCAAATGAGATGTTCCGTTACACCGAAGAAAGTACAGGTATTGCAATCACAGCCAATGGCGTATTATGGTCGGACGGTATGTGGGGGAGTATTGTATTTGAAGTCATCGTAGCAGTTATCTTGGTGTGGGCTACCATTTATCTGAACAACAAAAAAGTTGAAGTCTGATGACAGGATAACTTGAACGTGATGCGGGCAACCAGGGTTGCTCGTTTTTTTTTACATCCAGTGATGATCCGATTTTTGAATCCAACCCCATTAATTGTACGTAAATATAGATATAATGTGTGTACGATGTGAGACTGGGTTAAAGAGAACGAAAGGGGATATGTAAGAGAAAGGAGAACGTATTATGGAACTATACTTCAGGGATAATTTTTTTAACGCGGGTTACACCGAGATTATGAATCCGAATCAGGAACAGGCAGGACATCTGGATTTGAAAAGTGTTTTTGGTTCTTCGCTCGATGTATCCGATAACTCGGGATTGGTCTGTAGCGGCAAATTCCGCATGTTAACCAATCGTTGGGATATCACTGCAGCCGATGGGAGACATCTGGGAGTATTGCGAGCGAGGTTTAGTTTCTTTAGCAAAAAGTATGAGTATGATGCCGGATCGCGCGGTACGTACGATGTGTCTGCTCCGGCATTCTCGCAGGAATATGATATCAGTGGAAGTGGTGGACGCATCGTGGCAAGTTTCCGTCGCACCAGCGGCTGGTTTAGTTCAGGGGCATTTGTATTGGATAACCAGTCGGACCAACTGGACACATATGAATTAATTGCAGTGGTCATGGGAGTGCATGCGATTAACAAGAGACGAAATTCAGCTGCCAGCAGTGGTGGGACCTAGTCAGGCTCATGCACAGCAAAAAGGTTTGGATGAGATCATCCAGACCTTTTTGTATACGGGTTTGTTTTTGAGCAAAGGGCTAGGGTTAACCGACTTTTACGAAATCAATGACCATCGGCTTTTGCGAGCGGTTTTTCCTCGGGTTGGCGGTGCTGAACTTCATTGGAGTATTCGGCATGTTTATCAGGCTCTTTTTCCGCATAACGGGCCAATGCCTTGGCAGCTGTTTCGGACATTCGCTCCCGCATCACTGTGTGGTCAGCAAATCGAACCCGTTTACCGAGAAAACGCATTTTGGATAAGACGTAATCCATCTCATTCCGTGGAACGGTCAGCTCGATCCGATATGTCTGCTTGGTTTCCATGTACTCGACCTGTTTCTCGAAGCAGGAGAAGGCATAGAGGATTCGGGACAGCTCCTGATTGAACTCAGGCAATACTTCGATGGTGATGGTCGTTTTACGCTTCTCTGTTATCGCAGCAATTCGGGCACTGTAGCCTGAAGCGCTATCCGGCTCAACCGGTTGGGCTTCCACGGTAACGATGCTGTGCAGCTTGGTAGACATGAGTTTGTCGAAGCGAGGCGCGTACCAGAGCACGTACCATTCTTTTTTGACCATGGAATACTCCAGTTTATACGGGAAACCAAATTCATCCTGGCTTGTGCGTCCATTGCGGACGCGGCCTGTCATTCGAAATCCCTGATGATGCAGAATGATTAGTCGTAACTGTCTGAGGAGTGGATGAGAGACACTGTTTTCCTCACTTTTGGCTTTTTCGGTCAGGTAATCCTGAAGGTTCAGGTCCTGCTCACCATTTAACATGTTGTGCATTTTATCCAACGTTACAGCGCTCAGGGCTTCTCTTGCGGCAGGGTGATTCAGCATCATGCGAAGCCAGGCCCGTTCCTGTGAGGTCCAGGTGAACAGTCCGGTTTCATTCAGTCGGGTCATCATCTGGTAATTGAACATCTTCTCGAACAGGTTCATAATATCCCGCAATCTCCTTCCATTCCTTGATCATCTCCTGGCGTAGTCTCTGAGGTGCGATGATTTCGCAGCTTGAGCCAAAACTTCGTAACCACGGTTTGATCTCGGTGGTACCGTTGACCTGGATTTCGTAGAGAAAGGTATGATCCGTTTCGGGTATGATCTTGCCCCATTGACCTTGCAGACGAACCCGATCCAGAATGAAGTTGCGCTGACCACGCTCCGGGTGGAAAAAGCGAGCTTGAACCGTCACGGTATTCCCCGTATCTACCAGCCAACTGTAGCGACTGATGTCAGTCCACTGCTGCTTCAACTCGAGCATGTATTCCTCTTCTACAGAATCCTCTTCCTCCAGTTGGGTTATGCCTTCCATGCGGAATTTCACGAAGCCGCGGCGACCCTGATATCCAATGACATACCAACGACCATACTGATGGTCATAAATCACTTCAAGGGGCACGATCCGGTTGGATCGTCCGCCTGCCTCCCGTTCAAAGCGTGGATTCGTATTCTGTGAACTGTAGCTGGATGGTTTTTTCGGTGAATAGTATAGGAACTGCACACGCTTGCGCTGACGAATCGCACTAAGCAGCGTGTAGAGATGAGCTTCGTCCAGGATACGAGAATAATAGTGATACTTATAGATATAGGGTTCGGTCGCTTCTTCTTGAGGAAAACTTGCCGTAATGGCTTTCTTCAGACTATCCCGCAACAAGTAACCTTGGACAGAAGGAACCTGGGTGTTCGCCATCATATCCACAAAATCATACAACTCCAGCTGTTCCTCCACTGTTAATTCGGTAAGGACATCCTGTTGCAAGGCATATCGATACGGTCTGCCACCAGGCTCTTTTCGTATAACCCCAACCTCTTCCAAATACTTCAGGTCGGAGCGAATGGTTTTCTCGTCAGGTAACGCCAGATCTTCCGGCAGATCAGCACAGCAGGCGTCAAGTAATTCCATTGCGGTCAGGGCTGTATCCTGTAGGGTATGCAAAAGGACAGAAAGGCGCTGAACTTCAGTCTCTTTCATCGACTTGGCGCGGAAGAGGAAGAGCAGCATGGGCTCTGCAGATTCTCCGTACTGGAAACGAACGAGGTCAGCTATTTCCCGACTTGCTTCGGCACCTGAACGTTGATCAGCGACGGTCTGCATGATTTCTTTTAACCGACGATTGGTTTTATCAAAGGTATGTACGGATATGCCAAGCCGTTCGGCGTACTGTTTGCGGTTATACGCACCGCTTGTTAGGGATAACATGCGTAAGAACTGAATTTCTTTGTCAAAACTCTCTCTTGCCATGAACATTCACTCCTTGTTATCCCTTCATTGTAGCAGGAAGAGTGGCGGGTTTCATTTAAACTTGTGAAGATTGACTCAATTTCAGAAAATGATTCGTCGCCATACTTTCGCCATGTTCGCGTGCAGATGTGTGAGGCATAATGAGGATGTGAAGCGGGGCAGCAACAAGCACTGTGGATCAAGGTTCCGAGGCGCCAGGGAGGGTTACTTCGACTGTTAATCGACCAGGTCGTTGGTTCGAATCCAATCGCCGCCGTTCATGGCGGTGTAGCTCAGCGGTAGAGCGGGTATTATACCTTCCCACCTTTTTCCTCGGAACATTTTATTATTAAAGTACAGCCATTAGACTCACACCAGGAGGTCATGAGTGATGAGCAGAGCGAAACAATTATTTAATCAACCTCAGCCAACGACACGTAATCATGGGGGCTACGGAGCCTATGAGCGATTGGTGGAGGAACAATATATACAGATGTTGATGACCAATACATTGAACAATACGTTCTATACCGATACCCAGCAACTGATGGACGACGCGATGGTCAGTCATCAGGAGATGGCTGAGGTGGATGTAGGGTTTATGGCGAGGGCTCTGGTCTATGCTCGTAATGAAGGTTTGATGCGGTTACAGCCTTTATATGGTCTGGCACTATTGTCCAAAGCGGATGTGGATCAGTTTGCCAAGGTGTTCTCCCAAGTGGTACAGACACCGGCTGATCTGGCTGATTTTCTGACTATTCTGAGAGGATTGGGGCGGGGGCAGGGCGGCCGAGCGGTGAAGCGTCAGGTGAGTCTCTTTTTGAACGGGATCAGCGAATACTGGGCGATCAAATACAACGGACACGGGCGAGGATACAGTCTGGGGGATATGATCGCTACAGCACACCCCAAGCCGATTGATATGAAGCAGCAAGCCTTGTTTCGTTATTTGCGCGGGCATGAGGTGGATCTTACGGAACTGCCGCAGTTGCAAGCGCTGGAAGAACTGAAAGCTACGCCCAACCCCGCAAGCCGGATGCATCTGATCGAGAAAGGTAAACTGCCGTATTCGGTGGTCACATCGATCATGCAGCCGACACGTACGGTATGGGAGGCGTTGATGTCCCAGATGCCAACCTTTGCATTGTTGCGCCATCTGAATGCAATGGATCGAGCGGGAGTTTTTGAAAAATCGAAAAATATCGATTACGTAACAGGTCGTTTAACGGATGCAGAAGCCCTGCGTAAGTCGCGCATATTGCCATTCCGTTTCGCCAGTGCGTATGAAATGATTGCGAGGGAAGAGCTGCGGGATGCTTTGCGACAAGCGGTAGAGCTATCCATTGGCAACCTGCCAACGCTGCCGGGAAGAACGGCTATTTTCCTGGATCGTTCCGGTTCCATGCAAGGGAATTATTTACGGATTGGTTCGGTGCTGGCACTGGCGCTTTACAAACAAACAAGAGGTAACGCACTGTTCTGGTTATTCGACCATATGGTTGAGGATGCTCGTCCCAAGATGGATGAGAGCATCCTTTCCCAAGCTCACCGGATTCGCGCACAAGGTGGAACAGACACGGGGCGGCCTGTACGCGAGCTTCGGGATATCGGAGAGAAAGTGGATCAGATCATGATGATCACCGATGAACAGCAGAATGAAGGCAGCCCGTTATATGCCGAGCTTGAGCGATATCGCCGGATGATGAATCCGGAGTTGAAAGCATTTATTGTGGATATAGCACCTTATCGGCAGGCAATGGTACCGCCACGGGATGGCAAAACCTTTTACATCTACGGTTGGAGTGAAACGGTATTGACGTATATTGCCGAGACTGTGGCCGGATATGATACACTTGCGAACCGGGTGAGAGCGATGGAGATTTAATTGTGGGGATTTGGAGGCGGCTGACTATGACCTACGTTCATGAAGAAATGAGAGATACGATTAGACAACAACTGAAGCAGATTGAACAGGAGGAGCAGGTACGGATCATCTATGCGTGTGAATCGGGCAGTCGAGCGTGGGGATTTCCTTCCCAGGACAGCGATTATGATGTGCGTTTTCTGTATGTAAGACCACTGGAATGGTACTTGTCGATTGAGGATAAGAGGGATGTGATCGAACGTCCAATAAGTGATCAGCTCGATATCAATGGTTGGGATCTGCGCAAGGCGTTGAAGCTGTTTCGCAAATCAAATCCGCCACTCTTGGAGTGGCTGCAATCCCCGATTCAGTATGATGAAGAGTATGGCGTGGCACAGCATATCCGTGCACTGTCGCCTTTGACCTTCTCGCCCAAGTCCTGCATGTATCATTATCTGAATATGGCAAAGGGGAACTTCCGCGATTATTTACAAGGTGAGCAGGTGAAGATCAAAAAGTATTTCTATGTTCTACGTCCATTGCTCGCTTGTGGCTGGATTGAACGTTATGATGCGATGCCACCAATGGCATTTGAAGAGCTGGTGCAAGAACTTGTACCTGCGACTACACCGCTGTATACGGAGATTCATGAATTGCTGCGCCGGAAAAAGGCGGGCGAGGAACTGGATCTGGAGCCGCAGTTGCCAGCAATACAGGCTTTCTTAGCCGAGAAGATGGAGCATTTTGAACGACTGGCTGGCCAGATGGAGAATGAGCAGATTATTCAATTTGAAGAATTGGACCGGATTTTCCGTTTGGCATTGCAAGAGGTGTGGGGGAACAATTAGGGCTTGATAACAACGGAAATCATAAAAGAGAATTAATTGAATAAAAGGAGGAGAACGGATGCATTTGATCTTGAAAGCAAGCGGCGCTGACGCGGGGATTGTATCCCATTTGTTAGCGAAGAACCCGCTGAATATATATGACCGCGTAGACAAAGGCGTACGTGTAAGAATGGTGTACACCACCGCTACAGAGAACGAAACGGAAGTGCTGATTCATGCCGAGCCTGATCCTGTGGATCTGGTCAGAGGCACACCTGATGGATATGACATTACGCAATATATCAATGATCGTGAGTTCGTGACCAGCAGCCTGTTCTGCTCCTACATACGTGGGGCGTTAGGAACGGCCCTGAATGGCAAGCCCAAGGAAGGCTATGTGCAATGGGTAGGTCACTCTTTCGAATTGGAACTGACCTTTGGACCGGTGGCATCCGACCTGCCGGATCGGGTTGTGGAGGAATTATTCTCGCCATTGGGATACGCAGTTTCGATGGAACGTGGAGAGCTGTCTTATTCCTTTGATCTGAAAAATAAAAGCACAGTTCGCCATATCACCTTGCGTGGTCGTAACACGGTACAACATGCATTGCGTCAGCTTTTTCTGCTGATTCCAGTGCTGGATAATTACAAACACTATTTCATCAGTGAAGATGAGATCGATAAAATCAAACGTTACGGTGAAGGGTGGCTGGATGCTCATCCACTGAAAGAGCTCATTGTGAAGCGTACGCTTCGTTTTGCCGAATTGATCCGGCAGTATGAGCGACAAGAGGGTGCCTTGTCTGCGTCTCTTGGACAGGAGAGAGAAACAGGTCACACCTCAGACACGGTTATTCAGGAGAATAACGTGGGACATCAGGAAGACAGAGAACAAGATCAACGTGAGTCCGAGTCCGTTAGCAATGGCGTACAATCAGAAACTCCTGTGCGGTTAAACGAGTTGCGTTATCGAGCGATTACGGATGTGGTGTCAGCGTTGCCAGTCAAACGAAGCATTGTGGATATGGGAGCGGGTGAGGGCAAGCTGTCCGCTCGTTTGGCGTTCGTTCCCGGTGTGGAATCGATTCTGGCCGTTGAACCTTCCGGTCAGTCGCGGCTCCGGGCCATGGAGCGCTTCGCGAAGCTGGAGGGTCGTTCTGGAATGGTGGCTATGCCGGAGCCGATCATCGGTTCACTTTTTTATTTTGACGAGCAGATGCAAAACCAGGACGTCATGATCCTGTGCGAAGTGATTGAGCATATTGAGGAATACCGTCTGAACAGAATTATGGATACAATCATGAACGAATATCAGCCAGAAGTGCTGCTAGTCACTACGCCAAACAAGGAATATAACGAAGTGTACGCAATGGAGCAGGAAAGCTTCCGTCACCATGACCACCGTTTTGAGTGGACCCGTGCGGAGCTGGCTATCCGGTGTGAGGAATGGACGCAACAGGGGAGCTATGGCTACGAGATTAAGGGTATTGGTGAGAATGCAGAAGGCTATGGACAACCTACCCAACTGGTCATTTTTGAGCGGAGAAAGGAGAGTCAATCATGAGGAGAAAAATGAGACCAAACGAAATCTCGGATGAAGGCAGAGAACGTCAGGATCGGAAAAGTGTGACGGAGGAAAGACAGCGTGAGATTCGTCTACCCCACGCAGGCATTGTCGTTCTCGTCGGCCCATCCAACAGTGGCAAAAGTACGTTGCTGGATCGTCTCGTTGAAGAAAGCGTCATTCGGCGCACGGAAGCCGTCTCGTCCGATCAATTCCGCATGCTGGTTGGAGATGATGAGTATGTGGATTGGAAACACCGTCCCCGCAGTGAAGCGGATGTGATCTATGCCGAGTATCAGCAAGTATCGGCCAAAGCCTTTGAAGCGATGGAGGCGATGCTCGCAACCCGCTGTCGTCTGAACAAGCTGACCTGGGTGGATGCGACACATCTGTATCCAGAGGATCGGGAGCGACTGATTCAGGTGGCAAGAAAGGCTCATGTGCCTGTGATTGCTGTTGTGCTGGATATTCCGGAAAAAGAACTGCTGGAACGTGATGCCCAGCGGGAGTATCCGCGTGGACGTCAACGGGTGAAACAACAGGTGCAGCAGTTCAAGCGCACATTGCGCTCGATCCGTGAGGATGGCTTTGATGCCAGTTATGTGCTGAAGCAACCGGATGAGATTACGTTTGTCCGCACATCCAATCCGCTGGTGACTGACATGGGTACAGGTATAGATATCATCGGAGATATTCATGGTTGTTACGAAGAAATGATGGAATTAATCGTGCGTCTCGGGTATGTGGACGAGGATGAAAGTGGCTTGTACCGTCATCCTGAAGGACGAAAATTGGTTTCAGTCGGTGACGTAACGAGCCGTGGGCCAGAATCATTAAAATGTCTGTTGTTCTGGCAACGTCATTGTGTCGCCGAGCTAGCCTACATGATTGACAGTAATCACGGCTGGAAGATTGCACGTTATCTGGATGGTCGTGATGTTACGCTGAATCATGGTGACGAACGGGTAGAGATGGAGTTGCGACAGTTTGAGCAGGAGCACGGTCAGGAGACGGCGAAGCGAGTACGTGCGGAGCTTAGGTCATTTCTGCTTGAAGCACCATCTCATCTGGTGTTTTCCCGGGACGGGGTAAGACAAGTCGTTGTTGCACACGCAGGGATTCGAGATCATTTTATCGGCAAACAGTCCAAACGCATTCAGGATTACTGCCGATATGGCGATGTGGATGGGATGGATGAGCAAGGTCGGCCGGTGCGCAAGGATTGGTACGTGGATCACAATTCGGGTGAATGCATTGTTTGGGGACATGATCCTCGTCCATATCCTACAATTGTGAATGATACAGTCAATATTGATCAAGGTGTCGTTTTTGGTGGCATGCTCACTGCTTGGCGAATGCCAGAACGTGAGGCAGTCAGTGTTCCGGCGAAGCAGGATTATGCGGGAGATCCGGATAGTCCATTAAAGCGCTGGGAACAGCGGCGTTTTGCTCCGCCTAACATACGTAAGTTCAAGGAGGGTTTCACGGTTCAGACAGCATCCAAACTGGATGTATCTGTGCACGGTGAGGTGGCGAAGACGGCAATTGATACGTTTTCCCATTATACTGTACTGCTGGAAGAACTGCTCTACATCCCGCCTACGATGAGTCCACCGCCGGGTGTATGTTCTGTAGAGGGATACCTGGAGCATCCACAGGATGCATTACAGTATTATCGTTCTCAGGGAGTTACCCGTATGGTTGCCGAGAAGAAACACATGGGCAGCCGGGCCATTATACTTCTTTTCCGTGATGAGCAAGCTGCGGTGCAACGAGTGGGCCGACCCATGCTGGGGAACATCGTGACAAGGACAGGACGATCCTTTTTTGATCCTTCGACAGAGCAGAGTGTGCTCTCGAAGTTACATGCGGACTTGACCGCAGATGGTTATTTTGATCGTCATCAGACGGAATTTGTACTGCTTGATGCCGAGATTGTTCCTTGGAATCTAAAAGCGCGTGAGCTGATTGCTTCACAATATGCACACGTTGCCGAAGCCTCCATGATGGATCGCTCTACGGTGCTGGACAAACTGCGTGAAGCTGAAGCAGCAGGTCGGAATGTAGATGAATGGTTGCAGGAGACAGCAGGAAAACTTGCTAATACCGAGACGTTCCGCGATGTATTCCAGAAATACTGCTGGGATGTGGAGGATATCGGGGACATTCGAATTGCACCGTTCCACACACTAGCACATAGCACGGGAGCATTTTGGGAGCAAACACATGAATGGCACATGGAACAAAACCGTGAGTTCGCTCGCATGTCGACCATGATAATGGAGACAGAATATCGCGTAATTGCAAATGAGGCGGATGAAGCGGATGTTATTCGTTGGTGGAATGAGATTACAGCGGAAGGACATGAAGGTATTGTCATCAAACCTGAAACGTTCCGCGCCTGGAATAACAACAAAATGATTCAGCCTGCGATTAAAGTACGAGGACGTGCATATTTGCACATCATCTATGGGATGGATTACCTGGCACCTGAGAATTTATCCCGACTTCGTAAACGCAAAACGTCCAAAAAAGAACGTCACGCCTTAATGGAGAGTGCTTTGGGTATGGAGGGGATTGAGCGCTTTATACGCAGAGAGCCGGTGGAACGAATTCACGAATGCGTGCTGGCGACGTTATCGCTGGAGTCGGAGCGAGTAGACCCACGTTTGTAACTGTTAAAGTAAAAGAATAAGAAATAAAGATGAAGCTGGTTCGGAGTTAATCCAAACCGGCTTCATGTGCGTATAAACTTGGTTAAAGTGAAACCTCATCAGGCCATTTTACTTGGCGCTGCAACTTTTGACATGACTTGGATCAGTTGGTATGAGCAACGGCGCGAATCTCAATCAGTTGATGAGGAAAGGCGAGTCCGGATGTGCCAACCATCGTGACAGCCGGACGATGCGTACCGATGTACTCTTTGTACACGGCAACACATGGCTGAAGATGTTCCTGAGGATGAACCAAAAAAATCTCCAGTTCAGCAATATTCGACTTGGTTACGTTGAATCCTGCGAGCACGCGATCCAGGTTATCCAGTGTCTGGCGAACCTGCGCTTCAATATCATCGACACCAATAAAGGCTCCCTGCATATCATGCGAAAATTGTCCTGCAATGTAGATTGTACCGTTAACACTGTATCCCTGAGCAACGCTAAATGCGTCTTCCCACGGGACACCGTGGCTATATATTTGAGCTGTAGACATATATTTCTCTCCTTTGGGAATTCAAGATAAGGTTAGTATAAACGGAGAAAAACGATTTGGGCAGTACGCACTTTCATGACAGTGACTATCCATTAGGATAGTGTGAACGCAGCGTTTGTAAGCCTAACGACTCATTCCAGAGAATCTTTATATCAGGATATTTAATTTAGGTATAACTAACTTAAGTCCTATATCCTTCCACTAGAATCTGGGTAATAATTATAGTAGGCAAGTGATTAATGGAATCTCATAACGTAACGATAGGGGGTAACCTGTATGGCATCTGTGATTCTGCTGGTGAAACAGACGGAGGACGATGAGAAGGTTATTTATCGCTTCGGACCGAATGAGCGAAAGATGGGGCTCATTGAGATGAATAAGATCAAGGAAAGTGTGAGGGAACTGGAACCTGTCCAGGTGGATGGGGTAAGTCCGAGTTTTTTCTTTAACCGAGCCGCGCAGCGACTGGTACGATGTTTATTCAGGGAAGGCGGCAAGTTCCCTGAACGAACGACGTTTGAAACATAGTTTCAGCAACACAAAATAAGTCCACAACCCTGCTCATGGGTCATGGACTTATTTTTCATTTCAGAACGTTTTGGCATAAGAGATCAGTGCCGTAATTGTGATGATATTAAGCAACGTTGAGATCAGCACCGTCTGGGCTGCAAAATCGGGTTCGTTATCGTATTCTTCCGCAAGGATGGATGCGTTGACACCGGTCGGCATACCCGAAGCGATAATGAGTGCTTGTGCAGCGATGCCTTCCAGTCCAAGCATTAGCACAATTGAAATCCCGATAGCCGGGCCAATCAGAAGTCGCAAAAATGTGCTAATATACACATCAAGACGGTATAGTTGAATTGGATATTTTACAATCTGTGCTCCGAGTGTCAGAAGCGCCACGGCAACCATACTTTGCTGCGCATAGGTCAGCGGCATGGACAGGAACGTAGGCAAGGGAACTTTCCACATATGTAACAGAATCCCCAGCAAGAGCGCATACGGAACAGGCATTTTAAGAAAACCAATAATCACCGCACGGTAGTTACCTTTGAGCTTCGCGCCCTGAATGGACAACACGCCATAGGTGAAAGTCAGTAATGCCTGCAAAGACATGACCAGTGCCTGAATGGAAGAGGCGAGTGGATCGCCGCGGAATACCAGTGCATTGATGGGCAGTCCATAGTTGCCTGCGTTATCCAGCATAATGCTGTTGTTGAAAGCAGCCTTCATGCCTTTATTCATCCGAAGCGAGCGCGCAAATACAGAACCTACAATATAGAGAATCAATACATATATCGCGTAAAAGAGTGTCACGGTCCCAAGCAGTTCGCCCGACATATCCGAGTGGTACATGCTCATAAAGACGGCTGCGGGGGTAATACAATAGAAATTGATTTTGGCGAGGGTGTACAAGTCCAGCTTGAACACCTTTTGCATCCAGGATCCGACGGCGATCAGGAGAAAGACGGGCAGGACGACTTCAAGCATGATGTCTGCAATCATTAGTTCAGCTTCCTTTTTCATGAAAATTTCATCCGATTTCGAAAATGCTTTGCTTATTATATCATTTTATACACAACCAAATGTGGGAACAGGCTAAAAAAGATCAGGAGGTGTTGCATCATGATTCCAGATCATCTGGATGTTGGTTTATCGATATTGTTTATTGGTTTTAATCCGAGCATTACGTCTGGAGAGACGGGTCATCATTATGCTTACAAAGGTAACCGGTTCTGGCGCATCCTTGAACGGTCGGGATTAACCCCGCGTTTATACGATGCACAGGAGGATGGAGAGTTGCTGAAGCTGGGATATGGATTCACGAATATTGTGGCCCGTCCCACCAGAGGTATGGAGGATATTACAAAGGAAGAGTACGCAGAAGGACGACAGATTTTACGGCAAAAGCTGGAGAAATACCGACCGGACATCGCTTGTTTTGTCGGAAAAGGTGTATACACCCAGTACAGCAAACGTGCCAAAGTGCAATGGGGATTCCAGGACGACCCGATCGTCAAGGAAATTCAGGAGTTCGTCGCTCCGTCGTCCAGTGGACTCGTGCGTATGTCGATGGATGAGATTGTGGCGATCTATTCCCAGCTTGCTGATTTTGTTGTGGAGAAGAACAGGGAAGATTAAGAGGCAATTAAGCAGAGTTCACCCAATCGGCTTCGCCGATGAGGGCGAATTCTTTTTTTTGGATAAAGTGAGAGGTTTCGGGAACGGCTTCCGTCTATATAGTACAGAACCATGCATGGAAGCTGTAGAGAAGGGGGATTACATGACTCAACAGATACCGGAGGAGGAGCTCATTGAGCGCATTGTTGCAGGGGATAAGCAATTGTTCTCCGTGCTTGTGGATCGATATAAAAATAAAGTCTACGGCATCATGCGTGGAATGGGTGCGAGTCATCCGGATGCACAGGATCTCGCTCAGGATACGTTTATTCGCATCTATCGCTATCTCCCGTCGCGGCGGGAGGGGAGTCGTTTCTCGTCGTGGGTGTACACCATTGCGGTGAACCGGATGCGGGATTTTATACGGGAAAAGAAACCCGTCATGTCTCCGGTCGATCAGGGGATCGAACCTGTCAGTAATGAAACACCGGAAAAGCGTGTGCTGCATAAAGAGATGCAGCGTGAAATATATCGCCAACTCGAACAGTTACCTGAATTGTATCGCCTGGTGTTATTACTGAAGTACACAAACGAGTTGAGCTATGAAGAGATTGCAGACATTACAGGCATGAGTTCAACCAAAGTGCGCAACGCCCTTTATCGCGGGAAAAAAACGCTGAGGAAGCAAATGGAACGCAAAGGAGGTTTAGCCACGTATGAAGCCTATTTCAAAGGATGAAGATCGGTTGTGGGAAGAGCATTTGTATCGAGAGGAGCCGGATGCGGATTTTACGCTTAAGCTCATGCAGAAGCTGGATGGCGTGTCCATGGAAAGTGGCGAAGACGGAAGTCCATTCGTAAAAAAATCCATGAGAGCACATTGGATACGCCGGACTGGAATCGCCGCAGCGGCTGTTGTGGTTCTTGCGGGAGGGGCCTGGATTGCTTTTGACCGAGCAACAGAGTCAGCGCAACCCGTGGTAAATGCTGTGGATCAGCGGCTTCCTGACATACCTGTACCGGAAGAGATAAGATCTGCTTATCTAACGGACGATTACAAACGTCTGAAACCACTTGATCTTGTAATTAACCCGAATATTCAAATTCTAGATCAGGGGTATACACTCAAGATTAGCGATGTCCTAGTGGATCGTTCACAAATTATTATTATAACAGAACAAAGCAACCCTGAAGGAAGCACAATACCGATTGTTTATCCGGAAGCGGGAAGGATTCATGTTACAGATGAAAAAGGGAACAGCGTTGCTTCCATGGCGGTGGATACGAGACTTAGCAGTGGGAAGTATCAGAGGTTTGTATTCCAACTGAATGATGATATTCCAGATCACGTATTTGTACGGGGAGAACTAAGTTATTTAAAAATTCCAGATCATTATAATCTTGATACTGGGGAAATCACAGCAAGTAATACAACGGTGGATTGGAGCTTCCAATTCAACATCGATATGACCAAAGCCAAATTAATGGCCGTTGAGGCTCCCATGAACAACACCTATACTACTCCTGAGGGCTTGAAACTAGATATGACACAGCTTGTACGCACGCCAAACGGGACTCGCCTTGACATGAACATCAGTCTGGATGATCAACTTCGTGCCAAGGTCGGAGAGAATTGGGCGGATGATATGGATTTAATGTATCATATCGAAATTCCGGAAACGAATGAGTATCGAATTTTTAACGAGAACAAACCCAATGCCCGTCAAGCCAAATTTCGGTTACGAGATATGAGTAGACTGAGTGAGAATAATGATGGTCAGATGAGGCTTTCTGAGACATGGGACCCTGCTTATGTTACGGTGGATGCGAAGAAGATTCGCTTTGTCCTCGATGGCTACACCATCCCGGTGTGGGAGGAGAAGTCCGTGGAAGTGGATTTGGAAAAGATGCGTAAGGATGCTGAATTCTACACCTACGTACTACAGTTTGAACAGTTTGGAGATGAAATTTTATTTTCCAGATACAATTATTGGCCAGTGCAGCAATCATTAAAGCTACCTGAAAGAAACTTTGAAGGGATTTCTTCTCTTGTTTTGGAGGGAGTAGGGACTTTCCAAAATGATATTAATGGAGATCAATGGGTGGCTATAGATCATGAAGGAAAGGAGTATCCCGTTGAAGTGATGGGAACTACGAATCAGCCTAATAAAAACGAAGAATACATCGTAGGTGATCTCAGGTTGATTATCCATGGTTATAAAAAAGAAAATGGAACGAACTTCACTTTGAAACGAACCGCAGTTAACCGAGAGTATCGCGATGTGAATTGGGAAGTGGATCTTCCGTCGTACAATAGCCTGCCTTGGCTGAAATAACCACTAGTACAATTCTCAGACATGAAGTATATGAAGCTTCGAATGGAAGATATAAGGATGGATTGGTCAACAGATTTAAGTGTGAATGTAAAAGAAATATAAGGATATAAGCCTAATATACGAAAGAGGCCCTGCATAATGGTATGCGGGGCCTCTTTCGTATGGATCAGATTTAATGGGAAAGCAAATACCTAACGAATTCATCTTAAGAACAGAGCGGTTACCCGTACCGGATTACGCCGATTCCCTTGGAATCAACGTGGTCGATAACATAACCGTCTCTTTAGGTGTCCCCGGGCGTTCGATCCGACGTTGTAAAGCTTCAACGGCACGTTGTCCGAGTTCCTCTTTGCACAGATTAACCGTTGTCAGAGGCGGGGAGGAAGTCACCGCAGAGTGTACATTGTCGATACCGATGACAAGGCAATCTTTAGGTGTGGAGATGCCCATCTCCTGTAATTTGTGCATCCATTGCAAAGCAATATCATCATTAACACCAATCCAGGCATCGGGACGTTCGTCTTCTGGCATGTTTTGAATGTTAGTGGCTAACTGGTTAACCCATTCCCCGTTCTCATACGGAATATTCCATTCTCTGAAGCTGGTCGTATGACTGGTATCCACATGGAAATGATTTAAGGCCAACTCAATCCCGATCTTCCGCTGCGCGAAGCTCGCAGCACGACCATCATCTGTGATGAGGCCGATCCGTCGGCAATTCATAGACATCAAATATCTCGCAACAGTAATACCAGCTTCCAGATTATCATGGCTGATCGTATCACAATTCAGCAGTGGCTCCTGATGATCTACCAGAATAATAGGCCGACCCGTCTGAGAGAGTCTTTGCAGTACCGTATGAGAAAAAGCACCCATGACAATAATTCCTGCACAACGTTCCCAGTCCAAATGAGGAGCAATAGCTTTTTCGGGAGAAGTGTTCTCGTCTGTCACTCCGAGTGAGGGGGATACAATGGCATGATGCCAACCACGCTCATTACAGGCGGAGATCATGCCTGACAGAACACGTTGCCAGTAGTGGGGTTCACCGCGATTGAGCTGATTCATGCATATGAGAGCAAACGGTGGATCGGACGGGTCTGCATGGTTTGCAGTAGCAGGACTATTGCTAGCACCAGGAGTACTTTGGCGATATCCCAAAGCCCGAGCGAGTTCCAGTACCCGTGCGCGTGTCGCTTCACTGACACCCGTCTTGCCACTGAGTGCGCGGGAGACGGCATATTTGGATAATCCGAGCTGGTCAGCCAGCGTCTGAATGGATACTTTGCGTGACATATCATTACTCCTTCGTATGTAAGCGAACTGCATAAATCCATTGAGATGACCTCTAAGAATTGACGATCCTCTTCGGACACAGTACACTTACAAATAATAATGTTATTATAAATTATCATAACAAAAATAACAATAGAGTTATAAGGAGACGACATCCATGGAACAGTTCAGATTACCGAAAATCCCTATGCCACAACTGGAATTGCCACAAGCTGTGCAGGATATTCTGACTGAGGCGGACGAGCGTTTGCAACATCGACCGAGATTGCTGGCTCAGTTTCGAAATTGTTTTCCGAATACACTGGAAACGACCACGAAGCTACTGGAGGATGGGACAACCTTTGTGATTACAGGGGATATTCCCGCCATGTGGTTAAGGGATTCCGTAGAGCAGGTCATGCATTATGTTCCGTTTGCGAAGGATGATGAGAAGTTGCAGCGTATTATCGGAGGCCTGATCAAACGGCATACGTTCTACGCTGATATGGATATCTATGCCAATGCGTTCAATGAAACGGCGAATGGATGGCATTGGGATGCCAATGATGAGACGCAGATGTCACCGTGGGTATGGGAACGGAAGTTTGAACTGGATTCTCTATGTTTCTCCATGAAGCTGGCTTATACATATTGGCGGGAGACTGACCTGACGGATATATTCGATGAGCGATTCAAGAAAGTGATGGAGAATATCGTACAACTATGGGAGACGGAGCAGCATCACGCAGAGCAATCACCTTACCGGTTCATGCGGCGCAATTGTCCTGCCCATGATACGCTGCGTAATGAAGGATTGGGTATGCCGGTGAATTATACGGGGATGATCTGGTCCGGATTTCGTCCGAGTGATGATGCCTGTGATTTTCATTATAATATTCCGGCGAACATGTTCGCTGCGGTAACCTTGCGCCAGATGGGGGAGATCGCGAAGTGGGTGTTCCGGGATGAGCAACTGGTGAGTCAAATGGCTCGTTTGGAAGAAGAGATACGACACGGCATTTCTCTGTACGGTACATACCGTCATCCAGAGTATGGGCAGATCTATGCTTATGAGACGGACGGTTACGGCAACTTTTGTCTGATGGATGATGCGGGCACACCTGGACTGATGTCCATACCGTATATGGAGTTTTCTTCGGTGGAGGATGCTGTGTATCAGAACACACGCCGATTCATTTTGAGTAGGGAGAATCCGTTCTACTATGAAGGGAAGGTAGCCAAAGGGATCGGTAGCCCGCACACCCCGCCGGGATACATCTGGCACATGGCGTTATCCATGCAGGGTCTGACCGCAGACAATGATGAGGAAATGCTGGCCATGATTGAATTGCTGGAGAACACGGATGCGGATACGGGATATATGCATGAAGGCTTCCACGCCGATGATCCCAGCACGTTCACTAGACCATGGTTTGCTTGGTCCAATAGCCTCTTCTCACAACTGGTGTACAAGGCAATGAAAAAAGGAATTTTATAAAAGATACATTATAAAAAAAGAGTTCTTACTGCTCGAGAAGCAGCCGTTCCGGTTACGAATCGTTCTTTTGATCGCTGTTATCACCGGATTTCGACTTTTGTAAAGTCGAAATCCGGTGATAAAGGCGAACACTTCGTTTCTTCAGAATCGATTTCGTCCCCTACACTACTTCGTGTTTGTCAGAAACTTTTTTGTACCTTGTATAGGAGAGGGGAGTAGGTAAAAACAATAAAGCCCAAACTGCTGAACTTTGCAGTTTGGGCTTTGTTTAATTGAAAAACACAGGCGCTTTGCTATGTGTTTTTCAGTAGATCGGCGATGAAGACTTTCTGGCCTGTGCGGGCGCTTTCCAGGGAAGCGAGGACCATGGCCATGCTGAACTGGTTATCACTGCAATCGGTCTCAGGTAATCGTCCGGATTCCAGTGCGGCGAACATGTCTTCGAGACAGCCGTGATGACCTGTTTTGTCCATGACAGGCAGTTCCGCTTCAATCCGCTCACTTGGTTGGAAAAAGGATGGTTTGCCGTCAGCATCCAGGCTTTGCGCAGCAAGCACCTCAGCATAGATGTCATCATGACCATCCCAGATGGCGGTTCCTTTTTCACCGATTACGCGCCAGCTTGCTTCCCATGATGTGGGTACACCCTCCGCGCACCAGGAACCGCGATAGTTGAATACGGACCCGTCGGACATCTCAAATATACATAACGCCATCGCATTGCCCTGATACCAGGAACCTGGAGGATTGAACTCATGGCAATACACCGATAAAGGGTTGGCTCCGAGAATATATCGTGCCTGATCAAATGTATGTATAGCCATATCGAGCAGCAGCGGGCTATCCATCAGATCCCGGAATCCGCCAAAGTGTGGCCCGAGGAAGAAGTCAGCCCCTGCGTAACCTACCTGCCCTATAGCTCCGCCGGAAATGAGGTGCTGGTAGGCGCGGATACGCGGATCGAAACGGCGGTTCTGCATGACGGCTTGAATGTGTCCTGTACTGCGAGCGGTTTGCACAATATCTGTGCAGTCGGAGAAGGACTCTGCCAGTGGTTTTTCGCCAAATACATGACAACCTTCCTTCAGCGCTGTCATAGCAATGCCGTAATGACTCGACGGAATCGTGACATCGAATACGATATTAGCACCAGTCGCTTGAATGGCTTCACGGATATCGGTGAACGTAGGGCAGGTGAGCCCATGTCTTGTAGCAAAAGCAAGGGCTGTCTGTTCATACAGATCGACCAGTCCCACGATTTCTGTATCTGGCCTTTGCAAGGCATAATCCGCCCACGTGTTTGCCATGGCACCGCAGCCGGCGATAATTACCCGATAAGGATGAGTCATGTTCTCATCTCCTTCGCATGGATTGTGTTATACAGCTCGCATGGTTTCCTATACCGGATTGGGCACAAAATCGCCGCCGCGGCATTGTTTCAAATATCGTAATGCATGCACCTGTCCGGTCATTTCAAGTTCGTCTTTGTAGACGGGATCATGCCAGCCTTCAATATCAATCGTGCCCTGATAACCGTTCTGACGCAGAATGGTGATAATGTCTGCCCAGTTGTTATCCCCGAAGCCCGGGGTGCGGTGCCAGACAAATTCCCGTGGACCGTGTACGCCGTATTCCTTGACAATGTCCCAGGCAATCGTGGCATCTTTACCATGTACGTGGAAGACTTTGTGAGCCCATTTGCGCAGCTGTGGAATCGGATCGATCAGGCTGGACATTTGATGGCAAGGCTCCCACTCCAAACCAACATTTTCATCAGGGACAGCATCAAACATCATCTCCCAGGCCGTTGGGTTATGGGCAATGTTCCAGTCGCCTGTCTGCCAGGTTCCCCCCATATCACAGTTTTCAAAAGCAATCCGTACACCCCGGTCTGCTGCCCGGCGTGCCAGTTCACCAAATACTTCCTTGAACCGGGGGATGGACTCGTTAATGGGTTGGTCGGTTAATCGTCCGGTGAACCCGGAGACGATATCTGCACCAAAGAGCTGTGCATGATCGATCACCCGCTCCCAGCTCGCCAATGTATCGGCGTTGTCTCCGGCTCCGGTGAGCGGATTACCAAATACACTCACCGCGGAGATGACGATACCTTGTTCGTCCACGATTTCACGGACACGTTTGGCTGTCTCTGCCAGGTCCAGGTCGCCAGTTGTTTGCCAGAAGGTCAGGTTAAATGATTCGAAGCCGTGTTGCATGATCTGCGGGATAACGCGGACGGCGTCCTGCCCGCCTACAAGGGTACCGATGCGTAATGATTTATTCATGGTTGTATTTCACTCCAATATTGGCTTATAGTACTTCGTGACACATTCATTATAGCCGTGGATTAAAGGGATGGCTCTAAACAATCTTGTGTAATAATAGTCGGATCTTGTGAAGAGGGGGAAGAAGTCGTGCTGGATCTGAAAGCGCTTCACGAAAATACCCGAATTGACCATAAATCACATCCATTTCAGCTGTTCCAAAATCGGTGTTCAGATATGAAAGCGGAAGAATGTATTCTGTATCTGCATTGGCATGAACATTTTGAGCTGATTATCATGCGCAAGGGAAGTGCGCTTTTTCATATTGATAGCAAACCTTATGTGGTTCGAGCAGGTGAGGTCATTATCATTCCTGGAGGTACATTGCATGTCGGATATGCTCTGGATGACGAGGATGTGCATTATGATTCCGTTGTGGTCAACCGTGCACTGTTCCATGATTTCACTCATGATCCTGTGCATGAGCAATATGTCGCGCCGTATTTGGAAGGAAGGGTGAGGTTTCCGGTCAAACCGGCAGAGGAAAACAAAGCCTGCACAGGCTATTATTCTTTGCTGAATGAAGCTGTGGAGGAAATGGCGTTACAGCCCCCGGCTTATCAGCTGGTAGTGAAGTCCAAACTGCATGCTTTGTTCACCCTGCTTGCGCGAACCTTTATGCCACAGCAGTTGCCGGATCGATCAGTGGGATCGTATTTTCCCAATCGCGAACGTTTCAAACAGTTGATTGCACAGATTGAAGCGGACCCCACAGGTAAAATGTCTGTTACGGAAGCGGCAAGCCACGTGGGATTGAATGCGTATCACTTCTGCAAAATGTTCAAAAAGCTGACCGGACGTACCTTTGTTGAATACGTGAACGGGTGCAGGATGAGTGAGGCAGAGCAACTGCTGCAAGGCAGTAGTCTGACCATTACTGAGATCGCCGCCAGAGTCGGCTGCGACAACGCCAACTATTTTACGAAACTGTATAAGCAATACAAGGGGATGACTCCCTCCCAGGGGCGGTTGAAGAAAGAAGGTTGAGTCACAAAAATGTTCCGTTCATCGTCATGTATGCATCAAGCGGAAGGGATTGATATACATGATACAGAATCACAATAAGCCGATATGGGATGTTGTCATTGTGGGAGCAGGCATTGCCGGATTAACCGCCTCAATATATCTGGCACGGGCGGGCCAGTCTGTACTGTTGCTCGACAAAGGAAAACATCCCGGAGGCCGGGCTATTTCGACTGAAATCGCAGCCGCACGCGTAAACTTGGGAGCCCATGCTCTCAGTAAGAGTGCGCTTCCCATTCTGAAAGAGGTAGGCGTCACACCTACCGGATCAGTACCGAAACCGCCAGGCACATTGGTGTTCGAAGGAACAAACGGCGGTTATAGGGCGATTCCTCTAGCACAGCTCTTGCTCGGATCGTTTTTGAAATGGGGGGAGAAGTGCCAGCTTCTTCGGTTCTACAGTTCTCTCCGAAAGGTAGATACATCCGTTTTGCATAACGTTAGTTTGCAGACTTACCTGGAAACCCTGGTTTCCAGTCCACGTGTACGTAGTGTCGTATTTGGGCTCGTTCGTTTGAGCACCTATTGCGATGCTCCTGATCAGGTAAGTGCTGGCGCTGTCATTGAACAACTCAAACAGGACCAAGTGTTGTATATAGATGGAGGCTGGCAATTCCTCGTTAGTCGGCTGACAGAACAAGCTCAGCAGGCGGGTGTATCCATCCGCACAAGCTCGGTCGTACGAGAAATTGTCGGAGGTTATCCCCAAATGATGGTTTCCTTAAAAGATGGTTCACAGTTGACGACTCGCCACGTGATATCCACTGCCGGTCCAATGGATACGTTAGCTCTCCTCAATCCCGCTCTTACACCCATGGAAGTGGAAGCCTATAAAAAGTTAACTCCTGTTCGTGCCGCGTGTCTGGATCTTGTCGTAACGGGGATGCCTCAACCAAAGACGAAATTTGTTTTAGGCGCCGATTACCCGTTGTATTACTCCAACCATTCCGCCGCGGCTTCCTTATCAGAGAACCCGGCAAACGAGGTTGTGCATGTCATGAAGTATTTGTCGGCTTCAATCCATTCGGACCCCACGCAGGATGAACACGAGCTTAAAGGCTTTCTTGATTTCATTCAGCCGGGGTGGCGCAAGCACGTCGTTCAGCAGCGTTTCCTTCCGCGAATGCTTGTCTCGCATGGCATCGTCACCGCAGCGAATGGCGGCCTCCCGGGCAGGCCTGGACCTGCGGTCAAAGGAAGACCCGGACTCTATGTTGCTGGCGATTGGGTAGGAGCTGAGGGGATGTTGATTAACGCATCTTTAGCGAGCGCGAAAGAGGCTGCTCAAATGATAATAGCAGGTAGAGAAAAAGATAAGGAAGGGATGTATCATGGAGCTTGATGTGGTATACAGAACGTACAGACCTCTTCTTCTTTCCATCGCATATCGTATGTTAGGATCTGTCACTCATGCTGAGGATTTGGTGCAGGATGCATTTGTAACGGTACAACAGCAGGATATCCATAAGGAGGGTGGCCCTGTTCGTAACCTAAAAGCGTACTTATGCAAAATGGTTACGAACCGTTGTCTGGATTACTTGAAATCAACACGTAAAAAAAGAGAGGTATATATCGGACCATGGCTGCCCGAACCTCTAGTGCAAGACTACATGGTTGCTCCAGGATCGGCTTCAGCAGCGGGGCAGGATCCACTCCAAACGATTGAACTGGAAGATACGATCTCGTACGCCTTTCTTGTCATGCTTGATCGGCTAACTCCGATTGAGCGCGCGGTATTTGTTCTACGAGAAGCCTTCGAATTTGATTATTGCGATATTGCAAACTTCGTGAACAAGACGGAGCTGGGATGCCGCAAGATTTACAGTCGTCTCAAACGTAAAATCCAAGACGAGCCGGAAGTTGAGTTGACCCCCAGCGCACAGTCCGAGCAGCTTGCACTTCGTTTCCTCCAGGCCACCTCTACTGGTGATATGGAAGAGCTCTTCAGAATGCTTTCGGACGATATCGTGCTGTATAGTGATGGTGGCGGTAAAGTCATGGCAGCAATTAAACCCGTTACATCAAGCCAGCGAGTTCTTGCGTTCATTCAAGGGCTTGTATCCAAAAGTGACAGCATGGGGGCTGTGCGGCTCGTCAAGATCAACGGACAACTTGGATTTGTATTAAGCAGCCCCTCCGAGGCATTCCCAACTGTTGTCAGTCTTGCGTTCAGAAACGACCGCGTTCAACGGATTTATCTCATGCGTAATCCAGATAAGCTGCGGCATTTGAATTTAGGGTAAGGTTTATTTGGGAGAGATGGCATTAGACAAACAAAACCCGGAGGATCGCCAATCTCTGGCGATCCTCCGGGTTATTTTATTGGAGTGAGTTTGCAACATGCTTATTTCATAAACCTGGAGAACAGACGATTGGCTTTCTTGGCGAGGTCGTCCATTTTGACATTGGCATGATCAAGCTGATTGTACCCCCATTTGATCGTCTGCAGCATGCGCGGAGATATGGGCGTTCCTTTAATCCGCGGATAGATGTTGTGATAAGCCCAGACGAGATGCTCCCAGCGATTGTCATTGCCGTCCTGAATATACTCGGATACGTCAATCACTTTCCCGCGTCCGTTCTGGAGAATTACATTTTTCAGATGAATGTCGCGAGGGTTCAACCCGCGGCTGCGAACGGCTTCTCGCGCTGCGTCCACATCGAGCATCACCTGCTCGGGGACGGGGATTCCCTTTTCCAAACATTCCAGCAACGTATCCCCGGGTTCAAAACTGATCACGAGCACATTCCGGCCGCTGCCGTAATAGGTAGGGAAGTATGGCAGGCCTTTGAGCTGCTCGTATACCTGTTTTTCATTTTCGAGTTTGTCCAAGGCATGATCCGAGTACATCTTGAAGGCATACTGCGGCAAGCCGTCATACGTAAATACAGCCGCATCCGTACCGGTGCCAATGCAATTCAATCCTTCTGCATCTCCGATGATGTTCACGAGCTCATTCCGGTCGCTTCCGATGACTTGGATCTGTTGTAATGCTTCTTCCGCCTGGAACCAATCCGGTCGATTCATGGGTGGTGCCTCCTTTTAGGATATGCCTGTACAATTTTTTTTCATATAATCTTTTTCTAATTAGCTTGTCTGGGGTTCGTTAGATTCCGTAAAACCTCGTGATCCACGTGATAAGGTGTGTGAGATTCGTTTGCGCTGGGCCCGCACTGGCCCCGGGCTATACCCGTACTAGCATCCAGGTCCCGGATTCGCTGCCCTCTATAAAGTATATTAAGCGTTCTGCTCCGCAATTTCATCTTTTGGTGATGTTACTATATAAACGATACGGATCGAATCGGAAACGGTTGCGTCTGAAGAAAATAACGGAAGTGCGCTTGCGGCAATGTTGCCCGGGCTTTATACTGTGAGCATTAAGGGATCTCATGCAGGTCCGGCATACAGAAAGGCAGATTACTTATGGCACAATACCCGCAGTGGTCTTATTCGCAGTCGCGGGCGAGTATGTTCGATGAGTGCCTGCGCAAATATTATTATCATTATTACGGTGCCCATAACGGCTGGAAGACAGACTCTGCTGATGAGATGCAGGTTCGTCTGTACCGTTTGAAGCAGCTCAGCAATCTGTACCTTGTCTTCGGGGACCTCGCGCATCGGATGTGTGAGTCGGCAGTACGCAGCAGGGAAGAGGGCAAAGATAAACCGCGTGAACATTTCCTGGAACAGACGATACGCAAGCTGCTGAATCAGGCGTATGTGGAATCCATGGACACGGATCAGTGGCGGCTTAACCCCAAGAATCGCACGATGCTGTCCGAGATCTATTACGGCGATGATACGTTGAATGACCGGATCGCCACGATTAAGGAACGGGCTTCGGCCTGTGTCAGTAACCTGTACCAGACGCTTACATGGGAGGACTTGTCCCGGGCAAGTACGGACATTCTGGAGATTGAGAAATGGGATACCATGATGCTGCACGATACACGCGTTTATGTGAAGATGGACTTATTGTATCGGCGCAGTAACGGCAATATTGTCATTGTGGACTGGAAGACGGGCAAGGAAGATGACTTCTCGGATCAGCTAATGCTGTACGCATCCTATGTGAGAGAGCACTACCGGGTTCCCTTGGAGCAGATTGAGCTGCGAGTGGAGTACCTGTTAACCGGGAAGCACCGAGAGTTTACCGCAACGGAAGAGGATATACAGAAGGTAGAAGAGAACGTAGGACGTTACATCGAGGAGATGCGATCCTGCGTGGAGGATGAGTATTATAACCGCCCCAAGGACGTCACCTACTTCACAGCGATGCCATCGCACCGGTCTTGCCGGGATTGTAACTTCCGCGAAGTATGCAGTGAGCGAGCAGTCTGAAGCGCCAAAACCGGAGACCAAAAGGCCTTATGCCAACCAACAAGCTATCATATATGTGAAAAAAATCAAGAAGCGCCAGCCGGGTACATCATCTGCCCGACTCGCGCTTCTATTGCGTTCCACAGGCCTGGCGACTATGCGCCGGGTGGAACGATCAGTTCAAGATTACTGGACGGCGGCGGCATTCTTCAGCGCCTGACCCGCAGGAACATAGGCATGCCCGAGATCCCGGGCAACCGCCTCATAAGTGATGTGTCCATTCAGCGCATTGACCGCGCTGCGAATGGACGAACTGCCGCGAATCGCGGCGGCTGCACCGTGGTTGGCCAGCTGCAGCGCATAAGGCATGGTGGCGTTGGTCAGCGCCACCGTAGATGTACGCGGCACAGCGCCTGGCATGTTCGCCACCGCGTAATGCACGACACCATGTTTCACATAGGTCGGTTCATCGTGGGTTGTGATATGATCAATGGTCTCAACGATCCCACCCTGATCAATCGCCACATCCACAATGACCGAACCCGGTGCCATCGTCTTAACCACTTGCTCGCTGACAAGTGTTGGCGCCTTGGCGCCCGGAATCAGCACCGCACAAATCAACAGATCTGCCGCCGCAACAGCTGTTGCAATGTTGGACGGGCTGGATACCAGCGTGTGGATCTGATTGCCAAAGATATCATCCAACTGGCGCAGACGATTCAGATTCAGATCAAGGATGGTTACATCCGCTCCAAGGCCAATGGCAATCTTGGCTGCATTTGTTCCCACCGTACCGCCGCCAATAATGACCACTTTCCCCCGACTGACACCGGGTACACCGGACAACAGAATACCCTTCCCACCTTCGGTCTTCTCCAGTAACTGTGCTCCGATCTGGGAGGCCATGCGGCCTGCAACTTCACTCATAGGGGTTAGCAGGGGAAGAGCACTGTTGACCTCCAACGTCTCATACGCAATAGCCGTTACCCGACTTTTAATAAGGGCTTTGGCAAGCTCCGGTTCCGCTGCGAGGTGCAGGTAGGTGAACAGAATCAGTCCCGGACGAAAATATCCATATTCACTGGCAAGTGGTTCTTTCACCTTGATGATCATATCGGCTTCGGTCCACACGGACTTGGCATCAATCCGAATCTCGGCGCCCGCAGTTTGATATTCATGATCCGTGAATCCACTGCCGATCCCGGCGCCTTGTTCAATCAGTACCTGGTGACCGGCTCTGATGAAATCAGCAGCCCCGGCTGGAGTCATTGCTACACGATTCTCATTATTCTTGATTTCTTTGGGAATTCCGATTCTCATCACCATGCACCTCGTCCATTTATTGGTTGTTAGCTTATACTACAAGTTTATGACTTGAATAATCGTTTTGCACCTTACTTGATGTCTAATTTTTAGGGATTGAACTCAACATATTGTCGAAAAAGACTGTTCAGGACATTTGTCCATGGATTATAATGTAAGAAAAAATAACACGAAGAGGGATCGCCATTGCGAAATGACCGTGTGTTTACGATCAAAGATATCCTTGCACGTCCGGTATTTGGCCGAGCACGACTAGCGGCAGGGAAGGATGGAGTGAACCGTCAGGTTGGCTGGGTTCATGTATTGGAGATTACGAATGTATCTCCATTCGTAAGCCCCCATGATCTTATTTTATCCACTGGACTGTGGCTTCAATCGGAAGAAGGGCGTGAAGAGTATCTGCTCCAGCTCATTGGCAGTGAGGCAGCGGGGTTATGTGTGGAGTTTGGTACCAGCATATACGGGATCCCGGAAGAACTGATTGAACTGGCGGACAGACACCAGTTTCCGCTGATCGTATTTGAGCAACCGGTCCGTTTTGTCGAGATTACACAGGATATTCACTCTCTGCTCATTAATCATCAACATCAACTGCTGAAAAGTCTCGAAGCATACTCCCGTCAGCTTCAGCAACGAACATTACAGAGTACGGATATGTCTGCTGTGCTGAACCTGCTACATGAGTATGCCGCCAAACCAGTGGTGTACATTTCGTCCATGGAGCCGGGCAGTTTTGTGCCCGAACTTCTTCCGGAGATGGAACAGGCCATCTATACCTGGTATGAGCAGGAGGTAGAACATCTGGATTTGAATGATTCAGATACCGAATTATGGTTCCACATAGACGAAGAGAAGGCTCTGTTGTGTCATCCGGTCGTCTGTTTTGGCCAGGTATTTTCGGCTGTAGGCATGATTGTACATCCCGCAGCTCCAGTAGAATATCTCAAGCTGTTGCTCGATTATACGGCGAAGGCGGCGGCAGCGCTCACGCTTCGTTCCCAGTTTCTTGAGGAGAAGATGGTCCGCAATCAGAATGAACTGATCCAGGATCTGATGAATGGCAACATCCATCAGGAGGAACAGGCTCAGACTCGAATGGGGCTTCGTTTGCTGGTGAAGGGGCAGTACTGGTTTGCAGGAGGGGTCATCGAGATTGAGCATCGATTGAAGGGTACAGGCCGGGAGCGAATGGAAGCGAATCATCAGGATGTTCTTGTCCTGCTGCGTTCCCTGCTCAAGAAGAATAATCTGCCTAGCTTGATTATGCTGAAGAACAACCTGGTATATCTGTGCTGTGCGAAGGAAGCGGTAACGGCCGCTGCACGTCATCAACTGCTGCGATTACTGGAAGGGATTGCCCAGGATGTAAAACGGTTTGCCAATCGTAACTTGAAACAGGTTATGATTCATGTGGGATTTGGCAAGTTACGCAACCGTTTGACCAGCCTGCCGGAGAGCCTTCAGGAGGCCTACCAGGTGATCGAAGTTTCGAGATCGGTAGATTCGATGGAACATGTTCACTTTTACGAACGTATGGGTATATATCAAATGTTAAAGGCGTTACCCCAATCCTTCCTGCAACCCTTTGTCCAGGATCACCTGGGTATGTTGATTGAACATGACCAAACGCATCACCTGCGATTGGTAGAGACGTTAGATGCTTACCTGCAGAACTTTGGTTCCAAGCGGGATGCGGCCGCCCAGTTATTTATTCATCGGCAAACGTTGTACAACAGACTGGAGAAGCTGGAAGAACTGATGGGTCCAGGTTACATGGATCAAGGGAGAAGAATCTGTCTGGAGATGGCGCTGCTGGCGCACGCGATGATTGAGAATGGACAGTGGCAATCCTCTTGATGAGGTGAATGGATGAGGACAGACTGTGCATCGATCTTACACTACCTTGAGCACAGTCTAGCAGTTTTTACTAATTCGCCGGGTATGTCGTAATGAAGCAGGCAGGCGTTGCAGAGTGGAAGTGGAGCGTCGGCCCCGAAAAAGCTTCGTTTGACCGGAGGAAGGTGCCAGTGATAATGAAGAAGGAGCAGCCAGCCGATACGGGGGTGACGACCGGTCGGGACGTCCTTCCTGTTCTGCTTCATTATCCTCCATTGAAATGCCACTTTGGTGCAGCCATTCATTAAGTCGTTTGGGATTGATTCCAAGTTGTCCGCTCAGATTACAGATATCGAGGTTTATTCTCACACAAATCCGCCTTTCCTGGAATATCGGGCTGGTAGTAGGGAATGAAAGGGAAGCATGAATTCGAGATCAGTAAATGCTCATATGCATGTTGGCTGTGCTTGATCGGCGGAATGATTCATTACGTTGAGAAGAAGCGTGGAGGCGTCTATATACCGTGTTAAACGTTTCCATGTCCGCTGTTTTGAATATTTCCTATAAATTGGCTTTTAACAAGATTCTATCACTTCACATGCAATTGCGCGTCTCAATATAGTCTCAATTTTGTGAGAAAAAAAAGTATATTAAAAGTACCAGTATCTAGTACGGAGGACATATATGGGAAACAGTACTGAGGCTCAATACGACAAATATGTTGAGGATGGCAAACGTTTCATTGGTCGAACCAAAGAACTGACGACACTGGAGCGGTGGTTCAATCATCCGGAAGCCCCATTAACCATATTTTCAATTACGGGCATGGGAGGCATTGGTAAATCTTCCTTGCTTTCAGAGATGTTATCTGTCTCTCGGGATCGAGGTGCGACGGCAATCTGGATGGATGGTCGATCATGTGGGGCGACTCCTTCCGTTTTTATGGATTATTTGTCCTCGACATTAGGCTTGGAAACAATGGATAGTGAAGGATACCCGCGACCACTCAGCTTGCTGAAAGACACTTCGGTTGATAAACGATTGGTCCTGGCCGTGGATAATTATGAAGAACTCGCACTGCTGGAAAGTTGGTTCATGGAAGTCTTTATATCCAAACTTCCGTTAAGAGGGATACTTGTCATTCTTGCATCACGCCCGGAACTGGCATCCACCTGGCGGACACATCCCCGATTACATCAGAGGTTTATACAGATGCGGCTTCAACATTTCACAATTGATGAGATTACGGAATATATCACGGTGGCAGGCTTTCTGAATCAGGGGATGGCAGGTACCATTACGAGAATGACCGATGGACATCCGCTGGGACTGGCCCTGGCTGTAGAAGCTGCGGATCAGAGGAGGAATCTTCCGCAGTCGGAATGGGCTGAACTGTCACATATGATCAGTGCTCGATTATTATTGGAGCTTACGACACCCCGTCTGCATCCCGTAGTGGAGGTACTGACACTGCTTGAGACAGCCAATCAGGAATTATTATCATCCGTATTGGATATGAACGTGACAAAAGAAGAGTATCATATGCTGAGACAGATGTCGTTTATCCGTTCCGGCCCGGATGGTCTTGCCCTGCATGATATGGCCAGGGTGCATCTGTTGCGGGATTTCCGTCAACGTGAGCCACATCGGTTGCAGAGCATGCGTATCAAAATTGCGAAGTTACTGAAACAGCTGCATGAACAGGCAGGGTGCCATGAGCGTCGGCAAATAGCCCGTAAAATGCTGTTGCTCTGTCAGGAATCGATGCTTCAACACCGTAAATACGCGGATGTGTCTCGTGATTCCTTGTTCTCACCTCTTGAACCGATGAGAAGCGAGGACCTGCCAGTTCTACAGAGTTTGTTACAGCAATGGTGCGATTACAGCGTGGAACCATGGCAGGCATTATCCTATGGCCCCTTCCTGGATGAACTGGCACAACGTTATCCCGAAGGGATCGTATTGATGCGTGACAAGCTCGGCGAGACGATCGCCATGTTTATCACAGTACTTGTACATAGGGATAGCAGTGAGCTGCTCCTGAAATATTTTCCGAATGAGATACATGAATGCTTCACACCACAGGAGCTTGAGAGTGATCCGGATCAGAGTGATACGCACTTTGCTTTGCTGGCTGCGGCAAGAGATGACGTGCCGGGTTATACACGAGAAGAACTGGTAGGATACATGGCACTAGACCGACTGTCTCTGCTGGGTGATGGTGCGCGAGCCATGCTCGTTGCAACGAACCCTCACCTGAAACTATTTTTGCAAAGTATTGGATTCCGGATGCGAAGAACCCGCACTCGTGTCTGTGACAGATATGAAGACCAAGCGGACGTACTTGATTTGGATTTGCGTAGTGGACAATTCGGAGAGTGGGTCATGTCTCTGCTTGATCCGGAATCAACAGAGAATCGGATACAGCCGGAAACAACGGAATTGGATGGTGTAATTTGGACTGAACAGGATGTTCGCAAGATGTTGGGGGATCTTCGTTCCCCGGGAGAATTGCATGAATATGCTGGCAGGGTTAGAGGAGTAAAGGATGGAATCCAGTTACAGCTGTATGTCATGGATCTGTTGGAAGGCAGAGTACATGGCCTTTCTCCACAGGATCAGATGCTGTTATACGCGGCCTACTGGACGCATGCTGGCAATCCAACTGCCGCAGCCCAGACGTGTTCCATGAGTCGGGCGACATTCTATCGCCATATCAGAACAGCGCTGACTCGCTTGGCGCGGATTTTGTAGGGTTCTATTCATTCATATACTGATAATAAAGACAAGAAGAGGCTGGTCATAGACCAAGCCTCTTCATGCGATTATAGAGCGTTGCCCTGGAGATGCCAAGTTGCTTGGCGAGTGTTCGTTTGTTGCCACCTGCTGCTTTCAGATATTGAATTAGAAGTTGGGCCTCATGGTTGTCCAATTTTTGCTGGTAGGTAACACCGGAGACAAGTTCGGAATCATCGGAGTGATCTAATTCGTCCACATTTGCAACCGCTCGAGGTTCTTTTTCTGCTCTTGCTCCCACCGAATCCTGACGTTGCTGATTTTCGCTCTTGGCATGTGAATGAAATCCAGATGTCAGTTGAACTTCGGACTGTTCTTGCATCGTGAGGGAAGTGAGGGTATCAGGCAGATATTCCTGCTTCACCTCACCATCTGTCGTCAGAATGGTCAGGCGTTCGATCACATTTCGTAATTCACGTACATTGCCTGGCCAATCATATTGGAACAGCAACTTGAACACTTCAGGTGGAACCAACTCAATATGACGGTTATAGAGCAATGAGAATTCTTGAAGGAACGTCTGGGTTAATTCATATATATCTTCCTTGCGCATACGCAGAGGAGGGATGACAAGGTTAATGACATTCAGTCGATAGTAGAGATCTTCTCGGAATTGATTGCGAGCAATCATACGCTGTAGATTCTGGTTGGTCGCAGCGATAATCCGGCAGTCGGCCTGTTTCACTCGTGTTCCCCCCACAGGAAAGTAACTCTTCTCCTGCAACACCCGAAGCAGCTTCACTTGCAATTCCAATGGCATCTCACCGATCTCATCCAGAAAAAGAGTACCCCCTTCGGCAAGCTCAAACTTACCCTTTTTTCCTTTGGGATCCGCTCCGGAAAATGCACCTTTCTCGTAGCCGAATAATTCACTTTCAAACAATGAAGCAGGGATTGCCCCGCAGTTAATAGCGATGAACGGTGCAGTCTGCAATTCACGGAGATCATGAATGGCTTTGGCGAATAACTCCTTGCCTGTGCCGCTCTCCCCGAGAATAAGTACGGTTGCTGAGGTGGTACTGATCTTGCGAATGGTCTCCATGCACTGCTTGATGACCGGGCTGCTGCCCTTGATTCTGGCAAATGGATCTAATTCGGGACGTAGCCGAGCAACGGCTTTCTCCAGATGCTGGACTTTGGAGGTCATATGTAATAGTTCCTGATGTAGTCGGATTTCAGTTGTTATATCCACTTCGGCAGCAACTGCACCCACAATATGTCCATCCAGTTGGACCGGACGAGCATTAATCAGGGCGAAGAGGTCGGGCCGTGGCTGATGCTGTTTGCGATAGACCGTTTCGCCGGTATACAACGTCTTGAGAGATTGTAACCGATCTGGAGGGAAAAAGTCCGCTGCGGGTTGTCCAATGATGTCTTTTTTGCTGATCGAAAAAACATGCTCCGCGCCAGTTGTCCAGTAGGCCACTTTGGCATCTTCATTAATTAATGTCAGAGCTGAACCCGCTGTCTCCAGTGTGGTCTCAAAATAAGCTTCTATCAGGCGATGCGCATGCATCATGGCATGCAAAACATCGGATACGGCGATATATCCCAATAGGGGTCCATCATCCTGAATGAATAAATAAGAAGATGTGTCGAATAAGCAGAAGGCATCTACCAACGATGTTGAGGACGGAATGGTAAGTGTGGAGAGGTCCGTATCCAGAACATCCATATCCGTACGCAGTAAAGACATTAAATCTGGAAGTAAATGTTTCATCGATATCACCTCAGTTAGGGCATAACTTTCAGAACTGTACCTATTATAAGGAACTCTTATGATTTGAGTAGATGGAAATATTTGAGTGAGATAGTTAACCATATTATAGCTTTCAAAGTGAAATGTGTATAGATTTTTTGACATGAATCATACATAAGACAATCGGAAATAGTGGTTAATTTTGTTTTTGTGATGCTGAACTACGCGGTGTTTTTCATCGTGGCAGGTGTACAGGCGAACCAATTCACCCTTTATCAAAACGGTGCCCATTCATTACGGAATCATTCACTGCATCGGCAGTTGATCTGCAGACCCTAGCAGGCGGAATACAGATCAATGCGAATGCCTCTATCCTAATGCTACAATTAGGTTAACTTTTGAATAATAAATGGGTGTGTCCAGAAAATTAGACATTTAAAATTGTGGTTCTCTCTCTTTTAATTAGTGGTTGACAGTCTTCGGACGTAAATCATGGGAAGTTCTTAACTTTTCCTTATCTCATGTATGACTTTGTTACAGCCTTGGTTTAAATGTATCTTGATGCTCTCTCAGGAATGCATCGAGCGAGCGCGGCACTCTGCCAAGCAAGCGTTGAACGGTATCCGTCGGCTTCTCTGGCACAACGGTAGACATCGTCTGAATTTCCACAACGTGGTCTGCAAGCCAAGGAGGCATCTGTCCATGTTCGATCAGATCCGTTCGAAGCTCCTCGGGTTTGAGGTTGAGGAATCCGATCGGTCGATTGAACAGGGTGGACATTTTATCTGCAATCTGTGCATAAGTGAATGCTTCGGAACCCGTCAGCGTATAGATGCGGTTCGCTGGTTTGGCTCTAGTCAGCACTTCTGTGGCAATATCTGCGATGTCTCGGCAATCAATGAAGTTGCATGGGGAATCTCCAATGCAGCCGAAGAATACATCTTGGGTTGTAATGGTTGGTGCGAGTCGGAGCAGATTTTGCATAAAAGCATAGGGCCGCAGCATCGTATATGTCATCCCGGATTTCACTAGAGCTTGCTCGATTTGTTCATGCCAGCCTGCTACAGCTACTGGTGAACGTTCGTCATATGCTGGGCTGGATATTTTGACGACATGCTCCACTCCTTCTTGCACAGCCATCTGAATAATGGATGTCTCTAGTTCCACTTGTTTAGGGTCGTTGGATAATGCTAGAAATAGTTGACTGGTACCCGCCAAAGCTCTGCGCATCGATTCGGAATCATTTGCATCGGCAGCACGGGTTTCAATCCCGGACAATGCCAAGTCCGCCATTTGTTGACGAAGCTTATCCGGCTTTCTACTTACTGCCCGTACGGGAATACCTCTTTCCAGCAAACGTCTCAAAAGTGCATTTCCAATCATGCCTGTTGCTCCAATAATAGTAATCATGTTTCAATCTCTCCTTATAATGAACTTGTTTATTTGGTAATGTAAGTTCGCCAGCGCCATGACATGATCGTACAAGCTATTGCACCAGACAATGGAAAATCGAACCCAATATGATCCAACCAAGCCCATGAAGAACTCGGGTTTACGATCTGCAATACATTAGAAATCCCCCATGCCGCCACAAAGCCAAACCCCGCGCCTGCAAGTGCCAAGCAGCCCACCACAATGACTCGGGGTGCTTTCGTCACCCACCGTGGGCGGTTCTCACGGTTGCGAAGCCAGAGTCCGGCACATAGAGCCATAAGCAGAGACGCCCCTCCAATCGTTGTTAAAGCTCGTAACTGAAGGACTTTATCAGCGGTGACGATTCCCCCGATGCTTGCCATGATGGCAGGAGACAAGTAGGCCGGGATTAATTCACGCCACAGCACAAAAGGTTTTTGGGGAGGATTAGCGGCTCGGTTTGGATAAGCTTCCTCGGAATGAACGGGGTCATTAAGGTTAACCATATCACTACTCCTTTTTTTGTATAGAAATCACTAATTTGCTTTCATCTATATATAATTAGGGACCTAACTATATGGGGTGAAAATGGGCTAGTTGAACTAGCCCGGTTCCCTTTCTTCGTTATGCTCCTAGGATTTTGGTTCGAAGAAGTCACGTGACTCATCTGTAAGTGCAGCAATACCTTGTGTAACACGCCCCAGCAGGTTGAGAAACACACTCCTTTCCTCGATCGTAAGTAATCCGACCATCGCTTCCAGTCTGGCAAAATGTTCCGCAGCCATATCCGTTAGCTTCTTTGCACCTTTGGCGGTCAAAATGACTGACTTCTGACGACCATCAACGGAACTCGTCCGACGAGCAACCAGTCCGTCTCGTTCTAAAATCTCGATTAGACCAGTTACAGTAGCACGGGTTACACCCAGATTTTCCGCCAGTTGGGAGGGCAGTTCTTCCCCTTCGTGATCTTCAAGATCTGCCAACAGACGATATCGACCTGTAGATAAACCGAATCTGGAGAAATGGATTTCCGCAGCATGCCCAAGTTTGGCTCCTGCTACCATCAGTCTGGATGCGACAAGCACGGCTTGTGCATCCACGTCTAATTGATAGCGATCAACCTGACGCTTCGTTTGTACTAACGAAGGGATGAGGTACATATCAGTTGTTGATTTGTTTTGATTGTCCATAAATATAGTATGGTACCTAACTATATAGTTGTCAACTTTTGTTTAGACCATTCTATCCAGAAGCCAGGGATATATGAAGAAGTTTTATTTTGTCGATTTGGTCGATTTTCAGAATTTGGAGCCATTTTATGACGCAATAACGTTACTGAGGTTCCTAGGTTGGATTCTCTCGTAAAGTGTTCGTACTGAAAAAACCATGTGCCCAGAAAAAAAGAGGCAACATGGTTTCTTTTGTCTTTTTTTATATATTGATCCAGCTGGAGAATAATTATCGGAACATATTCTTAACGACCATCCAGAGATTAGCCGGTTTTTCGGCCAAACGGCGGGTATAGTACGGATACCACATGGTGCCGTAAGGTACGTAACAGCGAATGCGATAACCTTCTTTGGCGAGACGTTCCTGTTCGCTCATACGCAGACCATATAACATCTGGAATTCAAAGGCATCCGGCGAGATTCCCCGATCCTTGGCGTATTGTTTCGTCCAGTTAATGATGTGATCATCATGCGAGGCAACCGCAGTGTATACACCCTGATCGAGGTGATTACGAATCATCGTTTTGAATTGATGAATGACTTCAGAAGTATTCTGATAGGCGACTGATCCGGGTTCTTTGTAAGCACCTTTAACCAGTCGAAGCCGGATGCCTTCCCGAATCATATCACGCGTATCTTCTTCGGTGCGATGCAGGTAGGCTTGTAAGACTGTGCCCGTATTGTGCAGTCCTTCCGAGTGCAGTCTTCGAACAATATCCAGCGTTGCTTGAGTAAATGGACTATCCTCCATATCAATTCGGACAAATAGATCATGCAATTTGGCTTGTGCGGCAACGGCCCGGATATTTCGATAGCCCTCTTCCGGGTCCAGTGCGAGGCCCATCTGGGTTGGTTTCAGCGAGACGTTGGAGTCTACGCCTTCACGTGCAATGCCTTCTACCAGTCGTACATACTCATCCCTGTACAATGCCGCTTCGCTCAGGCGGGTGATGCCTTCGCCAAGATGATCGAGCGTAGCCATAATGCCTTTATTATTGAGTATGCGGATCTCTTCGAGAGCTTCTTCCAAGGTGTTTCCTGCAATAAATTTGCCTGCCAGCTTCTTACCATATCTAATGGACAGGTTCTCTACAGCTTTGTTGCCTGCCACGGTTAATAAGGTTTTGCGATATATTTCCGTTCCCACACTCATTTTCGTCTCCTCCTTCAGCATTGTGCATCCTTAATTCAAGCAAGAAACGTGCCAGATTTGGTGATGGTCTACTATTTTTCATGGAGATTTTAACTTTATAAAAAGGAATCAAAAAATCTGGGGATAACAGCGATTGGAAGGTTGTTCTGTCATCGGAGTGGGCAGTGTGAACTTTCTTTAGTTAAATTTAATAAGAAAAATATTTCAGTTCCAACCGGAGTTGGCACGGATTTTGCTACATATATTTGGTGATGAGTAACATGCAAAATAATTCAGGCGAGCAGCCAGCGAATCCCACATCCTGAAGGAGGAATCATTGATGAATATCCCTTTTGTTAACGAACCATTCACACCCTTTGCGGTCCAGGCGAACCAGGAAGCATTTGAAGACGCACTTCGTCAGGTAGAAGCTGAACTTGGGCAGGAATACTCGATTATTATTGGTGGGCAAAAAATAACAAGCAGCCGCACGTTAACGTCCGTGAACCCCGCGGCCAAGAATCAAGTTGTCGGAACGATCCATCAGGCAGATCAGGAATTGGCCGAAAAGGCCATTCAGACAGCAGCGGAGACATTCCACACTTGGAAATATACCGATCCGAATGAACGGGCTCGTTATCTGTACAAAGCAGCTGCCATTATGCGCCGTCGCAAGCATGAATTCTCCGCATGGATGGTCTATGAAGCCGGCAAGACCTGGCCTGAAGCCGATGCGGATACAGCGGAAGCCATTGATTTTATGGAATTCTATGCACGGGATATGCAGCGATTGAGTGAACCCCAGCCCCTCGTGCGGATTGCAGGGGAAGATAATGAACTGAGTTATATACCGCTGGGTGTTGGCATTGTTATTCCACCTTGGAATTTCCCGCTGGCGATTATGGCAGGCATGACCTCTGCTGCACTGGTCTCCGGCAACACGGTGGTGTTAAAGCCAGCAAGTACAACTCCTGTGATTGCGGCGAAGTTTATGGAACTGCTCGCAGAAGTGGGCTTGCCAGATGGCGTCGTCAACTTTTTACCAGGGCCAGGTAGTGAAGTTGGTGATTATCTCGTGGATCATGCGCTTACCCGGTTTATCAGTTTCACCGGTTCCAGAGATGTAGGGCTGAGAATTAATGAACGTGCAGCACGTACAGCTCCAGGTCAGAAGTGGATAAAACGGGTTATTGCAGAGATGGGCGGCAAGGATTCCATCGTAGTAGACAGTGACAGTGATCTGGAACTCGCGGCAGAGTCCATTACCGCTTCGGCATTTGGTTTCTCTGGACAGAAATGTTCGGCGTGTTCCCGTGCCATTATTCATAAGGATGTATATGATGAAGTATTGCAAAAAGTGATTGAACGGACACAGAAACTGACGATGGGCAGTCCACTTGAAGTTGGCAGTCAGGTCGGTCCGGTTATTGATGACAAGGCATATGCAAAGATCACGGAATATATTGAAATCGGCAAGGGTGAGGGGCGTCTTGTGCACGGTGGCGGGACAGGGAATGTTGAAGGTTATTTCATTGAACCAACCATAATTGCCGATGTGGACCCGAAAGCCCGGATTGCTCAAGATGAGATTTTTGGACCTGTGCTTGCGTTCATCAAAGCAGAATCTTTCCAGGATGCTTTGGATATCGCCAATAATACAGACTATGGTCTGACCGGCGCGGTGATCTCACGTAATCGTGAACATCTGGAACAGGCAAGACGCGAATACTTTGCGGGTAATCTGTATTTCAACCGGAAATGTACCGGAGCACTGGTGGGCACGCATCCATTTGGTGGATTTAACATGTCAGGTACGGATTCCAAGGCAGGTGGAAGAGACTATCTACTGCTGTTTACACAGGCGAAGCTGGTATCGGAGAAATACTAAACAGATTATCCATGATCCGACTGAAATCTGCTTACAATCGTTTGAATAGTATGCTATTATCCCTGCAAATCCTTTTGTTCGTATAAGAAACACAGATGCTTATTGCCGAAGGCATAAGGAGGGTAACGGATGTTAGGTGTTCAGTTGGTACAGGAACAACGTATTCGGCTGTCCATCACGCCGGAGATGAAACAATCCTTTCATTTGCTAACGATGTCCGGACAGGATCTGACTCGTTACTTGCTGGATGCGGCGGAAGAAAATCCAGTTCTTGAACTGGAAGAACAAGCTGCGCCCCTCCCCCGGATTCCACGGCGAATGGACCAGCGCAGGTATGATTCCTACGATCCGCTGCTTCAGGTCAGAGGTGCAGAACCTACCCTGGAAAAGTTGCTGATTGCCCAAATTCGAGTGATGACACTTCCAGTCGAAATGGAAAATATGGCAGTATATTTGGCAGGGTGCGTTAATGATGATGGTTATCTGACAGTTGAACTGGCAGAGGTGCAAGCAGCAATTGAGCAACCGATGAGCAAAATTGCAGCGGGACTGGAGGTTCTCCAATCACTGGACCCTGCTGGTGTAGGAGCGCGGAATTTGCAGGAATGTCTGTTGCTCCAGATTAGACGTGATTCATCGGCTGCGCTGTATGCGGAGCGGATGGTGGAAGCGGGATTGGAAGCACTGGTTCCTTTTCACCCAGGTAAAACAGGGAGTCGATTAGGCATGACTTCACGGGAAGCTCAGACTGCCTATGACTATATTACACGTCTTGACCCCAAGCCCTGTCGATCCATCGGATGTACAGAACGACCACATTACATTATTCCAGATGCCATCGTAGGGTTGCGTAACGGTGAGGCCCATTTTAGCCTGCATGTGGCAGGTAACCCTCGTGTATCGATGAATGAAGCGTGCATCCGCTGGATCAGGGAAGAGGCTCCGGACACAATCTGGTCTACCCGCGTGGTAGAGGCGAGGGCGATCATTCGGAGTGTACACTTGCGGCGCAGGACTTTAGTGCGTGTGCTGGCGGCAGTGATGGAAGAGCAGAAGCACTTTTTGGTCAAAGGCCCATCCACGCTAAAACCACTTAATCTGGCTGTTATTGCAGAGAAGATTGGCATGCATGAATCAACGGTAAGTCGTGCGGTGAACGGTAAATACATTGAGACCCCGCACGGTGTATATGAACTCAGGGCTTTTTTTGCCTCGGGAATCCGTACAACGTCAGGGGATAAAACATCAGCATCAGCGGTGAAACGTAGATTAAAAGAAATCATTCGCACGGAACAGGCTCAGCGTCCATACTCGGATAGTCATTTAGCCACACTGCTCGCCGAGGAGGGGATTGTCATCTCCCGCAGAACGGTTGCCAAGTACAGGGAGGAACTTCAGATTCTGCCTTCCCTTGAGCGTAAACGGTGGGCTTAATCGAATAGCTGGCGTCTTATCTTCTCTGAATAAAAGAACCCCCGCAAACCGGATGAACGGTCTGCGGGGGTTCTTGGTAATTATTCGTGTTTGGGTTGCTGCATCAGTTTTCCTGATTACCTACATACGTTCCATATTACGCAGGAAGTGTTCTCCGGCAATCCCTGGTGTAGTCATCTGTTCCGGATGAAGAATCTCTTCCAGTTCTTCCGGTGTCAGCAGTCCGCGTTCCAGAATGATTTCTTGCAAGGTAAGTCCAGTTTTGAGCGCTTCCTTCACAATGGAAGCCGCCACATTATAACCTAAGTGTGGGTTTAACGCCGTAACCACACTGAAACTTTGTTTCATGATTAATTCGCAGCGCTCTCGGTTAGCTTCCATCTCTTCAACCGCATAACGTGTGAAAACATCGATACCGTTATTCATAATTTTCAGGGATTGCAGCAAGTTGAACGCAATAACTGGGCCCATGACATTCAGCTCGAATTGACCGGCTTCACACGCCATACAGATCGTATGGTCGTTCCCCATCACCTGGAAGGATACCTGGTTAATGACTTCCGCCATAACCGGGTTGACTTTGCCTGGCATAATGGACGAACCTGGCTGACGCGGTGGCAAGAGCAATTCATTGAATCCTGCACGCGGACCTGAAGCCATCAAGCGAATATCATTACAGATTTTGGAAAGGCTAACCGCACATACCTTCAGCGCCGCTGAAAGTTCCAGATAGGCATCTGTGTTCTGCGTTGCATCCACGAGATCCTCAGCTGTTTGTAGTGGTAGTCCGGTAACATCAGACAGGTGCTCTGTAACCTTGACGATATATTCGGGTTTGGCATTGAGTCCTGTACCTACCGCAGTTGCACCCATGTTAATGGTAAGCAAGCGGCGATTGGCGAATTCAAGACGCTCAATATCCCGTCCGATTACACGGGCATAAGCTCCGAATTCTTGTCCAAGGCGAATAGGTACGGCATCCTGAAGATGGGTACGGCCAACCTTGACCACATCGTTGAATTCCACTTCTTTTTTACGGAACGCATCCTGTAGTCTCTTCATGGTAGCGAGTAACGTCTCCGACAGTTGGTACGCCGCAATGCGCAATGCTGTAGGTACCACGTCATTGGTGGACTGGGACATGTTCACATGATTATTGGGATTGCAATGGAAGTAGTCTCCCTTGCTTTTGGTTAACAGTTCCAGTCCGCGGTTGGCTAAAATTTCGTTCATATTCATATTCATGGAGGTGCCTGCACCGCCCTGAATGGAGTCTACAATAAAATGATCCATATGATGGCCTTTCATCATTTCTTCAGCGGCCATAACAATCACATCGCCAATCTTGCTCGGCAGCATCTTCAACTCCATGTTGGTAATGGCTGCCGCCTTCTTCACCGCAGCCAGAGCCGTGATCAGCTCCCGGTGTACCGGAACGCCGGTAATCGGGAAGTTTTCCACGGCCCGGACCGTCTGAATTCCGTAATAAGCATAAGCCGGGATTTCTTTTTCACCGATAAAATCTTTCTCCGTCCGTGTGGACATAGTAGACATCTCGTTCGCCTCCAGTGGCATCAATAAAAATAGTTCGGCTTCAGCATTGCTGAAGCGCACTCAGTATATCATTTAAGCAAAATGGATGCCAATCTAAATCATTTGGCCTCTTGTGCCGATAATAAATAAAATTAGGGATATTAAATGGAATATTATTCAATTTTCAAGAAAGGGGGGGAGTGTCCAAGCTTGTCTTATACATTATGCGCTTTATGGTAGAGAAGTCATGCATGAACGGCAAGTATGGGGGGAATAGAACGTTTTCAGTGATGTATATCACATGATATTTGGTACTTGATTGGTAAAATAGGAAAAAAGGACTACGGGGTGTGCACATGAAATGGACTTTAGGAGCAAAGACTGTCGCAGGTTTGGTACTGATTTCGATTATTACCTACGGAACTAGCGGCTTTTTTATATTTTTTGTCAAAGACTGGATTACATTAGATATTCCGAATTGGGTATACATATCGATCATTTTAATCATGGGAGTATGCTGGAACGGGATTCTGGGATGGTTTGCATCACGCTGGCTGACTCGTCCAATCGTTCATCTGTCCCGGGCTGCACAGCAGGTTTCAGCGGGGGATCTGACAACCGAAATTCCGCAGCGACGCACGCAGGATGAACTTACCGTATTATATGATGCTTTTCGCGCAATGGTATCTAACCTTCGAAGCATTGTAAATGATATTGCAGACAGTACAAGAACGACTTCACAGAACGCACAGTCTCTGAGTGAAGCGATTACCCAGGCCGCTGAACAGATCGAAATGATGTCGGATGCGGTAGATCATATTGCGGTAGGCGTAGAAGAGCAGAAGGTCACTTCCCATCAATCTCTGATTACGGCGGATGAGATGCTGAACGATTTCCAGCGTATGCATAGTCAGTCCATGGACATGACAGAGATGTCGGGTCAGATGGAACGATCTGTGGATCATACAAAACAGACTTTCTCATCGTTGATGAAAGGGATGGACGAGCTGGCCGAGTCGCACAATCGTTCCCGCGATATTATGTTGTTGCTGGAGAAGGAAGCCTCCGATATCGAAGTAATTACCCAGTCTGTCAAAAACATCGCAGAGGAAACAGGGTTACTTGCCCTGAATGCTTCCATTGAGGCTGCACGAGCTGGCGAAGAAGGTTCTGGTTTTGCAGTCGTGGCGCAGCAGATCCGCAAGCTGGCAGACGAAAGTAAGGAATCGGTACACCGTATTAATGAGCTGATTAGTCGTGTGCAGCAGCGGATCAGGGAGACAGCCCAACTGTCTCATGAGCAGCATGGTCTCGTGGTTAATGAATCGGAGCGGACCGTCTCTGTGGATCAGACGTTGCATGAACTGACAGGAACAGTGGAAGTATTTATGAAGGGTGCGCATGATATCGGTTCCAAGATTGCAGAACAGACCGGTCGCGTGGAGCAAACGCACGGTCATGTGAAGAAGATCCAGGGGAAAGCCGGATCGTTCTCGGATGAGGCGAGACGAATTATGGATGCCGCACACGAAGAGACAGCCATCATGGAGGAGATTTCATCCTCGGCTGAAGAACTGAGACAATTAACCGATCGGTTATTGGACAAAACCAAAGCATTCCGGATGCAGCCTTAAGCTGTGTTCGGAATTTTTTTTGTTTTTGGAGAACAGTTTTGGCATGATAATTTGCTTATTCTGGTTAAAGCCGAACGTTCTTTCGTGAAAACGAAAATTTGTAAAGATTATTTTATGAAAGATTAACAAATTCGCAACTTGCAGGCGATAAATGAAGATATAATAGGATTATCACAACAGATAAAGGAGCCCAGTATATTGAAAACTTGGACAGGTATCCTGCTGATGATTATTTTGGCGGTAGCTACGATTAGTACAACTTCGGCTGCCAGAACCATGAATGAATCGCAAAAACAGCTTAACATAGATGATCAATCCAGCCAGACTGAAACGGTCGAGGCTTCCAATATAGATAAACTGCATGACACAGCGAAGACAACACAGGAATCCATTCCCGTGAAAGAGGAATACGTTTCGGTAGCTCCAGAGAATGAGAACGTCAGATTATACCCTATGAAAGTTGAGGGTTCAGGATATATATATAACGGAATGATTTTGGAAGTGGACGGCAAAGTGCAAGAATTTAGTGATTGGCAGGGAGAAGGCGGGTCTTACAAACCCGAAGTGCACGAGCTGGATCTGAATGGAGACGGCCAGAAAGAAATTATTGTTTTGTACACAGAAGGTCATGGAACAGGTATTTATTTGGGACAAGCACGTATCATTAATCCGGTAACGCTGGAAGAGATGAAGATGCAATCTCTGGATGAGATTGCGAAACAGCATGTGAAGTCAAAAGTTACGGTTAGAGCAGACCGTGTGGATGTTGATGTCGCCGTTGATGGTGTTCAAGCAGAACCTTTACGGATCGAGGAAGATACGAGTGGCGGCGTGTATAACAAAGAGTTGGGATTCGGTGGAGTAACCTATTACAGTGTGGAGGATGGCCAACTTGTCGTATCAGCAGCAGGATCTTACGGTGCGGCTTTGTATGCGGGTGATCTGACATTCACTTATGAGTATCAAGATGGCGAGTGGAAGGCCGTAGATTTGAAGTACAGCATGGAAGTGTATGAAGAAGAATATTATGAATCTTTTGATTGATATCATCCTGTTGATATCGTAGTGCATCGGGAATTGTAAGTTCTCAAGTGTGGAGTTAAGTGAACATCTGACAGAATATCTTCCTTACTCCGTATACGGACAGTGGGAAACTGGGCGAGGCTGAAAAAAATCAGGACATACAGCCTCGTTTTGTGCTGCCCGGAAATAGGAACAGGGTACTAAAAATGCAGTAAACAATTGACATTATCACTTTAGTCGTTTAAATGTATAAAGGATAAATCATTTTAACATTCAGGAGGGATTTTGATGAAGAAAAAGGTTGTACTGGGTTTGATGGTAGGTACATTAACGCTTGGGATCGGGACGGGTGCGCTCGCAGCAACAGGGTTGGAGCAGATCAAAGCCTATCTAAACAGCAAAATTACGTTGAAACTGAATGGCGAGACCGTAACAGCGAAGGATGCTAACGGCAAGACCGTATTGCCGATCACGTATAACGGAACAACGTATTTGCCAGTTCGTGCGGTTGGAACACTGCTTGGAACTGAAATCAATTATGACGGTGCAACTTCTTCCGTCCTGATTGGCGGAACGAATGGATCTGCACCCGTAACCAACGGAAAAGTAACGCTGAGTGCACTTGGAACATCCGTACTGGGATCTACCGCTTGGCACACCAAAGATCCTAAGGATACCACATATAAAGGCAAGGATTACAAGGATGTTTATCTGCATAATGATCCTGCGAAACAGGGGGATGATATTCAGATTAATACGGGTAAAAAGTATTCTTCTCTGCACTTGGAACTTGCCGCGCTGAAAGGGAATCAGGAAATTCATATCTATGATCAGGATCTCGCGACACTCAAAAAGTTCAATATCACTCCAGAAAGCGGTATGATGAGTCTAGATGTGGATGTTAAAGGTACAGATGCTGTCTATGTCGAGATTGTATCTGAAGATCCAGGTTCATCGCTGTTTGTGCCTCTTACCACATCTTACTTGGTTAAATAAAATAGACGTAATAAAAAAACGATTATCAACAATGAGGTAGCTGGATCAAGTCCAGAATACACATGGTGATAATCGTTTTTGGGTTTAACGAATGACGGTATCCAGCGGTTTGAGATTGGCTTCAATCTCGGCGCGGCGACCTTCGAGGAATGGAGGCAAAGCAAGCGATTCACCCAGATGCTCCATTTCTTCATCTGTATCAAATCCCGGACCATCGGTTGCAAGTTCGAACAAAATACCGTTTGCTTCACGGAAATACAGGGAGCGGAAGTAGAAGCGATCTACAAAACCGGAGTTAGGGAATTGGAAGTTACGAACCCGTTCCACCCATTGTTTCAGTTCTTCTTCGTTATCCACACGGAACGCAACATGGTGTACGCTGCCACGTCCAGGACGCTCTTGGGCAAGGTCATTCCGTTCCTCAACATGCACCTCGGAGCCGCTACCACCTTCGCCGGATTCAAAAACGAGTACATCAGGTTGACCTGAAGTAAAGGCAGGGTAACTTCCTTTCGCTCTGAAACCGAGCAGTTCGGTAAGAACCGGAGCGGTAAGGGAAGCATCTTTTACCGTAAGATGGATAGGGCCAAGGCCAACAATGCCATATTCGGCAGGCACAGGGCTCTGATCCCATGGTTTACCACCAGCGACACCTGTATTGTTTTCATCCGAGACCAGAATCAGACGTTGTCCTTCAAAGTCTGTGAATGAGAGCGTCGCACGACCACCCCGTTCAACAATCTCTCCATGTGAGACATCGAATTCGTCAAAGCGCTGCTGCCAGTACGTAAGTGCCGCATCACTTGGAACGCGCAGTGACGTTGCCGAGATGCTGTTCACACCTTCACGAGTCTGTCCGGCCATCGGAATCTCGAAGAAGGTAAGTTCGGTACCCGGATTACCTTTTTCATCGCCATAGAAGAGATGGTAGACGGATACGTCGTCCTGGTTGACCGTTTTTTTAATGAGGCGCAGGCCCATGATGTTGGTGTAGAAACGATAGTTCTGATCGGCATGTGCTGTTAGAGCGGATACGTGGTGAAGTCCTTTGATTTGCATAATAATTCCTCCTAGATGAAGTGGGATAGTGTAAATGTTCAGTTGAACATTTGTTGAGTGCTGTATTTTTATCATTTCTATTAAGAAAGTTACTAACTTTTCGTTTGTTTTGGTTCTGAATTTATCTTAACATAAAGATATTTAAATTACAATGCTTATTTAGAATTCCAACTGGACAGCAATTTCATTCAATGGCAAAATGAAAAAGTTAACATTAAAGAGAGATAATGTTGGTGAGATCCTTGTAAAGGAGAGAAGAGATGCATGGCGTATCCACCATGGCTAGACCCTTATGATGCAGAGCCGTTTGTTCTGTTCTCCACTTCACATATCGTTTCGATTAGCGTAATTACAGCATTAATTGTACTGATGTTTTTGCTTCGACACCATCTTCGATCATGGTCAGAGAGGGCACGCCGCATACTGCGGATTGTTCTGGCCTGTATCATGTTTGCCTGCGAAATCGTGCTGCAGCTCTGGTATGTGTATGGAGGGATATGGAGCCTGCAGACGTCACTGCCACTCGAACTATGCAGTCTGTCTCTGCTATTATCGGCGTTGTTACTACTGACACGCAGTCGACTGTTACATTCTGCGCTGCTGTTTGCAGGCATTGCTGGAGCCCTTATGGCGATCCTGACTCCTAATCTGGGTTATGGTTATGCACATTTTCGATTTATTCAATTTTTCGTTGCTCATGCCTGTATCATTCTGGCTTTACTCTACATGACCTGGGTGGAACAGCTGCGACCTAGCTGGAGATCTGTAGCAGGTTCCATGATATTTGTGAATGTGGCGGCATTAATCGTATACGTTGTAGATGTCATGCTTGACGCGAATTACATGTTTCTAAGATATAAACCAAGTACACCCTCGGTGCTAGATATGTTAGGTCCGTATCCCATGTACATCCTTGGGGAAGAGATCCTGGCGCTAGTTTTGTTCTCGCTAATGTACGTTTTGCTCTTTGCCATTCCAGACTGGTTGAACCATCGTGTGAAAAAAGGTAAAAGCAATGCAGTTTAGCGGTAATCCTTGCATGCACCCGCCCGTATTATAATTCTCAGCATTTTGCATAATTCGAATTCTACCGCTCACTGGATTTATGCGAAATGCTCTTCACTATATATAAAACATCCCGCAGTAATCTGAACGGATCAGATCGCTTGCGGGATATTCGGGCGTTGTCCCTGAATGAGGCCGGGCCAACTTTTATTTATATGTTATCCACGGAGCAGAGATTCCGCACCATCCACATAGATTCGTGTACCTGTAACATGGGAGGCTTCATCGGAAGCGAGGAACAGAACGAGGTTCGCCACTTGCTTCGACGTTCCAGGTTCGCCCTTGAGCGGATGTTCGTGACCCTCAGGGAATTCAACAGGAATCTGTACTTCTTTCAGATCATCCGACGGGTAGGTGTTATCATCAATGTTGGTATCGATGGCTCCTGGGCAAACGGCATTTACACGGATCTTATAACGAGCCAGCTCCAGTGCAGCCATCTTGGTAAACGCAGTTTGTCCCGCTTTGCTGGAAGCGTATGCAGAGAATCCGATTCCTGAGAAGACCCGGTTACCGTTGATAGAACTGGTGATTATGATGCTGCCACCATGTTCTTTTAGATGGGGGATGGCATATTTGACGGTTGCAAAGGTTCCGCGCATATTGATCTCCATCGTCTGGTCCCAGTCCTCCATTTCCATCGTTTCAATCGGGGCCATCGTTCCGTTAATGCCTGCATTTGCAAATATGATATCCAGTTTACCCGCTTCAGCCGCAGCCTGATTGATCGCCTTCTGCACATTATCCGGTTTGGAGATATCACATTCGATCACATACGCTTCTCCGCCAGCCTTTTCAATAATCTGCTTCGTTTCCTCGGCAGTTTCGGGTGTACGATCCAGCATGTACACTTTGGCTCCATGTTCGGCGAAACGAATAGCCGTAGCCTGACCAATACCCGATCCACCTCCAGTTACTATTGCGACTTTGCCTTCCAAACGTTGTTCAGTCATCTCTGATCCCTCCGTATGGTTAGATTATCGTTGTACGCTCTACTTCTACATACCCGGCTCAAGACTGATGAATCATATGTATCTATATCAAAAAGAACAGGACCGCAATGCGGCCCTGTTCTGTGAGCAGATCAGCTTCATAATCTGTCTGCTGTAATATTATTTTGGCTTGTGTGATAGAAGACACCCTTAGGTCATGCCTTTGTTTACTTATGTTTCTTCCAGTCCATAGCGCTGTTATTCAGCAGATATTCGAAGTCGTTATCCCGGCGCTTCTGCTCCGCTTGGCGAGCTTCTTCTGCTTGCTGACGTTCCTGCTCCTTAAGTGCCGCTTCGGCAGCCTTCGCCTCATCTGCCTGAGCTTTCAGTTTCTCCAGCACATCACTGCTTAGCAGATCTTTCAGTGTTGTAGGTTTATCCTGTGCTGCTACTTTGGGAGCAGGGGGGCGTTTTTTGGATTTTGCCATAGGAAAATCTCCTTTCCAAACATGAATCAGGTTCCATTTATCGTACAGTAGTCATAGTATATCAGGTTCCCGTAAAGCATTCCATGAATCTGCGGAACAAAAGCAGGAAAACGAGGGTTGCGTGACGAATGAAAACGGGTATAAAATCATATACTATTACCGATACTGCGACTATTCCCTGGAGAAAGGAGTCGTTGTTCGTGGAAGTAAATCGTGGTTTACTGAAAGGGCTTGCATGGGGTGTTGCCTTTAGCTGCCCGTTATGGATTGCGATTATCGGCTGGTTACGTTTGATGGGATGGATGTATTGAGGATGATGCCGGAAGAGGTCATTTTTTATAAAGTCATATATGTAACCGCTATCATTAAAATCAATAAATAAAGCTCTGCCTTGCGAGATACGCGCAGGACAGAGCTTTTGTTTGTTTAGACTTCATTAAGGCATTTTTACCGGTTCTGGATATTCCAGACCGTGGGTGTCTACCGTGACTTTTTTCATAACTTGATCCTTAACGGGTTTGTCACCTTCACCTATTTCCTGAGCAGCAATGTTATCCACAGTTTCTATGCCTTCCGTTACTTTACCAAAGGAAGCATAGGAATTATCCAAGTGATCGGCATCCGCGAGCATGATGAAGAACTGGGATCCGGCTGAATCCAGATTATCCCCACGCGCCATGGAGATAACTCCACGAGTATGCTTCAGGTGATTTTTGTGACCATTAGATGTAAATTCACCCTTAATCGCATATCCCGGGCCACCTCGACCATTGCCCTCTGGATCTCCACCCTGAATCATGAAACCTGGAATAACACGGTGAAAGATTGTGCCATCATAGAAACCCTGATTCGCTAGTGAAATAAAATTGTTCACCGTATTGGGTGCAATTTCGGGATACAGCTCAATGACGATCTTCTGTCCATCGGCCATTTCAATGGTAGCTATCGGATTTGGACCCGTTGGTTCAACTGGAGCTGGTGTTTCTGTAGCGCCATTCGAAGGGCGTCCACAACCACTAATGACGATAAGCAGCATCGCGAGAACCAGCGAAACTACTGTGTTTTTTTTCCACTGTAAAGACATGAAAACGTTCCTCCTTGCATCTCTGCATTATATATTTTCTCCAAATCATATTTGGATATTTACCCAACTATCATACCGTTTTTGTGGACAGGATGGCAATGTAATACATGTGTTTGTGGTGAACAAGGGATGGTCTTCGTGGAATGATGGGTGTAAAATAAGGGAAATGCTTCCGCATCGGGACGTACGGGTCTGTTCCGTCCGCTCCAATACACGGCAGTCCCGGCGTCAGTAACGGAAAGGGCGTGCGGGTATATGAACTTCTCGTGGAAGCGCAATCTGGTCATATTGTGGATTGGTGTATTTTTTTGTAGCACCGCGTATTCGATCTCGATTCCATTTCTGCCCCTGTTTCTAAGTGCTGACTTGGGGGTTCGTGATCACCTGGAGTTATGGTCAGGACTGGCATTTGGCATTACGTTTCTCGCGAGTGCACTCGTGTCTCCGTTCTGGGGATCCCTGGCTGATAAATACGGACGCAAGCCCATGCTGATCCGGTCGGGATACAGCCTTGCCGTCTTGTATTTAATCAATTATTTCGTGCAGGACCCGTATTCGCTGATTGTTGTTCGATTGTTTCAGGGTCTGCTTGCAGGGTTTGTTCCGGCAGCGATTGCTCTGGTAGGTACGAATACACCTGAAGAGAAGACTGGTTATGCCCTTGGTATTATGTCCACTGCAGGAGCCACTGGTGGTATTATTGGACCGTTAATTGGTGGCGTGGTAAGTCATTATTATGGCAACCGGAATGCATTTTTGTTTTCAGCTATTGTTGTGTTAGTATCAGCAATCATCGCAACCTTCTGGGTAAAAGAAGAGAACTTCAACCGGAACAAAGCTCGTTCCCACGTCATGGATGACATTCGTGAAGCGAGAGCGAATCGTTTGTTTATGACGGTGCTTGGCATGATGGGTATATGTACGTTCTCCGTCATGATTCTGGAGCCACTATTGACGGTATATGTGATGGAGATGGGCGTTCAGCCGGATCGTGCCTCACTCAGCTCGGGTATTATTTTCTCAGCGGTGGGGGTAGCAACCGTTATTATGGCGCCGCGGTGGGGCAAGATTGGTTCAAGGATTGGATACGGTAAAGTGTTGATTATTGGACTGGTTGGTGGGGCTGTAGGGAATCTTCTGCAGTTCTTTACAACAGGTTATATCGCATTCGGCATTTTACGATTTGTGTATGGTTTATTCTTTGCGGCTGTATTTCCGGCAATTAACGCCATGATTGTGCAGGCTACCGCATCGAGTTTCCGGGGCAGGGCCTTTAGCCTGAATCAGTCCGCTGCCCAGATCGGGACGATGGCAGGGCCGATCATTGGTGGTGTACTTGGGGGCTGGCTGCCGATACGCTGGATATTTATTATTAATGGAGTGGCATTGATCATCACTGCGATTGTAGCGAAGTGGTCAGGATTGGATCACAAACTGCCCGTGGCAAGTAAGGTTCCCGCTAAGCGATGATGCTGAATCACTAAGAGTAAGTGAACTTACAGGTAACAAAAAAGATGACGCTGTGAAATTACAGACGTCATCTTTTTTAAGTCTACTACGGATCTATATAAGTTAGTCATCCGTAGAGGGCTTACGAGAAGCCTTCTCTTTGGGAATGGCATGCTCGACCGCATCACGTTGATCCTCATCCTCAAGTGCTTCGGGGAAGGAGTCCTCAGTGAATAGTCCGAAGTCCGGGTCAATATCTCGTTCGGTCACGAGATTATCCGGTTCATGCACATGCTTTTGGCGATCTTCCTTCATCGTGTATGCACCTCCTCATTCAGGATGTCATAACAGCCGTTAATGGCGTGGTGGAATGTCGTTCTCTGGTTTGGCATCTGCACCAGCACCATTAAGCAGATCGGTACCATGCAACGCATCCGGATCGGGTGCAGCAGGATCAACCGGACTGTTCGGTTGCAGAAGATCTGCATCAGGTACAGATTCCAGCGGTGTCTCAGCCAAACGTGAATCCAATTCCGGCTCGTCCACAGCGGCTGCGGCTACGGGTGCCAGATCCGAATCTTCCGTTACAATCCGTCTGCCGGAAACTTCATCAAAGGTATCCATATCGCCTTCCGGGACTTCCGTCTCTGGGGGAATATCGCGGGACCTCTGATAACGGTCATAATAGCGGTCGCTCTCTTCGTTACTAATTGGTTTGTCAGACATGAGTAACACTTCCTTTCATTGTCGGTTGTCCAAAACTTCTTACCCCGTAGTTACCCAAAGCGCTAGTGTTGTAATCTTGCACAGGTTATTATCTCCGGGTGTTCACTACGATATGAATGCCTTAGAATTTGGGGAATACATATTTAACCAAGAAGTATAAGAATCCAAAAAAGATAATGATATATGCGGCATATTTAATAAATGTGGAAGCGACCATACTTGAATCCGATTTATGCTGAACATCCTTATGTTCCACCTCAACCGTACGATGTGGCTCATTCATTGTAATCATCTCCTTAGCGTGTTTGTTTGCTTTGAGAAACCATTACACCCGGAGCAAAGGATTGAATCGCAGCCACCGTTTTTACAGCTTTTCCTGTTTTGCCTATGTTATGATTAAGCTTGAATATGTAAGGGAGGAATTTCATGTGGACTGGTTCACACTGGGCAATATGATCACACGCATCCGTATCGGACAAAAGGCGTCCACACCCGGGTTCTCCCGTACCGTCATCCGTCGTCCGGATGGTTTGTTTTGGGTAGGCGGTATATGGTCCGGGCAAGTTGTACAGTTACGGGATTTCCTTTTTTCCGACATATGGACCATCTATGATGATGAGGAGACAGAGCAGTGGCTTGAATTTCGCAGTCAAGTTGAACAGAAAGAACGGGAAATGATAGTGAACCAGTTCGAAGACTTGCGTGATTAACCGGATAACTTTAACAATAAAATGGAAATAAGACTATAAATCGACTTAAATGTGAAATTTAATTTTATCTCAAGAAGGTGACGTGACAAACGGTGGCGAATGATAAATGAGAGAATCTAAGATAGGGAAAATTAGAACTTTGAGGTGCTGTGAATGAAAAATGTGCCCAAAGCTATCGTCATCTTATGGATGAGTGTATTGATTATTCTAGGCATGCCACATGGGATAGTCTTTGCAACTACAGGAGCGGTTCAGCAACCTGTATCCATTACAGGGTGGGAAGTAAAATGGGGGAACGTTGACGATCAAGGGTTCATCAGTGAGGTTAAGGGAGCAGACGAGATATGGGAAAAGCAAGGCAGCGATAAGTTAGAGTATAGCAATACGGATCGATCGAATTCTTTATGGACTCGCCTGACCATCCCTGAGTTGAGTGAGGAAAGTTCAGCCATTCGATTTGAGAACATTAAAGGCAATCATATTGTTGTTTATCTGGAAGACCGCAAGGTCTACGAAAACTATCATTACAATTATGATAATAATGCTGTGTTGCTGCCCTTATCCAGCGAAAATTCAGGTGACACGCTTTATGTATGGTCACAAAATGAAAAAGGCCGTCTGGGGATACAAGGTACTGTTCAGGTTGGACCTTATGCCGCGTTACAGGAGAAATATATTCATAACGGACTTATTGATGTGATTTTGGGCGCGACCTTTGTTTTCACAGCGATTACGATGCTGAGTTGTACGTTCTTCCTTGGCAAATTCCATAAGGGATTATGGATCTCGCTATGCATCGTGATGGGTTCCATCGGCACGATGATCATCACGTACTCGCAATTTTTGTATACGTTCTATCAGGTATATGGTGACTTGTATTCCGTAGTCTTTGATCTGGCGATGCTGCTGGGTATGCCAGCGCTATGTTATTTTTTTGAACAGATTATCGGGCCAGGACTGCATGGAATCTTCACCAAACTGCGAAAAATACTATTCATATATTCAGTTATCGCTGTGTTCTCTCTATTTATCTATGTTACTTCAGGTGGGCAATGGGAGATCCTATACAATCTGCTCGTGCAGCGTGTGGTTGGCATTGTGCTGGTCATTCTACTGACGATCCTGCTGGTGGGTACCATCGCCAAAGCGCTGCAACGAAATCGGGAAGCTATGCTGCTTGCGACGGGATTTGGTACATTTGCCTTGATCAGTGTGGCTGAACTGTTGTGGTATTATCAGCGGAGTGGGACGTATCATCTGTTATGGTGGAAATGGTCCATGGTTGCATTTGTGATCTCGTTGATTGCCATTCTCGGAAGTCGTTTTGCCGAAAAACATACTAAAGTTCTAGAGTATTCCAAGGAACTGGAGTTGTTCAACAATGAGTTGCAGCGTTCCGAGAAGATGGAGATTATAAGCGAATTGGCTGCTTCCGTTGCCCATGAAGTACGAAATCCACTTCAGGTGACAAGAGGGTTTCTGCAACTTATGACAGAGCAGGAAGACAACAAAAATAAGGGGTATGTGCGTATTGCACTGGAAGAACTTGATCGGGCTTCGGGCATCATAACGGATTTTCTTACCTTTGCCAAACCTGAGTTTGACCATATTATCTCGCTCAATATTTCGGATGAATTCAATCATATTGAAGGCATTCTTGTACCGATGGCTAATCTGGAGGGTGGTAAAATCACCACCGACATTCCGCCAGATCTATATATTCGAGGCAATTCCTCGAAGTTCAAGCAGGCTTTTATCAATATTATCAAGAACAGTATTGAAGCTTTTCAGGGACAAGGCCAGATTGATATCTGGGCGTACAAGCAGGATGGAATGATTAAGGTGCATGTCAGGGATAACGGAGAAGGGATGGACGAGGAAGCACTCTCCCGGTTGGGCGAGCCTTATTTCTCCAATAAAATCAAAGGCACAGGCCTGGGCATGATGGTGACATTCCGAATTGTTGAAGCGATGCAAGGACAGATCAGCTTTACAAGCACCAAAGGGGTAGGAACAGAAGCGGTTGTATCTTTTGCCGAGTTCGTCGAATGACGAACTCACAGAAGGATACTGCGGCTTTTTTGTTCCTACCCCTGATTTCTTACCTACAAGATTAGCTCAACCCGAATTAACTTCTCCAAGGTCCGCAATTCACATCATAATTTACTTTGGAAGGATTGGGAGGTATGACAAGCACATAGTCATTTTGCTGCTCCTCAACAGTACGTACCTGAATGTGCTCCGGAATTACGATGCCGAACGCTTCACGAAGCGCCTGCTTCGGATTGGAATGCAATTGTTGTCTGAAGTGCTCGTCAGTCCAGGCCTTTTCAATAATATCCTCATGCAACGTTTTCTCTGATACCATCATCGTCAACATTCCCTTCATATTTAGAATTAAACTGAACCAGCTTAGTCCTTATGCTCAGAATCCCAACTGTTGCTCGCTAATCCAGTGATGAAACCCGCCTTGGAGGAGCCGTTTCTTCCGTTGTGTAATGTCCTGAATAGCTTGTACTAAAGTGCTACATAAATAAGAATTAAACGCCTCAAGATGCGATATTCCTAAGTTAGACGATGTTAGTGTACGATCATAGTGATAAGCAATGTCTACGTAAGAGTTCATGAGTTGTGTATTGTATACATTGTCATGTATACGGTCGCTTAGAGGATGAACTGGATAGTTGTGATTCAGTGCTGCGGATATGTGGGAGAGGTAGCTGTTGTAGTTTCCATGCACAGCATCTTGTTGCGTGTCTGTGAAGTCATCGGTCATCTGGAGGGTCATGAGTGTGATGTTGATGGCAGAACACACAGGGATGATCCGGTCGGACTGATTCAGCAGAAGCAGTGCACCAGTAGCTCCAATGAGCAGAGGGGCAGCCTTTTGCGCAATCAACAAAGGATTCTGTTGGAAAAAATCAATGGAATGCTCACCCGTAACACTCACGGCCCAATCCACTACATATTGTCTGAAATAGACCCAGAACGTGGAGGAAGGATCGAATAATTCCGAGTAAGATTGAAGTGCATCCATGTAGTATAGATTACCAAGAGATAACTTCAATGTGGCATTCTCCGGTTGTTCATCCATCACGTCGTCCTGATTCAGAAAATATAACATGTGAATGAGACAGGCTGTACTTAATTGGTGTGCTTTCTCTGCGGGTAGTTTATCTGAGTGTTGCATCCAAAGTGGAATGATGTACCCGATGTAACTGTGTCCCGAATCTCGTAACAGCGGATTAACCGAACGAAGCTGCTCTAATGCATGTCCTGACAAGGGTTCGGGATATTCCCGTACGAGTTGTTCCGCTGAAGCAAACACGACCTCCAGATCGGATCTAAACGGATCTAACCAATCTTTCCGCATTATTACATATCGTCCTTCCTGCGATAAGGTGGTCCAGGACTGTTCAACTGATATAGATCATGAAGTTACATTCATTATAGCGGAAATAAAATGAAAAAAATAGGATTTTTTGTGATCAATTGTGAGAAAAATGATGACTTTTGTATTTTATGGCATAAAAAAGTGGATTTTAGGCTCAAACTAGGAAGGCACAGGATTTCGACATCGGAAAGGCGGCAGAAAAATGATAATGAAATGGAAAACATGGATGGCAGCCGGATTGGCAGCCGTAGTCATAACAGCAGCAACAGGACTTGTGGCATTTGCTGATCCAGCACTTCGAGTTGAGGAACATGAAGATGCGTCTAGCGCTACTTCCTCAGGCAAACAAGCGAAGCCATGCATGCAGGCAGGACACGGTTTGTTTATGATTGGTGAAACGGCAGACCTGCTTGGGATTGGCCTTCGGGATCTGAAATCACAGATGGAACTGGGTAAGACGTTGTCCCAGATTGCCAAAGAGCGCAAGGGACTTAGTGAGGAGCAGTTATTGCAGAAGTTGAAGCCTACATTGGCGCAACGTCTGGATCAAGCCGTAGACGAAGGTTGTCTCACCAAGGAACAAGCTGCAGCTACGAAGGCGGACATGGATACCAAGTTGAAAAAGGTCATCAATACCCCACTTCGTGATTTACGGCGTGAATTTGCCCACCATGGCAAACGTTCCATGGTGGATAAGGGCGAAATTGCCCGGTTTATTGGAGTCACGCCTGCTCAATTGCACGAGCAACTTCAGGGAGGGAAATCTCTGGCTGAGATTGCTCAGGCAAAAGGCATTAGCGAAACGCAGCTGGTGGACAAGCTGAAGGAACAATTAACGGGTGATCTGAAGAGATTTGTGAATCAGAAGGGCAACGTGCATCCAGCCCCGGGTCCCCAGGAACCTGTTCCTGGACGATCAACTTCGAGTGAAGTGAAATAAAGAAGAGCGTCTCCATAAGGGGACGCTCTTCTTTTATTTTAAAACGGCTTACTCGTTCCCGGACTGCGAGTTGCGCCGGGTGACGGAGTTCGCTCAGGTGAGTTTCTTTTGTCCACAGCAGCTGTTGGATTGGGGGTTGAACGTGGTTTGCGCATTAACCCTACCGTGAAACGTGAGCCAGGAAGCTTGGATAATACCCAACTGATTGCAAGAGCAATACCAACCGTTACAAGGAACGATAGCAACGTTACAGGCAGATGCCATCCACTGAGTTGAAGCGGTCTGGTTACATAAGCGATCGCGTAGATCACCAGTGCATGAACCAGATATCCACCAAATGAATAGCGGCCAATCCAGGCTAGCAATCGCTGAAACCGTGTATCTTTGCCCTGCATCAGTACAAGGAAACCATACATCATAAGCATTTGAGCCATAATGATCAGGAATGTGGTTGGTTTCAGATAGGTGGAGATATTCAGATTAACAACATCCCCGGAACCGCGCAGCACATCGTAACCAAGCCATATATACATCCCTATAAACAGACAGATCGTCCATGGCAGTACCTTCGTAGTCCAACTCCTCCAGCTATCCACTGACCAGGCACATACGGCACCCAGTAAAAAGTAGAACCAGTACATCACCCATGAATAGGAGCGATATTGCAGCAACGTTGACCAAGGCTCAGACATGGATTCTGTCCAGCCCCCCATATTATAGTAGGACCATTTCATAAGCAGGCCGTAGAATGAAGCTGCCAAGACAATGAGTGCCACAATGATTTGCATGGGCGTGAAACGTGAGGCGTTCTGGATACGACTCTGGATGGCTTTTGCTCCTGTCCAGAACAGGGGGAACAGAATATAGAACTGAAACACCATAATGACAAACCAGAGATGATATCCCGTCTGCGGGACAAACAGTTCACGAATCAGACTGCGAAAATCCGGTATGCCTGCAAGCCAGAACGCGGGGGTGAAGATACGGACAGACAGCCAGTAGATCAGTGTCCATACAACAAACGGCATATAGATATCGCCAAATCGCTTTCGAATGAAGCGAGGATATTCCGGTTTGGTGTTACGATGATGGTAAAACAACATTACACCCGATAGAAATACAAACGTTGGCGTACCAAATCGGGTCAGATGATAAATCATGGTCAGCATAATGGAATCCGGTTGTTCAATATCAGCGCGATAGATATACTCAGCGATACTATGCTGCATAACGATTGCCAGAAAGGCAATGCCCCGCAGTTCGGTCCATTCTGCTATTCGCGGTTTTTTCACACGTAATCCTCCCTCCAGGAACCGGAGTTCATCATATAAGGGTACCCGTTAAACATTAAGGCTGCATTAAATGGAGAAAATAGGTACCAAAAAAAGACGGCTTCAGCCGTCTTCTCTGTTGATATATCTCATGCTTGTTTTAGTTCTGTTCCCCTGATGATGGAGTCTCTGAGGACTCGGCATCTTCTTCAAAAAGTTGCTGAATGTAGGACTGGAGTTTGGTCACATCAACACCCAGCACCTGAGCTGAGCCGACCAGTTCATTGGTGAGTAGTTTGTTCGGTGGAATCTGCTGCTGATCGATATCGTTCGCATGGATATCGAAGCCAAGTGATGCGAGTTTTAACATCTGGGTTGGACTAAGGTCTGTCTCAATATAGGGAGCGATGGCTTCCAGGATATCCGGGATTTTGAAAAGCGAAGTGGTGCTCTGCATTTTCTTGGCCAGCTCGGTCATGAAGATCCGCTGCCGTTCGGTGCGGGTAAAATCCGAGGTGGCATCATGCCGGAACCGAACATATTGCAGGGCGGTTTTGCCGTCCATATGCTGCAACCCTTTTTTCAAGTCAATGTCGTACATATGTTTATCAGCTTTACTGGTGTAATACATGTCTTTCTCCACGTCAATCTCAATACCGCCTACCGCATCAACGAGTGCCATGAAACCTGTAAAGTCTGTGTAGACATAATGCTGAATGGGAATACCGAGCAGATCACTGACAGTTTGTTTGGTCAGCTCCGCACCCCCGTAGGAAAAGGCTGCATTAAGTCTGCTTTTGCCATGCCCTGGAATGGCTACATAGGTATCACGCAGTACGGAGAATAGATGGGCTTTCTTGGTGACCGGATCAATGGAAGCGACCATGACGGAATCTGAGCGTCCTGCATCGTCGCCTCTTGAGTCTCCACCAAGGAGCAGAATGTTCACCCGTTCCTGGCCCTCCCATCTGGGAATCGTTGTAGATGGTGTGTCTGAATCGCTGTCTGTGCCGGAAGAGGACGAGTTGGATGAAGTCCCGGAAGCCGTGGAGATGCTATTGGCAAAATGAACAATCGAATATCCGTAATATACAACGACACCTGTAATCGCAAGTGCCAGGGTCAGGGCTGTACCCCATAACCATTTTTTAAGCATAATCTTCACCTTTCTATGATTGAACTGATATGTAACCCAGATTAGTTTAACAAAAAGAAAGCAAAATGTCCCCTTTGATTTCGTAACTTCGGTCAATGTGAGGATTGTTTGACAAATAGTTAGTGTATATTTATTATGTAAAAAATAATCTTGTTTTGTGTAATGGGGGTATTGAAAGCCAGTTATGAATCAATCACTATTTAATTGGATTAATCAGTTTGCAGACCAAATACCGTTTCTGGACTGGTTTATGATCACATCATCCGAGTATGCGGTTTGGGTCATGATTGCACTGCTCGTTATCGTATGGTTTCTTGGCGATCCATCGAAACAACGCATTGTTTTTTATGCCTGTGTGGCTTCCATTGTAGCGCTAGTTCTGGCCAAATGGGGGATATCACCAGCGGTCGGTCATCCAAGACCTTTTGTAGAAGGGACTGTGCATCAGCTGGTTGCCCATGTACCTGATCCTTCTTTTCCAAGTAAACATGCTTCCTTTGTATTTGCTCTAGCGGCTGCTTCATTCTTTATTGGACGTCGCTTCGGGTTATGGATGTTGTTACTCGCTGTGTTGACAGGGGTGTCGCGTGTATATGTTGGTGTGCATTATCCAGGAGATATTCTGGGAGGATTCATTCTCGGAAGTCTGCTTAGTGTGGTTCTGATTACAACCCGAAATTATACCAAGTCGATTCCCGACTTCTTCATTAACATACACCGACGTGTTTTTCGTTAGCGATTGAAAGCGATGTGTGGGGAAGTTGCTGTAGTTTAGATTATTGAAAGAAGTCTCTTATCTCTGGTTCTGCCAAAGATGGGAGACTTTTTTTGCTTTATTTTCGAAGTTACATGAAATTTCTAGAAATTGAATTCTAACATCTACAATTCATGACTAGAGGTGACGATATATTATTCATATGCATTAGTTTATGCGCTAAGTTGAGGAGTGGGACACATGGAAGACACGCGGGGGAATAAGTTGGGGATATTCAAGTTAACGATTCGAGGCAAGTTACTGACTGGTTTTTTAATCGTGGTGGCTCTGCTGGTTGTTGTAAGCGTCTATGCGTTAGTCCAGATCCATCAAATGTCAAACAAAGCTAATGATGTGGATCAGACCTGGATGCCGAGTGTAAGCCTCTTGGGCTTGATGAATGGTGACGTATCAGACGTAGAACGATTGGCGCTGGCGATTATCGTTGAACAAAACGAAGAAGAAAACGTCAAGGTGAATGAAGCGTTAAAGTTGCTCCTCACGAAGATTGAAGATGAGCGTAAACAGTTGCTAACGTTCATTGAGAGCAATGATGAAGCGATGAAGCTCTACAATGATTTCAGTACGAATTATGATGCTTATGTGGAGAAAATGCCAGCATTCATAGAATTCGGTATTGCAAATAACTATGAAGAAGCAAGTAGACTGCACACTGAAGCCTATCCAATGTGGTACACAGCAAACGACTCTATCACCAAGTTAATCACTTTAGGTAATGAAGGATCGCAAGCCGCAACGGGTGAGTCTGTCGTGATGGCGGAGAATACATTTAATGTGATTTTGGCAGTGACGATTTTTGCCTTCCTGGTTGCGATATTCATTGCATTCTTCATTGCAAGCATCATCTCACGTCCAATCAAAAAGATGAATGAAGCGGCCATGGCTATTGCCAATGGTGATCTCACGGGTGAGACGATTGTGCTCAAGAACAAAGACGAATTGGGAATGCTGGCGGCTTCCTTCAATACCATGAGTGGCAATTTGCGCTCCATGATTGAATCAGTATCAATGACTTCGGAACAGGTAGCGGCTTCATCGGAGGAGCTTCTTGCAAGTGCAGAGCAAAATACTCAAGCCTCGGAACAGATTTCCCAAACGGTTGAGGAACTGGCTGTAGGCACGTCGGATCAGGTGGATATTGTGAAGCGCTCTTCACAGGCGATGAATGAGATGGCTCTTGGATCAGAGCAGATTGCCGAGCTTGCTCAGAGTGTATCCGTATCTGCTGTAGATGCGGCGAATCAATCTTCCGAAGGAAATATGATTATTCAGCAAGCGGTTGAACAGATGGGTTCTGTTCGAAATTCCATTGCTTCGCTTACAGAATTGGTTACAGGGCTGGGGGAACGTTCAGCAGAGATTGGTACCATCACCGAGGTAATCAACAACATTGCCCGGCAGACCAATCTGCTTGCACTGAATGCAGCCATTGAAGCCGCACGAGCAGGAGAGCATGGACGTGGTTTCGCCGTAGTTGCGGGAGAAGTGCGGAAGCTCGCTGAGGAATCTTCTACATCTGCGCAACGAATTACGGATCTGGTTCAATTGATTCAGAAAGATACGGATCATGCTGTTCAGGCAGTCAAAGTGAACAGCAGTGAGACAGAAGCAGGAATCGAGATGGTTACTGCGGCAGGACAAGCGTTTGAGCAGATCTCGGATGCGGTCAACAAAGTTGCGGGTGAAATCCAGGAAGTGTCTGCAGGTTCAGAGGAAATGTCGGCGAGTACAACTGAGGTTGTAGGATATGTAAGTCAAATTTCCAACATTGCTGGAGAGGCAGCGGGCGGGGTTCATAATGTATCTGCCGCAACTCAGCAGCAGTTGGCTTCGATGGAAGAGATTGCTTCATCCGCAGGTTCATTATCCAAAATGGCCGAAGAACTGCAGGAGCAGATTAACAAGTTCAAAGTGTAACCAATAAGATGTTCTGACACCTAAGGTGTACAGAAACATACTGATGAGATGGTCAGAATACCACTCGATCTGTGGTTTCGATTACAGCAAGGGCGAGAAGCTGTTTCTCTAACGCGCATATGCGTTAGAGAAACAGCTTTTTTTGTCGCTTGACGCAGAGCAGGTCACAACAATGTTATTTCAGAAGTCACCAACGCTTATATAGCTGGTGAAACAAACGGCTATAATGGTAATTAATGGTGGAACTTACACTCAAATACACCATGGGGAGGAGAGATATAAACTTGCAGTCCAGAGTAATGCATACGGAATATTGATGAAGAGGAGATGAATAGTTGAACATGAAGGGGAGCTGGTGGAGACGAGTCGCTATGATCGCGTTATCGGCAGGACTACTGGCAGGAAGTTTATCGATGGGCACAGGAATTCGTAAGGCGGATGCGGCCGCCGGAAATCAGAACTATGCTGAAGCACTGCAAAAGGCCATTTATTTCTATGAGGCACAGCGTTCGGGTCCGTTGCCAGCCAGTAATCGGGTCGAATGGCGCGGTAATTCGGGCATGCAGGATGGAGCTGATGTAGGCGTTGATCTGACCGGAGGATGGTATGATGCCGGAGATCATGTGAAGTTTGGTTTTCCGATGGCTGCTTCCGCAACGATGCTCGCCTGGTCTGTCGTGGAATACAGTGACGGATATGATCAGGCCGGACAACTGGAGGAGATCAAGGATAATATCCGATGGGCGACCGACTATTTTATGAAAGCGCATACTAAACCAAATGAATTATGGGGACAAGTGGGGGCAGGCAATACCGACCATGCCTGGTGGGGACCCGCAGAAGTTATGCAGATGAACCGTCCTTCGTTCAAGATTGATGCTTCATGCCCGGGCAGTGATCTGGCGGCAGAAACTGCTGCAGCGCTGGCAGCGTCATCGATTGTATTTGCAGATGATGATCCGGCATATTCGGCCAGACTGCTTCAACATGCCAAAGAGCTGTACAACTTTGCAGATATGTATCGTGGGGAATACACCGATTGTATCACGGATGCCGCAGCGTTCTATAACTCGTGGACAGGATACGAAGACGAGCTGGCATGGGGTGGCGCATGGCTTTATTTAGCTACTAATGATAGCGCTTACTTGTCCAAAGCCATTGCAGCTACGGACCGTTGGTCTTCTAGCGGAGGCTCAGCCAATTGGCCGTATACCTGGACACAAGGTTGGGACAGTAAACATTATGGTGCCCAGATCCTGCTTGCCCGAATTACATCCAGTTTGAACATGCCGGAGGCGACGAGATTTATTCAGTCGACTGAGCGTAATCTGGATTATTGGACGGTTGGAGTCAATGGGACACGAGTCAAGTATACGCCAGGAGGTCTGGCGTGGCTGGATCAGTGGGGCTCGCTCCGATATGCAGCGAATGCATCCTTTATTTCTTTTGTATACTCCGACTGGGTCAGTGATCCTGTGAAAAAGTCAAGATATCAGGATTTTGCTGTCTCACAGATGAATTATATTCTGGGCGATAATCCGCGTCAGAGCAGTTATGTGGTCGGATATGGGCAAAATGCACCTCAACATCCGCATCATCGGACCGCTCACGGTTCATGGCTGAATAACGAAGATATCCCGGCTAACCATCGCCACATTCTGTATGGTGCCATGGTCGGTGGCCCGGATGCATCGGATGGATATACCGATGATATCGGAGATTACGTGAGTAATGAGGTCGCAACTGATTACAATGCTGGTTTTACCGGCGCACTGGCAAAGATGAATTTGCTATTTGGTCAGAATCATCAGCCCCTTGCGAACTTCCCTGCACCTGAGGTTAAGGGTGATGAGTTTTTTGTGGAAGCTGCAATCAAATCATCCGGTTCCAATTATACGGAAATCCGGGCACAGCTTAATAATCGTTCCGCTTGGCCTGCCCAAATGGGAGATCAACTGTCTTTTAAATATTTCCTGGATTTGAGTGAAGTGTATGCTGCCGGACGTACGGTATCGGACGTTCAAGTGACAACCTCCTATACGGAGGGGGCGACGGTATCCCAACCCGTTGTGGTGAATGCAGCCCAGCATATCTATGCCGTTACGGCGAACTTTGGTAATACGAAGATCTATCCAGGTGGGGAAGGGAATTATCGCAAAGAAGTACAGTTCCGCATTACAGGCCCGCAGGGTGCATGGAACGCAAGCAATGATCATTCGTTCCAGACGCTGACTACAGGCAATCCTGTGAAGAGCGTATACCTTCCAGTCTATGATGCAGGGGTGAAGGTCTATGGACAGGAGCCTGGTGTGGCACCAGTCACGGTTCCAGGCGCACCTGCTGGCGTGAAGGCTGTAGCGGGAAGCAGTCAGGTTAACCTGACCTGGGCCGCTGTATCCGGGGCCGAATCGTATACGGTGAAACGTTCCGAGGTGAGTGGAGGACCATATACAACTGTTGCGACAGGGGTTAATGGATTGACCTACACAAACACGGGACTGACCAACGGGACGACTTATTATTATGTAGTGACTGCTGTGAATTCAGCAGGGGAATCATCGGGTTCTGTGCAGGTGTCGGCTACCCCGCAAGCAGCTTCGACGGTGCCGGGAGCACTGACTTTAAGTGGGATAGCTGGTAATGCGCAGTCGGTCCTGACTTGGACAGCAGCCTCGGGCGCTACTAGCTATAAGGTACAACGTTCGGTGGCAGGTGGGACGTATGCTGATGTGGCAACCGGATTGTCCGTGTTGACTTACACCGATACAACAGCGCTGAATGGCACCACGTACAATTACCGGATTGCAGCCATGAATGCGAACGGACAGACACTGTCCAATGTCCTGGCACTGACGCCTTCTGCACCTCCGGTGACGACCGGTACACTCGAAGTGCAGTACCGCAGCGGTGGGTCCGGGAATTCAAGTAATGCGGTGACTCCGCAGTTCAACGTTAAGAATACCGGAACACAGGCGATTGATCTCAGTACCGTGAAGATCCGATATTATTTCACCAAGGATGGTGCGGATCAAATGACCTTCTGGTGTGATTATGCCGAGATGGGCACGGCCAATGTTGAAGGTACATTTGTCGCAGTGAATCCGGCGAAGGGTACCGCAGATACGTATCTGGAGATTAGCTTCAAGTCAGGAGCAGGCAGTTTGGCCGCTGGAGCAGAGACCGGCGTGATTCAGGCACGCTTTTCCAAAAATAACTGGAGCAATTTCGATCTAAGTAATGATTATTCCTATGATGCTTCCAAGACGGCTTTTGCCGCATGGAACAAGGTAACCGGGTATCAGGGAAACACCAAAGTATGGGGCTTGGAGCCGTAACTGGCTGAATCATCAGCCAAAGAGCAGCATGGGCAGACCAACAGCACTTATATTCAATTTCCATTATTCCAGGGAGGTATATATTCATGTTGAAATCAGCTGCGAAAAAAAGTTTAACAGCCATGCTGGCGGGAACCGTCATGTTGACCGGATACACCGGACTCTGGGCAGGGCCGCAAACAGCACATGCCGCAGATCAGGCCATTGAGATTCAGGCAGACAGCATTAATGAAGTTCGGTTTTTGCAATTATATGATCAGTTGAAAGATCCGGCGAACGGATATTTTTCGCCAGAGGGTCTACCGTATCATTCCATTGAGACACTGTTGAGTGAGGCCCCGGATTATGGTCATATGACGACGTCCGAGGCATACAGTTACTGGCTGTGGTTGGAAACCATGTATGGCCACTACACGGGAGATTGGTCCCAATTGGAAGCAGCTTGGGACAGTATGGAGAAATACATTATCCCGGTCAACGAAGGTGACGGCAAGGAAGAGCAGCCTACGATGAGCTCATATAACCCGAACAGTCCTGCTACGTATGCAGCGGAAAAACCTTTCCCTGATCAATATCCATCGCAACTTAATGGTCAGTATGCAGCGGGTAAAGACCCAATTGATGCTGAACTGAAGGCGACCTATGGTGACAATCAGACCTATCTCATGCACTGGCTGGTCGATGTGGATGACTGGTATGGGTATGGTAACCTGTTGAATCCATCACATACGGCTACCTATGTGAACACGTTCCAGCGTGGGGAGCAGGAGTCTGTGTGGGAAGCCATTCCGCATCCATCCCAGGATGATAAATCTTTTGGTAAGGCAAACGAAGGTTTCATGAGCTTGTTCACCAAGGAAACGCAGGTACCATCAGCACAATGGCGTTACACTAACGCAACGGATGCCGATGCCCGTGCTGTACAGGTACTGTATTGGGCGAAGGAGATGGGATACAACAATCCGGAATATCTGGATAAAGCGAAGAAGATGGGGGACTATCTGCGCTATGGCATGTATGATAAATACTTTCAGAAAATTGGAAGTGCAAAGAGCGGTACACCAACTCCGGGTACAGGCAAGGATTCCAACATGTATCTCATGGCTTGGTATACGTCTTGGGGCGGTGGCTTGGGTCAAGGTGGGGATTGGGCTTGGCGCATTGGAGCGAGCCATACCCATCAGGCTTATCAGAACCCGGTTGCAGCGTATGCTTTGTCTGATCCGGCAGGCGGCCTGATTCCGAAATCAGCAACAGCGAAGGCAGATTGGAATGCTACGCTGAAACGTCAGTTGGAATTCTACACTTGGCTACAATCCCATGAAGGAGCCATCGGCGGAGGAGCAACGAACAGCCTGGATGGTTCATACAAAGCCTATCCGGCAGGCGTAAGTACATTCTACGACATGGCTTATCAGGAGGCACCTGTATATCGTGATCCGGATTCCAACACCTGGTTTGGATTCCAGGCATGGCCGCTGGAGCGTGTAGCCGAGATGTACTATATTCTTGCGGAGAGCGGTGATTTGACCTCTGAGAACTTCCAGATGGCCAAGAAGGTAATCACGAAGTGGATCGACTGGAGTAAGGATTATGTATTTGTAGGTGAGCGTCCGGTGACGGATGCGCAAGGTTATTATCTGAATGCGGCTGGACAGCGCATTGTAGGTGGAACTAATGTTCAGGTAGCGACAACACCGGCTCCGGGAGAGTTCTGGATTCCGGGTGGTCAGGAATGGCAGGGTCAACCGGACAAGTGGAATGGATTCAGTTCGTTTACGGAAAATCCGAACTTCCGTGTAACGACCAAAGATCCAGTGCAGGACACAGGAGTTCTGGGAAGTTACGTTAAAGCTCTGACCTTCTTCGCAGCGGGAACACAGGCAGAGAACGGCACACTTAGCGCGGAAGGCCAAGAAGCCAAGGATTTGGCCGAGGCTCTGCTGGATACAGCTTGGGATTACAATGATGGTGTGGGGATTGTTACGGAAGAAGAGCGTAAAGACTACTTCCGCTTCTTTGCCAAAGAGATCTATATCCCGGCGAACTGGTCTGGAACCTTTGGTCAAGGCAACACGATTCCAGGTACAGCAGGTGTACCTTCCGATCCGGCGAAAGGTGGCAATGGCGTATACATTGGATACTCCGATCTGCGTCCGGCCATCAAGCAAGATCCGGCATGGGCTTACCTGGATAATCTGTACAAAACGTCATATAACCCAACCACGAAACAGTGGGAAAACGGTGCACCTACCTTTACGTATCACCGGTTCTGGTCACAGGTGGATATGGCTACAGCGTACGGTGAGTATGATCGTCTCCTCGGAGATTCGGATAGTCCGGAAGTGGAAGTACCCGCTGCTCCTGCTGGCTTAACAGCAACTGGAGGAAGTGAGCAAGTGGTTCTGAATTGGAACGCAGCCGCTGGTGCAGCCTCGTATACCGTGAAACGTGCAGAGGTTAATGGTGGTCCTTATACGTCTGTAGCGACAGGGGTCACAGGATCAACATTCACAGATACAGGCTTGACCAACGGCACAACGTATTATTATGTCATCACTGCGGTGAATGCCGTAGGTGAGTCTGCACCGTCGACACAGGCATCTGCAACACCACTCGCAGGTATCGTTGTGCCAGGCGTATTCAACCTTACTGGAACGGCTGGCGATGCCCAGGCGGTACTGACATGGACTGCATCAACTGGAGCATCAAGTTATAAGGTACAACGTTCGGTAGGTACCGGGGCATATGCTGATCTGGCGACAGGTTTGACCGCACTAACGTATACCGATGCTACAGCGGTGAATGGTACGGCTTATAATTATAGAGTCGTAGCCGTTAATACGAGTGGTCAGACGAATTCAAATGTATTGGTGTTGACACCATTAGCACCTCCAATCACAACGGGAACGCTTGAAGTACAGTACCGTAATGGTAGTTCAGGAACTTCAGTCAATGCAATCACTCCACAATTTAATGTGAAGAATACAGGTACAACTGCTGTGGACTTGAGCAAAGTGAAGGTCCGGTATTATTTCACCAAGGATAGTGCCGCTGATCTGAGTTTCTGGTGTGATTATGCACAGATTGGCAGTGGTAATGTAGAAGGGCATTTTGTTTCGATAGATCCGGCCAAGGGCACGGCAGATACGTATCTGGAGATTGAATTCAAAGCAGGTGCCGGCAGTTTGGCCGCAGGTGCCGAAACCGGAATCATCCAGGGACGTTTCTCGAAAAACAACTGGACGAATTTTGATCAAACGAATGATTATTCCTTTGATTCCACCCAAACGGCCTTCAGTGCCTGGACAAAAGTGACAGCTTATCAGGATGGCGCAAAGGTATGGGGAATTGAACCTTAAATGAGTTGATCGACCAGCTGTAGAGTGATGTTACTCATCATACAGGTTAAGCCGGGGAGAAATCCTTGGCTTTTCTTTTTTTTATGGAAAAGTAAAAATGAAATACGAAATAATCAAACGGACACTGCTGATAAATCGATCCGTATCGAGGCTGGAGGCCAAAATGTGAATTTGGGGAACGGTAATCGGCAAATGAATCATAGTAATGTTTACCATATTTGATATTTTAAACATTAAAATCTAGGTCATATGGCATATACCCTGAATGAGAAACGACCTAACTCTTTTATCACGGTAAAATGAAGCATATCAAATAGTTACAATAATTTAACCTTTCAAAAAGAAGGGATCAGCAGTGAATTTTTCCAGCAGGTTATGGACACACCCTAATACTTAGTGCTCAAGTTCGCCTATATCAATACAGGACTTTCGACTGATGAACGTTATGGATAGCCCGTTTACAATGGGGCAAGCCCGGGAGAACCAAGCCAGGTTAAAATTCTGTAACATCAGGGGGAACTCGACATCATGAACTGGAAAAAAACGATTATTACGGCAAGTGTCACAGCATCGATGCTGATGGGAAGTCTGACAACAGGAGCACTAACGGCACAGGTATCGGCAGCTGCTGTTAACAATTCACAAGTAAAAGTAATTTGGGGCGTAAACCTACGCACAACACCTTCTTCTTCTGCAAAGATTGTTCGCATGGTCGCTAAAGGGGAGACGGTAACGGTGCTTCAGCAATCCGGTTCGGATTGGTATAAGATTAAGGATTCTGCTAACCGGACAGGCTACATATCTTCTTCATCCAAATACACACAAGCGATTAGTGGCGGCACAAGCGGATCGGGTTCGAATAGTGGTACATCGGTGACCGGCAATGCATCTGTAGAAAAAGTGATTGCAGCGGGAATGAAATATTTGGGAACACCTTATGAGTTCGGAGCCAGTCGTAACAGCACAGCTACTTTTGACTGTTCCAGCTTTGTACGTCAAGCCTTCATTGATGCACTTGGCATCAAGCTTCCAGCGGATTCCCGCAAACAGGGAGACTATGTAAAAGCCAAGGGTACAGTTCAGACGAACTGGAAAAACCTGAAACGCGGCGATCTGATGTATTTCATGTCATATAAAGGCAGCTCTGCATCATCGTATTCGGGTGTGAATAAATCTACTGCAACGATTACTCATACAGGGATTTACCTGGGCGACGGCAAGGTATTACATACGTATTCCAACGCTGGCGGTGGTGTAACAACTAGTGATATCTCCGGCAAACACTGGGAGTATCGCTTCCTGTTTGGTGGCAGTGCGCTGTAGGTTAGAACAAGAATCTTCTTAAATAATCCACGCATGTTCATATGCATACAAAACACCTCCCATTCTGCCTTTGACAGGCGAGTAGGAGGTGTTTTGGTGTTATTTATTATTTTGAAGAACTCAATCGTGATAGTACAGTCGGAACAGGATATCCTGATTGTAGTTGCCGAATCCCTCGCCATATAAGGTAAGCCCGCCTACATGTTGAGCATCTTCCTCCACCGAAAGACGAAGAGTCCATTGGTTGCGTTCGACCGGGATATCTGCGAGTGTAATGTCGGATAGATGTTGTCCATCAATAAACGTACCCTCATGGGTAATTCGCAGTACCTTGAGCATGCCGTACTGATTGACACTGTCACTCCACCATTCCGGGGTGAACATGCCACGTCCGTTGCCTGAATCTCCAGGGCTTGTCCATTCCCCTAATCGGATGCCATTCAGCATGAATGTAATATCCGAGGGCCAATTTGGATTCACTGAAGGTGCTTCTGATCCGATCTCAAGGGACAATTCAATGGCATTGATCTGCTGTCCGGATAAGATATAGTTTGGAATTTTGTACTCCACAAACCCACGACCAAACCATAAAATATGGGCATGCATCCGCTCAGGGTCGAGGAAATAACGAGGGTCATCATACTGACCGATAACATGATTGGACGTAGCCAGACCACATGTCGGATAGACGTCAAAGTGAGTATAGTGTCCCACAGGGACGGAAACCTCGTGCAGCTTGCGGGCTGTCCCGCTTTCCTGCGGCATGGAGATGCCAATCCAGTCTACAGCAAGGCTGTTCATTTTATGTGTACCGCCGTCTTTACGTATCATTTTGGACTGAATAATGCCCACATCCTGAAGTTTGCGGACATGCATGGTCACGATGGCACTACTCAGACCCAGTGAAGCAGCAAGGTCCTTCACATTCATCGGAGTCTCTGCAACAAGGCGGATGATCTGTAGACGGACTTCACTGGCAAGTGCTTCATATAGGGGTAGCCATTCGGCATCGGTATTTGCTCTGATCACAGTTGTTCCTCCATTTTATCTGTATAGAATTAAGTTAAACATAAATTCAGTAAAAAGAATAACATTTTGCAAAATTCAGGTTGAAATTAAGGCTATAATCGATTTTAATATAAATATGAATGTTGATCCATAGAATATCAATTAATTTTTATATTAATCTTAGGGAGTTGAAATTCATTATGGAAAAAGCAAAAATGACGGTAGATAAAGATTTTACAATTGGTGTAGTGGATAAGCGCTTGTACGGATCATTTATTGAGCATCTGGGACGTGCCGTCTACGGCGGGATTTACGAGCCGGGGCATCCATCAGCGAACGAACAGGGTTTCCGCACGGATGTGCTGGAGATGGTCAAAGAGTTGAATGTACCGATTGTACGTTATCCTGGAGGTAATTTTGTATCCGGTTACAATTGGGAAGATTCGGTTGGACCTGTGTCAGAACGCAAACGCAGACTGGAACTGGCCTGGAGAACGATTGAGACCAATGAATTTGGCTTCAACGAATTCGTGGACTGGGCGAAACAGGCTAATTCTGAAGTCATGATGGCCGTTAATCTGGGAACACGGGGTACGGATGCAGCTCGCAACATTGTGGAATACAGCAACCATCCAGAAGGTTCGTATTATAGTGACCTTCGCATCAAACATGGATACAAGCAGCCACATGCGATCAAAACATGGTGTCTGGGCAACGAGATGGATGGTCCTTGGCAAATTGGTCACAAAACGGCAGATGAGTATGGACGGTTAGCTGTTGAAGCAGCAAAAGTCATGAAGTGGACGGACCCGACGATTGAGCTGGTAGCCTGCGGAAGTTCGAATCTGAATATGCCATCATTCCCGGAATGGGAAGCAACGGTGCTGGATCATACGTATGATCACGTGGAGTATCTTTCCTTGCATCAATACTACGGCAATCAAGAGCAAGATACGCCAACGTTCCTGGCACGCTCGCTTGAAATGGATCGTTTTATCGATACCGTGAAGGCAACTTGTGATTATATCAAAGCGAAGAAACGCAGCAAAAAAACGATGTATCTGTCCTTTGATGAGTGGAATGTATGGTATCACTCCAATGAAAATGATTCGAAGATGGACCCTTGGCAGATTGCTCCGCCACAGCTGGAGGATATCTACAATCATGAGGATGCACTGCTTGTTGGATGTATGTTGATCAGTATGCTCAAACATGCGGATCGGGTTAAAATGGCATGTCTGGCACAACTCGTTAACGTAATTGCACCAATCATGACAGATACGGGCGGTGGCTCATGGAGACAGACAATTTTCTATCCATTTATGCATACGTCCCTCTTCGGGCGTGGAACAGCATTGGTGCCATTGATCCAGTCTCCAAAATACGATACAAAACAAATCACAGATGTTCCTTATCTGGAAGCTATTGCAGTTCATAACGAAGAGCAGGGTGAAGTGACTGTATTCGCAGTCAACCGTCATCTGGAAGAATCCCTTCCGCTCGAAGTGGATCTGCGCAGCTTCGGGAAGTGTACCGTGATCGAGCATATCGTGCTGGAGAGTGATGACCTCAAAGCATCTAATACGGCAGCACAACCAAACCGCGTTGCCCCTCATAATCGCGGAGGTGCAGTTGTATCTGATACTCTAATTACGGCGAGCTTGGCGAAAGCATCATGGAACGTAATCCGTTTGAAAGTCCAGTAATGGTCAGAGTGTTTCTTGAATCAAAAAAAGCTGAGTGCGAGTTCATCGCATCCAGCTTTTTTTCGTTGTATTTATAGGGAAAGGAATGCATGGGAGGTGCGTACGCGCTTTCGCTTTAAAACTCAAAAATTTCGCCGTCACGCGGAATGAGCACCTGACCATCCATCTGCTCGGATGCCAGATAAGTCGCAAGATCCGTACGAGACATCATACAATGATTAATCGCATCCATGTGCACAGCGATGACATGAGCAGACGGCGCATGGCGCTTCACGGCTACAACGTCAGACCCGTCCATTGTAATGGGATCACCCTCCAAGAAGCGTGCGCCGCCGGCATTCACAACAATGACATCAGGCGTATATTGACGAATGGCCTCAGCAGGTTCTTCACACCAGATGGTATCCCCAGCGATATAGGTGACGGGTTCTCCGTCTGCTTCAAGTACGAAACCGGACACGTTGCCCATACGTTCTCCGATTTCACCTGTACCATGATGCCCGGATGTACGGGCGAATCGGACAGAGTGATGCTCATGTTTTTCATCTACAGCTGTTACATTTGTGAATCCGGCACCCAAAAATACATTTTCATCCCCGGGCTGGCAGAACAGAGGAATGTCTTTATCAAGTTGTTTCGCTGCTGCTTCATCCCAGTGATCCGGATGAGTGTGTGTCACAATCAACAGATCCGGATTCAGGTAATCCGTTTCGGTTTCAGGCAGAGCTACTCTTGGATTACGTAACTCATTGGGTGTATTGGGGATTGCGGGGATGACTTCGGCGTCCATCAGCATTGGATCAACGAGAATGTTAAGCCCTCCGTATTCCAGCCACAGTGTTGCATTGCGAATCAATTGAATTTTCATTATATTTGCACTCCTTCGGGTTGTTTAATAGTATTACCCTATATGGTATACAACCCGTTTAACGTAGTACATAACATGATGAATGGAATTAGGCTATGCTAATTTCACCGTGAAAGGATTGCTGAAGCAAGATGAATGAAATGATAGATGACACGGATATCCGTATTTTGCAGATCCTGATTCAGGATGCCAAACGTTCTCACAAAGAGATCGGTGAACAGGTTCATCTCACGGGACAGGCCGTCGGTGCAAGAGTGCGGAAGCTGCAAGATCTGGGTGTGATTGAAGGGTATACGGTAAAATGGAACCCGGAACGCCTGGGCCTCGGCCTACAGGCATTTGTCACGGTTTTCTTGAACTCCGGTGACAGACATGCTGCCTTTCGTACATTCATTGCTGATCGTAAGGACATCGTTGAAGTCCATCGCGTCAGCGGGGAAGGCTGTTATCTGATGAGAGTGCAGACCGGCACCACAGAGCAGCTTGGCCAACTGCTTGAAGCATTGCTACCTTACGGCAATTACAAAGTCAGCCTGTCCATAGGTGTAGAGAAATCACAGTGATATGTGGGGAGCTTGTCCTCATCCATCCCGGTACTCAACGATCCTGCTTCTGTTCTTGCAAAGTCTCCTGAAGAAAAGTCACAGCCTGGTTCAGCTCTTTTTTGCTCAGCAGATGATCTGTCTGAATATGAGAACGTGTGCCGTCCTTCAGGAACAGAACGATCATGGGAGAAGCAGACAGGAGCCACTTGCTGCGGGCAGGTGAGGCGAGTTCAACTTTGCGAATCTGGCTCCAAGAAATCTTCCGTTTGCCCATGCTCAACACATCATCATTCCAGGATAACAACACGGCAGGGGTTCTGGTTAGTCGTGACACAAACATGAAGAATAGTGGTCCAATCAACCACATACCCAGTACGGCTGCGATGAAATAGTATATCGTCTCAAGTCTTTCCGCTTGTCCGTCCACGATGATCCATAATAAGCTCACGCACAAGAGAAGGAACAGGAAGCATAAACTTCCTTTCCATAGAGCTGTGCTGCGTCGGTAACGAATCTGCTGATGGTCACGCTTGGGTGTTTCGGGTTGATGCATAGATGTTCCTCCTAATTAACAATGCTGATCGATATGCCAAACGTGCCGCCTGCATAAGCAGAGCGGCATGTTCAACGTTATTGGCTATAACACAGAAGACAGACTCAGATGAATTCATTAGCCCGATCTATAGTTTAACACGAACTTAATTCAGGTCCATTACCCTGATATAGCTGAATTTTTACCTGCATCACGCGCATGCGTGTACAGATCGGCATATACGCCTTGAGCTTCAATCAGCTCCTGGTGTGGCCCTTCCTCCACAATCTCACCATTCTCCATCACCAGAATTCGATCGGCATGCATCACCGTGGACAGACGATGGGCAATGACAATGGTGGTGCGTCCCTGGGATACCGATTCCAGCGCCTGCTGCACAAGCTGTTCCGTGTGTGAGTCCAGATTGGCGGTTGCCTCATCCAAGATGAGCACTCGGGGCTGGAACACAACGATCCGGGCAAACGATATCAACTGCCGCTCCCCGGCGGACAGCCCGCTTCCGCGTTCAGACAGATGTGTATCATATCCTTGTGACAAACGCGAAATCATGGCATGTGCTCCGACAAAACGGCAGGCTTCAATTGCCTGCTCTCGCGTAATATCCTCACGAAACATTCTCACATTATCAATAATGGAACCGGAGAACAGGAATGGTTCCTGTTGAATTAGACCCACAATCCGATGAAGTTTGGCCTGCGGCAGATGCCTAATATCGGTACCATCAATTTCGATACTGCCCTTGTCTACATCGTAGAAGCGATTGAGCAGGGAGATCAGGGTGCTTTTGCCAGCGCCCGTTGTGCCCACGATACCTACCATTTCACCCGGATAGAGGTGCAGATTCATATGCTGGATCAGGGGCCGATCTGCCCGATAACCAAAAGACACATCATTAAAATCAATCTGGCCCATCACGTTCCGAGGTTCAAGCGAAGAGGCCATCATAGGCTCAGGATCGGCAACTTCAGGCCGCGTATTCAGAATGTTCCAGATGCGATCCATGGATACGGTGGTGGACTGGAATGTATTCCACTGCATCGTAATCTGGTTAATGGGTTGGAAGAACTGACGAATATAGCTGATAAACGCATACAATACCCCGACTTGCAGAGACTCACCCAGTACGGCGCGACCTCCAAGCCAGACCATCATGACCAGTGCCGCATTGCCAAGGATATCAAAGGTCCGGTTGAATATGACATTGGAGCGGGCTTGAGCAATGTTGGCTTTCAGATGGAGCGCATTTTGTTCCGAGAAACGTTTCTTCTGTTCTTCTTCCTGGTGAAAAGCCTGAATCAGGAACATGCCGGACAAGTTTTCCGCCGTAAATGCGATCAAACGGGAAAGACGGGTACGGGCATTCTGATAGGCTTTCCGCAGTCGGCTACGAAATAATACCGCAACCACAGCAATGACAGGCAGGACGATGAGGGAGTAACCCGCCAGCACAGGATCAAGTTGGAACATAAAGACGATAATGAGCACCAGCATCATACCATCTCGAATCAGACTGAGTAGGACTTGGGTGAAAAAGCTGCTGATGGTCTCCGTATCACTGGATACGTTCGTAACCAGACTCCCGATATGGAAACGGTCAAAGAAGGACATGGACATCTTGGAGATATGTTTGAACAGGTCCTTTCTAATCCGGGATACAATGTTCTGTCCCACATGCTGCAACAGATTATTCTGGATATAGGTAAAAATAAAACTGATGACAGCCAGCCCAAGAAAGATGGCTGCGAGCTGAACGAGAAAGCCCACGCTGGTCTGGCCTACGGCCAGATGATCATCGATGGCGATCTTCACCAGATAGGGTTGCAGCAGATCTGCCGATATGCCAAGCAGTGAGCAGAAGAAGATACCGGCAAAAGCCCATTTATGCGGTTTGGCGTATGCCATCATCGCTTTAAACGAAGTTCGTTTACTTTGATCGGCCTCTGCATCTGGGTGAAGTTCAGCGTTAGCGTTAGACATGATGTAATCCCTCCTCCTGCAAACGGTAGGTGGCCGCATATAACCCCTTGGCAGCCATCAACTGCGCATGTGTTCCCTGCTCAGCGACTCGCCCTTCATCCAGAACGATGATATCGTCTGCATGACGGACCGCGCTGATGCGATGAGAGATGATCAATGTGGTTTTGCCCTTGCCGATCTCGCGCAAACTGCGCAGAATACCACTCTCGGTGACAGCATCAACTGCGCTCATACTGTCATCCAGAATAAGTAACTGTGCTTGTTTGATCAGTCCTCTTGCAAGGCTGGTTCGCTGACGTTGTCCACCAGACAGGGTGAGTCCGCGTTCGCCAAGCCGTGTATCGAAGCGATCAGGAAAACGGACAATATTGTCATAGATCATGGCTTGACGTGCACTATGTTCCACCGTATCCAGCGATACTTCCCGGTCGCTGAATGCGATGTTATCCCGGATGGTGGTGCTAAACAGGAAGCCATCCTGAGGGACATAGGCGATGCGCGATCTCAGACTTTCCAGCGACAGCTGCCGAATATCGGTGCCATTGATGCGGATTGTTCCTTCAGGTGGTTCATATGTACGCAGCAATAGCTTAACGAGGGTACTTTTACCTGAGCCGGTCTTGCCTACAATACCCACCGTTCGCCCGGCACGAATATGGAGTTGAATGTTTTTGAGAGCAGGAGATGAACTGCCAGGATAGGAGAAGGTTAGATTCTCCATGGTGATATCTTGTACGGTATGGAGCGCTGTGGCTTCGGGAAGTTCACGCACATCCGCTACTTCGCTGAGCAGGTCATTCACCCGCTCCAGTGATGCGCCTGAGCGCTGAACGGTATTAATAACATTGCCGATCTGTTGAAGCGGTCCCATGATCATGCGCAGATATAAGGTTAAGGCGACAAAACTCCCGAGTGTAATAGAATTCTGCATGGTCATAATACCTCCGACAAGCAGAGAAACGACCAATGAGATAGCTCCCAGCAGCGGGAGCAAAGCCTGAAACAACGAAGACAGACGAACCAGACGAAGCTGTTTGCTCTTAATTGCATCGACGGTGGTTCCAAAGCGTGCACGAGCACTGTCTTCGATGGCAAACGTCTTGGTTACGCGAATGCCACCCAGCTGCTCTTCTGCCGATTCCGTCATGGTAGCAAGAGCTTCCTGCACGTCGCGAGAGCGCTTGCGAATCCGTGGACCAAAAAACACGACCAGAAATGGAATCGCCAGCAAAGGAACAACACTGATTAGAATGAGCGTCAACGGAATCCCGCTAAGCAGCATCATGACAATGCAGGACAACAGCAGGAAGGTGGCATTGGTCATGAGCGTCACACCATTGGATATCGCTTCACGTACGGAAGTAACGTCATTCATGACATAACTCAGCAGTTTTCCGTTTCCTTGTTTGGAGAAATAATGTTCGCTAAGTTCGGAAAACTTACTGAATATACGCTCACGCGTCATGAATTCGAAGCGTCGACCGAGCTTCATAATCATGAATTGCCCGGTACCGAACAGCAGATTATACCCGATGGCAATAGCCAGAAGGGACAGGCTGTACTTTACGACTGTCTGCATCTGAAGTGTGTTCTGCATCAACTGATCCGTGAAGCTGCCGAGTATGCGGGGCAAGGATGCTTGCCCGACATTGGAGGCGATGATCAGAAGAACAGCAACCAGATAAACAGGCCAGTTCGACACAACATAACCGCGAAGTAATCCTTTCTTGGACATAAGCGTTGTTCTCCTTTTGTTATAGGTGAAGTCAGTTCAGCAGGTGGAGTCAAGAAAAGGGCCGACACCTGTTATTAGCGCGTCGTGCCCTCTTACTGTATGCGATCTAGTTCGTTGTTTATCCGTCATCCGATAGATTTCTCTATTCTTATTTTTGCGCTAATCCGATGGGATGTCAACGAAGCCAGTTAGCAAACCGTAGGTGAATCGGATTAGCTACGACGGAGAAGAGTTCTATGCCGTGTTCCCGTGTTGTATTCACCACATGTCGAAATTACTGAAACATTTTCTGAGGGTATCCCGTCTGTAGGAATGAAGAGGTAAAAAATAGGCTTTACTAATCATATGGAGGTGCCAGGAAATGAAACATAAAAAAGGATTGGCTGCAACGCTTGCACTCTGCGTTTCTTTGACAGCAGGAGGTGCATCGGTATTTGCTTTTACAGATGTGAAGGATGAAGGTCAGAAGTCGGTTGTGGATTCATTGAAATCAAAAGGCATTGTTAACGGAGTAACAGCGGATCTGTTCCGTCCAGATCTTGCATTGTCCGAGCCTCAGGGTGTTCAACTGATTGTGAACGCATTTGGTCTAAAAAATGAATTTGCGGAAGCATTCGCTCAGAATAAAATCAGTCCGGATACGTGGTATGCCGATGCGGTGCAGGCCGCTACTCAGAATGGACTGTCCATTCCGGTTGAAGTGAACCCACAGGGCAAGATGACGCGTGAACTGTTTGTCATTTTGCTACATGAAGGGATTAACACAACCGGGAATTATCCGGTCATCATGAAGTATAATCTTGTTAAGGACGAAAATAAAATCGGTAAGGACGCCATATCTGCAGTCCAGAACCTGCTGAACATGAACATCATTGAACTGGATAAGGACGGGAATTTCCGTCCAGATCAGTCGCTTACCCGTATGGAGGCTGCAAGCATGATCTTTAATGCACTCGAATTTGTGGATAAACACGGCAATGGCGGCTCAGCAGAGCCAACTCCAACCAATCCAGGTGAAGGCCAACAAGCGATTGTACCTGAAGTAACAACGACCAAGGTTGATGACAAAACAACCAAAGTTAAACTTAGTGCTGAAATGCCGCACCCTGGTTATGGATTGAAGATTGATGATGTGAAATTGGAGAAGGATGGACGCGCCATCGTGCTCTATTCCATTATTCAACCTGATCCAGACATGATGTATCCGATGGTTATCACAAATGTGACTGCAGAAACGGATATCCCAACAGGCTATACAGCAGAAGCTCAACCTTCTGGTAAGTAAATTCCTGCAAACCCTACAACTGAACATGGTTAAAACGGATGTGTATCTTCAAAACGACTCTCCATACATGTATGGAGAGTCGTTTTTTATTTGAATTGAAACTGTATCCAGGTTTTCATATGATCATTTATATTACATTTAGTGTGATTAATTCTGTCATTTTTTATGAATGAAATGGATATCTGCTTAGGATATAAAGCCAGTTCGTGTTAGCGGAATGGCTTTTTTTAATGGTCCTTTCCGAAATATCTACTGTTTTCAGATTCCAGACATTGTGCAAAATCTACATATATGATTCCATATTTCCAGTGTTTATAAGCGTTTATGTATCCTAAAGCCAAAGATAAATACAACATATATACGAAAGAGGGAGGAGAAATATAGAATAAAGGCAAGCCATTACAGGCTTGTAATATGCAAGAGGTTTATGATAGATAATATTACATTGTATCACGTCGGTAAAACCTTGAAACCTGCAAACCTTAGAATTCAGTATGAAGGCTGTAGACAATACCGTGTCCCATGCGTATATGTGGGTTTTGACTTTAAGGTCTGTTTTCTAACCTAAGTTCGGATCTGACATCTTTCAAGTTCATGTGATGAAACTTTCAATGACAACTACAGGAGGGAAATAGGTCAAATTCTACATGTTTTACAACCCTGAAATGACAATGACAAGCTGGCAACAAAAGTGTAAACCCCCGTTGTAACAGCATATTCCGTGATTTTAGAAGTGAAGATTGAAATGGCATATTTACGGATTAGGCAATGAACCATAAACTCGGTATGTAAGCGTTACCAAAAAAGGAGGAAACAACTGATGCAACCAGATGGGAAGTCCGCCTTATCGCAAAACTTATCGGTATACACCAATCCGAGCAGTAAGAAAAATAAATTATGGAGAAGGACGATTCGGAACTGGGAGTTGTATCTGTTTATCGCGCCAGCCTTTTTATACTTTCTGATATTCCATTATGGTCCGATGTACGGCATACAAATTGCATTTAAAAACTTTATCCCAACGCTTGGTGTCACAGGAAGCCCATGGGTCGGATTCGATCATTTCATCCGTTTCTTCAATTCGTATTATTTCTGGGATTTATTATGGAATACCCTTAGCATCAGCTTGTATGAGCTGGCTATAGGTTTTCCACTGCCGATTATTCTGGCGTTAGCGTTCAATGAAGTGAAGGATTCCTTCTTCAAGCGTACTGTGCAGACCGTCACGTATGCACCGCATTTCATTTCGGTCGTGGTGATGTCGGGCATGATCATTACCTTTTTATCACCCTCGTCAGGCATGATTGTCAATTTGGTACAGGCCCTTGGATTCCGGGCACCTCAATTCCTGACGGACCCTGCGTGGTTCAAGACAGTGTATGTACTGTCGGGAGTCTGGCAAAGTGCAGGCTGGGGCACCATTATATACCTTGCCGCTCTATCGGGTGTGGACCCGCAACTGCATGAAGCGGCTGTGGTGGATGGTGCGAGCCGGTTTAAACGAATTTTGCATATTAACATTCCAGCGATCATCCCTACGATCACTATCTTGTTAATTCTGAATATGGGCAGTATTCTGGGCGTCGGATTTGAGAAAATCCTGCTGCTGCAAAATCCGCTGAACATGGGCTCGTCCGATGTCATCTCAACATTTGTCTATCGGTCCGGTCTGGTCGATGCACAGTACAGTTTCTCTACGGCGGTGGGATTGTTCAACTCCGTAGTTAATGCGATTCTGCTTATTACCGTGAATCAGATTGCACGCCGTACCAGTGAAAACAGCCTATGGTAAAAGGAGAGAATACATATGTCATCCGCTGTGAAAGAAAGCAGAAGTGATAAATTGTTCTTATTGTGCAATTACATCTATCTGACGGTAGCGCTTGTCATTGTGCTGTATCCGCTGTTATACATCATCAGTGCTTCAATCAGTGATCCCAAATATGTAGCTTCCGGTGAGATGTGGCTGCTTCCAAAAGGGATTACGTTTGAAGGTTACGCCCGGGTGTTTGAGAACACCAACATCTGGATTGGGTACAAAAATACGATCATCTATACCGTTGTAGGCACCATCGTTAACCTGATTGTTACACTACCGGCAGCCTATGCGCTCAGCCGCTCGGACTTTGTTGGACGTGGATTCTTCATGGCGATGTTTATGGTAACGATGTTCTTCGGCGGAGGGCTTGTCCCAAGTTACCTGCTGGTCAAGGATCTTGGTATGGTGAACAGCATGTGGGCACTTATTCTGCCCGGGGCTGCATCCATCTGGAATATTATCGTATGCCGTACGTTCTTCCAATCGACCATTCCCAAGGAGCTGCAGGAAGCAGCGCATATTGATGGATGTACCAACACACGCTTGTTCGTCAAAATCGTGCTTCCGCTCTCCATGCCAATCATTGCAGTGATGGCACTCTTCTATGGAGTTGGACACTGGAACAGCTATTTCAGCGCCATGATTTATCTGAACGATTCATCCAAGTACCCGTTGCAGCTCTTTCTGCGGCAGATTCTCGTGCTTCAGGAAATGGCGGCTCAAGGGGGAGGGGCCATTGATACCTCTTCAGCAACGGCGATGAATACGAAAGCGGAGATTGCTGCGTTGGTTAAATATGCTGTCATTATAGTTGCGACCCTTCCGGTCATTGCAGTTTATCCATTCCTCCAGCGTTACTTTGTACAGGGTGTTATGATCGGTTCCGTTAAGGGATGATCTTAATCCATATACCACATTAAACAAGGGGAGTTGTTGTCATGAAAAAGCTTCGCAAGGCTTCATCCATTACACTCTGTCTCACCTTATTCGCAACATTGCTTGCAGCCTGTGGTTCAACCAATGAAGACGGAAGCACGACCTCCAAAGTAGAGGGGGTCAAAAAAGAAGGTTTCCCCATTGTAGACAAAACGCTAACGTTAAAGGTCATGTCCCAGGATGCGGGCGTAGCCGATTGGAGCACGATGCCTGTGCTGCAAGAAATGGAGAAGTTGTCTGGCATCAAGCTGGAGTACCAGCTCTCACCAATCGACAGCTTTGAAACGAAGAAAAATCTGGTTTTCGCGAGCGGAGACTTGCCCGATATGTTCTATGCTGCGGACCTCAAGCCAGCTGAGCAGGTGACATATGGCAGTCAGGGCATTCTGATCCCGTTGGAAAAATACATTGACGAGGGTTACGCCCCGAATATCAAAAAGATTCTCGATGAGAACCCGGATGTCCGCAAATCATTTACAACACCTGATGGGCATATGTATGCACTCCCATTCATTGATAAAGCCGCCGTGTGGTATAGAGGCCCAATGTGGTACAACGGGGAATTCCTAAAGGCACTTAATGTTGAAGAGCCTAAGACCACGGAAGAATTGTATACGTATCTCAAGCGTGTAAAAGAAGAAGATCCGAATGGTAATGGCCAGCAAGATGAAATTCCGCTGACTTCTGTAAAACTGGATGATCTTCGCATGTTTTTCTTCGGCTTCTGGGGAATGTACAACGAAGGCATCTATTCTGATAAGGACGGAAAAGTTCACTACCCTTATCAAGAAGACGGTTATAAAGGGTATCTGACATTCATGAATCGCTTGTGGAAGGAAGATTTGCTGGATCATGAGACCTTCTCTCAAACAGGCGATCAGAAAAAAGCTAAAGGTGAAAGCAACAAACTTGCACTGTTCAACGATTACCATCCATACTTCACGCTCGGTGGTGAACCTAGCACGGATCATCCGCTGATGACACCCGTGAAGAGTGAGGTAGCAGACTCTCCGGTATACGGCAAACACCCGGGTATGTCGGCTCGCGGTACCTTTGCTATTACGAGCAGTAACCCGTCACCTGAGGCGACGATGCGATGGATCGATTACTTGTACAGCTATGAAGGTGCGACTCTGTTCAATCAAGGTCCGGAAGGTGTGTTATGGCAATTCAAAGACAAGGAAAATCACGTAAAAGAGTGGCTTCCCGTTCCTGGGGGTGGGGATCGTGAGGAATACCGCGGTAAAATCACGCCGAACTTTGGTATCTTGACACCTGGCATTAATGATCCCGAAGTAGCGAAGGGTCTTCGCACCGAATTTGATGAGTGGATTGACCAGCAGAATCAAGAGAAGTTGGTACCTATCGGAAAAGCACCATTTCCTAACGTTTATTTGACGAATGAAGAGCAAAGCGAAGCAACCGCTCTATTGTCTGACCTGGATACGTACGTTAAACAGATGGAAGCGAAGTTTGTGACCGGCCAGGAACCACTTGAGAACTGGGATAAGTACATTGCACAGATGAAGAAAATGGGCAGTGACCGTATCATCGAACTGTATCAGGGGGCATATGACCGCTGGAATTCGGGGCAATAAAGCCTATCGAGGTACACCCCATGCAGAAAGACAGCAGTTAGCTTCAACAATGTTAGCTGCATTAAATTTTTCGCATATAAGAATTCTCGGGGGAGGTGGACCGTTATGCAAAAATGGTTTGAAGAAGCCAAGCTGGGGATATTCATCCACTATGGCATCTATGCGGTAGACGGGGTTGCGGAGTCTTGGTCCTTCTATAATGGCAGGATGTCCTACGACGAATATATGAAGCAACTGGATGGGTTTACGGCTTCGGAATTCAACGCGGAGAAGTGGGCGGACCTGATTGAAAAGTCTGGAGCCCGGTATGCGGTGCTGACAACGAAGCATCATGATGGCGTTGCGTTATGGGATACGCAATATAGTGATCTCAATGTTGTCAAACAGACACCAGCGAATCGTGACATTGTGAAGGAATATGCGGAAGCGATTCGGGAAAAGGGCATTCATCTGGGGATGTATTTCTCGCTGATTGATTGGTCACACCCGGATTATCCTAGCGTGTATGAAGGTGGAAAAGTACCGGAGGATCTCAGTAGTGTCAACCGGCATTCAAGTCCTGTGGACGGCGTTCAGGATCAGGCAAAGTGGCAGAAGTTCCTGCAATTTAATAACCATCAACTGGGAGAGATTTTAACAAATTACGGAAAGGTGGATCTGCTGTGGTTTGATGGGGACTGGGAACGGAGCGCCCAACAGTGGAATCTGCCGGAGTTCAAGCATTATCTGCAATCTTTTAACCCGGATATCATCATCAACTCCCGCCTTCAAGGTTATGGGGATTACAAAACACCTGAGCAGGGCATTCCGATTACAAGACCGGAGGGACCCTGGGAATTCTGCACCACAATCAATACATCTTGGGGTTATGTGCCAACCGATCATAAATATAAATCCCTGAATCAGATCATTCGAATGTTCTGTGACTGCATTTCCATGGGCGGTAATATGTTGCTGGATATCGGTCCGTGTGAAGATGGCACCATCGATCAGAGGCAGGAGGATATTCTGCTTGGACTGGGAGCCTGGATCCGAACCCATGAAGAGGCGGTCTTCGGCACGGATGAAGGCATTATGCCTCGCTATTATCTGGGGGGAAGCACCGTATCCGAGGATCGAAAGACGCTGTACCTGTTTGTGTATGACGATCCAAAAGAGAATGTGTGCATCAAAGGTCTCTGCAATCCGATCAAGAAAATTACCGTGCTGCATTCGGGCAAAGGACTCCATCATGAGATTCATGGAGGCGTGCCATGGTTCAATATTCCGGGAACAACGTGGATTAAGATGACCCCGGAGGACACACATGAACAGGTGACCGCTCTTAAGCTCGAATTCGATGAGGAGCTGGAAATGTACGGCGGCGCTGGAGCCGTTGTCACCCATAACTAACTATTAGGGGGAGGGCGTGTGCCGATAGATGCATGCCCTCCCTTACGAATTGGAGAGAGTGACATGAACAGAAGTGGAGTGCCAGAGCCCAAGATTGAGTATGCTCCCAAACATTATATATGCAATCGTGCGCAGGAACCGTTGGTATTAGACGGCCGTGTGGATAAACAATTTTGGGATACGGCCCATTGGACAGATGATTTCGTTGATATCGAAGGTGATATTCGTCCAAAGCCAGAGAAACAGACGCGGGTAAAAATGCTGTGGGATGACGACTATTTCTACTTTGCTGCCGAGCTGATGGAAGATCAGATCTGGGCTACCCTGACTGAGCGTGATTCCGTTATTTTTTATGATAATGACTTCGAGATTTTTATCGATCCCGACGGGGATTCCCATCAATATTATGAGTTCGAGATCAATGCGCTCAATACCGTATGGGACCTGTTATTAGTGAAGCCTTATCGGGATGGTGGGCCTCCGGTTAACGGTTGGGATATCAGCGGTCTCAAGACGGCCGTATATATCGATGGGGAACTGAACAATCCTGGTGCGGATAACCGAAAATGGAGCTTGGAAGTTGCGATTCCCTGGAACAGTCTAAAGGAATGTGCCGAAGAAAACCGTCCACCTGCACCGGGTGAGTTCTGGCGTGTCAACTTCTCACGTGTGGAGTGGCAGACCGAGGTACAGGGCGGTGAGTACCGCAAGGTGCTGAATCCGGAGACGGGCAAACCTTATCCAGAGGACAACTGGGTGTGGTCACCTATGGGTATTATCAACATGCATTACCCGGAGTTATGGGGTTATGTTGTATTCTCGGATGACGGAACGGATCAGGCGTTTGAGTTGCCGGAAGACGAACGAATCAAATGGGAGCTTCGCAAGCTCTACTACCGTGAACGCAATTATTATGAAACCCATGGTGAATTTACACAGGATGTGAAGCTGCTTATGGGTGAGGAATCATGGAGTTGTGAGCCTGTTATTGAAACGACTCGCAGCCTGTTCCAGATTACTGCGCCGTCTTCGGACGGAACGGCCTTGATCTGTATTCGGGAAGACGGAAAGCTGTGGAAGGAGTGAGAATGCAATGACCAGCCAAACCTTGGTATTTACCCTTGATGCACAGTCATTGGAGAGAATCGAGCAGAAGTTCCAGGAGAAGGTACGTTTTGCAGAGGCCCGCAAATCGGAATTGTTTCATGTTTTTCAGCAGGAGCTAACGCATGAAGAGGCATGGGCGTTGAAGGTTGTCTATGCCTATATGCCGGTAAACGACATGGCTGATTATAACGGGGACTTGTTCTTAAGTCATGTGCGACGGGCTTTGGACACTCGCAAACGTGTGCCTTGGGGAGAACACGTTCCTGATCATTTGTTCCTTCATTTTGTACTGCCTTATCGCATAAATACGGAAAATATTGAAGATTTCCGCGGTTTGATCTATGACGAATTAGCCGAGCGGACAGCGAAGTTATCCATGGCTGATGCCATTCTGGAGACCAATTACTGGTGTCATGAGAAAGCGACCTATATTGGCAGCGATCTGCGCACGATATCACCGCTGACGATGATCCGAAATGCTCGGGGTCGATGCGGCGAAGAATCCACGCTGGCGGTGGCCGCTCTTCGCAGCATCGGTATACCTGCCCGTCAGGTCTATACGCCGCGCTGGGCTCACTGCGACAGCAATCATGCTTGGGTAGAAGCCTGGGCAGATGGTCAATGGTATTACATCGGGGCATGTGAGCCGGAAGCCCGTCTGAACCAAGGTTGGTTCAGCCCGCCAGCCCGCAGGGCCATGCTGATTAATACAAGGATCTATGCCGACTATCCCGGACCAGAGGATATTACGCTCTCGGAAAAGGGATTTACGGAAATTAATTTGCTTGAGGACTATGCGCCCACACGCAACATCTATGTGAAGGTGAAAAATGAACAGGGAGAGCCCGTACCCGGCGCGAGTGTTCGTTTTGAGCTGTACAATACGGCTGAATTCTATCCGATTGCCGAAATTAGGACGGATGCACAAGGGGAAGCGACCTTTAAGACTGGCTGTGGTGACCTTTTGATTCGTGCAGTTAGCGGCGGCAAGTGGAGTGAGATCCTATTCAAGGCTCAGGAAAACAAGGTTATCGAACTGGTGTTAGACTCGGCAGAGCAGCCTACAGGGAGTGCAGATTTCGATATGGTCCCTCCGCCTGAAGGGAAAGGAGAGGTCGGGACTGCGTTACCCGAAGAGAAGATGCAGGAACACAACCGTCGTCTGGAGGAAGGAGCGCAGATCCGTGGCAGGTACGAAGACACTTTCCTGAGTGAGGAGGAAGCTGTCTCGTTAGCTAAAGGGGTTGGACTTCCCTCCGTACGTGTATGGGATATTCTCCGTAAGGCACGGGGGAACAGCCGGGAAATTGCAGCTTTCCTGGAGGAACGTTCCAATCCATACGGTGAGTGGCCGCTCCGGTTGCTGGAGTCGATGAATGAAAAAGATTTAATTGATACTTTCCGCCAGACGCTGGATGATCATCTGATCGGTGCGCTCTCGCAGCAAGGATCTTGGGCGGAAGATACATTTGTGAGATACATCCTGTGTCCGCGGATTTCCTATGAGATGCTGGTCCCTTATCGAGGTATATTCCACAATGCCTTTTCGGCAGATGAGGCGGCAGCGTTCAGGGTGAATCCCTCGACACTTGCCCGAATGCTGGAACAGCAATATGAATACTATGAAGATCTTCCTAATCTAAAAGGCAAAGGGAATCCAATAGGGACGTTTAGTCTAATGAAGGGAGACTCTCAGTCGCTGGATATTTTGTTTGTGGCTGTATGTCGCAGTTTGGGTATTCCAGCCCGATTACATCCGAGCGCACAGAAACCACAGTATCTAAGTGACAAAGGCTGGGAGGATGCAGTGTTTAGTCTCACCTCACCTCAAACTCAAAAGAACACAAGCTGGGGAATGCTCCATCTTCATAGGGATATAAAAGTTCCGCAGGATACACCTGAAGCATCTTATTTCGAAAATTTCTCGTTTGCCCTTCTGGAAGATGGCGTCTACAAGACGTTGATTTATCCTTATGGCAGTACGGATGTCTATAGTGAGCCATATGAGGTTGAGGCAGGAGCTTATCGCTTAACGACAGGCATTCGGATGAAAGATGGAACGGCAAAAGTACGATTCGTTTACTTTACCGTGAACGCTGGAGATACCACTGAGGTTGTCTTGTCTTATCGCGAGACTGAGGTTGATATTCCTGTACTGGGTAAACTGGCACCAGGAAGTATACTGACCCGTCTGGATGGTACAGAGGTAGAACTGAAGGAACTTCTGGGATCGGAGGGTGCCATTGCTGCCTGGATTGAACCGGAGCGGGAACCGACCAAACATCTGATTCGTGAACTGTGCGAGCTGGCAGAGCCGCTGGATAAGTTGGGTATTCCAATCGTACTCATGATCGGAGATATGGAATGGAACGCTTCTTTTGACCCTGTTGGTTATCCAAAGCTGCCTGTACGTACGGTTTTTGTACAAGATTCCAGTTATGCTTCCTTGTCTGGCTTCATTTCGAAGCCTGCGGCTTATGAAGCGGGTTATCCACATCTGTTTGTGCTGGATACTCTGCATCAAGTTCGTTATTCGGCTTCCGGGTACAAGATTGGTACCGGGAAGGAAGCCTTGCAGATTGCTGCTGCGATATCTCAATCATCGATTGGATCGGAGTGAAGAGAGTGATGAAATATATTGCTGCGGGTTATGCCGTTGATTCAGTTCTTCCTGACATGACACGTGAGGATCTGTCGAAGTTAACACATCTGAACATAGCCTTCGGACATGTCAAGAATGATGCAATCACTACCGAGCATTTAAAAAATGGCCATGTGATCCAGAACATCAAGCGGGAGCATCCAAATCTTAAAGTGCTGTTGTCTGTAGGCGGATGGAGCGCTGGCGGTTTTTCCGAAGCCGCCTCAACCCAGGCGGGGAGGGACAGCATGGCTGCATCGGCGTTTAGGGCGCTGGAGGAATATCCTTTTGACGGGATCGATCTGGACTGGGAATATCCTTGTTACGGTGAAGCTGGTATCGCATCCAGTCCTGATGATAAACGGAATTTTACCTTACTTCTCAAGACGATGCGGGAGGCACTGAGTGCCAAGGGAGAAGCGGATGGCCGTCATTATCTGCTCACCATTGCAGCAGGGGCTGATCAATACTACGTTGATGGTACAGAGATGGCCGAGGTGCAGCAGTACCTGGACTACGTGCAGTTGATGACCTATGATATGCGCGGCGGTTTTCAGGTTCTGACCGGACACCATACGAATCTGTACACGCCAACAGGAGATCTGTTTCGAATTAGTACGGATGCTTCCGTGGCCCTGTTTGTTCGAGCTGGTGTCCCGAAGGAGAAGATTGTGATCGGAGCTGCGTTCTATTCCCGGATCTGGAATGAGGTTCCTGACCGAAACCACGGGCTCCATCAAATAGCTGGTAGCACAGGCGGCTACGGTCCGTCATTTGCCGAGCTGGAAGCGAAGTACATCAACAAGAATGGTTACAATCGTTATTGGGATGAAGAAGCCTGTGCACCATTTCTGTTCAATGGGTCCAGCCTCATATCGTATGATGACGAAGAATCGATCCAATGCAAATGTGCTTACGTAAAGGAGCAAGGTCTGGCCGGCATCATGTTCTGGGAGTACGGCTGTGATCCGACTCACCGTTTGCTGGGTGCAGTACATCAAGGGCTGAAGGTTCTTCCGGCTGGGGAAAGCGGATAAGGCCGCCGGGCGCGACGAATCAGATTATTTCTTCGAACTAAAAACATACGAAGGGGCCGTCCTATATGTCATGAGCATGACGTATAGGACGGCCCCTTGTTTGCGTTATTTTGGTCTAATGAATCAGGCACTGTTATTCGCTCTCATATACATTGTTTACTGTTCTGAGATGTAACCATCACAGAGACGATATCTCCCTTTATCCAGTACATTCCTCGTCATCATCATCCGGGGAATCGGCGGAGCCGTTGGGACGGTGCAATTTACGGTATTGCCCTGGGGTATAACCCGTCTCTTTTTTGAATTTGCGGATGAAGTTTGGTGTATCCAGGTAACCGACACGCGTGATGATATCTTTTAACGGATCGGTAGTATGCAACAGTAGTCGAATGACCTCATCCATCCGTTTCTGCCAGATATATTGGGTAAAGTTCATGCCGATCTTTTCTTTGAAAGAACGACTGAAATAGGATGAAGAGATCGTGAATTTCGATGAAATCGTACCTAAACTGAGATCATAATCAGAGAAATTGGCATCGATATACGCAACGATTTCATCCATAAGAGAGCTTTCTTCCGTCTCACTCTTCGCCTCGACATGGGCGCAGATTTCGGCGGCGAGGCCTGTCAGTTTTTTCTCCAAATCCTCCAACGAGTCGTAGGAAGTGATTCTTGGAAGTTGATCAACCACATGATGGATTCCAAGCTCCGAGGCGGTTTTGAGCATGGTATTCAGAATATCAAAGCAGATGCAACGCAGCAGCGGTACAGACGGCATTTCGGATTTCAGGGTATTCAACGCAGTTGACACCATCTGAACCGCCACATCATAGCTGCCTTGTTTTAAGCTCTGAACCAGCTTTAATAACACATCCTTAGGGACCCAGAAGGAAGAATCCTGTGCATCGGAACCGGAAAGGTTGTTAAAGTATGTACTGCTGCCCTGTCCATGCAGCATCGATGCTTCCAGAGCGGTCGAGGCCTCAATGTAGGATTGATTCAGCTGTTTCGGATAAGTGTACCGATTGCCTATCCCGATCGCGGGCGCGACCCCGGTGTGTTCAATCACCATCCATTGCAGTTTTTCAACGATAGGCTCCATACGGGTATTCAGGCTACCTTCATGCCCAATTTCGGCATCGAATCCCACGATAAGGGCCAATTGGTCTGCCTGTGGCAGCTCTACGCCGTAAGCATAAGCAGACAACTCCGGCAGCTCCACATCGTTCATCAGCTGCATGACAGTAGGTTGCTCGGGGTTATCACCGATAGGAAAAGCATGCATTTCCCAGCCCATGATCATGACAAAATAATGGGATCGGTTAAAGCGTATGCCAAGCTTATCCGTAAACTCAGAGGGAAAATCTCCGGTGTGACCGTGCTTCAGCAACATGAGCAAAATATGATTGCGAGCATAGGGCTCCTGAAGATCTACGCGCTGACTATAATCATGCAGTGTTTTTTTAATCCATTCCAGCTCGTTGGTGGTGGAGGATGGATCAGGATCATTCTTCAACCGAATGAACTCCATTAAGTCTGAAATCGGATGGTACTGTCTTCGGGCCAACATAATGGCGAGGAACGTGCCCATCACCACCATGAAGGAGAAAACAAGAACAACAAAGGTGCGAATATGAACGATTCGGCTAAAAAATTGGTTGCTGGGCATAGCGGTTACATAAGTCCAACCCGCATCCGATTTAACGGATACAACCGAATGTGGTTCTTGATTTAAGGAGATGCTGTGCGTTCCGGGTTCAAGAGCAAACAGAGCGTTAACTTCCTGTTCGGATATGATTTCTCCCTTGTAATTGGCTGCCAGTACTTGCCCGAAATTATCGAAAATATAAGTCATCCCGTGATAGTCGCTGAGGATGGAATCAATTAGGCCCGTCAGATTGGACTCGTGAATCAGGTACATGACGGTTCCATGGGCGGGCGTATTGTTAGGTGCAATCGGTACAAGGTAGGCCAGCATGGAATTGGGTATTCTGGTTCCTTGGACGACCTGCTCTGCTGGACGTATCGTGGGGGACTGTACGCTATTCAAATCCCGGATCATGTCTGTTTTGTTCCACGTAGTAAATTTGTAGCGACCAGTGAATACATCCAGGTTCTCAGAACCTTGAGAAGAATAGATGTTATCATCTCCACGGAAGAACAGGAATAACTCATCGATAATGGAACTGGTGGCTTTGTATTTGACCAATGCGCCGATTGATTCCCGACTATAGTACGGATGGTGGGTCCAATACCGCGTTAACTGCTCATCGTAGGCGATGCGAAAAGCGATGTCTTGGAGTTCCTTCATGCGATCATCAATGACCGTTTTGGCTTGAGTGAGCTGATTGACATTGGTCTGTTCAATCTCTGAACGGAGCGTGTCCACAGCGTTGTGATAAATAATGATGGTTAAAATAACAAGAGGGATAAGGAAAATGGAGATATAGGATAGTGTGTACTTAAACAGAAGCTTGGACTTGAAGTGATTCCATTTCATATCTGCAACCTCCCGTTTTTCTTTCGTGCTGCAGCGATAGCGCTCTCATATGGGCAGTGAAGGTATTGCCAAGATGGTAGCTGCTGGGGTGTTCCTTCTAAAAATACTAGGAGAACTTCTCTAATAAAGCAATGGTTCTTTTATAAATTCCAGTGCAATCCGTAAGAAAGATATAGTTATAGCAAAATCCCCTCAAAGTTCACTCATTTCCTTATGCTACCACACAAGGCTTTTCAAAGAGTATCTACATTAAGGGGATAATTTTAGCTGATCATATATTATATTTTCTATTACTGAATATAGGAGTTAAAACGATTATTCGTTCAGAGGTTCATAGTCAAACCAATCGTAACTTGCAGGTGTACACTCCTCCGATGGAGCATAGGCGTACATGGCGATCATCACACCAGTGAAACCACTCGCCACTTCGGTAGATAACAGATGTGTTTCTCCTGAACCCACTTCAATGGCATCGGATGAACCTTGCTGGTAGAGGAACGTGAAGTGATTACGGTCAGCCTTGATTTGTAATACAACCGGCCCCTTGTCACAGTCAAGCACCTGTTCGGTTCGCATAGAGCCGACGGTTCGTCGCAATACGATTTTCTTCTGACCGTCAATCCGAGTTACAGCCAAATCATAATGATATTTATGATTCATAAATACCGTTAATCCAGCTTCCTCACCGCTCGCATTTGGCTCATAACACAGCTCGGTGGCCGTATTGCATAAGAAATGGCTTAATCGACGCCCGACAAAGGCAGGATTTTGTCCATCATCGAGTGAAACCGAATGACCACGAAGGATGAGCTGCCCGGGATTTTCAGTGAGCGTCCAACTACCCGGAGCCGGATTACGTAAGAAGATCCAGTTCATGCCTAATGATGGTTCGTCAAAATCATCCCGAATAGCCTGAGGTGACCAAGGGTGCTCAGCCAACAAAGGCCCAGTCATCACCGGTTCAATATGTCCATCAACACCGATTGTCGGCCAATCGTTATCCGTCCATGTGACAGGTGCCAGGAACGTTTCACGTCCCAGATGGTGCCGCATGGGGTAACCTGCTGGACGAAGGCCAAGACATACGGCCCACCAGCTTCCATCCTGGATCTGGATAAGGTCTGCATGTCCAGTTGCATGAATGCTGGTTTTCATGCTCCGATTGGACAGAATCGGATTATGAGGACACGGATCAAATGGTCCATATGGCTCTGTGCTCCGAGCAATGGTCTCCATATGACCATACTCGGTTCCACCTTCAGCGATCATCAGATAGTAGAGGCCGTTTATTTGATACATGTGGGGAGCTTCGGGTGCTGCTCCTCCGGTTCCAGTCCAGATCAATCGGCTATCGGTTAGTCTGGCTCCGGTCGTGATGTCTATCTCGCACTGATAGATGCCCTCGCCCTCATCGCTGTTACAGGCCGTCTGAAAATACACATGTCCATCTTCATCAAAGAGAAAAGAGGGATCAATGCCGCCCTGATCAACAAAAATCGGAGCAGACCATGGTCCCTCGGGCTGGGCACTACGTACATAAAAATTTCCGCCGCCGCTGACATTGGTTGTTGTCATATAGAACCAGCCATCATGGTACCGGAGTGTTGGGGCGAAAATGCCGCCAGAGCTGCCTGCATTCGCTAGAGGGAGTTGCTCAGTTGTTGTGAGGACATGGCCGATCTGTCGCCAGTTCACAAGGTCTTTGCTGTGGAAGATGGGCACACCTGGGAAATATTCAAAGGTACTGGTTACCAGATAATAGTCTTCATCTACACGGCAGATACTCGGATCTGGATAAAACCCCGGAATCACCGGATTGGTATATTTCATCATGTTATGCTCCTATCATTTCGAGAGTTTAATATGGATCTGAACGAGAACGTATGAGATGTATCCTTGCTACAAGGGGAATTATATCGTCTTTAATCATATCCAACCTTGATTTTTCGGTCCTCGAATAGCATGATATAGACATTCAACCCAACATGGTTTGCGGAGGGGAATGCTTTTGAGTAATGCATATTTGAGATGGTTTACTTCAGATCAAGAGTTTCCATTTTTCATTCAGTATGGTGGACACGACCAAGACATGGAACTTCATAATCATGTGGACTTTACGGAACTTGTCATTGTTCTGAGTGGTCATGCAACCCATGTAGTGAACACCGAGGAATTTTTTATTAAAAAAGGGAACGCATTTGTGATTAATGGCGACACCCATCATGCGTATAAAGACCCTCATGATTTTAGGATCTGTAACATTATGTTCAGTCCCGAGATGCTTGCTTCGGCTGGGCCCGATCTGAGAAAATCTAACGGCTTCCAGGCGCTGTTTGTTTTGGAACCGTTTTATCGTAATATTCACTCCTTTCCGAGTAAACTTTCGTTATCCATTTCCAGTCTGGAGTATGTAGAATCGCTGATATCGTTCATGATTGAGGAGTATCAGAGTAAACAGCAAGGGTATCAGACGATGTTGATCTCACGTCTTACGGAGATGGTTGTTTATTTGTCGAGGCTATATGATACGCAGGAGAAAGGGATCCAAGATAATAATCTGATGCATCTGGCCAATGCCATTTCATTTATCGAAGATCATTATCTGGAGCCACTGTCGCTAGAGGATATTGCGGGGAAGTCAAATATCTCCATAAGGCATCTGAACCGGATTTTTCGATCCTATTATCAGATGACCCCGATCTCTTATCTGCAAAAGTTGCGTCTGGAGAAGGCTTGTCATTTGTTGAAAAACGGGAATCTGTCCATCACGGAAATTTCGTATGAATGTGGATTTAACGACAGTAATTATTTCACCCGCCAGTTCAAGAAAGCCTTTGGTAAGTCTCCCAAAACATACAGGCAGACTCATTAATACCTGACCGAATATGATGTGTGAGCGGGGAGAGGTGAGCAGAAGTCTGGGCCGAGATTCGCCAACGTATAAATCCAAAAAAACAAGCAGGACCATCCTACGAGGAGGTCCTGCTTTCGTATTTTCAAGGGCTTTTAATAATCCAGAAGCCGTCCGTGATCATGCCACTGACCGTACATTTTATTTTCCTTTGTGTTGGTTATGAACTTATCCAATCTGCTCTGGAATAATGCTGGCTGTTTCTTAACACTTTGGATCGTATCGATCCGAACGTTTTGATACAGGGCAGGGAATGTCGTGAAATTCGCATAAACCTGCGGGTTCTCTTTCAACCTTTGTTCGATTACACCATCCATAATGAAAGCACTCGGGTCCATCACAGGTAGCGCTTTTCTGCCTTCGTCATGCATGAGGCCCAACTTTTCAAGACGACGGACACGTTCCTTGTTCAATTCTGTCCATGAGCTACGTTTGCTTCGGGGAGATAATCTCTGTGCCAATCGAGTCTCGGATATTTTCTTTTTGACCCCATCGATCCAGCCAAAGCATAGCGACTCCTCAACCACATCCAAATACAGCAGAGTATCCGGAGTGGGTTTCAAGCTAACCATGACCCAGCAAGATTTCTGGACTTTTCCATGCTCCTGCAACCAACTTCTCAATTCTTCCCTCGATGTCACGGGGATACAATGTACATTTTTCATCGCATCGTTGTCTATACTTGAGCCGGTTCTTGATACCAGAAGAGAGAATAGTCGTTCATGACGGAAGCATGCCCCAACTGACGGAGCATGGTAGACACATTGCCTCGGTGGTAGGTCCCGTGATTGACCAGATGGAATACCATTTCCGATAAGCTGGTTTCGCGGACGCCGGCAAATGGATTATCGAGCAGCACGGTTTGTTCCAGATTAGTTTGGCCTTGGAGCCATTCGCTGTATTGTGCCGACAGATCGGCAAACATTTGCATGTACTCATCTATTGAGCCGTGAATTTCACCATTGAGAGGCATGCATGCCTGGAGTGCCTCGGGCATACCGGTGCCCGTTAACACCAGATACCACATCTTATCCACTGCATAGATATGGCTGAGGGCATGGGCGATGGTTGGAAATGAACTGTTCACTTCCTGACTCAGCACAGAAGAGGGGAGTTCTTTGATTCTGTTCAGAATGGTTTGATTAGCCCATGCGTTGTAGTTATACATTTGTTCCGGATGATTCATGAATGATCGTCTCCTTTAATTTGGCGAGGATGTGGTTACTTACTAAAATGATTATAAAAAAAGAAGTATGACAACAGCGTGTCATACTTCTTCATAGAGTTTAAGTGCGTCTCGAAGCTGTTCTTTCAGAATACCTCGTAATTCAATCGGTTCAAGCACCTCAGCGCCACTTCCCAAACTAAGCAGAAACGACCATAACCACTTGGCTTGTAACGGTTGATGAACCGAGATGCGCATCGTCATACTTCCATCCTCGTGAAATTGCTTATCTGCCTGTTGAAAATGATCCATGGCTTCCGCTAGCGCTTCCGGGTTCACCCGAAATACAACATCACTTACCTGATCTTGCCATGATGGATCTGACACAACATTCTCTTGGGGAAGCTCAAGGTGGGGTTGGAAGTGTTCCGATGTCAGCTGCACGTTCATCATCCGGGACAGTCGGAACTCGCGATAATCCTGCCGTGTCTGGCAAAATCCGTATACATACCAATTACGATATTTAAAATGAAGTCTTAAAGGTTCCAGATGGCGGGGTGTATGTTCATTCTTTGTATTGATGTAGTCAAAACGGACAACCTGATGATCCGTAATCCCTTTACGCAGATGAGGAAGGGCGTCAGGTTCTGTTCGGCGAGTCTCCAGATCCACCGACAGACTTGAGGTTTGATGCTCCGGTCCAATCGTTTGCAGACGTTCAATCGTGCCTTGTGCACGTGCATCTTCGAATACTGTGGATAGACTGCTCAGGACCGTGATCAGGGAATCTACATCATACGAACCGAGCAAGCTTTTATCCATCTTGTATCCGTCCATCATGCCGTAGCCGCCTTTGAGTCCCTGATGGGAGACGACCGGGAAGCCGGCGGCACAGATTACATCAATATCCCGATAGATTGTTCTTGGGGACACCTGAAACTCTTCCGCCAAGGTGGAAGCAGACAATACTTCGTGGTTCAGCAGTTTATATATGATTGAGATTAATCGCTCCAATTTCAAAAGGTATCCCCGCCCGTTATTCCATTTTGTCATTACAGGCCATTATTATATCACAACAAAAAAAGAGTGCTGGATAGCACCCTTTCGAAGACACATGATTGTTGTTGTGTTGAACAGTTACGTTAGCAGATCGGTCGAACTTCATATCGAGTGAATAGTCAGAGATGACTCTACTCTTCTTGCACGTTATAGAGAACCCGAGCGAGCAGATTCTGTCCATAGTTTCCGAAGTTTTTGCCAAAGATCGTTAAGCCCCGTTTGTTCAAAGGTCCGTCGGTAACCGCAATGCGGAAGTGAATATCGCTTTTGTAATCCAGCCCAATCTGGTCCAGCGTTACATCCGAGATACGACATCCGTCGATATAGCTGCCCTCTTGCGTAATCCGAATCAGCTTCAGCATACCGTACTGATTCAAGTGGGGAGGCCACCATTCCGGGTTGAAGGTCCCGCGTGTATTACCGAAATCCCCTGGACTCGTCCAGCAACCAATCTCAATACCGTTGACATAGAAGTAAATATCCGAAGGGTAATTGTCACAAAAGCCAGGGGCCTCCGAACCCAGTTCCATCGACAACTGAATTTCGCTAAAGGACTGATTAGGTTTGAGATAGTTTGGAATCCGATACTCGAGATAACCCTCGGCCAGCCAGATCATCTCCGCATCAATTCGCAGTGGATCAGCAAAGTACCGCGGATCATCGAACTCTCCAACAATGCTGTCCCGGGTAGCGAGACCACATGTAGGTGCGGCCTGATAATCGCTGTAATGACCGACCTGAATTTCTACCTCATAACGATTGTTAATCTCTTGTGAACGCAGATCAACCATCAATTTTTCCTCATTGAGATAACATATCTTCTGGATTCCATGTTTGCCAACAGCGGTGTTGATCTCGATCAATCCGCTCTCTTCAAGCTTCTTGATATGCATTGTGATGGCACCATTGCTCAGTCCCAGCTTGGTTGCAAGATCATTGAGATTAAGGCTTTGGTTCTTGGCCAGCAGCTCGATAATCTGAATCCGGATTTCCGAACTGAGCGCTTTGAAGATATTCACACCCGACATCAGATCTTTAATATAAATCATAGGTGGATTTCCTTTCCCCGTTCTGAACAAAGTCTTCGACACAGACATTTGCACATTTATATGTTTTATTTCAGATAATTATAAATCATTCCCTCATGGAAGGGAAGGGTGGAGAAATAGAAGCCAAAACCCTTGTGTATAGCGCAAATACGAATATATAATCTATATTTAGTTCACTATTCCGGTTAAAATAAGTGTTAATCAGTTCACATATATTTGAAATATACCATTGAAATGTCATGTAACCGCTTTTATAATCCTATTATACCTAAATTGATTCATTACTTCATGAACCTAATTAACCATTTGATCGGAAAGGTGGAGTTTGGTTTGGAAAAGTTAAGCAATGTGAAGAGGGTTATGTGGAAACGGTTGGCGTTACCGGCATTACTTGTGATGGTATTACTGCTGGCAGGTCAGTCAAAGGCTTTGGCGGCGTTCTGGAATCTGACCGGAGATACCGCTGTTCATGATCCGTCGATTATCAAAGAGGGCAGTTCCTGGTACACCTTTTCAACCGGCCCGGGCATTCAAGTATTGAAATCCGATAATGGATCGTCCTGGTATCGTGTTCCACAAATCTTCTTAAGTAAGCCATCCTGGTGGGCTTCTGCCGTTCCGGGACAAAGCGGATTGGATGTATGGGCACCGGACGTAGAGCAGTATAACGGAAAAGTGTGGCTCTATTATTCGATCTCGACCTTTGGCTCCAATCGGTCTGCGATTGGTCTTGCGTCTGCGAACAGCATTGGAGCAGGGCAATGGAAGGACGAAGGATTGGTGCTTCAAACCACGACCGCCAATAATTATAATGCCATTGATCCGAATCTGGTCATTGATGCTTCAGGCAATCCATGGCTGGCTTTTGGTTCGTTTTGGAGCGGTCTGAAGATTGTCAAACTGGACAAAAATACGATGAAACCGACAGGAAACATAACTTCCATTGCGGCGCGCCCGAATAACGGAGGTGCTATTGAAGGACCAAGTGTTGTATATCGTGGCGGCTATTATTACCTGTTTGCTTCCATCGATTCTTGCTGCCAAGGGGTGAACAGTACCTACAAAATGGTCTATGGACGTTCGACCAGCATAACAGGCCCTTATGTGGACAAAAACGGAGTCAATATGCTGAATGGTGGCGGGACGGTACTGGATACAGGCAATGTGAAATGGAAAGGTCCAGGTGGTCAGGACGTGTACAACGGCAATGTCATTGCACGACACGCCTATGATGCAGAGGATAATGGCAATCCGAAATTGCTGATTAATGACTTGCTTTGGGACTCGAATGGCTGGCCGAAATATTAATTTATTTTAGATAAATATAAAATGTTTTATAAAAGTATTGACTAAAGTGATCTGGATTTGATAAATTTAACAACAGAAATCTTATTTCATCCAATTGAATACGGTTACAAGTCCAGATCAGGAGGGGTTCAGATGGTAAAGAAAAAGAGTTGGGTCACATTTATGCTTCTTATGCTGGTAAGTGCACTGGTACTTGCGGGCTGTGGAGGAGGCAGCAGCGGTGCAAATGGGGACAAGGAGTTAACGTTTATGTTCCGTGGGGGGACAGATGAGCAGAAAGCATACCAAGCGGTGGTCAAGAAATTCGAAGAAGATCATCCGGGTGTGAAAGTCAAAATTATCGTAACGGCTGCGGATCAATATGCAACCAAGCTGAGAGCGGCAATTACCGGCAACAGCTTGCCTGACGTATTTTATATCAATCCGGGCGACGTGAAGGCGTATGTGAACAGCAATGTGCTGATGAACCTCACTTCGTATATTGAAAACAATCCGGATGTGGATCTCGATAATATCTGGAAATACGGCGTGGACCTGTACCGTTATGATGGCCAAATGGCAGGACAAGGTGACATCTATGGTATGCCGAAGGATCTGGGGCCATTTGCACTGGGTTACAACAAAACGTTGTTTGAAAAAGAGGGTATCCCACTCCCTGACAAGGATAAACCATACACATGGGAAGAGTTCATCAAGGTGAACCAGCAAGCGACCAAGGATACCAATGGAGATGGTAAACCGGATGTATACGGTACTGGATTCAACGTACAGTGGGCCCTGCAATCCTTTGTATGGAGCAACGGTGGGGATTGGTTGGATGAGACCAAAACAAAGGTAACAATTGATGATCCAAAATTCGCTGAAGCCTTACAATTCTTCGCGGATATGCAGAACGTATACAAAATTACACCTTCCATTGAGGAAGCGCAAACATTGGATACGTATCAACGCTGGATGAAAGGTGAAATGGCTTTCTTCCCAGTAGGCCCATGGGATATGAGTACATTTGAGAAATTACCTTTCGATTATGATTTGCTGCCATTCCCTGCGGGATCTACTGGTAAATCGGCAACGTGGATCGGATCTCTGGGAATCGGAGTATCCGCGAAAACGAAACATCCGGAAGAAGCGGCAGCATTGGTGAACTACCTAACGGCTTCGAAGGAAGGCATGCAGCAACTGGTAGATGCCAAGGTACAGATTCCGAACTTGCTTGATATGGCAGACGAGTGGGCCAAAGATACATCCACGAAACCAGCCAACAAACAGGAATTCATTGATATTGTTGAGGATTACGGCCGGGCACTGCCAGGTAACTACACGTACAATGCAGAATGGTATGACCTGTTCTTTACGGACATCCAGCCGGTATTGGATGGCAAGATTACAGCCGCAGACTATGTGAAGCAGCAACAACCAAAAATGCAAAAACTGCTCGACAAAGCGGTTGAACAAGAAAAGAAATCTCAGAAATAGTAGATAGGAAAGGGTGATGCCGGCAGCCTGCAATCATGCTGCTGGCATCATTCGTATTGGGACTTATTGGATTCCATACGGGCATGTGGCATTCGTTGATCGGCAAGGTTCAATCGAAGAATGCCACATGCTGATACTAGAAACAGGGGTGAACAAAGTGATTACGAAATCGAGTTTGTATCGCAAAGAGATGCTGTACGGATATCTGTTTATTTTACCTCCGATTCTTGGATTGCTGATCTTTGTCATGTTCCCGTTCCTCTACTCCCTTTATGGTTCCTTTACGGATTGGGACGGACTGGGACAGATGAACTTTATCGGTTTGGCCAACTTCAAGGATTTGCTGACGGATGACCTCTTCTACAAAGCGATGTTTAATACATTCTTCCTGATGCTCGGTATTCCGATTGGATTGTTGCTCGCATTGTTGCTGGCAATGGGTCTGAATCGTAAAATTCCCGGCACAACGACATTCCGTGTGATCTATTACATTCCAGTTATTTCTTCCCTTGCTGCCGTGTCCATCATGTGGAACTGGGCGTACAACGGGGATTACGGTCTGGTCAACCAGTTCCTTGACCTGTTTGGGATTAAAGGGCCTAACTGGCTCGCGAACAAAGACACGGTCAAACCCGCTCTGATTATTATGACAGTGTGGAAGGGTCTGGGATACACGATGTTATTGTACTTGGCGGCACTGCAAAGTGTATCACGTACATACTACGAGGCGGCTGAGCTGGATGGAGCCAATGGGTTCCAGATCTTCCGCAATATCACCTGGCCTATGGTGAAGCCAGTTACCTTTTTCCTCATTGTTACAAATATTATTGGGGGTTCCCAGATCTTCACCGAGATGAACATTATGACACCTACGGGTGGTCCCGAATATTCTTCGGCATCGATCGTTTTCTACATTTGGCAGAAAGCCTTCAGTAACTTGCAGATGGGTTATGCCTCAGCGATGGCCATGATTCTTGGTATTTTCATTTTTGTCATTACCCTGGTGCAATTCAAAATGAACGAAAAATCAGCCTATGATGGGGATTGATTGTCAAGGAAAGGAGTGAACCGGAGATGTCTTACAGTCAAAAGAGGAAATTAACAAACTCGATCATTTTTATCGTACTCGCGATTGGTGCGATTGCGATGATTGCACCACTGATCTGGATGTTGTCCACGTCATTGAAGGAGAAGCAGGATGTGTTCGCGCTTCCGCCTGTATGGATACCTGAAGTATTCCAATTTGGAAAGTATAAAGAAATCTGGGAAGCAGGCCCGCTGCTCAGCGGGATCAAAAACAGCCTCATCGTTGCGGTGAGTGTAACGGTGGTGGGTACGTTTACGTCCAGTATCGCTGCCTTTGCTTTTGCCAAGTTAAGATTCCCACACAAAAACAAACTGTTTCTCGCATTGCTGGCATCCATGATGATTCCTTATCCGACAGTCATGATCCCACAATTCATCATGTTTGCAAAGCTGGGCTGGGTGGATACGCTGTTACCACTGATTGTTCCTGGCCTGTTCGGTAACGTCATCATGATCTTTTTCCTGCGTCAATATCTGCTTAGTGTGCCTGATGCGATTATTGAAGCAGCCAAAATCGATGGAAGTTCCTACTTCCGGCTGTACTCCAGTATTACGTTTCCACTCATCAAACCGGCGATTGCTGCACAGCTGATTCTCTGGTTCATGGGCATCTGGAATGATTATCTGGCACCAATTATCTATCTGAATTCACCGGAGAAGCAGACGTTACAGCTCGTTATCGCGAACTTCAATGCCACGTATGCGATTCAAACCGATTACCCACTTATTATGGCAGCGTCGATTGTAGCCCTGTTACCGGTATTAATCATCTTCCTGATCTTCCAGAAACAGATTATTGAATCGGTTGCCATTTCGGGAGTCAAGGGATGAACCAGCGGAAGAAATTCCGGCGGTGGTCGAATTCAGGAAAAGGAGTGGTTGCTTCCATGTTGTTATTGATGGTTGTTGGAGCTACGGGTTGTTCAGGAGAAACGGTGTCCCGTCCGGTCTTTCCTGAAGCTCCTCAAGATACTCAGTTGTATGACACCTCCATTTTGGACGATGAATCACGCTGGACGGTGAACAATGCGCATGATCCGGCCATTATCAAAACAGACCAGGGATACTACGTCTATTCCACAGACGTTCGTGTAGCAGGAGAAGCGAAACCCGGCGTCATGGTACGCAAATCAGATGATCTGATCCACTGGAAGTGGGTAGGTCAGGCTCTGCCGGGTATTCCGCAAGAAGCGCTGGACTGGACAGGTGCAGTCAATCTGTGGGCACCCGATGTGATCCAAGTTGGCGATACCTATCGGATGTATTATTCGGCTTCTTCTTTTGGCAGTACCCAGTCGGCCATTGGTCTTCAGACATCCTTATCTCCCGAAGGTCCATGGACAGATGAAGGACTGGTTGTAAAAACTTCTGCGAATGAACAGGACAAATTAAATGCCATTGATGCCAATCCCATCGTAGATGCCGAGGGCAATTCGTGGATGGTATATGGTTCGTTTTTTGATGGAATCTATATTGCCCCACTCGATCCGGATACCGGGAAATTCAAGGACGAGGGTTATGGTACTCGCATTGCTGCTCGGGATCGTGCAACTGAAGAGGGCGCAGTGGAAGGTCCATACATTGTGTATAACCCGGAGTTCAAAAAGTATTATCTGTTCGTCTCCTATGATTCCTTATTCGAGGACTATAACGTGCGGGTTGCGCGTGCCGATTCAATCACAGGACCGTATACGGACATAAACGGCAATAACATGCTGGATACGGAGTATCTGCCGCAATATGAGATCGGCACCAAAATTCTCGGCGGTTATCGCTTCACAGAAGGTGAAGGCTGGGTTGCACCTGGACATAACTCCGTTCTGAAGGACGGAGACGATTATTACATCGTGCATCATGCACGGGGCGAGACGGATAAAAACTGGCCATATCTGCATGTACGCAAAATGTTATGGACGAAGGACGGCTGGCCTGTGGTTTCACCTGAACGATATGCCGGTGAAACAGCACAGGATATTCCGAAATCCATGATTGCCGGGGAGTGGGAAGGAATGGCACTTGATCCGTTCGTGGACGGGCAGATTCAAGCCGTGCCTTATACCCTAACAAGCAACGGAAAAATTAAAAGCGAAAAAGGTTCAGGAACCTGGACCCTTGATGACAAACAAACACTGACGTTGAAGTGGAAAGAAAGCCCATGGGGAGGAGCTTCCACGGACGAGCTGCAACTGCTGCCGTCCTGGGACTGGGAGCGAAGCCAGCCTACGTTGGTGTTAACAGGCCTCGATGACCGCGGTATCGCGGTCTGGGGCAAGCAGATCAGCGCAGCGGAGGAGTAAAGGGACGCCCAGCGAGCGCGGAAAGAGCGAGCTACTGCTCTATGGGTGCACAAGCAGTGAGGGGGAGGAAGGAGCCGCAGGAGCGAGTTTGGCATCCGATTTCAACCGCCAGGAGCGGTGATAAAAAGAAATCGGAGGACAAGAGAGCACCAAGGCCCTGCCACCCCCGAACGTCCGCTGTGCACGACAAAGTTGGCCTATGTCTGAGGCCAATAATGCACTAAATATGGGGAGAGTTGACCCTGCGAAGCGGTCAACCCCATTAGACCGAGCCAATATAAGGCTCGAAGTGAGGTTGTGACCCAGCGAGCGTGGTACGAGCGAGCTTCCGCTCCGAGGGTGCACAAGCAGTGAGGGGGAGGAAGGAGCCGCAGGAGCGAGTTTGGCATCCGATTTCAACCGCCAGGAGCGGTGATAAAAAGAAATCGGAGGACAAGAGAGCGCCAAGGCCCTGCCACCCCCGAACGTCCGCTGTGCACGACAAAGTTGGCCTATGTCTGAGGCCAATAATGCACTAAATATGGGGAGAGTTGACCCTGCGAAGCGATCAACCCCATTAGACCGAGCCAATATAAGGCTCGAAGTGAGGTTGTGACCCAGCGAGCGTGGTACGAGCGAGCTTCCGCTCCGAGGGTGCACAAGCAGTGAGGGGGAGGAAGGAGCCGCAGGAGCGAGTTTGGCATCCGATTTCAACCGCCAGGAGCGGTGATAAAAAGAAATCGGAGGACAAGAGAGCGCCAAGGCCCTGCCACCCCCGAACGTCCGCTGTGCACCACCCAAAAAGGTTTTCGCTTTTTTCGCAATTGGGTTACATTCCCCAACTTCGAGCCAAACAACATTTGAAAGAAAGGGGAGCATTCCCATGACTGATTCTATTACATTTACTAATCCCATCCTGGAGCAGCGCGCTGATCCGTGGGTGTACCGTCATACAGACGGGTACTATTACTTTTCCGCTTCCGTACCAGCCTTTGACCGGATCGAGATCCGGCGAGCAGAGACGTTGGAAGAGTTAAGAGATGCTGAGCCGGTAACGGCCTGGACCAAGCGTGACACGGGGCCGATGAGTGCCAACATCTGGGCACCGGAGATTCATTTTATCGATGGCAAATGGTACATACACTACGCTGCGGCTCACACCAGTGAGACCAACGAAGGACTGTTCGATCACCGGATGTATGTTCTGGAGAACGATTCCGCGAATCCACTCGAAGGAGATTGGGTAGAAAAGGGACAGATTTACACACGGTGGGAATCTTTCGCACTGGATGCAACAACCTTTGAACATAAGGGGATTCGCTATCTGGTCTGGGCGCAGAAAGATCCTGATATTGTGGGCAACTCCAACCTGTACATTGCCGAAATGGAGAACCCATGGACGCTACGCGGCGAACAGGTTATGATCTCTACGCCAGAGTATGATTGGGAGATCATCGGCTTTAAGGTCAATGAAGGAGCAGCCGTGATGCATCGGAATGGGCGTTTGTTCATCGGCTACTCGGCCAGCGCGACCGATTACAATTATTGTATGGGTCTGCTCACCGCAGATGAAAATGCCGACTTGCTTGATCCGGCTAGCTGGGTGAAATCACCCGAGCCTGTATTCCAGACTTGTGAAGCGAACGGCCAATACGGTCCGGGGCATAACAGCTTTACGGTGTCACCGGATGGCAAGACCGATATTCTGATTTATCATGCGCGTAATTACAAAGACATCGAGGGTGATCCCTTGTATGATCCGAACCGTCACGCCCGTGCTCAAGTGATTCATTGGCGTGAAGATGGCACACCTGATTTCGGTGTTCCGGTTCCAGATGGCAGCGCAGTAGCTGAAGCAAAATAAGAGGTAATGAAACCTTGAATACGAGAACCCTTAGTTAGCGAGTGATGCTGATTAAGGGCTCTTTTGTATGTGAACGATAAGATAGAGTGCCTGAACATATGTATCCTGGACACAAAACAAAGCAACCAAAACGATGATTTCTGCGTATGAGAAAGATACAGATTACGATGCAGAACCTATTAGGAGGATCACATATGGATTCACGCGAGACGTTGGACTTGGAGCTTGGACAGATTTTGAAATGGGAGAAACAACAGAAAGACTTGTTTATTTGGGATAAAATCGGGCGTTTGCCCTTTGCGATGTTGGATAAAGTGATGCCTAAAGCGCTGAAACAGAAGATCGGCGATTCCCTGAATGACGTGGGTCAGTATGTGCAGAATGGGGGCAAGTTCCTCGTACAGAAGAAAAAAGTAGCCAAGCTGCTGCAAGAGGAAGCCGAGAAGTCCGGTTATTCCATGATAGATACGTCCTATCGTCTGGAGCAGGAAGCTGAAGCGGAGGAGACAGCGAAGATTCATAGTGTGGAGAATCTGCCACTTAAAGTGCTGGACCAGGTGGCTGATAACATTACCGAGAGCCGAACCAAATTTGCTGCGGCGCAGGGAGCAGCTACAGGGTTTGGTGGCATTGTAACTATTGCAGCAGATATTCCGATGGTGATGGGGCTTTCTCTGAAGGTACTGCAGGAGATGGCTCTATGTTATGGTTATGATCCGGATGAACCGCTGGAGCGTATCTTTATCGTCAAATGTCTGCAATTCTCTTCCGCCGATATTGTAGGCAAGAAAGCGATCATTGAAGAACTGGCCGCCTACGACGATCCGGACAAGCCAATTGAAGTGGTATCGCAGATGCAGGGCTGGCGGGAAGTGTTTAACTCCTACAGTGAATCCTTTGGTTGGAAGAAGCTGTTCCAACTCGTGCCTATTGCCGGCATGGTATTTGGTTCAGTGAGCAACAAAAATACGATCCGTGATGTAGCCGAAGCAGGTAAAATGTTGTACAAAAAACGGCTGATCCTTCAGCGTTTGAAGTAACATTACAGAAGAATATTTATATTGAAAGAGTTGAATTTGATATGTTAAACAAACAGGGTTTCTATAATCTTTTGGATCGCAATAATATCGTTTACGAAAGTATTGAACATCCCGCAGTATACACGATGGAGGAAATATTCTCTTATCAAATTCCACATACAGAACGTATCGTTAAAAATCTGTTTCTGCGTGATGACAAGAAACGCAACTATTATCTGGTGACGATTGCTGGAACGAAGTCCGTTGATTTGAGAAGTTTAAGCGAAAAGATACCTAGCCGCAAATTAAGTTTTGCCAGTGAAAAGGATTTGTTGGAATTCCTCGGATTGGAAAAAGGGCACGTCAACCCTATGGGGGTTTTTAATAATATTCAGAAAAACGTGACCGTAGTTTTTGACAAGGATCTAGTTGGTCAGAAAATCGGAATTCATCCGATGGAAAATACGGCGACGGTATTCCTTGAATTTGAAGATATGAAGGAACTAATTACAGCTCAAGGCAGCAACGTTGTCATGTGTGACGTGGAATAAACGGTTGAACTAAATACGAGAACAACATATATAAAAAAGGGTTCCTGCCAGTCTGTGAATACAGAGTTGGCAAGAACCCTTTTGTTATGGTTCAAGCATTTTATTCATACTGCAAATGTAAATGACTAAAGTGAAACCTAAAGAACTCAGCAGACGTTATTCGGCGATATTTTACTAACTCCAATTGCTAAAGAATCTCAGACACGTTATTTCTGCATTTCACACGCACATTCCAAGGTTTTCGGCCTTTTTCTCTGGAATAGCGTTGCTTAGATTCTTTAGATTGGGAAACCAGCAGTATTCGTTCAAATAAGTGCTGTCAGGTTCGTTAGCGCAAGATAACGTCTAATAAGGGCGATGCTGCCATGTAAGGATTGGATCTAGTATAGAATAAAAAGTGGACACCTGTTGATGTGTTTTTTACTCTTCACTACCGTTTTCTTTCGCCCAGATATTGAGTAATTTATCGGATGGAAGCAAGAACGTGAAGATCCCGAGCAGGGGCAGGAAGCTGCACATCTGCATTACGGGTGATACACCGAAAACGTCAATCCAGTTGCCCAGCACGAGTGCGCCCAGGCCTCCCATACCAAATGCCAGACCTGTGATCAGGCCGGAGACCGTTCCGATTTTGCCCGGAATCAGCATCTGTGCGTACACAACCGTAACCGAGAAGCTGGATAACATGATAAAACCAATAATGGTTAGTAGTACGCCTGTCCAGAACAGATTCGCATAGGGCAGCAACAGAGCCAGCGGAGCAGCTCCAGCCATGGACAGGAAGATCAGGTTACGTTTGCCGAATCGATCTGCCAGTGGGCCTCCGAAGAATGTACCAAGTGCTCCAGCAGCCAGGAACAAGAAGATATAGATCTGCGCGTCCTCTGTGGATAATCCAAAGGTATCTTTCAGATTAAACGCGTAGAAGCTGCCAATGGAAGCGATATACCAGGAACGAACAAAGACGAGCAAAATCAATAGCGTAATGGCGGCAGTAATCTTTTTGCGTAAAGCAGGATTGGGGGCACGACGGGCAGCAGCCTGTCTACGCAGGTATCCTCCCGATTGCAGCATGCGGCCATACCAACGGGCAATGTAGATCTGAACGGCAATCCCCATGGCAGCAATGCCTGTAAATCCAATGGCACCGAACAGTCCAAACGGGATAAAGATCCAGCGTGTAAGCAATGGGGCAAGGGACTGCCCGGCGTTACCACCAACCTGGAAGATGGACTGTGCCAGCCCACGGCGCTGACCAGCAGCCATATGGGATACCCGTGAACCTTCCGGATGGAAAGCAGCAGAGCCTAGACCGACAAAAATAACGGAGATTAGGACAGCCATATAACTGTCAGCAAAGGCCAACAGCAACATGCCGGTAAATGTAAAACCCATACCAATGGGCAGGATAGATGGCGTCGGTTTTTTATCTGCAAACCAGCCTACGACAGGCTGCATAATGGAAGCGGTAAAGTTGATAGCAAATGATATCCATCCGATTTGAGTATACGTGAGATGCATAGAGTCTTTCAAAATCGGAAAAATGGCTGGAATAACCGACTGGATCGAATCATTGAAGAGATGAACCAAACTGATGGCAATGAGTATCCGGTAAACGGTGCTTTGGGCATCCGATCCGGGTGGGGCTTTCGAACGCGCTGTGGCGTCCTTGGTTAAAGTGGATTGAGTAGACATGTACAATTCTCCTTTGGTCGCGGTCACGAGGGATCAGCGCCTGATGTTGTAATATATGCGTGTAAGCATATTGTTACATAATAGGATAGATTGATTGGACCGACAAGGGGAACAAGGGAAAACGTTGATGAATTCAACTCTATTTCCAAGGTGTTTATTAATAGCATTGCATTTACAAAGTAAACGTATTACTTTAGCATCTACTGTAAGAAGACCCATATTTATGTGTAAGAAGGATAGAGGAGGGATGTATATGAAATCCTTATCACCTTATGAATCCGCCAAACGTGAGTTGGTGATGACTATTTTGTATATGGCTGTAATAACGTTTCAGGTTATCTATGTAGCACCGAAATCTCTATCTGCTGCTATTGTCATATTTATCATTTTTCAGTCAATTGGTGTGCTGATGTTGAGACATTACGTCAAAAAAGTCAGAGAACTAAAGGAAGATCAGTCTACTTGAACGCATTGCGATCCCATTGTATTGAGAGACTGAGTTTCTAAAGGTTTATACTAAAAAGCCGAACTCCTTCAGATTTGAAGAGTTCGGCTTTTCTGTGACCAATAATTTATTTTAGTTATAGCAGAGTTGATTTACCCGCCAGTTTAACGATTATCAATCGTCTCCGGATACATGTCATGATTCATCATGCGGTGGTCGGCCATCTGCTCGTACTTCGTTCCCGGCTTACCGTAGTTCGTATAAGGGTCAATGGAAATACCGCCGCGCGGTGTGAATTTGCCCCATACTTCGATGTAACGCGGGTCCATCAGCTTGATCAGGTCATTCATGATGATATTCACACAATCCTCGTGGAAATCACCATGGTTACGGAAGCTGAACAGGTACAGCTTGAGTGATTTACTCTCGACCATTTTCACATCCGGAATGTAGCTGATATAGATCGTTGCAAAGTCTGGCTGACCCGTAATCGGGCACAGGCTGGTGAACTCCGGGCAGTTGAATTTTACAAAATAATCACGGTACGGATGTTTGTTATCAAAGCTCTCCAGAATGCCCTGATCATATTCAAACGTATATTTTACGTTCTGGTTGCCCAGCAACGTCACATCTTGCATCTCATCAGGTTGTCTCATCGGTTCGTAAACGCTCCTTGTTTCCGCCAAAGCCCGAAGCCTCGCGGTATATATGAATAGGCAATTTTGCCTGATTAATTCTCTTTATTATCTGAGTGAATTTCATCCTCATCTGTACATCATGCCGCCCATTTCACCCATACTGCCCATTAAACGCCGCGTTTGTTGCCCCATACCAACGTATGTAGCTGCGGAAGAACACGAACATCATTCAGGTCATCGGAGGCACTAACTTGGTCGATCAGCCACTCATAACGAGCAAGCAGTGAGGACGCCAGATCTGGTGTATCGGCGGAAGTTACATCCGGGTTCCCGGTTTGTAAAAATAAATCCGTGCCCGGATACCGCGCATGCACACTGCGGGCATAGTCCAGGTCTGTCTCATCGAAGATCACGATCTTCAGACTGTGACTTCGTTCTACCGGGCCAGCGGCCAGCCTTCCGATCAGATCATCCAGCAAGGCCCAATCGGTGTCCATGCCAGAGCTGGGTGGCTTAGGCGAGACGGTGACTTCGTCAATGTCCGCCAGCCAAGGCTGCCAGCGAGAGCCCTGCGTCTCCACCGCGGTGCGGATACCGTTCTCCCGCAGCAGGGCAACCAATCCGCCCAGCGAAGCAAGCAGGGCGGGATTACCGCCAGAGATGGTGACATGGGAGAAGCGGGTGCCGCCAACGCGGCGCAATTCTTCCCATACGTCCTCTGGCGTAATCATTCGAATCTGGTCCTTGCCACTGCCGTCCCAGGTAAAGGCCGAGTCGCACCAGGAGCAGCGATAATCGCAGCCCGCGGTGCGAACAAACATCGTTTTTTGCCCGATGACCATGCCTTCGCCTTGAACCGTCGGACCAAAAATCTCCATCACGGGAATACGAGCCTCTTTGCGAGATCCAGTCTCATTCACCTGGTGTGTCACACTACTCATGGATCATCCACTCCCGTCTCACTTCCGCGTAACTGGTTGGTGTCTCGAAGAGCCTTACAAACTCCGTCCGCCCACCATCGGTCAGCCCGGCATAGGGTTCCGTTTGCAACGCATGTTCCATCTGTTCGAACAGCCAAACGACCATATTTTCAGCCGTTGTATTCATTAAAGGAAGTGTCTCGTTAAGGTACTGATGATCCAGATATCCCTCAATTTGAGTTTTCCATATATCTTTGATATGTCCAAAATCAACCGTCAGCCCGGTTTCACCCGGATAACCGCTGATACCAAAAATCACTTTATACGTATGACCGTGCAGATTCTTGCACTTGCCTTCATAACAATGCAGATGATGTGCCGCGTCAAATGTAAACTCTTTGCTGACGAGCACACGTTTGCGGTGATAGCGCAGCTGGGTGGGTAGAATATCTTCTCCGATGCGTTGCAGATGCTCTACAATACGGAATGTTCCCGGCTCTCTCATCGTACATCCACTCCCGTAGATCCGGTAGCACGTTGCTGTACATAACGATCCAGTCCGGCTTTGCGCAGTTTGCAAGCAGGGCACTCTCCGCATCCATCGCCGATCACGCCGTTATAACAGGTCAGGGTACGCTCGCGTACATAATCAAAAGCACCGAGATCATCGGCCATCTTCCACGTTTGGGCTTTGTCCAGCCACATGAGCGGGGTGTGAATGACAAATGGATAGTCCATGGACAGGTTAAGCGTCACATTCATTGATTTCACAAATGAATCCCGGCAATCTGGGTATCCGCTGAAATCCGTCTCGCATACACCTGTAACTAGGTGACGTGCTCCTTTTTGCTTTGCCATAATGGCTGCAAAACTGAGGAACAGCAGATTTCGTCCATCTACAAATGTACTCGGCAGTTCGCCTTCTTCATGCGTAATCTCCACATCTGTGCGAGTGAGCGCATTGGGGGCAAGCTGATTTAACAGACTCATATCGAGTACCGTTTGCTGTACGCCCAGATCACGAGCGATCTCGGCTGCACATTCAATCTCCAGTTTGTGGCGCTGACCGTAATCAAACGTAACAACCTCGACTTCGGCAAACTGTTGTTTGGCCCAGAACAGACACGTGGTACTATCCTGTCCGCCGCTGAATACAACGACTGCTTTTTCTTCGTTCAACATAAAAAAACCTCTCTATCTTCTTGAGATCAAACCATGCACATAGGCATAGAGTGTCGGAAGAACAGAGAAGTTCATGAACTGGCATCCATCAAAAAACACACCTTCTCGATAACCGCTTCAAAAAAGCAGGCAAGAGTAAGTGTCCTTAGTTTTTTACGTACATGATTGCATGGTGACCGCAACGTGTACGCAAGACGTATACTGACCATCACATGGTCAAGTCTAGTCTTATAGAGGGAGTTCGCGAACCTCTCCCATGCCACAGGCATGGATTTTCTTCTTCAATTGTCTGAACTATTATAACATGAAACCGCGCGGTGACCACCCCACTGGAGCATAGTGGCAGCTAATCGGTCGGCTCCATCAACTAACAGCTTATTTGATCAATACATTGCCGAAAGGGATAACTTCTTTCAGAATTCGTTTGAACAGTCCCTCATCGTTAAGATCCTGTTCCAAGCGGCGATTCTCACGTCCAGCCTGAAAGAGTACAGATCCATGTCCTGTCATCTTCCAATGATAATTCATATGCTGACTGGCAAGGTTGTTACCATATACGGTGAGTTCAAGATGTGCATTTTCGGGATAGGCAATAATGCTGCCAGCATCCACATAGAGCGGCGCTGTTGGATGAAGTTCCTGTTGGCAGACTTGGCCTTGGGTGAGCAATCCGATTTTGCCTTTGCCGGAAAATTTCATTTTCACTGCATCACGGGTGATCAGCATGTTTTTGATTTTCTGGATTTTGGTATGCATGGTTACACCATCCGAGTAGAAGAACAGGTGGCGGAAGTCGTAGAGCAGATCACTGTCCTCCGTGAGCTCCACTTCCTTCATCGTGAATCCGGGAGGCAGGGCAGCCACAAATTGGCAGGGTCCGGTGATTTCGGATTTAATCAGCTTTTTTTTGCGATATATGCCCGTGATATTCATGAATTTGTCATTGCGACTCCCACTTGGACCGCGGAAGGCCACAATTTGCTGCGGATGCAAAATATGAAGGCGGTCATCTTTAATCAGTGAAAATGTGACGACTTGTCCTGCTCCGCTTGCTTCAGCATTGTTCAGGTGTATGTTCATGCAGTTGCTCCTGTTCTTTTATACTCGGCCGGAACGGCGACGCATTCCCCAGCGCATCACACGAATCAGAACAAAGTAACCCAATATGAGCGAAACGACAGTGATGATCGTCGTCTGAATTCGTTTGGTGGTAGCTGCTTTGGCATTCTGGTCGTCCTGTAATTTACTTACCATTTCAGTGAGTTTCTGGTTCTGAGCCAGCAGTTGTTCGTTCTGGGTCTTAAATGCTTCGACATTGGCCTGGGCTTGTCCCAACTGAGCAGACGTTTGATTTAATTGCTCCATCGTTTGCTTATAACTTTCCTGCAGAGCGTTCACTTCTCCGGGCAATTCGGAGACTCGCTCCCATCCACTGTATATATCCGTAAAAATATTGGCACTGGCAGCACTTACTGTCGAAGCGATCGAAACGGTAAATAGAATGCATGTGGTGAATAACACCCGAATGAAATAACCCTGAATGGATTTTGGCATCGTTAACACCTCTTTCTTCGGTTAGATAGATCAAGCGCCGAATTCGTCGTCTATTGTTGAAATACGGCTCTTACATTATACGTCAAAACCGGGACGATGGGTTCAAGATGATATCGTGTTATTACCCGAAATATTTAAAATGATTTAGGAACAAGGCTGTTTAACTTACAAATCTGCCGGGTAATAGAACGATAGGCAAGCACACCGGACCGTTTAACAGATCTTTTACTTCAGTTCCGGGTGCATGCTATTCACAAATGCGCAATTTAATGAACGATACCAATATATCCGATTGAATATAAGATCGTGAACATGAAGGAGTAGAAACATATGTATACAGCAGATCAGAACACATCAACCAAAACAATCATGATCACTGTTAATGGAGAGCCAGTAGGGCGTAAGCTGGTCATTGACAGTGTCACCTATGCACCGGTAAACGAAGTAGATGGTGTACAATATTTACACAAAATGGGAAACGATCATCCTACTGTTTAATTTGGGACTTGTCATAGATAAGTGATTGATAAGCTTGGCCTAGTGCCAGGTTTTTTCGTCGTTTATTGTCGTATTGAGACGGATTTAGGGATATAAAACTAATATATTGGAAAAATTTAATGAGAACATGTGTTCCGTGACAATATAGTGTCCATTCACCCTGATAACTTAGAAGATAATACATATAAATCGGGGGAGAGACTACCAGTGAACTCAGTCTTTGAAGTATCTTATTCGTGGAATAAAGAGGCCATACCGACAGGGGGAGCCGACCCCGTATATATGATGGTAGAGTGGCGTAACGGTGCCCCTGCCAAAAGACTTAGGAAAATAGTACCCAAAATTGTATCAAGAGATTTGGAACTTTTGCTCAAACCGGAATATGGAGTACAGCTAAAAGGCATCTATGGATGTCGTTCCAAGGAAACGGATATTGGCTGGTTATTGAGGCTTGGGGATATGTACAAGGGAGAAAGTAAACAAATTTTGCTCGAATTCGTCATGGGACCCCGTGTATCAGGAAAAGCTGCCGTATGTTCAGCCTACTGGAGCACAAGGAAGTTGAAGCAAAGTCAACGTGTGTTGTTACGAAGAGAACAGTTGTATATTCAGTACACCAGTCATCTGGGCATGTTGCGACAGCCGGAAGATCCCAAGGTGGAGAAGACGATCAAATTAAGTGAAACCGTGCCCCTGATCAAACAAGCCCTGCGCGCCTACGAAAGAGGCCGGGTTCAGGAGGGAAGTAATATGTTGCGTCGCCATGCTGATGCGTTGTTAATTGAAGCTGCGCGGAAGCAAGATTTGGACTATTACGCGGAAGCCGAGATCGTTGAAAAACTACGTTATCACTATGAGATAACGTTTACAACGGGATATCATGATCGTGAAAAAAAGATATTAGGAGAATAGGGTTGATTTCAGATGGTGACGGGATAGAGAGAGTCTACATATTTGAAGGTGAAGTTTAGGAGAAGGTCGAATGTATGTATCAATATCATATTAAACAATGGATGGAGTTGTATCAAATTTATTGAAACAACATCGTGGAGGGTCCGGCAAAATGACAGACCGACTAATCCGATTAATGCGCATTATCACACTGGTGCAGGCCAAGCCGGGTATACTGGCACGTGAGCTCGCCCAGCGATGCGAGACGACGGAAAGGACGATATACCGCGACATGGAGGCCCTCAGTGCAATGCATATCCCGATCGCCAATATGGGACACGGACAAGGGTACATGTTTATCAGCCAATTTGCCATGTATCCGCTAAATTGGTCTGATGAAGAAGCCCAAGCTTTCATGCATCTTGCTGAAGTTATGGAGAATATTCGTCCTTTGCTAAAACCTGCTTTTGAGAGCGCTTATGAGAAAGTGGTTGCTGCGAGTCAGAAAAACAAAACAGAACGAGTGGAATGGTCGGAGCAAATTAGTGGATTGTTCAAAGCGGGATTACCAGCATGGCAAAATGAAAACAACGATTCGCAGAATCAATCCCTGATTACCCTGCTTCAGTCTGGCATTTCACAGAACACCATTGAAGGGGAGTATCTGTCTCAAGGTAAAAAAGGGATCGTACGCATAGATCCTTACTGTCTTATCCCTCGTGAATACAGATTTGAGCTGTTAGGGTATTGTCACCTGTCGGAGAAACTTCGAATATTTCAGGTGAGCCGGCTGCAAAGGATACGGATATTGCCACGCACGTTTCGCAAAGAGGATTATCTGATGCAATCGCACTTCCGCATTCCTTGGGCATACGAGGGAAGTGCGGAGTGGACTGCGTTCAAAATTCGATTTGCACCCCATGCTGTGGAGCGTGTGATGCAGGAGCAATTTTTTATGCGACCCATCCTAACCATTGAACCGGAAGGTAGCCTGTTATTTGAAGCCATATTAAGTGATGTTGACGAATTTCTTGTATGGATATCTAAATATGGACCTGATGCGGAAATTCTCGAACCTGAGATTTGCCGCATCAAGATGAAAGAACGCCTAAACTATTGGCAACAAATGTACAATAAAAGTTGAGATTAGAATGCCACCTATCCTAAGGCAAAACACGATTAAGTACTGTGCTGTGGACGGTTACTCTTTGGTTTTGAAAAGGCTTGCCAGATTGCCAAAAGGGGATTCTTTCTCTTCATCTTCTGTGGAGCTGGAATAGACAACCTTGGATGTAATGCCCTCATCATCGGCTGCACAGTTGTTTTCGAGAGTGAATCGGTCAAATTGATGCATAAACACCTTGGCTGTATTAATGGCATCATCCAAAGCACGGTGCTGGGTACCATCAAATTCAATTCCGCAGATTTCAAGAGCCTGAGCGAGACCGAGTTGACGGAATTTGCCTTCTTTGCGAACGGTACGTGACCATTGCTGCTGAAGATCGTTATGATTGGTGATCCAGGCCACATCAAGTTGATGGGTGCGACAATGAGAGATCAGTTTGCTGCGGTCATCGGGTCCCCAGGAACACATGTAATAGGGGGCACTTCCCATCCAGGCGATGAATTGATTCAGTGCTGCCGGAAAAAGGGGGGCTGCATCAATATCTTTCTGTGTGATACCTGTAAATTGAATTGTGTCAGTGGACAGAACAGACTTATTGGAAGGACGAACATACGTATGGAACGTATCCGTTACAACCAATCCATCCGCATTTTCCGTAACTTTGACGGCACCGATATCAATAATTTCAGAAGAATAGCGAGTATTGCGGCTTACCGTGAATTCAAGATCATATATGATATATGGCATAGGACAAGCTCCTTTATCGATTAATACCTGTGATAGATTTCTATTTCTCTATATTACAGGGAACGTGCTGCCATGTCAGCCATCGCCAGAGAATTCATTGTAGTCAGGATGAAGGAACAGTCTGAGTGTTTAATGATCTTTCTGATGCATTTCCGTCTTATTATCAAAACTTCCTAACACCGTTTGAAGTGTTGGGGAGTTTTTTATTGTTTATAGCATACTCATGTAGAAAAGGAGAAAAAGTTAGTCGGTTGTTGCTATAACATAGGAAAACTACTCACGAGTTAGTATTATTGAATTTAAAGTACATATGGAGGTTTGTGTCTTTGATTAGTAGAAAATTGAAAATAACAGCAATTACAGCTAGTGTGTTTATTGTTTTAATGAGCGCTGCATATGGTGCATTTTATATTTGGAACAAGAATTATAAATTTAATAATAATTATGTATGGCAGCCTTTGGAGGAAGTGCAATCTACACTAAACCTGAAAGATTCCTATAACGTTATTGTAGCTGGAACGGATCCGGAAGGTATTACTGCAGCCTTATCAGCTGCTCGTAATGGGATGCGTGTATTGCTGGTGGAAGCAAGAGATCGCAACATGTTGGGAGGATTGTTGACCGAGGGAGGCCTTAATACGCTGGATCTAAATTATTCCCCTGAACAACCGCAGTTATTGAGTAGTTTGCGGCAGCCTGACTTTTTGAATAAAGGCATTTTCCAGGAATGGTTTGACCAGATAGAGGGAAGTTCATTTGATACCCATACAGCGGCTAACATATTCTATCGGATGGTTCGTTCTGAACCTAATATTGACCTGTTGATGAATGCGAAGGAATTAATTCCCCTTACTGAACAATCTACAGGAGATCACACGACAATAACGGGTATGAGCATAACTAAAGAAGATGGAACAACTGTTCAGATCTCAACCCGCTCCATCATTGATACAACACAAGATGCGGATATTGCAGCCGCTGCAGGAGTTCCATATTCCATAGGTAGACAAGATATTGGAGACGGTAAATCCAAAATGGTCTCTACGCTTGTATTCAAGCTAAGCGGTGTTACTGATGAGGTATAGCAAAAGTTTAGGGAAAGAGAGGGAACCGGGGTTGATAAGATGAGTGCTTGGGGGTACGGTGATGCTAGAAAATATGAATCCTCCAATCCACAACATATTAAGATTCGAAGTCTGAATATCGGAAGACAAAATGATGATACAATCTTGATTAATACGATGCAGATCTTTGGGGTAGATCCGTTAGATCCGATATCTGTGAAAAAAGGTCTGGAAATCGGGCGTAAAGAAGCCCCACTAATTGTTGATTTTCTGAAGAAAAATTATGATGAATTTGCAGGGCTACAGTATGCTGGAACAGCAGACGAGCTTTACGTGAGGGAGTCACGTCATATCTATGGTGAGTACCGATTAACATTAGCTGATGTCATGGAAAATCGTGATCATTGGGATGCCATTGGATACGGCTCATACGATATTGATATTCAGAGCACGAGTGTTGGAAATCCCGGCACGATTATGTTGAGTCCGATTCAATATGGTGTACCCTTTCGCCCGCTTGTACCGCTAAAGGTTGATGGTTTACTCGTCGTTGGACGTGCAGCAAGTTTTGATACAATCCCACACGGTAGTGCAAGAGTTGTCCCACTGGGAATGGCAGAAGGAGAAGCAGCAGGAGCGGCGGTCAAGCTGGCATATATCCATAAGGAGTCCTTCCGCGAACTCTCAGCTTCTGAAGAGCGAGCATCTGAACTACGTAAGATGCTGGAGAATCAGGGTATGGATCTGAAAGTTCATCGTTTCGAGCAGCCTGATTATATGGAACATAAGGATTACAAGGGATTGCTGGCTGCAGCGAGTATGTACATGACTTCAGGCAATTATAATAACGATGGTTGGGAACTGGATAAAGGAATGAATCCAGAACGATTTTTAAGTAAATTGAAGAGAATGCAAGCGATGTTTCCAGAAGCCTACACAGGCAGTGCCGACCAAGCTCTAGCAAATATGGAGAATGCCGTAACCCTACCTTTAACGTTGGATCAGGCTGCGTATATGTTATGTCTGGCAATGGGATCTTCAGAAACGGAAACTTCACTTGAACAGGCACTTGCTCAATTACAAACGCAAAACTTTATAAGTGCCGACACGCTTGCTGGCATTGCTGACAAGAACAATCTTACAAATGGGGATGCGTTTATGCTCATTCGTGATGTAGTGGAGTATTATTCTGGAGTTGTATTCGACTAATTGGTTGACAATTACTTGTAAATGAACTAATGTGGTCAAAAATGATAACAGCGTTATAACGAGGACATGATTGTGCAAGCCAGCTTCAACAGAGAGGGAACAGTGTGGTGCAAGGTTCCTGTAGCTGCTTCATAAATTCCTACCTCGCGAGCTGCGGAAGGAATGCCCATACAGGGTTGCAACCTCCGCCGGCAGGGCCCGTTATGCCCCGTAGGACTGCATGTTACAGATCGCATAGGTTGCGAACGGATTAATTTGCAGTTAAATAAGGGTGGTACCACGACACATTCGTCCCTTGACGGATGTGTCTTTTTGCTGTTTATGCGCCGTATTTGATAAGTAAAAGGAAGATTAGGAGTGTGTTATGATGCGTCAAAGTGAAATGCTTGTCCCAACATTACGTGAAGCGCCAGCGGAGGCAGATGCAGCGGGACATCGCTGGTTACTGCGTTCCGGTATGATTCGCCAACTGGCTGCGGGAATTTACAGTTATCTGCCCCTCGGACGGCGTATATTGTTAAATGTTGAACGGATTGTTCGAGAAGAGATGGATCGTGCCGGGTGTCAGGAGGTGTTGCTGCCGATTATGCAGCCTGCGGAGTTGTGGGAAGAATCCGGAAGATACACACAGTATGGTCCCGAATTGATGCGTCTGAAGGATCGTCATGCACGGGAATTTGCTCTTGGACCAACACATGAAGAAGTTGTAACTGCGTTAGCGCGGGATGAGGTGAGTTCGTATCGTAAGCTGCCATTCACGCTGTACCAGATCGGAACCAAGTTCCGGGATGAACGGCGTCCTCGATTTGGATTGCTGCGCGGTCGTGAATTTATCATGAAAGATGCGTACTCTTTTGCTTCCGATTGGGAAGAGCTTGATCGTACCTATCAGGCGATGAACACAGCTTATAGTCGCATTTTGGAGCGTTGTGGTCTGGACTATATCCGTGTTGAGGCGGATGCAGGAACGATTGGCGGTCAAGGGGAAACACACGAGTTCATGGCTCTTGCTGATGTGGGTGAGGACACGATTGTAACTTGCAAACATTGCGGATATGCTGCGAATCTGGAAAAAGCGGATTATCAGACTTCTGGAGATATGGAGAAAAAAGAAGGAAGTTCGGATGTTCCAGCCGACTATGCGAGTGCAGACTCCGCGCTTCAAACGGATGAATATTCAGGAGTGGAAAACGTAGTACGTATCTCGACACCTGGCGTTCGTACGATCGCAGAGTTAACCACTTTTGTGGGCAAAGGTGCTGAACATATGATCAAAACGCTGCTTTATGTGGCGGATGGTCAGCTCGTCGCTGCGCTTGTGCGTGGAGATCATGAACTGAATGATGTCGCATTGAAGCAGGTGTTGGGGCCAGAGGAACTGATCCTTGCAGACGATGCAACCATTGCGGCACATCCAAATCTGAAGGTAGGATTCCTGGGTCCGATTGGACTAAATCTGCCGATGGTGGTGGACGCTGACGTGGCAGTGATGAAGAGTGCAATTACAGGAGCCAATGAAGTGGATGTGCATGTTTCCGGTGTACGCCCAGGCATTGATTTTGCATTGGAGCGAGTAGAACGAATCCGCTTTGCTGCGGAAGGGGATGCTTGTCCAACATGTGGATCACCACTTGTGTTTACCAAAGGCATCGAGGTTGGCCATATTTTCAAGTTGGGGACGAAATATAGTGATGCCATGGGCGCTTCATTCCTGGATAGTAATGGTCGCCAGTGTGCGCCCGTCATGGGGTGTTACGGCATTGGTGTATCCCGCCTGATGGCCGCTATAGCTGAACAGTATGCAGGAGATGATGGCATAAAATGGCCTGCCGCTGTTGCACCTTATGATGTGCATCTGATTACAGTAAGTTGGAAGGATGAGCAGCAGCGTCAGCTCACCCTCGAACTGGAAAAACAATTGATCGATGGCGGATTCACTGTATTGGTTGATGATCGGGATGAACGTCCAGGTGTGAAATTCAAGGATGCGGAGCTGATCGGATTGCCTGTGCAGATCGTTATTGGCCGAGGAGCAGCAGAAGGACAGGTCGAACTGGGATCACACGCACTTGCAGCATCAGGTGAATCGAAACGAATCGGGTTGGCGGCACAGGAAGCTGTGCTTTATGTGAAGGAACAGCTCACTTCCTAAATTAAGGGGATTCGTTAATTATATGAGTTCATATAATAGTACCGAATATGATGCGGTAGCTGATTTTTATTGCTGAAATTCCAATGTGAGCATGAAAAAGAGGGCTATAGGCATGCAATTTGGTAGGATTTTATGAGTGATATCATACGAAATAACTATATTTGGACATATGTCTTCAGTATACAAGTGATTTTATGATTAAGGATTTGAAGATGATCATACGCAGGTGGATCTATGTGCAAGTATGCAATGTTGAGAAGATAGAGATGTCGAAATAAAAGTACAATAACCGCATGAACACGGTCATTCCGGAGAGTTTTTATATAGTTCGGTGTGGCAGGCACATGATGAAGTTGGTCCGTAAAGGCCTGGCTGGGGTTTATTTTTGCCTCAGATGATTGTTAGGATCAGCAGGATATGTCCACAGTAAATGTTCAATTATCTGATGTGGATTGATGTTTAAGAACGGAGATACAAAAGGGTGTCCCCTCAACCAGTAATCTGGCTTTGGGGACACCCTTTTGGTTATGACAAGATTAATCCGTTATGTTGTTGCACCTTATAAGTGATCATGCCTATATGCACTTTGCTTTGCTGAGCTTAAGAAGCTGCAGGCAATTTCAATTGTTGACCTGGATAAATCCAGTGTGGATTTTTGATATTGTTCAGCTTTTGCAATGCCTGCCAAGTTGTGCCGTATTGTTTGGAGATGGAGTACAGGGAATCTCCGGATTTAACAACATGCAGTTTGGCTGGAGCTGGTTTACTTGGTGTTGGTTTAGACGGTTTTTCCGGTTTAGGTGTTTCTGGTTTTGGCTTAGTTGGAGCCGGTGTTTCTGTTGCCGGAGTTTCCGGCTCTACTGCAGGTTTCTTCGCTTCACTGATCCGACCATCTGTTTTGATGTCTACAGCGCCAAGCTTCTGCATGTAATTAATCAATGCTTCGTCCAGCGCGCCATACATACCCGTAGTTGGATATTTGGCAAACATGGTGTATTCGTCACCACCAACAGCTGTGAAATCATTGGTTGCGAGTGTATACGTTGCTTCCGGATCAAGGGCTTTATCGCCAACGGTTACGGAATGTACACGGCTACCTTCTGCAGCGGAAGTGTCGATTTTGAACTTGATACCAGATACTTGCGGGAATCCACCGCTTGGTTCCGGGTAGGAAGCTACACCGACTTCAAGGGCTGCCAGAATATCGGACCCTTTCACTTCAAGGGTTACCACTTGATTACCAAAAGGAAGCACTGTGATAACATCACCTTTAGTTACGATCCCTTTTTCGATGGAAGCACGGATACCACCACCGTTAGTCAGGGCGATGTCGGCCTTGCTGACATCACGAATGGCATCTGCAAGCAGGTCACCCAGATTAGTTTCTCCTGCACGTACCTGTTCACGTTTACCATCCAGCAGAATAGCTGTATTGGCTACTTCTTCTTTCAAGATAGGTTCTTGTTCTTTTTGAATGGAGTTCACGAGAGTTGTAACTTTCTCATTTGGTTTGATGTCTTTTGCTTCGGTTTCATCAATTAATGTTGCTTGTTTCTTCGTTACTTTACCACTGTCTACCCACAGATCGATGACACCGACGTAGTTAGTGTATTCTCCTGCGCTTGCAATCAATGTTCCGTTATCGGATACAAGGCCATCTTGCAGTACAGTGTGGCTGTGACCATCGATGAATACATCGATGCCAGGGACTTCTTTAACAACTTTAAAGCTAGTATCCGTGCTGGATGCGTCTTGTCCAAGGTGTCCGAGGACAACAACAACATCGACTTTGCTGCGAATTTCGTTTACCAGAACTTTGGCTTCCGCAGATGGATCAGTAATATCAAGACCTTCTACGTTTTTGGGATTCGTTTTGTACAACGTTTCCGGTGTTGTCAAAGCGATGATACCAATTTTCACGCCATCTACTTCTTTAATGAGGTAAGGATCGAAGAGACGTGTTCCGTCTTTTTTCTTCACATTGGCACTCAGCATGGGGAAGTTCATCATGTCTGCCAGTTCGATCAGACGCTCCGAACCATAGTTGAATTCGTGGTTACCCGGTACGATGGCTTGGTATCCCATTTCATTCATGACTTTCACGATGCTCTCACCATTCACAAGAGTGGCAAAAGTTGTACCATGTACAGCATCTCCAGCATCAAGCAAGAGTGTGTTCGGGTTTTCGCTACGATATTTGTCAGCGATTCCAGCTACTTTGGCAAAACCCATAGCAGGTGAAGATTCAACTGCACGGGCATGCGTATCATTCGTATGTAGAATGGTAATGTGTTTGCCTGTTCCCGGAGTGGTATCCGTTGCAGCCGCGGCAATACCTACACTGCCAAACAGCAAACAGACCGTTAGCAGAAGTGATACGTAATTCTTCCAGATTTTCATATGAATCCGAAACCTCCCATGATAATAATCTACTTGAGCGTTTACACAGCTCAAATAGTATTTTAACAGACTATTATTAGGAAATCTCGCGAATTACGTAAAAATAAGTAACCTGAAAGTGACATGTAATCTGCTGTTGGAAAATATAATCTCCGGAAAGAACGTATGTTCTTAAAGAGTGTAAAAAAAATGCTGCGCTTCACGCGGCAGTCCGGTACGTAAACAAAATTTCTCCAAAGATTCATCCGGTTCAGGCATCACTCCGGAGGTCAGCAATTGAATGGCAAAACGGTTAGCCTGTCTTTCCAGCTTGCCTGGAGCAAAATAGGAATGTTCCTCCAGAAAGAATCGATTAATCCCTTTATGAAGCCGGTCATGACCAAGCTCATGGGCGCACACGAACCGTTGCCATTCCGGCGGCAAATCATTGTGTATGACGATAAACCTGCGCCGGAGCTTGCGAAAGTACAGTCCCTTAGTGGACTTCCCCAAATTGGTGAAACGAATCTGTATTCCAACCGCGCGGGCAATGCTGAACGGGCAGTTGGTCCGGTGTTTTCGAATCAGCTTTGTTACGATGTCATCCATATGATCTCACCTGCTGCCTCATTAAATTCAGTGGGTCATGCCTCATGGGCGATTGTCCGATTCGTCTGTCTTTTTGCGTTTGTTCATCTGTTTGGCTTCCCAGAACAGACCTGTCAGCACATCCTTGATTCGTTTCTTGTCCTCTTCATCGAGTGGAATGCCGTCAAACATCAGATCATCATCGTCCTCCAACATCTTTTTGAAATCACGACGGTCTTTGTATGTAGCCCATTCCGGTACGTCCTGAAGTTCAGCAGCACTTCCTGGTTCAATATAACCAGCCTGCTTCATCATCTCTGTATAAGGCACTGAGAGTGCGTCTGAAATTTTGCGGATGGTCGCTGGTTTCGGCACACCCCGGACCCCATTTTCAATACGTGAAATCTGCGAATTGCTTATTCCGGCTGCTTCGGCGAGCTGATTGATGCTGTATCCCTGTTGCTCGCGCAGTTGTTTCATATAAGGACCAAAAGCGTGCTCCACCATGTATGCCAACTCCTTTGATTCGTACAAGTGCTTGAAATTAATATTAAGAAGGAAAGTTGAATGCGACAACCCTAAACCTTTGCGGGTGCGCCGTTCCGGATTCGGATCGTTCTTTTGATCGCTGTTATCCCCGGATTTCCTATTTCCCTTTCCTAAAGGGTGAAATCCGTTGATAAAGGCGAACGCTTTGCTTCTTCAGAATCGATTCCGTCTCCTTCACTACGTATGCGCGTGATATGTACCTTAGCGGCATCAAGGAGTTCAAGGGGAGCTTCTTAATATCAAAAATCAAATGACTTATACGGAAGTTCATTAATTAAACAGTACTATAACGTATATATACCATTAGGTAAAGGGATATGAAACAATTATGCCAAAAGGCATAGGAAATGAGAGCGAAGGTTTTATTTTATCGTCAAAATGAACCAAAATGAAGGTTTACTCCGATCTCCAGAAAGTGGTATCCTCAAATAGAAATACGAACACTATACGAACAAAATGTAACATTGATACAGGTTGGAGTTTAAGAAATCACCCTTTGAAGAAGGGGATTCCCCGGGTTATACCGATTTGGAGTAATTCCAAAAGGCAACAGCGGGAAATTGGAGACATGTCGTTATTTATTTTGGAAACTGGACAACTCTATGAATAAGAGCGTTTTGCCATCGTGCAAAGTACGATGGCAAAACAACATGACGTGAACGATAGAGTGAGAGATATGAATGGAGTAAAGAATACTAAAGGAGGAAGATAAATATGGAATTGATGCTGCCCGAATTGGACCGACGTAAAACGCAAACAGCTGTTGAGGCTGCGCTGGAAAAATACCGCATTTATAAGACCATTGCATTTGAAGAACGAGAGGTTATGGTGACGGCAAGTTATGCCAAGCGTTTCCACGGTGCAACCAATGTGACGGGGGATTCCACGGCGAGAACGGCGATTTACAATGTTGATGTGCAGCGTGCGCGTCAGGCATACTGCGATACGATTGATTTTGTGGTGTCCCGTCTAAGTGAAAAGGAACGTGTTCTCGTATGTGAACGATATCTGAAAGACGATGACGTGTTTGATTATAAAGTGTATAACCATGTGTTTGATCCGCCTGTCAGCAAGGACACGTATACAAAGATTCGTACGCGTGCTTTCTACAAAATGGCGCTGGCTCTGTCAGATCGAGGTTTGATTAATATGGAGCCGCTGTCTGTGTCCCGCAAGGAGCGCAAGAAGCTGGGCTAAGTTATCGATTGAAGAAGTTGATCCTTTAATATCCAAGGTGGATTGGTTACAATAGTTGAACAAACCACAGTTGGCATCAGCCAAAGGAGAGAAGTCTGCCATGACGGAAGAAGTCGGAATGCAGGAAATGGTCACGTTGAAGACAATCGCGGAAACACTCAATACGTCCAATGATCTGAACTTAATGCTGGATACCGTGGTCGGCAAATTACTGGAGTTGACCGGATTAACGGCAGGCTGGATGTTTCTGATTAATGAACGTGGAGAATATACCTGTGTTTCGGATTATAATCTGCCCCCGGCATTACTGCGTAAAGATAAGGAGCCCATGCGAACGGGTACCTGCTGGTGTGTGAACCGCTTTAAGGACGGTCAACTCAATCATGCGGTCAACATCATTAACTGTAAACGGCTGGAGGATGCGGTGGAATTCCAATGGGGAGATACCCATGATATTACCCACCATGCAACCGTTCCGTTAAGGTCAGGTGAGAAGATGCTCGGCCTGCTCAACGTGGCTGCGCCAGCCAAGGAACATTTCAGTGACAGTGAACTGGCGCTGTTACAGGGCGTGGCGTACCAGATTGGTAGTGCGGTAGAGCGGATGAGATTGTATCGCGCGGAGCAGCGACGAGCTGATCTGTATGCCAAGCTGGGGGAGTTCAGCACAGCCTTGGGTCTTGCAGTGAACGAATGCAGCAATTCGGATGCTTTTTCTTTAAAAGTTGTACAGCTGCTTGGGCAGCATTATGATTGGCCTTTTGCTACAATTATTCAGCAGAAAAACGGAATGTTCGTCTTGCAGGCAGCCTATGCGGATGATAAGGTTCGAACGTTATCAATTGCGCTGGGCTCTTCAGAAGCGGCGAGCCACATTAACCAACTAATCAATTGTCATCGTGTAACATCACTGTCTGGGACAGAGATCGCTGAGATATTTAACCTATGCAAGCCTGACGAGGCTATGAATTCCATTGCCTCGGGAATTGCTGCTCCCCTTCCATACCATACGCCAGGGGAAATGGGAATTCTGGTGATCGGAATAGGAACATCAGGTCCTGCGCAGGAGGACCGTGAAGTGCTGGAGGCATTGGCCGAACATATTGCTGCCTCATGGGAGAGTCTGAAGCTGGCGGAGAATCGCCGCGAACTTGCACGAATGGAAGAGAGAAACCGTTTGGCTCGCGATCTGCATGATTCGGTTAATCAGATTTTATTTTCACTATCGTTAACTGCTAAAGGCGCGGAAAGTATGTTATCCGGCTCTGAGCAGTTGCACCCGGCAACGGAAGCGATGAAGGATATTCGGGCTTTGTCTCAGGAGGCGCTCAAGGAAATGCGCGCATTGATTATGCAGCTCCGTCCCGCGGGACTGGAAGCAGGGTTGCTCCATGCGCTACAGGAATACGGCACCAGCCAGGGGCTTCAAGTGGTGATGAATCGGACGGGAATGCGGTCTTTACCGCGTAATATAGAAGAAGCATTGTGGCGAATCGGACAGGAAGCGCTGAATAATGTACGGAAACACGCTGATGTTCCTTCTGCTGAGGTCACCCTCAAGTTAAGTAATCATGAAGTGGTGTTCACCGTCACAGATCAGGGAAAAGGTGGTGCGAACAGGCCAAAAGCGTCGTCTGGAAGCTCCCTGGGCCTGTCCATTATGAAGGAACGGGCTCAATCGCTCGGAGGCAGCTTAGAAATAGTGAGTTCTTCCCGTAAGGGAACAACGGTAACGGCAGTCATTCCACTTCCGTTCGAATCTGTATAAAGTCAGGGGGAAGAAGAGATGCCGATTACGATTTTGCTCGCAGATGATCATGCGATGGTGAGAAGAGGTTTGCACGTTTTTTTGACCACACAGCAAGACATGAAGGTTGTGGGCGAAGCATCGAACGGGCAGGAAGCACTATCGCAGGCGGAAGCGTTAAAACCTGACGTGGTATTAATGGATCTGCATATGCCGATTATGGACGGAATCGAAACAGCCAGACGACTGCGCACATTAATGCCAGCAACGCGAATTATTGTACTCACATCGTTTTCCGATCAGGATCATGTGGTTCCTGCTGTGCGTGCAGGGGTGAAGGGGTATCTGCTCAAAGATATTGAACCGGAGGATCTGGCTGTGGCCATTCGCAATGTGCATGCAGGTCAGGTAGAATTGCATCCCGCCGCAGCAGGTCAATTGATGCATGTGATGGCTTCATCCGATTGGTCTATAAATGAACAGCAACCACAGTATATACCGACAGATCGGTCAGCAGATAGTCAATTCCAAGAGCTTAAGCAGACGAAGAATTCCACTGAAGCATCCCTAGGTGGTCTGGATATGCTCACTCGCCGTGAACAAGAGGTTCTGGGGCTGATTGCTCAAGGGCTGAGCAACAAGGAAATTGCGGTTCAATTGGTCATTACCGAAAAAACGGTTAAAACCCATGTTAGTCATCTGCTCGACAAACTGGGTCTGGCGGATCGGACGCAAGCGGCTCTTCACGCCGTAAGAAACGGCTGGGTCGTCTGACCATTTCCGACATATCTTCATACTTAAGTCGTATAAACTCAACCTAAAGGTTGAGTTTTTTGGTATTTCAAGTTAAGTCTATCTGCTGACGATTTGGATGCAAAAGAAAGGTAAGATAAGAGTAGAAATAACAGATCGGTTGAAACATGAGAGTTTGAATTATTAAAAACCAAGGAGAGTGACATGAATGAATATTGTTATTTTGGCAGGAAGCAATCGGAACAATGCAACCAGTACACGTCTGGGAGAGTATGCTGTGGAGATTATTCGAGGTCAGGGACATCAGGCCAGTCTGTTTGATCTGTATCAGACACCACTTCCATTCTACGCGCCAGATGAAAAACAAGCGGATCATGAACATCTGGCAGACCTGAATACACGTATGCTCGCGGCTGATGCAATCATCCTGTCTACACCAGAGTATCACGGCAGTATAAGTGGTGTGCTCAAAAATGCACTGGATCACCTGAGTCAGGCTCATTTCAGCGGTAAGCCGGTCCTGTCCATCAGCTCCTCTGGTGGAGCGGTGGGGGTAAGTTCCCTTTTACAACTGCAGGCAATTGTTCGCAATCTGCATGGCATTAATGCCCAGGAGTGGATATCCATTGGTGGCGCGCAACGCAGACGATTCGAAGCGACCTTTGACGGATACGAAGAGTACGAAGGTAGTCAGGATATAGAGGACCGGGTGCAACGGGTCATTGGATCGTTTTTAAATCTGGCACAGACGTTAACGAATGCGCGGAATTCAACCATGAGTTGAGAACAAACGAAGATGAAAAATCGGAAAAGGAAAAGAGGTTGAGCATGATGATTACAGGCATATTTGAAACACATCTAAACGTGACGGATCTGGAGAGATCCCATCATTTCTATGAAACGGTCCTGGGTTTACCCCATGCCTATGGGCAGAAAGAACGCGGAAACTCCTTCTACTGGATTGGTGGAAAAGGCAACGCCATGCTGGGATTGTGGCAAAAGGAACCTTCCGAGGTGAAACGTCAACACTTTGCTTTTCATGTATCTCTGGAGGATATGAAACATGCGGTGGCTCACCTGGAGAACAAAGGAATCAAGACACAGAACTTCCTGAATGATGATATCGGAGAACTGTACGTCTTCGGCTGGATGCCTGCGGTATCTGTATATTTTAACGATCCGGATGGTCATTTGCTTGAATTCATCGCCATGCTCCCGGATGAAGCGAAGCCTGAACTTGGCATGGTGCCGTGGAGTCAGTGGGAGGAGATGCAGGAGAAGAACATATGATGATTGAAGAATTACGGTTATATACAACACGGCTGGAGGACCTCAAGCAATTTTATAGCGTTACGTTGGGAATGGAGGTGTCCAATGCGACGGATCAGGCCTTCAACCTGCAGGTTGGAAGGACAAAGATGATTTTCAAACCGTGTGAAACAGATCGTGAGCCCTTTTATCATGTGGCCTGGTCGATTCCGACGAATCGATTCAAGGAAGCGAAGCAGTGGGTTGCATCACGTGTTGTTTTAAGCAGAGAAGGAGATCGGGATGAGACGTACTCTACGAACTGGAACTCTCATTCTCTCTATTTCGAAGATCCGGCAGGCAATATTATCGAGCTGATTGCTCATCATCGTATTCAGAACGAGAGTGACCATGACTTCTCGACTCAAGATATATTACAGGTGTGTGAGATTGGCCTAGTGACGGAGGATGTTCTGTCTACGGTGAATGAGCTTCAGCGGATTGGACTCACGCGCTGGGGTGAGGTTAGTGATACCTTTGCTCCTGTAGGAGATGTACATGGTTTATTTATTGTGGTGAAGAAGGATCGGACGTGGTTTTTCTCTACGCAAAAAGCAGAGATTTATCCGCTGGAAGTATCCATCCGTGGGGTGGGCAAGCTTCGAATTGGCTAAACTTTGCATTCCGGGGCAAAACGGGCATATGTGGAGCAATTCCATCATGTTATAGAAGTAAACGCTTTATTTATTCATTCCAGAGTAGTTTCTCTGATGGGTTTACATATGATGAAGGGTGGTGGCAAGCTTGGATCGACGTTTGTTGGAAGATGGACTTGCGATTATCGTTTCCAGTCGGGAACGTACAGGAGATCTGTGGCACGCCCATTATGGGGCGGGTGCAATTGCGGCATATTTTTGGGTACGGGAAAATCGTCTCACTGCCCTTGCCGCCGGCAGTGTTACGGCCGAAGCAAAAGCCATGCTTCGCCAGCATGGAATCAGCCCTGGTCAGACCTCTCCGATTGGTGAGATGATGCCCAGGGAAGATGCCGAGGCGCGTATTACGGACGCATTGGATCGAACGATTGGAGAACTGCACTGGGTTGGACACCAGGCCATCTACGGGGCAATCAGTCTGAAAGCTATTCGCGAACTGGATGGATGGGGCACTGCGGAGGATATTGGTCGGCTGGTTGAACTGATCGATTCATTCGATCGAACCATCCCGGGAAGATCTTGGATGAACACAACGATGAAAGAAATTCGCAGTCTGAAGCCGGAAAAAAGCGATGGTTTCCCTGATATTGAAGATCCAGTTCAGTTGTCACGTCTGATTCTGGATGAGCTTGTTGCTTTCCAGACTATCTATCACGCGGAAGCGCATCATGATCTGATCGGTCATATGCTGACCTATGGACATGCGCTTAACATATTATATGAACTGGGTTATCCGGCATTATTCCACAAAGGCATCCCACCTTTCCTTACCATGGTGAAGGCACTGCGCTTAAGCCGAGATGTGGATATTGAACAGGCGATGCCGACATTACAATCACCCGTAGATCTGCTGCCATTAGCACGAGCGGAACGATCAGTGGCGCTTCCTCATGAACTGGAATACTGGCTCACCGACAGACGTTCCCGTGACTGGAACGGAGGTCATGTGTTCAAATTCCCGTTCAGCTTCTATCATCATGCCAAGAACGGGGAGCCCGTACCAGAAACATGGGAGAACTTTCGTTATATCATCGCGTGAGATAAAACATACATTTCAGAAGGGGTGTCCGTCATGACGGACACCCCTTCTAGACATTATTCTGGTCTACCGAATTGTGGGCATCCTGTACCTGTTTAACGGGGCCAAATTTCAAGGATAAACAGGATCAGCATGACTCTGGACACCAGCATGTATGGTGATTTTCGTACGGGCTGACGCGCTGCCCATATTCCCCAGGAGCTCATAAGTGCAATACTCCCCCAGAACATCCATAAGGAGATGCCTTCGGGTGTAAATAGAAAGGACAGCTTGGGCAGTCCCCTGTTGCCAGCCCCAAGAAGAACAGTGGTCATATAGACGAGGACAAGGAAAAACAACTCGAAGAGCAGGGTTTGCAGCCAGAAATAATAGATGTTGAACACTCGTAGCATGATGACTGTGATCAGGATAAACAGGATACCCACAGATAAGAATGTTGCCGCGGTCCATCCAATGAGAGATGTTGTTATAACATCTGTTTCCTGATATAAGATGTACATCGCCAACGCATACATAGCGGGGCCCGCCATATAACTGGTGACAGCAATCCAAAGATAGAAGAAATACCTCTTTTTCATGGTCATATCCATCCTTTATTGTTCGTAGGATTTGAAAGCTACTTATGTCATATAAACATCGTCAGGATGGGTTTGGTTGGACTATCGATAGGAGTTTCTCGCGAGAAATCGGCATTTAACCGCCATAGAGACGACCACATTCAGGCGTAATTCATCCCGTTTACCATCAGCACGAGTGGGCAAAGGAGGTAAAATGGTATTATCGGATCAGCAGCAAGGCAGACACACCGACAGCTCATACGCTAACGTACAGCCGGCCAGGGGACCGGTTTTTTTATTCGGTGATTGCATCCTTGCCCTGATCGGGTATTAAAGACTAGATATATAAGTTGAACTAACGATTTACACGAGAACGAAGAGGACAGAAATAACCTGAAGAATCGGAGCTAAAAGCTTTCTGCAAGAAAGCTACTTCGGAAGCATACACTGCGCCTTTATCCACGGATTTCTACCTTTATATAAGTGGATCAAGAAAATCCGGGGATAACAGCGATCGGAAGGTTGTTCTGTCATCGAAGTGGCAAGTGTAAATATTCTGTAGTTCAACTTATATAGATAACAGGAGGCTACGTGATATGAAAACAGTATTGTATGTTCCACTGGATGATCGTCCAGCGAATCTGGATGATGTGATTGTGCAAGGGAAAGCAGCCGGTATCCATATCGTTACACCGAACCTGAGTGATATTAAGAATCGTCTGGATTCGGAGAAAACCGTAGATGGCACAACGCTGCTCGGCACCTCCACGCCGGTTTATGGCAAACCGTCCAAGATTCACGACTTTATTCTGAAACATGCTGCCAAGGTCGACGGATTCATTATCTCATCCGATATGCTAACTTATGGCGGTCTGATTGGCAGTCGTCAACTCCGCGAAGATGGAGGAGGCACCTATCCAGAATACGATGAAGAGACCACTCGTTTGCTGGACGTGATCCGCGTGATCAAGCAGAAATACCCACGCAAACCCGTATTTGTAATGGATACCATCATGCGTTTGGCTACAACCTCGTTTGCAGATGGCTTGGCGCTCGACGCATATAATGAGTCCCGTGCGTTGATGCAACAGCCACGTCAGACGCACACCGAGTTTGAGGATATTATCGAGGGTTATAACCTGTCCCCGGATGGAGTGGAATATGGGACAACGACCTATTTTGATAAAGAACAGTATTACAACACAAGACAGCATAAATTCAAAACAAATCTGTACATTTTGGAGCAGCTGGCTCGCACAGGTTATATCGATTTCTTTGCAGTTGGAGTCGACGATGCCAACACGCAGGGTGTTCAGATCAATGAAATCAAATATGTAGAAGCGCGGATCAATGAATGGCTGGGTGGAACCAATGGACAAAATCCGGATCGTGCTATCATTTTGCCGGATGCAGATGGTCTGGGGCACGCTTTGGTTGCTCGCATGGCTAACCAGTTGTTCCGAGGTGGGGCGAAGACACGTTACGGCGTGAAATATTTTGGTCCTCACGGCAATACGATCATTAACACGTATGAGTACATGGATGTACACGAGAATGTGGTTCGTCACGTGGATATTGTGGGCGGTGTGCTTGTGGTGGATTCGGCATATCCTGAACCGGAGGTGGTGACGGATCCGATGACTAGTGTGGATAATGAACAGCTGGTGGCTGTATCAGTCGAGCAAGTTGTTCCATTTGATATGGCTTCCGAACTGGATCGTATGACCAAGGGTCACCCGGGTAATTCCGGGGAGAACACAAGCATCGACATTGAGATTATTGCGATTACGGCTCTGGATCAGGTGCAGGCTGCGTTGGAACAATTGACGCTGAATGGGGAACAAGGCCTGCCTTCGGTGTTGATTGATTTTGTGGGGAAAGGTCCAGCGAATGTTGATGTTGCTGAAGCGTTGCTGAGCAGTCCATATACCGGACGGGTTCTGGGTTATAGTGCATGGAATACACCAGGTAACAAGATCGGTATTGCTGTAGGCATGGGGCAGTCCAGGTACGCGTTGATTACAACAGAGAAGCATGACCATAAGTTGCGCGATGCGATGAACGCACATGGCTCACTGTTATTTAAGCGTTTCCTGAAGGATTACTACTATAAAGCGGTAGCGATTGCAGAGATCCGCACATATTCTCGAGCCCATGCGCTGTATACCAACGTGGCTACCCTTTCGGATCAAAATATGTTGCTGTTTAACTCGGAGGAAGACTATGCCCATCTGCAAACATTGCTCCGTGATTTGATGCAGACGTATACCACGGCGCTTGCGAATAAAACAGCTTTCCAGACAGGCAATGTGGCGATTAAGCAGATCTGTAATGACGAATTGTCTTATGCCACATATGGCAGTGCGCTGTTGGAATATGCGAATCCGGATTTCATCTGGGGCCGTGCATTTGAGATTACGTTGAACCCGCAAGTTAATTTTAATATTGTGTAAAAGATTGCCGCAGATATCAGCCTATAAGCCATGACCGCTTCCTTTAAACGTTGGCTTAGGCCAGCACTGAAGAAGGTATGGTGTGGTATGGATCGGAACCAGTTAAGGGGATCGGATCAGGTAATCATTACGATCCCCCTTAACATTACGTTTAACTTGCAACGCTACCCTATTGCACTAGCTAACTTATCAAGTGCAATGTACTCCTTATTCGAAAGCTCTTCAATCATTGAAGTCAGTTTGGGTATATTGAGTGAGTTTTCGTTGATTATCATTTGTTTAAGCATATTGTTTCGAAGAGAACGAGCCTTTAGTTCAATATCCTCAAATAGGTTGTAAAACAGACTGCCATCAATTAATCCAAGTTTATGTAAATAATGAATTCGCTTGGTCATTAACGTCTTATGCTCAGATAACATATGTAATGCTCTTATATATTGATGATCGGCACGAACAAATTCAATTAATTTGTTATAAATGTGGATACCAAATACAGGGTCTAGACTGCCGTGCAGACATTGCTCTTCTGCTGGAATGCCTTCAATGACTTCAAAGTATGCAGCACTATTCGTAGAATTAAGATAATGTTTCAGTGAGATTTTGAAAAACTCCAAATTGAAACGATAGGACTTGAACGAATTCATGGAGATAAGTTGTATACCAAATACATTATCCCAGCAGTCCTCTTTATAGTTGATATGTTCATTGACTGCTTGCTCAATCTCATAAAAGGATCCCTTTGTTTTCTCATATTTGGGCAACGGGTCAGGAAAAAAATCTGCGATATTAAATTCTTGATTATCCCGATCATAACCGTATATGAATAAATCATGAGGTGCACTTTCTTCAGTTCTATAGGCTTTAATATGTTGTTTATCGATAAGAACATAAATGTAGTTACCATTATTAATTGACTCTATGAAGAAATCGGTAACATTTAACTTGAGCAATTGGATCATTTCTTTTTGCATACTGTGAATATTTAACAACGGATGGTACTCTCTCATTAATGGCTGGTAGAACTCCAAGTGGAAAGTATCCGGTTGGTAGAAATCAAACCTTAGTTGCATGTGATTCGTAAATAACCATTCATGGTAGGAAGGGTGATTGGGAAGAATAGAGTGCATATTAGCATGAATCGGATAACCTTGAATTACAGGTGAATGCATAATAAGTCCTTTTTTCATAATCAATATCTCACTCTCTACATTGGATAGTTAACTTTTAGCGCACCACAAACACCTTTCTTAACGCTGCACACTTCGTCTAATTACGTACATCCTATATACGAAGGATATTACACCTGCAATAAAATGTAAATAAATAACATTGTTTTGATAGCGATATAAAAGTGATTTCTGTGTTGGGAAATTAGAACAGTTGTCGTCTTTTTTCCGCCCGAACGTCTTCCTTAATCGCACCGAAGTCGTACGGAACACCATCCGCGCTAGGGATGAAAGGGTGTAAGATTGTATTATCGGATCAATAACAAGGGACGCACCGAAAGCACATACGCTAATGTACAGACCGGCCAGGTGGCCGGTCTTTTTGATGCGGTGAATGTAGTCCCGTTACTGGTTCGATAGCAATCAAGACTCTGAGTTAGAAGGGGGAGTCTACTGCTGCTACATTGTCGCTGCACGGTGTGGGCAGATCTCAAACTTGCAGCTAAAGGGGGCGAAATGAATGTGTCTATGAGAAATAAGATTAGAACTGCCGTGAGCACCAGTAAAATGAGTAAGCTCATTAAAAAAACGCTGAAACAGAAGCTTGCGGTACTTGTTCCAGATTGGAACGGTCGTGTGCTGGATGTACCTGCGTCAGGCGAAATGTTGGCCGGGCCTTGTGCAGTCGTTGCGTTTGCCGAAGAAGTGCCGAAGTCTGCCTGGGCGGGATATCGACGGATCATTAAAATTTCACCATACGTTCGTCCGGAAGATGGCGGCGCTGAACAAGTGGAAGCTTGGTCAGCCCATCTAATCGAAGGGTTGCACCAGGTAAGGCTGGTGGATGAAGCAGGTGGGGCATTCACCTGTATCTATCTGGGTTCTTCAGATAGCGATCGGGTGGATGCAGGGTCTGGAATGCTCACGCGCAGTCTACGGTTCGGAGTGTATGTTCCAGAAGACTCGGGAGCTGTCCTCGCTGAAACAGGCGACGCGTGGTTAGCTGCGCTTCAAGACTGGACACAGCAAGAGCTTGGCTCGAACTGGTCGGTATATGGTGATGCCTGGCCCGGAGGATATGAGATGCCGTCTGTGTTATGGCGATTGGCTGGATGCAGCACGTCTGTGGCGGGCACTTCGGCATTGGAGGTTCGGCAACAGTGGGTTGGGCATGTACTAACCGATCATCCGGTGCTAACACGGCAGACCGTTACTCGGTTGGTAGAGCAACTTGCAGTGCAATCTCGTCTTGCCGTCACTGAAACGGGTGGCGAAGAGCACGAAGGTAACACGCGATATATCACAGTGGATGAAGTCACGGCAGATTTACAGGCAGATGCCTATCTGAACGGACAGATTCGTCTGACACTACAGCAGCGGATTCGTCGTCCGGGTACAAATGTGCCTTTGATTCGTGAGATTCACCATACCAAAGGCATGGAGTAAAAGTTGAGCCCAGAGGAACCTTCTATTAAGGGTTGGTTCCAGATGATTTAGATTGTGAATATAGCTTTAAGATGATTGATTTTGCTTCAACATTATAGCTTCAGATTCATAGGTTCATAGGGTCGAAAATTCATAGGTCAAGTTTAAAGGTTAAAGTTCCAAGATTAAATTAAAGCTTCAAGCTTGTAGCTCATAGCTCGAAGATCATAGCTCGGAAATCATATCGATAAGATCAACGATTCACGAAATCAGTAGTCCAACAATGAGGTGAGATGGCCATGGCAAGCTCAGTGAAAAAAAGCAAACAGACAGCCCCGCGGTATACAAGGGCAGAACTGATGAATCATGCAGAAGCCCTCTTTGCCGTTAAGGCAGAGGTGCTGTACGGTGCGCTGTACGAAGCGGCGCAAGAGACGTTTTCCATTGAAGAAACGCAAGAACGAATTAACCAATTTATGAAAGCGAAGGTGAAGGGATAATGGCAGGTGGAACTTGGGAGCAAACAAATCGTCCGGTCCTTCCGGGCTTATATATGAATTTTCAGGCGGCAGCATCCTCGGCCATTCAAGCGGGTACGCGGGGGACGGTCGTTGTGCCAATCAAGGCCAACTGGGGTCCGGTAGGGACTTTTGTTGAGGTAGGAAGCGAAGCGGCGATTGAACGTATTTATGCGGCGAATGTGCTGGATAACGGTACGGCGTATACGTCCTTGAAGCTCGCCCTGTTGGGTGGGCCGAAGAAGTTGCTCGCTTATCGGGTAGCAAGTGCTGCGGCCAAAGCAGCTACGCTATCTTTGAAGGACAGCAGTGATGCCAATGTGCTGCAACTGGATGCGAAGTATCCGGGGGATCGTGCAAATGGATTCTACGTCACCATCCAGCCAGGTGTGATTGATAATACGAAACATGAAGTGCGCCTTTTTGAAGGTAACCGGATGTTGTATGCGCTCCTGACAGCGGATATTACAGCAGCTTCTCTGGCAAAAGAGATTAACGCGGATGAACGAAATGTCTGGGTGACAGCGCAGGCGATTGGCGATGGTGCAGGTGTAGTTGCAACTGTTGCGGGTGCGGCACTCAAAGGCGGCGTAAGTGGTAACGATGACCTGACCAATGCAGAGTACATTGCTGTACAGGGTGCGCTGGAAGGGGAGCAATTCGACGTCTTGGCATTGGATCAGGCGGCGGATGCACCTCTGCTTGCGAGTTTTGCGGCATGGGTGAAACGTGTGCGTGGTGAAGGCAAGCCGGTGATGGCTGTATTTGGCGGTTCCGCAGCGGATGATACCTCTGCTACAGCAGTACAAAAGGCAGCAGCACGTTCGCTTGCCCTCAACCATGAAGGCGTGATTAACGTTGGTACAGGCGTTCGCCTTGGAGATGCATTCTATAGCTCGGCAGAAACGTCTGCTTATGTTGCAGGACTGATCGCCGGACAACGTCTGAACCAATCTACCACTTATGCAGCTACGCCGTTCGATGATGTGACACGTCGCTGGACGCGCGCAGAACAGGAGCAGGCGGTACAGAACGGCGTATTTATTTTCTTCCATGATGGACGTCAGGTGAAAGCACTTCGCGGTGTAAACACACTTGTAACGCCAGCCGCTGGCCAGAATAATGCGTGGAAAAAAATCCGATCTATTCGTGTGTTGGACGCCATTAACACGGATCTGCAACGTTCCGCGGAAGATACGTATATCGGTAAAGTAAACAATACCGAAGAGGGTCGTCAGGCACTGATTAGTGCCATGAAGGCCTATTTGGCGTTGCTTGCACAGAGCAATGTGATTGAAGCTGACGGTTATGATGTCATTCTTGATCCGGCGTATTATGGTGCTGCACCAGTTCTCAAACCGGAGGCAGATCAGGTATTCCTGCAATGGAATGTGAAGCTGACCGATGTGATGGAGCAGTTGTTTGGTACATTTTACGTGCAATAAGGTTGTGAGGAAGGAAAACGCGATTTTTTAATTTTAAGGAGGAAAATATATGTTGGATGCGTCAAGAGTAATTCTCGGTACCCATGGTCAGCTGCATATCGATGGTGTGTGGCAGACGAACATTAACAAGTTGGAAGCGAGTGTGGAGATTGAAAAGCGTGAGCTGAACCTGGTCGGTAACGACTGGAAGGTGCACAAGAACGGCGCAAAAAAAGGAACCGGCACGATGACGGGCTACAAAGTCACTTCGGATATGATCCTGCGCGGCTTCACGAAATTCGAAATTATTTCGAAGCTAAACGACCCTGAATCATATGGACACGAGAGCGTTTTGCTGAGAGGTTGCATGGTGGACAAAATCCAGCTTGCCAACTGGACAGCGGGTGAGGAAGTACCGGAGGAAACGGGCTTTACGTTTGAAGGATTTGAGTTACTGAATCCGATTGTGGCGAACTAAAAAGGACTTTAATGGAGGCCGAGATGATCTCGGTCTCTTTGTTGTCTACTTAAAGCAAATTTAGTATCTGCACGATAACGGAGAGGACAGAAATAACGTGAAGAAGCGGAGCGTTCGCCTTTATCCCCGGATTTTCCCTTGAAGAGGGGAATCAAAAAAATCTGGGGATAACAGCGATCGGAAGGTTATTCTGTCATCGGAGTGGCTAGTGTAACATTATGATTGCCAAGTGTGAACAAGAAGGAGATAACGCCAGATGAGTATGAATGAAAATATGTCCGAAGAACAGATTTTGGATCAGTTGTTTGAAGCAGCAGAACGTTTGCCAGAGGAGAATGTGCGCATTCAGCGTCTGGATCTATTGTTGACCTTGCGTGGACTGACGTCTTCCAAAGTGGATCACATTCGCGAACGCTGTACCATTCGAAAAACGACCAAAGGCCGCACCGAGGAAAAGGTGGACACGGAAACATTTAACGCTCTTCTCATTTCCGAAGCAACCGTGAAATTGAAAGTCCGTAGCCTGGAGTTGTCCGGCTGGGGGGATACCCGTATTACTGGCCGGATGAAGCTATCCGGTGGCGAACAGGCGGTTCGCCGCATGCTGCTCGCGGGTGAATTGGATGCCGTAGGTGATAAAGTGCTGGAGCTGTCCGGCTTTGGTGTGGAGATTGAAGACCTAAAAAACTGATTCACTCCGGCGGGATGACCACGTTTCTGTATCACATGTGGGTGCGTCATCATCTCCGGCCCGGAGAGTTCTGGTCTTTGCCACGCGGGGAGCGTTCGCTGTTGATTGCGTTCTCGGAAGAGGAAATAGAAGGTGCTCTAGAAGAATAACGGCCAATGGAGGTGATATAGTTTGTTTGAAAATATAGTTAGTGATGGTATTAAATCATTTAGCAGGTTGAGGAATTATATGGGGAAATCCAATAAAAAGAAAGCTTTTAGCTCACCTGCTATAAGTACAATTCATAAAATTGTTTCTAAAAATTCGAAATTTAAAAATGATAATACAATGAGTAAAATTAATAAATCTAATTTTATAAAAAAAAATAAAAGTTTGGTCAAATTAATTAAAGGTACAGGCTCATTGATAGCGGCTACGGCAAATCAGAAAAGTTATAGTAATGACTATGGATCGAATATGAACGTTAAAAACAAAGATTCGTGGATAGACAACAATGTAAAGTGGCTGTGGAAAAAGGGTGTATCAGCTAAGGATGCTACATTTTCCGGGATAGACAACAATGTAAAGTGGCTGTGGAAAAAGGGTGTATCGGCTAAGGATGCTACATTTTCCGGGATAGACAACAATGTAAAATGGCTGTGGAAAAAGGGTGTATCAGCTAAGGATGCTACATTTTCCGGGATAGACAACAATGTAAAGTGGCTGTGGAAAAAGGGTGTATCAGCTAAGGATGCTACATTTTCCGGGATAGACAACAATGTAAAGTGGTTGTGGAAAAAGGGTGTATCAGCTAAGGATGCTACATTTTCCGGGATAGACAACAATGTAAAGTGGTTGTGGAAGAAGGGTGTATCGGCCAAGGATGCTACATTCTCTTGGCTTAGCAACAAAAGTGTTGGCATTAAAGATTGGTATGAGAATTCTAAAGAAGAAATCAAAAAGTTTTTTGAAGTCTCTGACTGGATTAACAAAGGTAAAGAGGGCGGTCAAAAAATACTGGAGACCTTTAAAAATTATGGTTACGGACTAAGTTACAAAATGCAAGATATGTGGGATCATCCATGGACTAAGCGTGTGAGAAAAGTAGGGAATGGCGCCTTTAAATTTCTTGATATTGTTGGAAATATAAATAAAGTTGTACATGCTTCTACACCAGAAGAAAAAATGATTGAAGTAAGCAAGATTATTGGAGCGAAAGTAGGATCTATAGGTCTAGGAACTGGATTGGGTGCTTTGGGGGGAATCATTCCAGGTGCGCAACCAGCTATCCCAATCCTTGCTGGTACTGGAGCATACCTTGGAGATAAGTGGGGAGAGATATTAGGAGAATGGGGCGGTAAGGCTCTTACCAATATTTGGACTAAAAGTTGGTGGCCTTTAAAAAAGGTTAACACTAGCAGTATAAAGACTACAAAAAATATAGGGTTAGATAAAAGTAAGGCAAATAATATCTTATCTTCTTCAACCAAAAAAACCAAGCAAATTAATGTGAATTTACCTAATGGCGCAATCCAAATATCCAATAATAATCATAAGTTGGATTATAGTGATCTGGCAAATCAAATTAGTAATCAGTTTGTTAAAGAATTACGCCGTGCCATGGAAAACCGAAAAACCATTATGGCCTAAGCAGAAAGGAGGCCGTGTATGACTGTATTTGAAGATAAAGTGGAAGGGATCAAAATGGAATTTACCCTTATTGATGGGAAAACTAAGTTTCAATTTCCGGTGAATCCAGAAGAGTTTACAATCTCCCGTTCCAAAGGGTACGAAACGATTAATATGCTGGAGCATGGCGAGTTTGATTTTGCACAGGGGGAGAAGGTGAAGGAGATCACCTTCTCTTCATTTTTCCCCAAAGAGTATGATGCGTCCTATTGCATGTACGAAGATTTGCCTGATCCGCGGGTAGCGATGAATATGCTGAATACGTTTTTGATATCGAAAAAGCCGCTGCGCTTCATCATCACCAACACGGGGGTGAATGTGCCAGTATATCTGATCTCGCACAATACGACCTTCCGGGGCGGCGAGAGCGGAGATATTTACTTCGATCTGACCCTGCGCACATGGCGGGATTCCAAGGTGGAGAAGGTCGGCTCAGCTGCATCCGGGAGCAAGTCAGGTTCTCGTACGGATTTGAAAAAGTCTAGCAAGACCTACACCGTCAAATCTGGCGACTCCCTGTCCAAAATAGCAAAGCTTGAGCTGGGCAGCAGTTCCAAATGGAACGAGATTTACAAGCTCAATAACAAGATCATCGGCAGTGATCCGAACCGGATCAAGCCGGGGCAAAAGCTGGTGATGCCATGACCTACAAGGTCATTGTCGACGACAAATATGACGTCACCAAGCTGGTGGAGACAATTACGCTGAAGGACTCGCTGGACCAGATTGCGTATCAGGCCAACATCCGACTGGCGGTGTCTGCATCTTCGGGTCTGCCTTCGATCTCACCGGGCATGGCGGTGCGGATTAGCGGGGTTCCTTTTGGCGAAAAATCCATGGTTCACTTGCTGCATCCTGCGGTCATCTGGGAGGTGGAAAGCTCGAACAGTGGCACCAAGCGGCTGTCTCTCACGGTGTACGACCGGATGATCTATCTGGAAAAATCAGAGGACGAGTTCCTGCTGCCGAAGGACCAGACGGCTACGCAGCGACTTAAAACCTACGCCAAAGAGTGGAAGATTCCATACGCTACACTGCCGGATACCAAGACAAAGCTGGGCAAAGCCGTGTATCGTTCACAGACGATTTTTTCGATGATGTTTGCAGATCTGAAGGAAACGGCGAAGTCCGGCGGGGACATGTACCATCCACGGATGACGCCCGGCGGGTTGCAACTCTTCCAGGTAGGAAGTAATGCAAAGGTGTATGAGTTGGATCGACTGATCGATCTGACCCAGATGCGTACGCTTGAAGGGGCAGTTACCAAAGTTAAAGTCATGGCAGCGTCGGAGTCACCGAGTGGCAAAGAAGTTCCTTCCAAAGTGCTTGCGATTGAGCAGGATCGTGTGGAAGAACTGGGCACTTTGCAAAAGCTGATCGAGGACGATCAGGTGAAAACAGCCGCCGCCGCGAAGAAGCTGGCAAAAAGCAAGCTGACGGGTATTCAGGAGACCTTTACGATATCCGCACCGGATATGAATACGATTCGCGCCGGGGATGCGGTGTTGTTAAAAGGACTGAAGCTGATCGTCATGTCGGTTAGCCGTGATCTGTCTGCCGGGCCTGGAACGATGACGTTGGAGCTGGGAACGGCTGAGCTGGTGAAAAGGAGGTATTACCTTGAATAAAGATGATCCGTATGGGCATTTTGCCGACGTCATGCGGGGGGCGATGAGTACACATTCTCGTCAGGCTGTAAGCGGGCTGGGCGCGGTACTGGGTACGATGACCTCATCCGGTGTGAAGCTGGATGATTTCAAGCACGAAGTGCAGGATTATCTCGTGGCCGAGTTGCCGGGCACGCTTGGACTGCCGGAGCGCAAGGCTGCTGGCGCGATTTCCGGTATATCTGACGTGGCAAACGGCGGAACGACGGGCACGGGACGGTTTCTTTTGCAAGAAGAGGAAGTGGAAGAAGCGGTGTGGTCTCTTGGTAAAGGATTGAAGGCCGGGGATCGTGTACTGGCAATGCGGGTGAATGGCGGTAACGACATTGTGGTGCTGTGTAAGGTGGTGAGTGCGCATGCCTAGTTTGTTCCCGGAAACGGGTGTGGTCTGGGGAGATGAAGAAGATCTGTCAGGGGCGGCATCGGAAGAGGTGCGCTTTGGACGAAGTTGGCGATTTGATTACGACGCAGGGGATTTTGTGCTGACCCCAAGTGGCAAAGTTGCTGGGGCTGGTGGACATGAAGCTTGGGTGCAGTGGTGCATTAAGGCTGTGAAAACGCCGCGGTACAGACATGTAATTTACTCCCGGAACTATGGTTCGGAGCTGGAGGATCTGGTGGGGCAGGGTGATAGCCGAGGCGTGATGGAAAGTGAAATTACCCGGATGGTGACGGAGACGTTGCTGGCAGATCCACGCACGGATTCGGTAGACCAGTTCACGTTCGATTGGAATCGGGAGCAGTGCATATTCTCGTGCCGGGTGGCGAGTGTGCAGGAAGAGATGTTTATTCTGGAAAGTGAGGTGATCTGACGGGATGGCTGAGATTCCGCGTTATTTGGAGGACCAGACGGAGGAACAGATTATGCAGCGCATGCTGGATCGTCTGCCCGCGGATCTGGATAAGTCGGAAGGATCGTTTCTGTGGGATGCGGAGGCTCCGGTTGCGTTTATGCTGTCTGAGGCGGCGTTGTGGGCGCAGGAATTATTGCGGCGGGGGTTTGCTAGTACTGCGGCGAGCAGTGATCCGAATTTTCGTTCGGAAGAGCTGGATCTGCGGGCGGGAGAGCACGGCATCACACGGCGAGCTGCGGTGGCGGCACAAGGTGCGGTGAGGTTTGTGGGTACGCCGGGTAAAGTGGTGCCTGCGGGTACGGTCGTGGCTACGCTCGCGGATGAAGTGTCTGCTGAAGCTTCGCTCGAATATGAGACAGTGGGACGTTTCGAACTGGATTCAGATGGTTCCGGGGTGGTAGGCGTGCGAGCGCTTGTTGCGGGAAAAGAGAGTAATGTGCCTGCGGGCACGGTAACTGTGCTCTCTACACCTGTAAGTGGCGTGACTTCTGTCACGAACATTGAGGTGATTAAAGGCGGTGCGGATATTGAGGCCGATACGGCACTGCTGGAACGTTTTTATGCCAAAGTCCGCAACCAAGGGACAAGCGGCAACAAATCGCAATATGTACAGTGGGCCAGTGAAGTGCCAGGTGTTGGTGCAACGCGTGTGATTCCGTTATGGCAGGGGCCAGGCACGGTGGGATTGTATCTGCTTGACACGGACAAACGTGCTGCAGGTACTGATCTGGTGGCGGCTGTGCAGAAGTACGTCGATCCTACGCAGGATGGACAGGGTGAAGGTGTTGCCCCGGCTGGGCCAGTGGTGACTGTGATGCCAGCCGAGGAAGTGCCGATGAACATTCAGGTGAAGCTAACGCTGGCAAGTGATGCGACGTTGGCCGATGTAAGGGCATTGATCGAACGCGGGGTGACCGCGTATTTAAAGCAGTTGGCTTTTGCCGATCCGCTCGTTCGTTACACTCGCATTGCCGCAATTCTGCTGGACATTCCACCCATTATCGACTATTCGGACCTGACCGTGAATGGTGTGAGTGACCAGAATATTGAGATGACTGCGAGCCAGGTGGCCGTGCTGGGGACGGTGGATGTGCATGAGTAGTGTTGGGCAGATGGTGGACGAGGAAGTAGTTTTGGAGTGCGGACACCAAGGAAGATTGGGAGAAGTACGCCGATCTGAGTTGAAGCTGGTAAGCGAGACGCTCCATGTTGATGTGCAAGGAAGGGAGGGGACAGGGCATGAGTGCTCCTTCTATTGTAGATGTTGGACTGACGAGTGAGAAAGGGCGGGAGCTGTTCTCGTATTTGCCCAGGTATTATGAGACTTCACGCGTCATGCAGGCCGATATGCAGGCCAAAGGCACCGAAATAGATCTGCTGTACCAGGCGCTGGATGAGACATTGGAGCAGTTTTTTGTCCGTACAGCGACGTGGGGGCTGGACTTCTGGGAGCAGGAGCTCGGAATTGAGACGGATCGTCTTAAACCCGTGGAACAAAGACGTGCCGTGGTGGAATCGAAGCTGCGTGGTGCCGGGAAGTTCTCTGGCAGGCTCGTGGCGAATGTGGCTGAGGCGTATGCCGGGGGCAAGGTGGATGTAACTTTTCAGCCGGAAGCGTGGAGTTTTACGGTGAGTTTTGTGGATACGATGGGCATCCCGCCCAATATCGATGATCTCAAACGTGCGATTGAAGAATTGAAACCGGCCCACATGGCCGTGGAATATGAATATCGCTATCTGATCTGGGACGATCTGGACGACAAACAGATGACATGGGACGAACTTGATGCCGCGTCCTTGACGTGGGATGAACTGGAGGTGTGGGCGTAATGCCACAAGAAACAGACCGACTGAAATTACCTCTTCCCTTAGGGAACGAGAATGTAACCAGGGAGAGTATTAACGGAATTTTTGAAAAGATTGATGCTGGCGTTGCGACGCAAGGGGATTTAGATGCGCTTCGTGAAGCGGTGAGCAAGATGGATATCCCCGATGCGTCTTTGACGCAAAAAGGGAAGGTTCAGTTGTCCAGTAAGACGGACGGCACGTCCGAGACGGTGGCGGCGACGGAGAAGGCGGTTAGGGATGCGAGGCTTGCGGCTGAGACGAATGCGAAGAATTATGCAGACACGAGTTTTCGCAAACCATCGGAAATAGTCAGCTCCAACTTAATAAAAAATTCATCTGGAATGTTAAACCTTGATTACTGGAAGAATTCAGGTCAGGCTACCTTTCTAAGATTCCAGAATCAAACCGTAGGAGCATTTTTTGCAATTAATTCATCTGTGTCTCCTACAAACTATGGTGTGCTTGATAATGAGCCTGTCGGAGTTTCGCCGGGAGGCAGGTATTTGTTACAAGCTGTCTTCCACACTGCTGAAACTTATTACAATTCTGCTGTGCTGATTGAGGTGAAAAACGCTTCCGACAATGTGACAATTAACAGTTTAGTAGCTGACAATCAAAGATGGTGGCACAGGAAGGCACAAGTTATTACTATTCCAACGGGCGTAACAGCAGTATACCTAAGATTAGTTGTTAATAATGTTCCTGTCGGCACTCATGGATTTGCTCGGATTAAATTCTGTGAAACAATGGGCGATGCTGGCAAGGATATGCCTTACTCTGTGGAAATGGATACTCGTGCATTGTATGAGGGAATTGACTCGGTAAAGCAATCTGGCGTTGATGCAAAGAACGGTATTGTGGGTGCCATTAACGCCAAAGGTGGAAGTGCATCCACAATTGATACATGGGCGCAATTAGCTACGAAGATAAAGGCAATAAAGTCAGACTTCTCACTGATATCAGGTAAAGTGTCCGCAGCGGAGGGGAGAATTGACATCCCGGGATATAAACCACAGGTGTTTATACTTCATCCAATCGCATCTCGCAATGCTCAAATCTGGTATGATTCTCTGCAAAACCAGAGTACAGCTTGGATATACTCTTCTGGCCCTTTAGTTGCAATTCGCCAATCTGACACGAATAATACAACAAAAAATCTTGGTATTAGGGACTATGTTACTTTTGGAAATTACTACATGTCTACAGGTGCAGAATTTAAGACTTTAGTTTTCGGAGAAAATTATGTTGAATTCAAAATATCATCTTCAGGCGATGGATATATTCCTCAAGAGAAGATTGATTACACGATACTAGCCGCACCTCTGTAAGTATTACTTAAATCATCATAAGGTGATTAATTGTTAAAAATAAATTTTAATGATAATAAAATGCTAAGATAACATTTTATTATCATTAGAATTAATGGAATTATCCAAAGGAGGTGAACCATGACCACAACCCAACTTACCAACTCCATTGCGGCAACACTGTCACATCACCTCCCTAATATCCCCATCCATCCTGCCACCGGAGCCGATAACACAGACACTCAAGGTCTAACCTACCGTCTACTTGCTGCGAAACTTACTCGTGAACGGAGTGATCGGTTCGTGCAATCTCACATCTACGAGATTCGGTGGCTGGATGGGAGCAACATTCCGGAAGACTTACCGGATAAGCTTTTTGAAGCACTGGAGACGATTGAAGTGGAAGGTACGCCCTATCGAGCAACGGAGCTGCGATGGAAAGCGTGGGGAGAGACACCCAAACTATGGGTGTATTACACGATGCGAACCACCAAAGTGTCGGAGTCCTCCGACACAATGCAACAGCTGGAGCAGCGACCAACTGCTTTGAAATCAACATAGCAGGATGAACCCATTTAAGGAGGACCATCATGAAAGGAATAGGAGGCGCGCTCGCGATGTTCACCAAGAAAGAAGCAGATCGAAAGAACTATGAAGTAGAACAGCAGCATAACGATACCAGATATAACAAAGCACAGTTCGCCGAAGCCCGGCTGTTCAGCCGATTGGAGAAAGATATTCTGGCAGCGGTGCTGCTGGAACAACAGACTTACACCGTGCAAGAAGCTCAGCAACACATCCAACAATTTATGAATGGGGAGGCACAATAATGGCTGGAGGAACATGGACGACACAGAACAAGGTACGCCCCGGCGTATATATGAATTTTGCATCGGAGGGCTCGTTGCCGGGTACGGTAGGTGAGCGAGGAACGGTGGCTTTGGCATTGCCATTGTCATGGGGACAAGCGGGCACGATCCTGAATGTACAAGCTGGTGAAGATGTACAAGCCAAATTGGGCTATGACTGGACAGCACCCCAATTGCTGCTCATCCGTGAGGCATTGAAACGAGCGCAGACATTGCTTCTGTACCGACTCAATGCAGGGACCAAAGCCAAGGCAACCTTGGACAAACTGACAGTGACAGCCCAACACGGTGGTGTGCGTGGTAATGATCTGGCTGTTGTAATCTCAGCAAATATCAATGACCCGGAACAATTGGACGTTTCCACGTTGCTTGCGGGTAAAGAAGTGGACAAACAAACTTCCTCCACCATCGAAGCTCTGGAGTCCAACGCATACATCACATTTACTGGTGAAGGTGCACTCACAACTACAGCGTCACTTCCACTAACGGGTGGATTGGATGGCACAGCAACGAACCAGGAGCATGCTGATTTCCTGACCAAGCTGGAAGTATTGGATTTTAATACGGTTGGTCTGATCTCAGACGATGCCACACTCAAGTCAGTCTACACAGCTTATATCAAGCGTTTGCGTGATACCGAAGGCAAGAAGGTGCAACTGGTTCTGTCCGATTATCCGGCAGCAGATCATGAAGGTATTATCAGTGTGAAAAATGGTGTTGTGCTCGCAGACGGTACCGTTCTTACGCCAAAACAAACGGTAGCTTGGACTGCCGGTGCAACAGCGGGAGCTAACCTGAATGAATCCCTGACGTTCCGTGCGTATGATGATGCCGTGGATGTTAATGGACGATTGACACACAGCGAGACAGAAGCAGCCCTGCGTAATGGTGAGTTTGTGTTTACAGCGAGCAGCAACCGCGCAGTGGTAGAGCAGGATGTGAATACATTCCGTTCCGTAACACCGGATAAGGCACGTCATTTTGCCAAAAACCGTGTTGTCCGTGTTCTCGATGGCATTGCTAATGATATGAAACGGATTTTCGAGTCCTATTATATCGGCAAAGTGAACAATAACGAAGATGGGCGCAGCCTGTTCCGTTCCCAATGTGTCACTTATCTGAAGCAACTTCAGGATATTGGGGCCATTCAAAATTTTGATTCCAAAACAGATATTACTGTTGCTCCGGGCAATGAAACCGACAGCATTCTGATCGAGATTCAGGTCCAACCTGTGGATTCCGTTGAAAAAGTATATATGAAAGTGAAGGTGGTTTAAGATGGCATTTTTGAAAGCAAGCGACACAATCTCCGGCCAGGAAGGCCGCGCATACGCAACGATTAACGGACAGACGGAAGAAATGTTCTATGTGAAGACACTCGAAGCAACAGTGGAGAAACAAAAAGCAGAGGTCAAAACGTTGGGCCGCCGCGGTGTACAGCACAAAGCAACCGGTTGGTCTGGCTCGGGTTCCATGACGATCTTTTATACCACATCCCGTTTCCGCGAGCTGATGCTCCAGTACATGCAGAATGGTGTGGACACGTACTTCGACATTGAAGTGACCAACGAAGATCCTTCGTCTACGATTGGTAAACAGACCGTGACCCTCAAAGGCGTCAACCTCGACAGTGTGATCATGGCATCTCTGGATACCGAGGCTGAGGCGTTGGAGGAAGAAGTGAGCTTTACTTTTGAAGATGTCGATATGCCTGTATCGTTCAATCTTCCTAAGTAATTTAGCGTGGAAAGCATAGTAATTTAAGATTTATAAACAGTTTAACTTAGCAGCGGGTTTGTAAAAGAAACCTGTTCAACTTGCCTGTGTTACGGGCTATTTGGCGTGTCAAAATTCTGCTCTTCGCCGCTTCTTGCGGCGGGGAGCCTAACTTTAGAGGAGGAACAATACATGAGTGGATTGAGTATGTTTTTTGCCCAAAATGCAGCAACGGATACAACGGAGGAGTTTATCGTTTCCCCCCGATTCAAAGATGAAAAAGGCGAATCGGTTGCCTGGAAACTGCGCAGCATGACCGAGGACGAAAACCAGGAATGCCGCAAAGCGGCTACCCGCAAAATTAAGGGTAAGAACGGTTTCTACACACCCGACATCGATGCGAATGATTACATGGCTCGCCTGATGAGCGCAAGTGTAGTATTTCCCGATTTGAAAAACGCAGAACTCCAGCGGTCATACGGCGTGATGGGGGCGGAATCGCTTTTGCGGAAAATGCTGTTGCCTGGGGAATTTGCTTCGCTGGGTGAACAGGTTCAGAAGCTGAACGGCTTCAATCAGGACATGAACGAGCTGGTGGATGACGTAAAAAACTAATTAAAGAGGGCGATTCCGAAGCCAATCTGGCTTATTACGCTCTCCACGAATTAAACATTTTGCCGCATGAGCTAATGGCCTTCTCCATGCGAGAACGAGCCGCTATCTATGCGATGATCTCCATCCGGGTAGAGGAAGAGAAGAAAGAACGTTCCAAAAACCGCGCCCGGAAGAAATAAAAAGGAAAGGAGGGAGAAATGAATGTCCGATACAAGTATCAATGTAATCAATCCTCCATCCGTAAATAATTTAATCAATAACTTAAATCTAATTCAGGTAAAAACAACCGAAATTTTGAACAACTTCAATCAGATTAACCATGTTAATTTGAATCAATTTAACCAAACGAACATATCCAACCACTTTAATCAAATAAACCAGCAAATGAATGTAACGATTAATCTGATGGAAAAGTTGGAGGATACGGCTGATGATACAAGCAATGCTTTGGGTGATAATCTGAGCAAACTCTCTAAGTGGATGCAAATGGTAAAGTCCGCTGGAAGTGTTGTGTTAAAAGCTGCTGCTGAACAAGAAGACTTCAAATATCGTTACATGGTTGCCGCAGAAGATCCGGTGCTCGGGGAAAGCATCTATAATAAGTATCGAGATCAAGCCTCCAAGAGCGGTCAGGATGTTAATGATTCGCTTAAATCTTCTCTGGGCTTCTTGCCTTTGGCACAAAATACAGGGCAGGTAGATCAGTTAAATGAAATGACTCAACGACTGAGTATGTTGTCACCGGATAATAAAAGTCTGTCAGATGCGTCTGGTGCCATTGTTAGTGCCATGAATGGCGATAACGGAGATTTGGCTAGTCAGTTTAACATCCCAGAAAGTGCATTGACCGGGGCTGGATTAGGCGAATTTATTCAGACTAAAGACCTTGACGGTTTTATACAAGGATTGCAGACGGTTCTTGAAATGCAAGGTTACACACAAGAAGCCTTTGATACAATGCTGGATTCTCCATTGCAAAAATGGACGGCTCTCGTGAATCAGTTCAATGGAATACTATCTGAAATCGGCACAAGAGCTTTGGAAGTTTTATCTCCTGTGCTTGACCGCTTAAACGAAGCCATAAGCTCAGGTCAGTTCAGTGCTTTCATCGAATGGATTGGTGGGGCCTTCGCAATTATTGCTCAAGTGGTGGCATTTATCGTGGATGGGTTCATCAATTTTGCTACAGTTGTGCAAGAAAATTGGGCTATCATAGCACCTATTTTGACTGCTATTGCTATGGTGCTGCTTTACAACATGATTATCTCACTTGGCATTGTGATCGCTGAAGTGTTTTTGCTTGCTGTAGCATGGTTGGCTGTAAACTGGCCTATATTGCTGATCATCGCAGCAATTGCTGCAATGATTATGATTTTCCAAATGTTCGGAGCAACCGGTACCGATATTCTCGGGGCTATTATTGGTACATTTATGATGCTTGGCGAGATCATCAGAGTGGTAATTGCTACCGTGTGGAACATATTTGCTTCATTGGCAGATTTCTTAATCAACCTTTTTATTGATCCTGTCTATGCAATCCAAAAGTTGTTCTATGATCTAGGCATGTTTGTTTTACAAACTCTTTACAATGTTATGGTAGGTATCGAGGATTTTCTTAAAAGAGCTGTAGGGGCCATTAGCGATGTTGCTTCATTTATCAATGATACCTTTGGTACGAACCTGAGTGTGATGTCCGAATCGGATATTAACATTGGCAGCAAGAACATTAAGAGTTGGATGGACACTCTGAAGTCTATGGAGCCACAGAGCGACAAAAATGTATTTGAGTCTATACGAATGGACGGAGAATATAATCCCAGTGTATATGGGGAGGGTCAGATAAAGGCTGAGGAGTGGGTTTCTAAATTCTCTTCCAACCCGAAGGACGATTCCAAGGATAAAGGTCTACCAGGTAATTTTGGCAAAGACTTCACACCCGAAATACCAAAAATACCTCCTATGCCATCGATGCCAACTGCACCTGCTCCCACCGTTGTTCCCAACAGCAACATGAGTAACATCAATAAAATCAACAATATCGGACAGGTGGACAAGATCGGTGACGTGGATGGCACAGTGGATGTAACTAGCGAGGACTTGAAACTGATGCGTGAGCTTGCAGAGATGCAGGCTATTCAGCGATTTGTCAGTCTGACGCCAACTGTTCAGGTCACCACGGGTGATATCAACAGCGGACATGATGTGGACAGCATCATCAGCAAAATTACCGATGGACTGAACAGTCAGATCGTCTCCAGTGCCCAGGGGGTGTATGGATAAGTGGAATATTATATTCAGCTAAGCTTCAATAACCGATCTGAATACATGTTTTTCCCGGTGACACCCGAGAGCATTGAGTTTTCTGATTCGGGAGACGGCAGTTCGTTTAACGTGAGCGCTTTGGGTGAAATTAACGTGATCAAGTCGCCGAAGCTGCGTGAAGTCAGTTTCAGCGGGATTTTTCCGGCAGACTACAGCCCGTATCATCTGAACTATGATGCAAGACATCCGGCAATTCAGAAGCAGTTTTACCGTGATCCCTATGAATATGTGAAAAAGATCATCCGTTGGATGCAGACGGGCAGACCCGTCAGACTGTTCTTTTCCAGTGCAAGGTACACCATTAATATGGCGGTTTCCATTGAGAGCTTCGACTGGAAGGAGACAGCGGGTACGGTGGGGGATATCCAGTATGATATCAAGCTGAAGCAGTTCATTTTTTATGCCGCCAAAAAAGTAGTGCCACTCAAGGACAGCAAGGATACGGCTGCTTCGAAAACAAAAACCAAAGCCTCCCGGCCCAATGAAAAAATCCAACCCAAGACCGTCACACTCAAAGCTGGAGACTCCTTGTGGTCTGTAGCCAAAGCCCATCTGGGAGATGGATCTCGCTGGAAAGAGCTGCAAAAGCTGAATGGCATCAAAGACGCACAACTGAAGAAGCTGCCGATTGGACTTGTGATCAAGCTTCCGTGAAAGGAGAGGGAATATGCAAGAGCAGATCAGGCTGGACGATAAGCTGGCAAACATGAAGGAACGGGTATTACTGGATGACAAGCAGGGCAACATCTGGGACATTAGCGAAATTGCCGGTGACATTACGTACAAAACCTCCCGCATCGGCAAGCCTTCCTCTCTGGAATTCACGTTGATCAAGGGCAGCCTGTACCAGAATAAGAAATTCACATATGAGAATGGATATGTTGTGAAATATATCAGCAACGAGGTAGGCATCTTTTACGGATATATCTTCTCAGTGGATAGTGGCAAGGACGAAAGTGTCAAAATCAAAGCCTACGACCAGATTCGTTATCTAACCGCGAATCAGACGTACAAGTTCGTTAACGCAACGGCTACGGATGTGATCAAACGAATTGCCAAAGACTTTCTGTTGAAAACAGGTGATCTGATCCAGCCAAAATACGTTATTCCGCGCATGGTATTTGATAACAAAAAGCTGATCGACATGATCTGTGAGGCGCTCGACCGAACGCTGATCTATGGTGGTAAAAACTATATCTTCTACGATGATTTCGGCAAGCTTGTGCTTCGGGATGTGGAAGAGATGCCTTACGGCTTTGTTATTGGGGATAACAGTCTGCTCACGGATTACAGCTATACAAGGTCGATTGACGACCAGACGTATAACAAGATCAAGCTGTATCGGGATAACAAGGATACGGGAAAAAGAGAAACCTATGTTCATCAGGATTCAGGCAGCATCCGTCAATGGGGGCTGCTTTTTTTGTACCAAAAAGCGGATGATGGCCTGAACGAAGGTCAGATTGATGAAATGCTCAAGACCCTGATGACCCTCCGCAATCGCGAGACACAGACACTGAAAGTGGATGCGCTCGGCGATTTCAAGGTGAGGGCAGGCAGTTTTGTCAACATCCAGATCGATGAACTGAAGATTAATCAATATTTTCTGGTAGACGAATGTACGCATAAGGTACAAGGCGGCGTGCACACGATGTCACTGGATTTGAAGGTGGTGTAACGATAAATGATGCTGGACGTGATTAAAAAGGCGGCGTTGGCCGCTGTAGATGCCAAGTCTCCCGTTCAGGTAATGTACGGAAGCGTGACAAACACACAGCCTCTGGAGATCACCGTTGAACAACGGTTGGCATTGGCTGAGCCTTTTCTGGTACTGCCAGAATCCGTAGTGAACAAAGCTTGGACCGTGGGTGACCATGTTCTGTTGTTGCGTGTTCAAGGTGGAGACAGTTTTGTCGTGCTGGATCGGCTGGTGAATCCATGATTCCACAGGGTGCGCAGATTAGCGCAGAAGATCAGGAAGAGGCTGCTGTACTTCCAAGTTTGACGTATGTGTTTCAAGCTTCGGGACAGCGAATTGGAAGACTGCAACTGGATGGAAAAGATGCGGTAAAACAGGCGGTGTATAAAGCCTTGTCTACACGTCGCTATGAGCATCTAATCTATTCCGCGGATTACGGCATGGAATGGTCCTGGGAAGGAATGGCCGGGAGATCCATGGTTGAATCTGAACTGGAACGCTGGATTCGCGAAGCGTTGCTTCCGGATGATCGCATTTCGGATGTAACGGAGTTCGATTTTGTCCACGAGGCCGATGGGGTGCGGGTTTCGTTTACCGTGGAAACGGATTTTGGCAGCTTCAGGGAAGAGACGGAGGTGAACATGGATGTATGAAGAGCAGACGTTTGAAATTATTTTAAATCGAATGCTGGATAGAGTGCCGGATGGTGTGGATAAACGTGAAGGCAGTATTATCTATGATGCGCTTGCCCCAGCGGCTGTGGAAATGGCTCAGATGTATATCGAGTTAGATGTGAACATCAACCTGAAGTTTGCAGATACAGCATCTGGAGAGTATCTGGATCGCGCGGTGGCTTGGTCGGGCATTCGTCGGAAGGCCGCCACGAAGGCGCATTGGGTTGGTAGTTTCCGGGATAATGAAGGTAAGCCTGTTGAGGTTCCTTTGGAGAGTCGTTTTTCTACGGGAGATCGGGTATATGCTGTTGTGGAGCGCGTCGCGGCAGGGCGATATGTGTTGGAGTGTGAAGTCGCGGGAGCGGAAGGTAATGAATATACGGGGGCACTGCTGCCCATTGATTATATTGCCGGCCTGACGACAGCTGTATTGACACAGTTGCTGGTTCCTGGCGAAGACGAGGAAACGGATCAGGCCCTGTACGACCGATATCAGGATAAAGTATCCCGTCCGGTCACGAGTGCCAACAAATATCAGTATGAGTTATGGGCACGGGAAAACTCCGGTGTGGGCAAAGCGAAGGCTTTTCCACTGTGGGATGGTCCAGGTACAGTCAAGGTGGCTTTGCTGAATAACGAAATGAAAACACCTGCTGAGGCGGTCATTAAGGCGGTGCAGGAATATATCGATCCAACCCAGGATGGAATGGGCGAAGGTGCTGCTCCAATCGGACCCGTGGTTACGGTGGTGGGAGCGGAAGAGGTTCCTATTGATGTTGAGGTACAGGTCACGCTTGCTTCTGGTTCAACGTACGAGGGTGTGAAAACACTAATTGAAACGGGAGTTACGGCATATCTGAAAGAACTGGCTTTTGCAGATCCGTTGGTGCGTTGGACACGTATTGCCAATGTCATTCTGGATATCCCACCCGTGATTGATTATAGCGATCTGCTAGTGAATGGTGGTATGTCCAATCTGGAGATCGCCCCCGGCGCAGTAGCCGTTCTTGGGACGGTGAAGGTGACATGAGTAAAGCAGAGGTATTAATGAATCTTTTGCCCCCGTTGTATGAAAATGTGCTGGAGATGCAGCTTCTTACGGAGACCGAAGGTGTTGAGCTGGACAAGCTTACGGTGGGTTTGGAAAGTGTACTGGATCAATTCTACCCGGAGTCTGCGACCTGGGCATTGGAACGTTATGAGCGGGATTTGCAGATTCCTACAAATCAAGCCAAGCCAGAAGACCAGCGGAGATCCGTAATCATCTCCAAAATGCGCGGCAGCGGCAAAGTCTCAGGCTCCATGCTCAAGAACGTGGCGCAGGCCTACGAAAGTGGCGGGATCGAAGTTTCGGTTGATCCAGTTGAATATAGGATCCTGATCCGTTTCATCGACACATGGGGCTTGCCACCCAATTTGGACGATCTGAAGGCAGCGATTGAGGATATCATACCGGCACATATGACCGTGGAGTACCGTCTACGGTATTTGACGATTTCGGAGGTAGAGAGCATGACACTGGCCGAGATCGAACAGACTCGGCAGGATAAATTTTTAGGAGGTGGAGCTTAAATGAGTGAACCGAAGACAACGAATTTGGGGTTGAATAAGATTGATCGTTCTTCGCCATCGACGACCTATTTCGATCTGGACAAGTATTTGGATCAGAACTGGGAGAAGGTTGATGGTTTTGCGGATCAAGTGGAGGAAAGGGCTGCGGAAACTGCTGAGCGGGTAAGCAGTATTCAGGAGCGGCTGGATACGGAGAAGCGCAAGTCCGTGACGTTGGAACAGGGATTACAGATTATTAATGCGGAACGCACCTCGGCATTTAAGTTGGAAGGATTGAAGGGCCGTACGCTGGTGAATTTATTGGGACGTGATGGAGGCTTTGAGGGATATAGTAACTGGGGTATAGGCGCAGCGTCAGCAACTTTAGATACTACGGTATATACCCAAGGTAGTATGAGTTCATTAAAAGTAACCCTGGCCTCCACTAACAGCAACATAAGCAAGACAGTGTCTACGTCAGTCGGTAAGACATATATACTGATAGCGGATGTCAAAAACGTATCGACTAGCAGCGCATTCGTATCGATATCCACTGTAGTTAACGGGAATGTAATAACAGGAACTACGTTTGGGACCTCATTCGCTAGGTTTACGGCGACAGCCTCAACCCATGCGATTGCAGTTGTAGGTGGTGGGGAATCTGGGCAAGTATTCAATGCGGACAATGTGCGCCTTTACGAAGTCAGCTCAGCCGAATACGTTGCACTGAACAGCATGACGCCGGAACAAGTAGCCGCTAAGTATCCTTACGTTGATAGCGTTCATCCTATACGAAATCCATATGCGATTAGGTATGGAGAGAATTTGATACCGCCTTTTTATGAGGCGACTTACAGAACCAAAGCATCCAAGATTATCGACCCATACACTTATCAACAAACGGCAGTGTCAACTGACTCTTGGACACGATTCACAATCACTGTTCTTCCGCAGACTGATTATCATCTATCCTTTTCTTCTTTAAATGGTAAAGCCATGTTAGCCGTTTTTTCAGTTGATGAAAAAGTGTTGCTATTAAATTACGGGCAAGGTGGTAGAACATTCAATAGCGGTGTTCATACTCAAATTTCTGTTTATATTAACGGGACAGGAGACCGTGTTGATACGATCATTAACCCAATGCTTACACTCGGCAAAACAGCCAAGCCATTCAAACCGCGTGAAGATGTTATGCTTGCTTTGCAAACGGATTTATACGCTGATTCAGTAACAGGGACGAATGCTGACGAAGTGTTCGAACGAGATGGGCAGTATTTCAAATTGGCGAAGTGGCGTAAGGTTGTGCTGGATGGATCATTTACACACTTGCCTTTTGGATCAGGTACTGGCTTTAAGGTTATCAATGCACTTTTACCTGAGTCTCCAGCCGTAGATGGATCAGGTTTACTGACTAAATACCAGGGGGAAATTATTAAGGAAACAGATTATGCTACTGTAAGTAGTCAAGCTGATAATCTGAATATAGGCTCATCCGGTGCAAATGGTGTTTTTGATAACTTTCAAATTTCTATAGCTAACATTGACAGCGGCTGGGGAGACTCATACACACCGACAGCCGAAGAGGTTAAGGCGTATTTCATGGGATGGAAGATGTATGATGTAAATACCAATCCTGATGGAAGTGGTGTTTATAACAGAACTGATGGTGTGGGGAAATGGTTTGTTCCAGTCAATCGATCTTCTGGCGGTGTAAATGTACTTCCGACAGCGAAGGTTCCAACAGTTGCGTCATACCAACTCCTATACCAGCTTGCAACACCAACTGTCGAACCGATCACGTTTGAGGGACAATTGACGTTTATTGAGGGAGTTAACCAAGTTGAAATCGGAACGGGATTGGTAGTGCGTGAAAAAGCCGCTATTCTTAGTGTTCCCGGATCTGCTGCAGCAATTGGAGATATCGGAAACCCCACTGCATATAAAGTTGAAAAGTTTATTCGAGCCTATAAAAATAGCAAACACGATCCATCTTGGTATGCAAGTACGTTGAATCCTTATGGAGCTGAAAAAGCGCGAATAGATTGGGTTAATTTTGATCCGGCAGCAGCCTACAGCGTCACATATCTAATGTTGGACAAGCATCCAGTAGCTCCATTCATCGGATCAGTTGCAGATAATGAAAAGGCACTACTTATGGACTTGGTACAGGACGTTCAACAGGTAAATGCACGTCTTAGTGTTGTGGAATCTAAAGAGGATGAGAAGGATGCTCCTGCATGGATTACGCCGACGTTGCTTAGCGGGATTACGTTCAATAATTATCCCATTAACCGACAGGGGTATTACAAAAATAGCTTGAACGTAGTTCAACTCTCCTTAGCTATAATTGGTCCGAATAACGGTGGTATCGCACAGAATACTTTAATTTGCATATTACCTGTAGGGTACAGGCCTAGCAGCAATGTGTTTATAACTGGCACGAATACAAATGCGCAAGGGTTAAACGCTCAAGCTCTATCTATTGTCATTAATAGCGAGGGCCAAGTAGTCTTAACATCATTGCCTACTACGCCTTCACAGTTATCCGTAACGGTTTCTGGCGTGTTTCTAGCCGAACAATAAAGGAGGGGTCATATGAAAGCCGTACCTAAAGTAAATAAAGACGCCCTCTATCTGGAGGACGAGTTGGTGGACGATGACTTTGCAAGTGTCGTTCCTTTTTATGCCGAGCCGGAGCCGATTGTTTCCAATCCTGAAGCTACTGAGCAGCCGGCAGCACCAGAGAAAAAGGCTGTGCCGGAAATTGCCGGATATATTGTGGGTTTGCCATCTCCTGCCGGTCTATTCAGACCACGCTTTGATCTAGCAATCTGGCAGGCATACCAGACTGCTCTTGAGATTGATTCCGAAGCAAGTTTCCCTGAATTATGGGTGGAGGGGTTGGGCCAAGATGAAATTGACAAACTAATCGAGCGTACACCTCAAAAAGCGTCAGAACTTGACTTGTTGCAGCAACGCTTGGTTGAGGCGGAGGCTAAACATTCGCAGTTGGCTGCGGAAAGCACACTTAATCAAGTAGCTCTTATGGAATTGCACCAAATGTTGCTAAAAGTACTGGCCAAGTAACGATTGGCAAAGTACACTCTATGACTGGGTGAGTTCATGTGGGAGGTGAGGGGGATGTTAGCAATCTATGTAATGTTGATCCAAAAAAATATCATTAAGCTGGAGGAAGTACCGCCAGAAAGCCGTGATAAAGTGAAAGAGATGTTACAGGCTAAAGATTCCTAAATGAAATTGGCGAATAAACATACTAGTAATGTTATAGAATGCATCATTGATTTCTGGGAGGAATAAGGATTTTTATAATCAGATGATGGAACAAAGGATATGGAGGTGAAACCATGGAACGATGGGACACCCTATGGAAATGGGGAATTGCGCTCATGAGTAGCTCGGTAACCTACTTCTTCGGAGGTTGGTCAGGCGTACTCGGCGTATTGCTTGTATTCGTCATTCTCGATTACCTAACCGGCATCGTGGCTGCGGGTATGAATGGAAAGTTAGAAAGCAACGTCGGCATGTTCGGCATCGCGCGAAAGGTATTTATTTTTGCAATGGTATCGGTGGCTCATCTGGTGGACGGTGTTCTGGGAGACGGACATTTGTTCAGGGATGCGGTCGCCTTTTTTTATATCGCAAATGAGTTGTTGTCCATTATCGAAAACGGGGGCAAGTTGGGCGCTCCAATTCCGCCAGTGATTCGGCAAGCTATTGAAGTGCTCAAGGGCAAAGGGGGAACCGGGGAACTTCCCGGTAACTTCTCCCCGAAGGGCAAAGATTCTTTTTCCAATCTAGAAACAGAGGATGTTGAACCTGCTGAAACTCAAGATAACGTTAAATAGTTTGAAATATTTTTAGTGTCTTCTTTACTATACCGTTGCTGAACATCGCAAGTGTAGTTTTTTTGAACTATATACATCTATACAGATTGAACTTAACATTTTCACACAATAACGGAGAGGACAGAAAAAACCTGAAAAAGCGAAGCGGTCGCCTTTATCCTCCGGATTTTCCCCTTTATAAAGAGAATCAAAAAAATCCGGGGATAACAGCGATTGGAAGGTTATTCTGTCATCGGAGTGTCCGTGTGAACAAGGCTCAGTTCATTTCCAACACATCAGGGACACACACACAAGCAACCCCTAATCCAACCGCATTAACTATAGGAGCATTTTGCATCAATCCAGTGAGTGACATCCAATCAGCAATGTATAGATCAGAATGCTCTAATCTGTCTATACATGTACCTGGGAACGCTTGAATCGAATGATGTAAAATGCTGATACAAACGGCAATTTGCCGCATAAAGGGTGTGAGAAACATGCAAACCAGAAGCTCAGGCAACACGCAGGGTATTGACGTTTCCCGCTACCAGGGCAATATCGAATGGGCCAAAGTGAAGGCAAGTGGCATGACATTTGTATTCATCAAGGCAAGCGAGGGACAGACATATACCGATCCAAATTACCAGAAAAATGTAACCGGTGCACTTGCTGCGGGTATGCTGGTCGGAACTTATCACTTCTTCCGCGCGACATCTACCGATGGTGCCAAAGCAGAAGCAGCACATTACGCCAATACACTTAACAAAGTTGGAGGAGCCAAGGCTTTACAACTTCCACCTGTTATGGACTACGAGAACAACCCAGGCAACCTGAGCAAAGCGCAGATGAATACGGTTGCCAAAGCTTTTTTAACCGAATTACAACGTCTGACAGGTGTAAAACCGATCATATACACGGGCAATTCATTTGCCGGGAATTTTGATACATCACTCAGCTCATACGATCTGTGGATCGCACGTTACAGCAACACACGTGTACCGGAAGACCAGCCGGCATGGAAGCGTTGGACGTTCTGGCAGTATACGGATTCAGGCAAGGTGAATGGCATTAGTGGCAACGTGGATATGAATGAATTCGAGGGAACAGCGGCAGAGCTCAGAGCAAGATACGCAGCAGCCACTCCGAAACCTCCGGAGCCATCCAATCCAACGAATCCAAGTCATCCGAATCCACCGACTGAACCACCGAAAGGGGGCGAACCGATGACAGCCGAAGAGAAAGCAGCGTTTGACGCGCTCAAATCTCAAGTGGATAAACTGCAGGCGCGTCAGCAAATGGAAGTTCCAGTATGGGCAAAGGCAGCTGTGGATGCAGCACTGGCATATGACACCAAAAATCCATTGTTCAGCATCGATAATGGGGCGAGTTATGATTTTTACCGTTTTATTACCGTGATGCATCGCAGAGGTTTGTTTAAAAAGTGAGCTGATTCTTAGCCAATTAAAATGTTGATCTTATCTGAATAGGGATGGAATGGAGAAGGGACACGAGACGCTTTTTGTCGAACTGTGTTCCTTTTTTGTGTTTTGTGTAAGTAATATTAACGCATATAATAAAGTTGAAGACTTATGTCTGTAAATCTCTTGTCTAATTGATTAATGTGATGTAAAGTAAGTTACACGAAATTGTTTTTCACCACAGTTTATTTACACAATCCTCCTCATCATGACAAAACCATAACATAAGAAGTTATTGTAATGTCTCCCTGTTGTACAATCCAACATCTCAAGATGACTCGTTCATACATTTTACACATCCAATCTGCAAGAGAAAGCCACCGTTTTAAAAAACTTACACGATCTAAACATCCTAGCCTATGTTGAGTTTCTTTCGTCCGTATTGCAAACGAACGCTACCTAATCCAATTTCCACACTCCATGCTCAAGACGACATGCTCAAGGAACAGACTTTATTGCGTAGCCAGCAGCGTAGTATTCATATGCCCATCTGTATTTTCAATCTACTGACTTGAACATGCTCTTACCGGTCTGTAACCGTTTGCTGTTGCTTATTGACCTAAGTTCAAATAAAACGCAACCATCATAAGCAGCAATCTCATTCAATTTCATAGATTCATCTCACAAGATACGTTGTTGAAGCTTTTTCTTTTTCTATAAAAGTAATCGTCCGTATCCGTAATCCATGTGCAGGATGATCTGGCTTTTACTTATATCCATTATTCATCTTTCTCCCATACGTTTTTTACGTTTCATATACATGCTTACTTTTTCCGGAACTTTAATTCAGGTATCGCAGGCATTTAAAGCCTTTTATATGATACATAGCACCAAACCGATTGCCAACATTGGAGATCTTTCACACCAGCATCACACACATTATGAGACAGGGAAGGGTGTTGTACGTATGCGAACGAGAAAAAAATGGATGTCCGGTTTTTTGACTCTTGCTTTGAGCACCGTCTTGGTATTGTCAGGCTGTTCGAGCAATGAGGGGGCTGGGAATTCGCCTGCTCCCGCGGAAGGCAGCGAGCCACCAGCCGAAGTGACGGAAGCGCAAGATACGATGATCATGGGCCGCGGCGGGGATTCGGTAGCACTCGACCCGGCGATTGTAACTGATGGGGAGTCGCTGAAGATTGGACATCAGGTGTTTGATTCGTTGCTGGATTACAAGGAAGGCGGAACAGAGGTCGTTCCTGGACTTGCAGAGAGTTGGGAGATTTCGGCAGATGGGCTCAAGTATGTGTTTAAGCTGAAGTCCGGTGTGAAATTCCATGATGGAACTGACTTCAACGCGGAGGCTGTTGTGTTCAACTTCAACCGCTGGGGTGATCCGGCGAGTGAATATAAATTCGAAGGGGATTCCTTCGATTATTATGATTCCATGTTTGGTCCAGAGGACGGACGTGTGATCAAGGAAGTGAAGGCGACGGACGAGACTACGGTGGAGTTCACATTGAACCAGCCACAAGCGCCTTTCCTGCAAAATATTGCGATGACGCCATTTGGCATTGCCAGCCCAAAAGCGATTCAGGAGAAAAAAGAAAACTTCAAGAGCGAGCCTGTGGGCACCGGCCCATTTGTATTCAAAGAGTGGAAGCGTAACGACTCCATCACCCTGGAGAAAAACGCGGATTATTGGAAAGAAGGACTACCGAAGCTGAACAAAGTAATCGTGCGTTCGATTCCTGATAACACCGCTCGCTTCAATGCCCTGCAAAACGGTGAGATTGATGTCATGGAAGACTTGAACCCAGACGATCTGTCCATCCTTGAAGGCAATAGCGAGTTGCAGAAGATTGAGCGTCCACCGTTCAACGTGGCGTATATCGGCTTTAACTTCAAGAAGAAACCATTTGATAATGTCAAAGTCAGACAAGCCCTCAACCATGCGGTAAACAAGCAGGCGATTATTGATGCGTTCTTTGCTGGACAAGCTGAGCCTGCTGTTAACCCGATGCCGCCAACGCTGTGGGGGTACAACGATACCATTGAAGATTACCCATATGATCTGGAAAAAGCAAAAGCTCTATTGGCCGAAGCTGGCTTCCCTGACGGTTTGCCTGATCCGGTAACCTTCTATGCTATGCCGGTATCCCGCCCGTATATGCCTGATGGCAAGAAGGTTGCGGAAGCGATCCAGGCTGATTTTGAGAAAATCGGCGTGACCACGAACATCGAATCCCCAGAATGGGCGACGTATCTGGATGATGCCAAAGCCGGAGAGAAAGACGATATCTACATGCTTGGCTGGACGGGGGATAACGGGGACCCGGATAACTTCCTGTACACGTTGCTGGACAAAGACGCCATTCCGGGCAACAACCGTAGCTTCTATGTCAACGAAGAGTTGCATGTGCTGCTGACCGATGCGCAGAAAGAAACAGATCAGGAGAAACGTGCGGAGCTTTACAAACAAGCGCAGGCAATTATCAAGGAAGACGCACCGTGGATTCCACTCGTGCACACCACGCCAATTCTGGCGGGTAAATCGAACCTGAAAGGTTTTGTACCATCTCCGCTGGGCAGTGAATCCTATGCTAGTGCCTACTTCGAATAGAGTAGAGGTAAGTTGAATCTGAATATGCATCTAACGCAATAACCATTCTTTCTATTAAAGCGCTGGTGAGACGCAATGCTTGGCAGAACCCACATCCGGACGTAACTATCCAAAGCATACGTGTCTGCCAGCGCTTTTTATTTTGCACGATATGTCGAAGGCAGGTGAACAGGATTGAACAGCTATATTGTCAAACGTGTGCTTGTGTTGCTGCCCGTGTTGCTGGGCATGACCCTGATCGTCTTTTCCATCATCCACGCCATCCCGGGTGACCCGGCCGAGACCATACTTGGGCAAAAGGCAACCGAACAATCCAAGCAGGCCCTTCGTGACCAGCTCGGTCTGGATAAACCTTGGTTCCAGCAATATTTCGCCTACTTGGGCGATTTGCTCAAAGGAGACCTGGGAACGTCCATCCGCACCAAGGTGCCTATTGCCCAGGAAATTGTGCCTTATCTGACAGCAACCCTTGAATTAACGATGGCAAGTATGTTGTTTGCTGTCATTATTGGGGTGAATGCCGGGATTGTCAGTGCATGGAAGCACAACTCCTGGTTTGATTATTGCTGTATGGTTATTGCTCTAGTGGGTGTATCCATGCCAATCTTCTGGCTCGGTCTGATGGAACAATGGCTGTTTGCGAACAAGTTGCAGTGGCTGCCATCCATTGGGCGCATGAACGCACGAGATCCGGTGGAAGCCATTACGGGTTTATATGTGCTGGATACGATGATTGCCGGACGCTGGGATCAGTTGTGGACCGTTACGAAACATTTGTTGCTCCCAAGTATTGCGCTTGGTACGATCCCGATGGCCGTTATTGCAAGGATGACCCGTTCCAGCATGCTGGAAGTCATGAGTTCCGATTACATTCGTACAGCAAAGGCGAAGGGACTGGGTCCGTTTTTTGTCGTATATGGACATGCACTCAAAAATGCGTTTATCCCTGTGCTCACGGTTATCGGCATCCAGACCGGATCGTTGCTCGGGGGTGCGGTGTTGACCGAAACGATCTTTGCCTGGCCGGGCGTGGGACGTTATATATATGAAGCGATTAGTTCGCGGGACTATCCGGTGATCCAGAGTGGCATTCTGATCGTGGCATTCTTTTTCGTGGTAATCAATCTGATTGTGGACTTGCTCTACGCCGTGTTCGACCCTCGTATCAGTTATAAATAGGCAATTCATCATTTGGGTTCACACGACACGAAGAGTGCAGAACCAATTTGTAGAAGCGAAGCTAAAAACTTTCTGAAAGAAAGCTACATCGGAAGCATAGGCTGCGCATTTATCACCGGATTTTCACCTTTAAATAGGTGGACCAATATAATCTGGGGATAACAGCGATCAGAAGATGGTAATGCAATCGTAGTGCTTGAGTGTAATAGAACGCGTTGATCTTTTGTTATATTCATATCCAAGAAAGGAGACACTGCATGGCCAAATTATCGACCAATACCGGACCATCCATTGATGCTGCGTCGGCGAGCACATCCGGTCCCTGGCGGGAAGCCTGGAGAACGTTTCGGAGAAATCGGCTTGCGCTTGCGGGCCTGATTATTATCGTGTTTTTTATCCTGTTGGCCTTCCTCGCGCCATACATCGCACCTTACGATTACAAGGAACAGGTGCTGGTGGATCGGCTTCAGGCCCCTTCGGCAGAGCATTGGTTTGGTACCGATGATCTGGGGCGTGACGTATTTTCCCGAGTGCTGCATGGGGCGCGTATTTCCTTGTGGGTGGGCTTCTTCTCCGTCATTGGTTCCATTATCGCGGGTACGCTGCTTGGCCTGATTGCCGGGTTTTATGGAAAATGGGCGGACATGCTGATCTCGCGTCTATTTGATATCTTGCTCGCCTTTCCCGGGATTTTGCTGACCATCGCCATTGTGGCGATATTGGGCCCGTCTTTGCAAAATGCACTGCTCGCCATCGCCATCGTGAACATCCCGACCTATGGAAGGTTGGTGCGTTCACGGGTACTCAGCTTGAGACAGGAGGAATTCATTACGTCGGCACGGACACTTGGAGCGGGCAACGGTCGAATCTTGTTTCGCCACATCTTGCCCAATAGCCTTACTCCGCTGATCGTGCAAGGTACACTTGGGATTGGGACTGCGATCATCGAGGCTGCTGCGCTCGGATTTCTAGGTATGGGCGCACAACCACCCGATCCCGAATGGGGTAAAATGCTGTCAGACTCCCGTCAGTTTATACAAAAAGCACCGTGGACACTGATCTTTCCCGGCGTTTCCATTATGTTGACCGTTCTCGGCTTCAACCTAATGGGTGATGGACTGCGCGATACGCTTGATCCGAAAATGGCGAAAAAGTAGAAGTTTCTAATTCTAACCGTAATTGTTTCTTCTATGCCGGTTCGAACTTTGGTTCGAGGCGGCTTTTGTTTTACCTGCGGGATTACGTTAAAATGATTGGTGATGTGTTAAAGTTGAAGGGTTATTCGATCTTTTTTTTAAAATACCCGCCTGCGTATTGACACCCAATTTTCCCATATGTTATATAAAAGAAAGGGTTTAGCACTCCGATCATTAGAGTGCTAACAAATGATGTTTTTACTATACGCCTACATATGGAATGATTCTGTTTTTGAAAATAGATATTGAACTTGAGTAGGACATGCGAAGCGAAGGTGCGCAACAGAATCTGAAGAAGCGAATTGTTTGCTTAATCAACAGACTCCATTTTAATAGAATTCTCTAATCCTCATACAAGTTCCTGATCAAATGCAAAAGTAGTGCAGGGGACGAAATCGATTTGGAGGAAGCGAAGCGTTCGCCTAAAAGCTTTCTGAAAGAAAGCTGCTTCGGAAGCATACGCTATCACCGGATTTCTCCCTTTTAAAAAGGGAATCAAAGAAATATGGGGATAACAGCGATCCGAAAAACGATTCGTAACCGGAACGGCTACTTTGCAGAACGTCATACATTTTGAAGATTAGACAATCTATTGGATCTGATGATCAAGCGTTTAAGCTTCGAATGATTTTCTGGCACCCGTATGTTTTGCATGGAAAACTCAAGGATTTAATTTCTATTTTCAATCAAATCATTCGATATCCAAATTTGAAAGGAGTCCAACCACTCATGGCTAAAAAAGAATTCCAGGCAGAATCCAAACGTTTGCTGGATATGATGATCAACTCCATTTACACCCAAAGAGAAATCTTTTTGAGAGAATTGATCTCCAACTCCAGTGACGCCATTGATAAAATTTACTACAGAGCACTGACAGACGATACGCTTGTTTTCAACAAAGAGGACTACTTCATCAAGCTTACGATCGACAAAGAAAATCGCACGCTCACACTGACGGATACCGGTATCGGGATGACACAGGAAGAGCTGGAGAACAATCTGGGCGTTATCGCGAAGAGTGGCTCCCTGGCGTTCAAGAAGGAAAATGAAGCCAAAGACGGCCATAACATCATCGGACAATTCGGGGTAGGTTTCTACTCGGCATTCATGGTGGCGGACAAGCTGACAGTAACAAGTAAAACGCTGGGTAGCGACGAAGCTTGGAAATGGGAATCCGAAGGTGCGGATGGTTACACGATCACACCAGCTGAGAAAGATTCCGTAGGTACAGAGATCGTGCTGACGATCAAAGAAAATACGGAAGAAGATTCGTATGACGAATTTTTGGAAGAGTACCGCCTGAGATCCATCATCAAGAAATACTCCGACTTCATTCGCTACCCGATCAAGATGGATGTAACGGGTCAACGTCCAAAAGAGGGCACAGAGAACGAGTTCGAAGAGTACCAAGAAGAACAAACCGTGAACAGCATGGTGCCGATCTGGCGTAAAAATAAAAGCGAACTGACCGAAGAAGACTACAATAACTTCTATATGGAAAAACGCTACGGTTTTGACAAACCGCTCAAACACCTGCACATCAGCGCAGATGGCGCAGTGGTATACAATGCAATCCTGTTTATCCCGGAGAACACGCCGTTTGACTACTACACGAAAGAGTATGAAAAAGGCCTTGAACTCTACTCCAACGGTGTATTGATCATGGATAAATGCGGGGATCTGTTGCCAGATTACTTTGGATTTGTCAAAGGTATGGTGGATTCCGAAGACCTGTCCCTGAACATCTCCCGTGAGATGTTGCAACATGATCGTCAGCTTAGCCTGATCGCGAAGAACATTAAGAACAAAATCAAGAGCCAACTGCAAAGCCTGTTGAAGGACGAGCGTGAGAACTACGAGAAGTTCTACCAAGCGTTTGGTCGTCAATTGAAATATGGCGTATATAGCGACTATGGTGTGAACAAGGATACATTGCAGGATCTGCTGTTGTTCACGTCTTCCAAAGAGAGCAAACTCGTGAGCCTGGACGAATACGTCTCCAGAATGCCGGAAGATCAGAAGTATATCTACTATGCATCTGGTGAGTCCATTAGTCGTATTGAGAAGCTGCCACAGATCGAGGGTGTTCTTGAGAAAGGGTACGAAGTATTGTACTTTACCGATGACATCGACGAGTTTGCAATCAAAATGATCACGAACTACAAGGAGAAAGAATTCAAATCCATCTCAAGTGGTGACCTGGGTATCGAAGATAACGCGGACAAAGAAGAAACGGACGCTCAGGACAACGACAACAAAGAGTTGTTTGAAGCGATGCAAGCTCAATTGGCTGGTAAAGTCAAAGCGGTTAAAGCTTCCAAACGCCTCAGAAGCCATCCGGTATGTTTGTCCACCGAAGGTGATTTGACGATTGAAATGGAGAAAATCCTGAAAGCTATGCCGAACAGCGAAAACGTACAAGCCGACAAAGTGCTGGAAATCAACGTGAATCACGATGTTTTCAAATCGTTGAAAGACGCTTTCGCGCAGGATCAGGAAAAACTGAACCTCTACACCAGCTTGTTGTACCATCAGGCATTGCTAATTGAGGGACTGCCAATTCAAGATCCAGTAGAGTTCACCAACGATATCTGTAAGGTGATGGTGTAAACTTACGTAATATCGCAGTGATGTAATAACGGTGTACTGAATCAAAAGTGATGGAATGTTCCATGCAGTTTCCAGGTCTAAGGTTCAGTGCTTATATGGATTGGAAACTACAAAATACCGTTGCACCCATCATCTCCACTCCGACAGGGCGTTTCCGTCCTGTCGGTTTTTTTGTTTTTACCTACAACTGGGAGGGCGCGGGGGAGGTAGACTATCATTGAAGCAAATGATGGATATTAATATAAGTTGAACTTAATTTTCACTCGATTTTAGCGAGCTGAATGGTGAATACATTTAAAGGACAGCAAAAGTAGTGAAGGGGACGGAATCGATTCTGAAGAAGCGGAGCGGTCGCCTGAAAGCTTTCTGCAAGAAAGCTGCATCGGAAGCATACGCTATTCCCGAATTTCTCCCTTTTAAAGGGAATCAAAGAAATTTGGGAATAACAGCGATCAGAAGAACGATCCGTAACCGGAACGGCCGCGCAAGCTGTATAAGGCATTTTTTTGTCATAAGTCACGATAGTGTAATTCTAATATGAATCATTATCATTTAGATGCACGGATGATAGTCTGGCAGGGTATAATAAGAGAAGAGGACTGTTTATTACAAGTTGATGTAAGAAGAGATGACAATCGCAGACAGGTTTTACTTTTCGAAACCACAGATGTTGTGTATAATCACTCAAAATAGAGACAGTCGGCTAGGAGTGATCCCCATGCAATGGAACGATCTGAGAGAACATAGACAATATCCTGAATTAACCAAATTGGATGGATCTCGTGCAGCGTATGAACGGGACTATTCGAGACTCATTCATTCACCGACCTTCCGTCGGTTACAGGGCAAATCGCAGGTGTTTGGTGCAGGAACGGGTGATTATTATCGTACTCGTTTGACCCATTCCCTGGAGGTGGCGCAGATTGCACGAGAGGCTGCCCGCAGCCTGATTCGTCGTTTTCCCGAGGTGGACTGGGACCGTGCGGATAACCCCGGCCTTATTATTGATTCAGAAGTGGTGGAGTGTGCTGCAATCGCACATGATTTCGGTCACCCGCCGTTTGGACATAAAGGTGAAGAAGTATTGGATGGTATTCTGGATGACCTCATCAACACCGAAGCTAAGAAAATCATGAAAAAAAGCCGCAGCGCCAAAGTTCCCAAGGTCGAGTCTGAAGTCCGTGCCGAGTTAAAACGGAAATATGAGCATTTTGAAGGCAATGCGCACAACTTCCGTCTCATTATGCACTTGGAGAAACGTGAAGATATCGACGGACTGAACCTGTCTGATGCGGTATTGCTTGGAATCAACAAGTATCCGTACCCCGGGACAGAGAGCAAGAAAGGCATGTATCATCATGAGTGGCAATATATTCGGGAGATCCGTGAACGCTGGAACGTGCCGGCAGGCAAGAAGACGCTGGAAGCACAGCTGATGGATCTCTGCGACGATATTGCGTACTCCTCACATGACCTGGAGGATGGCATCAAAGCAGGCAAAATTGAAGTACATGAGCATTTCCTGCAAGATCCGCATGTGAATCGACTGATTGTGGATAAGATTACAACGCTGGAGGATCTGTTCTGGAACGGATGGACCCGAGAAGCGATTGGGCAAAAGGTAGAAGAGGTCCTCGCTTCGTTCCTGCGCATCTGGAATGAGAAGATGCCGTTCTGCGAGCATGATTACTCACGTACCCGTCGTGAAGTGAAAGCCTATTGGGTGAGCTTTTTTGTAGGTAGCCTGGGCGTTATTGACGACGGCGACTGGAAGAAGGTAACTTTTGTCCGTGAAGGGGCTGAAGACCTCGATATGCTGCGTACGGTGAGTGTGCTCAAGAGTTTTGCCTGGGTGACGATGATTCGTGACCTGCGTGTGCAACGGCTACAGAAGCGCAGTGAGTGGATGATTAAGCGATTATGGGATGCATTCCTCGATCCGGAAACGTCCAAATCCATTATTCCATCCGACTGGCTGCAGCGTTATGAGAAGGATCAGGCAAAAGCCCAGCCGATCTGGACTTGGGAACACATGGTGATCGATTATATCGCAGGAATGACGGATGCATTTGCCGAGAAAATATATAATGAACTCTACGGTCTGAAGGTGGGTTCGATCTACGATCTGGATTAAAATGAACCGATATAAAGGGAGATGAGACGCGTGGCTAAGCGAATGAGTGAGACGTTCAGTCTGGGCGTACTTGACCTTGTTCCAAGGTTAAACGATGCCACAGCGGAACAGGCACTTCAACAATCGGTTACACTTGCGCAACATGCCGAGTCTTGGGGATACGCCCGATACTGGACATCAGAGCATCATGATATGGCTGAACTGGCATCGGCCTCTCCCGAAGTACTGTTATCCCACATCGGAGCAAGGACGACAACGATCCAACTTGGCTCTGGTGCGGTCTTGTTGCCGCATTATAGCCCACTCAAGGTTGCGGAGTCGTTCCGCCTGCTGGCTGCGCTCTATCCGGGGCGCATTGAGCTTGGGCTCGGACGTGCTCCTGGCGGTGGACCTCATGCCACGATGGCACTCAGTGGCAATTACTTGCAGCATGTGTCCAAGCTGCCCGAATCACTTGCAGCACTCACAGAATTGCTCGAAGACCGCTACATGTACGAGGATCATCCCGTGACAGCTCGTCCGATTCCCAAGCTTCCGTTATCACTCTGGATGTTGGGAACTAACGTGAAGAGTGCAGAATTTGCGGCACGGTTTGGCATGGGATATGTATTTGGTCAATTCATGAGTGATGCCGATGGTACAGAGGCTGTAAAGCGATACCGGGAAGGATTTATTCCTAGTGCAACGATGAAGGAGCCTGAGGTTATGGTGGCAGTCAGCGTATTGTGTGCCGAGTCGGAGACGGATGCTATGGCCTGGAGTCGTGACATGATGGAGAGACGCGAGGCAAATGGGAAAGAACGTTCAACTGAGCCGAATTCAAGTGGTATCACGGTCTCTAACACGAATGATGCAGCCGTTATTGATCATAAAGAATCGGTGCGGCACTATGCAGGTACAGCTGAGCAGGTATGGGCGCGATTGCAACAGGTGAGTAGCAGGTTGGATACGGAGAGGTTGCTTCTGGTTACGGCAGGACCAGATTATAAGCGCAGGTTGGATTCATATCGATTGCTGGCTGAGCATAAGACAGCAATACTGAACTAGGCTGATCGCTTTATGATGTTAGCCGTTGAAATCCGAACAAACCGAAGAGCTGCAGATCGGGACTTTACCGTATGCTGCAGCTCTTCGGTTTGAACTTTGTCAAGATTCAACAATCTTTTACAAAACCAAGCATCTTAATGACAAAATAATGTTATAATACTTTACGTCTATTTTCCTATCGATATAATATAGATAAGTTCTTTTGACAAGAGGTCAAAAGAAGGGGAAAACAATGACAAACGCACCTGCATTCGGGATGACCGAAGAGGTCAAGGGGGAAATCATATGTTCAGCAGATTCAAGATCAAGAGTATCGGTCTGCGTATCAGCATCGCGTTCTACTTGTTAATCCTCTGTTTAATTGTTTTGAGTGTCACGATTGTCACCCGGATGAATTCAATTGAAACCAATACCAATGAAATTACGAACAATTGGATGCCATCAATCCAGCAAATTAATCGGTTAAACTATACCACAGAGCATGTCCTGTCACTAAGTTATCGTCACTTTGACGCGGAAGAAACAGACAAGGCATTTTTGTCAGAAGAGCGTACCAAGTATATTCGTGAGACGACGCAGGCGATTAAAATTTATGATCAGCAGGAGAAGTCTGCGGAAGAGCTCGAACACTGGTCTGCGTTCAAGAACAAATGGGAAGCATATCTCAAGATTAATACGCAATCGATCAAGCTGAGTGATGAGGGTCAGACACAGCTGGCGAAGGAAGTAGCTGATAAAGGTGCTGATTCCTTTGACACTATGCAAGTCGATCTCGATTATCTCGTGGAATACAATCAGGAACAGTCCAATCTGGCGGCGTCCCAAACGATCCGATCGGTGCAGGATGGTAGGTTAATCATCATTATCGGTGTTCTTGTCATGATTGTCATTACAGCGATCAGCATTCCGATTATTCGTTCACAGGTCGTGAAACCACTGCTACGTGTCATTAGTGCGGTGAAACTGATTGCAGAAGGCCAACTGAATGTTCAGGACATACATACCAAACATGAGGATGAAGTCGGTGTTCTGGCCAAAGCGGTGAATGACATGAAAGGTAACCTGACTTCCATGGTTCTGAGCGTCAGACGAATTGCGCAAGCTGTCAATCTGCAAAGTGGAGAACTTGCAATATCCTCAGAAGAGGTTAAGATTGGTAGTCGCCAAATTGCTGTGACCATGGAAGAGTCAGCCAAGGCCGCGGAGAGCCAGGCAGAGACAGCCGTGGAATCAGCTCGTACGGTTGAAGTGTTGAATGATCACATTCAGAATCATACGGAACAAGGTAGCCAGCTGCGCGTCATGTCGGATCTTGTACTGGAGCAAGGGCTGAATGGTCGCAAGGCGATGGAACAGTCGGTGCAGCAGATGCAACAGATTTCCGGTTCGGTCTCGGCTTCCATGAACAAGATGGAACGGTTGAATCGTAAAAATGAAGATATTTCCAAGCTGGTTCAGGTCATTCATGACATTGCACGTCAAACCAATCTGCTGGCATTGAATGCCTCCATTGAGGCAGCACGTGCGGGAGAGAGTGGACGCGGATTCGCTGTAGTTGCATCAGAAGTGCGGAAGTTATCTGAGGCTGTGCAGACTTCGGTCGAAGAGATCACAGCGATTACCGAGGATATTCAGCAGGAGTCACAAGGGGTAGTTGCGGAATTACGTACGGGCGTTCAGGAGACCGAACTGGGTCAGGAACATGTGCTTGCTTCAGGTCAACTCTTCCGTACAATTAACGAATCGGTGGAAGGCATGGTTGGTGTCATCAGCACGATGACAGATGGTCTCGCAGGTATGCAGGAGGCAAGCGGACGAATGAATGATTTCAGTCAGCAGATTTCCGCTGTTTCGGAACAATCGGCAGCGAGTGTGGAAGAAGTTTCTGCATCGGCGGAAGAGCAGGTAAGTTCCATGGAAACGATTAGCGGCAACATTCAAAGTCTGAAAGAATTATCGGAAGATTTGCTTACATCCATTGAAAAATTAAAAATATAACCTTCTTCTTATAATAGAAGAAGCTGGAATCAAGCAGGCGGCGATTGGTGAGAAATCAGTATGATATATGAGCTGTTGGCCTATAACGTTTGCCAGCAATAATGATTAGGTTTCCAATGTTATAATCTCAAAATAAAGTAAGGCGTTCCTAAACAATGGGAACACCTTACTTTTTTCTTTCCAAATAGATACGTGCAAGGAAATGGATAGTTGTTTAGGAGCCTAACATTGTATACAATGACTACCTGAAGCAAACGTATGAGTCGTATTTGATATGTCTTCAATGAGCTTACTATTTATATAGAAGAAACATGATTAATGAAGGAAGGAGAGGGGGATTTTGCCTGATGAAACACTTGGTATTTACGCTACTTCTGGAAAACACCTCTACACCTTTGCTTGCCACGAGAACGAGCAAGAATTATGCATGCTGGAGCTGAATACGCTGCTTGAACCGAGTTCGGAGATCCCTATGGATATGGGGTCGTATGTGTGGTCTGAACGATGTATTCCACCTGGACGTAGTCCTTTTATCCATGGCAGACTTGACGTGATCGGCGAAGGGGATGCCGTGACTGATTTGCTTCCTCTTGCCAGAGATATTCATCTGTTGCCTGAAGAGACATTTAAGGTGGTTTGTCTGAAAGAAGGGGACCATACCCCTGATTATGCACAGTCTCGTCAACTGGAAAAAGAAATCGGCATGTGCATTAAGGGCAAGGCACAGATGAAACAACCTAAGGTGACTTTCGGCCTAATCCAAACAGGAGAAAAATGGATCTTGGGCCAGTGGACAGAAGCGGATCGATCATGGCAGATTCACCGGCAGAAGCCGCAAAATTACTCGACTGGATTTGGCATCACGCTCGCCAGAGCGCTGGTTAATATTGCTGTTCCGAGAGTAGAAAACCATCTCTTGCTTGATCCATGCTGCGGTATGGGAACGGTTGTAATTGAGGCTTTATCCATGGGAATTGATGCAAAAGGTAACGATCTCAATCCGCTGGCTGTCCGAGGTGCACGTATCAATCTGCCGCATTATGGGTATGATTCGGATCGAATCACACTGGGGGATATGAATGAGCTGCAAGATTTGTATGATGCAGCAATTCTGGACATGCCCTATAATCTCTGCTCTGTACTTCCGGATGCTGAGCAACGAGCCATGCTGGAGAGTTTGCGCAGATTGGCAAAACGGGCAGTGATTGTTTCCACAGAGTGGGTAGAAGAGCACTTGTTGGAAGTGGGATGGGCTGTAAAAGAGTACCGAACAGTACACAAAGGCACGTTTATACGTCATATTTGGCTTTGTATGTAAGCGTAAAAAAACAAACACTCTACCTCTAGGGAAATTTCCAGAGGTAGAGTTTTTTTACTGTGTACATTTCAATTGAACTAATGATTTACACGAGAACGTAGAGGACAGAAATAACCTGAAGAAGCGGAGCGTTCACCTTTATTCACAGATTTTAACCTTTCTACAAGTGAATTAAAAAAATCTGGGAATAACAGTGATCGGAAGGTTGTTCTGTCATCGAAGTTGCAAGTGTAAATATTTTTTAGTTCTATTGAAATCGTTGATTTGATTTGCACAATATTGCATGGGAACGGGTGTTTGTGTTAATATTTATGACTATAATCCACAAGGTTCACCGGCAGGGTATCGCCAGCGACGTAAGCTTCCAGATTTTTGACGAAAATATCGACTGCTCGATCCGCGTATTGCTCTGTACTTCCTGCGATATGGGGCGTAATTAACACGTTATCCATGCTCCATAGCGGGTGGTCTGCAGGAAGAGGTTCTTCTTCGAACACGTCCAGTGCAGCGAAAGCAACTTGACCGTTTTGGAGTGCATTCAGCAACGCTTCCGTTTTCACACTAGGGCCACGGCCCACATTGACGAAGCAGGCACCGGATCGGAACTGCTCAAATGCAGTTTGATCATATATATGTTTGGTTTCATCAGTTAGCGGTAAAATGTTAATTACATAATCGCCTTGGCTCAAGGCTTCATGTAAACCGGTCATGTCGTACATTTGGTCCACATTGGGGACATCCTTACCTGAGCGGCGAACTCCGATTGTGTGCATGCCGAGTGCTTTGAGAATACGGGCTGTTTCCGTACCGATCTCACCTACACCAACGATGACCGCTGTTTTGCCATGCAGTTCCGGTAGTGGTTTGGCAGGAGCTTTCCATTCGGCCTGTTGTTGATGCAGCATAGCTTGTCTCAGCCAGCGACTGTGGGATAACATCATGCCCAGAATAATTTCGGTGATAGGAATCGCGTGAACTCCATTTGCACTGGTGACCTGAATGTTCTTTTGTTGCAAATCTGCGAAGGGGAGATTGTCTACACCAGCAGACCAGACCTGAACCCACTTCAACAGGCTGTCCTGTTTCAATGCATGCTCTGTGACGAGTGGGGACCAACCTAAAATAACCTCAGCTTCTTTCAACTCAGCGGGATCCAATTCCTTGGCTTTTCCGAATTTCAGGGTGTATCCCGGTGCAGCATTCTGAATGCGCTCTTGCTGTTCTTCGGATAGAGATGGAAAACATACAATTTTACCCATAATGTGTGGTCCTCCTGAGATAAATAGTTTGATGAGTTTGATAATTAAAGTGTATCAGATTTGGTGTTGGATGTGCATTAAGGTGGGAAATGCAGGAATCTAGCCTTATTTGCAAATGGTTATATTTGTGTCACTCTATACTTACCCAACTTGAAACGATATGTATAGTTATGAAATAATAGAGCGAACTTTAGAGAGGTGTATGCAATGAATAACCAATCACATCAGGATCATTCCTCCCGACGGGAAAGATTGTTTGTAGCCATTCGTCTTCCTGTTGCTGTTCAGCAGTCTCTTCAGATGGATGCGAGGCTTGTACAGAACAAGCTGGATTTTCGTAAATGGACAGATCATAGAGATTATCATATAACCTTGCAATTTCTGGGGGATACGTTAGTTAGTGACATCGGACACCTGCGAAAAGCATTGCGCTCAGCAACAAGCGGATTCCAGCCGTTTGAACTTCAGCTTTCCGACTGGGGCACATTTGGGCTTGAAGAAGCACCTAAGGTGCTTTGGAAAGGTGTTAGCGGAGAGATAGAGCGCTTGTTTTCATTGCAAAAACAAATCGTGCAGGCGACTTCGCCCCTTGGGTATGAAGCTGAATTAAGACCTTATGCTCCCCACATTACCATTGCCAGAAAATATCTGGGACAGGTTCCAGGTAATGAGAATAAAGGGGTATCTGGAGTGCTTCCGGAACATTCCACAGGTGTTAATTCATGGATGGTGGAGGACATTGTACTTTATGTGACAAGGCTTGGCCAATCGCCAATGTATGAGGTAGTGGACACGTTCACTTTTTCCTGATAATCATTTTTATGCCATAAAATCACATTGACATAACGTTTATCCCTATGTAATATTAGCCATCGTTATTCAAATTCTTTTTTTTGGGTTACTTAGTTAAGGGAATTGTTTCGACAGGAGGAATCTTCGAATGAACATTATAAGCAAAAATCGTTGGGTAGCACCGATGTTATCAGTGCTGCTTGTATGTATAGTGGGGGTAAATGTCGTTCAGGCGACGGGGAAGTGGAATGAAGCTAGTGATAGTAAACAGATGACCGAACTTGCGGCTTCTGGGCAAAATAATCAAACATCTACGCAAGAAGAGAGGCGCATGATGGAAGATGGGACAAGTCTGTCCTCTAATCTGTCTGCCCAAACTGTAGCGTGGACTGAATCTCTGCCAGCGAAGAACTGGCTTACAACTGCTCAAGAAGAGCAGGAATTGCAAGAAGCCAAGGCCAAGAACAAAGCTAGAGCGGTAGCTGCGGCCAAAGCCAAAAAAGAAGCTGCACTGAAATTGGCCAAAGTGAAACGTGCCAAAGAAGTCGCTGCTGTAACAACTCCCCCCCAAAAACTATACTTTACACGGACCAAACTTCTGAACCAGGAAGACTCGAAACTTGCAACCTGGTCATACAGTGTGTCCGATAAAGAACTGCATCTGCTGCAAAAAATCGTCATGGCAGAAGCGGAAGGTGAACCGTACGAAGGCAAAGTGGCAGTTGCCAATGTTGTCTTAAACCGGCTGCGGTCAGCCAATTTTCCCGATACCATTTACAAGGTCATCTATCAGAAATCCCAGTTTAGTCCTGTAGCGAACGGACGCATGAAGCGTGTGGTTCCCAACGAGGACAGCATCAAAGCAGTGAATGCTGCGTTGAACGGGAAGAAGGAAGTTGCCGATGATACGTATTATTTCTTATCATTGACGCTTGCCGACGATCTGACAGTTGCTCGTTCGCAGAAAAAAGTAAAAACGATCGGTCATCATACTTTTTACAAGTAATCGACCCGTAAATTCTGCAAACAGGCAGGGTAGTTAACTGTGTGTGCATCACACGGCCCTTGAAAAAGCCTGAATCGTAGTTTTATTTCGTTATTTAAAAATATCGTTATACTCTAAATTACCCTTTTTTCTGCCAAATCATACGGTGGAATTCGTGAAAATAAAAGAAGGTTCCCTTCCAAAAATGCGGAAGGGAACCTTCTTTGTATATCGTGAGCAATTGTCTTGTCCCCTATAACACCTCGTGAGAGCTATTCTATAGGTCCGTAGAGGCGTCAGAATGGTATTCTGGTACCTGACAAGGACGTGGCAGTAATTCCGGCTGTGAAGCGCTCCAAGGAGGTTGTTGTGACATCGGCTGTCGTTGGAAACAATAAGTCATGAACAGCTTGAGCACAGCACTTCGGATCATAGACCGAATGGTTACCTGAATGATGCGCTACGTTCAGCGGGCTTTCAGTTTGAGTAGATGCCTGCTCAACTAGTTGTCTGAAACGATTGGTGATCACGTCGGCAGAGTGAATGACCTGGCCGTATCCGGCTTGTACAAAGTATTCACAGTTCTCTTCCTCTTGACCTGCAATTGGAGGAATGAACAACATCGGTAGACCCTTGGCCAACGCTTCAGTGCATGTCATACCACCTGGCTTCGTAATCAGCACATCGGATAAATCCATCAGTTTGCTTACTTCCCGTGTATATCCCAAAATACGAATATTCGGATGCTGGAAGCAAGGCATTTCCTTCATTTTTGCAATCATTTTTTCATTACTTCCTAGACAGAAGACCAATTGAACACGATCTGCCCAAGACGTGAGAGCTTTCATATGATCCTCATCAAACGAAAGTCCCCATCCGCCACCCATAAGTAGCGCCGTAGGCATGTTCTGAAGCCCCATCTCTTCCCGTAGCTTCACCTTATCTCCTGCTTCCCAGAAGTCTGGATGCACAGGAATTCCCGTGATCTGAATATGGGAGGGATCGACACCCCGGATCTCAAGCAATGCTTTGACCTGAGGGGTAGAGACCAGATATTTGTTCACTTCGGGATTAATCCATGTTCCATGCACGTCATAATCCGTCACGACCGTATAGAGCGGGATATTCAGACCCTGGCGTTTGAGCCGGGAGATGACAGCATTCGGAAAAGGATGGGTACAGATCACCGCATCGGGTTTCAGTTGGGATACGACCTGTGCCGTCTGTGTATAGAAAATTCGGTGCAACGCCAGCTTGGTAAAACCATTTAATGATTTATTGTACTGTGTGCGGTACAACAGGCTGACCAGTTTGGGTTGAACCGATAGTGTCTTTCGATATGCAGAGAAAATTAATGGAGCTACCGTTGGGTTCAAAAATTTGCCTAGTTCAATGACACGACTGTGAACATGTGGACTGACTTTTTTGATGCCATGTGCCAGCGCATGAGCGGCCTGAGTGTGACCGGTACCGAAACCTTCCGATAATAAGAGCACTCTTGGTTTTCGCATGAGTTCACCTTTATTCATAAGTTTTAATTCAAAAAGAAGATATTCATTGTTTATTCTAGCTATGGAATGCGTTACTACATGAATATACATTGAAGCACAAAATCATGTTTCTTCTATGAATATTTACACCATATATCTTACAATGAGACAAACTAAACTTCATTATATACACGTATTATCTGAGTCATCTTACACTATAGACGACGACAGAAGGAGTTTCCACTGCATTTAGGTTAAAAAATATTAACACAATTTTTAAAATGTTAGGGTTGCAATCTGTTTTTGAAGGTGGTATTGTAGTTTTTGACCGAATGACTGAATTGTATTTTTGGTCATTTATGTAGAGCGATTGAACAATGAACGTGATTAAAGGAGGGATACGATGGCTCCGATTGACAGGAGACAGCAGGTTATTCATGCAGCAGCCCAGTCGTTTGCCATGTTTGGATACAAAGCAACGACGATGGATCAGGTCGCCAAGATTGCGAACGTTGGCAAAGGAACGATCTATACGTTTTTCACCAATAAGGAACAATTGTTTGATCAGATCCTGGTAGAAGTGATTCAGGAAATGAAAAACATCGCGCATCGTGAAGTACATCAGGAAAGTGCATTTTTCGATAATCTGTTTCGGGTACTGGATGCATTGTTAGAGTTTCGTCGTGATCACGATCTGCTCGTTAAGTTATCTCAGGAGCTGAAGGACTTTGGAACGCTGCAGGCCAAGGAAGGATTGGACAAGGTGGAGAAAGTAATCTCCGACTTTCTGGCTAAGGAGCTTGAGAAAGCAAAAGACAATGGAGAGATTCGAGATTGTGATCCGCAAGTCGTCGCATTTATGATGATTCGCCTGTACATTGCACTCACTTCAGACTGGAGCAAACAACATCAACCGCTGAGCAAAGAGGAAATTAAGACTTACTTTCGCCTTTTCTTAATGGAAGGAATTGCTGCTGTAACGTAATCCGAATTTAATCTACTATAATATAAGGATTTTTACGCGTATCAAGCAGGGAGGCTTGTCGGAAGACAGGTTGTTTTTTTGTCCTAAAGTGACCGTTTGAGGAAAGTGGTCACTTCGTGTTTCAGTATGTTTTCTGGAATGCGACATTGTATTTCATTATGGTTATTCCTGCTCATGGAGCAGAGAGATTAAGGGGAGAAAATGACATGAAATCTTTATCCGTGTTTTTCAAGGATGTGGGATCGGCCGTGAGAAACCCGAAGGTGTTGATCCCTGTTATTGCAATAATGTTCATACCGATCCTGTATAGTGGCATCTATCTGGCAGCCTATTGGGACCCGTATGGTCATGTGGATGAGATGCCGGTTGCCGTTGTCAATCTGGATAAAGGCGCTGAGCTGGAGGGCAAATCCCTCCATGTGGGTAGTGATCTGGTGGATGAACTGAAGAAAAATGCCGATTTCAAATGGGATTTTGTCAGTGCGAGTCAAGCCAAAGAAGGCATGAGTAATGACAAATATTATATGCAAATTACGATTCCGGAGAACTTCTCATCCCAAGCAACAACATTGCTCGATGACAAGCCGGAGCCGGCTGATCTGATCTATGAACCAAACGGCAATTACAGTTTTGTCGGTGCACAGATCGGTAAGACCGCTATTAAGGACCTGAAAGCAAAAGTCTCAGCCAAAGTAACGGAATCCTATGCAGAAACATTGCTCGACAAGTTCTCCGAAGTATCGGATGGCTTGGCTGAGGCAGGTGATGGGGCGGGTGAACTGAATACCGGCGCAGGCAAACTGGATGATGGTGCTGTTAAGCTTAAGGATAACCTGGCGAAGCTTGCATCAGGAACGCTTGAACTTCAGGAAGGACTTTCTCCATTAAGTGATGGTGTTAACGCGCTGCACACTGGGGCAACCAAGCTTGAAAGTGGAACATCGAATCTTGTATCCGGTCTGCAACAGCTTCAGGCAGCTGCTTCGAGCCAGCTTCAGAGTGGAGCAGATCAGTTGAAGGATGGCAGCGCCAAGTTGGAAACCGGACTCCAGTCTTCACTGGATGGCACAAGTAAGCTGCAGGCTGGCCTGAAATCGTCAGAACAGGGCAGTGCGAAGCTGTCGGATGGTCTGCAAAGTGCCGTTCAGGGCAGCGGGACACTGGCAACAGGCTTGCAATCGGCTGTAGATGGCAGCTCCAAGGTTGCTGATGGTGCACAGGGCGTAGCCGCCGGATTGAAACAGCTTGCTGCATCGAACCCCGAACTGGCCGAAAATGCGGATGTACAGAAACTGCTTGCGGCAAGTGAAGCTGTTGCGGATGGCAGTGCACAACTGCATGAAAGCGAGCAGAAACTTGCGCAGGGTGCAGATCAGCTGCATCAGGGTAACCAGCAACTGGCTGCAGGTGCAGCCGAGCTTCATGGAGGTCAGGAGCAACTTCTTGCTGGTGCAAACCAGCTGGTGGATGGTCAGCAGCAATTGCTAGCTGGTGCCGGACAACTTAGTCAAGGAGGAGCGAAGCTCTCCGATGGTCTGAAGCAGTTCAGCGGCAAATTGGGTGATGCTGCAAGTGGCGGTACATTGCTTGCAGATGGTGCCAAGCAGCTGGGCTCAGGGACAACGGCTTTGCAAACGGGTGTAGGTAAACTCAGTGGTGGCGTTAATTCACTAACCGATGGTTCCAAGCAACTGGGTGATGGCGCTGGCAAACTGGCTGACGGTCTTACCGAGCTAAAAGATGGCTCAGGTGAACTGGCAACCAAGCTGAATGATGCCGCTCAGAAAACATCTGAAGTTAAGAAAACGGATGATGTGGTGAACATGTTCGCTGAACCTGTAAACTCCTCGGAGAACACAGCAGAGAACGTGAGCAATTATGGTACAGGATTGACACCGTTCTTCCTGTCGATTGGTTTGTTTGTGGGATCATTGATTTCCACGATTGTATTGAAAATGCGGGAAACGTCCGTACCGGGTGCAACAGGCTGGAATCGTTTTGTCAGCCGGACACTGGTATTTGGCTCCGTGAGTATTTTTCAATCGGTTATTGTGGCAAGTTTCATGTTATATGGTCTTGGACTGGAGACGCACAGCGTAGGGCTGTTCTATCTGTTTACCATTATTACAGGGCTGACCTTCATGTTGATCGTTCAGGCACTTGTAACCTGGCTGGATCTGCCTGGACGTTATGTTGTCATTCTGCTTCTGGTCTTCCAGCTTGCGGCTAGTGCAGGGACCTTCCCGGTAGAACTGATTCCATCATGGCTTCAAGCATTTAGCCCTTGGTTGCCAATGACACACAGCATTATGGGCTTCAAAGCCGTGGTATCGAGTGGTAATCTGGATGTGATGTGGCATCAGGCAGGAATTCTTAGTATCTATGCAGGTGTATCCATCCTGCTGACGCTTGCTTACTTCCTTTGGAATGGCAGACGTCCGAAAAAAGAAGTCGAACAGGCTGATTCTGGTCAAGTTGTGACGGCATAAGTCGAACCTGATCTTCAGCAGGGTCATATTTTTGAAAAAAAACTTTATTTTCTTGTAGTGAAATTATGCAATATAGTAGTCAAATAGTGCAAATAGCCTGTGACCCCAAAAAGGGGTTGCAGGCTATTTTGTATACAAATGCATAGAGAAGTAAAGTTTCGCTGGCTTAAGCAGTGAAAATTTGGTGGGATTATGGATAAACCTAGGCTGTACATGGAACGATTTTCTTCTGTCAGCAATTTAATTCAGTTGTACTCTGGCTTAAAAAGTGTATAATTATTCGAAAAAGAGATGAATTTAAACGTCACTACTGTAAAGCTGTACTGCAAAACATTTCTTATCAGAGGTATTAAAAAGTTTAAATTGCGCTGATGTTAGGTCGGTGTTAAAATAATAGAACTATATCAAAAAAACGTCGCTCCATTTCAGTAGTCGTGCCAGCGGCTGCGTGTTGATTTATACAGGCTGTTTGCCGGATCGTCCGGATCAGCTCATCTCATTTAATGGCTTCTGCCCAATAGCAGGCATTATTTTTGACAGTCTCATGCTGTCCCCTCTTCTATCTAGCAGGCTCTATCGCAAGCGAAAGGCCAGCTCCTCCCGTTTCATTGTTGCCTGTTGCCTATGTTCTTGATCTTTCCGAAATACTTCATTATAGAAAGGTTGCGTTCCATGAGACACATCGGATTACCTCCAAAACAGGGTCTGTATGACCCGCAGTTCGAAAAAGACGCATGCGGAATGGGTTTTGTTGCCAACATCAAAGGAGTACCTTCACACGATATCGTTAGTCAGGCACTGACCATGCTTAGTAACATGGAGCACCGTGGAGGACAGGGAAGTGAACCAAATTCCGGTGACGGAGCAGGTATCCTGATTCAGATCCCACATCGCTATTTTGCACAGGAAGCGGAACGTCTTGGTTTTGCATTGCCTGAACAGGGTTTCTATGGCGTAGGGATGTTGTTCATGTCCCAAGACCCTGCCATCCGTAGTGCACATGAAGAGAGCCTTAAGAAGATTATTGAAGAAGAAGGACAGACGTTCCTGGGTTTCCGGGATGTTCCTACTTTTGATGAAATGCTTGGCCGTTCTGCACTTGCAGCGAAACCTTATGTACGTCAGGTGTTCATTGGAAGATCAGCAGATGTGAAGGATGAGCTTGGATTCGAGCGTAAGCTGTATGTTATTCGCAGACGTGCTGAGCTGGCTATTCGTTATTCGGCAGATGAAGCAGAAGGCGGTTCATTCTACCTTCCAAGCTTGTCTTGTCGCAAAATTGTATATAAAGGCATGCTGACAACAGAACAGGTGGGAGAGTTCTATCTGGATCTGCAGCAAGACCTTGTTGAATCGGCTATTGCACTTGTGCATTCCCGTTTCAGTACAAACACCTTCCCGAGCTGGGAACGTGCCCACCCGTATCGCTTCATGATCCACAACGGTGAGATCAATACGATGCGTGGTAACGTGAACTGGATGCATGCACGCCAGTCCTTGTTCGAGAGCGAGTTGTTCGGTAACGACATCGCGAAAGTAAAACCGGTCATCAATCCAGACGGTTCGGATACAGCCATGTTTGATAACACACTGGAGTTCCTGTATCTGAGCGGCCGTTCTCTGCCACACGTGGCCATGATGATGGTCCCTGAACCTTGGAGCACGGATGAGGGAATGGACCCTGCCAAAAAGGCATTCTATGAATATCACAGCACGATGATGGAGCCTTGGGATGGACCAGCAGCAATGGCCTTTACAGATGGTTTGCAAATTGGTGCAACACTTGACCGTAACGGTTTGCGTCCAGCTCGTTATTATGTAACCAAGGATGACCGTATTATCCTGTCCTCAGAAGTTGGGGTACTTGATATCGCACCGGAAGAGATCCTGTACAAAGATCGTCTGCGCCCAGGTCGGATGTTGCTTGTGGATACACAAGAAGGCCGCATCATCGCGGATGAGGAAGTAAAAGCAATCATTGCAGCCGAGAATCCGTATCAGGATTGGCTTGATGAGCATTTGATGGATCTGAGCGAGTTGCCGGAAGCACCGGAACTTCCTGATCCAAAACATGATAACGTGACCCAGCTTCAGCTGGCATATGGTTATACATTTGAAGAACTGCGTAAAATCCTGGAGCCCATGGCAACAACAGGTATGGAAGCTACGGGTTCGATGGGTTATGATGCACCGCTGGCTGTGCTGTCGGATCGTCCGCAGCGTCTGTACAACTACTTTAAACAGATGTTCGCCCAGGTAACCAATCCGCCAATCGATGCAATCCGTGAAGAGATTGTAACGTCTACGGCAACAACCATTGGACCTGAGCGCAACTTGTTGAATCCAGAACCGGAGAGCTGTCGCCAGATCCGTCTGGATACACCGGTATTGTCGAATGAAGACTTTGCGAAGATTCGCCATGTGCGTCGCCCAGGCTTCCGCTCCATGACGATTCCAATCTTCTTCACCGCTGCGGAAGGAGCAGAAGGACTGCGCAAAGCGATGGATTTGCTCTTCGAAGCTGCGGATCGTGTCATCGACAAAGGTCATAACATTCTGATCCTGTCTGACCGCGGTGTGGACGCAGAGAATGCTGCCATTCCTGCATTGCTTGCTGTAGCAGGTCTGCATCACCATCTGATTCGCCAGGGAACCAGAACAAAAGTCAGCATTATGCTCGAATCGGCAGAACCGCGTGATATTCACCACTACGCGTTGCTGCTGGGTTACGGTGTAAGTGCGGTGAACCCTTATCTGGCCTTTGAAACGCTGGATGACATGATTCAGCAAGGGTTACTGCGTGGTATCTCGCATGAGAAAGCAGTGAAAAACTACATTAAAGCAGCTACCAAAGGCGTTACTAAAGTGTTGTCCAAAATGGGGATTTCTACGATTCAATCGTATCGTGGAGCTCAAATCTTTGAAGCGGTAGGTCTGAAATCAGACTTCGTTGACCGTTACTTTACCTGGACACCTTCCCGTATCGGTGGAATTGGGTTGGAAGAAGTGGCAGCCGAAGCGTTGACACATCATAACCGTGCCTTTACGGAAAAAGACGGTAACGATAAAGTATTGGATTCCGGTGGGGATTATCAATGGCGTAACGACGGAGAAGAGCATCTGTTCAATCCGCAAACCATTCATACTCTGCAACATGCGGTACGCACTGGGGATTACAAGCTGTATAAAAAATATTCCAAACTTGTACAAGGTGAGAATGATCAACTGTTGACCATTCGCTCCATGCTGAAACTGAAACCAGTTGGAGATTCCATTCCACTCGAAGAAGTTGAATCCGTAGAAGATATCATGCGTCGTTTCAAAACAGGTGCAATGTCCTTCGGTTCGATCAGTAAAGAGGCGCATGAAGATCTTGCCATTGCTATGAACCGTGTTGGAGGTAAATCCAATACCGGTGAAGGTGGAGAAGATCCGGCTCGCTTCATTAAAGATAGCAATGGGGATTCCCGTCGCAGTGCGATTAAACAGGTAGCATCCGGACGTTTTGGTGTTACATCCAACTACTTGGTTAATGCCGATGAAATTCAGATCAAAATGGCTCAGGGAGCTAAACCAGGTGAAGGCGGACAACTGCCAGGACGTAAAGTGTATCCTTGGGTTGCTGAAGTCCGTGGTTCAACACCAGGTGTAGGTCTGATCTCGCCTCCACCGCATCACGATATCTACTCGATCGAAGATCTGGCAGAGTTGATCTATGACTTGAAAAATGCCAATCCGCGTGCTGAGATTAACGTGAAGCTTGTATCGGAAGTGGGCGTGGGTACCATCGCAGCTGGTGTAGCCAAAGGCCGTGCCGATATCATCCTCGTCAGCGGATATGACGGTGGTACAGGTGCATCACCGCAAGGTTCGATTCGCCACGCAGGTATGCCTTGGGAACTAGGTCTTGCAGAGACACATCAAACGTTGATGCTGAACAATCTCCGTGACCGTGTTGTCCTCGAAACAGACGGTAAAATGCTTAACGGCCGTGACTTGGCGATTGCAGCCTTGCTTGGAGCAGAAGAGTATGGTTTCTCTACAGCACCGCTCGTTGCACTTGGCTGTATCATGATGCGTGTCTGTCAAATGGATACCTGTCCGGTTGGTGTAGCGACACAGAATCCGGAATTGCGTAAAAATTATATGGGTGATCCAGCTCATGTGGTTAACTTCATGCGATTTGTTGCTGAAGATGTGCGTGAGATCATGGCTGATCTTGGTTTCCGTACGATTCAGGAGATGGTCGGACGTACAGATTGCCTCGAAACGGTAGAAGCCGTAGATCACTGGAAGAAAAAAGGTGTGGATCTGTCTGTATTGCTGCACGTGCCTGAAATGCCGGAAGGCTCTGCACGTTACCGCACACAGCATCAGAATCACCAATTGGAAGAAACGCTGGATATGCAACAATTGCTGCCATTGGCACAGTCTGCTATTGAATCCGGTCAACCGGTTGAAGCGGTGCTTCCAATTACAAACGTTAACCGTGCAGTAGGTACCATTTTGGGTAGTGAGATCACACGCAAATATGGACTCGCAGGATTGCCTGAAGATACGGTTAAATTCAAATTTGTCGGCTCTGCCGGACAAAGCTTTGGGGCCTTTGTACCTAAAGGTATGACCTTGACCGTTGAAGGGGATTCCAATGACTACGTAGGTAAAGGACTGTCCGGAGGTAAACTGATCGTGATGCCTTCTCCGAAAGCAACGTTTGAGGCGGAAGATAATATCATTATCGGTAACACGGCTCTCTACGGAGCAACAAGCGGCGAAGCGTATATCCGTGGTATTGCGGGTGAGCGATTTGCTGTACGTAACTCGGGCGCCAAAGTAGTCGTTGAAGGGGTAGGCGACCATGGTTGTGAGTATATGACAGGTGGACGTGTCGTTGTACTGGGTGATACAGGTCGTAACTTTGCAGCAGGGATGTCCGGAGGTATTGCCTATGTGTATGATCCGGAAGGCACATTCCTGAAACGTTGTAATCTGGAAATGGTTCTTTTGGAGCGTATCGAAGATGTGGCCGAAAGTGCAGATCTGCGAGGCATGATTCAACGTCATGTTGCCAATACAGGAAGTGCTGTCGGTCAGCGCGTTCTGGATAACTGGCAAGATGCGCTGAATCAGTTCGTTCGGGTTATTCCGAAGGACTTCAAACGTATGACAGAACAGATCGAACGGATTCAGGCAACAGGTTTGACTGGAGACGCAGCGCTGCTTGCAGCGTTTGAAGCGAATATGCGTGAACTTGCACGTGCTGGAGGTTAATAACTTCCTTGTTCAAACGTATAAGTGCATGAACAGGTTGTATTAAGAATAATAGGAGCAATATGGTTGCCATCCCGGCACCATATTGCTCCTATTTTGCTTTCGACAAAATTAGAACCCCTTCAAAAAACGTTATCGCCATGAGACGACAACATCGAGGAACTTTCTCAAGTATAATAAGGCTAGTTTTGGAGGGCAGGGAAAGTATAAAGATAAGAGAGGTTAGCGGAATGAATATGAAGCATCCAAACAGGGACGATCGTAGGCCGACAGGTAAACAAGTCGAAGCAACCCAGATGGACATCATGAAGGTTTTACTGCAATGCGGAATCGACCCGGAGCGTTGGAACCATTTCGTATCCTCCGTCAACACCAAGCGTCCTTGACACAATAGACAAGCATGGAATGAAAGGGAATTAAGACACAAAAAAAGCCCAGAAGCCAGAGATGTTATCTCTCGGGAACTGGGTCCTCTTTTCGGGTTTAGTCCATACTGCGTTCCATTCGGACAAACGCAATAAAACGACGTGCCTCTTCTTCTGTTAAGGACTTCCCATCAATCATCAGATCGAAGCGTTCCAACACTTCCTTATCCGACAACTCCAAGGTATCAACGAATTCACGTACATCTTCATCCATCACAACATCGCTTTGCTTTGTACGTCCTATAAGATAATCAATAGACACCTCAAAGATGTCAGCAAGTCTCGTTAACACTTCGAAATCCGGTTTACGACGGTTCTTCTCGTAGTGGGAGAGAGCAGCTCTGGTAATATGAATGGAGCTCGCAAGTTCTTCTTGAGTAAGTCCCCGCTGTTCCCGTAATTCAGCAATGCGATTTCCGTAGCTCATAAGCTATTTCCCCCTGAACGACATCAAATATATATTGAAACAATCCTGAGCCAAGTGTTTGATCAGGGCAGCTTTCCTGCAAAAGAGTATCTCCTCATGTGTTTCCTTTAACTCATTTCCATTTGTAAATAGGTCTGTCTAAGGACATCTCAAATTGTCGTAAATCAAAAGAACCATGTCCAAATACCGCTTGACATGATACGTATTGTATCGTAAATTGGACGTATGGAGTTACAAAATGTATCATTTGGAATATTTTAAGTATCTCCTTGTTGCCTGGGCCATATACCTGTGAGAAGGAAGTGGAGGCAGTCCATGTAGGCTAATCCATTCTAAAGGAATGAAACCATGTATTCAATAATTCAGGAATGGGCTGATATGAAATTAAATGTCCATATGTACATTCAGGAGTTTCAAGGGAAAATGGTAGACCGCAAAAGACGCCCTGTTCTGTTACTTGGAATGGACACTCAAGCAATCACCTTCCTGAGCGACCTGAACTTGCCGGTATCATCAGAAATGCTCATTGGTTTGGATGTTGAAGATCAACATGTATGTGTACGACTTCACGCAAGGTTGCAATGGAAACAGCCCTTCGGAGAGCTCACAATGTATCATTCAAACTTGCATATTCAGCACGAACAGAAACTATATATAACTGGACAGTTAAACACAATGCTTACTGAAGTTCAGTTTCCCGCGGTTTCCCGTTTTCAGTATGAAAAGGCAACAGAACAAAAGGCTCTGCAGGAACCCTATCATTACATTGATTTCACCATATAATTCCAAGTCGATTCTTAACATTTTCTGAACAAAACATGTACTTAACGCCATTTTACTATATTTCATAGCGTTATGCATTAGTTCTTTAACACCAAAAGCATTTGCGCAATGAATAAAGGGGCGAGGGGGCTCATACTATTTCAGGAAGTTTGGATATGGTTGAAATGCACTGCCACATATTATCCGGTCTGGATGATGGTCCTGTTCGAATGGAGCAGTCCGTTGCGATGGCTGAGAAGGCGACAGCCTCAGGAATTACCTCCATTATTGCTACTCCGCATCACCTGAACGGGCAATACAACAATGAACCGATGGTGGTCAATCAGGCCGTGAACCTGCTTCACGCAGAACTTCGCAAACGTAACATTCGCCTGGAGATCCGTCCCGGACAGGAGATCAGGGTGCATGACAACCTGATTGGAGACTTATATGCAGGAAAGTGCTGCACACTCGCCGGAAGTCGTTACATGTTGCTGGAACTGCCCTTTGGTCATATTCCCTCACAGTTCCCCAGGATACTGCATGAATTACGAATAGCGGGAATCACCCCTATTATTGCTCATCCGGAACGTAATCGTGTCATTTTGAAGAAGCCAAGGTTGTTGGCTGATTACTTGAGTCAAGGCGGACTATGTCAGCTCACAGCTCAATCTTTCACTGGGCTTTTCGGACGGAAAGTTCGGCAGTGGTGTTTTCATTTTTGCAAAGAAAACGGGTTTCATTTCATTTCATCAGATGCACATGATACGTGCAAAAGGACATTTGCCATAAGTGAAGGAGAGCGGGCTATCGAGCGTCGATTTGGAGCTGAAGCCGTTAAGCGGCTGGCAGAGAATGCGTCGCACATTCTATCGAATTCGTGTCTGGTCACAGAACGCTGGAAACCTCGCAAATGGCTACTGTCCATCTGGTAGTTACATAGGATAGATCACAACGTATAGGAGGAATGAAAGTGGAACTGAAAGGATATTTTCGACTCTTACAAAAGAAACTGTGGTTGATTGTTGCAATTGCTTTGATAGCCGGTGTGGGTGCAGGGGTCAAAAGCATTTTCTTCACCCAGCCCATCTATGAAGCAAGTTCCAAACTGATCGTGAACCAGACTTCTAACGTTCAAGGCCAGGCGATGATGGACTTCAGCATGATCCAAACCAATATCAAACTCATTAACTCATACAGAGAAATTATTAAATCTTCCGCCATTATGGATAAAGTCGCTACTACGTATCCAGACCTGGGCTTAACCTCTGCTCAGCTCATGAACAGCACCTCCGTCTCTACAGCCAGCGAATCCCAAGTGATGAGCATAACTGTACAAGGGACTACCTACGAAAAAGCCGCCAAAACGGTCAATGCCATCTCCAACGTGTTCCAATCTCAAATCCCCCTAATCATGAAAATCGATAATGTGGCTATCCTCAGTGAAGCAAAAGTGGATAGTAACGCATCTCCAATCAATATGAAAACCACATTAAGCATCATTGTCAGTCTGTTCGCAGGTCTTGTGCTCGCGATTGCACTTGTGTTCCTGATGGATTATCTGGATGACACATTCAAATCCGAAAGTGAACTTGAAAAAGAACTGGGCCTGCCTGTGCTTACGGTTATATCCAAAATGAAAAAAGATGATCTGAAAAATACGAAAAATTACGTATCTCAACAGAAAGTGGGGGATGGCAAATATGTCGCGGCTAACCAATGAAAATAACAGTCTGGTGACCTATTTTAACTCCAAATCTCAAATCTCGGAGGGATACCGTAAATTACGGACCAATATTCAGTTCTCCTCAATCGATAGTCATATCAAAAAGATCATGGTGGCTTCAGCCGAAGCCGGCGAAGGCAAGACCACAACCATTAGCAACCTGGCGGTAACCTATGCCCAGGAAGGCAAAAAGGTTCTGCTGATCGATGCGGATCTGCGTAATCCTTCCTTGCACCAGGTATTTTCCGTACCGAATCATATCGGTCTGAGTAGTGTGCTGTCTAATCAGTACAGTGTGGAAGACGTGCTTAGAGAGAGCTATATCGATAATCTCCAATTATTCACTTCTGGCCCAATTCCGCCGAACCCTTCCGAGATGATTGGTTCCAACCGGATGAAAAGGCTCATTGAGAAGTTAGAGGATCAATATGATGTCATCATGTTTGATACACCGCCAGTGCTCGCGGTAACGGATGCACTCATTGTGAGTTCACTGTGTGATGGCGTGCTGCTGGTCGTGAACTCGGGCAAGGTCAAGAAGGAACTGGTGAAGAAAACCAAGGCTGCTCTGGAGCATGTGAATGCACGAATCCTGGGCGCAATCCTGAACAATATCAAAAACGTTGCAGTTCCGGTGGGCTACGGAGAGAAGTAAACCTTCCATCCAATGCTCCCAAGTAAACAGGTAATGTCTACTGTACCTTTATCACTGTAGGCACTCGGTCATGCTGTGGGTTCAGTTCAATGAACCTTAGACGTTAATCGTCGAAGGTATGACGTGAGGACGGGTTAGATGCCCTGGTTCAACTTTTATCAAACTAAAAAAAAAGAGGATAGGGTGGTATTTATGAAAAAAGTGAGAAAAGCAATCATTCCTGCAGCTGGACTAGGTACACGATTTTTGCCAGCCACAAAAGCGATGCCCAAAGAAATGCTCCCTATTGTGGACAAACCAACCATACAGTATATCGTTGAGGAAGCCATTGCCTCTGGAATTGAAGACATCATTATCGTAACCGGTAAAGGGAAACGGGCAATTGAAGATCATTTCGACAACGCTTTTGAATTGGAACATAACTTGCTGGAAAAAGGGAAGCTGGGCCTGCTTGAAGAGGTTCGCAAATCCTCTAACGTGGATATCCACTACATAAGACAAAAAGAGGCCAAAGGACTTGGTCATGCTGTCTGGTGTGCACGTAACTTTATCGGTGACGAACCTTTTGCCGTGTTGCTCGGAGATGACATCGTCGTATCGGAAGTTCCATGCACCAAACAATTGATTGATCAATATGATCAGGTTCAACATTCCATTGTTGGCGTACAAACCGTACTTGCTGAACAAACAGACAGATACGGTATTGTGGACCCGCTTCAATCGGATGGCCGTTTGACAGAGGTTCTCAGGTTCGTAGAGAAACCTGCCCAAGGCACAGCGCCTTCCAACTTGGCGATTATGGGGAGATACGTACTGAGTCCAGAGATTTTCGAACATCTGGAGCAACAAGAGATTGGTCAAGGGGGAGAGATTCAATTAACAGATGCGATTCAGCGCTTAAATGAGACACAAGGAGTGTATGCTTACGATTTCGAGGGAGTACGTTATGACGTGGGCGAGAAACTGGGATTCATTTTGACAACCATCGACTTTGCTCTGCAAAAACAGGAACTTAGAATTCCAATGCTGCAAGCTCTGCAACAGATTCTGGAAAAAGAGTCGGTAGAACATGTAGCCGGGGGGGAGTTTGAATGAGTCCATCTCCCCAAACGAAGGAAGCGGAGATCGTTATGGACCCAAGTCTGGGGTACAATGCATCAACGATGTCAGGACAAAATGCGGATAAAGTGTATCTATTTATGAAAAGAATGCTCGATTTGCTGGGTTCTTTCATAGGTTTGATCATTTTGTGCCCCTTGTTTGCGGTCATCGGATTACTTATCAAAATAGAGGCCCCGCAGGGGTCTGTTTTTTTTCGTCAGGTACGGGTCGGACAGAATGGAAAAGAGTTTCATATGTACAAATTCAGGTCCATGGTTGCAAATGCAGAAGATCTGTTGGAACAGCTGATTGATCAGAATGAAGTGAACGGGAATATGTTCAAAATGAAAAATGATCCCCGCATTACCCGGATTGGCAAGTTCATTCGGAAAACCAGTCTGGATGAGTTGCCACAGTTGTGGAACGTGTTCAGAGGAGAGATGAGTCTCGTTGGACCCAGACCGGCTCTGCCCAGAGAAGTGAAGAACTACACTTCCTACGACAGACAACGCCTTCAGATGATCCCGGGATGTACGGGATTATGGCAAGTCAGCGGACGAAACAGTGTTGGTTTTGAAGAAATGGTAGAGCTGGATCTGACGTATGCCCGTGAGCGCAGCATGATGGTGGATATCAAAATTATCTTCAGAACGTTCAAGGTGCTGGTAGGTTCGAAGGATGCGTTTTGAAACACGATTCTGGCTTTGAGGTGGCATAGCAGATATGCAAAAGACCGGTATACTTGCTGCATTAAATATGAAGTCGTTTAATATCATTCTTTTTTCGCTGGTAATTGTCTTCGCAGCAATCTATCTTCCGCTAGTCTCGGTTGTTGCACTCATAGCTGTGATTCTGCTGGGCGTTTATATTAAACAGCCCAGCTGGATTTTTATGATTCTCATCGTAAGTTTTTCTTTGTCCATTGACAAAATATTTAGCATTCATCTGGCAGGACTGGATTCGCTGTCCTTCTACAAGCTGGCGATTCTGGGTTTTGTTGTCTCTCTTTTTTTACGCTTTGGTATTCGCAAAGAGTTGATATATCCTGCACTGGCGATTGGTTTTTTATTTGTGGAGAGTTATTTTCTATCGGATCTGCCCAGTAAGGTTAGTCCGCTCGATCCATTCAAGGCCTTTCTGGGAGTCATTGTTCCTTTTTTGTTACTGATGCCCCATTTTTCAAGAGAAATCAGTCAACGAATTATACGTGTACTGGCATGGTTGCCGCTGTTCAGTCTGGCTGGTGGTTATATTCTGCAACTCGCCGGCATATTGTCCATTACTAACCTGGAGATGTCGGGTGTAACCCGGTTACAGGGAGCTAACATCGCCGCGCATCTGGCCATGTTGTGTTTTATCTCCATCTGCGTCTGTCTGATTCAGATCAAGCAAGGCCATCAGGTTGTTCTGTATTACATGCTTACCTTGACACATCTGGTCATTCTGGTCCAGACGGGAACAAGGGGGCCACTTATTGCGCTTATTCCGATTATTCTGGTCTATCTTTTTGATCAACTGAAAGCCTTCATCAAAGGCAGAGTCAGTGCCATTATTCCTCTCATTATGTTCGTTGTCGCTGTGGCCTATATGGTAATTGCGCAGTGGGACAATTATGAAATGAGGTCAGAGAGCAAAGGCCTGTCGGGAAGGGATGTAGCCTGGAATTATTTTATTGGCAAAGCAAATGAGTATCCGATCTTTGGACGTGGACTCGGCTCAACTCTTGTAGCAAATGATGGAAGTATTTTTTCTGGATTCGTTGTTCCTCATAATGAATACATTCGTTTTTATTACGATGGCGGGTTAGTTGGAGCCATCCTGTTATTTCTATCGCTGCTGCTGGTGTTTCGGGCTGTTTACTTCCGATTGGGCGGCATGATCAGGTTGTATTTTGCCGGTATGATTATCGGTTTCCTGACCTATTCCTTTTTTGATAATACCCTGTCCACGGTTCATCTGATTGCTCCATTCTGTATCTTCCTGAACGCGTTATATGCTACGGGAAATGGAGTTCATTCCAAGTCAGGGGCTGAAGCAGAAGTGGATATACAGATACAGCGAGCCAAGGACGTATCCTTTTCAAAGGAGATTAGAACATGAAGGTCTGTTTGATCAGTTCTACAGGCGGTCATTTTGATGAATTAACCAAAATTATTCCTGCGGTTGAAGAACATGATTATTTCCTGATTACCGAGAAGAATAAAAGCAGAAAAGTAGATTCTGCACAGGGCAAAGTGTACTTCTTAATGCAGCAAGAGCGTAAAAATGCGATGTTTTTGCTAATCTTTGTGGCTAATATTATAAAGTCGTTCTTTCTATATCTGCGTGAGCGTCCAAAGGTGATCATTACAACAGGGGCCGGTGCTACCTACCCTTTTTGCCTTATCGGTAAAATCTTCGGTGCCAAGCTGATTTATATCGAAAGTTATGCCAAAATCTATTCCTCCAGCGCAACCGGGAGATTGATGTACAAAATCTCGGATGAGTTCTTCATCCAATGGGAAACGTTGCAGGATAGCTATCCCAATGCTAAATACAGGGGGGCTTTATTTTGATATTTGCTATCGTTGGAACCCAGCGGTTTCCCTTCAATCGGATGTTTGAGCTTATTGATGAGGCGATTGAGTCAGGAATTATTGAAGAAGAGGTTGTTGCCCAATCTGGATATACCGAGTATCAGCCGCGAAATTTCACTGTGATTCCTTTCCTCACGCAGGAAGAGATGAATGAATATGTGGTGCGAAGCAGATGCATTATTTCTCATGCGGGTGTTGGCTCCATTACAAATTGTCTTGAACGTGGCAAGCCGGTTATCGTCATTCCACGCCGGAAAGAATGGGGCGAGCATGTGGATGACCATCAGCTTGAAATTTCCAAAGTTTTTCAGGATAACGGCTACGTGGCCGTCGCGGAGAGTCAGGCTGAATTGCAAAAGTTGGTTCCTTGCATAGAAGAGCTGACGTTCCAGCCCTATGTGAGAAAACAGTCTGATCTGATCTCATCCATTAAAAATTACGTGAATAGTCTGTAAGAGGAATGAAGATTAACCATGAAAAAAGGAGTCTATCATGAAACCAAAAGTATTGGTTGTTGGATCATCCTTGAAGGATATGGGCGGAATTGTGAGTGTCATCAAAAACATTGAGGATTCCTCCATCTCGGAAATGTATGCCATGCAGCGGGTCGAAACGTATATCACGGGCAGCGTGTTCTCGCGGCTGCTTATTTTTATACGGGGATTCATTCAATTCTGGATGAAACTGTACACGTTCAAGCCGGATATCGTGCATATTCATATGGCGAACAACGGGAGCTTTTATCGGAAGTCACTATTTCTGCTAACCGCACGAAAGTTGTTTCGAAAGTCAGTTATTTTGCATATTCATGCGGCCAGCTTTGATGATTTCTACAATCAATTTACTCTGCAGCGCAAGTATTGTCACTACATTCTGAATCAGGCAGACAAGTTGATTGTCTTGTCCCAGACGTGGAAAGATTACTTTGCTACGATTGTGCCGGAGACAGCGATTGAGGTTCTTTATAACGGGGTCTTTGTCAAAGAACCGTTTGTGAGAGAACAACAAACAGCTGTTAATGCTCTTTTCATGGGCAGACTGGGTGAGCGAAAAGGAGTCTACGATCTGCTTCAGTCCATTCAGCAATTGAAGGCGCTAGGCGTTACAGCTACCTTTAATCTGGCAGGGGATGGTGAAGTCGAAGAAGTCAAAGCAATCGTGCAGCAGTATGGAATAGAGGATCGTGTCAATGTACTCGGCTGGATTAACGGAGAGCAAAAGGAAAAGCTCTTGCGGGAAGCGGATCTACTGGTCCTGCCTTCTTATCATGAGGGATTACCTATGGCCATACTTGAAGCAATGAATTGTGGCTTGCCCATTATATCGACCACCGTCGGAGGCATCCCCGAAGTGATTACATCCGGTCATAATGGGCTGTTAATCGAGCCGGGAGATGTGCACGGGCTGACATCAGCGCTGGAATATCTCATTACAGATGAAGAGATTAGAGCAAGAATGGGTTCATATAACAGAGCAATTATATCGGATAAATTTGATATGAATCTTCTCGTAGGCAGATTGTCAGGAATATATGATGCACTTCAAGTGAAGGTATCCTAGTGAACAGGAAAAGGTGATGAAATGAACCCCTTGGTATCTTGCATCATTACGACCCATAACCGGGCCAATTTATTGAAAAATGCGTTGAGAAGTGTACGTGAGCAAACACATCCGTATCTGGAAATTTTCATCGTGGATGATGGATCAGAAGATCAGACGCCAGAGATCTGTCAGGCATGGACCCGGGAAGATTCACGGATTCGGTACATCCGGGTTCCATATCCCAAAGGAGCCAACCATGCACGGAATGTAGGGATATCCCAAGCCAATGGCAAGTACATTGCCTTCCTGGATGATGATGATGAATGGATGCCTGACAAAATAAAAACCCAGGCGGAAGTGCTGGAGCGTACACAGGAATCGTTTACCTTTTGCAGCAAGTATCTCGCATACACGAATGAGCAGCATCAGGTGGTCAAACGCAAATTGTCGGTGGAGCCTCGTGATGTTGTGCGGTATGAGGATCTGCTTACATTCAACTGGATTGGGGAAACGTCCAAAATCATGGTACTTACCTCACTGGCTCGTGAAGTTCGATTCGATGAAAATCTGACATCCGCTCAGGATTATGATTTTTATCTGCGCATATTGAAACGAGGCTACATCGCCGTGAATGTGAAAGAACCGCTGGTGGATATCAACATCCATAGTGGTCCACGAATTTCAACCTCTACAACGGCCAAGTACAAGGGCCAACGCAAGATTATATTAAAATACTACAACGATATGTCTAAGGAACAGAAGCGCCGCCAATTACATCATTATCGAATGCTCGAATGGTCGAGAAATACGCTTCGCAATAACGTTTATTTGAAAAAAGCACTGTCGCTGTATCCCTGGTGGAAAGATTGGGTGCTGCTCAAGCGTAATACGAAAATTATGATGCAAGGATTTTTGATGAGATTTCATGCAAGGCGCGCAGTTGGAACGTATACAGAGGAACCTGTGCGAATGAAACTAAAGTAAGAGGTGCCTGGATGGAAAATCCGACGGTGTATATGCTGCCCAAGATGATTGAGAACAATAAATTCAATGAGCTGTTATCCGATTCCATTGAGAACAAGGGATGGGAAGTAAAACAGTTTACCAAAAGAGATCTACTCAAACTGAAAAAAAATGATGTGCTTCATTTTCATTGGCCCAGCTTCTATTACAGAGGTTCATCCGTGCTGACAACAGTGATCAAATCGATTCTATATGTATTGATGATTTGTTTTGCACGTTTGCGCGGGGCCAAATTGTTTTGGACGGTGCACAACATCTGGCCTCACAACAGCGGTAAGACGCGCTTCGATTATTGGATGAGAAAAATACTGGTCCGAAACTGCTCCAAGCTGATTGTCATGGGCAAACCCCTGATCTCTGAGATTTGTTCGACGTTCGGGATTGACTCCAGCCGGATCGAGGTTATTCCGCATGGACATTACAAGGGAGTGTATCAGGGAAAAGGCGTGAATATCCGCTCCCGGTTTGGCATACCGGAGGATAGTTATGTGTATGCGTTCTTTGGTCAGGTGTCACCGTACAAGGGCGTGGATGATTTGTTGGAGGCATTCAAGGAGTTGGATTCGGATCAGGCCCATTTGTTGATTGCCGGTAAAAAAGTGAAGGACTACGATCTCGGTGAAGAATTTCTCGAGAGCGGACATATTCATACCCATTTTCATTTTATTGAAGATGATGAATATTCGGACTATTTTGATGCGGTCGATTCGATCATTCTTCCATACAAGCAAATTGCAACTTCTGGCAGTGCGATTCTGGCATTGACCTTCTGTAAACCGGTGGTGGCACCACGGATTGGCTTATTGGAGGAATACCTGCCCGACGATTGTGCGGTACTCTATGAACCTTCCGATCCGGATGGATTGCTTAAAGCGATGAATATGATCCGTTTAAAACAATCGGAGTTTCAGGAAGGCAGTGGTTTTGTCAAAGCGTTAGAGCGGCTGGATTGGCCAGTGATTGCCCAAAGGACACTTACCCTGTACTCCAGTTAGTGCAGATGAAAGGGTGGACCTAATTGAAAAATATGGGGATGAAATGATGAAGGTAACCGTCGCGATCTGTACGTATAACCGTGCACATGATGCGGTAGAGGCCATACGAAGTGCAATACAACAGAATTACGCAAGCAGCGACTATGAGATCATACTCATTGATAACAATTCAAAAGACAACACACGGGAAATCGTGCTTCAAACGATCTTGCAGCATGAGAACCATTCGATCCGGTATGTGTTGGAAGAAAAGCAAGGCTTGTCTGTAGCCCGTAACCGGGCCATTCACGAGGCGCGCGGCGAGTATATCCTGTTTCTTGACGATGATGCCTTTGCTTGCAGGGATTGGATTCGCCAGATCGTTAGTGTGTTTGAGATGAGTGAAACTATCGGGTGTGTCGGTGGCAAGATTGATCCGATCTGGGAAGTGCCTGAGCCAATGTGGATTCCACCGGAGAACAGGTCGCTATTCACCATTCTGGATTTTGCAGATGAAGTCACTGAAATGAAAAGCCCCTATATTCCATTTGGTGCGAATGTGGCTTTTCGTTTATCCGTCTTTGATCAACTGGCTCCCTTCCGTGAAGACCTTGGAAGAGTGGGAAACAATCTTCTCTCCAGTGAAGAGAGTGAGTTAATTGCAAGAATACGGACAAAGTTCAAGGTATATTACACGCCGTATGGGGCGGTACAACATAAAGTAGCCAAAGAGCGAACAACGAAGAACTGGTTTCTGCGCCGAATCTATTGGCAGGGTGTGAGTGATGCCATTCGTGATCAGGATCGTGGTGTTGTGCGTACGGCCAAACATGGCATCAAGCTGGCACAGGGGATCACAACTTCTCTGATCTACATTTATAATGCAGATCGGTTCACACGTCAGCTTGCCAAAGTATGTTACCGAAACGGCATGATTGTGGGGTCGCTTCGTCAAAACAGTAAGGGATGAGGATCGCTATGGCGCAAGTTGCACTTCGCAAAGTATTCAGAGGAAACGGATTAATGAGTGCCATATTTCAGACAAGTGGAACCAATCTGCTGGTCATGACACTGACGATGCTGTCTTCCATTTTGACGTCACGCATGTTCGGCGTAGAAGGAAAGGGCGCATTCTCAGCCATTCTGTTCTGGCCTGCGCTCTTAACCGGATTGGTTGGATTTGGACTACCCACTTCTATCATCTATAACATCAAACAGAGCGCAACCGAGAAGAGTGCACAGTATGTGCGGTTAAGCTTTCTTTTTCAAGTTCCGGTGTGCATCATCATTGGCATTGTGGCCTGGTTTGGATTACCTTTCTGGCTCTCCAGCTTTCCGCCGGAGGTCGTGCAGATATCCAGATGGTACACGATTGCTACGGTTCCTGTACTTATTGTCATCAATCTCATATCAGCCCTCTCGCAGAGTCGGGAGAAATTTGCTGTATATAATGGCATCCGGTTAATGATCCCCCTGTTTAATGTAGGTGGGCTTTTTGTGTTATGGGGCCTGGGCATGCTGAGCATTCAGCTCGCGGCTGCGATCTATTTTGTAACCAGCTTCTCCGTGGTGGCGTGGGCCATCTATGCCAACCGTAATGAATTGAGACTGAGATGGTTCAAGGATCGGGTGGACCGGAGCTCAGCCAAGAAGCTTTTTGGTTATGGCAGCAAGGTGTATGGCGTTGAATTGTTAGGAACGCTGTATACCCAGTTCGATAAAATCATTATTTTGGCTTTGCTCACCCCGCGTGATTTTGGACTGTATTCCGTCGTATTTGCCTTATCCCGAATCTATAATGCCGTTCAGACGGCGATTAGCAATGTTGTTTTCCCGAAAGTGACCGGATTGCCTCAAGAGCAGATTATTCGCACGGTTGGCAGAGCCTTCCGCATCTCGCTCATGGTCATGATGATCATTGTAATACCCACCATGTTTATAGGGAACTACCTGATGGGTCTTCTGTTTGGCTCCGAATTTTTGGAAGCAAGCGTCGCATTTTATATTTTGGCTGTGGAATGCATCATTGGTGGTGGCTCCTGGATTCTGGCATCCGCATTTAATGCACTGGGTCGGCCAGGGCTTGTGATGATCAGACAGTTGATTGCTTTATCGGTGACAGTGGCTTTGTTCTTTGTATTCACCCCGCTGTGGGGGCTCAACGGAATTGCGATTGCCTTATTGATCGGGTCCATTGTGCGAATGGTGGTTACTGTGGCCGCCATGAAAATTGTATTTAAGGTGAAGTTTGCCGCCATGTTCTATGACAAAGAAGATTTGCCGTTCCTCTATGAACGGTTAAACAAAAAAAGAAGAAGAGTCACCCAAGGAGGAGATGGAGATGCTGGGCACTAACAATATTCATCCAATGGAAGAGTTGAAGGGACATTTACGTCAGATTTTGAAGGTCATTCCACCGCGTACCGAAATCTATTATTTGGATTACCCGGTGCATAGTAACGGTGGCGACTTGTTGATTATGAAAGGTACTGAGGCTTTCTTCCGGGACAATGATATTCATGTACGTGCCAGATACAGCATTCTGGATTGCCCTTTGTCCCTCAAGGTTCCGGAAGGTATCACGATTGTGTTGCACGGGGGAGGTAACTTTGGTGATCTGTACCCTGCCCATCAGAAATTGAGAGAACGAATGATTGCCCAGCATCCGAATCATCGGATCGTCATTCTGCCTCAGACGATGTTTTACAAAAGTGATATTGAATTGAAAAAGACAGCCCAAGTATTCAATCGTCATAAGGATGTGCACTTTTTTGTCCGGGATACCTTATCTTATGAGATAGCCAGTAAAGAATTTCAACAAACAAATGTCTATCTGTCTCCGGATATGGCGCATCAGTTGTGGCCTCTTAAGTCCAAGAGCAAGCCTAGTGCAGAGATGTTGTATTTCTTCCGTAAAGACATTGAGAAAACTCAGAATCAGGTGCATTACGAATCCGTCAGTGGACCTAAGGCCACGTTTAAAGACTGGGAGACATTGTACAACCGGGTAGACCGGAAGATCATTCGCATGATTACATCCCGGTTAAAGTCAGGAAAAGGCAGCTCTTTCGCCCGCTGGTTGTGGTACAAATACTCTGATCGGATGGTACATACGGCCATTAAGGAATTCAATCAATACCAAACCATCACGACATCCCGTCTGCATGGACATATCCTGGCCTGTCTCCTGGATCAACCGAACATCCTGCTGGATAATTCATACGGCAAGAACTCAAATTATTATGCAGCTTGGACCAAGAGCAATCCGGCAGGCAGATTGGAGTCCAATCAGACCAGCGCATATAACAAACCAACCGAGACCGGCAAGGGAGCAAGTACGGTTGTGTTGTCGGATGGTGCAGCCCTATGAGAAGTATTCTGTTATCCGGCGGTTCTGGCAAGCGTCTTTGGCCGTTATCCAACGATTCCAGATCCAAGCAATTTCTTAAAGTTCTTCATGGGCCAGAGGGAAATCCGGAATCCATGGTACAGCGGGTATGGCGACAGCTGAATCATGCCGGACTTGCATCAGAGGCGCTTATCGCGACCAGTTTGCCACAGGTGGAGATTCTGACTTCTCAGCTGGGAGACGATGTCAGACTCGTTGTGGAGCCTGAGCGCAGAGATACGTTTCCTGCGATTGCGCTGGCAGCCTCCTATCTGTATTCCGTAGAGAGTGTGAGTCTGAATGAGACGGTTGCAGTGTTGCCTGTAGATCCCTTTGTTGAAAAAGAATTCTTCGAAGTGCTGGCAACCTTACCGGAGATGCTTGATAAGTCTGGTGCTGATCTGGCCTTGATGGGAGTTGTGCCGACGTACCCGTCAGAGAAGTATGGATACATCATTCCGCAATCCCTATCTTCCAGTGAAAATAACAATGAATACGTGAATGTAGCGAAGTTCCAGGAGAAACCCTGCGAATCCGATGCGGTCCTCATGATTGAGCAGGCCGCATTATGGAATTGCGGGGTTTTTGCTTTTAAGCTGGGTTATTTGATCAATCTGCTCATTGAGATGGAACTGCCGATCCAGTATGACGAAATGCTGAAGCAATACGGTAGATTGAACAAGATCAGTTTTGATTACCAGGTTGTCGAGAAGGCAAATCAGATTATCGCTATTCCGTATAACGGCTTCTGGAAAGATCTAGGCACGTGGAACACACTCACGGAAGAGATGGGTAGCTCGGTTGTAGGAAAAGGGTGGATTACGGGAGACTCCCTGAATACCCACTTGGTCAATGAATTGAACATTCCGGTTGCCATATTGGGATTGTCGGATGTGGTGGTCGCCGTGAGTCCAGATGGCATTCTGGTCAGTGACAAAGAAGCCAGCCCACGGATCAAGGAAATCTTGAAGAATGAGGATCAACGCCCCATGTATGAGGAGCGTAGGTGGGGGTGCTACCGGGTTCTGGATTACACAAGAAACGAAGCTGGCGGAGAGGTTCTCACCAAACGAATCTGCATCAGTGCCGGGAAAAACCTGAGTTATCAATATCATCTGCTTCGCAATGAGGTATGGACGGTTGTATCGGGAACAGGGGAATTGATTCTGGATGGGCGGAGCCGAATGATCGGGCAAGGAGATACGGTGATCATTGACCGGAGTATGCTTCATTCCGTCAGAGCCGTTACGGAACTGGAGATCATTGAAGTACAGATCGGCAGCCAGCTGATTGAGGAAGATATCGTTAGAGTGTCTACCGAATGGCAGGATATTGTTCAGACATATGTGAAGCACGCGTAACCAACACATTAGAACATGGGGGAGATTATGGAATGAATATTACGGTGATTGGCACAGGGTATGTGGGTTTGGTATCGGGCGTATGTTTTTCGGAACTGGGAAATAACGTGATCTGTGTCGACAACAATGTGGAAAAAGTGAATATGTTAACGGACGGTCATGTTCCGATCTATGAACCGGGTCTGAAGGATATCATGAATGCCAATATGAAAGCAGGAAGGCTGTCATTCACCACCAACATTCAGGATGCTATCAGTCTTTCGGATATCATCATTATCGCGGTGGGTACGCCATCCCTGCCTAATGGCGAAGCAAATCTGAGTTTTATTGAGCTTGTTGCGCGAGAAATAGGTTCTTATATGGATAATTATAAAATAATAATGACTAAAAGCACTGTTCCTGTCGGAACCAACGATCGTATTCAGGAATGGATCAGCAGTTTGACGAATCATCCATTCGACATGGCATCGGTACCGGAGTTCCTGCGAGAAGGTACCGCTGTCCAGGATACGCTCTATCCTGACCGGATAGTCATTGGGACACATAGTGAGCGGGCAGTCGCCACGTTGAAAGAGCTGCATCAGCCATTAACCGATCAGATTATTGTTACGGATATTCGTTCGGCCGAAATGATTAAATATGCATCCAACGCTTTCCTGGCAACCAAGATCTCATTTATCAACGAAATCTCTAACATCTGTGAAAAAGTAGGAGCAGATGTCAGCCGCGTTGCAGAAGGGATGGGCTATGACAGACGAATCGGTGCCTCCTTTCTCAAGGCAGGCATTGGTTACGGAGGTTCCTGTTTCCCTAAGGATACACAGGCTCTGATTCAAATTGCAGGTAATGTGGATTATGACTTCAAACTGCTGAAGTCCGTGGTGGAAGTGAACAAAGATCAACGCTTCAACGTCATTCGTAAACTGGAAGACGCACTAGGCTCACTCGAAGGAAAGGAGATTGCCATCTGGGGGCTTGCTTTCAAACCGGATACCGATGACGTTCGTGATGCTCCGGCGATTGAGATCATCCAGCGTTTGCTTGAGCAGGGAGCAGTGATTCGGGCATATGACCCCATCGCTACCGAGAACTTCCGCAAAGAGGTGGATTCCCCATCCATTACGTGGGAAGAGCGTGCCATGAAAGCGGCGGAAGGTGCTGATGCACTCTGCGTTCTGACGGAATGGAAAGAGTTCATGGAGGTTAATCTGACTGATTTGGCAGCACATATGAATCAACCCATCCTGATTGATGGAAGAAACATCTACGGAGAAGATCAGATTAAAGATACATCCTTCCAATACTACTCCGTTGGTCGTCCAGGTCTAACCAATATCGATGGAAGAAAAACGGCAGTCATCTAACGGAGGCCATAACATGAGACGCGGGATCAAAATAACATTAGGTGCCATTTCCCTTGTTGCAGTTGTCATGATTGGATATTCTGTGTACCTGTATTCGCATGTTAAATCAGCGGCGGATCAAATGTATGAACCCCGGGAACCCATCAAGCAGGTATCTATTGTCGACCAGCGGGGTGGGGGCGATTTCCCTGTGGACATGGAGAATGAAGAACCTTTTAATGCTTTGATCCTGGGTGTGGATGAACGTTCCAATGATCGGGGGCGCTCCGACACCATGATTGTATTAAGTGTTAATCCTGCGAAACAATCCGCACTTATGTTTAACATCCCCCGAGATACCAGAACGAATATTGTTGGTCACGGCACGGAGGATAAGATCAACCATGCCTATGCTTTTGGGGGCGTTAACATGTCTGTGCAAACGGTGGAACAATTGCTTGATGTTCCCATACATTACTACATGAAAGTGAATATGGAGGGCTTTGCACAGGTCATCGACATGGTGGGTGGAGTGGATGTGAATAACCCGTTTGCATTTGACTATGAGGGTTACCGGTTCGAGCAAGGGAATATTCATCTGGATGGTGAAGCTGCTTTGGGATTTTCACGGATGCGTTATGATGATCCGAAGGGAGATCTCGGGCGGAATGATCGCCAGCGGGAGATCATCAAACAAGTGCTGAAGAATACGGTCCAGGTATCCAACGTGTTGCAACTGGAGACGTTGCTGGACGAAGTCAGTGCTCACGTTAGAACCGACGTTACCTTTGATGAGATGAAGCAGATGTTCTCCAATTATCGTTCGGTACTGGATCATATTGAATCCGTTGAGATTAAAGGCACGGGCAAGAAAATAGACGGAGTGTATTACTATATCGTGGATCAGTCGGAACGAGACAGGATACATCAGATGATTGAAGAACATTCAAAATGATCGGATAGGGCGGTGAACCAGATGCGTATCTCCAGGCTAATGAAATTGTCCCTGATTGTGCTACTAATGTATATGCTCATGATACCGGCAAGTACAAATTATGTTCAATCAGCTCAAAACTATCAATGGCATAATATACCTATTGGTGGTGGGGGGTACGTTACGGGGGTGGTCATTCATCCGACTGAGCCTGATCTGGTTTACGCTCGAACTGACGTTGGAGGAGTCTATCGGTTGGATGCAGCTTCAGGAGATTGGATCCCACTACTTGATCATTTCGGAGATGAGGACAGCAATCTGTACGGCGTGGATGGAATTGCGCTGGATCAGCAAAACCCCAATGTCGTGTATATCGCTGCTGGGAAGTATGGGAACGTGGGGCCGAGTGATATTCTGAAATCCACAGATCGGGGAGAGACCTGGATTCGAACCGGACTTAATCTTCGGAATGAATCGAATGGAAATATCCATCGAGCCATGGGAGAGAGCATCGCGGTTAATCCCACGAATTCCAATTACCTGCACGTGGGTACACGATATGATGGATTGTACACTTCCAGTGATGGTGCAGCCACTTGGAGCAAGGTATGGGATGTACCTAGCGGGCTGTCCGGTGAGGGAATTCGGAGTGTAGCATATGGATTGAATCCCGTGACCAAGCAAGGTCAAGTTGTGTATGCGGGGGTTCGCGGCATTGGTGTGTATAGCAAAGCACCAAGAAGCAATGGTCAGACCACTTGGCAACTTACCGGGAGAAGCCCCGAATATCCTGCGCGTATGACTGTGGCGAAGAACGGGACGTTGTATGTGACCACGGATAATCAAGGCGTTTACAAGTTCAATGGTGTGCAGTGGACGAATATAACACCCAGCTCCAGTTACTCATCTTATTATGGAATCACGATTGATCCCAATAATGATAATCACATCCTGGCAGCCGTTCGAACAGGCGGTGATAATCTGCCACTGTATCGTTCCGTTAATGGCGGACAGAGTTGGACAACAGTGAGCAAAACGCTGGTATCCAAACCGTCATGGTGGACACCCAACATGTTTTTCTCAGCGACATCCAGTATCAAGTTTGATCCGCATAATCCGGGTACCGTATATGCTACAGACTGGTTTGGCGTGTACAAAACGGAAAATATCAATGGTACCAATGGATTGACTGGCAATACAGCGAGTACTTGGGAAGCCATTACCGATGGTCATGAAGAAGTCGTCGCACTCACGGCATCCACACCACCTCAGGGTGTTTCATTCTTCAGTGGTTTAACGGATCAGGTCGGATTTAGACATGAAAATGTAACCGATGTTCCTCTTAATAAAATCCCGCTCGCGGGTATGCGAGAAATTGTAAGTATTGACTATCACGAAGCAAATCCGAATTACATGATATTTCTGGGAAGCAGCGACTGGTATGGTACGACCACACGTTTATTTGTCTCTTCCAATAATGGAGTTACCGTAACTCCAATGAATGTTCCGGCTGGCTCCAAACTGGGGAGGGTCGCCTACTCGGCCATTAATCCGAATGTAATTGTTTATTACCCCCAGACCGGTAATCCGGTCAGAAGCACGAATCGTGGCGCAACCTGGCAAAATATGAACGGTGCCCCTTTTCAGGCTATCGGGGGGAATATGGTCTTTGCCTATAATCATCCACTGGCTGCCGATCGCATCAATGGATATAAATTTTATATGTATGCTGCTGGTTATCTGTATCGCTCAACGGATGCAGGTGCCAACTGGTCCAAAGCCAATGCGGTTCGCCTTCCTGTTAATACGGATATCAATACAAGCTCCATTAAAGTCGAGGCTGCACCTGGTGTGGCGAATGCCGTATGGGTAAGCTTGGGAACTGATGGACTATATGCATCGACCAACTCGGGAAATACATTTTCCAAGATCCAGAGCGTACAGAATTCCAAATTATTTGCCTTTGGAAAGGCTCAGCCAGGCAAATTGGTTCCAGCCGCCTATGTATATGGCACCGTAAATAATGTGAAAGGATTCTTCCGTTCAGATGATATGGGGGCAACCTGGAACAATATAGGTCCTTTAGGTGATGGAATCGGGCTGGGCAATGAACCGCAGATTATGGCGGCAGACCGTCAAATCTATGGTCAGGTATATGTAGGTACAAATGGCAGAGGCATGTATGTTGGATCAATAGAATAACGATAGAGATATGAAAGTGGTGAAGATCAAAATGATGGAGGAGGGCTCCGGGCGTACGAGACAAAAGCATGTACGAAGAACGTATGGATTTCTCATTGCTCTGCTGTTGATTGTGATCTGGATTCTGGTCATCTGGTCCATGTCCACGCAATCCTCTCAACAGCAAGACATTCAGCCTTGGCTTCATAAATGGTCTCAAAAATTGCACATCGGTTTTACACTTCCTGATGTGCAATTCACTTATGGGGAGTATGAGTATTCGCTGAAGCAGCGGCCGTATGATTTTGCAGAGTTCGTCTTTCGCAAGAGTGCGCACTTATTTGTATACGCTGTGCTCGCTGTGCTTGTGTACGGCGGGCTGCGGTACAGAAGAACATCCCTTGTGACTAGTATCGTTTCTGCTCTGGCTGTGGTGTTTGTCATAGCCTCCATTGATGAGTATATTCAGCAGTTCAGCCCGGACCGGACAAGCTCGATACGTGATGTTGGAGTAGACTTGCTTGGCGGCTGCTGTGGGATTGCCATATATGCAGGGCTTCAGTCCATGATCCGAAGGATCAGAAAGGGAAAGCGTACTTCCATTCGCAGCGAGTGATTTCCCAGGAAATTAGATGTATCGTTCAACTTCTACTTGTCTGCCATCCATCATAAGTATGGAGTAGGACAAGGAGGATTGGACATGCTGCGAAGAAGGAACCGCAATGCTTTGCTCAAAAAGATCGGGTTCATCACGATCATTGTATTATTGCTGTGGTTGATTGCCAGAACCATTCCGTATTTGTTTCAGGCAGATACAACGGATGAAGCTGCTGCTGTTGCCGAAGAGTTTTACAAATATGAGCAGACGGGTGACTTCGGCAGTTCATGGGAACTCTTTCATCCTCTGATGAAAGAGCGGTTTCCCAAGAGTGCTTACGTACAGAACAGAGCACATATATTTATGCAGCATTTTGGCGTGGAAACCTTTGAGCTGGAGATGGATAAGCCGGAGCGCGAGTTCGATGTAACCGTGATCGATGGCGTTAAGCCATTTTCTGAAGCCTACAGAATCCGGGTCACCCAGAAGTACTCAGGTACCTTTGGCCAATTCGATATTGTGCAGACCTGTTATCTGGTAGAGGATGGCGATGAGTGGACCCTACTCTGGTATTATCCAAATCAGAAAAATGAGGATGCCTCGCAGGTCGACAATAGTGACTGATCAGGAAATGATATTAACCCATACATTGAACCGAATTGTATCATTTACCTAACATGAGACTCCATAAATGCGAGACTTTTGTCGCATTTATGGAGCTTTTTTTGCGTTTTTCTTGTTTTTATGGCGGTAAAGCCTTGACATTAGTCTCGGTGTCAAGTAAATTACGAGGTAGATACAAAATGTATCAATTTTCAGCGTCTAACGACAAATAACAAGGACTTCTAAGCTCCTTGTGAGGGGAAGGAATATCATTGATCGAAACGGGCCGCTTTTACTGTGTCAGTTGTGGGATGATTGTGTCGGTCACTAGAAGCTCTGTCGAAATGAAGGAAGAGGGCAATGGAGGCAATCACGTATTTCGCACCGGATTCTACCGGAGTGAAATGCCGCTTGGATGCTGTGAAGCGTGTGTAGTTGAAGCGAAACGTCAGGGGAAATCCCAGTTTGCGGGACAATATACTAAAGATTATGATACACTATGTGCATATGAGAAACGGGCATGAATGATATGCTCGTCCATGAAGGAGGGGATTGAATGCAGCAGGAGCCGGTCGTCCGGATTCAGGGCGTCAGCAAGATCATATCCTCCCGATCATTGGTCAGCGACCTGACTCTGGATATTTCTCCGGGGCAGGTTTTTGGTTTTTTAGGACCTAATGGCGCGGGAAAAACAACGACGATTCGAATGATGGTTGGACTGATGTCCATCAGTAAAGGTGACATTTTCATCTCGGGACACAGTGTGAAGAATGAATTTGAGAAGGCGGTAGCCCAGGTAGGCGCTATTGTGGAAAATCCGGAAATGTACAAGTTTCTGACCGGGTACCAGAATCTCGTTCACTTTGCCCGCATGTCGCCGGGAGTTACGAAGGAACGTATTGCGGAAACAATTGAGCGTGTGGGGCTCACAGCCCGTATTCACGATAAGGTCAAAACCTATTCACTGGGCATGCGCCAGCGTCTGGGGGTCGCGCAAGCGATATTACATAAACCGAAGCTGCTTGTACTGGATGAGCCGACCAATGGTTTGGACCCACAGGGTATACGGGAACTGAGAGATTATTTGCGTCAGCTCACCCAAGAGGAAGGCATTACGGTCTTTGTATCCAGTCATTTATTGTCGGAGATGGAGCTGATGTGTGATACCGTAGCCATCATCCAGAACGGCAAGCTGATTGATGTAAGAAACCTTCGGGCTGAAGCAGGTTCGGATGCATTAATCGAAGTTGCTTTTGAGCTGAATGATGCTGATCGCGCTGCGGATCTGATTCAGGGTGCTATCGTACAGGGCAATGTCCTGGTGGTACGGGTGTCTCGTGAGCAGATTCCGGATATCAATGCCAAGCTGGTTAGCGAAGGGGTTCAGGTATACGGTATTCGTAACGTGACTCACACCCTGGAAGAACAATTCTTGCAGGTCACTGGGGGTGGAGGCATTGGGTAGTTTCGGTAATCTGATATTGAATGAGAATATGAAAATTTTTCGTCGTCCCCGTACCTGGATCATGTTATCGATTCTTGCGCTGATCTCGCTATTAATGCCAGTGTTACTGCGAGAAGGCATGGGATCCAATGAAGTTTTGTACTGGGAAGCAGCTGTAACGACCATCCAGATTACGTTTTTCCTGAACACGATCTTCTGTGTCGTGATTGCAGCGGAATCGGTCGCGGGCGAATTTACCTGGGGAACCATTAAGCTATTGCTGATCCGCCCATGGTCACGAAGCAAAGTTCTTGCTTCCAAATATCTGACCGTCGTTGGCTTCAGTATTGTCAGTACATTACTGGTCATTGTGATGGCCATGCTAACGTCGTATATCCTTTTCTCGCATGATGCTCCGGGAGGAAGCAGTAGTCCAGCTACGAATGCTCTGACGTTATGGGGATATTTGTACGTTGATCTGTTTATTACGCTTGCGATTGCCTTTATGGTGTCGTCCGTATTTCGTTCAGGTGCACTTGCGATTGGATTATCCCTGTTCATTATGTTCTCACAAAGTATCTTCTCACTCATATTCAATCCGGTCCGTTATGAGTGGGCCAAGTATGTCCTATTCAACAACATGGATCTTAGCAAATACATGACCTCCGGGGCGGATTTTGCGCTAATGGGTGGTCCAAGTGCAGGAATGACACTGGGTTTCTCCATTGCAGTTCTGGCGGTGTATTACGTTATTTTCATGGTGATTTCCTGGGTTGTATTCAGCAAAAGAGATGTGGCAGGCTAACGCCTGCTTCTTTTTTTTGCTCCAATACTGTTTTGGAAAGAAAAAAAGTGTATATTCAGCATCGCCTGTGGCATGACTGTCATTTAAGGGTACTAGTATCATAAGTAAATGACTAGATATACATATGAACGCCGCAGTCACTTTGGCAGAGCAGCGCATGGAGGGATTACGTTTCTTGATAAATAACAAGTTCTACCGCATATGCACAGCGATAATTCTGTTGCTGCTCATCGTGTATCTGGGGGAAAAAGTGAACTTTATTTTCAGCCCCCTGACCTCACTGATTCACATCATCATCATTCCGCTGCTGATTGCTGGTTTCTTCTATTATCTGCTGCGTCCGCTCGTCGATTATATGGAAAGGCATAAGATTAAACGTGCATTGTCAGTTCTGATTATTTATGTCGTAATTGCATTAATACTTGCAGGTTTTAGTGTGCTTGTATGGCCTTCCCTGCGTGAACAATTGATGAATTTCGTGGAGAATGCTCCAGCGTTGGTTACTTCACTCAGCGATCAGTTGAATGCACTTGAAAAGAGCAATTTTGTATCCAGATACCTGCCTGATGATTCCAATCTATTCTCACGTTTATCCGATGTTCTGAGTCAAGGGATCACTCAGGTAACCGATTATGTATCCGGGTTATTCTCCGTGGTATCCAATCTGGTTATTATTCTGGCAACGTTCCCGATCATGTTGTATTACATGCTCAAGGAAGGCAGCAAGTTTGGAACGAATCTAACCTTATTGTTGCCAAGACATTATCGGAAGGATGGGGAAGAAACCGTCCATGAGATCGATGAAGCACTAAGTAACTATATTGTTGGCCGGGTTATTGTTAATGTGGCCTTGGGGATTCTGATGTACATCGGTTTTCTCATCTTAGGTTTGCCTTATGCTTTGCTGCTGACCGTTGTATCCATCATTCTGAACTTCATCCCTTATGTGGGGGCTTTGCTGGCAGCTATTCCGGTTGTCATTGTTGCGTTTATTGAATCACCTTCGATGGCGATCTGGTCCCTGGTCATCATTGTAATCGCACAGCAAATTCAGGATAACCTGATCTCACCTTATGTCTATGGCAAGCAGCTTGATATTCATCCACTGACTACCGTTATCCTGTTGCTCGTGGGTGCTGACCTGGGAAATATCTTGGGTATGATCATCGTGATTCCCCTATATATGATTCTGAAAATTATAGTTCGCAAAATCCATTATCGGATTGTCGAAGATAAGACTGAAACTTAAATGGAATTTGAAATACAACGCTGTCATGTGCCACTACTAATGTTTGTTATTGAATCACATCGATAAGCTCAACAGGATAAGCCGCATATCAATGGTGAAGGGTCAGGTAAGTTTACCCTCGCCATTGGTATGCGGCTTTTTTTCATCCATATTGCTCACTCATGTTATATCTGTTATACTTGATATATAACAGATAACAAAAAAGAAGGTGAACCCTTGATTATTCAACTGGATATGCAATCCGAACTTCCCATCTATTCGCAACTTGTTTATCAAATTATTGAAGGCATTGCTAGTGGTGAGTTACAGCTAGGTGAGGCGTTACCTTCGGTTCGGAATTTGGCCGCAGATATCGGTGTTAACCTTCACACCGTCAACAAGGCTTACACACTACTCAAGCAAGATGGATACATTCTGGTTCATAGACAAAAGGGAGTTGTGGTAAACCCTGATGGAATGCCAGATTTAACAGATGATTTTTTGAAAAAGCAGCAAAGAGAATTAAGACCGATTATTGCGGAAGCGATATGTCGCGGAATGACCAAAGAGGAACTATCTGCAGTGTTAGACCAAATGTATGATGATGTGAGGATGGGTCACAACAAAGAATAAAGAATCAAGGGAGTGTGTTATGTATGCAACTATTTAGTATATTGCCTATCATTTTAATCTTTGCTCCATTAGCCTTACTGCTATCCTTTGCACCTTATGTGACAAGGGAAACAATCAGCTTTGGGGTTACGGTAAGTCAATATAATTATTACACACCAGTCTTACGTAAGCTCCGGAGAACGTTTGCTACAGTAAGTCTGATCGGAAACGGGTTGATTATTCTTGCCTGTCTGTATATACTCCGATCTGCCAATGAAGAGTCTACCACGATGATCACCGGTGTTTGCACAATGATATTCATTGTGTACTGGGCCGCACTACACATATTATTTCATTTCAAGATGAAAAAGATAAAAGAAACACTTACAACTGTAGAAGTACCTCAAAGGGTTAAAATCGATACCACCTTCCGCCAAAATAAACTCACCTATTCCAACTATTGGTTTCTCGTTCACATGGCTATTATTGTAGCCATTGCGATCATTACAATCTTGAATTATAACGCACTACCTAACGTCATTCCGATGAAATATGATCTTCAGGGCAATGTCACTTCCAGTGTGCCCAAAACCTACCTTTCAGTATTGGCTATTAACCTTGTACAGCTAGGAATCATTGCACTGATGATGTTGGTGAACTGGAGTATTAAAACAAGCAAACAACAGCTTACTCCATCTAATCCTGCCCAATTTGCTGCTGATCATATCCGATTCCGCCGTAAGTGGTCCCTATTTACGATCATAACAGGTTTGCTTCTTACCATCTTATTTGCCTTCATTCAGATCAATATGTTCGTTCCTAATCAGGTCTTGTTAACAGCGATTAGTCTGATCACCTCAGTGGCGATCTTATTAGGCGCTATATTGCTGTCTCTTACAGGCAGACAAGGCGGTGGAAAAATTAGGAGCCATCAGGAAGATCGCGAACGGTCCAAGGAGCAGCCTGTGAATGACGATGAATATTGGAAACTTGGTTTTATTTACTTCAATCCCAAAGACCCTTCTTTTACCGTAGAAAAACGTTATGGAATAGGTTGGACGATTAACTTCGCTCGTCCACTATCTTGGGTTCTAGTGTTATTCATTATTGCTATTGTTGTTTTAAGCAGAGTTCTGAGCCAATAAATGCTCATAATTCTATGCATATAATAGATGAAATTAATTATTAGGAGGAGTTATTACAATGAACAATTGGAAAAAGCTATTACTTTCTCTTACTTTCGTAGGTCTCATTCTTCCGGTGACATCCATCTCAGAAGCTGCTGAAAAATCCGCTGGTAGTAAAAATCTTGTTCCTATTCGTGAGATTGCAGAACAGAATGGGGCAGAGGTATCTTGGCAACAAAAGACAGGAGAAATCACAATACGAAAAAGTGAGCTTACAATTGTAGTTAAGGTAGGAGAGAAACAGGCGATGGTGAATGGGCAAGCCATATCCTTAAACAATCCTGTTCAGTTAACGAAAGGAGTTACTTTTATGGATGGGGCATTTCTTTCCGAGACGCTGAAGGCAGCACCTGAGGATATATTCATTTCCCTTATTAGTGAGGGCGATGGCAAGGAGGCTGCCAAGTATGTTCATACCTCTGTGAGTGGAGTGTTATCACCCACGTTGTTGAGTCAGCTGTGGGGAGCTTTAGAAGGACAAAATGGTAAAATTACAAGTGAAGCCATAGCTAAGCATGTAGAAGATAATACAGTGCATCGCAATGTTACCTATACGTTCAAAACAGAGCTGACTCGTTTAAATATTACGGTCAGAATGAATCATAACGGACTTGTGGATGATTTGCATATTGCCGCCACTACTCCAGATGTGTATCAAAAACCAAGCTACGACGACCCATCTGCCTATACAGAACAAGAGATTACGGTTGGTCAGGGTGATTTAGCTTTACCAGGGACATTAACTTTGCCAAAGGGAGAGGGACCTTTCCCAGTTGTTATTCTGGTACACGGATCTGGGCCTAGCAATCAAGATGCTGCCATTGGTGGTGCAAAGCCATTTCGCGATCTTACGGTAGGTTTAGCTTCACAAGGAGTTGCTGTATTAAGATACGATAAGGTCACGTATGAGCATACCTATAAGGTCGCTTCTCAGCCTAAATTCACATTAAAACAAGAGAGCGTAGATCAGGTAAACGATGCAGTGGAATTACTTAAAAAGAATGCACATATTGATTCTACAGCGATTTTTGTAGCTGGACATAGTCAAGGCGGGTTTGCAATGCCGTTAATCATTGCTGAGGATAAACAACATGATATTGCAGGAAGTATTCTACTTGCTGCACCAAGTAGTAGCTTTGTGGATGTGCTTACCGAGCAGCAGGACGAATTGGTAGAGCGGATGAAGCAGCTTGGTTTAGACACGGATGTCATTCAAGGGCAAGCTGATTTTTATAAAAATGTAGCTGCGATGGTTAAAGATCCACAATATTCTGTAGATCATCTTCCTGAGACGTTTCCGCTTCAACCTGCTTATTGGTGGTTTGAGCAAAGAGATTATGTGCCTGCGGAACTGGCTAAAACACAAAATACACCTATGCTTGTTATACAAGGCGAAAACGATGTGCAAGTGTCTATGAATCAATTCCAAACCTGGAAATCGGCTCTTCAAGGTCATTCCAATGTAACGTACAATAGCTATCCAAAGGTAAATCATCTTTTATCCAACTATAATGGACTTTCAATCGGTCAAGAGTACGCTGAGCCATCTAATGTCTCCAAAGCCATTATCGATGATATTGCGAAGTGGGTATTAAAATCAAACTAAAAACGGGAGTTCCATTCTTGGTTTGAATGATAATTTGGAGAATTGACGGATAGGGCGAGATATAATAAGAAGAGGAGCACTTACCCAAATAGGCAAGAGCTCCTCTTCTTATTTATAAATTTGCTTTATTTAGACCAATTGGACTCTTTCTCGTCTTCATCTGTGTAATCAGACATGGTCAGTGGTTCCTTGGGAACAACGGCCACTTTGTAGAACCGATTTTTGTCTTTTTCCAGCAAAACAAAGATTAGATTTTCGAACTCATATTCTTCCTGTTCGTTCATCTCGGGACGGTGGCTGTAGAGCCATCCACCAATGGTGTCCCACTCATCTGCATCCAGGCTGGACATAAACATGTCGTTCACCTTCGATAAGGAAACCTTGCCATCCATAATGACATAGTTCTCATTGATGACTTGAATATCTTCCACTTCGTCTGCGTCGAACTCGTCGCGAATCTCACCAACAATCTGCTCAAGTACATCCTCGATGGTTACAATTCCGGAAGTTCCTCCATATTCGTCGACAAGTACGGCGATATGTACGCCATCCTTTTGCATTTTCTTGAGCAAGTCCTTCACAGGAGTTGTTTCGTGAACAGCCGATACAGGCTGAATCAGGGAGGATAGATCAACAGGTTCATCGTTTCCGTAAAGTTCCAGGAAGAATTGTTTCGTATTAATGATACCAATGATATCGTCTTTACTCTCATTCACTACTGGAAAACGTGTATATTGTTCTTCACGAATGATCTCCAGGTTTTCCTCGTTTGTTCTATTCACATAAAGGCAGACCATATCGGTCCGGGGTACCATGATTTCTTTGGCTAACATCTCATCAAAAGCAAAGATCCGGCTTACATAACCGAATTCGGCTTGGTTGATTTTACCACTTTCAAAACTTTCATTAATGATGATCTGCAACTCTTCTTCGGAGTGTGCATCTTCATGTTCAGAAGCCGGTTTGATTCCGAACAGTTTCACCAGTTGGTTCGCTGAGCCGTTTAACAGCCAGATAAAAGGATACATAATTCGGTTAAACCAGATGATAGGTGTAGACGTCAGCAGTGCAACAGTTTCGGCTTTCCGGATTGCAATCGTTTTTGGAGCGAGTTCACCAACCACAACATGCAGATACGTGATGGAAGCAAACGCGATAACAAACGATAAGAATGAAGAAACCGCCTCAGGAATTTGCAAGCTTTCAAACACAGGGTGGAGAATCTTCTCTACCGTTGGTTCACCCAGCCAGCCCAGTCCCAGAGATGTGATCGTGATTCCAAGCTGGCAGGCAGACAAATATCCGTCCAGATTGGCAACGGCTTGTTTAACAGCCAGCGCACGCTTATTTCCTTCTGCAATCATTTGGTCGATCCGGCTCGGTCGAACCCGCACCAGAGCGAATTCCACTGCAACAAAAAACGCCGAAAGTCCTATCAAAAAAGCAACCATTACTAAATTTAACGCATACCTCTCACTTTCCATTCACTGCTCTTCTCCTTTAGGTAATAAGTTTTTAACGATTATTATATCTAATTTTACGTAAGAAGACCACCTCCAGACAAAGAAATGAGGAAGAGTCTGGAAGGTGGAATGAGCAGATTGGCGTCACAATGCGAATCTGCTCCATCATTAAACTGATATGTAGAAGGTAACACAGTCAGAATATACAATGAACGAAGTAGAAATTTGAATTTCCAGAATCAAGTATTCCGTCTGCTTATGTAAAGTTTTATCTAAACAAACGTTACGAATAGGGGGTACATTGGGTATCTATGATTAGCCGTATACATAATCGTCAAAGCTGTGTAGGTGAGAGAAGGGCAAGGTCATGAAGCTTGCCACTTGAGGAGGAAGCCGAATGTTCTGGCTGGTCATTATATTACTCGTATTTATTTTCCAGGCAGCCACAATTCTTTTGCTGGAATTTCGTAATCCGGCTAAAGCTGTGGCTTGGCTGTTTATTTTGTTCTGCGTGCCTTTGATCGGTTTTGTAGTGTACTACTTCGTGGCGCAGGATTATAACAAACGAAAAAAACTCCGAAAGGGTGGATCGCGGATCTTCCGTGAAATGAAGGAAACGATCTGGGAACAGGCCCACATCATTGGAGATGTCGAACAGATGCCTGGCGATCGTTTCAGCCACCAGCATCGATTGTTTAACCTGTTATCCCATCTGTCGGAGAGCCCGATTACAGGTTGTAACCACAGTACGGTGCTCACAAATGGTGAAGAGGCATTTGCGGCAATGCTGAGAGAAATGGAAAAAGCAAAGCACCATCTGCATGTGGAATTTTACATTTTCCGTGATGATGTGATCAGTACGAAGTTTCAGGATGTCATGATTCGCAAGGCACAGGAGGGCGTGAAGGTTCGGTTTATTTGTGACGGTCTCGGCAGTCACAAGATGAGCTGGAGTTTTATCCGCAAACTGCAGGATGCAGGTGTGGAGTTTCATTATTTTCTACCGCCACTGATTGCAACGATTGACCGAAGAGTAAACTACCGGAATCACCGTAAAATTGTTGTTGTGGATGGACAGGTAGGTTTCGTGGGTGGCATTAATGTAGGCGATGATTATCTTGGACAATATCCAGAGGTGGGTTTCTGGCGGGATACACATGTGCAGATCGAGGGAGATGCCGTGTACTTCCTGCAAAGTACGTTCCTGAACGACTGGAAATTGGCTTCCGGTGAGCGAATTACCGAACCCCAGCTTGCGGAATTGTTTCCACCTCATATCTGTAGCGGGGAAGAACGAATTCAGATTCTGGCCAGTGGGCCGGATCAGGACTGGGATGCCATTCAGGAAATGTGTTTTGGGGCGATTTCGGTAGCCTGTGACCGGATTTACATTACCACACCTTATTTTATTCCTGATCCTGCCCTTTATGAGGCACTCAAAACAGCTGCTGTCAGTGGCGTTGATGTGAAAATTATCATTCCATATCAATCCGATTCAAAGCTTGTTCATTTGGCATCTCTTTCTTATGTAGAGGAACTTCTGCGAGCAGGTGTTGAGTTCTTCCAATATCGCAAAGGTTTTGTACATGCCAAAGTGATGATTGTGGATGAGTTGCTTGCAACGGTAGGCACGGCCAATATGGATATGCGCAGTTTTTTTTGCAATTTTGAGTTGACGGCTGTCCTGTTCGAGTCCTCTCCGATTCAGCGTTTGATCACTGACTTTGAACGTGATCTCGGGGAATGCAGTCAGATCGATGGGGAGGTATTTCAGAAGCGTTCACGATGGCAAAAAGGCGCAGAAATGCTTTCTCGGATGCTTTCACCGCTTCTTTAGCCGATTTAGGGCAGATTTCTGAAGATAAGTTCACTTTTTGTGAATTTATCTTCTTTTTGCTGAGTATTTTGCGCAAATTTGATCTTTTATGATATAATAGATATATAAATCATGTCTTGGCGAAGGAGGGGAGTCTGCGGGAAAACAGGCTCCCTTTTGCTCTCTTTTGAAAGTGAAAACCGGGATGAATAATATTTTGAATCCATTTTATATCGCCTTTAGATGCTTGCGCTGTATAGCCAGGGTACATATAGAACGCAGTTTGCTGTTCTCCATATGTAGATTCACCCTGAGTATTTAAATGATTTATAAAATGGATTCACACACTGATTTAACGGGGGGGGTACCATGTCCAATGTAACGGTGAAAGAACTAACAGCCAAGCAAGCTGACCGCGGGGTCAAAAGCTCGGTGTTTACATTAAAGCTGCTGCAACGTATTGTGATGATTCTGATCGGTGCTGCACTAATGGCTGTATCGCTTGAAGTGTTTCTCGTACCGAATGGTGTTATTGATGGTGGGATTACGGGGATTTCAATTATGGTGTCAGAACTTACACATCTGCCACTCGGCGTATTCCTGACCTTGCTCAACTTGCCTTTCCTGATTCTGGGTTACAAGCAGATTGGTAAAACATTTGCGTTATCCACGCTGCTGGGGATCGTGGTCATGTCCATCGGGACTTCGTTATTGCACCATGTTCCTGCATTAACACCAGGGGAGCCTTTGCTCGGAGCTGTATTTGGCGGATTGATCCTGGGTGTGGGTGTTGGACTTGTCATTCGGTCTGGCGGTTCACTGGATGGTACGGAGATTGTGGCCATCTTGCTTAGTGAGAAGTCACCGTTGTCTGTAGGACAGATTGTATTGTTCATTAACGTGTTTATTTTCGCAGGTGCAGGATTTGTATTCGGTTGGCCGAATGCCCTGTATTCCATGATTGCATATTATATTGCGATGAAGATGATTGATATTGTGAATGAAGGACTTGACCAGTCCAAATCGGTATGGATCATTAGTGAGAAATATCGTGATATTGGTTCAGCCCTGACAGACCGTCTTGGTCGTGGTGTAACTTTCCTGGATGGAGAGGGCGGATTCAGCGGGGACGAGAAAAAGATCATTTTTGTCGTGATCACCCGTTTGGAAGAAGCGAAGCTGAAGACCATCGTTGAAGATTGGGACCCGCAAGCCTTTGTGGCGATCGGTAACATTCATGACGTGAAGGGCGGACGTTTCAAGAAAAAAGGTATCCATTAGCGATTGATATATACATGAATGATAATAGCCGACACCCTTGTGATGAGGGAGTCGGCTATTTTTTCTTCAAATGTTTGAGAATGTGTTCAAGGGGTTGGGGTTCAACAGCTGCGATTAAATCACCGGTTTGGTTCAAGCGTTCAATAATGTTCATCAGATGATAATCCTGGATGGAGACGTTGCTTCGAACCTCATCCCAGGTAAGGGGTGTAGAGACAGTGGCGCCAGATTTGGCACGTGGTGTATAGGGAGCGGCAAGGGTCTTGCCTCCATAATGCTGGAGATAGTCAAAATAAATGCGGTCTCCACGGTCCTTTTTGAGTCGTTCCAGTGTGAACAGATCCGGGTGCTTTTGAGCGACATATTTGCCTACAAAATAACCAACCTCTCTCAATTCATCAAAGGTTACCCCTTGCACGATGGGAACGATGATCTGAACTCCTGTTGCGCCCGAAGTTTTGGGAATGGACCTCAGACCAAGGGAAGTCAGGGTTTCGCCAACGATGAGTGCAGCTTGCATAATCCGGGGTTCATGTTCCTGAGAGGGGTCCAGATCAATCATCCATTCACAGGGCAGATGGCTTCCCACAGTATGCAGAGAAGGATGAAATTCAAGTGCGGCCAGATTGCCAAGCCATAACAATTCGGGAAGTCCATTCATGACCACATAGCGGATGCCGTCGTGAACTTCAGTGCGCACATAATCTGGTACAGGCTCAGGGGCATTCTTTTGATAGAAAAATGTTCCTCCAGCGCCGTGGGGATACCTTATCGTGGTGAGAAGTCGATTGCTCGTATACTTGAGCAGATAAGGAGCCAGAGCGGCCAGCTTTTGCAGATAGATGGCTTTGGTAACACCCGCATCCGGCCATAACAGCTTGTCCGGGTTTGTGACCGTCAGTTCTGTGCCTTCTATTATGATGGTTCCCTGGATCTTGGGGGCCATATGGAACACCTCCTATACGTAATCTATATACGAACTCATTCATTGAAGAAGCTGATTCGCCAGACAATCCTCACGAGTTACATCCGCGAAGGTCTGAATACTGGGATGGCGTAGAGTTTGGTGATGAGTCAGCTCCATATATTGCACTTTGACTCCTATTCGTGGTTCCACCCAGGTGGTCTCTGCACTGCGCTCGGGTACATTATGGAACGGTCTGTCCTGCCTGATCAGAGGCTCGACTTGATGTGTGAGTTCCCGCCAAGTATTGGAGTTCAGCTTGCCAGTCCCGACATGACCAATATAGACAAAGTTTGGCCCATCATATACACCGACCGCGACGGCATTCACAATACCGCTCCGGTACGTGACTCCCCCGATCATGGCATATACATCATGCATGATTTTGACCTTCTGCCAGCGCTGGTCCTTGCCCTGTATGCCATAACTGCTGGTGAGATCCTTGCAGACAATGCCTTCCATCTGATGTTGCCTCATGACCGTAAGCAGGGAAGCGGCATCAAGTGTATTGGTGACCTCCTGAACATGGGGAGCGGTGTTAAGGACCTCGTGCAACAGGCGCTGTCGATCTGCCAAAGGCTGATCCGTTACCCATTTCCCCTCATAAAACAGGATATCAAATACCATATATGTGACCGGAATCTGATGTATGGCTTGGGCAATACTTTCGGGTCTGCTCATCCGATCCCGTCGAAGAACGTGATAAAACGAAGGTTTTCCGGTGTCTGGGTCCAGCGCAATAACTTCTCCATCCAAAATATAAGAGGAGCCTGAACATAGATTGCGTGGTGTTACCAGCTCGGGATACTGTGCGGTTCGATCATGTAATCTGCGATTCACCAGGCGCAGCTCCTGCCCGTCCTCATAGGCAAGCATACGGACTCCATCCCACTTGACCTGGGCAATCCATTGCGGCCCTGTGGGCAAAGTATCTTTGGAGATAGGCTCGAATGGAATCAAAGGTTTGAACATGGGGAACTCCTCTCTCGTATCAACCAATTAGCGCAGGTTAATTCGGAATTTAGTTATATTTTTTGAAAACGGGATTTCATATGATGCACCAAAATGAGCAGTAACGGAAGTGCTATGCCACAGGTCAGATCCCAATCAATCCAATAGGGAATAACGACCTTGAGATAAAAGTGCTCGTTCGGAGAGATTAGAATAGACATGGCGAGAATAAGCATGGCACCCGGCAGGATCAGAGAACGGTGACTGGACAAGCGAAACAGGTGAGCGACGCCCAGGACAAAACCGTAGAAGAACAGGGTGGCTTTGAAGAAAACAGCGATAATCCAGACCGATGCTATGAAGGCTTCGATGCGTTGCACAAAGTTTCCGATATTGATCTTCTGTGAAAGGTTGAATGAAGCGAACCAGTGATGCTGGGTCATCCATGGTCCCATAACGAGCAGACACATACTTAGCGTCAGTGTGAGTAACAATCCGCCAATCATCCCTGCTAACAGGATGTCCTTCTCCAGATGGGGCTCATTTTTTGTGTATGGAAAGAGCATCATGAAGATGCATAGCTCACAGTAGGGATATGTGAGTACAGCAACAAAACCTTTGAATGGATCGAGAAATCCTTGTGCCAGCACAGGTTGGATGTTGGCCAAACGTACATGGGGGATTAGACACACCGTCAGAATAAGCAGGAACAACACGATCAGAGGAAGAAAGACCTCTGCAGTTTTACCAATGCTCTCCAGACCGGACAGAAGTCCCCAGACAAGCGCACACATAAAAACCAAATGCAGAATCAGTAATGGAGATTCCGGCAAGATCTGGGTAGACATAAAATCGCCAATCTCCCTAATGAACGTTGAGGTACTGATCAGGAAATAAAAGAGATAAAAAGAGCCAAACAAGGTCCCGATCCAGGGTCCCAGTGTTCGAAGGGCATTTTGAATCAGATTTAACCGGGGATGCAGTTTGTAGGCAACAAGCATAATGAAGAGTATGCCAAGGCCCCCTGCGACTCCCAATAAGGCTGATAACCAGGCATCCTGATGAGCGTAGGATGTGATCATGGAAGGGAAGACCAGAATCTGCTCCCCAATTGTACACAGGAACATGAGTGAAGCGAGCTGTCTAACAGTCAAACGTCCCTTTTCGATCATGAGGTATCTCCTTAACATATCTTGTCTATGTATTGGTTAGAATGCACCAATTGTGCCAGTTTTATAAAAGCCAACTCAAAAAGCCCGTGCAGCCGATCTCTCTGTGATGTAGAGAAATCAGTTACCCGGGCTTACTAAAATGAGGTTAAGCAAACATATTGTAACGCCTAAACAAAATCAGTTCGCAGTTGTCAGACGTATACGAATATTTTGTGGGTCTACCGTAAACCAGGTACCCTCCACTTGTGTAACGACTGCGCCGGATTGACGCAATTGTTCAAGTGCTTGTTCCACGTGATCCTTTGTGGCGTAGACAATGGTGAAGTAGTCAATTCCTGTAGCGTTATCTGGATTAACAGGTGCATTCACTCCTGCCCAGATATTCAATCCCAGATGATGATGATAGCCGCCTGCGGATACAAATAGTGCTGACATGTTGGCGAAGTTACCCACGATATCGAAACCGAGTACGCCGGTGTAGAAGTTGCGGGCTTCTTCCAGGCTGCGGACGTGGAAATGTACGTGACCAATAACGGTGCCAGCAGGCAGGCCCTGCCAAGGTTCATTCTCCGATATGGCAAACAGGCTTTCCACATCAACAGGATCACTTGCCATTACGTAGTTATTGTCGCTATCCCGTTTCCAGGTATCACGTGCACGGTCAGCATAGATCTCAATCCCGTTCTGATCGGGATCGGAGATATAGAAGGCTTCGCTGACCAAGTGATCGCCTTGGCCGATATCGATACCGGATGCAGCCAGATTACGAAGAGCAAGACCCAAGGACTTACGGTCAGGCAGCAGGATGGCGAAATGGTACAAGCCAGCGTGTGAGCGTTCCGGCAGAGTAATTCCATCCGTCAGTTCTTCCAATCGCAGCAGGGACTGTTTCCCGTCGGCTGTGAGTGTAGCCACTTTGCCACTCCGCTCCAGCAATTTCAATCCAACCACATCGGTATAGAATTTAATCGAACGGTCCAGGTTCATAATTCGGAGACTCACTTCACCCAGATGGGTTGTGGCAGGGATTTGATACGTTGTATTCATGATTGTTTCCTCCTGATCATAGATAATATGGGTTCTTGTTTGATTGTTTATATGCGTTGAAAACGGATTATTAAATGGCATGCTGTTGAAGAAGAATTGCAGGGTGACTGTATATTCATAAATAAGTTACTTTTCATAAGTTAATATAAAATATAAATCTGCTTTCGTCAATCGCATTTTACAATTATAGCTGGAGTTTTATTGACAAGAACTGCTTCAATAGTTCTGAAAACAAAAAATCCGACTGTGAAGCCGGATCGGAGTAAACCTCATTACATGAGTTATATAACGTAATCGGTCTTGCCTTAGCGACATTCAAACTTTTGGTTTGGGTGTCGCCTTTTTTCTTTTGGCTGGTGCAGCAGGTGTATCGGATTCTCCTCCGGCAACCGCTTGAGCAGGCGTTTTTCGTGGCGCACGTTTCTTAGGCTTGGCCGTTGTTGTCCCAGGGTCAGCCGGAATAGGCTTCACGGCCTCGATACTTGCCTGCAAGGCAGCCATCAAATCCATCACATTGGCTTCAGGTTTGGCTGGAGCAATCTTGATTTCTTCGCCTGCCACTTTGTGCTGGATAAGATCCAGCAGTTTGCTGCGGTAGTCATCGGTGTATTTACCGGGTTCAAAAGGTGTGGACAATTGATCAATCAGCAGCTTTGCCATCGTGAGTTCCTTTTCATTCACGTTCTGCACTTCCGGCAAGTTGGGCACCTGGGAGACAGGACGAATCTCGTCCGGATAGAAAATCGTCTCCATGGAAAGGCAATCTTCCAGCACACGTATAGCAGCCAGACTGCTTTTCGAGCGAATGGAGATTTTGGCGATGCCAATTTTGCCGGTATCCCGCATCGCGTTCATCAAGAGCTGGTAGGCATTTCCACCAGCCTGATCGGGAGAAAGGTAATATGTTTTCTGAAAATATATTGGGTCAATCTCGGTCAAGTCGACAAAATCCAGGATGGTAATGGTTTTGCTGGTGGAATCATTTAACGCTTCCAATTCATCTTTCTCGAAGAGTACGAACTTTCCTTTTTCATATTCATAGCCTTTGGTAATCTCTTCCCACTTCACGTCCACTTCACAGGATGGACATTGACGAACATAAGCGAGCGGGCTGCCGCAGACTTTATGGATATAGCGCATCGAGATGTCTTTGTCTTCGGTAGCCGAGAACATTTTGACAGGGACATGCACAAGGCCAAAACTGATTGCGCCTTTCCAGACGGTATGCATAGGTCGGCTCCTTTCGAAAGGTTGTTCAAAAATTCCATCTTCTCGGTACTAAAACCGGACTTTTTGAACACGGATTTATATTCAATAGTATGGGCATCTGGCGCAAGGGATAATCGTCTTGTAGACGAACAATTCGTATGGTTCAGCAAGAGTCGGGGATGATAACAGAAACATGCTTGGATTTCGACAGGAAGATGAGCATGGGATAGGTAGTTATTCTCGCAGCACATATGCCGGGAGGTGCAATATTGAAAAACAGACGTGATGAGGAAGAAGCACACAAGCATGCATTTTCTCCGTATCCTCTTGCCAAAGCCGAAAGTGCTGAAGAATTCTATACACCTGCTGCAGCTGTAAACTGGGAAGCGGTCACTTCGGAAGAATTGCCCCTTGATCGGGAGTCGTTCATGCTCGACATTGACCGGATGGTGAATGAAGGGTTAGGCGGGGGGCAGGTTACGGAAGATAACGGTTATATTGGTGATAGCACAACAGACACCATGATTAGGGAAGACCACGAAGATCCGGAAGGGGAGTATGAATAAGATGATGGATGCGAAGCGCGCCAAAGCGATCTATGATTCCAAAGATACCATTGCCGTTACGCTGGAGGGAGATCCAGTCTGGATTGAGAATGTGGATGAAGCCAATGGTATGGCAACCGTTCAGGTTGGCAGCAGACCGGGAAATACCCAGACGGTTCGTGTGGACCGCTTGGAGGAGTAGATACAAGTAGCATATAGTTATTGAGCATTCGAGAATGAATAAAAGCTGAAATATATGCATATCACGGCCGGTACCGAGAGGTGCCGGTTTTTTGGTTTTTACTAATAGGTGTCTGAAACTTCGAAGGAAGCGAGTTTTGAGACATGACTAATCATGCATGTTATATTTCCGCTTGCCTCCTTGGATGTTGCGGGGGAAGAAAGGGACCGATATAATAAGGTTCAAAGTGAACTCAGGCGGCTGGACCGCCAAAGGTGGGGCGAATATTGAATCAGACGCACGAGCAGTGGGTGTATCAATCCCATGGCATTGCAGATACAGAAGCACTTGCTTTCGCACTCGCCAGACAGGCAAACGCCGGCATGGTGATTGCTTTGGATGGTGATTTGGGCGCGGGAAAAACGGCATTTTCACAGAAATTTGCCTGGCATTTGGGTGTACGTGATGTGGTAAGTAGTCCTACATTCACACTAATCAAGGAGTACGAAGGGCGTCTACCTTTATATCACATGGATGTATATCGCATATCGCTGGAAGAAGCGGATGAGCTTGGACTTGATGAATATTTCTATGGAGCCGGAGTCAGTCTGGTGGAGTGGTCGAGTATCATTCCCGAATTGCTGCCGCAAGAGCATTTGCATGTGCAGATTGAAACAACGGGCCTGGAGGATCGAACGATTACACTGGATGGGTACGGCGAGACTTATGCAGCCATGTGCCGACAGTTCAGACAGAATGGAGTCAAATGATGATGGAAGATTTACAAAAAGAGCCGCGTCAGCGGTTTTTGGCGTTGGATACATCCACCGCAGTGATGGCAGCTGCGATGATGGAAGATCATGCGCTTCTGGAAGAGCGCAATGAACGGGCTGAGCGCAACCATTCGGTACACGTTGTACCGGTGATGGAACAGCTGCTGTCCGCCAGCAACACACAGCCTGGGCAACTTGACGGCATTGCCGTTGGCGTTGGCCCAGGCTCGTACACGGGCATCCGCATTGCGGTGACCGCGGCGAAGACACTGGCCTGGGCGTGGGACATCCCCGTAGCCGGGGTGTCCAGCCTTCAGGCCATCGCCTGGGGCGGCTGGCACAGCGGCCTTGCCGCCAAGGCGGAAGCTGCGACAGAGGATGCCGCAGCAGGGGCTGGCGGAACGCCATCCGCGGACCAGGGCAGCACAGGTGCTGCCCCTGTCCACTGGATCGTTCCGCTTGTGGATGCACGGCGCGGTCAAGCGTGCACCGCGCTGTTTGCCTCCGCCGGGAGCGATGCGCCCCGGCGTTTGGCGCCTGATGCCATCCGCAAGATGGACGGATGGCTGGAAGATCTCGCCGCCCGCATGGCGGAGGCGGCGCCGGAAGAGCGGCCCGCAGCCGTCTGGATCGTCGGCGAGACGGGCCCTCATGCTGCGGCAGCCGCGGAGCTTCGCTGCCCCGCAGGAACGGCACTCCAGCTCGTACCTTATGAGCTGGAAGGCCGCTGGGTTGGGCGCCTTGGCGCCGCCAAGCTGCTTGCAGGTCAGCGTGATGACGTGCATGCACTGGTGCCGAACTACACCCAGTTGTCTGAAGCGGAAGCCAATCTGCTGCGCAAAGGCTAAAAGAGGTTGTTCAAAAAAAGTCCGCTTTTGATTACGAAGGATACCTGGTGGCATCATCAGCATCGAATATGGAATTCAGCCGAAATAAGCGGGGGGCTTACGAAGTATGTTTCCTTTGGAAACATTGTAGTTGCTCACGTAGTTTTCCTACGCTCCGCTACTCCATTTCTAGCTTCATCCCATCTTCTCGGTACTGAAAACCGGTCTTTTTGAACACGCACTAAAGGGGAGGGGAAGCAGATGGACAATGTGGCGAATAATAAGCAGGAAGCAACGCTTCAGTTCAGGTTCATGACACTCGCGGATATTCCCGATGTGATGGAGATTGAACATGAGGCCTTTACCCTGCCCTGGACGGAAGAAGCATTTCAAAATGAATTGACACACAATCATTTTGCTAAATATATGGTAATGGAATTAGAAGGAAAAGCCATTGGCTATGCAGGTATGTGGACCATCATGGATGAAGCCCATATTACCAATATTGCAGTCAGAGGCGCGTATCGTGGACGCAAGCTTGGCGAAAAGTTACTGGATGAATTAATGAGTACAGCGGCTTATCTCGGGATGGAACGAATGACGCTGGAGGTAAGAGTCTCGAACAGCATTGCTCAGCGTTTATATCAGAAAAAAGGGTTTGAATCGGCGGGTCTTCGTAAAGGGTATTACTCCGATAATGGGGAAGATGCGATGATTATGTGGGCGAACTTGCCGTCTGCAGGCCGGAGCGGCGAAGAGGAAGGAAGCGTACTGGATTCATGAACGAACTTAATGAAAAAATAAATTCTGCACCATCCTACATTTTGGCGGTGGAGACAAGCTGTGATGAAACATCGGTAGCTGTTGTTAAGGATGGGAGAGAAGTGCTGTCCAATCTGATCTCAAGTCAGATCGAGACGCATAAGGCATTTGGTGGAGTGGTACCTGAAGTGGCTTCACGCAAACACGTTGAAGTCATTACGTTGATGCTGGAACAAGCGATCGAACAGTCCGGCATTCGTCCACGTGATCTAAGTGCAATCGCCGTAACACAGGGGCCAGGGCTTGTCGGAGCACTGCTGGTGGGTATCGTTGCGGCCAAAACGATGGCGATGGCACTGGGCAAACCACTCATTGGCACACATCATATTGCGGGGCATATCTATGCCAACCGACTTACTCATGAACTGCAATATCCAGCGATGGCACTGGTCGTATCCGGTGGACATACAGAACTCGTGCATATGGAATCCGAGGGCAAGTTCAAACTGATTGGTCGTACACGTGATGATGCTGTAGGCGAAGCGTATGACAAAGTAGCACGTGCATTGGGTTGTCCTTATCCGGGTGGCCCACATGTGGACCGGATGGCGTCTGAAGCGGAGGATGTAGTGCCATTACCACGGGTATGGCTGGAAGCGGGTTCGTACGATTTCAGTCTCAGTGGTCTGAAGTCTGCTGTACTGAATGTGCTCAATCAGGCCAAAATGCGAGGAGAAACCTTGGAGCCGTCTGCGGTTGCACGTGGTTTCCAGGAAGCTGTTGTTGAAGTGTTGGTGGAAAAAGCCGTTAGAGCAGTTCGTGAATATGGTTCACGACAACTGTTATTATGCGGTGGTGTTGCAGCTAACCGGGGGTTACGCTCGGCATTACAGGAGCGATGCACGAAGGAAGGGCTTGAACTGTTAATCCCGCCAATGGAATATTGTACGGATAACGCGGCCATGATAGGAGCGGCTGCGTATCTGAAATGGCAGCGGGGAGAAATTGCTGAATTTGATGCGAAGGCAGATCCGGGGCTTTCCCTGGAGGCATGGTCCGTTCAGTCCTTATAGAGGTTGTTCAAAAAGCCCGCTTTTGATTACGAATGATGCCTAGCGGCATCACCAGCATCGAAGATGGAATTCAGCCGAAATAAGGGGGAGGCTTACGAAGTATGTTTTCTTCGGAAACATTGTAGTTGCTCACGTAGTTTTGACTACGCTCCGCTACTCCATTTCTAGCTTCATCCCATCTTCTCGGTACTGAAAACCGATCTTTTTGAACACGCACTTATAGTTTATATAAACAGGCTGTTTGAGATTAAGAGTTGACAGCCTGCATGTGAAGAATGTATATTAGTTACAAATTTAAACAGGAAGTTATTTTCCTGAACTGATAAACGCGATGAACAGGAATAGTAAGGTCAATCCCGGTCTTAGAGAGCTGCGGTATGGTGCAACGCAGTCGAAGGAAACCTGAAACTCACCTGGAAGCGGAACGATGGAACACGGTGACTCCCTGGGAGAATCCGAAGGCCAATCATGGCCCAAAGTACATGGTTACGGGTTGCCTCCGTGAATGGGCCGTTGTCGGTAGGACCGTTATTAGAAGGATCAACTGACAATAACTGAGGGGGCTTTCAGGCTGCTTCAAGTGATCCGGATATGCGAAAGCATTCATGGGTTGTCTTGAATGAACAGGAAGGAAGTCAACAAGAGTGGTACCGCGAAGGTGAACAGCCTGTCGTCTCTTGCATTATTGCATGAGGTGGCAGGCTTTTTTTGATTTTCAAAATAAAGATGAATGAAGTTAGGTCATATTATAAATGTGATGAACGGGAGCAGTAGAACGATAAAGCGCTCAGAGAGCTGCGGGGTGGTGCGACGCAGTGGCTGGAATCATTCGAATCTCGCCCGGGAACGGAGTTGTGGAAGCGTGGGGACGATATCAATCGTCCAGTTGTCCTGATGGACAACAACATGTGTTACACAGCAACGGTTAACCCCCGTTATAGGGTGTTTCTCCGAATTCCATTGTTGTCGTGCGTGTACGCACATCCAGCGGATCGGAGACGACGAGGTGGATGGAGTCCGGCGCAAGCCTGGCCCATCAAGCGAGAGTGGTACCGCGGAGGGGATAATAACCCGCCGTCTCTTATATGAGATGGCGGGTTATTTGTGTTTGCTGCCGGCAGCAGGGTGGGCATGGGAAGAACCATATGGGGATTGAAAAGTCAGAGGATCAGGGTGTAAGTCGACGTACACTCTGTCATGAGGGTAAGCGGGATATACAACGAACGAGTAATGAACATTGAACAACAAGTATAGGCACTAAACATTCATCAGGCTTTAATGATCACTCAGGACTAAGCTACAAACAACATACGCATTTACAAACAAAATATATAACAACTCGGCGATTAGCGGATGTTCTTGTGGCACGTGGATCGTAACGAAACTATTTATAAAAATTTGATGGAGGTTGATGGATATGACAACAATTAATAACAAACGCATGATTGAGATTTTTGATACAACGCTGCGTGATGGAGAACAGGCACCAGGGGCAAGTCTGCAACCCGAGCAAAAAATTGAATTGGCACACCAACTGGCTTCTCTGGGTATCGACGTCATTGAGCCTGGATTCCCGATCTCCAGTCCAGGTGAGTTCGCGGCGGTTCAGGCGATTTCGAGACAGTTGCAGAACGTGGAGATCTGCGGATTCGCGCGTGCGGTCAAAGGTGATATCGATGCAGCAGTTCAAGCAACGGCGGATGCAGCACGACGCCGAATTCACCTGTTTATCTCTTCTTCGGATATTCATATTGAGCATCAGTTGCGTCGTCCGCGTAGTGAAGTGGTGGCCACGGCCCGTGAGATGGTGTCTTATGCACGACAGTTCACGGACATTGTAGAGTTCACAGCCATGGACGCTGCCCGTACCAAGATGGACGATTTGATTGAAATGGTTGAAGTCGCCATTGAAGCTGGAGCGAGCATTATCAATCTGCCGGATACGGTCGGTTATGCCCTGCCACATGAGTATGGCGAGATGTTCCGCCGGGTGCGTGAGGGTGCAAGAGGCGGCGATCAGGTTCGTTATAGTGCTCACTGTCACAATGATCTGGGCCTGGCCGTAGCCAATAGTTTGGCTGCGATTGCCAATGGGGCTACCCAGATTGAAGTGACCATCAATGGTATCGGAGAACGGACGGGGAACTGTGCACTGGAAGAGCTGATTATGGCGCTGGAGACTCGGGGAGACGCAATTGGTGCAACGACGAACATTAAGCTGAATCAGCTGTATGAGACTTCACGTCAGATCAGCCGTGCGATGCACTTCCCGATTGCGTACAACAAGCCAGTGGTAGGACGTAATGCATTCCAGCATGAATCCGGCATCCATCAGGATGGTCTGCTGAAGAATCGGAGCACCTATGAGATTATGGACCCGGAAGCGCTGGGTATCCCACGCAGCATGATTATTCTGGGCAAACACTCCGGTCGTCACGCCCTGAAGGACCGGGTTCGCAAATATGGTTTTGAGCCGGATGAGCAACAGATGGAGCAATTGTATGAGGTATTTAAAGAAACCGCAGACCAGCAAAAAGTGGTCAGTGACGACCAGTTATTACAGATGGTTAGCCAGACCATGAATATTCCTGCACAGGACTATGAACTGGTTGAATTGCAGGTGACGGCGGGCAGTATGACGGATCGAATGGCCGCCGTTCGCATTCGCACAAGCGCTGGAGAACATTCTTACTCTGCTGTTGGCGGTGGACCCGTGGATGCAACCATCCGTGCGATTGGTCAAAGTATTTCCGATGATATTGCATTTGTAGATATGGAGATGCATGCCTTGAGTGGTGGAGAGGGTGCAAGTGCAGAAGCTGTAGTTACCGTGGAGCGTGCAGGACGTGAGTTCCGGGGAACAGCAACACATAATGATATCGTCATGGCTGCCGGTTTGGCTTATGTAGCGGCTTGTAATGCTGCTGGGCTTAAGGCGGAGTCTTCCGAACAGCATGAACAAGAAGCACATGCGTAAAACATCTTTGCCAGATCGCATCTACAGCGGCAATAGTAGCAATTGCGATTTGATGTAAATATGCATGGCATATAGTAAATAAATGACGGGCAGGCCTTGAATGACAAAGGTCTGCTTTTGTCTTATTATGGAGGAACATTGAGGAGTGGAAGGATGCATTTGTCAAGGTGTGACTATAGTTATCCACATATCCAGTGAAAATTGTGGGTAACTAGGATAAAGCCAAACCAGTATAGTTTTCGAAAGGAAAAGGGTTTAGGGGATAGAATGACTCTTTACTATCCACAAAGTTGTGGATAAAGTGGATAACTTGGTGGATAAATATGGTTTTTGTGTGTAAAAGGCTATTCTACCGCTGTATAATTAAGCTTATTAATGTGCTTGCTATCTTGCTTTCTTGTGGATAAGTGTGAGGGGCAGATGGATAAAAATATTTCTCTACATTCGAGTAAATTTGACAAAAGTCAAAACAGCTCCCTAACCTCCGTATGTTAGAGTTCAATCTCAAGGAACATAAAGAACATAAGGTGCATAGCTTCAATACTCATCCTCAACAAACAAAAGCTGATCCCAATAAGGAATCAGCCGGTGGTACAACTATACTTGCATGGAGCCGATCAAGCCATGATCTGAGTCTGTACTATTCGTACTATTCCATAGCTAGTTCTTCCCAGTCCTCGTATGCCTTGGTGAGTTCTGCTTTGTGTTCCTCCGATTGTTGCTGGAGTTCTTGCAGCTTCATATAATCCTGATAGATTTCAGGCAGAGCCATCTGTGTCTCAAGTTCGGTAATCTTCGTTTCCAACTCCGCAATCTGTTGTTCCAGAGCTTCCTGCTTGCGTTGCCGGTTACGCTCTTCACGCTTCGCCTGTTTTTCCGCTTCGAATGAAGCCGCTCCGGATTTTTCGGTTGTGGCTGTGTTCAGATCGGATTTGGACGAGTTCTTGGATGAAGCCTGACGTGCTTCAGCAGCTTCACGTGCGATGTCCTCAAGCTCCTGTTTTTTCTCCACATAATCATCATAATTTCCGAGATAGTGTTCCGTTCCACCTGGATGAAGCTCTACAATGCGTTCAGCCATTTTGTTGAGGAAGTACCGGTCATGGGAGATGAATAGCAGGGTGCCTTCATAATCCATTAATGCCGCTTCCAGCACTTCTTTGGCAAACAGGTCGAGATGGTTCGTAGGCTCATCCAGAATGAGCATGTTGGCTTCCTTCAGCATCAGCTTGGAGAGAGAGACACGTGCTTTCTCACCGCCGCTGAGGGAGGAGATTTTCTTGAGCACATCGTCACCGCTGAACAAAAAGTTCCCCAGTACGGTCCGAATGCGTGCTTCTTCCATCCCGGGATAGGCACTCCACAGTTCTTCCAGAACCGTGTTGGACGGATTGAGCCCAGTCTGTTCCTGATCATAATAGCCGATCTGCACTTTTGTTCCCCATTGGATCTCCCCGGTCACCGGACGTAAACTTCCAGTGAGGCACTTCAGCATGGTGGATTTACCTATACCGTTTGGACCAATCAGAGCAACCGTTTCCCCACGCCGCAGATCGAAGGATACGTTGCGGAACAATGGAGAAGCCTCGTCATAAGCGACGGACAGCTGATCCACTCGAAGCACTTCCTTGCCTGACATCACGGCAGTTTCGAAGGAAAAATGGGCTTTTTTCAGATCTCCCATCGGTTTATCAAGCCGCTCCATTTTGTCGAGGGCTTTGCGCCGGCTTTGCGCCCGTTTGGTCGTCGAAGCACGTACAATGTTTTTCTGGACAAAATCTTCCATCTTGGAGATTTCACCCTGTTGTTTCTCATATTGCTTCATCTGAGTTTCATACTCGGCAGCTTTGAGCTCCATATAACGACTGTAATTTCCCGTATATTTTTTGGAGCGGTGACGTTCGATCTCAACGATGGTTGTTACGAGTCGATCAAGGAAGTACCGGTCATGGGATACCACGAGCAGTGCGCCTGAATAACCTCTCAGATAATCTTCCAACCATGTAAGGGTGGCGATGTCGAGATAGTTGGTAGGCTCGTCCAGCATGAGCAGATCAGGTGCCTGAAGCAAAATACGAGCAAGGGCAAGGCGTGTCTTCTGCCCGCCGCTCAGAGTTGCAATGGGGGTGTCTGGCGAAAATTCGCCGAATCCCATCCCGTGCAGTACGCTGCGAATGCGGGTTTCCATCTCATAACCGCCATGGTCCTTGAACCAATCGGAGCGTTTCGCATAACGTTCCAGCAGGTCAGCATACTTTTTCTCATCTTCCATCTGGGCAGGGTCGGCAATATCGCGTTCCATCTGACGCAAATCAGCTTCAGCCTGTGTCAGGTGAGCGAAGACGTTCATCATTTCTTCCCAGATGCTGCGATCGGATTGCAGCCCGCTGTTCTGAGCGAGGTAACCGAGCGTTGTTTCTTTGGACTTGAAAATCTGTCCTCCGTCATAGGACATTTCACCGGCTACAATTTTGAGCAAAGTGGATTTCCCTGCACCGTTTACGCCAACGAGGCCGATGCGCTCGCGTTCTAATATTTGTAAGTTCACGCCGTCCAGGATTGGATCGACACCAAAACGTTTGATAATTCCGGATACTTGCAGCAGCATAAAATTAAGTTCCTCCATAGGTCCAGTTCTTGATATGACAACTATATCCCAGTTTACATGAAATACAGAGCAATTGCACCGATTGGGAACGCATGGGGTATGTAGTCTTTTTGATCAATCAATGATAAACTGAAAGAAGGCATGTTATTACATGAGGATTTTGCAGAAAATGAATCATTTTAACCCTTTCAACAAGATGACAACTGGTCATAACATATAATTTTTTTTAATGAGAGCTTTTTTCTACCTTCCCTATCAACAGGAGGTTATTCAAGGATATGCAGGATCATGCGGAACTGAAAAGTCAGCTTCGATCCAGACTGAGACAGAGCCGTGATCTGATGGATGCAAGCATGCATCAGCAGGCGATGACTAAGATTAACGCTGGAGTGAAGCGGGAGCTGAAGCGCCTTAGACAGGCCAAGAGCAAGGTTGTGAACAAACCACTCGTCATATTCAGTTATTTGTCCTATGGAAGCGAAGCGTCCACAGCTTTTCTGTTTCAAGAGGGCTGGAATCATGGAGATGTGATGTTTGCACCAAAAGTCTTGGCGAATCCACCTCGAATGGAGTTACGGCGGGTGGCCGGAGAACAAGATCTGGAGCCAGGCATATGGGGGATACCGGAACCCAAGGATTCCTGTGAAGTCCTGACGCCTGATGATTGGCCGGATATCGATCTCATATTGGTACCGGGACTTGGTTATGATCTCCATGGCGGGCGTATTGGTTATGGTGGCGGTTATTATGATCGTTTTGCCGAGACGCTTGCAGCAACATGTGTGATGATGGGCAAGAAACCGTTGATGGCTGCGATGGTATTGCCGGGTCAGTTACAAGAGGATATCCCGATGGACCTGCTCGATCTGCGGATTGATCTGTTGATAACAACCGAAGGTATATTACATATCGAATAAAGGGTTGTGATGTGATTGAGTTCAGAAGTGAACAACGGCCAGGCTTCGGGTGGAAAACTGACCCATTTTAATGAACAGGGGCGGGCCCGGATGGTTGATATTTCAGGTAAGGAAATTACCGTACGTACGGCTGTGGCCGTAACGAAAGTGACGATGAATCCAGATACACTGGAAGCGATTCGGGAGGGCAGAATCGGCAAAGGTGATGTTCTGGCTGTGGCTCAGATTGCCGGGATTCAAGGCGCGAAGAAAACGTCGGATTGGATTCCGATGTGCCATCCGCTGGCACTGACGGGTGTGGATATTCGTTTTCATGATAATGGAGTGGATGAATTGCACATTGAAGTTACTGTCAAAACCGAAGGCAAAACGGGTGTTGAGATGGAGGCGCTCACGGCTGCCTCAGCTGCAGCACTGACGGTCTATGACATGTGCAAGGCCATGCAAAAAGATATGATTATCGGTCCAACCATGTTGAATTCCAAGAGTGGTGGCAAAAACGGTGATTACAGCCGATAGGCAATATTTATTTTCATAGAGGAGAAGGGTGATCTTTATGGTGTGGAGAACAGCAATCCTGACAGCCAGTGACAAAGGAGCCCGCGGGGAACGTGAGGATACGAGTGCACAAGTCATTCGGGAGCTGGTGGAAGAAGAGCTGGGTGGTCAAATCGTGGAGTACCGTATCGTTCCGGATGAACCCGATGAGATTATTGCGGCTTTGATTGAGATGACGGATTATTTTCACGCCGATCTGGTACTGACTACCGGTGGAACGGAGCTGGCCATTCGTGATATTACTCCGGAAGCGACCCGGCGCGTAATTGAGCGGGAAGTTCCCGGGATGGCAGAGGCCATGCGGTACAGTGTAATGAGCAAAAACCGTTCTGCAATGCTGTTCCGTGGGGTATGTGGCATTCGTGGACGTACGCTGATTGTTAATCTGCCAGGTACACCAAAGGGTGTGCACGAACATCTGGCTGCCATTATGGATCAGCTTCCGGAAGCGCTGCTGATGGTTACGGGTCAGTTCAAGCAATAATCGAGCATGGACTCTGGGGCAAGATATCCGATTAGCCATGACTGTTGTTAGATTGTTCTAGTGACATCTCTTATTTGTGAATTTTGCGGGTTATGTAAGTGGTTACATCTATGGTATGATGGGCTTAAATTAAGAACGCAGCAGAGACATCTATGAACATCTGGCCAAGTATGTGCATCTTCGAAGCTTGAGACGAGGAGGAATATCAATGTTTAGTTCCATTGGACCTACGGGTTTTATTTTGCTGGCCGTGATTGCATTGTTGTTGTTTGGACCCAACAAACTTCCGGAACTGGGACGTGCAGTTGGGCGTACCTTCCGTGAATTTAAAGAAGGCGCTCGCGAGATTATCTCTGAGGATGACTCGTCCAATCGCAAAGAGCAGGAGAAGGCGAAACCGCTGGCAGCTGAGAGCACACCTGCAGACAAGCCTGCTGATAAACGCCTGCCGGAATAATCTTGACGGCAATGAAAGAGAAATCCCTTCCTGCCGGAAGGGTTTTGTATTTTAAGCTGGCAATAATGGGGGGCAGGCATGACGCAGCAAATGGAAGAAATGTCGATTACGGAACATCTGAGTGAGCTGCGCAAGCGGCTGATTTATGTACTAAGCATTTTTGTGCTGGGACTGATTGCAGGATTTTTTGTGGCGGACCCGGTATACCAATATCTGACCAAGTCAGAGTCGGCAAAAGGTTTTGTGTTACATGCCTTCTCGTTTTGGGACGGGATTGGCATCTACATGAAGATTGCAGGGCTGTTTTCACTTATAATTACACTTCCATTTACGGTGTATCAGATCTGGAAGTTTGTTAGTCCAGGGCTAAAGCCGCGCGAACGAAAAGCGACGCTGAAGTATGTGCCCTATGTGTTTCTCTTATTTCTGACAGGAATGGCTTTCTCGTATTATGTTATTTTTCCAATGGCACTTGCCTTCACAACAGCGATAACGGAGAAGATGGGGCTTGTGGAGACCTACGGGATGAAGCAGTATTTCAGCTTCCTGTTTGGCATTGTGCTGCCTGTGTCCCTGTTATTTGAACTTCCTTTACTTATTATGTTTCTGACAGGGCTGCGGATTCTGAATCCAATTCGTCTTCGCAAGATGCGCAGAGTTGCTTATTTTGTTCTGATCTTCATTGCAGTGGTCATTACACCTCCAGACTTTATATCTGATCTGCTGGTGATGATTCCTTTGCTCCTGTTATATGAGATCAGTGTGTTATTATCCGCAATCGTATATCGCAAGCAGCTTGCAGCCGACGAAGAGATCGAATCCCGCTACGTTCGTGCCGAGGATAAGAAACATGTGGGCTGAATAAGGATAAGCTGTAATGTGCCCGGAAAAGACGTTCTGTTCTTATCCGGGCTATTTCTGTAGACTGCCGACCACCAGGACAGGACAAGCAGGCATATTATGTTCAACAATGGATACAATGGGGAAGGGACTGTCTGTTAACGTTGCAGAAGGGTTAAACAATTTCGTAGAATAAGATTAGTGAATTGCAACATAGAACCAGGCACAGCGGGTGTAATTTGGCTATGTTTGTGTAAATTCAACGTAAATTCTCGCAGGAATTCGTCAAAAGGACTTGAAATCATGCTTCAAGTTGAGTATCATAAAGTTGGTTGTTAGCACTGAACACTGTCGAGTGCTAATACATATGGCTACAACCTACAATGTAACGTTATATAATTTCAAAAGGAGGCTATTTTTCATGATCAGACCTTTAGGTGAACGCGTATTGGTAGAACCACTGGAGCAAGAACAAACAACTTCTTTCGGGATCGTACTCCCGGACTCCGCCAAAGAAAAACCGCAAGAGGGTAGAATCATTGCAGTTGGTGCTGGAGTATTGAAAGACGGCGTACGTGTAGCTCTGGAAGTGAAAGAAGGAGATCGCGTTATTTTCTCCAAATATGCCGGTACAGAAATCAAATTCGAAGGTAAAGAATATTTGATTATGAAAGAGAGCGATATTCACGCGATTCTCGACTAATTCAAATTTAATCGGATAACCGAACCATATAGCACGACATAGCACGACCATTTTCCAACAAAAACTAGGGAGGTTTTCTTAACATGGCTAAAGACATTAAATTCAGTGAAGACGCTCGTCGCTCCATGCTTCGTGGTGTGGACGCATTGGCTAATGCAGTAAAAGTAACACTCGGTCCTAAAGGCCGTAACGTGGTTCTGGAGAAAAAATTCGGAAGCCCGCTCATCACTAACGATGGTGTAACCATTGCTAAAGAAATCGAACTGGAAGATGCATTCGAGAACATGGGTGCACAACTGGTTAAAGAAGTAGCAACAAAAACCAACGATGTTGCCGGTGACGGTACTACAACAGCAACTGTATTGGCGCAAGCGCTGATCACAGAAGGTCTGAAAAACGTAACTGCAGGCGCTAGCCCAATCGGTATCCGTAAAGGGATCGACAAAGCGGTTAAAGCTGCGGTTGCTGAATTGCAATCCATCTCCAAACCAATCGATTCCAAACAATCCATCGCACAAGTTGCAGCAATCTCTGCAGCTGACGAAGAAGTAGGCGAATTGATCGCTGAAGCTATGGAAAAAGTAGGTAAAGATGGCGTAATCACTGTAGAAGAATCCAAAGGATTCGCTACAGAGCTTGAAGTGGTTGAAGGTATGCAATTCGACCGTGGATACATCTCTCCTTACATGATCACAGACACGGACAAAATGGAAGCTGTTTTGGACAATCCGTACATCTTGATCACAGACAAAAAAATCTCCAGCACGCAAGATATCTTGCCATTGCTTGAGAAAATCGTTCAACAAGGCAAACCGCTGGTATTGATCGCTGAAGATATCGAAGGCGAAGCATTGGCTATGCTGGTTGTTAACAAATTGCGTGGTACATTCAATGCTGTAGCTGTTAAAGCTCCAGGATTCGGTGACCGTCGTAAAGCAATGCTGCAAGACATCGCTGCCCTCACTGGTGGCCAATTGATCACGGAAGAACTGGGTCTGGACCTGAAATCCGCTGTTGTGGAACAACTGGGTACAGCTCGTCAAATCCGCGTAACCAAAGAAAACACAATCATCGTTGACGGTGCTGGTAACAAATCCGATATCGATGCACGTGTTAGCCAAATCCGTACACAATTGGAAGAAACAACTTCCGAGTTCGACAAAGAGAAACTGCAAGAGCGTCTGGCTAAATTGTCCGGCGGTGTAGCAGTAATCAAAGTTGGTGCGGCTACTGAAACAGAATTGAAAGAACGCAAACTTCGCATCGAAGATGCCCTGAACGCAACTCGCGCAGCGGTTGAAGAAGGTATCGTATCCGGTGGTGGTACAGCGCTCATGAACGTATATAGCGCGGTTGCGGCTGTAGCTCTGTCCGGTGACGAGCAAACAGGCGTAAACATCGTCCTGCGTGCTCTGGAAGCACCAATCCGCACAATCGCAGCTAACGCTGGCGAAGAAGGTTCCGTAATCGTGGAACGTCTGAAAAAAGAACAAACAGGCATCGGCTTCAACGCTGCAACTGGCGAGTGGGTTAACATGATCGAAGCTGGTATCGTTGACCCTGCGAAAGTAACTCGTTATGCATTGCAAAACGCGGCTTCCGTAGCTGCAATGTTCCTGACTACTGAAGCAGTTATCGCTGACAAACCAGAACCTGCAGGTGCTGGTGGCGGAATGCCTGACATGGGCGGTATGGGTGGAATGGGCGGCATGATGTAATAAAGGTGTAAAAACCTTTAAAGCATCATGTGCCTGGCAGAGTGAATTCTCGTTACGATGTGACGAGAATTGGTGAAGCAGTCACTGATACAAATTATAAATAATACAAAAACCACTTCTTGGAAATTATTAGGGAGTGGTTTTTGTGTTGTTGAGTATTTGTATAATCAAAATTAGTATCAAGAGATATGGAGGGCATATATCATGAAACATATTAGAAAAATGATATTAGCAGTTTTGGTTTCTATTGCTGTTATTATCTTAATTTATAATTTCACTTCTAATTCTGAAGGGAGATTAGCAACTGAACCTAGAAGTACTCCATCAACTCCATTAACAGTAATTAATAATGAGGATTTCGCAGGTACTACAAATACGCATCGGTTTAATATTCCGGCAGGATTTAGTTATGTGAAAGTGAGTTTTAAAAACAGGGGTTCGAAACGCTTCACATTTACGATCAATAAAAGATCTACTAGTGGAACCGAGATAACGTCTGGCAGTGTCCCGGCAGATGGAAAAGAGCATACATATTATAGTGACAAAGCGTTGTCGACGGGTTGGTATTATGTGAGTACCTCTTCTGCTCAAGGGATGTCTGGCACATTAGATGTTTCTCTGGGAACTGATGCTTATAAATGATTTGGGAATCGCTCTAAATGTAGATTTGGAGCCCTGAGATTGAAACCTTGTTTCTATGATTTCGTATGTACAGGGATACATAGAAGGTTTATTAGGAACTATTTGAGGAGGAAATGATTTTGAAAAAGGGTACGAAGTGGACATTATGGATTCTGGGCTTGATGCTCGCTGCAATATTTATCAACTTTTTTATGAATTTATATAGCTTTGCTTATGCACTGATTACGGTGCTGTTACTTGCCTTTATGGGCTGGGGATTCTTAGCGAAGTTAAAGAACGATGTCCGTCAGCATGAAGACTATCATAGAAGAGAGCACGAATCTGCGAGCGATGACATCGATAGATATACAAGATAGGTAACACATACATGATTTTTCACACGTAACCTAGCTTAGCTCTGATCTGATAATCTAGCCAATTGGTTTATCAGCCGTTTTTCGAGATTGATTTTTCAATTTATGGTTATTTTATTATATTGGAGGGATTTTATGAAATTATTTAAATTGCCATTGATTCTTTGTACTATATTAATTTTATCTATTGTCTCAGCTTGTAGTGCGGATGATAGGCTACACGGAAAGAGCGATAACTGGGATGTGTCTCTTCAGAGATCAACAGGGAACTATAGTATTACTTATATAGGTGATGAAAAGCGTATAAAGGATTTTGTGTTTGACCTTACCGGCAGTAATATAGACCAACAGGGAAAAGCGCTTGAGGAACAAGGGGTACCGTTCAGTATGTCGGGAACGGTTACTGAGGCGGAGAAAACGAAAGACCCGATTACCTTTAAAATGAGTTGGAACAATCAAAGCGAGACTGTAACTTTTGAGTAACTCTCGCATGGTGGAGGCGTTCATCATTGGTTTGGTGGCAAACACTGAATCATTCCTATAGTACATACCACACGTTAGGCCGTTCCTTCATGGAGCGGCCTTTTTACCTTTTTGCACAATCGCATCTTATTTCGCAACAGTTATTTCAAAAGTAGAGTGTTCATGATCTTGTACGCTGAAGCGATATTCCAATCCGTTGCGAACTGTCGCCCCATCAAAATCAGACTGATTCACGTCGCGATCCAATAGACGCATATCCTGAATGACATCTTGTGCATCGTTATACGAGTACTGACTATTGGTTGTGAGAATGAGTGTGGCGATAGCAGTCATATAAATTCCACCTGTTGGTTTACGCGTATCGCCAGTTGCGTATAACCTGAATTCCTGAATGCTCTTATCTGCATTCACTGCACCAACCAAACGCAACTCGTCATTGAATACATACTCGAAAGTACCAGTGCCCTGCTCGGAAGAGTCTTTCATATCCAAGCGGGTAATACTCAAACCATTCAGTCGGTATTTGCCCACGGCGCCATTAAACTTGTTTTGGAATTCATCGGTAGTCATGTGGAGGCCCGAAAGTTTAATCTGGGTTGAAGTTGCTGGATTTTTTTCTGTTGTAGCGTCACTTGATTCGTGTTCCAACGCCTGATCTATTTCAGACTGAGTAGAGTTCGAAGATAAATTCAGCATCCCATATAAACCTATTGAAGCAATCGCAAAACAGGAAGTCGTTAGAAAAATAAATCTGATCGGTAACCTATTACCTTTGCGAATAGATAAGATCATCAGAATAAGAAATCCCAAAAATGCGATAAATCCAAGAATGAAGAGGGTGATAAACAGATATTGCAAATTCTCACCTCGTAATAGAGTAATAGCTAATAAAGATCTTTTCTTGCACCTCATTCATTATAATGTTCCCATGGAAAACTTCAAACTCTCACTACTCACTGCCCCAACAAAAAAAAGCACTGTCGGCATGCTGCCAGCAGTGCTTGCTTGATGTTATACAGGTCTTAACGTAAAGGTGAAGTAATACGCTCGGTTGGCTGGCAAGGTGTATTCAGCATGGGTACGTGCGCCCCAGCTATCGTCTCCGCCGACACCCATTTGTTTGTAATTGATGCGAGCGACAGTCTGTATACTCTGAGGTAATTTGTACACATGGTCGTTTGCTTCCAGTTCCTCCGGTGTCCACGGCAACGCATTGATTTCAAATGGTATGTTGGCTTCAACATGAAGGCCACTTTGACCATCCGCTGACGTAATTTCGGCAAAGCGTACATCCGTTTTGTTACCACACTCTTGTGGTTTCAGATATGGAACAAATTGATCTCGAACCGCACCTGTGTAATAGCCAAGACGTGCACTGGTTAGACGGTCTGCGTAGTTGTCATGCGGACCTCTGCCGTACCAGGATATCGTATCCAGGCTGCTATTCAGTTGCAGCAGCATACCAAATTCCGGTAGATCGGGTAGGCCCTCGCCTGGAATAAGAGTTTGGCTGATTTCGAGCACGCCATCCGGACTAATTCGGTACGTAATAGACAGCGTACATCCCGGATGTTGATCCCACGTATAATCGCTCGTCACTAGAATGCCTTGCTCGTCTGTATGGTGTTCAAAGCGAATTAATCTGCTGGTAGCGTGAGCATCTCTCCAGAAGGCAGAACGCTCATTCAGGCGGTTCCCCATATCATTGTCTGTCATGGCTCTCCAGAAATTCGGGCGGACAGGTGCCAGCAATTGCTCCTGATTATTGATCTGATAAGACGTCAACGCGCCAGTAGTCGGGTTAAAGCTCAACGTGACTTGACCTATAGCTACTTTCAATTCATCTTGCAGATCCTGTACCTGTGGCGAATTGTCTTGTCCTTGGTGTACCAGTTGGATTGGACGCAATCGCGGAGATACCACGAACTGATCCCAGCCGATTTCATGACCTGTTCCTGCCCATTTGGTTGCAACTTTGGTTACCAGAGATACAGTCAATACCGCTTCTTTGAACAGATCGGATGATGGTGTGTAAGGGATACGGACTTCAGTCGATTCGCCAGGAGGTACCGCGATGTCCAACGTGCCGTTCTCTACAGACACGCCATTATGTGCTAGTGTCCATACCAGTGAGTATTCGCTCAGATCCGTGAACAGGAACTGGTTTCGAATGCGCAGCAAGCCTTCTTTGACGTCAATGGCTTCCATACGAACGTTCTGATAACATTTCTTCACTTCTTCCAGCTTCGGTGTAACTGTCTTGTCGGCCAGAATCAGTCCGTTTCCGCAGAAATTGCCATCATGAGGAGATTCACCGAAATCGCCGCCATAAGCAAAATATTCTACACCGTCTGCCGTAGTGGTACGAATGGACTGATCGACCCAGTCCCAGATGAATGCACCCTGCAACACATCATATTTATCGAACAAATCCCAATACAGATGCAGACCTCCACAAGAGTTACCCATGGCATGGCTGTATTCGCAGATAATATAAGGTTTCTTCGGACCCTTCATGCGCGCGTATTGCTCCACATCTTGTGGGCTGATATACATTGTGGATTCAATATCACTTGCCGAATCAGAAGGGCGATAATGGAAAGTCCCTTCATAATGAACGAGACGGGTCGGATCGACTTGTTTCAGATAATCGTACATGGCGATGAAGTTATCGCCGCCGAAGGATTCATTACCCAGAGACCAGATAATAACGGACGGATGGTTTTTGTCCCGTTGGAACATCGAGTTACAGCGATCTATTACGTTACTACGCCATTCCGGCTTACTTGCGGGAATATTGTTTTCATTCATTTCCTTTTGCCCATAATCCCAGGTACCGTGAGTCTCCAGATTCGTTTCGTCAATGACATAGAGGCCATATTCATCACACAGTTCGTACCAGAGTGACTGATTCGGATAATGGGATGTACGCACAGCGTTAACGTTATAGGATTTCATCAACTCGATGTCACGGATCATGTCTTCCCGACCAATGGCTCGACCCTTATCCGGGGAAAATTCATGACGATTGACGCCCTTGAACACAATGCGTTTGCCGTTGATTTGCATCAGGCCATCCTTCAGTTCAAACTTGCGGAATCCGATCCGGCTGCGAACAGCCTCCAGTATTTCGCCCGATTCATTCTGAATGGACAGCACAAGTGTATATAGATGGGGGGTCTCGGCGCTCCATAGAAGCGGATTGATAACCTCTGCTGACAACTGGAATGAAAGTTCATCCTCGCCCTGGAAAGTGACCGCCGCAGTAAGTGGTTGCTTCAGTACAGTCTGCTGTTGTGCATCATAGAGCTGTGCCTGAACGGACAATCCGGCAGTCGTCTGCACCGCATTATGATTGAATAATTTCACATCCAACAGCAGCTCCGCATCCTGATAGGCATCATCCAGTTCAGTGCGAACAAAGAAATCGGCGATCTGAACCGGGGAAGGTGAATGCAGGTATACACCACGGAATATGCCGCTTAGCCGCCAGAAATCCTGATTTTCCAGCCAGCTCGCATCACACCAGCGATATACCTCCACAGCCAGCTTGTTTTCACCTTCCGTCAGATATGAGGTGATATCAAATTCTGCGGGTGTAAACGTGTCTTCGCTATAACCGACGAGTTCCCCGTTGACCCATACATAGAAGGCAGATTCAACGCCCTCAAAGTGCAGCAGGACAGGCCGGTCTTTCCAGTCCGCAGGAACAGTAAACGTGCGGATGTACGAACCCACCGGATTATAAGTTGTTGGTGCAAAGGGTGGCTTCAATTCAGGCTCGCGCTCGACCCACGGATACGTCATATTCGTATATTGAGGATAATCGTAACCTTGTAGCTGCCAGTTGGAAGGAACAGCGATCTCGTCCCAGTCACTGGCGTCATAGTTGTTCTCATAAAAGGATGCAATCCGTTGCTCCGGTGTCTCCGCAAAGGCAAACTTCCATGGACCATTCAGTGATTCGTACCATGGCGATGCGCTGGAATCATTGGACAATGCTTCTGTTATAGATGGAAACGCTACCATAGACGCATGTGCGGGTAGACGGCCTACTTGAAAAGTCTCGGGATTATTGTTCCATTCCGGGTATCCATTTGCCGGAGGGGTGTATACCAGTTTGTTTCGCATAACAGCAACTCCTTCTGAAATGTTATAATATTGTCATTATAGAATTGAATGATGACTTAGAGAATAAAGAATATTGCCCATATATATCACAATATGAAACTAACACTGAAGAAAGTGGTGTACTGGATGGATACCCGGATTTTTTTTGGTAAAACAGAAGAAGCTGCTCGCCTGCCGATCTATATGACCACGGTTGGTTACTGGGAACACCAATATGAAACCGAGCGTCCAGAGGGATTCCCGGATTATCAGATCCATCAGATTATTAGTGGCCAGGGGAGACTGATTATACAAGACGAAGAGTATATCGTCGGACCGGGTGACGTTTTCTTTTTGTATCCTGATGTCCCGCATCAATATATGCCCATCAGTGATCGTTGGGAGTTGGCTTGGGTCTCGTTTCAGGGGAGAGAGGCCAGCCAGTTATTATCTTATGCGGGAATAACCGGTTCACGCGTGTGCAGACTCAGAACAGCCACGCTGTTACGTGGCCTGGAGCAACTTCTGGTTAGAGAGAATGGGGATACCACGGATTACGCAGATTACGATGTGGAATGCTCCAAACAATTATATGCCCTGCTGCTGGATCTGAAGCCACTGCTCATCGCATCCGCCAATTATAATGATGAACTGGAGCGCTTGAAGCCTGTGCTGCGTTATATCGCAGAGCATCTGGATCGTTCACTTTCGCTGAAGGAACTGGCCGATGTGGCTGTGGTATCTCCCCAATATTTGTGCAGGCTGTTTCAGAAGGCGCTCCATACCAGACCTGTATTTTACGTGAACCAGGAACGGATCAATCGAAGCAAACAACTTATGTTCAGTGAGAGAGAGCTCCGAATATATGAAGTTGCTGATCGAGTGGGTTACGAGAACGCCAGTTATTTCTGTGCGATGTTCAAAAGGCATACAGGCATGAGTCCCGAACGTTTTCGCAAACTGCATGGACTGAATTGAAAGTCTGAATCTTGTTCTTTATTTTGAATTTTGATCTGTTATTCATCCCAATTTCAGTTTTTATTAAGGTTGGGAAGGTAAGATAAGTCTTGTAAACCCCTTCTCGTGTTAAATAGATGTGTGACTGGCCCTATCGGATTGTCCTCCGGTAGGGCACTTTTTTTCTTCATTTCTTCGGTTGGTGGTATGATAGATGAATACATAATGTGTAACCAACTCTAGTGACCGGAGGATGGAATTGTGGATCATAGTCTGCACCCGTTGTTTAAGCCGATTCAGATGAATGGAACGTACCCTAACAGTTATTATGTTGAGAAAATACCTGCTGCCGGTCTGATGGCTTATGTGGCCTGTTATTGGGAATCTGGATCTCTTCCGAACTCGCATGCGGATGTTACTTCGGGTGAAGATCGAGAGCCATCGGTGATGACTGTGCCTGCTCGGGTATTGCCGGATGGTTGCACGGATATGCTGATTACATACGACCCGGTCTGTCAAGAGCACTCCTATGCTTACTGTGGCAATTATACACTGCCGTTCGCTCTACCTGAGCCAACCGTTCATGGTCCTCCTGCTGGAGACTACACCTTTGGTGTCCGGTTCTTCCCGGGTGGAGCGCATGTCTTCCATGGCATGCCTCTGGAGTGGTTTACGGATAAGCGAATTACCCTTCAGGAATGTTGGCCGGAGAAGCTGAACGAGCTTCAGGAACGGATGGCCAAAACGAATAGTTTTGCAGAGCGAGTAGAGGTTATGAATGCGTACTTGAGTCCGTTGCCCTTACAGGCAAGCACATCTGAGAACAATTTGATGAAAAACGTGCTGCACCGCATCTTTATAGATGGGGGACGTATGAGTGTTCAAGAGCTGGCGATGCGTGAAGTGATCAGTGAGCGGCAGTTGCATCGCAAGTTCTCGGAATGGGTCGGAATCAGCCCCAAACGATTCAGTGAGGTGGTTCGTTTTCATCGTGTGCTGAGTGATATTCATCAGGGGAACACGGCAGACTGGGCAATGATTGCCCAGAATCATGGTTTTTTTGACCAAGCCCATCTGATTCGGCAATTTCGCAAGTTTTATGGAGAGACTCCGTTGACGGCAGCCAGAGAACACGGCAGGATGTTGTCCGATTTGTACAATAGATCTGTAGCACCTTCGGTTATACTGAAGTCGTGAGAATAAAAGATAAGGGAGACATCATATATGAATGGAACATTGCAGATTCGGGATCACTTGTTAAATGAGTTGGAAACAGGAGTAAGGACGGGGGCTTCGTTAATTCGCTTGATCCGTTCGGAGGATTGGTCTTATCGTCCACAGGAGAATATGCGTTCATTGGTGGAGCTTGTACATCATTTTATCCAGATCACCGCATCTGATCTTGCCATCATGCAAGAACAAGGTGAAGCTGAGGTTGGGCTAGTGGAGAACAGTATGTCCGGGAACCAGGATATTGAGAAGCTGGAAGCAACATTGTGGAGTAATTTTGAATCCTACAAAGCCTATATCACGGGATTAAGTGAAGAAGATTATTTGAACCGCTCTACCAAAGCTTTCTATATGGAACACGGTCATTTGCAGGCGCAATGGCAGATTGAAACGTTGACACATGTGTTCCATCACCGTTCGCAGCTCTATAACTATCTCAAGCAGCAGGGTCATGAATTGAATTTCTACATGCTGTATGCGTAGTTAGACTTGTACTATTAAAGTAAGCTGAGTTGGCTCCACCGGATGGTCCGGTGGGGCTTTTTTTGCGTACATTCGTCTATCAATCTATGAAGTCTATTAAAATTGGACATTATGACGCTGGTAATTCACCGTTGCTTTAATAGATTTCAAGCATAGAATACCGTATCAAAGCAAAAGGAGGTGATTTCAATGGCCATCCTTTTACCACAACAGTTTTATAATTTGGCAGCAGGTGTGGGCAAATCCTACTATGAGAATTTGGCTGGGGGCACTAATGCCAGTATCACGGTTAACAACTTTGGTCCGTTTGCAGTTGAGTTGGTTGTTACTCGCGTGAATGCACCTGTCATCACGTATTTAATTCCTGCCGGCAACAGCCTTACACTGTCTGTACACTTGCTGCTCGTAGCTGCCTTATTGACTAGTGCAGCTGGTGCTTCAACAGGTACGATTCAAGTGGCAACATCTGATTTCTAATTGTTGTTGCGGGTCTAATTGACCTCTGTCGGATATCTTGTCGACGGGGGTCTTCTTTTTTGATGTGGAACCTTCTGGATTGAAAGTGATATTATACTAGAGTCTTATTATTTGATTAATAGGTTGTTATAAGAATGAATTTTTTATACAGCGAGAGAAAGGGAGATTTGATGTTTAGAAAGATGTTCATCTGCATTTTGGGGGCAACCTTAGGATTGTCTGTAATCCTGTCACCACATGTTGCTCAGGCGACGACTGAGATGACCACCCTAGAGTATGGCAATGGGGCTACATTTTATGGAGAGACCAAAAATGGAAAACCTCACGGTAGTGGAACCATGACCTGGGGAAAAACCAAAACCTATAAAGGAAGCTGGGCCCAAGGGAAACGTTCAGGACATGGCATATATAAAGTGATAACACGCGGTGAGGACAGAATTATAGAGTCCAAGTATGACGGGAACTGGAAGAACGACAAGAAAGATGGTCAAGGTAAACTTGAGATTAACGAAATAGCTTTGACTGGAGAAAGGCTGGAATCACGAATCCAAACAGGAACATTTGCCAAAGATCAGTGGATTGCAGGTTATGATGTACGAAATGGAGAATATGATCCGCCATATTATTTTGCTTACAAAGATTCAAAATTAAGATTTGAAATCTTAGGTTATGCCGGAGACATTTGGAATGATCTGAAGAAGGGTTATATATTCTCGTTTACATATCAAAAGGGAAAAGTATATAAAAGTGTTGGTGTTGGAGATGAGTACAATCCTAAGCAATTTAGTTCTTTTATAAAAAGTATAGAAAAAGAGATCAAGCCTCACATTAATCAATTTGAGAGATTGGCTAAGCAATTATAAGTGTTATTACAAGGAATGAACATATACAGATTATAAATGTTGTTTACCCCGACGGTCATTCGATTAATTTAAGGTATAGGCGGCACGCAGATTTGTGTTGGCATACAGGAGGTTAGTGGATGATGAACAGAACAATTTTATTTGAAACCGAGCGGTTGGAATGTGCGACGTGGAATGAAGGAGATCGTGCGCTGGCATTTGCGTTGTGGGGCGATCATGAGGTTGCCAAGTGGATTAGCAGCAAGGGATTTCTGAGTGAGGATGAAGTAGAAGCGCGATTAACACAGGAGATTCAAAGGCAAAAGGAAGCGGGTGTGCAATATTGGCCGCTCTTTGAGAAAGAGTCGGATGTGTTTGTCGGTTGTTGTGGCCTGCGTCCGTATTCTCCAGAAGAGGAGATCTATGAATTGGGATTTCATCTAACCCGGGATCACTGGGGCAAAGGGTATGCGCAGGAAGCGGCGCGGGCGGTGATTGGTTATGCCTTTGACAAAATGAACGTGAAGGCACTGTTTGCCGGGCATCATCCGGATAATGAAGTGTCACGTCACATCTTGATCAAGCTGGGATTTGAGTATACAGGTGATGAACGTTATGAACCGACAGGAAAGATGCATCCATCGTATATGCTCCAAAGTTCTTAAATCTTCTTCGGAGTATGGACAGGCCTCAGCGTATCACACTTAACGTGAATCCGATTCAAAGAGGTATGTGCTCCTTACTGGGTCAGCTTGCTTTTCATGCTTTTTTTATTTCGCTTTCAGCTTCTATTAAGGTAGCAGAGGTATGATAACTCTTGTAAACCCCTTCTCGTGTTAAATAGATGTGTGACTGACCCCGCCGGGCGCCGGTGGGGTATTTTTTTGTTTTATTTTCAAATAAACAAAACTAAACAAAAATAAGTAAAAGGTTATTTCTGTGTTTTTTATTGACTAACAAAGATAAACAAAGGTATAATGAATGTGAAATAAGGAACTTACTATGTACGTGGCAAGTCATATTATTTTCAATATAAGGAGAGATTGATCATGAACGTGACCCTTACGAATGACACAACAAAGGCTGCAGGTTTCGATATTCCATTTGTTCGAGAGATGGCCGAGATTACACAGCATATGTGGAAAAATGGCTGGGATGAGCGCAATGGTGGTAATGTCAGCTATCTGCTGGAGGAAGAGGAAGTAGCCCAATATATCGATATCCATCATGTGATTCGCAAGATCAAACCAGCATTTTCGATACAGGAGCTGGCAGGCAAGTATTTTATCGTGACCGCATCGGGCAAATATTTCAAAAATGTACTCGCTGATCCGGAGAGTAATCTAGGCTTGCTGCGTGTATCGCAAGATGGACAGGAGCTGGAAGTGCTCTGGGGATTGAAGTCGGGCGCGAACCCAACAAGTGAGTTGCCTACGCATTTCATGAGCCATATCGAACGTTTGAAATTGGACCCGAACCACCGGGTTGTCATGCACAATCATGCCACTCATGTATTGGCTATGACGTTTATCCACGAGTTGGATGAAGCAAAATTCACGAAGACGCTGTGGCAGATGTGCACAGAGTGTGTGGTTGTATTCCCGGATGGCATTGGCATTATTCCATGGATGATTCCTGGATCTATCGAGATTGGCCGCGAAACGGCTGAGAAAATGAAAGAATACCACGCGGTCATCTGGCCGCAACATGGCATCTTTGGAACAGGTACAACAATTGATGAAGCTTTTGGTCTGATTGAGACCATTGAGAAGGCAGCCCAAGTATATATGCTGGTTGCTGGTCACGAGATCCGGCAGAGAATTACGGATGAGCAACTGACCACACTGGCGCAAGCGTTTGGTGTTACTCCTCGTCACGGCATTTTGGACAGATAAATAGAAGCTGAAGAAAGAAGCTGCACAGGTCTGGACAAGGCAGATGCAGGGAAATTATATTGCTGTACAGTCAACGCATAGATCAAGGAAGTGGTCTTTGGTTCATTGAACCGAAGGTCATTTCCTTTTTTTTGACGAACAAACGTCATTTTGGTTCAAAAAAGTTCAAATTGCTGAACAAGAATGGCTTTGTTATCGATTATTGAATCGTAGGATGCATTATCACGCGCTGGCGAAATTCGGGTGAAATGACGTATTGTCAACGGCTCTGCGATTTTGCATAATAACAATGCTTCACAGATGAGAGATGGAAGGAAGTTATGATCATGCTTGGCAAAATGAAGAGAATCTTAATAGGCAAGCCAATGAAATCGGCTGAACTGGATGGAGAAAAATTGGGGAAATGGAAGGCACTCGCCATCCTGTCCTCGGATGCCCTATCGTCCGTTGCCTACGGTACGGAACAGATTTTGCTGGTGCTTGTTGCGGCCGGATTCGCCGCCCTGTGGTATTCTGTTCCGATTTCCATCGCCGTGCTGGGATTACTCGTCATTTTAATTTTTTCCTATCGCCAGACGATATTTGCTTATCCAACAGGGGGCGGCGCTTATATCGTAGCCAAGGATAACCTGGGTACAACATCCAGCCTGATTGCCGGAGGATCTCTGCTGGTCGATTATATTTTGACCGTTGCGGTAAGTTCGTCCGCAGGCACGGATGCGATTACATCGGCTTTTCCTATGCTGCATGACTACAGTGTTGTGATTGCTCTGATTATGATTGTTTTTCTAACCATTATGAATTTGCGGGGAGTGACGGAGTCAGCGTCTGTGCTGGCGATCCCCATTTATCTGTTTATCTTTTCAATTGCAATTCTGATTATCTCGGGTGGAATCAAATTTCTTGCCGGGGGCATGGAAGCAGCAGCACCAGAATTCGGAACAAGTCTATCCCATGTGAGTATGTTTCTGTTATTGAAAGCATTCAGCTCCGGTTGTTCGGCCTTGACTGGCGTGGAAGCGGTAAGTAACGCGATCCCGAACTTCAAGCAGCCTGCCGAGAAAAATGCCGCGGGTACATTACTGCTTATGGGTTGTATATTAGGAGCCATGTTCATCGGCATCACCTTACTGGCTTATGGGTACGGAGTGAAGCCTGATCCCAAAGCAACGGTCATTTCCCAGATTGCTGAAGCGACGTTTGGCAGGGGTACGATGTATTTTATCATTCAGGGTGTAACGGCACTGATCCTGTTCCTGGCTGCCAACACAGCATATTCGGCTTTTCCGCTACTATCCTTCATGATGGCGAAGGACAAATACATGCCGCATGCATTTATGGTCAGAGGAGACCGCCTTGGTTTCTCGAACGGGATCATTTTCCTCAGTGTGATGTCTGCGCTGCTGGTGGTCGGGTTCAAAGGAAATACGGAAAGCCTGATTCCGCTCTATGCGGTAGGGGTGTTCATTCCATTTACCCTGTCGCAGCTGGGTATGATGATTCGCTGGATCAAAGTCAAGCCGTCTGGCTGGCAGATGAAACTGCTCGTTAATACGATCGGTATGCTGACTACATTATCGATTACCCTGATCTTTATTTTCACCAAGTTCACACAGACATGGGTCATCTTTATCTTTTTGCCACTCGTTGTCTATGTGTTCATGCGTATTCACCGTCACTATTGCAACATTGCCGATGAGCTGCGAATTGACATTCAGGTGGAAAAACCAGCCCACAAAGGCAATACCATTATCATTCCTGTTGCAGGCATTACCCGGGTCGTCATGAATACGATCAGTTATGCGCAGACGATGTCGGATCACGTGGTCGCGCTGTATATTGGATTCGATGATGAGGCCATACGCAAGATGGAGCAGAAGTGGGAAGAGTGGAATCCTGGTGTTCGTCTGGTCGTGATCAAATCGAGATACCGCAGCATTATGGGGCCGCTGAAGAAATTCATTGATACCGTAGAGTGGAAAACGGCTGAGACCGATCACATCACCGTATTGATTCCGCAATTCATCACCAAGCACTGGTGGCAAAATGTACTGCACAACCAGACCAGCTTCATGATCCGGGCCTATCTGATCAATTACAAAGACGTGATTGTCACCACGGTGCCATATCATCTTAATCGGTAACTCGAACGGTTCAACGCTTCACCCCGTTTGGAAGATTTACAGATTATTGTAAAATGAGTCACTTCTATTAATGGACTAATGTTCATATTCCATTTACACATATAACCGTAAGGACATCTCCAAACAGGGGAGTTCTTGCGGTTTTTTGTCGTGAATTTGAATTCCGACTTCGGTTTATTGTTAATCCCTTATTTCGTAAAGTCCCTTGTCCATGATTAACGTTACGTTGATTCAGAATGAATTTTGCTGTGACATTCGACTCTTACACTAGATAACGTGGTGCTGAAGTGGATGTAACATTTCACACACACTGAATGCGTGAAACAAGGGGGATGAAAATCCGATGAGTGAGCTTGATAACCGGATCAGCTTGCCCGCGGCCAAACGGCGTGTATCAGGTACGAGTGAGCGCCGGGCAACCTCGCTGCGTGTGCAGCGAATGCGGGAGAATCTGCTGGCCTATGGTTTCCTGGCACCATCGCTGCTTTTGTTTGCAGTGTTCCTGTTTTACCCGATGTTTAAGTCCGTGTACCTCAGTCTGCATTCCACAGATCCGACGGGACAGATTGCCGCTTATGTAGGACTGGATAACTTCAAGGCAGTTTTCCAATCAGGACTGTTTATGCAAGGGATGAAAGTGACGTTACTATTTGTGCTGTTTACAGTCCCCACGGGCATGCTGGCTGCTCTGATTCTGGCTGCACTGACCCACAACCGGTTCAAGGGAATGCGTGTGTTTCAATTTGTGTTCTCTCTGCCCGTGGTGTTATCCGTGGGCTCGTCAGCGGTGATCTGGAAGTTTCTATTTCATCCGACCCTGGGCATGCTGAATTATCTGCTTGGTAAAGTAGGCATTGACCCAATCCCTTGGCTTACCAGCCCGGACTGGGCATTGATCTCGATCTCCATCATGACCATCTGGATGAACCTCGGATTTAACTACATTATTCTATCCAGTGGTTTGGCAGGCATACCGGATGAGATCTACGAGAGTGCCAAGATTGATGGCGCAGGAGCATTGCTTACGTTTCGTAAAATCTCAATGCCGCTACTGTCACCAACGTTATTTTTTGTTACGGTCGTATCGATCATTGGTGCTTTTCAATCGTTCGGTCAGATCAACATTCTAACCCGGGGTGGCCCGATGGACAGTACAAATGTTTTTGTATATTCCATCTATCAGGAAGCCTTCGTTAATTTCCGCTTTGGTACAGGTAGTGCACAGGCACTGATCCTGTTCGTGGTAATTATGCTGCTGACCCTGATCCAGTTCAAATGGGTAGAAAGGAAAGTGCATTACCAATGAGTGCGACATGGACCAAAACGCTGTTATATGGATTACTGACGATCTGTGCAGCGCTTGTGCTGTATCCGGTGATGTACACCTTTTTCATGGCTGTCATGACGCCGGAAGATGCGAGTGCTTATCCGCCGCATATCATTCCGAACTCCATCGATCTGTCCAACTTTAGCGAAGTATTCGATATTGTTCCGATCGGTCGATTTATCGGTAATACCTTCCTTGTCGCAGGACTGACAACAATTGGTCAATTGATTACAGCGAGTATGGCAGCCTATGCTTTTGCGAAAATGCAGTTCAAAGGCAAAAACGTCATCTTCAGCATGTTTGTCGCAACGATGATGATTCCATGGGAAGTGACGATGATTCCCAATTACCTAACGGTTCGCAGTTGGGGCTGGCTGGATAGTTACCAGGGGCTTACGGTGCCGTTTCTGGCAACGGCGTTTGGTACATTCCTGCTCAGACAGTTCTTTATGCAGCTACCCAAGGAGTTGTTCGAAGCAGCGAGGATCGACGGTTGTGGCCATATCCGCTATTTCATATCGCATGTCCTGCCATTGTCCCGTCCAGCACTGGGTACACTGGCAATCTATTCATTCTTAAGCATGTACAATTCGTATCTCTGGCCGCTGCTGGTGACAAATACACCGGAGATGAGAACCGCACAAATCGGGATCTCGATGCTGGAGTTCCAGGAATCCACAGCATGGAATCTGGTATTTGCCGGAACCGCAATGGTGATTCTACCATCCTTACTTCTCCTGATCTTCGGACTGAAACAGCTTGTCCGCGGAATGGCCGCAGGCGCGTTGAAGGGGTAAGGAGAGAAGGTTTTACGAGTATTTAAGTGAATGGAAGATCTGAAGGTTTTGATCTTAAGTTTTTAATCTAAAGGTTCTGTATTAAAGATTTTGAATTAACCTTGTATCTTCGTACAAGATCTTAAGGGTTGGATACCAGGAGCGAATAAAATGAGGCTCGCATTTTCAATAAGTCTCTTGAAGAGCTGCAAAAGTAGTGAAGGAGAAGAATCGATTCTGAAGAAGCGAAGCGTTCGCCTTTATCCCCGGATTTTCCCCTTTGAGAGGGAATGAAAAAAATCCGGGGATAACAGCGATCAAAAGAACGATTCATATCCGGAACGGCCATCTTGCAGCACCTATGCACTTATTGTTACGCGAGCCATATAAAAGGAGAGCGATTATGAACGGATTTCGGTTGAAAAAAAGAGGAACATTTGCATTAATGCTGACTGCACTCATGTTGGTTATCTCCGCTTGCGGAACAAAAGCTGAAACAAGCAGCCCGGCGAGTGGCGCTCAAGCAGAAGCTGCTGCCGCCGAAACAACACAACTGACGTGGTGGCACTCCATGTCCGGGGCTGGGGAGAAAGCCATTAATCAACTCGCCTCCGACTTTAACGCCAGTCATCCGGACATTCAGGTGAAGCCCATCTATCAAGGGAAGTACGATGAGAGTCTGAACAAACTTAAAGCATCCATGGGCTCAGACAGCGGTCCTGACATTATCCAGGTCTACGAGATCGGCAGCAAGTTCATGATTGATTCAGGCATGATTACGCCGGTACAACAGTTCATCGACAAGGATCAGTTCGATCTGTCCCAACTGGAACCAAACATCATCCGTTATTACACCATCGATGGCAAATTGAATGCCATGCCGTTTAACACATCCAACCCGATCCTGTATTACAACAAGGATATGTTCAAAGCAGCTGGTCTGGACCCGGAGAACCCGCCGAAGACGTATGAAGAGTTTGAGCAGGCGGCGAAAGCACTGGCGAAAGACGGCAAGCCAGGTGCGTCCATGGCGATCTACGGCTGGTTCATGGAACAGTTCTTTGCAAACCAGAATGCAGATTATGTAAACAATGGTAACGGAAGAACCGAAGCAGCTACAGAGTCTCTGTTGAATTCCGAAGCAGGCGTGAAGACATTAACGTGGTGGAAAAAGATGATCGACGAGAAAACCCTCTCCAATCTGGGGCGTAGCACAGACGATACAACAGCAGCATTTACCGCTCAGCAGATTGGTATGACTCTGGATTCCACGGCTGGCCTGCGCAAAATCGTAGAAGGTTCAGGTGGCAAGTTTGAACTGGGAACAGGTTTCCTGCCTCGTCCAGCAGATGCCAAAGAAGGCGGCGTTGTAGTGGGTGGAGCGAGCTTGTACATCATGAACAACAAATCGGAAGCACAACAACAAGCGGCATGGGAGTTCATCAAGTACTTGGCTACACCAGAGGTACAAGCGAACTGGAGCGTTGCGACAGGATACTTCCCTATTACGACAGCAGCCTACAATGAGCAAGTATTAAAGGATAATATGGCGAAGTACCCGCAATTCCAGACAGCAGTCGACCAATTACACGCTTCAGCAGATTCGACAGCAACATCCGGGGCTTTGATGGGCGTATTCCCGGAAGCTCGACAACTTGTCGAAGGAGCGATTGAAACCGTCCTGAATGGACAAGGTACACCACAGGAAGCATTGGATGCAGCAGCCAAACAAATTACAGACAAAATTGCGCAGTATAACAGTACGGTGAAGAAATAATCTAAATTTATATCCATGTTGAATGCAGTGATTAAGCTGCATTCAATTTTTTTGTTCTACTAAAGAAAAAGACTAACATTTTTTGTTAATGCATCCGAAAATAGAATAGGAAGCTGAAAGGGGTATCCCAATAAATGGATTCATGAAAAGCAATGGACAATAATAAAAATAAGAAGGAGTACAAGTGAATGAAAAGAGTAACGGTTCTAATGATGGCATTTATGTTGTTGTTTGTTTCAAGTGTTTATGCGGAGGAACTTAAAGTTAAAAATATTGAACTCATCCCTAATACTTCAGTTTCGGTCGGTGGTAAGATTAATCTTAATATAGTTGTTGTGTATGATGATGAAAATTCAATACATAGCGATAACGATCCATACTACAGAAGAAATACAGGTCTTACAAAAACAGATTATACGATCAGTGAACCTCATATACTTCAAGTGCTGAGCACTGGGATGGTAAAGGTAATAGGTGTAGGTTCTTCAACAATTACTGTTAAAGTCGAAAATGTTGAAAGATCAGTTACTATTTCAGGTAGCTTGGATGAAGCAATTGATGGAGGATACATAAAAAATGGTGTGACTCTTGTTCCGATGAAAGAGGTATTCAAGGCACTGGGAGGGAGTGTTAGTTACATTGCTCAACAGGACGTCTTCGAGATTAAAGTTGGTTCTACCAGATTAACTCTCCCGAAAACGGGAACTAAAGCAACGTTAAATGGAGAGCCATTAACTCTCAAGTCCCCACTGCTTGTTCAAAATGGCGTAACTTTGTTTCCTGCTTCTGTTCTCTCAGATGCTCTGGATGGAAATTTGACTTATAATTCCAAAGCTAAGCAGATGCAAGTATCCATTGGTAAAGGTAAAATGACTATTAATATTGAACAACCTCAAAAACAAAATAGTGTAACAGCTGCAACCCCAACAAAAGGAAAACTTTATGCTGTACCAGCTACTGGAGACATGAAAGGGTGGAGCATTCTCAAGGGTCATCCTTACGAAAAAAGCATCCGTGTGTACTTCAAAGTCAATGGGTCAACTGTACAAATATATACTAAGGATATAAGAAAGGTAGATCTGAATAAAAAAGTAACATGGACCGATTTAGAGGGGAAAAAACACACAAATACGGTAAAACAGTTATATACTGTTTTTGGGGAATTAAGTAATGAATATACTAGTGACATACTATATAAAATGTTTGGAAAAACATATTCAGACTGGATCGGGTCAACTTCACTGAATGCAGATCGATACGTTGATCAGTACTTGGAGCAACAAGGATTAATTGAACCCTATGGAAGTAATATTACATTGACACCAGACACAGAAGTGTATTGAAGACCGTCTGTAACATTTCGAAAAAGTGAAATTATTATCATATTTTATATTATCCCACAAGAAAATCTCTTAGCGTAATTGGAGATGTTCTTGTGGTTTTTTTTGTTGTGGTTATATGTCTTTGTTTATTATCAGGTAATAATTAACACTCTATTAACTCTTACTGATTTTACGTTTAATAGTTCTCTTTTATACTCAGTTAATGTGGTGATTTAATGTGATCCGTACATATCGTTTTATCATGTGAAAATGCATGTCTCAAGACTCAGGTTTTAGTGGTTTTAAAGAAATGAGGACTGTCACTAAATGTCGAAATACGAAACGATTTATAACTTGTATGTTAATTTATCTAACGTGAATGGTTTAATGTGCACATGGATATGACCCGAAAAGATCAAAAAGACATGAATTTGATCTGAAATTAGTCCTAATTAGCATTGGATAATAGAAAATGATTTCTTTCTGTAATGTATATGTTCTATTTTATTTCATATCGAAGAAATATTGTTTACACAAGTCTGTTATTCAGTTATCTTATATTTGAACTAATGTACAAGCTGGCTGAACAAATGATTGCCAAGTTGAAAACATGGGGGTAGGACGAATGAACAACAAGCAAGTGAAACGTTGGGCACAAGGGTTTCTGGTTTTCGTTCTTGTCGTTACAGGTGCGGCACCAATAGGTGGATTAAGTAGCACCGCATATGCTGATGAGGAAAGTGTAGTAACGGAAGAGCCGCAAACAAGTGATCAGGAGACATCCATACCGGATGCTGTCCCAACTGAAGAATCGTCAGACCTAGAGTCACCGACTAACGAAGATGATGATATGGATGAAACTAAAAGTGAGGAACCAGCTGAGACGGATAATGCAGAAGTGCAGGAAGCAGACGGGACTGGAATCATATCCATTGCTGATGCACGAGTACTTGCACCAAATACAAATGTAGCCGTTTCAGGTGTCGTAACGTACAGTGAACTCTCCGGAGAATTCACGAATTATTATATCCAAGACGAAGAGGCTGGCATTGTAGTCCGAGCGAAAAATCAAGTTGACGTGGGGGATCGTATTGAAGTGTATGGTCCAATTACCCACTACAGCGGACTCGTCCAGATCGAGAAGGATAAGTCAGGTTTTTCCGAAGGATACATGAAGGTCACTGAGCAAAATATAACACTCCCCGAACCCAAAAATATGGTGTCCACAGACTTTGTCAGACCAGCAGACCAAAGTAACAAAGGTCCGGGCGAAAAGTATGAGGGAATGTTTGTCGAAGTAAGAGATATTCAGGTGACACGGGGCAGTAGTTCGACGTTTTACGCTACGGATAGTCACGGTGCTGAGATGACGATTTATGCCAAAAACTCTCCTACCGCGCTAACTGTTGGCAAAACCTACGAATATGTGCAGGGCGTTCTGACCTTCAACAGTAATTACGGATTAGAGCTTTTGCCTAGAACAGCCGCAGATGTTGTAGAAAATAGCCTGTCTGTATTGGCAAGTGTTCCATCTGGCGGGATTCCCCGGAACAATGAAGTCACATTAACCTCTCCAGCCAAGAGTGCAGTTGTACATTACACGACGGATAATACAGAGCCTACTTCTTCTTCCGCCGAGTATAGTAGTCCAATAGTGATTGATCAAGACATCGTAATCAAGGCTGTTGCCATTCTTAATGGACAATCCAGTGCAGTGTACATCTTTACGTATCAAGTACTTCCTGATAAAGAAAACTTGCGTATCCATGATATTCAGGGCGCAGGACATACTTCTGTTTTTAACGGATACGACGTTAAGGATATCGAAGGTATTGTTACCTACATCAGTACAAGCAGTTTTTACATGCAAGAGCTTCCGGATGAGATGGACGATGATCATCGGACATCCGAAGCCATTCAGGTTTATAAACCGAGTCATGGAGTTATCGTTGGCAACCAGGTGAAGGTATCCGGCAAAGTTACGGAATATGGGGCGGTTAACGAATTAACCACCACGCAAATTACGGCGAATACCATTGTAAAAGTGTTAGATAAGGTCGATCTACCTGTACCTGTGAAGTTGGGTGTCAATGGACGAATCATTCCCACAGTCATTGACTCGGACTCTTTTGCAGAATTTAGTCCGGAGACGGATGCTATAGACTTCTATGAAAGTCTGGAAGGCATGCGTGTTGAACTGGAAAAGCCTGAAATTATAGGTCCTTACTCCAGTCAACCGGGTTTGGCCGTTGTTGTGGATAATGGTGAGAACAATCCACTTCGCACACCTAACGGTGGTGTTATTCTGACCGATAACAAGAAAGGTGTGAATGAGAGTGATCTCAATCCGCAGCGTCTGTTTATCGGCAAGAAACCTTCCAAAGCAGTAAAAACAGGCGATAAGTTGGATGGTAATGTAGTCGGAGTAATGACCTACTCTAGTGGCAATTTCAAGGTTAGTCCGGAAGGGAGTTTGCCAGCAGTTATCCCTGGAGAAACGAAACAAGCGACTACTTCCATTGAACAAGCGGCAGATAAACTGACCATTGCTACGTTTAATGTGGAGAACTTTAGCAAAAAAGATGCCACACGAGCCAGTAAAATCGGCAAAATTATCGTGGATAATCTGAACACGCCAGACATCATTGGCATTATGGAAGTTCAGGATAACGATGGAGATGCCGACACGGGCACAACAGCGTCCAATGAGAGTTTTCAGACTCTAATTGATGCAATCAAAACGAACAACGGACCAACATATCGATATAGTGAGATTTCTCCGGAAAATAACAAGGATGGCGGGGCACCTGGTGCCAATATTCGTGTAGGATTCCTTTATCAACCGAACCGTGTATCGTTGGCTACTGGTATCGGAAAAGGAAATGCTACGACAGCGATCACAGTCAAAGCTGACGGCAGTCTCTCCAATAACCCGGGTCGTATTGCACCAGGGGATGAGGCGTTCGCCAGCTCCCGCAAACCACTTGCCGCTGAATTCGAATTCAATGGTGAACGTGTAGTGGTGATTGCCAATCACTTCAATTCCAAAGGTGGAGACCTGAAACCTTTTGGAAACATACAGCCCGCCACTCGAAGCAGTGAAGTTCAACGTGCGAAGCAAGCTGCATTGGTGAATGGATTTGTGAAAGAGTTACTGAACAAAGACCCTGATGTAAATGTCGCCGTTCTCGGTGATTTCAATGACTTCCAATTCTCAAATACATTGAACATTGTTGAAGGTGATGAACTGGACAACCTGGTAAACGAACTACCAGAAAATCAGCGGTATTCCTACATCTATGATGGAAACTCTCAGACACTGGATCACATTCTGGTGAGTAAAAATCTGACTGAGACAGCAGCTATCGAAGTGGTACATGTGAATGCCGATTTTGAGACAGCAGATGGACGGGTGAGCGACCATGATCCACTACTCGCACAATTAAGTATTGGAGATTCAGTGGAAGAAGGGGACTTCACCCTGCGCGTACTGCACACGAATGATACGCATGCGCATCTGGATAACATCCCGCGCCGAGTAACGGCAATTAAGGAAACACGCAATGATAATACTCTGGTGCTGGATGCAGGGGACGTATTCTCTGGTACATTGTACTTCAATCTGTTTAGTGGTCTGGCTGATCTGGAGTTCATGAACATGATCGGATATGATGCCATGACTTTTGGTAACCATGAGTTTGATAAAGGTCCAAGTGTACTGAAATCATTTATTGAAAAAGCAGAGTTCCCGTTTGTGAGTGCTAATATTGATTATTCAAAGGATGCGAGTTTGAGTGGTTTGTACAACAATAGCATCGGTAACCCGGCTGATAAAGCCGAAATCTATCCGGCGATTATTACGGAAGTGAATGGTGAGCGAGTCGGTATTTTCGGATTAACGACACCTGACACGGTATCTCTTTCTTCACCAGGAGATGACTTGAAGTTTACGGATTACAAGACAAGTGCACAAGCAACTGTACAAATGCTGCAAAATGAAGGTATTAATAAAATCATTGCTTTGACTCACCTTGGCTACTCTGAGGATCTGAAATTAGCTGAAGCCGTAGAAGGAATCGATATTGTGGTAGGTGGTCATTCACACACCATTCTGAACGCACCAGTTTTGGTGGATACCCATGCGGACCCAACTTTGGTTGTGCAGACTGGGGAATATGACGTTTCTCTTGGTCAATTGGATGTTACGTTTGATGAAGCAGGTATATTGAAGAAGTGGAATGGCAAATTGCTGAGTCTGGATGCGAAAGATGCTACCAACCAATTCATCTATGCTGATGATGTGGAAGCTGCAAACAAGCTGGAAGAATATGCTCCTCAGTTGGAACAGTTCAAGAAAACGATTATCGGTAAAACAAATGTCTTCCTGGATGGAGAACGTGGCACTGTGCGGAAACAGGAAACCAATTTAGGAAACCTGATGACAGATGGTATGCTGGAAAAAGTGAAATCTATTGTTCAGGAAAACGACGTCAAAGGATACGTCGCGATCCAGAACGGCGGTGGCATTCGTGCTTCATTTCAGACAGGTGATATTACGCTGGGTAATCTCCTGACTGTGATGCCATTCGGTAATAACCTGTCTGCGTTGAAAATGACAGGCAAGGAAATCACAGCCGCGCTGGAAAATGGCGTTAGTGGTGTGGAAACGGGAGAAGGGCGCTTCCCACAAGTGGCAGGCATGCGTTTCTACTACGATTCCACGAAACCAAGCGAGAAAATTGATGCAACGACCAATACCGTGACCCAAGTGGGTCAACGTGTGGTCAAAGTTCAGATTAAGAATGCAGATGGTACGTACTCGGATATTGATCCGAACGGGTATTATATCGTTGCTACCAATTCATTCATGGCTAACGGTGGAGACTTCTATCGTGCTATGAGAATAGCGAAAGATGATAATCGATTCTACGAATTGAATCTGGTCGATTATGAAATTTTCCGTGAACATTTGGACCGTGTAGGTACAGTCAATCAAAAGACGGAAGGACGCAGTATGGATTTGAAGGGAGCGCCACTTCCGGGGGACGGAAATGGAAGCAATCCTGGTAATGGTGGCGGCAATAATGGAAGTAATCCGGGCAGTGGTAACAGTGGTGGAGGGTCTACAACACCTACTCCGCCTATAACTCCAACCACACCGACTACACCAACCAATCCTACAAACCCCACTACGCCAACCGTTCCGGGTAATGGAGAAATTCCTAAACCAACCACACCTGTTGTAGACCTGAAGGACATCGGAAATCACTGGGCTGCTGCTGCCATTGAGCAGGCCATTTCCCGAGGAATTGTGAACGGATATCAGGATGGTAATTTCCGTCCGAATGCACCAGCGACACGCGCCGAATTTATTGTGATGTTGGGAAGAGCATTTGAACTTCCAGCCAGCAACAAGGCATTGACGTTTAAGGATGCCGCTGGGATACCTGCATGGGCACAATCCTTTATTGCTCAGGCAGTGGATCAAGGCATCATTAGTGGGTACACGGATGATACGTTCCGTTCATCGGGTAAAGTATCGCGGATAGAGATGACGGTTATGCTCGTCAGAGCACTCGGCCTTCCAGTGGAGTCCAATCCGGCACTGAGTTTCGCGGATGCAGATAAAGTACCGGCGTGGGCTGTTCCATATATCGCTGCTGCATATGATGCAGGACTGGTGAAGGGAACAGGGAAGAATATGTTTAACCCACTCGCTGAAGCAACACGTGCTGAAGTGGTAACCTTGTTATTGGCGGCAAGCGATTTGAAAAAGCAATAAAATAAATGATATAGACGGTATAAAACAGCTTGCAGACTTTCATCTGCAAGCTGTTTTTTCTAGTTAATGCCTGTTAATTTTCACCAAGTGAAGGTATAGTAGACAGGATTATATTGAAGGAGTGTAGACGACATGCAAGATCAACCCGTTTTAATCGCACTATTTGCCATAGCGGCAGGAATTTTTAGTTTGCTCGGAGGTATCAACAATTGGGACTGGTTTATGAAGAGCTTTAGAGCAGGAATTTTTGTGAAGACCATTGGACGGCAGGGCGCTAGAGTAGTATATGGTATTCTAGGTGTCGTCATGATTGTCATTGGTGTACTACTGTTACTGATCGGATAGTTACTGGGAAATAAACGAACTCACCAAGTATCATCTACATACGATGTTCATGATCGAAGGCAAAGTAAGAGGATATGTGAGAAGAGTCAAATGGAAAAAGCGTTTGAATGCTTAAAGTAGCAGTATGCAGTGTGACCAGGATAGAATATCAAATCAAATAGCATGCCTGAAAAAAACATAGCCATACCAAAAAGACCACCGAAAAATTTCGGTGGTCTTTTTACCAAATTCAGGTTTATTCATCTCAATCTGGTTTAATTATCTTTTAAGTCTTCAACAGAATTGATATCCATGTAAGTCGGAACAACCAGACCTTGTTTAACTCCTGTCATGCTGACAGCGATATCTTCAATCTGGTCACCATATGTCTCCCAGTAGTCCCCATGTGTAAGCGGGAGCCAAACTGCTGGAGAAGCATCGATATCACCTGCTGCCAAGCCTGCCCACATGGGGCCAGCTTCGACTTGCAGTGCTTTGACTGTGTAACCCAGATCCGTCTCAAGCACATACTTCATCAGGTTGGTACTCGCAATTTCAGAGTCCCATGCAACATAACCGAGACGTAAATTGTCACCTTTAACCGGGGTTAACCCCTTGGTCCATTCTTCAATTTGGTCCGGATGTTTTTCTGCATAAGTCTTGGCAGCTTCTTCAGGCGAAACGCCCTTTTGAATGTCTACCATGATTTCACTCATTTGATCCGCAGTCCAATTAAAACGAGAGAAGAACTCATAGGCAACGGGGTGATCTTCTTTGATTCCCTTACGTCCAACCGTGTGAACTTCCTCTGCATCGCCGAAAATTAAGTCGGGATCGTCCAAATACTTCAGATCATACTGATTGAACATCCAGTGTGGAGTCCAACCCGTAACGATGATGGGTTCTTCATTTTTATAAGCTTTGTCCAACGATGCAGTCATTGCTGCTCCGGAGCCTTCAATCAGATTCCAGTTAGACAAATCATAATGTTTAATGGCGTTTGCTGTGGCCTTCATCAGACCTGCACCTGGATCAATACCAACGATTTGGTGATTAACCTCTTTACCCACATTGGCACTTGCCGATGGTGTGGAAGAAGCGGCACCTGTCTCCAGATCTGCAATCGAATTGACTTCAGTCATGTAACTAGGAACCACGAGGCCTGTACGTACACCTGTCATATTGGCCCCCAGATCGTCCACCTGGTCTTTGTAACGTTCCCAGTAGTCTGCGTGTGTCAATGGCAGCCAAGCTGCTGGAGAGGCATCTACGTCGCCTGAGGCAACACCTGTCCACATGGGTCCGGCTTCGACTTGCAGAGCGTTAACTTTATAACCCAATTCGTTTTCCATCACATATTTCAGCAAGTTCGTACTTGCAATTTCGGAATCCCAAGCCACATAGCTCAGTTTGAATGCATCACCGTTCACTGGAGTCAAACCTTTGGTCCACTCAGCAATCTGATCGGCATGTTTCTCAGCATAAGCTTTAGCTGCTTCTTCTGCGGATGTGCCATCCTGGATAGCAGTCATCATTTCACCCATGTCATCCGAGGTCCATTGGAAACGGGACAGGAATTCAAACGCAACAGGGTGATCTTCTTTCAGACCTTTACGGGCGATGGTGTGAATTTCTTCAGCATCACCGAAAGATTTTTCTGGATCTTCCAGATATTTCAGATCATATTTATTGAACATCCAGTGTGGAGTCCAACCTGTAATGATAATTGGATCTTCATTTTTGATCGCTTTGTCCAGCGTGGCCGTCATGGCTGCACCAGAGCCTTCAATCAGAGTCCAGTCAGTCAATTTATAGTCTTCGATCGCTTTTGCAGCGGACTTCATGATACCAGCCCCTGGATCGATACCGATAATCTGATAGTTTACTTCTTGACCTACAGCATTGGCTGCTGAATTGTTGCCACCAGCCGAAGTTGTGCCACCAACGAAGTATTGTGAGAAACCAGCTACAAGCACAAGGAATGTTGCCGCAGCAGTGATCCATGCTTTTTGCTTGGCTGTAATGCGTGAGTTCTTTTTACGACCTGGCATAAACACATTTTGTGTAAAACGGTCCAGGACAATCGCGAGTACAACAACGGCCAGACCGGCTTCGAAACCTTTACCGATTTGAAGCTGTGTTACAGCACGATAGACTTCCGCACCAATACCTTGTGCACCGATCATGGAGGCAATAACAACCATGGACAGTGACAGCATGATGGTCTGGTTAATACCGGACATCACGGTAGGCAAAGCGAGTGGAAGTTGTACTTTGAACAACTTTTGCATGGAAGTTGAGCCGAATGCATCAGCTGCTTCAACCAATTCGCCAGATACCTGTCTGATACCCAGGTGAGTCAGACGAATCGTTGGCGGAATCGCAAATATAACAGATGCGATAACACCTGGAACGACACCTAGACTAAAGAATGTAACCGCAGGCAGCAAGTAGACAAATGCAGGCATCGTCTGCATGAAGTCAAGCAGCGGTGTAATGATACGCGCCGCAGTTTTACTGTATGCGAGCCAGATTCCGACAGGCACACCAAGCAGGATCGAAACCAATCCTGAAGTGATAACCAGACCGAGTGTGTCCATCGATTGGGACCAGTATCCCAAGTTATCTACGAGCAAGAACCCGATAACCGTAAATAGTGTCAGTGGGAGTCGACCTACGAGGAACGCAAGAACACCCAATATGGCAATGAACAGGAGTGGATGGGGCAGCATGAACAGCCCGGAGAAGAATCCGACTACTGCTTGAATAACAACAGAGATTACATTAAACAATCCGGAGAGCGAGGAGCTCATCCAGTCAACGATGGATTCAATCCACGATGCTAGTGGTATTTTGGGAATCATTCGCAAGTTCCTCCTTTACTGCAACTTCACCGCTAAGTGCACCCAGCAGGGCACCGCGGACGATAACGCCTTGCAGACGGCCATTCTCACCAACAACAGCGAGCGGCACATGGGCAGAACTTACAATCTCGAACAATTCATGAATCAGGGTCTCAGGCGACACCGTAGGCCCGTCCGTGATCAGAATGTCATTCAATAATTTGTTTTCGCGCATAGCACGGGTTGCATCTTCAGCTGTAATTACACCGAGCAGTTTGATCGAACGGTCAATGACAAACAGGTTGGAAATACCACGTTCGCGCATTAATTCGAGGGCAACACGAGGACCACGATCAAGCGTAATTGTTTCAGGGCGACGCATTACGTGAGATGCTGTAAGGACCTTGGACAGATCCACGTCTTCGACGAAGCGGGCCACGTATGAGTTGGCCGGTTGAATCATGATTTCTTCCGGTGTACCGATCTGCACAACTGCGCCGTCTTTCATGAGGGCAATACGATCGCCGATGCGCAGCGCTTCGTCCAAGTCATGGGTAATGAAAATAATGGTCTTTTTCATTTTATCCTGAAGCTCGATCAACTCATCTTGCATATCACGGCGAATCAATGGATCAAGAGCACTGAAGGCTTCATCCATCAGTAGTACTTCCGGGTCATTGGCAAGTGCACGCGCCAAGCCGACACGTTGCTGCATCCCGCCACTGAGTTCATCTGGCATTTTGTCTTCCCAGCCTTTAAGGCCAACCAACTCCAGTGAAGTTTTCGCCTTCTCCCGGCGTACTTCCCTATCCACTTTTTGTATTTCCAATCCATACTCCACATTATCAAGAACGGTACGGTGCGGGAACAACGCAAACTTCTGGAAGACCATGCTAATCGTTTTCCGGCGCACTTCGCGCAATTGTTCTTTGTTCATCTTGCGTAGATCCTTACCATGGACCAGAATTTCTCCGGATGTTGGTTCAATCAAACGGTTGAACATCCGAACCAGTGTGGATTTACCACTCCCGGACAGTCCCATAATAACGAAAATCTCGCCTTCTTTAATGTCCATGTTGACCCGGTTGACACCAACCGTTATCTGTTTTTCTTTGGCCAACTTTTCTTTACCCCAACCTTGCTCCAGTAATTGCAGACCTTGCTCGGTTTGGGGGCCAAACAATTTACTTACGTTTTTCACTTCAAGTATGGTCATGTTTTCACCCCTTCTGATGTGTTGTGCACTTCGAACGGCTTTCAGCATCCATAAGCCCATACACTTATGCGCCCAGCCACGAAATCCGGTAGTTGTTGCTTCGCTTCCCGTCTTTCTGGGTAACGAGTTTAATACTAACAATACTTAACCAGTATATCAACCGAATAAACAGTACATAATGTTTGTACAGTAAAAACTGTACAAAGTTTCTCGTCCAAATACTCCGTCATTCTCCTTATTCTGGCTAATAAGGCAGCTTTACATTTGACATTGCTTTTCCTACAATAGAAAATGAGCTGAATTGAAGCTGAATTTTTTGGTTAAAAGATAGTCATAGGCAATTGTATCCTGGTAAAGTTCCCATTTTCATACATTGGGTGAATGAAAGCCCTCTGGCATATATGATGTCCGGCCGAGTGCTTTCCCATGTAAGCAGGACTTTTAAAGTGTTGCAATTATTTCGCCAAAGACTGTGGAATGTTCAGAATGGAGGTTGCAAGCATGAGCTTGGACCATTTACAAGAGGAACAGCAGGCAACCGTGCTGAAGATTCGTAAGCGCGTCATTGAAGCCATTGGACGTAATATGGATCTCTACGGGGTTACGCTGTCTACGGGACACTTATATGGATTGCTATTTTTTGCAGACAAACCAATGACCCTTGACGATATGGGACGGGAAATGGAAATGAGCAAAACGAGTATGAGTACAGGTGTACGAACACTGCTGGATTTGAAAATGGTAAATAAAGTGTGGAGCAAGGGCTCCAGAAAAGACCTATATGAAGTGGAATATGACTGGCATCAGACATTTACGGATTATTTTGCAATTAAGTGGAGAAAAGCCGTGGAGAGTAACCTTCAGATTCTGCGCAAATCGATTGAAGAACTGAATCGACTAGTCGATGATTTGGATGAAGAGGCGGATGCTGAACTTATCCACATCCTGATGGAAGACAAACACAAAGTTTTGCAAGCGGAAGCATATTACAAATGGTTGGATCGGTTGATTGATACCATGGAAAATGAAGAGATATACAAGCTGGTTCCGAAGGAAGAGATTAAGGAACATTCATAATGACATGCGAAGGGCCCTTTCCGTTATAGGAGAGGGCCCTTTGGCCTGTGCAATATCTTACTGAATTATAATGAAGGAACACGATGTAAAAGATAATCTTGCCCATCGTATCAACCTATGTTCACATCTAATGTCCGATCAGACCTGCCTGAGGAAAGACTACAGATTGCTGAGTAATCTGTTCCAGTTCATTTAGAATCTGCAGTTGTCCAGCCGGAGTCCAGCATAACTGTTGCCAATTCGAGATATCGTGAACGTTACCATACAATACAGCAGGGGATCGATTCCATGATGCCGTTTGTTTCATGCGTCGGAACAGCTTTTCACTGACAGGCTGGAGCGAAGCACGATGGATTAACAGGTAATCCGTGTCAAGTACGGGGATACTATCCGCTGCATACTCATTTCTGGAACTTTCGGGAGATACAAGCTGAGCAGGCTGGAGTCCCAATTCGGCATACAATAAGTGATTTAATGGATGCTCGCCAGTTCCTTGTAAACGGATGAACTGATTCGTAACCTCCATCAGAGCCAACCGTTTTTGTCCGAAATAGGGTTGTAGGTTCAGGCTTGCTTCAAGCTTGCGAAACACAAGTTCTTTGAAATTTAGCAACGCTTGCTTCTCACGTCCGACCAGTTCGGCTATGCGAATATGGTTCTCTTTCCAGTCATCAGTAGACTCCAAGATGATGGTGGGTGCAATACTTTTCAGGTGATCGTAACAGGGCTCGTGGTAAAAGTCACCGATGATCAAGTCTGGCTTCGCCTGCCGAAGTTGATCGAATTGTCTGGTTAATCGGCGTTCTTGTTCATATTCATCCGATTCTCGGTCAAACAGACCTTGACCTTCCAGCACAGCTACCGGGCGCAGTCCAAGCGAGGCCAAGTTCTCATGGAATCCCATAATGGATGCCGTAGCTACGCGAAGTTGATCTCTTTTCATATATACGCTGGGAGCAATCCCCAAGGTTTGTTTGAATTTGCGGCTAAAATAATACTCATTGCCATACCCGACAGATACCGCGACGTCTTTGAGGACACAGGATTCCTCTGTCAGCTGTTTCTTGGCTTCGTCTATACGTAAACGATTCAGGTAATCGGTCGGTGACATGCCTTTGGCCTTCTTGAAACTGCGTGAATAAGAGCTTGGTGTGAGTCCAGCAATCTTGGCAAGCTGATCCATGCTGATTCCTTCACTCATGTAACGTCGCATATACATAATACTGCGTTCCAAGGCAGGGTCTACTTTCTCATGATTGGCTTCCAGCCGGTTCTCCGAGAGAAATTGCAGCAGTTCATGCAGCTGGCTATGTATGCTGATAAAGTGATCCGGTTGAAGACCGCGATAGGTTTCATACAGTTGTTCCAAACGTAATACAGCCTGCTGCTCATGACGAACCGGTAACCTGCCTGTCTGCCAATCCAGCGGGAAGGCGGGTGATGAGGTCATTTTCCATTCACCGCGCACTTGCTGCAAACAAACCGTATCCATGCTTAGCAATATACATTCGGTCACATTCGAGCGTGCGGCGGCCTCAATGGTTGTTCCTGGCTTCAGTACAAACAAGTTGCCCGCTTGCGCCGTATAGACTGTATCATTCAGGACCAGAACACCGTCTCCTTGCAAAATAAGACAGAGCATGGGCCGTGACACCGTCTTGCCTTGCACACGGAAATTCTCCCCACGACGCACACGGCACATGGAGGAGAGGAGTGGTAGAGATGAGGTTTCAGCAACGAAGGGAAACTGTTCAGTCATACGGACCATCCTTTTGTCTCATTTTCTTAATGATAACAATTATCATTCTCATATGGAAGATGTTTTTTAAAAATAGTTTTCGACAACCCAAAAAGGATTACCAAGAGCCACTAGGGCTACCAGGTAATCCTTTTTGTTATGGATAAGTCCGTAGAATGAGCTACATGCTTGAATCAACATTATATGTTAGTACGGTGTCACCAACAGAATATTGTCGAGGAAAACGTCACTCATTACTTTTTTTCCTGTTCCACCCGTTTGCACGTGATACAAGCGATATTGATCTTTGGCATTGATGTAGAAGAGACCCGCAACATCATCTCTGATATGGAATGCATCCCATTCGTCCCCGGTAAGTTTCGTTACTTTGAGAGCTGTATTGACCGAATAGAGTCCGTTGTTGCCCGAAATGTATGCAGCCGTAGATGTACCATTGGTCAATTGATTCGCAACATACGTTACATTTGTCAGGTTCAGGTTGGCGGATTTGGTCACTTTGTTGCCCGAGACCGTTTTGGCATAAGCCTTTTTGTCTGCATCAATAAGGACAACCTTGTCTGTACCTAAGGCACTTACTTCCCGAACGCTTTTGTTATGAAGTTGAAGTGTTTTGGCTGAAGTCGTTAACGCAAACGCTTTGCCTTTGGCATAATTGTAATCCTTATTGCTGTCGAGAACGATTCCTTTGTTATACACATAAAGATTGTTTCCCCAACCACCGGAATATACAGCATTCACATCCAGTTTGGCTTTGGGATTAACAGCGGTCGCTTTACCAGTGTTGTAGTTCACCTTATACATGACAACAGCATTGGTGGAATAGAAATCCTCGTACGGGTCTGTATTTACCATCAGTTGCAGTTCGTTTTTGGCTTGATTTGTAAAATAACGTCCTTCCACTGCGCCTGCGGCAATCCGCTGCACAGCTCCAGAACCGTTGGACGTTTTGGACACGATCCACGTGTTTCCATTAACCAACGCATTATAGTAGGCACGCCCTTTGGTTACCAGGAGGAATGGGAAGTCGGTATCAGCCTTGTCAGCAATCTTGGTGACAGCTGAAGCGTCACTATTGCCATTCGCGCGATAAATGGTACCTGTAGCATCCAGATAATAGATGAATCCGTTATCCGTATAATAGCTGAGTACATCTGTAGCAAATGTCTCCGCCGCATCGCTGGACCCGTCATTTGGAACCCGAAGCAATGTTGTGGAAGAAGCAGTCTGCGTGTAGTAGAGATAAGAGCCTGCCCCGTGCAAGTCCACACCTTGGAAATCAATTAATACTTCTGTTGTATTGCTGCCATCCGCGGAAACTTTGTACAAAACTCCGTCGGACTCATAATACACTGTAGATTGGCTAAGTGAAGCTGCCTGGGCTTCGGTTCCACCTCCCAATGTCATTGCTGCAATGAGTGTAAATAACAGCAATGTACAGATGGTACGTTGTAAGTATGTATACCCTGTTTTCATTCGTTCATCGTCCCCTTCGTTCTTCTATATGTATGTCGTTAATTCCTTATGTTATATCGGTAAACTATGGAAGATATGTTAGATCTCAAACATGAAAAAAAGAAGAGGATGAAATTGAATTTCATAGTCATTCAAACCTGAAATCGAATTGCGAATGATGCTGCCAATCCGGTTCCAAAGCATTCTTCGCCTGACTTGATCGTGATAACATAACATTCAACCAGAGCAGAGGAGTGAGCGATCATGTTAATGAATGTGGCGATCATCGGATTTGGAAACGCAGTGGTGAATTATCATTTGCCTTATCTGGACAAAAAAGAAAACATCAAGGTGAAGACGATATACCGTCGCGAGGAAGATCGGGTTGGCGATACAGAACGTGAGTTACTTTATCCCGAGATTACTTTTACAACGATTATCCAAGACATATTGCAGGATGATGAGATTGAATTGATTGTTGTCGCTACCCATGTGGATAGCCATATAGAATACGCCAAGCTGGCCTTGGAACACGAGAAACATGTGCTGGTGGAGAAACCATTTGCCTCCACTTCTGCGGAAGCCAAAGATATCTTTGAACTAGCCACTCGTAAAAATCTCATCGCCATGGCAAATCAAAATCGCAGATTTGATGGTGACTTCCTGACATTGAAAAAAGTGATTGAGGGCGGCAAATTGGGGAATATTGTTGAAATCCAGTCCCACTATGATTATTTTCAGCCACAGTACGCGAGAAGTGGATTTGGATTGCTGCATGGTTTGGCTGTACATACGATCGATCAGTTAATCTCCATCTATGGCGTAGCTGACCGAATTGATTATGATGTTCGGAGTTTGATCGCGCCGGGTGAATCCGATGATTACATCGATATTGATTTTCGTTATGGACGAATGAAGGCCACGATTAAGTGCAGTCTGCTTGTGAAGATCGAACATCCAAAATTCATTGTCCACGGTAATCGAGGGAGCTTTGTTAAATACAGCAGTGGGCATCAAACGAAAAATGGAGATGGACGAACCAGGGTATCCATTCAAGCTGAACCGGAGGATAACTGGGGGACGATTAGTTATGTAGACGATGAGGGAACATCACATACGGAGAAAGTCCCTTCGGAAGCGACAGACTATGGCATTTTATATGATCAACTGCTTCAAGCCATTCGACATCACGGTGATAAACCGGTCAAGGATGAAGAGGTTTTATATGTATTGGATATTTTACATGACGGAATCGAAGCAGCGAAGAGAGCCAACTGACAAACAACCAACGACAGGAGCGAAACGATATGATGAATATAGCAACGATTGGTACAGGGTCCATTGTGGATGCCATTTTAGCTGCGATCAATGAATTGGAAGATGTTACTTGTACAGCGATGTACTCCCGGAAGAGAGAGACAGCACAGGAGCTTGCGGGTAAGTATGGGATCGGTACAATCTATACGGACCTGAAATCCCTATTATCAGATACAAATGTAGATCTCGTATATATTGCTTCACCAAACAGCATGCACTACGAACAGGCCTATCAGGCACTTCAACATGGCAAACATGTCGTCTGCGAAAAACCGTTCACGTCCACGCTTCAGGAAGCAGAAACGCTGATTGCACTTGCAAAAGAAAAGAATCTGTTGCTGTTTGAAGCCATCTCCAACATTCATCTGCCCAATATTAAAGTCATACAGGAGCAGCTGCCAAAGCTTGGTCCGATCAAGCTCATCCAGTGTAACTACAGTCAATACTCGCGCAAATACAATGATCTGCTTGCAGGGGAAACACCGAACGTATTTAATCCACAATTCTCCGGCGGAGCGCTGATGGATATCAATATTTATAATCTGCATCTGGTCATGAATCTGTTTGGCAGTCCGAATACCGTATCGTATACCGCGAATCAGCATGCAAACGGCATTGATACGTCAGGAGTTGTGGTTCTCCAATATCCGGAGTTTATTGCGGAATGTGTAGGTGCCAAAGATACAAACAGCATGAACTTTGTGCTCATTCAGGGCGAGAAAGGTTATCTTCAGGTTGTGGGAGGAGCAAACGGTTGCCGGGAGATCAAGCTTCAAATCGGGAATGAGCCTGCTGAGGCGTTTAATGCCCAGAGCCAATCCAATTGGCTGTACTATGAGTGGGAAGCGTTCAGGGACATCCATGCAAATGGGAATTACAAACGGTGTTACGAACTACTCGAACACAGCCAGTCTGTAATGAGTGTACTCATGAGTGCGCGCAAGAATGCCGGGATTGTATTTGCAGCGGACCAGCTTTAATCGTTAATACGTATCGCTAATGCTCCCCATGTACAACATGTCGAAAATGTAGAGTACCGAGACCATCGAAGACATTTTGGATAGCCTTAATTGTTCATTGTATCCATAAGCCAGCAACGTTTCATCACAATGTCTGGACAGGGTTGAATGGTTGTTGCCCGTGACCGCGATGACTTTCATCTGTTTGTTGCTTAGCACTTTGGCGGCTTCAATCATGGATTGGTTCTCACCTGTGTGAGATATAACAAAAGAGAGCGTCAGGCTATTGGGATTCATCGTGTTCAAATAATGCATGTTCGGACTGTTATGAGCAATCGCAGATATGCCGAGTTCATTCCACTTGGCACAAGCCTGTTGAGCCAGATAATAATTCATATCACTGCCATAGACATCAATGCGTACAGATTCTTTGACCCAACTCGCGATTCGTAGCAAAACAGGAGCATTTAACATCCGGCGCGTATCATCCAGCGCCTGCTGGTACAGGTAAGGAACAGAGTCGATGGCAGCCAGCACGTTGCCTTGTTCTGCAATTGCATGATCCTGCGTTTGCAACGCGGAAGGCATGCGTTGATATTCAAGAGCAAGCTTTAACTGAAAGTCTGGGTACCCCTTGGTACCCAGCTTTTTGCATAGACGAACAATGGTGGATGAGCTTGTATAGGTCTGCTGAGCCAGTTCATGGGCTGTAGAATCAAATACAACTTCGGGATTGTTCAGGATATAGTCCACAATATGTTTCTCCTGTGCCGTTAATTGTGAAGCATATTTTAATTTTTGAAGTAGTTTGGATTCCATACAGTTGTTCCATTCCTCTCTATAACCATCCCAGAGCATATTTCTCCAAACATCATAACCTGCGCTTATTGATTTCTCAATCTGCATAACCGAGCCCAGTGTAATCTGTTGAATTTCCTCGCTACACTCCACATCATTCAGATCTGACTTTCCGCCAGTTGCTGACGACTATTCCACGACGTGACCAGACGAAGGAGAACCACACTAATGAGCATGAGCACAGCTCCAATCATGAGTAACATCCAAGGACCAATCAGCAGCATGCCACTGGCTTGACCAGCGACTAAGGCGATGAGGGGAAGGACAATTAATCCGCCAAGCTGATAGGCTTCCTGGAACCCACGGACCTTGGCCGAGATGAGGACGTTTAATAAAATGACCATAAGACTGCAAGCGGGAACAACCCAGACCACAAGTATGATCCAGTTCAGATTGGGAAACATCAACGTTCCAAACATGGGGTACATCAGAATATTGGCAATGATTCCATAGATCAGGAAAGTAACCCAGGATAATAGAATGGAAGGGATCAGGGCAGCTAGCACTTTGCCTTTAAAAAGAGTGTTCATACTGATCGGTGTGAATAACAACCCTTCCAGCGTCTTACGTTCCTTCTCACCAGCGAAACTATTGGCTGTCAGAATGCTGGAGGCCATCACCGGAATGATGAGAAACAAGGGAGCGAACATATACATGGCCAAGTAATAGACAATACGATGATTATCTGTAGGCATGGAAGCAAGCTGGGGAATCTGTCCACCATGGGTTAACGCATCCAATGATTCGAGTAGAAAGCTGATGTTGCCCAGAGAACGAAGTTCCATTCTGGAGGCCGCCCACAGGAGGGCGGAGGGCATAATGATTCCAATAATCAGTGGAACGATCAACATGGGCAACCAGAGCTGAACGCTGGCTGTGACGGACCGGATATCTTTACGTACCAGTGCACGTATGGCTTGGCGGTTATTCATGGTGGTGTGCCTCCCTTATGGCAAAATAGATACTTTCCAGATCACTGCCCGTGATGCGGGCCTGATAGACTTGACCATGCTCCGTTAATTGCCTTAGCAGTAATGGAATATCTTCACGCGATGTAAGCTGGAATGTCGCTTGATGTGCGGAGATTATTTCAGGTGTAAAGTTGGTTGCCGTGTGCCATCCATCGGACATGTCGGCTTCTACTTCGAGCTTCGGAGTGGACAGGTACCGGCTAACAATCTCCTGTTCCGTGCCTTCCTCCACGATGCGCCCCTTTTCCATGAAAATATAATGATCACAGACGGCTGACAGTTGGGACAGCACGTGGGATGAGACCAGAATTGTCATCTTTTCTTCCTTATTTAACTGACGGATAATGCGCAGCACCATCTGAATTCCATCCGGATCCAGGCCATTGGTGGGCTCATCCAGAAACAGGATGGAAGGACGATGCAAGAGTACTCGTGCAAGGCCCAAGCGTTTCTTCATGCCTGTGCTATAGGTGCCGACTTTTCGATGCTGATAATCCTGCAACTCGAACAGAGTTACAAGCTCTTCGATTCGTTTCTGGGCATGCTTCAGGCCAAAAACATCTGCGAAGAAAGTCAGATTGTCACGCCCGCTCATATTTTCATATAATCCACTTTGCTCGGTAAGAGTGCCACACATGGCCAGTACTTTCTCTGCCTCACAAGCGGCATCCAATCCGTTAATGGTTACCTGTCCACCGGAAGCGCCCAAGACCCCATTCATGATACGGATCAGTGTAGTTTTGCCCGAACCATTAGGTCCAATCAACCCGGTGACACTGCCTTGTTTAACTGTGAAACTGACATCATGTAGTGCTTGATGCACCTTGAATTGCTTGGATATGTTACGTACTTCGATCATGTATATTCACCGTCCGATCTGAGTTTGGAGATTATACGTGCGGTAGGCTGATATCGTTCAAATGGACGATAAAAAAGATGTTTTCCTCCTTCAATAGTCCCGAATGCAGGATGCACATTTACCCTGAAGTCTGCCTGAAATCGGGTCTCAGGTTTGTTTTCACTCTGCCTTGTAACATGTATCCTTATTTTAGGGTAGAACATCCGTTTCATTGCTATTCATAATGTGGTAATGAAAGATAAGGCCATACGTCTCATGAATGCCTGAAATATGCATATACGCCGGTCTTGGTTATCCAGGGCCGGCTTGACGTGATGTTTTGGCGTGCCTGTCACGGGGAACGTCTGTTTCTAACGATTACATAATGAATTCGTCTAACACATCCATACGAATATATCGTATGGGTACATATTGTGTTTGGACGTAGAGGAAGGTGAGTGAGTCATGACAGCATCCAATGAATATCGATTTCAAGTGAATCTGAGCGGGATGATCCAGATTTTATCCAACCATCTATATAGTAGTCCCAAGGTGTTCTTGCGTGAACTCATGCAAAATGCAACAGATGCCATCACGGCACGCAAGGAAGTGGAGCCGGGATATCAGGGAGAAGCACGAATCGAGCTGACAGGAACCGGTGATCAATTGACGATGATGGTGGAGGACAACGGAGTTGGCCTGACCGAAGCGGACATCCACGAGTTTCTGGCGATGATTGGACAATCCTCGAAGCGGGGACAACAGGCACTGCTGGATGGCGAGACATCGTTTATTGGGCGTTTCGGTATTGGTCTGCTCAGCTGTTTCATGGTAAGTCATGAGATCGTTATGCTGACTCAATCGATTAAGGGTGGTCCCTCGATGGAGTGGAGAGGTAAGCCGGATGGTACATATACGATTAGACAATTGGACACACAGTTGTCCCCCGGAACGAAAGTATATTTGCGTTGTACACCGGATGCAGCACATTATTTTGAAACGGAGTATGTGAAAGAAGCTTTATTTTACTACGGCGCTTTGCTTCCTTATCCGGTTACGTTGATACATGATGGGGTGCAGTCTGTTGTCAATCAGGATTCTCCGATCTGGCTTACACGCCCGGAACTTGCCCGTTCTTGCCGAGCGGAAGTGCTTGCTTTTGGTGAACGTCTGCTTGGGGAGAAGTTCCAGGATTTCATCACGCTTACAACGGCTTCCGGTCGTACGGGAGGCATTGCTTATGTTCTGCCCCATGCGGTGAATCTGAATGCCAAGCGTTCTCACCGGGTATACCTGAAGCGAATGCTGATCTCGGAGAAAGCCGAGAATATTTTGCCGGAGTGGGCGTTCTTCGTGAAATGCCTGATCTGGACCGATGAGCTTCAACCGACGGCATCAAGAGAACATTTCTATGAAAATGAAAAACTGGAAGAGGTGCGCTCCGAGCTTGGAGACGCTCTGCGTATGGGGCTGGCTGACATGGCTGAGAATCAGATCGAACGTCTGCAGAAGCTGATTCGCCTGCATGCCCTTTCGATGAAAGCACTGGCCGTTCAGGATCAGGCGTTCTACGCGATGATTCACCGCTGGCTGCCTTTTGAGACGACGAGAGGACACCGGGAACTGGGTGAACTGATTGATGAAGGGGATACGCTGTATTACACCGGCTCCATTGATGAATACCGCCAGATTCACCATGTGGCTTCAGCACAGTCCATGCTGGTCGTCAACGCAGGTTACATCTATGACAAGGAACTGATGGCGATGCTTCCAGTCATACTGAACCATGTACAGACCGAGCGGATTGAGCCAGATGAAGTATCGATGACATTCACGGATGTTGCACCTGCTGAACGTAACCAGTATTATGATGCGCTGCGTTTGGCAGATTCGGCATTACAACGTTTCCGCTGCCGGGCAGAGGTGAAAGGATTCAAGCCATCGGATCTGCCGGTGTTGTTTACCCTTTCGCAGGAATCATCCACGCTGCGTGCGCTGGAAAAAGCAAGCGAAGAGAGTACTGACTTATTCTCCTCTGTTCTCGGTTCGTTGTCGGCAGGCATTAATTCGGCAGGGTACTCGACGTTGTATCTGAATGTAAACAATCCCATCATTAAACGGGTGCTGACTTCACCAGATAATCAGATGACACCGATTGCTATAGAAATGTTGTATGTCAACGCACTGATGATGGGCCATTACGCCATGAACAAGCAGGAGCTTGAAGTGTTGAACCAGGGAATTGTACGGTTTATTGATTGGGGTTTACGCGCAAATATGAACCATGAGGGAGATGCCTGATGAAGACAGAGATGGATTTTGAAGATTTGATGGAAGAGGCCTATCAACTGCCTAATGGTCCTGCAAAGCTCGGTTTTTTGGAGGAAGCAGCGCGGGTAGCCGATGTGAATGGTATGGTTGAGGAGGCGTACGAAGCACGCTCCGAGATTGTGGATGCAGCCACCTTCTGTGGATATCCGATGAAAGCTTTGATCGCTTTTTCCTGGCAACTTGGCAAGTTCGATCAGCAACCAGAGCTGTATGATGAAGAAACGTTATTATGGTCATATAAATGGATTCTCGGCAAAATGCCTGACTTCCCGGAAATATCACGTGACAAGATCATGGAGCTGCTGGAGGACTTCGGAGCACGGTTCAAGTCTTATGGTTACAGTGAGCGTTCTTACTGGTACTATCGTTTCCGCATCTTTATGGATTTCGGAGAGCTGGAAGAATCAGGACGCAGTTATGACAAGTTCAGAACATTAGACCGCGACTTCATGAGTGACTGTGAGGCGTGTGAGCAGGATGAGATTATGCGATATTTCTTGTTAAAAGGAGACGATGAGAAGGTGTTGGAAGTGGCACAGCCTATTCTGAAAGGGCGTATGAGCTGTGCAGAGATTCCGCATCTAACGTTGTCGGAAATTCTGATGCCGCTATATCGGTTGGGACGGACTGCGGAAGCAGATAAACATCAGACCAAGGGATATCGCCTGATCAAAGGCCAGAACGATTTTGTGCAGAGTTTTGCGGAGCAGATGGATTATCTCACACGTACGAATCCGGCAAAAGGAATTGATATCCTCGAAGAAACACTGATGCTCGCAGCCGATCATGAAGATGCTTACGCCAAAATGATGTATTATGCGAAGGCAGCTCCGTTATTGCGGCGCTGGGCGGAAGAAAAAGAGTCGGAAGGGTATCGCATGCGCCTGCCAGCGTCCTTCTCGTATGAAGGCGATCCAGGCGACCTGCTCAAGCTGGCCGATTACTTTGCGGAGCATGCTCAGACCGTTGCAGCCAAGTTTGATCAGCGCAACGGGAACCGCCATGTATCTTCGTTGATCGAATAGAGACGGATATAACTCATTAACAGATCGCTATAATAAGTTATGAAAAGTAACGAAACAGGCTTGTTCGAGAAGGATCATTCCCTTCTGAACAAGCCTGTTTTTTTTGCATCATGAGCATGATAAATCTAATCGGTATGAAGATGTTTTATTTTTATTGTGCTGAAGCCGCAGAAGGGACCGGCGCTGGTACTGGAACCGGTGCAGTTTCAGATGTCTCCTCTACAGCTTCGGCTTCTTCAGAAGGTTCTGCTTGCGGCTGCTGAGCAGCCATCAGTTCAGCGACGATTTGATCTGTTGGTTGGGTAAGCAGCGCATACATGATCGCAGCCTCTTCCTGACGAATCAGAGGTTTGCGGGAAAGGAAATCAACGGATCCATCTTCAAGCACTTTTACCTCAGGTCCATGGATACCAAGCTTCGCCATCATCTGAACGGCTGGTACAGCCCATGGGTCCGTATGTCCCGCAAGTTTGACATCCGTGAACAGTTCACTAGGATATTGCAATTGCAGAATTCTCCACATCATGACCATGGCTTCCTGTCGGATAATGACTTGATCCGGCTTAAACTGCTGTTTGTCCTTGCCAGTAATCATACCCATTTCATATCCAAGTTGGATATATCCGGCTGCTACATGGTCTGCCCAGTCAGTGCCTGCAGGGGGCGTTGTTTTGCTAGGCTTCAAACCACTCAGTTTAAGGGTGTTCTCAATAAATTCAGCTCGTGTCACAGCTGATTTCGGTTGGAAAGACTTGTTAGCATCATTCTCATAATATCCAAGAGATTGGATGGCATAGATTGCTTCAGCATAAGGACTGTTATCACGAACATCCCGGAAGCCCATAGGCTTTTGCCCTTTTTTCTCATAACCCATGGGGTTGAGGTAAGGTTCTTTCATATAGATGGTTCCATCAGCATTTTTCTTGAATGCTGTGAATTGACCGGTCAATTCATCTTTGAAGAGATTATCTTCCATTTGAATCAGGTTGCGTTGACCCAGAAAAACGTCCGAAATGCTCAGTTGTCCAGGTTCTTTACCAGCATTTTTCAAGGAGCTGACGATCGTGCTAATCCGCAGATCCGCGTACAATCCGGTGAAGCGTTGCAGCTCAGCCGCGGATTGCGGCGTGTAATCCTTGAACTGCACAGGCTCTGCATATTGCGGGAAGAAGCTCTGAATAAATGCAGGGTAGAACAGATTACGAAGTGCTCCATTTTGATTATACGTCAGGAAAACGCCTGTATTTTGCTCGGGAATAAGGAAGAGATAAGAGCTGAATCCAGCCAGGTCGCCTGCTTTCGTAATAATTTTTGGACTACTTCCTGCTCCGGGAAGCTGAAATGCAGCTTCGAATCCATAGGTGGTATTTGGTAGCAGTGGATGAATGAATGAACGGTACTGCTCCATACTTTTCACTGTGGATTCCTTGAGAATACGCTCGTTGCCCTTCACGCCATCATTCAGGAACGCAATCATGAACTTCCCGATGTCCTCAGCGGTAGACAACATGCCACCATGAGGCATTGGTGTTGGAGAGATGGTGTACAGATCAAGCGGATTGTGTGCCGCATCATAACCTGTAGCTAGCTGCTTTTGGAACTTTTTGTCCAGCATGAAACTGCTGTTATCCATTCCCAACGGTTTGAAGATATGTTGTTGCATGTAGGATTCAAAGGGCTCGCCGCTTACATTCTCAACAATCATGCCAAGCAGCAAAAACGAGAAGTTATCGTACATGTAGGCGCTACCAGGCTCGCGAACGACAGGAGGCATGTGTTGCTGTGCGTAATCCTCCATCGCTATGTACTTGTCGAAATCAGTATGGATGTCTTCCTGCTGCGGATCACGGATCTCGAATCCGGTCGTGTGTGTCAGCAGGTTCTCCACAGTTACAGGTTTGTCAAAAGGATTATCGAATTCGAGCCCTTTCACATAGGTCTGAAAATCAGCTTGCAGATCAACCTTGCCTTGCTCTACCAGCTGCATTACAGCTGCTGACGTGAACGTTTTGGAGACAGAGGCTACACGGAAAGCGGTATTTTTGGGATCGATCGCTGTTTTACTCTCCACATCGGAGAAGCCATATCCTTTTTCCGCCAGAACTTTGCCATCTTTCACAACAACAACGGAGGCTCCCACATAATGGGGTTTTGCCTCAGGTGAATCGAAGAATGAATCCAGAAAAGCTGTAGCCGATTCGCTTGTCAGCGCTTTCGTCTTTCCCTGTTCAGCAGCTACTGGAGTTGCAGTCTCCGCCTGAACCGCGGGTACCCATAGACTGAGAGACAGAACCACGGCCATAAAAGCTCCTGTTAGGGAGGTGAACCTGAAACGGATCTTTCGTCTGGATAAATGCATGCAAACACTCCTTTATGAAAATATTTACAAAATAGTTACCTACCCATGTATTACTGATTACTCGCACGATAGGTTTCACGATAATAGATTCCAATGTTGGCAATCCAGATTACAGAGAGCATTACGATCGGGAATGGAGCGAAGGTGAATAGAACCGAATACAGCACCATAGAGACCATTCCAACACCAAGAAGTACATTCATCATCTGAAAAGAACGATAGGCTGCGCGATACACGATCCATTTCTCGCCTTCATCCAGCTTCTCAAAATGATCTTTCTTCATATTGCGCGAGTTCAGATCCAGAGTGCGTTCAGGATAATAACGGTTGTATCGCTTCACAGTCAGAGTTTGCACGACCACAACGATGATAATAGAGATACATGAAGCAACTAAATTCAAGAGGTTGAACAGTTCTGGAGAATTCGGCATGGTTCGGTTGGATGCATACAAGGACAAAGCAAGTGCTGCCCAGGTAAACGTAAGGATAACGCTGAATCCGCTGAGGATCATCGCTTTTCCGAGGGAGCGCTCTGCGGGAGAGATGAGTGAATCGGAATCTCCATAAGCATCATCTCCCATGGGAGGGACAGATGGCGTGCGGGAGAGACTGAAGATGTTCCACACCGTCATAACTACCACAAAAGCCGCCAGAATTGCGAATAAAAGATCATAGTCATAATACACGGACAGCGTCCAGTTCAAGTCAGAAGGGAGTTTACTGACTCCGCTAGCTCCCAGAAAACCAACTACAGCACCACCTGCTGCATACAAGGGAAGACGCAACCGCTTTTTAATGGACGAGGATGATGAATTTTTCATTTTAATCTCCACCTTTCAGTTCAAAGATTTTTTCAACAGGTTCACGAAATACATGTGCTATTTTTAGTGCCAGAACGACCGACGGAGAGTAATCTCCACGCTCAATCAGGGCAATGGTTTGACGGGATGCACCAATGTGTTTGGCCAGTTCTGCTTGGGATAGCCGCTCTCTGGCTCGTAACTCCCGAACGTGATTGTGTAATTCTTCCACTTGCTCACCTCCATGAAACTAATGTACATGATATTTGACTAAATGTAAACTATAATATACAAAATGTTAAAGATAATTTACTTCTAAACGTTGATAATGGACATGAAAAAGAGAGCCACTTGGGCTCCCTTGGGATCATTATTTTGTTGTCGGAAAAGTTGTCGGAAAAGTGAAATCAAGATGCATCTGCACACGGCAGATGTTGATTCTGTTCCTCTGCCTTCCGAAGTAACATTCGGAAAAAGATGAGCGCTCCAAGCCCCATCAGGATATACAGACCAGCCATCGCATAGGAGGGCAGAAAGGCTCCAATGGTTAACCCGAGACTGCCGAGAAGGGCAGCAGCGTTGTAACTCAACCCGTCAGCAGCCATATAGGCAGCACGGTCCGAATCTGGAATCATACCCGCGAGCATGACCTGACGAACAGGGGCGTACATCAATTCTCCAACGGTTAGCAGTATAGCGGATGAGATGAGTAACCAGGCCCAGTTGCTGAAAGCAAGTACGGTGAAACCTGCGGTATAGAGGAGCATACCAACAGTCATGATAGATCGGGACTGGAAGCGACCTATCCATCTGGAGAACGGAATGGCAACCAAGGCGACCATTACGGTGTTGATGACCATGATCAGGCTGAACATATGCAGACCTGAGATATCAGAGCCGAACAGTTGGGCGGTGAATTCATTTTTTAGACGAACAGCGATGTATTTATCCAACTGAAATTCCAGGGAGACTGCAAGTACAGTAGCCGTGAAAAATATCATGAAACGTTTGTCCTGAAAGACCGCCCAGTACGTTTTCAGTATGTTCCTCTGGATGGGAGCATCGACATAACCAAGTACGTGTTTATCCATTGTTTCACGAATCATAAAGATCAAAATAAACAGGGTAGCTAGGCTTTCGAGGCATACCAGACTGAACAATAGGAAACGAAATGATTCGAAAAATAGCCCGCCCATCAGTGCACCAAAAGTTACAGCAACGTTTGTTGTCCAATATTGCAATCCATATACATAATGACGTTCATGTTCACTGCTCACGTCGACAATCATGGCATTAGCAATCGGCACGGTGATCCCTGAACTGAGACTGCTGAGCAGAAACATGAGACAAGTGACAATGATCGAATCCATCCACGGCGAATTGGCGATGGCCAAGCCGAGTAGAGCCACGACCTGGAGACTTTGTGCGATCACCATCAATTTCTTCCGTCCAATCCGGTCAGACCAATATCCTGCCCACAATCCCACAATCATGGACGCCACAATATTGACCGTCAGCAACAACCCCGCCAAACCTGCGCCAATCTGAATACTCAGATAGATCGCCATGAATGGAATGATGGACTTCTGGGTCAGATCGGTGAAAAAATCAGTAATGATACGTATCCTGATGTTAGGGTGCAGATCGGCGTATTTCATAAGTCGTTTTTCTTCCTTCCCACTGGTCATGTTGATATTACTGAGTATAATGGAGGAAAACCTGAAGAAAAACTGTAGAAGCATCCGGATGGATTTCGTATTTTAGCAGAAGGTAGGGCATATATGGACGTATCAGAACATTACATTCAACTGCGATTAAACTTTCCATATGTACATGATGAACAAGAATTGCATACAACGGTAGGTGAACTCGCCGATCTATTATGTTGTACCATGCGCAATATGAACCTCATTATGAACAAATTCAAGGAGAACGGATGGGTCAGGTGGAACCCGCAGCGCGGCAGAGGCAAAAAATCGATGCTGGTATTTTGTGTCCCGTTGCTTGAAGTGGCGCGTGAACGATTTGACCATCTCCTGGATGGGAACAGGATGGAGGACGCCTATGAACTGGCCGCCACCTTGCCAGTTACGATGCGAGAACATCTGATGCAGCAAATGCAGCATCAATTCGGTCTGCGTTCGAATGAAGGAGACAGAGGGCGAGTGGATACATTGCGGATTCCACGGAATATCCCTTTTAAGACATTGGATCCCACGCAGACGGCCATGTGGGGAGAAGTTTTTATTGTTGCGGAGGTTTTTGATTGTTTGGTTCGCTATAATGCTGAACACCAGGTCTGTGAACCGAGTCTTGCTGTGGCATGGGAGAGTCATTCGGAGGGGAGGGAATGGACTTTTTATCTGCACAAAGGTATACCCTTTCATCATGGCAGGATATTGGATGCAGAGGACGTGAAGTTTACCTTTGATCGCGTTATCTCTGACAATAGTAACCCGTGCAGGCCTCTGTTTGGATCTATTGAGCGCATAGAGACGTTGGACGAATTGACTGTACGTTTTGTGTTAAACAAGCCTAACTTCATGTTCCCGGATCTGATGAGCAGTATGTCTGCATCGATCTTGCCGAGAGATGTGGAGATGAATCCGCTCCATCCGATTGGAACAGGACCTTATCGGTTGACACGTCATGATTCCAAGCTGCTTGTGTTGGAAGTATTCCCTTCCTACTTCCGAGGCCGAGCCTATATTGACCGCGTTGAAGTATGGCAACTTCCCCACTCTGGGAGGGTGGAGTCCGTCATCAAGCATAATATATTTCCGGATGCGGAGCCTCGTGCCGTGCAGCATGAGATGCAGGGTGGCATGTATATGACGTTTAATATGCAAAAGGAAGGGCCACAGCATGATGTGAATTTTCGCCGGGCTGTTCAACAACTATTGAATGCGCAGGAGTTGTCGCAAGCGCTCGGAAGCACGAACACGCAGGCTGCTTATAGTCTGATTCGAGGACGAGTACAGCAACCTTTAAAGGTGGGTTCAGATCAAGGGGAGCCATGGAAACAGCAATCGGAACAACTGGATGGTTCGGTCACACCTGTATCTGAACTTTCCGTGGAGACCTCACTGGCGCGGGCCTCAGCATTCTTGCGTCATAGCTCTTATCAAGGGCAGAGTTTAAGTCTGTGGGTGGAAGAAGGCGAGAAGATGGAGGCAGATATGGTCTGGTTTGCAGAGAGAAGTAAACAGATTGGCCTACATATCAACATTATGCAGGGAGATCCGATCCATGCAGTCTATCAAGATGGGTTCGGGGATTGTGATCTGATCTATACAGGAGAAATCTTCAATGATCATGTCGTGCTGAGTCTCGTGACGATGTACACCTTCCAGAACACGTTATTCCTGATTGCGATGAATGATTACTGGAGACATGAACTGGAACAGGAATGTGGACGAGTGGTGATGATCCAGGAACCAGCGGAGCGGTTGAATAGATTGATTCGGTTAGAAGATCGACTGATTCAGGAGGCATTGCTTCTGCCCACATACAGCTTCAAGGAAGAACACGCCCATCATGATTCGTTGCGAGATTATCATCTTGCGGGGTATGGTCTGCCTGATCTGCGTAGATTGTGGGTGAAGAGAAGACCTGGTGCCGAAGAAGAGGATGTGAGTTATCCGGTGTATATTCCGTTGTGGTAGGTATGGATACCACAACGGAATGAATCAGGTGTTCACCAGTTCTGATCGTTTACGAAACCCTGATGAATTCAATAGGTTTTGTACCTGGCTCAAGCAACAAAGGAATGGAGATGGATTGAGCAACTTCTGAAGATTCATTGAGGGTAAACGTATACGTGATCTTCAGACCGAATAACACAAATTCGACGGAGAACGTATCTTTCCCGGTGTATTCCATGGGCATTTCAATGGCATTAAAGATTGCTTGCAACCCGTCCGTTGTCTCCTGAATAGACATCTCGCCATAACCAGGATGTGTGTAAATACCCGCATAAGCGGTGTAAGGACGATCACAAGGTGTAATGTGAGGTTCTTCAACTTTTTCCTCAACGGCAGAGTCTGGCTGAATAGGTACTTCCAGAGGATTCTCCGGATTAGCCTCCGTTTCTGCTGGTTCTTTCCCCATTAATTTGCTCAATTTGGAACTCCAATTGACGGGCTCAAGTCCAAGCAGTCGGTCCATGATATGAAAAGCAACCGTATACGGAATTATACTTCCGTTGGTATTGCTCAGAACCACGATTCCAATCTGCTCTTCTGGCAAAAAAGCAACTTGTGATGCAAAGCCATCAATAGCCCCACCATGATGAATCATGGCATGTCCACGATAAGGCTCAATCATCCAACCCAGACCATATGTACTCACAGGCAGTTCTTGGCTTATGAACGGCGAATCACTGGGCATCTGAGGACTATGCATAATCTTCATCTGTTCCTTAGATATCAAGGACGTTCCTTCCCATTGACCTTGATGCAACTGGAATTGAAGCCATGCAATCATATCGGCTAGATTGCTGTTAATGGAACCAGCAGGTCCTACGGCATCAATGGCTCGAAAAGGTATTCTCGTATTCTGACCATCCTTCTCCATATAAGGGTACGCATAGTCAGGCTGAAGTTGCATTTTTTCAACAGAGAACAGACTTGAGTTCATACCCAGCGGATTAAATAGGGTCATCTGAACCATCTGCTCCCACGAAGTTTCATTGAGCTGTCCAACCAGATAACCTGCCGTCATGTACATCAGGTTCTGATACTGCCATTTGTTTCGGAAATCTTGATTTGGCTCCAGATACTGTAATGCACGCACAAGTTCTTCTCTTGTACGTGGGGAGTTGTACCATACCAACTCATGTCGTGGAAGACCCGAACGATGACACAGCATGTCGCGAATAGTTATACGTTCTGTTGCGATCGGATCGAACATCTGAAAATCTTTCATATACGACTTCACAGGGGTATCCCAGTCGAGTATTCCCTGATCCACAAGCAGAGCAGCGGTTGCTGCGGTAAAGGCTTTGGTACTTGAACCGATGGCAAACAACGTATTAGGGGTAACTTCAAGTTTGGACTCCAGGTCACGATAACCGTAGCCTTTTTGCCAGACGACTTCATCCTTATGGACCACAGCCACCGCTGTGCCGACACCATTCCAAAATTGAAGCTGCTCGTCGATGAATTCATCCAGTCTTTCCAGAGATGTGCTAAGCTTTGTTGTCGTCATGCTTTTCCCTCCCAATATTCAATAAAACGAATAATCTCCTACAATTCACTATGCCTTTTCTGGATAAAGTTAACATCCTCCCCGAGACTGATTTTGCGTAGCAATGCCGTATTAACAGACTTCACCGATTGCTTGTCAAACTAGTCCGCATATATCGAACAAGTCCCTCATAACATGTACTAATCAAGTAGGGGTTCTGCTGCAAGCACAATCCTGAAGTGAAAACATGTGCTAAAGGGGATGATGTCATGCGCCGAATATCATGGATGCTTGCCATGGTATTGGTCTTATCGGCCTTACTTGCTGCCTGTGGGAAGAAGGATGCGGCAGCTGTGGTCAAAGATCTGAACGAAGTCGTAGGAGAGATGGAAAGTTACCAGGGGGCAGGCGTGATGACGCTGCATACCGGAGATGCGCCGCAGCAGTACAAGGTCGAGGTATGGCATCAGAAGCCTTCCTATTATCGTATTGCGTTAACGAATGCCAAAAAGGATGTAACACAGATTGTCCTGCGTAACGATGAAGGCGTGTTTGTTTTGACACCGAGCCAGAACAAAAGCTTCCGTTTTCAGAGCAATTGGCCGGATAATCAAGGTCAGGTGTATCTCTATGAAACTTTGATTCGGAGCATTACGGGAGATACAACCCGTCAGTTTGCGGATGAGAAGGAGAGCTATGTATTTGATGTAGCTGCCAATTATAATACACATGCACTCGTCAGACAGAAGATCTGGCTGAACAAATCGGATTACGCACCTAAACAGGTTGAGGTATCCGACTCCAATGCCAATGTTGTGGTCGATGTGAAATTTGACTCCTTCAAATTCGGAACTGAATTTGAGAAAGATGCTTTTGACATGCAACGTAACATGACAGCAGCTTCAGAAGAAGGCGGTAAAACAGGAACGGACTCTGGTGTGAATCCTGTGGAGCAAGCGGGCAATGAGGGCGGTAAAGAACCTGCCAATCCTCAGACTGCGCCTGAACCTGATGGAGCTGTCACTGATGGACAGACAGGTGTAGGTAGTGACGCAGAGCAGCAAGGGGCAGAAGGAGCTGCGACAGGTCAGGAAGGCGAAGAGCCAACAATTGCAGAACCGGAAGGTCCAGACAGCTTTGGCGTAATTCAGCCGACTTATGCGCCGGAAGGCGTGCAGCTTAAGGATGATCAGATTCTGGAAGAGGCAGGAGACTACTCGGTTATGCTTCGTTATGAAGGAACCTATAATTACACGATCTTCGAAGCCAGACCGCAGGATCGAGCTGTATCGCTTGCTCCATCCAGTGTAGTGGATCTTGGATTCACACTGGGGATGATCAGCGGAGATGCGTTGCAGACACTGACATGGATGACTGATGGCATAGAATATCGGATCACCAGTGCCGACCTGCCTCAGAACGAAATGGTACGCATTGCAACATCGATGCAGGAAGAGTCAGGCAAATGATTTTTGAACAAATGAACGAATAGTAGCATAAACATAAGGAATGCTAAGAAGCATCGGAGACCCGTTCTCCGGTGCTTTGCTTTGATGTAAGACAGGTATTCATCTGGCGCCGTTTTTCTTACTCGATACACCCAATAATGCAAAATGCGCTTCTACGCAGAGGGAACCGGGTAAATAATCGATATAAGCAGATTTTGCTGGGGTGGGAAAGTGGAATTTTGCCCTGCCAATCTCGCTTATTGGTCTTCTTCTGTGTTCGCATTTGTTCCTCAAACGGCGCACCTTACATCTGTTTTTGAATGCGAAACTTCGGTTCATTTGACAGTCACATGCTGGAGCATTACGATGGAGTCTGACGTGAGCCGGATTAAGATGATTAGAGAAGGTGACTTAACGTGCAAGGACAATATCGGCCGACCCAAGCGGAGATCAATTTGGATCATTTGTGTACTAACGTAGAAGCTTTCCGCGAGGCATTGCCTCAGGGCATGAAATTCCTCGCCTGTGTGAAGGCCAATGCCTATGGACACGGAGCGGTGGAGACGGCTAGGGAACTGGAACGAGTGGGTGTGGATTACTTAAGTGTGGCTTTTCTTGACGAAGCTCTGGAACTGCGACAACATGGGATTACGATTCCAATCCTGGTACTGGGTTATACGCCGCCTGAAGGGATCGCTGTTGCATGGCAACATGATGTGACCGTCACACTGTTCAGCAGGGAAGTGCTTGGAGCCATTCGACATCTGGATGCGAGCACATTCGCTAACAAACTGAAGGTTCATATTAAAATCGACAGCGGCATGGGCCGATTAGGTCTGTTGCCTGGCGATGAGGCATTGGCTTTCATTGAGGAAGTAGCTTCGCTCAATCAGGTGATGCTGGAAGGCATGTTTACCCATTTTGCCAGAGCAGATGAAGAAGACAAAACCTATACACTGGAGCAGTATAGACGGTTCCAAAGCGTGGTTCATGCGCTCAGGGATCAGGGATGTTCCATCCCGATTATACATACGGCGAACAGCGCCGCTGCCATTGATACACCGGAATTGTCCTATGACATGGTACGTGTGGGAATAAGCCTGTACGGACTGTATCCTTCGGCTGAAGTGAATCATCAGGTGGTGAAGCTGTCCCCGGTATTGACGCTGAAGACAAAAGCGGTTCTGGTCAAAACACTGCCACCCCATTGGGGGATCAGTTACGGAACCCGTTATTTTACGCAAGGGTACGAACGAATAGCGACACTGCCGCTCGGATATGCAGACGGATTCTCCAGAATGCTGACAGGTAAAGCACAAGTGCTTGTACGCGGCCGCCGCGTCCCTGTCGTCGGTACAATCTGCATGGATCAGTGTATGGTGTCGTTACAATCTTTCGCGGAAGAGGCGGAAGAAATTCAAGTCGGCGAAGAGGTTGTCCTCATCGGTCATCAGTCTGGTGGCGTTATAACCGCAGACGAGGTGGCATCCCAGCTCGGTACGATTGCTTATGAAGTGATCTGCATGATGGCGCACCGCATTCCACGGGTATATACCCGCGGGGGAGCAGTAGTCGCCAGAATCAATCCACTTTTGACATCCTGACAGCTAACTGGACGTCATTACCAATAAACTTTTTTTCAGAACAGAAGGAAAACTGTCGGAGCATCTCGAATGTTGTATGACAGTAAGGATTTAATTCCTGAATTGAGATGTTTGGTCTGTACGAATATTGTTCCCCGTGTTTATAATGGAGTACAGCATACTTGATATACTCGGGGCATATATATTCCTTTGTATAAAAGTTCTGGAAAAACGTAATACTGGTTCACAATGGCGAAAGGTTTGTGGGGGTGGAAGAAAGGTGGCCAACTTGCAGAACACCAAGCGGATCATGATCAGTTTACCTGATTATCTTTTGCAGGAAGTGGATGGCATCGTAGCGCTGGAGAATTCCAACCGCAGCGAATTGATTAGGCAGGCTATGAAGCTGTATTTAACGGAGCGTAAGAAACGTTACATCCGTGAAACGATGCAGCGAGGGTACATGGAGATGGCAAAAATTAATCTGACCATGGCATCCGAAGCCTTTCATGCGGAGGAAGATGCGGACAGCACTCTGGACCGCTTAGTTAGCGGGGTGTAGACATTGATCGTAAAACGTGGTGACGTTTTTTTTGCGGATCTTTCTCCCGTTGTCGGTTCCGAGCAAGGTGGAGTCAGGCCGGTTCTGGTGATCCAGAATGATATCGGCAACCGGTTCAGTCCAACTTGTATTGTGGCGGCTATCACCGCCCAAATCCAGAAGGCAAAGCTGCCAACGCATGTGGAAATTGATGCGGCGGCACACGGCTTTGACCGGGACTCGGTTATTTTGCTCGAACAAATACGGACGATTGATAAACAGAGGCTGACTGACAAGATTACCCATCTGGACGAGGAGACCATGAAATTGGTCAACGAAGCCTTACAGATCAGTCTTGGTTTAATCGATTTTTAAGGCAGTAACCAGCGTCTTGTACGCTGCACTGCCGTCCGTTGGCAATGGATGTTCCTGTAAGGGAACACACTGAATTCAGACTGTAACCAAAAGAGCGTATGACATCCTTCGGGCTGTTATGCGCTCTTTTGATTAAAGCTTGATGAAAGCGTAGAACATTGGCGATCTTTTCGCTATAATGAAACCTGAGAAACCGTTTACCCGAAAGACCTATATATAGAGGTGGAGGAGACATATGAGCATTTACATCAATCAGGAGAAACTTCAATTTCATTTACAGACCCGTGAGGCCAGTTACGTATTTCAGGTACTGCCTTCAGGATATTTGGTGCATTTGTATTATGGCAAAAAATTACGCGACACCGATCTGAGCTGGTTGCATGTACGGACAGAACGAGCGTCCTTTAGCCCTAACCCGGTGCCAGAGGATCGTACGATCTCCTTCGATACGTTGCCAGTGGAATTGCCAGTGTATGGCACGAGTGATTTCCGTAACCCTGCAATCCAATTGGAACTTGAGAATGGCTCAACGGTTTCGGAGTTTACGTATACAGGTCATCGATTGGTCAAAGGAAAGACAGCGCTTACCGGACTGCCAGCAACATACGTTGAATCCGATGACGAGGCAGAGACGCTGGTTATTGAACTGGAAGACCGCGTTGCAGGCATCAAGATCGAACTTTCTTATACAGCCTTTACGGCATTTAATGCGATTACACGCTCCATGCGTATCGTGAATGAGAGCGCTACCGCTGTGAATGTGGTGCGTGCGCTCAGTTCTTCTGTTGATTTCCCGCATGCGGATTATGAATTGTTGCAATTGTCAGGAGCTTGGACACGGGAACGTGATATCGTGCGCAGACCGCTTGCGTCAGGCCTGCAAGGCATCGAGAGTCGTCGCGGTTCAAGCAGTCACCAGCAAAATCCATTTATTGCGCTGATGACACCAGGTACGGACGAAGATCAGGGTGAAGTCTACGGATTCAGTCTCGTCTACAGCGGCAGCTTCACCGCACAGGCTGAAGTGGATCAGTTCCACACCACCCGTGTATCGCTTGGGATCAACCCGTTCGAGTTCAGCTGGAAGCTGGAGCCACAGGAAGCTTTCCAAACACCGGAGACCGTTATGGTGTATTCGGCTGCAGGGTTGGACGGCATGTCACAGTCCTACCACGAATTGTATCGGGAGCGTCTCGCACGTGGCAAATTCCGTAATGCGGAGCGTCCGGTATTGGTCAATAACTGGGAAGCGACTTACTTTGGTTTTGATGCGGACAAGATTGAACAGATTGCTCGCGCTGGACAGAAGCTGGGTATTGAACTGTTTGTCTTGGATGATGGCTGGTTTGGACACCGGGACAGTGACAACTCCTCGCTGGGTGACTGGATTGTAGATAAAAACAAATTGCCCCAGGGACTGGATGATCTGGCTAACCGGGTAACAGGTCTGGACATGCAGTTCGGACTGTGGTTTGAGCCTGAGATGATCTCACCGGACAGTGAGCTGTACCGTGCGCACCCGGACTGGTGTCTGCATGTGCCTGATCGTCGCCGGACAGAGGGACGTCAACAACTGGTACTCGACTTCTCTCGTCAGGATGTACGTGATGAGATTGTACGCATGTTAACAGACGTACTTGGTTCTGCACCAATCACTTATGTGAAATGGGACATGAACCGGAATATGACGGAAGTGGGTTCAGCGTTGCTTCCGGCAGACAGACAGCGTGAGACCGCGCATCGTTACATGTTGGGGTTGTATGACGTCATGGAACGAATCACTTCGGCGTTCCCGAACATTCTGTTCGAGAGTTGTTCCGGTGGTGGTGGCCGCTTCGATCCAGGTATGCTGTATTACATGCCACAGACGTGGACAAGTGATAACACCGATGCGATCTCCCGCCTGCGGATTCAATACGGTACGAGTCTTGTGTACCCGGTAAGTTCGATGGGGTCGCATATCTCAGCGGTACCGAATCATCAGGTCAACCGGATCACTTCTCTAGAGATTCGGGGGCATGTGGCGATGTCGGGCAACTTCGGGTATGAGCTGGACCTGACAAAATTCACGGAGGAAGAGAATGACATCGTGAAAGCCCAGGTTGAGCTGTACAAGGAGATCCGTGGAACGGTTCAATATGGAACATTCCGTCGCTTGCTCAGCCCGTTTGAAGGCAATGAGACAGCTTGGATGTTTATTGCACCAGACGGAAGCGAAGCTGTTGTATTCTACTTCCGTGTGCTCTCAGAGCCTAATGCGCCACTTCAGCGCCTGAAGCTGAAAGGATTGGACCCGAATGCGGATTACCGTCTGAAAGGCGGATCAGAGACCTTTACCGGCGATGCTCTCATGTATGGCGGTATTTCGGTAGGCAGCACATCAGGAGACTATCTGAGCGAGATGTTCCGGTTCGAGCGCGTCTAGATAAGTGAACTACATTTTATTTACACGGATACTACGATGACAGAACAACCTTCCAATCGCTGTTATCCCCGGATTTTCCCTTTTCTCAAAGGGAAAATCCGGGGATAGCGTATGCTTCCGATGTAGCTTTCTTTCAGAAAGCTTTTAGGCGAGTGTATGCTTTCGAAGTAGCTTTCTTACAGAAAGCTTTTAGCTTCGCTTTTTCAGGTTTTTCTGTCCTCTCCGTTATCGTGTAAATGAGCAGTTTCACTTATTAGATTGCTATTTTATTTAGAGTTTTAAAAAAAGGAAAGACCGAGGAGCGTCCTGATGACGATTTTCGGTCTTTTTTTGACGTAATGGGGAAGGCTGGAGGATGACATCATTCTGTCAGAACTTGTATGCTTGCGGATTGATGGAAATCTGGACGTGATTCTGTGATAATATAGGGTAGAGTGGAAGAAACAAATGGTTCAACTATACTGTAATTACAGCAGCAAAGCTGCCCTGAAATGATTGTAACGAACGATTCAGGAAGGAAAGAGGGATTTATTTTGTCTGAACAGGAAACGGTTCTGGAACCCAATGAAGAAACAATAAAGGCAGAACGCCATGAACGAATCATCAAACAGGTAGCCAAGGAACTGTCACTGTCCTTGAAGCAGGTCCGTACAACGTCGGAGCTTCTGGACGAAGGCAATACGATTCCATTTATCGCCCGCTACCGTAAAGAAATGACTGGAGAGCTGGATGAGAACCAGCTGCGATCGATTGAAGAACGCATTGTTTATCTGCGCAATCTTGAGGATCGCAAATTGGAAGTCATCCGTATTATAGAGGAACAGGGCAAACTGACCGGAGAACTGAAGCAATCCATTACGCAAGCAGTGAAGCTGCAGGAAGTGGAAGATCTGTATCGACCTTACCGTCAGAAGCGGAAAACGCGTGCCAGCGTGGCAAAAGAAAAAGGTCTTGAACCCCTTGCTGTATGGATCTGGGGTCAACCGAAACAAGGAGATGCACTCCAGGAAGCTGCGAAATATATCAATGCTGAACTGGGTGTAGAAGATGCGGAGTCGGCGCTTCAGGGAGCCAAAGACATTCTCGCGGAGAATATCGCAGATGATGCTGCCATTCGTGCCTGGATTCGTCGGTACACACTCGATCACGGGATGCTGACTTCGGAAGCGAAGGATGCTCAAGAGGAGTCCGTGTACGAGAATTATTATGATTACCGCGAATTAGCCAAAAAGATGCCTCCACACCGTATTCTCGCGATTAATCGCGGGGAACGTGAGAATATTCTGAAAGTTGGCCTGGACGTACAGGCAGAACCGGCCCATCGTCATATGGAAGGACAGATCATTCGAGGTGCTTCTGCCGTGCAGGATATCCTGCGTGATGTGATTGAAGATGCATACAAGCGGCTTATTGCGCCTTCCATCGAGCGTGAAGTTCGTGGAGAACTGACTGAAAAAGGTGAAAATCAGGCCATCTCGGTATTCTCGGCCAATCTGCGTAATCTGTTGCTTCAACCGCCAATTCATGGCAAACGTGTCCTCGGTGTAGATCCGGCTTATCGTACGGGCTGTAAACTGGCTGTCGTAGATGATACGGGCAAATTGCTGGAAGTGGCTGTGACCTATCCAACGCCACCACACAACAAGAAACGTGAAGCTGCGGAAGTATTCCATCGGATGATCAAGCAATATGATATCGGACTGATCGTCATTGGTAATGGTACCGGATCACGTGAGACGGAGCAGTTTGTTGCCGAGATCATTCAGGAGAACGGTGATGAAAGTCTTGTGTATCTGATTGTTAACGAAGCAGGGGCGAGTGTGTATTCTGCATCCAAGCTGGCCCAGGAAGAGTTCCCGGATCTGGATGTTGCGGAGCGCAGTGCAGCTTCCATTGCTCGCCGGGTACAAGACCCGCTGGCGGAGTTGGTTAAGATTGATCCAAAAGCCATTGGTGTGGGTCAATATCAGCATGACGTTTCCCAGAAGGTTCTGGAAGAAAGCCTGAAGGCTGTTGTCGAATCCGCAGTTAACCATGTGGGTGTGGACGTAAATACGGCATCACCTTCATTGCTGTCATATGTTGCCGGAGTTAACGCTACGATTGCCAAAAACATCGTGAAATACCGTGAAGAGAATGGCCGGTTTACGAACCGCCGTCAGCTTCAGAAGGTGCCACGTCTGGGTGCCAAAACCTATGAACAGTGCGTAGGCTTCATGCGTATTGGTGAGGGCGAGAACCCGCTGGACCGTACACCGATTCACCCTGAGTCTTACAAGGTAGTGGATCAGCTGTTCAAGGAGCTTCAGGTTGCACTGGACAAGCTGGGCAGCAAGGAACTGTCGGTATTACTGTCAGAGCAACAGCCAGAACAATTGGCTGTGAAACTGGACGTAGGTGTGCCTACATTGCGTGACATTCTGGACAGCTTGCAGCGTCCGGGGCGTGACCCGCGTGAAGAAATGCCGTTGCCAATCTTCCGTACAGATGTATTAAAAATTGAGGATCTGGTGGAAGGCATGGAGCTGCAAGGTACGGTTCGGAACGTTATTGATTTCGGTGCTTTTGTTGATATTGGGATCAAGAGTGATGGGCTTGTCCATATTTCACAGCTCAGCAACGGGTATGTTAAACATCCGATGGATGTTGTATCTGTCGGGGATAATGTAACGGTCTGGGTTATGAATGTGGATACCAAAAAAGGCCGTGTCGGCCTGACGATGAAGAAGCCTGCTTCTGCGCAACAGTCTTCTTAAATAGTAGGATTGGAGAACAGCCTTCCCTAACCAGGAAGGCTGTTTGTTGTCGACAGTAATAGTCCCGTTATCCGTTCTAATTCCTCTAGTAAGTACGGTGGGCAATATGTGCATTTTCTTAAAGTACGTGTTCAAAAAGCCTTCCTTCGTAATCCAATGCAGACTTTTATGAACAACCTCTTAAAGTTCGTTCTCCGCGCTGCGTGGTGTGCCATTTGCTGGTTTGTTACGATAAAAGAACCAGCATTCGTTCAGCAACTTGATTTGCCGGCTATCCTTTTTGTGAAATGCACGCATCAGTTGATTGCAAAGCCATTGAGGCAAGGGTATCTCCTCCTCTTGCATAATTCATCTGTACGTTAGCATATGTGGCAATAGCCTGGACTGTGCGGGATAAGTGGAGGCCTCCGGCAAATCAATGTCTCGTTGACTCAAAAAAAGCACAAATCCCAATTCAGGGAGATGTGCTTTTCGTTCTCATCATTATAAAATGATAACTGCTGTGAATTAGAGAGCTTCCATCTCTTCTTCATACCATTGTTCCAATTGGGCCTGAAGAGCCCGGATTTCGGTAAGCAGAGAAATCAAGGGATAATGGCTTTCACGTAGTGCTGCAAAAGATTCTTCAAGCGCATTGATATAATCAAGGCCGCCGATGATAGTAAGATTTTCGTTTAGGAGATCGAGGCTGTCACATTCGGCGATCGCCCAAGGCAGGACAGGGACATCTGCTGCCGTGAGTTTATCAATTTCCTTGTGTAGGCGCAAGTTGAGCGCACTGAGTTGATAGGCGTAATCTGCCGGCATTTCCACAAACTGCAATTGTTGTTCCTGCTGCAGGATGACATAGCGCATTGTAGGCATAACGAGTAATAATCTCCCCTCATACATTCTACTTGACAGTGTAGCCTACGAAACGGTTAAAATTCAAGTATTATGCCGGAAAAACAAATGCTCCGAGGGGGTGCAAGGAGAGGATACCGATGGAAAATGAGGAATTGCAACAATGGATTGAACAGGTATCACTGGATCATTTCGGAGTACCGTTCACCCATGAAGCGTTGTTTAACAGTCGCCTGACCACTACGGGTGGGCGTTATATGCTCAAAAGTCACCGGATTGAAATCAATCCGCATCAACTCGAAGCCTATGGGCGAGATGAGGTTGAGAAAATAATCAAGCATGAGCTGTGTCACTATCATCTGCATATTCGTGGGCGCGGTTATCAGCATCGTGATCCGGAATTCAAGGCTTTATTGCAAAAGGTAGGTGGTTCGCGTTACTGCCAATCCCTTCCTGACGGCAAAGGCAGAAAGCCGCTGCCATATCGTTATAAGCTGGTATGCAAGAGCTGTGGTACGGAATATTTGCGCAAGCGGAAAATAGATCCGAAGCGTTACCGTTGTGGTCGTTGCGCGGGAAAACTGGGGCTTCAGAATATCTGATGTGAGTATCGTTCAATGTATTAAAGAAAGTGATGGAAGGCATGTTGACTTGGATTATTAATCATGATAGATTAATCTTATTCAAGTTAATTTTCCCTGATAGCTCAGTTGGTAGAGCACTCGACTGTTAATCGAGTTGTCACAGGTTCGAGCCCTGTTCGGGGAGCCATTTCTTGGAGAGATACCCAAGTGGCTATAAGGGGACCCTCTGCTAAGGGGTTAGACTGCGTAAGCGGTGCGAGGGTTCGAATCCCTCTCTCTCCGTTCTGAATTAAACTTCTCTGCAAAGGGATGAGAACCCTAAAGGTTCGTCGGAGCAAAAGCTTCGTTAGCAATACTCCGCAGTCTCGAACGAAGTGAGAGTAACCCTCTCTCTCCGTTCCGATTGACAAAAAATCCTCTTCACATTAGATCGGTTAACGGTCAGTGTGAAGGGGATTTTTTGCGTTTACTGATCTTTGCTTATCCCTCGTGTACGCTTCTGCTTAAAGTGAAATGTTCAACACCTCGTATAAACCTTTCTTGCCTGCTTCCGTTACTTCGACAGAGCGACTTCCTGTTTTTTGACGAATCCAGTCCAGTTCCGATAATCGATGTCTGAGTTGTTCCCCAAGCATGCCTGAGAGATGATGACGGCGTTCGCTCCAATCCAGACATTTGCGAGCGATGGCACGGCGTGATCCTGGCTTCATCTGAAGTTTAATTCCAAACGTAGTGAACCACTGTATTCCTTTCTCTGTAACTTGATAATCCTTGCTGTGTGCCTCTTCGGGCTCTGAAAGATACCCCTTCTGTATTAAGGCTTCACAGAGCGAGATTCCCAATTTCCCGGCCAGATGACCATAACAGGTCCGTGCATGACTCAGTTGTTGAAGCTGATTGGATTGTTTGAGAGAACGGATCAGTACAGGCGGGGCAATACTGGCCATCGTTTCAATTAGATTAGCAATTTCCTTGTTTGCAAGACGGTAGTATCGGTGACGGCCTTGCTGTTCAACTTCCAATAATCCTCCTTCTACGAGTTTGGCGAGATGACTGCTTGCCGTCTGGGGCGTGACGCCTGCCATATGAGCAAGCTCTCCTGCGGGCAAAGCCCGACCATCCAGTAAGGATGACAGAAAAATGGAGCGACTTGGATCAGCGATTAACGACGCAATAACAGTAATATTCGGATATACATTCATACTTCGATCATATCTGAACTATTACTGTATTACAATTCTGTTGTATCGTCCCATACGGGTCAGATGGAGCTTATAAACGAATGGATTGGAACAGGAGAGGTAAAAGATGAACAAGATAATGAAAACGGACACTGCTACTGAGCAGTTGAACAAAATTTCCGCAGTGGTACGACATGAAACGATTAATCCCAGTATTTTATATTATGGTACGCCTGTATTGCTGCTAAGTACATTAAATGAGGATGGGTCAACCAACTTGTCTCCACTGTCCTCATCTTGGGCGCTGGGGGACTGTCTCGTTCTCGGTCTGGGTACACAGGGCAAAGCCTATGAGAATCTGAGTCGACATCCGGAGTGTGTGATTAATTTACCAGATGCGACCATGTGGAGAAAGGTTGAGGCATTGGGTCGTTATACGGGAGTTAACCCGGTTCCTGAGGAGAAAAGGCAGATGGGCTATGAATACTGTCATGATAAATTCACTGTAGCTGGACTGACATCCGAATGCTCGGTTCAGGTGGTTCCAGATAAAATAGTTGAATGTCCACTCCAGATTGAAGCGGCTGTACAACACATACGTATTCCCGAACATACACCGTTCATGGCGATTGTCGAAGTGAAAGCGTTGAAGGTGCATGCGCACACAAGGCTAATCTCTGGACCGAACAAGATTAATCCAGAGGAATGGCATCCGCTGATATATAATTTCAGACATTATTTCGGATTGGGCAAGAGACAAGGGGGAAATTTCCGGGCAGAGAATTAACGTGAGTTGAGGCTTTTTATTATATAAGTTGAATTAATCATTTACACGATAACGGAGAGGCAGAAAAAACCTGAAAAAGCGAAGCTAAAAGCTTTCTGTAAGAAAGCTACTTCGAAAGCATACACTCGCCTAAAAGCTTTCTGGAAGAAAGCTACATCGGAAGCATACGCTATCCCCGGATTTTCCCCTCTAGGAAAGGGAATGGAAAAAATCTGGGGATAACAGCGATTGGAAGGTTGTTCTGTCATCGTAGTGCTAGTGTAAATAATCTTTAGTTCAACTTATGTAGCCACGGAAAGATTGGGTAATAGTAAAGATAGACACATGTAAGCATATACATATTGAAAGGGGTGATGTGCATGGAATTGGAATATTTAATGCGTGTACTCATAGCTGGAATATGTGGTGTGTTAATCGGATATGAGCGCAAGAATCGAATGAAAGAGGCGGGAATTCGTACTCATTTTGTGGTTGCTGTAGGTGCAGCCCTGATGATGATTGTGTCGAAGTATGGATTCCAGGATCAGGCTGGCTGGGCCAATCTGTCTCTTGACCCTTCAAGGATTGCTGCACAAGTTGTTAGTGGAGTGGGGTTCATTGGAGCAGGGATGATCTTCACACAACGGCATACGGTCAGGGGATTGACCACAGCGGCTGGCATATGGGCTACGGCAGGCATGGGACTTGCTGTGGGTTCAGGTCTGTATTGGACGGGTGCAGGCGTGACACTGCTTATTGTCGTGGCACAGATGTTACTGCATAGACCCACACGTTGGCTGGTATCCGCCCGAACAGAGACTTTAACCATCCATCTGCAAAATGAAGGAGAGGCCCTGAAGACTGTTTTGGCACTGCTGGGACAGGAGAAGATCTCGGTCATCGGATTTAAGACTGAACAGCAAACAAGCACGGACTCCGTGGAAGAGACTGTGCTTGAGTTCACGTTGCAACTACCGGGTTCATACCGGGGCGAGCAACTGATTATTTTGTTACAGGACGTGCCTCACGTTCGATCTGCGGAGTTGAAATGAAACGAACCTGCATGGCTCAACAGGCGACCATGCAGGTTCAGTGCTTAATTCAGTATGGGTTCAATTACTGACCTTCTCCGACTATCGTTTCTGGACGGGACACCGGTTTACCTTCAAGCAGGCACTCGATGGCATGGGCAACACCGTGCTCCACATTGGTCAGCGTTATGGCTTTGGCTAATGCCTGGATTTCGGGTTCGCCATTACCCATGGCGATGCCGAGTCCTGCCATTTTTAACATGGAGACATCGTTGAAGTTATCACCGATCGCTACTGTATCTTCCATGGAGATGTTCAGGTGAGCCGCCAGTTTGGTGAGGGCATTACCTTTGGATACGTCCGGGTGCTGCATTTCGAAGTTGTGCTCAAAGGATACAACCATAGCGACATCGGATCGGGAAGCGAAGTATTCTCGTCCTGTCTTTACTTTGTCCGGATTCATGGAGAAGGCCATAATATTATAGATGTAGGCTTCTGCCGGAATTTCGAGGTGACTGTTTACGCGGTGGTAGTCTTTTTTGTCATAGTGTTTCTTGATGGAGCGAATCATGCGTGCAATGTCCTCACCAGGGTTTGAACCAAGAACACGTTCCATCTCGGCGAGCAAGGTCTCATGACTGCTACGCGGGGCATAGATGCCTTGTTGCGTTGAAGCCTCATAATAGACATCATGATCTTCCAGCCACTGCATGACGGAAGCTGCTGTGTCACGCTCGAGCGGAAGATGGAATAAACGTTCACCGTCTGCATCATGAATTGTCGCTCCGTTGGAGCCGATAATCGGGGTTTTGATTCCGCCTTCGCGGCTGATGGTCACAACATCGGAATAGACGCGTCCTGTTGCAATGGTAACTTTCATACCGGATTGCTGGGCCTTTTGGATAGCTGCGGCATTCTCCGGGCTAATCTGGCTATCTATGTTCAACAAAGTTCCATCTAAATCTGTGGCAAATAATTTCATATATTTACAACTCCTTATCATCTGTAGGTTCAGGAATGAGAATCTCAACCTGTTGTTCGGCTAGAAAAACAAGCCAATCTTTGGTTGGCCATTGGTCCGTAATCAATACATCCACCAATGACCAGTCGGCAAAACGATAACCATAACGTCTATCAAATTTGGATTGATCTGCAAGAACAATGACTTTCTTGGCAGCTTTCATCATTTGGTGTTTAATTTTACCTTCCTCTTCGGAAGCACTGAAGCCGTCCATGGTGATACCGCCAATTCCGATAAAGGCTTTATCTACATAATAGTGGGAGAGTGTCTCGATCACAGAGGTACCATAGACATAACGTTGTTCCTTATCCACTTTGCCACCGAGCAAACGAATCTGGACAGCCGTGTGATTGGAGAGAAGATCAGCGGAATGAATCGAATTGGTAATGACGGTACAGGATTTGCCATCTAAGTTCTCGGCACAGGCCTGCACGGTCGTGGAAGAATCCAGAATAATGATCTCGCCTTGTCTTACAATAGCGGCCGCGAGTTTGCCAATGGCTCTTTTTTCCTCAGATACATCGAGTAAACGGTCTTTGTAGGATCTGAACTTTTGCGGAGGAGGGGGGAGAATTGCACCGCCACGTGTTCGGATAATGGCATCCTGTTCCTCGAGCTTGATCAGATCCCTGCGAGCAGTATCTCGTGATACATCAAACAAAGTGACAATATCATCAGCTGAGATGCGATTGTGTTTGTGAAGATGTTCAACAATGAGCTGCATTCGTTCTTCTTGAAACAAACATGTCACCTCCAAGGGTATGGATGACCGTACTTATACTGATACTTTAATTATAAGTTTTCTTAATGTGATTTGCAATGTTATAAGTGAACGTAAGTTTTTGTAAGTGTTTTGATGAATGGTTTACATTGTTCCTGTACGGGGATGACACTGGCATGAATGGGGAGGTGGCTAATAAAGGGGCTCTAAAGAGCAGTATACAATGGACAAAAAGACTTGAAAAATAAATTTCAAAAAAAGTATTGCAAGTTCAAATTGTCCTGTGGTATACTCATTCTTGTCGCCAAGAAAGACAACTTGATATTAAGGCCCGTTGGTCAAGGGGTTAAGACACCTCCCTTTCACGGAGGTAACAGGGGTTCGAATCCCCTACGGGTCATATCTTCACCACCTCATGAGATCTACATTTTCGATGAGTAATCCTCAAAGTCATTGCTCTTATAGACAAGAATGAAGCATGGCACATCCGGTGAAGTTTACAGCAAGAGCCATTAGCTCAGTTGGTAGAGCACCTGACTTTTAATCAGGGTGTCGAAGGTTCGAGCCCTTCATGGCTCACCATTTTTACAATTGAATATGCGGTCGTGGTGGAATGGCAGACACGCTATCTTGAGGGGGTAGTGGGTGTATACCCGTGGAGGTTCGAGTCCTCTCGACCGCATCACAGCAACAATATAAGATAGACTTCTATGATCATTCATGGGAGTCTATCTTTGTGTTATACGATATACCTCATCCTGTTCCGGGCATATAAAGGCTGAGCATTCAGGAATAATGTGGTATAATTCAAGCAGATGAGTTGATTATTACGGTTGGAAGGCGGTTCTTGTATGCAGTCGATCTATGAGCGAATTGAACACCTGATTGCCGAACGAGGAATGACCAAGAAGGCTTTCTGCCAACAGCTGAAGATTAGCACAGGCAATCTGGGTGATTGGAAACGTGGCAAGTCTATTCCGAGTACGAATAAACTAATTGAGATTGCTTCGTTTTTTGATGTGAGCCTCGACTGGCTCATGATTGGACGTCCATCGAAGGAAGCGATGGTTCGGGAAAAACGGGAGGATTATTTTTTTGACGTTTTGCGGCAATTGAATTGCCAAGAAAGTGAATTATCGACTGTGGAACAGTCTTTTATCAGCGAATATATTGAGTTCACCCGTTACCGCAAATCGAAGGAAAGTAAGGATGCAGGCGACTATCGCTACAAACCTGAGAACAAATCAGAGAACGATTCTGAGGAAAACGAAGCGTAAGTGATATGAGCAGCATCCATAGACAGAATGTACAAAAACCTCTGGACTAATCCGAACACACTCGGAGACAGTTCAGAGGTTTTTTTGTATTAACCATGCAAGCTTCATGCCCTTATTTACGAAAGACAAGAGTTTCTTTGCCAAGCAGCTGGGGGCGGAGTGTGTTCCATATATGAAGACACTGCTCCTGAAGCTCCCAAGCTGCCATGCCAAGGAGTCGAACGCCGATGCCTCCGGTTGCCAGCAAACTTGCACCTGCGAGCATTCGTCCATCGGGTGGCAGGGCGGATCGGACTTGCTCCAACTCCACAGTGCCAAGCCCCGGGGCGATTATCCACAATGCAGCGGTATGAGTGTAGTGAAGGAGGGACGCTGAGTGTTTGGGGTCATCGGTTTCTGGTACGAGTCCGAAGCGATCCCAGACAGCCAGTTGCTTACCTTGCCATATCTCCGTCAAGCTGCGGTAGCGTTCGAACTGGAACGCTTCACCCCGATGAATCCGTCCGGCAGACCAGATATCTGCATAGGCAAGAATGGCCTGTTCTTCCAGCTCAAAGGTTACAGCGAGTGAAGAAGAACTTCCCTTGAAGGGAATGACGCATTCCGGGAAGTATTCCAGCGTGGCCCCTTTTCCCAACCGAAAGTGATGATTAACGGATGAGGGAATGGAAGGTGTAGGATGAAGTCTGGTCGCTGATGTGCTGCTCAGCATGACATGCGTGCCTTCGCCTAATTCCCACTCAGAATGATAATGATCCCCGTTAAGGACTCCGGGAGAGACGTCTGACGTGTACACACATAATTCGGTTCCGCCTCCGGGAGGTCGAAAGGATCGGCTAAACCGGAGAGGGGCGCTGTAATAACGATCGGTCATAACCGTCCGCTCGCCTTGAAAGGCAAAGGTGGCCCGAAGCTCGCTGCGGCGCGTGACGGGCTCACCTGTACTTTCGTTCCGATTCATCTCTGTCCCGGTGGGAACAGAAGATGAATTAATGTGAGTGAGTGCCATGTTCATGGCTGTGTGAATGCAGATGTGCAGCGGAAGCATCGTCATCCATATACTGATGTTCAAGCCAGTGGACAATCTCGGATACACCTTCACCGCTCATTAGATTAGACATGACATAAGGACGGCCTTCGCGTACCCGCTCGGTATCATTTTTCATAACTTCCAGGCTTGCTCCAACGTAAGGGGCGAGGTCGGTTTTGTTGATTAACAGCAGATCTGAACGTGTGATGCCGGGACCGCCTTTGCGAGGAAGTTTCTCCCCTTGGGCAACGTCGATAATGTAGATGAACACATCGGCCAGTTCCGGACTGAATGCAGCAGAGAGATTGTCGCCGCCGCTCTCGATGAAGATCAGTTGCAGATCCGGGAAACGTTCAATTAACTCATCAACCGCTTCAAAATTCATGGAGGCGTCCTCACGAATAGCGGTATGCGGGCATCCGCCTGTCTCTACGCCGATAATACGCTCTGGTGCCAATGCATTCTGACGCAGCAAAATCTCGGCATCTTCCTTGGTATAAATGTCATTGGTGATGACAGCAAGGCTATAACGTGTACGCAGTGCCTTGGAAAGCTTCTCCACAAGGGCTGTTTTACCTGAACCTACCGGTCCACCAATTCCAATTCTCATCGGACGACTCCGATCAAATGCCTTGCGTTCCCACTCCGGATGATGCGTATGATTAGCTCCTCCACACATAACAATTCCTCCTTGGTTATATAAAAGTTGATGTTAAGACATAAACAGCCGCGCGGGTAAGGTCTCATGCCGCATGGCGTAGATTTCCTGGGCGATTCCGAAGCTGTGCATATCTTCCGGGTCATTGTCCCGCATGAGAGCCCATTCCGCTTCGATATCATCAAGCAGTTTCTGAATCAACATCTGCGCTTCGGTTTGTCCGATGGGCAGCAGGCGAAGTGCGCTGTTCACATAAGCGTTCACCGAGGTATACAGATGCCCGGTAACGGCTTCATCCAATTCAATCTCCAATTGATAGTTGATATAACCGTGAATGGTCGTGATGCCGCAATACGCGCCGTATTCCCGGATGGCCTCATCAATCAGGGAAAAGTCCATCCATGGATAGAGTGAGCGGGCCAGCTTGAGCAGTCGCTTTCCCATTTTGTGGCCGCTTTCCCTGAGTTCCCGAGGGGAGCGCTGGGCGTGGACACGTTTATCATACAGGGCAAGTAGAGCGGCATCTTGCTGTTTTATCGCCTGATAGACGCCTTTGATGGAAAGACCATCTAGTCGTACAAGATTGGAATGAAGCTGGCTGCGAATAAACTGTTCAAGCTGCGCGGTATTTTGCACGGTGCCATCATGTGTGTAAGCTTCCAGACCGAAGGAATGGGAAAAACCACCAATGGGCAGGGCTGAATCCAGCAGCTGAACATAACGGAGTAGCTTTGTGCCACTGTTCATCATGAGTGCCCCCTTATCAGCTAATCCGTATTCCTATCAAAACATAAAGTACCGCTGTGCCATAGGCAACTCGTCTGCGGGTTCACAGGTGAGAAGCTCGCCGTCGGCGCGTACCTCATAGGTCTCAGGATCGACTTCAATGACAGGGGTGACGTCGTTGTGAATCATGTCTTTTTTGCTGACCGAGCGGCAGCCTTTGACGGGTTCGACCCGTTTCTTCAGGCCCAATGACTCTTTGATCCCCGCATCTGCTGCGGCTTGGGAGACAAAGGTGATCGATCCGCTGGCAATGGCGCTACCATAAGCTCCGAACATGGGTCTGCCAAATACGGGCTGAGGTGTCGGGATGGACGCATTAGGATCACCCATCTGGGCAAATGTAATCATGCCACCCTTGATGACAATCTCGGGTTTAACTCCGAAGTAAGCTGGTTTCCAGATGATTAGATCTGCCAGCTTTCCGACTTCCACCGAACCGACGAGGTGTCCGATTCCGTGTGCGATAGCTGGATTGATGGTGTACTTGGCGACATATCGCTTGATCCGATCGTTATCGGAGGGGGAATCCAGGTTGAGTTCAAGTTTGCCGCGCTGTTTTTTCATTTTGTCGGCTGTCTGCCAAGTGCGGATAATGACTTCACCCACTCGGCCCATGGCCTGTGAATCGGAACTGATGATGCTGAACACGCCAAGATCATGCAAAATGTCTTCGGCTGCGATTGTTTCGGGACGAATCCGCGAATCAGCGAAAGCCACATCTTCCGGGATGGAAGGGTCCAGGTGATGACACACCATCAACATATCGAGATGCTCTTCTACAGTGTTGCGTGTGTACGGTCGTGTTGGATTGGTTGATGAGGGGATAACGTAGGACTCCCCAGCGGCCCGAATAATATCCGGTGCGTGTCCGCCACCAGCGCCTTCCGTATGGTACGTGTGGATCGTCCGGCCGTTGATTGCGGCCAGAGTATTTTCGAGAAATCCGGTTTCGTTCAGGGTATCGGTATGGATAGCGACTTGAACATCATGTTCACCCGCGGCAGTCAGGCAGGCATCGATAGCGCTCGGGGTAGTTCCCCAATCCTCATGCAGCTTCAGACCGATGACACCCGCTTCAATCTGTTCGATTAAAGGTGCGGTGCTGGAGCTGTTGCCTTTGCCGAGGTAACCGATGTTCATGGGAAAAGCTTCTGCGGACTCCAGCATCCGGTGAATGTGCCAGGCCCCTGGTGTGCAGGTGGTGGCTTTGGTTCCTGTTGCTGGTCCTGTTCCGCCGCCAATCATGGTCGTGACCCCGGAGGATAACGCAGTCTGAATCTGCTGTGGGCAGATGAAATGAATATGGGTATCAATGCCGCCAGCGGTTACAATCATGCCTTCCCCGGCGATGATTTCGGTGGAAGCACCGATGACCAGTACGGGATGAACACCATCCATTGTATCCGGGTTACCGGATTTGCCAATGGCGCAGATGTGACCATCCCGAATGCCGATATCCGCTTTTACAATGCCCCAATGATCGATAATGATAGCGTTAGTGATGACAGTATCAGGGGTGCCGTCGCTTCGCAGAGCAGTAGTAGACTGGCCCATCCCGTCGCGGATAACTTTGCCACCCCCGAATTTGCTCTCGTCTCCGTAGACGGCATAATCATGTTCAATCTCTGCCCATAGTTCGGTATCTGCAAGTCTTACGGCATCGCCGGTTGTCGGTCCAAACATCGACGCGTATTGTTCACGGCTCATTCGTTTCATGAAGGTTCACCTCCATCTTGTATGGGAGGGGAGAACGTCTTCAGGAATGCCTCCAGTTTCACTGGATCGGGGGCTTGATCCGCAGAGCCTTCGGTTAATCCGTTGAACCCGTGAATCTGGCGTTTGCCGCCAAAGGTCGTGAGTTCAACAGGTTTCTCTTCACCGGGTTCGAAGCGGACTGCGGTGCCTGCCGGAATATGCAGGCGATGTCCAAAAGCTGACGTGCGATCAAAGTCCAGTGCTGCATTAACTTCATAGAAGTGAACGTGAGAGCCGACTTGGACGGGGCGGTCGCCGCGGTTAAGGACAAGGAGGCGTATGGTTAAACGATCCGGATGACAGATGATGTCGTCATCTGGCTTCAAACGGTATTCACCAGGAATCATGGTTTCTCCTGCCTTTCTCAGCGTATAGGTTCATGTACGGTAACCAGTTTTGTACCGTCAGGAAATGTGGCTTCTACCTGTACTTCAGGAATCATATCGGGAACACCACTCATACAGTCTTCACGTGTCAGGATGGTGCCTCCGTATCTCATTAATTCGGCAACACTCATTCCATCCCGTGCTCGTTCCATCAGTTCGGAGGTCAACAAGGCGATGGCTTCGGGAACATTCAACTTGAGTCCGCGTGCTCTTCGTTCACGGGCGAGGTTAGCGGCCACGGTAATCAGGAGTTTTTCCTTTTCCTGCTCAGTCCAGTGCAAGGCAATCCGACCTTTCGCTTATAATGTCTGATATGTTCATGGATCATATTGTATGTTAAATATACTCACACAGGGTGAATCCTTTGTCAATAAGCTTCAAGACATATTAGCAGTATGCATGAAACGAGTAGGCATGAAATAAAATTATGTAAGCTATATTGACATGAAGGGAGGAACCCTCCATAATTTGGATCAACGAACATTTCGGACGTAAATGACCTTAATGTTCGTCAATAGACTAAAAAAAGGGAGTGTAGGCTATTGAAGAAGAGGTCGGTCAAGTTATGGAGTATTTTGCTGGGTGCGGTCATTGTGATGACAGGATGTGTGGAGGGCACTGCGCCGCCTGAAGCTTCGGGTTCAGGTGGTACAGGAGAGCCGGCTGCATCCGGTGATACGATTAAAGTTGGCATTCTTCACTCTCTCAGCGGAACAATGGCGATCAGTGAGGTATCTGTTAAAGATGCGGAGATGCTTGCCATCGAAGAGATCAACGCCGCGGGCGGAGTTTTGGGTAAACAGATCGAGCCTGTAGTTGAGGATGGCGCTTCGGATTGGCCTACTTTTGCGGAGAAGGCTGGAAAGTTACTGCAACAGGATAAGGTTGCTGCTGTATTTGGTGGATGGACCTCTGCAAGTCGGAAGGCTATGCTCCCGGTGTTTGAACAGAATAAAGGTCTATTGTTTTACCCGGTGCAATATGAGGGATTGGAATCGTCGCCAAATATTTTTTATACAGGAGCAACAACCAATCAACAGATCGTTCCATCCGTAACCTGGTTACTGGAGAACAGGGGCAAGACGTTTTATTTGCTCGGTTCCGATTATGTATTCCCAAAAACGGCCAATCAGGTCATTAAGGCACAACTCGCAGCAGAAGGCGGCGAAGTTGTGGGTGAAGAATACACACCGCTGGGACATACCGATTACAGTACCATCATTAGCAAAATCAAGGCTGCGAAGCCGGATATTGTATACAATACGCTGAACGGAGACAGTAATGTAGCTTTCTTCAAACAATTGAAGGATGCGGGAATCTCTTCGGATCAGATGACAACCCTCTCGGTAAGTGTGGCGGAGGAAGAAATCCGTGGTATTGGCGCGGATGTACTGAAGGGACATCTGGCTTCGTGGAATTATTATCAGACAACCGATACACCTGAAAATGCTACATTTGTTGCCAAGTATAAAGAAAAATACGGTGCTGATCGAGTGACAGCTGATCCGATTGAAGCGGGATATGTGGCGGTTTATCTCTGGAAGGCGGCAGTGGAAAAAGCAGGATCAACCGACGTAGAGAAGGTGAAGGCAGCTGCCAAGGGTCTGGAATTTGATGCCCCGGAAGGTAAGGTAACTGTGGATGGAGAGAATCAGCATATCTACAAAACCGTACGGATCGGTGAGGTGCAGGAAGATGGGCAGTTCAAGGAATTGTGGAATTCTGGTGAGCCTGTCAAGCCGGACCCTTATCTGAAAACGTATGAATGGGGAGTTTCCCTCAGCGCTAAATAACATAGAAACCTCGCAATAAAACAGGCAACTCGCTTCAAAGCAGCTGAAACATAAACGAGGGTGTGACAACACACCCTTTCACAGTATTGCGGTAAAGCGTTACTGTGATATGAAATGTGAGGCTGGTGCGAATTGAAGTCATGTGAAATATCGAGATTCACGGTATGGAGGAGGGGATAGCGATGGATATGTTTATCCTGCAGATATTCAACGGTCTGAGTATCAGTTCAATTCTGTTGTTAATTGCACTCGGTCTGGCGGTAACGTTTGGGCTGATGAATGTCATCAATATGGCTCACGGTGAACTGATCATGATCGGTGCATATGCAACGTATGTAACACAAAATTTGTTCATGTCCTATGCTCCAGCAGCGTGGTTTGGTGCCTATTTTGTTGTGGCTATGCCGATTGCGTTCATTGTAGCGGCTCTGATTGGCTGGTTGCTTGAAGTGGTGTTGATCAGGCATCTGTATGGCAGGCCGCTTGATAGTCTGCTTGCGACATGGGGTGTAGGCATGATGCTGCAACAACTGGCCCGTACAATATTCGGAGCACCCAATGTGGGAGTATCCAGTCCGGCTTGGCTCAATGGGGGATTGGTGATCTCGGATGGTATTGTATTTCCGTATAAACGAATTTTCATTATCGCACTGGTTGCGGTTGTGCTGCTGTGTATGTATCTCTATATCTATCGAACATCTTCCGGAAGACGAATGAGGGCTGTAATGCAAAATCGGAGCATGGCGGGGTGTCTTGGGATTTCGACCCGGCGGGTGGATGGCATGACCTTTGCGATTGGTTCGGGCATTGCCGGAATTGCTGGTTGTGCATTAACGCTCATTGGTCCGATTGGTCCTTCACTTGGTACGTATTATATTGTGGATGCTTTCATGGTCGTTGTCCTGGGTGGTGTGGGGAAATTGGTCGGAACCGTGTGTGGTGCATTGGGGATTGGTATGTTCAACACGCTGTTCGAAACTTATACCTCGGCCTCCATTGGCAAGGTGCTTGTGTTTGTATGTATCGTTGCTTTCCTGCAATGGAAACCACGCGGATTGGTCGCGATGCGCACACGGAGTCTCGATTAACGTGAAAAAGGGGGTTAGTTCATGTCCGCTTTACTCAAGACTGGCAGTCTGAAAATGAGGATTATTTGGGCGGTTGTACTGATCATGATGTGTCTTGCTCCACTGATGTCCACGGAGTTTCGTCTGAGTCTGTTAGCCAAGTTTTTGGCACTGGCGATCCTGGCCATCGGTCTCGATCTGATCTGGGGTTATGGGGGCGTGCTGAGTCTTGGGCATGGGGTGTTCTTTGGTCTGGGTGGGTACGCGATGGCGATGTATCTGAAGCTTCAGGCCAGTGGAGCAACGCTTCCTGACTTCATGGGATGGAGTGGTCTCAGTGGTCTGCCATGGTTCTGGGAACCGTTTCGCTCTTTCCCGGTGGCGCTGTTATTGGGGATAGCCCTTCCGGCATTGCTCGCCTTTGCGCTGGGATGGTTTACGTTCCGTAACCGGATCACCGGTGTTTATTTTACCATCCTGACTCAAGCCTTGGTTCTTATTACGGTAACACTCTTTGTTGGTAAACAGGAATGGACGGGTGGAACAAATGGCATTACCGGATATAATTCGATCTTTGGTTTTACACTTCATTCCGCTGGAACAACCATTGTTCTCTACTATATAACGCTTGCCGTTCTGGTGATCGCTTATGTGCTCTGTCGTCGAATGGTGAACAGTCGGTTCGGCCAAGTGCTCGAAGCTGCGCGGGATGGAGAGAATCGGGTGCGATTCCTCGGATATGATCCGGCAGGATATAAAACGCTGGCTTTTGCTTTTTCCGGTGCGCTTGCAGGCATCGCGGGCATGTTGTTTGTTCTTCAGGTGGGTATTATCTCACCATCCATGATGGGGATTGTGCCCTCCATTGAGATGGTCTTGTGGGTTGCGCTGGGTGGTCGCGGTACGCTTATTGGAGCGGTCATCGGAGCGGTGGTGCTGAATGCAGCCAAAACAGGCATAAGTGAGGCTTATCCCGAAGGGTGGCTGTTTGTCATTGGTGGGCTCTTTGTAACAGTAGTTTTGTTCATGCCAAACGGAATTGTAGGTGTGTATCGTCATGTCGTTCGCTTGCTGAAGCGGAGAGGAGAGAGTGCGCATGTCCAAGTCACTCGGGAAAAACCTAAAGTCTACTGAGGAATCAGCGGTGTTGGTAGCCGAGGATATTACGGTCGCCTTTGGTGGGTTCGTTGCTGTCAAAGGAATGAATCTGAAGCTGCATGAACATGACCTGCATTTTCTGATCGGACCCAATGGTGCTGGGAAAACAACGATGCTGGATGTGATATGCGGCAAAACAAAACCCATGTCCGGCTCGGTGAAGATGGCGGATGGCACGGAATTAACACGACTGAAGGAGCACCAGATTGTTCGCAAAGGTGTGGGACGCAAATTCCAGGCGCCATCGATCTTTGCAGGTCTGACGGTGCAGGAGAATCTGACGCTGGCGGCGGAGACTCGCCGTTCCCCTTTGCAAGCCATCGGTATTCGTCGATATGGGAAAATGAGTGCTGCCATGGAGCATGTTACCCTCCAGATTGGTCTGCAAGATCGCGTTGATGCTCGTGCAGGAGCATTATCACATGGGGAGAAGCAGTGGCTGGAGATCGGCATGCTGCTTCTCCAGGAGCCACGTGTGTTGTTGCTGGACGAACCAGCCGCAGGCATGACGGATGAAGAAACACACAAGACCGGGCGACTTCTGCAAGAGATTGCGCGTGAACGCTCGGTTGTGGTGGTGGAGCATGATATGGAGTTTGTGCGAGAGTTCGCAGCCAAGGTAACGGTGATGCATGAAGGGAAACTGCTGAAGGAAGGTACGATGGTGGAGGTACAGGCAGATCCGAAAGTGGCCGAAGTGTATCTGGGCAAAAGGAGGGATGACCATGCTGTCGCTGCAACGAATTGAATCCGGCTACGGGGAAAGCAATGTGCTTCGTGGTGTGAACCTGGATGTACAGCCTGGACAGGTGGTGTGTCTGATGGGCCGTAACGGTGTAGGGAAAACAACGTTGATGAAAACATTAATGGGGTTGCTCAAAACACGCAAGGGCAGTATTCAGTGGCAAAATCAGGAGTTATCCACTTTGGACACAGCCAAGCGGGCAAGGGCAGGGATCGGTTATGTACCGCAGGGGCGGGAAATTTTCCCGCAGCTTACGGTGAAAGAAAACTTATTGCTCGGTCTGGAGACAAGTGCGCCGGGAGTAAAAACGTTCCCGGAGGATGTACTGGCGATGTTTCCAGTGCTTGCGACGATGTATGGACGGCAGGGCGGGGATCTGAGTGGTGGACAGCAGCAACAGTTGGCATTCGCCCGGGCATTGGCTTCGCGTCCGGGGTTGTTGCTACTTGATGAGCCGACAGAAGGCATCCAGCCTTCTATCGTGGAGGACATTCGGCAGGTTATTTTGCAGCTCAAGGCAAAGGGGAACCTCTCGGTTTTGCTGGTAGAGCAGAGTATCGATTTTGTACGAAGTGCCGCAGATTACATCTATATCATGGACAAAGGAACCATAACCCTGCACGGGACACCGCAAGAACTGGATATGTCGCAGTTTGAACATCATCTCTCCGTATAGTTGTAGTTAGTCGGCGAGTGGAGAAAGGTTTCAGGAACGCTTGTCCAGGATATTCGAGTATTTGGGATATAACCGCCGGATGCATTCCGGACAGATGTCATGGGTGAATTCGGCGTGGGTATGCTTCTCCAGATAACTCTCAACGGAGTTCCAATGTTCCTCTTCGTCCTTGATTTGTTTGCAGACGGCGCAAATAGGCAGCAGTCCGCGCAATGTGCGCACTTCAGACAATGCCTTCTTCAATTGGTGTTCTGTCTTTCTCTGTTCGGTAATATCCATGTGTGCAATCAAAGCGAGATTGGTATCCAGAATTGAATTTGCATAAGATAGAGGGGTGAGTTCTACACGAAACCACCTCTTTTCGTTGTATACAGTATACACGCAGATGTCATATGTATGATTTCGATTAAAGGGTATTCCGCGTTCTTTCAAATTCTGTGCGACAAGTGCCATGTTAGCGTTCTTGCCTCGTTTTGCCCAGGCTTCCGTCAGATGCAGGTAATGTCTATAACTACTGTGTATATCCGGGTTAGGTGAGCATTGACCAAGTCCCTGTTGCCAGGCACGGTTACAACTTTGGATAATCCAATTGTGATCAACGATGATGAGTTGGTGACGTATGGACTGGAACGACAGCCTCTCCAGATCGGATGTAACATGTCTCATGGATGAGACCCTCCTTTGGCAGAAATCTTATCTCAGTTCATCTGGAATATCCAAAATATCAGCGACCAGGTGCCTGAATCGGGTTGCTTTGCGTGTGCCGTGAATAAGATTGGATAAACGATAGGGTGGGATGCCATGCTGTTCACAAAAGGTCTTCTGGTCCACTTGAAGTTCGGTTAGCCGTCGTTTGATGGCCCATCCGAACGGAGTAACTGGTTTTTTCTTGTTCAAAAGGGTTCACCCCTGGTTAGAATGTAGTATTCAGCCGCCCTTTCATCATGTAGAATATATAGAAATGCGAGCTGTATGTTTCATTATATACGCAAATTCGTCATCTAACAATTAAAAAAGACGGAAAAAAGTGTATTTTGTGATGATAAATGGCGTAAATACGTAAATAAAACAAATGAAATGACAAAAAACACGTCGGCAAGGAGGTTGCCGCGTGTTTTTTAGTTTGTCTGAATGAAGGGGAGCAGGTATGAGGAGGAAGAGGATTAGGCCCTGTAGGCATGAAGTCCAGCTCCAAGCATATGGAAACTGGGGAAAAACGATTTCATGGACATCGAGGTTGGCTGTGCCAGTCCATCCGCAGCCGAGGCGCTGACGGTCTTCCATTCATTCTCCAGATCTGTGGCCAGGCGGACCATCAGATCCTTGGTTGTATCGTTGTCCAGGGGAATGACTTTGGAGGCTTCGGTTATGCAGGCATTCATGGCTGAATGCAGGTAACCAAGGACCGCCTCCTCGACCGGGATGTCGAGGTGGTGATTAATCCAGGCGTGAACAGTGGAGAGGCAGCCAACCGAATCGTATTTGGCACAGATCTGTTCGAGCTGGCTGAATTCAATCCAGGGGTGCAGAGCACGTGCAAGTCTGATCAATCGTTTACCCATGGCGGCAGCTTGTTCTCTGAGATCTCCAGGGGTTCGCTGAACATGGACGAGCTTGTCGATTAGAGCTATCCGCCATGTATCTTTGTGATCTGCTGCGGTATAGATGCCTTTGATGGCCATACCTTCAAGACGAACGATGCTGGGATGCAACTGACAACGCATGAATGATTCGAGATCTTCAGCATTACGAATGGTACCCTCCCTGATATGGATATCCATGCCGAAGGAATGGGTGAACCCTCCAACCTGAATAGAGGAATCAAGCAGGTTGACATAATCGAGCAGCTTATTCCCACGGTTCACAATCATTCGCCTCCTGTGTTCGTTAAATGTCACTTATAGTGACATTTATAATCCTTTTTGTTTGCTTTATGTTTATAAATCCGAATTATATGATAGTTATTTTCCCATAAATGTCCGCTTTTTGTCAATGGTATCCGTGAAATTTAATGGATTAAATCTGTAATTTAATATTTGTGTTATTTTATATAACTTATTGTGTTATTTATGTGGTGGAGTGCAGGGAGAACTATATAGAAGGAAGGACTATATATAAATGAATCAACAAGATCGGCTCTTACCGAAAAAGAGGAGATCAAATCTAATAATATGCAGTTCATGGGTAAAGATGACGAGATTATGCGATTTTTGATGAAAATGCCTAGCTGAAAAAGTAGTATTTAAAAATACTTTACTTTTAGTTCTGAACCCGGTATAATCAATTCTGTTGCCGATTATTTACGACATGCGGTCGTGGTGGAATGGCAGACACGCTATCTTGAGGGGGTAGTGGGCGTATGCCCGTGGAGGTTCGAGTCCTCTCGACCGCATCATATGAACGATGAAGAAGAAGCTTTCCGTTATTGGAGAGCTTCTTTTTTTGTCTTTTTCGAACAGTATGACATCTGGGTTGAGGAAAAAAGCCATCCATTACCGAGGCAATGGTGCTCTACCTTACGGCTACGGGTGGCCTGTGTATTATTTTTGAAGTAAGTTCTTGATATCTTCTTCAATCTTGTCCGGTGTTGTTTTGGGAGCATAACGTTTCAGTACCTGTCCGTTCTGATCCACAAGGAATTTGGTGAAGTTCCATTTGATTGCTTTGGAGCCGAGCAGGCCAGGAGCTTCTGTGCTAAGGTGTTGGAAAAGAGGGTGAGCGCTTGAGCCGTTCACATCAATTTTCTCAAACATTGGGAAGCTTACGCCATAATTCATCTGACAGAACTCGGCAATATCGTCGGAAGATCCTTTTTCCTGTGCAAACTGGTTGCTTGGGAAACCAAGAACTTCAAATGGAGCATCTTGAAACTTGTCTTGCAGTTCTTGCAGACCTTTGAATTGAGGAGTAAGGCCGCATGAGCTTGCCGTATTCACAATCAGGAGCACTTTGTCACGGTAGTCGGACATTTCAACTTCTTGACCGCGAAGGGTATTCACTTTGTAATCGTAGACTGTCATCTAAATCGCCTCCATTTATTTACTCTTATATCTTCTATTATATTGGCTACAATTAAATATTGCAAAACTAATGTGGTGTTAAAAGCATCAAAACAGGCAAGTTGTGCAGAATACGTGAATGAATTGCGAAGTGATTTTCGTCAGAGTGAGAATTAGATAGCCTTGAAGAGGTGGATAGAGTATAACCTTATTGTAAGCGTTATTATAAACGAGTATTGGCAAAAATCTGCCGATTTGGTGATCTGTAAGGACTTTACACCGTCATGGCGGGGGTGTATGATTCATAACGTAATTTCAATTTAAACTAAATTGTACTTGAAAAACGAAACAAACGATAATATCGTTCGATCTTACCTTAAGATATACGAACGATGTTTTAATCGCTGAGTTTCCATTCATTGATGAATGGGAAACGGGGGAACCAACGGAATGCGCTGTCCAGGACAGTGGGCATTCATGGGGTGAATTTTCCGGTGACAGCCGGAAATAGGGCGACTCTCGCGCCCGAATCCGTCAGCTAACCTCGTAAGCGTTAAAGGGAGAGGCAACAAGCCGTACGCTGGTTCATGGTGTTTTCGCCATGGGTTATTTAAGAAGCGTTCGGGAGGCCTTGGTCCCCCACGCTTCTTTTTTGTTGTCTTTTCACGCCAAGGGAGGAACGAATGATGGATACTGAGATGATTTTAGTGACTGCTCCAAATGAAGCAGGACGCAAATTTATTAAATTGCTGATGTACAAAAAAATGCCGTTTGCCGTTCTAACCAACAGTGCAGGGGAAGAGCGCAGACTCCGTAGAATCGGAGTAGAACATGTCATTCGCATGAATACAGCTGCAGCTCAAAAATGGTTTTTGCCGCAGGGCAGCGTAGGTAACGTGTTTATTTTCGAGAACAGCCTGAATCTGACCTGTCGTTATTTACAGATCTGTCGTTCATGGACTTCGAAATCCCTGTGCGTGATTACGGAGCAGAGTCATCCTAAGGGCATCTATCGGGGCATGGGCGCAGACCGGATTGTATATTCGCTCAATGGGGAAGTTGGCTTTCTCCTCAATGGTTAATGCCATAGCTTGTGATTGCTCAGGTGTAAGGTGCCTGTTATAATTGAATGTATCGATAAACGGAAGTTTGAGGAGACTCATGCGTGATGGTGAGTCTTCTTTTTTATGCTTACAAGGAGGAATTGGTGTGCCGGATGTAGGTGGATTGAAATGGTTGTTTTTTGATGTTGGAGATACGCTGGTGGATGAATGGGAGCCGGTTGATGATATTATCGGACAGTTCGTCCGCGAAGCCTGTGCATTGGGGTATCCGGTGAAGATTGAGGCGGTACGCGAACTGTTCGCGAACTGTTACCAGAAATATGAGCAATGGCCTATGAGAGTGGCGATTCGCACATTCGTTGAAGACGAGGGACACCAAAAACAGATTCAGGACAAGCTGAAATTCCAAAAAGATCTTGAACGTCCTTTTCCTTCAGCGGATTCCGTTCTTCAGCAGTTGTCACGGTATTATCGCATTGGCATTATTGCCAATCAGAGTCCTGGAACGGAAGAGAGACTGGAGAGCTACGGCTTGCGGAAGTATGTTGATGTTCTGGCCTGCTCGGCTGAAGAAGGAGTGTCCAAGCCAGACCCTGAGTTATACGCTGTGGCCTTGAAGCAGGCTGGTTGTGAACCGGAGGAAGCCGTCATGATCGGTGATCGGATCGATAACGACATTATACCTGCTCGGAAGCTGGGCATGCGTACGATTCGAATTATGCAGGGTTACGGAAGATTCCAGCCAGAACTATCGGATGACAAACGTGCGGATTGGACTGTGGATTCATTGGATCAACTCCTGCCCTTACTGATGCCAAATCAGGATTAGATTCAGATGGTTATTTATTGGAGTATGAGTTTTATTATAAAAGGAAACATGTTGCTGTATTGCAACAATAAAGGCTGATCAACTTGGGTATAGAATACCGGAGTTGATCAGCCTTTTTAGGATTTAGTTCATAAGAACGAGATTAGAATAACCGAATCGTCTGAATGATCAGATATACATTCAGCACAACGATAATCGCGGCAATGACCCATGAGATGATTTTGAGCCACAATTTGTTGGCAAATGCACCCATACTTTTTTTATCACTTGTGAACAACACCAGGGGAATCACAGCAAAGGGCAGTTGAAGCGACAGCACGACCTGGCTCAAAATGAGCAGTTCTTCTGTGCCATGTTCTCCTGCAATGGCTGTCACAATTACCGCCGGGATGATGGCGATCAGACGTGTGACCAGTCTGCGCAGCCAAGCCGGAATTCGAATGTTCAGGAAACCTTCCATAACGATCTGCCCAGCGAGTGTACCTGTAAGGGTAGAGTTCTGACCTGATGCTAGCAGCGCCACACCGAACAGAGTACTTGCAACCGTAGTACCCAATAGAGGTGTCAGCAGATGATAGGCATCTGCGATCTCGGCAACCTGCGTCATACCAGCACTGTGGAATACAGCAGCAGATACAATCAGGATGGCCGCATTGATGAACAGGGCCAGTGTCAACGCGATTGTAGAATCCATGGTCGAGTACCGAATAGCTTCTTTTTTGCCCTGTGGGGTCTGTTCGATCTGACGGGTCTGCACAATGGAAGAATGCAGATACAGATTATGCGGCATCACAGTTGCTCCAATAATACCAATAGCGATATAGAGCATGGCCGGGTTTTGCAAAATCTCAACATTTGGTACAAAACCATGGAGAACACCGCCCATATCGGGTTTCGCCAGGAAGAGGTCAATCCCGAAGCAGAGGGCAATGGTCGCCATTAGCACAATGACGAGTGTTTCCAAAGCGCGGAAACCTTTGTTTTGCAGTACAAGAATCAGGAGTACATCAACTGCGGTGATAATAACGCCATATAACATGGGGATGTTAAATAACAGCTTTAATGCGATAGCAGAACCTATGACCTCAGCCAGATCGGTAGCTGCAATGGCGAGTTCACACAGAATCCATAACATCACGACAACAGGCATGCTGAATCGTTCACGACAGGCTTGAGCCAGATCCCGTCCAGTGACGATACCGAGTTTGCCAGCCAGCGACTGAAGGACAACGGCCATCAGGTTCGATAACAGGATAACGGATAACAAGGTGTACCCGAACTGCGAGCCGCCTGCGATATCTGTTGCCCAGTTCCCGGGGTCCATGTAACCTACGGCAACGAGGTATCCTGGGCCTACAAAGGCGAGGAATTTCTTCCACCATGACGCATTCTGCGGAACTTTCATGGAACTATGTGCTTCTCCAAGGGAAGGGGCCATGCCCGCAGTAGACAATGATTCTCTTGAAGGAGCGTTGAACGGATTTTTTTTACTCATACGATAATCACCTGACTTTGAATTATTGATTTGGAAATATTGTTGCGGAAAAATCGCTTATGATATATCTAAATTTTTATGTTTATTGTTACATTGTACTCCTTCAAATATTTTTGTCTAGTGCAACTTTTATGTATTAACACAAAATTTTCGGTTCTAATTTGAAGACCCCCTTCGTATATTACCCAACCTTAGGAAAATACAGCCATGGCGTTGAAATGCATGAAAATAATAAAGTTGTAAAAGCTGATAAAGATACAAAATTGCGTTTCAAAATGAGCCAGAAGTTTAAATTGAAAGGAAGGCAGTAAAAACTATATGGATAAGGGAGAGATTCTTAATGGAAGCTTTATATACAGCAGTAGCGACAGTTAAAGGTGGACGTACAGGTTCTGTGACTTCTTCGGATGGCGTGCTTAAGCATGATCTGAAAATGCCAAAAGAGCTTGGTGGCTCCGGTGGTGAAGGTACTAACCCTGAGCAGCTTTTTGCCGCAGGATATGGAGCATGTTATGAAAGTGCCCTTGCCAATGTAGCACGCAAAGCAGGTGTGAAATTGGAGGATGTGGTCGTTACAAGTAACGTATCTATTGGTAAAGACCCTGCGGATGACGGTTTCCAGCTATCTGTTCGTCTGGACGTTAGCATGCCTGGTGTAGATCACAGTCAAGCAGAGGAACTGGCCCGCAAGGCGCATGATTTCTGTCCATATTCCAAAGCAACACGTGGCAACATTGATGTTGTTTTAAACGTAGTCTAAGATTTGACTCCCGGCAAGTAAAGGGAACATATAGAGCAGGGTATCCCAGATACCTGATGTTCGACTACAAAGCCCTGCTGGCAATCGGCAGGGTTTTGTGTTGATTATAATATATGGACATGATGCAGGAGATTAGATGCCAGATCGCGTACTATTTTACATAATTGCACTCCCACTTCATGCTACATATTCCATAAAGGGGGAACGAAGATGAGTATTGAAGAGATGATCGAGCGGCGATTTGTGTGTACAAAATGCAGGGGCACGGATTGTAACATTAAGGAAGTTTCCATGTCAGGAGCAGGCCTGAGCAAGATGTTCGATATCCAGCATAACCACTACCTGTTCGTGGCTTGTGCTTCCTGCGGGTATGTTGAAGTATTTGATCCGGATGTCTTGAAAGGGAAAAAACAGGGGCAGGTTGGGACTATTCTGGATATTCTGTTTGGCGGGTAGACATGCGCGAGTTGACATTGAACTGAAATTTCTTTAATATAACTTAGTACTGAGTAGTGTCATTGCATGAACCAAATTTGAATTAAACAGGTGATATCCATGTCTTATAGACCGCGTATTGCAGATTTAGAATTAGCTTATGGTAACAAGGAAGACGGATTGTATGAATTCAAAATGAATTTGGTAGACGGTACAAAATGCCGTGTATTCTACACCCGTTCCCCGGAATGGAAGATGACCAATATCAGCCGTCTGCAGAAAACCCCTTGTCCAGTATGTCGCAAAGATTTCATTTGCAAATGTATGGACCAGTGGGCAAGTGACCTGCATCAACAGATGATCGATGACCAATGGATGGAAAAGGCAGTTACGGAGTAATTGTCGGACAGATACGAGCGTGGGCACAATGCCTGCGCTCTTTTTCTTTTACTTCCTATTAATGCTTGTTCAAAAAGAGCGGTTTTCAGTCTTTTTGAACTACCTCTAGAAGAAATAAATTTAGAATAAGTGAACAAGAAGGCCCAGATTGGGTAAGTTACTCTAACCGCAACAATAGGAGGCAGCCAATATGACAGCAAATCAAACAGATGTGCATCAGGGACATCCGATCGTACTGGTGGATGGTGTCTGTCACTTCTGCCAAGGCTTAACCAAATGGATTATCAAGCGTGACCCGGAAGGGAAATATCATTTTGCATCGCTTCAATCGGATATAGCCAAGGAACTGCTGAAGAAAGGCAATTTGTCGACAGACAGTATGGATACCTTTGTGCTGATTGAAAATGGAAAATACTATACACGTTCAACCGCCGCACTGCGATTGGCTAAGGGTCTGAAGTTTCCTTATCCGTTGTTATATGTGTTCATCATCATACCGAAATTTATTCGTAATGCAGTCTATAACTGGGTTGCTCGCAACCGTTATCGCTGGTTTGGCAAGGATGAAGCGTGCATGTTGCCTACACCGGAGATCAAAGATCGATTTTTGTGAGTGTGATTAATAACGGGAATAATTGGGTAATGACTACAGATCATATCTATTTTGGGAGGACAACAACTTGAAGAAGTGGACTACATTATTTATCGGGGCATTATTAGCAGTGAGCTTGGCAGCATGCGGTAACGATACAGATAATACGGCAACGCCGCCAGCGACTAACAACGAAACATCCAACGAGGGCAATACACCTGCAGAGCAGGCAACAAAGATCCCTACCTTGGATGAATTGATTACCAAAACGAATGAAGCAACCAAAGAAATGAAAAGCTTCACAACTGAAGCAAACATTGATCAGAATCTGAAACTGGATGCTGGTGAACAGTCCCAGGATCAACAGGTTAAAACATCGCTCAAGATGGATATCATCAAAGATCCAATGATGATCTATCAAGAGATGAAAATGGAAATGTCGGGACAGGAAGCTCAGAACGTGAAGCAGTATATCACTTCGGATAAAATCTACTCTCAAGTTGGGGATCAATGGGTTGCGATTCCTGAAGCTCAAACCAAGGAACTGATTGAGCAGATGAAAGCAAGCATGAATCCCGAAGGTGAATTGGAGCAATTCAAAAAGATTGAAGAAGATACTGAAGTGACCGAAGAAGGCGACAATTATGTGATTAACGCTGACGTATCCGGTGATAATGTGAAGGAACTGGCCAAAGCCGTGATGGAGCAGAACGGATCGGATGCCCAGATGCAAGCCATGCTTGATCAGATGAATATTACCAGCATGAAGATGAAGTATATGATCAACAAAGAAACCTACCTGCCTGCAAGTACGGACGTAACCATGGTCATGGAGATGGAACAGAATGGACAGAAAATGACGATGGACATGAAGATGAACAGTACATTTTCTAACCAGGATAAAGTGGAAGAGATCAAGATTCCACAAGAAGCATTGGATAGCGCTAAATAATTTGGTTATGCCAAGTGATATGTTGAAGATGAATTCAATTCTCTAAGCGAGCATCAATGCATATCGTTTGCAGCACCTCTGAACTGGATCTGTGTGAGCCGTGAGGCTTGGCGGATCAGAGTCAGGGGTGTTTTCTTTTTAGCGGAGATTATGGTCAGGGTTCAAGGTGTTATAGTATAGTCATGTATAATTAGAGAGGGGATATACAAGATGATTGAATACGCACACATCCACCATGTTAGTTTGGCTGTACGTGATCTGGAAATCGCGAAGAAATTCTATTCGGGGTTACTGGGAATGCAGGAGATTGAACGTCCGCCTTTCCGCTCCACAGGTACATGGTATGCCATCGGTAGCCAGCAGCTTCATCTGTTACAGCACCCGGAGGGTCACACGTTACGTGAGGCTGGGATTGACACAACAGACGGCCACTTTGCAATCTGGGTCACCAGTTATTCAGGGACTATAGCTTGGTTGGAGCAGCAGGGAATTGAGTATGAAGCGAGACCTGACAGTGTAGCGGGATTCGCACAGATTTTTGTACTTGATCCGGACCGTAACATTATTGAGTTCGATTCACCTTACAACTCGTAAGGGAAAAAGGGTTAGAATAAATCCCTTGCTCCCCCAGAAATTGTATGTTATATTATCCATACATTCATAGCACGTGACGGAAGCACCGTCCATATACTGCATATTCATGCGGTTATTGGACGGTGTTTTTTTGTGCTTTTTGACAGGGAGGGAAGGGGAATTTGATTGTACTGAAGGTTGTTCTGGTTTCAAAGGATAGAGATTACATTAGCGCCTGGCTTGATTATGTACAGGGAAATTCGTCTGGTCTCCATGTGCGTTTCACGGCATTCTCCCAAGGAGATTCATTCAAGGATCACATGAATGAGCAAGAAGGTCGAGAATTACCGGATCTGGTTATTGCGGAACCGGAGTTTCTGAATGACTGGCTGAATAACGGGGGAGAAGTATCGGGTGTACCTTGGCTAATGCTTAGTGAAGGGTTGGAAGAGGTAGATGAGGCCAAACGGCTGATGAAATATCAATCCTTGCCTGCTTTGCTGGATGCTGTGATGCATGCTTGCCGGCAGCCACGCCGTAAGAAGGTTCACCATCCGGGGCAAGAGACTCTCTCCATCGGTGTAGTATCCGCTTCGGGTGGAAGTGGCAAAACGGCAGTGGCCCTGCATATGGCGAAGCAATTGGGACTTGCAGGATATGCTGTTCTCTATCTGAATTTGGAGACACTGGACAGTACGCACCCGTTTCTGGAAAAGGGACTAACAAGAAGTGGGCAACGTCACCCGGATGCGGAGACGGGATTGTCACGCCTGTTATACGATCTGAAGGTAGGAAGAAAGGAATCCGGCAAGCAGTTACAGGTGCAATCGAAGGGCGTAGATGGATATGTGGTCCGGCATGAAGCGCTGAAATCCGATGTGTTCTGGCCATTATCGAATCGGAAAGAACTGTTACAAATGACTCGTGAGGATACGTCGAATCTGCTTCGTTATTTAACGGATTGTGGACAGTATGACGTGTTGATTCTGGATGGGGATTCCGGTTGGGATGGGCGCAGTGAAGGGGTGCTGGATGCAGCAGATGCATTTGTCTGGTTGGTTGAGGATGATATATCTGCCATGCATCGATGGGGGCAATGGTTGCAGCATGCTGAACGAACGAAGCCAGATTTGTACGAAAGTATGCTGGAGCGTGCACGCTTTGTGGTTAACAAATATCGGGACAATGTCGTCAATGCACTCCCACGCCCTGATCTGCATCTGGATGCAGTGTTGCCCTACATCCCTTCTTGGAAACAACTCAGTCAGGAGGAAGTCATGCTCAGTTCTCCGATCTTCCAACGTGAAGTGAAGAGATTATGTGCCATGCTGGTACAAGATGGCGAAGAAGAATTGAAGCAGACGGGACGAATTCAGAAGCAGGATCGGTGGGCACTATGATGGATTCATCCAATAGATTACTGGATCGTGAAGAACAGTTTCAGATGATGCGCAGGGAAGTCAGGGCTGGCCTCGATTTAACCTCTTCCGCAGGAGATGATGAACTGTGGCAGGGGATAGAACGCAAAGTTCTGTCTGACCCGAAGCTGGATGATCTGACCTCAGGAGAGCGTCACACGCTGGTACAGCGATTGTTTGACTCCTTTCGTGGGTTGGATATTTTGCAGCCACTTGTGGATCATCCCGATATTACGGAGATTATGATCAATAGTCACAAGGAGATTTTTGTGGAGCAGGAAGGTGAAGTCAGCCAGATCACCCTTGAATTTGAGTCCAGGGAACGGCTCGAGGATATTATCCAGATGATTGTGTCCGGGGTAAACCGGATTGTGAATGAGTCTTCTCCAATCGTAGATGCCCGTTTAAAGGATGGTTCGCGGGTCAATATCGTGTTGCCCCCTATTGCCTTGAAAGGTCCCACGATGACGATTCGTAAATTCCCCAGTGAACCGATGAAGATGTCCGATCTGATTGAAAAGGGAGCCCTGCATGAAGAAGCGGCAGAATTATTGCAGCAGTTGGTACGGAGCAAATACAACATCTTCATTGGAGGCGGGACCGGATCGGGAAAAACGACCTTTCTGAACGCATTATCCCAGTTTATCCCTTCCGATGAGCGGATTATTACCATTGAGGATTCGGCTGAGCTACAGATAGTTACGGTACCAAATCTGGTATCACTGGAAACGCGAAATGCCAACACCGAAGGCAAGGGACAGATATCTATTCGGGATCTGATCAAATCTTCCTTACGGATGCGTCCGAACCGGATTGTGATTGGTGAGGTAAGGGGCGCAGAAGCGCTGGATATGTTGCAGGCCATGAACACTGGCCATGATGGATCTTTGTCTACAGGGCATGCGAATACCATCTCGGACATGATTAGCAGACTCGAAACGATGGTGCTCAGTGGTGCAGATCTTCCCATTGCGGTTGTAAGGCAGCAGATTAGTTCAGCAATCGATATTTTCGTACATCTATCTCGGCTGCGAGACCGCTCACGGCGGGTGACAGAGATTAGTGAAGTGATTGGCATGCAGAACGGTGAGGTTTTGCTGAATCCACTGTTTCGTTTCCAGGAACAAGAAGAGCGTGAAGGCAAAATTATTGGTGGGTTAGTACAGGTTGGGAAGTTGAATCAGGTGGATAAAATTCAGATGGCTGGGCTCGGGGAATGGCTGAATGGATACATAGAACAATATAGTGTTGGAATAGATTCATCAGATAACAACGTGAATTAAAGTCATTGGAAGGTGATTATTGTTGGGTGAAGCCAGACAGATGTTGACGGATTACACCGTATATACGCTTTCCCGGAGACAACGAATGGTCTGTATGCTGATTAGTGGTCTGCTGTTTTTTGGCATCGGAATTCTGTTCTATCATCACTGGTTGGCTGGAGCGATCCTCGCTGCGGGTTGCATATGGGTACCAAAACATTGGACTAAAGTGCTGTTGGAACGAAAAAGAATGACACTCAGTTTACATTTTAAGCAAGCATTATATGCATTATCTTCGGCGCTAGCCGCAGGAAAATCGGTGGAAAATGGATTCAAGGAATCCGTGGAGGATCTGCGGATGTTGAACCCGGAAGCGGATACCGATCTGATCCGTGAGTTCACGATATTGCGGACACGGATGGAGTATGGACAACCAATCGAAGAGGCGCTACAGGATTTTTCGGATCGGGCGCAGATTGAAGATATTACGAATTTTGCAGATGTGTTCATTACGTGCAAACGAACTGGCGGGGATCTGGTTGAGGTTGTGCGTCGTACCTCTGCGGTGATTGGTGAGAAGCTGGATATTCAGCAGGATATTATGGTCGCGGTATCGCAGAAAAAGTTTGAATCAAAGGTGATGTTTGCCGCTCCATTTATTTTTCTGATATTCCTCAATCTGACCGCCAAGGATTTTATGGAGCCGTTATATAGCGGGATGGGGTACCTCATCTCTAGTGGTGCATTGGCAGTACTCGCCTGCTGTTATCTGTGGATTAATCGCATTATGGATATCAAAGTATAAGGAGCTGAAACGATGCTGCTTCCCGTTATAATCGCAGGGATGCTCGGAGCGGGATGGCTGGTGCTGGATCGAACCCGGGGACAGACCTACCGGCATTTGCGCAAGCTGGATATGGAAGGATTACGACTGAAAAAATTGCATGGCCCCTTCCTGTTTATATTGGACAAGTTTGAGATTGGACGCAGATTGCCAGTACTCATGTTTCGGATGCAACATGCCATTCAGAAAATGTATGGCATACAGCACAGTGGAGAGAAAACGATGCTCTATTGCGCTGAAATGTTGACCTATACATGGCTCATGTTGCTGGTTGGCTGCCTGTTATCACTCGTTGGAGATATGGGCATCGGAGGTATGATGGGTGGGCTCGCGCTCGGTGCAGTGTTGCCTTTTGCGCTCTACAAAGATCTCAATACAAAGGTGCAGCGAAGAGACCAGGATATTCTTATGGAACTGCCTGAGCTGCTGAACCGAATTGTACTGCTGGTTGGCGCAGGGGAGACCGTGCAACGCGCTATCGTTCACTGTGTGACAAGCCAGGGGGAACGGAATCATCCGTTGTACAACGAACTTAGAAAGACGGTGGGAGATTGGAATAATGGTTACTCGTTTCAACAATCATTTGAACAGTTCAGCCGCCGCTGCGGTGTACAGGAAGTAACGATTTTTACGACAACGGTGCTGCTGAATTTCCGGCGTGGGGGAGGTGACTTTGTATTGGCGCTGCGGGATCTGTCACATGTGTTGTGGGAGAAACGCAAGGCTGTCAGTCGGGCGAAGGGAGAACAGGCTTCTTCCAAATTGGTGTTTCCGATGGTACTGATCTTTTTTACGATTGTGGTCATGATCGGGGCACCTGCTTTTATGATGATGAATATGTAGGAGGAATTGGGATGATGGAAGTATTGAAGAACAAGGTAAACGCATTTTGGAAGGAAGAGGACGGGCTCGGCACATTGGAGCTGATTCTGATTATCGGAGTTATTATCATTATTGCTTTGATTTTCAAGGACCAAATTAAAAAATTGGTAGAAAGACTGTTAACTAATGTGAGTAATAAAAGTAATGAATTCTTCGAATAACAAGTTCAAAAAGGAAGAAGGGAGCTTCACGGTTGAAGCCTCCCTGATCTTCCCTGTTGTGCTGTTTATTCTTGTGTTGTTACTCTTCTTTACCATGTACATGTATCAAAAGACATTCCTGAATCAACATGCTTATGCAGCTTCCGAACGTGCAGCCTATAGCTGGGACAACAGCCACAAGCAGGCGATGACAGGTGAATATGTTGCTGGAGAACATGACAATCTGTACTGGCGACTGATGGACGATCGTATGCTTGGAGCGCTGTTTGGCTGGGCGGGAGCGGATAATCAGGTTAGCGTTTCTATACCTGCTGGTGAAGGCGGCAATCTCTCGGAACAGAAATTAGCACAAGCGGTGCAACATATGCCCTCAGCTATGAAAGGAACGATTGAGTATCAGAATTCTCTGATTCAGCGGAAAGTAACAACCAAGCTGGAACAAGTAATTTCTTTGCCTCTTCCTTCTTTTTTGTTCGATTCAGGTAACCGTGTACTGACCCAGGGATCGTCTGCAGTTGTTGAACCGGTTGAATTCATTCGAACTGTAGATTTAATCCGGTATTACGCAGCCAAGTTTAAAGGAAAAGGCGGTGCGGGGACCACTACAGCGGCAGAAGCCGGACAGGTTGTGCAGCATTTTGGCAAAAGCAAAAAGTGAGAAAAGGAGGAGGGCGGAACTGTTTAGAAAAAAAGACGGTGAATTGGGAGCCGTAACCCTTTTTTTAATATTAATATTGGCCGGAGTTTATATGTTTGTCGCTATATTTATTGATTACGCTCGTATAGCGGCATTCAAGGTGCAGACCGAACGCATGACACATGCTGCGATGAGATCCGTCATGTCAGCCTATGACACATCACTCCGAGAGTATGGTTTATTCGGGTATGGTGACAGCAGTGGGGATGCGATTATGGCTAAAGTATTGAATGATAGTGTGAAGCCTTCATCTGTAAAAGATGGATTCCCCATTCTGGATATCCAGTGGGATACAACTTCGCTGAGCATGGAGCGTGAACTGGGCAGATACGATATATTTAATCGCCAGATTCAGGAGGATATGAAGTATCGGGCTCCGGTTGATTTTACCCTTGAAGTGATCAATCGGTTCAAACCGATATCAGACGAGATGAAGGAAGCCGCGCACACGGTAGACTTGCTGAAAAAATTACAGAAGTTATATGACAAACGTGAAGAACTACTGGACGAAGCCATTGCCAATCAGGCGGAATCCGCGGAGAAGCTGAAGAATCTTCCAAAGTTAATCATGGACCCGCCTTCACAAGCTATCTATGAAGAAATGTTGGAAGAAACACCAGAGACAGCTACCGAGGCAGCAGCACGTTATGCAGATTATCTTAACAAGAAACAGGCAGATGAGGGACTGCCGTTCAGAGAGCAACAATACATATTGGAACTGGCTCGTTATCGGACTGGTGTTGGTAATGTGGTGACAGGTATCAGCATGATTATACAACCGGCGTTACAGGCCCATCAAACGAAGCTGGAGGAAGCACAGTCCAAAATCGAAGAAGCACGTAAGATCAATGAGGAAATGAAACGTGTGATCGCGGAGGGGGAGAACCGTTCGCAGAATGCCAGTTACGACAACGTGGGCAACTCGGATCTGCCTGGAACGAGTCCTGCATCTACTGGATTAGGCAGTGAAGCTAAAAGCACACGTTCCCTCGCCTCGGAGCTTGTGAGGGCGGATAGCCTATTTGATCAGTTGAAAGCACGTGTGGTTTCACAGAATTCGGACTTCTCTAACGTCAGAAGAGACAACATGGAGTTGAATAATCAGCTTCGCAGCGTTACGGGAATGAGTGGAGTTCCAATTAAACCGGCGGTCAGACAGGCAAGTCAGGTTACGGAACGATATATGGACACCTATGTACGTAGCGGTCCTGCCAATCTCATCCTCCAAAGTAAGCAGCAGCTGGAAAGTGGTCGTGGGTCGGATGCCCAGCGCAAAGCGAATGACAAAGAATCCAAAGGGAAATTGAAGGAAGTCAAACGAATCTTGTCGCAGATTCAGAATGGAAGTTCGGGTTCCATGGACGCTTTCAAACAATTGGAGGAATATTACAACGCTAATATTGCTTTTAACGAGGCTAGTCGTGAGGAAGCCAAAAAGGCAGAGATTGCTGGTGATCCCTATGACTCTGGTGGCGACGCCATGAAGGGAATGGACAGTTTGTTTGGCGGGATGTCCGGTCTGCTGGACAGTCTTGGCGACGAATTATTTCAGAATGAATATGCTTTAGCCTATTTCAACTCCTTTGATTTTGGTCAGTTATTTACCTGGACTGAAGGTGGTGGAGATGCTGGTGATGTCTTCAAATTGGAGAATCAGGAACTGGAGTATATCGTCTACGGGTTTCATAATCCTTCCGGTAACATCGCTGCGGCATATGCGGAGATATTTGGGATGCGGCTGGCTATTCGGACGGCCGAAGGGTTAATTGAGCACAGCAAGCTTGGGAACCCACTGCTGGTATTATCGGCGGCAATCTTATACGGGATTACAAACGCCATCGCGGATATGGTGAAACTAGCAAAAGAGGGCAGTGTGGAATTGTCCAAGTATATCAAAGTCAAACTGACGTACAGGGACCATCTCCGATTGTTTCTATTGATGCACAGTAACAATGAACGCAAAATGTCCAGAATGCTGGCGCTAATTCGATTGAATACGGGTGTGAATCCGGATGAGAAACAGACATACGCTTCGGGTAACATGCGTAGTAGCATCAAGCTGTGGTTTTTACCAGGGGTGGTTAGAAGCATAGGTGCAGTTATGGGTAGTGCGGATCAGGTTGAAGATGGGCGATTTTTCATTGAGCGGAAGGCGGATTATTCCTATTGAATGATCAGGATCGTTTCGGTGGAGGGATTATGGACAAGCAGCAACATTATGAAAAAGAAAGCGCACAAATGCAGACCCGTTTAATAAGAATAATCAGATTGCAGCGTTTGAAGTCTCTCAAAAAGCAGATATGTTCTCCGAAAAAGGAACAGGGCAGTATGGTTCTGGAAGCTTCACTGGTGTTGCCTGTTTTTCTGTTCTTTATCATGTTTCTCATCTTCATTGTGCAAATGACTCTAATCTCCACAGCGCTACAGAGCACAGCAGGGGAAGCGGTGAAGCAGTTATCAACGAAAATATACCCCGTTTCCCTGGCATTCACACCTTCTGATTCTGCCGGAGGTGAAGGCTCTGGAGGAGGGTGGATGATACCGGAGTTGTCTCTGACGGAATGGGCAGAAGGTTATGCTTCTTCTCTGCCCGAGCCATTAAGTGATTGGGTACGTTCAGCGGCGGCCAGTGGTGAACAGCCACTACAGGAGATCAAGACATCCGTCTTGGAAACCGTACTTGATCCCACGGTAAAACCGCTGCTTCAACCATTTATTGAACCAACGCTACTGAATATGGAACGTGTTCATGTGAATGGTATTTCAATACCAGATCTCAAAAACAAAACCAATCCATATTTCCGACTTGAACTGAGTTATGAATTGCCTATAAAAGTCCCCTTTCTCAGTAAACCGCTTCGTATTCAGGCTGCTGCGGCAGAACGGGTATGGATTGGAGATACCGGAGAAGGATCGGATGGCAGCGCAGGAGACGGGGATACTGCTGGTTCAGCAACGGTACTGTCGAAGCCTGACCCGGCTTACATAGGCAACAATGCAACGATCAAGGTGAAGGTAGAACCAGGAGCGACAGCCAACTTAACGATATTTTACAAGTCAGGTGAAAGTTCTGCGAAGCACATCGGCTGGGCGAGCGCAGATGAGAATGGAATTATTGAATGGAACTGGTTTGTTGGTACTCGGACAACAGAAGGAACATGGAGTTTTGTTGTTGAGACAGGAGACGGTGCCAAGACGGAGACTACGTTTAATGTGGCCTCCAGGAAATAAGGAAGGGGGGGGGGATGGAGGTGGAGTGGTTCTACATTGCCTGTGGCCTATACATTATTGCAGCTTTTATTACTGACATTCGATCCATGAAAATTCCAAATCGATTGACTTTACCCGTGACTGTTGCAGGCGTATTAGCCCATATCATATGGGGAGGGTGGGATGGTTTCTTGTTCTCAGCCGCTGGATTTGCAGCAGGTTTTGGCATTTTGTTTCTGATGTATGCGATTGGGGCGGTAGGAGCAGGAGATGTGAAATTGTTTGGTGGGATTGGGGCATGGACGGGGTTTGCTTTTGGCATTCATGTCCTAATTTACTCCGTTTTGTACGCGGGCGCAATTGGTTTAGTGATACTTCTATTCCGTAAAGATTCAGCGAAACGAATTCGAGGCATGGCAGGTAGTCTTGCAGGTTTTTTCATGCTCGGTTCGCTCAAGCTGGTAAATAAAGAGAAGACATTGAAGTTTCCATTTATGCTTGCCGTATTGCCCGGGTTTATCACTGTACTTATCTCAGGAGTTTTCCCTTGATATCAGGAGTCTGGAAAACGCTAAGATAGCACTGCGATTGGAGTGGAAGAGTGTGGTGTATTGTAACTCAACTTATATCAACTAAATTTTTTACACGAGAACGGAGAGGACGGAAAAAACCTGAAGAAGCGGAGCTAAAAGCTTTCTGAAAGAAAGCTGCATCGGAAGCATATACTTCGCCTTTATCCCCGGATTTCCCCCTTTATAGAAGGGAATCAAGAAATCTGGGGATAACAGCGATCGGAAGGTTGTTCCGTCATCGAAGTACCTAGTGTAACTTTCTTTAGTTGATCCTATATAGCAATGGAAAGAGAGGATTGGCATGTATGGATTAACGAGAGATTTTATTCGTAACGGCGGAGCGTTCATGGTTTTGGAGAAAGATGACGGGTTACGAATGGAGGAATTGAGCCGGGTACAGATGGGGATGTTATCCTCCAATCAAATTCCGCGACTTCTTCCTGTTCATATTCGGGAAGTGGATCGAAATGTAACTTTGCAGTACGACATATCAGGGTACAAGATGTTATCCCAGATGTTAAAGTCAAGCAAAATCAAGTTACGTGTTCTGTATGGTTTGTTGTTCCAACTAGCCGATGCCTTCACGGAATGCCGACAGTATATGTTGGAGCCCCGTAAATTATTGATCCAGGAAGAGTACTTGTTCATCAAAGGTTCATTAGAACAAGGTGAGCTTGGGATTGTATATGTACCGATCATGGATACGGTTGAAGTTGATCGAACGCCTCAGCAATTCCGTGAGCTGGTGATCAGGCTGATGGCACATGTACAGGAACTGCAGGGAGAAGGCATTCAGCGTGTTCTGCAATTATGTGACAACGAGCGCTGGGATATCAGACAGTTGCGCGAGCTTCTGCTGGAATTATACGCTGACGAGCAAGAGAATGGAGGAGGCGCAGCATTTCTCTCATCCAGAACTTCGGAAACACCCAATGATTCAAGAGGTGATCTTCATTCGTCGATTTCTGAGCGAGATAGCAGGCTAGTCACTGGTTCTTCTCGGCCATATCAACTCGGTCCTCCCGTTCAAAATGCTGGTGTGGGGCCGCAACTAAATTTCCGTCAGCCGCAGAAAACGAGTGAATCCGAGGTTGAAGACATTCCGGTGAGATCTCGAACCTTTCCAGACAGGCGCTCACCTGAGCAATCTTCATTAGAAAGCTCAAACGACATGGATCAGGGACGAAGTAACCCATATGATTCGCTAGAGCGTGTTGATATGGAGGTGGAGGAAAAGCCTGGTTCTTCAAAAGTAACCTATATCATATTGGGCTGCATGGTTGCCATGGCATTGGTATGGAGATTTATTTACATGGAGCAGCCGGGACAGACGCAGATGATCCTGTGCATGGTACTCAGCCTTGGCTTGTTTGGTGTAGCAGGATGGACGTGGAAGCGTAAGGGAAGCACTCATAATGACTCAGAGAATAAGCGGTCTTTTTCATTCAGTTTAGGTAAGAACAAAGGCAAGCAAACGGAAGAGGACGAGGAACCATTTCAGGAAAGTTGGCGCTGGAATACAGCTGATAGGAAAGAGGAACGCATAAACAAAACGGTTGCATCCGCCTCAGAAGGTGGTAGCGAGCATTCCCGTTTTCAAAATTTGCATATGACACCTGAACACTCCCAACCACCGTTCGTTCAGCGCCATGTGGAAGCGGTAGCTTCAACTTCAGAGCTAATTCGACAGGATGCAATTGCGGAGGCAACCGTGAATTTGCAGAATCTGAGTAGAGGTAATGTTACAGGGGCAGGCCCGGTGATGGCGTCTTATTATCTTGAAAGAAGATCGGGAAGCAGTGACAAACATGAACGGATGGACGTGCAGGGAGCATCTTTTGTCATCGGAAGATCAGCAGATATGGTTCAGTGGGTGGACACAGCGACCGGCGTGTCCCGTGCTCATGTGGAATTGAGCCGGAACAAATCGGGCTATGTGATTAAGGATCTGGGTTCCGTCAATGGCACCATTCTTCAGGGCAATATTCTTGCTCCGTATAAGGAGTATCCCTTGGCGGATGGAGACACATTTACACTTGCGGAATCTGTTTACACTTATCGGTCGGTTGGATAAGGCATAGTTCAATCAGTCAGATAAGCCGCGGTGCTTCAGATCTTCCAGAGCCTGGGTTAGGGTAGGGAAGGTGAATTGGAATCCGTGGTCGAGTGCTTTTTGCGGAATGACTCGCTGTCCTTGAAGCAGAACAACGGATAGTTCGCCAACCAAGGTTTTAATTAAGAAACCGGGTACGGGGAACCAGTGAGGGCGATGATACACCTTGCCTACTGTGCGTCCAAATTCATCATTGGTGACAGGGTTCGGGGAGGAAGCATTGACCGGACCTGACACTTGTTTATTTTGAATGCTAAAATCAATGAGTCTTACGATATCCATAATGTGAATCCAGCTGGTCCATTGCTTGCCACTGCCGATCTTGCCGCCAAAACCCAGCATATAAGGGAGTTTCATTAACGGAAAAGCCCCTCTTTTATGTCCAAGAACTAAACTCACCCGGATTTTAACGAGTCGCACATCTTTGATTGCATCTGCAGCAACTTCCCATTGTTCCGAGACCCGGGAAGGGAAATTCATGGATTTTTGTGGACTGCTCTCGTCAAAGGTTTCGGTAGGGGAGGTTCCATAGATGGCCATGGCAGAAGCCTGAACGACCACTTCCGGCTTTTGTTCCAGGGATTCTACCAATCGGGCTACCCGCGCTACGGTTGTGACTCTGGATTCAACAATTTCCAGCTTCGCCTTGGTTGTCCAACGTTGATTCAGCGTTTCTCCGGCAAGGTTAACAAGAGCGTCCATACCTTCCAACAAGTGTGGTTGTTCTTCGACTTGTTCCCACGATATATATGTAAGATTTTTACTTGGATTATGCAAGTCAGGCAGTTTTCGTGTAATAACTTTCACATGGTGCCCGGCTTGCAGCCAATAATCTACAAGTGCTCCTCCCACAAATCCGGTACCTCCACAAATGGCAATTTTCATATCAAACATCCTTTCTGTATTTTCAATGCGCTGATATATACCGTTGGATCGACAAACAGCCCCGTACGGTAAGCAATGCCTGTTGGGAACAACTTACCTGACGGAGCATATCTGTATCTAATTAACCAAATCTATATGCCACTTAACTCATCTTTTATTTTATTTAATCAAATGTTGATAAGGGGAATAATCGATTTTGTTTTTCTCCAAAAATTTGACCAAAAACTTATTATCCCGCTTCGGTGTGGCAATAATGTATCCTTTGATGCAATGATCTCTCGATACTTCTGTGGCATTGTCTTCAACTGCAATCTTACCGATCTCTGCAGCAATGGAATGTTTGGCGATGTCTCGAAATGGCCCGGGAACAGGCTCCACTAGTTGATCCAAAAAAGCTTTGGCTTCATCTGTCCATAAGTGACGGCTGGTTTCAACCCAATAGTTCTGCCAATCCAGTTTGGACTTTCCGTCTGCTTTTGGTAGCACTTTCAAAAACTTGCGCATCATGAAGAATCCACCGATACACATGCTGCCAAGCAATAAAAAAGTCCAGAATGCGATTGTATTCATAAACCAATTGCTAGGGGAATTGCTGGTCAGTATCATCGCGTAGGAGTCGAAAATCATTGCGGAGTCACCTCGGTTCATTGATTTTCACGGAAAGACGGATTCCGCCTACCATGTTCCACATATTAGCTGTAAAAAATAGCCTCTATCCCGAATTATAGCGCATTTCTAGATTTATTTCGATAATCGCGTTAGAATAAGGGATAATTCAGATTAAGGGGGATCAATAATGCTGAAAATCGGCTCCCACGTGTCCTTTTCGGACAAGGGATTATTGAGTGCAACGAAGGAAGCGTCCTCGTACGGTTCCAGTTCGTTTATGATATATACGGGTGCACCACAGAATACACGTCGCAAGCCAATTGAATCCATGTATATTGAAGAAGGCAGACTTGCCATGCAAGAGGGTGGAATGGAAGATATCGTTGTCCATGCACCGTACATTATTAATCTTGGCTCATACAAAGACAACACGTATAGACTCGCTGTAGATTTCCTTCAGGAAGAGATCCGTCGTACACATGCCATTGGTGTCAAAAACATCGTATTACATCCCGGTGCTTTTACAGATAAAGATGCCCACTATGGAATCGGACGGATCGCAGAAGGGTTGAATGAAGTGCTGGAAGGTGTGAAAGAGACAGATGTGAACATCGCTCTGGAAACCATGGCTGGCAAAGGTACGGAGATGGGTCGCAGTTTCGAAGAGATCGCCCAGATTATCGAGAAAGTAACCTATAACGAACGCCTGACTGTGTGTATGGATACATGCCACATTCACGATGCCGGATACGATATCGTTAACGATTTTGACGGTGTATTGGAACAATTCGATCGCACTGTAGGACTTGACCGCATTGCCGTAATGCATATTAATGATAGTAAGAATGCTGTGGGTGCGCACAAGGACCGTCATACTCCAATTGGCTCTGGCTGGATTGGGTTTGAAGCGATTAACCGCATTGTTAACCATGAGAAGCTTCAAGGACGTCCATTTATTCTGGAGACACCTTGGATTGGCAAAGAGGCCAAGACACAGCGTCCAATGTATGAGGTGGAGATTGCGTTGCTTCGTGGGGATGTTGCTGGTCGATTCGGCCAGGAATTCCTGACAGAAGTAGAACAATTGCAACATTTTTTCAAAGGTAAAGAGATCGAGTCCCGTTCGTATATTCTGGATGTGTGGACGTTGCTCAAAAATGATGCCAAAGCCAAAAAGGCAGACCCGCGCGAACCGCTGGAACGCCTCTATGACATGGTGACTGAAGCTGCGTTGTTCCCACATTTGAATGAAGAACAACTGAATCATCGCTTGATTGCATGGCTTGCGGGTTAACCCCGCAGGTCATGGCTTAATTGAAGGAGGAAGAATAACCCGATGGAGATCCACGCTAAACAAGTACGCCCTGATTCTAAAAACCGCGCCGACCGTGCGCGCATGCTCATTTCCTGTCCGGATGGTCCAGGAATTGTAGCTGCGGTATCTCATTTCCTGCACCAGCATGGTGCGAACATTGTTCAGTCGGACCAGTACACCATGGACCCTGCTGGCGGCATGTTCTTTATGCGAATTGAGTTTGATCTTCCGCAATTGTTGGTCAATTTGCCGAAACTGGAAGCTGATTTTGCAGAAGTGGCAAGCCGTTTCCAAATGGAATGGACGTTATCTGCGGTTAGCCGCAAGAAGAAACTGGCTATCTTTGTATCCAAAGAAGATCATTGTCTGGTTGAATTGTTGTGGCAATGGCAGGCAGGCGACCTGGATGCAGATATTGCTCTTGTGGTCAGCAACCATCTGGACATGAAGGACTATGTAGAATCATTTGGCATTCCATATCATCATATTCCGGTAACAGCAGATACGAAGAAAGAAGCGGAACAGCGCCAACTGGACGTCATCGGCAACGATGTGGATGTGATCATTCTGGCTCGTTACATGCAGATCATCTCTCCAATGTTCATTGAGCACTATCGCAATCGAATCATTAATATCCATCATTCATTCCTGCCAGCCTTTGTGGGTGGTAAACCGTATGCACAAGCGTATAACCGTGGTGTCAAAATCATTGGTGCGACAGCGCACTATGTTACGGAAGAACTGGATGGCGGACCAATTATCGAACAGGACGTGCAGCGTGTAAGCCACGGGGACGATGTAACCGAGCTGAAGCGTATCGGACGTACCATTGAGCGTGTTGTGCTTGCACGTGCCGTGAAATGGCATGTCGAAGACCGGGTTCTCGTTTATGAAAATAAGACGGTCGTATTTTAAGTTTACACTTTAATACTGTGCAAGGTTGATTCGGAACCACATAACAGATTGAGAAAAAAGCGACCCCATTCGTTTACGAACGGTGAGTCGCTTTTTTCGCGCTTATATACTTTCCGCACAAGCCGAGCACAATACCGAATAGCAGATGACCGATTACCCAGTAGAGAATGGCTGTTATATCGTAAAGGTTTGGTACACGTGAAGATAGTTGAGAGAGCGGGATATAGAGCAGGGACGATCCAGCACCAAGCAAGATTCCTTTGAACATCGGGTGACCAGAATGCCTTACCCACCATAGATAGAAGATGCCAATGAACACGGACACGAAGAGATGCAGAGAAAATTCAATGATTTCGGGTAAGGTTGGCGGAAGTCCAGGTACAAAATCAATATTCAGAAGTAAGGTATATACCTTTTCACCAGTGTAAAGCTGAATTATTTTGAGGAATAATCCAAGGACAACTCCGGAAACCATACCTGTTAAAATGCCAGAGATCCAGGGTAATGAACGATTTGAGTACCCAGTAGGGTGAGCAGCAGGTACAGACATGATAACAACCTCCTATGATTGATGCTTACTTTGAAAAGTAAACCACAGTCCCGCTTTCGAATCCATATTCAGGATATGTTATGTAAATTTAACTTGAATATCTAAAAAGTGTATGGTTTTCGTGTTAAAGGTTATACTTCATCCGATGGATTTGCGAGGCTTAATAGGTCTGTTTATGGAATTTAATGCCTTGTTCTGGTACGGTTTTTGCTTGATTGGCAAGGGATTATTCATCACAAACAACCAATTTTTCACGAACTTCTGAAAGAAGGTTATGGAAAAGCTTCACGCCAAGTGATACAATACAAAAGTGAATAAGTCAAAATGAAACACTCAAGCGGATTCACTTATTGTGAAATTCGGTTTGCTTGTATGATGAGAGGGATTCGCTTGCGCACCCGACTTATCTAAAGACATGAGGAGGACAAACCATGACTGACAAGAACGAAGCGATTCAAAAGGACGAGAACACTACAATCGACAACCTGTCGATTACGACCGTACGTACTTTGGCGATTGATGCAATTGAGAAGGCAAATTCCGGACATCCCGGTATGCCTATGGGCTCCGCTCCAATGGGGTACCAACTTTTTGCAAAAACGATGACTCATAACCCGGACCACCCAACTTGGGTTAACCGGGACCGTTTTGTCCTGTCTGCAGGACACGGCTCCATGTTGCTGTACAGCTTGCTGCACCTGAGCGGATATGATCTTCCAATGGAAGAACTGAAACAGTTCCGTCAATGGGGAAGCAAAACTCCGGGTCACCCGGAATTCGGACATACTGCAGGTGTTGATGCAACTACCGGCCCACTGGGTCAAGGTATTGCAATGGCTGTAGGTATGGCGATGGCTGAAGCTCAACTGGGCGCAACTTACAATAAAGACAAGTTCAACGTAGTTGACCACTACACTTACGCAATCTGTGGTGATGGTGACTTGATGGAAGGCGTATCTCATGAATCAGCTTCCTTGGCTGGACGTTTGCACCTGGGCAAACTGATCATGTTGTTCGACTCCAATGACATCACGCTCGATGGTAAATTGGATCTGTCTTCTTCCGAAAGCATCGCGAAGCGTTTTGAAGCTTATGGCTGGCAAGTGCTGCGCGTTGAAGATGGTAACGATCTGCCTGCAATTGAAAAAGCAATTCAGGAAGGTCAAGCAGATACGCTGCGTCCTACACTGATCGAAGTTAAAACGGTTATCGGTTATGGTAGCCCGAACAAACAAGGTAAAGGCGGCCACGGCGGTACTCACGGATCTCCACTGGGTGCAGACGAAGCCAAATTGACTAAAGAGTATTACAAATGGGTTTATGAAGAAAACTTCCACGTACCAGCTGAAGTTCGCGATCACTTTGCACAAGTGAAAGATCGTGGTATCTCTGCTAACAAAGCTTGGGACGAGAAATTTGCCGAGTACAAAAAAGCATTCCCTGAGCTGGCAGCTCAATTCGAAACAGCGATTAACGGCGACCTTCCAGAAGGATGGGACCGTGATCTTCCTAAATATGCAGCAACAGACAAAGCCCTTTCCACTCGTGTAGCATCCGGTAACGCTCTGAACGGTCTGGCGCACAACGTGCCACAACTGACAGGTGGATCTGCTGACTTGGAAAGCTCCACAATGACTCACTTGAACAACCTGGAGAACTTCACACCTGAAGATTACTCCGGCCGTAACATCTACTTTGGTATCCGTGAATTCGGTATGGCTGGAGCAATGAACGGTATGGCACTGCACAGTGGTGTGAAAGTATTCGGAGGTACGTTCTTCGTATTTACCGATTACCTTCGTCCGGCTGTTCGTTTGGCTGCCCTGATGGGATTGCCTGTAACGTATGTTCTGACTCACGACAGTATCGCTGTTGGTGAAGACGGTCCTACGCACGAACCGATCGAGCAATTGGCATCCCTGCGTATCATTCCTAACCTGACGGTTATTCGTCCGGCTGATGGTAATGAAACTTCGGCTGCTTGGGCTTACGCGCTTGAGAACAAGAGCAACCCGGTTGCACTCGTACTCACTCGTCAAAACCTGCCGATCCTGGAAGGTACGGTTGAAGGTTCACGTGAGAACGTGAAACGTGGTGCTTATGTTGTCTCTGATGCAAAAGATGGCAAAGCGATAGCACAAATCATCGCAACAGGTTCTGAAGTGCAATTGGCTGTTAAAGCTCAAGCAGCACTTGCAGAACAAGGCATCCAAGTTCGCGTAATCAGCATGCCAAGTTGGGATCTGTTCGAGAAACAAGACAAAGCTTATAAAGAGTCCGTTCTTCTTCCGGATGTTAAAGCTCGTCTCGCAATTGAAATGGCTTATCCAATGGGCTGGGAGAAATATGTTGGCGATCAAGGTGACATTCTCGGAATCAGCACATTTGGTGCTTCCGCGCCTGGCGACCGTGTTATCCAAGAATATGGCTTTACAGTGGATAACGTGGTTAGCCGCGTAAAAGCATTGCTGTAATAGAGGTTGTTCAAAAAGTCTGCTTTTGATTACGAAGGATGCCTCACGGCATCATAAGCGCTGCTATGGTCGGGATAGCATCATGCTGTCCTGATCCATGGCAGCAAGTTATTTCCGCAGAACATGGGCGATAAATGTTATCGCCCTGATCTGTTTTGCCTTTTGTTTTCATTAACTTCAGGGGAGCGGGTACGCATGTCACAATTCGATCAAGTCAGTGTAGTGAAAGAGGCCAACATTTATTATGATGGTCAGGTAACCAGCAGAACAGTTATTTTGGGGGATGGCAGCAAAGTGACTCTGGGCATCATGCTTCCAGGCAGTTATGAATTCGGTACGGATTCCCGTGAAATTATGGAGATTCTGTCCGGAGATCTGAAAGTATTGCTTCCTGGAGAAGAAGAGTGGCAAGAGATTCAAGGCCAAGCTACGTTCCACGTGCCTGCCGAATCCAAATTTAAACTGGAGATACGCAGCGTTACTGACTACGTCTGCTCGTACCCGGCGGAATAACATAAGAAGGGTAAGCAGAACCGCAACCCGCGGATTCGGTTTACCCTTTTTGCTTCTTGAATTCTAACGACAAAGTTCGAGCTGCAAGCTTGTCAGCCCCGTGGATTTGAAGTATCCTTAAGGCAAGTTGTTTAGAATGGAATACGGACATAATATAAGAGGTTGTTCAAAAAGTCCGCTTTTGATTACAAAGTTTGAACACGCACTATAACCGAAATCAGGAGGTTTTTGAGATCATGGCAAAAAAAGTGACATTTGACTATAGCACGGCATTGCAATTTGTAAATCAGCACGAAGTGGATTATTTCGCAGAACCGATTCGTCTGGCTCACGAGCAGCTTCACAACGGAACAGGAACAGGCTCCGATTATCTGGGCTGGATTGACCTGCCAACGGCTTATGACAAAGAAGAGTTTGCTCGCATTCAAAAAGCAGCTGCCAAGATCCAAAGCGACTCCGAAGTACTGATTGTTATCGGTATCGGTGGATCATATCTGGGTGCACGTGCAGCGATTGAAATGTTGACACACTCGTTCTATAACAATCTGCCAAAAGACAAACGCAAAACACCTGAAATCTATTTTGCAGGAAACAATATCAGTTCCACATATGTAACTCATTTGCTGGATCTGGTTGAAGGCAAAGATTTCTCCGTTAACGTTATCTCCAAATCCGGTACAACAACAGAGCCGGCGATTGCTTTCCGTATCTTCCGTGCAGCATTGGAAGAGAAATATGGTAAGGAAGAAGCTCGCAAACGCATCTATGCTACAACAGACAAAGCGCGTGGTGCACTGAAAGAACTGGCAAATGCAGAAGGATACGAATCTTTCATTATTCCTGATGATGTAGGTGGACGTTACTCCGTTCTGACAGCTGTAGGTTTGCTGCCAATCGCAGCAGCTGGTATCAACATCGAAGAAATGATGCAAGGTGCGGCTGATGCATCCAAGGAATACAGCAACCCAAACGTAGCTGAGAATGAAGCATATCAATATGCAGCTGTTCGTAACGCATTGTATCGCAAAGGCAAAGGCACTGAGATTCTTGTAAACTATGAGCCATCCCTGCACTTCGTGTCCGAGTGGTGGAAACAACTGTTCGGAGAGAGTGAAGGTAAAGATTACAAAGGAATCTATCCAGCATCCGTTGATTTCTCTACAGACTTGCACTCCATGGGTCAATTCATTCAGGAAGGTAGCCGGAATATCTTCGAAACGGTTATCCAGGTTACTGAAGTTGCTGAGCATATCTCAATCAAATCCGATCCGGACGATCTGGATGGTTTGAACTTCCTTGAAGGAAAAACGATGGACTTTGTTAACAAAAAAGCGTTCCAAGGAACACTGCTTGCACATACGGATGGTCAAGTACCAAACCTGATTGTGAACATTCCAGATATGACTCCATATTCTTTCGGATATCTGGTATACTTCTTTGAAAAAGCATGCGGTATCAGTGGCTACTTGCTGGGCGTCAATCCATTTGACCAACCAGGCGTGGAAGCTTACAAGAAAAATATGTTCGCATTGCTGGGCAAACCAGGCTTTGAAGAAGAGAAAGCAGCGCTCGAAGCGAGACTTTCCGAATAATTCATCGGTCTGCTCATATAGTTGAATAAGGTAATGTAAATCTAACCGGGAATCACTGTTCGTGTAAGAGGCAGGGTTCCCGGATGTAGATAACCAGGGCAGTTCGTCCGCGTTCGCGCGGTGAACTGCTTTCTTGTAAAATGGACTCAGGAAAAGATCAGAAAGTTGGATTTAGGATGATTGAACGTTATCGCACGGTTCGAGGACCGGGCAATCTGGAAATTGTAATCAAGAAGTCGCGATTTATCGGTCATATTATGCCGGTCACGACAGAGGAAGAGGCTGTTGCCTTCATCGATGAGATCAAGAAAAAACATTGGAATGCAACTCATAACTGCTCTGCATACATGATTGGGGAGCGGGACGAGATCCAGAAGCAATCCGATGATGGTGAACCCAGCGGAACAGCAGGGAAACCCATTCTTGAAGTGATCAAAAATCAGAAATTAAAAAATGTGGCAATTGTGGTTACGCGATACTTCGGGGGAATTATGCTTGGAGCTGGCGGGTTAATTCGTGCTTATACGGATGGAGCTGTAGCAGCCATTGAAGCCGGAGAAGCCATTACCAACGTGCTGCATCGTGAAGTGTTTGTTGAACTGGATTATACGTGGCTGGGTAAAGTGGAAAATGAGTTAAGAAGCCGGGAAGTCCGTACAGGTGAAACTGGATTCACCGATAAGGTTACGTTGACTTGTCTTCCGCCGGATAGTGAAACCGAGGCTTTTATAGCCTGGATCACGGATTTGACGCAAGGGCAATCCCGGATCACGGAGGGACAGCGGCTTTATTTTATTGAAGGGGAATAAAATATATGGCTAGAAGAGCAGTCGAACAGGAGTTGTCGAGGGAGCGGATACTGGAGGCGGCGAGGCACCTTTTTATTACCAAAGGATACCGCGCCATTTCGATGCGAAGCATCGGCCAGCATCTGGGCTATAGTCATGGGTCGCTGTATTATCACTTTAAGGAAAAGGCAGAGCTGTTCTATGCCATCGTGGTTGAAGATTTTAATCATCTGGGGCATTTACTGCTGCAAGCCATGGTCAGGCCGGTTCGTGATGATGTGAGCAAGGTAGAGCACATTATGATGGAGTTTATTCGCTTTGGTCTGGAGAATCCATACCAATACGAAATTATGTTTATGATCAGGGATGAAGAACTGTTGTCTTATTGTCGTACCGAACAGGGACGTTGCTTCGAATTGTTTGCATCGATTATAAGGCAGTATATGAATGAAGCGAACTGTACGGAAGAGGATATTCAAAGGGTACCGCGTACGCTATTTTTGGCTATGCACGGATTCATTTCTTATTACATTCAGGACCGTTTAACGTTTGTGGAGATTGAATCGTCTGCGCTGTCTCATGTCAAAGTGCTGTGCCGCAATCTGGGTCAGCAGCCTGGCGTCCAATAATGGCGCTGTTGTTGCACCCCTACACTTCAGGGCGGTGATTTGTCATAACTTTAATTCTTTATAACGTTGTCTCGCGAAAGTTAATATGTGCAGCAGACCAAGTCAGGCGGCTCCGACCCGGAATGAGGGTGGACCGCCTGTTTGTGTTTGCAAAAATGAAAGAGTAGGTGGCAGGTCTATTGGACCCAACTAACCTTCCATGATTTTGAGAAAATACTCTCGTTCACGTGGTCCATCGAATTCGCAAAAGTAAATGCCTTGCCAGCGGCCAAGCAGCAGCCTGCCTTCGTGAATAATCACCGTCTGTGATGGCCCTGTTGTGATCGACTTGAGGTGAGAGGCTGTATTGCCTTCGGCATGTCGATACTCGGGATGCTCCCAAGGGTATACTTCGTCAAGACGCAACAATACATCGTGTTTCACATCCGGGTCTGCATTTTCGTTGATGGCTATACCCGCCGTTGTATGTGGACAGTAGATGAGCACCGTCCCATTCTGCACTCCGCTACTCTGGACAACCTGCTTTACGTCCCATGTGATATCCTTCATTTCATCTCGTGTGGAAGTGGACATATTCTTCTTGTATAACATCTTAAATCACTCCTTAGGATCTCATTTCTTACCCTCGATTGTACCTTAACCACTACATACCAAACAAACCACATATAACGCTGATTATGGGAATTGCATCATAACGGAGAGGACAGAAATAACCTGAAGTGATTTTATTAATTAATCTCAGATGTGGCCCAATTATATTCAATAAAAGCATTGACGATTAGCACTGCAAACTGGTAAAGTATCAGAAAAGCAAAACCAAGTAGACTAATGGGAATAATATTAAAGTAATATCATCCAACTTAGGAAAAATGTCGTATTGAAGCCAGGAAGACTGCCGACCGGAGCTAAAGCCGGAGGCTGGGAGGGAACGCAGCAATGAATACCGTTCTTCGTCATAAGGGATGGACTTGGGGATTCCGCAGTACCGTATTGTTATATTTTATCGTACTTATTGTACTTCCAATCATCGGTGTGTACGTCAATTCCTTCTCTGAAGGATGGAGCAACTTTGTTCAGAGCATTATGGACCCTATTGCGTGGAAAGCCGTACTGCTGACCATTCGGCTGGCCGTGATTGCTACGCTAATTAATGTGGTTCTGGGCACGATGATCGCTTGGGTGTTGACAAGGTATCGCTTTGTCGGCCGATCGTTTCTTAACAGTCTGGTTGATCTCCCGTTTGCACTGCCAACAGCGGTGGGCGGTTTGATGATTATGCTGCTTTTGGGTCCGGTCAGTGCCATCGGAAAACTGGCAGAATCCATGGGATTTGAGATTGTATTTCACCAGCCCGCCATTGTTATCGCGATGACCTTTGTCACGTTTCCGTTTGTTATTCGTGCGGTGCAGCCTTTGCTGGAAGAAATCGATCCTTCCGAGGAAGAGGCCTCATACACGATGGGGGCATCCAAGGCGCGCACGTTCATGCAGGTTATTCTGCCGTCTATGGCACCTGGCATGATCAGTGGAGGGATGTTGGCTTTCTCCAGAGGACTGGCTGAATTCGGGGCTGTCGTGCTGGTGGCTGGTAACATTCCGGGAAGAACACTGACTGCTTCCGTATTTATATACGGGGAGATTGAAAGTGATAATCCAACGGGAGCCGCTGCGGTATCCGTGTTGCTCCTGACGCTCTCCTTCCTGATCCTCTGGCTGATCAATCTGGTGCAGATGCGGGGGAGAAGACGATGAGACGACTCTTAATCGGACTGACGTTTGCGGTATTTATAGTACTGTTGATCATCCCGCTTGGACGCATTTTTATTGGTGCATTTGAAGACGGGGCAGGTGGATTCCTGAAAGGGCTGATGCGCCCTGAGGCGTTACACGCCTTGATGATGACCGGACTGGTGGTCCTGGTGGTCACCCTGTTAAATACATTGTTTGGCATCATGATGGCTCTGTATCTGGTTCGTGCCGGATGGTTGAGTGAACGGATAAAAGGGCTGCTGAACAGCATTGTAGACTTGCCTTATGCCGTATCTCCTGTCATTGGCGGTTTGATGATTGTATTGATGTTGGGACCTAACAGCATTATGGGTGCTTTTTTTGAAGGGTTTGGATTCAATGTGGTCTATGCCTTCCCAGGTATGGTGATCGCAACGTTATTTGTTACATTTCCACTAATGGTAAGAGAGGTTATGCCTGTCCTGCAGGAACTTGGTTCTCAACAAGAGGAGGCCGCATCTACACTTGGCGCCTACGGCTGGAGAACGTTCTGGAGTGTGACATGGCCTTCGATCCGCTGGGCGGTAGTGTATGGTCTAGTCTTGACAGTTGCGCGCTCGCTTGGGGAATTCGGTGCAGTGCTGGTTGTATCCGGGAATATTATGAACAAAACGCAGACCGCAACAACCCTGGTGTATCAGGATGTTGAGAATTTTAATGTGGCTGCCGCAAATGGTGTGGCATTGGTGCTGGTCACCTTCTCCGTCGGGCTGCTGCTCATGATGGAATGGGCCAAGAAGCGAAAGGAAGTGCATTGATATGCATGTAGAAGTCCGTGATTTGAACAAACATTTCGGTGATTTTCATGCGGTAAAAGATGTCTCATTCGATATTGCCAAAGGCCATCTGATCGGTCTGCTTGGACCCAGCGGAGGCGGGAAAACGTCCATTCTGCGGATGCTTGCGGGTCTGGAAAATCCGGGTTCCGGTGAGATTCGCTTTCACGGAAAAGTCGTGAACCATCTGCCTCCACAGGAGCGTGGCATCGGATTTGTATTCCAGAACTATGCCTTGTTCAAACATATGACGGTATTTGAGAATATTGCTTTTGGACTCAAGGTCAAGAAGACACCAAAAGCCCAGATCCGTGATCGGGTGATGGAACTTGTTGAACTGACCGGGTTAAAAGGTTTTGAACAGCGCTATCCACACCAGTTGTCTGGTGGACAGCGTCAACGTGTGGCTTTTGCCAGAGCACTCGCCCCTGAGCCGCAGCTGTTATTGCTGGACGAACCGTTCGCGGCCATTGATGCGAAGATCCGTCAGGAACTGCGTTCATGGTTGCGGGAGCTAATCGAGCGGGTAGGAATCACTTCGATTTTTGTAACGCATGACCAGGATGAAGCGATTGAAGTGGCGGACGAGATTATGATTATCAGTCAGGGTCGTCTGGAACAGAAGGGCACACCTTGGGATATCTACAAAAACCCGCAGACACCGTTTGTCGCTACATTTATCGGGGAGTCTACGGTTGTGGAGGATGCTTCCCAGTTGAAAGGATTCGAACATGCCGTTGAGGGTGAACATACCAAAGCGCTGATTCGACCGGAGTATATTGAGATCGGCTTGAAAAACGAGTTCACCATGTTGTCTGCAACGGAAAAAGGTACAGTCAAACATCTTCATTTCCGCGGCAGTCAATGGATGGTAGAGGTGGACGTACAGGGTCATAAGTTAATCACATATCGTTCCCTGGAGAAAACGACATTGGAGATCGGTCAACAAATTCGCGTCCTTGTACACCGTGCATACCTGTTCAATGACTCCAACAGTTGGGTGGTTGAGAACCGACTGAAGGAAGATCCGATGCCGGTGATGATTTAGATCAAGTGGAAGAAAGGGGCTGCCCATGCAGACGAGGAAGAAGAAAGCCATACTCTTATATGTTGCCCTCATGCTTCTGCTCGTCTGCATGACCGCTGGGTGCAGCAAGCAGGAGGGGGCAAGCGAACAGAACGAGCCCTCTGGTAATGATTCATCCAATACGCTGGTGATTGGTGCTTATAGTGTAGCGAAAGACGCTGTAGGCGAGTTGCTACCCAAGTTCCAAGAGGAGTGGAAGGCAAAAACCGGACAGACAATTAACTTCCAGGAATCCTATGAAGCTTCGGGTACACAGGCAAGAGCCATCGTTGGTGGATTCGAGGCTGATGTGGCTTTGCTCGCGATGGAGAGTGATATCGAGAAGCTGGTCAAAGCCGATCTGGTCAGCTCCGATTGGAAACAGACCCCTCATGAGGGCATGATCACCCGTTCGATTGTTGTTCTGGGCACAAGAGCAGGCAACCCGCTCGGAATTCATGATTTTCAGGATTTAACCAAACCGGGAGTGAAGGTGCTCTACCCTAATCCAAAGACATCCGGGGGCGCACAATGGGATATTAATGCCATTTACGGTGCTGGATTGAAACTGTCGGAGGAGCAAGAGGGGAAGAAAGATCCTGCCGCAGCCAAGGCTTTTCTCGAACAGGTACATCGTAACGTTGAGTCATTGGACAAGAGTGGGCGTTCTTCGATGGCGGCATTTGAATATGGTGTGGGTGATGTCATCGTCACGTATGAAAATGAATTGCTTGCCCGGATCGCGAAAGGTGTAGATTATGACATTGTCATTCCGAAAAATACGATCCTGATTGAAAACCCGGCAGTTGTGGTGAATAAATATGCCGACAAACATGGGAATCGTGAACTTGCGGAAGCTTTTGTCGCCTATCTGCGTACACCAGAAGCACAGCGCATTTTTGCCAAGCATGGTTTTCGTTCAGTAGATCCGGATGTATTTGCACAGACAGAGTCCACATTCCCAACGCCAGAAGGGCTATTTGATATTAACTATCTAGGGGGATGGGATGAGGTACGCAGTACGTTGTACTCCAAACGTGGCGTGTGGTATCAGGTGCTCGCGGGGCTGTAGTGGAATCGTACAGCATTGAAATGGCCTCCCCATGGTTAGATCATGTCTAACTATGGGGAGGCCATTTACCTGAGAGGGGGTTAAGGCCAAACTGCTCCGGCATATTCATTAAATATATTATTGATCTCTTGCATTCAAGTGGATGAAAAATAATTCTGCTTGTGTTCTATCTTTTTCATATTCCATGCGAGTAAAGGTGAGAATATCACCGAAGTTATAAATAGACGTGTAGCTTCCTTCTTTATTAATTACTCGTTGCTTATGGCCTGTGGTTAAATCTACAGCCATAATATAGGGCGATTGTTTGTAGATAAGCTGATTTTCCAATAGAAAAGGGGAGTATCCACCGAGTAGCGAACTGTCGTGAACAATGGTATAGATCAATTTTTTTGTATTTCTATCTAAAATTTCAGTAGCACTCTCAGTCGTTAATACAATCCATTGCTCATTTGCTGTGAAATCATAAATGTCTTCACGATCTTTAATAATAAGCTCAGGTTCGGAATGATCTTTAGGATACATAACAATGTCAAACCGTTTTTCTGTATTTGGATCTTTATCTCCAAAGACCGTTTGCTGTATCAATAATCCTTCATTGACAGGTCTTTGTAAATCAAGGAAAATGCCCTTTTTATTCTTTGTTTTTTCATTTAGCAATTGTGTGGTTACATTAGTCTTAATATTGCTTTTTACATTATAAATAAATGCTTCATTTTTAACAATTTTATTGTTGATCTTCTTCTCTATCCAGCTAATCTCATCTTGATAGGTTCTTAATACAGGGACGGCAATTTGATCTTCACTAATCCCTTCGGTAAAAATGGTAGGGCTTGCTTCAAGATCATCTCGTTTCATCCGCATCATTTTCCAAGGAGTATTATTATCTGGTGAATGAGATGGATTTTCCACCCAAAATAAGTCATCACCAACGGACACTAAGGTATTAATAATCATGCCTTTCGCAGCACGATATTGAGAGACATAGGTATTCTTTTTCGTGTCAAACTGAATAATTTCCATTTCCATCTCATCAGTTGTGGAGAAATCTCTGCTAAAAATGACAATATCGTTGTCATTTTTATAACTGGAAACGATGGTGTTACGCTCCAAAATATCATTTTTAATAGTTATTGAATCGATAGTGTAAGGAAGCTTAAATTTAACATCGGGTTTAGTTTGTGGTAGTTCTGTTGTTGTAGGGTTAGTAGATGAGTCAATTTCAGGTGTAGTTTCCAACGTACTAGAAGGTTTTTCAGATGGGTTATGGTTTACCGTTTGATCGGATGTAGTGGTTTCTTTACAGGCTGTAAGTAATAAAACAACTAGAAGGGCGATGTAAAAGAAAATAAATCTATTTTTCATGTTAATACCTCCCGTACATTATTAAAGAAGGGAAGCTTTGCTTCCCTTCTTTTTAACGAATCATTACCATATTATTGCTTGTCTAAAGTGGTTTTGATTGGCTTGATACACTTTATCGAGGCTATACCACTTGTTACCGTGTGTTTTTCCTCTATTACCCTGATCATAAGGATCTGTAAGCCTAACCTTTGCATCATTTGTTCTAAAGTCATAGCCAGAAACATTGATTATATGTCCGCTTACAGTACCAGTGTAGTTTTCTAATTCATTACCAGTAATTTTTAAATCTAATACAGCTGGATGGTATTTATCCGACGAATACATGATTGCATACTTCCATGTTTCAAAATTGAGTGATGTTGAGTACGAATATGTGTACTGCGATTGAAGATTGTTTAGAACATCGTCAACGATTGTAAAGTCAGTACCATCTTTTGTAGTTCCTAATTTCTTAGCATAGTAAGACTGTGATTCAGAACTACTATTTAGATAATTTAATACTTGCTTTGTAGTAGCAGGTCCGCACCAATAGGTTGTTTCCTGTTTGAACGGAGTAACCCCTACGGTTTGTAGATCACCTAGAGCCATAATATGGTACTTACTTTCAGCTCTATCCTTATGAATTTGTAATTCTTTCATTTTTTTTGGAAGCATCTGTTGTTGTTTTAGGGTTGGAATGTCCATCGTGGGTGTTGGGTTATCACCAGTACCAGCAGCAAAAGCACTTGAAGCCAGCATTCCAGTGAAGATAAGAGTGAATGTAGTGCTTTTTAGAAGTTTTTTTAGTTCCAATTTAAAGCCTCCCTTTAAAATAATGTGAAGAAATGTACTAAGTCCGGACATCTATAATATATATATTATGGTATTGATTGTCAATACTATTAATTTGTCCTATTTAAATCTAATATGTAAGACTGTTTTGATGTGATGGATATTAGTGCAATATTTGGTGGACGGGATGTTGTTAAGATGAACGAGTGGCAGTTGAAGCCGCTACACAAACGGATAGAGAAAATCTTTCAGGACCCGTATTCCTCACTAAATTCAGGCATGAAGATTCTGCTGATCATCAGTGAACCCGTGGTGAGGTTTGAAGGTAGAGATGAAGGCACAATGCTTACCTCATGAACTAGTAGGCTTGAAGTTGAACGTTATCCGCATGATTTCAGCTGAGGGCAACGTCAGTGTTTGAGTATTGCCCGTGCTCTATCAGTCAATCCCGATTTTATTCTCTGTCATGGGTCGTTGTCTGCGCTGGGGTGTTTCAGTATAAGCACAGTTGGTCAATCTGTTGAAGGGTTTACAGGCCGAACTAGGAATGACTTATCTGTTCATAGTCCATGATCTGTCTATGGTTCTTCACTTCTTCGATTAAAAGCCGGCATGTACCTTGGTTAGCTGGTTAAGGTCGCACCAACGGAGGAATTGTATTGTGATCCGGTGCGTCCGTATATGCAGATTTGCTGGGGGCGATTCCTGTACCTGATCTTGGCGTATACGACACGATGCCACCAATCTGTAGCGGAGACATCGATGCTTCTGCTCGCATCCGAGAGGAAAAATCGGAATGGTTGCAAGTGTCGTCGGGATACTTTGTATTCAGGTATCAGGACAGGATATAATGAGCTTATACGAATAGAATTCGAATGGATGTTGCAGAAAGGCGTGATAGTATGAACACAGAGATCAAATTATCCCAAAGTACAGCAATTCGACTGGAGCAGGCCCGCGGTAAGGGAATGCCTGAGGAAGAAATATTAAAAGCCATTCAAGCCAAAGATGTTTCCGCTTTTGACGCCGTGTCTGAAGAGGAATACCGATATAACGAATTTTTCTCGTATGCGGATGAGCATGGTGAAAATCTGGAGGCAGCAGTAAAAGATGGGTACCGGATTACCTTTAACACGCGTGGTGGACTCGGAATCTGGTTGGAAAAGGCCTTTAAGGTACAGCCAGAGAGAGACTTCACAGTGGGTGAAGGAATCGTCACCGGATTACAGTTGAAACCGGAGCAGGCAGAGGTACTGGCGAAGCGGCTTGCATCGAACTGGGTCATTACGGATTCGAAGGATGTACCTGAAGGTCAGGAACTGACATTGAAGCTGCGGGCACTGGTATAGTTCCAGCGCGGAGTGAATGTGAGACGAACTAATTGGCCATGGTCTGTGAAAAAGGTAAAGCCTGCTCTTGGTGCGGGCGGCCGGCTTATAAATGGGCGCACCAAATTAAGATGAGCGTACGCTCCCGAATGGAGCGAAGCATGGAGATGAAGGTCTGACGGTGAACGGTCAGACCACAGACTGTCCCGAATTGCAGTGGAGAACTGCAGCGGGATGGTCTTTTTTTTGCAAAAACAGAGGTGGACGATTACAATCTACATATCATTAATTCAGGGGGAATGCGGATTGAATCAGCTAACATTTCTGGGCACTGGCGATGCGATGGGCGTTCCACGTGTGTATTGTGATTGCGAAATATGTACAGAGGCAAGGCTTACGGGAGAGAATAAACGGAAACGCTCTTCTGTCCTGATTGACGGTGGTGGCGATGGTGCGAGTGAACAGTTCATGATTGACTGCGGACCAGACTGGAGATCACAGATGGAGGATCAGGGATTACGTATGGTGCATACGCTGCTCGTCACTCATGCTCATTTTGATCATATTGGAGGATTGCCGGAATGGGCGGATGCATGCCGCTGGTTGGGTGTAAAGGGGCGTTTGTATGCACCACGCGAAGTGATTGCTACCATTCAGGGACAGTTTCCCTGGTTGGGGCGTCATATGGACTTTCTGGAAACTGATGATGATATTGAACTCGGGGGATGGAAGGTGCATTCCTGGAAAGTATGTCATGGGCATAACGGGTATTCGTACGCGTATCGGCTGGATCGGGTTGGGTATAGCTGGGCGTATTGTTCAGACGCCATTGACCTGAAGCCATCCGAAAAAGAGCCGTTGCTGGGACTGGATCTGCTGGTGCTTGGAACAAGCTTTGTGCATGAACTTGCGGAATTCTCAACACGTTCCGTGTACGATATGCGTGAGGCGCAGGAGCTGCTGCTGGAACTGAAGCCAGGTCATACTTATTTTACACATATGTCTCATGACGTCGATGTACGGCAGAATTATAATCTGGATCAACGTATTACGATTGCCCTTACCGGGATGAAGGTGCCGCTTGGAACATTAAAGCTGGAAACGAATGCGTAACCCAACTTAACTAGCGTAATAAAAATAAATTCAGAAGAGCGTATCCTTTACAAGGGGTTCTTCGTTTACATAGTGTAAGTCAAAATCAATCAGGAACCAGCAAAGGGGGGCCCCCAAGATGGCCTTTGTGAAGTCCGTGGATTGCAGAATCAACAGACCACATGATGATGGAAAACAAGATAAATTCGATATTGAATTCAATGGCAACGACAGAAAAAATCAATTGAACCAAAGCATCCATACCGTACTACCCGATCTGATGGGTTCGTTGTATGCGTATTGTTTATCTCTGACGAAATCAGTTCCAGACACGGAGGATCTGGTTCAGGAGACCTGTCTCAAAGTGTTGTCGTCGAGTGTAGTTGGAACTTCCGGGATGAATAAAGATATAAACTGGGAAGCTTATCTGATTCGTATTGCACGCAACAGCTGGATTGATATCTTACGTCAGCGGGAGAGATTGTCATATAAACTGGATAGCTTAAAGCCGCTCCTACACGAAATGGAGGAGGAAAGGCGATTCGAGGAATTGGAGTCTGCCGTACAACTTCTTGTAAATACGCTATCACCGTGGCAGCGAGTGATATATGTATTACGTGAATTAATGGGTTATAAGGCGGCAGAGACTGCGGAAATGCTGGATACGACAGAAGGTGCTGTGAAAGCAGCGTTAAGTCGTGCACGTTCTGCTATAGCTGAAGTGAGGCACAGGTTGGAACAATCGGACACAGAATTGCAGTATGAGGAGGGCGCAGTGGAGGACAATCGGGAGGAACTGCGTAGCTATCTGCTGGCATTTCGTAATGGGGATACAGCCCGAATCATTGATCTGTGCCTGAATCGTCCGATGGCTGTGGCGGGGACGATTTTGCAGCAGACTTTGCCGTCTCCATCCATGCAGCCAATGATGTACGGGTACTCTACTTCTGGCATGAACTCGATGTCATATGGAGGCGGGTACACGATCAACATGGTTGCCTAAACCGAGGAGGCGACACATATGAATGTAGTGCCCTATGTAGTGGAACAAACTGCTCGCGGAGAGCGGAGTTATGATATTTATTCCCGTTTGCTCAAAGACAGGATCATTATGGTGTCCGGAGAGATTGAGGATCAGATGGCAAATGCCATCGTGGCCCAGTTGTTGTTTTTGACTGCAGAGGACCCGGAGAAGGACATCCAGATGTACATCAACAGCCCTGGTGGGTCGGTGACCGCAGGATTTTCGATCTATGACACGATGCAATTCGTGAAGCCGGATATCTCCACGATCTGTACAGGGATGGCGGCAAGCTTTGGCACGATATTGCTGGTAGGTGGAACAAAAGGCAAACGTATGGCATTGCCAAACAGTGAGATCATGATCCATCAGCCACATGGCGGTACGCGAGGGCAGGCGTCGGATATGCTGATTCATGCTAACCGCATCATTCAGCATCGTCAGCGCCTTAACAAGCTGTTAGCCGATCATACAGGACAGTCGATTGAGCGGATTGAGAAGGACTCAGATCGAGATTATTTCCTGACCGCTGCTGAAGCAGTCGAATATGGATTGGTGGATAAGGTCATATCCAGCTCATAACAGTAGCTCGGAAGGTCATGTGACCTTTCGGGCTTGATTAATCAAGAGGACGAACAGGAAACTGACGTCCTCTTTTTGTCGTACAGATTAGCCAGTCCGTGTCTATGGATCGGATCAGAATAAGAACAATCTGAAATAAAGATTGACCATCAGTAGGTATAGTGTATATATTATATATATACACTATACCTACTGAAAACTACGTAACATCATTGAGGTGAGGAAAGATTAACATTTTAATATCGAACGCTTCGAGCGATCCGATCTACATGCAGATTTTAAATCAGATCAGACAGAGCATCTTGAGCGGAGAATTGGTTGCTGGAGATAGTCTTCCCTCCATTCGGCAACTCGCCAAGGATCTGCAAGTCAGTGTTATTACAACTAAACGTGTCTATGAAGAGCTGGAGAAGGAGAAGCTGATCGATTCAGTTGTAGGCAAAGGGAGCTTTGTATCCGGAGCCAATCAGGACTTTATTCGAGAGCGGCGGATGAAACAATTGGAAGAGAAGATGCTCGAAGTGATTCGTGAGAGCAGAGAACTGGGCATGAGTTCACAGGATGTAATCCATCATCTTACATTGTTGGTTGAGGAGGAATAAGCATAATGAACGCTATCGAATTACGTAATGTAACCAAAACGTATCCCTTATTTAAAGTGGATAATGTATCTCTTGATGTGAAAAAAGGATATATAACGGGACTTATTGGTCCGAATGGGGCGGGAAAGAGTACTTTGATCAAAATGATCACGGGTCTGATCCAGCCCGATAAGGGAAGCCTCAAGACACTGGGCAGTGAGATGCCCAATCAGGAAATTGATATCAAGCAACGCCTTGGCATTGTGTCCGATGAATGTTTTTACTATGAGCATCTAACGATCCGGGAAATGACACAAATGATCGCTCCTTTTTACACCAAATGGGATAATAAAGCGTTCAATGACTACTTGGATCAGTTCGAACTGTCTCCCAAAAAGAAAATTCAGGATCTGTCCAAAGGCATGAAGATCAAGTATTCTCTCGCCGTAGCTTTGTCGCATGAAGCAGATTTGCTGATTATGGATGAACCAACATCCGGGCTTGATCCTGTATTTAGGCGGGAACTGCTCGATCTGCTTGCAGATATGATACAGGACGAAACAAGGTCCATTATTTTCTCAACGCATATTACGACCGATCTGGAACGTATTGCAGACTACATTACGTTTATTCATCAAGGAAAACTGGTGTTCAATGAAGCCAAAGATGATGTGCTGGAAAGGTATACGATTGTAAAAGGGGATATGGATCTGCTTGATTCCGACATTCGGAAACATTTCATCGGAATACGCGAGACAGCCGTTGGTTTTGAAGCATTGTCGGATCATAAGGCAGAGGCAGAACGGTTATTTGCCAGCCTTGCTCTTTTACAAAGACCTACGTTGGAAGACCTCATTTATTTTACGGCGAAGGGAGGACGCAAATATGCTTAACTTGCTTCGTAAAGATTTCATTGTACTAAAAAGTTCACTGTGGACGATTGGGTTATACCTGGTGGTATTTAGTTTCGCCTTTATACCCCAGAGTGAAATGTCAATGTATTTTGTAGGCATCTACACAGCCTTTGGTTCGGTCATGCTGGCAACCATGATTGATATCAAGAACCATAATCACAATTTCCTGGTCACACTCCCCGTTAGCCGCAAACAGATTGTAAAAGCCAAGTACCTTTCTGCTATAATCTATACGTTATTCGGGGTACTCGCGTCGTTTGGAATTCACCAGCTTGTGAACCTGAATTATCCTGAACTGAACAAGCCGAATTATTCACTTAGGGATATTGTCATTGCCGTAGGTATGGTGCTTGTATTAGTTTCCATATACATGCCTCTTTTCTATGGACTTAGCAAAAAAGGTGCTGGTATCATCAATGCGATATTCATGGTCTGCATGATTATACTGGCGCAACCCGTTGCGTACCTCATGAGTATGGCCAACGAGAACGGTATGATTACCACAATGACAATGGCATTGGTTTCTGTAGGCATTATAGGTTTGTTTGTAGTGTCTTATCTTATTACGATCCGCTTGTTTGTAAGAAAAGACCTTTAAGCACAAAGCGGGTGCAGGTAGAGAATATAGAACACCAAAAGTAAAGTCGCCATAAGGCGACTTTTTTTGATGTAGCAGAGTGAGAGGGCAATTGCATTTGATATTCTTCGGAGTGATGACAGTTCCAGGAAATCCAAACCTTAGATTTCTTTTGCAAGCGTAATAAGCCTGCTCATGCCTTCCCGAATCTGCTGCTCATGTGCATAAGAGAAGGACAGGCGCAGCTTGCGACTGGCTGAATGATCCGAAGAATCAAATACGGTTCCGGGTACAAAGGCAACGGATTGTTCCATGCATCGGTGAAGTAGTCTCCCTGTATCCATACCCTCAGGAAGCTCTACCCAAAAGTTGAGTCCGCCCTCCGGCCGGGTCCACGTCCAGTCCGTTTCCAGCAGAGATTGTTCCATCACTTCCATCCGTAGCTGGATGGCGGTCCGCAGCTTGGACAGATGCTGATGCATACGTTCTGACTGAAAATAACGGAGAAAAAGCTTCTGGTTCAGAAGGGGTGTTCCATTATCTGTAAGTGATTTTACAGCCTGTAGTCCTGGCATGAAACGCTGACGGCATATGATGGCTGCAATCCGTAGCCCGGGTGCAACGTACTTGCTGTAACTGCGAATGTACAGCGTGTGTCCGGTGGTGTCATAGGTGAAAATCGGTGCAGGAGGTTTATCCTTAAAATAGATATCATAGGTGCTGTCGTCTTCCAGCAGAAAACAACCATACTGTTCTGCAAGTTCGGGTAATTGCTTGCGCTGTTCTACTGGAACATTAATGCCGGTTGGATTCTGAAAGGTCGGTGTCATATAAAAGAGGCGCGGCTTCTCACTCTTCATCAGATGTTTGATCTGCTCCAGATCATACCCGTCCGAGTGAATATCCGTAAAGATCAGACGAGCACCTTGTTTGCGGAAAATCTCCATTGCTGGTCCATACGTAGGCCGTTCCATCAACACCCGATCTCCGGGTTTGACCAGCGTCCGCGAGATGACGTCAATCGCTTGCTGGGCCCCCGAAGTAATGAGCACTTCGTCTGCAGAGAGATAGAAACGTTCTTTTTTTGTCAGATGGCTTGCCAGCGCACTTCGCAATTCCAGATCACCCTGAATTGTGGAATACGTTCCGAGCAAACGGGGATATTGATCTAGCAGATCACGCATTAGTTCACCCCAATACCGGTTGGGCAGCAAAGAGGGATCGATTAACGATTTGGAAAATTGGTATTCTGCTTCAAGGGACTGTACCCGTGCAAGTGAATCCCAATGCAGCCAGGCAGACACAGCGGGATCATCCGCCTGATCCGTTACTGAGAATGGAGTCGCTGGGCTGACATAATAGCCAGACTTATCCTTCACATAAACATTCCCACGTTCTTTTAACTCCTGATAGGCTTTGAAAACGGTCAGCCGATGTACGCCGAGTAGCTCGGACAGGCTTCGTACAGATGGCAGTTTTTCATGTTCTGCCCACTCTCCCGCTTCTATACGCACAACGAGATAATGGATTACTTGCTCATATAATTTCAGGCTGTTATCTGTCATCATCATGGTTCTGCCCACCCGGCTCACACTCCTTTTGAACTCTATTGTAACAGCTAATGGGAGAAAACTGTTCTGTTTTGTTCATTCTGTTCTGTAGACCATGAGATATGATGGAGAACAGATAAAGGAGTGGTTATCATGGTGGGGATTGCATTTACGGTTATGTGTCTTGTTTTCGGTACAACATTTCTGGCTATTAAAATTGGAGTAGAGGCAGGCATGCCGCCTTTTCTGTCAGCCGGATTGCGATTTGTAATCGCGGGAGCGCTGATGTTTGCATGGATGAGGATGAAGGGCAAAGTCAATATTTCCCTGCTGTGGCGTAAAGAAATGCTCATCACAGGTGCAGGACTGACGTTTGGTACATTCGCGACCTTATATTGGGCTGAACAATATGTGAGTTCGGGCGTTGGCGCAATTTTGTCAGCCACAGGTCCACTCATGATTATGCTGATGCAGACAGCTTTGTTGCGACAGAAGACATCTGCGCGCATGATTACCGGATGTCTAATCGGTTTTGCCGGAGTTGTGCTTGTGGTTCTGCCGGGTGTATCCATTGGTGGAAGTCCACTATGGCTATGGGGGTGTATTGCCGTTCTGGTGGGCGAAGTATGTTATTCTGCAGGTGCGATATATTCCAAGAAGGTTATAAATCAGTTCAAAGAAGCGAACCCCATTGCGATTAACGCAGTACAGATGATGTATGGGGGACTGCTGTTATCCCTGCTCTCGGTCGGAACGGAATCGTGGAATATGTCTGCTCTGGATTGGGTGCCTGCTGTCTCGTCGGTGATCTATCTGACTGTCATCGGCTCCATGGTGGGGCATAGTCTGTTCTATTGGATTATGTCGCGTACGAACCCGTTGTTTCCAGCAACATGGTTATACATTTCACCACCCATTGCCGTAGGGCTTGGTGCTGTTGTCTACGGTGAGCATGTCAGCTGGGTTACATGGATTGGTGTAGTGCTTGTCGTTTCAGGTCTGCTAGCGATGAATGAGAAGGTGAGCGGCTGGTTGAAGAAAAGAAGTCGTGCGAGGATGACAGTGCAGGCTTCCGAGTCTGTTTTAAAATAGGTAAAGTTTGAAGGTATGCAGCTCAATCTCAAAATCAGCCATTGATTTTAGGTTGAGCTGTTTGTTATTCCAACATGATATTCTCGTTAACCAGTAGGTAATAATATTCATCCATCTGTTCTGCCGTAACATTCTCTTCGAAATGTTGTATCCACCAGGTCACAAGTAAACGAATCACCCCCGAGTGAAACTCGGCTACCAATTCTATGGGAAGTGAAAATTGTTTACCTCTTCTCTTCAGTTCCAGAAAATCTCGTCTGAATATCTCTCCGATATAATGTATGAAAAAGTTGTTAAACCCCTCGTCTTTCTGTTGGTTCTGCACAATGGTCTCCAGTACATTTCCAAACAGAATTTTAGATACGCTTTGCAAAGGCTGATGCAGCCGCTCTTCTACATTAATGTGTAAATAATCCCGGAGGACCCAAGTTAGGGTGGAGGACAGTAGAACAAATTTATCCTTAAAATGTTTGTAAAACGTTGTTCGGTGAACCATAGCTTTGTCACATATTTCATTAATTGTGATGTTGCTGAATAGCTGGCCTTTCTCACATAACAGATCGAGTAGCGCCATCGTTAACAATTTATGAGTTCGGGTAACTCTCAAATCCAACTTTTTATCAATCATTTTCATCTACATCAGTTCCTTATTGTAGTTTAGCTATATAGTATCAACACTTTGATTCTTACATGATACGAGATTTCAAGTGTATATTGGTATTATAAGTAATTTTTTGATAGGGCTACAAGTGTAGATGAAATATGATGGATTAGAGAGGTGAAGTGGCGATGTCCGACATGAAAAAAGCTGTGGTAATTGGGGCAGGTATTGCAGGATTAATCACTGCAAGGATGTTATCTGATTATTATGATGAGGTATGTATCATTGAGCGAGATGAATTGCCTTCTGAGCCGGCGAATCGGCAGGGTGTTCCTCAGTCCTTTCATCCACATCGTGTATTACCGCGCGGCGGACTCATTCTGGAAAATTACTTTCCCGGATACAATGACGAATTGGTCGCGCTTGGTGCCATTCCTTCACATGAAGAGAAGTTTATGATTGCCAATCGCTACGGTACATTAGTTAATAAGGCGAATGCCGCTTCCTCATTCAAAATTGCATCGAGTAGCAGAGCCCTGCTGGAATGGGTAATGCGTCAGCGAGTCCAGAACATAGAACATATAAACTTCTTAACGAATACGGAAGTTACCGGGTTAATGACATCAGAAGATGAGCGTTCGATTACAGGCGTGTATACCAAAATAAGAGGCAGGGATAACCGGGAAGAAATGCTTGCAGCAGATATGGTTATTGATGCCTCGGGACGTTCTTCCAAATTGATCAAATGGCTTGAACAGATAGCGTTTTCCGTGCCTGAGCCGGAAGTGCTGAAGGTGTCGCTTGGTTACAGCACGCGCTATTATAAGATACCATCCTCTATTCAAAACGACTGGGGTACGGTGATAACAGAGTCCCATCCTGTGCAAGGAATTCGTGCAGGCATGTTGTGGCGCATTGAAAATGATATCGCTGGACTATTATTGTTCAACGCAGGAGGAGATGAATATCCTTCAACTCATCCGGATGAGTTCCAAGAGCAAATCAAACATCTGTTTGCTTCGGATGAAATCGTAGCGTTGGAAGAACAGCTGGAGCCTTTTCAAGGGCCGCGTGGATACCGTATTTCCGAGTCTGTCCGTCAACATTTTGAACTGATGGAGAATTGGCCCTCCGGATTACTCGTCCTTGGCGATGCATTTTGCAGCTTCGATCCGATCCATGGCCAAGGCATGACGGTCGCTGCAATTGAAGCCGAGACCCTAGCGAAATGTTTGGATGAGCAGCGAATGCATCCTGAGCCGCAGTTTGAGCGCCAAGTGTTGCTTCGTATGCAGCAGGCCATTGAACCGGCCTGGTGGCTTAGTTCTGTGGCCGATCTGCGTTGGAAAGGGGTCGAACATGTTGGACCTTCCCGAATGAAAGGGGTTGCGTTTGCTCAGAAGTATATAAACTTGTTTACTAAGCAGGCGATGAAAAAGGCGAGTCAGGAAAATAATAGACATCTCTTTTTTACCCAGTTCCTGATGAATGCTCTAATCCTTCCTCCGAGTGAATACTTTAAAGGTGAAATCCTGAACATGATCCTGAACGACAATGGTTCCGAAGAAGAAATGGAGTTAAGAGCAGAGCTTGGTGTCCAGGATCCGGAGTTGTTCCAGCAAAAAATAGATGAGATCATTCCGTCATTTCAACTGGAATTTGATGGGCAAATCAAGAAACTGCTGGAGTCTTTTCAGCATGCTGCCTTGAGCAAGTAAGACACTGAATAGTGGTGACTGAAGGTTCGGGGAGGAGGCAAAGCATGAAAGGAATTATTGCAAATTTCATAGCTAGCATTGTAGTCTCATTCATTGTATTTTTTATTGTTTTGTTTTTTGACGATGTTCCAGATACAGATCGTGTCCTCTTAGCTATGGCGATTACGATTTCACTACAATTATCTTTGATTACCGCATTGTTGCTCTCAAAACATAAAAAATAACAGAGAAATATACCTAATATAATCGTTTAAACAGGATAATGATCATATTTTTAAAATCAAAAAAACAGCCCTGCACGGCGAAATTCGCCGGACTGGGCTGTTCGTTGATCTTATTTACTCTGCGTTCAATACAAACTTCTCAATAACCTCTTTTACGCCATCTTCGTTATTGCTCGCCGTAATGTAGTCTGCCAGCTCTTTCAACGCAGGGATGGCATTCCCCATCGCTACACCAAGACCAGCAACTTCGAGCATTTCATGGTCGTTCCATGAGTCGCCGATGGCAATACACTCGCTGAGCTGGTGACCGAAGTGGTCTGCCAGGAACGTAAGGGCGTGGCCTTTAGTTCCTTCATTGTGCATAATCTCGAGGAAGTAAGGTTTGGATTTGGTGATATGCACTTGTGGTCCGAGCAATTCACGCAGTTCAACAGCAACCTTATCCAAGTAGTCAGGCTCATCGATAATAAGCAGCTTCGGTGTCTTCTGTTCGATGACTTTGATGAAATCAGATTCGATATAATATTGGGTGCCGTTTAGTTTGGCATAATCACGCAGCTTGTCGTTTTCCTCACGGGCATACAGCTTGTCGTCAATGTATGTTTGAAGGTGGAGATTGTTCTCCAGGCAGTAATCATACAATTTGCGGGAAGCTTCCTGTGGAACGTAACGCTCATAGAGGACTTTTTCGTCCAGCAGGTTTTTCACCAATGCGCCTTGATACGTAATGATCGGCACGTTAAGTCCGGTTTGACGAGCAAGCGCTTGTGCGGAAGCATAAGCACGTCCAGTCGCGAGTGTTACAGTTACACCATGGGCAACCGCTTGTTCCAGTGCTGTCTGTGTAGCAGGGGTAACTTCCTTGTTGTCGTTGATCAGGGTGTCATCAATGTCAATTGCAATCAATTTGTAGGTCATGTAAGTTTCTCTCCTTTTTATCTGTATCTATACCCGACTTTATTTATATCAGTTCAATATGAACGTTTTACACGAGAACGGAGAGGACAGAAAAAACCTGAAGAAGCAGAGCGTTCGCCTACAAGCTTTCTGCAAGAAAGCTACATCGGAAGCATACGCTATCACCGGATTTTCCCTTTCGAATAAGGGAATCAAAAAAATCTGGGGATAACAGCGATCGGAAGGTTATTCTGTCATCGGAGTGGCAGGTGTAAACATCCTTGGGTTGAACTTATATACCTACTCTTCCAGGAAAACAAGGCCAATAAAGTCTTCCAGCTCAAGGTTGCCGAAGTAATGTTTTACATCCAGGCCCTCAAGTGCAGTACGCACATCGGATTCCTCATAACGCTTGCCGCGCAGCATATTTTCGATATCCGCCACATCACCTACACCGAAGAAGTCGCCAAAGATTTTGATATCTTCGATATGTCCATCCTTAATGTTCATGCGCAGATCGATGATACCGACAGGGAATTTGCGAGTGTGCTTCACATTGCTTTCCGGAGACAAGCCATAGTTCCAGTCCCAGTTGTTATAACGCTCAGCAGAGATTTCCTTGATTTTGTCCCAGTCCTTATCAGTGAGCGTGTACTGTGGGACGTCCTGTGGCTCCATTCGGAAAATGTGACGTAACAACTCATCGCGAAACTGCTCAACCGTCAGGTTGGTGTCAATCAGATCCCGTATGTTGGCGACCCGGCTGCGCACGGACTTGGTGCTCTTGGATTTGAATTTCTCGGGATTGACGTTCAGGGAAGCCTGAACATGCTCCAGATTCAGATCAAACATCAAGGTGCCATGACTGAACATGCGCCCACGTGTGGAAAACTGAGCGTTGCCCGAAATTTTCTTTTCGCCCACTTGCAGATCATTACGCCCGGTCAACTCGGCATTTACACCAAGCTCGTGCAAAGCTTCAACGACAGGCTGGGTAAACTTGCGGAAATTGTGGAAGGATTGACCGTCATCCGCTGTAATAAAACTGAAATTCAGGTTGCCCAGATCGTGATATACCGCTCCGCCGCCCGAAAGACGACGAACCACCTGCACACCGTTATCCTGAACGTACTCGATATTAATTTCTTCAATTGTATTTTGGTGCTTTCCGATGATGATCGACGGACGGTTGATGTAGAACAGCAGATAGCTGTCATCCTCCATCGGCAGATGCTTCAGAATGTACTCCTCAATGGCAAGGTTTACAGAAGGATCTGTAATGCCCTGGTTGTCTACAAACAGCATGGTCATTCCTCCATTAATGTATGTGAGGGATTGCTAGTCCCTTATGTAGTGAAGCTTGTATATTAAAAGGAACCGAAATTCCTCTTCTATTGTAAACCAATTATGGTTGGGACACAAAGAAAACAGGATTGACCCACACCTCCCGTGCCATCCATAATAAAAAGGACAGACAGAAAGGATGACGGAAGAATGACCGGTTATATCGAAGTGTTCGGACATGGCGGGGACGTGGAGACAGCTGCGTCACGATTTGGGAGGGAAGCCGCTGATTTTCTGGATTTCAGTGCCAACATTAATCCGCTCGGTCCGCCCAGAGGGGTGCTGGAGGCTATACAGCAAGGATGGCAGTCGGTGATTCGGTATCCCGATCCGGCGCACCGGGGATTCAAAGCACTGCTGAGCGAGCGTCTTGGTGTGATGCAGGAGCAGATTTCCGTGGGCAACGGTGCAGCCGAAAGTATGGCGCTTATTCTACTGGGGCTCGCCCCGCGCAAGGTTGGTACGGTGGAACCGGGATTCTCGGAGTACCGCGCATTGGCCCGACAATTTGGTGCCGAGGTTGTGCATACAGAGGGCAAAGAAGAGCTGGCGTGGCGAGCAGAACCCAAGGACATCGAGCAACTCATGGACAAGGTAGACCTGCTCTTCCTCGGTCAGCCCAACAATCCAAACGGTGTACAATATCCGCTTGAGGTATTGCAAAGGCTTGCCCGCAAAGCGGAAGAAACGGGAACCGTACTTGTCATTGACGAGGCCTTTATGGATTTTATTCCGGTAAACCGGCGTCAGTCCCTGGCAGCACATCTGAGCGACTATCCGAATGTAATCATCATTCGTTCGATGACGAAGTTTTATGCCATTCCGGGCTTGCGTCTCGGATATGCTTTGGGCCGTGCCGAATATATTCAGGCGATGACAAAGAAACAGGTGACCTGGAGTGTCAACGGTCTGGCGCTTATGGCAGGTGAAGCCTGTCTGCGCAGTGGAGAACGGTACGAACAGGAGACCCTATCACAGATCACGCGGGGACGGGAACATCTCATCGCTGGACTGCAGGCGTATGGATGTGCGGTGACACCGGGAGAAGCGAACTTTATTCTGGCACGTGTTCCAGCGCCTTGGACAGCAGCATCCATGCAGGAGGCGCTGGGCCAAAGGGGCATTCTGATTCGCAGCTGTGCCATGTATCCGGGGCTTGACAAAGGGCATGTTCGTTTCGCGGTCAAGGATGCAGATGCCAATGCTACATTACTCGAAGTGCTGGGCAGCGTGCTGGAAAGTAAGGGATATCCGAATGCTGATCAGACCTCCATTCATGAATCAAGTCAGCAGGAGCAGACGAAAGATTCGGAACAGGAACAGGGAGGGAAGCGGCAGTGACACTCCCGTTTTATAATTATTTTGCTAATGGAAAAACAGACGAAAATGAATATGTGTCCTCTTCCTGGCCGGGACTGAACATATCTGCACATGAACGACATATCAAAGCACAGAGCCCAAGGGCTGCCCAAGCGTTGTCGAGTGCGGTATATGGCGGTGGGATGTTAGAACTGGATCGCATATTTAATATCTATGTGGATAGGCATTACCGCTGTGAAGATCCGCCTCGTGATATCGAACAGGCACTGAACGAATGGCAAGAGCCACGGGATCAATGTGCCGGATTACTGACAGCCGTAAGGCTGGAGCATACCTCCGTTCAGGAATATACAAGTGATGAATTTGGTCTTCTGTGCTGTACCACTGCGGGTGTATCAAATGCAGCACGCGCGGGGTCGGAGAGAACGGTATTTGATGCGGCGGGAAATAAGACGATGGCTTCCGGCAGGGACCACTCTTCTCCTTCAGCACGGAATCTAACCATGCAGCCCTATGTCCCGGGTACAATTAACATCATGCTCTGGTTGAATGGACGCATGACCACCGGGGCGATGGTGAATGCGGTACAGACGGCGGTGGAAGCCAAAGCGGCAGCGCTGGCAGATGCAGGTGTTCTGGATTCGGAGAACGGGTTGCCCGCCACGGGCACCACAACCGATGCCATTGTGTTTGCGGTACGTCAGGCAGTGGATGAACCACAACCAAAGATCACGTATGCCGGGACGGCGACTACGGCAGGGGCGGCGATTGGCAGATTGGTATACGACACGGTGACGGAGAGCCTTCAGGTCGGACTGTTATGGAAAGAGAGGATCAGGCAAAAATGACTTTTGAGGTAGAGCATCTATGGACTTGGCCACTCTGGACAGGCATGGCGGGAGCCTGGATTATTATACTGTCTTACCTGTTGGACCGATGTATCGGAGATCCGCGCTGGATTCCCCATCCGGTGATTGGCATGGGAAAAGGAATCTCGGCGTTGGAGCGTGTCATTCGCTCGCTTGTGAACACAGATTCGGGGCTGAAGAGAGCAGGGGTGTTGTTCCCAATTGTGATTGCGGGAGGTTCCTTTGCCATCACTTGGGGACTCGTATATGTGCTTGGGTTGATTCATCCTGTCATTGCGGCGGCAGCTGAAGTGGTGCTCATCGCCACGACCATTGCTTCAAAAGGGCTGAAGGATGCAGGTATGGAAGTGTATCGTCATCTAAAGCAGCAGGATTGGCCGGCTGCCAGACGTTCACTGGGCATGATTGTTGGACGTGATACAGCGCATCTGGATGAACCGGAGGTTGTGCGGGGAACGGTTGAGACGGTTGCCGAAAATATCGTGGATGCCATTGTATCCCCGTTATTCTATGCGCTCATTGGAGGTGCTCCGTTAGCCATGGCTTATCGCGCCGTCAACACATTGGATTCCATGGTCGGATATAAAAATGACAAGTATCTGCATCTTGGCTGGGCATCGGCCCGTCTGGATGATGTGGCGAACTGGATACCTGCGCGACTGACCGCGATGCTGTTAATTGTGGGTGCCTGGGTCATGAAGCTGGACGCCAAAGGAGCAGCACGCATGGTCGCACGGGATGCAAGACTACATCCAAGTCCGAATAGCGGTTTTCCCGAATCAGCGGTAGCTGGAGCACTGGGCATCCGGCTTGGCGGACATAACGTGTATCACGGAGTTGCTTCATTTCGTGCCTACATGGGCGAGGCAATAAGGCCGATGGAAGCCGAGGATATTGTGCAAACGTCACGTCTGATGTTCTGGTCGGCAGGGGCTTTTGTGGTACTATGCGTGTTCATAACGCTGGGAGTGTGGCTGGCAGGAGGGACGCTGTTATGGCCGTAAATGAAGAGAATGCAGGCAATGAAGTACATAGGGATCAACCCGGGCCGCTGAAACGAAACATCCTGTGGGTCCGTCATGGGACAACGCTGTGGAATCTGGAAAAAAGATACCTGGGGCATACCGACATCGGTCTGCTGCCAAATGCCAAAGAAGAACTGGCTCCGCTTCATGAACAATTGAGATGTGTTTCGTGGCACGAGGTATATTGCAGTGATCTGCTTCGCTGTCGGCAGACGCTGGAACAGATTCTTCCTGATGCCATCGGACAGGTGAAGTTCGACTCACGTCTGCGCGAGAATGATTTTGGAGAGTGGGAAGGGCTGACGTATGATCAGCTCAAGGATAACCCTGTGTACCGAAGCTGGATTGATGCGCCACAGGAGGTCACTCCGCCTGGAGGGGAATCGTGGCAGGAGTTTACCGGACGGTTGGATTCCTTTCTCCAAGAGATGTTGTTGGAGGGTCGTCCTTCGATGCACGTTGATGAGGGGAGCGAGTCAACCATAGTTGTGGTTACGCATGGTGGTGTCATCCGGTATGCCTTGTCCCGTCTGATTGCCGGGCTTGGATTCTGGGATACACATGTTGTCCCAGGACAGGCGATTCAGGTTCAGCTTGATCAACAGGGGAATGAGTGGTTTGGCAGCATAGTGACTTTTCCGCCGATCGGGTTGTAAGGATGTACAATATACCCTATAATCACAACAGAAGTGTGACTTCAGCATGGATACAGATACGCTGCAGGCAGTGAAGCCTGAACGAGTATGCAACATGCAGAAATTACACGGCAATGATTTACCATATCAGCGACCAAGGGTCCCGCGTGTGAAGGCTGTGTTCATGGCAGATTATTAGTACGAGTCGTGAAACACACAAGGGTGAAATGGGGAAGCCGGTGCAAATCCGGCACGGTCCCGCCACTGTAAAACAGGATGATTCCTGTAAGTCAGGTTACCTGCCCTGGACGTACAAACCGGTGTTCCTTCGAGGAAAGGACAGCGTTTCGGGCTATTCTATGCGCATGGACAACCCTTGGTTGAACATGTACAGATTGCCATATGCGAGACGTCATCCCTGATCCTGTATGTAAGGATTAGGGATTTTTTATTGTTCATGTAAGATAAATGAGTCCAATTTTACACGAGGTCACTACGATTGCAGTACCATCTTCCGATCGCTGTTATCCCCAGATTTTTTTGATTCCCTTTTCGAAAGGGAAAATCCGGTGATAAAGGCGAACACTTCGTTTCTTCAGATCGGTTCTGCACTCTCCGTTAACGTGTAAATGTTGAGTTCAAATCTTGTATAGGAACACCAAGACATGGGGAGTAAGAGTTCGAGCACGATGCAAGAAAATAGCGCAAATAGAGAAGGGGAGAATAACAGAATGAATTTTAAAAATTGGAAAAGCGTAGCGTCCCTGCTAAGTGCAGCGGCACTCGCACTGGCTTTGGCCGGATGTGGAAATGCAACAACAAACGAGGGCACAGGTACTTCACAGCAACCGGCACAGGAGCAGTCCCAAAGCCAGGCGCAGACGGACCTCAAAACACAATATCCACTTACCGTTACGGATGCAACGGGTGAATCGTTTACCTTTGAAAAGGCACCGGCCAAAATCGTATCCGTGTCTCCGGCTGAGACGGAATCCCTGTTTGCCCTTGGATTGGACGATCAAATCGTTGGTGTATCCGACTATGACGATTATCCGGAAGCGGCAACAACCAAAGCTAAAATGGGCGGTATTACCAAGCCCAATGAAGAGTCCATTATTGCCGCTGAAGCCGACATTGTCTTCACAGGCATCTCGATGAGCGAGGATGCGGTGAAAAAGCTGCGCGAACTGGGCATTACCATTTTCAAAACGGATCCTAAATCCATTGACGATGTGATGAACAATATCGAAACCTTCGGTAAAATCACCGATCATCAGGAAAAAGCACAAGAAATCATCACCCAGATGAAACAGGACGTGACGGATGTAACCGAAGCGGTGAAGGCAGTTAAACCGGAAGATAAGAAAAAAGTATACGTTGAATTCTCCCCAGGCTGGTCGGTAGGTAAAGGTGAGTTCATGGACGAACTGATCACTGTAGCCGGAGGAACTAATATCGCTTCAGACGAAGAAGGCTGGTACCAAATCAATGAAGAGAATGTGATTGCCTCCAACCCCGATGTGATCCTGTATGCCAACGATGTGATTGATGAAAACTCGAAAACACTGGATCAGATCATCAAGGCGCGCAGCGGCTGGGATCAAATTACGGCTGTGAAAAATGACGCGGTTATTGGCCTGGATGCCAACCTGCTGAGCCGTCCGGGTCCACGTGTAACTCAAGGGTTGAAAGAAGTAGCCAAAGCGATCTACCCTGACTTGTTCCAATGAGTAAAAAGCTGATCCTGTTCGGAACGACGGGCATGGTGCTGCTGGTGCTCACCGTGCTCATCTGCACGGGCATTGGTTCAGTAGCGTTGCCGATCCGGGATATTGCAGGCATCCTGATTCACAAAATTCCCTGGGTGGGCGATTGGATTACACCGGATTGGAATAGGGCAGCCGAACAGATTATCTGGAAAGTCAGATTCCCACGTGTACTGCTTGCCGTGCTCGTGGGCGCATCGTTGGCGATTGCCGGTACGGGATTCCAGGGGGTTCTTCGGAACCCACTGGCAGACCCGTTCACCCTGGGCGTGTCATCCGGTGCTTCGGTGGGTGCAGCCTTTCTGATTTTCTTCGGATTGCAGTATGCACTGATCGGAATCTGGACGTTGCCACTGGTGGCGTTTTTGACGGGTGTAATTACGTTATGGTTTGTTATGGCACTGGCTCGTGAAGGGCGTAAAATACCTACACACAGCCTCATTCTGGCTGGTGTGGTCATGCAAAGTTTCCTGGGCGCAGTTGTTTCCTTCCTGTCGACCATGTCGAAACAAACGATTAATGAAATTATATACTGGACGATGGGAAGTCTGGCACTGCGTGGGTGGTCGTATACGGCCATCCTTTTCCCGTATTTTCTGTTAGGGCTGGTCTTTCTCTGGAGCCGCGCACGCTCGTTGAATGTGCTTGCACTGGGAGAACGTCAAGCGGCACATATCGGGATCGGGGTGGACAGACTCAAGCTGTCGGTACTGGCAGTTGGCACACTGCTGACCGCAGGTGCTGTCTCTGTATCGGGTGTCATCGGATTCGTTGGATTGGTGATCCCCCATATGTTGCGACTGCTGGTGGGACCGGATTACCGACTGCTGGTACCTTTGTCTGCCATTGGTGGAGCGATCTTCATGGTGTGGGCCGATACCATCGCAAGGTCGTTGCTGGCGCCAACTGAAATTCCGCTCGGTGTTGTCACCGCCTTTGTTGGTGCGCCGTTCTTTGCTTACCTGCTGCACCGGAACAAAAAGTTGCAGAAGGGGATGATGCCATGAATTCCAGTACCAGTTCCAACTCGACTTCACTTATCTCCATTAAGGGAGCAGGGAAGTCATATGGCAATCATCAGGCACTGCGCAATGTAGACTGGCATGTTGGCGAAGGTGACTGGTGGGGAGTTGTCGGGCCAAACGGCAGCGGCAAGTCCACCCTGATCCAGCTTATTGCCGGAACGGAACAGTTAAGCGAAGGTCAGATCCGTATCGATGGTCGAGACATTGGCTCTTACAGCCGTAAGGACCTGTCGCGCATGATCGCTGTATTGCAACAGGATGGCTTGCCACCCATCTCCTATCCTGTACGAGACGTGGTGGAGATGGGGCGATATCCATACCAGAACTGGCTGGGGCGGGAAGTGGGCGATGGGGCACTTGTGGTGGACAGAGTGCTTGAAGACCTGGGATTGACTGAGCTGGCGGACAGACCGCTGGATGCACTCAGCGGCGGGCAACGTCAGCGGGTCGCACTAGCCAAAGTTATGGCTCAGGAGCCGAGGTTACTACTGCTGGACGAGCCAACCACGTTTCTGGATATTAAATATCAATTGCAATTCATGGAATTGTTATCGGCATGGCGACAGAGAAATAACATTACGATTGTGGCTGTGCTGCATGATCTGAATCTGGCCGCGTTATTTTGCGATCACATTCTGGCGCTGCGTGAGGGCATTGCGGTTGGAAAGGGCACGCCTCATACGTTAATCAACGATGAGAATATTCAGGACATATTTCGCGTCAAACCCGCAATTGTTTCCCATCCCGACCATGCCATACCTCAACTGCTACTGCGGCGGGACATCGATTAAATGAAGCGGGGCAACACATATATTGATGAAGGAAGTGCTGGTTGTATGAATAATGAACAGGTGTTGGCTCAATTAACGCAAAGGATTACCGCTCCCGACCAGGAAGTGGCGGCAGCGACCTCTGCACACGTGGATTCGTTGACGAAGCCGCCAGGGAGTCTGGGCAAATTGGAAGAGTTGGTAATCCGCCTGGCAGGCATGACGGGCAATGCACGTCCGCGTTTTGATCACAGAGCGGTCATTGTCATGGCCGCAGATCACGGCGTAGTGGAAGAAGGTATCAGTGCTTTTCCTGCTGAAGTAACCCCGCAGATGGTCATGAATTTCCTGGCTGGGGGCGCAGCCGTGAATGTGCTTGCACGTCACGCAGGTGCTGATGTGATCTGTGTGGATATCGGGGTGAATGCCGATCTTGAACATCCGGATCTGCTTTCCCGTAAAATTCGCAAAGGCACGGCCAATATGGCCCGAGGCGCAGCGATGACCCGGGATGAGGCGGTTCGGGCGATCCTTGCAGGAGCCGAAGTTGTATCGGCAGAGGTGGCGAAGGGAACACAGCTGTTTGTCACCGGAGAGATGGGAATCGGCAACACCACTGCAAGTGCTGCGGTAATGAGCGCACTAACCGGAGTTGCCCCTGCCGACGCCGTGGGGCGAGGAACCGGCATTGATGATGCAGGCTTACAGCGGAAGGCTGCTGTAGTCAGCCGTGCTCTTAGCGTAAACGCACCGAACCCGGAAGATGCACTGGATGTTCTGTGCAAGGTGGGTGGACTGGAGATTGCTGGACTCACGGGGGTTATCCTCGCAGCAGCTGCTCATCGTTGCCCGGTCGTTGTAGACGGGTTCATCTCTACCGCAGCAGCGCTGGTTGCGAGACAACTTGCACCTCTGAGCACAGCCTATATGATCGCTTCTCATACTTCACATGAAAATGGACATGGAGCGCTGCTGCGTGAACTGGACCTGAAATCGATGCTGGATCTGGACATGCGTCTGGGTGAAGGCACAGGTGGTGTGCTCAGTCTTCATCTGATTGACGCAGCATGTCTCATTCTGAATGAGATGGCAACCTTTGCAAGCGCGGGTGTCACGGATGGGTCAAGCACTGCTTCGGACACCACTGCGTCGGGTGATTCATCCCTGCAAGGAGAGAGTTCCCGATGAGCGTATTGGTGACGGGCGGCGCACGCAGTGGCAAAAGCTCCTTTGCCGAGCGTCTATGCATGCAGCGTTCCTCGGAGGCGTGGTATGTGGCGACAGCTCAGGCGTACGATGATGAAATGCGTGAGCGTATCGCCATGCATCAGCATCAACGCGAGGCATCAGGGTATCTGTGGCACACGATGGAAGAGCCGATACATTTGCCTGATTTGATAAGCCGCATGGGTGAAGGGCATACAGGGACTTCTGCACCCACCATTCTGGTGGATTGCCTGACGCTGTGGCTGACAAATGTTTTGTTAGCACATGAGCATGACGAGAAACATGTGTTACAGGGACATTTGGACGCGCTGGTTGAAGCGATTCGAACCTATCCCGGGTTGCTTGTTCTGGTTACGAATGAAGTGGGGGACGGAATCGTACCGGAATATGCCCTTGGCAGGAAATATCGGGATCTGGCCGGTGTATTGAATCAGCGCATTGCGGCGATATGCGGTGAAGTGTTTCTGGTGACCGTAGGCATTGCGATTGAACTAAAAAGCAAGGAGTACCGCTTATGAAGGATGGCACGTCTGCTCCTCAGCGTAAACATGCAGCGGCAGCCGCTTTTCAATTTTTGTCCCGTTTCCCTGTCAAAATGCACATCGATTTTGTCCCGCCGTTGCTGCGGGAAAGTGTTGTCTTTTATCCGTTGGTCGGTGCAGCAATCGGTCTGTGTGTCTGGCTCTTGGGAGCCTTAAGTGGTGCAGTGCTCCCAGCCTTTCCGGCTGCCGTCCTGACCCTGACGTTATGGGTGTGGCTCACCGGAGGGCTCCATCTTGACGGATGGATGGATACGGCAGATGGTTTGCTCAGTTATCGTACCCGTGAACGGATGCTGGAGATTATGAAGGACAGCCGTGTAGGGGCCATGGGGGTAATTGCCTGTGTGCTGCTGCTTATGATGAAAGCTGCGCTGATCGCCGATTTTATTGCCCGGGGCCACTGGGTATACGGTGCGTTGCTGATTCTGCCCATGATCTGGAGCCGCTGGTTCATGGTATATGCGATGTCGGCCTGGCCGAATGCCCGCGGAGATGATGGACTTGCCGTATTGTTCAAAGGTCTGGGTGATCGGAAGGAGGTCCAGCGTGCACGCAGCTCAGCCGTTGGCCTGACCTTGATCGCAGGTGCAATTACGTTTGCCGCGGTGTGGCTTTTCAAGCCGGATATGGGGATTGCGGATGCGATGGTGAGTGGTCTGGGAACACTGCCATGGTGGCTATACCCGGTGACGGTAGTTATTATACTGCCTGTGGCGTGTTATTACATCGGCCGATTCGTGGCTGCCCGGATCAGTGAACGGCTCGGCGGTTTAACCGGAGATACGTATGGTGCCATGAATGAGCTGCTGGAGGCGGTTTTGTTGACCGTGCTGAGCGTGCTTCAAGGACTGTTCTGGCTTTAACTTTTGAAGTGTGAAGCAGTTTGGATAGCGTTACGCATGAGGTCGGGAGCAAGGTGATCTGGAGATAACACGGAGACAGGGGGAGAGATCGTGGAGGGTAAGCTTGTACAGCAAACAGCGGCGGTACTCATGCTGCAAGGAACGGCTTCTGATGTGGGCAAAAGTGTCATCACAACGGCTTTATGCCGTATATTCAAGCAGGATGGCTTCAAGCCAGCCCCGTTCAAGTCACAGAATATGGCGCTGAATTCCTATGTGACGGAAGATGGCAAGGAGATAGGTAGGGCTCAGGGAGCACAAGCTGAAGCCTGCGGTATTGAGGCGACAACCGACATGAACCCGATCCTGATCAAGCCGGTGCGGGACATGCATTCGCAGATCGTGGTACACGGTGTACCTTTTGCTCAGATGAGTGCTTCGGACTACCGTCAGCATTTCCTGCCTGAAGCAAAGCAGACAGTTATGGATGCGTTGAACCGGCTACGGGATACCTATGATATTGTACTGATGGAAGGAGCGGGCAGTCCTGCCGAAATCAATCTGAAGGATCGGGATATCGTCAATATGAATCTGGCAGGTTGGGCTGATGCACCGGTAATTCTGATCTCCGATATTGATCGGGGCGGGGTATTTGCTTCCATTGTAGGTACGCTCGAGCTGCTGGAACCCCATGAGGTTGCTCGTGTCAAAGGGTTCATTATCAACAAGTTTCGCGGTGATCTGTCCCTGTTGCAGCCAGGACTCGACTGGCTCGAAGAACGGACAGGCATTCCAGTATTGGGTGTATTGCCTTACATAAGAGATATTCAGATTGAAGCAGAGGATTCAGTGGTGCTGGACTCCATCCGTCATGGGAAATCCGGCAAAACCGAGCTGGATCTGGCGGTGATCCGATATCCGCGAATTTCCAACTTTACAGATTTCGATGCACTTTCCCGTGAACCGGATGTCAATGTGCGTTACGTGACCTCGCCAGAGGAATTGGGTAGTCCGGATGCCATTCTTCTACCGGGTACGAAGGATACCATAGGTGACCTGGCGTTTCTGCGTGAGTCTGGGCTGGAGCAGGCGATTGCGAGCCAGACCGAGCGTGATCATGTTCAGCTCGTAGGAATATGTGGCGGGTACCAGATGCTGGGACGACATCTGAAGGACCCGTTTGCTGTGGAGGCGAATCAGATCCAGGAAGCAAAAGGACTTGGCTGGCTCCCGCTATCGACAACGTTTCTTCAGGAAAAGCAGACCGTCAGAGCTTCCGGACGGGTGCAGCTTGATCACCCGATTCGTCTGTATGGTGAGCAAGATGAAGCAGATGCTTCATTACCTGTTAATGGATATGAGATTCATATGGGCGTTACAGAGTGCCACGAGCCTGAACGTGTAACCGCGTTGTTTGAAATCTCACATCCAAGTGGTCAACCTTTCCAAGAGGGCTGGGGCTCAGCGGATGGCAGCGTGTGGGGAACCTACTTGCATGGTTTGTTTGAAAGTGATCTGTTCCGCCGTTCGTGGCTTAATGGTTTGCGTGCAGGAAAGGGACTGGCTCCACTTCAGGAGACATATAGTGTACATGAACGTAAGGAGATGGAGTTCGATCGGGTAGCTGAATCATTGCGTTCGGCATTGGATATGAAGCGTGTGTACGAGATTATGGGTGTTCAGGCACCCGAGTGAAACAACAATACCCCCATGTCCGACAACCCGTTCTCTAGAAACGGAATGTTAGCGGCATGGGGGTATTGTATATCCTATGATTCAATGAGGTTTAAAACAGGTGATGATAGGTTAATGGTTAACCTGTTAGTTTATTTTGAAATTTTTCATAGCGGATTGCAGCTCTACAGCTTGTTCATGCAGATGGCGAACCGTATTCGAATGTGAATCCATCTCGCTAAGCTGAAGATCTGCTGTTGAAGCAATCTGTAACATGCTCTCACGGGATTTGGTCGTAATCTGTGCCGTTTCTTCAACGGATGCACTCACTTCTTCAGCACCAGCAGATACTTGTTGAGTAGAAGCAGAGACGGTCTGAATGGTCAGATTCACGTTCTGAATCAATTCATTCAGTTGCTGGAAGGCTGAGCCTGCTTGTTGAACGACAGTTGTGCCTGAACCAATCTCCTGGGTTACACGGTTCATGGCATCAACCGAGCGTTCAGCATCTTCACGAATGGTACCCAGATAATCCGAAATTTCTTCGGTGGCTGTCTTGGATTGCTCGGCAAGTTTGCGAACTTCTCCAGCAACAACAGCGAATCCGCGGCCATGCTCTCCGGCACGTGCTGCTTCAATGGAGGCGTTGAGTGACAGCATGTTAATCTGTTTGGTGATTTCAAAAATGGAAGCAACAATGGTGCCGATGGCAACCGAACGTTCATTCATAGTTTCAACATAACTCAACGATTCGCTTGCTGTCTGGCCTACACGCTCCATCTGCTCAATGGCATTCTGAGCCAGTCGGTTACCGTTAACTGCCTCGTTGGCTGCTTCACCAATCTGGTCAGACACTTCAGCGGAAGAAGAAGCAATATGCATGATACCCTGCGTAATTTCTTCCATAGCTCTGGCGTTCTCGGATGCGCTTGACGCAATGCTGATACTTCCTTTTTCTGCATCTTCTGCGGAGCGGCTGGAGTTTCGTACCATACCGGACATCGATTCAACCCGCTGAAGCAGGTCATTGGAGCCTGACACAACTTCATTGGACGTGGACAAGGCACGGCTGATCATTTCTTTCAGGTTATGCGTCATCGTCTGGAAGCTTGCGGCAAGCTGGGCAATTTCATCTTTGCCTTTGATCTGGAGTTCAGCGGTCAGATCACCTTGGGATATTTGTTTGCTATGTTGGACAAGCTTGATGATTGGTTTGGTAACTCTTTTGATCATACTAGTGGAGATAAGCCAGCCGAGCACAAACACTAATGCTGTAATCCCAAGACACAACCAGAAAATCTGGGTAATCTTGTCTTGAATGAACTGGGCATCCATGCTCACAGCCATAATCATGTTACTTCCTGCAATTGGAATGAATGCTGCCTTATGTACACCGAAGGAATCGGAATAGACTTCGCTGATTACCATTTCTTTGCTCTCGATGGCTGTATTCATTGCTGGCTCTACAGTGATATCATCCTGGGCTTTCATACCTGAGGAAGAGTTGGCCACAACGACTTTGGCTGAGCCATCCTGGATAGCGACAACGTAAGCTGCATCCAGATTATGTTCTTTTGCTTTATCTGCCAGATACGATTCCACGGTCATGGCAGCACCTTCAGAACCGGCTCCGCCACTCTGTACCTGTAGGATTTTGGATGCTGAAGTATTCTTGTATATATCCTGAATGGACGTGTTTAGGACTTTGTCAAACTGCGGTAGCACGTAGCTTTGAATAATATTCATCGACACGGCATAGAAACTAATACTGAACAACAGGGAAGCAACCAGCAGAACGAGGAACAAGGTGCCTCTGATTTTACCGGCGACGGTGCGATTACGAAACATATGATCATCCTTTCACGTCAAGTTCATTAACATTATCGCTTTTCCGTACTCATAAGACCTATCTACCAATGAAGAAAGACCTAAATTATACGTTGAGAAAACTTGGGAATAAGCGGATATACCTATATTACAAAATTAACCGGAGGTTGAATAGAACAATTTTCACGAATTGGTGTATTTTTTTCAGAAATACATGAATCTATTACATGCATATTACATAATATCAATTAATACCTACCAGAATAGTTTGTTATATGTTATATTGTAAAATGTCTTTGTCGGAAGTACAAAAAGATAAAAGAGAAAACCGGATATTTTTCGGTTACACACATGCCTGAGGAGGATTTAAAGAAATGGATACTTTTCTAGTCATATTGAATGTAGTGGTTATGCTTGCCTTACTTGGCATCCTCTACTGGATGCAGAAAAAGCATGTCTCCTTTACGAAACGCGTATTTGCGGGTCTGGGACTGGGGGTTGTTTACGGGGTTATTCTCCAATTGGTGTACACATCAGGTTCTGATGTAGTTACGAAATCAGTCGATTGGTTCAATCTGGTCGGTTCAGGATATGTTCGTTTGTTGCAAATGGTCGTGATTCCATTGATCATGGTATCGATCATTTCAGCCATTATGAATCTGAAGGGCAAGCAAAATCTCGGCAAGATGAGTGTTTCCATTATTGCCATTCTGTTGATCACCACAGCGATTGCCGCAGGGGTTAGCATTGTAACGAGCCTTGGCTTTAACCTGACTTCCATTGAGATTCAAGGAGGAGAGCGGGAGAATGCGCAGGTTCAGAAGGTGGAGGAACGGCTTGTTGATGTGAAGGATCAGACCATCCCGCAGCAAGTGCTGGAATTCATTCCTTCGAATCCATTTGCAGATATGACAGGAGAACGTCGTACATCCACACTGGCCGTGGTTATTTTCTCCGCGTTCATCGGTGTAGCCGTACTTGGACTGGATCGCAAAAAACCTCAGCAGGCGGAGACGTTCCGCGGTATGGTTAATGCCGTATATGCGGTGGTTATGCGGATTGTAACATTGGTGCTCAGGCTTACACCATACGGGATTCTTGCCCTTATCACCAAAGTAACGGCGACAACGAATCCGGATGAAATTCTCAAGTTGATCAAATTCGTCATTGCGTCCTACGTGGCCCTCATCGTGATGTTTATCATTCACTTGATCATTATCTCACTGTCCGGGTTCAACCCGATTACGTATGTGAAGAAGGTTCTGCCAACACTGGTATTTGCCTTTACATCCCGTTCAAGTGCAGCGTCGATCCCACTGAATGTGGAGACACAGACGAAGAAACTGGGTGTATCCGACGGTATTGCCAACTTGTCTGCAAGCTTTGGTGCTACTATTGGGCAAAACGGCTGCGCCGGGGTCTATCCGGCCATGCTGGCGGTGATGATTGCTCCGACGGTCGGCATCGACCCGCTGAGCTGGGACTTCATTGTGACTCTGATCCTCGTAGTCATGATCAGTTCGTTTGGTGTGGCTGGCGTTGGCGGCGGGGCAACCTTCGCTTCCCTGATCGTATTGTCCACCATGAATCTGCCTGTGGCTCTGGTTGGACTACTCATTTCGGTGGAGCCGCTGATCGACATGGGTCGTACAGCGCTTAACGTGAACGGGTCCATGACTTCTGGACTTGTAACCAGCAAAATTTTGAAAGAAAATGATCATGACACATTCAATGATCAGAGCCGTGAGCTGGATTCTGCGGCTCAGGCTTAATACAGAATGGATTTAGATAGAGGCTCATATTAAGATAGCTAGAGCCGTCTATAAGCCAAGTGGGAAAGCCGTCCTTCGGAGGAATCTGGAGGGCGGTTTTTTTTGTGGCAATCCAATTATACTGTCACTCAGCCAGACCTGGAGTTATTTAGTTCTGTTCATGGGACGAGAAATGTGATAGAGTATTCATGTTTTGGCCCTGAGCCAAACCGCGGTTCGTAACCATCCCGCGTAATCAAAACTAGGAAGGCAGTGTATGTATTTATGTTTAACTTAGGGTGGGGAGCAGTTTTTGTTCTCGTAACTTATGGATTTTTCCTGTTGTGTTACCGCTTGTTCGGTAAAAAAGGTCTCTATGCCTGGATTGGTGTGGCTACGGTTATAGCCAACATTCAGGTGACCAAAACGATAGATATTATGGGGGTTGTACTGACGCTTGGCAACACGATGTATGTCAGCATGTACCTGACCAGTGATCTGCTCAATGAGAAATATGGACCAGGTGAGGCACGCAAAGCCGTATGGTTCGGATTCTTTACGTTGATCATGACGACGGTACTGATGCAAATGGTGTTACGCTTTGATCCGGCACCGACGGACTTTGCACAGGATTCGATGAAAACATTATTCGGTCTGCTGCCACGTCTGGCTCTCGGAAGTCTGACAGCGTACTTCATCAGTCAGTTCCTGGATGTACGATTATACTCCTGGCTGCGCAAGGTGGCCCCAGGACGCAATCAGTTGTGGATTCGTACCAACGGCAGTTCGATCATCAGTTCATTCGTGGATACACTGGTGTTCTGCACGATTGCGTTTGCGTTCATCTATCCTTGGGACGTTTGGCTGGAAATCTTCCTGACGACGTATATTATCAAATTTGTATTAACTGCGGTTGGAACACCGTTCCTGTATGCTGCACGCAGCTTTAAGTTCAAGGATGAAGCTTAGATAATATTCAAGAGGATCACTTAAAATCACCCTTTGCGCAGTCGCTTGTAATTCGGACTCTGCAAGGGGATTTTTTATAGAAAACACATTTACCCGAAACAAGAAAAACTCTTTTTACATTATTATGAAAAAGTTATAATATAAACGACCTGTCGTTATGAGCATGTATCATTAGCACGAAGATTTCAACCAAAGGGGAATCGCATATGTACTCTACACTGCGTTATACACTGGAAAGCAATGGCACAACCTACGAGAATGATAGCATTGATGCCTCACTATTGGTGGATTTGATTACCAATCTGGAATTGCAGGAATACGTAGTACTTACACCTTCAGAGCTGGTGGAGGGAAGTATGTATATGCAGGCTGCTGCGCTTGAGGAACCAGGGCAGATGGTGGCGGAGATTCGTTTACAGGAAGGTGAGGACGGTTTCCAGCATTACAGCTACAGCACAGCAGATCCGACTGTGATTATTCAATGGTTTCTGGATTATTGGGGGAAGCAACAGCTGCCACAGCTGGAATCCTGGCAGGATATCACGCATGAGTTTGGCTAATGGTACATGAGTGAGCAGGAATAAGACACGTAGGATATGCTTCGTATGAATTAAAATCCCGCAACCCATGATATCATGGATTTGCGGGATTTTTGAGTTCACAATTGGACTAGTCGGTAAGGATTTGCAGTTCTTTTGGATAAGACGTCAGAACTTCGACACCCGTTTCGGTCACAATTACATCATCCTCAATACGGACGCCGCCTGCTGCGGTATATATGCCCGGCTCAATCGTGAATACGGTACCTTCATTCAGGATGTCCATATTCTCTCCATGGAGAGAAGGATACTCATGTACGTCAATACCCAGTCCATGACCTACTCTATGCATAAAACGTTCGCCGTATCCGGCTTCTTCCGTGACTTGGCGTGCTGCACGATCCACTTCAGCGCAGGTGATGCCTGGTTTTACGATTTGGATAGCCGCTTCGTTGGCTGCGAGTACCGTGTTATAGATGGTTTTGAGTTCAGGTGAGATGTCACCAAAGGCGAATGTACGCGTGATATCCGAGGCATATCCGCCAGCATACACACCCATATCAAACATCAACAGGTCACCATGTTGCAGTTTCCGTTCACCCGGTGTACCGTGTGGCAGACCTGTTTTGGGTCCGGTGAGTACCATGGTATCAAAGGAAGGGCCATCGGCACCCAGTTTTTTCATCTGATATTCCATCTCGGCAACAAGTTCAATCTCGGTTACGCCTGTGCGAACATGAGAGAGGCCTTGACGCAATGTTTCTTCGATCAGGTGAATGGCGTGGCGAATGCGGGCTACCTCATCCGGAGTTTTTTTCACACGTAATGTGCGAAGCAACGGGCCTACATCTTCAAAGCTGGCAGCACCAAGAGCGGCAGTAAGCTGCTCATAACGTGCGACTGTCACGTATTCTTTCTCGAGACCAACCCGGCCCAAGCGCCCCTGATAACGATCAAACAAAGCGTATGGATTATCCGTATCCGTGTGCGTGGCAATGTTGGATACCGAGGAAGCGGCTGCGGCTGCTTTAGCGTCCAGTGCGGGTACAATCAGCAGGGGCTCTTCGCCGCGTGCGAGAACCAGACCGAGGAAGCGTTCATGCGGATTGCTTGCAAATCCAGTTAAATAGTAGATATGTTTCGGATCTGTGATCAGCATGGCGTCCAATCCTTGCCCGGACAGATCGGCTTCAAGACGAGATAAAGGGTTTTGATTCATAAGTGTAGTTGTCCACCTTTCCATTCATACTATCCTTCTATTATAAAAGATTATGATGGAATTCCAAACTGCGATGATTTCATGTCCTCGGAATCCCTTGCCTTCTTCGTTTAAGCGGCTGGTGTGAAGGGTAATACAGGGCGAAACCGTAATACACATGAATAATAGTGCGACAACTATAGAGAACAATATGTTAACAATACATTGAAGCTTGGCTTATTTATTTTATACAAAAGATCGATATGCGAAGGGAGATGTATTCATGAATAATCGAGGAATCGTTCCACTGTATGCTTCATTATTAAGTGTGGCACTGTTGACCGCGTCATGCTCTTCAGGCGAACCCTCAACGGGAGGAGTAGAGCAGACGTCTCAGGGACAGGGAACAGGTCAGGGACAGACAGCGAATGGAAGCAATACCGGTGCAAGTGGAAATGAGAGTGGAGCGCAGGGAGAGACGGTCATTCCGTATCGGGCTTCCGTTCTGGTTGAAGGATTGAATGCACCATGGGAGATTGTGAGTGTGCCTGATGGTCGGATGTTCGTAACGGAACGCCCTGGTGCGATTCGAGTCATTGAGGATGGAAAACTAGCCCCTGAACCACTGATTGAATTCTCAGCCCCATTTAATGAAGAAGGTGAAGGAGGTTTGTTAGGTCTTGCAGCAGATCCGGACTTTGAGGAGAACGGTTACTTGTATGCATACCACTCTTATCTGGAAGGCGATGACATTGCCAATCGAGTGTTACGTCTCAAGGTGAATGATGCGAAAGCGGTCATAGATCAAGAGTTGCTTGGTAACATTCCAGGCGGAATAAATCATAATGGTGGGCGGATCAAAATTGGCCCGGACAAGTTGCTCTATATCACGACAGGTGAACGTTATGAGCCGGAATTGTCACAGAACGAAGATAGCCTTGGAGGTAAAATATTGCGGATAGGTCTTGACGGGTCGATCCCGGCAGACAACCCATGGCCGAATTCACCTGTATACAGTATGGGACACCGTAACGCACAGGGACTGGCCTGGAACCCAGACAACGGTTACCTCTATTCCACGGAGCATGGTCAGCGTAATCATGATGAGATTAACCGGATTGTAGCTGGTGAGAATTATGGCTGGCCCGAGGTGGAGGGAGACGATGATGACAATGGCGCATATCAGGCTCCGCTTGCACATAGTGGGAATGATACATGGGCGCCGTCTGGTGTAGCTTTTGTTGAGGAAGGACCTTGGGCTGGATCACTGATTGCTGCAAATCTGCGTGGAGAGCAGTTGCTGAAGGTTACTCTTTCGGAAGATGGCACACAGGTGGAGAAGGTGGAACCCATCTTCGAAGATGAATGGGGCCGGATTCGTAATGTGAGTGCTGGTGAGGACGGAAAGTTGTATGTGCTTACGAACAATCGGGATGGACGGGGATCGCCACGAGATGGAGATGACAAGCTGATTGTACTAACTCCGGAGAGCTGATTTATTCTAACGAACCTGGCACACCATAAATAGAGGTATAATGGCGTTTGTAGAATGTAACGAACCTCAGCCACGTTATATCGCCAAAATTCACTCGAAACCTGCGGGAAAATCAACGAAATGAGTAAATAAGAGGTCTGGTGGAACTCTGTCAAAAATCAAACACTTACGTTACGGATTTTCCGGTGAATTGTTTTGCCAAACGGGCAGGGGAAGATATTGTGCGCATGCCGTGGTGTAATATAGCGGTGTGATATAAGATACTGTGTGCATATCGTGCGCAATAGGAGCTGCCATACGGTCAACACCAGTGCAGTGGTAAATACACATGGTTAATTAATCAAAGGAGCTGTCCCCGTCAAATTCATGACTTATGGGACAGCTCCTTGCTTGTAATGTATGTGTCATCCTAATCTTGAATGAGTACAACGCACAATGCCGCACGAAGAGAAACAGCGTTAATAGGATGCTTGTGTCGTTCCAAAACACTCACAAGTCCGCTTTCTATTCTTACTCTGCGCTCTCCGCAAGTGTGGCAATGCGCTGAGCCGGATCATTCGTGTACTCTCCACCGTGATAACAGAGAACCTTATTGAGCTTAAGGTCGGTCAGTTTCTTCAGGCTTCGCAGCGCTTCAGGCATGTCCGGTGTTGCGGGTGGCGCAGGGCCAACCAGTTCATCATCGACCACACGAAGTTCATCGGCAGCGAGCAGGAATTGTTGCTCCCCGAAATACAGACAGATATGGCCTGGCGTATGTCCCGGTGTATGAATGACCTGTGTACCGCCTTGAAGGGGTAATAAGTCTCCGTCTGCCAGCGTTCTGCTGATGTTCACTTCAGGCAGCTGCAAGAGCAGTTGGTCTGCCAGTGCCAAAACGGGCGCGGGCAGCAGAGCACGACGTTCAGGTGTGAATTTGATCAAAGGTTTCTCACCGGTTAGATATGGAATCTCATCGGCATGTGCCCAGATTTCCAGATCAGGGATGGCATCCAAAAGAGCACCCAAGTTACCGATATGATCGATGTCCTGATGAGTAATAATCACCCGTTTAACGTCCGAGAGCTGTACGCCTTCTTGTTCCAATGCGGATTGAAGTTCGGCAAATTGTCCAATCATGCCCGTATCCACCAAGGTAACGCCATCTTCATCACGAAGCATGACGGGGAATATGGGGCTGTTCCCGGAAGGTGTCGGAATCTGCAGATTTAACACAGTAATTGAAGTTGTTGGATGGCTCATGGTGATCCGGACCGTAGTCCGGTACACCTCCTTTTCTTTTTTAGCGATGATTGTTGTTATTCAGGGCGATTATATTTTAAGTGTTTTCTATATTTTTTGACCGTATGGAGTAATGCTTCAAACGTTTCTTCTTCATTACTGCCATCCTTAACGATGGAGACAAACGAGAAGTTCTCATGAACAAGTTTGTTCCTTGTCTGAAATACCAGACCAAGGGCTTCAGCGAAGTGTTCTTTTTCGGATTCCAGAGCAATGAACTCTTTACTCAGTTCGGCTTGAATGATCTCCATGTTGGAGCGTGCACGGTAGGCAGGAGTTTTCATCAGCTGGGTCGAATTAAACTTTTTCTGATATACGTCTCTGTACAGTTGATGTAACATTTGTTCAATAATGGCGCATAGTTCGATGACGAGTGAAGCATATCTTCGGTTTTTGCGTTTTCGGGTGAGTTCACGTGTTTCTTCTTTGTCCAAAATACCGTATTTTTCATACAGCGTAGAATCAACGTTCTGCAAGATTTCCTGATATTCCTGTTCGAGTAGTGCGATTTCAAGTTTGGCTTGTTTTTTAACTTTTTTAAAATCTTCTTTGGTCAGCATACTTGTCCTCCCATGGAAACCGAGATGTGATCCTATCATTATCTCATATTGTCCGTCGTCGCGCCTCTAATTTCAGAACCTCAGGTTCAGAAGGGAAGTACCTCATGTCCAATCAGACAGCAATTGTAACAGGAGCTAACTCAGGTATGGGGTTGGCGACCACCATTGAACTTGCAAGACAAGGATATCGCGTAATCATGGCATGCCGCAGTGAGAAGCGCGGACAGGAGGCTCTTCAGGAAGCTGTGCGTCAGTCCGGCTCTTCTGCGATTGAATTGATGCTGTGTGACCTGGGTTCACTCGAAAGTATACGCCAGTTTGCCCGCACATTCCGCGAGCGTCATGATCGCCTTGACGTTCTGGTTAATAATGCGGGGGTGGTGATGGTCAAGCGGAAGGAAACCTCAGATGGGTTCGAACAAAGTATCGGGATTAACCATCTGGGACATTTCCTGCTGACTTTACTTTTGATCGAACCTCTGAAAGCTGCGAAGCAGGGACGGGTTGTGAACGTTTCGTCAGGTGCTTACAAGGCCGGCAAAATCCACTTCGAAGATCCACATCTGCACACAGGTTATAATCCGATCAAAAGCTATGCTCAATCCAAATTGGCGAACGTGCTGTTCACTCGTGCACTGGCTCGCAAACTGTCAGGTACGTCTGTCACAGTAAACTGTCTACACCCTGGTGCGGTGGGAACGAGTATTGGCGTAGATCGCAATACCGGATTTGGCACACGCATTATGGCGTTTGCAGGTAAACTTCCATTCTTTCTGTCCCCTGAAGAAGGGGCACGAACGGCTGTTTATCTGGCTACAAGCCCTGAAGTCGTCGGGATCACCGGGCGTTACTTCTATCAACAGAAAGAGCAGCAACTGAAGAAACATGCCGTTGATGATGCTTCAGCTGAGCGTTTCTGGACATGGAGCGAAGAACAGGTGGGGCTAAAGCCTGACGAGAAGTTGTGATGCGGATGTGGTTCAGACTTTTGCCTTCACCGCTTGTTGGATCATTTCAATAACAGCTTCAATACGTTGAATGCCTTGATCTCCCTGACCGTATGCACGGACTGAGGCGGATGAGGCATTTTTCTCATTCTCACCAAGCACGAGCGAATAAGGCACTTTTTCCATCTGGGCTTCACGGATTTTGTACCCGAGCTTCTCGCTACGCAGATCTGTTTCTACCCGAATGCCCGCCGCACGGAGTTGGCTCTGTACTTGGAGCGCATAGTCTGCGTAATGATCCGACACAGGTAGGAGCTTCACTTGCACGGGGGCAAGCCAGAGTGGGAACGCTCCTGCATAGTGCTCAGTCAGGATGCCGATGAAACGATCGATGGAACCATAGATGGCACGGTGGATTACGACCGGACGGTGTTTCAGGCTATCCTCGCCAATATAAGTGAGGTCGAACTTCTCCGGCATCTGAAAATCAAGCTGGATTGTTCCGCATTGCCAGCTGCGTTTGAGCGCATCGAGGATATGAAAGTCAATTTTCGGTCCATAAAAGGCACCGTCCCCTACGTTAATGCGATATTCCACGCCACGACGATCCAGTACATTTTGCAATGCGCGTTCCGCCTGATCCCACAGCTCTTCCGATCCCATGGAATCTTCCGGGCGAGTGGACAATTCAATCTTATATTCGAATCCAAAGATATCGTACATACGTCCAATCAGTGAGATCGCTTGATTGATCTCGTCCTCGATCTGCTCTGGCATGACGTAGAGATGGGCATCATCCTGACAGAATGTCCGCACACGCATCATGCCGTTCAGGGCACCTGAGAATTCATGACGGTGAACCTGACCAAATTCCATCATGCGAATCGGTAATTCGCGATAGGAATGGAGTGTATTTTTGAAGATCAGCATGTGGCCAGGACAGTTCATCGGTTTAAGTGCAAAAGTGGCATCGTCCACTTCGGAGAAATACATGTTGTCCTTGTAATGCTCCCAGTGGCCAGATTGCTCCCACAGCCTGTTGTTCATCATGAGAGGAGTCCGAACTTCCTGATAACCTTCTTGTAATTGCAACTCACGGGAGAATTGCTCCAGTTCAGTGCGAACAGTCATGCCTTTAGGCAGATAGAAGGGCATGCCGGGCGCTTCTTCGGAGAACATGAACAGTTCAAGCTCTTTGCCGAGTTTACGATGATCCCGTTTTTTTGCTTCTTCGAGCATGTGCAGATATTCATCCAGCTGGGCTTTGTTCGGGAAAGCAGTGCCGTAGATGCGTTGCAGCATCTTATTATCCGAGTTGCCGCGCCAGTACGCACCGGCCACATTCAGCAGCTTGAACGCTTTGATCCGGCCAGTGGATGGAAGATGGGGACCGCGACACAGATCGAAGAACTCTCCTTGATCATAGATTGAAAGTTCGGCATCCTCTGGCAAATCCTGAATGAGTTCAAGCTTGTAAGGGTCCTGGATTTCTCCGAAGATACGGAGGGCTTCTTCCCGGCTAACGACCCGTCGACTGATCTTTTCATTTTCCTGAATAATTTTGTTCATTTCCCGTTCAATGGCAGCCAGATCACTGATGGACAAGGCATGCTCCAGATCAACATCGTAATAGAATCCATCTTCAATGACTGGGCCGATACCCAGTTTCACTTGATCTGCACCGTAGATGCGTTTGAGTGCCTGTGCGAGCACATGTGCTGCGCTGTGACGATAACGATACAGACCTTCCACGCTGTCCAAAGTAACGATAACGAGTTCGCAATCTTGCTTGAGCACCCCATCGAGATCGACATTCTGACCGTCTACAATACCGCCAATCGCCTGTTTTCCCAGGCTTGTGCTGATAGATGAGGCAACCGCACCTACAGTGATGCCTGCTTCGTAAGAACGTACCGCGTCACCTTGCAGACGGACCTTAATGGAATGACTGGATGGTTGAAGATCATTTGCGTGGTTGTTTACTTCGTTACCTGATTTGTTGCTTGCGGAGTTACTGTTTTCTTGTTTGCTCATGTGTACCACTCTCCATTTCATCAAATGAAAGCGCAAAAAACACCCGTCCCGGAAAAGGGACGAGTGCGCTTGGCTCGTGGTTCCACCCTAATTTGGTTATAGTGCACTCTGCTCTCGGCCAGCCGCCGTGAACAGGAAACATCATAACCCTCATTGGAATCCGTTATCGGGGATCAGGCGGTGAACTCTACTGGCAACAAGCCGAACATCCGAGGAGGTCCGAAATGCTGAGGTTCGAGGTCACGGCTGCAGAGGGGTAATTCCGGTCCGTTCACTGAAGAAGGTTTCACCAATCCCCTCTCTCTCTGGGCAGCACGCAAACGAAATCTTGTCTCTGGTCATCGCCAAATATGTTAGATCAACTCATCAGATGATCCTGAAATGTGTTGTATTCAATATCAATATATTGGAACAGGTGTTATTGAGTGTCGATTATATAGACTGAAAATGGAAAGGTCAAGCGGAACATTTTAATTCGTTTCGGACGGCCCATCCCATATTAAGCGAATGATCGTTCCTTCACCAGGGGTGGACTGTACCTCAATATGCCCTTTCATCGCTTCAATCAACCCTTTGGTTACGGCCATACCCAGCCCTGATCCAACGTCCGATGTACCTGTATCTGTACCGCGATAGTATCGTTCAAATAACTTCCATACCGTCTCGGGGTCCATGCCTCGTCCATTATCGGCAAACTGAATGCTGAATGCATCTGCATGTTCACCAGAATGCACACTGACAACGAGGATGGACTCGGGTGGATTATGAAGAAGGGCATTGGCGGTCAGATTATCCACAATTCGTTCAAACGACGGAATATGGACAAGTCCATACACAGGCACTTCGGAAGGTTGGAATAGGATGCGACCTTCTCCATATGCCGGATTCCGTTCTGCGCGCTGGATCAGATCACGGAGCAACGTATTTACGTCAGTCTCTTCCACTACAGGTTGATATCCTCCACTGCGTAATCGATAGGTCATGGCAAGGTCGTTGACAAGCCTGTCCATATACATGGATTTATCGAGCATGATGCCTGCAAATTCCCTGACTTCCTCCGCGGTCCAGCTATACTTATCCGCCTCAAGCATATGAGCGTATCCCTGAATGGAGGAGAGGGGTGTCTTCAGATCATGTGTTATGCCCGCAATCCACTCCTCCCGCAGAGAATCGTTCTGTTTCCGAAGTTCTTCATCTTGCTTCAAAGTGTGAGACAGGGCCTGCATGGAGCGAAGGACTTCAGCATACACGTTGTATTTTCGCTTCCACTTTCCGTTACGACGCTGACTGCGAGGGATTCCGAAGGCTCCGGTAGGTTCCTCGTAATGCCCTCTCTCCAGACGTTGTAACCATTGGAGCATATGCAGCATGGGTGAGCCGAAGCGGTTGGCATACCAGAAGGCAAGCAAAATGAGCAGAATGATGATGGATACGATCAATATGACCAATGCCGGTTCCAAGATAAAATTGTAGGGGTTTTGATTTCCGGTCGCCAATGGATTACTAGGTATGCTAATCAGCCAGGTAGTTTCATTCTGTTCGTCGTACCACGTTGCAACAGACATACCTGATCGACTCGGATAGCGAACTTGCAGAACGAGTTCCTGAATGGTGTATTCGCTAGGTACGCCCATGGCCGGTTTGTTATAGGAGGAGAGTTCGCTTCCTGACGCGTCCAATACTTGAAGATAAGCATTGGCGGCACGAAGGGCCTCCTGTTGATCGGGCTGAAGATCAAGTTTTCCGTTGGTGAAAGCAAGGTCTGAACGAATGTTATTCATTAAGGACTTAGCTGGGTTAATCTCGCCATATAACAAGGTGAATTCCTTCCCATTTTTCTCCCGGATCAGCATCACAATCTGATAAGGGAACGGCTTCTGGCTTTCCCAGTATGCAATCAATTCCCCTGGTTTATAGTGAGTGGGGACATCAGCGGGTGTGTGATATTCATCAATGGCGTAACCTTGTTCATCCAGAACCTGGAGCCAGCCGTTATTTTTATCCACTTGTTTCAGCAATTCGGGGTCATATCGGATCGTATTATCTGGCAGAATTTCTGCTGTATTAATCAATTGATCCAGACCGTTAAGTGCAAAATCATCCACCAAGTTCACTTCATTTACCCTTTGAACGACCCAGTAAGTGGCTACAGACCCAAGCAGGATGATAAGAACGACTGCACCGGCAAGCATCCCGATAAACCGGGTCATTAACCTGCGACGAATACTCATGGGCGTGACACATGTTCCGGCTGAATCAGTTTGTAACCCAGACCCCGGACGTTGACGAGAAACACCGGATTGGAAGGATCGGCTTCAATGCGCTCCCGAATGCGGTGAATATGAACCATCACGGTATTGTCATCACTAATGGCTTCAGAGCCCCAGACCCGTTCATATAGATCTGATTTGGTGAAGATTCGATTGGGATGTTTGCAGAAAAAGAGCAGTAGTTGAAACACAAGTGCCGGACAGGATACGGACTCTCCTTCAACCCGAAGCTCACCAGCCCACTCCAGTACCTGAAATCGTCCAAAGTCGTACACGCCTTCCGATGTGCTGGGAGATGACGTATTTACGTTAGATGGGACGTGATCCGAGATCGCTGCGGTTTTAGATGGTAAATAACGCTTCAGTAATGATTTAATTCGAGCAACGACTTCCAGCGGATTAAAGGGTTTGGCAACATAATCGTCACCACCAACGGCGAATCCGGTTAATTTGTCATAATCGGTTGTTTTGGCCGTCAGAAACAGGATGGGCGCATCGGTGACCTGTCGTAGAAAAGGACAGATTTCCAGTCCGCTTTTGCCAGGAAGCATGATGTCGAGCACGATGCAATGATACGTCTTGTTGTTGCATGCCTCAATGGCAGCTTCACCTGTTGTAACGGTATCAATATCGAGAAACTGCTCTTTGAGCAGAACGGTTTTGAGCATATGCAGAATCGCCTGTTCATCATCCACAAGCAGTAATGAGACGTTATCCATAGTTTAAAAATGACCTCCTGATCCTTCTGTTGTGTGTATTGCTAATCATACCATCCAAGAAGGCTGTATAGCGTATGAGCTATCTTAACGGAATCTTAATTATACAACCTCAAAAGGCGTTACAAGTTTAACTACATGTAAGATGGGGTTAGACGAAGGATAAGACTCATTCTGTACACTTAACTGGAAAGTATAATGAATTAGCAGAAAGGATGTTGAAAATGAAGAGGGAAGGTCATCTGAAATCAGAGCAACATACACATTCGAAATTACAGAATAGAAAAGGCTGGAAGGTGCTTGCAATTACCCTTGGAGCTTGCGTGATATTGTCTGCTTGTGGCAACAGCAATTCCATTACTTCTGACCAGGCGGAGCAGCAGTCGGCCGAACAGGCGTCCAATAATGAAGCAAGCGAGAAATCCAATCAGGAACAGAATTCCACTTCAGAAGGTAATGCAATGGTTACACCCGACAATTTTGTTGATACCCTGATGAAGGGTTCCATTGAAGATATTTACCGTCAGTTGAGTCCTCAAATGAAGGAAGCGATCACACTTGAAAAGCTTAAAACGTCTGCTGACGAGTTCCTGGAGGGAGTAACTTCCCTGGATCAAGTATTCGCAGCTGAGATGAACAATCTGACCGAGTTCGCCTGGAAGGATCAAACAGGGACAAAAGGGATTCGAGCCTATTTTACCGAGGCCAATCAGATTGATGGTCTGTTGATCCAGCCGCTAGAAACGCATGAGGATACAGATCAAAAGTTCACCAAAACCGAATTCCATTTCCCTTTAAAGGGTGAATGGTATGTGTTCTGGGGAGGCAACGATGTGATGTCGAACTATCATTATGAGCATGAAACACAGCGCTATGCGTTGGATATCATTCGGTCAAAAGAAGGTTTCAGTTATAACGGGGATGCCAAGGTAAACGCAAGCTACCATGCTTTTGGTGAACCGCTCTATGCAGCTGCGGATGGAACCGTCGTTGACATCAAGAACGATATACCGGACAATGTACCGGGTGTTATGAATCCGGAAGAGCCAGCGGGTAATTATGTGGTGATCGACCATGGAAATGGGGAGTACAGCCTCACAGCACATATCAAGGAAGGCAGTGTTTCGGTCAAAAAAGGAGATAAGCTCAAACAGGGAGACCTCATCGGTGAGCTTGGTAATTCAGGGAACTCCAGTGAAGCTCATCTGCATTTCCAAGTGTCTGATGGTGCGGATCTGTTCACATCTCGCTCCATTAACATTCGTTGGGCAGACCAGAGTCAACAGTTAACGCGTGGGAACACCATAGAGGGACTTCCAGAGTGATTCTTCCCCAGAATGTTAGAGGTGACGAAAACTTCTCTTCTCCATTATAATATCCTCTATGATATAGAACGATCTGGAATAATGGAGGAGTATAGATGAAGCTGGAAGATGTGCAGATTGAATATGCGCGCCTGGAGGACTTGCCAAGGATTGTAGAAATTTATAATTCCACCATTGAGAGCCGTATGGTAACAGCGGATTTGGAACCGGTGACAGTGGAGCAACGTGTTCCGTGGTTCGAGGACCATTCACCGGATCATCGTCCTCTTTGGGTGATGAAGCAGGCAGGTCATGTGGTAGCTTGGGCAAGTCTCAGCTCGTTCTATGGACGCCCTGCGTATAATGGAACGGTGGAAGTCAGTGTATACGTGGATCAGCAATGCCGCGGAATTGGGGCTGGTGGACGTTTGCTTGAAACGGTATTTGCGGCTTGTCCTGCACTTGGAATTACGACCATTCTCGGATTTGTCTTCGGGCATAATGAACCGAGTCTGGGATTGTTGCGCAAGCATGGTTTTGAACAGTGGGGATATTATCCTGAAGTGGCCGTGTTGGATGGTATGAATAGAGATCTGGCGATTTTGGGAAAAAAAATATAAGTGTCGTTCTTATTCGTAGAAAAGAACATTGAAAACCTCCAACCTAATTAATAGGATTGGAGGTTTTTTGTCGTTCAACTATATTCTTCGCTATGTGAAAGTGTAGGTTGTGCTTACACGCCAAGCTGCTGTTTGATCTCTTGAATCTGTCCCAGATGACGCTCCTCATGATAACTTGTAAAGTCAATCCATTGGGTTAGATCCATCTCACCAAATACGGGATGAGGAAAGGACTTGCTGCGCAGCAGGTCAGGATCATGATCCAATGCAAAGTTATTTAACGCTTTATGAGATTCGTCCAGATCATTGCGTACGTCTGCAAGTGCTTCAGGCGCTGCTGGAGGCTGAAGATGGGGTGGTGCCTCGACGGAGCGGCTGCGGTCCAACGATAATTCATATGGTTTTTTGTCCACAGACACCGTCTGTTCCTTCTCGAGGGCCAGACGGACTTGTTTTCCAATGACATTTTCCATCAGATTCAGATGTCGTAGTACTTGCATAATACTCCACTGTTCGGGTGAAGGTTTTCGGCTCAATTGTTCTTCTTCGAGTCCCGAGACAGCTTCCCAGATTTGGTTGCGTATATCGTCATTACGAGTAAACATTGTGCAATCCTCTCCTTATATACGGGTTCTATGATGCGGGTAGTCTGTGTATGTTCATTACCTCAAATGTGGATGCTTATTCTATAAGCATAGGGGATGGAAAAAGTGAATGCGAATCCAGGCGAGATTAGCCTTGTTAGATGTATTATGTACCCAATAAAAAAAGCCGTTCTCTCTGAACGGTTCATTTCAATCCATACCAAGTCCAAAAAAAGATTGACGGGCAGACCTCGGGAAACTATAATCGGTACAAGTAACTTGATATGTAAGGAGTCCTGACATGATATGTTAGTAATCGACGAGGTTTATCACCACACAGCATTGCAAATATCATCGTCCGATTTATTGTACCTTATCGAACGGATGAAGGTCAAAAAAGAAAATGAGATTCAAACGCTCAAGCAGAAGATCGAACAGTTCGAACAAAAGCGTCGAGCGGAAGAGGTCGCTTATCAATCGTTGTCGACCGTACGAAAGTGGTTTGCGGGACGCCCTGCAACCCATCATCAGGCGGTGGAATATATGGTTCAGGTGAAGGAACGTTTTCGCAAGATGGAACAGATTCGCAGACGTATACGTGAATTGGATCAGATCGCAGAACGAATCAAACATCCGGACAGCATTGAGCGGGACGAGATTGAGCTTGCGCCCGATACAATCCGTGAGCTCAGACAGCTTAGTGAAACGGAGGATGTACAAACATGACTTTGGAGACGTTAAGCACCGGGATTGATACGGTCTGGGTCGTACTGAGTGCAGCGATGATTTTATTGATGGAGGGTGGATTCGCCCTGCTCGAGGCTGGCTTTGTGCGTTATAAAAATAGTGTGAACATTATTATGAAGGTTTTTGCTGACATTACGATTGGGACGTTACTGTTCTATGCGATCGGTTTTGGACTGATGTATGGTTCGGACGTAGGTGGTTTTGCGGGAGTAACGGGATTTTTCCTGAATGGGGATTTGTCTCATCTGGACGTGCCGGTATCTCTGGAGACATTCTGGTTGTTCCAGGCGGCCTTTACCATTGCTGTTATTTCCATCGTTTCAGGAGCCGTAGCCGAGCGGATCAACTTCCGTGCCTACCTGTTGTATATCATATTGATGACGGCGATCATCTATCCAATTGGTGGACACTGGGCATGGGGCGGCGGCTGGCTTAGTCAGCTGGGGATGCAGGACTTTGCCGGTTCGGCTGTCATCCATGCGCTCGGCGGATTCTCGGCACTGGCGGCTGCGATTATCATTGGTCCGCGTAAAGGGAAGTACACACCACTTGGCGTAAGTGCTATTGCACTTCCGAGCAATCTGCCACTGGCATCTGTGGGTGCATTTCTGTTATGGTTCGGCTGGTTTGGCTTCAATGCGGGTAGTACACTCAGCGCCACGGATGTAAGAATTGGTCACATTGCGATTGTTACGATGTTATCCGCGGCCTCAGGTGGTGCAGCTACGTTGCTGTACACGTTATTCCGCTTCAATCGTTCTGATGCACCCTCGGTCATTAACGGTTCGCTTGCGGGACTGGTCGGAATTACAGCAGGCTGTGCTTTTGTTGGCGATGTAGCAGCGATATTCATTGGGGCAGTCTCCGGCTTATTGATGATGGCAGCCACCAACTGGCTGGACCGTCGGCAGATTGATGATCCGGTTGGTGCTTTCCCGGTGCATGCCGTATCAGGAATGTGGGGCACGATTGCTGTAGGTCTGTTTGCCACGGATGGTGGATTATTCATGGGCGGCGGCTTGAGGTTGCTGGGGGTTCAGGCACTTGGCCTTACAGCACTGGTCATCTGGGGATTCGCCATGACCTGGATCGGGTTAAAGTTGATTAGCAAAATTGTGCCTGTACGTTCGACAGAAGAAGAGGAAGATCTGGGTCTGGATATCAGCTATCATGGGGTGATGGCAGCCCATCAGGCCCATGAATTCCTGGACGGTGAGGAGCATATGCGTGCTTACCAGGAAAAGTCTTCTGATCCAAATCGTTAAATGGAATATAGGATAAGGAAGTAGACTGACAAGCAATGTCAGTCTCTTTTTTTGCTAGAAGCAGGGAAAGACGACTGGGCGGAAGAATATACAGGTGTGAACCTGAATATGTCTCAGCATAGGTGTATTGTCAAAAGGGGAGGATCTATATGATTAAGCCAGAACAATGTGAACGTCTGACCAGAAAAGCCCGTAAAACACTTGAGGAATATGGTTTGGGAGTTGCTGCCGATCTGCTGTTGTCCTCAAGCCGCTGGGGAATTCGCCTCGATGTATCCACACTGGACGAATATCGCAGGACAGGAAACTCACGTGTAGGTGGACATCCGGATTTGCCGAGTGGCATGGAGTGGCCCGTAACACAAGAAGGAGTTCCGATGACTTTCCTGGCCCAGTTGAACCTGGTGGATCTGTCGCCGTATACGCCGAATGATGGGCGCGGGACTTTGCCTGAACGCGGAATGTTATACTTTTTCGTTGGCACGGATGAATCTGCTAGTCCCATTGAACATCGTGTGATTTTTGAGCCGAGTTCTCATAACCTGATAAGGCGAGAGTCAGAAGGTGATACCGCGCTGGATGGAGCACCGTTTGTTGCACATTCGGTGACCGTGCTGCCTAATCTTGAGTTTCCTACATATGCATATATTGACGCCAACGTGCTGAATGAACTCTCGCCGCCGAGGCTAGAGAACGATGAGGCCGAAGCGGAAGTGAGTCTGTATGACCGTTACCTTGAATTCGAGTCGAGTTGGAATCATCCAAGTACGCTGAATTGGGGGGGGATGTTTGGATATCCTGACGGGCAGCATCCGGATGCCGAGCATCGTGCCTTGTTACAGATCGCACTGGGAGAAGAGTACGATTATAATGAGCAGGCGTGTGAGAAGAAGCTGACCAAGTATTACGGCGGAGATGAGGATCGGACATGGCAGGAACTATCCGATACGCTGCTGCTGCTGAAGATAGATACACATGATGCTATTGGTTTCCAATGGTGGGATTGCGGGGAACTGCAATTTTTCATTCGCAAGTCTGACTTGGAGGCTGAACGATTCGAGCAAACGTATTGTTCGTTATACTCAAGTTGAGCAAAGATTTGAAAACAAATAGGCAACAAAATGTCCTGAATCCCGTCTATATGAAGGAGGAAGGACTTTTTTTGTTCGTAGATTGTTATATAAATTGAACTAAAGAATATTTACACTGTACACTCCGATGACAGAACAACCTTCTGATCGCTGTTATCCCCAGATTTTTTTAATTCCTTTTATAAAGGGGAAATCCGGGGATAAAGGCGAACGCTCCGCTTCTTCAGGTCCTTTCTGTCCTCTCCGTTTTGTGTAAATGTTTTGTTCAATTTATATAGATTTGGGGTATATATTAAGGAGGGATATGTTGGTTGATAACCGATCATACGTTCTGTATAATGGGATAAAAAGGAAGTGTGTCTGTTGATTCAATCTGCGTTCAAACATATTGACGTGGCTGTAACATCGTTAATTGATATATGTGATCAGCTGTCGGAAGAAGACTTGGCTTTGACTCCAATTGAAGGTAAACGGCCTGTTGGAGAGTTACTAGCTCATCTGTCTGTGATCTGCCGAGCGGATGTTTATATTTCCGAAGGTGCCTCGGAGGAAGAGATGGCTCAATTCTATGTAGAGAATCAGGTGCATTCGCTCGGTGAGATCAAGCAGGCTTTGATTGATAACCAGATGTATCTATACCAACGTTACAGGCAGTTTAACACGGAAGAGTTATTACATGTGACGGATTCGTACTGGGGAGCTTCCTATAGTCGGCTGGAGTGGTTACTTGAGATTATGGGGCATGTATATCATCACAGAGGACAATTGTATACGATGCTGACCCTGACGGGCAAAGAACCCGAATCAGTACTTTTTAAATAGAAACGGATAGAATACATATAAGCATGTTATAGGAAACATCATGGGTTAAAGTGGGAATAGACCGACGATACTACACGCCATACGTGAAATAACGGAGGATTCGGGACGTGGAACAACACGATACATGGAATGCATCGATGGAGAATACGTTGATTGACAGGTTAAAACAGATTCCTGAACTTGGTCAGGTCACGCGGATTGAACCTGTTATGAAGGGTTATTCAGCAGATGCTAAATTCAAAATGTTTGTCCCTGGCCAAGGCCATGTGCTGGTGAGGGTGTATGATATTGCTGAGGAATGGATGAAGCAAAGGGAATATCAATATTTGCAGGGCATGCAACAATTAGGTGTTCTGTGTCCAGCAACGTTGGGCGCAGGTAGATTGGATGAGAAACATGGTTATATGATCCTTAGCTACATTGAAGGCGAAGATGCTTCCGAGAGACTACCTCAGCTGAATGAACAGCAGCAGTGGGCGGTTGGTTTGGAAGCAGGAGCGCAGCTACAGCTGATTCACCAGTTGCCGATGGAGGAACAGATCGAATCATGGTACATACGCAAGAGCACCAAGCATCAACGTTACGTGGAGCGCTATAAACAGTGCCCTATCGTGATGAAAGAGGATCATGTTATTCTAACGTTTATTGCAGACCATCTCGGTTGGATGAAAAATCGTCCAGATGGATTTCAGCATGATGACTTTCACCCGAGTAATCTTGTCGTTAAGCAGGATAAACTCGCAGGAGTGATTGATTTTAATCGTTATGATCAAGGTGATCCCATACATGAATTTTTGAAGCTGGGTTTGTTTGCTTCGGAGATCAGTATTCCATATTCCATAGGTCAGATTCAGGGTTATTTCAATGGCAATGAACCGGATGAGTTATTTTGGAGATTGTATTCACTGTATACGGCTATGGCGCTGGTGTCCTCTGTGGTGTGGATTCAGCAGGTGAAGCCGGAAGAGACACATGAGATGATGACCAAGATCGAGCGTGTCCGTGAAGATCACGATGATTTTCGCAGTTTCATCCCTCGGTGGTATACTTTGAACAGATCATGAATTATGGAAGGGAAAGGAATAATGCCGTGGCACAGCCAGCAACCATTCTGCTTGTCGATGATGAGCAGGAGATTATTAAACTGATGGAAATTTATTTTGGCAACGAGGGTTATCGGATTCTCACCGCGAATGATGGGCTTGAAGCGCTGGAAGCATTGAAAAGAGAGTCGATTGATCTCATTATTCTGGATGTCATGATGCCAAATATGGACGGAATCGAAGCTTGTATGAAAATTCGGGAAGAGCAGAAAATGCCGATTATTATGCTGTCCGCCAAAAGCATGGATATGGATAAAATCACAGGGCTAAGCATCGGTGCCGATGATTATGTAACCAAACCGTTTAACCCGCTTGAACTTGTCGCACGGACGAAATCCCAGCTGCGCAGGTATCATACCTTCAATAAAGGTCGGGAGAACAAAGAGCACGAGTGGGTTATTGATGATCTGGTCATTAATACCGATACTCATGAAGTTTGGGTGGATGAGCAGCCGGTTCGTCTGACTCCGCGTGAATTTGCTGTTCTTGAATTACTGGCTCGTCACCAAGGTTCAGTACTTAGTATGGAACAGATCTATCGTCAAGTCTGGAAAGAAGAATTCATGGAGTCGAACAATACCGTCATGGTGCATATTCGCAAGATTCGTGAGAAGATTGAACTCGATAGCAAACATCCCAAGTTCATTCAGACCGTATGGGGTGTTGGTTATAAGATGATCAAACCGCAATAAACATGTACATCCACAGGATGTCATGTGACATGAACACAGGCAGGGAGTTCCTACTATGAATTCAAAGCTGATTAATACAGTCCGATGGAAATTTATCTATGCATTTCTGCTGAGCGGCATATTAACTGCAGTTATTTTGTACGGGGGCAGTCAGGTGGGGCAGACCATCCTGAAAGCTCAGACGTATCCGGATTATTCCATTCCAGCCCAAGGGATCAGGTGGTTGGTGAATAATATCGGTTCGGTGCCTTTGATGATTGTGGTAGGCGTGCTGGGTTTCGTGTTGTTTTTTTTCCTGTTCTCACGCAAGGTGATGCGGGTTCTGGATGAAATTACGGCGGGAATTCAGGAGGTTGCCAAAGGAGAGTTATCCCATCGCATCGAAGTGAAGACTTCGGATGAATTCGGAGTGGTTGCTGCAAGCATTAATCAGATGGCTGAACAATTGCAGTTATCTCTTCAGGAAGAGCGTAATGCGGTAGCTGCCAAAAACGATCTGATAACGGGGATATCCCATGATCTGAGAACACCACTCACTTCTATTCTGGGATTTCTGGAGTACATCGAGAAGGATCGCTATCAGGATGAGATTGAGATGCGCTATTACGTTAGCATTGCCTATGAGAAATCCTTGACCCTTCGCAAGTTAATCGATGACTTGTTCGAATATACGCGTGTGAGTGGCGGGAGTCTTCCATTATCTCTGCAAGCATTGAACTTGAATTCGTTTCTGATGCAGCTGGCTGAAGAGTTTGCTCCCATGCTGGAGGATGCTGGCATGACCTACAAGATCATCGGCGGACAAGATCCACTATGGATACAGGCTGCTCCGGGGGAGCTTGTAAGAGCATATGAGAATCTGTTCAGCAATGCCATTCGGTATGGTTCGCAAGGTAAACGAATGGAGATTGGGCTGGCCCTTGAAGGTAAAGAGGCTGTAGTCCGCATCAGTAATTATGGTGAGCCGATTCCGGCACAAGATCTGCCACATCTATTTGATCGATTCTATCGGGTAGATAAGTCCCGTTCCCGCGATACGGGAGGTACCGGTCTCGGCCTGGCGATTGCCAAATCGATGATTGAATTACATCGAGGAAGTATCGTTGCTTACAGTGAAAATGGCAGAACGGATTTTGTTACACGTTTCCCTGTTACCACTGCTTCACCAAGTAATTACTCAGAGGATTAATAATTAAGAATTTGATAAGAAGTTAACTACTATCTCATTAAGAAATATTCGGTATTCTACCTCTATTACCATATTATTGTATAGAGGAGGATACCCAATATGAAGTCTCAATTCAGTACAGTAAGACTAAGATACATATACATTGGAGGAGCAAGCGCGTTACTGAGCGCAGCGCTCCTTTTTGTCGTTTATCATGTGCTACGGTTTGCCCACAATCACGTCCTTCCAGATGCAGCATGGATAACGCGTATGATGAACTGGGGAATCAACCATATCGGAACAAAGCCACTCTTTATCTTCATTGGAGGAGCCGTGTTTGCGATCTTTTTCTGGATTCGATCCCAGAAGATTTCGGAAGATCTAAGTCAACTTGCACGCGGAACAGCCGAACTTGCATTGGGCCACAATCCCGGAAGAATGGATGTTCTAAGTGGTGGTGAACTACAACAAATTGCTGCCAATCTGAATGTAATTACGTTTCTCATGCATGAGGAAGGGCTGAGCAGATCAGAACCGAAACATGAGAGAAGAGAGGTAGAGGGAGCGACTATTCAGCATGAGCAACCCGGCCTTCAGCAACATAATGAAGAAGACAAGGAGAACACTCAAACTATTTCTACACAGGTTGACCTACCGATAAAACTTACTCTCTACGGTATTCAATCTTCTCTGGATGAGATTATCCAAGGGCGGTGTCAGGACGAGATGGAAGTTCATCATTGGGTCAAGTTGGCGTATGAACAGACATTGCTACTTCATCATGCTCTGGAGATTACACAACGAGATAGACAGGAACACGAAGTTTCAATTGAACGGCTACACAAGGAGCCTGAATGTTGAAGCACGGGAGCAAGCGATGGATGTATTACGTTTTTGATGCCGCAGTGGTTGTAGTTTTGATATTGACCCTTTTCTATCTCTATCTGATTACTTATGGCGAAGGAATGCTTCGCAATCGTCCAGAGGCCATGCAGGTGGCCTCTTCAACCATTATTACGAATGCAGAGGGGATCGAAATTTCGAGCTTGCATACGCAGACCAAAGGGTATTCCGAATATACTGACCTGAACGCTATGCCAGATTTATTAAAGAGGGCTTTTTTGGCTACAGAAGATCGACGGTTCTACAACCATGATGGACTGGATTTCATCGGACTTGGCAGAGCCATCATGCAAGACATCTTACATATGAATCTGAGTCAGGGAGGAAGCTCCATTACGCAGCAACTGGCAAGAAATCTGTTTTTGAATGGGGATAAAACGTTGAGTCGAAAGGTGAATGAGATATCGATTGCGATGGCCCTGGAGAAGAAGTATAGCAAGGATGAAATTCTGGAAATGTATCTGAATCAGATCTACATGGGACGCCAGCAGTATGGTGTAAAAGCGGCAGCCTGGCGGTATTTCAGAATTAAGGATATGCACCAATTGAAACTATGGCAGATTGCTACATTAGCTGGAATGCCCAAAGGTCCGTCCATATACAATCCAGTAGATCATCCTGAACTTTCAAAACAAAGACGTGCCGTTATCCTTGGACTAATGCATGAACAGGGACTAATTACACGAAAGCAGATGCTCCAAGCCCGTGACGTCGAGTTCACGCCGCCTGAAACCGTATTGAATGCAACAACTTCACCGGGCTTGAGCAAGCCCGCATATGTATCTGCCGTGGATGCTGTGATTCAGGAGGCTTCTCGGCTCACAGGCAAGAGTGAAGCAGAGATTCAAGCGGCAGGCTGGGTTATTCAAACTGGGCTAGAAGAACAGGCGCAACAGGCGATGGAAGAAACATTTGCAGACCATACCCGATTCCCCGATGATCGCCAAGACGAGCAGGTTCAGGCAAGTATGGTTATTATCGACCAGCATAACGGTGAAGTGAAAGCAATGATGGGTGGACGTAATCCTTCGAAAGGGGGCATCAACCGGGCGATTATGGATGCAAGGCAGCCAGGCTCTTCTTTTAAACCGATTATTGCATATGGCCCTGCGTTGGAGTCGGGGAAGTTTAAGCCAGAGAGCATACTACCGGATAAACGCATGCGATATGGCAACTATCAACCTTCCAATCTCGGTGGGCGTTACAGTGGTTCAATAGCAATGTCCCAAGCCTTGCAAAAGTCTATCAATGCCCCAGCCGTATGGCTGCTTCATGAGACCGGACTGAACGATGCACATCAATTTGCGGCACGACTCGGTATTGAGCTGGGGAAAGAGGATATGAATCTGTCGATTGCTCTGGGCAGTGTGCATCAGGGAGTGTCGCCAATGAAGATGGCGCAGGCCTACACGGTGTTTGCGAATAATGGCCAATTGAATACAGCCCATCTGATACGCGAGATTACAGATTCACAAGGACGGACAATATTTGCGCATAAGTCGGAAAATAAGCAGGTAATCTCCTCCAGTACGGCGAATGCCATGACCAGAATGCTGCAAAATGTAGTCAGTCAGGGAACAGGAAGTCGTGCACAACTGGGTCAACACAAGGTAGCGGGTAAAACGGGAACAACACAGGCTGCATTACCTGGTGTGGGAAGGGAGGCCAATCGGGATCTGTGGTTTGTGGGCTATACGAGTAACTGGACTGCGGCGGTCTGGATGGGATTTGATCATACGGATGCAAAACATTATATGAAGTCAGGAAGTGGTGTTGCAGCGGAGATGTATGCAACAGTGATGAGACGTGCTACCCAATAGAATGCAAGAGAGAGACCGTAGTCCAGATGGTTCTTTCCTTCTCTTGGATAACACAGAAAATAGCTTCTAATGTATAATATGTGTCTTATCTATCGTAAACGGAGGCTGAAATGAACTATAAATATAGGAACTCGAAACTGGATACAAGCTCGCTGCAGCCTAAAAGTGGTATCAGATCGGAGCTGCCTGGCATCTCCGGATTAGGCGGTTGGATTATTTTAATTCAGATTGGCCTGTGGGTCTCACTGGTGCTTCTGATCGCGGATATGTCGCAGGTAAATGTCATTATGGATCCGGTAAGGTGGGAGGGTGTCCGTGGTGTTGATCCGGAACTTTATACTGAAGGGATACGCCCGCTCCTTTGGTTCGGGGTCATAAGCAGCGTCATTTTACTAATAATTGTTATCATGAATCTCGTACTGCTGTATAAGAAAAAAAGGCAATTTCCGCGCATGATGATTATTCTGTACATTGCAAATGTATTCATTGGAGTCATGACATGGATCATGATCGCACGAATTGAGATTCCGAGAGAGCAACATGTGCTCGATCCTACATCAGCATTTAATTTAACAATCCGATCGCTTCTGACATGCTGTATCTTTATTCCATATTTCCTAAGGTCGGTACGTGTGAAAAATACGTTTGTGAAGTAAATAGACTTCTTTTATTGTCTCACTGCACTATAGTGCTCTATAGGATAGTGACACGTAAGGCCCGTTGCTATACAAGAGATCATCCTGTATGCTAACGGGCCTCACGTGTGTTGAATATATGAAAAGAATAATCATTTCGATGATGATTTTGTCCGAAGTGAGGCGGGAATTCGGCGTATCATCTGGTTTAATACCTCGGATAACACGAGGCCTACGGCAATGGCGCCGGATAACATGAGTGCCTTGGCGGCCATCTCCATAGCGGCACTGTAGTCATTTTGCACAAAACTTCGCATCGCATTATACGCCAGTCCACCAGGAACCAGAGGAATGATGCCTGCAACGCTGAAGATGATGACGGGTGCGCGAAACATGCGAGAGAATACCTGGCTGATGACACCTACGGCTATGGTCGCTGCAAGTGTAGCAGGCACCGCATCCGCTGCATATTCAAGTACGATATAGATGATCCAGCCGATCATGCCGACAAATCCACCGTGGAGCAACATGCGCCGTGGTGCGTTGAAGATGATTCCAAACGCGGCTGAAGCGACAAAACTGGTCAAGGCTTGTTCAATAAAATGGAGCATATCCTGCATTCCTCCGTCTTACATAAAAAGTGAAAATACAACTGCAATGCCGGTACCTATGGCAAAAGCAGTCAGAAATGCCTCGGCTCCCTTGGATAATCCGGAGACGAGATGTCCGGCCATCAGGTCGCGTACAGCATTGGTAATCAGTAGCCCCGGAACCAGCGGCATAACCGAACCAATGATGATTTTGTCCCGTTCATGACCTACTCCCATATAGATCAGGAGAAAAGCGAGTAAGCCAATGACAAAGGATGCCGTAAGCTCGGCAAAGAATTTGACCCGCACCAACCGGTGAAAGGCAATAACGGCTGCATAACCTATGCCCCCGCAGATTAGCGCCGGAAGAAAGTCGCTCCAGCCTCCGCCAAACATAATGGTAAAACAACCACTGGATAACGCTGCGGCCGTAAGCTGCACAGCCGTTGAGTAGGAGGAAGGCTTGCCTTCGATCTGCACCAACAGTTCATGGGCTTCCTGAGCGGATAGCTCACCTTGTCCGATGCGGCGGGAGACCGCATTCACCTCGGACACCTTGTCCAGATCCGTCGTACGCTCGGAGATACGAATTAGCTTGGCGGGTTCGGTTGCATCAACAGAAAAGAAGATGCCTGTAGGCACAACGTAACTGTGTGAATGGGGTAAACCGAGCGCAGCGGCCATACGTTTCATCGTATCTTCCACACGGTAGGTTTCACCACCGCTTTGCAGCATGATTTTGCCGGCGAGTAGACAGATGGCAATCACGCGGGATTGTTCAGTAGGGTTGCTGTCAATCATACCCGTCTCGACTTGTGATACGGGTGATGAATCATGACGTATGTATTCCAACCGGATCAAGCTCCGTTTCATAAGTGATATGGGGTGGTGCGACACCATTGTATCATATTTCACACGCTCGCAAGGAATCATACCGCACCATCGCCAAGACCATAAAAAAGCTTCGTTCCCAAGACTTGAAGATCTTAGGAGCGAAGCTTCGTGGAACAGATTCGGATATAAACGGATATACAGGAACACTACCCCTACATCAACAGAGTAATAACCAACAATTCATACAGCACAAGCGGCAAAATCGTAGGTCCAAACAAGGCGCGCGGTTCAGGATATCCATGCATCGGGGTAACCTGGAGATACAAAATCCCCCGGTCTGCACTGATGATGACACCTTCCCACACTTGCCCATCGATATTCTGGACTTGTACCTTCTTGCCTACATGCTGCCGGGCTGTATGATGAAGCATATTCCGCACACTTTGCACGGATTGAAGCATCGGTTGATTGGCTTGATACACGACACGCATGGATGGCGTGGATGTGGATTCAGACATGATGCACAACCCTTCCTCAAAATAAGTTCTTACTTCAAGGTATGCATCTGCCTATAAAAGGTGATTACACAAACGCCGTCTCAAGGCTCCCGCATCCATTTTCATAAGCGACTTTGCCCAATGCTCCATTCACAAAGGTAAGCTGGGGCGGAACATGGCCGAGATCCACATCGTACAGTACAGGGACATCCAGATCCCCAAGTGCAGAGGATAGGGCATCAGTAAAATTGAAATCGGCTGTATCGGAATAACCCGCAGGTCGGCCAAACATGAAGCCTTTCACACCTGCAAACCAGCCAGCCTGTTTCATCTGCCACAGATGACGGTAGATATCCCCCGCATTCATCTCACAGCTTTCCAGATACCAGATCGTTCCTTCGTCTGCACAGTACTGATCCAGATACGATTGGACGGGTGCATACGGCGTACCAATCAGACTAGTGATCGTATCCATGCAGCCGCCGATCAGCCGACCGGAGAACACCACAGCGGTGTCTGCATCTTCCGAGTGTCCGAGCTTTTTCCAGCGTGAGGGTGTGTCCAGGTTAAATCCAGGCAGGTCCATTTTCCATGCCGATTGATAATGTGTGGAAGACGATTGTGTGATCTGTCCGCCGTATTCGGTCTGTAGAACATCAATCCAGCGCGCAGTCACCGGATCGAGGGCGTTTGATCTTAGATCAACATAATTGGTGCCATGTGCTGATGCTGTTCCGGTGAGCAGGGTGTATGCGAACAGGAACGTGCTGATATCCGAATATCCCATGACCCATTTGGGCGGCAATGTTCTCAAAGCTTCCCAATCCAGCAGGGGCAGGATATCCATGAGAAACTCCCCGCCCCATGGAGGGATAATGGCTTGAATAGTTGGATTGCGGAAAAATTCATTCATCTCTTCGGCGCGTTCTTCTTTGGAGGCACTTACACATTTGGTATTGTGGCGGAGCGACGGGCTTTCCATCACGCCAAAACCAAGGCGCTCCATGTTGCGTTTACTCTCCTCAAGGTAATGGTGCAGGGATTCGCCTACACCGCTGGAGGGTGCAGCTACACCGATGGTATTTCCCGGAGCGAGTGGTTGCGGATAACGGATGGAACGATTATTCATTGCGGAAACACCCTTTCCTGTAAACATATCAATTTAATGTAGTTGTTTAATATTTTCATTATAGTGCATGAGTACGTCGTGTGGCTTACAATTATGGCTGTTACATTTTCTTTAGGGAGTCACAGGAATTTCAATAGAGAACGGTGCACGAATTTGATCAGGGTAAGAGAATATTTCCATTGTCAGATCTCCTTTGGCTGCGGCTCCATTTTTAATGACAACTCTTGCTTCAAAGACGGAAGGGCTCCAGCTTACTTCATTAATGTCGAAGGGGTTTCCTTTACTGTCCTCAATATTGGTAAATGATAGCCCTGATGTAGCATTTTGAGCATCTACAATTGAAAACTCGAGGATCAGATTTTTGCCCTGGACTGAGCTTTTCAAAAATTTCAAATTTGATGGGCCACCTTGGATTTCACCCGATAATGGATCGATACTAATAACCAGTTCATTCTTATCCACTGCTGAAAGGCCAGACCCTTGGAGCGTCAGTTTTTTCGGAGTGGAGAAATACATGCTTTCGAAAAAGACGGAATTTCCAGAGCCTCCGATGGAAGATGAATCGGTTCTCCATGCTCGGCCTTGCTCATCTACCAAGTGCAGATCACGAATGCCAAAGATTTTTTTGGTGTTGTTCCGATCATATTCGATATCAAGTACAAGACGAGTGGGATACAGAACGGCCTGTTTCACATAAATACGTTGCTCGTCCACGGTCATAGTTTGGTTTACTGGAATGATTTTTTTCATGCCTTTTGTTAAGCTGTGATCCACGGGGAAGGTGACCTTCCACTTATTATTCGGTTCCTTACCTCGTTCCTTAAATACAACGGTCAGCTCTTGTGGTGGTAAAGATTCTGTGAATGAGACATCGATTTTGTCCTCGTAAACGCCACTTCTTGAAGCCGGCTTAGGAGAGGAATAACTAAATCCAACCGGAAGATCTTTACCGTTTTCATCCAGCAAATCGATATCATATCCACCCTTCTCCGGATCTTTCATGCCCTTCATCGTGTAAAAAATGACCATACGTGACTCGTCTGTGATAATGCCTTCAACGGTCAAGGAAGCACCATCATGTTCGTCGGTGACGCCGACCTTCTGCAAGAGGGACTGATCAATCGCCATCATTAATCCTTTGTCCTGACGAATCATGCTAACAATGCCTTCCATGCCAGGCAATTGCTCCACGAAGGACGCAAAAGCGGGAGAGACACGGATACATCCCGTAAACAGCAGGATGAGGGCAGCTGCCGAGATGGAACTCATATACCAGCGCAGCCGGGACTTTCGCTTACGGGCAGCTTGGCGAATTCCCGCTTGCACAGCCTGAGAGGCAGCATCCGGTATAGGCATGGTTTCGTATTCCATCTTGCGAGCATTCAGACGTTCTTCCAATGCGTCAAATGATTGTTGTTCATCCGTCATGAGGATGCATCTCCTTTCGTTTCAAGTTGAATCCGGAGTTGTCCGAGTGCCCGATGTAATCGGGATTTTACGGTTCCGATCGGGATGTCGAGAATATCGGCAACTTCAGTTAAAGAGAAACCTTCGAAATAACTCAGAATAATAATCTGTTTGCAATCTCGGTCAAGGGTGGAGACGGCGGCGTCAAGATCGGGGTCCGCAGGACGATCCCAACTGCTGGATTCATGAATCTTGGTGACGGGACTGAACCGATTTTTGCGTTTGCGTTCGTCTGCACAGTAGTTGAGCAGAATGCGGATGAGCCAAGTGCCAAAGTAGGAGGGCTCTTTTAATTTTTTGAGTTTATGGAACGCCCTGAATGTTGATTCCTGAATCGCTTCGAGCGCATCACCTTCGTCATGCAGGTAGGCATAGGCGATACGGTACAGTTGGCTCTGATGTAATTCCATTAAGGCTGCAAAAGCCTCGGCATCCCCTTTTTGTGCGGCGATGGTGAGCTGAGTAGGGGTCACATGGCTCCTCCTTTCATGGATATGTTGAGTATTAGACCGTGTAAGGCGTCAAAAGGTTCTTGTTTTCTGAAAAAATATGATGTATTGCGATTTCTATAGAAGTTGAACTACGTATGTATCCGAGAACGTAGAGGACAACACAAATAACCGTCAGACCTTCTCTTTGTACTCCAAAAAGAGTTCTGGCGGTTGTTCGTGGTAATGCTCACGTTATCTAATCATTGTTGCTACTGCGCTGCAACGGCTGCTTGCAAGCATGAAGCTGTAGACGTGTTACCACGTTCAAGTGAAATATCCAGTGCGGTCTGGCCAGCTGAGTTCAGCGCGTTTGGATCAGCTCCATGCTGAAGTAACATCTCGATAAGTTCGATCTGATCCGTATGGAATGCTGCCGAGTGCAACGCATATTGTCCATCGCTGTCCAGAATACTCGTGGATGCCCCATGTTCGAGTAAAAGTTGGATAACTTCTGGCGAACGTTCTCCCGCAAGCGCGGCATGTAGTGCAGTATTGGACGGAATAAAGGAAATCTTGGAATGAGAAAGGGCGTTAGCATCCGCTCCATGCTCCAGAAGAAGACGAACTGCTCCTGCTTGTCCATAATGAGATGCATACCCCAGCGGAGTTAACCCATCCTGATTTTCAGTATTGGTGAGTTCCGGATGAGAAGCGAGCAATAATTGCAGGTTGGCCACATCTCCAGCCTGTGCAGCCTGAAATAGTTGATTCATCTGTTCAGGATGATTCATAAAGGAATACCTCCATCTGATGAGATAATGTAATTATAGATGTTCCTCTTCAGAGGTTCTTCTTCATAATCACCTTTTTGCCCGCAGCTGGGAAGGAGAGCTATGGAAGCGTCTAGTGAATAATGAACTGAACGAACCGAGGCTTTCGAAGCCCACATCATAACAGATATTGGTGACAGACCTGTCCGATTCTAGCAAAAGCCGCTTCGCAGCCAATAGTCTGCATTCAGTCAGATAACGATGGGGTGAAGTACCAAACAACTTTTTATAATTGCGTAGAAAATGATTCACGGATAGTTGTGCAGCCGATGCTGTCTGTTCTAGCGTTAACGGCTGATCATAGTAGGCGGAGATATACTCATGCCCGATATACACTCTTCGATACAACTCTTCTCGGGTTGAACGTCTGATCATATCCAGTTCGTTGATCTCTTGCTGAACGTTACGGTGTAGATCCAGCATGTGAACAGCAAGCTGATGAAGCTGCTCCGCTATTGCCCAGGAATCCAGCATGTCTTGACTGTAGAGATTATGCAACTGATTCAGGGCTGCGCCAAGCCGATTATTCATCGCGTATGTACGTTCTACCCACTCCATCTTGCTTGAGGGTGAATAACGATACGGCTCATCAAGTAGCCGAAGATCACTGGTAATTAGATTCCGGCCGATCTCTTCCACATAACCGGGAGGGAAGAAGATACAGAAGGATTCAACTGGCGTAGATGAATCAATGTGAAGACTATATTCCTGGCCCTCATTCAGAAGCAGATAGTTCTCATTATTGACTGCGAAGTGACCGCGTCCCGCTTCATAGAGCGTTTTTCCGTTACGGAATGTTTTCAGTGATAGCGAGCCGCTGCCTTTCCAATCGAATTGGGAACTCGATTCATGCAGAATGAAGGGTACAGGCCGAGGAAGAGGAATCTCCAACACTTGCAAGCACCTCCAAGCTTAATTCTGGTTATACAGCTTCTTCACAGCTTCCAGCCCAGGCAAGGCAAAGCAGGCGAGTGGAGAAGGCAGATCATTCAATGGGAACCAGCCGATCTCACCAATGGCTCCGCCTTCTTCCAGATTACGAGCATGGCCGCCAATCACCTTGGTGGAATAGAGCACGGATATCCAATGTTCCTTCTGCTCTGGCTGGATCGTCTCCGCTGTGCAAAGCAGACTGTCAATGGCAATATCCAGATCCACTTCTTCCTTGATTTCACGGATAACGGCGGTTTCCAGTGTTTCGTAGGGATCGACTTTCCCGCCGGGAATACTCCAGGTATGCTGCTCGGGCTGACGATTCCGCCAGGCGAGAAGCACTTCGCCCCGTTCATTCAGGATGACCGCACCTACGCCGATGCGAGGTGATGTTTCAGATTCGCCTTTTGAGTCCATTTCCCCAGATTGAGGAGTGTGAGTAGATTGGAATGACAATGGAAGCCCAGACTGCGCCGACCATTCCTCGGCAAGGATACTCATCGAGATCAGGTCGTAATGCATGCCATCCCGCAAAACTGCTGAACGCTGGCGCCCCTCTTCCCGGAATCCAGCTTTTAGGTACGCACGTCTAGCCGCTTCATTGTATTCGATGACTTCCAGCGCAATCCGGTTCAGATTCAATTCGTGGAAGCCATACCGAAGAATCAGGGCGAGGGCATCGCTGCCATATCCTTTACCCCGATCATTTTCTTCACCGATGCCAATCGCCAGACGGGCGGAGCGATTGTTCCATTCAATCCGGTAGAGGGCTGTGAATCCAATAAATCGGTTACCCTCCAGTGTACGTAATGCAAATTCAAAGCCGTTGTCTCGACGGACAGAGGAGGAACCTGTCTCATCCGGCGTTAATGGAACAGCAATATCGGTATCCATGTTGCGCAAATATTCGTAATCGTCCGTGAAGCGGGAGAGACGCATGCAATCTTCCGGGTATGGGGCCGCGAGTCTGACTTTGGAACCTTGAAAAGCATTTAAATGACGTGGAGCCATGTTGCACCTCTTTTGTTCGATATGAAATCAATCGTTTCCCCCCATTATACTACGAACAGGAGAGGATACCGAAAAATGGCACCAAACGAGCTACATTCACGTGAAAAACAACAAAAAAAAGCAGCCGTTTCGGGCTGCTTGTACATTCATTATTTCAGATCATTCAATAAATTCTTCATTTTTTTGTAGTGTCCACTGACCCGATCGACCATGTAGTTATACATGAGCTGATTCTCCGAAAGATTCGCCATTTCCTTGTCAATGTCAACGTTATTGTTGTTATTGTTCATGGCTGTTTCGTTGTTCTCGACAATTCGGTACTGTACGATGGAAGAATTGGGATCACTGATAGGAAAGTGTTTGTCATGAGTCCGCTTCATGGCGAGTTGATCTGTTTTGCCATTTTCAACGATACGTCTAAGCTCTTCCTGAAACTCTACCGTTTTCTTTTTGTAGTTGGGCGTGTCTGCATTGGCAATGTTATTGGTGATGGCATTGTGTTGTGCAGTCAGTGCTTGTAACAGTGATTCGTTACGTCTTGTCGTATTCGTTTCGATCACGGGCTCAGTCTCCTTCACTGTAGATTGATACAGTTACTTCTATAATAAGAAATAAAGTTGCACACTGTCAACATAACAAAGAAAAAGACAAGCACATGCCGGAGGTCCCCCGAAAAGAAGAACCCTGCCTTCATGAAATCTTGTCTTAAACCTTGCCCTTATGGATCAGCGTTGAACAACCTCTTTAAGAGGGACGATTCATATTTTTGCCGTAATAAATCTCGTCCATCTCCAGCTTCAGCCACTCCGTAATCTCCTGTTGTTCCTTCTTGCTGAGCTTATCTTTGGTGTACCCAAACAGATAATTGTCGAGATCAAATTCCCTCAGTTTACACTTGGTATGAAAAATATTCTCCTGATAGACGTTCACGTCAATCATATCAAAGCTGCTCTTGATTTCATCCGGAATATAATTCTGTATTGAGCCGATCTCATGGTCAATGAACAGCTTGCGTCCGCTCGTATCCCGCGTAAAACCACGCACCCTGTAATCCATCGTCATAATGTCGGTATCAAAGGAGTGGATCAGATAATTCAGCGCCTTAAGCGGTGAGATCTCACCGCAGGTGGAGACATCAATGTCCGCACGGAAGGTACTGATGCCTTCACTGGGGTGGAACTCAGGATAGGTGTGCACCGTGATATGGCTTTTATCCAGCTGCATAACGACGTTATCTGGCAAAGGGCCGGGAGATTCATCGAGTGATTCCTCGGGGATCTCCACGATTGGACCTTCCGAGACCAGCATCGTCACACTCGCACCTTGAGGCACGTAATCCTGCTGCGCAACATTAAGAACGTGGGCCCCGATGATATCGGAGACGTTGTTCAGAATTTTACTCAACCGGGCGGCGTTATACTGTTCATCAATATATTCAATGTAAGCTTCGCGTTCGTCTTTGGTTTTGGTATAACAAATATCGTACATATTAAAGCTCAATGACTTGGTCAGGTTGTTAAATCCATGCAGTTGAATGCGCTGCTCTGGCGTAATTGTCATGGTTGCAGTTCCCCTTATCCCATACGACATATCATCGCAGTTATAATACTACTTATACCCAACCTGCCTCGAAAAAAAACATATGTACGTCATTCGAAATACGTTTCTCCTCTGATCACGGCTATGCATGAAAGGACTTCAGATAATCTACATTTTTTCAGAATGAAGAATCGTCAAAGTCTATAACATCGTTCATGCGCTCATCCTCAGCTACAGATTGAATATCCTCTGAAGTGACACTGATGATTGTATAGTCCTCGTTCTGCTGTTTCTTCACGGCTTTTTCCTTCACAAAACGGGGACTGCCTTCTCCAGCATCTTCGTCATAGACGAGGAGAAGACCGTCGCTTTTACGCAGCAACAGGTCATCCCGTGCAGTGAACTGCCACGGCCCGATATAAGGTTGATTGCTAATCGCACCGTAATAGTCCACACCCGAGAGGATGGAACGGTAATACTCCTGTTTGTCTTCTTTCCATTGTTCCTCCGGGTTCTGAAAGGCAGTAATAATTGACAGCTTTAGATGCGGATACGTCTTCTTCAGATCAATGACCACTTCGCAGGCCCACAGATCCACACCGTATTGTCCCGGCGTCAGCACCCATTCCAGACCATCTTCGACAAGAGGTGTGAGGCGGGAGGAGATGGCTTTTTTGATAAAAGGAATACCTTCATGCTTCTGTCCAAAAATCTGCAATTCATGTGCCCGGTAACCGGTGATCAACAGGTTTTTCAGTGTCCGTTCCTCCTTTCAGGCATGATCAATGGATCAGTGAATTTTCTATATATGCACACATTAGAGGTGCAGTTACTTCGCAGGTGGAGTTTCTGCACGGAACGGATACAGGAATGGCTTTGGAATATCCGTTTCGAATGACATTAACTCATCCGTTGTGGGATGGATAAACGAGAGTATACGTGCATGAAGTCCGAGACGGCCAAGGTCTCTTGTGCGCGCGCCGTATTTTCTGTCACCAGCAATCGGATGTCCGAGATCTTCCATATGCACACGAATCTGATTTTTACGCCCTGTCTCCAGACGCACTTCCAGCAAGGAGAATTCACGGTTCGACTTCAGACGCTTGTAATGTGTAATGGCATGTTGTCCATCATTTGGACGAGAGCTGGAGTACATTTTCAGCGTTTTGGTTTCCTTCAGCCAGGAAGAGATGGTGCCTTCTTCTTTGGCTACTGAACCTTCAACAAGCGCAACGTATACGCGGTCCTGCACATTTTCCTTCCAGTTGTTTTGCAGCTTCTGCTGTACCTCTTCACTTTTGGCAAACATCATCACACCCGATGTATCCCGATCCAGACGATGGACAACAAAGATCCGGTTGAGCGGATTGATGCGGCGTACATGCTCTGTCAGTTGGCGATAAGCCGTCAGGTCATCCGTCTTGTCAGCGGCAATGGACAATAGTCCGGCTTCCTTGCGGATCACAATGATATCATCGTCTTCATGCAAAATGTTAATACCCGTCAAGGATGGAGCAGCGACTGCACCTTCTTTACGGATGTAGACAATCTGACCTGGCGTCAGCGCTTCATTAAACTTGGTTACGACCTTCTGATCCACGGATACCTGTCCACGACCCAGAATGGACTTCACTGCGTTCCGTCCTGATTTCAAATGCTGCAACAGGAAGTTCAACAGTTCATCCGGTTCGGTCACTTTATACTGGCGTGGTGGTTCCTGCTTGCGATAATAGGAATTGCCTGGTCGTTTGGATGCGCTGGCATTTTTGGGTTTGTTGCCTCCAGCTTTCTTGGGTGCACCCGATGATTTCGCGGCTAATGGCTTCTTATTCTCCTCCGTATTGCGTGATGCGGAAGCACCTGATGATTTTGCAGATGAGAAGTTAGACTTGCCGGACCGTGCTGAAGATGAACCTGCATAAGATTTCCCCTTGGCCGAGGCCGATGTCTTGCCTGTTGGACGTTTGCGTTTATTCATGAATAGTAATCTCCTTCTGAACAGCCTGTACCGCTTGTGTGCATACGATCCGTTCATTTTCGTTATGCAGTTCAATATACCATTAACAGTCGACAAATAAAAATAGGTTCATGCAATCTGCATACATCCAATCATAAGAGTAGTGAGATTCATAGGATAGGGTATCCCATAGCATTGGAGGTGTTACTCATGGGCGTGTTTCTCGATATGAGAACTTCGATGAACTCGGCAACCGTAGGACAGCCCGGTTTGTCTCTGTCGGTATCCCCGGCAGCGTTCGGCACCATTGGTCTTCAGACGCTGGGAGTGGTGAATCCCATTATTACGTTGAACGGGACAGTAGGTGTTACGGGAGAACTGGGAGATACCTTTGTTGTGGAGCTTGTGCGGGGTTTTTTATATGATCCTTTCTATGTCATCTACCGTGCTGAAGGGACGGTTGGACAGAACGGCGGTGCCGAATTTCATTCATTCACAGCTCAGGATCTAGCTGCACCACCAGCATTGGAAAGTGTGTATACTTCGTTCATCTCGGGGGTGTCCACAGCAGTAAGAACCGGGCCGGAGATGTTATACGGTATTGCAGCCACCGGTTAGTATTGAAAGGCGAAATATTACAGGCAGAGTGCTTCGTCATCACTTCCGTTGAGGGCAGAGTTCGCTTCAGATCCCAGAAACGCAAGACAATGCAGCGATAGGTCTCGACTAGCGCCAGCAAGAAACCCCCGGCTTAAGAAGTCGGGGGTTTTTGCCGTACAAGCATCTGCATGTTTCAATACAACTCACGAATCTAAAGTTTGGAACGGTCCATGATCAGTTGGCACGGCCTTTCAGAATGATGTTGTTGGCTTTGCCAAAATCGATGGCTACTTTACCTGCGAGTGCAGCTGTTCGCTCCGCAAGGATAACCGCATTGACGCCACAGGAGAAGAGAGCGACATCAAATATAGTTTGATTATTCTGAATCCAATGCAGCGTTTCATCCATTTGATCATAGCTGTCAAAGGGCAGGGCAGTCACAATGTTCAGATTATACGGCTCACGTTCGAGCATGACACGCAGGGCCTCAATCTCACGAGTAACAAGTAATACACGCTTGCCTGCAAGCATTTGCCAGAAACGCGGGTTCTGCGCCAGTTCCCGATTAACACAGGCGTGACAAGTCATCGGAGGAGAGATGCTAAAGTGTGCAAACACCATATCAGTCAGAGGTCTTTTGAGATAATCCGGCGCGTTAATGGTACTGTCACCGCGAGGAAGAACGCCGACGATATCCGCCCGTTGCAAGGAAGCAGCGACTTCATCCCGGAGCTGCGGGTTGGGAAGACGCAATCCCTTTTGTCCTAAATTGGCTTTCTTGGCCCAACGCTCCTGAAGGACCTGTTCCGTGGTCCACACGGTTTCTTGAGACATGACGATATTCTCGCCATCACCGACTCGCACAAGCGAGAGCGGACGCTGTTCACGAAGCGCCGCTTCAAGCTGCTCAAGCACACCTTCCAGTTCAAGATAGATCGAATCCATTCAGCGATTGCCCCCTTTGAAAATAGAACTGCTCTATTCTATGTTGCGACTGGAACAACGATATGTACGTTCGACCCGCAGGGCTCCATCTTCAGGCGTATATGAATCTATTTATATGGAAAGTTAGTACATCTGTCGGTACCGCTTCTACTAACGTTTCATACGTTATAGAGTGCGGGATTCCAAAGGAGATGTTGCTTGGAAGTGATCAGATAGATAGAAGATGGTTTTCGTAGGAAGACGGCATCGAAACTATGAAAACAGTCTGCATCCGATAAACGGAACTTGCAGTGTCCATGAGGAGGAATGTTATGTCCAGGAAAGTTGTAATTGAGATTAACTTCAACAATTATGGGATGGACCCGCAGCGATTAACGCGGGAGTGGCTGGAGCGTCGGATGGGCATCTTCCGCACGTTCACATTGCATTGCCTGAAGGCACAGACGAATCAGGATTTTCTGACCGTGGTGAAGCTGTCCAAGGAATCGGGGGACTTGATGAAGGAGATTCTGGCAGGTCAAGAGCCGCTCCCTTCCAATATCCGTTTTGGAACAAATATTGAAAGTGTGCGTGCCATTTTGGCTTTTGCTGAAGGCGCAGAGGATATCTATATTGCCCGTCTGGATTCGGATGATCTGTACCATAGAACCTTTGTCCAACAACTCTACGATATTCAGCCACAGCCGCAGACGGTAGCACTGATTAATCAGAACGGTTATCTCTGGGATAGCGTGAACAACGAGATGGCACCAGCGTTTCATCGTTCTCCGCAATTCTATGTCTACCTGTATAAAACAGCGGAGTACGCGTCCGGATACCGGGTCAAGCTTCCGGGCAGAGGTACACATGGCAATGTCATAGACTTGCCGCATGAACTTCTTGCTCCGCGCAATTATGTCAACATTGTACATTCGAACAATACTTCAGTGAAAAAAGTACCGCCCAAGGACCGATTAAGCCGGGATGAGATGGCACAGGTATTACGGGAATTTATGATCTGATCAGGGAGGGATTCATCGATGATTCAAGGACAAACGATTCTGATCACCGGAGGAACAGGCTCCTGGGGTCAAAAGCTGACCGAGGTGCTGCTGGAACAGGACCCGGCTGAGATTCGCCTTCTGTCACGCAATGAATACGCCCAGATTGCAATGCAGCGTGAGTTCAACCATGACCCGCGTCTGCGATTCATCATTGGAGATATCCGGGATTATCGGGCAGTGGAAGATGCATGCAGGGGCGTGGATGTGCTTTTCCATTTGGCTGCGCTGAAGCATGTTCCGGTCTGCGAGGACCAGCCGGATGAGGCGTTCAAGACCAATGTGATCGGGACACAGAACATTATTCGGGCTGCGATCCGTATGCGGATTCCCAAAGTTATTGATGTGTCCACGGATAAGGCGGTAGATCCGATTAACGTATATGGCATGACAAAGGCTTTGGGTGAAAAAATGATGATCCGTGCCAATTGGCTGAGTGAAGGGACCCGGTTTGTCTGCATCCGCGGCGGTAATGTGCTTGGAACCAGCGGAAGTGTTGTGCCCTTGTTCCGTCGTCAGATCGATGAAGGCAAGAGCCTGACCATTACAGACAAAGGCATGACCCGTTTTTTCCTTACGCGTACCGAGGCCATACATTTACTGCTTAAGGCCGCTGAGGCAGCCGTGGGCGGAGAGACGTTTGTGATGAAAATGAAAGCTTGCAAGATGACGGAACTTGCATCCGTCATGTTGGAACAGGCAGGTCGTCCATCCTTCGATTATAAGGTGACGGGAATTCGTCCGGGGGAGAAATTGCATGAAGTGCTGATCTCGCCCTTTGAAGCACCGCGCACTCGTCAATACGATGCACAGTATTATGTGATCCTGCCGGAACACCAGGACAAGGGACTGACGGAACAGTACAGCAGCCTGCCTCGTGTGAACTTCACAGAGTATCGTTCGGACAGTGCCATGATGAACAAACCAGCGATTGCCCGGTTTTTGCGTGCAGGCGGTTATATCGATTAGGGTGTGTCTCAAAACTGCTTCAACGGAGTTTTCAGACACGCCCACCGAAGGGAGGCGGAGCATTTGGAGTTGGAAGGAATGGAAGAGAATCATCAGCATGAGCAGCATGAAGGAAATGAAGAGTTACTGCGACGTACCCTAATACAACCTATTCATGACCGCTCCTTGAAAGCTGTCGTCATCGGTCTAGGTTATGTAGGTTTACCCATGGCCATGGAGATGGCCCAGGCAGGTTATCAGGTCCACGGGATCGATATCGATACCTCCAAGGTAAACAAACTGCGTGCAGGGCACTCGTATGTCATTGGCATTGAGGATGATGTCCTGCAGTCTCTCATGAAGGCAGGTTTGTTCACGGCCAGTACGGATTATGCAGTGGTGGCAGAAGCGAATGTCATTGTAATCTGTGTGCCCACTCCGCTGACTGCCGAGCACCAACCGGACATCTCGTATATTGCGGCGGCGGTGGATGGCATGACTCCGTATTTGCAGGAGGGAAGTCTTGTTATATTGGAAAGCACGACTTATCCGGGCACGACGGAAGAGCGCGTGAAACAACCGATAGAAGCGGCAAGCGGCTGGCGGGCGGGAGAACAGTTCTACGTTTGCTATTCTCCCGAGCGGGTAGATCCGGGCAGTGTGCATTATGGGGTAAAAAATACGCCAAAGATCATTGGCGGCTCTACTCCTGCCTGTCTGGATTATGGTAAACAGTTCTACGGCTCGTTCCTCAACGAAGTTGTTCCGGTCAGTTCGACGACGGTAGCAGAGACGGCAAAGCTGTTCGAAAATACGTTTCGCAGTGTCAACATTGCACTTGTAAATGAGCTGACTCCGGCCTGTGAACAGATGGGCGTGAACATCTGGGAGGTGTTGGGTGCGGCGGCCACCAAGCCGTTTGGTTACATGCCATTCTATCCCGGTCCAGGCATCGGCGGACACTGTATCCCAATCGATCCCATCTATCTGTCCTGGGCGGCAAGCCGGCAAGGATCGGAGCTGCAATTTATCCAGTTGGCGGATACAACCAATCGGCAAATGCCAGAGAAAGTAGTGAAGCGTGCCGCGGAGTTGCTGGAGCAGAAGGGAATATCTATGCGGGGGGCGCGCGTTGTACTGGCGGGAATGGCTTACAAAAAGGACATTGACGACTTGCGCGAATCACCAGCGCTGGACGTCTTTCGGCTGCTGAGCGCAGCGGGGGCAGATGTGGTTTTCGCCGATCCGATGGTGCCTGTCTTCCGCAAGGATGATGGGACAGTGCTGCACGCTAGTCCGGCGGTGCCGGAATTGTGGGCATGGGCTGATCTGGTGATCATCACAACGGATCATTCGGGATTCAATTATCAGGAGATGGCAGATCATGCGAAGCTGATCTTCGATACACGTAACGCAACGGCCGACTGCCACGGGGGAAATATTGTGGTGCTGGGCCAGCCTATACGCCCTAAGGTGAAGGGAGTTCGCGAGCAACAGGAGAGTGTAGCATGGGTAGGACAAAAAGAAACGGCAGTCGAGGATACTGCAGCTCACCATGAAGTTGCCATCGGCCTCGACAAGGATCAGGGAGATGCCCATGGCAAATCATGATCGAGTGAGTGAGCGCTACTATGGCGAGATTAATTCGGAAGATTCTCATGAAGCGACGAGAACGCGTATCCATTGGATGTGCCGTGAGGCGACAGGCAAACGAATCCTCGATGTCGGGTGCAGTCAGGGCATTACGTCCATTCTGCTGGGCCGTGAAGGATTTCGTGTCACTGGCATTGATCTGGAGGAAGAGAGCATTAGGTATGCACAAGAAGAGCTTGCCAAAGAGTCTAGGCCAGTTCGGAACAATGTAGATTTTAGAATGCTGGATATTACGCAATGGAAAGTCAGAACGACTTTTGACACGGTACTGCTTGGAGAAGTGCTGGAACATTTTGCTCATCCAGAGACTTTACTGATCCAGATTCATCGGCTGTTGCAAGAAGAGGGGACGCTGGTTGTAACCGTGCCATATGGATATCATCCGTTCTATGATCACAAGCAGACCTTCTATGCAGGAAATCTGGCGATGTGTCTAATGCCATATTTCGAAGTCTTGAAACTGGAAGTTCATCATAAATATCTATGTTGCGTGGCCCGCAGACGGCGGAGAACACAGCTGCATATGTCGCCAACGTTAGATCAACTGATGAAGTGGATGGAGCTGGATCATGCACATTTTGCCGAGGTGGAACAACAGCATCTACGCGCAATGAAACAGCGCAAGAAGGCTCTGGACAGTGCGGTGGAGCAGGTGAAACGGCTTCGTCGTCAGGAGAGTGGGGAAGGGTAGCAGTGAAGGTAGGGACAGAGACAGCGGCAAGGCGAGGGTTAGGGCCACAAGAGCATCTTTTATTCCTCCCTGTTGTTTAGTGTGACGGCAGAGCTAGAGCTATTCTATATTCTAACGAATCTCACACGCCTTATTTTGACGAAATAGACGAGATGAGAAATGTAACGAATCTCAGCGGTGCTATTTCATCTGAAAGCTTTGATAAACGACGAATAGTTCCCTGAAATGCGAGAATAGAGGGTCTCAGATTCGTTACATTTTCCAAGTAGCTGAAATACACCAAATAGCGTCACCTCAGTTCGTTAGCCAAGGCGAAGATGAAATAAATTCCGTGACCAATACCAAATACCAATACCAAATAAATTGGAATAAACATTCACACGAAACGGTGAAGGCAGAAAGAATTTCAAGAAGCGGAGCTAAAAGGGACAGGAAGGGGCTCAAAACGTGATCACCATCAGTCTGTGCATGATTGTGAAGAACGAGGAACGCACGCTGGCGCGCTGTCTGGACTCGGTTGCCGGCATCGCGGACGAGATCGTCATTGTGGATACCGGTTCATCGGATCGCACGATGGACATCGCTGCGCAGTATACCGACCATGTCTACACGCATGAATGGAAGGAAGACTTTGCCGCAGCGCGGAATGAGTCATTCGCCAAGGCCACGCAGGAGTATATCCTGTGGCTTGATGCGGATGATGTGCTGCTGCCCGCGGAACGGGCGAAGCTGGAGGTGTTGAAGCAGCAGCTTCCGTCCGGGGGGAAGACGGAAGCTGTGATCTTGAACTACACGCTGGCCGAGGGAGCGGAGGGGAGTCCACTTGTGACGGACCGACGCCTTCGCCTGGTCAAGCGGGATGCCGGGTGCCGCTGGCATGGCCGGCTGCACGAGCAGCTCAGCTTCCCGCAGGGCGAGGTCATTACGGCAGACATTGCCGTCACGCATCGCCGCGAAGCGGGACATCATTCGGCGCGAAACGTGCGCATTTTGCGCAAATGGATCGCCGAAGAGGGCGTAGCCCAAGGTCGCCTGCTGTTCTATTATGCAGGCGAATGTTATGACCGCCAGCGTTATGCGGCGGCGGCACGCGGGTACGCGAAGCTGCTGGAACAGCCAAGCGGTTACCGCGAGGACTGCCTAATTGCCTGCGCGCGGCTGGCGGAATGTTATGAACGACTGGGTGAGCCGGGCCGTAAGCTCGGCGCACTGCTGCAGTCTTTCCAGTATGATCTGCCGCATGCCGACTTCTGCTGCGCCATTGCGGCTTGTTTCCATGAACGGCATGAACCCGTCTCGGCGATCTACTGGTATATGCAGGCAGTCGATGTGAGCAGCCGCGACCCAGGTCTGCGCCCGGTGCCTATGGCTTGCCGCACCTGGCTGCCACATGCTCGTTTATCCCTTTGTTATGCCCATCTAGGCAACTGGGAGCAGGCATTGATGCATAACACCAGAGCCCGTGAGTACTTGCCAAACGATCCCGGATTGCTTGCCAATCGGCAGAAGCTCGAAGTTGTGGTACGCAAAGAGATGAAGGAGCGGGAAGAACGTGGTGAAGTGTCACCGCGTAAGTAGGGAGACGAACTGAGACAGATAATGAACAAGAGCAGCCCCGCTTAACCGAAAGAGTCGGTGAGTGGGGCTTGTTACGTTTCTCGTGCCGCGTGTATTTCTTGCCATGGTGTAATGAAGTAGCATTTGGTGAAATTTTCACAAGGCTTACACAGCGTAGAACTTTTGATGTACGTTGCAGTGAGTATTACGCGTCACAAGATGAGACCTTGAGTGCTCGGGGCCGTCATTTTAGCTGCTAAGTTGCTTTACTTTTCAGGTGCCCAGCATCGCACATACTGGTCTTTCATCCGTAAGCTTTTGCACGCCCAGCCCCATCCATCATATATTTCGTCATCGATATTGAGGGTAATGGTCTCATCCGTGTATTCATTCCAGTTTTCAATCCGGAGTGTGTTTTCATTTTCCCATTCAAGATGGTTATTTCCGTGGTGCTCGGCACGATAGATCGTTTGTACTGTGGCATCCTCAGGTACATTTGTCTTCTTCACATCGACCCAGATTGTAACGCCGCCTGCCGCACCACCATAGGGCACACCATAAATCTCGGCAGTATACTCACCATTCCTTGAAGGAATGGAATAACTCAATTCCCCCAGTTCGGAACGGTCAAATGTGGAGAAGTATGGGCGGAGCCAGAAATACAGGAATAAGGCAACGAACAGCACAAGAATCAATAATGTAAATATGGTGAAAAACGGGTGTGTACGTATCCAAGGTTTGCGAGAATCTGTATGGGATGAACTTGAATTAGCTTGAGTATTTTGATCCATAAGCATTGGACCTCCATTTGCAGCTTACAGTGAAATTTGCTTTGCAGGGATATAAATGTCCATTTCTCCGTAGTGGTCCTGAGCCAGACTGCCATCAATTCGTTCAAAGTAGTATGAGTCACTCTTCTCGTACCCTGAATGGCACTGCCAATATTCATCAATAAATGTCCAGACACTGTCCAGATGATCAATGTTGATCAGACTTGGATGGAAATCACAGACGAATTTGAATACGGCATACTGGTTGGCCGGGACCTCAATTCCGTCCAGTTCTTCAGGAATATGATCCAGACTGGTTACTTCTACAGACGGCTGATATGTACTGTAATCCTCGTTAATTTCATTGGTAAATCCGATATATACGTTGGGTTGCAGCACGTTAGGAATCGAATGAAAGTGTTTTTCAAAAAAGTCGTTGCCTGCTGAATTGGCTTCATAATGCTCTTCGTTATCTGCATACCGAATATGGGAACGCTGTCCGATGAGTTTCATGACCGGTTTTCGTACATACGTTGGTTTGAAAATATATCCATACGGAAGTATTGTGATCATGGATGAAGTCATACGAGCTGTGAATTCAAGGTCTCCAGCTCCCTGTTTGCGATATTGCAAGGGTGTGATCCCAAAGGTTTGTTTGAAAGCACGTATGTAGGATTGTTCATGTTCAAAAGCGTAATGTCCACTGATATCGATAATTTTCCAATTCAAATTCACCAATTGCTCCAGGCTGCGCGCCAATTTGCGTGAACGAATGTATTCTCCAGGCAATTGCCCACTCACATGTTTGAACATGCGATGCAGGTGGAACTTGGATATATGAGTCACGGATGCCAGATGATCCAGTGTTAATTTGTCTTGAATATGGTCTTCTATGTAGTCGAATAGCTTATCAAGTGTGTCTAGCAAATCATGTTGCATATCAATCTCCCTACTTCAAATAGTACTTACAGCAATAAATGTTCATTTTTTCCTTATCACCGATGATATCATAACCAAGTACATAATTTAATGACAAGATTGGAGAAACCATCCATGTTAGCTGACAAAAGAACGTATACAACGTTAGGCATGATAACTCGATTATGGACATTAACGGGCAAGTACGGTGTGTTCATCATTCTGTTACTATTCGCCGCATGTATGGTCTCCCTGATTGAGGTCGGTTATTTGGAATCGATCCGAAGACTGGTCAAAGGTGCTACCGAAGCACAGTTTTCGTTACTCTACTCAGGTTTGATCATAGGCGTTAGCATTGTAGTATTACGATTGATTGTAACCGCATTCATGACGAGGGTCGAGACGTTATTCCAGCAAAAGACATTATTGTCTATGCAGTCTCTACTGTTCTCATCTCTAGGCAACACAGAGACACGCGATCTGGCACATTATCATACGGGTGACTTAACCTCTAGGGTCTGGACTTCAGCCAAGGAAGCACAGAAGGGGATCAACCAACATGGCATTGAACTTGCAAAAAATATCATTCAGCTGATTCTTGCCTTTGCTTACTTCAGCTGGGTGAACTTGCCGTTGTCATTGGCTATCATTGCATTCACGTTAATCTATCCTCTTGTAACGGTAGAACTTGGTAAACGTCTACAAAGACGACATGATCAGTTAAATGCCAGCGCAGCGTCAAGAGATGAGATGCTAACTGAAATCATCCAAGCCCCGGTTGAGATCCGAAGTTACGGACTCGCGGGTTATGTACACCATCATTTTAAAGAGCGAATGGATCAGGTGTTCAAATATACGATGTCCGTATCTGTGTTACAACGACTTTCGGAAGCAGCCGGACGGGTCTCGACGTATGGTGGCATGATTCTGATTCTCTATCTAGGCGGCATGCAGATCCTGAATGGACATATGGATGTAGGAGGACTGGCTGCTTTTCTGGTAGCAAGCAGTCAATTAACTCGTCCGATTGAATCGTTATCTGGGCTGTGGAATGATTTTATTGGTTCGGCTTCTCATGCGTCCAGAATCTTTGAGGTGTTGGATTTGGAGAAAAAGAACACGGTTGCTAATCCCAGTACAAATACATATGTACGGTCCGATACGAATTTAGGGCAGCTTGAAAACCAATCTAAACCGGCTGGCATCAACGTACAGCATGTGTCTTATAAGTATGCAGAGCAAGAAGAAGTGTTAACGGATATTACTTTTGAAGCCAAGAAAGGAAAGCTTACTGTAATCACTGGGCCAAGCGGATGTGGGAAGACCACGTTATTGAAATTAATAGCCGGATTAGATAGACCTGTTACTGGTTCGATCCAGGTCATGAATCAGAAGAATTCACTGAAGGATATGCACGAAGTTCAGACAGCGTATGTCAATCAGGTGTATGTTCCACAACAAGCCTTTATTTTCACAGGCACAGTGGAAGAGAATATTGTTTTTGGACAAGAGGGGATATCTGCCAAACAAGTAGAGGTTGTGGCCCACATGACTTATGCACATGACGCCATTATGCGGCAATCGCTCGGTTATGGGACAGAGCTTCAACCGCAAGGCGGGACAATGTCGGGTGGTGAGCTTCAGCGTATTAGTCTAGCAAGAGCGCTGCTGAGGAACCCGGATATTCTATTGTTGGATGAACCGACGTCATCTCAAGACCCGTGGCATGAGCAAAGATTGAATGATCTCTTTGCCCGAATCACTGCTGACAAAGGCACAACGGTTATTGCAGTTACTCATCGATTATCGCTGATAGAACGGGCAGATCAGGTCATCTATATTCAGAAGGGACGCGTCGAAGATACAGGGACTCATCGTGAATTGCTGGATCGTCCCAATGGATATCGGAGCTATATTGCGGAGCAGTATACGGAAGTGGAGGGGCAGCATGAGTAACAAAATTGAAGATGCAGCATATGCCGATGGTGTTGGAACGAAGAGCAGTCAAGAGAAAAGTGGAGCATATGAGATAAATGAAAATAATGAAATAGAAAATATCGAAAATGAAGCTCATCATCAGATAAACGAAAGTGATGTTCCAGATGACCCAAAACAAGCTGTATCACTGGCAACGGTATGGCCCGTTATTTATCGCTGGATGAAGCCTTATGGATTAGCTTTAGCGATCTTGCTCATTTTTATCGCAGCAGATGCAGTCTTTGATTGGGGACTTGCCTTTGTACAGGGATTCTTCGTGGATGCCATTCATGATGGGGGACAGGAGCAGCTTAATGCTACGGCGTTGATCTTTATTGCCATTCTGGCAGGGTTTATCGTATTGCTCGCGATGCATCGGTATGTGCTGGTATGGCTCAAGGAATCGATGCAACGGGATATGTCCATGGATCTGTTGAAACTGTTAAACCGGATGCCCTATTCCTGGGTGCGCAGACAGAAGTCCGGAGATGTGATGCTTCGCATCAAGGAAGACACCAAGCATGGTGCAGAAGTTGTGGAGGCTATTACAGAGGGTGTTACGGTTGTATTCATCATTGCTCTATCGCTGGGATACTTGTACAGAGCAGATGCATGGGTTGCGGTTATTGCCTTGGTAAGTGCAGGGGCAATCTGGTTTACGGCGAGGTTGTATGATCAGCGGATTGTACATCTGTCCGATGAGGTCGAATCCAGAGAAGGCGAGTCCCAAGAACAGATCCAGCAGTATGTTGAAGGGATACCGGTGATTCAGATGTATGATGCTTCACCGTGGTTTCTCGCTCGTTTTCGGACACAACAGCAATCACTGAATCGTGTTCAGGCTAAGTTACAGATGACCCTGAGCATGTCGGATAACGTGTCGATGGCGGTGTTTGGTCTGGCTCAATTGGCAGCGTTGTTCCTTATTGCTCTGTCAGCGGCTAGGGGAACTTTGTCTCCGGGCATGGTTGTTGCAAGTAGTCTGCTGTTTGAATTGGTGGTGTGGCCAGTACTCGGCTTGTCCAGCCAGTGGAGTCAGATGCAAGCCAGCGTGGGAGCATTTGGACGTATCTCTGCATGGTTGAAATTGGCGGAGAACAAGAAGACAGACGCATCTAATACTAAGCACGGGGCGCTTGCACAGGGAATGTGTAACCAAGATCAAGGGAGTACACAAAAAGGGGCACATAAAGAGAACGAAATGGCTATGCTACGTTTTCAACAGGTTACGGTAACCGATGAAGACAGTGGTCGAAAAATTCTGGATCAGATTTCGCTTAGTCTGGTTCCTGGTGAATTGGTTGCGGTAGTTGGCCCCAGCGGGGCAGGCAAATCTACATTATGCCAAGTGTGTGCAGGGCTGATCGAGCCAACAAACGGAAGCGCATTGCTGGGTAATCAACATGTTGCAGAGTATATAGAGATGGATAATGAAATGGATAAGCAATCCAGACTGACGTATATGCCGCAGACCCCAACTTTTTTTACAGGAACGATCGAAGAAAATATTCGTCTGAGTTCAGACGTTACATTGGACAGAGTTAAGCTTGCGGCAAAGCAGGCAGGTTTGCATGAATATATTGAGACACAGGAAGGACAATACGCAGCAATGTTGCATGAGAAAGGGGCCAATCTATCCGGAGGACAACAGCAGCGACTGTCGCTTGCCAGGCTCTTTATGAGGTCATCCGATCTGTACATTCTGGACGAACCAACGTCATCCCTGGATATTCAGACAGAACAGAAGGTGATGAATCACTTGCTGAACTTTATGAAAGGCAGAATCGGGTTGCTTGTCACACATCGGATGGAGGTTGCTCGTCAGTGTTCTCGTATCCTTGTAATGGAGAAAGGCCGAATTGCCGAGGATGGGACGCATGAACAGTTAATGCAGAGGAAAGGATTGTATTATCGGATGAATGCAAGAGGCGGTGATACAACATGAATGAATCTGGGGTTAAGAAAGTAATGGATACGCTGGAGTTCTTGAGTCAGGATCGGGAAGCACGTCGTTTGTATGAAGAGCGTCAGAAGTATTTGCGTGATGAAGCTTCCATGATTGAGTAGGCTAGGGAAAAGGGAATGGAAAAGGATTGGAAAAAGGGTTAGTTGAAGGCGAAAAAAGAAAGGCGATTGAAATTGCAAAGAATATGCTCTCAGTTGGGATTGAAGTTTCAGTTATTGCCAAAACAAGTGGTCTAACTGAGTCTGAAGTTGAGGCGCTAAAAGATTAGCAAGTGTACTTTAAACAAACAATCGTTTTGTCCCCAAAAAGGCATGCGATTGTTTTTTGATTTTTCCTGGAATGTTCAATCACATCTGAATCTACTTGCGATCTTTCCTATCATTCAGGTTATACAGCACTGTCACACATTTGCAAAAGATTGTTTTACAGTAAAACGCGGTTGCTCATTCGGGGCTGGGCCGTTAAACTAAAGGGAGCGGCGTTTGCTTGACGGACAAGTCATGAGAACGCCATTTTGTTGTCAAGGATGCGGCAGATGAGCCGCTTTCGGATGTCAGAATCGGATCGGACCAAGCTGGTGGAAGAACACCGGTGATAAGTAAGGAGTCTTTACATGAGTGTGCAAACACCTACTATTGAAGAAGCGCAGGGTCTCCTGCAAAAATATTATGGCTACCCCGACTTTCGTGAGGGACAGAAAAAGATTGTAGCCAGCCTGCTCGAACGTGAAGATACGCTCGGCATTATGCCAACCGGGGGCGGTAAGTCGATCTGTTATCAGATCCCCGCTCTGTTATATTCGGGTCTGACGCTTGTTGTCTCCCCGTTGATCTCATTGATGAAGGACCAGGTCGATGCGTTGACGACCGCCGGAATTGCTGCCGCGTATATTAATAGTACACTTAGCGGCAAAGAAGTGAATGATCGCATCCGCGCGGCGCAGCGCGGTGAGCTGAAGTTGCTCTATGTCGCGCCTGAGCGACTGGAGCTGGATTGGTTCCGCGAGGAGATGGGCTATTTGCCGATCTCGTGCGTTGCTGTGGATGAGGCTCACTGTGTGTCGCAGTGGGGGCATGATTTTCGGACAAGCTACCTGGCGGTAGCGCCGTTTGTGGACAGTTTGCCGGAGCGGCCGGTGGTTGCGGCCTTCACGGCAACAGCGACGCCCGAGGTCATGGGCGATATTCTGCGGCTGCTGCGTTTGCAGGACCCGCAGACGTATGTGACCGGACTTGGGCGTGATAATCTGGCGTTTAGCGTGCTGCGCGGCGAGAGCAAGAAGGACTTTGTCCTGAACTATGCGCGCGAGCATGCCAGCGAGCCAGGTATTGTGTACGCCGCGACCCGTAAGGACGTGGACGATCTGCATCAGCGTTTGTTGCAGGCGGGATTGCCCGCAGGACGCTACCATGCCGGGATGACGGACGATGAACGGTCCCAGAGCCAGGAAGCTTTTTTGTACGATGATATCCGAGTGATGGTGGCGACCAATGCGTTCGGGATGGGGATTGATAAATCGAACGTGCGTTACGTGATTCATAACAGCATGCCGAAGAACATGGAGGCATATGTACAGGAAGCCGGACGTGCAGGCCGGGACGGAGAGCCCAGTCAGTGTATTCTGCTATTCGGGGCGCAGGACATTATCACCCAGAAGTTCCTGATTGAGCAGAATCCGATGGACGGCGACCGCAAACAGAACGATTACCGGAAGCTGCAACAGATGGTGGATTACTGTTACACGACGCGCTGTCTGCGAAGTGCACAGCTGGATTATTTTGGTGAGGTGCATGACGATACACCTTGCGGTATTTGCAGTTCCTGTACGGACGACCGTGAGTTGGTAGACATGACGATTGATGCACAGAAAATATTCAGCTGCATTCACCGCATGCGTGAACGGTATGGTGTATCGCTGGTCGCTTCGGTGCTCAAAGGCTCCCGTGCCAAAAAGGTACTTGATTACGGCTTCAACTCTCTGCCAACCTACGGCGTGATGGGCAATCGGACAGAGCGTGAAATATCCGAGATCATCAACGTGATGGTATCCGAAGGATATCTGATGCTTTCTGAGGGACAGTATCCGGTTGTGCGTTTGCAGCCGCTGGCGGTTGAAGTGCTCAAGGGCCAGCGTGAAGTGATGCAACGTGTTGTCCGCAAAACAGCGGCGATGGCTTCGGGTACGAACTATGGTGGACGCCGCGGACGCGATGCGATGCCATCTGCGGTTAATGAGACGGTATTTGAACAGCTTCGTCTGATCCGGCGTGATCTGGCGGCGAAAGAGCATGTACCATCGTACATTATCTTCAATGATGCGACCCTGCGCGAGATGAGTGTGGTATGTCCACAGACAGAACGTGACATGCTGGATATCAAAGGGGTCGGTGAGGTCAAGTACCGCAAGTACGGATTGCCGTTCCTGGAGTTTTTCCAGAAGCAATCGGGCGAAGAAGTGGATACGGATGACGATGCATTTTACGAGTATGAGTAGTATGAGAAGGTATCATCAGATATGAGTGAGTATGTTCAGATATGAGCAAGTTGGGATGAAGTGTGAATTGTGGTTAAATTCTCGCTTTCAGGTCTTTGAGGCTCATGTGCGTAAAGCTTAAATGATTGTAGAGATGCTATATGTCTATCCAGAGGATATCTTCAAACCTGTTGAAAGCCGGAGCGCAATTAAGTTTGAAATGGACTTGGACTATAGTGTGTCTCTGTATTGTGGACAAATTAAGGTGAATTGTTTTTCAAAGGGTGGACATTGGCGTTAGGGATGTCTGATATTAGAATATACAATATGTAGTTTTATTTAGTTGGTTGCGCACTGTATGTTGTGTTTTTGGTTTGGCGGGGTGTATATGTATTTTTGAAAAGAGTGTCCACTCTTTGAAAGACAAAAGTTGGATATGTCCATGAGACATGGAATGGCTAGTTCAATAGAGGTTTAGATGAACAGCATCCGGGGCGGGATGGCTGTGGAGCTTTCCTTTTCCCAAAAAAATATATGGTCTGGGTGTCCAGGCAAAGGTTGTGAACCATGAAGGTTATTCTTTCTACATTAAATGCAAAGTACATCCATACCTCCTTGGCCTTGCGGTGTCTGAAGGCGTACAGTGAGAAGGATTTTGATATTGACCTGGCGGAGTATACGATCAAAGATCCGGTGATGAATATTGTCTCTGATCTGTATCAGCGTGGGGCGGACGTGATTGGTTTCTCGTGTTACATCTGGAACATCGAAGAGACGATTAAGGTCATTGATAATCTGAAAAAGGTTATGCCTGACGTGAAAATTCTGCTGGGCGGGCCGGAAGTGTCCTACGACACGGAATATTGGATGAACCGGATTCCCAATGTTGATTTCATCGTGATGGGTGAAGGGGAAGAGACGCTGCACCAACTGTTGATGGAGCTGGAAGGAAGCAAAAAGTTCCACTTTGTCTATGGACTGGCGTATCGCAAAGGGGAAGAGGTCATTCTCATGCCAGGACGGCCAAAGGCGGATTTGAACGAGCTGCCGTCACCGCACCGATTTGAAGAGGATATTCCCGACCTCGGGAAGCGTGTGGTTTATTTTGAGACCAGCCGGGGCTGTCCATTTAGTTGTCAGTTCTGTCTGTCCAGTATTGAGGTAGGCGTGCGGTATTACGATATTGAGCGGACGAAGTCTGACATTTTGTACCTGATCGAGAAGGGTGCGAAGCTGATCAAGTTTGTGGACCGGACGTTTAACATCAAGCGGGATTATGCGCTCGAAATGTTCAAATTCCTGATCGAGAATCATCAGGGGACGGTGTTCCAGTTTGAAATTACGGCGGATATTATGCGTCCCGAGGTACTGGATTATCTGGCAGAGAATGCGCCGCCAGGCACATTCCGGTTCGAGATCGGGGTTCAATCCACGAATGATCCGACAAATGAACTGGTGAAACGTCGCCAGAACTTTACGAAGCTAAGCCGGACCGTCAACAAAGTCAAAGCCAGTGGAAAAATCGACCAGCATCTGGATCTCATCGCCGGACTGCCGGAGGAAGACTATAATACGTTCCGCAAGACGTTTAACGATGTGTTTGCACTGGGACCGGAAGAGCTTCAGCTCGGATTCCTTAAAATGCTGCGTGGTACGGGTCTGCGTCTGGATGCGGAAAAATACAACTATACGTATATGGATCACGCGCCGTATGAGATTTTGGGTAGTGACGTGCTGCCGTTCAGCGACATTGTGCGCTTGAAGCGGCTGGAAGATGTGCTGGAGAAATACTGGAACGCACACCGGATGGATCATACGCTGAAATATCTGATGGAGCAGGAGTTCAACTCGCCGTTTGATTTCTTCCAGGCGTTCGGGGATTACTGGGAAGGTCAGGGGTGGCAGAAGATTGGTCACCAACTGGAGGATTTGTTCACTCGTCTGCACAGCTTCCTGGAGTCGCGGAATACGCCGCATATGGATGTCGTGCTCGGCCTGATGAAGTTGGATTATTTCCTCGGCCACAAATACAAACCGCGCAAAATCTGGTGGGAAGATCCGCTCCAGAAAGACCAGTGGGCTGGTTATATGAAAACGTTGGCTGAACGTCCGGAAGACGTTCGTCTGCCACGTGTTGCCGGCGCCGCAGGCACGGCATGGCTGGAAAGCAGCGGCACGGGTCCGAGTGCCGCTGTGGCAAGCTCGGCTGCTGCCGGGGAAGACGCTGCCGCAGATGCGGCGGGTGTAATCGGCAGCGAAGCCGGGGGTGAAGCGTCGCTCCCTGCGGGCGACGCAACAGGGTCCGCCGCGGATGGAGCGGCGGACGGGGAAGACGGCAACGGTTCGCGTGCGTTGCCGATGACCTCGGCCATGACCGCACAGACGGTCATGGGTGCCCGTGCTTTCGCCGACCTTGGTCTCGGCGAAAAGGAACTGCAGAAGCACACCGTATTGGATGTGCTTCCGTTCCGGCTTGAGCGTGTGCTAGCTGGCGCCAGCCCGCTTGCCGCGAAAGGCCGGACGCTGCTGGTCGTTGTGTACCAGCAGCATGAAGGGCAGCAGGCGCAGTATTACACGCTGCCGCTGGGAGAAGAAGCCGCTGCCATGTAGGTGCAGCGGCCTTCCACAAGCTACATGGCCAACTGGCATGATGCAGAAGGGAGAGGTGCCACGGCTTTGGGGTCGTGGCACTTTATTGGCAGGCATCACGGGTGATGCCTGCATTGATGAGCACCGCGTCAATGAACGTGGTGCATCCTCATAAGGTGCTTGCACCCATCGGGCGCAGCACCTCACCCTTACGCGGCTTGCCGTTGCATATGCCGCGCTCCCGCTTTACCTTTTCAACATCATATTTCCGAAACCATCGGAAGGTCATCTGATTCCCAAACGGGATGAAGAATGATCTTCTTTTTTTGTTTGCCAGTTACATAGAATCACATGTCGAATTCAGTCAAAGGAGTGTTTCGTATGAATGATAAGACCAGAACCGAAGAGACAATCACTGTACCTAAAGGTTCAGCTGACTCACTACATGTCCATATTCCCTATAACGCTGTACATATTCAACACATTCGTCAGATATCGGGTAGACGAATTTAGAGATCCATTCAGCGAAGCTAAACCTAGAATTCCACGATAACCTTCTGTATTGACGCCTGTACAATCATCAAGCCTCTAGGAGGCACTCGACCTTCTTCAAGGAATACCACAATCCCACCCAGTAACTTTGCGAATTACTTCTTGTGTAATATACTTAGTATATTAATATTATGATGTCAGGGTGGTTTTGTGGAATTGCATTTATATGAGCAGATATATAGCTATATTGTACAAGAGATTAAAGAAGGTCGCTTAAACGAAGGTGACCGGGTCTCTTCTGAAAAAGAGTTGGCTGAACAATTTGGCGTCAGTCGTATTACATCTAAAAAGGCTCTGGAGAAATTGGCAGATTCTGGGGTGATTAAACGAATACAAGGAAAAGGTTCATATGTAGCCGATGGTATCATTGGAGGACAAGAACCGAAGCATTATTCAGAGGTAAGAACAACTTTGGTTCCTGAGGACGATAAGCGGGTGATCGGGTTTATTATACCGAATTTTTCTGACGAGTTTGGCCTGGAACTTCTTAGATCGATGGAAAAGCGGAGTGCTGAGCATAATTATCAACTCGTTATTAAGCGAACTTGCGGGGATCGGGATGAGGAAAAACGTGCGATTGACTTATTTATTGGTTTAGGCATCAAAGGATTAATCGTGACCCCCATTCATGGTCAACACTATAATTCTGAACTGCTCCGACTTGTATTAGATCGGTTTCCAATTGTTTTGGCCGATAGATATCTAAAAGGAATTCCGGTTTGTTCGGTTTACACAGACAATAAGAAAGCAGCCATGGATCTTACGCGTCATCTGATTAGCAAAGGTCATAAAAAAATTGCCTTTTTATCTCCGCCGGAAGAGAACACTTCAACATTGGAGGAAAGGCTGCTCGGATATACGTTTGCCTTCACCCAGGAAGGAATGAATTTGAACAAAAACTATGTATTGACGAACTTGAAGGGCACCCTTCCCAAGAACATAAATGGAACAGCGATTGAAAGTGATAAAGAAACAGTAAAGCATTTTTTGAAACAACACCCTGATGTAAAGGCGTTTGTCGCATCGGAATTTCTAATAGCTACCATGCTGGCTCAAGTCATCCACTCGATGGGGAAATCTCTGGAGGAATACGAGATCGTTTGTTTCGACTCCCTGAACGATCACCTGGGTCAACCCATCTTCACTCATATTAAACAGGATGAGAAGCAGATGGGTGAATTGGCAGTGGATATGTTAATCTCTCAATTGCATGGAACAGCAGTTCCCGAGCTGAACATTATTAAACATCGTATGGTCGTGAAAAATAACGGGTAGGGTTTATACAAGTGCAGCTAAACCAAAGCAGTTGTTCAAAGTGTCGAGAAGTCCTGAGGGGCTTATCGGCACTTTTTTTGATATCAGACATATAAACTTCGAAGCAGAGACCTTCCTGACCGGAGATTAACCAACCTTGAAACGTCGAATTCTATATCTAAATTATAGCCATACATCATGAATAGTGATGTCGTAATATTGCAATTGACATGTTTTATGATGTCATATTAATATACTTAGTATAACTAGTGGGTTCCTATAAAAAATTCACGGTGTTCATCTCTTTCTGATTTTAATAGTTCATATCACCAGAGTTGTTAGCGCTTACATAAGTTGTGGATGATCAGAAAATGAAGTGGATCCTATAGGAATTCAAGTTAAACGAATTCATTTAACTTAAGGGGGACTTTGAATGAGGAGATCCAAAAGATTCGCATTTCCAATTCTTGTTTGCTTTCTGGTTATGGTACTACTTGTAACGGCTTGTTCAACGAATGGAGGCTCTAGCGATCAGGCCGGAGAGGGGATTACAACGGTTACGATGTGGCATGGTCTTACCTCAATTGATTTAGATAATATGAATAAAGTCGTGAAGGCATTTGAAGAGAAAAACCCTACGATCAAAATGAATTTGGTTTATACAGAATCCAACGAGGGATCCGATCAGAAGCTGCTGACTGCAGTCGCAGGCGGCAATCCTCCTGACGTTGCACTATTCGACCGTTTTAAGGTCGGTACTTGGGCTGCGCAAGGTTCTCTGACTGACTTATCCTCGATGGCAGCAGAATCCGGAATACGTAAGGAAATGTATTATCCATTTGCATGGGAGGAGTCCAGTTATCAAGGAAAGCTTTATGCAATGCCAATGGATACAGACTCTCGTCTGCTATTTTACAATAAGGATCATTTCACAGAAGTAGGGTTGGATCCCAACAAACCACCACAAACGATCGCCGAGCTTGAAGCGGCCGCTGATAAGTTAACCATCAAGGAAGGTAAACGTTTCAAACGGATTGGGTTCATCCCATGGTATTCGCAAGGCTGGCTGTATACTTGGGGATGGGCATTTGGAGGAGAATTCCAGGATGCTGCCACCGGCAAAATTACCGCAAATGATCCTAAAGTCGTTGAAGCATTACAATGGATGACCGACTTCGGCCAAAAATACAATGTCGAGGATATTGCCGGATTCACAAGCGCAGCTGGCTCGGAGGAAATGGATCCGTTTATTTCCGGTCAAGTCAGCATGAAGATAAGTGGAAACTTCACGGTGAAGGGTATCGAAAAATTTAAGCCGGATTTAAACTACGGTGTTGCACCCATACCGACCCCAACAGGTACTAATTTTACGACATGGTCGGGAGGCGGGTCCGCTATTATCCCTAAAGGCGCCAAGAACGTTGCTGCTGCTTGGAAATTCCTCGAATTCTTAGGGAAAGAAGAGGGGCAAACGTTATTAAACGCTGACTCTCAAATTTCCGTTATTGATTCGGTTAACGACAAATACGGTTACAAAGACGATCCGATTATGAAGGAATTTATTAATATTTTGCCCAATTCACACAACCGCCCAGTTATTCCTGAAGGACAACTGCTGTGGAATGAGTTAGCTTCCGCTACGGAAAAGGCAACCCGCGGTAACGGTACTCCGAAAGAGAACCTGGATAGAGTAACAGAGACTGTTAATAAGGCTTTAGAAAAATACGACAAATAGAGTGCTCGGTAGGCAGGGAGCGAACTCTCTCTCCTTGCCTATTCATAAATGACACTTGGAAGGAGAATGTACATGGTGAAACTGGCCGATCCAGTTCAAGTAAAAGCAATTCCATCGGCAAGTAAACGAGCACTCCACAGAACTAACGCGATTGGGTGGCTGTTTGCTTCACCTTGGGCTATAGGGCTGCTATGCTTTTATGCAATTCCGATGCTAATGTCCATCTACTTCAGCTTCACTACTTACAGCATTCTGCAGCCTGGTGAATTTATCGGAATGAATAATTATAAAGAGCTTTTTCATGATCCTCTATTTTGGAAATCCATATACAACACGATTTATTTTACGGTATTTTTTGTTCCATTAAGTATATTTTTCGGTGTGGCACTCGCTATGATGTTGAATATGAAGGTCAAGGGTATGGCTGTATTCAGAACGATCTTTTTCTTACCTACTCTCGTGCCACAAGTGGCTCTGGCTGTTCTGTGGATGTGGCTGTTACATCCAAACTTCGGATTGGTGAACGGGATGTTAGCGAATATCGGTATCGATGGGCCCGCTTGGCTTGGTGGTGAGTCATGGTCCAAGCCCTCTCTCATTCTGATGTCGCTTTGGGGTATTGGGCAAGCTGTCGTTATCTACCTTGCTGGATTAGGAGACATCCCTGAGGAGTACTATGAAGCGGCGCAAATCGATGGAGCTAACTGGTTTCAGAAAACGAGAAAGGTAACCCTGCCTTTGCTCACTCCCGTTATTTTCTACAACCTTGTCATGGGAATGATTGGTGCATTCCAACAGTTTACTCTTCCCTATACATTGACCAAAGGGCAAGGAACTCCTGCAAATTCCATGACTTTCTACGTCATGTATTTATATGAGAACGGCTTTAGGTATTTCAAAATGGGTTATGCTTCCGCAATGGCCTGGATCTTATTTATTATCGTTATGGCATTAACCGGAATTATTTTTATTACGTCTAAACGCTGGGTTCATTATCAGGGGAAATAAGGAGGAAGTAAGGGATGAATCCTACCGCTATTAAAAGAATCAATCGTGCCTTAGCCTATGTATGTCTAATTGTTGCTTCTGCATTTTTCATGATTCCGTTCATTTGGCTGCTTTCGACTTCTCTTAAACCACTCACACAAATCTTTACATTCCCACCAGAGTGGATTCCGCGTCCAATTCTGTGGAGTAATTATTCCCGTGCTGTTGAGTATATCCCTTTCTGGACATATCTGAAAAACACGGCGATTATAACTATCGTTAGTACGCTTGGTGTGATCATATCCTGTCCCTTGGTTGCATATAGTTTTGCCAAGTTAGAGTACCGTGGGAGAGGTTTACTTTTCTTTGTTACCCTTGCTGTTATGATGATCCCCGGACAGGTGACCATGATTCCTCTATTCCTGTTGTTTACTAAATTAGGTTGGGTAGGGACACCTCTTCCACTAATTGTACCCCAATTTTTTGGAGTGCCCATTTACATTTTTCTGTTGCGGCAGTTTTTCATGGGACTGCCTGATGCCCTGCGCGAAGCAGCCCGCTTGGACGGCGCTAGTGAGTTCCGTATATATTTACAGATCATGTTTCCACTAGCCAAATCCGCCGTTTTAGCCGTGGCATTGTTTCAATTTATGGGGAGCTGGACTGATTTCATGGGCCCCTTGCTCTATTTAACCAATGAACCATCTTACACGGTTTCGCTCGGATTGCAGCAATTTCAGAGTCAAAAGGGATCCGAATGGGGTCTATTAATGGCGGTATCCACCTTGATGACATTACCTATTATTGTTTTGTTCTTTTTTCTTCAAAAGACGTTTATTAGCGGCATTACATTTAGCGGTATAAAAGGTTGAACATCATTTGTATCAGCTCCAGCGATACTGAATTTGATTAAACGCAAGGGTGGAAAAAAGTTAATATGCAAATAGGCAGAGATGTGTAAAGCAGAAGCTGCCTTTTTGCGTATCAATGCATTTTGCATAATAATGAGGCTCGCGGGCAGATGGAACGATAGTTTGTGGATTTGATACAAATGTAAACTTAATTACGAAAAATAGGATTTTAATAATGTGACTCCAACTCAAGGAAAATTCCAATCTGACACTTGTGCATTACTAAGTATTATTTAATGAAGCCTGTGATTCCGTTGTATAACATAATATTCAATCAGCGACCTTGGGGGATGCACCTATGGGATGCAGCAGCGTAACACAAGCTGCATGGCCGATTGGCATTATGCAGCAGGAGGAAGCGCCACGACGATGAGGTCGCGGCGCTTTTTTCGTGCATCACGGCGTAGCTATCGTGATGCACCAAGTGTTGCCATCATGAAAATGTGCTCGTGATGGCAGCATGAGCACCGCGCTAATGCACGCGGTGCAACCCCATGAGGTGCTGCCCATTGGGCGCAGCAACTCATCCTGACGTGGCTTGCCATTGCATAAGCCGCGCTCCGTTTCACCTTTTACAACACTAAAAGCATCATTTAAATCGGAGAAAACAACATGATATAATCAAAGCAAAACGGATCAAGGCAGGAGAGTTAGAGAGCATGGATGATTTTACGAAGAAACGAATTCAAAAGATTATGGACCATTACACCGAGAAGGCTGTACCCGAGCATGTGTAAAGTCAGATAAAGATTAGTTATAAAATCAGAGGACAACATGTGACGTTGATTGAAGAAAGACAAGCCTTTCAAAGTGATCAATGGGTATAGATGCCGGTAGCACAGTTCAGATTGGATGAGAAGGCATGGAAAGTGTATTGGCAAGACAGTAAAGGCAAATGGCATTTCATCGATGATATCGAACAGAATGAAAATTTTGAAACACAACTCAGGATCGTTGACGAAGGTCATAACGGAAAGTTCTGGGGTTAATTTTTCATATGTCAAATCGGCAACTATTGAAGAGACGGAGGCCACAGAATGGATCTGAAGACGTACCTGGCAGAGCATTTTCCAAACCTGACCTTAGAACCGCCTCATTTTTATAATCGGGAAGTTGCAATACGATTCGAGCTTGGCAATCCTCTGATGTTTGGAATGGATACAGAGCATTACATGGAACAAGTTTATCATCGATCAATTGAATTATTTAAGGCTCTTCATGATCAAGAAGATGAAGTCCTATTAATAACTCAAGCTTATTTTGCAGATAAGCCTAAACACAAAGTGAAGAAATTGAACCTGTACAGGAAATATATCAAGAAGAAAGGGCCGATTAGAGCCTTGAGCCTTGAGATAATTCCAGGTTTGGATTGTGAATCGGATAACATCCTAGACCCAAGGAACAACATGTATAGGTACTGGACTAAATGTAGAGTTGAGGACTTGAAATATAATCAGTTAATCAAAGCTATATGTAATCATGATGTTGGAATTAAGCCAACGATTTATCATAGGGTGTATTTCATTAATATAAGTAAGAAAACGATATTTCATATCTATGATGATAGAGGTTGCGATGTTATTTCAGCATCAAGGGAAGCGCTAGTGGATATCTATTCAGAATATAACGATTGGATTCTAGATTATGATCGAGATAGAATTAACAATGTATTTCTAGGATAATGTGGGAAAACCTGAAATTCAATCGATTATAATCCCTAATGGAATGGATGATCGATGATCCAAGACAATTTTCTGATGTTGATCGAGCAGGGATAACGTATTATTTGAAACACTGGTTTGAAAAGAACTTAAAGAGTGTCCAGATGTAAGGAGTAAGGATTATGTATAAAAAAGAGAAGAAGTCTATCATCGTTTTGATTGTACTTGCTGTAGTTGTATTCGGAGTTATATGGTACCTAAAAGTAGGCTATCTATTAAAGAAACCGGAGATGCCCGAAGCAAATATTGCAATTCAGACCCAAATGGTCAATGGTGGTGCGATCAGTTTACGAAATGCTGATTACACGGAAAATCAAATCAAGATTGGATATGAAGTGAAAGGATTCAGTTTGGAGGAATATAATATTGCTTGTGAGCTTTATCATGACGGACATTTGATTTCAACTTCTGGCTCAACAGGTGGAGGTTTAATAGAACTGAATGAAAAGCATCATTACTTCATTGGTCATGAGGATGTAACTGAAATGAATCTTCCTGAATCTATACATCTAAATGTGGAGATTAAAGTGATACCCAATGATTTTAGACAAAAATCGATAACTTCATCATTTGCCGTAAGTCTTGATAAAGAAGTGCAATAGATTGAAGGGAGCAGCTATGTCCGCAAAGGGATGATCGTTGCATCATGAAAACCTTAATCCGGATTATACTTCTCCATGACAGAGTTACGAAATGTTTCGTATTCGGATAACTCTTCTACAGTGGAGGATTGAGGTACACTATATTGAGTTATCCCTTCCAAGCTGAATTTTCCGAGATTATCATTAATTAATCCATAATCACCAAAAGTATTTCTCATCAAGAAAAGCACACTTCTATCACCCTTCTGTAGTTCCATATAGTCATTAACGGTGTACTTGACGTCTCCTTCCAGACTGACGGGTTCGATGATCGTTAATTCGTTTTGATCTGAAGGGAAATCATCGGGCTTCTTCAATATCTTATCAATCTTGATGTTCGTGTTAGTGTGAAAGGATTGCATGGTTCCGTCATCAAATGCAGTAATAACATGCTCTCGATCTCTGAAATCTTCTGTTGCATGACCAATGACGATCAGTTCAACGAACGCATCCAGCTTATCTATTTCATGGAATGTTAGGGAGTTAGCTGAAAGGTTAACGACATTATGAATGGGGACATCCGGTTTCGATTGACCATTTACGTAAGCGATTGCACTAGCAGAGATAGCCAATATGAATAATATAGAGACTAGTACAACCTTCCTTTTGAAAAAAGACATGACCTCATCCTCTCTGTTAGATTTAACTTCTTCTTTTAAAACCATCTTGCTTCATTTCTACTATACACATATCTGAAAATTATTGTAAATTAAATGTCTAGCAAAATATCAATTCTAAATTCAGAATCTAAAATAAGCGTGACCATAAATTTTGATAGAAGAAATTCAAGGAGGGTCCTATGAAGACCATCGTTTATATGGTAAGGCATGCGGAGTCACCGTATACGGAAGGAACGGAAAGAACGAGGGGGCTTACTTTGGAGGGCAAGATGAATGCAGAACGAATAACGGAAATATTAACGAATGAAGGAATACATTCCATCATCTCAAGTCCTTATGCCAGGGCTATTCTGACCTTAGAGGGTGTGGCAGTAACGTTAGAATTAGATATTCAGATCATGGAGGATCTCCGAGAAAGACATTTTTCAGATGATATGATTGCGGATGAAGAGTTCGAGCCTGCTTCGAAGAAGATGTTTGATGACCCCGATTATGCATTGCCAGGAGGCGAGTCGAACACAGTTTGCCAGAATAGAGCAGTGGGCGTGTTGAAACAGATTTTAGAAGAATACAAGGGTAAAAAAGTGGCGATCGGCACACACGGACATGTAATGACGTTGATGATGAATTACTTTGATTCGAGTTACAGATTGGATTTTATGAATCAAACCAAGAAACCGGACATTTATCGATTACAATTTGAAGAGATAGAATTAGAGAACGTGACAAGGCTATGGGGCGAATAGGGTGAAAGTGAATAGGCGAGAACGCTTGTTCATAATTTTGGTTACAGGTAAAATACAGACATCATTATATATGGAAGGGATTGATTCTATTGACGTTACAAAACTTGTTTCATGAAAAACCAACGAAACTATGGAACGAGAGAATGGTTAAACACGGAGATGAGCTTTTTCACAGAAGAGAGATTACTCATGTCTGATCAAGCCCTGGATACATATTTGCACCAATTAACAGCATTACAAGAAACGAAAGATTCTGAGCGCATGATGAAGGCTGTAGAAGAAGCTGTGGTTAGGTTTAAATGAAATGAATGAGGCCAATGGTTACTTTATTGAAACGATGGAACGTGAAGAATTGGCTGATTTTATAGACAAGGCAGCTAGGCTGGCTGGATTAGACATTGAGGAGGATGAAGATATTACGGAAGAATGGAGAGAGTGGTAAACGGTGTAACAGAAGAGGAGATGGTACCGATTGAATCAACAGGAATATGGCCGCTATTTATTAGCGATGGGTGGAGAAGAATTCAAGCCAGCGGATGATGCTGAAGTTGAAGCAGACCATCTTTACGGATTTTTTCAGTGGTTTATGCCATCGGGAGCAGGCGTTGAACGTGTGTTTGAGCCTATTCCAGACGGTCAGCGTTTTTTGGATAGAATACGTCCGATCTATGAGATGTTGAATCCTGAGGACTTCGCCGGCGAATATGTGCCAGGATATTTCAACGGTGGAAATGAGCCTGCTTCTGAGGCAATGTTGCGTGGTCTGGGGGAGAAGCTGGTTCAAAATTTGAAGAGTCTGTTCTCCATGGTACCGGAAGATGACGAAGCGGCTGACGTAGCAAATGAAGCATTACAAGATTTGGCAAGTCTTACGGAGGTCGTTGTATTACCTACAAGCGAAATTAACAAGCTGGAGCAAAGATTGATTCAAGGCACGGATGAAGAAGATGGAGAGGTCGTTTACGAAGCACTCGGAGAACTCCTCAGTTCGCGCAGTGATTATGATGAAACCATCGAGCTATTAAGCGAAGCGTACTATTCCATCGCTTGCGATTATTGGATATCCTACTACTTGCAGTGGCCCCGCTATCAAGGTCTACAGGAGGCGGAAGACTGCCTGCATCCTTACTTTGAGCTATACCGTTATGGCTATAATCTTCATTGGACTCAAAATAAGCTATTCATCGGCAGACGCTAAAGAATGTTGGGGTTTGAAACTAGTAGTCAAACAGTCATTAGTCAACAAGAGGACAAGGATAAGAAGAATGAAAGAGGAGTAGAAGAAGCAGAACTCCTGGGTAGACATTAGTTAAACGGAGAAATTCTAAGCGCTTAAGGTCAATTGGAATATTCTACCCAACAAGGAGTTACTGGTATGAAGATAGAACCGAATAAAGAGTTTGCTTGTAAGATGGGTATTATGCTCGATAGTAAATTAATCTGGTACAAACACTTTCATCCTTTTTGTGATGACATTATCCTTGAGTACACGAACCCGCCGTTCTGGATCATAGAACTAGCCACGGTGCGTTATCAAGGCAGCGCTATTGAAATCGTTAACAAATATATTCACTCAGAACCTTGTATTACTTACTACAATAGTAAACTTTTCGATCAATACATTGCTTGTTTGTACATAAAGTACGACAGAAGAGAAATATCCTGGGCCAGCTTTCTGCTGGAGTCTGGCCAGTATGCTGACAGTTGTGAAGCTGTGAAAGAGCCTTGTGAATATTTCTTTGAATTATTGACTGAATATGAAGCCGAAGAATTTAACATTGAGGTTGAACATAAACAAAGAGAAGAAATATGGGGTAAGTTTCGGGGCGAAATTCATGAAATGCAGGAGCTCTATGATGTGTTTAGGGAGTATTTTAAACAATATACTATGAAGGAAAGAGAAGCATCAAAATAAAATTTGCATTATGATTTTGTTGAAAAAGTGATTCATCGGACACGTAAATCACTGACAAGGAAGAAATAGAGACCTATTTATTCGATTTTGCTTCTAGGATGTATAACAGCTTATAAGGGAAGGCCTCATGACATGGGATCAAATGAGTTGAAATTTTTATTGTTATGTGATCTGAATTGCAGCACTAATTTTATAGATAAGGGTGATCGATATGGAACGAGGACTCATTATATTTTTGAACGGAACGTCAAGTTCGGGGAAGACAAGCATTGCGATGGAAATGAAAAATCAGGGAGACATTCCGTTTCATCATCTATCTGTAGATCAATTTCTGCATAATTATGATCAATTTATCGACAATACATATCCAGATATGAAACCAACAAGAGAAGTGGAACACCATGTGATGACCGATATCCTGTTCGCCCCCATCAATTCGTTGTACTGTGCAACCATTAAACTGTTTTCGGAGATGGGTCTGAATGTCATCGTGGATACGGTCATCAGCAATGACAAGTGGTTTAACGATTTTTATGAGTTACTATTGGATTATCCGATACTGTTTGTAGGCGTGCAGTGCTCGAAAGAAGAACTCACCAGAAGAGAGCAGAGCAGGGGAGATCGCGAGGTTGGACTTGCCCATTCTCAGTTCGACTACATCTACTCTTATGATGAATATGATCTGGAAGTCAATACGGAAGAGCTTAGCTCAGCTGCATGTGCGGATAAGATATTAAGTTATATCAAGTCTGATCAGGAATACTCGGCATTTAAGAAGTTAAGCAGAAGAGACTGAAGCTGTTTGCGTCAGATCATATGATATCCATTCCAATGAAAGTTAGGGGTCCGGCCAAATCTTTTTCTTAGCGTTGCCAGGACCTAATAAGTAGATTTCATCAACATTCCCATAAGTATTAGAAAATGAAATTGTGAAGTCTTTACTACCACCGATAGGAAGTTTACTGCCTTTAATCTGAATGTAAAGTGAATTGTTATGATGTGAAAGGTAGTAGCCATGATATCTGCTAATACTGTCTGCAAATCCACCTTGTATAGTAATAAGCTCAGGAGAAACTTCAGTTCTCGTAACCATTGTCTCGTCAGGATCGATAACCTTGTTCAACATATAAAATCCAATGATAATAGGAACAACGACAATAATAACTGCGCTAACAATAATGCCATACTTCATGCTTGGTCGCATACTCGTTATTCACCTCCATAATTAGAGGATAGGAATCGATGTCTCAATACTCAATGGGCATCGATTCCTTGTGTTCGATAAGAACAGAATTCTACGTTTAGCAATAGGAGGCTCATTTGAATAATATACTAATTCATTTTTTTGTATAGAGATAGGGGGAGGTTACGGATGAAAACTAAAGCTATGAATCCAGAAGACCATATCCAACATATGTTGCAGGTGATCATCGAAAAAACACAATCCATCATTAAGGATAGCAATAAACAATCCTTCGGCTCACTGGAATATTTCCTGGGACATATTGTAGAGTATCGCGATGTAAAGCAATACCTGACAGATGAGTGGCATATTCGCACACCACGCTGGCTAGGGGAGTATGGAAATACACCGGAGGAAGAAGAGCTTCTTTCAGACATCTACCGACTGCAAGCCTATATCACTGAAACATTAAAGGGCGGATAAATGGCTTGCGATGTCGCATTAGTCCGGCTGAAATGTCGCAAAAGTACATGGTAACCCGATACGGAGATCGTATATACTCTCTTTATGTTTCGATAATGAAAATCATTATCAGTATTATACATAAGGGGGATTCACAAATGAAACAAGGAACAAAGGGGCAAGCGGCTGGTAACAAAGCCTATGCTGCTCACAAATCAAGATTATTCATGGGCTTGATGTTGGCCCTTATTCTTGTATTGACAGCTTGCGGTGCTGCAACAGGTACAGATAGCGGTAAGCAATCTGTAGCAACGCCAGCAGAGACACCTGCGAATGCGGAAACGCAGACGGACGGAGCTTTTCCCGTAACGATCAAGGGTATGAAGGGTGACATCACTCTAAACGAAAAACCACAGAAAATTGCAGTGCTTGATGTTAAGTTTCTGGATCAGATGTTAGCGGTTGGCGAGAAGCCAGCAGGTAGTGTTATCGCTGGAGGCAACACTGATTTCCCAGAATACTTAGGCGATCAACCGAGTGGCGTACAGGTTCTGGGTACACGGGACGAGCCTAACCTGGAAGCGATTGTTGCACTCGACCCGGATCTGATCATCATGACCGACTTCCAGGAGAAACAGTATGAAAGTGTAAGCAAAATTGCACCTACCCTCGTACTTGACTTCTACGAAGACTGGCGTGATACGTTAGCTACAGTAGCTCAGATTACAGACAAGCAGGACGAGGCAGAGAAAGTGCGTACAGCGTATGAAGACAAAATTGCCGGGCTGAAGACACAATTGTCAGAGAAGCTGGGCGATGAAACGGTGGCGATCATTCGTCCACGAAAAGAAGGCATTCGTGTTCACGGTATTGAGCATCGCATCGGCGGTATTATGTACAATGACTTGGGACTGAAGATGCCTGCTTTGGTGCAGGAGATTAATGAAGATGGTTCCGTTGAAATTTCCATGGAGAAGGTTCCTGACATTGGAGCAGATCGTTATTTTGTGCTGTCGGATGAACTGTTTGCGGCAGAGGCAGAAGCTATGGTGAGTAATCCCGTGTGGAAGTCCCTGGATGCTGTGAAAAATAACCGCACGTATGACGTAAACTCAACACTGTGGATTGCATACTACGGACCGCTTGCAATTAATCTGATTGTAGATCAGGCAGCAGAAGCCCTGCTCGGATCGAACTAATATGAACCGATATCTCTCGACAGACTTATGGAAAGAGACGGTAGAGGATTATTCGATTTTGCTTGGTGAGCCGCCTGAACATAGTGTCCGTACCATTGCTTTGAGTGAGTTGCATGACGAAGAGGCGTGTCGAGAGTATATCCACTGGTTTCAGAACTATATCGATGCGCCTGACATGAAAGTCGCAGCCTCCATGCTAGCCAAGCGGCTTGGCTATCTATGGACGACTCCGCTCGTGACCGCGATGACGTTTCATCATCAGCATGTAACCTTTCAGCTGGAGAACAGCTTTCTCTATCATCCAAAGCTCGAAGAACATGAGGAGGGTACACGGTTTCCTTTTCTAGCGGTGAACGAGCTTCAGGCTGAAGAACTGACTGGAGACAGGAACGTTTGGCGGGAAAAAGCGGTTCAGGAGATGTTTGCGGTACAGCTGACACCTCTGTTAAAGACACTTGCTGCGATTGCACCCCTTTCGATGAGCATTCTCTGGGAGAATATTATGGTACGGATTGGCCGACTATTCGCTCCTGATGAAGGCGAGACAGAGCAGGAAAGTAAGATCATTCGAGAGGACTTTTCCTATCTAACACAGGTGGCATCCGGGGAGGTATTTGGTGAGAGGAAGAATCCGTTAACCCGCTTCACCGATTGTAAGGACAATGTGCATGTTGCCAAAAGTGAGCGGATCACCTGCTGTTTCTATTACCAGATGTCAGGGGAATATTGTCTCAAATGTCCGAAAATTGACAATGAGAAAGAATCTCAATTAAAATGACAACAGCAACAATTTACCTATGCGATTGTCAGGAGATGAGAGAAATGCCGCTGCAAGAACAGACAAGTCTATGGAGTGATACGACGATCAAGATGATCGACGGATATAGTGGTACTTTGCAGACTGGCAGTGTTCTTCACGAAACCGAATTAATTTCAAATGTGTTACTGCTGGCGGTAGGCGGGGAAGGGGAGCTTGCAATGAATGGTGAAGTTTGCCACATTGGAGCTTCTTTTGCTTGTCATGTGGCGAAGGGAACATCCTTTACACTGACGGCCAGATCAGACGAACTTTATTATATCGTGATTAGGTATAAGGCTTCTTCCATGGAAGGAGCCTCCCATGCGTTGCCCTCGTATCGCAAACACCCGCTGCAAACTTCGTTTATTCAGAACCCTGTGACTCAGGCAGAATGGATTCAGAATGCGGAAAAAATCGTTGCCAAATGGCGTCGCGGTGAAGGGCTGGAGCGTTTTCATGCCAATGCGTTGCTCCAGGGGATGATCTACGAACTGATCATGGAGTATGAACGTGGTCAAGGCGGAGCAGAGTCCGACATGGTGGATGTTGTCGTGTCCTATATATCATCGCATTATCGCCACAATCTGGAACTGAAAGAGCTGGCAGCCCTCGCTGGATGCAGCGTAAGGCAGTTGCAGCGACGATTCAAACAAGAGAAGCAGCTCGGGCCGATGGAGTACGTCATCCAGTTGCGGATGGAGAATGCATCGCGAATGTTGCTCCATACAGATGCTTCCATTGGGGAAATTGCTGACAAAATGGGTTACCGAGACATGTATTATTTCAGCAGGGCGTTTAAGAAATATTATGGCGTTCCTCCACTGCGTTACAGACTAGCTGCCACTTCGGAAACAGATGAAAAGTATGCTCAAGCCTTACTGCGGAATCGCACAGCTTCTTCATACGAGTCGGCCCAAGGTCCGGTGATCTGCCATATGCGAGGTGAATATCAAGTTACTGAATCACCGCAGCGGATCGCCGTATTGGATGTTCAATATGCCGACCATTTGCTCGCGCTTGGATTATCTCCAGCAGGAAGTGTAGGATCGGGAAGTGCGGTGGTTAATTTCCCTCAATACATCCGGGCAGGACTTCAAGGTACCGAATTACTTGGGACGTATGAGTACCCTGATCTGCTTGCTGTAGAACGATTGTCGCCGGATCTGATTATCTGTACCGAGGTACATGATCAACATGTTGAACGGTTAAGCCGAATTGCTCCAGTAATCATGTTCAAGCGTAATGAGAGCTGGCAGACCATCCTGAGTTTGTTCGGTGAACTGACAGGCAAGCGGGCAGTGGCCAAACAAATACTTGCGGATTATCATCGACGTACTGCTTTGCTGTCTGAAGAACTGGCTCCGGTACTGGCAGGTAAAAGTGTAGCCCTGATCCGTCCGCTCGACTCTCTCGTTCGGGTTCACTCTGCTGCTCATCGTACAGGTGCTGTGTTATATCGTGATCTGGGTCTGCCTGTCCCGTTATTTGTATCCGATACCGCCGACACGGCCTATCATATCTCGGTTGATAGACTACCGGCTGTACAAGCCAGTCATTACTTTTTGCTGAGTAATGAGCTTATGCAGGATGGCATATCCGCGACAGAGCAAAGTGTCTGGGGAATGCTTGATACAGATGAGCATCAGCATATACACTCGGTAGATGCTGCGACATGGATTGGGTGCTATGGGCCGATGGGGATTAACGGGATTGTGGATCAGATTGAGCAGGCGTTGTTGGGGTGAGGGGGAGTTCCGCTGTGACTCCTCCTATTTTACATATGGGGGGCAAATTTATCTGATTTAACCTTTATAAAATGAGTTTTTTAATTTTAATTTTTGTTAAAATGTGGAACAATTTAAATGCGAAAATCGTTTAATGATTAAGGGGGGAATATGATGAAAAAATATTTACTCTCCACCTTAATTTGTGCTTCGTTGTTGACTTTGTTTCTTAGCGCATGTCAGAGTTCTAGTCAGTCCGATCAGGTGGAAGTAAGCAAAGAACCAAAAGAATTAGAAACCTTCTATCCCGGGGATATTACACAGGTTGATTCTATTAGAATGATGAGCAGTGATGGCACTAAAAAAACAACTACAGATCAAGCACTAATTAAGGAATGGATTGAAAAGGTTCGCCACTTAAAAATCGTAATTGATCCTGACCAAGAAGATACAACGGGGGTTTTGTTCTATGTCACTATGTTTGAGCAGGGGAAAAAAATGTTAAATATGACGCCTACCACTATGAATAATCAGCGGATGGAGCCGCAATCGGAATTAGCAGACCGAATGACAGAGCTTTACGATACTGTAAAATAAGGTGATAATCGCTGGTTGTGAACTAGGAAAAGCTAACATTTAAGCACAATGAAAAGCAACGCTCGTTTAAAAAGACGGGGCGTTGTTTTCTTTACTCATCTAAGGTTGACAATTTTCAATTTTTTTTTAATTCTAAACTCCTTTAAATACTTCTGTGGCATAAGCGATTTATGAGTTGCTGCCTAGAAAAGGTGAGACTAAACCCTAATGATACTCGCTTGTCGCCGAGCTGTTAATTAATTTGACTAATCTATATGTTAAAATGATAGAAAGTTGAACCACTACGAATAACAGGAGGTATGACACATGAAATGGCAAGAAGTTAGAGAACTTTTCCCTGACCAATTTGTTCTGGTTTCTATCATTCATTATCATGAGGAAGATAACAAAAAAAATCGTAGATGTGGTTGCACCAATTCGCACCGTATCAGAAGAAGATGCGAATAAAGAGTTTTTTCGAGTAGAGCCTGGTAACGTTGTATATCATACTTCGAATCAAGACTTTGTGATTCATCTCCGTAAAGATCCATTAATGAGAGTGAGACGTAATACGAATGAAAATTAACTATGATGGTCAGCTAATCACAACGTCACTTACCGTTACATTTAGAGGAAGAACATAAAGATAGATGATGTCATAACAAAATATTATTATAGACTTGAAGAGATTAGAGTTACATAACTGAATTTTGAAAATCTTGATATACGTCCAAGGTAAAAGGAGAGAATGTAAATGAACAACATAAATTCTCATAATTGCAACCTAAATATAAGTTATGACCTGCCTGATGAGGTATGGGCTAAAGTTGCTAAAGTATATGAGCGTATGCCAGGGTGGATCGGTTATAAAAGTGGAATTCCATATTGGTTTGGAACTGAAGAGGATGATGTATTTATTGAAGCATCCGTTGAGCCTAGTGGGTTATCCTTTTATGCGCAGATGAATAGCGAGGATTGGGCTTCTTGGATAGAAGCATTTAAGTTGGAAGCGTCAAAAGTGTTGGGCTTTGATGTTGGTGAACCTGAAGATGGATATGTGTGATAAATGTTATTTAATTGTGGATGTCCACGGTAAGGGAGGATGATGACATCGGTGTCTGGATGTATTGGTCCCAATTATCAATGGTAAGCTTATTCAGTGGAATGATAATTCAACCAAGCTGCGTAAATTCTATAGTGAAGCATTTAAGATGGAGGATCTAAACCAATAAAATGATCTAAAAAGGATAAAAAAAATGATAAACTCTATTAGCATTGATGAACGGAACGGGACCACATTTAATGAAGAGATCGTTATGAATCCTACATGGCTAGACAGTTTGCGTTTTTTGAAAAAACTCGACGGAGATAAATTTACATTAGTTTTTTTGGAGGTTTCAGACACAGATTCAGCATTAGTTGGAGGCGGACCGGAATATTTTGTTGTGTCTATTACAATGGATGATAATATATATACGCTTATGAACGACAAGCAGGGAAACGGTGAAATTTCTTTAGTGATTGGTGGTCAGTTAGGCAATTATTCCGATAATATTTGTATAGAATTAATGCCCATACTCGAAGTACTAAAGTATTTTTATGAAACTGGTAAACTACACGAATCACATCAATGGAAACAAGAATAATATGTGAAATTGTATTAAAAGAGTTGGAGTAGGTGAGATCCACACATCAATTCTCAAAGAGGTGAAACTACTGAAAGACAAAACTGAAGTAATGGCTTATTTTAGCTTGTTTGGAGATGAATTCGATCCGAATTATGTAAGTTCAATACTTAAAATTGAACCTACGAATACGGCTTACAAAGGCGATATAATTAACAAAAAGCATCGAATAAAAGAAACATCATGGACATTAGGTACGGAGTATGAAGAATCATTAGATGTAAATCACCAATTAACAAAAGTAGTCGATTTATTAAAAAATAAAGTGAAAGAAATCAATTCAATCCGGATTGAACATCGATTATTTACGAAATTTTTCATTGTAATAAGAATAGAAGAGGGCAAAACTCCTGCTCTTTATTTCGATTCTGATTTTATTGAATTCGTTAATATGATTCATGCTGAGATTGATGTGGATTTGTATACAAATTCATATAATGAAGAATTGGAACAAGAAATATACGAATCTTAAGGCTCATCATCGGATAACAAAGTGTTTATGTTGTGGGGCAGGCTTCCTTTTTGCTGTAAATAGTGGTGTTTCCTTAAAGGAGGATCTTACATAATGAGAAAACGGCATTCTATTGAAAAAGCGGAGTGGTCAGAAACAAGAGAGAACCAGTATCACAAGGAATGCAAGGATATTGTATTTTTATTTGGCGATAGACTCATCGAAGTGGATGGCACGGTTTATTTGAAGCGAAAAGAAGTACAAATGAAGGTGATAAAACCTCTTAAACGAAAAACATTTTGGTATGAAACATGGCTGAAGATCAAAGAAATCTACAATGCATAGTCTAATATGAAATTCAACATGATCACTTAAGAGCCAGTGAAGGTTGATTAATCATTTTGTGAGTAATATCTGGAGGTAATATATTTCAATGACGATAATTTGTCTCGAAGGTGCCAGTTCTGTAGGTAAAAGTACGACTTGTCAGCAGTTCGCTACACAATATGATGCATATATTGTTCAAGAAACAGGGTTCCTTTTTGAATCTCCTCAACTTGAAGGTAAGGAACTTATGATGTGGTTGCTGGAGAGACAAATCGATAGATGGCATATAGCATATGAGAAGAATCAACAACATGAGTATGTGATTTTGGATGGCGATGTATTTAAGATGTGGTACAGCTGGATATATGGTTATGAGCATCTATCTTTAGATGAAACAGCGAACTTTTTTAGAAAGAAATTATTGGAGAATGAAATATCATTACTGGATGCTTATGTACTATTCTGGGCGGAAGAAGATGAACTGCGCAAGCGAAAGGAGATGGATCAGACAAGATCCAGAAGAAATTTTGATAAACACCTACGCATGATTGAACCTCAAATGAGATACTTCCATTACCTTAATGAACTGGTACCAGGATATGTGGGAATTCATAAAGCTGAGTCTATAGCAGATAATGTACATCATATTGTAAAGCATAGCGAGACATTACCGGACATAAAAAAACGAGAGATCGAGATCTTTGATAGAGTAATTGATTTCTACAAAAGTACTACTCTTTAAACTCCGTATGGTATTTGATATAAGATCCCAAAGCTACTCTAACTGTGTCTTGGTTAAATGACCAAATACTGCGATCAAAAGAAAAAAGAAATATGCGAGGTGAGTTATGGGCGTAAGAAAAAAATATAAACGTAAAATCGTTCGCTCCAATCGATTGTTTTATTGGTATGTTGATCCGGATATTGACGACGAAGGGATAATCAAATTACATATCGTTTCTGAGGATAAGAAGTTAATCGTCACTTATGAAGTGGGACAACACAGTATTAAGAACAAGCCCCCATTTATAGTCATCATCGGAGAAGAATTCGAAGGCTGGACAACAGAATATATAGGATACAGAAGAGTACTAACACCGCAATGGAGCGATGAGATCATCACGCCAAAGTTGATAGGAGAAATGATTGATTGGTGCCTCTTGAAAGACAAAGAGATAAACATCGTTAATTGGAAAGGTGAACTTCCGCGACCTATTTCTTGAATGGAGTGTAATTGCATTTGAGAATAATTTAGATTCATGTGGACTCATTTGAAAACGCATACGTTAGAACAAGAATATGTAATTAACATTTTAATATAAAAGGAGAGAAGCTAATGCAGATGAATCGAGGACATCACACGGTAAACAAGGTAATCGCTAGTGTTCTTTCATACATATTTATCATTATGGCAATAGCAGTACCTGCCCACGCTGATGAGAAACAGGTTGAGACTACACCATCCAGGATTCCTTTATCCAATTTAGAGGAAACGATTGATGCGTATGTTGCCTCGTATGAGAAGTATACTGCTGCCGTTTCGGTTGTGGCTATCAAAGACGGTGAAACCATTGTGAATAAGGCATATGGTTACGCGGATATTGAGAATCAGCGAAAGGCAGATACCTCTACTGTGTTTGAATGGGCTTCCATCTCGAAACTGTTGGTTTATACAAGTGTGATGCAGCTTGTCGAACAAGGTAAGCTCGATTTGGAGACCGATATCAGAGAATACCTGCCAGAGGGATTCTTCAAAAAGCTCAAATACGATGAACCGATTACCCTACTGAACCTGATGCATCACAATGCGGGTTGGGAAGATCAGACAGTCACGGAAGTGTATTATTACGACGAGAATGAAAATGTTGATTTGGGAGACACGCTACGTAAAAATGAGCCGAAACAAATCTATAAACCGAATAGCATCGTGGGTTATTCGAACTACGGCATTGGTCTAGCTGGTTACATCGTGGAAGAGATAAGTGGACAACCTTTTTATGAATATGTTAATCAACATATTTTCAAACCGCTTCATATGAACGACACTACGGTTCATCCAACGGGGCGAGATCGTCCAGACCTAGTACAGAGAAGGAATGAGATTGAAGGGTATACAAAAGATTTGAAACTAATCCCTGAGAACAGAGTATACGTAACGTTTTATCCTACAGGTGCAGCGATGGGGACAGCAGAAGATTTAGGGAAATTCCTTGCAGCGTTGATGCCAGTAGATGATAGCAATGTATTATTTAAGAACAGGGATACGTTGAACGAAATGTTATCAACAAGTCTCTATTATGAGGGGACCTCTACTCCGCGATTTGCGCATGGGTTCGTTGAGATGGAATATTGGGTGCCTACACTGATGCATGAGGGGAATCTGAAAGGGTTCTCCAGCAAACTTGTCTTTGATCCCGAATCTAAATTTGGGATGGTGGTCATGACAAACCAGTCTTTTGAAGAAATTTATTATTATGGGCTTATCAAAGAGATTTTTGGCGATAACGTAAATTCTAATATTATTACTTCAGAGGGGGGAGGATATTTTCAATCCGCACGACGACCTGCCGCTAGATTTACCGATTTATTCAGACAGCTTGATATAACGAAATTTTCAAAAGCTGATCTAGCAAAATCTTATAATGTTGTCGAGCATAATGGTATTGTGGAGAAAATTTCAGTCACTCCTTATATTGATTACTTGCCTGTATCGAATTTAAAGGTAAACTTGATTAAGATATCTCTTATTCCTGTCATACTAGCCATTCTTTTCAGTGTGACAGCTTTGCTCGTCTATTTTATCCGGATGCTACTACTTTACAAACGAAATAAACGAGGAAATCCTCGGATAGATTTGAATAAATATCATCTTGCAATTAATGTTGCAGGTGCGCTACTTCCTCTTAACCTTTTAGTCATACACACAAGACTTCCAAATTATCCCGCTCATTCTTCGATACGCATCAATTTAATGTTTAACCTACTTTATGTGGTTCTGGCAGTCGCGTATCTTGGCTTGCTTATTTACAAACTGCGGAAGAACAGTTACAGCAAAAAGCAAAAGGTGATGTACATCATGTCTGGCATCTCGGCTTTCATCTTGGCTGCTTTTGTTGTGGGATGGAATTTATATGTTTAGACTGGCAAACGCTCAATATAGATATTCAAAGCATTGCCAATGGCTCGCGGATGACTTCTATATATCAGTGATAATAAGTGTGGTTAGCTAAAAGGAGTAAAGACAGTAGCTCCTTATTGGGGACTACTGTCTTTGTGTTAGTGCGCCCTTTGGCAACGTGTGCCTCGGCATATTGAAGGAGATCAAGATCATCCTATTTTTTTTTACTCTCAAAATAAATATTTTAAAGAAACTGTAAATGACCACTAGAATATTCAATAATAATAGACCTATATATCCATCCGTTAATTTTGTTCTTTCAATCCACTTATTCACTAACTCTCCAGAGAGAGCTTGTTTTCCTAAATATTTATCTATATCATTTTGATTTATTTCATCCCTATATATAAGTGGAAACTCCATGCTGTTGGATGAAGCAGCTAGCGGCGGATAGAACTCTACCCATTTCTGACCAGCCCATCGATCATACTTATAATGAAAGTCTACGCTGGATTCAAGATTATCCCACCTCAGAAAACCCAATATGATTAGAATACAAAGTGTGATGACGCTAATTATTAGCTTCTTGAAAATCAAATAAACACCGTCCTTATGTTGTACTACTAATTATACAGTTTCATATGAAAACAACTTCATTATCCATTATATTTTATCAGTATTTTCCGTTATTTGTAAGTGTGTTGTTTCATTACGAATGAAATGCTAGTAAGTAAACAACCAGTGGAGCAAAGAACAGTTGCAGAAGGCGTAAAAGTTACGAGGGTGCAGTATATTTTTCTGGGCTTCGTAGTAGGTGAAGTTGTGCGTCTGTGTTGCAGCGGTTAGATATTGAAAGGCAAACACTCATCGTGAGACAGGGAAAGGGGCAAAAGGATCAGGGACGCTTCTTTCAAATCTCGCTAGGGATTTTGTGCAGAAATGCATAGGTGAATATACATCCAATCGTTGGTTGTTTCCGGGGCAATCTTCTAATCGTATTTTACCAAGCGGAGTGTGCAGAAGGTTTTCAAAGAAGCAAGTCGACGTGCAGAAATTGTGAAATAGGTAAGTATACATGTCCTGAGACACTCTTTTGGTACTCATTGCTGGAAAACGGGATAGACCTAAGCTACATTCGGGTGCTACTTGAGTCATATGAGCGCACGAACAACCCAGAGATTACGCGCATGTTAGTACGAAAAATATTCAGCGTATTCAAATTCCACTGGATCGTATGTCATGGGGGATCAAATACTCTGCTAAATCGTCCTTTTCCACGGATGTTTATCTTCGCAAATATAATAACATGAGTTATCATATAAATAGTTCGTATATTGGACGGAATAGGGTTGTATTCATGCAGTACATACCTCTTAAAAACTGAAGTGAAAGTAAACGAATGTATTAATATGATAACTAGCAATAATGATAAGACAAAAATGCTAATTAACTTATTGATAATAAATCTTTGCTCGGCATTTGAGTCTTTTTTAATTGAAATGTTTGATTCTAGGTAATCAGAATAACTAAGGAATTCTAATGCAACTAAATTTTTTTGTAGAACTATAACATTTTATGTGACTAAACTTAAGGAGTAATTTTATGTCTAAAGAAGAGAAAAATGTGAACTCAAAGTTGATGGAATGGTTAAATCGACATGGTTATTCTTTAGAAATGAAATTAGGCAAAAGAATGAATGAAGCTGACTATTTCACTAGAAATTCTGCATATTACATTGATCAAGATACTAATAGGTTTAGGGAAATTGATGTAGTGTCGCAATACAAAGAAATTACAGGTTTACTGAATATTTCATTTGTATTTGAGTGCAAGTCTTCTAAATCATACCCTTACGTTCTATTTACATCGGCTGAAACATTGAATCATCGTAATAAACTGTTTTCATTTTCTTATAATTCTGACTCATCAAGAGGGATACTTATAGAAAAGCTTGACAAACTCGAAAATATACCTTGGATTAACAAAGAAGGGAGAGTCGGTTATAACTTTGTACAGGGCTTCAAAGACAATCAAATAGACACTTATCAAGCAGTTACAGGTGTGCTTAAAGCATCAAAATACATTCTGAATAGTAATAATTCCGATGCTTACAACTTTGTTTTTCCTATCATTCTTGTTGAAGGCGAGTTATTTGAATGCTATTTGGATGAACATAGTGAAATGAAATTTGAAGCAATACAAAGAGGATTTTTATTAGAGGATATATCTATTGAGAATTCTCATTCACCTTGCATAATGGTCATGAAATTTGATTATCTTAACGCATTTTTAGAAGAAGCCGATAAACTAATTAAAGAACTATCGAATTTAACAAAATCAGAAATCAAAAGTAAGTTAACGCATCTATCATAGGCTTTCTGCATACTTAGGAGTATATCAGAAGACTGTATTGTGGCTAATATAGATGGGGTTATAAGAATCTGAATTTCAGGGCATACGGACAGGTGAATTTGTGTTTAGGTTTTCAATAATAATTTCAAATTATGTAATGTAAATAACGCTCATGGTGAAGTGAAGTTAAAGGAGGCTTTATGATTAAATTTGAAGTGATTGGTGATGAAATTATAGCTCAATATACTCCAAGAGATGGGCTCCATTGGATAACAAAAAAATTTGATGATAATGAGATGATAGCTATTGGCAAAACCTTTTATTTTGAGAAAAATGATTTGTATAAGGAGATTGACTTAGAAGAATTTACTATATTAGAAGAAGTGCAATTTTCCTTCGCCAAGTTAGAAGGTGACTATTTTAGAGTCAAGAAAACTGCAATTAGAATAGAGAATGAATTACTAATCCACAAAAATATAAAGTTCCAAATTAATATGTTTAAGACATTCAACAATATCTCTATTTTCAGACGAATTTTTGATGTCATAGAAGGAGATTTATCTATTGGACCCAAAGAATCGGATTTACCAGTAGAAGAGTTCAATAAACTATTGAAAATATTCCCCAACTCCACTGAAGTACGGAAATATTCCAAAGCTAGAATTAGTCAGATACTAAAGGAATATGTAAATACAAAACGAGAGTTTGTATTAGAATACAATTCTTACATGTCTAAGAAGTTAGTGGGAAAGAGTATTAAGTCAAGCTTAAATGCGACATTTGCTGAGTACGAAGTTAAAAAGTATCAATATGTACTGGAACGTCTTAAATATATGCTAAAAAATGAAAATGGCTACACTGAATCAGATTGGCAAAACGAAATTATAGACGTCTTGTTATTGATTTACCCTAAATATATCCAAGTATTTAAAGAAGTGAAATTCAGAGATGAATATAGTTTAAAGCAACGAAGGTTAGACTATATGCTAATTGACTCAAGTGGGAATATTGATGTTGTTGAAATAAAGAAACCGAATTATAATGCTTTGATTTCTCAACATACATATAGAGATAATTATGTTCCGGTTAGAGAATTATCAGGTACTATTATGCAAGTAGAAAAGTATTTGTTTCATTTGAACAAGTCAGGAAGACAAGGTGAAAAAGATTTAACAAATAAATATAGGGAGTTCCTTCCGAATGGTTTCGAGATTAATATTACAAGTCCTAGTGCTATCATTATTCTTGGAAGAGAAAAGGAATTGAATGGCGAACAACTTCGAGATTTGGAAGTTATCAAAAGAAAATATAAAAATGTAATGGATATTGTTACATATGATGATCTTATTAGACGTTTAGAAGGCATTATCGGTAAATTTCAAAATCAATTATCCGAACTCGATCCGGGCTAATCCGTAATACAACGTATTTACCTAAATTTACAAGTAAACTCATTAAGGAGGAATATGTATGAGCCATATTCGGATAGAGGGTATAAAAATTAAAAATTACAGATCTTTTGGAGAACAAGAAGTTACAGTTAATTTTCCTAAAGAAGATTATAAAAAACCAGTAGCAATAGTGGGATACAATAATGCAGGTAAGACGAATTTTTTGAATTCAATTTTATATGGAATAACAGAAAGGTATGTTACTAAGGATAGTTTTACAATTAATGATTTTCATAACCGTAGATATGATAATATACCTGCCATAGCGACAAAACTGATTAGTAGTAGCGAAACAAAAGTAGATGGAAAGATAGCAAATCTAACTGGATACCATTTTTTGAGAATCGAACTTGATGGCAATGAAATAGAAAGCGCTAGAATTAACTCTTACGAGGACTGGGGCAAGACAAGACAAATATTTAGTTCATTTGGTGCAGCAAAATATTATAAAATATTCTACATAAACTTTCATGAAATTAAAAAAGAAATATCAACAAAAAAAACAAGTTGGGGAAACTTATCCTCATTTTTGGCGAAACATATCAAAAGTATCGTTGATAAAGATAGCATCATGGCAGGGAAAAAAGCTTCATTTAAAGATGAAATACAGACCTCTACTGATAAGGTAATGGCTGACTCTACTTTGAGAGAATTTTTAAATAGTATACAAACTAATTATATAACTAACTTAAGACAGAACCAGTGTCATATAGAATTTGGATTACCAGAATACGAGGAAATATTTTTAGAGATGATGTTCAAAATTGGCCTTAATGGAGATATGGAAAACCTAATACCGATCAGTCATTTTGGAGATGGCTATATTTCTATGTTTGTCATGGCTGTTATCCAAGCAATTGCAGAGAGCAATGAGACTGATAAATGTCTTTTTTTATTTGAAGAACCTGAAAGCTTTTTACATGAGAACCATCAAGAATATTTCTACAAGACTGTTCTTTGTGGGCTAGCAGAAAAAGGACACCAAGTAATTTACACTACACATTCTGATAAGATGTTAGATATTTTTGATACTAGAGGGTTGATTCGTTTTGAATTTAATGAAGAAAGTAAACAAACGGTACTTAAATACAACAAACAGAATAATGAGTTTCTCGAAACTGAAGAAAACGAAGGAATTTTTGATGAAATGCTCTCTGAAATTGATGACTACAATAACTATATTAAATTAATTGAACCGAATTTAAATAAAATAATATTCAGTAAGAAAGTACTTCTTGTAGAAGGTCCAAATGATTTAATGACCTATAAGGAGATTATTAGAAGAAAAGTATTAGAACTAACTGGTGATAACAAATACTCAGAGACCTATTTGAATTTTAACAACATTGCTATAATTCCTCATCATGGGAAAATAACTGCTTTAATCTTAATCAAACTTTGCAAGCACTTTGGAATAGATTATTTCGCTATCAACGATTTTGACTTTGAAGAAGACTTCTTAACAAAGCTCTCTTTTCAAACATTTGAAGAACTTAAAGAGAGTGACATCTATAATACTGAATTAACAAATATCAGAGCGTTCAATTCAAAAGGAGAACCATTAAGTGAAAGAACTAAAAAGGGGATGATAACCACAAATTGGAGTTTGATTAAAGAGGCCTCTTTTGAAAAGATACATTTCAACATTCCGAAATTAGAGTCTGTTTTAGGCTACGGCTCGGACGATAAAAATAGTGCGAAAATCTGGAGAATAATCAAAGAAACATCTGAATTTGGGACGTTAATTTTTCCAGAGAAACTTAAAGACTTCCTTGAATTGAATAATCTTGAAAGACAAGGTTAGATTAATTATTAATTGGCTCAGAAAGGCCCAGTTATATTTGTTTACATGTCGGTCGTTGCGATACCAAGTTCATCATTAAGAAATATGCATTTTAAAACTTTGAGCAGAAAGGTACTGATTGAGTTGATTCATCAGATAATTCATTTTTATATCAAGAAACTAGGTAATTATAATTTAGTATTCAAGAAAATGAAGATACATTGGTTTGGATTTATTAGTTTGTTATTGTTAACTAGTTTTGCATTTTTATTTATTCCTATTGACTATAGGCTTTATGGATCTGCAATTTACCTTATATTAACATTTGTGGGATTATACCTTGTGAACAAAAAAGCTAAGAGAATCGTACTTTCTGAATATGGACTGAAACAAGATGAAAAAATGTGGGGTGGCTCTGAATTTAATCTATATAAGGAAAATGAATTAAAGAAATATTTAGAAAGTGAACAAGGGCTAAACCTATCGAAAAGTTGTACTAAAATAATTAATGCTCTTAATAAAGAAATTGAAAATACTAAACTCACTATTTTTTTTGTTCCAGGTATATTTGTTGGACTTTTTATACCAATATGGAACCAGTATGCCATCACCCAATTCAAAAATATAAGTCTAATGCCCGAAACACTAACAGTATTATCGGTTCATATCATAGGAATAGTTATGATGACTTACGTGATTTCACTTCTTAAATTTGTTATGTCTGATGTAGTAAGTTTGAGAAGAACAAGATTAAAAGAACTAGTAAGCTTAATTGAAGGCATTGATATGAGAAGCAGTGATGAGGGTTCTGAGAAGTGACTATCTTTAGATATAGATATATTATTCGAATAGGAGTGGCTTGAATGGAGGAATGGTTCGAGGGGGAGAAATACCTCACCATTCCAATGAGTTTCGCTAGTTAACCTTTCAAACTGAAAGACTGGCTTAGTAGATTTCCAACTAGTATACACAATGTAAAAAGCAATTCTCTCTATTCGATTCTTATTTTCGAGAATAGACCGGAATCTGAGAGTCGATTTTATTGTTGACACCGAAGGTTTATATCGGTGTTTTTTTTATTTTAATTCGATCCCCGCATTAAAACGATCATATTTTATCTTACAATTCGGATGAGACAAAAATGTTAGGTATACAATATCGAGGAATGGATGTTCACATTAAAAATGATTGCTCACGTCTAGTCTTAACAAGACATGGCGCAGTTTAGACCCATCAGAGAGGTGGAAGTATGAGGCGGTTGCTTGATGTATTAGAAGAGGAACGGCGCAAGCTTAATCAGCTTGGTGAGGCATCCTTGAAGCAAGCGATTCCGTTATGGGACAACCCTGAAGTGCAAGAACAGAGCCGAAGGGTGGACGAACTGGTGGCACGAGTTAGTGAAATAAAGGCGAGACATAGCCGAGTGGTACGATGATGAGTGAGGTACATAATGCGTAGGGAGGAGAAACAATGAATTTTCCACCGTGGTTGGAACAAGCGATTCAGGTAAGGCTGGAAGAGGTGTCTGCCCAGATTGGGCAAGATCCTGAACTGAGTCGTGTACGTGGGGAAACAGAAGAAGCGTTCGAAGCTTTGTTTGCTAGCAAAGATGTCGAGCAGACACCTGAATATGCCGAGTGGGAGAATCGTTATATTGTCAGCAAAGGAATAGAGAATGAGCAGTTGTATATGCAAGGACTGAGGGACGGTATTCAGCTCACAGTTTCCTTGCTGGGTCAGTCGATGCCGGAGGAGATTGATACGAAGGTTTAATCCACTAACACGAAGCCTAAATTGGGGGAAGCGACCTCAATCTCTACCTAAAAAACAGCCGAAGCGTGTAACTATCGCTTCGGCTGTTTTTATAATCTCTACTTTTCCAAAATCCAACTCTTACTTCGCACTTACCGATTTAAACCAATCATTCACTTCTTGCGTGATCTGATCACCGCCGTTGGATTTCCAGTTGGCGACGAATTGGTCAAAGGCATCAATCGGCAGATTGCCGTAGATGATTTTGTTGAAGGTTTCCATCTCGGACTGACGGAGCAGGTTCCATTTGGACACCATGGTTGGTGTTGCAGCGCCAGTGAAATAGTTTTGTTTACGGACGTCAATTTGGGACATAACGACTTTACCAGCATACCAGTTTTCCGGTTTACGGAATTCGGCCATTTGTTTCTCGTAAGGTGTTTCAGGCTTCTCGCCGTTGGCCAGCTTCACGAGTGTTTTCATGTACAGATCCGGGATACGTGCTGGGCCAGTCAGGAAAGGGAATTCGTTGGAGAAGTCTTTGATCTTCTCTTTGTCACTGGTCGGTTGTCCGTCAATGATATCCCAGTCGTACCCTTTGGCGAAGCCGTATTCATACTCACTGCCCGCTTTCGGGTTCGCAAGGTTATCCAGCAAGTAGTTGTAGTACAGGAAGATGGCTTCTGGATGCTTCGCATCCTTGTTAATCATGATACTTGCGTTGACACCAGAGTTCTGCCACTTCGTACCGATCTTGCCGTCTGGGCCAGCTGGAACAGGGTAAGCTTTATATTTTGAGCCAGGTACGTTCTTCAGCAGGTCAGGGGCAGGCCAGTCCGGTACCCAGTTGGCGCCAGGCAGAATGCCCGCTTTGCCAGCTGTCCAGCTTTCAGCGGATTTGCCTTCGTCCCACAGAGCGGAGTCAGCGTGGATATAACCTTTATCCATCCATTCAGCCAGCTTGGCAAGAGCTTGTTTGGCACCCGGGTTAACGGAGCCGTACTCGAGATTACCGTTCGCGTCTTTGTTCCATTGCTCCTCGATTGTGCCGTATGCACCGAACAACCAGTCGAGCTGACCCATCCAGGTGTTGGTGTTATTTTTCAGCGAGATTGCCAGCGGGAATACTTTGTCTGGAGACAGACCGTCCGGGTTCTCGTTTTTGAATTTGTCCATGATGTTCTCAAGGTCTGCGATGGTTTTCGGAGCTTCCAGGTTCAGCTTCTCCATCCAATCCTCGCGGAGCCAGAGCAGTGTATCGTCGTTATCGGTGTACTCCATGATCGGCATGTTGTATTTCTTGCCGTCCTTGGTGAACGGATACCACAGTTCAGGATGTGCTGCGGCGTGATCTTTCAGGGTCTGACTCGCGTACTTATCGAACAACTCATCGATGGCGATGAATTGACCGGAGTCGATCAGCTGATTGGTCAGTACCGCATTGGTCGGTACGGTTACAAAATCAGGCAGCTTCTCGCCAGAAGCGATAGCCAGTTGAAGCTTTTGTCTGTATTGATCGTCATTGGCCGGATACCAAGTATCTTTATGCTTCATACCCAGCGTTTCGAGCATCCAGCGATCGTGCACGTTATTTTCTTTGGTATCTCCTTGCACGTATTTCTTCGGCATCAATACCGAGCTGAACTCGATGGGTGGGTCATATTTTCCTTTGGCAAAAGCAGCTTCTGCTTCCGCTGAGCCGACAGTTCCCGGCGTATTATCGGTACCATTGTCACTGGCTGTCTCGCCACTGCCGCACGCAGTGATCGTGATGAGCGCGATAACCATGAGCAGTGACCACCATGTTTTTTTGAATTTGATCATTGTTCAATCCCCCTACGGTGTATGATCTTTATAAATGCGTGTTCAAAAAGGCCGGTTTTCAGTACCGAGAAGATGGGATGAAGCTAGAAATGGAGTAGCGGAGCGTAGATAGAGCTACGTGAGCAACTACAATGTTTCCAAAGGAAACATACTTCGTAAGCCTCCCGCTTATTTCGGCTGAATCCTATATTCGATGCTGATGATGCCGCTAGGCATCCTTCGTAATCAAAAGCGGACTTTTTGAACAACCTCTACAATGTAACTGTACCAATTTGGGCGGGAGGGCATCTATATGAGTTTGTTAGTTTCCATAGGACTCTATTAGTGAATGTTCAAATGAAGTTCAAAAAAATCGGTTTTCAGTCATGTTATTTGTGCTGGTCTCTGTATTCTTGCGGCGTAACGCCGAATTGACGCTTGAACACTTTGATAAAATAAGCCGGGTCCATATAACCAATCTCCATGCTGATTTCATACACTTTTTTGGTGGTCGTCACCAGCTTGTGGCAGGCTCGATCCATACGCAGGCGCGAGATATAATCACTGATACCTTCGCCCGTTTCGATCTTATAGATCTTGGACAGATGGGTTGGGTGCAGGTTCACATGATCTGCAAGCACACGCAAAGATACATCCAGATGCAGGTTCTTATCTGTAAAATCCTGAATCTTCTTCACATAATCCGAACGAATATCCTTGATCTCATTGGATGTGCCTTCCTTGAGTTTGCCGAGCACGCTGAGCGACCATTTCCGTAATTTGCTGATGGTAGCGAAAACTTCGCCGCTTTGCAAATCCTCGACATCATTTCCCATTAAAGTGGTCAGAGTCAGCTTGTTCCGATGGGCAATATTGGTGAACGAAGCCGTAATAAGAAAACCTGCCTCCATGCAGTGTTCCCAGGATTCCGACCATTTCTCGTCTAACTCGGCGCAGACTGCGAGGATTTTCTCTTCGGCGGCATCCCACTGTCCGCTTTCCAACAGACTAATGAACGTTGGTGGGGTGTACAGTACATCCAAAGGGCCTTGCGCCGCAGGTGTCTCGACATCACTAACGCGCATGACAAATTCGCGTTCGTCCCCAACGATCTGCCGGAAATAGGCCGACGCCTGACGGAAACGATCGTAAATCTGTTCCGGAAAGATGAACCACTCGGTGATAACGATGGAGAGGGAGCCTTTCAGAAACTGTTTTACTTTGGATTGAAGCTGAATCGATAGCTTCTCCAGCATGGTTTCTTTGCCAATATCACCTTTGCGATCTTTCATTTGCAGAAGAAACACCAGATATCCATGCTCCTCCTTGACGCCCCACACTTCCATAAACTCACCCATAATCTCTTCCGCCATGTTGATGATCGCATACTCGATCAAGGTCTGATCATTGCTGTCATAGTGTCCGAATTCTTCTTCCAACCGTACCAACATTAATGCGGCATCCCCGGTATGAAAGGGCAGAGCGTAATTGGCGAGCTTCCGCTCCCATTCGGCAGCGGCGATCCGTTGTCCCTGCAAAGCCCCCAAGAGCAGTCTTCCTCGCAAATGGGGGAGATTCTCTCGCAACGTAAACTGGGTCCGTGTCAGTGAGCTGACCAGTTCCCATTCATTGTTCAATTGATCGATGGCCTTCTGAACAGCACCCATTAGTTCATCGTCAGTGGGCGGCTTCAGCAGATAGTCTACGGCTTCGAACTGGATGGCTTTTTTGGCGTACTCGAATTCGGAATACCCAGATAACAGGATGCACTTTATTTTTTTGTCCCGGATGCGGATGCGTTCGATCAGTTCTATGCCTGTCATTTCGGGCATCTGGATGTCCGAGATCACGATATCGATGGGGTGGGTGTCGATCATTTGCAGTGCTTCGTGTGCCGAGTATGCTTTGTGCACATGTTCGATCCCGAGCGTATGCCAGGGCTTGGTCATGGACAGGTTATCGACCCAGTGTGCTTCATCGTCTACGATCATCATTTGCATGTTTGTATTGTCTCCTTGGTGGTTGAACGCAGACATATGTACACTTGCCACTCCGATGACAGAATAACCTTCCGATCGCTGTTACCCCCAGATTTATTGATTGAATTTTTAAATGTGTAAATCTGGGGATAAAGGCGAACGCTTTGCTTCTACAGGTTTTTTCTGTCCTCTGCGTTATCGTGTACATGATCTTGTTCAAAATTAAATCGTCAATTTATTTTTTGTATTAACTTTAACTCTTAGAAGCATCTCCGTGCTCCGTATCCTCTTTTGATATCTCCCAGATAATTTCGGTTCGGAATCCGCCAAGTGGGGATGGGCCGAATAGGAGGTAGGAGTGGCTTCCGAATGTGTGCATGATTCGTTGATTCGTATTCCAAAGGCCGCAGCCCATTTCTTCTTGTAGTGGTTCTTGCATCTTCAAGTTCAACGCTTCGTACTGTTCGGGGCTTAGGCCTGGGCCATCGTCGTCGATGTATATTCTGCCAAAACCATTCTTGCGCTCCCCGGTAATTCGGATTTCCCCGGATGAATAGGACTTCGCCACACCGTGTATGACGGAATTCTCAACCATCGGTTGAAGCATTAATCGCGGCACTGATTGGGCAAGCATATCCTCAGGGATATCGATGTGATATTCAATCCGGCCATTGCGCAGCTTCTGAATGTCCAGATAGTTGATCAGCAGCTTGATCTCTTCCTGAAGCGAAGAGGTCTCTTTTTCCATACGGGTGGTATAGCGATAATACGCACTTAGGTTATGCGCCATGGAGACCACAGCTTGTTCGTCCTTCATCTGGGCCATGTTGATGATATAGCCTAGACAATTATATAGGAAATGCGGATTGATCTGCGCCTGTAATTGCTTCAGCGTAGCTTCCCTGGCTCTAATCTTCTCATGGAACACATTCTCGATCAGATCCTGAATCTGATGGGACATATCGTTGAATCGGCGGAACAGGAATGAGAATTCATTCTGGTTTTTGCTATGCAGTCGAACGGAATAATCGCCCTGCTCTACGCGGCGTAAGCCTTTGATCAGCTGTTTGATTGGATACTGGACATTCCGGTACAGCAGGATGGAAGCCGAGATGCCCACAACGAGTAGTAAAATCATACTGGTGTAGAACAGATTCTGACTGAGCGAGATGGGTTTCAAAATCTGATACAGCGGGATGACGTCAACCAGATGCCAATCCAGATAGGTGGACTTCACGGAGCTAACCAGATATTTCTTTCCGTTCAGTTCGACCACGTCCTGTGTGGTATCCTCTGGTGAGTGCGTATCCAGATACTGAGTGAGTGCTGCGGATAACTGCTTGTCCGCGCTGCGATTCAGAATGGGTTCATTTCCTTTGTGATATAAGAAAGGATCGCCTTGTCCGCCTGCTTTATACGTATCCAGCATATTCTGAATATTCTCATAGCTGAAGCTGGCTTCAATCACCAGATTGCTTCCAGTGAGCATTCCAGGTTGGGCGAGGGAGTCTGTAAAGAACCAATAGAAGGATTTCATCTCATCTTGTGATTCGGCACTTTGGTCCCCATAGGTCCATTGTCCGCTCATATTTTTTTTCAAATACGCCTCATCATATCCGGTAGTTCGGTTGTAGTTGGCGATGACATCCTCATTCTGCTGTGAATACACCGCATATCGGGTAGGCCATATATCGGTAACGCTCGTCTGAAGCGTCATCTTCTCCTGAATTACATAACGGGTCTGCATCCGGTCATATCGATCATCCCACATGTTCAGGCCGTTGAAGGCTCTGACATTCGGATCTCGGGAGAGAATCAGGCTGAAATCCATCATCTGATTGATACGGGAGTCGATCTGACTGGACAAGAACGTGAGCTGTTTCGTGTTGGAGATCTGTAATTCTTTGCTGACGACATCGTAGGTGACGTTGTTGGAGTAGGTGTACATGATCAGAATGGGGATGAATAAGACCACAATTAACAGATTTATTTTGGCGAATAGACTGAATCGGGATCTGGTTTTATTTTGAAAAGGCATGAAGCGCTTCCATATATACATAAAAAGTCTCCTTCTAATTCGTGTGTAAACAACTTCTTCTAGGATGGCCCTAACAAAACACTATCAAGCCTAACAATGTTATATAGCAGACCTCAGTATGGCTTGATACTATTTATATCAGAGAACCCCATCACACACAAAAACTTTTTTTGGGAACAGGAGCAGTGCTATGGAGGCTAAATTGGAGGGTAAGCGGGTCCCGCAGGCAAACGTTGGGAACAAGCTGGAAAAAAAGAGAAAAAAACGCTACAAACAGCCATGGATTCTGCACTTCATGGTGTTGCCGGCGGCCATTATGGTCTTTATATTTTCATACATTCCGATGTCCGGGATTTTGATGGCATTTCAGGATTATAAACCTGCCTTGGGATTTTTCAATTCCGAATGGGTAGGGCTAAAGCACTTCAGGTACATGTGGGAAAATGATTACTTCCTGCAAATTACGTGGAACACGCTATTTTTTGCCTGTACGAAGATTGTCATGAATCTAATCATTCCGTTTGTCTTCGCCTTATTGCTCAACGAGGTACGGAAGATGGCGCTAAAAAGAACGATTCAAACGCTCGTGTATCTACCACACTTTCTGTCTTGGGTAACGTTATCCGGTATCCTGATCGACATTCTGGCCCAGACGGGTATTGTCAATCAGTTCCTGGTTTCGGTATTCGGCATCAAGCCGATCTTCTTCCTGGGGGATGGCAGCTGGTTCCGATTCACGATTATTGCGAGTGACGTCTGGAAAGAGTTTGGATTCAACACGATCATCTTCCTCGCGGCGTTGTCCGGCATTAACCCAGCACTTTATGAAGCAGCTGAAGTGGATGGAGCGGGACGCTGGAAGCAAACGATGTATATTACCATCCCGGCACTTATTCCGATTGGGATCGTCATCGCGACCCTGGCACTGGGGAATGTGCTTAACGCCAACTTTGACCAGATCTTTAACTTATATAGCCCGTTGATTTACCAACAAGGCGATATTATCGATACGTTTGTGTATAGAGAAGGTCTGCTTAGTGGGCAGTTCAGTTTCGCTACCGCTGTGAATCTGTTCAAATCGGTCATCAGCCTGATCCTGATTGTGATCTCGTACCGACTGGCTTACCGATTCGCCGGATACCGAATTTTCTAGAGAGGAGGACGAACGAATGTATCATAAAACGATGCCTTACCGCATATTTAGCATATTCAACAATGTGTTACTGACCCTGCTTTCACTGCTCTGCTTGCTGCCTTTGTATCACTTGCTCATGGTATCTCTTAGCGCATCTGCACCTGCGAATGCTGGTCTCGTCACGTTCTGGCCGATTGGATTTACATTGGAGGCGTATGCAAAAACATTTGCCAATACCAACTTCCTCTCCTCCTTGTGGGTATCCGTGGAGCGGACGGTACTGGGTACAGGGCTTGCGTTAATCGTCAATACGATTGCAGCCTATGCACTCTCCAAAGAGACGCGGGTGTTCCGCGCTCGTAACATCTATCTGTGGTATTTTGTCATCACGATGCTTTTCAGCGGTGGCCTCATTCCGGGGTATATCCTGATCCTGAAGCTGGGTCTAATGAATACATTGCTGGCCTTGATCCTGCCGGGATTGGTTGCGGTGTTCAACATCATTCTGTTGCTGAATTTCTTCCGTACCGTTCCGAAGGATCTGGAGGAAGCTGCATTTATCGATGGAGCAGGGCACTTTCAGACGTTTATCAAAATCTATCTGCCGGTCTCCGTACCTGTTATTGCAACGGTTTCACTCTTCATGATGGTTGGGCATTGGAACGCATACTTTGACGGAATCATCTACATCCGTGATGCGGAAAAGCTGCCACTCGCGACGTTCATGCAGACGATCATCGTACAAGCGGACATGTCGAAACTTGATCCAGAAGCGGTGAAGAACCTGTCCCAACGGACGATTCGGGCTTCGCAGATCTTTATCAGCGCGCTTCCGATCCTGCTCGTGTATCCGTTCCTGCAACGGTACTTTGTAACGGGAATTGTGGTTGGTGCTGTTAAGGAGTAGGGACCGTAAATGTAAACATGTGTTGCTTAACTGAAATGAATGTATTATGAAAAGGGAGTCACTGAACTGGGGAAGGCCAGGGAGGTGGCTCTTTCTTTGTGTGGAAAAAGAACATTGCATATATGTAGTGTATTACCTTTATTTGAATAAAATGGTACGATAAAAACGTGAAATGCAAGTATATCCTGATTATTCCTATCGAGGAGTTGTACATAGTGAAAAAGATGATGATGTTTACACTTGTTGTAACGTTATTAAGCTGCTCCATGGCTCATACCGTTTCAAGTGCACCTAAGAAAATCAGCGTGATTTTTAATGAAAAGGAACTCAAAACACAGGCAGGAGCCGAAGCAAAAATGATAGACGGCCGAGTATATATCCCGGCTAATATTCTTCGAGGTGCGAGATTCTCCGTAGAGTATAAAAACTCAACGCTTCATTTGGTTAATAGCTATTTACTATACACCAGAAATTTGATGGAGATGCATGTGTTTAATCATGTCTTTACAACGCGATTCAACAAGATGGATCAGGAAGTGGTTCACATTTTGGGCAATGTGCTGCTTGAAGAGCCGGTAGATTTCTCGAAATTACACGAGTTCATAGCGGAAGCTGAATCAAATGCGGGAATCCGACCGGAGAACTTTACTCCCGTGCTAGACTATAACTCCTTTGATTTTGCACCTGCGAGACAAAGTGTAGAAGTATACAAAAAAGCAAGTCGTGAGTTAATCGCTTATGTCGATACTGGAGACACAGAGAGGTTGAAGTCGTTTTACGAAGAAAGAAAACAGGCACTTGAGTATTACGATTCTTACACCAATGTGTATGATCTTATTTTTAAAGCGAGTTTTACTAGTGCAGTTAGATAGAGAAGAAACTAGTAATGATGACAAGTGCAGGAGGGAATTCAAAATGGAATTTAGAAGAATAACTTAGGATAATTTTATCGAATGTATTGAACTTAAAGTCACTCCAGACCAACAAAGATTCATATCCTCGAACCAACATGCACTTGCTGAAGCGTACGTTGCCTCAGATGAGGGGCAGATTATTATTACTTTTGCAGTCTATAAGGAAGACAATATGGTAGGTTTTATTTCGATGTACTATGATGACGGGGATGGCAACTTTGAATATAGCAGTTATGGCATCTTCAAGATGATGATTGACCAGCGATACCAAGGTAACGGATATGGTAAAGAAATCGTAGTAAAAGCAATTGAGTATGCGAGGACTTTCCCACGTGGAAAAGCCAAAGTTGTAGAACTCACCTACAAACCTGAAAATCTAGCTGCGAAGAAAATTTATGACTCTCTTGGTTTTGTTCAAACCGGTGAAATATTGGCATGTGGTGAAGTACAGGCGGTATTAACGTTGTAATTGTCCGTTACAGCTCCAATCCTGCTCTTTCTTCATGAAATTTACACCTTGATTTGGGCTATTCAAATCACCTATTCCCGAATCGAGCTATTTCAAATTCAGAGAGGATGAATACGATGATGGATCAAAACTTGAAACAAGCAATACTCAGGGGAGAAACTTCGCTAGGCATTGAATTTGGATCCACACGAATCAAAGCTGTACTCATAGATTACCATTTCAAAACCATCTGTTCCAGCAGTTATGAATGGGAAAATCAATTGATTGGCGGTTACTGGACTTACCATTTGGATGATATGATTCATGGGTTGCAACAAACCTATCATCAATTACAGCAAGAGATTGAGGAAAAATATGGTGTAACGATACAAAAGATTGGATCAATCGGATGTTCTGCTATGATGCAGGGTTACATTGCACTTGATCAGGCAGGGGAGTTATTGGTTCCGTTCCGTACATGGCGTAATGCCACAACGGGGAAGGCTGCATCAGAGCTAACCGAGAAATTCCAGTTTAAAATTCCAGAGCGCTGGAGCATCGCACATTTGTATCAAGCGATTTTGAACGGAGAAGAGCATGTCACGAACATCAATTATATTACGACATTGTCGGGTTACATACATCGGCTCTTAACTGGCAGTAAAGCTATTGGTATAGGGGATGCCTCAGGCATGTTCCCAATGGATGAATCCACACGGGGATATCATGAAGTTATGTTGAAGAAGTTTGACGATTTAATTGCTGACAGAGGCTACGCGTGGAATCTTATAGATATTTTACCTAAAGTGTACCCTGCCGGTGAACATGCCGGATATCTTAGTGAAGCTGGTGCGCGACTGTTAGATCCATCGGGTAGGTTGGGATCCCATATTCCACTTTGCCCTCCGGAAGGCGATGCTGGAACAGGCATGGTTGCTACGAATAGTGTCCAAAAACGGACGGGCAACATTTCCGTGGGTACATCGATTTTTGCCATGATTGTATTAGAGAAAAACGTATCTGCGGTATACCCTGAGATTGACATTGTCACTACACCTGATGGCAATCCTGTGGCTATGGTGCTTGCGAATAACTGCTCCAGCGATATTAATGCCTGGGTCGACTTGTTCCGTGAATTTTATGTGGCGATGGGGATGAAACCCGATATGAATCAGTTATTTAGCGTCTTGTTCAATGAAGCGCTGAAAGCTGACTCGGATGGCGGTGGCTTACTGAGCTACGGCTACTATTCAGGGGAGAACATTACAGGAATTGCGAAAGGTCGTCCGTTGTTCGTGCGTTCTCCAGAGAGTCGCTTCAATCTGGCAAACTTCATGAGAGTCCATCTATTTGCTGCGTTTGCTGCACTAAGGCTCGGACTGGATATTCTCACACAGAAGGAGCACGTAACGATTGAGCACATATGGGCGCATGGTGGATTGTTCAAAACCCCACTTGTCGCTCAAAAAATGTGTGCCTCCGCACTGAATATTCCCGTTTCGGTCATGTCTACCGCGGGCGAAGGCGGCGCATGGGGAATGGCTATTTTGGCTTCCTACATGGTGAATAAGCAACAGGACGAGGGTTTGGCGGAGTACCTTACCACTAAAGTGTTTAAAGATGCACAAGGACAAGAGGTTGTTCCGAATCGTGTGGACGTGAATGGATTTGCCTTGTTCATGGAGCGTTACACCGAAGGGCTGGCCATTGAGCAGTCAGCAGTAGATCATTTCGTGGAAAATGGGAAGAAAGCCTGAGATGTAATCATATTTCCTGAAAAGAGGAAACTGGAACGAAGCCCGTTGCCTACGCTATGCCACCCTGTTATAATTCCGTTATATCTATCGTATTGGGGGTTATGACGTGGCAATAGGGATGATGCCGGATTGCTCGTTCGCTAGAAAGCCTTACGCAAAGCCTGAATAGGGGCGGACTTTGTGTAGGGCGCGACAAAAATGAGATTGTTGCCCTGAAATCAATATCAACATAACGGTTCATCCCGCAGGCTTTGCACCTTACTTTATTTTCCTAATAAAAATAAGGGGCTGAAAGCCATGCAAACACCATTTATTCATAATCATCAATTCAATTATATTCATAAACAAGCTGATTTCCTGCTCAAAACGCTACGCTCGGTCGTGGACCCCAAAGTATTGGATACGGTCCGTTATACCGTCAGTACGAATGCCGTTGGCATCTTCGATGATCTGACGCCGGAACAAAAGCAACTGCTGGAGCAGTTATCCACGTATGAGAAGACACATGAGTTGCAGACCTATCTGAACCAGCTGGAAGAATATCTGATTCCATTTCCGCAAGTATCCGCGAAGCAGATTCAGAAGCTGTTTCCCAAGGTAAAGAAGCTCAAAGTGCCGGATCTGGAATCCATCGATTATGCACGTACAACTTATCTGAGATGGACCGACATTGCTACCGATCGCTTGTTCATCGTGTATCCGCATGAAGGCAGATTCCTCGGAATTGAGGGACGGCTTACAGCCACGAACAAGAAAGGGTATTGCATGTTCTGTCATCGCCATCAGGAGCTCGGATTTTTCAACGTGAAAACCAAGAGTTATACGCCGGACAACATTTCTTCCGTGGCCCAGTACGTATGCATGGATAACACAGCTTGCAACCATAGTATTACCGATATCACTATGTTGGAGAAGTTCCTTCTCTCGACCGTAAAATAATGCAAGACACACAGACAGGGTCGCTCTTCGGAGCGACCTTTTTGCCGTGTTCAAGCGGAGTTGCGGCGTCAGGCGTCGTATCGATGTAGCGCTATAATGCCTTTATAGCGTCGAAGGGTCGTTGGCATAGTTCAGTCCCATGTGATGTGCATGGTTCAGCAGTGCCTCATAATGCTCAGGCTTGGATTCCAACGTTTCATATAAAAACTCAACCCTTGATTGGGACACGCCGCAATAATCGGCAATACCCACATTGAGCAGATTGGCGATTGATTGACCATAGTTGCGCTTATGCATCTGTTCTTCCGTCACACCCGAAAGAGCGATCCACAACATCTGCTGATGAGGGAGCTTGTTCGCGCCGTAGGCAAATCCGTTGTTCATGACACGATCCACATAACCCTTCAACATGGCTGGCAGATGCCACCACCAGAGAGGAAACACAAAAACCACAGCATCGTGTTTCTTCAATCGCTTCATCTCGGTTTCAACCTCAGGTGAGAACACTTGATTCTCTTGGGTATAGTCTGGTTCATCCATCTCACGAAGAATCGGGTCGAATCCAATTCCATGCAAATCCAATATTTCATAACCGTGACCAGCCTCGGTAAGCCCTTTTGCAAAACGTTCAGCTACCTGGAAGGTCAACGAATCTTTACGCGGGTGGGATACGACAACGAGTACGTTCATCTTAACTTTCACTACCTTTCTGGATTACGGTCTTGTAGCCATAAATCAATGGCTGATGCTATTATAAACAGGTATGAAAACATCTGGAAGTACGCACTTTGATGTTCTATAAGAAGAATAAAGTGCCATAGGAACATTGAAGTACCCTAAATGGCGGCCCCGAAATGGGCTTGAATAAATGGAAAAAGAGAAGCAAGAAGATTATGTTTTCACCTAGGATACAGCCTGATTATGGAGGGGTTCAAAAATGACGGAACATGGAGAAACAAGTGCTCCAAAGAAATATAAAGTAGGCGTGGAAGCGGCCTTGGAAGTGATGGGTGGGAAGTGGAAGCCTTTGATTATTTATCACTTGATGACTGGACGGAAACGCACGTCAGAGCTTCGACGATTGATACCGGACATTACGCAGAAGATGCTGACAACACAGCTCAGAGGTCTCGAAAAGGACGAGATTGTGCAGCGCAAGGTATATTCGGAGGTTCCTCCCAAAGTGGAGTATGAGTTAACGGACTACGGCTGGGGACTTAAGCCTGCCCTGGACCATTTGTGTTATTGGGGAGAAGATCATCTGGACAAAATCCACGGGGATAAGTTTAAGGTTCTGGAAGACTTTGATTCCGAAGAGAAGGGGGCGGGAAGGTGAATGGTGAGGAGCACGCGAAACAGGCAGTGCCCTATCGTTGCGAAGGCGTGGCTGTAGTTCTGTTGAAGAAGAGCTTGGATCAATACCGTGTACTGATGCTAAAGCGGGCGGGTCGTATGTTGCATAACGAGTGGTGTTATGTTGGCGGCGGGATAGAAAAGGGTGAGAAGGCATGGGAAGCTGCACTCAGAGAAGCCCACGAGGAAACAGGTATTACGGAAGTCCAGTTGTATTCTGCCAATCAATTCGAACAATATTATTCACCCATGGGAGAGTATATCTATACCGCTCCCGTATTCGTAGGATACGTGGATGAAAGCCAGGTTGTCCGGTTAAATCATGAACATACCGAGTACCAATGGATGACGTTTGACGAAGCCAAAGAAAATGCGGCATTGCCCGGAATTGAAGACATTTTGGATTTTGTTGAAAAGCATTTTGCCAGAAAAGTCCCTTCCAAGTGGCTTCGGATTTATGGAGAGAATGATTAGGAGGTGGAACTCATCACATACAAGACGATTTATCCAAGAGCATGGTTGAGCCTACTATGTATGTTGGTCATTGAAGCAATACTCCTCAGGGATGGTATTTACGATAAAAATGGGATTTGGAAGTACTCCCTGATCGCTCTATTGACCTATATTCTGGTTTATATCGTTTTCCTGATCTGGCGGTTATTTTTCACTAAACCCAGTATTACGCTGGCAAGCGATCATGTGATTTCTACGAAACATCAGAGATATGATGCATCTCAGATTGAGTGTATTTATGTGAATTACAGACGGATTGGCATCAAACTCTACGGTAAACGGTTAGTGCCGATCGATCTATGTTTTTATTTTCAAAGAGGCCAGGAGTCCGTAGGTGTAGAAGCTGTGCACGAATGGGCGGTGCGAAACGACAAAGAGATAAAACACAGATTTTTTCAAACCTTGGCGTAGACCCGTGCGTCTGTTGAGTATAAGGAATTGTTAAGGCTGAAGATAGGGGAGGCGTAGCAATGCAAACCATAGAGCAGTTTCTAACGAGATCGGGTCTACACTTCAATCGCAAAGTAGATTCTAAAAATCAGCAGGAGAGGTGCATATGAGATATTTAACGAAAGAATGGTATGAGCTGTGTCAACGAACAGGACTTCATTTTGGGATGAGGGTACATAGAGGAACGTATGAGTTTGATGAGAATCTATTTTTAAGGCTATATAAAAGAAAGGAAAAAGCGCATGTGAAGCAGGAGCGAGATCTTTATAACTTGGACCCGCGTTTCATGCTGGAGCATGATGGACAGGTGCTCACTCGCGTAGACAAAGCTTTCGGTGAGGGAGAAGTGACAGAAGAGGATCAGATCGTATTTCACATGCCGCCGGAACAAAGAGCGCATATCGAGAAACTTATTGCAGAATATGATGTACGCCCTCCGTTTGATGAGAAGAAATGCAAGGAAGAGTACAAAGAATCAATGGAATGGAATTTTCGATATAAGGCAGAGAATTTGCCACAGGAAATCGTTGAACAAATTGCGGATATCCGTGTGTTTACGTTGGGTTATTGTACGAGAGAAGTTATGCTACAGCTAAAGAAACAGAGCGCAGAAAATATGAGAGAGATGGAGCGTGTATCGGATGAATACCGGGAAGCCATTATAGCACAGGATATTCCGGATGAAATACATAGCCGAGTTCAATTTCATGATTGTACGGTAACGGAATTACTGACTGGAGAGGAAGTGCTCATTCGTTTTGACACCCGCGGGGGCTTCACCAGTATAAACAAACTTACGCTGGTTGCACCCCAAATCATCAAGCAAGACGGTGGAATTGTAGGCACTTACTGGCTGTATCAAGAGCTGTATCGGATCGATAACGGATATGAGCTTCATGTTCTTTTTGATGGAGAAAATATGCCTGAATTGATTGTTCGCTGTGCTGACATTCTCGCAGAGGAAGAGTGAGAGAGAGCCCAAAAGGAGGATGGAGGGAATAGAGATGGAATGGACCACCAGCACCTTTGGTTATTTATCTACTCCCGTATTTATCGTGGGCGTTGCGTGTTACTTTTTTCCTGACCTTTTATACAAAGTATTTGTTCTGATGAGATATCGAGAAATTAAACCGAATTGGGAGTTCGAAGATAACCCACCTCATAGTGATATCCCTAAACATATCGAATAAATATTAAAAGTACTAGGCACCATTATGGTGATCCTGGGGTTGATATGGTTTTGGTTTTCAGAAAAGTTTTACAATTTAGTTTTTTGACAGCAAGGAGTTGAGCAAAAATATGGAGTTTTTCTGGGCTTTAATTATCTCAATGATAAGTATTATTGTGGTTCTTATCTTTGCGGCAATTATACGTTATGCCGTAGATTCATCCAAAACATCCCAAAAGCTGGATCTACTCATCAAAGAAGTACACTATCTTAAAACTGAAATCAAAAAACAGCAACACCATAAGCAGCAAGATGATAGCAAGCATATTATCGATGAGAAAGTATAGGGAAATAATTTAGATAGATCAGAGGCGAGAGATCCAATTAATATGTTCTCGGTAAGGAAAGGAACAAACCATGATGAAACCAAATGGGAATGTACAAGCTGTTTTTATAGACAGGGATGGAACCATCGGTGGTACAGGTCATTTTATTCATCCGAGAGATTTCAGATTATACCCCAATGCTCAAGAAGCCTTTATGTGTTTGAAACGAGAAGGAATTATGGTACTGGCGTTTACGAATCAATATCGAATCTCACGTGGAGAAGCAAGTGTTCAGGAGTTTGAAGCGCAGTTTCGCGAGTATGGATTCGATCACTCCTATATATGTCCGCATGAGCAAGAATGCAGTTGCCGAAAGCCGAAACCCGGGATGTTACTGCAAGCTTCCGAGGAACACGGCCTGGATTTATCCAAATGCATCGTTATTGGAGATGTGGGAGATACAGACATGCTTGCTGCACACGCAGTAGGAGCGACCAAGATTATGGTGAGAACAGGCTGGGGGGAATCTTCATTAACGAAATTCAGAGAAAAATGGGCGGAGACCAAACCTGATTATATCGCAGAGGATATTTGGGATGCCGTACAGTGGATCATTCATGGAAGAGAATTTAGAAAATAAAAGACAGGAGGTAGACCTGTATGGGCATGTCAGACTATTACATAAATCTCAGGGACAAGATCGGCAACGAGCTTATTTTTATGCCGGGTGTCGCTGGGATTATCCGAAATGAACAAGGGGAGATCCTGTTCGGTCGTAAACATAACGAATCAACCTGGGGGTTAATTGCTGGAGCCATTGAGCTTGGTGAGACACCGGCGCAAGCGATGGTAAGAGAGGCACTGGAAGAGACAGGTCTAGTTGTTGAACCCGAGAAGATTATTGGAGTATACGGGGGTGAAGCAAGAAGGTTTACATACAGTAATGGTCATCAGGTTGAATATTTGACTATCGTTTTTGAATGCAGGATCAAATCCGGGCAACTCACGCCCGATAATGAAGAGATGAAGGATTTGCAGTTTTTCCCCAAGGATCAGCTTCCACCCATGGCAAACCAGTATCCAGATTATATTTTTAGTTCCAATCAAGAAGAACGAGCACATTTTGAAAGATAACCCAACCCACTGTGCAACTGGAATCTAACCTCACTTTATGTTTACCAAATAAATCAAGATCCTAGTTATATGAGGAGAACTATATGTTAATCAATCCAACGATAAATGAGATCAATAACTTATTCAAGATACATCATATCAATGAAGAAATATCTGAAATTATCGCAAATGCCTAAGTTCAGACTATATAAGACAGGAGAGATATCACAAGTTGGATAACAAAAGTAGTTTGAATTGTCCGAATGCTTGGACTACTCCTGATATACTTCATGGCGACTTAGTTGCCAGTAAAGAACTTATCTATGACAAGTGTGGCTTTATCTGCTCACAACCACATGAAGAAGCACAAAATGCTGAATACGGGGCGTATGTATTCACCTTAAATTCTCTCTCCATTCGATTTCGCGTCGCCAAAACCACCCCAACTAAGATTGGACAATTTGTTACCCTGTGGGAGCGGAGTGAGGATGGATCGACACAGCCATATGATGTATCAGATCCAGCAGATATGTATGTCATTAGTACGCGCACAGGTAGCAACTTTGGTCAATTTGTATTTCCAAAACATGTATTGTTACAGCGAGATATCATATCGGATCAAGGCAAAGGTGGCAAGCGCGCCATACGTGTATATCCGCCTTGGGACAAACCAACAAGTAACCAGGCTCAGAAAACCCAGCAGTGGCAGCTTGAATACTTCCTGGAAGTACCTTTTACTGAACCATTGAACTGTGATCAAGCCCGGGTACTTATGATAAACCATTATAATCACCTATGATTTAGGAGCGTGCTCATGATCGTATTAACGTCAGCAATAGCATTTACCTTCCTGATCCTAATCGTGATTCTCTTTCAAGTTGCTTTAGCGGTAGGTGTGCCGTGGGGCGAGTATGCTATGGGTGGGAAGTTTCCCGGGAAATACCCTATCTCCATGCGATTTTCCTGCATAGTTCTGATTGCGATTTTGGCATTCATGGGGATCATTGTTCTGAGTAAAGCAGGATTGCTTTGGCCTCAGTGGTCTGTTTTTGCAGAGACAGCGATCTGGTTTATCGTCGCGTATTTAGTACTTGGGACGATTTTGAATCTGATTACGAGAAGTGTATGGGAACGAAGAATCTGGGCGCCTGTAACATTGTTGATGCTGATAACGAGTATAATCATTGCCATTTCATAACAATGGGCAACAACGAAATTTACAAAACTAGAGCCCTGGCATGTTATGCCAAAGGGCTCTATGAATCACTGCCGTTCCTCATTTATACTATTGATAGTTTAACCCTTACATAGAGAAGATCAACGGAGAGGAGCGGTTTTATTATGCCGATCTACTACTACCTTGCAGCAGTTTTATTGGTTGTAATAGCCTATTTGATTCGACGCAAGCTCAAGACTTTCCGTCCAGCAGGAAGACGCAGGAAACAGACGAAAGTTACGTACAGACGAAAAAAAGTGCCATTGAATCTTGGACTTCGAGAAGAAGTTTCCTATCAACAAACCATTCTTCAGTTGGAGAAGAGCTACAATAAACATTTTGCCAACAAACTCAAGATCCGAATTCAACAGGAGTATCCTCACATGAAAACGCTGGAGTATCGGTGGAAACTAATAGAGCTTAAGAGATACTTCATTATGGCTTCATTACTTAAGCAGGTGCCTATGTTTAGTGATGAGATAGATGATTTGTGGCATGAGATGCTGATGTTCACGAAATCTTACGCTGACTTTTGTGCAGAGTTAATGGGTTCCATGGTACACCATGAACCTGCAATCACTCGCCGCGAAATGCCAGGAGCACGTGCATGGTTTGACTGGGTGTACTGTCAATTATTCGAATTCACCCCCTACAGTGCTGCAATCTGGGGTGATTTTTTCGCTTACCCATTATCCAGTGATGTTCAGAAGCTGATTACACAGGGTGATCAATCAAAACTTGTGAATGAATTGTTTCATGCCAGACGCATGCAAGAGGATCCTGAAGCTGCTCAGGTGATTGCTTACTTGATTGATAAATTAAGTGGATCCGCAACTCTAAGTGAAGAAGAGTTATCTCCAGCATCTTCCGGAGGTAGCGATGTAGCTCTCGTCATGGCTAGCGCCATGGTGTATTACTCCATGCATAATGAGGCGACATATGGACTACACATGGGCCGACTGGAGCAGGAAATTCTTCCACAAGAAAAGGCAGTCTCTGGTTCCTCGTCAAGCAGTGGTTGCACAAGCGGTTCCAGCTGTTATACGGATCAATGTACTGATAGTGGTAGTTCCTCGGGAGGATCCGGATCATCCTCGGGATCATCTTCTGACTCTTCTTGCAGCTCATCCAGCTGTTCATCTTGTGGTGGTGGCGGAGATTAATGAAGTTGAGTATGTAGGCTGCATTAGAATCTGCAATCTTGAATGAAACAGTCACTAGACAAATGGAAATTCCGGAAAGGAAGAGCACATGCGAAGCTCCAGATTCACACCGTATTTAAGTTTTATAGGTTTTGGATTAGTCATTCTCACCTTGAGTGTGAATGTAAGCTTCAAACTAGGAATGGAGAAAGGTTTGGATGAAGGTTCCCTTATGCTGTTGTCAGTTGCTAATGCAGTGTTACTGATATATACGTTGGTATGGGGTGTATTTGGTGTAATCGAGTTTATGCTGTTATGGAAAGAAAAACAAAAGATAAAGTCCAAGCTGGAACGCGGAAAAATGAACAAAGAGGAATTCTTAGATCAGACTAAGAGAGTGAAGACCAGTCTGGAAATCAACATCAGTTATATTGTCATCCTGTTGTTTCAGCTTGGATACGTCATAACAAACTGGGACGAGGTTAATGTTTAGTCTTCTGACCGACCTTTCCTGATTTTGAATAAAAACATACATAACAAGTAGGAGGAATAAATTCATTGAAAGCATTATCGATTGTCAGCCTTATTGGGTTCGTACTCAATTTTTTGTTAATGGTCGTTTTTTTAGATGGTTCGCAAGATGGTGCGGAAGTAGCGGCAGGTTTGGGACTTCTCGGTGTCCTATATGGTCTGCTTTTCTCAATTCTAGCCCTAGTGATATCTGGCAAGAGAAAAAAGACCCCTGTGAATGTTCATGAACAACTGCTTCAGCTAGGTGAATTAAAAGAAAAAAATATCATTTCAGAATATGAATTCGATCAAAAGAAAGAAAAGCTACTCGCCAGATACAAATAGCCCAGAGTCTGCTGCGATAAGGTAAAGGCTATTCCATTTTCTACTCATACCAAAAAGCTGAACTTAGGAAAATAAAAACAGGGCGTTCCCATTCCGGGGAATCTGCCCTGTTTTTATTTAGAAGCAATTATATATTTATACCCATCTCAATGGTGATGGTGTGCGTGAGCATCAGGTGCGTCGCCTTTGACCGTACATAGTACCGAGGTGTCATGCAGATGTTTCTCGGACTCCACTTGAAGCGTCACGTGTTTAATTTCTTTATGCTCCAGCATATGTTCAATCTTCTGAACCAGGATCTCGGATGCATAAACATCCATCGTTCCATCTACGACGATATGAGCAGTCAGTGCGTTCAGGTTACTGGTAATGGACCAGACATGCACATCGTGTACGCCTTTGACGCCATCCACTTGTTTGATGGTCTGCACCAGCTCATTCACATCCACATTGGCCGGTGTACCTTCCATTAAGATATGCAGAGATGATTTGGTGACATAGAACCCACTACGCAATACGAGTGCCGCGACAATTACACTTGCCAGTGGATCGGCCCAACCCCAGCCAAAGAACATCATGAGCAATGCTGCCGCAATGGCACCAACCGATCCGAGCATATCACTAATGACGTGGAGATAAGCACCGCGCATATTCAGATTATTCTCCGTATCGCTACCACGCATCATGATCCAGGCCACCAGAATATTAACGAGCAATCCAATGACGCTGATGATTAACATACCTACGGTTGCGACTTCTGGCGGGTTAATGAATCGACCAATGGCTTCGTAGAAAATGTAGAGTGCAATGGCGATTAATGTAATTCCGTTTAACGTGGCAGCTAGAATCTCGAATCGTCTGTAGCCGTACGTTTTGCCAGTATTCACGGCTTTTTCACCAAACGTGAACGCCAGTAAAGCGATCCCGAGTGCAATGGAATCGGACAACATATGACCTGCATCCGAAATAAGTGCGAGACTGTTGGTAATGAATCCGCCAATGGCTTCAACAATCATATAGACGGTAATAATAATAAAGGAAAACAGCAGTACTTTCTTGTTATTGGTGGTGTGAGCGTGGTTGTGCCCATGATCGTGCCCATGGTCATGACTGTGTTGATGTCCAGACATATAAATCCTCTCCTTTGGAGCTTTGCTCCGTTATGTAAAATGATTTCTAGTGTGACTATAAATGATCCTTAACAAGGATTAACCACCTACAAATGAATATATGAGCGGTTGTTCATATGTTATGGTTTTATTATAGTTGCGCCTCATAGTAGTGTCAACCAGATTTAAGGAAATGTAAACATACCAAGGTATCTCCGTGCACGTGCTGGCGAATGAGATTGCTTTTGTGCTACCATCTGTGCAGGATCATAGTGAGATGTTCTCGCTACATAGAAGGGCGGACAACGATATGAAACATCTGCTGCTGGCAGACGATGATGCGAATATTCGAGCACTCTTGCGGCATGTCATGACCAAGGAAGGCTATCGGGTCCATGAAGCGCAGGATGGTGTAGAAGCGGTGAAACTGATGCAAGAAACGCCAATCGATCTGGCGATCCTCGATGTCATGATGCCAGGCATGGACGGACTGGAGTTATGTGATTTCATTCGGCAGCATTACGACATTCCGATTATGTTGCTGACGGCACGAGATCAGCTATCTGATAAGAGAGAAGGTTATTTGAAAGGAACGGATGAGTATGTGACCAAGCCGTTTGAACCCGAAGAACTGGTTTACCGGGTAAAGGCATTATTTCGTCGGTACCATCGCACATCCAGCGATATCATCCGCATGAATCGAATCGTCATTGACCGTAACAATGTGGAGGTCACGGACGGGCAATCCATTCTCTTTTTACCAATGAAGGAATTTGAATTACTCTCACAGCTTGCCCAGTTTCCGGGACGGTTGTTCTCTCGGGATGAACTCATTCGACTTGTCTGGGGAGCAGATTACGAAGGAGATGACCGTACTGTTGATGTACATATTAAGCGACTCCGTGATCGGTTTGCTGATTATGCGGACGATTTCGTGATCCAAACGGTGCGGGGCATTGGTTACAAGATGGAGGTGAAAGCACCGTGAGGACCTTGTACGTCCGGGTATTCCTTATTACGGTTGCGGTAATTGTGGTCAGCGGCATGCTGGGTTTCCTTTTGTCGAATATCTACTATCATGCGAAGCTCAAGGACTTCAATGATGAGAAGCTGGTGGGCATTGCAACGCAAATGAAGCAATTTGTGGAACAGCAACCCAGCACGATGGAGCAGTATTTGAACAATGCCGCCGCACTCGGGTACGAAATCTATGTGACGGATGGAAAAGGCAACGACCAATTCTACGGCCGCGAATTCCGTGAGAAGGACCTGGACAAGCGAGCTGTAGATCTGGTACTTAATGGTGAGGTGTACCATGGCGTCGCCCAGTTTCCAAGTAAACCGTTCATTACCGGTTTCTTTGATAATCAATTAAGCAATACCGTGGGTGTTTATCTACAGCTAGGCAATGCGAATTACGCTCTTTTTATGCGTCCGGATGTAATTCTGCAGTTCGGTGAGCTGCGAATCTTTTTTGCACTGATTGGCGCATTTACCATAGGTATCAGTATCCTGATCTTTCTGATCAGTACCCGATATCTGGTCAATCCGATTGAACGTCTGTCCGAGGCGACCAAACGCATCGCACAAGGAAAATATAATCTGAAATTGCCTACTGCAAGACGGGATGAGATTGGACAATTAGCCCAGCATTTCATGACCATGAGCCGTGAATTGGAGAGGGTCGATCAGGCACGGCAACAGTTTGTATCGAACGTATCCCATGAGATTCAATCACCGCTGACCTCGATTCAGGGGTTTGCCCAATTGGTGGCGGATCGAGATCTACCCGAACAGGAACGAGAGCACTATGCATCGATCATTGAGGAGGAGAGTCGTCATCTCTCTTTGCTCAGCAAACAATTGCTTCTCCTGTCCTCCCTTGAACAGGGCAACGAAGATCTGACCAAAGTGAAGTTCTCTCTGCGGGATCAATTCCGGCAAGCGGTTCAGGTGCTGCAATGGCAACTGGAAGAAAAAGAACTGCTGCTTCGGATTTCGGTGCCCGAATCCATCCAGCTGATTGGCAATGAAGTGCTGCTCATGCAAGTCTGGATGAATCTTCTCGGTAATGCGGTGAATCACCTTCCACAAGGAAGAAGCATCGAGATCCATGCCGAGCAGATAGATGACCAGTGTGTAATCCAGATTCGGGATACAGGGGACGGCATTGCTGCGGAGCATCTGCCTTTTCTGTTCGATCGATTTTACCGGGTGGACCGTGCGCGGGAACGTTCTTCGGGGCGAACCGGGCTTGGACTTGCCATTGTGCAGAAAATTATCCGAATCCATGACGGTACAATTGAGGTTGCCAGTTCGCCTGAGGGAACAGTCTTTACCGTGACCCTTCCGCAGATGTAATCTGTTATTCATTTTCCGTTCATTTTCGCCTCCTATACTTGGGTTATCAAGAGGGAGGTCACACAACATGTACTTGGCTATTCGGGAAATGAGGTATGCCAAAGGGCGGTATGCCTTAATTGCTACAATCATGGTACTGGTTTCATTTCTGGTACTGTTTGTTACAGGTCTTGCACAGGGGCTGGCTTATGATAACGCAGCTTCGGTCAAAAATATGGCAGCAACCCACTTTGTGCTGGAGCAGGATTCGAATCATCGGTTTACCCGGTCACAAGTGGATCAGGATCAGCTTGATCAAGCTCGCTCCGTAGTGGGGCAAGAGAACGCTGAGCCGCTCGGTGTGAAAATGACAACCGTCAGTCCAATGGGCGACACGAAAAAGATTGATGTCACGTTGTTCATGGTGAATCCGGAAGGCTGGCTTGCTCCAGCAGTTACCGAAGGAACTCCGATTACGGATCAGACCAACGGGCAGGTTGTGGTGGATCATAAGTTAGCTGAATCTGGTGTGACGATTGGTACCGTTCTGGTCGATCAAGCGTCGGGAATGGAGTGGACCGTTGGCGGATTTGTACAAAATGAGTCTTTCAGTCACTCGCCGGTCGTGTTCCTGAATGAAGAAGAATGGCTTACGCTTCAAGGAGGTTCACGAACTACACAAGGTTCGGCCGACATCAATGCCAATTCGCCGATATACAATGCCATTGCGGTAAAGGACGCGGGTGAGCAGGTAGACGGACTGAGTGCTGCAATGCCTGATACGGAAGTCATCACGAAGTCGGATGCCGTATCGGCCATTCCTGGATATAAGGAAGAGCAGGGATCGTTGCTCATGATGATCGCTTTTCTATATGTCATCTCGGCGTTTGTGCTTGCGGTATTCTTCTATGTCATCACGATTCAGAAAACAAGTCAGTTCGGCATATTAAAAGCGATCGGAACGCGGAATGGATATCTGGCGGGTAGTGTTTCGTTACAAGTGTTCATTCTGTCGGTTGGCAGTTTGGTCATTAGCGTACTGTTGGTTCGACTGTTTGAGTCCATCTTGCCAGCATCAATGCCATTTCAATTAGGCTTATCCACGCTTGCCTTAACCTGCATATTGTTCATCCTGATGTCTATGGCGGGTTCATTATTTTCAGTGTGGAAGGTTACCAAAATTGATGCACTTGATGCGATTGGGAGGACTGCAGCATGAGAAACCGATTGGTATTACAGGGAATTACCCAGACCTTTGAAGATGGTGGCAGTAAACGCACGATTCTGGATAAGCTCGACCTTGAGGTGGCCGAGGGGGAACTGGTGGCTGTGATGGGGCCTTCCGGCTCGGGTAAAAGTACATTCCTGTCCATTGCTGGCGCACTTCTTGAACCAACGGAAGGACAGGTTCTGCTGGACGGGGCTTCTATTATGGGCAAAAGCAAACAAGATATATCCGATGTACGGCTACAACAGCTTGGTTTTATTTTCCAAAGTGCCAACCTCATTCCTTACCTCAAAGTAGAAGAACAACTGATGGTGGTCGCGAAGCTTGCCGGAACGGATAAAAACAAGGCGGAGAAACGAGTGGATGAGCTATTGGATACCGTAGGGTTGACCCATCGGCGGAAGGCGTATACGGAGAAGCTGTCTGGTGGGGAGCGTCAGCGGGTTGCCATTGCACGGGCCTTGATGAACGACCCTGCTGTCCTGCTCGCGGATGAACCAACAGCCAGTCTGGATGCGGAACGTGGGCTGGATATTGTCGGCATGATTGCACGGCTCGTGAAAGAGCAGGGCAAGAGTGCAGTGATGGTTACACATGATGAGCGGATCTTGCCGCTCTGTAGCCGGGTTCTTTTTTTGGAAAAGGGAAAGCTGGTGCAGCATTAGACGATTAGGTGAATTTGTCAGGAACGGAACGATCTGATGTGGTTAAGGACGAGAAGGTCATGTATTCCCTCAAGGGGAAGGTGGCCTTCTTTCTTCATTTTCATCTATAATTGGGAGAAGTATATAGATGAGAGATTTTATTTTACATAGAGAGGAACGGTGCGGATGAGCAGCTTGAATGCAGAACAATTCCCGGCGCTGAGTACGTCAATTCATTGGGGAATTATTGAGGCAGAGTTCAGATTAAATGACATCGTGGATGAAAAGCTGGTGAGCAATGTTAGCATCATTCCATTTGTCGGGGATCAATGTGTTGTTTTCCAACTGGATAATGGAGACTGGGAGCTGCCCGGAGGCACGCTTGAAGCAGGTGAGCCGTATATGGACGGACTGAAGCGCGAACTGATGGAGGAACTTGGGGCGGAAATGCGTTCCTATCAGATTTTTGGTCAATTCCACTGTACATCCAGTGCGTTGGAACCGTATCGACCGCATATCCCGCATCCCCATTTCGTGCGAATCATCGGATATGGAGATGTTGAACTTGTCGGTGATCCGCTGAATCCAGAGGATGGCGAGCAGGTGGTTGCTGTTGAAGTGGTAGAGATTGATGAAGCGATTCGGAGGTTCCGGGCACAGAACAGATATGACATCGCCGAGATGTACCAACTGGCTCATATACTGCGAGAAAAAGCTAAACAGGCAGGCAAGGACCAAGTATTTTAATTCCAGATAGCCTACGGAGGTAATGATGATTCGAGATAAAATTAATGAGTTGCTGGATACTTTACCCGAATTGGAACTGAACCGAGCATATTGGGGAATTGAGCGTATCCATCAGGAATATATGTTCAAGAAGAACTTGCAGGATAAGAGAGTTATCGTGTCCGAACTGTACGAGGAATCCGAAGGGATTGTAAAGCAATGGGATAGCGTGTTTGCCCATAATATCGATGATGTGGTCAAAGAGTCTATCCATTATAGCCAGTACAAGTGGCATATGTTCAGTTATGAACAACAGAAATGTCTGACACATGATGAAGCACGAGATGCTTTCAATGCCGAGCCGAAAGATGAAGTATATGTGATGTATGAAAGTGGTGGTTGGGTACTTTTATACGAAAATGCGAATCGGATCATTGCAGCGGATTTTGATTCGGAGCAAGATATCTATATCTTCGACCGGGCGTTTACATGGACTTACGTGTATACGCACGAATCCATGTGTGGCCCATATTTTTATAAAATAGAACAAGTATGATTCTGAACAAAAGGGGAGTGATATCTTATGCAGGAACTGTTTAAGAAGATCATCAACACAGACGTCAAACCCTTATTGGCCAAACACGGCTATTCCAAGAAAGATCTGAATTTCTCCAAAGCGGCTGGAAGTCTCGTATACAAGTTCAACGTTCAAAAATCAAAGGTTAACACGAGTAGTCACGTGCAGTTTTATATTAACTGTATTGTCCATTCCACCGAGCTCGCGGAGTTGCAGTCTGTTGCATTGAGTGGGGTCGTATTGGAGAACAAATCGCATTTCACCTGCCGGATCGAGGAAATAGTCCCTTCCGCTCCAGATCACTATTCCCTAACGCCCGATATCAATCCAGACGCTTTATCGAAAGAACTGGTTTCACATTTGGAAGAGGGTATTTCATTCCTACACTCGCTAACAGGGGCCAGAGATATAGTCCATTATTATATGGCGAAGACAGCGCTACATTTAAGTGAAGAAACTTTCCGCTTCCTGCTACAAGCCGGCGATACGGAAGAAGCCAAGTATTATTTACAGCAACTACATGCCAGATACGGAGCCGAAAAGCGCTGGACGATATTTGAAAAGAAATATGCAGCCATTTTTGCTGAGTACGGATTGTAAGCTTTGCTCCAGACAAATAGTCAAAATGAGGGGATAACATATGAGCGATACTCAATATAATTTAAATTTTGAGAAACTGTGTAATGAATTACAGCTTGGTGAATTGATCAGTTCGCCCAAACCAATCTCAGGTGGACTTCTTCATCGAATGTACGCCATTGAAACGACGCAAGCTAATTATGCAGTTAAGGCATTGAACCCTCAGATCATGGTAAGACCTTCTGCTGTGCAAAATTATATTGATTCAGAAAAAATAGCAAACGTGGCAGCTGAACATATCCATGCTCAACCTGCAAAAAGGTTAAAGGGTGCTTCTATGCATAACATTGATAATCAATTCTATCTAATATTTGATTGGATTGAGGGTCAATGTTTGAAACAAGATGAAGTTACCATCAATAACAGTTCTCTGATGGGAACGATCCTTGCAGATATCCATAAAACGGATTTTAGACAACTAGAATTGGATAGTTCACAGGCGACTAATTCTAAAAAAATAGATTGGATGTTTTATCTGAACAAAGGAAGAATTGAGAATTCGGAATGGATTAAGATTTTGGATTCCAATATGGATCAGCTGTATGAGTGGAGCATGAAAGCTAAGAATTCATCTTCAATGCTGGCATCCAATAATGTTATTAGTCACAGAGATCTGGAGCCTAAGAATGTGATGTGGAGACAAGACATTCCTATAATTATAGATTGGGAATCGGCAGGTTATATTAATCCGATGCATGATCTGGTAGAAACAGCTGTGTATTGGTCAGTAGATAGCTCTGGAAGTATAAACGAGGAAAAGTTCTTGGCTTTTATAGGTGGATATAAGAAGCGAGTGGGCAGTCTAACAGCCAATTGGGAAGTGGTTCTGGATGTTGGTTTTGCTGGAAAGTTGGACTGGCTCGAGTATAGTCTTAAACGGTCACTGCGGATTGAATGTACGGACATAGAGGAACAGTTATTAGGAACATCACAAGTCATTAGGACTTTAGAGGCTTTGAAACAATACGAAAATATGATCTCAGATATGAAGAACTGGTTGAATACTTAATTCAGGAGGGGATGCCCACATGGCAAACGATAAAGGAACACTTAGAACATGCGAACAAGGACATTCGTATTATAAAAAAAGTGATTGCCCAATCTGTCCAACGTGCGAAGCTGAACGTAAACCGACAGAGGGATTTCTAGCCATTCTGTCAGCTCCTGCCAGACGCGCCTTGGTGAATGAAGGGATTATGACACTACTGCAACTTGCGGAGTACACGGAGAAAGAGATCCTGAAACTCCATGGAATCGGACCATCTGCAATGCCCAAACTGCGAAACGCTTTGGAAGAAGAGGGATTATCTTTTAAGAAATAACCCTCTTGACTCCTCTCCATTAATCCAAACCAGAAGCTGAAATAATCTCCTCCATCGTTACCCGATACAACAAGTTACCTTCACTGAGTAGCAGACGATGTTGGCGAAAATCTTGCCTTGCCTGCTTGAAGGACTTACCATCTTCATTTAGCAAATCAATCTTCTGCGCCTTGCTGAATTTACCGGGTTTCTCCATTTTCTTAAGTACAAACGTCCCATGTTTACCGTACCCGGCATCGAACAAGAAATGATAACCATCCGTACTGAAGCCGGAGGAACCGGAGATGTTTGGATTCATGAATGTAACGTTGGGTTCACGGGTGCCCCCTGAGATACAACCGAGTTCAAAATCGGTATAGAAGTAGAACCAGACTTGCTTCTCATTCACCACATTGAGTGCGTAACAATCCGCAATGTCAGCTTCACGATTTTCATATAGTTTATTCCCGTGCTCATCCCAAGCCAGCAGACCATATGATCCAATCGGATCGCTCCATCCGTAGTTACCAAATACCCCTTCATCGAAGTAACTGGTCCAGATCGTTCCCTTTTCGGTAACTTGTACACTCTGAATACCGTCTCCCAACAAAAACTCGCGAATTGTATTTCCGTCTAAATCACACACTTTGGCGTTCAGATCAACCTGTCCATTCCCATAATTCGTACAGCGTGCTCCGATGAGCAGTAGATGTTCATGTAATGGTTGTACGTAATGATAATTGAACGTCTGTCCCCAGATGACAACTTCCTCGATATTTTGATCTGTCACAATGAGCACTTTGTACGTATAACTTTGATTCAATTTACTTTGGACGAACACACCTCGTTTTCTTTCGGGGATCTGATTCATGAGCAGCACATAGACTCGGCCATCACCGCCCCACTGGGTGGAAACGATATCGAATCCCTCGACATAGTTCGAAATGTCGGCAAAAGGCAAAAGTTTTACTTTGGGATTGGACATATCCATATCCTCCTTTGTAGTCAAATACTGAGTCACCATCTGCATCTGTATAAGAGGATTATGACTGACGCGTACTAAACTGAACATGGCGGAAGTATAGCGAAGGTCTTCTTTGGCTTTCTTGACACACGTAGTACAATAAGGAAGTTGTGTAAAATTCTATATAAGAGGAGGATGGAGAGGTAGCTATAAGAAGAGTGTGAGAATACATACAACGCACGTGTAGTAAGGGGAAAGAAGTACCCGTAGATTTGATTTGTATGAGTACGATTACGTGGAAGACTCATCTCTGAAAAACTAAAAAACTAAAAAACTAAAATGTATAAGGAAGTGTTACGAGGTGGAACCACATATTCAAGAGCAAAAGACAGACTACCGTCCACTAGGCGTATCGGGCTTGGGTGGTTGGCTGATTCTCGTCCAGATCGGATTATTTCTTACGTTGATTTTCCTGGCGCTCCAATTGGTCCTGTATTGTTTGCCCATGCTTACAACAGAGACTTGGGAGTTGCTAACTTCGGAGCAATCTGCATATTATCACCCGCTATGGGGACCGGTCGTTATTTTTGAAACGGTATATAACGCACTGTTTTTAGTGTTTAGCATATATACCATCATTGCTTTGTATAGTAAAAAATCGATCTTTCCTCGTCTTATGATCATGTTTTATAGTGTCAGTCTAGCCGTTAGTGTCATTGATTATTTATTGTTGCTTCAGATTCCGATGGCGAGAGAACTTGAGGATGGAAACTCGTTAAGAGATATTGGCAAGTCGGTACTTACTTGTGCGATCTGGATTCCTTACTTTATCAAATCAGAGCGAGTTCATAACACATTTGTAAGATAAATGGGTTGCAGGAAATGCCCGATCTCGGATAGAAGCTATCAGAGGTCGGGTTTATTTGTTACAAACGAAACCAGTCACATATATAGTTAACCTGTTCAAAGGGAAAAGGAGAAGAGATCTTGAAAGTTTATCTGGTAAGGCATGGGATGGATGAGGAAGGGTATCGAGGCGGATGGAGCGATCGTGGACTTACGGAACAAGGAATCAATCAATCCAGGAAATTGGGAGAGCATTTGCATCATCATGCTGACGAGTACAACATACATACGATTATTAGCAGTGATCTTCCTCGTGCAGTACAGACTACACGGGAAATTGAGAAGAGATTAAACATGCAGGCTAGCTTAATGAAAGATTGGCGGGAGATGAATAACGGAGATTTGGCAGGCATGCTCCATAAGGATGCTGAAGAACATTACCCAGGGGTTTATTTCAACACCCTTGAGATGGATTCCCCTTTTCCGGGAGGAGAAAGTCCAAGGGATTTTTATAAACGGATAAGCACTGCTTTCGAGAATCTTTTCAGAGGTCTAGAGGAGAATACACTCAAGTCCAATGTTCTGTTAATTACTCACGGCGGAGTGATTAACATCCTGTATTATCTGCTTGAGAATCGGAAATGGAGCAATCAGTCCAGCTTTTATCCCATGGGCAACACCAGTGTACATACCGTTGAAAAGGGAAGGCACGGTTGGAAACTTAGCAAAGTAAATGGTTTGAGTCATCTGGATTAGTTTTTTTGATATGTCTAACGGAATGGGTGAACCACGGATGCTCTTGGGTATTTATTTTGAAGAAGCGGAGAGTAAAGGATAAAAATAAACGGATAGATCAAATAGAAGATGGAGGCGATGACATGAGCGATCAACCAATTGAACTGTTGCAACGTTTAAAATCTTTATCCGGCCCATTTCCAACGTGGGATACGGGGCATTTGCCGGAGCGGCCGGGAAAGCTATTATTGGAGTGGTTGAGATTGGCAGTTGAGAACGAAGTGAAAGAACCTCATGCCATGACGATCTCCACCGTGGATCACGATGGTTATCCTGATGCGCGGGTGTTGATTTTGAAAAACGTAATCGACGAAACGTTTTATTTTGCTTCGAGTTCGGAGAGCCGAAAAGGGCAGCAGTTGAAGGAGAACCCTTATGTGGCTCTGACATTCTACTGGCCCTCACTGGGAAGACAGATTCGGATAAGGGGAATTGCTGAGGATCAGGGAGATCAAGCGGGTGCTGATGATTTCCGCAAACGTTCAACTGGAGCGCGAGCAGTTGCCATGACAGGGCATCAGAGTGAGGTTTTGGATAGTGAGGAAGTGCTGGATAGTGCCATTGAAACTCAGAAAGAACGCATCCAACGTGACCCCGATGTCGTTACACCTCAATGGCGTTTATATGCCGTGAATGCACAAGAGGTGGAGTTCTGGCAGGGAGATTCAAAGCGTAAGCATGTGCGAGTCCAATATGTGATGCAAGATGGGCAGTGGAAGACACGCAGGTTGTGGCCTTGATTGTATAACAGATGAGTAGGCAACGCGGATCGAACGGTTATCTGTTTCTCTTCTTAACAATCTCAGGGAGGGCGAATCTATGAAAACAATTGAAAGTTTCTTCGAACCATTTCCGGTATTGGAGACAGAACGGACGATACTCCGGCGGCTTACCTATGATGATCTGGATGATATGTATAGTTATTGTGTTGTACCTGCTGTCTCGGAGTTCACTACCTGGGACGCGCACAAGAGCAAAGAAGATACCAAAGCTTTTTTGGATTTTGTCATGAGCCGGTATGATGTGAATTTAATAGGCCCATGGGCCATTGAAGATAAACAAACCAAGCGGCTGATTGGGAGTTGTAACTATCTAGGGTGTGATAGCGATAACAGGAGAGTCGAGTTGGGATATGTGTTATCTGATCAATATTGGAATCAAGGCTACATGACCGAAGTAGTGAAACGAATCATCCAATTTGGATTTGACGAAGTGGGATTGGAACGAATCCAGGCTCAATGTTTAGTGAAGAACACGGGCTCCGCGAAAGTCATGGAGAAGGCAGGCATGCAATTTGAAGGTGTGCTGAGGAAATACATGAAGGTGAAAAATGAACTTCAGGATTTGAAGATGTATGCTATCGTAAAAGAAGATTTCTATACTCGTATTAAATAAAGAACGTTTTTTTGAAAGGGCGATTCGGGTTGAACAAAGGAATTCTGTATCTTATGTTATTCATGACTTTTTTAAGTAGCTCAGAAGTGTCATACAATCGTAATGCGGTTTCACAAGAACCTCCTGCATCTTATGCAACTAAGATATTTACTGAGGATGAATTCCAATTTCAGATTAAATCCAAAGATATTACGATTAAACTCGGAAGTACTCGTGAAGTGGTTGAGCAGCATCTTGGACCCCACGTGGATTATTTCTACTATACGAATGTCTACCATTACAAAGATATGAGTATTCATTACAAAGATGGCCGTGTGGATGGCATCATGATTGATGACCCGGCAAAGTTCAAAACGTATAAAACGCCAAGCGGGATAGGATATGGAAGTACAGTTCAAGAGGTCTTCCAACAATACGGCAAAAAAGCTTTTATAGATACTAAAAAGGGAAAAGTACAAAGTATTACATATGTTATGGAGAAAAATAAACAAGGCAATTACCATGTCATACCGTCCTTTGATCATGCAATATTGGAAGGCGGATTTGAGAACATGAAAGGAGTATCCATGAATTTTGATCAAAAAGGTCGTGTCTCATTCATCATGCTGGCAAGCCATGAGTTTGCCTATAATCCTGAGTTCAACATGGATGACATACAATAGAGGGCTCCGGGGATTTCCTTTCATCACACTTTTTCAACAACCAACGTACATAATGTCATATCGTCAACCGTGTGCCATCCGCTATACTCTTCAAGTTATCCAAACGTGGATTGAATGAAGGAATCAGGAGGTACAACAAATTGATAGCCAAAAACAGATATAAATCACTCGAACTGGAAACACCCGGCGTATATGAGCTGGAAGGACTTGAGGTGGGAGTGACATCGAACTGCAATTATAAATGTGACTATTGCTGCGCCTACAATCGGGATGATGGAGCATGCATCGGTAGTCAGGAAGTTATCCGTATTATTAGTGAGCTTCCTCGTCTCAAGCGCGTGCGATTGTCCGGGGGAGAAGTTACTTTGAAATACCAGGATTGTCTGGAGATCGTGACGTATTGTGCGGCACATGGCATCGATACACAATTGAACAGCAATGCCAGTCTGCTGACAGAAGAACGGATTCTTGCGTTGCGTGATGCGGGCTTGTCCAACATTCATATCTCGTTCAACTATACGGATGCGGAGGCCTATGCTGCGTACTACCGTGTGCATTCTCGCATGTATGAGAGACTGGAGCAGAATATCCGTTTGTGCACGGAAGCCGGTCTGGAGACAGTGCTGGAAACGTTACTGTTTGAAGGTAATCAAGCGAATATGCAGGCCATTAGCGATAAGGTATATGATCTGGGTGTGCGCATCCATGAGATCCAGAACAGCATTAAGATGCCGCATACGGACTGGAGCCAGATTGTATCCAAAGAGTCTCTTGTACGATCTGTAACGGAATTAATTGAGCATAAAAAGCCAGATACAACGCTCTATTTCACCTGTATGGACCGGTTTGCTGAACAGTTGAATTTGCGGGAGCAACCGGGCGTGTATTTCTCTAATTGCGTGGATGGCACGAAACAACTTCACTTGCACGGCAACGGAGATATTCTCATCTGTGAGTTATGCCATCCTGTCGTTATTGGCAACATTTATAACGGAACGTCGTTGAAGGATATCTATGCCCATCAGCCACCGGCGTTAACGGAATTTCTGGAAAAGCGGCCTTGTCCCGCATACGATGCTCTTTTTGCAGACGCATAACAGGAAGCTACGACGAAGAAATTTTGATATTTATGTTGAGCGAGATACGTACACGATATCAGTGACATTTAAGGTTATATAGCTTGAAAATAAGGTGAACTGCTTTCCTCAATGGGAAAACGGATCACCTTATTTTATTAAAACTATTCATTCACACAATAACAGCGATTGGAAGGTTGTTCTGTCATCGTAGTGTCAGTGAATATTCCTTAGTTCAATTCATTCGGTTTCAGATTCATTTAAGCTACCCGGCCTAATATGGCCTTAAGAACTTAGATGAAGAGGTGAGCTTCACATGATGAAGATGTATCAGAAACCAAACCGGAAAGACCCACATAAAAGACCGATCTCCCCAAGAAAGCGCAGATGGCTCATCATCACACTTGTCATCGTGCTCGCAGTAGGTGGAATCCTGTACAGCCTGGCTGACCGTTACCTGATCCGGCATGTACAGGTGGTTGTAGCGGATGAGAACACGGCAACGGCAGCATCTGGCAACGCCAATGATTCCATCAGTACATCGACCACCGCTACTGAAGTGAATGCAATGTCAGATGATTGGAATTATTCGAGTGATGATATGGAGGTCCATATTGATAAGGTACAGTCAGGATCTGGCTCGGATCAGATTACGTATTATGTCGCTGATGTTCAGCTAACGGATGCAAGCAGCCTGAGAACAGCACTGGCGGATAACAGTTTTGGAACGAACATTACCGAGAATACGTCAGAGATTGCCGCAGCCAACAATGCGATCTTTGCCATCAACGGTGATTATTACGGTTTCCGCGATGATGGTGTCATTATTCGAAATGGAACACTGTACCGGGACAGCCCCACGCGGGATGCACTTGCCCTGTTCAACGACGGAACGATGAAAACATATAACGAGAACGAGATTTCTTCCTCGGAATTACTGGCCGAAGGTGCCACCAATACGTTATCCTTTGGGCCCACTCTGATTCAGGATGGAGAGATTGTCAGTGATTTTAGCAGTGTAAAAATTGACAACAACTTCGGCAACCGCTCCATTCAAGACGCGAATCCAAGAACAGCAATCGGCATGATTGCTCCGAATCATTACGTCTTCGTGGTGGTGGATGGGCGGCAGGACGACAGTCGTGGCATGACCTTGGCAGAACTGGCCGATGTCATGAAAGGCCTTGGAGCAACCGAAGCCTACAATCTGGACGGCGGCGGTTCATCCACGATGTATTTTATGGGCAGAATCGTCAATAATCCACTGGGGCGCAACCAGGAACGTGGCGTAAGTGACATTCTATATCTGACGGAGGGACAAGGATCATGACGATATTAATTCCATCCTATGAACCCGATGTGCGTTTGCTGAATCTCGTTCTGCAGTTACAGACATTTAAGCTTGGACCCATTGTGATTGTGGATGATGGCAGTGGCCCGGGTTACCGTGGGATTTTCGAGACGGCAGAAGCTTATGGCTGTACGGTCCTGACACATCCCGTCAATCTGGGGAAGGGCAGGGCGTTGAAGACAGGCTTTCAGCATATTAAGGAGTACGGACCTCAAGGCGGTGTAGTGTGCGCAGATAGTGACGGACAGCATCTGCCACATGATATTAAGCGTATCTTCGAAGGGCTGCTCACACAAACGAGACCCGGAATTGTACTCGGCAGCCGTCGCTTCAGCGGGAAAATCCCAGCACGCAGCCGTTTTGGCAACACAGTCACTCGGGCAGTTTTTTTGCTCACGACAGGTACCAAAGTAGATGACACGCAGACGGGTCTACGCGGTTTTCCTTACTCCATGCTGGATTGGCTGAACCAGATTCCCGGGGATCGGTTTGAATACGAGATGAACATATTGCTAACGGCACACAAGGAAGGGTATGAGATTACGGAGGAGTTTATTGATACGGTGTATCTGGATCACAATGAGTCCTCCCATTTCCGCCCGCTGGTGGATTCATTCCGGATCTATATGCCAATCCTGATGTTCAGCACATCTTCGGTGCTATCCGCTCTGATTGATTTTGGACTATTATTCGTCATCCAGTATTTCACGCATAATCTGTTTCTGTCGGTTGTCGCAGCAAGGCTGTGCAGCTCTATCTTCAACTATATGATCAATCGGAAGTACGTGTTCTCCGCAGGGCGAATCTCGAAGGTTCGGCAGTCTTTGCCCAAATACTTCTCACTTGTCCTACTGGTGCTGTTATTAAACTACGGTTTATTGTATTTTTATAATGAAAAATTAATTATCCCACTGCTCGCAGCCAAGCTGTTGACCGAGGTGTCCATTTTCCTGTTCAGCTATTGGGCGCAGCGCAGATTTGTCTATTAACACAGAGAGAGTGGGCATACAGTTTGCTCTCTTTTTTTCAATCAAAACCGTTTCAAAAGAATATCCTGCGCTTCTTGGTTAACAAAAAAGGTCGAGAACAGGGGGAAGCATACCCTTGTTCTCGGCCTTTTAAACTCACAGGAGGACGAGCGTTACATCAGCTTCTTAATCTCATCCTTCAGGATTTCGGACTGAGTGCCGAAGATGACCTGCACAGCTCCACCACCGAGCCTCATGACGCCGGAAGCGCCGAGCTGTTTGAGCGCCTGATCGTTGACGGCTTTGTCGTCCCTGACAACTAGCCGGAGGCGAGTGATGCAGGCGTCAATGCTCTCGATATTATCTGTTCCCCCGATCTCGGCGAGCACTTTGCCAGCCTTGGTGTCGGCAGACGCCGCTCCCACGGCGGAAGCATTAGTGGGGGCATCCGCATCATAAGCGTCATCCTCGCGCCCCGGCGTTTTCAGGTTGAACTTGATAATCATGAACCGGAACAGGAAATAATAGACGACCGCAAATGCGAGTCCGACCGGGATCATGAGCAGCGGATTGGTCGACAGCTTCATGTTCACGAGGTAATCGATTAGACCTGCAGAGAAGGCGAAGCCCAGCTTAACATTCAGCAGGTACATGATTAGGGCCGCCGCACCGGTAAGAATAGCGTGAACCACATACAGTAGAGGCGCCGCGAACATAAAGGAGAACTCGAGCGGCTCGGTAATACCCGTTAAGAACGAAGCCACCGCTGCGCCGATAAAGATCGAAGCGACCATTTTGCGCTTTTCAGGCCGGGCTGTATGAATCAAGGCTAGCGCCGCCGCCGGAAGAGCGAACATCATAATCGGGAAGAAGCCAGACATGAACATGCCTGCCGTAGGGTCTCCGTTGAAGAAGCGGGTCAGGTCGCCGTGCACGACTTCCCCGGCTGCATTGGTATAATCTCCGATCTGGAACCAGGCGATGGAGTTGAGGACATGATGCAGACCGAGCGGGATGAGTAGGCGGTTGGCGATCATAAACACCATGGAGCCAACGCCGCCAAAACCTACAATCCAGGCGCCGAAAGCGCCGATGGCATCCTGAATCGGGCTCCAGACCATGCCGAACAGGATGGCTAACACCAGCATGGAGCCGGCGGTGACCATCGGCACAAAGCGTTTGCCGGAGAAGAAGCCGAGCCAGTCAGGAAGCTTGATATTATGATATTTTTTATACATATAGGCTGCAAGCAGTCCGGCAAATATCCCGCCCAATACGCCCATATCCAGCTTGACATCGTCAGGAATATAGCCGAATACACCTGGAACGGCTCCCAGAATCCGCGTCAGTACCATATAAGCGATCAGGGCGGAAAGCGCGGCGACCGCATCCCCCGCCAGTCCGATTGCCACCCCAATGGCGAAGATGAGCGCAAGGTTGCCGAAGATCGCCCCCGCTCCCTCATTCAGGAATGGAACTACATACTGATTAAGAAATCCCCCGATCACGGGACCGAGTGGAATGTCCTTTTCGTAATTAAGAAGACCGAGGCCTTGAAGAATACCTGCCGCAGGCAGGGTTGCTACAGGAAGCATCAGGGATTTTCCCAGCTTTTGCAGTGATTTCAGCATATTGTTCTTCCTTTCTTTTTTTGATTTAGGTTATTTGGACAAGCTGACTTTCATGATCGTTCCCATGCCTGCTTCTAAGCTGCCATACTCCGGGTGTGACTCCCACGGCTGTTCAGCCGCATTCGCAACGATGACAGGGGTGATGACCGGATAACCGGCGGAAGCAATCGCATTCAGGTCAAATTCAATCAGAGTCTGACCGATAGTGACTTGATCCCCGGCCTGCACTTGGGGGGTGAAGCCCTGTCCTTTCAGGCTGACAGTATTCATACCGATATGCAGCAGCAGCTGCAGCCCGGAAGCATGCTCAATCATTAAGGCATGGTGCGATTTGATCAGGTGCACCACAGTGCCGTCGATAGGGGCGACCAGCCTGCCTTCTTGGGGAATCATTGCGACTCCCGGTCCCATAAGTCCTTGCGCGAACGCTTCGTCAGGCACTTCTTCCAAACTGACGCAGGTTCCGGTGAGTGGGGATGCGACGGATATTGTTTCAGATGTTTTGGCAGATTTGTTGTTTTTCCATTTCCAGATCATTGTGTGTTGTCCTTTCTGTTGTTGGTTTTGGCATGGGTTTGAAAAAGCCGGTATAAATGCATTGCGAGAAAAGCCGTTTCTTCCTCAGGCACTTCTGTACCTAAATCCTCGGCCATTACAGCGCTCAGTTTTCTGGCCAGCTGGTATTCGGACGTATATTCATTTTTCACATATTGTGCGAAGGTGGGGGCCGTCATCGGCTGCTGATACAGGCGTTCCATGGAGAAGCGCAGGTGTATCATGAGTCTTGCCTGGCTAAGGCTGCTCTGATCAAAGCGAACACCACCCTCCTCTTCAATAATCGACTGAAGTTTGCTGATCACATTGGATACCTTAACCAACTGTCCGACAGAGACGTGATTTACGGAGGAGTACACATGGTATGTCAGGAACCCGGCCTCATCCTCCGGTACCTCTACGCCAAAGGCCTCTCCGATCATGGCCGCCGCTTCCAAGGCGATTTCGAATTCTTTCGGAAAACTGAGCTTTGTCTCCGTAAGAAAAGGATTCAGAATCTCCATCCCATTGCGGATACGATATAAGGTGAACTGAATATGACTCGGAAGAGCAAGGTAGATCTTGTCATTCAGCTTGCCGGGAAACTGATCAGCGATGAGACGGATAATTCGGTCAGAGATGTCAATGACATTGGGGTCCAAGTCCCTCATCAGCTCCTGCGCCTGCCCCCACTCCTCCCGGTCTTCCAGCCGGAACCTTTTTTCAATCCGCGGATCATCGGCCTGAACGGTGCTTTCCACCTTGAACGCAAATCCCAACCCTTTGCCAATCAGTACGTACTCCTTGGTATTCTGGTGCGACCGGGCCAGAACAATATTACTGCCAACGACCCGCTCCACCTGCAAAATCATTCCTTTACTCACGGTTCACCGCCTCCTCATTTCTAAAGTTAACGCTTTCATGCCTCCGGAACGCAAAAAGAGCCAAGAAGCGAGTATAGTCTCATGTTCGCTTCTTGGCTCATGCCCTCTGGGGTGGTAACACGCCAATTCATTTTATGTTTTCATCAGAACGTTCTTCCTACATAATATAAAGCTGATCTGCCACCGTCAACCATAATTTTGTCATCCAACTGTTCGTCGTTTAATATAGGGAATGTGTAAACGAAAAGGTACCTGCCGTAGTTGGAGCTAAATCTAACATGAATAGGAGTATGCCTATGTATCTTCGAAGTGTGGAACTCCTGTCGGCCAAGATCGAGAATCGGGACCAATATCCTTTTGACATCCCCGCGATCCGGTCCTTGGAACGATTGGAGATCACGAATAACGTTACTTTTTTTGTAGGTGAAAATGGTTCAGGGAAATCTACGCTGCTGGAAGGCATCGCACATCAATGTGGCTTCAATACCGCAGGGGGTGGCAGGAATAATACCTATGAGACACATGCTTCGGAATCCTCGCTCGGGAATTATCTCAGGCTGGCCTGGTTGCCCAAAATAACGAATGGTTTCTTCATGCGCTCTGAATCGTTCTATCAATTCGCATCGCATGTCGACGAGATGCCGGCGTCGCTTCAATATTATGGCGGGCGTTCATTACATGAACAATCACATGGGGAGTCTTTTCTCAGTCTGTTCGTCAACCGCTTTAGTTCCAAAGGCATCTATCTGCTTGATGAGCCCGAAGCCGCTTTATCTCCTGCTAGGCAGCTCTCTTTATTGCGTATCCTTCATGATCTGTCAGGCACTTCGCAATTCATTATTGCGACGCACTCACCCATTTTGCTGGGGTATCCGGGGGCAGAGATTTTAAGCTTTGACGATAGCCAGATTCAAGAGGTAGCCTATGAGGATACCGACCACTATCAGATTACCCGCAGTTTTCTGGAGAACCGCGACCGGATGCTGAATGAATTATTTAAAGACTAAGTTGAGATGTGATACAAGTTTAATACTTATGAGGAGAGATTGGATGAAAGTAGGATTCATAATCATTGATATGCAAGAGAGTATTGTGCGGAAAAAGATGGATCAGAGCTCGATAGACCATGCTTGCGAGTACATTAACCATGTAGCTAACGTGCTGCGCTCGAATGATCATGTGGTCATTCACGTACAGGATGTGGAGGGTATGGAGGAGACATCACCGGAAGAATATCGTATTATTCCCGAGGTAGATGTGAATGAGAAGGATATCACAGTTACCAAAGAAGCTTCCAACGCTTTCTGGCAGACTGATCTGGAGCAGGTGTTGAAGAGTCACGGAATTGAATTGGTGATTATCGCAGGTTTTGCCGCAGAGGAATGTGTTCTATTCACCTACAACGGTGCGATGGAGCGAGGTTTCCGGCCGGTGATGTTGCAAAACGGAATTCTTAGCACACATCCCGAAGCGGTGACTTCAACGTACAGAGATCGCAATGTGATCTCATATCCTGTGGTTGATTATCTATATAAGTTCAACTAAAGAGGTTTACACTGAGCACTCCAATGACAGAACAACCTTCCGATCACTGTTATCCCCGGATTTTTTTGATTCCTTTTTTAAAGGGGAAATCCGGTGATAAAGGCGAACGCTCCGCTTCATCAGGTTATTTCTGTCCTCTCCGTTTTGTGTAAAAAGTTTAGTTGAACCTATATAATTCAATAATTATTAGCTAAGTGCTAGTGGATACTTGGTGAAAAATAAAGACAAGAGCACCAACCGGACCCTGTAAAGGGTCTATTTTTATGCACAAATGTTCATGTCCACTGTGAAAGTTAAGATTACTCTATGGTTTAAACCAAACTTTGCCTATATCTGCTGTGGTTGAAAGGATATATTGAGAACAGGGCACAGCAAACGTGCTGTGGACATCGGAAAGGTTATGTATGGATCACTAACTAACTAACTCATTAACTAAGGGAGATGTACAAAGAAAATGAATGTACACATTAAAAGTATTTTGGCAGAACAAAAGGAAATGTTCCTCAACCTGTACAACTTGTACTTATATGATCTGTCTGAATTTTCTGACGAGGATCTACTTGAAGAGGGGAAATATGATCCAACGAACACCTATCTCTATCTGGAACGCGATGAATTACATCCGTTTTTGATTCAGTATGAAGGAAAGATTATTGGATTCGTCCTGGTGTGTTCACCTCCATATGTGCCAGAAGATGTGGATTATACCGTGCAGGAGCTGTTCCTGGTCAAAAAGTATCGTGGACAGGGACTGGCATCACAAGCGGTTGACTTGGTTTTTGCTCAATTTCAGGGTAGATTCAAAGTAGAACAGCTCGCTAACAATGCGGCAGCAGTTTCGTTCTGGAAAAAGTATTATGAGCAACATCAGATTGAATATACCGAGTCTGAATATAACATTGAGATTGACAACATCGCTGGCAGCCACCGGATTTTGTCTCAGACTTTTGTGCGTGGAAAAGCGTCAGGCATCTCCATTTAGGTTTCTCGGCAAAGATGAAGTGATTTCACTTTTCGATCATACGGATATATCAGAGGACGAAGATGAGGTGCACTTCAATATCTACACGGTGGATTCAGATTATAGACCAAAGAAACCTGGAACAGATTATATGGGAATACTGAGGCATGATCATGTGACCAATGAATCTATAGAGATGTACCGAGAAGAAGGAACAGCGTTTCTGAGTAGACGAAGGATTTTATGAATGTAAGGAAGTTTTTATCACGGTCCTATTTTACTTCTCCTGATTTGGGAGGTAGATAGGACCTTTTTCAATTTCCATTTACCAATACATGGGTTATGATGAATTAAGAGGATTGAATGAAAGTGAGCGTGTAAGGGGGCGCATGTAGGTATGCCAAAGCATCATTTTGTTATCGAAAACAAATCGCAAGTAGACGGGAATATTCATACCTCCTACTCATGGGATTCACAAGGGAAAATACATGGAAGTGGATTAACCACAGAGAATCATGCGACCTTGGAAGACGAATTCATTGCGTACATCTATGATTCCCTTCGATGGTTGAATACATGGAATCCATCCACTTGTATAAGTTGTAGTGGGCTGAACAACTATGGAATAACCGTTATTGAAGAGCAGGATGCTTTGTTGAAATTTCATCAACTGATTCGAGCCTGGATGGATCTATTCAGCCAAGCGACTGCTCCGATTGTTCTAACAGGGAATTACGGTATTGATGGAGGCGAACAGAAGGGCTACTACGAGAAACTCGTGTACAACAAAGTTGAATTAATTAACGAATTACATAAGCTTGCGAACATGGCAAAGTACGCTGAGGTAAATGGGAAATGCATTGTGCATTTTGGGATATGAATCGATAGAAAAGGTTCCTGATAAAAATCGTAAGCTGTTGAGAAGCAATCTAATAGAAAGGAGCAAGAGTAATGACTAGTCGTATTGTTGTTACGGGTGGAGCTATTATTCGAGATCATATGGGAAGGGTTCTGCTGCAAAAGAGATCAGATTATGGAGATTGGGGATTACCAGGTGGGGGTATGGAGCCAGGTGAACGAATCGAAGAAACCATGATTAGAGAAGTGAAAGAGGAAACAGGGCTTGACGTGAGTTCTTATAAATTGGCCTCCATCTACACGGGCGAGAGGATGCACTATACGTATCCGGATGGAAATGAAGTAGTATTTGTAATGTTTTTATTTGACGTTATTGCGGAATTGGAAGGAAAACTCTGTGATGACCACGTAACTCTTTTATTTGAAGATGAACAAAGGGAGTCATTAAAGCTTATCTTTAAAAGTGTGGATGAGATTGATATTGCCACAATTAACAATGTGCAGAAGCCTATATTTGTAGACTTGAAGCAAGGGGAGTCTAAATTGCTACGCGAGTGATCGCGTTAATAGAATAGTTTAGATACAGAAGGGAGTTTTTATATTGCCTTGGCCTATGGTTCATTTTGCAATTGCATCCGAATTGATATCAGATCCATCCCCTGAATTATTATTGGGAAGCCTCGCTCCAGATTCCATCCATGTAAGAACTAATCTTCGTACCGAAAAGGCGAAAACCCACCTCATGCCAGAGGCAGGAAGGTTCGCAACAGACGAAGAACTTAAAGGATTTTTTGAGTCCAACAAGAAGATAGCTTATAGTGATCCCAAATTCCTGCAATATCTGTGTGGTTACATCGCCCATATCTATACGGATCGCGTGTGGACATTCAATATATATCCTGCATATGAAGTTCACCCCAATGGAAGAAACGTGTATACACAGGATGTCACGAAGTTAGAGTTTATGATTCTACAGAATTGGAACGGGGCCCATGAATGGTTAAGTGAGCTGAACGTGGGGAAAGCATTTGGTTTAGGTGGATTGCTGGAGTCTGAGGTGTACCAGTATAGAGGAAAGAAACTTGAGTTTTTAACTAACCCTGACAACGAACCTTTGGGTGATTTAAATATTTTATCCATGGAAGTTATGGACAAGTTCATACATACAACAGGATTAGCGCTAAAACAATTGTATACAAAATGGAATGTGTATAATGATTTACGCACCATTGTGTAAGTAAGGGAGGGATTTACCAGAAGGTATACAGGAAACAACTCCGCAAAATTGTAGTGAATGGTACACTGTTCCTGTACGTTGTGGATGAGCAAGCATACGATATCGTCATTCGGGTTTATTCGAATGCGCTTAAATCCACATTTGTAGAGTTCGATGTTGCTTGGGAAGATACATGGGATATATTTGTCTATGAACCCAGACTGATATCCAACCTTATTCAATATGCAATAAGACAAGGGTGGGACTACCAACAAAAGAATAACAAAATGAAATTCAACAACGCGACTAGTATTGTGAGAGTTTTAATAGCAGAGAATCTGGACCAATAAACGTTCGCAGACGATATGAGGATCAACTAGATTTAGAGATTGGGGGTCAGATCAGATGTATGCGGTAATTGCCAATGTTATTAAGGACAATCAACTCCGAACGGGTGCGAAGGTGTACATTTTATATTGTCATGGTATGGCTGAAAGTCCATTGGTGTATGGTATGGCCAGGGGAGGAAAGAGAATCGAGAAGTATATTTCCTACAAAAAATTAAAGAAATTCAGATCACAGTGGGTCCCTCAACATATTAGGCATCGGGTGAAATGGTCATATGAAGATCGAAAAGAAGCGGATAAGAGTGCTAAGTCATTAGAATTAATGTGGACTAACGTTCGATTATTTGATAGTGCGGGTCATATAATTAAAGAGGGTGTGACGACAAGCCAAGCTTTTAATATTGCTAGTAAGATCAAGTTTATTGAACGCAGGTACATGTTGGACGAGAAGGAGAAGTGACGTGCCGAACATATATAAGGGAAGATATTCAGCTCAGATTGAGGGAGAATTTGTTGTTTTTATCATCGGAATGAGGATCAATCGTTTGTGGGCTATACACAAATGGCTGCCTGTCTTTAAGTCCATGGGGCCGATGATTAAAGAACTCTATATGAATCCGGAGACCGGATTTCTGAGTACAGAGTATTTTATAAGCTGGCGTGGGGTGACGCTACTCCAATACTGGCGCTCTTACGATGAATTGGAGAAATACGCACGGGGCGGATTACACTTGGAAGCTTGGAAAAAATTCAACCGCTCCATTGGTACTGACGGAACAGTAGGAATTTATCATGAAACATACAAGGCTCAGTCGGGTTCCTTCGAGACCATATACGCCAATATGCCCAAATTCGGATTAGCTAAAGCTTCTGACCATGTGCCTTCGACAGGGAGAATGGAGACATCCAGACGCAGAATGGGCGGCGATAATGAATCGGCAGTGGAAACACCAGAGAATCCTTAAATTAGTGAATAGAGAGGAGCATGTTATGAAGGCTAGACTTCGACCAGAAGATATATATTCCAAGCAATTAAGTTGGTTATGTATTGAACCGATGCTTGTTTCCGTACGGGGCAGAGATATGGCCGCCAAAACAGAGATATACCGACAGTTACATGAGGGGCAACAAGCTTTATTTTTGTTCTATTCTTATCATAATCACACGAAGAGTCTGGCAGAATTTTATTGGTTTTCGGCATATAACATCATTGAGCTCAAGAGCTGGAATGGAATTAAAAATGGGATGCGATTTTTTCATTTAGATGAGATGGTGAATGTACTAGAACAGATCGAATGCCTGATTACGGACCACAATAGAGTGGATGAAACGTGGCGTGAGGTGTTGGCAACGGATCTGGAGAAGGACCCGATCTTGCTTCAGAGAACAGAGGCATTATATGCTACTTATCAGACTGTGGCAGAAGAAGCTATTACACACATGAACGAAATGATCCTGCAAAATCAGGAGATGTATCTGGAGATTGATTAACGTTAACCTAGCACCAGTATGCGAAAAGAATAACTCATGCCCTGAATGCTCTGGATGAGTACATAGAAGAACTGCTCCCATGGAGTGGTTCTTTTTGGTATCTATGCAGTGATGATGCAACAAACTTGCAAAATCCTGCAACAAAACGCAATACAGTGGGATTGTTGTAACTATGCTTGTAATATGAGTTGTGAGAGGAGGGCCAACACATGAAAGTCATTTTTGAAGAGGACACGTCAGTTGAAAAAAGGGTAGCCAAGGTCATTACACATCCAGAGGAAAAGTCGAAGTGGGACCGTATTCAGCAGGCGATCTGCGCATCAGAAACTCAATTAACGGTCATCCATGCCAAGAATAATCGCAATATGCAGATCCAATTGAGCTCTGTGGTTGCCTTTGAATCAGAGGATCGGATGTGCTGTGTCCGGGTGATCTCAGGGGAGAGGTATTTGCTTAATAAACGTCTGAAATTTGTAGAAGAGGATCTGGGTGACGTTCATTTTGTGAAAATTAATAATCAAACGATCATCAATACACGATACATCACCGCATTCTCTGCAACAGACCATGCCCGAATTAAGGTAGACCTGAGCGATCGCTCCAGCTACTTTGTCAGTCGATTTTATATTAAAAACTTTAGGGGGAAATTATCATGATTACTCAACTTAGACATTCTTTTTTTCAAGTATTCACTATGATGACGCTATGGATCACACTCTTGGCAACCATATTCTTTGGTGATCTGCCCATTCAGATGTCCTATTTATGGAACATAGCGGGTATTGCTTTCATTGCAGCTGTGTTGTTTGGAGTGATGTATAACATACTGTGGAACCATTTTACGTTAAAACCGGTATGGAATATCGTCATCTCGTCCACATTCAATATTGCTGGAGGTATGGCGATGGTATGGTTGTTCTCGGTAGACATGTTCCAGTTCATCGCTCCCTGGTTCCCCGGCATGTGGTTATTATCCATCGTGCTGCACATCATCGCTTTTTATTTTTATGCTAGAATGGATAGCAGGAAAAAAGCGGAAGAGTTAAATAACATTCTCAAGTAGGCAGGGAGTGCACGTATGAACGAGGAAGAACTGTTGCAGCTGTACGGATTGGAACCTGATGAGCTTAACCGGAAGGACATCCGACAGCTACTACACCAAGAGATGGAGAATAGAAATTTAGAGGATAACGAAGTTCTGAAACTGTTGTGCATTATGTTGTTCTGTATTGGGAATGTAGAGGACACCATGCTGATCTGGCAAGCCAAACAGAAGAATCAGGATACGAGCAGTTATATTGATGTGCAGTTATTATGTGGTGCAGGGTATGAAGAGACATTGTTTTACCTGGAAAAGATGGACGGGGAACAGGCGCACGAGGAGTTGCTGTACCTTAGACATTGCGAGCCGTATGATTTTGTTGATTTCTCCAAAGCGGAATGGGTCTCGAACTATAAACGATATTATGGTGTTTGAGGATAAACGAGCTAACAGACATATTGGAAGGAGGGGGAGTATGCCAAGTTTACATGACAACACCATATTGAGCTACGAAGTGGATTTAGAGAACGAAAGAATCAGGATGCGTACTCGTTCAAGTCACGCTGTGCCGAAAAATATGGATGTCTTATTCTCTGGTGTAATGGCCCATGCGTTTGATACACCGCTGCATGGCAGCATTATTTTGGATCTGGATGAGTGGGATCTAGAACATTTTATCCCATATAATCGCGAGTTATTGGAATCGGGGAAAGGTCAAGGCTGGCCTGTCAGTTATGATTCCGATGACGAATTGCACACCAGGCTGATCAAGGAGAAATATAAGTACACGGTGATCTCATCTTCGTATGGTTTGAGTGGTTGGGTTCTGGCGAAGAACGTAGAGATTTCTGTTCAAGAAATGGGTGATCAAGATGAAGCCTGAATACACGCAACATGGTAGCAAGAGGGGCGCAGGACTAAGAACAGGCATTGTTGTATTTGTTGTTCTGCTCGTTATTCTAGTCATGCCCAATCCAAACGAAGAGGATTTTGTTGCCTGGCTCTCAAGTGAACATGGCATCCATGCTTCGTATGATATGGATGAAGGCAGGACGTTTACTCAGACGATCAACGGTGACGAAAAGAGGCTTCATTACAAAGGTGGACATATACGCCATATGGGAATCTTTTCAACGTATAGTTATCTTTTCTCGGATCATGAAGAAAAAGAAATCCAGATTGAAGCGGTCGGCATAATGAATATGCTATGGAATCGATAGGTAGATTGACTAAGGACAGTTAAAAAAGTTAGGAAAAAGTTCTGCTGATATCCACGCTCTATGCATGATGTAACTTGTGCAGAGAAGCGTGTTTTTGGCGTGAGATGCCTTATACGTTGAAATGGCTAATTTCGCTCGTTCGCAAATCCCACATTATGGGTTATGATGTACCTTGAGAGAAAATTTTACATAGATAGGAAGTCTTCTTATGTAGACGATTGCTGATTGGAGGACTGATTATGAGAAAGTTAACCGTACTTTCATTATTACTTCTACTTCTGGCGGCCTGTCAGAACAAGGGAAACACACAAGATGCACAGCAATCAATAGATTCGCCATCTCAAAGCGTCACTGAAAAAGAGACACTACAGGATGAAGAAATATCAACATCCCAAGAGAAAGAAGACATCCCACCAGAGTATCTCGATGAAACAAACTATACCGGGGACCAATTGGAGATTGTCAAACTGATGAATGCACGTATGCGTTATTTATACGAAAAGGATGAAGCAGCATATATGAATCTTTTTGATCCGAAATCTCCTATATCAGGTATGGGAAGATACAAAGTTCTCAAGGTTACTTCCATGAGCGACATAACGATACAGGAGCAAAGGAAGCTCTATCAGGCAGTGGTGATGATTAACGAGTTAAATGAGAACGGCGAAGAGTATAGCAATACGATGGTGTTTTGGAAAAAGAAAGAAGATGGCGATTCTGCGCAATGGATTATTGCAGATATTGATTAATAAAATAGCGGATAGATACATGGAAAATCCATGTCATCGCACAAAATAAAGGATGATGTAATAATGGCTAGACGCTTAGTACTGATTGAAGGATTACCGGGTTCAGGCAAGTCAACAATTGCCCAAATGGTATCCGAAATTTTGATAGAACAAGGCAAGGTGGTACAACTATTTCAAGAAGGGAACCTGGATCACCCTGCTGATTACGAAGGTGTTGCTTTTTATGATGCTGGAGACTTCGAGTCCTTATTGAAAACGCATGAAGAATACACAGAGATTCTGAAAAGCCATGCAATTGCTCATGATCAAGGATACCTGATTCCTTATCGTAAGATGAAAGAACAACGGGGCATAGAGTTCCCCAGTCACGTTGTACAGGATATTTTCAGCCGGGATATTTACGAAATTCCTTTTGCGCAAAATGTGAAGCTGATCACCGAGAAGTGGCAAGATTTCACCCAAAACGTGTTAAGCACGAATGATGACTGCATCACGATATTTGAGTGTTGTTTTATCCAGAATCCACTAACCATGGGTCTCGTAAAATGCAATCAATCCAAAGAGCAGAACGTGCAGTATGTATTGGAACTGGGGCGTATCATTCATGCTCTGAATCCGCTTCTCATCTATATCGATCAGAAAGATATATCCTATACCTTTGATAAGGCGGTTAGTGAAAGACCCAAAGAATGGTCAGAGGGATTCATTCATTATTATACGAACCAGGGTTTGGGGCAGGCACAGGGTTATCAGGGTGTTAAGGGTACGGTACAGGTTTTGCAGGAAAGAAAGAAGCTGGAGTCCGAAATCTATGGCTTACTTCAGATGGATAAGGTATGGCTGGATAATTCGGATTATGACCGCGAGGCTTGTAGGCACAAGTTAGAAAAGATTTTGCAGTAACCTTAATGAAATACGAATACATACCGGAGGTTAGTTTTATGACATTTTATGGAGTAGCCTTAATTGCAACAACCGCAATCTTAATTATTTTAGGTGTTCGAAGCAAACGGAAAGTAATTCTTAGATGGGGCATAGCCAGTTTAATTTTATTGCTCGTACTCATCATTCCCTCATTCATCATGGGATTCATGGATGGATTTACTGATGGGTGGTCAGCGAGATGACCACTGCAGATAACAATAATGTATCGTTCGACCAAAATAACAACAAATTCAACTTCCGTGTGGCAGGTATTGTGATGGATGCGGGAAGAGTTCTTTTGCATACGACTGAACAGGATGCTTTCTGGAATCTGCCCGGAGGTCGGGTGAAATTAAACGAGACAACAGAAGCGGCTATTGTGCGAGAGATGATGGAGGAACTGGGTGTTCAGGTAGAAGCGCAAAGGCTCGCATATGTTAGTGAAGATTTCTTTGAATATGATGGCCTGAAGTATCATGAAGTTGGCTTTTATTATCTCATCACATTGCCGGAAGCCCATAAGCTATATAGTGAAACTGAATTCAAAGGTTTAGAAGATAACGGAAAGTTAATTTTCCAATGGTTTTCCTTGGACGAACTAGAGCAGATGGAAGTATATCCTGTGTTTTTGAAAAAGGAACTGAGTAACCTTCTTGATGCAAAAGGCATCAAACACTTCATTCAGAAATAGAGGAATAGGTGCCTATGGACATTACATTTATTCGTCATGGTCATGGTGAACACTTGATGGACTACCCTAACCAATTAAATTGCCTGCATCCTGGTCTCACTGAATTGGGAAAAAGTCAGGTTATAGCGTTACGTAAACAATTGGTTGTTGCGCCTGAAGACGTCATTTTGGTTAGTCCAACCAAACGTACGATTGAAACGGCACTCCTTTTAGCCCAAAGTACCAATCTTACGTTCAGCCCACTGGTTGGCCCAAGAATGTTTCCTCAGAATCCGGAGTTTTTCCCTTTCGTCTGCGATCAGATCTATTCCAAGGAAGAACTCAGCCATAAGTATCCTGGTATAAGAATGGTTGAGCTGGGGCTGGATTGTTGGGAAGAAAGTATTAATCAGATGGATGTATATCGATTCAAGATATTAGCTGAACAGCTTCTTGAATGGTGCAGGCAACAGAGCGGGAATACGTTTATCATTTCACATGATGGTACGATATCGAACTACAGGATGTTACTCGGAGAAAAAGGGATAACCAAAAGTGATTTTCTTGGTGAAGCAGGGCAGTACACAATTCGTAACGTTTAACGATTAAAGGAGATCATGTCATGATACATTTTCCTAATGTAGAGACTGAACGTCTGTACCTCAGAGAATTAACCTTAGCAGACCGGCAGGATGTGTATGAACATTTCGCTGAACCGGATGTAACCCGGTTTATGGAGAAGGAATCTGCTGTATAAGCGACTATAACTGCACTTAGGGGGATTTTCAATGAAGTTATCGGATTATGAATATTTAACTTTGGCTATGGAAGAAGCAGAGCAATCACTGATTGAAGGAACGTATCCGATTGGTGCGATAATCGTTGATGTAGATGGGAATGTCGTGAGTAAAGGCAGGAACCGTGTCTACTCTGCGTGCGATCCCACCGCACATGCTGAAGTGGATGCCATTCGTCGGGCCGGACAACATTTGCTGGATGTAGAGAAGAAGAGATACACGAAGAATGATTTGACACTCTACACTACCTGTGAACCTTGTCCTATGTGTTCCTGTACCATACTAATGTCGGGTATTAAAAAGATTGTATGGGCAGCAGATGATGAAGAGTATGGAGGGCTTCGACGGTTCAAGGAAGGACCTCATTTTATCCAGATGTTTGATACGCTATCCTGTGTAGCGGCTCCCTATCTGGATTTGGAAAATAGACAAAGGGCGTTACTTGCCAAATGGAACATTGGTAGAGGAGTGCTTCATACAGAGTGGGAGATTCCAAAACAATGAAATCTGTAACGCTCTCTATCCTGTTATCCAGTGTCGTTTTGGGGATCTCCTTTATCATTGGCTGCACAATTTTAACGACTCATGAGAGAAATAGTGAACTCACTCAGGCAGAAGAACAAGTAGTACCAAACGATAAAGTATTATTGACGATGCAAGAAACTGCCGAGTATCTGAGTATGACTGAAGAACAGGTGATGAGTATTATTAAGGCGGAACAAGGGAGCTTTACCGTATCAGGTTTCTTTGATGGGAGGATGTTTCCGTTCATTAAGGTTCAGGATCAATTTTTTGTTAGTAGAGTGGAGTTGGATTTGTGGGTTCAGGAAGCATCTGCAAGTCACAGAAGATATATTAATGGGCAGATGCAGTAGTCTATGGGAACGATGGCATACTCCAAAGGAGATGAATCCACATGGAATTTGTGGGACAGAAAATTAAAATAACAACAGTCATAGAGCAGGACCTCAACTTCATAGGTCAACTTGAATGTGACACAAACATTTGGAGTTTTGAGGAAACTGTTGAGACGGATGAGGAAAAGGTTCGTGAGGATTATCGTAGCCATTTTGCTGTCGCAGATGAGAAACCGTATGCTTATGATTTCGTTATACGGCGCATGAATGATCCAGAGGATACACCCATTGGTATCGTTCAGATGTGGAGTTATGTGGATCACCGAAAAAGCTGGGAACTTGGATTCGCTGTACTTTCGGAATACGCAGGTAGAGGATACGGGAGTGAAGCTACCCGACTTTTGCTACAATTTGCGTTTCAAGAGTTACAAGCTCATAAGGTCGTTGGCATGTGCAATTCACAAAACGTTCCCTCAGCAGCACTGATGCAGCATGTGGGAATGACACGGGAGGCCGTCTTCCAAGAAGAACTATGGTGGAACAATCAGTGGACAGACCAGTATTTTTTCTCGATTTTGGATAGAGAGTTTAAGTCAGTCTAATAGGTACGGGAGGAAATAAGATGACGTCGTTGGTTCTGCTAAGTGATTTGGTGTTCGAATCTAACGATAAATTGGATCAGAGAATACGAAGCTTATTTAACAGTGAACAGCCTTCCATTGGATATATCCCTTCGTGCTCCGACCCGGAGCGGAAGTATTTTGAACACACTAGACGTTACTACAATCAATTAGGAATAGATAACATTCAATATTATGATCTTGATCTGAAGTATGAGGAGAGCACATTTGGCTCTATTTTCGAGTGTGATGCAATTCATCTATCCGGCGGAAATACGTTTTATTTTCTAAGTTTATTACAGAAGAGAAATATGCTTGGTTTACTATGTTCCTATGTGAAGAGTGGCGGCATGCTGATCGGGGTCAGCGCAGGAAGTATTCTGACGACACCTACGATAGAGATAGCGGGGTATGGGGAAGATGCTGATGAAAACGAAGTAGATCTGAAAGATATGAAAGCACTGGAACTCGTTAATTTTGAGTTTGCACCGCATTGGGACGGTTCGGAAGATAAACTAAATGCATTAAGAGAATATACTCATGTTCACCGTACAGCGGTCTATGCGTGCCAAGATGGAGGCGGGGTCGTAGTTGATGGTGAAAGCGTAGAGTTATATGGAAATGTGTGTCGCTTAGATTACAGAGAGAGTGGATCTAATCATGAGTGATGTTACGGTCTATCATTATGATGCTTTCTCTACAGTTCCCGGTCAAGGTAACCCTGCAGGAGTGGTTTTTGACGCTGATCATTTCAGTGAGACGGAAATGCAGCAGATCGCTTATCAGGTTGGTTTTAATGAGACAGTATTTGTGTTGAATTCTGAAGTAGCTGACGTCAGATTACGTTATTTTACACCGGGCCATGAGATTAATCTGTGTGGTCATGCCACAATGGCATCACTGTATGGTTTGAAGACGCGTGGTATGTTGGGTGACCAAGAGTTGATCACGATTGAAACCAATGTAGGAACATTACCTATACGATTTGAGCGCGCTGCCGACACCATTTACATGGAAATGAAACAGGATCAACCGCAGTTTATACCGTTCCAGGGTGATATCCAGAAGCTGGTGAGCGCCATAAACCTCACTCTGGATGAGGTTGACCTTTCTACGCCAATCGTTTATGGAAGTACAGGAACCTGGACGTTATTAATTCCAATTCGTGAACTAAGCTCTTTTATGAAAATGAAACCGGATTCTTCCCTGTTTCCAGGAATTTTAATTGAGAATCCCAAAGCTTCCCTACATCCCTTTGGTTTCGAAACCCGTGATTCCGATTCAATGATGCATGCCAGACATTTCTCTTCACCTTACTCAGGTACGACGGAAGATCCAGTGACTGGAACAGCCTCAGGGGTGATGGGGGCTTATTATTTAACCTATGTGAAACCGGGGATTGATGAGGTACAGTTTGTGGTAGAGCAAGGGCATGAGATTGGAAGAGATGGTAAGGTTCAAGTGAGTGTGATTCGGGATGGTGAGGATATGGATGTCAGAATAAAGGGGACAGCTGTATTTGTGCGTGAACTGAATGTTGAATTGGACACCTGATCCTATACGAAAGTAAAAAGCGCGAAGGGAGATTAACATGTTGCAAATTTTTGATATTCGGCAGAAGCCGGACGTGCTGCAAGAAGCAGTGCAGTATTTCTGGAAACAATGGGGTTCGGAATCAAGCTTCCACTTCTATCGGGATTGTATAGAGCGTTCAATGGAAACAGAGAGTGATGTGCCAAGATTTTATGTGATGTTGGACGAAGATCGAATTATTGGTGGGTACGCTTTGTTACGAAGTGATCTGAATAGCAGGCAGGATCTCTTTCCCTGGTTTGCATGTCTTCATGTTGATCCAGAATATCGGGGCCGAAACCTGGGTGGACAACTCCAGACCCATGCATTGAATGAGGTGAAAACAAAGGGGTATGACAAGCTGTATTTATGTACTGATCTGACCGATTATTATGAAAAAAATAACTGGGCCTATATCGGTAAAGGATATCTACTTGATGATGAAGAGACGAGAATCTATGAATATAAGATTTGACGAAATCATTTTTCATTATTTCGAAGATACCGAGTATACCTTGGAAGCCGTTCCATTTGGCTTGACGAATACGACCAAGATTCTTGAAATACATGGACAGAGGTTTATTGTTCGTATCTATAACAGACATCTCAAAACGATGGATGGTATTGAACTTGAATGTGAAGTGACGGCTTTCCTTGAAAGTACGCCTTCTTCGTTTCAAGTCCCTCGCTTTCACAGGGCTATAGACGGACAAAACTATTTATTATTAGAAGACGGGACGCTTGCGTCTATTACTAGCTTTTTGGAAGGTACTGTACCCCAATTGTCTAGCGTAGACAAATCTAAGAAGTTTGGGCAGTTGGTGGGTGAGTTTTCGACACGAATGCAAGGGTTCCCAATAGGCAAGCAAGCTTACAGGGGAATTTCATTTACTAAAGTGTACGAAATTCATCCGTTAGCTAATCGTCAATCGATTAAGGTTTTTTATGAAAATCTACCTTTTGAATTATCAGTTTCAAGGGTTACCTTTTATCAGAAAATGATCACAGAAATTAAGAGTTCTAATCTGCAGTTAGAGATATTACCACAACAGTTGGTTCATCATGATTTGTTGATTTATAATTTGCTCGCTGAAAATGAGAAGATCACATGCGTACTGGATTTTGATTTTATGGGTATGGATGCTGCGTTTATGGAATTCACAATTAGCTTTAACCATGTGGTTCAGGAATCCCAAGGATCAATGGAAATGATTGAGTCCTTTATTCAGGGGTATGGTCGTGAACGCAAGCATTCAGTGCTTGAGTTCGGTTATCTCCCTTTACTTACAAAAATCTATTATATAGCAGTACTTCATTTCTATATTGGTCAGCATTATGCCGGAGCAACGATTGAACACAACTTCACGTTTATGATTGAACAGTATGAGAGGAACATGAATTGGCTGGAAAAGCATAATCTTAGCATTCAAGAGTTGCTTAATAGATACTTGATCTGATTACACGTTAGATAAATAATTCCTGAGCTGTCGTTTTAGGAGGAATGATCCTATGATCACCGAGATTAATAAACAGGAGTTTCACAAAGTAAAACATCTCACGGATTCGTGTCAGAATATTGAAGTCAAGGCGGTGTCGTCTGGCTTGAACCCGGGACGGATCTATGTCGATGATGCAGAGAATATCACAGCAGCATTAATTTGGATACATGGACAATCTGGTTTTCAGTTGATCGGAGATTCTCGAAGTGAACCCTTTCTGAATGAATTGAAAGAGTACATGCGGGAACGTATTGAACCTGAATTATTGAACTTACATATTCATGCTGTGGAAATTGGTGTGGTGGATGAAGCTTGGGAAGATGTTCTTCAACATATCTCCGGGAAAAGAGATATCTCCAGTGATATTCAGCGTGTATTCATGTTGAATCCAAATTCGATAAGTCAGCAAGTACATCTCGACATATGTGCTTCACAGGACGAGGAAGTCAGAATTCTCAGGATAGATCAAGTACTATTAGGAGAGAAAAGATATAACAATTCTCCATTCCTGAAAGATAAAATCTCTCACTTTTGGACGACAAGAGATGATTTTTTACAACATGGATTTGGCTACGTTATAGTGCATAACGATGATATCGCCAGTGTTTGCCTTTCGGCATTTATCGCAGATCAGACACATGCGGTTGATATTGAAACGGTTGAAGTCTACAGAAGAAGGAATTATGGTGCGATGGTGGCAAAAGCTTTTGTGGAAGAATGCGGTCGTGTAGGCATACATCCGTATTGGGATTGTTCACCGGACAATGTGGGCTCCATTCGTCTTGCACAGGGTGTGGGGATGTCACTGGATTTTAACTATAGAGTTTACTGGTATGACCTCTCTATTTGATGGGAGATCAGATATGAAGGAGGATATGTTGTGAGCGACTCATTACAGGATCAGATTCAATTTCTCATTGAGATTGATAAACTCAAAACGATTGAACGAAAGACGAGAATTATGCATGGTGATAGACTTGAAAATGATGCAGAGCATTCCTGGCATCTGGCGATGATGGCCTTGGTTTTGCAGAGTCATGCCAACAAGGATGTGGATATCCTCAAAGTCATTAAGATGCTTCTCGTTCATGATCTGGTTGAGATCGATGCCGGAGATACATTCGCTTACGATACGGTGGGACACACGGATAAATATGATCGTGAACTCAAAGCAGCTCATCGGCTGTTTGGTATGTTGCCTAAGGGACAGGCTGAAGAACTACTCCAGTTATGGTTGGAATTTGAAGCAAAACAGACGCCTGAAGCGCAATTTGCCTCCTCTCTTGATCGATTGCAGCCTATTATCCACAACCATCAGAATGAGGGAGATACATGGCAGAAATATAACATTACAAGTGATCAGGTGTTAAACAGAAACCGTGAGATTGCGAACGGTTCCGAAACATTGTGGGAGTATGCGCAGCAGCTTATTCAGAAATCCGTGGATCAGGGAATCTTGACCAAATCATAAGGATACGTTTTAACGTATGCATTTCGAAGATGGAGGAGTATAATGACGCAGGACTTTTATTGTGATGAGGTGTTAAGTGGTAAAACGCAAGTCAAAGTTGTGATGGAAACAAAGAACGTTATGGCTTATCATCACACTCGGCCATACTACAAGCATCACATTGTTGTAATTCCCAAGATACATATTCAGTCCTTCATTTCAGAAGAGGAAGAGAATAATGATGAGCTGCTTATTGAAATGATGCGGGTCATTAAAAAAGTAGCTGCTGACATGTTAGCTCAGACAGGCTCATCAAAGATTATAACTAACCTGGGCAGTTATCAGGACTCGAAGCATCAACATTGGCATATAGTCAGTGGTGAACGAACTTAGAAAAATGTATGCCGGATTATAAAACTTCCACCTTTCTAACGTTCACCATCTCACACTCGAACAGAATTATCATTTTTCTCTCAGTGTTTTATCTTTTCTATTCTAGTATGATTAACGCATCAATCCAGTAAAGAGAGGGTTAATGACATGGATGCTTTTTTAGAGCAAATTAACGAGTTAAACGAGCTTCAGAAAGACTTGGTCAGCCTACATCCTTTATTTGCAGAACATTATCCAGTGGTTGTAGCCTATGAAGCTTTATTATATATCTATGATTATTCGTCCAAGACACAGCAATATGAGTGGATAAAAACGGTACCGGACGATTTATATATTCCAGATGAATGTCTTGCTGCGATGCCGGTGCATCATATGAACGGACGAATGTGTGCGATCGTAACGGATACAGCGTTCAAAGATCTGGAGCAGAAAGTCTATCTATTCCATGAATATGTTCATTGCTATGTATATGAGAAATATGATGAGCGGATCGTTAACCGTTTCCAGATTAAGCATAAAATGGACCAACTGAAGCGCGTAACATGGGAACTGGATTATGAGTTTCCCTATGAAAATGAAGTCGTTGTGGAACGGATTAACTCATTGTTGTCTGCTTTGAAGAGTAAAGACCTGACACAAGTACAGACAGCTAGAAAGGCGCTGTTCCGTTCATTAAATGAAGAACAAGCCGAGTATTGGAGCTGGTTGGAGTGGAACGAGGGTTACGCGCGTTATATTGAGAATCTGATTCGGGCAAAATTTGGGCAGGAAAGCAATCATTTTGGAGATACTGCTCCGTTTAATCGTCTAGTATTCTATGAATGTGGATCGGAATATATTAGTCTGCTTATGAAGGAGCACCCGGAGTACCATACGGATCTGGAGCAGCTGTTTGATCGAATGCAAGTGGAGAGAATACAGGGTTAGTCACGCATCTACGGTGAAAAAGGTGGAACATAGCGAAGTCTCACTATTCCAGTGATCTGTACGTTGCACCAGTAGGTTATATCGTTTCTTTTTCTAAGTATAGTAGAATACTTCCCGATAAAAGGAGATTAACTCTATGCCGTTACCTATGGTTCATCTCAATATTGCTAATCTGATTGCAGACTCGCTGCAAATACAGACTGATCGAGGTTCATTCTATCTGGGGAATACCGCCCCGGATTCCATACATATGCGCGAAGGTACAACCAGAGATGATAAGGAATACACCCATTTCAATCCAAAGGATGAAGGAGATTACACTGGACGAATCAAGGAACTCTACTCATCTTATATAAAACAACGTACCGATGAAGGATGGAAGTGGTTTGTTCGTGGGTACTTTATGCATGTGATGACAGACTATTACTGGTTCCGGAGTGTGCATCCTGAATTCGTCGAACGGGTCAACAAGGTAGATCAACATACAGGCAGGAGCAGATCGAAGGATGAACTGGCGCGTTTATACTATCAGGAGACGGACCAGATTGATTTCAATCTCTATCAAGGTTCAAGTTGGAGCGAAGAGGTATGGCAGGTGCTCAACAGTTCACCGGGTTATGACATGACGGATCGTTTAACTGCTGATGAGATTGTACGCTGGCGGGACCACACGTTTTCTTTTCTGAATGGGGAAGAACCGGGAATTACTCCTGAGTTCATTACGGGTGAGAGAGTTCAGGTATTTGTGGAAGAGAACGTAGAGCGACTGATCTCTCTGTTGTCTTCATGGGACCCGGAGTTACGTAACTTGATATGAATATAGATAGTTAGTGCAGTTGAATTATTTCATTATATACTGTATTTATTACTTCTCTACTCATTACTAGTTTATTTAATACTAAGTCAGGGAGGCACGCAGTGTGGTGAAATATGTAGGAGTGTTGCTCGTATTTGTCATTGCCACGTTCATTGCAGGGTGCAGTCAACCGAATGAATCGAACGCGGAAGAAGGGCTTCCTGTACTGATCACTTTAACGTGTAATCCCAACCTTGCCTCGGAACCATGCCAAGATGTTGAGTTTGATCGACCTGACGAGATTCGAATCATGATGGAGGCCATACATAAGGCAGAGCGTATGCCGGGTATTATTGATTATGGTACGCAGTACAAGATGAGTATTAATAATGCAGATGGTTCGGTTACACGGTATGATTTTTCATTGGGAATGGATCCCAAGATGCAAGGCTTGTTAGTAAACGAGGAAGACACGCATACTGGATATAGCATTCCTCTTGAAGATGCGAATCAACTAAGAAGACTGATTCAGCGACGTACAGATTAAGAAGGTATATGGAACGGAGAAGAACCTGTGGATGACAAAATTACCATTGAACCATTGACGCAATCAGATGCAGAGGGAGCGTATCGGGTATTCGAGACAACGATCCCCGCAGCATTTAATCAGGAGGGCATAGGCTCGCTTCTGGATGATATTCAGGATGAGATAACACACAAAAAAGCGATGATTTACACCGCATTGCAAGCAAAGGACAATATAGAATCAAGTGTATTTTTCCTCGTCGCCAAAATGGGAGATGTTATTGTAGGCACAATCTCGTATGGACCGTGTGGTAAGGAGATTCGAGAATGTACAGAGGGCCGGCTGAACGGTATCGGAGAACTGGGTAGCCTGTATGTGTTGCCCGAGGTTCAAGGACAGGGGGTTGGTTCGGCGCTCATTCTCGCACTGATTACTGAACTGCAACGGCTGGGAATTCAGCAATTCTGTCTGGATAGCGGTTACCAGATCGCACAGAAGAAGTGGCAACGCAAATTCGGTGAACCCTATGTGGTGGCGAACAACTATTGGGGCGAAGGAACAGACCATATGGTGTGGTTGTGTGAAGTACAGGATTTTTATAGTAAAATGAAATGAACAAAAGAGATGACGACCTGTATTGTATAGGGGTCATCTCTTTATCTTTTTGCATCGATCGTGAACGATTGTTCGTACAGTGTATCATGTGTGTTTTTATGTACCCGAGGAAAAAAGGAGTGAACATATGTCAATACAGTGGAATATACCCGAGCAAAGGCTTTCCCCTCATGCGGTAAACTTGTGGAGAATTAGCGCCATCATATGGAATGTAATAGGTTTCCTGATCCTTGCCATACTGTTAATACTCGACTCAATCTATGGATGGAAAACGTGGATTGGTTGGATTTTGTGGGGGGTTACGGCCATATCTGTGCTCTATGCGGTGTGGGATATTTTCATCCAGCCTGCATGGTTATACAAGCATTGGTACTATGATGTGAATGAGGAGTTCCTGCAACTGAAGCGTGGGGCGCTAACCAAGGTACATCAGATCATCCCCATGGCGAAAGTGCAATCGGTTACCACAAATCAGGGACCTTTAATGCGAAAATATGGACTCTATTCCGTATCGGTTGGCACGATGGGTTCATCGCATGAAATCCCCGCATTGCCAGAGGAAGTCGCGTTTGCACTCCGTCATCAGATTGCATCCTATGCCCGTATTAATGAGGTGGATGAATGATCGATATGAAGCGACATCATCCATTAACCATGCTGTGGAGCTTGTGGAAACGGGTAAAGAATTGGTTCGCCATCGTCCTTTTTTTGTTTGTTTTCCGTCAGGGCTCGGAGTCCCAATGGATATTCTATGGAAGAATCGCTTTTTATGTAGGTGTCTCCATTAGCATCCTGTCCATTATCCTGAGGTGGTTCACCTCGCGTTATGCAGCAGACGATACAGCCTTTCATATCTATAGTGGTGTGTTTAACCGTACCCGAAGAACGATACCTTATACGAAGGTCCAGAATGTGAATCGTCATACAACGCTGTTTCATCGGTTGTTCAGCGTGACGTCGATCCGATTCGAGACCGGGATTAAGGGAGAAGATGCTACCTTTCAGTTACACGTTGTTTCACTTTCCGAAGCGGAACAGCTGGAGAAAATTGTAGCAGGTCATATGGCTGAAGAAGCAGAAACAGCAGGAGCAACAGAGGAACATGATACGTTGGATGCAGTTAAGGCTATGGAAGACGGAGAGGCGCAATCTGAACCTTTTATAACTGATGAAGTCATGTCTCTGTCTGCAAAAGAAAAACAGGAACGGGTTGTTCATTATCATTCCACCCGCAAGGACATATTCAAAGCATCCTTTACCTCGCTTAGTTTTCTCGTACTGATTCCGGTCCTGGCTACGCTGTATTCCTGGGTAAAGGACTTCTTCCCTGATGAAGAAGTAACGGAAAGTTTGTTATTAACCTGGCTGGATTCCTGGTGGATTGCCAGTTTGATGATTTTGGTTTTATTGATCATATCTATTGCTCTGGGCATAGTCAGAACCTTCGTAAAGTATGGCAATTTCCAGATCACCTCGGATGCCAAGCGGATCTATATCTCGAAGGGCATGATGGAGCAAACGTCATTTTCAATCCTGAAAGAGCGAGTCCAGGCTGTGAAAATTACACAGTCGCCAATGAAAAGATTGCTTGGACTAGCGGAAGTAGAACTGACCACTGCAGGTAGTCTGGGGGAATCCGAGCAGGAGGTAAACTCGCTCTATCCCTTCTTGCCGGTGAAGCAAGCTTATACCCTGATTGAGGAGATCCTGCCATCCTATCGGGTTACGCAGGAGATGGAAAAACTTCCACGAATATCACTATGGCTGCGCCTGCTCAAACCAAGTTGGGGATGGATCATGATCACGGGTTTATTGTGGTATTTCAAACCATTGGTGTTTGGGCAGAAGCATGCCTGGTGGATGATTCCGGCGATTCTGCTCGTGTGGATTGCAACAAGCAGAGTGATGGACTTTTTCCATACCAGATACATTTTACATCAAAATTTCATTCAACTTCGAACCGGTGCGCTCACTTCAACACTTTTCATCTCCAAACGTGAGAAAGTCATCGAAATACAGATCACCCGTAACGTGTTACAGCGCTGGTTCGGTGTGGCTTCCATTCATACGGTAAACCGTGCCAAACCTGTACTGCATCATCGGGCACATGACATTTCCCTGGATACGGCGAAATCATTTCAATTATGGTACATGAGACGTACCCAAGATGTTCAGACCCGTTAATTGCAAGAGCAAGCGCAGGAAGACCAGACAAGGTTATTCTGTACTTGCTCTTTTTAATTGAAGACAGAGGAGGAAGAACATCTTGATGAAAGCTGTGTTCTTTGATGTGGACGGTACATTGCTGAGCGAAATAGATCGGAGTTTATCACCGCGTACAGCTGAGTCGATCCCGGAGTTGATTCGTAAAGGCGTTCAAGTCGTACTCGTTACAGGCAGGCCTTTATGAGAATGTACAGATGAAAAAGATGAAGGATATCCCAATTGTGGATTTTCATGTAGAATGATATAGCACGTATTAAACCCTAAAGCATAGGGTGTTGATCGAAGGGTGACTTATGAAAAAGGTTGTTATCGTAATCCTGTCTCTTGTCGTACTTGTTGGTGTATCCTCTTCCGCTTATGCTCATCCAGGCAGACTGGATAAGAACGGTGGACATAACTGTTCAGCCAAATCCAAACAAAAGGGTCTGTGCACGGGTTATCACTATCACAAAAAGAAAAAATGAGAATGAGCTTTACAAGATAAACCCGGCCATCATTCAATGTATGGTTGGGTTTGCATGTGTACCTTTGATTTAAAATGATGGAGGCGGTTACACCATGCAGATACAGGAGATATGGGGATGGAATCATGACGATTTAGTGGAGATGCTGGCCGAGAGCTCCAGTGAGGGGTTCAGACATATCGAGCGATTAATCCATGAATATGAGACAGGAATTAATACATTCGAGCAAGAAGATGAAGCGCTTTTTGAATGCAGAGTGCACGATAAGGTGGTTGGGATCTGCGGTTTGAACAGAGATCCTTATTCTGAGGTGACTGATACCGGAAGAATTCGCAGACTTTATGTGATGAGAGAATTTCGAAGGCATGGGGTTGGGGGCAGGCTGATGGATGCGGTTATTCAAAAAGCGGAAAATCATTACGCTCGACTGGTTCTGTACACGGATCAACCGGTTGCTGGATCTTTTTATCGCAACTTGGGATTTAGAGAAGTGACAAGTATGGAGAAGATAACGCATGTACTGGAATTGGGGGAGAAGGAAGATGGATCATATTAAAGCGGTTATTTTTGATTTGGACAATACAATTCTGAACAGAACGATGACCTTTGACGGCTTCACTCGGAGTTTGATTAAAACCTATTTTGCCCATCTTGAGTCAACGGAAGATATTCTCAAAAGAATTATTGAACTCGACCAGGATGGTTATAAGGACAAACCACTTCTGTTCAACGAATTGTTGAATGAACTGCCTTGGGCAGAGCATCCGCCACATGCAGAACTGATGGAGTTCTATGGCAGAGAGTATGTGCGAAGTTCAGTTCTGATGGAACAGGCGCGAGAAGTCGTTCAGCATCTGCGGGGGAAATACCAAACCGGGTTAATCACCAATGGGCAGACCGATATTCAGTATGGAAAAATCGATCAACTCGGTATCCGGGAGGATTACGACCATATTATTGTTTCAGAAGAGGCAGGAGTCAAAAAGCCCGATCCACGCATATTTCAGCTTGCGCTTGATCATTTCGGTCTAAGCCCAGAGCAATGTATCTACATTGGCGATCATCCGGTGAACGATATTGAGGGAGCAGCAAGCGTAGGCATGAGCACCATCTGGATGAAGGTCAACCAGCCGTGGCAGGACAGCATTACGTCGGGTCCTTTACATACGATTGAACATCTAAGTGAGTTAAAGAAACTGCTTTAGAAGACGGTTATATAAGTAAAATTTAATATCACAGTCTGGAAAGCGAGGAACATACATATGGAGATTAGACAGATGGCTACAGCGTTTTTGAGCAATGGCTCAGACATGCTGATGATGAAGAAGGCGGGTAGCAGATTGTTTGATTTTGAATTCTGGGGGGGCATTGGCGGACATCTGGAACAAGGGGAACTGAACACACCCATGACTGCCAGCTATCGGGAGATTGAAGAAGAGACCGGGTTCAAGCAAGAGGATGTCGAACACTTTCGGCTTCGATATATTCTGTTGGAGGTTAATGGTGGTGAGATTTGGCAGCAGTTTATATATTTCGGAGAGACCACGCATCGACATTTTGTGGCCTCGGATGAAGGCGAGTTATTCTGGATACCGCTGGATGAGGTACTGGACTTGCATTCGTCTATTCTAATCAAAGCAACGCTCAGGCACTATTTACAACATCCGGGAGCAGAGGACATCTGGATTGGCAACGTTCAGAGCGGAACAGACCTAAAGGGCACTCCACAGGTAATATGGAACAAAATGCAGGAAACGAAATCATTTGAGCCAAAGGGGGTTATCCATAATGATGAAATATAGAACTGAGAGAAAAAAATGGAGATGGGTGAATTACCTGTTGATCACTGTACTGATTGCTATAATTCTTCCGAGTAGTCATGTAGAGGCAGGCAGCACGATTACAGTGAAAACGAAGGTCCAATATTACAAAGGACAGCCATACATACATCTAACAGGTGGTAAGAAATCTGTGACGGATAAGCTGAACAAGACATTTAAACTTCACGCAGTGAAAGCAGCTCGCCTGGACAAAGAAGAAAAGAAATCAAACAAAAATTATTTCTACATTACCATGGCCAGTGTAAAATACAATGCAAAAGAAAAGTTATCTGTGGTATATGAAGATCATGTGTACACTGGCGGAGCACATGGAATGGATGCGACAAAATCATATAACTATGATTTAAGAACGGGGAAAGAACTGAAGCTAAGCGAGTATGTTAAAGATGATAATCAGATGGAGAAGGTAGAGAAATCAATCTCCAACAGTCTATTAGCCATGTATAATGCAGGAGTTTCAATTTTTGAAGAAAATATTTATGATTTTAAGCTTGATCAAACTTCTCAATTCTTTTTATATGATGAAGGCATCGTCATCCGATTCCATCCTTATGAGGTTGCACCCTACGCTAAAGGATTTGTAGATATCAAAGTCCCGTTCAGTAAATTCACCCAGTAGATTTCTTGCAATAAAAGGCATGATTCAGTTCAATGAGATCATGCCTTTTTCTATCCGTCCAACGCAGACTTCCTATGGTGTGTGGAAAAGGGTTACCTTGCATTCAGAATAGAAATCTGATTTCTGGTATCACACCTTAACGCTCAACATATTCGCTATTCAGGCTGACCGTAGCGGAGTGTAAATGCTATGGCAGCCTGAACGAGCGAACCAGTTTAATTTTGCATAGGGCAGTGGTGGTAGTTATGGGTTGTTGGAAGAAACTGATTTCATCAGACTACGCAGTAATAATTCGATCTTTCGTTTTTCTGTTCCGATGTTCTATAGCCTCCTCATAATCCCCGATCAGTGTATCAAAAATATGCTCCCACGACCGCTGCTCAGCCAGCTTTCTGCCTTCCAGTCCCATTATCCTCAATTGGTTCCCGTGATTTCCCCAGAGACATATCTCCCGAATCAGTGCATCAGCCTGACCAGGCTCGAATAACACACCGTTGCGGTTGTGGGATATCAGATCCTTTACACCTCCGGCATTGGCCGCCACCACAGGAAGTCCTGAAGCCATCGCTTCCAGTACCACATTGCCAAATGTCTCCGTAGAGGAAGGAAACACAAACAGATCTGCCGAAGCATACATAACAGCAAGTTCTTCGCCATGCATATAGCCTGTAAAGGTGACATTGGGTGGGGATTGCAGACGCATTCTCGGGAGAGATGGGCCGTCGCCAACGATAATCCAGTGAACACGGGACTGCATTTCCTGGGGCAGCTGCTGCATGGTAGTCGTGAGTGTAGCGATATCTTTTTCCGGGGCAATGCGTCCAACGTAGAGTAAAATAAGGGGAGCGGTGATGTGGTATCGTTCACGGATATCCGAGCTGCGTTTATCAGGGGAATACAGGTTGCAATCAATCCCGCGGGACCAAAGTTTCAGACGCTGAATGCCTTGGGCTTGAAGGGTGCTTAACGTTTCCTGCGATGGAGTTAGGGTTGCTTCACAGGCACGGTGGAACCACTGGATATACTTCCAGTAGAGAGGAATCATACTTTTCAACCGGTAGTATTCGAGATAACGATCGAAGTGGGTATGGTAGGAGACAACATGCGGAAGATGGTGTTTGAGCGCATACCTCAGACCAAGCAATCCCATATTAAAAGGTGTGGCGATATGCAACAGATCGGGTTGAAAGGTTTGTAGCTGCTTGTGCGTGTCTGTTCTGTTGGGTAGAGCAATGCGGCATTCTGGATACAGAAAAAAAGGGATGTTGGCAACCGATCTGACTTGAGTCTCATGGCTTCCTTCAATGATGGAGTTCGGAGTAAACAGCAGATGTTCAATTCTTCTGCGGTTCAGATGGTTACTCAAGCGGTGGAGCGTGCCAGCAACACCATTGGTTTCCGGAAGATAGGTGTCTGTGAACAAGGCCAGGCGCATCATTACCCCTCCCAAGACTCGTGATGACAAGATCATAACAGCGGAACATTTTCCAGAGGTCAAGTGCACGTTAACTTGACGATATTCCCTGTAAATTTGATAACAGGTTGCAAGGCCTCATCTTCATTAAATTCAACTTGTATAGCGTATTCTGCTATGATGTAATAACGTGTCGGCGTATATATAGACAGAGAGATACAGGAGGCAGAGAAAGATGAACAAGTTACAAGAAGAACTGCAGGAGCTGTTACCCCTCGATCAGCTTGAAGAGATGTCAGGTGAAGAGGTGGTAGGGAGTATTGCCATGGACCTTTATCGGGCTGAATTTGCAACGATTCGAGAGAGTGGGCCGGGACTTCCGCAAGTGCTGCGAGATACCATTCTGATCATCGATCTGGATACCGAGCTGTCCATGAACGGCATGACCGGTTTCCTGGAGAATGCCAGCGGGCAGTATCTGGTTGAGACAATAGCAGCGATGGAGCGGATCGGCAATGATGCAGATGCTGTGATCCTCAAGAAGATTGAGCAGAAGTTGTCCGAAAGCGGCATAACGCACGGGCAATTACGAGATAATGTGAATGGCCTGTCCGAAGACGATATCACGACAAGCCTGCAAACACATGGGGAACAGATTCATGAGATATTGCAGGAGATTGAATTGGAAGCTGCGAATTTAAGCATGCAAGTGGATAACGAGGAAAGCTTCGACTTGCTGTATGAGTATGTGGATGCCAATAAAGATCTTTTGAAAAAGGAGATGCAGCACTTCTTGTCTAATTGAATGGGAAGAGGAGGCGAAATGACACACATGAACAAAAGATTAGCAACGGAATCCGTTCTGGTTACTTTGTTATTCATCATCGGTTTTGTAGCATGGAATGTTCTTCAAGGTATGATTATGACCAAGAATTATGTACCAGATTTAATGAACACTGCTTCATCGGGTATGCCATTGCAATCCAAGGTTGCTTTTGGAACCATTGTTCGATGGGATACAACATCCATGATCATGGCTTTTGCCGGGTTCATTTTGCTCGCCGCTGCATATTACGGTCTTCGATTAGGAATGCAGCGCTGGACACAGCGTTCTTGAAGTATTGTCTTGTGAAACTGCCCCAACCTAAAAACCGTCCTTCATCAGAACTGTCTGATAGAGGACGGTTTTTATTTGTTACACAAACTATAGATTAGATATGTTTGGATATAACTTCTTCCAATCCTTGAGCGACAGAATGTGCACCCCGCTCCAGATGTCTTTCATACAGATGCAGGCGGACGAAACTTTCATCCGTGCCCATCGCTTCCGAGAACATCCCACTGAGTCCACGAGCGCGGCGATCGATCTGTAATAACAGCTCCAGCGAATCGCCCATGGGATAGAACATGACTTCCAACTCATCCAGATGCCCACGGAATTTGTTTGTTGGTACAAATTCAAATTCCTGTACAAATGGCAGATTGCCGCCCAACTTTGGTGCATAGTCATTGGTGACTTCACGTAGTTTGAAACCCAGGATATCAATTGCATCGAGCACGGTGTTCATGTCTTTGCTAGGAACAACATGCAGTCTGTCCCGGTCTGAGGGGTCTACAGCACTTGAAATATCGAGGCCCGTTTCTACCCATACCTCTGCACGATGCAGTGTAATAGGCAGATTTTCTGGCAGGTCAAATGAGAAGTCTTTCTCCAATTTGGCTCCAGGCTGTAATGTGAAACCTTCGGTGAGCAGATATTTGGCTATAACGGCTGTCTCTTTTACTTTGCGATCATCGCGCTCCCGTATGTAATGGGTTTTAATTGAAAGATAGATTCGATCTACATTCTGTTCCACATCTCCACCTTCAATGTACACAACCCCCGAGATGATTCCTCCAGGCGTGACCTCTGGTGTATGCAATTCCGTATTCACTTTGGCTGCTCCAACACCTACACTGGCTAACATTTTCTTGAAAAATGACATGCGCTCAACCTCCAGATCAGATGGTTTATTATATGGGATACATACGGCTTCGACCTTAATACGGAAGCTGGAAGAGAAGCGTTTCATATTTTAATAAAGATATATCGCTCATTCAAACAGGAGATTCGCTTAACCGATGTCGAATGTTAGAATAAAGGGATTTTTTGTCAGGAGGAACTCAATGAGCATGGAATGGTACGATATGATTGCACGACGTAATGGGGGGTACAAGGCTAGAGCTTGGTGTACGCTGGAAGGTAACTCTGCTGAAGATATTTTTGAAGAGCGGTTGATTAAGCTTCTGTCTCAGTATACATCCGTGCTCGATGCAGGCTGTGGACATGGGGAGTTTACGTTGAAAATGTCGGAATATACCGATCACATTATGGGGTTTGATAATTCGGAAGAGATGATAAAGATAGCCCAGAACAGTCTTCATTCAAGCACGATAACAAATGTAGAATTTGTCTGTGTCAGCACAAAAGAAAAGATGCCATTTGAAGATAAGCAATTTGGTCTGATCTATGATCGCAGAGGTCCAACTTCCATTATTGAGCATGAGAGATTGCTGCAAAAGGGTGGAGTTATGATTGGTATTCATACGGATATAACAAAGGTACGTGAGCGTTTGGAAAGAAATGCATTTAAGGAGATCAAGATTGAGGAATATAACGAGGCACTTATGATTTTCTCAGATGAAAAAGAGTTTGCCATCTTTCTCTCCGATATCCCCGGAAACCCGGATTATACACAGCCTGAGTACCGGGAACAGCTGGAAGTCAAGCTGAAGGAGAACCAGGTTGATGGTAGGATTGCTGTAAGAGAATGCAAGTATATTTGGCAGGCTATAAGGAGATGAAGCCGATTGAACACAGAATTTTCAGAACAGAAATATGGTGAAACGGGTGTCATAACCAGCTGCGAGCAGATGGAGAATGGGGAACAAAAATATAAAATGATAGCAGAAGATGGCAGTTATTATTGTAGAACCGTTGCTTCTTCCCAGGGAGCATGGCAAAACAGTCATGTACATATCAATCTAACGGAGTTTTATGTGGTGCAAACCGGATGGATTGCGTATGCCAGTTATGGAGAAGATCAGATGTTTTCGATTCGAGTGATGCGTGCAGGAGAGCACATCATTGTCCAACCTGGAATCCACCATAATATATACATGTCTGCACATAGCGCGATACATACCATCAAGCATGGACTGAACACCTCCAGTGATTGGACGGCATCCCCTGAGCTGGATAGGTTAACTCAATCTTTAACTGAGAAGGAACTACTCCAGAAGTAAGATTAACCAGACGGGAGGATCAGATAGATGCGTAAACATACAATATTTTGGATTACGGGAATAACGATAATCCTCTTGGTGACTCTGCTCATATACAGCTATGTTATTCCAAGTGTGAGTGCTCAGGATGTTGTGATGGCAGGCACAATCAGGCAGATTGATACGGATGTAGTCGAGGTAGAGTTAGAGATAACGCGAAAAAGAGAAGACAAGGATCAACATATGGTGTATCCGATTGTTCCTGGATGGGAAGGGGTGACATTCGCTGAAGAACAAGATGATGCGTGGTACATGCCTTCGTCTGTTGGGAGCTCCTATCTTGATCAAGTCATTCTGGAAAAGTATCTGAAGGCACAGGGGAAAACCATGAAATCAGCTGATAATCTGATAGGATTTGCGATACCTGATGAGATAGGGAGTTACAAGTTGCGGTTAACGCTCAGATCTTCGGATGGAACGACTCAACCGCTTGAGAATCCCATGGTGTATTATGTTCACAACGAGCATTTGTTAGGAAAGGATCTGAGTTGGGTTACGGGTGAGAATCTGGAGATCAATAAGGAGTAATCAGAATGATGAATGTATATGAATCGAATGAAATCACCGTACGTTTCTTGGAAACAGAAGATGAACACCATCTGGTGGAGTGGCTGTCAGACCCGGAAGTTCTTCAATACTATGAAGGGCGTGATCGGCCGCATGACCTGGAGCATGTGAGAGAACATTTTTACAATCAGGATGATGCTGCTACTCGTTGTATCGTTGAGCACGAAGGGAATCCGATTGGATACATTCAGTTCTATGAGCTTGAGGAAGAAGAGCGAACGGAGTATGGTTATGGAGATACGGATGAGATCATCTATGGAACGGATCAGTTTATTGGTGAGGTAGACTACTGGAATAAAGGCATTGGTACACAGTTAATGCAATCCATGCTGGCTTATCTGATTAATGAACAACAAGCCCGTAAAGTGGTTATGGACCCTCAATCCTGGAACTTGCGAGCGATATCCTGTTATGAGAAATGTGGTTTCCAAAAGATTAAGCTATTGGAGAAACATGAGCAGCATGAAGGACAGATGCGAGACTGTTGGCTTATGGAATATGCTCCTTAGATAATACTGAAAGTTATTTTGAATCATATAAACAAGGAGGAATGGTGGATGGATGAAAGATTTCCGATAGGACCATTTGTACACACGGGTGAAGTTACTTTGGCACAACGGGAGAAGTGGATTCAGGACATTGCTGAGTTGCCTGAACACGCACGAGAAGCGGTAAAGGGACTAAGTGAAGAGCAATTAAGTCTGCCGTATCGAGAAGGTGGATGGATGCTCAAACAGGTCATTCACCACATGGCAGACAGCCATATGAATAGTATGATTCGTTTCAAGTTGGCACTGACAGAGGATACACCAACGATTCGACCTTATTATGAAGAGCGCTGGGCTGAATTGAGTGATTCAAGAGACCTGGATGTTGAATTCTCGCTTCAGATTCTGGATGCGCTCCATCGTCGTTGGGTGTTTCTGTTAAACGCGCTGACAGATGCAGATTATGCCAAACAATTTTATCATCCCTCATCAGAAGAAACGACAAGACTGGATTATAATCTGGGCATGTATGCTTGGCATGGCAAACACCATGTTGCTCACATCACATCGCTTCGGGATAGACTGGGAATATAGCAAGGAGAAATATCTTTTTAAGGAGGATTTATCATTGACTGTACATATCAGACTATTAAATGAGAGTGATCCTGTAATCATATCAAAGGCATTCCAGGAGCAGGGTTGGGGGAGATCCCCTGAGCAGTATCTTCATTACTTGGCTGAACAACAGAATGGGGAACGCGTAACCTTGGTAGCCGAGTTGAATGGAGAATTTGCCGGATACGTGAATGTATTGTGGAATTCCAGCTACCCGTCTTTCAGGGAACAAGGCATTCCCGAAATTAATGATTTCAATGTGCTGATCAAGTTCCAGCGCCAAGGTATTGGTTCACGGTTGATGGACCGAGCAGAGGAAGTTATTTCGGAGCGAACGGATGTAGCAGGTATTGGTGTAGGTGTATTTTCCGATTATGGCAAAGCGCAAGTTTTATATGCCCATCGCGGATATATACCGGACGGTCATGGTGTCCACAGACACGATCATTACATTCAGCCAGGTGAAGAAACAGTTATGGACGACGATGTTGTGCTTTATCTTACGAAGAAGTTAAAAGCCGCTCAATAAGTCTAATGTTTACTTAGTACTTGCAAAGAAATATGATAAAAAAGCTGTCCTGCATGTTATACTCTATTGGAATTTGAGGAATGATAAGCAGGTTGTTGAGAGATTAGATGATCAGAGGAGTGATTGATCCATGTTTAGCAAAGTCGGCCAGGTTATGTTGTATGTCAATAATCAAGATGAATCACTGGCTTTTTGGACTGAAGTCGCTGGATTCCACATTGTGGATGAAGTAAACCTTGACGAGGGCATGAGATGGATTGAGATCGCGCCTACCCCAGACTCCCAGACGAGCATTATCCTCCATGACAAAGAGACTGTGGAGCGGATGTCGGCGGGTGTAAATCTGGGTACACCTTCGTTAATGTTCTTCACCGAAAATCTGGATCAATTATATGCCGACTTGGCTAGTAAACATGTAACGGTTGGAGAGATTGTCGAGATGCCAACGGGGCGTGTTTTCAACTTTGCGGATAATGAAGGAAATTACTTTGCAGTCTTGGAACGGGCGAATTAAATTACAACTCAATACCGCTACGATTATAAGCGATCGACATTCATGTCGGTCGTTTTTTTGTTGGGAAAAAGCTTATGTTTTGGAGTAGAAAAGCACAAGAAAAATAGAGAACTACTGGGTAAAAATGTTATAATAGAGTGTGGCTGATTTAACGAAAGAGTTGAGAATGAACAGAGTCGGAAATGAAGGTTTGAATGGAGTATTGAAGGAGGAATGTGGTTGTGGAAAAGACGATTAAAAGTGTACAGGATCTATATGATATGCTCGATGCGGACTTCAGATCTGCCAAGCAATTTTGGGAGCCTTTCTATGAGGATCGGAATAGACCAATCCCCTTTTTTCCAAACAAACCGGATGAGAATCTGGTAGCGCATATGAACGAAGGTGTGCTGGCAGGCGGCAAGGCACTGGAACTGGGTTGTGGCCCGGGCAGAAATGCGTTGTATCTGACCCGCCAAGGATATCAGGTAGATGCTTATGATCTTTCCGAGACAGCGATAGCCTGGGCTAAGGAAAGGGCTGCAGAAGAGCAACTGGACGTGCATTTTGAATGTCGCTCCGTGTTCGAACTGGCCCCGGAGCAAGAATATGATCTTGTCTACGACTCGGGTTGTCTGCACCATCTGTTACCACATCAGCGTATTCCCTACATAGAGATGGTCCACAATGCACTCCGGCCTGGAGGATACTTTGGAATGACTTGTTTTGCTCCTGGTTATGGCGATATTGGTGGGCCAGAGATCGTCATGAATGATTGGCAGGTGTATCAAGAGAAGTCGATGCGAGGCGGTCTTGCGTTCACGGAGGAGAAGCTTCGCTACATGCTGGAAGATGGCTTTGAATGTGTGGAGTTCCGTGCAATGAAGGCGATGGAGCAGCATGAACCGTGTTTTGGTGTACCTTTTCTGTGGGCTACGTTGTGGAGAAAGAAAAACTCGTAAGAGCAGGGGAATAACATGCATTGAAAATAGAGGAGGAGTGGTATCGGAATGGGAACAGAAACAGGAAGAAGACACTTTATCATTACAGGCACATCCAAAGGGATCGGTTTACAACTTGCAGAGTTATTATTGGCTAAGGGGGATTACGTTTACGGTATTTCACGCGGGGGTTCGGATCTGTTGGAATCAGGGGAGGAATGGAGCGAGCGTTACCGTCATGTTCAGTATGATCTTGCCGACCTGAATGGGATCAATGATTTGATTACACGTGTATTGAGCCAAATTCCGTCTCAGGAAGCCGATTTCATTGGACTTATTAATAACGCAGCGATGCTGGAGCCTCTAAGACCTATCGATCAGTGTAGCGCGGCAGAGATAAGTCAGAGTCTTAACATCAGTCTCGCAGCGCCAATGATATTAAGTTCATCTTTTATTCAACAAACAAATCACCTGTCCGCCAGACGTAAAATTGTTAATCTCTCATCGGGTTCGGGAAGTTATCCCGCGCCGTCAATGGCAGTGTACTGTACATCCAAGGCAGGTATGAACATGTTCACCCAATGCGTATCTCTGGAGCAAACGGGCCAACAGAACCCTGTTGAGATTATTGCTTTTGATCCGGGGATGGTCGATACGGAATTACAGGCTGTTGCACGAGGCAAAAGTGCAGAGGAGTTCGCCCTTGCGGGTATGTTCAATCAAGTATATGAAGCAGGACAATTAAGATCGCCACGAGACGTAGCGATGCAGTTAATCGAGCGAATGGACGCACAGAGTGATGCAAGCCATGTTATACACACTGTTGAGAGCTAATTGATATACGTGTTTCGGCTTGTTTTCTTTACGAAGTATGGTTACCTTTTGATATAAGCCCAACTTCCCTGTACACTGGAATCAGCGATCGAAAGAACGATTTGTAATGGTAAAGGTGATCCTGCAACAACGGAGTCTAATTACCTTATTCAACCTTAGAAGATCAGAAACGTGGTGAAGTCTCTTGTTTAAAATTATGCTCATTGAAGACGACGAGTCGTTATTCAGTGAAATCAAGGAACGTTTGTCCCAATGGTCGTATGACGTGTATGGTGTGCAGGACTTTGGCAAGGTATTGCAGGAGTACAGCGTAATTCAGCCGCAACTGGTTATTATTGATATTCAGTTACCCCAATATGACGGGTTCCATTGGTGCCGGATCATTCGTTCGCACTCCAATGTGCCGATTATCTTTTTGTCCTCACGGGATCATCCTGCGGATATGGTCATGTCCATGCATTTGGGTGCAGACGATTTTATCCAGAAGCCTTTTCACTTCGATGTATTGATTGCCAAGATCCAAGCGACTTTGCGGAGGGTGTACAACTATAATACAGAGCATATTGAACTTCGAACCTGGCGCGGTGCTGCTATTGAATATGTGAAAAATACGCTGACCTGCGGGGATGAATCTGTTCTGTTAACCAAAAATGAGATGTTCATCCTTAAAGTGCTGATCGAGCACAAAAATCAGATTGTTACTCGTGAGGAACTCATCCGGAGCTTGTGGGATCATGAGCATTTTGTGAGTGACAATACGCTGACGGTTAACGTTAATCGCTTACGGAAGAAACTTGAACCCATCGGCTTGGAGCGTTACATTGAAACCAAAGTAGGTCAGGGGTACATGGCAACGGAAGAGGCAGAAGCATGATCGGAAAGTACATACGAGAAAGGGCTAGTTGGTTATGGCTACTGGTAAGCATGCAACTTATTATTTTATTGGTGGCCTACCTGGACTCGTCCATTCCATTCCAATCTGTGGGGTATATCGTAGGACTGAATGTGGTGGTATGTCTTGTTTTTATCTGGGCGAGATACCTGAAAGAGACCCGTTTCTATAAAAAATTGAGCATCTGGGATCATACCTATGATCTAAGAGAACTCGATATCGCCGAAAGTCCATATGAGCAGATTGTACATGAGGCGGTCAGTTCCCAGACACAGCGCTATCGTAAGGAGTCGTCACATCATTTTATCGCTCTGGAACAGGAGAAGGACGAGATGTTGTCCTGGATTCATGAGGTGAAGACCCCACTGACTGCGTTGCAACTGATGATCGAGCGCTTGCCAGATGACAAGTTACAGAGCCAAATGACATATGAATGGTTACGAATTCATCAGTTGCTGGATCAGCAGCTTCATCATAAGCGGATTCCGTTTATGCATAATGATCTGTTCATCGAAGAGACGGAACTTGAACCGGTATTGAATAGCGAGATACGAGCGCTGAAATCGTGGTGCATTTCCAAAGGCATTGGCTTTGATGTGTCTTTAATGGTATCGTGTGTGCTCACAGACAGCAAATGGTTAGGTTTCATTCTCCGGCAATTGTTGAGCAATGCGGTGAAATATAGCGATTCATCGGACATCCTCATTGAAAGTCGGGAACAAGATGGACACATCATACTCATGATTCAGGATCACGGGCGAGGGGTTGAGACTCAAGATCTGCCGCGTATATTTGATAAAGGATTTACGTCCACCCGAGGCAGAATGGATGGGGCGGCTACCGGGATGGGACTATATTTGGTTCGTCAAGTGGTCCAGACGCTTCATATGAACATTCATGTAGAATCTTCTCTTGGCGAGGGCACAATCGTCACACTTACTTTTCCACGAAAAAACGACATGGTGCATCTTGCAGGCGTGTGACAACAATGTCACATGCTTTTTGGTTTTGTTCGGTGAATCACACGATAACACTGCACATTCCGCCTATGATATAGACATGAGCATTTTGCACAAGATCTAAGAGGAGTGAGTGGGATATGTGGATACTGGAAGCCAAAAAAATTCATAAAGTCTATGGCAATAAACTGAATAAACAGGAAGTGCTGAAGGGGATTGATCTTGGGGTAAGCAAGGGAGAGTTTGTAGGTATTATGGGGCCTTCGGGTTCAGGCAAAACGACACTCCTTAACGTACTTTCCTCCATCGATCGGGTGAGCCAGGGCACGATTGATATTGAGGGCAAGGAATTCACCGGAATGAAGGAGAAACAGCTGGCTGAGTTCCGCAAACATCATCTGGGCTTTATTTTTCAGGAATATAATCTGCTGGATACGCTGACGGTAAAGGAAAATGTATTATTGCCGCTCTCGATCACCAGCATTCCAAAGCAGGAGGCGCACTGGAAGTTTGAACAGATCGCCCGTGAACTGGGAATCTACGAATTGAAAGACAAGTATCCATCTGAGATTTCAGGGGGTCAGAAGCAGCGGACTTCGGCAGCAAGGGCATTTGTCCACGAGCCAAGTATCATTTTTGCGGATGAGCCGACAGGAGCGTTGGATTCCAAGTCCGCTTCGGATCTGCTCGGTAAGTTAAGTGATATGAACAGCGCACGAAAGGCGACTATTATTATGGTTACCCATGATCCGGTTGCCGCAAGTTATTGCAGCAGAGTGATCTTTATTCGAGACGGTCAGATCTACACCCAGTTGAATAAAGGAGACGAGTCACGGCAATCGTTCTTCAACGATATTATCAAAACCCAAGGCGTATTGGGTGGTGTGCAGCAATGAGCTTGAATTATATTATCTTCCGTAATCTCAGGAAAAATCTGAAGAATTATTATCTCTATGTTTTTGCGCTTGTGTTCAGTGTGGCCTTATATTTTTCCTTTGTGACGTTACAGTATGATCCTTCCATGGATGAGGTAGCTGCTTCAACGAAAGGTGCGGCGGCTATAGGCGCATCTTCGGTACTGTTAATCGTCATTGTCGGTATCTTTTTGCTCTATGCCAATACGATCTTTATCAAGCGGCGTAGCAAAGAAATTGGATTATTTCAATTGATCGGACTGACGAAAGGCAGAATTTTTGGTATTTTGAGTGCGGAGAACAGTATTCTCTATTTTGGCTCCATGGCCATCGGTGTGTTGATTGGGTTCCTTGCGTCCAAGCTGGTATTGATGATATTGTTCAAAATTCTCAGTGTGGACGCGATTACGAAACTGTACTTCTCTCCGATGGCACTGATGCAAACGGTGATTGTCTTTACGATAATGTATTTGCTTATCATGCTGATGAACTACATTTTTATCAAGAGACAGAGCATTCTCTCACTCTTTCGGGTGTCTGCCACTTCGGAGCAGCAGGTGCAGAAGATGTCTGTCGGACAGATGATTGTTGGCGTCTTGGGCATTGCTCTGATTGTGTATGGATACTTCATGTCTGCACGGCTGTTTAGCGGTGAGGCAATGGATATGCAGCAGTTGATGTATACAATGATCCTGATTCTCTTCTCGGTCATACTGGGTACATACCTGTTCTATAAGGGTTCGGTAAGTTTTATTTTTAATCTGATTCGCAAAAGCAAAAACGGCTACCTTACCATTCATGAGGTGTTGTCTTTATCTTCAATCATGTTTCGCATGAAATCTAATGCAGTGCTGCTCACGATTATTACAACCGTGTCTGCGCTTGCTATTGGCATGCTGTCGCTCAGTTACATTTCGTATTACTCAGCAGAGACTCAGGCCAAGGAAAGTTTGCCGGAGGATTTCTCTTTTGCTCAGGCGGATGTGAAAGATCGCTTTGTAGCGGAGTTGGAACACAAACAGATTCCATATGAAGAGAAGTACAGAGAGCCTATTTATATTGAAATTGATGCTCAAGAAGTGATGGATGCGTCCATGACGGAACAATACCTGTTCAGTAGTGTGCTGAGTGACAACATGGTAGATAACATTGATGTGCAAGCGGGTGAAGTGGTCTTCATGGGATATGGAAATGCCATTCAGCAGTTAATTTCCATTCAGGAGAAAGGTCCAATCGTCTTGCACGGGTTGAAACATAGGCTGGCACAACAACTGATCGGAACAACCAAACGTGGAGTCCTTCCCACGTATTATTCTGGGGGCACGCCTGTAGCTGTAGTAGATGAAACGGTATACCAGCAGCTGCGGCAGGATCTCGATCCCGAGCTACAAAAATCTGAGTGGGCTGATTACTATGGTGTACGTATTCTGAACGAGGGGCAGGCTGAAGAGGCATATGCCGTATATAAGGAGCTGCAGTTGGAAGCACCGAACTTCTCCCAGATTGAGTTCAGAAATAACCAACGTAATAATATGGGCTTAATTATGTTCATTGTTGGTTTCCTTGGTTTGACGTTCTTGATTACATCGGGATGTATCCTGTACTTTAAACAAATGAATGAGAGTGAAGAGGAGAAGGGTAATTATACCATTCTTCGTAAACTTGGATTTACACAAAGCAATCTGTTGAGGGGTATTCAGATCAAGCAGTTGTTTAACTTTGGTATTCCGCTTGTGGTGGGATTGAGTCATAGTTACTTTGCCGTGAAATCAGGTTGGTTTTTCTTTGGTACGGAGCTGGCGACACCTACGGTCATTGTCATGATAGTCTATACATTGTTATATTCGATTTTTGGTCTGTTGTCTGTGTGGTACTATAAACGGGTGATTAAGGAAGCTTTATAGAATTGGGTCGAAATGATGATAGAGTCCATGCTTCTGATTCATGTAAAACGGTGAAACGAGGGGAGTGGAGTAGTGTGCCTGGAATCTTATATGCCTCGAAGAAAGAATTAAGTGAGACGATTCGACGCACCTATGTATTGTTTGAGGATGAATTCAATGACATCCATGAGAGTGATAAAGATAAGTGGGTTGAAGGTGTAGATAAGACTCCTGCCCAGATGATCGCCTACCAGTTAGGATGGATGAACCTGGTGATGGATTGGGAGCGAAATGAACAGTTGGGACTTGAATGTCATATGCCTGCACCAGGGTATAAATGGAACCAATTGGGGCCGTTAAATGAATCATTTTACGTAAAATATTCAAGTTATACGCTGGAGGAGCTGCGCTCTTTGTTCCGGGAGACAGAACAACAATGGCAGAATTGGATTGACTCACTGAGTGAAGAGGAATTATTTGTGCAAGGGATGAGACAGTGGACGAGTACCAAACCCGGATGGGCTATGGTGAAGTGGATCCAGATTAATTCGGTAGCCCCTTTTAAATCTTTTCGTACCCGAATTCGTAAATGGAAAAAAGGTCAGTTAGCCAAAATGGATGAGAGGAGTGGAGATATCTAATGAACCTGGCAAATAAAATCACGTTGGCTAGAATCGCGTTGATTCCATTGTTTATGATCAGTTTTATCAATCAGCAAAGCGTGATGATTGCACTAATTATATTTGCGGTAGCGGCAGGTACGGATAAATTAGATGGATATGTGGCAAGAAAAATATAATCAGATCACGAATCTGGGAAAGTTGCTTGATCCACTGGCGGATAAACTGTTGATTGCGGTAGCGCTGGTCATGATGGTTCAGGAGAATATGATCAGTTCATGGATTGCTGTAATCATTATAGGACGTGAAATTGTAATTACTGCATTGCGAATGGTAGCAACAGAGCAGGGCATTGCTCTTGCAGCGGATCGATATGGCAAGATCAAAATGGTGCTTCAAGTGGCAGCGATCATGGCCATTTTGTTGAACAATGTTCCGTTTAGTTTGCTGACTGAGGTGCGAGTTGATGTAATTTTATTGTGGCTGGCAGCAGGAGTTACGCTGTTATCGGGATTGAATTATATTCTAGTAAACTATAAGTTGCTACAGACAGGAAGATAGAAAGCGTCGATTGGATCATGGCTTCACAACGCGAATGGTACCCTGCAATCAATTCAACGTGCAGGGTTTGTTTGTCGTTTGTTTCTGTTCAAAAATATGTGGGGCATAGTCATGGTTCCTTGTATACTTAGAGTATCTGAATGTACATATAATGAATCGGAAAAAAGTGCACCATGGTGCTGATTCGGGAGGATCTCATGCAACAGGAACATACCGCTGGTCTCCACGGGGACTGGCTTCAATTTATGATTTTAACAACCAAACTGGAACTTCCACCCTTACCAGCAGATACAATGGACCGTCCACGGCTAAGTTTGCAACGCAAAGAATTGTTCCAATCCAAAGTCACTTTGTTGACTGCCCCGGCGGGTTCAGGAAAATCAACACTGTTGGGCAGCTGGGTGAGAAGTGAAGCTGTTCAAGCAGCCTGTGTCTGCCTGGATGATAAAGATCAGGACCCGCTTCAGTTTTGGCTCTACATTATTCATGCACTGAATCGAGTGATTAAGGAACTCTGCGGTGATGTACTGCCACATTTTTTGCAACGGTACCCGATAGACCCCAGGTCAGCATTGATATTATTGTTGAACCGTGTTGCCCAGACCAATCAACATACGCTGCTTATTCTGGATGACTATCACGCAGTAACCCAGCCGGAGATTCATGAACAGATGCAATACTTTATTGAAAATCTCCCCCTATCCATTCATCTAGTCCTGTCTAGTCGAACATATCCTCCATTCAAGCTTGAAAAGCTGCGTCTGAGAGGTGAATTGAAGCAATTTACGCTTCTGGAACTGGCATTTACGCCAGAAGAGGGCATTGAATTTTGCCAACAGATTATGCAATTGGATATTGCCGGGGGAGATGCGCGTGGTTGGGTACAGCAGACGGAGGGGTGGGCTGCCGGATTGAAGCTGCTTGCTTTATCTCACGCATGGGGTGGAAACGCGTTGGTCAGCCCTATGAATTCGGTATCGTCACCTCTCTCACGTGAAGATCATGGACCTACTGGCGAGAGGACGATTTCAGATTACCTGCTTGAAGAGGTATTCCAGCGTCAGTCACCGGAAATGCAGCAATTTCTGCTCCGGACAGCGATCACGAGAAGAATGAACAGCAGTTTATGTCAGGTATTAAGTGATATGCAGGAAGCTCCACAATTGTTAAGGCAACTGGAGAAGGAACATCTTTTTCTTGTTCCACTTGATCGAGAAGCGCACTGGTATCGTTATCATCATTTGTTCTCTGCATTTCTAAAGCGTGAACTGGATCGTCGTGGTACTGAACAAGTAAATGAATTACATGCTCTTGCTGCACTTTGGTATGAACAACGGGGATACCCGGCAGAAGCGTTGGATCATTATATTCTCGGTCAGCACATGCAGGATGCAGCGAGACTGCTAGAAGAGTTGTTTGCCCATTTTATTATGGGAGAGTGGTGGACGCTCCGGCGATACTTTGATGTTGTGCCACTGGAGATCGTGAAATCACGTCCCAAATTATATATGTCCTACCTGTTCCTTGTTGCACGTGAAATGCCTTATGGACAGATGGTGAAGCAGCTTGATGAACTGGAACAAGTGATCCGGGTGCATCTTCAAGGGCGGCTGGAACCTGAGATCATCGGTTATTTGTTGCAAGTTATATGTGTGATGCGAGCATACATGGCCTATTTGAATAGAGATTTAGATGGGCTGGCTCATTATTTGGTGTCCTACATTGATCAGGGCTATCCTGATGATATTGCCTTTCAGTATATGGACTATGATCGGAGAGAGAGTATGCGCCTGCGCAGCTTCCATGGCGTTAATGGCTACTTGAGGCGTGGGGAAGCTTGCTTCGGAGCGATTACGGAACGTTGGTATGCTGAACATGCCTATGTAACGTCCTACTATGGTGTTGGATATGGTGAGATTTTAATGGAGCAAAATCAAATTACAGAAGCGGTCAGATATGCGGACCGAGCGCTTGAAGTGGCTTTGCAGATCAAGGTGGCTGCGTTGCTTGTTCCAGCTTATGTACTCAAAGCCAGACTTGAACTTACACTGGGTCGACCTGAAGAAGGCTTGAAACTGCTTCAGCAGGTCTCAGGATTATTATCTGTGAAGGATATGGAGTACTGGCAGCCAGCACTGGAAGCACATCAATACCGAATTTTAATTGAAATGAGTCCGGTGGCATCGGCCCAAACCATTCTGGCTAAGTCTGCAAACGAAGGAGATGTGGCTGCTGAGATCAGCTGTGATCAGATTTTCCATTCCATGATTCGCATACGTGCGATGATCGTACTTGAACAGTACGATCATGCACGAGAGGAACTGAGACGAATCCGTAAAAAGGCTGAAGAACGGGACTGGCTCACTGAACAGGTAGAGTGTGCTCTGCTAGAGTCAATCATGCTGCACAAGCAGGGATTCACAGATGCCGGTGTTGTAGCGTTATCCCGTGCTCTGGTGCTGGGAGGACCCGAAGGATATATTCGTTCATTTGTTGCTGAAGGTGAACAGATGAAACAGTTGCTGCAGGACTATCTCTATCTGCGTCGTACAAAGGCGATACATGATGATGGTGTGAAAATGGCTTATGTGAAGCAGCTATTATCTGCTTTTGCAAGAAACAAACGATTGAGAGGTCTCTCGTCTGCAGGAGAGGCCAAGCTGGATACAAAGGAAGTGGGACTCAGCCCGATGGAGCAAAAAATATTTGGTCACATCGCTGAGGGTCTGACCAGCAAACAGATTGCTGCCGAGTTTGGCATCTCACCCGGAACTGTTAATACACACATTCGCCGAGTGTTTGCAAAGCTGGGTGCGAGCAGTCGTACTCACGCTGTACAAATCGCGGAGCAGCGGGGATTATTATAAATTTTGTGAAACAGTGTCTACTCTTTTGTAGACTGTTTTCAAGCAAAGGTCTCTCCTACAATGAAGATAATTAAATAACTCTGACGAGTCTTTGCTGACACCAGGGTTTATGTTCATGTGGGAGGTAGCGTTAAAAGATGTCAACACAAGAATCCAAACGAAAAGTTCATAAGAAAAATAAGATCCGTAAGGTCTCGCCTTATTTGGCAGCCCTTCTGTCTTTATCCGTCATTTCTGTTCCTGGGACAATGCACGCAGCGACCGATGCAGTAAACATTCGTGACTTGCAGCAGGCAGCACCTTGGGCCAAGCAAGCCATTGAAAGGGCTGCCGAGCAACAGATGATTCTGGCGGATGAAGCAGGGAATTTCAACCCGAGTGCAACGTTAACAAGAGGCGACCTTGCGTATACGCTGGCTCAACTATTGGAGATGGACGTGCTGTCGTCAGTCCAGGATCCAGATCTGTTATTCAGGGATCTGGATCCTAACGCTGATAATGGTTCCTATATTCATGCACTTCGATTGGCGGGAATTATGAATGGTTATCCCGATGGAACGTTTCGTCCTGCTGGTCTGGTAACAAGGGAAGAGCTGGCAACAACGATTATTCGGGCTCTGAAGGCTAAAGGATATGATGAAACATTAAATTTGGCCAAAGAGTTGTCATTTAAGGATACTTCCAAAATTAGTGCCTGGGCTTTGCAAAGTGTACAACAGGCTGTTGAGTTGGGAATCTTGAAAGGGGACAATGGAAACTTTGCGCCGAAGCGTTCTACTTCCAGACAGGAAATGGCCGTGATCGCATTACGCGCAACTGAAGTCATTCAAGCTCTTGATGAAGCTGCGAGTCAAGAGGGCGCCAATTCGGAATCCAAACCTGATGAGCCAGGAAAGGTAACCGAGGTACAGGGTACAACTTCAGGCGGCAATAACGCAGGGAACGGTACAGGAAACGCAAACAGTAATTCCGGGGCGGCACCAGGGAATGAAAATGGAAATGGAAATGGAAGCACCGGTGGTGGAGGTGGATCTGCGCCAACTACTCCGACGAATCCTTCCACTCCGTCCAATCCAGGTACGGGGAACAGGGCGCCACTGGTTATTAGTGGCGGTTTGCCTGATCAGGAACTTACACTAGATCATGCCGCATTGGACTTGAACGTCTCGACGTATTTTAGTGATCCAGATGGTGATGAATTGCAATTCAGTGTCATAACCGGAGATGCAACCCTTGTTTCCTCTACTGTCGTAGAAAAAGTGATTCGACTTGTTCCGCAGGCTGCTGGAGAAACAACGCTGACGATCAAAGCAGTTGACATCCAGGGCGCAAGTGTTACGGCACAACTCAAGGTTAAGGTACAGGCCAATACGATAAGTCGCCAATTCCCTGATCCACATTTGGCTGGAGCTATTGCTTATTGGTTGCAAAAGGATGTGGATGATCCACTGACCAAAGATGAATTGGTGGAAGCACTCATTCAGACCAATGGAGGGTTGTATGCGAGAAATGTGGGTATTTCCGATCTGACAGGAGTTGAGATATTCAAAGGATTGAATGTAACCGAAATTGATCTGTCCGGAAACGCCATAAGCAAAGCGGATGCCTCTGGATTCGATCACTTGAATTGGCTTGATTTATCCGGTAACGAACTGACGCAGATTAATGTTACAGGATTGAATCAGCTGGAGTATCTGAAACTCGCGAATAATCGACTTGCTTTATTGGATGTGAGCGGACTAGATTCCTTACAAGAACTGGATCTGAACAGTAATGAGCTTGTTCATTTACCCGTTGGAATTGCTGAATTGTCTGATCTGCAATACTTGGATGTGAGTAACAATTCCATATCCCTGAGAGAAGAGCCTGACTTCGCACTGCATCACACGTTGCTGCAACGTTTAGACAGGTATGACTTCGATGATGCTTCTCCTGTATTGATAGAGGCACCTGCGGGTAATATCGCTTATGTTCATGGAGATGAGATTGAGATTGACCTGTCCTTTATGTTTGAAGATGAAGATGACGTTAGATCAACTCTCACACTACAGGCTGACTCTCCTGATCCACAATTGGCAGATGTCAGAATGGATGGACAGAAACTATACGTTACTGCACTGGGGACGAGTAGTGAGCCTATTCGGATTGAGGTGAAGGTTACGGACCCTCTGGGCAAAGTTGGTGTAGGTCACGTGTACGTTGATTTGAGAGAAATAGAGTAGCGCATTTTAAAACAGCATATGTGGACTAATGCAAGTTACATCAACGTGCCTTCCGCTATGGAAGGTGCGTTGTTTTTATTTTTTATGGGAAATTTTTATGTTAAAATATGCAAGAAATGAATGAGGCTGTGAGTAATGACGATAGGGGGAGAAGAGGATGTCCGAAATAAATATCAATCCAAGTACTTCAGAGGATTCAGAGTATGTTCGCGAGCAACTTATCGCATTTAATGCTGCACATGTGAGCGAGGAATTGAGGCATCGTTACGAAGAATTGAATTTCAATATTAAAAATGAGACCGGCGAGATTGTTGCAGGTGTGCTTAGTACACTTTGCTGGAACTGGCTGGAGGTTGAGATTCTGTGGGTGGATTCTGAACAACGGCATCGAGGATATGGTTCACAGTTGTTGCTTGAAGTTGAGCGAATTGCGCGAGAGAAATCTTGTGATTTTGTCATGTTGAACACTTTCTCCTATCAAGCACCGGAATTTTACAAGAAACATGGCTACGAATTAATCACAACGATCGAGAATGCACCGACTGGACACAGTCATTATTATTTTAAAAAGGATCTTACTTAAGACAAAACATGCGAAATAGGACAAAATCAGGAGGGTTATGATGGTTACCATTAAAGGAATCGAACTTGAAGATTTACCAGCACTAAGCCAGCTATACAATGAGTTGATGGGAATGCCTACCAATGAACAGCAGATGAAAAAGATGTTTCATTACATACAGCAGAATGGTCATTATCATGTGCTTGGGGCATTTTACAATGGCAAACTGGTTGGGTCCGTTATGGGGGTTGAGTGTATGGATCTGGTGGGTCCATGCAAACCGTTCATGGTTGTGGAGAATGTGATTGTGTCGGATCAGGTACGCAGGCAGGGCATTGGGCAGAGGTTAATGCTCCAGATTGAGCGGATTGCCAAAGATATGGGTTGTGGTTACATGATTCTGGTGTCTGGCGATCAGCGTAAGGAAGCACATATATTTTATGAGAAGTTAGGTTTCAAGGATGAGAAGGTGCAGGGTTACCGGAAGCATCTTTAAATATCCAAGCGGATGAAAATTTCTTACACAAGTGGAAGGATTACTTAAGGAACACGGCGAATAAGGCATAGTCTTAACAAAAGAAACGAATAAGAGGGAGGCACTCTCGTGCTCAAAAAATGGGCTAATGTTTTCATGATTCTGAGCCTGGTATTCGCCGTATGTTCCCCAACCTCCTATGCTGCCGCCAAAACGGTTAAGGTAACCGTGACATTGGTTAGCGCAGAGCTTGTCGAGAATAACTCTGTCGGTAATGAATGGGCTATCGGAGCAAGTGTGAACGGCAAAGATCTGGAAGAAGGTTCATCAGTCACTTTGAATCTGAAGTCTACAGGTACGTTGAAACTGGAGGCCATCGCCGAAGAACAGGACAAAATTCCCGATTACGGGGATAAAAGCACCAACGTCAAACTATCTTCGTTCTCCAAATCAACCAACAAGACACTTTCTGTGGTGGTGACCGAGAACAGAGGCCGATATTCTGGTAACACAGCGACTTGGGCGTTCAAGTTTAAGATTAGCAAGAAGTGAATAGTTACCGACCGTGAGAAAAGGGAGCCGAGCTCTCTTTTTTTATGTGTAGATAATTGGTGATCTGAAGGATGAAAACGTTTCGAGCTACGCTGATCTTTGTTAAACTAATGAAAGTGACAGATCAAAATTTAAGATGAAATATTCAAAATAATACATAGGAGGTTAACACAATCATGCGTATCGTAGATAACATTAAAGTCTGGGGGGAACCGCTGGAGAATGCCGTAAGTCAGGCGGTGACTTGCTCGCAATATGGAGACGTATTGGGTGTGGCTCTGATGGCTGACCATCACAAAGGTTACTCGCAACCCATCGGTGGTGTTGTCGCTTATCGGAATATGATCAGTCCGTCAGGTGTCGGATATGATATTGCCTGTGGTAACAAGGCTGTGCGCACCAATCTGATGTGGGACGATATTCGGGATCAGATTGTGACGATTATGGATGACATCAACTCGACTATATCTTTCGGCGTGGGTCGTAACAATCCAACACCCGTGGATCATGAACTGTTCGACGACACGAGCTGGAAGCTGTTTGATACTATCGAACCAGGATTACAGCATAAGCTGAAGACGCTCGCACGCAACCAACTTGGAACCGTAGGCAGTGGCAATCATTTCGTGGATATTTTTGTAGAAGAGGCCACGGGAAAGGTGTGGATCGCGAATCATTTTGGCAGCCGCGGGTTCGGTCACAAAGTGGCGAGTGGGTTCCTTAACCTTGCCGCAGGGCGTCAGTTCAGTGGCAAAGCGCCGGGTGAATCCATGGATCAGCCACCTACATTGTTTAACCTGAACAGCGAAATGGGTGATATGTATTGGGATGGAATGACTCTGGCGGGCAGATACGCCTATGCAGGACGTGATTATGTCATTGAACAGGTGCTTGGAATTCTCGGGGCAAATGCTGAATACACCGTACATAACCATCACAACTTTGCCTGGAAAGAACAGCATATGGGTGAAGAGGTCGTCGTGGTTCGCAAAGGTGCAACGCCACTGGCACCTGGGCAGCTCGGTTTTGTCGGAGGCAGTATGGGTGATATCTCGGTGATTGTGGAGGGGATCCACAGCGAAGAAAATACCGAGTCATTCCGCAGCACCGTACATGGAGCAGGGCGCACGATGAGTCGAACCCAGGCGGCTGGCAAAATGAATTACAAGCTGCGCACACGCATGGGTGGCGAGATTAGCGAAGCCCAGATGCATGAGGCGATTCGTGCCTATGGTGTCGAGCTGCGAGGAGCGGGCACAGACGAAAGTCCGTTTGTGTACAAGAAACTACAGGATGTACTGAACGCACATGCCAATACGTTGAAAATCAACCATGTACTGCGTCCCGTTGGTGTTGCCATGGCCGGAGGTAATGAATTCGATCCGTATAAGGATTAGTCATATATGTTCAACTGAACATTTACACGATAACGGAGAGGGTGAACTTCATGAGGAATTGTGCGATATATAGCTCTCAGTTTGACCTGGATCAGCTGTTTGAATGGATTCAATCCATTTATCCTGAGGGTACGATTAAACGCCGGGAAGACAAGACTCATATTCAAGTGACTCAGAAAAAATGGCTGAGTAAGAAAACCAAAGGCTTTAATATCATGACCAGCCAGACACATCCTGAGGAATTTACGACAATGATTCAGGGGATGCTTGGATTTTTGAGTCAGATTGAAGGGCGCAATGCTTCGCTCCAGGAAAAGGTATTGATCAAATGTTCCACACTGAACATGGTGGTTGGCATTGAGACAGAAGAGGATATCTCAGAAGAATTCTTCGGCGAGTTATTACAACTGGCTGATGCTCTGGATGCTGTGATCTTCTGGGGAGGTGGATCTCTGCTGAATGCACAAGGCCAGCTATTGCTGGATGTGAATGGAGAATCTGAGGTAGAGGATTACACGGTGACAGCGCACACCAGTTTCCTTGACGATGCTGGAACCCAGTCAGAGTCTGCAATTCAACGTAAAGTGCGTTCAGAGCAACGGTTGACTGAACAAGGCATTCCTTATAATGCGAACTTGCCTGCAAGGGCCGGAGAAGAGCACACCACAATCCGGAGTAAAGAGGAAGTCGCTCGCCGTGCGGTGGCCCTGTGTCTTGCCGCGCTTAAGGGAGAGTGTCTGGGAGCAGGCGAAAGCGCGGACGATACCGCAGCTCTGGTTCAGGAAGTGATCGACAAGTATGAGGCTGAATCCTTTTTTTCACCCGTAGAGAAGAGGTTTATCGACCAGCACGGAGCAGAGCAGCAGGAGATCATCTCCTTCTCTTGGGGATATGAAGCGTACCACGTCATGTTGTGGGCGCTAGGTTATGTGGAGGAATTGGGTGCACCAACGGAGTTGTGTAACGTTGGGAAGGATGTCGGTTATTTGCAACAGAAGGACAGCTTTGCCGACTTTCTCTCCGATGCATCTCTGCGCAGCAAGAGCGAGATTCTGGATGAAGCAGATCTGATCTACCGTTACAACTGGGTGTGTGTGGATAGCCGTGTGAATGACAGAACACCTCCTGCAGGACTGAATGGTGGAGTGGCTTATGAACGTCACCGTGCATTGAACTGGATGATCTGTTATCTGGATCAGGCGTGGGATGATGTGCGTACAGATACGTAGAACGGGATGATGTAACGGCCCTAATGTAATAAACAATAAACATTACACACATACAACAAATGCAAATACCCCTATAGCCGCTCGAATACGGTTAAAGGGGTGTTTGGCGTGTGGTTCTGTGTGGACATAAGCTTAACTCCATATATGCTTCAATATGTATATCCACACACATTAACGATCATATATTCTGCTTTTATCCACTATGCCTGCCGAACTGTTCACGAATAATGACATCAGCAAGAATCAACTTTTTCTCGACGTTGCTCTCCGGATTCGCAATGCGCCATAACATCTGATCCACTGCACGCGCACCGAGCAACTCCTTGTTCACATTAACTGTAGCCAGTAATGGGATATTGTCGTATAGATTATCAAATCCCGTGACAACACACTGATCGGGTACACGAATACCCATACTCTCAAGGGCTTCTATAGTGTATAGCCCATAGAAATCGTTCGCACATACAAACACTTCAGGCAGGTTATCCTCACTGATCACCGAAGTGAATGTCTGGCGGAACTCATCCAGTGCCTGATTACTCAGCTCGGGAATCTGATGTATTTCCATCCCATGACCCATAAGCACAGAAGTGTATGCAATCCAGCGTTCATAGAAGCTATGAGCATCCCCGATATTGCCAACGAACTGGAATGTTTTGAAGCCCTTGCGGAGCAAATAGAGCATGATCTCCCGCATGGATGCAAAGTTATCAGTGAATATGCTGTCACTGTGAAAAACAGGGTCCAGATGATCCACCATTACAACCGGAATACTGAGACGCTTGATTTCAAGCAGAATCGGGGTCGAGATCGAGCCAACGGTAATGATTCCACGAATGGCATCCGGGTTGAGAAGGGTGAATAGCTGGTCTGCGGATGGTTCCGTCAAGGTTAGAATGTTAATCCCTTTTTGGTTCAGCTTGGAAGAAATCCCGTTAAAGACGGGTCCCCAGTATACGGAGTCCTGATTTTGGTACCGAACATTGGGAAATAAAATCAAGATCGTTCCGCTTGAACGTGTGTTCTTCGGTTCCTGAAGTTCATGGCTGTTATACAGTTCACCAGACAACATGCTGTTATCTTTGAAATATCCAAGTTTGCCAGCGGCCTTGAGAATGACATCCCTCGTTTGATCGCTAACTCCCGATTTTCCAGACAAAGCTCGTGATACCGCGAATTTCGACAAACCCGTAAAATGTGCAATCTCCTGAATTGTTACCTTTGTCTTCATCATACCATCCTTACACTCGTAGTTCTGCCGTATTCCTTATTTGGAGCGATATCCAACTGTTCCTAGTATAACATGATGTATTTCTCTTAATCTAATAACGGACAGAGAATTCAAAATGTTAGTGATGCACAGTATTTTAGGATGAATGTTCAACGTGACGGTAAGCATATTTTCAGATAGAATGACGAATTTTGTCTGTTGAATTATTATTTTGTTATTTTATAAAAATAACAAAATAAACAAAGTTAGAATCATGGTTTAATAAGTTTGTACTTAGAGTCTTTGATATTGAATAAGCTGTAACACAGGAGTATTAGAGCTTAATCAGCATTTTATCAGAATAATTAGAAAATGTTAACAACAAAAATGTTGACGCTTACATTTCGCTGTGTTAAATTTTGTTTGTCAAAAACAAACAAGAAAATAACAAATGGTGGTGGTTGTTTATTTTCGATTGGTTGATGAGCGGGGTTAACGATTTAGGGTGAAGCATGATTGGTATACACATTCGGGGAGGTTGTTAAAATCATGATGAGAAGATGGAATGTTCTACCTCTGATGTTATTGGCTGTGATGCTTTTTGTATCCGCTTGCAGTGGTGGGGGGACAACGCCGACAGGGACAGACGCAGAGGGAACAACGAACTCAGGCAACAGCACCGAAATCGCTGAAACAGACAAAGAGGACGCAGCGGAAGAAGTTGTGGCGAATGTGCCTGATCTGGGTGGACGTGTCATCAAAGTTGCGGCTTGGTGGGATCTGAAACCGGCAGGAGAGACGGCCTCGGATAAGGCCAGACTCGATAAAATTGCAGAGGTGGAGAAGAAATACAACGTAAAACTGGAGTTCGTCAATGTACCTTTCGAAGAATACATGAACAAATTCACCACGTCTGCCCTGGCCGGCGAACCATTCGCTGACATCGTTCAGATGGAATACAAATCCGCACTACCTGCCATCCTCAAAGGGCAGCTATTGCCCATCTCCGAATTCACTACACCTGAGAACAACATCAACCAAGAGGCTAACCTGATTACCAAATTCCCTGCCATTGCAGGCAATGAATACGCCTTCGAATCTCCAACCAGCATCGGTCTGGGACTTCACTATAACCGTGACTTGTTCAAAAAATTATCTCTGCCTGATCCTCAAGAACTTTATAACCAAGGTAAATGGGACTGGGATAAATTCATGGAACTTGCCAAACAGGCAACCAAAGATACCAATAACGACGGCAAAACTGACGTATTCGGATTTTCTGGCTGGGCGCTTGATGTCGTTCGTCATTTTACCGCGGCCAATGGTGGAACGATCGTGGATGATGCCAATAGCAAGGAAGGATTATCCGATCCGAAAACGATTGAAGCAACCGAATTCGTTAAACGGTTGTATAACGTGGAGAATGTCGTGAAGGTCAAAACCGGCGACAAAACCAACTGGGAGGAAAGCAATACGTTCAAGGATGGAGACGTAGCTCTGTTCACTGCTGCTGAATGGCAATTGGGCGATCTCACCTTTGCTGTCGGCGTTGTACCGATTCCGAATGGGCCACAGGGTAGCAAAGAGGTAACGTATGCAAACAACGCGGCATCGGCGAAGTTCATTCCAAAAGGTGTGGAGGATCCAAAGATCGTCTACCAAATCTATGAAGAGACCTTCGACATCCCACAGATTGAAGAGTATCCAGGTCAAGATTATCTGGAGAGTCGTTATACCGATGAGAAGGATATTGCGATCATTCGCGAGCACATCGCTGGAACAGGCCGTATCTTGTTGGATGATGCCTACACGGGGTACCCTTTTGGGGATTTTGTGAACGATATCATCAAAGACAATGCTTCCGTCACAGCAACGGCTGAGAAATACAAAGCGCAGGCACAAGCTGCCATTGATAAACTGGGCAAACAATAAGAACTTATCACCAGCAAAAGATTCAGGCAGGGGCTCGTGTCGGCAAGGTTGCACAGAGCCCCTTTTCCTGAACCACCAAATCGGCATTGCTGGCATCAGCCTTGATGAGGAGGACTCGGAGGATGGCTGGAATTCTACAACGTAAGACATGGATATGGTCCACAGTGATCATCGTGGCAGCAGCCTGCATCATTCTATATGTAACTTCCGGCGCTGATGGGAAGAGTGCAGACGTTCCACCTGGCAGTCTGCCTGCCATTGAAGTGGATGCGGTCTTGCAGCAGACCCGGCAGAAAAAGGGATACGAACAGTATCGATCCGGAACGGATCAGGCTACACAGCCGAATGTGGACATCACCATTGAAGCAGGAGATTACATAAAAGCCGAAGGTGAAGACGTCCGCAAACTGACTAATTATGAGGGAATGGATGGTGTATCTCTCCATACCGGAGAGACCGGACAAGTCGATTGGACCATTAACGTGCCGGAGACCGGGCTGTATAACCTGTCCGCCACCTATTATCCCGTTGAAGGCAAGAGTTCGGCCATTGAGCGTGCATTGTACATTGATGGTGAACTTCCTTTTGCGGAAGCCGCCTATTTGCAGTTTGACCGGGTGTGGGCCAATGAGAAAGATGTTGTTGAGCAGGACAATCAAGGTAATGACCTACGCCCGAGACAAGTGGAGCAACCACGCTGGATGGAAGAAACGTTTCAGGACTCCGACGGGTACGAACAGAATCCATTCAAGTTTTATTTGGAAAAAGGGGAACACACGCTAACGCTAAAATCATCACGCGAACCCATGGTGATTCGGTCCATTCGTCTTTTCAATGAGAAGACAGCTGTTCCTTACGCGGAAACTGCAGGTGCACAACAGTCGGATTCCTCCGGGCAGCCGAAGGATGTACTTATTCGCATTGAAGGAGAAGCCGCGATTGCCAAATCTTCACCTACGTTATACCCGACCAGCGAAAGGTCAAGTTCTGCTGTATCTCCTTACAGCGCTTCCCAGGTACGCATTAATACGATTGGCGGCTTTAACTGGCGTCTGCCAGGACAATGGATCGAATGGGAAGTGGATGTGCCGGAGAGCGGACTTTATCATATCGGTTTTACCGCACAGCAGAATTTTGTCAAAGGCATCTATTCTACACGCAAGCTCACCATTGATGGTGAAGTCCCGTTTGCAGAGATGGCCCAAGCCCCTTTCCGTTATCAAAGTGATTATCGCATTGATGTCATGGGGGGCAAGGAAGCATACAGATTTCACTTGGAAAAAGGAAAACATGTGCTACGGCTGGAGAACAGCCTCGGTGACTTTGCACCGCTCATCCGCAATGTAGAGGACAGTCTGTACAACTTGAACTCCATGTACCGACGCATTCTGATGATCACAGGTACCAAACCTGATGAATTCCGGGATTATCGGGTGGAGGAGCAGATTCCGAACCTGCTGGAAGTGTTCAGTGGGGAAAGTAACCGACTCAAAGAAGTGGCCGCACAGCTTCGTCTTCTGTCAGGACAGTCCAGCGATCAGGAAGCTCTGATCAAGACAATGGCGCTGCAACTGGACGAGATGATTGACAAGCCAGATACCATTCCAAGACGGCTTGCGGCTTACAAAACCAACACAGGTGGTCTCGGCACATGGGTGCAGCAGGCACGAGAGCAGCCTCTTGAGATTGACGCACTGTACGTCACTTCGATTGACCAAGATATTCCCGGAACAGGCATGGGACCACTCGCAAAACTTGGTCATGAAGCGAAGATATTCTATCATTCGTTCTTCATTGATTATAACCAGATCGGCAATGTAGCTACATCGGAAGATCAGCGTACGGTAACCGTCTGGATTGGTAGCGGACGAGACCAGGCGAATACGATGAAAGCGATGATCGACAAGACCTTCACACCAGACAGTGGCATTAACGTGAATCTGAAGCTGGTGAATATGGGAACCTTGCTGCCAGCGACTTTGTCCGGTGAAGGTCCGGATGTAGCGATGCAGATCGGCAATGATCTGCCGGTGAACTTTGCGATGCGGAACTCGGCTGTAGATCTGACGCAATTCAGTGATTATAGCACTGTAGAACAGGAGTTCAGAGAAAGTGCAATCGTGCCGTATGCCTATGATTCAGGCGTATACGCCCTGCCGGAAACACAAACCTTTAATATGCTGTTTTATCGTAAAGATGTGCTCGAAGAACTCGGACTTGAAGTGCCTCAGAACTGGGAGGATGTGGAGGCTCTACTCGCGATTCTGAGCAAAAATCACATGGAATTCGGTATGCCGGTTGTGACCCAGGCGAATATGCAGGGGGTTAATATTCCGCCGAACTCGCAGTATGCCACGATGCTGCTCCAGAACGGCGGCGCCTTCTATCGGAACGATGACAAGGAATCGGATCTGGATTCCCGGATCGGGATCGAGACGTTCAAGCAGTGGACGGAGTTCTATACCGATTACAAGCTGGAACGGGAATATGATTTTGCCAACCGTTTCCGGACAGGACAGATGCCTATTGGGTTAACGGATTACACCATGTATAACCAGTTGTCCGTATTTGCACCGGAGATTCGAGGCTTATGGGGATTCGTTCCTGTACCGGGAACCGTTCAAGCGGATGGGACCTTGAATCGGGACGTACCGGGTGGAGGCAGCGCAGTCATGATGCTGGAGGGTGCCAAGGATCAGGATGCGGCGTGGGCGTTCATGAAGTGGTGGACCAGTACACCGATTCAGGCGGAATTTGGACGGGAGATGGAAGGGCTGATGGGTGCCGCTGCCCGTTATCCAACGGCCAACATCAAGGCACTGGATTCCCTGCCGTGGCCTGCCGAGGATTACACCAATCTGAAGGCTCAATTCGAAACGGTGAAGGGCATTCCTGAAGTACCCGGTGGTTATTTTACAGGCCGCCATCTCTTTAATGCATTCTACAAAACTGTTGTTGGCCAAGTGGAAGCCAGGGAATCCATCATGGATTACACCCAATATATTCAGGACGAGATTCGAGTGAAACGTAATGAATTTGGTCTTCCGTAAGCAGAGGGAGGGTTAACCGTGCCACAAATATCACTCCGAGACGGACAAAACAGTCCTCCTGAGAAAGCGTCAAGGATGGGCATGAAGTCGTGGTGGAGCTGGAAGCTCCAGGAAATGAAGGCCAGCAAACATTCCTATGTTCTGCTTGCACCTTATATGCTCCTGTTCCTCATGTTTACCGTGATTCCGGTTGTCATCTCGATCATACTCAGCTTCACCTACTTTAACATGCTTGAATTCCCGCGTTTTATTGGCTGGCAGAACTATACTCGCCTGTTTCTGGAGGATGATGTATTCCTGATTGCAATCAAGAATACGTTGCTGTTTGCCATCATTACCGGGCCGATCAGTTACATTGCTTGCTTCGTCTTCGCGTGGATTATTAATGAGTTAACACCGAAATGGAGAGCGTTCATGACACTGATCTTCTACGCACCCTCCATCTCGGGCAATGTGTATTTTATCTGGCTGATGATTTTCTCAGGAGATCGTTATGGTATTGCCAATGGGCTGTTGATCAAATGGGGCTTTCTGCTGGAGCCAATCCAATGGCTGAAGACGGAAGCCTACATTATGCCTATTCTCATTCTCGTGCAGCTATGGCTGAGTCTCGGAACCGGATTTCTGGCGTTTATCGCTGGTTTGCAGACGGTGGACCGGACGTTGTACGAAGCGGGAGCGGTGGATGGGATCAAAAATCGCTGGCAGGAGCTATGGTACATTACCCTGCCTTCGATGCGTCCACAGTTGATGTTCGGCGCAGTTATTCAGCTTACAACCTCGTTTGCCGTGGCTGATGTGTCGATTGCACTGGCCGGGTTCCCAAGCGTGAACTATGCGGCAGAGACGGTAGTCACCCACTTGATCGACTTTGGTACTACGCGGTTTGAGATGGGATACGCATCGGCGATTGCCACCGTGCTGTTCATGATTATGGTGGGCACCAACTTGCTGGTACAGAAACTGCTTCGAAGGGTGGGAGAATAGCTATGGCTGCAATTGCGACAGGCAAAAAGCGGGTGAATCGCTCGCTATCGGGAAGTCTCTCCCTGTTTGCCCTTCTGCTCGTATTTGGTGCCTTCATGGTGCTGCCGCTGATCTATGCGATCAACAATGCATTCAAACCATTGGATGAGATTTTCACCTTTCCACCAACGCTGTTTGTCAAAAATCCCACGTTCAGCAACTTTACAGATCTGCTGAATCTGCTGAGTGACTCGTGGGTGCCGTTCTCACGTTATATATTCAACACGGTATTTATTACAGGCATCGGTATCGTAGGCCATGTGCTTCTGGCTTCCGCAGCGGCGTACCCGCTTGCCAAGCACAAGTTTCCGGGCAAAGTATTCATGTTCCAAGTGGTCGTACTGTCACTGATGTTCACACCAGCAGTGACGGCAATTCCGAACTACATGATCATGTCCTGGCTCGGATGGATCGATACGTACTGGGCTGTTATCATTCCGGCATTTGCCTATTCACTCGGGTTGTACCTGATGAAACAGTTCATGGAGCAGATCCCGGATGCACTGCTGGAAGCAGCCAAAATTGATGGTGCCAGTGAATACCGGATCTTTTGGTCCATCGTTATGCCTAATGTGAAGCCAGCCTGGCTGACATTGATCATACTGCTGTTCCAGATGTTATGGGGCAGTGATGGCAATGGATACATCTACAGCGAGCAGCTCAAGACTCTGCATTATGCAGCGGGTCAGATTATTCAGGGCGGAATATCCCGGGCAGGAGCGGGTGCTGCGGTAGCACTGATTTTGATGAGTGTTCCGATCACGCTATTTATTTTCTCTCAGAGCCGAATCATTGAGACGATGGCGAGTTCGGGCATGAAGGATTAAGGGGGAACGATATGGCACGCACAGTGAAAAGATGGCTTGTTCTCCTGGCGGCAGTATCTCTGTTGCTGGTGAATGCCGTGCCTGCGGCGGCCTCCCCGGCGCCGTATGAGAGTTATAACTACAACTACTGGAAAGAGGCTGTTCCTTCACCAGATGCCTATCTGCCCGAGCGCACCATTTCAGGCCGTGACCTCGGCATTAGTGAGTTCAAAGACCCCGGTGATGTGAACGTTTCACCCTCCGGGTTGATCTATATTTTGGATAGCGGCAACAATCGAATCATCGTATTGGACCCAGGCTTTAAGCTGCTGAGTGTAATCGATGGATTCATGATGGAGGGCAGCAAGGAGACCTTTAACCTTCCAGGTGGATTGTTTGTAGATGAAGAAGAACGCATATACGTCGCCGATACGGGTAACGGTCGTGTGGTTGTCCTGGATGGAGAGGGGACGCTGATTCAAACCATTACGAAGCCCGAGTCGGATATCCTGTCGACCCAATTCCAGTTTCAGCCTTTGAAACTAACGGTGGACCATGTAGGCCGAGTGTACGTTGTGGCGCAAGGGGTCTACGAAGGGATTATGCAGTTTGACGAGAGTGGGAAATTTATCGGATACGTCGGTACCAACAAAGTGGAGCGGGACTACGGCGAATATATCTGGCGCATGTTATCCACCAAAGCCCAGCGCGCACAGATGGTCCTGTTTGTCCCGACGGAGTTCTCCAATGCGGATATTGACCACAAAGGATTTGTGTATGCAACGAATATTGATCCCGGCTCGAATGAACCGATCAAACGGCTGAATCCGTCTGGTGAAGATGTGCTGAAGCGGTTTGGTTATTACGACGTCAAAGGTGATATTCGGTTCCGTAACAATCCCGGTCCATCCAAACTGATCGATGTGAAAGTGCTGGGCGACGGCATGTACAGTGTACTGGATGCGACACAGAACCGGGTGTTCACGTACGACGATGAAGGTCATCTGCTCTACATGTACGGTGGCAAAGGAAATCAGGTGGGCACGCTCAAAACACCTGTCGCGATTGAACAATCGGGTGAGCATCACTTGGTTCTGGATCGGGGAAAGAACAACCTTGTTGTCTATGAGCCAACCCGTTTTGGTGCCCGTGTGAATGAAGCGGTGGCCCTCCACTATCGGGGCGAGGACACGGAAGCCGTGAATATATGGAGAGAAGTGCTTAAGCTGAATGCCAACTATGATATTGCCTATATCGGCATCGGCAAGTCCTTATTAATGGAGAAGAAAAACGAGGAAGCGCTAGGTTATTTTGAACTTGGGATGGATCGCAAGAGTTATTCTGTGGCGTTTAAGAGGCATCGGCGGGAGATGATGAAGGAACATTTTGGTACATTCCTGACCGCTGTAATCGCGCTAATTGTCATTCTGATCCTGACCCGTGTGGCGGTTAAATGGAGACGGAGGAGGCAGGTTGATCGTGAAGCAGGATTTCATTAAGTTTCCGCTGCATCTCATTTTTCACCCCATAGATGCATTCTGGGATCTCAAGTCGGATAACCGGGGACGGCTGCTTGTTGCTTTTGCAGCACTCGCGCTTACCATTGTCATGATGATTTTGCAAAAGCAGTATGCAGGATTTCTCGTCAATTACATCGACCCTCGCACGATTAACAGCATCATTGAGATCGCCACAGTTGCGGTACCTTTCTTTCTATGGTGCATGGCCAACTGGGCAGTAACAACCTTGATGGAAGGGGAAGGCAAGTTCAGGGAAATCGTTCTGGCAACAGGTTACTCGCTCATTCCGGTTATTCTGGTCTATGCCCCGATGATCGTGGTTAGCCGGTTCATGGTGCAGGAGGAGACTGCTTTTTATTATCTGTTCAATAGCATCGCGTTTTTCTGGTTTGTACTGCTTCTGTTCATTGGCATGATGACGGTACACCAGTACACGGTGGTTAGAACGATCGTTACGATGGTGCTGACACTCATTGTGATGGGCATTATTGTATTCCTTGGCGCACTGGTCTTCAGCATGCTGCAACAGTTGTACGAATTCGGTTATAACATCTACCGCGAGTTGATTTTTCGGACCTAAAGGAGGCGGCATCCGTGAATAAAAGGCAACGAATATATACGGTGCTGGCTGGTGGTACAGCTGTAATCATGATTGCAGCCGGACTGCTGTATATAAACAACAGGGGCATTCCTGCCGTAGAAGCCGCGGCTTATATGGATGCAACAACCGAAGCCATGCCCGTCACGGAGGACCCGTTGCAGTTTCTTGGCGACTCTTCGCAGGGTGTGCCTGGTATGAAGCTGGTCGCCGAAGATCAGGGTTTGGCCTTGTACTATAACGAGGAGACAACGGAAATCGCAGTACGTAACGGGAAAAGTGGAGAGATCTGGTACAGCAACCCGAAAGAACGGGCGGAGGACAGTCTCGCTTCCGCATATGAAAAAGAGGTCCTGTCCTCCCAGTTGAACGTGTCTTTCCGGGATTCGATGGGCACTTTGGAGAACTTTCCAAATTTCAGTTCGAGTATAAGCAACAAACAATTCACCGCAGGCCAGATCGATCAGGGCATACGGGTCAACTATACACTTGGTGATACATCACTTGGTATTGATGCACTGCCCAAGCTGATCAGCAAGCAGCGACTCGAGGAGAAGGTTCTTTCCAAGCTGGATGCTACTGTCGCAAGATACACGTCTGCGCGTTATTATCCAACCAAGAACAATCCGGATATTCTGGAACGGCTGGATGGACAGATTTCGAAGCAGCTTGTGCTGAACAAGATGTTGAGTGCATTTGAGACGGCAGGTTACACGGCGGACGATCTGGCTTTTGACAATCAGGAGAACGGGGTCGAAGGCGGAGGTGTATCGGATAAGCCCAGCTTCGTGATTCCTGTGGAATACCGACTGGAGAAGGGAGCGCTTGTTGTGAGCGTGCCCCTGAGTCAGATTCAGGAAAGTGGGCAATACCGCATTCGAAATATTGATTTGCTCGCTTATTTTGGTGCTGCGGATACGGAAGGTGAAGGCTACATGCTCGTACCTGACGGTTCGGGTAGCCTGATCCACCTGAACAACGGGAAAACCCAGGAAGAGCAGTATGTACAGCGTGTATATGGGGCAGACCCGAATGATAATTCACTCAGTCGTCCTCAGGTTAGTGAATCCGCGCATATGCCTGTGTTTGGTCTGAAAAACGGGGAGAATGCCTGGTTTGCAGTCATTGAAAAAGGGGATGGCATAGCCAGTATCTCCGCGGATATAGGAGGCAGGCAGAACAGTTACAATCACGTGCATGCGACCTTCTCCCTGCGGGGTGAGGATGAACTGGAGATGTACACCTCGCAGAAAATGCAGGAGATTCAGCTGCTTGGCGAAGAGCCTTACCGCGGAGATATTCAGGTCCGCTATCATTTCCTTCATGGAGAAGATGCCAGTTACTCGGGTATGGCCCGCCTGTATCAACAGCAGTTGATCGAGCAGGATGTACTGAAACCCCTCGTGGAACAGACAGAGTTGCCGTTTTATGTAGATGTGCTTGGTGCAGTGGACAAAAAGGCTTCGTTCCTAAGCGTGCCCTATCGGAGCACTTTAGCTATGACGACGTACGAACAGGCCACCGAAATGGCAGCGAAGTTACAGCAGGAAGGTGTGAACCGTGTACAAATGCGGTATCAGGGATGGTTCGGTGGTGGCATCGGCCATCACACGCCAACCCAGGTGAAGTTGGACAGTGAAGTAGGCAGTCGTTCCGAACTGCAAGCGTTGTCCGCTAAGCTTGAGCAGTCGGGTGGAGCTTTGTTCCCGGATGTGGCTTTCCAGCACATTTATCACGATGATATGCGCTTTGCTCCTTCCTCGGATGCAGCGCGGTTTGTCACCAAGGAGACAGCAGAACTGTATCCGTACAATCCTGCACTTAATCGCATGGATCAGAGTAGGGACAGCTATTATTTGCTCTCAGCGGCCAAGCTTCCTTATGTGGTTAGTGAGTTTGCTGACAAATTCAATCAATTGGATCTCGGCGGGTTATCCCTTCGTGATCTTGGGCAGGTCCTGACTTCAGATTATCGGGATAGTCGGGTGATTCATCGGGAGACGGCGAAGCACATTGTGAAGGAGCAGCTGGGCAAGCTGGAACAGTCCTATCCGAACCTGATGGTATCCGCCGCAAATAGCTACGCTTGGGGTAGTGCACAACATGTTGTGAATGTACCCGCAGGGTCGAGTCGGTTCAATATTACCGATGAAGAAGTTCCTTTTTATGCGATGGTCATTCATGGGTACATGAATTACGCAGCATCTCCGATGAACACGTCGGGGGATCAGGATCTGCGCAAACAGTTGCTGCGAAGCCTGGAGCTTGGGGCCGCTCCGTATTTTCAATGGACCTATGAGCCATCTTCCCGGCTGAAACTTACGAATTATGATTCGGCCTACGCTACCGAGTATAGCTATTGGGTGGATGACGCTGTTGCCTTGTATAAGCAGGCCAATGAAGTGCTGGGAAAACTGGAGAATGAGCAGATCCTGAAGCATGAACGCATCCAGGATGGCGTGGTCCGGATCACTTATACGGGCGGTACATCCATCCTTGTGAATTACAATGCGGACGCAGTAACCGTGGATGGAACAACAGTTGACGGGATTGACTATGTGGTGGAAGGAGTGAACCGATGAGAACCATTCGATTATCGCTGAAGTCACGGAGAGCGCTGCTTGGACTTGCATTTATTTCTCCGTGGTTGCTCGGTTTCATCTTCCTCTTTGCCACGCCGCTCCTGCAATCGATTCGGTTTAGTCTGAGTAATCTGTCCGTTGCTCCGGGCGGGTACGTTCTGGACTTCGTTGGATTTAAAAATTTCAAGGATGCGCTTCTGGTTGATGCTACATACAACCGGATTCTGGTGGATTCCGTAGGAGCAATGCTGCTGAATGTGCCGATGATCCTATTCTTCAGTCTGTTCACGGCTACATTGCTCAACCAGAAGTTCAGAGGCAGAACGATGGCGCGTGCGATCTTTTTCCTGCCGGTTATTCTGGCTTCCAGTGCAGTCGCAGCAGCGGAGTCTGCAGGATTGATCAATCTGATGGGAGATGCAAGTGCGGTCGATGCATCAGCCGATGGCGGGGCTTCGTTCAACGTGGTGTCCATTGTGCGGATGCTGGCGGATGTGGGATTGCCAAGGGCCTATGTGGATTACATTGTAGAAGCCATCATGCGGATCTATGAGATTATTAGCAGCTCAGGTGTTCAGATTTTGATCTTCCTCGCCGCGCTGCAGTCGGTACCTGGATCAATGTATGAGGTTGCGAAGATCGAAGGGGCGACAGCTTATGAATCATTCTGGAAAATTACATTTCCGATGGTCAGTCCGTTGATTCTGACAAATGTCATCTATACAATCATTGATTCATTTGCCGGGAGTCCGGTCACACAGGCCATCTACCAAACGGCATTCAAAACCCAGAACTTTGGCTTAAGCTCGGCGATGTCCTGGCTGTACACGCTGGTGATTGGTCTTGTACTGATCGTAGTGGGCTGGGTACTGTCACGGCGTGTTCATTATAACTGACAGTTCACATTGAGGGAGGCTTCAGATTATGGCTGCATCAGGGACAGATCGCATGGTGGTAGTTCCGAAGCAGAATTACCACATGCAGCGGGTGCGAAACAAGACATCGGACCTTCTCTATTCTATATTCAGATATGCATTGGTCATTGGTATTTCATTTATTATTTTGTATCCGTTATTTCTCAAAGTGTCAGTGGCGTTCAAGGATAAACAGGATATCTACAATCCAACGATCTATATGATTCCTCAGCACGTTACATTGGATAATATCCGGCTTGCGGCACAAGTGATGGATTATCTGCCTTTGCTGGCGAACACCTTATTGTTCGTTACCATTACAACGCTTCTGACAGCCATGTCCTGTGCGCTTGCAGGTTACGGCTTTGCCCGGTTTTCTTTTCCAGGCAGCAATGTGCTCTTTGTCCTGGTCATTCTCACCATTCTGGTGCCCACAAGCACGCTTATGGTGCCGATGTATCTGCATTTCCGCAGCTTTGATTTTATGGGCATGATCCAGTTGTTCACGGGAAAGAATGGCATCAATCTGCTGAATACGTATTGGCCCTCCATGATTACGGCGGCTACGGCAGGTGGGCTAAAGGCAGGGTTGTTCATCTATATTTTCCGTCAGTTCTTCAAGGGTATGCCAAAGGAAATTGAGGAGGCCGCCCTGATTGACGGTGCTGGCGGATTCAAAACATTTGCTCAAATCATGCTGCCCAATGCGATCTCACCGCTGATTACGGTCATTCTGTTCTCATTTGTGTGGCAGTACAACGATACGTTCTATTCGGCATTATTCATGAGTGAAAGTCCACTGATCTCACTGAAGGTGGCTTCCTTACCTGCTCAGGCGAACCAGTTAATCCCACAACTGATGGGCTTTGGTTCGAACTCGGGCATCAAGGCAGATCCGAACTATGTGGCGATGATCGTGGATACAGGCATTTTGCTGGCGATTGCACCACTGATTATTTTGTACTTGTTCGTGCAGCGTTATTTTGTGGAGAGCATTGAGCGCTCGGGGGTCGTGGGTTAACATGGTAAACCTAATTGGAGGTGTTAGCGATGACGGTACGTATGATCAACAGTGCTCCGGTGAATGAAGCAGCGACATCCGAAGCGAGAGAACTAATGGCGTTCCTGGTCGAGCGTTATGGGAAAGGGATGTTGTCAGGTCAGCAGGACTACAGCAATCTGAACTGGATTAATGAAAATACAGGGCGGAAACCAGCTGTGATTGGCTTCGATCTCATGGAATATTCGCCATCAAGAACAGAGCGCGGCGCGGTCTCTCAGGAGATTCGGGATGCCATTGCATGGCACCATCAAGGGGGAATCGTGACGCTATGCTGGCACTGGAATGCACCTGCGAATCTGATCGATGAACCGGGCAAGGAGTGGTGGCGGGGGTTTTATACGGATGCGACTACCTATGATCTGAGTTCAGCGCTGGCTGATACTGAATCGGAAGCATATCAGTTATTGATCCGGGATATCGACGCGATTGCAGTTCACTTGCAAGAGTTGAAGGATGCTGTTGTGCCCGTGTTATTCCGACCGCTGCACGAAGCCGAAGGTGGATGGTTCTGGTGGGGAGCGAAAGGCCCCGAACCTGCCATACAGTTGTATAGGTTGTTGTATAATCGATTAGTGCACGAGCACAAGCTGCACAATCTCATCTGGGTCTGGAACTCGGAAAAACAGGAATGGTATCCAGGGGATGATGTCGTGGACATTGTGAGTGTAGATGTATACCCGGAAGCAGGAGATCACAGTCCGCTGGCAGCACGTTACGCCAACCTGCGTGAGCTTGTGAAGGACAACAAAATCATTGCACTCGCCGAGAACGGCTCCATCCCTGACCCTAAGCAAATGAAGGAACAGGATGTACACTGGAGTTGGTTCTGTACCTGGACAGGTGGATTTCTGAAAGACGGGACGCATAATGAAGTGGCGTTTTTGAAGGAAGTGTATAACAGCGAAGAGATTATCACGTTGGATCAGCTACCGAAATGGAGTTGGTTGTAAGAACGTTACTTCGAACAACTGGTATTGGCATCAAAGAAGTGTGAGTATTCGCTGGAAGATTTAATGCGAATACTCACGCTTCTTTCTGGTGGCGTACATATGTAAATGGAGCTATTCCTTGGAGAAACATAAAAATCCGTTTCGAACCACAATCTAGTTTGCCGGTTGTAGCATATCTCGGATATTGGGATATAAATTCACACTGTTCGTGAATAAGATATATGATTGATTAACCGTACGGATCAGAATCCTCTCGCTTGTGCCATTAACCGGACCGATTCGAATGGCGGATGGTTCGCTGCCACCGTATGTATCATCCAGAGTGACCGATGTGATATGTACAATTGGAATTTCGATTTTGGAGAACTGCCAGCGGATGACCAGTTGATCTTCCATTTTTTTTACGTTAACACCAAACATAGATTGATCTCCTCCTGTTGTAATTCATATCATTGAAGTAATCTCGTATGTCCAGTTTATCATATTTTGGATAAAATTACCTTATTAATAGTAAGGGGCGGCGATTTCTATCAACTGAATTTAAAAGTCCAAATCGATCCTGTTCAAAGGAGGAGAATGTATGCACGACTGGAATGCCTATCATTATTTTGAACAAAGTCTTGGTCCTTTCATAAATCTCTCCAGCCTGTCTGCGGATGAAGCAGAAACAGTTACACAGAAGATCCGTCTTCAGGGAAGGAACTTTGCCAGTCGACGACCCGCAGATTACATGGCAATTCGCAGAACGCTTGAGCAAAGGGCTTATGAACAGTTTGTTGCTAAAGGTGGGAAGCCGCTACAATCATATCCCCATTATCTGACGCTTGGTGCATGCGAATGGCTGTTGTCCTGGTATTCAGAACCCGATCATGTAATCATTCCATGGGATGACCTTCCAGATGCAGTTGTGAGTTTTACCTACGGGGACTTGTTTCCAACAATGAGGTTTGACGATGCTAAACCTTATCGTAAGCAGATTTATACCAAAGATGAAATCATCGAAGTTATTCAGTTCTATGGTTGGCCTCAGGAATGGAACCGTAAAGGTGATAAGGGGCCGGAACGATATATTGAGGTACAGGTCTGGGATGAACGTATTATCCAACCGTACACATGGGTGTAAGATAACGGGGATGGAACTTGATGCTAAACCTACAGGATTAACCATCGTACATACCGAATACAAATAGAGAAATTAGTAAACTTATATTCCAACACAAAGGGTGTGCCACATGACGAATCTATTCGAACATTGTTCAGGTCAAACATTATCTGCCAACCTGGGATGGCTGAACGAGCCAGCAGATTGGTCCATTGAAGACGGCAAAGTAACGATAACCGTTTCGCCAGTCAGTGACTTTTTCATTGATCCGGGAGGTGACCCGGTGAAAGCCTCAGCTCCATTTTTACATACGATAATCAAGGGAGATTTCAGCATCGTCACTCAAGTACAGGTGGATATGAAAGAACAGTATGACTCGGGCTGTCTGATGGTAATGATGGACGATACGAATTGGGCTAAAGTCTGCTTTGAATTTTTTGAAGAACAGCCGTCCATTCTTAGTGTTGTGACCCGTGGTAACTCGGATGATTGTGTATCATCCCCTATAGATGTCAGCAAGCCTTATTTACGTGTAGCCCGCGCAGGCAGCAGCTTTGCTTTCCATTATTCTCAAGATGGTGAGAAGTGGAAGCTGGTACGTTATTTTGGCCTCGATTGCCCCGAAGAGATCAAAGTTGGCATTGTGGCCCAATCCCCAATCGGGCAAGGGACCACAGTTACTTTTGCAGATGTACGGCTTCAACATGGACTGACCGGAAGTGTACGCCGAGTAGAATAAAAAACGATCAGAACGTTGTTCTGTCATTTATTTCACTCGAATTAACAATCCGAACAGGCCGAGTGCAGCAAAGGCCAGAAATGCCGTTGTATTGGAAAACACTTCAATCGTGTAACCTGCCATGGAGGAGCCAAGGAATTGTCCAGCCCCCAGCGCGAGAAAGGCAAGGCTGATCCCAATCGATACATTCGGACTGAATAGTCGCGTTGCCCAAACGATAAATACACTGGTCAGGAAAATATATGTGCTGCCAAATATGATCGCAGAGATCAGGCTTGCTGCCATGGATGGAAGAAGGATTACCCCCAGCGAGATAGCCAATAAAAGGATACCTATCCGGTAGGACCACCCAATCTCAATACGTTCAATAATGCGTCCAGCGCATCCGCCGAGTATCCCCATAACCCCCATCACAATCCAGAACAACACGGCTTCCGAATCGGAGGCCCCTTTCTCGTCCGTGAGGAAGTTTCGGGCAAAGGTCCAGTAGATTGCCGAACTAACGCCTGTTAACAGACAAGCCATCAGAAGAGCAGACCCGGGTCTGGTTGGTTTCATACATGTCCAGAGTGACTTGGTACAAGGCAGTGTCTTGGTTGCCGGAATGACACGTCTGTTCCACAACAGAACGACAACACCGATCACAGCAAACAGGATGTAGGTTAGACGCCAGTAATCCGTGAACAGCCAGTAGAGTGGACCGGATATAACAATTCCGAAGCTGGTCCCTGTGTTAATCCAGCTGTTACCTCTTGCTTGCAGATCCGGTGCAAGTTCGGCATTAACCATGTTACCGAGTGCCGGAGAGGCCCAGCCTGTACTCAAACCAGCTAGAAATACACTAAATGCAAGAACCCATGCATTCTGAGACAGGGCGATGCCGGTTAATCCGAGCACTGCACTGATCCCTGCCAATTGAATGACATAATGATGCCCCTTGCGATTAATCAACAGGGGTGCAGTTAGAAGGGACAGACAATAGGCAATATACGTTCCTGAGTTAATCGCCCCAGAGGCTGCATCATTCAAGTGTAAGGCTTCCGAAATTTCCGGCATAAACAATCCATAACTGAATCTCCCGAATGCATAACATACAGCGATAAGTGCAATGCCTGGGAAGATCATTTTTTTCATTAAATCCACCGCCTTTTAGATAGAACGATCATTATAATTTCATTTAAATAAAAAAGTGAGTTGAACTACTAACTCACCCGGAATAGCATTATTTGAAACTGGTTTGCGTCATATGGATCAATTCACGGCAGACTTCATTTACATTTTCTGTCTCAGCAAGTGCCGTAGAACCTTCCAGCAGCAGGGAAAATCGCAACAGATCTCGATCACTTGCAGCAGGCGCCAATGTTTGGATTAATGTTCTCATATGTCTTTTATGCGCATTCACTGTCTGGACGATGATATGGTCAGTGTGACCTCCGAATTCTTCCTTGGCGCGTAAGAACAAGCACCCTCTTGATTCGTGTTCTTTTAGCCAAGTTACATGTCCTTCAGCCAGATTGAGAAACATGGGTTGCTCTTTATTGTTCGCATATTGCCGGAGCTGTTCCAAATAACGCTGTTCGCGCCGCAGGAGTACTTGGACGATGAGATCATCCTTGGACTCAAAGTGGTTATATAACGTCATGATAGCGATCCCGGCATCCGTGATAATTCGCTTTAAGCCAATGGAATGGAAGCCATGAAGATAGAATAATTCTTCAGCCACGTTCAAAAGCATTTCTTTTTTGCTGCTCATGTCAGTGTTACTCTCCCTTCAGAATAATATAGAACGATCATTATACTCAAAGCTATAGTAAATCGTTTACATTGTCAAATTCTGTGAGATGGCGTTATATGAACTACATCGTTTTGCTTTCACCGGACAAATGAAAGCACAGTATGACAGGTTATTGGGGTGTTTATCCGTTATATTAGACATCAAGGAGTGATTATCACATGAACTGGATCAACGCATTACAGGTCGCTATTCAATATATGGAAGACCACTTGCTTGAAAATATGACGATGGAGCAGATTGCCGCAGAGGCTCATATCTCTCCTTTTTATTTTCAACGTACCTTTTCCTTATTAACTGATATTACTGTAGCCGAGTACATAAGACGCAGACGATTGACTTTGGCGGCACATGAGCTACTTCAGCGTGATGTTAAAATTATCGATTTGGCGCTTAAATATGGTTACGATACACCAGAATCTTTCTCCAAAGCCTTTCGGAGACAACATGGAATCGCACCCAGTGAGGTTCGAAAGAATAGTAACGCTGTCAAATCGTATAATCGTTTGGTTATTCAAGTGAGTCTAAAAGGAGCTGAACCGATGAAATATAGAATCGTTGAACATCCTGAATTTACTATCGTAGGGGTGAAGCAGACTTTCTCATATGTAGATGGAGAGCATCTGCAAGGCATCGGGAAGATGTGGCAGGAAGCGTGGACGAGCGGTACAGAGGATCGTTTGTTTGAACTGAACAACGGGGATATTCCAGGGTTACTTGGCGTCGTTGTGGATCAGAGCGAAATACAGGATAAACAGATGCAATACTGGATTGCTACGGCTTACGATGGTGAGGTACCTGATGGATTTTCAACCTTCACCATGCCTGCTTCCAAATGGAGTGTATTTGAAGTAGAAGGCCCGATGCCGGAGAGCATGCAGCTTCTGTGGAAACAGATTATTGCGGAATGGTTTCCATCCAACCCTTATGAGCACGCATATATGCCGGAGCTGGAAGTATACCCGGGCCCCAATCAACCGCCACAAATCTGGATACCGATTAAATAAATTTTAACCGTTTCAAAGTTGATCATTGTCGCCCATAAACACTCGGATAACCGAAGCTGTTTATGGGTTATTTGGTTGTGATTAATCAGAGATTCGAAGTTGTACAGAGGATGTTCAAGCGTTGTTCATTTTATTGCAGCCAGGTAAACATGATATATTGGAATGAAGGTTAACAGCTATAAGAGGACAATGAGGTAAACCGCAGGAGGCAGATATGTTATATAAGGACCCATTCATTCAGACGATCATCAAACACGAGCAATTAATGCATGATCTGCGGAGAGTCCGAGGTCTCCATCTGCCACAATGTTACATAGGTGCAGGATATATTCGCAATTATATCTGGGATGTTCTGCATGGATATGCTGTTCGCGAGCTGCACAGTGATAATGATGTTGTCTATTATGATGCGTCAGACCTGCGTGAGGAAAGAGACATACAGTTGGAGTGTCAGCTCCGTGAGTTGACAGGCAATGCCAAGTGGTCGGTCAAAAATCAGGCGAGAATGCATCTGCGCAATGGCACAGATCCTTATCTTTCTACTGAAGATGCTCTTCGCTATTGGCCAGAGATTGTGACTGCCATAGCCGTACAGTTGGATGAAGAAGATCGGGTTAACATCTGTGCTCCGCATGGTTTGCATGATCTGTATCACCTTATAGTCCGCAAAAGTTCATTCTTCACGGATGCTGACTATTATAATCAGAGAGTACAGAAGAAGCGCTGGCAGGAACAATGGCCGAAACTAACGATAATAACAGCTTGAATAATAAGTGATTTGCGGAATAGTGGGTACAAGAAGGAGTGTCTACGGATTTGATAAAAAAGTTCTTACACAAAAATGGACTGATCATTGATCTTGTCCTGTTGGCATGTTTTGTGGCATTTCTGGCCTTCTGGGGCCAAAGGTTTGCAGTCATGTTTTTTGGAATGATCACGGTGGCTTTTATCGTGCTAAGACGGATTGACTATCAGAAGCATGTTATTCTGAAACGGATTATCCTTACCGGATTTGGCGTGGTTGCCGTCTCTTTTGTCATTATTGAAGCACTTGTATTCACACAGCTTGGTGCGAATGATCCGGAAGAAGCGGACTATGTCATTATTCTGGGTTCAGGCATCCGTGGAACGGAATTGTCATTGACCCTGAAACAAAGGTTAGATGCAAGTCTGAACTACATTCGTAGTCACCCTCAGACACCAGTCATTGTATCGGGTGGGCAGGGACCTGGAGAATCGATTCCTGAAGCGCTCGCCATGAAAAACTATCTGATTGAACAGGGGATTAACCCCGCCCAAGTGATTATGGAAGATCGCTCCACAAGTACACAGGAGAATTTGGCCTTTTCCAAAAAAATCATTCTTGAATCCGGGTTAGAGCACCCTGAGATCATGATTGTCACCAGTGACTATCATATGTTCCGTTCCAAATACATCGCTGCCAAGAATGGTTATGCAGCAGAATACGGCATATCGGCTCCGTCACCGGGTTATCTGAAACCCGTCAACATGATCCGTGAATATTTTGCTACGATCAAAACATTTATCTAATGCACATGACAGAAAAACGGAAACAGGACGAAGCGGAGATCTATGATCTATGCTTCGTCCTGTTTGCATATAAGGACGGTTATTACTCCTTAACAATAGGTTATTTTTCTGAAGGAGCAGGTACAGTTACTGAAACCTTATCCCCAGGGAGAGCTACCATTTCAGAAGATGAGGCAGGAGAAGGAACGGTTGCGGCCTCGGAAGCCTTGTCCTCGGAAGGAAGGGCTACCATCTCAGAAGGTCCAGCAGGAGAAGGAACTGTGGCTGATTCTACAACTTGAGCCTCAGAAGGTTCAGCAGTCGAAGGAGCTGGTACATTTTCTGAAACTTCATCCTCAGGGATAGCCACGATTTCAGGCGTTTCGGAAGCAGCGGGAGCAGTTACAGCCTCAGAAACGCCGGCTGTATCGGGAGAAGCTACGATCTTAGGGGTCTCAGATACGGAAGGAACAGGCACAGCTTCAGTAGCCTTGGCCTCTACTTTAACCGTATGGTTTGATGCCCATACTGCGGTGGACGTACTTACGCCAGTAATAAGCAGGAGGGCTCCCATACTTATCATCCAATGTTTCTTTTTCAGTTTCTTTACATTAAACATAATCATCAATCTCCTTTTTAATTGTTTGCCTTCACCCGATAGGGACGAACAAAATTGAGCAGGTATTTTCTTGGTTCCCGCCATCACATTTAAAATCGTCTCACCATATCGTCTTCGCTCTTCATGGGACATCTCTTTCACCACATCTTCATCACAGGCCAACTCGCTCCAGGTATGAATGTCCCGGCGAATCATATGAATCAGGGGATTGAACCAGTGCAGGGCACTAACGCCCAAGGTCACAGCCTTGACCCACAGATCTTTATGTTTCAGATGTACCAACTCATGATGAATCACCATGCTGATGTCCATTTTCACCATATTTTCGGGTGGCAGATATATCGTTGGTTTAAACAAGCCAACCAGTATAGGGCTTCGTACTAGCGTGCTGTGAGCAAGCGTGATATTACGTTTGAGACCCAAACCCTCTTTGATTAATGGTAGCTGTATAGCTGCCTCACTATGACGGAGGACTGGGGTACGTGTACGAGATAATTCATTCAGAAATCTCCGGTAACAGTACACCTGCCATGCAGAAAAACCAATGACTCCAGTGCCCCATACACATAACAAGAACCAGGCTGTGGTTACCGAAATGGTTTGTTCCGGTATAAACGTTCCTGCAAGTAAGCCTGAAGCTACTGCATTCTCCGTACCCGGTATAGTTGATGTCGTTTGGAATGCAATATCCAAAAGCCATGAAAGGCCAAGAGATACCGGGAACAGATAAAACAAGATAGCCAGTTTACCGAGTCTGTAGAGCCACTTGGTCGGAAAAACAGATACGGGTATAAGTCGTAGTGCCAAAATACAAACAGAAACGATACTTCCCGCCACGGTCAGGCTGCACAGAATCTCAAAAAAGATATTCATCATCTGCACCTACTTTTCCGAAAGCCATTTTTTCAGTTCTGAAATGTCATCGTCTGAAAGCTTGTCACCGTCATACATGGCCGAAACCAAATTCTTGACTGAACCTTGATACAGTCCATCAAGAACATGCTGCGTTTCCTGTAGTTTGTAATCTTCGGGCTGTAGAAGAGGCTCATAATCATTGGTTCGTCCACGTCTCGTGACGGTAAGTGCGCCTTTATCCACCAACCGTGACAGAAAGGTAGACATGGTCTGCGCTTTCCACGCTTTCCCCTTCTCAGCGAATATGTCTAATAGTTCTGTGGAGGTGACCGGTGGGGCGCATGACCATATAACGACCATTAACTCCATTTCAGTTTCGGATAATTTTTGAATCTGGTTCACAGTGAACACTCCTTAACATCGTTATGCGTCCATAACGATCGTATTACTACACTACGTAGTACGTATAAACTACTACAACTTGTAGTGGATAGTCAAGTTAACCTGATAGATGATTGCCAAACCATGTTATAATATAGGTCATTAATAGAAGAACGATGTAGGAGTGAATGATCATTACAGCATATCAATTACCTGCTCTCTATGAGCAGAAGCGAGTTTCAATGCACGAGATGGAAGAGATTGTACGCCTGTTGGCCCAGACACCGCTATTATACGATGATGGACAGAGCATTCAGATTCAGGATTACATGGGAGGCTTGGAGGTCGAACTTAAGCATGAGGTACGTCGTGCAGTGACCGAGTTGTATGAACTGGCTGTTCAGGCTTGCCGAGCCTTCGCTGATCCATTGGCGTACGAGCAACTTCAAGATGCGCTTGGGTTACAGGCCGAGTTGTGGCAGGAGGAAGTGCTTACTCTTGCAAATTGGATGGATTGGTTGAAGCAGATCAGCGAAGGAAAGAGAACACTGCCCGAGTACAACTTTACAGCGATGCTTGGGAAGTTGCCGGACGGATTCATGATCCATGATTTTTATGATGAACTCCGATACCAACTGGAACAAAACCCTGCAAACGCATGGGCTATCGAAGAGCGGGATCGCTTGTACGTAGCTCTGGGTGTGAAATAAATCAAACCAACGGATCACCGGCGGTGTTAATCTATTATCTACATTTTGCATGCATAGAAACATTCCAATCTATATCTTGCGAGTTCTTTACCCAGTATGGGAAATGAGGGGATACCGTGAAGAAGGTTGTATTAGCTGGTGGAACGGGATTTGTCGGACAGGATTTTGCCCAAAGGTTCAGAAAGCTGGGGTATGAGGTGTTAATTATCTCACGTCAGCCCGGTCATATTGCCTGGGAGGATCGTGCAGGAATTATAGGGGCACTGGAAGAAGCAGAGATGCTGATTAACCTGGCAGGTAAATCGGTAAATTGCCGTTATACGGAGGAGAATCGCAAAGTCATTCTGGAATCCAGAACGCGTACAACACGTATTCTCGGCGATGCCGTCCTAGCTTGTAATCAACCTCCCGACCTATGGATTAATTCGAGTACGGCGACCATATACAGACATGCCGAAGATCGTCCCATGACGGAAAAAGAGGGCGAGATTGGCTCCGGCTTCTCGGTCGACGTTGCCAAAGCTTGGGAACAGGCTTTCTTTGAATTCAGTCTGCCGTCTACGCGTCAGATTGCACTGCGAATTGCGATTGTGCTGGGCAAGGGTGGCGTGATGGTGCCCATGACGAACCTCGTCCGTTTTGGACTGGGAGGATCGCAAGGTGCAGGCACACAGCAGTTCAGCTGGATTCATATCGAGGATCTGTTCCGCATGGTGATCTATCTGCAAGAGCATCCACACTTAAATGGTGTGTTCAATGCGTCTTCTCCGCATCCGGTGACGAATCGGGAGTTAATGGCGCGTCTGAGAGAACAGATGGGTGTTCGGATCGGACTGCCTTCTCCTCGCTGGATGCTTGAACTGGGCGCACGTTTTATTCGGACCGAGACGGAACTCGTTCTCAAGAGTCGTTGGGTGATTCCTGAGCGATTGGAGAGGGAAGGATTCACTTTCACATACGGTACACTAGATGCCGCTCTTGCCGAGATTTTGAATAAGAAGAAATGACACTTTATACAAAAGAAAACACAACAGGAAGGGCAGAGGCATCTGCCCTTTATTATATATTTTAAGGTTTACTTCATGGCGTTTCGCCATTTGAGGTGGAGGATTCATTTCATTTATATATGTTCAACTAAACATTTACACGATAACGGAGGGACAGAAATAACTTGAAGAAGCGAAGCGTTCGCCTAAAAGCTTTCTGAAAGAAAGCTGCATCGGAAGCATATGCTTATCCCCGGATTTTCCCTTTTTAAGAAGGGAATCAAAAAAATCTGGGGAAAACAGCGATCGGAAAGTTGTTCTGTCATCGGAGTGTAAGTGTAAATACTAATTAGCTGAACTTATAGAGGTTTTTCAAAAAGTCCGCTTTTGATTACGAAGTATGCCTATCGGCATCATCAGCATCGAATATGGAATTCAGCCGAAATGTCCGTTGCTCACGTAGTTTTCCTACGCTCCGCTACTCCATTTCTAGCTTCATCCCATCTTCTCGGTACTGAAAACCGGTCTTTTTGAATACGAACTTATATATATCAGTCAGATGAACAGAAAGAGGTTGGGGAAATGCAACTTAGAAGAGTAAGGATTGCAGGAACAGGGAAGTACCTGCCTGAACAGGAGGTCACCGATGAGGAACTGGATCGCCGCTTGGGCGTGCCTGCGGGCTGGGTTAGCAAAGCCACAGGTGTAGGTGTACGCCATTATGCTTCGGGTGAAGAAACCTCGTCCTACATGGGTGCCAAGGCTGCCGAAGCTGCACTTGCGGATGCAGGATTACAATTCAGTGATATCGACTGCCTGGTGTGTACCAGTGGCACGAAGGAACAACCGTTGCCTAGTACGGCGGTATTTATCCAGCAGGCCATGGGGCAGCAAGATTCGGGCGTACCCGCCTTTGATATGGATGCAACCTGCCTGAGTTTCCTGAACGGACTCGATGTGATCTCCTATATGGTAGATGCTAAACGTTACCGGCGAGTACTGCTCGTAGCCACCGAGATTGCCTCAGCCGGACTCAATTGGTCGGATAAAGAGAGTGCGGCCCTGTTCGGGGATGGAGCGGCCGCTGTTATTATTGAACGTTCGCCTGAAGGGTCATCCTCTCAGATTGTACATGCTTCCCTTCGAACCTACAGCCGAGGTGCTCGCTTCTCGGAGATTGCAGGTGGAGGTACACGGCTGCATGCTTCGAATTATAAGGCAGATCAGCCGGAGCCCTATCTTTTTCATATGGATGGACAGGCCATCTTCCGCATGGCTTCCAGACTTCTACCTGGATTCATCAGCGATATGCTGCAGGCGACCGGGAATCGAATGGAGGATTTCCAATTGGTCATTCCTCATCAGGGAAGTGCGATGGCGATGAGACTGATTCGCAAGAAGCTTGGCATTGCTGAAGATCGGTTTATGGACATCACACGAAATCACGGCAATACAATTGCGGCATCGATCCCGATGGGTCTGCATGAAGCGATTAGACAACAGCGTATTCAGCGTGGAGATCGGGTGTTGATGATTGGCACGGCTGCCGGATTATCATTGGGAGGACTCATTTTTGACTACTAGATCTGGGGAAACCGGACATCGTACATCTGCTTCTCTTCGTGTGCTCCTTACAGGCGGAAGGGCTCCCGTTACGCTCGATCTGGCACGCATGCTTCATCGTGCAGGCCATCGGGTCTATGTTGCGGAGAGTGCCGTACGGCATCTGACCAGATCATCCAGTGCAGTGGAACAATGCGCTGTGGTCCCATCGCCGCGTCATAATACACGTGCTTATCTGGAAGAGCTGGAACGGTTGGTACAGGATTGGCAGATCGACCTGCTGATCCCCATGTGTGAAGAAGTCTTCTATGTTGCTCAAGGGGCAGACAGACTGCGTGCATATTGCCGTGTGCTGGTTACAACTCTGGAGCAACTGCATGCGCTGCACCATAAATACGATTTTATCCGGCTTGCAGATTCACTCGGTCTTTCGGTCCCGGATACACGTCTGATCAACAGTCAGCAGGAATGGACGGAAGCTCAGTCTGTTCTGGGAGAAGCAGGAGATCGAGTGTGGAAACCGGTGTATTCCCGCTTCGCAGCCAAAGTTCGCATGCCCACACGTTTGATCAATAAGGGTGTGGCAGGGACTGCACAGAAAGGATACGCAAGCGAAAAGAAGCATCGACAATTACGTAACGATCCTCCGGAAGAAGGGGGATTATCCTCTGCTTCGCCTTGGGTTGCACAGGCCTTCATTCCTGGTCAGGTGTTGTGTACATACAGCATAGCCCACGAAGGACAACTGGTTGCGCACGCCACCTACGATAGCCGCTACCGCACAGGAAGCGTGGGGGCCAGTGTGTTTTTTGAACAGGTGGAACATGAGGGTGCCCTTGCATGGGTGAGACAATTTGTGCAGTCAACAGGTTTTAGTGGACAGATTGGGTTTGATTTTATAGAAGGTCAGGATGGGAAAGTATACGCAATTGAATGTAATCCGAGGGCAACGAGTGGGATTCATCTGTTTCACCCTGGAGATGACTTGGTGCGTGCACTAACTGAACCGGAGACATTGGTCAAGGAAGGAAGAATGATCACGCCCGCACGGGGCAGCAAAGCCATGCTCATGCTTCCCATGTTGGGAAGCGGACTGCAGCAGATCTTCGGCAAAGGAAAGTTCCAGGCATGGGCAGCTGCCTGGTGTGGAGCCAGGGATGTGGTCTATATGCGGCAGGATATCCAGCCGTTATTTGAACAATTTGCAGTGGTGCTGACCGCCTGGCGTCTGGCAAGATCACAGAAGTTCTCGCTGACTGAAGCTTTGACTCACGACATAGAATGGAACGGTGAACAACAATGAACAGAGCATTGGTTACAGGAGCTACGGGATGCCTGGGCAGGCATCTCGCGACACGACTTGCAAAAGAGGGATGGGAAGTCACGGGCATGGGCCGACAGCCAAAGATTGGTGCAGAACTTGAGTCGGCAGGAATCCGATTTCTGAATGGAGATATACGGGATGAGGCAGCAGTAAATGTAGCGTGTACGGGGCAGGATGTGGTCTTTCACTGTGCGGCTCTGTCATCGCCATGGGGCCGATATCGTGACTTTTATAGCAGTAATGTAGAGGGGACACAAAATCTCATGGATGGCTGCCTGCATAATGAGGTACAGCGATTTATACATGTCTCGACTCCAAGTGTATATTTTAACTACATACCGCGATTTAACGTACATGAGAATGACCCGTTGCCATCCAAACCAGCCAATCATTATGCAGCCACAAAGCTTCTCGCGGAGCAGGTTGTGATGGAGGGGCATGCGAAGGGACTTCCGTCGATCATGATTCGACCGCGAGCGATCTTTGGTCCGTATGATCAGACGTTATTTCCCAGAATAGTCGCAGCAAACGCGAAATCAGGCGTGCCGATGATTGGCGGTGGACAGGCATTAATTGATCTGACATGTGTGGATAATGTGGTGGACGCCTTGTTGTTGTGCCGTGATGCCCCTGACGAAGCGCTTGGCAGAGCTTACAATATCTCCAATGGCGATCCGAGGGCGTTTAATGAGTTGGTGAGCAGCCTGTTTGGCATGCTGAATATGCCCTTGCGTCGTCGAAACATTCCTTATCGGATGGCATATGGTGTGGCAGCGTTGCTGGAGCGAGTTCATGGCTATATTCCTGCGTTGGGTGAACCTCCGTTGACACGGTATACAGTCGGCTCCTTATCTATTCCACAGACATTGGATATTACGGATGCACGGGAGCAATTAGGGTACGTCCCTCGGGTGTCCATTGAAGAGGGATTGCAACAATTTGCAGACTGGTGGAGGGCTGAATCATGCTGACGACAACTCCGGTAGAACTATATTTGGGTGCGGCGGGTTACTGTACACATCCAGAGTTTCTGACGCTGCGTGGTGGTCGATTAAGACCAGTACCTTTCCCCGCAGGATTTGCTTGCATCATTCACCCTGTATATGGACCAATCCTGCTGGATACGGGATATAGCTCCCGCTTTTTCAAGGAAACGGCTCATCTGCCCAATGCGCTGTATCGTCATATTACACCGGTTGTCTATCGTGAAGAGGATAGTGCCGTTCATTTTTTGGCTGGGCTTGGGCTGAAAGCTTCGGATATTCGGTATATCATCCTCTCTCATTTTCACGGCGATCACATCGCGGGTGTGCGAGATTTCCCGGAGGCACAATTCATCTATTTGCCAAGGGCTTATGATGCGGTGCGCTCCCTTGGTTCGATTGCGGCTGTGAAGGCAGGTTATCTGTCCGGGTTGTTGCCTGAGGATTTTGCGGCCAGATCATTGCCTGTTACGCGTCAGCCTAAGCGGTGGATGAGAGCGGGGGAGGAGTTCCCTTTTGATGAAGTCTACGATATCTTTGGCGATGGCAGTCTGCTGGGGGTGGATGTATCCGGTCATGCGGAAGGCATGATGGGACTCCTGCTGCGTACAGAAGAACATGATTATTTCCTGTGCGCGGACGCAGTGTGGTCGAGTCGGGCTTTTCGTGACCAGCGTAGGCCTCATGCGCTCGCGGGTATCATTATGTCTGATCGACAGGAATACCACCGTAACTTTGACAAGTTGGTTCAGCTGCATCAGCAGTTCCCCCACATTCGGATAGTGCCGAGTCATTGTCGAGATGTACTGGAAGCTTGGGGTGTGGGAGGGCCGAAACGATGAGTAATATCTTTCGTATTGTGGTTCATTATGCGCTTGCACGTGGGCTGCGAACATGGAAAACGCGAGAACAACTGGAGCGCTGGCAAGAGCGCCGGATTATTCGACATGTCCATCAGATCCGCGCCCGATCTCCGTTTTACCGAAAGTGGTGGGGTGGCGTGGACGCATCCAACTGGAGAAGCTTTCCGTTGATTGACAAATCAATCATGATGGAGAACTTTGATACACTGAATACGGTAGGCATTACCAAAGATGAAGCGTTGGCTCTAGCAGGTGAAAGTGAAGAAACGCGTGACTTCAAACCCTCCATTCAGGGAGTGACTGTTGGATTGTCCTCGGGTACGTCAGGGAACCGGGGAATATTTCTGGTAAGTGATCGGGAGCAGGATGCGTGGACGGGCACGGTGCTGGCCAAGCTGCTGCCTGGTGGACTGTGGAAACCTGCCAAGATTGCGTTTTTCCTGCGGGCCAACAGTAATCTGTATGAATCGGTGCAGCGTGGTAAGTTGCAGTTTCAGTACTTTGATCTGCTGGAGCGTGTGGAGACCTTGGTCAATCGGCTGGAAACCTACCAACCTACCGTGTGGGTGGCTCCTCCATCCATGCTGCGTCTGTTGGCGGACGCCTATGTGGCAGGCCACCTGACTGCTGTACCGGATAAAATCATCTCTGTTGCCGAGGTGCTGGACCCCTTGGATCGCAAGGTGCTGGAGCAGGTCTTTGGACAGACCATTCATCAAGTCTATCAGTGTACAGAAGGGTTCCTGGGAGCGACCTGTCGTTATGGCACACTGCATTTGAATGAGGATATAGTCCATATTGAAAAAGAGTTCATTGATCCCGCCACCCGGCGGTTCGTGCCCATTATCACAGACTTCTCCAGAACATCACAGCCGATCATCCGGTATCGGCTGAATGATATTCTGACCGAGGCGGCGATGCCATGTGCCTGTGGTTCCCTGTTTACCGCCATTGAGCGGATTGAAGGCCGCTGTGATGACACGCTTTATTTTGAACAACTGCATACGGGTGAGGCGGTGCCGGTCTTTCCGGATTTCGTCACCCGTTCGGTCATTGCGGCGTCGCCAGATATTGAACATTATCGTGTGGTGCAACGTGGGGACGGGACGATGGAGGTATCGCTACAACTTGGAGGAAATGCAGCACTGGGGCAAGTAAAGGCTGCTGTGTTGCAGGAATTGAACAAGTTGGCAGACAGGATGGATTGTACTTTGCCTGAGGTGAGATTCGTTCCGTATACGTTCAAACCAGGGGTCACCAAGCTACGCAGGGTGGAGAGACAGCTTGATTGAGCTGGTGGGAAAATATTGGGGAAGAGCAGGTGGCTGAATGACAGTGGTGACATACAAGATAGGAGATGGACAGCAGCGGATGCAGACAGAGGATCATAGAAATGAAGAAACAAAGGAAAAAAGACTATCAACATCTGGTGCACATGATCCCGTGGCTCTCATCACAGGCACATCCAGTGGCTTCGGTATGTTAACGGCCATTACTCTTGCCAAGCAGGGATACCTTGTTGTTGCTACCATGCGCGACCTTAGTCGAAGAGGAGAGTTGGTCAGACTTGCAGGAGAGGCAGGCATAACAGAACGTTTGGTGTACGAGCAGTTGGACGTTACGGATTCTGAATCGGTGCAAGCAGCTATAACCAAAGTCGTTCTGGAGTATGGCCGAATCGACATGCTGGTGAATAATGCAGGATTTGCGGTTGGCGGGTTCATTGAGGAAGTATCGATGGAGGATTGGCGGCGCCAGATGGATACGAATCTGTTTGGGTTAATCGCTGTGACACGTGCGGTCCTGCCTGTGATGCGTGAACAGAAGCAGGGGTTAATTGTTAACTTGTCCAGCGTCAGTGGTTTGTCCGGTTTTCCGGGGTATGCGCCCTATGCTGCTTCCAAATTCGCTGTGGAGGGATTCACGGAAAGTCTGCGGCATGAGATGTCTTCGTTCGGCGTTCGGGTGGTATTGGTTGAACCAGGTGCTTATCGTACGCCGATCTGGAATAAAGGTTTGGGTGAGATTCACCGGAGCGAAAACTCTCCATATAAGCATAAGCTGGATGCGGTTCTTCGTTATTCCAAACATGCGAGTGAGACGGCACCTGATCCACAGGAGGTAGCTGATCTGATTGGCCGAATTGCACGGATGCGTGCACCAAGACTTCGATATGCTCTCGGAAAAGGTTCACGTTTGCTCATCATAGGCAAGTTGCTTCTACCCTGGAAGTGGCTGGAGTGGATCATTGCCCGTGGATTAAAATAGAGATTAGGTACGAGTCAAGATTGCATAATTTCCGAAAGGGAGGGATTGGCCATCTTCGAATTCATCGTTATTATTTTACTTCTTGCGATTGTGGTTCTGCTCTTTCGCATCAACAGCAAGCTGCCGGAACGTGATTGGGTGAAGGAAGCGATGGAACGGGATCGGAATCAGAAACATAACCAGGATGCTCCAAATTTAAAAAAGCGGAGGTTACCAATGAAAATAGCATTCGTTTTGTTTGATGGACTGACTTTCCTTGATTTTGCAGGGTTTTATGATGTGATCAATCGGTTGAATTTCTTTGAGCAAACCAAAGGAACGACGTGGGAAACCTGTGCAATGACAGATCAGGTCACGGATGAGTCTGGTTTAACGATGAAGGTGGATCGAGTGAAGCCTGACCTATCGGAATACGATCTCGTGTTTATCCCCGGAGGCATGGGAACGCGCAAGCTTCGATATGACGAGGCCTTCGTAGGTTGGCTGAAACAGGCTGAGTCTGTGCCTTTGAAGGTTTCCGTGTGCACAGGCTCTCTGCTACTGGGTGCAGCTGGTTTTTTATCCGGTAAAAAAGCAACAACACATCCACATGCATATAACTTGCTTGAGCCGTATGTCACCGAGGTGATTCAGAAGCGGATTGTAAAAGATGGAAATGTAATTACTGCCGGTGGTGTGGCCACGTCCATTGACCTTGGGATTTATGTTGTTGGGTTGCTTGCAGGACAGGAAGCGGCAGCGAATGTAAAACTTCAGATCGATTATCCTTATGAGATGCAGGGAGTGGTTGAAGAATGAATGAAGGCCGAAAGCAAGAGCCCTGTACCATTCGCAATATTCAGCGGGATGAAGCAGACATCTACTGGCATTTACGACTGGAAGCATTGAAAACACATCCTGAAGCCTTCGGGGCTTCGTTTGAATTGTCGATTGAGATTCCCATGAATGAAGTACAGGAACGCATACATAATGAGCCCGATGATTATATTCTGGGAGCATACACAGAAGAAGGAACCTTGGCGGGAATGATGGGTTTCAAAAGGGAACATGGCCTAAAGCTCAGGCACAAAGGCATGATCTGGGGCGTCTATGTTGCTCCCCCATATCGGGGGAGTGGGTTGGCTTCACGGTTGCTCCGCGAGGTGCTGGATCGGGGAAGACATCTGGAAGGTATCAAACAGATTAATCTGAGTGTAGTGACAACCAATGAATCAGCCCGACGTTTATACGAGCGATATGGATTTGAAGTCTACGGCATCGAGCGTAACGCATTGGAAGTCTATGGTCAGGGATATGATGAGGCGCATATGAATTACTTTTATACAGAGCCCTCAAGATTGGATGCTGATATCACCACAGGAGGAGTCCGATGACAGATCATGTTGAACTTGAGATCGATGGTGTTTCCTTTGTCTTAAAAGAGTCTCATTCTTTCGATTGGTTACAGCCCTTGGGTAAGGTTTTTCGCGTATTCGATCAGCAGGATTCAGGGAATCTCTCTTTTGGTATTGTGCAAAAGGATGGAAAGAAATTGTTCGTAAAGTATGCTGGAGCACATACCATTCATGCGAATCATGCGGGAAGTCCCCCGGAAGCCATTCGTAATCTGAAATCATCTGTTTCCGTATACGAAGATTTGGCGCATGACACATTGATTCGACTAACGGATCATTTTGCAACGGGTAAGGGTTATGCCTGTGTCTTCGACTGGGTGGATGGGGAGTGTCTGCACTCCCATTGGTATTTTCCGCCTCCGGCCAAGTATGAAGATCCGCGTTCGCCCTACTATCGGTTCAGACAGCTTTCAGTGGAGACACGCATTCGGGCGATGGAACAGATTCTGGATTTTCATATCGAGGTGGAACGGAGAGGTTATGTGGCTGTTGATTTGTATGATGGCAGTCTGATCTATGATTTCGACAGAAACTTTATGAAAATTTGTGATATCGACTTGTATCGGAAAGGCTCTTTTACCAATACCATGGGACGTATGTGGGGATCTTCCCGCTTTATGTCTCCAGAGGAATTTGAGTTGGGTGCACCCATAGATGCGGTTACCAATGTATTCAACATGGGGGCAACGGCGTTTGGGTTACTTGGCGGGGAGAAAGATCGTTCCTATGCCAGATGGGATGCCGGAGAAGCATTGTATCAGGTTGTGAAACGTGCAGTGAGCGATGATCGGTCACAGCGGTACGCAACGATTGCGGAATTGGATGAGGCCTGGAAAAAAGCTGCTTTGCAAGGTCAATGAGTGAATGGACGGAATTTTCGCAAATATGCAAAATCCATTCGTATGTGTGTTCGAAATCCCGTATAATGGAAATTATTAAGGGGGTGCAGACGATGTGCAGATATGCCATGTCAGGACCATATAAAGACATCTATGCATGTTTCATTTGTCGCAAATCATTTAAACAAGTTTCCAGACATGACCTGAGCCCTGAGGTGGTGGCGCAACTTGAATATAAATGCCCGCAATGTGCCACGTTTATGGTTAGCATGGGACAGGATTTCCAGGCGCCCAAGCAAAAAGATACCAAACAATGGACCAAAGTGATGATGCTGTATCATCATGGTTATACCTATCATAATTGCGGGTGCGGGGCTGGATATCGCCCGGCTGATTTACGTGAATTATCCGCTTTTCTGGAGCAGCAAGAAGCTGGTAAAGGCAGTGAAGGCAAACAATTATTGCAAAGGTTAACTTCATAGTTATGGTTCCAAAATCCAACCTGTCGTCTATGGAAATGTTGAAGATACAAGCGAGCACGTTATATACAATCAATGAGCAGCAGCGTCTATTAAGCATTAACGAGCCGGGTGGTGGGCAGGCTCCAGCCATATTTATCGGGTTGGCTTCTGCCGGTTCACTGATCTATTACCATGAGCAGTTACCGCCGGATCTGATGGATGAATTGAGTAAGGAATGTGAGCTTCCATTGGATATTCCGAAACTGATTCGCAAGGTGGAAACCTTTGAGCCAGTTAACCATGTATGGATGGGACCCGCCTATGCTTTTCCTGAGTCATCTGACGAGTGGAATCATAAAGTTCAGTTGATTGGTCAGGAGCAGCATTATTTGCTGGCAGAGCATTTCCCTGAATTAACAGACCACTTGCATGAAAAAAGCCCTGTTGCCGCTTATGTTATTGGGGATTCTGCAGTGGCAGTGTGCTGCTCCGCAAGACTCTCCGATCATGGGGCGGAAGTGAGTCTATATACGGCACCCGGTTATAGAGGACATGGGTATGCAGCGGAGACGGTAAAATGCTGGCAGTATCATGTCAAGGAGCGTGGACGCATGCCAATCTACAGTACATCTTGGGATAATCTCGCTTCACAGCAAGTTGCCCGTAAACTGGGATTAATTCAGTTCGGTGTGGATTTCAGTATCACAACTGTAGATTTGAGGAAGGACTGTGATGTCTGATGATCCGCACTTTCGTACAAAAGGATCTGCAGTATGTCATTGAAGCGCATATTCGAATTTATCGAAATGAGTATAATTATGATCATAGCTTTGCTGAATTTATCGCCAACGCGGTTAATTCGTTTGGACTTAAAGGCAATCATTCGAGGGAAATGTTATGGATTGTAGAGTTAGATCAGACAGCTTCCGGCTCCATAGGACTTACTCAGGTGAATGAAAATACGGCTCAACTTCGCTGGTTTCTGATCGAACCGGAAGCACGTGGTGCAGGATGGGGCGTGAAGCTTATCGAACAGGCAATTCTTTTTGCAAAAGAAAAGGACTACACATCCGTGATCCTGTGGACCAATGAGTCTTTGATCGGCGCGCGTAGATTATATCAATCTGTGGGCTTTGTAATGAAGGAAGTCCGCAAGCAGATGTTGTCAGGTCAGGAGCTTACCGAAGAACAATGGGAACTTGTTCTGTAGTTGGCCGGGGGCTTGAGCATGAAAGCCGAATCTGTTGTCTTAACTCATTGTTGAAAGGAGTGGCACAGTGAATCGCAGAAGACTGATTCTGGGTTTGTTATCCGTATGCACAGCCTTGATGGTAGCAGCGTGTTCGACTCGGACGGAAGAACAGGTATTATCAGCAACCATTGCAAGCAATCTACAGCAGATCGTTAGCGACCCTGTCCTCGTGACCAGCAGCAATCCCAATGATTATATTACTGCTAACCGGGAGACTTACGAGGACATTCTGAATACGGGTGAGGCGGGACTGCCTCTCCTGCTACAGCAACTCGAATCCAGTCCGGATAACGGGCTCAAGGAATGGGTCATGGCTCAGGCAAGTACGGAACTGCTTGGAAAGCATAGCCCCGTAGAGGAATGGCATAGTGGCAAGGACTGGCTCATGCAGTATAAAATGAACGTAGAATAATGGTTCATCATCCTAGTGTGTGATGGGCCGGAAGTACAAACCTCACCTCCAGTCAGCATGAGCAGCATTGAGAGGTTCTTGGAACCCGAAATAATACATTATAGAGGTGAAATCCTTGAATAAGAAAATTGCTTTTTTTGATTCAGGCATCGGTGGTTTAACCGTTTTGCATAAGGCATTACAACAGTTTCCGGAAGAAAAATTCCTATATTACGCGGATACCTTACATGTCCCGTATGGAACCAAGTCTGCGGATGAGGTTAGAGGACATATTTTTGATTGTGTGGAAGCCATCGTTCAGGAGGATGTTCAAGCAATCGTGATTGCTTGTAATACAGCAACAAGTCTGGCTGTGAAGGATCTGCGCGCCAAGTACGATATCCCGATCATTGGCATGGAGCCTGCGGTGAAACCAGCCGTGGAGATGAATCGTGATAGTGGGAAGAGAGTGCTTGTATTTGCCACGGCCCTCACCTTGAGCCAAACCAAGTATAACGAACTGGTATCACGTGTTGATGATCACCACAGTGTGGATTCCATTGCGCTGCCGGAACTTGTGGAATGGTGTGAACAGCTGGATTTTGATCCGGGCAAAATCGCTGATTATTTCCGCTTCAAGCTGGCAGATCTCGATCTTCATGAGTATGGCACAGTGGTGCTTGGTTGCACGCATTATCCATTCTATACGTCCATTCTGCGCACGGTTCTGCCCGATCATATACAGATTATTGATGGCAGTACAGGTACGGTGAACCATCTCAAGCAGCGGCTTGGACTGGTGGCTCAACATGGAGACAGAACAGGGAAACAAGTCACTTTCCTCAGTTCATCAGGCCGACCGGAAGAGCAGGAGAAGATGTACAGTGCACTTCAATATCTTGAGAAGAACTCTATGTAGGTTACACTATAGGAGGTGATCGCTATGCAGTCCATTTATTTTATCCGTCACGCCAAGGCCACAGGGCAGGAACCCCATGCAGAGCTTACAGATGAAGGGATCAGGCAAGCCGAAAAACTTGCAGATATCTTGGCTCATCAATCCATTACGTATATTGTTTCCAGTCCGTGGAAAAGGGCCGTTCAGACGGCTATGCCGCTGGGCATGGCAACGCTGCAACATATACATACGGATGAACGTCTCCAGGAGAGGGTACTTAGCTCTTTGGATCTGCCTAACTGGATGGATGTACTGAAACGTACATATGATGATGTGGATTGGGTGGAAGAAGGCGGGGAATCTTCGAGAAACGCGGCTGCAAGGGGGTTGGCACTACTGGAAGAGTTGTGGAGCAGACCTGAACAACACGGGGCCGTGGTTACACATGGGAACTTGTTATCACTGCTTATTCGTGAGTATGAACCATCCTTTGGCTATGAAGAGTGGGCTAAACTTTCTAACCCGGATGTGTATGTGCTGGAGAGACAACGGCCAGATGCAGGGCAGCTCACCATTCGCAGAATCTGGACAGATTAAACAGGAAAAGAGTGCTCCAGCGATAGGATATCAGCCAGAACACTCTTTTCGTTTATCCAACGGGCATGTTTACAATGCGGCAATCATGATCATAACCCATCCAGCCAAAAATGCGACTCCGCCAAGTGGGGTAATGGCTCCCAATTTGCGAACACCCGTTACACTTAAAGTGTACAGGCTACCAGAGAACAGGATGATCCCGGCGAACATCAGCCATCCGGCAAACATGACGAGTGAAGAGGATTCGAGACGGTCTGCCAGCAGTCCAATCAGGATGATCCCAAGTCCGTGGATGAGGTGATATTGAACACCGGTTTCATAGATTTTGATCATGTCAGCGGATAGTTTGCGCTTGAGCGCGTGTGCGCCAAAAGCACCCAAAGCAACAGCCAGGAACATCATAATACTGCCGAGTATAATCAGGGTTTGCAATGTGTTTTTCTCTCCTTTTAAGGGTAATTAGTTATAACATCAAAGTGTACTGCACGAGTGTTGTCTACAGTTTACGCAATTGAATCTGCCCAATGGAGTGATCGGCTTCCTTTTTCAGAATCAGTCTGGCACGCCCTTTGGTTGGCAAAATGTTTTCATGCAGATTTTTGGCATTGATATCCTGCCAGATCTGGTTGGCCGTACGCACGGTTTCTTCTTCATCGATATTGGCGAATCGTTGATGGAAAAAGGAATCCGTGTTCTGGAAAGCTGTATTGCGGAGCAGCTTGAAACGCTCAACGTACCAGTGTCGTATATGCTCTTCTTCCGCATCAATGTAGATTGAAAAATCGAAGAAATCACTAACCAGCAAAGGCGTTTCCTTTTTGATCTGAAGTACATTGATACCTTCAATAATGAGAATATCCGGTTGACAGATCTGCTTCTCTTCCCCTTGAATGACATCGTAGGCGAGGTGAGAGTAGACGGGTGCTTTCACTTCGGGTTTTCCAGATTTTACATCACCCATGAACTGAATCAGGGATTTGATATCATAGCTTTCCGGGAATCCTTTGCGGTTCATGATGCCCTTCTCTTGCAGCACCGCATTGGGATATAAGAAACCGTCGGTTGTGACAAGGTCAACCTTCGGGCTATTCTTACCTCTGGCGAGCAGTGCCTGTAGCAAGCGGGCCGCTGTGCTTTTGCCCACGGCAACACTACCCCCGATTCCAATGATGTAGGGGGTGGGGAGAGCTTCTTTTTTCATAAAGGAGGCCGTCAGTTGATTCAGCTCTCGTGAAACTCTTGCATATAGGTCAATAAAGTGGGTAAGAGGCAAATATATATCTTCGACTTCTTGAATCGATACCTCTTCATTCAATCCCTTTAACTGTTCTAATTCGGCTTCCGTCAGTGGAAGAGTGGTCTGATGTTCTTTAAGTTCAGCCCATTCCTTGCGGTTAAACTCGATGTAAGGAGAGTATAAATTCATGAGATCCCGCTTTCTGTATGTAATATAATTGTGGACACAACCTTTAGTGTATCAAATTTCAGGAAACTGACAACACCTTTACATTGTGCCTTTCATAATGCCTTTCGTCAAAATGGAGCGAAAAACAACTTACTAGGAAAGTTTAACCCAATTTATGTTAAAGTCAACGTATACCATGCGGAAGGGTGACAGCAAATGATCGTATATGAGAGAGAGCATGATTTTGTTTTGACTGCACAGCATGAGCATGGATTAGTAGCCGGAGAGATGGCTGCCCACTGGAAAAATGAATTACTAGCCGATGCTGCGCATCGGGATGAATTGATTCTAGCGGCCAAGGAACATGACCGTGGCTGGATTGAACTGGATTCGTCTCCGTTCTGGAATGATTACAGTCAATCACCGTATTCGTTTCGTGACTTTCCATTGCGTCCGCGTTTTGTATTCTACCATAAAGGGATTGAAGAAGTTCGTCAGAAAAACCTCTACGCCGGATTATTGTGTAGCTTGATGTACACGGAGCTATTTCAGAAAAATCTGGGGGCCAATGCTCAGGATGATGATGACATCCGAGATTATCTGCAGCAAGAACACGAACGTCAGTTGAGTTTGGAGAATCAGCTGGGTGGCGATGCTGAAGCGCTGAAACGAAGGCTGCAAAGCGATGTGGAGATCATGCTTTTTTGTGATCAGCTCAGTCTGTTTCTCTGTATGGAGGAACCTGGAACACCTGCTGCGCGTTATGATTTTTTTGCAGAAGGGCTCAGTTGTACGTTTGATGCCTGTTCCAGACAACCGATTCAGGCAGAGTGGTTATCCAATGAAAAAGTAGGCCTGTCTTTTTTCCCGTTTGATGAGGACTTTACGATTGTTTTGCCTTATAAATCGGTGCCAAAGGCAAGTATCCGCAAATTTGGTATGCAACAGGCTTATCGCCGGGCTGAATGGAAGGAACGCCGGGTGTTGATTACGGAATTGAACTGAGAACTGTAAACTCCAGGCTTGAGGAAAGAGCAGCATAGAATATCACAAAACAGGCGGGCTTCTGATGTACAGGTGTACAGGGCGTCCGCCTTTCGTATGCATATATATCATCATCGACTATACTGTGAGACCGGTGAAAATACGAATGAATCAGAGTGGGAATAAAGAAGGAAAACACAGGTTATTCCCAGAAATGTTAGTGTACAGCAGAGAAGTGCATGTTAGCAGGAGGACGAATATGGATACTAGAATAGAGATATTAACGATGTGTATGGTATGGGACAAAATGAATGATCAGGTGTTGTTAATGAATCGGCCGGATCGCAAAGGATTTCCGGGATACATCGCTCCTGGGGGGAAGGTAGATTTTCCGGAGAGTATCGTGGATGGTGCCGTGCGGGAGGTTCTGGAGGAGACGGGGCTAGCAGTTAATGAGATTACGTATAAAGGGCTTGATGAGTTCTGTGATCCCGAACAAGGATTGCGGTACATGGTATTTAACTATTTGGCGACTTCATTCGAGGGTCAGTTATTGCAAGATCCGCCCGAAGGCGAACTGTTATGGGTGCCTATGAAGCGGGTTTTTGAGCTGCCTATGCAGGACTGGTTCGCTGAACGTGTCCCGCGTTTTTTCCAAAATGGTACTTTTGAGCGGAGTGTAATCTGGGAGAAGTCATCCGGACGTACGCTGCAAGAGACATTTATGGTGTATAGCGATTCTGTTCTTGAACAGCGCGAAGTCCGGTAAGGGGATTGAAGGTTGGATACAGCATGTAAAATTCTCAATTAATGATCGGTCATAATGTATCATCCATATCTATATATTTATATCCAGATATTATGATATAATGAAGTTTACTATTTTTATGGGAGATGAGTAGTCTGTGGGGATCGTATTTCGTGATAAGTTGGAAGATATAGATCTTGAACAGCTAGATGGGAATTTTTTTTATGGTTGGCCAAACCCGCCGTCTACGCCAACTTTTCTAAAGTTGCTGGAAAAGTCCTATGCCATTGAACTGGCTGTTGATGAAGATACAGGAAAGGTGGTCGGATTCATACAAGCCATCTCTGATGGTGTTCTCAGCGCGTATATCCCCTTACTGGAAGTAGTCCCAGAGTATAAGGGTCGGGGAATCGGGACGGCTCTTGTTCAACGCATATTTGAACGTCTTCGTGATCTTTATATGATTGATCTCTTATGTGATCCGGAGCTGCAGACGTTCTATGAGAAACAGGGGATGTCCAAAGCATCAGGAATGGTTATTCGTCATTATCAAAATCAATCGGGTACAGTAGTTGGTTAATAGATTGGGTGATAGGTTTGTTAGACTTAAGCAAGATATATTTGTAGATCTGCCATACATAGGCTTCTGCAAACAGAACGAGAATGAATATTGTACGATGAAAAGGTGGAGATTGGCATGAAATTGTCGTTCCGGATTTTGGACTGGGAAGAAGAGCGACCGTACGAACTTTTATTGATGGCTGATCCTTCAAAAGCAATTGTTGATGAGTACCTGAGTCGGGGTGTTTGTTTTATTGCTGAGTATGAAGGAGAGATGGTTGGAGAGTTCGTATTGTTAAAGACTCGTCCGGAGACTGCCGAGATTGTTAATATTGCCGTACAGGAAGAACTGCAGGGACAAGGTGTAGGCAAACACATGATTAAGGAAGCGATGGAAGCTGCACGTAGATTGGGCTGCCGGATTCTCGAGATTGGAACAGGCAACTCCAGCTTTCATCAATTGAAGTTATACCAACGTTGCGGTTTCCGCATTATCGGGGTTGATCGTGATTTCTTTGTGAGACATTATGAGGAAGAGATTATAGAGGATGGTATCCGCTGTGTGGATATGATCCGTATGGCCATAGATCTGGATGCTGTTATCGAGGATGAAGACGAAAGGAAGGGTACTTAAGTGAATCGGCATACACATATTGGCGTATATGGTTTGGTCACTTGGGAGCACAAATTCCTGTTGATTCATAAGGCACGCGGGGCATATCAGGGGCAATGGGATTTACCAGGCGGAAGGCTGGAATTTGGTGAACAGCCAGAGGCCGCACTTCAACGTGAGATTGAAGAAGAGACGGGCCTGACCCATCTGCAATTGATGATTCGTTCTGCGGAGTCTACGGTACTGGAATGGGTGTATCAAGGTGAGCCGGAAGAGCTGCACCATATCGGGATGTTGTATGATGTTGTTTTGACCGCAGCCAGTCAGCCGGATCATATCAAAAAAGAACCCGATGGCGAAGACTCGCTGGGCGCGGACTGGTTTACAATGGAGCAGGTTAGAGATCTTTCCCTAACGCCGTTTGCAGAGTATATGATTAGTCAAAGTACAACTTGATGCGCATTATCAACTGTAGTGTTAACTCAAACTTGTTGAATTCAAAGAAGCTGCTCGGATAATTTATGTCTGGGCGAGCTTTTTTCAGTTGGTCTCCTCAAGAAAACCCCAATTATTTGTTGAATGTGATGTCAATTGGTTAATGTTTAACTGGACGGTTTGTTTTTGAACATAATGGACCACAATTTAATTAAGGAGGTAAATGGGAGATCGTATGCCTATTTTGTTGTAATTAAGCGTTCGTTGTTCTATCCAAATTGCTCGATTTATTCGATTCATCTAATTTATGCATCAATTGAACTAAAAATAGGAAATGCTCCTGAGCGTAAAAGTTTATAGAATAGATATTAGAACATGGACTTCACTTGAAGAAGAGGAGAAAGTGTAACCTTCGAACGGATCAGGACAGTATTCGACATCTGTGCGACGGTATATACAATCATTGTTTTACTTTGATTTTGAAAACGCAGACAAACCTTGACGGGAGCGTCGGACTAACGTTACTACCACCAACAGCACGATTATTGGACTTCATGAAAAATTTAGCTTAAAATGTTGAACGAACGCAAATTACGGCTTAGTCAATGATTTCCGTCAAAAACTTATGACTAAATCAAGACGGAGGGAACGTCGATGACGATCGTGGAAGGCAACAAGAAGCCCTGGGAAAGTTACTATGGCCCCAATATGGGATACGTACAGGAACAATATGAATTATTTGCTCAAGATCCTGGTTCGGTTACACCGGCCTATCGGGAACTATTTGAACAATGGGGTGCACCGCCGATGTCTGGCAGGGATGCACGCACAACCTCGAATTCCGGCAACGCCCAATCGGCTTCCGGAAGCGTAGACATTCAATTATTACAGAAAGCGGTTACAGCAGGTAAGCTGGTATGGAATATCCGTACGTATGGTCATCTTGCTGCAGACATAGATCCGCTTGGAATCAGTGAAGATACAGATACATCTTTGCTGGAACCTCAGCATTTTGAATTAAACGAAGAAGATCTGAAAGCTTTGCCTGCTTCCCTGATCTGGGAAGGTGCAGATGGGCAGACAGCAACCGGATGGGATGCAATCCAACGCTTGCGTCAGATTTACACTGGACCCATGGCTTATGAATTCAGTCATGTACACGAAGTTCAAGAACGTGAGTGGTTGAATCGCCGTGCGGAATCCCGGACTTCACCAGCTCCGCTTATGCCGAAAGAACGTAAGGCTTTGCTGGAACGTTTGGTTGAAGTTGAGCAATTTGAAGATTATCTTCACAAAACATTTGTTGGGCAGAAGCGTTTCTCCATCGAAGGTAACGATGTGCTTGTACCGATGCTGGACGAAGCTGTCCGTATCATGGCAGAAGCCGGATCAAGCCACATTCTGATGGGTATGGCCCACCGTGGACGGTTAAACGTACTTGCCCATGTATTGGGCAAACCGTACAGCAAAATTTTCTCTGAATTCCATCATGCTCCGAACAAAGACCTGGTTCCATCGGAAGGTTCGACGGGAATCAACTACGGTTGGACGGGGGATGTCAAATATCATATGGGTGCTAACCGTTTTGTAAAAGACGGGGAAACTGTGCAGGCCCGCCTTACTCTGGCGAATAACCCGAGCCATCTGGAATACGTCAATCCGGTTGTACAGGGTTTTGCACGTGCGGCTCAGGATGACCGTCGTGACCCTGGATATCCGAAGCAGGATGTAACGAAGGCAGCTACCATTTTGATGCACGGTGATGCTGCATTCCCTGGAGAAGGGATCGTTGCGGAGACGCTTAACTTCAAAGCTCTGCCAGGATATCAGAATGGCGGAACCATCCATATTATCGTCAACAATCGTCTGGGTTTCACTACAGATAGCGGTGATTCCCGTTCAACATACTACGCAAGTGACCTTGCTAAAGGGTACGAAATTCCGATTGTACACGTGAATGCGGACAATCCGGAAGCTTGTATTGCAGCCATTCGTATGGCAGCAGAGTATCGCAATCGTTTCAAAAAGGATTTCCTGATCGACTTGATCGGTTACCGTCGTTACGGCCATAATGAAACCGATGATCCCGAAACAACTCAACCTATCGTTTATGACAAGGTGAAAAACCATCCAACGGTAAGCCACTTGTATCAGGATCAGTTGAAGCAGGAATCGGTTATCGATGATGCGTCCATCACGAGCATTCGCGATGGAGTAACGAACAAATTAAAAGAAGCTTATGACCAGATGAAGAAAAATGAAGTACATGAATATTATCAACGGAAAATCAGTGAGCCGGAAGCTGTTACGATTACTCCGACAGCGGTACCACTGGAGAATCTGCGCAGCATTAATGCCGATCTGCTGAAATGGCCTGAGAACTTCAACGTGTATCCGAAGTTACAGCGGATTTTGCAACGCCGGAGCACTTCCTTGAATGAAGGGGAGAAAGTGGATTGGAGCCTTGCGGAGACACTTGCATTCGCAACCATTCTCGCTGATGGCAAACCGATTCGGATTAGTGGACAGGATGCCGAGCGTGCTACATTCGCTCATCGGAATCTGGTGTTGCATGATTCGGAGAATGGAGCAAAGTTCTGCCCTTTACATCACTTGCCACAGGCAAGAGCATCCTTTGCAATCTATAACAGTCCGTTGTCTGAAGAATCCGTTGTTGGATTCGAATACGGATATAACGTATATTCACCCGATACACTGGTTATCTGGGAAGCTCAATTCGGTGACTTTGCCAACTGTGCACAGGTTATATTCGACCAGTTTGTATCATCCGGCCGTGCCAAGTGGTCTCAGAAGTCCAGTTTGGTGATGTTGTTGCCACATGCGAATGAGGGTCAGGGACCTGAGCATACAAGTGCTCGTCTGGAACGCTTCCTTCAGTTGTGTGCAGAAGACAACATGACGGTTGCTAACTTGTCAAGTGCATCTCAGTACTTCCACTTGTTGCGTCGTCAAGCTTCGTTGACTGAAACAGAAGATGCCCGTCCTCTTGTGATGATGTCACCGAAAAGTCTCATTCGGAATCCGCGTGTTGCATCACCGGCAGTGGAATTCAGTGAAGGCAAGTTTGAGCTTGTGCTGGAGCAAGCTGGACTTGGGACACAGCCGGATCGCGTAGAGCGCATTATTTTGTGCAGTGGCAAGATTGCCATCGACTTGGAAGATGCTTTTGAAAAAGATAAAGCAGATTGGTCATGGCTTCACATCATTCGAGTGGAACAACTATATCCGTTCCCGGCAGAAGAGATCAAACGTATACTTGCACGTTTCAGCAATGTAAAAGAATTGGTATGGGTACAGGAAGAGAATAAAAACATGGGTGCCTGGACATACATGGAGCCTCGTCTTCGTGAAGTTGCCCCGGAAGGCACAACCGTTAGATACGAAGGTCGCCCGGAACACGCAAGTCCTTCCAGCGGTTATCAGCTTGTGCATAGTATGGAACAGCAACAGATTATTACATCTGCGTTGAAACAAACGACGAAGAATAATATTCCACTGGGGAGGTAACAGCTGTGAGTGAAATTAAAGTACCTGCAATGGGTGAGTCAATAACTGAGGGAACTGTATCCAGATGGATGGTTAAAGAAGGGGATACCGTTAATCAGGGTGATGTGCTTCTTGAACTGGAAACGGATAAAGTAAATATTGAGATCAGCGCAGAAGAAAGTGGCGTGCTGGAGAAGATCATTCGTCAGGAAGGAGAGACGGTCGAGATCGGTGAAACGATCGGTACACTCTCAGCTGGTTCTGGAGGAGGAAGCGGTGCACCCGCTTCCGAACCAGTAGCTGAAGAGAAAAAGGCCGTTACTCCTGCACCTGAAGCTCCAACACCACCAGCACCTGTTGCGGCAGCGCCGGAGTCATCCGATAGTGCCAAGACGGCTTCACCGTCTGCCCGTAAGCTTGCACGTGAACGTGGTATCGAGTTAGATCAGGTTCAGAGCAAAGATCCAATTGGGCGGGTATACCAGGATGATGTGAAGAGCCATAACAATCAGGCGCCTGCTCCTGCTGCTCCACCTGCGAGTAAAGCTCCAGCAGCACCAAGTGCTCCGACAGCTGGAAGTTCTACCTATACCAAACCAGTGGAGCGTCAGCGGATGTCTCGCCGCCGTGCGACCATTGCCAAACGTCTGGTAGAGGCTCAGCAGACAGCAGCCATGTTGACTACGTTTAATGAAGTTGATATGACTGCGATCATGGATGTACGTAAACGCCGTAAGGACAAGTTTAAAGAGAAACATGAGATTAACCTGGGCTTCATGTCCTTCTTCACCAAAGCGGTTGTGGGGGCTCTGAAAAAATTCCCTACAATTAACGCAGAGATTGATGGCGAAGATGTTGTGCTCAAAAAGTATTATGATATCGGCATCGCCGTATCTGCGAAGGAAGGACTGGTTGTACCGGTTGTACGTGATGCCGATCGTCTGGGCTTTGCCGAGATCGAGAAGAGCATTGCGGACCTGGCATCCAAAGCTCGTTCCAACACACTGGCGTTATCTGATCTGCAAGGTGGAACGTTCACCATCACCAATGGTGGAACATTTGGTTCCTTGTTGTCTACGCCAATTCTGAATACACCTCAAGTGGGTATTCTGGGGATGCATAAGATCCAACTTCGTCCAGTGGCGATTGATGCAGAGCGGATGGAGAACCGTCCAATGATGTACATCGCGTTGTCCTACGATCACCGGATTATCGACGGTAGTGAAGCTGTTCGTTTCCTCGTGACCGTGAAGGAACTGCTGGAAGACCCGGAATCTCTGTTAATTGAAGGTTAATCCATAAAGCTTGGTTATAGCTATTATTCATATCGCTTAACAAGAAAACCCCTGAACTGGAGCGCAGCGTGAGCTGCACATCTGATCCAGGGGTTTCTTTTGCTGTTGCTCATGGTATGTTGCCTTCGACTCTATTAGATAGAGTCAGCCGTCTCAGTAGGGTTCATCGGGCTAGGGTGTGTATTCGAGCCAGGGGTATTCCGCTCTAGCCAGTTCACAACATGCTGAGCCACTTCTGTTCGGTTGATCTCATGCAGCATTTCGTGGCGTCCACCCGGATATAGGCGATACTCAATATTCTCCAGATGAAGCTTCTTATACTGCGAGACCAGATTAAGAACGCCTTTGCCATGAAGTCCGACAGGGTCCTTCTCACCTGAGAACAGGTATACGGGTTTGTGTTTGGGTATGCGCTCCATATTGTGTGGAAGATGGACTTCAAGCAGCAATTTGAAGAAGTCGCGGAAAAAGCCTGCTGTACAGACTGCTCCGCACAGGGGATCATCAATGAATCGCTGAACCTCTTGGGAGTCCCGGGACAACCAATCAAACGGTGTCGCGGCAGGGCGGAAAGAGCGGTTAAATCCACCAAACACAATCGCGTTGAGCAGCATGCTGGGATGAGTAGCCCCCTGAATACCACATTGCAAAAAGGCGAGCTTCTCTCCAAACCGGAGCAGACCGCGTCTGCCGTTTGTACCGGATAAAATAAAGGCGTGGTACTGCTCATGACCAGCGTACATGAGATGTTGTACCAAGAATGAGCCCATGCTATGTCCCATGAGAAACAGGGGCACCCCAGGATTCTCCTTGGCGGCTACTTCGCCCAGATTGATCATATCACTCGCCATCCAGCGGAAGGCATCGATACCAGCATTACCAAGTAGCTTGGCATTCTCCACGGTTTTGCCATGACCCCGATGGTCATTGGCATAAACCGCATAGCCATTTTGGGTAAGAATGTCGGCAAATTCGGCGTATCGGGCTGCCGTCTCGCCCATGCCATGTGCAATTTGCACTACACCTTTAACGTTGCATTCCGGATCGGGAAGCCAGCGGTACACATGAATACGGGTACCTTCACTAGCGACCAAGGCAAAGGTAGATTCCTGCATCTCGTGTAATTCCTCCTTCACAGGTTACATATAAGCTTGATTTATGGCAGATAAGAGCGAAGCACAGTGGTATTTCCATCTAATGTATAAGAACCCAGATTGGCTGGCAAGAGATAACATTGTCCAGCTTTCAATTCAATGTTGTCTGATTCAGCATGTGCCCACTCCAGAGTTCCTTCTCCTTCACAGACAACGAGAATCGTGAAGCTGTCAGGATTGGTGGAGAGTTCCCAACGTTTATTCACAACCCCTTTTTCAACTACAAAATAAGGGCATTCCGCAAGCTTGAGCCATTCACCAGGAGTAGCGTTATTTGTTTTCATCGTTGAGGCACCTGCGCCCTCATAGGCGGTGACATTTAATGAGTCTTCAACATGCAACTCACGTGGTTTGCCATCCAGCCCTGGACGATTGTAATCGTATATCCGGTACGTCGTATCCGAGTTTTGCTGAATCTCAGCGACAACGACACCTGCACAGAGCGCATGCACTGTTCCAGCAGGGATAAAGAACGTATCACCAGCTTCTACAGGCACCTGACGAAGGGTATCCATCACCGTGCCGTTTTCCAATGCTTCTTTTAATGTTGCCCGATCAACGCCTTCATTCAACCCGTAGATGATGTGTGCGCCCGGTTTTGCGTCGAGTACATACCACATTTCTGTTTTGCCAAGCTCGCCAGGAGGCAGTGCCTCATACTCGTCTGTTGGATGAACCTGAACGGACAGGTCATCGTTGCAGTCAAGCAGCTTAATCAGAAGGGGGAAACGGCCGCCTTTTTCGGAAACGCCTTTGGTTCCAAGCCATTCGGTGCCCAGTTGTTCACGAACTTCATCCAGACCCTTGCCAGCAAGTGCTCCATTTAATACCTTGGTTGTACCGTTTGGATGATCCGCAATCATCCATCCTTCTCCGATATGTCCTTCAGGGGGCGTAAGGCCGAATTGCTCCAGCGCACGACCGCCCCACACACGTTCTTTGAATTCAGGTTGGAATTGTAATGGGTATGGCGTAGACATCAGTAATCTCTCCTCTAGTATATGAAGTGGTGGATCGCTTTAATCAGTCATGGGCATGTAGTCGCCATGAGCAAACAAGTGAATACGTTTGCATATGTAGATGTAGAACACAGATCGCAGTAAGAAAAAGCCGTTAATAGCTCGCCTTGCGATTGTGTCTAGTTTATTGTATTTGGTGAACAAAGGAAATTATTTTTTCTCGATTCCGATCAGAAAAGGAGAAGTTTCTCGCTGCAATTGGCGATACATCACAACCTGTGCCTGTTCCACCGGCAGGGCAGAGGACCATTCCAATACGGCTGATGCTTCCTGTGCGCCTCCGTCATGACCGGGGTAGAGCACAACCGTAATGATTCCGCGAGGGCGTAATAAAGTGAGTGCAGCCTCGAGTGCAGCGATCGTGCTATCAGTTTCGGTTATGATGGAGGAATCTGCACTCTCTGAAGGCAGGTACCCCAGATTGAACATAACTGCACCAACCGCACCAGGCCATGACTCAGGCACCGCTTCTGTCATTCGATCATGGCTTAGTTGAAGCATGGAGATGGAGCCAAGTTTGGCTTCGTCGGTTTGTTTTCGAATCCGGGCCTGTGCCAGTGTGAGGGCTTCACTTTGAATATCGAATCCAATGACTTGACCACGCCTGCCAACTTGTTGTGCCAAAAATAGTGTGTCTGCTCCTGTACCCACCGTTGCATCTATGGCCAGATCACCTGGCTGAAGACGGGAAGCGATCCACTGATGCGCACAGCTGAGAACTGAAAGAAAGCCCATCTATGCTCGCCTCCAATACTTACCTTGCCAGGAATCCCGCTCACGCAACTCACGATCAATGGAGTTCAACACTTCCCATTTGTTCATGGACCACATTGGTCCAATCAGCAGATCACGCGGTGCGTCGCCTGTAAGACGGTGTACGACCATTTCCGGTGGAAGCATCTCCAGTGTATCTACGATCAGTTTGATGTACTCATCCTGTTCCAGAAAACGTAAAAGTCCGGCTTCGTATTGCTTCACCATCGGTGTTTTGCGCATGAGATGTAACAGGTGAATCTTGATTCCCTGTACATCCATATTGGCAACTGCTCGTCCAGTGTCCAGCATCATCTCATGTGTCTCTTGAGGCAGACCATATATGATATGTGTACACACTCGTATATTCCGTTTGCGCAGTTTCTCAACCGCTTCTTCGTAACACTTCGTGTCGTGCGCCCGATTAATCAATGTTGATGTGGAATCATGGATCGTTTGAAGTCCCATCTCAACCCACAGATAGGTGCGTTTGTTCAGTTCAGCCAAATAATCAACAACGTCATCTGGCAAACAATCCGGGCGAGTGGCGATGGACAAACCAACAACACCGGGTTGCTCAAGAATTTCTTCAAAATATTCGCGCAGCTCCTCAACCGGAGCATACGTGTTCGTATAGGCTTGGAAGTAGCCAATATAATGGGCTGTAGGCCACTTGAGGTGCTGTTTATCTCGAATTGTATTAAATTGGGTGACCAGATCTTCACGTCTGCTGCCAGCAAAATCGCCTGATCCACGCGCACTGCAGAAGGTGCAACCACCTTTGGCGATGGAACCGTCGCGGTTGGGACAGGTGAATCCAGCATCCAGCATCACTTTGAAAACCTTATTGTTAAACTGATCACGCATCTCATAATTCCAGGTATGGAATCGTTTATCTCCCCACAACATAGGGGACTGTAATGCAGGTGCATTCATCTTCAGGGTACTCCTTTGGCTGTCGAATTACAGTAATCATACGTGAACAAAAGAAGAAGCGCTATGCGATTTCCGTCATAGACGATGGATAGCGATTATAGGGGTCTTCATGAACTTTAGCATTATTCGATTTGAATCGCTCACGGGTACAAGATATGGACAGGAAAAATCATCCTGATCCATATCTTGCTGATTGGAAGACGCTTATGGGATTTATGCAAAATGCTCACTTTATCATTGTATCAAAAAACTAAAAAAAAAGGGAATCGAAACGCAAAAATAGGCCGTAAAATCAAGGGTTTCTCCTTGCTATAGTTTACACCTTGTGTTATATTTAAATCAGCGTCAGACACCATCTAGTGGGTATTATTCATCATAGCATTTGAATCAAGATTGACGTCATGGACCATACTATACCGTGAGGTGATATGAATGAATTCCCAAGTTAAAAACAATGAATTGAATCGTGTGTCTGTTGAATTGACGGCAGAAGAAGCACTGGCTTTAACAGGTGTTCGTTTTAATGGAAATCCGAAAGTGAAAGCGGCTGCAAGACAAAAAGTTCGCGATGCTTTCGAAAAGACATTTGATTTTTCACACCAAGATAAGGTAGACTATGAACTACTAAAGTAGTTGGACCCCAATTCCAAATAAATCGAAGAGGGAATCTTTGAGATTTGCCCAAAGTGGCAGATCCGAAGATTCCCTTTTCATTGCTCTTTACAATTTGCCAGTTCTTCGGCAAAATAAGTCTGAGACAAGTATGGGACAAACGGAGGAATAAAATGCGTTTACGTGGCAGAAAAGGGATAAGAGAAAATCTGGAGCAACAAGTTGATCTTGTTGTACTGGACCCCAAGCAGCATAAAGGAAAATGGTCTGAACTGTTTGGCAATGACCATCCGATCTTCGTGGAATTTGGTATGGGTAAAGGTCAATTTATCAGCCAAATGAGTTATAAATATCCGGAATTTAATTTCATCGGTATTGATATGTATGATGAACTGGTGCGTCGTGCCAGTGAGAAAGCTCGTAATGCGTGGAGTCAGGCTGATGTGGAGACACCTCCGAACCTGAAGCTTGCGCTGGCGAATATTGAACAGATCGAGGAAGTTTTTGAACCGGAAGAACTGGAACGTATCTATTTGAACTTCAGCGATCCATGGCCAAAAGCAAAGCATGCACGTCGCCGGTTGACGCACCCACGATTCCTGAAGAAATACACGGAATTGCTTAATCCAAAAGGTCAGATTCATTTCAAAACCGATTCGGAGACGCTGTTTGATTTCTCACTCAATGCCATTGCCGACTTCGGCCTGCAAATGACCAATATTTCTTTGAATCTGCATCGTGATGGTTTGAATGAAGCACATGTGATGACGGAGTACGAGCAGAAATTCATGGGCAAAGGCATGAACATTCACCGGGTTGAAGTGATTGTTGGTGAAGAGGCCCTGCGTGAGTATCAGCAGACACGCCTGGACAAGTATAAAGTTCGTGAAGCTTCTGATGAGTCCGGCGAAGATCAGGAACAGGAATAAATCGAAATCTAACTTAAACTTATCAAGGAAGAGCGACACATGAGGTGAATGATTCATTCTCATAGGTCGCTCTTTTTTTGCATTAACATCAATGTGCAATGCTCCATAAACTCAAGCCTGGTATGATTTCAAAAGTTCTCTGAATGAAACTCTTTGCGACGATAATCGTTTGGTGTAACACCATTGAATTTTTTGAACATGCGATAGAAGTATGAACTGTTGGTGAATCCAGTTCTCTCGGCAATGTCGGCAACGGAGTTCTCCGTTTCCACCAGCAGATGCTGGGCCTTGGCTATGCGGGTTTCGTTAATCACGTCCGTGAGCCCTTTCAGGGTGAGTTGTTTGTAGAGCCTGCTTACATAGATGGGCGACATGTTAAGCTCATCTGCAATGGAAGTTAGACATAGATTGGGGTCCGCATAGTCCCGCTCAATAATGCCATTGATTTTACGAATCAACTCTTCGTGCTTCAGTGTACGTTTCTCCTCGACTTTGGAACCAAGCTCATCAAACATCCGATAGAAGTGTTCATGTACTTCACTGATGTCTTCCGCTTCTTTCACAGGCAGCATTAGTCCATCCGAGACTGAATCAAGCGTGAGTTGATTATTCTTCTTGAGGGTATTTCGTACATGGTTCAGTGTCATCGTCAGATGGGATAAGGCCAGCTGGAAGACGGTAAACGGGTAAGCGGCTGTTTCGCCGACGATATCTGCATAGACTTGTTTGGCTTCTCGCGTCTTGCCTGTCATTAGATGGTCGACAAGCTGTCTTTCCTTACCTGCTGGGAAGGCGTACTCCTTGGCGTGATAAGCCATGATGTCAGAGGTATAGATCAGACAGCCCGGTCCCATGAACAAACGATGCAGTGAGGCTTCGGCTGATCTGGTGTAGGATGCAATACTGTCTTCCAATGAATCTTCTTCCGTGCCGATCGTACAGGAGATAGAGCATTTCAAATGGGTCATTACAGCAGCCTGCATCATGCGCAGCAGCTCCTCGATCGGATGATGAGCAGGTTGCCCAAGTTCATGGTTTTCCGCTTTTTCATTGAAGATGAGTGTGATCAGATCACCGCCCATGTCCACAGCTTCCGCATTGTAGTGGAGATCGGCTGTCTCAGTGCATATGTTCATCATGGCGTATTTTACAAGCTGGGTCTCATCACGATACGTTTCGCAGAATTCGGTAAAATGGTCAATACGGAGCAATACCAGTCTGGATGCATGCTGAACATCAATGGAGGAACCGTAGAACTTCATCCGTTCTTCCAGCATACCTCCAGTTACTGTTTCGCGGCCCTGTAGGGCCCCTCGTAGAAAATCCTGCCGTAACAAATGAAGACTGCCACGTCGCTCAGCTTCCATCACACGTAAACGAACAAGCACCTTGTCAATAGGGTGATATAGTTTTCGGGAAACAAGGTAAGAGAGCAGTAAGCCTGCGAAGAGAAGTCCAACACAAAACAGAACGGTATGTGTGCGCATATTCCGTATATCTGAGGTAATCAGATCATAAGGTGTTATTCTCACATAACGCCAACCCAGGTCATCGGGAGCGGTATAGGTGATGAGAGATTTTTCTCCGTCGACCTTCTCGGTAAAGTAAGCTGACTGCTCCGTATCCTGCATAATTGGCTTCATAAAAGCTTCGCTGGAAAGATTTTTCATCAATGCACGGTCGCCAAAGTCAGATAAAAGGTCTCCATTCTCATTTACAATAAAGGTTTTGCCTGGTTGATCCACAGCATTCATATTCGGACTGAGCCAATCATCCTTGATATTAACGATGACAGCATAGTTTAGCTTTGCGTTATCATTAATCGTGTCATAACAGAGATAGGTGTAGCTGTTAACCTCTGTTGCTTCGGTAGAGCCGACCTGATATGTACGCGGGATGGGCACAAAAGGTTTATAGTCATGGAAGCGTTGGAGGATGCTTGTAATCCCTTGATCATCGATCTCCGAGATGGACTGCTGCCCATTGCGCACGTTGGAACTGATATAGAATTCATTACTTTTGGAGTTATATACATAGATGGATTCGATAAAGGGAAGGGACATACGGTAGTTGTCTAGCTGTTCCATCGCCGATGTGATCTCATAGATATTTGGTTTGGAATAGAGCAGTAATGAAGAGATGGTGTAGTCCTGATAGATCTGATATGACAATGATTTTGCAGTCTCGGTCATTTTCGCCACTTCACGGCTGGTTTGAGTAAGACTGTTCATATCTGTACGATACACCTGACGAAGAGCAATCCGATTATAGTTGACGTACAAAATAGTAGAAGCCACAAGTAAGGTAGCGACGGTACTGATAATAATGCCGATCAGAATCCGTGTGAAGACCTTCTGACTGTCCTCTGAACGTTTACGCATTCATCTTCCCCCTCGAACCACCTGTTTTGGGTGAACAACATAGAATTTCATATACATAAGTGGGGCTTCATACATGGATGAGCAGAAGAGCAAGAGTAACTTGAATTATATATTATGTATGCGTTTACATCAATGCTGGACAGGCCATTTTGCCTGTTTTCTCTACATAAAGTTCAACTTTCGCTGGATTGTTCACTAGGTGTAGCCTATGCACGATATCAACATTTGTGAACGGATGTGTGTGGGTGTCTGTTCATTTCATGGTTCGTTCATTTTGTTCATAGTTCATTTCGCAGAATCGTTCATTTTCTGAAGGGAAGCTTCAGTATCCGTGAGTGAAGAGAGCATCTACAATAAAAAGAGAGCTCCACCACGCAGCACCGCAAGAAATTCGGGAGGGATCGAGCCATGCTCAAAGAATTGAACAAAAACAAAATCATGTTTCTGATGCTGTTGCCCACGCTGATCTTTTTTCTGATTAACTCGTATTTTCCGATGGTCGGCATCTATTATGCGTTCACCCGGTATGATTTTGAAGGCGGATTATTTGGTAGTCCATTTGTCGGTCTGGAGAACTTTAAGTTCCTGTGGCAATCCGGAATGCTGCTGAAGCTCACAACCAACACTGTGGGTTACAATCTCGCCTTCATTATATTAGGAAACGGTCTGGCGATCTTCTGTGCGATCATGCTTAGCGAAATCCGGGGCAGGTTATTCAAAAAAATCACGCAATCCGTCATGTTCTTGCCGTATTTCATCTCATTTGTACTATTGAGTGTAATCGCTTACAACATGTTTAACTACGAGTCGGGTTTTGTGAACACGGTGCTCAAACGTTTTGAGGCCGGTCCAGTCGACATTTATAACACACCCTGGATCTGGGTGTTCCTGATCATCATCTTTTATCTGTGGAAAAATCTTGGATACAGCATGGTCATCTATCTGGCCGCCATAACGGGGATCAGTGACGAGTACTATGAGGCTGCCCGAATCGACGGAGCCAATATATTTCAGCGGATCTGGTACATTACGGTACCAATGTTGAAGCCAACCTTTGTCATCCTATTGTTGTTCTCGCTCGGCAGCATCATGAAGGGACAGTTTGACCTGTTCTATCAACTGATTGGCAACAACGGGGTGCTATACAACGCTACAGATATTATTGATACGTATGTGTATCGTTCTCTGAAAGTAACGTTTGATATCGGGATGGCAACGGCTGCTGGTCTCTATCAATCGTTGTTTGGATTCATTTTGATCATGACCGTCAACTATATTATCCGCAAAGTAAATGAGGACTACGCCTTGTTCTAGAACGCCCGCAGGGCAGGAGGGAGAACGATCATGAACACGCCAATGAATACTCACACGCGTACGAATACGCGTCTCAGAGATTCGGAATTCACTTTCATGTTTCAACTGATTTCCTACAGCTTCATCATCATTTTATCCATCATGTGCTTGCTACCGTTTCTGCTGATCCTATCCGGTTCATTCAGCAGCAACGAGTCCATTGTGAGGGATGGTTATCACCTCTTTCCAACGGACTTTTCCCTGGAAGGTTACAAAATGGTGTTCAAATTCCCGACTCAGGTACTCAAAGCTTATGGGGTAACGGTCTTTACAACGGTGGTGGGGACTACGCTAGGGCTGTTCCTCATTACGATGGCCGGATTTGTGCTCCAGCGTAAGGACTTTAAATATCGGAATACGTTCTCGTTTTTTATCTACTTCACAACCTTGTTCGGTGGGGGACTTGTGCCTTGGTACATTATGCTGGCGAACTACTTCAATCTCACAGATACGTACACCGTACTTATTTTCCCGGGGTTGATGACGCCATTCCTCATTATCCTGATGAAAAACTTCATTCGCTCGGCAGTGCCGGATGAATTGATTGAGTCCGCCAAAATTGATGGAGCGAATGACTTCCGCATCTATTTCAGCATTGTGTTGAAACTGGCGATGCCTGGTATCGCCACCGTAGGTCTGTTCCTGGCATTGGGTTACTGGAATGACTGGTTTACCTCATCCCTCTTCATTAACAACCCGGATATGTACCAACTGCAATTTTATCTCTACAACACGATGAACACGATTACATTCATTGACCAGATGGCGATTGGCACAGGGATCACACTCAGTCAGGATGTGCCTACGGAATCAACCAAGATGGCAATGGCTATCGTTGTAACGGGACCGATTTTGTTCCTGTATCCGTTTGTACAACGTTATTTTGTCAAAGGACTCACCATTGGTGCAGTGAAAGGTTAGAACGTGAACACGCTGTGGGTGTCAGGCTGCTGGCATCATTTCCGGTCTGAAACATGGCGAGTCTGCGCTAACATATAAAGGTTCACCACAAAAAGGGAGGATGCGTATGCGTAACAAAACAATTCGGCACCTGTCTCTGGTACTTGCCCTGATGTTGTTCGCCGGGGTACTTGCCGCATGTAATAACGGTTCGGGGGGATCGACGCAAGGAAGCGAGCAGGGAGGAACATCCGGGAACAAAGGCGAGAAAGTCACGCTTCAATTTTACATGCTTGGGGATGCTCCGAAAGATCTGCCTGTTATTGAATCCGAGATCAATAAGCTGGCGGAGGCTGATCTGAACGTCAATGTGAAATTCAACTACACCTCATGGACCGACTGGGATCAAAAATATAAACTGCTGCTGTCTTCGGGACAGCCGATCGATCTGATCTTCACAGCGGATTGGACATTCTACCAGTCCTATGCCAAGAAGGGTGCGTTCCTGCCACTGGACGAAATGTTGCCTACAGCAGCGCCAGCACTGAAAGCTCATGTCCCTGATGACATGTGGAATGCTGTCAAAATCAATGACAAAATCTATACTGTTCCATCCACTTGGATTGAGTATGTAACCGAGGGGATTGCGTACCGTGAGGACTTGCGCGAGAAGTACAATCTTCCAAAACCGGAATCATTGGAGACGCTCGAAGCGTATCTGGAGGGCATCAAAGCCAACGAACCCAATATGATTCCTATTGCGGATAGCAATGCCAACCATACCCATGGTATTCGTCAATTGACATCCAAGCTGGTTAATACAGCAGGTCAACTTCCATATGGACTGGATATTATGTATGACACACCATCAACCGTGACGCCCTACTGGGGATCCGCGCAACACCTGGAAGACCTGAAAACATACAAACGTTGGATGGATAAAGGATTTTTCCCGAAAAACGTACTGAATGTAAAAGATACATCCAACTCGTTGTTGCAAAATGGAAAAGCGGCTGTTGTTCTGTCTGGGGAAAACCCTAACAAATTTAATGCAGATGTAATCAAGGTGCAGTCTACGCATCCAGATTGGAAATTGGCTTATTTCCCTTACCCGAATGCAAAAGGGTTTGCACAACCGGTTCACCCGATCCACAATGGTTTTGCGATTCCGCGTAGCAGTAAAAACCCGGAAAAAGCATTGGCATTTTATGAGAAACTGGTGACAGATAAACGATATAACTGGTTGACTGAATACGGCGTTGAAGGCAAAAACTTCGAGGTAGATAATGGATACTACAAAATGGTCGGAGATGCACAAACAAACGGCTTCCCGCGTGAGGGCATGAATGGGTGGGCTTGGCGTAATCCGGAATTCATGCTCTATGATAAAACCTTTGATGACGTGCTGACCATGTTTGAAGATCTCGACAAAATCAAAAAGCCGGATATCTTTACAGGATTTGCTGAAGACTGGACTCCGTACCAAGCCGAGAAGGCTGCATTGGAACAAGTGGAAAAACAATATTTGTATCCGCTTAATGTAGGTTTGGTGGCAGACGTAGAGGCTGGATTGAACACATTTATGGAGAAGGCGAAGCAAGCAGGATTGGAAAAAATTCAGGCGGAATACACCAAGCAGTGGCAGGAGTACTTGAAGTCAACAGGCATTCAATAATTTGTACTTTCCTTCATAAAGAAAAGGTGCCTTCAAATCCGAAGGCACCTTTTCAATGTGGTTGCAGGCTTGTTTGAAGCCGTTGGTTAGAGGCATGATTGGATAAAGATTATGGGAAGCAGCACTTTATTTGGATAAATTCATAAACGGGCCTCTTCTGCGGATGAAGGACGAACGTCCTCCAGCAGATCGATAATACTTTGAGCGCTCTGCATCGGATGAACCTTGGCGATTTCGGCCAGATGACGTTTGCGTTTACGTACAACATCCGGGTAGTGATGCAACAGCTTGTTCATCCATTTGACCACTACGTCATGCGAAGTTATGGGTTCTCCCAATCCTCTTGCCGTAAAATAATGGACGTTTTCTTCTTCCTGACCAGGTATAGGGTTGTGGAACAACATTGGAATTCCTTTGGCCAAGCCTTCACTGCATGTCATTCCCCCAGGTTTGGTGATCAGCAGGTCGGATACTTCCATCAATTTGTCCACTTCGTTGGTGTACCCCATAATATGAATGTTTTCTTTGCGATACATGGGGTTCTGTTCCATGCTGATCCGTGCTTTATCATTGCGACCCAGACAAAAAATGATCTGAATATCTTCATGCCAGCGTGTCAGCAGCGGGTGGACCAGCTTGTCACTGAGCATTCCCCAGCCGCCACCCATCACCAGTACAGTAGGCATGTTCTTGAGGTTAAATCTGTTTCGAATCTCTTCTCGCCCGGGATGCTCCCAGAAATTTGGATGTACCGGAATGCCCGTGACTCGAATGTTGTCTGTAGGTACGCCGCGTAGCATTAGTTTGGACTTAACCTCATCTGAAGAAACCAGATAAAGGTCTACTTCACGGTTAATCCACGTCCCATGTGCATCATAGTCGGTGATGACTGTGCATAGGGGAACCTGTACACCCAGACGCTTCAGTCTGGATATGACAGCACTTGGAATCGGATGTGTACAGACGATTGCATCGGGACGTAACTGGCGCACAACGCTGCGTGTATGTGTATAGAACAGTTTATGCAGCGCCAGTGTTGTCAGCCTGTTTAATGATTTTTTATATTGGTGTCTGTATACGTATCCGACAAGTTTGGGTTGGTTGGTAACCGTTTTTTTGTATGCTGTTATAATCAGAGGTGCAACCTTGGGATTTAAGAAACTTCCCAGTTCAAGCACTTTTGTCTGCACGTCTGGCGAGAGCTTTCGCAAATTGCTGGACAGTGCATAGGCGGCTTGAGTATGACCCGTACCAAAGCCTTCAGATAATAGTAATACTCTTTTTTTCTCCACGCTTGCTTCACCTGTTCCTGCTAGGTTTTTCTGAGTCTAACATATCGGCTTTAAGACCAGAATGCAACTGTTGCAAGTGCGACTAAAGTACCTATTGTGGCACCAGCCAGAACATCGGAAGGATAGTGTAATCCCAGATAAATTCGAGAGAATCCGACAATAAGGGCCACAGGCAACAATATTAGCAATAAGATCGGATCAGTGGTCATAAAGGGAACTGTGACCGAAAAAATGGCAGTTGTGTGCCCTGAAGGAAACGAGTGATCCGTCAGGGGATTACGGAACGTAATTGTATCCGGCAAGGCCAGATAAGGTCGAATGCGGGGATACAATTTTTTCGCGATGGCAACAGGAATGTGGCTGATCGCAAGAGCGATACAAGCCTGGAGTCCTGTTGTGCTCCATGGGGCTGGAGCAAGCAGCCAGATTAACAAGGATATTGCAATAGAAGATGTTGCTCCACCCAGATGGGTAAAATAATACAGCCAAAAATTCATAAAACGATTATGAAGTCGGCCGTTGATCCACATAAAAACATTTCGATCATAATCTTGAAACTTTAAGAATAAACGGCTCATATTGGCCTCCTGCCAGTCAGGCCGCCCGTAATGGCGGCATTATTTCCGGTGATTTTCTGCATCCGGTTTCGTCCTGATTAGTATATAACCGTTTTTCGTGAACTTGAGGTTATTTCAGGTATATGTTTATCATATTTTTAAATGTTGTCCTTTTCAAGAAGAACCCATGTAAAGAAAGTAAAATTCATGTTAAAGAGTGGATATATACCCATCTTAACTTTTTGACTTGGGTCAACCAAAAAAGATACAATGATTCAACATGGCTGAAATGAGGTAAAAAAATGTGAGTTCTGTTTCAAACTTTTTGAGTTCTGTTTGCGTTATTTGTTATAGAGCCTCTGACGAAGAATAACATGCTGATGAAAAAAGCAGGGACTTTAGAAATAAAAATCAAGTAAACGGCTGAAAATAAGATATAACAGGCATGAATGCGAGGTTGTGGTATCACGAAGTGTCTATTCAGCGTTTAAAGATCACATTTCTGCTTCAGAAAGTGGAATTGGGGTTTTGACAAATGACTGAAAAGGATACAGAATCGATAAAGCAGCCAACTGATAGCAACCAAGCTTTGAAACATTGCCTGATATATTCACGTAGTACACAAAAGAAACAGGGTCATATTCTGCAGATCAAAAAAAAATAAATTGCAGAATCAGGAAGAGAAATGCTTGAGTAAACTGGGGTTTGAAAAAAAGGGGGTAACAGAGAACGATGTTGGACGCTATATTCGTCACGATGCAGGTCATTCTGGCACTGCTAGCCGTGTACCAATTCACGTTTTCGCTGTTCGGTCTGATTAAGAAAAAGAAAAAGAAACATTATCCGGCGACAAAATCATTCGCTGTTCTCGTCGCAGCACACAATGAGGAACAAGTCATTGGTGCCTTGATGGAGAACTTGAAACAACTTGATTATCCGGAAGATCTGTACGATGTGTTTGTCATCTGTGACAACTGTACGGATGGAACGGCTCAAATTGTCAGAGAGCATGGATTAAACGCCTGTGTACGTACCAATGCCGATTTAAGAGGTAAAGGGTACGCCATCGAATGGATGCTTAAGTACCTGTGGAAATTGCCACGTCAGTATGACGCAGTTGTTATGTTTGACGCGGATAACCTGGTTGACCGTAACTTCTTGCTTGAGATGAATGATGACTTGAACAATGGTTCGCGTGTTATCCAAGGATACATTGATACGAAAAATCCGGAGGATTCCTGGATTACTGCAGCTTATGGTGTATCTTACTGGTACATCAACCGTCTGTGGCAGTTGTCTCGTCATAACTTGAATATGGCGAATTTCCTCGGAGGAACCGGAATGTGCTTTGAGACCAACCTGTTGAAGGAAATTGGTTGGGGTGCAACAAGTCTGGTTGAGGATTTGGAATTTACGATGCGCAGTGTGCAACGTAATGTGTATCCTGTTTTCAACTATGACGCCAAAGTATTTGATGAGAAGCCATTAACATTCAAAGCTTCAGCGAGACAACGTCTGCGCTGGATGCAAGGTCACTTTACAGTTGCGCGTAGATACTTCTTCCCGTTGCTATGGCAGTCCATTAAGGAAAGAAGCCTGGTGAAATTCGACCTTGCTATCTATGGAGCCAATGTCTATGTGGTATTGCTTACGTTCCTGATGACGGCTGTGATGTGGGTAGACATGGCTATATTCAGTGGTCCGCACATTGCTAATATTTATGGATACTTCCCGCTATGGGTTGGGTTCGTGGCTATTGGTTTGAACATTCTGACGTTCCTGTTGTCCATGGCGCTGGAGAAGGTTACCTTTGCCAAAGTTTATCTATATCTGATTTTGTTCCCGATCTACCTGCTGTCTTGGTACCCGATTACGTTCTACGCTTTCTTTACGCAGAACAACAAACAGTGGAGCCACACTCAACATACACGTGTTGTGCGGTTGGATGAGGTGCAAAGCAAACAAGGGTAAGGAACTTGCATGCGATACCTTGTTGACATCTGATATCACAAATGTATAATTCACAAAAAAAATGTTGTGAAGAATGTTGACAATGTGTTTTGTGGGTGATATAGTATTCAAGTGCCTTAAAACGAATAGAAATGGAATCACAAGCAGAAGTCCGACTTCTCACCTGATCAACAAACATGTTGGCTGGTCAACGATCCCAATAATTTATGAAGTGTATACTCATGAAGAATTGTGTTGATTACAGGGATGTCGGTAGCTTGACCGGCATCCCTTTTATTTTTGTTTAACTGGATATTCAAAATGACCTGGAGGTGGACGATTATTAGTAAAGATCACATGATTAATGATGAGATTCGGGCGAAGGAAGTACGCCTTGTCGGAGCTGAAGGAGAACAAATTGGGATTACGCCCATTCGCGAAGCACTGCAAATGGCGATTGACCTGAATTTGGATCTGGTCAATGTGGCACCACAGGCTAAACCGCCGGTGTGTCGTATTATGGACTATGGCAAATTCCGCTATGAGCAACAAAAGAAAGATAAAGAAGCCCGTAAGAACCAGAAAATTGTTGATATTAAAGAAGTATGGTTCCGTTCCAATATTGAGGAGCACGATTATCAAACGAAGCTTCGTAATGTAGTTAAGTTTTTGAACGAAGGCGACAAAGTGAAATGTTCTGTTCGTTATCGCGGACGTGAAATTGCACATGCCGCGATTGGTCAACGGATTTTGGAGCGCGTTAAGGTAGAAGTTGCAGAACTTTGTACTGTTGAACGTCAACCAAAATTGGAAGGCCGCAGTATGATCATGATCTTGGCTCCTAAAGCCTGATAACATTGGAGGAGGAAACACAAAATGCCTAAAATGAAAACACACAGCAGTTTGAAAGGACGCTTCAAAATTACCGGTTCCGGTAAAGTCCTTCGTTACAAAGCTCACAAAAACCACTTGCTTTCCCACAAATCCAAACGTGCTAAGCGCGTTCTGAACGGTAACCCAGTTATGGCTGCCGGGGATGTTAGACGTTTGAAACAAGGTTTGGCTAACTTGAAAGGCTAATTCTAATTAGTACATTCCGTATGGGGGATCGGCTACGGCCGTACACATACCACGGATATATTTATATTTATTTGGGAGGTTCTTTAATATGGCAAGAGTAAAAGGCGGTTTTGTAGTACGTCGTCGTCATAAAAAGGTTTTGAAACTGGCAAGAGGTTATTTCGGTTCCAAACACCGTATCTTTAAAACAGCTAACGAGCAAGTAATGAAATCCCTGGTATACGCATACCGTGACCGTCGCAACACGAAACGTAACTTCCGCAGACTGTGGATCGTTCGTATCAATGCAGCAGCACGTATGAATGGTTTGTCTTACAACAAACTGATCCATGGTTTGAAACTTGCTGGAGTAGACATGAACCGCAAAATGTTGGCTGATCTGGCCGTTAACGACATCAATGCGTTCAACTCTTTGGCTACTGTAGCTAAAGGCAAAATCAACGCTTAAATTGTATGATCCAAGCCGCCGTACCTATATGGCGGCTTTTTTTACGGCTTGGAAGAAATTCGAAGATGAATCTCTGAATGAGTAGAGCGAATAGGCTGTAGTCTGGAGGGGAACAATGAAACCAGATAACTGGTTGAATAACCGTCCATGAGAATACATAAAATACGAACGGTGAAATAATACAAATGAATACAGGTGAATCCCACTCATCACTAAAGTTCACGATATGTTTTTGTGATATAACATCACATCGTTGTAACGTTAGTGTGTTAAAACGCTAAATTATTAAGCGTTTTCAATAAAAAAAGAACAAAAATATGTGATATTTGGTGATGAAACATCTGGATTTTAACACTGGTTGATTGTATAATCACCTCTAGTAGGCTAGTCCTAGATTTTTCTCTCCATGTCATAATGTTCGGTTTTTCGACAGATGATAGGATGCCACAAGGGTGAAAATGCGCTTTTAATGTCGAAGAAACCATACATTCTGCATAAAAGTCATTTCTGCTATCTGTTAACCGTTCAATTGTAGGCTGGATTGGAATGAGGGATATATCATTAAGGGGGAAAAAGAGAAATGAAAAAGATGCTCAGCTTGTCTTTGGTAATGTTGCTGGCGGTATCGGTTATGCTCGCGGGTTGCGGTAGCAAACCGAAAGAAGAAACAAATGCCGGAGGAGATACAGGTGGAACTCCCACTGAAGCGAAATCCGATCTCAAAATCGGTATGGTTACTGACGTAGGTGGAGTTAATGACAAATCCTTTAACCAATCCGCTTGGGAAGCTCTGCAAGCGACTGAAACAGAAACAGGTGTAGCAGTTAAATACCTGCAAAGTAAATCCGATGAAGAGTACATTCCTAACTTGAACGAATTCGTCAAAGGTGGATATGATCTGACTTGGGGTATCGGTTTCCAATTGGCTGATGCAATCAAGACTGTAGCTGAGCAAAACCCTGATTCCAAACTCGCGATCATCGACAGTGTTGTTGATGCTCCTAACGTTAAATCCGTAACATTTGCTGAAGAAGAAGGATCTTACCTGGTTGGTGTTGTGGCTGGTCTGACAACAAAATCCAACAAAATTGGTTTTGTAGGTGGTATGGAAAGCCCACTGATCAAAAAGTTTGAAGTAGGATTCAGAGAAGGCGTTAAAGCAGTTAACCCTGATGCTCAATTCATTTCTAACTACACAGGTGCATTTGATAAACCTGACTTGGGTAAAGCAGCAGCAGCGACACTTTACAATGAAGGCGTAGATATTATCTTCCACGCTTCTGGCGCAACAGGTAATGGTGTGTTTAACGAAGCAAGTGCTCGTAAGAAACAAGGTCAAGATGTATGGGTTATCGGTGTGGACAAAGACCAATCTCTTGAGTTTGGTGATGAGATCACTTTGACTTCCATGATCAAAAAAGTTGACGAAGCAGTTAAGCGCGTTAACAAAGAAGTAGTTGATGGTACATTCGCTGGCGGTTCCGAGAACCTGACTTTGAAAGAAAACGGCGTAGGTATTGCTGATACTTCTACTGCCAATGTATCTGCTGATACACTTGCAAAAGTGGAAGAGTACAAAGAAAAAATCATCAGCGGCGAAATCAAAGTTCCTACAGAGTAATTTTGATCTTAGTCGCAAATGAATAATCATTGGGGCCGGTCTTGACCGGCCTTATGATTGCAAGAACAGGAACATTTGATCAAGTCATCATAACAATTGTACAAGGTCACTGTGCACCAACGCTCCGGTAGGAGCTTTTCTTAAAATAATGGAATTGATATGTTCTTAATGAGCTGAACCATTCGATTCTCGCAAGAAAAACTTCAGCTAAGCGCGGTCTGTCTTCTTTGAAAGTACGTCGATAGACGTTTTTTTTTACGTTTGCGGAACCACACTATATCAGTTATAAGGGTGATTACATGGGTGCAGCAACCCCCGTCGTTGAGTTAAAACAAATTACGAAGCGTTTCCCAGGCATTGTTGCCAACGACGCCATCAGCCTTCAGCTTCGTAAAGGCGAGATCCATGCGCTACTGGGCGAAAACGGCGCTGGTAAGTCAACGTTGATGAATATTGTATTTGGTCTCTATCAGCCAGATGAAGGTTCCATTGAAGTGAATGGCAAGCCTGTCATCATCGACAGCCCTAATCGAGCGATCGATCTTGGCATAGGCATGGTGCATCAGCACTTTAAACTTGTACAGCCGTTCACGGTAACAGAGAACATTATTTTGGGATCTGAACCAACGAAGGGTCTCAATATTAACTATAAAAAAGCAGCCGCTGAAGTTCAGCGTCTTTCCGAACAGTATGGACTTAAAGTGAATCCTCATGCCAAAATTCATGATATTTCTGTCGGAATGCAGCAACGTGTAGAGATTGTTAAAACGTTGTATCGCGGTGCAGACATTCTGATTTTTGACGAGCCTACAGCTGTATTGACTCCTCAAGAGATCAAAGAGCTGATGATCATCATGAAGAAGCTTGTATCTGAAGGAAAATCCATTATTTTGATCACGCACAAACTGAAAGAAATCATGGAAATCTCCGATACGGTAACGATTATTCGACGGGGTAAAGTGATTGATTCGGTCAAAACTTCGGAAACAAATCCGAATGAGTTGGCAGAGAAAATGGTGGGGCGGAATGTCACATTCAAAGTGGACAAAAAACCGGCTACACCTGGAGCCAATGTGCTCGAAGTCAGTAAATTAACGGCTAAGAATAAAGAAGGTATTTCGGTTCTGAACCAACTTAACCTGAACGTACGTGCAGGAGAGATTGTCGGAATCGCAGGCGTGGATGGTAACGGCCAAAGTGAACTGATTGAAGCCCTTACTGGACTTCGTAAAGTAGAGAGCGGTTCAATTCTTTTGGAGGGCAAGGAGCTGTCCAATCATTCTCCGCGCCATATCTCGGAGTCGGGTGTAGCCCACATTCCGGAAGATCGCCATAAACACGGACTTGTACTTGATTTTTCAGTGAGTGAAAATATCGTTCTGGAATCGTATTATAAAGCACCATACACCCGTAAAGGGTTCCTTAACTTCGATGCCATCAAACAGCAGGCGAAGCGGCTTGTTGAGGCATTTGACGTGCGTACACCAAGCATCGAGACCAAAGCTCGGTCCTTGTCCGGAGGAAACCAGCAAAAGGCCATTATCGCCCGTGAGGTAGATAAAAACCCTGAACTGCTTATTGCTGCGCAACCAACACGTGGTTTGGATGTAGGGGCTATTGAGTTCGTGCAAAAGCAACTGATTGCACAGCGCGATCAAGGGAAGGCTGTTCTGCTGATTTCATTTGAGCTTGATGAGATTATCAATGTATCTGACCGAATTGCTGTTATTTATGAAGGCCAGATCGTTGGCGAGGTGCTGCCGGAAGAAACCAATGACAGGGAGCTCGGCTTGATGATGGCGGGCAGCACCCAAAAGAGAGGTACTGCGCATGAATAACGTATTGAAATGGTTTACCCGAGATTCATTTATTTTGCCTGTAGTAGCTATTATTATGGGTCTTATTCTCGGTGGAGTTGTCATGCTGATTGGTGGCTACAATCCAATTGAAGCCTATGGTGCACTGTTCACCAAGGTATTTGGTGACATGTACAACTTTGGTGAAGCAGTACGGGAAATGACACCACTAATTATGACTGGACTTGCATTTGCATTTGCATCACGTGCAGGATTGTTTAATATCGGGGGAGAAGGTCAATTTCTCGTTGGTATGACCGCTGCAACATTTGTTGGTGTTAAATTTGCAGGTTTGCCGATCTACCTTCATGCGCCACTGGCTTTGATTGCCGGTGCATTGTTTGGTGGTCTGTGGGCCGCTATTGCTGGTTATCTGAAGGCGGCACGTGGGGTCAATGAAGTTATCAGCAGTATCATGTTGAACTGGATTGGTCTATATCTCGCCAACCTTATCGTTCGCCAATTCTTGCTGTTGAAGGGCGAGAATCGTTCCGTGGATATCAGCGAATCGGCTTCGATTAGTTTGACATGGCTTTCTGAGCTGATGGGCAATTCCCGTGTACACATGGGGACGTTGATTGCCCTTGTGATGGCTGTGCTCTTTTATATCTATATGTGGAAAACAAAACAAGGTTATGAAATCCGTGCGGTAGGTTACAACCCTAATGCGGCTGAATATGCAGGTATGCATGTTAACCGGAATATCGTAAAAGCGATGTTTATCAGTGGTATGCTTGCCGGTCTTGGTGGTGCATTCCAGGTTCTTGGTGTGTTCCAATACCAAACCGTAATGTCGGGTTCACCAGGAACAGGCTTTGACGGAATTGCAGTTGCCCTGATTGGTTTGAATCATCCGTTTGGGGTGTTATTGGGGGCAGTGTTGTTTGGTACCCTCACGTACGGATCTGCAGGTATGAGTTTTGCTGCGGATGTTCCGCCTGAGATTATTCGGATTGTGATCGGTTCGATTATCTTCTTCATTGCGGCACAAGGCATCGTGCGCTGGATACTTAAACCGTTCTATTCGAAGCGTAAGAAAGAGAAGGTGTTGTAGATGGACTTGTTGACAATTGGGCAAATTATCAATACGACGCTTGTCTTTGCTACGGCATTGATTTTTGCATCACTCGGCGGAATTTTTTCGGAAAAATCAGGTGTAACCAACCTTGGACTTGAAGGTTTTATGGTCTTTGGTGCCTTTGCAGCTGGAATCGGGGCGCATTATGCTCAAGAAGCGGGCATGGGAGGAACGACATCGGCCTGGATGGGGGTTTTGCTCGCGATTGTATTGGGCGTACTGGTATCTCTGATTCATGCCGTTGCGTCTATCACATTTAAGGCAGACCAGATTATCAGTGGTATCGTCATTAACTTTTTGGCAGCAGGAAGTACGTTGTACTTGGTTAAACTGTTGTTTGAAGGTTCTGGTGATTCACCGTTGGTTCAAGGCTTCAGCAAGTTTGATGTGCCATTGTTGAAAGACATTCCTTTGCTTGGAGAAGCCTTCTTCAAGAACGTATATCCAACAACATATCTGGCCATTCTGTTCGTATTCCTGACGTATTACATCATGTTCAAAACGCCATTTGGTCTGCGCCTTCGTTCTGTAGGTGAACATCCAAGTGCGGCTGATACGGTTGGTGTTAAAGTGCTTCGTTATCGCTATATTGGCGTTATGATCAGTGGTGCGCTTGCGGCCATTGGTGGAGCTGCGATTACGTTGACGACTACGGGTACATTCTCACACAATACGGTTTCCGGCCAAGGTTATATTGCCATTGCAGCTATGATCTTTGGTAAGTGGAATCCGATTGGTGCCTTTGGTGCGGCTGTCTTCTTTGGATTCTCACAAGCGATCCGAAATTATGTACAGTTGTTTGAATGGTCACAAAGTATTCCCCAGGAAATTATTTTTATGTTGCCTTACCTGCTTACCATCATCGTTCTCGTTGCAGCGGTTGGACGTTCTTCGGCTCCGTCTGCACTCGGTGAAGCATATGATCCGGGTAAAAGGTAAAAACCTTTTCCATATCAGTTTAGCTATTCAGAGTTTTGACAAAGGGCCCGCCTTATGCGGGCCCTTTTTTTGTTTTCTTGAGCGTCACAAAGCCGCTTTTTGACGTTTAACTTGGTTCTCGTGCAGATACCCATATTTTCAGGTAGGGACAAAGAAACAGGCGAATTCAGTGATGGACGAATACACTGTTTTGAACGATCCGAGGAGGAGGGGAAAGTATGAAACAACAAGTTACGCGTGATGAAGCGATGAAATTAATAGGCAAAAATATTGTTGCAATCAAAAAAGACGGCACTCGGGTTACGGGAAAGCTGTTGAAAGTATCGGGCAACAAACTGGTACTCAAGCGTTTGAATGGCAAAAAAGTACGTACAAAAGCGATTCTGCCACTGGTATTGTTTGATCTGCTCGCTATTGCCACACTGCCTTATGCTTATGGAGGTGGTCCCGGCTTCGGTCCCGGATATGGACCTGGACCAAAACCAGGCCCTGGATATGGTCCAGGCTACGGACCGGGATATGGACCTGGAGGACCTGGTGGCGGATATGGACCTGGTCCTGGATTCGGCCCTTATGGTCCAGGTCCACGCCCACCAGGATTTTTCTAGGACATTCTATAATGTTTTTTCCAATTCGTAGCAGCGGCTGATCATGATGTATCGAATCGCGCTGTATCCATTTTTTTGATAAAACTGAAGTCCTTTGGTATTTCCCTCATCCACCATCACTTTAGATCTTCGACAACCCCTGGATGCCGCAAAGCTCTCTGCTTTGAGCAACAAAGTTTGCCCGTATCGTTTGCGTTGTTCTTTCGGACTAACGGCCATCATATCGACATATAGCAATTCCCCATGCATGAGAAAATGGATGAATGCCACAGCAGCTTTGTCTGGCTCCGGCGAGACAACAAAGGTCATGCCCCTGTTCATTCGCAGGGGTATTTCTTTGCGGATTTTATTTATTTCCTTTTCGCTCATATGGGATAAAGGAACAAGTTGAGTGTCAATCAGCTTCATGATGGCGCCATCATCCAGCTTGGATGTGCGTTGCCGAATCACCATGCGGAGCCTCCTTTCAGGACCAGTCGTGCTGCTCGTATATCCTATGCCCGAGGCAAGATAAAAGGTGACTGAATGAAGCGCTGGGATTAGGGCAACCTTATAGGCTGGAGAGGGAGGAAGGAAAGTTCTCTGAATTTTTATGCAAAACAGGTATTGACTTATCGGTTGGAGGAATCATATAATGTTCCTAACATTTAACGAGAATATTTCATCGGCTATGAAGAGGACGAAGTTTTAAGGGCTCTTTTGTTCAGAGAGTGGCTGGAATTGCTGAAACCACCACCATTATCCCTTATATACGAGCTCACCTCGGAGCTGTTTTCCTGAAAAGCACTGGATGTCACTCCTTTCGCGTATTAGGGAAAATCGTATGTCTGCGTTACAGACAACAGGTATGGGAAACGACTATGTTCGTTTGAGCTATTCGTTTTGTTGTACCTGGTAAGGTCCGTTATTGCGAAATTTCGGGCAAAGTTGGGTGGTACCACGGAAGCGATAACCTTTCGTCCCTCGCAAGCATGAACTTGTTTGCAGGGGATGGAAGGTTTTTTTTGTAACTTTAAATGTCAGAATGGTGTAAATTCCGAGAGGAGGATGACTAATGGGAGCTCAAATTCCAGAAGTACGATCGACAGATGAATTACGTGAAAAATGGATGAAGCCGGAGGTCATTAGCGGTTCCGAGATTCTGCTGAGAAGCTTGTTGCTTGAAGGTGTGGATTGCGTATTTGGTTACCCGGGTGGCGCGGTGTTGTACATTTACGATGCAATGTATGGTTTCGAGGATTTCAAACACGTCTTAACCCGTCACGAACAAGGTGCAATTCATGCAGCTGACGGATATGCACGTGCAAGCGGCAAAGTTGGTGTTTGTATCGCTACCTCCGGGCCGGGAGCAACCAATCTGGTTACTGGAATAGCCACGGCATATATGGATTCTGTGCCGCTGGTTGTCATTACGGGAAATGTTAATTCCAGCCTGATCGGCTCGGATGCTTTCCAGGAAGCAGATATTACCGGGATTACAATGCCGATCACCAAACACAGCTATCTGGTAAAAGATGTTAAGGATTTGTCGAGTATCATTCATGAGGCGTTCCATATTGCCAACACTGGCCGTAAAGGTCCTGTACTGATAGACATCCCGAAAGATGTATCAGCCAACAAAACCTTGTTTGAACCAAGTACTGAACCTGTTACATTAAGGGGGTACAATCCACGGACAGTACCAAACAAACTGCAGGTTGACCGTTTGGCTCAGGCCATTCAGGAAGCAGAACGTCCAATGATACTGGCTGGTGGCGGTGTGGTATACTCGGGAGGACATGAAGAACTGTTCGAGTTTGTTGAGAAGACAGGCATTCCAATTACGACTACTCTCCTTGGTCTAGGCGCATTCCCAAGTGGGCATGAACTATGGACAGGGATGCCAGGAATGCACGGAACATACACATCCAACCTGGCCATCCAACAGTCGGATCTGCTGATTAATATCGGCGCACGATTCGATGATCGGGTAACAGGCAAGCTGGACGGATTCGCTCCACATGCCAAAATCGTTCATATCGATATTGATCCGGCTGAGATTGGTAAAAACATTGCAACTGATATTCCAATCGTTGGTGATGTGAAGACCGTACTTGAAATAGCCAACAAAGAAGTTGGACGTGCAGAGCGTGCAGATGCATGGAGAGACCAGATCAAACAGTGGAAACAAGAGAAGCCGTACAGCTATACGGATTCAGACGAAGTGCTGAAACCGCAGTGGGTTGTTGAAATGTTGAATGATACAACCAAAGGTGAAGCGATTGTGACTACGGATGTGGGACAACATCAGATGTGGGCGGCACAGTATTACAAGTTTAATCAACCACGTTCATGGGTAACTTCGGGTGGTCTCGGAACGATGGGCTTTGGATTCCCTTCTGCAATTGGTGCTCAGATGGCCAATCCGGACAGACTCGTTATCTCCATTAACGGTGACGGCGGAATGCAGATGTGTTCCCAAGAACTCGCAATCTGTGCTATTAACAATATACCGGTAAAAATTGTGATCATTAACAATCAGGTACTCGGAATGGTTCGCCAATGGCAGGAACTCATCTATGAGAACCGGTACAGCCACATTGATCTGGCAGGAAGTCCGGATTTTGTAAAACTGGCTGAAGCATATGGTGTGAAAGGATTGCGTGCAACGAATAAAGAAGAAGCAGCGCGTGCTTGGCAGGAAGCTTTGGATACACCGGGACCAGTCGTTGTAGAATTCGTAGTACGCAAGGATGAAAATGTGTACCCAATGGTTCCGCAGGGAGCAACAATTGATCAAATGCTGATGGGGGATGCGGACGAATGATTAGACATACGATTTCAATATTGGTAAACGATCAGCCAGGCGTCCTTCAGCGGGTATCAGGGTTGTTCGGTCGACGCGGATTTAACATTGAGAGCATTACAGTAGGTCAATCGGAAGAACCTGGACTCTCCCGGATGGTTATTGTCACCATTGGTGACGATAAAACGCTGGAGCAGATTGAGAAACAATTGTACAAAATCATCGATGTTATTAAAGTGGTTGATTTCAGCCTGAAACCGATGGTAGCCCGTGAACTTGCTTTGATTAAAGTGAAAGCAGAGCCTTCCGAGCGTCCTGAAATTCTGGGTGTGGTAGAAACATTCCGCGCATCCGTTGTAGATGTTGGTCCAGGCAGCCTGATCGTTCAAGTAGTCGGAGATACGGACAAAATTGATGCTATGATTGAATTGCTCAAGCCATATGGCATTCGCGAATTGTCCCGTACAGGCATTACTGCATTGGTACGCGGCAACGTATAAAGCTATAATGAATGAAGAGGGACGGCGGTTAGCTAACATATACAGTTGATCTTATGTGAGTGTCAGTCCCTTTACAGTTGTAATTTAACATTTTAGTGATGTAACGCTTGAAAATATAGCTACATTCCCGCATTAATGGGCGGGTGTCTGAACGGATCGGATCAGACCAGAGATGCTTTTGACACTCCAAGCGAGTCGGTCCCTTGAGACACCCGCTCATTAATGAAGGGTTCTTTACAATACAAAGGAGGACTTATAAACATGCCAGTAACTACTTATTATGAACAGGATGCAGAGCTTAACGTATTGAAAGGAAAAACGATCGCGGTAATCGGTTATGGTAGCCAGGGCCACGCCCAAGCTCAAAACCTTCGTGATAGCGGATTGAATGTAGTCATCGGACTTCGTGAAGGTAAATCCTTCGACACTGCAAAAAATGACGGATTTGAAGTTCTGTCCCCGGCTGAAGCAACAAGCCGCGCAGATGTAGTTCAAATCTTGCTGCCAGACGAAACTCAAGCTTCTGTATACAAAAACGAAATCGAACCAAACCTGAAAGAAGGCGCTGCATTGCTCTTCTCACACGGTTTCAACGTTCATTTCGGTCAAATCGTTGCTCCAAAAAACAGCGATGTATTGCTGGTAGCTCCTAAGTCCCCAGGTCACATGGTACGTCGTACTTATGTGGAAGGTTTTGGTGTACCAGGCCTGATCGCGATTGAGCAAGATGCAACAGGTAAAGCTAAAGAAATCGGTTTGGCTTATGCTAAAGGTATCGGTTGTACACGCGCAGGGGTTATCGAAACTTCCTTCCGTGAAGAAACAGAAACAGATCTGTTCGGTGAGCAAGCTGTTCTGTGTGGTGGCGTGAGTGCATTGGTAAAAGCTGGATTCGAAACATTGACAGAAGCGGGTTACGCTCCTGAAATGGCATACTTCGAATGTCTGCACGAGCTGAAGCTGATCGTTGACATGATGTATGAAGGCGGACTTTCAAGCATGCGTGATTCCATTAGTAACACAGCTGAATACGGTGACTATGTAACTGGACCTCGCGTTGTAACTGAAGATACGAAGAAAGCAATGAAAGAAGTGCTGACGGATATCCAACAAGGTAAATTCGCACGCGACTTCATTCTGGAAAACCAATCCGGACGTGCATTCCTGACAGCAACTCGTCGTAACGAAGCTGAACACCCAATCGAAGTGGTTGGCGGACAATTGCGTGAGATGATGCACTGGATCAAGAAGTAAGCATTAACTTCTAGAACATGCACTTTAAGGTATTCAAGTAAACTTAGAGCTTTAACTGGGAATAGCGGCCGTGCTTATGCGTGAGCCGCTATTGCTGGTTCAGAGAAACATATAATAACAAGTACAGGAGGTGCGAAGCGTGCGTAAAATCTATGTATTTGACACAACGCTGCGTGATGGAGAGCAATCCCCGGGAGTCAATCTGAACACTCGTGAAAAGGTGGAAATTGCCCATCAGCTCGAGCGGCTTGGCATTGACCGGATGGAAGCGGGTTTCCCGGCGGCATCTCCAGGTGACCTGGCAGCTGTCAATGCAGTAGCAAATGCGGTCAAAAATGTGACTGTAATTGGCTTGTCCCGTTCCAGAGAGCAAGACATTGATGCGGTTAAGGAAGCACTTAAAGGTGCGCAGGACCCGTGCATTCACGTTTTCCTGGCAACTTCGCCTATTCACCGCCAACATAAATTGCGCATGGACAAAGCGCAGGTACTGGATACAGCTCGTTCCGCAATTCGTTATGCCAAGAAAACATTCTCGAAGATTGAATTCTCCCTTGAGGATGCAGGTCGTACCGAGTATGATTTCCTCGTGGAAATGGTGAATATGGCTGTTGAAGAAGGTGCAGCCGTCGTGAATATTCCGGATACGGTTGGTTACCTGAGCCCATATGAATACGGAAACATTTTCAAACATCTCAAGGAGAATGTACACGGTATTGAAAAGGTACAGCTGAGTGCCCACTGCCATAATGACTTGGGTATGGCGACGGCCAATACACTTGCAGCCATTCTCAATGGAGCCGATCAGATCGAAGGTACGATCAATGGCATCGGTGAACGTGCGGGGAACACGGCGATCGAGGAAATTGCTATGGCACTGGAGACACGTCAGGAATTTTTCCAGGCAAAAACATCGCTGCAGCTGTCTGAAATTGCACGGACCAGTCGTTTGGTTAGTCGTTTGACAGGTATGGTTGTGCCTGGAAACAAAGCCATTGTTGGGGCAAATGCCTTCGCACATGAATCCGGCATTCACCAGGACGGCATGCTGAAGGAAAAAACAACGTATGAGATTATGACTCCAGAGTCCATCGGTCTGAAGGAAAGCAAGCTTGTACTGGGTAAACATTCTGGTCGGCATGCCTTCCGTGAGCGGTTGATTGATCTGGGATATGAGCTGGAAGAAGAAGCATTGAATCGGGCTTTCGCCCAGTTCAAAGATCTGGCTGATAAGAAAAAAGAAGTGACTGACGAAGATCTGCTTGCCGTAATCGAAGAGAAATTGCAGGATGCACCTGAGGTGTATAAACTGGAATCCATCTTCGTAACGTACGGAGATGAATCGGTACCAACGGCCAAAGTCCGCATTGCAACGCTTGACGGGGATACGCTTGAGAAGCAAGCAGAGGGTAATGGATCGGTAGATGCAATCTACAATGCGATTGACCAAGTGAGTGGGGAAGACGTAACGTTGTCTGACTACTCCATCAAATCGGTAACGCATGGTAAGGATGCATTGGGTGAAGTACATGTTGTGCTGACTCAGAATCAGGTTTCGGTACAAGGACGCGGCGTAAGCACAGATATATTGGGTGCAAGTGCACGTGCCTATGTAGACGGCCTGAATCAATTGATTGAGAAGCGCAAGACATATACGAACCGTGTAAACGTTAACCTGTAGGCTCCGATGCAAGAAGCACGCACCCTTCATTGAACTGAACTATAAGCCGAGATACATGTATGCTGCTAGAATGATCAATCTTTAATTTAATGGATATAGAAGATCGTCTCGGCTTGCTTTGTTACGTTTAGTGAGGTACGTAAAGAGTCTGACTCTCCTGTGGAGGGTCAGACTCTTTTGCTTGTATTTATATAATTATGGCAGTGAAACACAGTGAATATTTTACGGTTATCATTACATTGACTTACGCTATCAAGCTATTACCACGCGTATGCATTAGGTGCATGTCCACCTGGACCTGGGAAAATCTCATCCAGACGTTTGAGCACAGCTTCATCCAATGTCACGTCCAGACATTTGAGTGCGGTCTCAAACTGCTCCAGCGTACGTGGTCCGATAATCGGGGCGGTCACTGCAGGATTGGCTGCAACCCATGCCAAAGCCACCGTATCCTGTGGTTCACCGAGATCACGACACAGTGCGGCAAAGTCTTCAAGCTGAGTTTGCTGCTGCTCGATCCGTCCAGCGATCCCCCCGCTGCGTGTTCCTTCCACCTTCTGCAGAGCGTTACGTCCCAGTAAACCACCATCCAGTGGACTCCATGGAATGACGCCGAGGCCCAGCTCTTTGGCAGCGGGCAGTACTTCCAACTCAGGCAAACGACAGTTGAGACTATATTTATGTTGTTCGGAAACCAGGCCGAGGAAATGACGATTCTTGGCTTCGCTTTGAGCGATTGCAATCTGCCATGCAGCAAAGTTACTTGATCCTACATAACCGATTTTACCCTGATGAACGGCATTCTCGAACGAACCCCACAGCTCGTCCCATGATATGGCAGGGTCTACATGATGCATCTGGTACAGCTCAATATGATCGGTCTGTAAGCGGCGGAGGGAACCCTCGAGATGCCGTCTGATTTTGTAGGCGGAGAGGCCAGCTTCGTTGTTGGGACCATCTGTATCATCATGCATGGAGCCATAGACTTTGGTGGCCAGAACGACTTTCTCACGTCTGCCACCACCCTGGTTGAACCAGCGTCCGATAATTTCTTCGGTAAGACCGGAATTCTCACCCCAGCCATAGATGTTAGCGGTATCAAAAAAGTTCACGCCTGCATCAAGTGCTGCGTCCATAATTCGAAAAGCTTCTTTTTCATCTGTAGCAGGCCCAAAATTCATGGTACCGAGACAGATTCTGCTGACCTTGAGGCCTGATTTACCCAAATACGAATATTGCATGTTGCTTATCCCTCCTGCGTACCTGATTTGAATTCAGCTATATTTTAACCCAGCCGGGAGGTCAGAACAACTTGGAAAGGCCAATCTCTATTGGCTTATAGGTAAAATCTATTAAAGTCATAGATTGTATATCTTGGTCAAATGACCTTGGAATATGATACAAAAGAGAGAGTTAATATGAGACGTTACTTTATGAATAATTAATGAATGAAATATAAGGAGTGGACAACCCAATGGCAGACGTGAAAAAAATTGCAGTTATTGCAGGTGACGGAATCGGCCCTGAAGTCGTAGCTGAGGCTGAGAAAGTTCTTAAACGTACGGAGGAAGTATTCGGTTATCGTTTTGAGACAGAGCATGCCCTGTTTGGTGGAATCGCGATTGATGAGAAGGGTACACCTCTTCCTGAAGAAACACTGAGCGTATGTAAAAGTGCAGATGCAGTTCTGCTTGGAGCGGTTGGTGGTCCTAAATGGGATAACAACAGCAAAGAGCTTCGCCCGGAAACAGGCCTGCTGGGTATTCGAAAAGCACTTGGATTGTTCTCCAATCTGCGTCCGGCTGTCGTATTTGATTGCCTGAAGGATGCTTCAACTCTGAAGCCTGAAATACTGGAAGGTACAGATCTGATGGTGGTACGTGAATTGACAGGTGGGATCTACTTCGGAGAGAAGTTCAGACGTGAAAGTGCACAGGGCGAAGAGGCTGTGGATACATGTGCATATAATGTAACAGAAGTGGAGCGGATCGTTCGTCAGGCATTCGAAATTGCGCAAGGACGTCGCAAAAAGCTGGCTTCTGTAGACAAAGCCAACGTATTGGAAACTTCCCGTCTCTGGCGTGAAGTTGTGAACCGGGTAGCACCGGATTATCCGGATGTTGAACTGGAGCATGTACTGGTAGACAACTGCGCAATGCAATTGCTGCGTCGTCCGTCCAGCTTCGATGTCATCGTAACGGAAAACATGTTTGGAGATATCTTGAGTGATGAAGCAGCTATGCTGACAGGTTCCATCGGTATGCTTGCATCTGCTTCACTGGGAGAGGGCAGCTTCGGACTCTATGAACCGGTACATGGTTCCGCACCGGATATCGCAGGTCAAGGCCTCGCTAATCCGATTGCAACCATTCTCTCTTTGGCGTTGATGTTCCGCACAACCTTTGGTTATGCAGAAGGTGCGGATGCCATTGAAGCAGCTGTGTCGGATGTATTGAACGCAGGACACCGCACAAGTGATATTGCTGTAGACAAGAGCACAGCGATCAGCACGACCGAAATGGGCGATTTGATCGTGGCGGCTATTCAGAAACAAGCGTAATTATATTACCAACTACAGGCAGCCCTTTGTTTCCAGTTATGGAATGTACAGAGGGCTGTTCCTTTATTATTTTTGCCACGAAAAATCCTTATTTATAATGATTATAAAAAAATAATGTTTATAATCTTGACTTTGGGAAGTCCGGATGATAACATTTTACTTGTACTTGTTATCAAGGTTCAAATCATTTTAATTACAGGAAAAGCGTACGCGTTTTTCTTGATGATGAGCAATCCGCAAGGTTGCTTACATAATCCCAAAGGAGGAATTTTTAGTTATGGCAGAACGTTTGGTAGGTAGACCAGCACCGGATTTCGCAATGGAAACAGTATCGGGAGACGGACAAGACTTTGGTTCCGTTAAACTGTCCGATTATCGTGGCAAATGGCTTGTATTCTTCTTTTATCCTTTGGACTTCACATTTGTGTGCCCAACTGAAATTACAGCTTTGAGCGTTGCTTCCGAGCAATTCAAAGCTTTGGATACAGAAATCCTTGGCGTGAGCGTAGACTCCGTACACAGCCACAAAGCATGGATCAACACACCTGTAGACAGCAATGGTCTGGGCCAATTGAACTTCCCATTGGCTTCCGATATCACGAAGCAAGTGGCTAAAGATTACGGCGTTCTGATCGAAGAAGAAGGCGTAGCATTGCGCGGTCTGTTCATCATCGATCCAGAAGGCGAATTGAAATATCAAGTGGTTAACCACAACGATGTAGGCCGTAGTGTTGAAGAAACACTTCGCGTACTGCAAGCACTGCAATCCGGCGGATTGTGTGCAATGAACTGGAAACCAGGCGACACTAACCTGTAAGCCAGATTAACTTGAACGGTTTTTGTTCAAGCCCTCATCCCGTTAGGGATTGAGGGCTTTTTTCACCCTTTTGGCCGAAGTTATCACGAAGGTAATTAAAAGTGTTTGAACAAGCAGCTAAGCGTGTTAATAATATATTAGAAGAAAGTCTTCTTTTTATCTGTTGAAAGAGGAATTGATGGCCTTTAAGGCGAATAGGGTATGGAAACCCGGTAAATATTCCGGTGCTCTGCATTTATAATCTGTACATGAATGTGATACACTGATGGAACTATTCCTTTTCGGAAGTGCTGTAAGTGTACGGGATGGCATTTTAACAAAAAAGTCCCGGCACGTAATAAGGAGGGTGAACAAAAATGAGTTACTGTTGTGGGGCAAGTATGGTTGGAACGAAGGGCACGCTGAAGCATTACCGCACCCAGGTTCATAATGTTCCCCTGCTGTTTTGCCCGGTGTGTCACCGGGTCGAGGTGCATTATAAAGTGGAAAACGAATACGAAATTCTGGCTGAATATGCGCATGGAGACGGTGCATCCGAGATCGACTTTCAAGATTATGTTACAGAAGATGAGGATGCCATTTTCGAAAACTGTGTAAACCGTGAGAGCGAGGATGCCATGGTCATTGTACAGCGCCAGATTGATATGGCTCTGGACCTGCTCAGGCTCGCCAAGGAAACCAAAGACGAGAAGTGGGAAAGCGAACTTAAACGTCGATTAGCTGTGATGAGTCAGCGCAGACTAAAAATTCAGCATAATAAGACCGGACTATAGATGATCTCGGATATATCACCAATTAAAGATATTAAAAACGAAGCTGATTTGCCTATTGGGTGAAACGGCTTCGTTTTTGTGCTGTATTCTGGAACTAATTCGAGGTTTTTTTTAAAATAATTTCCATTCGACACTTTCTCCGATTGACTCTCTTCTATAAACTTGTCTATGATAAAAACAGACTTGCAAAAGAGGCGGAGCAAAAAATGTTCGTGTTTGGGAATAGGAGAAGGTCAGAATGGGACAAACGTATATGATTTTCCGGATCGACTGTTGGTTACCGGGAATAGACCAGCTTGAGTTCCGGCCATGCCATCCATATTTTCGGCTCAGCCCCCCAACGAAAGGGCACCGGTAATGAAAAATAAAATCGGCCCTTCCTGTTTCTGTGATGATATGATGTCCGAATGGCAAGTTTATCATTTACGTGAAAAGGAGGAACCTGACATGATTAGTGAATTTCAGGATACAGTGCCTCAACCAACGAATGGATTCCCGCCTGTGCATCTGGATAACAACAAGTACGAGAATGTACTGGAACATCTGGATAGCGGTATTATGTTGTTTGACAGTCACGGTGTATTGACGTTTATTAACGTTCAGATGGCAAAGTTGTTGGAACTTCCAAGAAGTCTGTTGAGCGGCTGCACCCTGATGCAAATGCTGCATCATCCACAGATGAGCCGATTCAAGAAAAAGAAAATTTTACGTATCTATCGGGAAACTATTTTTCACCGTAAGCGCTATCATGAATTGATTGATGAATACGGAAGGCATTGGCTGGTTACTGTGACGTACGGTGATCAGATGGATGGCGACTTCTTGTTCAGCGTCAAAGATGTATCTGATTATAAACAAATTGAACAGACCGCTTATCAAAATGACAAACTTGCGATGCTGGGGCGAATTTCAGCATCTATTGCTCATGAAATTCGTAATCCGTTGACTGCAATCCGTGGGTTCATCCAACTGCTCAGGCCCCATTTGCTGCAGCTCGGCAAAGACGAGTACGCTCGAATCATACTGACGGAGATTGATCGGGCGAATGACATCATCTACGAATTTTTGAATTCTTCCAAACCGTCAGCTCCACAGAAGACCGTGATATCCGTCGACTCTTTGCTCAAAGAGGTGGTCTTGCTGACCGAAAGCGAAGGTTTGATGAAGGGATGCGAGATCGTACTGGATGAAGGGGATGCCCCGTTGAATGTATCCATTGATGTCAAACAGATTAAGCAGGTTATTTTGAATATGGTGAAAAACGCAATGGATGCCATTGAGGAAGTCGGCGAAGAACATACGGGTCTAATTCGAATATCTACCGCCACGGAAAACAAGTTCGTGCAGATCTCCATCGCGGATAACGGTCATGGAATGGACCATAACACGCTTGTACGTCTGTTTGATCCATTCTTCACGACCAAGGAGAGCGGAACGGGGCTTGGACTTTCGGTGAGTTACCGAATCATCAAGAACCATGGAGGCACCATCTCTGTGGATAGCAAAAAGGGCGAAGGCACGCGGTTTATAATTATGTTACCCTTGGTATATTGAGAAAAGCGTGGAGTTAAGGAGTTGGCCATTTGCCAACTCCTTTGTTTTATGTTGCCAATAACGGTTATAGTTAGTAATGAATGCGAATACATAAGCTCCATAACGGAAGGATGAGATGCAGATGGAAATCCAAGGAATGGAACGAATGAATCAACAACTGATGGATCACGTGGGAAAAGTGATTGTGGGAAAAGAGCATACGATAGAGCTGGTAATGACAGCGATCATAGCGTCAGGACATGTGCTGCTGGAGGATGTGCCGGGTACCGGAAAAACGATGCTTGCCAAATCGGTAGCCTCTTCATTGGACTGCACATTCCAACGGATACAGTTTACACCGGACTTGCTGCCCTCGGACTTAACAGGGATTCATTTTTTTAATCAAAAAGAAGGGGATTTTGAATTCCGACCCGGCCCCTTGTTTGCCAATCTTGTACTAGCCGATGAGATTAACCGGGCTACACCGCGTACACAATCAAGTTTGCTGGAGTGTATGGAAGAGCGCCAGATCAGTATCGATGGTTCAACGAGACAGCTGGAACGGCCATTCATCGTTATCGCCACCCAGAATCCTGTAGATAACCAGGGGACTTTTCCGCTACCTGAAGCGCAGATGGATCGTTTTATGATGAAAATTCGCATGGGTTATCCAAGCAGTGAAGAGAGTGTAGAAATTTTGAGACGTACGGTAGCCAGTCGTTCTGTTGATGATCTCTCGGCAGTGATCAGTCGTGAAGAACTTTTGAAGGCGCAGGATACGTATAAAACAGTGCAAATCAACGAAGATTTGCTACGATATATCATTCAGTTAACCGAAGCAACAAGGCAACATCCCGAGCTCTCGCTTGGCGTAAGTCCACGAGGGGCTCAGGCATTACTCAAGGCAAGTCAGGCATGGGCTGCACTGCATGGCAGAGACTTTGTGTTGCCTGATGATATTAAAGTACTGGCGGAACCTGTGCTGGCGCACCGACTGGTATTCCGTAACCGGATCAGACAACAAGAGGGCTTGGCGGAGCGTATCATCCAGGAACTTCTGAATCAGACAGAAGTGCCTACGGAGAATCTCGCTACAAGCGGGCGTTAATCTTATGGCATTATTATGGCTTGTCCTTGTTGGAGGCATTGTCGTTGTTATACATGGTGTGTGGTTTGGACGACCTGCACTGCGAAAACTCAGGTACAGCAGACAATTCAGCAAGCTGCGTTGTTACGCTGGAGATGAACTTGAGATGGTGGAGACGATATCAAATGAGAAACGAGTCTCCGTACCTTGGCTCAGACTTGAATCGATGATGCCAGTGTCGTTTGTATTTCGTTCCGGTTCAGGTATGGATATTAGTCAAGGCGAAATCTATCAGAACCATAAGAGTATTTTTACGTTAAAACCGTTTACTCGTATTACGCGCAAGCATCCTTTTACATGTACTCAGCGTGGGATTTATCCATTAAATACAGCAACGATGACAGGTGGGGATCTCTTTGGTGTGTGGCGTTCCACCAAACCGATTCCTTTGCAAATGTCTATGATCGTGTATCCTTCATTAGTGAATACAGAGGATCTTCCTGCAATTTATCAGGTATGGCAGGGAGAAGTGGAAGTATCACGATGGATCGTTGAAGATCCTTTCTTGATCCTGGGTGTTCGGCCTTATGGTGCAGGCGACCCCATGAATCGTATTCACTGGAAAGCGAGTGCACGTACAGGTGAATTACAAGTCTACAAGCAGGGATGGACGGCTGATCCGCAATCCTGGATTGTAGTCAACATTCAGGAATCTGCAGATATGTGGAGTGTTGTTACTCGACCGGAAAAGATTGAACGGGCACTTCGTTACGCTGCCACGGCTGCAGTGGATGCCATCGGTAGAGGGTTGCCAGCAGGTTTTGCCCATAATGGTTATCATGTGGGTGGAGGCCGCGATACCCTTCGGATTGAGCCGGATCATGGCACGCCCCATCTGGAACGGTTACTGGAAGCTATGGCTGAGACAGAGTTGAAATGCATGGTGCCCATGGAGCAATTCCTGAATGATGAAGTACGTCTGAATGAAGAAGCACAGCAAATCCGCAGCTATCTGCTGATTACATCCTATGTATCTGCCGCTATGGAGCACGAGATTGCACGTCTGCACGAACAAGGACATCGTGTAACAATTCTCCCGGTAGAGGACGTGAAGGGTAATACGAAGGCGGTGAGTGCATGAGGAACAGACCGGTAGCGACGACCACAGGACTCATAGCGATGCTTGCCGTCTTGATGTCTGGCATATACCTTTTTCCGATATTTACGCTTGCTTCATTCTACGCAATGGAACATTTGCCGTACACATTATTCATCCTGGTTGTTCTTGTAGGTTGGTTGGGACAGTTCATTCAGCATAAAATTCCAGGTTTTAGCGAGAAAAGTACACTCATTCGTGGACTAGCGGCACTCGTCATAGGATTTCTCTTCGCACTCGTTGTTGGGATGAGCCTTATTCTTCCGTTGCCGGATATCATCACATTGGTACTGTGTGGAGTCATCTCGGCTTATGCAGGTCTGACCTTCCAGCCAGTCTTTCATTCTGTGTTGTTATGGCGCTTGCAGATTATGGGCGTAATCAGTGCAATCGTGCTTATGATTGCTTCGAATTCGTTGGAATTCATGCAGCCGATACAAACCTACACTGTATGGATCTATATTGCGGGAGTGATCAGCTTTGCCTTTTGGCTGGTTGGACGATATATGCTGCAACTGGATCAGGCCATACTCAATGATGACAAGAGAAGATTGGTATTAAGAGATTTTGCACGTGCGAATCATCAGCGGTTCATGTGGATGTTTATTGTTATCGTTGCGATTGGTGCTTTCCCAAGTCTGGCTGCCTGGCTGGGGCCGCTGCGTGACAGCTTGCTCGCATGGATCAGGGGATGGTTTGGTCCGATTTCCGGCGAGGAGCCACGATTACCAATGGACAACCCCAATCAGCCGCTAAATATACCGAATGACTGGAGAGAGCCGCCATCCGAGCCCTCAGTCTTCTGGAACATCCTCGGGTGGGTAGTGATGTGTGCTGTAGCCGGAGCAATCCTGTGGCTGCTTCTGAGGTTGGGGCAAAAAACGATAAACAGACTTATGGATCGATTCAAGGGGATGTTACAACCAGGTGAAAAGAAGGCAGAACCACGGACGGAGTATATCGATGTCAGTGAGACACTTGATGCGCCAGCAAAAGTCCGAAAGAATTGGTTTCGGAAGAAAGAAGCGCCACCTGCACAGGATGCTGAACGTGTTCGGTATTACTATCGGACTTGGATTGAAAGAGCCGCTCATCGAGGCGTGGAAATACAGGGGACGCACACTCCGCTGGAGGTTGCACAGACTATTATTCAGAATGGTATGAAGGTAGAAGAAGATGAGCTGTCTGCGAGACTGCCAGATACGTATAATGCCGTTCGTTATGGAGAGAAAGCTCCCGATCGTTCCGATATGGTTGAGATTGACCGAATCTGGAGATCTTATCGAAGTAAATAAGTCCGGAATCCCTTTACTTTTCTTGTCACGTTCAAGTATCATGAGAGGAATACACAAGTTGGTCAGAAAAGGAGCAGACATTAATGAAGACAAATCATTGCAAAATTGTAGATTGTACGATCCGTGATGGCGGATTGGTGAATAATTGGGACTTTAGCGTGGACTTTGTTCAACAGCTGTATGCTGGATTGAATGAAGCTGGCGTTGATTATATGGAAATTGGATATAAGAACTCTCCGAAGTTGCTTAAAGGTGCCGAGGAAGCAGGACCGTGGCGTTTCCTGAACGATGATTTCCTGCGTAAAGTTATTCCTCAAAAAGGAAATACCAAACTGTCTGCACTGGTTGACGTTGGACGTGTGGACGAAAATGATATCTTGCCTCGTAGTGAGAGCATGCTGGATCTGATCCGGGTTGCCTGCTACAGCAAAGATGTGGACAAGGCACTTGCACTGGTTCAAACATTCCATGATCGTGGATATGAAACTACACTTAATATTATGGCACTCTCCAATGTTATGGAGAATGAATTGCTGGAAGCATTTGAATTGATCAAAGAAAGCGCTGTGGATGTTGTTTACATTGTAGACTCCTACGGTAGCTTGGACCATAATGATGTGAAATATCTGGTAGAGAAGTTCAAGACTCACTTGCCTAACAAACGTCTTGGTGTTCACACACATAATAATATGCAACTTGCGTTTTCTAACACATTGGTTGCGGCAGAACTTGGCGTCGAACTGCTTGATGCTTCTGTGTATGGTATGGGCCGTGCTGCTGGAAACTGTCCAACCGAATTGCTCGTAGCTCATCTGAAAGGAACAAAATACAATCTGCGTCCAGTACTTGGTGTATTGGAACAGTTGATGGTTCCACTGAGAGAAAAAGAAGAATGGGGTTACATTCTGCCTTACATGATTACAGGCGCGTTGGACGAGCATCCACGTTCAGCGATGGCGATTCGCTCATCGGAAGACAAGGATAAGGTTGTTGATTTCTATGATAAATTAACAACACCAGAAGTGAATTTTGATAAGTAATATAGTCTGAAATACAGTTGCGAAATAGGAAAACATGGACTCTAACTGGAGATCCATGTTTTTTTAGTTCTTAATGCCTTGTTTTTCTCTATATTTATGAATAAATATTCCTAGGAGTAACTATTTTTTAGTTCACGTATACAAAATTAAATGTTATTATGTACCAGATAGCATGTGTATGCATGTGAATTGAACGTTGGTTAATATTTTTTTGTCGAATCGTGTAGTAAGCTGTTAAGTTTGGTTAATGTAATTCAGGATAGGTGATCCCGGGAAGGAAAACACGCATGAAGGTTAATCTGCAAGATCAGAGAAAAATAAGTTGGGTCGCTGTATGCGGCTTATTGTGTTTCCTCGCAAGTCAATGGTTTCGTTCTTCTTCAAGCTCTGATCTGACCATATCGGGTTACCCGGTTTTGACACTCTTGGGTGGATTTGCTGCGGCAGCAGCTTGTATCGGCATCTATAATCAAAGCTGGTTGTTTCGGACACAGAAGCTAACCCTTCGGAGGACAGTATTGACCACACTTTTTTTATTGATTGGTCTGTTTGAACTGGTTCATATCGTTTCATTTGCAGAAGAGATTCCAAATGGAGCCATGATGGAATCGGATTTCTCCTTAATGATGTCAACCATGGGATCTTTGGTATGTTCTGTAGGTTTACTGCTCGTGTATACCTTAAATGAGAAAGAAATTGCATTACCACGCAAATTCTTACTGTTCAGTGGGACATTGGGTACCTTTGTTATTTTGTACATACTGGCTATTCAGGAATGGAGTATGTTGCCAAGTATGCTTGATGGAGATGTGCTTGGTGGAATCTTCACCCGCGTTCATTTTATGGTTGGATTGCTCTATGGCATTATTGCAGTTCTTTTGTTTGTACAATGGAAAAAAACCAAAGATGGTGATCTACCAACCATTCTGTGTGGCATTCTGTGTTTCTTTTTTGGTGAATGTTATTTTGTTTCAGCAACTGGGGTGAACGATCTCAATTTGCTGTTAGGATTGCTGAGTAATTGTATGGCCTATTTTTTCATTCAAAAAGGGCTGTATACGTCCGTAGTGGACACGCCTTTCCTGCAACAGCAGGTCGCGGAAGCCAAGATGAACTATATTGCTCATCATGATGATGTAACGGGACTTCCAAACCGTCGTCGCCTTTCACAGCGGTTGAAAAAGATGATGGATGATGCCGTGGTGGAGGAACAGCTTGTTGGTGTACTGGTCCTGAATATTAATCGGTTCAAAACCATTAATGATTCGCTCGGACAGCAAGCAGCTAACCGGGTTTTGCGTCAGGTAGGCCAACGACTGAAACATTTGTCACTTCCAGGAGAAGAAGTCTTTGGATTGGGCAGAGATGAGTTTGCATTAACGATGACAGATTTCAGTTCAACCGATACAGCATTGCGTCGGACAAGATCCATATTGCAACTTTTTGAGAAGCCGGTCTTGGTTGATGGCAATGAGTATCATCTTACACTTGGAATCGGGATGGCCATTTTCCCACATGATGGCGAGTCACCACTGGAGATTATTCAGAATGCCGATACGGCTTTGCACAGTGCTAAGGAACAAGGAATGGAACTGAATCGTTTTGCCCATGCGATGCAGATGAAGGCACAGGAGCGTTTGCAGCTTGAGAATGATCTGCGCAAGGCGTTGGATCGAGGTCAGTTCTACCTGGTTTACCAGCCGCAGGTTAATCTGCAAAGTGGGCTAATCGTTGGCATGGAAGCCTTGGTGCGTTGGCAGCATCCGCAGCGAGGCCCGGTATCTCCGGCGGAATTTATTCCTCTGGCAGAAGAGAGTGGGCTCATTGTGCCACTTGGCGAATGGGTGCTTCGTGAAGCGTGTGCACAGAACAAACAGTGGCAGGAAGCCGGTTATCGTAAACTGTGTGTTTCGGTGAATCTGTCGATGAGACAATTCAGGCATTCCCATTTGTTGGACAATATCAATGGCATTCTCAAAGAGACGGGACTAGAGCCTGTATGGCTTGAACTGGAGATTACAGAGAGCATGACATTTGACAAAGACCGGTCATTCGAACAGTTGCGCAAAATCAAAGAAATTGGTGTGCATATCAGTATTGATGATTTTGGAACGGGATACAGCTCGTTGCACTATCTGAAGGATCTGCCGATTGATCGACTCAAAATTGACCGTTCATTCGTGAATGAAGTCATGGAGGACAGCAATAACGCCGCGATCGTATCTACCATCACTTCAATGGCACATCATTTACAACTGAAAGTCACAGCTGAGGGCGTGGAGAACGAAGATCAGATGGTCTTTCTTCGCAATCAACACTGTCACGAGGCTCAGGGTTATTTCTTCAGCAAACCGATTAAAGCCGCTGAATTTGAAAAGCAGTTTTTGAGAGATGTGGATAAGCCTACAGGCTAGGGAACAGCGGGGGTGCGAGGGTGCTCCTGCTTTTTTTGATGGATTCGTAATGAAAAAAATGGGAAATATGACTTGCATGCTATAGAGGATCATGGTATATTATTATTTGTAAAATCACTGTTAAATTCCTAAGGAACTTAACAATAAATCTTCAATCATGCGGGTGTAGTTCAATGGTAGAACTTTAGCCTTCCAAGCTAATAGCGTGGGTTCGATTCCCATCACCCGCTTAACGAAGCAGTACCGGAGTCCTTGCGATGCAGGGGCTTTTTTCTATTGCGCTAAAGGAAATCTCGTCGTAATAACGAGTAGAAGGTTGTTTTGTCATCGGAGTGGCGAGTAAGTAAGTATTCTTTAGTTTAATTTATATAACCTTTGCTTTTTTACAATGATCTGGTACAATAACGGAGAAATTGATACTACACATGAATGAGAGGTAACCATACGTCCCATGAAGTAAAACACATGAATTGAACCCCAGTTAACTGCAGACGGTTTTATGACGCAGTCAGCCAGAGCGGCTGAGCAATGAGGGGATTCGTGTGTCCAAATTCAGCTATGGGAAAAGGTATGGAACAAGTAAGCCTTGAAGGTTTACGTGTACCCTGTGTTTGGGGTTTCTTTGTTCATGCCGTAGCTTACCTTAGATCTGTCTTTGAATGCTTGATCCAACCCTGAATTGCCAAACCGCCGGCTGATGCCAGCGGTTTTTTTTATTCAGCAAAAAGGATGCAGGAAGGATGAGGCCTCATGATGACATTGGTACGCTTACATGAAGTATCAAAAGAGTGGAACGGTAATGAATTGTTTACAGGATTGAATTTGGAGATTAATGAGGGCGAGCGACTCGCTATTTTGGGTCGCAACGGATGCGGCAAGACAACGTTGTTACGCATCATTTTGGGTGAGGAGCATGGTGGTGGACGGATTGAACGTCATATCCCTCAGCAGGAATGGGGGTTCATGCGCCAGCGCTCGGAGATTGGGGCCGGGATGAATGTACTGGATGCGGTCCGGCGTGAGAGCGGTCAGATCTATGAAGTAAAACGGAACTTGGAAGAACTGGAACAACGTCTGAGCATCAGCACTGAAGCGGATGAAGAGCTGCTTGCAGCTTATACACAAGTGATGGAGCAATATGAACAGTTGAACGGTTATATGTGGGAGACTGAGGTAGAGAAAGTACTGACTCGCCTTGGATTATCTGCAGAGCATTGGAGTAGATCCTATCATTCCTTGAGCGGTGGACAAAAAACAAAGGCTCGTTTGGCGGGACTGCTTGTCAGCAAACCCAGATTCCTGATTCTGGATGAACCGACGAATCATCTGGATGAGGGAAGCATGCGCTGGCTTGAAGAGTGGTTATCCTCATATGAAGGTACGCTGTTATTTGTATCACACGATCGTACGTTTATTGATCAGGTAGCAACAGGAGTCATTGAGTTCAGTCCAGATGCATTGACCAAATACAAGGGCGGATATTCCGACTACAAGCTCCACAAAGAGCGAGAATTACGCGAACAGGAAACGATCTACCGCAGGCAGGAATTGGAACGTAAGGCGCTGGAAGAAACGATTCGGAATTATCAGGAATGGTTCCATAAAGCGCATAATTCGGCAACCGATGTGGAGGTGAAGATCACCCAGAGCTTCTACAAGGCCAAAGCCAACAAAAATATTTCACGATACCATGCGAAACAAAAACAGCTGGAACGTTTGGAGCGGGAACGGGTGGATAAACCTCGTGAAGCTGCAAAGTTGAACATGGAATTACAGATGAATCCACTGGCTGCACGCCAGCTTCTTGCGCTGGAAGAAGTGAGTTTTTCATACACGGGTAATGAGCCAGTGCTTCGCAACCTTCGAATCACTGTTGAACGTGGAGACCGTCTTGCCGTAAGAGGCCCCAATGGAACAGGAAAAACTACACTGTTGAAGCTGATGATTGGTGAGCTGGAACCTTCGCAAGGCAAGGTCACACGGCATCCACAGCTGAGAATCGGTTACTTTTCACAGGAACTGGAGGGACTTCCCGAGAATCTGACCCTGCTGGACAGCTTGCTTACCCTTCCATCCATGACACAAAGTGCGGCACGGACCATTCTGGGATGTTTTCTGTTTTCCAGAGATGATGTGTTCAAGCGTATTGGGGATTTGAGCATGGGGGAAAAGTGCAGAGTGGCATTTCTGAGACTGTACTTTGGCGGAGCGAATCTGCTGGTACTGGATGAACCGACGAACTATCTGGACATCGATACCCAGGAAGTCATGGAGAATGTATTAAAACAGGCTTCAGGTGCTTTGGTGCTTGTATCCCATGATCGGATGCTGACGAAGTCACTCGCGAATCGGTTATGCGATCTGGAGGCTGGAGGCACAGCAACTTTGTTTGAAGGAGGTGTGTCAGATTGGGAGCAGTCCAGCAAACTTCGGGAGGTGGCGCTGGAGACCCGGGAATCCGATGACGAGCGGTTGCGATTGGAGATGCGACTATCGGAGTTGCTGTCTCCTGTGAGCACTGCTGGAAAAGACAGCCTGACACAGCCCGAGCATTGGAATGAGCGAGCAGTCGAGGCAACTGAGATTCGGGAAATCCAGCAGCGCCTAAAACAATTGAAAGATAAGGGTGCAAGCATAAATTAGAACATGGACGGCTTGCTATTTCGATTTATTTTGCATATAATTATGAACGATCATCGATGATTATATCGATATGGGTAAACTAAGCAAACGTGATGATGGAGACAAGTAAGCAGTGCCTCTGGACAGGGAGGAAGCGCCGTAGATTGAGAGCGTTTCTGTAGAACAAGGCTGCCGAAATTCACTCCGAAGCGGTTCCCTGAACCTGTTTGTGTGCAGACACAGAGGCAACAGTAGGGGCAAACGGTTAACGGTCGTTATTCCGTACAAAGTGAGACAGAACCGGTTGCAGGCCAAAAGGGCCACGCAGCAATGGATGTCTAACAAGGGTGGTACCACGGTCTTTTCGTCCCTTCAGGGGAGAGAAGGCCTTTTTTTGTTGCAAAAACACCACAAAAAGGGGGCAATTACACATGAAAGAACGTTTAGAGGCATTGAAGATCGAAGCGCTGGAGCAGTTGTCTGGTGTGAATGATCCGCAGACGCTCGGTGATCTGCGTGTAAAGTATTTGGGGAAAAAGGGTGCATTAACTGAAATTTTGCGCGGTATGGGTGCACTTAGTGCGGAGGAACGTCCAGTTATTGGTCAAGTAGCCAATGATGTTCGGGCTGCCATTGAGGAAGTCATCGACAGCAAGCAGGATCAGTTCCAGAAGGAAGAGACGGCGAAGCGTCTGCAATCCGAGAAAATTGATGTGACTCTGCCAGGACGTCGTGGACGTCAAGGCGGACTGCATCCACTGACCAAAGTGGTACAGGAGATCGAAGATATTTTCATCGGTATGGGATACCGCGTTGCGGAAGGTCCTGAAGTCGAAATGGATTATTACAACTTTGAAGCATTGAATCTACCGAAGAATCACCCGGCGCGCGATATGCAGGATTCCTTCTATGTTACCGAGGACTTGTTGATGCGTACCCATACATCGCCGGTTCAAGTACGTACCATGCAGAGCATGAAGGGCGAAGTGCCTGTCAAAGTCATCTGCCCAGGTAAAGTATACCGCCGTGATGACGACGATGCGACGCACTCTTTCCAATTCAACCAGGTTGAAGGATTGGTCATTAGCGAAAACATTCGTATGAGCGATCTGAAAGGGACCCTGCTGCAATTCGTGCGCGAAATGTTCGGTTCCCACACGGAAATTCGTCTGCGGCCAAGTTTCTTCCCGTTCACAGAGCCAAGTGCGGAAGTGGATGTAACCTGTGTACAATGTGGCGGCAGCGGCTGTCGGGTATGTAAACAAACAGGCTGGCTTGAAATTTTGGGCGGCGGTATGGTTCACCCGAAAGTACTGGAAATGGGTGGTTATGATCCGGAGAAATACAGTGGTTTCGCATTTGGTATGGGCGTAGAGCGTATCGCGATGCTGAAGTACGGTGTTGATGATATCCGTCACTTCTACAATAGCGATCTGACCTTCCTGAAGCAATTCGGACGGCTATAACTTTAAGACAAGAAAGATTAACCATATAGAGCAAGCAAATGAACTGGGAACACCAATTTATAGATGAAGGAAGTGAACGTCCATGAGAGTATCGACAGATTGGCTGTCTGATTATATTTCCCTTGAAGGTGTGACGCCACAGGAATTGGCGGAGAAAATCACCCGTGCGGGTGTCGAAATTGATGTAGTGGAGAACCGCAACAAGGGCGTGAATAAAGTTGTTGTAGGTTATGTGAAGAGCAAGGAGAAACACCCGGATGCAGACAAACTGAATGTATGTGTCATCGATGCCGGCCAGGAAGAAGATCTGCAGATCGTGTGTGGTGCGAAAAATGTGGATGCAGGCCAAAAAGTAGTCGTAGCACTGGTTGGAGCGAAGCTCCCTGGTGGAATGGATATCAAAAAAGCCAAACTGCGCGGTGTTGTCTCCCTTGGCATGATCTGTTCCGCCAAAGAGCTGGGCATGAACGACAAATTGCTTCCCAAAGATCAGCAGGAAGGTATTCTCGTTCTGCCGGAACAAACGGAGGTTGGCACGCCAATCAGCCAGGTTCTTGGTCTCGACGATCATGTGCTTGAACTGGACCTGACACCGAACCGTTCCGACTGTCTCAGCATGCGTGGTGCTGCCTATGAGGTGGGTGCCATTCTGGGTCGTGAAGTGAAGCTGCCAAGTCCCAAAGACCAACTGGTTGAAATTGGTGATGTAGCCGCGAATCATATCTCTGTAGAGATTAAGGCACAGGAGCAATGCAGTCACTATGCAGCTCGTTATGTAACTGGCATTAAGCTGGGTGCTTCCCCGCTGTGGATGCAAAACCGTCTCATGGCGGCAGGTGTTCGCCCAATCAATAACATCGTTGATATCACGAACTATGTCATGCTGGAATACGGTCAACCGCTACATGCATTCGATGCGGATAAGCTGGAAAAGGGCCATATTGAAGTGCGGATGGCCAACGAAGGCGAAACGATTGTTACGCTGGATGGACAGGAGCGCAAGCTGGAGCCGCACATGTTGCTCATCACGGATGGAGTGAAACCTGTAGCCATCGCTGGGGTTATGGGTGGCGAGAATTCCGAGGTATCGGAAGGCACGGTGAATCTGTTGCTAGAGTCCGCCAAGTTCGACGGCGGGACCGTTCGGAAAACGTCGCGCCAACTGGGGCTGCGTTCCGAAGCAAGCATGCGTTTTGAGAAGGAAGTAGACCCGGGTGCGGTGATTACGGCTTTGGATCGTGCGGCTGAACTGATTCAGCGTTATGCTGAAGGTGAAGTGCACCAAGGAATCGTGGAAGCTGGAGCAGAAGCTGCGGAGAAACGTGTAATTCAATTGTCGCTGGACCGACTGAATCGTTATCTGGGAACGGATCTGTCTTTGCTTGAGGTAAAAACGATCTTCGCTCGCTTGCACTTTGCATGTGGTGATGCTGATCAAGGATTGCTGGATGTGGAAGTGCCAACACGCAGAGGGGACATTACGCTCGATGTAGACTTGTTTGAAGAGATTGCACGCCTGTACGGATACGACAACATTCCAACCACATGGATTGAAGGACCCACGACTCCAGGGGCATATACACGCTCTCAAGCGATGCGTCGCACGATTCGTGGATTGCTCTCAGGCAGTGGCTGGCAGGAAATGATCAGTTACTCCTTTGTGCACCCGGATAAAGCGACCCTGTTCCCGGCGTTGACACAAGGAAGTAAAGCCGTGAAACTCGCGATGCCTATGAGCGAGGACCGCAGTGTGCTTCGTACGAGTATTTTGCCACAAATGCTGGATGCAGCGGTGTATAACATGAACCGTAAACAGGATTCACTGGCTGTATTTGAAGTGGGCAATGTGTTCTTCACCGAAGAAGATCAGTTGACCAAACAACCGCATGAAATCCCAGTACTGGGGCTGCTGCTCACCGGGAATCGTGCAAGCCAGCAGTGGAATGTTGGAGCGGAGAAAGTAGACTTCTTCGATCTGAAAGGTGCTCTTGAGCATCTGTTCGCCTATGTGGGGCTTGAACAACGCATTCGCTTGGTAGCAAACAGCCCTGAAGGATTCCATCCGGGACGTTCCGCATCGGTTTACCTGGAAGGTAAGGATGGCGGGGAAGGCACATTGATCGGTACATTGGGTCAATTGCATCCGGAACTGCAACAGCAGTATGATCTGAATGATGTGTACATCGCAGAGATTGCACTTGAATCGATCTACAGCGAAGCAGACGCTGACATTCGTTATCGTGAGCTTCCGCGTTTCCCAGCCATGGAACGTGATATCGCGGTTGTTGTGAATGAGGATGTTGAAGCTGGAGATATGCTGCGCGCCATTCGTGAATCGGCGGGTGAATTGTTACAAAACGTACAGGTATTCGATGTGTTTACTGGCAGTAAACTGGGTGAAAACAAGAAGAGCGTGGCGATGGCACTGGTATACCGGAATCGTGAACGTACACTCACCGATGAGGAAGTTACTGAAGTTCATGCCCGTGTAGTGGCTCGTCTGGAAGAGCAATTCGGAGCGGAATTGCGTAAATAGGACAAAAGAAGATTTTTTGAACAAAGATTAGCAGGAATTGTTTGAAGTCACATCGAATCCTTAGCATTAGAGGATCGATGTGACTTTTTTGTGATTACAGCTTAGAATCAACATACAGACTTGAAGGAGGGCACAACTGTGACTACACCTGATCGTACACGCGTCACCGTAGAGATCTACGGGACTTCCTATAAACTGGTTGGCAGCAGTGCCGACTATATGAAACAAGTAGCTAACCTGGTAGATGAGCGTATGGGCGCAATCTCCAAGCAAAATTCCCGTCTGGATACTCCGCGTATTGCGGTACTGGCGGCTGTACATATGGCTGAACAGTCTCTTCAGACTCAGGAAATCCGTAATGAACTGAAGATGCTTACTGGAGAACGTACAGAACTGAGAAACGAATTGAATCGGTTAAACGCCATACAAAATGAACATCAACAAGAATTGGAACGTCGTGACCAGGCTCTTGCTGATTTGCAACAGCTGAAGATTGAAGCAGAGCAGGCGTTGCAAAAGTCCGAATCGGACAAAAATTCAGAGATAGCCAAGTTGAATAAGCTGCTGGAGCAAGAGCGCGCCCAAGCAACGGAGCGAGTGCAGAAATTGCAGGCCCAAGCGACGGCACAACTGAAGGAAGCAGAAGCCAAGGGAACGAAACAGCTGAAGGAAATGGAAGAGAAAGCGGCTAATCAGCTTAAAAATGCACAGGCACAGGCAGCTTCCCAGCTCAAAGAAGCTCAGAACCGTTCTGCAGCCGAATTGCAGCAGGCGCAGGCCAAAGCTGCGGCGCAATATAAAGAGTTGCAGGACAAGACTGCAGCTCAATTAAAAGAAGCCGAAAGCCGCGCCGTTGCAGAACGTCAACAGATTGAAGCCAAGGCTGCGCAGCAGGTTCAGACAGCCAAGGAAGAAGCCGAGTCGGCCATTTTGTCCGAGTTGGAGCAGGCAGAGAGAAATCTGAAGAAAGCTCAGGAAGAAGCAGCGCTGCGATATAACGAACTTCAGCAACAGATGGAACTTAAGCTCCAGCAGGTTGAAGAAAAAGCGCTGCAACAGACACAAGAGCTCACGGATCAGGCGAATCAGGAACGGGCTGACTTGCAGGAACAAGCGGAGCAGAAGCGCCTGACTGAGATAAATCAGTTGACTGCGGAGTTCAAGACGTTATCCGAGCAGTTGGAACTCGAATGGATGGAGAAAGAAGCAGCCCTCGAGGAACAATTGCAGCAAGCCAAGGAAGCAGCAGCGTCCCAGGCGAAAGAAGCCGCAGCGGCGGCAGAGGCCTTATTGCAAGAAGAACAGGGCAAGCTCAAACAGCAACTTGAGGAACAACGTAAACAGACGGAGACTCGACTATTAGATGTCGAAGAGCAATTAGAAGAAGTGATGACCCAGCTCATCAGTGCACAGGACATGGTTGCAGAGCAAGAACAGCAGCTTCAGCACGAGCGTGGTCAATTGGAAACGTTACGTCATGAGTATGGGGTCCGTAAACAGGAGCAGGAAGTTCAGACTCGCCGAATTACGGAACTGGAGCAACAACTGGAGCAGTTGAAAGAAGACCGTTCCCAGTTGCAGGAACTTCTGCGTGAAACGGAACAGGCTGCCCAGCAATCCCGTGATTCACAGGAACAATGGAAGCAGAAGTATAATGAAACTGTGGATAGAGAAACCTCTCTCACAGCACAGCTACGCAAACTTCAGGAGCAACATGCACAGCTTGAACAGGAAGCTCAAAAGCTTCGTGAGGCTGAAGTGAAGTCGGAAGAGGAACAGCGCAGACTGCAAAAAGTGCTTGAACAGGCTCATGCTGCGGTGCGTACATTGCAGAATGAGATCGGGACGCTTACGGAACGTGAGCAGTCCTTGAAGGACCTTGCAGAGCAACGGTTAGCTGAGATCGGAGACCTGGAGAATCAGATTCTTGAAGTTGCTGAACAAAATGAAACGTTGGAGTCTGGTGTGCAATCCCTTCATGATGAATTGTCCGTGGTGAAGGAAGAGTCTCGTTTCAACCATGAAGAGGCTGTGCAATACCAGAAGGATGCAGAGCTTTTGGAAGAGAAACGCAATCAGCTTGAAGTTGAGCTAAATGTTGTTCGGGAAGAGCTGAACCGACTTCAGGATAACTATAAACAAATCCGTAATGATTACAGTGATGCATTACAACGGGAAGAGAATAACAGTTCCAAGCTGGATGAATTGAGCAAAGAGAAACAAGAGATTGTGAGCGCACTTGAAGAAGCAAGACAGTCTTCAGTTAAACTTTCCGAGCGCTACTCGGAGCAAGAGAGCCGGCTAGCCCAGACTGAGGAAGAAGCGTTGGAGTGGCAGATCAAACACGAAGAACTGTCAGCCAAACAGGCCGAGTTGGTATCCCGTCTGGAGCAGTTGACAAGACGTGAAGAAGAACTTCGCTCAAGTGTTGAACAAGCAGAGCAGAACGACCAGGTGTGGCAACGCCGTGCAGATGAATGGGCGGCTCAGGAACAATCCTGGCAGGAACGCTGGGCTGCACTTGAGAATGAACTGACGGTTTGGAAGAAAGAAAGTGCGGCAAGTAGTGAGTTGCTGGAGGGATTGGAGCAAGAACGACAGCAGCTTGACAAGTTACGTGCAGAAGCGACCCAAGAGAAAGAGATCATGGAAACTGAACTGCTTGAGATGGGTGAACGTTACGAACTAGCGGCCAATCAATTACGTTTGTTACAGGTTGAACGTGAAATGGAGCAGGAGAAAGCAGAGCAGCTGAACACGGAATATCGTCAGTTGCATGATGAATATACGAAATTGCAGACGGAATATAACGAATGGATTGAATTGATTGAACAGGACCAGACCTAGCCGAATGAATGTAGCAGAACTGGCTCGTGGGCAACGTACTCTGGTACAATTTGTTATACTAAAGAAGGAGCTCCCGTCGCTGCGGGGGCTCCTTGTCTTGAAACCTATTCTTCAACGATAATTTTGGAGATCATGCTGCTGTGTCCTGAACCACAGAAGACAGAACAGGACATTTCAAACTCACCAACTTTGTCCGGGGTTATGACTTTGGAGCTATTTCTGGTATCCAGTTGAAGATTCAGCTCAGGCACAAGGATACCGTGATTTCCGTTTTCATTTTTATAAACAATGTTAACGGGAACGCCTTTTTTAAGATGGTACTCAGGTTGATCGAATTCATAGTTACTTGCCTTGATCACCAATTCTTCACTGGCTGTGACTCCAGCATCAGCATCGGTTCCATTGCTGCCAGATTCTGCGGACTGTTTCGCCCCTCCACATGCAGTGAGGACCAGAATTAACATACAGGCAGCAAGCCATGTTATGCCTTTCTTCATCATGTGCCTCCTTAAAGCGTGATATGGATAAAATTTGAATGATTGCTCCAGTCATCATACCGCAATATGTGGATGCCTGTACACGCTGCGTATGTCGTTTTTTTGAAAATTGTACGTGTACAGCAGAGCGTCCGTACTGCCCGAATAAAATAAACCCCTTCCGGCCCAGGGCCTTCAGAGGTTTAGGAGAATTCATGGGGACGTTAAGGTGAAGTGGAGATTAACTTTTGGAGCTTCGTCCGGCATCAAAAGGGGTGGATACCGGGATGAAGAGATCGATAATCCCGATAACCAGCGCAGCGAGAATGGCACCGAGCAGGCTGACTTCAACATGATCTACAACATATTGACCAAGCCAAATCACCAGTGCGCTAACGATAAATCCGACAATACCGCGACCAAACGGGTTGACTCTTTTGCCGAAGATACCTTCAACGATCCAGCCGAGCAGGGCAATGACAAGAGCAAGCAACAGGGCGCTCCAGAAGCCACCAACGGCGAATCCGGGAACGATCCAGCTAACCACCATTAATACAATTGCAGCGATGATAAATCGCACGACATGTCCCAGGAAATTCATGGTGTTTACCTCCTTTTATTCGGATTGAACTGAGCAGGGCAACTCCAAGGGGATGGAGAGGTTGCACAATCCTGACACCTGTAGTTTGTGGTGTTATGGTTGAAGTTATGTGTGGAAGGATTCGTTAAATAGCGTAAGAAAGTTTCTTTCGTTATAATACAGATATAGTTTGGAAGGAGTTGTACACTTGGACACGAAAATTTTACACACATTGGAATATCGCAAAATTTTAAATACATTGCTTAGCTTTGCCCAGACAACTATGGGAAAAAAGAAAGCGGAGCAACTTGAACCAAGCAGTGAACTTGAAGAAGTGAAGCGGTTGCTGCAGCAAACCGATGAAGCCTTCACATTTGATCGCCTGAAAGGCTCACCGTCGTTTGGGGGAATTGTAGATATTACGGCTTCCATTAAACGTGCTGAAATTGGAGGCACACTTAACCCTCACGAACTTTTGGGAATATCCAATACAACCTATGCGGCGCGGCGATTGAAACGTCAGATTGGTACTTTGCATGAAGATGAGCCCATCGAATCATTGTTCTATATTAGTGATCAACTGTCAGAGCAAAAAACGCTTGAGGATGCCATCAAAATCTGTATTGACGATAATGCAGAGGTTGCCGACAGTGCAAGCGTAACGTTGGCGCAGATTCGTCGTGAGCTGCGAGGCGGAGAAGCTCGTATTCGCGAAAAGCTGGATTCCATGATTCGATCCTCTACCGTATCCAAGATGCTTCAAGATCAGCTCATCACCATCAGAGGAGACCGTTTTGTTATCCCGGTGAAAGCTGAATATCGTTCGTACTTTGGCGGGATTGTGCACGATCAATCCGGTTCGGGTGCGACATTGTTCATTGAGCCGGAATCCATTGTTGCAATGAACAACAAATTACGCGAAACCCGGATTAGGGAAGAACGCGAAATAGAAATTATTTTGCAGAAATTGACGGCACTTGTCAGTGAGCAGGGAGAGTGGCTGTTGTATGATGTCGACTTGCTGGGATCACTTGATTTTATCTTTGCCAAAGCACGTCTCGCTCGTGAACTGAAAGCAACATTGCCTCGCATGAATGACCGCGGGTTCCTGAAGCTCAAGAAAGGCCGTCATCCACTGATTCCGATTGAAAACGTGGTTCCAATTGACATAGAGTTGGGCAATGATTACACATCCATTATCGTGACAGGTCCGAATACGGGTGGTAAAACGGTAACGCTCAAAACAATTGGATTGCTGAGCCTGATGGCCATGTCCGGTTTATTTGTTCCGGCTGAGGATGGCAGTCAGTTATGTGTATTTGATGCGATCTATGCAGACATTGGGGACGAGCAGAGTATCGAGCAGAATCTGAGTACTTTCTCCAGTCATATGACCAACATCATTCGTATTCTGAAAAACATGACACCAAAAAGTTTGGTATTGCTCGATGAACTTGGCGCAGGGACGGATCCGGCTGAAGGTTCCGCACTGGCGATTTCTATGCTGGAGCATATGCACCGGACGGGATGTCGCATGGTTGCAACCACTCACTACAGTGAACTGAAAGCATACGCATATGAGCGTAAAGGTGTCATTAATGCCAGCATGGAATTTGACATCAACACACTGAGTCCAACCTATCGCCTTCTGGTGGGTGTACCTGGACGAAGTAATGCATTTGCCATTGCAGAGCGACTGGGACTGCCGGGTTACATTCTCGACTACGCCCGTGGCGAAGTGAAGGAAGAGGATCAACGGATTGAGCACATGATTGCTTCTCTTGAAGAGAACCGTCTTACGGCTGAACAAGAGCGTGAGAAGGCAGAGAGCTTGCGCCAGGATATGGAGAAATTACGCAGTCGTCATCAGACCGAACTGGAGAAGCTGGAACAGCAGCGTGATCGCCGGATTGAAAAAGCAGAAGAAGATGCACGCAGCATTGTGGACAAGGCTCGCGCGGAAGCGGAGAAGATTATAGCCGATCTTCGCCTGTTGGCTATGGAAGAAGGTGCTTCTGTGAAGGAGCACAAACTCATTGCTGCCCGCAAACAGCTGGACGAGGCTGAACCGGAGAAACGCAGGAAAACGGTCAAAAAGACGGCAACAGCGCCGAAGACTCGTGCCATCGGTCCTGGTGATGAAGTGCTTGTCTACAGTTTGAATCAAAAAGGCCATGTTGTAGAGATGGCGGGCAGCAAAGACGCTATGGTACAACTGGGGATTATGAAAATGAAAGTATCCCTGGATGACTTGGAACTGCAGCAATCGGCTCCCGCAGCCAAACCAAAGCAAAAACCGGTAACGGGTATGAAGCGCACACGTGATGACAATGTGAAAAGTGAATTGGATCTGCGTGGTACCAACCTGGAAGAAGCCCTGATGGAGACAGACCGGTTCATTGATGAAGCTTTCCTTGCCAACCTGGGCCAAGTTTATATTATTCACGGTAAAGGTACAGGAATTTTACGTTCCGGTATTCAGGATTACCTGCGTAAGCATAAACATATTAAAAGCTACCGGCTGGGCAATTACGGAGAAGGCGGGAACGGTGTGACCGTCGCAGAATTGGAGTAGCCGGTCCATGAATCAATGATATTCTGCGACCTTATTCATGAAGGTCGCAGATGGGGAGAGGGGAACGGTGCGTGATAGAAAGCATTGACCAATTGCTGTCTCATCCCTTGGGGATGGTACTCGGTTTTTTCTCGGTAGCGATTATGGAGCTGCTCGTATTTCTGGCTTGCTTCGAACTGGTGACTAAGTATAAATGCTGGACGGAGATCAAGAAGGGTAATGTGGCCGTTGCGATGGCTACAGGAGGCAAGATCTTCGGGATCTGCAACGTATTGCGGTTCTGCATACAAGCGAAATCTTCGGTGTATGAAGCCATGACGTGGTCATTTGTAGGGTTTATCCTTCTGCTAATTGCCTATTTTTTGTTCGAATTCCTGACACCCGTGTTCTCCATTGATAAGGAGATCGAATCGGATAACCGAGCTGTCGGATTGATATCCATGATTATTTCAGTCTCGCTGTCGTTTGTTATTGGCGCGAGCATTATCTAGGGGGACCGGTCATGAAGATATTGATACGGATTCTGTTTGCGGCATCGATCGTGTTTTTTGCCATCGGTGTCATCTATGTAATGAATACATGATGATATGAAAGAGAAAGGTTGATCAATATGGAAACAACAGTATGCCCTTGGTGTCAGACGGAGATTGTATGGGATGAGGAGCTCGGTCCTGAAGAAGAGTGTCCTTATTGCCACAATGAGTTAAAAGGATACCGTACGCTCAACATTAACATCGATGATGAAGAGAACGATGAAGCTGAGGACGACATCTATGATGTAGATGATGTAACGAACGAGAAACAGACTACGGATCTTTCTGATCTGTGGGGGGATGAAGTCGAACTCAAATTGCCGGAGTTGCGAACGTTAACCAAATACGCGGATGAAGGTAATGATCTCATTCAGTATGAACAAGGTGTACAGAAGCAACTTGATCATCAAGAAGAAGTACCAGAGTGCCCGAATTGCCGGGAATTCATGATTCTCGTAGGTACACAAGCTGCAACGAAGGATAACTTCACACCAGTTGCTAACGCAGCTTCAGGCGAAGGTTCACTATTGGCATTACCGTTTAAAGTATTGACCTATGTATGCTCGGGATGTTTCCAAGTTCAATACAGTCTGTCTGAGGAAGATCGTCTGCGTCTGATTAAGAACCTGAGTACGCAGGAATAAACATTTATTTCGGAGATTCTAACCAATTTCATAGCAATCCTGAAGATTCATCATGTTTTCTTCTTTCTTGGGGCACGTTAACCCTAAGACCTACCTGTACATAGTTCACTTCAGGTGGATGAAGGAGGAGCAGATGAAGATTACTTTAGGCCGACAATCCATTCTGCTTTTGGGCGTGAATGGATTGTTTGCGTTAGCCGGAGCGCTGTCGGGAACCTTTTTGAATGTGTTTCTGTGGAAAAGCCGTCCGGATTATGCCATGTTGGGGTGGTTCACTCTCAGCCAGCAACTGGCCATTGGACTGACATTCTGGCTTGCTGGCAAATGGGTCAAGGAACACAATAAAATGAGTGCACTACGACTAGGTACTGCGCTGTCCGGCATATTTTATATGATAGTCCTCTGGGCTGGTTCCAAAGCTGTAGACTGGATATGGCCTCTGGGTATGCTACTAGGTTGTTCCTTGGGGCTATTCTGGATTGCATTTAATGTTGTGTATTTTGAAATAACGGATCGGGAAAACAGGGATCTGTTCAACGGCTGGGTGGGGTTACTTGGTTCGATGACAGGAATTATAGGTCCATGGTTCTCCGGTCTGATTATTACTCGCATGACAGACAACACAGGATATCGGCTCATCTTCACGGTATCACTCGTTATTTATGTCATAGCGGTAGTTTTTAGTTTTTTTCTGAAAAAAAGAAAGGTGAGCGGTACATACCGCTGGTCGGAACCTTGGATACAGCTATCCAAGCGGGATAGCCCCTGGAGGACCTTAGGCTTGGGTTTATTCGCTCAGGGTGCACGTGAAGGTGTCTTTGCCTTCCTGATTGCACTGCTTGTATATTTGGCTACCGCACAGGAGTACAAATTGGGGCAGTTCTCACTCATCACTTCAGCTGTGGCATTAGTAAGTTATTGGGCAGCCGGGAAATGGTTCAAACCACAGTATAGATCAAGAGGCATGTTCATCGGAGCCCTTGTTCTGCTCGTTGTGCTTCTTCCTCTTCTCTGGAAAGTGACCTATGGAACGCTGTTAATCATGGGGATTGGGAGTGCTGTTGCGATGCCGTTATATGTACTGCCGATGATATCAGCGGGATTCGACATGATAGGTACAAGTGGCGAAAATGTGGAGAAAAGGGTTGAACTTGTCGTTTTGAGAGAGTTATGCCTGATGCTTGGCAGACTATGTGGGTTGGCCATATTTATTGTGACGGTCTTAAATGCTCCGTCTCTACGCATGTTAACCTGGCTTATTTTTGTCCTCGGTGCTTCTCCGCTAATTGGATGGATCTTTATGCGCAAGTTATTGAACCGAACGGAAGGGCAAGAGCCTTCGGCCTAGCAGGCTCCCCAATATATAAACAGGGTACAGCGGCGGGGAAAGAGAACTTTCCGTGTGCTGTACCCTGTTTGTATTGATTTATTTTGATGTTATACAGGAGATGGTTTACTTGTACGTGTGAGAGAGAACAGGTCCATATCAGGGTTTCGTTTGCCAGTAATAGCATCCACAATTAAGGAAGCAGCAATCATGCTGTATACGGTTCCGTTACCTCCATACCCTTCTACAAAGTACGAATGCGGATAATCCGGATGTGTGCCAATCAGGGGGAGGCCATCATTCGTATTACCAAACACAGCGCCCCAGGCATAATCGACTTCAAGATCATCTAAAGGGAAATAGGAAAGAACTTCTTCCAAGAGTGTATCTCCCCGATGATATGCCCGTATTTCACGTTGATCCTCCCGAGGTGTTTCTTCATCCAAACCGCCTGCGATGATTCGGCCGTCGGGTGTTGTTCGCATATATAAATAAGGACGTGCTGTCTCCCAAATCATGCTGTGTTCAAACCATTCACTAAGATCAGACAACGGTTTGGTAGCAATCGCGTAGGTCGTTTTCAAATAGGCTCCACGATCCTTTTTGATATCCTGAGTTTCGTAACCGGCAGCAAATATGACCTTCTTCGCACGGATTTTACCATCGGAAGTGTGGCATACTACACCATCTTCATTGTATTCACAGTGTATCATCTCTGTCTGACCATAGATTCGAGCGCCACGCTTATTGGCGGATTCAAACAAGGCATGAACAAAACGATAGGGGTTCACTTCTGCATCTCCCATTGTGTACAGTGCAGCGGGTTTGCTGAAAGGGAAATGCTGGCTTATTTTGTCGGCATCCCACAGTTCCGCTTCAAAACCATAACGCTTCAAGGTCTGATATTCTTCCTCCAATAGGGTCACATCGTCTTCACTGCTCGCAAAACAAAGACTTGTACGTGGGATAAACCAAGGGTCTGTATCCAGGCTGTCTGCAATTTGAGCAAGTTGTTTCATGGCTTCACGACAAAGCTCATAAAAACGTACGCCTGTTGCTTCACCAAAAGTATGGATACATGAGGTTAATGTTTTGTCATTGGTATATTGTAAAAGACCTGTATTGGCAGAACTGCTGCCGTTGGCGATGTCTCGCTTATCAATCACAACAGTGTTAACACCCTGTTCCGTAAGTAGTTTAGATGTTAATGCGCCCCCCATGCCCCCACCAATGATGAGGCAGTCACAAGAGATGTCTTCTTGCAGAGCAGAATAATTAAATGTGGAATTGAAAGTGGAGGGCCAGAAAGGTGTGCCATAGACCAGATCCATTAGAAACATCTCCTTTATAATTTGAATTTGTATACTTTTGTGCGACCGGGTTAACAATAATTGCGCATAAACTTTATGCCGAGGAGGCCATCGAAACATGCAGAATCAGACTATGCAAGCGCTGAGTCCCAAGGAATTGAACTACATTGCGGACTCTATCACCAATGAAGAACTGCTGATTAAGCAGTGTGCAGCTACAGCTTCCATCACACATAATCCACAAATTCAACAGGCACTGAATCACTATGTTCGCTCACATGAACAACATCTGAACACGCTTGTCAATGCACTGCAACAACATCAGTCTCTTGCACCGGCGCAAGTCAGTAATTGAAAACAACTCTAACTGTATAGGAGGAAAACGCATGTATTCTCAATCTCCATCATCTAATGGCGCTTTTATGCAGGAGCAGGATCTGCTGAAGTCGATTCTTGCAGATTTAAGACGAACCTCGCGCGAATATACGACTGCGACAACGGAAGCTTCCTGCCCCATGACACGTCGAATGTTCACAGACCTGACAAACGATACCCTAAGATTACAAGGGGAACTGTTCAATCTGATGCAGCAAAACAACATGTATTCTGTTTCGTCCAAAGCACTTCGTCAGGATGTGGACAAGCAAATTCAGTCCGCCCACCAGACCCAACAAAAGTGTCAGCAATTCATTCAGGAAAAGAATACGCAGAACAGTTCATATAGCCAAGCTCCTAATGTGCCGCAGCATCAACCGAATTACGGTAACCCTTATTACATGTAACCTTTGCAAAAGAGGTTTGAAGCACCTAATGGTAAAGGACCATACCACCGCTTGCCTGAATTCAGGGCAGGCGGTCTTTTGTCTATGCATCAACGTCAAATTCATGTAATATAAGTATTAATTCATTTTCAGGAACCTGGATGATGCTGGAGGGAAAACCATGAAAGATTTGAACGATCTGCAATTAAAAGTTCTGGATCTGCTGAAGGAAGACGCGAGAAGGACTCCCGCACTGCTGTCGACGTTGCTGGGGGAGTCGGAAGACAAGATCAAGAACGCCGTGGCACAGCTGGAACAAGACCACGTCATCGTGAAATACGCAACCGTCGTGAACTGGAGCAAAATAGATGATGAAAAAGTAACGGCCCTGATTGAGGTGCAGATCACGCCGGAGCGTGGTCGTGGCTTTGAAGGGATTGCCGAACGCATTTATCTCTATCCGCAAGTGAAGTCCGTATATCTCATGTCCGGTGCATACGATCTGCTCGTAGAAGTGGAAGGTGGCAACCTGCGTGAAGTCGCTAATTTTGTGTCGGAGAAACTGTCTCCGATAGACTCTGTACTTTCAACCAAAACGAATTTTATTCTTAAAAAATATAAGCAGGACGGGATTATCTTTGAAGACCATCAGGAAGACAACCGTCTCATGATCTCGCCGTAAAGGAAGATGTGTCATGATAGTGAATGAACAGACAACCGGGAACAACAAGAAAATGACATCGTATCTGGCACCCCTCGTGCAGCAGATACCTCCATCCGGAATTCGTAAATTCTTTGATCTGGTTGGAGACAACAAGGATATTATCACATTGGGTGTGGGTGAACCTGATTTTGTTACCCCTTGGCATATGCGTGAAGCTTGTGTATACTCGCTGGAAAGAGGTATGACCAGTTATACATCCAACGCAGGTATGCCGAAGTTGAGAGAAGCCATCAGTGAATATCTGGATACTCAGTTTGATACCAAATACGATCCCAAGGATGAGATTATTGTTACGGTGGGTGGCAGTGAAGCGATAGACTTGGCTTTGCGCGCATTAATCGTACCTGGTGACGAGATTCTCATTCCTGAACCTTCGTACGTGGCGTATTCACCAATCGCTTCAATCGGTGGCGGTATACCAGTTGGTGTTGAAACCTACGCGAAAGATCAATTCAAGTTAACGGCCGAAGCACTGGAAGCTGGCATCACACCGAAGTCGAAAGTGGTTATTCTGTGTTATCCGAGTAATCCCACTGGAGCCATCATGACGTATGAAGAGTGGCTGCCTATTGCTGAAGTGATTAAAAAGCATGATCTGATTGTGATCGCGGATGAAATTTACGCTGAATTGACGTATACGCAAAAACATGTTAGCTTTGCAGCTATCCCTGACATGAAGGAGCGGACCATTCTCGTAAGCGGATTTTCGAAGGCTTTTGCAATGACAGGTTGGCGGATCGGTTACATGTGTGGTCATCCTGAGCTTATTGCAGCCATGCTCAAAATCCATCAGTATACGGTAATGTGTGCGCCGGCCATGGGTCAGGTTGCTGCACTTGAGGCGTTGACGAATGGTTTGGGTGAGAAAGATCGGATGGTAGAATCGTATAATCAGCGTAGACGTTTAATTGTGCAGGGCTTCAGAGATATTGGACTTGATTGTCATGAACCTCAGGGAGCATTCTATGCATTCCCGAGCATTCAAAAGACGGGTATGAGTTCCGACCTGTTTGCTGAGCGATTGTTAACGGAGAATAAAGTGGCTGCTGTTCCGGGCAATGTTTTTGGCCCTCAAGGTGAAGGCTTCTTGCGTTGTTCTTATGCTACTTCTGTAACCCAATTAAATGAAGCTTTGGAACGAATCGGAAACTTTGTTTACAAACTGCAAAAAGAGGGTTAATACTAAAGTAGAATCTTTTTACAATTGTGACATTTTTATCATTGAAAAAAATACTTTCTTTTACAAAATAATGTGATATAATTCAAATTTGAAATAAGTTTTCATATATTTGGAAACCATTTTTCCAAGGAGGGGTTAGCTTTGTTTTGTGTTGAATATGATTTACCGACGAATCGTGGGCACGTTCTGGCAGAAGGCGATCATGGCGACCGATGGTCGGTGAAACCCGATAACGCATCTTTGCATGACATTTCCTTGGAAGATGAAATTCATATGCTTCGTCGCAAGATGGAACAGATCTTCCTCGAAGAGAAATCATTCACATCCGATATTGTAATTGAAATCAGCAGTTTGCTGGATTTAAAGATTAATGAATATATGAAGGCTAACCCGATTAAAGCAAAATAACGTTTATGCTGGATTGAAACGTTTCATTAATCGAATTAGAAAGGGAGACCTGAGAAGGTCTTCTTTTTTTTGTGTGTAAAGGCAGGGTGATCCCCCGATAAGCCAGGTTATTTTTTTGCGTGGAACAATTGTGATATATTGGACATAGGAGACTAAAGGGGGAACTGGAATGAAGAGATTTTGGGGGCTTACTGCAATCATTTCTATCGTTTTTCTGCTTGCTGGTTGTGGAGGTAAAGATGGTTTTTCCATATTCATCATTGATAACCAAGGAAATCCATCTGTAATCTCAGAGCAGTTACAGGCCAATCTGCAACAGAAACTGGGTGAGGAACCCAAGGTGGAAGTGATTACCAGTGCGATGTATGATGTTCAGAAAATTATGGTAGAGTATGCGGCTGGAGGACATGATATTTTCATTTTGCCTGAGTCCGACATGAAACAATACGGAAGTAATGGCTCCAATGTTCCGCTGGATGATACTTTTGATCCCAAGAAGTTTGAACGGGGTGTATTTGAGGGCGGAGTATTGGTAGAGAAGGGTGAAGGAGATGGAGGTTCAGATATCAAACAAGAATCACATCTTTACGGCATTCCGCTCGAAGATATGAAAATGTTTAAAGATGTAGAATATGCTGCGAGCAATCTGTTCGCTACCATTCCAGTGTCATCTTCCAATGTCGAAGAATCCAAAAAAGTGCTGAAGGCGCTGACAGAGTAAAGAAAATTCAGAATGGCTATGGAAGGAGGGAAGCGGATTGCTGATTACGGTCACAGGCGGCATAGGTAGTGGTAAAACCCGGTTTGCCCTCAAGTACGCAGCCGGAATTAGCCGGGAGGGTGTATATTTATCCACCGGTGATCATGATCCCGTTATTCCCGAATTGCCATCCGCTCATTATCGTGCCATTCATGCCGGGAACGGTCAGCATCTGACAGAGGTGATCACCCAGATTAATCGGGAATCCAATCTGTTTTCGGCGGATCAGCGAATTGTAATTGTAGACAGTCTGACCTCCTGGATGGCTGCCGGTTTCAGGGCAACAGAGGATCTGGATCATCAGCGTTCAGAGACACAGCTTTTGCTTGATGCTTTATTGTCTTATCAGGGGAAGTTGCTTGTGATTACCAATGAAATGCATGGCACATTGCATCCTACCGAGGAAGAACGAATATTTACAGCGAGAATGGCTTCGGTTAATCGGATGCTGCAGATACATGCTGAAAAGATGTACATGCTGGTATCTGGTCTGGCTATCGATCTTAAGAGTCAGGGCATGCGAAATGAAGATGAACGATAGCGAGATGACATAAACGGGTGACATAAACAAGCCTCCTTAACCACGAATTGGTGGCGAGGAGGCTTCATTTATTAAGCTGTCCTTTTTATTTCTGCTTTTTGCTACGTCTGATCCACCAGATGATACATCCGATGACAATGATGGCGAGAATGACGTACACTACAATGGAATAGACGTCCATAAAGTGCAAAATGCTCTCCCACGATGCGCCAAGCGCAGCACCAACGCAGACAAGAATGACATTCCAGATCAATGTACCAATGGTTGTAAAGAGAAGGAATAAACCAAATTTCATATTGGACATGCCTGCGGGAATGGAGATAAGACTACGAACGAGGGGAACCATTCGGCAGAATAATACGGTCCACATGCCATATTTGTCAAACCATGCATCGACACGGTGAATATCCTCTTTTTTGATGCGCAGAACATGTCCCCAGCGTTCCACAATTTTCTCAAGGCGTTCGACGTCAATGAGTAGTCCAATACCATACAGGAGAACAGCACCAAGGACAGAACCAATAGTTGCAGCGATAATAACTCCTGGAAGAGTGAGACTGGTATAGGTGGTCATGAATCCGCCAAACGGCAAGATGATCTCGGATGGAATCGGGGGAAATACGTTCTCAAGAGCAATAATGAGTGCAATGCCTATGTAGCCGTATTGTTCCATGAAATCGGTTATCCAGTTTTGCATAATCGTCTCCTTTACTTTTGGTTTCCTTCGATTTGTCGTATACTCGGCAGAGCACACCAATTCTTATATACGTGTAGAGCGATAGACGGGTTTCTGAAAAAATGGCATTCCCGTATTCATTATTATATTACCAATTGGAGGGATAACGATGGGCATATATACACGAACAGGTGACGAAGGACAGACTTCGGTCATCGGTGGACGCGTCATCAAGGATGATGACCGAGTTGAGGCTTATGGCACGATTGATGAGTTAAACTGTTTTGTAGGCCAGGCGATCAGCCTTATTGACTCTGCTCAAGGGGAATTTGAAGATCTGCGTGAGCATCTGCTGGAAGTTCAGCAGGAACTGTTTGATTGCGGGTCGGATCTGGCCTTTGTGAAGATTAGTGAGACCAAATATAAGGTGAGAGATGAAATGGTCACACGTCTGGAACAATGGATCGACCAGTATGATGCAGAGAATCCAAAAGTGGAACGGTTCATTATTCCAGGTGGCAGTCAGCTGTCTTCTGCTCTTCATGTATGCCGTACTGTGTGTCGTCGCGCAGAGCGTCGCACGGTAACACTTGGACAACATACAGATATTAATCCGTCTGTACGACGGTATCTAAACCGACTGTCTGATTATTTCTTCGTGGTTGCACGGACGGCCAACGCGAGACAACAGGTGGCGGATATTGAATATGTGCGGAGCAAAAAAGTCTTCCGCCGCAAAGAATGAGCCAATATTATTCGCCGATTGTCTACACGGTGACCGAACAAGAAGATGGCTGGCTGCTGAAGACCGTGCTTCAGCGGCGGTTGCTGGTGTCGCGTAAGCTTTTATCTAAAATTAAGCTGACTGAGCAAGGTGTCATGCTTAATGGAGAGCGCGTGTACATTAGCGTCAAGGTAGCTGCGGGTGATGTCGTTGAAGTTCGGATGGAGCAAGAGGAATCGGATGATATTTTGCCTGAACCTATTCCCTTTACCGTTCTGTATGAAGATGAGCACTTGCTTATTGTCAACAAGGATGCGGGCATCATCGTTCATCCAACACATGGACATTACACGGGTACTTTGGCAAATGGCGTTGTTCATTACTGGAAATCCAAGGGCGAGCGCTTCCGGTTCAGACCGATTCATCGACTCGATCAGGAAACGTCAGGTGTGCTGGCCATAGCCAAGAACCCTTATGTGCATCAGCATGTGTCCGAACAGATGATTGCAGGAACAGTGGATAAGAAATATATTGCACTTGTGCACGGCAGCCCTGTCCCCGAACAGGGGGCAGTAGATGGCCCGATTGATCGCGATCCTGAAGAGCCACACCGCCGAATCGTTACACCTGATGGCTACGCTGCAAAAACGCTGTACACAACCTTAACACGCTGGGCAGAAGGCAGCGCCAGTGCGATAAGTCTCAAGCTGGAAAGTGGCAGAACCCATCAGATCAGGGTACATATGACGTCCATTGGTTGCCCATTGATCGGTGATCGAATGTACAAGACACTACCTGTACACGAGATCGATGAGCAAACCATGGCTATTCGGGAAGTACGGGACAGCTGGATCGAACGCCAGGCATTACACGCTTGTGAATTGACGTTTGAACATCCCTTTCTACAGGAACGCGTAACGTTCCAGGCTCCTTTTCCAGCAGATATGGCCGTGCTGGAGCAGCGTTTGAATGATGAGGCAGCTCCCAGAGAAGAACTGTAGGAAGCCTGCGAAGAGGGCTTTAGATACGCCCTCTGTGTAGTGGGTGTCGTAGCTTTCCTGTACTGTCCATCTTGCTAGGCCCTTTCTGCTTAAGTTTCAACGCTAGTAAGCTATTCCATTGTGAGGGGTGCTATAATGCACCCGAACAACATGCCGTAGGCTAATCATTATGGTTTCATGGTCTAATGTATTGATGTTTACCAATTTGATGTTAAATATTTCAAGAATTCAAATCTCAAAAGCTTTTAAGGATATAAAAGCTGTAAGATTTTGACCCAAAAAATATAGCGAATGTGTGTTTTTGATCTCATTCGCCAAAGTCAGTAAAATTACATGGCGATGGTATCGATTTGGAGCGACTTTTGGATTTGCGAAGCAAACCAAGGGAAGCGAGAAGTCGAGACCGGAGCCACACGAAACCGGAGCATTTGGAGGTAAATAAATGAGCAACTTAAAAGTATATCAATATGCCAAATGCGGCACATGCCGCAAAGCTGTAAAATGGCTTGAAGCGCAAGGACATGAGCTGGAGTTAATCCCTATTTTTGACTCACCGCCATCCGAATCTGAACTAACAGAACTCATCCAAAAGAGTGGACTGGAAGTGAAAAAGTTCTTTAATACGAGCGGGGAAGTGTACAAAGAACAACAATTGAAAGACAAGCTTCCGGGCATGTCCGATGATGAACAGATTCGTTTGTTGGCTTCCAATGGTCGGCTGATCAAACGTCCGATCGTTACGGATGGAGAAAAGGTAACGGTTGGATTCAAGGAAGAAACGTACGAGCAGGAATGGAACAACGCATAAACGCGCTGAATATTAGCCTTGAATTGTTCAAAATTCAGGGCTTTTTTGGCTGAGCGATGGTTGGCGGAACTATGCTATAATGATAGAATTAGTTTCGTATTTTATATGCTAGATTTAGATAGGAGAGAACAAATTCAAGTGAATCAACGTAATGAACCTACTTTGTTGCTGGTAGACGGTATGGCGGTGTTGTTCCGTGCTTTTTATGCGACATCTGCAAGCGGATATATCAGACGTACAAAGGCAGGATTGCCTACCAACGCAGTCTACGGATTTATCCGTTATTTCTGGGATGCGGTTCAGACTTTTGGACCAAGTCATGTCGTTTGTTGTTGGGATATGGGCGGTAAGACGTTCCGCGGTGAAGAATATGCAGCCTACAAAGGCAACCGGGCCGAAGCTCCGGATGACCTGATTCCCCAGTTTGCCCTGATTCGTGAAGTGATGGATAGCCTGGGTATTCCGAATATAGGTGCACAAGGATTCGAAGCCGACGATTGTATCGGGACGCTTGCGAAGTATTATACCGAAGAGACAGATATGAATGTTATGGTACTGACGGGTGACCACGACATGTTGCAACTGATTAATGACCGCACGAGTATCATTATTATGAAAAAAGGCCATGGCAACTACATGGTGTATAATCCTGAAACGCTCATGGCAGAGAAACAACTGACACCTCGTCAAGTGATTGACATGAAGGGTCTGATGGGAGATGCCAGCGACAATTATCCCGGCGTACGGGGAATTGGTGAGAAAACAGCGTTGAAGCTGGTACAGGAATATGGCTCCATTGAAGGGATTTTGAGCAACATGGATAAACTGACCCCTTCGGTGCGTAACAAGATTGAGAATGATCTGGACATGCTTCATCTGTCCCGCAAACTGGCAGAGATTCATTGTGCTGTTCCGGTTGCCTGTGCGCTGGATATCTGTGAATTGCGTCTTGATCCGGATATGGTCATGGACAAGTTTGAACAACTTGAGATGAAGAGCCTTGGCTCTTGGATGGGAGTGGCAATAGGGTGAGCAACATGAAGAACGTACGAACAGGCAAAAAGTGGTGGACAGGGGCTATGGCCCTTGTCCTGGCCTTGCCCGTAATTCTTTCGGGAGCAGTAAGTGCACCACAGACAGTGGATGCCAAAGCAGCAATTAGTACCAAAGTACAGAAAGTAAAAGCAGCAGGACGTAATTTTACCGTACAGACCGTTTCGATTCCAAAGGGAACACCGGTTACTGTCGGACTCGCGAAGAAGCAAGTTGGCCAGACGGCAACATTGCCATCGATCGTGAAAGCCTATGGTGCGCAAGCAGCCATTAACGGAGCATTTTTTGAAGCATATAACGGAGCACCAGATCCATATGGCATGTTAATAGCAAATGGTAAGGTCATACATATTGGAAGATACGGAACATCCATCGGATTTAAGGAAGACGGCTCGGCGATCATGGATTCACTTCAGGTGAGTTTGACAGGTAAAGTAACGGATACAAAAGGTAAATCACGCAGTTGGTATGCGACTTTTATTAATCGAACCCCTTCAGCGAACGCAAGCATTACGATGCTGTATACGCCTGAACGAGGTGCCACAGTTGGGTTCAAAGGTGGCACTGCGGTTGTCATGGAGAAAGGTATCGTGACCAAAAAAGTGCCCAATACCAATGTAGCGATTCCTAAGAATGGCTCGGTATTGGTCTTCACAGGTAATCAGAAATCTTCTTCGGACCGTTTTACCGTGGGTTCGACCGTAGAAATGAATTATAAGTATACGAACGCAGCAGGCAAAGAGATTCCTTGGCAAGATGTAGTGACTGCTGTGGGAGCAGGACCCCGTCTGGTGAAAGACGGCAAGGTAGCTGTCAATCCGACGAGCGAAGGTTTCAAGGATGCCAAGATTCTTAATGCTTCTGGAGCCAGAAGTGGTATTGCGATTATGGCGGACGGTTCTGTTATGCTGGCTACCGTTTCCGGAGCAACAATCAAGGAGTGGGCAGCGGTGATGCAGAAGCTTGGTGCCAAACAGGCCATGAATTTGGATGGCGGTGCTTCCTCGGGTATGTATGCCGGGGGCAAAATGCTGACTTCACCAGGCCGGCTCTTGAGTAATACACTCGTATTTGGCGGCTCTGTGCGTTAAAAGAAAGCGATTATGGGAGGTATGATGCCAAATGACACTCACATCGGATCGAAAGCCAGGGGAGGACAATACAGCTGTTCTGGCCATTAATGTAGGACTGCCGCAGCCGCTCCCTGGGCAGAAGCGTGAGGTGCTGAGCGGCATTGTAAAACATCCTGTATCCGGCGCGGTTTTCCTGTCATTCACTGGAATGACAGGGGATGCGCAGGCGGATCTGGTGCATCATGGTGGGCCTGACAAAGCCGTTTGTGTATACGATTACAGTCGTTATCCGGCGCTGGAACAACTGATGGATCGCACGCTGGATTGGGGAGCTTGTGGAGAAAATCTGACAGTTCAAGGCTGTGCCGAAGAAGACGTCCGGATTGGTGATGTGTACGAGTTGGGCGAAGCTACAGTGCAGGTCAGTCAGCCCAGACAACCTTGCTTCAAGCTGGGTGCAAGGTATGACTATAAGGACCTGCCTGTTTATTTTCAGGAGAGTGGATATACCGGCTTTTACTTTCGTGTACTGCAAGAAGGTGAGGTAGGACCTTCATCGATATTTCGACGGATCAGCACCGATCCAGCCTCAATGACGGTTCTTGAAGCCAATCGAATTATGCATCAGGGGAAAGAAAATGTCGAAGGTATTCGGGCGTTGCTGGCCATTCCTGCGCTGTCAGACAGCTGGAGGCAAACGTTAATGAAACGATTGTCCAAGCTGGAGAACAAGTAGCAGGGTAATTATAGTGTCATCAAGTAAAGCAATTCGAATTCCTTTTTAAACTAACTTGGGAGTGTGACTAACATGACGATCTTAGGCGCAATTGAAGCAGGCGGAACCAAATTTGTATGTGGTATTGGCACAGAAAACGGAGAAGTTTTGGAACGCGTAAGTTTTCCAACAACAACACCGGAAGAGACCATGGCTCAAGTGATTTCGTTTTTTGAAGGCAAAGGCATTGAAGCTCTGGGCGTAGGTTCATTTGGTCCGATTGATCCGATTGAAGGAAGCCCAACATATGGATATATCACAACAACACCTAAACCACATTGGGGACAGTATAACGTGATAGGCAAGCTCAAGGAGCATTTTGATGTGCCGATGACATTTGATACGGATGTGAATGGTGCGGCACTTGGAGAAGCAACCTGGGGCGCTGCACAAGGTCTTGAGAGCTGTCTGTATATCACTGTGGGTACAGGTATTGGTGCAGGTGCTGTGGTTGGCGGTAAAATGGTCCATGGATTGTCACATCCAGAGATGGGACATATCATTGTACGCAGACATCCGGAGGATACATACGAGGGTTTCTGTCCGTATCATGGTGACTGCCTCGAAGGCCTTGCAGCAGGACCGGCCATTAACAAACGTTGGGAGCAACCGGCTTATGAACTGCCTGCAGATCATAAAGCTTGGGAGATCGAAGCACATTACTTGGCACATGCACTGATGAATTATGTTCTCATTCTTTCTCCGCAGAAAATCGTCATGGGTGGCGGAGTAATGAAGCAGGAGCACCTGTTCCCGATGGTGCGTAGCAAACTGCAGGAGTTGCTGGCTGGATACGTTCAGCATCCGGCACTTCAATCCGACATTGACCAGTATGTTGTTTCACCAGGACTTGGCGACAATGCAGGGCTGTGTGGTTCGCTGGCGCTTGCCAAGTTGGCATTGAATAAGTAGGTCATTAAGGGATTGACGAATTTTACCATTGTGGTATGATATGGGCAACAGCATAGTACGGTTAATGAGGAAGCACCTCTCTTGCATGGATTTTGCAGGAGGGGTGTTTTTTTTTGTGCTGCCTATAGGTAGTATCTCTAACTCGTATAAGCTGAATATTCAAAGGGAGGGAACGAAAATGGAAGTCATTTTCATGAACAGATTGTCCAGAATGTCGGATCAGAATGCAGAGTATGCACAGTTATGGATTGGGGAAGAGGAAGATAGTTGGCAGCTGGGATGGAGTCGCTACGAGGAAGGAGAGCGTGAGGACAGCATCTGGTATGAAGGGACTTCTTGGGAGGAGCTGCTTCATATTTACCGTCATCAGCTTGCCATACAGATGAGTGAGGGGTACCGACCGCAGTTGCAGGGGTTATTTCATGAGAATGATGATCTGAAGTCACGCAGTTATGGTGGACAGCGGCTCCATTGTTACAGTGAGTTATACGGCAATGAGCAATTATATACGGATCTGTGCACATGGCGCAGGAAGAGAGCTGTGTCTGACCGGAAGGCACCGTATTTTATTGCAACAAATCGTTTGCTGCGTTTGATCAGTGCCTTTGTTCCGCAATCGCTGGATGAACTGATGCAACTGCCGGGCGTAGGAGAGAGCAAAGCAACTGAGTATGGTACGGAATGGATGGAGATTACAAACGGGTTGGAGCGTTCAACGACATTCCCGCTGGACTGGGTATACACGGCGCTGAAGGAAGAAGAGTATGAGAGTTGGTTATACAAGCAGAGAGAGCAGAAGTATAAGCAGGAACTTGATAAGTTCACCACGCGCAAGCAGGTGCTTGAAGGCATGAAGGAAGGGTATACGTTAGAGGAGATTGTTAATCGATCCGGATTATCCCGACGCGAGTTGGTTGAGCTGTTAGAGGCACTGGATCACGAAGGTTATGACACCGATTGTCTTCTTGATGTGGAGCTGGCAGTGATGCCAGAGAACGAACAAGAGGCCGTATGGAGTGCGTATGAGGAGCTGGGAGATACGTTCCTGAAGCCAGTATTACATAAGGTGTATGGAGGAGAGAAACCCGATGGAGGAAGTCTGGAGCAGGTCTATGAAAGACTGCGCATGATTCGGATCCGCTTCCGTCGGCACGCAGAGACAGAGAAGAATGTTGGTTAATGATCAGAAATGAAAAAAGACGAGGCGTTTCTCCCGGAGGAGCGCTTCGTCTTTTTTCATTTCATACGAGTTCATACCCAGTCTTTCTTGCGGAAAATGAAGAACATGCTCAGGCCCAGTGTAACCATCAGGCCAATTACAACAAAATAGCTGTATTTCCAGTTAAGCTCTGGCATATTCGTAAAGTTCATGCCGTATATACCGGTAATGACCGTCAGCGGCATGAAGACCGTGGTAATGGCGGTAAATACACGCATGATCTCATTCGCCCGGTTCGCAATACTGGATTGGTAGGCTTCTCGCAAGTTGCCCATCAGGTCGCGATAAGTCTCAAAGGTTTCAGATATTTTTACAGCATTCTCATAGATGTCACTGAAATACTTTTGCAATTGATCATCGATGAGACGCAGATCTTTTTTGTTCAGGGTGTTGATGACCTCTTTCTGAGGTCCAAGGACTTTTTTCAGCCACAGAATCTCACTGCGCAGCCCGATGATTTCATTCAGATGTGACTTTTTGGTGTGCATCAGAATGTCTTCCTCAAGCTTCTCGATCCGTGCTTCAATTCGGTCACCTACGGTGAAATAATTATCAACAATCAAGTCAACCAGCAAATACAGCAGACGATCCGGTGTGCTGATTTCCTGTTCCCACAGGATGGGTTTCAGTGTGCGCAATTCGCTGACCTTTTGCTTGGTAACACTAATAATGAAATGTCTGCCGAGGAATAAGTTCACCGCACGTAGAAATATCTCTTCATCATCGAAACGGATGCTATTAATCACAATAAAATAATGGTTCTCATAAATTTCAATCTTCGGACGTTGTTCTTCGTCACTAAGACAGTCTTCCACAGCCAGATCATGCATCAAGAACAGCGGCTGAAGTACCGCCAAATCGTCTACGTCTGCATCAATCCAGTAAAATCCTTCCGCTGGTGGAGTCAGCGCCTGCTGAATGTCGTCCACCGGAATAAATACACCGTTGTTTACCAACCGGATTTTCATCGTTAATCTACTCCTTCTGCACCCGCCAACTTGGCGGATATTATCATTATGGGCGCAAAAAGAACAAATCAGCCGGTCGGCAGCGGAGCCTGGAGATCAGGGCTGCGTTCACTATAAAATCAAACGGAAGTCACGTCCCGCTGCCGGCATGCTGATGTCAATTCTCTATGCAGTTTGTCGGAATTCGGCTGCCAGTCAGGCCTCGGGTCGCCATCCATTTAATATGTCACCTCTCACATAAGGGTTTATAACACCTTGTTTAGTATACCGCTGGTACAAGGTGCTTTCAAGCGCAAAAATGTGTCTATTTCGCGCCCTGAGGCAGTGTATGACAACGGATGATGAACGGTTCCGATCTGGGAAGCAGACATCGAACTGCATCTTGACGTGAGGGCATTAATGTAATAAAGTAGACGGTGAACCATATTAAATTACAATCTAATACAGCGAAATCTTATCAAGAGTAGGTGGAGGGACTGGCCCGATGAAACCCGGCAACCGGCGGTATACCGCACGGTGCTAATTCTTGCAGCGACTAAGTGTCAAGTGGCACTGTTGTAACTGAGAGATGAGAGAGGCGCATATCTATTTTACATATGACCTTTCTCGAAATCCGAGGAAGGTCTTTGTCATATGCCCCGACTTCTCAGCAGTGATTTTCGCTAAGGAACTTGAGGTTGTTTGTAACGTTGGATGAAAGAACAATTCAATGTTTTTACAAGCTCAAGGCAGTCTATAACTGTATTGATGTGAAGACATCAAGCCAGGGTGGCTGCATCTATCTATGCACAAGGAGGAGTTAGATTTACTATGCCAATCAAAATACCTGATACTCTACCAGCAAAAGAAGTACTTGAAGGAGAGAATATCTTCGTCATGGATGAAACTTCTGCATATCAGCAGGATATTCGTCCACTCCGTATCGCTATATTAAACCTGATGCCCACAAAGGAAACGACCGAAACACAATTGCTTCGTCTGGTGGGAAACACGCCTATTCAGGTGGATGTCGTTCTCGTACATCCCAAATCCCATACGTCGAAGAATACGTCTCAGGAGTATTTGGATCTGTTCTATAAAACCTTCGATGAGATTGAGCACCGCCGTTTCGATGGAATGATTATTACGGGTGCCCCGGTGGAACAGATGGATTTCGAAGACGTGAACTATTGGAATGAAATCCAGGAGATCTTCGAATGGACCAAAACCAATGTGACTTCAACCCTCCACATATGTTGGGCTTCCCAGGCAGGTTTATACCATCATTTTGACGTACCCAAGGTTGCACTTGATGAAAAGTGTTTTGGCGTTTTCCCACATACCATTAATAAACCACATGTTCCGTTGTTGCGTGGATTCGATGAAGTATTCAACGTTCCACATTCCCGTCATACGGAAGTGAGACGCGAAGATATTGAAAAGAATGAGAATTTAGAGATTTTGGCTGAATCCGAGGAAGCGGGGATCTTCCTGGTTGCTACCAAAGACGGCAAACAGATTTTTGCCACAGGACATGCCGAGTATGACCCGTTCTCATTAAAGTGGGAGTATGACCGGGATGCAGCCAAAGGGTTGGATATCGCATTGCCTAGACATTATTATCCGAATGACGACCCTTCCCGTGTGCCACCGGCTACTTGGCGCGCTCATGCCAACTTATTATTCTCTAACTGGCTCAATTACTATGTGTATCAAGAAACACCTTATGATATTGGTCCGCAAATCTAATCGAGATTACAGGAGGATGCAGCAATGGAAGACAACAACAAGTTGAAAATCGAAAGCCGCTTAGCACAAATTGGGTCCATCAATGAACCGGTAACAGGCGCCATTAACTTTCCGATCTATCAATCCACTGCGTTTCGCCACCCGAAGCTTGGACAAAGCACGGGGTTTGATTATATTCGTACGACTAATCCAACCCGTAAAGTATTGGAAGAAGCCGCTGCAGCGCTGGAGTCCGGTGATGCAGGGTTTGCCTGTAGCTCGGGAATGGCCGCGCTGCAAACGATTTTTGCCATGTTTGGTCAAGGGGATCATCTGATTGTATCGCTGGATCTGTATGGTGGAACCTATCGTCTGCTGGAACGTATTCTGTCCCGTTTCGGCGTAACTGCCAGTTATGTGGACACGAATGACCTTGCAGCACTGGAGAAGGTTCGTCAGCCGAATACCAAAGCGGTATTTATTGAGACACCAACCAATCCACTGATGATGATCACCGATGTGGAAGCCGTTGCTTCCTGGGCGAAAAGTTACAACCTGTTGACCATTGTTGACAACACGTTGTTGACTCCATTTTTCCAACGTCCGATTGAACTGGGTGCCGATATCATCATTCATAGCGCTACCAAATATCTGGGTGGACACAATGATGTGCTCGCTGGACTAATTATTACCAAAGGTGAAGCGTTATCTGCAGAGATGGCGTTCTTGCATAATTCCATTGGAGCGGTATTGTCTCCAAGTGACTCCTACCAGTTGATGAAAGGGATGAAAACGCTGGCTCTTCGCATGGAGCGTCATGAGCACAATGCACTTACTATTGCTAAATACTTGCTTGAGCACCCAGCGGTGGTTGAAGTGTATCATCCAGGCCTATCCGATCATCCGGGGTATGAAATACAGAATAAACAATCCACCGGTAACACAGGTATCTTCTCTTTCAAAGTGAAGGATGCACGTTATGTTGAACCGTTGCTGCGTCATATCAAACTCATTGCTTTTGCCGAAAGTCTCGGCGGAGTTGAATCACTCATGACTTATCCCGCAGTACAGACTCATGCAGATATTCCGCTTGAAATTCGTGAAGCCGTAGGTGTGGATGACCGTCTGCTCCGGTTCTCCGTAGGCATTGAACATGCAGATGATCTGATTGCAGATCTCGGCAATGCTCTGACAGTTGCACAACAGGAAGTGGAAGGAGGCGTGCACTCATGAGTGAGTCCAACAACAAACCCAATTCCGAGTTAAAATTTGATACCAAGTTGCTCCATTTTGGCGATGAAATTGACAAAACGACTGGAGCATCGAGTGTACCGATCTACCAAGCATCAACATTCCATCATTTTGATATCTTCAATCCGCCTCAACATGATTACAGTCGTTCGGGTAATCCGACACGTCAGGCTTTGGAAGATTACATCACATTGCTGGAGGGCGGGGCACGAGGTTTTGCCTATTCTTCAGGGATGGCTGCGATCTCAAGCGTGTTCATGATGTTCTCCGCAGGGGACCACATGATTGTAACGGAAGATGTATATGGAGGTACGTATCGTTTGCTTACTTCCATATTAAGCCGTATGCAGATCGAGACAACCTTTGTAGACATGACCAATATAGATGAAGTAAAAGCGGCACTCAAACCAAACACCAAGGCAGTTTATATGGAGACACCGTCCAACCCTACACTGCGAATTACGGATATCGCTGCTGTAACTGACTGGTCGAAGGAACATGACCTGATCACGATTCTGGACAACACCTTTATGACACCGTACTATCAGCGTCCAATTGAGCTTGGTGTGGACATCGTCGTACATAGTGCTACGAAGTTTCTCGGAGGTCACAGTGATGTACTGGCAGGGTTAGCGGTTGCTCGCACGGAATCACTTGGTGTACAACTGAAACAGTTGCAAAATGGACTTGGAACTGTACTCGGGGCACAAGAATCCTGGCTTCTGATGCGCGGTATGAAAACCTTGGGGGCTCGCATGGCTCATAGTGAACGGAGCACAGCCAAACTGGCGGCATGGCTTAATCAGCGCAGTGATATTACCGCTGTCTTTTATCCTGGACTGGAGGATCATCCGGGCCGTGAGGCACATGAGCGCCAGTCCACAGGATATGGAGCTGTCGTTTCATTTGACGTCGGTTCAGGCGATCGTGCAAAAGCAGTTCTTAACCGGGTGAAGCTCCCCATTGTTGCAGTAAGCCTGGGAGCTGTGGAGAGTATTCTTTCCTACCCAGCGATGATGTCTCATGCGGCAATGCCGGCTGACGTTCGCCGTGACCGTGGCATTACAGATGGGTTGCTGCGCTTCTCGGTAGGTCTGGAAGATATCGAAGATCTCATTGTAGATTTGGAACAAGCACTTCAGGAATCCTAACAAAAGTGGATGCCCGAATACGCCGATGCGTATCACTTAATCTCGAACTAATTCTTTTCCATATGTAAAAATTTTTACTTATTTTTAAAGCACCTGTACATAAGGTGCTTTTTTTCACATGTAACCTGTGTTACGATATGTGGAGTACAGAAATACGATGTTGCCACCAGAACTTGCTTCTCTTGAACAAGTTGGGACGGATCGTTATATAATTTCTCTTCATGAGGGAGGCTTTTTTACGATGAGTACGGTAGACCGTATCTTAGATAAAGCCCTTCGGGGCGAACGTTTGGACTTGGAAGACACGATTCAGCTATTTGAATCCAATGAAGTGGACAAAATCGGGGCAGCTGCTAATGTCATTATGAAACGCATGCACCCTGAACCATACAGAACATTTGTAATTGGGCGTAACGTCAACTACACAAACGTGTGTGATGTGTACTGCCGTTTTTGTGCTTTCTACCGCAGACCTGGTTCGGATGAAGGTTATGTGCTTCCGGACGAAGTGATTTTCCAGAAGATTCAGGAAACGGAAGATGTGAATGGTACCGAAATTTTGATGCAAGGTGGAACGAATCCAAACTTGCCTTTCAGCTATTATACAGACCTGTTGAAAGCCATCAAAGAGCGTTTCCCAAACATCACGATGCACTCTTTCTCTCCAGCGGAGATTATGAAAATGGTTGAAGTATCCGATGGCCTTACATTGGAAGAAGTTGTTCGTGCCATTCACGAAGCTGGACTGGATTCCTTGCCTGGCGGCGGCGCTGAAATTCTGGATGACCGCACACGTCGGAAGATCAGCCGTTTGAAAGGTTCATGGCGGGATTGGATGGACGTTATGCAAACTGCACACCGCATCGGTATGAACACCACGGCAACGATGGTTATCGGACTTGGTGAATCGATGGAAGAGCGTGCATTACACTTGCTCCGTGTACGTGAGGCTCAGGATGAATGTATTGCGAACAAGTATGACTCCGAAGGTTTCTTGGCATTCATTCCTTGGACTTTCCAGCCAGACAATACCAACCTTAAGCTGGAGCGTCAGACTCCGGAAGAGTACTTGAAGACTGTAGCTATTAGCCGACTGGTGCTGGATAATATCAAGAACATTCAATCCTCTTGGGTAACGATGGGTCCTGAGATCGGTAAGAAGTCGCTTGAATTTGGCTGTAATGACTTCGGTAGCACGATGATTGAAGAGAACGTTGTATCTGCTGCTGGTGCAACTTACAAAGTTAACATCGAATCGATTCTGCGTTTAATTCGGGAGTCCGGTTATATCCCGGCACAACGTAATACCCGATATGACATCGTGCGTATGTTCGATGAAGAGAATGCCGTACATGAAGATTTCGTAATGCAGAACTAATCCTGATTATTTGAATACTACTCCCATAAATGCTGATCGTTAGATAAGTATTTATGAAGCCAAGCCCGCTGACTACTCCGTTTGGAGAGACGGCGGGCTTTTTGATTTCTTTCTGCGGTTCGAGGTCATCAAACAGTACATGTTACGCAATTGGCGATATTTTATATTGAAATTGAACTGTTACAATGAAAGGGAACTTGTGTAGTCAGACACGCTGGAAGGGGTTAAACCGATGAAGAGAAGAATACTTGGCAAGACGGAACTGGACGTACCTGTATTGAGTTTTGGAGCATCCTCACTCGGTTCTGTATTTCGTGACATTGACCGGGACGAAGGGATTCGCACTGTACATGCGGCCGTAGATGCGGGGATGAATTACATAGACGTTTCGCCTTACTACGGGCTGACAAAAGCGGAGACAGTGTTGGGTGAAGCCATCCGCAGCTTGCCGCGTAGTTCATATATGTTATCAACCAAAGCCGGACGGTATGGGGAAAATGAGTTTGATTTCTCACGTCAGCGAATTCTGAATAGTGTGCAAGAGAGCCTGGGTCGACTGCATACAGACTATATCGACATTCTGTTCCTGCACGATATTGAATTTGTGCCAGCAGAGATTATTATCGAAGAAGCTTTTCCAACGTTGCTGCGTCTGAAAGAGCAGGGAGTTATACGACATGCGGGCATTTGTGGATTACCCTTACCGTTGTTCGAGAAGGTTCTGCCACAGATCGATGCAGATGCGATCATCTCGTATTGTCATTATTCATTGAATGATACCTCATTATTATCGTTATTGCCCCTGTTGGAAAAAAAAGAAATTGGCCTCGTCAATGCTTCACCTCTTTCTATGGGCTTGTTGAGTACCCGAGGGGCTCCTGCCTGGCATCCGGCAGATGATCGTGTGAAACAGCTCTGCCTTAAGGCTGCCCGCTTCTGTGCAGAACAAGGCAGTGACATTGCCAAGCTGGCCGTGCAATTCTCTACGTCGAATGAACGAATTCCAACAACACTGGTGAGCAGTGCCAGCCAGCGCAATATCCTCAATAATGCAGCCTGGGTAGAGGAACCGATCGATCAGAGCTTGCTGGATGAAGTGCTGCGCATTCTGGCCCCATTGCATAACGAGACGTGGTCAAGCGGACGACCTGAATATAATACGAAGCCAAGCAACACTTCAGCAGAAGCATCCAAGGGGGAACAACGATGAGAGCCATTGTATGTGAAGAAATAGATCAATTGAAACTCCAGGACCTGCCTGAACCGGAACGAGCAGAAGGAGAGGCGTTGGTTGCCATTCGGCGGATTGGGATCTGTGGAACGGATCTGCATGCGTACAAAGGCAACCAACCTTTCTTTACCTATCCTCGTGTTCTGGGTCATGAACTGGCGGCTGTTATTGAAGAAATCGGTCCGAACGAGGCAGGATTAAAGCCTGGGGATCAGGTAAGTATTATTCCGTATCTGCACTGCGGGCACTGTATTGCATGTCGCAGTGGAAAAACCAATTGTTGTGCGTCCATGCAAGTCATGGGTGTGCACGTAGACGGAGGCATGAGAGAAAAAATCAGTGTGCCTGTCTCACATCTGCTCTCAGCAGAAGGTTTGACGCTGGATGAAACGGCAATGGTAGAACCATTAAGCATTGGAGCCCATGCCGTCAGAAGAGCAGGAATCAAGCCTGGTGAGCATGTGGTTGTGATTGGAGCTGGCCCCATTGGACTTGGCGTGATGGCATTTGCCAAACAGGCGGGGGCACGTGTTATTGCCGTTGATCGTAATCTGGACAGGCTGGAGCTTAGCCGGACTTGGGCTGGAGCGGATGACTTGGTTCAGGCTAATGAACATTCTGTACAACAAGTGGCTGAAATCACGGGAGGTGACTATGCTACGGCTGTCTTCGATGCAACCGGTAACGTGAATTCAATGAATGAGTCCATTCAATATGTTGCGCATAGTGGTCAACTCATTTTTGTTGGACTGGTGAAAGCGGATATTACCTTTCATGATCCTGAGTTTCACAAGCGGGAGATGAGCATCCTGGGCAGTCGAAACGCAACCCGTGAAGATTTTGAACAGGTCCTGTCAACCTTGCGTCAAAAGAAATTAAGTATGGATGGATATATCACACACCGCGTGGAATTTGATGAGTTACCTACTGCAATAGACCAATGGCTATTGCCAGATTCACATGTAGTCAAAGCCATCGTTGAACTATAATCACAAGTAAATCGGATAACAGAAAAACGCTCTCTGACCTTGGTGGACAATACCATCCATAGGGTAAGAGAGCGTTTTTTTATTTTTCCGGATTTGTCACAATACCCGCATGTGGATCAATGTGACGCACAATGGACTTCAACCAGATCATCTCCAGCACATGTACCTCATAATAAAGTGCACCCGGGATTTGCCTGATCCATCCTTCCGCCATCGCGAGTTGTGTTGATTTAGAAGTGGCTTTCAGCGTTCCAGGTTCACGGCGCAGCCGTTTGCGTACAGCTTTTTCAACTTGAGAGCTTTGTGTGGTCAAAATGCATACTTTGCGTTTGGAAGAGAAGCCCCTGAACGCAATGTACACCATTTCATAAGCAATAAGGTAGGCGATTACGGAATACATCGCTTGGTCCCAGCCAAAGACAACACCAGCGGCTGTCAGTATCAGCAAGTTAAGCAGCATGATTATTTTTTCGATAAGCATCCGTTTTCCGCTAAATACACGTTCAGGTGGGCGGGAAGACGGATCACCGATTTCCAGCGTATCCAGTGTCCCGCCATACCGCACGACGAGTCCAATTCCGAGTCCGAGGCATAATCCGCCAAACATGGCGGCAGCCAGCGGATGCTCTACAAGTGGCGGCATGGGATGAAGCACAATGGCACCGATCGAAAAGACAACCAGACCCAGAACAGTAACCAGTACAAATTTCTTCTGCACAATCTTGTAAGACAGAAATATAAACGGAACATTGAATAAAAATAGGAACAAACCAATCCTCATTTCGGTCCAGTGGGCGAAGAGTGAGGAAATGCCTGTAATGCCTCCAATAATAATTTTATTGGGGTGTAAGAACAATTCAAGTCCCACGGAGGCCAGAATTCCGCCCGCAATAACGAGAAACAGGTTTAACCAGCGGCGGGTAGACGATATCCTGGTCTTGGCGGTGTTTGGCACCGGATTAGCCGATATCAGAGGTGCTTTCATAGGTCATCCTCCTTAGTGCGGCTTTCGAGCCATTCTCCCTGGGTTAGTCACAGAAAGATCGGCGTAGAGCCGCGAAGTACGTTAGTATGTCTGTTCTGTACAGACATAGGAGTTATCCTTCTTTCTGCAGAACCTTAGGTTCTTCTTTCTTTTTCCGAGGATCTTTGAACTTGAATATTTTATCCAATAAACGGAATACATGTTTGGACTCTTTGGTTAATAAAGGACCCAGAATGGCCAGAATTAGGACATACAGCGCGGCAAATGGCTGAATCATTGGCAACAGTCCTCCGGCTTTACCCATGTTGGCCAAGATGATGGAAAACTCACCCCGTGACACAATGGTTAATCCGATATTGGCCGATGCTTTGGGTGATAGTCCTGCACTGCGCCCGGCCAGCATACCCGCCAGGAAGTTACCGAACAATGTAATAACAACTGCAATCAGAGCTAACCATACGGCTTCGCCACCCAAGGACAACGGATCAATGGACAATCCAAAGCTGAAGAAGAAGATTGCTCCGAAGAAGTCACGGAACGGTAGAATCAAGTGCTCAATCCGTTTTGCATGTTCTGTTTCAGCAAGCACCAGACCAACCAGTAATGCACCAATCGCTTCGGCAACATGAATAGTTTCAGAGAAACCAGCTACCAGGAACAAGGCTCCGAATACAACGAGAGAGAATAGCTCATTCGAGCGAATTTTAAGCAATTTGTTTAGTAGCGGTGTTGCTTTGCGTCCAAGGATAATCACGATAAGCATGAATCCGAGGGCAATAAGTGCAGACATGATGACGCCTCCGATGGAGGATGAATCACTAAGCACAAGTCCGGACAAGATCGAGATATATACAGCGAGGAATACATCTTCGAACATGATAATACCCAATATCATCTCTGTTTCCGGATTGGCCGTTCGTTTCAAATCAACGAGTACCTTGGCCACAATGGCACTGGAAGAGATGGTAGTTATACCTGCGATAATAAGTGCTTCTGCAACTGGGAAACCGGACACAAAACCGAATATTAATCCCAGCGTAAAGTTAATGCCGATGTAGATCGAGCCGCCAACTGCAATAGAGCGACCCGATTTAATTAAACGACCTACCGAGAATTCAAGTCCAAGGTAGAAGAGAAGGAACAGGATACCGATCCGACCCATAAATTCAATAAAAGGCTGACTCTCAATAAAACGGAAGTCCAGATGCCAGATTTTCATGGCATGTGGCCCCACGGCCATCCCGATCAGAATATAAAATGGAACGACCGAAAATCTTAGTTTTGCCGATAAAAGGCCGGCTGCTGCAATGAGAACAAGGGCCAGACCTACTTCGAATATCAAATGATCCATCTATTTACCCCCTTCCAGTCAGGAGGAGGGATTTAAACAGTTTCTGCTGATTGCGTTCGCCAACGGCTACCACCGTGGATTCTGCACTGATAACTACCTCCGGACCTGGGCTGATATGTTTTTTGTGATTTTTCTCTACAACGGCGATAACCGTTGCCCCAGAGTTTTGACGTACGTCCAATTCACCGATGGATTTACCGATACTTCCGAAGGAGGGTTCGATTTTGTACCACTCGATAATCAGGTCGTCAAACGTTACTTCAATATTTTCAAGCTGCTTTGGTTTGTAAGTTAATCCGCCAACAATAGCAGCAATCTGTCGTGCTTCGTAATCGTCAAGTGTGATCATCGAGATGCTTTGATCGGGATCATCATACTCGAAGTGGTACATTTCCCGGCGACCGTCATCGTGAATAATAATGACAATTTTATCACCGCTGCTTGTTTCAATCTGAAATTTTTTGCCGATTCCCGGCAAGTCTGTTTCGCGTACATCCATGGATTGTTGCCTCCTTATAATTAGGGGCTGGCCACAGAAGACAGGCTTATTTCCCGAAAATGATTAATCTGCTGCTCAAGGGAACATCAAAAGATGCGGGTAAACAGAGCCAGAAATTCCTGACACAGCCATATGATTTGAATTTGTCGGTGTGGGTACAACAAAAATAGGTACTGTTATAAACATGGGTTTATCTAACGTGTGCTAAAAGGGTTATAAGTTATGCACAAGCACACCGTCTTTAAATACAGAGGTGTCTCCATGCAAAAGCAACCTGTAAATACGTCGCAACGGCTAGTGAAGAGCGTTCACGTACTTAGGTGCTATAGGGGTGAGGGATACATACATGCTGGTAAACTTAATAGGTAGCAGAAATAATTTGCGTTTAAACAGACAATACCACGGTTTAAAGGACAGACCCGTTGTAGGGATTCGCAGCATCAATAACAATGCGAGGACAAGAAAGACAGGCTTATTATGCGTAACCGCAATCAGCTTGGACATGACTTGTGGGTATTTGCGAATGACAGATTTCTGCTGGGATTCGGGTATTTGCAACAGCACTTCCTTGTTGGAAGTTGCTTCTACAGACACCCCAACGGCAGATTCGGTCTGCATTGGAATAGGGAAGCACAAGGCTTGGAAAACGCACAAAATGATAATGATAGTGTAGTGGAGTATTCTAGGTTGTTGTCTCATTTTGGCTTCCCTCCTTTCCCGTGAAACATACTGTTATTAAAATAATAACACATTTTTGTCTTAACTCCAAACCTCTTCATAATATACTGAGAAATCATGACACGCTTTCCATCAATCCGCTTCGTATATCCCCATCGGCCTTGCCATATACTTTGAACAGGAAGGAAAGGAGTGATTCTTGTGGAACTGTTTGCTGTATGGACCGATGTATCGGGGCAAGAGGAAGCGGATCAATTTTATCGTTGTGTCAAGGAAAAAACCAAAGGTTTACATATAAGTAAAAGAGGATTTCGGCTCACCTTCAAACATAATGATGGAAGAGCAACCTGGGTGTGCAGAGGGAATGAGAATCACGAAGACTTCCAGCAATGGCTTCCCCGGATCAGTGATCTGCTCTCCCTTGGACTCGCCGACTTCATTATGGAGACACAAGAACGGAGCATGGTGGAGGATATGATCGCCAAGGCGTGTTCTGTCATGGATGAGCATGAAGTGGAAAAGGTCAATCGAATCTGCATGCCACTTCTATTAAATGGTGATCTGGATCAGCCCGGACTTCGGGAGCGCCGCCGTACTACGTTAGCCAGTGGACTACGGCAGGATCTGGAGGATGTTCACTTTTTTCACCTTGAAGGCATTATCAATTTCCGTATACGGCCATATAAGCAGGAACTTCAGGAGTTAGTGGAGTATGCGCTGGATGAATTTTGGATGGATCGGCAGTATGAAGAGTTTATGGGACTGTTAAAATATTTTGTGTTTTTTCAAGAAGCCAAAGTACCTCTGGTTCATCTTGTACACAAGGGAATGCATGAATTTCAGGTGCTGGATGCTGGACTTAATCTGTTACCCGTGCAAAAGGATGAACAGGTTGTTGTTGAAATGCCGGGGCTGGAACTGGAGATGGATATCGAAGATATGATTGTAAGTACACTCATCTCCATCTCTCCTGAGAAGGTCATGCTCCATACAAGCACCCCGGATCTGCCAATCATCTCGACCATATGCCAGATCTTTGAAGACAAAGTGCAAATATGTCATCATTGCCCGGAATGCGAAGTGCTGCGCTCAGGATTGTTGACAGGTCTTGACGCAAGTGATCTCGGCAATTATAATAACTGTTGATCCATGAATTTTTTATGTGAACCATTGAACCAAAAGCGTTGACAAAGACAACAACCACACGCAAGATCGGTGCAGAGAGAGGAACCAAGGCTGAAATTTCCTCCGGATATCACGTATGGTTTACCCCTTTGTAGCTGCAATTTTGAAAGTGGAGTTAGAATATCGCCTTTATTGGGATTATCCGCGAGTAAGGATCTGCCGGGTCATGCCCGTTATCGTCATGCCAATGAGGGCTGTATTTCCGAATATGGATGAATCAGCTGAATTAGGGTGGAACCACGAGTATATATCACTCGTCCCTTTGCCGGGACGGGTGTTTTTTGCGTTCCTTTGCAAAATGACTGGAATAGCAATAGATAATCAGTCCATAAATATCTGGACACGAAGGTTACATTAACAGGAGGAATGAGACAAATGGCAGTGAACATTAAATTACCGGATGGTTCGGTACGTGAGTACGCGGATGGCAGCACGATTGAGGACGTAGCCGCTTCAATTAGCAGCGGATTGCGCAAAAATGCCGTAGCCGGCAAGTTGGATGGTATCGTGGTGGACTTGTCCACAACACTTCATGAGGGAGCATTGGTGGAGATCGTAACTCTGGATTCACCAGAAGGACTTGAAGTGATGCGTCATAGTACAGCTCACTTGATGGCTCAAGCAGTGAAACGTTTATATGGTAACAAAGAGGTACGCCTCGGTATCGGCCCTGTCATTGAAGATGGTTTCTACTATGATATGGACCTCGAACATGCGCTCAATCCTGAAGATCTGCAAAAGATCGAGAAGGAAATGGAACGTATTGTGAATGAGAACTTGCCAATTGTACGTAAGGAAGTTAGCCGCGAGGACGCGATCAAAACGTTCGAAGAAGTGGGCGATCCTTACAAACTTGAGTTGATTCGTGATTTGCCAGCGGACAGCGTGATTACGATTTATGAGCAAGGTGAATTCTTCGACTTGTGTCGTGGTCCTCACGTACCATCAACTAGCAAAATCAAAGTGTTCAAACTGATGAATGTAGCGGGTGCTTACTGGCGTGGAGATAGCAAAAACAAAATGCTTCAACGTATCTATGGTACGGCTTTTGTGAAAAAAGCACAGCTGGACGAGCATCTGCACTTCCTCGAAGAAGCTCGCAAAAGGGATCACCGTAAGTTAGGTAAAGAGCTGGAAATGTTCACATTCTCCCAACTGGTCGGTCAAGGCCTGCCAATCTGGTTGCCTAACGGTGCGAAGCTGCGCCGTACTCTGGAGCGTTATATTGTGGATCTGGAAGAAAGCCTGGGATACCAGCATGTATACACACCGGTTCTGGGTAACGTGGAATTGTACAAAACATCTGGCCACTGGGAGCACTACCAGGAAGATATGTTCCCAAAAATGGTTATGGATAACGAGGAACTCGTTCTCCGTCCAATGAACTGTCCTCACCATATGATGGTGTACAAGTCCAGCATGCACAGCTACCGTGATCTGCCAATCCGTATTGCAGAGCTTGGTATGATGCACCGTTATGAAATGTCGGGGGCATTAACAGGTCTGCACCGCGTACGTGCAATGACACTGAACGACTCACACATTTTTGCACGCCCGGATCAGATCAAAGAAGAGTTCGCTCGTGTTATCGAGTTGATTCAAACCGTGTACAAGGATTTCGGTATTAACGAATACCGTTTCCGTCTGTCCTATCGCGATCCGAAGGATACCGAGAAATACTTCCAGAACGACGAGATGTGGGAGATGTCCCAACGCATGCTGCGTGAAGTTGTGGAAGAACTTGACCTTCCTTTCTATGAAGCTGAAGGTGAAGCGGCGTTCTACGGTCCGAAACTGGATGTTCAGATCAAAACAGCCCTGGGCAAAGAAGAGACATTGTCTACAGTTCAACTGGACTTCCTGTTGCCTGAGCGCTTTGAACTTGAATATGTGGGAGATGACGGACAGAAACATCGTCCGGTTGTTATTCACCGGGGTGTAATTAGTACAATGGAACGTTTCACAGCATTCTTGCTGGAAAACTTTGCAGGAGCTTTCCCATTGTGGTTGTCTCCGGTACAGGCAAAAGTGATCCCGGTATCCGGAAACTTCGACGATTATGCGCGTGAAGTGGAAGCGAAGCTGAAACGTGCGGGAATCTCTGCTGAAGCCGATCTGCGGAATGAGAAGCTTGGATATAAAATCCGTGAGGCGCAGCTTGAGAAAATGCCTTATATGTTTGTTGTCGGTGAGAATGAGCGTAATGCAGAAGCAGTATCCGTACGTAAGCGTGGAGAAGGCGATTTGGGCATGAAACCGGTCGATGAAATTATCGCTCAACTGAAAGAAGAAATTGCAACACGTTTGGTATAAAATGAACAAATGATCTATTAGATAACCAGTGCATAAATTGTGCTGATCACTCTGCATAACGCCTGGATAACATGGGATTGACCTATGTTATCCAGGCGTTTTTTTGTAGTGTTTGCAGTAAAAAGTATAGATTAATTGCTTTTTGGAAAACCTTTGCAGTGAGGGGGAGGTTATACAATGAAAAAGCAATTCTCAATTCAAAAGAAACATATACGGGGTTTATTGGTTAGCTGTGCGATGTTCGCCGGGATGATGATTAACCTGAATCAGGCGGATGCCTATACATTTGAAGAGGAAAGTACAGTACTGCATGTCGAGAGTCAGAGCAGCGGCAGTGAAGTCCCGATTATTGAAACTTCCAACAAGTCTGATCAAAAATTTCCAGAACAGGTCAGCCATCAATACAGCGATGAGGCCCAGCTGACAACCATGGGGTATATGGCTTTATTGTGGTCACCACAACCAATGGTCATTCCAAGACCTGAGCTTCCAGAGAAACAAGTGGCAGATCCGTCTATGCCGGTGCTTGCTCCGCGGTCAGAACAAATCCTGGGTACACAAAAGGTTACAGCAACGGGATATACGGCAGGTGTAGAGTCTACAGGAAAAGGACCAAAACATCCTCAATACGGAATTACGTATTCTGGTGTAAAAGTACGTCGTGATAAAGAAACAGTTTCCACGATTGCAGCTGATCCAAAATTGTTCCCGATGGGTTCCATTCTGTACATTCCGGGCTATGGTTACGGAATTGTTGCAGATACGGGTTCAGCGATCAAAGGCAATAAAATCGATCTGTATTTCCCGACAACCAAGCAAGTGTACAAAGAGTGGGGCAAAAAGGATGTGGAGGTACAGGTGATCAGGCAAGGCGCTGGAAAGTGTACAGAAAAGATGCTCAGCGAGTTGGCCGATGCAATCGACGTGTACAAATCCGTACCGGATTCGTGGTTGGACAAGGCCATTTAATTTCACATGGTCAAATGAATAACTGAAGTGCTCTCTCCACATAATACTGACTGGGGACGAACCCCGCGGTGCAGCAATGCATCGTAAATATGAAGAGAGAGGTGATTCGTTGTGGCTAAAAAATCACAAGGGTTCCAAACGCCAAACGAGAAGTACAATGCAGAGTTTGGAGAAGAGAATGCAGCAGCAAAAGTGAAGCAATCCGCTCAAAACAAAGTACAAGATAATTTCCAAACACCTGATGAAAAATACAATGCCGAGTTCGGTGTAGAAAACACAGGCCAAACTGGCCAAGGTCAAGGCAAAGCATCAAAATACAAAAATTAATTGAAGATTCATTAATCAAATGATGATTCAGCACCCTGGAGCACCAGCTCCGGGGTGTTTTACATATGCGAAGTTTTTTACATTAATATCCTCCCATCTCAGTCTCGAGACCGAGATGAATTCCACCTGCCGCCGCTGTTCTCATTGTCTTGTCTGAGTTACACTGGATACATAATACAGACAAAGGAGACATGGGTGATGAAACGATCGACGCGTGACCGCTGGTGGGTTGGCATACCTCTTATTGCTATTGGTGCGATGATCTTGTTCAGACAATTGGGATATGACATTGATGTAGGATATATTTTCAGAACATATTGGCCGTTATTTCTAATCTGGTGGGGGGTCAAAGGAATCTCCGAGATTCGTCGCAACGGGGGTTACGCCTTTATTGGACCCGTAATTGTACTGGCGATTGGTGGTTACTTTCTTGCCCGTAACCTGGGATGGATTGATTACTCCATGGGGGAGTTCATTCGTTATCTGATCCCGGTTATGCTGATTGGCGGAGGATTGTTTGTACTGATTGGGCCACGACGTCGTGATCGGAAACATCATGACAAGATGCAGCCACCTCCAGCACCTGAGCAACCTTATAAACCGTTGGCTCCGGAGGATCTGGAGATGCCGTCATCGTTTGACGAACAGTTCGAGAAAACATTTGGCAAACCAAAACAGGAACAGAAGAATGATGCACATGGCCCTCATTTCACAGGATCAACGGATTCATCATCACAAGAGCATCAATATAAGAAGAAACATCAATCGTATAACTCTAATGATACCGGATATGGAGAACATTATGATGATGGCTACGGAAATGGTTATGGGGATTATGGCAATGGCAATACCATTAACAAATCGGCGTTCATCGGGGATCTGTACATGGGGCAGGAAGTTTTCTCGTTAAAACCAATGAACATCTCGGCTTTTATCGGAGATACCGTAATTGATTTGACCAAAGCACAGATTCCATACGGTGAGACAAAGATTGTTATTTCTTCATTTATTGGGGATGTGAAAGTATTTGTTCCAGAAGATATGGATCTGGGTGTGACGGTGACGACAAATTCCTTCATTGGAGATATGTCACTGTTGAACCAGAAACGTGGCGGATTCCTGAGTAGTGCCCAGGCTGAAACTGCCCATTACCATGAAGCAAGCAAAAAGGTACGGATTATTGTAAGTGTGTTTATCGGAGACGTCAAAGTGAATAAGGTGGGTTAACGCATGATTCGAACAATTCTCAAAGCTAATAAATGGGAACTGATGATGTATTTTGCGCTAACTGGTCTGATTACGCTGGGCGGATTCTATCTATTGTATGGAGAGGTGTTGATGGGGGCTGGTCGTCAGCGGGCATGGACCTATGTGGCCGTTGTTGTGCTGGCCACCGTTATCACCGGATATATCGCTGCATTACGACTTCAGCGCAAGATCGACCTGCTTGATCTCAACATGTTGAAAGTGTCCAAGGGTAATCTGGCGGTGCGCATGCCTGAAGCGGATGACGCTTCGTTTGGTCGTGTCTACCAGGAGTTCAATGTCATGATGGATTCGATTGAGAAAAAGATGAGACTGCTTCAGCGTCTCGGTGAGCAGGAAGTCATTGAGAAGGAGCAAGCCTCGGAGCAGGCTGTGCTTGAAGAGCGCAAACGAATGGCAAGGGACCTCCATGACACGGTTAGCCAGCAGCTGTTTGCCATGCATATGTCGGCTTCGTCTTTACCTCGTCTGCTGGAGATGAATCCGGAACATGGTGGTAAAGTACTGGACCAGTTAATCCAGATGTCACATATTGCACAGCGTCAGATGCGAGGACTGATTGCTCAGCTTCGACCGGTGGAGCTGGAAGGGCGTGACCTCACCGCAGCACTGGATAGCTGGTTTCCTGATTATTGCAGGCAGAATGGTCTTAAAGGTGTGAAAGAGCTGGAACTGGATGGCGGAATCTCGGATGCCATTGAGCACCAGCTGTTTCTTGTTATTCAGGAGGCAGTTGCCAATGTCGTGAAGCATGCAGAGGCAGGGGTGGTCAGTCTGTCCATACGGGAAAGTGAACATCAGATTAGCATGAGCATCAGCGATGATGGTCAGGGATTTTTGCAGCAAGCGGAGCGTCCGGGTTCATACGGGTTATCTACCATGCGTGAACGGGCGGAGAAGCTTGGGGGGCAAGTTCAGATTATATCGAAACCGGGAGCGGGAACGACGGTGCGGGTATTGATCCCGAAATTCCCGAACGTTCCTGAGTGAACCAGAGGGGGAGACTGAATGAGTGGTAAAGTAAACGTGATGATTGTGGATGACCATGATATGGTGCGCATGGGGTTGAAAACATATCTGATGCTGGAACCAACTTTTCATGTGATGGGAGAAGCGGGCCACGGGCAGGATGCGCTTGATCAGTTACGTAAGTTAAATGATAGTGAAATGCCGGACCTGATCCTGATGGATCTGATGATGCCGATAATGAATGGCGCTGAAGCAACAAAAGCCATCATGACTGAATTTCCAGGGATGAAAATTGTAATGCTCACCAGTTTCCTGGAGGATGATCTGGTTGTGCAAGCGATTGAAGCGGGTGCGGTAAGTTATGTACTGAAGACAGTCTCTGCTGAAGAACTGATCTATGCTCTGCAAGGGGCCTATAGAGGCATGCCTGTTATGACAGGTGATGTGTCGCAGGCGTTAACCCGGGGAATCAGACAACGTACAGCAAGAGAGAGTGAATCCGGTCTGACTGAACGGGAGAAGGAAGTGCTGCTGCTTATTGCAGAGGGAAAGACCAACAAAGATATCGGAGAAGAATTACATATCAGTATCAAAACCGTCAAAACACATGTAAGTAACCTGCTGATGAAATGTGAAATGGACGATCGTACACAATTGGCCATCTATGCGCATCGTCAGGGTTGGGTGAAAACGAAAGGGTAAAATGCTGTCGTGACGGGGAACAGAGTCTATTCTTACGTGCTTTTATCTCCTTTTTAATTGTTTTTAAGGTACGGTTAAGGTTTAAAGTACAAAATAAGGACAGTTAAAGAATATCTCTTGGGAATAAGAGATTGGGAGGTAGAGAGGCATGGACGAACGCAACTATAGATCGAACCGTCAAGACGAGGAAAACGAAACCAAACAAACGGAGAACCGCAATTCTTCCGGAACGGACGAATCCTCCTATTATTATTCTTATGGACCTTTTCAGTCCGTGAATCAGGAAGATACAGCAAATCACATGGGAAGCAATAATCAACGTGAAGAAGGAAATGTAGAGATTACAAAACCTGATCCGGTGAGACCCGTACCTACTTACTATAATAGTGAATCATCTGAACAAGCGAAGAGATCATCAGCAGGCGGTGGAAACGGCTCAGGTAACGGTGGAGATCAAGGGAATGGCGGCAAAGGCAACTGGAACTATAATAACCGCAAACCGCGTTCTTCCGTAAGATCACTTCTATTTTCCTTTATTGCCGGTATGCTGGTCATCACCGTTCTCATGTACACAGCTGACAGAACAAACATGTTCACACCGGAGACGGCACTTACGAACACGGACAATCAAAGTTCAGGACAGGAAGCATCCACAAACACAGGCGGAGGCAACAATGTCACAGCGTCGTTACTGCCAACAGGCAAAGAAGATGTTTCTTCCGTAGTGACGAGTACAAGTCCAGCAGTCGTCAAAATCGAAACACTCGCGAAGCAGTCCTCACGTACAGGATTGGGTCAGGGTGGATCAAACACAAGTGATCCGTTGTACCAATACTTCTTTGGTAATGGCGGTGGAACGGAAGGCAATCAAGGCCAAAGCCAGCAACCACAAAGTAGTAATCAGCTTGTACCTATGGGCATTGGTTCCGGGTTCATTTTTGACAAAGAAGGATATATCCTGACGAATCAACACGTTGTTCAGGGTGCAGACGTAATCCAGGTAACCCTGGAGAACAACAGCAAGCCTTATGAAGCTAAACTGCTGGGAAGCAGCTTTGATCTGGATTTGGCTGTATTGAAAATTGAGAAAAACAGTGGTGACGATGCGTTCCCTGTAGCTCCACTGGGTGATTCCAACAGTACCCAAGTCGGTGAATGGCTTGTAGCTATTGGTAACCCGGAAGGATTTGAACACACCGTTACAGCAGGTGTACTGAGTGCCAAAGAACGTACAATCAGCATTCCAGATGAAGAAACAGGAAAAACACGTGAGTACAGCCATTTGCTGCAAACCGATGCTTCGATTAATCCGGGTAACTCCGGTGGTCCGTTGCTTAACCTGAATGGGGAAGTTATCGGAATGAACGTTGCAGTAAGCGCAGATGCACAGGGAATTGGTTTTGCAATCCCATCGAGCGTCATCTCTGAAGCCGTTAAATATCTCAAAGAGAACAAAGAAGTGCCCAAAGAGCCAGTACCATTTATCGGCGCGTCTCTGATGGCTCTTACGCCTGAAGTTGCTAAACAAATGGGAACAGATGTTACCGAAGGTTCAGTAGTAGCCAGCACGATCTTCCAATCACCGGCTTACCAAGCAGATCTTCGTGCATATGACATCATCACAGGTGCCAACGGTACGCCGTACGCCACAAGTCAGGATCTGATTGATTTTATCAAGAAACAGGAAATCGGCAGTGAAGTTACACTGAATGTGGTGCGTGATGGTAAGAAAATGGATCTGAAAATCAAAATCGGCAACAAAAATGATTTTGATACTTCACAAACAACAGATACACAACAGCAGCAACCATAAATATCGGGCAAGGATTAACAGAACGGAAGGGATTGAAGGCCCTTCCGTTTTTTTGCCCTGAAGAGCAAGGTTACAATGGACCAGTACGGATTGGAGACCGCCTACTTGAAGATGCAGATTGTGCTTCTGCCTGTTACAATGGGATAAAACGTTAGGATAAAGGAGAAAGACCACCATGCGCTCAACTATTTTGATTGTCGATGATGACGAAAAAATTGTGTCCATGCTCCGCCGGGGGCTGGCTTTTGAAGGATATGAGGTACAGACGGCTTCCAATGGAGCCGAAGGCCTCAGCAAACTGATGGACAAGGAGCCGGACATCGTTGTGCTGGATGTGATGATGCCACAGATTGACGGATTTGAGGTATGTCGCAGATTGAGAGAAGCAGGCAGCAAAGTGCCTGTGCTAATGCTGACGGCTAAGGATGAAGTACAGAGCCGGGTGACCGGACTGGATACAGGAGCCGATGACTACCTTGTAAAACCTTTTGCGCTGGAAGAATTATTGGCACGTGTCCGCGCATTGCTCCGCCGCAAGTCTGATAGTGGGGGCACGCCGGACAACCGCTTAATGTATGAAGATATCATTTTGGACAATGACTCACGTGAAGTATTGCGAGATGGGCAGCGTCTGGAGCTGACTGCCAAAGAATTCGAACTGTTGAATCTGTTCATGCAAAATCCAAGACGGGTCCTATCTCGTGATCTGATTATGGATAAAATCTGGGGTTATGATTACAGCGGTGAGTCTAACGTGCTCGAAGTGTACATTGCCATGCTCAGACAGAAGACCGAAGAATACGGTGGCAAGCGTCTAATCCAGACCATCCGGGGAGCCGGCTATATCCTGAGAGGTGACTCTTGATATGTCCATCCGGTTAAGACTAACCGCATGGTATTCTGGCATTTTGGCGGCTGTTCTTATCTTTTGGGGCGTTGTAATCTATGCCTTTGTGTATTTTAACTCCTATCAGGAAGTCGAACAGCAACTGAAAGTGAAGAGTACCCGGATTACGGAGCAGATCGGTGTTAATCCTCTTTCACAGTCGTTGGATCTGGACCCATTTACAGAGAGTCAGCTTCAGGAGGCACAAATCTATATTCAACTCTGGGATTATCAGAGTCGCTCAGGCAGAATTTCGGGTAATATGGAGAAACTGCAGATTCAGTTTCCGGTATTAAAAGCCAATGAGATACTTAAAAAGCGAGGCATATCCAAGATCTATGTGGATGGAACGCCGTTTCTGGTGAATCAGCTCCCCCTTTCTCTTCAGGGAACCAATGAAGTACGTGGAATTCTTCAGGTTGGTGCGAATGTAAGTTCACAAGAGCGCTTGCTGGAAGCGTTGCTTAATATTTTGGTTTTTGGCTGGCTGGTAGCGATGGCATTGGCTATAACCTCAGGCCTTGTGCTGGCCCGCAAGTCGATGCGTCCGCTCGTGAATGTCATTGATGCTGCGAATCAGATCCAATCGGGAGATGACTTAAGTGTACGTATTCAATATGCGGGGCCCAAGGATGAGATCGGGCGTCTGATCGAAACGGTTAATAATATGCTTGAGCGTACAGAATTGTCATTCCGCGGTTTGGAGGAGACAAATGCTGCCCAGCGCCGCTTTGTATCCGATGCATCGCATGAACTGCGTACACCGCTGACCACCATTCGCGGAAACGTAGACTTCCTGAAGAAGCTGTGGGATCAAGAGGGTACCGACCGACCGAATCTGGATGAGGAGACCGTCAAGCAAATGTCATTGGAAGCCATTGAAGATATGGCGGACGAGGGAAAACGTATGAGCAGGCTGATCAGCGACATGTTATCGCTGGCGAGAGCGGATACGGGGCAGAAAATTGAACTGAATCCGATCCCGCTGCAGATACTCGTACAGGAAGTGGCACGCAGAGCACAATTTCTGGATCGTCAGGCAGACTGGCTTCCAGGAGATTTTTCCATCCTGAACGGCATTTATGTGAATGGTAGCAAGGATTATCTGCAACAGATGCTGTTTATTTTCATCGAAAATGCGTTTAAATACACACCTGAAGGCTCTGTGACGCTGGATGCCGTATTATACAAAGGTCAGGTGGGACTACGCATCAGCGACACCGGTATTGGGATGGATCGGGACGAAGTGCCGTTCATCTTTGATCGCTTCTATCGGGCAGACGAATCCCGCGGGGCTACACCGGGCATAGGTCTGGGACTTTCGATTGCGAAGTGGATTATTGAGGAACACCATGGATCGGTTGAGGTTGTGACCAGACGTGGAGAAGGAACCACCTTTATTATCTGGTTGCCGGTTGTCTTTGCTCCGCCTATCGAATAAAGGTATAATAGACAGGACTGCAATTACATCGGCAACGTTGCCGAGAAAGAAAGCGGGTGGCAACCAAGTGGAAGTACTACGAATTTCGCCGCGGGGATATTGTTACGGCGTTGTGGATGCGATGGTGCTCGCGCGTCAAGCGGCACGCAATCTGGATTTACCACGACCTATTTATATATTGGGTATGATTGTGCATAACCAACATGTGACGGATTCCTTTGAAGATGAAGGTATTATTACATTGGATGGTCCGAACCGGATGGATATTTTGAGCCAAGTGGAGAGTGGCACGATTATTTTTACAGCTCATGGTGTATCTCCTGAAGTGCGCAAGTTGGCACGGGACAAAGGATTGACAACAGTGGATGCAACATGCCCTGATGTCACCAAGACCCATGATCTCATTCGGGAGAAGACGGCAGAGGGTTATCAGATCATCTATATCGGCAAAAAGAATCACCCTGAACCAGAAGGTGCCGTAGGTGTTGCACCAGATCTCGTTCACCTGATCGAGAAGGAAGAAGAGATCGAAGCACTGAACGTACCTCCAGGCAAAATCCTTATTACGAATCAGACCACGATGAGCCAGTGGGATATCAAACACATTATGAGCCGTCTGCTGGAGAAGTTTCCGGGCGCAGAGATTCATAATGAGATTTGCCTTGCTACTCAGGTTCGTCAGGAAGCTGTCGCGGAACAGGCAGGTCAAGCGGACCTGGTTATCGTGGTGGGTGATCCTCGCAGCAATAACTCTAACCGCCTGGCACAAGTGTCGGAGGAGATTGCGGGTGTTACGGCCTACCGTGTATCTGATGTTTCCGAGATTCAGCAAGAATGGCTCAAAGGTGTAAATAAGGTGGCGGTTACTTCGGGTGCATCAACACCAACACCGATCACGAAGGAAGTCATCCTTTACCTGGAGCAGTATGAACATGACAAGCCGGAGACGTGGGAGATCAAACGTACCGTGAACATGAGCAAACTGTTGCCTCCAGTTAGAGAAAAAACACGTACACCTTAGGGCAAAGGAAATGTAAAAGTAAGTCTAAGTGTATGTGAATTAAAAACGAGATGTGAATGAGAAGAATCCTGTTATGCAGATCCGAATGTCGGAGCCTGTGGAGCAGGATTCTTTTTATATATGGATAAGGAATGTGTACCTTGACGCAATCAGATAACTATGGTATATTCACTTTAACGGATAAAAGCTTAAAAGCGAACAAGCGTTTAAGCGCGACAGAGTTTTTGCATTTAATCAGACGCACGTTAAGAAATTATGGTGCTCACATACAAGGAAGGATGGGAATTAATATGATCGTTATTGCAGGCAAAGCTACACCGGAGGAACAGATTCAGGATATCGTTGCAGTTATTGAAAAAGAAGGGCTTCAGGTGCATATCTCTCGCGGAGAGGATCGTACGATCATTGGTTTGATTGGCAAAGTTGAACCTAAAATGCAAGAGCATCTTCGCCAAATGAAAGGTGTCGAGAATGTCGTGAAAATCTCGAAATCCTACAAATTGGCAAGCCGTGACTTCCATCCGGAAGATACGGTGATCTCCATCAAAGGTGTAGATATCGGCGGAAAAGAACTTGTCGTCATGGGTGGACCATGTGCAGTTGAATCCGCTGCGCAGATTGATGAGATTGCGGGGCTTGTGAAAGCTGCTGGTGGGCAAGTGTTACGTGGAGGGGCATTCAAGCCGCGTACAGGTCCTTACAGCTTCCAGGGAACGGGCGTAGAGGGATTGATCATGATGGCGGAAGCAGGCAAGAAACATGATCTGCTGACCATTACAGAAGTCATGACACCTGAGTATGTGGATATTTGCGCCGAGTACGCAGATATTCTGCAAGTAGGTACACGTAACATGCAGAACTTTGACCTGCTCCGCAAATTGGGCGAGTGTGGCAAACCTGTATTGTTGAAACGTGGCTTCAGTGCGACATACGATGAATTGTTGAATGCGGCTGAATACATTCTTGCAGGTGGTAACCCAAATGTCATGCTGTGTGAACGTGGTATTCGTACGTTTGAATCCTACACACGGAATACGCTGGATCTGTCCGCGATCCCTGTTCTGCAGTCTCTCAGCCATTTGCCGGTTATTTCTGACCCGAGCCATGGTACTGGACGACGTGAACTGGTGGAACCGATGACAAAAGCTTCCGTTGCTGCGGGTGCCAATGGCCTGATCATTGAAATGCATACCGATCCGGATAACTCCATGACAGGAGACGGTGTGCAATCCTTGTTCCCTGACCAATTCGCCAACCTGTTGCAGGATCTGGAGAAATTGGCACCAATCGTGGGTAAATCATTCAGCACAGCCAAACAACCGGCAGAATTTTTCCCGGCACGTGTAGGCGTGTAATAAGAATTTCATAGTCAAGGTCTGGATTATCATCCGGGCATCTCATCTGGTCTCGTTCATTGCGACGGAAACAGATAGATGCTCGGTTTTTTGCATATTTTGCAGTTTTGAACGTATTTATTAATCAATAGTGATAAGAAACATTTATGATGTGAAGTTTTTTCCATGATTTAGGATAAAAAAGGGGTCGCTTTACCGCATTAAACCAGTTAAATGTATATGAAACTAGTTGTTATATGAATTTTTGTTATTTATAAAATGTGAGTATAGCTAACATACTCGCAAAAAATACCTTACATAAGTATTGACGATGTCAGGTTTTAAAATTTATAATGACGACAGAAAAAAATTCGAATTTAGACATTTTCTTAGTGGGGTTGTTTAATGTTCGGAATATTTGGGAGGACGAATACATGTCGGTTGAAAACGTATTGAAATCAATTCAAGAGAACAACATCGAGTGGGTAGATTTTCGTTTTGTAGATTTAGCTGGTCGTGCACATCACATTTCCTTGCCAGCTTCGGCTGTTGATGCAGACACGTTCGCAAATGGAGTAGCTTTTGACGGTTCTTCTATCCAAGGTTTCCGCGGAATTGAAGAGTCCGATATGGTTATGATGCCAGACCCTGAAGCGACTTATGTCGATCCGTTCACTGCACACCCTACATTAAATGTTATGTGTGATATCTTCACTCCGGATGGCGAGCGTTATGAGCGTGACCCACGCAGCATCGCTGTTAAAGCAGAAGCTTATTTGCAAGAGAGCGGTGTAGGTACAGCGGCATTCTTCGCACCTGAATCCGAGTTCTTCATCTTCGACGATGTACGTTATGAGAGCGGCACGAACAGCTCTTCCTACTATGTAGATTCCGAAGAAGCTTCATGGAACACTAACCGCAAAGAAGAAGGCGGAAACCTGGGTTTCAAAGTTCGCACTAAAGGTGGATATGTTCCAGTAGCGCCAGTGGATACACAACAAGATATTCGTAGCGAAATGTGTCGCCTTTTGGAAGAAGCAGGCCTGTCGATTGAGCGTCATCACCATGAAGTGGCGACAGCGGGTCAAGCTGAAATCAACTTCCGTTTTGATACACTGAAGAAAACAGCAGATAACCTGCTTGCATACAAATACATCGTGCACAACACTGCACGTCAATATGGTAAAGTAGCAACATTCATGCCAAAACCATTGTTCGGTGATAATGGTAGCGGAATGCACGTTCACCAATCTATCTTTGATGGCGATTCCCCATTGTTCTATGACAAAGCGGGATATGCTAACCTGAGTGAAATGGCATTGCACTACATCGGAGGTATCTTGTACCATGCTCCGGCACTGATTGCTTTGACTAACCCTAGTACAAACTCATTCAAACGTCTTGTACCTGGTTACGAAGCACCAGTTAACCTGGTTTACTCCAAAGGTAACCGTTCCGCAGCAGTTCGTATTCCGGTTGCAGCTGTGACACCAAAAGGTTGTCGTATCGAGTTCCGTACACCAGACTCCACAGCTAACCCATACTTGGCATTCTCCGCAATGTTGATGGCTGGTCTGGATGGAATCAAACGCAAAATCAACCCAACTGAGCTTGGATATGGTCCGCTCGATAAAAACATCTATGACCTGTCTGATGCAGATAAAGAAAACATCCGCAGTGTGCCAGCTTCCCTCGAAGAAGCACTTGATGCATTGGCAGCTGATAACGAGTTCTTGACTGAAGGCGGCGTATTCACAAAAGAATTCATTGAAAACTACATCAACCTCAAACGTGATGAAGCGAAAGCAGTAGCGATTCGCATTCATCCGCACGAGTACAGCCTCTACTTCGACTGCTAATCGGTCGGGGTCGGAACAGTTTTTGTTCCAACTTAAAGCCTCCGGGACACGCTCTCGGAGGCTTTTCCTTGAATTAAACAATGTAGTGCTTTAACTTTGCAGGGTGATAAAGGAATTTGATGACCTGAATTCAACACTTCAGTGCATATTGCCCTTGAAGCAGATAGAGAATACTGATATCATAGCGATAATATTCACCTAATATGTCAGAGTTACGGATGGAAAGGGCGGGGGACTTTGTGACAAAAAGAGCGTATAATTTTAATGCAGGACCTGCGGCGTTGCCACTTGAGGTACTGGAGCGTGCACAGGCGGAATTTGTAGATTTTCGTAATACAGGCATGTCGATTATGGAGATGTCTCACCGTGGAGCGGTGTACGAGTCTGTACATAATGAAGCTCAGGAGCGCTTGTTGTCGCTTCTAGGCAATCCAAAAGGATACAAGGTTCTCTTTCTGCAGGGCGGTGCAAGCACTCAGTTTGCGATGTTGCCAATGAACCTGCTCGGTGCAGGGCAGACTGCAAGTTACGTGATGACTGGCAGCTGGGCCAAAAAGGCTCTGTCTGAGGCGAAGTTGATCGGCGAGACACATGTTGCTGCATCTTCAGAAGCAGAGAAGTTTATGAAATTGCCGGACGTTTCGAATCTGAGTTTGCCAGAACGTACGGCTTATGTACATCTGACTTCCAACGAAACAATTGAAGGTACGCAATTCAAGTCGTTCCCGGATACCGGTTCAGTACCTCTGATTGCGGACATGTCGAGTGATATTTTCTGTAAACCATTTGATCTTAATCAGTTCGGCATGATCTACGCGGGTGCACAGAAGAACCTGGGTCCATCCGGAATTACGGTTGTAATTGCTCGTGAGGAACTGGTGAGCGATTCGCCTAAAACGATTCCAACCATGCTTCGTTACAGCACACATGTAGATAACAACTCCCTGTACAATACGCCGCCATCCTTCTCGGTATATATGGTGAATGAAGTATTGAAATGGATTGAAGAACAGGGCGGACTGGCTGGTATTGAGCAAAAAAATACGAAAAAAGCGGAATTGCTCTATAACACAATTGACACTTCCGGCGATTTCTACCGTGGTTGTGTGGAAACAGAAGATCGTTCCCTGATGAATGTAACCTTCCGTCTTGCTTCTGAGGAACTGGAGAAAAAGTTCATCAAGGCATCAGAGGAAGAAGGATTTGTAGGTCTGAAAGGACATCGCAGTGTGGGTGGTCTCCGTGCCTCCATTTATAATGCTGCTCCTTATGAGAGTGTTAAGGCACTGACAGACTTTATGAGCCACTTCCAGAAGATAAATGGATAATTAAGTATAGGTACGGTGTAATGGACCTTCGTGTCTAATCCTGTGCCTTACCAGAGCCTTCCACATTGACGTGTGGAGGGCTTTTCTTTAAGATTAGAGGGTTGTCGTCAACATGAAATGAAAAGGAGATTGAACACATATGGCTTTACACATCGTTCTGGTTGAACCAGAGATTCCGGCGAACACAGGCAATATTTCGCGTACTTGTGCGGCAACCGGTACCCATCTGCATCTCGTACGTCCACTTGGATTTCGAACAGATGATGCTACATTGAAACGTGCAGGGCTGGACTACTGGCATGCTGTTCATATTGAATACCACGACTCATTTGCTGAGGTTCAGGAAAAATATCCGGAAGGTCGTTTCTTCTACGCAACTACGAAGGCCAAGAACCGATACAGTGATTTTAATTTTCAGGATGGAGATTTCCTCGTGTTTGGTAAAGAGACTAAAGGCCTGCCACCTGAATTAATTGCTGCGAATCCCGATACATGCATGAAAATGCCAATGACTGGTGACGTTAGATCATTAAATCTGTCCAATTCGGCAGCAATTATTGTATATGAAGCGTTGCGCCAGCTCAATTTCCCGGGGTTAGAAGGATAAATTGAGGTTATAAATGACGGCTAGAATTCGGTAAAAAAACATTTTTCAAAAAAAAGGACAAAAAATGTTTATTTCCAGCAGGATTCGACAAAATCTTGGCGAATCTATAAACATAGTACAAATGTACCTAGAAATTTAGAGTAAGATAGGAGAGGTGTGCCGTAGCTATGAAGCCAGCTGGAGTAGTTCGCAAAGTTGACCAATTAGGTAGGATCGTATTGCCTAAATCTTTGCGTAAAAGGTATCAAATGAATGAGGGAGATCCTGTAGAAATCTTAGTACAAGGGGACCATATTATCTTGGAGAGATATCGTCCAAAATGTATTTTCTGCGGATCCATCGAGGAAGTCAACGAGTTCAAAGAGCGTTACATATGCGCACAATGTTTAGATGAAATGACTCAGCTTCCACAACACGGATAAGAAATAACGTCATGGGGTCCATTGACCCCGTGGCGTTTTTTTTGTTTTATTATCAATTGGATGGCATAATTGCAAATTGAAAAAAGATAAAATAAGTAGACTAACGCTGGGTGTAAAGGGGTAAAACCTCATTCCAGACGGCATTCAGGATGCCTTGCATATTTTCTTCCTCACTATTAATACATATGACAGCTTCCTTTGAGGGAATTACGATACACAACTGACCATAGGCGCCATCGGCGCGGTAAGCATCATGGGAACACATCCAGAACTGATACCCGTAACCTTTTCCCCAATCACCGTCTCCAGTCGTTTCGATCTGCTGGGACGTAGCCTGTCGAATCCAATCCGCAGGAACAAGCTGTCTGCCCTCCCAAAAGCCCTCCTGCAGCAGTAACTGTCCAAATCGACTCAGTTCCTCATTACTTATCCAAAGACCTGCACAGCCAAGTGTTACGCCGAGTGGAGAGGTTTCCCACTCTACATCATGGATGCCAAGTGGATCAAATAACCGTGGAGTCAGGTAATCTTTCACGGTTTGGCCGGTAGCAGCCTGTAGCATGGCTGAGATCATAAATGTATCCCCACTGCTATAGGTAAATTGTTCTCCAGGTACCCGGTCCAGAGGCAGAGACATATAATATTTCGCCCAGTCCTTTTCGGTCAATGAAGCTCGCTCATCAGCCCAAAGAGGGGGAGAGTCATGACCCGAAGACATTCGGAGAAGATCACGTAGTTTCAATTCCTGCGGCGATGGGAGATTGCGTTGTGCAGAGGGTACATGATGATAAGAGAAATAATCACCAAGTGTCGCATCCAGATGTATCAGACCTTCTTCAAGCGCAAGACCAACGGCCATAGACGTGAAGGATTTACTGATGGAATGTTGTACCCTGCGCTGATCCTTATCCCGGTCCCAATGGGCAAGCAGATGCCCTTTTTGTAATATACGAATGGAAAAAACGTTCAATTGTTGCACCGTAATCGAATGAATGAAACCTTTGAGTTGCTCAGACATATTAACCTCCCTAATATCAGGTGAAACCTGAGTAAAATCGGTTGGTGAAACGTTTCCGTAATTTGAATGCAAAATCAGAACCCATGTTAGTATAAACCTGGTTTGGTGTCAATTAAAGTTGTAATAGCACTTACTAAATTTTCATATTTTCGTAATAATAGTGTCTTTGGACGCAAATTTAGACTTAAAAGAGCATTTTTTCGAGAAAAAAACGCGAAATTTGTAAAAAGGTTATTGACAGGATTTACTCATCGGGCTTATGATTTATTCGAAACGATTCGAAGAAATCGCTTCCACATTAAAAGTGTTGTAATGAAGTCCATGTGAATCAACGTTGGCTATGTTTTGAAACGATTCGAGAAAATCGTTTCGATAACCCATCGTAATACAAGGGAATCTACAACAGCCTGCAATCCAACGCCAGAGAAACGAATGAGTAAAGACAGCAGGCGATGATGAGAGGGGTTACATTTATGGCACATATAACGATCGAAACTGGATCGCCAACCTTATGCATGAATACCAGCATACATGTTGTGTCCAGTGACTCCGGAGAGACTTCAGGCGGTACACTATATCTATTGCACGGGGCAGGCGATAATGCGAGTACCTGGCAGCGGTTAACCACAATTGAGATGTATGCAGCGCAATATGGCTGTACTATCATTATGCCGGAAGCGAATCGAAGCTATTACACCGATATGGAATACGGCCTGAATTACTTCCACTACATCACTCAGGAGTTACCTGAAATATGCAAGCGTCTGCTCAATCTGAATCCTGATCCGGAGAAAACATACGTCGCCGGTTTATCCATGGGTGGATATGGTGCACTGAAATGTGGACTAACTTATCCAGAGCGATATCGCAAAGTAGTGTCCCTATCCGGCGTAACGGATATCCAGACACGACTCCATGATCCCCATATGCCAGCGACCATGATCAAGGAAATGAAAGCGGTTTTTGGAGAATGTTTACAGGTAAAAGCCGATCAGGATATTTACGCACTGTCGGCCAAGCTGCTTGAACAGGGTGTTCCTTTACCGGATATCCTCAGTTGCTGTGGCGATAGTGACCCCTTCGTAGAGATGAATCGCGACTATGCGAGATACATGCAAGGGACTGCCTTTGATTTTCGGTATGTGGAGACGCCGGGGGCTCATGAATGGAAATTTTGGGAGCACCACCTGAGAACAATGTTTGATTTTCTGTACAACGACAAGACCATAGTAGAGTGAGGAGATGCAATGTGAAACCTGCAGCCGAAGGACCTAGCAAAAAGCTGAAGGGAAACGTGAAGGGCAATTCGCTCTGGACTGAAATCTGGAAGCACCGAATGACATACACCCTGCTTATTCCGGGGCTTGTCTGGCTAATTCTGTTTGCCTACATGCCGATGGGTGGCCTGTCTCTGGCATTCAAAGATTACAAGGCCAACCTGGGCATCTGGGGAAGTCCATGGAGCGGATTCGAGAACTTCAAATATGTTTTCCGTGATCCAACCTTTATCGATGCAGTATGGCGTACGCTGTACATCAATATTCTGAAACTGATTATTCAGTTCCCGTTCCCGATCATTCTGGCGCTGTTGCTGAATGAATTGCGGATGCGCAGAGGGAAAAAATTGTTCCAAACCGTTCTTACATTCCCGCACTTCCTGTCCTGGATCATCGTATCCGGGGTAGTCATCAATGTGCTGGCATATGACGGACTGGTAAACAGCGCGCTCGGATTACTCGGATTGCCAACGATTAACTTCCTGGGGTCTGAATCCAACTTTGTACCAATGTTGCTGTTAACTGATATTTGGAAATCAAGTGGATGGGGCGCGATTATATTCCTGGCTGCCATTTCCGGTATTGATCAGGATCAGTATGAATCAGCACAGATTGACGGGGCTTCCCGTATGCAACAGATGTTCAAAATAACTTTACCGAACATCCTTCCAACCATCACAATCATGTTTATTCTCTCGGTTGGTGGATTGATGTCTTCCGGGTTTGACCAGATCTTCAACTTGGCAAATGCGGCTACCAAAAATGTATCGGAAGTACTCGATGTATATATCTATCGGATTACGTTCCAGTCATCTACCGATTTCTCATTCTCGACAGCGGTCAGCTTGTTCCGTTCCCTGGTGAATATGGCCTTGCTGCTTCTTGCTGACAGATTTGCCAAGTGGCTTGGCGGAGACGGTTTGTTCCGATAAGAGAGGAGGAAAAATGAGATGAGCAAGAAAGCTAACAAAAAACCGAGAATTGGTACAGAAAAAATGACACTTCTCGATTACATTATTTTCGCCGTATTATTAGTGCTTGCCCTGATGATCCTGATTCCGTTCTGGAATGTCATCATGATTTCATTTGCGACACAAAAAGAATATGCTGACAATCCATTTTTGATGTTCCCTAAAGAATGGACATTGGATTCCTACAAGGCATTGTTCGCTGACGGAACGATTCTGACGGGGTACAAAAATACAATTATATTGCTAGTCATCGGCTTGCCACTCAGCTTGTTCCTGACAACAAGCATGGCATATGGCCTTAGTCGCAACAAATTTCCGTTTAAGAAGTTTCTCTTTTTCCTGGTATTGTTCACCATGATCTTTAATGGTGGTATCGTACCGCTGTACCTGATCATGAAATCACTTCATCTTACAGGTACGCTGTGGTCCGTTATCCTGGCGGGAAGCTTCAGTGCGTTTAACATGATTCTGATGATGAACTACTTCTACACCTTGCCTGAATCGCTGATGGAATCGGCGAGACTGGATGGAGCAGGAGAGTGGAGAATTTTGTTCTCCGTTGTTCTTCCGCTTGCTACACCAATTATGGCTACAATCACGTTGTTCTACGGTGTGGCTTACTGGAACAGTTGGTATGATGCGATGATATTCCTTCGAAAAGCGGATCAGTTACCGCTCCAGAATGTACTCCGAAATATTATCGTGACATCTACGACGAATGCATCCAATGCATCCAGTGTGGATGCTGCCCAGGCAAGCAACTTCTCAATGGGCATGAAGATGGCGGCCGTATTTGTCACCATGGTACCAATTATGTGTTTCTTCCCAATGCTGCAAAAACACTTTGCCAAAGGGGTATTAACAGGGGCAATCAAAACCTGATATACGTATAGGATTTTGTATCAAAATTCAACACAAAAACATGGGGGTAAAACATGAAAACGAAGAAAAAGTTGTCAGTAAGAGCTCTCTTTGCCATCACGCTTAGTGTAGTTATGCTGATGGTGACCGCTTGTTCCAGTCAAGGAGCTTCAGGTGGTAACGAAAAAGATGCAGAGGGAAATTACAAAGACAACCTGACCATCTCTGTAGCTAACCTGACAGAAATCAAAAACGGGAACCTGGATAATGACTTCCACAAGTTCTGGACAGACAAATTTAATTTAACATGGGACTACAACTATATCGATTGGGATTCATGGGGCGAGAAGCTTCGTCTGTGGATCAACTCTGGCGACTTGCCGGATGTAGCGGTATGGAACTACGTACATGGCGATGCCATTAACAGCATTGAACAAGGTTTGTTCTACAAATTCCCGGATGACTGGAAAGAACGCTGGCCTAACGTGGCAGCAGCTTACAATTTGACGGGTCTTGGAGACAAGTTGGAAGAATTGACAGGTGGAACATATGTCCTGCCTAGACCAATCTATTTCGAGAACAAACCGGCTGACCCACTCACGAACCAAATTGGTGTCATTGCGCTTCGTAAAGACTGGGCTGAAGCAGTTGGTTTTGAACTGAAAGATGCTTATACAACAACCGAATTGAACGAATATGCTGCGCTAGTGAAAGAAAAAGATCCAGGCAAAGTGGGTAACAAACTTGTACCTCTGTCCTACAATGCGGCAGATGCCATGACAAACATGATTATGCCAAACAGTGTGCATGCCATGACTGACTCTCCGTTCTACAAAGGTGAAGATGGTAAGTTTCACTGGGGACCAGCAGATCCTGAAACGCTGACAGGACTTAAATTGATGCAAAAAGCCTATAAAGATGGACTGCTCAATCCTGAGTTCTACACATGGAAAAACAATGAAGGTCAAAACAACTTCAAAGTAACAGGTACAGCTGCTGTAACAAGTCTGGGCGGACTGGCTTCGTACAGACAAGGTCTGGATTCCGATATGAAAAAAAATCTGGGTGTAGATAGTGATGAACTGGTACACACAGCAATCGTAGTAGGCGATGACGGTAAATACCGTAACATGGAGCAAGCCAACTTCTGGTCGGCATTGATCTTCAATCCAGAAATTAGTGACGAGAAATTCGAACGGATCATGGATCTGATCGATTACTCCGCAACAAAAGAAGGACAGTTGCTCATCAACATGGGCTTTGAAGGAAAAGATTGGAAATATGATGAAAACAACGAACTCGTTAGCTTGTTGCCAGAAGGAACGGTATTGGAAGATAAATATCCAGCACGTTTCGAAGGTCTGTATCTGCTCGGTGACGACTTCAGTGTTGTAAACCCTGCAATCAAAAAAGATTACCGTGATAGAGCCGTTAAATTGTTCGAAGAAAAAGCAAAACTTGGTACAGAAGGCAAATCGCTTGCACCATACGATTGGGATGTCAACCTGTACGATTCCAAAGCTAAGAGTCAGGCTTCATTCGACTACCAGAATGAATATGCCAACTTGATCCTCAAAAACGGAGATCTAGAGGCAAACTGGAAAGAATGGGTAAACAGTAAAATGTCCCTGGTTCAACCTTATCTGGATGAGCTAAACGATAAATTCTAGTAATCATTCAGTAATTAATTTTGAACCCGGTGCGCGGTCTCTCCCCGAACGCAGCCGGGTTCTTTATTTCAACAACTTGTAGTGGAGGATATGATCAGATGAATAACGAGCAGTTGTTAGACCTGGTAAAACAGATGACGTTGGAGGAAAAAACAGCTCAGCTTCTTCAGTTAACTGCCAACTTCTATGAAGGAACAAATGTTGAAGGTCAGATCACAGGGCCGATGGAAGAGATGGGAATTACGGAGCAGTCCGTGGATGCCAGTGGGTCCATTCTGGGATTGTCGGGTGCGCAGGCCATCATTGATGTACAGCAAGCTTATATGAAAAAAAGCCGTTTGGGCATTCCGCTTTTGTTCATGGCTGACGTAGTTCATGGATTCAAAACCATTTTCCCGATTCCATTGGCGATCGGTTGTTCATGGGACACAGAACTGGCTGAGAAAAGTGCTGAAATTGCAGCACGTGAATCAGCTGTATCCGGTTTGCATGTTACCTTTGCACCGATGGTGGATCTGGTTCGTGACCCGCGCTGGGGTCGTGTGATGGAAACAACAGGAGAAGACCCTTATCTGAACAGCTTGTTTGCGGCTGCGTTTGTACGTGGATATCAGGGCGACAGCTTGAAGGATGAGCCAGATCGTCTTGCAGCCTGTGTTAAACACTTTGCGGCTTATGGAGCGGCTGAGGGTGGTCGGGATTACAATACGGTGGACATGTCTGAGCGTAACTTGCGTGAGTACTATTTGCCAGCGTACAAAGCAGCGTTGGATGCGGGTGTGGAGATGGTCATGACTTCGTTCAATACGGTTGACGGTATTCCGGCAAGTGGCAATGAGAAGTTAATGCATGGCATTTTGCGTGACGAGTGGGGCTTTGATGGTGTATTGATCTCGGACTGGGCTTCCATTCGCGAAATGATTGCGCATGGTGCTGCGGAAGATGATCGTGAAGCGGCATATCGTGCCATTCGCGCAGGAGTAGATATGGAGATGATGACACCTTGTTATGTGCATCATTTGCCTGAACTGATTAAGAGTGGTGAAGTGGATGAGAAACTCATTGATGAAGCCGTTCTGCGAATTCTGCAACTGAAAGAAAAGCTGGGATTGTTTGATAACCCACTTCGTGCAGCTGATCCTGAACGTGAACGTGAGATTGTATTCTCCAAAGAGCACCGTCAGGTATCGTACGAACTGGCAACAAAATCAGCTGTTCTGTTGAAGAATGATGACAGCGTGCTTCCACTTCAACCTGACGCTAATGTAGCCCTTATTGGTCCTTTTGCACAGAGTCCTGATATTCTGGGCTGGTGGTCCTGTGAAGGAGTTAAGGAAGATGCAGTTAAGTTGGGAACAGCTCTGCAAGAACGCCTGACGACGGGTGGAAAAGTTCAATTCGCTCAAGGCAGTAATGTTCATACGATTACAGCTGAGCAGATTGCCGAAGCCCTGGAAGTGGCAAGCAAAGCAGATCTGATTGTCCTTGCCCTAGGTGAAGACTCCGAGATGAGTGGAGAAGGTGGATCACGCACGGATATTCGTCTGCCAGCAGCCCAATTGGAATTGGTTAAACAGCTCAAAGCAGCCGGAAAACCGATTGCCAGCGTTATTTTCAACGGCCGTCCATTGGATCTGCATGGTGTAATCGATGAATCGGACGCCGTTCTTGAAGCCTGGTTCCCAGGTAGTGAAGGCGGAGCAGCAATCGCAGATGTTCTGACAGGTGTAGTGAATCCATCTGCACGTCTGACGATGTCTTTCCCGCAGTCCGTAGGTCAGATTCCGGTCTATTACAACCATTTCAATACAGGTCGTCCGCTGAACCCGGAAAAGACGGAAGAACGTTATGTCTCCAAATACATTGACAGCCCGAATGAACCTTTGCTTCCGTTCGGTTATGGTCTCTCATACACTTCGTTCTCTTATGGTGATCTTGAAGTGTCAAGTAACGAGATGACTGCCGAAGAGTCCCTGAGCATTCAAGTACGTGTAACGAACACGGGTGAGCGCGCAGGCGTGGAGACCGTTCAGTTGTACGTTCGTGATGTAACGGGTGAAGTCGTTCGTCCTATGCGTGAACTGAAAGGATATGTGAAACTTGCACTGGCGCCAGGCGAGAGTGGTACAGCTACGTTTACGTTAAATGAAGAACAGCTTCGTTATCACCATTCTGACTTAAGCTACCGCAGTGATCGAGGCGAGTTCCATATTCTCGTGGGTGCAAACAGTCGGGATACTCAGAAGAAATCATTCAGACTTGTTTAATCCGATGAATGGAAAGAGTAATGTGTCAGGCCTTTTGTTATGGAAGGCCTGATGAACATAACAGGGGAGCGAAGAATGTGGTCAGTATCAAGGATATCGCCAAACAGGCGGGAGTTTCCATCTCTACTGTGTCATATGCGCTGAATGGCAGCAACAAAGTGACCGATGAGACGAGTTCCAAAATTTTGGCCATTGCCAAAGAACTGAACTATGTTCCAAATGCCGCAGCAAGAACACTGAAGAAGAGGGAATCCAAAATTCTAGGTGTATTCTTGACCGATTTTAGAGGAGATGTGTATGGGGACTTGCTGAGTGGCATGAAATCCGTATGTAATGCTCAAGGTTATGACCTGATCGTGTGCAGTGGTAAACAATCCCATCGCATGCTTCCAGAGAGGATGATTGATGGTGCGATCATTCTGGATCATACGTTTGCAAGTGAGGAACTGATGCAGTACGCCGATCGTGGGCACAAAATCGTTGTATTGGACCGTGAGATGGATCATCCCAACATTAATCAGGTTCTGCTGGATAACAAAGCCGGGGCGACACTTGCGATGGAACATCTTATTGAACAGGGACATAAGAAAATCTATGTGGTGACAGGGCCGGAAGGTTCGTTTGACTCTGTGCAGCGGTTAAAGGCTGTGAGACAGGTTGCGGAACGTGAAGCCGATGTGGAATGGATTGAGATCACGGGAGATTTTGAGAAGAGTGGTGGAGAACAAGCCGCAGAACAGATTGTACAGGTGTATGATGGACCCGCAGCGGTATTCTGCCTCAATGATGAGATGGCTATTGGCTTGTGTGATCGTCTGGCAGACAGTGCACTTGGTATTGGTCAGGAGATTGATGTCATCGGATTTGACAATATTGAATTGAGCAGATACGTCCAGCCGAGATTGGCAAGTATTGATTATTCCAAGCGCAAGTGGGGATCGCTCGCTGCTGAACAATTGATCAAAATTATTGCTGGAGAACCCGTCGATCATGAACGAATTTATGTGACATTAGTTGAGGGTGGGTCGGTGAGTGGGCCTATTCCGTCTGATTCGGTTATATCCATGCGGAATGACCGGGCGGTTAGCTATTGATCCCGAATACAGCAAGAGACAAGGCTTAGAAGAATCGAATCATTCTTTTAAGCCTTGTCTCTTGCTATTTCGAGGATGAAGCAATAGAAAGAAAAAGCCTCTCCGGAGAGAGGCTTGGCCTTTACAAGCCTTTTGTTTTGTCATTGTTGTAGGATGAAGTGAGAATGCCTGTAATGAAGAGAGTCAATACGATTGCAATAATCCAGAATGTCAGTGAAAATGACATGCCCTTCGCACCTCCTGCACAAGCTCATTTTCTTCTATTATAACCATTATAGGTAGAAAAGAAATGCTTCACCCTATTATTTGTAAAATAAAAAGTGTGTGGGCACCGGTCTGAGGTTGCCATCTGAAGGGTTATTCACAACCCGATTATTCAGAATAAGCGAGGATGATCCACCGCCATCCAGATTATAGGCGTCGATCACCCCAAGCTTGTACAACCGCCCTTGCAGCTCTTCAAGGGTAGCACCGGAACTTCCGCCCTCATTATATCCGTCAACTACAATAATCAATAACTGATCATCCTTATAATTGCCAATGACTGTACGTGGTGCTCGTTTGGGTGATACTTTCCATTTGGCAGGAATTGTGGTTTTACGCCCATTCTTTAGCAGCACCGGAACAAACGTAGCCCCAAATTGCGGTTGCAGGCGATCCAGTGAGTTTTTGTCGAAGAACTTGCCTCCGACCAGTTTGCCGGTATCGTTAAGTCCTACAAAAAACAGATCTTTGAAACTGGCCTGGAAACCGTTCACGTACTTCCCGTCCATGATGGTTGTGCTAAGTGGATAACGTTTGCCGCCACTGTCAGCAAATCCACCTGCGTTAATTCCGGCAATTGCACCGTTACGCTTCACAGCCTGCATGGTCGTCTCAGAACGCCCAGGTTCACTGTCTAGAGCCATCTGCATGGCTGTAGGGTCTTTTAGCTTGATCTTCATGGCATAGCCCTTATAGCTGCCAGGATTCACTCTGTACATTTCAATCGTTAGCCGGTCACTGTCTACCCGTTCAAATGGAACGCCAAGCTTGGATGAAATCCGTTTGTTGTAAATCGTTTCCGGACGATCCGCCTGGGCAGAAGCCTTCTGCACAAGTGTAGACATTGTACTTGTTGTTTTATTATAGAGCTGTGTCGTTCTTTTAATAGAAGAAGAAGTCTGGACAGCAGCATCTTTTGCCCCCGCAAGCTCTTGGCTAATTGCTTGGGTCCAGGGTGTAATCGTATCCTCTGACAGTTCGGTCGGCGTCAAACCTCCGGGTTCAAGTGGAGGACGAAGCAGCAGCAGGCATATTATCAATCCAACAAAAGGAGCGAGTGCAAGCATAAAAAAACGATTAACCTGTTTGACGGGTGTAATCATTTGAGCAGGTCCATCTTTTTCTGGAGTGTCTCCAGTTGTTTTTTGACTTCGCTCAGCTGGGTATACAGTTTGTTGCTGTTATCCGTTTTGTCACTTGCATTATCCTTGGTGAAAGTCAGCAATTCATTAAAGGATTGAACCTGTCCCTGCAGGTTTTCTACTTCCTTTGATATCGTTGTTAGCTGATTTTCGTAGTCGGTTTTTAGCGCTGCGATCTGCTGCTGATTATGGGCTTGAAGCTGATTAATCATCTGTTGCTGGAGATGGTTACTATAATAGTAGGTTCCAACGACTCCTAGTGCAATGAGAACAATCCACATTACCAGAAACAGCTTGATTGAAGATCCAGCCTTGCCTTTGGCGCTCCGGGTGTGATGGATGTCAGAGGACGGGGCAGATGGTTTCATATCATCACTCCTGGTCATTAATAGGTACAAAAAAATTTCCAGTCCTCATTCTATCATGCCCCTATTGATTACGCAAAAATGAAATTCTTTACTTAATAGAGTAAAAAGAGATTGCATCGGAAGGAAGTCCTAGGATACAATTTCTTATAGATGCAATAAGTAGGAACTTTGGGCAGGTTTTTCGACTTTTTTAGATAGAAATGCAGGAAGTTTATACTATATTTTGACCTTTCCGGGGATGGGAAGATGGACGTTATGGTGTTTTTATAACAAAATACAGTGAAAATAGAGCTTTTTTATCGGCTGCCTCCTGTATTTTTCTGTTTTTCGACATAATCCGACCTATGCTTCTTCTATACTCGGATTGTCGCATAGACGATGAAATCATCATGGCAGAATTTAAAAGTTATTTGTCCAATACATAACAGGGGGAACAACAATGAAAAAAGTATGGCAGGTGGTCATCATAGATATCCACCCCACCAGCATGCTCGGTACAAAATTGATTTTGGAAGAGCAGCAAGATCTGACGGTACGTGGCATGACTTCGACCGGAACAGAAGGGCTCGATCTGGTGAAAATTCACCAGCCTGATCTGATTCTGATGGATTATCGTCTTCCAGAGGGACAGGCAGATCAATATATTGCCCAGATGAAGAATCTGTCACCTCATAGTCACATCATCATTCTGACGGATGAAGACAATGTGAAGCTGTTTCGTCATCTGATGAGTCTTGGTGCAAGCGGCATGTTATCCAAACAGGCTTCCCCTAGCCAGCTGATTCATCTGATCTCTGGGTTACGTGAGGGCCATGTGTCCATTCCATTGGCGTGGTTAAACAGTGCGGAGTGGGCGCAACCTGTGGAATCTCCGACAGAATCACGTGTCATTGAATTAACAGAAACCGAAACTTTTATCATGGAAAGAATTGTTCAGGGTGTAACCTATGATAAAATAGCGAATGAGATCAACGTTAGCAGACGTTCCATTGATAATTACCTGCGTAAAATATACGTGAAGCTGGAAGTAAGCAGTAGAGCGCAGGCCATTGAACGTTATGCCTTGCACGCAAGACAAGTGAAGACGGGATCCTGACGAAACAGGTTTGTTCTTCCCATGATCACAACAGTTCGGTATGCATCCGGTCATATTCGATGGCGAGCAGGAATAGGTTGTAGGGCTGCGGACTGCGAGTACAGTTTCGGAATAGGGATGAAAGGGGAACGGATCGATGAAATATTTCTTTGCTTCCCGTACCAACAGGCTTTTGTCGTCACCACTGAGGGATATACGTGAGATGTCTGGCAGGGATTATTTCATTTCTCTGGCAGAAGAATTGCCTGCGGAGGAGTTGTTTCCTTTCAAATTGTTGGAAGAAGCAGCGGTGTCTGTCTTTAGTTCAGGCCCCTCCGCATTGCAATATGGAGAGCCAGCAGGCTACACACCCCTAAGAGAGTGGTTGAACAAAGACTGGAATGCACGCAAAGGCATACGAACGGTACCCGAGCAGATTCTGTTGACCACTGGTACCCAGCAGGCCATCGATCTGGTGATGCGTCTATTGCTTGAGCCAGGAGATTCTGTACTGGTTGAACATCCCACATCTCCAGGCTGTCTTGAGGTTTTGGAGATGCAAGGAGCCAAGATTGTGCCCGTAATGGGTGATCGGGACGGCATACTGCCAGACCTTTTGGAGCATCACATGCAGCAGGTTAGACCGAAGCTGCTTTTTGCTGCACCCAGTTTCTCGAATCCGACCGGTGCTTTGTGGAGTATGGAGCGGCGGGAGGCTGTCCTTGAGCTGTGTTCGCGCTATGGTGTACTGCTTGTGGAAGATGATTCTTACGGAGAGCTCCATTTCGATGGCCTTGGGCCAACGGAATTCTATCGTAAATATCCTTCACTCTTTGCACTGGATACTGCCGATCAGGGTGGACATGTTCTCTACATTGGTTCATTCAGCAAAACAGTAGCGCCCGCTCTTCGAACCGGATGGGCCGCTGGACATCCTGCGCTGATTCAGGCAATGGCCTCGGTTAAACGAATTGCAGATGGTCAGTCCAGTCCGATGAATCAGCGGCTGTTGTATCAATTGCTTGCTCATTCCCCTTTTCGTTGGAGTGATCACTTATCCATGTTGAATCGGGAGTACAATACAAGGCTCAAGCTGATGCTTGAACTGTTGAAAAGACCGGGCTGGAAAGGGTGTCAGTACAACATTCCAGAGGGCGGAATGTATCTATGGGTACAGTTGCCGGAAGGATTGGATAGTGGCGCTCTGCTTAAAGCGGCTTTGCCCAAAGGTGTATCTTTTCTTCCTGGATCACTATGCTCCACAGGTGTACAGGATCAACGTTACATCCGATTAAACTTTAGCCATCCGGGCAGGGATGAATTGCTTCTTGGCATGAACCTGATTAGTGAAGCCATTTCCGAATTTACGGCTCGTAGCTAAGTCAGATCAAAAATAGATTTTGTAGCAAAAATAAAAATTGGTTCATGACCAAAGTGATTACGTTATTGCATCCACTAACATTTTTATATATAATATGAATTAATGAGTTGTTGGTTTCTTTATATAAGCTACAATGGTGGCCAGTTCAGGAAAAGCACTCATATATTTTATCTAACGGGGGAAAATTCAACATGTCTAATATTTTATTTGTTAAAGCAAATGACCGTCCTGCAGATCAAGCAGTCAGCGTTAAATTGTACGATGCATTCTTGAGCGCATACAAAGAGTCCCACCCAGGTGACACAGTTACTGAGTTGGATCTCTACAATACAGAATTCCCATTCTATGGTAACACTGCTATCACAGGTACTTACAAAGCAGCTAACGGTTTTGAACTGACAGCTGACGAGCAAAAAGCAGCTGCACTTGCAACACAATTGCAAGATCAATTCCTGGCAGCTGACAAAGTTGTATTTGCATTCCCACTGTGGAACTTCACTGTTCCAGCTCCATTGGTAAACTACATTGCTTACCTGAGCCAAGCTGGTAAAACATTCAAATACACTGCTGAAGGTCCTGTAGGACTTGCTGGCGACAAAAAAGTAGCTTTGCTTAACGCACGTGGTGGCGTTTATTCCGAAGGCCCAATGGCAGCTGCTGAAATGTCCCTGAACTTCCTGAAAACAGTTCTCGGCTTGTGGGGCATTCAAAACCCTGAAGTAGTTATCGTTGAAGGACATAATGCTTCTGCAGATCGTGCTGAAGAAATCGTTACTGCAGGTCTGAAATTGGCTTCCGAAGTAGCAGTAAAATTCTAATAACAATCTTCTATATAGAACACATCAAAACACCTGTAGTCTCCACTGGAGATGACAGGTGTTTTTTTTTTTGCATTCTCATTTTTTTCACATCCGTTACTTCAGATGATTCCAGTTTAGATCCTGCCTGTATTTTTTAAGTAAAACTCAGATGATTCAGCAATGTGTGCAAGGTCGTCCTTATTTTCACCAGATACAGAATACGTTACATCGAGTTCATTAATGGTTCGTTCAATCATATCATTATCCTCAAGCATGTGTGCATGCTCGGTTAACGCCTGTACTCCCTTAATTGTCAGAATATACTTTCCACGGGAGAGGCGTTCAAACCAGCCATAATAGTTTTTTTGCAGAATCGCTGCTGCAGATCCTACGCCTGTCTGTCTGGCAAGGTTGGCCGGAGAGGCTTCTCCGTTCGTTCGTAGAGCGGATGCGACACGTAAAGCCTTCTCACGATATGCTGTGACCAGCTGTCTGCGTGTGCTGCCTCCCGTATTGTAGTCTCCACTGCGTTCGTCGAATTCCTTGAGCAATCGTTTCCGTCGAACACCGCTTTTGCGGGCAACTTGATTGGCACTAGTAGTGGGCGTCTGGGCGGAAGGTTCGCACAGTACATCAATCAGGGGGGCTTTGGTTTTGTAAAATGTGACAGTCAGCAGCCCCAGACCAAGTTGTCTGCATAGTGCAGCCAGTTCGCTCCAGCGCTGGTTCACAGCTCCGCGTTTACTGCGATTGCGCTCGACGGCCAGATACACGAACGGGCTAAGCTTCAAGCGTTGCATACCCTGTAACAACAGGGAGAGGTTAAATGTTTTTTTCATCTCCACAATGAGTGGTTCGTCCTGGTCCGATCTGACCCCTACGAGGTCACAATGTCTGACTTCCGCTTTGACGTCGAAGCCACGCTGCTCGAAGAAAACCTTCACAGGCGAATATAATTCGGTTTCGTATTTCACTGCCATCGTCCGTGCTCCTTTCCAGAAGTGGCCTGTCTCTGACCATGTGTTGTCCGTTATCCTGAATTTAGAACCCTCATTATATCATATTCGTTCTTTTTTTTCTGAAGGCACAAGATGTCTGATAGAACAGGGAAAAGCCAAAATTCGAAGCGGTTGATTGAAAAAAAGAGGTCAACTTATCCGAATTGCCGCATAGGTATGTAATACACTTTTCACAACAAAACAAGACGTTTGGACAGAGGGTGGCGGGACTACACAGGACCGCAAGATTGGTATTCAAGCAGGAGCCGCAATTCTATTGATTTCTTCATACCATTCGGAATGGTTGACAATCACACTAAAGGAGCCATGGGAGGTACCAAGCATGAATATTTTTGAACGCGTTGCGGAACATCGGGCAGAGAGTGACCGTTTGACATGGAACGGAACATTTGAAGATTATATTGCACTGCTGAGAGAGGACCCGACTCCGGCAATGACGGCTCACGCCAGAGTGTATGAGATGATTGAATCGTTTGGCGTGGAAGAAGTAGGTGGGCATAAGCGGTACAAGTTTTTTGAACAGGAGATCTTTGGACTGGATCGTTCGATTGAAAAGCTGGTTGAAGAATACTTCCACTCGGCTGCACGTCGTCTGGATGTGCGTAAACGGATTTTGCTCCTGATGGGTCCCGTAAGTGGAGGGAAATCGACGCTGGTGACGCTGCTGAAGCGGGGGCTTGAACAGTTCTCGCGGACAGAGAAAGGTGCCATATACGCCATTGATGGATGCCCGATGCATGAGGAACCGCTGCATCTGATTCCACTGGAGCTTCGTCCTGAAGTGGAAAAGGAAATTGGAGTCCGTATTGAGGGTAACCTTTGCCCATCCTGCCAGATGAGACTGCGTACCGAATACGGTGGTGATATCAGCAAGGTGCCGGTGGAACGGGTCATTGTTTCCGAAGATAATCGCGTGGGAATAGGAACGTTCAGTCCATCCGATCCGAAATCACAGGATATTGCCGATCTGACGGGGAGTATCGACTTCTCCACCATTACCGAGTTTGGTTCCGAATCTGATCCACGTGCCTATCGTTTTGATGGGGAGTTGAACAAGGCGAACCGTGGACTGATGGAGTTCCAGGAGATGCTGAAATGTGATGAGAAATTCCTCTGGAATCTCCTGTCGCTCACGCAGGAAGGGAACTTCAAAGCAGGACGTTTCGCCTTAATCAGTGCAGATGAAATGATTGTGGCGCATACGAATGAATCGGAGTATAAGTCTTTTATCTCCAACAAGAAGAATGAAGCACTGCAATCCCGGATGATTGTCATGCCGATTCCGTACAATCTGAAAGTGTCCGAGGAAGAGAAAATCTATGCCAAGCTCATTCAGCAAAGTGACATGAAGCATGTTCATATTGCACCGCATGCACTGCGGACTGCAGCCATTTTTTCCATACTTACCCGCTTGAAGGAAACGAAGAAACAAGGCATGGATCTCGTTAAAAAGATGCGCATGTATGATGGTGAAGAAGTGGAAGGATACAAAGAAGCCGATCTTCGGGAGATGCAAAATGAGTATTTGGATGAAGGAATGTCCGGCATTGATCCACGGTATGTCATTAACCGGATCTCCAGTGCTTTGATCAAGCAAAATCTTCAGTGCATTAACGCGCTGGACATTCTGCGGGCGATCAAGGATGGTCTGGACCAGCATGCCTCGATCACGAAGGAAGAGCGGGAGCGTTATCTGAACTTTATCGCTCTTGCACGCAAGGAGTATGATGAATTGGCCAAGAAGGAAGTGCAGAAAGCATTTGTGTACTCATTCGAGGAATCCGCAAGAACGTTATTCGAGAATTACCTCGATAACATCGAAGCATTCTGCAACTGGTCCAAGATTCGTGATCCGCTCACGGATGAAGAGATGGACCCGGATGAGCGTTTGATGCGTTCAATCGAGGAGCAGATCGGGATCTCCGAGAATGCAAAGAAAGCGTTCAGAGAAGAGATTCTGATCCGAATCTCGGCATACTCCCGCAAGGAGCGCAAGTTCGAATACAGCAGCCATGACCGTTTGCGTGAAGCGATTGAGAAGAAGTTGTTTACTGATCTGAAAGACATCGTCAAGATCACAACCTCAACCAAAACACCGGATGCAACACAATTGAAACGTATGAATGAAGTGATCAAACGTTTAATTGAGGAACATGGATATACCGCAGCCAGCGCGAATGAACTGTTACGTTATGTGGGCAGTTTGCTTAATCGCTAATCGGCAACAAACCATTCCGGATCAGGCTCCTGATGTCTGCTGTGAGGCTCCTTCACAGCAGGGTCAGGGCCTTTTTAATTACATGAAGGTCCATATTAGTCTAAAAAGCTGACAAATAGGGTTAATTTTAAAGAGAATTAGTTCTAATGGTATATGTATATTTAGGTATTTTAGTCTATAATCAATACATATATTTACAATTTAAAGTAATTTAGTGTTTATTAAGGAGCTGACTGAACCAGATATGAGTAGTATTTCCGCAACAAGACAGAAGCAACTTGATTACATGGGATTAACCGCAGGGGATCTAAAACTGCTTGCCGATCATCGGCCTGTTTTTAAAAAAGTCGTTAATGAAGTAGTAGATCATTTCTACAATCATGTGGGAAATTATCCTGAATTGGTAGATCTGATCGCTCGATTCTCTACCATTGATCGTCTAAAAGAAACACAGAAGATGTACTGGTTATCGATGACAGATGGAATCGTGGACGACGCATATATTGAGCAACGGATTGCAATTGGGCTAGTGCATTCCCGTATTGGCCTGTCCGAAGATTATTATCTGGGTACCTATATGGTATACCTTGATATTGCAACGAGCATATTCCAACAGGTTATCCCCGATTCCTGGCATCTTGTTATTCAGGCGCTCAGCAAAATGTTTAATCTGGATTCACAGCTTGTCCTTGAGGCATATGAGAAGAAAGAAAAAGAAAAGTTACATCAGCTTGCCGATGACCAACAGCATACATTGCACGCGATTACGCAGATTACCCAAGAGCTTACAGGCATGATTAGTGAATTAAATGAGAGTGCAATGGCTATATCGAGTGTAGCCAAAGAAACAGCGGCTTCTCAGGATCAGGCCCAAGTTCTGCTCACCGAATTGACAGGGGAGATCCAGCAGATTGGAAAAATGGGTGAACTCATTCGCGAGATATCGGATCAGAGTCATCTTGTCGGTCTGAATGCAGCGATTGAAGCTGCTCATGCAGGAGAGTTCGGACGTGGCTTCGAAGTAGTCGCTAGTGAGGTGCGCAAGCTTGCAGCCAGTTCCCGGGATGCCCAGGGTAAGATTCAGTCTAATCTGGAGCAGATCATGAAGAAACTGAGCAGTGTGCAGCAGGAGTCGGATCATACGTCCAGAGGGGCACGTAGCCAAGCTTCACGCTCGGCTGAACTCGCTGTATTCGCAACAACAATGGAGAAACTGTCTCTGGATTTGAAGAATCTGGAACAGCAGGAATAGAGCTTAAAAGCATTAGGAACCTTCCATACCGTTTCAGGCTGTTTTAAGCTATAATGGGTAGACAAACCTGCCGATGTTATAGAAAATGCAGCCGGAGACAGGGGATTCGAAAGAGGTTGAGGTGATCAGATGGCTTCTATCCATGATGTAGCCAAGGAAGCGGGAGTATCTGTTGCAACCGTTTCCAAAGTAATAAACGATTATCCTGATGTAAGTGAAAAAACACGCAAAAAAGTCAATATAGCCATCGAATTATTGAAATATCAACCCAATGTGGTCGCACGTGGACTTGTCAAACGCCGTTCATGGACGGTGGGAGTGCTGTTAACGGTTCCGTTTACGAATCCTTTTGTGTCGGAGTTGCTGGAAGGAATCAAGACAGCGCTGGAGAACAGTGGATATGACCTGGTCCGGTTGTCTACTCGATTCGATGATCCGGCGTACTCGTTCATCAAACATTGCCGCAGTCGTAATGTGGATGGCGTTGTGGTATTCGGGGAAGGCAGAGAAAACGCGAGTATTCAGGAACTGGTGGATGCAGAGATTCCAACGATGTTTGTTGATACGGACATGTTGGGCAAACGTGCTGGTTACATTACTACGGATAACGCGAACGGGATCTCGATGGGTGTCAAACATCTGCATGAGCTTGGGCACCGCAAAATTGCCTATATCTCAGGGACACTTGGACCTGCAGTAGCCAATCTGCGATTGGAAGGATATCGGGAAGGGCTGCGAGAATGCGGCATCCCATATTCTACGGTATATCTGGAAGTCTGCGATTACTCATTCGACGGGGGGAGCAAGGCTGCCCGGAGATTGCTGGCACTTCAGGACCAACCAACGGGAATTGTCTGTGCTTCAGACATGTCTGCCTTTGGTGCGATTCATGAAATTGAAAAGCATGGACTGAGTGTACCGGAAGATATCTCGGTTGTCGGGTTCGATAACACGTATTATGCTGAGGTATTCAAACCGGGGTTGACCACGGTGAATCAGAATATCTATTCTATTGGCATTAAGTCCATCGAATATCTGATTGCCATGATCGAGAATCCATCTTATTCTCCTCCTGTGGTGACGGAACCTTCCAATCTGGTCGTCCGTCAGACGACAGCACCCTTAAAATCCTAAAAATGTAAATAGTAAAGATGTTTACGCGAAGCACAGCTAATAAGCTGTGCTTTTTGTCGTTCTATATCTAACTTGGAAACATATGGTTAATGGAGTGATGCAAGTCCTATAGTTTAACGGGTAAACAAAGTTTACTGGCAATCGTATAATGAAAGTGCTTACAATTTTCTGTCCATTAGCATCTATCCATCCTGAATAACGATCTTGTAAAAGGCTGGCACATGGCAGAGCAAAGGTTATTCTTCACAAACAACGAACCAAGGAGGAGATCGGATGCATTTGAGAAAATGGTGGAGCTTGTGCTTGTCGGCTGTATTGATCTTCAGTTTGTTCCCAAGTGTGGGAACAGGAGGGACACGTGCTGCGGCTGCGGACGTTAAGACTGGCGATGATGGAGTACTGTTCGAGGCTAATTTTGAAGATGGTGTGTTGGGACAATGGCGTCCACGTGCGAGTGAAAAGCTTGATATCGTAGCGCAAGCAGGTCACGACAGTACACGCAGCCTGAGAACCTCTTCCCGTACCGAAACGTTCCATGGACCCTTAATTGAAGTCATAGACCATGTACAGAAGGGCAGCACGGTTCATATTTCGTTTTGGGCCATGTACGATGAAGGACCGGACAGTCAGGTCATCAACGGTTCACTGGAGAAAGAGTACAATAACGACGCTTCAAGTCGAGAATATGCTACGTTTGCCTCTGCAACTCTGAACAAGGGACAGTGGAAAAAAATCGAGGCAGATGTGGTGATCCCTGGAGAAAATAGCGGCATCACCGGATTCCGCATGTATGCAGAGACACCTTGGAAGACGTCAGCGGAAGTGACGCCGGCGGATACGATTACTTTTTACGTGGATGATGTACTGATCACGGAAGCCGAAAAAATTGAAATAGAGCCGAACATTCCGAATCTAGTGGATGTTGTGGGACAACACTATGCAATGGGAGCGGCAATCGACCAGTCTGCACTGGATGCGGAAGATCCGCATTCCCAACTGTTGACGAAACATTTTAATAGTATTACAGCTGGAAACTTTATGAAAATGGATGCGATGCAGCCTCAGGAAGGACAGTTTGTCTGGTCAGAGACAGATCGCCTGGTGAAGTTTGCCGAAGCAAATGATATGGAAATCAGAGGTCATACGCTGTTATGGCATAGTCAGGTGCCGGACTGGTTCTTTACCGATCCGAATGATGCTTCCAAACCTGCCACGCGGGAACAGTTGCTTGCAAGGATGAAAACCCATATTCAAACCATCGTTACCCGGTACAAAGGAAAGGTTCATACATGGGATGTCGTCAATGAAGTCATCTCGGACGGAGGCGGCTTGCGGAATGAGGCCAGTAATTCCAAGTGGAGAGATATTATTGGGGATGTAGATGGCGACGGAGATGACAGTGATTACATTGAGCTGGCTTTCCGATATGCACGTGAGGCTGACCCTGATGCTGTACTGGTTATTAATGACTATGGAATGGAGGGCAATGGAAACAAGGTAAATGATATGGTTAAGCTTGTAGAGAAGCTGCTTGCCAAAGGAACACCGATTGATGCGGTTGGATTCCAGATGCATGTGTCGATGTACGGACCGGATGTAAAGCTCATTCGTGAGGCTTTTGAGAAAGTGATTGCTCTTGGTGTGAATGTACAGGTTACGGAGCTGGACGTTTCGATCTATTCAAGTAATTCTGAACTGGAGATGCCTGTCACAGATGAATTAATGTTGCAACAAGCTTACCGTTATCGTGAACTGTTCGACCTGTTTGACGAGTTGGGAAAACGCGGCGTAATGGACAGTGTTACCGTATGGGGACTTGCGGATGATGGTACATGGCTTGACAACCATCCAGTTAAAGGACGCAAAGATGCACCATTGTTGTTTGATCGTAAATTGAAAGCAAAACCGGCCTATTGGGCACTGGTGGATGCTACCACTCTTCCGATCTATCGTAATGAATGGACAGCATTGAAGGCCAGCCCTTCTTTCCCGAATCACAAAGGACAGGAAGATATTCTTTGGGGTGCTGTGAAAGGACTCGAAATTAATCATCTGGCAGATGGTACATCTGCGGTTACGGGTGAGGCTCGTATGATGTGGGATGCGAAAAAGGTGAATTTACGAGTGGAAGTGAAGGACACCACACGTCGCAAAGGGGATCAGGTGCAGGTTTTCCTCGCGGAAGAAGTCAAGGGGACAGGCGCTGCAACTTCTGAAGCTGATCTGTCTGCCAAGAAGAAAAATCCGCCGTCTGCAAATGGTCAATATACATTTAAACGGGATGGCGGTAAAGGCAAAGATAAAAATACTTACAACGTACAGGAGACAAAAACCGGTTATGTTGTATACGCATCACTGCCTATGTCAGCTGCTTTACTTACCGAAGGCCAGGTCTTGTCTCTGGATTTTCGGATTACGGATGAATATGCTGCTGGAAAGACAGCGACCATCGTTTGGAATGATATTTCCAATCAACAGCCCGACAAACCAGCCAACCGGGGCAAACTGAAGCTCGGTTCTGTCTTGAAACAAACCAAGGTCACTTATGGCAAACCTGTCATTGATGCAAAAAAGGATAACGTCTGGAAAAAGGCTGCATCTGTTAAGACGGATGTCTGGGTGGTCGGAAACTCAGGTGCAAAGGCGACTGCGCAGCTGTTATGGGATGAGAAATACCTGTACGTATTGGCAGATGTGAAAGATCCTTTGCGAAGCAAATTAAGTTCTAATGCACATGAGCAGGATTCGATCGAGATTTTTATCGACCCGAGCAAAGATCAGACAACATTGTATCAGGAGGATGACGCCCAGTACCGGGTCAATTTTGATAATGAGACTTCTTTTGGAGGAAATGCACGGAAAGAAAGTTTCAAATCAGCTACCCGATTAACAAGCGGAGGGTATACCGTTGAAGTGGCAATCCCACTAGATAGCGTTCGTGCTGAAGAGCAAAGATGGATTGGGTTTGATCTTCAAGTTAATGATGATGGCGCGGGAGATGGCAAGCGAAGCAGTGTGTCCATCTGGAGTGATTCATCAGGTAATTCTTATCAAGATACTTCCGGTTTTGGCAGTCTGTTACTGACTCGTAAATAGAATATTTAGTTGCGAATTAGAATATGAGAATGTTAGCTATTCAAGATTGTATATCTGGAAATAAGTGTTGATTTTAAAGGCTGGGACGTTTAGACTATATACATTCAAATAAACGGGTTCCAATGTATGATAACGGCTTCAACTAAGTCTGTTGTCACGAGTCAAATGATGCGGAGGGAGTGCCTGTCATCCAGACAGCGCACTCGCTTCTTTTTTACATTTTTGCATACATACGAAGCATTTCCCGGTTGAAAGGACAGAGTGAGTGGAGCACCTACATGGTACGTACAACTTAGAACTTGTTATTTTATCCTATATTATTGCATCGTTAGCTTCGTACGCAGCCCTTGACCTTGCAGGCCGTGTAAGTCAGGCTAGCGGAATGGCGCGGAATGTATGGCTTACCTGCGGTGCATTCTCAATGGGGCTGGGAATCTGGTCCATGCATTTCGTAGGTATGCTGGCTTTTGTTCTGCCTACGCAAGTCTCCTATTCTACCGGTAAGGTTGTTTTATCTGTTCTACTCGCTATTGTTGCATCGGGGGTGGCCTTGAACATTGCGGGTAGACAAACGGGCAGGATAAGCAAGCTGATGATTGCTGGAGTACTGATGACAGCAGGGATCAGCTCGATGCATTATGTGGGAATGGCAGCGATGTCAACTCCGGTTACGTATGAACCAGGCAGAGTGGTATTATCCATTCTGATTGCAGCACTTGCTTCCTTTGCGGCATTGTGGCTCATGTTTTACTTCCGTTATCATCAATCAAGACATACCTGGGTTTACAAGATGGGCAGCGGTCTCATTATGGGTATTGGAATCTCTGGCATGCATTATACCGGGATGTCAGCCGCACATTTCCATCATTCACATGGCTCGATGGTAAGTTCAGGGATGCAGATTGAGCCAGGCATTCTCGCCTATTTGATCGCATCGGGCACATTTATTGCTTTGGGCTTGACGTTGTTCGGCATATTTATCAATCAGCGAATGTCACAGAAAGATCGACGGATTCATGAGAATGAGCAATGGTATCAGGCCCTGTATCATAACCATTCGGATGCCATTATTTCAGTGGACAAGGAAGGTATTGTCAAAGGCATTAATGCTGCGGTAACAACAATCACCGGTTATCCTGAAACAAGGGTCATGGATCGCTCCATTGATGAAATTGTTCAGCAGATCGATATAGAATGGATCAGTGAATTCGATTCCATCGATTGGGATGATCATAAGCTGGAGCAGGCGCATTATATGGCTAAGATGAGAGATATACAGGGTGAACTTCTGGATCTTAGTATTGTTGTGGTTCCTGTAGTCATTGATGGTAACCATGTGGGAAGCCACATTCTGATCAAGGATATTACGGAGGAGAAACAGGCTCAGGAGAAGATTCGTCACCAAGCTTTGCATGATCCGTTGACGGGGCTGCCCAATCGGCGCAAGCTGGATGAGGTGCTGGCATGTACAATCCAATCTTCAGAAGAAAAAGGACATTCGTTTGCTGTTATGGTGATGGATATAGACCGATTCAAGATGATAAATGACTCTTTGGGACACTCCGTTGGAGATGTATTTCTAAGAGAAGTCAGCAACCGGATCATGAAAGCCATAGAATCTTCGGATCCCTTGGCTATGGAGAATGTCATGCTGGCCCGGATGGGCGGGGACGAGTTCACACTCGTTGTGACCCAGGATCAAGCGACAGAAGTAAGAGTGGCAGAACTTGCTAAACAGATTGTTGAAGCCATTCAGTTACCCTACCGCTTGAAGGAGAATGACTTTTACGTAACCGCCAGCATTGGAATTGCGATGTACCCGGATCATGGAGTTGGCGTGGATGCTTTGCTGAAACATGCGGACTCCGCCATGTATGAAGTGAAGAAAAACGGCAAAAATGGTTTCCAATTCTACACTGCCCAACTGGATTCGGAACTATATGAACGCATTGAGCTGGAGGGTTATCTTCGTAAAGCGTTGGAACGCGATGAGATGGTCCTGTACTATCAACCACAGATTCGTACCGAGGATAGCCGCATGATTGGTGTGGAGGCTCTTATACGTTGGAACCATCCACTCAAAGGACTGCTTGCACCCAATGTGTTCATCCCGCTTGCAGAAGAGACCGGTATGATCTATGAGATTGGCAAATGGACGCTGCGCGAAGCATGCAGGCAGATGAAACTCTGGCATGCAAGCGGTGGGCCGCTCATTCCGGTATCGGTAAACTTGTCCAGCCAGCAGTTCCATCAATCGAATTTGGTAGAACAGGTCAAGAACGCACTCTTGGAGACAGGGCTGGAGGCACGGTACCTGGAGCTGGAGATTACAGAGAGCATGATGATGGATGCCACGGTCTCTACGGCAATTCTGAATGAACTTAACGCACTGGGTGTCAAGATCAGCCTGGATGATTTCGGGACGGGATACAGTTCACTGAGTTATCTGAAGCATTTCCCGATTCACAAGCTCAAGATTGATCGTTCGTTTGTGACGGACATTACAGAGAGTCACAGCGATCAAGCCATTGTGGCGACCATTATATCGATGGCACAGAATCTCAAGATGGAAGTCATTGCGGAAGGCATTGAGACGAAAGGCCAACTGGATATTCTGATGCAGAATGATTGCCGGGAGATTCAGGGATATTATTTCAGTCGCCCACTGCCGGCAAGTGAAGTGGAGCATGATTTTTTTGTACCGCTGCGATTGCAGGGGAATGGTGCACCACCGGTACCATCCTAATTTTATGTATGCCAAGCGGCAAGTCCCCGTGTATGTCGGGAGCTTGCCGCTTTTTTTGTTTTTTTATGGTATGTCGCCATTCTTCATACGTGATACGAAGGTTCTCTTTTTTTTAAAGGAAAGGATTGTTGGAACCTCACATAAACTTGCGGTGGTGTTTCTTGCCATCATACGTAAACCAGATCGGTTTATCCTCGACACGTGTCTCCACATGTACGGTACGTCCCCAGAGGCGATACAGATAAGGCAGGGTGCGTTCCATATATTTCAGATCCAACTCAATGCCTTCATATTGATGTTTCAGCACGAGTTCCCCTGTCCGCAGATAATCGGCATCCTGTACGACCAAGTAAGGGGAGCCCCCGTTGACACGTGAAAATACGAGCTGATCCCGTATGTTCTCCCAGGACTTGTCGGTGATTTTCCAGTCCGGGCCTTTTTTCTCAAATACGTAGAGGTCCAGATCCTCGGTTAATTGTTTGGTCATGTAATTGCGGATAAAGGAGGTATCGGAATCAAATTCACGCACCTCGAACATTTTGGCACGACCTTGCCCCGGTTTGCGGCCCCAACGTTCCTGTTCTTCCCGGGTTGGGTTATCCCAGCGCCGTTCAATATCCTCGAAAATCTTCAGTCCCAAATAATACGGATTCAGACTTTGTTTGGATGGTTGCACCACGGAGGAGTTGAGCTTCGCAAATTCGATCGTATCCTCACTGTTCAGATCGAGCTCACGGATAATGCGTTGATGCCAGTAGGATGCCCAGCCTTCGTTCATGATTTTGGTTTCCATCTGTGGCCAGAAATATAACATCTCTTCACGCATCATACTCATGATATCCCGCTGCCAGTCGGTCAATACTTCGGAGAATTCCTGAATAAACCACATGACATCCTTCTCCGGTTCAGGCGGAAAATGATGGACCTGAATACCTTCAGCGGGTGCTTCTTCCGTCTGCACGTCATCAAGTGACCATAGATCATCATAGCGGCCTTCCGGCCGAGGTTTTTTCTCACCCCGCTGCTCCCGCATTTTCATCTCCATATAACGTTGTTTGTCCAAATGACGGGGTTTAATCAGCTGTGGGTCCACATGTTCCTGAATTGCGATCACGGCATCGATAAAGGCTTCAACCGCTTCCGTTCCGTACTCCATCTCATAATTGCTGATCCGATCCGCCGTAGCAGCCATACTTTCGACCATATTACGGTTGGATTTGGAGAAGCGGGCATTGTTTTTGAAAAAATCGCAGTGTGCCAGGACGTGGGCTACGATCAATTTGTTCTGAATCAGGGAATTGCCATCCAGCAGAAAGGCATAACAAGGGTTGGAATTGATGACAAGCTCATAAATTTTGCTGAGCCCAAAATCGTACTGCATTTTCATCTTATGAAATGTTTTACCAAAGCTCCAGTGACTGAATCTGGTAGGCATGCCGTAGGCTCCAAATGTATAAATAATATCCGATGGGCAGATTTCGTACCGCATGGGGTAATAGTCCAGACCAAAACCATTGGCAATCTCCATAATCTCGGCAATAGCGTATTCTAGGTCGCGGATCTCATCTGTCATCTAACGCTGCCTCCTTCCCGTTTCTGGAAAAAGCTGCGCAAAGCTTTGTACACTTCGCCTTTTTCTTTGATCACATAATACATGAACTGATCCATTTTGATATGACGATAAGCCGACATCAGTGTACTGCTGCGGTTGTACTGATTCACTTCGCCGTATCCAAACATATTGCTACGCTTCATTAACTCCCCGATCAGCTTCACACACCGTTCGTTATCCGAGGTCAGATTATCCCCATCAGAGAAGTGGAAGGGGTAGATGTTGTAGCTGGAAGGTGGATATCGGCTGTCAATAATATCCAGCGCCTTCATATATACAGAGGAGCAAATCGTACCTCCGCTCTCGCCACGGGTAAAGAATTCTTCTTCGGTAACTTCCTTGGCTTCTGTATGATGGGCGAGGAAAACAATCTCAACTTTCTCATACTGACGGCGTAGAAAACGGGTCATCCAGAAGAAAAAGCTGCGCGCGCAGTATTTCTCAAACGAACCCATGGACCCGGATGTATCCATCATGGCAATGATAACGGCATTGGATTGTGGAATAATTTTGTCTTCCCATGTCTTGTAGCGCAGGTCATCCGGACTGATGTGATGGATGCCTGGCGTACCGGTTGTTGCATTGCGACGCAGATTCTCCAAAATGGTACGTTTCTTGTCAATATTGGACTGCATGCCTTTTTTGCGAATATCGTTGAAAACTACCGTATGTGTCTCAATCAGGTCTTTGTCTTTCTGCTTCAGATCGGGTAATTCCAGCTCAGCGAAGAGCATATCTTCCAATTCCTCAATACTCACTTCGGCTTCCACAATATCATGACCAGGCTGATCGCCAGCTTTTTCGCCCTTGCCGGGTTTCTGCGAAGCAGAGGGATCACGACCGATGACGTCTCCGACCTGACTGTCACCGTCTCCTTGACCAACATGTTTTTGCTTCTGGTAGTTATACACAAAACGGTACTCATCCAGACTGCGGATTGGTACCTTGATGATTTGTTTTCCATCAGACATGATGATGTTTTCTTCCGTAATCAGATCAGGCAGATTCTGTTTGATGACATCTTTCACCTTTTGCTGATGGCGTTGTTGGTCCTGGTACCCTTTGCGGTGAAGCGACCAATCTTCCTTCGACACGACGAACGAGTAAGGCTGGTGTGAATTTGACATGTAGGCACCCCCATTGATTACGCGGCACAGTTTGGCCTGTCGGTAATTAAGTATATTCACGGGCGAGGACGATATGTGATGAGAGTGGATATAAAATGATACAATTACGCAAGTTCACCTCTGAGGTAAGGTGAGTCGAAAGAACAGAATTGCTCCATTTTTTACAGAAACAGTGAACACGTGTGATATCCTTCCTATACAATAGGAGAAGTACATCTACTCCATTTCTAGCTTCATTCCTCTTCTCGATACTGAAAACCAGATTTCATGAACACGATCCAATAGAGATGCATGTAAAGGAAGGATTCATGTGAATAAAAAGGCGATCAAGGCTTGGATTATGTATGATTGGGCCAATTCGGCTTATGCAACAACAGTACTGGCAGCAGTATTGCCCGTATTCTATGCTTCGGTCGCTGCAGCAACGCTGGATACGGATATGGCTGCCTCCTACCTGGCCTATACACACTCCATTGGCATGTTGTGCGTAGCTCTGCTAACACCGTTGCTAGGCACGCTGGCTGATTTGTCAGGACGGAAAGGAGACTTCCTGCGTGTATTTGCAATTATAGGCGTCCTTGCTACATTGGGATTCAGCGCAATCGGTGAAGGGGACTGGTTCCTTGCTTCCGCGTTGCTGGTCATATCTACGATCGGTTTTGCAGGTGGTAACACCTTTTACGATGCAATGCTGCCGGATCTGGTACCCGTGGAACGAAGGGACATGATATCCTCCAAAGGTTATGCCTATGGTTATATTGGAGGAGGTTTGTTGCTTGCGGTGAACCTGCTGATGATTCAGCAACCGGGCTGGTTCGGGATGAGCAGTACACTGGCAGGCACAAGACTTGCGTTTATCTCCGTCTCGTTGTGGTGGTTGCTGTTCTCGATACCGATCTTTCGCCATGCTCCGAGACGGCCTGCTTCACCGGACATGCCCGGCTCGTGGAGAGGGTATACTGCGGTGGGCGTGCGCAGACTGCGGCAGACCTTTCGTCAGATGCGGCGTTTTCCCCAGTTAATCCGCATGCTGGTGGCTTTCTGGTTTTTTAATGACGGTATTAATACCATCATTCTGATGGCTACCATCTATGGAACAAGTATAGGCATAGGCACAGCCGACTTGATGCTCGCGCTACTGTTAACCCAGTTCATCGGTTTCCCATGCACTTTGTTACTGGGAGCGTGGGCACAGCGTTGGGGAGCAAAGCAGGTATTAATCGTTAGCTTATCGGTCTACATATGTATTGTGATTCTCGGTTATTTCATGACACAAGCGATCCACTTCTATGTACTCGCCGGGTTGGTTGGTGTCGTGCAGGGTGTGAGTCAATCCACAGCGCGTTCACTGTTTAGCAATCTGATGCCGGCAGGCAGAACAGGAGAGTATTTTGGTTTTGTGAATATTACAGGCAAATTCTCTTCAATCTTTGGTCCATTTGTGTTTGGTTATGTTGGGCAGATCACGGGTTCCACGCGTTGGGGTATTCTGTCGCTCATCTTCTTTTTCGTCGCGGGAATTGCTGTATTATTAACCGTGAAGGTACAGAAGGGGATGCAGGATGCTACACAGGCAGATCAGGAAGAAGAGCGAAATGGGAGTGTTGGAGCTCCTGGGAAAAGTTCAAATGTAAGGTTTACCTGATGGTTGTTCACCCGGTTTCATATTAAGTTTCTCATAGGATTACGTATGGCTTCAGGCATTGTTCCTCACAGAACATGTCTGGAGCTTATTCGCGTTTGTGCAATCAGAACATAATTGATCATGAATAAGTGCTTAAATGACAGACAACAGAATACAGTGAAAGAGTATGAATTTATGAAAAGGTGAAAATAAAAGATTGACATGATACATTTTGTATCATAGAGTAAAACTATAAATACATATTGTATCTGAGAGTTGTCGAATGTAACCAAGTGTTTTGCTTCATTCCCGGGTGAACTTTCGACGGAGTATTGCAAAACGCTGACCTATAGCGTGCATATTACTCGTTTTGCCAAACACAAAGGTAGAGTCTGGTCTATCCCAGCTACATATTTATACTAATGAACAGAGGAGAGGCTGCCATTGATCGATGCTCAAGGTAACGGACTTGTTTTCTTACTATGTGTTCCCCGCAGTGGTAGTTCCTTATCCACCGTCATGCTGCAAAATCATAGTCGTATATTTGCCACCCAGGAAATGTGGTTTCTGATGAATCTTGTCGATTTGAACAAAGCTGATTCACGTGCTTATGGTGGCAGCTCCATCATTCGTCAGTTCTACAATGCCATGGTATCTGAGGATGTCTTCGAAAAGGCGTGCAGAAGTTTTGCTCTTGAGATCTATAATGGATTCCTGGAAGGGAGCGGAGCAGACTTCATCGTTGATAAATCTCCACGATACTATTACATGCTGGAATGGCTGGATCGTCTGTTCCCTCAGTCCAAGCGCATTCATCTCCAGCGTAATCCTCTGGCCATAGCAGCATCATTCAAAAAGGTAAACCGCCACACAGGAGAAGGATTCGACCTGACTCATAGTCTGCAGAGCCCCAAATTAAATATGAAATCTGTAGATCTTACACTGGGTATGCTCCGCTTGAATGAGTATTTTGCCGAACCACATTCCAATGCATATGAATTGCAATATGAACGATTGGTTTCCAATCCTCAGGAAGAACTCGAGAAACTATGCGCGTTTCTGGGAATTCGATATGAACAGGGTATGGAGCAGTATGGACAGTTTCTGGATAGTGCCAAGTCTGACATGTTCTACAGTATGGGCGTGGGTGATCCATTCCTCTCTTCGCATCAAAAGGCACATCAGGGTTCTGTTAACAACTGGAAAAACATATTAGAACCACATGAAGTTGAACTGTATTGCCGTGTGATGGGGGCAGAACTGTTCCACCGGATGGGATACAGTGAACAGTTGGCAGAAGCCGAACAATGGACGGGTGTACATTATGATGCAAGTCCGGATCAAGAGGTCATTGATCGAATCACGCATCAGTTGACAGCAGCGACAGGTTGCCAGTGGCAACCGCAATACCGAATGCAACCGGCAGATTCTGTCGTACATGATCCGCTTGGCAATCTTAATGACCAAGTTGTCGAGGAACCGGAAAAGATAGATCCCACACTGGCTGCACTGGCAACGATCAGGCAGCTGCAGGCCGCACTACGGGCGGCAGATCATCGTCTGGAACGGGGATATAGTGAGCGAGAACGCTTGAAAGTCCAGCTGGCTTCTGCTCAAAGCAAAATACAGCGTATCAAATCATGGGTACCATTTGGTCACCAGATCAGCGCCTGGGCTTCACAGCGCAAGATTCTACGGGGAGGCAAGTCATGAGCGCCATAGCAGGAATTGTACACAACGATGGTCAGCAGGCGCTATGGGAAGACAGCTGGCGTCTGTACGCAAGCCTGGGGCATGTCCCTGCGGATACAACAGGGGTGTGGAAAGGCAACGAGGCGTTCCTCAGCTGTCATGCCCAATGGATTACACCGGAATCGGTTAGCGAGAAGTTGCCTTTATATGATGAGGAAAGTGGTCTGACCATCACGGCAGATGCCATTCTGGATAACCGGGAACAACTGGCTGATCAACTACAGATATCCAGAGCTGAACTGGCAATGTTGGCGGATAGTGAACTGATCCTGCGTGCCTATCAACGCTGGGGAGACGATGTGGCTGTCCGATTGCTGGGGGATTTTGTATTCGCGATATGGGATGAGCGGAATCGAAAACTGTATGCAGCGAGAGACATTACAGGCATGAGAGCTTTTTATTACCGACATGATGGTTCACGTTTTGCTTTCTGCACACTCATGAATCCGTTGCTTGGGCTTGAAGGGGTACATAAAGAACTTGATGAGACTTGGCTGTCCGAATTCCTTGCCATTCCTGACATGCATGATTCAGCAGATATCAATTCGACCGTATATCGGGGAATAAGCCAACTGCCTTCTGCACATACACTTGTCTTCCGGGATGGGAGACTGGAACTGAAGCAATATCATCGCTGGAATGAAGTCGAACCTCTGAGGCTTAAATCCGATGGTGAGTATGTAGAAGCGTTTCGGGAGGTCTTTGGGCAGGCGGTTGGATCGCGATTGCGAACTCACAGGCAGGTGGCTGCTGCTTTAAGTGGCGGACTGGACTCGGGAGCCGTGGTTGGTTTTGCTTCCGGTACACTGAGAAGTCAGGGTAAACGGCTGCAGGCCTATAGTTATGTTCCCGTACCGGATTTCACAGATTATACGTCGAAAACGTTGCTCGCAGACGAACGGCCCTTCATACGTTCAACCATTAATCATGTCGGCAATATCACAGAGAACTACCTTGATTTTGAAGGCAGAAGTCCACTCAGTGAAGTAGATACCTGGCTCGACATTATGGAAATGCCCTATAAATACTTTGAAAATTCATTCTGGATTCGCGGATTCTATGAAAAAGCGAGCCAGCAAGATGCAGGCATCCTGCTCACAGGCGCACGTGGTAATTTCACCATCTCCTGGGGGCCGGCTCTGGATTATTACGCCAGTCTCCTGAAAAGTGGCCGCTGGTATCGCTGGTTCCGTGAGATGCAGCAGTATAGTGAGCGGACCGGAATGCCCTTCTCCCGTATAGCTAAGATCACCGGGAAAAAGGCATATCCGGAGTGGTTCAAGGCTCAGTCCAAAGGAGCAAGCCAGGCCGCGTCCGTGCAGTTGATCCATCCTGATTTTGCTCAAAGAACAGGTGTACTGGAAAGACTCAAATCCATTATTGTTTTGCAGGGCGGTGCCCAGGCTGATGCACTCAAAGTACGTGCCGAGAAATTCAATAACCTGGCCATTGCGAACAAAAACGGTGCAGTAGCTACAAAATGTTCTCTGCGTTACCGCGCTTGGGAACGTGATCCGACAAGTGATGCCAGAGTCATCCGGTTCTGTTTGTCCGTTCCGATTGAACAATATGTGAAACAAGGGACGGATCGTTCATTGATTCGCCGGGCTACTTCACCGGAGTTGCCTGACAAGGTCAGACTGAATCAACGGGTACGGGGTGTGCAGCCTGCAGATTGGTTACATCGCATCATTCCGAATTGGGATGCCTTTACGGCTGAGTTACGTGCTTTGTGTTCTGACAGCAAGGTTGCTGGCATATTAAACACGGAGCGTATCAAGTCTGCCCTGGCCAATTTTCCGAGTCCAAGACCTGAACTTGCTTCGCATCCAGATCTGCGATTGATGATGCATAGTCTGATCGTCTATCGGTTCATTCGGAAATTCTGATATAGCCCGGTGAACTGTGGGTCCGGCTTTTCCTTACATTTGACTCATGATAGGAGGTGAATACGATGCAAAGGGAAAAAAAGGAATGGCAAGAACCAGCACTGGAAATATTGGAAGTCAACCAAACAATGGCGGGCACGGGTTACAAACATATCGACTGGGTTACGGTTCACGATGCGGATCTCTACGGAACTAGTTAGAAAGCTTTACCATATGCCATCATACTTAGAACTGCGAAAAGGAGGTGAATACGATGCAAATGGAAAAAAAGGAATGGCAAGCACCAGCTCTTGAAGTGTTGGAAGTCAATCAAACAATGGCCGGTACTGGCTACAGACAAATTGACTGGATCACGGTTCACGATGCGGATCTGTACGATCCAACTTCCTAAGTTATTTAGTTCCAAAACGTGTCATCATACTTAAAGGGCGGAAATGCAACAAATCCAGCTTTTCGCCTCCGCCCTTATATTGAGCAACATGAATATAAGGGCTTTTTTTACATTTTATTACGAAGGAGGCGTCGTTCATTGTTAGCTGTGCATTATGTGGCGTATGGTCTGCGCTGGTCGAGCCAAATTCGAATGCCTGAACTACAGATTGCACCCAAGGATGCGGAGACTGATTTTGATGTCGTGGATGTGCACATCGAGTCTTCAGATCTGACCCCATTGTGGGAGGATTGGGATGTAGGCAACGACAACTTTGTGGCACGGGATGGCAGCCTTTTTTTCCAAATCGAAGATGCAGGCCTGTTTCTAATGGAGCATGGAAAACGTATCATTGTATCCCCTCAGCCTGGAGCGGACGAGAAAAAGGTCAGATTATTCATCCTGGGCACATGTATGGCTGTCATTATGATGCAGCGTGGTATTCTTCCATTGCATGGCAGTGCTGTGGTTATTGATGGCTGGGCTTACGCATTTGTCGGACATTCGGGGGCAGGAAAATCGACGTTGTCGGCTGCACTGGCATCACGCGGGTATCCGCTTCTCACCGATGATGTTGTCGCACTGACCTGGGATGCCGGGGGAAGAGCCATCGTATCACCTGGTTATCCGCAGCAGAAATTGTGGCAGCCCAGTCTGGATGGTTTCGGCATGAAGGAACAGGATTATGCCACGGTTCACGCAGAGATTACAAAGTATGCGATACCTGTTCAGCACTATTTTCATGAGATGGCCGTACCACTTGGTGGAATATTCGAACTTGCTCCCCAACCGGAGGAAAACCATACATCTGTTCAACTGGTTGAAGTGACGGGGCTAGAACGACTGCATCTGTTATGCTCGCATACGTTCCGTGGTGGACTCGTTGCAAGACAGGGGCTGGCACAATGGTTGTTTGAGACGGCTTCAAGACTTTCAGCAAGTGTGGAGATTGGCAGATTGGTCAGAACGGGTGCTGAGTTTACAGCATTTGAGATGGTGGATCGGATCACAGATCATATACGTAAAGGAGTGCATACAGGACAATGACAGCGACTACGCCGATGAATGTGGAAGACCGGGTAACCCGGAAGGAAGGCAATCTGGTCAGTGATATGGGCAGTGAGAAAGTCATGATGAGCATTAGCTCTGGAAAATACTACAATCTGGGGAGTACCGGTGGACGAATCTGGGACCTGATCGCAGAAGAACGCACGCTGGGTGAAGTTGTTGAGGTACTTGCTGCGGAGTACGAGATTGAGCCAGATGTATGTCGTGAGCAGGTGGTGCAATTCCTGGAACATCTGTCCCGTGAAGGTTTAATCGACGTTACTCGCGGAGTGTAGAATCATGTTGCGAAAAATAAAGGCTTATCTCTCGCTCCCGCGGTCAATGCGTCGACTGGTATGGGAGGCCTATATCCTCCTTGGCTGGGCACGCATACAGAAGGCTATGCCATTTGCCAAAATCGCGCCAGGGCTGGGTACGCCTATGGTAGAAACACCGATGACAGGACTTGATCGCAGCGAGGTCATTACTATACGGAATATTTCCAAAGCGATTTCGCTCGCCAGCAAATATACGTTATGGGAAAGCCGCTGCCTTGTAATGGCGATTGCCGGGATGAAGATGCTTGAGCGACGCAAGATAGAGAGTACGTTATATATGGGGACTGCGCGGAATAAGCAAGGACATATGATGGCTCATGCCTGGCTGCGAAGTGGTAAATTGATCGTGACCGGAGCTGATACTATGGACCAATATACGGTTGTCGGTGTGTTTGGCAAACGGTGTCCGGAGAAGGGATCTGGGGAGATTGTCTATGATACATGAAAGTGAACTCTATTCATCAGGGTTTCCAAAGGAGCTTAAGCTGATTTTGAGCATGATTAGAGGTGATCTGACGGCTCTATCCCCTGAAGAACTCAAGGCGGGTTTGCAAGGAACCGATTGGCAGCTCTTTCTGCGGCTTGTCTATCATCACCGCTTATACTCTGTCCTTTATTTGAAAATGAAAGAATTGAACTCTGCAATCATTCCTGCAGATGTTATGGAGAGTCTGAGACAACAATATACGGTCAATACGTTCCGCATGTTACATCTGACAGCTGAAATGGAACAGGTTTGTGGAGCCTTTCGTGAACGCGGTATCCGCAATATTACACTAAAGGGACCAGCGCTCGCCCATGATCTCTATGGCGATGTATCCATGCGAACCTCCAAAGACCTGGATATCCTGATTCCGTTTAATGATGTGGAAGCGGCTGAAGGCATTCTGGCTACCCTCGGATATGTATCCAAGGAAGGGGAGCGGGCACCTACGGTGCGCAGCTGGAAATGGCGGGAACATCATATCTGTTACACTCATCCGGTCAAAAGGACTCAAGTGGAGATCCATTGGCGCCTGAACCCGGATTCGGGCAAAGAAACCGATTTTGAATTGCTGTGGAAACGCAGCCGGTTCAGTTCATACACACAGACACCTGTCCGTATGCTCGAACAAGAAGATCTATGGGCCTATCTCGTAACCCATGGTGCACGACACGGCTGGTTCAGACTGCGCTGGTTACTGGATATCGACCAGATGATCCGCAGCATGCCACTTGATGTGAAGAAATTAGAGAGACGTCTGAAAGCGGAGGGACGTTTATCGATCGGTTCGCAGGCTCTTCACTTAGCCTCAGATCTGTTGAATACGTCGCTGGATGTAGAGTACAGGTCCTTGATGTCCTTGAGTGACCGTACAGGCAAGCGATTAGCCAACGAAGGTGCAAAGTTCATGAACGACATGCTGGAAAGTCCGGCTGATATGAAGTCTTATCCATCGTATCTGTTTAAACTTCGAAGTACAAAACAGAAATGGTTTTTCTTTATTGAACGTTTATATCCAAGTACATGGGATGTGGATCAATTGCCACTTCCACGTTCTTTGTTTTTTCTATACTTTCCGTTACGTCCGTTTCTCTGGTTCTGGCGGCGAATTAAAAGGTATACGGTGACGGAAAGGGGTAAAGTATGATCTCGGAATTAAGGTATTTCATGCGAAAGTTGCATCATGTCACGGGGCCCATTTTATATTGGAATCTGCTAGGGATGATCTGTATCAGTCTCATGGAAGGGATCGGTATCTACATGCTTGTTCCGATGCTGAGTCTGATTGGCATATTTGAGATGGGCTCCACAGGCTTAAACATTCCCTGGCTTGGCGAGGTGTTGAATCGTTTTTCTGATAATAGCCAATTGTTACTCGTATTGTTTACCTTTGTGTTGATTGTCTCCGGACAGGCCTGGATGCAGCGTCTCCAGACGATCCGCAATACTCGAATCCAGCAGCAATTTGTACGAACGCTGCGCATGGAAACCTATGCTGCTATTATTATGGCGCAATGGTCATTTTTTCTCCAAAAACGAAAATCCGATTTCAACCATATATTAACGACTGAACTTGCACGTGTGAGCCAGGGAACGAGCATTATGCTGCAAATGGCAGCCTCTCTGATCTTTACGGGTATTCAGATCGGTCTTGCTTTTTGGTTATCCGCCAAATTGACGGCACTTGTGCTGGTCTGTGGATTGTTATTATTTATCGTCTTACGAAAATTCGTCAAGCGGGCCAAGCAGATCGGAGACCAGACCTCTGAATTCTCACAAAGTTATTATAACGGCATTACCGAGCATTTTAACGGCATTAAAGATATTAAGAGCAATATGCTTGAGCGCTCACACATGAACTGGTTTGAGCGTATGTGCAGACAGATAGAACGCAATGTCATTCAATTTAGCCAATTGAACAGTGGGACACAGCTGATTCACCGGATGTCCGCGGCAATCATCATTGCGGCATTCATCTATCTTTCTCTCCGTGTAATGACGGTGCCACCCGCAAGTCTGCTGCTCATTATCCTTATCTTTTCCCGGTTATGGCCAAGGTTTACGGCGATTCAGTCCAATCTGGAGTACATCAGCTCCATGCTGCCTGCATTTCGGGTAGTCAGAGAACTGCAAGCGCAGACGGCGAAAAGTCGTGAGATTAGTGCAGAGATTGCTTCGGCAGGAGACGTTGGAACTGATGGGATTCAACCTATGGAACTGAAGGAATCTATCACCTGTGAGGATGTCTGCTATCGCTATGAGGGAAGTGATGCGTACTCATTGAGAAATGTGCACGCTTCGATTCCAGCAAGGGGTATGACCGCAATTGTGGGGAAATCCGGAGCAGGCAAGAGCACGCTGATAGATCTGATTATGGGCCTCGTAAGGCCTGAATCTGGTCGTATTCTGATTGACGGAGTGCCTCTGTCAGAAGAACGATTATTGAGCTGGCGAAGTTCCATCGGATATGTCTCCCAGGACCCATTCCTGTTTCATACGAGTATTCGTGAGAATCTGCGTCTTGTTGATCCAAATGCAAGTGAAGAACAGATGTGGCAGGCTTTGCAATTTTCCTCCTCTGCGGCATTTGTACGGAAGTTGCCTCAGGGTCTGGATACGATCATTGGTGATCGGGGTATTCGTCTATCCGGGGGTGAACGTCAGCGATTGGTGCTTGCCCGGGCTATGCTGCGTAATCCTTCTGTATTGGTACTGGATGAAGCAACGAGTGCGCTGGACAGTGAGAATGAACAGTACATTCATGAGGCGTTAGAACGGCTAAAAGGACATGTGACCATTATCGTGATTGCACACCGATTGTCCACGATACGGACGGCAGATCGTGTAATTGTGCTTGATGAAGGTCGGGTGATTCAAGAAGGCGGGTACCAGCAGTTATCTACAGATCCGGTAGGGACGTTCAGAAAGCTTCTTAATATGCAAGCGGGTGTCGTGGGGCAGTAAGTGAGTAAGTAAGTGAGTAAGTAAGTGAGTGGACATTAGAAGACGTTCAAACGCGATGGTAGAGCATGTGTATCTTCTTCTCTGTATTCATTTATTGATGGTATAACCAGCAATGGGTTCACGTAAAAGAGGCGCGCCACGATGGGCGCGCCTTTCATGTTGGTGGTTCGTATATTGACCATGGATTAATGAACAACAGCTGTTTTCGTAGGAAGCGGCAGTTGAAGAGCACCGATCTGCTCCAAATGCTGTACGATCTCTTGCACGGCTTCCTCAATGGACCATTGCTCTGTATCGATAATAAATGAAGGAGATATTGGTACATCATAGGGGGCGGAAATGCCTGTGAAATGCGGGATATCACCATTGCGGGCTTTTTTGTATAGACCCTTGGGATCACGACGCTCACATTCTTGAATTGAACAGCGCACATAGATTTCAATGAAATCATCTGGTTCAAATAACTGTCTAACCATCTCCCGATCCTGTTCATGAGGAGAGATAAAAGCCGAAAGTACAAACAACCCGGCATCTACCATTAACTTCGATACTTCTCCAATTCGCCGCAAATTTTCTTGACGATCCCCTGTTGTAAAACCGAGATCACGGTTCAGTCCATGACGTACATTATCCCCGTCCAGAACATAACAGCGTACGCCTTGGTCGTAAAGATACTGCTCCAGGGCAAATGCAAGGGATGACTTTCCTGCACCTGATAACCCGGTGAACCAGATGGCACGACTACGGTGCCCATTATGTTTCTCCCGGTCCTGTCTGTTGATGCTGGATGATTGCCAGGTTATATTGCGCTCTTCCTTCGACATGAGTATCCCGCCTTTTCCCTACCATGATATGTATAATATTTTAACATATTTACAAGATTATAGCACCTTACAGATTTCTTCAAAATAAGCGTGAATCGACAAAATATCGGGTATAGATGTAGTACATACATAAGCATTATGCATATATCCAAGGAGTTTTTTGCATGAAATGATGTAAAATGCTCACATCGCAGGAGGAACAATGTCATGAACGAAAACATACAAAACATACAAGTTGGATTCAAATGCCCGGATTGCCATCAGGAGGTTCGAGTGGAATTTATAGATGAACAGGTCAGCACAGTTCGTTGTAAAGGTTGTGACAGAGCGTACACCCTTTTGAAGCCAACCATTGGTGATGAAATTCTTCTGGATTGGGAACAGGAGGCGTTATATCACAAGCTGAGAGCAGAACGATCTGAACTGGATAATCATAATATGTCTGCCTTGATTATCAAAGTTATCGAGTTGCTTACATGGCGTGATCGGGGAGATGGACAAACTCGTGCCATACAGACCGTGAGGGAATGGCTTGCCTCCAGTGGCAAACCCCAGACCTTGCTTGAATTGTTCTATCAATCTCCGCCACAACCTGAAAATAAACGTTTTGATCGTTAAGGATTTACATACATTAGCTGTTCCTGTGGCATATTACCTGAAGGTGTTCGTGTGTGCAAACGACTAACCGAATTTTCAGGAACAGGAGCGGATGGAATGAAGCGAATGGTTCTATATATACTGGTGACACTGTTATCCATCAGTATGGTGCCGGCACTGACTGAAGCATCACCGGTTACCGGAGCGTATCACTTTGGCTTCAAAAAAAGTCAAAACGGTCAACTGCCCTCCATTGATCAGGAAGGCTTTAAATCGATCTTACAACATAACGATGCCATTTTCCTGGGGGATACGAAGCAAAAGGAGTTGTATCTCACGTTTGATAACGGGTATGAGAATGGATTCACACCTGCCATACTGGATGTTTTGCGTACCAAGAAGGTGCCAGCGGCTTTCTTTGTGACAGGTCATTATCTGAAAGATCAGCCTGAGTTGGTCAAACGTATGGCGGCTGAAGGTCATATTGTCGGTAATCATTCATGGAGTCATCCGGATATGACCCGCATCTCCAATGAAAAGCTTAGAGAGGAACTTGAGAAGGTCAAGTCAGAGGTCAATCGGTTGACGGGTCAACAAGCGACCTTTTTACGCCCACCGCGCGGGATTTTTAACAATCGTACGCTTGCAGAGAGTCATGCTCAGGGTTATGTGAATGTGTTCTGGTCTGTTGCTTATAAAGATTGGGATACCAATGTGCAGCGTGGCGCACAATATGCTCATCAACAGGTGTTGAAACAACTCCATCCGGGCGCTGTCATTTTGCTTCATTCGGTATCCAAAGATAACACGGAAGCTCTGGGTTCCATTATTGATGAGGCCCGCAAGCAAGGATATGCATTCAAAAGTCTGAATGATCTGCGGACCAAAAATTATTGATCTGTATCGTAATGAACAAAGGACCAAACGTAAGTCATCAAAAAATTTAGCGAAATATTAAAGGGCATCCTGAGCGATTAAGCTCGGAATGCCCTTTTTAGTTATAACGGTATGCCAGTCCAAGTATTGGATGTACCACATATAGATTTAGAAGAAAGGATCGGGTAATACGATACGATGTAAAGTGTAATACTATAAAACAGTGTTATAGATGATTCCAATTGTTTTCGGGCCGCAATGACTGCATACTACACAACCAGCAGTGGTTAGTTCAACTCGGGCACCGGTTTGTTCCTGCAAAGACTTCTGCAAGTCAAGCGCATCCTCTTCAGCCATGGTGTGCACAACAATCAGCAGGTCTGGATCGATCTGATCCTTATGGCTGAGCGTATTATTCAGCATTTGTTCCAGCGCTTTCTCCCGTTTGCCGCGCACTTTATAGGCAGGTGCCATCTTGCCATCCGTTACCCGGATGACAGGACGAATCTTGAGCAGGCTTCCAATCAGGTTCTGCATGCCCGAACAGCGTCCGCCTTTATGCAGATACTCCAGTGTATCGATGACAAACTCGGTGCGTACATTTGATTTCATTGCCTCAATCAGGTGTGTAATCTGAGTCAGGTTTTGTCCTTTATCAGCAGCATGTACAGCTTTCATCACCATCAGCGCAATTCCTGATGAGAGATTCTGTGAGTCAATGACCGAAATTCGACCTTCCGGGAACTCGGAACTCGCTAGTCGTGCATTTTGATAGGTAGAAGAAAGTTCAGAAGATAAGCTGATATATAAAATCTCATCCCCTTGATCTATGTAAGGTTGAAATGCCGTTATGAAGTCAGCGGGGGAAGGTGCAGCTGTTTTGGGAAGACGCCCATCTTGGCTAACACGTTCATATAGCTGTTCAGGTTTAATCTCAGCACCGTCTTTCAGTGATTCTTCACCGAACACGACATATAAAGGGATGATTCCGATATCGTGCTGCTGGATCCATTCTGGAGCCAGATCACTTGTGCTGTCCGCAAAAATTTTGATTCGTGACATGTCAATCTCCTTTAAAAACAATGATTTTGGCAAAAAATATAGATTATACTTATGTGTAAACCCATTCATTTTAATTATAAGGAAACATGACGCTGATGCAAAGCGTTACATCAGCGTCATGCCTACCAAGATAAGTCCAACGAATAACAGAATCATGATCCCATTTAATATGGTTCCGATAATGGCAAAAACTTTCTTTCGATTCTTGAGGACAAGACCAATAATTCCGACGATGCCTCCGGCCAAATTGAGAATCAGGCAGACCAGAATGGCTAATGAAGCCAGAACCACTGCTGGATGCAAGGCGATCTCTTCTGTCTGCAACGGGGTGAGAACTCCGATGGACTCGTTTACAGCCATTGTGGCAATAAAGAATATCAGAATATAACCCAAGATTGCAACCAATCCAATAACAAAGCTGGCGATCCCAGGTCCGGAATGTTTCAGTGGTATCATTGGTTGCCTCTCATGATCTGGCGGGTAGGCTTCATACCCATTGTTATTGTATGGATCTGCATGGCCAGGGTTCTGATCCGTGTTGTTATAACCTGAATTATAGGAATCACGATTATCCATAATGTTGACTTGCCTCCCTTAATCATCGTACTGAGTGTTATTAACCTAATCGATGAGTAATTACTAGCTTCATCCCATCTTCTCGGTACTAAAAACCAATCTTTTTGAAATTGCACTTAAAATACAACGATTACATACCTGTTTACTTTTCCATAAATATCGATAAAAATCAAGGATTTACGCTTGTTTCCTACAATTTATAGGGCAGGGATAGAATTGTTAAGTATAAACAGACATATGATCTTTGAAGCTCCACCCCGACTGGTAAAGGAGGAGTGGATTCGCTACAATAATAGGAGGAAGAGTTGAATTAAGGGAGAGAACTTATATGCAACGAAGATGGATGATGCTTGGAGCTGTAATGACCATGCTATCAGTGGCGATAGGTGCGTTTGGTGCTCACATGCTCAAGGATACGATTGGACCGGCGGCCATAGCTACATATGAGACAGGTGTGCAATATCATATGATTCATGCATTGGCTTTGCTCATTATTGGCTTGACGGCTGGTCAACTTGGAGGATCTACAAAACTGAAGTGGGCAGCACGTTTGTTGTTTATCGGAATTATCGTGTTCTCAGGCAGCTTGTATGTGCTTAGTATTTCTGGCATCAAGATTCTGGGTGCCATCACACCGATTGGTGGGGTAGCCTTCATTGCCGGATGGTTGTTATTGGCATTAGATGTATGGCAGCGAGGTAAGGATCGCTCCTGATCGGTCCAAACAAATCTTGGAGGGTTCAATCCCCCATGAACCATAGAACTAAAAAAGCAACTTGCGTTAGAATGTTCCGTCATTCTAACGCAAGTTGCTTTTTTGTTTTAATCCGATGAAGTTAGTTACAGAAACTCATCGATTTCATTGGTTCGGAACGTATACACTTGTTTTTCATCGACATGGTAGATGCTCACAATACTGGTATCACGATCAAAATTCAGAATACGGCAAGGAATGCTCTGATGTTTACCGTTCTTGTTATTGACAACAATACGGGTGAGTTTATTCTCTTTAATGAGCGTGTCAATCCACGCGTCAAACGAGTTTCCATCGGAAACATTGGATGTTTGGGTGGCAGGCTTTTTCTCGCTAACCGGTTTTTCTTGTTGATTCTGTGTTTTGACTGGAGCAGGTGAGGCAGGTGTCTGAGCTGCAGTGGACGCCTTCTGTGCTGCGTTGGCTTTTTTGCGTTCGTTGTGAAGTGTGACGAAAGAGTCCTTCTTGGACTGGAGTGTCGCTTCAATAATTTTGCCTAACTCTATGCCGGATTGAATCCGAAAGTCCGCAATTTGTTCTTCATTGTTTATGAACTCCAACAGGGACTGCAGTGCCAATGCATTTGAGCGGCTCTTAATAAGTATATCGACATTAAATAAAAAGCCGATGTCCTCTTGATTGGATAAGGTTTCTTTCATTCATCCCAGCCCCGTTAAAAAGTATGTCAGCTCAAAAAAACGCTTCAATTCACTATATCATTAAAAAGGAAATTATCATAGTGCTAGAGACGCAGAAATATGTCGAAACAAATGGGTAAATATCACAGATAAACCTTATTATTCACGTCTTTTAGAAGTGTCCACAAGACAATCTAGACTGAGGAAAGCAACTTTCGTGAACTGTGGAAGAGGAGGTGGATCGGGAAATTTGTTGACCGATGCAGTCCGTTATTGTTGGAGAGCGCGTATTGGCATGTGCGGAGCAACTTATCGCACCTCATTTTGGAGTAGAGTCGCAAAGTGCTGGTACATGTAAATAATGAACCCGTATGAGACAACATTCATCTTATGCCCACTCTAATTGTTTGTACTATGACGTTTAACAACCGTCTTCTCGTTATTGTGTTACAATATGCTCATCACACATTAAGGAATGAAGATTATGCATCAAGAGGACAGTGTATTTGAACAGATTATGAAGCAGAAAAGATTGAAGCCTATCAAGCCTGAAACTACAAAAGTTCAAGTTAAACCAATACATAAAAAGAAACTAGCTCAGGAGCAATTAAGTGAATTGGATGTTCAGTTCAAAAAGTCAGTAGCTGAATCAATAGATCGAAGTGTACTTCATAGACGTGTACTGGGAATTAGAAGAGATTTAACGGAGATAAGGCGATTAAAGAATGATGAGCATACGTTTTAAGTTAGGCTCAATTCAACTCATCTTGGGTGAGGGGGGCTTTTATTGGTGTTTATTCCTTGCGTTCTAATCCCTTCTATCAAATCCCATAGACCCGCTCCTTTTGGCATGGTATAATCATTCCATAATTTAGGAGATGAGGTCTACATATGAAGAAGTTAGTTTTGTCGTTTTTAGTTTTATTATTGTTTGTCGTTTCAACTACATATGCATCAGCAACAGCAACTACTAAGTATGATTTTAAGAACGTAAATTGGGGAATGACAGTCAATCAGGTTAAAAAGAAAGAGAAGTCGAAATTGTTAGATACAACCAAAATCAAGGATATCTCACTACTGGAATACAAAACTACGGGATTCAGAGTAAACGCAAAACTAGTATACATATTCTATAAAAATAAATTAGTACGGGCAGTATACGAGATTTATCCTAATGATTCTAAAAAAACCACTATGGATAAGTACTATAAATACTTCAGCATAAAACGTGATCTCTTAGACGAATATGATGGTTCAATTAACTTCAAAGATGGTTTAACTCCAGGTGGGAAACGAGTACTTTATGATAGCGAGGAAGTAGAAAAAGATATAGTCACGGGTGCTATTGCTCTTGAATCTAATTGGGTAATTGACAAGAAAAAAACCAGTATTAGTTTGATGTTGGCTAGGGTTACTGATGCTGTAAGACTCAGAGTGATATACACAGATTATAATTTAAAGTATGACCTTGATGAACTTATAGATGCTCAAAAATATTAATGATTATTATGAGAGCTGCCTCATTTCTGAGGTGGCTTTTCATATTCCAATGAAAGCATATATCTATTATCTAAGTCTGGGAAAAGAATTACCAACAATATATTTGAACTGTAAGTACCTACATTTTCTCAAACACGGCAGGTGTCCACACGACAATCCAGAATGAGGCATACAATTATCGTGACCTGTGGAAGAGGAGGTGGATCGGGAAATTATGGTGACGATGGAGCCCATTATAGTTGGAGAGCATGTATTGGTTGGGGTAGAAGTCAAGCTACCGAAAACAACGTTGTTGACCATTAACACATCCAAAGGATATATCATGTGCGGAGCACTCGACGTGGGATTACTTAATGAGAAGCTCGGGGATCGAAAAATTATTGCAGCTCGGGCGGTTGGTGTGCGTACACTGGAGCAATTGTTGCATGCACCTATGGAGTCGGTGACAACAGAAGCCGAGGCCATGGGCATTACGGTTGGCATGACGGGTGTAGAGGCTTTGTTGAAAATGATCTAAGAACTAACAAAAGGGCTCCCCATGTGGGAAGCCCTTCTTTAGCGTCTTAGCGTTCTAATACAGAGCCGGGCACATCAGTAGCTACTAGCTCTATACACGAACCTTTTTCTTGAATACTCTTATTAAGTTAAGCTTCTTCCTTTGCGAACAAGGCAGCCAGATTTTCTTGGAAAGGAGCGCGAACAACGCCTTTCTCCGTGATAATAGCTGTTACATATTCGTTAGGCGTTACGTCAAATGCTGGATTGTATACTTTAACACCTTGCGGCGCTGTACGTTTACCAAATCCTTCGGTCACTTCTTCCGCAGCGCGTTCCTCAATCGGAATGAGGTCCCCGGATGGAGTGGACAAGTCGATAGTCGACAATGGGCTCGCTACATAGAACGGAATATTGTGAGCCTTGGCAAGCACGGCCACGCTGTATGTTCCGATTTTGTTAGCTACGTCACCGTTAGCTGCAACACGATCCGTTCCGACGATAACGGCTTGAATCCAGCCTTTGGACATCACCATGCCTGCCATGTTATCACAGAGCAGCGTAACGTCTATGCCGGCTTGCTGTAGCTCAAATGCAGTCAGGCGTGCACCCTGAAGTACGGGACGAGTTTCGTCTGCAAATACCTTCAGGTGAATGCCACGTTCCTGTGCGAGATACATTGGAGCAGTTGCCGTACCATATTTCGCAGTAGCCAGTCCACCTGCATTACAGTGAGTGAGTACACCCATACCATCTTCGAATAAAGGCAGTGCATTCTCGCCGATCATGCGGCATACTTCTTCGTCTTCCTTCTGAATTAACAGAGCTTCTACTTCAAGAGCATCATTGCCTTCATCCAGGCTCAGGCCGGATTCAACGACCTCATTTGCTTTTTGCATCATGCGATCCAGTGCCCAGAAAAGGTTCACCGCGGTTGGACGGGAAGTAGCCAGATGAGCACATATGGATTTCACGTGGTCCAACCAACCTTGAACAGTTGTTCCGTCATATGATTTGGCACCCAATACAACACCAAATGCAGCAGCAATACCAATCGCCGGAGCACCGCGTACTTTCATGGAGTGGATGGATTCCCATACTTCCTCGGGTGTATACAGTTTCAACATGAGGATCGTTTCGGGCAGCAGACGCTGGTCAAGCATTTCAAGCTTGTCCTTTTTCCAGATGAGAGAGGACAGAGGCTGATATTCAGGGGTTGTCATGGGTGATTCCTCCGTTCCTTATGTTAAGCCTTAGTAGTAGTAACAGCTGTGGATACAATATCCATTACTTCGCCGATGGTATTCAAGCGACGATTGTTCTTGATCAATGCTTTACCAATGGACAACGCTTTACGCTGAGCATGTTCACGTTCAGTCGCATTTGGAATGGTATCTATATCTGCCACGTGAGCGAGTCCCACGATACGACGAACCATTTTGGCACCTGCAAAGCCGATCGAATCTCTGAACAATTGTTGGACATACAGATCCTGATAGCCTGGCGTTTTTGCCATCGGATCAACGAGGTCGTGAACCCAGAGGGCACGGAAACGAGATTCGAATTCAGTCCATACATCACCAACCATATTCAGCATAAGCGTCTCACGCTCACGCAAAGCAGTCTCATCCTGAATCCATCCTGGCAGGGATGAGTAATTCAAGAGCAGGTTCGCAAGGACTGCACCAACATCAAATCCCATGGGGCCGTAATATGCAAATTCGGGATCGATGACCTTTGTTGATTCAGGTGTAACAAAAATACTGCCTGTATGCAGATCTCCATGAAGCAGTGCCTGCCCGTGTGTCAGGAATTTTTCCCGTAGTAATGCCACTTCAAGGTGAAGTTCTCCATCTGTGCGAAGGGCTTCAGCCTCGTCTTCAATGGAAGCATCATAATTATTTTTCTCGGCGATCCGATAGGGTTCATCAAAGATCAGATCCTCCGTTATTTTGCATTGGTCCGGATTAATGAATCTGCCCTGTTTTTCCTTCTTCAATTGCTGATCCATGCCCAAGTCGGATGTGAAGAACAGCGTTCTTGCCATGAATTCCCCAATATGCTGTGCAAAAAGAGGATAGGAAACACCTTCGATCAAGCCTTTGCGCATGATCACATGATCACTTAGATCTTCCATAACCGTTAACGCGAGGTCATCATCGTAATGATACACTTCGGGTACCATACCTGGACACAGACGATACTCTTCCTGAAGAATCTCACGTTCAATGCGGGCACGTACCAGAGAGAGCGGCCATGATTCTCCAACCACTTTCGCATAAGGAAGCGCCTGTTTGATAATGATACTTTTATCGGAGTTCTGATCCGTGATGTGGAAAACCAAATTCAGATTGCCGTCGCCGATCTCGTGACAATCCAGATTTGCATCTGCCGCAAATGGACCCGGTAATGTTTTGGCCAGTTCAATTGCATCCTGGGGGGTAAACGGGCGATATTGGGACAAAGGTGCCACCTCCATATATATGAAGAAACAGGAAAACCCACTTCTTTGCTTGGTATATGTCAGTATATCGGAAATAACGCGGTTTTTGAACTTTTTTTTGAGACAAGTCAAGTCGATCCTGATTCGAACTTCCGGTTCAAGGGTAAAAACAAATAGGTCGGACGGTTGAGAGAAACGCCGTTAACAAGCCTCTCCACTACATGTGGTGACACATTATTAACTCTCTGTTACGCATTGCGGGACAACCTGCTTACCACGGCATGACAGACTAATTTTAAATAAAGGATGGGATTAATATGGCTACAAAAAACAAAACAGATCAAGCAAAATCGGTGGAACAAGTACTTAATCGTCAGGTAGCTAATCTGAACGTATTGTATGTTAAAATCCATAACTATCACTGGTACGTTAAGGGACCTAACTTCTTCACGTTGCATGTGAAATTCGAAGAGTTCTACAACGAAGTTACAGTACAAATGGATGAAATCGCAGAGCGTATCCTTACGCTGAAAGGTAGCCCAGCGGCTACAATGAAAGAGTATCTGGAGCTTTCCTCTATCCAAGAAGCAGCAGGTGGAGAAGACGCAAAAACAATGGTTCAAAACCTGATCGAGGACTTCGCTACACTTTCGAATGAATATCAGGAAGGTATCGAAGTTGCAGATGCAGCTGAAGATCAACCGACATCCGATATGCTGACAGGTTTTAAGGCTGACCTTGAGAAACACATGTGGATGCTTCGCTCTTTCCTGGGTTAATATAGCCAAGATTTTGCCTAATACAAATGGTCTCTTGCGTAAGCTTTCTGAGCCCTTATCATGTTGTCAGAAACGCACTGAGCGTCTATACTGCTGACAAGAACGATAGGGGAGGGAACCGCTTATGTTAGAACCAACGATACCGGCTTTAAAAGAATGGGCATCTGCAATCAAAGCACTGGAAACGGGTCGCCAGATTATGGTGATGCGCAAAGGTGGTATTGTAGAGGAAACCCGACATTTTGAGCTGAAAAGTCCGGCGTTTTACCTGTATCCGACTTATGAACATCAGCGTAAAGAACTGATTAAGTCCTCGGATCAATCCTATGTTGAAGAATCACTGGCCGAATGGGTGCACGAAGCTTTGACAATCCGTATTACTGCATATGCCGAAGTAACGCAGGATCTGGAGATACGAGATCAGGAGATGCTGGATCGACTTCTTGACTTTCATATGTGGACAGCGGATTTTGCCGAAGACCGTTTGAAATGGAAACGGAAAGATCCGCTCCATGTATTGATTTTACGTGTGTACCTTTTGAAAGAACCGATGGAAATCCCCGTACTGCCTGAATATAATGGTTGCCGTTCATGGATTTCTATTCCGAATGGTCCGGTGCCGCGCGAAATGACGCCGGTGGTGGACGTTGCGGATTTTGACGAACAGGTACAGAAGATTAACGAGATGCTCAAATTGTAAATGGTAAACGGAGGGACTTGTCCATAATTTGGATAAGTCCTTTTTTTAGATTAGTATACAGCAGAGGACATAAAAGCTTGAATTGCCGTGATTTTTCTCACTGTACATTTCTGCGTAAGATGTTTTCTGATTTGATTCAATTTGTCTTTTAATATAGAATCAGAAAGAATAATGTTTCCTGTAAGGACCAACGTTCTTAGGAAATGACTTGATTATCATTGAGAATCAGTTTAGAATTATTCTAAAGTGTTCTTGCTTTGAAGATTCGAGTACAAGAGAAATTCAGGGGAAGCCCTGTTCAGATATAATAGGCGCTTTTTCGTTTTCGACAACAACATCAATTTAATCAATGGAGGGAAACAATACACATGGCTACGAATTTCGTCATTGAAGGTCTGAAAGCGACGATCGAAGGTAAGGAAATCCTGAAAGGCATCAACCTGGAAATGAAAGGTGGAGAAATCCACGCAATCATGGGACCAAACGGAACAGGTAAATCCACTCTGGCTTCTGCCTTGATGGGTCACCCTAAATATGAAGTAACAGACGGTAAAATTACGCTTGATGGTGAAGATGTATTGGATATGGCTGTAGATGAGCGCGCACGTGCAGGTCTCTTTCTGGCTATGCAATACCCAAGTGAAATTGCAGGTGTTACAAACTCCGACTTCTTGCGTAGTGCAATTAACGCACGTCGTGGCGAAGGTAACGAGATCTCCCTGATCAAGTTCATTCGTCAAATGGAAGGTAAAATGAAAGAACTCGACATGAACCCTGAGTTCGCTCACCGTTACCTGAATGAAGGTTTCTCCGGTGGTGAGAAAAAACGTAACGAGATTCTGCAAATGATGCTGCTTGATCCGAAAATCGTAGTACTTGATGAAATTGACTCCGGTCTGGACATCGATGCTTTGAAAATCGTGGCTGACGGTGTGAACGCTATGAAGAGCGAAGATCGTGGCTTCCTGATCATCACTCACTACCAACGTCTGTTGAACTACATTACGCCTGACTATGTTCATGTAATGATGCAAGGTCGTATCGTGAAATCCGGCGGACCTGAATTGGCTCACCGTCTGGAAGCGGAAGGGTATGACTGGGTAAAGGCAGAGCTGGGAATTACAGACGAAACTGTAGGCCAAGAAGCGTAAAGACAAAACGGAGGAGGATTAATCAATGACTACACAAACAATTCTTCCGGTTGAATCTGAAGCGCTTCGCGCCTTGTCGGAAAGCAACAATGAACCCGGCTGGTTGACCGAACAGCGGCTCGAAGCTTTAAAGCTTGCGAGCGGGCTTGCGCTTCCTAAACTGGAAAAACAAAAAATTGAACGCTGGAATGTCAGCGAGTACGGAACATATAAAACAAGTGAAGCTATTTCTTCTTTGACAGAAGTACCTGCTTCTATCAAAGATCTGGTTCAGGATCAAGCTGAAGGCAGTCTGGTTATCCAGCGCAATTCCGGTACGGTATACTCTAAGGTGTCTGCTGATCTGGCAGCAAAAGGAGTCATCTTCACGGATCTGGCTACAGCGGTTCGCGAACACGGCGATTTGGTAAAATCATATCTGAACACAGCGGTGAAAGCGGATGAGCATTCTCTCGCTGCATTGCATGCGGCACTTTGGAATGGCGGGGTCTTCCTGTATGTTCCGAAAAATGTCGAAATCGAAGTACCACTGCAAGCAGTGTTGCTTACAGATGACGCATCTGCAACTTTTGCACCTCACGTGCTTGTGGTTGCAGAAGCAAACAGTTCAGTAACTTATGTTGATAACTATGTATCTGGCGAATTGTCCGCACCTGTTTTCCATAATGGTGTTGTGGAAGTATTCGCAAAATCTGGTGCTAAAGTACGTTTCGCATCGGTTCATCAACTGAGTGTAAATGTAACTGATGTTTCATTCCGTCGTGCAGTGTTGGAGAATGATGCTTCCATCGAGTGGATTGTAGGCGAAATGAATAATGGCGACACAGCCAGCAACACGATGACTGTGCTTAAAGGTAATGGATCAAGTTCTGATTCCAAAGTCATCGCTGTAGGTTCCGGTTCGCAGAAAATTAACTACACCACAGAAGCTCGTCACTTCGGCAAGAATACACCAAGTCAGATGATTACACGTGCAGTTATGCGTGAAGAAGCTTCTGCAATCATTAACGGAATCACGAAGATTGAGAAAGGCGCTACCAAAGCCGATGGACAGCAGACAGAGAAAGTGTTGATGCTGAGCCCTAAAGCACGTGGAGATGCGAACCCAATCCTCCTTATTGATGAAGATGATGTAACAGCAGGTCACGCGGCTTCTGTTGGTCAAGTCAATGCCGAGCAGATTCATTACTTGATGTCGCGCGGAATTAACCGTACGGATGCCGAACGCCTGATCATCTATGGCTTCCTGGCTCCGGTGGTGGCGGATATTCCTCTGGAAGCACTGCGCACCCAATTGCAGTCCCTGATTGAGAAGAAGCTGGGACAATGAACCCGTCCATTCGCGAGCAGTTCCCGATCCTCCACCAGGAAATCAACGGACACCCGCTCGTATATTTAGATAGTGCTGCAACTTCACAAAAGCCTCGTGCTGTGATTGAAGCGGTCAAACATTATTATGAGTATGAGAACTCCAACGTACATCGTGGTGTTCATACCCTTGGAAGCCGTGCAACGGACGCTTACGAAGGCGCACGGGAGAAGGTAGCCAAGTTTATCAATGCACGTAGTACACAGGAGATTATCTTTACCCGCGGGACAACGACAGCCCTGAATCTGGTGGCTTCATCGTACGCCCGCGCCAATTGCAAAGAAGGCGATGAAATTGTTATCACGCAAATGGAGCACCATAGTAATCTGATTCCTTGGCAGCAGGTTGCCAAGGAGACAGGTGCAACATTGAAATACATTCCGCTTCAGCCTGACGGTCATATTGAATTGGCTGATGTCGAGAAGACGATTACGAACAATACTAAAATTGTAGCAATCGCTTATGTATCCAATGTTATGGGTCTGATCCATCCTGTGAAACAAATTGCTGAAATTGCACACCGCAATGGTGCTGTCATCGTTGTTGATGGCGCACAAAGCACACCTCACATGAAGGTGGACGTTCAGGATCTGGACTGTGATTTCTATGCATTATCCGGTCATAAAATGTGCGGACCAACCGGAATCGGTGCACTCTACGGCAAAAAGGCGCTGCTGGAGTCCATGGAACCCATTGAGTTCGGTGGTGAAATGATTGATGATGTGGGTCTGTACGAATCCAACTGGAAAGAGCTTCCCTGGAAGTTCGAAGGCGGAACCCCGATTATCGCAGGTGCGGTAGGGTTGGGAGCTGCCATTGATTTTCTGGAGCAGATTGGTATGGATGAGATCGCACATCATGAGAGTGTGCTGGCAGCTTATGCAACAGAACGTCTGTCCGAAATTGATGGGTTAACGATCTATGGCCCAGCCAAGCGGCATGTGGGTGTTGTTACCTTTAACCTGGGTGATGTTCATCCGCATGATGTGGCAACCGTACTGGATGCGAGTGGCGTAGCTATTCGTGCCGGACACCATTGCTGTCAACCGCTAATGCGCTGGCTTGAAGTTAGCTCAACAGCTCGTGCCAGCTTCTATCTATACAATAACGAACAAGATGTAGATCGGCTTGTCAGCGCCTTAATCCAGACAAAGGAGTATTTTGGCGATGCAACTTGATGATCTGTACAGACGTGTTATAATGGACCACTACAAAAACCCGCGTAACCGCGGAACATTTGATAATGACGCTGTCACGGTGAATTTGAACAATCCAACGTGCGGCGACCGGATTTCACTACAAATTTTGCTGAAAGACGGAATCGTTCAGGAAGCCAAATATACGGGTGAAGGCTGCTCCATCAGCATGTCCTCTGCATCGATGATGACAGAGGCCGTCAAAGGCAAAACGATGGAACAGGCACTCGATATCGCTAACCGTTTTTCCTCACTGATGAAAGGTGAAGAAGTCGATTTCGACGATTATGAAGATCTCGAAGCCCTATCCGGTGTGAACAAGTTCCCTGCACGCATCAAATGTGCCACTCTGGCCTGGAATGCATTACGCAAAGGGATTGACGAAGAGAACAAAGTACAATAACGATAGGGAGGTAGAGCAAGATGGCTAAAAAAGCACCAGAAATGGAAGAGTACAAATATGGTTTTCGCGACGAGCACAAATCCATCTTTCAAACCGGTAAAGGTCTGACTGCAGAAGTGGTTACCGAAATTTCCAAGATTAAGAACGAACCGGAATGGATGTTGGAATTCCGTTTGAAATCCTTGAAACAATTCGAAAAGATGCCAATGCCGAAATGGGGCGGAGATCTCGACGGATTGGATTTCAATGAAATTCAGTATTATGTGCGTGCTTCGGAGAAACAAGGTAAAACATGGGAGGAAGTTCCTTCTGAAATCAAGGAAACCTTTGATAAATTAGGTATCCCTGAAGCAGAGCAAAAGTTCCTTGCAGGTGTATCGGCTCAGTATGAGTCCGAGGTTGTATACCACAACATGCAAAAGGAATTGGAAGACCAAGGTGTAATCTTCATGGATACCGACACGGCTCTCAGAGAGCATCCGGAAATCCTGCGTGAATATTTTGCAACAGTTATTCCACCAGCAGATAACAAATTTGCTGCATTGAATAGTGCGGTTTGGTCCGGAGGAAGCTTTATCTACGTGCCTAAAGGCGTTAAATGTGAAGTGCCTCTGCAAGCCTACTTCCGGATTAACTCTGAGAATATGGGACAATTTGAGCGTACACTCATCATTGCGGACGAAGACAGCTTCGTTCACTATGTAGAGGGCTGTACAGCTCCAATCTACAGCACGAACTCACTGCACAGTGCGGTTGTTGAGATCATCTGTAAGAAAAATGCTCGTGTTCGTTACACAACGATTCAAAACTGGGCACCAAACATCTACAACCTCGTTACGAAACGTGCGGTTGCAGAAGAAAATGCAACGATGGAATGGGTCGATGGTAACATCGGTTCCAAACTGACGATGAAATATCCAGCGGTTGTACTGAAAGGCCGTGGAGCTAAAGGTTCCGTACTTTCCATCGCTGTAGCTGGTAAAAACCAGCATCAGGATGCAGGTGCGAAAATGATCCACTTGGCTCCGGATACAACATCTACGATTGTATCCAAGTCCATCAGTAAACATGGTGGTAAAGTAACGTACCGTGGTTTGGCTTCCTTTGGACGTCAAGCTGAGGGCGCTAAATCCAACATCAAGTGTGATACACTCATTCTCGATAATGAGTCCACATCGGATACAATTCCTTACAATGAAATCATGAATGATAACATCATGCTGGAGCATGAAGCTACAGTCTCCAAAGTGTCTGAGGATCAACTCTTCTACCTGATGAGCCGTGGTCTGACTGATGCAGAAGCAACACAGATGATTATCATGGGCTTCATTGAGCCATTCACGAAGGAATTGCCAATGGAATACGCCGTTGAGATGAATAGATTGATCAAGTTCGAAATGGAAGGCTCTATTGGTTAATCCAATACAGCGCTTTTTGAAGCGGTGAAGTTGAAGCTAGTTGCTGATGCTTAGCGGTAGATATAGTTTTATGTGATCGAATACCCTCTAAAGCAGACTTTTTAAAAAGTCTCTCTAGGGGGTATTTTTATTAAAAAATCTGGGGATAACAGCGATCAGAAGGTTATTCTGTCATCGGAGTGGCAAGTGTAAATATTCTTTAGTTCAAATTGTATATTTACAAATGAATAGACCAGCGTTATTCTTCCATTAATGAATATTACATATATTTGAATTGATTAAAATATAAGGGGGTATATGATGCGAAGAAGTATAGTTAAAAAAGGAGCAGCCTTGGTATTGTCTGCTGTTGTTGCCTTAACGAGCTCACCGTTATTTTTATCAACGACGAGTGCTGCAGAAGGTGGATCGGTATCGGGTTCATTCAAGGTACTTAGTTACAATGTAGGTGGCCTTCCGGATCTGGTATCCAGCTCCAACCCCAAGGAGTACACCGTTCAGATTTCCCCCAAATTAAATGACTATGACATTATTAATGTGCAAGAGGATTTTAATTATCATAATGAGCTGATATCCCAAGTCACTCTGCCGTATTTGACGACAACAAGCGGAATTGCGGGTTTTGGTAGTGGGTTGAACAGTCTGTCCAAATATCCATTCCGTGACTTGAAACGTATTACCTGGGATAAGCGATCTGGTCTTTTTGACAATGGAAGTGATGAATTGACTCCAAAAGGATTTACAGCAGCTACATATGAGATCACACCTCAGGTGAAAGTGGACGTGTACAACTTGCATGCGGACGCAGGTAGCGATGATAAATCGCTTGAGGCCAGACGAGATAATATCAGACAACTCTCCAATTACATAAAGGAGCACTCGGACGGGAACGCTGTTATCGTATTCGGGGATACCAATACACGGTACACCCGTGCGGCTGACAATATAGAGTTGCTCATGTCTGAGAATGGTTTAAGAGATCCGTGGATCGATTTGATTCGAGGTGGGAGTATTCCCGCTGATGGAGACGCCCTTATGGATGCAAGCAATTTAAATGGACCCAACTATGAGATAGTGGACAAAATTTTGTATCGCGGAAGTAAAGCGTTGTCCCTTAATGCAGAGAGCTTTCGGTTAGAAAATCAAACGTTTGTTGACCCGAGTGGAAAGCAACTCTCCGATCATTATCCGATTACAGCGGAATTTGTGTACAGCACATCTTCTCAGTACCAACTAAGTTCAACAATCGGAGGATCTGGAGGAACTGGGTTTAATGATCTGAATCAGATTCCCGATGCCAGACCTAGCTCAGTAGTGCTTAATTCAGGCAACCGTGTAGACGGCATTTCAACGCTGTACAGGGATGGAACGAACCTGGCACATGGTGGTCAATCCAACATTGCCACACTGAACTTGGCAGACGGAGAGTACTTAACCGAGGCAACAATTGGTCAGGGGACACGTAATGGAGATAAACGGATCTTTTACGTGGAGTTGTCCACCAATCTTGGGAATAAAGTTGAAGGCGGACAAAAGACCTCGGATCAAATCAAACTTGAGGCACCAGCAGGGTGGTATATAGCCGGATTTTATGGAAGAGCAGGACAGGAATTGGATCAGCTGGGGGTCATCTACAGACCTCTGAATTAGGAGTGTGTAGTGGTGGAAATAAAACATAGTATATGTAACTGATAGAGGATTCATATTAGCATAGCGCGCCGCTTGGGATATACGTTGGAGAGACCATTTGGTTTCCCTAATAATATTCTGAGCGGTATTTTTGTGGAATAAAATAAGACCATTAGCACAAGCCATTTCATAGATTTTAGCATTTAATGATAGAAAAGGATGTGAGTGTATGAGCGTGAACCCTTTCGAGGGATATCGGATTACAAGTTCATTCGGCTATCGAATTCATCCTATTCATGGTGGACAGACATTTCACCGCGGAATTGATCTCGTGACAGAGCCTTGGAATGGCCCCGTCTATGCCTTTATGGAAGGTAGGGTACGTTTTGCTTCCGAAGGAGTTACAGGCTCCGGATTCGGCGGTTACGGGCTTACAGTTGCCCTTCAAGATCATCGTGGCTACTTGCATTGTTATGCTCACCTTTCGCGGATTGCCGTAACCGTTGGGCAGCGTGTGAAGCGAGGGCAGCTTATCGGTAATCAGGGAAGCACGGGTCAGAGTACTGGCCCGCATGTACATTATGAGATTCGTAAAACAAGTGCACCATCTTACGGTTATACAGCCAGCGAAGATGGTGTGACAGAACCGGGTGCGTATCTACAGGCCGAATACGGAACTGCATCTCAGGAACAGGAGGCTCCGCCGATGACCACTGAGCAGAAGAAAGTGTTTGAAGCCATGCAGAAAACGCTGGAGATTCAAGGGGGATGGATTCAGCAACAGGAGCAACTTTCCAATATGGATTGTCCCGCATGGGCGCAGCAAGCATTTGATTATTATCGACCGTTTATTATGAATGACAAAGGCAGTTATGAATTTTGGAGATTACTTGTTATCATGTACCGCAAGGAAAAAGGCATCCAGGTTGATTCGGATTCCGACATATAGATCTCTGCAAAGAACAGGGAATAGCAAAAGGCTAACCCACTCAGGTAGATGCAGACAGACAACCATTTATCAAATGTTGCCTGTTCGCCCGGTTCATTCCAACGGAAACGTCATATGTTAGGGTATACCTGATGAAGAGGAGGCAATCACATGAGCGAAGTAGGATATGGCTGTGGTGGCAACGTAGGCGGAGTAGGCGGCGTTGGCGGATACAATATGTTCACAAACACTGGTGCAATTTTGGTACTGTTCATTCTGTTGGTTATCATCACAAAAGCATTCTGCGTGTAATCCAACATGATCGAATCGGAATAGACAAAAGGGAAGCCGATGATGGCTTCCCTTTTGTCATATGCCAACCTGTGAGTTGGTTATTTCAGTTACTATGGGGTTCTTCGTATACATGCTGTGTACAATGAACAGTTACTGTACATAAATCTCAACGATAGCAATATCTCTTTCTTTCGCTAAATCGATAAAGGCCGTAGAGGTCTGAACGAGTGGTCGGAAATAATCCGCAGGATTATTCATGACAATGAGTCCCGTCTGACCCGTGGTGAGCAGAACCCTTTTACCGATAAAATTAGGCAGCATGTGCTTGATCAGTTCCTGCGTTGCTTCAGCATTTAACTGACCAAAGCTGAGACTGTACAGCTCACACAGAACAGAAATCAGTTCCTGTTTGGTCTGGTATACCCGATTCGTCGTCATGGCGCTGTAAACGTCTGCTACAGCAGTTATACGGGCATATGGGTGGATCTCGTCTCCTCGCAGTCCATGAGGATAACCACTTCCATCCTCGCGCTCATGATGTTGAAGTGCAACCATTGCCAGAATTTCATCCTGCGTGGATTCTTTAATGATATCGTACCCATAGAATGTGTGTTTCTTCATTTCGTCAAATTCTTCCGTGGTCAATTTACCAGGTTTATGTAAAATCTCAGAAGGAATCTTAGACTTGCCGATATCATGAAGATATCCTGCTTTGGCTACCGTTAGACATTCCTCGGGGTTGTAACCCATCCAGCCGGCGATATAAAAAGCGAGCATTCCGACTTGCAATGAATGGTTGTACGTATAATCGCTATCCCCGTCCAGCATAAGCAACAAGGAGACAACATCTTTTTGTTTTTCCAACTGTTCTGTTAGGGTAAACAAAATCTCATCGACCTGTGTCTCATCAATAAAACCCTTCTCCATTGCTTGTTGAAATAGAGATTCAGTACCTTTGATCGTATCGTTAAACAAGTTAGTTAACAGACGGGATTGATCGGAAGGTAAGGTTTGTGCATCAGAGTGTAGGTCGGATGTTGTGTGTTCTACATCTGCGTACTCGATTCCATGTTGCAACAGTTTGGATAGGTCATCTTCACTGAGGGTGGAACCTTTCATCAGCATGTGGAGACCCGAACTGTTGTATACATCATTTTTTAACAGGTCACCCGGTTTAAGATCAGTAACATGCACTCTCACGTATAAACCACCTTTTCTCGACTAATATCGACACATATAATTATAATAACAAGAAAAAAATGGGTTGACAACGACTTATTTACTATTAACCCACTCTGTCTAAAAAGGTGTAAAGGCTCATTGTTTAGTTCTCCATGGGGTTCCATGGTCCTAATTGATGTCCCTTCCATTCAGATCCATCTTCCCAAATTTCCTTTTTCCAGATCGGAACAGTCTGTTTCAGTCTCTCGATGGCGTAACGGCTTGCATCATAACAGTCGTTGCGATGAGGCGAGGAAACGGCAATGACTACACTAATCTCTGCCACATCCACTTTGCCAATTCGGTGACTGATTGCACATAACACACCAGGCCAGCGATCGGAGATTTCCACACCAATGGCTGCCATCTGAGAAAGAGCCATCGGCACATAGGCCTCGTATTCAAGATGAACGGTGCGCTGTTCACCGGTCATTTCACGAGTCGTACCTACAAAAGTAAGAGCTGCCCCGTGATTCGGGGTAATCACTAGCGCCGTTGTTGCTTCCACGGACAGAGTGGATTCTGTAATTAGAAATAAGCCATCCTCAGTCCGATGCTCTGGAACGGTAGAGCGAAGCTTTTCATCGGATATATCCGTACCATCACCTCCAGAGACGGGAGGGATCAACGCAAGTTCATCTTCTGAGCTAAGTATAGTATCGGCAGGAGCGTACTGCTGGTTAACTGCCAAAAAGGATGTCCTTATCTGAGAAGCTGCCTCTGGGTAGGCCAGACTCAGTTTTTCTTTTAAATCGGCAGCGGTTGGCATGTCTCCAATGTACTCAAACTCCAGAAGGGATGTATTTAAACGTTCTGCAATGCCTGCAAATAGTTGAATTGTCAATTTCATAGATATGACTCACCTCTTTTTGATCTCTAAACCCTATAAATATATCATAACGACGCGGAAAATGTTATGCTTATCCATTAGAAGAATGAACGTTTATTGAAGAGCAGGGGAGGCGGTGTGATGAGCACCAGGGAGAAGCAAACGTTAACGATTCTGCACACCAACGACATTCATAGCCACTTCGGCTCCATGAGCACCATCGCCGCTATGATCAATGAGGAACGTGACCTGGGTGGCAACTTCCTTGTATTGGATATCGGCGATCATATGGACCGGATGGCCGTTGAGACAGAAGGGACGCTGGGGACGGCTAATGTTGATGTTATTAACCTGACGGGCTACGATGCCATTACAATCGGTAACAACGAAGGACTAACCTTTACGCCAGATCAGCTCTCACAGTTATACGCTGGACTTCTGTGTCCTGTGGTATGCGGCAATGTTGTGGAGCGAGATACTGGCCTTCCGCCAGTGTGGATGAAACCTTCTCTGATTATGGAGAAAGGTCCATTTCGCGTTGGTCTGCTGGGGGCAACTGCCCCTTTTACCACGTTTTATGAACTGCTTGGGTGGGATGTTCTGGACCCTGTGGAGTCACTAAGAGCTCAAGTGGAAGCATTACGTGATGAAGTGGATGTAGTGGTTGTTCTTTCACATCTGGGGCTTTCGACAGATCGGAGACTGGCAGAGCAGATTACTGGAATTGATGTTATTCTCGGTGGACATACCCATCATGTTCTCGAAGAACCCTTAGTCATTGGTCAGACCGTGCTGGGCGCAGCCGGGAAATTTGGTCAATGGCTTGGGAAAGTGGTTCTGGAACGAACAAGTGTGGGAGAACCTCTCCAACTGGTAAGTAGCGGTTGTATGGCTGCCAAGAGTATATTACTGGATGATCAGGTCGCGCTGGCAATCGCTACGAATCGTACGGAGGCCGAAAGGACACTCAATCAGACGGCAGTGATAACGGATCGGGTGCTGCCCATCACGTATGACCGGGAATCCCCGTTTGCAACCTTGCTTGCACAAGCTGTACGTCATTTCACGGGGGCACAGCTGTCTCTGGTGAATGCAGGTCAGCTTCTCGGAGATCTTCCACAAGGTAATATTACAAAAGGAATGTTGCATTCCCTATGTCCATCTCCTATAAATGCTTGTACAATATGCTTGAGTGGAAGTCATATTCGTGAAGCACTTGAGCAGTCCTTGTTGGACGAGTTTTCAGGTAAGCCCATTGTGGGATTTGGTTTTCGTGGTCATATTCTAGGCACGTTATGTATGGACGGAATGGAAGTTCAATACAATCCAGATGCGCCAGCCTATGAGAAGATCCAGGCCATATCCATCAATGGGGAGCCTATGGACGAACAATGTGAGTATATCGTTGGGACACTGGACATGTTTACGTTCAATGTGGGGTATCCTCCTCTTGCTCATGGAACCCGTACGCTCTATCATCTTCCGGAATTCATACGCGATTTGCTGGAAACGGAAATAAAACGACCAGGGGCTCTGGACGACAGCCTGCGAGCCCGCTGGCATCAAAGCTAAATTTAAAGTACTTGCCTTCTGCTGAAGCGGCGGCTAGTGGTAATTACATCTACGGAGCGGGAGAGGATAGGCTGTGCGTTTAGTACATATAAACTTATTGCAGCCTGGCATGAAGCTGGGGAAACGTATTTATAGTGAAGAAGGCCTTGTATTACTTAGTGAAGATGTAGAGCTAACCAATCGATTGATTGGACGCCTTAAGGATCTCGGAGTCGGTTATGTGTATATTAAAGATGCTGCGACAGAGGACATCATCGTTCCTGAAATGTTGCAGGAAGAGACCCGAAGGAAAGCACTGGTCGAGATCAAACAGCAATTTCAGAGCATGTCGGGAATGAAAACGAAGAATCGGATTCCTCATTTCGGTAAAGCGCTTAGTGGTGTGATGAATGCGATTCTGGAGGACATCGGCAGCCAAAAGGAAGCCATGATTATGCTGATGGACATGAACTCCAGTGATTTTGACCTATATAACCATTCTCTGAATGTATGTGTGTACACGCTGGTTCTTGGTGTCGCTTCGGGTTACACACGCCAGCAATTAATGGAGATTGGTCTGGGCGCTTTGTTGCATGATATCGGCAAAACACAGATTGCACCAGAAATTTTGCATAAACCTTCCAGATTGAGTGACGAGGAATTCAAAATCATTCAGCAGCACACTACATATGGACACCGTATTCTCAAAGATGAACCAGGTATACCGCTTCTATCCGCGCATTGTGCATTGCAGCACCATGAACGAATTGATGGCAGTGGATATCCCTTTGGGCTAAAGGATAAAGAGATTCATGAGTATGCCAAATGGATTGCTCTTGCTGATTCGTATGATGCCATGACAACGAATCGAGTCTACAAGCAAGCCTTGCTGCCACATCAGGCCGTAGAGGTGCTGTATACGGGCTCAGGAACGCTTTATGAACAACGAATGCTGGAGAGATTCAGGGATTGTGTAGCGATCTACCCCGTGGGTCTATCGGTCACGCTCAGTACGGGAGAGGTTGGGGTGGTCGCAGCGATTCATCCACGTGTTCCTCAACGTCCACTTATCCGGGTGCTCAAGGATGCCGACGGCCAGACCTTATCTTCGCCCTACGAAATTAACCTGTCTACAGCACTGTCCGTGATGATCACAGGTGTAGAGGGTGTGGAGGATACACCTTCAGCGGCTCAAAGTGAACAGGTGGAAAGCTGAACAACTTGAAAGATGATTAGCGCTCATGTCGTAATATCCGGACCGTTTCGTAACTCGGTCCAGAGTTGCCTGAGCGTTTTTTGTCATGTAATGGACAGGGTCTGCGTATGCCGGAGCATTCAAAATTGTGCTATGATAAAAGATAACTCCAAAAAGAGAAACACAAGGTATGATGTAAATAAAACTTTTTAGGTTAATAAAAGGAATAAGGTGAAGAACAATGACCATGCTAAACTCAGGATCGGTACAACCGATGCCTTTATCGCCAACGAATGATCCATGGGATCCGATCGGCTCTTTGCGTACATATGGACGCCATGTGCTGACCAGTGTAGAAATGACCGTGACACATCTGTGCAATATGAGATGTGAGCATTGTGCCGTGGGAGATATGCTTACGATGCGTGAGGCGCCGGCTCTTCCGCTCCCTCTGATGCTGAAACGGTTGGATGAAGTGGAGCATCTGCAGACGATTAGTCTGACGGGTGGCGAGCCAAGCTTTAGCCAGAAAACAGTGGATGAGATGATTATCCCGCTGCTCAAATATGCCAAGGAACGTGGAATTCGTTCCCAGATCAATTCGAATTTAACGCTGGATATCAGTCGATATGAGCAACTTTTACCTTATCTGGACGTTATGCATATCTCATTCAACTATCTGAATGCTGACGATTTCCATCAAGTTGGATTTGCGAATAGTGGCAGACCTGTGAAACGTGAAGTCGCGGTGAAGATGTATGAGAAAATGATTGAGAATTCCCGCAAATTGAGTGAACAAGGCATGTTTATCTCTGCGGAGTCCATGATTAACTTCCGCACGCACGACAAGCTGGATGGTATTCACCAACTGATTCGTGAGATGGGCTGTGTTCGTCATGAAGTACATCCGATGTATAACTCAAACTTTGCTTCGTCGTTGCCCGTGTTATCACTGGACCATATGAGAGCAGCTATTCATCGTTTGCTTGATGTGCGTGACAAAGATATGTGGATGTTATTCGGGACCCTGCCATTCTTCGCGTGCAGTGCAGCAGAGCAGGATCGGGAACTGATCAACCGTTTATACAGCGAACCAAATGTGACGGTACGTAACGATCCGGACGGACGCAACCGCGTTAACGTTAACATGTTCACGGGTAATGTGTATGTGACGGATTTTGCGGATATCCCGGCGTTTGGCAACATTCGTGATCGTAAACTGGATGAAGTGTTCCATGAATGGTCAGCTGAACATCCGTTGAATCAAACGGTCAATTGCCATTGCGATATTGCATCCTGTTGCGGACCAAACCTGCTAGTGGCAGATATGTATTACAAGGGTGTAGATTTCAAATCGAGAAAGGCAATCACACGTTGATATTCCAGGTGTATTCCTGAAATAGATAGAAAAGGGGAGTTTCAACTTGGATATTCATACCGAATTTCATCTTGGACAGCTGGTATTTAATCTGGTCTGTGTCTTTTTGCTCGTATTTTTGAATGGCGTATTTGTTGCAGCGGAATTTTCCCTTGTGAAAGTAAGGCAAACACGTTTAACTCAATTGCAGAGTGAAGGAAACCGTTTGGCTGGTTATGCACTGAAGGTGAATAGTAAACTGGATTCCTATCTATCGGCAACTCAGTTCGGGATTACGCTGACATCGCTTGGACTCGGGTGGCTGGGAGAACCGGCCATCTCCGAATTGCTCGTTGAGCCACTCATGTTTAAACTTGGTGTAGGAGATACAGGGCTTATTTCGACCGTGTCGGTCATTATCGGTTTCTGTATCATTACGTTTCTGCATATTGTGTTGGGTGAGCTTGCACCTAAATCGTTAGCTATTCAAAAAACAGACGGAGTGGCATTGTTTTTATCTGCGCCCTTGCTGTTGTTCTACAAAATCTTCTTCCCGTTCATCTGGGTACTGAATGTATCGGCCAATGCATTGCTGCGTCTGGCGGGTATCGAACCTGCCAGTGAAGGCGAAGCTCACTCGGAAGATGAACTTCGTATTCTGATGAAGCAGAGTGCTAAAAGTGGTGTCATCGATAAAGATGAGATCAAACTGATGGACAACATCTTTGATTTCTCCGATATGTTGGCACGTGAAGTCATGCTGCCACGCACAGACATGGATTGTCTGTACACACATATGTCTTTGGAAGAGAACCTGGAGATCATTAATGCAACCAAACATTCCCGGTATCCCGTAGCAGTAGAAGACAAGGATGAGATCATTGGATTTATACACATCACCGATCTGTTGCTGGCTAAACCGGAGCAACAACATGATCTGGCTTTACTCGTCCGTCCAATCTTAAACGTTCCTGAATCCATGGAAATCAGCCATGTGCTGCGTCTGATGCAGAAGAAACATTCTCAGATGACGCTGGTTGTGGATGAATATGGCGGCACAGCTGGATTGCTGACTGCGGAAGAAATTCTGGAAGAGATCGTTGGAGACTTGTATGACGAGTTTGAGGATGAGCGTCCGCATATGGAACGCAGTGGAGATTCCTTTTCCATTGATGGTCGTTCGCTTATTGAAGAAGTTCATAAGTGGACCGGAGCCATCATTGAGGATGAAGAAGTGGATACCATTGGCGGATGGCTTTTTAAAGAGCTTGGAGGTAGTCCAGCCAAGGGCAAAACTCGGGAGCTGAATGGATACGTCTTTGAAGTGGAAGAGTCTTCTCGTTTGCGGATTACTCGGGTTCGAGTGTTCAAGCAATCTGTTCCTCAAGACTTGAATTCGGAAGATCAGTCATCACAATAAATAGACCTCTGAAAGTACCGCCTCTGTGGTGGATTTTCAGAGGTTTTTTTTGATGTGTCAGCTAAAAGGGGATTAACTTACGGAACTGAAACATATGGATATAGAGACGGGAAACAATCGTTTGAAATGTATGTTGCATACAAGTAAACCTTGAGAAAGGAGCGTAGTTCTATGAAAGATCCGCAGCTTCGTGCTTACGCCCCGTTTGTGGGGCCGTTTGACCCTTGTCCGCCTGTAGAGATTCGAACGTATCTGGTTCCTCCGCAATTATTTATTCCATTTCAACCTATGGGTTGGCCGCAGTACAGCCCGGCAGAAGCCTTAAGAATTGGAACGTTGTGGCCTGCATTATACAGCCCTTATACACCAGCAAGATCGAAAGGGAGGAAGGTGGAATTGGATGGAGCCTGAAGTGCCCAAAGCCTGTGATGCAAGGTATTATGAGCTGTTAGAGGAGCTCCAGGCACTGGACTTTGTATTAGTTGAGCTGAATCTGTATCTGGACACCCATCCGGGTGACTTTCAGAGTATTGAACAGTACAACAAATTCAGTCAGGAGCGCATGAGAGTTGCACATGAATTTCAACAATTGTACGGACCGCTGATGAACTTTGGTCATGCATTCTCCAAATATCCTTGGGAGTGGTCACAGACACCGTGGCCATGGCAAGTGTGAAATAACGCCTCGGGTTTCCGTGCACAATTGTAAAGCCGGGGACTCGGGGAATATGCCAGCAAGATTGATTTGATTCAAAAAGGAGGGCTCTGCATGTGGGTGTATGAGAAAAAATTGCAGTATCCTGTTCGGGTTAGCAAATGTGATCCTCATATGGCAAAATTGCTGGCTGAACAATATGGAGGAGCGGATGGTGAGCTGGCGGCAGCTCTGCGGTATTTGAACCAGCGGTATACCATTCCGGATAAAATTATCGGGTTATTAAATGATATCGGCACAGAGGAATTCGCTCACTTGGAAATGATTGCCACCATGATCTACAAGTTAACAAAGGACGCGTCGGTGGAGCAATTGGAAGAAGCGGGACTCGGGCCTAACTATGCTCAGCGCGATTCTGCCTTATTTTACACGAATTCCTCAGGTGTACCTTTTACTGCAGCATACATTGCTTCGAAGGGAGATCCGATCGCGGATTTGTACGAGGATATTGCAGCAGAAGAGAAAGCCCGGGCTACATATCAATGGTTAATCGATCTGACCGATGACGTGGATCTGCAGGATAGTCTGAAGTTTCTGCGGGAACGGGAGATCGTGCATTCCTTACGTTTCCGGGAGGCCGTGGAGATTCTGAAAGACGATCGGGATACAAAGAAGATTTTTTGAACAGGTGGAAAATAGGAACCTGGCAGTCCGGTGAGGGCTGCTTTTTGCTTTGAAGAAATGGAGAGGCTAGAAGAAGTGTATGTGCTGAGATGTGGATTGCTTACATATAAAAAGACGATCCTCTTTGGAAGAAAGAGAACCGTCCTGTTTATTATATTTTGGCGAAGTAAAGCCTAGTATTCAACCACCATGGCAACATTTTGCCATCCGGCTCCGACGGTCCAGAATAACACTTTGTCACCACGCTGAATCTGCCCGTTTGTAACCGCTCGATGCAAGGCAATGAACGGACTGCTGGTTGAGGTATATCCGAACTCATCTCCGATATAGACAGCAATGTCATCACCGATGCCGACGTTCTCGGATACTGCGCGAATGTTACTAATAGATAGCTGGGAGAAGCAGGCGGCTTTGATCTCGTCTGGTCCAATCTCGTTACGTGTCAGCAAAGTACGAATGGACTCGGAAGCGGCATCCACACAGATGGAATCATCAAATGGGATGAATTTCACATGAAAGGCACCCGCATCTACACCTGTTTTGCCCAATTTCGCCAAGCCTTCTGCAGGAAAAAGAGAATTACCATACACACAGGTATCCGTCTGATAGATGGAATCAATGAAACCGACAGCATGTTCATCCCGCTCTACAATAACCGCCGCTGCTGCATCACCGAAATTGGCAAAGTATACGGGATCATCTGGACTGGCGTGAGGAGCCACGTAATCGGAGCCGATGATTAATGCCCGGCGAATTCGAGGATTGCCCAGCATCTGCCGGCTAACCTGTTCGAAAGCAGCGGTCATGCCTGCACAGTTCGCGTTACTGTCAATACAGATCGTGTGAGAAGCTCCGTTAATCAGGCGATGGATCATCAGGGAATTCGTAGGAAAGATGTATTCTGGCGTTTGGCTTGCATAAGCAATCAGATCAATATCTGCACCGGTGAGTCCGGTTTTCTCCAGTAGATTACTGGTTGCCTCATAGGCCATGCTTAGTGAATTTTCGTCATCGTTGTCAATTTTATAACGTGTATCACGACCAAGTGCCTGTAACAATCCACGAATATCTACACCTCTTGAATCAAAATGTTCAATATAAAAATCATTGTGCACCTTGGTTGCTGGATGATAGATATCGATATCTACAATACGAATTCCGGCCATCTTCATTCTCCTCTTGAGCGGAAGGGTGAATTCACAGCTTGTCCGCCTGATTTATTAAGTGGTAACGGTAGATATGATTTCGAGATTGTCCAGACCGACTGACCGACCAAGTCGGGACAATTGCATTTTTAGAATCGCGTTGTTCTCGAGGGTCAACACGACTTTTTTATATTCATCTTTTTTGAACAATTGAAGGCAGCCTTCCAGAAGAGGAACAATCTCCGGAGCAGTAACATTCAACTTTTTGCAATCGATGTTCAGGTCATACTCCTTGGTGTTAATAGAAGCGATCGTATCCTGATAGGCCGAGATGGAACGCAAACCGTCTTCTTGAGAGAAAGAACCCTCCAGTTCAATGTTTAACACCTTGTTTGGAACGTCAGTCTTCAGAATGAAATTTCCCATGTTTGATCTCTCTCCTTTAAATGAGTTAAGGCTATCCTGCTAATGGATACACAGCCCCATAGGGCCTCTGCTGAAAGCTTCTAAGATGAGAGCTGGTTCGAAGGATAATTTAACCATATTATAAAGGTAGGAATGTAAAAAGATCAATAAAAAAGTCGAATCATGTATAAAAATGTAGAAAAGTGAATTACTGTATTTCGTCCAAGGTGGCAAGCAAAATATTAAATGCACTTATAATGCGTGGAGCACCCACACATGGTGCCAGATGTAGCAATATTCCCTTGAGCTGATCCACCGTCACTCCCACGCTCAGAGCCATGGTGTAATGCACCCCTAATTGTTCATACTGGCCTTGGGTGATCAACGAAGAGATGATAGCAACTTCCTTCCATTGATCCGAAATCGTGGTGCGCTGAAAAATATCCCCGTATGCCGTCCCCATAATAAATTCCGACAATTCGGGAAAATGTTCTTTGATGGGGGCGAGGGCTCTTGCACCGTACTCCCCAGAAAGCTTCGCGAAACGGTCTAGTCCCTGAGTTACATGTTCACTCATGATCTGCTCCTCCTAATTCAAAGTTACGGTGCGGTGAGCCGTGGGTGGAATTTCATCTCGATCGGTCAGAAGCTCAATAACAGTTACCTGATTCAACGTCTGGGCTGTGTTCAGCGCAGATGAGAACTCAGCAAGAGTTTCTGCTCGAAACGCAACTGCACCGAGAGATTCGGCGAATTTGGCTGCATCCATAGGAACTTCATATAAAGTACCATCGATTCTGCCCGTTGTTTTTTCCATTCCTTTGAGTGCCATGTCCAGTTGTTTGTTGTTAACAACAATGAAGATGACGTTCAGATTGTTGCATACCGCGGTATGGATCTCCGTCCCAAGCATCATGAAACATCCATCCCCGGTGATACATACAACGGTCTCTTCAGGTGAAGCGGCCTTTGCACCTATCGCCATACCAATGGCGTTCCCCATGCAGGCAAAGTAAGCGTCAAACACAAAGCTGCCTGGTTTCTTGACTTTATAGCGCTGGACCGCATGAAATCCATGGCTGCCATCATCAACAAACAGCTTATGATCGTACGGAAGCAGATCGCTCATTCCGTCTAGCACAGAAGCCAGAGACAGTTGGGGGAGATCTGGTAAAGGGACCGTGTAATCCATGGGTGCAGTGGTTCTCACAGGAGTAGGGAGGTCTTCTAATGTGCCCAGCAAATATTGCAGGTTGTCCTTCAAATCACCTGTGATATGTAAGGTTTGAGCGCTCAGAATCTTGCCTACAAATGTAGGATCAGCGTCAAATTGAATGAGGTGTACCGGATGATGTTCAGGCTTCAGATTGCAGAGGGTCATGTCACTTAGACGTGAACCGAGTACGATATAAAGGTCACTTTGGTTCAACATGTCGTCTGCATGCGGGAAACCTCCAACACCACAAGGTCCATGGTACAGGGGATGGTCCCACGCAATCGCTCCTTTTCCACCAGGAGTAGTAATGACGGGAATGTGTAACGATTCGGCCAATTGAAGCAATTCATCATGGGCTCTGGCGCGACTTACACCTTTACCAGCAATAATTAAAGGGCGGTTGGATTGTTGAATGAGAGGAAAAATGCGATTCAGATTAGATACGCTAAACAGAGGTTCCGGTTCGGGAATAACAATCCGGCATTGGAATAACAATTCAGTCTGTACGTCAAAAGGAATACAGAGGTGAACAGGGCCTTTATTAGGGCCGAGTGCAATGGAAAGGGCATGATTCAGCAGTGTGCCGAAGTGATCTCCACGCTCAACCAGTTTGCTGAATAGCGTAGCAGGTCTGAACATTTCGGCCAGATCAGCCAGATAGGAAGAAGAATCCTGACACTGGGGGAGCCCCAGTTCCTGAATGGATTGATGACCCGTAATAAACAGTACAGGCAGATTGTTGGCCTTTGCATGGGCTGCTGCAGTAAGCAGATTGGTTCCGCCTGGACCGGATGTGGCAAAGGCAACGCCGAGTTTACCTGTCTGTAATGCATAACCGGATGCGGCAAAACCTGAGCTGGATTCATGACGGCCTGGAATGAACTCTAATCCGTAATCCACCATTTTCAGTACAGCAGGACAGATGGATTTACCAATAATACCAAAGACATGAGTAACGCCTAGATTACGCAGAGTTTCTGCCAAATAGTCCGCAACTGTTCTCATGCGGGACACCTCGCTTCATGAAATAGGTTATTAGAACCATACGCATATTCCATTTATTGAATGCAAGTTACAGTCTAAGGTTGTAAGAGGAAATATTCATTGTTATTAGGAAGAGTATCTTTTTTTGTGGTTTTTTGTCAACCTGTTTTTATGAGTCTGAATTCCTGATTCTTAAGTTGGTAACGCTTTAAGTGTTGCTGGATAAAGTGAAAATAATTGGTTATATATCCCTGCAACGAATTACCCAATCGCAACGGAATTACAAATAATGTAAAATTATGACTGTAAATGAAGAATTTCAGCCTCTAATAGCAACTTGAAAGCTAGAGGTTTATTTTTTTTCGTAACAACGCATCGCATTCGCAATTCTTTGCTTTCTGCTATACTGGAAAGGAATTGGGAGGGGATGGGATGACAGTCATCAAGATGGCTCTGATTGGGCTGGGTAAAATGGGATTACATATGGTTCATCTAATCGAGAATACAAAGATGGATACAAAGATTGAGATTGTAGCGGTGTGTGATGCGAATGAGGACGGTTTGGCGTCTTTTGCAGCTTCTCATCGGGGAGTTAGGACGTATACGGATTACAAGCAATTGATGAATGAACATCAGATTGATCTGCTGTATATTGCAGTTCCGCCTAAATTTCATTACCCTGTTGTCATGGAAGCGCTGGAACGCAAAATTCATGTATTCTGCGAGAAACCACTTGCCAATAGTGTAGAAGAAGCCAAAAAGATGCTGGATGCAGCAGAGCAGGCTGGCGTAGTTCATGCCATCCACTTCTCTATGCCGCATGAACCTTCCGTGCTGAAGTTGCAAGAGATGATTGAGCAGTGTACAGTGGGGGCCATTCGCAAAATAGATCTCATTTTGCAATTCCCGCAGTGGCCACGATCATGGCAACAGAATGCATGGATTACGAGCCGGGAACAGGGTGGATTTATTCTTGAAGTGGGGATTCACTGGATTCATATGATTCAAAAGGTGTTTGGAGCCATCCGGGTAGTGAGCACTCAGGTTCAATATCCTGAGAATGGAGACTGTGAACTAGAAGTACAGGCTGCAATGGAACTGGAAGACGGGACTCGAATTCAGTTAAATGGCATCTCTCAATTTGCGGGGGAAGAACGTGTATCCATGGTGGTGTACGGCATAGAAGGCACGATTGCCCTGGAAAATTGGGAAGATTTGAAGACGGGTCTGGTGGGGGAACCACTGTCTCCAATAGAAGTGCTTGAATCCGCCAGTGAATTGCCGGTTCTTAAACATGTTATTGCCCGTATACAGGGCAAACCAGCTAAGATATATGATTTTAACGATGGGTATCAGGCACAATTGATACTGGAAGCGCTACGGAACACGGAACAATCGAGATAAGAAAAGGAGTGTTTAGGTTTTTTCATATGAGGTGCCCGGTGCACCTTTTCCTGATTCAGCTCTCCTTAACACAAAGAAGCATTGCAGAGGCTCGGGTGAGTCTGTCTGCGATGCTTCTTTCCTTTGATATATGCTCATGATACAGCTATTTAGATACTCGATTACTAGGTTGAGTCGGATTATGCAAGCTTGAATCGCTTAACCAGCTGATCAAGTGCATCGGACATTTCATTCAACTGCTTGGACGTGTCAGACATTTCCTGCAGAGAAGCAAGTTGTTCCTCCGTCATCGCAGATACTTCTTCTGTAGCTGATGCAGTATCTTCCACAACAGCCGATACTTCATTGATGGACCTCATCACAGCCTCACTACCGGAAGTTAACTCCTCGACAACAGCAGATACCTCCAGAACTTCACCACTGAGATTATGAATATGCTGAGTAATAGTTGAAAAAGCATTACCTGCATCCTCAATGGTCCGCAACCCTTCATTCACATGTAGAGTGCTCTCATCAACCACCTGCACCGTACTTTGAACACCTGCTACCACGGTTTCCAATATACTTGTAATCTCTTTGGCTGATGTTGCACTTTGGTCTGCAAGATTACGAATTTCCGCAGCAACGACAGCGAAGCCGCGTCCATTTTCGCCAGCGCGGGCAGCTTCGATTCCAGCGTTAAGTGCAAGCAGATTGGTTTGTCTCGCAATACCCGACATTGAATCTGCAATGTTGATCACTTGATCAGACATCTTCGAAATTTCATTAATGGCTTCCTGTACAGAGAGGAAGGATTGCTCAATGGAACTCATTTTACCTACAGCATTATCAATGCGCTGTTGCCCATCCACAGCAATGGATTCGGTACGAACTGCACGGCCTGCCACGTCACTTGCCGAGGAGGCGACACGATTAAGCCCGTTGAGGGATTGCTGCATCGCAGCTACCATGGTTTGCGTAAGAGCAACCTGTTCATCAGCGCCTTCAGCCACGCGTTCCATGGCAGTGGCAACTTCTTTTCCTGCAAGATGGCTATCGGCAACCCCTTTATCCAATCGATCCGAAGCTGTGCTCAGAATCATGGCATTGCTTTGAACGTCCAGCATCATTTGCTGCAAACCAGTGAGCATTGTATTGGCTGCCTCCGCGAGTTCACGAGTTTCGTCTTTCATTGGCGTAGCGATTCTCAGTGTCAGGTCACCATTGGAAGAACCGATGTCATTCAATGCCTGCTTTACGGTACGAATGTTTCTAACAATGGCACGTGACAGGACCAAAGCAGTAATGAACGAGATAATGGCCACAACGATAAGTGCCCCATACAGTTCCAAGTTCAGCAGTGTGTTTTTTTGCTTCAGTGCTTCTGTACGGTTATCGGTTAACGTATGCTCGTTGGTTCGAAACGTATCGAGAGCAGTCCGAATCTGGTCCATGTCTCTTTTACCTGGATCATCTGCGAAAAAATCTCGAATGGACTGTGTATTATTGGCTTGGCGAAGGGCAACCATAGGTTCACCAGCGACCTGGACCCAGTTCTCCATATTAGTATGTATGTCTTCCAAAAGTGCAAGCTGAGCCGGATTATCCGAAATTAAAGCAGCAAGTTCATCTCTGAGTGTAATAAGTTGCGCTTTTCCTTGGGTGTAGGGATCGAGATAATTGTCCTGACCCGTGATGATGTAACCGCGTTGACCTGTTTCCATATCTACCATGTTTCTTTCGAGTTCATAGGTGAGGGCATGTACCCTCATATCGTGATCGACCAGAAAATCCAGTTCCCGTTGGAGCTGACTTGTACTGTTCTGAATCAGCAGGATGCAACCAGCCAGTACAGCCAGTACAAGTAAATATCCTAATCCAATCTTATAAAAAATCTTAAAGGTCTTTCGCTTTTTCATGTTTGTTATTCCTCTCTATGGGGTATATGTAGTTGTCGAAAAAACTGGAAATGTGATAATTATAGGTCTTTAGATTAGGTGTCTAAAGAACTATTTTTTAGTATTATACGTAAAGAAACTTCTTTTGTATATAGTTTGTTTAACTATAATATAACGTTTGGTTAATGTTGTATAAGGTTGGGGTTGATGATGTTTTACAATCGTTGGTTTACACGTTCAAACGTTATGTTTATCATGGGAAGGGAACGATTCCAATTACATATACAATATCCCAATCCGAAAGGAACATTGGACATGAATAAAGAGAAGGTATTGCTCAAACCGGAAGCGATGATTTTTGACATGGATGGTACGCTGTTCCAGACAGAGACCCTGTTGTTGCCAGCTTACCAGCAACTATTTGATACATTGCGTGCCGAAGGGCATTTTGAAGGAGAAACTCCACCCGAGGAACGGATGCTGGGAAGTTTGGGCATGTTGCTCGAAGATATATGGAAAGTGGTTATGCCTGAGGCGTCGGAAGCGGCACATCGCCGTGCAGACGAACTGTTGCTTCAACTGGAGATTGAGGGGCTTGATCAAGGAAGTTCTCAATTGTATCCGGGTGTGAAGGAAACGCTGCAAGCATTAAAACAACAAGGAGTGCGTCTTTTTGTCGCAAGTAATGGGCTGGAGGACTATGTGAAGGGTGTGGCGTTTGCACACGAGATTATGCCTTTCTTTGAAGGGGTATACAGTGCAGGCCAATACAAGACTCCCTCCAAGATTAATCTGGTGCAGATCCTGCTTGAGAAACATCGTATTCAGGACGCATGGATGGTAGGGGATCGCTCTTCTGATGTGGAAGCGGGTAAAATGAACGGTCAGGCGGTCATCGGCTGTGCCTATGCCGGGTTCGGACGTGATGAGGAGCTTGCAGGCTCAGATGTGCTCATCTCTGATTTTACAGAACTGCTGCGTCTGTATGATGAAGCAGAGTAGCCTCTACGCTGTATAAGTATACTGAGAGATTTAAGATTACGAACCACATGATATAAACCTGTAGACTCAACGGAAATTCGTTGAATACAGGTTTTTTTGTATGATCATGCAGTCACATTCTCCCCTGTAGAAAGTTGATTTCCCTATCCCGCTTTCCTTCATATTCCCTCTATACTTCATTCAAAAGCTATAGGGGGTTCGATTCTGGTGAAACCATCCAAAATACATGCCTATATGTTCATCTTTCCAAGTCTTTTTTTAACTGTTGTATTCGGGATCTATCCGCTGTTATGGGCGCTGCGTTACATGTTCTATGATTATCAAGGCATCGGGACACCTGTCTTCATCGGGCTTGATAATTTTGGACGAATTCTGCGTGACGGCCAATTCTGGGATTCTGTAGGCAACACGGGTGTGTATGCCCTGGGCAAACTCGTCGTTACAATTCCACTATCGTTAACTCTGGCGATTATTCTGAATCGTAAATGGAGAGGGCGATCCCTCTTTAGGGCGATCTATTATCTTCCCACTATTTTTAGCGCTTCGGTCATGGCGATTGTATTTTTTATTATTTTCAACTCCTATAACGGAATATTGAACCAATTGCTGCTTAAGTATCATGTGATCTCCGAATCCATTAGCTGGCTGGGGGCTGAACATGCCATGTTAACAACCATCATCATCGCCATCTGGGGGGCTGTGGGCAACTATATGTTGTTGTTCATTGCGGGTCTTCAGAGCATTCCTGAAGAGTTATATGAGGCGGCATCGCTGGATGGAGCGAGTGAGTTTCAGAAACTGCGGAATGTAACGATTCCGTTGCTGGGTCCTGTCTTGCAGATGATCATCATGCTGGCAATTACCACGGCGCTGAAAGGTTACGAGAGTATTATGGTGCTGACGGAAGGGGGACCGTATGGCAAAACAGAGGTGATGTATCTGTATTTGTTCAAACTGTTGTTTCCCGTGTCGGCTGACACACAATCACTCCAGCAGCTCGGTTATGGCAGTGCAGTCGGTTTCACAACGGCTCTCATCGTAGGGGCTGTGACGCTCATTTATTTCCGGATATCCAAAAAGCTCAATGATGTCTATTAATCCCATTCAGGAGGAAACGATGATGACTCAAAACGTACTTGCTCCCTCAGGGTCTCCCCAACTCATTCGCTGGACCAAGCGAACGGTACTTTGGCTGTTTTTGATCGCAATCGCTCTGCTGTCGCTGTTCCCCATCATACTTGTATTGCTCGGTTCCTTCAAAACAAACCAGGAATTGACCGGAGGAGCCACCATCTGGCCGAAGATTTGGCAGTTCTCCAACTATGCTCAGGCTTGGAAAACCGCCAATTTTTCGGGTTTTACGATGAACAGCGTGTTTGTTAGCATCAGTACAACAATTGGCACGTTGCTGGTAGCTTCGATGTCAGCCTACGCTGTGGATCGAGTGAATTTCAAAGGGAAAAAGGGGTACACCCTGCTCATGGCATCCACTCTATTTATTTCCATAGGCGCAGTTGTGCTGCGTCCGCAATTTGACCTCATGGTCAAGCTGGGGCTGAATACCACGTTGTGGGGCGTTATTATTATACTGATCAGCGCACACGCTGCCACATACTTTATTCTGATTGGATTCTTCAAGAGCATCCCGCGCGAACTGGATGAAGCGGCGATGATTGATGGCTGTAATTTTTTCACCACATACTGGCGAATTATTCTTCCGCTCCTGCGGCCCGGACTCGCCGTTGCAGGTCTGGGTGTATTCCAGAGTTCTTGGAATGAATATATTCTTCCATTTGTGTTCACCATGAGCAATCCGGACTTGCAGACTTTGCCGGTTGGGCTGGCTAATCTGCGATATGGCATCGGAGCTGCGGCTGAGGTCCAACTGATGATGGCCGGAGCCTGTCTGTCCATTTTGCCGCTGCTCATTGTTTATATTTTTGCCAACAAATCATTCATGCAGGTGACCTTGGGAGCTGTGAAAGGATAGGCGTGAGCACAATCATGGAAACGGTTTTACGGGTAATTCCACTGTGCTATACTCATTTTAATTCACAGCGGACGGGCCAAGCCGTGTTCAAGGAGCGAGCGCCGATGATATTCGACTTTTATAAAATGTCCCTGAAAAAAAGAATACAGCTGTTGTACATTTTTCTTGTAGTCTTGTGCATCAGTGTGACCGGGATATGCTCTTATCTCTTTGCTGCACGAAACATTGAGCAGAATGCACTTGAACTGAAACAAAGCATTCTGAACAAATCAGTGCAGGTTATGGATGAACATCTAAGGCACATTGTTGTATCCTCTTTTTCTTTTATGCTTAATGAAACGTTCACCCAGGTCATGAAGGACGTGGGAAAAAATAACACATCTCATTATTATCAGAATCTCTCGCTGCTGCAAACGTCGTTTGCGCAATTGAAGCTCGTAGAGCCACTGATTGATACCGCTTATCTGACAACACCCATCGGTGATTTTTTCTCGACCAAAGATTTTCCGAATCGCAATAACTCGTTCGACAGGGAATACGGACGCTACGTGAAGCTGCAAGGCTGGAATACGATGTGGTTTGGTTCACATCAGAGTCAGTTATTCCAATCCCAAGGAAATGTGTTATCTCTGTTGCTCAAACCCATTGTGATCGATAATCATACCTATTCCAATGTCTATATGGTCGTCAATATGAAGGAAGAGGCGATGCGAGACATTCTGACGCAGGATCTCATGAATAACCAGATTCAACTGTTTTTGCTGCACAAAAACGGAAATGAAGTCATTCGGCCCAGGTCCCGAAATTACGATTTCATTATGGAGCCTGACTTTACCCAACAGTTTAGCCGTGACGATGCTGGAAATTTCATCTACAGGAACGATCAGGGGGAGGACATGCTTGTTAACTATTCGGCATTATCGATGAACGAGGATTGGGTCATGGTAAGTGTACACTCCAAGGCTGACTTGTTGTCCCCCCTACAAAAGATACGCTGGCTGATCATCCTGATTATGTTGTTTTGCATTTTACTCGCACTCGGGTTGTCCAGGCTGCTGGCCTCCGCTCTGCTGAAGCCACTGAACAAATTGCGACGCCTAATGGTTGAGGTGGAGTCCAATGATCTGGATGTACGGTTTCGCAGCAAGTATGACGATGAAGTCAGCGCCGTAGGGCATCGTTTCAATCGGATGTTGGAGCAGATTCAGATTCTGTTTGAAGAAGTACGGACAACGGAGCAAGACAAACGGCGGTTTGAAGTCAAGGCGCTTCAGGCGCAGGTTGATCCTCATTTCCTCTACAATACGCTTAATACGATGTTCTGGAAAAGTGAGAGCGGAGAGAAGAAGGATGTAAGTGAGATGATCGTTTCCTTATCCTTGTTATTCCGTCTAGGTCTGAATGATGGCAAAGACATCACCAGTGTGGAGCAGGAGATCAAACATGTCGAACAATACATGCAGCTTCAGCAAAAATGTTATGAGGATCTGTTCATTTATCGGATTGAGGTGGGGGACCCGTCTTGTTACGCTGTCGATATTTTAAAAATATTGCTCCAGCCCTTGGTCGAGAATTCCATCCTGCATGGATTCAATGACAAAGAAGATTTGGGCGTTATCCTGATCCGCATTGATCGTCAGGGTGACACACTACGGCTGGAGGTGGCTGACAATGGATGTGGTATGGATGTAGCCAGTATCTATGCTGAGGATGCTCCTGACGGGGGACGCAAAGGTTATGCCCTATCCAATCTCCATGGCAGATTAAGCCTGCACTATGGGGATGTGGCCTCGATTGTATTTCATAGCAGTACAGATGTAGGGACAACAGTTGTTATCACGATTCCGATCACCTGAGGAGGGGCAGTATGGGCCAATTGACGATGTGTGTTATGGATGATATCCAGGCAGTTGTAAAGGGCATATCTTCAACTATTCCGTGGGAAGATCATCAGGTTCGGATTGCAGGCACGGCGAATAATGGAGAGCGCGGTTGGTCCTTGTTGCTGGAGCAGCAACCCGACATCGTGATTAGTGATATCCGGATGCCCAAGTTGAGCGGGCTGGAGCTAATGAAGCGGGCATTGGATGCCGGACTGCGAGCCAAATTTATTTTCATCAGTGGTTATTCGGATTTCCAATATGCACAGGAGGCCATCAAGCTGGGTGCATCCGACTATTTGCTCAAACCGTTTACCCCTGAAGAAATACTCGGTGCGGTGTTGAAGGTAAGACAGGTGATTAAGGAAGAACAGGCACAGTGCAAACAGTTGGAACAGTTGGAGCAGAAGGTGGAGAGCAGCAGCCAGTACGAGCGTCACAGCTATCTACTGGGTTTGTTGCGTCATGAAATCGGGGGATTCCTGAATGAAAGTCGCTGGAACGAGCTGCATATTGATCTCGATTCATCCAATCTTCTCGTCATGGTCATCGAGGTGGATGGATATACGCGATATGGTTACACGATGCATCTGGATGCCGAAATCGTTCCTTTTGCGGTCCAAAATATTATGGGAGAAACCATAAACCGCTATACCAAGGGCGTTGTTTTACGGGAAAACCGATACCGGCTCGCAGCCATATTTAACACACCAAGCCACATAGATGTCTCCGAGCTACTGGAGCAATGCCGCCAAAATGTGGAGCGATTCAGCAAAAAAACAGTCTCGATTGGTGTTGGTACAACTGCCCGTAGACCACAGGAAGTCTGGACGTCCTACGCACATGCAGATCAGGCGATATCCTATCGTTTTTACAGTGAAGGAAATTGCATCCTCAAGTACGCTGAACTGGAGAATCAGGCCTGTGTGGCTCCGGTGTATCCTTTGGAGAAGGAGAAAGAGCTTTTTTACGCACTCAAATGTGGTAATGAGAGCACCTGTCACCGCATCATTGATGAAATTCTCGAAGAATGGCAGGTCTCCGAAGGTTTTCCCGAGCCGCTCACGATGATTCGTTTGCTGTCCGGACTGGCTTTTGCCATCTACCGTGCCTTTTGTGATGAGATTACAGCAGAGGAACGCTTGCGTCTGGAGGCCGACCTGACAGTGCTTGAAGCGATGCGCTCCTTGACGTTTGAGGGCTGGAGGGGATACATCAAGCATTTTAGCAGTATGGGTTGTGAGATTATGGACAAAAAACGACTCACCGATGTCAAACAGGCGATTAGCAAAGCACAGGAATATATCAGTCTGAATCTTGCAGAAAATCTGACGCTGCATGCCTGTGCCCAATCCGTACATTTAAGTCCAAGTTACTTTGCCAATGCCTTCAAAAAGGAAACCGGCATAACGCCGATTCAATATATTACCAAGATGAGGATGGAAAAAGCAAAAGAGTTGCTGGTTGCAGGTGTACAGGTGCAAGAGATCTGCCAGAGGCTGGGTTATGAGGACAGGCCTTATTTCAGCGGTTTGTTTAAGAAATATTGCGGCATGACGCCAACCTGCTTCCGGCAAATGTATGAGAACTGAAAACAGATACGGATCGTCATTTTTCCCACCATGCAAAGTCAGAATGTCCCTCACCTCCATGAAAGCGTAGCGATTATCATTACGTTAACGGATAACCAAACGGGTTGTCCAGACAAGCATAAGGGGGCATATCAATGGTTAAAAAGTGGATGGTGACTACGCTAAGTGCATTACTGGCGCTAAGTTTGGCAGGTTGTTCTGCTGACAGTGGTACTTCGGCAAATAGCGAATCGGGGACGAGCGGGGAGAATGCCGGAGGGAAAACCAAAATCATATATTGGACACCGGACCGCCATGATGCTGATTTTATGAAATCCAAGATCGATGAGTTCAACCAGACGAACAAGGACAACATTGAAGTGGAGATGACCGTGATGGGGGACAACTATCCACAGGCGGTCGATATTGCTTTTGCCAGCAAGCAGGCACCCGATGTGCTGCAAGTTAATGATTTTCAGACATATTATCAGAAGGGGTATCTCGCCCCGATCGATGGATATATGAGTGATGAGATGAAGGCCGTATTTAAAGACAGCTTGATTGAAAATAAAAACACGATTGATGGAAAAATATATTCCCTCCCCAATACAGGGCAGGTCTGGCGACTTGTGTATAACAAGGATATTTTCAAAATGGCAGGGATCGAGAGTCCGCCAAAAACGTTGACTGAGATGGTTGCGGATGCCAAAAAAATTACCGAAGTTGGTAAAAGTGAAGGCATCTATGGCTTTGCCAGCCCATTCAAGAGCAGCAGCGGCTTCTGGAGAGCAGCCAATACAATTGCAGGTGCGAGCAATAATGTTGGTATTGATGGTTACAACTACAAGACTGGCCAATTTGATTTTGGGATGTACAAGGATATCGCAATGGCGCTTCGTCAGATGAATCAGGATGGCAGCATGCTGCCAGGGGTTGAAAGTCTGGACATCGATCCGCTCAGAGCCCAGTTTGCTCAAGGCAAAATCGGAATGTACATTAACCACTCCGGTGAACCAGGAGTATATAAAGATCAGTTTCCTACAAAAGAAAATTGGGCAGCGGCTCCTGTGCCAACAAATGATGGAACGATCAAGGGCGCTTCACAAGTCATTGGGGGCTCCTACATCGGCATCAATGCAGATTCTGCCAACAAGGAAGCGGCATGGAAGTTTATGGAGTATGTGTACAGCACAGATCTTCAGAGTGAGTATTACGAAAAAGGATACGGAATCTCACTGATTCCTGCTGTATTAAGCTCTGACAAAAAACCAAGCATTCCGGGCATTGAAGGTTTCCTGCCCAAACGTTATGATGCCATTTTCCCGGCAAATCCAAGTGTGGTAACCGAGAGTTCACTGGAAGGCACCAAATGGAGTGAGGCTTTTTCAATCTTTGTATTCACGGGTGGCGATCTCAATGCTGTGATCAAAGATCTGGATACAAGGTACAATGCGGCTCTGGAGAAAACCAAAGCGGCAGGGCTGACCAACATAACTGCTGATCCTTCGTTTGATTCTTCCAAACTTCAGGGTAAATTGTCCACAGAAGACTAATAAACGTTCATAACGGCCGTGGTTTAACTACTTCGGTCGCTTATTCACAAGGAAAGGGGAAAGCAAAATGATTATTAATCATGCGTCTATCGATGCACATATCGTGAACGAAACGAGTTCCCGCAAGATCTTGGGTATGGGCGGTACATTAATGATGGTGGAGGTTACCTTTGCTAAAGGTGGTATTGGAGAAGTTCACTCCCATGATGCGCACGAGCAGGTCAGTTATATCGTCAAAGGCAGCTTTGAGGTTCAGGTCGGTGAAGAAACTCGCATCTTAAAAGCAGGAGACAGCTTTTATGCCGGTTTTAACGTCCCGCATGGAGTCAAGGCACTGGAGGACTCCGTCATTCTGGATGTATTTACCCCGTTCCGTCAGGATTTCCTTGAGGCATCCCAATGAGCGATTTTTACCTTTCGGCAACGGATCTGCAACGGGCTGCCCAATATTATGAAAAACATTTTCCGGAAGAAGCCCGAAATTCGCTCACGATTGCCAATCGTGCCATCCTGAATGAATTTATCGTTCCTTATACCAACGATCTGAATCGCTGGATTCCGATGGGGACACCTGTGGACTGGCTTCACAACCCGACCAATGATCTGGAGTTCACATGGGGCATCAATCGACACTGGCATATGCTCGATCTGGGCAAGGCGTATCTGATGAAGGGCAATCCGCTATATGTAACAGCATTTATTGACCACTTCCGTAGCTGGAGACAGCAAAACCCGGTACCTGTAAATCTGGTTTACGACGAGGCTGTGTTCTTTCAAAAACCCGGTCCGTGGCGCCTGCTGGAGACGGGACTACGTGTACAGTCCTGGATATCGGCATATAAATATATGGAAGCGAGTTCACTGATAGACGAAGGCTTTCAGGCGGAGTTTCGACAAGGTCTGGACGAGCACGCCGAGTTTTTGACCCGTTACCTCGGCAGCACGGAAATCAATCATGCCATTATGCATATGCAAGGGTTATTCATGATTGCTACGTTCTACCACCAGCACCCGCGAAGTCCATACTGGCGTCAAGTGGCGATGGAACGTCTTGAGCTGTGTTTGCTGCATCAGTTGGGTGAAGAAGGAATACAGGTTGAACTGACAACACATTACCACAATGCCAGCATCGAGATGTTTGGCACGCCTTATCGGTTGGGCGAGATTTCAGGGCATCCTTTCTCGGCATGGTATGCCCGCTGTCTGCGCCAAATGACTGCATTCACCGAGGCGCTGATCCGACCAGATCATCAGTCTACCGGTATTGGTGATTCGGATTGGGTTGGCGATGGACGACAACGACTGACCTTGCTTGGCGCGATCCTGGACGATGATGATTTGATGGCTCGCGGAACGGATAGCTCTGAGTGTCTTTGGTTGCTGGGTGTGGAGAAATATGAGCGATGCCTCCGACTACAGGCTTCTTCTTCTCCGGCGTTGTCGACCCGAGCTTTCCCGCAGACAGGATATTATGTCATGAGGGACAAGTATCAATATCTTTTTTTTGATGCGGCTGCCATGGGCGGAGCACACGGACATGCGGATGCGCTGAATGTGGAGTGGATGTGGAAGAACCAGCTTTTCTTCACGGACACCGGACGTTATACGTATGAAGAAGGGAAATGGCGTCGGTACTTCAAAAGTACGCGGGCGCACAATACCGTCACGGTGGATGGTCTGGATCAGACACCCTATCTCTCCACACAGCAATGGGGTGAACCGGAGGCTCAGGCCACAACGTTACGTTGGGAGAGCAATGACAGCTATCACTTCATTGATGCTTCGCAGGATGGATATACGCATTTGTCAGATCCAGTTACACATCGTCGGTGGATGCTGGCAGGGGTGGAAACCCCTATACTACTCATTGTGGATTGGCTGGAGGCTGAAGCAGAGCATACTTTGGAGCAACGTTTTCACCTGCATCCGCAAACGGATATTGCGTTGAGGATCAATGAAGCTGGAGAAATGACGGCGGATATGAGCTATGAGGCATCCTCTATAACGCTGACGATGCAATGGGTTACGGCAGGCATGGGAAAGGGAGCCTTCGCGTTGACGGAGCAGCCCGGCTGGGTATCTGAGGTGTATGGTTCCAAGTCGGAAACATCGGTCATCCAGGGCAAGGCTGATTTCTCGGGTAAAGTGGGTATTCTGACGTTGTGCCTGCCCGCGGATCATACAGACCGGGTTACACGTGTTACCACATGCCAACTGGAACCTGACCTGATGAGATTGTCATTATCTTATGTGCAAGGTGAGGAAAAAGGGTATATTGTGATTGACAACGACACGCTGCAATGGACGAAAGAACAGAAATAAAAACAGTGAAGCAGGAGCAGATGCTCGCACTTGGCGAACATAGACTCCTGCTTTTTCTTCACTCACTTGGCTTTCCTTTTTCTTTTTACTCTGGGTGATTTTTGCGTAATGGGCCTGGGAATGGCTGGCTTTCTGGCCGTTCCGGGAGGTCTGTTGCGATATACCCATAAGGCATACTCCAGCGGCTGAGTGATGGCTTTATAATAGATATCCCGCTCCCCGATGCGAGCGAATACTTCACGTGCAGGTTTGGGGTTAACTTCAAGCAGGTAGATACGCCCGCTTCTGTCAATCGCCAAATCCAGTGCCAACTCACATAGGTCCCCATACGTATCTTCCAGAAACGAAGCAACATCAATACCGAATTTCTCTGCAGTTGTGTTAATTTCTGCCCGGAGTTCGTCATCTTCGATCCATTGCTTCATGAGTCGGTCCATCGCTATTGCCTGACCGCCGCCATGCAGATTGGAGGTCACGCTTTTTTCTGCACCCATGCGTCCAGCACATCCAGTAAGCTTCCATTGTCCTTCACCGTTCTTCTGAACGAGCATGCGATAATCATGCACACGTCCATTCGGAAGCTGAAGTTGAATGCCCTTTTGTACAAGATACTTGTCTTTCATGTTCCAGTGCTGGAGCAACGCGCCAAGTCGTGATAAATGAACTTTACGTGGAGTGATGATACGACGCTTCTGATCCCGCCCTTGAACAAGCACTGTATTAGCCTCGCTACTGCTGCGTTCAATGCGCAGAATACCACGTCCACCTGTTCCATTAATGGGTTTGAGATAGACCAGAGAAGAAACTTTGAGCATCCGGTTTACATCGGACATATCCTGAAATAGAGCGGTTTCCGGCAGGTGTTCACGAAAGTTGGCTTTTTGCAAAAGGGTCTGGTGAATGGTCCATTTATTGCGCAGTGGCCTGTTCAGAAAGAGCAGATGCCCATATTTCTCACGAAAAGCAAGCAATTGCTGGAACCTTCGGTTACGCTGAATCCGGCAACGATCAAAGATCAGGTCCGGGAATGATCGCCACTCCCTGGACCAGCCTTTTCCTTCATGAAAAACCATGGCTTCAATTTGTTTGCCGCCGGGGTGTACGTCGGCTGGTGTGAATACATAGATATCGAGTCCCCGCTTGCGCCCTTCAAGAATCATTCTGCGATAAACGCTTCGTTCTTCAAGAGCGCGATGTTCATTTAAGTACAACGTCATAATGCCCAGAACAGGTGAGGACACAAACAATCACCTTCTTTTTGCAGTATTCCTGTCTATCATCGTTTGGACTGACGGGCAAGATAAGCGCTGTAGTGAAATATACGTTCCAATGATCGCCGTCTGATCTGTGGTTCATCAAACTTCATGGGCTTTGCATTGGCTTCGAAGAACCAGAGTTCCCCCAGGTCATCAATGCCCAGATCCATGGACATTTCTCCGAGCGTGTAACCTGATCCCCGTTCTACCTGTCTTGCAATCATTAATGAAGTGGATTTCACACGTTTCATCAGGGTTGTTGACATTTCTTCGCCAAAAAGCTCGGTCAGCAGCTTCTCAGGGTCTTCTACGCTCCCGCCGCGCGGCACATGCGTTGTAATGCTGCGGGAGCCAGCAAGTCTCGCTCCTACACCGGTTACGCTCCATTGGCCCTTGGTGTTCTTTTGTACAAGAACACGCAAATCGAAGGGGCGTTTACGAGAGGATGCCAGTTCAATGCCTTGTTGCATGATATAGGGCGTATGTCCGGTTTCTTTGCGAATTCGTGCCCATAACTTGGCAAGTGTAGATGCTTTATAGGTCGTGCTCCTACGTGTGGTTTGTATTTTGAGTCGATAGGGAAGCCGTTCTTTTTCCTGGAATTTAAGCATCATGATTCCTTTACCAGCTTTGCCGCTCTCGGGCTTAAGGTACAGATAGGGATACGCCCGTAGAACGGCACCCAGAGAAGAAGCACTCCGCATCCGCCGAGTATAAGGGATCAGTTGCTGAGTCGATTTGGATTTCTTAAGCCATTCGAACAGATCCCATTTGTTGAAAAAGAATGGGTTATACAGTTCGATTCCTGATTGCATGCATTCATCAATTTTACGCTGAACGGAAGGTTTTCCTTCGTCCTCCCGGTTGGGAATACGATTGTACAGAACATGGGGAAGGGGGAAAGGTTGTGAAACCCACTTTCCACTCCCCTTGTTGTACGTGTATCCTTTTACGGTGGGACCACTCACGTTCAGATCCCGAACAGTTACAATGTAAACCACGTATCCCATGCTCTCGCCTGTTTGTAAGATATCCTGAAAATTTTGATGATTTCCCCTGAACATGCGCTGTTTATCATGCATGGTCAAAACAGCAATGACAGGTTTGAAATCATCATGAAGGCTCATCAAATTTCTTCCTTCTTCCGGAACTTGCTCAAATACAGGCAGTGTTCCAAGATGTGCTCCACCGACGATTTGCCCTCCACCCGGAGTGAAGGGTGACGGAAAATGGAGCGCCCGGGTTTGGCGTTCGCTTCGAACATCCATACATGTTCCTCCTGATCAATGCCCAGATCAAAGCCAATCTCACCAATCAGATGCTGGTGCTGGGTTTCAATCGCCTGGGCCAGTGTAATAGCGACGGATTTGGCATGCTGAAGAACTTCTCCCGCACGATCGCCGAAGTTGCGACTGAGCGCCTGCTCAGGAGTCATTAGGGAGCCGCCATTTTTGATGTGTGTTGTGACGCTGCCACGTCCTGCCTTTTTGGCTCCAATCCCGACAACAACCCATTGATTGTTACCATTTTTGTGCATGTGAAAACGAAAATCAATTGGACACTCATCAATCTCAATTAGACGTATTCCCTGCTGAACTACATATCCGCGTAGCTGTTTGCCATGTCTTCCCTGAAGCATGCGCATCAGACTGTTGAAGGACCCAAAACGCAGGAGTGCATTACCACCTTTTTTGCGATAACGTGCGAAATATCCACGTTTGGGCGAATAAGTCAGGCGGTAGATCCCGTTCCCCAGACTTCCTGCAGTAGGCTTATAGTAGACGAACTGATGGCGTTCCAACATTTCCTTCATCTGTTCAACGGAAGGGTTGGTAATCGATTCAGGGATATACCGTCCTGCCGCCGGCTCGTTCTCCAGCAACGTATAGATATCCGATTTATTGAAGAAGCTCCAGTTGAAGAACGGAATTTTTCGGCGAACAAATCGTTCCCGCAGCTGGTTGATTGCTGGTGAGAAGTCTGAGCGTCTGCTCGGCAATCGGTTGTAGACAACATCGGGCAGAGGTACCGTTCTGCGGGTGAAGCTTCCGTTATCATTCAGGAAAAAACCCGATACCGTCTCGTTCTGCCAATTGATATCCCGAGGAGTAAATGCGTAAATGTAGGATTTACGGCTACCTTCACGGAGTAACTGTTTGATGAAACCAGTACGAGAACCGAATGGATTCGTGCTCGTCGCAGGCCCATCAGAGAGTACGCCGATCAGTGGACCTAACTGGACCTCATCATTTTGCAAATTACGGAGATAAATACTGCCCCGTTTGGGAACGTTCATCATATTACGGATACCTGAAGCGAGATACAGATGTTTACCTGCTTTTTTGATTGGTTTGATCGTTGCAGGTACCCGGTCACGCCCGAAGCGAAGGTGCACCGTTTTTTTGCCGGACAGGTTGAGGCTCTTCATTAAAGCGTTGGATACATAAACCACTTTATCCGGTTGCTTGGTGAAATGCAGATTGCAAAAGGTCAAACTCATGATTTATCCTCCTATCCTGAAAAGATCCTTGGGCTCCATGGCAAGCGGGCGCTGCGGGCCTCAGCCGCCGTGAATCGGGATGGGTTTCAGGCCAGCTTTGCTGGATGTATTCGGCAATTTCATTGGACGAATGACGTCCGTGAGAACATGTTGTTGCAACAGATAACGGGCATAGGCAAGCGGCCGGGTATAAGTCAGGGTATGCATGCGTCGGTCGCCCGCTTCTGCGAATGAGGTGCGGCCTGGTTTGGAGTTGACTTCAATTAGCCAGAGTTGGCCCTCTGCATCTGCTCCGAAATCAAGCCCCAATTCGGCTAACCTGCCGAAACGGCTTTCCAGCAGGGTGGGGATAAGAGTAGCAGTCTGCCGGATGCTCTTCAGCAGATTTTCCGTGCGGATCGTTCCATATCGCTGGAGCAGATATGCGTGGGCAGGATATGCTTTACCCCCACCGTGAAGATTGGACGTGAGTGACCCTTCAGGTCCTTCCCGTACCATACATCCGGTTAGCGTCCAGCGACCTTGCCCATTCTTTTGCATTAGAGCCCGTATGTCGAATGCTCTTCCATGATGGCTAAGCTCCAGATATGGCTGCACGATCATCTTACGCTCAGCCTGATGTGATGCTAGCCAGGAAGATACAACCTGGGTATGGTTGAATGTAAGAAAAAAGGGTTCATTGTCCTTGTTACGCCCCTCCACGACCCATGTTGATGGAGTCGCTCCCTGAGACAGGCGAAAGGTATTTTTGCCATGAGTCCCGGATACCGGTTTGAAGAACAGTCCTTTGGGCCAACGGTCCAGCCATGTTTCCCAAGGAATATGCGATCCGATCCGGGTTGTGGGAGCAAGTTGAGACCTCAATTCAGGATTTCGGGACAACACACGATGTACCTCCCATTTTCCTGGAAGGGAAGCAGACCAATAACGGTGTTGATCTGTGCCGTTGGTTGGTATCCATTCCCTAAGCTGTTGTCTGACGTACCTGGAGATAGGGCGAAGACAACGATCCATAATGAGATCGACTGCAGGAACAGGTACCGAATTCCACTTCCCTTGATGATAGACATATCCCCATTGAAGAGGGAGATGGACTGCATCATTCGATATCGGAATCACAATAATCTGAAGGGCGTATCGCATACTCCCCAAACTGAGACGACGGCAGAAAAGTTCATCTGTAAAGGGAGGTGAGCCTTCGGTTGCACGTACCAGAATGGCCAGTATCTTGGTCTGAGATGATGGAAACATTACGCTGCACCTCTCCTCTATCAGATTTGTTTCCAATAGGGAATAACTTTTCAAAAACCCGCCAGGTACGTAGAGTATTCAAGCATGGCTTTGACGGAAGGGCGGATCTTGCTCTCACTCAGTGGTGTATTATCATTCTTGGATGGTTTGGAGTTGACTTCGAGCAGCCATACGCGCCCAGTGGTGTCCAGAGCCAAATCAATACCAAGTTCACCAAAATGAGCAGGGATGGCACTCTCGATCCCTTTTGCGATATCCAGTGCTGCGGTGTGCAATCCTGCATACGCGGAAGCTTTGGCTGATCCAGACAACTGTGTTTTGGCAACAGCATCCTTGACGGTGCTTAGACTTCCACCCCGTGCCAGATTGGATACGTAGTGACTCCCGCCTGCAATCCGGGCGACGATGGAGGTTACACTCCATTTACCTGTACGGTTTTTTTGCACGAGCGCACGGAAATCCACGGGTCTGCCACTGTTGTCAATGAGAGTCAGCCCTTGTTGGATCTGATAACGCGTTGTTTTCATTTTCCCAGACATACTGGCATACAGTTTATCCAGAGAAGTATACGTTTGTTTCCGGGTACCCCCGACGCCAGTCGCCAGAGTCAGGAAGCTTCCGTCTGTCTGACGTGAGACCCGGATGATCCCTTTGCCCAAAGAACCGCGTACGGGCTTCAGAAATACAACCGGATGTCGGTTGCACATCGTCTTGAGCATGGCGGACGTCTTGAGCAAATGAGACTCGGGAAGAACTCGTTTAAGCGTTGAAATGGACTTGAGTGCGTCAAACACTTCGTTTTTGTCCAGAAACTTTTCATTGAAGGTTTGCGTGCCGTAGAGCGATTTTACTTCTTTCATAAAATGCTGTACGCTAGGTTTGTTCTCAAGCTTGCGGGACGTTAGCCGGTTATTGACGACGTCTGCTACAGGCAGAACAGTCTTTTTCCAGCCGTCATCATACACCCAGCCTTTCATATAACCCGTTACCGCTCCAATATCCTCCGGTGTGAAAAAGGATACATAGGCGCCTTGCTTACGGCAGGCGTTCACCAGTTCTTGACAGAACATCGTGATGGAGCCAAAGGGCCGATCGGGCTGATCGGGATAATCCTGGCTAACCAGTACACTGATGTAGGGTCCAAGGCGAAGCGTACGGCTGGCTGAACGATAGGATACCCTCAGGACCGAACGTGGAACGAGACCGGTCTTGGTGGCAACTGTCTGATTGATGCGCAGCCCGTCATACCTTGGTACCGGAATAACAGTGACTTCGCGGCGGAAAGAGCCAAATTGCAGCTGAAGCGGCCTTCCTGAAGGGATTTTAAGCGCCTTAAGCACCCCTTCGCCCAGCATGATGACGTCGTCCTGCAGGATGCCCGAGCCGGTAACCTGAATCGTTACTTTTTTAGTGGACATCACGGATCTCCTTCCGGGCGGCAACTTGATGTCTGATCTCGAAGTTGAACGGCATCTGAACATGGCATGTGCTTCATCATATGAGGACATATAACCCTTGGTGATTGACCCATATGGATTAAATGCATTTGATTTAAGGCAGGTTATGGATGGCCTGTTTCAGATCGTCCTTGTTTGACAGGAGAGAAAAGCGTGTATTAACACGGATGAACAAACCAATCTGAGGAGGAATAATAGTGAACATTTATGACAAAGCCAATGATTTGGCCAAAGCACTGAGAGAAAGCAGCGAGGTGGAAGAGATTACTTCCGCGATGAAGCTGATTGAAGCTGATCCGGATGCAAAAGCAATGCTGGATAACTTCCGTGATCAACAAATGGAATTGCAACAACGTATGATGAGCGGGGATATGCCCGCTCCGGATGAGATGGAGAAAATGGAGAAACTGTTTGAAGTACTGAGCTTGAATCTGAACATCCGTCGCTTGTTTGATGCGGAGCGTCGCCTTAGTGTCATTATTGAAGACGTGAATAAAATTATTGCTGATAGTCTGGGTCATCTGTACGGTGGCGCTGAAGCGTAAAAAGGTAGTTCAAAAAGGTTGTCTTGTTTTTTTACCTGAACCTTCATATTAGCTCCTTATCGTTCATAGACTAGACATATAGAGTCGATCAAGAACGAAGGAGCTGTGAATGGTGAAGAGGTTGAAAAAAGCAAAACATGTGATCTATCTGCTTATTGCGTTGTCGATGCTGGTCATTGCACTGCCGCGGATTTCCTTTGCTGGAGGAATGGACTGGGTTAATATTTTTGGCATCGTATGGGTGCTGTTCTCTTTATTAATCGTTGGTGCACATCTGCATTTTATTCTCGGTGTGGATGAAGAGAAGAAGCGTGCACTGGAAGCCGTTCGCCGGGCGAAGCTGCGGCAGTGGGAGATGAAACTGCTGGACAAGCAGGAGCGGAGCGAGTCTGTATAAGGTGTGGAAATACATTCTGCACGTCAGGGCCAACAGCGTTGGTTCTGCCTCTGGAATAAGACCGGATTACCTTGCGCATAAGGGGTCCGGTCTTTTTGGTATATAACGGATTAGCGTACAACATGGAAGAGTGAACTCATTCGGTGCCATTCCCCTGAGAGCGGGATAGGATATGGGGTTATTTTCCTAAAGCCGTGTTATAATAGATACAGTATAGTACAGATGCATCTTCGGGGGTGGTACAGTTGGACGGACAGGAAGAGAACGTAACGAAGCATGAACAGTTACTTCAACATATTGAACAACTGAAGGTTGGCAGCAAAATATCAGTACGTGGACTTGCACGGGAGTTGGGTGTAAGTGAAGGGACAGCATATCGTGCGGTGAAAGAGGCGGAGAACTTCGGGCTGGTCGTGACCAAAGAACGAATTGGAACGGTGCGGATCGAGAAGAGACCTCGGGGCATGTCGGAACAGTTGACCTTTGCTGATGTTGTGACCATTGTGGAAGGCCATGTGCTGGGGGGGAACGAAGGTCTCGCCAAACCGCTGCACAAGTATGTGATTGGTGCGATGAAAGAACAGGCAATGGCCCGTTATATTGACGCTGGAAGCTTGCTGATTGTGGGTAACCGTGAAGATGCTCACTCGCTTGCCCTCGAACAAGGAGCGGGCGTGTTGATTACGGGTGGTTTTGGGACAAGTCGTGAAGTAAGAATTATGGCTGACGAGCTTGGGCTACCGATTATTTCATCCAGACATGATACATTCACGGTGGCTTCGATGATTAACCGTGCGATCTTCGACCGGCTGATTAAGAAAAAAATTATGCTTGTTGAGGATATCATTGGTCAGAAACCTCGCTTGCAGGTATTGAAGGTGACCAGTTCAGCCGCAGATTTTCATATGTTGGTTTCAGAGACGGGTGAACATCGCTTTCCAGTCGTGGATGAATGGAACCGGGTCATCGGCATTGTGAGTCTGAAGGATGTCAGTGAGCTGAAAGAAGATCAAAGTATTGAGAAATGCGTGGTACGCCGCCCGATTACGGCTTCATTGCAGACATCTCTTGCTTCTGCTGCCCAGATTATGACTTGGGAAGGAATCGATTTTCTGCCAATCGTGGATCGGAACCGCAAACTGATTGCGTCCGTCACACGCAAGGAAGTGCTTCAGGCCATGCGGGATGCACAGAAGCAGCCACAACTGGGAGAGACGTTTGATCATCTGATCTGGAACGGGTTTGCCGAGGAGCGCGGTGAACAGAACGAATTGTTATTTCACGGATTCATCATTCCTCAGATGGCAACGGATCTGGGTACGATCTCCGAAGGTGTTCTGTTGAATGTGATGACTCAGGCTGGCCGACGGGCAGCGTGGGATGTTACAGGGAACGACCATGTGGTGGATAATGTAACGACGTATTTTGTTCGACCGGTTCAGATTGAGGATCAGATCCTGGTTCGACCGTTAATTCTGGAAACCAGTCGTCGAACGTGCAAAATGGACATTGTGGTTACCCGTGAAGGCAGTGTGGTATGCAAAGCGGTAATGACATTGCAGTCGATTGACCATGCCTAGCAGGGTACGTTGCCTGGGCATAGACAAAGAGAGTACTCCCTGATCGAGAAGCTCTGCCGGGTTGCGCTGTCGCGCGGTTCTGGCTTCGCTTAATGAAGGGAAGTACTCTCTTTTTGCAGACAGAACGATAACACATCAACGAATCATGCAGATTGTCCGGAGGTTTTACCTGATCCATTACTGGACCGTTGTTGAAGCCTCGCATAATAACTGCGGTTACGTATTCCGGCAAATACATTATACGCACCCATAATCAGAAATAGCGCTTCCACAACCACAGATAAAGTGGAACCCGTGAAGACAAACATCAGGATCAGTGCAAGCACAACAAGCATGCCACCCATCCAGATATTTGTCCACGAACGGTACAGACCGGCGCTGGCAGCATCCGAACTTCTGTGTGAACGAATACTGTTCAAGGCTGCAAAAACCATGGTAACAGCAAAGATGGCGATTAGAGCATATTTGAGTACATCAATGAACACAAAGACGCAGCTCCTTTTCTGGAAAGCATTTACTGCCCTTATTGTACCATGCAGAGATGCAGACAAGGGCAGTTTTTTGCTGTTACGCAGGAACGTGCATGCGAATCTGTACCCAAACTTGCAGTACCCCTTCCATAACTAGCATCGTTTTGACCTGAACGGTGTACTCCTTTTCCCTGACCGAGTACACTTTCTGATTCAGCATGATTCTCGTCATTTTACTATACTCATCGATGTTGAATACATCTCTGCCCCGAAGTACCTCAAGTTCGTCTCCGAGCTTCTGTAACATCACTTTCAGAGAAGCCTCATCTGGCCCCTTATCCGATTCTTCTGCACGGACCTTGATTTCCTTGATAACGGTTTGGCGTTTACTGTATTTTTTCAGCGTTTTGATATCCTCCTCATTCTGATGCAGCTGAAGCTGCAGCTCCTGATTGTTCAGCCACAACGCATTGTAACTCAGGTGAAATACGCCGTTGTAGACGACACATCCAGCGATCATTCCCAGAACAAACACAGCGGTCATTCGCATCAGCGGGCGGTAACGGGAAAATGGCGGAATTCTCATGAACGCTGTTCCTGTCTCATATTAGCTCCGGCCTCCGCCGCACACCCATTTCACCAGCTCGGTTCCCATATGCGCGCCCATAAAAGCAGAGATTAAATACAGGATTTGTTTGACCGCCGGAGACAGGTTACCATCCAGGAAATTGCTCTCAATGACACGCATGGGATCTATTGTGCCGCCAACAGCGGCTGCGAGTGCCCATATCTTTATTTTCCCAGAAATATCGAGCATCGTCTGTGTCGGAGGCTGAAGAGAGATCACTGCTCCAATACCTCCGATCATCGCGCCGCCCAGCACGATTCCAAACGCAATAAAGAAATCAAGAATGGCTTTGGACAAAAATGTGCTCACTGGCAACACCCCTTTCAGACCTAGCAGCACACCTCCTGTCTTCGGTCTGTCACAGGGGGAGCGGCTTGTACTTCTATTGTATGGGCGTGCCCCCGAACGTTATGATAAAATAGAATAATAAAGTCTCCTTTTAAGAGGTTGTTACAAAATCTAATAAAGAGACTCCATTTTTTATTTATTTAATTCATATATATGAGATAGATAGGGTAGCAAACGGATCAGAAGATCCGATGCTGTGACTATCTGCGGCGAAAGGAAGAAAAAAACATGAGTTCTTTTGTGCATTTGCACGTTCACAGCGAATACAGTTTGCTGGACGGCGCTGCGCGTATTCCGGATCTCGTGAATAAGGCTGCAGATCTCGGAATGACGACACTTGCGCTGACCGACCATGGCGTGATGTATGGTGCAATTCCTTTTTATAAAGCATGTATGGAGCGAGGCATCAAGCCGATTATAGGGTGCGAGGCATACATGACAGCAGGGTCCCGCAAAGAGCGGGGAAGCCGCAAGGATCAACTGATTCATCACTTGATTTTGCTGGCCAAAAATATGACGGGTTACCGTAATTTGATGAAATTGTGCTCCATTGGACATCTTGAAGGCTTTCATTACAAACCCCGTGTAGATATGGAAAGTCTGGCTGCCCATCACGAGGGCATTATCTGTCTAAGTGCGTGTCTGGGTGGTGAAGTACCACAACATTTGCTGCATGGAAGAGAAGAAGAGGCGAGACGTGCGGCGTTACGCTACAAAAATATCTTTGGTGACGACTTCTATCTGGAACTTCAGGATCACGGGCTTTCCGAGCAAAAAAGGGTAAATCCGCAGTTGATCAAACTGGCTGCTGAGCTGGAGATCCCGCTTGTAGCGACCAATGATGCGCATTACCTGTCGGAAGAGGATGCTGAGCTTCAGGATGTGCTGATCTGTATCGGAACGGGCAAGACGGTGGATGATGAGAATCGGCTCCGAATTGGAACCAATCAGCTCTATCTGAAAAGTGAAGAAGAGATGGCTCGTTTGTTTCCTCATGTACCGGAAGCTCTGGAAAATACCGTTCGCATTGCGGATTCCTGTGAGTTGAAGCTGGAATTCGGCAAATCAATTTTGCCGGAATACAGACCGCTTCCTGATGGACTCAGCCCTTCGGCGTATCTTCGTCAGCTGTGCGAAGAAGGAATGGAGGAGCGTTATGCGCAGTCCACGCGTTGGACAGATGCGGAGCTTCGATCCGAACTCGAACAACGATTGGCGTATGAGCTGGGTATAATCGACAGCATGGGATTCTCGGATTATTTCCTGATTGTTTGGGATTTTATCGCCTATGCGCATAAACAAGGCATTGTTACTGGACCGGGCCGGGGCTCCTCGGCAGGTAGTCTGGTAGCGTACACTTTGCATATTACCGATGTTGATCCGATGAAATATAATCTGCTCTTCGAACGATTCCTGAATCCCGAGCGGATCTCCATGCCGGATATAGATATTGACTTCAGCGATGAGCGGCGGGATGAGGTCATTGATTATGTCGCGCATAAATATGGCAAAGCCCATGTCGCCCAGATTATTACGTTTGGAACGATGGCTGCTCGGGCGGCCGTGCGTGATGTTGGACGTGCACTGAATGTGCCTTACGGCGAAGTGGACAAGGCTGCAAAGCTGATTCCAGCGCAGCTCGGCATTAACATCGAGCGGGCCATGGAAGCTACACCTGAACTGAAGGCGCTGTATGAAACCAAGCCTAAGACACGTGAGCTGCTGGATATGGCCATGAAGGTCGAAGGTATGCCACGTCATGCTTCGACGCATGCAGCGGGAGTGGTTATCTCCCGTGACCCGCTGACCGATGCGGTGCCACTTCAGGAGGGCAGTGAAGGGACAGCGTTAACCCAGTATTCCATGGAAAACCTGGAGTCGATTGGGCTGCTTAAGATGGACTTTCTTGGTTTGCGTACCCTCTCAATCATTGAGCGGTGTGTACGCTGGATTGGGGAACATGGAGAAATTCCGGACTGCCGTCTTATTCCCGATGATGATCCGTTAACGTACGAGATGCTTGGGCGAGGGGACACGATGGGCATATTCCAACTGGAATCTGCCGGGGTACGCCGTGTGCTGAAAGAGATGAAGCCAAGTAGTTTTGAAGATGTAATCTCTGTACTTGCCTTGTACCGTCCGGGTCCGATGGAGTTCATATCCAAATACATTCAGGGCAAGCATGGACAGATTGAAGTGGATTACCCCCATGTGGATCTCGAGCCTATCCTGAAAGATACGTATGGCATCATCGTGTATCAGGAACAGATCATGCAGATAGCCTCCCGGATGGCGGGTTTCTCGCTGGGTGAGGCAGATTTGCTCCGCAGAGCGGTCTCCAAGAAGAAACGCGAAGTGCTGGATCTGGAGCGTGGACACTTTGTACAAGGTAGCCTGAAACAAGGGTATAGCGAAGAAGAGGCAGACCTGGTCTATGATATGATCGTCAAGTTTGCCAACTATGGCTTTCCGCGTGCTCATGCCGCAGCATATGGTGTGCTTGCGTTCCAGACGGCGTATCTGAAGGCGCATTATCCGGTTCATTTTATGGCATCCATGTTAACAGCTGTAATGGGCAGTCATCGGAAAGTGGCAGAGTACGTAGTGGAATGTCGGCGTATGGACATGGAGGTGCTTCCGCCGGATGTGAATGAGAGCGGTATTCTGTTTACACCTGTATTTGTGCCGTCCGGCAGCGCAGGAGCCGGGGATCAGAGCAGCGCATCGCAGCAGACTGCGGGAGCAGATGCCAAGAGTGACGCCGGAAGCTCTTCCCAAGAACATGCCGCGAATGGTAACGGGAGTTCCTTCAGGGAAGATCGCGTTCATGAGCATAATGGGCATTCGGAACAAGCAGAATATGGTGAAGCACCCCTGCCGGATGATCCCGGTCCTGGACCCGATGAGGACAGTGGTGGATATGATTGGCAGGCAGCGACAACCATGCCTGAGGCATCCGACAACCGGAAGGAACCGGGATTGGTGGCGGCTTCTTCATTGGAAAATGGTAATGACGAAGGACAAGAAGCGTCTTCCTCTCACGAGGAGCATGGGGAACTGTCCTCTGCGGAGAAGAACGTTGCAGTGTCTAATGATAGTCCGGATGAGGAAAAATTAACGGGTGCAATACGATTTGGTCTGGCCGCTGTGAAAAATGTCGGTACCCAGGCAATGGAAAGCATTATGATCGTAAGGCAGGAGAGACCGTTCGACAGTTTGCTCGATTTTTGTCGTCGTGTGGATCTGCGTGTATGCAACAAACGTGTGATTGAATCGCTGATCCAGGCTGGAGCTTTTGACACATTACCTGGGCATCGGGCCCAATTGCTGGCGATGCTGGATGAGACTGTTGAAGCAGCGTTGAAATGGCGCAAGGAACGTGAGGATCTGCAGATTCAATTGTTCGACTTTGTTGAGACGCCAAACTGGGAGATTGAATATCCGGAAATTCCTCCTTATTCCTCAGGGCAGCAACTGGAGCTAGAGCGAGAGTTGTTAGGTTTGTATCTCTCTGGGCATCCGCTGGATGACTATGAAGATGTGCTGGAATCGAGTGGGGCTGACCGGATCATGGAGCTGACCGAGGCTGCAGACGACACGATGACCGTCGCTGCGGGTATGGTTGTGTCCGTGAAGTCGATTACGACGAAACAGGGCAAAGCTATGGCGTTCATGGAGCTGGAAGACCAGATTGAACGCTGTGAAGTGGTTCTCTTTCCCGAGGTATGGCGGCGTAGCCAGCAGCATGTCGGGAAAGGTGAACTGCTCGTCGTGCGTGCCAAAGTGCAGCAGCAGGACGAAGGGTTTAAGCTGCTGGCTGAGGAAGTGGTGCCGTTGTCACCGGCGGCACTGGAGCAGCAGCTGCGCAGCCGCGACCGGCGCGTCAAGCCCGGCAGCGGCAGCTCTTCGCGCCCGGCGCAGGCGGCTTCGCCGCGGCGGCCAGCGGGTGCAGGAGCCGAAGCGCAGCGCAGCAGCGCAGGCGGGGATGCTTCCGGTGCGCGTAGCAGCGGGAGCCAAGGCTCGGCAGCGACGCGCAGCGGTGCAGCGGGCGCAGCCACGGCGGCGGCTTCCCGCCCTGGCGGTGCCGCTGAGGCGGCAGGCAGCCCGGCGCAGAGCCGCGAACCGCGGGCTGTGGAGCAGCGGGTGTTCGTGAAGATTGCCCCGCATGCGGAGAAGCCTGAGCTTCTGGCACGTCTGAAGCAGCTGCTTCAGGAGCATCCCGGACCTGTGGCGACAGTGCTCTTCTATGAGCAGCAGCAGAAGCTGCTTGCGCTGAGTGATGCCTACCGGATTAAGCCATCACCAACCTTGTTCTCCGATATGGAGAAAATGCTGGGTGAAGGTACGGTCAAGATTAAATAAAAGACTGTCCCGTGTAATTGATGGTTCTTATTCCATAAAAAAAACCTGTTTAGCTCAATGCTGAACAGGTTTTTTTTGATTATTTTAGTGCGAGCGCGGTTCACTGACGACAGGGTTTAAACAAACAAATTACAGACTTTTTATAGGCCAGCTACAGACCAGAGCGGAATGTACAATCCTGCAACATGTCCAGGGTGCGACTGGTCTTAACCATCCGCACATTTTATGAACATTTTAACAGGTTGCTGCATACACTTGAGAACACCGAAGGACCTCGCGGTCCTCGGGGGATTGATGCGGGAGGTCGAGATATGTCATATGAAATCGTAGAAGCCATGCTGGCCCGGCGGGGTGTACGGATTGATGCAATCGCAGCAATTGTATACCGTCTGCAAAAAGGGTACCACCCCGAACTGACCTTGGACGACTGTGTAACCAGCGTGAAATCCGTTCTCCAGAAACGAGAGGTGCAATATACGCTCTATACGGGTATTGCTCTCGACGAACTTGCGGAGAAAAAGCTCTTGCCCCAACCGTTACAGGCTATTATGGAAGCGGATGAATCCCTGTATGGAGTGGACGAGACTCTGGCCCTCGGCATTACTCATGTGTATGGTATGATTGGTTTAACCAGCTTTGGTTACCTGGATAAAGAAAAAATAGGTGTAATTCATGATTTGAACGAACACACAACAGCCATTCATGTCTTTTTGGATGATCTGGTCGCAGGGGTGGCCGCTGCGGCTTCTGCCCGGATTGCTCACAAAAATATTAAAGCCAAAAAATACCCCTCAGACCTTTAACCCCCTGTATTTCCATGCTTGTCTGTTATGATCAATCTAATGGCTCATATGAAGGTCTTCAAGGGCGGCTGACGCTGCCCTGATAAGCTTGCGGCTGCTTATGGAAGAGGTATGAACAAGAAGATTTCGTCAACCATATGAGTTATTCGTGGGGGACTAATGTCCCTCATGATCCCAAATTCTCCCCAAAGGTCCCGAACCCTTTCTTGCAGAAAAAAAGTGAGGTATGTTATCATTAGTCCAATATACGGGCTCTGAACATTAGCTTAGGGGGCGGACAAGGCATGTGGACGGTGATTTACATTGCACCGACAGCAAAGGTTGCGGACAAGATCAAGACCAAGCTTTCGGAAGAAGGTTTTCTGGTACAGACCCGTCCCATCAGTTTATCCAAGCAGCAATTTGAGATTCGCGTCCCTTCTGGGGAATTGGAAGAGGTCCAGGAAGTGCTGAATTCCATTTTGCATTCCTGATTTGTTCGACATCAACGTGCCTTGGCAGATGAAGAAGTACCATCGGTACATAAGGGACTAATCGCGTAAGCGGAGAGAGGAATCGACTTGCATGTATTGTATGCTGCTGTCCTTCCTTCTTTTTTTGTTAGGACAAGGACCGACCTGGTTGCTCCCGGAGACCCTACCAAGATAGATTCAAACATCGGCGCAACAATCTTTCGGTTTTTGCAGGTAACATCAATCGTGCTGACAGAAGCCGGTGATCCTTGCCCTGTACCGGCGGATTTTTTTGTTGTGAATGCTGGACAAGGCCCATGGCAGCGTGTGGGTCGTAAGCGGTTTACCGTAGCACGCGGATGAAGCTGCCACAAGCAGCGATCTGCAGGTTGCGGCCATCAAATCAACGGCTGGAGAGGTGTAGTTGTGTTCAAAGATATATTCCAGAAGAAACGGAAGTACGCTACCATACCTTCCGAGCGTGCACTTCCCGGCGAAGGCCAGGAAGTCCTAGAACGCCCAAAACGTGAAATACCTGAAGGGCTTATGAACAAGTGCAGCAAATGCGGCACGATTCAATATAGCAAGGAATTGGAGAAAAATCTGAAAGTATGTCCTGCCTGCGGTTACCATATGCGTCTTAACGCTATGGAGCGCATTGCTATGGTACTTGATGATCAAGGATTTGTTGAATTTGATGCTGATATGATATCGGTTGATCCACTTGGCTTTCCTGGATATAGCAACAAACTGGAACAACAGCGCCTGAAATCAGGTCTTAAGGAAGCTGTAATTACGGGGGAAGGAACCATTGATGGCCTGCCTGTAGTTGTGGCTGTCATGAGCTTTGATTTCTTCACAGGCAGCATGGGTTCTGTTGTAGGGGAGAAAATTACCCGTGCCATTGAGCATGCCACAGAAAAACGGTTACCATTGATTATTTTTTCAACATCAGGTGGTGCCCGGATGCAAGAGAGTATTCTCAGTCTCATGCAAATGGCCAAAACAAGCGCAGCTTTATCCCGTTTGGATGAACAGGGCGGGCTGTACATTTCGGTCATTACGGACCCAACGACAGGTGGAGTCTCGGCAAGTTTTGCGAGCCTGGGCGATATTAATATTGCCGAACCTGGCGCTGTATTTGGTTTTGCCGGCAGAATCGTTATCGAACAGACCATCCGTCAGAAGTTACCTGATGATTTCCAAACGGCTGAATTTAATATGCAACATGGTCAGTTGGACATGGTTGTGCACCGGAAAGAGCTTCGGGCCACTCTTGGCAAGCTTCTGGATATGCATAGTGAAAAAGGAGGGGTCTAAATGGCGGGTGAGTTGCCATATGAAGCGCCTCTGGTTGAGATGCGCAAAAAGATTGATGAACTCGTACAGTTTGGACAGGAAAAAGGGATCGACTTCACGGACGAGATTGCCCGCCTGGAAGAACGTTACCATAGACTTGAAGAAGAGATCTACACTGGCATAACAGCAGCTCAGAAGATGCATCTGGCCCGTCATCAGCAGCGCCCAACGGCGCTGGACCTGATCCAGCTGATATTTACGGACTTCATTGAGCTGCACGGTGATCGCATGTTCGGAGACGATCTTGCGGTTGTTGGCGGACTTGCCAAGTTGAATGGAAAGACAGTAACGGTAATCGGACAACAGCGGGGGAAAGACACGAAGGATAATATCGCCCGCTTTTTCGGTAGCGCTCATCCAGAAGGTTTCCGAAAAGGACTGCGTCTGATGAAACAAGCGAACAAATTTGGCCGTCCTATTATTACGTTTATTGATACTAAAGGGGCGTATCCGGGTAATACTGCAGAAGAGAGAGGTCAATCGGAAGCGATTGCTCGCAACCTGATGGAAATGGCGAAGCTATCGGTTCCTGTTATTGTTGTGGTCATCGGCGAAGGTGGAAGCGGCGGTGCCCTCGCTATGGCTGTGGGTAATCGTGTGTTGATGCTGGAACATGCGATCTATTCTGCAATCTCTCCGAACGGCGCTGCTTCTATTCTCTGGAAGGATGCATCCAAGGCAGATCAGGCGGCTGAAGCAATGAAAATAACAGCCAAAGACCTGCTGGAGATGGAAGTCATTGAAGAGATTGTCCCTGAGCCACGCGGCGGTGCTCATCGGGATTATGAAGCGTCTGCTGCTTTCATCAGTGAAGCTTTGGTCCGTCATCTCGACGATATGAAGGGTTGGAGCGGGGATCAACTGAAACAGGATCGTTATGAGAAATTCCGTAAAATTGGATCGGTCACGTTTGAACCTCAAGCATCCATTGAAACCCCTCAAGAGCTTGTAGAAGTCGATGTTGCGAGTAATTTGTCGGGAAATGCTGAATAATGTGACGAATTTCCTATACAAATGAGCAAAAGTATAGTAAATTTAATAGTTGGAAAAAGAAAAATAGATAAAGAGTAATACCTTTAAAATCGGAGGAAACCCAAAATGCGTAAAACGAAAATTGTATGTACCATTGGTCCATCCAGTGAATCTCTGGAGAATACCAAAAAATTGATTATGGCCGGTATGAATGTGGCCCGTCTGAACTTCTCCCACGGTGATTTCGATGAGCACGGCGGACGGATCATTGCGATTCGCCAAGCATGCGAAGAGTTGAACAAAACAGTAGCGATTCTGCTGGACACCAAAGGACCGGAAATTCGGACAGGTAAACTCGAAGTTGAACCAATCGAATTGGTTCAAGACGAGTACATCACTTTGACAACAGAAGAAATTCTGGGCACCAAAGAACGTCTTTCCATTACGTATACAGATCTTCCGAATGATGTTGAACCGGGATCTACAATTCTGATCGACGACGGTCTGATCGGACTGACTGTGGTGGAAGTGCAAGGCACCGAGATCAAATGCCGTATCGTTAACGGCGGATCGATCAAAAGCAAAAAAGGTGTTAACGTTCCGGGCGTTGCTATTTCTCTGCCGGGTATCACCGAAAAAGACGCTAACGATATCGTATTTGGTATCGAACAAGGTGTCGATTTCATCGCGGCTTCTTTTGTACGTAAAGCAAGTGACGTACTTGAGATTCGTGAATTGCTTGAAAAACACAATGCTGGACATATCCAAATCATCTCCAAAATCGAAAACCAACAAGGTGTCGATAACCTCGACGAAATCCTTGAAGTGTCTGACGGCCTGATGGTTGCTCGTGGAGACCTGGGTGTTGAGATTCCTGCGGAAGAAGTACCATTGGTACAAAAACGCATGATCCAAAAATGTAACGTTGCAGGTAAACCGGTTATCACAGCAACACAAATGCTGGATTCCATGCAGCGTAACCCGCGTCCAACACGTGCGGAAGCAAGTGACGTTGCGAATGCGATCTTCGACGGTACGGACGCAATCATGTTGTCCGGTGAGACAGCTGCGGGTAAATACCCGGTTGAATCTGTTCTGACTATGTCCCGTATTGCTGAAAAAGCAGAATCTGCTCTGCCTTACCAAGAGTTGTACCTGAAACAACGTGTTGCTCAACAAACAACAGTTACAGAAGCAATCAGCCAATCGGTTGCTCTCCAAGCTCAAGATTTGAACGCAAAAGCGATCATCACTTCGACTGAATCAGGACACACTGCACGCATGATTTCCAAGTATCGTCCAGAATCTCCGATTATCGCTGTGACAACGGAAGACAGAACTTCCCGTCGTTTGGCTCTGGCTTGGGGTGTAACTCCTGTCAAAGGAAGACTGGTTGATTCCACGGATGCTTTGTTCGAAAACGCAATTGAAGGCGGCGTAAAATCCGGACTTGTTAAAGAAGGAGACCTGGTTGTGATCACAGCAGGTGTACCTTTGGGTCGTTCCGGTTCTACCAACCTGATTAAAGTAAGCCAAATTCCAAACAACGCTTAATAGCGTCTTGGATGGAGAAGCAACAGGAAAGAAGCAATGGGGCGTTCTTGTCCCGTTGCTTTTTTTCCATCTTATTGACACTTTACAACCATTTAACACGTATGAATGATATAACGAAGGAGGCCGATAACGTGCGAGAACAGAGCAATGGCAGCTGGTATGCGGCACGTCTTCGTGTACGCTATCAAGAAAGTGACCAGATGGGCGTGGTCTACCACGCGAACTATTTGAATTGGTTTGAAATCGGTCGAACTGAGATGATTCGCCAAATGGGGTATACATATCGTAAAATAGAGGAACAGGGGTTACTGCTTCCCGTAACCGGACTGGATGTGAAGTATCACAAGCCTGCCCGATATGATGATGAGATTATCATTTTCACCCGTATTGCTGCATTTAGTGGTCTGCGACTGAATTATGAGTATGACGTAAGACGCATGTCTGAAGAATCTGATGAGCATATGGCGATTGGAGAACGGGTATGGTCAACTGATGAATCGCTCCCTGGAGAACGGCTAGTTACAGGTTCTACCCAGCATGTGTGGGTAAATGGAGACTGGAAGCCAGTTCGGCTGGATAAGGCAGCCTCTGAGCTATACAGCGCGCTTGAAAAGGTGTGGCTTTTGGGAAAGGGGTAATACGTCAATGCGAAAATGGATGTGGGCTTTACTCTTAATCATTCCGGTGATTGAATTATTTGGTTTTATTCTGATGAGTGACTGGTTCGGAGCCGGAAAGACATTGCTTCTCATGATTCTCACGTCCTTGATTGGTATAGCAATGTTGCAGTTTGAAGGGCGAAAAGTACTTGTGGACGCCAAATCCGAGATGGAGCGTGGCAAGGTACCTGGCAGAAAAATGGTCGATGGTCTTTTTATTTTTGTCGGTGGTTTCTTGCTCTTGATTCCAGGTTTTGTAACGGATCTGATCGGGTTTACACTGATATTTCCATTAACACGTCCGGTTTACCGTCTGTTCTTCCTGGGATGGCTGGAGAAAAAAATGAAAAGTGGAAAAATTACGTTTTATCGTCGTCCGAAATGAAACACCAGTTGTTATGCATAATGGAAAAAGGCTCCGCTCACCAGATGATTTCTGTTGAACGAAGCCTTTTCTATTTTCCTGGGTGCTCATAAGATGATGCCTCATCGGACACGTCCGTTGATGATATACGTTCTGAGGTCGCGTAATACGTTAGCCCGATTGAACGCATCAAGAATCACGAGACTGACAGGGCCAATGATCAAGCCCAGAACACCAAACAACTTCAAACCTACAAACATGCCAACCAGCGTGGCAAGTGGGTCGAGCCCTACACTGCTTGCAAGTACCTTCGGTTCAATAATCTGACGGGCGATCAGTAAGATCAGATAGATAATACTAATGCCAATACCCAGATACAGATCCCCATTCATAAAGAGGTACGCTGCCCAAGGCACCATGATAAGGCCAACACCCAGATAAGGAAGCAGATCGACCAAACCAATCATCAGAGCAATGGTGAAGGCTGAATTAACTTGCAATATAAGTAGTCCAATCATAACGAATAGTGCTGTAATCGAGATCATGATCAATTGTGCTCTTGCGTATCCAAACAGTGCCTTCTTAAGGTCGGTCCATATGTCGGATATCGGCTTGCGAATGGAAGAGGGGACCCATCCCGATACGGTGATGTTGTGCCTGGTCCAGCTTTTGCTAATGAAGAATGTAGACAATAGAACAACGATTAATACCGCGCCCATGTTAGGCAGGGAAGTCAGCAGACTCAGAATCATGTTGAAAAATCCGGTGACCAGATCTGTGACGGCTGTACCCACCGTTTCAGTTGTTTTACTAATATTGCTGTTGATGGTTTCCTGGTAGTTGGGATTTTCCTTGTAAAATTCATTGATCTGCGCAGTCAAACTTTGAATGGTGTCATTCTGGGTCCAGCGCACAAACGTGTCCTTGATCTCATCAACATGAAGATCAAAGCTTGTCGTAAGTGAAATGACTTCTTTTACCATGCGGGTAATCGCCGCAGACAGCACCACCGCAATGGCTCCAAAATAAAGGATCAGTGAAAGAGTTACAGCCAGCCAGCGCGGGAATCGTGCTCGATGCTGAAGCAGTTTCACTAAAGGATTCATGGCATAGGCGATAATCCAGGCAATCGCAAAAGGGTACAAAAGCGGGAACAGCAAGTATATGGCAACGGCGATCAGAACGGCCGCAATGATAACCCATAAGCCCCGGAGCAGGCGTTTCATTATTATTCTATCCAAGCATCAACTCTCCTTAGTTCAATTAAGCCGACCTATGTATGATCCATGAAGCAGTATTAAAAATAGATGGCTATCTTAATTAATATAGAGCATTTACAAGGTTTTGAAACGCCGGGATGTTACCAGATCTTGTTCAAAAGCGGACTTTTGAACAAGATCTACGAGGATTCTTTCTTTTGCCTAGAGTATGCCTTAGTATTACAGAATATAGCAATAGAAAGTTCTTCATACGACAGGATTGGTTAAAAAACATTAAATGTCAACCTTGTTTTTGTAAAGGCTTTCAAAAATGCTTTATCAGTCCGATAAAGAAGTATGGCCTTGAAACCCTTATGTATCAAGGCTTTCTATACCACAACACCCACGATCCACCCACAAACCCTAAAATATGTCCCCAATTAGAGCGTCTAATTTGTCCGCAGCATCAAGTTTTCTAGCTTGCGTCACGTGTAGGTAGACTCTTTCTGTCACTCTGTCATCTTCGTGCCCCAACATATCTTGAATGGTCGGCAGATCCACTTTTGCTTCGGCCATTAAGGATGTGAATGTATGTCTCAATAGATGGGGCGTTATGCTTTCGGGCAAATCAGCTTTCTCCAAAATATCAGACATAATCCCTCTGATCGTACTCATCGGCATTGGGTATCCAAGATATTGGTGTTCGTTAAAAAAAATGAAGTTGTGGTCATCAAACCATTTCCCGTGCTGGCGCAATAATGATTGCTTATATTCCAATTGCTCTTTAAGAATATTTACAACGCTTTGGCTAATCGTTATTTTCCTTACGGACGACGGTGTTTTAGGTGGTCCTATCTCATAATTTTTTAGGGAGTTAGGGATGTACAAAGTTTTTGTTATTGAAAGTGTTTTGCCGAATTCTGAAAAATCGCTCAATTTCAAGGCGCATAGCTCCCCAATCCGGACGCCGGTATAGGCCAAAACAAAAAAAATACGAAATGCTTGTTTGCTTGAAGCGGTTAGAGAGGTTTTTAAAAAATGAATCAACTCATCTTTTTCTAAATAACGAGGAATATCATTGTCCAACTCAACTTCTTCGACAGTTTTTTTATATTTAGGCACTTTCACATGGAGGACAACATTTTTCCTTACAAGATCATGCTTCATAGCTCTCTCGAAGATCATCTTTAAAGTAACATACAAGCTAACCAGAGAACTCCTCGCATACCCATCTTCTTTTAGATTGTCAAAAACGTCTTGGAGATAAAATGCGGTGAACTCTTGGATATACATTGATCCAAACATGTCATCCGCTAAATTGATCATGCTTTTACGAGTAGCAACAGTACTTTTCCCGACACCGCTTTTTGAATACTCTTCAATCCATTCCGCAGCCCAGTATCTGAATGTTATTTTTGATTTATCTATAAGCATGCCGTACATTAGTTCAGCGTCAATTCGGATTGATTCATTAAATGCATCATCATACGAATCAAATGCAGGCGTTTCTTTCTGTATCCTTTTCCCAGTGATGGGGTCCTTCATGTCATAACGATAGGTGAATTTGCCTGATTTTGTTTCTCGGATATTAACCTTTTTCTTTTTTGCCATGTTGATCACCTCAAAAAATCAGTTGTCTTCTTTGTCCAATGAACGTTCCATCAATATATTGAACATTTTTACTTCCTCTGGAGGCAGGGATAAAATTAGTTCGATTGCTCTTTTTTGATCTTCTGTAATTTCTTTATTATGTATTTCTAATTCGGCACCAAACATAGGAAGATCAAACAATAAATCGTCGATTGTTATATCCAACACCCTAGCTATCAGGTCGACTTTCCCCATTCTAGGTTCATTTCTGCCTGATTCCCAATATCCAATCGTCACACCTGAAACTCCGATTCGTTCACCTAATTCCTCTTTGGTGAGCCCTCTTTTTTCGCGGTACCTCTTAAGATTCTCTGCAAAAGATATTTTCTTCACGTCGATTCTCCTCTTTTGAAATTATGTATTCATCCTATCATTAAAATTCTAATATTTCCACAATAAATCTAACTTATACTTAAAAAAAACAAAATTATGCTTGAAGTCTAACTTTAAGTTTGGTATATTGAATTCACCGGAGGGGGTGACCAACCATGGTGAGGCGAACACTCAGGGAATGGAGAGCCTACAGAAAGTATACAAAGTCAGCAATGGCGGCGAAATTAGGCATTCATAACAGCACTTATAAACGAATCGAAGACTATCCTGAGAAAACCACGTTCGAGGAAGCTGTTAAACTTGCTGAGGCTCTCGAATGTCAAATTAGTGAGATCATTTTTTTTGAGGGAAATCCTAACTTTATGTTAGGTGAAGTTCTTCAGGTCTAACATTACTCGTAATTGAAAGGGGTGAGTACATTGTCATCCGAACTAATGACGATCAAAGATTGCATGTCTCACTTTAAAGCAAGCAGAGCAACAATAATGCGTCGTCTTTCCTCTGGAGAACTAAAAAGTTTTAAATTCGGAGGAAAACGACTGATAAAACGCGAGTGGGTAGCGCAGTTCGAAGAAATGAATAGAGAGGTGGATTTCGATGTATCAACAAGATAGAAAAGACTTGATGACAGTAAGTGGTGTTCGAGGGTTCATTGATGAAAAGGGAATTGCGCAGCTTAATCTCGAAGATGCCGCAAGAGGGCTTGGTTTTACGGACACGTCAAAAGGAGTTGAATACGTAAAGTGGGATCGCGTTCGCCAATACCTGAACGACTTGAGGTTTTCGACAGAAGTGTCGAAGGAATCGTTCATACCTGAAAATATTTTCTATAGATTAGCTATGAAAGCAAAGAACGCTGCAGCGGAAGATTTTCAAATGAAAGTGGCTGATGAAATACTGCCAGAGATACGGCGGACAGGCAGTTATAATGCCAACAAATATCCGGCAATAAGTCAGGAGCTTCAATCAATTATTATGTTGGATATACGAACGCAGGAATTCGACCAACGCCTTCATCGTATCGAAAACAACACAACAATTGAACATGGTCAACTTCTCTCCCTTCAATCAACGTCTCATAAAGTCGTAACTGAATTGCTCGGGGGAAGAAACTCAGAGGCATACCGAAACAAGGGATTACGCAGCAGGGTATACAAGGCGCTGTGGAGGGATTACAAAGGTTACTTCAACATTAACTCCTATCACAACACTCTAATTAAGAGTTTTGACAGAGCGTTAGAACATATTGAATCTTGGAAGCTCCCCGGTCAGCTACAACGCGAAATCGAAGAGGCTAATCGCCAAATGTCATTTTAAGAAAGGGTGAACAGAATGGAAGAAGTGATTGAGCAAAACGCATTGTCGTGGATTTTCCCTGGAGCGGTTCCACTCCAACAGCTCCAGCATTTTCGTGAGAGGTTGGTAGAAAGCTTTATCCATGCTGACGAAGATTATCTCGAATTTTACGGAACGCAAGCTCATGCGATTATGCGAATGGATTGGCCAAACGAAAACAAATTTCAATACCTTCAAGTGCTTGATGATGTGTACACAGAATTGGCAGATAAGGCGGGGCGCTTATGACACTCGAGAGATTGTATGAACGGATGGAGATTCGCAAGCGGATCGTTGAACTGGAAAGGTTGAAGGCAAAGGCTCAACCCGGTACAGGCGATTGGTTTGATGAAGATATTGAGTTTTTGAACTATAAATTACAACTCCGGGAGGGACAAGCATGAACCAGAATACAAAGGATCGTCAGCGCCGGGCGCTACGTGCACAGCTTCTTCAGACATATAAACAACTGGCGGACGCAGTTGATGTCCATAAACAAGCCGACTTCCGACTCAAGTCGCTCAGACTTCAGAAATTGTTGAAAGCAGTGGATAATCCGGTGGATGATCGAGAGTATTTGACTCAAGGCATGACAGTAGGGCACTGCATGAATTGCGAAGTTCCGATTTCGAGGTATAACATCCAAGCGGTTAAACGTAAGAAGATAATGTTTTGTTGTGAAGGATGCAAGGAACATTATGACGAGCTTTGTGGACATAAAAAAGCGGCTACGTCTAGAGAACGCAACCGCCATTCAAACCACTTCTTTAATTCAATTAACGTAATTATACCAACTACTCAGCGGCAAATCAAGTTGGGGTAAGGGAGGCGGAGCACATGACAGATTTCAGGCCATACCCTAAATCGCAACAGTTAAAGAGTAAGCGAGTCAAACTGACCCAGAAGCAGAAGGGTGACATTATCGACGCGGTGGACAAGCAAGTGAAAGAACGTTCACGGGGCATATGCGAATCCTGCGGAGATAAGCGGGCGATTGACCGCGCTCATCTTACGGGGCGTACCCATATAGATCATCGGACTCAGGTTTACGATCTGGCCCACCTTTGCAAAGAGTGTCACGTGATGTTTGATGGAACAATAGAAGGCATACGGATGCGGCGTTTACTCGCTGCGATAATCAATCACGCTTTGGAACTTCCGGGAAATTCCCGGAACTACAAGGAAACGGACGGAAGTGTTTTCGATGGCTGAGAAGCGAATGATTTCAAAAGTAATTTCCATAAGCGAAAAAGTGAACGAATTGCCAGATATCTTTGACATGTTGCTTTTCACTTGGATGATCCCACATACAGACGACTTCGGTCGTCTTGCCGGGACTCCAGCAAAGGTACTTGCGTTGGTTGTTCCGATGTTGGACAAGACCAAAGCCGATGTCAACGAGTCACTGGAGCATTTACAGGCGGCAGGATTGATTAAATGGTACGAGAGCGAAGGGCAAAAAGTGGTGCAGATCGAGAATTTCGAGGCCCACCAGTCCGGTTTACACAAGAGAACACGCTCTAAATTCCCTGATCCACCTGATGATTATTCCGAGAGATTCCCGGAAGTTCCCGGAGTTTCTGAGCAGTTCCGAAATATTCCCCTAGAACTGAATAGAACTGAAGAGAACAGAACTGAACTGAAGAGAACAGAAGAGAAGAGAAACGAAGAGAACAGAACAGAAAAGATCTTAGATGCTGGTCGTGGTCTTGATGATGTTAATCTTTTTAGATTATTTGAATCCGAGGGATTTGGAACACTCAGTTCATTGATATCAGACCAAATAACATGTTTGGAAAGAGATTACGGAAATCGGTGGGTCGCAGAAGCTATGAAAGCCGCTGTTCTCTCTGGTAAACGTACAGTTAGATATGTCGGAGGCATCTTAAAGAATTGGAAAGCTAATGGGATTGATGAACCTTGGAAACAGGAGAATTCGCCTGCGGCAGGCAGAGGACGAAACGGAAAACCCAAAATTGATGTGGTCTCAGCAAGTCCTAATCCGGACGAGCCGGGACTATCGGAAGAAGAGTTTGAAGAAATGATGCGTTTTGCAGCTGAACAGCAAGCAAGTAAAAAACAGGAGGTTCCACAATGACACTTCAAGGCAATCGTGGGATGGGATTTGAAGCAATCATAACTTTTTCAAACGATAGATACGACAAATTAGGACTGGCCGTGGTAAACAAGCGGCCTACTCCGGTCAAGGTGGTCAGAGTGGCTGGATCTACAGTGGTTGAAGGGTATTACGAAGAACCTTCCACCGTTGACTATGACGGGATCTTGAAAACGGGACGAGGAATTGCTTTCGAGGCAAAGTCGATAACAAGTCTGGATCGGTTCCAGCTCAAGAATCTTAAGGACCATCAAGTCGAGTACTTGTTGAAAGCTCACAAGATGAACGGAGTATCGTTCCTGCTGGTAGAGTTTCGGAAGCAACATAAGACATATTTACTGCCATACACGGTCCTGAGGTTCTTCTGGGACGCTTACAAACGTAAACAAGGGTCAAGTATTCACATCTCGGACTTCGACGTTCACGCCTACGAGGTTCCAAGCAAGCGGGTACCCGTAGATTACCTTCGGGCAGTAGAACGTCACTGGAAGGCGTCAGGGTCATGATTATCACATGTTATAAGTGTACATCGGACATGTTGGAGATCCGGACGGACTTGTATCGGTGCCCATTTTGCGGATTCGAAGCACGTCAGTTATCAATGACTCGTGAAATCACTCAAGACGATATCAAGGCAGCAGCCAAGAACGATATCAGCAAAGGGCACCTGATCGAACGGGTGAGACGATATAACTGGCCTATCGAAGAGGCGGTAACAGATCCGGTACGGAAACATGAGAAACACGGAAAATGGCCGGAGATCGCCGGACAGAACGACATTCCAAAGGCGACATATTACGCCAGGGTAAAAAGCGGATGGGGTCACGAAAGAGCGGCTACGGAAAAAGTAGACCGCAAGAAAGCATCAAGAACACGGCGGAAGAGTGGTGTTACTACATGAACGGAACAGGCTGGAAGCAATACAGGGATATAGCAGAAGCCAATAACGTTGGATATAAAGTATTTCAGCATAGGGTGTACTCTGGTATGTCACCGATAAAAGCCGCTACTCTACCAACGGAACCTAAAACTAAGAGGGTTGACTTGTCCTACTTGGAAGGTCGGGTGGAGAAAGTTGAAGGGCCTATGAGCAGGGTTGAGGCGTTAGAACAAATTGATATTCAAACCTTCAAGCACTGCGACTCGTGTGACGTTAGAATCCAGATGAATAAGCGTAACGGCACCAACTCATCTCGGCTAGAGAAAATTTGCATAAGCGAATGTCCGGTAGGGCAACAAATCCAAAACCTGAGCCAGTACCTTACAGTTGGTCCTAGAAAATCAATCAAGGGGTGACGGATATGAGTTACGAACATCGCGTTATCACACCCAAGCAATATGCGGATGCGGCAGCTAATGGAATTCGAAATCGAGTTTTAGAGGATAGAGTTAGAAAACTTGGATGGTCCATGAAAGACGCAATCAGCAAGCCGATCAAGGAACGGCAGAAACACGGAGATTGGCCGGAAATAGCTGAATCAAACGGGATCAGTAAGGCGGATTACTACCGCAGGGTAGCGACATTGGGTTGGGACATGAAAAAAGCCGCTACTGAGCCGATGAGGAACAAAACGAATCTTAAACGTGATGAGCTGAAATGGGTGGATTTAAAAGAGATTGCGGCATCTAACAACGTATCATACAGCACATTCATGCGGAGGTTATCCGAGGGTGAAAGTCCGAAACAGGCGGTATCTCGTCCACCATTAAGCCGCAGGGAGCATATGAAACGTCAGTTGGAATCAGGAAAAATCAAATATGCAATTAAGGGATAACAGAGGAAGGGAATACCACACAAAGGAGTGGATAAACGTGTACCGGATCGACATATACAACCGCGCCGGCAAAGTAACGGAAAGCGTGAACCACGAATACGGCATGCTTAGTTGCATGAAAAAGGCGTTGGATCTACTGACCCTGCCGGCAAACATGGCAGTAGAGATATACAAGGATGACAAATGGATCAAAGGATTCAAAAAGTAGGGTTTAGGCCCACCAAAGGAGAGATAACACACATGCCAGACGAGAGAACGCACGAGTGCTCAGGCAGACCTAACACGTTAAATTTCATCCGATATAGCCCAGCGGAATATGAGTGGTTGTTTTGCACAGGCGCGAACGAAGAAAGTGTAATTTACCATTGCCCATATTGTGGCGAGGAATTAGAGGAAGTGTGAGGCTCCGGCCTCTAACCAAGGAGGGATATACAATGTCAAAACGAATGGTCAAAAAGTATTTCAAACGTGTTTCTGAAGCGCAGGCAGCAGGCCGGGAGGTTCCATTCTTCTATCTGTCCAAGACACGCCGGATCATCTCTGATTTCATTGATAACCAGTATGTCACAGTATTCAGACCGTGGTGGTACGACCAGTTTGACAACTGGAGCGACTACAATCTGTCTGACGAAATGAAACGACACTATACTGATGTGATTTGCAAGGTGGAGCAACAATGGTCGGTAGATATTAAACAGATCGGTGATGGGTATAAAGCCCTTAAGCGTGTCCAGGTAAGGAAACAGCGGAAAGCGAAGCCTGATCCTCCTGTGAGGAAATTACGCAATCCTGAGACGTTTTTTATAACAGACATGCAAAAAGGGAAAGTCGAAGTTACGGGTGAAGTCGTGTTCACCAGACGAGGATATAAATTCTTTATACGCCTAGTAGAAGGCGCGTGGGGTCGGGAATGGTGGGTATCTGATGTAGCTTGTGGAATGAGAATCTCTAAATCGCAAAGGTACAAGCAGGCCGTGAAAAAGGCTCAGGAAATCATTGATCAGAGTTTTGAACGGTATATAAATACAGTCAAGTTGAAGGAGGAAGAACAGTCATGAAGTTTAACCTTGTTCTGATAGATAACAGATTGGTCATTGATATGAACGTGAATGATGTCTTGGAATTCAAGGCTGACGGTTACACGGGACTGCCAGAAAAAGTGGATTTGGACGTAATGGGAGAAGCGGATGTAATCGGCATTGTTGAACTTTCGGATGAACAGGTTGCCAAGATCAAGGCAGAGTACAAAAACGGCGGAGAATGCGCGTGGTGCGGCGAGATAGCCTCTGAATTGAGTCTCCCACACATCTATGACTTTGTTCGCGATAAACGGATGTGTCGCAACTGCTGGAATCATGATCGTGAAGTATACAAGGGATCGTACGGTGACGACATTGGTGAATTTAAGCCGGTGGGTCAGGAAGGAGAGGGGAACCAATGAACAGGAACTTAGAAGATCCAAAGGTAAAGGCTGCAATTCGTTTGCTAAAAGCAAAAGGTGTCACCCTTGAAGAGATCGAGAAGGTATACAAATATTACGCGGAACTTGAACGGAAGCAGAATCAAAATAAATGGGATTATACAATCGGGTTCACGGATGACGAATTAGGAAGCTGGTAAAAAACAAGGATAGGGGCCTTAGGGCCTCTCCCTACTAAGGAGGATATATAATGCAAAACTTAAAAATAGCATGCTGGGCAACAATCGGACCAAAAAGAATCTATGAGATCCACGATGAGAAAAATCGCTTCTTCGGATTTGTCAATGTGGACGCTCTTCAAAAGATGGGGTACGTAAAACGGATTGATCACACCAAGAAAGTTAATGAATTTATCAGCACGCCAGAAGGTATGAAATGGGTCGAGCAAAACCGATTCTTTAATGCCATTTAACTAAGGAGGATATAACACATGAATGTAAAGGATATGACAAACAATCAGCTAGCGTTGACCCGGGAGCAAGTGATAAACGCCGAGCCTGGAACGGATCTGAACGTGATGGTCGCTGAACACGTATTCAACTGGCGGCGTATATTAGGGCCTGATAACGACTATGACGGTCCGGTGGAGTACGGCGAGGTATTGATACCTCCGAACATGAGTGAGGCTCACGCTTACGCTATGATGCCGCCAAGAGGAAGAATACCTCTTTATATATTTGTAAACAGAGAATGGTCATCGGACATGACCGCAGCATGGGAAGTGGTTGAGAAGCTCAAAGTTAGCCAAGTGACTCGTAACGAAAGTGGATTCTCTCATTCTGATCTTAAATACAGAGTGATAATCGGTAAAAATCAACACGTAGCATACGGTGACACTGCACCGGAAGCAATCTGCAAAGCCGCGTTATTGGCTGTACTGGACTTATAAAACCTAATTCAAAGGAGATTGATACCATGAGATATTTCGAATTCAACGGTCCTTACTGGGCACTGATTAAAGCAAAGACAGAAGAGCAAGCCATTGAAAAGTATAACGAGATCGTAGCAGATTACGATGAAGAAACGGACGATGAAATAAAAGAAGTAGAACGCGATTATGCACTTGTGGTTCATGCGAGAACTGAATCTGACGATGGCGGACCTGTAAGAAATGTAACTGAAACGCTTGAAGATTTTAATAAGCAAGAAGCGGACATTTTAGCTATTACAAGTGAACTCTGCTAGATGGTTGGACTTATAACATAGGAGGGATAGACGTGAGGAAAATTGCTTTCGAAGTTAAACCAAACGAAAATGGATGCCTCATTATAACTTCAAACAAAGCGAATGGTGACGGCTATGTGTATGTATACCGAAATCGTAAACACAGACGAGCTCATAGACTGGTATATGAAGAGTGCTTTGGAGAAATACCAGAAGGCTTGGTCGTTAGACATAAATGTGATGTTAGGAACTGTGTAAACCCTGAACATTTGGAGTTAGGTACCCAAGCAGATAATGTGCAAGACCGAGTAATACGGGGCAGGAGTTCAGCAGGCGAACATAACGGGAGAAAAAAGCACAACGAAAAGACAGTTCGTGAAATTAGACGTTTAGTTTCTGAAGGTATGACCACAAAAGGTATTTCAGCTAGATTAGACGTTAATTTTCACACGGTCAAGAATATAAGAGAACGGAAAACATGGAAGCATATCATTTAACTTAACGAAGTGGAGGCCGTATCAGGTGTTGGTCGGTCTCCCCAAATAGGAGGATATACAAGATGCGTAAATTCAGAGGTAAAGCCATCGACCACGGCAAGCATCATGGAAAGATGGTGTATGGACATCTGTCAGAGTGGGAAAGCGGGTCATGGATCGATTGTGGCACTGAGCAAGAGTCGGAATGGGTTCCAGTTGATCCAGAAACAGTAGGTCAGTATATCGGCATAAACGAAGGGAGCAACAACGCTGAATGGTATGAAGGAGACGTCCTTTCTCCTAATCCACATTTGCAGAATCAAGAGCTTCAAATAATCTGCTACGACAGCCACCAAGCAAAGTATAAAGGAGTTCCATTGAGCGCATATCTGATCAACGCAGGAAATGGTAGTTGGACAGGGTTTGACATCAAGTATTTCCAAAGAAGAAAAGGGAACATACACGACAATCCTGAGCTGTTGGCTCCCAAGGAAGGAGCGGAACAATGAGAGGACAAAAATACGCAGCAGTAGCACAGGACGATTTCCACTATGATGACAATCCGTGGTTGCAATGGGAGAAAGACGCCGAATATGCAGCATACGACGATGGTCACACGCTAACAATCGCATCTGAAGCAGGAGGTAACGTATACCTGATCGATAAGTCGAGGGAATGGTTCTGGAACAATTTCACGTTCACAAAAGTGGGTGGGGAAGGAGCGGATACAGATGTTAACTGATTTCAGGAGATCATTTAAACCGACTCAAGAAGAGATCGAAAGGTCCCGGAGATATGTAGAATCGGTAAACGCTGAGATAACATCGCACCTGATCGAAAAAGGATTAACGGAAGAGGAAATCACTCTTTTGGAAGAACTTGAGGGTAAAGAAACTCAAAACCTCAGGTCCTTTCAATCGTATTCTAACCGTCACAGCCTACTGAAAAGTGGATTGATTACAGTCGAGCTAATTAAAAATGACATAAGAAAATATAAGGAGGGAGAAGCGTGAGACAGTTCGGGTTAACTTATGACGATGCAGTAGCTATCCAGGCATCACTATTAGATGGGTTGAAGGCACAAAGCAGACTTTACCAAGTCTCCAGCCATGACCTGTCACCAGGTGAAAGAAAAAAGGTGATGTTTGAGACCAAACAAGCCATGAAAAAGATTGTCTATCTCAACTCGTTCACAAGGGCCAAAAGTAAAGCAGATCTGCGGGATATAGGGAAGTTGGTGGTGGAATGAACAACCGAGTAGCTGGTTTGATAAATGAGTGGGAAGGCGTAGCTCCGGAGGATTTGGTGGTGGCATTGCAGGAACAAGCTCAGGCAATGAAAGAAATTACGGAAATCAACTGGCAGCTCACCTTTGAACGGGACCTGGCGCAGCGTGAAGCAGATCATTACAAGGCAAGATGCGTTAAATTCCAGATGGATGAGAAACGTCGATTGCATGCAGGTGGTGAAAGCAAATGACCGAACAGCTAGAAGCAACGTTCCATTGGGAATGGACAGAAAAAGCAGTTGAGGAAAATAAGTTCCAAAGTATTGCGGCAGGAACACCTGTTTGGGATAATTATAGAAAGAAAGCACCAAAACGTTGGCTGGATGCAGGATTGATCCGCGAAGCTAAGAAGCCATTGATACCAGTAGGACAAGCTGCATTTGATTTCGATTCATAGGAAAGGGGCCATATATGGGGGCTGCGGTGTACCAAATGGAATTTTACGAGAGCATAACGAAGGATGAACGGAACGAGGTTAAGTTGTTGCTGAAACGTTATCCCAAGTTGAGTCGGATCGTAACTGAATTGAGAAGCAGACCTGAATTAACACCAAAGCAGCAGGAGCGCCTGAATGAGTGGGGTCTCCTGGTTGATGAAATCGACGTTGCTTTTGGTTTGATCATAGATGATGAAGTGAAACTGATTTTCGAACACCGTTATATGAAGGGACTCAAATACTCCAGCACAATAGATCGTTTCTGGGATAAGCACCGGAGAAGTGAAAAGACGATTGACCGCAGAATAGGCCGTGGAGTGGACACGATTGCTGAACATCTGAAGCTTTGCGGCATCGTAGGAAAAAGTGACGGTAGATTGACGGTGATATGACGGCGGAGTGACGCCAAAGTGACGGTCGATCAGTTATACACTAGGCACATAAGAAGGGAATTGCTTCCTTCCGGTGTGCCAGGGTGTACCGTTATTCCACCCGGACTCGATCATGCTAGGTGACCCAGTCAAGCATCATAACTGGCGAAGGGCGGTGTGATGCGGGGAAGGTGGGTAAGATCACCCCAAACTGCTCCATCCGGGCGGTTATACAAATACGGATAAGCTTGTCATAACTAATAAGGGTTAAGCTTAGTGCGTAACGCGAGGTTATGAGGGGCGATAATGTGGTGCGAAAGCGAATGCGGGGCAGGCAGGTTCGAATCCCCGCAAGGCCGGATAAAATTTTCTTGATATTCTTTTTTTGGGCCATTCGGAGGGTTTCCGGGTGGCTCATTCTTTTTTAGAGTCTATAAAACTATAAAAGCATCCAAACGTTACATCCAGTCTTCAACACATGATTGGGTGTTTTTTAATTTTATAGAGTTTGGGAGCGTGTGGATAATGGCAAGAGGCAGGAGAACGCATAGGAATCTTCGAATTATTGACCGCGCAGCAAGCGAAGACCTTAGTTCGGCTCTGGACGGAGCAGAGAAGGCGAACCGCGGACTAAGGCCTTATGACTATTGCGATGCTGAATCAAGGAATCATTACATTCCTCAGTTCGCAAAGAAGTTGGGTAACCCAATGTACACGGCGGCGATGGCTGGGATTCAATCAATATACTGGTTCCGTGCAATCAAGGTGAAGGGTCTCATACCGAATCCGAAAGGCGACTATTACGCGACCTACTCCACTAACCATAACAATGTCGGTGGTATAGGCCTGGCGTATTCTAACAGTCCTACAGGGCCGTGGACGAAACATGGTCAGGTGTTTTTGGATACGGTTGTAGGGAATTCAACTGAAACGCCTTATGTGATTTGGAATGAGAAAGAAAAGCTGTTCTTCATGTATTACCAACAAAGCGGATTGGGCATCAATCAATCCACAGCCCTGGCAACATCGAAAGATATGATCAACTGGACAAGAGTTGGTTTGATTCTGGACAAGCCGCCAGGGTTCCCGGGAGACGGGCATACCGGATACTTCTCTTGCTACAGAGATGGTGGAAAATGGATAGGGTTCTCGATCATGGGCGGCGGCGACTTTGGTCGTAAATGCATTTGGCATTCTCATGATGGACGTAGCTGGTTAGCTGATCCAAGACCAATGATGGGCGGCAATGACGCTACACTGTCAGCTGGAGAAAATTTCTCCCGTTCCAATGCAGGCGTGTTTATGTACAAAGGAAACTTATGGTGGGTCGGGATGATGTCGGCTTATGCTTCAGGAGGCGTGACCACCGTTGCGAGACCGGCTATTGCTAAAATAACGAATGATTACCGGAATCTCAAAGAGCGGCCGCAGGATATTTACTTCCCTAAGCTTTCATGGGAAACGACAAACATGCAATCGATGATGGTGTCTGTCATGGATGGAGTCATTTACGTGTATTACAACACAGATAATAATGTGGGCGTAGCCTACTCGGTGGAGGTGTAGGCATGGTTATACGTGATGCGGCAGGGAATATCGTCCCGTTTGGTAAGGTTCACAAGGAACTGATCGCTGATTTCTTATTTGGTACAGCACCAGAATGGCTTGAGTTTGTGGGTACACCATCGTTTGAACCGTTGCCAGACAGAGGAACACTTACGGTGACTACAGCAGCAACGGTAGGGGCATCGGCAGAAATTAAGCTGAAGAATCTGATAGATAGCACGAAAGTGACAGCGATCGCAATAACTTTTGAAGGGCTACAATTCAATGGGAACATTGGAATATCTGTTCAGGTCGGGATTAAGGCAATAGATAGTAAGGCAGGTATCACGTTCTTTCAAAATGTTAATCAGAAATATGGTGTTGTCCGTGCCTACAAAGCGGACGGGACGTATACTGACTATCAGCAAAACATGGTCTTCTTCACTACAAACGGAGTGGCCGGAGATGAAGCGCAGAACCGCAAGAACCTAACTGTACTGTTGTGTACTGGATCGCAGTTCTCGGCAGGATTCGAAAGACCTTCTGTATGGCTTGGTGCGGACGATCAGTATGGCGGTGTGGCAGCTGACTTGAGTGGTGGGTTATTCCAACATGGAAATCTGCAATGCATCGCTAAGCTAACGACAAGCCTTGCTGAAGCGAAATATCTGAAATGTTCCAAGGTGAAGGTGGATATATGGAGCAACTAATATAAAACATTGATGAGTCGGTCGGTATAACCGGACGGCTCTTTTATTTTTGAAGGAGGTGTTGGCTGGTGAACGAAGTGCAACCTATCCGAGATCCAGCCAAGATCGAGGAGATAAAGGAATACTTGGGCGCTAAAAGCAAGAGGAACCGTATGATGTTCGTTGTTGGAATAAATACCGGATATCGAATACAAGATATGCTTCCGCTCCGAAAGCGGGATGTCATAGGCGAACACATCACCTTGATTGAAATGAAGACCGGAAAAAAGAAAATGCTGCAGATCAACCCAGTCCTCAAACGTGAGCTTAAACGATATACAGCAGATATGAATGACGACGACTTCTTGTTCAAATCCAGACAAGGGAAGAACAAGCCGATCAAGCGAGATATGGCCTATAAGATATTGCGTGAGGCGGCTGAGCATTTCGGAATGAAGGATATCGCCTGCCATTCCATGAGGAAGACATTCGGGTACATGATGTATCAAAAGACAAAGGACATCACACTCATTCGTAAGCTGCTTAACCATTCATCCGATGCCAACGCATTCAGATACATCGGTATGGATCAGGACATGATGGATGCAGCCATGAATCGATTCGGCTTATGAGTTATTCATAATATTGCACTTGTATAACTCAAAATTAATAAGTGTTATAAACCCTTGATTTTATTGGTAAAACCACAACGCGAACAGTTATACAAAATAATAAGATATGAATAACTCAATATTTATGCAGAAATCATGGTGAAACGACAGGTATTATAACGAAACAGACGTGATAAACCCTTATTTTAAAAGGGTTATTTGTGCGTTAAATAGACTGAATATTTATACAAATACAGAAATGGAGGAACAACGATGGCTAAAGTCGATAGCATCAAGGTTGAAATCAACGTAGACACTCATGAACTGGACGAGGCTATAGCTAAGGCAGAGCGCCTTAACGCCTTACTTGAAAGAGGCAAGGAACTACGAGATAAGGAACATCTTGAAGATGAAGCTGCAGCTAAGTCGAAGCTCATCAATGCCTTGCTTGAAATAGCCAAGGAACTACGAGGCGAGGAACAACATGAACCTGTACAAAACGATTGAACAGAAGCGTAAGTTTTATGACAGCGGAGACTGGAAGCGACTGAGGGCTGAGGTCAAGCAGCGTGACAACTATGAGTGCCAAATGTGCAAGCGCAATGGGTTAGTCAGCATAGACACGAACGAGTACAGCGAGTCAGCTCGCCGCAAGAAGATTCAGTTAGTTGTCCATCACATCAAGGAACTTGAGGATCATCCAGACCTGGCACTTGATATAGACAACCTGGAAACTGTTTGTGTTGACTGCCACAACAGGGAGCATGACCGCGTGTTCGAACGGAACGTGAACAAGTGGGAAGGAGATGAGCGCTGGTGATCAATGAACATTGCATTAAGTGCGGCGTCAGGATAAATGAGAAACGCGGACCGAATGACAAACCGTCAGCTAGAATTGTTTGTGACAACTGCTGCAGTAAGGCTCCTTGCTCACAGTGCAACAAAGCCTTGGATGTTATTGGAGTAAGGACCGATGGCCTGGAACTGCTTTGTGATGCGTGTAAGAGTTCTGTTCCGTTGTTGGTCATAGAAGTGAAGGATCTAAACAGCATCCCAATTGTGAGACACAATGGTGTAGCAATCAATGGGATGGTCGTAATCGAGTATTTATATGGAACCAAGACACACGAGGTTGGCAAACATGAGTACACGATTGAACATATGATCAAGCAAGGTAAAGACAAAGTTCCTTTGATTAGAAAATTGAAAGAAAAAATATTCGGATAACACCCCCCGGGTCAAAAGGTTTGGCGATTCCCCGGGGCCCGGGCACCGGTGGTGGGGTGTTCTGTCGGGTTTTTTAGAGTAAATATATCACGTTGGCATATTGGGAATAGGTGGAAATTAATAAAAGGGGGTGATTTTGTTGACTGCAGCAGACGGAGATAAGTTAAGAAAGCAAATTGAGCGTGATCTTATGAAACAGTTAAAAGCGAACGGGCCACCTCCTTCCTACCACAAAGATTTGGTCAAAGATTATCTGTCGTTGTGGGATTTGAAAAATGAACTGATTTCGGATATTGAAAGAAACGGAATTCAAATCTCCGGTATGCACGGTCCGAAATCAAACCCGTCCATTACCGACTTACACAAAACAAACGACCGTATGATAAAGATCCTGGATTCACTGAACTTGAACGTACCGAAGCCTGAGCAATCAGGTCCATCAACCAGGGGCGGAACGAAAAGTGATCTGATATGATCCGGCAGAAACACGTTGATGCTTATATCCAGCTTTACCATACGGGGGAAGTTAAGTTTAACAAGGAACGAGAACAGCTAATTGAATACCTGGAACGTGATGTGCTTTCCCGTGACGATCTGTATTTCAACGACGACATGATTGAGAACTGTATCCGGTTTGCGGCGAAGTGGTATTTCCCTTTGCAGCCATTCCAAAAGTTCTTGGTTGCTTTCGTTTTTTTATTTTTTAGGGATACTGACAGAGTGTTCTATCGGAAGTTCCTTTGGATGATGGGCAGGGGCGGCGGCAAGAACGGATTAATCACTGTTATATGTCATTTTCTGATCAGCGATCTTCACGGCATCAGGGAATACAACATATCCGTTATAGCAAACTCGGAAGAGCAAGCAAAGACTTCTGTCGAGGAAGCTGCTAAGACCATCAAGCGGGAAAAAATATTATCGAATCACTTCAAGCCGACAGCAATGCAGGTACTTTCAAAAAAAACCGATAGTATTTTCAAATTCAGAACGTCCAACGGTAATACGAAGGACGGTCTTCGTGATGGCGCGGTTGTGTTCGATGAGATCCACTATTTCGAGGATAACTCAGATGTCCGGGTTCACATATCTGGTTTGGGTAAGAAGAAAAACCCACGAGAGTTCTACATTGGAACAGACGGATATGTCCGGGACGGATTCTTGGACAAGTTCAAAGACAAAGCCAAGAAGGTTCTGAGTGGTGAGGCCAGGGTAAACTCAGTCTTCCCATTCCTTTGCAAACTGAACGATGAAAAAGAAGTTGATAGGCCGGAGTTATGGGAGCTTGCAAATCCAATGCTAAGCGAACCAAGGAATGAGTACTCTCAGGGTCTTTATGACACGATCTATGAAGAGTATGAAGACCTGGCGGACGATCCTTCGAACCGGGAAGAATTCATGACCAAACGTATGAATCTACCTGTTACCGACCTGGAACGATCCGTAGCGAAATGGGAAGAGATCGCTGCGACAGATCAACCGTTGCCGGAGCTGGAAGGCAAGGAAGCCATCGGGTGCATCGACTTTGCACAAATACGAGATTTTGCTTCTGTCGGTTTAGTTTTCAAACATGAAGGTAAGGTGCCGTTTATCACACATTCCTTTACGCGAAAAGAGTTCGTTGATAAGTATTATGGTTATTCCATGAAACGAGTGGACTCCAAAGAGAAGTTTGCTCCGATCAAAGAATGGGAGTCCAAAGGATTACTCACTGTTTTGAACGAGGAAATGATCAACCTGGAACATATCGTGAATTGGTTCGTCACAATGAGGATGAAATACAGCATCAAGAAAGTCATTGGTGATAACTACCGCATGGAAATGCTGAAGCCTTTGCTTGAAGCTGTGGGCTTCGAGGTTGAGGTTATTCGTAGGCCGGAAGCAATTCACGGCCTCTTAGCGCCGCGTGTAGAGATGTATTTCGCCAAAGGTATGTTTGTATGGGGTGACAACCCGTTGATGCGCTGGTACACCAACAACGTGCTTGTGACGATCAAAAAAGACGGAAACAAGGTTTACGGGAAGAAAGAACCGATCAGAAGGAAAACAGACGGGTTCCAAGCGCTTATTTGCGGCCTTTATCGTTTCGAGGAACTGAGCGAAGAAAGCATAGATGATGCATTGGATGCGCTTGAGTCCTTGAACTTCTAGGAGAGGGGGTGTGAGAAGGAATGGGATTTTTGGACAGTGTATTTAAACGCAACAGCGAGCTGGAATCATTGTTTGATTTTGATGTTTTGTACGACTCTTCCAATCGTTCGTATCTAAAAAGGATTGCTTTGGAAACGTGCATTAACTTCGTAGGTAGGACCATGAGTCTAAGTGAATTCAGGATTATGAAGGACGATAAACGAATTCATGACGATTGGGATTATTTACTCAATGTGCGTCCAAATACAGATCAATCCGCGGCAGAGTTTTGGCAACAGTTTACGCACACACTGATCGAGGAAAATGAAGTGCTGGTTATCCTCTCGGACAATAACGATCTTTTGATTGCTGACACCTTTTCGAGAGAAGAATATGCGGTTTATCCTGACATATTCGAAGATGTCACTGTGAAAGATTTTACGTTCAAACGGAAATTTCGGATGGATGAAGTTCTTTACCTGACATATAACAATGAGAAGCTAACCAAGTTCATGGATGGTATCTTCGAGGATTATGCTGATCTGTTCGGCAGAATGCTGGAAACTCAAAAAATGAGCAACCAGATAAGGGGTACCGTTGGTGTAGATGCTACCCAATCACTTGACGAGAAAACAAGGGGTCGACTTCAAGAATTTATTGACAAGCTGTTCACATCCTTTAAGACAAACGTTGTGGCGCTTGTGCCGAAATTGAAAGGGTTTGAATACACGGAAGTCAATGATGGATCAAATAACGGAAAATCGGTAGAAGAGTTAGCAAAGATTAAAAGGGATCTAATAAATGATGTAGCGAACATTCTTGGGATTCCAAACTCATTGGTCCATGGAGATATGGCTGAATATGACACAGCGGTTAAAGCCTATATCAGTTTCTGCATAAGCCCACTCACTAAAAAGTTTCACGATGAAGTAAATGCCAAATTGATGTCCAAAGAAGAGTATCTGGCGGGAAAGAGAATCGAAGTACATGGTATAGCTGATATGAATCCACTTGAACTTGCTGATGCAATTGATAAACTTCGAGCCAGCGGCACCTTCAACGGGAATGATATCAGGAAAATGGTGGGCAGTGAGCCGGTGGACAACCCGGCGCTTGATGAGTATGTGTTAACGAAAAACTATCAATCAGCTTCTGCTGCTAAAAATGGGGAAGGGGGTGAGTAAAAGATGAAGCATAAGATCAAAGGAGACATTTCAAGCTGGAACTCAAGCGTGTGGGATTTTAACTACATGATGAGAAGTGTCAAAGAAGATGAAGAAATTGACTTGGAAATCAATTCATACGGTGGTGACGTTTTTGTTGGCATCGACTTGATGAATACGTTACGGGGACACAAAGGCAAGGTGACAATAACCATCACGGGTATCGCTGCGAGCGCAGCTGGTCTTATTTGTATGGGGGCTGACGTAGTCAGAATGTATTCCAACACTCAATTCATGTTGCACCATGCGTGGACTGTAGTTGCAGGGAATGCCAAAAAGTTACGCAAAACTGCGGATGACTTGGATAGCGTTGGCGAATCTGTATTGGCTTCATACACCCATAGATTGGACGAAACAACTGCCAAGAAACTGTTGGAAGAAGAATCGTACCTGTCCGCAAGTAAAGCTCTTAAACTGGGATTAGCGGATGAAATTGTTGATGGCAAAGCTGAAGTGGTTGAATCTGAAATATTTAAGGATCACGCAGAGAAGTTCAATAACCAAATCACGTTGTTTAGTGACAATGATCCTGGCACAGATAACGAGCAAATAAGCGCGCTGAAAGCTCAGATTCATGAATTGAAAAATGAATTCAGTCAACTGAAAAACCAAAGCAAAGATCCTGATCCTGTTCCTGCTCCGGCAGCAACGGAAACAAGGATCTTTTTTTAATTCGAATTGGAGGTCGTGAAAAATGACGATGAAATTAAAAGGTAATATGGAAAACTTTGAGGCCAAGAAGGCAGCTTATATGAACATGATCAAAGAAGGTGCCGATGCTGAAAAGCAGGCCGTTGCTTGGAATGAAATGCAAGACGCTCTTGCGGAAGATTTAACAGAAAAAATCACAACACAAGTGCGTAATGATAACACGGATGCTCAAGTTCTTGCTGCGAGAGGACATAACGTTTTGACTTCGGAAGAGAAAAGGTTCTTCAACGAAGTAATTATCAGCGGCGGGTTCACTGAGAATATGATTTTGCCAGAAACAGTACAAGAACGAGTTTTCGAAGACCTGGTAGCGGAGCACCCGCTGTTGGATGCGATTGGTTTACAGGATCTCGGCGCAGTAACGCGATTTATTTACTCTGACGCGACACAAGCATATGCGTGGGGTGATCTGTTCGGCGATATCAAAGGCCAAATAAGCGCAGCATTCCGAGAAGAGAAAATCGGGCAACTGAAGCTCACGGCGTTTGCTGTAATTCCGAAAGACATGCTGGAACTTGGACCAACTTGGGTTGAACGTTACGTTCGTACTGTACTGGTGGAAAGTTATGCCGTGGGTCTAGAGTTTGGATTGGTCAACGGCCGCGGTCCGGCACAAAGCGAGCCGATTGGCTTGATGATGAATCGTGATAGCACAACCGGTGCGGTTACTCCGAAAACATCTTCTGGTACATTAACATTCGCTCCTTCTCTGATGGGTGAGGTTGTAGCCGGTGAACTGCATGGAGTTGTTCAGAATTTGACGACTGATGAGAAAGGAAAGGCTCGTAAGATATCTAATAAAGTTGTCATGGTAGTCAACCCGATCGATCTGATCAGTGTCCAATTCCGTAATACAATTCAAACAGCGAACGGCCAATGGGTTACGTCACTTCCGTATAACATCCAGCTTGTTGAGTCTGAAGAAATTCCGGCGAACAAAGCGCTGTTCTTTGTGAAGGGGCAATACCTCGCGGTTATTGCGGGCGGATACAAGGCCAATAAGTACGATCAAACCCTTGCTATCGAAGACGCGATGCTTTACACGATCAAGCAATTTGCGAACGGTAGACCGAAAGACAACAAGGCGGCGTTGGTTTATGACTTGGACATTCAATTCAGCACAGGCGGCGTAGACACTCCTTAATTGGGGTGTCTAACTCTTTGAAGGAGGGGATTGCATGAGTTTACAAGCGAAAGTTGTCAACCGGTTCCAAGAGACCGGGCATGATGATCGAATTTATCAACCTGGCGAGATTTATCCAGCAGAGGGGTACGAGGCCAATGATAAACGGATTTCTTTTCTTTCGAACATTCACCCGAAGTACAACAAAATCTATCTGGCTGAGGTTCAGGAGAATGAAAGTGCCACTCAGCCTGCGGCGGACTCAACCGTAAAAGAAGCTGATGATACCGAGAAGACGTTCCCGCATCATGTTGGTGGCGGAACCTATGAACTGTCGAACGGTAAGAAGGTAAAGGGTAAAGATGAGGCGCTTGAGGCTGAGGCTGCCCTGAAGGAGTGATTCTGGTGGCCGGAATTGTCACGCAAGAGGTTGTGAAGGAATTTTTGGACCGAATGCACCTGGATGATGAGGAAGATGGGAATCTGTTGAGGATTCTCAAAGCTTCGAATGACGACTTGGTAAGGGTTTGTGGTGATTACGACATCCAAACCCATGAAGTTTTCAAAGAGCTGGTATTTGAGCGATCCAGGTACGTCTATAACGATGCGTTGGAGTACTTTAACATCAACTTTTTGACTCAAATCAACAATCTCATGTTGGACAAGGTGTTAAGCGAGGTTGATGTAGATGAGGGACAATAAATACAACGCCAAAAGTCATAGTGGGAGATTCAACAAGCGGATCACAGTCATGGGACCGGTTGTATCCAAGGATGACATTGGTAATGAAACAGAGACGTTCGGTGAGTTATGCAAGCTTTGGTCCATGGTCAAGACAACCAAAGGATCTGAATTCTCGGCGGCAGCTCAAACCAACACGGAACACGTCACCAGATTTGTGGTCCGATATTCCAAAGCGCTGGACGAGCTGTTTGCGGAAAAGAAAACGCGGATTGAGATCCAGTTTAAAAACGTGACGTACGATGTGAAAAGTATCATCAATGACGATGAACTGAACGCCACGTTCACCATTATCGCTGAAGGGAGGCTATAGGGCATGGTCTCACTTGATAATCTAGCCAATGAAATCACTTCAGCCGTAAAAACGTATACCCAGGACGTCACTAACGGAATTGAGAAAGAGTTAGACAAGACATCCCGGACGGTGACGAAAGATATATCCACCAATTCTCCAAAGAAAAGCGGGAGATATGCTGCCGGTTGGGCAAGGAAGAAAATATCAGACGGTGTTGGTGTTCGTTATATCAGTTATAACAAGTACAAACCAGGCCTCGCTCATTTGCAGGAAAACGGGTATGCCAAAAGAGGAGGGGGCCGAGTAGCTGGGAAACCTCATATTAGGCCTGTGGTCGACAGAGAGTTGCCAGCGATGGTGAATCGAATTAAGTCGATCATCCGTAATGGGGGATGATGATGAATCAAACCGAATTATATCAAGGCCTTCAAGCGATTGGGTATCCAGTCGCTTATTCGCATTTCACAACGGAACCGAAAGCGCCGTACCTTGTGTATCTGTTCGCTTACGGTAACGACTACATGGCCGACAACTTTAATCACGCTGAAGTATCTGTCTATCAGGTAGAACTATATACCGAGAAGAAGGATCTGACGGCGGAGCAAAAGGTGAAGGACAAATTGCGGGAAATGCAATTGCCGTTCAGTAAATCGGAAACGTATTTGGAAAGTGAAAAAATGCATCAAGTTATTTATGAAATACAACTCATTGGAGGGTGAAATATATGTCAGAAAATAAAGTAACGTTTGGTTTGGACAAGGTACACATTGCGTTTTTCGATGATGTTGCTACTGAGCAGCCAGCTTGGGAGGTTCCGATTCCAATTCCTGGTGCTGTTCGTTGGGCGCCAGAGGCTCAAGGTGAGGCTTCCACATTTTATGCCGACAACACTACGTATTTCGTAGCAACAAGTAATAACGGTTATACAGCCGAACTGGAAATGGCCTTGATTCCTGATGAAGTCAAAGTCCGGATATTCGGTTGGAAGATTGACGACAACGGTCTGTTGGTAGAAGTTTCTGATGGAATGCCTGAGAAGTTCGCACTCATGGGACAAGTATTAGGTGACAAGAGAAATCGCCGGTTCGTATATTACGATTGCCAAGCAGCGCGGACGGCAAAAGAGTTGACGACCAAAGGTGAATCGATTGAGATCACAGGAGAAACGTTGTCGTTAACCGTGTCGCCAATTGAGTTGGATGGGGTAAACATCGTTAAGGGTGATTTGGAACTGAGTGCAACGAACGCTACACAGTTTAATTCCTTCTTTACGACAGTTTACACACCAACATTCACTGCGGGGGAGTAAACGCCTCTAATGCCATGTTAAGCCCGTCTGACGATGAGGTGCAGACGGGTGCAACGGAGGCGGAAAACCTCGACTTATCCAAAATAGAGAATGGAGACGATGAAAATGCGTGAACTTAAAATCGGAAACCAAACAGTACGGGTCAGAGCAACCGCTCTGGCTCTTCTTTTTTACAAGAAGGAATTCAAGACAGATTTACTTGGTGACATGATGAAAATGGTCGGAGGCGATGTGGATGGCGGGGAGATCGACCCGACTAATATCGATATGCTGTTCAATCTGCAGTTGGTATGGGCAATGGCAAAAGCCGATGCTTACGGCAAAGAGTTCCCGAGTTTCGAGCCGTGGTTAGCTTCCTTCGGGGATGACGTGGACTTGTCCGACCCGGCATTCTTGGTTGCGGCGCTGGAGGAAGCCGCAGAAGGCTTTTTTCGTAAAAACAACGGGATCAAAGGCGGAGTCACAACCTAATCGGGAATCTCGTCTGGAATTAGATCTGATTGCGATTGGTAAACGGGTAGGGCTCAGCTTTGAAGAGTTGAACAACCTGAGCTGTGGTGATCTGATCGATCTTGCTAAAAGCTTCACAGGCAATGACAAGAAGGATGAGGGTCCGAGAGAAGCCACGCAGGCGGATATTGATGCCTTTTATGGCAAGTAGGAGGTTGGCCGGATGATGAAAGTGGAATGTACTGATGGTTGCGGAGAGGAATTCGTGCTAATCAGTTATGGCAAGGAAAAAGTTCTTCCGAGAGTGGATCGCGTAGGGTTCTCGTGTCCTCATTGCGGTCACGTATACACTGCCTATTACGAGAATGAAAAAGTAAGAACATTCAACGCTTTGTTGACCGTTCTAATGCAGCGTCCTGGCAAAGGCGGTTTAACAAAGAGGCAGATTCAGGGCATCGACGTCCGGGTAGCCAATACAAAGAAAAAGCTAGCGGCGGAGATGCAACGGCTGAAGGTGTTGGTTGAATCCAAAACATAAGCGATTTGTAACTTGAAATGACTGTGTGGTGATTTTATGGATCTGCAACAAGTGAGGTGTCCCAAGTGTGGCCATCTATTGTTTAAAGCGCGGACTGCGGATGTCGAGATCAAATGTCTACGCTGCAAGCAGATTGTACAAGTGAAAATTAAGGAACAGAGCGTGCCGCACATTAAGTAGCGAGCCAATGCCTGCCTGGAACATAGGGTAGGTGGGCCGTGTGGCAGAAACAATTAAAGGGATTAACGTTGTCATCGGGGCGGAAACGACTGGCTTGAGTAAGGCGCTTGTCGATGTCAATAAAAAGTCCAGAGATATTCAAACAGAACTGAAACAGGTTGAGAAGCTGCTGAAGCTTGATCCTGGTAACACTGAATTGGTTGCTCAAAAGCAAACTCTCTTGGCAAGCGCGATCAATAATACGCAAGAAAAGTTAAATCGATTAAAAGCGGCACAGGCGCAAGTCAACCAACAGTTCGCAAGAGGAGATATTACCGAAGGGCAGTATCGAGCATTCCAGCGTGAAGTTGTTAAAACAGAACAGGAATTGCAGGGGCTAAACAAGCGAATAAACGAAACTACTGGCGAGATTACGGAACAAGGAAAACAGGTCAGCAAGCTGGGCAGGGATTTCGAAGAATCATTTGATCAAGCTCAGCAAGCTATGGGCAATTCCTACGAACAAATGAAAAAGGTTGGCGCTGGAATAACTCTTCTAGGAGTTGGGATAGGAGCAGGGCTCGGGGTTGCTGTTAAAAGCGCAGCAGACTTTGAGCAGGGGATGGCAAACGCCTATTCCGTCATGGATCCGGCTGAAGTAAGTAAGTTCCGTGGTGAACTTGAGCAATTGGCTATCACGATGGGTGCGGATACCAAATACAGCGCCACGGAAGCGGCTCAAGGTATAGAGGAATTGATCAAAGCCGGTGTAAAAGTCCAGGATGTCATGAACGGCGGTTTGTCCGGTGCCTTGTCTTTGGCAACGGCGGGTGAGCTGGAGCTAGCGGATGCGGCAGAGATCGCTTCTACGGCGCTCAATGCGTTTAAATCCGATTCGCTTTCCGTCCAAGATGCAGCTGACATTTTGGCCGGGGCAGCGAACGCATCAGCAACCAGCGTAAGCGAACTGAAATTCGGATTGTCTCAGTCGGCTTCAGTTGCCGCTTCAGTTGGATTGTCTTTCAAAGATACGGCTACTGCGTTGGCTGCATTCGCTCAGAACGGCCTTAAGGGGTCGGATGCTGGTACGTCTCTCAAAACGATGCTTATGCGTCTACAACCAACGACTAACGAGGCGTATGCTACCTTCAAGGATCTTGGCTTGTTGACTTTAGACACTGCCAAGGCGATGGAATACCTAGCAAAAAAAGGCATTGTCCCGGCAGAGGTTAGTGTAGATGGTATCACCACAGCACTAGCACGGTATCTGGCGCAGGCAGATGGGGCCAAAACCGTAACAGCGAAGTATTTCAAGGAAGCCAAGAACATGGCGGAAGCAAACGGATGGGTGTATTCCTCGTTTTATGATGCTAACGGGTCACTCAAGGACATGTCCGAAATTGCCGGAATCTTGAATGACAAGTTGGGCGGATTGAACGACATGCAGCGGCAAGCGGCTCTGAATACAATGTTTGGTTCAGATGCGATCCGTGCCGGTAACATCTTGTACAAAGAAGGTGCAGAGGGAATTGAAGAAATGGCTGCTGCCATGGACAAGATTGATGCACAAACGGTTGCAGCTCAGAAGATGGACACGTTCAAAGGGGCCATGGAGGAACTTAGCGGATCTGTTGAAACTGCGAAGATAACGATAGGGTCAGCACTTATTCCAGCGCTCCGAGCCGCAGCCGCAGCTATTCAGGCGGTTGTCGACGTATTCAACAGTATACCGGAGGGTGCGAAGACATTTGTTGCTGTAGCTGGTGCAATAACGGCTGGTTTAGCCCTCATTGTCGGACCTGTAACCAGTTTTATAGGTCTACTGCCAGAATTAAAAGCAGGATTGACCATGCTAGGCCCGGCGATGGCGGCATTGTCTGGTCCGGTAACTATCGTCATTGCCTCTATTGCCGCACTCGTCGCGGGCCTAACTTACCTGTACAACACGAACGAGACGGTGCGCAATGGCCTGAACGCAGTGTGGGAAGGTATTAAAGCGGCTGCTCTCGCAATATTCGGTGCTTTGAAATCGTTCTGGGCTACTTGGGGCGGGGAGATCACCGCACTATTCAATACAATGTGGTCCGGCATTAAGGTTGTATTCAATACGGTGCTGAAGGCCCTGACCGAAGTAGTGAAATCTATATTTAGCGGCATCAAATCCTTCTGGGCAACGTGGGGTAACGACATCACCCTGTTCTTCAAGGCGTTCTGGACAGGATTGAATATAGTCTTCAACACAGTGATCAAAGCCATCTTGGAATTCGTGAAGGTTGTCTTCAACGATATTAAAGCGTTCTGGGATAAATGGGGTACAACAATCACAGCTGCGTTCAAAGGCGTCTTTGAAATCCTGAAGACGTTATTCAGCGCGACCTTCACTGTGATATTCACGGTTGTCAAGACTGTATTCAACAACCTCAAAGCGTTTTGGAATACGTGGGGAGCCACAATCACAACCTTATTCAAAACAGTTTTCAATGTCGTCAAGAGCGTGTTCACTGGCGCTTGGAATGCAATCAAAATTGTTGTAGATACGGCCATTGGTGTTATCTCCGGAATCATTAAAACGTGGCTTGCGATCTTCAAGGGTGATTGGTCAGGTGCTTGGGAAGCAGCCAAAGGCGTAACCAAGACTGTATGGGCGGGTATCACAGGCATATTTAGTACGGCTTTCGAGACCATGAAGAATGTCGGTAAGAACATCATTGAAGGTCTGGTCCAGGGTATTGGCAACATGAAAGATGTTGTAGTTAATAAGGCCAAGGAAATTTCCGAAGCCATCGGCGGATTCTTCAAGAAGTTTTTCGATATTCACTCTCCTTCGCGTCTCACAACCGGATACGGGGAGAACATCGGGCAAGGTTTGGCTAATGGTATCAGTAACAAAACAAAAACGGCAGCCAAGGCAGCCAAGGAAACGGCAACCAAAGTCAACAAGGCTTTCAAAGATGCTTTTGCCACAGCTCAGTTCAACTTCAAGATGGGTAACATTGACACTAAAGGATATGTAGCCGCGTTAGAAAAAGTGAAGTCGTCTTATGCGAAAACATCGGCACAAATCCAGAAGGTCACGCTTGAGATTAAGAAGGCTAACGAGCAGCAAACAAAATCTGCTGAAAAAGCAGCTAAGGCTTCCTTTGCCGCTTCTAAAGCCTATATTGATGCAAGGGCATCAACAGGCAAGATAACACTGGAGCAGGAACTGGCAATGTGGGAAAAAGTCCAAGCTAAATACAAGGCTGGTACAACCCAAAATATTGCCGCTGAGAAGGAAGCTTATAAGATCAAACAAGAGTTGGCCAAATCGGGATTCGAAAACTCTAAGTCATTCATCGAAAAGGCAGCTGCTGCCAACGATATGTCCCTTGCGCAACAACTCACTGCCTGGGAACGCGTACAGGCTCGGTATAAAGCTGGCTCCGCTGAAGCGAAAGCAGCTGAGGAAGCGGCTGGTAAAGTTAAGCTTGAGATTTACAACCAACTAACTCAAGCCAGTGAAGACTTTCTTGCCAAAACAAAAGAGGTTAATGCAAATGTCGCAGCTGAAGAGTTGCGGCTAAATGGCGTGTATGAACAGGCGGTAGAACAAAGAGCCAAGGCGATTAACGACTTTGCGGGATTGTTTGATGAGGTTGTTGCTAAATCGGAAACGTCAGGGCAACAACTATTGGACAATCTTCGCGGTCAAGTGGAATACATGGCTACCTGGGCACACAATATCGAAACGCTGGCCGCACGCGGGATTGACCAAGGATTGCTTGAAGAGTTGAGAGGAATGGGACCGAAGGCGGCTCCTGAGCTGGCGGCATTGAATTCCCTAACAGATGAGCAGCTTGCTGAGTATTCAGGGTTGTGGAAAACGAAAACGGCTGAATCTAGAGCGATTGCGGCCCGTGAGTTGACTGGCCTTCGCGAAGATACCGACAAACAAATTACTCAACTCAGGGTGGATGCTGCTTCCCAACTCGATGGGCTGAAGGCTGATTTCGATGCCAAAGTGAAAGAAATCCGTTACGGTGCTGTAAATCAGTTTAATGCTATGAAGTCTGACTTGCCCAACATCGGTAAGCAAGCCATGCAAGGGCTGCTTGATGGTTTGGCATCGATGCAAGGTGCGGTTCAAGCCAAAGCGAAGTCGATTGCGGACTCCGTCCGGACAACAATGCAAAAGGCGTTGGATATCCATTCACCATCTCGTGAAATGGCATGGATCGGGGAAATGGCTGGACAAGGTCTTGTTCAGGGTATGGCTAACATGATGTCCAACGTTCAACAACAAGCTCGCTCAATGGCTGAGGCAGTTCAACCAACCGTAAGTCAACCGAGCGCCGTTGCTGCACCAGGGCAAGGAAACGTCGTACATCAAATTAGCATGGAGGGATTGTTCGCCGGGGCTAACATCATTATTCGAAGCGATGATGATATCAGAAAGTTGGCTCAAGCGATCGGAGATGTATCCACTCAAACAACAAGAGGACGGGGAGGTGTGTAAATGATATTCAATTCTGTGTTAACTATAGACGGGATTCTACCAAGCAAATTGGGGTTGGGTGTTTTTCGAAACACTCAACGTCCGATCCTGTCCTCTACAGTGGATAATACCGTAACGATCCCGGGAATGCATGGAGCCTATGACTTTGGGGCTACGATGGGTCCAAAGCAATTCGAATTGGAATGTGCATTTATAGAAAAAAACCATATGGAACTGCAGCGGCGCGCATCTGCGCTAGCTGTTTTTTTATTGGATGGAGACGGTAGGCCAAGAACTATGGATATCGTCTTTTCCAACTCACCGGATCGTAAATACTCGGTCAGATACGTAGGGAGTTTAAACATTGACCGTATATCCGGATTAGGTACATTTAAATTACCGTTTACTGCATTTGATCCTTTTGCCTACAGTAAACAGGACACAACCGAGTTGCTCACCTGGGATACGGACCACACATGGCAGGATGATTTTGCATGGGGTGATATTTACGAATTCGGATTCCAAGGTTCAGAGACAGTCCAAATTAACAATTTTGGGACGTTGAATGTTGAACCTTTGATTATTGTGACAGGTAGTTTCAGTTATCTATCACTAACTATTGGTGGCGTTGATTTTAAATACAACACAGCTTTTAACGGCACTCTAGAAATCAATTATAAACGTAAAACCGTTAAATCAGGCACTCAAAACGTTTTACAAAATACAAATGCCAAGTTTGGTAAGTTACCACCTGGCACCTCAGATTTAATCGTTAATGGTACGAATCTCAACATTTCAGTTGACGTAATCTTTAACGCTAAATACGCAGCATAAGGGGGTAATCAAATTGGCCGAAATTCAGAACATACCAATAAATGAAAAGCTAAGGGATAGTAATCCTAAAGTTAATCAAAACTTCAAAAATATAAATGACCAGCTAGTCGAACACATTGATTCAAATGCGGCGCACGATGCTAAAGACATCACTTATACAGGAACAGTGCCAGCTGACAATGCAAGCGTCGCAATCGACAGTATCAATGGTCGTATTAGCCAAATTGTTTCCCAAGCTGGAGACGATAACACAGAAATAGTTGATTCTCGTGGCGGGTATTCTGTTTTGGGGGATAGGCTATCCGCGTCTGATTCAAAGTTGGTTAATAAAGCAAACAGACGTTGGTTTGATATAAAAGATTATGGTGCGGTAGGGGATGGGATTGCCGATGACACGGCCTCGATCGCTCAAGCTCTACAAGAAATTAAAACTAGTGGAGGCGGAGTTTTATACATTCCGAAAGGGGTTTACAATAATGGCAATACAATTTCCCTGCCTTCAAACACTATTGTTCAAGGGGCAGGAAACGGTACGACAATAATTAAAGTCAAAGGCTCGGCAACAAGCGCTAATGTTTTTTTTATGAGCGCTGGAACCGAAAAAGTAGTAATCAAAGATTTAACCATAGACGGCAATAAAGCGAATCAGGCTGCATCAAACTACGCAATTCTGGGCTATAAAGCAGCTTATTGCACCCTGGATAATGTGAGTATTATAAACCAATTTGGCATTGGCGTAGGATGGTCGAATTCACACCATATGACATGTAGAAACGTTACAATAGAACGTTGCGGAGATAATAAGCCAGGCTTTTGGTGTGAGTTTGACGACAACACTTCGCCTTGGAATACAGGATTTCACACCTATGAAAACTGTGAGTCTAACTATAATGACCTAGACGGATTTATTTTTAATTGCCCTAATATCAAATTTATAAATTGTAAAGCTAATTATAACGGACAAAATATTGGTGGAGGAGGCGCATTAGGAGCCGGAGGATTCTATAATGACAGGTCTCAGAGCAATGTTAAATTTATAACTTGCGAAGCCAATAATAATACCGAATTCGGTATAAACGCAGTACTTGTGAACGCCTTGATTTCCAATGGTTCTTTCAATGAAAACATCTTGTCTGGTATCTGTATTAGAAGTGGGTCAGGGAGGATTAAAATACTCGGTTGCGACTGTGTAAATAACGGAAGGTACTCTGGAACACCAACAAATAGCGGATGGGGAAAAGCCGGAATACAATTTACAGGTGTCGCCTTTCTGACGATAACAGCATGTGGTTGTTACGGAGTAGGTAGCCCAAACACACAAACCTATGGTATTCAAAGTATTAACACAGAAGCAAGTGACTTCGTCGCAATAACGGGTAATAACTTAAAATACAACGTGAACGACGATTCAAATATGGGCCCTGGACACACTCAAGCTGAGCACAACATCACAAATCTGAAATACGATAATAATATTTAATTAGTGCCATTACGGAGTCACATCTATACCTTTGTAGGGCAAAACTATGCAAACAAGCCTCGATCAAATTCCGGGGCTTGTTTGCATTTGGAGGTGAAAATTTGATAACTATTTTAAACTCTTTACGACAACCTCTGGCAGTTCTAGAGGAGTATACGAATGATGAAATATCCGAACAAATCAACGGATCGTATACATTCAGATTCTCGGTCTATATGGATGACGAAAAAAGCCAGTACATTGCCATTGGTAACTTGGTCGAGGTAGAAAACCAATACTTCAACATCGTCAAACATCGGCGTACCCGATCCAGTAGCGGAGAGGTAATCATAGCGGTGGAATGTGAGCAGGTCTCTTACGATCTGCTCTTTCATGTTTTCGAGGATGGTTTCATCCATACATCTCCACCATCCGTGTTAATGAATATGGCACTATCGGGTACGGGCTTTTCGGTCGGAACGGTGGAAATTTCTAGTTTCGTGAGTGTAGAACTGAAAGAGAACGCAACAGCGCGGTCGATTCTATTCGAAATCGCTGTGGCTGCGGGTGGGGAATTGAGGTTCGACAAGTACACCGTGTCTCTGCTTGCCAGAAGGGGCCAAGACAGGGGCGTACAGTTCAGGCTAGGTAAAAACCTGCAAGGGATAGTTAAGGACGTTAACGGTCAATCTGGTGAGGTTTTAACGGCATATGAGATTGATGTCGTGGAACTGAATACGTTACCTGAGTTTGAAAGGCTGGAATATTTCGAGTTGGGCGACACCGTTGACATCATTGACGAGGAATTACAGATCAATGAACAACAGCGGATTATTGAATATGCCTATTCTCCACGGCAGCGGATCAACAGCAAGGTGGTTATTGCCAATTACATTGAAGGTATCCAGGATACGATATACCGGATTCAGACGACTACGGTCGGCAAGGATAAATGGATGTACGGGGTCAAGATCGGCCCGGACGAGGGCATTGTCATTGAGCGTTACGACAAACTCGCTAAATCCAAGTTCAACGCCGATGAATTCCGGATGCAAAAAGGCGATGGCAACGGAGGTTACACTGATTCACTTTATTTTGACGCGATCAACCAGGAGTACACGTTTACCGGGATCGTTCGGGCCGGCCAGTTTATAGGTGGTAGCATCAAAATAGGCGATGCATCAAACACTTATTTTGAGGTCACCGAAGATGGTAAATTTCTCGCAATTGATGGTGAGTTCGAAGGAAAGATAATAGGTTCAGAATTTATCGGTGGCACGATTACAGGGTCCTTGATTAGAACATCGGCAGCGGGTCCGCGGATCGAACAAAGCAGCGTTCTTGGTTTTCGAACATATGACGGAAACAGTGTAAACAGGATAAGAATTACCACTTCATCGAACAATGACGTAGCTGCAATGGTTTACTATGATTCTATTGGTAGATATGCAGGAGAGATAAATTCATATTCAGACGCGGGATTAACTATTTTCTCTGAGAATCTTTTTCTGGGTAGTAATAATTCAGCAAGTCCGATCAGGTTTCAGGGTGCTGCATATTTTTTAGGAAACGTCGGGATAGGAGATATCCCTGATATTGAACAGGCGATAAAAGATTTACGAATGCAGGTAGGAATGTAAATAATGGAACCATTCTATCCGATAAACGTTGTATACTAAAGGAAAAATTATCGGAGGTTCTGACATGAAAAAAATATCGATTGCACTTGGTAGTTTTGTTCTTGGTTTGGGTATCGCTTTACCAGTTGGCGTTTTCGCAGACGACATCAAAAGTCTAGTGGGTACAAAAATAACCGGAGAATACACTGTATCAGTTAACGGCGTTCGAATTACAGACCCGGCAATTGTTGCTGCAGGTAAATCACATGCGCCTGTAAGGGCTTTGGCAGACGCGCTCGGCGCAAAGGAGATAAACGTGGATAATACAGAAAAAACAATAGATATTACTGTTGGGTCTGTTCAGGAAACAAATGTTATCGAACCTGAAACAACAACTCCATCTACAGAAACGACAATTCCAAGTAGCAACGAGTATGCTTCTATGTCGAAAGTGGAAGTTAAGAAAAAGCGCGACTATTTATCTAACTCAGTAATCCCTCAAACGGAAACGGCAATTGAAAGATACGAAAAGGAACTTGAAAATCCTATCCCTTTAGTTGATACGGAATATATCAAATCAAAATTAAGTGGAGCTAAAGAAGACTTAATTAAATATCAAACAGCTCTTGCTCAAATGAACGAAGCGCTAGGAGAATAATAAGAGTCGCCCACAAGGGTGGCTTTTTCTTTTGGGAGGAAACTATGAAAGCGAGAAAACTTGTAGAATGCACGATTGACCTAGGTGACCCTGTCGGTGAGATTGGCGCAGTGATCAATGTTGTTATTGGAGCATTTAGAAAGGATCAGCAGATTGAGATCCTAAAAGCAATCCAGAAGAATGTTGTGGTTGCGCTTCAGGAAGATTCTGAAAAAGGATAATCCTTCCCTATATCAGAACAAGGTGGTGGTGATCATGCTTGTATAACCGAATATCTTAGTTGGCTCGCGGAGTGGTCGGGGGCTATTTGCAGTTTTCAATCATTAGAGAGATGGGGGAAACAGATGGATCAGAATCCAGGAGGTGTGATGGACATGCAATTGCAGGAGAGCATGAATACGCTTGTCAGCCTCCAAATTCAGCTGGCAAGGATTGAAGAAGGGATCAAACCTTTAACAGCACTTGTGCCAGCTATTGCAGAGGTGAAAGACGTATCTAAAGAGGCGCTTCAGTGCGCACAACAAACATCAAATGAGTTAGGTGAAGTGAAGGCGGCGCTTAAGCAAGCAACTGAGGTAGCAAATGAAGCCAACCGCCGGGCAGAGGAAGCGAACCGACGTCTTGATAAGCAGGAAGAATGGAATGGCTGGCTGAAAAAGGCCATCCTCGCTCCGGTGCTTACCACATTGATCGGACTAACTGTAACAGCCGTATGGGCTGTAATTAAATTAGGGGGCCAGTAAACATGGATTGGAATACGGTATTTACTCTTATTGATCCGAAATTGTTCATCGTCTTGGCGGCTTGCTGGGTTATCGGTTATGGAATCAAACAAGTGCCAAAGGTTCCGAACTGGACAATTGTTTTTATTGTTACCGCATTTGCTATTGTTGTCACCTGTTGGACGCTTGGGTGGTCACCAGAATCCTTAATTCAAGGTATATTGGTTGGCGCATTCGCAGTCTACGGCAATGAGTTGATCAAGCAGGCCAAGAGAGGGACTGATCAATCATGATTACAAAAGGGAATTTCTTGTTGTTGGATTCATCCGAATTTAACGGGTGGCTTCAGCAACAGAAAATAACTAGGACAATAAGTAAGCTCCAAGTCCACCACACATGGTTGCCAAACTACAGCACTCGCAGGAATCAGGACCATTTCAGATGCTTGGAGGGCATCCGGACAACACACCTGGCGAACGGCTGGAGCGGCACCGGACAGAATGTCACAGTTTTCGAGGATGGGAAAATAGCAATCAGCCTGGATCGGGATCTCAACAAAACACCCGCCGGCATTAAAGGGGAAAACACAGGTGCGTTGTGTGTGGAGATCATCGGTAACTTTGATGTTGGCGGCGATGCCATGACAGATGAACAGAGACAAGCCGTACTGCACTTGTACGCTTGCTTGGCTATCAAACTAAATATCCCTGTAGATACTAATCACATCGTTTATCACGCGTGGTATACGTCTGCTGGTGATTGGTTGGGTGACTATATCCAAGGCCGATCCAGCAAAACATGCCCGGGCACAAACTTTTTCGGACACGGGAATACTCGCTTGGCTGCGTCTCGCGGGTTTATTCCTGGTATCCAGGCAGAAGTGCAACGAATTAAGAATGGAGATGAAGAACCAATGACAGCAGCTGAGAAGAAAAGAATGGACGATTTGCAAGCTACCGTCGATGCTCAGTCCAAGTGGATCGAGTCTGAAAAAGCGAAAGCCAATATGGAATGCCCAAGCTGGGCAAAGACTGCATACGAATACTACAAGCCGTTTATCGCTGACAGTAAAGGCAGTTACGACTTCTGGCGGCAACTTGTCATAAATTACCGGAAGGAAAACGGCATTCAGGTCCAAAAAGTATAAGTGCATACTATTTCCGTAAATCCTATTGATAAAGAACGTATGTTCGCATATAATACAAACAAACAAACGTACGTTCTTATCAATTGGAGGAATATTCTATGGGTAAAAAACTTGAGGGTAACGGAATCTTTGAAAGTTCACGTATGATATTGCCCGAACACCGCGAAGCAATGTTGCGTCATCAAAGGGAACAACAACGTAGAGGTAAACCCATTATGGATGAGCAAGCTATTGAAGAAATCGTTCGCACTTTAGCCCAATCTTTTCACGAAAAAGTGCAGGTCGATCTGGTTGTGTTCAGCCCGTTTGACGACGAACATTACAGCGGGGTTGTAATTGGTATTAATCAGCGGATGGGTAGAGTCAACCTGTTGTTAGAAGATGACGAAAAGGAAATCTCGATTGCTGAAATAATCTCTGCAAACCTCTAAATTTGTATGTTTTTGGCTATGTAATTGCCACTCCTTCCAGTATAATTAAAGTATAACTTTAATTGATCTGCGAAGGAGAAATGCACCATGTGGGAGCCAACGAGGTTCTTACTTTTTTCAACACTTGAGACGATGTCCGCTTTCGCTCTAATGCTTGCTATCTTTAGAATAAAGGCCAGAAAATACATATGGCCTGGATTATTTATGAGTCTACTCATAAACTTTCAAAGTTATTTGATGCGTGAAGAGGCTTCTATGTCCGCCTTGGCTCCTGCACTAAGCACAATCCTTTTTATACTACTTATCACTACCGTAGTAAAAGTTCCTGTAATGTGGTCTTCGATAATCGCTATCCTAGGAACATTTAGTTATACCGTAGTGCAGACGGTCATTCTGTTTGTTTTCTTCCAAGGAGTGGACACAAGTACGTTGGCTACATCTGTTGAAGGATCTGCGTTACAAACAGTTACAAGTATTGTTGCTCTTGGGGTAACGTACTTCTTGCTGAAGTTCAAGATCGGGTTTACCGCTGACTTTGAAAAATTCAGGTTTAAATGGGAACACATCGGTGTTGTTGCATTTGTGGTCTTTTCACTGCTGGCGTCCACGCTAATGTTTTATATCAACAACATGCTTCTGGTTATTGTTCATATGGCCTTGGCTGTCGGACTTATTCTTTACTACGCTATTCGGAAAGAGAGAGATGAATATTGATAGAGGCTGCCGCTTGGCGGATCGCCAAACATATTAAGGCTGTTGTCCCTAACCACCCAGCTCCCATTGAGAATTTGAACCACTCCCTTATTATTTCAATAAACTTCTTTACCGTAATAGGACTAGCTGTACTCGGCGCATTATTTACTGGTCACGGAAAAGAGGCGGCTGTAATGTTGTTGGCCTTTGCTGTGTTACGACAACTTACTGGTGGTTTGCATTTGGAATCAAGTACATGGTGTGCGGTCGCCACTGCCGGCACGGCAACATTGTTGTCCTTGGTGACGTTAAATCAATTAACCGCAACTGTATTAACAGTAATCGGTCTATTATGTGTAATGGTTTTTGCCCCAGCAGGAATTGAGGATCAAACTATAATTCCAGAGCGATATTATCCGATATTAAAAGTAGTGGGGATGTTTATAATTGCTTCTAATTTTTGGGTAGGATCTTCGTTCGCAGCCATCGCTTACTTCGCTCAAGGAATTATGCTTGCAGCATATGTATTATTTAAAGGGGGTGAAAAACTAAAATGAAAACAAAATTCTACGCTGCTGTAGCAACTGCACTTTCTGCTTTGGCTGTGATCTCTGTAATGCCAGCAAGCTTGGCGTGGGTATCCAATCCGAAACCCCCAAAAAATTTGCTTAATAAATAGGAGTGGTGAAATGTTATCTGTAACAACCAGCCAGGACGGTGGGAAAATAGAAGACATCCATATCGAGAACATATTCTATATGGCATGGGAGGGAACGATTGATCGTTCAATCATTTATTCCACCGAAGGCACCTATTATCTACCAGGACCAGTGAAGTACTGGTTGAATGCAATCAACAACATGGGGTATAAATTTCTTCACGTAGACAGAGCGACTATTATAAATACGGAGAATGTGGTCTCTGTGAACTCAATATATAAAGAAGCATACTTTGAAAGTGAAATTACCAAACACTCAGTACGTTGCGAAATAGTTAACCATAGATATAAAACCTTTATGGAAGAACTTACAGTAATGAATCCGAGGGTTGTGTTGACATAAGGACCGCTAACGCGGTCTTTTTTTGTTTATATGTACACATATTATATGTCGAATTACTGTCGAATAATGTAGAATTGTAGGACGAACTCAGCGACACCAATTCTTGTTTACAAGAGGCTAATAATGGGATTTAATAGAGATGTGAGGTATGAAATAAATGGATTTCGAGTGAGGTTGTTGGTCAATCTTTACCTGAGGTAAACTTTCTACCGGGGAGGGGCTTACGCCTCCGCCGTTCGCCTAGTCGTCCCATTCATGCAATTCTTCCATAGTACACCGGAGTATTCTTGCTGCATGGGCTGCATTTTGATACGAAAAGTACTTCTTTCCAGAAATAACCTGAGATATGAACCCTTCAGTCAGGTTCAGCTCTCTAGCAAGATCAGTCTGCTTGATCTTACGTTTGGCTAAGAGGTACGGCAAACGGCTTCTCCCCGGTACAGGGTTCATCCATTTACACCTCATATGCCTAAATTATTCCACTTGCTATTATAGGCGCTTAAATGATGAATGTACAATGGGCTCAATTAAAATGTTTATTAGTTGCTCCATATTGTAAAAATAGGGATTATAAATTAAAATGAGAACATAAGTTCTTGTCTCGGACAACAAAGAGAAGGGGTGCGAAGTATGTATGTGTTGAACATAACTGCGGTTGATGAAAATAAAATTAGTCTGGCAGAGGCAAGGGATAGAAAAGGAATGACAATTGTGGAAGCTTCAAGCGCATTAAACATAAGTGCGGAGGAATTGGTTACATACGAACTCGACTCATCTGATATGGGATTTAAATTGGCAACTAAGTTGGGGGAGTTATACGGACTTCCTCTACATAAAATGGACTTCTCAGAGTAGTTCTATGATATTTCGCATAAAAAAAGCAGGATAGACTCCCTGCTTTTTTTCTTGAGTAATTTCCCCACTTATCCCCCACAAAGCGAGTGATACAGTTTGATACATCATGAAACACAATGACACATCAATAACGAAACAAACCGTTGGTGCTACAGTAAAAATGAGACAATATGACACAAATTGAAACCGATTGCAACAGCCTATTGATTATCAGTCCGATAAAGAAGTTTGATGTGCGAATGAACTCTCATCATGTTCACATAAACGACAAAATCCAGTATGATGTTATAAGTAAATACCGATTGACAGATAGGAAAACCGCAGTTTGAAATATTTGTTAATTTTAAAATGAAAATGTTTACAAAAAGAGAATAGGTGCATTTTGGCACTTATATGACACTCTGGAATGGTTCCTGATTTCGCTTATTAAAGGAGAGATGTATATGACAGCTACCAAAGGTCTGGAAGGCATCGTTGCAACAACCTCTTCGATCAGTTCTATTGTAGACGGTGTGCTTACATACCGTGGTTACGATATCGACGATTTGGCTGAACATGCCAGCTTTGAAGAAGTTGCCTATTTGTTGTGGTTTGGTAAATTGCCAACAACAGATGAACTGAAATCCCTTCGTAAAAGCCTGAGCGATTACGCGCCGATTCCGAGCGAGTTGATTGCACAAATCCAATTGTATCCGAAAAACGTCAGTACCATGGCAGCACTTCGTTCCGCTGTCTCTGCACTTGCACTGTACGATGAGCAAGCGGATGAGATGACAACGGAAGCGAATGAGAACAAAGCGGTTAAGTTGCAAGCACAGTTGCCAACGATTGTGGCAGCCATCGCCCGTATCCGTCAGGGCAAAGAACCTGTGGCTCCAAAAGAAGGCGCTTCCATCGCAGAGAACTTTTTATATATGATGACTGGTGAAGAACCATCCGAGACCGCAGTGAAAGCATTGGATCAAGCCCTTGTCCTGCATGCGGATCACGAGTTAAACGCTTCGACATTTGCAGCCCGTGTAACGGTTGCTACGCTGTCAGATATCTATTCCGGTGTGACTTCCGCCATTGGCGCACTGAAGGGACCACTGCATGGCGGTGCTAATGAAGCCGTTATGAAAATGTTAAATGAGATCGGTACGCCTGATCGTCTTGAAGCGGCAATTCAGGAAAAACTGAATAATCGTGAAAAAATCATGGGCTTTGGACATCGGGTGTACAAAAACGGTGATCCACGCGCCAAACATCTACAGAAGATGTCCAAGGAACTTGGCGAAATGAACAATGATACGCGTTTGTATGATATGTCTGTGAAGATCGAGGAATTGGTAACAGGACAAAAAGGACTGAAGCCTAACGTAGACTTCTATTCTGCTTCTGTATATACCCAACTGGAGATTGAACAGGAATTGTTCACTCCGATCTTTGCGATCAGCCGGGTTTCTGGATGGACTGCTCATATTTTGGAACAGCTTGCGGACAATCGCATTATTCGTCCACGTGCGGAGTACACTGGCCCTACAGAACAGAAATACGTTTCTATTGAACTTCGCTAATAGCCGCAAAAACAGTATAATAATATAGACGAGGTGAAGGGTTGGAAAGCAGAGGCGTTATTGGCTTGAGCTCTCAGGACCCTTCTCTCAACAAGACTAGTGGTATGATCAATACTGCATATACGAAACCTAGGAGGAATTTTAACTATGAAATTAGAAAAATTTGCTCACCCAACTGAAGGCGAAAAAATCCAAATTGATAACGGTACTCTTCAAGTACCTAGTAATCCAATCATTCCATTTATCGAAGGTGACGGTACAGGCCGTGATATCTGGAAAGCTTCCAAACGTGTATTGGATGCAGCTGTTGAAAAAGCTTATGATGGCAACAAAAAAATCGCATGGTATGAAGTGTTTGCTGGACAAAAAGCATTCGATACATACGGTGAGTGGTTGCCGAATGATACACTGGAAGCCATTCGTGAGTATATCGTAGCGATCAAAGGACCATTGACTACGCCAATCGGTGGCGGTATTCGTTCCCTGAACGTAGCCCTGCGTCAAGAGCTTGACCTGTACACATGCTTGCGTCCTGTTCGTTATTTCGACGGTGTACCTTCTCCGGTTAAACGTCCTGAGTTGGTAGACATGGTCATTTTCCGTGAGAATACGGAAGATATCTATGCAGGAATCGAGTATGCTGAAGGTTCTGAAGAAGTGAAAAAAGTGATCCAGTTCCTGCAACAGGAGATGGGTGCTAACAAAATCCGTTTCCCTGAGACTTCCGGTATTGGTATCAAACCAGTTTCTTCCGAAGGTTCGAAACGTCTGGTACGTGCAGCAGTGCAGTACGCAATTGACCATAACCGTAAGACAGTTACATTGGTACACAAAGGTAATATCATGAAATTCACAGAAGGTGCCTTCAAAAACTGGGGATATGAAGTGGCTGAAGAAGAGTTCGCTGACAAAGTATTCACATGGGCACAATACGACATCATCAAAGAAAACGAAGGTACAGATGCAGCGAATGCAGCACAAAAAGCTGCTGAAGATGCTGGTAAAATCATCGTAAAAGATGCGATTGCCGATATCGCTCTGCAACAAGTATTGACTCGTCCAGGCGAATTTGATGTTATCGCAACATTGAACCTGAACGGTGACTATCTGTCCGATGCACTTGCAGCGCAAGTTGGCGGAATTGGTATCGCTCCTGGAGCGAACATCAACTACGTAACAGGACATGCTATCTTCGAAGCAACTCACGGTACTGCACCTAAATACGCTGACAAAGATGTCGTGAACCCTGGTTCCGTTATTCTGTCCGGAGTAATGTTGCTTGAGCACTTGGGATGGCAAGAAGCAGCTAACCTGATCTACAAAGGTATGGAAACATCCATTAACAATAAAACAGTAACGTATGACTTTGCACGTCTGATGGACGGCGCTACTGAAGTGAAATGTTCTGAATTCGCGGATCAAATCATTAAAAACCTGTAAGGGGAGATGTGAATCTTGACTATTCAGCGCAAAAAAATCACAGTAGTCGGCGCCGGTTTTACCGGTGCTACGACCGCATTAATGCTTGCCCAAAAAGAACTCGGGGATGTTGTGCTGGTTGATATTCCTCAACTGGAGAACCCGACGAAGGGGAAAGCACTCGATATGATGGAAGCAAGTCCTGTTCAAGGATTTGACAGTCATATCGTCGGTACTTCCAACTACGAAGATACTGCAGGTTCTGAGATTGTAATCATCACCGCTGGTATCGCCCGTAAACCGGGTATGAGCCGCGACGATCTAGTCAATACGAATGCGGGTATCGTGAAGTCCGTTTGTGAAAATGTGAAAAAATATTGCCCTGATTCCATCGTCATTATTCTAAGCAACCCGGTGGATGCGATGACTTATGCAGCTTATCAGACCCTTGGTTTTCCTAAAAACCGTGTTATCGGTCAGTCAGGTGTTCTGGATACAGCACGTTATTGTACCTTCATTGCGCAAGAGTTGAACGTATCTGTTGAAGATGTTCGTGGATTCGTTCTTGGTGGTCACGGAGACGACATGGTGCCACTCGTTCGTTATTCGAGCGTAGGTGGTATTCCGATTGACACACTGATTCCTGCAGACCGCATTGAGTCCATTGTTCAACGCACACGTGTAGGCGGTGGTGAGATTGTGAATCTGCTTGGTAACGGCAGTGCATATTACGCACCGGCGGCTTCACTTGTTCAGATGACGGAAGCGATTTTGAAGGACAAGAAACGTATCATTCCAGTGATCGCTTATCTTGAAGGTGAATATGGCTACAATGATCTGTTCCTCGGTGTACCAACCATTCTGGGTGGTAACGGCATTGAGAAAATATTCGAACTTGACCTGACTGCGGAAGAAAAAGCAGGATTGGACAAATCGGCTGATTCGGTTCGCAACGTCATTTCGGTAGTAAACCTGTAAGTTTGAAAACTTTTTGAACAGAAGCCAAAAGAAAACCTCCGGTAAACCCGGAGGTTTTCTTTTCTTTGGATAAGATCCCCAGTATAATGGGATGTGATGTATAGCACACCGAAAATGTTGAGGAGGATGAAAATTTTGACAATGATTATGTATCTGCTCCATATTGTTGGAGCACTGGCGATGGGATTCTATTTGATTCTGCCATTTGTGGTCGGTAAAATCCGTACCTTGAATGCTGCAGCACAAGAGGGAGCCTTTGCATCGCTTCGTTCTTTGAACAAAGTCGCGCAGTATGGACTTGTAATCCAACTTTTAACGGGTGGTTACCTGATGACAAAAGGTGAGTATTCTCATGTCTGGATGGCTGTCGTTGTTGTTCTGCTCTTGGCTATTGCGGCTATTGGAGGAATTATGGGTAAACCGCTGCGACTCGCTGCAGAAGGTGTGAAAAACAAGCGCGATGTCGGTCCTGAGCAAAGCAAGATCCGTACGTTCAGTACACTTCTGGCTGTATTCTTGCTAATCATGGTGTACCTGATGGTGAATAATCAGGTGATCTAAGTGCATTGTGGACGGTTAATCCACCCTACTAAGATGTATTGTTAGTCGTTGGTTAAGCGTTTGCAGACGTAATTAGGACAAGCCGGATGATATGTAAGATGGTGTTTCGTTGAAACAAATGAAAAATAGACAGCCTCATTGGCTGTCTATTTTTTTGTTATTACCAGGATGATGAAATTAGCAGTCCTCGGTTTATTTGAACTGGAACTATAGGAATCACTACCATACATAACAGCATGCATATTCCATCAGACACGGTCTACATTGGTTAGGTTGAACTCACAGTATACGCACGCACTGCATTTCGACCATTGCGCTTGGATTCGTACAAGGCAGTATCAGCGTCGCGTAATAAGGACTCCAGCGAATCTGACCCTCCATTGTACTGGGCAATACCAAAGCTTGAGGTCAGTGTAATAGGCACTCCCTTAACATCCAGGGGGTCATTCAATAAGGCAACTCTCAGTTGCTCGGCAAGCTTCTCGGCTTCTTGAAGCGAGGTATTCGGAAGAGCGATGACGAACTCTTCTCCTCCATAACGAGCGAACAACATCTCAGGTCGCAAAAAACGATTACATACGGAGACTACATGAATGAGGGCCTGATCGCCAACATCATGCCCGTACGTGTCGTTGATGCGTTTAAAGTAATCAATATCAAATAAAATAAATGAAACAGGTTGCAGATTAAGTTGAGCTTCGCTCAACATTTTCCGCCCCTTATGCAAAAATTGAGTGCGATTATAGATTTTGGTCAGACCATCAAAATAAGCCAGTTGTTTGAGTTGTTCTTGCAAGAAGCGTTGTTCCGTTATATCAATGAGCATAATCAGACTACCTACAATCTGTGCATCCTTGTTATACACGTAAGATGTCCTGACCTGATAACAGACGGTCTCTCCATTTAACTGCCAGTACAGATCGGTTTGCAATCCTTCTTTGTGATAATCAACTGGGAACGTCTCTCCAGCAAGATTAAGCCATATATCATCCAAGAGTTGGCCAACCATGGTTGTATTAAGCTCTGGCAACATGTCACGCAGAGATCTATTGTAATCAACGAGTCGATTGGAACTATCCAGTACAATAACCCCTTCACGCATGCTCTCGAAAATACTGTCTTTGGCGATGGGTACGATGGTCAGGAGACGAGAGGATAGAATGGCCCAAATATACATGGCAGAGGTAATACACATGAGTACGGGTACGGGGTCCATCCCGCCAGGAGTCAAACCAAGCAAATACAGAAAAGCTGCGACCATAGGAATAATCTGTGAAGTAATCAGAGTCAGCAATTGACGACGGTACATTTTCTTGGTGTGTTTCCATTGTGCAATCAGAATGAGGCAGGCACATAACAGACAGGAGAACGTGAATGCACCGTGTACAACATACCATTGACCTACTGCAATATCCATCAGAGGAACTGGACTATCTACTCTCAGCCATACTTTTTTATAAAAAAGATGATGAAAGTCATTGGTTGCAACCATAACTAAAGTAATGGAAGGGATTACAAACAATGCGGCAGTTACCTTTTGGGATAACGTTTTTCCTGTGTACTTTATCATCAACATGAGACCAAGGGATGCGGAGAAAGGCATGCCTATATACTCCACGGTAGTCCAGAACTTCATTTGCTCCAGTGTGTTACTGGCCAGCTCAATCGCATAACCAAAAGTGTAAATGGAGAGTGCTGCTGTGTAGAGAATGAATATTTTGGAGCTGGGGATTTCGGATCTTCTGAAATAGGTATATAAACACAAAAAGACATTCAGCACGGCTGAAGTGGCTACGAGTGTTATATATGAATTAATATGCGATTCCATTGTCAGGTCTCCATGTTAGGTAGAATGATCAAACCAATAAAAATGAGAGTTAAAACACATCAGTATACTGTACATTGTACATCAGCCCAAGCAGCTTAGGAATACACTTTGTATCATGAAACAGTCTAATTTCGAATAAATTTCGAATTTTGGCAAAACAGGCATTGAAGAAAATCGGTTGTTTGATATCCAAAGAGAGTGGTAAATAACGAATAGAAGGTAGGACGCTGATAGAGACAGCACACTGAGGCTTAAGTTGCTGTTCATCGCAGAAGAATAATCTGAACTGTTCATGCCATCCTACAGAATGAGACTTTTTCAGAGAACGAAAGACAAGGAAGGACACAGTTGAAGTCCATGTCTTCTGTAATCCAAATATGTTCACATTTTGAGAGGAGAATGTTAGATGTCAACCAATACACAACAAAATCAAAAAACAATGCCAGCACAGCACCAGGATCAACGCCCCGGAATTGAATCGGAGATGCATCCCAGACCGGAGTTTGAAAAGCCTGAATACAAGGCAGCAGGTAAACTGACGGGTAAGGTAGCGCTCATTACAGGGGGGGACAGTGGGATCGGACGTGCTGTTGCTGTTACGTATGCCAAGGAAGGCGCAGATGTCGCCATTGTATACCTGAGCGAGCACGAAGATGCCAAGGAAACGAAGCGTCAGGTCGAACAGGAAGGACGCAAGTGCATCTTGATAGCCGGTGACATTGGTGATGATGCCTTTGCGAAGAAATCGGTTCAGCAGACAGTAGATGAACTGGGCAAACTGGACATTGTCGTGAATAACGCAGCAGAACAGCATCCACAGCAGAATCTGGAGGATATTACACCAGAACAACTGGAGCGAACATTCCGTACCAATATCTTTGGCATGTTCTATGTGACGCAGGCAGCCCTGCCACATCTGAAGAAAGGCAGTACGATTATTAACACGACATCCATCACAGCCTATCGCGGGAGCCCGACCCTGCTTGATTATTCCTCTACCAAAGGAGCTATCACTTCGTTCACACGTTCTCTGTCGATGAATGTGATTGAGAAGGGGATCCGTGTGAATGCCGTTGCACCAGGTCCGATCTGGACACCGCTCATTCCATCCACCTTTGATGAGAAAAAGGTAAGCGAGTTCGGTGCAACGCAACCAATGAAGCGACCGGGACAACCGGATGAACTGGCTCCAGCCTATGTATATCTTGCTTCAGATGATTCCTCGTATGTGAGCGGACAGGTAATGCATGTGAATGGTGGCGAAGTGGTGAACGGTTAATTCGTTAAAATGGTTTAGAAGCAATATAGGATTTATTATATAGAGAGACGTATCGCATTCAGCAAGGCTGAGCGGTGCGTCTTTTTTATATCAGGGGAATGTGCAAGTTTAAGATGCGGTTAGCAGCTGTTTACAAAAGTCTGCATCTGCGTTGATACATATATGATATTGTACGAATAGCCTTGCTGACTAGAATCTCCCTAATCTGTGATATGATAGATCGAGCAATTATACTCGGAGGGATAAGTCATATGAAAATGAGCAAACAGAATGCAGCGCATTATATATGGGGTGGACAGTGCGATGGCTGGCACCTTGTTCAAAACGATAAATTGAGCATCATTCATGAGCGAATGCCTGCAGGAACGGCTGAAACACGACATTACCATTCGGTAAGCCGTCAGTTTTTTTTCATCCTCAGCGGTGAAGCATGTATGGAACTTAATGGTGAAATGTTCGTGCTGAAAACCCATGAAGGAATAGAGATTGCCCCCGGAATGCCGCATCAAATGATGAATCGCAGCAACGAAGAAGTGGAGTTTCTTGTTATTTCCAATCCAGGCACCCGTGGGGACCGAATTGAACTGGATTCAAGGTAGAGCAAGACATAAGATGTCAATCTGATTATAAAGGAAGAGATAGATGAGACCGTTTCGAATTCGCCTTGCCATCATTATGATGGTGCTGATCGGTGTATCCGTCATTGTAGCTGGATATACGATGGGCAGAGTGTTTAAAACTACGCATATAACCGCATTAGAGCAAACCATGGTGCGCGAGATTAATCTGCTCAAAGCCACTTTTCCATTCCATGATGCAAGTGATCCAACCTCGGAAGCCACACGAAAGTATTATTCAGATCGAGCGCTGGAACTGGATCGACTGACGGATTCCCGTGTAACCTTCATCAATAAAGACGGCATGGTCATTGGAGATTCCGAGAGTGATCCGGCATCGATGGATAATCACTTGAACCGTGAGGAGATTAAGGGTGCCGTCGGAGATGGATACGGGCAATCCATACGTTACAGTGAGACATTGGGACAAGACATGCTGTATGTAGCGCTACCTGTGAATTCGGATCAAAGTGACATGATTGAAATGCCCAGCGGCAAATTTGATGGCTACATTCGCCTTTCGATGAGTCTGCATGCGGTTGATCAGGGCCTCCAGCGTGGTTGGATGATTATGTTTGCTGCACTTGGACTACTGTTCTTAATTGTCGCGTTTGTCAGTTATCGGGTTGCACGCGGACTAACCTCCCCGATTGAGCATATTACAAAAGTGGCTCATCGGATCACCAAGCTGGAATACGATGCCAGAGTTGATGTGACGCGTAGAGATGAGATCGGACAGTTGGGGCTTGCGATCAACGGAATGGCAGACAGCTTGCAGTCCCAGCTGAAGACGATTCGTGACAATGAAGCGTTGCTACAGAGTGTCCTTGCTAACATGACTGGAGGCATTGTCATGATCGATGCAGGGCAGTCCATTGCATTGGTTAATCGGGAAGCGGAGCGTATGCTTGGTATTCAGGCAGGAAAGGTTACGAGTAAGCCTTATACTGAATTGAAGAGACACTACGAATTAACACGTACCATTGAAGAGAGTGTTGCATTGAAAGAACGGATGCATGAAGAAGTGAGTGTGTTCAACCCGGAGGAAAAACTGATCCGTATTGATGGCGTACCGATGTCCGAAGATGATGGTAGTTATCGAGGCATGTTGTTCCTGTTGCAGGACGTGACGGCGATTCGCCGATTGGAGTCGATGCGCAGTGAGTTTGTCGCGAATGTCTCACATGAGCTCAAGACACCTGTTGCTGCGGTCAAGGGCTTTGCCGAAACGTTGCTCAGTGGCGGGGTACAGGATAAGGAAACGGAGCGTTCATTCCTGAAAATCATCTATGATGAAGGAGATCGACTTAACCGATTAATTGGGGATATTCTGGAGTTATCCAAAATTGAATCCAAACGCGCGCCGCTGCAATGTTCACCTGTTCATGTACACTCTTTCTTTGAAATGGTGCTGGGCACCTTGTCCAAGGTGGCGGAGAAAAAGCAGATTCGTCTGGAAATGCATGTTCCGGAGGAGTTGTACATTGAAGCAGATGAGGACAAGATGAAGCAGATTTTCATCAATCTGTTATCCAACGGCATCAACTATACCCCTGATGGTGGACGAGTGAAGCTACAGGTGACAATGGATAACGATGATGAAGTTGTCTTTGCGGTGTCGGATACAGGCATTGGCATACCGAAAAAAGATTTGCCGCGAATCTTCGAACGGTTCTATCGTGTTGATAAAGGCAGATCCCGTAATTCAGGGGGAACAGGCCTTGGGCTTTCCATCGTTAAACATCTGGTGGAACTGCATCATGGCAAATTGTCTGTAGAGAGTGAGCTGGGCATGGGGACAACGTTCCGTGTGATCCTTCCATTCATTCAGGAAGAAGAGATGTAGGCGTCTGGTATCAAAATGTAAAAAGGTTGTATTGTTTTACACCGCGTTAACAAATTAGTGCTATGATAGAAAAAGTGTTGTGGCAACAGACAACCTATGAAGAGAGAAGGGGTATCATGGCACAGCGTTTACTAGTTATTGAAGATGAACCTACATTATCAAGATTACTCACGTATAACCTGACACAGGAAGGTTACGACGTTACGGCAGAGGATCACGGATCTGCAGGATATGATCGGGCCTTGTCCCAGGAATTTGATCTCATTTTGCTGGATCTGATGCTTCCGGGCATGAATGGTCTGGACATTCTGAGCAAGTTAAGAATACAAGGTGTCAGTACACCGGTTATCATTCTGACGGCCAAGAACGGTGAAGCCGAGGTTGTACAGGGACTGAAATCGGGTGCCGATGATTATATTACCAAACCATTTGGTGTATCTGAGTTATTAGCCCGAGTAGATGCGGTATTAAGACGTTATTCCAATGGCGAAGATTTACCACAGCTTGAGGACAAAGATGGCTCACGAATTATTCTGGGAGAGCTGGAGATCTATCCTTTGAAATATGAAGTGACACTGGGTGGACAATCCATCAGTCTGCGTCCGAAAGAGTTCGAAGTACTTCTATATTTGGCTAAAAAGCCGGGTGTGGTACTGACAAGGGATGATCTGATGAACGCTGTGTGGGGCTTTGATTATATCGGAGGTCAACGAACCGTGGATGTTCACGTCAGCTCATTACGTAAAAAGCTGGAGCTGGACCCGGAATCGGTTCATATTGATTCCATTCGTGGTGTAGGTTATAAATTGGTTGTCAAAAGAAAAACTCCCCATCATTCAAGTTAGCAATGATCGGGGAGTTTTATTTTACGTTCATTTAACATAAAGGAAGATTTTTCTTTACGTAGAGGGAGTAGCATGGACTTATCTGAGTGATACTTTATACCTACATAATCCACCTCAAGACGGAGGTATTACGTAAAGGAGATTGCGCATTTATGCCCATGTTGCTCGAAGTGAAACCTGACCACCCTCATGTTGTTTTACATAATGAAGATATAGCGACACCCGAACAGCAGCCTCATGAAGTAAAGGTGGTTGCTGAAGAACCTGTAATCCATTTGCATGACTATTATCGTCAGGTACCTGTCGCCGGAGTCCATACCACCTGTGGAGAAGCTGCCGCGATGATGAATCAGGATCAGGAACACCCATGTATTGTACTGTGTGATGAGCAGATGAAACCTACTGGATTGTTAATGCGAGAGACGTTATATCGGATGTTAAATGGCCGTTTTGCCGCAGATCTATTCTACCGTAAGCCGGTCAAACAAGTAGTGAATACATCTCCCGTTATTGCAGATATTCAAATGGAAGCCTCAACGATTATTGATATTGCACTTGGACGGGATGAACAGCATTTCTACGATTGTCTGCTGGTTACGGACCAAGGCAGACTGCTTGGTGTGCTGACGATGCGTGACGTAATGTCGCTATCTCGCAGATTGCAACAGGCTGTTACGGAAGAGCGCATACGTACAGTAACCGAGAGTAGACAGGAGATATCCAGAATCAACGATGCGGTCACCAAGCTGGTGAATGCAGCGAATCAGACCGTTCATGAGGCCCGTGAGATCATGGCATTGTCCAAGCAGGGCGAAGAGAGTTTGAAACACGTTGATGCTTCCTATAACCGGGTACATCAGCATATGGAGAGTCAAGGTCAACATGCGGATCACATGCTGAATTCGATCAAAACAGGCTCAGGCATGGCACAATCCATTCGCTCCCTGGCAGATCAAAGTGGTCTCCTCGCCCTGAATGCTTCCATCGAAGCAGCTCATGCTGGTGAATATGGACGAGGTTTTCAGATTGTTGCAGGTGAGATTCGAGCGCTCGCAAAACAGACCCGTGAGGTTGCGGGGAACATGTCTTCATTGTTAGAGAATATTGGTGGATTGACCCTTCAGACTGTTGAACTGGTTAAGGCAAGCGGAGCGGAGATTGACGACAGTTCGGTGCATGTCACCGCAGGGGGAGCAACGTTCCGACAACTGAACAGTGCGGTGAGAGATTTGTCTCGTATAGCAGAGGAGATCGCCATGGAAGGCGGGAAAGCTGGAGAAGTTGCAGAGCACATTCGTACGAAGCTGGATGAGATGGTTTCAAATAGTGAGTAATATAAAGTAGTCAATAAGGCAGACATCAGGAATCAGATTGATCCATCAAGCAGATCATGAAGGTTAAGGATGTCTTTTTTACATTCCGTTAACATGAAAGTGATACTGTTTTTACAATGAAAGGGTAGGATATTATAGATGGCCGAGCAGCGATGAATGATTATCAGTATCGGTCTCAACGTAAAGGGAGTTTCCGTGTCCCTGCAGCGAAGGAGAAGTGAACATCCATGAAGGACCTCATTCACATTGAAAATCTTAATTTATATTATGATACGCATCACGCGCTTAAAAATATATCGATGGATCTGCCGGAAAAAACCGTTACTGCGTTCATCGGGCCGTCAGGTTGTGGTAAATCGACATTGCTTCGCACGTTAAACCGGATGAATGACATGATTCCGGGTGTTCGTGTGGAAGGACAGGTTATGCTGAGTGGCTCCGATATCTACAGTAACGAGATTGAAGTGGAGACACTGCGCAAACGAGTTGGCATGGTGTTCCAACAACCGAACCCTTTTCCAAAATCCATATACGATAACGTCGCTTATGGACCGCGCTTGCACGGGGTAACCCAAAAGGCTGAACTGGATCAGTTGGTGGAACAAAGTCTTGTCCATGCTGCCCTATGGGATGAAGTGAAGGATGTTTTGAAAAAGTCGGCACTTAGTTTGTCTGGCGGACAACAACAGCGTCTCTGTATTGCGCGGGCGCTGGCTGTACAGCCTGACGTTCTGCTGATGGATGAAGCAACGTCTGCACTCGACCCGATCTCCACATTGAAGATTGAGGAGCTGGTGAAGGAATTGCATCACAAGTACACGATCGTTATGGTTACCCACAATATGCACCAGGCGGCACGGGTATCTGGACGCACGGTATTTTTCCTGAATGGTGAAGTGGTGGAGGCAGCTGATACGGAGACGTTATTCTCCACACCGCAAGATTCCCGGACCGAGGATTATATATCTGGAAGGTTCGGTTAAGCGAGCTGAATTGGAATGATCCCGGCATACCCGGAGATGATGGATAAGGAGGACATGAAATCTATGATTCGCAGAAAAGAATTTGATCAGGAGCTTGAAGAGCTGCGTACCTTGCTCAAACAAATGGGTGAACATGTAGGAGCAGCATTGGATGGTGCTATTGAGAGTTTACAAACGATGAACGCGGAGAAAGCTCAGGTCATCATCAAGAATGATGCGAATCTGAATGCCCTTGAAGACAAAATTATGGAACTTGGCTCCAAACTGATCATCACACAACAGCCGGTGGCGAAGGATCTCAGACGTATTATCGTGGCATTCAAAATTTCCAGTGATCTGGAGCGTATGGGAGATCTTGCGCTCGATGTGGCAAAGGTGACACTTCGGATGGATGGACAGAAGCTGATTAAACCTCTGGTGGATATCCCGCAAATGGCAGAAATCGTGAAATCCATGATTGATGAATCCATTGAATCTTTCCTGAAAGAAAACACAGATCTGGCCTATAAAATGGCTCAAACGGACGATCAGGTCGATCAACTGTACAGCCACATGATCAGTGATCTCTACACGTTAATGACAGAGCATCCTAATCAGGCTTCACAGGCTATGCTGCTGATGATGGTTGGACGTTACATTGAACGTATTGGCGATCATGCAACCAATATTGGTGAGAGCACGGTGTACCTGGTGACAGGTAAACGTCCGGATCTGAATCAATAGGAAGAGCATTACTTTGGAATTGGGGAATCAGTGCTGATTAAGTAATGCAATCATATGAATGGAAAAGGACTTTCTCTCAGGTAGACTGTGTACAGCTGTCTGCGGAGAAGGTTCTTTTTTGCAATTAAAAATGATGTGAAAGAGGCTATTCTTTTTGATGTGACAGGTGGGTATGGTATCATGAGAGTAGATGTAAATTGAAGAGGTTGACCATATAATACGCGAGGTGCTGGAATGGACAAGTTTATTCTCATAGATGGAAATAGCATTATTTACAGGGCGTTTTTTGCAATGCCGCCTCTGACCAACTCGAAAGGTCTGCATACCAATGCGGTATATGGCTTCACCACGATGCTGCTGAGATTGCTTGAAGAGCATAAGCCTACACATGTTATGGTTGCATTTGATGCAGGCAAAATCACGTTCCGTCACGAAGGGTATCAGGAATACAAGGGTGGACGGGAGAAAACACCACCCGAGTTGTCAGAGCAATTCCCTTTGCTTAAAGAACTGCTGAAAGGACTTGGCATCGCTCAGTTTGAGCTGGCTGGATTCGAAGCGGATGACATCATCGGAACGTTAACCAAACGCGCAGATGAAGCGGGCAGACAGGTGCTCGTTGTATCGGGTGACAAAGATATGTTGCAGCTCGCCTCCGAACATGTACATATCGGGCTGACGCGCAAAGGGGTAACCGATATTGAGCTGTATGATCCTGCTCAGATTAAGGAGCGTTATGGTCTGACGCCGCTGCAAATCATTGATCTCAAGGGCCTGATGGGCGATGCGTCCGATAATATTCCGGGTATTCCCGGGGTCGGAGAGAAAACAGCGTTGAAGCTGCTGCACCAGTTCGGATCGGTAGAGGATGTGCTGAACGGTACAAGTGAGCTGAAAGGCAAGATGAAAGAAAAGATCGAGGCCCATGCCGAAGATGCTCGGATGAGCAAACAACTCGCGACGATTCACCGGGAAATTCCGCTGGAGCAGACGTGGGAGGATATGCAATTTGCTGGTTTAAAAGAAGAACATGCTGGCCCTGCATTGGCGAAGCTGGAATTCAAATCCTTGCTCGAACGCCTGTCGTTCAGTGGCAGCATTGGGTCTGAACAGGAAGCGGTCCCTGCTGCCGAGGTGGAGTCTTCCATAGCAACAGAGGACAACATAAGCGAGCTGTTCAGTTCCCTCGATTCCATTGATGTCCTCCATGTGGAGACACACGGTGATAACCCGCATCAGGCGAAACTGATTGGACTAGCTGTAGGTTCTGCTGGAACATATACGTTCATATCTCCCCAATTGCTTCATTCCGAGGCAGCGGCTCCGGTGCGGGCATGGCTTGGTAATTCAGACCAGCCAAAGCGCGGGTATGATCTTCATCGTGTTGACCTAGCCCTGCATGCGCATGGCATTGAATTCGCTGGTGCGTCATTTGATGTACAACTGGCTGCGTATTTGCTTGATCCAACGGAATCCAACCAGACGATTAGTGGACTCACGACCAAGTATGGTCTGCCGTCACTTGTGGAGGATGACACGGTTATGGGCAAAGGGGCCAAGTACAAGGTACCCGAAGCAGCTGTGCTGGGCGATTTCCTCTGCCGGAAAGCTGCTGCCGTGGCAGCGATTATTCCGCTTCAGGAACAGGCGCTGGAGGGCGATGAGATGAACTCACTTTTCCACGAGCTGGAGATGCCGTTGTCGCGTATTCTGGCAGATATGGAGAAGCAGGGGATTAAGGCTAACACAGCCGATCTGCAGGCGCTGGGAAGTGAATTTGAAGAGCATATCAGCAGACTCATGGCTGAAATCTACAAGTTGTCAGGGACAGAATTCAATCTGAATTCACCGAAGCAACTGGGTGAGATTTTATTTGATAGACTAGGATTGCCAGTGGTGAAAAAAACAAAAACGGGTTATTCCACAGATGCTGAAGTATTGGAGAAATTGGCTCCTTATAATGATGTGGTTAAGCATATTCTGCAATATCGTCAGCTTGCCAAGTTGCAATCCACTTATGTGGAAGGATTACTCAAAGAGATATCCGATCGGGATGGCAAGGTGCATACGTATTATCGTCAGACCATTGCTGCAACAGGACGACTTAGCAGTCAATTCCCGAACTTGCAGAACATTCCGATTCGGATGGAAGAAGGTCGCAAAATCCGGAAGGTATTTGTCCCTTCCGAACCCGGATGGTCCATTTTGGCGGCAGACTATTCCCAGATTGAACTGCGTGTTCTGGCACATATTTCGGATGATGAGCGCTTGAAGGAAGCATTTGTCAACGATATGGATATTCATACAAAGACCGCTTCGGATGTATTCGGCGTGAAGCCTGAAGATGTGGATGGGGATATGCGTCGTTCCGCCAAGGCAGTTAACTTTGGTATCGTGTATGGAATAAGTGATTATGGCTTGTCACAGAACCTGCATATTACACGAAAAGAGGCTGCGCAGTTTATTGATCAGTATTTTGAAGTGTTCCAGGGTGTCCGCCGATATATGGATGACATTGTGAAGGAAGCTCGTCAGGATGGTTACGTTAAAACGTTGTTGGAACGACGTCGTTACCTGCCAGAGATTAATGCCAGTAACTTCAATCTGCGTTCCTTCGCAGAGCGTACGGCGATGAATACACCGATTCAGGGAACAGCGGCAGATATCATCAAGCTGGCCATGGTACAGATGGATGAAGCGCTGCGGGAACGCGAGTTGAAGAGTCGTATGTTGCTTCAGGTGCATGATGAACTTGTATTCGAAGTGCCTGCGGATGAATTGGAACTGATGAAAGAGTTAGTGCCTTCTGTTATGGAAAAAGCATTGGAACTGTCGGTTCCGCTGAAAGCAGAAGTCAGCTTTGGTGATAACTGGTACGAAGCGAAATAAATCAAGCGCCGCGCGGTTTTTCCGGTATTTCACAAAAGGCCTTTCCATGTATGCGATATAAGAAAAGGGTCCCGCTGAGCGTCATCTTCCGTTATAATATAGGGGAGGTGAGAACATCATGCCGGAATTACCGGAAGTCGAAACAGTCAGAAGAACATTGAATCAACTTATTGTGGGCAAAACGATTGATCATGTTACCGTTAGCTTGCCGCGGATTATTCAGCGGCCGGACGACATAGATGCATTTGCAATGGAACTCGCGGGACATACCGTCATTGGGGTGGAGCGCCGCGGCAAGTTTTTGCGTATTTTGCTGGACGGGCTGGTGCTTGTCTCCCATCTGCGGATGGAAGGAAGGTACGGTGTGTACGAGCAGCATGAAGATGTGGAGAAACATACACATGTGATCTTCCATTTTAATGATGGTACGGAATTGCGTTATAAGGACGTGCGTCAGTTCGGTACGATGCATCTGTTTAATGCAGGTGAGGAACTAGTGTCCAAACCTTTGCTGAAGCTGGGACTGGAGCCGCTTGATCCAGCCTTTACGGTAACTGCATTCCGCGAGGCGGTTGGCAAGCGTACAACCAAAATCAAGGCTGTACTTTTAAATCAGGCATATGTGGTTGGTATCGGGAATATTTATGTGGACGAGGCTTTATTTCGCGCAGGTATCCATCCCGAGACCATCGCCAAGACACTGACTGAAGCTCAGTTAACGGTACTCCATGAAGCGATTGTGGCTACGTTGCAAGATGCAGTGAATGCAGGTGGATCTTCCATTAAGTCCTATGTGAATGGACAGGGTGAGATGGGGATGTTCCAGCATCAACTGAAAATCTATGGACGCAAATCAGAACCTTGTACAACTTGTGGTACGTTAATTGAAAAAACGGTGGTTGGTGGCCGTGGCACGCATTTTTGTCCGAACTGTCAGCTGCTGTAACATGAACTGAATGAACGAAATGATGAAATCATAGCACCCTTGGATTCCTCCCTCCATATACTGATATGGCAGAAATAAGCGGGCGTATACCCATACTGGCATCTTCAGTTGGCACGAGTACCGCACAGAGGAGGAGTCCGGGGTGCTGCATCATTTTATTTCATTGCTGGCGCTTGCTTTGGCGCTTAGTTTAGATGGTTTTGGAGTCGGGATTACATATGGGTTACGGAGGACTAAGATTCCCCTGTTATCTATCGCTGTTATTTCGATCTGTTCGGGATTGGTTATTGCCTTGTCGATGCAAGTTGGTGTGCTGTTGTCCCATGTCGTGTCACCGGATATCGCTTCCATTGTGGGCGCCGTTATATTAATAGGCATTGGTGCATGGTCACTGTTGCAACTTATTCGAAAGCAAGGAAAAGAACAGCTGGAAACAGGCATCGTAACGGTTGAGGGAGCAGGAGAAACAACGGTTAATGCGCTGGGGAAAAACGTACAAGGGACGCTGCCGGATTCCAAGGGCAGGAATCAGGTACTTGCACTGGATCTGGAGCAATCGGCTTCGGGTGATTCTCTCGAACGAATGGTATTTACACTGGAGCTGCGTAAGCTGGGGGTCGTCATTCAGATCCTTCGCAGCCCTTCCAAGGCGGATATGGATAACTCGGGAAGTATATCTGCTCAGGAAGCGATGTGGCTTGGTATTGCCCTGTCTCTGGATGCGTTTGGAGCAGGCTTGGGAGCGGCACTTCTGGGATTCCCTACACTATGGACAGCACTCATTATTGCACTGTTTAGTGGGGCGTTTCTGTCACTCGGCATGAAGGTTGGACTACGATTCTCAGCCCTGCGCTGGATGCGAAGACTATCTGTATTGCCAGCACTATTGTTAATGATTATGGGAATAATGAAGTTGTTATGAGGTGAAACGATGAATATAGGCTTAACCGGCGGGATCGCGACAGGCAAAAGTAGTGTTTCCGCCTATCTCGCCAGTAAGGGAGCGTTGCTCATCGATGCAGACGTTATTGCCCGGGAAGTTATGATGCCCGGGCATCCCGTGTTGGCCGCCGCTGTTAAGCGGTTTGGACAAGCCATACTGAACGAAGATGGAACACTGGATCGGAAAAAGCTTGGAAGTATTGTTTTTGAACAACCAGAAGAACGAAAGGCATTGGAGGCTATCACACATCCGGCAATCCGTAAAGAGATGCGTGAACGGGCTGCTGCATACGCGTTGCAACATCCGGATAAACTTGTGGTATCTGATATCCCTTTGCTGTACGAATCGGGTCTGGAGGATGGTTTCGAGGAAGTCATGGTTGTATATGTTCCAAGATTAGTGCAACGAGATCGATTGATGAGTCGGGATGGAATGACTGCAGCACAGGCTGAGACCCGGATGGATGTACAGATGGATATTGAGCGCAAAAAGCAGCTGGCAGACATTGTCATCGATAACAGCGGTTTATGGACTGAGACGGAGCAGCAAATTGACTCATATCTACAGCGTAAGGGTTTGTTATGAAAATATTGCGTAAGAAACGTGTCCTGCTGTTGATGTTTGTGTCCTTTGTACTAGTGTTATTTCTGAATACAAACTGGATGGCATGGTTCTATCCGATTCATTATAAGGAAGAGATTCGTGCCCAATCTCAGAGTTATGAGGTTGATCCGTTTCTGATTGCTTCCATTATCAAGGTGGAGACCAATTTCAAGACAAGCAAAGAATCCAAACGAGGTGCCATTGGGCTCATGCAACTGATGCCGGACACGGCGAATTGGATACTGGAACAAGCCAAAATTCCCGACACTTCGCTGGAGGAATTGAAGCACGAGCCTGAACGCAATATTCAATTAGGCACATGGTATCTGCGGAATCTGTCCGATCAATTCGATGGCAATGAAGCAGTGATGATCGCTGCCTATAATGCGGGACCAGGCAAAGTAAACAGTTGGCTTAGAGATGGTGTATGGGATGGCTCGTTCGATACAGTGAAAGATATTCCGTTTGGTGAGACGCGTCACTATGTACAAAGGGTCATTTACTATTATAATCAGTATGTAAAGATCTATAATACGTTCTAAGTATATAAGTAGAAGCACAGAGCAGGCCGGTTATTCACCGGCCGCTCCATGCTCCTCTGTGTAGCGTATTACGATGCAGATATTATTGGTATTGACCTGCCAATTGCTGTTCTGCAATTGTTACCAGACGCTTCGTGATGTATCCACCGATCGAACCGTTCTCGTAAGAAGTCATGTTACCTTGGTATCCGTCTTGTGGGATGCTGATTCCGAGTTCTTGAGCAACTTCATATTTCATTTGCTCGAGTGCTGCGGAAGCTTTAGTTACCACCAGGTTGTTGGAGTTACCGTTGCTTTGTGCCATTGCTGTTCACCTCCTCGTGAGTTGGTAAAAGTATTATGTCTCGGCAATGCATTTTTCATTACAAAATCAAGACAGGGAATATGTGGTAAAAGTAAAACGTGGGAAGTGATCTGATTTGAAGTGTCCTTATTGCGGTTATATGGGTACCAAAGTGCTTGATTCGCGTCCGGCCAACGAAGCAAAGTCCATTCGTCGTCGCCGTGAGTGTGAGCAGTGTGCCCGAAGATTCACAACGTTTGAGATGATTGAGGAGACTCCACTTATCGTCATTAAGAAAGATGGCAGTCGTGAAGAGTTCAGCCGGGACAAAATCCTCCGCGGGCTTATTCGTGCCTGTGAGAAACGTCCAGTCTCCGTTGAGACGCTGGAGATGATGGTATCTGAAGTGGAGAAATCTCTGCGTAATACAGCTGATGCTGAAGTGGAGAGTCGCCAGATTGGTGAACTATTGATGGAACAGTTGTTTCCAGTCGATGAAGTGGCATATGTTCGTTTCGCGTCGGTATATCGCCAGTTCAAAGATATCAATATGTTCATGAAAGAACTGAAATCCCTGTTGTCCAAAGACGTTCTGGAGGATTAGTGGAGTTGGTAATGGGAGAAGAGCAGTCTGGAGTTCCAGTCCGTGTGTGCCAGTGAAATCGGTTGTTCTTCTCCAATCACTCTGGATCTTAAAAATTTGATTGACAGCGAAAGCTGGATTTTATATGATATAGGAGTCGCTTGCGGAACGTAGCAGTGTTGGACAAGTTATCTATTTCATATCCTGGGGCCTTAGCTCAGCTGGGAGAGCGCATCGCTGGCAGCGATGAGGTCAGGGGTTCGATCCCCCTAGGCTCCATACTCGTAGAGAATCCGCTAATATAGCGGGTTTTTTCGTTTGTCTAGACGTTGACTGTTACCGTGGACACCTCGCAGATATGCGCTCCACGCATCGCAGATATACGCGCCTAATCCCTCGTTTTCTTACCGTAATTATTATCGAAGGAGACGGTATGGAATGGATAAACGTAAAGGAAGAACAAATAAGAGTGAGCGCACATCAACGCGCTTACAACATTCGCTAGACTATTTGTTCGATTATTACTACCAGGCGAAGAAGTCGGAAGGTCGAGCGGATAATACGCTAAAGACATACGTACAGAATTACAATTACTTTTGTGAATTTCTGGATGAGCGTAAGATCATTCGTGACATCCGAAATATCAACGTTGAAGTAGGGCGTGATTACATAATTTGGTTACGCGATGAAAAACGGAGGTTTAGTGATAACTGCAATGTTCCGTAATCTGTCCGTACTGTGGGGCTGCTCCCGGAATCAATTAACACGATGAGTTTTCCCCTCTAAACGCTGTTATTGGCAAGTTAGAAAAGCGGCACAAGACGAACCGACAGTCATAGTGACCCACCAGGCGCGCAAGCGAAGTATAAAATGAGGCGTAGTTCTCGCGGATTAATTTCCGGTGAGGGCAGCGTCTTTTGTCGTTTATATATAGTATAATTTTCCTGTATATAATAGAATAGAACTATAAAAAACGCAGGGGAGAAGGTACATAATGGACGAATTAACTTTATCAGAAAGCAAGCCAAAGCAGCGCATAAATGTATTATCTGCAGTTGCGTTGGGGATTTCGGCTTTAGCAGTCGCCGCATCAATTTATTTATTTGTTCAGAATTCAGAACTATCAAGCAAGACTGATAAACTTTCCGGACAGATTGTGTCAATTTCGAAAAAGAATGATGAATTACAAAAAACTGCAGACGCGCAAGCAGTTATTAATGAGGAGCAAGATACATATCGCAAGCTAACTTATTTAACAGCGTTGGCTCACGATATCGAAGACGGAATTGTTACGGATGATTTCGTTGTAAATAAAATTAGGTTCAGTTGGGGCGATGACGGTAATTTAAGCGATGTTGTTATAGACGTCGAAAATCAACCTGCTCTCTCATTATTGTACAAAAATAAGGGAGCCTACGAACTGTCTGATCGTGAGCTACGTGCTAAATCTGACGCAATCATCAAAGCAGTGAGCGAATACTATACTAAATCTCCTAACGCGCCAGCCTGGAACGATTCTACTTTCGTACAGCTCACGGTTCAAAATTATAACATTGGTGAGTCGACGGGCGGAACGTTTAAGCTCGTAGGTGAGACGAAGTAATAGGCGTAAGGAGGGTCCCGCGCAGGGTATGATTCCGCAAGCAGACAGAAAAAGACGCAGCTTTGGAGTAGACTGCGTCTTCAAAGGGTATTGCGTGTGTTGGCGGTAAGGTTTATGATTATTACATAAAGTAGATCGCGGTAGCAGCTCTTGGCGGGGAGGCTATCGCTTTTTTTGTGTCAGGGAAAGTAGACCAATAATAACTAATCCAAACTGCAACATGATCGTGAGGGCTTCGTATGTACTCATTTAAATCACCTCCCATTTCTATTCTAAAATTATACAGTAGATTCTATGTTGGTCAATTGTTCGCATAAAAAGGAGAACGAAATATATGATAACGGTGCTTCTACTAACTCGTTGATACCTCCGTAGTATAAGTGGACTAGCGTAATTTGGTAAAACGTCATATTCGGCGATTTTGATTTAGTGGGGAGTACAATTACCCTAATAAGAATAATCCTCTAATTTAAAGGATTTTTAGCGAATACGGTCTAGCCCCATTTTTGCAATGTACTCCTACGAAAACTCGTATATACTTCGTATTTCTCATTCTCATGCTGTTTTTCACTATTCGAAAATTATCCCGCGTTCACTCCTTCGATTTTGACGCCGAACAATAGCAGGAAATTTGCGCCAATTTGTCGAAGTATATACTTAACCCGCAACGAAAGGACTACTTCCATATGCGCAAGAAATCGCAATTCATGCGTCTGCTAACTTCTGATATCCAACTTTATACCGCGCAAATGGACCAGATGCCAATCGTTATATTTACCGACGCAGAGCTCGTTGGCAGCGGCGTGATCGAGGATATAACGGAGATGAGTGTTATGCGCGGAGTCTGTACGTTTAAATATGCGGAGGGAAAATATGATTATTGAAGAGGAGTGTGTGTGAATGTTTAAAGAGATAGGCCAAGCTACTGCTGAAGTATCTAAAGACGTACTTTCTCCTCCTGCACAAGAGTTGGGAAGAGTTCTTGGAGATATGGTTACTGTAAGCTTTGGTTGGCTAGAGAAAATCAAGATCAAACAAGAGCACAATATCAAACTATTTAAAGAAGAGCTACAAAATGGGTTAAATAAGATAGCGCCTGGTAACCTTGTTCTACCTCCTCTTCATATTGTAGGACCTGCAATTGAGGCGTCCAAATATTACATAGAATCAACTGAGTTGAGACAATTATTTATTAACTTACTTCTTTCTTCTTCAGACAAGACAAAACAATCTAATGTGCACCCTTCCTTCATTGAGATTATCAAACAAATGTCTCCGGATGATGCTGAGTGCTTTAGATATCTTTCTGAATTTAAAGGCAGTATTGGAGCATGTACTCTTCATTTATTTGAAGAAAAGTATGGAGATTCTTTCAAACCTTTAAGGTATATTTTAGATTTCCCTGGACTAGATGCTGAGAATTTTGTACATTATATGACCATAGCTAACAACCTAACTAGACTTGGACTTATTGAATGTTTAGACAATTCTGTGTCTTATGATAAGGAAAGCTGTGCAAATCTTAGGAGTATCGATTTTGAATCTGTATTAAAGGAGGATTTTGGCGAAAATGTAACTGTAGAGTTTCATGAGGCTTTTTGGAACTTTACAGCATTGGGACTGGCATTCCAAAACACTGTTATAGTAGGGATATCTGAGTAAAAGCAACTGACAAGCCGATCCATAAAACCTAGATTAACAAAAGAACCGCAGCCCATATGCAGGGTTAGCGGTTCTTTCGCGTTCTCTTCGTCAAATCCCTGTACATTTAGCGCGGCAAGCCCTTCCAGGTACGTTCCCCTTACAAGAGTCCTAACGCGCTGATTCCACGGTAAAACTGCGCAAAAAAAGACGCAGTATCAATTGCTGCGTCTAAATAATATTTCTATGTAACTTTATTTTCTATAATCCGTCCTATAGTTTTTTGGTATTCATAAGTAATAAATAAAAAAGAGGAGGGAGTTTTGGCGGAATTTACTGCTAAAATAGCATGATGCGTGCTTGGTTCGTAAACTCTGGAGTGGGAGTCTCCTACAGCATTTCGCAGTGAGCCTAAACCTTGGACGACACTTGCTAGTCCGGTTATTATTTGTTTTAAAGGAAGAATAATTTCTGGTTTTGAGGAGGCTAGATTTGATAGATTGCGAGCCTCATTGTGAAGTTTTACTAAATCATTCTTGGGGTCCGGATGATTCCCACTGACTTGATATACAATCTCTTTCAGTACTCCTTCAATTTTCGATCGCATTTCTCAATCTCTTCGTAATTATGCCTGTAAGTTAAATTTTCAGGAGGGTCAAATTCTACAGGAATAAATTGAACCATAACTGATTTACTTTTTAAAATATTTATAAATGGGTTAAACGTAGCCTGGATAAAAAGTAACGATTCTGAGTTTTTTCTTATCCCATCGTAAGCATATGTTAAAAATTCGTCTGGGTCCAGACAGCTTTTCAATATATCGGTTACATTGAGCCCGTCCTCATTGCATAACTTTGTGATGATGGATCTACTCTTATCGAAGTCCTCAGTCGAAATTTCATCTAGCCTGTCATGATTCCCTACACACTTTTTTAAACCATCCTTAACTCTAGTTAATATCTCGTGTGGATACTCAGCCATTATCTTTCCTCCTTCAGAAAATATAAGCTTTTTAGATATTAGTATCCTCAATGAACTCAATAACATCCTCGCAGATACGCGGAATTACACTCAATGCTACAAACTCCGTTTGACATCTTGGCAATAGTGGATGGTGAAATGCCGAGCTGTAACGTAGACCAAATTGCGCAGAGATACGCTTCTAATCGGTATAATGAAGGTATCGGTAAGGTAATAGCACGGGTAGTTCGTGGTCTGTACGATGGATAATACGCTATTTTGCGGGGGTTATAGTCTAACGTTGACTGAACGTAGGACAGAGCGGAGACAATTGCGAGCTGGCAGCGATGAGGTCAGGGGTTCGATCCCCCTAGGCTCCATAATCAAGAATGCCATCACATTATTGCGATGGCGTTTTTTTTTTTTGGTGAAATAAATCAGAACATGTATTAATGAAGTAGAATTTTTGGACTTGGGTACGGACTTGGGTACGAATATTCTAGATGCCAAAAATCGAGGGTTTAAAGTCCTGACTGTGGAGTTGTCCAAAAAAGTGCAGTAGAAAACAAGGAGACCCCTCCGGCTGGATAATGCCCAGCCGGAGGGGTCTGTATTTATCTGTATGCGCTTTCACTAAGCCGGATATTCGACGAACCTTACAAAGATCGTGGCTACTTCGGCGCGGGTGGCGGTGGCTTTGGGAGCAAAAAAGTTGCCCGGTTTGCCTAATACAATGCCGTTGCCTTGCAGCGCCTGAACGGCCTCCAACGCCCAGGAGCTGATCTCACTCTGATCCGTTAAGGACATAGAGTTGCTTTCAGGTATCTCATAGCCCTTGTACTTCATGTAATTGTACAGTATCACCAGCATCTGCTCGCGTGTCATCGGTGAATTGGGGTCAAACAGGTCTGCGTTTGTACCGTTGACTATGCCTTTTTCGGCCGCCCACTCGGCTGCCGCCGTGTACCACTGTCCGTCCTTCACGTCGCTAAAGCGGGAACTCGTGTAGCTGGAAAGGTTTACATTCTCAAGATTGGCCAGTACCTGCACGAACATTGCACGCGTCATTGCGGTGCCCGGTGAGAACGTCGTGGACGTCGTGCCGTTGAAAAGATCGTAAGTGTAGACGAAATTTATATCGTTGTAGAACCATTCGTGCATGTTGGCATCCGTGAAAGGATTGCCTGATATCACGAGGAAACCCAGTGGGGTGGCGTCATCAAACGCCAGCTCCGTACCCTCACGGATGTTCAGCGATATGCCGTTGTCTAAGCCGACTCTTGCGCCGCTTGGTCCTACCACAACCGCTCCGCCGCTCCGTATCTTCGATCCGCCGTGGAAATACACCTGGTTGCCGTTTGATAGGTTCACATGCGCGTCTTTGCCGCCTATTGTGACCGTACCGTCGCTCGCGATCGTCGAGCCGCCCGAAATGGTCACTGTGCTGTTGCCGCCGGGTAGTGTCACTTCGGCGCTCTTGTCTGCTGGAATACTTACCTTCCCGTTTGAGTCTATCGTTGTGCCTTCGGGTACCTTGATCTTCGTCCCGCCTTTGGTCGTAATCTCGCCGCCGCCTGGCAGGGTGGTGTTGCCGTTTTTGTCTGTGACCGCGGGTTTATCCTTCGGTGTATTCACTGTGTAGGTCGACTTCGACGTTTCAGCGTCTGTCCCGGTGCCCGTATTGTTGGTGTTGTGTGTATTACCACTGTTGCTTGTATTACCGGTGTTGCCCGTATTGCCTGTAGTGCCACCAGAACCAGGCACGGTAGGAGTTTTTTGAGACGTCGGCATCGCCGTCAAGCTGATCTCCGCGCCGTCGCCCTTCGCGTTCACCGCGATGATGGTGAAGTTGTAGCCTTGGCCGTTTGTCAGATTGTTGAAGGTATATTTGGTCTCCGCCGCATCCAATGCAACCGGTGTTACATTGCCATACCATACCTTGTAGCCCAATATCGAGCTGCCACCATCGTCAGCAGGAGCATTCCAGCTCAATGTGACCTGTCCGTCACCCGCTGTCGCTTTGAAGCCACTCGGTGCACCAGGCACGGACGGTTTTCTCTGTGCGAACATCCAATCAAAGACATCTGTGTAGTTGTTGTTCCAAGCTGGCAAGTTAGAGGACTGCGCCGTAGGTGCCATACTCCAAGTTCCCATAGTGATCTGGTTATAAAGAACCGCCGCTTCAACTTCATGCGCTATATAATCAGCCAGAACAGGTGTGTTGGCAGGATTCGGCCTCAGATTCGGCTGATCAAACTGATTGTAGGGCCACGTAAGTGCCTCATTACTCTCAAAGCGCGAAGCCCTCGCGTTGATCATTTTCGGCATATTGTTATTGATAAAGTTATTGAGGTTAGTCTGGTAGCCTCCGACATTATGAGCATTTAAAAACATCCAATAGGCCAGGTTGTAGTGAGCGTCATTGTCCTTAGCGTTCGGTGAACCGCTTACCGGGGCCATAGGTGCGGCGGCAGCGAAGAAGCCAGGGTAGCTGTTAACTAAGTTGTTCGTATACTGGCCGCCCCAGGAGAAGCCTGCTGCGTAAACACGGTTAGGGTCTACTTCGCCGCTGGCAATCAGGGCGTCTATGACCTTCTTAACATTCTCTGTGGAGGGAACAGATACGCCATTATAGGAAATATTCAGAACATGGCTGGCGTACTTATCGGGATTTTGCTCCATCTTTTTCATTAAAGCGACGGAGCCGTTGGCGGATTTCATGGCAGCTTTTTGGTCTGTCGCAGCGTTTGTGCCGCCGCGTGACATGCCGTGGGTATATACATAGAGCGGCAATCCTTTCATCACGTTACCTCCGTCATCCTTGTGAAGGTAGAGTGAACGATTGACCGAATTGTCCGTGAATGTTGTAAATTTATCGAGGATCGGATTCACAACTTTTTCCTGTTCAAAAACTACGTTGTGAAGCGGATTCCCTTCTGTCAGAACGATCTCACCCTTTTGAGTAATGTTGTAAACCTGCTTTGTCGAGTTGCTGCTACCATCCAGCGTTGTACTGCCGCCGCTCTCTGAATAAAACTCAGACTCAACAACGATGTAACGACCGCTCGCCAGTCCGTCCTGATAATCTGGTGAATGGCTAATCGGCCCCACATAGCCGCGTACCTTCGGTTCATCATTAGCATACACCCTTGTGATCTTGCGTGGTCCTTCAAAGGTCACTGCTTCGCCGTTCAGGGTCGTGTTCCTAGCCGATAAGGCAAACAAGTCTGGATTAAGCGCGGAGCCTAACGCCGCCTTCCCCTCGCCTAAATCAATGATAACAGCCGTTGTGTACTCGCCACTGGCAAAGTTGTCATTCCATACAATAAAGGGAAGTATCCCCGCGTCCGGATCGTTTTTGAATGTCACATGAATGGCATGATCAGCCTCAATATTCGTAAAGGTATAAGTGCCAGCAGATAGAGTCAAGGTCTCGCCGTCTACTGTTACGGTATCCACAATTTTGCCGTAATCGGGGGTAAACGTAATTTCTTTGTCAGAGCCCCGATCTACTCTCAGAACATCGCCGGGTGGGTTCGACATGATTGAGCCGCCCGGTCCCGCAGTGGCGGTAATTGAAAATCTGGTGTCCACTTCATTGGCTGAAGTGAGCTGCAGGCTGTCTGCAAATGAATCAGAGCTGGTATAAGCCGCGTCCGGAACTCCAAAACAGGAAACGACTTCATAGCGGTCAGCGCCGTTTTCTGTCGAGTTATTGATATAGACCTCAAAGGTAAGGTTCCCCTCCTGTAAGGTCAGAGTTCTTTTTGGTATTCTCATTTCCACGATGTATCCGGTTTCCGTGATCTGGGTCCATGCAGCCCTGCCTGGAGCGGCCTGCCCTGAAAACACACCCGTCGAGCTGACTCGCCATTGATTTGAGCCGCTGGTTCCGGTATCAACATAAAACTCCAGGCTGTCATACCGATGATCTGCGCCAGCTCCCTGATATAGATTACTGTCATTCACAACTACGTGGGCATACAGGTAGTCATGATCCCAAAGGATTCTGGCTGTGCCCGTGGCATGGGGTCTCGGGTCGGTGGGTACCGTGCTTTTGTTGATGTGATGCTCCATGGTTTGGTCCCAGAGGGGATCATTTGCCCCGAGTTCGGGAGTTCCAAAAATGGCGGTGGGTGTTTCATTCGCTTCTGCGTTCTCGATGTTGTCAGTGGCGGCAGCATAGCTGTTAGGCATTAGCGACGCCACCATGACCAAGCAACAGAGGAATGCGAGCATTCTGCTAAATCGTTTTGGCATAAATGAAAATCCTCCTTATTTTTTCGATCCGGTTCGCCCACGGCTTACCGGCATCTTATTCGGACACGTTGTCAATATGACAAGCGCCCAACTATATATATTAAGTTTATCAGGAGTTAAATCCTTTAATTTACACATAAACCATACGTATACATCCAGAACGGCAGAGATGCCGTTTTATTGTTTTGATAATCTTGTACGCATCTGTGCATGTAGATTGCTTCATATGAATGGTGTTGCAGTCTGCATTCATTTCAAATTGCAATAAAAAAATCCACCTTATGAACAAGAAACTACATTGAATTGGAATGGTGGAAGACGTAATATGAGAAGAAATGTAAGCGCATTCATTCCAGGGTGTTTCTTTAACTCCTTGAACGAGTTGGTCTTGTTTTAAAGCTGGAATAAGGATTGCGTGCTTTTGAATATTAAACGAGGGGAAGAATGCTATGCTAAAGCGGATTTCAATCATAATGTTAGCTTTACTATTGACCTTCAGTAACTGTTTGAGTCTTGTTCTGCCATTTAACAATCAAGCTTCAGCGGACCCCATAACACCAACGATGTTGGCACAGTATCCATTGCTTGAGGATGTACAGGATACATCCGGTAATGGCAAACATGGAACGGCAGTAGGAAACATTACGTATGCTGATGGTCTTACTTTACCTGGAGGAACAGACAGTACTACGAACTACGTGCAGCTTCCTACTGGATTGTTTGATCATCAAGAAAATACAACGATTTCTGTATGGATCAAGAGTAATACGGGAAGCGGGAACTACTCCGCATTATTCTACGGTACGCCAGCAGCTGAAAATAAATTGCCAACGAATTACTGGATGTTTAATCCATCGAATCCAAGTGGTGATTTTAAGTCCGTATTTACGGATCGCAATAATATTGACCAGCCTTGGACGACAGAGGTAGGCGTATCAGGCACTTCTACGTCACAGTACGAAGGTCAATGGGTTCATTATACAACGGTCATTACAGAACGCTCTATTACAGGTTACATTAACGGTGTAAGTATCGGCACGGCCGCCAAAGAGAAAACAACAGCAGACTTTGGTACGGATTTGCAAGCTTACATCGGTCGCTCCAATTATCTAGGGGATGCTACTTTTGCAGGTAGCTTTCAAGATTTAAGAATTTACGGAGAGGCACTAAGTAGTGAATATATCGCTGAAGTATATGAACAATCATTTAATGAAAAGCAAGTACAACAAGGCAAATTAGAGCTAACGTTAGGTGATGTATCTGCCGTGACAGAATCTCTTGAACTTCCTTCTGCCAATAAGTATGGCGCATTGATATCATGGACTTCCAGTGATGAAAGTGCGATTAGTCCAACCGGGGAAGTGTTCTTACGAGAAATGGAGCAACAAGTGACGTTAACTGCAACCATTTCTTTAGGTGGAAGCCAGGCAACGAAGGAGTTCGTGGTTACCTTACCACCTAAGGATGACTCTACTCAGCAGATTGCCGTTAAAGGTGTTTCGCTTAATGAATCTGCACTTGTTTTATCCATGGGGGACAGCGAGACATTAGTGGCTACAATTTCACCTTCAAATGCAAACAATAAAAGAGTCGTCTGGACATCTAGTGACTCAAGTGTAGCGGTTGTCAATTCAACGGGTGAAGTTACAGCGGTTAGTGATGGTGATGCCACAATTACGGTACAGACTGAAGATGGAGCGTTTACAGCTACATCAGCCGTTACCGTTAAGGGAAAATCACTCAAAGATGATCTTATTCTTCATTACGACATGAAAACGACTACAGAAGTAGACGGTCAACTCGTACTAAAGGATGTTGCCAACAAGGAAGTTACATTCGACGGGGTATTTAAAAATCCAAACAATGGACAATTCATTTCAAATAGTGAAGTTGGCTTTATTTCCTTTAATGGTGGAAGCTCTACATCGAACAGTGGGTATGTTGAGATTCCTAAGGGCTCCAATGGACTAGATTTATTACAAGGTCTGAATGAAATTACCGTATCTTCCATCGTAAACTGGACGAATGATGGTACGAATCGCTGGATTTTTGGTTTGGGTACGGTGTTAACGCCTGAAACGAACAAATATTTTTTTGTAACCCCACGTCACGGTAGTGGATCAGGCAATATGATTGCTACAGGTATATCCAAAAATGGCTGGCCGAACGAAGCATTAGTTACAGGTAGCGCAAACTCCAACCTGATCGGTGGACAGTGGAAGCATGTAACAGTTTCCTTCTCCGAAGCTAGCAACAAGATGACATTATTCGTGGATGGAGCTAAGGTTGCTTCAGGTAATACGAAGGGACTAAAGCTGTCAGACATTATTAATCCGGATGCTACGTTCTCTGGCTTTATCGGTAAGTCCATCTTCGCCAACGATCCATATTTTCAAGGTAGCATGGCTGATTTCCAAGTATATGATCGTGCGTTGACGGAGCAGGAAATGAGCGAGTTATATCAACAAGAAGCAGCAACTCACATCTCCAAAATACGTCAGCTCACTGTTGATGATGCAGCGAATCAACTTGACATGGGTCATTACTTAGACGAGGCAGATCAGAGTGCTGACAAGATAACGAGAAACGTTAATTTACCAACAAACGGTAAAAATGGCGTAAACATCACTTGGAGTTCTAGTCATCCTACTGTCATTTCTAACAGTGGCACTGTACAACGTCCGGCTGTTCAAGCAGGTGATGTTCAAGCAGAGCTTACGGCTACTTTAACGTATCAAGGCGTATCTATAACTGCTGTATTCCCTGTTACGATCTTGAAGCAATTCGATGATCAGCAGAAGGTTGATCTGGACGCTGAACAATTAGAGATCTACAATGCGGACAATGTTAAAGGCAACTTACGTCTTGTCACTACAGGTGAACAAGGCTCCACCATTACATGGACATCCAGCAGGCCGGCGGTTGTTAAAGGAACGGCTGAAGCGGCTGGTAACGCTACACAATTAGGCTGGGTGAGCCGTCAAGCTACGGATATACCCGTTACGCTAATCGCTACGATTACGAATGGTACAGCTTCGAAAGAGCTAACGTTTAACGTTACAATTAAAAAAGAAGCTGCGCCAGTAAAGCCTGATGCGTACTTCTTTGCGTACTTTACAGGTGAATATGAGGGTGGTGAAGAGATCTCCTTCGCTACAGCGGAAGATCCATTGTTCTGGAAAGCGCTGAATAATGGGAAGTCGATCCTGCAATCGGATATGGGTGAAAAAGGACTTCGTGATCCATTCGTTATTCGGTCAGCAGAAGGTGATAAGTTCTATATGCTGGCAACCGATTTGAAAATGGGCGAAAGTACAGATTTTGATCAGGCTCAAATTACGGGCAGTCATTACATGATGGTTTGGGAGTCAGAGGATCTCGTGAACTGGAGCGAGCAGCGAATGATCAAGGTGGCTCCTAAAACTGGAGGAAATACGTGGGCGCCAGAAGCGATCTATGATCCGGTAACTGGAGAGTATATTGTATTCTGGGCATCATCAATGAAAAACACAGAGACATATGGTGATTATAACGGAAGACCTGCAGGTCAGTACAATGTGATGTACTACGCGACAACACGAGATTTCTACACGTTTTCTGAGCCCAAGGTCATGATTGATGAGTCACTTCCGACCATTGATACAACGTTTATTGAGCATAATGATATGTTGTATCGATTCACCAAGTCAGAAGTGAATACGAAAGTGTATGTGGAGAAAGTACCAAATTTCTACTATGACAAGGATGGTATTGATGAGAATGGCCTTCAATACAACGCTGTTCCGGGTACGCGTGATAACAAACTTGGCTTGATCGGAAAAAATGGGAACAACGAAGGACAAACGATTTTCAAGGATATTCATGAAAACAAATGGTATCTGTTCCTTGATTCATGGCCATATCATGTACGATATACAACAGATCTGGATAGTAGCACGCAATATATAAACAATGTGTTAAGTAGTGATCAATATGCACTTCCGCCAGGACCACGACACGGGACGGTGATTCCAATTACACGTGCGGAGTATGATGCATTGCAAGAGAAGTATGCATGGAAAGGTCCAGCACCATCAACAGACCCGGTTGTACATTACTCATTTGATGCAAATACAGTGAATGGTACAACGTTGAATGACATTTCTGGTAATGGTCATCACGCAACACTCGTAGGTGGAGCAACGATTAATGAAGAGGATCGCATCGGTAAAACGGGTGGTGCATTAGAGCTTAATGGATCAACAGGATATGTGAAGCTGCCAGATCACTTGATTCAATCCTTGAATCTGGAGAAGGCTACGTTCTCAACATGGGTTCAAATGGATAAAAATCAAGCCAATCAAAGAATATTTGATTTTGCTTCCGAAACAGGCAGACAGGTTAACCGCAACACCATGTACTTGAGTACACAAGGGGATACAGGTAGTCTGGAGTTCGCTGTCGTAACCCCTTTTACAGAGAAATTTAGCAATGACAGCACGAAACTAGGATCAGATTATAAATATGCAGTGAGAAATGCTGGACTTTTACCAACGAAGACTTGGCAGCATGTTGCTATTACAATGGATGAATTTGATGCCGTTTTGTACGTGAATGGTCAAGAGGTTAAACGCAGATCTACATTTAACGTGGAGCCGAGAATGTTACTGGAAACAACGATGAATTATATTGGTAAATCGAGAAACAGCTCTCATAATCTATTTGATGGTAAACTGGATGATTTCCGTATCTATAATCGTGCATTATCTGTTGAAGAGATTGCAACTTTAGCTAATGAAGACGTTACTCCTCCAGTAGAGCAGCCGTCTGGGGCAGAACTCATTCTCCACTACGATATGAATGATATCGATGGTGCGACGGTTGTTGACCAAACAGGAAAGTTTAATGGAAAATGGATGAATCCGTCTAAAGCAGAATGGATTAGTAAACAAGATGCGGGTGTACTAAGCTTTACTGGTGGCACAACTAACTCCTATGTTGAGCTGCCACAAGGAGTTCTCGATGGATTAACGGATATCACCGTTTCATCCATTGTAAACTGGAGCGGTAAAAACGCTGCGGAGTGGTTATATGCATTAGGAAGACCAAACAGTAATACGCACTATACGTATTTCACACCACGTTATAATGCTAACGGTCTAGCCCGGTTGGGTATCGCGACGAATGCCTGGAATAATGAGTCTTCAGCTTCGACCACGGGCTTAAAGAATAATGAATGGAAAGTCGTTACGACGGTTGTTTCAGGTACAGATGGTACACTAACGCTTTATATTGATGGAGTTCCTGTTGCATCAGGCTCTACGAATGGAATGACATTAGAACAAATAAAAAATAATTCAGGCAGTAGTGGAAACATTGGTAAGTCATTCTATACAGATGATCCATACTTCGGCGGGTTGATTGCAGACTTCCAAATCTATGATGGTGCTATGACTGTTGCGGATATTAAATCACTTAAGGCTCAGGCAGATCAGAAGATTGCTTTACTGGAGGGCATGCTTGTATCGGCTGCGACAGAGAAATTAACGATTGATGATCTTCTTGCCTCGAATACATCAAAAGATGAGATTATAAGCAATGTAACTTTGCCAACATCAGGTGCTTATGGCACAACAATAAGCTGGACTTCGGATAAGGGGAATGTAATCTCAACTACAGGTGCCGTAACCAGACCAGCGAACGCAACTGGCGATCAAGTTGTAACGTTAACAGCAGTATTTACAGATGGTACAGAGACAGATCGCAAAACCTTTACGTTGATGGTTAAGGCATTGCCAAGCGATGCCACTTCTGTAGATGAAGCAAAAGCAGCGCTAGTCGTTCATAACATTAGTGATGTTAGAGGTCATCTCTCATTACCGGAATCTGGACTATATGGAACAACCATTACTTGGACTTCTGTTCAGCCAAATGTCATTTCAGTGACTGGTGAAGTACAACGTCCGGCACACGGTAGTGGAGATGTAGACGTGAAGCTTACAGCTACGATTACATTAAATTCAGCATCCACTACAAAGGAATTTATGGCGAAGGTGAAGGAACGGCCTGCTGATGAAAAATATGCGGGATACTTCTTCACATATTTCACTGGAGAAGGTAGCTCAACAGGCGAGCAAGTTCACTTTGCACTAAGTAACGGCAATGATCCGTTGAACTGGCGAGAATTGAATAATGGTAAACCTGTATTGACCTCTACCTTAGGGGAGAAGGGAGTACGTGATCCATTCATTATTCGTTCGCCTGAAGGTGACAAGTTCTACATGATCGCTACCGATCTGAAAATTAACGGCAATGGTAACTGGGGCAGAGCACAGACATGGGGCAGTCGTTCCATTATGGTGTGGGAATCGAATGATCTGGTCAACTGGACAGATCAACGCATGGTAGAGGTTGCACCGGAAGAAGCGGGTAATACATGGGCACCAGAAATTATGTACGACAAAACAACTGGTGAATATATCGTATTCTGGGCTTCAAGAATGTTTGATGATGCATCCCATACAGGTAGTGCATATCAAAAAATGATGTATAGCAAGACAAGAGATTTCTATACGTTTACTGAACCGAAAGTATATTTGGATTATGGATACTCCATCATTGACACAACGATGATTGAGCATGATGGAAAAGTGTATCGATTTACGAAGGATGAGCAGGACAACGGAGCTTCTGCTCCATTTGGCAAGATGGTTTTCCAAGAGGTTGGTAACTCGATCTTAGATCCAGCCTTCAAGATGATTAATCAAGGTGTGGGTAACATGAAATGGGTTGAGGGTCCAACGATCTTTAAATCAAATACAGATGAAAAATGGTATTTATTCGTGGATGAGTTTGGTGGAAGAGGTTATCTTCCATTCGAGACCACCAATCTTGCATCAGGTGTCTGGACATTATCTTCTAACTACAATTTACCCGCTAGTCCGCGTCACGGAACGGTAATTCCCATTACACAACGTGAGTATGATGCACTTAGTGGGAAGAACGTACCCGTTAGTGGAATTAGCTTGGACAAAACGACATTGTCAATCGTAGAAGGTCAATCTGGGCAATTGACAGCTACCGTGTTACCAGCTAATGCAACGAAAAAAGCAGTAACCTGGAATTCTAACAATCCAGCTGTAGCCACTGTAAGTGCGACAGGTCAAGTAACAGCTGTGGCACCAGGAACAGCAAGCATTACAGTAACTACAGAAGATGGTGGGTTTTCATCCAGCGCTACAGTAACAGTAACACCATTGGTAGAACCGACTGCACCAGGAGAAGTGACAAGACCAAGTGTAACAGCAGGTAATCAGAAGCTGACTTTGAAATGGAGTAATCCTGATGACAGCGATCTGGTTGCCATTAAGATTACAGGTCTTGGAAATACAGAGTTTAAGACGGTAACGCTGAATCATGCGACTAGCAGTTATGAAGTCACGGGACTTGCGAATGGTACGCGTTATGAATTCCGTATTACTACGGTAAACGCAGCTGGAAATGAATCCGCAGGGGTTGTGGTGTCAGGAACACCACAAGCACCAAGCAGTGGTGATGGAAATGGTGGCGGTAACATCCCTGCACCTACAGCACCAACAGCTCCAGGTGGAAATGAGCCAGTGGTCATGGACAACGGTCAAATAAACATTAAGCCAGTCGCAAGTGAGAACGGTGCTTCTATCGTGAAGTTAAGTGCAGATACGGTGAAACGTGCGCTTGATCAAACGACAGGCGGTAAGCTGCAAGTACGAGTTGATGGTGATCAAAGCTTGAATGAGCTAACGATTGAGCTAGCAATAGATGCAAGCTTAACAAGTGGAACGTCTACGGTAGATCGCATCGAGATCAACACTGGCTCTGCAGTCGTAACCGTGGCAACCGAACTGCTTGGAACAGGAACAAGTGCAGGGAAATCGTTAGGATTGGTGCTTAAGAAAATAGCAGCTAATCAACTGTCAGCTAGTGCACAAGCTCAGCTGAACGGTGAGGTCGTTTACGATATCGAGTTAACGATTGACGGTAAGAAACTTACAGAGTTTGATGGCAGAGATGATCTCGTGATTGAATTGCCATACACACTAAAGGCTAACGAAAATCCAAACAACGTCGTCGTATACGATGTGAAGGACAACGGGGAGCTACGAGTGGTGACGAATGGTAAATACAATGCAGCGACAGGAAAAGTAGAGTTCAAGCCAACGTATGCAAGCAAGTATACGGTAGCGTATGTTGCAACGAGCTTTAAGGATGTGACCCAAGACTGGGCGAAGGACGCGATCTCAGCATTGGGAGCAAGAGGCATTGTGAAGGGTATGGGCGACGGCGAGTTTAATCCGAATGGTCAAGTGACAAGAGCAGAATTCATCACCATGCTGATGAATATGTTGGAGCTATCAGATGAGAACGCAACGACAAGTTTTAGTGATGTGAAGCCAGGAGAATGGTACCATGGAAATATCGCAACCGCGCAGAAGCTGGGGATTGTGAACGGGAAACCAAATGGACGATTCGGAGTTCATGAGAACATTACGCGAGAAGATATGGCGGTTATGGTATACAAGGCGATCCAGATTAAGGAACTAGCGTTAGCAAGTGGTGAAGCTACTGCTTTCAAGGATGAAGCAAGCATCGCAAACTATGCGAAGCAAGCGGTAGAGGCAATACAGGGAGCAGGCATAATCAACGGTGTAGGTAACGATGAGTTTGCACCGAAGAAGAATGCCAGCCGCGCAGAAGCAGCAGTGATGATCTATAATTTGTTAGGTTTGATGTAGACACGCGCTTCTTGCATCAAGGAATAACAAAGCCAAAAACGTTACCACTTCTTGTGGTAGCGTTTTTTTGCATACCTTTACCTAGCATCAACGATCTTATTACTTTAGCTTGATATCGGCTCAATTCTTCCCCTAAGATTGTCGGTGTAGGCCAGTTCACCATCTGTAGTGATGACGGCAGCTTCGATATGTGTCAATTGATTTGCTTTATGAATAATGGATACCGCATCTAACCCAAACAATTCTGTTGTATAGATGTCGCAGTCCAGCGATCTATCCGCAATAATTGTTAAAGAAGCGATATTACTTTCGATCGGATATCCTGTTTTACTGCTGAATATATGATGGTACTGCTGGCCTTGCTTTTCTAAAACGCGCTCATATATGCCAGAGGTAACGACGGATTGCTCCCTGACGCTAACGAGTGCGGCTGCATTGCCTCTGGGTAAAAAGGGGTTCTGTATTCCCACGTTCCAGTGACTAGAACCGGAGGGGGAATCCCCATGAACCAAAACATTGCCGCCCATATCAACCATAGCTGATGCAGCTCCGTTTTTCTTAAAAAATGACATAACTTGATCAGCAAAATAACCTTTAGCGATCGCTCCAAGGTCGATTTCCATGCCCTTTTTGAATAAATGAACCGTTTGCAGCTCATCGTCAAGCTGTATATGCTCCGGATTTAAGAGCTCCAGCACTGATTTAATCTCGGTATCGTCCGGCACATGTGCCTCGTGAAAACCAATTCTCCACAATTTGATCAAAGGCCCTATCGCAATATTTAAAAATGAATCTTTATTCAGGCTGTGTTCTTTGCCTATCTTAATAAGATCATATAGTTCCTTGTCTACTCTAAGCGGATGTGATGCGGCTTCTTTTTTTAGCATGGCAAGCTGCGATTGCTCACTGTTGGCACTGAACACTTGTTCATAACGGACAAGCATATTCACGGCTTCCTCGGCAAGCTCTTCAGCATCTGTACCCTCGATATAGAGGGATATGTTCGTTCCCATGAGCGGTATCGTTCTCGTAAAAGATTTCATGACAGCCTCCTATATTGCACATTGTTGTCCGTGATTGAGAAACGTATGGATGAGGTCATGATCCACGCTATTCAGCTTTTTTTCTCCATGATGGGCTATAAAATAATCCAGACTCATTTTCTCTACAGGGATTGGATAGATGTTGTATTCCGAAGGGCACTCCTTGATATGGATGCTTTCAGGCACAAAGGTCAGTCCTAAATTATGCTTTGCAAGCTTGAGTACAGTGTAGATTTCATTGCTTTCCATAACGATATTAGGCTGTACCTTGTAGACACTGAGCAATTGATCAATCTGTTTTCGGATTGCCGAACCCTTGGACGTTAGAATAAGCTTTTGGTTCAAAATGGTGCTGATCTCAATCGTGCCCTCCGGGATGACTGCAACATTCTCTTGATATAATTCGCAGCAACGCGGAATGATGGCTTGGTAACTGTGCCTGCCCCAGTTAAACGAGTTCAAGTTAGGGGAGATACTGCTTGAATTTTGCCCGATCCAGAAGTCCAGCTCATTATTTTGGAGACGTTTCTCATTTTTTTCAGGTAAATCCTCGACAAGATTAATTTTATAAGCAGGATGAATTTCCAGAAAATCTGGTAAAAAAAGAGGCGTTAAGTAAGAACCAAGGCTGGGAAGGATTCCGATCCGTATCACCTTATTGCCAATATCCGATACATATGAGATTTCCCTTATAAGCTTGGCGTAGCTATGTTCGAGTGACGTTAGGTATTGATAATATATTTTCCCCTGCTCGGTTAATCGGTACGGAAGTTTGTTGCGAGTGATCAGCTCACAGCCCAATTCAATTTCGATTTTCTTGATAACCTTTGTGAGGTAGGGCTGAGATATGTAAAGGGATTGAGCAGCCCGGCTATAGTTACTGTATTTCAATAGGCTGTCAATGTAACACAAGATATCCTGCGATTCCAATTTAGACATGTACCTCACCCTTTTGTGAAAAAAGTAACAAACTTTGAATTTGAGGTGATTATAACAAATTAGTTATCAAACTGCAATGAATAACTATTAGATCATTTGAGCTTTGATATGTTAGAGTTAGGCCGAAAGAACGAGTCTGACATGTACGAACATCATCTTCGAATGACAGAGAGGGGATTACGATGAATTATTTAGCTATTGTGGGTACCAATTCGGATGTGTCAACTAACCGCATGTTGCTTCAATTTATGCAAAAGCATTTTTCGAGTGAGGCCCAGATTGATTTATATGAAATTAAGGATTTACCTGCGTTCATTGAAAAAGATGAAATAGAGGATGCTGAAGTTGATATTCCTGTGAAGGTACAAGACTTATTAGATCAAATCTCTAAAGCGAAAGGTGTCATTATCGCTACTCCTGAGTACGATCATGCAATCCCTGCCGTTCTGAAAAGTGCGCTGGAATGGATCAGTTACACGACTCAAACCTTGAAAGACAAGCCGGTTCTGATTGTGGGTGCTTCACATGGTGCACTCGGTTCTTCCAGGGCACAAGCGCATCTTAGACAAATCCTGGATTCGCCTGAGCTTGGTGCAAGAATGATGCCTAGCAGCGAGTTTCTTTTGGGAAAATCACAGGGTGCATTTGATAGCGGTGGTAATCTCATTGACGCTGACAAAGTAACGGAGCTTGAGGAAATCTTCAATGAGTTTGTTTTGTTTACGGAGATCACTACGGAACTGCTATCAAAAAGGACGTTGAAGAAAAAAACGAAAAAATTTTCCTGGCAAGAGTAGGGGGGGCTAATCACAATGAAAATCATAGCGATCGTTGGCACAAATGCAAAGAAATCGTATAATCGCAAGCTGCTTCAATTCATACAAAAGCATTTTGAGTCCAGAGCAGCCATTGAAATCCTCGATATTACAGATGTTCCGATGTTTAATCAGTCCGATAACCAAACAAACAGTGCAATTATACAATCGTTTAATGAAAAAATTATGGCAAGTGATGGTGTTATTATTGCGACTCCAGAATACAACCATTCCATCCCTTCATCTCTTAAGAGTCTGCTTGAATGGTTGAGCTTTGAAATCCATCCGCTGGCTGGAAAACCCGTGATGATCATAGGCGCGTCACAGGGAACACAAGGTTCCTCGCGTGCACAGCTGCATCTTCGTCAAATTCTGGATGCACCAGGTGTCGAAGCTAACGTGATGCCAGGGTATGAATTTTTGCTTGGCAGCGCACATAAAGCATTTGACGAATCAGGCAACCTGAACAATGAAGGAACGATTGATTTCCTGGAAACATGTTTCCTGCGGTTCCTTCGGTTTGCCAAAATTTCAAATCAGCTCAACGAAGAAGAGGAGTTTACCTATAGACCTGGTATGTATGAGATCAATGCCATAGGTCACAGTGGCAATCTGCCGATGAAGGTATCCTTTAGTGAAAATAGAATTGAAAGCATCGATATCGATTCGAAGGGTGAAACCGAAGGCATCGCCGATGTTGTTTTTGTAAGAATTCCGAATAAAATCATTGAGGGACAGACGCTGAATGTAGATGCTCTCTCAGGTGCTTCTGAAACCAGTAATGCTGTCATCAATGGTGTAGCCAAAGCGGTTAAGCTTGCCGGAGTGAACCCCGACATCCTGAAAAGACGTCCAAAACCTGCCAGCAGCCAGATGAGGGATGACGAAGAATATACTTGCGATGTGGTCGTTGTAGGTGGAGGTGGCGCAGGACTTAGTGCTGCTGCTACAGCTTTACAACAAGGAGCAAGTGCGATTGTACTTGAGAAATATCCTGCTGTTGGGGGAAATACGATCCGCTCAGGTGGTCCTGTCAATGCTGCAGATCCAATATGGCAACAACAGTTCACTGAGAATCCAGGGGAAAGACAGACGATTGAGAATTTATTAAGTACCGATGAGAGCTTGATCCATCCGGAATATATCGATGATTTCCATGCACTCAAAGAAGAGTTTACTGCGTATCAGGAAAAGTCCGGCACAGAAAAGGCTTATTTATTCGACTCCCCACTTCTTCACAGAATGCAAACGTATTTCGGGGGCAAACGAACGGACCTGAATGGAAACATGATCTATGGACAGTACGATCTGGTCAAAGTACTTACAGACCGTGCCTTGGAAAGTGTAACGTGGCTAGAGGATATCGGGGTTGAGTATGATAAAAGTATCGTATTTGCTCCAGTGGGTGCCCTTTGGCGTCGTGGCCATAAACCTGTCAAAAGTTATGGCTCTGCATTTATCATTGCACTTAGCAAATATGTAGAAGAGAATAGAGGACAAATTATTACAGATAGCCCAGTCAAACAATTGATCATCGAAGATGGAAAAATTGCAGGTGTTATCGCAACGGGTGTAAATGGTCAGAAAATCACCGTTCATGCCAAAGCGGTTGTGCTTGCTAGCGGCGGTTTTGGTGCTAATACACAGATGCTCAAGGAATATAACACGTACTGGAGCCATATTGACGATGATATCAAAACAACGAACTCCTATGCGATGACTGGGGATGGAATATCGCTTGGTAAGAGTGCAGGAGCAGCACTGACAGGCATGGGCTTCACTCAAATGATGCCTGTAGCCGACCCGGAAACGGGCGAACTCTTCAGTGGACTGCAAGTGCCGCCTGAAAACTTTGTCATTGTTAACAAAAAGGGGGAACGGTTCGTTAACGAATTCTCTGGCAGAGATGTCTTAACGAAAGCGGCTATTGAGCAAGGGAGTTTATTTTACCTGATTGCGGATGACGAGATCAAGAAAACCGCAGCAAACACAAGCCAGGAAAAGATAGATCAGCAAGTAGAAGCGGGTACTCTGTTTAGAGCCGATACGTTAGAAGAGCTGGCTGTGAAAATTAATATGGACCCTCAGGTTCTTAGAACTACCATTGATAAGTATAACTCTTATGTGGATGCGGGCTTTGATCCGGAGTTCCATAAGGATACGTTTAGCTTAAAAGTCGAGAAGTCTCCATTCTACGCTACGCCTAGAAAACCGGCGGTTCACCATACCATGGGTGGAATTAAGATCGACACCCAAACCCGCGTATTGGATGAAAACGGTCAGCCGATTGCACATCTGTATGCCGCTGGAGAAGTTGCAGGAGGTATACATGCAGGCAACCGTTTAGGCGGTAATGCCTTGACGGATATCTTTACTTTTGGACGGATCGCAGGTAAGACTGCTGTGGATGAGATGAACAAATGAAAAAAATGTATTTAAAGAAATATAGCTTCCTCCGAGTATAATATGCTCTCATATTTTAATGAAACCCGCTAAACACAGGGATTTCCGAGTGTTTAGCGGGTTTTTCCGATGTGGAAATGGTTTGGTTTTGTAGTCGTGGTCACACGAATGTTCTCAGACCCCAAACCAAGCCCGGTGAAGGGCGTATACACCTACTGTAATATCCTCAATACTCAATCCACCAAAACCAATCTGAACCATGGATTTCTCCGCTTGAGCTGGTTGCGCCCAAAAGGGGGATACCGGGTAGACCTGGACACCTTCCTTCTCAGCAGTAGCAATCAGCTTGTGTTCATCCATTCCATTATGTACACGCAACAAAATATGAAGTCCTGCATCCTCACCAATGATGGTAACTTGAGCACCCATCATCTTCTGAATCATTGAAATGAGTGTGAATTGCTTCTGTCGATATACCTTTCTCATCTTGCGAATATGGGCTTCCCAATGTCCATTACTCATAAACAGCTCTAAGGTATTCTGCTGAAAATGAGAGACCGTTTGATCATATAATCGGTAGTCTTGTTTACGGTGTAGCTCTACCATGGCCTGTGGTAGAACCATATACGCAATTCGTAATGAAGGAAGAAGGCACTTTGAAAATGTTCCCAGGTAAACGGTTCGCTGTTGAGTATCCAGGCTTTGCAAAGAAGGTATCGGTTTGCCGACATATCTGAACTCACTATCATAATCGTCCTCAATAATGATCCCATTCTGTTCTGTTGCCCATTTCAGTAATTGCATTCTCTTGGCGAGCGGCATGACCATTCCATAGGGGAACTGATGTGACGGTGTAATGTAGACGATGCGGGAATTGCTTTCGTATAACTTATGGATATGAAGTCCATCTGCTTCTAGCGGAATAGGGTGAATGTTTAGACCTTTATGTTGAAAAACCGTCCGAACACCGTCATATCCCGGGTCTTCCATCGCGATACCATGACTAACGTCACCTATTAAGCCAGATAACACACCGAGCAGGTATTGAACACCAGCTCCAATGATAATTTGATCGGGTGAACAATTTACTCCCCTAGAACTGTGCAGGTAATTTGCAATTTCAGAACGAAGTCTCGGTTCGCCAAGAGGATCGCCATACGAGAACAACTTCATTTGATTCTGGAGCAAGCTCTGATTGGATAACTTGCGCCAAGTGGCAAATGGAAAATGCTCAGCATCTACGTCACCATAACGAAAATTGTATCGAATCTCTGGGCTATCCTGAATACTGTTTTCCAACCACTCCTTACTCACTACATGGGACAAGGGCAATGCTTCCAGCTTCAAATCCATTATGTATAAGCCACTTCTAGGTCTGCTCTGGACATAACCTTCCGCTAATAACTGTTGATACGCCATATCCACTGTATTACGGCTAATGTGGAGGTGGCTGGATAGTGAGCGAATAGAGGGAAGTCGAGAATCGGCTGGTAACTTTCCGTTCAAAATATCTTTTTTAATATAGTTATAAAGCTGAGCGTATAACGGATCTCCAGACTCTCTGTTCAACAATAATGTCAACTCAATCATGTTAATCCTCCTCGTTGCCAAAACTGACCCTGTTATTTTGTCGAGAGTTGTCACTACTTATGGGGTCAATTGATGGTTACAATTATATCAGTTCCGGTCGAATTGAAAAGATATCAGTACACTGGATTACTATTGTTGTAGGAGGAGAAGGAATGAACAAACCTATAGATGTTATGGAACGAATAGAAAATCCGTCAACACAAGCGGTGGAAAACTTTAATCAACACCCTGGTTTCCGCCGTATGTTTGCCCCAGACCAATTAACAATAGGGCTGTTTTTACCACTTCAATTTTATAAAGGACACATGGATGTTCTAAAAGGACAAGCTGACCTCGTGGAAAGCATTGATCAACGCAATTTTGCAGCCGTATGGGTGCGAGATGTCCCTTTATTTGATCCTGGCTTTGGAGATGCTGGACAAGTATTTGATCCATTTGTCTATCTAGCCTATCTTGCTGCAAGAACCCAAAACGTCTCCCTAGTAACAGGAAGCGCAATCTTCACGCTTCGCCATCCGATTGATTTAGCCAAGGCAGCTGCATCCATTGATGTACTTTCGGGCGGACGACTTGTGTTAGGGATTGCTTCTGGCGACCGACCTGCCGAGTTTCCGGCTTATGGGATAGATGGGGAGCTTCGTGATGTGCGATTCCGGGAGACGGTGGAGTTTTTTCGTGAGCTTATACAGGATAGAACTGGCGCAATTCAATCTTCTCTTGGTCAATTGAAAGGACTTGAATTGCTCCCGAAACCCGCAGCTGGTGGTATTCCGCTCGTTGTGACGGGCTCAAGCAGGCAGTCTTTAGATTGGATTGCGGAGAACAGTGACGGCTGGCTCACGTATCCCGAAGCAACGGCAAACGAATCCGGTCCTCAGATGCTTGGTCATAAGATTAGTGCCTGGCGTGAAAAAATACCTAATGGCATGTTCAAGCCGCATATGACCAACGAATGGATTGATCTTGTGGAAGATGTCAATTATCCTCGAACACCGCTTCGTGGCGGGTACATATTACGTACAGGTCGGGCAGGTTTGATTCAGCTTTTGGAGGAATGGCGATCAGTCGGCGTTAATCATGCTGCACTAGGCATTCATTTTTCGAGTCGGCCTCCTGCTGAGGTGATTCAGGAGTTGGCAGAGGAAGTATTGCCGCTCTTTCCCACGCATGTGGGTCCGAAGCCGTTGTTTACAGGGTGGTAGAGCATAAAATTGTTGCCTGATGACACAGATGGCTTTTCTCCGTATTTCTGTTCACGATGAGAAGAGTATCGATCCGCTGACAGCGATGAGGTCAGGGGTTCGATCCCCTAGGTACCATAACGAAAAAGACGTCATTACGAAATATATTATGACGTTTTTTCGTTATGGATTGTTCAGGTAGCGAATGCGTAGCTTAGTCCGCGTGCGTGCATGAAGCTGTAAATCGACTCGATACAGCAGATCAGGGATGATGCCAAAGGTATGACATGCTCTTTATGTAAACGCTTTAATTAAATATAGACAAGGGATGCCGACGGTGATAATATTGTTTCTATAAGAAACAATATTGTTATTATAAAACATAATTATAAGGACTTCATTCTTAAGTACACGAATAACGCCCTGTACTAAAAAATTTAATTGTTTGGTGCTTGAGCGTAGCGAGAGGGATGGGAAATATTATGAGTATAATTGAAACAACAATCGAATCTTTTGACAGCACTCGCCTATATTCTAGTAAAAATTTAGTTAGTGATGCGAAGGCAGCTGTAGTTATTGTTCACGGACTAGCTGAGCATGCAGGGCGCTACGATTATTTGACAGAGAAGCTGAATCAGCGCGGGTTTAGCGTGTATCGCTTCGATCATCGGGGTCATGCCAGATCCGAGGGACAGCGTACGTTCTATAAAGAGTTTGATCATCTTATTGAAGATGTTCATGTCATTGTCGAGGCGGCATTGCAAGAGAGCGGCGATCTTCCGCTGTTTGTTATCGGACATAGCATGGGCGGCTTCGCAACCTCGTCTTTTGGAACGAAATATCCAGGCAAGGTTAAAGGTATCGTGTTATCCGGAGCGCTCACTCGTTACAATACAAAAGTTGCGGGAGAATTGCCGATGGATCTGCCTACAGGCACGTATTTCCCGAATGAGCTGGGCAGCGGCGTATGTAGTGATCCCGCAGTTGTATCCGCTTACGCGAATGACCCACTAGTTGAAAAGCAAATCTCTGTAGATTTGTTTAACAGTCTGGGAAATGGCATAACATGGCTGAAGGAGAACGCTGAGCAGTTTATAGATCCCGTACTTGTTCTGCATGGGGCGAATGACGGGCTGGTCAGCGAAAAGGATTCTCGTGATTTTTACGGAGATATCGCTTCAACCGATAAAACACTCAAAATTTTTGCTCATCTGATGCATGAGATATTTAATGAACCAACCCGTGATGACGTTATTGAAGAAGCGATTACATGGATTGAAAAACGGATCTGATTTCAGTAGAGTAAGAGAGAGAATCTGAATGATGAAAGGGATTACCCATGAAATTAGATTGGATGGGCGACCATCGGGAACTGATTGAAAAAATTATCAAATACGGCAACGCGTACTCGAATACCTATAAGTTGCAGCGAAGTTATGGTACGGATATGATGTTCTCGGCTTCACAGATTCAGACGCTGGAGTACATTCTGGAAGCCGAGGACAAGGAAGAGAAGATGACGGAAATGGCCGCGCGCCTGGGCGTAAGCCGCAGTACATTCTCCAAGAACGTGAAGAATCTGACCGAAAAAGGACTGCTCGAGAAATTCCATCTAAGCGGTAACCGCAAAGATATTTACGTCAAACCTTCGGCAAAAGGGCGCGAGGTATATGGCAAGTATACCGAATTTGTGCGAGAGCTTTGCTTTGATGAGATTTTCAAGTATGCAGATCAGATTTCAGATGTGGACAAACAAAACTTTATTCGCATTATGGATATGTTCGCCGATGTACTCGTCTGGTATGGTGAAAAGGAACAGGAAGCGCGTAAATTAATCAGAATTGATTCCGATTCGGGCAGCGACTAGTTTCGAGATAAAAGGGATTTTCCTCAAGGCTGTTCTGTGGCCTGAAAGGAAAATTCCTTTTTGCTTGCTCTGAAACACGAACCTTGAAATTAAGGGCACCAGCCCATTCCCTCCGCGAATGTCCGTCATACAGTATAAAGTGCTTGATGCAGCAGAGGCTGTAGGACAATTATTCAGCAGGGAGTGGGACGTGTGAAATCATCAACGAAGCTTACCGGACGGGTTATTTATAAAGGAGATCCGGGATATGAAGCGGCGCGCAAGAACTGGGACCCGCATACCGACAAATATCCTAAAGTTTTTGTTTTTGCCCAACGGACGAAAGATGTATCCAACGCTATCCGATGGGCCCGTGAAAACAATGTGCCGATCCGGCCGCGAAGTGGCAGACACGCGCTGGAAGTGAACCTTTCACAGGTGAATGGCGGTATCGTAATTGACGTGAGTGATCTGAATTCGATCAAGCTTGATAAAAAAAATGGAACCGTCGTTGTAGGAACAGGCAACCGGGTAGGAAGAATTGCGAATACCCTCGCCAAGCAAGGATTCATCGCTCCTTTTGGTGACAGCCCCACAGTTGGAATCGGTGGGATTACGTTAGGCGGGGGAATTGGACCTCTCCAGCGTACCATAGGTCTCATCAGTGATAACTTGCTTGAAGTGGAAATGGTGGATGCCAACGGAAAAGTCATTCGGGCGAATAAAAATCTTAATGCAGATCTCTTTTGGGCCTCACGTGGTGGGGGTGGTGGTAACTTCGGAGTATATACCCGTTACAAATTCAAAGTGCGCCGGGCACCAGCGAAGGCGACTGTATTTAAAATTACCTGGCCATGGGCTCAATTCGAGAAGGTACTCAAAGTATGGCAGAAGTGGGCTCCCTCGGTAAACACGAGACTGGGCAGTGAATTGTCCATCGGACCGAAAAAGGGTGGAAATGTTATGATGGAGGGACTGTTCCTAGGCTCTAAAACAGAGGCCCTCCGATTATTGCAGCCAATGATTAGTGTCGGTACGCCGACGGGCTCCACGGTTCGTTTGTTGCCTTACACGGAAGTTGTGAAGTTCTTATTGCAGCCTGACCCGATTCAAAAGCAAAGATTCAGTAACCAGTTCTCCTCCGGTTTCGGAAGAAAACCATTTCCTGATAAGGCCATCAAAACGATGCGGGCATTTTTGGAGAATCTGGAAGAGGGGCCTGGCGGATTCTATTTCCTGAACTGGGGAGGAGCGGTAAGTCGCAAATCACCTCGATCAACCGCATTTTTCTGGCGGAAAGAGAAGTTCTATGTGGAATGGACCAGTACGTGGATCAAACCATCCCATGCCGCTAAAAATATTGCACTCGCTCGTAATACTCGCAAGAAATTACAACCATACATTGTCGGTTCCTATATCAACGTTCCAGACCAAGGAATCAAAAATTCCGGTCCAGTGTACTATGGAGCCAACTATGCCAGACTGCGGAGAGTCAAAGCCAAGTATGATCCGAAAAATGTGTTTAACAATCCGCAAAGCATCACGCCGGCTCGGAGAGCGTAAGGTAGAGCCATCCATTTTTACTAGCAGCTAGTGCTAATCAGAAGTTAAGTTCATCTATGTATTACTGATAATAAAGACACGTCTTTTATGGCGTGTCTTATTGATTTTTATGGTAGTATAGATGCCAAAACGATATATGAAACGATACAGTTGCTGTTCGAGACCCTTAAATGGAGGTATTGCTCATGTATGCACCGATCTTATCTACGAAATTAACCATTCCAGTTCAGCGCTCTCATGTAGTGGATCGTCCCCGCCTGTATGTCCGTTTCGGCGAGGGGATGCACGCTAAACTCATACTGGTCTCTGCTCCTGCAGGATCAGGAAAAACACTACTAGTTAATCAATGGGTTAAGTCTTCCTCTTTAGATACAGCTTGGCTCTCGCTGGAAGAAGCAGATAACGATCCTTCGCGTTTTTTGACATATCTATGTGCTTCGTTACAGACGATTGTCCCCAAGCTTGCTGAAGGAATGATGGGATTTGTTCAATCTTCCGAGCCGCTACCTATCGAGACCATTATTACATACCTTCTTAATGAAGTTTCTGAAATAACCAATCATTTTATACTTGTTCTGGATGATTATCATCTCATGACTTCAGAAGTGATCAATCAAGCGCTGGTCTACTTACTGAGGCACATGCCCCCGCATATGCATATCGTCATGACTACGCGTCGGCAACCCAAGTTACCTTTGGCTCGACTGCGGGCAAGAGGGGAATTGATTGAAATACGTGGTAGTGATCTGCGTTTTACTTCTGCCGAAAGCAGTGAGTTTTTGGATCGGGTCATGGGATTGAAACTTTCAGAGGAACATGTTGCTCTCCTTGAAAAGCGAACAGAAGGCTGGGTTGCCGGGTTGCAGCTAGCGGCCTTATCCGTGCAGGGTTCTTCTGATCCGAATCACTTTATGGAAACGTTCAGTGGCAGGGACCCATTTGTACTGGACTATCTAATGGAAGAAATATTACAAGGGCTAACCGAACAGGTACAGAACTTTTTGTTGAAAACGTGCATGTTGGATCGATTATGCGGTTTATTGTGTGATGCGATCCTTGATATAGATGAACCAAAGGAACATGAATCCGTTGATTTTACCGGACAGGACATGTTGGAGTGGCTGGAGCAAGCCAATCTTTTCATCGTTCCCTTGGACAATGAAAGGCGATGGTATCGTTACCATCATCTGTTTGCAGATTTATTGCGTAAAAGAGTACACCAGAATTCAAATTACGCCGGCACAGCTGAGACCGATCTGTCTATTACTGAGATACATAAGCGAGCGAGCTTCTGGTATGAGAAGCATCAAATGGAGCTGGAGGCTTTCAATCATGCTGTAGCTGCGGCAGATACTCATCGGGCATCGGATCTGTTGGAAGGTAAAGGTATGCCACTTCTTTTTCGCGGAGGTGCTGTTCCTGCCTTGCAATGGTTGAATTCACTATCCTCAGCAGAAATGGATTCAATACCTTCCCTTTGGGTGATGCATGCGGCTGCGTTATTAGTGTCAGGACATATGATAGACGTGGAACCCAAGTTGCAATCTGCTGAACAAGCGCTACAAGATATGGGCCCCGAGCAGATCGATTCTGATCTGATCGGACATATCGCTTCCATCCGAGCCACGCTGGCTGTCAGCCGGCATGATGCGGATACAATTATTACGGAGTCACTTCGAGCACTCAAATATTTGCATCCTCATAATTTGCCCATTCGTGCAGCAACAGCTTGGACATTAGGATATGCATACCAGCTTCAGGGAAAACGTGTGGAAGCCGAATTGTCCTACGAGGAATCATTATTGAACAGTACCAGGATCGGACATCATATCATCACGATGATGGCGACACTGGGCGTGGGGAATATACAGGAATCCAACAACCAGCTACACTTGGCGGCTGAAGCCTATCAGCAGGTGGTACATATGGCAGGTAAACCACCGCTACCCATTGCTTGTGAAGCCCATTTGGGTCTGGCGCGAGTTCATTATGAATGGAATAACCTTGATGTGGCGATGTTACACGCTCAACAGAGTGTGCAGTTGGCACATCAATTTGTCCAAACGGACAGGGTTGTTGCAAGTGAGTTATGGCTCGCTCGAGTGACGCTTGCGAAGGCGGATCTTCATAAAGCCGCTATCATGTTAGATAGAATCAACGAAAGGGCCCAACGGTTAAATTTTACAAAGGCGATCCCTGATATTACTGCTGCATACGTTCTTGTGCTCCTTCGTCAGGGCGATCTGAAAAAAGCAATGCGATTATCATGGGACAGAAATCATGCGCTTAGTCAGGCCAGAGTATTGTTGAAGCAGGGGAACACCGTGGAGGCACTTGGTATTATGGAATCCTGTCTTCGCTTGGCCATAACCAAAGGCTTCAAGGATGAACAGCTCAAGGCAACAATCCTTCTGGCGGCTATCCATAAGGAACATGGAAATAGAACACAAGCTATCGAGTTCCTGACTGAGGCCATGACGATGGCAGAGCCAGCAGGCTTCATTCGTGTATTTGTAGACGAAGGTGTTGTTGTGCACAACCTTTTGAAGAGGATAACAGCACGCGGTGACTCACGTTTATATCTGCTTCAATTATTGGCTGCATTTGAAGCTGAGGACAACAGAATAGAAATGATTTCGGAAGAAACAAATGTATATCCGTACGTTTCTGAACTGCGAATTGATACGCTAAGCGTGAGAGAGCTCGAAGTATTACATCTCATTGCGCAGGGAAGATCCAATCAGGAGATTAGTGAGATACTTCATATTGCACTGCCTACCGTGAAAGGACATAACCGGATTATTTTTGACAAAATGCAGGTGAAGCGACGAACCGAAGCAGTGGCAAAAGCGCGTGAATGGAAGCTCCTGTAACTTGTTATTCACGAACGATACTTTAGTATCTAGGGGCCGAACCCACTTCCCGATATACTGTTGGCAAACAGGAATATGTGGAGGGAAAGATATGAGAGCTATCATATGTACAAAGTATGGATCACCAGATGTGTTGCAACTTAAAGACATAGCGAAGCCATCACCTAAAGATCATGAGATTCAGATTAAAATACACGCAACAACTGTAACATCGGGGGACTGCAGAGTTCGTGGTTCCAATGTTCCGTTTCTGTACTGGGTACCGATGCGTCTTTTTTTGGGATTCCGAAAACCTCGAAATTCGGTCCTGGGCGTAGAGTTGGCAGGAGAAGTTACGGCGATTGGCAAGGAAGTAAAGCAATTTAAGTTAGGTGATCAGGTGTATGCCATCAATGGATTGTCTTTTGGTGCCCATGCTCAGTATATATGTCTCTCCGAAGAGGATCCAGTTGCTCTGAAACCCTTCAACGCAACGTATGAGGAAGCAGCAGCAATTCCGTTTGGTGGAACTACGGCCTTATATTTTCTGCGCAAAGGAAACATTAAACGGGGAATGAAAGTGCTCATCTATGGAGCTTCGGGAGCCGTAGGAACTGCTGCTGTACAGCTTGCGAAATATTTTGGAGCAGAAGTAACGGGGGTATGCAGTACAACGAATGTGGAGTTCGCGAAGTCACTTGGTGCCGAGCATGTTATAGATTATATGAAGGAAGACTTTACAAAAACAAGTCAGCGGTATGATCTGATATTGGATGCAGTTGGCAAAGTCTCGAAAGGTCAATGTCGGCACCTATTGGCACCTAACGGTACATATGTCACTGTTGAGGGGCAAGGCATCGCAAGGGTCACTGCAAAGGATCTGATACTTCTAAAAGAGTTGATGGAGGCTGGTGAGATGCAAGCGGTGATTGACAGACGTTTTGCCTTGGAGCAAATTCAGGAAGCTTATCGTTATGTGGAAACAGGGCGAAAGAGGGGAAATGTCGTGATTACGGTCAAACATGAGAACTAATTGGCAGTGTGTCCTTTTTGAGTTGGAACGGAACCTAACGTCGCACAATTAGCCAACCTATTGCAAACAGTCCTTATGAGATACACTAGGCCACAAAGTAACTGTGAATCTGAAGTGAACACATTTTCAAAGAAATCAAGAAGCTGCCCTCGGTCATATGACCAAGAGCAGCTTCTTCACATGTTAGATACGCATGGCAGTTAATGAGCATTAAGCTTTAACTTGTTCTCCAGCAAATACTTCCACGTTCATTGGAGCGGCCATGAATGCTGCTGCTTGTTGAACAAAAGCTTGGAAATGTGTACTTGTGTTGTGGGAAGCTGTAGCAGCTTCATCTTTCCACAGCTCGATCATCGTGTATTGTTGTTCTTGTTCTGTGCTTTTTGCCAGGTCGTAGCTGATGTTACCTTCTTCTTGACGTGTTGCAGCAATCAGTTCTTTCGCAGCTGCGAGGAATGCTTGCTCTTGGTCCGGTTTAACTTGCAGATGAGCGTGAATGATAATCATAATGTATAACCTCCATATTGTGTTTGTTTGGAATGTGTTAAGAATGTATGCTTATTGACCAGTATAATCGTGACTTACAGGGAAACCGTCCCTGATATTATGCCCAAGTTGTGATTGTTTCTACTGGCAGACGGTAGGAAGGATGACCTTCTTTGGCTGATTTACCGATCGAGATCAACATAACCGGTTGATAACGCTCTTTGTCCATGCCAAATGCTTCTGCAATTTGATCTTTCTCATAACCACCGATTGGGTTGGTGTCATAACCATGAGCACGTGCAGCAAGCATCAATTGCATGGAAGCAAGGCCAGCATCGATCAGGTTAACGTCACGAAGATCGGAAGCAGCCATCTTTTCGTAATAAGGCATTACAGTTTTGAGCTGCATATCCTTAATGTCTTGTGGCATGTAACCAAGTTCTACAGCTTTACCAAAAATCTCATCCATGTATTCAACGTTGTTCATATCAATGAATACGCCAATAACAGCGGCAGAAGTCAAAACCTGATTTTGATTGAATCTTGCAAGAGGCGCAAGCTTTTCTTTGCCTTCAGCTGTATCTACAACCAGAAAACGCCAAGGCTGCAAATTGATCGAAGATGGTGCACGGGAAGCTTCTGACAGAATTTCAGTCATTTCTTCACGGCTGATTTTCACTTCAGGATCGTAAAGCTTCACAGAACGGCGACCGTAGGTAATTTCGTTGAAATCATTGGTTTTTTGGAATTTGCTTTGAATTGTATTCATGCATGGATCTCTCCTCTATATATGGGTTTAGAAATTGTTGTGCATACGTTCCAGGAAATCGGCGAGTGACTGAACTTCGTCTTCACTGAAATCCTGTAAAATCTGGTTGATAAAATTAGTCTTCTCAGCTTTGTAGCCTTCAATCTGCTTCCGACCGTGGTCCGTCAGACGAACAAAAGTGACCCGATTATCATCGGGGTTCTTACGTCTTGTAACCATCAGGTCTGCCTCAAGCTGTTTTAAGTGGCGTGTTATCGCAGCACTATCAATGTTAATGATTTTCTGCAGCATGGATTGGTTAATCTCATCGACCTGATCCAGCTCATGCAGAATTTCAAAGCGAGAGGAACTGATACCCGTACAGCGTTCGAACTTGGGACTGATTTTGTTGCCCAACACGTTCAGCAGGTTGATGATCTGTTCTTCTTTGGAAACAATACGTGTCATGACTAGACCTCCCGGGTGAATCTGAATCATGAACAACGGCGTATGTTAACCAATGATTAATGTTGCAGTATACAATGCCATTGCCTAATGATTATTTGGATGCTCTCGATCATTGATGTATCAATATTTGATGCGTCAATCATTGATGGCTCAATTAATATATCATGCCGTTTATGATTTTGCAACAGCTTAGAAAATGTTGCTGATGCTGGCGCTATTTTCCCGCTACGTATACATTACAGTCCGTATAGGGTGTCCAAATGTATAAGTTAATATTGATTATTTATGTTATTGAGAATTGTTATCAACTATTTTATAATAAAATGAAATGTACATGATGAACGAAATTAACAGGCAGTTCATAACAGCAGCAAAAAGGTATGTCGATGTAGCATGGCAGGAGGGAAAGTACAGCGGAGATGAATTTGAATGATCACATCAGGTTGTGGAATCATGTTTTTGTCAAAATACTGGATGTACGCCAAAACGCTTTGCATCCTGGGGAGAAGCTGAAGAATTATCAACTACCAGCGAGTACCTATCTGTATATCACCGACGGAAGTGCACGGATACGAATGGATCAACACAGATACATCGTGGAGGGATTCCACATCATTCATGGAGGCAAGCAGGCGTATTTAAACATGGAGACGGATTCGGGCGTGGTGTATTATATGATTTTGTACAAAGCCATTCTGTCCTTGCCCTGTGGGATGGAAATTCAGCATCTGATGGACCATGAACGTCCGTTTCAGGACCAATATGCACTCGTACCAACCCATCCGCTGCACATGTATCAGTGTATGGAGGAATTGAAGCAGGAGTGGGAGCAGTCTACCAAACTCGCAAAGTTACATGCCAAAACCTTATTTCATCAATGGGTATATTCTTTGTTGGCAGACGTACACGAACAATCCATTCAGACACATAAACCGGATACGGTCACACAGGCTATTGATTATATGAATGCTCATCTGCACGAACCCATAGCTCTTGATGTAATGGCAGAAGCATTGGAATGCAGCGTGGGGCACTTGTCCAGATTGTTCAAGCAAAAGTTGAACATCAGTCCCATCCAATATCTTGGCCAGATCCGAATGGAGAGGGCTGCACATCTTCTGGTGCATACGGGTGCTACGTTGCAACAGATTGCAGAGCAAGTCGGTTATCCAGATGCACATTCACTAAGTCGCAGTTTCAAAAAAATCAAAGGACTATCACCAATTCGTTACAAAAAAGGTCTAAGCCAACGGTTACATAACTCAAAAAAGGCATTGGCAATGAACCAAAAGCAAGATTTGCCCAGTGTGATGCAAGAAAATGCCCTTCATCCGCTACATCCCTCTTTATATAATGATATTGATTATCAATATCAAAAGAATGTTGGAGGGGAATTACTGATGCAAGGAAAATTCAAAATGACAGCAGTAAGCATGATGCTGTGTCTCACATTACTACTCGCGGCCTGTTCCAGTCCTGCACCGTCTGCAAGTGGTACGCAAACAGAGACTAACGCGGCTACTACACAATCGGGTAACCAGGTAACGGAGGCAGGGAAATCGACTGCTCAACCAGAGACACGGACGGTTTCTACATTGAGAGGAGATGTGGTGATTCCGGCCAACCCGCAGCGTGTTGCTTCGGATCAATATATGGGGTACCTGCTGAAACTGGGCATTGTACCGGTTGGTGTAAGAACATTTATGCTGAACGAAGGATGGATTGAAAAGTCTGGCATTGCTGCTGATGTTATAGCGGGTATTGAGGATTTGGGAGGAGAGTTTCCAATGAATCTGGAGAAGTTAGTGTCACTTGAGCCGGATCTTATCATCGGTTCCATTGATAAAAATATTGAGGATTACGAAAAAATTGCAACGACTGTCTTTTTACCTTATTGGGAAGGCGATAAAACGTCTGGCCCACTGGAAAAGCTGCGCCGAATTGCTGGTGTTTTTGGAAAAGAGAAGGAAGCAGAGCAATGGATCACGACATATGAAGAGAATATCGAAGAGACTAAGAAGCAGATTGCTGGTGTAATTAAAGAAGGCGAGACCGTATCGATTATACAAATAGGGTACAAAGCGTTGTATGTACTTGGTGCAGAAGGCGGGAACTATGGTAGTTCCACGATCTATGAGATGCTGAAACTGCCTCCAACTCAGCAAGCACTCGAAATGAAGGATGGATTCGAGACGATCTCCCTTGAAGTACTGCCTGAGTATATGGGAGACCATATCTTCTTATATGGTTCGGGTAGTGAGGACGCCAAAGAGATCCTGAACAGCGAGGTTTGGAAACGTCTGCCCGCTGTGCAGAAAGGACAAGTCTACGCCTATGGTTCCTTGGATGGTACAGAGGATGAGTTTGTCATGGAAGATCCCTATTCACTGGAGTTGCAGTTGGATAGTATAAAGAATTTACTATTGGGAGCTGAAAAATAGAGTGTGATCAGTTCACATAGAATCGGATCAGAACAGGGAGGGGACGTGAGCATGGAGGAAAATGATTGGATCAAACAACTGGAGCAACTACATTTCTCTGCTGTCCACGTCTGCCATTACTCTAGCAATCCGCGGGCTGTACAGCGTCGGATCTGGAAAAGGTTCGCCATTTGCAGGGTCATCGTTGGCAAGGGATCTTTGTCTATGGATAACATTGTACATACGGTATCTCAAGACGAGTGGTTTTTGTTGAAGCCAGGAATGCATGTGGAGTTTCAGACAGATATGGAAGCCCCCGTCCGATATCAGATCATTTTATTTTCCTGTGTGACACTTACCCGAAGCCGGAATGCTTGGCATAGCGATGCAGTTGATTTTCCTGTGACGGGCAAACTTAATGTTCCTTCCAATACACGTGATATTCAGGAGATGATGGATACCCTGGTGAGTGGAAAACACTCGTTTACGAGTCTGGAAAAGACGCGCAGGAAACATCTTTTGCATCAGTTGTTGATTCAGTTAATGATGCACGTGAATGAAGCAGCTCCCCCTGTAGCGGGGATGGATTTGGCACTTGAATATATGACGAATCAGTATATGGAAGACATTCGAATTGATCAGATGGCCCGCATGGCAGGGCTTAGTGTGAATCATTTTATAAGAACATTCAAACGACAAATAAATATGACCCCGATTGAATATATACTGAAGCTACGTATGACAAAGGCCAAACAGTTGTTATTTTCTTCAGATAAAATCAAGGAAATTGCGGAGCAAGTGGGTTATAAGGACGAGCACTATTTCAGCAGAGTCTTTAAGAAAAACGAAGGAATCGCCCCAACGTTGTATATGAAAAATAAAGTGAATCGCATTGCCACCTTATATTACGGGTTGGACGATTATGTGATAACGCTCGGTTTGAGGCCAGTATCCGCTTTATCCTATGGTCAGAGGGTGGCTCGTCATGTTGCCATACCTGCGCTTCAAGCACACAGTCATCAGGGGGTTATCCTGGATAGCTTCAATCAGAACTATGATGATTTGAGGCGAGTCCAACCGGACCTGATCATTACGAGTGATCGTTTGGAACCAAATGACTCACTGCATCGTATCGCGCCTACCACCATGCTGGAGCACACCAACCATTTTGGGGAAAGACTTCTGTATATGGCGGACATTATGGGCCGCACCGAACAGGCTGTACAGTGGATAGAACAACATGCTGAACTGAGTCGGGTTCTTCGAGGGCGTATTCAATCCAGGTGGGGGAAACAGAGTGCCATGTTCATCCGAGTGACTTCTCATTTCTACCGAATGTATGGATTGAACAACCAGACAGGTGCCCTATTGTATGATGATCTGGGATTTTATTTGCCTCGTGATTTTCCGGAACAACAGTGGGCTGTAGAGAGTAAAGTTAGCGATTTGCAGTTATACGACGTGGATCATGTGTTTGTAATGGTCGATCCCACAGAAGAGGCACGTGCTCAACTGAGGCAATTACAGCAATCCAGTGCATGGTTGGCATTAAAGGCTGTTCAAGAAGGCCATGTATATAATGCAGGAGATATTTTTTTCAAAACGCTGGGTCCAACCGGACGCATGTGGGCCATGCGATATGTGGCAGAGCAACTTGGGGTTACCTTACGGTGATATTGTGCAAGAGAAGAGAGTGGAATAATCCATGGTAAGCCTGTATGCTTTTCCCTACTATAGTGATAATGATTATTATTATTAAATAGCAGAGGGGATTTACTACAAATGGTAAGACAGAGAGCAGCAACGATGATACTGTTGGCCCTGCTTGTGCTCGTTCTGACGGCATGTAGCAAGGCATCAGAAGTAACGGAAGCAACGCCTCCGCAACAGGATACACCTGTGGAAGAGAGTGGTACGCAAACGATTGAGCATCTTAAAGGAACAGCGGTTGTACCGCAAAAGATAGAGCGTATGGTGGTATTATCTGCTGCTTACATCGATCACATGTTGACGATTGGTGAGAAACCAGCAGGCGTTAATGTAGAAGTTCGTTACGGAGGAGATTATTTGCCTTACCTTGCAGATCAGCTTGCCGGCGTTCCAACGGTAGGGTCGGCAGATAGTCCTAACCTGGAGGCTATCCTTCAGATTGATCCGGATGTCATCGTTATTGAGAGTCGAACTGCGGAGAGTATGTATGATCAGTTGGAGAAAATCGCTCCGACGATTGTACTTGGTACTGAATGGCTGGATTATGCTGATGATACAACCTATTGGACACAGGATCTGTTGACCATTGCCGGGATGTACAACAAAGTGGATCTGGCAAAAGAAAAGATAGCCGAGGTAGAGCAGCAGGCGAAGCAATTAAAAGCGAAGATCGAACAACTGGATCAAAAAAAGTTGGCTTATCTGCGTGTAAGAGAGAAGACCTTGCAAATATACGCGGCAAAAGGACATCCAACCAACACACTTTTATATGATGATCTTGGATTTGTGCCAACGACTGTGACACCTGCCGAACAACGTGAGGACTTATCCATGGAGAAAATAGCAGATGTGGATGCTGATTTTGTAATTCTGGAGATTGACCCGAATGCCGATGAGTATTTAAACAACATCAATGCAAGCTCACTCTGGAAGGGAGTACCGGCTGTTGGTGCAGATCAGGTCTATACGACAGACTCGTTCTGGTTGTTTAAGGGCTGGGGAGCGATTGGGCGAAGCGAGATTATCAACGAAGTTGAAGAGATGATTCAATAGATGAGACGTTATCCAAGACATGACTATTTAGAGATGTCGGAAGCGATACAGCAATTTTTTGTGACGACGATCCGAGTGGACTGCGATGATTCCAAGTATCCTTTCCGTGTGAAGGATCTGCTGAATGAAGAGAAACGAAACTTGATACTGCGTGAACAGGCTATGCAGCAAGGGCTTCAACTGGGAGGCAAAGGAAGTGTGGCCGTTGGTACACTTTTTGCTAAGCGTTACTCCGTATTTGTTATGTCCGTAATCTCAGCATTCAGTCTATACGATACGATACTTAGCATTGCAGACGATGATGTGCGGTTTGAATTGAATGGAGCAGGTGGCATGCGATATGAGACTCGGCTGAAGAGCACCTTTCTGGAGGGTGGAGATCCTGTTCAGCGCAGATCAGAGAGCGGCTTGCTCAAGAAGAGAATGCTGTTACATCTTGAACCCGTTCTGCGAGCAGTAGCCGTTAGTACAGGAGCGAGCGATAAGGTGATGTGGTCTCTAGTTGCCCATAATGTGCAACAATTGTATGAACGAATGATCAATGATCAGAGCATATGGAAGACGGATCAGCGGCTTGAACAGATCAAGGAAGATCAAAGCATATGGTTTGACGAACAAAATGAAAATGCATTTACATTTGCCATGAAGCTGAATCGCTTTGATCACCCCGAGTGGCAAGGACAGCCGTTCTTGATACGTCGATATTGTTGTTTGGCTTATCAAGTTGGAGACGGCAGTCATACACATGGTTATTGCAACAGTTGTCCGAAGCTGGATTCGGATTCCCGATTGAGCAAACTTCTCCAGCAGTGAACAGACACTCTTGTACCGTATGGTACGAATCTGTTTGAGACAATCCATGTTCTCTTCGGTTTCCAATGGGTAGAATCTAGGATCAACAAGCTACACAACCTGCAGCGGCTTGAGCCAGCGTCTGCGGGTTTGTTGGCTTTGTACAGGGTCACGATACCTTTGCATTGAGGGATAGTATTCGTTATACTACAAGCTATTGATCAATTAATCACTAACTATTGGAGGACGAATTACCATGGCTAAAGATACAGCAGCGTCGGTTAACCGGCGAAATGATATTATCTCTGCAGCAATTGACGTCTTCGCGGAAATTGGCTATTATCGTGCGACTACAGCCCAGGTGGCTGAACGGGCACAGATCTCACAGCCGTATATATTTCGTTTTTTCAAAACAAAAGAAGCTTTATTATTAACTGCAATTGAGGTCTCATGGACACGGGTGATTGATTCGTTTCGAATTGTGGTTGAGACGGCGACACCAGATCAGTTAGAGAATGATCTCATTGAAGCCTACGATAAGATTCTGGAATCGCACAAGAGCGAAATCTTGCTTCAGATGCAGGCGCAAACGATCCGGGAGGAAGTCATTCGTCAGGCCATGCAAAAAGGCATTAGTGATGTACGAAGCATGGTATTGGAAGCTTTCACCGTTGCAGGAATTGCTGAACCGCTAAAAAGAACCATGATTTTTCTGGCAATCGGGATGTTGTGTAATGTATCCAATGCACTGGATATGCCGGAGCTGAAGGAGCGATAGAGAGGGAGGAAAAATCCCTTTTTGAATTTTAGTTATTGATCAATCACTAAATATGGGTTATATTGTTTTCAGATAAGTAATTGATCAATCACTAAATGGATGAAAGAGGTCGATGTATGATGAAAAGAGCTATTGTGATTGGAGCCACAGGTGGAACAGGTGCAGCAATTACGGAAGAATTGATTAGACGGGGTATTTTTACAATTGCATTTGGGCGATCCCGTCAAAAACTGGAGCAACTTGCGGTAAAGTTGGGATCTCCAGATCACCTGCAAATCGCAGTGGGAGATGCATTTCGGTCGGATGATATTATCGCTGCTTCCCTAGAAACGGATGTCATGTTTCATTGTGCGAATGTCCCGTATAACGAGATGGAAAGCAGGCTAATTCCGCTGGGCGAATCCGTGATGGCGGCGGCAGAACACTTGGGTCTTAACGTGGTTGTAATAGACGGAATCTACCCTTATGGTAGAAGACAAATGAGCGAGGTAACGGAAGAACATCCGAAGCAGCCACATACCCGAAAAGGCAAGACACGACTTGCCTATGAACAGATGTTATTCAGCACAAGATGGAGCAGAGCTCAGGTGATGATTGTTCGCTTGCCAGACTATTATGGCCCATCGGCTAATCAAGCTTCCTATCTGGGTTCAACCCTTGAAGCGATAGCAAAAAGTAAGATGGCTTTTTTTATCGGAAATATGAAGGTACCCAGAGAGTACATCTATTTACCGGATGCTGCAGTCATGGTGGTGGAGCTGGCTAGCAGAGAGATGACGTATGGACAGAATTGGAACATTCCTGGATCGGGGATCATCTCGGGTCATGACATCGTGCGATTGGCACAGAAGGCTGCGGGAAGAAGCAAACCTGTGATGGCGTTAGGAAAAATAAGGTTGTCGTTGATTGGACTAGGTGTACCCGTTATGAAAGAAATTGTAGAAATGTTATATCTGACCGAGGAACCCCTGATCTTGAGTAGACAGAAATATGAGGAACGGATTGGCCCGGTTGTGGCAACATCTTTTGAAGAAGGAATTGCGTTGACGATTAAGGAGTTGCAGGGGGAGTAGAGGGGAATATATTTTTTGGAGAAAAGTAATTGATTGATCACTAACTGCTAAGGTGTTATAGGTATATTTAATAGGGGCGCACAAAGCTAGTCCAGGGCATAGAGTGTACTATTGTAAAATGCGGGGATTTGATGTGGTGTACAAGGAGGGGGGATTCTCTTGTGAGCGGTATATCCAAAAGGAGACGCAAAATTTCCTCAATCAGTACAGGTAAACGGAAATCAAAAAAATCAAAAAAGCACTCTATCCCAAAGAAGAAGAGTAAGTCTTGTAAGAAAAGCAGACGTAAATGCAAAAAAAAGAAAAGCCACAGGATTCCTTTCCTTCGCGGACCACGGGGTTATCAAGGAATGAGAGGATTCACTGGAGCAACAGGCGCTACTGGGTTAACCGGAGATCCTGGGTATCCCGGCATATGGGGAGCAACCAGTTTAATAGGACGGACCGGAGTAACTGGAACCACGGGAAGTACCGGAATAACTGGAGTCACAGGAACAACCGGCGCAACTGGCCCAACCGGAATTGGTGTGATGGGACTAACGGGATCTACTGGTGAGACAGGATTCACGGGAGTGACTGGAGCGACAGGAACCCCAGGAATTACAGGTCCGACGGGTGCCAATGGTTTAACGGGTATAACCGGATTTACAGGTACTACGGGTATTTCCGGAGCAACTGGTATTACTGGAACCACAGGTATCACAGGAGTCACAGGTGCTACAGGATTTACTGGGGCAATAGGAGCAACGGGAAGTACGGGTCTAAAGGGACTTACTGGTACGACAGGACCCACTGGGGGGATCGGGTCTACGGGAGCTACTGGTGTACCCGGAACTACAGGAAGTACTGGTGCGACGGGAGCGACTGGCGTCACTGGAGAGACGGGTCTAACAGGTATTACGGGTGAGACTGGAGTTACAGGAAGCACTGGTATTTCTGGAACAACAGGCACTACGGGAGCAACTGGATTAACGGGAGTGATAGGAGCAACCGGCGAAACAGGCACGACTGGTGTGACAGGACTCGCTGGGGCCACTGGAAGTACTGGTGAAACAGGATCAACAGGTACGACCGGATTACCTGGCGTTACGGGTACCACAGGTGTAACCGGTTCTACTGGAATTACAGGCCTCACGGGAATTACTGGAGCAACTGGTGCTACTGGCACTACCGGTATCACAGGTACGACTGGTGTGACAGGACTCGCTGGGGCCACTGGTATAAGTGGTGTCACTGGTGAAACAGGACCAACAGGTACAACCGGATTAACTGGCGTTACTGGAATTGCGGGCACAACGGGAACGACTGGAATAACAGGTGCAACAGGTATTACTGGATTTACAGGCAGTACAGGTGCGATCGGAGCAACTGGTGCCACGGGCACTACCGGAGTCACAGGTACGACTGGTGTGTCAGGACCCACCGGGGATACAGGAGTAACGGGAACTACCGGTACCACAGGAACAACGGGCGTTACCGGAGCAACTGGTGCAACTGGAGAGGCGGGTCTAACTGGGAACACCGGCATGGCAGGTGAGACAGGACCGACCGGCGCTACTGGAGAAATAGGAATTACAGGTACGACAGGCCCAACAGGTGCGACTGGAGGGACGGGGCTAACAGGAGTCACAGGTGTCACCGGGGAAACGGGTCTAACTGGGGCTGCAGGTGTAACGGGCTCAACTGGTTCGACTGGCCCAACAGGAGAGACAGGACTAACAGGTCTAACTGGAGCTACTGGAAGTACGGGTGCGACGGGAACAACTGGTGTTACAGGTGCAACCGGAGTTAGTGGCACAACAGGAATTGCTGGTGTAACTGGTGCGACAGGACTCACCGGGGTTACTGGTTCAACTGGTAATACCGGAGCTACTGGTATAACCGGGGTCACCGGCGAAACAGGGCCAACCGGCACAACTGGCTTGACTGGCGTTACGGGTACAATTGGTGTGACCGGAGCAACAGGCGTCACTGGAGAGACAGGAGCTACAGGTCTGACGGGAAATACAGGACCAACGGGTGACACCGGATTTACGGGAGCGACCGGAACCACTGGCGTTACTGGGGAGACTGGTCTAACAGGGAACACAGGTGTAACGGGACCAACCGGCACAACTGGTGTAACTGGAGAGTCGGGTCTAACAGGAGTCACTGGTGTCACCGGGGAAACGGGTATAACTGGGGTCACAGGTGTAACGGGACCTACCGGTTCGACTGGCCCTACAGGAGAGACGGGGTTAACCGGGATCACAGGTCCGACTGGTGTGACGGGACTGAACGGTGCAACTGGAGAAACTGGAATTACAGGTACAACTGGACTAACTGGCATTACTGGAACCACGGGTATCACAGGCGTGACCGGAGTTACCGGACTGACTGGAGTCACTGGGGAAACGGGTCTAACAGGATTCACAGGCGCGACGGGACCTACGGGATCGACTGGGGCGACAGGAGCAACCGGAATTACAGGTATCTCGGGAGTGACTGGCGTAACCGGAACGACAGGTGTTACTGGAGAAACAGGGTTCACAGGTCTAACGGGCCCTACCGGTTCGATTGGCCCAACTGGCACGACTGGTTTAACTGGCATAACGGGAACAACTGGTGTTACAGGTGCAACTGGAGGTAGTGGCACAACAGGAATTACTGGTATAACTGGCGCGACGGGACTCACCGGGTCTACTGGTTCAACTGGTATTACCGGAGCTACGGGCATAACCGGGGTCACCGGAGAAACAGGGCCAGCCGGCACGACTGGCTTAACTGGTGTTACGGGTACAATTGGTGCGACCGGAGCAACAGGCGTCACTGGAGAGACAGGTCTAACTGGGAGCACAGGAGCCACAGGAATTACTGGAGCTACAGGTCCAACAGGGGTCACAGGTACCACTGGTGTGACGGGACCGACCGGTGCAACTGGAGAAACGGGAATTACAGGTTCGACTGGCCCAACTGGTGGAACAGGACCGACGGGCACAACGGGTGTAACTGGTATTACAGGAGTAACCGGAGCAACAGGTGTCACTGGAGAGACGGGTCTAACAGGGGGTACAGGTGCAACTGGTATTACAGGTCCTACGGGTGCGACTGGAGAAACAGGAAGTACAGGTGCCACGGGAGTAACCGGAACAACTGGTGCAACTGGGCTAACAGGAGTCACTGGTGTCACCGGGGCTACAGGTGCAACGGGATCTACCGGTTTGACTGGCCCAACAGGAGTAACTGGAGCAACCGGTGTAACTGGAACTACGGGTGCGACGGGAACAACTGGTGTTACAGGTGCAACCGGAGTTAGTGGCATAACCGGGGTCACCGGTGAAACAGGACCAACAGGTACGATTGGGGCAACAGGTATCACGGGAGTTACTGGTGTAACAGGAGCCACAGGAATTACTGGTGCAACCGGAACTACTGGAGCTACAGGTCCAACAGGGGTGACAGGTACGACTGGAGCAACGGGAAGTACGGGTACTACGGGAGCTACTGGTGTAACTGGCACAACTGGCATAACCGGAGTCACAGGTACGACTGGAGTTACAGGAGCAACGGGTATTACTGGTGAAACAGGAATAACCGGCACGACCGGCGTAACTGGCATTACGGGTGTGACTGGAGCTACTGGAATTACAGGCGCCACCGGCACAACTGGCCAAACTGGTGAGACGGGTCTAACTGGGGTCACAGGTGTGACTGGAGCAACAGGAACTACGGGCATTACAGGAGAGACGGGTGTAACAGGCGCTACCGGTACGACAGGTGTAACGGGACCAACCGGTGCGACCGGAGCCACTGGGGAAACAGGTATAACAGGGGTTGCAGGAACGACTGGGGCAACCGGAACTACGGGAATTACTGGCGTAACCGGCTCGACTGGAGAGATGGGTGCAACAGGCGTTACCGGCACGACAGGTACAACAGGACCAACCGGAGCCACTGGTGCGACTGGCATAACCGGAGTTACTGGCGCGACCGGAGCAGCTGGGGCTACAGGGCTCACAGGTGTATCAGGAGCCACCGGCACAACAGGAATTACGGGTATCACGGGTGTGACCGGTGCTACAGGAACTACAGGTACAACGGGTGTAACAGGAGCCACCGGAGCAACTGGAGAAACAGGAATAACGGGAGCTACAGGACTAACTGGTGTAACTGGGACAACAGGAACTACAGGTGCAACGGGTACCACCGGAAGTACCGGCACAACAGGAGTTACAGGAATAACCGGAACAGCAGGCATTACGGGAGCTACTGGTTCTACAGGTGCAACTGGTTCTACAGGTGCAACTGGGGTTACAGGTATCACAGGACCAACCGGCCCGACAGGACCAACTGGAGCTAACGGAATTACGGGTGCTACTGGTGTAACGAGTGCAACAGGAGCAACGGGAGCAACTGGCACTACGGGTGCAACAGGTATCACAGGGGCTACAGGTGCAACCGGGGAAACGGGGGCCACTGGGCCAACAGGGCCCAACTTTGCAACACAAGGGTTCTCGGCCTTCTTGGCTACACTTTCTACAGCAACGAGCACACAGTTAACCAACTGGACGACAACGAGTCCTTATTATGGTAACGCCAACTTCAACGCAACGACAGGTAATTATACGGTGCCAGTGACAGGAAGATATTCCATTGTGGCCACAATCAATTATGCAACGACCGCAGCGATCGCCTTATCACTGGGCGCTGGGGTTAATCCAGCCTTTCTTGTCCAGAGAACATCACCAACGGTAACAACGCTTGTTAGTGGCTTGCTGCCTATCTTGAACGTAGCCGTTACATTGCTTACACTACGGGCTGTCTTGGGGAGCAGTTCAGTTACTTTGGCGGTAGAAGTGGCATTGAATGCGGGAGATGTGATTGGACTCTTCTATGCTGCTAACGGGCTAACGGTTACGTTGAACCTGGGCAGTGGTTCTACAAATGGCATTGTGTGGTCTGTGCATGAGATCACCTAAAAAATTCTCAACGGGTGGAGCCTATGGACAAATTCGTAAAATTGTAATAAGTTAGTTTGAAGATATTCGAAATATCTTTTGGAAATTGGACTAACAAGTGAGGTGGATTGCATGATTCCTATTTTGGGACGCATTAATGAATTAAGTCGAAAACAACGCAGCAGCGTCGGACTGACGAAAGCAGAAAAAGGCGAGCAGCAAGAGCTTAGAAAACAATATTTGCAGGCTATTCGAGGTCAGGTACTGACAACCATGTTGGCAGTATCCGTTGTGGACCCACTTGGTCATGATGTGACCCCCGAGAAATTAACCAATGAAAAAATGCAGCGCCGTGAACAGGCCGGCCAATAGCATTCCTTTAATAAGACAGACCAAGATTACATCTTGGTCTGTCTTTTTTTATATTCTGCAAATCTTCCGTCTAAAAGGAAGCACATCAAAAGAGGAAGGTACCATCCGTTAGGTATTTCGTGCGAATTAACAAGCATGTCAGTTATTTTTAGTGTTGGTGACAATAAAGCTGCCGCGAACTTCAAATCATCTCTGATAACTCATATAATAACGCTAATATATTTTAGGAATACAAGATGAAATCACAATTCTCCTCAATATAACTTACAACAATATCACATCCAATAATCAAAGAAAGAATAGTTCATATATGTATCTCGAAAGGGTTGATGAATCATGAGCCTGGAAGCTTTGAATGAACGTGTGAAGAATGATCTGACTTATTTGTCATTTGGTAGCGCGAACTGGGTACGTCCAAGAGAACATGCAGATGGTCGTGTTTATGATGTCGTCATTGTGGGTGGAGGCCAGAGTGGATTAGGGGCGGCATTTGGACTTCTTCGTGAACGGATCTCCAATATTGTCGTCATTGACGAGAATGCATCAGGGCTTGAGGGACCTTGGGAGACTTATGCACGTATGGTAACTTTGCGCACACCCAAGCATCTGACTTCCATCGATTTGGGTATACCCTCGTTAACCTTTCGCTCATGGTGGGAAGCACAGGTTGGGCCCGAAGGTTGGGAAGAGGTAGACAAGATCCCGCGTGGAGACTGGATGAATTATTTGCGCTGGTATCGGGAAGTATTGAAGCTGCCTGTGCTTAATGAGGTGAAATTGACGCTGGTTGAGCCTATGGAGAACGGAATACATCGACTTCATGTGAACAAGGCAGGAAATCAGATGGATGTTATACTTGCTCGCAAAGTCGTGTTTGCTACGGGAATACAAGGTGGTGGAGAGTGGCATGTGCCATCCATGATTGCCGATAGATTACCTCGGGATCGGTATGCCCATACGTCTGAAGCGATTGATTTTGATCGGTTAAAAGGTAAAAGAATTGCTGTACTTGGCGGCGGTGCTTCTGCATTCGATAATGCCAGTTATGCCCTTGCCACCGGTGTGGCGGAGGCTCATGTATTTGTACGGCGGGAACAACTGCCAAGTATTAATCCCATTCGTCAAATGGAACAATCCGGTATGATCGAGCGATACCATGCTCTTCCGGTTGCTGATAAATATGAAGTGATCTCTCATTTCTTCAAATTCAATCAACCCCCAACCAATGATACGTTTAATCGTGCGGCAGCCTGGCCTGGTTTCGAGTTGCATTTGAATTCGCCTTGGCTGAGTGTAGAAGCAACAGACCAAGGCGCGATTGTGCATACCGCACAGGGAGCATATGAGTTTGATTTTCTGATTATTAGCACAGGTCTTCTCAGTGATCCGGCACTCCGTCCTGAACTGAAGCTTGTGGAGCCATACATCGCCCGTTGGGAGGATTGTTACCAGGCTCCACCAGAGCATCGCAATGCGTTGCTGGACGCACATCCATACCTGAGTTCCGGGTTTGCGATGACCAGCAGAAGTGAGCAGGGGGAGGAGCAGTTGCATGGACTGTTTGTATTCAATTACTCTGCACTTGCCAGCTGCGGTCTGTCCGCATCGGCAATATCGGGAACCAAGAGCGCGGTGCCGAAACTGGTCTCTGCCATAGCGGATCAATTGTTCCTCGATGATCGGGAGATTATTTTGCAGCAATTCTATGCGTATGAAGAACAGGAATTTACGGCTACATGGGTGAAAAGTGGTGCCCTCGCTGAGTAATTGCACTCCATAATATTGCGAACGTGTGGCATCTGATGCTGCACGTTTTTTTGTTTTTCATATGATGAAGGTTACACTTGCCTTTAATTTGTTGTAAAATGTCGGTTGGAACATGTTAAAGGCAGGGATAATAGATGAATGAAATGAACTATGAACAATTTAGAGCCCATTTGAAGAAAGCGTCGCGTAAACGAAATGTACCTTTGATTAAGATCGTTGCATTTCAAGAGAAATACATGAAGATTGAAGAAGTTCAATTTTACGATGTGGAACAAAATCATATGAGTGTTCAGGCCTGCAATACGTTATGGATGCATCTGGAGAATAAATCTTTCCGTAATATGGTGTCCCAACATTTGCAATTTTATAGAGATATGCAGAACCTGGGTCGGCATTCCTTTGAGAATCTGATCAAAGAACTATATGATACGTCTGTTCCTGTGCTGCTCGATTACAATCCCGCTCATTATTACACCTCGGGGCAGCTCGCTGAGATTCTGGTCATGGATGAGGAGAGGCTTATTGAACAATTGGAGATGGGCCGCTTCAAAGGGGCTTTTATTAATGAGGATGGCAAATGGCTTAAACCAAAACCAGATGAAATGGTTGTAGAGTCATAAACGCCATACATTTCCCATGAAAAGCAAAATCCTGCAACGCCACGCATCTAGCGCTGGAGGCTGCAGGATTTTTGATGGAGATACGAGGGCCGCGAAATACCAACTACAAGAACATGAAGTAAATAACTTCATTCAATCGTTGAATACTCAAGTGTTGCGACGAACTGTAAATCCATCTTTGCACCGATTAGGGGCGCCAGGGATTGAGACGATACCTCGTCCTTGGACCATAATCCCTTTTTGAGAGGGACAAAAAGCAGGAGACTGTCCATTCAATCGGCACATGTTGAAGGTTACGGGGGTAAGCCGCGCCATGGAGGCAATGGAGCTCCCTACAGTGGGGGCTTCAACAATCCACTCCGCAGAGGACTGCGGACCCGAATAATACTGAATGGTACGGAAAGTCCAGCCTAGCGTTAGATTAGAGAGAGTAATGCACCAGGTTTTGCGTGTTAGTTTGGCGATGACTGCCCGAATGCGATGACCAGAGGAAACGGGATGTGGAATGATGATCTCTGCGTCAGGAAGGATCTCCCACCAGGCATAATAGCTGGGCTTGCCTTGAAACCAGTCGTGACCTGTTCCGGTCTGAATGAGACTGCTGTTCTCGAAACCATCAATTCCAATCCATGCGGATGAATATGTGTTACGGGTACTAGGTAGAACGTAGGGGACAGTCCATTCCGCTGAAATGCGACGGTATTGGTTCTGTGTTCCTGTGCGAGCATAACCGCTCCAATTGGAGGAGATCCATCCAAAACGAGGAGAGGAAACTTTCTTTTTCTGATGCAGGGCGCAAGGTTTGCGACGTTTGTGTGGGTGGTCTGTCATCAGGTCACCACCTTCGATAAAATCGGGACTAGATTATCAGATGCGCGTTCAGGAGTCAGGGAAAGGGACAATCGGACAAGAAAATAAGTCGAAAGATGCGGTTTTTTGAATGTTTTTAAATTATTTTGAATGAAAGTGGTTGTTTTTTGAGTGAATTATGATACTATAGAAGCAGTTGGAGGAATGAAGATGCTGACTGAAGAACGATATGCTGCAATTATAGAGCGCTTACATTTACAGGGAATTGTGAAATTGCAAGAGCTTGTTGATGTGTTGGGTGCTTCTGAATCAACGATTAGGCGTGACTTGATCGATCTGGAGAGTCGTCAGATGCTCAAACGCATCCACGGCGGTGCCGCACTGGTGAATGAAAAAACGCTGGAACCGGGCATGGAAGAAAAAACGTTCAAAAACATTCAACAAAAAACGACGATTGCCCGTTTGGCTGCACAGGAGATCGAAAATGGCGAATGCATTTATCTGGATGCAGGAACGACAACGTTAGCCATGATTCCTTTTATTGAAGCTAAAGACGTAACGGTTGTTACCAACGGACTTTCACATGTTGAGGCTTTGGTAAGCAAGCGTATTCGCAGTTATTTGCTCGGAGGTATGATGAAAATTCATACAAAAGCAGTCATTGGCAGTATCGCATTACAGAACATGGATAATTTCCGTTTTGATAAATGTTTTCTTGGAAGCAACGGAGTTGATCCCGAAATGGGGTATACAACACCGGATCCGGAGGAAGCCTTGATTAAAAGGCGTGCACATCAATTGTCGGGAAAATCTTATGTGCTGGCTGATTCCAGCAAAATAGGGGAAATTACTTTTGCCAAATTGTTTGATTTGGAGGAGGCCGATTTGATTACTGAGCAGATGCCAGAACATTGGCGGCCTGGAATCGCCCAGAAAACTAAAATAATTGAGGGATAACGATGATATATACGATAACTCTTAACCCGTCCATTGATTACATCGTGGAAGTGGATGAGCTGAAGCTTGGCGGATTGAATCGAATGAATCGGGATTTGAAGCTCCCTGGCGGCAAAGGCATTAATGTCTCTCGCATACTGAATCAACTTGGAGCAGATAACACGGCCATTGGTTTCCTTGGTGGATTTACTGGACGTTTCATTAATGACAAGTTGCAAGAAGATAACATTCGGACAGACTTTGTTACGATTGCAGACGATACTCGCATTAACATCAAGTTGAAGCATGGAGAAGAGACAGAGATTAATGGTCTTGGACCTGCAATAAGTGCCGAAGAGGCCGAGCAGTTGCTTCACAAATTGTCTTCGTTGGAAAAAGGAGATATTGTCATTCTCTCCGGAAGTGTACCGCCTTCACTTGGAACGGATTTTTATGATCGTCTCATTAAAGTATGCAAGCAAACAGGTGCTGAATTTGTAATTGATACAACTGGCCCTGCGTTAATGGAAGCTCTTGAACATGCACCATTGCTGGTGAAGCCAAATCATCATGAATTGGCTGAACTGTTCGGTGTAACGATTGATACTCGCGAGGAACTGGTGTTATACGGGCGTAAGTTGCTGGAAGCCGGTGCTAAACATGTGTTGATCTCCATGGCAGGTGAGGGTGCGCTATTTATTACCAAAGCGGAAGTTCATCATGCAAATGTGCCAAAAGGCATTGTGAAAAACTCAGTTGGTGCCGGTGACTCCATGATTGGCGGATTCGTAGGCACCTATGTACAGAGCGGAGATTTGCTGGAAGCTTTCCGCACAGGGGTTGCATCTGGAAGCGCAACTGCGTTCTCAGATGATCTGGCAACACGTGAATTGATTGATGAATTGCGTAATCAAGTAACCATTACGACGATTTAGCCTAACGGCCATATAAAAAGGTTTTTACTGTAATTGTAATGTAGTGAGGCCTGCCTAGGCAGGCCGACTGAACTTAAGGGAGTGTACCAAGATGAGAATAACAGACTTGATGATCCAGGAAACGATGATCATGGACCTGCAAGCCTCAACCAAAGATGAGGCTATTGATGAACTAATTGCAAGCCTGAACCGAAGCGGACGAATCAATGATCCGGTCCTGTTCAAGGAAATGATCTATAAAAGAGAAGCTGAATCCAGCACGGGTATCGGTGGCGGAATTGCAATGCCACATGCCAAAACAACAGCAGTGAACGAACCAACAGTTGTATTTGCCAAGAGTAGAAAAGGGCTTGATTTTGAAGCGTTGGACGATCAGCCAGCTCATGTGTTCTTCATGATTGCGGCTCCAGAAGGCGCAGGTAATACCCATCTGCGTACGCTTGCAGCTCTTTCCAGGTTGTTGATTGATAGCGATTTCATCTCACAATTGATGAGTACAGATACACCTGCCGAAGTTAGTGCATTGTTTGATGCCAAACAGGCAGAAGCAGCTGAGAAGGAAGCAGCCAAAGAAAAAGCAAAAGCTGAAAAAGCAGTAAATGCCGCATCCACTTCTACTACTGGTCAGCAACAGAATACTTCTGGTGTGATTGTAGGTAATGCCAATTCGGAAGATTTTGTTGTTGCAGTTACAGCCTGTCCAACCGGTATAGCGCATACGTTTATGGCTGAGGATGCACTTAAAAAGAAAGCTCAGGAAATGGGCATTAATATTCGCGTAGAGACCAACGGTTCCGAAGGAGCACAGAATGTTCTCACTGCTGATGAGATCGCTCGTGCTAAAGGGGTTATCGTTGCCGCAGACAAAAATGTGGAGATGGCACGTTTCGATGGCAAACCGGTATTGCAAAGACCGGTGAGTGATGGAATCCGTAAATCCGAAGAGCTGATTCGCAAGGCCGTTAACGGTGATGCACCGATCTATCGTAGCCAAGGTGGAAACGCCAAGGAAGAGGGCGCAAGTACTGGTAAGGTTAGTGTAGGTAGCAAAATCTATAAAGATCTGATGAATGGTATCTCGCATATGCTGCCGTTTGTTGTAGGTGGCGGTATTCTGCTAGCAATTTCCTTCTTGTTCGAACAGCTCGCTAGCCCTGAGAATCCGATTGTACAATTGCTTCAAACGATCGGTGGCGGAACAGGTGCGTTCCACTTCCTGATTCCGGTACTTGCCGGATTTATCGCGATGAGTATAGGTGATCGCCCGGCCCTGATGCCTGGTATGGTCGGTGGATTGATGGCGGTTAACTCAAACGCCGGTTTCCTTGGTGGTTTGGCTGCCGGTTTCCTGGCGGGTTATGTCGTTATTGGTCTCCGTAAGTTGTTCAAAGGATTGCCAAAAGCGATTGATGGCTTGAAACCAATCTTGCTGTATCCGGTATTTGGCTTGTTGATCGTGGGTGCAATCAGTTTCTATGTCTTTGATCCAATCTTTGGTTCACTGAACACATGGCTTGTAGATGCACTTGGTAACTTGGGTACAGGTAATGCGGTATTGTTGGGCTTGTTGCTTGGCGGTATGATGTCCATCGATATGGGTGGACCGTTCAACAAAGCGGCTTACACGTTCGCTATCGGCGTATTCACATCCAGTGGTAACACAGACGGTGCATGGATGGCAGCGGTTATGGCAGGCGGTATGGTACCTCCTCTGGCGATTGCACTTGCAACAACGTTCTTCAAATCCAAATTTACGGAGCAAGAACGCAAATCAGGCCTGACTAACTATGTACTTGGATTCTCTTTCATTACAGAAGGTGCAATTCCATTTGCTGCGGCTGATCCATTGCGTGTATTGACTTCTTGTATTCTGGGTTCCGCTGTTGCTGGCGGATTGACACAACTGTGGAGCATTAATGTACCAGCTCCGCATGGCGGGATCTTTGTTGCAGCACTGGCGAACCACGCATTATTGTTCCTGCTCGCTGTTGCGATTGGTTCTGTGATCTCCGGTCTGATTCTGGGACTGTGGAAGAAGTCACCAACGCTCGTGAAGTAATATATATAAAAAAACATCTCCTGGGTGAAATTCACTTGGGGGATGTTTTTTATTTGAGCTTTTTTGTTAGGTAGTGGAAAGTTGCCTCCGGATTTGTGTAAAATGCTTATTTAGCTTTTACATTCATGTGTGGTAAAATAAATATAATTATATTTTGAAACTATGTTTCGTCTAATGAAACTTGTGCAGGAGGAATTGGAATGTCTGATGTAACCAAAAGTCAGGTGCAGAAGCAGTTTGCGAAAAATGCAGGTAAATATGTGACGAGTTCGGGGCATGCCAGAGGTGAGGATCTCGCGTTGCTCGTGGCTTCATCTCAAGCCACTCCGGATATGAACGTGCTGGATATCGCCACTGGAGGAGGGCATGTCGCTAATGCATTGGCTCCACTTGTTCAGCGGGTGACAGCCCTCGATCTAACGGAAGAAATGCTTCAGGTAGCTGAAGCATTTATCCAGGGCAATGGACACCGTAATGTAGATTTTGTTGTCGGGGATGCAGAGAAGCTGCCATTCGATGATGATATCTATGACCTTGTAACCTGCCGAATTGCTGCTCACCATTTTCCGGACGTTTCTTTGTTTGTTCATGAGGCATTACGCGTTATGAAGCCCGGTGGAAGGTTGTTATTCATTGACAACGTGGCACCTGAACGGGATGAGAATGACCAGTTTTACAATGAAGTAGAGAAGTGCCGAGATGCAAGCCATGTTCGAGCATGGCGCAAGACGGAATGGATTCATATGCTGGAGTACGCGGGCTTCCGAATGGAAATGATGGTTTCCTTCCAGAAGCGCTTTAAGTTTGAAGAGTGGTGTAACCGTGCGGCACTGCCGGAACGGGAGAGGAGGGAACTTGAAGCAAGTATGTTGAGTGCACCGTCCATCATCAGAAAATTTTTCGATTTTGAAGTGACAGCGAACGGGAAGCTCGATAGCTTCCAAGGAGAAAGTGTATATATTCAAGCGACTAAGCCGACTCATGTCTGATTAGGTACAGACCATTTAGCTGGCTGAGCAGTTTATGCAACAGTAACAGGATGAATATCGATAAAATAAAACAAGCAGAGTACCTTGAACAGGTAGTTCTACTTGTTTTATTTTGCATATTTATAATCAAAACGACGGTTCAGGGTTTTAGTATAACTTTGGTACATTCGTCTTCATGATCGTTGAAAATGCGATACGCATCGCTTGCATTCTCTAGTGAAATCCGATGGGAGATGATCTCGGTTGGATCAAATTCACCAGCAGTGATTTTGCGGAACAATTCAGGCATGTAATGTATAACAGGAGCTTGTCCCATTTTAAGATTGATATTGCGTTCAAACAGATTGCCTAACGGAAACATGTTGTAGGAAGAGCCATATACACCCGTAAGTTGGAGTGTACCGAATTTGCGGATTGCTTTCATGCCGATTTCAATCGCACTCAGTGAACCGCCATGAAGTTTCAGCTTCTGTCCGATCTCCTCCAGCGTGGTTTTTTTACCATCCATACCTACACAGTCGATAACAACGTCGGTTCCGCCTTGTGTAATCTCGCGAATGTGCTCACCCATATCATCGTAATCTTCGAAATTAAAGATCTCTGCATCGTTCAAACGTTTGGCTTTCTCCAGTCGATAGGGCAGACGATCCACAGCAATAACGCGTTTGGCACCTTTCATCCAGGCGAACTTCTGCGTCATCAACCCAATGGGTCCGCTACCGAGTACGGTGACCGTATCTCCCGGTTTAACCCCGGCATTCTCGACGCTCCAGTAAGCGGTTGGAAGAACATCGGACAGGAACAATAAGGCTTCATCTTCCAGTTCACAGGATTCCGGAATCACAAACGGAGTGAAGTTCCCGTAGGGAACACGCAATAATTCCGCCTGACCTCCAGGGTGGTTTCCGTAACGCTCAGTGAACCCAAAATAACCACCTGTATGAATATCGGGATTTCCATTGGAATTATCGCATTGGCTCTCCATGTCATGATTGCAATAGAAGCATTCACCACAAGCGATGTTAAAAGGCAGGACCACACGGTCCCCCTTCTTCACACGTGTCACTTCAGGACCTACTTCTTCCACAATGCCCATCGGTTCATGACCGATAACGTAATCTTTGGCAGCAGGCAAGGCTCCCTGATAAATATGCAGATCCGATCCACATATAGCTGTAGAAGTAATACGAACGATAATGTCATCCTTCTGTTGCAGTTTGGGATCTTCAACCTCTTTGACTTGAATGTCCTTGATTCCCTGAAACGTAACGGCTCTCATCTTTCATATTCCTCCTTATATAGTGGGATTCTCTGACAATTACCCCATTTCAGCATAAATGATAGATATACATACTAAATTAAACGACAGGCCATTTTAATTTACGCAAGGCATTGAGCAACTCAGGCGGCGCATTCAGATTGTCACGGACCAGATCCCGCGGGGTTAACGCCATCCACTGATTCAGTGATACATCCTCAAATCGATCACTTCGGAATATCTCCAAAAACCATAAAGTGTCTGTGCCGGTATTTTGTATGTAGTGTCCCATTGCGACAGGAACATATCCGACATCCCCAGCCCGATAGTCAAATGTACGAGCAATGCCATTGCCTCCAAACACAGTCATTCTCCCTTGTCCTGTCAGATAATATTGCCATTCATCCGCATTGGGATGCCAGTGCAGCTCACGCATGGCGCCAGGTCGGATCTCAACGAGTGCTGCTGCAACGGTAGTTGAGATGGGGAAGTTAGTGGAGTCTACGATCCGCACGCTTCCGCCGGGTGTGATGAGCGGTTCTTGAGCCAGCAACCGGTGTTTGAATGTGAGAGGAACGGTACCATATGGCGACTGAACTTCCTGGCTCTCGATGGAACCCGGGACGGTATCTTGGAAAATGTAGACCTGTTCCTTCGGCATCGACTGAAAAGCGGATTCGGGCACGCCGAAATTAACAGACAATACCTCTGGTGGGGTATGGGCAAACCAATCCGATATGGATAACGTATTCAGATCGGAGAAGGACCCGTCATCAAACACAAGCAGAAATTCACAACCATCCTCCAGTCCCTGAATGGAATGGGGTAGACCTTTTGGGAAAAACCAGAGATCGCCAGGTCCGACATCCGCAATAAAATTACGTCCGTTCTGATCTACCGAAGTGATTCTTGCCGTTCCCCAGATCATATAAGCCCACTCAGATTGTTGATGCCAGTGCAACTCTCGTACACCTCCCGGTGTCAGGCTCATGTTCACACCAGCCAGTGTAGTGGCAATAGGGAGATCCCGTACGGTGATTTCACGTGACCAACCCCCATGGTTCAATTGCATATGCGTATCGGAAAAAGACATTTTTAGATTGGGCAATAACCCGTTATCGGTTACCGGAGGTACCAGCATATCGGGGTTCTGTATATCTCTCATGACGTCTCTGGGTCCCAGATCAGGTCCTCCAGCGCCATCACTGCGAATGGGTTGCGGGATAATAAATGGTTTTTCGTTAGGTTGCTGTCCTTTGGTCATTGAGTGATCCCTCCAGATTCAATAACATGTCACACGCGACATTGCATCGTTATGTTTACACCTATGAATCAGGGCCTGGATAATATGAGGGACAAACGACAAAAAAAAGACGTGACCGCATGCGGTCACGTCTTTATACGTATGTGAGAAAGCTGAACAATCCATGAATCCGGTTATCGAATCAGATGAAGGCAGAATTCCAGATCGGATTGAAGATGCTCTTTCATCAGTCGTTCGGCAGTCTGCCCGTCATGCGCCTTGATCGCTTCACAAATCTGATGATGCTCTTCTATGAGGAAGGGGCACTGATGATATAGTGCTCAACATCTCATGATTAAGATGGGTTGGTTGGGGGCTTTCCAGACTACACTGTATGAAAATGCTGCTCGTAGATCTCGTTTACCCGATGGAGAACGGCAGGACCTTGCTCTGTGAAACGAAGTGCTGTCGCTTTATTTTTCACCAGAAATGTACCGGATTCATGTCTGGTGGGTGATAAAGCCGCATTGTAGAGCAGCGAAGCGCCATGGCTTGGATGAGGAAAGAACCATTTCATAATAGGTTTGATATAGAAGGGCAGGCCGGATGTTTTGTTGCCCCTTAGCGTATTATTTCCACCGGGATCTACGCTTAGCAGTTGTATGCCATTCGCTTTGGCAGACTTGGCAACCTCACGTGTCCATAGAGATAGACCGAGCTTCGAAGTGGCATAGGGACCAAACAGCTTTTTGAATTCAGTTGGACGTTCCAGGATATTTAGATCAAATTGTTTGACCATACTGAACGCGGTGGTGGAAGTATTGACGACTGTTTTCATCTGTCCTTTGAGCAATAGCTCCACTAATTCCATGTAGATGATGTAAGGGACTACAGTTTGAAGTTCAAAGTGCAGTTCATGCCCCTGATCAGAGAAACGAAGCTCCGAAGCGCTGCCACCCGCATTGTTAAACAAAACATCAATTGAATCGGTATCGGATTTAATCTGATCCAGTGCAGTTCTCAAACTGTCGTAGTTGGTCAGATTAGCCTGAACCCAACGGAGCTGGCCTGAACGTAAGGCGTTCTGAATATCGGTATCCTCGGATGGGAAAGCAGAACGGTTGAGACCGATTACCTGCCATTCTTCAGCCAGTAACTTGCGTGTCAGTTCAAGACCAATTCCTGACGTTGAACCTGTGATGAGAGCGGTGCGAAGCTGATTTTGTATATTCATATATACCTCCAGATAGAATGGGATTACAGAACGAATCTGTATGCTGCGCTCATTCTATAACTTGGAGTCGACTCCAAGTCAAGGGGTGTTAGGGTGGAAGGGATCATGCTTGACTTGGAGTCAGCTCCAAGTTGTAATATGGAGAGAAATAAATATGGAGGAGGCCCATATGATGAGTGAGAATGAAGTGTTCTCCATTAAAGAAACGTCAGAACAGGCCGGATTATCGGAAGATACAATTCGTTATTATGAGAAGATTGGGCTGCTTCCCCGAGCTGAACGCAAAGCCAATCGCCATCGGGTATATCGCTCTGAGGATATCCATACGATGAAGTTGATCACTTGTCTGAAAAAAACTGGCATGTCTTTGGAAGAAATGAAGCCCTATCTCCAAATGTCCATGGATTCGGATCTCGCCGATTTTCCGGATGAACGGGAGATGCTGGTGAATCACCGAAAGAAAGTTGAAGCACAGATTGCTTCGCTACAGCAGGTCGTTGATTTTATCGATGAGAAGTTGGATAAACGAAGTATGTATCCTGATGAATGCCCTATTACCGGGGAAAACCAGATGTCTGTTTTTGAGAAAAAGAACATATTCGTTTGATGGCGCTGCTACCTGTTTGAATCCAAAAACCCACGTCATGATGATGCGGGTCTTTTTGCTGTTTCTAGCATTTAATATCGAGTGTATGGCCAGGTTATTAGATATCACTTTTTACGGAGAGGGTTGTCTGAAAAGAAGCTTAATGAAGCAGGGATATGATATATTAAAGAGCAATGTTACATTTTTTTGATAGCAACCACATCTGCAGATTGAGAAGAATTCCAGATAAGAGAGGAACGACAGCATGGATTACTGGGGAATACTTGGTATAGAGCCTACTGAAGATTTAAATGCGATTAGACGGGCTTATTCATTACGGTTAAAACAAAATCATCCAGAAGAGAATCCTGAAGGTTTCAAGGAACTTAGAGCAGCTTACGAGCAAGCTAGAGAGATTGCGTCAACAGGTTCAATTCAACCGATACATGTTGAGTCTGATGATGATCCTACTCACCACTTCACGGAAGATACGCAGGATTTAGCTCAAGGTATACATATCGAAGACTTACATATAACTCCTCCACAGCGGGAAGACCCGCTGCGTGAAGCTGTAAATCATTTTCTGGAGAGAACGATTAGACTGTATGAAGATTTTGACTCACGCATTCGTTACGATCTATGGGTGAACCTTGTAGAGGATGAGCAATTCTGGAGCATTCAGGTTCGGGAAAGACTACACAGCGAATTGTTAGATGTTTTGGCAGAACGAAGCTGGCTGCCTGGTATGGTTTGGAAATTATTAGATGATACGTTTGGCTGGATGGACAATGAACTGGAGTTAAGCGAGCGATTTTCTTCCTCGTTTCTAAATCACATTCGTTACCAAAGTCAAAGTTTATATGATTTGCAGCTTGAATATTTACACCAAGCGGCAGCAGCTGGTTTGGAGATCGACGATTATTTATATTTTCGTGAATTCGCAAGACGTGCACTCATTCATCAAGACTTGGACACAGCGCACGAGATGTTGGGCAAAGCTTACGCCATGTATGAACAAGACCCTGTGTTACTGCGCTTGATTGCGTTATATTCGATGAACGTTGAGGATTGGGAGACTGCGCTCCACATGTACTCCAGGCTTGCAGTTATACTATCGAATGAGCCTCAAATTCTCCGTCACTTGGCAGACATGTTACTGAAGTGTGGACATGTGGAAGAAGCGTTATCCATCAACATGCAGTTGTCGGAGGCAACTGAAGCGATGATCTATAGTCCTGCTTTATCATCTGCAGCGCAGTGTCTAATCCAGTTGGGTAGAAATAATGAAGCCATGGCCGTATATGAGGCAGCGTTAGAACGATTCCCAGCGGACTTGGAACTACGAACTCGTCTATGGCATGTACGGCATGAATATGAGCAAGAACGCATGACGATTTTGGAAGAGGAGCTTCAAAATGACAACCCTCCTGGAACGGAACAGATCGAGGAACTGATTGGGCTTTACCGTATAAGGAAACAATCAGACAAGGTAATATCCATGGTTGAAGGATTTGGATCAGAAGTACTGTTAAGCAGTAATGCTTGGTTTTTGGCTGCTCAAATGGCATACGATGTTGATCTAAAACTTGCTTTACACTACATTAATCAGTCTGTCACAAGGGCTAAAGAAGAGGTCTTTGTTCACCAAGAGGCTTTGTACTTACGCATAAAGGTCAATTATAATCTAGATCATTATGAGGCAGTAATCTCAGACGGTCTTATTCTGAAAGAACACATGGCAGAAGAGCCGGGAGTTTATTTTTATCTCGGGGAATCCTATCGTATGCTTGAAGAATATGAACAGGCGATCTTGAACTATTTGCAGGCAAAAACATTAAATGGGGGCGCAGGCTACGAATTTGGATTAGCTTTCAGTTACTATAATTTAGAAAAGTATGTTAAGGCTATAACGTGCTTTGAGACTTATATGAATGAAGGTAATGAAAGTGCTGATCTCTATCACTACCTTGGCATCTCGTATATGAATGTAGAGCGATTCGAGGATGCTGTTCAGTGTTTCCAAGCTTGTTTACGTATCGAGAGTTATCCGAGCACACTTTATCATCTATTTACAGCCTACAGAGGACAAGCCAAGATTGATCTTGCATTGTCTACCATTGAACAATATTTGGAGACTGGGGACACTGCGTATCAAAATGAAGCTCTTGGTGCAGCAGCGGATCTCCATTTTGATAGAAAGAACTGGACCACTGCTCATGATTTCTTCTTAGCGCTTCACAAAAAGATGCCGGAGGTTTCTTTATTAACAAAAATGATTGCTGTTTGCCTCCTTGCGGATCGTAAGTTTGAGGAGGCAGCAAAATGGATTCTGAAGATTCAGGATCACGAGCCTAATAATCCGTGGGCGCTTTTACAGATGATTCGCATCTTTGCCGAACTCAAGCAGTGGGATGAGTTGGACAGCGCTATGGTGCATTATTATAAAACAGTAGAACCTGCCAAGATTGATGGTTACAGCTATTATTATGGGGGCTTACATCTATATCAGGCACGTAAATACGATGTCGCTCGCAAAATGTTGACCCGAGCTTACGAGTTTGGTTTGCGGGGGGATACATGCAGTTTACTGAGTTTATCCTATATGCATCTTGGTCAAGGAGAGTTGGCACTTGTGTATGCCAGAGAGGCTGTGGCAGACCGGCCTGATCATCCGGATTACCTTGCACGTCTGCAGGATATGGAAGAGCGTCTGAGTCAACGGGGAGCCTGGTTTAATAAGCTGAAGTTCAATATATTCCAGATGGGATTGAAACAAACGGTACCACTTCAATTCCCTGATCTTTTGAATGATGAAGAGCTCAGACCGTATTATAACGTGGAGGTATTCAACGATGTATTCTTTGCTTGATGCAAGACAACAGTGGACACTGGCAGCGGGAGCTATTTTACTTGAGGCAAATGCTTTGGAATTCGCCACAGGGTATGATATTGAACGATTGGATGGGAAAAGGGAAGGCATCATTGAAATGTTTGGTCGAGCATGGAGTATTCGGGACGAGCAGTCATTTCATCAGCAAATGGAAAGTTTTCGAGAAGGAAGCGGGCACCATGATAAATTTGATCAACGCAGGGCGTTATTGTCTGTAATGACTCATCAGGAGCAGGAAAACTACATCCTTGGTTTGGAGGATGAGACGATCAGAACCCAATTGAGGGCCATCCAACTCTATGACAGCCGCCTGAATGCGGCAAGCATCAGCGCCTGGGACTGGGGAAGAGCCATATCAATTACACGCATGGCGATGCAGGTCGGTTATGTAGATGAGAAGACAGCATGGACTTTTATGTATGAAATGGCGCAGCGAATTCAAAAAGCGTATTCAAGTTGGACGGAATTCGGACTTGCCTACCTCATAGGACGTCAGTATGGGTATGAAGAATTGGAGACGGAGTCAGCCCTGGAGCACTTTTCGCTTGTAGAGCATTTGTTCGAACGGGCAGACAGTCCATGGAATGTACTTCCGTGGGAAGAAGCAACTGTTGGTCTGCCTGTTGAACCAGAAAGAGAGGGATAAGACCTTGACCCTACAACAATTAAAATATGTAATTGAAGTTGCTACACGCGGTTCCATGAATGAAGCAGCCAAACGCCTGTTTATCTCGCAACCCAGCCTGTCCAATGCCATCCGGGATCTGGAGCAGGAGTTGCGAATTACCATTTTTGAACGTACCAATAAGGGAATATCTCTGTCTAAAGAAGGCGTTGAGTTTCTGAGTTATGCGCGTCAGGTGGTTGAACAAGCTGAATTGTTGGAGAATCGTTATCTGAACGCCAAGCCATCCCCGCAGCACTTCTCTGTATCGACGCAGCATTATGCGTTTGCAGTGAATGCCTTTGTTCGTCTGGTACAGCAGTATGGTCAGGATGAATACGAGTTGGCACTTCGGGAGACAAAGACCTACGAGATTATTCAGGACGTGAAAAGCCTGCGCAGTGAAATTGGCATCCTGTATTTGAATGAGTTCAATGCCAAGGTGATTAACAAATTGTTAAAAGATGCGGGGCTGGTTTTCACCAGCTTGTTCACAGCCAAGCCCCATATCTTTATCAGTGTGAAGAACCCGCTGGCGAAGCAGGAGTCGGTTGCAATCGAGCAACTGCAGGATTATCCGTACTTGTCATTTGATCAGGGAGAGTACAATTCCTTTCATTTTTCGGAAGAGATCCTAAGTACGTTATCTCACCCCAAAAGTATACAGGTCAATGACCGCGCAACATTGTTTAACCTATTGATTGGTCTGAATGGTTATACGATCTCTACGGGTGTACTTAGCGCTGATCTGAATGGAGACGAGATCATTCCTGTACCGCTGGAATGTGAGGAATCCATTAATGTAGGGTGGATAAGCCACAAGAGCACTTCTCTCTCCAATCTGGGCGTGGAATATGTCCAGGCTCTGCATGAGGCCATAGGGTCCTAAACATGTTGAAAGGTTCATCAAAAGTCGTTTCCGTATAATCGGAAACGGTTTTTTTTGTTCTGTTTACGATCACTCAAGTATAGGGTGGTATGTTGTCATCCCGTGTAATAGAATGAAGGTATATGTCGAATGTGTGCAAGAGAGCGAAGGGAGAACGGTTAGTGAGAGTTCTGTATCGGAATAAAAGTGAACAGCATGAGCTGACGGTATATGATACCAAAAAGCTTTATGGAGAGAAGGGCCAGTTTCGTGTATTAGAATTCTCCAACGCAGCTGTGCAGGGAGCCATGGATCTGGATGAGCCTAACCGGATGGTGTTGGAGTATCCGAGAGCGATGGTGCATCTAATGGAACGGAATGATCCTGAGTTTGATACCGTATTTGTGGTGGGACATGGTATTGGCACATTGCCAACCTACTTGTCTGATCGTCAGGTAAAAGTAGCTGAGCTTGACGCAGAGGTCGTGGAGTTGAGCCAAACCTTTTTTGGATATGAGGGAAGTCCTGTGCTCATCGGGGATGGTCGTGAATTATTAGGCCAAGAACCCGCTGCGACATATGATTATATTATTATTGATGCCTTTACGGCAACGGGGACACCCGAGCAGTTTATATCCAGTGATTTTTTTGCCATGGTCAAGGACAAGCTGGACTCGGACGGAGCTGTGATCCTTAATGTGTTTGGGCGTGCGGGCAACGATTGGCTTGTCAATGCGATCTATACGACACTTCAGGCACAGTTTGCCTATACACGTGCATTTGCATTACCTACAGAAACAGCGGATGAAGTCCAGAATCGAATTTTAATGGGCAGTCATCACCCAATCGAATTTCAGGTTCGTCACATGGCAGGGTTTGTTGAACAAGAACCAGAAGAAGGATATATCATTGTCGATTAGGACGATCCTGAACAGTGATTCTTCCAGGGAAAGTAAAATGTCATTAAATCGTCAATCTTACGATGTAATTGTTAAGATTTCTCAAACTCTTTATTTGATCTTAACAACTTTTGTATAAGATAGAAGGAATATGCCTTTTCATGAAAATCCGGGGGAAGTAAACGATGATTCCACAGATCAAGAGATCTAGGTTACGAAAAAAAATAAAAAACATCAAGAAGATCAGCCTCACGGCTTTACTCGGGGGGTTGGTCACTATATCAGTTATAATGACATTGACCCTCATGGTCATCTCATCTTATACATCTCAGAAACAGTCACTCATTGATAACACCCTTTCGCTAAATTATGCAAGCGCTGTGCAAATGAGCCAAACGCTGGATTCGCTTTTTTATTCCATGCAGGAGAGCTTGAAATATGCAGCTCAATATTTCCCGGATACGGATCACGCCAATACAAAAGAGTTGAATTCCACATTGGAATTGGTTCGCAATAGTAGTAATTTTTTTAATTCCGTTTCTTTGGTAAATAAAGCGGGGGTAGTCAGGTCTACCTCACCTTACTCACAGGCTAGTGTAGGTCACCATGTTAGTTCCAATGCAGCAAAAGAAGCGGTTAAATTGAGGGCTTCGTATATCTCCGAAGCGTACCAGACACCCAGAACCAAACGCAGAATTGTATTTGTCAGTGAACCGATCTTTGATTCGGCAGGGGAGTATCAAGGAACAATCGGTGGAAATATCTTTTTGCAGGAAAATAATATATTGAGTCTGTCTTTTGGTAGTCAGCTCAAGACAAGTAATGGTTCCTACTTTTTTATTGTGGATAAGAAGGGCACTTTGTTATTTCATCCAAACACCAACCGAATTGGTGAAAATGTCAGTAAAAATGAAGTGGTGCAAAAGCTGCTAGAAAACAAGAACGGTAAAGAACAATACAAAAACCTGGCAGGTGTGGATTCGCTTGCAGGTTATTACAAAGTTCCATCAACAGACTGGGGCGTCGTAATCGTGTCTCCAACCAAAACGGTGTACGATCAGTTGAATCATCATATCCGTATGTTGTTACTGTACACTTCAGTGCCTTTTCTGATCCTGACCCTTATTGTGGTTCGGGTTGCACGCAAGCTGGCCAGTCCTTTTGCTATGCTCGCTGATTTGGTGAATCAGGTCGATAAGGGACAAGTGGATCTACCTGTGATGAAGCCTCACTGGAATAGAGAGGCAGACCTTCTAACGAGAGCAGTTGTTGGCGCATTGGCGAACTTTAGGAAACAGACAAACCAGCTTGTCTATGATGCCAGAACCGATGTTTTAACAGGCATGAACAATCGCAGAACTTTCGAAGAAGTCATCCAGGAATGGATTCAGGATGAGGTGCCATTCTCCATTATTGTTCTGGATATCGACCGCTTCAAGTCCATTAATGATACATTCGGGCATCATGCTGGGGATGAAGTATTAAAACACATTGCCAATATCATTCAATTGTCTGTTCGACCAGAAGATGTCTGCGCCCGGTTTGGTGGAGAGGAATTTGTAGTCTTGTTAAGAAATTCCGAGTCTAACGTGGCTTTTGAGATTGCTGAACGTATCCGAATAACGGTCGAAGAAAGCATATTGCCTATAGATCGTTCCGTCACCATCTCGGCTGGAATTGCCGAATATCCGAAGCACTCCACAACTTCCACAGAACTGTTTCACTTGGCGGATAATGCATTGTATCAAGCGAAGGAAGACGGCCGTAACCGTACGGTTACGATCCAGACGGTTATTAAATAAGCAAGCAAAGAAGCTGTTCCCTAAAAACTAGGGACAGCTTCTTTTGTGTTTTATACCTCTTGTGAGGATCTGGCCAGAACCTCATTTGTATACGTTTCTCCCCAATCTCGCATGCTGAAGATAATCGGCCGTAACGTTTCACCAAATGGTGTGAGGGAATACTCCACTTTAGGTGGAATCTGGGGGTATATTTCACGATGAACAATTCCGCTGCTTTCCAACTCTCGAAGTTGCAGGGTGAGCATACGCTGGGTGATTTCAGGAAACAATTTTCGGATCTCGTTAAATCTCAAAGGACCGGAGAATAAATGATACAAAATGGCACCTTTCCATTTGCCTCCGATCACGCTGAGGGTAACTTCCACGGAACAGCCGTATGGCGCGGGACATAGCTTGGTAGCGTCCTTTTTCATTATAAGTACACCTCCACTTTAGGGTGATTTTCTATGGTATCTATTTGGGTGGTTATATTTCATAAAGTACGTATAGTTCATGAAAGAGCATATCACTTATGATGCAGATTATAAACCCTAATTGTAGTCGAAGGCAGATGTGTTGATGTCTATAAGATAAAAAAGAGCCCCGGTTTCAGGCTCTTCTCTGGATGTATAAAATATGAGGATGAGCGTATATACGCTACTTCAGTGACGATAGAATGGAGTCACATAGAGCCATCGTTGCAATATTATCCTTGGCGCTGGAATGTGGGACAGTCTGATTCTGGCAACACGCGATAAAGTGCACCATTTCACCAACAAACCCGCGTAGATAAAGGTCGCGATAAGCTCCTGACATAGGAGATCCGGAAGGTGTATATACAGTATCTTGCTCCTCGAGAGATTTCCAGGGAAGGCTGGTCGAGCTTCGGGATTGATGGACAGTAAGTGTGTTGATATCTTCAGCTGACGCAAATCCGTTGTCAAAGGTGACGAGTACACTTTCACTCTCCCGTGACCAAGCGCTCATGCCGGTAAAATAAGCGCTGCCTACTACGTTATTCTCAAAAACAAGGGAAATGCTTTGATTAATATGTTCCCCATCCTTCACGGTTGTGCCTGTAACCCGTATTACTTCTCCGAATAAGTAACGCATCAGATCGACCATATGTATGGCAGCGAGCTTCATGAACTGTTCCTCATCCTTGCAAAATGGGGTGCTGTCTACAGCGAATTTCATCTGGAATGAACGTACCTTACCTAGCGAACCACTATCAATGAGCTCCTTCAGCTTCATGTATACGGGAGCATAACGTTTCATAAAACCGACCATGACAACGACGCCGCCTTGCTCGGCAGCCTCTGCTACAGCTGCTGCTTCCGCTGCATTCCATCCGAGTGGCTTATCCACGTATACATTCTTACCAGCTCGAATGCATTCAAGGACAAGAGCGGTCTGATCAACAGGCTGGGCGACCACCACGACTCCGTCACAAGTTTCCTGTTGTAACATAAGCCCAGCGTTATCATACGCTTTTCCGTTGCTGCCAAATCGCAGCAGAGCTGCTTCAGAGCGTTCCATACTGCGTGTGGCAATGGCCTGGATCTGCGCTCCGGCTTCAACAACAGAAGGGTAAATATTCGTGGATGCATGAAACCCGGCACCGATAAAGCACAGATGGGTTGTTTTCAAGGTGGATCTCTCCTTCATTTTTGCATTTGTATGGATGGTATATTTGTTTAATGCTACGATAGGGTGTTTGAAGTTGAGAAAAAAGGACATATGTCCTATTCTTGAATGAATAAAAAAGAAGTTGCATTTTTATTTTGGAGCATGTATACTCTGAATTACGGTAAAACAAGGAATTGCTTCACCGGAACGCTTTTCATCGATGGATGAGGAGATACATATTATGCGGTCGTGGCGGAATTGGCAGACGCGCACGGTTCAGGTCCGTGTGGGCTAACCCCCCGTGGAGGTTCGAGTCCTCTCGACCGCATCTAACAAAAAGGTTCGTGAGTTGCTCTAGGGCAAATCACGAACCTTTTTTTGTTTTGTGGATCATTCGTGTGAAGCCTGCATTTTGCTATCAGCATGCTAATGCTAATGTTGCCGCTGGCGCAGAATGACTGCCGTGATGATCCCGGCAATGGCTCCTGCAATACCAAATAGCGTAACACTGGCAACCACTTCAACCGACTGGAGACGAAACAAAAAAGCGATACCACTGCCAAAAGTGGTTCCGGCCAGAAATCCGAGCGAAATTCCTAATTCTTTCGTTAATTTCATTGCTTCACCTACTTGGAAATGTGAGATATGGATTTGCAAATATTGGGTATAGGCAGTAAAGTGTGATCAGGAAAATCATCACATTTTATTTCCTTTTTTATCTTGTGGTTTTAACCCGTTAATTATGCATGATATCTCATATGGGAGGGTAAGAGCGAATGAATATGAACGAACGAATTGCAGCATGGAATGAGGAAGCACAGCAGTGTGCTTGCGGTCATCAACACCGGGTGGTGGATATGCTGATTCATCTGGAAGCTGGGGCCATTCAGAGGTTACCGGGTTATTTGTCTGAGCAAGGATATCGTCAGGTGACGGTTGTTTATGATCGACATACGTTTCAGGCGGCCGGATCTGATGTGCTGAGCAGTGTTCGCGAAGCGGGAATACATGTGGATGAGATCGCTCTGCCGGAAAATCGTGCGGGTGATATCATTGCGGATGAAGCAGCTATTGTACAGGTCATGTTGGGTGTGAAACTGGAAAGTCAGGCTGTAATTGCGGTGGGTTCAGGTACCATTCATGATCTGGTGAGATTTGTTTGTTCCAAAATGAACAAGCCCTTTCTGTCCATACCGACAGCGGCTTCAGTGGATGGGTTTACCTCTGCGGGTGCACCCTTAATTGTAAGCGGCGTCAAACAAACATTTCAGGCTGTTCCGCCAGAGGCTATCTTTGCCGATCTGGATATTCTGGAGCAAGCCCCGCAAGTGATGACAGCTGCCGGATTCGGAGATATGCTTGGTAAATATACTTCACTTGCAGACTGGATTGTTTCTCGTGAACTGGGCGGAGAACCGTTCTGTCCAGTTGCTTATCGGATGACAGAAGAAGCGCTGAATACCTGCATAGATCATGTACAAGCTATTGCGGAGGGGCGAGCAGAGGGAGTAGCTGTATTAATGGACGCATTAATTGTTTCCGGTATCTCCATGCTGATCATTGACCATTCCCGTCCGGCATCCGGAGGTGAGCATCATCTGTCCCACATCTTGGAGATGGATCTGATGCAAGCGGGAGAAAGACCGGTTCTGCATGGTGCCAAAGTTGGCGTAGCTTGTGCATTGCTTACGGTGAAATATAAAGAGCTTGCACAGACATCGGGTGAACCGGTGTTTGGGATATATGACCAATTGCCGGAGGCCTCTCAGCTCATTGCATGGTTGGAACAAGTAGGTGGACCTGTGACTACTGAGCAACTCGGTGTAACCCCGGAGATGGTGGAACATGCATTCAACACAGCGCATACGCTTCGTCCTCGATATACCGGATTGAGATATATCAATGAAGTGTTAAACACGAGGTCAGGATGACCTTCTAGAGAGAATGATCATGATGAAATGCATAAACATAGCTTTTAGCGGGCTGTGATGGCTCTTTTTGGGAGCAAAAGGCGAAAAAGGGTAGGTTATCTGACATTTCTGATGGAATAGCCAGAACAGTGCTTCAAGTCCGAGAGAGAAGGCATGCATTTTATTTTAAAAAAGGCTCTGGCCTCCCTATGGGGAGATCAGAGCCTTTTGGCTGTTCGCTTATTTAGTTGTTGCGACGATCTTTCAAGATGACATCTGCGAACAAAATAGTTTTCGGGATACGGAAAAATTGCTCCGCTTGTTCCTGAAACGCAGCAGAAGGCAGTGTTCCCTGATGCAGCCATTTGCGGAAAGTGCCGGGATGAACCCCGATCCAGTGGCTGACATCTGTCACCGACAGATCATGGACCATACACAAGCCTGTCAAAATACGGTTACTAACCGGAGAACGGGTCACCGTACGCTTCATGAAGCGAGATGACTCGGGTTGACATATGACAGGGCTATTACGCACAACTTCTTCATTGAAGAGAATATGACGCGGGTAGCCGAGTAATTGGCAAGTCTTGTCCAGATTGGTACTGCCGGGTATCCGTCCTTCATATACCCACGCACTGACACTGCGTGAAGAGATGGAGAGGTCTTCAGCAAGCTGGGACAACTTGATATCATTGGCCATCAGCACGGCAAGAAGAACACGATTGCGGATTTGACAGCGTGTCGGTTTTCGGAATCGTTTAACACGGACGCCTTTTCCCAAGTATTTACGGTTGATCAGAGACCACGCCTGGATGGAATGTTGTTCTGGTTGATTAGGCATATTTCCTCCGATTTTTTTTAACCAAATACTACAATAAACAACGGGGTACTTTCAAGTGCCGGGACTACCGGTTACAAATGCGTCAATGCGTGAATTCACGATAAAGAGGGAACTACGAACTAGACCATGCGCAATTCACATCCTAGTATATTCCTAGATTACAATGTTTCACTAAAAATGAAGGGAGAAATTGAACAGGAATAAAAATAATATAGTTCTAATTACTTATTACTAGGTCTAAAGAACTTTTATCTGTTTTTTGTTGATATGATGCGGTTTATTTCCCTGAATTCCCCAAAAGCATGTGATTTTCGTTCTCCTGTTGCGAAGAGGATGTGCACAAATCTGAAATGATAAATCCGCATGTTCAGCATGACATGTGACCTGTCAAATCTCTTACTTTTACATATATTGTATGATACTCAAGTGTAAGGGAGAGGTGAGGAACGTGCATCTATCTGTGAATACCTTTGCTGTCATCTCGGGAGCATTTGTTACGTTTGCTTTTGGCGGATGGGATCAATTGCTGAGCCTGCTCGCGGTCGCGATGGCTGTGGATTATGTAACAGGTTTGGCAGCGGCGGTAAGAACAGGTGCCGGGTTGAATAGCAACATTGGATTCTGGGGGATTGCTCGCAAAGGGCTCATGCTGACGGTTGTTTTGCTTGCTCATCGAATTGATCTGATCATGGGAACCGATTTTATCAAAGGCGGAGCTATTTATTTCTATCTGGTGAATGAACTCATTTCGATTACCGAGAATTATGCCAAAATCGGTCTTCCATTGCCTGCAAAGCTCAGACAGGCCATTGCAGTGTTGAAGAAACAGGAGGATCAGGAGTATCTGGCGAATCGTGAATGGTCCAAACCGCAGCCAACCGCGGACAACACCAAGCAGCAGGCTGAAACAGGACAAACTTTGCAGGATGACTCTACGAAACAGACGGAGGATGGATCGCAAAAGAAATCCGAATCGAAGGGAAACGGTTCGGATTAGTTTTTCTTATCAAGAGAACGTTTCCAAGTATCCTTTCGTAATAGAGAACGTTATGATATATTTTGGATACATGAAAATTCATTCATTTCTACTATTATATTAAACGAGGTGTTTGCCCAGATGATAAAACATATTGTCCTGTTCAAAATGAAAGATCGCTCAGCAGAAAGTATTGAAGCTGCAGCTCAGGTGCTTCGCAATCTGGAAGGTAAAATTGATGTCCTGGTTTCACTTGAAATCGGGATTGATGTGCTTCGCTCGGAGAGATCGTTCGACATTTCACTCACAGCGGAGTTTGCTTCACTGGAGGATCTCCAGGCGTATCAGGTACACCCGCTTCATCAGGAAGTTATCAAGTACATGAACGAAGTCAGAGAACAGTCAATTGCAGTGGACTACGAAATCTGATCTGTCATTCAAACTACGTTGAGATAAAGGGGACTCTGCATGAGCGATTTAAGAGACGTTATGGAATTTCTATATATTTTTGTTGTGTTTCTAATCGCTTGTCCTGTGATGATATTCTGGCTTAAGCGAAGAGGGAAACGGAACCGATAACTCACTGAACGGGAAGTGAACGAATGTATTATGTGAACAGAGAACAGATTGCCCGCCGGCTTGCTGCTGTACCGGAAGTAGCTGAAGGGCTTCGCGGGGCAGCAGAAGCTTGGGACGGCAGTCTCATGCTGGGGATGGTACAGGAACGGTGTCTTCACCTGGCGATCGAGATTGTTACCGATGTGGGAAGTTATCTAATTGACGGTTTCATCATGAGAGATGCGAGCAGCTATGATGATATTATTCAGATTAATTATGAAGAAAAGGTTTTTGATAATCCTACCTATGAGATATTGCGTCAGCTTGTCACGTTACGCAAGCCACTGGTGCAGGATTATTACACTTGGGAGCGGTCTGAGCTCCATCCGCTTAGCGTAGAGTTGCCGAGTATACTTGAACATTTTACTACTCAGGTTAGCGCCTACGTGGAAAAAGAACTTGGTCCTTTCAATACGGCACAGACCGAGGGACAGCGTAAGGAATGAGGGAAATCGCATGACAAATGAATCAAAAGAATTCAATGAAGCAAATACTGAAAGTAAAGAAACAAATGAATCACCGTCCGGATTCCATCCGGTGTATATGGTTGAACTTTTGTTCCGGGAACGTCCAGAGGTGAATCGCCTGCGTTTGCAGGAAGCAATGATTCGCCATACAGGACAAGTCCGACTGGATGTGAAACAAGAGAGCGGAGGGCAAAAGCATGAGATGCTTGTCTTCTATCATCTGGACCATAAGGTATCCTTCCAGGAAGGGGATATCCCTGCTCAGACTTGCATGCTTCCTGTGAATGAAATCGCAGATCGTGCTCGCTTTGGCGGTGCTCTGCAACAAGCATGGCATTGGCCGGAAGTGGGACAGGTTGTAGAAGCTTCGCAGTACTCCATCCGGATACATGATATGTTCACGGCTGCCATGCCTCGTAAGCAGCGCCTGGAGCTGTTTCAAAAGACTGTACTGGCAATCATGGAAAGTATGACCTGTGACGCGCTGTATTGGTATGGCAGTGACAAGCTCGTTGAACCGGAAGCATATACGCAAGCTCAGGAACGTGAGGAACATCTGTATGCAGCCATGAACGTTCGAATGTATCAAGCCGGAGGTACAGAGGAACAGCGCGGGTTGGTCATGGATACCGTGGGATTATCTGCGCTGGGTGTACCTGATGTCCAGTGTCACTTCGTCGGTCTTGATCCGGATACGGTGGCTCAGACCTTACTGGGTGCAGCGTATTACATATTTGATCAGGGGGATGTTCTGCAAGATGGACAGACGCTGGGTTCTTCAGGTGGACGTCGCTGGCGGTGTGAACATCAGGCGGCATTGATTGCACCGGGACGATATGTGATTGATTTGGACCCGGGGGATGAGCATGCCGCGGCTGATCTCGAGCCGGCTCGTCAGAACTGATTTTAAGCCAAGTCATCTGCATCCATTCAAAAAGGGCGTTCAGATTATTTTTAACATCTGGAGTGTCAAGTCAAGCCTGTGCTGCTTATAATGCATCAACAGAGTAGGCATTCGCCCGGATGGCTGAGCGACAGACCGTTGCTTCTGATCCGGTACTTAAACAATAGTAAAGGGAGAGATGTGACGTGAAGGATTCTAACAAAAGTTTGTTGTGGGGAGCTCTTATTGGCTCTGTAGTTGGTTCAGTAACGGCATTATTGCTGGCGCCAAAATCGGGACGTGAACTTCGTCAGGATATTACAGAAGGTGCTCGTCAGGTATCGGAAAAAGGTCAGGAACTGGCTGGTATCGTGGGAGAACAAAGTTCACAGATTGTATCCAAAGTTAAAGAGACCGCAGATGTTGTGATTCAGGATATTCAATCCTGGCGCAATTGCGCTGAAGGAAAAGAAATTCGCATATCGGCAGCCATTGTTGATAACGAGATTGATAAAGCAGCTGATGAACCCGGAATTGACATTGTAGCGAAGCTTCCTGCGGATGAGTCCAAGGACGACAACTAAGCAAAGCTTGATAAGCAGGCTTTCCTCTATTTAGAGGAGAGCCTGCTTTGTTGCGTGTCCACACATAGGTGACGTAGCGCGGGGATTTAATTTGAACCCTGCGATGAAATCGGGTAAGATGTAGGTACCTTTTTGCCGGAATGTTCATACGGTAGGAAGAAAGCTCTGGGAAACAAACGTTTTGAGAATTAATTCAATGAAGAAGGAAGCGGTGTGTTCGTGCAGCAAGCAATCGCTATATTAGACTCCGGTGTGGGGGGATTGACCGTCGCCAAGGAAGTGATGCGTCAGCTCCCGCGGGAAAAGATCATTTATTTTGGGGATACTGCCCGGACACCGTACGGACCCCGTTCGTCCGAACAAGTAAAACAATTTACGGAACAAATCGTTGATTTCTTGATCCAATTCGATCCGAAGGTTATCGTTATCGCCTGTAACACAGCAACAGCAGCCGCGCTGGAGTATATCCGTGCCAAGGTGAATGTGCCTGTCATTGGTGTTATACATCCGGGTGCGCGGGCCGCAATCACAGCGACACGTACAGGACGTATTGGTGTGATTGGTACCGCGGGTACCATAGGTAGTGGGGCTTATACATCGGCACTCAAACAGTTGTCCCCCTATATTGATGTGGTCAGTCAGGCTTGTCCGGCGCTGGTGCCGTTGGTGGAACAAGGTGAATTTCGTTCCGAGCACACGACACATACGGTGGAACAATCATTGGGCGGGATCAAACAACAGCCAATCGATTGTCTTATTCTGGGTTGTACGCATTATCCCTTTCTCATGGACACGATTCAGGAAGTTATGGGGCAGGAAGTGAAGTTAATCAGTTCAGCAGATGAAACGGCACGTGAAATCAGTACGATTTTATATGATAAACGAAAGCTGGCCAGTGGGGATGAGACCCCGGTGCATCAATTTTTCTGCACGGGTGACCCGCGAATGTTCCAGAATATCACCCGTCGATGGTTGGGGGAGCAGATCTCCAAGACCCCTGTTGTCTGGCAGGTAACGCAATTATCATAGTTATACTCAAATTATGCATGAATAAGACTTTTAATTAATGTATTTTGGTTGTGGACTATCTCGGAACTGTGAAGTTCCGGGATTTTTTGTCGTCATTATGCATTAACCGGAGATAAACATGATTCTTGTCACATGACGGACAACCTGACCTGCATACATATGTTACAGACACGAAATTGGTCAGAACTGGACAGGAGACCTGTCTTTTCCTGTGGAAAGGAGAACAACATGGATCTACAGTGGATTATCGTTCAGCGGGGAGATACGTTGCCGCGAATTGCGTCAGCACACCATATGACCAAAGAGTTACTTGCTGCACTGAACCCGGAAGTGGCTTCCCAGCCTTACTTGCTGGCAGGTCAGATGCTGCGTATTGTCCCCGGGACAGGTCGCAGATACGCTGTACCGCCTGGAGAAAGTGTAGGGGAGATTGCAGAGAGATTTGGTCTGGACGAAGAGGTGTTGCGCCAGGCCAATCCCGAAATCACCAATATAACCGACTGGGTTGGTCGCTGTATTCATATTCCGGCTTCGAATGGAAAAACTATTGTAAAGATTCAGGGAGAGTATGGTTATCGAGAATTAATCAGGGATATAGACAAGCTGGAGAATCAATACCCTTTTATCGAAACAGGGTCCATTGGAACAAGTGTCATGGGGAAGTCGCTGCCTTATTTGCGTATTGGGCAAGGGTCGAGACATATCCATGTTAATGCTTCCGTTCATGCGAATGAGTGGTTGACAACAGCAGTTCTGATGAAGTTTATTGAAGAGTATGCCGAGGCGTATGGTGCGCATAGGGCATGGCATCAATACCAGACAGAACGCTGGATGCAAGAGACGACACTCTGGGCCGTGCCGATGGTTAATCCGGACGGGGTCGAACTGGTTCAGGAAGGTGTGGTCAATCAGCATCCACATGCACAGCAGTTGTTAACCTGGAATGCGGACAGATCACATTTTACCCATTGGAAGGCCAACATCAGAGGGGTGGATCTGAATGATCAATTTCCAGCCCATTGGGATGAAGAGGCAGCGAGAAGAGGTATAACCTCACCTGGCCCCAGGGATTATGCGGGGACAGCGCCATTGACAGAACCGGAGGCACAGGCGCTTGCGCAGTGGACGCAGCAACATACATTTGATGTGGTTGTATCCCTGCATAGTCAGGGACAGGAGATCTATTGGAACTACCGTGATCTGGAACCTAGAGAGAGTGGACCGCTGTCGCGTAGACTTGCCAAAGCTTCAGGTTACAAGGCGGTGAAGCTTGGTGGCAGTGATGCCGGATACAAGGACTGGTTTATTCAAGATTTCGGTAGACCGGGCTTCACGGTAGAAGTTGGATTGGGTGTTAATCCCCTTCCCGTAGAGCAGTTTGATGATATTTGTATAGAAGTGGGAATGTTGTTGGCTGAACTGTTATCCAATGGACAATGAGGCAAGACCCCGAATGACGAAGGTGTGAAACTTAACAGTAGATCATTCGTATAACAGGAACGGACGCTATGAGCGACGTTCCGTTTTTATTATTTTTGATAATGGCATGTCACGTCATTCGTTCTGAATGGTTTTCGAACGGGTAATGATGGATGTGCCGTTTCGGCGACATATACAATTATACGGAGGGATTCAGATGAAGTGGAGAAGACTGCTGTCGTTCAAACGATGGACACAAGTTTTCAAAAGGCTCCCCCGGCTGCTCCGGGCTCCGCAGATTCCTTTGGGAGAAAAGTTGTTGTTTATTATTCCGGCGCTGTTATACTGGGTACTTCCTGACGTCATGCCGTTTATGCCCATCGATGATATCGGGGTCACTTTGATTCTGATGAACTGGTTTGTAAGCCGGGCAGAACGTAAATATCCTGTGCTTCAGGAGGGGACACCTTCTTAATTTGCGGCCCAATGGATCGTTTTAACAATGAATTCGCATCAATGTTATTGCGAAGAGCGGTAACTTTCTTTACAATAGATGCTGTAGTTTAAGAATGCTGAAATTGTTGAAACCTGCAATTACAATATAGGAGATGAAGAGAATGAACTGCAAAATTACGCGTAATGCTGCTAAAGTATTGAAGCTTGAATTGGACAAGCCGGAGAACGAAGGAAAAAAACTGCGCGTTGTTATCACACATGCACATGGTGACCATGCTCACTACGGACTTGATCTCGACACACCAAAAGAAAATGATACAGTTGTATCTACCGATAAAGAGATTGATGTCATTCTCGCGAATGATCAGCCTTTGTTGAACGGTGTAAAAATTGATTATCTCTACTTCCCGGAAGAGGGATTTGTTATTACGAATCCGTCCCAAGGCAATCACGGCGACCACTAAGGGCGCGAAGAAGGGGAACTCATGGCTAACGATATCCGCGTATGCGAAAAGTGTAATCATGTTCGACTGAAATCGATTGTGCCCAAGTTGCAAAAAATGGCTCCAGACACGGAGATCAAGATTGGGTGCAAATCCTATTGCGGTCCTTGCGCGAAACGTGCGTTTGTCTTTATCAACGGTCGGTACATCAGTGCGCCGACAGAAGAAGAAGTGCTCGCCAAAGTTGCAAAGTTCGTGAAGTAATAGGATATGATATAACAAGGTGAGTGGAGAAAACTGTCCACACATCACAAAGGAGGGGCTACGTGCTTCTCCTTTTTTTGCGTTTGGGTAGCAGTGAAAGGCTGCTTCAAAATGCGGCATCATCTATCATTTCAGTAATTTGGAAGGTATCTTCTCGAATTTCAATGGCAATGACGGTAGTATCCTTTTTCAGAAAATGTACATGTCCCAGCCGTTCTTCCTCTAATTCCACCCATCCTGTATCCGCTAACTTCTGAAAATAATCCATTGGTGGGTATAGTCCTTGCTCACCCCCAATATGTTTCAGTTCATACTTAACACCTTCTTTAAGAGTGGGATGATCGGAATAAGCTATGTTTTCAATGAGTTTTGCATTGGTTGGAACCGGGATGTCTGGGTTCATGGATGATGCTTTATATCCGTCTATCTCGTATGTTGCAGGAGCGCAGCCTTGTACCCAAATGAGCAAGGGCAACATGCAGAGTGTCAGTAATATTTTCTTCAAATAAATTCCTCCCGACTCACATGATTATCTAATAAACGTAGCGTAATCAACTAAAGTTACGATAAAAACACAAAAGAAGAATAAGGAAGGCTTGTGTTATCCATCCTAAAGGGGTAACAGGAACATGATAATCCCAAGGAGGAATACTCATGCCGAAGCGTTATGATTCCAGTTTGCAAGCCGATACCACCGTATCTCAGGCGCAAAATGCGGTGAACAAGCTTCATTATGCTGTATCTCAGGCCCTGTCTCATCCGACGGCACAGACCATTATACAGGCGGAACGTCGTCTGGCACATACGGAGCAAGCGATGCGACAAGCAGAGCTTTCACTCGGAGGGCAAGGTGTTGAGTTGGCAGAGGAAATGTTCATCGAGGAGAAGAGAAGATTGAATTCAATCCAGAGTCAGCACGGTCAAGGGAATATATAACGTTCCTGTCACATCAGAACCCGCAGGGCAGCAATGCTTTGCGGGTTTTTCATATCTTTTGCAAAGACTCTCGATCCATGGGTTTACTCCGACAGTATGTCGAATGGTCGCTTAAAATTCTGTGAGAAGGTTAATAGAACAAGAGCAGGCAAAATTCCATACGGGAGGTACAGAATGACAAAACATATTACAGATTGTACGATTCTGAACAACGGAGTAACGATGCCATGGCTAGGATTTGGAACATATAAAGCAAAAGGTAAGGAAGTACAACAGGCGGTTGAGACCGCTTTGGAGGTTGGATATCGCAGTATTGATACCGCGTCCATCTATGGCAATGAAGAAGAAGTGGGACAAGCTATTGCAAGCAGTGGTGTTGCCCGTAACGAACTGTTTGTGACGACCAAGCTCTGGAACGAGGATCAGGGATTTGATTCAACGTTGAGAGCATTTGAAGCCAGTCAGAAGGCACTGGGACTGAATGTGATTGATCTTTACTTAATTCACTGGCCTGGCAGAGACCAGTATAAGGAGACGTGGAGAGCATTCGAACGTTTATATAGCGAAGGAAGCATCCGTGCGATTGGTGTGAGTAACTTTCAAGTTCACCATTTGCAAGATATCATAAATGAGGGTGGAACGGTGCCTGCGGTAAATCAGGTAGAGCTGCATCCGGGTCTGATCCAGCAGGAACTTCAGGATTTCTGCGGGGCCCAGGGAATTCAGCTGGAGGCATGGAGTCCTATTATGAAAGGCAAGCTTAACCAAGAGTCCACCCTCAAAGCGCTGGCCCAGAAATATGGGAAAACGCCAGCACAGATCATTCTGCGCTGGGACATTCAGAATCAGATTGTGACGATTCCGAAGTCCGTTACCCCGGAGCGTATTCGTGAGAATGCTGACATCTTTGACTTTGAATTGACACCGGATGAGTTGAGACAAATTGATGCACTGGATTCAGATAAGCGGACGGGTCCACATCCGGATCAACTGTTCTGGGATTAAGTGAGTCGGCGCTAATTGAATATAAATGTTTGATCATAAGTTAGTGGAGGTTCCGGTTACGGATCGATCTTCCGATCGCTGTTGTCTCCAAATTTTTTTGATTCCTCTTTTCAGAGGATAAAATTTGGAGACAAAGGCGCACGCTTCGCTTCTTCAGAATCGATTCCGTCCCCTCCACAGTAACTGTTCATCAAACAAAAATGTATACAATGAGCTAGAGTGGTATGTAGTATATAAAAAAGCAGCAGGATCAGGGAGTATCCCTTGATCTTGCTGCTTTTTTTAGTGAATTGGTTTAACTTTTTTTCGGGATTTCGCAGCCGTCATCTGTGCAGACGCCGCTGCCGTCAGCTTCGGTTGTATTGGACTCAACCATGGTGAACGGGGAACGCTCGTCCCAAGCTTTCTGAATAGCGTCCAGGAACACCTCGTCCGGCTGAGCGCCTGACACGGCGAACTTGCGGTCGAATACAAAGAACGGTACACCGCGGATGCCGAGTTGCTCGCCTTCTGCTTGGTCAGCACGGACATTGTCGGTGAATTGATCACTGGAGAGCACTGCCGTAGCTGCGTCACGATCGAGGCCTACTTCTTCTGCTAACTGAGCCAACACTTCAGTGTCGCCGGAGTGTTTACCTTCAATAAACACAGTTTGGAAGATCCGTTCACTCAGTTCAAGCGCTTTGCCTTGTGTATCCGCCCAGTGTGTCAATCGGTGAGCTGAGAAGGAGTTCGTAGGGATCATGGCATCGATATTGTATTCCAGTCCTGCCGTGCGAGCATTGGCATTCATCTGGGCATTCATACCTTTGGCCTGTTCCACGCTCATATTATATTTGTCAGCCAGATATTCCGAATTGGTTTTACCTGGGTTCAATGCAGCATTTGGATCAAGCTCAAAGCTTTTGAATTGCAGCTTCACTTCATCACGGTGTGGAAACTGTTCCAATACATTCTCCAAGCGGCGTTTGCCGATATAACAGAAAGGGCAGAGAAAATCAGACCATATCTCAATATTCATTATGTTAAACCTCCATTATCCTTTTAGTTGAAACTAATATAGTTACAATTATAAAGCCACTTTCTATAATTCGCAAGGAGATTGCTATTTATCCCGATATGCCTTGGACCAATGATAAGGCTGGATCTCACTCAGTCTCTTGAAGACCAGTTGACCAGAAGGATCGTATACGGCAGCTTTGACTTCTTCGCCCCAGTAAAATAATCGTTCCTGGCATACACCACAAGGTGTAAGGACCTTAAATTCTGAATGCTCATCATCACGAGCGATACAGAGGGAGTGGGTGACACGTTCGTTCAATTTGTGGGCTTCCAGATAAGCCCCTGTTTCCATACATAGATGCGTGGCATCATTGATAACCTCTGGAGCTACACTAATCAGCAGGGAGCCAGCTTCGGTATAGACGGCACCCGCACCGCCCCATCCCTGAGGATAACGTTGCTTCACAAATTTTGCGGCTGCATTGAACAATTGCTGTTCAATATGGATTGGTTCAGTATGTGATGTCATGTAATGAGAATTCCCCTTTTTGAAATGTAATTCACTTCATTTAGTGTATTTGTTTAGCTTGTCATTACGATATTGCTTATTGCGATGTTACGGCTGAACTGTCTTCCTCTCGAAAGCGCTGAATCAAATCATAGGTAATGACCGTGTCCGAGACATGCAATCGCTTGGTTGCTTCATCATGAGCGGGACGACAAGCGTTGATATCTGTTTTGTCACGTGTGGACAGGTCATAACAAGCGCCGCTCTCGTAGATATAATCATCCGATGGAATATAGAATACAGAACCATCCGAGAATGCGCCATTACGTAGCACAACCGTACGTGCAGACCCGTCATATACATCGTTACCCATATGATAATAGGACTGGTCGGACACCCCGAGCAGATGCAGCACGGATGGCGTGATGTCCAGTTGTCCCGAAGGTTCGTCGAAGGTTCCAGCCGCTGCTCCATCCGGTAAATGCACCAGCAGGGGAACCTCGTTCATGATCTGTGCCATATCCAGTTCATTCAATGAGCGTCCCAGGAACTGCTCGTATTGTGATTGTTCCTTGATCGAGTTGTCGTGGTCCCCGTAGAACATAAAGATGGTATTTTCCCATAATCCCCGATTTTTCAGATCCTCCACCATTTTGCCGAGCGCCGAATCCACGTAATGTACGGATTGCAGATAGTTACCAAACATGGTTCCCTGAAACTCGCCTACATCCAGTTGTTGTTTTTCTTTCGGCAATGCATACGGATGGTGACTGCTGAGTGTAATGAGGAAGGAATAGAACGGTTCGGTCACCTCACTACTCATTTTCTCAACGGATTGGCGGAAAAAGGATTCATCAGACAGGGACCAGCCAAGCGGGTCATCCTGTGCAAAATCATTTTTGCTATAAAACTTGTCGTACTTCATGTTCTGATACATCGTATACCGATTCCAGAAGCCGCTCTCATAAGCGTGAAATACGTTGGTGCTGTACCCGTTGTCCTTCAGAATGGAAGGGAGGGAATCATACGTATGGTCTGCATACCGTACAAAGGCCGAACCAACCGGAAGTGGATGTAGGGAAATGTTTGCTCCAAAATCGGCATCGGACGTTCTACCCTGACCGGTCTGGTGATAAAAGTGACTGTAATACTGACTTTCCTTCATCAGTTCATTAAAATGGGGTGTGATCTCCTGACCCCCAATGCTCTGGCCAATCATGAAGTTCATAAAAGCCTCACCCTGGACAATGATCACGTTGCTGTCTTTATATTTGCCAAACAAGGCATCATTCTGCGGGGCAGTTTCTTGCCTTTCAGCGAAGAACGCTTTTGCTTGCTCAACATCAGCGGGATCAGCCTGCGGCCCGGAGCCGATGTGGTCTTTGGCATAGTTGTACAGATCATAACCGTGAAAAGCGAGCAGTCCGGTCACATTATACATGGATACATTCCACCAGTTGTTATCGAACAGGCCTTTGGCCCATGTTTTGCTGTAAAAATAAATCGGGCCGACAGCGAGGCCAAGTCCCAGCACAAGGGCGATGCTGCCAGCCGTGAGACGGCGGCGCAACCGTGCCTTGCCATCGTTATACGAATAACTCCCGTAACCAGTAACAGATGTACTGGAGTGCTTCGAACGGTAACGTCTACTGAACATTACGATAGTTGCGAACGGAATGACGACAAGCCAATCGGCAAAGAACCAGAGATCACTTGTGTAAATCAATGTAGCGATGCTGTCACCCAATGCGTCAACTTGTCTGGCCTGCAACAATACCGGAATGGTCAAGAAATCCTGGAAATAGCGATAATACACCATATCGGCGTAGATTAGTGCGGTAAGCAGCAGGTTAAGGACCGCGAGAGACACGATCATGCCTCTACGTGGCAGCAACCAGGTCCAGAAGGACAAGAGTAGTAAAGATCCAATGGCAATGACTTTATCCAGCAGTCCCATCGTAATGTTATAAGCGTGAAGATTGTGATGGAGCCACATGAGTTTGAGCAGCATGAGCACAAGAAAAATAAGATATAACGTTAATGGATGATATAGAAGCCCGCGTGGCATGGAGCTGCGCGTAGGCCGAGTGACAACCATATGTATGTCCCCCTTGCTTTTGTTGTTTTGTTATCGGAATGTAAAATAGGGCTCCATCCATTATAGCGTGGCCTCATGTGTTTTCAACTATGCCTCAGAAGAATTGATTTCTGCGGAAGTGAAGGTCGATGAAGGAGAATTCATATGACCAGAAAAGCGCACAAAAAAAGCGCCCCGGCCATGGGTGGCTGGAGCACTTTATATTTGGAACAATTATGAAGATTGTGGTGTTTTATTTCGTGGAGGCAGTGGGCCCAAATACTGATAGTATTGGGTTTCAATGCGTCCGTTGAACAACTTGCGACGTTTGTCTGCCTTATGACCGAAATACTCCTCAAAAGCTTTGGTCGACGTGATTGCAAAAAAGGACCATGTTGGCATGTCGAGGTAACTGCGCCCTAATGAGCGGAGTAACTTCTGAACTTCTTTTTCTTCACTCAAACGTTCACCATATGGGGGATTGGTAATGATAACACCATATTCACCCTGTGGTCTTGCGCGATGCGCGGGCAGAACGCTGACTTCAATGTCTTTAGCAAAGCCTGCGCTCTTGATTGCAGCCTGAGCTACTTCAATCGCTTCCGGATCAATGTCGCTGCCCGAGATTTGTAACGGGATATCGTCACGCACAGCATCGAATGCTTCTTCACGCGCCTGTTCCCATAATTCTTCAGGAATGACAGCCCAGTCCTCAGAGTTGAAGGTCCGACGAAGTCCTGGTGCAATGTTCCAGCCGATCATGGCGGCTTCGATCAGCATTGTGCCTGATCCACAGCATGGGTCATAGAATGGACGGGATACATTCCAGCGGCTGAGCTGAATAAGAGCTGCAGCAAGTGTTTCTTTGAGTGGCGCTTCGGTAACGAGTTTACGATAACCCCGTTTATGAAGACCCGGTCCCGTTGTATCTAAAGTAAGCAGGGCGCGATCGTTCAGCAGAATGACCTCAATTACATAACGAGACCCGTCCTCTGGGAACCACTCTGTGTCATAAGTCAGTTTCAGTTTCTCTACGATTGCTTTTTTCACGATCCCTTGTGATGCAGGCACACTGCTAAGTTGGGATTTTTGAGAGCGACCTTCTACAGGGAATTCGCCGTCGGCTGGAATCCACTCTTCCCAAGGAAGTGCTTTGGTGCCTTCAAACAATTCGTCAAATGTCGTGGCAGGGAATTCACCCATTTTCACCAATACGCGATCCGAACTTCTCAGCCACAGATTACAACGGCATATATCAATATAATCTCCTGTGAAGAAAACCCGGCCGTTGTCGATCGTAACATCTTCATACCCCAGTTGCTTCAGTTCCCGGGCAACAACAGCCTCGAGTCCCATCGCCGAGGTTGCAATCAATTGCAATTGAGCCATGTGATTCATTTCAACTCCATTTCAAGCTGGAGAAGGGAAATCCTTCTCTCTGCTGTATAGTAACGGTGCGGCCTTGCCGCTTTCCGTGAAAAAACTTACAATGAGAAATGCGGTGAACGTATGCATTCCTCTTTCGAGGTGATGCACCAGTCAACCGCCTGTGTTGATAACAAACATTTATTATAGAACATTGGCATCCATATGGAAAGCAGTCCAAGTGTCCAAGGAGGATTTTAGTGGTGAATCTGACCCCTGATGAATATGTAAATCAATTATTTCAAGAGGATGAGCTTTTGCTGAAAGTGAAAGAGGCTATCCGTTCGAATGGTATGCCGGAAGTTTCGGTGGCTGCGGCGTATGGACGACTGCTCACGTTTCTAGCGAAGACATCCAAAGCAGAAGCTGCGCTCGAAATCGGCGTATTAGGCGGTTACAGTGGGATATGCATTGCACGCGGGTTGCGTGAGAATGGAACCCTGACTTCGCTGGAACTGAGAGAGGAATATGCGGCAATGGCGCGTGGTCATCTGGAAGAAGGCGGTTTTGGCGAAAAGGTAGAGTACCGCATTGGTCCGGCCGCAGATAGCCTGGAACAATTGGAGCAGGAGGGTCGCACATTCGATTTCTTCTTTATTGACGCAGATAAGGAGAATTATCCGGTATATCTTGACTATGCCATTAAGCTGGCCCGGCCAGGTGCGGTCATTGTAGGTGATAATTGTTTCCTGCGTGGTCGTACGCTGAATCCGGACAAGCAGGGACCGGCTGTGCTTGCTGTTCGTCGCTTCAATGAACAGATGGCGAGTGACCCGCGCCTGGTGACGACCATGTTGCCGGACTACGATGGGCTCGTACTTGCCTGGGTGAAGTGAAAGTGGATATTTCCTAAAGATAAAACTCCGATGGAACACGATCTCACGCTTTTATGTTTGTGAGGGGGATCGTGATTCTGTTCGGAGTTTTCTAAAAACACACAAAGAAAGAGATGACAACATTTTGAAGGACAGAAAATGTGTCGTCTCTTTCTTTGTGTTTACAGATATCTTTGTAGTAGTTCTATTTATACTTCAGGTGTTCCGTACGTTTCGAACCATTTTTTGATGGTGTCAAAATCATCACTGAAGGACAAGCCCAGCATCAATAATACACGAGCTTGTTGTGGACTCAGGTTGTCGCCTGCAATAATGCCTTTGCCGCCGCCGTATACACTTCCCGAACCCGTCCGAGTGGTGGTCACAAAGATGACACCTTCTTCAATGGCTTTGGTACGAGCTTGTCCCATAGCTTTGGATATACCGCCAGCTCCGGTACCGGAAGTCACGATTCCTTTGGCACCGCTGCTCACGAATCCTTCAATGGCTCCGCCGCCAGCTTCTTGGTACGAGATCGCGATTTCTACTTTGGCCAGATCTGCCTTTGTGATTTTACTTAGATCAAATACGGGCTTCGCTGTGCCTTCAGGTTTCAAGGCACGTGCTGGAGCACGGTAGATTCGGATATTTTCTTCATCAATATATCCTACAGCTCCGAGCATCGGCGTTTCAAACGTATCTGTCCGATAATCATTTGTCTTGGTTACACCGCGAGCAAGCTGGATTGTGTCATTCAACATGAGTACTGTGCCGAATGAAGTGGTACGACCACTACCTGCAAGTTTGATGGCGTTGTACAGATTGGCTTGAGCGTCGGAACCGATGACGGTCCATGGACGCATGGAGCCTGTGATCACGACCGGTTTGTCACTCTGAACCGTCATATCGAGGAAATAAGCGATTTCTTCCATTGTATCTGTACCCGTGGTAACGACAACACTGTCATACATTGCAAGAGCTTTATCTACCGTTTGCGACAAGTCATAGAGGTCGGTCATGCTATAGGAACCTGAACCTGAATTTCCGAACTGGAGTGTGCTAACATCAGCAATCTTCTGTTTATCCGGTAAGGCGTCTACCATCTCTCCAATCGGAAGTGTGCCTGCCTTGTAATTCTGGAAGCTGGTGGCATCCTCGGATTGTCCGGCAATCGTTCCGCCAGTTCCGATTACCAATACATTAGGTAGTGCAGATTGCTTGGAAGAGTCTGGTATTGCGGGAATGGAAGTATTGCGAGCTGGGGTAGTGGTTGCTGTCTGAACAGCACCTGTTGTGCCTTTCACCTCTACCGTAGCTGCGTGCGCGGCGTAGGTTCCAATGGGGGACAACGAGATGGTTAATGCTGTTAAAGCTACGGTACTCCATACGGCCCAGGGACGAAGATTGGATGTTTTACTCATGAATAGCACTCTCCTTCAAGTAAGTGTGATGTTAAGTTTGTTAAGAAGAATATGTATACCATTTCAAATTGATTGTATTTTATGTTAAGTAATATGACAAACTTAGATAATGGTAGAGTAATCGGTTACATTCCTAGATAATGAGAGTAAAATGATTATTTATGAGGAATTACAAAAGAATATTCATTCTGCTAGAGATATATAAGAGCTGGTTTTAGGAGTTTTGAAGAGAAATATGCCTTCATTGTGTTATTTAATCTTACATATTGAGTCTTTTGTCCTGATAAAATGAAGCATTTTAATAAAAGAATGTCGAATTGGGACGCATATCAGAAGTAGGTAACAAAATAAGAGGATGATAGTAACGCATATTAGGTAATGGGGATCAATTACGGTCTAAAGAGTGGTTTCGTTATAGAGTTATGTTTATAATAGGGGTGATTAACATATGTAAATAAATATATAATATTGATTGGAGGAGAAACGATGAAACAGGCACCGAGAAAGTATGCAAATTACATTCCGATTCGGGAACTGGAGACTTTGGAAGAGAGGTTACTTCCCTTCAAGGTGTATGCAGAACTTCGTGATAACACTCCAGTCCGATATGATGAGCATCGAGAATGTTGGGATGTTTTCGGGTATGAAGATGTGAAGTACGTTCTGAAAAATCCCAAACTGTTCTCTTCTGCACGTGATCGTGCCAATACGAGCATGTTGACGACAGACCCTCCCAAACACAAACAGCTGCGTGATCTGGTGAACCAGGCGTTTACACCCAAGGCAATTGAAGCATTGGCTCCGCGTATTCAGGAAATCACAGATGAGTTAATTGCTCCACACCTGTCAGAAGGACATATGGAACTTATTGATGACCTTGCAACACCATTGCCCGTCATTGTCATTGCGGAATTGATCGGAGTCCCTGCGGCGGATCGTCAAAAGTTCAAAGACTGGTCTGATGTATTGGTGAAAGGCGCACGTGACGATAGTGAGCAGGCCTTCCAGGAGTTATTGGAGGAGAAAAAAAGAAATATGCAGGAGTTGCATATCTATTTCACTGGCATTATGGAAGAACGTCGGTTGCAGCCAGAGGATGATCTGATCTCATTACTGCTTGCTGCGGAGATTGATGGTCAGAAATTGACTGCAGATGAAGTGGTAGGCTTCTGTATTCTTCTACTTGCTGCCGGTAATGAAACAACAACCAACCTGATTACCAATGCGGTTCGTATCCTATCCGAACAACCTGAGCTACAACAGGAGTTGCGCGAACATCCTGAACGGATTACTTCTGCGATTGAAGAGACGCTGCGATATTATCCGCCAATTGTCGCGATTGGGCGGGTCGCCAAGGAAACTGTAGAGTTGAATGGTCAGACGATTCAAGCTGGAGAGCAGGTGATTTCCTGGGTTGGAGCTGCTAATCGGGACAGTGCCCAATTTGAACACCCGGAAGATTTCATCTCTGATCGCAAGCCGAACAGACATATGGGCTTTGGTTTTGGCATTCATTTTTGTTTGGGTGCACCACTCGCTCGATTGGAGGCAAGGGTAGTTCTTCATACATTGCTTCAGCACATGGGAAACATTCAACTTGTGCCGGGAACGGCTCTGGAACCGATACAAAGTGCTTTTGTATTTGGTGTGAAACATTATCCGATACAATTCAATCTAATAAATAAATGATGAATGGCGCATGAATGACAAAAGCCGCTCTCAGGCCAATTAGGCGCTGGAAGCGGCTTTTTCAAATGGAAAAGTAAGATGGACTAAAATGGATAGGGAATCAGGATTCCCGAATAGAAGCAGGTTTGTTATACAATTTGAATCGGACCCAAACCATATTAAGCAGCAGCAGTCCGCCAGAGACGATAAACAGACCTTCGATCCCGATGAATCCTGCCATAAAACCTCCAATGATCGCTCCAAGCATGTTGCCTAACGCAAGGGTACTCGTATTAAAACTGAATGCACGGCTGATCATGCTATCGGATGTATAGGAACGGATCAAGGCATTAACGCTCGGAAGCAGGCCACCCATGAACACACCCATCATGAAACGAACAACAATGAGCTGCCACACGGTCTGAACAAATGCCTGCGGAATAAGCATGAGTCCTGTTCCTATGAGTGAGAACGTAAGTACCTTGTGAGGACCAATCCGGTCACTCAGCTTCCCGAGAATCGGAGACATAGCCATATTGGATAGTCCCGTAACTGCACCGACCATTCCTGCCCAGAAGGCCACATTTACATCCGAAGCATGCAATTTTTGCACATACAGCGGCAAGAGTGACATGGGGCTGATCATTGCAAACTGCAACAGGAACGTCACAGCAAACAGTGCGGGCAGTTGAGGTGACTTGTTCAATTCCTTCAGACCGGACAATACGGATTGTGCCGGCAGTTTGGCTGCTTCTTGACGGTCAAACTTCTCTCTCACCAGGAACATGGCGAGCATGGAAGCAACAAAGATCAGTCCACCTGTAATGTAGAAAATGGGGCGGAAGCCTACCGCATCCGCTAACAAGCCACCAATGAGTGGACCCAGAATTGTGCCGGCAACCTGCCCGGACTGACTGATTCCCATAGCGAAACCCATGCGGTCTTTCGGCGTGGTACCCGATATCAGTGCAACAGCCGCAGGATTGAACCCGGAGATTGTACCGTTAAGCAAACGCAATAAGAGAAGCTGCCAGGGATTCTGTGCCAGACCCATAAGGGCAATTACGATGGCCATCCCGAATCCCGAACGAAGCAGCATAACTTTACGACCATACTTGTCCGATAACTTGCCCCACAGCGGTTGAAACAAAAATGAGGTGAGGAAATTGGCTGCAAAAATAAATCCCGCCCAAATGCCAATTTCATGTTCGCCAACAACGCCCAGATCTCTTGCGAGATAAAGAGACAAAAATGGGGTAATCATGGTCATGCCCGAATTGACCAAAAATTGTCCGAACCAAAGCACAATGAGGTTTACTTTCCACGTTTTCAAAGTGCTTTCACTTCCTTTCAAAGATATTTCTGTAATTCTCAAAAAAACACCATTCTTTCATTATAACATAATTGGCATATGAGGGATGGGTGTAAGGAATGTCATAGTATTGTCACGTAGAACGCATCTGCATGTGGTTGTTACGGCTGTTTAAAAAGGGCATAATGGTAATTATGAGTCCAAAAACTATTGGAGGCTTCTTACATGAGCTATAATGATCGACTGATTCGGGCAAGTTTCAAACAACAGGTAGACCGTGTCCCGGTATGGTACATGCGTCAAGCTGGACGTTACGATCCTGAATATCGCAAAATTAAAGAAAAGTACTCCTTGCTAGAAATCTGCAAACAACCCCAGCTGGCGGCTGAAGTTACACTTATGCCGGTACGCAAACTTGGTGTAGATGCGGCTATTTTGTATTCCGATATTATGAATCCGGTTGCCTCTCTGGGCATTGATTTTGACATTGTAAAAAATATTGGTCCAGTTATTGATAATCCTATTCGGTCTGCTGCAGATGTGGATCGGCTACGTCCCATCGACGTAGAAGGAGATCTGTCACATATCCTGGAAACCATTCGAATTCTGGATAAGGAGCTTGATGTGCCTCTTATTACGTTTGCGGGCGCACCATTCACGATTGCGAGTTATCTGATTGAAGGCCGACCTTCGAAAGGTTATATCCGCACCAAAACGATGATGTACAGCGAGCCTGAGGTGTGGCACAAGCTGATGCAGAAGCTTGGTGATATGGTTATTACATATGTCCGTGCGCATATTGCGAATGGCGGTAAGGCATTTCAGTTGTTTGACAGCTGGGTTGGAGCACTTTCTCCCAAAGACTTCAAAACATATGTGTTGCCTACGATTACCCGTATCTTTACCGAATTATCGGATTTGAATGTACCGAAGATTTATTTCCCTGGTGTTGCATCCGGTGAGTTGTTGCCAGCACTGCATAATCTGCAAGCCGATGTGATTGGACTGGACTGGAGAGTATCCATTTCGGAAGGGCGTCAACGTCTTGGTGGCAAGTTTGCAGTACAGGGTAATCTGGACCCATATTTGCTGACTGCCCCAATGGAACTGATTAAAGAGCAAGCCAAAGTAATTATTGACGAAGGAATCAAGGAGCCGGGTTATATTTTCAACCTGGGACACGGATTATTTCCTGAAGCATCGCTAGAGAAGCTCAGAGAACTAACGGCGTATATTCATGAATATTCTGCCGAAGCAATGAAGACTGGGGTGACGGTAACCAATGACTAATACTGTAGGTGTACTGGTGATGTCGTATGGCACACCAGAAAATATGGAGAGTGTTGAGGCGTATTACACACATATCCGCAGAGGACGTCCGCCTGAACCGGAGCAATTGAAAGAACTGACGGATCGTTATGAAGCCATTGTTGGGGGTGTATTCCCACTTCGGGAGAACACAGACAATCAGGTCAAGGCCCTTCAAGAGACATTAAACCGCGATGAGCGTGGCACTGATGTGGAATTCCGTTGTTATCAAGGACTGAAGCATGCCTATCCGTTTATTGAGGATGGCGTGGAGCAGATGGCGAAGGATGGAATTCAGACAGCGATTGGTATTGTACTGGCTCCTCATTTTTCCACGATGAGTGTAGGCAGTTATATCAAACGTGCGCGTGAAAAAGCAGAAGAGCTGGGCGTTCATATGTCCTTTATTGAGAGTTATCATCTGCATCCGAAGTTAATCCAGGCGTTGTCCACACGTGTCAGTGCCAAGTTGGATGCGTTCGAAGAAGCTGGAGCAAAACGCGGAGATGTGAAGGTGTTGTTTAGTGCGCACAGTCTGCCGGCACGTATTGTGGAGATGGGTGATCCATACCCGCAACAATTGCTGGAGACTTCGGAAGTGATCGCCTCACGTGTAGGCATAACCAATTGGCAATTTACGTGGCAGAGTGCCGGACGAACAGCTGAGCCTTGGCTTGGACCGGATATTCTGGATACGTTACAGGAGCTTTCTCGTGAACAGGTAGAGGATGTACTTGTGGCGCCAATCGGGTTTGTCTCGGATCATCTAGAAGTACTTTATGATCTCGATATTGAGGCCAAATCGATTGCCAAAGAAATTGATATGCGCCTGATGCGTATTGATTCTCTCAATAGCGATCCTCTATACATGGAGACATTAAGCGACGTTATTATAAGCCAATGGCAGCAAGGGTCGGATGAGTAATGGGCGATAAGAAACGCCGTGTTGTTGTCGTCGGCGGTGGCCTCACCGGCCTCAGCGCGGCATTTTATATCCGCAAGCATTACCGGGAAGCAGGCGTTGAACCCGTGATTACTCTGGTCGAGAAAAGCTCGTCCATGGGAGGCATGATTGAGACACTGCACCGGGATGGATTTGTGATTGAAAAAGGGCCCGATTCCTTCCTGGCTCGCAAAACAGCAATGATTGATCTTGCCAAAGAATTGGAGATCGATCATGAGCTGGTCAGTCAGAATCCGGAGTCGAAGAAAACGTATATCATGCAACGTGGCAAGCTTCATCCTATGCCAGCAGGACTCGTTCTCGGTATTCCTACAGAATTAAGACCGTTCCTGAGAAGTGGGCTTGTCTCTCCGGCAGGCAAACTGCGGGCGTTGATGGATTTTGTCATCCCGCCTCGTCGTACAACAGAGGATGAATCGCTCGGTTATATGATTGAACGCCGTCTTGGAGCTGAAGTGCTGGAGAACTTGACCGAACCACTGCTCGCGGGAATCTATGCAGGTGATATGCGGAGATTAAGCCTTCAGGCTACCTTCCCGCAGTTCGGCGAAGTAGAGCGGGATTACGGCAGCTTGATCCGGGGCATGATGACAGGTCGCAAACCGGCTGAGACGCATACCGGAACCAAACGGAGCGCTTTTCTGAACTTTCGTCAGGGACTGCAGAGCCTTGTTCATGCACTTGTCCATGAGTTGCAGGATGTGGATCAACGTCTGAACACCGCGGTGAAGTCACTGCAACGTCTTGATGGAACGCAGACCAGATATCATGTTGAGCTGGAAAATGGTGAAATGCTTGAAGCGGATGATGTAGTGGTTACTGTGCCGACATATGTCGCGTCAGATCTGTTGAAGCCTCATGTGGATACAGCGGCACTGGATGCGATTAACTATGTATCTGTGGCCAATGTAGTGCTCGCTTTTGAGAAAAAAGAGGTGGAGCATGTATTCGACGGATCGGGTTTCCTCGTTCCGCGGAAAGAGGGTCGGAATATTACGGCTTGTACGTGGACATCGACCAAATGGCTGCATACCAGCCCGGACGATAAAGTACTGCTCCGCTGTTATGTCGGTCGCTCGGGTGACGAACAGAACGTAGAGCTTCCAGACGAAGCGTTGACGGATCTGGTTCTCAAAGATTTGAGAGAGACGATGGGTATCGAAGCGGTGCCGATCTTCTCCGAGATTACAAGGCTTCGTAAATCCATGCCTCAGTATCCGGTGGGACACCTCCAACATATTGCTTCCCTGCGTGAGGAACTTGGCAGCAAGTTACCGGGTGTGTACATTGCAGGTGCAGGTTATGAGGGCGTAGGCTTGCCGGATTGCATCAAACAAGCGAAGGAAATGTCTATTTTGGCAACACAGGCGCTTGTAGCAGATTAAGTACAGCAAGAGAGCTGTCTCACCGTAGAATTATCTACTGGAGAGATGGCTTTTTTCATATGAAGATCTAGAAGCTAAGCGAGTTAATCCCCTTTCAATCGATGCAGTTCCAAGGAAAGATGGAAATCCAGAATATGCCTGATATAATGGTATGTATGGCTGTGAAGAAGAGGAGTTGCTTATGTATCCCCCAAGATCAGATCGAAGTGTAGAGAGAAAAAAAAGAAAGCGCACCCGTGATAGAATCATCTGGACAATTAATCTTTTATTGATCATGACAATTGGTCTGGTGGGCATTTTTTATGTGATTAACACACGTCAGCAACAGGCAGACCAGCCGGTGAAGCAGCAAATTGTTGATCAGGATCAGCCTTCCATTGGAGACGATGCCAAAGGCGGGGATCAAGTAAGTTCTCCAGACTCGGAGGAGTCTGATGAGACTCCTGAAGAAGACGCCGAAGCAACGAATGAAGAAACAACAGCAGATGCAGGTGAGCCATCTGGCGTAGCGACCCCAGACACTTCAGGCAATACCAATAGTGAGAAATCAGAATCCGGAACGAAAAAACCTGCGGCAACTTCGACTCCGTCCGGCACCAAGGGAAATGCAGGTGCGGATAAGGAAACAGGGGCATCGAAACCTACCAATTCAGCGAAGGATGTCACGATTAACTTTGTTGGCGATATTCAATTCTCGGGCAAAGTTGCTGAATTGCTGGATAAGAACGGTTATGACTATCCCTTTGTCAAACTCGGCAGATTATTCAAGGATGATGATCTTACCATCGGCAACTTGGAGACTCCGATAACCCAAGGTGGTACTGGTGCAGCTGACAAAACGTATGTATACAAATCTTCGCCCAAAGCATTGGCGGCAATGGCCTCTGCGGGTTTTGATGCTGTCAATTTGGCTAACAATCATATTCTGGATCAGGGTGTAGAGGGTTTGGTAGATACGTTAACCTATCTCAAGGAATATGGCATAGCTCACACTGGGGCCGGTATGAACAGGGATGAAGCCTATGCACCAGCGTATCTGGAACGCAAAGGCATGAAGATTGCATTGCTTGGGTTCTCCCGAGTTGTACCGGAAACGAGTTGGAAGGCTGAGGGCAATCGGGCTGGCGTGGCTGAAGCCTATGATTCCACAGGAGCGGTCAAAGCGATCCAGGAGGCCCGTAAGAAGGCTGATCTGGTAATCGTGGTTGCTCACTGGGGCGAGGAACGTGTAAGTACTCCGAACAGTGACCAGACCCGATTGGCTCATGAGTTTGTCGATGCCGGCGCAGATCTGGTCATAGGTGGTCATCCTCATGTGTTGCAAGGGTTGGAGTATTATAAGGGGAAATGGATTGCATACAGTACGGGGAATTTCATTTTCTCCAGATCAACAACCGAAGAGACATGGAAAACGGCGGTATTTCAGGCACGCTGTAGTGCTGATGCAGCTTGCAGCATGAAAGTCATCCCTTATGAGGCCGGGCTTGGTCAGGCCATTCCAATGATTGATGAGGCAAACAAACTGCTGCTGCAACAGATGGCAAAGCTCTCGCCAGGCATTCGATATGATGGAAATGGAGTCGCTTCGCCAAATTAATAACCTTTTTGAGGAGGGAATCGAATGAACAACCTTTGTGTAGCGCACCGTGGATTTTCTTCTATTGCACCAGAGAATACGATGGCTGCGTTTCTAATGGCCATGGAACGGCCTGAAGTTCAGTGGATGGAGCTGGATGTGCAGTTGTCGCGTGATGGTGTGCCAGTAATCATTCATGATTTTACAGTGGATCGCACCACGAATGGAAAGGGTCTGGTTCGGGAAACCGATTGGGCAGATCTGCAACGTTTGGATGCCGGAGCATGGAAAAACAAGTCTTACAAAGGCGAACGCATTCCGGCGCTAAGTGAATTGTTAGATCGCTCGTGCGGCAGAGTACGTTTGAACATTGAACTGAAAACGCAGGGAGACATGTACCCGGGTCTGCCTGCGGCTGTTATACATGAAGTGAGAAAAAGACATATGCAAAATGATGTTGTAATCACCTCATTTGAACCAGCCGCTCTGATCGAAGTGAAGAAACTTGCACCGGAGATCCAGACGGGGCTGATTATCGATGCACGACCAGGTGATCTGTTAACTGCCCTGCAGCAGATGAATTGTACATTTCTCTCGATTGGATACACCAATGTAGACAAATCCTTAATGAACGATATGCGGAGTGCAGGCATTCGGGTGATGGCTTGGACAGTAGATGACAAGACCATTATGAAGAAACTGGCCGCAGTTGATCCAGAACTCATGTTATGTACGAACCGTCCTGACGTATGGGAGCTGGCATTTCAGGAGACGAGCAGCCGATTCTTCAGACCGTAATTACCCTAAATGCACTATTGAATCCAATAAAGGTGGTAATATACCCATGTTGACTAACATTCGCAACGTATACTGTGTAGGACGCAATTATAAACTTCATGCGGAAGAATTGGGCAACGCGGTTCCGGATGAACCAATGATCTTTATGAAACCTTCTCATGCAGTCGTGCCCCTGAATGGTGAAACGCTTGAATTGCCTGCTACCAAGGGTGAAGTTCACTATGAAGCCGAATTGGTCGTTCAGATCGGCCGGAGTTATGAGCCGGGTATGGCGGTAGATGAGCTGGTGGATGCGTATGCGTTTGGTATTGATTTTACGTTACGTGACGTACAGACTGTGATTAAGAAAAAGGGCCACCCGTGGACTGCGGCCAAAGGGTTCAGAAATTCCGCTCCGGTTACTGCATTTAAGGCGTTTCCGGGTGCGGTAGCATTACTGGAGAAAGACTTTACATTGACCAAAAATGGTGAGGAAGTCCAGCGTGGTAATATTCGTAACATGATCTTCAGTTTACAGGATATTGTGGATTATGTAGGTCATCATTACGGCCTGGGGCCGGGCGATGTCATTTTTACAGGAACACCGGAAGGTGTTGGACCAACACAAGCAGGAGATGTGCTCGAACTGGCATGGGACGGCGAATCCTTGGGTGCCTGCACGATTGGGGCAGCGCAATAAGGATTACACATCATACCTGCTTGAGATGAATAGGTTACAAGAAAGGGGCGTGAATACGCTCCTTTTTGCTGTGTTATCGTGGATATATGTTTATATCTTCATCGTACGGATACGCTACTAAGTTACGCCAAGCTGTATGTTGTATTTGCGCTCTGTGTGACCAACTCTTCCAGTTCGGCTTGTTGTGCAGCATGTTGCTCCGAGCTGATACTTCCATTTGCGAGCCTTTCATCCAACTGCTCCCTGAGCTGCCTTACTTGTATAGCAATGACCTCATCCAAATTCCCCTTGTTTTCCTCCGTAATTGTTCTCAGTGATTTGCCGTTGTACAGCTCCTGATACAGATGCTCTTCTGAAGACTGATTCAGAGCGCTGAGCAGCTCGTCACTGCTTCCCTCACGAGTATCCAGGTCAAGGATAGACCATTTAGCAGTAGGTATGGGGGAGATGGCGGATTGGCCCCATGCGGTTCCAGCGAAAGACATGGTGACAATCATGGTGCCTATAATAATGACTCTTTTCATGTTCATATGTATAATCCTCATTTCTGTAGTTGAGTACGAACTGAATCTTGTCGTAGATGTATTCGTTGATATATCGATCTGAGAATAGTGTAAACGGGAAACCTGAAGTGAAACTTAAAACAGGATAAGTAATTTAGCCCGACAGAGAACGACCGTAAAAGAAGATCACTAATGTAATTCGCACTTGACAGGTTGGGTTAGTTGGTTATATGATGATCTCAATTATTTTAATACTCATTAAATGAACAGTGAACTAATTTGAACTGAAAATATATCGAGCTGATTGGACCACCAAAGGCTCCCGGGACTACTCCTCTAAGGAATGTCCTCGGGGGCCTTTTTTTGTTCGCTGTTGAAGCTTCAAACGATCAAGGAGGTTATGAAATGAGTGATAGGGACTGGGAAGCGTTGGAGCGGACGGATTGGTTATTTCGCAAAATGGTCAGACGATTCGTCAAAGAGCGGGATCGTATCTCTGTAGAAGGTATCAGCCTGCCAGGCATGCTTATCCTGCACAAAATCATTCGTGAGGGAGAACAGCGGCTTGGAGATCTGGCAGAACAGTTGGACTTCACATCGGGTGCCATCACAGCTCTGACCGATAAGTTGGAGAAAAAGGGACTCACCATCCGCAGACGAAAGGAAGACGACCGCCGGACGGTTTTACTGGACATCACTTCCAGCGGACGGGAAATGTATGCGAGAAACAGCAACATCGGTGCCCGATGTATCACGCTTCTGTTTGAGGGTTTTACGAGTGAGGAACTGGAGCGGCAAAGTCGATTCTACGAGCGGGTAGTAGCGAATCTGGAGGGATTCTCAGACACGGTGCTGGAATTGGCGGAAAACAACGGAATACAAGAACAGGATCAGTCCTTCGCAAGTGACCTTGAGCAGAAGCAGCGGGATAATACCGGGAAGAGTAACTATCTCAGTTATTGAGATTGAGTCCAGGCAACGGCATTTGATATACCACTAACATTCTAGGGGAGAGATGATCAATGGGGCACTCAACAATATATCCAACTGGAGCGACATTATACAATCCGGACAAAGCTTGGGGCGGTTATACCGTTTATCAGGCAGGTGAGGAAGGCGTAGTATTGATCGATATGAATGGCAAGGAGGTTCACCTGTGGAAAGGATTATTAGGTTTTCCGGCCAAAATATTACCTGGTGGCTACGTGCTGGGCAGCACGGGTCGGAGAGATCCGAAGTTCGGTATTCAGGATAATGTCGATCTGGTTCAGGTGGATTGGGACGGCAACATAGTATGGAAATACAATAACTACGAACACATCGAAGATCCGGGGTATGAGCCACTATGGTATGCCCGCCAGCATCATGATTATCAGCGTGAGGGAAATCCGGTAGGTTATTATGCACCTGGCCTTGCGCCAAAGACGAAGAGTGGCAAAACCCTTATTCTGGCACACAAAAATGTGATTAACCCGCAAATTTCAGATAAGCCATTGCTTGATGATGTCATTATCGAAGTCGATTGGGAGGGGAAGGTACTTTGGGAGTGGCTACCTAACGAGCACTTTGAAGAATTAGGTTTTGATGAAGCGGCTCGAAATGTTCTGTTCCGTGATCCGAATACACGTTCTTTCGGTCATTTGGGTGGTGGTGTAGGAGACTGGTTACATATTAATTCTGCTTCTTATGTTGGACCCAACCGCTTCTATGAAGACGGAGACGAACGGTTCCACCCCGACAATATTATCTGGGATGCAAGAGAGGCCAATATAATCGCAATTACAGACAGGCAGAGCGGAAAAATCGTATGGAGACTGGGCCCCGACTATACTTCAACTGAAGCGAAGCACATTGGCACAATTATCGGGCAGCATCATGCACATATCATTCCTCAGGGCCTTCCTGGAGAAGGGAACTTGCTTGTATTCGACAATGGCGGCTGGGCAGGTTACGGCCTTCCGAATCCGGCTTCCCCATTTGGATTAAAACATGCGATTCGGGATCACTCTCGTGTGCTGGAGATTAACCCGGTCACTCTGGAGATTGTCTGGCAGTATACATCGGCAGAAGCAGGTTTCTCGGTTCCGACGGATTCTTATAAATTTTATAGCCCATACATCAGTTCCGCCCAGCGTTTACCTAACGGCAACACCTTGATAACCGAAGGTTCCAATGGCAGATTGTTCGAAGTGACAGCGGAGCATGAGCTGGTCTGGGAGTATGTCTCCCCGTACACGGATGGGCGGAATACCAATATGGTCTATCGCTCATATCGAGTCCCTTATCAGTGGGTTCCACAGTTGGAGAAGCCGCAGGAAGTTGCCATCGAAGCCATTGATGTCTCCACCTACAGGGTACCGGGAGCAGCACCCAAAGGTTCTGCATCCATCGTGAGCGTAGAGACAACTCTTCCATTTGTTGAGGGAGCAGCCTGTGTGGCAACGTCGGATGAAGGCAAGTCGGGCGGTTAAGCGTCAAGAATCATGACTAGATCGAATGGGGTGTATATTGTGAGAAAACCATCCATAATTACCGGCGTATTGATATTATTTCTGGTTACGGCACTCATATTATCCGGATGCAGTTCCAACGCAGCAGGATCTGGAGCAAAAGATGCTACCGGCAAGAATACCGATAATGTAAAAATTCGAATTGCAGATACAAGTATGAACCCAACGTTCAGGGTAGCCATTGCCAAAGGTTTTTTTGAAAACCGGGGCATAGATGCAGAGAGTATTACGTTTGGCTCACCGGCTGAAGGTGTAAATGCACTATTTATCAAACAGGTTGATATTGCGTACGGGGCGGACTTCCCTGTATTGAATGCTCTGGCTAAAGGGGAATATTCAGTCATCGCTTCTGCAGGCCAGACTACGGATGAAGCGGCAGCCGCCTGGAAGCTGTATGTAAGGGATGATATTCAGAGTGGAGCAGATTTGAAAGGCAAGAAAGTGAGTTTCATTCGAGGCACATTTATTCCATATCTATGGGATGAATATTTGAAAGATCAGGGGGTGGCGCTGAGTGATGTGACGCAAATTGGTCAGGGGGCTTTTGATGAAGCCTACATCGCACTGAAACAGGGAGACCTTGATGCCGCTTGGGTCATAGGTTCCGCGTTAACCGATAAATTCGATGCACTCGAAGGAGTACATCAGCTGACGGATATGTCTCAGACGCCTATACGCCTTGGTATGGGACTGGTATCAAGTAATGAATTCATCCAGGCAAACCCTGAAAAGATAAGTGACTTCCTTGCTGCGCTGGATGAAGCATCCACGTATGCCCAAGCGCATCCTGAAGAGGTTGCCGATCTGATGTATCAAGAGACCAAACAGCCTAAAGATGCCACGTTGAAAGATCTTCCGATCAATCCATGGGAAGTTGGATTTACGCAGGCTGCTTATGATAGTTTGGCGGGTCAGAAGCAATATATGGTGGACATTGGAATCATCGAACAGGATTTTGATCTCGACACCAAACTCAATCTGACTTCTCTCCAGCAGGCGTTGCCGAAAAAAGTGACATATAGTAAATAATTCTTATTGAAATGGGAGGTGTCCGTTATGTCCTTACCTGCAACTCAGCATACCATTCATATTGAACAGCTTCGGAAAACGTATCATGCCCCGACCAATGGGGATGTACATTATATCATTAAGGATGTCGATCTGGTTATCAAGGGAGGGGAGTTCTTTGTCCTGCTTGGTCCCAGTGGGTGCGGGAAGTCAACGCTGCTGAATATGATCGCGGGTTTCATCTCCAAGTCAGGTGGACAGCTCAAGGTGGACAACAAGGAGATCGACAGACCGGGCAGGGATCGGGCAATGGTATTCCAGCAGGCGGATTCTTCTCTCTTTCCATGGCTAACTGTGAGGGAAAATGTTGAATTCGGACTTCGAATGTCCAAGGTCCCTAAGACACAACGACGTGAGATCTCTGATCGATACATCCAGCTTGTGGGACTGAGTGCTCATGAGGGGAAATTTCCGAAAGAGCTCTCGGGTGGCATGAAGCAGCGGGTTCAATTGGCTCGGGTACTTGCGAATGACTCGGCGATCTTGCTGATGGATGAGCCATTCGGTGCGCTGGACGCGATGACACGGCGGACGATGCAGAAGGAACTGGTGAATATTTGGAAAGAAACTCATAAGACCGTTATCTTTGTCACCCACGATATTCAGGAGGCGTTATTGCTTGGTGAGCGCATAGGCATTATGTCCGTAGGTCCGTCTTCGAATATAACGGATATTTACCACAATACGTTACCTTACCCTAGGAACATCGCCTCGTCTGAGTTCAACACCCTGTATGACCGAATTCAAGGCCACTTTGAAGAATAACTGAGGTGATATGTAAGATGAAATGGTTGGAGAAAAAATGGGTGTCTATCCCGCTTCTATGGGTAACGGTCATCTTAATTTGGCAACTTGGCGCCCTAATCTATGGGCCTGACGTAATCCCTGGTCCGTGGCACACGATCCTGGGAGCACGAGAACTGATAGCTGACGGTACGCTGATGGAGTATATCGGAATCAGCTTCACTCGTGTACTGGCGGGCTGGGTACTCGGAAGCATCATTGCTATTCCGGTAGGGCTGATTATTGGCAAGGTGCATATCATCCGGCTGTTCGCCGAGCCATTCCTTAACTTTATACGTTTTATCCCGCCTATCGCCTTTATTACCTTATTCCTGGTGTGGTTTGGTATTGGAGAGCAATCCAAGATCGCACTCATTATGTACGCAACCTTCTTCATAGTTGTGTTGAATACACTGACAGGTGTGCTCTCCGTCGAAGAGGACAAAATCCGGTCGGCCCGCAGTATGGGAGCCAATGAACGGCAGATTCTGCTGCATGTGATTGTTCCGGCGACAACCCCGTATATCTTCACGGGTGTGCGACTGGCGATGGGAACCTCGTATATGGCCATCATCGGTGCTGAGATGATTGCCTCCAATGAGGGAGTGGGGTACTTGATCTGGAATTCCAGACTCTTTTTCCGGACGGATTGGATCTTTGTCGGGCTGATTTCCCTGGGTTTTATGGGATTCCTGACGGATCGATTGTTCAACTGGTTTGGTCGCAGAGTACTCTACCGATATGGGGTCATTGGCGGAGCGAAGAGGGTCTAAATTAGGTCATAGGAACATTGAATTCCAGACGTTACTTGAAGAGGGGAGTTATCCTGTTTTAACGTTTGATCAATAACCTGTTTTGGTACTTCTACACGAGGCCAAAACAGGTTTTTTGTGTGCTGTCGTAAGGAGTTTCGGCATTGGGATCAAACCGTGGTATAATTGAATTTCAAAAATACAATAAACGTCATGCGGGCTGTACATACGCTGCATGCAGGAGACATTATGGATTGGATTATTGGCGCCGTATGCGCTTCTATGGTGGCAGGTGCTGCCTATGCGAAAAAGTCGCTAACCTTGTCTGGCTGCCTGGCAGCCATCATGATGGGAACGATATATTACGGAGCGGGTAACCTGTTCTGGTTTGGCACGTTATTGTTGTTTTTCATTACTTCAACGTTGCTCTCCAGGTTTCGTAAAGATCGGAAGCAGGAGCTGGAGAGATCCTATGCCAAGTCAGGAAATCGGGATGCAGGACAAGTGATGGCTAATGGTGGAATGGGCATGTTCCTATGTCTGGGATACTGGATATTTCCACATCCGGCATGGGTGTATGCTTTCATTGGTGTAATGGCTACCGTTACATCGGATACATGGGCAACCGAAATTGGGAGTCTCAGTCGCAAGCCGCCGCGCTCTGTGCTCACGTGGAAGGTACTTACGCCAGGTGCTTCAGGAGGTGTTTCACTTCTTGGCACCGTGGCTGCAGCCGTAGGCGGGGCTTTGATTGGTGCGGGAGCATTCTTGTTTTCCTGGATCGCCGGGATCGAAGGGCTTGGTCTGTTTAGTTGGACTTTTGTCGGTCTTGCAGGCGGGTTGGCAGGGGCTTTTGCCGATTCCTATCTGGGCGCAACGTTGCAGATGATGTATCGTTGTACTGTGTGTGGCCGTGAAGTTGAGGTACATGAACATTGTGGGCATCCAACGGTTCGGGCTCGTGGCTGGGCATGGATGAGTAACGACCTGGTGAACGTGCTTAGCTCAGTGATCGGCGGATGTGTGGCGATTGGTTTAGGTAACATTTTGGCGTTGTAAGGGGGAGTACATTTGAGCACGGTACAGGGAGACAAATCGGAGGCTATTTTGGATGCGGCCTATGGTATTTTTGGCTCGAAAGGTTTTTATGAGACCAAAATGTCTGATATTGCAGACGAGGCTGGCATCGCAAAAGGCACCATTTATTTATATTTCAAAAGCAAGGAACAATTATTTATCGCAGTATCCAAGCGGGACTGTAACAGCTTTATTAGCCGCCTGGAATATGCTTTGAACTCACATGAGAACACAGGTGATAAACTTGGAGCAATAGCCAAGACTCACCTTACGTATTATTATGAGCGCCGCAATCATACCAAGCTCTTTTTTATGGCACCCAATAATGATCCGGACCTGATGAAATTCATGAAGGCATTCATGAATCAATACATGAGTATGGTGTGTGAGGTATTGGAAAGTGCAAGTGTACCTGAGCCTGTATTGCTCGCTGAAGCCTACATTGGAATTCTGGATCGGCTGAAGATGGATATCATGTTAAATCCGGAGTTTAATGAGGAACATCTGAACAAACGAATTGCTTTTGCAGCAGCATTGTTTCTGGACGGATGCCGTTCTTTTTTACAAGTTTAAAGTTAGTGCGCGGATGTACGTAATGTTGAATATTAATTTACAGAGAAGTGGGTACGAGCAATGAACATAATGACGGTAGAGCAAATTGCAAAAAGTTATGGCGAAAAAATATTGTTCAAGGACGCTTCATTTGGCATGGCTGATCAGGACAAGATTGGTGTCGTTGGGGTAAATGGAACCGGTAAATCCACGTTTTTGCGTGTGATATCTGGCATGGAACCTGCAGATGCGGGACAGATCTCGATCGGTAATGATGTACGAATTCAGTTCCTGGCGCAAAATCCAGACTTCAATCCGGATAATACAGTACTGCAACAAGTATTCGAAGGTGACAGCCTGGAAATGAAGACCGTGCGAGAATATACGGAAACGATGGAATTATTGGAACTGAATTCGTCCGATCCAGCGTTGCAAGAGCGGTTATTACGTTTGAATCAGCAAATGGAGCAGCTTCAGCTCTGGCAGATGGAGAGTGAAGCGAAGAGCATTTTGTCCAAGCTGGGTATTCGTCAATTCGATGCACTGATGGGCACATTGTCTGGCGGACAACGCAAAAGGGTAGCACTTGCTGCTGCACTAATTCATCCTTGTGAACTGCTCATTCTGGATGAGCCGACGAACCATATTGATAATGATTCGGTCGTTTGGTTGGAGCAGTACTTGCAGAAGCGCCGCGGTGCACTGCTTATGATTACGCATGATCGGTATTTCCTGGATCGTGTGGCGAATGTCATGCTGGAATTGGATCATGGACGTTTGTTCCGGTATGAAGCCAACTATACACGCTTTCTGGAACTGAAAGCGGAGCGTGAAGAACGGGAAGCTTCTTCCGAACAGAAGCGTAAGAACTTGCTTCGGACGGAGCTGGCATGGATTCGTCGTGGTGCCAAGGCACGGACGACCAAACAAAAAGCGAGAATTGATCGTTTCGAACAACTCAAAGACCAACAAGGAGTCCAGCGCTCCGGTTCATTGGAAGTATCGGTTGGCTCCACTCGTCTGGGTAAAAAGATTCTGGAGATCGAGCATCTTTCCAAATCCGTCGGTGGTCGCACACTGATTGAAGATCTAAGTTATATTGCCGTACCTGGAGATCGGGTAGGGATTGTCGGACCGAACGGTAGTGGTAAGTCCACGTTGCTTCAGATGATATCTGGCAAGCTGGAACCTGATGCAGGTGTGGTTGACGTTGGTCCTACGGTCAATCTGGGTTATTTCACACAGGAACATCAGGAGATGGACGAATCTCTTCGTGTCATAGAGTATATTAAAGAAGTGGCCGAGAATGTGAAAACGGCCGATGGCTCTCTGATTACAGCATCCCAGATGCTGGAGCGGTTCCTGTTTACCCCGGCATCCCAGTGGACGCCAATCTCGCGTCTTTCTGGTGGAGAGAAGCGTCGCCTGTATCTGCTGCGTGTGCTGATGGCTGCGCCGAATGTATTGCTGCTGGATGAGCCGACGAATGATCTGGACATCCAGACACTCGCTGTACTGGAAGACTACCTGGATGATTTCCCCGGTGTTGTCTTTGTCGTATCCCATGATCGCTATTTCCTTGATCGTACTGTGGATAAAGTGCTTTCTTTTGAGGGCAACGGTGCTGTACGTGTACACGTCGGCGACTACAGTGAATATGCGGAATGGATGCTGAAAAATGCGCCTGGAGTTACTCAAGAGAGTGACACTGGAGCGGCGAAGGTGAAGCAGTCATCGGAGAAAGCGACGCCTGCTGTGTCAGCGGCCAAACCGAAGTTGAAATTTAGCTTCAAGGAGCAACGTGAATACGACCAGATTGATGAAAATATTGAGAAGGCTGAAGCCAATCTTGTCCGGATTAACAAAGAGATGGAAGAGTCATTTAGTGATTCTGCCCGTCTGCAGGAGTTGATGGCGGAGCAGGTTGAGGCTGAACGTCATCTGGATGAATTGATGGAACGCTGGACCGTTCTGAATGAACTTGCAGAGCAGATTGAGCAGAGCAAGTCTTAATTTATAACTAAACATCGCCCTTTCTTCTAGAGTGACTTGATGTCGCTTTGGAGGAGAGGGCTATTTTTTGTTTGTGAATTTCGCATGAAAGTGAAACGTTCAGTATATTCATTACGTTGTATAAGTAAAGAATTCCATAGAAGGGAGAGAACACCATACTTATGTATAAAGAAATCAATGAACAGTTGGCGGTACTCAAGGAAAAGGGGAGAATTTACGAGAAATGGACCAAGCGTTTGGAGAAGCTTCAAACGGAAGAAACTGAATGGGAAGCAAAGGTAAAACGTCGTCAGGAGCACCTCCAGAAGGAGCAGAAAGATGTTGATCGACTGAACAGTATGACATTGGCAGCATTTTTCTATCAGCTGATTGGCAAGAAAACGGAGCGGCTGGAGAAGGAAGAACTCGAACTGATGGAAAGCAAGGCTGCATACGATACCGCTTGTCGCATGTTACAAGACGTACAGGAGCAACGAATTCATGTGGAGCAGGAGTTGGAGGGCGGGCGGCAGTATCAATACTGGCAAAGCGATTACAACGCGCTGTGGGGGAAGAAGGAAGGTCGACTGCTGGACCAGGATGCGGAATTGCAACAGATGGCTGAGAATCGGGAACATCTGGCAAGTGAGCTTCAGGAACTGGATGAAGCTTTCCGGGAGGGGGAATACCTGCTCTATGCCCTTGAACGTGCCGAGAAGGCTTTGTCTTCGGCAGGTAATTGGGGTGTATATGACATGATGGGTGGTGGAGTGATCTCCACACATATCAAGCGAGGACGAATGGATGACGCTCAGGTCGCCATCATGGATGCAGGTAAGCGTCTACGACGATTCCAGAAGGAGTTGGAGGATATAGAGATGGCTGTACACGCGGATCTGCATCTGGGAGGTCTGCTTTCATTCGCAGACTATTTCTTCGATAACCTCTTCGTGGACTGGATGGTTCAGGACAAAATTCGCAAAGCCGAACGTCAGGTGAAGGATGGACTGAGTGCCGTTCGGAAAACCATGCATGTGTTAAGAAATGAAATGCGTGACCATAAGGCAGAGTTAGAGATATTGGATCGTAAGTATCATGCATATGTCGAACAGGCAGATTAAAAGAAATGACAACAAAGGCCCCTTCCAAGCACACCGAATTGTGTGCTTGGAAGGGGCCTTCTGCTTAGACGAACATGCCATGATAATTTCGTCGATCAATGATTCTTTTTTATTTGGTTGTAATGTAGGCTGTGAGCAATCGTGCTGTATTCAGGACAGCATCCTTATGTGTACGCTCCATGGAATGAGATGCGTGAACTCCAGGACCGATCAGTGCTGCACGGATATTGTTTCCTCCGCGCAATGCTGCGCTGCCATCTGAGCCATAGTGGGGATAAATGTCCACGACGTAATCCATTCCATCTTGTTTGGCCAGTTCAATGAGACGACTGGTCATATCGTAGTCATAAGGGCCAGAAGAATCTTTGGCACATATGGAAACGTCAGTTTCTTTACAGCTCAGGTCATCACCCATAGCTCCCATGTCTACAGCGATTATTTCACTGATTTCCGCAGGGATATACGATGCGCCATGTCCAACTTCTTCATAGTTCGAGATAAGCAGAGAGACGTTATGTAATGGTTTCCAGCCTTCACGATGTGCAGACTCAAGGATGCCAAAGAGGGCAGCTACGCTGGCTTTGTCGTCCAGATGACGTGATTTGATATAACCACTCGGCGTGATGACTGCGCGAGCATCAAAGGAGATAAAGTCGCCGACAGAGATCCCGAGTTTCAACACATCTTCCTTGGAGGAGACGACCTCATCGATTCGAACTTCCATATGGCTCTCGGTCCGTTCAAAGGTGCGTGCATCCGGATAGACGTGTACAGACGGATGAAGGGAGAGAATGGTGCCTGTGTATGTCTTTCCATCCCGTGTATGGATGGTGCAATATTCGTTTTCGATACTTTGCATCGAAAACCCACCGACAGAGGTAAGCTTCAATGTGCCATAGGATGTAATCGAGCGTACCATGGCCCCTAGCGTATCCACGTGGGCGCTTAAAGCGATGGTCTTGGAAGAGTCCTGTCCGGGCAATGTAAGCACCGCACCGCCCTTGTTATTCAGCTCACAGGCGATGCCCACTGCTGCTGCTTCCTTCCGGATCATCTCGATAATATGATGTGTGTAACCACTTGGGCTTGGTGTGTCCAGTAATTTTTTCAGAAAAGACAGAACGTATGATTCATCAATTGTAAAACTCATTGTGTAATTTCCTCCTCGGATCATGGGTATGGTGTGAAACAAAATACAGCCTGTCTGGGGGAGAGAATGTGATACTACCATTCCTGACTCGCCAGCAGGCTGTCTCTGATTGGTTACAGTGTTCCCGTAGGGTTTCCTTTGCGCTGACTCTGGATCGAATCATTCTCCAGTAGGCTGTCGGGTTCATTTGAGTCAAGCGAATCCATCGATTTGAAAGAATCCAACGTAGATTTGCTTGTCGCGGAACTCTCCAATTCAGATACACGCAATTTCAATTGCTTGTTCTCGCGTTGCAGTCTGTATTGGCGATAGATGCCATATGACCCTACAATAATTCCACCGATCAGGGTACAACCGAGAATCAGCAAGATTAGCGGGATTTGTACCGTGTTAAATAACAGGTTGACTTGTACGGAATCCACATTAATGACCGCAAAGATTCCCGTGAGCAATGCAAAAACAAGACCTGCTATGAGTGCCCATTGCATTTTCATGGTGTTGCCTCCTTGTTGAACAATTGAGAACTAGATATGCATTACCCGTATTCGGGTATGTTGCATCTTGCAATGATGATAAAATCCCCTGCCCAAACGGGCAAGGGATGCAGGTCACATGGAAAGACAACCTTATTTGGTTAGCTGCTCCATCTGTTCAATCAATTCCTTGAACACACTCATGGCTTCACGAATTGGCTGTGGTGTAGACATATCCACACCTGCTTTTTTCAGAATGTTGATGGAGTAATCACTGCCACCGCTCTTCAGGAAGCCAAGATATCGGTCAACAGCCGGTTGGCCTTCTTCCAGGATTTGCTTGGAAAAGCTTGTCGCTGCGGAGAAGCCTGTAGCATATTTGTAAACGTAGAAGCTGTTATAGAAGTGGGGAATACGAGCCCATTCCATTTCAATTTCTTTGTCAACAGCCATGCCTTCTCCGTGATATTTAACGTTCAGATCATAATAGATCTCGGATAACAATTGTGGTGTTAATGCGTCACCTTGTTCCGCACGTTCATGAATGATTTTCTCGAATTCAGCAAACATGGTCTGACGGAATACCGTTGTACGGAATTGGTCGGCATAATAGGTTAACAGATACAATTTTTCCTTTGGATCTGTTGATTTGTTAAGCAGGTAATCCATGAGCAACGCTTCGTTGGTCGTGGATGCAACCTCTGCCAGGAAGATGGTGTACTGGGCATCACGATACGGAAGTGTTGTATCCGAGTAATGTGAATGCAAAGCGTGACCCATTTCATGTGCGAGTGTGAACATGCTGTTCAGGTTATCTTTGTGATTCAACAAGACATACGGGTGAGTGCCATAAGCGCCCCAGGCATATGCGCCAGAACGTTTATTTTCATTCTCATATATATCGATCCAGCGGTTATCATATCCAGTCTGCAATGCGTCAGCATAGTCCTTGCCGAGTGGTTTCAGACCATCTTTGACCGTTTGTTTCGCTTCCTCATAGGTAATATCCATTTTGTATTCGTCTACGAGTGGAGCGAACAGATCGTACATGTGCAATTGATCCACACCCAGCAACTTTTTGCGCAGGTCCATATAACGATGCAATAACGGAAGGCTCTCGTGAATGGTGTCTACCAGATTGGTATACACATCCGTTGGGATGTTATCTCCATATAGGGACATTTCCATCACGGAAGGGTACTTCCGAACATTAGCATAGAACATATTTTTGGTTACATTTGCGTTCAAGGCAGCGGCAATTGTGTTCTTCTGTTTAGCATAGGTTTCGTATACCGCTTTGAAGGCACGTTCGCGAACTTCACGGTTAGGGTTCTCCAGGAACTGAATGTAGCTGCCGTGTGTCAGCTCGACTTCCTTACCATGTTCATCCTTGATTCTTGGAAACTTGAGATCGGCGTTATTCAGCATGCTGAAGATGGTCTGTGGTGCTTGTGAAAGGTTGCCTACCTGTGCAAGCAAAGCCTCTTCAGCTTGGCTAAGAACATGGGCTTTTTCGCGTTTCATCTCTTCCAGCGTAAATGTATAAGCAGAGAGTTTTTCGTTCGCAATAAATGCGTCCAACTGATCATCAGGCAGGGAAAGAATCTCCGGTGTGACAAAAGAAAGTGCTTCACCAACCCGTACGCCTAATTTCTGGGCTTTTTGGGACAGGTTTTGATATGTAGGATTAGCTGTGTCTTCATCTTGATGCATGCGTGCGTACACAAAGAGGCGTTCTATTTTGAGGCTGATCTCATCTTCGAATTCGAAGCAAGATTTGAGTACATCAGGTTGATTCAGTTTGCCTTGGAATTCGGAGGCCTTCTTGGTCAAAGACGATACTTCTTCATATTCTTGATCCCAGGCTTTCTGATCGGCAAATAAATCTTCCAGTTTCCAGCTATGTTCAGCTGGCACCTCGGAACGTTTCAATAATTGACTCATGGAAATCCTCCTTTGATGATCTGATGAATGGTTGGACGAAGCTGCCTTCGTCTCGCTTGCCTGTGCGGAGAGAGACGAAGGAATCAGACTAAGTACCAGGATAACAGATAGCGATTTCTGGTATTTCAACGGCCTTCCTCCTTACGATACGAATAATCTCGTATAGTATGACCTTAGGCACGTTGAAATATTTGAATATCTGGGTCCCCTTGATTAGGCTCCCATGTTATACAGAAAATAAACGATCAGGAAAAAGGCGAAACAAATGAGCAGGGTAGCAATAAGCGCCATTCCGCGTCTCAGTCGATCCGGGATGGAATTGCGTCCCAGAATAAGCACAATACCAAGGGAGAAGGCAAGGATAATAAAGATGACGACATTGCTAGAGTCAAGCTGCATGGGTTAGACCCCTTTGAAGGCAGCCATCAATTGACGCCATTCATCCTCACGGTTCTCAAAGTCTGCTTTTGGGAAACGGCGTTCAGCCCAGTGCATTAATGCAGGACGGCTTAGGAAAGTATGGCATTCTTCGCCCCACTCTTCCGAAATTTCTCGCAGTACGAGATATTTGCCTTGAACTTCTACGGTCATCATATTCCACTTGTCTGTTTTGTATATTTCATGTTTTTTTATCATAGGTAGTCTCCAAACTAACGGTTTTGGTAAAATGATACCGTACCCTACGATTCAAAGCAAATTTTTTCGACATTTATGGAAAGATAAATTGCAAAATGGAAGCCCATACAGTATAATAAAGGTATTCGCCATAGATGGCGATATTTTTAGGAGGTTTTTCATTTGAAAGGTACAGTTAAATGGTTTAACGCAGAAAAAGGCTATGGCTTTATTTCAGTTGAAGGCGGCGAGGACGTATTCGTACATTTCTCCGCAATCCAAGGAGATGGCTTCAAAACATTGGAAGAAGGTCAAGCGGTAGAATTCGAAATCACTGATGGAAACCGTGGTCCTCAAGCAGCTAACGTAAACAAACTGTAAGAATTTTTCCGGTCAACGGACTTCTTATATATGATAAATTTATAGCTGAATATTAAGAACCTAAGCACAGTCCCCCAAGGGAGGCTGTGCTTTTTTTGATTCTAAAATTTTCAGTGTAAATAACGGTTGAATACGGTGTATGTTCCCTGTGTGTTCAGGGGACGCGATTGGTCATGCTGGACCATAACTTCAATCCGAAACCGATCAGTGCAGCCAGGGAGAAAACCATAGCGGTGAGATAGAAGGTTTGTCTGCCTGCATGTTCCAGCAGCAGTCCGCCTAACGTTCCGCTAAGAAGTCCCGAAGCACTGGACCAGACAATGGTGAACAAAGCCATACCCGTAGCTCTGTAGCCGTCCGGAACTAGGCGAATGATATAACGGACCGCCGTAACGTAGAAAATACCAAAGGTCACACTGTGCATCGTCTGAATTGCAACGACAGCTGCTGGTGTATCGGATATGGACATGAGAAGCAAACGAACCGTATACATCAGTGCAGCAAAAGCGATTAGCGGCAGTTCTTTATAACGGTTTCCATACTTGCTGAGAAGTAGAAATATGGGGATTTCACTTACGGAAGAGATCAGCAAAGACCAGCCGATCAGCCCCTCGCTGGCACCCAGATCTTTTAGCGTGATGGTAAGAAATGCTTCGTTCATGCGATGTCCCATGGCAAGCAAAAATACACAGCCAAAAAAAGTGAGCACATCTCTGCGTTTCAGAATAGCCCATAACCCCGATAGATCCATTTTGCTACTGCTCCCCGAAGGTTGATCCTTCAATTGAAAACTGATCAATAGTGTAGTTGCAGCAAGACCAACGCAGACCCAAATTGTCCATGCTGGACCAAAAGATCCAAGGAAATACCCGATACTTAATGCAAAGAAGGCATAACCGATCGATCCGAAGACTCGAATGGAAGTGAAATTTCGGCCGTACTTGCTGGCCGTTGTAATGGCCATCGTATCGGAGAGAGGATAGACCGGATAATAGAAAAAGTAAAACAGGGTCACGAGTACAAATACCTGACCGAAAGTTGTTGCATTGGCGAGCATGATCCCTGTGATCAATTGACCACCAAGCAGAATGATCATCACTTTGCGTACCGTTTGGTATCTGTCGCTGGCCATGCTCCAGAACATATTGGAGAACACAGAGATGAGGGGGCCAATTCCGTAGAGATATCCAATCTCAGCCCGACTGAAGCCCAGATGACTGAAGTAAAGCTGGAAGTATGATACCACCAGAACGGTGGAACCAAAGATGGTGAACATGAGAGCCCGGAGCCAGTTCTGATCCGGGCGGGCGTTGTGACTTAATTTCATGATGAGAGACTCCAATCCTGATAACAATTCAATGATTTTATTACCCTTTCAGGGATGTTGATTTACGGGCTTTCGGCACGGACATCGTAGGTTCTTGCTTCGTGCGCCGGATGACAAGCCAGACAATGATGAGTTCGGCGAGCAGGCCAAGGGATTGGGCAACAGCGCCAATCATGCCGTTCCACGCAGGAAAGATACTAACCAGTATAAGAAGCACAATTACTGTGCAGATTGCATTCGCAGTTTGCGAACGAAACATCGTTTTTGTCTGACCGCGAAGCAGAATGAGGCCATTGCTGAAATCCAGAAAAGGGAAGATCAGCGGAAATAAGACGAACGCACGCAATGTCCACAGACTTTGTTGCAAAAGTTCGCCCTGAACGCTCATGACATTTTCGAGTACCCATGGTCCCAAGGGGGTATAGGCAATCGACACCATCATCGCAAACGGAATAAATCCGGTGACAAGTGCGAATTTTCGTACCAGTTTGGCGTCCACAAGGTAGAAATTCAGCACGATCTGATGGATGTATGTAAAGAAGCTTAGCATCAACTGCATCAGACTGCTTGCTATGGCAAAGGACGAAATGGCTAGTGCAATCCCGGTCGTTTTGCCCAGTACAATGTTAATAACCGGTCCTATGAACAGCGCTACAAAGCTGGATAACAGCAGTGGCTTATAAAAGCGAAATACGTCTCCCTTGCTCTCGACGGGATGATCCTTAAGCTTGGCTGGCATCTTGCGTTTGATGCTGTTTCCCTCCAGAAAGCTGACGAGCGCTTCAATCATCATGCCCGCAGCAAAAATGATAGCGCCTACACGTCCACTGTCAATGCTGTCTGTGTATATGAAATAGAGGGATAGGCCGTACATGCCGGCTAAACGGAATACCATCCCAATGGTTAACCACTTGGTGCGGTTATTCGTAATGATGATCCCCTGATAGATGTTGCGGATCACTGAAAAGATACTCACATACATGAGAATTTCATATACGTCGATGACTTTGTTCAGCAGATCCGGACTTACACCAAACAAGTATTTGAACACCCCGGTACCAACGGGAGAGTATACGATGAGAAATCCAATGAGAAGCACACAGGCAAGAAATATTTTGGTCACAAACGTGAGGGCCTGAAAGGAAAGGCGATCGCGAACCAGTGCGGAACAGGTTTGCCGCAGCAGGGTGGAGGGGCGTTCCGTGAGGGTTAACAAGCTACCAGCGATGGCATAGCTGGCAATAACCGTCTCGGGATGAGCGGAACGTGCTAATGTGCTGTTTATGATGACGTGAGAAATGGTGACGAGAGAGGCGGAAATGCCAAGTGGCACAAAAAAAGAAAATAACCGTCTCCACGAAAGTGATTCACTTGACGACATGTCAACGACTCCTTTGATGGATGAAATATGCCTAGTATATCACAAAGTTTTGGACGCGGATGCGATTTTTTATGCGGAATATGCGGCAGATCATTTGTACAATTAAGGGGATCATATTATAATAGGAATGGTTAAAAATCGCTCTAATACGTATTCAACCAAGTGGAGGCACATTTATTTTGAGCCAATCAAATCGAAAACGTCATCAATATCCGCGTGGACCGCTGGCATTGATGAGAGGGGTGTACAAATACACCATTCCGGAAACACGGAAGGCATTGAATGGATGGCGTGCTCAAGCTGAGGCGATTCCGAATGAGGAGTTGCGTACACAGGCACTTGCCAGTCTGAAGGATAAACAGTTTCACTGTGAAGGCGGAACCGTCTACGCATTAGCTGATTTGCCCAACAGGCACATTCTGATTCCGCTGATCGTTTCATATCAAACTATTAGTGATTATTTGGACAATCTGTGCGACCGCAGCACGTCGATGGACCCGGATGACTTTCGTCTTCTCCATCAATCCATGCTTGATGCGGTAGATCCCGAAGCAATTCCCGTCAATTATTATGCCCTCCGTGAGGAGCAGGATGACGGCGGATATCTGCGGAATCTGGTGACCACATGTCAGGAACTGACCCGTCAGTTACCAGGCTATACGTCCGCCAAGCCCCAAATTCAGGATCTGGCAGGCCTATACACGGACCTGCAGGTATATAAGCATATCAAGCCGGAACTGAGAGAAACGGCACTGCTCGAATGGTGGTCGGAGCATCGTCATCGCACACCTCAGTTTCGTTGGAACGAATTTGCTGCTGCAACTGGCTCTACACTGGGCGTTTTCATGCTGTTTCTGGCTGCGAGTGACGATCAGTTGACTGAAGAGCAAGCGGCTTCGATCCACACGGCCTATTTCCCACATGTATGCGCATTGCACATTATGCTCGATTATTTAATTGATCAGGATGAGGACCGCATCGGGGGAGATCTCAACTTCTGCAATTATTATGAGAATGTGGAGACCATGCTGGACCGAATTGCTTTTATTGTGGAGATGGCACGCAGCGATGTACAGAAGATTCCGGGAAGCTCCTTTCACCGGATGATCATCGAAGGACTGATTGCCATTTACCTGTCTGATCCCAAAGTCAGCGAACAACAGGAAGTTCGCGTCGTATCCAAACGTCTGCTGAAAAATAGTCCGATCACAAGAATATTTTTCTTCATTTTCAGTCGCTGGATACGGAAAAATATGTAAGTCAGGTGTGATATTGCGGAGCCTGAAGTGAAACTAGAGGAGGAAGAAACATCATGACAGCAGTAAAGAAAATCGCAGTATTAACGAGCGGTGGTGATTCACAGGGGATGAACGCGGCTGTTCGTGCGGTTGTTCGCAGCGGACTGTTTCACGGTCTCGAAGTATTTGGAGTTCAACGTGGATACCAGGGTCTTTTGAATAATGACATTTTCCCAATGGATTTGCGGAGTGTAGGGGATATCATCCAACGTGGGGGAACGGTTCTTCAATCGGCACGTTGCAAGGAGTTCTATACCGCTGAAGGTCAGCAAAAAGGTGCGGACATTTTGCGTGCGCGTGGCATTGACGGTCTGGTTGTTATCGGTGGGGATGGTTCCTACAACGGAGCGAATAAACTGAGCAAACTGGGCATTAATACCATGGGTCTGCCAGGAACGATTGATAACGATGTTTCATTCACCGACTATACCATCGGATTTGATACAGCTGTAAGCATAGTAGTTGATGCAGTGAACAAATTACGTGATACGATGTCTTCACACGAACGTTCTTCCATCGTTGAAGTTATGGGTCGTCACTGTGGAGATATCGCGCTGCATGCCGGACTTGCTTCGGGTGCTGAAACGATTCTTGTCCCAGAAGTTCCATTTGATATGGACGAAGTAGCAGATCGGATGAAAGCTAACTTTGCACATGGCAAACGTCACAGTATTATCATCGTTGCAGAAGGCGTAGGCAAAGGTGAGGATGTAGCAAAAGAACTGATGGAACGTTGCCCAACGTATGAGCCGCGTGTAACCGTTCTGGGTCACATTCAGCGTGGGGGGACGCCAACTCCATTCGACCGTAACCTGGCAAGCCGTTTAGGTGACTTCGCTGTTCGTAGTCTGATCGCAGGCGAGACAGACAAAGGTTGTGGCATTATCAAGGGTGAGCTTACCCTGACGGATATTGATAAAGTGGTTAACACAAAAAAAGATTTCGATATGGTGACTTACGAGCTTGCACAACGTTTGTCCCAATAACTCGATTCATAAGCAAAAAGAGCACAGTCCCGTGGATTGTGCTCTTTTTGTTGTTTCACGGAGTGAGTATATCGATGTTACGCCTTACGGAGTGCCGCTTGTTTTTGTATCAGGAAGAGTCTCCAGAGAAGCGCTGTTGCTCCTACAGCAAGGCCGGCAATGAGGCCAATCCAGTATCCGAAGGCGCCGAGTGAAGTATACGTAGCAGTTAGATAACCTACAGGCAACCCAATAATCCAATACGCTATGAACGTAATGATCAGTGCCGGATTCACATCTTTGTAGCCACGCAATGCTCCTTGGGTCGGTGTGGCAATCGCATCCGAGATCTGAAAGAAAATGGCGTAAATGAGGAAATGCTGCGTAAGTGCAATGACCTCTCGATCGTTTGAATACACGCCTGCAATCTGTTCGCCGAACACAATCAACACGATCGCTGTCAGCAGTGAGAGCCCGATGGCTCCACCAATTCCAAGCAGACTGTATTGTCTGGCATCTCTCAGACGCCCCGCACCTGCCTCATAACCCACAAGGATCGTAAGAGCCATACATATACTCACAGGCAACATGTAGAGCGTAGAAGCAAAGTTCAGCGCCGCCTGATGGGCAGCAATTGTTGTGGTATCGAAACGGCTCATCATTAAAGTCACAGCAGCGAAGATGGACGTTTCGAAAAAAGTCGCGAATCCGATGGGCACTCCAATCTGGAGTAACTCTTTCCATTTGGACAATGATACACGGGTCCATCGACGGAAAATGCCATATTGGGCGAAAGGTTCGACCCGATGGACAAAAAAGAGACTAATAAGAAAGATCAGCCAGTATGTACATGCTGTAGCAACTCCAGCGCCAACACCGCCCAATTGTGGAAAGCCCCAGCGGCCGAATATCAGCAGATAATTTAGAATGATGTTAACGGGCAGGGAAACCAGCGTAATGAACATCGTAGTCCGTGTCTGGCCAAGTGCATCCATGAAGCTGCGCAGCACCGTATATCCGAAGAGCGGGATAATGCCAAAAGCGAGTGCACACAAAAAATAAAAGGCAACTTGGGCAACCCGGGGCTCTAGAGGCATTCCGTTCAGTATAGGGCCAAGTAACAACGCCCCGGCTCCGATAACGACTAGACTGACTGCAATCCCTAGATACAACGCCTGGATGACGTTATACCCGATCTGATCATTACGTTTGGAACCTAACAGATGGGAAACGACAGGTGTAATACCGATCAGAATCCCGCTTAGTCCAGTTTGAACTGGCATCCACAGACTTGTGCCGATTGCGACGCCTGCAAGGTCGGCCGGAGAAAACTTGCCTGACATATTGGTGTCGAAGAACGACATGGCAGAGAGGGCGATTTGAGTGGTAAAGATGGGCAAAAATATAATCAGGAATTGCTTCACTTTTTGGGAAAAACTTGTTGTGTTCATGTTCACTGGCAGTGCCTCGCTATTCTAAAGAGATGTCATCCAAGTGTCATATCTGGACAGCTATTTATTGTAGTGGATTTTGTTCAATTTGAATAGGGACAGAAGCAGAGTGGGGCAGTCAGAGAAAAATGAACACCAAAAAACCTCGCTCCGCTTCAAGCAGAACGAGGTTGGATGAAATGAGAAGTATGAAAGAGTGCGGATTACTTATATTGTACACCTGATGTATAACGGTTGGACGCATTCCAGAGCAGATATTCATGCACATCCATGTCCTTCATCGCTCTAATCTGGTCTTCCACTTGTTTCTTGCCATACTTGATATAATGCCCACTGCCCAGCCAGCTTGCTGTGAAGTCCTGAATCCACGGACGAATGACGGGTTTGAGTTCTTTGGTAGGGTCCAGTTTCTTGTGTGTATCTTCCATTGAACCCTTGATGGTTGTGTAAGGATCTTTGTCAGGGTCCTTGACCCCATACCAGCCAGTAGAATAGTGACTAGGGTATACCATCGGTGAGATCACGTCCACGTTTTCGGATATTTTAACAAAATCCTGTCCAATGCCCTCAGCCGCAGGTACAGAAGCGGCGTAACCGAAAATATCAACCGAGACCCGAACACCTAGCGGGGCCAACTCCTTGCGTGCATATTGCACGAATTCAGCTACAACATCCACTCGTGACTTGTCGGATTTGGTATATTTCAGGACATCGGCTCGAGTTTCGAATCCTTCCGGGAAACGAACGTAGTCAAATTGAATCTCTTTAAATCCAAGCTTGGCAGCTTCCTTGGCAATCTCAATGTTATAGTCCCATACTTCCTTGCTGTACGGATTCACAAAGCTGTCGCCTTTGCCATTGGCCCAGACAGATCCATCCTTGTTGCGGAAGGAGAGCTCCGGATTTTTCTTGGCAAGAATCGTATCTTTGAATACAACGACACGTGCAATCGGGTAGACCTCATGTTTTTGCAATCGTTTCATCAAGGCATCGATATCCCGAATAAAAGGTTGGGATTTACCCATTTTCTGAAGCGCTTTGTTTTCTGTGGGATAAGTTATGTATCCGAGATCGTCTTTGATATCAATGACCATGGCATTCAGTTCTGTACTGTCTGTCAGTTCCAACAATTCTTTCATACGTGCGCCGCCAGCGCTGTAGGCTGTGACGTAAATACCTTTGACCACAGGTGCGTCAGGTTGAGGATCCATTTTGGCAGGTGGGTTATCGGCATCAATAACGACCTGATCTTTTTGAGATTGGATGATTGCAGTGTTAAAACTGTTGGTTAACGATTGGAACTGGGGATTTCCCTGATCCGCCACTGCGGGGGCACCACCAAAGCTTCCAAAGGCCATAGCCAGTAAAGCCCAAAACATGTTCATTCATTTCCACTCCCTTATGTGTGCATTCCATGTATGAATTATACATTAAAGCCTCTGGGCTTTTAACCATATTAAGCAAGTAATGAAACACATGGAAAAAATGAAAACCGCTTCCTGCTGAGGAAATCCTCTGCAAGAAGCGGCGTGATCAATCTGAAAAAAAATTATTGAATGTAAATCTCATTTTGATGCTCACAAATACTGTACTGAATGATTTCCATTGCGTCTCCCTGTTCCAGGATGCCCAGCCCATCCCGGAGGACTATCAGTGAGTCGAGTTCATTCGGTTTCAAGAAAGGGAGCATTTCCGGGCACCATCTGTTGACAATCTCAAACAGTTTTACCGTTTCCATATCCACAATAATCACCCTTTCCTACTCGAATTCCAAAATGGTAAGTCATTCGGCGCGATTCGGGAAAGCATATGGCCTGTGAAATTGAAGGGTTGAACCTGCTATACAACATATTTAGGAGCCGTACACCGTTATTATACCACAATGTTGTGAATTGTTAACCGTACAGGTGTCTCAACTTCTGCGAAATGAACCCATAACACCAACCGTTTCCACAATGTTAACAAAAGCGTTTGGATCTGTATCCTTGATAATACGTTTAATTTCAACCAACTCGTAGCGGGTGGTAACGGTCATGAGCATGTCCTTCTCAATATCCGTGTATGCTCCCTGAGTCTTAATTTTGGTAACTCCACGAGGCCGAACAAGTAATTTTTTTAACATGGCTTCGGTTTCGTTTGTAATAATGTACAGCGTTACTTTGACGTGACTGATATGAATCAGATCAAGCACTTTGCCTGTAATGTAAATGGATACCATGGAGGCCAAGGCTGTATTCCAATTGTCACTCAGGTATCCTGCAAGCATAATAATCGAACCGTTCATGCCAGCCATTACCGTACCAATCGGAAAGTCTCGTTTACGCGTGAAAATGGACCCAACAATGTCGAGTCCTCCTGTGGAGCCACCGACTCGGAAGGAAACGCCAGTGCCCATTCCAATAAGCACACCGCCAAAAACAGAACTAAGTAAAGGGTCTGTTGCCACAGCAAAAACAGGCAGAAGCGCAATGAACCAGGAAGTGGCTGCTACCGAAAGAATACTTAATGTAATGAAGCGTCGTCCAAGAATAAACCAACCTGCAATGAGCAGGGGAATGTTAAGAACAAAATACATTATACTAAGATTCAACGTTGTAAAATAACCCAGAAGCATTGAAATACCGGACACCCCGCCGCTTAAAAGCTGATGGGGGACCAAAAACCAGTTAAAGCCGCAGGCAATAGCTGCAGCACCCAAAATGATCACTAAAGAGTGCCAAATTATTTTGGGCAATTTAATCACCTCATTTATATTTAAAACCAGATTGCTGGTAATCTTGAATTGTTTTGTGATATAATAATTTGTGGATATTCTTGAGTAGGAAACTTTTCCTAAATGGAGCAATAAAATTTTGAAATGTTTCAAACACATGTATGTAGTTTTAGTCTTATGTTGGGGACCCATTCATGGAATTATATTCGTTAGTGAAAATAATTCGTCCCGTTGGGATACCCTATAAATATTAACGCTACTTAAGAATACAGACAACAAAGTGGATTGTCCACCATGTCCACCATATAAAAGGAGCATGAATAATTTTGACAAATTTAAACTTTACAGATTTCAATCTTGAACCACTGGTGCTGCAAGCCATCACTGAGCTCGGGTTTGAAGAAGCAACACCGATCCAATCCAAAGCGATTCCTTTGGCACTCGAAGGCAGAGATTTGATTGGTCAAGCTCAAACAGGTACGGGTAAAACAGCTGCATTCGGTATTCCGTTGATCAGCAAAATCACAAAAAGTGACGAGAAAATCCGCGCCCTTATTATGGCACCTACACGTGAACTTGCAATTCAAGTTGCTGAAGAGATCGAAAAACTTACTCGCTTCAAAGGTCTTCGCTCCCTGCCAATCTACGGCGGACAAGATATCGTGCGTCAAATCCGTGCACTGAAAAGAAAACCACAAATCATCATTGGTACACCTGGACGTCTCCTTGACCACATCAACCGCAAAACAATCAAACTAGATGATGTACAAACTGTTGTACTGGATGAAGCAGATGAAATGCTCGACATGGGTTTCATGGAGGATATCCAATCCATCCTGAAACAAGTTCCAGACGAACGCCAAACGATGCTGTTCTCAGCAACAATGCCTCCTAACATTCAAAAATTGGCACAACAATTCTTGAACAATCCTGAACACATTTCTGTGATTCCGAAACATGTTAGTGCACCATTGATTGACCAATCCTATATCGAAGTACCTGAGCGTCAAAAATTCGAAGCATTGAGCCGTTTGTTGGATATGGAATCTCCTGAACTGGCGATCGTATTCGGACGTACAAAACGTCGTGTTGACGAATTGGCTGAAGCTTTGCAAAAACGTGGATATTCTGCAGACGGTCTTCATGGTGACTTGTCCCAGAATCAACGTGATGCGGTAATGCGTAAGTTCCGTGACGGCAGCATTGACGTACTCGTTGCAACAGACGTGGCTGCACGTGGTCTCGACGTATCTGGTGTAACTCACGTTGTTAACTTTGACCTTCCGCAAGATCCGGAGAGCTATGTTCACCGTATCGGTCGTACAGGTCGTGCGGGTAAAGAGGGTGCTGCTTGGTCCTTCGTTACACCGCGTGAGATTGATCACTTGCACTTCATCGAGCGTGTAACACGTCACCGTATTCCACGTAAACCACTGCCAACAATGGCAGAAGCGGTTGAAGGTAAACAACGTTTGACAGCAGAGCGCTTGCTGGAAATCGTACAATCAGGCGAACTGAACGAATACAAAGGTATTGCGATTCAAATGCTTGAGCAATATGATTCTGTTCAACTGTTGTCGGCTGCACTGAAGCTCCTGACAGGTGACAAGAAAGATGCTCAAGTTGATCTGACTCCTGAAGACCCAATCCGTGCAAAACGTCGTAAACCGGATGTTCGATCTGGCGGACGTAAACCATCGGGTTACAGCGGTAACCGCACAAGTGGTAGCGGTGGCAGTGGTGGTGGTTACAACCGCGATCGCAACAGCAGTGGCGGCGGACGTGGCGGTTACAACCGTGATCGTAACAGCGGCAGCAGCACTGGCGGTGGAAGCAGAGAAGGTGGTTACAACCGTGACCGCAAACCGCGTCCAAGCAGTAACGAAGGACGTCGTCCAGCGAAAGATTCTTCTTTCGAGTAATATAAACGTATGATCTGATAAATGGAGCGGGCAACTGCTCCATTTTTTTATTTTCAAAGCGCCTGCAATCATTTTATTTCACTGTCAGAAGTGGCCAGAAGCGCTAGCTAAGGACAATGACGATCTCTTTTCGGGAAGTACTGGCTTTTCCTATCTATAATAAGGTATATTAATATTAGACTTAAGGTAATTCGCAAGGCTGCAGAGGAGGAGAAATGTTTGGAATTTAAAGGAGCTATGGGTGGGATCTACCGGCTTACAGAGTGGATTACGAGACTGGCCGCAACCAATCTGTTGTGGGCTATTTGTTCGTCTCCGTTCTTGTTTTTCTTGATTATGAAACTGCTCGTGATGCAGCAGAACCTCGCAAACGAATCATTGCAAATGAACTGGGCTATAGCTATTGTGGCACCGCTTACACTGTTCCCGGCGACTTCGGCGCTGTTTACGGTTGTTCGTAAATGGAATATGGGCGATACGGATGTTCCGATCTTCCGTACTTTCTTTGTAGGTTACAAGGAAAACTACAAGCAAAGTTTAATTGGGGGCATTTTTTACACACTGCTGTTCGCGATTATGTATCTGGATTATACCGTGTACATGACGCAGTTCCGCAATATGCAGCTCGTGGGAATCATCATGTTAGTACTGCTTCTCTTGTTATTCGTATCACTCTTTAACTTTTTCTCGATGGTTGTACACTATCATATGTCCATCGGACTCATTATCAAAAACGCGGTATTGCTTACGCTGATCAGACCATTCCGTGTATTTTCCACATTGCTGGGAAGTGGATTGCTGTTCTACATCGGTTTCCGTTATCCGGTCTTGTTTGTTTTCTTCATTATCAGTATCATTGCTTGGTTTGCTTTCTTTAACTTCTACGCAACCTTCAACAAGATGCAGGAGCAGATGGAGAAGATGCAACTCAAGAAGGAAGAAGAGGAAGCTGCTGCGCTGGCTGAACAATCAGCAGAGAATGGTGAAACATCTGAGCCATCAGACGACAAAAACATTACATTGCAAAAATAAAACATGATGGATCGCCATTTACTTTTTACACAGTTAGGGATATAATAATTGTACATCCTGCGATGTACGTTTCGGTTATTCGTTGTTTTGAACCAATGATGATGTCTTCGGGAGATCAACACAGAATGTTGCTGAAAAGCCCTGTCTATACGACATGGGGACTTCAAAAAGCATTTTTGCGGTCACCCACCTGCCAAGCAGGTTCATAAGACAATGTAGCCGGACGGCATAGGCGGGTTCCTAAATCTTCATGTACAGCACCCTGACTTTTCCTCTTTAGAAGGAATTTCAGGGTGTTTTTAAGTTGTGATGAATGTTTTTGATTGGTTTTACGATAAATATGATGCTTGCCCTTTTGTTACTACTTGAACAATGTTACACTAAGATACATAAATGGAACGGTTACATTCAAAGGAGGAAGGGTCTTGACCTTAAAGAGAACGCTCGTCGGTATCATCCGCAGCATGGAGGGGACCAGCGATCGAGCCAAGGATCCCAAATTAAAAACACGGTATTATAACTTATCCAAAGACAGAGCCTGGGAAGAGGTCTCTTCGACACTCAAAAAGATTCCGGGTTATAAAGTGCTGCATGAAGTGCCTTCTGTTGGAGAAGTTATTCTGGAGAAGCGGACTACCTTTGGACGGACGATGGATATTACAGTTTCCATTATCTCGGTAAGTCCTGTTCGCAGTGCGGTGGATATGTATTCAGCTTCTCGTGGTTCACTTGGAGACTTGGGTTCCAATTATCGCACGATTATGAACTTATTCTCTGTACTGGATAAAAAGCTAAGCAAGTATAAAGCAAATGATTGAAATAGATGATAAATAACAAAAGCGAGTGAAGGTTAACCTTCCTCGCTTTTGTTCTGAACGTATGATAACTTCTACAGCAAAGCTTTTACAGCAGCAATTGCTTGTTCGAAGTTAGGGGAGTCTGTCATTTCAGGCAAATACTCCACATATGTAATCCGGTCTTGGGCATCCAAAACAAAAATGGAGCGCATGTCGAGTTGGAATTCTTTGATCAGAACGCCGTAGTCTTCACCGAAAGAACGTGTTTTGTAGTCTGACAATGTAACTACGCGGTCAACACCAGCTGCTCCACACCAACGGGCTTGAGCGAACGGAAGGTCAACGCTTACTGTCAAGACAACAACATTGTCTCCGAGATCTCCAGCTTCCACGTTGAAACGACGAGTTTGCGCATCGCATACGCCAGTATCCAGGGAAGGAACAACGCTGATTAATTTGATTTTGCCTGCGAAGTCTTTCAGGGAAGCGTCCTCAACCAGGTTCTTGCTCAGTGTAAAATCAGGTGCTTGATCGCCCACTTTCAGTTCGGGTCCGATCAATGTAATAGGGTTGCCTTTAAATGTGGCTGCGCCTGTACGTTCTTGTGTCATAATAATGTTCCTCCTTATAAATTGGTGATCCGTGCCAAAATCCATTATAATCTTTTATGAAAGGCATTGTCCAATTCGGACATGTACCATTACGATGGATCAGAGATGTAAGTCCGATCTGAACAGGGTGGAGTGAAAGAAGAAATTTATGATATTTATTCGCTATGAGAACTGGAAAGGTTATTTGAAGTATTTCCCTTTGACGTCGCTTTTTTTAATTGCCAATGTAGTCATGTTTATTGTGTTAACGGTGAACGGTGGATCAACAAACAATATGGTGCTGCTGAAATTCGGGGCACTTACGAATCATGAACTGTTCGCGCATGAATGGTGGCGTTACATTACATCCATGTTCCTGCATGCGGGCTTCAGTCATTTATTGTTTAACAGCTTTGCGTTAATCGTATTTGCACCACCAATGGAGCGGTTGCTCGGGTCGGTAAGGTATGGTGTATTGTACCTGGGTGGCGGTGTATTGGGTAATATTCTTGCTGTTGCGTGGTACAACTCGGTTGGGAGTATTACCATCTCGGTAGGGGCTTCGGGAGCGATCTATGCCGTCTATGGTGCATTCCTGTATGTAGCGCTGTTCCAGCGAACGATGATGGACGAGGCTTCGCGCAAAACGATGTACACGTTGCTTTTGTTCGGGATCATATTCTCTTTCGCCATGTCAGGCATCAACTGGATGGCTCACCTTGGCGGATTGTTGGGTGGATTCTTTATTTACGGACTGTTGATCAGATTGTGGAAACCCCGCAGCTTAAAGAGGTAGTCAGAACGTTCTCAAGATGGAATGCAATCCAGGATAAGTAGGGTATAACAGATTGGAGCGATCAGGACGAGTGGAATTAAGACAGTTGCATTACTTTTTGAAAGTGGCACAGAAGGAACATGTAACACAGGCTGCTGAAGAGTTGCATGTGGCACAGTCGGCGGTGAGTCGTCAGATTCATCAGCTGGAAGAAGAGCTGGGCGTGGACCTTTTTATGCAAAAGGGGCGGAACCTGCAGTTGACTGCAGTGGGACAGCTTTTTTGCAAACGAATTGAAGGTATATTAAAAGATTTGGACAAGGCAGTCGGGGAAGTTCATGAGTTTCTTGATCCGGAGCATGGGGAGATTCGAATTGGATTCCCTCATAGCCTGGGGATTCATCTCATTCCTTCCGTTGTGGCTGCTTTCCGTCAGCGTTACCCTAACGTGAAATTCAGATTCAAGCAGGGGATGTTCCCTACACTGATTCGTGATGTGTTATCTGGAGAAGTAGACTTGGCATTTATTTCTCCTTTTCCAGAGAAGCATGATCAAGTAGATGGTGATATTGTACTCACAGAAGAATTGCATGCGATCCTTCCTCCCAATCACCCGTTAGCTGGTGAAGAGACCATTGCGCTTGAACAACTCAAGGATGATAAATTTGTATTGTTTAGTAAAGGTTATTCTCTTCGTCCTATTGTGTGGCATGCCTGTCTGGAAGCTGGTTTTACACCCAAGATCGCTTTTGAAGGGGAAGAGACTGACACCATCCGCGGATTGGTTGCTGCGGGCATGGGGGTCAGTCTGCTACCTGAGATGGCGTTATTCCAGACCAATCCTTTGCAACCGGCACATGTGGCCATCTCCCATCCCAAAGTAACACGGACCATCGGGTTAATTCACCGTGCGGATGACAAACTGCCGCTGGTTGCCCAGTCCTTTCGTTCATTTTTGCTTCATTATTTCGGTTTACAACAAAACAATACCCCATCCGATTAACGGTGGGGTATTGTTTTTGTTGTATTAGGTATCCAATTAATCGCGGCTGTTGAAGATTCCGATATAACGAATCAACTCAAGCAGTGAGATCAACGCTGCAGCAACGTAAGTCAAGGCTGCGGCATTCAGAACCTTTGCAACACCTTTTTCTTCTTCGTTACGGATGTACCCTTCGGATACCATAATCTCTCTAGCGCGATTACTTGCATTGAACTCAACCGGTAAAGTGATGAGTTGGAATGCTACAGTTACGGAGAAGAAGATGATACCGATACCTACAAGGTTCATGGCATTGAAGATGAATCCTGCAATCAACAGGAATGGAGCTAATCCGGATGCAAAGTTCACAATTGGGAAGATCCGGTGACGCAGTGCCAGCATCGGATAACTTTCTTTATGCTGAATGGCGTGGCCAACTTCATGACACGCTACCGAAACAGCTGAGATTGAGTTTTCATAATATACTGGTTCTGATAAACGTACAACCCGATTGATCGGATCATAGTGATCAGAGAGCGTACCGCGTACAGGTTCAATTGGAACATCGTGCAGGCCGTTAGCATCAAGCATCTGGCGAGCGGCATCGTAACCAGTCATTCCGTTCTGGTTCGGTACCTCCGACCAACGTCTAAACGTACCTTTAACGCGAAATTGCGCCCATAAAGAGAGCAAAAAGGCGATAATGATCAATACGAACATACCGTTATTAAAACTCATATTCATTCCTCCGCTTTCTAAGAATAAGCTACATCATGGTGTTCTCAAGCAAGATTTTTAGTGCCTCCATTGTACCGGCACTTTTGGTGAGGAGTCCTGCCATCATTTTACGTGCTTGTACAGGTTTCATCTCTCCAAGTAGCGGTTTGAGTTCGTTAACCTCTCGCTCAAGTTGTTGTACATGAAGCTCCAGTGTTGTCAATTTGCTGGCAACTTGTTCTTCTGTACTAACCAGACGCCACTTTTCAAGAGATTGCTTAATCTCGTCGAGACTATACTTCTCTTGTTTCATCTGTACAATACGTTCAAGCCTCGTTAAAGTTTCATTACTATAGAGACGATAATTTTTTTGTGTACGTTCTTCGGGAGCGATTAGTCCAAGCTTCGTGTAATAATCAATCGTCCGTTCACTAACACCAGCGGTCTTGGCAAGTTCGCCAATCCGAAAAAGTTTCATATCCCCAATGATATTCACCTCGCTTGCAAGTTCAAATGTAGGGAATTGTAGTTTCCACTTGTGAATTTCTAGACTACGCCCAATTTTCTTACTAATAAGTATGATACATGATCTTTAACCGTACAGTCAAACGTTATGCTTTGGCAATCAGCATACTGCATTTCTATATCTATGTACTCATAGAATGTGATTATGTACTTAAGTGCAAGAAAAAGACGTATGACTTTATTCCCAGAAATATTTTTCAGTTTTGATGAAAATACTCTTGTCAACTTTCCTCTCTTCTGCTTATAATGACATTAAGAGTTTCACGTTATGTGAAGAAACTTAACATAAGAGGGAGTGGGGTATATGAGAAAGAAATGGTTGGTTTCCGTGTTAGTAATGCTTACTTTGTTCGCTTTTCCGGTCAGCGCATTTGCGGCTGCGGAGGGTCCGACTAACATTGAACTTCAAAGTGGTTTGAACTCAGCCTTTACGTTTTTGGCTGTTGTACTCGTGTTCTTGATGCAAGGGGGATTTGCTTTACTCGAAGCGGGTTCAACACGAATGAAGAATGCAGGACACATTGCGGGTAAGACCATCCTGACACTGGGAATTTCAGTTATTGCCTTCTGGGCTTTGGGTTTCGGTCTTGGTTTCGGTAATGGTAACAGCTTCTTTGGAACAACAGGGTTCTTCCTGAGTGGTGACAAGATGGCTGCTTCCTTCGAATCACTGGCTTTCTCCGATGTTCCACTGACTATTAAATTCGTATTTCACCTCGCCTTTGCGGCGGTATCTCTGGCCATTGCCTGCGGTGGTATGGCTGAACGTGCAAAGATGAGCGTATATATTGTTTTCGGTACTCTTTATACCATTATCATGTATCCGGTTGTTGCTCACTGGGTATGGGGCGGCGGCTGGTTGGCTGAGCTGGGTATGCAAGACTTTGCAGGATCGACGGTTGTTCACTTGACTGGTGCGACTGCAGCATTGGTAGCTACCATCTTGTTGAAACCACGTATTGGTAAATATAACAAAGACGGAAAACCTAACATCATTCCAGGTCACAACCAAGTGTATTCCGTACTCGGGGTTATTATCCTCTGGATCGGTTGGTTCGGATTCAACCCAGGTAGTACATTATCTGCCATGGGGGATGGGTTCTTCGGTTATGTTGCATTAACTACTAACGTAGCTGCTGCAGCTGGTGGTGTTGCTGCGCTGTTGATCTCATGGGCAGTACTTGGTAAGTCTGATATTCCTAGCATGTTAAACGGTGTGCTTGCGGCACTCGTTGCGATTACAGGAGCATGTGCATTCGTTGAACCTTGGGCAGCGCTGGTTATCGGTGCTCTGGCGGGTATCATCACATTCTTCACAGCACAGTACTTCGATCGTAAAGGAATTGACGATCCAATCTACGCTTTCTCCGTGCATGGTATTGCTGGTATGTGGGGTGCGATCTCCACGGGCTTGTTCGCTACTCCTGAACTTGCCGAGAATGCTGGTGTAGGTCAAGCGGGTCTGTTCTATGGCGGTGGATTCCACCAATTGGGCGTACAGCTTCTCGGTCTGGCAGGTGCTTTTGCCTTCGTACTGGTCATGTCCTTCATTATTCTGGGTGGAATGAAAGCGATCATGGGCATCCGTGTTACTGAAGAAGAAGAAACAATGGGTCTGGATATCAGTGAGCACGGTACTTACGGATACCCTGAACAAATGAAAAATGTAGATTCTAAATCCAATGGTGGTACGTTCAGCTCCTGAGGTGAATGATGCTGAATCATGCTTCAAGGAGGCTGGACATGATGGAACCCATCTCGTATACAAACTATTCCTGGTCTTATAAGGGAATCGATGGTGCGGTGTCTTCTCAAGAACTGCGCCAGGAACGTGTAATATTACAGAACGAGCTCCAGGAATTGTTGTCCGCTTCCTTGTCGCCGATCGAGTGGTACCAAACGGTAAATGAACTGCATGACCGGATTGCACGGAAAGCAGTAGAGTTATGCATTCAGGGGATGGTTGAGGAAGGCTTCGGCCAACCTCCCGTCCCCTATGCCTTTATCGTATTTGGCAGTTCCGGCAGGGAAGAAGCAACGTTATGGAGTGATCAGGATAATGGCATGATCATTAGCGATACTCCGCATGAAGGTAAAGAGGAATATTTTGCTCAGCTCGGACAGCGAATGACGGATATGTTAGAAGAGCTTGGTTACGCCAAGTGCGAAGGTAAAGTCATGTGCTCTGAGCCACTCTGGAGAAAAACACTGGCCTCATGGAAACAACAATTAGCAGATTGGAGCTCGGATCTGAATTGGGAGCCTGTTCGTAATCTGATTATTGCTTCAGACATGCGTTTTGTTGCAGGTGAGCAAAGTCTGGCGGAGGAATGGATCACGAGTTTTTATGAAAAGTTCAGACTGATTCCTGAACTTTCGGATGCAGTTCTTCGCAATACGGTTAAACATAAAGCTACATTAAATGTACTTGGACGTGTGGTCACAGAACGATTTGGTGAACATGCAGGCGGATTTGATGTTAAGTATGGTTTGTACATTCCGCTGGTGAACAGTGCTCGTTATTTGGCTTTGCAACATGGGATCAAGGAGTCATCTACGTTAAAAAGAATGGAGAGACTGACTTCGCTTGAAGCTGTTCCATTTACATTACTGGATGCATGTCAGCGGGCCTTCTTGGCTGCTTTGAAATTTCGCCGAAGTACACCGGTTGTCATACAAGGGGATTTGCAACATAGCAGTGGGTTCCTGGATGAGAAACAGATGAAACAAAAGCAAATTCATTATGAGCTCAGGGATACGCTCGGGTTGGTACGACGAGTGCATCGTGCTTTGCAAAGACAGTTGCGTTTTGCAGAAAGGAGACGTCCATGAGAGAGCCGGCAAGGGGCAATACAGGATTCTGGAATTCGCTGCGTCAGGGAGGGGTTCCTTCCGCCATCGCTTCCATTATGGGAGCCCCTACGGCGCAACACATGGCGTTTATCCGTTCGATGATGAGAGATCAGCGCAGACCTGAGGTTCTGCATACACCTCTAAATGAGCTGGACGCAGTTGTATTTGATCTGGAAACGACGGGATTTTCGCCCCAGCATGGGGATGAGATTATCTCATTTGGTGCGGTTCGTATACATGGTGGTGTGGTACTGGAAGGGGAGCAGTTCTATACGGTGGTGCAGTCCAAGACTGCGGTTCCGGAACATATTACTGAACTTACAGGTATTACGCAGGAGATGACGCTGGACGCACCGACTTTGCTGGAAGGGCTGCATGATTTCATGTCTTTTGTAGGTGGAAATGTTCTGATTGCACACGCAAGTGCGCATGACCGAGCTTTTCTGAATGCCGCTCTGTGGCGGACTTCAAAGGTAAGGTTGACACATCGTTTAATCGATACGATGATGTTGGCCCGCTGGCTTGAACCAAGCAGGCCGGGGTATGGTCTGGATGAATTGCTGGAATCCAGAGGGATTCCGATCTATGGGCGGCACCATGCACTGGAAGATTCAAAAATGACTGCACAGTTATGGTCCTGCTACTTGGAGGACATGACTCGTAAAAATGTGGAGACCTTGGGTGATTTGTATACCCAGCTAAGTCACGCATAACGGAACGGGAAACAGATTGTATGAAGGCACAAAACGTTGTGCCTGATCCTGCGATTCCTTCGAGGATTCAATCAGATAACCGTTCAGATGCATATGAGATCGCAACCCGCTTGTTAGGTCGGGTGAGCCGATGAGGTACATCTGAAGTAAACCGGCGAAGGCCGGAAGAGCTTGCATGTCCTCTACGGATGGAACAGGCCTTGTCTGCGGATGAGAATGGAAGATACCAATGAGCTTGGGCTCGGAGAATACGCACCGAATCCATTCGGCATCGTCCAGAGTAAAATGGCGCAGCGGGTCAGGTGCTACGTTACGAATGGGCTGAAACCGACTGATTCGTATACCGCCCGCTGCGGTTTCACCCAGCATAACCCCGCAGGCTTCTTGCGGCAGCGAAAGGAACATGTGCTTTGACATCTCTTGTTCTACGGAAGAAGGGATGTAGATGGCGTTTTGCTGCCCGTGAAGTGCTGCCATTTGTATTCACCCCTCTCTCTTTGGCTCCTGCTATGGCAGGAGTCCTTTTTCATTTTATTTTCTGTAATGCGGATTGTAAAATTTTAAAGGAAAAGGGTACAATAATAAAGAGAACATTTGGGAATCATGTTCTGGTGAACTGTAATAGAGCGTGATAAACACTTAGCATGTGCAGAAATTACGGTTTTAGTTTCAACAGGCTAATTATATAAAAGGGTGGCGGGTTATGAAACGAAACATATACATACTCCTTGGTGTTGTCTTGCTGGTTGGTATTGCACTGGCCCAGAATGCGGGTGACGGCATTACAGCCGTCTTTAAGCAGGAAGAACCCATGCCTACAGAGACGGGACCTCGTGCGGGTCTTCTGGCGCCCGCTTTTTCTCTGACAGCAATGGATGGGAAGACGTACAGTGTGGGTGGTGCCAAAAATAAGGCCACGTTTGTCAGTTTCTGGGCATCCTGGTGTGAGCCGTGTAAACAGGAAGCTCCTGAGCTGAACAAAATGGCTGCAAAATACAAGGATAAACTTGACCTCTACGGTGTTAATGTAACATCATACGATAAACTCAAGGATGCCAAATCTTTTGTGGATGAATACCAACTGACATTCCCTATTCCTTTGGATGAAAAGGGGACTGTGTATGCTCAATACAATGGGGTGGCTTTTCCGACGAATGTTCTGATTGACTCCAGAGGCGTTATACAGGAGATTGTTCTGGGCATATTGCCCGAGAAAGAGTTGGAACGTAAGATTAAAGAGTTAATTGCGAATTAATTTTCTGCAAAGAAAGAAGCCTTTGCATCCATGAATCATGGGTACAGAGGCTTCTTTTTATTTTCCGGGAAATATGGGGTATTAGTGGTTGCTTATCCCATGAGCAGGAATAGGGAGTGTGCCCGGTTCATCCTGCAATTTTTCTTGAAGCAATGCATAGCGGAAACTGTGTACGAGAGCTTCCCAACTTGCTTCAATTACGTTCTCGGATACACCAACAGTGTTCCATGTGTTCTCCGTATTTTTGGATTCGATCAATACACGAACTTTAGCGGCGGTGGCATCTTTCTCATCCAGTACACGCACTTTGTAGTCCGACAGATGCATGTTGGCAAGTGAAGGGAAGTATTGTACCAATGCTTTCCGAAGCGCATTATCGAGTGCGTTCACCGGACCGTTACCTTCAGCAGCGGTATAAACACTTGTTCCAGCTACATTAAGTTTGACAAAAGCTTCAGAAACAACGGATTTGCCCGCCGTTTTCTCCACAAGCATTTTGAATGATTCAAAAGTGAACAATTCTTTCATGTCACCGTTCGCTTCACGAATTAACAATTCAAGCGAAGCATCTGCACCTTCGAACTGATAACCCTGATGCTCCAGGTCTTTGATCTTCTCAATAATCTGACGTGAATTGGCACTGCTTGGATCGAACTCAAGCCCCAGTTCCTGCGCTTTGGATACAATATTACTCTGTCCGGCAAGTTCCGAGACCAGCACACGTTGTTTGTTACCAACCAGTTCAGGCACGATGTGTTCATAGGTACGTGAATCACGCAGGATGGCAGAGACATGAATTCCACCTTTGTGAGCAAAAGCAGCATTGCCGACATAAGGCTGATTAATCGGCATATTCACATTGGCAATCTCGCTAACATAACGAGCCACGTTTGTAAGTTGTCTCATGGAATCCTCAGTAACACATTCATAGCCAAGCTTCAGTTGCAGGTTCGGGATAATGGATGCGAGATTGGCGTTACCGCAACGCTCTCCATAACCGTTCATCGTTCCTTGCACCTGACGGGCTCCGGCTTGTACAGCGCTGAGTGTGTTGGCCACAGCCAGTTCACAATCATTATGTGTATGGATGCCGAGATGGGCATGAGGCAGGCTTCTATGCAATGTGGATACGATCTCGTGTACCTCGTTAGGCATCGTCCCGCCGTTGGTATCACACATAACGAGCCAGTCCGCTCCAGCTTCGTGGGCCTTGGTCAAGACCGCTTGAGCATACTCCGGGTTATGTTTGAATCCGTCAAAGAAGTGTTCTGCATCAAAGATCACTTCCATTCCATTCTGTTTCAGATAGGCGATGGAATCATAGATCATGGACAAGTTTTCTTCCAATGTAGTCTGCAAAGCGGTATGCACATGGAAGTCCCATGATTTACCGACCAGGGTTGCAGCCTGAGCACCAGATTCGATCATGCGCTTCAGGTTGGCGTCTTCACTAGCAACGCTGCCTTTACGGCGGGTACTGCCAAAAGCAACAACCTTTGCGTTCAGGTTTAATTCCTTGACTCTTTTGAAAAACTCAATGTCCTTGGTATTGCTGCCGGGAATTCCGCCTTCAATATAATGGACACCCAGGTCATCAAGCTTCTTGGCAATTTTGAGTTTGTCGTCTGCCGATAAGCTGACACCCTCCCCTTGTGTGCCGTCACGTAAAGTCGTATCGAAGATGGAAATGGCCTTTGACATGAAGATCCTCCTTTGAGATAAAGCGCTCTTTTAAAAGTATGGATTGTAAGTTGGGAAAAGCTGTTAAGTACGTTAGTGGACGAATCCTTCGATTCGGCAACGCTACACTGTGTTAAACTGGGTGCGCTGATTTGTCCTAAAGTCGTCAATTTGTATAATTAATTATTATATCACCATTATAGCCAAATGCTACATCGAAATCGCAGTATCATGTAACATTTAACGAATTTTAGAGAAAAAAGAAGGATGTTAATCATAATCCGGATGTATGTTATAATCTATTATTGAGTTTTAATTGGAATATATGGAAGAAAAGGAGGGTTAATTTTGAGTTTTGTATGGGAAAATACGGTTATTGCCCTGGTCACTTTGATATTTTTTGTGAGTGTAGGCTGGTTGATTATTCGGTCTCTGATCAGATCTCGCAGAAAATAAATGTTCGTGACTGAATTAACATAACGGGTTTGATATACTATAGAAGAAAGAAATTCGTTTCATTAATTAGTGTGCAAGAAAGGGCGGGGGTTCATGATGTCTTCAGACGGCAATCCTCCAGCGAATGTGGATCAATACTACCCTACAGCCGGACGGGTGATTCTGCATGTCGATATGAATGCTTTCTACTGCTCTGTACATGAAGCCGAGGAACCAGATTTATATAGAGGAAAAGCAACGGCCGTTGCGGGCAGCAGTGAACTGCGAAAGGGTGTAATTGTAACCTGCTCATATGCCGCTCGTAATCGAGGCATCTCAACAGGAATGGTTGTCCACCAAGCCTTGAAAAAGTGCCCTGATCTCATTGTGATTCGTCCTGATTTTCATTTATATCGTCAATATTCAAGAGCTTTCATGCAGATTGCGTATAGTTATACCCCTCAACTTGAGGCAACGTCCATTGATGAATGTTATCTTGATATTACAGGGTCAAGGCAATTCGGGAATCCAATGGAGATTGCGGAGAGCATTCAGCGTAGAATCAAGGATGAATTGGGGCTGCCATGTTCCATTGGCATTGCCCCCAATAAATTATTGGCAAAAATGGCTTCGGATCTGAAAAAACCGAACGGTATCTCCATTCTACGTATGAGGGACGTACCCCGGATTCTTTGGCACAGGCCATGTAACGAGATGTTTGGCATTGGCAAAAAAACGGCTGAAAAGCTGAAAAAACTGGGCATTGAAACGATTGGTCAATTGGCCAAGTCGGATGAGAACATGTTGACCGAACTATTCGGAGTTAATGGAGCATGGCTCAAAAATTCTGCGAATGGCATTAACCATTCCGCAGTTCACGCGGAACGGGAAGCCAATAAATCCATTGGACATACAACCACTTTACCGGCGGATGTATCGGATATGAATGAGATTCATCGTGTGTTCCTCAATATAAGTGACCAGGTAGCCAGAAGATTGCGCAAGCACGAAATGTTCAGCCAGGGCATTCAGATTACGATCCGCACACCGGATATGAAGACAATCACCCGATCACGTTTAATGGAAGTTCCTACGGAGGATGCAACGGTCATTTACCGTGAGGCCTGTAAACTATTTGAGAAGCATTGGGGTAGTGGCAAGCCTGTACGCATGCTGGGTGTGACACTTCAGAACCTGATTCCAAGAGAAGAATCCGCTGTGCAGATGGACTTGTTTGAATATGAGCAGAAGCCCAAGAAGGACAATCTGATTCGGATTATGGATCAGTTACGTGATAAATTTGGTGAGAATGCTGTTGTGACCGCCGGCATGCTTGGAGACGATCCTTCCGTGCTGCTTCGGAATCATAAAGTGCGCGGTACTTCCCTGCAAAAAGATAACTTGCAAAGTCTTGATTAAATAAGGGATAATAGAGACTTGTGGTTGCAAAATGATTTGTAATTATCCTTACTTTGGTTTAATATGTTTCTAGATAAAAACACTGTACGTTTTGAATTTTAGGAGGAGAGAATGTAAATGAGTAAATATACTTGGGTTGAAAAAGACACATGCATCGCATGTGGCGCTTGTGGAGCAACGGCTCCAGACATCTACGATTATGATGATGAAGGTTTGGCTGAAGTTATCTTTGACGGCGATGCTAACCATGGTGTCAAAGCTATTCCAGACGACTTGTTTGACGATATGCAGGATGCATGCGATGGCTGCCCTACAGATTCAATCAAAGTAGCGGATGAGCCTTTCAATAAAGAAGGCTAAGGTTTTCTCACTAAACATACGGCACTTTCTTTTGTCTTAACGACAAGGGAAGGTGCTTTTTTTGCATTCATTTAAATGTGATTATCCGACTATGGATCAAGGACGAACATTGTCGAACCCCCTTTTTTCCACCGGGTACTCAAGTCCTATGGATTCAACGCCTGGTTATGCCGATATATAATGATATACGGAAAAAGGCGAAATAGTGGAGGATCGGATGCAAAATACTCATCTAAGAACATATGTTAAGAAACATCCCGACAATAAAATGGCTTGGTACTTGCTCGGAAAGGAGTATTTGGGCGAAGGACAGGAGGCCAAAGCCAACTATTGCTTTCAGCAAGCGGGCGAGGTTTATGAGGCATTTGAACGCAGTAAAGCTCCTGCGGACATCTGGGTAGACTATCAGGAGAAACTAGTGGAGATGTCTGAGCAAAAAGAGAAAAAACAACGTAGACGCAAAATGTGGCTTACGTTGTTCATGCTGCTTGTGCTGGCAGGTCTGCCACCTGCGGACGCTCCGGGTTTCAGTCGTGAAGCGACCGACGCACTGTCAGCAGCACTGGAATCCACAGATGACATCGCAGCGCCTGTAGAAGCGAATAAACAGGTTGGAACTGCATCCATTGCGCCAAGCAATGTGTTCACTGCTGCGGCATTTGGTGGAGGTAATCATGGTGAGGCTGCGCTCGCAGCTGCCTGGTCTGGGTCTGGTCCAAAAGTAGAGACCTCTGCTGTACTGGGTATGCAAACCTCGGATGACTGGTCTTTATGGAAGCGAAATATGCCTGTGAAATACATAGTACAAACCAATACAAGCGGGAAATTAACTGCACAGAGTTATGATGCCAAGCAATGTAACTGTGAACCTCCTGAAATTACACCGAAAATCAAAAAGATGTCCTTGGCGTGGACCGCCAAGCAGGAAGCAGCTGCATCATTATCAAGTGCAATCGTTGCCTATCGCAAAAAAAATGACGCTTGGCCCAAGAGTGTAACGCAAATGGCTCAGCCATTTCCGAACAATATTCTGGGAGAGACTGCGTCAGGGATGACCGAGATGTTTCCGAAGCTGTTAGCTTTGCATCAAGGAAAGGTACAGGAAGGGAAGAGCGATTCGAGTGGTAAAGAGAATGGTTCAACGACCTCGAATTCGTCTCAAGGCAACAATGCCGCTTTTGCAGATACGCTGGGAGGTCAGCCTTTTTTGCAGGAACCGTTGGAGATTGTTATTGATAAGAATAAACATAAACTTGCATTAATCAGTGGGGATACCATTGTTCGTATGTATGATGTGGGACTTGGCGGTGATCGAACACCTGAGGGTTCATTTATCATTACAGATAAAGTGGTCAATCCGAATGGACGCTCGAACGGTGAGTTTGGAAGCAGAGGTATGCAGCTCTCGAATACGAATTATGCCATCCACGGGACCAACGAGCCAGACAGTATCGGACTGGATGAGTCCCTTGGATGTGTGAGAATGCGTACAGGAGATGTAGAAGAGTTATTCGCTCTTGCTCCGCAAGGTACTCCGGTACGCATTGGAGAAGATGTACTGCCAGATCTGACGCTTGTTCCAGAAGCAAAGCAGCGTTATCAGCATACGCTTGTTCCAAAGCAGAATAATCCGAACAAAACGTATCACTGGCTGAATTGATCTGTTAGATATGTAGAATCAGATGGATTCAGCCTGAATCATCTACATGTTGGCAATAATGATAAGAGCACCAATGATGATGATCAAGCCACCTACACTGGCTGCTGTCCATGCAATGGCTTTGCGATTCACTTCTTCTTTCTTTTGCTGTAATGCAGGTGGTTTACGTTTGGGAGCCATGAGTTATTCCTCCTTATTTGGAATAGAACTGGTGTAGAGTAACCATGCTCTCATTGTAAAGAATTCAACTCGTCATTACCAGTGGGCGGGTGGATTTCTTGTGAGCATTTTGTATTATTCGATTTGTGCTGTCTATGCGCAAACTACTTTCCTTTTTAATAAGAAACAGATAGACTTGTGTGTAGAGTGTTTTTTTACATATGAAAAGACGGACAACGGCTTTTTGGCGTACCGGACCAGAACGGAGTGAGTGATTTGTTATACAGAAGTCTTGCTAAACCTTTGTTGTTCAAAATGGACCCTGAACAGGCCCATCATCTGATTATTGGCGGCCTTAGTGGCGTGGGTAGCATCCGTCCGGTTCCTTCCGGACTGCGTGTGATGTACGGCGTTCGGGAAACGTCTGATCTGGCTGTTGACATGTTTGGGTGTCATTTCCCTACACCTGTTGGTCTGGCTGCGGGTCTGGACAAAAACGGGCAGGCCGTAACGGGCTTTTCTTCCATCGGATTTGGATTCATGGAAGTGGGAACCGTGACACCACTTGCACAACCAGGTAACGATCAACCACGGCTGTTCCGTTTGCCTCCAGATGAGGCGTTGGTGAACCGAATGGGCTTCAACAATCTTGGTGCGGAAGCCATGGCAGGTGAATTGGCACGTCTACAGAATCGGCGTATTCCAGTGGCTGTTAACATCGGCAAAAATAAGGCAACGTCTAATGAGGAAGCTCACTTGGACTATTCGAAGTGCATTCAGGCACTATACGATTATGCTGATCTGTTCGTGGTTAATATCAGTTCACCAAATACACCGGATTTGCGTAATCTGCAACATGGGAATGAATTGAAGGAACTGCTCGCTGCGGTTATGAACGAGATGAACGTGCAGCATGCACGAGCGGGCGGAGCGACCAAATCCGTTCTGGTGAAGATCGCACCGGATGTGAATGATCAGGAACTTGAATATATGGTTCGCACCATTGCAGACAGCGGTGTTGCTGGCATTATTGCTACAAACACAACCATCAGTCGTACAGGACTTTCCCACCAACATGCAAAAGAGACTGGCGGTCTGAGCGGTAAACCTCTACGTGACCGTTCAACGGAGATTATTCGCCAGATCTATCGCCAGACCGAAGGCAAACTTCCGATTATCGGTTCAGGTGGCATTTTCACAAGTGAGGATGCATACGAGAAAATTAAAGCCGGAGCAAGCTTGGTCGAAATATATACAGCATTGATCTATGAAGGACCTGAGGTGAATCGGCGCATTCATGCCGGACTGCGTGAGTTGCTGCGCAAGGACGGTTATCGTCATATCTCCGAAGCGGTTGGTGCGGAACATTGTTAAGAAGGAATGTGAATCCCCAGAATGAAAATATAGAAGCATGGGAAGAGCGTAAAATGGTTCGGGACTCTTCCCCCCACCAAACATCATGTATAATGGAATAGAACAGGGGACGCTATAGAGACAGGAGGCATAAGCATGGACGGTAGAGACTGGGGTACATTTTTACTTCCTTATGAACAAGCGGTAGAGGAATTGAAAGTCAAGTTTAAGACAATGCGAGCGGAACTGAAGAAACGGGAAGAGTATGCCCCGATTGAATTCGTTACCGGTCGTGTCAAAAAAATATCCAGTATTCTGGAGAAATCCAGACGACTGAATGTGTCGCTTGATGACGTGGAAACAGGCATTGAGGATATTGCAGGTATCCGCATTATGTGCCAGTTCGTGGATGATATCCGCCGGGTTGCCGAGTATATTCGAGGCCGTAAGGATCTCACGGTACTCATTGAGAAAGATTACATTACGAATTTCAAAGAGAGCGGCTATCGTAGCTTTCATATGATTATTGAGTATCCCGTTCAGACGGCTCTCGGACAAAAGAAAGTTTTGGCCGAGATACAGATCCGGACACTTGCCATGAATTTCTGGGCTACCATTGAACATTCGCTGAGTTACAAGTTTCGGGAAGGGTTACCTGATGAGATGAGAACCAGGCTGAAAAAAACGGCTGAGGCCGCGTTTATACTGGACAACGAGATGTCTGCAATTCGTCTACAGATTTTGGAGGCGCAGAAGGCGTTTGAGGATGATTCCAATATCGTGTCAAGAACATTGAATATCATTCATCAATTATACTTCTACCACCTTGTCAGTGAAGCAATTGAAGCACAGAAGCGATTTAACGATTACTGGGAACGTCATGATATGGAAGGACTCAAAGACTTGCTGGATGACGTGAAGAAACTTCTGAACAACGCCAGAAAGGGCGAAAACCCGGATGAGCATCTATGAGCCACTGTACGTGGACTACTTAATCTACTTCAATCGGGATCAGGATTATTTCGAGTGCCATGAGGTTCTGGAAGAATTGTGGCTTGAACGGAACCGGGATTCTCTCTATAAAGGGTTGTTACAAATTGCAGTTGGTTTATACCACTTCAGGAATGGCAATCTCCGCGGAGGAACGATGATGTTACAGAGCTCACTTGATCTTCTGGAACCTTATCCTGCTACGATTCTGGGCATTGACCTTGGGGCTTTGGTACGGGATGTACAGGAAATCGTGAAGCAACTGTCCCAATCAGATGTTCAGTCTGTGACTTACAGGGATTTGTCCATACGAATTGTTGATGAGGTCTTAGAACAAGAGATATCTAGAAGATCGCTTGAGCTAAAACCTAATATTCCGCAGCGCCGGAGTCCTACCAGAGGGCGAATATACGAAGAGAAGATGAAGGCGATGGATCAGAGTAACAGTTGAACCGTAATCAGCATTAACATTCAAATGAGCATCCCATGGATATGAAGTTCCATGGTTATGAAACACCCCGACGATTCCTGTAAAGGGAACGATCGGGGTGTTTTTGAATGTTGCGTTATATTCAGATGATTGCAAGTGGCACAGCCTGTCCTTCAACAGAACGTTTCTGGTGATACAAGTGCCTGATTGTAGATACTTGTGAAAACGGAACTATCAGTTAGCTTGCCGAAGGAGCGGCGCTGCCTTTATATTTTTGGAAAAATTGTTTGTAATCATCCAGCGTGTAGCCCTGGTCACTGCCATTCTCTTGCAGTCCGCCAACCATACGGTCTTTCTCGACACCAGCCTCATAATAGACGAGTGTAGGTGTGAACTCGATATTGTAATCGGTCCATCCTGCTTCGAATTCACGCAGATTGAACTGTGGAAGCTCAATACCTTCACTGTCAACGAGTGGCATCAACTGAGGTGTTGTGGCACGGCAGTGCGAGCAGTCGGAAGCAAAGAAATAAACAAAAAAGCTGTCTTTGTTATCGATTTTGGTTTTGAGATCAGTGGGTACAATAATTTGTTGATAGTTGGGATCACTAAGTAGCTCCCGTGTAGCTGGATTAAGCTTGGAAGCAGCAATGCCATAAGCATTTTCCACTGAATCCATCTGTTTCTTGGATTGCTGGTCTACGACAACCAGTGCTGCAATCATAATGATTAAAATACCCAGGAAAATAAGGATCGCAGCACTTTTCTTTTTCTTCTTGGATTTCATTGGACATCCCCCATCGATCATATCGAAATATAGTTTGGGCAAAAATAAAGGTTGGGATAATATGCATAAACACCCGAATTTTTGCTCAGGAATCAATCTACTTGCCATTATACTACATTACACGCTGTAGTGGAATAGATACGATATGATAGGAAAGCAAAGCCTGGATATGATAAAATGAAACGATATTGCAATCTTACGAAGACAGGATGAGTGGGAATATGGGTGTAAAGTTACCTTTGATATTTGCTGAGCGAATGAAAAGTTTGCTGGGTGATGAGTTTGAACAATTTATGAAATCTTATGAACAGTCTCCTCATGCGGGACTGAGAGTGAATACGCTAAAAATATCGATGGAACAATTCGATGAGATTGCTCCGTTTGATCTAAGACCTATTCCGTGGTGTGAGACAGGATTCTATGTACCTCATGGTGTTAAACCGGGGCTGCACCCTTATTATCATGCAGGCCTGTATTATATACAGGAACCAAGTGCAATGGCTCCAGTTGAATTATTGCAGGTTGAGCCTGGAGATCGTGTGCTTGATCTGTGTGCTGCTCCGGGAGGGAAAACAACACAGATTGCTGCAAAGCTGCAAGGCAAGGGTGTACTTGTGACGAACGATATCCATGCTGAACGCACGAAAGCGCTAGCCAAGAACGTGGAATTGTACGGGGTGCGTAACGCGGTTGTTTTGAATGAGTCACCAGAGCGGATCGCGAATGCATTTCCTCATTATTTTGACAAGGTATTAATTGATGCGCCTTGCTCAGGTGAAGGCATGTTCCGCAAGGATGAAGACATGGTGAAATCGTGGGAACATCATTCGGTGGAAAAATGTGTGCTCATGCAGCGGGATATCTTGGAGACTGCGGCACGATTGCTGGCCCCGGGAGGAACCATCGTATATTCGACATGTACCTTTGCGCCGGAGGAAAATGAAGCGATGATTGCGGAGTTCCTGAATGTAAACCGTGATTTCGTGGTAATGGACATTCCTGAAGAGACAGGGTTCGCAACAGGACGTCCGGAATGGGTACGTCAGATGATGCCGGAGAAGGCAGAAGAGACAAAAGATGTGTTGGATCTAACGCGTGGTACGGCAAGATTGTGGCCTCACCTTTTGGAAGGAGAGGGACATTATGTCGCTGTATTGCAGCATCGTGCAGGGCAAGGATTACAAACAGATCAACCTGGAGTAGTTAAAGAAGGAGCAATGGAGTATGGACAGGTCGTGGATGTGTCCAGGATTGAAGTAGAGGGGAACAAGGATCACTCTATTGCTGCTTCTTCAATTGCTATGACCAAGGCTGATCGAAAAAAGGAACGTTTATTGCGAATCGAATCCCGAGAGTCCCATGACAGACAGGCTGGCGGGGGCAAGAATTCGGGTAAACAGGGCAAAAAAGGTAAAGATCACGGTGGACGTAAATCGGAACGGGGTCAGGGACGCGGAGCTGATCCGGCAAGTATTGATCCGATTGCGATCTATCATACCTTTATGAAAGAACAATTGGAGATGGAGTTAACTGGAGAGACGGTATGTTATGGAGATCGGGTGTATCAATCATCGGTTGGTGCAGCTCGGTTGGAGGGACTGAAAGTCATTCGTCCAGGCTGGTTTATGGGAACGATCAAGAATGGACGATTTGTTCCGTCCCATCCGCTTGCCTGTGCTCTGAATGCATTTGAAGCACGGCGAAGCGTAAATCTGTCATCCGCTGATGGCGAAGCCGTGAGATACCTCAAGGGTGAAACGTTAAATATTGAAGAAGAACGAGTGGTGCTCAAGGCGGATACGGTTGCCAAAGGGTACGTTCTTGTATGTGTAGATGGTTATGCCGCTGGCTGGGGAAAATGGCTGGATGGTGTACTGAAGAATGAATATCCGGCAGGGTGGAGGTGGACATCGGTATGAGTGGAAAAGGGAAACAAACGCTGCGTCTGGACAAAATATTAAGCCATATGGGTGTGGGAACACGAAGTGAACTCAAAAGGATGGTGAAACAAGGCAGAATCCATGTGGACGGCAAAGCGGTGAAAGACAGCGGTGTACAGGTGAATCCCGAGGTCAACGTCATTGAAGCCGATGGCGAGCGGATTATGTATCGGGAGATGATCTATCTGATGCTGCATAAACCTCCGGGTGTTGTGTCTGCTACCGAGGACAACAGAGATAAGACGGTACTGGATTTGCTGCGAAAAGAGGATCGGGTGTTCAATCCTTTTCCTGTGGGACGACTGGATAAGGATACGGAGGGACTGCTCATTCTTACGAATGACGGTCCACTTACCCATGATCTGTTATCTCCACGCAAGCATGTGCCCAAAACCTATGAAGCCCGTGTTCTGGGAAACGTGGATGAAGCGGATGTGCAACGTTTCAATGCGGGCATTCAATTGGATGACGGATACGAGACATTGCCTGCTGAGCTGACTATACTTGGCCGGGAAGAGACCGAAGAAGGCACGATCTCGTCGATCTCGCTTATTATTCACGAAGGGAAATTTCATCAGGTGAAACGTATGTTTCAGGCGGTAGGCAAGCGAGTGATCTATCTGAAACGCGTTGCGATGGGTGAGCTGGAACTAGCTTCCGATCTTGCGATCGGAAGCTATCGTGAACTAACCGCAGATGAGTTGAACCTTCTGCGGAAGTAAGAGCTCCCGTCCTTCGCGAAGCGGAGCAGGGAGTTGTGGAGGGAAGCGAAGCCCCGGTACGAACGCCGAAGGCGAGGAAGCTCCCGTCCTGCGCGAAGCGGAGCAGGGAGTCGGGCAGAGAGCGAAGCCCTGCCCGTAATGGTCCCGGTTAAGCTTGGGCGGGACCGCCGCTGACCAGCGGTGTGCCCGGCAACAAGCGTTCCTACGACAACCGTGACATAGCAAGACCCGACCTACCACCGGTGAGCAAGACGGGAGTCCAGAGGGCAGAGCCCTCTGGGGCCCTCCCTCGGAAGGGAGGGTTTGGGTGGGTGCGATTACTACAGAGATGAGGATGAAGCCAGATGACTTATAAATTAATTGCACTTGATGTAGATGGAACATTGCTGAATGATCATCATGAACTTACCGAATGGACTCAGGAGACCTTGATCCAAGCTTCCCGTCAGGGAGCAGAGATTGTCCTGTGTTCAGGTAGAGGTCCTGCCAACACGATTCCTTTTATGGAGCAGATGGGACTGGATGGATATGTGATTACACATAATGGTGCTGTAACTGCACAGGTAGATACTCGTGAGGTGGTTCATCACTTTGCATTAGATGGACAGGGACTGGAGCCGATCATATCCTACTGTCGAACCAATGGAGTACATTTTGACATCAATACGGCATTTGGTCTGTATGTGGATCAACCAGAAGGTCTCGGGTTGCAGGTGCGTGAGATGTATTACAACTTTATGGCAGAGCCAATGAAGTTACCCAAGTGGGTTGACATGACAGAACCGCTGGCGAAGTTCACTGCATTTGGACCGATTGAACAGATGGATGCCGTGCTTCAGGAGTGGTCTACGTGGAATCTGCCTTATTATATGACACGGAGTGGTGACTTTTTTATAGATCTGATGCATCCCGAAGCGTCCAAAGGCGCTGCGCTTAAAAGGCTTGCCGAATCAAAGGGAATCATGCTTTCGGAGATTATGGCGATTGGTAACTACTTCAATGATATTACGATGCTGACCTTTGCGGGCAAAGGCATTGCCATGGATAACTCACCGGACGAGGTGAAAGCTGCTGCGGACGAGGTTACACTCTCCAATAATGAGCAGGGTGTGGCACACGCAATTCAAAAATATGTGTTATCCGTCTAACCTTACATCTTATATCTGAAATGCGCGCTTTCCTCATAATCTACCGTCCTTAGGGACATCCTAAGAGAATAACGTTAGGAATGGAGGAGGACACGTGATGAAATATGATGTGGAATTGGTTGCAGACCTGCGGACATCAGGTGGAGAAGTACAGGACGTGATGGTCAATGGTCAATATGCAGGCTCACTTTTCCTTGTGTTCAGAGAAGGAGATCGTTTATCTGGTAGTCTTCAGATCGAGCAGGAGTCTCTGCCTGATGATACAGAGCAACGTATCGTGGAAAAAGTGCATGCCTATGTCCAATCTCTTGCAGATGCGTTGGAAGCTGCGTATTATGAAGTGCTGGTTAGTTGTGGCTCATTACATTCGGTGTTGCATAAGCCTGAGTCAGAGACAATGTGGCCGTCTGAAGAGATGAATCATGACGAAGGCAGCTATGACGATATAGACAGCAGTGGAAGTAAGGTAATACCTGTGTCACAAACCGAATCGTTTACATATGAAGATCGGGATCAGGTTCTGGAGATGGAAATGGTAAGCGCAGGACGCAGCATATCGACGTATATATTCAATGATGTCGAAGGGCAGGAACTTGCAGAAGCTTCCTTAAAACAATATGGCGCTGATGTACAAGGTGAAATACACTGGTATGACGAGCCGGAAGAGAATCAATTGGAAGCTGCGGCAGAGTTGCTGGTCAGAGAGCTGGATGAAGATATCATTGATACGATTACAATCCGCATGTGGCATCAGGGCAACGAACTCGAAACGCTAGAGTGGGTACATCGCGATTTCTCCGAGGAATTTGAGGATACCGATGAATCGGATCTGGATGAGTTGGAAGCTGCTGAAGAAACATGTTATGTCATGCTAAAGCGTAAGGAACGGGAGTTCCGGGTATATGAGCTGTTTCTTCAGGAGCGAGGTGGATTGCCTGTGGGAACAGCAACTATAGACACTTCTCATTCGGATCTTACGGGATACATTGATTACGAGGTTCCTGGTACCAGCATGCAACGAAAGAATCTGGTCGAAGTGTTGATGCAGGAGTTGGACAAGGAAATGGAGTTTGACACCTTGCACCTGACGATGTTGTATCGAAATCAGATTATTGATGAAGCCAGAATAGATGGGTAAAGGGCAACCGCCTTTTACCTTTTTTTTGTTCTCATTTTGACGAAAAATCCATTTCCCGGTATAGTACCATTAGTTTAAAAGAGATCAGGAAGCGGAGGAGAACAATGATGCACTCATTCAGGATCAATAGCGAATATATTAACGATGGTTTTCAAGCGGTTCAGGCGAATCCTGAAGATACGGAGGATGTGATGTCGCTTCTGGTGGAGACAGCCGAATGGTTACAGAGTCAAGGTTCTTCCCAATGGAACGCTTTGCTTAAAGGTGAAGATTCACATGATACGGCAGGGGCGATTCGCCGAGGGGATGTGTTTGTATTTAAAAAAGGGGCGGACGTAGCGGGGATGGTCATCCTTTTGGTTCAGCCAAGTCCTTGGGATATTCATCTTTGGGGTTCAAAAGCTTATGCCGAAGATGGCGCAATTTATCTGCATCGGCTAGCGATTCGAAGAAAATATGCTCAGAGCGGTCTGGGACGGTCCATTTTGCAATGGTCCAGCAGCGGGATACATTTTGAAGGCAAACATACTGTTCGGTTAGATTGCGGAGCGGGCAATGCTACGTTGAACGCCTTTTACGCACGGAACGGGTATACTTTTTTGGGAGAGACCGATGGTTACAGTACATATGAGAAGCCCGTGCAGCCACTGAGCTGAGAATTCGGACTGTCCAATGGAAAGATTGACGACAATCGCGAGGAGTTGACTGCTGGTTTAAAGATTTTGCTTCTGAGTGGCACGTTTCATGAATATGTTGTATATACGAGTTGGTGAAAAAAAGCTTAGTCAGTTTTGCTTTGAATGAGCGGTTTAAATAGCCAAAAGTTTGCAGTATCTTTCGTAATATAGATGTTCCGGCTTCGCTATGTCATAATGGATACTATAGCCGTATCCAGATATAAATGGATCATGAATGAAGATGCATTGAAAGAACGTAAGTTAAAAAGGGGGAAACTAACGGTGAAATTGCTGCAGGCGCTTTTCTTTCCTCCGGAGCAGCCCGGAGGTGTATCCTCTATGATTCCGTATATGCAAGAGAGATTTACAGCCCCGAGGTGGGAAATGGATCTGTTCTCGTTGCCAAAGCGAATTCGCAACAAGGGCAGAGAGGAAGTTCATTTCGAAACGTTTGACTGGACGGAATATCAGGATAGTCCTGTTGTCCAAAAATATATTCAAACCTATCGTGATTATCTTTGGTGGACCAAACTGCGTATTCAGAAGCCTTATGATCTGATCCATGCCCACCACCCAATTGCAGGACTTGCGATGAGAACGGTTTTCCCGGATACACCCCTCATTCAGACGATTCACTCCAGTTATGAACGAGAATTAATACTTAATGGACGCATTGAAACGGATGGACCGGAGCATCGATTCCTGCTTGCGATATATGGTGAGCTGGAACACCAGGCAGAGCGTCTCTTAACGGTGTCGGATTCGTTCCGTCGTTATCTGGCCCCCTACGTGAAGGAACCTGATGTCATCGGTGTGATTCCCAATGGATTTGATGAGAAGCGGTTTAAGCCGATTCCTCATGATAATGCGATACCACAACTGGTCACGGTATGTCGGCTTGTTCCGGCGAAAGGGTTGGATATTCTTTTCAAAGCCTGTGCGGAACTGAAGGGCCGAGGTCATGATTATGTGTTACATATTATTGGAGATGGACCGATTCGTCCTGATCTGGAAGAATTGGCACAGCGATTGGGGATCTATAATGAGACCATCTTTTATGGTTACACACTGCACCCTGAGGAATTCATGCCATTCTTTGATATTTTTGTACTTCCTTCACGGGCAGAAGCATTTGGTTCCGTCTTCGCTGAAGCGGCGCTGAGTTGTCTTGCCCTTGTGGGTACGGATGTAGGTGGTATACCGGAACAGATCGAGAACGGTAGCAATGGGTTGCTTGTACCGGCAGAAGATCCTTCTGCATTGGCTGAAGCGCTTGAAAAGGTGATGCTGGACCCGGCTTATCGTTATGAACTTGCCCGTTCAGCGTGTGAAAAAGCCAAAACACATTACTCGCTCGGCAGATCGGTCAATGAGTTGAAGAAGATGTATTTACAGTTTCCCAGCAAGGCCTAAAAGAGAGAGCAAAAAGTGCGAGCCGCTGTGCTAAACAGCGGCTTTTTTTTCATGCAAAAGGAAGGCGCATGAGTGATGAATTATGGTATGAAGCAAACGGATGCTCATATTCATGAAGTACATCACCATTTATATATTTTTGCGTCCACGGAAGGCACCCCAGCGGTTTAATACCAATTTGGCTGCCCAGAACAGTGCCAAACTTCCGAAGATAGGATAAAGGATGGATAGTAGAGAACTGAATCCAAACTGACTGAGTGAGTAACACAGCAGCATAATGGTTAATGTAATGAAACGGGGATGAATGCGTATATGTTGTCTGAGTTGCAAGGTCATGCCGTAGATATCGGCAACAAATGTACTGAATATTTCCATGAAAATAAGGGATACATATACAGATTGTACTGCCCATCCAAGTTGAAAGGCAATGCTGCCCATCGGAATTTCGAATTGGATGATGCCGGGCATCTGTGCTGACATGGCAAAATGAGCTGCCATCAGCATGAAACCTACGCCAATTCCACCCAATACTCCGCCCCACTTCAGCACATTCCGACTGCGAATCTGGTTGCCAACGGGCACAAGAACAGCTTGAGCTAACGCCAGATTGAACGAACTATACAACAATGGAGACAGCCATACTTGAATAGGGTTTGAGTCTGTCGTCAATGTGATGAATCGGGAAGCTCCTGGATGATGGATGGTACTAGTGATCATGAGCAGAGATAACAGCAGCATCATGGGCACGACGATGCTATTCATTTGAAGGATAGCCTGGATGCCCCGACCGAGAAGCAGATATGTCCCTACAAGTGTGACGATCAGACCGGTCTGATAATGCAAACCCAGATGTTCGACAAAGACGGAACCTGCTCCGGCAAGCATGACGCTGTTCACGCCAATGAGAATGAGAAGGGTCACCCAGGTGATCCATTTGCCCGCCTTGGGCCCGAATAAATGTTTGTTCAGGTCCTCATAAGAGCGGGACCCGGTATCGTGAGCGATCAGCATCATTTTGGTACCTAACCAGACAAAGAGCATGGTGGATAAGCCTATGGTGACGGTGGCCCATTTGCCATACTGGGTAAAAAACTGCAAAATTTCCTGCCCTGTAGCGAAGCCGGCTCCGACAACCGTTCCGATGTATGTAAATGCGATCTGCAGCACCCGAAATGCCTGTTTCATGTGTTTCCCCTCTCAGGCCCCTGTATAGTTTGGACATGCGGGTACCATGGTACAAGGTATGCTTGACCCACGAAAGTCATGACAATCGATAATGTGCTTTGGCTTGAATTGTGTCTCAATGACAGCCCCCAGGCAATTTCGCTTGAACTTATAGATAGATATATGATACTTTTACCTCATAGGATAGGCTTGGGAGGTCAAATCATGGAATTATTGAAACAACGAATTTTACAAGAGGGTGTTGTTATCTCGGATCAAGTATTAAAGCTGGATGGTCTGTTGAACCACCAGATTGATCCTGCATTAACGATGGAGATGGGACGTGAGTTTGCTGCCCGTTTTCGTGAAAGTGGAGTAACTCGGGTAATCACGGTAGAATCCTCAGGGATTCCGGTTGCGTTTGCCGCAGCCTATGAACTTGGGGTGCCCCTTGTATTCGCCCGTCGTAAAAAAACACTTCTGGCTGATCCTGATGCTTACTGTGAACGTGTACCGTCCTTTACCAAAGGAATTGTAACTGACATTATGGTATCCCGCGAGTTCATTCATGAGAATGACCGCATTTTGTTCATTGATGATATTATTGCCAATGGAGATGCGGCTCGTGGCGTCATCAAAATTATTGAGCGTTCTGGCGCGGAACTCGTCGGATTCGGCGTTGTGGTCGAGAAAAGTTTCCAGGCAGGGGCACGCACGATTCGTGAACAGGGTATTCCGGTGGAAGCCTTGGTACGCATTCGTTCCCTGAACGATGGAACAGTACAATTTGACGATAACGAAATGTGACATTTTAAAGGAATAGGGCCTATTTTTTGAACTATGCCTTTGCATGACCGCCGATTTCATTTATAATGGGGTTATGTTAGGGAGAGGAGGCAACACCATGGGGAACCAACCGGCAACAGAACAATTTTTTAATGATAAGCTGGCGGAATCGAAAGTTCATTTTGAACGTGCCCTAGATTGTAAACATACGGAATTCGATGACCTTTATCCCTATATGATTGAACATCCTCAATTTTTCTGGTACAAACGCTATGTTGCCTGGTCAGAATTACTGACGATTGTAGGCTTGTGCGAAGAGTTGTCCTTCTCTTGGAAAGAACAATTTACACCGCATCAAGTGGAGTACCTTGAAGAACGTGTGATGTCCGCCAAAGTGCTTGATTTTTGGTTCGAGAAGAACGACAGCAAAGAGCACGCACAGCGGTAACTTTCAGTCGGGACATAATTTCGAATGACATGACAGTCTAATACAGTCACGTGAGACCTAAATGACATTTCATTTAGGTCTCTTTTTGTAAATAAATTTGGAAAATAGGAGCCATGCGAATGATTAGTGATACAGAATTGGACGCCCTGCGTCTGTCAGGTGAGAAAGTTAGAGTAGTACGGGACGAGCTGGAATCGAACGATGTAACCGGGATTGTTGTTGCCTGGGATGGCGAGCAGGTACTTATCCGACGTCAGAATCGACGTGTAGTTAAGCTGGATCGCAGTTACAAATATCAGCTGTTCAGCGAGCCGCGCCAGAGTCCACTTAGTGAGTAATAGCTTATGATTATGGCAGAGCCATGAGCGTTTAAATGTTTGGAATTACCATGATATCTTGGCATAATTGGCTCACTCGGGAGAGAAGATAGGTACAGTGAGGAAGATCTGTAACTATAAGCCGAGAGGGTGTGCTACAAGCCATGACATTGATGAATGATAAAGTTCATGCCTACAAGGATCAGATTGGAGCATTAAGCGATGTACTGCCAGGTGTGGTGAAGTCGTATCATGAGTTTACCGGAGAATGTTTCCAACCTGGCGTGATTGATGCCAAGACAAAACAGCTAATTGCGCTTGGGATTGGATTATTCGCCAACAATGAGGTATGTACCTTCTACCATGTAGAAGAAGCCCGTGCCAAGGGAGCAACAGATCAGGAGATTATGGAGACCGTTGCGGTGGCCGGAGCTGTTGGAGGAGGACATGCCCTCTCTCAGGGTGCGATGCGAGTGCAGAAGGCGCTGAATTAATGAAAAAACATGGTCATACTCTGTTTAGTACAGGAGTAATGACCATGTTTTTTTAAAGTTCATCTTTACTTGTTTTACTGTTCAGTTTTTTATTGTATTTGTCCACGTCCGCAAATTTTTCCATTATGGAATAGCGTGCCTTATATTTAATCGATGATGATTTAGTCCAATATTCAATCGTTGATCGGTCACTGGTCCAATTATATATAAAACTGTTATTGTAGCTTTCAAGCTCTGGTTTACCATACTTATTCGTAAGTTCTTCCAAAATTTCATCAGAATCCTTATTAGTCAAAGTGCCGAAATCGTAACTTGCTTCAATCATTAAAAAGTCATCTAATGGATATGCATCTGCTGCATTTTCCATTTCTTCAAGGCGCTGGTCCATTATTTTGTATATCTCTTCTTTCCTTGTTTCTGTGGTGTTGGGGTTATTTAATTCCTCTGATAATTCACTTCCTTCTTCCATCATTTCCAGAATGCCATCATTGTCTAATAAATCAGTGAAAACGTATTTAGCATCTGCTTTCTTACCCAAGACTACAAGATTGGAATACTCGATACTTTTCTCATGGTCATTATGTACGTCCTCTTCATAGCCCAAGTTACCGTTCTTTTCTTCGGCTGAAATGACTTTGTCGATCTTGGTACCCCATGAAACATCTCTAAAATCTTTTTCGTTCTCGCTACTGCATCCTAAACTACCTATCACTAAGATAGCAAAACTTAAAACAAACATTAACTTTTTCAATTGTTCTCCTCATCTCCTTTTATTTCCTAAAACATTTTACATTGTTTAAGAAAGCAGTTAAAGACAAAAAATGGTTAAAAAAAAAGGCATCCGGTTAATAACCGATGCCTTTTTGTATGTGAATTACATTTTACCTAACATTTTATCATACATAAACTGTCCAGTTACCCGACGTGCTGTTACGTAACGATCATTGAAGTATGGATTCGATAACTTCGTGATGCTTACACCTTTACTGCTGGAGGCATGAGCGAATTGTCCGCCGCCGATATATACACCTGTATGTGAAATGCCTTTGCCTGTTGTATTAAAGAACACCAGATCACCTGTCCGAACATTGCTCTTGGATACTGGCGTACCTGCTTTGGCTTGCTGCTGAGAAGTACGTGGCAATTCAATGCTGTATTTGTTGAAAAGATATCTCATAAAACCAGAACAGTCGAAGCCGGCTACAGTCGTGCCACCCCATTTGTAAGGTATACCTGTCATGTTGTTCACTACGGAGTTGATACTGCTTGCCTCTGTGCTTGTTGCCCCGGATGTAAATAATACAGCTGCTCCAAAAATGGAGATAATCAGTTTTTTCAAAATCAATGTTCTCCCTTCGATGCCTACGGAGTTAGCTAAGGGTTCGGTAGAAGGTTCCCTATATTTCCTATGTATAAGAATAATTCACCCAAATTGGTTCCCCCGTTTTCAAACATGAAACTCGGCAATGAATAATTAAGTTTTTGTAACTATTTGAAACTATATTGCATAAATGCGTAATTGTCAAACCCATTTAAAACCCTTCGTAATACCTCAATGTTAGCGGAATTAAGGTTTTTATATGAAAGAAGGGATCAAGTTTGGGAATCATTCATGACAAAAACGTCATTAATGATTCGTTTAAGACGAATTTGGATAAATAAATAGGTTTGTCATGAGTTAAAAGAACTATCCCGTTATGTAGAATTAGAGAGATTATATTCATTAAGTTGCATATATTGACAAAAATCGATTTTTTGCATATTATCTGATTATCCAATCCACATATTGGATTAAAATTGATTTTATTATGCTATAAATACAAATAAAGGAGGTTTGAGGGCGTATATCATAGGTAAAGTAGAAGTGGAAGATTTATAAAAATGAACATAGGAGAGTGTTACATTTGAAAGCGAAGAAAATAATTACTTTTGTCCTGGCATGTACGATGGTGTTCTCAGCAGTTGGAACGGCAGTTCTTCCTGTAGGGACGGTATCTGCTGCGGATGCATCGGGTACTACAGCGAGTGTTTCTGATATTTTGAAGAACCAGCTGCCGGATGGAGGTTGGAGAAAAGATTATAAACAGACAAGTGGAGAGTGGGCGAAGTCCACGATAGACAACAAGGCTACATACTCAGAAATTAGAAGATTGGCGAAGGAATTTAAAAAGACAAATGATCCGCGATACTCCACAGCTGCAATCAAAGGGATTAACTTTTTGATCAACATGCAGTATTCAAACGGCGGATGGCCACAAGTTTACCAAAGCTCCGGATATCACAAGCATATCACTTACAATGATGATGCCATGATTAACGTAATGATCATGCTGGATGAAGTAGCAGCACGCAAAGGTGATTTCTCGTTTATAGACAGCACACTTGCTAACCGTAGTAAAAATTCAGTTGCCAAAGGTGTGGAGGCGATTTTGAATACACAGGTCGTTTCAGGTGGTAAGCTGACAGCTTGGGGACAACAACATGATTCCAGTTCCCTTAAACCAGCGAGCGCAAGAATCTACGAAGTGCCATCGCTGACAGCTGGAGAGAGTGTAACGATTGTTAAATTTCTGAAAACCAGACCTGCTAACGCTAAAATTACCGCATCCATTAAAGGAGCGGAGGCTTGGTTTAACAAGGTGAAAATTACGGGGTACAAATATGAAAGAGCTAATGGAGATAGTAAAATTATCGCTGATTCCAAAGCAGCACCAATTTGGGCACGCTTCTATGAGATAGGAACAGATAAACCAATCTTTATTGGTCGTGACGGGGTAGTTAAATACAAATTAAGTGATATTGATAAAGAAAGAAGAGGCGGGTATGCATGGTATGGCAACTGGCCTTCCAAGCTGTAATTTGTAGTATGCTTCCGTTTTAATGAACCAAACTCTTAGTAGTTAAAGGTAAAGCCTGAATCGACATGGACGTCTGGTTCGGGCTTTATTGTTATTATTTTCAGTGTTGACATGATAGATTCCACATGATATATTACTTCTTGTCGCCGATATTGATCACGGAGATACAATATGCGGTCGTGGCGGAATTGGCAGACGCGCACGGTTCAGGTCCGTGTGGGCTAACCCCCGTGGAGGTTCGAGTCCTCTCGACCGCATCTAATAAAAAGACTCCTTAAGCGTTAGCTTAAGGAGTCTTTTTTTGCTTTTTTTGATATAACACTAACACTAGATTTAGTATCCAACAGGTTAGTGCTTAGCTGCACGTACAGCAAATGTCTTCCATTAGCCATACGGAACGTTTATTGTGCTGCGGTAACATTAACGCTGTCAATATTCGGTCCTTCCGATCCAGTGGTAACCACTTTCAATGTATTGGTCCCCGTGTTCATGGGGACCTGTATTGTTTTTTCAACCCAAGTGGACCAGCTTCCCGTAGCCGGAAAAGGCTCGTTGCTGATGACTTTGGTTCCATTAACAAAAATGTCGAGGTTACGGGTTCCGCTTTCCAGCGCATAACGAAACTTTACGTTTTTGGTACCTGTAATTGTGTTATTAATGCCGTTCCATTGAATGGCTGAACCAGTCATCGCATTGAAGTTAACATACCCGGAGCCAGTGTAACCAGGGTAGATCGTTTCAATGGTAGCATCCGTAAGAGTTGTTCCGGTCTCGGCTTCATAAGTAGTGCCACTACCTGTATTTCCGCCGTTATTCCCGCCAGTAATGTTGGCAACAAACGTTGTTACGCTCTGAGCCGGGAGCTGTGCCGTGAAGGCCCCATTGGATACGTTAAGCGAGGCCCCGCTTGCCAGGTTGCGACTGCTGTCCGTAATCCATGAGGACACCGTGGAGGCATTACCATTTTGCAGAACGAATTTTTGGCTTGTGGCCGAAGTTCCACGGTTAATTGCTACGACAACGACCTTGTTATCCCCTTTGTAGGCAGAAACAAATGTGTTCGTATCCGGGTTTTTGGTTGCATCCACTCTGAGATAGCCAGGACGTACAAATTTGGAGAAATGGGCCATATTATATCCGCGTTTGCTTATGGTACCGTCCTCTTTCATCGGACCATACTGTCTGCGGATGTACCACCACACATAGGCCTGGAAATCACCTTCTACCATGGCATTGTGCATGTGATAGGAAACGTCTAATGCTTCAGGCCAGCGGTCTGCTGAGTTGTTGTCACTGTTCGGAACATACACCTCAGTCATCCACAGTTCTTTGCCGGCTCCTTTTTGCTTAAAAAGAGGGTAGGCAAAATTCGAAATCTGGGTTCCATACGTATGTGCTCCCAGAATGTCCATGTTGGCAAGTGCCTGCGGATCATTCAGGATGGGGTCGGATATATTCTTTAAGTACTGGAAGGATTCAGGCGCCATGACTTTGGTACCTTGGATGGACCCGGCATTTTCTTTCATGAATCGAAGGATCTCTTGTGGAGTCCACCAGGTCCAGTCATGAGCATAATCCGGTTCGTTTTGTACCGAAATGGCATACAGATCTACGCCGTTATTTTTCATGTAGGTTACAAAGTCGTTCAGATGTTGCGCATATGCAGTATATTTGTCGTATTTCAGACGTTTGGCATTGGTGTCCCCATTGCGGTTGAACGTTTCAACCATGCTGCTTGGAGGATTCCACGGGGATGCGAATACGATAGCTCCTTTTTCAATAGCCCGTTTGGCAGTGGCAACTTCACGATACCAGTTATTGGAATCTGGATCAACGTAGATCCTGAGAATTGAGAAGCCTAACTGATTCTGGTCATTACCAAAAGCAGTTTCACGTTGAGCGGGCGTCAGATCACCAATCCAGGCAGGAAGGTTAATGCCCCCAAAGCCCTTGATCAGCTGTTTTTCCGAGGACAAATTAATGTTGGCATCGCTGGCTGCTGACACATTTGTCGGGGTTAACATCAAAGGCAGGGCTGTTAAACAGGCCAAAAGAACATTAATCGTCTTTTTTAGTTTGAATTTCACTACTTTCATCCTCCTCGATAGTGGGAAATGGTTACATAGAGAAACCGTGACCAGAAAAACAAACAAGAATAGCGGATTGTCTGGCATTTATTTTATGTAAACCCTTTCAAAACCTCCTTCCATAAATCATAGGAAAGAAATGCAGCACATAAGCTCTTTCATTTGTTGATTCTACTAAATAATTCCTAAACTGAAAACCTGACAAATTACAGTATTTTTTCTAATTAATCTCTATTTTCTAACTGTTCAATGACAGTTCTTGTCTGAATGCTAAGGAGGAAACGGGAATGATGGAGATCTTCACTTGAGATAGAGGTCTTCAAGGGCGGGGATATTATCATTAAGGAAGGCTTTGGCTTACATATTCCTCCCTTCATTATCAAACAATGAGATCACAGAAGTTACAGGGGAGGGAATCATGATGAAGGTACAGAGAAAGAATTATCGATTCATTGCAGGTATCATGGCATTATTGATTGTGTTTTACGCAGTCTTATCGGCGGGAGGGCCTACAGCAGCAGCTTCAGAGTCTCCATCGAATCATAAACGGTTAGCAATTATCATCGATGACGTCGGAAATGACATGAAGGGAACGGCAGAGATTCTTGCGATGCCAGTTAAACTAACGGTAGCGGTTATGCCCTTTTTGCCAACAACAAAGAAAGATGCGATAGCTGCACATGAAAAGGGGATGGATGTGATTGTGCACATGCCCATGGAACCCAAGAAAGGAAGACCTGAATGGCTGGGCCCCGGTGCAATCACATCCAATCTAACAGATGAAGAAGTCCGCTCACGCGTGGAGAAAGCGATTGATGATGTGCCCCACGCCATTGGCATGAACAATCATATGGGTTCCAAAATTACTTCGGATAAACGCATCATGTCCATTGTGCTCGATGTATGCAAGGAGCGGGGCCTCTTCTTTGTAGACAGTCGTACGAACTTTCGCTCCGTGGTGGGGGAACTGGCCATATCCAAAAATATGCCACCTGTAGGTAATGACATTTTCCTGGATGATCAAAACTCCAAGCAACACATTCGCAAGCAACTGGACCTGGCTGCTCAGCGTGCGATCGACAAGAATATCTGTGTTGTCATTGGTCATGTCGGTCATTCAGGGATGAACACATCCGCAGTAATTCGTGAATCCGTCTCCCGTCTGCAAAATCAGGTTCAATTTGTTGGAATCGGTGATCTGGTTCGAGATGTGTGGCAATGGCAATCTGCTCCTACACTACCGACAGATAATAAATAATACCATTGGCAATGGACTGGGCGATTCGTTTTTGCTCAGCGGGGTCACTCATTCTGGCTCGATCTGCCGCATTGCTCAAAAATCCGGTTTCGACGATGACGGCAGGTTGCTTCACGTAATTCAATATATAAAAGGGCTTGCCCCATACGACCCCGTGCTCCGTTCCGTACAACTTGTTCATGGCATCCTGAATGGATTGGGCCAGCAAATAACTCCTGGCTTCTTTCTGGTGCAGTACCACCGGGCCGTGTGCTGTGGATCGGGGACTCCAGTTCGCATGAATGCTGACCACGATATCTGTACTTACTTCTTCGCTAAGGCTTTTACGTTGGGCAAGATCTCTGGTATGACGGGAGCGGCTGTTCAGCCAGCGGTTCTCATCACTAAGTGCATAATCACCCAGTCGATTGATGATAACGGCATACCCTTTGCTGCGAAGCAGGAGATAGACCTTTTGGCTAATGGCCAGATTGATATCTTTTTCCAGCACACCTTGGGCTGACGTACCACCGTCAATACCGCCATGGCCTACATCGAGCAGGATAACGGGTGCTGCAAAGGCATGATGACTTGAGCGATAAGCATCTCCATCGGTCACTGGCAGCATGGATGGACTGTTCTGGGACGGGGCTGCTTTTCCATAAGCGACATGGGGCAGCAGGGGAAGGCAATGGAAGCTGATTAACAAGGCTACCGAAGCGGTCAGCAGCTTATGCATGGGAATACACACTCCTTCATGAAATAGGTATCGAATGCAGATTAACGACTCGTTGGATACCTTTGGCATTAGACTGTGCATTCTGAGGGTTTTCATACTTCTTTCAATAAAAAAATGTTTAACTAGTACACATCCTGCACACAATAGAACTATCGTAAGCTCCGCGAATGTGCAGGAGCGAAGGAGGCAGATGTTATGGCCAAAAGTGATGAATTGGTAAAATACATTACGCAGCGGGTTGTTCATTATATCGATACGCCGAAGGATGAGCGGAAAGGCCGAACAAAAAGGAAAGAGCCGTGGGCGATGAAATGGTTTGGTATGATCCCTTTCGCTGTTTCCCTGTGGGTGGGGAAAAAGGAAAAAGAATTCGATACACAGTCTCATAAACGAAGTTCTTCGGGTAAAGGGTGACTATCGCTTACCTATTTCACTAATGTAAAGCAAAAAGACGCAATCCCTTAATAAATATGGGAAGGCGTCTTATTTGTTGTAGATGTTTATAGTTTTACACGTTATCTGACTGTATGTTAAGAATTTGCTGATGATCAAGGATTTAAGAGGTAAAAATGGCCATCTTGCTGCAATGTACTCAAAGGGATAAAGCGTTGAATGGATGATTTTCCACCTAGCGCTACATATAGAATGGACTCTGCTTCCTGATCTGTATGCCACAGCTGATAACCGCTAACGGGTAAAGGACCGCCGTATACGATATTACGATCACCCGCTGAGAAAACAATCCCTTGATTCTCCCCGTGTTGTATTACATCTTGTGCCCGGTCGGCAGCAACAGGCTTGGCGGTAATCCACAACAGATTGTCAGCCGGATTAAAGACGGGTCTGAGATAAAATGGATCGACTGATAAAGATGGCGTTGTGGACAAATCAGTTATGCTGGCAGAGATCTGTTTGGAATCAGCCTCCAGTAGGTTCAGGAACTCTGACGGTAGTACATCTCCGTTCGTAGCATCAATATAAAGTGCAGGTTGACTAGGTTGTTCCACTTTCCAATATGCCAGCAGGGGAAGAGCATAACCAAGATGAAGCTCTCCTCCGCCAGAAAGTAATGCCTCAAGGTTCACATGTTGTCGATCCAAGGCTTGTCCAAGAAGTTCATTGTTGTATGGTGACTGTTCTCCTTGACCATATTCACTAAGCATCATCTGTCCCTGTTCTGTGGCGGTAATAATCATGTATCCGATAGGTTTACCCTCAAATGCAGCTTGCACCAGCCAGCTATGTGTACCCGGCCCCAGAGGATAGAAGTCCAGGTCGGCGTTCTTCCAATTTGCTTCGCCGTTAGCCGTACCGAGTGTAACTGCTTGTTGCTCTGCAAATCGTTGCACAGCAGCGGGAGCTAGCTTGTCATTCTGGAATGCATGATTTTCGGGACTATATTCTGTGGATGATTCGGGGGACAGCGAAGACGCTTTTTGTTCCTCTGCATTGGCTATCGACCAAAAAGAGAATAGGGCAAGACAACTGAGCAAGCCCAAGGTTATACAGGTTGTTTTCCGAGGGTTGTTCCAACATGTATGAAAGAATCGTTTCAAATTTACACCTACTTTTCATTTATCCGTTACCTGAGCGGGTTCTAGTTTCATTCTAGGGGACAGGCTATGCAAAGGTTGCTGCAACCTGTCGGGCAGCTGATCATGAATAAACACTACTTTTGCCAGCATTTGCAGGAAAAGTAGTGTCTTCGTCTATCTTAAGTGAAACATGCCGCTGCTAATCGCAGTCACTTTCACTTTGGGTTCATATTGCCAGATCATCTCGGTCCGGCGTGTCTCGTATTGCAATTTCATGGCTTCACGATCGATTACCGCCTGCTTGGCTTTCTCTTCTTCGGCTTCTGTCTCGGTGTCGATCGGTATTACGGCCTCTGCGGCCAGTTCTACATCTGCTCCAATGGGTTTAGCGTTAGGTATATCCAGAACTTTTCTCAGGGGTACAGGTGGCGTGCGGTCAGAAGTGACTTTCCCCGTGTCTGAGGTTATGTTACCTGGTGATTCTACCTCAGGCGTATCTTCCCGGAGTACCGCCTCATAGTAGGTGTCCAACACGTCCAGCTCCAGATCAAGCCGCTCTTGGGCTTTCTCTGCCCAGCTATAATCGAGTTCCAACAAGCGGTTCGTCAAATGAGATTCCAGAGCAGCTCCGGCATCGGATAACGAAACTTTAGCTGTCTGCACATGCATGTTCTCCGCGAGCCTTGGACTGAGATCACGTCGGTTCAGCTTAGTGCCGAATTTTTCTATAATCTCACCCGAGCGAAGGGAGATGCCGAGAAAATGCAATTCCTCCCGTTTCAAATCACAGGCGAATTCTACCTTGAAACAGACACCAAGCCAAGGTTCATATACGGCTGGCGCTGTAGCGCGTAATTGCCGTTTGGGAGCCTGTTCGAACAGGTTCACGAAGGCACCGCCTTCACGGGCAGCGCCGAAAATCTGTTGGAGCCTGCGACTGCCATACACCACTTCTTCACGCAATATTCGACCTGGCCCCAGCTGTGGCAGCGATGGCGTAATACCGAAGTAACGACCCAGAATGGTATCTTTCGGTGGCTCACCTGGGGTATTCCCATTGGTTACGCCATTCGTACCCGCAGGGTCAGTTACAACCGGAGGTGATGTTTGCGCTGCTTTGGCTTCTGCTGCTTCAATGGCCTGCTGATAACTGTCAGGATCAAATATAAATGTAAAGGACATCGTCTCAGCGGGTGCTCCGGTTCGTTCCACGAACCCCCAATAATAGGGGCGATTGGTCAACGCTTTGTCTGCCTCAGGCGAGAGTTTGACTGTAACATGGGCAGGGGAACGCTCCATAATTTGACAATCCAGTGCTTCCAGATAGGTGAGAACATAAGCCTGCACTTCATGGGGAGACATGGTCATGAGTTAGCTACCTCCTTTGCGAAGATCCAACAACCCGGATACGGCAGGCCCTTCATCTGAAACCTCACGTTGAATAGAGTTCAACGATTGTCCAAGTGAATCCATTTTGCGGCGAATATCTTCATCAGTTTGTGATTCCAACATGATTTTGTACAAACTTTTCTCAATAGACTCCTTCTTCTCCAGCCGTTCCAGAATGACATCCAAGCCGCCGATCACCATCTCAAACATATTGATCTTCTCATGCAGCAAATTCAAAATATGTTCCTCTATGGTTCCAGTCGTGGATAAATTGAAGATGTTCACGTCATTTTGCTGTCCCAGCCGGTGTACCCGACCGATCCGCTGCTCTACCCGCATAGGGTTCCAAGGCAGATCAAAGTTGATCATATGATGGCAAAATTGCAGATTAATGCCCTCACCACCCGCTTCGGTTGCAATCATGGCCTGCACACGCCCGCGGAAGAGATCCATCATCCAGTCTTTTTTGCCTCGATTCATGCCACCCCGATAGGGTACAGCCGTGAGCCCATTGTTGCGGAAATAGTTTAGCAGATATTCCTGCGTGGCCCGGTATTCGGTGAAGATAATTACTTTTTCATTCATGTTGCGAACCAGTTCCATCGTTTTCTCCGCTTTGGTATTCTCCTTGATCGCTTTAATATGGGCAACGAGTTCCCAAATCTTGTCCCGAAGGGGAGAGTCCAGCGGAAGTTTCTTCGACAGATTAACAAGCGTCACGAATACAGCATCTCGACTGCTGCACACTTCACGCTGCAATGTAACAAGGGAGAGCATGCTACTCAGGTTGCCGCCAGCTTCCTGGTACTGGTCTTTAACAAAGGAAGTCACGCCATCATATAGCGCTTGTTCTTCGGGCGATAGTTGCAGATTCACGTTGGAGACATTCCGTTTGGTAAATTGAACGGGGCCTTCGCCGCGGCGGTTACGAATCATGACTTTGGATAACTCGTTCTTAAGCTGTTCCTGATTTTTCGGAACCCGTTTGTCTACAACAAAGTTGGCTGCAAAATCACCCTGACGACCCAGTTGACCGGGCTTCAGCAAGTTGATTAGATTGAACAACTCGCTCATATCGTTCTGCACAGGTGTAGCTGTGAGCAGCAGACAATACTTTTTGCGCAATTTCAGCATGAATTGATAGTTGGTTGTTTTCTTGTTTTTGAGCTTATGGGCCTCGTCAATAATGATCATGTCGTAATCGGTATTCAGCAGCATATCTTTATGCGGGTCACGTTTGGCTGTATCCATGGAAGCAACAACGACTTCATTTTGCCAGGAATAAGCCTTTTTCTGGGCAATCGCAGGGATGCCAAACTTTGAATTCAATTCCCGTACCCACTGCAAGACAAGAGACGCCGGGACGAGAATGAGTACCTTGGATACGAGACCCCGAACCATATATTCTTTCAGAATGAGACCGGCTTCAATGGTTTTGCCAAGACCCACCTCATCGGCGAGAATGGCCCGGCCTGACATTTCAAATAATACTCTGCGTGCAGTGTCCATCTGGTGAGGAAGTGGAGTAAGGCCTTGCAGATGCTTCAAACACTGGATCTCGTCAAAATTGGGAATCAGATTGGTTTCTTCGGCTTGAATGCCCAGTTGGAAGAGTCGATAATCCCCCCAAGGACCTCCTTTATCCAGTCGTGATTCCAATTGATTAATCCAGCTTCGATCAAATTCCAACGGAACGGGCAGCTCGGCTACAGGTTGATTGGTGTGGTGCGGGTTTTTCCGGTTCATGGTGTTTCCTCCCCTGCCATACGTGATGACGTTTTATTCGTAGGTAATAGTATGGACGAATGAGAGGTAGTTCATAACTATACAAGTTGAACTACAGTTTATTTGCACGAACACTACGATGACAGAACAACCTTCCAATCGCTGTTATCCCCAGATTTCTTTGATTCCCTTTTCTGGAGGGGAAATCCGGTGATAGCGTATGCTTTCGATGCAGCTTTCTTTCAGAAAGCTTTTAGGCGAACGCTTCGCTTTTTCAGGTTTTTTCTGTCCTCTCTGTTGATGTGCAAATGATTAGTTTAACTTATATTGAACCCAGAAATTTAGTAAAGGCACATGTTTTTTTGTCCTAAAAAATTCACAGGTTTTGTATGCGTGAGTCTAAGGGTGTGTGAAGAAGCTTGTCCGAGCAGGAGAGTCCAAAAAATAAGGTCTGTGATAAAAGTCATATAGAAAATCAATATATGGTGTAATATACTGGTTTTATATCACTATATGTGGTGTTTCATCATAATTTGCTTTTATAGTGAAAATGGAGCTTTATACTGGGGAGGTTGAATGTAGCGATGAAATCGAACCAACGATCGTACCAATTAGAAGGACTCAGCGAAAAAATATTTCTGGACCGATACGCCTGGAAGGATGCTGACTCGAATCATGCCAAGGTCGGAGATGTGGTACTGGTATTAACAAAGGATGATCCCAAGTTTCCAACCAAGGAAGTGGGCGAAATTATAGAACGTCAGGGTCAGCTCGTACAAGTAAGGACTCGAAGCGGAGAGATCATCGAGACCAGCGTGGAGAAACTGACACTCAACATTGAAAAAACACCGGAAGAGATGTGGAGCCGGCTTGCCAAAGCCATGGCCTCTGTTGAATCCACAGCAGATCAGCGGGCAACGTGGGAGTCCAAGTTCCGCTCCGTGTTGGAGGATTGGAAGTTAGTACCCGGAGGGCGTATTGCTGCGGGAGCGGGGGCAAGCGATGAGCTGACACTCTTTAATTGTTATGTCATACCGTCTCCGCAGGACAGTCGGGGTGGCATCATGAAGACCTTGACCGAGATGACGGAGATTATGGCACGTGGGGGAGGCGTGGGTATTAATCTGTCCTCGTTGCGTCCTCGCCGAGCGGTGGTGAAAGGTGTCAATGGATCATCCAGCGGTTCCGTATCGTGGGGCGGATTGTTCAGTTATACGACAGGACTGATTGAACAGGGCGGAAGCCGGCGGGGTGCGCTCATGCTGATGATGAATGACTGGCATCCGGATGTGCTTGATTTTATTACCGTGAAACAAACGATGGGGCAGGTGACCAATGCTAATCTGTCTGTATGTGTGAGCAACGCCTTTATGGAGGCTGTCAAGCAGGACGGAGATTGGGATTTGGTTTTCCCCGATACGAACGATCCAGACTACGACACGGAGTGGAACGGGGATATGCAGCAGTGGAAAGCCGCAGGTCATTCGGTGGTACACTATCGTACGCTGAAGGCTCGCGAAATCTGGCATACCATTATTGAATCAGCCTGGAAATCGGCAGAGCCTGGTGTGGTATTCATGGAGTACTATAACCAGATGTCCAACAGCTGGTACTTTAATCCGATCATTTGTACTAATCCTTGCGGTGAACAAGGCCTGCCTGGCTGGGGTGTATGTAATCTGTCAGCGATCAATCTGTCCAAATTCTATGATGAAACAAATCATGATGTGGCATGGGATGAACTGGCGGAAACCACTCGCATCTCGGCTAGATTTTTGGACAATGTCATCGATGCAACACCATATCATTTTGAGGAAAACAGACTGAATCAGCAACGTGAACGCCGGGTGGGGCTTGGCACGATGGGGCTGGCAGAGCTGATGATTAAGCTGCGTATAAGGTACGGCAGTCCTGAATCCCTTGAATTTCTGGATAAACTGTATGGATTCATGGCGAAGGAGGCTTATCTGGCATCGACAGAGATTGCAGCAGAGAAGGGAGCTTTCCCTGCTTTCGAAGCTGAACCGTACTTACAGAGTGGATTCATGAAAAACATGGTTGCGAGATACCCTGAAGTAGGAGAGGCCATTCGCAAACAGGGCATTCGAAATGTCACACTGATCACACAGGCGCCAACGGGAAGTACAGGTACGATGGTGGGCACATCAACAGGGATTGAACCGTATTTCGCCTTCAAGTATTTCCGTCAAAGCCGTCTAGGTTATGATGAACAGTTCGTACCCATTGCGCAAGATTGGCTGGATGAACATCCGGGTGAAGCTTTACCAGACTATTATGTGACAGCGATGGATCTGTCTGCTGAGAATCACATCCGAGTGCAGGCTGCGATTCAGCAATGGGTGGATAGTTCAATCTCAAAGACGGCCAACTGTCCGGCTGATTTTACGGTGGAGGATACGGCTGAGCTGTACGAACTGGCCTTCGACCTTGGCTGTAAGGGAGTAACGATATATCGCGACGGCAGCAGGGATGTGCAGGTGTTGTCCACGTCGAAGAAGGAAGAGACCCATTCCGAAGATCAGAACACGGCGGAAGCAAAAGAGAAGACGGACGTATCTGCAATATATAACCCGAATAATATACGAGGGCAGGCAGGTGTTGAAGCGTTCAGTAGCGAGGTTGATGTTGAGACTCTTTCTTCTGATCAAGCCCCTTCTTCTGCTACAGTGCTGGATAAACAATACAGAAGCCGTCCTCAAGTACTGCGCGGTGCGACATACAAAATCAATACGCCATTCGGGATGGCTTACATTACGATCAACGATCTGGAGGGAACGCCGGGTGAGATCTTCCTGAACGTGGGCAAAGCGGGATCGGACGTGTTTGCCATGGCTGAGGCACTCGGTCGAGTATGCTCTCTGTTCCTGCGATACGGAGATCATGGGCACAAGGTTGAACTGTTGATTAAACATCTCAAGGGAATTGGTGGTTCGGGAGCGATTGGCTTCGGAGCCAACCGGGTGGAATCGATTGCTGATGCCGTCGCCAAAGCATTGGAAAGTCATGTACAGAGCGATGTGCAGGAGAACGAAACTAGAGCATTACAAGAACAGAATCAAGTGGAGAGCACGTATCCAAAAGTGGAAGATCAGAAAACCTTTACCGAATCGAGAGATTTATGCCCTTCATGCGGCTCGGCATCCCTGATGAATGTGGAAGGTTGCAAAACATGCAGCAACTGTGGGTACAGTAAGTGCAATTAAATACCTTTTGAAAAAAGAGAAAAAGAAAGGCACTCCTGACTCCATTACGAAGTCAGGAATGCCTTTTCGTCATTTAGCTAACTAACACCAATCCTGGCATCGATCTGCAAGTGATTGCAGTTCATTAAATAAAACGCCAGCATGGTAGCCGTCGCACACGGCGTGATGTAACTGAACGGATAAGGGAAGATATACTTGATCGTTTTGTTGAACATATTTCCCCATCGTGAAAATAGGCAACAAGTAGGTTCCCTCATTGTAAATATTCAGATTAAATCCAGTAAAGTTCACCCAGGGAATGCTGGAAACGGGAAATGTATTTGGCGGTTCATTGGGTTTGGCAACAAATTGTTTGTGATCTTTGTAATTCTTCATATCTTCCAGATAACGAATGTGGAATGTCTCGAAATCTTCATGGAATGTCGTCCAGATCGTTGAGAAACTCTTGTCGTCCTCATGAAAAATCGTATAACTCGGAGACATTTCGTCCCAGTAGCCCAATCTCCCCTCGGCATCAAAACAGGTTCGGAATTCCCTGTGTGCATTGACGACCGTAGAGATCATATGAATAAGAGCGGGATAGAACTTCAATCCTTTAAGCTTCAGTTCGTTGATCAATAGAGTGATATCCAGATTAGCAGTTATGCTGTAAGTACATCTGACCTGATTCAAGTAGTGGTCAAAGTATGGCTTTCGATCCCACTGATCTAACACGATTGAATTAAACATAAGTTATAACCTCCTAAATTTGAATATTGCCTTCATTTAGGAGGTATATTTGACTGATTTGACCATATCCTATCACATTCCCAGTATCGTATTTTTAGAAATTGACCATCTCAGTATAACATGATACTGAATGTGTCGCTTATAGCGAAATCCTCTGCAAAACGCTTTTTCAACCAGATTTTTTACTTTATAATTAAAGTTGTGTTTATAACGAAGAAGAGAGGGGATTAGATGCGTCAGCCGATAGAAGAACCCATATTTTATTCTTATCCTGGAATGGTAGCGGTGGTGACTTCACGTCATGAGGGAGTCCAGAATGTGATGGCGTCCGGATGGCATACATACATCGGATCATCACCAGGCGTATATGGCATCTCCCTTCGTAAGGAAACATACTCCTATGAACTCATTGAGAAGAGCGGCGTATTCGGTGTTCATTTCCTGCCAGGTCATCGATCGGAGTGGATTCAAGCTGCAGGAACGTTCAGTGGGAGAGATACGGACAAATTCACAAGATTCGGCATTCCGTATGAGGAAGGAATCAAGGTAAGTGTACCCATTTTGACAGATGCTTATTTTGCTTATGAATGCAAGGTTATGGAGATTACGACATATGGTGACCATGAATGGATTGCAGGCGAAGTATTGCAGCGATATCAGGATCAGAAGTACTTTCTGGAGAATGGAATGGTTGATCTGGAGAAGTTGCAAATCCCAATGTACACAGGGCGTTCAGCATACCGGATCATGGATGCGAGGACAGAAGAAAAGATTCACCCGTTCCACCTCTAGGGTCCTAGGCAAGAAGAAGCAATTATGAGCAAAACTTTCAATCCGGTCTGACATAGGTTTATAATGGATATTGGCTGCTGAGCAAGTCGGCAGCCTTTTGTTATGAATTCAATTGTTTCAATCGATGTGTGCGTGGGTATGCTGGTTTGCGCAAGCGGGACAGGTAATTTTAGCCACTCGATGAAAAGTACTATATTTAACGACAAAATTAGAGTATGATTTTACAGCTATATGAGCTGGCAGGAAAGGTTACATCGGTTTAATCGTTTGTAACTATTCCTGTAAAGTATGAGGCTTATTTCGGGCGTATAATGCTAAACGTGAACTCACGAATGAATATAAAGAATATTTTAATAATTAACTTAATGGACAGGCAACTCGTCTTCTTTAAGATTATAGAATTCACACAGAATGTCGCATCATCGGATCGTGCTTCAAACAGAAGCTTTTCTTATGTTGTAAATGAAAGATGGAAGGTGCAATACGTATGTTAATGACAACCAGAACGATCAGGAGTTCCTTTATGCCCCCAACACCGATGTTGTTGACTCACAGTAACAAGGAGGGGCATGCATGTCACAATCGTTAAATCGTAAGAGACATATGAACGGACTTGACGGCTTGCGAGCCATCGCTGTACTTGCGGTAATCGCGTATCATCTGAATTTGGATTTTATTCCGGGCGGACTGCTCGGTGTAGGTATATTCTTTGTTCTCTCGGGATATTTGATTACAGATATTCTCGTGTCACAGTGGCAGGAACATGGACGCATTTCACTCGGTGATTTCTGGGTAAGACGGGTAAGGCGTTTGCTTCCAGGCATGCTGACCATGACAGCTGTGGTGATGATCTGGTTGGCTTGTACAGACCCGTCCCGGCTTGCTGCGCTTCGTGGTGATATCGTTTCGGGTGTATTATACATAAGCAATTGGTGGTATATCTTTCACAACGTTTCCTATTTCGAAAGTTTTGGCCCTCCATCACCGTTTGGACATTTCTGGTCACTGGCTGTGGAAGAGCAATTTTATCTTATATGGCCTCTTCTACTGATCGCAGCAATCGTAGTGTTCAAAAGAAAGGGATGGCTGGTCGTCTTCATTGTCGTCGCAGCTGAATTGTCTGCTGGCGCAATGGCCATCATGTATAATCCGGATCTGGACCCGAGCCGTGTATATTATGGAACAGACACGCGGGCATTCGCACTTCTTGCCGGTGCTGCTCTTGCCGTGGTGTGGCCTAGTCGCAAGCTGTCGAACTCTCTGTCTGGCATGAACCGGCTTGTGCTCGATGTGTCGGGACTTGCTGCGCTCGCTTTGTTAATCTACATGATGTTGAACAGCAGTGAATATGATCCGTTTCTGTATCAAGGGGGCATGGTGCTTCAGGCTATTGCAACAACGTTGCTGGTAGCGGTGTTGGCTCACCCATCGTCTTTCCTGGCACGTATCATTGGCGCGAAGCCATTACGCTGGATCGGAGAGCGATCCTACGGATTATATCTGTGGCATTATCCTGTCATTCTGTTAACCAATCCCGCGGTGGATACGGGAGGAGCACATCCTGTACGAATCATTTTACAGGTTGCTGCAACGGTTGTACTGGCCTCATTGTCCCTTAAATATATTGAAAATCCGATTCGGTACAACGGATTCCGTGATTCTTGGTCCCGATTATGGGGAAGAGGGCGGTCAACGATCGGTATACGTAACGTATGGTGGAAGCGGGCAGGCCTGTTGATGACGATTCTGTTGTTGTCCTATACGGTATCTCAGATGATGGTCTCACATGCAGCGAACTCTGACTCCCATTCGGTATCGATGTCCAACACATTGAATGGAGAGAATTCCGTGGTGGAGGAACAGGGACAGGATGTGTTGCCAGCTATTACAGCGACGTCAGGCTCTGGTCAAAAGAACGATGCTCATACCCATAAACCGGAAGCAGGGACGAAAGATGATCCGGGGAAAAACGAGAAGCCAACAGGAGAGTCTGCTCCAGACTCAAAACCTGACGACCAAGACAATGCAGTGAATGCTGGCAAGGACGGTCAGTCTGAAGATAAGCCGGCTGATGACTCCGTGACTAACGAGAATGATACACCAGATGACGCTGGAGCGAATCAATCCGATAATACGGATCATACAGATGATGCACCTGATTCATCTCAGGACAATGAAGAAACGGCTCCTCCTGCCCAGGATGGCAAGGTTCATTATACCGTCATTGGAGATTCGGTGATTTTGGATGCAAAACCGTTTCTGGAGCAAAGTATATCGGGAGTGTATGTGGACGGACATGTCGGTCGTCAGATGTGGCAGGCAGGTGATGTATTGGAAGGTCTGAAGCAAAACAACCAAATGGGCAGCAAAGTGGTGCTGGAGCTCGGGACGAATGGTTCCTTTAACTCCAAAAACTTGAATGCTGTGCTTGATTATCTGAAGGATGAGGATCACGTATATCTGGTTACTGTGCGTGTACCTCGTCCGTGGGAACGAACGGTGAACAGGGCTTTGAATGAGGCAGCATCCAAATACAGCAATGTCTCGTTGATTGACTGGAACAGTGCAAGTCAGGGACATGACGAATATTTTGAAAAAGACGGCGTACATCTCACTACGCAAGGGTCCGAAGCTTTTGCAGATCTGGTGAAAAACAGTATCCAATAATACGCAATCCATATTTAATACGATTTAGCACTTATTCATTATATATAGCCTGGGTTGAAGCTACCGACGGCTGCAACAAGAAAGAGCTCTCATTGTGAGGGCTCTTTTTAGTTGTTATGAACAATAAGTCAGCAAAGTAAGTTCCAAACAGGGGAACCGATATTTTTCACCCCTGCATCCGTGGATCGTCACCTTACGGTATGATAGCGTTAACATTTACAATAAGTGTATTCAAATCGCCGAGGGGGATTATAGAGATGTTGAAAAAATGGCTTTCGGGTTTCCTGGCAATAACGTTGTTCTCCATTATTCTGGCTGGCTGTGCTGGCGGGGACACTTCAGAAGGAGGCAGTGGCAATGACAAAGTAACCGTCACTCTCTGGCACAACTGGACCGGACAGGATGCAAAGGCGGTTGCGATGCGCAAAATAATTGAAGATTTTCGTGCGGCGCATCCAGATATTGAAGTTGTGGATGAAGGCCTGCCAACAGATGGTCTCAAAACCCGGCTTCGTACGGTGGCAGCTGCCAACGAGATGCCAGACCTGTTCGTGATGTGGCCGGATGCCATGACGAAGGAATTTGTCAAAGGGGATCTGTTACAGCCCATTAATGCAGAGCTGGACGCAAAGCCGGAGTGGAAAGATAACTTTATCCCGAATGCACTGGACGGATACACCGTGGACGGGAATATCTACTCCGTGCCCATGAATTTGGCGCCGAGTTCATTCATTTATTATAATGAAGCTCTTTTCAAGCAGTACAACGTAAAAGTACCTGAGACATGGGCGGAACTGGAACAAGCGATTGCTACTTTTAATCAAAATAAAGTCATTCCCATGGCACTTGGCAACAAGGCCAACTGGGTAGCTCAATCAACGATATTCAGTACACTGGCTGATCGGATTACCGGCACAGACTGGTTCTTGAAAGCGGCAGCACAAGAGGGTGCAAGCTTTACCGATCCACAATTTATTGAAGCCTTGAACAAGATGCAGGAGCTAGGCAACACCAAGGCATTCCAGGATGGATTCAATAGTATCGATGAGACACAGATGATGCAGCTTTATTTCCAAGGTAAGGCAGCGATGGTCATGAACGGCGGATGGGCCTTGGCAAATCTGGTGAACAATGCACCTGAAGAGGTGTTGAACAACACACATATTACGATTCTTCCTCCAGTGGACGGAGGTCAGGGTGAACCAAGAACAACATCCGGTGTAGTAGGAACCGGGTTGGGTGTAAGTAAAAAGCTGAGTGGTGCACAAAAAGAGGCAGCGATGGAGCTGTTCTACGCGCTGGCAGGACCAGATGGTCAGAAGGCCACATTGGATAGCAGCACATTGGTGAGTTACAAGATTGATCTGGACAAAACCAAAGCACATCCATTGTTCGTAGAATTATATGATTTGATGCAGGAAGTGAAGATCACGCCAGTATACGATTCCAAGCTGGGATCAGCAACGGTTGAGGTTATTAATAATGCATTGCAAGAGTTGCTTATGGGTGGCAAGGCTGAAGACATTGCGGCCAAAATTCAGGCGGCTCAAGCCAATGCAGTTAGTCAGTAACCATTCGTTAAAACCCCTTCCCGGCAGGGGAGGGGTTTTAAGTATGAATGGGATAGTCAGTTGCAAGTCGGTAAAGGCATTTATGGAAGGGAAGTGAACAGATGAACGCACTGCGCAGTCGGCGTTTTATTATGCTGGGGCTGGCCCCGGCAGTCATCATTTATGCATTGTTTGTATTTGTACCGGTCGTGTGGTCGGCATACTACGGTTTCTTCAACTGGTCCGGCATTGGCGCATCCAAATATATTGGTGTGGATAATTACATTGAGATCTGGCATGATCCTGTGTTCTGGCGGGCACTGAAAAATAACGTTATTTTTGTGTTGGCATCGGTATTTGGACAAATTCCGTTAGCGCTGATGCTGGCGGTCATATTACACAAAAGCAATCCGTTACAGCGGTTTCTGCGTTCAGCCGTATTTCTGCCGATGGTGTTATCCACTGTCGTTATCGGTATGATCTGGCAGTATATCTATCATCCGCAGATCGGGATATTGAACTTTCTGCTGGACGCACTGGGGCTTGAAAGTTGGAAGCTGCAGTGGCTTTCCGATGACAAGATTGCAATTTTCTCATTGGTACCGCCGCTGCTCTGGAGTTTTGTCGGGTTGTATCTAATTATCTTCATCTCGGCGCTACAGAATATTCCCGGCGAGATTCATGATGCTGCCAAAATAGACGGGGCTTCAGGAATTCGGAAGCTGGTATCCGTCTCTTTGCCCATGATCTGGGGTACGGTTCAGGTAGCAATTATTCTATGTATTTCGGGTAGTCTGAAATCCTTCGATCTGGTCTACATCATGACCAAGGGTGGTCCGGCACATGCGACAGAACTGCTTGCAACGTATATGTACAATTCAACCTTTACAACATACCGATATGGTTTTGGTAGTGCAATCTCAACAACCATCGTACTGATCTCCCTGCTGCTGATCGGAACAAGCCAGTGGCTAACCAGTCGCAAACGAAAAGAGAATCAATAGAGAGGAGGAGTTATCATGCAAGTGACACCTGTATCCATGCCATCACCACGAAGCGGCTCGGGCCATCCGATTCGTCGCCTACGTAGCGGAATTGTTTGGACGCTGCTAACGGTCTATGGTATTTTAACATTGTATCCGTTCTACTGGCTCGTGATTAGTGCATTCAAAACAAATGAAGATTTTTATAGCAGGCCCTTTGGACTGCCGGAAAACTGGAATGTTGCCAATTTCAGCAATGCATGGGAAAGCTCCAGGCTGGGGACCGCTTTTGGCAATTCACTAATTGTATCGGTTGGATCACTTATTCTGACGCTGTTTATTGCAGCGCTGGCTTCATTCATCCTGGCCCGTTTCCAGTTTCGCTGGAAAGGGTTAATCATGACCTTCTTTGTTGTTGGCATGCTCATTCCGATCCATAGTACACTTGTCCCCTTATTTATTTTAATGAAACAGATGTCCCTGCTAAATACGTACTGGGCCTTAATATTACCTTATACGGCTTTTGCATTGCCTACGGCAATTTTTGTGCTTACTGCTTATCTGACAAGTGTTCCACGTGATATTGAAGAAGCAGCTTTTATTGATGGAACAGGACTTTGGGGGCTGTTTACCCGGATCATGTTACCCATGTCCGTACCTGCGTTGTCAACGGTTACGATCCTGAGTTTCTTGCATGCGTGGAATGACTTTTCATTTGCGCTTGTATTCATCAACAAAACCGGATTGAAAACGTTACCGCTGGCCATTGCGAACTTTGCGGATGGGTATCAAACCGATTACGGATTAACGCTTGCTGCCATGACCCTGTCGGTCATTCCAACCATTATCTTGTATCTCGTATTCCAGGAACAGGTTATGAAAGGTATGACAGCCGGAGCTGTCAAAGGGTAAGCGAAAGCGCATCCAGAGGAGGAGAAACGTTTGGCACGCTGGCTCACATCTTCGTTACAAAGGAAGCTATCCGTCGTTGTGACGGCTTCAATGATTGTGCCTTTGTTGGCCTTGGGCCTGTTTGCCTTTCTAATCTCTTCCCGCATCACAGAGCAAAAAACAAAGCTGTCCGGCATGGATACGCTGAAACAGGTAGAGGCCAATCTTCGTTATATGTTGCAGGATGCCGAGAATCTCTCCATTTTCCTGATTGGAGAACGGGACATCCAGCAGTATCTTAGCCATAATGAAGATCATGAGCTGGACCGGGTGGATATTTTGGGCAGGATGACCAATCTGGCAGCTTCCAAGAAATATATTGCGAACATCGCCATATATCCAAGCCGATTCGATGCCACATTGTCTACGGCTACCTGGTATGAATCCAATAATTCAAGCTTATCTTATCCACCAGTGCCGAGCGGAGAAGCAGTGAAAAAATGGACGGGGGTATATCCGGTCCAGAATTATGCGGGTATACAAAATGTGATCACATTGGTTCGGCCGATTCGCAGTATCCATGATTATCGACCCATTGGCTGGTTAGCCATTAGTCTGGATGAGAAGGCCATATCCAAGGGATGGGCCGCTCTGGGATTAGGCAGAGGGCAAGGCAGACTGGAGCTCATCGGCAGTTCTGGAGAAATTCTGTCTTCGATGGACAAATCCCGGCTTGGACTTAAGCTGGAAGGTGTCGAACCAGGGATTTCGACGTTAATTCAGGATGGCGGTAGCGGAACCACCACGTATGGAAGTGGTGACGATAAACGGACGTTGCTCTATTATCCGGAAGAATTGACGGGGTGGACGTTGGTTGGAACGGTTCCTTATGACCAGTACAAGTCGGAGAATCGGTACATTCTTATTCTAACCGGCTGCGCCGTTGCGATGTCTGCTGCGATCAGTGCTGGCTTGGTCTGGTTTACGGTGCGGCGTGTGACGAGGCCGCTTCGTGTGCTTACCCGGCATCTGTCCCGAATTGATCCGGAACGTCCGCTTCCTTTGTTTCGATCTGAAAGTGATGACGAGATTGGCAGGCTTGGGGAGAGTTACAATCTGCTCGGTGCACATATTCAGTTATTGAAGGAAGAGATTATTCGAGGTGAAGCTCGCAAAAAAGAAGCGGATCTTCGTGTGCTTCAGGCGCAGATTAACCCGCACTTTCTGTATAACACGCTCTCTTCAATTCATTGGATTGCCTTGATGTCTGAAGAGAAGCGGATTGCAGATATGGTTGAGGGTCTGAGTGATTTTCTGCGTATCAGCTTGAATAATGGTCAGGATTACTGCCCTGTGGAACAGGAGATCGCTCATATTCGCCATTATGTGCGTGTGCAGTCGATTCGTTTCCCTGATCAATTTGTGTTGCATTATATCGTAGATCCAGCGCTTGAGAAGCGAATAATGCTGAAGCTATTGCTGCAACCGCTTGTTGAGAACGCCATGATTCATGGCATTCAGCCCAAAGCAGGCGTGGGCACCATCACCATAATGATTCGCAAGGACCCGGATAATGAACAGATGAATGTGCTGGTGCTGGATGATGGTGTCGGCATGGAGCCGGACAGGCTGGAACAATTAAGGACAAGCATTAGGGAATGGAAGGGAAAACAGCCGGAAAAACAGCTAAACCAAGGCGGTTATGGGCTCTGCAATGTAAATGAGAGGCTGCTGCTCCATTATGGAGTGAATGCACAGCTTGAAGTAGACAGCAGGGTTGGGGGAGGTACCCGGATTTCGTTTTCCATTCCAATCTTGGAGGGTTCGCCATGAGACTATTAATTGTTGATGATGAAGTGATTATCCGTACAGGGCTTGCCAGCGTTATCGCTTGGCATGAACTCGGAATTGAACTTCTTCAACCTGCTGCCTCGGCAGAGGAGGCGTTAACACGCATGGCAGAGGAACGTCCGCATATCCTGATGACGGATATTCGGATGACAGGCAGATCGGGGCTGGAACTGGCAGAAGAGGGACTGCGATTGTTACCTGAGCTGGAGGTCATTATTTTGTCCGGATACGATGACTTTTCTTATGCGCAGCAGGCGATACGCCAAGGTGTTACAGATTATCTGCTCAAAACAAGCAAGCCGGAAGAGATCATTAAGACCGTATTACAGGCCAAACAGCGGATCACGGAACGTTGGGCAGAGAAGTCCAGAGAGGGACAGCTTATGCGGGAGAATCGGGAGCGTTTATTTGCTGGGTGGATCATTGACGGTGACACCGCTTCGGGCCAATTTCCTTCATTTCTGCGATCTGATGCTGGAATAGAGGCAGCGATTGATGGCCTTGATGATGAACAGATTCGCAGACAAGTCATTGTTCTTCTAGCAGAGGGGTGGAATCGATCCTCGGATGCGCTATTACGATTTGCGGTGCAGAATACCCTGGAGGATATGTTACCTGGTGCCATTGCTCATGTAGAGAAACAGCAAATTATCTGTGTAGTTTCATGGCCGCCTGTGGAACATGAAACTACGTTCAGGCTGGAGATTGCATTACGTCGGGTGGAGCAATTACTGAAGTGCACCCTGCGCGCAGCGGTAGGTCTGCCTGTGCGTGGATATGCAGATCTGCACGAAAGCTACAGAACTGCTTCAGCTGCTTTCCGATATCGAGGTTTGATGGATGATAAAGTATGGCATTATGAGCACGTTCAGGATCGCCAAGGTGGTAAAACTGTACTTACGCACGAAGAGGAGACCACACTTGGTTCAATATTGCTGGATAATGATTCAGTGAGGTTAACGACATGGACGCGAGAACTGGTGGCTAATTTGATTACAGAATCGGAGGTCACGCCAGAATCGTTCAGTGCTTGTCTGCACTCTGCGGTCATTGCAGGTCATCGCTGGCTTACCCGCACAATGCGAGCGACAGGGCGTGAAGAAACCGCAAGGCTCGAACCCTGGTTGCCGGAACCGGATGCCGGAGCTGTAGATCTTGGGGATATGTTGTTCCACCATCTGTATGGTCTGATGCATGTCTATCATAGCCGAATGGGTCAGGGACAGGCTGCCCATGTGCAAAAGGCTATTGGTTATATTGAATCTTCATTGGCGCAGGATATTAATCTGCAGCAGGTAGCTGGACATGTTCATTTGCATCCGGGTCATCTCAGTGCACTGTTTAAAAAAGAAATGGGTGTGACCTTTGGAGATTTTGTCACCGATATGCGTATCCGAAGAGCGATGGATATGCTCGCGGTGTCTCCAGCGAAGATCAGTGAAGTCGCTGCTATCAGCGGCTACGAAGACGTGAAATATTTTAGCAGGCTGTTCAAAAAACATACCGGCAAGACCCCGAGTGAATATCGAGAAGAGGCGCTGTCGTTCAAACCTTCGGGAAGTTAGAAATGAGCAGACCAGGCAGCATGTCTTGCATTTCTGCAAACGTTTTCGATAGGGTATTACTCAGGGTTATTGGAGAGTGAGGGTGTATTAATGAAGATCCATAGTTCAAGTCAGGATTTATCGGGAGAATGGAAAATACAGCATTTTGAAGTTGGAGAGAAACGGGCAATGGATGTGGCAGCTGCTGCGCTGGATGACCGTTTTTGGATCGGGGCTGAAGTGCCTGGGGATGTACATGCTGCACTTATTGAGCGCAGTATCATTGATCCGCCCTATTACGGACATAATGATGCCAAAAGTCGCTGGATTGAACAAAAGGAATGGTGGTACCGCACAACCTTCAATCTGATGAGAGATACAGAGAGCGAGGAGCACTTTGAATTGGTGTTCGAAGGATTGGATACGTTTGCAACGGTTTACGTGAACGGCCATGAGGTCGGGAAAACGGCCAATATGCTCATGTCACATACGTTTAATGTAACGTCACTGGTACGGAGCGGCTGGAATGCGATTGCTGTCAAGTTTGACCCGCTTCACCTGCATCACCGGGACAAAGAAACCTTCGACTGGTCCTCGTATACGAAGGAACGGCCATGGCTGCGCAAAGCAGCGATGAACTTTGGCTGGGACTGGGGTCCACGTATGGTTACAGTGGGGATCTGGGGTGCGGTAAGGCTGGAAAAACGAACAATCGCCAAGCTGGAAAATGTGTATGCTCGTACGGAATCAGTCAGTACAGAGCTGGCTGTCTTACATGTCACGGCGGATGTGAAGTCGGTCTTGTCTTACCGTAGCAGACAGAAACGTGAGCAGGCTGTGGTTGCGACCTGTAATGTTCGTCTGTTGGATCGCAGCGGACACGAGGTGGCATGTGCCACTGAACTACCTCTAGAAGGTTATAAGGCAGATACCACATTAAACATTACGTCACCTCAGTTATGGTGGACTCATGATCTGGGTGAGCCGTATCTGTATACACTGGAGGTTACATTATACGCAGATGGCGTTGAGGTGGATCGTTATAGCGAGCCCTATGGGTTACGAACGATTGAGCTGGCTCTTCACAATGAACGGGGTGAAGATACATTTACGTTTATTCTGAACGGAGTCAAAGTATATGCCAAGGGTGCCAACTGGATTCCGGCTGATCATCTGATTGGTGCCATCCCAAACTCCCGGTATCGTGAGCTTGTCGAGCTGTCGGTGGAAGGGCATATGAACATGTTGCGTGTCTGGGCTGGTGGTATATATGAGAAGGATGTCTTCTACGATGAGTGTGATCGGCAAGGAGTGTTGGTGTGGCAGGATTTTGCATTCGCGAACGCACTGTTCCCGGATTTCAATCGTGATTTCATGGATAATGTACGGCAAGAGGTAGAAAACAATGTCCTGCGCCTGCGTAACCGTGCCTCGCTTGCCCTCTGGTGTGGGAATAATGAAATAGATTGGCTCTATGATATGAAGTCTGCAAGTGGAGATATTACCAGTCCGTTCTACGGCGAACTTATCTATCATGAACTGATCCCTGAAGTGCTGGATCGCTTGGATCTGTCCCGTCCGTACTGGCCTTCTTCGCCGTTCGGGGATAGTAATGGTCAGGACGCGAATGATCCCGATGTCGGGGATCGTCACAACTGGCAGGTATGGCATGGCTCGGTCTATCCAAGGAAGCATGGAGAGCCGCCGTTGCTGGACTACAGTATTGAAGGTGTGACGTTCAAAAATTACAAAAAGGATCATGCGCTTTTCAGCAGTGAATTTGGTATGCACGCCTCGGCCAATCGTTACACACTGGAGAAAAATATGCCCGCAGGGCAGTTTTACTGGGGCAGTCCGGAGATGGCCTACCGTAACAAGGATACCAATCACCAGAAAGGTATTCTGCTGATGGAGGGTTATACAGGCATTCCGCAAAATATAGAAGAATACATGAACTATTCCATGTTGACTCAAGCAGAAGGATTGCGCTATGGAATAGAACATTTCCGACGTATTAATCACCGTAACAGCGGTACACTCGTGTGGCAATTAAATGATAGCTGGCCGGGTACAAGCTGGTCGATGATCGACTATGAACTGCTGCCGAAGGCATCCTTTTATTACGGGAAAATATTCTTTCATCCTGTCCTGTTGTCATTGGAGCATGAACCGGGTGAACCGCTTGCGTTGTGGGTCGTGAACGATACACGGGACGTCTTGAAAGGTCAGCTGCTGCTCAATGTCTATGAATTGCATGGAGAGAAGATCTACTCCAGCTCACATGCTGTTGAAGTGACATCTCAATCCGCACTGTGTATTGCCGAATTAACTGAAGTAGAGGTGTTACAGGGCAGACGTGCGGAGGAAGTAATGGTTGAGTTGGTATCCGAAGGATTTGCAGCGCCGAGCAATCGGTACTTCTTGCGTGATCCTAATGATGTGACATTGCCAGAGTCTCAATTGAGTGTACATGTGAACGAAGAGGAACAGTCTGTTACGGTTACGGCCAGTGGAGCGATTGCACGATTGGTGAAGCTGGAGCTTCCCCTTGGGCGTGTCCGATTCAGTGACAATTATTTTGATCTGCTCCCTGGTGAGAGCCGAACAGTAAGACTTCGTCATCCAGAGCAAACATCTCTGCCACTGACAGAACTTCGGGTCAGTGCCATGAACGGCAGAGAAGGATAAAATAAATAGACTTCGAATTATTCGAGGTTCAAGGTGGTAATCCTGAGCAGGGATGCCACCTTTTTTACTTTTGCAGCAGGGTGAGTTCCTGTCGTTGTGTCAGGTGACCTTGGCCTTATTCCACAAGCGAAACTTCCAATCGGGTTCACATCTTGAATCGTTAAGGTTAGAATGATATAGAGAAATCGTTTTCAAAGGAGGTGGGTTCATGTCATATGTCTTTTACCCGGAGATGGTTATATTCATTCTGATGTTGATCCTGCTGATTATTGGTATTGTATATATCCGAAGGACGTTGATACTGTACAAGAAGCACCCAGAGAAGACACGTTTGCTCCACGCAAACGAAAATGAAGAAGGACACGGAATTACATAAAAAAGATAAACCAACAAACCAAACAGCCGATTCTTCTCTAATGAGGAAGTGATTGGCTGTTTGGGCATATAGGCATTTTATCCGTATTAACTGGGTTTAGAGAAAGGATTCATAACGCTGTTGGAAAGAGGATTCCATCTCCACTTGTCGAGCAAGTTGCTGCTGTACCTTTGCACCGCGAATCGTCTGAAGTTCCTGAAGTTGTGTAGTGGAACTGAATTGATCTGTAGCCATTTGGACAAGTAATTCGGAGAGCACATCCGCATCTTCGAGCGCGGCATTAAGTCCAAACGCACCGGTTGGGGTCATGGTATGAGCGGCATCACCGATGAGTACAACATTGTCCTGTGCCCACGACTGGCAATAGCTGCTTTCGACAGATAACAGAACAAAATCACTCCAGCTCTGAATATTGGCAGCTACAGAATCAGACAGGCAAGGAAAAGCAGATACAAGTTTATCTACAAAAGGAGCAATCGGCTGCTCTCGCAGCTTGGAGTAAGCTCCCTCGGGAATGTTCCACCCAATCTGAACATAACCGCCGAACTGTGAGAACAGTGCGAGCTGTTGACCATCCATGCTGGCCATCCGAACAGCGGGTTCCCAACCTACGGGTGCCGGAATGCGTGCCCAGAGCAGATCATACCCGTGCTTGCGAATCTCCGGGGTCATACCGGAATGTTTGCGTACCGCAGAGTATCTGCCATCAGCGCCAACAATTACAGATGCTTCAATGGAGGCAGGAACGCCGTTCTGCCGAATGTTAATACCCACGACCTGGCCGTTCTTGTCTCGTAACAAACCGGTCATAATCGTATTGAATAGTACTTGTTTATATGAACTGTGCTGCTGAGCATGCGACACGATGGCTTCCAGGAGATGATCTTGGGGTACATGAATACCAACATGAGATTCTCCATTGCCCGGTGATACCGTATGAATAATCTGCCCATTTTCCCAATACTGAATCTGTTCCAAGAGCAGCGCTCCGCGTTCCTGAATGAGGGAATAGAGGCCGTGTTTATTCAAAATGGCTTCGCCATCCACATTGAGCAACTCCCCGCGAAAAGACTTGTGCAGGTGGGGCTGCCGCTCAATGAGCATCGTGGAGATTCCTTGTTGATTCAGTAAATAAGAAAGCAAAGCACCGCCAGGACCTGCGCCGACGATGCAAACATCTGTTTTGAGTTGAGATTGTATATTCTGATTCATGTGCATAAGTCCCTTGCATTATAATGGTGACGCTTTATTTACTTTATAACAACAGATTTATTAAAATCATTAAGTAACTAAAAGTAACTTTAAAGATATAGGTTATTATAAACAAACTCGTTGCCATAATGCAATAGGTGAAACCCGAAATAAAACAAGAGTGGCAGTCAACGATAGAGTGTCGGATACAAGCGCATTTTTCACAAACATCATAGTGTAAATATGTTACAATATAAGGTAGGTTATGATGAAAGGCAGGAGGAACGTTTATGAGCCCGGATACGGAGCGAAACTCTCAATTGGCAAATGTAGATCAATTGTTGGAGGCCTTCTTCAGATATAAAAACAAAGTATTGGATCAGCAGCAGAAGACCGAAACCAACTGTAAACTGAATCCGACAAAAAGTCATATATTGGGCATGATTTTACGTGAAAAACGCTGCATGGCGGTTGATGTGGCCAGACAACTCAGTTTGTCTTCCGGCGCAACCACCATTGTACTGAATCAACTGGAGACGGAAGGGTTGATCCAGCGGGTGCGCAGTGAAGAAGATCGGAGAATTGTGTGGCTGTCCTTAACGGATGAAGGCGCGCAGCTTGCCAAGACACTTAATGCGAATCGCGGCCGAATGACGTGGGAATTGTTGCAAGCACTTTCCGAAGAAGAGCAACAGCAGATGTTTGGCATGTTGAAGAAAATTGAACTGAAACTGCTGGAGAACATGAAGTCGTTTGAGCAGATCCACCGGTAGTCCATATATGACTTGATCCTTGAAGACGTCAGTCCTCATGAGTTCGTCCCTAATTGCGGAGGGGTGAGCCTTGAAGACTGGCGTTTTTGAGTTTGTTCATAAATGAAAGCGAACCACATGATCCGTCATGCCTTCTTGGATCAAAATTTCTTTTTGCTTGCTGCCCATCAGGTCAAAGTGGGGAAAGGGCTGCCGCCGATGAATGTATCGCGGGTCCAGCCCATGATCGTTGCACCAACGCTCGAGACGTTCCAGATCTGCACAGCCAACTTTGGTGACACTGGTGATGTCGGGGAATCGGTTGTCAATCCAGAAATGAGTGAGGTACGCAATCTCACCCCGAGCCACTTGTTCCTTCCACGCAGCAAGCTCTTGTCGTTTAATTCCAAATGCCATAGATGCAAGTTCCTTTCCGAAGGGTATTGTCCTTAGCATATTGTAACATCTTATATACAGGATCCATCAGAATTCTTCAATCTATATAAGTTAACTAAAGATTATTTATACTGACACTACGATGACAGAATAACCTTCCAATCGCTGTTATCCCCAGATTTTTCTGATTCCCTTTTCTAAAGGGGAAAATCCGGGGATAGCGTATGCTTCCGATGCAGCTTTCTTTCAGAAAGCTTTTAGGCGAACGCTTCGCTTTTTCAGGTTTTTTCTGTCCTCTCCGTTATCGTGTAAATGAATAGTTCAACTTATATAGACTAGTCTGAGAGCAGTTAAATGGGTATATGAATATGACAACATTTTTATAATAAAGGTTGGATTATGTTAAAATAAACCTATACAACAAAGGTTTCACCACTTCTATAGCGGAAAGGGATTGTCATCATGGAAATATTTATTGCCGTACTTGTGTTACTGGTCCTGATCGGTTTATCCAATATTTTAAACCGGTTTGTACCCTTTATTCCCATTCCGCTCATTCAAATCGTGCTTGGTGTAGCTATAGCTTTGCTTCCTGCAGGTGTTCACCTGCCGTTGAATCCGGAATTGTTCTTTGTACTGTTCATCGCACCTTTGTTATACAACGATGGTAAGCGAACGCCAAGGAATGAATTATGGAATCTGCGTGCACCGATACTTCTGCTTGCACTAGGGCTTGTATTCGTGACAGTAGTCGTGGCGGGATATGCCATTCACTGGCTGATTCCTTCGATTCCGTTACCTGCTGCTTTTGCTCTTGCAGCCATATTGTCCCCGACAGATGCAGTGGCCGTTGGCGCCATGGCAGGGCGAGTACATTTGCCCAAAGGCATACATAGACTTCTTGAAGGTGAAGCATTAATGAATGATGCATCCGGCCTGGTCGCCTTCAAATTCGCAATTGCAGCCACAGTTACAGGTGTATTTTCCCTGGCGAATGCAACCTTTAGTTTTATTCTGATTGCGATTGGCGGGCTTCTTGTCGGGGCATTGTTATCTTTTCTGTTAATCAGGCTAGGGGTATGGATCCGTAGACTGGGCATGGAAGATGTGACAATTCACATGCTGCTGCAAATCCTGACGCCATTTATCATCTATCTGGTGAGTGAAGAAATTGGGGTATCAGGTATTCTTGCGGTAGTGGCAGGCGGTATTATCCACGCCATTGAGCGTGACCGTGCTGAATCGGTTCAGTTGAAAATGCAGGTGGTATCTGCGAGCACATGGTCAGTCATTTTATTTATACTAAATGGTCTGGTGTTTGTTATTCTGGGTGTACAGGTCCCGGATGTGTTGAGTACCATATTTGAAAATGTTTCGTTTAATAACTTGCAGGTGTTGGGGTATGTGGGCTTGATCTCTGTGCTACTGCTGGTTCTGCGTTTCCTCTGGATCTATCTGTTCTGGCAAGGGAATGAATTGCTGCGTACCAAATCCTCAATTGGCCGGCCCAGATTCAAGGATATTACGATCATTTCCCTCTCTGGGGTGCGGGGGGCTGTAACATTGGCGGGTGCCTTCTCCATTCCTTATGTGCTTCAGGATGGATCACCTTTTCCTGAAAGGGATCTGATTATTTTCCTCGCGGCAGGGGTTATCCTCTTCTCCCTGATTGCGGCGAGCGTGTTTCTTCCCGTTCTGGCCAAGGACGATGGGAAATCCACAGAAGAAACACCGCAGAAGTCAGAACGAAAAGCACATGACATTATGCTGAATGCGGCAATACGAGCTGTCAAATCCGAAATGAACGATGAGAACAAAGCTGCCGCTCTCGCGGTTGTCTCCGACTTGTCCAAATACATCAGACAGGCCGCAGGTCAGCTTACCGCCGATAAACGCAAAGATATTCAGAAACAAGAAACGGCTATTAACCTGATTGCCACCCGTGCGGAACGTAAAGAAGTTGAAGTAATGTTGGACGAAAATGCAATTGCTTCTGATGCGGCCTTCAAATGTGACAGCTGGTTGGATCGCAAGGAAATGATGCTGGCGAATCGCGCAAACACTCAGTTCATGACTTCGATCAGCGAGATCGGGCGTGTGTTAGGACATCTGTTCACCAACCGGTCCCAAAAGCCGAATCAACCATTCATGCTAGAAAATGCAGAACTGTTCCGTCAGGTGAAGTTACGTACCTCTGAATCGGCAATTAAGGCCATTCGTGCCCATATGAATGATGGGAATCGAGTCGTCGCACTGTCGGTCATTGCCAAGTATGAGCGTGTAATTGCCAAATTGCGCACCTGGAACCAGGGTAAAACGGAAGATCCGTTTAATCAGGAGAAATTGGAGTTGCAGATGGTGGCCATTCAGGAACAGCGCAATACGGTTCAACAGCTGTATGAAAACGGCGAAATCACCCGTGATGTGGCTGCGAAACTTCGTCGGTTTATTAACGACGTTGAAGCGACTGCGCTGAAAAACACCTAATCCGATAAATCCGATATTTTAAATATGCTAAACGGTTTGATATAATATGGACAAGAAAGACATCACAACTAAATTGTACTTATTCGATCAGTGAAGGAGAGATGAGACATGGCAGAACAACAAATTCGGTTGGGTAAAACGGATCTGATCGTGAATCCCATTGGACTGGGTGCGAATGCAGTAGGCGGACATAATATCTATCCGGACATGCTGAATGATGAGACGGGTAAGGAAGTGGTTCGTACAGCTTTGAAACAAGGTATTAACTTTGTGGATACGGCATACATCTATGGACCTGAGCATTCCGAACGACTGATCGGTGAAGTATTGAAGGAAACCGGTCAGCGGCAGAATACCATCATTGCAACCAAGGCAGCTCATAAATTAGTGGATGGCAAGATTGTCATGGATAACTCACCTGCTTTTCTGAAAACAGCCGTGGATGAGGCGTTGAAACGTCTGCAAACCGATTACATTGATCTGTTCTACATCCACTTTCCGGATGAACATACGCCTAAGGATGAAGCGGTAGATGCGTTAAAACAATTAAAAGACGCTGGTAAAATCCGCGCCATTGGCGTATCTAATTTCTCCATTGATCAGTTGCGTGAAGCCAACAAGGACGGGCATGTAGACGTACTGCAATCTGAATATAATCTGTTCAAAAGAGATGCGGAGAAAGAGCTGTTGCCGTATACGGCTGAGCATAACATTTCTTTTGTGCCCTATTTCCCACTGGCTGCGGGACTGCTGGGCGGTAAATATAATCGCAATACAACCTTTCAGGATGGACGGGCGAAGAACCCGCTGTTTACAGGTGAAGCTTTCATTGAAAATTTGGATAAAGTTGAGCAACTGCGCAGCATAGCACAATCCAAGGATGTTGAGGTTGCTCATCTGGTTCTGGCCTGGTACCTGACACAGCCTTCCATTGATGCATTGATTCCGGGTGCCAAACGACCGGAACAGGTCATTAACAATCTGCAAACATTAAATGTGGAATTAACTGCTGAGGAAATTGCAGTCGTGGATCAGATCTTTCGTTAATGAGTTTGAGTGAATCGGGAAATGCTAACAGGGAGTTTACGTATGAAGATAAAGTGAGGACACCACATGAACCTGAAGGCAGTCCGAGTCATCGGAATGTTCACGCTAATTATTTTGCTGGGTAGCAGTTCTGCCTATGCAAAGCCTGTACAGAAGAACCGTCAGTATTATGAGGAACGAGGAGAGATTGTGTGGGAAGTTCCCACACAGGATAAACTCATCGCCCTTACCTTTGATGATGGACCAGATCCGATTCAGACTCCGCAGATTCTGGCTTTGCTTCAGCAGTACCATGCCAAAGGAACTTTTTTTGTACTTGGCAAATGGGCAGATAAATTTCCTGAACTGATTAAGCAGGAACAGCTCGAAGGGCATGAAATCGCCAATCATACGTATGCGCACACGTATGCAGTTCGATCAACTAGTGCGGACAAGTACATGAAGGATATGAACGAAGCGGAAAGTTCCATCATTGAAGCGGGTGCTGAGCGTCCCCTGTTGTTCAGGCCACCGGGCGGCTATTACAATGACATGGTCATCCAGGCTGCCAAACAAAAAGGGTATACCATTGTACTCTGGTCCTGGCATCAGGATACACGGGACTGGGCTTCTCCAGGTGTATCAGCTATCGTTAAAAAAGTACTGAATAACGCACGCAATGGGGATATTGTACTCTTCCACGATAAGGTGGAAGGCAAGTCTCATACGGTAGCTGCACTCAAAACAATCCTGCCGAAGTTACAGCAGCAAGGGTACCAATTCGTTACGGTGTCTGAGCTGCTTGCTGTCAAGGCACGCGAAGCCGCGAAGGATGGAACTTCGCCTTCGTCTATTTTAAAGCATGTGCAGCCCTGAACATGGTAATCCAATTAGAAACCGAAGGTCTCAGTTGAAGAGACCTTCGGTTTCTTTATCTTGGTCTTCATATCAACCATGGAATCAGGCGTAGGAGGTTATTGCCGTGTCCCTTTTGTTTTGAAACCAAAACGTCTACAATAGATGGAGCTTTATGTTTAAGGGTTATATAGTATACAAGATATGAATTACGACATAGAGGAGAGTGAACATAATGAATGGACAACAACGTGTGAATATTAAGCCAGGTCTGGAAGTGGACATTGTGCTGAAGCAGGATCAAGCTACAGGTAAGCTGACACGTGGCATTGTGAAGGATCTGTTAACCAAGTCACCTACGCATCCACACGGAATCAAAGTACGACTGACGAGTGGTCAAGTGGGACGTGTGAAACAGGTCATTACAGGAGTCTCGAACTAACTGTGGCCCAAAGTGGGGAGATGAGTACTACCGCAGAAGTAATGGCACATCTGGCTTCGGGCAATACACGTCAGCAGGACGCCTATTATGTGTTACAGAGTAGTGGATTGCTCGAAATATTAGCTGACTATCACCCGTATCCAGCAGGAACGGTACCAATTGATATTGATATTCCGGGCAGTGATCTGGATCTGCTGTGTTATGCAGAGGATCTGGATGTGTTTGAAGCCGAGATGTACAATCGAATCGGAGCCGTTGCTGAATTTCAATGTGTACGTGGTGGGGATCTTCCAGACCAACGTCCTTATGTGACTTGTAATTTGCAAGTGGGACATTGGCCTGTGGAGATTTTTGCCCAATCCGTGCCGGTTAATAGGCAGAATGCATACCTACATATGATTGTGGAGTGGAGATTGTTACAACTTTGGGGAGACGCGGGGCACCGTGAGATCCGCAGACTGAAACAGGCAGGGTGGAAGACGGAGCCTGCATTTGCTTCTGTACTTGGATTACAGGGAGATCCATATTTGGACATGTTGCATCTGGCAGAGATGAAACGTGAAGATCTCTGGAACTGGGCGCGTTCACGCACGTTTTTTTGAACGGTTTAGTATAATCTTTGGTCAGATTAGAAAGATGGCTACAATTGTCGTTACCGTGAGTCCCAGCAGTACAGGCTTCAGGTTGCGTCTTGCAAGTTCAAAAGGATTGACTCCGCAGATTGCAGCAGCAGGAATCAATGCCCATGGAATCAAGGTTCCGCCACCTACCCATATGGCTGCAACCTGACCGAGTGCTGTCAGCACAGGTGCGGAATCTGCCGTTCCTGCAAACATGGACGCAATCGAGCCAACCAGGGATATCCCCGAGAACCCCGAACCATCCATACCGGTAACTGCTCCGGTCACCGTCATTGTAATTGCCCCCACCGTATCATTCAATGGCACTAGTCCAGCAAGTGCGACCCCAAGATCATTCACAATCCCGTGTGAACCTTCAGGAAGAGGGTTGATGAACAACTCCGTAATCGCAGCATCTCCCAGATAAAAAAATGCAGCTATGGGAATAACCGGTCCAAACACCTTGAAACCAAACTGAAATCCTTCTATTAAATAGTTAGTCGTTTCCTCTGGTCCCGCATGTCGATGTGCGGCAAGGGTAACGGCGATCAGTATAACTACAGCAGTTCCGCCAATCAGAGCTGTTGCATCGCCGCCCTGCAACTTCAATACAAACATCAGAATCACATCAACTGCGAATAACAGAGGAATAAGCAGTGCGAAAGCTTTTTGCAGACGGGGTGACATCACTTGACGTTGAGCAGGCTGATTAGCGGGTAGGGCGGTGGTGGGCACAGTCTCAGATGAGGAAGAAGGTTCCGTACTCACGGTGGCATCTGGGGAATGAACAGGTGAGCCTGATCTCATCTCTTTGCGCAGCATCCAGAAGGCTGTAAGGGTAGATACGGTCCCCATGACAATAACTAAAGGAATGCTTGCCGTCATGACGGAAGTAACGGGGAGACCCGCTGCATCAGCCGTAAGTTTGGGAGCCCCTTGAATAATGTAATCCCCTGACAGTGCAATCCCATGTCCAAACAGGTTCATGGCAATGGCAGCTCCAATCGGAGGAAGGCCTACACGCACGGCTACAGGAAGCAGTACAGCACCGACTAAAGCTACTGCTGGGGATGGCCAGAAAAATAGCGATACGACCATCATGATCAATCCGATACCCCAATACGCGACCTGAGGAGAACGGATAAACCGGGTGACGGGTGTCACCATGACCTCATTGATGCCTGTTCTGATCAGAACGCGGCTCATCGCCACAATAATCGAGATGATGAAGATCGTACTTAACAATTCTTTTGTTGCATAGATAAAACTGCTGAAGATCCCAGCAACTGACCCGCTTAAGGTTTCGGTTGCCAGAAGTCCAATGGTCATAATACCCGCGACACAGATGATGGTGGTGTCCCTGCGCCGGATCATTACCGCAATAATCAAGATGATATATGCCAGATAGACATAGTGTAATGCCGTGAGTTGAATATTCATCGAACAGGCCTCCCTACATCCTGGTGACTATCCCGAGGAGTGATATATCGTATGCATGTCAAGATCGGGCGTTCGTGGAGTTGAGGGCTTGCCGCAGCATTTATTTTTAGGGAGAAGCTTCTGAGCTATAAATGAAGGACTTATTTTACAACTGGAGAATTTATTACTACATGAAACTTGTCACTCTTGAAATTGGAGCGGATGAAAGTCACCAGAATTGATATGTGAAGGTCACGTGACCCCATAGACAATGGCAAGCAGGGGTGATTACAATAAACATGCCATCATAAGGAAGAAAATAGAAAAACTATGTTGAACTAAAAGGGCGGGAATCCATAATCCATGAATTTTATCCGTTCACTTCGTTTTAAATTTATAGTGGGTCTTACATTGATCATGCTGCCATTATTCATGCTGCTTTATTACAACAACGTCTACGCGATGAAAGTTGTACGTGACAAAGTATCCCTCACCAATATGAATCATCTCGCCAAGAGTGTGGAGCAGAATGAGCGTGTGTTACAGGAGACGAATCGGTATTTATATAGTCTGGGTGAGCGGGACCCGGATATTATCTCTCTGTTTTTTCTAAAATACGGCAGCGGTGATTATATCATTGCAAAGCAACGGATTATGAACAAATTCATGACAGATATCGGTTTTTATAATCTAATCGATTCTTTTTTTCTATATGATGCGGTGAATGATGATCTGCTGCTCGCGACTTCAGGCAATTATGATGTCAAAAAGTCGGTTGTGCAGGAGAGTATGCCAGTCCAGATGCAGCAATTGGAAGGGGATATCCAGAAGCCGGAATGGAGCATCGTGCGTGGCGGGACGTGGAATGCGCTGGTGAAAACGGTGCGAATCAACCAGCAGTTCTATGCAGGTGCACTTGTGGATATGAATGCACTGAATCATACACAACAATTCACTGAATCCGGAGATCGGGGAGGCGCAGTCATTGTTGGAACAGACGGTGGGGCGCTATCGGATTCCACATTAAATACTGCACAGATTCAGCTGGCTGCAGCGCATCTCTCCGGCCTGAAGAATCCGTATCAGGTTATCTCTGAAGTTGTGAACAAGGGCGAAGCGCGTCAATATTTGATGCTGGGTATTGCCTCGGCCATGTCCGAGATGAATTATATCGTGCTGCTGCCTGAGGAAGACATGATGCGTAACCTCCCGTTTTTCCAGCAGATCATTCGTCTGCTTCCCATTGGTGCGGCAGTTATTCTGGTTACTGCACTGATCTTTTTGCGGCATCTGTTATTCCGCCCGATGAATGCGTTAATCCGAGGCATGAGAAGGGTGAGCCGTGGAGATCTCGATGTGAAGCTGGACCCGCCATCTTCCTCGGAACTTGAATTTATGACCCGAAGTTTTAATCAAATGACCAGTGAGATCAGGCATCTGAAGATTGATGTGTATGAGGAACAGCTGCGGACGCGGGAGGCAGAGTTCAAACAACTGCAGATGCAGATCAATCCTCACTTTTACCTGAATTCACTCAATATTATTCATAGTCTGGCTTCCTTGCAAAAGCATGAGTTGGTGCAGCAGATGGCTGGTCATCTGGCCGATTATTTTCGATTCAGTCTGCGTGCAGGCAAACGTGTTATTCGTCTGGATGAAGAGCTCGAGCACATTCGTCATTACTTAGAAATTCAAAAGTTGAGGTTTCCAAGCAGATTCGATTTTGAACTGGATGTCGAACCGAATCTGGGACATTATGTGATTCCGCCATTAACCATTCAGCCTTTTGTAGAGAATGCCATTATTCATGGATTTCAGCGCCGGACACAAGCATTTGTCATTCGGATCGTGGCGCGCCTCGGTGAGAAGTCGTCCGGTCAGATCGATGGGACGGTGCTTCAACTGATGATTGTGGACAATGGTGTCGGATTTGAAGAGGAGTTGTTGGGGCGTCTGCAACATGGTCAATACGCTGAAGACCCGAGTGGACAGCATATCGGTATATGGAACGTGGCTCATCGGCTTTTAGTAAAGTATGGTGATCAGGCCAGTTTGCAGTTTGGCAATGAGGTGGATCATGGCGCCAAAGTCATCATTGATTTACCCGCTCAGACCGAAGAGGAAGAAGGGGGAGCCTATGCGGAACCTGTTGATCGTGGATGATGAAGTGTATGCATTACAAGCAATGGTGGAAGGAGTCGATTGGCAAGCAGCAGGTATTGACCAGGTATATAGTGCTGGTGATGCCGAAGAGGCAAGAAAGATTTTAAGGGCAAATGCTATCGATATCATGATCTGTGATATCGAGATGCCCGGTGAAACAGGGCTTGACCTGCAAAGCTGGGTGTTGAAACATGATCCAGGCATACTGACCATTTTCCTGACAGGGCATGCTTTATTCGATTATGCTCAGACAGCCATTAAGCTAAACAGCTTTGATTATGTGTTGAAGCCGGCTCCAGCTGATCAATTGATTAAGGTAGTAACTCAGGCAGTGGAAAAGATCAAGGATGGAGAGCAGCGTACCCGTACCAACGAAGTTTATGAGACCGTATACAAACGCTGGAAAACCCATAAACCGCTGCTGACGGAACGCTTTTGGAAAGATGCCATCTCTCAGCGTATCACGTTAACCCAGCAACGGTTGCAAGAGCTCGCAGAATTGTATGGTGCCGAGATTGATCCGCAGGCTCGTGTGTTACCCATTGTGATCTCAGTAGAGGAATGGGTGCGTGATTTTGATTTGCGTGACGAAGAGGTATTGGAATATGCCCTTCGTAATGCAGCCAAAGAGATGTTACTTGGCGACAAACCCGGTGAGGTGTTTCAGGATCAAAGTGGATTAAATATTGTGCTTGCTTATGAGCAAGATGGCATCATTCCGAGTGCGAGCGAAGTGGCACAACATTGTCAGGGGTATATTCAGGAATGTGGTACGTATTTCTACTGTCGGTTGTCCTGTTATGTTGGTGCCCCGGTTGCTGTAACTGAGCTGCAAGGCATGTTAAATGAACTGATGGATATGGAACGTCGCAATATTAAGGAGCTTGAAGAAGTTTTTGTCTATGATGAGTGGGGAAGAGATCAGGAAGATCGCTTTTTGCCTATTCCATGGTTTTCGGAATTATCCATTCTTTTTGAGACGGGTAAAGTAGGGGATTTGCGAGAACGTGTGGATGAGATTTTTGAGTTGCTTGCTGCCCAGGAGGGATTGTCTCCTGAAATGCTGCATCTCTACTATCATGCCATGCTGCATGTGGTCTATCCGCTGCTTCATCAGAAAAACGTATCAATACGCAGTCTGTATCCGGGTGAACGGGAGCCGGAAGAGGGTATGGTGACAAGGTCGTTGCCGCAGTTGAAACAGTGGACAGCTGATCTGATTGATCGTGTTATCCCGGTGTTGTACCCGGACGATCATAGCCCCATGACCATTGTGGATCAGTTGTGCGTTTATATTGAAACTCATATTGGTGAAGAACTCATGCGAGAGGAACTTGCAGCTTTTGCCGGATTCAATCCTGCTTATCTATCCCGTCTGTTTCGGAAAGAGAAGGGCATGTCCCTATCTGAGTTTATCCTGCAGGGCAGAGTAGCCAGAGCGAAGACATTGTTGTCCCAGTCCACCGTCAAAGTGACGGATATCGCTGGCAAGGTGGGGTACTATAATTACTCGCATTTCACCAAAATGTTCAAAAAGTGCACGGGTATAACGCCACAGGAGTTTCGAAAACAGTCACGTACCGTATAGTTCAGGGCGCAGCATGCTGCGCCTTTGTTTTGTTTATTTTGGCACTAAAGTCATAATTTGATAAGTCAACAGGTCACCACAGCAGATAGAGGTCTTACTCGCCCCGCCGTATACTTGAACCACAGGAGCCGCAACGGAGCTTCATCCTGAGGAAGAATTCAAGAGGAGTGAGGGAGAACAAGTTATGAAGACACAACCCCAGGCGGGTAAGGGAGTACGGATATCGGAAATACCGGGAGAAACAGTCCGAAAGCGCAAGTCTGTGTGGCACAATCTTGGCAAATTCAAGGTGCTGTATCTCATGTTCTTGCCAGGTGTCCTGTTTCTGCTGGTGAACAACTATATGCCGATGTTCGGCGTTCTGATCGCATTCAAAAATGTAAACTATGCTGATGGTATTTGGGGTAGCCCATGGAGTGGATGGGACAATTTTAAATATTTGTTCTCCACCAGTGATGCATGGGAAATTACCCGAAATACACTCGCGTATAACACGGTGTTCATTGCACTAAATCTCTTAGTGGGTGTCGGGCTTGCTATTCTGCTCAATGAAGTGAAGAACAAGGCAATGTCCAAGTTATATCAATCACTTATGCTATTACCGTATTTCCTGTCCATGATTGTGGTCAGTTATCTGGTACTGGCTTTCCTAGGCAAGGATTCAGGCTTCATGAACTCAACGATTCTGCAGATGTTCGGTGGTCAGCCGATCGACTGGTATTCAGAGCCGAAGTATTGGCCGTATATTTTGCCACTGGTGAACACATGGAAGAATATTGGATATTATGCCGTCATTTATCTGGCAGCTGTCGTAGGTATCGATGAAGAATATTATGAAGCAGCTGTGCTTGATGGTGCAACCAAATGGCATCAGATACGCTTCATTACCATTCCGTTTCTCGTCCCATTAATCGTCATTATGACGTTATTGCAAATTGGCCGTATATTTTATGCAGACTTCAGTCTGTTCTATCAGGTTCCATTGGAATCGGGAGCGCTGTTCCCTGTAACGAATGTACTGGATACCTACGTATATCGTACGTTCCTTATCGGTGGAGATATCGGGATGTCATCAGCAGCCGGTCTATACCAAGCAATCGTTGGATTTGTGCTGGTTCTTGTATCCAATACCATCGTAAGGCGAATAGATAAAGATAATGCATTATTTTGAGAGGAGGCAAGTCAGCTGTGAAATCACGTGATCCACTAGCCGTATCGAAGCGTTCCGCATCCGTTATTCATGCGATGTTTCTATTCTATGCCATTGCCTGTATCGTGCCGATCCTGCTTGTCTTCGCCATCTCATTTTCGGACGAGACAACTGTAATTGCCAATGGATATAAGCTTATTCCAGAGAAATTCAGTCTGACGGCTTATGAGTTTCTGTTCAGAGATATGGATCAGATCATTCACTCGTATGGTATATCCTTTATCGTTACCGTTGTAGGTACCATTACAAGTGTTGCGCTGACCGCATTGTATGCGTATCCGCTCTCACGGAGAGATCTGCCTTACCGGGGCTGGTTTGCCTTTTTCATCTTCTTCACAATGTTGTTTAATGGGGGTCTGGTACCTTGGTACCTGGTCTATGTCAACGTATTGGATCTGAAAAACTCCCTACTGGCACTCATTATGCCGCTACTGCTATCCCCATTCTTTGTACTGGTCATGCGTACATTCTTTGCGAACTCCATTCCGGTGTCTATTCTGGAATCGGCTCGGATTGATGGTGCGGGAGAATTGAGAACGTTTGCACGTATCGTGCTTCCGCTCTCTCTTCCCGTAATGGCAACCGTCGCGTTGTTCAGTACATTGAATTACTGGAATGACTGGTACCTTAGCATGATTTTTATATCAGATAACCGGACGATCAGCCTTCAGTACCTTATGTACCGGACGCTGCTCGATATTCAATATTTAACAACCAACTCCAACGTCTCTTCACAGATTTCGTCGCAGGGTGGATTGCTCAATCTGCCTAACAAAACTCTGCAAATGGCGATGGCTGTGGTCGGTATTGGTCCAATTGTACTGGCATATCCGTTCTTCCAGCGTTATTTCATCAAAGGTCTTACGGTTGGCGCTGTGAAGGGATAACTCTGAACCGGTTAGCGGAGTGGGCAAGGTAAATGAAGATGGACTGAAAGGGCATATACAGAAGTAGTTATCGGTTTAATTGTGAATTGGGGAATTCGGTTGTATGGTTCAACACATGACAGGAGGGGTTCAATTGGTTAGATCATTAAAGGTATGGTCACGCATGATGGCAACGGTTATGGCGCTGAGCCTGGTGCTGGCTGCTTGCTCATCAGACAAGGGTGGAACAACAACACCTGGCGCAGAAGGCGGAGGAGCAAGTGAAGGTGGGGGCAAACCCTATGAAGTGACACTGTTCTACCCAGGGACACCACAGAAGGATGTCGCTCTGGTGGAAGCCGAGATTAACAAAAAGATGGAACCGAAGATCGGAGCCACGCTTAAGATCAATGCGATTGACTGGGGGCAATGGGATAACAAGCTGAATCTCATGATTTCTTCAGGTGAAAAATCAGACATTATCTTCACAGCAGCTTGGCAGAACTACACGGTGAATGTAGCTAAAGGCGCATTCTTGCCCTTGAATGAACTGCTTGATGCACATGGTCAGGATATTAAGAAAAACCTGGACCCTGCCTTTCTGGAAGGTTCCCAGGTAGACGGCGTGAATTACGGCGTTCCTACGAATAAGGAACTTGCTGCCACACGTGGTGTGTTGGTACGTAAAGATCTGGCTGACAAGTATAAGCTGGACCTGACAGCTGTAAAGACATGGGCTGATCTGGAGCCACTTCTCAAAACAATCAAGGAAAACGAGCCAGCTATCACACCATTCTATATGTCCAACACCAATGGTAACGGGCTGTTGGAGAATCTGGATTGGGATTATCTCGGTGATGCTTCCGTACCTGGAGTCATCTCCAAAACAGCAGGCGGAACAACGGTGCTGAATGAAGTGGAGACCCCTGAATTCAAAGAAGCGGCCGAACTCGCCCGCAAGTGGTATCAAGCAGGATATATCAATAGTGATGCTGCTACGTCCAATGTGTTCCCGAAAGACCAGGCGAAGGCTGGAAAAGCGTTTCTCTGGACCGATGGCATGAAGCCAGGCAAGGATAAAGAAGAAGAAGGGTATGTGGGTTTCCCACTGACTCAGATTGAGATGACACAGCCGACAATCACGACGGGTGATGCGTCTGGAGCAATGCTTGCAATCTCCCGTTCTTCCGAACAACCGGAGAAAGCGATGCAGGTGATTAACCTGCTGCATTCCGACAAGGAAATTAACAACTTGCTGAACTTCGGAATTGAAGGTACTCATTATGTGAAAAAAGACGGACAGGATAATATCATTACTCTCCCTGAAGGCGTTGATGCCAACAGTCGTACCTATAACCCTGGTGCCCAATGGCAGCTTGGTAACCAGTTCCTGAACTTCCTCTGGGATAATGAAGATCCACAGAAATGGGAGAAGTTCAAAGAGTTTAACGCCAAAGGTGTGAAGTCGCCAGCACTGGGCTTTACGTTCAACAGCCAATCTGTCAAAAATGAAATTGCGGCGGTCAACAACGTGAACAAACAGTTCAAGCCGGGTATGACATCGGGCGCCGTTGATCCAAATGAGATGATTCCGAAATATCTGGAGAAATTGAAAGCAGCGGGAATTGATAAAATTATTGCAGCCAAACAGGAACAACTTGATGCATTCCTTGCCAAAACTAAATAAAATGATCATCTATTATGATAAGAGACTTGTATTCTAGAAGCTCTTGTCGGTGGCAAATCAAAAGGACGTTTTCGGTGAACAACCGAAGACGTTCTTTTGATTGTTGTTTTTTTGATTTGGATTGTTAATCATAAATAGGAAAAATATGATATAATAAGGTGGTTGATTAGGGGGTGTTCGTGTGTCGAGAACCAGACTTGTGTTCTCAGGGGCTTTATTGCTATTTGCTATTATCTTTACATTTAACCATCATCTTGGTTTTTCTGTTGGGGATACCATGCTGTCAGCAATAGGTATATCACCGTATACTACGTCTTATTTAAGTGGTGTACATATCACACTTTTCCTGGGAATGGGAATCTTTGCTTGCGGCTTCTACCTTACACGCAAAGAAATCGGGAAATCATTCCCCGGTCTTGCAAAAGGGTTATGGATCGTAGTTATCGCTATCGTTCTCAGTTATTCGTACATGACGGATAAATTCATGTATGTAGCCAAGTGGGGAACTTCAGGCATTAATGCGGTATCCTATGTACAGAATGCAAGCTCTTGTACCTTTAACGTGCTGAAAACGGGTGAGACCCGAGCAACCTGTGACCTGACACTCAAAAATTACGGCAGAGATTCCGTATCCGCCGTGTTATTGCCTGATCTCGCACGCAGTTATAAGTTTAAGGACGATCCACTATTGGAAGCCTTGCAGTCTGTCCAATTAAGGCCCGTACAAGTTGAGATTGAACGCCATGGAACGTTTACAGGCAGGTTGGAGTTTTACGGGAAAGCGGAATCCCCTCTGTTCGTCAATGGGAAACTCATGGATATTGTGCTGGATGTAGGCGTGGATGGAGCGAATACGGTATTTGATTATGATATTCCATAGTTGATATTTTCATAGAAAAAAAGAATAATTACATAAACAGAAGTGGAATAAGGTTTGATTCGAATAGAAAGATTAAAGATATATACTGAAATTAGATAGAGAGCTGGCTAATCGCTGGCTCTTTTTGTGCGTGGAAGTTGCATTTAGTGCAGAAATATTGGTTTTATCTCCTTCCCCCTTGAATTGGTAACGCTTACGCTAGATAATGAATTGGTTTGTCTCAAAAAAATAGTTTGTCTTTAGCGCTTACATCATTACAATTAATGTCAAGACAAATTAAGACAAGGTGAGATGAAAAGATGTCATATCGGACAAACCTGTTTTCCAAAATGGTCATTCTTATTCTGATTATGCTGATTCCTGTAGTGCTTTTGTACTGGTACTCCAATCACAAAACAACAGCTGTTCTCAGAGATGAGTTAAATCGATCGAATAGTAACCAGCTTGAATTTTTCCAAAATCAAGTGAACACACACATCGAACTGTTATCCTCATGGCCGAATCTGCTCATACATGATCCTGATATTGCCAGCTTCAAGCGAATCTATGCGGACAGTAACTACTTTGATCTGGATGCGATCAACCTGGTCAAACGTATTCAGAATAAGCTGAGTATTCAGGAAAGCTCATCCAATTGGGCCACGAAATTATATCTGTATTCTCCTTCGCTTGGCAGGGTGGTTTCCGAAAGGGACGCACGTTCTTACGATAAAGAAGCGCTAAGGGAAAATATCAGTTCCGGCTGGGATGTACGCAAAATTCAGGATGGGGAAGATGATCGGTTCATGTTTAGCTGGATTACGGTATCTCCATACGGTATTAAAGACCCGGCTAATAATGCGGAAACGATTATTAAACTGGAGTTTGACAGTGATAACATTCGGGATATGCTGGATAAATTCAAGGACGATGGCAGGCATGATCCCTTCTATTTCCGTGAAGAATCGGGGGTTATCTATAACCGGACTTCGGATCGTTCATTAACGAATCAGTTGATGGAAGAACTGTCCATCCATAAACTTCAGGACGTTGATAATCGTACAGTGGTGATCGGGAACGAGCCTTACATGGTCAACACGGTGAAATCCAGTACAACAGGCTGGTATTTGGTGGACTATATGCCGCTATCAGATATTCTGAAGCCCATTCATCAATCAAATATGCTGTTCTATTCTTCCATGATTTGTTTGTTGTTAATGAGTTTTGGTGTGGCGTATTTGTTCTATGTTCAGGTGCAGGTACCAGTGAAACAACTCATTCGCGGGTTCCAGCGGTTGAAGCAGGAAGATTATTCAGTGAGGATTAAGCCAAAGGGCCGCAATGAATTCAGTTTCCTGTCCGAACGTTTCAACTTGATGGTGGAGCAGATCCAGCAGTTATTTGAACACGTTTACCTGGAACAGATTCATGTGCGTGAAGCCCGGTTGAAGCAGCTGCAATCGCAGATTAACCCGCACTTTTTCTATAATTGTTTCTCCTTCATTACGAGTATGGCGAAGCTGAAGCGTATGGACGCTGTTGTAGCGATGTCGCATAACCTATCGCGATATTATCGGTATACGACAAGACAGGAGCGGGACGTGGTACCGCTGACAGAAGAGATTGAATTTGTCAGCTGTTATCTGGAGATCCAACGGATGCGTATGGACCGGATTCATTACAAGATTGATCTGTCTGATGAGATGTTAAGACAGGAGGTACCGCCACTCATCGTGCAACCATTGGTGGAGAATGCAGTGATTCACGGCATCGAAGCGGACGCGGAAGCAGGAGAAATAAGAGTATCCGGGGAAAAACAGGGCGGTGTCATGGTTCTTGTGGTAGAGGATGATGGGCAAGGCATGACGCAGGAGGCACGTGAGGCGCTTCTGAGTAAGCTCAGGGGAACGATGGATCAGGAGATGGGCTGTGGCCTGTGGAATGTGAATCAGCGACTCCAGCTTCGATATGGGGAGCAGGCTGGGCTTGATATAACGGAATCGGAACTTGGCGGGTTACGCGTTACACTGTCATGGCCTGCCGAGCAGGAGTTTCTTCTGGAGAATGAAGGATAAGCACTTGGAATGTGTAGCGCATGATGCACGATGGAATCCATTTGCAGAATGAACGAAATAGGGAGTGAATCACTTGATTGATATATTGCTGGTAGATGATGAGACATACGTAACAGAAAGTCTGGAACTTACGATCCCCTGGGGAGAGCTTGGAGTAACGACCGTGCTGCGTGCCGCATCCGGTAAGGAAGCGTTGGAGATTATGGAGGAAAATGCAGTAGATATCGTAGTTACCGATATTCGCATGCCTGGCATGTCAGGACTGGATCTCATTGCAGAGGTAAGCAAGCGTTGGTCTCATATCCGCTGTATTTTACTAACGGGTCACAGTGATTTTGATTATGCTAAAAAAGCCATTCAATTGCAGGCAGCGGATTATATCCTGAAACCCGTAAACGATGATGAGTTTATGGGATCGGTGTCGGCAGCCATCACGTCTCTTCGCGATGAGTGGGATGAATTTGATAAATATCACCGGCTTTTATACAGTCGGAAGTCTGACTATAAGATTTTACGAGAAAATCTTATGCATGATCTGCTGCTGGGACGTGAGATCACGGCGCGGGCGCTTCGGGAACAACTGCAACAATATGAGATTCATATTGATCCGGAACAATCGGCTGTGATGATGCTGATTCGCCTTACAGGACGCTTCTCATCAATGGACCAGCAGTCTCTGGATCTGATGGATTTTGCGGTAGGTAATATTGCAGAGGAAGTACTCGGAGAGCAATTTAACGTGTGGTTTGGTCGCGGACCCCATGAGTGTCTGGTTATGTTCTTGCAGAATCAAGATCAGATCGTAGCTCCGCAGATGGACTTGGAGACGTTGAGAATCTCAGCTGAAACTTTCCGTGAGCATGTCATTCGATATTTACAGGGAGATCTGTCCATGGTAGTTACACCGTCATTTCCCTTTAATGAGTTGACAGCAGCTTATCGAAAAAGTCTGGGTTCGCTTGTCCTTTCAGGACCGGAAGAACACAAGATTATATATATGGACATGGATCAGGCACTCAGCAAAAGACCGGAGAATGATGCGACGCAGGCTCTCGAAGAGCTGTACAAACCGCCTGTACTTCCTCAATTGCTTGAGACCAAGCAATGGGAAGCGGCAGCGCGTAAGCTGAACGCGGTCTTTGACGCGGCAGAACAGGTTCGATTGTCCAGAGAACATGTGTATGAGATGTATCTGTCGGTAACCAATGCATTTATGTATATCGCCCATAAACAGGGGCATCTGGTGCATGAGATTGATCATGCGGGATTCGATCTGCTCCTTGCTCATCAGTTGATTCAATCCCCCGAGAAGCTGCGGCGCTGGGCAACCGAGATGCTGGCGAAGCTTCAGGAAGAGTTGTCCGATCAGGAAGGTGTGCAGAGCCGCAGACATGTGATCAAGCAGGTTCAGGAGTTGGTTACAAGAGATACAGGACAGGATCTGTCAGTGAAGATGATTGCGGACAAGGTATATTTACACCCCGTATATCTATCGAAAATTTACAAGGCAGAGACAGGGGAAGGTCTTGGGGACTACATGATTCGTATGCGCATGGAACGTGCTCTGTATCTGCTTAAGAATAGCAATAAAAAAATATACGAGATTACGAGTGAACTTGGCTATCAAAATCCGCAATATTTCAGCAAAATGTTCAAAAAACATTATGGTATGACACCAAATGAATTTCGGGATCAGGCATAATTACAACAACATTCCAGAATATAGGTTGGCAAAGGTGCAGAAATCTTGATTTCGTATCATAGGCTCAAAGGCCTGGTCAGCCTATAATGAAAGGGTAACCAAAACGATTTAAGGGGGAACAACATGAGAGCGCAATCAACGAAAAAGAGATTCTTGACGCTTCTCGCTACAACGCTGAGTCTAACTGTCGTTCTTGCAGGATGTTCAGGAGGCAGTGGGGGCGGAGATAGTGCAACACCAAGTACATCTGGAACCCAAAACGAATACAAAGAAAAGTATGATCCGGAAGTAACCATTACAACAGCATGGGGAATTGACCCTGAGCTGAAGTTTAAAAATGGCGAATCCATGGAAAATAACGTGGCTACCAAGTGGGCCAAAGATCAATTCGGGATTAATATTAGCTCGCTCTGGTCTGTAACGGATACGAATGGCGCATTTGCAACCAAACTTCGCCTGGCGATGTCTTCTGGTCAAGATATGCCTGAAATTGTAACGGTGGGTGACAACTTGCTTGCTCAGGATCTGATTGATTCCGGCATGTATCAGGAAGTTGGTCCACTGTTCGACAAATATGCTTCAGACACATGGAAAAAAGCGATGGAGCAAGATCCTAACGTATGGAACCAATATAGCCGTGATGGTAAAAGAATGGGTATCCCTGTTCTGGACTATGCATACAACAATGATTACTTGCTCTGGATTCGTCAGGACTGGCTGGATAAGCTGAAGCTGGAAGCTCCAAAAACAATCGATGAGCTGGAAACCGTTATGGAAGCTTTCAAAAACAATAACCCGGACGGTTTGGCTCCTGAAAAAGTCACTCCGCTCAGCATTGGTTTCAAAACATCCATGAATACATGGATGGGAGACCCATCCTGGATTTTCGGAGCATATGGAACATTACCGTTCCAATGGAATCTGGCTGCGGATGGCAAGCTGGAGTATGGTTCCATCAATCCCGGTATGAAGCAAGGTTTGGTCAAATTGAGCGAATGGCTTAAAAAGGGGTATATCCCACAGGAAGCAGCGCTATGGGATGAGAACAAAACAGCAGAGCCCGCAGTTGCAGGAACCGCCGGCATTATCCCAGGTCCTTACTGGATGAGTGGATGGCCGTTGACTGACACAGTGAAGAATTCGCCTGGTGCCGTTTGGAAACCGATTGAAATTCCAACGGGTCCTGAAGGTAAAGCAATGCGTCATGGAACACAATTCGTAAACGGTGTTACGTTGATCAAAGCAGATATGGAACACCCTGAGGCGTTCTTCACGTATCAGAACTACCTGTTTGACAATTATGCTGATCCTGCACCGGGTAGCCCGTATGATAACGGTCTATTCGACGGATATGACTACCAGCTGGACGCGAACGGAAAACAGAAAAAGCCAGACGAAATTGATGGCGGATATGTCAATGTCGTACGTTACCTGTTAGTTCGTGATGGTGCACGTATTCCAGATGCACAGATGAAAGCGTTGCTTAATTTGGCTGATGGCAAAGAGCCTGAAAGCAAGCTGGAAAAAGACGTGGCCGTAAACTATGGACCAGAAACTCCTGCAGCAGCGAAAGTGTTGCTGAGCCAAGAAGAAATTTCCTTCAAAAACATGTTCACAGGTCCAACAACACAGACGATGAAATCCAAGTTGGACTATTTGAATAAAATCGAGAATCAAGCATTTAACGAAATTATCTATGGCAAAAATCCGGCGGATGCGTTTGATACCTTTGTACAAACGTGGAAATCGGGTGGTGGTGACCAAATCACGCAAGAGGTTAACGAATGGTATGACAGTGTGAAAAAATAGTTACAAGCAGCGCTCAGACGACTAACGTCTGGGCGCTTTTTTTGTTTATTCAAGTTAAGGCAAAGTGGTTGAATTTGTGCCATTTATATTGCTTTTATGTGCTGTTTGGGCCCCATAAAAGGTTGATATAATCGCATTATAAGCCACTCAGGGAGTACTTGAGTAGGAAGAAATACAGGGGGAGCAATCATGAGAACTTTGAAACGCACTTGGCCATTCCACGTTATGCTGTTGCCAGCCATTATCTTTCTGATTATCTTCAGCTATGTGCCTATGGGCGGGATCATTATGGCATTCCAGAACTACAAGCCATGGCTTGGGATTAGCGGTTCTGAATGGGTTGGGCTGGACAATTTTAGATATCTGTTTGAACGTGAAGACAGCTTACAGGTCATCTGGAACACATTGATTATTGCTGTACTTAAACTGATTTTTAATTTATTTGTTCCATTTGTTTTTGCCATTCTTTTGAATGAGGTTCGCAAGATGGCTATACAGCGAACGATCCAAACACTTGTCTATTTACCTCACTTCTTGTCCTGGGTCATTCTGGGCGGGATTTTGATAGATCTGTTGTCAACAGGCGGCTTGGTTAACCGGGTTCTGGGAACCTTTGGACTCGGGCCATATTTCTTCCTTGGAGACAACAGTTGGTTCCGATCTACGGTCATTCTGACAGATGTGTGGAAAGAATTTGGCTATAACATGATTGTCTTTCTGGCTGCCCTTGCCGGAATTAATCCAGCATTGTACGAAGCAGCGGAAATTGACGGAGCAGGACGCTGGAAACAGACACTGCACATTACAATTCCTTCACTTGTGCCGATGCTGATGGTTGTAGGAACACTGGCACTTGGTAACGTACTGAATGCCGGATTTGACCAGATTTTCAACTTGTATAACCCGCTCGTATATCAAACGGGTGACATCATTGATACATTCGTATATCGTTCCGCAATGCAAAATGGTGAGATGGGCTTTGCAACGGCGATCGGATTATTCAAATCGGTTATTAGCATGATCTTGATTCTTGTATCTTACAGCTTAGCCAAAAAATACGCTGGATACCGCATATTCTAAACGAATGAACAGAGAAAGAAGGGACCACGATGTATCATAAATCATTGCCTTATCGCGTGTTTAATATAGTCAATACCTGCTTTCTGATTCTAATTGCCATCATGTGTATCATACCGATGGTTCATGTACTGGCGGTATCCTTTAGTACAAAGGCTGCTGCCGATGCAAATTTGGTCAATCTCTGGCCTGTAGGTTTCTCCCTTGAGGCATACAAAAAGACAATGAACAATCCAATTTTCTTGAACTCGCTCTGGATCTCACTGTTACGTACAGTGATTGGTACAGCTATCACCTTGCTGATTACGTTCCTGGCGGCGTATCCGTTGTCCAAAGAGAATAGTGAGTTCAAAGGCAGAACGATTTACTCCTGGATTTTTGTGTTTAGCATGATTTTCAATGGAGGGCTGGTTCCATTCTATATGGTTATCCAGAAGATCGGGTTGATGGATTCCTTCTGGGTACTTGTACTCCCGGGGGCGGTTAATACATTCCTTGTCATCCTGATGCTGAACTTCTTCCGTGGTATTCCAAAAGAGCTGGAGGAAGCAGCGCTGATGGATGGAGCTAACCATTTCAGAACATTGTTCAGTATCTTCCTTCCCATTTCGATGCCGTCCATTGCAACAATTGCATTGTTCAGTATGGTGTTCCACTGGAATTCCTGGTTTGATGGCCTGCTCTATATGAATAACGCCAAGGATTACCCACTTGCTACATTTATGCAAACAGTCATTATTGGACGTGACATGAGTAGCATGAGCATGAATCCCAAAGAGATGGAATCTCTCTCTCAAACTACGGTAAGGGCAGCTCAGATCTTCATCGGAAGTGCACCGATCTTGATTGTGTATCCTTTCCTGCAACGTTTCTTTGTCAAAGGTATGACGTTGGGCTCAGTTAAAGGCTGAGCCAGTACCCCAAATTAATGGAGGTTGATACAGTGAGCAATTTGACGGAAAAGACATTCATTCTGGGAATGGATGTGTCCTTTATGGATGAAATCGAACAGCATGGCGGGAGTTATAGTGATGTGGATGGCAAGGAACAAGACTTGCTGTCCATCCTGAAGATTAATGACGCTAACGCGATACGACTTCGAATCTGGAATGATCCTGTTGGTGGATTCTGCAATCTGGAGCGGACGGTGGAGGTAGCCAAACGAATCAAGGAACAGGGATTGAAATTTTTGCTGGATTTCCATTACTCTGATCGCTGGGCTGATCCAGCCAATCAATGGAAGCCGAAAGCATGGGAGAATCTGTCCTATGAAGAGCTTCAACGTGCGGTATGCATGTATACGGCTGACGTTCTGAGAACGTTGAAGGAACACGATGCGCTTCCAGACATGGTGCAGGTGGGCAACGAGATTACCCCAGGCATGTTATGGAATGAGGGACGTGTTGGTGGAGAAGAGCATGATACGGATGAACAGTGGGAGCGTTTTGCCGGCCTTGTGAAGTACGGAATTGCTGCGGTCAAATCCGTTGACGCGGATATTCAGATTATGATACATATTGATCGTGGTGGAGATAACGCCGAGAGCCGCAAGTTTTACGATCGCTTTGAAGCACTGGGTGTGGAGTTTGATATCATTGGTCTCTCGTATTATCCTTGGTGGCATGGCACACTTGATGCGTTACGTGATAATCTTCATGATCTGGCTGAGCGTTATGGCAAACCAATCAATGTAGTTGAAACCGCTTATCCATGGACATTGGAGCAGCCGGAAGGCATTGAATGGATTTTGAATCAGGAAGATATGTTGTTGCCAGGATACCCTGCAAGTGTAGAGGGACAGACCAAATATCTGAAGGATTTATTGCAGATTATCCGCGAAGTTCCTGGTGGTTTGGGGCACGGATTCTATTATTGGGAACCTGCCTGGATACCAAGTAAAGAAGAATGGTCCGTCGGGCACCCGAATAACTGGGGCAACCTCACCATGTTTGATTTTAAAGGTCGCAAGTTGGAATCGTTTACAGCACTTGCTACTGTTGAAGAATCAGATGTCGTGACATACGTGTAATCTAGCGTAATACGTATCGTCTGTGAAGTCGTTGTTATCGTTATCGTATATAAACTAAAAAAACAGTAATTAAAGCAAGGGAGTTGTCCTTATGACATACAAATTTCCACCTGTAAGTTCCAAAGCCCCGCACATGTTGCATGGCGCAGACTATAACCCGGAGCAATGGCTCCGCTATCCTGAAGTGCTGGAAGAAGATATTCGCTTGATGAAGCTTGCCAAGTGTAACGTGATGTCCATTGGTATCTTCTCGTGGGTGTCCCTTGAGCCGGAAGAGGGTGTATACACGTTCGAATGGCTGGATCAGGTTTTGGATCGTTTTGCAGCAAACGGTATCTATGCATTCCTCGCTACACCAAGTGGCGCCAGACCTGCTTGGATGTCCGCGAAGTACCCGGAAGTGCTCCGCGTATCCGAGAAGCGTGTCCGCAATCTGCATGGTTTCCGTCACAACCATTGTTATACTTCCCCGGTATACCGTGAGAAGGTTACTGCGATCAACACAAAACTGGCAGAGCGTTATTCGGATCATCCGGCTGTAATCGGCTGGCATATCTCAAACGAGTTCGGCGGAGACTGTCATTGTGATTATTGTCAGGAAGCGTTCCGTGGTTGGGTTCAGAATAAGTATAAAACACTCGATGAACTGAATCATTCGTGGTGGACCACATTCTGGAGCCATACGGTTACAGACTGGAGTCAAGTGGAATCTCCTGCTCCACACGGTGAGACACAGGTACACGCAATGAATCTGGACTGGCGCCGTTTCGTTACGGATCAGACAGCTGATTTTATCGTCCATGAAACGAAACCATTGAAAGCTCAGAATCCCGATCTGCCAGTCACAACCAACCTGATGGAATTCTATGGTGGTCTGAACTATTGGAAGTTCGCTGATATTCTGGATTTCCTCTCTTGGGACAGTTATCCGACTTGGCATGATGCAGATGACGACGCGAAACAGGCATCCCGTATCGCAATGATGCATGATATCGTTCGTTCCATCAAAGGCGGTCAGCCGTTCTTGCTGATGGAGAGTACTCCAAGTTCGACGAATTGGCAAGATGTCAGCAAGCTGAAAAAGCCGGGCATGCATCTGCTCTCTTCTATCCAGGCTGTGGCGCACGGTTCCGATAGTGTTCAGTACTTCCAGTGGAGAAAAAGCCGGGGGTCCAGTGAGAAACTTCATGGTGCGGTGGTAGACCACGTAGGAACGGAACACACACGTGTGTTCCAAGATGTCACCGACGTAGGAACGGCTCTTGAAGGTATGGAAGCCATTGTAGGAACAGCGGTTCCGGCAGAAGTTGCAATTATATTTGATTGGGAAAACCGCTGGGCCGTTAATGATTCCCAGGGTCCACGCAATATCGGTGTGAAGTATGAGCAGACCGTGGAAGAGCATTATGAAGCATTCTGGAAAAAGGGAGTCGCTGTAGACGTTATTGATATGGATGCAGATCTGTCCAAGTATAAGTTGCTGATTGCTCCAATGCTCTATCTGGTACGTGAAGGTGTCGGGGAACGCATTGAGAAGTTTGTAGAACAAGGCGGTACGTTTGTAGCAACTTACTGGTCTGGTATTGTAAATGAAAACGATCTGTGTTTCCTGGGTGGATTCCCAGGCCCCCTGCGTAAGACACTTGGCATCTGGTCCGAGGAAATTGACGGACTGCATGATCGTGATCTGAACGGAATCATTCCGGAGAAGGGCAATGAGCTTCAGCTCAATACAGCGTATGATGCAATTGAACTGTGTGATCTGATTCATCTGGAAGGCGCGAAGTCCCTGGCTACGTACCGTTCTGACTTCTATGCCGGACGTCCGGCATTGACGGTTAACCAGTTGGGTACAGGAAAAGCATATTATGTAGCGACACGTCTGAAAGCACCATTCTATGATGATTTCTATGCGAAACTAATCGCTGACCTGAACATTGAGCGTGGACTTGAAACCGAGTTGCCTGCCGGAACAACGGCACATACACGTACAGATGGTACAGCAGATTATGTGTTTGTACAGAACTACACGCCAGATGAGAAGCTGATTGAACTAGATGGACAGTCCTATACCGATCTGCTCAGTGGTGATGCCGTGGAAGCAAGTCTCAGCTTGAAGCCATATGACATTTGTGTTCTGCGCAGACCGGCTGCCCGGAAATAATATAAGTTCTATATGCTACTAAATGAATGAAGTTAGTATTGAGAAAAGATGCCCTGAACGCCTGCATTGGTGTTCAGGGCATCTTTTTTTATTTTATGTATTTGGCTGTTGAACGACTTTTTCTGGACAAGATAAAGGATAAACGTGTCCGCGTAGCGAAGACAAACACGTAACATGTAACTCAAGACTTTCAGTCTGGGAGGAATGGAAATGAATCAAAGAAATCTGGATGGTAACAGCATTATTATTCGACTGGAAATGACAACTAAGGATATCAAGTTTGGCGAAGTGGCTTCGGCCATCTCGGAAGCTGGGGGAGACATCATTGCCATCGACGTGATTTCCACCAATCAGGATGTAAGCGTACGCGACTTGACGGTCGCCGTTACAGATGCACAAGATAACAGTAAAATTATAGAAGGGGTGCGCCAGCTTAAAGGTGTGTCCATTATTAATGTATCGGATCGGACGTTCCTGCTTCATCTGGGCGGTAAGATCGAAGTAACACCAAAGACCCCGATTCAAAACCGGGAAGATCTGTCACGTGTGTACACTCCGGATGTGGCTCGTGTATGTTCAGCCATTTCAGAAGAACCCGGTAAAGCCTTCTCATTGACAATTAAACGGAATACAGTGGCCGTCATATCGGATGGCAGTGCCGTACTTGGACTTGGTAATATTGGTCCTCGTGCAGCGATGCCCGTCATGGAAGGTAAAGCGATGTTATTCAAACAGTTTGCAGGTGTGGATGCTTTCCCAATCTGCCTGGACACACAGGATACCGAGGAAATCATACGTACTGTGAAAGCGATATCACCTGGTTTTGGCGGCATTAATCTGGAGGATATCTCATCACCGCGCTGTTTCGAGATTGAACGTCGTCTGAATGAGGAATTGGACATTCCTGTATTTCATGATGACCAGCATGGCACAGCGGTTGTGTTATATGCTGGTCTGATCAATGCGCTCAAACTGGTGGGCAAGTCCATTGAAGATGTGAAGATTGTGGTCTGCGGTATTGGTGCAGCAGGAGTAGCTTGCAGCAACATATTATTGTCCGCGGGAGCCAGCCGGCTTATAGGTGTCGATCGTGAGGGTGCGATTGTGCGGACACAAACCTATGAGAATGAAGTCTGGAGTGATTATGCAGCTCGTACAAACCCGGAACTGGAAACCGGATCGCTGCGTGATGTCATTCGTGGAGCCGATGTGTTCATTGGCCTGTCCCGCGGGAATCTGTTAACTCGCGAAGATGTGCAGACCATGGCAGAAGATCCAATCGTGTTTGCAATGGCAAACCCGGTACCTGAGATTATGCCTGCCTTGGTGGAAGACATTGTGGCTGTAATGGCAACAGGACGATCCGATTATCCGAATCAGATCAACAACGTGTTATGTTTCCCGGGCATCTTCAGGGCAGTTCTGGATTGCCGAGCCACCGAAATTAATGAAGAAATGAAGCTGGCAGCCGCGCAAGCGATTGCATCGGCCATTACGGATGAAGAGCGTACACGTTATTATATTATTCCGAGTGTGTTCAATGATAAAGTAGTCAAATCGATGCGCAGTCGCGTAATTGAAGCAGCTGTTAAGACGGGTGTAGCTCGGCGTATTCCTCGTGAACAGGCCCGTGAAGGCGGGGAATCGTAAGATGTCAGAGAACCCTCTTCAACCTGGCGGGAATCTGCAAGAATTAGGGCACATGCATAATATAGATGGAATAACGGCAGGAGAGGCTGTTCTGCGCGCCGCCCGATCCTTTGTTCAAGGGGACTCATCCAAGCATAGTGATGGTCATGACTGGCCGCACATTGAACGGGTAACCGCACTTGCGATTGAACTCGCTCACCGCATGGGTGCAGATCCATTTGTCTGCGAACTGGCTGCTTTATTACATGATGTACCGGATGAGAAGCTGAATGAGAGCTTGGAAGCCGGGATGGCCAAACTGAATGACTGGCTGGATACCCAGCCTCTTGACCCGGATATACGTAATAAGGTTGTGGGTATTATTAGCACCATCTCATATGCGGGAGGCCAGCGTCCTGCGGTCAGTTCGCTTGAAGCACAGGTTGTTCAGGATGCGGATCGACTGGATGCAATGGGTGCGATTGGGATTGCGCGAACCTTTGCCTTTTCAGGCGCCAGAGGGCGCGAGATGTACGATCCGTCCCTTCCTCCACGGGAGCAGATGACCCGTGAGGAATATCGCAATGGGCGCAGCACAACGATAAATCACTTTTACGAGAAGTTGTTCAAGCTCAAGGATCTGATGAATACCTCCTATGGCAAGGAGCTGGCGGAACAGCGTCATGATTATATGGTGCAGTTTGTGGACCAGTTCAAAAGGGAATGGGAGGGCACGGACCGTTAGGCAGGCATAATAAGCATGAGTATTCCACAGAGGTATAATAAGTAACAGAGGCGAATCTTTGAAGTGGAGAAATCCATATTGAAGATTTGCTTCTTTTTGGGTTAATAATGTGTATTAACATACATAAAGAAATCAATTTCATAATACCTCTGACTTATGACATGGCAACGGAAGACCTTACATGGTACAATAAATCGTTCTCCTGAATGAATTCAGGCAAAAAAAGAAATATGGGGTAATAATGAACATGATCATCAAATGTAAAATTTCAGGTTCGGTAAAGAGGAGGGGTCACCACCATGTCGTTTGGTGCACGTGTACTTAAGACGGGGATCGCGGTCACGCTTGCCTTGTACCTAAGCAGCCTGTTCTTGAACCCGCAATCTCCCGTGCCTGCCGCAATCGCGGCTATATTCGCCATGCAGCCTTCCATCTATCGTTCCTGGAAATACTTCCTGGATCAATTGCAAACAACCACGCTGGGAGCTATTGTCGCCCTGGTGGGGGGCATGGTGTTGTCCAATGAGCCAATCGCCGTTGGATTAATTATTGTACTTGTCATCATGATCTGTCTTAAATTGAATATGGGTGAAACGGTTGGACTGACACTGGTCACGGTTGTATCCATTATGGAAGCCTCGGGTGACTGGCATTTTGCACTCAATCGTTTTCTGTTGACACTGGTTGGTATTGTATCGGCGTTTCTCATCAACATTACGGTATTTCCTCCGAAACCGAAGGTTCAGTTCGTGAAGCAGATCCATAGTGTATTCAGCGGTATGTCGTTGCTTCTGCGAACTTCGATCTCGGATGAGATCAAGGAAGTTGTATTCCGGGAGGAGAAAAGCAACCTGGGAGGTTCCATTAAGTCTCTGTCCGACAAGTATAACTTGTTCGAAGAGGAACAGAAAAAGATGAAACGTTCGAAATTCAGCGAAACTCGTCAGATGGTGGTCTACAAACAAATGCTGCTGAGTCTGCAAAAAGGATATGAGGTGCTGGATTCGGTGGAACGCCACTATTTCCAGGCACCGCGGACAACGGCCATGGATCAGTTTTTTGACTCACATCTTGAACTGGTTATCAAATTCCATGAGCATGCACTGCTCAAGTTCGAGGATAAGCTGAAACCTAATGGGGAAGAAGCCGCACAGTTTGTATTGGATAATGACCGTTTCATGGAGCAGGCGATCACCCAGTTTGATATCGACAAGGAAGGGATGTTACGATTGTCGATCGTGGCTGCTGCAATTTATGATTACGGATATCAACTGGAACGTTTGAATCGACTTGCCGAACATGTGCATAGCGCCAGTGAAGACAAAGAATCACAGGACAAAATTTTAAATTGGCTTAAGTGGCCTTAAGTGCGAGTTCAAAAAGGCTGGTTTTCAGTACCGAGAAGATGGAATGAAGCTAGAAATGGAGTAGCGGAGCGTAGGAAAAACTACGTGAGCAACGGACATTTCGGCTGAATTTCATATTCGATGCTGATGATGCCGTTAGGCATGATTCGTAATCAAAAGTAGACTTTTTGAACAACCTCTCTAAGTGCGAATTGCGCACCTGCTTGGCGATCATATACAATGTAGTTACAACATTGCCCGGACCATCGTGTCCGGGTTGTTTTGTCATACATAGGGCTGAAGCGTATGAATGATTTTTAACGAACTGAGGGATAGAGACATGATTATAGAGGAACTGGACGCTGAACTAATGGAATGGTTGAGTGGGACAAATCTGGAGCATAAACAGCATGAAGCCATGCAACTGCTGACCGTATCTGAGGATCAATGGCCGCATCAGGCGATGATTAGTATGGGAGAAGTGATTGCGCTAAATCCGCAGCAGCTTAGACTTGCTTTATGGCCAGGTACACAGACCAGTATGAACATGAGCAATACAGGCAAGGCTACCTTGATTACGGTTCAAGGACATCGATTGCTGCATATCCGTATAGAAGTAGAACGGTTGCCTGAGATTGAGGGGGCTGTTCATCCGAGAGATCGTTTTGAAGCAAAAGTGCTTCAGGTACGTGTGGATCACGCGCCATATGCGGAGATCACTTCAGGAATAACCTTTCAATTAAAAGATGAACTTGGAGCAATTACACGCTGGAAAGAGACGATTGAAGAATTACGAAAGTAGGCAGGAGTTGCCAAGTCAGTTGAGGACCCGGTGATTGGGTAATAATGAAGAAGAAAACAACAAAAAACGCCTCCGCTTGCATCGGGACGTTGTCACTGGTACAATAAAAAATGGTTTTCAGAAAATTAGAACTAATTAACATATAATTAAAATGTTTACTTTCTAATAATTATACCATTGCCTTTTCGGGCTTGTCAAATGGGATTTTGAGGACACAATCCGGGGAAAGAGGGGCTATTAACATATGAGTACAGATCAGCAATGGAATGAGGAACAACAACGGGTCAACACCGTGACCGATCAGATTGAACGCAAGATCACAACGTTAGAAGATGAAGTAGGCTCCTTCCGTGACGAAGTGGTTGGAATGAGAAAAGACTTTTGGGACGAAGTCACGATGAACTTTAGTGAAGCGGACGATGTCGGAGAGACATCAACCAGCATGCGGCAGCAGTCACAGGTACTATCCGATCGGGAGCGCAGCCATCTTAATACAGCGGCTGCGTTGGACAAAATGAAACGACTGCATCACTCACCATATTTCGGCCGCATTGATTTCAAGGAAGACGGGTATCCAAATGCTGAACGCATTTATCTGGGCATTGCATCGTTGCTGGATGAGAAGGAAGAATCTTTTCTGGTCTACGACTGGCGTGCGCCGATCTCTAACCTGTATTATGACGGAGCACCGGGTCCAATCACGTATCATACACCCAGTGGAGAGATCAGCGGTGATATCGAGATGAAGCGGCAGTTTGTCATTCGGGACGGACGTATCCGGTTTATGTTTGACACGGGGGTTACGATTGGCGATGAGTTATTGCAGGCCGTGCTCAGTCGAACTTCGGATGCACAGATGAAGAGTATTGTAGCGACCATTCAGAAGGAGCAAAACCGGATTATCCGTAATGACCGGACACGCATGCTCATTGTGCAAGGCGCAGCCGGCAGTGGCAAAACATCCGCGGCGCTCCAGCGTGTAGCATATCTTCTCTATAAATACCGCGAGCATCTGCAAGCGGATCAGATGGTTCTTTTTTCACCAAATCCGATGTTCAACAGTTATGTCTCCACGGTACTGCCTGAGCTTGGGGAGGAAAACATGTTGCAGACGACCTTCCAGGAGTATTTGGAGCGCCGTTTGGGTCGTGAATATCAACTGGAAGATCCGTTTATTCAACTCGAATATGTACTTACAGGGACGGAAGATCCCGATTACGATGTGCGCATGTCCAGCATTCGGTTCAAGTCATCCGAATCTTTCCTGAAGGTGATTACACGTTATAAGGAAAGCATGTTGTCAGGTGGCATGAAATTCAAGCCGGTTCGCTTCCAGGGCCGAGCGATTGTCACGTCAGAGGCTATGGCTGAGAAATTCTATAGTTTCGAATCATCCGTTAAGCTGGTGAGTCGACTGGAGATGTTGCGGGACTGGATGCTGAAAGAACTGTCTGCCTTTGGTAAAGGTGAACTGGATGCGCCTTGGGTAGACCAGCAGCTTGATCTGATGGAGCCGGAGGATCTGCAACGTGCCTATCAACGGTTGAAGCGCAAGCAAAAAGGAAAGACCCATACGTTTAATGACTTTGAGCAGGAAAGAGAAATTCTGGCACGCATGGTGGTCAGTGACCGACTCAAACCTTTGCGAAAATGGATTAAGTCCTTACGATTCGTTGATATAAGACAATTATATGCACATCTATTCAACGATCAGGCTCAGATGGAGCGATTGTTGGGTGATGAAGCGCTGCCTACTCAATGGGATGAAATCTGTAAGATGACTTTACGCAGGTTGAAGCTTCAGGAGTTGGCATACGAAGATATTACGCCATATTTGTACTTGCGTGAGCTTATGCTTGGATTCCATATTAACTCCAATATTCGCCATGTCATTATTGATGAAGCCCAGGATTATTCTGCGTTTCAGTTGGCATTTATGAAGAGGTTGTTCCCACGGGCGAAAATAACAGCACTCGGTGACTTTAATCAGGCCATCTATGCCCACTCTTCAGTGCTGAGTGGAACAGGACCTTTGACTAACCTGTACGGTCCAGACAATACAGAGGTCATTGAGCTGACCAGAAGTTATCGATCTACTCGGGAGATCGTGGAGTTTACCCGTGGCATGGTGCCTGGTGGGGAAGAGATTATTCCATTTAACCGTAGCGGCGAGAAGCCTAAAGTGATTGTTTCTTCTGAAGCCGAGCGTCATATGAACGTCATCACGACAGATCTCAAACACTTGATTGAGGAAGGGTATGAATCAGTTGCAGTGATCTGCAAGACCGCCGAAGAGAGCAGAGACGTACATGCTGCATTGAGTAAGGCGCTGCCCACAGCACCGAAGTTAATCAAGAAAACGACGCTGGCTTTTGAACAGGGTGTTCATGTCATCCCGGCGTATCTGGCCAAAGGTGTGGAATTCGATGCTGTCCTGATCTATGACGGCTCTGCGGAGCAGTATGCTCAGGAGCATGAACGCAAGTTGTTCTATACGGCTTGCACACGAGCGATGCATCTGCTACACGTTTACTGCGTGGGCACACCGAGTCCGTTCATTACCGCCCAGTCGGAAGAAAAGTATGATCTTGGCAAGGTGTCTGCTGCGCAAGTGGACTGACATAACACTTCATATGCATAAGAAGGCTTCCGTTCATTGGAACGGGAGTTTTTCTGTATATGATACATAGATCGGGAAGAAGCTAGCTTAGCGAGGGAAGTATACATGTTGAGGTTCCAGCCATATAGGTGATCGTATCGAATGAAAATACCTAACGTGAATTCGTAAGGATTGGGTTCCGTGGATAAAAATGACTTCTTAATTTGTATTCAAGCACAATGGATGTAATTTTTCTTTACACATGAAGTCCGGACTCATATAATCGTAACAATATATTTTTTTGGATCGTTTATTAAAGGAGGCAACAAAATGAACATACCATCTTTTGAACGGCCACTTATGGCTGATTGTGTACCTGATCTGGTCGCTACAGCACGAGGAGATTTGCCAGCGACTTTGGTCATTCGGGGAGGTACGCTGGTAAACGTGATATCGGGTGAGATTTTGCCGGAGATGTCCATAGCCGTACAGGGAGCTCGAATCGCTTATGTCGGTAAAGATGTGAGCCACACCATTGGAGAACATACCCGGATTATTGAAGCAAACGGTAAGTATATCGCTCCTGGTTTGCTGGATGGACACTGCCATATTGAAAGTACACAGATGAAAGTAACCGAGTTTGCGAGAGCGGTATTGCCTTCAGGCACAACCGGAGGTTTCTTTGACCCACATGAGATCTCTAACGTGCTTGGTCTGAAAGGTCTGAGACTGATGCTGGATGAAGCACGGACCACACCGATGGCAGCCTATATGCAGGTGGCTTCCTGTGTGCCTTCCACTCATCCAGGACTGGAGACAACAGGTGCTTATATCGGGCCTGAAGAGGTAGCTGAGGCTCTTTCCTGGGGTCCGGACATGATTGGCCTTGGTGAAGTGATGAACTTCCCTGGGGTAGTCTATGGGGACGAGACGATGATCGGTGAGATACAGGCGACCCTCCGTGCAGGTAAAGTGGCTGACGGTCACTTTACCTGGGCTGCAGATGACTGGCGTCTGCCAGCGTATGCAGCGAGTGGCGTTACAGGGGATCATGAATGTGTGACCAAGGAAGATGTGGTTGAACGTCTGCGACTCGGAATGTACGCGAAGATGCGCCAAGGTTCGGCATGGCATGATGTAGCCGAGACGATCAAAGCCTGCACTGAGCTTGGACTGGATACACGCCGGATGATGCTGGTGACCGATGACCGAAGCTCTGAATCCCTGCTCAAAGAAGGACATATGGATTTTGTTGTTCGTCTCGCAATCTCCCAAGGGGTGAAGCCGGTTACGGCTTTCCAGATGGCAACCATTAACACGGCTGAGCGCTTTGGTGTTGCGCGCGACATTGGTGCGGTTATTCCGGGCAATATAGCTGATATTATTCTGCTGGACGGCCGACTGGCTGATGTACGTGTGGGCATGACAATTGCTGCCGGGCAAGTAGTAGCCGAGAACGGGAAAATGACCGCGGTATGGGACAGTTTCACGTATCCGGAGGAAGCACTGAACACGGTGAAGTTAGAAGCAAATATTCAGCCAGAAGATCTGAAGCTTGCTGCACCGATTCAAGAGGGCACGATTGGTGCCAAAATCATTCATGTGACAGAGAACCATGTGGATACAAAGGAGAAACACCTGCCTGTTAGAGTAGAGAACGGCAAAGTTGTGGTTTCAACTTCAGGGGAAGTATGCAAAATTGCGGTATTGGAGCGTCACAAACAAACCGGGAATCGAGCGGTAGCGCTTGTTGGAGGCATCGGTTTCACATCCCCTGCAGCGATTGCGATGACGGTTGCTCATGATAGTCACAACCTGTTGATTATCGGTAATGATGATGCCCTGATGGCCGAAGCCGGTAACCATGTCATTCGTATGCAGGGCGGGGTCGCCGTGGTAACGGCAGCAGGTGTAACCGAATTCCCGCTGCGGATTGCAGGTTTGATGTCAACCGAGCCATTCGAAGTCGTTGCAACGCAATCGGCAGCAGTCAGTGAAGCTTTACAATCCGCAGGATGTACGTTGAATAATGCGTTCATGACGCTTTCGTTGCTCGCGCTGGTTGTGATTCCGGAATTACGGTTGTCCGACAAGGGGCTTGTGCGGATTTCGGCAGAAGGTATTGAACTGGTGTCACTTTTCGATGAAGTGGTTGACAATACACCGGTGGCTCCATCGGGTAATGAATGAACGGAAATGTCGACTAGAAATCATTAAATAGGGTTCCATATAAAGCCGCCTTAGGGCGGTTTTTTGGTGTGTTTTGAGAGAAAACGCTTTCTAGGTCTTCTGGAGCTTGGTGTACATATGGCAATAATGACTGAAGTCATGCTGGAATAAGGATTGAATTTGAAAATAATGAATAATTGTGACTTTTGAACTATACATACAGAACTACGAATTCCCGAAATATAGTTATATGATTCTTTCGTAGTGAGTCTTAAAGATGATATTGCATATAAAAGCAATTCAAATTCGTCGTACGTAATAAGTATCCATTAAATGAATATGAAACGACACAATTTCATCCAGATTTGCACGTCAGAGCTGATAACTTCAGAGGGAGTGTACAAATATGAAAAGCAAAAGGGGTTACCGTTTTATCTTATTACTGAGTTGTTTGATCCTGTGTGCGAGTACAGCCTGTTCTTCCAAAGCCATTGCGGATGGTTCAGTCGACAGTTATGCAACGATTCATGGAGAACTTGATGTGCCAGTGAGAGCGACTTGGGTATGGGATACCACCCAGATCCGAAGTAATCCTCAAGAGGTGCTAAATTACGCTACAGCGAACAAGATCAATACGATCTATCTGCAGTTGAACCGGGATATAAAAAATCCTGAGTATAAAAGTTTTATCCGCCAGGCGAGAGCCAAGAATATTGCGGTGGACGTCATGGATGGAAGATCAGCCTGGGGGTTGACGGAAAGTCGGGAGCAGATTGCATCTTTCCTGGACTGGATCGAGGCATATCAAGCGCAGGCATTGTCCAATGAGAAATTTGCTGGTATTCATCTGGATATTGAGCCACATGTGCACCCACAATGGAAAATCAATCAGGGCAGTGTAATTTCCCAGTGGCAAGGAAATGTGGAGTACATTGTTGAGCGAGCATCACGGATGAAAATGCCGGTAGCGGCTGATCTGCCTTTCTGGCTCGATAACTACAAAATTCCGGGTTCCACGATGGCCGTAAGCAGTTGGATGATTCGCAAGTTTGATTCCATCACGATTATGGCTTACCGCGATACAGCAGCTGCAATCTATAGTGTAGCGAAGGATGAACTTGCAGAAGCAGCTCTACTTGGCAAGACGATCTCAATCGCCGTGGAAACAAAGCAAAGCAAGGAAGGTGACTTCATTACTTTTTATGAAGAGGGATCTGCTTATATGGAAGCACAATTAAAGTTGGTCGAAAAAATGGCTTCAGTACATGCGTCCTTTAATGGGTTCTCCGTACATGAGTACACTTCATGGAAGACGCTGAAAAAGTGAGGCCAATGTTAAGCTTCAAAGCGTAAGGCTGATAGCAGCGAGTGAGATGAGTTCTAACTGAGCCAGTGTGGCTCAGATCAGAGCGTTATCTTACTCGTTGGCTGGAAAGTTGATAAAAAAGATAAAGAAGGTGTTTGCAGCTGAATAGCTGTGAGCACCTTCTTCTTTTATACCTGAACCAAGGCAGATTCCATGGCTACGTTCTCATAGAACAATTTGCGATACTGTGATGGTGTGGTGGCTTTATGCTTTTTAAATGTAGTGATGAAGTAGCTTAGATGCTCAAAACCCACATCCATGGCGATATCAACAATTTTGTGATCCGTATTCTCAAGCTGAACGCAGGCCTGTTGAACGCGGTAATAGTTAATGTAATCAACCGGGGTTTTCTGCACCATCTGTTTGAAGAAACGGCAGAAGTGTCCTTCGCTCATATTGGCTTCATCAGCCAGTTCTTTCAGCTTCAATGGCTCAGGATAACGCTTGTGGATATAGCCGAGCACGGATTTCAGGCGCTCTACCTTGTCATGACTCCCTGTAGCGATGGTGCCTTTGAGCGGAGCAGGTCTCATATGTTCGAACATACGGGCAAATATGAGATACAGGTACGCTTTCGTTGACATTTCACACGTTTCTGTTCGGGCAGCATGGTCAGCGAATATGCGTTGCAGGTGATCCAGAATTTCTTGTCCCCAATCCTCATCTGCCTTGATATGAAAAGGGGGGATCACGGTTTTACGCACCAGTGGACCAATGAATTTCTCCTGGACCGTATCGAAGGTGCGGCTGCCAAGCAGCTCCGGATTAAATACAATGGAAGAGAATACACAGGGAATATCACCTTTCAGATAACCTGCATGAATCTCACCTCGATTGATAAAAATGGCTTCTCCAGCTTGAACCTCAATGGTGTTCATATCAATCTGAAAGACCGCACAGCCCTGAGTAACCATGGTGAACTCCATTTCATCATGCCAGTGGCAATCCAGAATGCTATCGCCGTTCAGCTGTTGTATATCGGGGTACACACTGACTGGATACATGGCATTGCCGTGAATTCGGTCTTCGCGTAATCGTTCACGTTCCATATCAACGCCTCTTTTACTTCATTTTTAATGTAATCGTTTCCAAAGTTTGGTGTTGATGTTCAAGAATCGGATGGTTATTATCAAAATTGTGATATATTTAGTCAAAATAAGAGAAGAAATTCATTATTAATATCAATATTATTATAGTATAACAAAAGGGGGAAAGAAAACATGAAATTTACTGATGGATTCTGGATGACTCGTGAAGGGTACCAAATTCAAAACCCGACTGACATTCGTGATATTGTACAAAAAGATAATTCTTTGACCGTATATGCGGCAACTAAATATATTCGCAGCAAAGGCGACACGTTGAACGGTACATTGCTTAAAGCAACATACAGCTCACCTATGCCAAACGTTATTCGTGTAACCTTGAATCACCATAAAGGCGGAGTGAAAAAAGGGCCTGTATTTGAGCTCAACACGCAAGATGCAAACGTTGACATCTCGAAAAATGAACAAGGCGCAGTTTTGAAAAGCGGTAACCTGGAAGTTCAAATCGACAAAACAAACGGTTGGGACGTTAGCTTCCTATATGGAGGAAAGCGTATTACAGGTAGTGGTCAAAGAGCGGCTGGTTATATTACAGGTCCAAGCAAGGAAGCGTACTTCCGCGAGCAGCTTGATCTCGGTATTGGTGAATATGTTTACGGACTCGGTGAGCGCTTCACACCGTTTGTTAAGAATGGCCAAATCGTCGATACCTGGAATGAGGACGGCGGTACAAGCAGTGAGCAGTCCTATAAGAACATTCCGTTCTACTTGTCCAATAAAGGATATGGTGTATTTGTAAACCATCCGGAACGCGTATCCTATGAGATTGCATCTGAAAATGTATCCAAAGTTCAATTCAGCGTAGAAGGAGAGACTCTGGAGTACTTCATTATCGGCGGTGACAATCCAAAGGATGTACTTGATAATTATACGAAATTGACAGGTAAACCAGCACTTCCACCAGCATGGACATTTGGTCTGTGGCTGACAACTTCATTCACAACGGATTATGATGAAGCAACGGTTAACCATTTTGTAGATGGTATGGCTGAACGTGATCTTCCGCTGTCTGTATTCCATTTTGACTGCTTCTGGATGAAGGAATATCAATGGTCTGATTTTGTATGGGATGAAGCGATGTTCCCGGATCCGGAAGGCATGCTTGCACGTCTGAAAGAGAAGGGTCTTAAAATCTGTGCTTGGATCAATCCATATATTGCAGAAAAATCCTACTTGTTCGATGAAGGTATGGAGAACGGTTATCTGGTCAAAACAGCCGATGGTAGCGTATGGCAATGGGATATGTGGCAAGCAGGTATGGCTCTGGTTGACTTCACGAATCCGGATGCTGTGAATTGGTATAAGAGTAAGCTCGAAGTCCTGCTTGATCAAGGTGTAGATTCCTTCAAGACCGACTTTGGCGAAAGAATTCCGACAGATGTCGTGTACTTCGATGGTTCTGATCCGGTTAAAATGCACAACTATTATACACAACTGTATAACAAAGCTGTATTTGAATTGCTCGAAGAGAAGATTGGCAAAAACGAAGCTGCTCTGTTTGCACGTTCCGCAACAGCAGGTGGTCAACAGTTCCCGGTTCACTGGGGTGGTGACTGTTCTTCCACGTATGAATCCATGGCTGAATCGCTTCGCGGTGGCCTGTCACTGGGGCTTTCCGGTTTCGGATTCTGGAGCCATGATATCAGTGGTTTTGAAAGCACAGCGAGCCCTGACGTATACAAACGCTGGGTACAATTCGGACTTTTATCTTCACACAGCCGCCTGCATGGCAGCACTTCGTATCGTGTGCCTTGGCTGTTTGACGAGGAATCCGTGGACGTTGTTCGTGATTTTACCAAACTCAAAATCAGCCTGATGCCGTACCTGTACAATTCTGCGGTAGAGTCAACGGTAAAAGGTATTCCCATGATGCGCGCTATGCTGCTGGACTTCCCAGAGGACCCAACAACATACAGCCTGGATACGCAATACATGTTTGGTGACTCGATTTTGGTGGCTCCAATCTTCAACAAGGAAGGCGATGTGCGTTATTACCTGCCTGAAGGAACTTGGACGAACTATCTGACAGGAGCGAAAGTACAAGGTGGACGCTGGATCAGTGAAAACCATGACTTCAAAACGCTTCCAATGATGGTCAAACCAAACAGCTTGATCGCTGTGGGTGCGGTGGATAACAAACCGGATTACGACTTTGCAAATGATGTATCTCTGCACTTGTTCGAGCTGGCTGATGGTCAAACGGCTCAAGCTGTCGTTGTGAACCAAGCTGCTGAACAGGAGCTAACAGTTAACGTTACACGTAATGGATCAGTGCTGGATGTTCGTGCTGAAGGTGCAGGTAAACCTTGGAACATCGTGCTTCGTGGTATTGAAAGTGTATCCAGCGTTGAAGGTGGTTCCCAAATGTCTGGTGCAACTGGTGTTGTTGTTACGGCAGTAACAGGTGCAAGCGCGCTTACAATCCAACTGTAAAATGATATAGTAGAAGAAAAGGACGGTGCCGAAAGGTGCCGTCTGTTTGTCTACGATGATAGGAGATTGAATGAAATGAGTACAATGAATTCCGGTTTGCACTGCACGATATCAGCAGAGATGCTGCATCAACTGGTAGAGATTAATTTTGGAAGCGATACCAAAGTGAAGGAGTTTGGTCTCCTGCAAGGTGGACTTTTTAATACAACTTATCGGATTCACCTTGAACATACATCCTATACGGATGTGATTTTACGGTTGGCTCCAGAGCGGGGAGAGATGGCGGCTGATTCTGCGAGTGACCCACTCTTTTCTTTTGAACGTACGATGATGGCGGCTGAACCGATTGTGTATGAATATTACCGTAAGGCAGGCATTCCTGCTCCCAACATTATCGCCTGTGATGATAGCGGATCCATCATTCCAAGAACGTACATGTTTATGGAGTTTATTCCAAGTAAGCAGCTGGATCACGCATCAATTTCAGACATAGACAAAGAGCGATTGTATCATCAGCTTGGCGTCTATACCGCCATCATGCATCAGATCGAGGGGGCATCGTTTGGGTGGCCGCAGGGTGATGGGACGATTAGAGGCTCGGATCAATGGTCCGAGGTGCTGCACTCATTTGCAGAAGAAACGGCACTTAAAGCGGCACAAGTCAATTATATGTCAGGTGTGGGAGAAGAGATCGCTGCTATTTTCATCCAAAATAAAGATTTATTTGATCAAGTGACACGTCCGGTACTCGTTCATAATGACCTATGGGAAGCAAATGTACTTGTTCATCAGAAAAATGGTGAGCTGAACATTGCGGCCATCATTGACGGAGATCGTTCCATGTTTGCCGACAGGGAGTTTGAAGCCATATTGTCGACAGAATCAACGGCTTTTCATGAAGGATATGATCGTCCACTGGACTCATCCGCTGAAGGACAGGCACGCAGGCTTGCGTACCGAATACTTTCTTCGTATTTTAATGCCTACGTTCATGAACATCAGGTCAATCAACCTGAAGATGGTCAGAAGTATCGCCAGCGTACGCTGGATTTACTGGAGCAATGGAAGCAACTTGGACATAACTAATTCGCAGGGGGAATGAAGGATGAAGGAGTATCATCAATACCCGATGTGGGATGCATCACGTTCACTTGAGGAACGGTTGGATGACCTGATTGCACGATTAACAACGGAAGAGAAGATTAGACTAATTCCTACACGCGAAGCAGCTGTACCAAGACTGGGCATCCCAGCCTACAACGTTGGGGGCGAAGCTGCCCACGGGGTTGCATGGAAAGGAGAGGCAACGGTATTTCCGCAACCGCTCGGTCTATCCAGTACCTGGAATACAAGACTCATGCGAGAGATTGGTTCAGTCATTGGTGATGAAGCTAGGGCATACCATCACCGTGATCCTGAGGTTCACGGGTTAACATTGTGGGCACCAACGGTTGATCTGGAACGTGACCCACGCTGGGGCAGAACGGAAGAGGGATATGGCGAGGACCCGGTCCTCACGGGAGAAATGTCGGCAGCTCTCGTCAAAGGTATGCAGGGAAATGATCCTTTTTATCTGAAAATGGTCGCAACATTAAAACACTTTTTTGCCAATAATAATGAGAAAGATCGGCTGAATTGTTCATCCAGCATCGATCCGCGCAATCTGCGGGAATATTATTTAAAAGCATTTGAGACACCATTTGTGGAAGGTGGAGCCTTGTCCATGATGACAGCTTACAATTCCATCAATGGTACACCTGCCATTGAAAGTCCATATGTGAATGATGTGGTTAAGGGTGAGTGGGCGATGCCTGGGTTTATTGTATGTGATGGCGGAGACCTGTCACAGACGGTGAACTATCATGGTTATCACACCAGTCATGCCGAATCAGCAGCAGGTGCGTTGAAGGCAGGAGTGGATTGTCTTACGGATGAAGTTGATCTTGTTGTATCTGCTCTGGAAGAGGCTCTTGATCAGGATCTGTTGGAGATCGCTGATTTGGACCGAGTAATTCGTAACATCTTCGGTGTGCGAATGCGACTTGGACAACTGGATCAGTCGGGACGTAACCCGTATGCCTCCATACCCGAGTCTGTACTATGTGCACCAGAACACGCCAAACTTAGTTATCGTGCCGCTGCCGAATCCATTGTTTTACTCCAAAATGACGGATTGCTTCCCTTGAAGCCAGAAGCATTACAGAAAATTAGTGTGATTGGACCCCTTTCCGATGTTGTCTATACCGATTGGTACAGTGGCACACTGCCTTATCGTGTATCCGTCCTCGATGGATTGCGTAATCGACTACCTCATTCAGACATAACGTATTCAGATGGGAATGACCGTATTCAGCTGAAGACAACAGACGGTCAGGTTATAACCTTGGGTGCGGAAGGTACGCTCATCGCTGTACCGGAGGATAGTGCACCTGCAGCCGCCGAGTTTGTACATCAGGATTGGGGCTCGGGAAGTCATACGCTGAGAAGTGTGAACAATCATCGATACGTTAGTTTAACCGAGCAAGGCATCTATCAGGCAAACGCACCGGAGATTGGTGGCTGGTTTGTGAAGGAAGTTGTTCGCATAGATCCTCTAACGGATGGAAGTAACACCTTGCGGACGTGGAACGGTATTCCGGTTGGACTGAGCGAATATCAGGGACAGGCTGCTGTATCACCACCACGGCCACAAGGAGAACAAACTACAGCTACAAGTACAACTCAGGACAATGTGAGTGCCTCTGGACACGCAAGTCAATCACCAGGCAATACACAGATACCTTCTGCATTCAATATTGATATTGTGACCAGCGGAATACAACAAGCCGTAGAAGCTGCACGTAGCAGTCAGGCATCTGTCGTTGTTGTTGGCAACAGCCCATATATCAACGGCAAAGAAGAAATTGACCGCCCAAGTCTGCTGCTTCCGCCGAGTCAGGTCGAGCTTGTCAAAGCCGTGTGTGAAGCCAATCCCAATACGGTGGTTGTCATTATGGGCAGTTATCCATTTGCCTTGCAGGAGTTGAAAGGTATTGCCCGCGCAATCGTTTATATGACACATGCTGGTCAGGAATTGGGTAATGCGCTTGCAGATGTGCTGTTAGGTTATTATGCCCCGGCAGGCAGATTGAATATGACATGGTATGAAGACGAATCACAGCTTCCTGACATGATGGATTATGACATCATTCAGAATGGCATGACTTATATGTATCATGAAGGACCGGTTCAATATGCATTTGGTCATGGCCTGACGTATTCCGAATTCGAATACGAAGCGATTCGTGTAAATCGTAGTGCTCCGGTGGAAGACACCACCACAGATCAATTAAAGATTGAAGTGGAGATACACAATACAGGTGAACGTGACAGTGATGAAGTCGTACAGATCTATGGATCTTCCTACACCTCCCGAGTGAAACGTGCTCAGAAGCAACTGCTTGCTTTCCGTCGTGTTCATGTCAAAGCAGGGACGCGTGTTACGATAAGTTTAGAAGTCCCTGTTCAGAAGCTGGCGCTATGGGATGTTACCCGAGATCGATACTGCCTGGAGACATCGACCTGGGCCATCCTGGCAGGGCGTTCTTCTGCAGATATACGTCAGTCGGCTGATATTGAAATTGAAGGTGAGACGATTCCGGATCGTCCGCTGCACTTGCTTACCTTTGCCGAGAATTACGATGTTTGTAGAGGTGTTCTGTTGGATGAATGTCTGGAAGGACGTTCGGCAGTTCGGGCAATTAACCAGGAAGAACCTTTATATCGAGATGGTCAGTCATCCTGGATCGCTTTCAACCATAATGCTGTTCAGGAAGTACAAGGATTTGAAGCCAGAGTGGCAGCTTATGGGGAAGAGGGCAGACTTGAGATTCGTTCTGGAGGACTGGAGGAAGAACTGCTTGGTGTGTGTGAGGTTTCTGGACCTGGTGGCAGTGTGAATGGAAAAGATATCAAGTGGACAACGGTCCAGTGTTCGCTTGAGGCGCCCCATAAGGTGAATGAGCTGTATATTATTTTCAAAGGTGGAGCAGCGTTGCGCCACTTTAGATTGTTGTAGTTGTAGACATCATGAACCAAAAGAGCTGTCTTGCATAAATTCGTGCAGGCAGCTTATTTGTGTGAACAAGCGGTAACATCCAGCATGTCCTGAATAATCAACCTCCGAAACAAGCACAATAATGCTGTTGTGTGTAGAATCTGTAAAGGTGGTTGTGGTATGAACGATAAAAAGTGGGACCTCGTCGCACTTGCTTCCATCCCTTTAATTATGACCTTGGGTAACTCCATGCTTATACCGATCCTGCCACAGATTGAACGTGAGTTGAAGGTATCTGCATTCAAGGTCAGTATGCTTATTACAGTCTACGCTGTAGTTGCCATTCTGCTTATTCCACTCGCAGGATACTTGTCGGATCGTTTTGGCAGAAAAGCAGTCATTATTCCCAGCCTTATCATTGCAGCCGTCGGGGGTGCTGTAGCTGGTGTGGCTGCATGGATTCTGAACGGAAATATAGCTTACTGGACCATATTAGGTGGCAGGTTATTGCAGGGGGTTGGAGCAGCGGGGGCATTCCCGATTGTGATACCTTTGGTTGGGGACATGTTCAATGATGAAGATCAGGTATCTAAAAGTCTGGGAATCATTGAAACTTCGAATACATTTGGCAAAGTGTTAAGTCCAATTCTGGGAGCAGCACTGGCTGTGTGGTTATGGTACCTACCATTTCTGGCTATTCCCGTTCTATGTGTTCTTTCGCTGATCCTGGTTATTTTCTTGGTGAAAACACCCAAGAAAAAAGAAAAACCGCCCACCTTTACAGAATTTGTGGCTTCCATTAAAGATGTACTAAAAGAAAAAGGACGATGGTTGTACGCCTTGTTTGCGATCGGTGGAATTTGTATGTTTATTCTTTTTGGTGTGCTTTATTATCTTTCCGAGACATTGGAGAGCGAGTTCGCCATGAAGGGCATTGTAAAAGGTCTCGTGCTTGCCATTCCGCTAGCGGCACTGTGTCTTTTTTCCTTTTTCGCAGGAAAGTGGATCGGAAAGAGTAAGCCTCGCATGAAGTGGATCGGATTCACAGGACTTATTCTTGTAACTGTTTCGCTGGGTGTTATTGGAGTTTTCGATAATATCTACGTTGTCCTAGGTCTATTCACATTGGGAAGTGCGGGAATAGGGGCAACCTTACCATGTCTGGATGCTCTAATTACTGAGGGTGTGGACAAAAAGCAGCGAGGTACGATTACGGCTTTGTTCAGTAGCATGCGATTCATCGGTGTATCACTCGGCCCACCTGTTGTTTCTTTACTCATTGGCAAACAACATTTTTTGCTTTTTGGTGTGCTTGCCGCTTCTGCAGCTGTAGGAGGACTACTTACATTATTTGCAGTTAAGCCGGATAAGGGAGACCAACCTACTTCAGGAAGAGGACAGAAACAGGACGAACGACTCATCGAGCGAATCGAGCCAAGTAGAGGGTATGCTCCTATAAGGCGCAAGAAAAGTCCATTTTAAATAGAAGGTTCTGTATGCTACGTTCATTCCCAAGCTGTCGTAAGCTTATTAGATCTTCAGATCTGTTCCAATAAAAAACGCGTTTACACCTAAGAAAGCGGATGAATTTGCTTTCTCGGTGTAAACGCGTTTCTCGTTTCTATGAGCAGAATGACCTTAACCAATCATTCGTATTTACTTATATTCGACTGGCTAGTTTCGGTGTTTCCAGCTCCAGATTCTGAATCCTTGTTCTGATCTTGAGGTGGTTCCGTTGCAGTGATATGAGTATGAGCGAGCAGAGCATGAGGTTCAATGGAGAAGCTGCCGCTTCGTTTTCCCTGAATCAGATATATAAGCAAGAACAGAATCATAAACATCACGGAATAACGATACATATCGGTATAACTGGTCATGGCCGCAATGGCGCCGAGAAGAAGGGCGCCGGTCGCAATCCCCAGATCCAGCGAGTTCAAAAACATGCCGTTAGCCATACCCCGTTGAGTAGGAGATACAACTTGAATCATCCAGGTCTGCAGAGACGACTGCATGGAACCATAACCGATTCCGTAGATAAAGGCAGCGATGAACAGGACAGACATGGAGGTTGCATAAGAGAGCAGAATGAGGCCGACAGCAACGAATATTGCTCCTGGAATGAGCAGTGCTTTTGGACCTTTATTGTCATAGATCCGCCCTGCAAATGGTCTAACCAATAACACGGCGAGTGCATTGAACAAAAAGAACAGCGCAGGATTGGCCAGATTGGCTTCTTTACCATACAAAACGATGAATCCGACAAGCCCACCATAGGTGATGGATAATAGGCAATTCAGCACACTGGGCAGAATCAGCTTGCGGTTGAAAGGGGTCTTCTGTTTCGGGTTGGACCCTGAAGCACTTGTTGTGGCTTGTGGCATGATGGTTGTACTGTTATCGGTTCTGACTGCTTTTTTGCGTGTCAGCGAATAACTCAGTGGATAGATCACAGCGAGGACACCCGCAGTACATAACATCAGGGTTACAAATCCAGCGCCCTGGAGCAGAGTGACCCCAATGATTGGCCCCATAGACATAGCCAGACTAGTCGATAGACCAAAGTAACCCATACCTTCACCCATTCGTTTGACGGGCACAATATCCGAGGCCATCGTTGGAAAAGCGGTACTGCTCATACCAAACCCGATACCAAACAACATTCTCAGCAACAAGAGCACAGCTATACCGGCAGCAAAATAATAGCCGAGTGTTGCCAGCAGGGCTACGGACAGACCTATATAGATCATGGCGTTACGAAGACCCTTCTCCAGTGCTTTCGCGGAATAGAGACGGGCTGCTATGGCACTTAGTGCAAACAGACAGGTGAATAAACTTACTTCAAACGCATTGGCGTGAAATCGCTCCTGAACGTAAGACGGAAGCGGAGAGACAATCATGTGCAGTTGCAAGAACAACAAGAAGTTGCACAGCATCAGCAGTATAAAATCGGTAGTCCATAGTCTAACTTGTTGTGTAGATTGTTCTTTCATGATGATGTATTCCCCCTGAGTTGTGATTCATTACAAGTTGCGGTTAATGAGGGAAAGAGTATGTTTAAATGCTTCCATCTGGTCTTCGGATATACCTTCAGCAAGTTCTTTATTCATTTCTCTTTCAATCGGAACGAGGATATCAATTAACGCTTTGCCTTCCGTGGTGAGATATAACAGATAGGCTCTGCGATCCTGTTCGCTGGTCCGGCGTTCTACCCAGCCTTTTTTCTCAAGCAGATCAATGATCCGCGCAGTGGTGGGTTGGTCTTTGAAGACACGTGCAGCGAGTTCCTTCTGATTAACACCTTCACCGCGGTCAACATTAAAGAGAACAGAAAATTGCTCTGTCGTAATATCATAAGGTTTGAATCGTGTCGCAAGTAAAGCTACAGCTCTACGATGTGTGAAACCCAGCATGAATCCAACAGATTGTTCCAGTGTATAGTCCATGTGATTGCTAGACCTCGCTTCCATAATAAAATGTCCCAATTAATTAGTTGTTATAACAACTATATGTCAAACAAGTATTTTTGTCAAAATGAAATATTCTCATATCGAACTTACAGGTGCGCTGTGCAATGATCCAAAAATCCTGTTAGAATAGTGATGAAACCGCTTTTATATAATCGATTTCCAGCGTGCTTGAAGGATGGAGAAAACCAATTTGCTCTAACTGATGTTGGAGATGAACAAGGAGAGCTGTGTATGCTAAAGAATATACCCGCAATAATACCTCCAGAGTTACTCAAAATCATGTCCGAAATGGGTCATGGAGACGAGTTGGTTCTGGCGGATGGCAATTTCCCCGCAGCCAGTCATGCCAAGCGACTGGTACGCTGTGATGCACTGGGAGTCGTTGAACTTCTGGATGCCATCCTGCAATTATATCCACTGGATACCTATGCTGAGCGTCCCGCTGCTGTCATGCAGGTTGTGAAAGGGGATCAGGTGATCCCGATCATATGGGAAGACTACCGCCGATTAATTGAAGAATACGAAGGCATTACGGATGCTTTTGATCATGAAGAACGATTTGATTTTTATAAACGGGCTTCGAATGCCTATGTGATTGTTGCAACGGGTGAGCGAGCGCAATACGCCAATCTGATTTTGAAGAAAGGCGTCATTTTCCCAGATGCTGATCCTGGTCAGGAACAGCAGAATGCTGAATCGAACTGAATAATTACGGCGACGGAGCAGTGGATGCTTTGGTCGCCTTTTTATTTTTACCAATACGGAGTTAATATAACAAAACGTACAGAATTGGCATGGACTAGATAAGCACGATGCAATCTAGAAGCGCGCATGAACGATTGTCAGATCACTGCTGAAGATACTACAAACTTTGATGCAGATGATGAATGTGGAAAATGAAAGGACTGTTTTACAATTGGAAGAAATACAAACGAGGAGACGATGGTCTCTATCCCAGAGGAGTTGAGTGAAATGCAGCACGGAATCAGACAAGCGGGTCTTCCTGATTGTAACGAAGTGGGACAATTGTTCAATGAGTACAGGATGTTCTACAACCAAAATGCTGACATTGAGGCAGCACATCAGTATATTAGAGAACGAATGGAACGCCATGAATCGGTGATTTTGGTAGCAGAAACAGATGCCGAAAGTGATCATGGGACAGATGAAAGTAACGGTATGTCACTCTCGAATGGCTTTATTTGTACAGGATTCGTTCAGCTGTATCCCAGTTTCAGTTCGGTATCGATGGGGCCTGTCTGGGTGCTTAATGATCTATATGTGCATCCGGATTATCGTCAGCAAGGCATTGCCAGGAAGCTCTTGCAAGCAGCCAAACAATTGGCATCTGAGCGAGGAGTTCTTCGTATATCACTCTCAACCGAGTTAAGTAACAAACAAGCACAAGCTTTATATGAATCCGAAGGATATGCACAGGATACCAAATTCATGTATTATGAACTTAATGTATAGGAGGTTGCTCAAAAAGACGCACTATATGAATGAATGGCACACTCGTGTCGTCGGCAACAAGGGAGGGGAGTCACAACATGATGCAGTGGATTGCCATGATCACAATGTTAATTGATCATATAGGGGCTGTCTTTTTTCCACATATTATAGAGTTGAGGATCATAGGTCGTATCGCTTTTCCAATTTATGCTTTTGCAGTGTATATCGGTTATAAACATACACGAGACGTACAAAAATACATATGGCGGCTGTTCTGGATTGCAATCATATCACAGGTGCCGTTCATGGCGGCGTTTAATCATTATTCTCTGAACGTGGTATGGACATTGTGGTCAGCCCTGTTGGTATTATTCGTTATCGATAAAATGCCATCCAAACTACTGCGGATTCCGATTGTCATTGGAGCAGGATTGTTTATGGAAATTAGCCAGATGGATTACGGGATGTACGGGTTGTTATTGGTTCTGTTATTCCGTTATTTCCAGGGTACTGTACTTGTCGTGGCACATGTCTTGTTAAATGCACTATATCTTCTGCTGCATAACAGCTCTGTGCAAATGTATAGTGTGCTCGCAACCTCCGGCATTGCTATTGCTCAGTATTACCAGGCGGGTTTCCGTATGAAGGGGCCGCGTTGGGTCTGGCGTTATTTCTATCCAGCTCATCTTGCCATCATTGCAATTATCCGATGGGTCTAAAAGAATGACTCGAAAATGCGAAGAAAAGAAGCGATCTTATCGTCAGTGAATGACGATAAGATCGCTTCTTTTTGTATGACCTTATTTATTAATTAAATGCTAATGATAAAGTGAACTTACTCCATTGCTGTAGAAGTGCCGTTATGGCGCCGGATTGCAGACGGGAAATATCCAATCTGAACGGCATAGTCTAACATGGCGGAGATGAAGTGATCATCTGTTTTTGCACATGAGATGCCAGCAGGTTCCACATAAGCTGTTGTGACAGGGCAAGCATAGACATATGCTGAGTCCTTCGCGCCGTCGCCTTCAAGCTGTGCAATAGCCAACTGAAGAGCTTCCGGCTCTTTGCTGATGCTGGCATCGAACAACCAACGTGTGTAATCCGCGAAAGGTAGCGTTTCAACTTCGTAACCAGCCCGATTCACAGAACGGATCAGCTCATCATAGCGGATGGGCTCCGGATTACAGATGTGGAATACACGACCGGCGGTATCCTGACGTAAGGCCAGATGAACGATAGCTTCACTTGCATAGTTGATCGGTGTAAAATCAACCATCCAGTCAGCCGCAGGAGCCTTGCCGAGCAATAACATCGCTTTGATCATACGATAAAAGGCGTTGCTATCAATATTGGACTGGAAGCGTCCAGTTTCGGAGTGGCAAGTGAGATTACCTGCACGATAGATGCTGACAGGTACACCTTGCTCGGCGGCAATCATGAGCACTTTCTCGGCTTCAAGCTTACTGTCCGAATACAGGTTGTCCACATGCAAATCAGCCGGGAACCGATCATATTGCAGGGAAGATTCCCATTGTCCGCTGAGTGCCAGATCTTCCGGAATACCCATCGTGGATACATGGTGGAAGGAAGCACCAGGTTTGCTGCGAATCAGATCCAGTAAAGCCACCGTTCCTTCCACGTTTGTTTTGGCGAACTGATCGGCATCGCCAAAATGACGTACGTCTGCAGCGCAGTGGATGACACGGTCAATTCGATCCTGAACATAAGCCGTTTGTTCAGCGGACAGACCGAGATTAGGTTGTTCGAGATCCCCTTCAATAATTTCCACACGAGTGGAGAGCTGGTCAGTCAGTTGTTTGCCGAAATAACCTTCCAACACGTTAGTCAAACGTTCCATTGCAGTTATTCCGTTGGATGGTCGACGAACAAGGGTATAGATTCGTGTACTGGAATTCAAAATTAACTGTTGCAGCACATGAGAGCCCAGATAACCAGTCGCTCCGGTCAGTAACACATGCTCAGGTTCACGAATGAGCGGATACCCTAACTGGGATGTTAACTCCACAGGGTGTTCGGATAATTGTGTAATCATACCATCGGTCACCACTGAATCCGTAACTTCTGCAGCACTGAGAGACAATACTTCCACACGACGAGCGAGAGCGCGGACTGTTTTCTCGGCAAAGAAGTCGGCAATTTTCAGCTGTGGATAATGTGGCTTCAGAATGACCAGTACATGAATGACCCGGAGTGAATCACCACCAATATTGAAGAAGCTGTCTTCGACACCGAAGTCATCATGCTGAAGGATTTCTTTCCATGCACCCAGGATAATGGATTCCGTCTCCGTCTCAGGCATGACCCGGTCAGGGCGATCTTCATATCGTTCCACATGAGGCAGGGATACCATCGCTTTGCGATTGATTTTTCCAGTTGGGGCAATCGGCATTTCATCCAGCTGACAGATCCACTTTGGTACAAAATAAGAAGGTAGTTTCTCCGTCAGTTCTGCTTTGATGTCCGAAACAGAGAGGGTACTGCCATCTTTCGATGTAAAGTAACCAACCAGCATATTTTGTCCATCGGATTCTTTCTTCGGAATGACGGCAACGTTCTGGATCTGATCAAGCCGTGCAAAGTGATCTTCAATCTCCCCGATCTCAATCCGGTGACCACGAATTTTTAGCTGTGAGTCACTACGACCGACATATTCCAGTAACCCGGTATCCAGCAATTTGGCAATATCGCCAGATTTGTAGATTTTCTCACCTATCGCAAACGGGTTCTCAATGAATGCTTGCTCTGTACGTTCTGGCTGATTCAGATAACCTTTGGCCAATGCAGGGGTAGCGATATATACCTCACCAGGTACACCTGCCGGACAGAGCTGTTGTTCTTCATTCACAATGTATACTTTGTAGTTATGAATCGGTTTACCGATAGGGATGTTCACCACATGTTCGGGAACCTGCTCACTGATGCGGTGAGTAGTTGTGGCTACTGTACATTCGGTAGGTCCGTACACATTAACAATATCAATCTGGTTTCCGAATTTGCGCTGGAAGGCACGAACTTGTTCACCATAGAGCGCTTCTCCGGCTACAGTAATGATTCTGACTTTGGCCAGCTTGTGGAAACCTTCATCGGATAAGTAGGAAGCAAGCTGATTGAAGAAAATCGTAGGCAGTATCGTAATGATGTTTGTTCCTGTCCGTTCAATTGCACTTGCGAATTCTTCTACGGATACCCGTTCTTCCGCAGACAACAGATATAATTCTGCTCCATAGAACAAGGCGCCAATGGTATCCCACACGGATGCATCAAAGCTGTATGTAGCAAACTGGGTTAATACATCACCGGGTTGAATGTCACAATCACGCTGAACCACACTGCCAAGATTGGTTACACCCCGGTGGGCAATAAGTGCACCTTTGGGTTTGCCGGTCGATCCTGACGTGTAGATAATATACGCAAGATCATCGGGCTGAATATTCAGATTGGGGTTACTTGCTGCAAATCCGGCTAAACGACCATCCACAGCGAGAATCTGACGGACCGTAGCTATACTGGAGAACAAGCTGGAAGCTTGGGCATAAGAAGCCTCCGTTGTCAGCACGAATGAGGACGCCGTATCTTCCACGATATAACTGTTACGTTCTTGTGGATGCTCAGGGTCGATCGGAACATATGCACCACCTGCCTTCAGAATACCAAGCAGGGAGATGATCGTCTCCAGACTTCGATCCATAAAGATACTGACGAATTCACCTTTCTGCAATCCATTGGATAACAGAACACGTGCAACCTGATTAGCTCGTTCATTCAATTCCCTGTACGTATAACTTTTGGATGGCGATGTTATCGCCTGTGAATCCGGATATGCCGCGGCCGTTGCTTCGAACCAGCCATGAACCGTCTGATTCTCTGGTTCGAGAACGGAAGTATCATTCATTTCACGGTAAAGCAATCGATCTGAGGCGGAAAGAATATCTACAGTACCGATTGCTTTCTCACCGTCACGCACAAGGGCGAGTAGAAGAGTCTGATAATATTCTGCATATCTCAGCACGGTAGACTCTTTTAACAGTGAACTATCATAGAACAGATCGAGGATGAGCATGTTTTGATCATCTCGAACGTTCCAATTTAATATTTGAGGAGCTTGAGGCAACTGTACACTATTCAGCATAAAAAACGATTCAGGGTATCCACCGTTTTGCAACGTGTATTCAATCTTGAGCTGCTCTGAAACCTGATGACATAGTTGGCTGAAGGTCAATTTCCCCTGAATCTGTAATGAAAGATAGGATGCTGCCTGATCGGGAGAAAGTATACCTATGGCAAGTTCCTGTTCAGCTGACAATCGGAATAACAAGGCTGCATAAGCTGAGAGGAGTACCGGGTACACCATCTGTTCTCCATACTTCTGTTTAAGTTCACGGCTCAGAGAAGCATGTAATGTGATTTGAGCAGACTGATAAGAGAATGATTGTTGACGTCGCCCAAAATCCAGTGGAATCTGCAGAACGGGCAAGCTAGATTCCATGGAATGGGAAGAAGATGGTTGGTTTTCAATCACTTCAGTTATTCCTCCTTGGTTCAAACCGAATGTTTGTGGATTTGAATTATTGTTTGCTTACATTGAAATGAGAGATCAATTCTTGGAGTTCCTCAGACATGGTATTAAGACGTGTGGAGGAGTCTACCAGTGTAATCAAAGATGCTTTTTGCTCATCAACAGATGAGGAAATTTGTTCACTGCTGTTTGCTGTCTTACTTACGCTTGAAGACAAGTCGTCCGCTGTAGCGGTCATTTCCTCCGTACCCGCAGAGATTTCTTCCGTCGCGCTTGATACTTCCTGAATCTGATTAGATACTTTTTTCGCTGCTTCTAAAATATCTTCGAAAAGTTGTCCTGTTTGATCGGCTACGCTGAGTCCTGTATCTACTTCTGACGTACCTTGTTCCATTGCACGTACAGCTTGTTTAATTCCAGCTTGAATCTCTTGGATCAATACGCCAACCTGGCTGGTCGCTTGTTCAGACTGCTCGGCAAGTTTACGTACTTCACCTGCAACAACTGCAAATCCTCTTCCTTCTTCACCAACACGAGCTGCTTCAATGGAAGCATTAAGAGCAAGCAAGTTAGTCTGGCTGGAGATACCCGAGATGATATTGAGAATATCACCGATTTCCTGTGAACGACTCTCCAGAACCTCAATGGCAGAAGCGGTATTCTTAACCGATTCCGTAATCAGATTCATCTGTTCAGATACCTGACGGACAACGCTGTTACCTTGTTGTGAACGACGTTCCATCTCATAGGCTTCATCCGCTACACTTGCCGAGCTGCTGGCAATCGTCTGGATTACGGTAGCCATCTCGGACATGGCCCGTGCACTATCCCGGGTTGCCTGTTCCTGTGAACGAATGTTGGAAGTGATTTGAGTCACATTATTATTGATAGAATCTGCATTCTCACTGTTGCGCTCGGAAACTTCATATAGCTCTTTGGCAGACTGATTTACTTCTTGTGATGTGATTTGCACTTTAACGATAGTATCGTTGATTTTGCGAACCATGGTGTTGAACTTCTCATTAACGAGTCCCAGATCGTCTTTTCCTGTCGGAATGTTGACATTCAAATTACCCCGACTCACGTCATCAATTCCTTTGATCAAGTGACGGATAGGGGAAAGTGTGTTTTTAACGACAAGGTATTGGATAATCAGGAATAACAGCAAGAAGGCCACAAGGATGATAATTCCGTTTTTGAGCAAGGAGTTTAGTCCCGCGGGTACGGCTGATGCATCTGCATCAATGGCAAAATATGAGAAAATCTTACCGTTGCTGTCTTTGATTGGATATGCAATGGTTGTCCAAGTTCCGAAATCATCGGAATAAAATGTTGTGAATGTTGGGCGATCCGTATTAAGCATTTCTTTCAGTGCATTGGCTACAACGACCGGCTGCTCATACATGTCACCAATATTTACGTTCTCACTTTGAAAAGCCTCTCTTAGGTTGGTCGGCATCGCTACAAGGGAAGTTAATCTCTTGTTATCGCCACCGAGCTCAACACCGAAGATGTAGGCTTGTGCAATGTTAGGATAATATTCTTGCATCTCATCGAAATACGCTCGTAATTTCGTTTGTGTTGCTCCATCATAGCTACCTTCCGCAATAGCAGCTTGTACCTCGGTAGGATTGATATCTTCAGCCCACTTTTTGGTAATCTGTTCCACCTGTCCATGCAGTTGATCAACAAGAACTGTTTTTTGAAAATAGTAACTGCTTGCGATAAGTGCTACCCCGATGATAACGATATTCGTAAATGAGAGTAACAAATTTTTGGAGAAAAACGACATGCTTTTCCAACTTAATGATTTCACTAAATTCCACTCCTGATCTTCTTTAAATTAAGAAACTTTAGGGTTGCATTGGTACAGTGAACTAGATCATTCCGTGATCCCCTCCAAAGGAAATTTATGCGACCATGGTCTTGGTTTATCAGTCGCTTTCGTAGAGACTTATGTACCGTATGAACCATAGGTGTCTAATTATTAAAACACATCTATAATTAATATGTCGTATAAAATGTCGTTAAATTGAATAGTATCGTTAAATTTTTTTTAATATTTTACGTATTTATGGACATATCAGATGGTTTATAGGTATTTAGAACTGTTTATTTTAAAATTTCCCATTTTTTAGCTTCATTCTGTATTCTATAACATGGTGGGTAAAAATACATCCTTCAACAAAACAAAAATATGATGCAAAGATGCAACATAAGGCACGGATATACATCGGAAGCGGTTTTATCTATAATAACTACATATGCATTTCTCAAATTATGAGCAGCGGGGGTTTATAGATGAATCTTAAACAGATAGCAGCAGAGCGTGCGGCAGAATATGTTGAAGATGGAATGAAGGTTGGATTGGGTACAGGTTCAACAGCTTATTATGCCATCTGCCGGATCGGTGAGCGGGTACGTGATGGATTAAACATTCAAGCGGTTGCCACTTCAGAGGCTTCGGACAAGCTTGCCCGTGAATGGGGGATTCCCATTGTCCCATTTGACCAGATTGGACGTCTGGATCTGACCATTGATGGCGCTGATGAAGTCGATCCCGAATTTAACCTGATTAAAGGGGGCGGCGGGGCTCTTTTGCGTGAGAAAATCGTGGCGGCCAATAGTGACAAATTGATTATTGTAGCGGATGGCAGCAAAGCCGTGCAAAAGTTGGGGAAATTCCCGCTTCCAGTTGAGGTGGTTCCATTTGCTTCGGAGTGGACCTTCCAGGCGCTCGAAAAATTGGGGTGTCAACCACAGTGGCGGATGGATGGACAGCAACGTTATCTGACAGACAACGGAAACCTGATAGCGGATTGTCATATGGAAGCGATTGATCACGCTGCGAACCTTAATGTTCAATTGAACATGTTACCAGGTGTTGTGGATAACGGACTATTTGTGGATATGGCTAGCACAGTCATTCTTGCCAACGCGGACGGCAGTATCGAAGAGCTTCATCGTTCTTAATATGGAAGAGGGTGCGTTGCATTTCATGAAAGAACTACCAATCGTGGATGGTGAACTTGTACTCAGGTGTGTGGAGAAACAGGATCTGAAAGAACTCTATGAATTGATCTATAGTGATGATGTACCTGAATGGAAGCAATGGGATGCACCCTATTACCCACTTAAACACGAAAGTTATGAAAGTTTTGAACAAGGTATGCTCAAACGTATGGATGTAGATGCAGGCGATTCCAAACCCGTTTCAATCCGTATTATTGAATCCGACAGACAAATTGTGGGTACAATCAGCTATTACATAGAAGATGAGTTATCCATGTGGCTGGAAATGGGGATTGTAATATACAGATCTGTCCAGTGGGGACGCGGGGTTGGCACACGCTCACTTGTCATGTGGTCAAGTCATTTGTTCGAACAGATGCCTTTGGTTCGGGTTGGATTGACTACTTGGTCTGGTAATGAACGTATGATGCGTGCGGCTGCAAAAGCCGGATTACAAGTAGAGGGACGAATGCGGAAGTGTCGTATCGTTCGCGGGCAGTACTATGATTCAATTCGTATGGGGATGCTCCGTGAGGAGTGGGAGCAGAGGCTGTCCCCTCATACGAGCCTAAATGTAAACAACTGATGGAGGATTATTGAAATGCCGAACACGGAGGACAACCGGGAACTGTCTTTACAATTATTTGTGGTTCTTGCTCGTGCCTACAATTCTGTGACCTCACGTTCCAATCGGGACATCCAGAGTCATGGTCTGAATACGACAGAATTTGGCGTGCTTGACTTGTTATATCATAAGGGACCACAGGCATTGCAAAAGATTGGTGAGAAGGTGTTAATGTCCAGTGGTAATATTACCTATGTTGTAGATAAGTTACAAAATAAAAATCTGCTGTTTCGTCGGCCATCCAAGGAAGATCGGCGTGTCATTTACGCTGAATTAACCGAGGAAGGAAGACAGTTGTTCACACAGATATTTCCTCAACATCACCAAGTTATCATTGATGCTTTGGAGGGACTTGACCCTTCCGAGAAAGTGGATGCGATTAAGATGTTGAAGAAGCTGGGACTGGCGGCAGAAGGGAAAACTGACTTGCGTTCATAACGCAGGTCAGTTTTTTTGTGGAACCTTAAAGTACAGTATACTGGCTGACTTACTTGCAAGGCCCTCCATAATATAGGAAGATTATTCTATACATGCATGGCGTTAAACACATGATCATCAGGAATTCATGTATAATGGAACAGAACTTTTAAGAGCGGAATGGATGGATTGGAACAAGTAGAAGAACCTATCCCGATTGCAAGTGAGCTAACATCGATCTCATTCTGGATTAGTCACGAATGATGATGGAGATGTGATGCGGGTAGAGGAGGGGTGCATCTATGAGTCATCAAGAAGCAGGAGAACGTTTACTCCAGGAATCGGGGAACTTAGCTGACAAAATAACGGAGAAACAGTATCTCAGACAGCCCGATTTACTTGAGCGATTTGGTGAGAACGGAAAAATGCGAACCAAACAGGATTCTCAGTATAGCTTGAACTATTTGGCAGAAAGTGCACTCGTACAGAGTCCAGGCCTGTTTACTCATTATATTGCCTGGCTGAAAGTTCTACTTGAAGGTTATAAGGTATCACAAGAAGACCTGGCGATTAATCTCAATCTGATCAGAGAGACATTGGAAGAAGAATTTGACCATCCGTCAAAGGCGCTTCTGCTCGATTATCTGGATATGGGAATATATAGAACAACACAATTGGAGTCACAGGCGGGTTACATCAACGAATCCATGCCATATGGAGATGCTGCGCAATCGTACTTGCAGTGTTTGCTTGAGAATAGACGGAAAGAAGCATTCGAAATCATTGAAGCTCAGTTAGAAGCTGGGGTGACGATTCGTGATATTTATCGTTATATCTTTCAGCCTACCCAATATGAAGTTGGGCGATTGTGGCAATGCCATCGGATAAGTGTGGGGCAAGAACATTTCTGTACGGCAGCGACCCAGTCATTCATATCACGTCTCTATTCTAGCTGGATGATTCATACGGGTCAGGATAAAAGGCTAGTTGCCACCTGCGTAGGCAGTGAACAACATGAGATCGGACTGCGTATGCTCACAGATGTGTTCGAGATGGAAGGCTGGGATACGCACTATCTGGGAGCCAATGTTCCTAATGGAAGTGTAGTAGAAGCTATAGAGCGGCATCAGGGGGATGTTGTTGCGATTTCAGTTACGATGACGTATCACCTTCATCTGGCCAAAGAATTAATTCATCTGATTCGTCATCATCCGGCAACGGCACATGTGAAGATTATGGTTGGTGGATATCCCTTTAATATTGATCAGGAGTTATGGAAAACGATAGGAGCCGACGGTTATGCTCCGGGAGCCGATGAGGCAGTTGCGGTTGCAGAACAATTATTGGCTCAGCCAGCTAGATGCAATCATCTGGATCTGGATATGGTTAGGGATTAGGAGAGGGATGATGTGGTGTCTAATGAGAACGGAGAGATACAGAGGCTACGCAGAACGATTGAGCATTTATCGGATCAGATGATCCGAAGCAAAGAGCAAGAGGAACGGACACTTGCGGAATTCTCGGAGATGAATAATGAACTGGTGACACTCCATCGTCTGCTTGCAAAGAACAATAACAGTCTTGAAGCTGCACGTCAGCAAGCAGTAGATGCAGGTGATTCAAAAATCGCATTTATTGCAGGCATCAGTCATGATTTTCGTACGCCATTAAATGGCATATTGGGGATGGCTGAGATGCTGAAGTTGTCTCCATTGTCTGAAGAACAGGAAAATTCCGTTTCCGTTATACAGGATGCTGCCAAACTGCTGCTTAAGCTGATTCAGGATCTTCTGGATCTGTCCAAACTTGAGGCGGGGCAGATGCGACTTGAACTGGGAGAAGTGGACCTTCAAGAGACGATAAACTATATTGTTCGTTTGCTCGAACCCCAAGTCAGAAAGAACGGAAATCAGTTATCGATAGACTGTGACCCCAGAATCTCTACTCTTCTTGAAGGGGATTCAACGAGGATTACACAGATACTGATCAATCTGATTCAGAATGCGAACAAATTCACATCAGAAGGAACGGTGCGGATACGAGTCACCCTTATGAAAGATGATGAGATTACACAAATGATCCGACTTGAAGTCGAAGATACGGGGATTGGTATCTCGGAAGAAGATCAGAATCAGTTATTTCAACCCTACGTGCAGACTGAACGAGGTCGCTCAAGTGAGTATGGAGGAACGGGCCTTGGATTATCGATCTGCAGGTCGCTCGTTACACTGATGGAAGGTCAGATTGGAGTAGACAGTCAGGAGGGTGAAGGATCAACATTCTGGTTCGAACTTACACTTGGTAAGAAAGACGGTAACCAGTCCGCTAACCAGTCTGTTGCTTCCGCTCAAGAGCATCAGGGGCGTGATATGGATGATGAAGCTCCTTCTATATCTGTATTGCTGGCCGATGATAATGTTATCAACCGGCAGCTTGTTATGTTGCAGCTCAAGAAACTGGGAATAACCCAAGTGGACGCTGTAGTGAATGGGGAAGAGGCAATAGCTGCTTTTCTCAGCAAAAAATACAGTTTGATTCTCATGGATTATATGATGCCATTGATGGACGGTTTACAGGCAACACGCAAAATCCGCTCGATAGAAATGGATGAAATGCGTCATACCACACCAATCATTGCAATGACAGGTAATGTCATGCAGGGAGAGAAAGACAAGTGTATGGAAGCCGGGATGAATGACTTTATTGGCAAACCCTTCACGCTGGAAATTCTGAGTAAGATGATCGAGAAGTGGCAGCAATCTTCCGAACCGACCGAGGTACTAAATATGAGCATCGTACATGAGATTGCGGAATTAAACACCGATGGTGATCGTACACTCCTTGGTATGTTGTTGGACATGTATCGTACCGATACACCTGGCAAAATTGAGGTGCTGCGCAGACATATTGTGTCCGGTGACCATGTTGCTGCAACCGAGGTAGCCCATGATCTGAAATCAGGGAGCTTGAGCCTAGGGATTCGTTATTTATCAACTTTGTTTGCCCGGATAGAGCAGTTCGCGAAGGAAGGTCAATCACGGAAAGCAGAACCATTGCTGGATGCTTTATTACCCGCCTATCAAGCAGCATGTGAGTCACTTCAACGAGTAAGTAAAGATTGAACATATCTTAATAAGGAAAGAGGGTAGAACTCGTTCATGTTATTTTACGTACTTGCAGCACTAGTACTGATCGTTCTTGCTCTTTTATCGGCAGGTGGGCTTTATTTTTTCAAAACGGCCATTCGCCGTACGCCAAAAACGTTTTTGGTGGATAATCCAAATCTGATGCCTGAACCGGACAATGAAATCATCAGCAGTGCTTCTGACCTGAAGTGGCTGGATGTTCAGCCTACAGAAGAGATATCTCTTCAATCGCATGATGGATTAAAACTGCACGGTACATGGCTTAGTTCCAATAAGGGGTCAGATCAGACAGTGATTCTGGCACATGGTTATTCGGGGAAAGGTAGAGAAATGGCTGGTTTTGCCCGATTTTATGCTGAAAAACATGGGTATAACGTGTTAATGCCGGATGATCGAGGTCACGGCCGCAGCGAAGGTGACATCATCGGTTTTGGCTGGTTAGATCGGAAGGATTATGTCCAGTGGAGCAACTGGGTGCTTGAAAAAGTGGGTACAAAAGGGGAAATCATATTGCACGGCATATCCATGGGAGGAGCAACCGTACTGATGACAGGTGGTGAAGCCCTGCCGACTCAGGTTAAAGCGATTGTGTCTGATTGTGCATATACATCCGTGGAAGAAGAACTGACGTTCCAGTTAAAGCAATTATACAAGCTTCCTGCATTTCCGTTTATACCTGTCACAAGTCTGATCTCCCGGTGGAAAGCAGGGTATTCCTTCAGAGAGGCTTCGGCACTCAAGCAACTTGCCAAAGTTAACGTTCCCGTGTTATTCATCCACGGTGAGGCTGATACGTTTGTACCGACCGAAATGGTATACAGGTTGTATGAAGCTTGCCCAACCAAAAAGGAATTGCTGACCGTCCCCCGTGCGGGTCATGGCACAGCGTTTCAAGTCGATCGCACCGGATATGAGGCGGCACTGGAATCCTTTATGAAGGAAAATCTGTTGCCTTCGTGCTTCTTACCTGAAAGTTCAGAGGCCAAGTAATGCGATGACCTTGTGTTTATAGGTATGCCCATGATCAAGGGGGCGCGGCGTTTAATTGATTTTTTTGTGACAATCTGGGTATTAAGTAGAAGATGCAAATCATTTACTAAACGATGGGGGTATCTTGATGGGAAACGAACAATTTGAGGCTGCACGAAAAGCAGAGGCAGGTTATCATTCCAACTTCTATCAGAATAATGAATTATTCGCCTCCGGTACCTGGATGTCGAGGCCCATGCCTATGGTGATGGATATGCTGGAACGTTTACTTACTCACAAGGAGGAATTGCGTGTCCTCGATCTGGGATGCGGAGTTGGGAGACATACGATACCGATTGCACAGCGCCTTGCAAAAACGAACAGTGAAGTCATCGGTGTGGATTTACTGGATGAGGCCGTAGATGGACTTCGCAAGTATGCGAAAGAATATCAGGTTGATCATATCGTGCAGGCAGTGAAAGCAGATGTTGAACATTATGCTATGGAGCCAAACTATTTTGATTATATCGCTGCTTGTTCTTGTCTGGAACATGTTTCAAATAAGCAAGCCTTTATGGAAGCGATAGACCGGTTACAGGCCGGAACTCGTACAGGGGGCATTCATTGTATTACGATGAGTACCAATGTGGAGGAAAAAGAAATCAATACAGGCAAGGAGATTAAACCATTAATTGAGCTGAACCTGCCCACAACCGAGGCGATTGCTATACTGGAGGATGCCTACAAAGGCTGGAATATTCTGCTTCAGGAACATGTTACACAGACGATTGAAGAGGAAAAGTATGATGAACCGACACAATTTCGTTGTGAACTGCTTCGTTTCGCTGTGCAAAAGCAATAAATTCTCTGCCGGGACCTGACAAAGGACCCGGCAGTCTTAATGTGTGGTCTGAAGGGAGATCGTTAAGGATGAATACATATGTAATAGGGATGGATGGAGGAGGGAGTCACACGCGTGTGGCTGTCGCAGATCAGAACGGGAAGATTTTATCCTATGTACAAAAGAATGGTTGCAACCGCTATCACGATACCAATGCTGAGCTAAATGTGCTGGAGGGTATTGCTGAAGCGATAACTCAAGCGGGGCTCAAGTCGAGTCAGATCGCCTCCATTCAGGCAGGAATGGCAGGCTTGAATGAGCCTGAAGATACAATTTGGGCTGAGGCATTGCTCGCTCGTACGGGGATTACAGGCAGGATCAGTGCGGTAAACGATACACACATCGCACATACAGCGGCCTTCGACGGTGAGCCAGGCATTGTCGCTATTGGAGGAACAGGATCTCTGATCCTTGGCAGAACCGAACAGGGAGCTTGGCTCCGCAACGATCAGTTCGGTCATTATGCGCCGACAGCAGCACGTTTTTTAGCTTACGACACAGTGCATTCCATCCTCGCGGGGCGTTATGGGCCGCAGGACCAAGCTTGGATTGAGCAGGTGTTGAAATATTGGAATGTTGCCTCAATTCGAGAGCTCGCTGCGCTGGGGATAGCCGGTTTTGCCGAAAATAAACAGGCGACCAACCGGAAATTTGGTCAGATGGCGTCTATGGTGACGGAAGCTGCTGCCCGGAATATTCCCCTCGCAGTTAGGGTGTGCGACTCGGCTGCCGATACGGCTGTTGTGGGAATTCTCATGCTGGCGTCCTGTTTCGATCAGCCCACAGTGTCCATGACGCTTACCGGAAGCTGTCTGAGTTCACCATATATGGTGAAGGCTGTTCAGAAAGGACTGGATGTTACTTACAGGGCCGATGGGAAAAGAATTCAGTACATAACCAGTGACTTGTTGGCAGTTGGGGGCGCACTGCTGGATGCTTATCATTTGGCGCAGATCAACGTATCGGATAACATCTCAACTGTGCTTCAATCGGAGCTGAATCGGCACACGACTTGAACTTTTAGAGGCTAACGACTACAATACGATAACGGAAACAAGCAAGGTATAGGAGGAATCAAGGTGTTAATTAATCTGAAATCACGCATACGGGAGCCGGAAGTACAGGAACTGTTGTCCTATTCGGTCTTCCCTGATCCGGATCACTTGAACCGTGCGTTGCAACAATATGTAGAGAAAGACGAACTGCAAATGGCCGGTTACGAAGATGAGGGACAATTGATCGGTCTCATTGGATATGAGAAGACAGGAACAAGTGAGGTTACCATTCATCATATCTCGGTTTTGCCTGAAAACCGCTTTAAAAATTATGGACGTGGTATGATCTCACAACTGTTGGCAACATACAATCCCGATAGACTGATCGCTGAGACCGAGCTGGAAGCCGTCGAGTTTTATCGGAATACGGGGTTCGTGGTATATAGTCTGGGTGAATTATATCCAGGTGTGGAGCGATTCCGTTGTGTGCTTGAAAAAGAGGAAGATACAGACGAAGAGTAGCACAGAGGTCTTTTATTACTTTAAGAAATATATGGATTATAATCATTACAGGATGTTGGATTTGGCAATAAGCTGAGTCGGACGTCCTGTTTTTTTGTCGTTTTCATCTAAAAAGCAGGAAAAAAGTATTGCTTTGTGAGATTGTTTCATTATAGAATAGTTTCACAGAAGAATAGTTCGTTAAGTGAACTATATAGATTTGGGAAAGGAGAATGAAAAATGAATACACCGGATGCAAAAAGTTTGGTGAACCGCTATTTGGATGCTTCCTTTCTGGTCAATAAGCGGTTTGATACCCGGATACGTGAACAAGTGGGGCAGACCATAACAACCGATCAGTTCTGCGCACTTCGTCTGATTGAAGAGAAACCTTCCTGCACACCCTCTGATCTGGCAGAGCTTCTGTGCATAGGCAAGAGCAGCATTACCGCTTTGGTCAACAAGCTGGTGGATCGCGATCTGGTCCATCGGGCCGGGGATGAGCGTGACCGCCGTGTTGTATATCTGACACTGACGGATACCGGACGACAGGTATACAGGGAAACAGAACAGGAAATACAGCAGATTCTGGAGCCGTATCTGGTTCATTTTAAACCGGAAGAGGTTCGAATTTTCATTGAATCTTTTGAGAAGCTTGCAGCTTTGCTAACGCATGAAGGAGGACAGGAGAACGAATGAGAGCGATACTAAAAGCAAGATGGTGGTTAATGGGGCTATGGGTTGTTGTAGCTGCCGTGTTGATGTTTACTGCCCCTAACATGAGTGAACTGATTCGGGAAAAGGGACAGTTTTCGGTTCCGGAAGGGTACTCTTCCACCCAGGCAGCAGCAATTTTGAATGAAGCTGCAGCGCAAAAGGGAGAACAGCAAGGCAGCCAGATCGCTCTTGTATTTTATAATCCGGAAGGTCTGGGTACCACGGGGAAACAAGAGGCAGAGAAGGCTGTTAAAAACTTGGAGGCCGACAAGGAGAAGCTGGGCATTCTGTCCATTCTGGAACCTTTCTCTCAGCCTGAACTTTCAGAGAAGATGATCTCAGCTGATGGCAAAACGATTCTAACATCGCTATCCATTGATCAGGGAGATCGTACGGTCAAGGAAATGCGGGAAGACCTGAATGAAGCATTGAAGTCCGTCAATGTGGAGCACTACATAACCGGTAAAGGTCTGATTGATGAGGACACCATTGAGAGTTCCCAAGAGGGGCTTAAGAAATCGGAATATATTACCGTTGTCTTTATTTTGCTCATTCTGTTCCTGGTCTTCCGTTCGTTTGTAGCTCCGTTTGTCCCGCTGCTGACGGTGGGGATCAGTTACATTGTATCGCAACAGATTGTTGCATTCCTGGTGGATGGGATGGACTTCCCGATATCCACATTTACGCAGATCTTTATGGTCGCCGTCATGTTTGGGATTGGTACGGATTACTGCATCCTGTTGATCAGTCGGTTCAAGGAAGAACTGGCTCATCATGAGAATACGTGGGATGCCATCATTGCGACCTATCGTACTGCCGGTAAAACGGTACTCTTCTCAGCACTGGCTGTGCTGGTTGGATTCATTGCGATCGGATTTGCCCAGTTTATGTTGTACCGCTCTGCGGTTGCCGTAGCTGTAGGTATTGCTGTGATGATGCTTGCCTTGGTGACCATCGTACCATTCTTCATGGCGGTGCTGGGCAAGAAGTTATTCTGGCCGTCGAAGGGTTCACTTGAACATGCGGAGAGCAAGATCTATGGTGCAGCTGGTCGCTTTTCACTTAAACGTCCATGGGCTGCGTTGCTCATCGTTGCAGCGGTCTGTGTGCCTCTTCTGGCAACCTACGATGGCAAACTGTCGTTCAACAGTCTCGATGAGATTGGCGAGAAATATGATTCCGTAAAAGCATTTAACATTATCTCTGACAGCTTTGGTCCGGGTGAATCGCTGCCGGGTCAGATCGTCATCCAGAACGATGAAGCGATGGATAATGCAAAGTATATGGCCGTTGCGGAGAAAATTAGCCGGGAAGTAGAGAAAGTAGCCGGAGTCTCTGGTGTCCGTAGTATGACACGACCTACGGGGGATGAGATTAAAGATTTTGAAGTTACACAGCAAGTCGGAACATTATCGGATGGACTGGGTGAAGGCAAGACGGGTCTGGACAAAATCCGTGATGGTCTGAGTGAAGCCAGCAGTCAGCTAAGTAAAAATGAACCACAGTTAAAAGAAGCTGCTGATGGAGCAGGTGAACTTACTAAAGGAACCTCCCAGTTGCAATCGGGTATCACGCAACTCAGTCAGGGACTTGGGCAGATTGAAAAAGGCATTCGAGATGGTTCCGCAGGTGCAGGGGATCTGAAAGCAGGACTCCAGCAAGCGAAAACGAGTGCAGATCAGCTTGCGCAGGCGAACAATCAGTTGCTTGAAGCCTATCGTCAGGCGGGAGCAGGGGTCGCTGCATTGGGGGATGGAACCCGCGAACTGGAACAACAGCTGAACGGGGTTTCAACAGCTCTAACCAGTCTGTCTGAATCCTTCACAGCACTTGAAGAGCGTTATCCTGAATTGCAGCAAGATGCTGATTACCAGCGTATCAAAGGCACGATTGGTGAAACCGGTTCTGGCACAGCGCAGCTTGCTCAAGGTTTGGGTCAGATTAAGACCAAGCTTGGAGAAGCCGCAGCTGGAATTAATCAGGCCAATGAAGGGTTTGCCTCCGCAGCAGCCGGACAAAAGGCACTTTCCGATGGCCTGAGCCAGATTGTAACGGGAATCGGTCAGTTGCAATCCGGTCTCAAACAGGCTGCGGATGGTCAGGGTAAAGTGATTAGCGAAATTCCTTCCATTCAGGATGGACTTGGCCAGCTTCAGGGTGGTCAGGAGAAAATTCAGCAAGGCTTCTCCGATCTGAGTGGTCAGCTGACACAACTGACAGATGGATTGAATCAAAGTGTCGATGGTATTAAACAGGTATCCGGGGGACTGGATTCGGCACAGGATTATCTGACCCAACTGCAAAATTCACCTGATTCGGATCTGGCAGGCTGGTACGTTCCTGAAGAAGCACTGAACAACAAAGACTTCACACAGGTGTTTGATACGTATCTGTCCGAAGATCGGAAAACGATGACGATTGATGTTATTTTCGCCGAAAATCCATACGGCACAGAAGCCATTGATCGTGTTCCTGACATTGAGGCGGCAGTACATCGCGCGGTACAAGGCAGTACGCTTGAAAAAGCAGACATCGCCGTAGGTGGCGTTACGAGTACGTTTGCAGATTTGCAGGAGATCTCGAATAACGATTATACACGTACTGTAATGTTGATGCTGGCGGGTACATTCATTATTCTGGTTGTGCTGCTTCGCTCGGTCATTATGCCATTGTATCTGATCGTTTCCTTATTACTGGCTTATTTCACATCGATGGCTTTAACCGAAGTGATCTTTGTTAATATCCTCGGATTTGCAGGCATCAGCTGGGTTACTCCGTTCTTCGGATTTGTCATGCTGATTGCACTTGGTGTGGATTATAGCATCTTCCTGATGGACCGTTTCAATGAGAACAAAGGCATGAAGGTACAGGATGCGATGTTGTACGCGATGAAGAACATGGGAACCGTCATTTTATCTGCAGCGGTCATTCTGAGCGGTACATTTGCTGCGATGTATCCATCCGGTGTTCTCTCGATGATGCAGATTGCCACAGTAGTCCTTAGCGGACTGATCTTGTACTCTCTGCTGTTCCTGCCATTCTTCGTCCCAGTGATGGTGAAGATGTTTGGCCGGGCCAACTGGTGGCCGTTCCCGAACAAGGAACAATCAGATTCCGTTGATTCGGATCGAACCATAGGCATGTAATGCATTGCAATGGATTAGGCTCTGCCGCGTTATGCGGCAGGGCTTTTTTCTTTTTCTTCCTCTACAGAGAAGAAATATGGTTTTATGCAGCAAAAGAAAGGTACATGCCTAAGGACACCATCCCGCGCCTTGTCTTGCCTCTCATCATAAGATATAGAGCAGTTCATTATTGTTCAGAGACATCACAGCAGAGAGGGGCGACGGGATGGTATATCGATATGTGGCTATAGGAGATTCATTAACGGTAGGTACAGGAGCGTTGCTGGGCACCGGCTTTGTTCCTTTATATCGGCGAATGGCAGAAATGAATGTTCGTACGTTTGTATCCATGGAAAATATGGGCGTAAATGGACTGACGTCGGGGGAAATGTTGCAGATGATCTCTTCGCATCCCCGAGTGCGGCAATCGCTCCGTGAAGCGGATATCATTACCATATCTATTGGCGGGAATGATCTGATTCGTACGTTCAAAGCAAGTAATGGCATTCCAAATGCCAGCAAAATGACACAGGTGCTCGGAGAAACCCGCAGTAATGTATCCCAGATCATGCGGCACATTCGGCAGTTAAAGGGTAACCATGAGTATATGGTCCGATCCATCGGATTGTACAACCCGTATCCACAAGCGACGGAAGCTGCCTACTGGGTGCGCCAATATAATTCGTTTTTGAATGGAGCGGGATCAGGCAACTATGCGTGTGCTCAGGTGTATGACAGGTTTGAAGGTCGTGAGCGTGAACTGTTGTTCTGGGACAGAGTACATCCCAATGCAAGAGGATATCGTGTCATTGCAGAGCAGCTTAATCGGACGGGATATTATCCGTTCTCTTGATCACTTTGGAACAGAACTAGACCGAGCGATGGACTTCCTTTAAGATAAATAGAAGACAGTTCCATTTTGTGAGATAAAGGGGTTAATTTTTGGTGCAAAATATCGATTCCGGTTCCCTCCATCCTTCAGAGCAGCAACGTATATCCGAAGTGTTGGCCTCATATGGTTTCACATCGGACTGGAAAGGTGAGCGTGGAAAGGGTGGGATGAATAATTCTACCTACATGCTCCATATAGACGGGACGAGTTACGTCATGAGACAATATGAGACACATAATGATCCGATGAAAATCACCTTTGAACACAAGGTGTTGGAAGCCCTCCAACATTCGAACTTTAAGTTTGATACTCCTTCACCTGTTAGACGGTTATCTGGCGAGGGAGATACATTCCTTCCTGTAAAAGATCCCCTCACAGGTCATACCAAAATTGCAACGCTGTTTCATTATCGGGAAGGTGTCAATCCCATCTGGCATAAGCCAGACCAATTATTTGGCCTCGGTAAAGCGGCGGGGGCCCTGTCTTCTGTTATGGCAACGCTGGATATACCCCTTGATCCTGTATATCCACCGTACTATCGAATTCAGGATTCGTATCCGCTCTGTTCACCAGAACGATTATTACAGCTATGTGCATCGCCGCCGGAGCAATTGGTCGCATGTGCGCATGAGCTGAAACAACTGAGGGATGGGCTACCAGGTCTGTTTGAAGCTCTGCGGGGAATGGAACAGTTGCCGCATCAATTGGTCCATGGAGACGTGAATGCTTCGAATGTATTGGCAGATCAGCAGGATGGTGAAATCTGTGCCATTTTGGATTTTGAATTTGCGACATGGGATTTGCGGGTCATGGAGTTAGCTGTTCCAATGTCTGACCTTCTGACCATGGACAAGAGTGAAGATTGGATGTGGCAGGCACAGGAGGGACTGATCAGGGGATTTCGGGAACAGGTCAGCCTGGAACCGGAAGAGTTGCTGGCCATACCTCGATTGATTTTGCTGCGCAGTCTGGATGTGGTCATGCATTTCATCAGTCGGATGTTTGAGGGTACAGATGAGCCGGAAGTGGCTGTGGAGCAGATTGTGAAACTCAAACTGCGGATGGACTGGATGCGTCTTCATAAAGAACGACTGCGTGAGATATTGGTGTATTAATATCGTTGTTAAGAATAAAGTGCACTGGTTCTGCTCATACGAGGGCAGAGATCAGTGCACTTTTATTGGTTAGCAGAGTGATATATGCAAATTATAGCGTATAGCGGATGAAATTATAATCCACGTTTGCGGAACCAACTGCGGACAGCCCAGCGGCGCTCCTGACGTTTCTTGTATTTGGGTAACGAACGATAGACGTTCAACGATTGCTCGTAAGCCTGCTTCGCGTCTGCATTGCGCCCAAGGGAACGGTGAACCGAGCCAAGCAGATAATAAGCTTCACTGGAAGAGGAATGAATCTCCTGAAACTGATGCACATAATCCAGCGCTTTGTCCTCATGCGTATCTTTGAAGGCTCCAGCAAGGGTTAGGTATGGACGTCCGTACTTGACTCTGGGGTTGATCTCGAGGGCTTGCAAAATATGACGTTCGCCTTTTTCGATGTTGCCCAGATGAAGTTCAGTCGTTCCTAGTGCCTCCCAATACTCAGCCGATTGTTCGTATGGGCGCTCCAATTCAAGCAATAACGTATGTGCCTCATTGTAACGCTTGCGCTCAATCAGCAGGCGAGCCAGCTCCAGCTTGGAAGAAACTTCATTGGGGCTCATAGCAAGTTGTTGCCGAAGCCGGGAGATGTTACGCATACGTTTCAGAGGTTTCGTGAAGCTTGGGAATACGCCAACATAGCGACGATCCAGGAAATACAGTATAACGAGTAAAATGAGGATGGCAATGAACGGATTACCTACAATCCGCCATAGAAGGCCAAAGATAAGAAATTTAATAAGCACAGGTTCAACTCCATTTATGATGTAATCGCGTTTCGTACACTTAAAATATACTTCGATTGATCCAGCGGGTTAACTCCTCTGCGCTTGCGAGCATGAGTCACATCCGTAGGACAATCCTGATATCCGGCAAACGAAGTCGTAAGCACCCCGCGGCCACTTGTCTCGGAACGCAGTTTCACCGGATAATCCATTGAGGTGGCAAGAGGCATAACTCCTTCAATAATACAACGTCCGCTACCAATGACGGGGGCTTCGAAGGTTGCCCGCATATGTACCAGATCGCTAAGGGCCTTACCACCGTATTCTTCGGGGACCGTCAGCCGGAACTGAAGAAGGGGTTCCAGCAACGTGGTACCTGTTCTCGACAATCCATCCATGATTCCCATAGGCGTGGCTACAACAAAATCCAGCGGATGTGTATGCCAGACATGATGTTCCCCTTCTACCAGCGTGATGCGCAGATCGGTTACTTCCCAACCGAGCATACCTTGAGACAAGGCTTCCGGAATACGTCGTTCAACTTCATTTTGATAACGTAATAGCAGATCGTCTGTCCTTACGGTCGAGGCATAGATCAGACCGCTTCCGCGAGGCAAAGGTTCAATCTTGAAGCGGAGGATGGCCCAGCAGGGCTTAGGCATCGTATAGGCGATGTAACCTTCTCCGGCTGTACGGGGTGTCTCCTTATAGATGACGGATGGCGGATCAAACACGACATCCAATCCGAAACGACTCAGCAACAGGCTGGATAAAATCTCAAGCTGAATGGTTCCCATGACCTTGAGATGCAGTTCTCGTTCCTCCGGCAACCATTGCAGGTCGAGTAAGGGATCTTCATCCGTCAACTCTTGCAATGCTGCAACAAGATCGGGGTACTGTGCCGGGTCCTTGCCATGTACTTGTACGGTCAGCAAAGGTACAGCCATCTGTGGCAGAGGAGGTACACCCTCAGGATTGCCGATAATGTCACCCACATGTGTGTCACTCAGTCCGTACAGCACAGCAATCTGTCCCGCGTGAACGGCACCGGTATCCGCCCATTTCCGTCCATCCATGCGGCGAATCTGTGTCACTTTCTCTTCAAGCTCCCGCGTCGAATTATGGATGGTATCCCGATTATGTAAGCTGCCACCATACATACGGACGTAAGCCGTACGTCCCATCGTGCGATCACGTTCAATTTTGAACACAACACCGGATACGGGAGAGTCCACTGGTTGTGCAGGTGCAGGCAGGAAGGCAAGGACCGTGTCTAGCAATGCCGTGACGCCAATTCCTTTGCCGGAAGCCCCATAACACACAGGGAACATCTCACCCTGATGCACATACCGCAGGAATGCTTCATTCAGATCCCTTTGCGATAACGGAGTCTCCTGGATGTAGGCTTCCATGACCTCTTCGTCCAGCTCGGCAAGTATCTCGACCAGACCTGGAATGGAAGGTGTCCCATCGGACAGAGAATCTTGATTCGGGTTCCATAGGGAGTCGATGCCATGAAATGAATCTTCATGGAGCTGATAAGCTTGGATTTCACATGCGAAAGGGGACAGGGTGGAACGAATCTGCTCCATTACCGCTGGGGCAGACGCGCCAATCCGATCCATTTTATTAATATAAATGATGGTTGGGATGCGAAGTGAACGAAGGGCATGCCAGATGGCTTCACTCTGGGACTGAATGCCTTCAACTGCCGACAGAATGAGAATAGCGCCATCCATTACCCGTAGCGTTCGTTCTACTTCGGAGCTAAAATCAATGTGACCAGGCGTATCAATGAGGTCAATGATGGTGTTCTTCCAGATCAGAGAGGTCATGGCTGCCTGAACGGATATGCCACGTTCTTTCTCAATGTCCAGGGAGTCTGTGGCTGTTGTTCCATCATCTACACGTCCCGGACTGCGGACGACACCACTCTCAAATAACATATGCTCGGTGGTTGTTGTTTTCCCCGCATCCACATGGGCGAAGATGCCAATATTCCTGCGATTCAATTCGTTTAACATGGAATGCTAAGCTCCTCTGACAACGGAATGCAATGTTTCCGACAAGTAATAATCCAGATTATCATACCACATCTTCCATATGGAAGAATATGTGGATATATATGATTAGATCCAGGAACCTACGTCCAGTCTGGTTCTATTTTAACGAGAACTGTTCATGGTTCTGCGGTATGCTGCGGGCGTTGTACCGGTTAATTTTTTGAATTGACGGTAAAAATGGGGCAGACTGTCGAACCCGCAAGCATCGGCAACGGCTGCCATCGTCTCATCACCTTGGACCAGATGCTCTTTCGCCATAATAACCCTTCGTGCTAATGCATAATCCGTTAGAGTCATACCCGTGTATCGTTTGAATGCACGACTGAAATGGGCAGGGGATACAGAGGCGTACTGCGCCAGTTCAGGGAGGGACAGGCTACTCCGAAGGTTATCGTCAATATGAGAGATCGTAGAAGAGAGCCATGAGGGACCCGGAGCGGATTTACCAGGATTCGCAGGTCCCGCTGCTTCCAGACGTTCCAGAAAAATGAGTAACAGTTGCAGCCTTAACAGGGCCGCATGTGCGCTTAGATGATGACCGAGCTGGAATTCGGTCTGAATATCATCAATGAGGGCGGCCACCTCTGATTGCTCCTCTGTGTTCAAATGTCTCTTATACACACGTTGTTTACGACAACGTTCAAACAGGCTTAGCAAGGAAGAAGCAGCGCCTCCGGCGGTCGATGCCAGTAAGCCCGGGCTGAAGAACAATGCGGAAGATGTGACAGGATTGCCTGCATCCGGCAGGGCTCGATGAACCGTGCTGCCCGGTATAATGAACAGATCGCCTTCCTGCATATTCTCAAGTCCTGTATCAATAAAGATGCTTCCCTGTCCACGATATACATAGATAATTTCATGCCAGTCGTGAAGGTGATCTGGCAACTCGTTCTGAGGGGATTTGGTGTCGCTGTACACCAGGCGGAACGGAATACCGGATTCTGCTTGAATAGTCGTACGAACAGGTGAACGTTCCATAAAGCTCCTTTCCAGACGATCGTCTTCAACGAGATGTTATACCTGGTCATGAGAGAGTATATTTACCGCAATATAAGCAATTTAATTTCCTTTTATTGATGATACAATGAATTTAAAGCGTTTACAATAAAAGGGTGCAGAGCCTTCGAGCTGCATTCCGACAGTACAAATAATCGATGAGGTGAGTGTCCATGTCGGCAAGCACGAAACGGCCAAGGTTGAAGCTGAATTTACTGGGGAGCGATGGTCAGCGCAAGTGCAAGGAGATTATGGAGCGTCCCGTGAAGGTTTTGCAGATTGGAGAAGGTAATTTCTTGCGGGGATTTGCAGACTGGATGCTTCATGAGAGTGCCAGACAAGGCAAATTCCATGGAAGTGTAGCCGTTACCCAACCACGACCGGGAGGCAAAGCCAAGCTGGAGCAGATTCGTGATCAGGACGGATTATATACGATGATTACGCGTGGTCTGTCTCAAGGAAAGCCGGTTGAGCGGACAGAGTTGATCTCCATTTTCTCACAGTGTATCAATCCGTATGAGGAATGGGATGCCTTTCTGAACTTGGCGGAACTGCCTTCACTTGAGTTCGTTATTTCCAATACAACCGAATCAGGATTGAAATATATGCAGACAGACTATATCGAGGGTGAACCGATCCAATCATTTCCGGGGAAATTAACGGTTTTCCTGCATCAGCGATATTTGAAATTTGATGGTGATCCATCCAGAGGTTTGATTCATCTGCCATGCGAGCTGCTTGAAGGCAATGGTGACGTGCTGCGCAGTTGTGTCCTCCGTCATAGTGAGGATTATGGGTATTCGGATGGTTTCCGTTCATGGATCGAGAACGATAATCACTTCTTGAATAATCTGGTAGATCGAATCGTAACAGGTGCGCCGACCCAGGAGGAAGCTGATTCCCTGACAAATCGCTGGGGGTATGAGGACCAGTTGATTAATACGGCAGAGCCATATCATTTCTGGGCCATTCAGGGTGATGAATCATTGGACAAAAAACTTCCTCTCAAGCAGGCAGGTCTTAATGTACATTGGGTGAAAGATCTGAAGCCTTTTCAGGTACGCAAGGTTCGTATTTTGAATGGGGCGCATACCTTAATGTCATCCCTCGGCATTCTGCAAGGCAAGCAGCATGTGAGAGAAACGATGGAAGATCCACATTTTGGCACATGGATCAGGGAAGCTGTTCATCAGGAGATCGTGCCTGCTCTGGATATGCCCGATCATCAGCTGGACCAGTACGCAGAAGAAGTGTTCGAACGGTTCCTTAACCCATATATTGATCACAAATTGCAAGATATTGCTTTGAATACGATCGGAAAATTCAAGGTGCGTGTGCTGCCTACACTTTTGTCTTACGAGCAAAATCAGGGAAGTTGGCCAGAACGATTAATTCATGGATTTGCTGGATTATTGTGTCTCTATCGTCCGGTAAATACGCCAGAAGGTTACAAGGCACAACGACTGAATGGGGAAGATATTCTGCTGCGGGATGACCCGGATGTCCTGGCTGCTTTGGCTGCACACTGGGATGGTTATGACACGCTTAACAGGGATCAGAACCAACTGGATGACCGGGTATCGGCTGTGTTGTCGGATACCCTGATCTGGGGCGAAAATCTGGATGCAAGAGAAGGGCTGCGCACAGCTCTTGTTCGTGAAATCGGTTTGTTGGAAGGTGAAGGGAAATGAACACAACAAGTACAATCAATGACTGGATTGCCATTCAACCACAGGATGATGTCATTATAGCGCTTCGTGACTATGCCAAAGGGGAACAAATTACACTACCAGAGGGAGTTTCTTTTAATTTGCTGGATGACGTGCCCAAAGGGCATAAGATTGCTGTGCATACGCTGGCACCGGGCGATGATGTGATGAAGTATGGTTTCTCCATCGGGATTGCCCAAGAGCAGATCGAGCAGGGAAGCTGGATTCATAGTCACAATCTGAAGACGGGTCTGCACGGATTGCTTGAATATGAGTACCAACCGGGAGTCCAGATTCAGACAGACATGCCTCCGGAACATCTGCGCTCATTCGATGGATATTTGCGTCCCAATGGTGAAGCAGGTATCCGTAATGAGATCTGGATTGTCAATACGGTCGGGTGTATCAATAAAGTGTGTGAAGCTTTGGCACGTATGGGTCAGTCCCAGTTTGGAAGCCGGATAGATGGTGTATTTCACTTTCCACATCCATTCGGGTGCTCACAGCTTGGTGATGATCTGAAGTATACACAACAGTTGCTGGCCTCCTTGGTGGAGCATCCGAATGCAGGAGGCGTGCTCGTCATCGGTCTGGGCTGTGAGAACAATCAGGTCGATGAATTCCGTGAGTGTATTGCTCCGGAATACCGCGGCAAAGTACGGTTTCTCAAAGCACAGGAAACGGATGACGAGCTTGAGGAAGGGCTTCGACTGATGGAAGAACTTGTGGAGATCGCTGAACATGAACAACGGCAGCCGCTTCCGCTCAGCAAACTCAAAATTGGTTTGAAGTGTGGTGGTTCCGATGGTTTATCTGGCATTACAGCCAATCCACTGGTCGGTGCTGTTGCTGATATGTTGGTTGCTGCCGGGGGTACGGCTATTCTGACGGAAGTTCCGGAGATGTTTGGTGCGGAGACGATCTTGATGAACCGGGCTGCCAATGAGCAGGTATTTCACGATTTGGTGGACCTTGTGAACGGCTTCAAGCAATATTTTGTTAACCATGGCCAGAACATCTATGAGAATCCTTCACCTGGGAATAAGGCGGGTGGCATCACAACACTAGAGGAAAAGTCACTTGGATGTACGCAAAAGGGAGGACGTTCTTCCGTTGTCGACGTTCTGCGCTATGGCAAACGTGTAACTCAAACCGGTCTGAACATTGTAGAAGCACCTGGTAATGATCTGGTGTCTGTAACGGCACTGTCTGCGGCGGGTGCACATATTGTGCTCTTCACAACAGGGCGGGGGACTCCCTTCGGAGGTCCGGTACCTACCGTCAAGATTGCGACCCAATCCGATCTGGCGAATCGCAAAAAACACTGGATTGATTTCAACGCAGGCCAGCTGTTGGAGGGGCAGACGATGGATGAGGTGAAAGTACAGCTGTTCAGCCAACTGATTGACATTGCTTCCGGACGGTCACACACACTCAGTGAGCAGCATGGATTCCGGGAAATTGCCATATTCAAGGATGGCGTAATTCTCTAAATCCATTCTGTATAGAGGCTTTTAATTGTTTGGGTTACATTATAATATGATGAACCACAGCCAATTCCGGTTGAAATCTGCACTACAACCGGGATTGGCTTTATTTAGATTCCACGGATGCCAAGCGCTTTGGAGATGCTTGATAATGCGGCAGGTGAAGCATGTTGCTGTAGTTGCGCAGTTAACAGTTCACGTGCCTCTTCTATGCTGCCTTCAAATGGCTTAATGCCATGACGTTGCATCCAGTGATCTGCGGTTTCATATGCGGAGCTGTTCCATGCAACTTTGCCTTCTGCGAGCCCCTCTTTTTCTTTGGTTCCACTGATCACAATGGCTGCACAGCCCTGAAGGTCCAGAAGTCCACGGTCAAATGTTTTTTTGTCCTCTTTTGCCCCGAAACCGGCTTGTGATCGCAAGGCACGTCCATCAATGCCTTCCTGTTCTGCAACTAACGCATGGAGTTTGAACGCTTCACGGGAGAGCAGACCCGCTTCATACTGTTCCTTGATGGTTCTGGAATCGGCCAGCAGTCGGTGTACCCAAGGGAAGTATTCAGATGAGACAAGAAGCGCTTTCTTTTTGACAAATTTTCCATATGCAGCAATGCCCTCTTCAGCCAGGCGTGAACGCCATAACCAGGGATCGAATTCATCATCCTTGTGCCAATTTTCTTTGGGGGTTAGCGATGATAGAGAAGGATATTCGGCAAATAGTGGAGCCAGAGGCAGCAGCCCCATAGACTGGATACGCTGTACTGCTTCTTCGTACGTTATAACGGCTTCATATGTCATGATATCAGCAGGCTCCTTTTTGTGTGTAGTCAGGCTACGACTTGGTTGAAGCAAGGTATCTCCGGCTCACTTCCTCGGCATGCTGACGAATCTCACTGCGAAGTTCGAGGGGTTCGATCACTTCGGCTTCACGTCCCAATCGGTAAAAGAATCGTACGGCCCAGTCCCATTCCCCTGGTGGACAAAGGAATGATAATTCCCAGAGATCCGGGGCAATTTCAATCATCTTTTCACCAATATGTTCGTCCTGTTCAGCTTCAATCATTCCCTTATAACTCAGTTGTGCCTTAACCAGGGTTGGCGGCTGTTCTGGAGGGATCGGCTTACTCTGCTGTTGCTCCGCCTGTTCGTTAAGCACCTGTGCATCCTGTGGTTCGATCGCTTTGACTTCGATAATTCGGTCAACCCGGAACAGACGCTGTTCACCATGTTCGAGGGAATATGCTTCACAATACCAGAAGCCAGAGGAGGCATATACCCGTGTGGGACAGATATGCAACCATCGCTGTCGTGATGCGGAGCGATACAGCACACTAAGCCACCCGTGTTCGGGTATACATGCCAGCAGTGCGTCCAGATGAGGAAGAATGTAATTGCGGTCTGGAATATGATGATACAGCTGTTTGAGCATGGGATCAATTCGCGACATGATATCATCGGGAATGATGGCCTTAACTTTGTTCATCAGGGTCAAACGTTTCTCATGAAAGGGTGTGTCGGCGTAGCGACTTAGACCTTCAAGAGCGAATAGGAGCGTCGCTGCTTCTACCGGGTCCAGCTGTAATGGGGGTAATACGTAACCCTCCATCAGTCTGAAACCGCCTCCCGGACCGGAAATGGCGATAATAGGCACATTCATCTCGGAGAGGGACTGAATATCCCGAAGAATCGTGCGACGGGAAACTTCAAATTTCTCACCTAATGAGTGTGCCGTTTCGTGACCATGCTGTAATGCCATTACGATGGCAGCAAGCCGATTTGTTCTGTTCATGTCAGCCACTCCGTTTCGATCTGCGCCGCCGGAAAGTGAAGTCGTAGTTATATTTCTATTGTAACAAAGTATAAGTGACATCATGAGTGTCACCAATATTTGAACTGTTCATTATTTTATAATGGATCAGCATCAGGATTCACAAGCATGTTCCGGCAGGCTTTGTTAAAATGTGTTTCTCGTCCAATTCGCTTTGCATACTGATATTTCCTTCTATCAAAAATACCACAGATCATGCCAAAAACCCGCATCCGGTGTAGACGGATACGGGAAGTAGCAGTTTTTGGCTTACAGAAGACGATAAAGGTCTGAAATCTATACCAATATCCTCGCTGAAGACAATAACAAGTATAAAAGGAATGAATATGTGACACTTTGTATCACGGGTATTTCTATCACATTATATTATTTCGAATGATTTCAATGAAGTGAAATCGCTTATTTCATTTCGAGCAGTTGCACTCCACGGGCTTCAATCTCAACACTTCCCGAAAGCTCACGATTGGTGAGCAGATCATGTGCTTTAGCTGTTCCCAGATCATAGGATTGCGTGGTTTCGTTATGGTTCATGACAAACAGGTACGGTTTACCGTCTTTGGTTCGTGCGCTTACTTCAACACCTTCTGGTGTCTCAAGCAAGGACTCTACGTTCTTGGCTGCTGCAAGCTGTCCCAGCAAACCATCCAGGAAGCGCTCATCCGGGTCGGATGCAACGTACCAGGCTTCACCTTGACCAAAGGTATTACGTGTCACAACAGGCATGCCTTTATAAAAGTCGTCTCCATACTCCGCGATGACTTCGGCTCCTTCACTGTGCAGCAGGTCACACAGCATGCCGCAGCCATAATCTCCTTGAAGATCACCGTACGTTTCTTTGAGGACAATGCGGTTCTTTTGCTCAGGCAGCAGGGCATCAATCTCCTCCACCCAGATTCCGAGCAGTTTACGGAGTTCTCCCGGATATCCACCTGTAGTCACGAGATCGTTCTCGTTCACAATGCCACTGAAGAAGGTCGTCAGGAATGTTCCACCTGCTTCAACATACTTCTCCAGTTTGGTGGCAAACCCTGGTTTTACCATGTAAAGGACAGGGGCAAGGACAATGTCGTATTTGCTTATATCCGTATCCACACTGATGATATCTACCTGGATGTTGCGACGGAAGAAGGCTGCGTAGTATTTATGGATCTGATCCACATAGTTCAGGGCAACCGTAGGTCCGCTTGATTTTTCGATGGCCCACCAGTTATCCCAGTCGAACACAATCGCTACTTTGGATTCAACAGATGCATCCAGCGTGGTATCTCCAAGGATCTGCAATTCCTTACCCAACTCAGCGACTTCGCGGAATACACGTGTGTTCTCATGCCCAGCATGCTCAATAACTGCACCATGATACTTCTCACAGGCACCGATGGAGCGGCGAAGCTGGAAGAACATAATGGTATCGGCCCCGTGCGCAACAGATTGATAACTCCACAGACGCATGACACCTGGACGTTTCAGTGAGTTATACGGCTGCCAGTTCTGCTGACTTGGTGTTTGCTCCATCAGCATGAACGGTTGACCATCCTTCAATCCGCGCATAAGGTCATGAGCCATTGCCGTGAAGCTGACAGGAGTGGCGAGACCAGGATAACTGTCCCAGGAGACGATATCCAAATATTTTGCCCATTTGAAATAGTCCAATTGTTTGAAGAATCCCATCAGATTGGTAGTAACGACGGAGTCCGGAATATGTTTTTTGATCGCATCGTATTCCAACAGATAACAATCCAGCATGCTGTCGGAGTTGAAGCGAGAGTAGTCCAGCGAGATGCCCTGGAACGTTGAATTATTGTTACCCCAATGTTCGCTCAGGTTGCTTGGTAATACAATCTCGTCCCAATCGTAGAAGGTATGCCCCCAGAAATTTGTGTTCCATGCTTTGTTGACCTGTTCCAGAGTCTGATAGCGTTCTTTCAGATACACGCGGAACGCTTTCTCACAGTTGTCACAGTAGCACTCACCGCCATATTCATTGGAAATGTGCCATACGAGAACCGCAGGGTGATCCTTGTATCGTTCGGCCAGTTTATCTGCAATCTTCTCAGCGTATTTGCGATAGGTCGGGCTGTTGGGACAGGAATTATGGCGCCCACCGAATTTGCGTTTGCGTCCATCGGCATCTACACGAAGCACGTCTGGATATTTCTTCGCCATCCAGGCCGGATGGGCAGCAGTGCTTGTTGCAAGGCATATATAGACACCATTTTCATATAAACGATTAATTAGTTGGTCGAGTTCTTCAAAACGGTAAGTAACTTCATCAGGCTGAATCAGTGCCCATGAAAATACGTTGATTGTGGCAATATCAATGCCTGCCAATTGGAACATGCGCAGGTCTTCAAGGTGGGTTTCGTGATCCCACTGTTCCGGGTTATAATCGCCCCCGTAGAACATTTTGGGCAGTTTGCTGCTAATCAATGTGTTCACCTCTTGTATAAGAATAATCCTATACTATATGATACATATGACTTTTAAAATATAATAAAAGTAATGACTCATATAAGAATACGGAAGTTTATTTCAGCTTATACCCAAGGAGGCATCCCATGTTTATCTCCCCCCGACATCAACGATATTTCATGACATCACGTGATCAGCCGCTGCCCCTTTATATTGAGAGCCTGGGTTATAACGGCAATCAGGAGAAGGTGTCCAGACCTGTGGGGTATCCCTGTTACCACTGGCTTCAGACCGTGAAGGGAGCCGGAGAATTCAAGTTTGCCGGGTCCACGGTCATACTGGGGGAAGCATCAGGTATTTTGCTGCCACCGAATGAACCGCATGAATATGTGCGCGCCCAAGGAGAGTGGGAGACCCTTTATATTACATTTGGCGGTTCCCAGTGTCCGGCAATCTTGGAGTCACTTAGTCTGGGTGAAGCGGCGTTCCATCAGTGGGAGCAGAGCAGTCCGTTCAACGATTACGGCCAGGTAGTGCTGAATTCAATCAGAAGTGATCAGGATTTGTCGGGACTCGAGGCGTCAGCGGATATATACCGATTTTTGATTTTGCTCAAAAAACATGGCATGACGGGCAATCGGTCTTCGATCTCTCATGCCGTGGAGAGACTCGCTCCGCTCATTGCATTCATGGAACAGCATTATGCGAATCCTGAGATTGGTCTCGAACATATGGCTGACGTCACGGGGATCTCATCCAGACATCTGAACACCTTGTTCAAGCAGTCCTTTGGCATGACAGCCTACAGTTATTTCATTTTGCTGCGCATTCGCAAAGCCAAGGAAATCATGACCGCAGACCAAAGACCCACGATTAGGGAAACTGCAGTTAGGGTAGGGTTTCGCGATGCAAGCCATTTTGTAGCAACCTTTCGCAGGATTGAGGGGGTGACTCCTGAACAGTTCCGTAATTTGTACTAACATGTACCCAAATGAACAAAAAGTGATGCCAGGAAGGTATTGATGCGTTAGGGTCATTACCGTTATGATGGTATCGATTCCTGAGATTCGAAAACGTTTAAACGGACCCATGGTTCCGTTCTATTTGGAGAGGATGATTGAAGATGACAACAACGATACCCTTATGGGATCATGCTGCACCATATGCAGCCCAGGGCCATGAAGACGAAATGCCACATTTGATTCCATTTATTCACCCTGGTTCAGAGAGCGCTGTCATTGTGTGTCCAGGTGGCGGTTATGGATTTTTGGCTGATCATGAAGGTGCTCCAATAGCTGAATTGTTGAACCGTGCAGGTATAAGTGCATTTGTCCTGAAATATCGGGTGGCGCCTCACCAGCATCCTGCACCGATAACAGATGGTCAGCGTGCCATACGTTATGTTCGTGCGCATGCTGAGCAGTATGGTATCAACCCTGCCAAGATTGCAGTACTCGGTTTCTCCGCAGGCGGACATCTCACAGCAACATTGGGAACGCTATATGACGAGGGACAACCGGATCATGAGGACCTCATTGAACGCCAGAGTTCACGCCCGGACCGAGTTATTCTCTGTTATCCGGTCATTACGATGGAGTCCTATGGACATGCCGGTTCCCGTGAGAATTTGCTTGGGTCTGATGCGTCTGCCGAGCAGATCAAGGCTTTCAGTGCGGAGCAGCAGGTGAGAGCGGATGCTCCTGAAGCGTTCATCTGGCACACCAGCGCTGACCAGGCAGTGCCTGTAGAGAATAGCTTACGTTACGCACTTGCATTGGGTGAGCATGGCATTCCCTATGATTTGCACGTTTTTGAAAAAGGTTCACATGGTCTTGGATTGGCTGAGGACAACCATGCGATTCGGGTATGGTCGGATCTGTGTCTCACATGGCTCAAGAATCAAGGCTGGTAATTTTTCTGGCCGGTATCAAGTGAACGGTCCTGACTAATCGAGTAATCCGTATATTAGCGCTTTGAAGCGAAGGAGAAAATAACGATGAAATTGCAAAAAAACGACAAGCTTTTGTTTATCGGGGATTCGATTACAGATTGTGGTCGGGAGCATCCTGTAGGTGAAGGCAGTTCAGGTCTGGGCCATGGTTACGTAGCGCAAGTGTATGCCCTCTTGCGGTCCATCTATCCGGAATTGATGTTGCGTGTCCAAAATGTGGGTAATGGTGGAAATACGATTCGTGATCTGAAACAGCGCTGGGATCGTGATGTGCTTGACCTTAAACCGGACTGGCTGACGATCATGATTGGCATTAATGATGTATGGCGTCAGTTCGACAACCCATTGTCAACAGACTCACATGTGTTTCTTGAAGAATACGAATCCACATTGCGTGAACTGGTGGCTTCGGTTCGTCCCAACCTGAAAGGTCTGGTACTAATGACGCCTTATTATCTTGAGGCCAATCCGGAAGATCCGATGCGGGCAACGATGGATATCTACGGAGAAGCGGTACGCAGGGTAGCCAGTGAGTATGATGCGGTGTATGTGGATACACAGGCTGCATTTGCTCCATTTTGGGATCATTTCTATACGTCTGTGTTGACTTATGACCGGGTACATCCAGATGCAACGGGCCATATGGTACTGTCCAAAGCATTCTTGGATGCCATCGGATTCGAATGGTCAGGCGGCGTCAAATCTGAATAAGGACGTGATGGCATGAGCGACGTAACTGTAGCAGTACAAACCCCGGCATTACTGGGGGAAGGACCAAGCTGGGATGCGGAGAACAATCGATTATTGTGGGTAGATATTGAAAGCTTTAAGGTGCATGTGTATGATCCGGCTACAGGGCAGGATCAGGCTTATAATGTCGGTGAACATGTCGGGGCTGTTGTTCCCTATCGTGGTGACGAAGTTTTGGTTGCTTTACGCAGTGGATTCCATACGTATCACTTGCATACGGGTGAGCTGCATGCCATTGAGGACCCCGAACAAGATAAGGATACCAATCGTTTTAATGATGGAAAATGTGATGCGAAGGGCCGCTTCTGGGCAGGCACGATGAGCATGAATAATGAAAGCAAAGCCGGATCGTTGTATTGTTTGGAGCAAGGGCAACCCGTTCGCACAATGGTACAAGGTGTGTCTACATCCAACGGCCTGGGCTGGAGTCCGGATCGGCAGACCATGTATTACATTGATACCCCGACACGTTCTATTGACCGGTTTGATTTTGATCTGACGGCAGGTACGATACAAAATCGGACAAGTGTCATTCACATACCGGAGGAATTCGGTTTTCCGGATGGGATGACGGTTGATGGTGAGGGCATGCTGTGGGTTGCGCACTGGGGCGGAGGAAGAGTTACTCGCTGGAACCCGCATACATCAGAACTGTTGCAACAGATCGAGGTGCCGGCAGATCAGGTAACATCCTGCTGTTTTGGTGGACCGGATCTCGAAGAGTTATACATTACAACAGCACGTATAGGGATTAAGGAAGAACGTCTGAAAGAGACACCGGATGCGGGCTCACTTTTTGTCATCAGACCGGGAGTTAAAGGGCAAAAGACTCACGCTTATGGTAGCCAGCAATAAACAGGAGCCTATGTAGTGAACCTTAGTGAACTTCTGTCTTGTTTGCCAGGTAAGATACGATTTCATTTTTTAATCTTATATAAAATGTACAAAGGTGCTGTTCTAACAGCATCTTTTTTGATTTAGATTATCGTCTGTATAGAACAAAAATAAAACGACTTTTCATTAAAGTAACGGACCAAATAGTTCCATTATGTGGTATTATTTGGATTGAAGATGAAGCTCTACGGAGGACGTATTAGATATGTAGGAAAGGTGTAATTATGAAATTAAATCATCTGAACCTAACAGTTACTGATGTTCCAGCTGCTCGCGAGTTTTTAGAGACTTATTTTGGTATGACATGTGAAGGTACGAGAGGAAACGCATTTGCAGTTATGTTTGATGATGAAGGTTTTATTCTCACCCTAATGAAGGGTAAAAACGTACTCTATCCAATGACTTTTCATATCGGATTTCCCCAACCAACCGAACAAGAGGTTGACAGGATATATAGTCTTTTGAAAGACAATGGTTTTGAAGTAGACGCACCTAAGCATGCACACGGTTATACTTTTTATGTTGAAGCCCCTGGTGGATTTACTGTTGAAGTCTTGTGTTAATCTATATCCCATTGAAGTCGCTATTTTAGCGGCTTTTTTGTTGTATAAACAAGTTTAAACACTGAAAAAAATTCACAAAAATCGGAATTTCGACAGAGGGGTTTGGAGATTGCCAGCGAATGTTATTTATTGAAAGTATTATCCAGATAACCACGAATCAAGAACAATTATGTAAGCGCTTAACGATATGACTGGAAGGGGGTGAGGCTTCTTGTATCAAGGGATGCATTGATTCGTCTGGCACGCCATCATCAGCACGATGAGACAGCGGGGATAGACCGAAATGCAGTAACGAAGTAGAAGAGGAGGATAAGTTGATATGAGAACGTTTATGGGGAAATTGCGAATGATGAGCCTGACGGTTGCCGTAGTAACCGCCTCGCTGGGAGGACTTGCTGGAACAACAGCGGCGGCACCAAGTGAAGCTTATGAGTGGAAAAATGTGGTGACGGGTGCAGGAGGCGGGTTTGTACCGGGCATTATTTTCAACGAGTCGGAAAAGGATCTGATCTATGCCCGTACAGATATCGGGGGAGCCTATCGCTGGAATGCGGCTGACGAGAGGTGGATACCCTTAACGGATTTTGTCGGCTGGGATGACTGGAACAAGAATGGTGTGGACGCACTGGCTACGGACCCAGTTGATCCTGATCGGGTGTATATGGCAGTTGGGACGTATACGAATTCGTGGGACCAAAATAATGGCTCCATCTTGCGCTCTACGGACCGGGGAGATACATGGCAGACCACAACACTTCCGTTCAAAGTTGGCGGCAACATGCCGGGACGTTCAATGGGAGAACGTCTGACCGTGGACCCAAATGATAACAGTATTCTGTATTTCGGTGCACGAAGTGGTCATGGGTTATGGAAAAGTACCGATTACGGTGTGACCTGGAACGAAGTCACAAGCTTCCCGAATCCGGGAAATTATGTGCAAGATCCTTCGAATGAATATACCAGTGACATCGTAGGTCTGGCATGGATTACGTTTGACAAAACAACAGGTTCGGCAGGGCAAGCAACCCAGACCATCTATGTGGGTGTTGCGGATAAAGCTCAAAGCGTGTATCGCAGCACAAATGGCGGCCTGACCTGGTCAGCTGTTGCTGGTCAACCTACAGGTTATCTCCCGCATCATGGTGTGTTTGATTCAGACGGCAGCCTCTATATTACCTACAGCGATGGTGTTGGACCGTATGATGGGGCAAAAGGTGACGTGTGGAAACTGAATACGTCGACAGGTGTCTGGACCAACATCAGCCCTGTTCCAAGCAGCAGCACGGATAATTATTTTGGATATGGCGGATTGGCTGTTGATGCTCAGAATCCCGGTACATTGATGGTTGCGACATTGAATTCCTGGTGGCCTGATGCCACGTTGTTCCGCAGTACAGATGGCGGAGCGACGTGGACACGCATATGGGAATTTGATGGATATCCGAACCGGAAGTTACGGTATACACAGGATATTTCGGCAGCGCCATGGCTCACATTTGGTACCAATCCTGCCCCACCCGAAACAACCCCGAAACTGGGCTGGATGATCGGTGATCTGGAGATTGATCCGTTTGATTCGGATCGCATGATGTATGGAACAGGTGCTACGATCTATGGAACGAAGAATCTGACAGACTGGGATGATGATGAAAAAATCAATATTTCAGTGATGGCGAAGGGGGTTGAGGAGATTGCCGTACTTGATCTGATCAGCCCGCCAAGTGGTGCACATTTGATAAGCGGGGTGGGGGATGTCTCCGGATTCCGTCATAACAATCTGGACCAGGCGCCAGCTACCATATTTACGAGCCCGAACTATTCTTCCACAGAAAGTCTGGATTTTGCAGAGTTAAGTCCAAATACGATGGTTCGCGTAGGTAAAGCAGATTATGCTGCTGATCCAAATGCAAAATCCATTGGTTTGTCGAGTGATGGGGGGACTACGTGGTATAAGGCCAATGCAGAACCTGCCGGCACAACCGGAGGGGGGACTGTAGCCATCTCTGCGAATGGTAACCGACTCGTATGGAGCACGTCAGATAAAGGTGTACATTATTCGACTGGCGGCAATTCATGGACGGCAAGTACGGGCATACCTGCACAGGCGAAAGTGATTTCGGATCGTGTGAATCCAAACAAATTTTATGGATTTGCAGCGGGTAAAATCTATGTGAGTGTGAACGGTGGTGCTACTTTCACGGCATCATCTGCGACCGGACTTCCGATGGAAGGAAATGCCGATCTGGATGCCGTTCCAGGTGTTGAAGGCGAACTCTGGTTTGCAGGTGGTAGTGAGGAAGAAGGTCCTTATGGATTATGGCATTCCACAGATTCAGGAGCGACATTCACAAAGCTTGCCAATGTAGAGGAAGCAGACAGTATCGGATTTGGTAAAGCGGCCCCTGGGCAGAGCGTTGTTGCGTTATACACGGTTGCACAGATCGATGGAACACGTGGATTCTTCCGCTCCGATGACGGTGGTGCCAATTGGGTTCGTATCAATGATGATCAGCATCAGTATGCTCGTGTAACCACAATTACGGGTGATCCGCGTTTGTATGGAAGAGTATATCTCGGAACAAATGGCCGCGGAATTTTGTATGCTGACCGTGTTGGAGGTAACAATGGCGGGGGTACTCCAGTGACCAACTCTGCGATTACACCGGTTACAGCCGAATTTGATCGCAAAGCAGGCAATCAGGTTAATATTCCAGTCACGTTAACACTTAACGGCAATACACTTGCATCCATCCGTAACGGGAATGCAACGCTGGTTCCAGGTACAGATTACACGTTGACAGGCAATGAGGTCGTATTAAGTAAAAACTACCTGGCTTCACTGCCAAATGGCGCAGCGACGCTAACCTTTCAATTCAGTGCAGGCGACCCTGCGACCTTGAATCTGCTCATTAAAGACACGACAGCTGCACCTGTTGGAACCATACGCATTGAGATGTTTAACAGCAACACTTCAGCGACGGGCAGCTCGATTAGTCCCAAATTTAAACTGACAAACACAGGTACTACAGCCATGAATCTGTCTGATGTGAAAATCAGATACTATTACACGATAAATGGTGAACAGCCTCAGAACTTCTTCGCTGACTGGGCGACAGCTGGCAGTTCGAATGTAACAGGCACGTTCAGTGCACTCAATCCAGCTCGGACAGGTGCTGACCACGTGCTTGAGATTGGATTCACAGCTTCCGCTGGAACTCTGAGTGCAGGACAAAGCACGGAAATCCATACGCGCATCTCCAAGAACAATTGGACCAACTATACTCAAACGGATGATTATTCTTTTGCAGGTAGTCAGACTTCCTATACGGACTGGTCCAAAGTCACCGGTTATATCGCGGGAAGTCTCCAATGGGGAATTGAACCATAAGTGAGTGATTTAACGAAATAAAGGATTGAAATAGGGGTCCTGATTCGCCAGATGATCAAATGGCGAGTCGGGGCTTCTTATTTTGTCGAAATATAGTGTAAACTATAGATAGTTACCATTGCTTAAAGGATCGTTTTAGGATATAAAAAGATGTACAATTAATTTAAAATTAATGTAACCGCTAACACTGGAAAGTGTTTATAACCGATATATAATAGTTGGTATAGCCTGTACAGATATAGAGGAAAGATTAGACAAGGGGGTCGCGATCATGAACCGGTTGTGCAAGGTGCTGATTGTTGACGATGAGTTTCTGGTAAGACAGGGCATAAAGCACCATATGAACTGGGAAGCGGAAGGATTTATCATTGTGGGTGAAGCTTCCAACGGTGAAGAAGGATTACAGCAGGTGAACCTGTTAAAACCGGATATTGTGATCACCGACATTGTCATGCCTGTCATGGATGGCGAAACGTTTGTCCGTACACTAAAAGCCAGTAATCCGCAGATTGAAGTTATTGTACTTAGCAGCTTCAGTGAATTCGAGTATGTACGTTCAACGCTTCAGCACGGGGCAGCCGATTATATACTGAAACCCAAGCTGGATACAAATGAATTATTGCAAGTCCTTCAACGCACAGCGGGTAAAATTCCCGAGCTACAGTTCGAGCCGTCGCACGATGGCTGGAGACTGGGGCAATTGATGGAGAAGATGTTGTCCGGATTTACACTGGATGAAGATAGCGAAATGCCGATCATTCGAGATACCTTTCCGTATGAATCCTTTCGCTTGCTGGTGTATAAACCCGTGGGTGCTGGAGGGAATCCGCTGAAGATGGATCAGGAACAGATTGAATCCAAGCTCCGCAGTGATCTGCCTGAAGTAGAATGTGCAATGGTTCCCGCAGAGGGTACATTACCTGTGATGCTCCTTAATGTCGATCCTGCGAGAGATGAATGGATGCTTGAACGGATCAGACAGTTGGCCAGTGAAAATGTAGCAGGAGAAGGCAGTCCTGGTTGGGTGCTTAGTGAAAGCTTTACTTCATTTGAACAGATGGGTGTTGTTTACCGGGAACGCCTGATTAAGCTGATTGAATATCGTTTCTATTATAAGGATCGACCAATCCTGGTGTATGGTGAACTGCCTCCAATGCATCCCGCAGGTTACCAGTTTAATGTGAATATGTTTTTGCAGCATGTGAAGCGTAACCGGGTCGAAGCGGCAAGGGAGTATTTACAGGATCATGCAAAAACACTTGGACGGGATTATATTGCCGATGTGTTTGAGATCAAATCATTTCTCGGTAACTTGATCTTCAACGTGACCATTACCCTCGCAGATATGGATGTCCAGTCTGCCGGGCTGGAAGAGAGCAAATATACGTATTTTAAAAATGTGGACGGGGCTTCAAGCCTGGACGAAGTCATGACTGTGCTTGACCAATTCATGACGGAAGTTCAGGAGTGCACCGTTGGTGCGGGTGGAAAACGAAGTGATCCCAACATGAAGATGCTGCTGGATTACATGCATGAGCACTTTGATCAGCCGCTCGGGCTTGCTGAAGTAGCCAAGCACTTTCATTTTAATCCATCGTATTTATCCAGTTATTTCTCATCTCACAAAAAAGAAGGATTTAATGAATACTTAAACAAAATTCGGATTGAAAAAGCCGAGGAACTGCTCCGATCCGATGATGTAACGATCTCTGAGATTAGCAGTATGGTAGGTTATTCCGATCATAGTTACTTTTGCAAAGTATTCAAAAAATTCACCGGATTATCACCAAGCCGATACCGGCGCAAATTCTGGGCATAAAGTCAGAAGGATAAGATCATGAAGAAATGGATGAACCAATTATCTCGTCTCGGATTGTTTCCTAAGTTGTTTCTGGTTATGGTGGTCAGTATTGTCCTCGTTTCTGTACTCATCTTATGGACGACCATTCACATGTCAACCAATCTGTTTACTGAGACGTTCAGTATCACAAACTCCAAGGTGCTTAATCAGATCAAAACAAATTTTGAATCCTTTAATGAGGCCATTGCTGCCGTATCGAATAATGTGACGCAGAGTGGATCGATCCGAGGATTCCTGTCCGAAGGAGATGCCGATTCCCTCACGATGGCCAAATCCTTCTATAATATGAGGGAAACGATGGATCGAATTCAATCCATCACAGAATCCTACGAAGTTGGGATAACAATTATCGGGATTAATGGACGGAGCTATTCCACGAATCGTGCTCACCTTGAGTTGTCCGTGGATGAATTGAAGCAGGAGCCAATTACGATGGAAGCCGCTGAGACGCCGAGTCGTCTTATCTTTGATGTTTACCAAAACGAGGCAACGCTTGGGAGTCAGCAGATGATCTCTGCGACGAAAGCGTTGACGGACCGAACACGTAGCCGGATATACGGTACGCTTTATGTCACGATGAGAGAAGACATATTCCGGCAATTTTACAGCAGCTTTACAAGTCGTGGCAATGATGTGGTCATTATGAATGAAAAAGGTGAGATTGTATCATCGAATCGTGAAGACTGGATCGGAACAACTCAGCTGGATTTGTTATCGTATGCCCGGGATATGAACAACAACTCTCCGAGAAGTATTAATGCTCGTGTGATGGATCAGGATAGCGTTGTGCTATCCGAGTATTTACCGTTCTATCGGTTTTATATTGTCAATGTCGTGGATAAGGATCTGGCGATGGGTCAACTTATCGATATGAAGACGGTTGCCCTGATCTGTGCAGCTATCGTTGTAGGGGCACTCATCCTTGTGTTTCTCATCACCAGCCAGATTACCAAGTCACTGCGCAGACTTGTGAAGCAGATGTCCAACATTACAAAAAGTGATCTGGACAACTATATTCCGGTGAGCGGAAGCTACGAGAGCAGGCAGCTTGGTCATGCTTACAATTACATGCTTGATGAACTGCATGATTATGTGGATCAGTTAGTACAGACACAGCATGAACAACGGAATGCAGAGCTTGCGGCATTACAGAGTCAGATTAATCCTCACTTCTTGTACAATACACTTGCATCTGTCAAAGTTCTTGTGCAACAAGGCAACAAAGACAGGGCTGCGGAGACGATTAATGCATTAATTGGATTGTTGCAAAATACGATCAGTGATGTGAGTCAGACTGTTACAGTGGAACAAGAAGTCGAGAATTTGAAAAATTATGTCTTCATTAATCACGTCAGATATGGTGGCCGGATTAAAGCAGCTTTCTACGTTGCTCCGGATTGTACACACTATCATGTACCCAAACTGGTGATCCAGCCGTTTATCGAGAATGCATTTTTCCATGGATTCATCAAGAAAGAAACGGGTACGATTCATGTCATGGTTTCCAGAGCGGGAGAATCACTGATCTGTGAGATTATGGACAACGGGGATGGAATTGAAGGACTTGTCATGGGAGAAACGTTGCCCAATCCAAAGAACAATCGTCAACTATTCAGTGGTATCGGTATTCGCAATGTCCATGACCGTATTGAGTTATTATATGGTTCACCTTATGGTGTCACCATTATGAGTACGGTTGGGGAAGGAACGAGAGTCACCGTTACACTACCTTTAATCACGAGTTGAATCGAAACCCGATTCGATTAAATACACTTAAAATCGAGATCCTTCGCTTCTGTTTTCTACAGAGTCGGGGGATTTTCACGTGTCAGAGGTAAAGCGGGTGAAATCATTTTTGTACTATTTCAAGATCAAGAAATTACAAAATCAAAAGAAATTACAAAAAACCAAATTTAATGCAAACGGTTTCTGTAAAGGTTTTCATTGTGGTAATAAGATGACAAATCCGCACAAAATTATTACTAACGAATGGAGATATGGGAATGATAAGATGAATACATCGAAAGCAACCGCTTTCAGAAAACGCAAACAAATTACACACAAAGAGGTCGAAGGGGAGTTGAATGTTTTGAAAAAAATGTGGGTATTGATGCTCGTTACAGTACTGCTGTTGTCCGCATGTTCATCCGGTGGCGGAGGTAAATCCGCTAGTGGTGGTGACGAAAAAACAAACGAAATCACGGTCTGGGCTTGGGACAAAGCTTTTAACGTAGCTGCAATGGAAACAGCAAAAGAAGCATATCAAAAAGCAAATCCTGATGTGAAAATCAACATCATTGAATACGCTCAAGCTGATATCATTCAGAAACTGAACACAGGTCTTAACTCCGGAACTGCCAGCGGTCTTCCAAACGTAGTTCTGATTGAAGACTATCGTTCACAAAGCTTCCTGAATGCATATCCTGATGCGTTCAAAGATCTGTCTTCCAGTATCACGGCTTCCGATTTTGCAGATTACAAACTCGGACCAACAGCGTTTGATGGCAAACAATACGGAGTACCATTTGACTCCGGCGTTGCTGGTTTGTACTACAGAACAGATCTGCTGGAGCAAGCTGGCTACAAAGCAGCTGACCTGCAAGACATCACTTGGGATGACTACATCCAAATTGGTAAAGACGTAAAAGCTAAAACAGGTAAAGAGCTTCTTTCTCTTGACCCGAATGACCTTGGTTTGATTCGTATGATGATCCAAACTGCAGGTAAATGGTATTCCGCAGAAGATGGTAAAACACCTGACATTGCTAATAATGCTGCTCTGAAAGAAGCGTTTATTACTTACAAAGCAATGATGGATGCCAACATTGTTAAATTGCACTCTGACTGGAGTCAATTCGTTGCGAACGCCAATAACGGTAGCGTAGCAACAATTCCTACAGGTAACTGGTTCTCACCATCTGTACGTCAAGAAGCTTCCCAATCCGGTAAATGGGCTGTAGCTCCAATGCCAAAAATGGCTGGTCAACCAAACTCTGTTCACGCATCCAACTTGGGTGGTAGTTCTTGGTATGTTATGAACAACGTTCCTGGTGCAGATCAAGCAGCTGATTTTGTAGCAAAAACATTTGGTTCTGACAAACAATTGTATCAAGATCTGTTGAACAACATCGGCGCAATTGGTACGTACAAACCAGCAGTTGATGGTGACGCGTATGCCAAAGCAGACGAGTACTTCGGCGGACAAAAAATCTTCACAGACTTTGCGAATTGGACGAAAGAAATTCCAAGCGTAAACTATGGTATCAACACATATGCCATTGAAGATATTCTGGTTGTAGAAATGCAAGCATTCCTGAACGGTAAATCAATCGATGACGTTCTGGCTGATGCACAAAAACAAGCTGAAGCACAATTAAACTAAGATACCCAAGGTAACTTATAGAACCCTAGGAAACATCGGAGCCGTCTCCCACGTCCGGCGCAAGTCGAACCGGATATGGCGAGAGGCTCCGTGGGTTCTACCCATGTTCCATGGAGAGAGAGGAGCCATACTGTGAAAGCCATGAATACAGGAGACAGTCTCCAAAAGAAAAATAATTTGACTGGATGGGCTTTTGTTTTGCTGGCTGTTGTCGGGATTGTTGCATTTTACTTCTATCCGATGATTCAAGCGCTGCTCTTATCGTTCAAGTCTGGTGTAGGAGCCAATCTTGAATTTTCGGGCCTTTCTAACTACAAAAGATTGTTAGTTGATACAACATTCCGTACAGCATTATCGAATACTTTTATCTACTTGATTATTCAAGTGCCTGTAATGATTATTCTTGGTTTGTTTATTTCCGTATTGCTGAATGACAGCACACTGCGTTTCCGGAGCTTCTTCCGTACAGCGATTTTCTTGCCTTGTGTAACTTCATTGGTAGCGTACTCTGTTGTATTCAAATATTTGTTCGCACCAGATGGAATGGTGAATCAATTCCTGATGGGCTTGCACATTATTGGCGATCCAATTCAATGGATCACAGACCCGTTCTGGGCTAAAATTACGATCATAATCGCCGTTACTTGGCGTTGGACCGGATATAACATGATTTTCTATCTGTCATCCCTGCAAAACATCGATCAATCAATCTATGAAGCTGCAAGAATTGACGGAGCGAATGCTTTTACACAATTCTTCAAAATCACTGTACCTTTGCTTAAACCGATTATCCTTTTCACGTCCATCACATCAACGATTGGTACATTGCAAATCTTCGATGAGATTATGAATATTACCAAAGGTGGTCCAGGTAATGCGACCATGTCGATTTCACAATACATCTACAACCTTTCGTTCAAATATTCACCGGACTTCGGTTATGCAGCAACAGTGTCGTATTCCATCGTAATCTTGATTATTGTATTGTCCATCATCCAGTTTAAAGTGGCAGGTGATAATAAAAATGGCTAAAGCTAAAGCAAAACGGATTTTCACGTATGTGTTCCTATCCATCGTCGCCTTTGTATCCATTTTCCCTTTCTTCTGGATGCTGGTCAGTTCAACGAATGCATCTGTCGATGTAACGAAAGGCAGATTGTTACCGGGTTCAGCTTTCATTGATAACTTCAACAAACTGATTGATTCGACAAATCTGGTACAGGCTCTCGGAAACTCGGCGATTATCTCTGTAGTCTCCACTCTCTTGGCACTGTTTATTGGTTCCATGGCAGGTTATGGTTTCGAGGTATATCGCACGAAGTCTCGTGACATTGTGTTTAATATCCTGTTGTTATCCATGATGATCCCGTTTGCAGCTATCATGGTACCACTGTATCGTATGTTTGCAACAATCTCGGGAGTTGCACCGGTTATCGGAATCAACACGATGGCAGCAGTGATCCTGCCAACCATCGCAACAGCGTTCCTGATCTTTTTCTTCCGTCAGAACACCAAAATGTTCCCGAAAGACTTGCTGGAAGCTGGACGTATTGATGGTTTGAGTGAACTCGGCATCTTCTTGAAGATCTATATGCCAACCATGAAAACAACATATGCAGCGGCAGCAATCATTACATTCATGAGTAGCTGGAACAACTATCTGTGGCCACTCATTGTATTGCAAACACCTGACCAACAAACGATTCCACTGTTGATCTCAAATCTGGGTGCTGGTTATTCTCCGGATTACGGAGTAATCATGACAGCAATCGTGATTGCAACACTGCCTACAGCAATCGTTTTCTTCATCATGCAGAAACATTTTGTTGCAGGTATGGTAGGTTCCGTGAAGTAATGAAAACAGCATAATCCGTGCAAATGACGGATGCAGGAAAGAAGAGAGGGCGCTGTTATGGCGTACCTCTGTCTTTTTTGTTTATGTAAAGCAAAAGGAAATCCAGCGTAAACCTTGAATAAGTCAAACTATAACGTTTTAAAGGGAGAGAGAGCCGATGAAAGCAACAAAGGCAGATATCAACTGGTTGGGGGACGTAAGTGTATTTGAGGTGAACCGTCTTCATGCCTATTCCGATCACCGTTACTACCAAACAATGGACGAGGCTGTAGGTTCAGGCGCGATGTCCATGCGTTATGATCTGAATGGTACGTGGAAATTCAACTATGCAATTCGTCCAGACAGCCGTTCTGAGTTTTTCTATACATCCGATTTTTCCAGTGAAGGCTGGGATGATATTGAAGTTCCGGGGCATATCCAACTACAAGGATACGGACAGATTCAATATGTAAATACACAATATCCTTGGGATGGACTGAACGAAATTCGTCCGCCGGCATTGCCGCAGGATAAAAATCCGGTTGGAAGTTACATTCGCACATTCCACCTGCCGACAGGTTGGGAGTCGAATCCGGTATATATTTCTTTCCAAGGTGTAGAGTCTGCATTCTATGTATGGCTTAATGGACAATTCGTAGGATACGGGGAGGACAGCTTCACGCCATCTGATTTTGACCTGACGCCATTCCTTCAGGATGGAGAGAACAAACTCGCGGTTGAGGTGTATCAACGCAGCACAGGCAGCTGGCTGGAAGACCAGGATTTCTGGCGTTTCTCCGGCATTTTCAGAGATGTGTATCTGTATACCGTCCCGACTGCACACGTACGTGATGTTCATGTTCGCACAGATCTGGACAAGTCCTATACCAACGGTACTTTGCAAGTGGATCTGAAGCTGGAAGGAAAAGCGGTTGCAGGAGCACGTGTAGAGGCTGAACTTCGCGATCGTGAAGGTAATACCGTTAAAACGTTTGAATCCAAAGTTAACGATGGACAAGTAAGTCTTCGGGAAGATATTGGTACAGTGAATCTGTGGAGCGCAGAGATTCCATACTTGTATCGCCTTTATATTCGTGTATATGATGCTGCGGGTACACTGGTTGAGGTTGTTCCTCAAGCCGTTGGTTTCCGTACATTTGAAATGATCGATAAAGTGATGCACATCAACGGTAAACGTATCGTATTCAAAGGTGTGAATCGCCATGAGTTCAACCCGCGTCGTGGACGTGCGGTTACGAAGGAAGATATGCTGTGGGATGTTCGTACGATCAAACAGAACAACATGAATGCCGTACGTACGTCACACTATCCAAACCAAAGTCTTTGGTATGAGTTGTGTGATGAATACGGACTTTATGTTATTGACGAGATGAACCTGGAGACACACGGATCTTGGCAGAAACTTGGCGCCGTTGAGCCTTCATGGGTTATTCCAGGTGACAAACCGGAGTGGCATGATATCGTTATGGACCGCGCTGTATCCATGGTGGAGCGTGACAAAAACCATCCGTCCATTCTGATCTGGTCTTGTGGTAATGAATCACATGGTGGTGAAGTCATCTACAAAGTATCCCAATACTTCAAATCGGCTGATCCAACACGTCTGGTACATTATGAAGGTGTATTCCATGATCGCCGTTTCGATGAAACAAGTGATATGGAGACTCGCATGTATGCCAAACCGGCGGACATTGAGGAATTCCTGAATGCAAACCCGACGAAACCTTATATCAGCTGTGAGTACATGCATGCCATGGGTAACTCTATTGGCGGTATGCACAAGTATACGGAGTTGGAAGACAAATATCCGATGTATCAAGGTGGATTCATCTGGGATTACATCGACCAATCCATTTATAAAAAAGATCGTTACGGCAAAGAGTTCCTCGCTTATGGTGGAGATTTCGGTGATCGGCCATCAGACTATTCGTTCTGTGGCAACGGTATTGTCCATGCTGATCGTAAAGTAACTGCGAAAATGCAGGAGGTTAAATTCCTGTACCAGAACATCAAGCTGTTCCCGGATCGTGAAGGCGTCAAAATCGTAAACGGTAATCTGTTCGCAGATACATCTGTATTGGAACTGGTATACAGCCTGGAGCGTGAGGGACATGAAGTGCTGCGTGGAACATTGGAAGTGAACGTGGATGCGCAAAGCGAGACAGTAGTTAAGCTTCCGCTGGGTACAGAATCCCTGGTGGGCGGCGAGTACGCTGTGAACACCGCATTTGTGTTAAAAGAAGATACACTGTGGGCTGACAAAGGCGAAGAAGTGGCATTTGGACAGTTTATTTTCACACAGGATCAGGTAAATGATACAGCCCAGACGGACCTGAACCTTGTAAGTGATGTACAAGTGGTTGAAGGTGACGTTAACATCGGTGTTCGTGCTGGCAAAACGCATGCGCTGTTCTCCAAACAGTTTGGCACACTGGTTTCCCTAAAATTGTCCGGTCGTGAGACCATTGCTGTACCACCTGCACCGCTCTTCTGGCGTGCAATGACGGATAATGACAAAGGAATGGCGATGGGCTTCGAACTGGGTGCCTGGTATGCAGCGAGCCTGATGCCACGTTCTGTAGAGTGGAAAGCGGAACAGAAACCGGATCAATACCGGATCGAGTTCACGTACAAGCTCAACATTTCGGAGGATGTACAAGTGAAAGTGGTCTATACTGTACATGCAGATGGAAGCGTGCGTGTGCATAATACGTACAAAGGTACAGCTGGATTGCCTAACCTGCCAATCCATGCATTGTCCTTCAGAACATCACCTGACTTCGAAAACGTGGAATGGCTCGCGATGGGACCCGAAGAAAACTATGCAGACCGCGCATTTGGCGCACGTCTGGGTATCCATGGAAGTAAGGTAGCTGATACCGTGGCTCCTTATCTGGTACCGCAGGAATCGGGCAACCGTACGGGCGTACGTTGGGCCAAATTGACAGACAACGCGGGACGTGGCTTCAAAATTGAAGCATCAGGAACTCCGGTTGAGCTGAATGTATCACCATATACAGCATTTGAGCTGGAGAACGCACAGCATGCGTACGAATTGCCTCCTGTGCACTATACGGTCGTGACTGTAGCGGGTAAACAAATGGGTGTCGGCGGTGATGACAGCTGGGGTGCTCCGGTTCATCCGGAATACCTGATCCCTTCGGACGGCGAACTGACATTTGAATTTGTCATTCGAGCACTGTAAGCAGCGCAATCGTTCAGAATAAAGAATATATTTAAATAAAGAACAGAGGTCTTCGCTCGTCGGAGACCTCTGTTTTGTTATGTCCATGAATGGCTTGAGATGTGATCTATGAAACCGTTCTCTCTCCGGCCACGTAATGTAAAAGACAGGAAACATAAGAGGGGGTTCAAGATGAGTAGAAAAGCAAAGACAGGTATATGGGTGACGGTGTTAGTCTTCTTGGGCATCATTGTTGGATGTTTCATATGGTATTTCAATACGGCTTCGGGTGAACGTGCACTCAAAACGATGAGATCCAATAACTCTGGCGGTCTGGAGAGAGTTGTTAAAGTGTACAGTAATAATGGTGAATTGATTCAGACCTATGATGGCAAGATTGACGTGGAAGATACGGAATACGGCAATAAAGTATTATTTGATCTCAATGGGAAACGTGTCGTGATCTATAATGCAACGATTGTTGTTGAAGAGAAGTAAAGCGTAAATTGCCAGTCTTGACGAAGCGCTGGTTTGGAATTGGGATGACACCTTATCTCTTATATGGTAAAATTAAGGGAATAATATAAGGGTCGGGTGAGATTTTTATGGTGGATATGTACCTCATAATCCTTGTTGCTATCTTGGGAATGATCCTGTTCTATAGCTTTATCGCTTATTTCTTGATTCGTTTCATTTCGAAAAAAGCATTCAAGCTGACGTTAACCAAATATGAAATGATGGAGATTATGACTTGGCTTGCTGTGCTGTTTATCACCTTCATGATGATTAAGAATGGTTCGATTAATCTTCTCTTACCGGTTGTTCTACTTATCATTCCATTGATCAATTTACGACTTTCCAATCGAAAACATCGAGAGCCGAACTCGTAAGGCCTTGCTACGTTGGGGTAAGGCACAAGAAGGATGAACATAGGAAAGGTTGACGGAGATTACATCACTAGTCAACCTTTTTCAGTTGCATTATGAATGGTGAAAATGAATGGGAGGAGTTCAATAATGATCTTCGGAAAGTCAACGGATACTTCAGGTTTAACGCAGGTTGCCAATCTGTCGGATGAGCTGCAGCCTGTTTTTGATAAAGTAAAAAGCAAGTATCAAGTCGTTGATATAGAACTCTTCTTTGTTTTCAGGTGCCTTCCTGAAGAATACGAGAGAAGGTCCACAGTCAGGCATGTGAAGAAGGAGAATGTCATCTATTTTGATCTGGTGGTCAGTGAGGATCGGTATAAGACATTAAGCAAAAGCAAACAACGGTATGTGTTAAGCCATGAGTTTTATGCTTTTTTGAGTGAAAAGATTAAGAAATACAAGATTGAACATCTAGATTCAAATGAATTTATCGCAAATATGGGCATGTGGCTGAGGGAGATCGGATGGTTACAGACCGAAGAGGAAGCCGAAATAAGTGATTTTGAAGAAAAATATAACTAACATAATAAATGAAAACTTAAACAACAAAAAGAAGCCCTCTTTCGAGAGCTTCTTTTTCATGGGAGAGGAGAAACCGGACGAAGAGCTTATGGGGAAACGTAAGTCTTCTCCGCGGTTGTCTACGACACTTGTGATGTCGATAATTATAGAATCGCCCGATTGTTTCCTTTTTATACATATGCGTCAACAATTCGTCAACAATTTTCCAAGGGAAATGAAGACCGCACATTTTTCAAACTGAACCCGAGTGTGGTACGATAGTCGTATCAATAAACTTACATAGAGAAAAGGTGACTCGTCAAGTGAGAGTGGTATCTGGGAGTGCGAAAGGCAGGCCTCTGAAGGCTGTTCCTGGCACGGGTACGCGGCCAACCACCGACAAGGTGAAGGAAGCGTTATTTAGCATGGTTGGTCCTTATTTTGAGGGCGGCACAGCATTGGATCTGTTTGCAGGCAGTGGAGGTCTCGGTATTGAGGCGCTGAGCCGCGGCATGGACAAGGCTGTTTTTGTTGATTTGGAATCAAAAAGTATTGAAGTTATCCGCATGAATCTGAAGGCGACCAAGCTGGAAGACCAGGCGGCTGTATATCGTAATGATGCAGGTCGGGCATTGAAGGCACTCGCCAAGCGAGGCACAACGTTTGATCTGGTGTTTCTGGACCCGCCATATCGCATGAAAAACGGGCACGAGTTGATGTTAACCATGCACGAACTGGAACTTCTGGAACCCGAAGCAACCATCGTGCTTGAATATGAATCCAAACATGATTACCCTGAGCAATTCGGCCCGTTTGAACAAACGCGCAAGGCTTTGTATGGGGAGACGGCAGTATCCATCTATTATTATGCGGCAGAAGCAGTTGAAGGTGGAGAATCCATTACACTGGAAGAGGAGGCTCCTCATGACTGAAATGATACATCGACAGGAACGGATCGCCGTATATCCTGGAAGTTTTGATCCCGTAACGATGGGGCATTTGGATATTATCGCCAGAGCGTCGAAGCAATTTGATCGCGTCATTGTGGCTGTGTTGAACAATATGAGCAAAAATCCGCTGTTTACGGTGGAGGAGCGCAAAGAACTGATTACGGAAGTAACCCGCCATTTACCCAATGTGGAGGTGGACAGTTTCCGCGATCTGACAGCCAATTATGTCCGGCAAAAGGAAGCTCAGGTCATCGTTCGTGGTATACGCTCGGTAACTGATTTTGAATACGAGTTGCAATTGGCATCGACCAACAGCAAGTTGAACCCGGATGCGGAAACCATATTTATGATGACAAATCCCAAATATTCCTATTTAAGTTCCAGCATCGTCAAAGAAATCGCTCATTATCATGGAGATGTTACAGATCTTGTCTCACCTGAAGTGGAAGCTGCGCTCCGTCAGAAAATCAGCGAGAAAACCGGCGGTTAAACCAGAAGGTAAGACCCGAGAGACTAACCATGACTGCAAGAAGTAACGCAAGACCCATGCATGCAGCAGGGAAGACACTCCAAATGGTGTTGATCGTGTATGTGTTACCTGGACTATGTATGAGTAGCCAACCAAATGGTGTTGAGAGGTCTTGCTCTGCATTCGTCTGTAATGTGGTCCAGACTTCTGTGCTATAACGGCTGAACGGCATCCATAGGAACAGACTGATGAAAAAGGCGATGAATCCATGAGTCAGACGAACTCCAGCAAAGTACAACATCGATTTGCTGCCCGGACCAGTTGTTTTCAGGACAGTAGAGACTTGCAGATGGGAGCATAAACCACCCCATCCAAGAACGGCTGCAAGTAGAGATATGAGCAGCATGGGTGTTAATGAAGTCTGGCTCAAATGATAGGTGCCGAGGTGAAGCTCGAAGAAGGCTGGCCACAGCGCAGCAGAGGACCCGGGAGTCAGATAAAGGGAGACCAACCGGATAAATACGGCAAAACCGATCATGTATCCCCCAGTCATCATTAAGGTCTGCACAGCTTGGGATACGGTGTCACCGAGCAGTTTGCCAAATCCTCTTCCATCACGACGATGGGCTTCTCTGGCTGCAATCATCATATCGGACCATATACTGCGTCGTTTGGACGTTGCGTGGTGGGGTGTAGATGAGCGACTTATGGAACTTACAGGACTTGCAGGGCTTGCAAGCTGAGAATGAAAAGAGTTGTTATCTGCTTGCGCGGCTGTGGAGCCAACCCTGTTTGTCTGGTTACCCGGTGCTGGCAGGAGGCGTGTGGCAAGAATGGCTGCAATCCAGCCGCTGATCCAGTGGACCACGAGTAAAAAATATCCGGCCGCTGGCTGGTGGAGAAAAGCAGCACCAACGACCAAAATGATCATCATTGGATTGGCAAAATGAGATGCCGCCGCAAGGACAACCGCCTGCTTGGCGGTAATTTGTCTATCCTGAAATAAACGGGATACCGCATCTGCTCCTGCGGGGAATCCGCCGCACATGCCAACGGCAATCGCCAGACCTGCGTTGCCTGGGAGTCTGAACCAGCGTTGCATTAACGGTCCAAGCAAGGCGCCGATCGCGTGGGTGAAACCAAACGCAGTGAGCATTTGGGATAACATGAGGAACGGGAGCATGGCAGGGAAGATTATTTTCCACCATATATCCAGACCTTGAATAGAGGCGTCAAACGCTTCTTTGGGGGACGCAACTACCGCAATGACCAACATTAAAGCGCCGGTGCTTAGGATTATCGTTCGTAACGGGCCAGAATCTCTAACCTCGCTCTGTAATGTCATCGTTTCACCTCATATCAGATAACGCCGATTTGGCATCTGAATCGTAATGGACGGCCGAATGACGCCCGAAGGGCGGTTCGGCCTTGACCGGACAGGCTATTGTATACAGCGGCCTATCCGGCCTGTACCATTGTATGCACAAGGACCAGAGTGTTAGACTTGAAAAAATGATTAAACAAGATCAGCTGAGTATCTGCATTACAAAGAGCGTGAATCCAACCGGAGAATCGAAGTATTCACAAGGTGGAATTACGATCGCTGATTAGTGTAGAATTCGGCTTGTATAGAGATACAAAGAACGGAGGCTCATGTGATGAATCGGATTCGGAAATCTGGCGGATTCAGAGCTTCGATCTTTGTGATCGTGGTGGCTCTGGTCGTCTATGTTGCTGTGTACATGCCAACGCCGTATATCATATATATGCCTGGCAGTGCAGATGAAGTAAAACCAATGGTAACCGTTAAGGGTGGAGACCAGGAAGAACGCGGTGTGTTCATGATGACGACCGTGTCGGCAACATATGCCAATGTGTTTTTGCTAGGAACCTCTCTGTTCAATAAAAATGCTCAAGTGGATAAAAAGGAAGACCGACTGCGCGGCAAAAGCGAAGCGGAATACTCTGCCGAACAGGTATGGTTCATGAGTGACTCACAATCCTCCGCAATGGAGGCTGCATATGAGCAGGCTGATGTGGCTTACTCTATTGTACCTGAACATATCTTTGTATTTGGACTGTCCGAAGACCCAAAACCGGAAGGAGATATTGCTCCGGGCGATATTATTCTGGGAGTGAATGGAACAGCTACGCCGGATAATACGGTGCTTTCTGCCCAGTTAAAAGATAAAAAGGTCGGAGATACAGTCGAAATGCAACTGGAACGTGGTGGAGAGACCATTAGCCGGGACGTGAAACTGATTCAGGTAAAAGACAATAAAACAGGTGAAATCCGCCCGGGACTCGGAGTAATGATTGGTACGGTTCAGAAGGTGAAAGCGGAAGATCCGGACAAACAGATCTCCTTCACCGATACTCAGGTTGGTGGTCCGTCTGCCGGCTTGATGTTTACGTTGGAGATCTATAACCAGTTAACTCCTGGAGATCTGACCAAGGGGCATCGAATTGCGGGTACAGGTACCATTACCAAGGACGGTGTGGTGGGTGCCATTGGTGGTGTAGTACACAAGATAGTAGCCGCTGATCGAAAAGAAGCGGAGATCTTCTTTGTACCTAAGGATAACTATAAGGAAGCAGCAGCCAAGGCTGAACAGATCGGCACCAAAATGAAACTTGTGCCTGTGAGCACGGTGGATGATGCGCTGGCTTATTTGAAAACCTTGTCCGTGAAATCATAGGTTATAATCGGGCCGGAAGAGATCGAGCCAACGTTGAACCGCATGAATAAAGAATGGATGAAATCGGAATAATTGATTACAGTGGAATGAAGTGTGATCAAGAGATTTGAGAAGATTAACAGATTTACAAGACTCAAAGGGGTAGAGATACCTAAAAAATTTAAGAGAACTAGAGAAGTGAATAAGGGAATCCCCTTGTTGCGAGGTGCCTGAGCGGCGCGCAGCAAGGGGATTTTTTTAATTGTATAGTTTAGTTTTCAGTAGTCGACATGAATGACCTGTTTGATGATGGAATATAAAGCTCCTTAGGAAATGAAGCTTTGTGGTCCAAAGCGGATTACAGTATCACAGGCGACTCATAGTAGTCACTGAACATCTTGCGTGTGTCCCTATGCTCGCAAGCGAGCCCATACGCAACCTGAGCTTGTATATCCAGTTCAAGTTGATTGTGTGTGAACGTCGACGGTTTCAGCACAACAGGAAGCGATGCAGTCTTCTTCATTTGTTTAAGCAGGCTCTGCCCTTGAGCATTAAATCCGAGGACTCGTAGATATCCGGGGCCGGCAGCCAATTGCTCTGGTGAACACTCGGCTTTGGTGTGATTCAGGAGCAGGTGGGCGAGCATACGCTGGAGTTTGGTGCGTGTGTATCGTTTGGTCTTCAGTGCATTCAGGAGTGCTTCGACTGAAGGCTCCGGGAGCTGAGCGAGTGCACGGCTCAGTCGGTGTTCCAGGCCTTCAGTGACTTCGGCGATGCGTTCCAGCTCGGAGGCACGGCGGGTGGCCGCGAGGTGCAACAGCGGCTGTGCAAAGCGCTCCCAGTGTATGGGAGCGCGCCCTTCCTGCCATTCGCGATGCAGAATGGCAAGGGTTGCCGCCGGCACGTATGGCGCGGCGGCGTTGGGTCCGTCCGCCATCAGCAGACGGCGGACGGCTGTGGCACTGGCGATCGCCCCCGGCCCGGGCGTCGCCTCATGATACTCGGCACCGGTACGCGCCGCCGTAAAGGGCTGGATCGCACTGCCAAGTCGTTGCAGCGCGATCAGGTAGTGCAGCCCAAGCGAATTGTTGGGCTGCTCCAGCAGTGCAGCGGCGTCGTGAGCATCGACGCCGCCGGGCGCCAGCGCTGCCGCCGCGCCTGCGTACGCGGCGGGGTAGCTGGCGCCTTCCCGCAGGCGGCGCGCGATGTCCTCGCGCATCCCTGCGGGCTCCACAGCCAGCACGCGCGCAATGCGCTGCAGGCTGTCCAGGTCGCCGGACTCGCTGCCAAAGCAGAGCGAGTCCACAACGCCGGTGCGGTGCAGCAGCGATACCGCGCCGAAGGCAAACCACTCGGCCGGTTGGACCGCGTACGCAACCGGCAGTTCAAGCACGAGATCCGCGCCTGCGTGCAGCGCCATCTCGGTGCGCGCCCTTTTACCCACGATGGCGGGTTCGCCACGCTGGAGAAAAGGGCCGCTCATAACTGCGACAACTGCGTTTGCGCCGCTTAGCCGCCGAGCTTCCTGCAAATGATAGACATGCCCATTGTGCAAGGGGTTATATTCAACAATGACGCCTACGGCTCTCATGATTAGACGTACTCCTTTCAATTGGATAACCGAGTATGTATAACATCCATTCCATCATAGGGGATGACATGTATTAGATCAAATCATGCACCTATTCAGACAAGAAAAAGCACAAATCCGACATCAACGGATGTCAGACTGTGCCTGCAAATTTATTGTATATTACAGATTTTTCGATCATCGGAGAACGGCTTCTTCATCTGAATAAATCAGCACGTTTAGACACTTTCCGGAGCGGGAGATAGACTTGCTTTCGGCCCAAAAAATTCATAATGAATGTTGTCCGTCGCAACACCGAGTGCCTGAAGTTCCGTATACACTGCCCGCATGAACGAAACCGGCCCACACAGATAATAGGTGGCATCCAGTTCATCAATCACTTGACGAAGCCAGGTGGCATCCATATAACCTTCCTTATGAAAATACTCATTTTCACGATCAGCATCCTCAGGTTGAGTATAACAATAATAAGCTTTAACGCCCTGATTACGTTTGGCCAGACTGTCCACATAATCACGGAACGCGTGAGATTGACCATTGGGACTTGAATGCAAAAATGTAATGGTGCGATTTTCATTCAAGTTAACCAGCGTATTTAACATACTGATCATGGGCGTTAAGCCAACACCACCACTCAGGAGAACAACAGGCCGTTTATCGTCTGCATTCAGCGTGAAGTCGCCAGCAGGAGCGGATAGCTCCACAAGACTGCCTTCTTCAATGTGATCGTGGAGATACGTGGATATAACTCCGTCAGGGCGCTCTAATACACCTCGCTCACGTTTAACGGAAATGCGATAGTAGGGTTTACCCGGGGTATCTGAAAGGCTATACTGACGAATCTGGGTAAATGACTGTGCCTCTGGTTTGATTTTGATACTGATGTATTGTCCCGGTTCATAACTGGCAATGGGCTGACTATCATCTGGAACGAGGTAAAAGGACGTGATGACTTCACTTTCCTGCACTTTCTTGGCAACCTTGAAGGTACGGAACCCTTCCCAGCCACCCGTCTGGTTTTCCGCTTCTGTATACATGTTCTGTTCGATCCCGATAAAGGCATCTGCAATGACATTGTAGGCTTCACCCCACGCCGTGATAATTTCATCCGTTGCCGCGTCTCCAAGTACATCTTTGATGGCTTGAAGCAGATAGGTGCCAACAATCGCATATTGCTCGGGAACGATACCCAGGCTGCGATGTTTATGTGCAACTTGCCGGACGGCAGGCAGGATGGAGGACAGATTATCGATATGCAGGGCAGCGGTGTATACCATATTGGCGAGGGCGGCTTGCTGTCGTCCTTGTTTCTGATTTGCGTGATTGAAAATATTCAGTAGTTCCGGATGAGCTGTGAACATCGTTTCATAGAAATGGCGTGTGATCGCTTCGCCGTGGACTTCAAGTACGGGTACTGTAGATTTAATCACTCTAATGGTGTGCTCGCTTAACATACATTTTCCCTCCCGATATGATATGAAATAGTTGGATAATAAATCGGTCATGGAGCTGATCGTGTTTCGGTTTATAGCAAGTATAGATAGGGGACAAGCGGGTCTGTGTGATATAGATCACACTAAACGTTAACGAAATGTGACCGGTGTTTGCAAGGAACTACAACTAAAATGACGACTTGTGATTTATCTTGAAGTGAGTCTATAATAGACCAGATGGAGTAAACGTCTGTGCGGTCAGTGTTTTTAAAAAGGGTGTAAAGTTAAAAGTGTTGACAAACGTCTTGAAAAATCGGTATAATGATTTTTGTTTGTTAAGTCAATTTCATAATACTTTTAACGAAGATTCGTCAGAATACATACAGTCAGGATTTATTGCTTTACAAAAGCAGGCTTGACCTGTATAACTGTCGTGAAACGTTTGATACGAATTATGAAATTGGTTTCGTTTGGAGTGATGGAAATGTTAATGCCATTTCGCAAAGTGGCTACCAGTGATGGTCCCCTGAAGTTTAACGAACAGTGGGAGATTAAGGAACTGGTTTCTAACCGACAAGATATCACAGCCGTTACCCCGCTGACTGCGGACTTATCTGCAGAATTCAGAGAAGGTGACGTTGTGGATGTTCATGGCAAGCTGACTGTAGGAGTGGACATGTTGTGCTCCCGTTGTCTTAAGCCAATCAATGAACATTTTCATATTGATTTTCATGAGCAATTCAAGCAGGGAAAACAGCCAAAGGAATTACACGAAGACGATGATACGCTCTATGTGGATGGAGATAGCGTTGATCTGAAGGGTTATGCCGAGGAAGCTTTTCTGCTGGATCTTCCGTTTATACCGCTATGTAGCGATACATGCAAAGGGTTATGCCCTAAGTGTGGCCATGAGCTGAACGAAGGTGACTGTGGTTGTGATAACGAGGTTATCGATCCGCGGCTTGCAGGGCTCAAGGATTTTTTTAAATGAGCATGATTGAAAATCGAACATTTTAAGACTACCTGCAAAGGTTGATTTTGATAAGGAGGTGGGAATAATGGCAGTACCTCAACGGAGAACGTCCAAGACGCGTCGCGACAAACGTCGCACTCACTTTAAATTGGCTGTACCGGGCATGGTGAAATGTGAACAATGTGGCGAACTTAAACTTAGTCACCACGTGTGCAAAGTGTGCGGAACGTACAAAGCAAGAGAGATCATCTCTCAATAATAGTTTGACATTAAGTAGCACTTCATTTCGATGAGGTGCTACTTTTTTTGGATTAGAGAGTGCAGGTAGAGTGAGCTAACAAGCATGAAATCCTTGCACCAGAAGGGTGAATTGTTTTTGTTAGGCCAGTCTTTCTTTTTGACACGGGATGAGATATACTATAGTTTAGTACCAGGTTCTAAGATTTGACGTTACATATAGATGAACCATAATCCGTTTGAGAACGACCCTGGTGACCAGGGATGCAACTATAGAAGCAACACGAAAGAATGGTTGAACTGGCCGGACGGGACGGTTCCGTAAACGATACAGCGGGGGGTGTCAGGCATCGAACGTGTACCGAAAAGACAGAGGCAACAGCAGTTAACCAAAATGATAGAAGAGAACCCGTTTGTGACGGATCAGGAACTTACACGCCAATTGAAGGTGAGTATTCAGACGATTCGTCTTGACAGGCTGGAACTTGGAATACCCGAACTTCGGGAGCGGATGAAACTGATGGCAGAGCTCTCGTATGATCAGGTACGCTCGTTGCCCTTGCATGAGATTATCGGTGATATTGTGGATCTGCAACTGGATAAGAGCGGGATTTCCCTGTTTGAGATTAAGGAAGAACACGTGTTTTCCAGAACAGGGATTGCACGCGGACACTATGTCTTTGCACAGGCTAACTCCTTGGCTGTAGCCATTATTAATGACGAGATCGCGTTGACTGCATCAGCAGACATTCGCTTTGTCCGTTCGGTTCATTTGGGAGAGAAATGTATTGCAAAGGCTTATGTGAGATCGATTCCGGGTCAAAAGGGCAAAGCCAAAGTGGAAGTATTCACTTATGTAGGTGAAGAAATGGTGTTTCAAGGCAACTTTGTAATCTACCATTCAGGTGGAGAAGACAGCGGAGAAGGAGGTCATTTGGAATGAAAATCGTCATTGATGCCATGGGAGGTGACAATGCACCTGCATCAACGGTAGAAGGTGCGATTGCCGCAGCCACGGAATGGGCGGATACACAGATCGTCCTGATCGGCGATGAAGCCAAGCTGGAGCCTCTTTTGAGTCAGTCAGGTGTGAGACCTGCTAATCTTACGGTCCGGCATGCTTCCGAAGTTATTGGTTCGGATGATGAACCCGTCAAAGCAGTGCGTCGCAAAAAGGATGCCTCCATGGTGGTCGCAGGCCGCATGCTGAAAGAGGGCGAAGCGGACGCGATGATCTCGGCGGGCAATACTGGAGCTTTGATGACAGCGGGTTTGCTTGTTGTAGGTCGCATGGAAGGCATTGAACGTCCGGCGCTTGCACCTATGATTCCAACGATTGATGATGTAGGTGTGCTTGCGCTGGATCTTGGAGCGAATATGGATGCCAAACCGGAGCACCTTGCACAATATGGTCTGATGGGCAGTTTGTATCGGCAAAAAGTACAGGGCATTGAGTCCCCGCGAGTGGGCTTGCTTAATGTAGGAACAGAGCCAGGCAAGGGAAATGAGTTAACCAAACATGCATACCCTTTACTTGAACAACTCCCAATTCGTTTTGTCGGTAATGTTGAGGCACGTGATGTGCTGACTGGTGCTTGTGATGTGCTTGTATGTGACGGTTTTGCAGGGAATATCCTGCTGAAGTCGCTGGAAGGCACAGCAGGTGCCATTTTCGCCTTGCTTAAGGAACAATTTTCATCTTCTCTCAAAAGTAAACTGGCTGCAGCTGTACTAATGCCTGAGCTGCGTGGGTTGAAACGAAAGCTGGATTATACGGAGCATGGCGGAGCGCCACTCCTCGGTTTGAGCAGACTGGTTGTGAAAAGTCATGGATCTGCTGATGGCAATGCCATCAAAAATGCTGTGCGCCAAGCTCGGATTGCAGTGCAGAATCAGCTGGTAGAGAGCATATCTAAGGAAATTAGCGGGAAGTGAGTGACGATATGAATAATTTGCGCCCAGTAGGGATTATTGGTACAGGGAAATATGTGCCTGAGAAAATTTTGACAAATAGCGATCTGGAGAAAATGGTCGATACCAATGACGAGTGGATCGTCAGTCGTACGGGAATCAAAGAGCGTCACATCGCTGCACCCGATCAGGCAACTTCTGATCTGGCATATGAGGCGGCTATTAAAGCCCTTGAATCTGCAGGCATGACAGGCAGTGATCTTGATCTGATCATTGTTGCAACGATTACTCCGGATTCTTCGTTCCCATCGACAGCCTGCATTTTGCAGGACAAATTGGGTGCAAAAGGTGCTGCGGCATTTGATCTGTCGGCTGCTTGTTCCGGATTTGTATACGGTTTGGCTAGTGCTACGAGCTTCATCCAAAGCGGTATGTACAACAATGCACTTGTTATTGGAGCGGACTGCTTGTCTCGTATTACGGATTATACAGATCGTAACACATGTGTCCTCTTTGGGGACGGAGCAGGCGCGGTAGTCGTAGGTGAAGTTCCGGAAGGTCGCGGATTCAAAGCGTTCGATCTCGGTGCCGAAGGTGCTGGCGGTAGTCTTCTTCAGATGGAAGGCGGCGGTTCCCGACTGCCTGCTACTGCAGAGACCGTTGAAAATAAAAAGCATTACATCAACATGAACGGTCGTGAAGTGTTTAAGTTTGCGGTACGTGTCATGGGGACGGCTACCATTGAGGTATTACGCAAGGCTGGTATGGAGCGTACGGATGTGGATCTGTTTGTTCCTCACCAAGCGAATATTCGAATTATCCAATCTGCGATGCAACGCCTTGAACTTCCTGAAGAAAAGGTTGTAGTCAACGTGGATAAGTATGCAAACACATCGGCTGCTTCCATCCCGCTTGCTTTGGTAGAAGCAGCAGAAGAAGGTCGCATGAAAGCCGGAGATACCGTTCTGATGGTTGGATTCGGTGGCGGTTTGACATGGGGTGCATCGGTACTCGTTTGGTAAAATAGACATCTGGGAGATGAATGAGATGGGTAAAATAGCATTTGTATTTCCCGGACAGGGATCACAGGCTGTAGGCATGGCCAAGGACGCGTATGAGTCCGTGCCTGCGGCAACCGAGATTTTTCGCACAGCAGATGAAACATTGGGTTTCTCGCTGAGCACCCTTGTATTTGAAGGACCGGAGACCGAGTTGAAACAGACATCAAATACACAACCGGCTCTGTTGACAGCAAGTATTGCCTTGCTAGAAGCTTTCAAAGAAAAAGGAATTCAGCCTGACTATACGGCTGGACACAGTCTGGGAGAATACAGTGCACTGGTGGCAGCGGGCGTTCTTTCGTTTGCTGACGCAGTGAGCACTGTGCGGGCACGTGGTCAGTATATGGAACAGGCAGTACCGGGTGGACAAGGAGCGATGGCTGCTGTGTTGGGTGCAGATCGGGAAGCGCTGGGGGTGCTTTGCCGTGACGTATCTGAAAGTGGTCATGCGGTTGAACTTGCCAACATTAATTGTCCGGGACAAATCGTCATTTCTGGTGTGAAGGAGGGCGTAGCTGCTGTCGCGGAACGAGTGAAAGAAGCAGGCGGTAAACGCGCTATTGCATTGGAAGTAAGCGGTCCGTTCCACTCTTCATTGATGAGGGGGGCAGCTGATAAGCTGGAAGAGAAACTGAAAACAGTTACGTTCTCACCGGCAGCGGTCCCTGTAGTCGCTAATGTGACTGCAAGACCTGCAGAGGATGGACAGGTTCAGGATTTGTTGACAGCTCAGGTCTATTCTCCTGTATTATGGGAAGACAGTGTGACATGGCTTATTGAGCAAGGCGTGGATACGTTCATTGAGATTGGATCTGGCAGTGTATTGACCGGTTTGATTAAAAAAACAGATAAAACCGTAAAACTGTACAATGTGAACAGTCTTGAAACGCTCGAAGCAACGACAAGTGCGTTGAAGTGATTAGCAGGGATTAGATTTGGGGAAAGGAGGAATGATTATGTCTAAACCATTAGAAGGTAAAAATGCACTCGTTACCGGGGCATCCCGGGGCATTGGACGCAGTATTGCACTGGCACTTGCAGAAGCTGGAGCGAACGTAGCTGTGAATTATGCGGGTAGCCAAGCGGCAGCTGAGGAAGTGGCGGAAGCGATTCGTGCCAAAGGAGTCAAGGCGATTACACTTCAAGCCAATGTTGGCCTGATGGATGAAGCTGAACAAATGGTCAAAGCTACACTCGAAGCATGGGGCAACGTTGATATTCTGGTGAACAATGCTGGTATTACCCGTGATAATCTGATCATGCGTATGAAAGAGGAAGAATTCGATCAGGTTATTGAAACCAATCTCAAAGGTGTGTTTAACTGCCTTAAGGCGGTTACACGTCCAATGATGAAACAACGGTCGGGAAGAATTATCAATATCTCCTCGGTTGTAGGTGTGCTCGGTAATGCTGGACAAGCGAACTATGTTGCTGCCAAAGCAGGAGTCATTGGCCTGACAAAGGCATCTGCTCGTGAACTGGCTTCTCGTGGAATCACAGTCAACTGTGTTGCACCAGGTTTCATTGAGACGGATATGACAAAAGAGTTGTCCCAAGAGCTGGTGGACGGTATGCTAAGTGGTATTCCGTTGTCCCGTCTGGGTCAGCCGGATGAAATCGCTGGTGTAGTCACGTTCCTGGCTTCACAGGCTTCATCTTATATGACAGGGCAGACGTTGCATGTCGATGGTGGCATGTACATGTAATTCTTCCCGGACTTGAACAATAGTCGGGGAACAGGCGCTGGACGATCCGAAATGCCGGAAAAAGGCCGGGTTCCCCGGCCGGGAGCCGCATATGTCTTCTATGGCATTTTGCCTGCGATTCTCGTATAATACCAAAGAAGGAGGTGAACCGGATGTCCGATGTATTGGAGCGTGTAAAACGCATCGTCGTCGACCGCTTGGGCGCAGACGAAGCTGAAGTTACACTTGAAGCATCTTTCAAAGAAGATTTGGGTGCTGATTCTTTGGATGTAGTGGAATTGGTCATGGAATTGGAAGATGAATTTGATTTGGAAATCTCTGATGAAGATGCAGAAAAAATCACGACCGTAGGTGAAGTTGTAAACTACATACAATCTCATACCTAAAGTCATTTTTAGTCCCGCACATGTTTTCGAACAGGCGGGACTTCTCATCATTCATTGGTTTTTCTCATTCCGCAAGCAGCTCTACTCAAACAGGCCTATCTTGGTTGAATAGATGTCTGTTTGCGGATATTCCCACAAAATACTTGCGTAATGCAGTCGATATAGAGGTGACTCGGTTTGAAACAAAGAGTAGTAATTACCGGAATGGGCGTAATGACATCGCTCGGAAAAGATTTGGAAACGTTCTGGGGCAGTTTAATGGCAGGAAAGTCCGGAATTTCTCAGATTGAGGCGTTTGATGTTAGTGAATACACGACACAGATTGCAGCCGAGATCAAGGATTTCAACCCGGAAGAATATATGGATCGCAAGGATGCTCGCAAAATGGACCGTTTTGTACAGTTCGCTGTGGCAGCCGGCTTCAAAGCCGTTGAAGACAGTGGTCTGAAAATTAACGAGAATATTGATGCAGAGCGTTTCGGTGTATCTATCGGATCAGGTATTGGTGGATTGGGTACGTGGGAGGACCAACATAATGCATTGTTGCAAAAAGGTCCAAAACGGGTAAGCCCATTCTTTATTCCCATGATGATCTCCAACATGGCTTCAGGCCAAATGTCCATTTCCCTTGGTGCCAAAGGTCCTAACATTAATGTTGTTACCGCTTGTGCAACAGGTACACACTCCATCGGAGATTCCTTCAAGCTGATTGCCAATGGTGATGCAGATGCCATGATCTGTGGTGGTGCGGAAGCAACAATCAGACCAACGGGTCTTGCAGGGTTCTGTGCGATGCGCGCAATGTCTACACGTAATGATGATCCTGCGAAGTCAAGCCGTCCTTTTGATACAGAACGTGATGGGTTTGTTATGGGCGAAGGCGCTGGTGTTCTGATCCTGGAATCCCTGGAGCATGCTCAAAAACGTGGTGCACGCATTTATGGTGAAGTGATCGGTTACGGTCTGACAGGTGATGCACATCACATGACAGAACCAGATCCGGACGGAGCGGCACGTTGCATGAAGATGGCACTTCGTAATGCGGGCATTGAGCCTGAAGAAGTGGACTACATTAATGCACACGGAACTTCGACGCCTGTAGGCGACAGATCCGAAACGCTTGCGATCAAAAAGGCGTTTGGTGATCATGCGTACAAGCTCGCCGTGAGTTCCACTAAGTCCATGACGGGCCACATGCTTGGCGCTGCTGGTGGTGTAGAAGCGGTTATCTGCGGATTGTCACTGACACATCAGACACTGGCTCCAACGATTAACCTGGAAAATCAGGACCCGGAATGTGATCTGGATTATGTACCAAATGTTCCACGTCAAACCAAAGTTAATATTGCCATGTCCAATTCATTTGGATTCGGCGGTCACAATGCCACCATTATTCTCAAAAAATTTGAAGCATAAGGGGCTAGTTCGTTTGAGTGAAGATCTGAAGCAGTTACAACATAAACTTCAAATCAAATTTGACAACAGGCAGCTTTTAAAACAAGCGTTTACCCATGCTTCTTATGTAAACGAACACCGGTTCAGTCAGCATCAGGACAACGAGCGCCTGGAGTTTCTGGGCGATGCCGTGCTGGAACTGACTGTATCGGAGTACTTGTATCATTTGTATCCTAACCGTCCGGAAGGTGAATTAACTAAGCTGCGGGCATCCATTGTCTGTGAGCCTTCCCTCGTCAAATTTGCTGAAGCGTTGGGTTTTGGGCAGTATGTACTTCTTGGTAAAGGTGAGGAACTAACTGGAGGACGGACACGGCCGGCTCTGCTGGCAGATGTGTTTGAATCTTTCATTGGTGCATTGTATCTGGATCAGGGGCTTGCGCCTGTTCGGACATTTCTTGATCAGCATGTCTTCCCATTAATCGTATTGGGCAGCAAGCTGCAAATGAGTGATTACAAAACGGAACTGCAGGAACTTACTCAGCATCACAATATGGGAGCTTTGGAATACCGTATCGTTGAGGAACGGGGACCTGCCCATGAACGTGAGTTTGTCTCGGAGGTCCATATGGGTCAAGAAAGGCTTGGCAGAGGTACAGGACGTTCCAAAAAGGAAGCGGAACAACAGGCTGCATCTGCAGCACTTGATCGACTGAAGCTTCCGGAAGCCGGAGCTTAACCGATAGCGCATAGACAAACGAAGAGCAAAGAGCAGCCCGCGGGTCCGCCCCGGCGGAAGTAATCGGCCGGACTGCTTTTTGCTCTTTTTTTTGTAAAGAGGTTCAGGGGGAGTTAGCCTGATCGTTAACTAGATAAATGAACTTTATTTCAGTTCAATTTATTTAGGCGCTGGAAGGCAATACTTGAAATTTGCAAGAGGAGGTGACGAGAAACCCTATGTTTTTAAAACGGATTGAATTGGGTGGATTCAAGTCATTCGCCGACAAAACGGAGATGGAGTTCGTTCGTGGCATTACGGCTGTTGTAGGTCCGAACGGAAGTGGAAAGAGTAATATATCGGACGGAATCCGCTGGGTTCTGGGGGAACAAAGTGCCAAGTCACTGCGTGGTGGCAAGATGGAAGATATCATCTTTGCAGGCAGTGACGCACGGAAGGCCGTTAATTTCGGTGAAGTGTCGCTAACGCTTGATAACGAGGATCACGCACTTGCATTGGATTTCGGTGAGGTGACGGTGACTCGTCGTGTACATCGCAGCGGAGATAGTGAATATTTTATTAACAAACAATCTTGTCGTTTGAAGGATATCACGGAGTTGTTTATGGATACCGGCATTGGTAAGGAAGCCTACTCGATTATTGGACAGGGGCGAATCGAAGAGATTCTGAGTACCCGTTCAGAGGATCGTAGAGGCATCTTTGAAGAAGCTTCAGGTATTGTTAAATATAAATCCCGCAAGCGGGATGCGACGCGCAAACTGGATGAGACCGAGCAGAATTTGCTGCGGATTCATGATCTGGTGACTGAACTTGAAGATCAGATTGGACCGCTAAAGGAACAATCGGAGAAAGCGATCCACTATAAAGAACTTCGTTCACAGCTCAAATCGCAGGAAATTTCCATGTATGTGTACCAGATCGAACAGATTCATGCTTCCTGGAGTAAGGCAAATGAGCGCCTGCAATCGCTAAAACAGGAAGAGGTTGGACTCGCAGCGATTGTCTCTACCCATGATGCCAAGCTGGAAAATGATCGGAATGCGCTGCGTATCCTGGAAACAGAGACAGAGCAACTGCAAGCCGCCTTATTGCAATTCAGTGAAGCGACAGAAAAAAGTGAAGGACTTGGAGAATTGCTCAAGGAGCGCTCCCACCATCTGCAAACAAATCAGGAGCAGCTCAAAGTAACACTTGCTGCCAGTGAAGAGAGACATCGCGAACGGGAAACCGAGCTGCTTGCACTGCGTGAGAAGTTTGGCAAACTTGATCTCGAACTGAATGATGTGAGAAATCAGTTGTCCCAGGAAGAAGCCAAACTCATCGGTGTTACAGGTGGCATTAGTCAACAGCAAGAGGAAAGCCTCAAAGGCAATTTGCTGGAACTGATGAATCAGATGGCTCAGACACGCAATGAAATTCGTTATGTGGATCAGCAGAAAGAAACGCTGGAGCGCAGAATGAATCGCGCGGCTGAAGAATCAGGCAAATGGGAAGATCAGAAGGAGACACTGGAGAGTCGCAAAGCGGACATTGAGAAAAAAGTTGTTCGTTTGGGCAAAGAAATCAGTGATCTACGTGGTGGCTACATTACGGAAAGTGAACGACTCCAGTCGCTGCAGAAGCTGCTCGAAGAAAGTCGGGGTACGGTCCGTAAATGGGAACAGAAGCGTGAAGCTCAAGTTTCCCGCCGCGATACGATGAAAGAGATGCAGGATGATTTTGACGGATTCATGCTGGGTGTCAAAGAGGTCCTCAAGGCTTCACGTAAAGGTACGCTGAGCGGTGTTCATGGAGCTGTGGCTGAACTCGTAAAAGTTCCCGAGAAGATCGAACTTGCGGTAGAAACAGCAATGGGAGCGTCCTTGCAACATGTAGTCATGGAAAATGAATCAGTTTCCAGACAGGCAATTGCTTTTCTGAAGCAACGCCAGTTGGGGCGTGCAACGTTCCTGCCTCTGGATGTCATTCGTCCTCGTGCCATTGGAGCGGCTGAACGTTCCATGATCGAAGGTATGGAGGGTTTTGTGGGGATTGGTGCTGATCTTGTACAATTCGAATCCAAGTACGCTTCAATCATTGGCAGTCTGTTAGGTAATGTTATTATTGCCGAAACGTTGGAGGTCGCCAATAAAATTGCGGCTCGCTGTCAGTATCGTTTCCGGGTTGTGACGCTTGAAGGTGACGTGGTCAATGCGGGTGGTTCCATGACAGGTGGTAGCCAGCACAAGAAAAATGTGAGTCTGCTCAGCCGGAAACGGCAGCTGGACCAGCTCGACCAGGATATTCTGGATACGGAAAATCAGATCGTGAAACTGCATCGCAGTGTGGATGATGTAAAAGTTCAACTGGAGCAGTGTCAGGACAAACTGGATGAACTTCGTCAGTCCGGTGATGATACCCGAAATGCAGAACAGCAGGCTTCGATGGAAATGAAACAGGTAGAGCATGAGCTTCGCCATGTGCTTGAACAGGTTGCCGTTGCCGGGCAGGAGAAGAGCGGCTTTACCGAAGAGATCAAAGAGCTGGATATGGCACGTATCGTCGCTGTGAAGAAGCTGGAGCAGCTTGAAGAGGAAGAAAAAGCGACTCATCGTGCCATTCATGCAGCCGAGTTTGCTCGGAAAGCCAATGAATCCGCGAAGGAAGAATTGCAGAGCCAACTCACCGAATTGAAAGTGCGCGAAGGCAAGCTTGATCAGGAGCGATTCTCCAATGGAGAACAATTGCGACGTCTGGAGCGGGAAGTAGAGTCGCTGGTGAAAGATCTTCGTCAGAATCGCACGTTGCTGGCTTCGATGGAAGCAGATCTCAAGAAAACACAGACCGAGAGTGTTAAACAGATTGAAGATCTGAACCAGTATAAGCTGAAAAAAGCGGAAGCTTCTCAGGAGCTGGACTTCAAACGTGCTGCCCGAAGTGAGTTGTCGAAAAAGCTTGAGCTTGCCGAGAGCGAAACGAAGGAACAGCGCACGCAGTTAAAAGCTGTGGAAGAACAGATGCGACAGACGGAAATTTCCGTGAACCGGCTGGATGTTGAGCTGGAAAATATACTGCGAAAACTGACGGATGAATACGAACTGGGCTATGAACTGGCCAAAGAGCGTTATCCTGTGCCAGAAGACGTGGAGCATACACAGGCAGAGGTACAGAAGCTGAAGCGCAGTATATCGGCCCTGGGTGATGTGAACCTGGGAGCGATTGAGGAGTTCCAGCGAGTCAATGAGCGATACGAGTTCCTGAGTGAACAGAAGAATGACCTGGTTGAAGCTAAAACAACGTTGTACCAGGTTATTCGGGAAATGGAAGACGAGATGGCGAAGCGATTCAAGATCACGTTTGATGCCATCCGCCGTGAGTTCGGTACCGTGTTTAGCAAGCTGTTTGGCGGGGGACGTGCTGACCTTGTTCTGATGGACCCGGAGCGCTTGCTTGAAACGGGAATAGATATCGTGGCTCAGCCACCAGGCAAGAAACTGCAAAACCTGCAACTGTTATCCGGTGGGGAGCGGGCTTTGACGGCGATGGCTTTATTATTTGCTATTCTGCATGTGAAACCAGTACCATTCTGCGTGTTGGATGAAGTAGAGGCAGCACTGGACGAAGCTAACGTGGTACGTTTTGCCCAGTACTTGCGTGAATTCTCCGAACAGACACAGTTTATCGTTGTTACCCATCGTAAAGGTACGATGGAAGAGGCAGATGTGCTGTACGGTGTTACAATGGAAGAGGGCGGAGTATCCAAGCTTGTTTCGGTTAAACTGGAAGATGAGGAAGCAGTAATTGCCTGATCTGATCCAAACCTGCGAGACAAACGAACTCATTGTAATCATTGATAATCATTCAGATTGAGCATTTTTGCAGAAGCGCTTAGATTATGGACACGATGGAGGGGCTTTATGAGTTTTTTTAAAAAGCTGAGAGACAGCATTGCAAGCAAAACGGAGTCGGTCACCAAACAGTTCAAGGATGGATTGGAAAAGACACGTAAAGGGTTAGTGGAAAAAGTGTCGGATCTCGTAATCCGCCGCAAAAAAATCGATGAAGAGTTCTATGAAGAACTGGAAGAGATTTTGATCGGAGCAGATGTTGGCGTGAATACAGTCATGAATCTGATCGAAGACCTGCGCGTTGAGGTGAAAAAACGCAAAATTGAGGACGCGGCTGAGCTGCAGCCTGTATTGTCCGAGAAACTGACGGGTCTTCTTCGCGGTGAACAGAATAACGAATTGAAAATGAATCCGAATGGCATTACCGTTATTTTGTTCGTTGGCGTTAACGGTGTTGGTAAAACAACAACGATTGGCAAGTTGGCACATCGATTTAAACAACAAGGTAAAAAAGTCATCATGGCAGCTGGAGATACGTTCCGTGCCGGAGCCATCGAACAGCTGGAAGTATGGGGACAACGTGCCGGTGTCGATGTGATCAAACAGCAATCTGGTTCTGATCCAGCAGCGGTTATGTATGATGCGGTACAGGCAGCGAAACAACGGGGTGCGGATGTTCTGCTCTGTGATACAGCAGGTCGTTTGCAAAACAAATCGAACCTGATGGACGAGCTTAACAAGATCTATCGTGTCATTCAGCGTGAAATTCCGGATGCTCCGCATGAAGTACTGATGGTACTGGATGCAACAACAGGTCAAAATGCTTTAAACCAGGCTAAACTTTTCGGTGAGAAAAGCGGTGTAACTGGCCTCGTACTGACGAAACTGGATGGAACGGCCAAAGGGGGGATCGTTGTTGCGATCCGTCAGGAGCTGGACTTACCTGTGAAGCTCGTAGGACTGGGTGAGAAGATTGATGATCTGCAGCCGTTTGATTCTGAGCAATTTGTGCATGCTTTGTTCGCCGGATTGATCCAGGAACAGCCAGCGGAAAGTGCTGAAGAAGAGGAAGCTAATTCCTAGAATCATTAATAATAGGATGAATTAATAATGTTAACCGTATTGCCAGTGATATACGTGATAAGTGTCACGTGTAATGTCACTGGCAATACGTGTATAATGGAGGAATAAAGCAGGCAATGTTAAAGGGTTAGAAAGGACGGTTGAAAATGGCCAATACGTATACCTATTCTCGCCGTGAAGAAGTCGCCAATGCGGTGACACATGGAATCGGCGCTGCACTCAGTGTAGCTGCACTGGTGATATTGATTGTATTTTCAAGTATGAAAGGCACGGCTTGGCATGTGGTCAGTTTCACGATCTACGGAATCACCATGCTGTTGCTCTATACAAGCTCTACACTCGTGCATGCATGGAAAGATGGAAAAGTGAAAGATTTATTTGAGATTTTCGATCATTCTTCCATTTATTTGTTTATTGCGGGATCGTACACTCCGCTTTTGTTTATTGCTGTTCGCGGTACACTTGGATGGACCCTGTTCGGTATAATCTGGGGTATCGCATTATTCGGCGTGATCTTTAAGGCGTTTTTTACGAAAAAGTTTCTATTCATGTCCACGATTTTCTATATTGCGATGGGCTGGCTCATCGTTATTGCCTGGCAACCGCTTATGGCTGCCATTCCTACAGGCGGCATTGTGCTGCTGGTTGCTGGAGGCCTGATGTATACACTGGGTACGCTCTTTTATGTATGGCGTGGTTTTCCGTACCACCATGCGATTTGGCATCTCTTTGTGCTGGCAGGCAGTATTCTTCATTTCTTTATGGTACTGCTGTACCTGACACCACTTCGTTAGAACACCATAAACGGATGCATCTCCACGGACTGAGATGCATTCGTTTTTTCTTCTACATCGAGGTGGGTCGCAGGGATACAGATAGAATTTGCTTGTAGTGAAAAAGGTATAAACCGCCCGTTAAACATCGAAATAACATATCATCAGAGCTGTTTTTATTGTGACAAGTATTTTTGCTTGACAACCTGATTTGTTTTAGGTATTATTAGGAACGTTGCAAGAGTGTAAAGTGTTTTTCCTTGACGAAGGGAGTGCCCCGATGTGAGTCAAGAAAATCGGCTTGAGAAGACAAACCGGATTAACTTGCTGTTTGCTTTTTATGAATTGTTACTTACCGAGAAACAGCAGACTTTTCTAAAGTATTACTTTCATGACGATTTCTCACTTGGTGAAATTGCAGCCGAGTTTGAGATCAGCCGCCAGGCGGTATACGAGCATATCAAGCGTGCCGAACAAGTGCTGGAAAATTACGAAAGCAAGCTGGGCTTGCTGGAAAAGCATGAACGGCGTAATCGCAATCTTGAAGATTTGCAAAATGCATTGGAACGCGCAGGCGTCTCCATTGATAACAACAAACAAATACACGATATCGTTGCTCAGCTTAGTGAATGAAGAATTGGCTGAGCGGAACGGATCGGTCTTGAAAACAGTATTAAAGCTTAAGGAGGTGGGATCATGGCATTTGAAGGATTAACGACCCGATTACAGAATGTGTTCAGCAAGCTGCGCGGCAAAGGCAAGGTGTCTGATGAAGATGTAGCCGAGGCTATGCGCGAGGTACGTCTGGCATTGCTCGAAGCGGATGTAAACTTCAAAGTGGTCAAGGAATTCATCGCCAAGGTGAAAGAGAAGGCTGTTGGCAAAGAAGTGATGGAGAGCTTCACGCCAGGAATGGTCATCATCGACATCGTTAACAAGGAACTAACGGATTTGATGGGTGGAAGCCAAGCAAAACTGGCTAAAGCGAACAAACCGCCTACGGTGCTGATGATGGTTGGTTTGCAGGGTGCTGGTAAAACAACCACATCGGGTAAACTGGCTAAAATGCTGCAAAAGCAAAACAGCAGACCATTGCTTGTTGCAGGAGATATTTATCGTCCGGCAGCGATCAAACAGTTGCAAGTACTTGGCGAGCAGATCAAAGCGCCGGTATTCACACTGGGAGATCAGACAAGCCCTGTTGAGATCGCACGTCAAGGTCTTCAACATGCCAAAGATAACGGTAATGACTATGTCATTATCGATACAGCTGGACGTCTGCATGTTGATGAAGAACTGATGGAAGAACTTCGCCAGATTCACAGCGTAGTGAATCCGGATGAAGTACTGCTTGTCGTAGACAGCATGACAGGTCAGGATGCGGTTAACGTAGCAGAACACTTTAACCAGCAGCTTAATCTGACCGGGGTTGTCCTGACAAAGCTGGATGGAGATACTCGTGGTGGTGCTGCGCTTTCTGTCAAAGCAGTTACGGGTTGTCCAATCAAGTTTGCTTCCCTTGGAGAGAAACTTGACGCTTTGGAGCCGTTCCACCCGGAACGTATGGCTTCACGGATCCTCGGTATGGGTGATATGTTATCTCTGATTGAGAAAGCACAATTAAACATTGATACCGATAAAGCCAAGGAAATGGAACGGAAGATGCGTAATGCAGAATTCACGTTTGAAGATTTCCTGGAGCAGATGGATCAGGTGAAAAAGCTGGGACCAATCGACCAGATCATGGATATGATTCCCGGCATGGGCAAGATGAAACAAGCCAAGGATCTGAAGGTTGATGATAAACAGATGGGCCGGATCGAAGCGATCGTTTACTCAATGACGACCGAGGAGAAACGTAACCCGGACATGATCAACCATAGCCGCCGGAAGCGTATTGCTACCGGAAGCGGAACATCTCTGGCTGAAGTAAATCGTCTGATCAAACAGTTTGATGAGATGCGCCGCATGATGAAACAGTTCTCGGATATGATGGGACCTAAAGGCGGTAAAAATAAAGCGATGAAGCAGCTTAAAGGTATGGGTAAAGGAATGAAGTTTCCTTTCCGTTGATTTAAGCAAAGCTGGATCATATACAGATTTCATTGAAGGAGGTGAATTTTCAAATGGCAGTTCGTATTCGTCTGAAACGTATGGGTGCTCACAAAGCTCCTTTCTACCGCGTAGTGGTATCGGATTCCCGTTCCCCACGTGACGGTCGTTTTATCGAGGAGATCGGTTACTACAACCCGGTTGAACAACCGGCTGTTGTTAAGATCGATGAAGATAAAGCATTGGCATGGCTTCAAAACGGTGCACAAGCATCTGACACTGTCCGCAACTTGCTTAGCAAAGCGGGCGTGATGAAGAAGTTCCACGAGTCTAAATTATCTAAATAAAGTGCTGATTCGGAGGGTCATCTATGGAAGAATTAGTAAGCATAATTGCTAAGGCTTTAGTCGATCATCCGGAAGATGTGGCGGTTCGGACGGTTGAGAAAGACCGGCTTGTCGTTTATGAGTTAACCGTTCATCCTGACGATGTCGGGAAGGTAATTGGTAAACAGGGACGAATCGCGAAATCACTTCGTACGGTCGTCACATCAGCAGCAGTTAAGATGGATAAACGGGTTACCGTTGATATCATATCTTAAAGATATACGAAAGGGGGTTAGGATGCATGTCCTAGCCCCTTTTCGTGCATGCTGAAACTAATATGTTAGACTAGATATTATAATGTATTAAATTTTGGGGTATGAGTGACTTCGGAGCAGTACAGGGGACGGAATCGATTCTGGAGAAGCGTTAGCGCTCGCCTTAAAGCTTTCTGAAAGAAAGCTACATCGGAAGCATACGCTATCACCTCATTTTCACCTTTTAAAGCAATTTTCAAAATGAGGGGGTAACAGCGATCGAAAGAACGAACCGTCGCCGGAACGGCTGTACCAGAGTCGAGGTACCTGTTTAATTTGATTTAATTTTATAGGAGGATTTATGGCAGAGTTTATGAATGTAGGTAAAATCGTTAATACGCATGGAATTCGCGGTGAGGTGAGAATCATGCCTATAACCGATTTCCCAGAAGTGCGTTTCGCGAAAAATGCAGAGTTGTTTTTCTTTACACCAGATAATCATCCCGTCATAGTTAACGTGGAATCTGCACGTTTGCATAAGAATATGTATATTCTTCGTCTGAAAGAGTATGGCAATATTAATGAAGTAGAGAAGTTTAAGGGCGGCATGGCCAAAGTGTTGAAAGAGAATCTGGCTGAATTGGAGGAAGGTGAATACTACTTCCATCAAATCGTTGGGTGTTCGGTTATCACCGAAGAGGGTGAAACGCTTGGAACCATCTCTGAAATTTTGACTCCGGGTGCCAATGATGTATGGGTTGTCAAAACGCCTGCAGGTAAAGAAGTGCTGATTCCCGTTATTGATGATGTAGTACTTGATGTGGACATCGAAAAGAAGCAAGTGAAGATTCACCTGATGGAAGGGCTGCTGTAACATGAAAGTGGATGTATTAACGCTATTTCCGGAGATGTTTGACGGTGTGTTCGGAGCAAGCATTCTGGGTAAAGCTCAAACGAAGGGGCTCGTATCCCTTGGTGCAACCAACTTCCGTAATTATGCGACCAATAAACATAATACAGTAGATGATGCTCCTTACGGTGGGGGTGGGGGCATGGTGCTGAAACCAGATCCGATCTTTGCTGCTGTAGAAGATGTTCTGGAGCAACGCGGAGAAGCTGCGGCATCGATGAAATCTCCACGTATCATTCTAATGTGTCCGCAAGGTGAGACGTTTACACAGAAAAAAGCAGAAGAACTTGTGCAAGAAGATCATCTGATTTTTATATGTGGACATTATGAAGGTTACGATGAGCGTATCCGCGAATTTCTCGTGACGGATGAACTATCCATTGGTGATTACGTACTCACGGGTGGGGAGTTACCTGCTATGGTTGCGATCGACAGTATCGTACGTCTTATACCCGGTGTGCTTGGCAATGAGACAAGTGCTGTGACGGATTCATTCAGTACTGGACTCCTCGAATATCCACACTACACACGTCCACCCGAGTTTAGGGGCATGAAAGTACCGGATATGCTGTTGTCGGGACATCATCTGAACATTGAGGCATGGCGCAGAGAACAGTCGTTGCTTCGTACGCTGGAGCGCAGACCGGAGATGTTGGAAAAGGCCGATTTGACGGATAAAGAACGTATTTGGTTGAAAAAGATACGCCCGAACCGTAAAGATAGCACAGAGTAAGTATATGTATCGTATAAACACGTAAATATTATTTTCCAGAGTTCGAAAAGGCCGACCTTGATACCAAAGGTTGGCTTTTTTTTGTGTACATTGAAAAGAATACTGGATTTTCATTAGTATATTTTATAAAATGTAAGTATAAATAATGAAACTGAGTTTCATCAAATGAAACAAAAGGAGGTGTATGAATGACTTACAATATTATTGGTCTTGATCATATTCAGCTCGCGGCACCTGAAGGTTGTAAAGCGGAGGCACGTCATTTTTTCAATAACCTGTTAGGCTGGACGGAGATTCCCAAACCTGAAATTCTGAGAAAACGGGGTGGTGTATGGTTCGAGTGTGGCAGACACCAAGTGCATATTGGAGTACAAAAAGATTTTATTCCCGCCACAAAAGCTCATCCGGCATTTCATGTACAACATTTGGATCAGTTGCGTGATCATCTCATTCATAACCAAATTCATATTGTCGATGACGAAGCAAGAGCAGATGAAGGAGTAAGACGTTTCTATATAAATGATCCTTTTGGCAATCGCCTTGAGTTTTTAGAGTGGGTTTAAAATCATTCATTTAAATGGTTTAATTACGTAGGCACTTTATTGCAGATTTGAACTTTTTTGCATGATTCTAAATAGGGTTGTAAAAGAAAGGGATTTTCTTTATGGTGAACTCAGCTGGAATTGAATATAAAGATAGCTGAGGAGGAAGGTTATGAATCATCAGCCTTATGAAATCGCGAGAGTAGATATTAGCCAAGCTGGAGAACGCTGCAAAATGCTTTTGGGAGATCTAAATGGGGATGGCAGACTTGAGATGTTGCTGGTACAGGCAGATGGGGGTATAGACGATCGGTATGTCCCACATCAGGTATGTTGTTTGACTGCGTTTGATCTGGAAGGAACATTACTATGGCAGGTTGGAACTCCTGATCCGGATGCAGGTGGTCCGGGTTCAGACTATCCCGCTCAGATCGCAGATTGGGATGGAGATGAAAATAATGAAGTTTTGTGTGTCATGGACAAACAATTTCTCGTGTTGGATGGCCGGACCGGAGAGATCAAAGAAACACGTGATCTGCCAGGGGATGAAGCACATGACTGCATTATTCTCGCCAACCTGACGGGTAACCAGCAGAAAATGGACATTATATTGAAAGACCGCTATAGGACGTTATGGGCACTCGACCATGATTTTAATTTGTTATGGAAGCATGAAGGGAATCCGGGACATTTTCCATGGGTATATGACATCGATGGAGATGGGAAAGATGAAGTGATGGCCGGATATGACATGCTGGATCATGATGGGACGTTGTTATGGTCTTGTCATAATCTCGAGGATCATGCTGACTGTATATGGTTTGGAGACGTTGACGGTGATGGGCAAGTTGAGGTTGTCATTGGTGGCAGTGTTACGGTCATGATGGACCGCTATGGTAATGAGAAGTGGCGTTATGAAGATTCGATTGAATCACAGCATATTGCATTGGGTCATTTTTGTACTGGAATGGAAGGTTTACAGATTGCAGGCCTGGACCGGATTGTCCGAGGGGATGAGCATGGTAAGGATGGAATGTTCATGCTGGATAGCGCAGGGCAAGAAATTTGGAAAGAAAATCGCGCGACTCGGGGCTGGTTAACCATTATAGAGCCTGTGTGTAACTGGGATGAGGGTGGACTCGATTATATTTTGGCGTATCGCAGAGGTGGAGATGTGTTGCCTTCTTTGGTAGATGGAGATATGAAAACGGTTACTGAATTCCCGAAAGAGGGATATGCGGTGCATGCAGACCTGGTTCAGACGGGGAAAGAACAGATCATTATCTATGACGCAGAGGAAGCGGTGATGTATTCCAGCTCTCCGATGACATTATCACTTACCGATGCAAAAAGAGCCAAGCCACAGCTTAAAATGCTGTATAGCTCGACTCTGTATCCGGGCGGTGAAGTTAAAATCTAGATTTTACTGGTCATTCTCCGATGCAGATAATTCGTTCTGCGGACTGGATTCGGGTTGAAGCAAGATCGCCAAATCAGTACCTGTCGTGACCGTCAAGCGAGGCAGCTTCATGGGATGATCTCCTGGATGCACAAATCCAGACTTTACGGTAAAGGCCATGCGATATCCATGTTGCTGTAACTTGTAGATCATCTGTGTACTGGTATAACCAAAAGGATAGGCCAGATAAGGTGTGTCTATTCCGGTTTGCTTCATATGCTGGATATCATCATCCAGAAGACTGGTGTCCAGACCGACAGGAACACTGTTACCACAGCGCATAAATCCCTTGTGATGCAGGTTATAGGTATGGCTGTTAAATTCAAATACATCAGTTGCTGCCTGCATCTCTGGTTTGGAGATGAAACTGTTAATTGCGGGCTCAAATTCCGAAGGTTGATCTTGAATTTTACTGCCTATGACAAACAGCGAGGCATGAAAATTATATTTTTGAAGCACAGGGTAAGCTAATGTATAATTGTTCTGGTATCCATCATCAAAGGTAATCACAATGGATTTCTGTGGCAGGGAAATCTTCCCGCTAACATATTGCTCAAGCTGATCCAGTGTAATCGTGCGGTAGCCTTCATCATGCAGGTATTTCATATTTTGCTCAAAATCCTCCAGATTAATGATGGATTTATTATCTGTCTCGTGATTATTCAATTTGGGCTCTATGTAATGATACATCAGTACAGGTACTTCTGTAGCAGTACCTTGTTCAATCCTGAAGGTAGAACGATCCAGCGCAGATTGGTTGGAGAAGTCAGTGTGTGACAGCTCGAATGCTTTGCGTTTGACTATGTCCCAGGATGTGCAGGCTTTGTGTGACAGTGCATTCGTTGGGTGAGTTACGGCATATGAATATAGTGTAATGGAGCATGTGAGCATGGCGAGTAGGACAAGTGTGATCTTTTTCCAATATTTCATAAGTCTGGGTATTCTCCTTTTAAAGTGGTCAATAAGTTATATCATAGACGATATTACTACACTGGAAGTTACAGTTTTTTTTCCTGTATCAGGTTGACTTGCAGATTAGAGCGTTGATTCACTATCCATATGGGAGAATGTATTTTAGGATGAAGTTAACATGTGATGGATGAGTTTCAGAGTGGCAGATTGAACAATAGGCATTTGTTTAAATTCTCTTGTGTTTTGATATGCTGCGTGATACAATAAGTCTGTTATGTGGAATACGGCGGTCCTCTATGGATGATGAAGGAGACAAGGTGATCTCTGGAAGAAGTATGAACGCCTGTATGGAAGGAGGGAGTCATAGATGAATATCGTTCAAGCGATTACACAAGAACAACTTCGCAAGGATCTTCCGAGTTTTCGTCCTGGTGACACTTTGAAAGTGCACGTTAAGGTAATCGAGGGAACTCGCGAACGTATCCAATTGTTCGAAGGTGTTGTGATTAAACGCCGTGGTGGTGGAATCAGTGAGACTTTTACAGTTCGTAAAATTTCTTACGGTGTAGGTGTGGAAAGAGCTTTCCCGCTTCATTCCCCTAAAATCGATAGAATCGAAGTGGCTCGCCGTGGTAAAGTTCGTCGTGCGAAGCTTTATTATCTTCGTGAACTACGCGGTAAAGCAGCGAGAATTAAAGAAATTCGTTAATATAACGGATACCGGGAAGGGCTTGGAGACAAGCCCTTTTCGTTTTTGTCCGGGAAAAGTTGAACCGGAGGTACACTTCCGAGTAAAATGGTATGGCAACACATGCGGTGAATAGTCCGGGAGGCTTGTAAAGTCAGTTATTGAAGTGCGTGTTCAAAAGACCGGTTTCAGTACCGACTTTTTGAACAACCTCTTGAAGGCATTTGAATTGTGGATTAAATGTACTGTAATGCTTGGTGAAAGATTACATAACTGATGTGAATGTTTTGTATCCATCCATTGAGTTATTGGAACGATACAGAATGCTGGATGTGTGTACTGCTATAAACATGTACTGTGAAGAGAGGAAGATCTTGAATGGAACAAGAAGTTCAACATGACCAGGGCAATCCTGCCGAAGAGAAAAATAGTCGATCCAAAAAAGCCAAAAATGAAATTGTTGAATGGCTTAAAGCTATTGTTATCGCATTAGTTCTTGTCATTCTCATTCGGTGGTTGCTCTTCAAACCGTTTGTTGTGGACGGTCCGTCCATGCAGCCGAACTTTGAAACGGGTGAACGTGTGATTGTCAACGAAATCTTATATGATATCAGAGAACCGAAGCGCGGTGAAGTTATCGTCTTCCACGTACCATCCGAAGGTCGAGATTTCATTAAACGTGTTATTGCTGTAGAAGGTGATACCGTTGAGGTTCAAGACGATACCGTGATGGTTAACGGTAAAAAGGTTGATGAAACGTATATTCAAGGAGCCATTGATGCAGCTGAAGCAAATGGTGGAACCTATAACGTGAAGGATTTCCCGAATGAACAGTTCCCTGATGGCAAAGTGCCGGCAGGTCATGTGTTTGTCATGGGAGATAACCGTCCAAATAGTACAGACAGCCGTATGATCGGTTATGTTTCGTTAAAAGATATTATTGGTCGTGCAGATGTGATTTTCTGGCCGATCGGTGAGATCAAGTGGATCAACCACTGAAATTGAAGTAAATAATGAGGTGAAGACAAGTTGACGATACAATGGTTTCCAGGTCATATGACTCGAGCCAGACGCCAGATTCAGGATAAGTTAAAGCTCATCGACGTGGTCATCGAACTATTGGATGCCCGTCTGCCTGTCTCCAGCCGTAATCCAATGATTGATGAAATATTGCTGGATAAACCCCGGATGATTTTGTTGAACAAATCGGATTTGGCAGATGCAAAAGTGACGCAAGAATGGATTGAATATTTCAAAAAAGAAGGAATTACCGCTTTTCCTGTAGATGCTTCGACGGGAACGAATGTTAAAGATATTCCCGTTCAGGCCAAGCTTCTTCTTAAAGAAAAAATTGATCGTCAAATTGCCAAAGGGATTAATCCTCGTGCGGTTCGCGGGTTGATCGTAGGGATTCCCAATGTAGGTAAATCAACACTGATTAACCGACTGGCTGGACGGAGTATTGCGTTAACAGGAGATCGTCCTGGTGTGACGAAGGGGCAACAGTGGATCAAAGTTGGCAAAGAAATGGAGTTATTGGATACTCCGGGTATTCTTTGGCCCAAGTTCGAAGATCAAAATGTAGGTTATCGTCTTGCCGTAACAGGTGCAATCAAAGAGGAAATTTTGAATGCAGAGGATATCGCCTTTTTTGGAATCAGCTACCTGATGCGTTATTACTGGGACGCTCTTGAAGAGAGATACGGACTTCAGGAGTTCTCCAAAGATGCAGATGATTCAGACAGTGTTATTGCGATTATGGAACAAGTCGGTCGTATCCGTGGATGTGTTGTAAGCGGTGGACGCATTGATCTGGAAAAGGCATCACGAGCATTTCTGCGTGAACTGCGAGCGGGAAAAATGGGACGTTTTTCTATGGAAGCTCCCTATTAAAAAAATGGACTCTACACGATGAAGATCATTATCTTCATTTGTTCATTTCATATATACAAGTGCCGAAAGAAGCGGCCGTTACCGGATTACCGGGAGCGGTCGTTTTTTTGTGTATACAAACGCGGAAGAAGAGCTGGAACATACGTCGAAAACGATAAAATGGAAGAGGATTGAAGAACAGTACGCTTTATGGAATTGGCTGACCTATATATCAGGTGCATCTAATTCGTGCTATGATGAATGGTGGTGCAATTTAAATTAGACGAGGTCTGATATATTCAATTTAAACCATCAAATACCGATAAATGAAGACATAACTATCTTTATTATTGTAAACCTCAAGGAAAAGTTTTGCTGTGAGAGACAGGTTGTACAGAACAAAAGACAGAGGATCTGCGTCTATATTATAAAAAAGTTGTAAGTGATACGCATGCTGAAAATGCGTGGGTAGAGGAGATGAGTATTATGTTTGAAAATAATGAAGAGATCGGGTTGAATCTACTGGATACACCGATTGGACCAAAGAAGAAAAAAGAAGCCAGTGAACCTCGAGACCTGTTGCTCTACGAGCGGGAGTATTGGGACAGTGGATTTGAACGTATTGCTGGCATTGATGAGGTAGGACGGGGCTGTTTGTTTGGGGATGTTGTTGCAGCGGCGGTTATTTTACCGAAGGATCTTATCCTGGAAGGTGTGAATGACTCCAAGAAATTAACGGAGAAAAAACGAGATGCATTATATGACATCATTATGGAAAAAGCGCTGGCGGTAGGTATCGGGTACGCGGATGCAGAGACAATTGATCGGCTTAACATCAAGCAGGCTGCGAGACTTGCGATGAAACGAGCTGTTGAAGCATTGGGAGAAACTCCTGATTATATGCTGGTGGATGCCGAGAAGGTGGATGTAAATGTACCTCAACTATCCATCATTAAAGGTGACGCTAATAGTCAATCGATCGCAGCGGCATCTATTATTGCCAAGGTAACGCGAGATCGGCTGTGTAAGGAAGAATGGGATACGTTATATCCGGAATATGGTTTGTCGATACATAAAGGATATGCAACAAAAGTTCATCGGGAGCAAATTATGGCATTGGGGGCAACCCCGATGCATCGGCGCAGTTTTCTGGGCAACCTGCTTGGAGAGCAACAATCGTTGTTTTAACACAGGTTTGAAGAAAGGAGGGGGAGAGATTTGAATATCGGTTCCATGATAAAGGGATTAATGGGAGATAGTAAGCCCGGCAATGCCAAACCGCTTGAATTAAAGGAAGGTCAGGTGGTTCGTGGCTCCGTCGTTAGTGTATCCGATGATGGAGGAGAAGCAGTTCTGCAGATTCAAGGTGTGCAAGTGCGCGCCAAGTTGGAGACTCCACTCCGTCCGGGTGAGACCACGTTGCTTCAAGTGCAGCCTCCAGGTGAAAATGGCATAACGGTAATGAAACCTATGACGGGTGCACTTGCTGAGCTGCCACAAGCTTCGCTGAACAACCTGCTTAAGGATGTAGGACTGCCGGATACAAAAGGGAACCGGGAGCTGTTACTTGCCATGCAGCGTAGCGGATTGCCGCTAACGAAGGATAATGTGGCTATGGTCCAGAATATGATGACTGCCAAACCCGCACAGGTTCCTGTGGAAGAATGGGTGCAGGCGACGGGGATTGCTTTTCAGCGTGGTCTTCCGGTTACGGCGGAAACAGTAAAAGGATTACACCAGACGGTGTTTGGCCCCCCTCTGCACCAGTTGTTAAGTGGGTTGGCTGACCAGTTGGAAACGATGCTTACTCAAACTACAGGTAAACCGGTATTGCCTGGAGAACAATCTGCTGCGATGAAACCAGCAGTCATGGCTGGTGCACCTGTTGTGCCGAATGCATCACAGGCGGAAGAAGGATTGGTTGCATCAAGCAATGGTCGTCAGGTGACTGGAACCGGAACGCCTGCTTTGTCGACGCAACAAGGACAAACGGCATTGGCAGGATCTATATCCATGACGGATGGCGGGGCAGAGGATGCAGGTACTGCGGTGAAAGGAAACCTGCAGACTGGCGCAGGGGCAGGAAATGCTGAAGCCGGGGCAAAGGCAGTTGCCAGCAGCGTTGAAACGGCTGGCAAAGGGGGCGCAGGTATTCCGTCTGGAACCGGAATACCTGGGGAGAGCCCGCGCGGAGCTGACGCGGGCCAAGTCGGGAGCCGCCCGGGTACACCGGGGGCGGCAGCTGAATCTGTGGCTGGCCGTGTAATTACAGGCCAGCCTGAAACAGGCGCGGCCGGGCGGACTGACGGCCGCGCTGAAACGCCTGCTGCTGCGGGGACGCCGTCCGCAGCAGGCCAGGCGGCGCCAGCAGCGCCTACGGCAGCGCAGCTGGCGCCCAAGCTGCTGGCGCTGCTGGACGCCCTGCGCAGCGCGTCCACTGCCGCACCGGCACAGCCTGGTGCGGCAGCACAGGCCGCCCCTGCATCGCAGGGCGGCCAGGCGGCTGCGGCTGCCGGAGGCGTGCCGCAGCCGTTGCCAGCCGGCGCTGATGCGCCGCCGGCTGGCGGTAATGCCGCAGCACCTGCGGGAGCTGCGGCAGTGCACGCGCCTGTCACCCACGAGGGGGACCCGTGGGTGGGGCGCGTGCTGAAGCTGCTCGGTGCGGAGCACGAGCAGCAGGCCGTTCACGGCGCGGCAGCGCAGCCGCGCGTGGGGGATGCGGCGAGTCCGGCGAATGCGGACACGCTGAAGGGCTTGCTGCTGCAGCTTGCCAGCAGCGAAGGTGCACCGGCGGCGCTTAAGGATGCCGCCGGACAGGCCGTGCAGTATCTGACAGGTCAGCAGTTATTGCTGACGACAGATCGCAGTGCTACCTTTGCACAGATGCACTGGTTTATTCCGATCACTGGACCGGACGGGGAAGAAACGGCGTCTGTTCAGATTCAATCACGTCGTGGACCTCGTGGAGAGCTGGATGCGTCCAACTGCCGTCTATGGTTTGATCTGGACATGAAAAGTCTTGGGCCTACTCTGGTAGATGTCCATGTGGTTAATAACATTGTCAGTCTGCGTGTATTGAATGATCGCGAAGGAATGGGACCGCTCCTGGAGAGCGGACGAGAGGTCATCCATCAGGCATTGGACAAGCTGGGCTATCAACTGCTGACCTTCAAGGCGGAAACGTGGCCTGTGGGCCAGGAGCCGGGCGCGGAGCGGAAAATGACGGCCTCGGATTATAGTCCTGAACGTTACAAAGGGGTGGACTTGAAGGTATGAAAGACGAGTCGTCACAACCGGACCTGCTCTCCAAAAAGGCGGTTGCCCTAAAATATGTTCCTGGAGAGAGTGAAGCACCTGTTGTTATAGCTAAGGGGCGCGGTAAAGTGGCAGAAGCCATTCTGGATAAAGCCAGAGAAAACGGCGTGGCAGTTCAGGAGGATGCAGCACTTGTGGAGGTACTCTCCAAGTTGGATCTGGATGAACAGATTCCGGCAGAACTGTATCAACTGGTCGCAGAGGTGCTAACGTACGTCTACCGTGCAGATCGAATGGCCTCAGGACGTGAGGAAAATGAGTCATGGTAGACCGTAGATTGGGTCAGGAGCCAGGATTAAAGCTCACACGACAGCAGAAAGGCCGATTAGGTGAAGAGGCTGCCTGTCAATGGTTGCGAGAGAACGATTATCGGATCATTAGACAGAACTGGCGTTGCCGTAGCGGTGAAATTGACATCATTGCTTCCTGCGAGGGTCTGATTGTCTTTGTAGAAGTAAGAAGCAGAAGTGGAGCCGCTCAGTACGGTACACCTCAGGAATCGGTTGATATGCGTAAAATGCAGCAGGTGCGTTCAACCGCATCCGTTTATTTGCAAATGACGGGAGAGACGGAACTTCAGATCCGTTTTGATGTAATTGCCGTAATGCTCGATCAAGCAGGAAAACCTGTCTCTGTGAATCATATTGTTAATGCTTTTTAAGAATTACACTCAAAGTTATTGCTATATTAATTGATACGAATTGTATCTTTTTGATGTGAGTTGGTCAGTGATTTCGAAGTACAAGTTTAATTATGTCTTATCTTCGCATTCGTTTTAGTTTTAAAATTAGTTAATATACTAAAGCCGTAGTTCCTCTTTATACAGGAACTGCGGCTTTTTTTTGATTTAACTATGAAATCATTAAACAGAGGATAGAGCATTGATAATAAAATCATTGTATTTCAGAAATTTATAGATACAAAATGTATCATTTGTAATAAACTAAGAAAGTTGAAATTTAAAGAGAGGTTGGTGGGATGTATGAAAGAGCTTCAGAATACTTCGAACAACACAGTAAAACAAGTATGGGAGTGCCCTCGGATGGAAGTGCTGGATATCAGCGAGACCATGAACGGTGGACAGGGGATTTGGCAATATGTTTGGGACGGAGAATTCTGGAAGCTTGAACTTATGGTCAGTTAATTTAAGAGGTTAAAGAGGAATGTTTGATCAATAAAATAAATGGTGAGGTGTAGTGAGAAGATGCAGACAAGTATCAAATGGATCATTCGACTAAGTACACTATCTTTATGTTTCATATTGTTTGGAATCATGTATTCCGGAGTTTCTTATGCAGCCGATCCGTCTAGCCAGGCAAGTGTATCAGGTAAAGTTATTGATCGTCAGGGATTACCTGTCCAGGACGCTACTGTAAAGTATTGGCTTAATTATCGTGGAGATACGTCAGAGAAAAGCGTGAAGACGGATGGGAATGGACGGTATCGTATTATTGAGTCCGTTGAAGACAATACGGAAATTACTTTTGTAGTTGAAGCAGAGGGTTATGTGACGTACAGACACTATAGCTCCTACGGATTGTCCGGTGGAGAACAAATACAGCTAGATTTTCGTATTTATGAACCTTCCACGATTGTGGGAACGGTCAAAGATCAGGCGGGCAAACCTGTTCCAGATGCTCGTATAAAAGTATCAAGTGTCTTTGATCGTATAGTGAAATCTGATCAGCAAGGTCGATATGTGGTTACAGGAATTGATTACGCCTATAATCCGAACACTGCAATAGGGTAGATGCCGATGATTATATGTTATATGAACAGGGTCGATTGAGTGTCCGTGAGGGAGGAACCTTGAGAGTGGATGTTGTTTTGGCAGAGGCGGCACACGTGCGGGGAAAAGTTGTAGATGAGTCGGGCAATCCAGTAATTGGGGCTAAAGTTAATGCTGGAGGTTCGGCAACAACAGATGCTCAAGGTAACTATTTTATAAAGCGCGTGCCAACAGGCACCAGAACAATAACGGGGGAAGCAACAGGATACTTAAAATCTACTCAGAACGTTACCCTCGTACAAGGAGATCATAATACGTTTAATATCGTACTTAAGAAGGATGCAGATATTACACCTCCAGTAACCAAGTACAGATTAGTTCCTATTACAGATACTGTGAACGGGAAAATATACATCAAAGGATTTACATTCAGACTTCAGGCAACAGACGAAGTCAAAGGTTCGGGCGTAAAAACAACGCAATATCGAATCAATGGGGGAGAATGGAAGAACTATGAAGGACCCGTCAAGTTTTATGCCCCTGATGTCAAGGTGGTAGAGTACTACAGTACAGATGCTGCAGGTAACCAGGAGAAGTATAACAAAATGGATTTTGTTAATGGCACATTTGAAGGGAATGGCACGTTTGAAGGGGAGAGTTACGACGATTGATTACTCGTTGATATGATATGTGAATGAATAACATGAGAATAAAAGACGGTTCTGACTTGATGATCCCTCTTGGTGAATCAAAATTCAGAGTCGTCTTTTCTATTCGTAATGACCTTAACGGTAATGATCTCTGCCGCCCCTTTGAATCTCGCGATCAGATGGGTGTATAATCAAGAAGGTAAACAGGTAATCTTTTATGTCATAAAGAAATTATATTGAATGTACAAAGCCGCGAATCACTATTGCGGTTGCAAACGATTTTATAAACAGGAGGTACGGCCGATGAATAAAGCTACGAAAACAATAAATGAAGTCAGAAATGCGATTCAAAACCGTCGTACGGTGAAAAAATTCAAAAAAGAAGCTGTTCCTACACAGCAGATTATAGAATTGCTGGACACCGCAGTCTGGGCTCCTAACCATAAACTGCGTGAACCTTGGAGATTTTTATTGTTTACCGGGAATGGACGGAAGAAACTGGCTGAGGCTATTGATGCAGAAATGGGAGAAGATAACAAATTCTCAGCCAATATTATGCAAGTTCCATCCGTTATGCTTGTCGTGCTGGAAGAAGATCCAAGACAGAATATCTGGGACGAAGACTTCGCTGCAGTCAGTGCATTGGTCCAGAACTTTATGCTTGCAGCCTGGAGTGAAGACATTGGAACGTTCTGGGTGACCAAGCCATTTTTGTACGCTCCCAAATTCCGCAAACCGCTTGGAATAGAGGCGGGAGAGAAGATTGTAGGCATGATTTATATGGGATACCCTGATGTTATTCCTTCTGCCAAAGAACGCACACCAGCTAAGGACAAACTCACTCTTTTTGAATAATAAATTGTTAAATTATTGTAGACCTTAGCTATATACGATCCCCTTATGTTACAGGGAAATTTACGTACAAGTACCTTTCTTCACAGAAGAGAAGGGCTTGTACGTTTTTTATCATGTTGGCGTATCCGCATTGTAGAATCTGCATAAGAAATCTTTCTCGATCTTCCTCTGCTGTCTACAGTTTCATGCCCATTTCACTGCCTTTGGGTAAATCGACCCGTTCTTTTTCCATATGCTTCTTAAAATAGCTTCAAAATAAATTAAGATCCAGTTGACGATACTGGATGGCTTCAGCCACATGAGCTGTCACAATTTCACCTTCATGGTCCAGATCGGCAATGGTCTGTGCCATCTTGATAATCCGATCATGTGCACGCATGCTCAGGTTTAACGTTTGCAGCGTTTGCTCTAACAGTTGCTCTGCCTCTTGGGGGAGATGGATCGTTCGTCGCAAAAGCGTGCCCGAAAGCTGGCTATTCCAACGAACGGAACTTTTGGCATAACGTGTAGCCTGAATTAGATGAGCATGGATCACTTTTGCCTGCATTTCTTCAGAGGAAGGGGAAGCAGCAGACTTGCGCCACTCACCTGGTGGAGGAACCTCAACCTGAAGATCAATGCGGTCCAGCAGTGGTCCTGAAATTTTGGCTCGGTATGCGGCAACACGGGCTGGACTACATATGCAGCGTTGCTCCTCCGAATGAGCGGACAAATATCCGCAGGGACAGGGATTCATGGAACATGCTAGCATGAACTGGGCCGGAAAGGTGAATGCAGCGCGTGCCCGACTAATTGTCACTGTGCGATCCTCTAACGGCTGCCTTAATACCTCCAGCACTTGGCGCTGGAATTCAGGTAATTCATCCAGAAACAATATGCCCCGGTGGGCAAGGCTCACTTCACCCGGTTTCGGGATACCACCGCCTCCAATCAGACCAGAAGTGGATATTGTATGATGAGGCGAGCGAAAAGGTCTGTCTGCAATCAGGCCTTGAGGCGCTTCTTTCAACTTGCCTGCGGCACTTAATACTTTGGTGACTTCCAACGCTTCATCTTCTGACAAAGGAGGAAGGATGGAAGGCAGACGTTTGATTAACATCGTTTTGCCCGTGCCTGGCGGTCCAACGAGCAATATGTTATGCATGCCTGCTGCTGCAATCATAAGCGCGCGTTTTACATGATGCTGCCCCAGAACATCGCTATAGTCATCTGCAAATAATGGTGTTTGTCTTGGCTTCCTATCCGCCATCTTATGAGTCATATCCGTTATAGGAGCAGCGAGGTGTACATAATTTTTCAACACGACTGGTCCTGCATTCGAATTATTTGGTATCCCCACTGAGCTAGCGGGTTGATCTGGGTTTTCTGGAGCAATATCCTGTAAATGACGAATGCCAAACACCTGGATACCTCGAATCAGTGACGCTTCCTCCACGTTATCCAAAGGCAGGAGCACGGAGGTAAAGCCTTGTCGTTTGGCCAGATCCACCATGGATAAAATGCCGGGCACGGACCTGATCGAACCGTCCAACGCCAGTTCGCCAACCACTAGTGTCCGTTCCTTGGGAGGGAGTAAAAGCTGGCCGCTTGTCATGAGTAAACCAATAGCAATAGCTAGGTCAAAGGAGGATCCTTCCTTGCGCAGATCAGCGGGGGCCAGATTGATTGTGATCCGCTGTAAAGGATACTGATATCCGCAGTTTTTAATCGCTGCACGGACACGTTCAACGGCCTCACGAATGGCTGAATCCGGTAATCCGATGATGGACGTCTGTGGCAGACCATTGGATAAATCGGTTTCCACCTCGATCAGAACGCCATCGATTCCGTACAAACACGCACTGTGCAATTTTCCGTACATAACAAAGAAACACCTCACTCGATTCTTGACTCCGCATAATACGGGTCAGTCTACGAATTAAGGTGCTTCCTCAGCTTCTACTAAGCATTTTATATAAAAGGAATCATGGAGTCAACCTGTCATTATCATTGCTGTAGTCATCATTCCAGATCCCTGAATTTTAGTTATGGAAGGAAAACATTAAATAGCTATGGTGAAGATGGTCTATATATATCTTTCGTTATGATTATCAAATTTGGCGCAAGAAAACTCGAATCTATTCCATTGACCTTATGTATTATTTTTATTGAATTATGGGGATGTACTGCTGGTCATCTATTCATATTTATGTTTTACACAATCTAATTTATCATAATTAAATTGATTAGTAAAATCATTTGTGCTCAATTATTCTGTTTTTTTTCTATTTTGTGATAGTATAGAACTATAGTTCCTGTGTTATAAGGAATAGAATGCACAATAGGCAGGTGAGAAAGACATATGCAGACTGACAGTTTGAAGCTGGATAACCAATTATGCTTTGCCATATATGCTTGTTCACGTGAGATTACGAAGATGTACCAGCCTTATCTGGAGGTGCTCGGCGTAACGTATTCCCAGTATTTGGTGTTGATGGTTTTGTGGGAACGTGAAGAATGTACGGTTAAAGAGATCGGGGAGGCTCTCTATCTCGATTCGGGAACGTTGACACCCCTTCTCAAACGTTTGCAGTCAGCAGGACTTATTAATCGCGAACGCTCGGCTCAGGATGAACGAAAAGTATTAATTACACTAACCGACTCGGGCCGTGAGTTGCGGAACAAGGCATTATCCATACCTGAATCCATTCAGGGAGATGCGTGTTTGAACAGTACAGAGTTTGAAACATTGCTGGGTCAGTTCAAAGGATTGCTGGAGAAAGTTCACGAAACCAACACGAACGCAGCCAAAAAATAAAATGTAGTTTTACATCAAGGAAACCTCAGTTTTTAGCTGAGGTTTTTTCCATATATACCCAAGCATTCACAATATGGGATCATACTCATATCAAAATACTGTCTATTAAACATTAATTTTTTAAGGAAAGCGTTTTAAAAACGTGTTACAATGAATTGGGTTTAAGTGAAAATAGTCAACATTTGTCTTTTGTTAGTCTACCAACCCGCCTTGTTGCAGTCATGTTGATAGGAGGATTCGAGAATGAATATCCATGAATATCAAGGAAAAGAAGTACTGAAACAGTATGGAGTTACCGTTCCAAACGGAAAGGTTGCTTATACAGTCGATGAAGCGGTTGCGGCCGCAGAGGCATTGGGCAGTCCGGTGACTGTTGTTAAAGCGCAAATTCACGCAGGTGGCCGGGGTAAAGCCGGCGGCGTAAAAGTGGCAAAGAGTACGGATGAAGTTCGTGCCTATGCTTCCGAAATTCTGGGCAAAGTATTGGTAACACACCAGACAGGACCAGAAGGCAAAGAAGTGAAACGTCTTCTGATTGAAGAAGGATGCGATATCCGCAAAGAGTATTATGTGGGTGTTGTTGTGGACCGTGCCACAGGCCGTGTAGTTATGATGGCTTCCGAAGAAGGCGGTACTGAGATTGAAGAAGTAGCTGAAGCTACACCTGAGAAAATTTTCAAAGAAATCATTGACCCTGCCATTGGATTGCAAGTGTTCCAGGCCCGTAAACTGGCTTACAGCATTAAGATTCCAAATGAACTGGTGAACAAAGCTGTTAAGTTCATGCTCGCGCTGTACACTGCATTTGTCGAAAAAGATTGCTCTATTGCCGAGATCAATCCTCTCGTTGTTACCGGAGATGGAAACGTTATCGCGCTAGATGCAAAATTGAACTTTGACTCCAACGCCCTGTTCCGTCATAAAGACATTTTGGAACTGCGTGACCTGGATGAAGAGGATGAAAAAGAAATCGAAGCTTCCAAATACGACCTCAGCTACATAGCACTTGATGGCAACATCGGCTGTATGGTCAATGGTGCGGGACTTGCGATGGCAACGATGGACATTATCAAATACTACGGTGGAGACCCGGCCAACTTCCTTGACGTTGGGGGCGGTGCGACAACGGAGAAGGTGACTGAAGCATTTAAGATCATCTTGTCCGATGCCAAAGTAGCTGGGATCTTCGTTAACATCTTCGGTGGCATCATGCGCTGTGATGTTATCGCCAATGGTGTTGTTGAAGCCGCGAAGCAGCTTGGCCTGACCAAACCGCTGGTTGTTCGTCTTGAAGGAACTAACGTGGAGCTTGGCAAACGTATTCTGGGTGAATCTGGCCTGAATATCGTTCCTGCTGATTCCATGGCCGATGGTGCACAGAAAATTGTTGCCCTCGTAAAATAAGTTCATTCCTTAGTACCGGAGCTGTCCGGGAATTGAAAAATAACCGTAAGGATGTGAAGCAACGTGAGTATTTTGATCGATAAAAATACAAAAGTCATTACGCAAGGCATTACGGGTTCAACGGGAATGTTCCACACGAAGGGCGCATTGGACTACGGAACCCAGATGGTAGGCGGAGTTACACCGGGTAAAGGCGGAACTAATGTGGATATCACGTTGGAAGACGGCACAGTAGCTAGTCTGCCGGTGTTCAACACTGTGCAGGAAGCGAAGGAAGCTACAGGCGCAACAGCGAGCGTCATTTACGTTCCTCCTGCATTTGCAGCAGATTCCATTATGGAAGCTGTTGATGCTGAGCTGGACCTCGTAATCTGTATTACAGAAGGTATTCCGGTTCTTGACATGATCAAGGTTGACCGCTTCATGGAAGGTAAAAATACCGTCCTGATCGGACCAAACTGTCCAGGTGTCATTACACCAGGCGAATGTAAAATCGGTATCATGCCTGGTTATATCCATATGGCAGGGCACGTAGGCGTTGTTTCCCGTAGTGGAACACTTACCTATGAAGCCGTTCATCAACTGACGACACGTGGCATTGGACAATCTTCTGCTGTAGGAATCGGGGGAGACCCTGTAAAAGGCTCCGAGTTCATTGATATCCTCAAACGGTTCAATGAAGATCCACAGACTCATGCGGTCATCATGATTGGTGAGATTGGTGGTACAGCTGAAGAGGATGCTGCAGATTGGGTACGTGAAAACATGACCAAACCGGTTGTTGGCTTTATCGGTGGCGTAACAGCGCCTCCAGGCAAACGGATGGGCCATGCTGGCGCTATTATCTCTGGCGGTAAAGGTACAGCCAAAGAGAAAATTGCGAAGCTGGAATCATGTGGAATCAAAGTAGCACCAACTCCTGCTGAGATGGGTTCAACTTTGGTGAGTGTACTTGAGGAACGCGGTATTTTGAATTTGTGCACGACACATTAATTCTTTTTCGTTATAATAGAAGAAACGGCTCGGAAATGATTTATTTCTGGTAGACCGACTATTATGGTTACGGAAAAGGTAAGCAACCTTTTGTCCTTGAACAGGGCGAAGGGTTGCTTTTTTTGCGTTTTTTTACGGGAAAAGGGGGAGGAATTGTCTCTCATCTGCGTAAACGCTTGCATTCCGTGGTCACTTAACACACAATATGAGGGAAGATCTCTTCCCACTTTGGGAGGTTTATGGTATGGAAGAACGATGGATCTTGTTTGGGTTGCATGAGATGGAGGGTATTGGCAAGAAAACAATCTCGAAACTGATTTTGGGACAACATGAATTAACCGAACTATTGAATTATGGGGAAAGCGACTGGGTCGCAGCAGGCTTGCGCAAAGATCAGGCTGCCCGTTTGGCTAGCCAATTTACTATCGACTGGATTGAGAGTAAAAGAGAACACGTTTACAATCAGGGGATAGAGGTTATTACTTATCTGGATCAGAATTATCCCATATTAATGAAGGAAACCGTTCAGCCTCCCTGGGTAATGTATGCTCGAGGGGATGTTAGTTTGCTACACGATTCGTCTATTGCCATGGTGGGAACTCGTATGCCAACCGTGTATGGACGCAAAGTTGGGGAAAAGCTTGCAGAGCAATTATGCAATGCAGGACTGACGATTGTAAGCGGGCTTGCCCGCGGTATTGATAGCGTATGTCATGAGGCAGTACTACGTGCAAAGGGAAAAACGATCGCAGTATTCGGAACAGGGATTGATAATATATACCCTCCCGAAAATACAAGTCTCGCTGAGCGAATCGCGGAGACGGGGCTGCTTTTGTCGGAGTATCCACCAGATACGAGAGCGCGCCAGGGATTATTTCCGGAACGGAATCGAATCATTGCCGGTCTGACACTGGGAACATTGGTTGTTGAGGCTGACATTCGCAGTGGTTCACTCATTACAGCAGATGCTGCGCTTGAAGCAGGCAGGGATGTATTTGCAGTCCCTGGACCTATTACATCGCCGAAAAGTCGGGGAGCACACAATCTTATCCGTCAAGGGGCCAAATTGGTCACTTGTGCAGCAGATGTATTGGAAGAGTATCGATTGGGCTTGCCAAATGCAGAACAACTTCCTTACAATAGAGGACGTTCGACCGAAACAACCGAGCCTTCCGGGCGAGGGATATTCGCTGAGGTTAAGCTCTCTCCAGATGAACAACGCGTGATTTATCTGTTGGAACAGGGAGAACAATCATTGGATCAAATGGTTGAGCTGCTTGGTTGGGATTTTGGACATTTGCATTCAGTTCTGTTATCTTTAATCATAAAAAAGCAGATTAGCCAATTACCAGGCACTAAATACGCGAGGGTATGACGAAGCTACAACCTACGTAGTGCGTGGAAATATATAATTAGCAGAAGTTATTAACTATGCATAAGCTTACAGAAACAGTTTCATGACAGTTTCATGACTGAGAGGAGGATGAACCTATGGCGGATGCACTCGTAATCGTGGAGTCGCCCTCAAAGGCGAAGACGATAGGCAAATATTTAGGCAGCAAGTTCATCGTAAAAGCTTCGATGGGGCATATTCGCGATTTGCCAAAGAGTCAGATCGGCGTTGAGGTAGAGAATGATTTTAATCCGAAATATATTACGATCCGCGGCAAAGGTTCAATTCTGAAAGAACTGAAGGATGCACGTAAGAAAGTGAAAAAAGTGTATCTCGCAGCTGACCCGGATCGCGAAGGTGAGGCTATCGCATGGCATTTAGCCCATGCCCTTGAACTGGACGATACGGCAGATTGCCGGGTAGTATTTAATGAAATTACAAAACAGGCGGTCAAAGATGCGTTCAAAACGCCGCGGAAAATCAATATGGATTTAGTTAACGCGCAGCAGGCAAGACGTATTCTGGATCGGCTCGTTGGATATAAAATTAGTCCGTTATTATGGAAGAAAGTGAAAAAAGGTTTGTCAGCAGGCCGAGTTCAGTCCGTGGCTGTTAAAATCATTTTAGATCGTGAAAATGAAATTGATGATTTTGAGCCGGAAGAATACTGGAGCATTACCGCCAAACTGACAGCAGACGGCAATCCGTTTGAAGCCAAGTTTCATAAACTGAACGGGGCCAAAACAGAGCTGGGCAGTGAAGCGGAAGTGCAAGAGATCCTGAAACAGATCGAAGGTGCAGACTTTACGATCAAGGAAGTTAAAGAGAAAGAACGGAGCCGTAACCCCTCCGCCCCGTTTACGACAAGTTCTCTGCAACAGGAAGCGGCACGTAAATTGAATTTCAGAGCTTCCAAGACGATGTCGGTCGCCCAACAACTATATGAAGGTGTAGACCTTGGAAAAGAAGGCACAGTAGGTCTCATCACGTATATGCGTACGGACTCCACACGAATTGCGACATCTGCACAAGAAGAAGCCAAAGAATATATCGTTGGTAAGTATGGTGAGCCATTTGCACCTGAGACTCCACGAAACTATTCCAAAAAAGCAGCTAATGCTCAGGATGCGCATGAAGCGATTCGTCCAACTTCAATTCTGCGTGACCCTGACTCAATCAAGTCATTCATGAGTCGCGATCAGTTCCGGTTGTATAAACTGGTATGGGAACGTTTTGTAGCGAGCCAGATGTCTTCGGCTATTCTGGATACACTCTCTGTAGATATTGCTGCGGGGGACACCATTTTCCGTGCAGCAGGTTCGAAGGTACGATTCCAAGGTTTCATGAAGGTATATGTTGAAGGAAACGACGATGGTACAACCGATGAAGATCGTCTGCTGCCTCCGTTGAAAAGTGGAGATGTGCTTGAGAAGCAGGAGATTGAGCCAAAACAGCATTTTACACAACCGCCACCCCGATATACGGAGGCAAGGTTGGTTAAGACGCTTGAGGAATTGGGTATAGGGCGTCCGAGTACATATGCGCCAACACTGGAGACCATTCAGAAGCGCGGATATGTTGCAATTGAGGAAAAGAAATTCATGCCAACGGAGCTTGGTGAACTGGTCATCGAACAGATGGAAGAGTTTTTCCCGGAAATCCTGAATGTAGAATTTACCGCAAACATGGAAGGTGATCTTGACCATGTGGAGGAAGGTTCGGAGGATTGGGTCAAAGTACTCGCAGAATTCTATGAATCTTTTGAGAAACGGCTTGAATTTGCGGAAGAAGAAATGAAAGAAATCGAGATTGAAGACGAAGTATCGGATGAGATCTGTGAGAAGTGCGGCAAACCGCTGGTTTATAAACTCGGACGTTTTGGCAAGTTTCTTGCGTGCTCTGGCTTCCCTGATTGCCGGAATACCAAACCGATTATCAAGGATATCGGCGTGACTTGTCCGAAGTGTAAGGAAGGTCATGTTGTAGAGCGTCGTAGTAAAAAAGGACGTATTTTCTACGGTTGTGACAAATATCCTGAATGTGATTTTGTCTCATGGGACAGACCTTCAGCTAAACCATGTCCAAGTTGCGGATCGCTAATGATTGAAAAGCGGAACAAAAAGGGAGCACGATTGCAGTGTACTTCATGTGATCATCAGGAGCCGGTGGATGAACCGGATGACGAATCAGCAGATTAGTATATATGTGAATCAATTCAATTATAGTGAAATATGAAATTGCTTTATGGGGGTAAATGATTTTGACGAATGAACAACAAGTAACCGTTATTGGTGCCGGGCTGGCAGGAACAGAAGCGGCCTGGCAGATTGCAAGTCGCGGCGTACGCGTAAAATTATACGAGATGAGACCTGTTGTGAAAACGCCAGCTCATCATACGGATAAATTTGCAGAACTGGTATGTAGCAATTCGTTGCGTGCGAATGGATTGACCAATGCAGTGGGTGTGTTAAAAGAAGAAATGAGAATGCTCAATTCTCTTGTATTGTCAGCAGCAGACAAACATGCGGTTCCCGCAGGTGGGGCACTTGCTGTGGACCGGGATGGATTTTCAGGTGAGATTACATCCACGTTGCACCAGCATCCGCTCATCGAAGTGGTGAATGAGGAACTAACTTCTTTGCCGGAAGATGGCATCGTTGTTGTTGCAACGGGGCCGCTGACTTCACCTGCATTGTCTGAGCAAATCAAGGCACTAATGGGGGAAGAGTATTTCTACTTCTATGACGCAGCTGCACCGATCATCGAAAAAGATTCAATTGATATGAATAAAGTGTATCTGGCTTCCCGTTATGATAAGGGTGAAGCGGCATATCTGAACTGTCCGATGACAGAAGAAGAGTTTGATGTCTTCTATGAAGCTCTCATTACTGCTGAAGTCGCTCAATTAAAAGAGTTTGAGAAAGAAATCTACTTTGAAGGCTGTATGCCAATCGAAGTGATGATGAAACGCGGAAAACAGACGGCTCTGTTTGGTCCAATGAAACCGGTAGGTCTGGTTAATCCTCATACAGGAGAGTTGCCACATGCGGTTGTTCAGCTTAGACAGGACAATGCAGCTGGAACCCTGTATAACTTGGTGGGCTTCCAAACGCATCTGAAGTGGGGAGAACAGAAACGTGTCTTTTCTCTTATTCCTGGACTTGAAAATGCAGAATTTGTTCGTTATGGCGTAATGCACCGAAATACATTTATTAACTCTCCTAAACTGCTTCTTCCTACGTATCAGTTTAAAGAGCGTCCTAACCTGTTCTTTTCAGGTCAGATGACGGGTGTAGAAGGATATGTGGAATCTGCTGCATCAGGGCTGATTGCCGGCATGAACGCAGCCAAAGCAGCACTTGGGCAGGAACTGGTGGTATTGCCGGTAGAAACAACACTTGGCAGTATGGCTCAGTATATTACAACTGCTGACTTCAAGCACTTCCAACCAATGAACGCAAACTTTGGTTTGTTGCCGAAGCTTGAAACGAAGATCCGTAACAAAAAGGAAAAAAATGAAGCTCTTGCACAGCGTGCACTGGATGGCATCACTAGTTTTGCTGCGGCAGAAGGTCTAACTGTTCCAGAACGCGTATAAATTATTCGTGGGAGGATGCTGATATCATGGATATGTCATTTCATGCTACAACGATCTGTGCTGTTCGTCATAATGGTAAGGCAGCAATCGCAGGAGATGGTCAGGTGACCATGGGCCAAAGTGTTGTGATGAAGAATACAGCCAAGAAGGTAAGACGTTTGTACCGCGGACAGGTTGTTGCTGGCTTTGCTGGTTCTGTGGCGGATGCGATCACCCTGTTTGAGAAATTCGAAGGTAAGCTGGAGGAGCACCATGGTAACTTGCAGCGTGCCGCGGTAGAGCTTGCCAAGGATTGGCGTCAGGATCGGATCTTGCGTAAGCTTGAGGCGCTCTTGATTGTGATGGACAAATCAGGTATGCTGCTCATTTCAGGCGGCGGGGAGATTATCGAACCGGATGATGACGTTATTGCTATCGGATCAGGTGGAAACTTTGCCTTATCTGCTGCGCGTGCGTTGAAACGTCATGCAGTAAACCTGGAAGCGAAAGATATTGCGCGTGAATCGCTTCAGATTGCATCGGAGTTATGTGTATATACCAATAGTAATATTATTGTAGAAGAGTTATAAGCCAAAGAAATCTCCCGTAGTGGAGCATGATTCTGTAATCTGCTCCAGGACGTCTAGGGGATTCTTTGTCCTTGTTAGGAAAAATAAATTCAACATACTGGTAGGAGGGAAGCAATATGAATACTCAAGCGTTAACACCGAGACAGATTGTTGCAGAGCTTGACAAGTATATTGTAGGTCAAAAGAAAGCTAAAAAATCGGTAGCGGTAGCTCTTCGTAATCGTTATCGGCGTAGCCTTTTGCCTGAGCACACTCAGGACGACATTGTGCCTAAAAATATCTTGATGATTGGACCTACCGGTGTGGGTAAAACGGAAATCGCTCGTCGCCTCGCTAAACTGGTAGGTGCGCCATTTGTGAAAGTGGAAGCTACCAAGTTCACGGAAGTAGGTTACGTTGGCCGTGACGTTGAATCGATGGTGCGTGATCTGATTGAGACATCATTGCGGATGGTGAAGTTGGAGCGGACTGAAAAAGTGAAGGACAAAGCTGAAGAAGCCGCCAATGAGCGAATTGTACATATTTTGGCTCCTTCACAGTCTAAGTCCAAGAGTCAGCGTAATCCCTTTGAGATGATCTTTGGTAATAATGGCAACAACGTTCAGGAACAGGATGAGCCAGAACCGGATATTGGGGTTGCCGAACGCCGCCGTAAGATCAAGTTTGATCTGTTGTCCGGCAAGTTGGAGGATGACATCATTGAGATTGATGTCGAAGACACTGCGCCTAACATGATGGACATGTTTGCTGGACAAGGTAATGATCAGATGGGCATGAATATGCAGGAGATGTTTGGCAGCCTCTTACCTCGTCGTACGAAAAAGCGCAAGCTCGCTATTAAAGAAGCGCGCAAAGTGTTGACCCAGGAAGAAGCAGGCAAATTGATCGATATGGATGATGTTACACAAGAATCCATTCGTCGAGCAGAGCAGACAGGTATCATTTTCATAGATGAAATTGACAAGGTTGCCAGTCAAGGGCGCGGTAGTGGTCCTGATGTATCCCGTGAGGGTGTGCAACGTGACATATTGCCTATCGTAGAGGGCTCTACAGTAATGACGAAATATGGCCCTGTCAAAACGGATTATATCCTGTTTATGGCAGCTGGCGCATTCCATGTCGCCAAACCCTCTGATCTCATTCCCGAGCTTCAGGGACGCTTCCCAATTCGTGTGGAACTAAGCAGTCTAACACTGGAGGAGTTTGTATCCATTCTGACTGAACCCCAAAATGCACTGACCAAGCAGTATGTTGATCTGTTGCGGACAGAGAATATTGAGATTGAGTTCTCGGATGAGGCCATTCGCGAGATTGCCAAATTGGCTGAATCCGTCAATCAAAATACAGAAAATATAGGCGCTCGTCGATTGCATACGATTCTTGAAAAGCTTTTGGAGGATTTATCCTTTGAGGCACCTGAGCTTACACTGGAACGTATGGTTATCACTCCTGAGTATGTCCGGGAGAAATTAAATGATATTGCGCTTGATCGTGATTTGAGTCAGTATATCCTGTAACATGGGACTAGCAACGTAGTTGTTAAAATGATGCTATAAATGAACGGTATGCAAGAGAGTAGAGAACATTTGTGTGATCGACAAAGGGAAGCAATCCTTTAGCGATTCATAAAGGCCCTCTTACTTGACGCATATCGTTTATTTTTGTTTCTATCTAAAGGATTTTGAAGTTACAACCGATAAAAGATGTGTGGTTGTTATACGGATCGACAAAACCTAGGACTTGTGCCGCATGTATACGAAGTTAAAACCTATCGGAGTGGTAGTTATTCTTCAGTTCCATACCCAATGATTCCCATTAAAAGAATTTTTCTTATTCCAAGTCTGGTCATCGGTTTAGTCGATAGATTGGTAAATGTTGCGTAAATGCGCAAAATGATGAATTGTTGAAAAGTGTGAAGCCACTAATTGTTTTCTTAGAATTAAAATATATAGACCCCACTTAATTGTTAAGAAAGTGTTGTGTGGGCAAGACGAGTTTTGTTCATTCTTGAAAGATAACTTGTCAATTGATTAATATACAGCTTTGTATGTATACCCATCATAATGTTCATAAAACCTTAGTATGACGGCAAAAAATTCTAACATTCTCAACTAAAAAATATTCGGAAATATACATAATTACGGGCGTTATAAGCTCATATTGAGACTTGAAAGTTTTTTTTTATTTAAAGAATGTTTAAGAACAATAAGGGAGAGTATTAACATACTTTTGTTTTGGGCCCGAACATTTACGAAAAAATTCATAATTTGCAGAAAATACACAAAAAGCCCCGTCTTTCAGAAAAGATAGGGCTTTTTTCTTATTGTAATAAATCCCAAACTCGAAGAAACTTATGTTATACGACAACATCAGAGTTAATTCTACTTAAGTCCTAGAAAACCGTGTAAAGACGAATGTTTTTGTCGAAAAAAACATAAGAATTTTCAAGGGAAAAGATTCAATCTTTTTCCATTACTTCTAAAGAGAGGAGGGGGATTGTGAATCTTTTAAACGATATCAGCTTTAAAAGATTGCAAGGTGCACTCGATGCGTCCAATATCAGACAACGAACAATTGCTGACAACATCGCGAACGCCGATACCCCGTATTTCAAGCGCTCGGACGTTTCTTTTGAAGAAATGTTGCAAGGGCAAATGAATGGAGATATGCCTGTTCTTAAGGGTAAAGTAACTGATGCAAGGCATTTTGTCATAGGTCCTTCCTCTTCCGTACCAACGCCAGTAGTTAATATGGACCAGTCAACTTCCATGAATAACAACGAAAACAATGTCGATATAGACAGGGAAATGAGTCTTCTGGCGGAGAATCAGTTGCGTTATAACGCTTATATTCAGCAAGTGAACGAACAAATTAAAATCATGCGTGTTGGCGTGGAAGGGAGATAACCCAAATTGAACATTAGTAATAGTTTTAGTATCAGTAGCTCAGCGCTGACAGCCCAACGGTTGCGGATGGACGTTATATCTTCCAACATTGCCAACGCAGAGACGACGCGCGCGAGCGTATCCAATGGTGAAGCGGTCCCTTACAAACGTAAAATGGTTGTGCTTGAGCCGAATAAAACGTCATTTGGTACGATGCTGCAAAATCAGATGAGAGGTAGCGGTTCAGGAGATGGCGTAAGAGTAACGGAGATTCGCGAGGATCAGTCACCTTTGAAGCCTGTGTATGACCCTTCTCATCCGGATGCAAACGCAGAAGGATATGTATTTATGCCTAATGTGGATATTGCGAAAGAAATGGTTGACATGATTTCTGCCTCGCGTTCCTATGAAGCAAACGTAACAGCACTGAATTCAACCAAAGCGATGATCTCCAAAGCTTTGGAGATTGGAAGATAATCTGCTTAGAAATGAAAATAAGAAAAATAAAAACCAGGAATGAAGGGGAGGGACATTAATGATTCAGAACAACATGTTTAGCACACAGGGGATACAACCGCTACAGATGAAGAGTGCAACCGAAAGTAAGCCTTCTACACCAGCCGAAACCATTCAGAGCTTCGGTACATACTTACAGAATGCATTAGGTTCCGTTGCAGCACAGGAGGCTCAATCGCATGAAATGTCGAATCAATTTTTGGTCGGCAAAGCGAATGTGGATCAGGTGATGATTGCTTCAGAACAGGCCTTGTTAAGCCTACAACTCACAACTCAAGTCCGAAACAAAGTGGTCGAAGCATACCAGGAAGTTATGCGAACGCAGTTATAAAATAACCTACTTGCGCTTCGATAATAGCGCTGATCATTACAACAAAGCAGCTGCGATGCTGCTCCTGATCGTCAACCTATGAAACGGCTGGGGTTGAGTAAGGACAGACTAAGCAAAGTTTCGGATGGGGTGACAGAGTGAATGAGAGAATCGCCCAGTACAGGGATAAGGCATCCCAGTATTGGAATAGTTTTAGCAAAAAGCAAAAAGTATTATTTATATCCACCTTCCTGTTTCTGATTTTGGCTGCAGTTGTACTCACGATGCAATTGTCAAAAACGGAATATGAAGTTGCTTTTACAGATTTGAATGCAAGTGATTCAGCGGGCGTAATCAGTTATCTCGATTCATCTAGCATTCCATACAAATTAAGTTCAGATGGCAAGACCATATCTGTACCGAGTACAAGTGTTGCAATTGCAAAGGTGAACGTTGGATCTCAAGGGATTATTCAGAATGGTTCATTAGGGTATAAGTCATTCGAGGAGTCATCATCCCCCATCGGGATGACGGATAAAGAGTTTGATGTAAAGTACAACAACGCTATAAACGGAGAAGTTGAACAGTTACTTCAGCGGATGCAAGGGATACAGGATGCTAAAGTACTGGTTAATATGCCGAAAGATAACATCTTTGCTGGTTTAGAAGAACAAGACAAAGCATCAGCATCGGTAGCTCTCCAATTCAAACCGGGTTATCACCCAAATCAGGCAGCGGTAGATGGATACTTTAACTTGGTCAAAACTGCAATTCCTAATCTGCCTGTTGAGAATATCACGATTACAAACACAGATGAAGCAGAATTGATTCCAACTGCCCGAGGTGGCAGTGGCGGGTTGTCTTCCGAAGTTCAAGAGAACATGGCACTACAGAAAAAGTTTGAAAACGATGTCCGTAATAACGTGAAGCAATTCCTTTCCCAGATTGTAGGCGAAGACAAAGTTAATGTTTTGGTAGCCTCCAAGCTTAATTTTGACAAAGAAACACGTAAGGAAAATCTGGTCACACCTGTTGATGTAGATAATATGAAAGGCATCGAGATCAGTGTGCAGGAGATTCAAAAGAGCTACACTGGCGCAAGCAATCCAACAGGTGGTGTTGCTGGCACAGGACAAGAGGAAGTTCCGGGTTACCCATCATCTGATGCAGCCGGTAACTCTACCTCTGAAGAATCATCAAGTACTATAAACTACGATGTTAATCGAATCGCCAAGGATATCATTTCCAGTCCGTATACTGTAAAAGACTTAACCATTAATGTTGCAGTTGAACCACCGAATGGAGAAACAGAATTACAGGGACCGGTTCAGGACGCAATTGAGAACATTTTGGTTAACATTGTTCGTGCTTCACTGGCAGACTCAGGCACTATAATAAGTGACGCCGATCTGACAAAGAAAGTTTCAGTCATGTCACAAGGATTCCAGTCTGCCTCTGCAGACAATACAGGTTTCCAGCTTTCCTCAACGATGATGTGGGGTGGAGGCGCACTCATAGCGGCATTGATCGCAGCGGTAGTTATTTTGTTAGTACGCCGTCGCCGCAAACAAAACGAAGTCGAAGAAGAAGAGATTCCTCTTCCAATAGCAACAGAGTTCCCGTCCATTACGCTGGACAGTGTAACGAACGAAAGTCAGGTGCGCAAACAATTGGAGAGTTTGGCCAAGAAAAAGCCAGACGAATTCGTCAATCTGCTGCGTACATGGCTGGCTGACGAATAGAGGTGAACGCATTGGCGAAGGCAAGCAGTCAAGGTTTGACTGGCAGACAAAAAGCAGCAATTTTGTTGATTACATTAGGTCCGGAAGTATCAGCTCAGATCTTCAAACATCTGCGTGATGAGGAGATTGAGCAACTTACGTTGGAGATTGCCAACGTTCGCAAGGTTGATTCTTCCGAAAAGGACATGATCATGGCCGAGTTTCACCAGATCTGTCTGGCGCAGGAATATATCTCACAGGGCGGTATCAATTACGCCAGAGAAATCCTGGAGAAAGCTCTGGGTTCATCAAAAGCACTTGAAGTCATTAACCGTTTGACAGCTACGCTGCAAGTCAGACCGTTTGACTTCGCGCGCAAAGCGGATCCGAACCAAATTTTGAACTTTATTCAGAATGAAAGCCCGCAAACGATTGCCCTGGTTCTGTCTTACCTGCAATTCGAACAAGCTGCGGCGATTCTATCATCCTTGCCGCAAGAGAAACAGGCAGATGTCGCTCGCCGGGTGGCTGTTATGGATAGTACTTCGCCGGAAGTCATCTCTCAAGTGGAGCGGGTTCTGGAACAGAAACTATCTTCTACCGTAACGCAGGATTACACGAATGCGGGTGGTATTGAATCGATCGTTCAGATTCTGAACGGAGTCGATCGTGGTACAGAGCGTACCATTTTGGACTCGCTTGAAATTCAGGATCCTGAGCTTGCAGAGGAAATCAAAAAACGCATGTTTGTATTCGAAGATATCGTCAATGTGGATGATCGTTCGATTCAGCGCATTATTCGGGATATCGACAACGCAGATTTGCAGCTGGCACTCAAAGTGGCAAGCGAAGAAGTTCGGGATGCCGTGTTCCGGAATATGTCGAAACGGATGTCCGAGACATTCAAAGAAGAGATGGAATTCATGGGACCTGTGCGATTGCGTGATGTTGAGGAAGCTCAGACACGTATCGTAGGAACGATACGCAGATTGGAAGAAGCCGGTGAGATCATTATCGCACGCGGTGGAGGAGATGATATCATTGTCTAATTTGATTAAGTCTTTCCAGTATGTACCCGTTGATGACCGCAAAAAACTTGAAAATCATCATCATTATGGTGGTGCTGAGGAGTCTGAAGCGGAATTATACGGTGATAGTGCTGAATGTTCTGAAGCAGAAACGCTTCAAGCACGCGTGGACGAAGAAACACAACGTCTTACCGCAGAGATGCTGGAAGATGCCAAGGAGTTTGCAGAAAAGCAAGTACGTGAAGCTTCAGAAGAAGCAGAGCGCATGCTTCAAGAAGCCCGTGAACAGATCGATAGCTGGTGGCAGGAACAACGACAACAGGATGAACATCTGACCGAAGCACTTCGTTCACAAGGTTTCCAACAGGGTTTTGAAGAAGGCAAGGTACAAGCTGAACTGGATCTCCAGGTGCAGATCGAAAAGATGATGAATGAAGCCCAGGAAGTGCTCAAGGAAGCTTATGTAGCTAAAGATCAGATCATTCAGGAAGCCGAACCGTTCCTCGTGGAGCTCGCTTGCGGGATCGCTGAGAAGGTCATTGATAAGCAACTTACCATTGAACCCGATCATACATTGGAACTGATCCGTCAGAGTTTGTCACGTAAACGGGAGCAGGGTTTGATCACACTTTGTGTGGCACCTGATCAGTTTTCATTTGTACAGGCAGCTCGTGAAGAATTATCTCTGTCCATTGACTCTCAGGCAGAATTGCAGATTTTGCCTGATTCAACGGTCAAAGATAAGGGTTGTGTCATTCGTTCTTCGTTCGGAAGTGTAGATGCGAGAATTGATACACAGCTTGCTGAGATTAAAAAAGAACTGGTCCGCATAGCACTTGAGGATGAGGAGCGAAAAAATCAACATGAAGGTTCTTAGTTCACAGCGATATATGGAACATTTGCGCCAATTCGATCCTGTTCGTATTAACGGCAAAGTTACTCAGGTCATTGGTCTTATGGTGGAGTCAGAAGGGCCAGATGCAAGTATCGGTGACGTATGTTATATCTATCCTGGTAAATCGGCCAAACCTCTACAAGCCGAAGTTGTTGGGTTTCGAGATAACAAAGTGCTGCTTATGCCACTGGGTGAACTTCAATCCATTGGTCCTGGTTGCGATGTAGTAGGTACGGGTAAACCACTCGGCGTTCAGGTAGGCTCCGAATTGCTCGGTAAAGTGCTGGACGGACTTGGGCAGCCGCTAGACGGTTCCCTTCTCCCATCCAGAATGCCGATGTATTCTACCTCCAATACTCCGGTTAATCCAATGGATCGTCCACGTGTACTTGAAACGATGGGTGTTGGTGTAAGAGCTATCGACGGATTGTTGACCGTAGGTAAGGGACAGCGTGTAGGTATTTTTGCCGGTTCTGGTGTTGGTAAGAGTACGTTGATGGGTATGATCGCTCGGAATACGGCAGCAGATGTCAATGTCATCGCGCTTGTAGGTGAGCGTGGACGTGAGGTTCGCGACTTTATCGAACGGGATCTGGGTCCAGAAGGACTGGAACGCTCCGTAGTCATTGTTGCAACTTCAGATCAGCCTGCCCTGATTCGGATTAAGGGAGCAGTTATTGCGACCACTATTGCAGAGTATTTCCGAGATCGTGGAATGAATGTGATGCTCATGATGGATTCGGTAACCCGATATGCGATGGCACAAAGGGAAGTGGGTCTGGCCGTAGGTGAACCTCCGGCAATGAGAGGATATACGCCATCGGTTTTTGCAAGTTTGCCCAAACTGCTTGAACGGGCGGGTACAGGACCTACCGGTTCGATTACAGCCTTTTACACCGTTCTGGTCGATGGGGATGACATGAATGAACCGATCGCGGATGCGGTAAGGGGTATTCTGGATGGACATATTGTGTTAAATCGATCCATTGCAAATAAGGGTCATTTTCCAGCGATTGATGTGCTAGCCAGCATAAGCCGTGTTATGAAGGATATTGCTCCGGAAGAGCAGTTGGAAGCCGTTAATAATATGAAACGTTTGATGGCTGTGTACAAAGAATCGGAAGATTTGATCAATATTGGAGCTTACCAGCGGGGATCAAATGCAGCCATAGATGAATCGATAGACCAGATTGATAGTATATGGAACTTTACCAAGCAGAAAGTCGACGAGAAAGTCACTTTAAGTGAAGTGCAGGAACGTTTGATTCTTGAATTTGCAAGGAGATGAATGGGTAAACGATGAAATTTCGATATCATTTCCAGAAAGTTGTTGACCTGAAGAGTAATGAAAAAACACAGGCAGAGTGGATGTTATCCACAGCGATCGGTAAACTTCAGACGGAGGAAGAACATCTGATACAACTTCTTAATGATAGAAGTAATCTGATCGGCATTATCCAATCTGCTACGGAAAATACAGCGTCTGTAAACAGTCTGCAGGAGATGCAGCGTTATGTACATCACCTTGACGAGTGCATTTCACGCAAAAATAGTGATGTTAAACATGCTCAGGTCAATGTGCAACGGAATCAGACGTTTCTGAACGGTAAGATGGTTGATGAAAAAGTATGGCTTGGAGCGAGAGACAAGGCAAAAATCAAATTTCAGCAGGAGATGCTCCTCCGGGAACAGAACGATCTGGACGAGATGGCTACTGTACGCTTCGCTGCCAAAGCCGGACGCGCGAATTGATGTGAGCCGGACGCGAAGTTGTCTCGTGAAGGAGGAATGAACGATGGCTGTTAAAGATGATAGCGACATGGAAAAAGAGTCGGGAGGCGGTTGGGAAAAATTTCTCATGATTTCAATCCCGATTGTATTCACCGTAGTATTGCTAGGTGTACTACTAACGCTATTTAATGTAGATATTCGTAATAATTTGTTTGAATTCGCCAACAAGATACCGGTAGTCAAGGAATGGGTACCTGATCCTGTACTGGATCCTGAGAAGGAGAAGCTGGAGAAGAGTGAGCAGCAGGTTGAAAGTGCTGAAGCCACAATCGAAAAGCTGAAATCCCAAGTAACCGCCAAAGAAACAGAGCTCAAGGCAGCACAGGAAGCAACAACAACCGAAGCAAAGAAGGCCACTGACCTTCAGAAGAAGTTGGATGATGCGGAAAAAGCGGCTGAAACGGCTACAGCAGCAACGCCCGAAACGGAATCTGATTATCAGAAACAAATCAAGGATTTGGCTAAAATGTATGCTGACATGAGCCCAAGCAAAGCTGCACCGATTTTGCAAAATATGACGAATGAGGAAATGGTATTGTTGTTGAATGCCATGCAGTCATCTGCTCGGACCAAGGTGCTTGAAAAGATGGACCCGAAAACAGCAGCCGACGTCACTATGATGATGAAGGATGCTAAACCGTCCGGGGATCTGGCGCTGGATGCGCTGCAATCCAGATTGAAGAAAGAAACCGCAGCAACTTCAACTGCATCCACAACCACTAGCAAAAACCTGGATAAAAACCAGCTTAGTCAAACATTTGCTTCGATGTCTGCTTCAAGTGGTGCCAAGCTATTATTGGAAACATACAAGTTAAGTCCTGACAAAACATTGACCATCCTGAATTCAGTAGATGATGCAACACGCTCTCAATTGCTTGAGAACATGTCTTCAGAGGACTCGGTTGAAACTGCAAAAATTTTGAACAGATTAATGGGTAACAAGTAGAGTTGATTACACTGTATAACCGAGAGGAGGTGAAAATAAATGTCGATTGTATATCAAATGGCATCCACAGCATCTGCAAAAGCAACGGGAGCAGGTCAGACGACTGGAGCACAATCGAAAGGTTCAGCTGCAGGTGCTAGCGGTGAATTTCTCCAAACTCTTGCACAATCGTTATCTGGAGGAAACACAGAAGGTGATAGTTCAAGCGCTACTGGAAGTTTAACTGCCAATCCGTTGGTGATTTCCTTTGCTACAAGTGAAGAAGGAGAAGCGGCATCAATCACGGCTGTACTGAATTCGTTGTTCACGGATTTGGATGTGCTTGACGAAGCTTTGGAAAATGACCCAGCTCTGCTTGCAGGTTTGCAAACTCTGATCCAACAGATGTATACACAATTAAGTAATCCTTCAGGTACTAATGCAGAAGGTTCCGACGAGTCTTCGAACGGAGCGGAAAGCATAAAAACAGTACCCGCAATTGAATTGTCGCAGCATCCGGCAGCAGTACGTTTTGTTCTGCAAGATATGCTTACACAATTAGTAGCTGGAATGAATGATCCTGAGAGTAACGTTGCGAAGAACGCTCCTGAATTCAAACATTTGTTACAATCTCTGCAGAGTCAGCTTCAAGAGGCTGGAGTGGATACCACTAGTAACAAAGGATGGACTGAACTGAAATCCATACTGGATACATTGACTGCAGTTAAGGATCAGACTGCACAGGTCGCTCCAAGTACTTCGCTTCAAACATCCAAACAGGATTCGGTCGTACCACAAGTTCTTGTTGCGGCAGTGGCGAATTCTGGAACCCAGGTGAAAGCTGAGGCTGAGACAACATCTGCTTCAAATGCAGGTGGAGAAGTGGAACACTCAACCATCATTACTGCAGGAGAGCTGTCCTTGCGTTCATCAGGTACAACAGTAGGAAAACCGGCTGAACCTGTAATGCAAACATCACAGTTTGCCAAGGAAATGACACAGTTTGTTGTTAACAAGCTGGATATTGTCCAGCAAAAAGGATTTTCCGAGGCAACCATCTCACTTCGGCCTGAGCATCTAGGTAAATTGGATGTTCAAATTACCTTGCAGAACGGGCAGTTGGTTGCACGGTTTATGACTGAGCATACGATGGCTAAAGACATGCTTGAACAACAAATGACGCAGCTGCGTTCTTCACTTCAAGCCCAGGGAATTCAAGTGGAACGACTTGAGGTTACCCAGAACAGTTCAATCGGATCTCAGATGTATCAGGACGGAGGCCGCCAGCCGGGAAGTAACTCTCAACAACAACGCCGTTCGCGTGAGCGTGAGGAACAATCGGATGACGCTATAGCTACAGCAGGGATTCAAGAAGAATTGCGTAACTGGCGTAGCGAGCAAGTCGAAGGAAACGAATTACAGAGAGATACGTTTAGTGCTAAGGCTTAAACAGAAATGAGGTGAGCATATGGCTAATGAAATTGTCTCAACGAATAATACCTGGCCGAACTATTCGGCAGCCAATAAAGCAACCACAAGTGCTGCAACAAAAGAATTGGGTAAAGATCAGTTTCTAAAAATCCTGATTACCCAGCTGCAAAATCAAGACCCGATGCAGCCGATGGAGGATAAGGAATTTATCGCTCAAATGGCACAGTTCAGCTCCGTGGAACAACTGGTCAATATTTCTACGCAGCTTAAAACATTGAACCAGTCCCTTGGTGCTGTATCCGGCATGATTGGCATGGAGGTAAGTTGGCTTTCTTCTAATAAAGATGATAACGGGACTCTTCGTCAGGGTATTGTAGATTCCATCATTGTAAGAGATAGCGTCCAATACGCAAAAGTAGGCAACGACGAGATTAAGCTGGATGAGATCATTCAGGTGAATTATCCAAAACAGGCAGAAGAGAGCCAAACTCCGGTACAGAATGTTCAGGATGTAACCCCTGAAACGAACGAGAGCCAGGAAGTTGAATCATCCGCTGAAACGGGTGATACGGAAGATAGCGGGAAAACGATATGAGTGATCGCATAACGGTTGGACAATTATACGCAGGCCCGATTACACCGAATATGCTTCAAAGACCTAAAACGGGAGAAGCTTCGGCTATACCCGAAAAACCTTTTGCAAAAGTACTGGAAGATAATCTTCTGAAATTGAGCAATCATGCTGCCAAACGATTGGAACAGCGTGGTATTGAACTCAAGACTGAGCAAATGGAACAGATTGGTTCTGCTTTGGACAAAGCTGCTGCCAAAGGAGCCAAAGAGTCATTGATTTTAATGCAGGATATGGCTTTTATCGTCAATGTCAAAAATCGTACTGTGGTTACCGCTATGGATAGTGAAAGCATGAAGAATAATGTGTTCACTCAGATTGATAGTGCCGTAATCATTTCTTAACCGGCTGGCCCTTCTCGGGAGCCGGAATGCCGCTGACCGACTGATGCGGTAACCAAATGAAGACTGGGAGGATTTTTAAAAATGATAAAATCAATGTACTCAGGCGTTTCCGGGATGCGGGGTTTCCAAACAAAACTCGACGTAATTGGTAACAATATTGCGAACGTAAACACGGTTGGCTTCAAAGGCAGTCGGGTTATGTTCAAAGATATTATGAGCCAAACAACGGCAGGGGTAACTGCCCCTGGCGATGCAAGTGGTGGTGTCAATGCGAAACAAATCGGTCTTGGTGTAACGGTAGGTTCAATTGATACGCTGCATCTGGCAGGTAGCCCAATGACAACGAATAATCCAACAGATCTTCGGATTAATGGAGATGGATTCTTCTTGGTACGTTTGAGTGAAGATCAGGAAGTACCTTACCTGACTCGTGCGGGGGATTTTCATGTGGATGCTGCACGTAACCTTTTGACATCGGATGGATTGTTTGTTCTGGATAACGGTGGCGGAAATATTACCATTCCAGATGACGTCGTTTCCTTTACGATTGGTCAGGATGGAACGATTAACCAGACCATGGCAGACGGAACTATCGAAGCGGGAGCACAACTTGGTATCGGAAAAGTGGTCAATCCAGAAGGTCTTGAGAAAATTGGGGGCAACTTGTACCGTATGACAGCAAACGCGAATCCGGATGGGGCACTGGAACCATTGACAGCGAACAGTGCTGAGGACGGAACGGGAGCAATCATTGCTGGACAGCTCGAAATGTCTAATGTGGATCTGACCGGTGAATTTACTGAGATGATCGTAGCTCAGCGTGGATTCCAGGCCAACTCCCGGATCATTACAACGTCGGATGAAATACTTCAGGAAGTTGTTAACCTGAAACGTTAATAGCTGATTAATGAATTTTTAAAACGTGGGGGAGCTTGCTCCTCCCACTCTGATCAAGGGGGCTTAGCATGATTTCGGTTACGCGGTTAAATGGTTCTCCCATGTGGTTAAATGCGCTGATGGTTGAAATTGTGGAAGAGACGCCGGATACGTATATTACTCTGGTAACTGGAAAGAGACTGATTGTGCTTGAAAAAGCCGCTGACGTTATTTCCAAAATTAAAGATTACAACCGTGAAATCGGGGTTCAGGCAGCCACTATTAAAGTGCAGCAAACGGAGGAATCCTGATGAAAAAAATGATGCCCTGGCTTGCAACAATGTTGCTGGCGATAACACTCATTGTGGTGGTTGTGTTTGTATTTATGCAAGGACAGAACGGGAATAAGGACGACACACATACGGCGGCAGCTTCAGAAGCCAAGAAGATGACTGCGGATGAGATTGTAGAAGTTTCCTCTGAGCTTGGAGAAATTAAAACCAATTTGGCTGATACAGATCATGTTATTGTCGTTAGCTTCTCATTCAAGTTGGCTGACGTAAAAGCCAAGGAAGATTTCGAGAAAATTAAAGAAATTGTCGTAAAACCGATTATCATTCAGACGCTTGCAGATACGAAGTCTGATGAACTGGCTACAGCAAAGGGTCGGATACTATTTAATGAGAAATTAACAGGTCTTATTAATGAAGCTTTACCAGAAAGTAATTTAAGTAGTACGAGCTTTTCATCCATTGTGATAGCAACGATGTAAATGAACAGAACATGCTGTAGACCTGTAAGGGGGTGAGAACATGGTGGATGTATTATCACAAAATGAGATTGACGCCCTATTAGCAGCCCTTTCCTCTGGTGAGATGGATGCTGAGGAATTGAAGAAGGAAGAAACTCAGAAAAAAATCAGATCGTACGATTTTAAGCGGGCAGTGCGTTTTTCCAAAGACCATATCAGAAGCTTGACTCGTATTCACGAAAACTTTGCACGCTTTCTCACCACTTATTTTTCAGCCCAACTGCGGACGTTCGTTCAAATCAATGTCGTTCAGGTCGAACAGTTGCCTTATGATGAGTTTATCCGTTCTATTCCTAAGATGACGATATTGAACATTTTTGAAGCGGAGCCACTACAGGGACGAATGGTGATGGAAGTCCATCCAAACGTGGGATATGCGATGTTGGATCGCCTGCTTGGTGGAACCGGAACTGCTCCAACCAAGATCGCATCGATGACGGAGATTGAGACGACCATCATGGAGCGGATATTCAGCCGAGCATTTGAAAGTTTGCAGGAAGCATGGAAGACTGTGTTGGATATTTCCCCAAGGATGGAAGCGCTCGAGACCAATCCGCAATTTATGCAGATTGTATCTCCCAATGAGACCATTGCTCTGATCTCGCTCAGTACCAAAATTGGTGACACGACAGGCATGATCAATCTATGTATACCGCATGTCGTTCTTGAACCTATTATGTCACGGTTGTCAACTCATCAGTGGTTTGTTTCGGAGAAGAAAACGAGAGCTCCGGAGGAGTATGATGCTCTAAAAGAGCGTGTGAACAAAGCCAAGTTACCAATCGTTGCGGAATTGGGAGAATCGAGAATTTCAATTGCAGAATTTCTGGGTTTGTCCGTTGGTGATGTCATTACGTTGAACAAACCAGTTGATGAGGGACTTTCCATTAAAGTGGGTGACAAACTGAAATACATGGGCAGTCCGGGGACAATCAAAGACCGTGTGGCTGTGCAAATAGACAAGATTGTCACCGAAGGAGTTGAAGAATTTGACGAGTAAGGATTATTTATCCCAAGAAGAAATCGATGCTTTGCTCAGGCAATCGGAATCGATAAACAGCTCTGAACCCGCTGAAAAGACGGTTGATGATTTTTTGACCGAGCTGGAGCAGGATGCCTTGGGGGAGATTGGTAACATTACATTTGGTAGCGCGGCAACAGCCTTATCCACGCTATTAGGCCTCAAAGTAGATATTACAACACCTAAAGTTTCTATCATTAGTCGAACGCAGTTTGAAGAAGCTTTTCCTAAGCCGCATGTTGCCGTTCATGTGAATTATGTGGATGGATTCGAAGGCATTAACTCACTTGTTATCAAGAAGAGAGATGCCCAAGTCATCGCTGATTTGATGTTGGGTGGCGAAGGAAATCCGGTCGATGAAGAACTGAATGAAATCCATATTAGTGCAGTACAGGAAGCAATGAACCAGATGATGGGTTCCTCTGCAACCTCAATGTCCACCATTTTTAATCGTTTTGTGAATATTTCCCCTCCAGGAATCGATATTCTCAATCTGGAGAGTGGAGAGGGTGTAAGTAATCTTCCAGCAGATGAGACCCTTATCCAAGTTTCATTTCGTTTGTTAATCGGGGATCTGATCGATTCCAATCTGATGCAGTTGCTTCCAGTACATTTTGCCAAAAATATGGTAGATATGCTGATTGGAGGCGCTCAGGAGTCAACTGCAAGCGCACCAGTGGCATCAACACCTGAACCTGCGCCAACAGCTGTACCAGCAACGCCACCACCGGTTGCGGAGCAGCCGCCCGTTCAGCACCAACAGGCTCCACAGGCTCCACAACAGCCTGCTCAGGACTATAACGGATATGGACAGGCCCCGATGGGTATGCCTCAAGGAATGCCGCCACAGCAGCCGTATGGCATGCCACCGCAGCAACCTTATGGTGCACCTCAACATTACGGTGGAATGCCAAATAGGAATGTTAACGTACAACCAGTTCAATTCGCCAATTTGCAAAATGGGGCGTATGGTCAGGTAGACGAAAATAATTTGAATTTATTGATGGACATTCCCCTTAAAGTCACCGTAGAATTAGGAAGGACCCAGAAGCAAATTAAAGATATTTTGGAACTGTCACAGGGTTCGATTGTCGAACTGGATAAGTTAGCCGGGGAACCTGTCGATATTTTGGTAAATAACAAACTGATCGCCAAGGGAGAAGTTGTCGTTATTGACGAAAACTTTGGTGTTCGTGTTATAGATATCGTTAGCCAATGGGACCGAATTCAGAAATTACAATAAGCACAATTTAGGGAGGACTTGAATCAAGATGGCAAACCGAATTTTAGTCGTAGACGACGCTGCATTTATGAGAATGATGATCCGGGACATTTTGTCCAAAAATGGATATGAGGTTGTTGGTGAGGCTCAGGATGGCTCACAAGCAATTGAGAAATTTAAAGAGCTTCGTCCGGATCTGATCACAATGGATATTACGATGCCTGAGATGGACGGCATTGCAGCTTTGAAAGAAATCAAGAAGATTGATGCTAACGCTAAAGTAATTATGTGCTCCGCGATGGGTCAACAAGCGATGGTAATCGACGCTATTCAAGCAGGTGCTAAAGACTTTATCGTTAAACCGTTCCAATCTGACCGCGTTATCGAAGCGATCAGCAAGACACTGGGCGTTTAAGAGACATGATGATGGCTCAGGGTGATATTCCAGGAGGAGCTGGCGTGGGAAGTAATTATTATTTACAGCTTGTATGGGTGATTGTTGTCCTGGCCGTCATCCTGGCCCTTATTGTTTACCTGATCCGTTTTCTAAACAAACGGAATCAGCAAATGTTCCGGCACGGCACAATTCGTACCCTGGGTGGAGTTGGACTGGGGCAAAACAAGTCGTTGCAAATTATGGAAATTGGTGGATGTGTATATCTGCTTGGTGTAGGTGAAGACATCCAGTTGATAGATAAGGTTTCGGATTTGGAAGAGGCCCAAAGAATCATTGATTCCTTTGAACGAGATGCTGCTGCACAACAAGGAAATCTCTCACCTCTCATTGCCAAGCTGACAAAACGTTTCCGTAGAGAAGAACCGCCGCGGGAAATGGAACTAGAGGACACAACTTCTTTTCACGAAATGTTTGAATCCAAACTTCGGCAGATGCCTAACCGTAAAGAGAAGATGGAAAAGCTCCTGGATAAAGACAATACTACAGATCGGTCGAGGGATTCATGAAGAAAAAGATTTGGTTAGCGTGTTGTTTATTAGGACTTATCAGTCTGGCATCTGTAACGGTTGCCTTTGCCGAACCCATTCCGAATATTGATATTCAGATTGGAAACGGTGATGGAGGGACACCAAGCACGAGTTCACTGTCCATCATTCTGTTAATTACGGTGCTTAGTATTGCTCCAGCAATGCTTGTACTGATGACCAGTTTTACTCGGATTGTGATTGTGCTCGGTTTTATACGTACATCTTTGGGTACACAACAAATGCCACCCAATCAGGTGCTGGTCGGTTTGGCGCTATTTCTGACACTTTTCATTATGTCGCCGACATTGTCTTCCATAAATCAGGTAGCGCTTCAGCCCTATCTCCAGGGAGAGCTAACGCAAACAGAGGCACTTGAAAAAGCAGCGGATCCCATGAAGAAATTTATGTTTAGTCACACCAGAGAAAAAGATCTTCTGCTGTTTATGAAGTACAATCAGACTGAACAACCAAAGACCTATCAGGATATCCCAATTACTGTTATGGTGCCGGCATATGTAATCAGTGAGTTGAAGACAGCATTCCAGATGGGGTTTATGATTTTCATTCCGTTTCTGGTTATAGACATTGTTGTCGCGAGTACACTCATGGCAATGGGGATGATGATGCTTCCGCCGGTCATGATCTCATTACCTTTCAAAATACTGCTCTTTGTCCTTGTGGATGGGTGGTATCTGGTTGTCAAGTCACTGTTACTGAGTTTTAACACTTGATCCGGAAAGTTAAAGGAGGACGGTCATGACTTCGGAATTTATTATCGGTCTGGCCGGGAAAGCGGTATACACGTCATTGCTGGCCAGTGCACCCATGCTTATACTAGCTCTGGTTGTAGGACTTGCAATCAGTATTTTTCAAGCGACAACTCAAATTCAGGAACAAACATTAGCTTTTGTGCCCAAGATTGTTGCCGTACTTCTGGCAGTACTTTTGTTTGGACCTTGGATCTTAAATATCTTGGTCGATTTCACGTTTAACATTCTCGATAATCTATACAGATACATAGGGTAGGCTTTAGCAGATGGAGACATTGTTGCAAAGTTTCCCTGTCGCTCTGCTTATGTTTTGTCGAATCACATCATTTTTTGTAACTGCGCCAGTTTTTTCGGCTCGAAATGTGCCGGCTTCAGTTAAAATAGGTATCTCTGCATTTGTCACATTATCTGTCTATCTGATTTACGGAATAGACCAGACCGTACCCACAGACCTGAGTTATGTCTTATTGATCATCAGAGAGATTCTAATTGGCCTGCTTTTAGGTTTTGTGGCTTATCTGTTGATGACGGCAGTTCAGACTGCGGGGACCTTTATCGATCTACAGATCGGTTTTGGTATGGCCAATGTATACGATCCAATGACAGGTGCTTCAGCTCCACTTACGGGTAACTTGAAGTATGCATTTGCTATGCTTCTGTTTCTGACGATGAATGGTCACCATTATTTGCTGGATGCGATCGTTTACAGTTACCGGTGGGTACCATTATCGAATGTGTTTTTCCTACGGTTGGCAGATGGAAGTATTGCTGAATTTTTGATTCAGACCTTAGGTCAATCATTTATGCTGGCTTTTCAGATGTCGGCTCCGATTGTAGTTGCGTTGTTTTTGACGGATGTTGGATTAGGTTTTTTGGCCAAAACTGCTCCTCAATTTAATGTATTTGCAGTTGGGTTGCCGCTTAAGTTACTCGTTGGTCTTGCTATTTTGCTTTTGCTGGTTCCCAGTTTCTCCTTTGTATTTAGTCAATTGTTCGAAGCGATATTCAGATCGATGGAAAAATTGCTTGGAACCATTGGACAAAGGCCCGGCTGAGTGAAACGGAGGAAAAGACACGGATGAAACTTCAACTCGACCTCCAGTTGTTTTCAGGGGAGAAGACGGAGAAAGCTACCCCGAAAAAGAGACAGGATACACGAAAAAAAGGACAGGTTGTAAAAAGCGCTGAACTATCTGGCGCATCCATTCTCCTAATCGTGTTTTTGATCATGATGGTATTCAGCAATTTCTATAAAGAACGTATAGTTCGTCTGTTTACAGATATCTTCATCAATCGATTGAGTATGGATATCACCGGAGAGAATGTAATGGCGCTTATGATGCGCTATGGCATTGAAGTTTTGTTATTGATCGCTCCCGTTTTGCTGGGTGCGTTACTGGTTGCTTTGATCGTTAACTACATGCAAGTTGGTTTTCTTCTTGTAGGGGAAGGTTTGAAGCCGAAACTTGAGAAACTGGACCCGATTAAAGGTTTCAAAAATATATTCTCTCTCCGCTCATTAGTGGAATTTGCTAAATCCATTTTGAAAATGTCGATTATCGGTTATCTCGTTTACAGTACAATTAAAGGCTACCAGTCAGATATTGCTTCACTTTCTCATTTTTCATTGGATGCTATTTTACATTTCGCTGCGTCGATCACTTTAAGTCTTGGGATCAAGATTGCAGTGGCATTAATGATACTTGCGATATTTGATTACATGTATCAGAAGTATGACCATGAGAAGAAGATTCGTATGTCCAAGCAAGACATCAAAGACGAGTACAAGAAAATGGAAGGTGATCCGCTGATCAAAGGTAAAATCCGGGAACGCCAGCGTCGTATGGCTATGCAGCGTATGATGCAGGAAGTGCCGAATGCGGATGTAATCATTACGAACCCAACTCACTTTGCGGTTGCGTTAAAGTATGAAGGTTCCGAGATGGAGGCACCACAGATTATTGCCAAAGGTCAGGATTATGTCGCCTTGCGTATTAAGGAAATTGCCAAAGAAAACGGTGTTATTACGATGGAAAACAAGCCGCTGGCACGGGCATTGTTCCAGAGAGCCGAGATTGGTGACGCTATACCGGCCGATTTGTTTCAAGCGGTAGCTGAAGTGCTGGCTTATGTATATAAACTAAAGGGCAGAACGAAATAAAAGGGGATCGGAGGCCGTACATTCATTGAAGATTAAAGATATAGCTGTCCTTGCGGGTATCATTGGCATTGTGTTAATGATGATTCTCCCGATCCCGCCCTGGCTGTTGGACTTGTTGCTCGTCGTCAACATTTCAATTGCACTGATGATACTTCTTGTTGCCATGAACAGCAAAGAAGCGTTGCAGTTTTCTATTTTTCCAGCTTTGCTGTTGATCACTACACTATTCCGACTGGCACTGAACATTTCGACAACCAAGCTAATCCTTGGTGATGGGGATGCGGGAGCCGTTGTTGCTACCTTTGGTAGCTGGATTGCCGGAGGGCAAATTGCGATTGGATTTATCGTGTTTTTGATCCTCGTTGTTGTTCAGTTTATCGTTATTACAAAGGGGTCTGAGCGCGTAGCTGAAGTTGCTGCCCGATTCACCCTCGATGCGATGCCTGGTAAACAAATGAGTATCGATGCGGATCTGAATGCGGGTCTGATCAACGAGCAACAAGCTCGTGAGCGTCGTTCCAAAATTGAACGTGAAGCCGATTTCTATGGAGCGATGGATGGAGCAAGTAAATTCGTAAAAGGTGACGCTATTGCAAGTATTATCATCCTCCTGATCAATCTCATAGGTGGGTTCATTATCGGTATGACTGTGCATGGGATGGCTTTTGCAGATGCAATGTCAACGTACTCTGTACTGACTATCGGAGATGGATTGGTAAGCCAAATCCCGGCTCTGCTTATTTCCACAGCAGCAGGACTTATCGTCACCAGAGCGTCTTCAGAAGGAAACCTGGCAGATGATATTACGGGGCAACTGTTTACATATCCAATACTAATTTATATCGTAGCTTTCGTTATTGCCATGCTCGGTTTCTTCACACCCATTCATGTTATTACTACGCTTCCGTTGGCAGGTGTGTTGGCATATGCCGCGTGGCGTATGCAGAATAATCTGAATTTGAAACAAGTAGCGGAAGAACAGTTGGAAGAAGAACAGCAGATTGAAGAGGTTAGAAGTCCTGAAAGTGTAATTAACCTGCTTCAGGTGGACCCTATTGAGTTTGAATTTGGTTATGGTTTAATCCCGCTTGCTGATAATCAGCAGGGTGGGGACTTATTGGATCGGATCATTATGATTCGGAGGCAGTGTGCTCTTGAACTGGGGTTAGTCGTTCCGGTCATACGGATTCGAGATAATATCCAGCTCAGACCCAATGAGTATGTTATCAAAATCAAGGGTAATGTGGTAGGTGGCGGAGAACTGTTGTTGAATCATTACCTTGCCATGAGTCCTGGCTATGATGAGGAGTCTGTAACAGGTATTGAAACGACAGAACCTGCTTTTGGACTTCCAGCACTATGGATTGATGAAGTAACCAAAGACAGAGCCGAACTTGCAGGATATACGGTCGTTGATCCGCCTTCCGTTGTGGCTACACATCTGACGGAACTGATTAAGAAACATGCGCATGAGTTACTTGGAAGACAAGAGACAAAAGCACTTGTGGATAATCTCAGAGAGAACTATTCTGCCCTTGTGGATGAACTGATCCCTTCTCTACTTTCCATTGGTGATGTACAGAAAGTGCTTGCTAAGTTATTGCGTGAGAAAATATCTATTCGGGATATGGTGACCATCTTCGAGACACTGGCTGACTATGGTACGTATACGAAAGATCCTGATGTGCTGACTGAATACGTCAGACAATCCCTCTCGCGTCAGATTACTCAGCAGTTCTCACAGAAAGGTGAGACACTTCGAGTGATCACGGTTGGACCTGGTCTTGAGAAGAAAATTGCTGAAAGTGTGCAACAATCGGATCAAGGCAGTTATCTTGCGTTAGACCCTGTTTCTACACAAAGTGTATATCAGAAGCTCAGTGAACAAGTAAACCGTTTGATTCAATCAGGTCAACAACCTGTTGTATTAACTTCTCCAACCATTCGGATGTATCTGCGTCAGGTTATTGAACGTACTATGCAGGACATTCCTGTGCTTTCCTACAGCGAGTTGGAGCCGAATGTTGAAATTCAAAGTATCGGGGTGGTGAACTTATGAGAGTAAAACAATACGTTGTTGAGACCATGCCCGAAGCTATGCTTCAAATTCGCAAAGACCTGGGAAGTGATGCTGTTATTCTGTCCACCAAAGAGATTAAGGTGGGCGGAGTGATGGGAATGTTTCGAAAAAAAAGGATTGAAGTTGTAGCTGCAGTGGATAAGGAAGAAAACAAGCAAACAACAAAGCCAGTACAAAATCAATTCACACCTGTACCTCGTGCATTTGTACCTGAGGCTTATCGGCAAACAGCTCGTTCGTTTGTTGCGGCTTCTGATGAGTCGGCTACAACGAATACAGCTGATCAAAGTGTACAGGACCAATCTGCTGCTGCTCCGTCTGTGTTTGAATCGCGTAATATCGGTTCAGACATAGACAGCAGCTCAGGTTCTTCGAGCATGGATCATAAACCGCGACCGCAAGGGGCGGATTTTTCGGGTTCAACAACTGGTCCAAAGCCAACAGGTTCAGACCTGCAGCAGGATAAGTTGATGACTGAATTGCAGGATCTTAAACAAATGGTGACCAGGCTTTCAAAGCAAGGTACTTCTGCAGACCCTGTGCCAGAGGAACTGCAACCGATCCGAGAGCGTTTGACAGAACAAGATGTCTGGCCTGAAGTATGGGAATCCTGGTTTGATTCAATTCAAGCAAAATGGTCTGAGGATGGATTGAAAGAACAGGATGTAGAACAAGCGGTGAAACTTGAGGTCATGCACTTTTTGGAGCAACGTATTGAAGAAGGCATTCTTCCAACCACTCGAATCGTCTATGTAGCTGGACCAACCGGTGTAGGGAAAACTACGACGATTGCAAAATTGGCTGCTGAACAAATGTTCAAAAAACAGCGTAAAGTTGGATTCATTACATCAGACACGTATCGGATCTCGGCGGTAGAACAGCTTAGAACATATGCTTCTATACTGAATGTTCCACTTGAGGTGGTACAATCGCCCGGTGATACACAACGTGCCATTTCTCGATTAGAGAATTGTGATTTGATCTTTATGGATACAGCGGGTAGAAACTACAGAAATGAATTACTTGTTTCAGAACTGCAAAGTTTGCTTGCTCCTGTAGAGAATAGCGAAACCTTTCTGGTCATGAGCATGACTTCCAAAAGCGCTGATATGGTGCAGATCACGGAACATTTCAGTAAATATGGACTGGATAAGGTGATTTTTACCAAAATGGATGAGACTGGGAGTTGCGGTCCGCTATTTAACTTGTTACACCGTTTTCCACTCAAGCTCGCATATGTGGCAAATGGACAAAATGTTCCGGACGATTTGTTGAAACCAGATGCAGATTCGTTGTCTAAACAGTTGCTGGGAGAATGGTCACAATGAAGGATCAGGCAGCTGCACTTCGAAGTATGGTCTCCGCGCCATTGGAATTGGAAGGCATTGAGCGAGATATTCGATCCTCGAAAATCATTACTGTGGCCAGTGGTAAGGGAGGTGTTGGTAAATCCAATTTCACACTGAACTTTGCCTTGGCGTTGCAGGCTTTGGGGCAAAAGGTACTTGTATTTGATGCTGATATTGGAATGGCTAATATTGATGTTCTTATGGGTACGTCTTCTTCCTATAATCTTTACCACCTGTTGTACCGACAAAAAACCATAAGGGAAATCATACAACTGGGTGCCAGTGGCTTGCCTTACATTGCTGGAGGATCGGGCATGAAAGAGTTGTTCTCATTGTCAGATCGTGATCTGGAGTTTTTCGCCAGTCAAGTCGAGGATATTGCCCAGGAAATGGATTATGTCATCTTTGACACTGGGGCAGGACTCTCCAGAGAGAATATGAAGTTCATCGGTGCTGCTGATGAATGCCTGATTATAACTACACCTGAACCGACTTCAATAACCGATGCTTATGCTTTAGTCAAAGTTATGCACGGCCAGGAAAATGCTACGCCCTTTCGGATGATCGTTAACCGGGTGGAAGACGAACGAGAAGCGGAACGGGTGGCAGAAAAAATAGCTGGAGTGGCGAGGCGGTTTTTGCAGACGGATATTCCGCTGCTTGGGTATATTTCAGAAGACGCCCAGGTAGTCAAGGCGGTTAAAAGGCAAATGCCCTATAGTCTGGCTTATCCGAATGCCAAAGCCTCTAAAGATATAGAGAAACTTGCTCTTCGTTATCTGGCTGTACCTGCAACTCCGGGATCCGGAACCTTGACAGGAATCAGGGGATTTATGAATAAGTGGCTTAAACGGACAACGTGATTTCTGAATAAAGGAAACAGGGGTGACACAACATGGCGGCGTATCAAGTATTGGTTGTCGATGATTCCGCTTTTATGCGTAAGATTGTTACGGATTTGATCCAAGCGGATCCGGAATTCAAGGTTACGGCAACGGCATCAAACGGTAGAGAAGCGATTCAAAAATCACTAGAATTGAAACCCGATATTATTACAATGGACGTTGAGATGCCCGAAATGAATGGGTTGGATGCATTAAAATCAATTATGAAGGAATCTTTCGTTCCTGTGATTATGCTCTCTGGTATCAATGAACAAGGCATGAAAGAAACCATTATGGCGCTTGAAGCTGGGGCATTTGACTTCATTCGCAAACCATCTATTTCACATGACCAGGATATTGCTCAAGTTGGTAAAGCCTTGGTTGAACGCATGCGAGCTGCGATGAATGAGATCAAAAGAAAAGCTGATCGTGAGTTATCCATGAAAAATAGAGACATGTTGCGAGGAGCAGTTGCTCCCCCAACTCAGCCATTGCAGAAAGAACTGCCGGCCAGGGATCGAGCGGAGCCCGTGAAAAAAACGATCGAATCTGTCGAGACGATTCAACGCTCTATTCGAGAGCGGACTGAAGCCTTTCAGGCCAAAGCAAAGAAACCCATTGAACCATTGTCACCTTCAAAACCAGATCGCGTAGAGAATAAACCGGAGCCTTTGCCAAAAGCTGAGCGTAATTTGGGGGCGAAGGCAGAAAAAGCAGTGAGGTCAGCTAATCCAGTACAGACTCCAAAGGAAGTTCGACTACCTAATGCAGCTAGAGTGGCAGCTGATCAAATAGCGGCAACTTCTGCCTCTGCAAAAGCCAAGGATGTAATCAAGCCTAATCCTGTTCCCAAAGGTGGAGGGGGGCTGGAAGGACCATTCAACAAACTTGTGGCAATAGGTTGTTCTACGGGTGGACCGAGGGCTCTCAAAACTTTGCTCGAGCAGTTGCCTGCTGATTTGCCTGCACCGGTCATTATTGTGCAGCATATGCCGCCCAATTTCACACGTTCTTTGGCTCAACGATTGAATACATTCAGTCCACTGCATGTGGTTGAAGCTGAAGATGGAATGGTTCTGAAAAAAGGAACCGCCTATATAGCACCCGGCGGATTCCATGTGAAAGTTAACAAAACAGCAGACGGGAAGTTTATTGTGAAGTTGACTGAAGACCAACCAGTGAATGGACATAGACCTTCAGTGGATACGATGTTTGAGTCACTTCTGCCGTTTACATCTTTACAAAGGCATCTTGTTTTGCTAACGGGAATGGGAAGTGATGGAGCACGTATGATGAAGAGATTATACGAAGCTGGAGTTACATCAACCTTTGCCGAGAATGAAGAAACATGTGTTGTATATGGTATGCCGCGCTCTGCTGTAGAGCTGCAATGCGTTCGTCATCTTCTGCCATTGCAGGAGATTGCTTCTAAACTTGTTCAAGCAGTGAAATAACGGAGTGTAACTCACGGAGGAGGTGCCTCACAATGGACATGAACCAATATTTATCCATGTTTATTGATGAGTCTAATGATCATCTGCAATCGCTTAACGAAAACATGCTTCAACTTGAAGGTAATCCGGAAGACCTGGGCATAGTTCAGGTTATATTCCGCTCTGCTCATACCTTGAAGGGTATGGCAGCAACTATGGGCTTTGAAGATTTGGCATCACTTACACATAAAATGGAAAATGTGTTGGATCTGGTTCGTAATGAGAAATTGAAAATGCAGGATTTCATTTTTGATACCATGTTCAAGAGTCTGGACGCTTTGGAAACCATGGTTCAGGATATTACCGAAGGTGGACAAGGTAAAGCAGATGTGTCGTCAATCGTAGCTTCACTTCAAGCCATTGAAAATGGTGAAATGACAAACGGAAATGGACCTGTTACAGAAACAAACAAGCCGGCTAACGCTTCAATCTCTTCGGCTGTGGAGCTGGATGAATTCCAATATTCAGTGCTGGATCAGTCGATCGCCGAAGGTCATCGTGTGTTCTACGTGGATGTGCTTGTTAGCGAGCATAGCCAGTTAAAAGGTGTACGGGCTTATATGGTCTTTGATATGCTGGAACGTTCGGGTGAAGTCGTTAAGGCTTACCCATCCGTTCAGGATATTGAGCAGGAGAAGTTTGAGCGCAGTTTCTCGTTGTATTACATAACAACTAAAGAGGCGCACGAACTGGAAGAAGGCATCATGAGTATCTCTGAGATTGAAAGTGCAAAGCTCATTCAACTGGATCAGGAGACTCTTCAGCAGATGGCTAATCAGGTAGCAGCTACAGTTGAAGCGCCACCCGCACCAACAGCTGTAGCTGAGGTTGCTTCGCCGGATAAGAATTCTGTATCCAAAGAAGATGCCACAACGGCACCAGCTAAAACAGCTGCACCGAAGCAAGCTGCTGCACCTTCACGTACCATTCGTGTGGATATTGAACGTCTCGACGTATTGATGAATCTGTTCAGTGAATTGTTGATTGACCGTTCACGTCTGGAGCAACTGGCGAGTGAGACAGGCAACAATGATTTATCCGATACAGTAGCTCATTTAAGTCGAGTTAGCACAGATTTGCAAAATATTGTACTGAAATTGCGGATGGTTCCGGTAGATACCGTATTTAATCGATTCCCGCGCATGATCCGTGATCTGGCTAAGACACTTGATAAAAAAATCGATCTGGTGATTACAGGTGCTGAGACGGAACTGGATCGCACGGTAATTGATGAGATTGGTGATCCGCTTGTGCATTTACTGCGTAACGCGGTTGACCATGGTGTGGAATCCATTGCAGAGCGTGTAGCTGCAGGTAAACCAGAGATGGGTACAGTAAACCTGCGTGCCTTCCACAGTGGAAATCACGTATTTATCGAGATTGAAGATGATGGTAAAGGTATCTATCGCGACAAGCTTTTGAAAACAGCGATCAAACGTGGTGTTGTTACCGAAGAACAAGGTGCCAAGATGAGTGATGATGAAGTGAATCAACTGTTGTTCGCACCTGGTTTTAGTACTGCTGATATTATCTCGGATATCTCTGGCCGGGGCGTTGGCTTGGATGTAGTAAAATCGAAGATCACTTCGCTTGGCGGTAATGTAACGATTCATTCTACTCCAGGCAAAGGCACGAACTTCTCTGTTCAGCTTCCGTTGACACTATCCATTATTGCTGCAATGCTTGTACGACTTGGTTCAGAGAAATATGCTGTTCCGTTGTCCTCCATTGTAGAGACGGCCATTGTACAACGTGAGCAAGTTCGTAATATTCACGGCAATAAAATGATCACGTTCCGTGAGTCACTGATTCCGTACTTGTCTTTGAGCGAAGTATTCTCTGTACCGGATTTCAATGACGCTGATGAGCAAGAAACAGAAATTGTCGTGATTCGTAAAGGCGACCGTCTTGCAGCCGTAGCTGTTGAAGAATTTATTGGACAAAGTGAGATTGTTCTCAAATCAATGGGAACCTATCTTCCTGCTATTGAAGGAATCTCTGGAGCAACCATTCTCGGAGATGGACAAGTAGCCCTGATTCTTGATCCTAATGCATTTATTAAATAAGCATAGAGCTAAGTCTTACATTTAATAGGGAGGTTTTTTACATGGAAGAAGAGTTGAAAGTCATCGTCTTTAAATTGGGTTCCGAAGAGTATGGTATTGAGGTAGACAAGGTTCAGACGATTGAGCGGATGATGCCAATTACCCGTGTTCCCAAGACACTTTCCTTTGTAAAAGGAGTTATTAATCTACGCGGTGTTGTAATTCCAGTCATTGATCTGCGCGGTCGTTTCTCCCTTCCGGAAACGGAATACACGGATCAGACTCGTATTGTTATCGTAGGTGTAGACGACATGCAAGTTGGCTTTATCGTAGATTCTGCCAATGATGTTATTGATATCAAGAGCAGTGCGATCGATAGCCCACCAGAAGTGGTTGGCGGCGTCAAAGCGAGATACCTGCGAGGTGTTGCTAAATTGGAGGATTCACGCTTGTTGATCATGCTCAACCTAAACGAAGTATTAAATAAAAGCGAGATTGTACAGCTGGAAAGTGTTGAGGGCTAGTACCGTGGAGATGTTCAACCGATTTGAGGTATTCCAGATGGATGTGCTCAAAGAGGTCGGTAACATTGGAGCAGGCAACGCCGCAACGGCGTTGTCTCAACTCCTCAACAGACCGATTGACATGGGTGTACCTACAGTACAAATGCTCCCTTTTGAAGAAGTTGCCGAAAAAGTGGGCGGAGATGAACGCATCGTGGTTACCGTGTTTCTTCGTGTAGAAGGCGAAGCACCGGGAAATCTTTTCTTTATGATGACACCAGAGGCTGCTAAAATGTTGTTGAATAGACTTGCCGGGTTTGATCTGAAAGAAGGACTCGATTTTACAGATATGGAACAATCAGCGCTTTCCGAGATTGGAAATATTTTGGCTGGATCCTATCTTTCTTCTCTGGCAGATTTCACGAAGTTGTCTATGTATCCAACTGTCCCTGGACTTGCCATCGACATGGCAGGTGCCATTCTAAGTTATGGCTTGCTGCAATTTGGCGAGATGGGTGACGCTGCATTGTTGATTGACACATCTTTCTTTGAAGGTGAAGATCAAGTTGAGGGTCAGTTTTTCCTCATTCCGGATCCACCATCCTTTGCAAAGATATTTGAATCGCTAGGGGTGCCACTGAGCCATGATTGAGGACAAAAGCGTCGTTAAAGTCGGTATGGCGGATTTAAACATCGCTCATCTTCCTGGTGTAATCCGTACGACTGGCTTGGGTTCGTGTGTGGGATTAACAATGTATGACCCACATTTGAAGCTGGCTGGAATGGCGCATGTCATGCTTCCTACTTCAGAGATCGCCCGTGAAGGGAAACTGAACACTGCGAAATATGCGGATACGGCGTTGCCTGAGCTTTTGGAAAAGATGATTAAACTGGGCGCTTCACACTCACGTATTGTGTCTAAAATGGCCGGAGGCTCTCAGATGTTTGCCTTTGCTGGCGCTGGAGATACAATGCGTATTGGACCAAGGAATGCAGATTCTTGTCGAGAGTGGCTTCAAAAACTCAATATCCCTCTTCTAGCAGAAGATACGGGTGGGAATTATGGACGAACGATTGAGATGGATTGTGAAACTGGACTTTTGACTATTCGAAGCGTACAAATGGGTGTAAAGGAACTATAAGACTATGATAGGAAACTACCGCATTAATCTTGGAGCAGGCATCGTTGGGTTTATTCTTACTTTTTTTGTAGCATACAGCAGCAATGTGCTGATGACCAGTTTAATTCGCGGATTGATCGGATTCGTAGCCTGGTTTGTCCTTGCATATGGTTTACGCTGGGGATTGGGATTGCTGCTGAACCCTCAGATCGAGGGAAATGGGTATGGTTATGATTCACCAAGTGCTCAAGATCAAAGAGGTTCACAGGTGGACATTAAAATCGAAGACGATGGACAAGAGCTGAATGATTTGCTCAAGAATGGACAGAACGCTTCATCTGGGGACGATCTTCCGCCATCTGAGACGAAAGCTCCAACGGGATTCGCCCCTTTGGATCCGCCTAAACTTGTCCGGACCAAGGATCCGGAGGAATTGGCGCAGGCCGTTCGTCACCTGACAGACAAATAAGGAGGGTGAAAGCAATTGAACGAGCGTAAAGCTTCACATTTGAACCATTCTGATCTGTGGGAAAAGTGGAAAGAACATGGAGATCTTGAAGCCAAGAAAACTTTGATTGAAAAGTATCTTCATATTGTAAATTATGTATCCGGTCGACTGGCTGTTGGTTTGCCCAAAAATGTTCCCAAGGATGACTTGGAAAGCAATGGAGTTATGGGTTTAATTGATGCATTGGAGAAGTTCGACTATGAACGTGGTCTGCAATTTGAAACTTATGCATCATGGAGGGTCCGCGGAGCCATTCTTGACGGTCTGCGTCAAGGTGATTGGGTTCCGCGTTCTGTGCGTGAGAAGGCCAAGCGAATTGAAGACGCCTATCAACAGCTGGAACAAAGTTATCTCAGGTCTGTTAGTGATGAGGAAATGAGCGAGTACTTGGACGTATCCACTAAAGATTTTCAACATATGCTTCAGGAAGTGGCAGTCATGTCACTTTGCTCGCTGGAGGATCCAATTCGTGAAGAAGAGTCTGAGACTCGTCTGTCTTTGATGGTGGATGAGAAAGCCAAAAATCCGGATTATAAAGTGAATGAGTTTTATTTGAAGGAAGCTTTGGTGCAAGGGCTTGACAAGTTGACGGTAAAAGAGAGAACGGTTGTTTCACTATTGTATTACGAAGATCTTTCTCTTAGTGAAATTGCTGAGGTTATGTCCCTTTCTCCGTCTCGTATATCCCAGTTACATTCCAAGGCAATATTACGATTACGCGGCACGTTGGACAAACAGAAAGATTTGTTGATGCGTAAAGATTAATAGAGAGAAGTAATATCATTGGAGTTTGGGGAGTGGAAAGTCTAAAAGGGGGAAGAATTGCGGTGACACAGCGGACTGCTTTGGAACAATGTTTAAACATTGTTTTATCGGACGACAAATGCACAGCCTACCTTGAATTTTCCAAAGAGGAAGAAGGCTTTGCCTGCACGATTGATGAACTTGAACAATTTGTGGCGGACAAGGGCATCAGACAAGGTGTATCGCGAGAGGCATTATTACTTTTTGTGAGCAACCCTGAAACCTATTTAAAAGATAAATACAAGATTGCCGAAGGTATCGCTCCCATTCAGGGAACAGATGGATTCATCAAGATTCTGGTTGGAATGGACGATACGAACGAACGACGACCGCTCGAATCGGAAGATGGAACCGTCGATTACAAAGAAGTGACCCGGTTAAACAATGTCCGTAGTGGTCAGATCATTGCAGAGCGGATCGCTCCTAGCGATGGCATATCCGGCAGGGCAGTAACGGGTGAGGAAATTCCTTATCGTCCGGGAAAAGAAGCTCGGTTTAAAGTTGGGAAAAACGTTGTGATTAACCCGGATGGCTCTGCGATGTATGCTGCACTGGATGGGCTGGTTACCAAAACGGACGGTAACAAACTGAATGTGTTTCCGGTCTATGAAGTCAATGGTGATGTTGACTACAATAACGGTAATATCGACTTTGTAGGCACAGTTGTCATACGAGGCAATGTACTTACCGGATTTAAAGTAAAAGCAGCAGGTGACATTCGTGTCGTCGGAGGTGTCGAAGGAGCTGAACTGGAAGCAGGCGGCTCAATCGAAATTACCGGTGGTATTATTGGTTATAACAAAGGACTGGTACAAGCAGGCCATAATGTTAAATGTACTTTCATTCAAGAAGGCAACGTAGATGCCGGTGAAGATGTTCTGGTTTCCCAAAGTATTATGCATTCCAATATTCGTGCTGGCCACGGTGTCATCTGTGCGGGAACCAAGGGTCTTATTGTTGGTGGCTCGATCCAGGCTGGTCAGAACGTCTCAGCGCGTGTTGTGGGCAACAGCATGTCCACGGTCACTTCCATTGAAGTTGGTGTGCTACCAAAGTTGCGTAATGAACTCAATGATTTGCGCAAGGAAGTCAGAGAGCAGATGGATTCCTTGGACAAAACGAAGAAAGCTTTGACATTGCTGGATCAATTGGCTGCCGCTGGACAACTAACTCCAGATAAGATGTCGATGCGAATCAAGCTGAATGCTACGCAGAAATCTGCTCTTCGTATAAGTGAAGAAACGAAAATGCGTATCTTTGAAATTGAAAAGGCACTTGAAGATACAAGTAAGGCTCGTGTTGATATTCTGAAGATGATTTATGGAGGCTCTAAAATAGTTATCGGCAGATACACGAAATTTATTAAAGATCCAGTGAGTCGAATTTCATTTTATTATCACGATGGTGATATTACGATGGTTCCATACGTTTAAGTACAGCATTCAGGCACAGGAAGAAATCCATTCGAAACCGTGAGGTGAGCGTATGAGTTTCAAAGCAGTGGAGTTGCAGATTGCGGTACCACGAACAAGTGAAGCGGGACGTTATCAAAGTGAAGCCCAACAGCGACCAATTACGGATCAGAATCTTTTGGCAGAGCAAACGTCGAAAGAAGCAAATGAAGCAAGGCAACGAAGTGAAGCAATGGACGAAACTTCACAGACTTCGGTGCGTGATGGTCATAACCATGATGGGGATCAGCAGAGTGGTTCCGATGGACAGGAGACTGCTCAGGCTCAAGAAACTGTCAAACCTGCAGAGCACCCGTACAAAGGTAAACATATAGATTTGTCATTGTAATAGATGGTTGTTATAGACATGAAGCCTTGCGCACCGATGGTTGAATCAGAAGGAGAGAACCCAATTTGTCACCATGGATCATTATTGTCATATTAGGGGGCTGCGCCATCGCCTACGCTTATATTATGCCTCGGAAAAACAAGGCGCAAGAGCCCGGGCATCAATTGGTGCAGGAGATGGAATCTACGCTTGAACATTACATGACCGAGATCGAAAATGATAATGATGCTCTTATTCAACGTGTGGCTGAAATGAAGGGAGAAGCGACAGCAGCAGATCAACGTATGCAATTGCAACTTCAGGAATTACAGCAGCGGTTGGATCAGCTGGAACAGAGCAAAAAGAACGAACCTGTCGCATCAACTGTGCCACACTTAGGTAATGTACCTGTGCAAGCTTCCGAAGGTTTGCAAGCTCAAGCGCTCGTGAAAAGTGTACAAGCAGAGGCGGCCCAGCAGGCGTTAGAAGCAGACCTACAGATCAGCAAGGTCGAAACTTTGCCTGAGCGTGAATCGATTAAAGATAGATACCCAGAACTCTTTAATTTACATGCTGAGGGTAAATCGATGGATGCCATATCCAAGCAGACAGGCATTCAGCGTGGTGAGGTACAGTTAATACTTCAATTGGCAGAACGGGAGGAAAGCTAAGTCATGGACAAGCGATCCTTATGGATTGGTCTGGGGAGCGGCATGATTATTGGTGCAGTTTTGCTTCAACTGGCCACAGTCGGACAAAATGCATTATCGGATAGTAATCTGGCCCCTGAGCAGACTGCCAATATGACCAAAGAACAGCTTGAAACAGCGGCGAAAAGCCTGGATATGAAGGTGGTCGGTTCTGAAGAGGAATTGTACACAGAAGCAGAGTGGGTGGCGAAGAAAAAGCAGGAGAGCAGTGAGTTGCAAGGGGAAACAGCAACACCACCTGAGACAGTAACCTCTACGGAAACACCTGCAGAGCCTGAGAAGCCACAAGAGCCTACTGCAAGTGAAGTTAAAGGGCAGAAAGAGATAACTGAGCCGAAGACAACAGAACCTGTAACGCCGAGCAATCCGAAAGGCGCAACAGTATCATTCAAAGTACGTTCAGGCAATAGCCTTGCGATCGTTGCAGCAAACCTAAAAACCGCGGGAATCGTAGATGATGCTCAAGCATTCATAAAGGCTGGCAAGGCTGAGCGAATCAATACCAAAATCCAGGTGGGTACCTATACGCTTGAAAAAGGCGAAAGCTTCAAATCCATTATCGCAAAAATTACGAAAGAACCGTCAAACTGAGCATGCTCGGACAGGACGGTTTTTGCGTATTAAACGATACATTTTCAAAGCTTGATAATAATTAGCTCTGAGTTACATATCAAGTTTAAATGATTCGATACTAGCAAAAAATGAAAAGTAGATTTTAGCTTCAAAGACTGTTGCATCGGACAGTCAGTTATGCTATATTAGATAACGGTGTTAAAACACACGCATGTGCTAATTTTGTTGAGGGTGCTTTCCTTATGGAGAGTCTTGGCGAAAAATGATGCCGGCGGAGGACACAATAAAAACCATATTAGGAGGTGTGTGAAGATGGCAGTAATCTCCATGAAGCAGCTTCTCGAAGCTGGGGTACACTTCGGTCACCAAACTCGTCGTTGGAACCCAAAAATGGATCGTTATATCTTCACTGAAAGAAACGGAATTTATATCATCGACTTGCAAAAGACGGTGAAAAAAGTCGAAGAGGCTTACAACTTCGTTAAAGGAATCGCAGGAGAGAATGGTACAATTCTTTTCGTGGGTACTAAGAAACAAGCTCAAGATTCCGTTAAAGAAGAAGCTGAACGTGCTGGTCAATTTTACATTAACCAACGCTGGCTTGGCGGTACCCTGACTAACTTCCAAACTATTCAAAAACGTATTGATCGTTTGAAACAGTTGGAAGCTTGGGAAGAAGACGGTACATTCGCTGTATTGCCTAAAAAAGAAGTTATCTTGCTTCGCAAAGAAAAAGATCGTCTGGAGAAATTCTTGGGCGGTATTAAAAATATGAAAGGCCTGCCAAGCGCCCTGTTCATCATCGATCCACGCAAAGAGCGTATCGCTGTTGCGGAAGCTCGCAAATTGGGTATCCCAATTGTTGGTATCGTTGATACTAACTGCGATCCGGATGAGATCGATTATGTTATCCCAGGTAATGACGACGCGATCCGCGCTGTTAAATTGCTGACAGGTAAAATGGCTGATGCTGTAATCGAAGCTAACCAAGGCGAAGAAACTTCCGCTTAATAGATTCGAACATATGTTATAAACTAAATGAAAAGGGTGGTTGGCAGGTGGATAACCTCTCACTGCCCTTTTTTTAGAGTGTACGTACAATACTTAATGTTGGAGGGAATTTATAATGGCAGTTAATGCGAGTGCAGTAAAAGAACTTCGCGAAAGAACGGGCGCTGGTATGCTCGATTGCAAAAAAGCACTGGAAGAAGCAAACGGTGATGTAACAAAAGCAGCTGAATTGTTGCGTGAGAAAGGTCTTTCTGCAGCAGCAAGCAAAGCAGGCCGTGCAGCAACTGAAGGCGTTGTTGAATCTTACATCCACGCTGGTGGACGTATTGGTGTCTTGGTTGAAGTTAACTGTGAAACAGACTTCGTTGGTAAAACGGATCAATTTAAGGATTTCGTTAAAGATGTAGCTATGCAAATTGCTGCAGCTAATCCTAAATTCGTTACACGCGAAGAAGTTCCTGCAGATGAGCTGGAAAAAGAAAAAGAAATCCTGAAAGCTCAAGCTCTTAACGAAGGCAAACCAGAAAAAATCATTGAAAAAATGGTTGAAGGCCGTATCGGTAAATACTACGAAGAGTACTGCCTGCTGGAACAAACTTTCGTTAAAGATCCAGACAAAACGATCTCTCAATTGCTGAACGAAAAAATCAGCCAAATTGGTGAAAACATCTCCATCCGTCGTTTCGTTCGTTACGAACTGGGTGAAGGTCTAGAGAAAAAAGTAGACAACTTCGTAGAAGAAGTAATGTCCCAAGTAAACAAATAAGACGGTTTCTATAAACCGGCGAGCAGAATTGATTTTCGAAGATATAAGAATGATGAAACTTCGAAGCGTAAACTCCCTTATATCTCAGGAAAACAATGCCTTACCGGTTAAACGTTTTTCCTAAAAGAGCGGAACACAACTGTGTTCCTTTCTTTTTAAGCAGGAGGCCATGCGCGAGAAGTTTTGTTGGTTGAACACCAAGCGTGTTCGATTCAAAGTGGAGGGTGAATAATTGGAACAGCCAGTATTTAAACGTGTTGTCTTAAAGGTCAGCGGAGAATCTCTTTCCGGTCAAAACGGCTACGGTATTGATGCGGATACGATCTCGTCGATTGCCCAACAGGTAAAAGAGGTTGTTGCACTTGGTGTACAGGTTGCTATTGTATGTGGCGGCGGAAACATCTGGCGTGGAATTGCCGGTAGTGAAAACGGCATCGATCGTGCAACTGCCGATTATATGGGTATGCTGGCGACAGTAATGAACTCGCTGGCACTGCAGGATGCTTTGGAACAGATTGAAGTGCCTACGCGTGTACAGACATCTATTGCAATGCAACAGATTGCAGAGCCTTATATTCGTCGTAGAGCTATTCGCCATCTGGAGAAAGGCCGGGTCGTTATTTTTGCAGCAGGTACAGGTAACCCGTTCTTTTCCACGGATACAACAGCAGCACTGCGCGCAGCGGAGATTGAAGCAGAAGTTATCTTGATGGCCAAAAATAAAGTTGATGGTGTATACTCAGCAGATCCGTTTAAGGACAGTACAGCTGTGAAATTTGATCAGTTGACTTACATGGATATTCTTAACAAAGACCTTGGTGTAATGGATTCGACGGCATCCTCGCTTTGTAAGGACAACAACATCCCGTTGATCGTATTTGCCATTACTGAACAAGGTAACATCAAACGTGTTGTTCTGGGCGAACGTATCGGAACAATCGTTAAAGGGAGTGTAGATTAATGCCACAAGCGGTTAAACAACATGCCGAAGAGCGTATGGAAAAAGCAATTCAAGCATTGCGTCGTGACCTGGCTACTTTGCGTGCAGGCCGCGCAACTCCAGCTCTTCTGGACCGAATTCAGGTAGAGTATTATGGAGCAATGACGCCATTGAATCAACTCGCTAATATCAGTACTCCGGATTCCCGTACACTGATGATTCAGCCTTGGGACAAATCCTCCATGGGTGACATCGAGCGTGCCATCATGAAATCGGATCTGGGTCTTACTCCAGCCAATGATGGGAGCATGATCCGTTTGTCTATTCCGGCATTGACGGAAGAACGTAGAGCGGAACTTGTTAAGCTGACGAAGAAGTTCGGTGAAGAAGGTAAAGTAGCGATTCGTAACATTCGCCGTGATGCGAATGATGACATCAAGAAAATGGAAAAGTCAGATATTTCCGAGGATGAATCCCGGAGACATCAGGATGATATCCAAAAATCGACCGACAAGTTTATTGCTGAAGTCGATAAGGTACTCGCTGCCAAAGAAAAAGAAATTATGGAAGTGTAAGACAAGCGCAGCCCCTCCAATACGGTGGGGTTTTGTCTCTTTTTCCAAGCTTCAGATAAAGAAACTTCAGGGATTTTGGAGGAACAGGAATGATCAAACGGGTTCGGTCGTGGTGGAATGGGGCTGACAAGCAGGAAACGCTGACTATATCCGAGGACAATATCCCGCAGCACGTCGCCATCATCATGGACGGCAATGGACGATGGGCCAAACGTTTGGGACTCCCGCGTATAGCCGGGCACCAAAATGGCATGAAGGCGGTCAAACGTGCGACCATCGCGGCGGATGAACTGGGCATCAAATATCTGACGATGTACGCTTTTTCGACAGAAAACTGGACGCGTCCAAAAGAAGAAGTGGATTTTCTGATGCGACTTCCGCAAGAATTTCTGGCTATAGAGCTGGATGAACTTATAGAAAAAAATGTGCGCATTCGCATGATGGGGCAAGAGGAACATTTACCTTCTCATACCATCAATGCCTTGCGGGAAGCCATTCGTCTTACGGAACATAATACAGGTCTCGTTTTGAACTTTGCAATGAACTATGGAAGTCGTCGTGAAATGACGAACTGTGTTAAACAGATCGCTCTGCAGGTGAAATCGGGGGAACTATCGGCAGAGGACATAACACCTGAACTCATTGATAGACATATGCTGACGGTTGACATGCCTGATCCGGATCTGCTGATCCGGACGAGCGGAGAGTTGAGATTAAGCAACTTTATGCTTTGGCAGCTTGCATATAGTGAATTATGGTTTACGGATATATACTGGCCCGAATTTGGCAAAAAGCATTTGCTTGAAGCAGTAGCCGAATATCAGCGCAGAACAAGGCGTTACGGCGGTTTGAAATAGATGGAGGATGAAGCCGTTGAAACAGCGATTAACGACAGGAATCATAGCAGGTGTGTTGTTTTTAGGTTTTTGCATGCTGGGCGGACCCTGGTACCATGGTTTGGTATTGCTTATGGCTCTCATCGGTTATTATGAATTTGTTAAAATGACCGGGGTGATGCCTTTTTCAGGTGTGGCCCTGATTGGATATGCTGGTGTTTTTGCCATTGTGTTTCCTTGGGAAATGCTGTGGGAGGCAAGACCGCTATCCTTATTTCAGGTCATTTGGATAGTAATGCTTGTACTGATGACAGCTTCGGTTGTTACTAAAAATAAGGTTTCCGTGAATACAGTGGCCATGCTTTTCCTCGGCGTGTTGTATATAGGGATCGGTTTCTATTACATTGCAGAATCCAGACATCTGCTTCATGGGTTGTTCTGGACGTTCCTGTTGCTGGGTTCCATATGGGCCAGTGATGCAGGAGCTTATTTTGTAGGGAAACTCATTGGTAAAAACAAACTGTGGCCTTCCATCAGTCCAAACAAGACTATAGAGGGCGCACTGGGTGGCATCGTAATTGCAATTGTTACTTCTGTCATTTTTGCATTAGTATCAGATGGTTTGCTTTCCTGGCAGAGAGCGATTGTAATCGGAATTGCCTGTGCAGTTGTAGGTCAAATGGGTGACTTGATCCAGTCTGCATACAAACGTGTATATAATATCAAGGATTCAGGCAGTCTTCTCCCTGGGCATGGAGGCATTCTTGATCGGTGCGACAGCTGGATTGTTGTTTTTCCATTCGTACATATACTAATGCTACTGCCCTACTAAAGAAGAACATGAGTCTGAGATAACAGCATTGTTCGCCGTAGGCATTGGATAATTAAAGATGAGGTGCAGCATGAAAAAAATTGCGATTCTCGGGTCAACCGGTTCCATTGGAACCCAGACACTGGATGTAGTTGACATGCATCCAGAACTCTTTAAAGTGGAGGGACTGGCTGCCGGAGGCAATACAGACCTGCTGATCGAACAAACCAAACGTTACCGGCCGAAGAAGGTATCGGTGGGGTCTAAAGAACTGGCGGAGAAGGTAGCTCCACATTTGCCAGCAGGAACGCAACTATTTTATGGCAACGAAGGACTCGTAGAAGTTGCGGCAGGAACCGATGCACATACGGTTGTTACAGCGGTGGTGGGCAGTGTCGGATTGGAGTCAACGCTTGCTGCCATAGACGCAGGCAAACAGATCGGACTGGCCAACAAGGAGACATTGATTACAGCCGGGCATATCGTTACGACAAGAGCGGCTGCCAAAGGAGTCTCTTTACTGCCCGTTGATAGTGAGCACTCTGCCATTTTCCAATGCTTAAATGGTGAAAACAGAGAACGCCTGACAGGCATCACGCTCACCGCTTCAGGTGGATCATTCCGTGATCTTACCCGTGAACAGTTGAAGAACGTGACTATAGAGGATGCGCTTAAACATCCGAATTGGTCAATGGGCTCCAAAATCACGATAGACTCGGCAACGATGGTTAACAAGGGACTTGAGGTCATTGAAGCACATTGGTTATTTGGTCTTCGATATGATCAGATTAATGTATTGCTTCACCCGGAGAGTGTTATTCATTCATATGTGGAATTTGATGACACAAGCATCATCGCACAACTGGGGAATCCGGATATGCGAGTTCCAATTCAATATGCACTGACTTACCCTGACCGCTTGCCATCACCGGCACAGCGTCTGTCTCTTGCTCAAGCTGGGAAATTACATTTCCGTGAGATGGATATGGAACGGTTCCCGTGTTTAAGAATGGCGTATGAGTGTGGTAAAATGGGAGGAACCGCAACAACGGCGTTTAATGCAGCCAACGAGGTTGCTGTAGCCCGTTTCTTGCGTAAAGAGATTTCATTCCTTAAAATAGAAGATATTATTGCTTTTGTGCTGGAAGCACACCACAATGTGGACGAGCCTGATCTGCAGGAGATCGCACGTTGTGATCAGGAGAGCCGTAAGCTTGCGGCCAGTCTGTAATCTCTTTTTTCATAACAAATTGGAAGAAGTGATTCTCTTGTGCGGCATCAGAGAATAATGATAATCTAGAGGGACAGACTGCGGTATGTGCCGTGAAGGAGGATGGATAGGGATTGGAAACCATACAAGTGGTATTTCTAACGGTGCTCATGTTCTTTGTCATCGTGACGGTTCATGAATGGGGGCATTATTATTTTGCCAAACGTGCCGGTATTCTTGTACGGGAGTTTGCGATCGGTTTTGGTCCCAAATTGTTCTCATATAAAAGAAACGAGACCCAGTTTACATTGCGTTTGTTGCCTTTTGGTGGATATGCACGGATGGCAGGAGAAGATCCGGAACTGGTAGAGATCCAGGAAGGACAGACCATTGCGGTAAGATCAGCGGATGACCAGGTGAAGATGATCTATCTGGACCAGCTGGATAACCGTAAAAATGTAATACGTGGTGAAGTCATCTCCATTGATATGGAGAGAGCGTTGAAGCTTCAACTCGATGTAGATGGAGAGATTCAGGAGTATCGTATACATCCCCAAGCGATGTTGGTAAGTCGTGGTAAACAAACGCAGATTGCACCGAAAGATCGTCAATTCGGCAGCAAAACCGTTGGACAGCGTGCATTAGCTATTTTTGCGGGCCCACTCATGAACTTTATCTTGGCCTTTGTGCTGTTTGCTGTATATGCGCAGATGGCAGGAGTTCCGGTGGAAAACCCGAAGAATCTTGAAATTGGTGAAGTGCTTGAAGGTGGGGCAGCTGATCAGGCGAACCTGCAAAAGGGCGATATTATCGAAACCATCAATGGTACTGCAATTGGTACGGATTCACAAAAAATGGTGTCCATGATTGCCGATTCCAAAGACAAGCCGATGGAATGGACGCTGCGCCGGGGTTCGGATACGTTTAATATAACGATTACTCCACGCGCTGTAGAAGGACAAGAGGGCGGTAAAGTGGGAATCGTACCTACGTTACCAACCCGATCTGTTGGATTTGTAGAGACATTTAAAGTTTCAGGCGTGGCCATGGTTGATACAACCAAAATAATATTTGAAGGTTTTAAACATTTGATCAATCAGTTCAACATGGATGATATTGGTGGCCCAGTTCGTACATTTGAAGTGACAGGGCAAATTGCTAAACAAGGGATTGAACAGTTAACGAGATGGGCAGCAATTCTGAGTCTGTACCTTGGGATTTTTAACCTGCTACCAATACCTGCACTGGACGGCAGCCGTCTGGTATTTTTGGGAATTGAAGCGCTGCGCGGCAGACCTGTTGATCCCAATCGCGAAGGCATGGTGCATTTCATCGGATTTGCGATGTTGTTTGTGTTGATGCTGGCAGTAACTTACAATGATATATTACGTTTAATTAACGGATAATTACGGTTGGACTACGCTCTGGACATTCAGAGATAGTCGTTATGGGAGGACGCTGGAGTCTTATGTCAAAGGAAAATGATAAACAGTTCGTGACTGAAATCACACCACAGGGTGAGGATTTCTCACGCTGGTACATTGATGTTATCAAAAAAGCTGATCTCATGGACTATGCACCCGTACGCGGTTGTATTGTGTTCAAACCAGACGGTTTTGAAATCTGGGAACATATTAAGGATGAGTTGGATCGTCGTTTCCGGGAAACGGGTCATCGCAACGCATACTTCCCGATGTTCATTCCTGAGAGCTTCTTTCAAAAGGAAAAAGAGCACGTGGAAGGTTTTAACCCTGAATTACCATGGGTTACGGAAGCTGGCGGAGAGAAACTGGAAGAACGTCTGGCAATCCGTCCTACATCCGAAACGATTATTGGTCACATGTATTCCAAGTGGATTCAGTCTTATCGGGATCTTCCGGTACTGATCAACCAGTGGGCTAACGTAGTTCGTTGGGAAAAAAGAACGTTGCCTTTCCTTCGCACAAGTGAGTTCCTGTGGCAGGAAGGTCATACAGCGCATGAGACGGAAGAAGAAGCACGTGAAGAAACGATGAAAATGCTAGAGATTTATCGTGAAGTGGTTGAGGAATACTTGGCTATTCCTGTAATTGTAGGTCAGAAAACCAAGTCCGAGAAGTTTGCGGGTGCGGTGGATACGTACTCGATTGAAGCCATGATGAAGGATGGACGTGCAGTACAAGCAGGTACATCTCACTACATGGGGACGAACTTTGCAAAAGCATTTGAAATCCAGTATCTTAGCCGGAATAATGTGCTCGAGCTGGCTTACACCACTTCATGGGGAGTAAGCACACGTTTGATCGGTGCATTAATTATGGTTCACGGAGATGACCGTGGTCTCGTACTTCCTCCTAAGGTAGCACCGACACAAGTGGTCATGATTCCAATTGGACCTCCGAAAACGCGTGATGCTGTTGTTGGGCGTGCAGATGAGTTGTTCACTGAGTTGAAAAAAGCTGGAGTCCGTGTGAAAATGGATGATCGCAGCGATGTTCGCCCAGGTTGGAAGTTCAATGAATACGAGATGCGCGGTGTTCCGATTCGTCTGGAGATTGGTCCACGTGATATGGAAAATGGCGTTTGTGTACTCGTATCACGCATCACAGGTGAGAAGAAAGTGGTAGAACAAGCAAACCTGGTAGAAGAGATCCAGGCTATGCTGACACAGATCCAGGTAGATATGTTAGAGCGTGCTCGCACATTTATGTCGGATAACTTCTACTCCGTGGATACACTCGATGAGATGAAAGAACTGATGGAAAATAAACGCGGGTTTACACTGGCTGGATGGTGCGGTTCAGAAGCTTGCGAAGATAAAGTAAGAGAAGTCACTGGTGCAACAAGCCGGAACATTCCGTTCCAGCCTGCGGAAGAAAAGCATACGTGCCTGGCTTGTGGTGAAAAGGCTGAACACACGGTTGTGTTTGCAAGAGCGTATTAAGTCAGGATAACCTGACTATATACATTGAACTAAACATTTACATGAGAACGTAGAGAACAGAAATAACCTGAAGAAGCAAAGCGTTCGCCTTTATCCCCGGATTTTCACCTTTGTAAAAGGGAATCAAAAAATCTGGGGATAACAGCGATCTGAAGGTTGTTCTGTTATCGGAGTGGTAAGTGTAAATATCTCTTTGTTCAATTTATATAATGACACGTACGGACTGTAAGAGTAATGAATGGAGAGCTTCTGTCGGATAAAATGAGTCGGTGCGAGTTCGGATCGGTGACATTTTTGAATGCAGGGGCTTTTCATGCTTTAAGGGGGTACAAGGAGGAACACGATGAGCGGATTCGAGGAGAAGAGAAAACGGTTTGAGTTGTTGATGAAACAGGCAGAGCTTCCGGCTGGTCTGTTAGAGCCCTATTTTTTGGATGGATGGATTGAACAAGTAGAGACCAATCGAAGTAATCGGGAATGGAATATTCTGATTGCAAAGGATACGTTGGTACCCGCTCCAATCTATCGCACATTTTGCCTGCATATTCAAGAGAAGATGAATCATATCGCCAAAATTTCATTTGGCTTCAAATACACGGACCAAGTACAAAATGGTGATATCGTCACTGAATATTGGAATCTGTTTCTGGAGTGGGTTACCCGTGAGATTCCATCTGTAAATGGTTGGATGAACCGGACAACCTTTGAATGTGAAGAGGATCTTCTACAACTGACAATGAGTGATGCTACGTCGATGGAATTGGCTCGTAAGAAACAGATTGATCAGGCTATTACGAAATTCTATGACAAGTACTTTCATCTACCTCTTCGCATCAAGATGCAAGTGGGCGAAGTGGGAAGTAATAAAGAGGCCATGGAACAGTTCCAGGCCCAAAAACGTGTAGAGGAACTTGAGGTCATCGAGAAGATGATGAGTGAAGTGGACACAGAAATCCCGGTGGATGAGGAGCAGGGTGATCTGCGTTTGCAAATGGGTTATGACATCAAGGAGCCAGCAGTACCCATGCAGGAAATCCAGGATGAAGAGAAAAAGGTCACGCTTCAAGGTTCAGTGTTTGGACTGGATCGTAAAGAATTGCGAAACGGTAATACGTTGTTTACCTTCTACCTGACCGACTTCACGGATTCCATGCAAATGAAGATGTTTGCCAAAACAAAAGAGGATGTTAAAATTCTCAGTTTGTTGGCTAACGGTAAATGGGTAAAAGTGCGTGGTCGTGTAGAGTATGACCGGTTTATGCAAATTCCTGAGCTCGCCATGATTCCTTCGGATTTGATTGAAGTTAAAGCACCGCCGTCTCGCAAAGATAATGCACCAGAGAAACGGGTGGAGTTCCATTTGCACTCTACAATGAGTACGATGGATGCTGTAACTTCAATCGACAAATACGTGAAAATGGCAGCCGAGTGGGGACATAAGGCGATTGCTGTCACTGATCATGGTGGGGTGCAGGTATATCCCGAGGCTTCCAAGGCTGCTAAGAAAAACGGGATTAAGATGATCTACGGCCTTGAGGCCAATGTCGTGAATGACTCTGTTGCCGTTGTAATGGCTCCTCAGCCATTGGATCTCCAAACAGCAACATACATCGTATTTGATATCGAGACCACAGGTTTGTCGGTAACACAGAACAAAATCATTGAGATTGCAGCCGTGAAGATGCAAGACGGTAAAGAAATCGACCGGTTTGCAACGTTTGTGAATCCGCATGAACGCATTCCCTACAACATTCAGCAGTTGACCAATATTAATGATGACATGGTAAAAGACGCACCTGAGCTGGAGCCTGTTATCCGTGATTTTGTGCAGTTTGCTGGTGATGGTGTGCTTGTTGCGCATAATGCACGCTTTGACATGGGCTTTATCCAGGCTTCCCTGAAGCAAATTGGATTGCCAGAGCTTCCTAACCCGGTCCTTGACACATTGGAACTGGCGAGATTGTTATTTCCAAAAAACAAGAACCACCGTCTGAATACGATGGCTGATAAATATAAGGTTGGACTCGAAAGTCATCACCGTGCCATTGATGATACGGTTGCACTCGCGGGTATACTGATCGGATTATTAAATGATGCTGCTCAGATGAAAGGATTAACGAGACTTGATCGCTTGAACGATTATGTAGGTGTCGACTTGTCGAATACAAGACCTTTCCATTGTGGCATCTATGCATTGAATGATGTCGGTAAGAAAAATCTATATAAGCTGGTATCTCTCTCTCATACGGAACATTTCAAGCGGGTACCGTGCATTCCCAAATCAAAACTGATAAATTTGCGTGAAGGTCTTGTTATTATATCGGGCTGTGAAAAAGGGGAGTTTTTCGAAGCGGTGCTTAACAAATCGCTCGAAGAAGCGGAAGAGATCGCTGAGTTCTATGACATACTGGAGATTCAACCACTTACGATGTATATGCATTTGGTGGATAAAGGGTTGGTAGCTACACCCGAAGAAATCAAAACAGCGATCCGTAAAGTCATCGATATAGGTGCGAAACTTAATAAACCGGTCATAGCTACAGGTAACGTGCACTATTTGGAACCACGTGACAAGTTATATCGGGATATCACCATTCACGGTATTACAGGATTTAGTCCACTGAAAGATCAGCGTAAACCGGATGCACATTTTAGAACGACAGAGGAAATGCTGGAAGAGTTCCAGTTCCTGGGTCAAGAGAAAGCATACGAAGTCGTTGTTACAAATACGGTGGAGTTGTCTGACCGATTTGAGGAAATTAAGTTATTCCCGGACAAACTGTTTACTCCGATTCTGGAAGGTGCGGACGAAGAAATCCGTAATACCTGCTATAACACTGCCAAGTCCATCTATGGCGAGGAATTACCAGAAGTAATCGTGGCACGACTAGAGAAAGAGCTCATTCCAATTATTAAATACGGTTTTTCTGCCAACTATCTGATTTCGGAGCGCTTGGTTAAAAAATCGAATCAGGATGGTTATCTCGTAGGTTCGCGGGGATCGGTAGGCTCCTCTGTTGTTGCTACATTCCTGGGTATATCCGAGGTTAATCCACTACCTGCTCATTATATTTGCGTAAATTCAGAATGCAAACACAGCGAGTGGTTCCTGGACGGCAGCGTTCGGAGTGGATTTGACCTTCCAGAGAAAGAGTGTCCGGATTGTGGTGGCACACTTAAAGGAGAAGGCCAGGATATTCCGTTTGAGACCTTCCTTGGGTTTAAAGGAGATAAAGTTCCCGATATTGACTTGAACTTCTCTGGAGATTATCAGCCTCACGCACATAACTACACGAAAGTGCTATTTAGTGAGAAAAGTGTTTTCCGTGCGGGAACCATTGGTACGGTGGCTGAGAAAACAGCATTTGGTTTTGCCAAGAAGTATGAGGAACAGCATCAGAAGAAATGGCGTGGAGCTGAATTGAATCGTTTGGCCTCTGGCTGTACTGGGGTGAAACGGAGTACTGGACAGCATCCTGGCGGTATTGTCGTGGTACCTGATTATATCGAAGTCGAAGACGTTACACCTGTTCAGTTTCCGGCTGACGACGTTAATGCGGAGTGGAAAACGACACACTTTGATTATCATGCTTTTGAAGAGAACTTGCTGAAACTTGATATTCTGGGGCACGATGACCCAACGATGATGCGGATGTTGCAGGATTTGACAGGTGTCGATCCAACAACCATTCCGATGAATGATCCGAAAGTCATGAGCATGTTTAACTCAACCGAAGCTCTGGGTGTTACACCGGAACAGATTAGGTCGCCAGTCGCGACGTTTGGAGTGCCAGAGATGGGGACGAAGTTTGTACGTCAGATGCTTGTTGAATCCCAGCCGACGTCTTTTGCCGATTTACTTCAGATTTCCGGATTGTCCCATGGTACAGGGGTATGGCTTGGAAATGCTCAGGATCTGATTAAGAACGGAACGTGTAACATTAAGACGGTAATTGGTTGTCGGGATGACATTATGTTATTCCTGATTTATAAAACGGGAATGGACGCAAGTCTGGCATTTAAGATTACCGAGAGTGTTCGTAAGGGACGGGGTCTACCACAGGAATGGATTGACGAGATGAAAAATTGTAAAGTGCCTCAATGGTACATTGATTCTTGTCTCAAAATCCAGTACATGTTCCCGAAGGCTCACGCGGCCGCTTATGTTATTTCGGCAGTACGTACGGCATTCTTCAAGCTGTATCATCCGATTGAATATTACGCAACTTACTTTACCGTTCGGGCGGATGAGATTGATATCGAACTCATGTGTCAGGGATACGACGCGATCTATCGCAAAATTACGGAAATTGAGCAATTAGGTTTCCAGGCACCTCCAAAAGAGAAAAACATGTTACCTGTCCTGGAAATGGGTCTGGAAATGGCAGCGCGCGGATTCTCGCTGAAATCCATTGACTTATACCGTTCGGAAGCGACAAAGTTCATCGTTGACGGAAAAACACTAATCCCTCCATTTTCGGCGTTGGCAGGAATCGGGGATAATGCTGCTCGCAATATTGCTGCAGCACGTGATCATGGTGAGTTTCTATCGGTTGAGGACTTCCAGCAGAAGTCGAAAGCAAGTAAGACCATTGTTGAACTCCTGTCGAATATGGGATGTTTCCGTGGCTTGCCAGAGAGCAATCAGCTTTCCCTTTTCTAGGATTGAATTTGGATCTAACCTTAGCGATCGTTGGGGGAACGTAATTTTTCCTTCATTAGTAAGTAAACTGCCTGAAGCATCGCTTACTTGTCACTATTACCAGACTATGTTATAATTTTTGAAGTGAACGAGATAGTACGAATTTCTAAAGAGTGGGGAAACCCACTCTTTAGTCTTTGGTATACAAGAATCTTGGGTATTGAATAATCTGCCAGTGCTTTTTTTGCTGGTGTAACCTAAGTTGGAGGTTATTGGTTTTGAGCACAACGAACATTAAATCTACCGTGGAAGAAATGATCCAACCCTACTTGAACGAACAAGGCTTCGAGCTGGTTGACATCGAATACGTCAAAGAAGGCAGCAACTGGTTTTTACGGGTGTATGTCGACAAAGAGGGTGGCATCGACATCGACGATTGTGTCTTGATCAGCGAAAAGCTGAGTGCCAAGCTGGATGAGAACGATCCGATTCCAACCATCTATTTCCTTGAAGTGTCTTCTCCCGGTGCGGAGCGTCCACTGAAAAAACCTGAGGACGTTACCAAATCTGTAGGCAAAAATGTTTTTGTTACAACCTACGAGCCGGTGAACGGATTGAAGGAATTTGAAGGCAAGCTGCTTTCCTTTGATGACGGGGAACTCGTGATCGAAGCAGGCAAAAAACAGCATGCCATTTCTTATGATAAGGTTGCCAGTGCGCGCCTAGCTATTTTGTTTTAAGTGCCTTGTTCACTTTATTAATGAAAAAGACACATCTCACGATAACGGCAAGGTGCTCATGAGTTCAGAGCCTTTCGCCGTTTTACGTATGAGATGCCATGTTTGAAAGGGGGATCAACATTCATGAGTATGGATTTTATTGAAGCAATGAATGAATTGGAACGGGAAAAAGGGATCAGCAAGGATGTGCTGTTTGAAGCGATCGAGGCTGCACTAATTTCCAGCTACAAGCGGAATTTCAACACGGCCCAGAATGTGCGTGTTGACATGAACCGTAATACGGGAGTTATTCGGGTGTATGCCCGTAAATTGATCGTGGAAGAAGTCCTGGATTCACGTACCGAAATTTCATTGCCTGCTGCACGAGAAATCAACCCACACTTCCAGCTGGAAGATATTGCGGAGATTGAAGTTACGCCGCGTGATTTCGGACGTATCGCGGCACAAACTGCCAAACAGGTAGTGACCCAGCGGATTCGTGAAGCCGAACGCGGCCTGATCTACAACGCTTTCGTAGATAAGGAAGAAGATATCGTTACGGGAGTGGTGCAGCGTCAGGATTTGCGCAATATCTACATCGATCTGGGCAAAATCGAAGCGGCTTTACCGCTGACCGAATTGATGCCGAACGAGAAGTTTGTTCATGGTGACCGTATTAAGGCGTATATCACCAAGGTCGAGAATACGACAAAAGGGCCGCAAATCATTTTGTCCCGTACCCATCCGGGCCTCTTGAAACGTCTCTTTGAACTGGAAGTGCCTGAGATCTTTGACGGTGTAGTTGAAATTCGCTCCGTCGCTCGCGAAGCAGGGTTCCGCTCCAAGATTGCCGTTCATTCCCGCAACGAGGAAGTTGATCCAGTTGGATCTTGTGTAGGTCCTAAGGGAATGCGCGTGCAGACCATTGTGGGTGAGCTGCGCGGTGAAAAAATCGACATCGTTCGTTTCTCCGATCAGGTAGACGAATATGTTGCTAATGCACTGAGTCCTTCCAAAGTATTGGAAGTTCATGTATTTGAGGAAGAAAAGATGGCTCGGGTTATCGTTCCGGACTATCAACTGTCGCTCGCAATTGGTATCAAAGGCCAAAATGCCAGATTAGCAGCCAAATTAACCGGCTGGAAAATCGACATTAAGAGCGAGAGCCAGGCGGAACAGGAATTCGGCAGAGAAAAAGATTCTTCTTCTGAAATGCATCAGGATTCCGTCTCCGTCGACTAAAGTAAAGTACGGGGGGCGCTGACGTATGAAACCAAAAAAAGTGCCGCTGCGCAAATGTGTGGCATGCCAAGAAATGATGCCCAAAAAGCAGCTGATTCGCATTGTTAAAACGCCAGAGGATGAAGTGCTGATCGATTTGACTGGCAAAAAATCCGGACGTGGTGCCTATTTATGCGGCAAAGAGTCCTGTTTTAAGCTCGCACTCAAAAACCGGGCTTTGGATCGGGCGTTAAAAGGCAAAGTCTCACCTGAAATTTACGAGCAATTAGCAGCTGACTTCATTGCGGTTGAGGATGAATTCAAAGCAGCACAGGAGCGTGAACATGACTAATATTAAAACGCTGTCTTATTTGGGACTCTCTATGCGTGCAGGTAAACTTGTAACAGGTGAAGAAATTGTACTTAAAGCGATCCGTTCTTCCGAAGCTAAAATGGTTATTGTTGCGGGTGACGCCTCAGCCAATACACAAAAGAAATTTCGCGACAAATGCGGAACTTATAAGGTTCCTCTGTTGATCGGATTTGACCGGGATAGCCTGGGATCAAGTATCGGTAAAGACACGCGTGTTGTTCTTGCAGTAACGGATCGAGGGTTTGCAAAAATGATCTCCAAGCAAGTCGGTATAATGTCGGAGGTGGAGTATATTGAGTAAACAGGAAAACAAGGATAAATTGCGAGTTTATGAATATGCGAAGTCCCTTAATATGAGTAGTAAAGAAATTATAACCATTCTTAAAAAGCTGGAAATTCCCGTAAACAATCATATGAGTGTCATGGAGAATGGTTCAGTCGGTAAGGTGGAACAATTTTTTAAAGATATAAAATCCACTGCTGCTTCGAAACAAGGCAACGATGCAAAACCAGTTGCTACTTCGGCAGTGCGCAGTGACAAACCAGTGGACAGCAACCAGCCGGCCGGCGGAGTGAACACGCCGAAGAGTAGTAACCCATCCGGTAGTCCCGTACAAACAAAAATACAACAGGAAAAGCAGGTAGGTATGAACAATAGACCAAATTCCAACAATAACAATGGCACCCAAAGACCCAGCGGCCAAGACAGCCGCAACAGAACGAACTCTTCCCAAGGCTCAAGTCAAGGAGGACAATCAACTAACCGTCCAAGACCAGCTCAAGGTGGACAAAGCAGTACTGCATCCCGTCCGCAAGGAACGGGTCAACGTCCGAATAACAGCGGTGGCGGTCAAGTAAGAACTTCAGGCCCTAACAGCGGTGGTAATACAGGTACTGCTGGCAACCGTAGCGGTGGCCAAGGTCAGAGCCAAGGACAAGGCCAACGTAGAAGCGGCCCAGGTGGTACTACTGGCAACAACAACAATAGTGGTAACCGTTCGAACAGCGGTGGCGGTGGACGTCGTTATGATGACAACCGTGGCGGCAACTTCCGTGGTAACCGTGGTGGCAAGAATAACCGCAACAGAAATCAACAACAGTACCAACAACGTGAGAAAATTGATAACACACCTAAGAAAATCATCGTTCGTGGTGATATGACCGTTGGTGAAACAGCGAAGTTGCTCCATAAGGATGCTTCCGAAGTTATCAAAAAGCTCATCGCTATGGGCGTTATGGCAACAATCAACCAAGAGCTTGATATCGAAACAATCCTTCTGCTTTCAGGTGAATTCGGTGTTGAGGTTGAAGTGAAGATTGTGCTTGAAGATGACCGTTTCGAAACACTGGAAGAGAATGATGATGCTGCTGACTTGCAGGCTCGTCCACCAGTAGTTACGATCATGGGTCACGTTGACCATGGTAAAACTACTTTGCTGGATGCTATTCGTTCCACGAATGTATCCGATGGCGAAGCAGGCGGAATCACGCAACATATCGGTGCATATCAAGTTGAAATTAACAACAAAAAGATCACGTTCCTGGATACTCCGGGTCACGAAGCGTTTACAGCAATGCGTGCACGTGGCGCACAAGTTACGGATATGACGATTATTGTCGTAGCTGCGGATGACGGTGTTATGCCACAGACCATTGAGGCGATTAACCATGCCAAAGCTGCCGGGCTACCAATCATCGTGGCTGTCAACAAAATTGACAAGCCGGGCGCTGATCCAGACAAAGTGAAACAAGAATTAACCAGCTATGAACTCGTTCCTGAAGAGTGGGGCGGAGATACCATCTTTGTTAACGTGTCAGCGAAACAAAGAATGGGTCTGGAAGGTCTGCTTGAAATGATTCTGCTGGTTGCAGAAGTGAACGAATACAAAGCGAACCCGGACAAACGTGCCCGTGGTACAGTGATTGAAGCCGAACTGGATAAAGGACGTGGCCCAGTTGCACGTATCCTCGTACAGCACGGTACATTGAAAGTCGGCGATGCTTTCGTTGCAGGTAACTGCTTCGGTCGTGTTCGTGCGATGGTCAATGACAAAGGTCGCAAATTGAAAGAAGCTGGACCTTCAACACCTGTAGAAATCACAGGTCTGACTGAAGTTCCAGGTGCGGGAGATCCATTCATGGTGTTTGAAGATGAGCGCAAAGCGCGTTCCATCGCTGACAAACGTTCGATCACGCAACGTGAATCCGATCTGGGTACGCATACTCGTGTGACATTGGATGATCTGTTCCAGCACATCAAAGATGGCGAGATCAAAGATCTGAACGTAATCATCAAAGGTGATGTACAAGGTTCGGTTGAAGCATTGAAAGGTTCCCTTGCGAAGATCGAAGTTGAAGGTGTACGCGTGAAAATTATTCATAGCGGCGCTGGTGCAATCACAGAATCCGACATCATTTTAGCTGCAGCATCCAATGCTATCGTGATCGGTTTCAACGTTCGTCCTGATAACCAGGCGAAATCAACTGCAGATCAAGAGCAAGTAGACATTCGTCTGCATCGCGTGATCTACAGTGTTATCGAAGAAATTGAACAAGCGATGAAAGGTATGCTTGATCCGATCTACAAAGAAAAAGTTATCGGTCATGCTGAAGTTCGTAGCACGTTCTCCATCAGTAAAGTGGGTACCATCGCTGGTTGTATGGTTACCTCGGGTAAAATTACGCGTTCTGCGGAAGCACGCCTGATTCGTGATGGCATCGTCCTTTACGAAGGTAAGCTGGATTCCCTGAAACGTTATAAAGATGATGCCAAAGAAGTAGCACAAGGTTACGAGTGCGGTATCACACTTGATAAATATAATGATCTCAAAGAAGGCGACGTTATCGAAGCTTTCATTATGGAGACAGTACAACGATAAGCAAGGAAGCATGAGGTGAACAACGATGGCTAAGATTCGTACAGGTAGAGTGGGCGAGCAGATCAAGAAAGAAATAAGTCTGCTCATCCAGTCTGAACTGAAAGATCCACGTATCGGCTTTATTACGGTAACGGGAGTCGAAGTGACAGGAGACTTGTCGCAAGCCAAAGTTTATCTGAGTGTCTTCGGTGAGCAGGAACAAAAAGATAACACGCTCAAAGCTCTGGCAAAAGCAAATGGATTTTTGCGTTCCGAGCTGGGCAAACGTATCCGGTTCCGGCATGTTCCCGAGTTGATATTTAAGATTGACGAATCCATCGCTTATGGCAGCCGAATTGAGAAGCTGCTTGGCGATATTGGTTCCGACAAGAACGAATCCCAGTAACAGAATAGAGGAGACGGCAATGCACACTTATGAACAGGCGCTCCAGGCCGGAAAGCAATTTCTGCTGGAGCATGATGATTACCTGGTCGTGTCGCATGTACAGCCGGACGGTGACGCAGTCAGCTCGACGGTAACGGTGGGCTGGCTGCTGTCATGTCTGGGTAAGACATTCACGATGATTAATGAAGGTGAAATCCCGCATCGCATGCAATTTTTGTGGGAAGCAGGCAACATTGTGAACATGACCGAACAACCACCGCAGCGAAAATATAAAGCTGTTATCTGTGTGGATTGTGCAGACTTTGCCAGAGTAGGTTTGACACGTCATTATTTCGAAGACGATGCTGTTATCTTGAATATTGATCATCACCCTACAAATGACGGTTATGGTACAGTTAACATCATTAAGTCAGATGCTGCTGCAACGGCTGAAATCTTGTTCGATTTTCTTAACCTGTTCCAAGTAACATGGGATAAAGATGTTGCGACGGCAGTTTATACAGGATTGCTTACGGATACAGGTGGATTCCGCTATGCCAACACCAGCCCAAATGTAATGACAACGGCCTCCAGACTGCTTGAACATGGCGTGGATGGTCCCTATCTCGCCCAGACCTTGTTGGAGCAGGTGACTCTTCCGCAAGTTCGGATTTTGAATCAGGCACTATCAAGCCTGCAGATGACAGATGATGGAAAGATAGCCTGGGTTGTTATTACACCAGATGATATGGTGGCTTGTGGAGCAGCTAATGAAGATCTTGAAGGGGTAGTGAACTATCCGCGCAACATCCAGGGCGTGGAAGTTGGTATCTTTTTCAAAGTCATCAACGAGAATGCAGTCAAGGTTTCTTTGCGTTCAGCTGGAAAGATTGATGTTTCTGCACTAGCACAGACCTTTGGCGGAGGCGGGCATGTGCTCGCAGCCGGATGTCGTCTGGAAGGCAGACTTGATGATATTATCGCAAAAGTATTGAAGCAGGTGAATGCACAATGGTAAAGCCATTTGAAGGTGTACTTCCGGTATATAAACCGGCGGGATTTACTTCTCATGATGTTGTAGCCAAAATGCGCCGCATTCTCAAGATGAAGCGCATTGGGCACACAGGCACACTGGACCCACAAGTTACAGGTGTTCTGCCGCTCTGTCTTGGGCGAGCGACACGTGTGGTAGAATACATGCAGGAGCTTCCGAAGGAATATCTGGCTACGCTTAGATTGGGTCTGTCTACTGACACAGAGGATATGACAGGGGAAGTCGTTGAGCGTGCTGAAACGACTGTGGAAGTAACACAGGAACAGGTTCAACAGGTGCTTGAGCAGTTTCTGGGCACGATCTCACAGGTACCTCCTATGTATTCTGCGGTAAAGGTAGACGGCAAACGTCTTTATGAGCTTGCTCGTGAAGGGAAAACGGTAGAGCGCAAGAGCCGTGAGGTCACAATCTATGAGCTTGAGCTTACAGGGATTGAAACTCAGGGCGATACGACCGATATATCTTTCCGGGCCTTATGTTCAAAAGGTACTTATATTCGGACATTGTGTGTAGACATTGGGCGGCAACTCGGATATCCATCCACCATGGTTCAACTGGAGCGTACGATATCTGCAGGTATCTCTGCAGATCATTGTCTTCGTATTGAAGAAGTGGAACAACTTATGGCTGAGGGAACTTTGGCGGAGGCGCTGATTCCTGTTGACGAGGCTATTGCTTCGATTCCGGCCCACAAGGTTGGAGATGAACAGGCCAAAGGAGCACTTCAAGGTCAGAAACTGTCTGCACGTCTTTTGGAACCGCCAGTGGAGCAACCAGGTTTGCTGCGGTTGTATGCTCAGGATGGTACGTTTCTGGGGATATTTGAACGGGATGAACTAAAACCAACGGTGAGGGCAGTTAAAGTCTTTTTGCCGGAATAAAGAGGTTTCGGGCTTGGAGTTGTGGTGATGCTCAAGCTTGGCCTATCTAGTGAAATGCAGGTGAATGATTGTGAAAACCGTAATGCTAACCTATCCGCAGACGTTACATTCGACTGAGCTGAGCACACTGCCCCAAGTGCTTGCGATTGGTCAATTCGACGGACTGCATCTCGGACATGCAAGTGTCATTTTATCAGCTGTCCGCATTGCGCGGGAAACGGGCATGCAGGCAGCGGTCATGACCTTTCATCCACATCCGAAGGAAGTTATGCGCAAAGGGGATTACGAGGGTTATTTAACTCCCTTGAGAGATAAAGAAGACATCTTGGCAGGAATGGGCGTTGATGTACTCTATGTGGTGGAGTTCAATGAAGATTTCTCACGGTTGACGCCGCAACAATTCGTACACGACTTGTTGATTCCTCTTCAGACACGAACAGCGGTGGTGGGTTTTGACTTCCGTTTTGGTCACAAGGGCGCAGGGGATGAACAACTTCTTCGTACTTTGGGAGAAGGAGAGATGACGGTGGAAACCGTTCCTCCTTTCTTGTTAAATGGTGAAAAAGTGAGCAGTTCTCTCATTCGTGGCCTATTGAAGCGTGGGGAGATGGATGAGGCCAGTCAGTGGCTTGGCCGACCTTACAGCATCAGGGGAACCGTCATTCACGGGGAGAAGCGTGGACGAACGATTGGATTTCCTACAGCCAACCTTGAACTCACGGATCATTACGTTACCCCGTCTAAGGGTGTTTACGCTGTTCGTGTGCAGTATGGTGAACAGGAATTGCACGGCGTAATGAATCTGGGTGTGAAACCTACGTTTCACGAAAGCGGGATGAAACCTACGTTTGAAGTGCACCTGCTTGATTTTGATGGACACTTGTATGACCAGGAACTAAAGGTTGAGCTCGTTCACTATATTCGTGCAGAACGAAAGTTTGACTCCATTGATGCATTGATTAGCCAGATTCGTGAAGATGCATTAACTGCTGGCCGCCTGTTATCTTAAAGGCTCAGGATTAAATGCATGTTTACATTTACTTTAACTAGGCAATTATGATATACTGTACTACGTTGTCGATTGAGACAACATTAACCTTGGCTTGGTTGCTTGCTCTCACCGGCGGTGACGAGGCTAATGGCGATTATATTGAAGGAGGTGAACAGGATGGCATTGACTCAAGAACGTAAACAACAACTGATCGACGAGCACAAAACTCACGAGTCCGATACAGGATCTCCAGAGGTGCAAGTTGCTATCCTTACGGAAAACATCACAAGTTTGACAAACCACTTGCGTACGCATAAGAAAGACCACCACTCACGTCGTGGACTTTTGAAAATGGTAGGTCAACGTCGTAAGCTTTTGGCTTATGTGAAAAACAAAGATGTTAAACGTTACAGCGCACTGATCGAAAAACTCGGATTGCGTCGTTAATTATCGTACATGTTTTCAAAATCAACCTGGCTGTTATCCGTCATTCTTTTGTCTAAAAGGACAAGCGGAACTTACAGCCGGGTTGTTTTGTAGATGAACATGTTGCCATATATTTGTAGATGGGGCTCCGTGAGGAGCTTTTGTTGTGCAGGTTAGCATGTTGAAAGTTCCATACATAGCTAATGAATGCAGGACAAGCAGGAAATACTGTGAATATGCAGAATCCATTGAATTAGGAACGATTAAAAGGAGGGGTTTCATGGAACAGCGTGTTGAAATGCAGCTTGGTGGAAGAAAGCTTACGCTTGAGACCGGGCGTTTGGCCAAGCAGGCTAATGCTGCCGTTAAGGTAACATACGGGGATACCGTGGTATTGTGTACCGTGACAGCATCAAGTGAGCCGAAAGATCTGGACTTTTTCCCATTAACGGTGAACTATGAAGAAAGATTGTACGCCGTAGGTAAAATCCCGGGAGGATTTATTAAACGTGAAGGCAGACCGAGTGAGAAAGCGATTCTTTCAAGCCGTCTGACAGACCGTCCAATTCGTCCTTTGTTCCCGGAAGGCTTCCGGAATGATGTACAAGTTCTGAATATCGTTATGAGTGTGGATCAGGATTGCGAACCGCAGATCGCTGCAATGATTGGTACATCAGCAGCATTGAGCATTTCGGATGTTCCATTCAGCGGACCGATTGGTGGCGTGAAAGTGGGTCGTATTGATGGCGAGTTCATCATTAACCCAACGATTGCACAGCTTGAAGTCAGTGATATTGAACTGGTCGTTGCAGGAACCAAAAATGCCATCATGATGGTTGAGGCCGAAGCTAACGAAGTGCCGGAAGAAGTGATGCTCGAAGCAATCATGTTTGGACATGATGAGATCCAAAATATTATTGCTGTAATCGAACAACTTGTACAAGTTGCTGGAAAAGAAAAAATGGCTGTTAAGTTGCGTACCGTTAATGCTGAAGTTAACAGCAGTGTGCGTGAATTCGCGAGCGCTCGTCTGGTCGAAGCGGTTAAAATCGCCGAGAAGCATGCTCGTCAAGATGCAATCGATGTAGTGAATGACGAAACCGTTGCTCACTTTGAAGAGAAATATATTGAAAGTCCGGAATTGTTCAAAGACGTGAAGGAAGTTCTGCATGACATCGTCAAAGAAGAAGTCCGCCGTTTGATCACGCATGATAAAGTTCGTCCGGATGGACGTGGACTTGATGAAATTCGCCCAATTGAATGTGATACATCTCTGCTGCCACGTGCACATGGTACAGGACTGTTTACGCGCGGTCAAACGCAAGCACTTAGCGTTTGTACACTTGGTGCACTGGGTGATGTTCAGATTTTGGACGGAATCAGTCTTGAAGAAACGAAACGTTTCATGCATCACTATAACTTCCCACCATTCAGCGTAGGCGAAGCGCGTCCATTGCGTGCTCCGGGTCGTCGCGAAATCGGACATGGTGCACTGGGTGAGCGCGCTCTTTCCAAAGTGATCCCTTCCGAAACGGATTTCCCGTACACGATTCGTTTGGTATCTGAAGTTCTGGAATCCAACGGCTCATCATCTCAGGCAAGTATCTGTGCCAGCACTTTAGCTATGATGGATGCAGGTGTTCCAATCAAAGCTCCGGTTGCGGGTGTGGCTATGGGTCTGATCAAAGATGGTGACCATGTATCCATTCTGAGTGATATTCAGGGTATGGAAGATCACCTGGGTGACATGGACTTCAAGGTAGCAGGAACACCTGAAGGTGTAACCGCGATTCAAATGGACATTAAAATTGCTGGTATTAATCGTCAAATTTTGTCTGATGCATTGGCGCAAGCCAAAGAAGGTCGTATGCACATTTTGGGCAAAATGAACGAAATTTTGAAAACTCCACGTGAGCAGTTATCACAATATGCACCTAAAATTACAACGATGCATATCAATCCGGACAAAATCCGTGATGTGATCGGTGCAGGTGGTAAAATTATCAATAAAATCATCGAAGAAACCGGTGTTAAAATTGATATTGAACAGGATGGACGTGTCTTTATCGCTTCTTCCAACCAGGAGATGAATGATAAAGCCAAAGCGATCATCGAAGGTATTGTGCGCGAAGTATTGGTCGGCGAGATTTATGTCGGCAAAGTAAAACGCGTAGAGAAATTCGGTGCATTTGTTGAAGTACTTCCGAACAAAGAAGGTCTGGTACACATCTCGCAACTGTCAACTGAACGTGTTGCCAAAGTGGAAGATGTTGTAGCTATCGGTGATTCCATTACGGTAAAAGTAACGGAAATTGACCCACAAGGTCGAATCAACTTGTCCCGTAAAGCAGTTTTGACTGCTGAAGCTCCGGCTCAATCTTAGGAAACCGAAGCGACAGGTTATAAATGGATAGATTGAATGAAGAGACAGAATGTGAATTTCTGGCTCTTTTTTTAACGTTTAAATATGTATAGCAAGGATGAAACCATGGCTTAGCATTCATATTTTTGCCCTTGTCCTCATATGATGGGGACAAAGACGGCGGGAGGATGGAGCTGTGGGAAACCAATCCAAAAAGCTGGCGGCTGTTCTGGCGGGTGTGACTGCGGTCATATTGATCGGACAAGTTGGCAGTGTACGTACATACATTACGGAGATCCGTGATGGGCCAGGTACGCAAAATGCTTTTGACATGTTTAAGGAGGCAACGGGAGAAGATGCGCTGTTGTCTGCGATTCGGGATAAAGCGGCTGAAACGAAAATTGCTCCGGTGAATGCCAGAGTGGATCGGGTATGGAAAGCGATTCCTGGTTATAATGGCATGGAGATTGATGTGGAAGCGACATACCGTAAGGCGCTGAGTGGAACGTTGAATACCAAAATAGCGTATGTCTACCGTCAGATTGAGCCGGAGATTCAGCTTAAAGATTTGGGTGCACATCCGATCTATCGGGGCAATGCAAACAAACCGATGGTTTCTTTTATGATTAATGTGGCCTGGGGGAACGAGTACATTAAACCGATGCTGGATACGCTTGATGCCGAGAAAGTGAAGGCTACTTTTTTTCTGGATGGAAGTTGGTTAAGCAAAAACGTTGAACTGGCCAAAGAAATTCAGAAACGTGGGCATGAGATGTCCAACCATGCATATTCTCACCCTAATATGAGTCGATTGAGCGCTGAACGGGCCAAGCTGGAAATTAGCAAAACCCAGGATCTGCTCCATAAAACACTGGGTGTAGAGAATCGTTGGTTTGCTCCGCCTTCCGGTGACTTTAATCAGAAGACCGTTGACATTGCTTCATCCATGGGACTGCAAACCGTGTTATGGACAGTAGATACTGTGGATTGGCGTAAGCCAAGCCCGGATGCTGTTGTTGCCAAAATTGCTAAAAATACCGAGGCAGGCACGTTAATTCTAATGCACCCTACAGCTGCTTCTTCGGGAGCTTTAAAGGGCATGATTCAATCCATACGGGCCAAAGGTCTGGTGCTCGGAACAGTAAGTGAGACGCTGTCTTCGGAACGTGTAAATACCCCTGCGGTTGAGTGAACGTTATTTTTTTGTTAATATCAAACAGTTGGAACCAAATGTCGATTTCAATTTCAAGGTTGAGATCAAGGCAATTATAGAGATGTAGGAGGGCCAACCATGAAAAAAATTCAGCTGGGCAATGGCCTCAGAGTTGTCATGGAACAGATACCGACCTGCCGTTCTGTGTCTTTCGGAATATGGGTCAAGACAGGTTCGCGCAATGAGCAACCTGCAAGTAACGGAGTATCACATTTTATTGAACACATGTTATTCAAGGGAACAGATCGTTATGATGCCAAGGCGATTGCGGAGCAGTTCGATGCGATTGGCGGTAACGTGAATGCATTCACTTCCAAAGAATACACGTGTTATTATGCTAAAGTGTTGGATGAACATTTGCCGATTGCGGTTGATGTATTGTCTGATATGTTTTTCCGCTCCAAAATGGATGATGGTGAATTGATCAAGGAGAAAAACGTCATTCTGGAAGAAATCTCGATGTATGAAGATACGCCTGATGATATGGTTCATGATCTGATGGCCTTGGCCGCCTATGGTGAGCATCCACTCGCATACCCAATCCTGGGTACGGAAGAACGTCTCAAAGCGATGGATTCCAGTCATCTGCGTGCATATATGAAGCAGCACTACACGATTGAGAACACAGTCATTAGTATCGCGGGTAATATTGATGACAGTGTAATCGATCTGATGGAGAAACATTTTGGTGCTTTTGATGTAAATGGAGTAACGGAAGTAGTCACGATGCCAGCCTTCCAAAGCGGACAGCTCTTTCACAAAAAGAAAACGGAACAGAATCATATCTGTATCTCGTTCCCGGGCTGTAAAATCGGAGATCCCCTGCAATTCGCTATGGTTGTTCTGAATAACGCCATTGGTGGAGGCATGAGCTCCAGACTGTTCCAAGAAATTCGTGAGAAACGGGGTCTTGCGTACTCCGTGTATTCCTATCATAGTTCTCATGCGGACAGCGGACTGTTCACGATATACGCGGGTACAGCACCGAAACAGACCAAAGAAGTGCTTGATCTGACCAAAGAGGTTCTACGCGACTTGGCTGTAAACGGCTTGTCCGAAGATGAGCTTCGTAAAGGAAAAGAACAGCTGAAAGGTAGCTTGATTCTGAGTTTGGAAAGCACAGGCAGTCGTATGAATCGTCTGGGTAAAAACGAACTCATGTTGGGCAGACACCATACGCTGGATGAAATGATCACCAAAATTGAGCAAGTGACCATGGACGATATTAACGCGGTACTTGATCTGATGTTTGCTGAACCTTTTGCACTTGCTATGGTTGGCGCTTCAGATAAGACGATCGCTGGATTGAGAAGGGATGATTTTGTTGCATTACGTTCAAATACAGAAACTGCCGGGCAATGAAGATATTAAACTGCCTCAAAAAATGTCGGAGCTGGCATCCGGCTTTGATGTAGTAGCTGCACTTCAGGAAGATGTTGTATTGCAGCCGGGTCAGCGTACGCTGATTCCTACCGGACTTGCGATGGCAATGCCAGCTGGATTGGAAGCACAGATCCGTCCTCGGAGCGGACTGGCTTTCAAACATGGTATTACCTGCCTCAACACACCGGGGACCATTGATGCGGATTATCGCGGAGAAGTTAAAGTTCTGTTGATTAATCTGGGTCAGGAACCGTTCACGATTGTACGGGGAGAGCGCATCGCACAGATCGTCTTCCAGACCGTGCCTGCGGTTGAATTGACGGAAGTGAATGAACTATCGGAAACGGTACGTGGTGAAGGCGGATTCGGTCATACCGGGAAATAAGCAACGTAAATATACTCATTCTTTAGAGTCGTCCCTGACAGGGACGGCTCTTTTTTACATTCGAGAAACGGAAGGAGGAATGCAATTATTGTTTTCACCCCCCTGTGGGCCCCTGCATACGATAAGGCATACATGTGGTGAAAGGAGTGACGTCCCGATGCTGACCGGAGTCCGGATTGTAGTCCTGGGCGGAGATGCGCGGCAGCTTGAAGTCATTCAAAAGTGCGCTGAGCTGGATGCAACGGTAAGTGTAGTGGGTTTCGATAAAATAGAGCGTTCCATTCCAGGGATTGAGCACCAGGAACTGGAGGATGAAGTGTTTGCTTCCGCAGATGTACTGGTACTACCTGTCGTCGGTTGCGATGACCAGGGAAAAGTAAGTACTTCGTTCAGTGACACACCGATCTATTTGAAAAAGGAACATATTGCAGCATTACCTGAGCATTGTATTGTGTTCACAGGTATGGCAAAGCCGTTCTTGCGCGAACTTTGTCTTGAAAATGGGCTGCGACTTGTTGAAGTACTTGATCGTGATGATATTGCACTTTACAACTCTATTCCAACAGCTGAGGGAGCCATCGCCATAGCTATTCGGGAGACGGACTTCACAATCCATGGTTCGGAATGCATTGTGCTTGGCATTGGTCGAACAGGATTCACAATGGCCAAAACACTGCAGGGACTTGGAGCAAATGTACGGGTGGGAATCAGGCGGGAAGAGGATGCTGCCCGCGCTACAATAATGGGCTGGAAGCCTTTCATGACAACGGATTTGGCCGCTCAAACCGGGGAAGTTGACTTGCTTTTTAATACGATACCGACTATGATAATCACAGCACAAATCCTGTCCAGAATGCCGCAAAAGGCTGTCATTATCGACCTCGCATCCGCTCCTGGCGGCTGTGATTTCAGGTATGCCGACAAACGCGGTATCAAAGCGCTACTTGCGCCTGGCCTCCCCGGCATTGTTGCTCCCAAAACGGCTGGCGGCATTATTGCCGACGCGTTGATCCGTTTGCTTTTGGAAGAACAGAACGCACGGGAGGTTAAATCATGAACTGGCAGGGAAAAACGGTAGGTTATGCAATTACGGGTTCTCATTGTACGTTTGAAGAGGTTATGCCGGTAATTAGCCGCTTCGTAGCTGAAGGTGCCAACGTCATTCCGATTATTTCGAATTCGGTTCTGACGACGGATACACGCTTTGGTACGGCGCAAAATTGGCAAAAACAGTTGAAAGATATAACAGGTAATGATATCATTTCTACAATTGTTGAAGCGGAGCCACTAGGGCCTTCCAAGCTGCTTGATGTGCTGGTTATTGCTCCATGCACAGGGAATACAACAAGCAAGCTGGCTAATGCGATGACCGACAGTCCAGTGCTAATGGCAGCCAAAGCGCAGATGCGCAATCAGCGTCCGCTTGTGCTCGCGATTTCCACGAATGACGGTCTGGGCTTGAATGCTGCGAATATCGCCAAATTGCTCGTGGCTAAATACTTGTATTTTGTGCCATTTGGGCAAGACGATCCAGTGAAAAAACCAAACTCGTTAGTCGCCAAAATGGAATTGATTCCAGAGGCTTGCTGGAGTGCTCTTGAGGGCAAACAGTTGCAGCCGATGATTGTGGAGCGTTCTTCACAGGCTTGATGGAACAATGATTCGGTGACAACGTTTATGCGCTTGGAGAAATGAAGAAGGGTTCGAGAGACAAAGAAAATCATGGGGGACGATATGCTGGATTGAACAGCTACTATGTCCACGTTCCTGTCTATAAGGCATTCCTGCTTGCGGGCAGTACAGGTTAAGCAAGCGGGAGAGGTCTATTGTGAATGTATGCGTCATGACCTCGCTAACAACCGCAACCTTTGATTTGCGATTGTCCCAGACAATTACAAGAAAAAGGAGCGGCATGGAATGCCGTATAAAATGCTGAAATTATCGCATCAGAACGCTCCCTAGAGTGATCCATTTGTTGATTTGACCCGTGTCCAGTCTTCTTGCGTACACAAATGGAGGAATAAAGATGCGTATCATGGTACAGAAATTCGGAGGCACGTCTCTCTCCACTGTTCAGGCGAGAGAGCATGTGCTCCGTCACGTTAAACGTGAACTTGAAGCAGGATTGAGTCTGGTCATCGTTGTGTCTGCGATGGGACGCCGCGGCGAGCCATATGCGACTGATACGTTGCTGGACTGGGCTGCACAGAACGGAAACGCACTATCCGCACGCGAAAAGGATTTACTGCTGTGCTGTGGTGAAATCATATCTGCGACAACGTTGAGCAGTTTACTCGAACATGAAGGCATTCCAACTACAGTGCTGACCGGTGCACAAGCAGGTTTTGTGACGGACGACAATTTCGGGAATGCCCGGATATTGGATGTCCGTCCTGTTCGTGTGTTGGAGCAGCTTCAACTCGGCCGTGTCGTCGTTGTAACCGGATTCCAGGGGCAGACAGAGAACGGAGACTTCACAACACTGGGTCGTGGGGGAAGCGATACGTCTGCTACAGCTCTGGGTGCAGCATTACGTGCTGAAATGGTGGATATCTACACAGATGTGAACGGGATACTTACCGCTGATCCGCGAATTGTTGAGGATGCACGTCCACTGACTGTTGTGAGTTATGCAGAGATCTGTAACATGGCTCACCACGGGGCCAAGGTAATCCATCCACGTGCGGTTGAGATTGCGATGCAATCCCAGATTCCAGTACGGGTAAGATCTACTTTTGCAGACACGGAAGGAACGCTGGTTACGCATCCGGAAGGATTCCAGGATGTGCAGACAGGCATTGTTGACCGTTATGTAACAGGCATCGCCTACGTGAGCAATGTAACGCAAATTACGGTGGATGTGCCTGGTGGTGCAGATCGATTGCAACTAAAAGTGTTCAAAACCATGGCTGAGAATTCAATCAGCGTTGATTTTATTAATGTTACCCCCTCGGGAGTTGTCTATACGGTTTTTGACAGTGATTCCGAGAAAGCCATACAGGTATTGCAGGAGATAGGTCTCAAGCCACAAAGCCTGTCCGGTTGTGCCAAAGTGTCCGTCATTGGCGGAGGCATTAATGGTGTACCTGGAATCATGGCTCGAATCGTGGAGTCCTTGACACTGGCAGACATTCAGATCCTGCAATCGGCAGATTCGAATACAACGATCTGGGTACTCGTAAAAAAAGAAGATATGGTTCAGGCCCTGAGGGCACTTCACGCCTCATTCGAACTTCATTTGTAAATAACTGAAGTTAGAGGAGCCAAACCTGTTTTGAAGGAGGAATCGAATTGGACTTTGGAAGATTGATTACAGCAATGGTCACTCCGTTCAATGAACAAGGAGAGATTCATTGGGAGGAAACGGCACGTCTAATCGACTATCTAATTGTAGATCAAAAGTCGGAGACGCTTGTGGTTTCTGGAACAACAGGGGAGTCTCCAACACTTAGTGATACTGAGAAAGTTCAATTATTCGAATTTGCAGTGAAACATGCGGCCGGTCGGTGCAAAATTATAGCCGGAACGGGAAGCAATAACACGGCACATTCCATCCATTTGACACAGGAAGCTGAACGTGCCGGAGTGGATGGCATATTGTTGGTTGTTCCGTATTACAACAAACCTAGCCAAGAAGGTTTGTTCAAACATTTTGAAGCGATTGCAGGCTCCACCACGCTGCCAATTATGCTCTACAACGTGCCTGGGCGTACTGTAACCAGCCTGTCAGCAGAGACAACGCTTCGTCTTGCACAGATTCCTAACATCGTCGCTACGAAGGAATGTGCGTCTATGGAGCAGGTTACTTTGATTGCAGCAAGTGCTCCAGAAAATTTCAGAGTTTATTCCGGTGATGATGCTTCAGGCTTACCAGCGATTGCGGTTGGAGCACATGGAATTGTCAGCGTGGCCAGTCATGTCGTAGGGGCAGAAATGAAGAAAATGATTGACGCCTTCTATGGCGGAGCACCTCTTCAGGCTGCTCAGATTCATCAGCAGTTGTTCCCGGTGTTCAAAGGCCTGTTTGAGTGTCCACAGCCTCTACCAAACCCCGTAGCGGTGAAATATGCGCTGACATTGCGTGGTCTAGACGTTGGTTCCGTACGATTGCCACTTATTCCGCCAACGGAAGAGGAGCAGGTTTATATCAAAGGTTTGCTTAATTTGTAATCATTTTGGTTGTATATGGACTATTTTATTAATCATGGAAATATCCCTCAGATCAGCAAAAGAACCGCTCCTCTTCGTAGAGGCTGCGGTTCTTTTTTTACGAGTAATGTGAGGTTTCTTTTCCACTGCCAAGGGGAAACCTACAGGTTAACGAGAGAGTGACTTGTTTTTTTTGTTTTTAATCATGTATAATGATGTCAAGTGACTGGGTGCGGTATTTTTTTGAAATTGAAAGCGACATCGTTTCGTGGTGTAGCTTTGCGGTGAAAAAGGAAGGAACGGCTAAGAGGGAATTTCAACTCCAACATGTTGGTCAAAGGGAATAACTTCGAAGAACTTCTTCCAAATATCGTGAATAAAGGTGTTCTTTTGCATTCATCCCGATAGGTGGGTATGTGATGTATGGACTACTTTTCTTAACTTACAATAAATAATAAGGTACGACGTCCAACTACCATAGGAGGTTTAGATTCATTTGTCTAAGAAAAATAATAACGATAAACTGATGATTTTTGCTTTGGGCGGCGTAGGCGAGATTGGTAAAAATATGTACGTCATCCAATACGCCAACGACATTGTAGTCGTAGATGCTGGTCTTAAATTCCCGGAAGAAGATATGCTTGGTATTGATATTGTCATCCCTGACATTTCTTACCTGACTGAGAACCGTGACAAAGTAAGAGGAATCATCCTTACTCACGGACATGAGGATCACATTGGTGGTCTGCCATATGTTCTCAAACATCTGAATGTCCCTGTATACGGAACAAGACTTACGCTTGGACTTGTAGAAAACAAGTTGAAAGAAGCGAATTTGCTGGGTGAAACAAAACGTATTCTGATTGATGCTGATTCCGAGATCCAACTTGGATCTGTTCTGAAAGCATCCTTCTTCGCTACTAACCATAGTATTCCGGATTCTGTTGGTGTATGTGTCGAAACACCGGAAGGTGCAGTTGTTCACACAGGTGACTTCAAATTCGACCATACTCCAGTCAATGGTCAATATGCAGATCTTCAGCGTATGGCACAGATCGGAACAAATGGCGTGTTAGCGCTGTTGTCCGACAGTACGAACGCTGAAAAACCTGGATTCACACCATCGGAGAAAAATGTGGGTATCGTGCTGGAAGATATTTTCCGTAAAGCAAGTCAACGTGTTGTTGTAGCGACATTTGCTTCCAACGTACACCGTATCCAACAGGTGATCAATGCAGCAGAAGTGACTGGACGTAAAGTTGCAGTTATCGGACGCAGCATGGTGAATGTGGTTGGTATTGCTTCAGAACTGGGTTATCTTGAGATTCCGGATGGCATGATCATTGAACCTGAAGAAGTAGGCAAGATGGCAGCTGATCGTGTCGTGATTCTCTGCACAGGAAGTCAAGGAGAGCCAATGTCAGCACTGACACGTATGGCTCGTTCCACACACCGTAAAGTGGACATCCTGCCAGGTGACACCGTCATTATCGCAGCAACACCTGTTCCAGGTAATGAAAAATATGTAGGCCGTACGATTGATGAACTGTTCCGTCTGGGTGCTAACGTGCATTACAGCGGTGCTAACAGTGGCGTCCACGTATCTGGTCACGGTAGCCAGGAAGAGCTGAAACTGATGCTCAACCTGATGAAACCTAAATTCTTCTTGCCAATTCACGGTGAATTCCGTATGCAGCGTCGCCACGCGGTTCTTGCTGAATCTGTAGGGGTAGAACCTGAGAACATTTTCATCACGGATATCGGTGAAGTGATTGAAATTCAAGGTGGAGCAGCACGTAGAGCAGGTAAAGTTACTGCAGGTAATGTGTTGATCGACGGCCTGGGTGTAGGCGATGTGGGTAACATTGTACTTCGTGACCGCAAATTGTTGTCACAAGATGGTATCCTTGTTGTTGTGGTAACACTGAGCAAACAGGATGGAAAAATTGTTTCCGGTCCTGACATCATCTCTCGCGGATTTGTGTATGTACGTGAATCGGAAGGACTACTGGATGAGGCCAACCGGATCGTTAGCAGCACATTGCAGAAGTTAATGAGTGAGAACGTTAACGAGTGGGCTTCACTCAAAACAAATGTTAAAGATGCACTGGGACGCTTCCTGTATGAGCAAACTCGTCGTAGACCGATGATTCTGCCAATCATTATGGAAGTTTAAAATAAGCTAAACAAAAACATATATTCAGGCACACAGTCGCCCCTTCTCTACGAGTAATATTGGACGGTTCCTCGTAGAGAAGGGGCTTTTTTTGCGTTTTGAGGAAGATCTGCAATAGCGTCAATATGTGAAGCAATTTGATGTAGCGGGTATAAGGCGGTTGGAAAAATCCCCATACTAAGGAAATACATTAAATGTTTCTGGAGAAGGGGATTATTAAAATGAATGAACGTATGAATGACAAGCAGACGTCAAGATCCAATCAACCGGAAGTTGAAGCACCGGAGATTCCGATTCAGGAGGACAAGGCCATCTCTCCCGTGACAGAGACTATTCAGCAATTTGGGCAGACACAGTCGCCTGCAGGTGAATCGAATATTTTCTGTATGACCATTATTGGACAGGTCGAAGGGCATTTGATTTTGCCACCACAAAATAAAACAACAAAGTATGAGCATATCATTCCACAGCTGGTGGCCGCAGAACAAAATCAGCGTATTGAAGGTATACTGATCATTTTGAACACGGTAGGTGGAGATGTAGAGGCGGGTCTGGCCATTGCAGAGATGATTGCTTCTCTAAGCAAACCTACGGTGACTGTTGTCATTGGAGGCGGGCATAGCATTGGAGTACCGATTGCTGTAGCTTCAACATATTCCCTGATTGCCGGAAGTGCAACGATGACGATCCATCCGATTCGGATGAACGGCCTTGTCATTGGTGTACCTCAAACGTTTGAGTATATGGAGAAAATGCAGGAGAGGGTTGTTCGGTTCGTGACTTCTCATTCGAATATCTCTGAAGAGATGTTCAAAGAACTGATGTTTAAGACCGGTGAGTTAAATCGGGATATTGGTACAGCTGTAGGAAGCGCAGATGCAGTGAAATATGGATTGATGGATGCAGTAGGCGGAATTGGGCAGGCTATTACTCAGTTAAATCAGCTCATAGGAGACAAGAGACAGACTCTGCAAGTGGGAGGTTATACCCAATGACATTATATACAGTGATGCCCCCGGAACAACTCTGGTCGGGAATGTGGAAAGAGGACGAAGATACAAAGGAGATCAAGATGAATGGTTTATTGATGCAAGTGAGACCTGTTAATGTCAATGAAGCCGTTATTGTACGTTTGCTGGATTGTCCACTTGAAGCCTATCTCAATCCTGCTAATATGCCCGGTTCGACCATTCCGCTTTCGGGTAACTTGGGATCAGCATAACGCGACGAATTCAGACAAATTGAGCAGAAAAAGAACATATGTACGGATTATATTTGTATGGTATAATATTCTTCTGGGGGTGACCTGATTTTGGCCAGAAGAAAAAAGAGGAAAAAAAAGGGCGCTGGTTTTAGTGGCGTTTTAAAATATGAAATTTACGGGATTGTGCTTATTACCCTTGCTGTCATAGCATTATCGGGTGAAGCCACCGTTGGACGTTCGCTTTCCAAGATGTTCGGACTGATGCTTGGTAAGTTTTATTTTGCGATTCCACTTGTTGGTATTTATTATGGTCTCATGGTGATGATTCACCGGAAATGGCCGAGTGGCTGGACCACACGCAAGACAGGACTTGTTTTGCTGGTCTTTGCCTTAACTCTGATGAGCACTGTCTCTGCAATGCACCAGAAGCTCATTCCGGTTGGTGCGCTTGAGCCTGGTGCTGTGATTACGCAGGTACATAATGATATGCAAACCGAGTTGCTAACCCCTGCTGCGCCAGGTGAGAGGGACTCCATGCTTAACAAGGACATCAGTGGTGGTTATCTCGGAGCTGGGCAATTTGCTCTTTTCCTGTGGCTGTTTGGCAGCCTTGGGGCGAGACTCATCATGATTGTCATGTTTATTATCAGTTTTATGCTGATTACAAGTCTATCTTATGTGGATCTGATTCGAATATTCCGAACCAAGATCTGGGATGCCGGGAGTTCGATGTACAAGAAGCTGGAGTCGAGGCCTTCTGCACGTTCTGCTTCAGCATCTGATGGAAGGAAGAAAGGTAACGCTCGTAAAGTGGTGCCTGTTCCTGTTGAAGATGACGAAGACGAGTATGAGGATGAATTAGAGGAACAGCATCTGCCAAAACGAAAATCGCCAATATTCTTCCAACTTTTCGGGAAATGGGGAGCTAATCGTGAACAGGCGACATCAGGACGTGAAATGGATGAGGTCGATTCGGCAGAAACAGAACAGATTGTGTACCGCGCCGAACAAGATTACAATGTAGAGGCGTGGCAGGATGCGACCGAAGACGTAGCGAACAAATCAGCTTCATCACGTGTTCCTGTTCAGGCTAAACCTAATTCAGCGCCGATCATTCGAGACTTTTTTGAGCACGTCAGAACAGAAGAGGCAAGCATTGAAGATGATCTGGACGATGCTTATCCTTTCCCGGATAATCTGTCCGATCCAAACGTAGTACAACAGGGCGAGCATGCCATTAAAATAACGGATGAACTGGTTGAGACAGAGTGGTCTGCATCCGATGCGGGTACGAACGGATTGAATGCTGTGGATGAGATTCAGAGTGGAGAAGAAGTACCTAATGATGCAATGCAGGGAACAGATACTCCAACTCCTGAAGGGCAGAACACACAACCGGTGAAACCACCACCGCCACCTCCTAAGCCGTACAAGCTGCCATCATTCCGTCTCCTTGCCAAGCCGAAGAATGGGGGCAAGGCGGGTGACCAGAAGGATTATATGCAGACAGCACGCAAGCTGGAAGCTACACTGGAGAGTTTCGGTGTTCGTGCCAAAGTGCTTGAAGTGGTCCGGGGCCCTGCCGTTACAAGGTATGAAATTCAACCTGATATTGGTGTTAAAGTCAGCAGAATTGTCAGTCTAACTGATGATATCGCGTTGGCTCTGGCGGCAAAGGATATTCGGATGGAAGCACCGATTCCCGGAAAGTCTGCGATTGGTATCGAAGTACCTAATGGTGAAGTATCCGTTGTAACGATGCGGGAAGTAATGGAGACAGCAACGTTCCAGGATGCAGAATCCAAAGTGACCATTGCATTTGGCCGAGATATCTCGGGTCAGACGATTATTGGTAACTTGGCTCGTATGCCCCATTTGCTGGTCGCAGGTGCTACAGGTTCTGGTAAGTCGGTGTGTATTAACGGAATTATTACCAGCATATTGTACAAAGCCAAGCCGGATGAAGTGAAGTTCCTGATGGTCGATCCCAAGATGGTTGAGTTGAACGTATACAACGGAATTCCACATCTGATGGCGCCAGTAGTAACTGATCCTAAACGAGCGTCACTTGCTCTCAAAAAGATTGTGGTTGAGATGGAGAAACGATATGAACTGTTCTCCAAATCAGGCACGCGTAACGTCGAGGGTTACAATAATCTGATGAAAGATAATCCTGCGGCTGTTCTGCCTTATATCGTTGTCATTGTGGATGAGCTTGCAGATCTGATGATGGTTGCTGCCGGAGATGTGGAGGATGCCATTGCACGACTCGCTCAGATGGCTCGTGCAGCCGGAATCCATCTGATTATAGCCACACAACGTCCTTCTGTTGACGTTATTACCGGAGTAATCAAGGCTAACATTCCATCGCGGATTGCCTTCGGCGTATCCTCCCAAGTCGATTCCCGAACGATTCTGGATATGGGTGGGGCTGAGAAACTGTTGGGCCGTGGAGACATGTTGTTCATGCCAATGGGCGCATCAAAACCGGTTCGTGTACAAGGTGCATTTATGAGCGATGAAGAAGTCGAGAATATTGTAAACTACGTACGTGGTCAAGGTGAAGCGCAGTATGATGAGTCCATTGTACCTGAAGTGGATGATTCCATTCAGGCAGCAGAGGAAGTGCAAGATGAGTTATATGAGCAAGCTGTACAGATTATTTTGGAGGCAAAACAAGCTTCAGTCTCCCTGCTGCAACGTCGTATGCGGGTTGGTTACACACGTGCAGCGCGTTTAATTGACTCCATGGAAGCTCGTGGTGTAATCGGTCCTTATGAGGGCAGCAAACCAAGAGAAGTACTGGTTTCACTTGAACAGTATCAGCAGAATAAAATAAGCTCATAGTGTAACATGTAACATGGTTACAACGAATTATTTAAGCCCTCAACCGTATTGGTTGAGGGCTTTTTGCTTGCTGGGCAGACTGAAGTTTTGCCATCTACTCCAAAGATCGGATGATTTGGTGCATAGGAAACAAGCCGGCTTGTCATAATAACCTTAGCGATTCTGTTAATCCCACTAGAGAAAGGTAGAGCACAGTCGATGCGAAAAATGAACCTATGGCTTTTCACTGCTATTTTGCTGATATCCGCATTGGGAATTCGTTATTTGCTTCCTGGGAATACAGCAACTGAAAGTTCAGCCGAGCGTACACCGCAGGTAGAAGAAAAGGCCTTGCCTACGTTTAGCAGCAATACAGTGAAATATGGAAGTTACGGTCAGGATGTATATGAGCTTCAGGGGCGTCTGAAGTACCTGGGATTTTACAATGGTAAAATCGACAGTAATTTTGGCAGCAGCACACTGAAATCCGTTAAATGGTTTCAATCCGAGTTTGGCATGAAGGCAGATGGTGTGGTTGGAGCAGAGACCAAACTCAAGCTGTACAATGCGTCAACCAAATGGTCGCCAACAGAGCCGCCGTTACACAAGGAATCCTCAGGTGGGGGTGGAGACAGCAACAATACCGCCGATAAAGAGCAAGACAATATGGGATCTGCCAATGCCCTTGGTCTCTCAGAGAATGAACTCAAGATTATGGCTAACGCTGTATATGGTGAAGCCCGGGGTGAACCGTTTGAAGGTCAAGTCGCAGTAGCAGCAGTAATTCTGAATCGCGTTAATTCACCAAGCTTTCCGAGTACACCTTCTGGTGTGATTTTTCAACCAGGTGCATTTACGGCTGTAGCGGACGGACAGATCTATCTGGAACCAAACGCACAAGCCAAAAAGGCAGTCGAGCAGGCCTTAAATGGATGGGATCCGTCCGGTGGATGTCTCTATTATTTTAACCCGAAGACAGCAACATCCAAATGGATCTGGACCCGTCCACAAGTGAAAACAATCGGACAGCATATCTTTTGTATGTGATGATGTTGGAAGCAACCAGAAGGCGTGACTTCGGTTGCTTCTTGCCTTTTGAATGGGTTAAAATGGTTGTTACGTTTAGCTTAATACGATTGCATGATAAATGACGCCGTAAAGGGGTTTTGACATTTGAATACATCAGGATTCGAACGAGGTAGCAAGAGAGAGTTTCGTATACATGTGCTTCCGACTAAACGTTTTAAAACGTTTGCTATATCGCTATATGCAGGAGTTCCCTTACGGGAAGATACAGTAACCAAAGTAGCGCTGACACCTTTTGTTCTGCGACGGGGCACGGAGTCCTATCCGGAAACAACGCAATTTCGTGAGCAACTGGAGCATCTGTATGGAGCAGGTTTTGGTTTTGACGTCTATAAACGCGGGGATTACCAGATTGTACAGTTCCGAATGGATACCATTAATGATTCCTTTGTTGGAGGAGATGAGCAGCTACTGGATCGTTCATTTGCCTTCCTTGGAGAGGTTCTTACTCGACCTGTACAGGAGAATGGACATTTCAGGACGTCTTATGTACAAGCAGAGCGAGAGACTGTTCGCAAAAAGCTGGAGTCCATCGTGAATGATAAAATGCGCTATGCCGCTGAACGCAGTATCGAGGAAATGTGCAAGAATGAGCCGTACCGTCTTCATCCACTGGGTGAGCGAAAGGATCTGCCCGGGATTGAGCCCGACACACTGACTGCGTCTTATCAGGAGTGGCTGCAGCAGGCGAGTATGGATCTGTACGTGGTAGGGGATACGACACTGGAGGAGGTCGAGAACCTTGTTCAGCGTCATTTCAATGTAAATCGAACGTCCTCCTCTGATTACCAGACACAGGCAGCGGTTCGAGGAGATAAGGAAGTGGAGACCGTTGTTGAGCGACTGAATGTGAGTCAGGGAAAACTTAATATGGGACTCCGTACATCTATCACTTATGGAGATTCTCAGTATGCTGCAGCACTACTGTACAACGGGATTCTCGGTGGTTATCCTCATTCCAAACTGTTTGTCAATGTTCGTGAAAAAGAAAGCCTGGCGTATTACGCGTCTTCACGATATGACGGACATAAGGGCATTGCAACGATTCAATCCGGGATTGAAATCCCTAATTATGAGAAGGCCGTCACGATCATCAAGCAGCAGCTGGAAGAAATGAAAAGCGGTACAATCAGTGATCTGGAAATGTCCCAGACCAAAGCAATGATCCGTAACCTGCTTAAGGAAATGCAGGATTCTGCTTTTGAGATGATAGCTTATGACTTCAATCGACAGTTGTCTGGCAAAGAAAGAACGGCTGAAGAACTGTTGGCTCAGGTAGAACATATTAGCAAGGAAGATGTGCGTGAGGCGGCAGAACAATTCCGTCTGGATACGATTTATTTCTTGCGGGATGAGAAGGAGGAATAATCGGTGGAGAGCATTCGGTATGAGCATTTGCAGGAGACACTATATTACGAAGTAATGGATAACGGACTGCATGTCTATATTTTGCCAAAACCGGGATTCCAGAAAACGTATGCTACGTTTGCAACCAAGTATGGATCGGTGGATAATCATTTTCAGGTTGAAGGACAGGAAGAAGTTAAGGTTCCGGATGGGATTGCCCATTTTCTGGAGCATAAAATGTTCGAAGAACCAACAGGCGATATTTTTGCCACGTTTGCATCTCATGGTGCTTCAGCTAACGCATTTACGAGCTTTGATCAGACAGTTTATTTGTTTTCAGCGACCGAACATGTGAATGAAAATATACAAACATTAGTCGACTTTGTGCAAAATCCTTACTTCACGGATCAAAATGTGGAAAAGGAAAAAGGCATCATTGGACAGGAAATTGACATGTATGCTGATAATCCAGATTGGCGTGTTTATTTTGGATTGATCGAAGCCATGTATCAGAAACATCCGGTGCATATCGATATTGCAGGAACGGTGGAATCTATCCGTACGATTACCAAAGAGATGTTATATGAGTGTTATAACACCTTTTATCACCCGAGTAATATGCTCTTGTTTGTGGTGGGTGGTGTAGATCCACAAGAAGTCATTGATATGGTTCGATCGAACCAGGAGCGTAAGGATTATAAGCCACAGGGGAGTATTCAACGTTTCTTCGAACCGGAGCCTGAGCAAGTAGGAGAAGCCAGACGGGAAGCGAAACTGGCTGTTTCACTGCCCAAATGTCTGTTTGGATTCAAGGAGTCGGACGTTGGACTTACCGGGGAACAATTGTTACGGCGAGATATGACAACGCAGCTGATGATGGATCTTTTGTTTGGCTCAAGCACACGATTATTTCAGAAGCTCTACGATGAAGATCTGATCTCCGACAGCTTTGGACATGAGTATAACAGTTCACCGCAATATGCGTTTTCAGCCATTGGTGGTGATACAAAAGACCCGGATCAACTGCTCGCGCGTATACGTGAAGAAGTGGATGCCATTGTAGAAAAAGGGTTTGAATCCCCGGATTTTGAACGTGCACGCAAAAAGAAAATAGGCGGATATTTGCGTATGCTCAATTCTCCGGAGAACATTGCGCATGAATTTACACGTCAGCAATTCCGTGGCGGTGATTTTTTCAATATGCTCCCGCTCTATGAATCGATTACACTGGAAGATGTAAATCTCAGACTGAGAGAGCATATTCGCTGGGATCAACTGGCTGTATCGCTAGTCGTGAGTCCTTGATATGGAGAGGGGAACAGGACAATTGAAGGCAATCGGGGAAATGACTGTACTGGTAACTGGAGCAAGCGGTGGCATTGGAGCGGCTATCGCAGAACGCTTTGCCAGAGTGGGAATGAATGTTGTTATACACTATATGAAATCGCATGAAGCAGCGAATGAAGCCGCCAGACGGTGCATGGAACAGGGCAGTGGAAAAATCATGACCGTGTCTGCGGATCTTCGCAGCCGGGAACAGATTGAGCGCATGCGTGAGAAGCTCGAGTCGCATAATCTCATGCCAGATATTCTTGTGAACAATGCAGGAATCTCGCACTATGGGATGTTGGCTGATGTTACAGAGGAGATCTGGGATGAAGTGATGGCAATTAACCTCAAAGGCACGTTTATGTGTACACAGGAAATGATGCCTCACATGATCTCCCAAAGGTATGGCCGAATCATTAATGTATCGTCGATCTGGGGACTGTCTGGTGCTTCTTGTGAGGTGCTGTATTCCACAACCAAGGGTGGGGTGAATGCATTCACCAAAGCGCTTGCGAAAGAACTCGCACCTTCCGGAGTAACCGTAAATGCGGTTGCTCCTGGTGCCGTTCAGACATCCATGCTGAACCATCTGGATCAGAGTGAACTGAAGATGCTGGAAGAGGAAATTCCGGCAGGAAGACTTGCTCAACCTGATGAAATCTCATCATTGGTTTATTTTCTGGCTCTCCCTGAATCGGGTTATATCAATGGACAGATCATCAGTCCAAATGGCGGTTGGTTAACGTAAAAAGCAAGAAAAACTTGACTGGCTGTGAACATAACAGGTGAAGGTTGCTGAGAAGCAGTCGTCTTCCGGATTATTTTCAAAATGCTCGTATATAAAATGCCTCGAAAGCACATATTACAACTGTTGATTTTAAATCTCATGCGTCATCTAAGGAGGATTTATCATGTCAACAGAAAAAACAGTGCTCTCCAGTTTTGACACATGGAAGAAGTTCCTGGGTGACCGCGTACTGCAAGCAGAGAAGATGGGGATGAGTGAAGAAACCATCAACAAACTTGCGTATGAAATCGGCGACTTCCTTGATGAGAAAGTCGATCCGGCGAACCATTCCAACCGGGCATTGAAAGAGTTATGGGACGTCGGCGATGCAGATGAGCGTCGTACGATTGCGTGCCTGATGGTCAAATTGGCCAAACAAAACGCATAAGATTACAGATGAAGAGCTCCCGCAAGGGGGCTTTTCTCTAATGATTACAAACGGATTACAGAGCTGTTCTTGTAATTCATTTTCATTTTATATATCATTAACGTGACCCATTTTTAGAAGATGTCTCAGATTGTTGTCCAGAGGACACGTTCTGTTGCTGTCGAATAATGTGGAATAATGCATTACGGGGTGTTGAAATGGAATCTAAACAATGGTACATGGAATATAAAATACATAAGAACAGACCCGGTTTGTTAGGCGATATTGCCTCTATGCTGGGGATGCTTGAAGTGAATATATTGACCATTAACGGTGTTGAAGGCAAAACTCGAGGCATGCTGCTTGAATCGGATGATGATGAAAAAATCCGTTTGCTTGGTGAAATGCTTGGCAAAGTAAACAGCATCACCGTATCGGCTTTGCGTCAACCTAAATTGGTGGATATTTTGGCCGTGCGTCATGGCAGATACATTGACCGTGACTCGGATGATCGCAAGACATTTCGTTTCACACGAGATGAACTTGGGTTACTTGTGGACTTTTTGGGTGAAGTATTTAAGAGGGAAGGCAATCAGGTCATCGGTTTGCGCGGAATGCCTCGTGTTGGTAAAACGGAGTCTATTATTGCGGGCAGCGTATGTGCAATGAAGCGATGGACGTTTGTTTCCTCCACACTTCTGCGTCAGACGATAAGGAGTCAAATGTCCGAAGACGAATTGAACCCGAACAATGTCTTCATCATTGACGGAATTGTAAGTACGATTCGTTCCAGCGAGCGGCATTACAATTTGTTGCAGGATATTATGTCGATGCCAAGTACCAAAGTTATTGAACATCCGGATATTTTTGTGCAGGAATCCGAATATGATTTCAATGATTTTGATATTATTATTGAACTTCGCAACAATCCGAATGAAGAAATTATTTATGATACGTTTACGGCTAGCTACACCGACGAATTGTAAGGAACCGTACGGAATCATGAAATAGATTAGCAACAACTCAAGAGATAAACATAAGGAGGAGATGGCATGTCTGAACTGGGTCAGCAGTTAAGGGAGGCCCGGCTGCAAAAAGGGATGAGTCTTGACGATGTACAGGAAATGACAAAAATTCGCAAGAGGTATCTGGAGGCCATAGAAGCAGGAGACTATAAAGTGCTGCCGGGTAGCTTCTATGTGCGTGCTTTCATCAAAACCTATGCGGAGACCGTGGGACTGAACCCTGATGAGCTGCTGGAGGGACACAAAAAAGACGTACCCGAAGAAGAGACGGAAGCAACGATGGAACCGGTTATTCAGAAGCGTTCCAGCCGTCCGGTTGAGCGTAGTAATCGGTGGATGTCTGTCGCGCTGATGTGGACATTCCCTGTTTTGATCGTAGTACTGTTGTATGTATACGTGGTGTATAACAATGGTGATGAATCAGATAATCCGGGTCTTGATCAGGTCAAAATTACAGATAGTCAACAACAGCCTGAGGATAAACCGGATCCACCTGCCGACAACGGACAGGCATCTAATCCGCCTGCGACAGATTCAGGTACTGACGGTACTGGTAAGGGCGACGCTGGCGGTAATGGTGGCGGTACAGACACGGAAGGACAGACGGACGGTCAAACTGATGGCCAAACTGATGGTCAAACCGACGGACAAACGGGAGAAAATCAGGAAGAACCGACAGACAATTCACCGTCTAATGTGACTGTTGCAGAAGATGGGAAATCAGGAAATATTACGAACTTTAAAGTTAACGGTAGTGCAGGGCAACCTGTAACGGTTACGATCAAAGCAACAGGTCATAGCTGGCTGGAAGTGTACAAAGGCGAAAACTCCAGTGGAGAGAAGTTGGAGTATGGTAACACAGCCGAAGGTGACAGCTATACCTTTGAGTTGGATAGTACAGGCATGTATATTAAGTCCGGTTACGCTGCAGCGACCACGATTGAGGTTGGCGGGCAAGTTGTAACGGATGGCAAGGCGACCAATCGGATCCGTCTGAAGCTTGGTGAAGACAGTAGTAACACTACTTCTTCCACAGGTGTTGAAAATGGATCAACGGACGGTACAGGGGGTACCACGGGTAGCGAATAACCGGGTCAACTGCAGGAGACAATAATCGTGTCTTAACTTGCAGTTAACTTTTGGTGAAGTGAGGTGGATGGCTGTGACAGTCAGCTGGATCGTAACAGGTTTAGGGATCATTGTCAGCCTCCTGGGTTATTACCTGACTCCAAGTGCCTGGGGTTACGGAATATTGGGTTTTGGACTTGCACATGTACTTTTGGGTGTGCTCGATATGTTCAGACAGCCCAACCGCAGCCGCTATTAGGTTGGAAGCTGGACCAGCAAGCATTTTTGGCAGCCACTTGAAGTGGAGGCCAAAAATGCTTTTTTCTTTGTGTAAAATAGCTAGAAATTAGACTTTTGCTTAGGGTATCCTCTATAATGTTACAGTACATACGATTAACTGAAAGGGTGACTGGTTTGAGCTCAGAAAATTCATTTGATATCGTGTCCAAAATGGACTTGCAAGAACTGACAAATGCCGTTACACAAACCGAGAAAGAAATTGGCGCTCGTTATGACTTCAAGGGCAGCAAGAGCAGCCTGAAACTGGATAAGGATGCGTTAACGATCGTATCTGATGATGAGACCAAACTCAAGGCTGTCATTGACGTGCTGCAGTCCAAAATGGCGAAGCGTGGTCTACCATTGAAAAACATTGATTACGCAAAGGTAGAGCCAGCGTCTTCTGGTACAGTCCGCCAGCGTTTGAATTTTAAACAGGGGATTGATCAGGACATCGCCAAGAAAATCAATATTCTGATTCGGGATTCCAAGATGAAGGTGAAGAGTCAGATTCAGGGAGATCAACTTCGGGTAACTGGTAAGAGTAAAAATGATTTGCAAGCTGTCATGCAGTTGCTAAATGGTGCTAACCTACCTTTGGATTTGCAATATACAAATTTCAAGTAATATGGCCTTTCTGTAGCAAAAGTGTTTTTTGACACGGTATTGGGCGTATATTATACTAAGTGTGCATTGCTGGCAGTCAAGCATCAAGTCCAGTCCTCATCGTTTGCTGACTTTGTGAAAAGCAGTACATCTTCTGGAAGTCACCGGAACGTTTAAAGCGTGTTGCTTTTGAGCGGTTGACTTTATTTTTTGCGTTTCTACATAGTGGGATCATGTTAATCTGGATTGACATTGAAACTGTACATTTCATGTTCCGGATGATGATAACGGGATTATGATGATTGTTTGGAGTAATGGAGGATATGAGGGAGGGCGTCTTGTGAATTTACCCAACCGGATTACGCTTGCACGAATTTGCTTAATCCCTTTTTTGATGGTGTTCCTGCTCGTGGATTTTCCATTTTATCCAGAGCCGTTGCAGCTTGGAAGCTTGTCGCTTCCGTATAATCAACTGATTGCTGCTGTTATTTTTATCATCGCCGCAAGCACAGATGGAATTGACGGATACCTTGCGCGGAAAAATAACATGGTTACCAATCTGGGGAAACTGCTCGATCCACTCGCAGACAAGTTGCTGGTTACTGCAGTTTTGATCTCGCTTGTGGAGATGGGCAAGCTGGATTCCTGGATTGCAGTTGTGATTATTAGTCGTGAATTTGCAGTTACCGGCTTGCGTCAAATTGCATTGCTGGATGGTTCGGTTGTTGCCGCAAGTGCTTGGGGCAAGCTGAAGACTGTAGTGCAGATTGTGGCGATTGTGCTGTTGCTGTTGAACAATTTCCCGTTTTCATACACGGGTATTCACGTCGATATTATCGCGGTATGGGCAGCAGCGCTTATTACTATCTGGTCGGGTATCGATTACTTTATCAAAAACAAAAATTTGCTTCATTTAACAAAAGCATAATGGTTTGTTCTTAAATGGGTAATCATGAAGGAAGCATTGGGTCAGGGGCAATAGGAAATTATCCTATTGCCCTTTGATCACTCACCACGTGTACAGGAGGATGCTCAATGAAGGCAGAAATCATTGCAGTTGGCACAGAGCTACTGCTTGGACAAATCGTCAATACCAATGCCAGATACCTATCCCGTGAATTGGCTGCGATGGGGATCGATGTATATTTCCAAACGGTGGTTGGGGATAACCTGAATCGACTTAGTGAAGCTATTCGCATTGCGCAGGGTCGTGCAGACGTTATTTTATTTTCCGGTGGCATCGGACCTACCCAAGATGATCTGACCAAGGATGCGCTCGCAGCTGTTCTTAACCGGAAACTGCATACAGATCGAATGGCGATGGACAAAATTGAGAGCTTTTTCAGAGATCGTAATGTGGACATGACAGAGAATAACCGACGTCAGGCGATCGTTATTGATGGAGGAACACCTCTGGCCAATGAAACGGGCCTTGCGGCAGGAAATGCGATTTCTGACAATGACAAATATTATGTTGTGATGCCTGGACCACCTAAAGAGTTGATTCCAATGTTTGAACAGGAAGTCAAACCTTGGCTGTTCCAGCATGTACTCACAGAAGAGATGCCGATCTATTCCCGAATGCTCAAATTCGCAGGTATTGGTGAATCTGCTCTGGAAGATCGACTATTGGATCTGATTGACGCGCAGACAGACCCTACGATTGCTCCTTACGCGAGCGAAGGTGAAGTTACGGTACGTGTCTCCACGAAGGCTGCGAGTGAGGGAGAGGCGAAGCTGAAGCTGGATGCGATGGAAGTTCAGATTCGCGAGCGTTTGACAGAACATCTCTACGCGAACGAGGATGTGCCTATAGAGTACACGATTGTAACCATGATGTCTGACATGGGGCTGACGCTCAGCGCTGCTGAGAGCTGTACAGGGGGGCTTGTCATGCAAAGTCTGACCTCTGTACCCGGAAGTGCGTCAATGCTCAAAGGTGGAATTGTTTGTTACTCCAATGAAATTAAAGAAAAGCTGCTGAATGTGCCTCATGATTATCTGGAAGGTGAAGATGCACCTGGAGCGGTAAGTCCAGAGGTTGCAAAAGTGCTTGCTGAGCAGATCCGCATGATTGGCGATGCTGATTTTGGCTTGGCTGTTACCGGTGTAGCTGGACCGGGATATTCGGAACGTAAACCACCCGGACTTGTCTTCATCGCTCTTGCTGAACGTGGAAAAGAGACGGAGATTCATGAGCTGCGTATTAATGGGAATCGTGAGACAGTTCGCATTCGTTCAGCCAAAGCGATTCTCTATCGCTTATGGCAAAAACTTGTGGCGATGGATTGATTAGTTAATAGCTTCGATTGCATTTACAGTTCCAAGCAAGTATAATTAAGGAAGACGGAAGAACCGTAGAATTAGGCTTTACAGCCTTGTTTACGGTTCTTTTTTCTGTTTAATGGAAAGTTTCCTTGAGGAAGAGGCGCCTCGGCCTTCACAAAAAAAAACGAATGTATGTTCGAAAAAAAGCTTGGCAAACGTGTTAAAACAAGGTATCATTATCTTATAAACAGTAAAGGGTGTGAGCTTATTGTCAGACCGTCGTGCCGCGCTTGATATGGCGCTCCGTCAAATAGAGAAGCAATTCGGTAAAGGATCCATCATGAAACTGGGTGAGTCCACTCATATGAATGTGGAAATTATTCCCAGTGGTTCCTTGGCTTTGGATATTGCATTAGGAACAGGCGGCTTGCCTAAAGGCCGTATTGTAGAAATATATGGACCTGAGTCTTCGGGTAAAACAACCGTAGCATTGCATGCTATCGCTGAAGTACAACGAGCGGGTGGACAAGCTGCATTTATCGATGCCGAGCATGCTCTTGACCCACAATACGCAAGCAAACTTGGTGTTAATATTGATGAATTGCTTCTGTCTCAGCCAGATACGGGTGAGCAAGGGCTGGAAATTGCAGAAGCTCTTGTACGCAGTGGTGCAGTAGATATCGTTGTTATTGACTCTGTAGCCGCATTGGTTCCAAAAGCAGAGATTGAAGGCGAAATGGGCGATTCACACGTTGGTTTGCAAGCGCGTTTGATGTCTCAGGCGCTGCGTAAACTGTCTGGTGCAATCAGCAAATCCAAAACAATCGCAATCTTCATTAACCAGCTTCGTGAGAAAGTCGGCGTTATGTTTGGTAACCCAGAAACAACACCTGGTGGTCGTGCTCTGAAGTTTTATTCCACAGTACGTCTGGATGTGCGTCGTATTGAGAGTATCAAATCAGGCAATGACATGATTGGTAACCGTACTCGTATTAAAGTTGTGAAAAACAAAGTGGCACCTCCGTTTAAACAAGCGGAAGTGGATATCATGTATGGCGAGGGTATTTCGAGAGAAGGCAGTATCATTGACATTGGTACAGAGCTGGACATCGTTAATAAAAGTGGTGCATGGTACTCCTACGAAGGCGAGCGTTTAGGACAAGGTCGTGAGAACGCAAAGCAGTTCATGAAAGAGCATAAAGATATTGCTGACATCATTGAACAAAAAATTCGTGTAGCCAGTAACTTGGTTACTGCAGTTCCTGCGCCAACTACTGAAGAGCAACAAAAAGAAGCAGCAGAAGAACAAGAATTGTTTGAAATCAACGAGTAATCTCTCAAAACCTCCCATGTAGGGAGGACCCTGAGGGTTTCCCCTCTGGACTCCGTAAACTTGCCTGATTGAGCTTGGCTTGATTTGGATAAGGAATTATGGTGGGAGTGCTCTCGGTGTCCAGCAGCCCCTGTCCCAATGGACAGGGGCTGTTGGCACGCTAACTGTCAGAGATAACTGTGGAGATAAAGGCCGGGCTGACTTCCCGGCCTTTTGTATTACTAGTGTTCTTTGTCTTATGTGAAGATGTGCTTGGCGTAGTCAGAATGAAAATGTTATGAAAGGGGAGACCTGAATGGATCAACATGACGAGGATTTGTATGAAGAAGCAGAACAGGATGGCCTATCCCAATTTCCGGACAACGAAGAACTTATTATTACACGTGTAGAACGAACGAAGAGCAGGCAAGCTCGTTATCGAATCACTTTTGGTATCCACTCTATTACGGTCCTTGAAGATGTGATGATTAAATACAGGATGACTCAAGGTAATACGTTTATGAAGAAGGATCTGGAGGAAATCATTGTAGCTGACGAGCGACAGCGGACGTATGCACAGTCTCTGCGCTTTTTGGAGCATAAACCGCGCACACGCCATGAATTAAGTCAGAAACTTCGTCAGAAGGAGTTTGCTGCACCTTTGATTGAAGAGGCGCTGGATCGGCTTGAGCGGGAGAACCTGGTGGATGACGATCTATTTGCGAAGGAATGGACAAGACAGCGTATGGAGGGCAAGCGGAAGGGAAAACTGTGGATAAGGCAAGAGCTACGTCAAAAGGGCATTGCCAATGATCTCATTGTTGAGGCACTAGAAGGGATCAGTACAGATGCGGAATTTGAGACTGCCTTGAGTGCAGGACGCAAAAAATGGAATCAGGTCAAAGGGGACGTCAAAGAGAAGAAAAATAAAACGCTTCCCTTCCTAATGAGACGTGGTTTTTCAATGGATATGGTGCGCCGGGTCGTGAATTGTTTAATTGAAGAAGATGAGGCTGGGGACTCTGAAGATGACGAAGCGTTGTTATGGGATTAGCAGCCTAGAGTCTCTATACTGCATTCTCTTGACAATTTCTTTCGTCAAATACTAAAATGGACATGAGTCTGTAAGAAATGGACAACCCTTTTTCCTTCCAAAAAAGCGGTTTCGGTTTCTTAAGATTTATACCATTCTTAATTATGGGTTCGCTGGAAACAGTGAATAGTACGTGGAAACATGTACATGTGAAATGAAAATCGGCGGGGGATCGCCGTGAGTATTCGTTATTCCCAAACATATGTAAGGTTTGAAAACTGCAAATTGACCCAAGGAATGCCTTGGAGGAACCAACGAGGAGGTGAACAGTATGAATCCTGCAATCACGATCGCTCTCGTTGTGGCCGCGCTAATCATTGGGTTCGGAGTAGGGTATTTTATTCGCAAATCTCTTGCAGAGGCTAAAATCTCTAGTGCGGAACAAGCTGCCGTACAAATCGTGGAGAACGCGAAGAAAGAGGCAGAGGCACTGAAGAAAGAAACGGTGCTGGAAGCGAAGGATGAAATCCATCGCATTCGTGCTGAAGCTGAAAAAGACACTCGTGAACGTCGGAATGAAATTCAACGACAAGAAAGACGATTGTTGCAAAAAGAAGAGTCGCTGGATAAAAAATTGGAATCACTCGAACGTAAAGAAGAGCAAGTGGCTAACAAAGAGAAACGAATTGATGAGACTCAGCAGCAGATCGAAATGATTTACAAAAACCAGGTGACAGAGTTGGAACGTATATCCAACCTCACCATGGAAGACGCACGCAGTATCATACTGTCCAACGTAGAACAGGAAGTTCGTCATGAGACGGCTCAAATGATCAAGGACATTGAACAACAAGCGAAGGAAGAAGCGGACAAAAAGTCCCGCGAGATTATTACACTCGCCATCCAACGCTGTGCGGCTGACCACGTAGCGGAAACAACGGTATCTGTTGTTACCCTGCCAAATGAAGAAATGAAAGGCCGGATTATCGGTCGTGAAGGACGTAACATCCGTGCGCTTGAAACCCTTACAGGGATTGACCTCATTATCGATGATACGCCAGAAGCTGTTATTCTGTCGGGCTTTGACCCGATTCGCCGTGAGATCGCCCGTACTGCCCTGGAGAAACTGGTGGCTGATGGACGTATTCACCCGGCACGGATTGAAGAGATGGTTGAGAAATCCCGCAAAGAAGTGGATGAGCGCATCCGTGAATACGGTGAGCAAGCTACCTTTGAAGTGGGCGTGCATGGTCTGCATCCGGATCTGATCAAAATTTTGGGCCGGTTGAAGTTCCGTACAAGTTACGGTCAGAACGTCTTGAAACATTCCATGGAAGTCGCTTATCTGGCTGGACTGATGGCTGGCGAACTTGGAGAAGACGTAACTCTGGCAAGACGTGCAGGTCTATTGCATGACATCGGTAAAGCGCTGGATCACGAAGTGGAAGGATCACACGTCGAAATTGGCGTGGAACTGGCGAAGAAATACAAAGAACATCCGGTTGTAATCAACAGTATCGCGTCCCATCACGGAGATTGCGAAGCGACTTCGGTCATTGCCATGTTGGTTGGCGCAGCAGATGCGCTCTCCGCAGCAAGACCAGGCGCACGCCGCGAAACGCTGGAAACGTATATCAAACGACTGGAGAAGCTGGAAGAAATCTCAGAATCCTTCGAAGGTGTCGAGAAATCGTACGCCATTCAGGCCGGACGCGAAGTTCGCGTTATGGTACAGCCTGAGAAGATCGATGATGCTGAAGCCTTCCGCTTAGCCCGTGACATCACGAAGATGATTGAGAATGAACTCGACTATCCGGGTCACATCAAAGTCACCGTCATCCGGGAAACCCGTGCGGTTGAATACGCAAAATAGAGCAATACGGAAAAGTGGCCGCGGTAGTGGGCCACTTTTCCTTTTGATAGCCTCTTAAAGTGTGCGGTCAAAAAAGAGGCTAGGCTTATTCGACTGAATCCCATATTCGATCAAAGGCTTTTTGTATAAATACACATCATGGAACAAGAGATAGAGTCCTGCAAAGGTTCAACATTTGAAAAAAGAGAACTTTGCAGGAATTGAGGAGGCAGTAATCAGTGAAAGTTTTGTTTATTGGTGACATTGTAGGCAACGTGGGACGTAAGGCATTAAAGGAAAATTTACCGTACCTAAAATCGAAGTATAAGCCACATGTGGTGATTGTGAATGGTGAAAATGCGGCAGCAGGTCGCGGCATTACCGGTGCAATCGCAAATGAGTTTTTCAACTGGGGTGTACATGGTATTACACTTGGTAATCATACTTGGGACAATAAGGATATTTTTGATTTTATAGATGATGAGCCCCGCATGATTCGTCCAGCGAACTTTCCACCAGGCACACCAGGGCGAGGATACACGGTTGTCAAAGGCGAAGGGAAAGAGCTGGCGATTGTCAATCTTCAAGGAAGAACGTTCCTGCCTGCTCTGGATTGTCCATTCCGTGTAGCTGATGAAATTGTAGACGAGCTGCGCCAAGACCATAAATGTATTTTGGTCGATATGCATGCGGAAGCGACGTCAGAAAAGATTGCCATGGGATGGCATCTGGATGGACGCGCGTCTCTCGTTGTAGGTACACATACGCATGTACAGAGTAATGATGATCGGATTTTGCCTGGAGGAACGGCTTACTTGACGGATGCAGGCATGGTAGGGCCTCGTGACGGTATATTGGGTATGGAGCGTGAGGCCGTGCTGCGTAAGTTCTACACCCAGCTACCTGTACGTTTTGTTGTAGATGATGGCAAATGGCACTTCCATGGTGTTTTTGTTGAAATTGATGAAGCAACAGGTGCGGCAACACGCATCGAAAAAATTCGTCTGATGGAGGACGAGTGGCGCATGGAATAGGGGCATTGTCCCAATTTGCAGGGAAACCCGTCTAAAAAGAAGGAATTTTTTTGCCTCCCGCGAATAACATCTAGTAAGTGGAAACAAACTTTCAACATTCCCAGGGAGGTACTTACCATGGATGTATTAAAAGTTTCAGCAAAGTCCAATCCTAATTCTGTAGCCGGCGCTCTTGCAGGGGTTCTTCGTGAACGTGGAAATGCTGAACTGCAGGCAATTGGAGCGGGAGCACTGAACCAAGCCATTAAAGCGGTAGCGATAGCCCGGGGATTTGTAGCACCAAGCGGAGTTGACCTGATTTGTATTCCAGCTTTTACAGACATTGTGATCGACGGCGAGGACCGAACGGCCATTAAGCTGATTGTGGAGCCCAGATAATACATGCAGTATGCATTGAACCTGTTTACGATGTAGACAGGTTTTTTTGCGTTTTCTTAGCAATAACATATTGAGGAGGGTTTAAGATGTCCATGTCTGATTGGCGTGTAGCTGATTTTCACTGTGATGCACTGAGCAAAATTTTGATGCAGCCTGCTCTTTCTTTTGAAGATGCTCCACAACTGGATGTGAATTTGCAACGCTTGAAAGAGGGGAAAGTAGGGTTGCAGGCGTTTGCCATCTATTTACCCGAAGTACTTGGCAGAGGCAAGTTTGAACATGTGATGGGGCAGTTGGAGATTTATCGTAGACGTGTAGAGAGAAGTCAGGAGCGGCTTGGCGGCACACAGACGTTGTTATGGCGTGAACAGGTGGCTCAGGTGGGGCAAACAGAGGGTCCGTGGGGATTAATCACATTGGAGGGTGTGGACGGCCTGGAGGGCAACCTGTTCTATCTGGAGTTATGTTATCAGATGGGCGTTCGAATAATTGGACTAACGTGGAATTATGCCAATTGGGCGGCTGATGGAGTCATGGAGAAGCGTGGGGCCGGTCTGACCGAGAAAGGGAAAGAACTGGTGCACCAATGTAATGAAATCGGAATGCTGTTGGATGTGTCACATCTGACGGAGAAAGGGTTCTGGGAACTGGCTGACTTGAGTAAGCGTCCTTTTATCGCCTCCCACTCCAACAGTTATAGCGTATGTCCCCATGTGCGCAATCTGAAAGATGATCAGATCCAGGCTATCATTGCCCGGGAAGGGCGGATTGGACTGACGTTTGTACCCTGGTTTGTAAAGCAGGAGGGTGAGGTACGTATAGAAGATCTGCTGCCTCATATTGAGCAATTCTGTTCTCTAGGCGGGCAGCACCATCTGATGATGGGGTCTGATTTTGATGGAATTTCAACGTATATTCAGAAACTTGAACATTCAGGACAATATCCGAGACTGATGGAAATTCTGCTCAAACATTATGATGAACATCTGGTTCGTGGCTGGTTGTGGGGGAATGCAATGAGTTATCTGGGGGAACACTTGCCAGAGAGCAATCCGAAGATGCAGATGAAGGGGAATTCCATGAAATAGTGAACTGGTGTGTGCGTTGAATGGGTTGAATTGAAACTTGTTTTCCAAATAAAGGAGGGGAATGATGGTGAAATAAGTGTATTTCATGAATTTTCACCAGTTCGTTTTCATTTCACTCCAAAAAGGGGTATAATACCATTGGATTGTTAAGAGCCTGAGTACAGGCCATAGATAAACAAGGAGTGAATTTACAATGAGTAAAACAGTACCTGTGGGCGTATCTGCCCGTCACATTCATGTATCCCAAGAGCACGTTGAAATTTTGTTTGGCAAAGGTTATGAACTGACTGAATTTAAACCTCTGTCCCAGCCTGGCCAATACGCTGCTAACGAAACAGTAGCGGTAATTGGTTCGAAAGGACAGTTTGATAAAGTGCGTATCCTCGGACCTGTTCGCCCTGAAACGCAACTGGAGATCTCCATGACAGATTCATTTGCGATTGGTGTTAAAGCACCTGTACGTGAATCTGGAAGCATTGAAGGTACACCAGGAATCACAATTAAAGGTCCTGCTGGTGAAGTAACAATTGATAAAGGTGTTATCGTTGCTGCTCGTCACATTCACTTCCATACTTCTGATGCTGCTAAATGGGGTATTGAGGACAAACAAATGTTGAAAGTTCGTCTGGGTGGAGATCGCGGTCTTGTACTGGAAAATGTACTGGCTCGTGTATCCGATTCTTTCGCACTGGACATGCATATTGATACAGATGAAGCTAACGCTGCTGGCGCTCGTAATGGCGACACTGCTGAAATCATCGATTAATGACATGTATAGCTTCAGCCCCCAATTTTGGCGGTCTGAATAACATATAAACCTGAGCACAGCCAACAGGGGCCGGTTAATTCCAGCCCTGACGGCAAGGCTCAGGTTTTTGTGTTTTCTGAGTGCTCTTCTGAGCATGGCATGTTTCGGATTAGACGAAGGGAGATGCGCTTTGGATGTGGAACTACAGCCCAATTCATGCTATAATTTGCTGTAATGCTCTTTTAATGTTCCAAGCAAGGAATTCACGTGGAACAGGGATGAATGAACGATTTTTTATTAATAGAGGCTGTAAGGAGTGACCGAAGGAAATGGCTAAAGACTCAAAAAAGGATTACTCCCAATATTTTGATTTCTCCGATGCCAAAGTAATTTCGCAAGATGAATTCAGCAAAAAGATAAGAATCCGGGGCCGTGAGATTAACATCAAATCGGAACCCAATCATCGTCAGGAGAAACAGCGGGGCAAGGAAGACGTCCAGGTGCTTTACGAAAATGCCGTTCCCGATGAACTGAAAAACATAGGGAAAGGCAAACATTATATTGTATATACGTATGGATGTCAGATGAACGAGCATGACTCGGAGACCATCAAAGGACTTCTAGAGTCTATGGGGTATCAGGCTACAGAGGATCGCAAAGAAGCTGATATTATTCTGCTCAACACATGTGCCATACGAGAAAATGCGGAAGATAAAGTATTTGGTGAGCTTGGTCACCTGAAAACGCTAAAACTCGAACGTCCGGGATTGTTACTTGGTGTATGCGGGTGTATGTCCCAAGAAGAAGGCGTCGTCAACCGAATCATGCAGAAGCATGGCTTTGTGGATATGATCTTTGGTACACATAATGTGCATCGACTGCCACATCTAATCCAGGAAGCGCTGTTCAGCAAAGAAATGGTTGTTGAGGTATGGTCCAAGGAAGGCGACATTATTGAGAACCTGCCGAAGAAACGTGAGGGTATGCGCGGCTGGGTGAACATTATGTATGGCTGCGACAAATTCTGTACATATTGCATCGTTCCGTTCACGCGGGGCAAAGAACGCAGCCGTCGTCCGGAAGATGTCATTGCCGAAGTACGTGATTTGGCACGACAAGGCTTTAAGGAGATCACGCTTCTTGGTCAAAATGTGAATGCGTACGGCAAGGATTTCACCGACCTGAACTACAGTTTTGGTGACTTGATGGATGCCATTCGCCTTATTGATATTCCGCGAGTACGGTTTACAACCAGTCACCCACGTGACTTTGATGACCGCTTGATTGAAGTACTGGCCAAGGGCGGAAATTTGGTAGAGCACATTCATCTACCGGTGCAATCTGGCAGTTCGGAAGTACTCAAACGTATGAGCCGCAAGTATAACCGGGAACACTATCTGAAACTGGCTGACAAAATTAAAAAGGCCATCCCGGATGTTGTGTTGACAACGGATATTATTGTTGGTTTTCCAGGGGAAACGGAAGAACAGTTTGAAGATACACTTTCCCTTGTCCGTGAAGTAGGGTATGATTTTGCCTATACCTTTATTTATTCCCCGCGTGAAGGTACACCGGCTGCAGTGATGGAAGATAACGTACCGATGGAAGTGAAGAAGGAACGTTTGAAGCGCTTGAACGAAACGATCAACGAATACAGCCACCGAAGCAATGAAGAGCAACGGGGCAAAATCGTTGAAGTGCTCGTTGAAGGCGAGAGCAAACGGAATTCCGAAGTTCTGGCAGGACGTACGCGCAGCAACAAGCTGGTGCATTTTGAAGGACCTAAAGATTTGATCGGTACTTTCGTACAAGTGGAAATCACCGATCCGATGACTTTTTATATTCGGGGCAACCTGCTCTCAGAGCCGGTAGCTGCCAATCAGTAATACACACACACAAATAAGATGAGAATTTTGGGGTTCAATATCAGGTTCGGACATTTGCGCAAGTAGCGGAGGGGACGGAATCGGTCTGTAGAAGCGAAGCGTTCGCCTTTGTCTCCGGATTTTAACCTTAAACAATTGTAATCAGAAAAATCCGGAGACAACAGCGATCAAAAGAACGATCCGTTCCCGCAGCGGTCATGGAGCAGACGTTTGAACTCATTTGAGCCCAGGTTCTCATCTTATATCATCTCATAGAATGGAGCGATTTCAGTGGCGCAGGAAGAAGTGCAGTACAACCATTATGGAATGCCAACCTACGATACGCGCAATCTGGTCATACGCGACGACATTATGGGAAAAGCCAAAGAATTGGCTGATATGCTCGGAACGAGTGAGGAAGTTAGACAGTTTCAACAGGCTGAAACCAAAATTCGGGATCATGAGCGCATCCAGCAGTTGATTGCAACGATTAAGAAAAAACAAAAAGAGATTGTTGCTTTTGAAAGCTTCAAAAATGTGGAGATGGTCAGCAAAATTGAACAGGAAATTGAAGATCTGCAAAGCGAACTGGACAGTATTCCATTGGTTACGGAATTCCAGCAGAGTCAGAGCGACATCAACTACTTGCTTCAACTCGTGATTTCGGTAATCCGGGATACAGTTTCCGAAAAAGTAAACGTGGAGGCTGGAACGGATTCACCTCCGACCAGTTGCGGTTAAATGACGGAAGGGTGCGGACGCTGTCCGCGCCTTTTTTGACATTGCATAACTGTTAACGTGGAGTGGCTATCGCCAAGTACTCGGAATATAATTCCAAGCAAAGCTCCACGCTGTGGGGTTATTTTGTGTGGCGTAGCTGATTTTTAATGATAAAGGCACATGACATCAAGAGAGCTTGATACGTACAGTAAATAAAGGAGAAATGAATAATGAGTATTTTGGACAAAATGGTGGAAGACGGAGACGGACGATTCTGGGGATTTCTCGGCTGTCGTTATATTAAAGGAGACGGCAATGAAGTACAGATCGCGTTGACAGCAGGCGAACATCATACCAACTCCATGGGGATTATACATGGGGGTGTACTGACTTCACTGATGGACCAAGCGATGGGGATGGTTGCAACAGCAGCAATGGAAGTAGATGGCTGTGTGACAACGAATCTGAACGTACATTTTCTCGCACCGATGAGACAAGGGGAATTAACGGTGACGGCTAAGGTACTACATCAGGCTGGACGCAGTGTTACGACTCAATCGGAGGTTCGTGATGCATCGGGCACGTTGGGATGTATGGCTACGGCGACATTCCGCATAGCACGCCCGAGAACGTAACGCACGAATCCTGCGGTTGACAAAAGATATTATTATGTCATAATGAAATTATCAAAATGAAAATAGTCGGTGGTGCCCATGAGCGAAAACTACGAACACTTCAATGCAGAGAGCGACGAACAAGCAGCACGTGCTTATAGTTCCCAAAAATATCGTACCCCCGATGGTGTTCCTGCGGATATCGTTATGTTCACCTTGACCAAGCGGGAACGCAAGACAGTGACCAAGACACTTCCCATTCGGGAACTGAAAGTGATGCTGATCAAGCGCAAAGGCTGGCCTTTTGCAGGTAGATGGGCATTACCCGGTGGTTTTTGTCAGGAGAATGAATCCATCTACGGAGCAGCAAAGCGTGAGCTGATGGAAGAGACAGGTGTAGACGGTGGACATCTGGAGTACTTGAATGTATACAGTCAGCCGGGTCGTGACCCGAGGGGCTGGATTATTTCTCACGCATTTTTCGCGCTTGTGGAAGAATGGATGCTGGATCAACGCCAAGCAGCAGATGATGCCGAAGATGTTGGATTGTTCACCATTCAGGAGGCGCTGCAAGAATTGGAACTGGCCTTTGATCACAGAACAATCATCGAAGATGCTTATCGACGTATTCAACAGCAGATGCTGGAAACGACGATTGCTCGTCAGTTCCTGCCACGTGATTTTACATTAAGTGAATTATATCAGGTTATTCAAAGTGTTGTACCGGATTTTGAAGAACCAAACTTCATTCGCAAGATTACGTCTACCCGCAGTCGTAAAGGCATTGTGGAAGAAGTAAGAGATGAAGAGGGGAACCTCGTGAGTTCCAACCAGTACTCGCAGCGTCCGGCGCAGCTATATCGTTTTACAGAACTTGTACCACGCCTTTCCATCTATACGTAATAAGGTGTAGATGTGTCAATTGGATTGAATCAGAATCAACCATTTCTGGGATAAGGGAGTGTGGACGATGAAAGCACTGATTGTGATTGATTTTACGAAGGATTTTGTGACAGGTTCTTTGCCTGTAGGTCAGCCGGCGGTAGAGATCGAAGAAACGATTGCAGCTGTAACCGAGGCCTATTGTAAGAACAAACATGAGGTAATCATGGCCGTGGATCTACACGAAGAAAATGATCCTTACCACCCGGAGACTGTACTTTTCCCACCTCATAACATCAGAAATACGGAGGGAAGACAGTTATATGGACGTCTTGCCCAAGTGATGGAAGAACGAAAAACCGATATTCGGTGGATGGATAAGACGAGATATAGTGCATTCTGTGGGACCGATCTGGAACTCAGACTGCGTGCACGTGGTATTACGGATATTGCACTGATTGGGGTATGTACGGATATTTGTATATTGCATACCGCAGTGGATGCTTACAATAAAGGTTTTCATATTACGGTATATGAAGATGCTGTTGCCAGCTTTAATCCGGCAGGACATGAATGGGCGCTAGGACATTTTCGTTCCAGCCTGGGTGCTTCGGTGGTTAAGGCGAGTGAGACAGTCTTGGCTTAATTTACTCCATAGTCATGTTTGGTTGACTTCATGTTAGGAACCGGATGAATGTGGTGAATGGTGTATAGAGTTTTCCGGGAGACTTGTTTGTTTAATACGGATGAACAGAATCATGAAGAATAAGTCTCCATATGTTAACCCGTGTCCACAGATGAAACCTGGGGGCACGAGCGGAAGTCAGAGAGGATGAGACAAATGCAGACAACTAGCCTGGCTTTACATACGGATAAATATCAGATCAATATGATGTACGCCCATTGGGTGAATGGTACTCACAAGCGGAAGGCGGTATTTGAAGCCTATTTCCGTAAGCTTCCTTTTGGCAACGGATATGCGGTATTTGCCGGATTAGAACGGATTGTGAACTACATCAGCCAGCTTCGGTTTACGATGGACGACATCAAATTTTTATCCAAACAAGAGGAAAATTACGATCCGGTCTTTCTGGAAGAGTTGCTCCAGTTTTCATTTCAGGGGACGATTCATTCCATGAAGGAGGGCGCAATTGTTTTCCCTGACGAACCGCTCATTCGGGTAGAAGGCTCCATTATGGAGACACAATTGGTGGAGACGGCGATACTTAACTTCATGAATTATCAGACGTTGATTGCAACCAAGGCTTCGCGGATCAAACAGGTGGCACAACAGGATACGTTGCTCGAATTCGGTACACGGCGTGCACAGGAAGCGGATGCTGCCATCTGGGGCGCACGAGCTTCGTATGTAGCAGGCTTCCATGCAACGTCCAACATGCTGGCCGGAGAGCGCTTCGGAATCCCAACAGCAGGTACACACGCCCATTCCTGGGTACAGAGCTTTATGAGTGAGCAGGAGGCGTTTGACGTGTATGCCAAAGTGTTGCCTGATCAGGTTACGCTGCTGGTTGATACCTTTGACACGTTGAACAGTGGAGTACCTCACGCCATCAAGACAGCCAAGAAGTTGGAGAGCCAAGGCAAAAAGATGAACGCGATTCGTCTGGACAGCGGTGACCTTGCGTACTTGTCGATTCAGGCGCGTCAGATGCTGGATGAGGCTGGGCTGGATTATGTGAAAATTGTAGCATCCAATGATTTGGATGAAAATACGATTTTCAACCTGAAAGCTCAAGGAGCACGGATAGATACATGGGGTGTTGGTACACAGTTGATTACGGCTTCTGACCAGCCATCTTTGGGTGGAGTGTACAAATTGGTGGAACGTGAAGTGGACGGTGCCATGCTGCCTACGATCAAAATATCTGCCAATCCTGAAAAGGTGTCCACTCCAGGTAAAAAGGAAGTGTTCCGGATCATTGATCCGAAACATGGCAAAGCGATTGCAGATTATATCTGCTATCCAGATGAAGAGCAGCCGCTACAGGGCGGACCGCTCAAGCTGTTCAACCCGCTACACCCTTACCTGAAAAAGACGGTTACCCGCTACGAAGCGGTCAATATGCTGGAGCCAATCTTTGTGAATGGACGCAAAGTGTATGAACTGCCTAATCTGGATGAGATTCGGGCGTACCACCGGGAACAGATGAACCTCTTCTGGCCGGAATACCAACGGAAACTGAACCCGGAGATCTACCGTGTGAACATCAGCCCTGCGGCATGGAATATGAAGCAGAAGCTCATTGCGGAACATGTGAAATCCACAGAGGAATGATCTACACATAAGAATTACAAAGAGGCATAACCAGTGAGGGATACTGGCTTATGCCTTTTTGATGCCTATAAAATGTATACGTTCTTAGCGGATTTGAACGATTCAATGATCGCAAGCAAAATTTCCCGCTATACGCGTTCTGTCTTCTGTGAAAGTACGTCGATAGTTGATAGACTTTATTCTTATATGATCCCGATGAGATGGACCAGGGATGTAAGAAATCTCATGGACAGACTGCCCAGGTAGCAGGCTATACTGGAATTTGTCTTGTTCAGTTCGAGAGATTGTTCAAAAATAGACTTTTGAACATGTATTTACAGGGGGAACAGCAGTTATTATTTCTCGGGAAAGCGCAGGAGACGCCAAATTCTGCAACTATTGATTCAATCCCGCAGCTGCAGGGGATGAAAGTAAGAGGAGGTGCAGACATGAGATGGATACTAGGACTGGTCTGGATCGCTTTTATTGCCTATGCATTGTTGTTGGCACCGGGGCAGTCACCTGGAAGTGATCCAATTTTCAAAGAACTGATTACCATGCAAAGCAAAGAACCTTGGTTACTTACGGTATTTTCGTGGTTAGGTATTTTCCCGGCAGTTTATACTTGTATGCTGTTAAGAACATCTGTGAAAGAACGAGGTGGCCGTGTACCGGCTTGGCCTTTTGTTATACTTTCTTTCGGACTTGGTGCTTTTGCGCTGCTTCCCTATTATGCATGGTCGTCATCCGCGAATAGAGCTTCGGGTTACGCAAGCTTGCACTTTGGTCGTCAGCGGGAGTCGGGAATTGGACGGGTAGCAGCTCATAAGTTGACGCATGTAGTCCTTCTGCTGTTGACGCTGGGTACGGCATTCTATGCCGTGACGCAAGGTCATCCGGATGAATATATGGACGCGTTCAAGCAATCTGACTTTGTACATATCATGACGATTGATTTTGTACTGCTGACCTTGCTTTCCGTGATTGCGATATACAGGGATGCCAAAGGCAGTCGACGTTCACCAGCTTGGGCCGCGGCAGGCATCATCCCTATTGTGGGTCCGCTAATCTATCTGTTGACGCTCAGGAGAGACAGAGCTTGATCATCAACATCTGAAGAATCCAGAAGTAAAAGGTAGCCGTTAAGCCTGAATACGAACAATTCATGTGCTTAATGGGAAAATATATAAAATCCAAATAAGGAGTGGCTATTGATGAAAAAACATTTTAACGCATATGTTGTCCGTAAAGAAGAACAGGGAGGAGTGAAAGCTGCTATAGAGCAACTGAAGAAGGAAGATCTGCCAAATGGAGATGTAACGTTACAGGTGCAATATTCCAGTGTCAATTATAAAGACGGACTCGCGACTCTTGAAAAGGGTGGTGTCGTTCGTGAGTACCCGATGGTACCGGGAATTGATCTGGCCGGAACGGTAGAGGAGTCGGTCAGTGGACGTTTTGCACCAGGAGATCGGGTGATCAGTACAGGATTTGAACCTGGCGTATCCCATTACGGAGGGTACAGCGAGTATGCTCGTCTGCGCAGTGAATGGCTGGTGCCTCTGCCACTGGGTCTCAGTGAGAAAGAAGCCATGGCAATTGGAACCGCAGGATTTACGGCTGCACTTTCGGTAGATGCGCTGTTACAGGCTGGAGTGACACCGGAGATGGGCAAGGTTCTGGTTACGGGTGCAACGGGTGGCGTTGGCAGTATGGCAGTTGCCATTCTGGCGAAACTTGGCTTTGAAGTAACAGCCAGCACAGGCAAGAAGGAGCGGGAGGAGCCCTTGCTTCGAAACTTGGGGGCCTCAGAGGTTATTACTCGTGAAGAAGCCGATGCTCCAGCTAAAGGAGCCATGGGTAAACAGCTATGGGCGGGAGTGGTTGATCCAACAGGAGGCCCGGCTCTCGCGGAGCGATTGAAACAGATTCAATACGGAGGAGCGGTTGCGGTATCCGGGTTAACTGGAGGCGCAGCTTTTGAATCGACGGTACTTCCATTTATTTTGCGTGGCATCCAGCTTATTGGTATAGACTCTGTATATTGTCCGATGGAACGTCGGGAACGGGTATGGAAACTGCTCGGTGGAGAATGGAAACCGGAGCGCGCGCTGGAACTGGGAATCCGCGAAATTTCTCTGGACCAGTTGCCTCATACGCTTGAGACGATACTCCAAGGTGGTGCAGTAGGTCGAACTGTAGTCAATACCATATCAGATCTGCCATCCGCATAAGTTTCCAAGTCCTAAGACATGCTAATTCTACCTGATTGGGTCACAGTACATGTGACTGGAAAGGAAGGATTGGCATGTGTTTTGATAGAAAAGGACGAAGTCTGGTTGGGAGAACAATGAAGTCGATACTTGTAAGTGGTGTGTTGATCACAAGTGTCTGGTCCCTGGTGGCTTGTTCGGCATCATCCATTGAGCAGGAGCGGAAGGTCTACACCCGTGAAGCGACAGATGAAGGAAATATGCGGGCACAGAGTCAGGGACACGGATTAAACGGTGAATTGGTGAGTGAGATCAGTAAGAGTTTTGAAGCAAAAGGCATTCAGCTGATGAATAATATGTCTGCCGATGACGGGCATGGTGGGATCTCTTATATGTATTTGTTGAATGGAAGTGGCAGACACATCGTGAAAGTCCATATTTTCAGTGATGCAGCTACCCGGGCGGCCAGCATGAAACAAATGTATAGTGAGAATCGTGATGAGGCTGTCTTGGAGAATGCGCTTGGCCGGACAACGATTCGCAGCAAAGGATACGTCTCACTTGTTTATACAGCTTCGGGTGGGGAAAAGGACAAGTATGAACAGGATGTTATGCAGGTGTTCCAACATGTGCTGGGGCAAATAAGGTAAGTTGAGCGAGATCCCCTTCGTACTTTATTATACAGCTGAAAATAAACCCGAAAAACCCGTCTGATCTTTCAGACGGGTTTATATATTTCACGCATCACATGCCGCAGCTCAGGCAAAATGAGTTTTTCCATGGCCAATTTGACAGCTCCTTTGGAGCCCGGCATGGAGAAGACGGCTGTGCGTCCAATCGTTCCGGCGACGGCTCTGCTCAGGATGGCAGCGGAACCGATATCCTCGGTGTAACTGAGAAAACGGAAGATCTCACCAAAGCCCGGAAGTTCCTTGTCGAGTAGCGAGGATACCGCTTCGTAGGTTGTATCTCGGGGTGCAATCCCTGTTCCCCCGCTGAGCAGCACGGCTTCGATATCATCACGAACAGCTGCATCTTGCAGGATGCTTCGAATGTTCTCCGTTTCATCTGGAGTGATGATGTATTCAACAATCTGATAACCCGCTTCACTCAGAAGCTGGTGCATGAGCTGGCCACTGGTATCGGTGTCTTTGGTGCGTGTGTCCGACACTGTAACTATCATGCATGATACCGTGGTCGGAGCTTCCTGGCGATGTTGTTCCACTGAATTAGTCATGAAACTTCCTCCTTCAATCAACATGTCCTCATAGCATAGACCATCCGTTAACATCAGGCAATGTACTGGGGAAGAATTGAACATGATTGCATAACGAATGCGGGATGGTGTACACTCGCTAGATATAGATAGACTAGGTTACAAGAAGGACAATCAGAGAGGTGTATACGCATGAATGAAACAATTTTAAAAGAACAATCCATACCTGTATATATACTTTCAGGTTTTTTGGGAAGTGGAAAAACAACACTGCTTGTTCAGTTGATCGAACATTGGCAACAGCAGGGTTTGCGTCCCGCAGTGGTTATGAATGAGTTAGGCGAAGTCAATCTGGATGGTCAGATTGTGGATTCCACCGTTCCGATGACCGAGATGTTAGGTGGCTGTATCTGTTGTACCGTACGTGGTGACTTGGGATTGCAACTTGCTGATCTCGTTCAAGAGGAATCACCGGATGTGATCGTTATTGAAGCAACCGGTGCGGCAAATCCAATGGAGATTCTGGATGCGGTAACGGAAACCTCGCTCTACATGCGACTGGAACTGAAAAGTCTCATTACCGTTGTGGATACGGCACATCTATCTGGTTTGTATCAGGAGCAGAAGGGGCAGACCTTTAAACTGATGCAGGAGCAGATTCGCTGTGCGTCTGTGCTTCTCTTGAACAAAACGGATCGGGTGAGCGCACAGGAACTGAAGGATCTGGAACAGCTTTTGGCAAAATGGAATGGCTTCGCACCTGTAATCCCTACGGTCAAATGTGAGGTGGAGATGGATATGTTGCTTCGCAGCGGGGCAGACGTACACGTGCGTGATTCAGCTTCTGAAGCAGGTAAGCCAGCTCACCAAGAGCATCATGTGCATACGGAAACCTGTGGTACACATGGCTGCAATCATGGACATGAACATACTGATCATACAGTCCAAGGCGATGATACGAATACTGACGCATCCCATAGCCCTGTCCATGCCCACAGTCACGAGCATTCCGCTCCTCATGCATCACACGAACATGTCATGGTATATACGCATTATTTCAGTCAACCGGTGAACAGCGAGGCGTTTGAACAATTTGTATCCGCATTGCCACGTGATGTGTATCGAGCAAAAGGCATTTTATCGTTTAGTGACACGGCGAGTCGCTTCTGGTTCCAGTATGCCTACCGTGAATCGGACTACATGAAGATCACACCTCAGGGAGATGTCCCTAATGTTGCTGTGTTTATAGGTGAACATTTTGACCAAACTGTCATTCGTGACCAATTACTGGAATTGGAAGCGATAAAGTAGGTTAGATGATTCAATATTCCTCCGAACTGGGTATTAAGATGCATAGCAAACTTTGCCTGGGAGGTAACTTTAAATGACACAACAACAATATCAACAATGTATCGATGCTTGCCTGGAGTGCATGAATGCATGCAACGTATGTTACATATCGAGTCTGAAAGAATATGAACTGGCAATGTTGCGTGATTGCATTCGTTTGAATCGGGAATGTGCGGAGATCTGCAGTTTTGCTGCACAAGCGATGACACGTGGAAGTGATTTCATTGCTGAAATATGCGAATTGTGTGTGAAAGCTTGTGAAGCTTGCGCCGCAGAGTGTGGCAAACACAACCACGATCACTGCCAAGCATGTGCAGAGGCTTGCCGCAGCTGTGCAGAAGCTTGCCGATTGATGGCAGCAGTAGCGTAAATATTATTTCACTGGAATATATAATTAAAACCGATAATGACCGTTGTCCCCTAAGGGAAGGCAGTGTACACAAGCATCTGAGACGATGTGCCTATGTGTTGCCTTTCAGTAGGGGATTTTTAATGCAGGTTGCCAAGTCTGATCGTGGTATGTATAATGATGGCAATGAATTGAAACGAAGAATATCAATGATCGGGAGAGTAGCCAGATCCATACATGACAGCGAGCCGGGAGAGGTGGAAGCCGGTATGACATGACCTGAGTGAACCGCACCCGTGAGATGGTTATCCGAAAAGATGTACGTATCCCAATTGGGGATAGGCCAGATCTGTCTGAGGGTAACCCGGCTTGCGACCGTTATACGCATCGAGCGGAACAGGTTCTACGGGTATGCATGTTGATGCATATGAAGAGCAGCCTGTTCACCTAGAGTGGTACCGCGGGAACTGTTAAGTCAGCTCTCGTCTCTTATGTAGAGACGAGAGCTTTTTTGTGTTTATTTTTAGCCACTAATGAATGGATAAGGAGTGTTAGACATGTTGATGAAGCAGGCTGCGGCCGATATTGCCCCTTTAACGGGATTGAATGAACAAGAGGTTATGAGATTATTGGAAGTTCCACCACAAGCGGAGATGGGTGATGCAGCATTCCCTTGTTTTGCATTGGCGAAGTCATTAAAAAAAGCACCGGCAGTCATTGCAACTGAGCTCGCAACGGGATTACAGGCATCTGGAATTGAAGCGACTCCCGCCGGGCCGTATGTAAATATCCGTTTCAATCGGGAGAAGCTCGCGCCGAATCTGCTGAAAGAACTGGGGAATGCGGCATTTGGTAAGCTTCAGCTTGGTCAGGGTTCGCGTGTTGTGATTGATATGTCTTCCCCTAACATCGCAAAACCCTTCGGAATCGGACATTTGCGTTCTACTGTAATCGGTGCAGCACTGTATCGGTTGTATAACGAAGCAGGTTATACCTCCGTAAGTGTGAATCATCTGGGAGACTGGGGAACCCAGTTTGGCAAGCAGATCGCAGCATACAAACGGTGGGGCAATGATGAAGCGCTGCAGGCAGACCCGATCCGTACTTCTCTGGAGCTGTACGTGCGCTTCCACGATGAGGCGGAGAACGATCCTTCACTGGAGATTGAGGCACGCGAGTGGTTCCGCAAGCTGGAGCAAGGAGATGATGAAGCACAGCGGTTATGGGCATTCTTTGTGGAAGTGAGCATGAAGGAATTCAACCGGATGTATGAACGTCTGAATGTACAGTTCGACCATACGCTGGGAGAGAGCTTTTACAATGACAAGATGGGCGCAGTGGTTGAAGAACTCAAGACAAAAGGTTTACTTGAAGAGAGTGACGGAGCACTCGTGGTACGCTTAGAGGATGAGAACATGCCCCCGTGTCTGATTATCAAAAAAGATGGCACAACGATCTATCCTACACGGGATTTGGCTACGGCGGTTTATCGTCATGATGTGATGAAGGCAGATCGGTTGTTATACGTGGTCGGAGGCGAGCAGAAGTTACATTTCCGTCAGGTATTTGCGGTCCTATCCCGGATGGGTCATGAATGGTCTGCGAAGTGTGAACATATCCCGTTTGGCCTAATGCGTTTTGAGGGACGGAAAATGTCTACCCGCCGCGGTAAAGTTGTCTTTTTGCAGGAAGTGTTGGATGAGGCAGTTGCTCGTGCTTTGCAGATTATTCAGGAGAAAAACCCGAATCTGGAGAACCCTCAGAAGGTGGCTGAGGCTGTTGGTGTAGGTGCCATTGTCTTCGGTGATCTGCGGAATAATCGGTTAAACGATGTGGACTTCTCCCTGGAAGATGCGGTGAGTTTTGAAGGGGAGACCGGACCTTATGTGCAATACACCCATGCTCGGATTCAAAGTGTGGTTGCCAAGGCAGAAGAGGCGATCCGTATGGAAAATGAAAACCCATTGACTAAACCCAACCTTGCGGAAGGTGAGAATAACACAGAAACCACTTCATCCCTTATCGGAGATACCTCATGGGCATTGCTGAAACTGCTTGGTGATTATCCCGAGTATCTGGAAAAAGCAATTCATCGGAATGAGCCTTCGGTCATTGCCAAATATACAATAGATGTCGCTCAAGCGTTCAACCGCTTCTATCACGCCGAACGGATTGCGGATGCGTCATCTGATGTAAGATCCTTCCGGGTGGCATTGGCCAAACGGACTGCCGAACGACTCGCGTACAGTTTACATTTGCTAGGTGTGCAGGCCCCGGAACGGATGTGATCCCAATGACATGGAGTACACGTGGTATTTTCAAGAAGTCGGATCAAGCTACACCAGACTCATCAGTCCGAGGTATATTGCTTCAACAAGTGAGCAAGCGATTAGGTCATGCTCAGGTACTGAATCAAATTAATCTGGAAGTGAAACAGGGTGAATGTGCTGTGCTTGTTGGCAGAAACGGCTCGGGAAAAAGCACGTTGCTACGTATGTTGGCAGGTATTTTGTTACCCGATACAGGATCGATCCAGCGCACAATGAAGGGTTCTGATGGGTATGCAGTAGATGGCCTGCCACGTTTACCCTTTATATCTAGGGAGTACTTGTGGGACATGGGACGGATTCGGGGCATTCGCCCCGAAGAACTACGTGGGCGGATAAGAGAACTTAGTGAACTTTTATATCTGGATACCGCGATCGATCAGAAGTTACCCCTATTATCCAAGGGCACATTGCAAAAAGTGAATTTGATTCAGGCCCTGTTACCTGGACCGGGTGGTCTCTTGCTGTTGGATGAACCGTTGTCTGGCTTGGATATTCCAGCTCAAGAGGGCATTGTATCCTTATTGGGGCAATGGAAGGATGAAGGGACATCCATCGTTACAGCTTGTCATGAACCGTTGCTTATTGAACGTTTGGCAGACCAGGTGATTGTGTTGAAGAAAGGCCGCGTGCTCCGCTACTGGAGTCGTGAAGATATACTACAAGCTGGCGAACCCGCTGTACGTATTCAAAGTCTGACGAAAGCTGGAGAGGATCTGGCTAACGATCTATCGATTGTACAACAACCGGGAGTACTGTCTTTGGTTCGTAATACAAGCTCGGAGAAATCCAATTCTTGGTTGTGGGATTGGAAAATAGTTCAACAATCAACAGATGATGTCCTCAAAAGAATTTTGGCATCCGGAGGTTCGGTTGTGTCTGTACAACAGGAGGAAAGTCAATTACATATGGAAAGTCTGCTGGAAGGACAACATCCGGCTGTACATGCGAGTCTTAGAGGTGTCACAGAATCTGTCGACTTAAGCTCTTCCATGGATGATGCGGGGGGAGAAGCCAAATGATCTATCTGACCAGATATTTGTTAAGGCATCACATTCGCTCACAGAAATATTTTGCACCGGTTATCTTTTATATCATCGCCATGCTGCTGATCTATTCTTACAAACCCAACCCAATTGCCGACAGTTACAGCGTTACGGCTATGCTGTTATTTCTGGCAGCTGCTTGGCTCGGAGTAATGGTGATGAATACGGAATCTGCAAAGCAGGTTCAATTACTCGTCCTACATACAGGAAGCAGGCGTAAGGTTGTAATAAGTCAATTAATCTGTGCCTGGATCATGCTAATCATGCTCACCGCAATCACTGTGCTGTATCCCGTGTTCGCGGGAATGTTCGAGAGACAACTCACAGGTGAGGAGTGGATGATGACTTGGTTAGGACATCTGGGGTTATCACTGCTGGGATTAGGCATTAGTGTATTCTTTCAAAAATCGTACATTCCCTTGCTTAGTCGCAGTATGCCTGCCCTCATTATTGTATTATTACTATCGTTTATCCAAGGTTCCTTAAGTGAACGTTTGCCTGAATCGTTAGAATGGATCGGCCGTATTCTTCCGCCAGCCTTTTATCTGGTTCGTGAGATGATGTTATTTGATGAATCCAAGATGAACTCTTTTGTTTCGGTTACGCTGTGGACTGTGATCTATGCATTAGCGTTACTAATCATCCATGTGTGGCTGTCCGGGAGAAGAGATCTGCGGGGTTAGAAGACGCGCTTCCCGATAACTTGAATGTTGCTCTTGGTTTGGTTAGGATAGAGGGACATGGAATGGATAACATCGTACGGTTGAAGGAGGCGCTCGCATATGCAAAATACAGATATCCAGAATGGTGACATGCTGGACAGCGAACACTCCAGGGAATTGTTTGCCTATTACGGATTGGCCGTGTACTACGGGCAGGCGCTTGAACAGCAGCTGGTCAATCTGATTTTATTAATGAAAATGTCTCAGGGCAAGGCTGTGTCTGAAGAAGACCTGGAAGATCTGTACGAACGAAAGATGAGCAGTTCACTGGGGCAGCTCATTCACGAAGTACGTCATCATTTTACATTCTCTGAGGAAGAGACTCGCCAGTTGAATGAATTATGGCAGCAACGTAACCGTATCGTACATCACTACTTCAAGGAACGAATTCACGAGACATTCAGTCCGGAAGGACGCTCACGCATGATTAAGGAATTGGAGGATTTCAAAGACCGTGCACAGGAGTTGGAGATCCGTCTTCAGCAATATACGGGTGCATGGATTGCAGAGCTTGGTCTGGATGCCGAATCCGCAGCAGCTCTGCAAACGCTGGAGCGGATGCATACCGAGAGTATGCAAGCGAGGGCTTTGGAAGAGGATGAATGACAAGCAAACGGATAACCAAACGCTGGATATTAATGACGGTTCTGGCTGTAGTATTCGTTGGAATCCTGTGGACTGTGGTTACGGCAGTACGTATATCAGTATACACGGATGAGGATTCACCCAGGATATCGGATGCAGCGATCATTCTGGGCGCAGCCGTGGTGGGGGATAACCCTTCACCTGTATTTCGCGAACGTATTGAACACGGGATTGAATTATACCGTCAGGGTACAGTTCGTAATCTGCTTTTCACAGGCGGGTCAGGTGATGCTGGAGAACATACGGAAGCTGAAGTGGGTCAGAAGTATGCCATTGCACATGGAGTAGATCCTGCGGATATTCGCATAGAGACCAAATCCAGAATTACCGAGGAGAATCTTCTCAATTCAATTCCAATTGGTGAACAGGCCGGTTATCAAACCTATACGATTGTGAGTGATCCATTACATATGAAACGGGCCATGAAGCTGGCTGCCGGGCTGGGTATGGATGCCGTACCATCTCCGACACGAACAACGGCTTATCGAACCTGGCGCAGCAAGTTTCCTTTTCTCGCAAGGGAGACTGTGATGTACATGGGATATACGATCAAGGGATGGATAGACAATCCGCAGCAGCCATGAGGTTGCACGCGGATTGTTTTTTTGTCTGGACGAAATAAACAGTAACCGAACATACCTCCAGATGAAAATACAAAAAAACCGATCTACACCGCAAACCCTAAGGTAGCTGTGTAGATCGATTTTTGTTTTGCTGTTGAGTACATCATTTTTGGTTGGTTACTTAAAGAGCTATCTGTTTTACACTGTTATGCATTGCCTCCGGCAAAGGAGGTTGAGGTTGGAACGGAATCACCTGACGATTTCTCGACAGTTGCGACCGCTGCTGCTTGCGCACCTTGTTGAAGCTGATACATCTTATAATAGCGGCCTTTAAGCTCCATCAGTTCATCATGTGCACCTTGCTCAACGATACGCCCGCGATGCAGAACCAGAATCTGATCTGCTGAACGAATAGTGGAGAGGCGGTGAGCAATGATGAAGGTCGTACGTCCTTTTTTGAGGACCTCGAGTGCGTTCTGAATTAGTGCTTCCGTTTCCGTATCAATATTGGCAGTCGCTTCATCCAGAATAAGGATGGCCGGATCAAATGCGAGTGCACGAGCGAAGGAGATTAACTGACGCTGACCAGCAGACAATGTGCTTCCTTTCTCGATGACAGGTTCGTCAAAGCCTTGAGGCAAATGAGCCAGTATACGTTCGGCTCCTACATCACGCAGCGCCTGTTCAATTCGTTCACGGGAGATCTTCTCATCGCCAAGACTGACGTTGGAAGCAATGGTGCCTGTGAACAGATACGGGTCCTGCAATACAATCCCCATATGCTCGCGAATCCACTGTTTAGGCAGATCTTTGACGTTCTGACCGTCAATCGTGATCTTGCCTTTTTGCGGATCATAGAACCGGAATAGCAGGTTGATGATTGAGCTTTTACCCGAACCGGTGTGGCCGACCAGAGCGACTGTCTGACCTTGGGATGCTTTGAACGAGATATTGTTAAGCACGTAATCTTTTTTATAGGCAAAGGATACATCATCGAAGACAACATTCCCTTTGTATCTTGGCATGGAGCCATCCGTTACAGCTTCTCCCTTTTCATCCATCAGCTCAAAGACACGCCCAGCAGATACGAGGGAGGAGTCCAGGTTGGCGAGTTGATTCACCATACCGGTGATTGGCTGGAACAAACGGCCCAGAACATCAACGAAGGCATACAGAACACCCAGAGAGATAATACTTGTGCCATCCAGCACACTGGAACCGAAGTACCACAGGACCACCGCAAAGGCGATATTTCGTAATACGTTAACCAGGTTGTGTGAGGTGAAGGCATTCAGGTTGAGCATTTTGTTCTGGTGTTTCATATAGTCATCATTCAGATCTTCGAATTCCTGTTTGGTTTGTTTCTGATGGCGGAATACGCGGATAATGGACATCCCCTGAATGGACTCGTTAATGATTGCATTGATCTCACTCAGTCGGGATCGAATGATCGTGTTGTAACGAGTGGCGAATTTGCGATAGAGCACAATCCATGTAATGAGCATCGGCACAACGAATAATGAGATTAGACCCAGGCGAACATCAAGCAGGAAGAGTGCGACATACACACCTGTAATCGTGATGATTCCTGAGAAAAAGTTCGAAAGAACGGCAACGAACAGATCCTTGACGGCTTCTGTATCGTTTGTGACCCGAGATACAACTTTACCTGCGGGCAGGTTATCAAAAAAGTGCACCGGCAGTCGCTGAATATGGGCATACACATCGTTACGCAGTCTTTGAATAACCTTGTTGGCCGAGGATTGCAGCCAGAAAGTTTTACCAAACTCCATAATGACCGAGATCACGAGGAAGATCATGTAATACACAATTAATTGATAGATGCTGGGCATCTCCGGTTTGTAAAAAGCAAACAGTTCACCAGCGGACAGGGGGGTTGCCGCATATTGGCCTGTTACCTCACCTGCGCGTGTAACCGTGAGGGTTCCATCCGTATATGTGCGGTCCCCGTCAGGTGCATTGACCGGTTCGTTTACAAAATAAAAACTTCTGCCGGCTTGTAATACCCGCACTTCGGAACCTTTATTTTCATCCGGTTCGAACAAACCTTCGCGTTTGTAATTCTTACCGTTGTAAACTGCGGCTTCATCTGAAGCTGTCGTCTCATAGAAAGGCTGCTCAATCGCGAGCAAGTGATTGTCAATCATGGATTTGGCGATGAATGGCCCGGCAAGCTCGGCCGCAACACCAATAGTAAGCATAATTAATGCAGCGATAAATGTTCCTTTGGCTTTCAAGGCGTAATCAAGCAGCCTTTTGCCTGTATTAGACTTCAATGAATTGACCTCCTACGTGGACAGATTGGACTCGACCTGTTGCCGTTCATACTGTTCACGGTACCAGCCGTTCATGGCTAACAATTCCTGGTGAGTGCCTTCTTCCGTAATTTTCCCGTGCTCCAGTACGATGATTCGGTCAGCATGTTCAATAGCAGACAGGCGATGAGTCGAGATCAGCGTGGTTTTGCTCGAGCGTTTGTTGCGTATATTTTCAATAATTTTGGCTTCAGTACGTGCATCGACCGCAGATAAGGCATCATCAAGGATCAGGATATCAGGATTAGCAATAAAGGCACGCGCCAGCGAAACCCGCTGTTTCTGTCCGCCGGACAGAGAGATTCCTTTTTCACCAACGAGTGTATCCAGTCCATCGGACAAGGTTCCCAGATCCCCGTCAAAAGCGGCGGTACGAATGGCTTCCATGATGACTTCATCACTGGCCCCAGGTTTACCAAATTGAATGTTTTGACGAACTGATTTGGAGAACAGAACTTGTTCCTGTGGTACGTACCCGATCCAGCTGTGCAAGTCATCTTTGGCGATATCCTGAATCGGATGACCCGAGATGCTTAATGTGCCCGAACCGGCAGGGTATTCATGAAGCAGTTGTTTGAGCAAAGTAGACTTACCGCTACCCGTACGACCCACAACACCCAATGTTTGACCCCGTCGTAGCGAAAAGCTGATATGACTGAGATTGTCGACAGTTGAACTTGGGTAACGGAATGTAACATCCTGCATCGCAATTTCTTCCGGATTCGTAACGTGGGCAGGTTGCTCCACATCTTGTACGGCAGGTTCTACCGATAAAGTCTCGTTGACCCGATCAAGCGAAGCGCTACCACGTTGCATCAGGTTAATTAATTCGCCGATGGCAAACATGGGCCAGATCATCATCCCCAGGTACATGTTAAACGATACGAGATCCCCCAGGGTAATTTCATTATGAAATACAAGATATATGCCGTAGGCAAGTGCAATCACATAACTGAGTCCAACGAAGAGCCGGATGGTGGGTTCGAATAGGGCATCCATTCTGGCAACAGCCAGGTTTTTGCGATACACATCTTCGGTCACGTCGGCGAACCGTTTCTCGTCCAGACGTTCCTGCACATAAGCACGCACGACACGAATCCCGGCGATGGATTCCAGCACCTGGTCGTTCATATCTCCGAATGCATCCTGTGCCAGGGTGTAACGTTGATGTACAGCTTTACCATAGATCATCATGGCAATGGCGATAAAAGGTAATGGCAGGATTGCCGCCAAGGTCAGTTTCCAACTGACCAGGAAACCCATCGCGAACAATACGGTGGCCAGAAAGGCTGTAGAGTCTGTTAAGGTCAGCATGCCGAAGCCTGCTGTAGTAGCAATGGATCGAAGATCATTGGTGGCCCGAGCCATCAAATCTCCTGTTCTGTTTTTCTCAAAAAAGGGAGGAGTCATCCGTAACAAGTGGTCCATAAAGCGTGAACGAAGCAGCCGCTCCACCAGATTGGCACCACCAAACAGTTTGTGCATCCAAACGTATGTAACCAGATAGATAATGATGACCGTTCCCAGAATAAGCAAAATATAACGGGTAAGTGAGGTGCCGGTAATGGAACCGCGCACAATCTCGTCGATGGCATTACCAAGAAGACGAGGAGGCAGCAGTTCGGCAATGCCCACCAGAATAAGCAAGATGACACCGGTTAGGTATCGTTTGCGTTCCAGCCGGAAGAACCAGGCCAGGTTTTTAAGTACAGAGAACAAGTGTTATCCCTTCCTTTCGATGTCCGAGAAATGCAGATTCCGTTCATGTATGCCGAAATGTACCCACAAAAAAAGACATACCGCACGCAGGCGGTATGTCTTCATATCATCATACGGCAGCATGGCTCAGAGAACAGAGCCGCCACCATATATAAGTTCGATTGTGAGTAAACATTACAGAGATTTTAATGAAAGATCGCCTGTCATGCCGACTTATGAACGGAATAATGATTTCGGGTGTGCTCCGGTATTTAGTTGTGTGCTGAATTGACCAATCATATGTTTGTTAAACACCGTAATCACCCTTTCTTTTTTTGGAAATAAATACAATGTAGACCTCGTATGTTTGCATCTTAACACCGGTTTTTACAATCTGTCAAACATTTTTCACAATTTATTTTGTCTTTATGTGGTCACTCGGGTTTGTATTCAAGTCCCTGTAGAGATATGATGGAACATATATATACAGAAGGAGCTGACACCAAATGAGTACCATACATGTATCCGATCAAGCTGCTCGCTGGTACAAGGAAGAGCTGAATTTGAACGAGGGAGACAGCATTCGATTTTTTGCCCGTTATAGCTCTGGCGGAGGTCTTCACCCTGGATTTTCGCTAGGTATTGCTGTGGAGAAACCAAGACATCCTGCGGATCAAACCGAAGTATCGGGGATTCAATTCTTTATGGAAGATCACGATTATTGGTATCTGAAAGGGCACCAACTGCATGTGGATATCGTTGATGAAGGTCAGGATATCGAATATCGTTATACTGAAGTCTAAGCAATAGATGGATTACAGGTCGCCACCGGCTTCCGAGTAGGAGGAGGGGATAAGCAGTGAATCTGCCAGCACGAGATTTGGCCCAGTATATCGCGAAACGCTCTCATATTGTTGTAAAGGCGGCTGTGTGGGCTGAGAACGAACAAGGTGAATTACTGCTGATTCAGCATGCTGAACACGGTCACTGGCGGTTGCCAGCAGGTGAGATGCGCCCGGGTGAGGCTATTGAAGATGCTGCACATCGGGAGTTATGGGAAGAGACAGGTTGGATTGCTGATACCATGACACTGGAAGGCCTCTATTCGGGGCCAGACCTTCGGTATCTGCATTCAAGCGGAGATGAAGAGTATTATGTCATTGCTCTGTTCCGGACAGTGATCATTCAGGATGACCTTGTGGAGTCGCGTGTAAATAGTGATGCAGGTCTGAAGTTTTTTGCGCTGGAGTCGTTACCACCTCTGAATCAGATTAGCCGAATCCTGTTAGCGCGGGATATTGCAGAATAAAATAAGTGTTGACGCAAAAAAATGACCTTGGCATGCACGATAAAGTGGATGCCAAGGTCATTTTTTGAAAAATCCGATTCAGGTGCTCAGAGTATGAATTACACCTGATCCAGTGGTTCATCATCCATCGCAAAATCAAAATCATCAATATCGAATACCTGCACAGGTGATTCAGACTCAATAATACGTGCAATCAGTTCAACCTGATCGGTGAGAATCGGGATACTCAGACGCTGAGATGTCAGCAACAGTTCTGTCTCAATGGGATCGAAATACTCCCCGTACTGTGCCGTATCTATTGCGTTGATAATGGCAATGGATACTTGGTCACCAAATAAAATGGAGGGGCTTTTGGCCCATGGAACAAGTAACGCACGCTCTATTTTTTTCTTATTCAGCGGTTCCTCGAAATAAGAAATCATTTCATTGATTTTGGATTTCACATGCTGATCATCTGCCGGGTTATCCATCATGGGATCAGGACTGGTCTGGAATTCATATAGCTCAAGGATGGTGGTATAAGGAACAATATATTCAACAGGCGCGGGCGGCGCTAGCAATTGACCGTAAATGGCCACCATCACGGCTTCTGTAATAAACTGACGTGACATGGTTCCTTAATCCTCCTGCGCCATTAATAGTTGCAAAGTGAATCTATATTTCATGCAACAGCATAACCACAATGTGGATTATTCTGTTGTAGACTCGTGTACATAATTTGCATGAATAGAAGTATATCACACAACGGTGGGAAATACAGCCAATCTGCATAGCATGTCAGGTTACAACTATCACAACTTGAATCAGGATTTGCCCAGTAGCAATGATAAAATTCCCGCCGCAATCAATGGACCCACAGGTACACCCTTGAATAGGGCAACCCCAAGTACCGTTCCGATTAACAGCCCTGCAACGACAGTTGGCTGTGTACCCATCAACGTAGCGCCACGTCCTCCGAGATATGCCACCAGTAATCCTACGCCAATGGCGAGTAGTGATTTCCAGTGCAGGAAAGACTCACCGATCGTCTGCAGACTCATCTTGCCACTGGCAAGAGGTGCCATCACGCCAATGGTCAGAATGATAATGCCCAGTGTAAGTCCGTATTTTTCAAGCCATGGAAATGCCTGATTCAGGTTCAGGACTCGTAGCAACAACAGAAATACCATCGCTACGGTCACAGGTGTGTTGCTGCTGATAATCCCGAGAGCCGCAAATACGAGCAACAGCAGGGAAGTCATATCCATTGTTTTCATTTCCCTTCAGTCTGTCCACGTTGTTTGCTAACGATATGTTCCGCAATGTAACGTCCATGCCAGCGCCCGGATTCAATAAAGACTTCATTGGCATTACGCCCCGAAGCGATGACTCCGCCCACATATACACCAGGTACGCTGCTTTCCATCGTTTGTGCATCATATAGAGGTTTATCCATATCATCAGACATCTCCACACCTACCGACGTGAGTAGTTGACGATCTGGACGGAAACCGGTCATGGCCAGTACGAAGTCATTATCCAGTTCCCGAGTGGAACCATCCGTGTGTATCAGACGAATCGAATCATCGAGTATTTCATTCACGCGTGATTCCAGGTGGAGTGTGATATGACCTTTTGTCACCATGCTCTCGAATAGCGGGCGTACCCATGGTTTAATATGCTGGGACAGACCACTGCCGCGATAAACCATATCAATATGTGCTCCGACCCGAACCAGTTCCATGGCCGCATCCACGGCTGAGTTGCTTCCGCCAATAATGGCGACACGTGTACGGGTATAAGGGTGGGCTTCCCGGAAGTAGTGGGTTACCTTATCTTTATCTTCTCCAGGGATGCCCAGATAGTTAGGATGGTCAAAATAACCGGTAGCTACAACTACATTGCGTCCAGCATGTACGATGGCTTCCCCGCGGCGATTGAGCGTATGTACCTCAAACGTACCATCATCCTTGCGTTTAATTTCACGGGCTTCCTCATAGTTATGAACACGCAGACCAAAATGTTCGGCTACCCTGCGATAATAGGCAAGTGCTTCATAACGAAACGGTTTATCATTAGGTGTGCTGAACGGAACGTTTCCGATCTCAAGCAGCGGGGCTGTGCTGAAAAACTGCATATGGGTTGGATACAGATAAATAGATTGAACGATATTGTATTTCTCAACGATCACAGCGGACAGTCCCAGCCGCTCACATTCAATGGCAGCAGACAGACCGCATGGGCCTCCGCCGATAATAATGACATCTTCCATGTTCTTAATCCTCCTTATTTCAAGCAATATAATCCTACCGTAAATAACGAGCCAATGCCAGTTCAAGCGTGGAGTTTAATTAGACAAGCTTACTTGAAACCAAAGGAGTTGACGTGTTGAGAAGAAAAGACTAATATCAAATTAGATGTATATCTAATTGAAAGCGAGATGAACGATGATGCAGCTGGAGAAAATTGTGGCTTATCATAAAGCGTTGGCTGACCCGACCCGGCTTCGCATGCTGCTGTTGTTGGCACAGGGTGAACTGCACGGACAGGCACTTGCCGAGCGGCTGAATCTGTCACAGCCAACCGTGACACATCATGCATCCAAGCTGAGAGAGGCGGCGCTGATTAAGGAACGACGGGAGAAAAATACAGTGTATTTCACACTCAATCCTTCGTTTATCCGCGAGAATGCACAGGCTTCGGTTGATTTTATCTTTAATCGAGAGGAGGTTGCGGATATGAGTGATGTGAATGAAACATTGAAAGCGTCGGTCATGAGAAATTTTTTCTCCAAAGATGGGCGACTGCGTCAGATTCCGGCTCAATACAAGAAAAAACTGATTGTACTTGGTCATCTGGTCGAGCAGCTTGAATTTGGTCGGAAGTATACGGAGAAAGAAATCAATACATTTATAAAGCAATACCATGAAGACTTTGCAACGATTCGGCGAGAATTTATTATGCATCAGTTCATGTATCGGGAAGAGGAGATCTATGAATTGAATCCGAAGGAAATGTGGACACGCTGGGATCAGGTCAAATAGAGTAGCGTTTGGTAAAAAAAATTGGGCTTGACAACTGTAAAGCTCAGTGTGTAACATAATGGATAATTCTACAAGGGAGGCGATTGTTTATGACAAACTTAAATGCAGTATACGTTAATTTGAATATGAACAGCGTCTCCGGAACGGATCAAAGCATGTAATTTTGCGTTAGCTGGATAGCAGTATCCATTGTAACGTGAAGTATGTCATGCTCAGATGAAGCCACGGGTGACGCACCCGTGGCTTTTTTGTTTGCCAATAAAAGGGTGTTCCTGAATGGTTTATATCGGAGGGTTAAGTATTCTATCCGGTAGATCTGCAAGAAGGGATGATCTCTGATTCGGTTAACTACTTATTGCCACGGGTGTATTTCTACTCGTGGTTTTTTGTTTTGATCTGAACCGGAGATGATTGTTCAATCGGCTTGAACGAAGTAAACAACTTATTTTGGGAGGAATTTTTATTTTAGATAACCATATTGAGAAGTACGGCTGGTCAGCAAAGTGGCAGGAACTGTGGCAAGAGACAGGGATGGAAGAGCAGGAGAAAAAGCCAGCCAGAATTATCGCAGACCATGGACATCTGCAACGTCTGATTACAGAAGAGGGCGAATGCTGGGGGAGAATTTCGGGCCGAATGCGTCATGATAGTCTGGAGAGCAGCTTGGTACCAGCGGTTGGAGATTGGGTGGCGATTACAGGCCAGGCAGGTGAAGAAGCAATTATTCACCATCTGGTGCCACGTCGGAGCAGGGTATCGAGACAGGCGGCAGGTCCGGTGACCAAGGAACAATTAATCGCCGCAAACGTAGATACACTGTTGATCGTGGCTGCACTTAATCATGATTTCAACCTTAGACGACTCGAAAGATACGTGATGATGGCTTGGAATGGTGGCGTAAGGCCAGTCATTGTCTTGAGCAAAAGTGATCTGTGCAACAATGTGGAAGAACAGATCCGAAGTGTAGAAGGGATTGCTCCAGGCGTTGAAGTGCTTGCAATATCTGCAGTGGAGGGTCAAGGCAAATCCTTATTGGAACGATATTTGCAGCCAGGGCTGACTGTTGCGCTGACAGGATCTTCTGGCAGTGGCAAGTCTACGCTGGTGAACTGGATGATGGGTGAGGATGTGCAGCTTACACAATCCGTCCGCGAGGGAGACAGCCGTGGGAGACATACGACAACACACAGGGAGATGTTTGTACTACCCCAGGGAGCCGTATTGATCGATACTCCAGGAATGCGTGAGCTTAATCTCTGGGATGAGGGCAATGATGGGCTGTCGCATGCGTTTGGAGAAATTGAAGAACTTGCGGCCACGTGCAGATTTCTGGATTGCAGCCATACACAGGAAGCTGGATGTGCAGTGAAAGATGCCATACAGAATGGTTCATTGGATGAAAAAAGATTGAATAATTATCTGAAGATGCAGAAGGAATTGCAATATCAGCAACGCAAGGAAGAAGTGGCATCCAGAAGGCGTACCGCCTCCAGCAAACCGGCCAATAGTCGTAAACCCAAGCACTCCCGTAGTGCGAAAGAGTGGGAGGAAGCCTGAAATCAGGCGGGCATCATCCGGTATCTTGCATAAGATAGGTCAGGAGGGATGTCATTATGCCAGATTACAGGATTATTGTAGATCTGTCTGACCACATGTTATATCTTCTGGATGGCAATCAGGTGATTAAGGGCTATCCCGTGGGCACCGGCAAGATGCTCACACAGACTCCAAACGGGGAGTTTACGATTATTAACAAACAATCCAATCCAGGTGGGCCATTTGGCGTGTTGTGGATGGGGCTGTCTGCTCCCCATTATGGGATACACGGAACCAATGAGCCTTGGTCTATTGGCAAATCCGTCTCCCATGGTTGTATACGCATGTACAACTCGGATGTGCTGGATTTGTCTTCCAAGGTATCTGTAGGCACGAGAGTAACGATCCGGCCCTAGGGCCGGATTTTACTTCATGAAAGGTAGTTCAAAAAGTCCGCTTTTGATTACGAATCATGCCTAGCGGCGTGATCAGCATCGAATATGAAATTCAGCCGAAATAAGCGGGAGGCTTACGAAGTATGTTTCCGAAGGAAACATTTTGGTTGCTCACGTAGCTCTATCTACGCTCCGCTACTCCATTTCTAGCTTCATTCCATCTTCGTGGTACTTAAAACCAGACTTTTTGAACACGTATTATAAGGTTAAGATAGCCAGTTACCAAATAAGTTTTACAGCCAGGACTAAAGTGGGTTAATTTGGAATTAAAGAAAGAAGAACATATAATATGGTAAAGCTGCGGCGGTTACGAGAGAAAGTGAGTGATAGCGATGCTGATCAGGCGGGCGCGTGAAGGGGATGCGCAAGGAATAGCCCATGTACATACAGAGAGTTGGAAAACAACGTATCGGGGAATTGTGCCTGACGATTTTTTGGATCATTTGACTACAGAATCAAGATTGTCTCAGTGGGAGAAGACTATTCGTTCTGGCGAAAAGGATCAGATCCTGGTGGTAGCTGAACAGGATCATGGGAACATTGTCGGATTTGCTTGTGGGGGTAAGGAGCGTAAAGGCAAATTACCTTATGATGGAGAGTTGTACGCTATATATTTGCTTAAGGAAGTGCAACAAACGGGGATAGGTCAGCAACTGGCGACACATGTCGTTCATCATCTGCAGACCCACAATATGAAACGTTTGATCATATGGGCTTTGGAGCGAAATTCAGCTTGTCGCTTCTATGAAAAGATGGGAGGCACTCCAGTCCAAACACAGTCCCTCCGCATTGGTGGTCAAGATCTGATCGAAGTTGGCTACGGATGGGAAGACTTAAGCCTCTTTGGAGAGAAGAGCCTGCCCGACTGTTGAAAGACTTTCAGATGGCGAGAGAATAGTGTGGGTTGTGTTGTTTCCTTAAACTTTAAAAATGGAATAGCTAATTCAGGTCTTCACGTTTGCGTAATTCTGAACAAGGTTAATGATGTATTACACCGTTGTGCAGGTGTGACATTTAATCTTGATCAGGGGGCGTATTCACATGACTTTAATGGACACTGAACATACAACATGGACGAAACAATATATTAATGGCAGCTGGGTAGATGGCTCCGGTGAGAAAACAATGGAGAATATCAATCCTTATTCGGGAGAAGTTATTGCTACATGGCGCTCTTCCAATAAGAAAGACATAGATAAGGCTTATGAGTCAGCTCAGAAAAATTCGATTGAATGGGCGAAGTCATTACCTGCTGCGAAAGAAGAGGTATTGCGTAAAGTTTCATCCCTGATGACGGAGCGGAAAGAGGAGATCATTCAACTGTTGATCACGGAATCCGGGAGTACCCGTATCAAATCGGAGGCGGAGTTTGCAGCGGCTAAACGCATTGTGGACGAAGCAGCATCTTTTCCTTATCGCATGAAGGGTGAGATCATCCCGTCCAATACCCCTGGCAAAGAGAACCGTGTGGTTCGTGAGCCGAAGGGAGTGATTGGTGTTATCGGGCCATGGAACTTCCCTTTGCATCTATGCCTGCGATCTGTAGCTCCAGCAATTGCTCTTGGTAATGGTGTGGTGATTAAACCAGCATCGGATACTCCGATTACGGCAGGGTGGCTTATTGCCGATTTGTTTGAACAGGCTGGTCTGCCTGAGGGCGTGCTGAATGTCGTTGCGGGAAGTGGCAGCGAGATTGGAGATTACTTTGTCGCTCATCCGGTTCCCAAAGTAATTTCATTCACGGGTTCCACAGAAGTTGGACAAGGGATCGGTAAACTGGCGGGTGAACATTTAAAAGAAACGGCACTGGAACTAGGCGGCAACAACGCCATGGTTGTGCTGGAAGATGCGGACATTGAACGTGCTGCCGAAGCGGCGGTCTTTGGTAAGTTTCTGCATCAGGGACAGATCTGCATGGCTCTGAATCGTATCATTGTGCATACCGATATTTACGACCAATTCGTCGAATCATTTGTTGCCAAAACGAAGAATGTCCAGGCAGGTGATCCAGCGGATGCCAAAACACTCGTGGGTCCTCTCATTCGGGAAAAAGAGGTAGAACGATTGCTGGAGCTTGTGAACAAAACCAAGGCTGAAGGCGCACAGTTAATGCTCGGGGGGACCAGTCAAGGCAGCGTGCTGTCTCCTACTGTACTTGCCGATGTTAAACCTGAACAGGATATCGTGCAGCAGGAATTATTTGGCCCAGTAGCAGTGATCATGAAGGCTCATGATGAGCAGGAAGCTGTACGTTTGGCGAATGATACTCCTTATGGACTTAGTGGTTCCGTATTCACCAAAGATCTGAATCGAGGATATCAGGTTGCCCAGCGCATTGAATCGGGTATGGTGCATGTAAATGATCAGTCTGTGAACGATGAAGCGCATGTGATGTTTGGCGGTGAAAAAGCTTCAGGGATTGGACGTTTCGGTGGGGATTGGGCCATTGAAAAGTTTACACGTACTCGTTGGATCAGCATTCAGCACCAATATCGGGAATATCCGGGAGTGAAATAAGTCGAAAAAGAGTGAACCAGCAGGAGCATTTATGAATGATTAGAGTGGGTTACAAAAAAACGACAAATCATGCGAAAGTCCGTCTCCAGCTTGGTGGGACGGGCTTTTTGCACAATTTTACACCTCAGCAAAATACGGCTTAATATAAGAGTGGAAAAGCTGTTTGGGGCTGACGCTATCTGGTTATTTATGGATACACGGAAGAATCGATCCGTAAATCCAATGGCAAAGGGGCTTTAAATTCATGTCCATTGACCGCTTTATTCTGAGGAAACTGAATACCTGTCAGGAAGAACATACACGTGCCAATTTGGTTCGGCTGTTTGTCATTCGTATTCGTAAAGCCGAGATTGCGGAAGAACATGATGCCGCCTATGTCCTGAGCAAACTGCACTGAGTGATGGCTGACAATAATTGCGATCCGATGTTAACGTGTATACAACTCAAAAAAGGAAGCTTGTCTATAACGACAGCTTCCTTTTTCATGTCTTGTAAAAAATGTGTCTTGGTTGACTCCTTTTAATATAAGGATAAAGCAAGGGAGTCGTTTTCACTTCGACTGTGGAGAATGGCTTCTCCATTAACAATCTCAATACTAATTAAAGAATGCAGACATTTTTGAATGGCGCGTTTACCGTTGCTAATTTTATGCTCAAGAGCACTGCTAAGCAATCTTAATGTCTTCTGCATAGGTTGTTTGTTTTCTTGATTAAAATATACAGGGATTGATTTGTTTTGAAAGGTTATTAGGGTTCTCACTTGAAATCACCTCACGGTTGTTATTTCATACAGCTAATATTAAATTCCAATGCTTAAAATTACCTTAAAATCAGCTTATGAAAACATAAAGGTGGGTAATGTTTGAAAAGTGTTCACAATTCAATTGTGAGCGAAGGAATAAAAGTCCTGAAAAACGTAACTTAATTACCATTTAAATGGAACTAAAAACGATAGTTTTCGTATCCTCGCAATATTTAATTGCATAACTGCCACGAAAGTTCTGAGTCGAATGTACGATATTTTAATATATACGTGGGTCATATGTAACAAAATTACAGGTGGTACATTGCAAACAGGGGGTTTATGTAAGAAAATAGGGTTGATATAACGATTCATTCTCTTTTTTTTGATTTAATCTGACATTAGGACAATTTACATATGAGACCATGGGAGGGATTCGGATGATTCTAACCGTGTATTCCGGCCGCGAGGAAGGAGAATGGTTCGACATCGATGTTCCGGACGAATGTACCATTGAACATTTGAAGACATTACTCGGCGTTCGCATTTTTGGACAGGCACCGGGAGACGGCATTCAGTACATCCTTGAAGCCAAGTTTCCGGAAGGTTTGTGGTTCTCTCCGCAGAACGCACAGCAATTAATGGAAACAGGGCTGCGACAAGGCAGTTGCGTACGTGTCCAGCGGGCTTTTTCAACGACTTCGGAAGAAGCGCCTGTATATGGAAGACGTTCATTGTTTCAACAGGACAGCAACGAATAGGGCTTTTGAACGTATACATTCATTATTGAACGAACTAAAGGAGGTCTTCTCTTCGTGAATGTGTTATATCAGCGTTCCCCAAGAATGACACCGGTTCTCAAGGAAGAGAGACTCGAAATACTCAGGCCTCCAACAGAACCGAGCAAACCCACGTTTTCCATGATATCCATTATTGTGCCGATCATGATGACTATGGTCAGCATTGGTTTCTACGTATATATCAATATGACCGGCAAAATGGGCAACAGCAATTATATGATGTTTCAGATGATGACGGTCATGATGATGCTTACTTCTTACACCATTCCATTCTTCGTGTATCTGAGCAACAAGAAATCATATCGCAAAAAATTGGAAGAACGAAAAACAATGTATCTTGCCCAACTGGACAAACACCGGGAAGAACTGAAAGAAGCTCAGGCGGAGCAAGTGAAGAGCCTGTACGAAATTCACGGTGATCCGGGTGTATGTCTTCAAGTGGTGAAGAACCGGAACAGTTCCTTGTGGGAGCGTTCACCAGAGGATGATGATTTCCTTCAGGTGCGCATTGGAACGGGAGAGATTCCATTCCGCATCAAACTTCAGGTTCCGCGGATTGATGGTTACGAGAAGGATGAGCTGATTGAAGCTGCCCATGAACTTGCGGCTGAATTCCAGACGGTACCGGATGCTTCCATTACATTACCTTTGTTCCAATCGAAGGTTATGGGACTGGTCGGCGATCGGGAGGAAGTACTTGCTTCCCTGCGAGTCATCATCTCACAACTGACGGTACGCCATTCCCCGGATGAACTGAAGCTTGCTGCATTCTATGAAGAAAAGGACAGCAAGGAATGGGACTGGCTTCGCTGGATGCCCCATATCTGGGATGAAGACCAAGGACAACGCTATATGGCCGACAGGCACAGCGGTGCGCATCAATTGGCGGACAGCTTGTTTTCCGTGTTGAACCGGCGTCGTAACAATAAGGAAGACCGCTACAAGAAAAGTGTACAAACGCCATGTTACGTTGTGATTCTCTCCGATACGCAATTGATTGAAGAAGAACCGTTACTTCCGCTGCTGTTGGAGTCGGCTCATGACATTGATGTATGCACCATCATACTGGCTAATCGCAAGGAGTCTCTACCGATGCATTGTCAGTTGATTATGGATGCCTCCAAAGGCAAAGGGGTGTATATCAAAAAAACGGAAGATGCGGATGTTATACAACAAATGTACAAGCCTGATGTGATTTCGAAGGAGATGGCAGAGGCGCTTTCCCGTTATATGTCACCGATCCGCTTAAAGCGGTCATCTGCTTCAGATATCCCGCAAGTGCTTCCGTTATTTGATATGCTGAGTACATCACGTGTGGAAGATCTGGATGTGGTGTCCAGGTGGGGACAGACGAGATATCCTGACACGCTGCCCGTACCGATGGGTGTACGAGCTGGCGGCAAAAAAATTGCGATAAACCTGCATGACAAAATTGAACGTCAGGGTCATGGTCCCCATGGTCTGATTGCAGGTACAACCGGTTCAGGTAAAAGTGAAGTCATCCAGTCCATCGTTGCTTCACTCGCTGCTGAATTCCATCCACATGATCTGGCTTTCATGCTGATTGACTATAAAGGTGGCGGTATGTCCAATACATTTGTTGATCTGCCTCATGTGGTAGGGACGATCACCAATCTGGATGGAAATCTGATCGAGCGGGCGAATATCTCACTTCGTGCCGAACTGGTCAGAAGGCAAAAAATATTAAATGATGCGGGAAACCTCCAGCATATTGATGAATATTACAAGATTCTGCGTTCCAGACATGAACAGCCACTGCCACATCTGGTTATTATCATTGACGAGTTTGCTCAATTGAAGCGGGACCAGCCGGAGTTCATGGATGAATTGATCAGTATCGCGGCCATTGGCCGGACACTTGGGGTTCATCTAATTCTGGCAACCCAAAAGCCGGCTGGTGTTGTGGACGATAAAATATGGAGTAATTCGCGCTTCCGGATCTGCCTTCGCGTACAGAGTGAGGGAGATAGCAGGGATATGATCAAGATTCCAAATGCTGCCTGGATTACAAAGCCTGGTCGTGGATATTTCCAGGTTGGTAGTGATGAAGTGTTTGAAGAAATGCAATTCGCCTGGAGTGGTGCACCTTATAACCAGCAGGAGGATTCAACAACAGTATTGCCTGTTATGGAAGTGCGCCTGAACGGTAAGCGGGAGCCTCTGTTAACTGGAGAGCGCAGAGCCGTTCTCAAAGGTGAAGATGTTCCGAAACAGCTTCAGGTATTTATTGATTATGTTGCGCAATCTGCAGCTGATGCGGGTATCCGTCGTTTGCCAGGACCATGGTTGCCACCTTTACCAGAGACACTGGAATGGGAAGGTCTTCAGGACTGGCAGGAAGAAGAAAATCGGGATCTGCTGCTTGATGGCGGGGCGAGTGGTCTGAAACCACTGGTAGGTTTGCTGGATGATCTCCCTAATCAGCGCCAACAACCGCTCGCATTGCCTGTGGATCAAGGACATCTGGTCGTGTACGGCATGCCAGGACTGGGCAAAACAACATTTGTTCAGACCTTGCTTATGTCTTTGGCCCGTTCCCATAGAACTGAACCTTGGCATGGTTACATTATCGACATGGGCCGCATGATGAAGGACTTTGCAGCACTACCTCAGATTGGTGGCGTGATGATGGCGGAAGAGGAAGACCGGATCAAACGGTTATTCCGCTATATTCTCAAGCTGTCAGCACAACGCAAAGATATCATCTCGGAGGCGGGGGTTAAAACGATTTCGGCCTACCGCCGGACAGCTCACGCGGCTGTTCCGCAGGTTGTGGTCGTTATCGATGGTTATCTTTCATTCCGCAATGCCTATCCGGAAGAGAATGAACTTCTGGAGACGATCCTGCGTGAAGGCGGAAGTCTGGGTATCACCTTTGTGCTCACCGCCAATCGGGTAACAGATGTATTTGAAAAATTCAGAAGTAATATTCCCAATGCGGTTTCATTTGAGTTATCCGATCCAAGCGATTATTATTATGCCGTGGGAAGACCTTCCAAGGCGCCAAGCCAACTTCCGCCAGGAAGAGGTCTGGTCAAAGGGCAAGTGCCTCCGTTAATGTTCCAGGCGGCATTACCATCTTCAGGGGCAGATGAGGGCAAGCGTTCATCTGAACTGCGCCGTACGATTGCTGAGATTCGCCAAGGCTGGACAGGGGAAGAAGCGCCGCAGATTGCTCCACTTCCGGAAGAGATCAAACTCAAGGATCTACTCATTCGGACAGGATCATATGGTCAGGCGTGGGATACATCGTCTATAACTGTCCCTGTGGGACTGCTTACGGATGATCTGGAACCATTCGAGCTTAATCTGCGTGAAGGTCCGCATTTCATGGTAACGAGTCCGATGGAAGGCGGCAAAACGACATTTTTATTGACATGGATGTTATCACTGGCTTATCATGCTTCTCCGGAAGATGTGCAAATATACACAGTAGATATGCGTTATGGCTCAGGTGGGCTGGGGGAAATCAGCAGTTTGCCCCATGTCCGTGGACATGTATCGCGAGAAGAACAGCTTGCACCTGTCATTCAACAGTTGTACGATGAAGTTCTGAAAAGAGGCGAGATTTCCGGTGGACCGGAACTTGTGCTCGTCATCGATGATGCGGACACCTTGTCCAAGCAGCTAAACGATTTTAATGTAAAAGATCAATTGGGAGCGATTGTTCGTCAAGGAAGGGATCGCGGTGTACATGTGATTCTGTCCGGGGTTCCGGCAGACTTCCCGACCTTCGGTTCTGACTGGGTAACGGATGTGAAGGCTTCCCAGAGCGGAATGCTGTTCGGGACTTTAGACCCTAACGATCTCTCGTTCTTCCGTATACCTTATTCCGAATCTGGAGGTAGTTCAGGTGGGCTGAAGGTACTGCCTCCGGGTCAAGGTTATTATGTAAAACGTAAATATTCCAGGGTTAAAGGTGCAGTTCCATGTGATGACAGCTGGAAAATGACCGATTGGATTTCTGAAATTCGTGACCGATGGCATGTTGTAGTTTGAGGGGAGGTGGCTCATAATGTTGACGGTTCATGATTCTAAGCAAAAGGTAGTCACGTTGCAAACAAAGGAACTTTTTTTCCTGGCTGGTATTCTCGGTTCAGACCGACTGCTTGGTGTAGAAGATCCGTTTCGCGGCTATATGGCTGAGGATATCGCGAGGGAGTGGGAGCGTGTCAAAACCTCCCTTCTTGACAAAGGATATCTGATTCGGGATCAGGATACCGATGAGCTGATCATGACACCGACCGTTTTCTCCAGGGTAGCCATTGCCGGATTGTCCGACAGAGCTTGTTGGATTCGCTACACGATCAACGGCAAGTCGTATGAGAGTTATATACATTGCACGGATGAGCGGGTCGTTGAAGTTTCCCGTGTTGACGACGTACCGGACTCGTTCCGGCTCAGCGATCTGGGAAGTGTTCGTGAAGCCATCGATGTTCTGATAGAGCGGATGAAATGGAGCGGCCATTCTCCTGCGGAGAAACCGGCCCTAATGTGCTCCAAGAAAAAATTTTATGATGTCATGAATGAGCTCGAAAACAGCGGAGTACAGACCGTAGCAGCGGAACTCGAACAGGAGACAAGTGATCCTGAGGGCTCACTTGCACTGGCACGCTGTCTGGTGGGTAAGGAGTCAGACGGGGAGCTCAGGTTGCTTGTATGGAATGAAGACGGGTGGAAGTCGCAGTCGGCAGCCTTTGCTGCAAGTGCGGTATCCAACTGGTTGTTCCGGATGAGCACTGCGGCTTCAGATGATTGGCTTGTTGCAGCACTAACGACTAGAGAACAGTTTCACGAGATGCTGCTGGACTGGCTTAAACAGCCTGCAGGGGAAGAGGAAAGGTGATGGTAAATGCGCATTCGTGTGGAACCGGATGTGCTTCGGGCACTGAGCAAGCAGATTCAGTATGCAGCGGAGCAAATACAGCAAAAGATGACAGTGTTGGATCAGGCGATTCATTCGCTGGAGTGGGAGGTTGAATCCCGCGCAGCGGTGATGAATGAATGGAATCACAGTAAACGACTGGGCGAGGATGCGCTGCGTCGATTAATGGACTTAAGCGTACAGCTGGGACGCAAAGCGTTGTTATTCCAGCAGGCAGACATGGAGTATCGTTCCGTGCTGAGTCATGTGAACACAGCCTATGGTAATGCGGTCAATATGCTGAATGTTCTTCAGAACAATCGTACAGGAGAAATCATGCCTGCACATTCTGCAACTGTAGCTGTAGTATCCGATCCCCTTTCCGCAATGGCGGCCGTATATCGTGTACAGGATGCCGCTCCGCCTGATGGCTCCCCGGCTACACTGGTGCAGGCTATGCAGCCTGAGCCTGTAGCATGGAGATTCACAGATCCTTCCTTTCGGGGAAGAAGAGGGACCGAGCCTGTGGTTTCCTGAACAGGGTGAATGAAAGTAACAGCAGAAAGTGAATCTTTTTTTGTAAATAGGCTGTTAGGAGAAGTTTCAAATGCTAAAAATGGGGTAAATAGGATTAGGTCCTTCGGCTTTTGTCCGATCGATCCTGGTATAGTACAATTTGAACAAGTAAAAAATTAATTGCACAAACCAAGGAGGAATTTACAAATGGCAGGACGTATTTTAGTTACCCCAGAGCAGCTTGATCAGGTTTCCAACCAATTTAAACAAAGCGGTGAGCAAAGTCAGCAAATCGTATCTACATTGACTCAATCCATCACAAGCATGGAAGGACAATGGGAAGGTATGACAAAGCAACGCTTCTTCCAAGAGTTCCAAGAAGCTAGCAAACAAATGCAATCATTCGTTCAAACGCTGAACAGCATCAGCGCTGAACTTACAGCTATTGCTAACAAATTCCGTACAGCTGACCAAGCTCGTTAATCTGCTTTACATAGATCAGGCCGATGTGAAGTCTGATTTCGTCCTGAATTATAGGTGGATAGCAAGCTGAAGATGTACAACTACAGCAAAAACCGGGCGTTGTCACAACACCCGGTTTTTGCTGCAACTATGACACTAGGACAGAGAGAGGGATAAGCATGTCTTTTCAACCAAATCCCGGGGATGAAGTGGTGATTAACGACATTGCCTATACGATTGGGCAACATCCGGCAGCGCCGGGTCTGGCTTATGCCCAAGCCGGAAGGCAGGGGATTGTTTATCAGTTAATACCCCGTAATGGTTCCGTTCATGGGGCCAAAGCACTAAAAGTCTTTTTTCCTAAATTCCGTATTCCGGCTATGGTATATCAGTCTGAGCATATGGAGTCTTATAGTGAACTGCCAGGTTTGCAGGTATGCAAGCGTGATGTGCTCACTCCGGAAAGAAACGGAGCGCTCATTGGAAAACATCCCGATCTGTTATATGCGGTGTTGATGCCATGGGTGCAAGGTCAGACCTGGTTCGATGTGATCAGTGATCAGAGACAGTTGACGGCTGAGGAGAGCTTGAAGCTGGCCAGAGCACTTGCTGGAACAGGTTCGGCTATGGAACAACGCGGACTGGCTCATTGCGATATGTCCGCTCCCAATGTAATGATTCCGTTTTTTTCCGAAGTGGAGAACCTGGGGAAGACGTCTGCGGTAGAACTTGTGGATGTCGAGCAGATGTACGGTTCCAAGATGGATCGTCCGGATGCCCTGCTTGCCGGGTCGCCCGGTTATGCAGCCCATCGAACAGTGCACAGCGGTTTGTGGAGTTCATATGCTGACCGATTTGCAGGAGCTGTTATCATTGCTGAAATGTTAAGCTGGTCAGACCCTGTGATTGTAGAGAAGGCGTGGGGCGAAAGTTATTTTGATCAGCATGAAATGCAAACAGTGAGTGAACGGTATTATGCGATGCGGGAGTCCCTTGAGAAGCGTTGGGGTTCCAAACTGTCAGATCTGTTCATTCGAGCTTGGGAAAGTCACGATCTGAGCAGCTGTCCGACGTTTGGTGAGTGGTATGTTGCATTGGCTGCGGTAGACGTGGATCAGGCCAATGCGGCGGCTGCTGCGACATCGGAAGAAGCAGCTACCAATTCGTCCGAAGCTGATGTGAATCTGAAAAAGAGCTCAGAACCAGTAAATGAACCGGTGAATACGCAAGACGGGAACCGTCCCCAAACGCCGCACTCTCCAGATCAGGAAGCGGTTGTGAATCGTCTGTTCCTGCAAGCAAGAGCCCTGGAGGATGAAGATAAACCGGCTGCAGCACTGGAAGTGTACCGCTCTCTTTATCATTTTATTCCTCATAACAGCGCGATGCAGATGGAAGTCGAGGCTGCAATCAAGGAACTGGATGCCAAGCTTAATCCAAAAGAAGACACAGACAAGCCCGTACCTGTGCCATTCTACAGATCCAAAAAGTTCATGATTTCCTCCGCTGTGCTTATTGTATTGCTGGCAGGTGGCGTGCCAACGGTCAAAATACTCGCCGATCAGGCAGAGGTAAAACAGAAAGAACAGCTGGAAGCCACACGGCTGGCAGATATCAAAGCTGCGGAAGAGGCGGAAGCAGCAAAGGCAGCTGCGCTCAAACAGCAGGAAGAACAAGAGAAACAAAAGGCCGCAGATGCTGCAAAACTGGACGCAGAGGAAAAGAAAAAGCTCGCTGAAGCCAAGCAGAAGGCAGCTGATGCAAAGAAAAAAGAAGAAGAACGTAAGGCGTTACAGGCCAAATACGACAAACAGGCGAAATATGAGGCCTTTCTGGTGAAGCAGGAGCAGCAGAAGAAAGAAGCCGCTAAGAGAGCACAGCAGGAGAAGTACGATAAACAGGCAAAATATGAAGCTTATCTGGTCTGGAAAAAAGAGAATGATGCCAAGCTTGCAAAACAGGAAGCGGAGCGTAAAGCGGCAGCTGAAGTTAAACGTCAACAGGAGATTGCTCAGAAAGCAGCTCTGAAGAAAAAACGTGCCCAGAATGTGGTCACGCTGATTGCTCATTACAATAAGACGTATAACGCGCAAAAAGGCAGAAAAATTGAAAATGCGGAATCGTATGCCCGTGATTTCAAAAATCTATACAATACCGATGCTTCCTATTTCAAAGGTGTCGGAAAAGTGGCCGCTCGAATGAGTGCCATTAACAAATTCCTGAGCAACACTAATTATACGTTGCCCAACTTATAAATAACGTGAACGATGGAGGTGACCCACCCTAGATGAACTACACGATTCAAGCATCACAGCGTACACCTGCACTTATTATATATTTAATTGATATTAGCGCCTCCATGAACATGGTTCTGGAAAATCGTCGACGGATTGACGTCGTCTATGATGCCCTATCTCTCGCGATCCGCCAAATGGTATTTCGCTCTACCAAGGGAAATCGTCTGACACCTCGTTATCGTATAGCCATATTGGCTTACAGCGATGATGTATATGACTTGTTGAACGGAATTAAAGGGATTGACGAGATCGCTGCAGTTGGTTCTTTGCCTGACCTGACTCCGAGACGCTTTTCCGATTCTGCGAAGGCTTTCCTACAGGCGGAAAAGATTCTACAGGCCGAAATTCCGAATATGCAGGATTGTCCTGCGCCACTTGTATGCCACATGACCGATGGGGTAGCCACAGGTGAAGATCCCGAACCTATTGCAAAAAGAATTATGGGTATGAGTGTACCAGACGGCAATGTACTGGTGGAAAATATTTTTATATCCGATCATCTGCTGGAAGGTCCAATTGCTGAACCCAGAAGATGGAAGGGAATCTCTTCGGAAACGAATCTACAGGATGAGCATGGAGAGAAGCTGCGGAATATGTCATCCGTCCTGCCCGAAAGTTATCGGGAAATGCTTGTTGAAGCTGATTATTTGCTTGCACCCGGTGCACTCATGATGCTGCCAGGTACCTGTGCAGAATTGGTATCAATCGGGTTCCAGATGTCCGCTGCTACGCCTGTTAGATAGGAGGGGAATCATGAGAGCGATGCGTTTGGCAACATTGTCTGCTGGAGATAAGGGGGGCCATGCCGAGCAACGGCATGGCAACTTTCGCTATGTTAGTGTACAGACGGGAGAACAGCCACTAACCCGCTATCAGGGTACATTTAAGTGCAGATATGGTTATGGCAGAGCGGCTGAGACGGTACATCAGGGAGATACCGGACAGGACTTTGCTGCGGTACGTATGAAAGGAAATATCTGCAATTTTGTATTGTGTGATGGGGTAGGCATGAGTTACCTGGGCGATTTTGCAGCGCGTTTTCTGGGGAATGCTTTGCTGGATTGGTTGGAAACGACGCAACACCCGACAGAAGAGGGCGTGGAGCGTCTTCTCCATGATCTAACCCTTCCTGCATCTCAGCAGTTGGAGAAATTACAGCCACTGGAAAGTTCCCCTTTGTTGCTGCGTGAAGTGTTGATGGAAAAGCGAAGTCGGGGCAGTCAGGCCATGTATGTGTGTGGACGGATCGAGCTTACGGGAGGTGGCCGCAAAAGCCGTGTATGGTTAGCGTGGCAAGGAGATTCCCGTATTCGCCTTTGGCGTAATGGTCAGGAACAGTCTGAATTATTTCAGACTCACTGCAAGACAAATGAGCGTTGGTCTACACTTGAAGGGCCTGTTGGTGGTAAGCCGCACATCTGCGAGATGAAAGGGTCGGCAGGAGATTCACTGCGACTCCAGTTATATACGGATGGACTGAACGACCTGGATGCCATTCAAGCCTATGTCCCGGATGAACACATTCAGGTACTGCTGGATGCTACACATACCGGCGGACTTGAAGATGATGCCGCTTTCATTGAGCTGGAATGGTGAGTGCGGGATATCAAGTTGTGGATCGATCCTGCTGAAGCTGTGACAGCGGCGAAGATCAACTGTGAAAAAACTTGTTGATGTTGATTTAAAAGACACTCTTTTTGGGTAATCTTGTGAAGAATTGGCTAATGAAAGCTTGAATGTACATTCTTACATAATTGCTAATCAAAGGAGTGGAATGGATAATGACACAACATAACGGTAAGTCACGGTTCCAAGGCAAGGTTGCGATTATTACCGGAGCAGGCTCCGGGATTGGGAAAGCCACTGCGGTCAAGCTGGCTAAAGAGGGTGCACATGTTGCATTGTTTGATCTGGTGAATGATCGGATCTCGGAAACGGAAGCAGAGATTAATGCGCTGCACCCCGGTGCGGCAAGAGCATTTGATGTAGACATTTCTGACCCGGCACGTGTGGAAAAGGCTGTACTGGAAACCGTTGAGTTATTCGGCGGTTTGGATATCGTTTTTGCCAATGCGGGCATTAACGGAGTATCGGCACCCATTGAGGAAATTCAGGTTGAAGATTGGCAACAGATTATTACAACCAACCTGAATGGTACATTTTTCACCGTAAAATATGCTTTGCCTCACGTTAAGAAACGGGGTGGCGGCAGCATTATCATTACAAGTTCGATTAACGGCAATCAACGCTTCTCAAGCTTTGGCATGTCGGCGTACAGCACGTCCAAGGCAGGACAGGTTGCTTTTGCCAAGATGGCTGCGCTTGAACTGGCGAAGTTCAAGATACGTGTGAACGTAATCTTGCCAGGAGCGATTGCGACAAATATCGATCAAAGTACGGTCAAAACGGATGATCTGCAACAGATCATTATTCCGATGGAGTTCCCGGAAGGACAGCAACCACTTGCGGACGGGCCGGGTCAGCCGGAACATGTTGCCGATCTGGTAAGTTTCCTCGCATCGTCCGAATCCAGACATATTACGGGAGCAGAGATCGTCATTGATGGTGCCGAATCATTGCTCAGCTAAGTGAGCATTCTGGATAAATTTCATTTTTACTAAGGCGTGTCTTAGGGTGTGTCTGCGATAGTCGTTCCTCTGGAACGGCTTTTTTTGTTATAATGCTAACATTCGAATAGAGATACTGAAGAGCAGTAGGGTACATTCATTAGGAGCGATCATATGCAAATAGAGTTACCGATACAAGAGGTTATTCCTGAGTTAAGACAGTTATTTCGGGATCAAGATACAGGTGTGTTAATTGCAGAGCCAGGAGCGGGAAAAACAACTGTTGTACCGCTGGCTTTGCTGGAGGAGCCGTGGGTTGCGGGACGGAAAATCATTATGCTGGAACCTCGAAGGCTGGCTGCGCGTTCGGCTGCATCGAGACTGGCGGCTACACTAGGGGAAAAGGCGGGTCAGACTGTAGGATATCGTGTACGCATGGATACCCGGGTGAGTCAGGCGACGCGTATTGAAGTTGTGACGGAAGGCGTATTGACCCGAATGTTGCAGCAGGATCAGGGACTTGAAGACACGGCGATGATTATATTCGATGAATTCCATGAGCGTCACTTACATGGGGATTTGGGTTTGGCTCTGGCATTGGAATCCCGAGCGATGTTACGTCCAGACTTGAAATTGCTGGTGATGTCGGCGACCCTCGATTCTGTTCCCGTCTGTGCATTGCTTGGCGAAGGTACAAAATCAATTCACTGTCCCGGGCGAACGTTTCCGGTGGAAACACGATATGTATCGAGACCAACAGCCATGCCACTGGAACAATTCACGGCTCAGATGGTGAAGAGGGCATTAGCCGAACAGGAGGGGGACGTGCTTGTTTTCCTTCCTGGCGCAAAAGAGATACATCGTACAGAACGGGAGTTATGGAATGGTTCTCTTCCCGAACATGTGAAAGTTCATTCCCTGTATGGCAGTATGCCCGTGGAACAACAGGATGAGGCCATACGCCCGGCAGCTGAGGGCTCGCGCAAGGTGGTCTTATCCACCTCCATTGCGGAATCCAGTCTCACACTCGCTGGAGTTAAGATTGTGGTGGATGCAGGGCTAAGTCGTGCATCGGCATTTTCGCCGCGCACAGGCATGAGCCGGCTTGTAACCCTGCCGGTGTCCAAGGCGTCAGCCGATCAACGGCGGGGTCGTGCAGGGCGAATTGCCCCGGGGGTGTGTTACCGGCTATGGAGCGAGGAGGTTCATGGGGGGCTGCCTGAGGCAGCTCGCCCGGAGATCACCTCCGCGGATCTTGCGCCGCTGGCGTTGGAGCTTGCCGTCTGGGGTGTCCAGTCCCCAGCAGAGCTGCAATGGCTGGACACCCCGCCTGACGCCGCCTACGGCCAGGCACAGGCGCTGCTGCGCCAGCTGGGCGGCCTGGACGACGCAGGCCGCATCACGCCCTTCGGGCGGCGGATGAACACGCTTGGCGTGCATCCGCGACTGGCCAGCATGCTGCTCCGCGCAGCGGAGCTTGGGCTGGCCAGCTACGCCAGCATGCTGGCGGCACTGCTGCAGGAGCCTGCCGGCCTCCGCAGCAGTGGCAGTGCGGGCGCGGGCACGGACCTCCGCCCGCGCGTAGAGGCGCTGCTGACCGCGGACAGCAGCGGTATGCCGCAAGCGGCAGCGGCTGTCGCAGACGGCGCGGCCGTGCGGCGCATGCTCCAGGAGAGCCGCCAGCTGCGCTCGGCGCTCGGCCCGGCGGCCGATCCGGTAAGGCCGGATGAGGACAGCTGCGGACTGCTAGTGTCCTTCGCCTATCCGGACCGGATCGGGCAACGCCGGGAGGACGGCCGCTATCTGCTGAGCAGCGGCCGCGGCGTACGGCTCGCAGCGACAGAATCGCTGAGCCGTTCAGCGTATCTGGTCGCAGCCGAGGCAGACGACCAGGGCGCAGATGCGCGCATCCTGCTGGCTGCGCCGTTGCAGGAGCAGACATTGGTGCAGGCAGCTCAGCACCTGCTGCAAGATGAAGTGCAAGTGGCCTGGGATTCTAATACCCGCAGCGTGCGAGCACATAAGAGACTTCGTATTGGAGCCCTTGTGATGAAAGAGAGCAGTATTGCACAGCCACCTGAAGATCAGGTGTTGGAAGCACTATTAACCGGAATTCGAATGGAAGGGCTGGATTGTCTGCCCTGGACAAAAACATCCAGACAACTTGCGGACAGGCTGCGGTTCCTGCATCTCCATCTACCTGAGTGGCCCGACCTGATCGAAGATGATCTGACCGAAGAGTTGGCAGAACATCTTACCCCTTATCTGACAGGCATGCGTTCGGCAGCCGACCTGAAGAGATTGTCGATGCAAGATGTATTACTGGGTGGCCTGAGCTGGACGCAACGACAACAACTGGACGATGAAGCTCCGACGCATATACAGGTGCCCAGTGGTTCGCGTATTCCCGTGGACTACAGTCGTCCAGAGGACCCGGCGCTGGCGGTAAGATTACAGGAGATGTTTGGACAACAGGAGACACCGCGTATAGCGGGTGGGCGAGTCCCGTTGACAATCCACCTATTATCACCGGCTCAGCGACCTGTACAGGTCACACGTGACTTGGCGAATTTCTGGCGAGAGACGTATTTTGACGTCAAAAAAGACCTGAAAGGTCGTTATCCGAAGCACTACTGGCCGGATAATCCACTTGAAGCGGTCGCCACAAATCGGGCCAAACCAAGGGGGAAATAGATGAATGATTTCGTTTTTCAGATATCAACGATTGGGTTCCCAAAGGGCGCTCTTCATCAGGCTCAGACTCTCCTGAACAACCTTAAGTTTTGTAGCTGACCGAATCATTCTCTGACTTAAAGAATCATCCTCTAACCAGGACGTGTCTCAAAACTCACTAACGTGCAACTTTTACTGCCTTTTCGCTCCATGTTAGTCACTTTGCCTTTTCGCTCCATGCTGCGTTACTTTCCCCTTGACGTGCCCCGGCACGCCTACCAAAAACATCCGGCATGGAACGAGAATTCAGCAAAATCTTCTTCTTTTGAGGTTGAAGTCGCGCCCCAGAGCGTGTCCTCAACCTGCCGAAAGCCGGAGTGTAACTGAACGTGCCTGGAGCTGAACATGAAGCGGAGCGCTAACGAACTTGTGACGTCTTATTCAGCGACTTAAAAGCGCCCGCAGCAATCTAAGGAATCTGAAACACGTTATATTCGAATAACCAGCCGTTTACAACGGGTTTGTCAGGTGATTTTGGTAAATAACGTGTCTTATGTTCCTTACAAAATAAAATGAGGACCCGAAGGCTAAATAAGACGTCCTCGGTTCCTTAGAAATCGTCTGGACAATTCGCCAGGATCAGCCAGTCTGGACTTCAAGATGTTTTGGACACCCACGTCCTTCAATGTAGAGCTTGCCTGACAACGTATCACATGCCTGAGTTTGAAGGCATACTCTGATGAGGAATAAAAAGGAATAAACCTCAGCAATTCATTGCTATTAACACATACGATATTGACTTGCAAGCGTTTGAAAGAAACGAAGGCGGGTAATAACATAACGAACCACTCAATCAGATGAGGAGGGATTCATTATGCAAAAGAAAATCGTAGGTGTGTTTAATACAGAACGTGAAGCATCGCAAGCTATCGAGGGTCTGAAGGCACAAGGATTCACTTCAGACGAAATCTCCGTTGTTACACAAGATCGGGATGAACTGAAGGCAATTCGGGAAGAGACAGGTACCAAAGCCCCTGAAGGCGTGGCTGCAGGTGCAGCAACAGGTGGTGTACTTGGTGGCGTAGCCGGTCTGCTCGCAGGTATCGGTGCACTGGCTATACCCGGTATAGGACCGATTCTGGCCGCAGGCCCCATTGCAGCAGCATTTACCGGTGCAGCTGTGGGTGCGGGAGCTGGTGGACTGGTGGGTGGACTGGTAGGTCTTGGTATTCCGGAAGAGGACGCTAAACAGTATGAGGAGTATGTACAGAATGGTAAAATCCTGCTGCTCGTAGATTCTACGGATCGGGACTCCGATGTGTACGATGTATTCAGTGGCAACAGCCAGCTTAACCGGGACAGAGCCGAAGCAGCTCATCGCGGAGACGTGCCAGCCGAACGGCCGGATCTGGATATGGAAGAACGCAGATTGGAAGCCCAAAACAAGGCAGCGCGATTCGGTAACAATACATTCCTGTAATCTTGCCGCAAATATAATCGAAATGAAATAAAACCCAATGACTTAATATCTGTAAAATGGAATGACATATATGATCCACCAGATGGTCATTAGCCGGTTTCCTTAAGGGAAGCCGGCTTTTGTCCCTGTGTTGCATATGGGTGGGTGTCAGTAATGTCGGATGGTGTTTTTACCCAGTCAAGCAGGGAATAACAATACATATAACAGTACAGCTAAAGCGAGTCCAATCACCAGTAGCATCCATGTGAGAAACCGAATTAAACCGGTCGATGCCTGAAACGTCTGTTCATTGATTTGTGTACGCTTCCGATGATAGGCTGCTGCCGAATACACAATGATGGATATGCCGCCAATCAGAGAAGTGATACCAGTTATAATCGCCGCAATATGTGCAAGCCGATCATACGCCGACGAATTGAAGCCAAATCCGGCAGCAAGAAAGCCGATGCCCGCCATGGCAATACCGGTGCGTACCCAGGCCAGAAAAGTTCGCTCGTTAGCCAGATGTTGTTGGACATACTTGGATTCGGTAGTGGTTACGTCTTTGTCTGTTAAAGAAATGTGAATCAACTCCGTTCATTAAATATACGGATTCATTGTACGTTGTTTTTATCGCAAAACCAAGAAAGGATGGCTGAATGCATGCCTCGCAAAGAACGAATTACAGAAATAGAGAGCTTAAGGGGAATTGCCTTTGGAGCGGTGGTTCTCCAGCATTCCATCGCACATTACTCTCTGGTCCCGGAAACGAGACTGGAGGATGGGGTGTTACTGGCCATACTGCTGATGCTCTCCAAATTTGCCGTTCCTTTATTCATATTCATAACAGGGATGGTGCTTTTTTATAACACGGGAGACAAGCTGCATTACGGCAAGTTTATGAGAAAAAGAGTAAACGACGTGATCGTGCCTTATCTGATCTGGTCACTCATTTATTTTACACTTGCACCGCGTGGTTGGACCGGATTCGGATGGAATGACATCCCAGACCTGGGCCTGAAGTTGCTTACTGGCAAAACGACTTCACACTTTTGGTACATCATTATGTTGATTCAGTTTTATCTGTTATTTCCGCTCTTTTTGCGAGCCATTCGTTATGTATATAACCGATATGAGGCCAAGGGGCGCTTGATCGCATTATTGATTTCTGGTGTGGTGTATCTTGTACTTGCGGATCAATTAAGAAACATCGCCAAGTTCATGGAACGGGTGAATATCCCGGTGCTGACAGATGCTTTTACAACGTATGCAGACCGGAATTTCCTCTATTTCTTTATTTATTTTGTGCTTGGTGCCGCAGCGGGGTTATCCGTGCAGCACTGGAATGAATGGATTCATCGATTACGCTGGATATACTGGACAGTGTTTATTGTTCTGGGTCTGCGGTTTACATATCTATTAATGCTGGAGTTTCAGAAGCCGGAAGGAATCAAAATTACGTTTTACACAGTCAGCTTGATCCGCCCTGATATGGCACTCTTTCTGATCGCTTCCATTATGGTCATGTATCAGTTGGCAGGAAAACTTCATAACCTCAGGGCTACACGATTGCTGGGATGGATTGGTGGTGTATCGTATGGCGGTTATCTGATGCATATGTTGATGCTGCGGTACAGCTACATTCCGGATGAGTTGTTCTATGTTGCTATGGGCTTGAACCCTGTCGTTCGAATGACCATCACCTGGTTGCTCGCTCTTACATTATCCTGTGTAGTGACATGGCTTATCTCGCGTGTAAGCTGGGGCAAATGGATTGTGGGAACCGTACCGAAGTCTGTTCGCGATAAATGAATCCATCAACATATGAAAAATTCATAATAGATCACCACAGCTGCACAGGAGTGTACGGGAGTACGAGAGTATACAAACACAAGATACAGGAGCACAGGTATTACAGCTTTTGCACAGACTCTCTTGTCATTAAAATTCGATCTCACGACTCCATGAGCCCTGAAATAAACAACTTTTGAATAACGATTAAAATTTCATTACATGAAAAATTCACAACAGAAAACCTTTTTCCGTGCTTCCCCCAGCTTAACGCGTATTCACACGATTTCTTTCTCACCTTCTTTAAAGATGGATAAAAGGCAGACCAAGCGGAGAAAGATGGCAGAACCCGAACATAAGTTTTATAATACTAGATATATAGGTTCTGACAGGAGGGGAATGAACGTGGCCTTTATGATTGCACAGCGGGCATTTATCAAGCTGTATCTGATTACGATGGTTGAACAGCACAGGGGGTATGGTTACGAGATGCTGGAGGCGATGAAGCAGGAATTCAAAGACTACGGTTATGTACCACCCCAGAGCGAGGTATATCGGGCACTGCATGAATTGGTCCAGCAAGGTGTTTTTTATCGCACGAAGAAGCTGAAGGGCAATGATCCGAAGGTCGATTTTCAGGAAATCGTTTTATATCATTTCACGGATGATGGTGCGGAGAAAGCTGAGTTATACAAGAAACAGGTCAAAACGGATCTGGATCGTTGTCTCGGCATGTTACACAAGGCAGAAGAGGACAATTACGGTACGAAAGGAAGATGAGCATGAACAGACAGTTACAGTGGGGAGTACTCGGTACGTCAACCATTGCCAAAAATGCAGTCATTCCGGCGATCCAGCAGTCTGAACGTGGTGAGGTGTTGGCGATTGCCAGCCGTAGCAAGGAAAAAGCGGAAACCCTTGCCGAAGAACTCGGCATTGCCAGATCATATGGCAGTTATGAAGAGCTCATCGCTGATCCGGACATTGAAGCCGTCTATATTCCTTTGCCTAACCATATGCACAAAGAATGGACCATCAAAGCGGCACAGGCTGGCAAACATGTGTTGTGTGAGAAACCAGCTGCCCTGAATGCTGATGAATCGGCAGAAATGATTGAGGTATGTCATCAGCAAGGTGTTCTTTTTGCAGAAGCAATTATGTATCGATATCATCCCAAGCACAGACGTGTGCAAGAGATTATAGCTAGTGGAGAGATTGGCATCGTCAGAGCCATCCATGGTAACTTTACCTGTAATACCGCTGATGACAAGGAAAATGTAAGGTTCAAAAGAGAAATGGGCGGCGGATCGTTATTTGATCTTGGCGTGTATCCGATCTCGGCAGCCCGGATGTATCTGGGACAGGAACCGGAAGCGGTGACAGTTCACGCTCTATTCTCGGACGAGCATGATGGCGTGGATATGATGGCGTCGGGACTGGTAGAATTTCCGAATTCGGTAGCTTTAACTTTTGACTGTGGCATGTGGGCTTCAGGTCGAGCGGAGATGGAGATTCTCGGGACGGAAGGGCGGATTGAACTGCCAAAAGTGTTTGGCTGGGAAAACAGTGATATTCCACCTCAGATTATTGTACACACGGATTCGGTCAGCCGTGAGGAGCGTGTATCCGTGTCGAATTCCTATGTTCTTCAGGTGGAGACGTTTGCAACGGCTGTGCTTGAAGGAGAGGCCTTACCTTTCAGTCCGGAAAATACCATTCAAAACATGCGCGTTATTGATGCATGCCTGGAATCGGCTCGAACTCGTCAACGTGTGCAACTGATCGATTAGGTCAGTTCAGTTTAAACATACTAGAAAAGTAGACTCCATCTTCAGGGATGAGAGTCTTTTTTTATGTCTTAAAATGTTACAATTATAATATTTTACAATTTAAACGTCTTCATTTGATATTTCTACCAAAATGATGTGATATAAATAGTCATGAGATGACTTGTTTACTATAATCTAGCAGAACGTAACACTAGAAAGTTATAGCTTGCAGTATGCATATCGTGACAACGTTCATCTACTTTGAGGGATCGGGAGGCCGGATTGATGAAAAAGTTGATATCCACCGCATTACTGGCATTGTTGTTAACGTTTGTTTTCCTCACAGGATCACAGTTCACTCCAGTCGCACAGCAGAAGGCATCTGCTGCAACATGTACCATCATCAATACGTTTACAGGTGTAGCAAACTATTTGAGTGCAAACGGAACGTTGCCATGTAACTTTATTACCAAATCACAGGCAACAGGACTCGGCTGGGTAGCGTCAAAAGGAAACTTGGCTGTAGTGGCTCCTGGGAAAAGCATCGGTGGGGACACATTTGGCAATCGGGAGGGACTTCTGCCTTCGGCCAGCGGACGTACATGGCGCGAAGCGGATATTAACTATACTTCCGGCTTCCGTAATTCGGATCGGATTGTGTATTCCAATGATGGACTTATCTACAAAACGACAGATCACTATGCATCATTTACACGTTTGAAATAGAGGAAGGAGCAGCCATGATTACCGTGATTCTGGATGGAGAAGACTTTGCGAGTAGCGCTGAACTTCATCAACAATTAAAGGACAAGCTGAAGCTGCCGGATTTTTATGGCGGTAATCTCGACGCTCTGTGGGATTGCCTGACGGGTACGATTGAACTTCCACTAGAGCTAAAATGGACCAACTACCAAATCAGCGAAGAACGACTGGGGGATGAAGCAGGCCGGGTACGCGATTTGATGTTGGAGGTACAGGCTGAACAGGCTGGATTTCAATTAAGTGTTGAGAAGTAGCAGCAATAAAGGCAGTTCAAATACATTCCATCCCGAGCAGACCACTTGTGGTCTGTTTTTTTGTGTTAAAGGAGGTTGTCCAAAAAGGTTGTTCAAAAAGTCTTTTTGTCGATTACGAATCAACTGAAAGAAGAGCGAGTTTTTTACTTTGCCTACTTAGCGTTAAAATTATTTTCACGGAGGTATTGATTTCTGCACAATTTACGTTAAAATAAAATTAACATGAAAAATATTTTAACGTTGAGGAGAGAAAAAGAATGAATGATAGCTCAGCAGTTGGCAAGCAAGGTATGGGTGAGTTAATACGAATCAGACCGTACATGCAATTTATGCTTAGTAAAGTGGTATCCAGATTTGGTGATTCGATTGACTCGATTGCCTACAGTTGGATGGTATACATTCTAACCGGTTCGAAAGTGTTGATGGGTACGTTGCTGGCGGTGAATTTTTTGCCCAATATCCTTCTGGGTCTGTTCGCCGGGGCTTTGGTTGATCGCATGTCTCCCAAAAAAGTGATTGTGATTACGAATACGGGGCGCGGGTTGTTGGTGGGTATTACAGCTCTGCTGTTTGGATTGGGCCAACTTGAAGTCTGGCATCTGTTTGTCATGACAATTCTGAATTCTTTGCTGGAATGCTTCACTAGTCCTGCGGAAGTATCAAGTGTCCCCCGATTGCTTCCCCCATCGATGCTGCTTTCGGGTAATGCGATGTCCTCTTCCGCAACCAGAGTGGCCGAACTCGCAGGACTTGCAGTGGCTGGTGCCCTTATTGCTACAATAGGCATTGCCTGGACGATCCTGATTGATGCGGGGTTGTTTGCGCTAAGTGCTTTAATTATGAGCCGAGTGGGCTATCCTGAAGGTTCAACATCTGCTAACAATGAAGATAAAACAACAATGGAAATAGATTCTCTTCCTTCCGACAAAAGTAGCATATTCTCCGAAATGGCGGAAGCTTTTCATTTTCTCCGTAAACATGCCTTATTGTTAATTGTCTCCATCCTGTTTGCCTTCGTTAATTTCTGCCTGATGCCGTTTAATGTTCTCCGTACACCCTATGTCATTGAAACGTTGCATGCTGGCGCTGGGGGATTAAGTCTGCTCAGTGGGCTGATGGTGGGAGGCATGTTGCTTAGCGGTGTATGGTTGACACAAAGGGGAGCGAATTATCGTAAAAGTGTGCTGGTCATCAGCGGTATTGTCATGTTGGGTCTCAGTTATGCGATGACGGCACTACCCGCTTATATGACTTCCTTCCAACTGCCAGTTGCAGCGGCCTTTTGTCTACTGATGGGTATGGGGATTCCGCTGGCTACAACACCGCTGGCAACCTATCTTATGGAAGTTACCCCTTCGGAGATGCTGGGCAGAGTGTATGCCCTTCAGAGTATGCTCGTCTTGAGTGTTGCACCACTTGGGAGTCTGGTTTCGGGAGCACTTGCAGATTGGATGACCATGCCTGTTCTTTTTATCGTCTTTGGGATTATGCTTGCCATGTCCGCAGGTATGCTGTTATTTAGCAAAAGCTTTCGGAGTGCGATGTGAAGGATATTTAGAAAGAAACATGATCTGATTTTTTGATAACATGTCATCGCCAGCTTACTTTGACCGAAGTCCTGACGCAGCGGTATAATAGAGATATCGATGGACAACAGGTACCCCGGAAATGAGGATACAGGGATGGCGCACAAGGTTCTTTCAACAATTGAAGAAATTAAAATCTACTCCGATCCTTATCGGATACAGATTATGAATATGTTTAACAAGCAGGGCAGACCATCCACTGTCAAAGAGATCGCCGACCAGATGGGTGAGGTGCCAGCCAAAGTTCACTATCATGTAAAAAAGCTGGAGAAAATTGGTCTGCTGACGATCGTTTCCACACGTGAGATTAATGGGATTATCGCAAAATATTATGAACCATTCACCGGAGAGATCCATCTCCGTCATGAAGATGAAGACAAGGAAAACTCACCATTAAAACAGGTGTTTCGGTCCGAGACGCTCAAATTATTAAATGAGATGTTCGAACAGAGTCGTCAGCGATTCATGCATCAGGCGGAAAACGAAGACCGAATGTTTCTCTCGGACATTACGCTGTACGCCACCCGAGACGAAGTAGAGGAGTTGTATAAAAACATCATAAAACTCTGTGAACCCTATACAACAAAAGAGAATCGACAAGGGGAACATGAGGTCTTTCAGTTATTTTCAGCACTTTCTAAACCTATAGTGAAAATACCTGCTTCCAAGACAGATGCAAAAGAGAAAAAGAAAGCTACGTCTGATAAGGGCAAATCAACTCCGAAAACCTCTCGATCTGTGTCGAAGCGGCAGGGATCTGCATCATCTGGTCGTGAGTCGGAAGAATAAACGGATGGAATACATGGGTTCAGCCTTATCATTGGAAGCCAAGTAACCGTAAACGTGAGAGACTGCTTAGGAGAAAACTAGAAAAAGCCGCCCAATGGCGGCTTTTTAATGCGTGATAAGGAAGGCTAATGGTGGAGCAGCCTATGGAATCCAATTCAATTTTGACGCCTACCTTTTCAGTTCATAACGAAATTACATGTTCTCATCATAGCCCTTCACATCACGTTTGGCTGCGGTTGCGGGGGAATTAGGTGTGCCATATTCTTCGACCGCTTCCCAGGCATCTGCGTTGTCGAACTTGCCGGCCCGCTGCTGTCTTCCTTCCCCAGCACCACTCGGAGGCATGGTCATCACTTCTTCTTCAACGGGCCGATCGTTGCTGATTTCCCGGTTAGGTGTGTCGTCAATACAGTAAGCCGTATAGGGGATAGCTTCAAGTCGTTCGAAGGGAATATCTTCGCCGCACGTTACACAGGTCCCATATGTACCTTGCTCCATACGTTCCAATGCGTCGTTCACTTGATTGAATTCGTCTGTTAATGTATCGTCGATCGCCAGATCACGGCTGCGTTCAAATGTTTCCGTACCGGCATCTGCCGGATGATTATCGTAGGAGGACAGCTCACCGGTTGAATCTTTCAGCGACTGGGCCGGAGCACCGTCTTCCATGCTGGATTCAAAATGACGCTGCAAGTTTTCACGTTGCTCCAAAAGGGCATTTTTCAGTATTTGATGTTGATCTTTAGTTAATGTACTCATAAGGACATGCTCCTTTCCCGTTGTGGGGTGTAGTGAGTCTTTACCCGAAATGGATGAAAAGCAATCATTTTCATGAGGAATAGGGCTGTATCGTTTTATATCTGACGGATTATGTGTTATAAAAAATAGAGAGAGAAAATGCCGTATGTTCTTCACAGGAAATAGAAACACGGCTTGGCTTATAATGGAGGTTGTCAATATGGATGAACATATGAAACGAAGATTGGATAAACAGAGACAATTGTTTAAACAATTGGGAGTGCAGCTAGATGCGTTATCGATACATGAAAAACAATTTAATTATAAACTTCGTGGTTATGATCCGGATGAGGTAGATGCTTATCTTGACCTAGTCATCAAAGATTACGAACGTTTCTATGCCAATATTGCAGATCTGATGGACAAATGGCAAGAACAGCAGTTAACGATCCGAGATCTCAAGTCGTCCGTGAAACCGGTGGAAGATCCAACCAAGATTGATCGCAAACAGCTGGATGATATTGTGAAACAACTGGAATATAGTGTGCGACAGCTCAAGATTAGAGCACGTCCCGAGAAGGATCTGTTCTCTGAATAAAATCAGCAAGACTAGGATTATATTAAATAAAGGTGGTTAATCATGAGTACTCATTTTTCGGTCAGTGTGCATTGTTTGTTGTTATTGTCACTCAGCGCGCCTGAACGAATCACGTCTGCACATATTGCAGGTAGCGTGAATACCAACCCTGTCGTCGTCAGACGTATACTGGGCGGGCTGAAAAAGGCAGGATTAGTGAACTCTTCTCCTGGAACAAGAGGTTTCTACCTGGCGAAGCCATCAAGTGAAATCACATTAGACATGATCTATCAGGCTGCGAAGGACGAAGGTCCATTGTTCCCGATTCACGGCAATTGTAACCCGGATTGTGAAGTGGGCTTGCATATAGACAGCTTGCTGACCAATCTGTATCAGATTGCGGAGTCCAAGGTGGAGCAGTTCTTCGCATCCATTACCCTTGAAGATATGGAACGTTCCAGTTCCCAGATGTTAGCTGTCCCATCGCAGTCAGAGTAGATTGTAATAAGACGAAGGAAAGGTGGGTTGTTATATGAAAATTGTAGTCATCTCTGATACGCATTTATCTCGTAAATCACGCAAGTTACCGACGCAGCTCCTTAATGTATTGCCGAGTGCGGATCTCATTCTTCATGCCGGTGACTGGTCGGATTGGAGCGTATACCCATTGCTTAGTGAGTATGCACCAGTTGAAGGGGTAGCTGGTAATACGGACCCGTCCGAAATCGCTGAAAAACTGGGATATTCCCGTATTGTTGAAGTGGAAGGACTTCGTCTGGGTCTTGTACACGGTCATCTGGGATCAAAGGGTACGGAGCAGAATGCAATTCATACCTTTGCAGGCCAGCATGTGGATGCTGTGATTTACGGACACTCACACATCCCGGTGATGCATACCGTCGACAACACGCTGGTATTTAATCCGGGATCACCTACAGATCGGCGTTTCCAGAAACAATACTCATTTGGCATCATGACAATAGATCAGGGGAAACTACAGGCTGAACACGTGTTCTTTGATCGGGATTAGAGAGATATGATTTCATCCTATATATAGTTATGGTACAAGACATCTTTGAACAGAATTGAATTCTGTTCCAGAGATGTCTTTTTTTGATTTTTGATCACATCATTCTCTTGAGAAGTTATCTCTGAATGGGGAATGTGCTCTGTTCGTTATCTGTCATTCATCTGTTGGCGTTTTCCCCTATGGTGACGTTCAGTGGAGTGATACAATGCCTTTACGACATGAAATGAATACGTTTACATAAGGAGATGGATCATGATGAAACTGTCTGTATTCACCGTGGCTACCCCTGATCTGAATGCAGAGGAATTGGCATCGGCTGCGGCAGCAGCGGGGATTGATGGAATAGAGTGGCGTTTCCGCGGAATTCCTGAAGATGCGATATCCGAGGAGCCTTCTTACTGGAGAAATAATCGATGCTCGGTAGATCCAAGCCGCTGGCAGGAACAGGTTCCTGTTTTTCGTGAAGCAGCGTTAGGGCAAGGTAGAAACTCCATCGCACTTGTACCGTATCTGAACTGTGGAGATCTGTCTGCCACCGAGCAGGCGTTTCAGGCTGCAGCTGGGTTAGGAGCATCTATGATGCGTGTGGGTGTTCCTGGATATGATCGCAAGACCAGTTATCCTGAGTTGTATCGTCAAGCCGTTGATTACCTGAGTGAAGTACAAGATCTGGCCAAACAGTACAACGTCAAGGCGATTGTAGAGACGCATCACCAGACGATTGCACCGACGGCATCGCTTGCCTATCGTCTTGTTGAGTCGCTCGACCCGCAGCATGTGGGTGTGTTGTACGATCCAGGCAACATGGTGCATGAAGGATATGAGAATCATCGGATGGGGCTTGAGCTGCTAGGTCCGTATCTCGCTCATGTGCATGTGAAGAATGCCGGGTGGTTTGAACCTGAAGCGAAAGATTCGCAAAAGGCTAATGCGATTGGGAAGAATAGCGGATTGGCTCTAAATACAGCCTGGAAATGTCAATGGACCCCCCTGACTGAAGGCATAGTCGATTGGGTACAGATGGTGCGGGATCTTCGTGCCGTTGGGTATGACGGATATTACGGCATTGAGGACTTTAGTGGAGCCTTGGAATCCAAGGCGATGTTACAGCATTTTGCAGACGTTTTTGCCGAAATTGAGCGTCGTGTGGACGAGGAGGAGCAGTCATGAGTATTGTACGAGTAGCGGTGATTGGTATTGGAAATATGGGAGCAGCTCATGCCAGAACATTGGTTGCCGGAGAAGTACCGGGTGCAGAATTGGTCGCCGTATGTGATGTAAGAAGAGAGATGGAGAGCTGGGTTTCGAGTCATCTTCCGGCTACGGTCACCTATTGGCAGGATGCAGAGCAGATGATGGCTTCGGGTACGATTGATGCGGTCATTATTGCAACGCCGCACTACGATCATCCCGAACAGGCGATTCAGGCTTTCCAGCATGGTTTGCATGTCATGATCGAGAAGCCAGCAGGCGTGTATACGAAACAGGTACGCAAGATGAATGAAGCGGCCGTAGCCAGCGGTAAAGTCTTTTCCATGATGTACAACCAGCGGACCAATCCACTCTACATTAAACTAAGAGATTTGATCGCTTCGGGGGAGCTTGGTGAGGTACGGCGTACCAACTGGATTATTACGAACTGGTACCGATCCCAAAGTTACTATGATTCCGGCGGCTGGCGGGCAACTTGGGCAGGTGAAGGTGGCGGTGTACTGATTAACCAAGACCCCCATCAATTGGATCTGTGGCAGTGGACCATTGGCATGATGCCGGTGCGAATGCGTGCTTTCTGTTCGTTTGGCAAGTATCGGAATATTGAAGTGGAAGATGATGTAACGGCTTATGTGGAGTATGAAAATGGCGCAACAGGTGTGTTCGTAACGACTACTGGCGAAGCACCAGGTACGAACCGATTTGAGGTTAACGGAGACCGGGGGAAAATCGTCATCGAAGATGGAAAGCTTACGTTCTGGCGACTTCGCGAATCAGAGCCGGAATTCAATCAGCGGTTTACCGGAGGTTTTGGACAGCCGGAATGCTGGAAATGCGAGATTCCAATTACAGGTGTGGAAACGGGGCACACGGGTCTGATTCGTAACTGGGTGGATGCGATTCGCACAGGCGCCCCACTTATTGCTCCCGGTGAGGATGGTATTCACGGATTAACATTATCGAATGCGATGCTGCTGTCCACTTGGACGGATAACTGGGTGAATCTGCCGATCGATGAGGATCTGTTCTATGAGCATCTGCAGGAGCGCATTGCTGGTTCAACGACGAAGAAAGACAAGGCATTCAGTGGCAGTCAACCTGCTGATTTGAGTCAGACGTTTAAATGAAGACGATTTGTTATATAAGACGAATTCATGTAATCATAATTTTATAATAAGGATGGGATGACATGGCTAAAGACGGAATGTTTTATGCACCAAAAAGTGTTACAAAAGAGGTCGTATGTGGTCCGGGTGAATTCACCATTGCTGCTGTTGCGCTGGATCACGGGCATATTTACGGCATGGTTGGAGGATTGTTGGAGGCTGGGGCTACCCTCAAGTGGGTATATGATCCGGACCCGAAGAAGGTAGAGGCATTTCAAAAGCAGTTCCCACAGGCTCAAGCCGCTGGATCTGAGGCAGAAGTGCTTGCAGATGATGAGGTGTTATTGGTGGCGAGTGCAGCGATCACTTCAGATCGTGCGCCGCTTGGCATGAGAGTTCTGGCCGCAGGCAAGGACTATTTTACAGACAAAGCCCCGTTTACCACGCTGGAGCAATTAAAGCTTGCACGAGAAGAAGTGAAGCGAACAGGCAAAAAGTACATGGTGTATTACAGTGAAAGACTGCATGTGGAAAGTGCGATTTATGCCGGACAACTCATTGAACAGGGAGCAATCGGCAAAGTAGTGCAAGTTATGGGTACAGGCCCGCATCGCTTAAATGCCGGAGGAAGACCCGACTGGTTCTTCAAGCATGAGCAGTATGGCGGCATTCTCTGTGATATCGGGAGTCACCAGATCGAACAATTTCTGACGTTTGCATCATGTACGGACGCTGAGGTAGGGTTCAGTCGTGTGCATAACTTCAATCACCCGCAGTTCCCAGAATTGGAAGACTTCGGCGAAGCCTCTCTGATCGGGGATAACGGAGCTTCCGGTTACTTCCGAGTGGACTGGTTCACACCGGATGGTCTGGGCACATGGGGCGATGGGCGTACCGTTATTCTGGGAACGGACGGTTATATCGAGCTGCGGAAGTATATCGATGTAGCGAGAGAGCCGGAAGGTGATCAAGTCTATCTGGTAAACCATGAGGGCGAGTTTAGATACAGTGTAAAAGGCAAGGTCGGTTATCCTTTCTTCGGCCAACTCATTCGCGATTGTCTGGATCGTACCGAGACCGCCATGACACAGGAACATGCATTCAAAGCGGCAGAACTCTGCCTGATTGCACAGCATAAAGCGATGAGCGAGCGCGTGGTGTGGAGTAGCGGAGCGAAGTAAATGTTTTAGATGAAGGCAGCAAAGTCTGATCACTGAAGATTATCGGCAATTCTTCTATAGTTGAGTGAGGAAAGAGCAGCCCAAATGTTAAACTGCATCCTACGTGTTAGTTATGGCTAACATATAGTACAGTTTACTCGGGCTGCTTTTTTGAGTACATTCGTGACTTCGCAGATGGATTAATCTGGGTTATATTATATGTAGTTCGGATATTCGTTAAAAAGAGAGGTATTTACGAAGTTCGTAGATATGATGTTAAACGAAATCATCAAAGACGGAGAGGGATTAAAAATGTTTAAGGACAGAGTATATATTTCACCAAGATACTATCTTGAAGATTACTTGGCATTGAATTTATCTTTAACAAGTGATGAGCAAACTTGGCAGCGAGCGATAAACATATTTTCAGATCGAATTGAAGGAAGGTTTCTACTTCTGATACAAGAATATTCTGATAACATAACGGCAAATTATAGATATATTGATTATAGTTTTAGCACAATGGCATTATGTAGTTTGCTTATTGAAACGCTTCATCAGTTTTATAATGGGCTTGATGTTACTGTTTTCAGAGGACATAAAGAAGCATTTGTACAATTTTTGACTAGAAGTAATTATTTCGGGAGTTATTTCACACGAAGAACAGCCAGTTTTTTTTATTCAGATATTAGAAATGGAATATTGCATCAAGCGCAGACAAAAAGAAATACTCAGCTTACTTTTGAACAAGAAAACATGATTATTGAAATCGAAAACGGAATTAGTTTAGATGTAATTAAATTTAAAGATGAATTACTTAACGAATACCAAGAATACTTAAAGAAACTAAATAACGATAGTAATCATGAACTGAGAGAAAACTTTATCAAAAAAATGGATTATATTACAACGAGAATTTAGTAATGCGGATACTCAAAGCAATGAATTCGTTTAACAATATATTCAAGCAGCGGCTCCGTTGGAGCCTTGGTCTGCGGGAAGGATTCCGAAGAGGAATATCAGCAGACAACCCCTTTGGGGTTCATGAATACAGGAACGTTATGAGAAAGTGATGTAGACATTGTATAGAGGGAGATTATTCTAGATGATTCGAAATACAGTAAGAGCATTGATTATTCAGAAAGACAATCTTTTATTAATAAAGAAAAGGAGAGCAAATATAGGTATTTATTATGTACTACCTGGAGGAGCTCAAGAAGAGAACGAAACATTGGAACAGGCGTTAAGTCGCGAGTGTATGGAAGAACTGGGTATTGAAATATCGAGTAGTAGGTTAGTTTGTGTAAGAGAATACATATCGCGCAATCATGAATACTCTTTCATAATGAAGGAAGTTCATTCTATTGATTTTATTTATGAGTGCAACAATCAATTCCTAAATAATGAATTAAGAAGCCTACAAGCTGATGTTGGACAGGTTGGGATTGAATGGTTATCCATTAATGAAATTAAGAGGACAGTGTATAGGCTAGAAGAATCTTTAGAACATTATAAATTTCCTAGAACAACCAATGAATTCTTTAAAGAATATTTTTCGGATCAAGTAATAAAACCATATTCTAGCGTAATATTTGAAAGTAATCCATAGAAGACATCACCATCTCATAACACCATATTCACGCATCGGGCATTCGCCCTCGGTCGCCAGGAGAGATTTCGGGGAAGCTGAATCAGGCGTCAACCCTGCACTGGCTAAGTCCGTCGGACCCGCGCTTACGCGCTTAAGCCAGTGAGGGTTCGTGAATACACAACGTTATGTGCAATCAGCTTAAATAAGAGAAAGAAAGAGTGAGATAGATTCAGAGTAGATATTTATTTGTATCGCGTGAAGGAAAAGTCGTGAAGATCGCTCGTCCTAAAGATCATAAATATAAATCTGTTCCTCAGTTAGCAGGTGAGGACGTACTTGAAGTAATCTTGTATTACAGAAACAAAGATAGGAAGCCACATGAGCTGCTGATGGTGGGATTTGATAGATTCCGTTTGGATTCTCAGGGGAATTATGTACAGACAGAAGAGGATAGAAAAAGAGCTTTTCATAATTTTCATTCTTTTGGAATGGCCGATTTGCTTGAAGGAATAGAAGATGAAAAGGAAGACAAGCCACTACCTATACCTGTTGCTCCAATAATTCCAACAACTGCTGAGAAAAGATCATTATACGATTATATAAATGAGAAACTACCGAATTTTTCGGATGATGCTCCCTATGTAATAGAAAATAAAATTAAAGCTGCTAAAGAGAAATATGAAGAGTTCAAAAGCATGGCAAGGAAATCAAGAAATCCTTCTAAGTAGTTCGAAGAAGAAGCTGACAACACATAACATAATATTCACGCTGCGGGCATACGCCCTAGGTCCAGCATTCGCCGGACACTCGACATGCGTAGAGTCGTGAATACAGGAACGTTATGCGAAACCCTTGTGAAAGCAAACCCTAATTAAAGCTTAATAATGGATGTGAAGAAGTGGATAGTAAACTTGTAACGTGCACAAGTATAGGCGTTTATGGACACGCCCTTACTAAAGGGAACGTTTATCAAGCAGTGGCTGAAGAAGCCGATCGATATAGAATCATTGGGAACCATAATAAGAGAATATGGATAGATAAATATTATGTTGCTGAGGGAGAAGTTGAAATTCCTCTTTTAACTGGCTGGAAGTTTGATGATTCATTAGAAGACTTTGATTTAATTGAAGTAACGATAACCTTTAATAACGGAACGAAAAGATGGTGTCTAATCACAACACCGGAAAGATTGGTCGAACATTTTAAACAATCTCAGTTAGATCCACCCGGTTTTAATATTCAACACTTAATTATTGTAAGAACAATGAATGATAGAGATATTGAACAAACTTTAAAACACTTAGATGAACAAGGCGAGATCGAGAAAGCCACCCTATTTTTAGAATAGAAGATTCGGGGAAGACAAGGGCATCGCATAACATAATATTCACGCTGCGGGCATACGCCCTTGGTCCGGCATAAGCCGGACACCCGACATGCGTCGGGTCGTAAATACAGGAACGTTAGGCGAAACCCTTGCAAATACTTGTAAAAAAGGAGTGCCAATGATGAAAGGTCAAGATGCTTCAGGAATCATTATAATAGATGGTCAAGAAAGAGTTTTATTAGTTCATCATACGTATGGAAAGAAGCAATGGTCTTTACCCGGCGGGATGGTCGAAGATGGTGAATCAGCATGGGATGCAGCAGAGAGAGAACTTAAGGAAGAGATAAATATAACAGCAAAAGACATTGAGGTCTCAGGAATGTATTTTCAACCCCACAAGAATAGATACATTTATACATTCCGATCACATGCTTACGAAGGTGAGTTGGAAGTAGATAATCAAGAGATTGATTCTTATGGTTTTTTTGGAATGGATGAATTGCCAAGGCCAATTTCAAGTTTTACAGTCGAGAGACTTAAAGACGCTGTTAGTAATACAAAGACTGTATTTAGAGAAGAACAAGTAGCGAAGTATGAAATATTAGAATAGAACCCATGTAGTAATACAGGATGGCAAGGGCATCGCCTAACACAATATTCACGCTTCGGGACATTCGTCCCTCGGTCCGGCAGAAGAAATTCGATGTAGCTCTAAGTAGCCGGACACATCCATTCCCCTAAGATAAGAGCTATCTAAGGGGAATGGATGTCGTGAACACAACACGTTAGGCGAAACTTCGTAGTAGATAATAATAAAGAGGAGTACATTAATGGATTATGCTATTATCCGCATGAACGAGGTTTTTCCAAGTGATAATGATGTTGCTAAGTGGGTAGTTGGATTGGCAGTCATACATAATGATTTTCTCTTTCTAAAGAAGAAGTTATTCAAATCTTCAGACGTGCTTTCGGACTTGATTTCAGAAGCACCATCTATCCTTAAAATTCTCACTGCTTCCCTAAGAGAGGCTATTTTCTATCTAGAGGAGTCTGAAAAATTAGCAGAAATAAGGACATATATTAATTCTTTACCCGAGCAGTTAATCCAGATGTATATGGCTCTTAAACTTCTATTTGGAAACGGTGCAAAGGCAGATTTATTGCAAAAATTAACAAACGCAAGAAACATAACTTATCATTACTCCAAACCTCAAAGGAACGAACTATCAGAAGCATTAAAAGCGTTGAGCAATGAAATTATATTTTACGAAGAGAACGACCAAAGGTTCTTGTTTGCAGAGCACGTAAGGAGTACAATTTTATTAAATTCATTGTTTTCGTCTAATGAAATCAGATTAGGACAAGAGTTGCCCATATCAGAATTAATAATAAGTATTAAAGAATCTATAGAGACCTTCATTGATTTTTCTAACAAGGTGAGTAGACACTACTTGGAAGATTTTTGTGAGTGATTCATTGCAGCATCGCCTAACATAATATTCAAGCAACGGCTCCGTTGGAGCCTTGGTCTGCGGGAAGGAATTCGAGGAGGGATTTCAGCAGACAACCCCTTCGGGGTTCGTGAATACAGGAACGTTTTACGTAATTACTGCAAATTTATAAAATGATAAAAACACATTGGAGAGCATATGAATAATTTTCTTGAAAGCAGCATTGCAGGGATTCCTTGTATACAGATCAATTCTAGTAATGAATCCAAAGGTATAATTCTTCTGTATCATGGCTGGGTTTCAAGCATTAATGATTACGTGTTCCTTGGATCATTGATTTCTAGTTGGGGTTACATGGTGATCATTCCTGAGATCCCGTATCATGGAGCCAGAGGGAAACTTAATTATTTCGATCCATTAGAGTTACAACAATATTATTGGAGTGTCGTTGTTCAGGCTGTGGACGAAGCACGGCAAATTATTTCTGAATTAAATGATAATATAGTTGCGGTTATTGGACATTCCGCAGGCGGGTTTATCGCTGGAGGTATTTTCGCGAATAACGTAGGTATTAAATCTGCAATTGTAATAAACGGTTCTTGTGCTTGGGTGAGATTTGAAGAACATATATGTGAACTAGAAGGAAGAGAACCTTGGAGATTAATAGATAGGGACAGAATCAGGAAGTTTGATCCAGTGTCCTCACTAGAATACATGCGGGGTAGATCAATGCTGATTTTACATGGAGCAGAAGATACCACAATATCAATAATGAGCCAGAGATACTTCATGCATATAATTAGGGAAGAGAATCTATTAAATTCAGTAAAATTCGTTGAGTACTCTAGGGTTAATCATCATATTACTCTAAGTATGTTAGAAGAGGCTAAGCGTTGGTTATTAGAACAAAGTGACATCTGAAAGTGATTCAGTGAAGGCAGTAACTACGTATAACACAATATTCACGCATCGGGCATTCGCCCGCGGTCCGGCACGAAGTGAGAAGAGGATTCGAGGAGGCAATTCAGTTTCAGGGAAGCGGAATCAGCGGACACATCCGCACCGTCTAATCGCATCGCGGCCTGTTCCTGGCGGAGCCTTAAGTCGGTGGGACGTCGTGAATACGAGAACGTTATACGCAACCCCTTAAGAATGTTAAACCATGCAACCATTTAATAACAAATAATAAATATAGGTGAAAGAATACATTTACAGCGTAGCAGTTGAAACCAGGATGAACGGAATATTAGAAGGTGTACCATATAACAATAAATTTCTACATCGTTAGTTATGCTCCTTGGTCATCAAGAGGAATACCAGAGAAGCGGATTCATAATAAAGTGCAAACTAAAAATATCTCTATTATGCGAAAGAGAGGATCAAATGAAACATCATTTTGGTTTTTCATGGAAGGGTCTGATCATCTTTTTATTGCCAATGATACCAAATATATTTTATTTTCTAATTCCTGCGTCAGATATATCAGGAAACAATGCAAATAGCCATTTTATTTTAGATGTTTTGGAGCACGGAAGTCAGACGATATTTTTCTTTCTTCTGATATTTGTTGTAAGAAAACAAGCATCTGAAATGCGATGTCCGTATATAATTGGTATGGCAATAATGTTGATTTTTTATTATGGGCTATGGATATTGTATTTTACAGGCAATGCAAACTCGATTATTTTTTTGGGGATGGCCGTTCTCCCGGTAGTATATTTTATATTAGCTGAGATTTGGCTTCGAAATTATCTGGCTATTATACCAACAGTACTTTTTGGTATTGTGCATGTCATTAATACATATTTGTCTATTGCGAATTAAAGGGAGGACAACAATCCTCTTAAATTTTGATTGTGCGTTCAGCATGTATTCTATATCAAGGATTAAGTCCCGAATGGTGAGGTTAGAAGTAAGCCATAGCTTAAGGCAGGGGTGTCCAATGTGAGCAGGAATCTGAATGAAGCCATCGGCAAATCTCCGGTCCGAGGAACACGAGCCTCTTATATGGCTAGCGTTCATTGGATGAACAAATAAAAGTGATATAGATCAGTTAAGGAGATCGTTTGGTTGGTTCGAGTTCCAAAATGTCTAAACTTTTCTTCAAAACAAACAAGTTTTTGTATGATGTCGACCCAATTCCTCCAGGTTACCTTGTAACAATCAGAAATGGCTTCATTAAAGCACTGAAGCGAAAGGAATATATAAACATGAACAATTCCCTCCTGAAACTTCGAAAGAAATTTATCTTAATAATAGTGATTATAGATATAATTTGGTTATTTTCATTTATCATCAATTATGATATTACTATATTCAAAAAAAGTAACTTTGTAATGCCTATCATACTACACATCATTTTATTTTTTTGGTTAGGCTATAAAAGTAAAGGAAGAAAGCTAATTCTTTTTGTTGTTTTGATTATTTTTTCTTCTCTTCTTTTGATTAAGTATTCATTTGCTCCAGTATTTGATCCATACAGCTACGAACATCTGCATATCCCTGGCCCTGGGCATTATAGTGAAGTTATAGTTGAACATCGAGCTAATCTGCTGGATCAAGGCATTACACAGTATCGTGTCTACCAAACGAAGTTTTGGGGTTTATTCTTAACTGAGTTAACGACTAAGGAAGTTGTGATAGAAGAGCCACATGACTTATATCTTTCCCAAGAAGATATTTTTGATTACTCTGCTCCAAAATGGACGAGAGGGACAGTTAGCTTTGATACCTATAAAGGAAAACTTACTTTCAAGCTTAAATGACTGAACATAAAATCCAAAATATTTATGAATTGGATTACTTCAAGAAGGTGCTATGGAAAGGCATTAGGATAGGGACATAAGGACGATTTTAAATGAGAACTCAAAGAAGCTCCCAACATCACCTACCATAATATTCATGCTGCGGACATTCGTCCTTTGTCCGGCATTTGCCGGACACTCAGCATACGCCGAGTCCTGAATACAGGAACATTAGCAGAAACCAAGGGATGCCTTAATTAAATTACAAAGACTAGAAAAATTATTATTTAAGGACGGGGATTTCAATGAGTAGCTTGTTACTAACCTCTTGTGGTTTTTATACTGAAGATATTAAAAATCAATTTCTGGATTTTATTGATGGAGATATTTCTCAATTAAAAGTCTCAATTATTACAACAGCATCCCCTAGAAAAGAAACTAATAGATATGCACAAAGAGCAATGCAAGAGTTTAAGGACATGGGATTTCAACATATCAATTTTGTAGATATTGAATTTGATGACCCGCAAATTCTCTTACATAGAAATGTTATATATATCAATGGTGGAAATCCATTTACATTATTGTATTACGCGAAGAAAAGTGGTGCTGATGAAGTTATTAAAACACTGGCTGCACAGAATGTAATTATAGTTGGTGTAAGTGCTGGAACTTTATTACTGGGCCCGAATATTAACATTGTAGATTTCTTTACTCCACAGATGAACACAATGAATTTAACGGATTTTAAAGCATTAGGTGTAACCGACAAGCTTATTTTTCCTCACTATGATCGAGAGGACATATTTAAAGATAGTACTAATAAAACAATTGAAGAGAGAATAATAGAATTTGAATCCAATGAGAACTGTAAGGTGACAAGGCTTAAAGATGAAGAATATATTTCAATCTTAATAAACCAAGCACATTGAATCGAAGAATTCCCTGAAATCTTGCTAACACTGTATTCACGCTGCTGTGCTACGCCCCTTGGGCTCCCAGTGGGATTTCGAGGAAGTAGCGTCCAGCAGACACAACTCCTGTGAGGCTAACTCTTCGACTTAGTCGCTCCTTTAAGCCTCACGGGTCGTGAATACAACAACGTTAGATAAAATAACGAAGAAGTTTATATTGGGAGTTGATTCATTGAAGTATTCAACTGTAGTTCTTGACTTGGACGGAACATTATTAAATTCAAAGAAAGAAGTATCTAAAAGAAACGTAGATGCGGTCTTATCTTGTTATCAGAAAGGAATGAGAATAATATTTGCAACAGCTCGACCGCCTAGGGCGGTAAATTGGTTGCTTCCACAAGGATTAGTAGATATCTAATACAAAAACGTTAGCCGAATGAAGTTCTTATTTTAGGAGGAGTCTATATGATATTAGAAAAAGTTATAAATAGAATTGCAATACAAAGTGAATATAAGGATTTGGTTGATAAGTATGTGGATCATATCCTTAACGAATTCAAAGATAAGATTCATAGCATTTATATGTGTGGATCGATTCCCAAAGGAACGGCTAAACCTTTTAAGTCAGATGCAGACTTTACTATTGTATGTGCAAATCCCGAAGATATTGATTACGAAAGATTGTCAATGATTAAAGACAGGCTTTTGGAAGAATATCCATTCGTCACTAAGATGGATACGATCATTTGCTCGATTGATGATGTATTAAGTAGACCAAATGATTGGGGTTTTTGGATTAAGATCATTTGTGTTTGCATACATGGGGAGGACATTGGTGAAAAAGTACCCCCGATCATAATTTCTCCAGAATTCATTTTAGACTTAAATACAGATACCAAGGAGGAAGTAGATCGTGTACATCGTTCACTTTCTAATGTTAGTGATCACGCAATGAAAACTAGATATATTAAAGGTTACTCTAAGAGATTAATTCGTGCATTATACTCTTTGGTTTTAGAAGATACAGGGGTATGGGAAGATGAAATCATGAAGATGAAGGATGCCATAGTAAAATATTGCTCGATTGACGGCGCTTTAGTTGAGTATCTGTATGCTTGTTACTTGGATAGCGATGTTTCTGTTGAAGAGTTTCTGGAAATTGCAGATGAAGTATATCACTATTTTGAGAATGCCTTAAATATAATGGCTGCTTCAAAAACTTCCTCTGGCTAACAACATTTTTACGATATTGGTCACTCTGAGAGGCGATTTCGTCGTATAACATAACATTCAAGCAGCGGCTCCTCACGGAGCCATGGTCTGCTAGACATATTTTTTGGAAACGCTTCATCGAACCCATTCAACTAATGTTGAACGTTATAATTACAGGAACATTAGGTAAATAATGGTTAGTGAGAGGAGGATTAAATGCATATAAGAGGAGTAATTCTTGAGGGGTACTCAAATGCCGGGAAGACTTCAGTATTAAAAGCGATTAAACGATATCAATCACAAGAAGAATCCTCAGAACGGAGTGTAGTTATTCTTGGAGAACATTATTCTCAAAATTGCCTAACCAGATGTTCAAGCATCGTCGCTAGTGCTCTTCGGTCTGGTAGAAGTTATAAGCAGAAGGATGTATTCAGCCAGTCGTCGTGAACACAAAATGTTAGATGAAATCAGTTAAAATCAAAATCAATATGAGGTGCGTAATGGATCGTAAGATTATTCAAACCGCAAAAGAGATTGCGATAAGAATTATTCGCGAAGCAGGTCTAATCTCTAAAGAAAAGTTTGATAGCTTTGTTGAACTGAGATCTAAAGATGAATTTGGGGATGTAGTTACTGAAGTAGATCATATCTGTGAAGAAATCATCATCAAACAAATACAAGACGTATTTCCAAATCATCAGATACACAGCGAAGAGGCAGGGCTTATCGGAACTAAGCACGATTGGTTATGGTTAATTGATCCTTTAGATGGAACTAATAATTTTGCAATTGGTTTACCTGTTTTTTCGATATCCATTACCTTAATGTACAAAAGAGAGCCTGTTCTTGGAGTGGTCTATGAACCTCTAACAGAACGTTTATTTGTATCTGTTATTGGTGAAGGGGCAAGCTGTAATAATCGACAAATACAAATGAAGAGTAACCCGAATATTTTCAAAGGAAATATAGGTTGGATTCAAGGTCACAGAGTACAAAACGACCCACAAGCAGTAAAACTAAGACAATACATTGATATTAGATTTAAACGAATGTTAAGATTATGGGCTCCAACGCTTCAATGGTGTATGTTGGCCAAAGGAGATATTGATGGGATTGTTCTGTACAATTCTGAAGGTGATGACTTGTATTCAGGTATCTTAATGGTCAAGGAAGCGGGGGGACTTGTTATAGATTTTGAAGGAAATAAATTTAATGGAATGAAAGAAGAACCTTATTTAATTGCATGTCACCCGAACCATAAAGGGGAATTGTTGAAAATTGTAAGAGAAGGATTGAGTTAATGTTACAAGCAACTGACTTCATCTAATATTATATCCATGTATCGGGGCTTACGCTCCTTGATCATTCCGATGTATAATTAAAGGAATATTTCTGATGACATCCGAGCCGACCTAAGATAAGAGCTATCTAAGGTCGGCTCGGGTCGTGAATGCAGGAATGTTAGATGAATATCTTGTAGTCAATACATTACATTATATTAATAAAGGAGATCTGAAAATGAGAAAACTCGTTTTATTTCTGCACGCTTCACTTGATGGGTTTGTAGAAGGGCCGAACGGTGAAATGGACATTGGCTGGGTTTCCTACGATTCTGATTTGGAGAAACACGCACAAGACGTTTTGAGTACTGCCGACACTGTCCTGTGGGGACGTGGAACTTATCAGATGATGTATAATTACTGGCCATCTGTGTCTTCAGACCCATCAGCTTCACCGTATGAACGCAATCATGCCGAGTGGATCGAAAAGACAGCCAAAATCATATTTTCCACAACGCTGGAGAAAGTGGAATGGAACAATTCCAGACTGGTGAAAGAAGATGTCGAGGAAGAGATTAGGAACCTCAAACAGCAGCCAGGCAAGGATATGGTAATCCTAGGCAGTCCAAGGTTTGCACACCATGTGATGGGTCTTGATCTAATTGATGAGTACAAAATCACAGTTTCTCCTGTCCTGATCGGTAGCGGTTTGCCATTGTTTCAAGGACTACAAGAGAAGACCAATCTTAAACTTATTGAAAATAAAACTTTCAAGTCGGGAGCTATTGGTCTCTGCTATCAGGTGGTTAGATGACTCCTCGTAAAGTAGTTGCATCACCCAACGGGACTTACTAACGGGCAGACACCTCCTACTAGGATAAGTCTTAGACCCGGTGGTTGATACTACCTTTAAGTAGTCTCTCGAGTGCATGAATACAAAACGTTATCTGGAATCAAGGCAAAAAAAATATCTGAAAGATGGTGAAGTGATGAGTAGTATGTATACTGAATCCGTACAAAACGATATTATGAAAGATATCGAAACAAAATATGGGTGGATTGTACATGCAGTTGAACCAAACTATCTGGGTTATGGTAATTTAAAGTGGATTATGACAACTGAGATTGGGCCCATCTTTGTTAAATAATATTGCAAGATAAGGTATCGACGCGGATTAGATGGGGTTAAAGAAGCACTAAAGTATCAACATCTTATGCATCTTGATGGGATTCCTTGTCAGCCAATATATAGTTTCAACAGTGAGTATATTCATACCATCCGGGGAGGACTATATGATTTCTGGTGTTAGTACTGGAAATTTAATAGAAGGAGGGCAATTAAACAGCCTTCAGATGTATAGTCTTGGTGAAGCTACTGGTCGTATGCATATGTGGATGAAAACACATATGCCAAAATTACCATCCTTACAATGGGAGTTGCCTTCAAAGGCAAAGATGTTTGAAAAGATACAAACCAATCTAAATGAAATGAAAAAAGTGACTAATAAAAGATACATAGAAGCGGTACAGAAAGAAAGAATTATTCTTGAAAAATTAGATTTGGATATATTTAATGAGTGTGCTAAAGGATGGGCGCATTGGGATATGCATGTCGACAATTTATTATTTTACGAAGATAGGCTAGAAGATATTTTAGATTTTGATAGACTACACTACGTATATTCAGATTTCGACATTTCCCGCGCGATACTCTCAAGTGCACTTTTAGATGACGGGAAATTAAATGTTGAGTCAACTAGGGCATATATTGATGGTTATAGAATTCATACTAATCTTACGATTGAACAGTTGGTACTATCGATTAAATTAACTTGGTACAAAGAGTTTAAGTGGGTACATGAAAAGTTTAGTCAAGATAAAGCTATGAGTCGGTTTATCGAAGAAATGATTTGGATAGGGAATGAATGGGAAAATCTCGAAGAGATATTCACAACTATCTTTAAATAATGATTGTGGGTTAATTGGAGGAAGGTATTATCTTAAGCCTCTCGGGTTCAAAGGAACATTATCGGAAATATTCGTAAATACTTTATTTTTTGCGGGGGATCTCAAGGATGCGTATAAAGTCAATAATTATTGAAGATTACAACAATGAATGGCCTGAAATGTTTTTTGATCTGAAATCTATCTTAGAACATAGACTCGGGGATCTAGTACTTAGAATCGAGCACGTTGGTAGTACTGCAGTACCTGGACTAGCGGCAAAACCTATTTTAGATATTGATGTAGTAATTGATTCTATGGCATTGCTCCCAGATGTAATTCAAGGATTAGAAAGTTTAGGTTACGATCATGAAGGAAATTTTGGTATTGAGAACAGAGAAGCTTTTGCAAGGAAAGATGCAAATGTTCCCTATAGTATAGTGAAAATACAGAAACCTGAACATCATCTATATGTTTGTAATAAAGAGAGTAAAGAGTTATTAAGACATATTTCCTTCAGAGATACATTAATTAGCAATCCTGAATTTGTAGTCGAATATGCCAATTTAAAGAAAGAACTTGCTATTAAATATAGAGAAAATCGCCAGTCTTATACGGATGGGAAGACCGAATTTGTAAATAAAGTTCTTAATAAATGTGAAATAATTTGTAGGTAGTTCAATTGGCTAAGACATCCGCTAACAAATTTTCACACTCGCGAGGCTAATGCGCCTTGGTCTTCCAGAGATATTTCGAGGAAGTCGTATCAGACAGACAACTCCTACGAGGCTGAGTCTTTGACCCAGTCGCGATACAGTAACTTTATGCGCCATTAAAGGAGATTCGTTTATGAAAGGTAAGATACTCTTATTATTTTTTATTACGATAGTGTTTTCATCTTGCCAAAATAGTAGTCAATCGACTACCTTGAACAGCGAAACTAAATCAATAATGAATTCTGAACTGCCTCCTGAAGCAGTGAGTACAGGTGATGGAACAGAATTAAAAGAAATAACGGAAGGTCTATCAGATACTGCTAACAATAAAAAAATATTACCCATGAGCATTGGGAACCTTGATTTAAAAGGAGAATTTTATGATGAAATGCTTCGAAATCCTATAGATCATGATTATGAAGTGGAATTTAATGAGGCTCAAAATTCAAAAGAGATTATTACAACAATGGGATGGGGGGCGTTGGAAAGCAAATATACAGAGATTTGGGATAAAGAGTTGAATCAAATATATAAAGAGCTTCTTTCTAAGTTGGATGAAGAACCAGGAGAAGCACTAATTGAATCGCAGAAAGAATGGTTACAGTATCACTTAAGGGAAACAAAATTTGTTGAGAAGACATTTATTAATAATGGTTACCTAGGATCACAAGGATCGGTAAGCCTAGGCACGGTTATACGGGAGAGAATTAGGGAAAGAACAATGCAATTATTTGAATATCGATATTTGTTAGATGGTGAAGTTGAGTTTCTATACCAAAGTAAAAAATAGAGTTGGAATCTGGATCGAAGGTGTTAGGTGATGCTTCGAAGTCAGTAACGGCATATAACAATGTATTCAAGCTGCGGGGATGCCAGGCCTTGGTCGCCTGCGAAGTTTCGATGAAGTGAATCCAGACGACACATTGAGTTTACTTAAGATAAGAGCTATCTAAGGAGAATCAAAGTCAGGAATGGACATACGTTAGATGAAACCACGAAGTGCATTGAAAAAAACAAAAGGAGTTAGATGCAAATATGGAATTAAAACTTGTCCCAGTAAATCCTGAAGATAAAAGTATACTAATTAATTTATATGAATTGTACGAGTATGACTTCAGTAAATATACAGGTCGAGATATAGATAGAAACGGAAAATTTGAAGTAAACATAGATTATTATTGGGAAGGCGACGAAAGATGGAATCCATTTTTTATAGAAAGAGCAGGTATAATCGTTGGTTTTATAGTAGTCCTTTTTGAGAATATGGATACTGATCCAGATCCGACGCATGTGATATACGATTTTATGGTTTTACAGAAATACAGAAGATCGGGCATAGGTCGTAAAGCAGCAATAGAAGCATTTAAGATGTACAAAGCGAATTGGAAGATTTCGCAAATGGAGAGCAATCTTCCGGCAAGGACCTTTTGGAGAAGTGTAATAGAAGGTTTTAAAGGAACTAATTACACTGAACACTATGTACAAGATCAAAAAAAATATATACAAGAATTTACTACAAGAAATTAAAGGCATATATTGCGGGCTAATTCAGTACAGCATCACTAAACTCATATTCACACTATGAACCGACTGATGTTAACTCTAGGTCCGCCCGAGGATTCCAAGAAAATGGACTCGCAGGGGTCGTAAAAACGGGTATATTATACAACAGAATCAAAAACAATAGAAAAAGAGGGTCATATAACCCTCTATATATTAGAATTCTGCAATTCACTAAATAGTTGTAGGGCATCTTTGAAACCTTGTATGTAGATACTTCTTTCTAGGATGGATTGGAGTGAGATTTGTGCGTCTTCGTAAAGAAAAACTGTATGTTGAAGTTGATCGGGCAAAGCATCACGAAGTGTTTTAAAATATTCATCTCTTCCAGCAGAAAGCTGAGTGTACTCCCTATGACACTCCAGAAGCTTAGTATAGAGCAAATCTAAACGTATCCTTATCAGTGGTTCTGTTGATGATTGCTAATATGAAAGATAAGGTAGAATTATGGAGGGGAAAAGATGAACATAATCAAGTGTAGTATACGAGAACTCATGGCGGAACATCGAATAGATGATATAACAGAATTGATGGCAAAATCGGGCTTAAGTCGGAATTCGATCAATAATCTCTATAGGGAAACAAATATAGAAACAACAAAGCTGGAAACCTTACTCAAGCTATGCGATACATTTAATTGTAAATTATCTGATTTGATTGAATACGTACCAGGAGAAAAATAAATCGTGAAGGTCAATTCTAGAAGCGATTCCATCCTATAACATAATATTCAAGCATTGCTCCTTCGGAGCCTGGGGCTGCGATGGATTTTGAGAAGATTTTCAGCTGACAACCCCCTTTGGGTTTCATTATTACAGAAACGTTGTCCAATACTCCCAAAAAAAACAACAAGCATAGGAGCAATATTATGACAATCATTTTCAAAGAAATAAAAGACATTGATACACAAGCAATTCAAGAACTGTTTCACTCGGTGGAATGGAAATCAGGAGATTTCCCAGAAGATCTTAGACAAGCAATAAACAACTCGCATACGGTTATTACAGCATGGGATGATACTAAATTAGTTGGCTTAATAAATGCATTGTCTGACGGCGTGATGACAGTATATTTTCATTACATGTTAGTACACAAAGAATATCAATCATTAGGAATTGGAAAGAGAATGATGGAACAAATGCTTAGTCGATATTCTAATATCAAAACAAAAGTGCTTATATCCTATGATAGTGCAGAAAAATTCTATGGATTATTTGGATTTAAGCCAGAAGAAGGCACAAAAGCCATGTTTATTTCAGATATGGTATAGCATTTTGGGAGTTTATCAAAGAAGTTGGGATCATCAGATAACAACACTTTTCAGTTCTAGGCATTTAGCATAGCCATTAGAGGAAGAGTGGTTATATAAACCAACATAGGAGGAATTAGAATGAAATTTATCGTTTCTGCTAGTGTAATCGTTCTCAATGAACATAATGAGATTTTACTCATGAAAGGTCGAAGAGGCTGGGAAATGCCTCAAGGTTGTGTTGAAGAAGGAGAGACTATTAGGCAGGCAGCAGTACGAGAAGTGAAAGAGGAAACAGGAATTGACATAGAATTAATTAAATTTTGTGGTTTGTATCAGAACATAACGCGCGGCGTATGCAACAATATATTTACTGGAAAACCGATTGGTGGAGCTTTAACTACCAGTGATGAAAGTGAAGAGGTGGGCTACTTTACTTTAGAAGAAGCTGGGCAAATGATAACATGGGGGAATTTCTATGACAGAATTCACAATGCATTAGATGAGAAAAGTCATCCTTTTTTGATTGAATTTTCAGAATAAGGGCAATCATTAGATCACAATATATTCACTTATCGGGTTTACTCCCTCTGTCCGAAGACGAGATCTCGATAAATTAGAGAAAATATACTCCACATGACACTCCACAAGCTCTACATTATGGTAGATTCTATCTTAAAAGGTGCTCCTCTCATGGTTGGTGATGTTCTAAACAAACACCATTCTAGCATAGATAGGAGCTCTTTTTATATGATTGTACCTTCGTAACTCAGGTTTAATTGCGCTAGTTTTCTTATTAGGATATAGATATAAGAGTAGTTTAATATAAGGAGCAGCCTGAAAATAAAGGTTGCTTCTTTTTTCACTTTTACACTTCGCAAATGGAACATTGTGGGTTATATTGGATATCATTTGGTTCTATAGTAGGGAAATGGAGGTATTCAGCCTTGGATGAAAATATACGCTTTCCGATCGGACACTTTGAGCCAAGTCTTAACACCACTAATGAGGACCGAGTTCACATTATAGGTCAAATTCCCGGAATTACGAAGACCTTAAAAGAGATTACACAACATCTCAATGCTGATCAACTCTGTACTCCTTATCGTGAAGGCGGTTGGACAATCACACAGATTGTGCACCACCTTGCGGACAATGACATGAACGCTTATATCAGATTTAAGAGAGCCTTGACTGAAGATGAACCGATGGCAAGCTCATATCGAGAGGATTTATGGGCATCATTAGATGATTACAGGAGTGCGCCCATTGAAGATTCAATTTTGCTGATGGAAATACTACACAAGCGATTTCTCTCGCTGTTGTATGGTTTACATCGGGATCAGTTTAGACGAAAACTCCGAACAGAAGTGTTAGGTACAATTACACTGGATATCGCGATTCAAAGATTTGTATGGCATGGTCAGCATCATATTGCTCAAATTAAATCTTGTATAACATCGCAAGGGTGGTAGGGTCTTATACACATCTCAAGTGTGGAGGTAACATATGGGTAATGGAAGGATTCTGGGCATTGCATATAATGTGATTCCAGTGAAAGAGTTAGAAGTGTCAGCTGCCTGGTTCGTAAAACATTTTGGATTTAACATTCGCCACCAACGCGAAGGATATTTGAGTTTATTTCGGGGTGATCGCCCAATTTTGGACTTGATCCAAAGCGATAATGAAACACGAGCGACATTTGAAATTCATCAGAGAAAGAGATGGGTCATTACATTTTTCACTGATGATATTGCTGCTTTACATAACTATTTAACATCAGAGAATGTGAAAGTAGGGGATATTAGTGATGAGGGACACTATGGGAAGTTTTTTGTGTTAGAAGATTTGGACGGCAACTTATTTGATGTGTGGGAACACCATGATTGTGAATTGAATTTTTAATGAGGAACTTTGGTCAGCTGCTATCATTTACCGAGGGTTTAGGGGGATACGAATGTTGATTGAAGACGAGAAAGTATATCCTGACTGTTCAGTTGAAATAAGAATAGTAGACGTTGGCGGCTTAACAAAGCCACAGCTTATTCAGAAATTGGACCAATACTCTATTTTATTGAATAAATATGGAAAACAGTTGTTAAATGATGAGAGATTTATAGTCTCCAATACAAAGCAAAGCTTGCAAACGGTTGAGTTGACCGTCAGACAACTTGGATTTTCGGATGGTGCTACAACTCTCCAGTTATTTCGAAGAGCAAATGAACTTGGGTTGGATTGTTGTCCGGTTGAGTTAGGACCTTATCTAAGACTGCAATATTTGGATCAGCCCGAGATAGTTTCTACCCATATTTCAGAGGAGAGGAAAGCTCCGTCCGGCTCCATTACTATAGCATCTGAAGCCCTTACAGAGGATATTGATTTTCCAAAAGGTTTTTATCTCAGACGAATAAACGACGAGTTTTGGTTACGAGGATATCTTGCGGACCATCTACATGTATGGAGTCCTCATGATCGCTTTATCTTCTGCAGGGCTCAGCTTCTATTATATGAGGATCAGGAAGATGTTTTGAAAGGAAAGGAGTGAAGATCAATGGATATCAAAAACAAAAGCGGAGATGTGCTTGGGAAAATTCAAATTGAATCCTTACGCAAAGATAGTGCGATTGACCGGATCGTCATTGACTTAAAGCCTGGTGAGGGGAAGGCGATTTATACCGCAGATGCTACAGAGAACCAATTCACGCAACAGACCAATTATGCAGCCATTCCATGGGAAGACGGGTTGGAACAATTGCAGAAATTTTATTCTCCATGGCAGCCGAAATTTCCGATCGATTCTGATATCGATGCCATTCATGTGTTTTATGGATTTGATAATCTAACTCCGCAAGAAATCGATGAAATGATTGAAGAAAGTAACAGGTTAGGCAGAAATGTAGTGATACGAGACCTGAAGCCCAATAAGAAGGTTGTGGGCATCAGCATCACGTATAAAGAATACGGTGGTTATAAACTTAACATTTTCGGGACAACAAAAAGCCGGATCGCATTGCCTGATCATGATGGTACTAAGGTTAAACAGGTAGCCTTACGTGGCGTCGAAGCATTTTATATTTTCAATAACGAAACTTTCCAATTGATATGGATCGAAGAGGATGTGCATGGGAAGGCACTGCAATACGAGATCATTGGCAGAAATATGTCAGAAGATCTTGTGATGAAGATTGCGAATTCAATGAACGGATAAATTTTATATTATTTTGAGTGAGGTGCTACGATGAGTTACAAAGCTATTCTCATAGACCAATTAAATGCCTGTTATCATGATCAGAGCTGGTTTACTCCACTTCATGATATGTTGACAGACCTCAATGCTGCGGAAGCCGCTTATGTAAAGAATGAGGGAGAGCATTCCATTTGGGCGATCGTCAATCATCTTATTTTCTGGAATGAGAGGTGGCTTGAGAGATATGTTGCCGAACAGGTCGACGGGCTGCATTCAGTGAATAATGAGGATACATTTGACATAGATCCGTCTAACCTGAACGATGTGGAGTGGCGCAAGACACTACATAGACTGAAAACCGTTTTTAGTGATTGGAACAGGGCACTCGAAGATAGCGATGAACATAAATTGACCCGTGAAATTCCTTCCTATTTTAACGCGCCCTGGTGGGGAGTTGTATCGAATTTATGCATTCATAATGCCTATCATATTGGCCAGATCATGCTGCTCAAAAAATCAATGAAACACACGTAGTACACGCTGTATTGCGTTTACAAAATTATACTTAAGCAAAGGAAGATGACTTTCATGGAAAAAGGCAAAATTATATTTTTGAACGGTGTAACGAGCTCTGGTAAAACTTCAATTGTAGAGGCGATGCAATCATACGATGATCCGTTTTTCTATGTGGTCGCTAATGATCTTTTTGAAAATACGATCGGTGATAAACATCTTCAGACGGATTACTGGAAGTATCTGAGTGAAGCGATTGTAATGATGTATCATACGGCAAAAGTATTCTCAGACCATGGCAAGCATGTTCTGATCGATGGCATACTGGTTGAAAGAAAAGAGCTCGCGCCGCATTATGAACAAGTCAAACAGATTTTTGAAGGGTATCCACTGGATATCGTTGAGTTAGATTGCCCTCTCGACATCTGTCGTCAGCGTAACATTGAGCGTGGTGATCGCAGAGAAGAGCAATCGGATGAACAGCATCAAATCATGGCTTCCGATATTCAGTATAGTTTCTCGGTGGATACGAGTGTGCATACACCTGAGGAATGTGCCGAGATGATTATCAATACGCTGTTTAAAAGTGAATAAAGGTTCACTGTATGAATTGAAGAGAATGGTTGTCCTCGAATTGTATTGAGGAGAACAATAGAGACCAGTGATGAGAACAATGAGTTGTTTTTTTAATCACACGGATGCAGACATCATTGTAACTGTTGAAAGAGAGTGGTATTCAAGGATCGTACTACAAACGTTATATCGATACCATCTGGATGAAGCGTCCTTTCAATTTTTTAATAAAACAGCTGTGTATTATATTTCCGATCAGGTGATTATACCAAGCTACATAGAGAAAGTAGTTCACTTGGTAGAAAGGCTTTTGCTAGAGGAGTTAAACTGCGATTTACAACGAATTTATATCCTTTAAGGGAGGCTGTAGGGTTCGAACATAGTAGGTTAGGGGGATGACATTGCTTTCTGCATATTGGAGGTACTTTTTATATGTAACTGAACATAAATTGAATGTTTTAATAGAGTGCTGGCATGAAGGTCTATATGCACAGGGGTTGCTTCATGATTTATCCAAGTTTTGTCCTCAAGAATTTATTCCTTATGCAATCAAGTTTTATGCGGGTCGTAAAGATGAAGATACAGAACTAAGATGGAAGAACGCATGGTTACATCACCAGAATCATAATAAACATCATTGGGAGTACTGGATTGTAAACAGAACTACAAAAGAAGCTCTGCCTATGCCACAAAAATATTTTATAGAAATGGTATGTGACTGGAGGTCTTTTTCGAGAAAATGGGGCCGCAGAGTCAAAGATTCCAATTTGGCAGAACGCATGATGAACTCGGAAGATGTTATTCTACATCCAATGACGAGAGAAGCGCTTATGCAGTACTTATTAGAGAGGTGAATAATGATGATCCAAGATGATATGCGCTTTTTGGAATTGGCCATAGAAGAGCGGGCTGCCGTAAAACGAAAAATGCGGAAAGAATGGAATGTTAGACGGGGAATTATCAATACAGTGTGGGATGAAAGGTTCATATGATAACAGGTGGAATTACAAAAAACACTCTGATTAATGATTTAAGACGATTAGGTGTTAAGAAGGGCATGACGATAATCGTTCATTCCTCCTTCAAAGCAACAGGTAAGGTTATAGGCGGCCCGGTAAGTGTTATTTTAGCTCTGGAAGAAGCCGTTGGAACCAATGGAACCATTGTCATGCCCACTCAAACAGAACATCTTTGTGAACCTTCAGAGCATGACGCGAACCTGTCTTCAGAGGAAAATGAGTTCATCAAAGAAAATATGCCTATTTATTATCCTGACTTAACACCAACCTCGTATATGGGCATCATTCCTGAGGTGTTTCGGAGTCAAGATGGTGTGTTTCGAAGCTCACATCCGCACATGTCTTTTGCTGCCTGGGGGAAAGAGGCAAAACGGATAACGGAAGATCACAACTTGCATTATGCATTAAATGAGAAATCTCCGTTAGGAAAAATCTATGATTTGAGTGGATACATTCTGTTACTTGGTGCACCTACAAATAGTAACACCTCCCTGCACCTGGTCGAGTATAAACAGCAGAATACATTTGTTAAGCCAAAAGTCTGGGGAGTAAAAATGCTGGTGGATGGACTTGAACAATGGACTACATACGATGATATTAACAATGAATCAGATGATTTTGAATTGATTTTTAATGAGTTTAAGATCCAGACTAAAGCTGTTACCGAAGGAATGGTAGGGAAAGCAGTGAGTTATTTGATACCCCAAAGAGAGATGGTTGATTATGCTTTGGGATGGATGAATCGGAACCGAAGAGAACATATAGGGCAGTGAATCATCTCAAAAAGAAAGAAGGGGGAAATGTAATCATGACCAAAGAGATTGAAGATTTGCTTCAAACTTTTGAAGAATGGGCTTTGTTTGTTAAGACGATGAATCATCTTGAAGAGAAGACCTGGAATTCGAGCTTGGAAGAAGGAAAATGGACGATAAAATCAATCGTAAGTCATATCATGTTATGGGACCGATATTTTTACAAGGAAGCGATTGAGAAGATTGCGCTGAAGCAGGAAGTTACGTTGAAACATATCAATTTTGAAGAGTTTAATCGAAAAGCTATTGAGTACGGGAACCGAACAGAGACGTCCGAAATCGTAAATAAGGCTATCACGTACCGCCATAAAATTATGAATGACATTCGAGGGTTATCGGAAGAACAGCTTCATCAGACGTATTTGGACGCAGAAGGGAACGTATTTTATATTCCGCAATACCTTAAAGATTTTATATGGCATGACAATCATCATATGGAACCATTGAAGAAATATCTTGCCAACCTTGAAGCGTAAAGGATTTAGAAGGCAGGGGGCAGCACGGAATGCAGTATGTGGCGTGCTTTGAATATAATAAGTATTCCAAACCAAGGAGGGATTGTAGTGAGTACTCATACAATTGAATTAACTCAAGAAAGTCTAATCGGGTCATTTACCAATGAGGTAACTCCCATATTGAGCGTGAAATCTGGTGACACCATTCGTTTTCAGACGCTGGATGCGGGCTGGGGAACGGGTGTGAGTTATGCGGAACGCATGAAACCTTTTGATCGACAAGGTGAAAAAGATGGAGGTCATGCCTTAATCGGTCCGATCTATATCGATGAGGCGAAGCAAGGACAGACGTTGGAGATTGTTTTCAATGAGATCGTACTCGGGAGTTACGGGTTTACTTCCGCTGGCGGATATCCGAACTGGCAGAACCAGAAGTTACATCTAACAGAGGTTGAAGAACTGTCGCTGAATTGGACACTTGATCGTCAAACGATGAATGGAACCTGTGAAATAAAAGGAAAGTCCTTCACTGTATCTCTCTCGCCGTTTATGGGTGTAGTGGGCATGCCGCCAGAGTCACGAGGGATTCATACAACATGGCCGCCTCGCTATTGTGGAGGAAACATCGACTGCAAGGAACTGGTGCAGGGAAGTAAATTATATTTACCTATTCCCGTAGACGGAGGTTATCTCGCAATTGGTGATGGTCATGCACGGCAGGGGGACGGTGAAGTCAGCTGTCAGGCCATTGAATGTCCGATGGAGCTTGTCGATATCACGATCAACGTGATTAATGATATGATTTTAACCAATCCTCGTGCACATACGCCATCCGGCTGGATTACCTTCGGTTTTCATGAAGATCTGAATGAGGCTACGGTTCAAGCATTAGACGGAATGCTCCATCTGATTGGTGAGTTGTACGGACTAGATCGAGTGGAAGCGATTGCACTTGGAAGCGCGGTAATTGACCTGCGTATCACCCAAATTGTGAATGGCGTTAAGGGTGTGCATGCTGTCCTTCCACATGATGCTTTTAAGTAACTTGAGCCCCGTTATACGTCGTATTAGATGAACTTGGGAGTCGATAAAATGAGAGGCAGACCACAGATCGTTTTAGATATCGCAGGGGTTTTGTTAAGTAATATGTCATTGACGTGCTGGAGAGATATGATTCAGGAAACCAACCTATCGGCAGCATCCTTGAAAGTACATTTTACAGGAATCAAGCGACAGCTCTGGACAGGAATAATGCGAGAAGAAGAGTTCTGGCAATCGTTGAATCAGGCTTATCCCGAATTATCAATAAGCCGAGCGAAGGACATCTTAACCAATTCAATTGTTCCCTTACCAGCGGCTCAATACCTTGAGCGATGGAGTGAGTTTGCCGATATCCATCTGCTCAGCAATCATTGTAAGGAGTGGATTGAGCCGAATCTGAACCGTTTAAGCTTATTTACCAAAAGTATAACCATCTCTAATCAAGTGGGTTTATGCAAGCCTGAGATTGAGATATATCAACGGGTCGAGACTTTCCTGGCAACTGGAGAAGAGGTTCTATTTATAGATGATAAAGAGAAAAATTTACATTCGGCTAAGCTACTTGGTTGGAAGACTTTACTGGCTGACGAAGCAGGAGATTGGGTTAATGAAGTTGAGTCATTGCTAATTTAGACGGTAAATAACCCTAAACTCCAAATTGCTTTAGATGATGATCTAAATGCTTGTATATGCCTTTACCCCATTGATCGGCTGTTAATTTTCCGAAGAAGGGATGGGGGTGGCGCGAGAATTTTTCTGAAGCACCTTGTTGAAAGATATTAATCTGCTGCTCGAGTTTTTCTTTTTCTGTTATAAACTGTCGATGGTCATCAATAATGATTGTCGGGATCGTAGACATATTATGGGGCAAGGGCTTGTCATTATAAAACATTGGTTTTGCGAACCGTCCTATAAGTCTCCCAAGTAATCCTCTAGGTGGAAAAGCATTTCCTAAGGGGATATCATGAAATGCTGAACAGTGAGCCAGCATTTGAGAGACCTGCATCGTGCCCCATTTAGGGATGGAATTTTCACTAAGTTGATCCATGCGCTCTGTAATTTCAGCGGCATTTATCGTATCAAATATACTTTTCACAAGAACACCTCAGTCCTTCAAGATATATAATTTGAACTTGAACTATCATCATTCTATTATTGAAAGGTTTATCCTCTTACTATCAAGAATAATAAGATATGGTAAGTTTAGTCAATGTATTATGGGGAAATCACAATTGAAATCGGAGGATACGAATTTGGAAAATAAGGAAACATTTAATCTCGTAGCAGATGAATATGAACGATATAGACCTGTCTATCCGAGTGAAATGTTTGATGATATTTTTACATATCTGAATCTCAATAAAGACGATTCCATTCTTGAGATTGGCTGCGGAACGGGACAGGCCACAAGCGGATTGGTGAGCGAGGATTATACAAACATCACCTGTATTGAATTAGGCAGTAACTTGGCACAGTTCACCGCAGACAAATTCAAGTCATATCCATCGATTCAAGTAATCAACACTTCCTTTGAGGAATGGAATAACGAAGAAAAGCGATTTCAATTGATTGTGTCAGGAACGGCCTTTCACTTCATTGATCCGGAAGTAGGTTACAACCGGGCTTGGGAATTGCTAGAGAATACAGGCGGCATTGGACTTTTCTGGACGATTCATGTACCGGTCTATGACCCGCTGCACAATGAAATTCGTTCCCACTACACAGCATTAGCCCCTCATTTAGATGATTCTCAATATCCTTCGCCAGATGAAGTTATCCAGGAGCGTAAAGAAATAACAGAAAAATCCGGCTTGTTCACGGATATTGAGGTTAAGGAGTATAACTGGATACAGTCCTGTTCCAGCGAAGAGTATGTCTCGCTGTTAAATACCAATTCCAAACATCAGCAGCTTTCTGATGATGTTCGGCGTTCACTTCTGGAGCGAGTCAAAGATTCCATTGATGCTGCAGGTGGAACGATAGAGAAACAACATAAGGTTGCTCTTTTTCTAGGGAAGAAAAAGGTCTAAGGATATATGTTTTCATTATTTCACAGAAGAACAGGAGGGAATATATGAGTGATCCGCGTTCAACATACAGTATCCAAACGGCAGTGTTAAGTTTACAAGAGGAATTAGAGAGGTTAAAGATGCAGGCGGTCATGGGGTGGTCCAAAGAATTCCGAAATCTGGAGTGGTATGGTTTGAAAAATGGAATGCGTGTATTGGAGGTCGGAAGCGGACCAGGTTACATTACAGAGCAATTATTAAACAGTCTGCCGGACAGCGAGCTTACCTCGCTTGAGATTGATCGTTCACTGCAAGCACAAGCCAAAGAACGGCTGAAAGATATTCCTTCCAAGCGAGTACAATTTGTAGAGTCTTCCATCTACCAGATGGATCTGCCTGATGATTCTTTTGATTTTGTCGTGGCAAGACTGATCTTTCTTCACTTGAACAATCCTGACGAAGCTGCACAAGAGATATACCGTGTACTGAAGCCTGGCGGCCATCTTGCCATTATTGATGTGGATGACGGCGTTTTTGGAGCGGTGAATCCTGATGTTCCTGCTTTGCATACGGTATTAATGAAAATTTCGGATTATGTGGCACAACACGGCGGTAATCGTTTAATTGGTAGAAGTCTGCCGCGTCTCCTTTCTGAGAACGGATACATCGATGTTGACATTGATTCTGTCCTTCAACATAGTGATCTGTTAGGCATAGAAGGCTTTAAGCACCAGTTTAATCTTAATCGTTTTGTACATTTTGCTGAAAAAGGTGTGATTAGTTCGGAGGAATTTGCTCAGCTGCAACAAGCTTCTGAAGCGATAAATCATTCGCCGGAAGCCTATGCCATGATGAATTTCATTACAGCTTGCGGCACGAAGCCATTGTAAGAACTGTGTACCTTTGAAATAAGCTTTACTTGCTCGGTGCTCGGACACTGTCTATGACAGACTAAGCTTCCTAAGAGAAGGAGGATGGGAATGAATATCGCTCAAGCTTTCCAGGAAACTGTAGTGCAAGGAGATCATCAAGGTATGATTGATTTGCTGAAAAAATATGAACAATCCAGCAAGTTATCTGTCAATGAACGAGGTTGGGTCTACTGGAATGTTTCCGATGGTTATGCCTTGTTAAGTGAGCCGGAACTGCTTTATGCCAATCACCGGGCATTCTTCGAATGGGGGAAAGAAAATCTCGCCCCGGAGCAGTTACACTGGTTCGTTTCGGATTCAACACAAGCGTTGTCATTATCTCTGGGGAACTACTTTAATTATTGGATGGATTGGTACCATTATGCTTGTGATCATGCCCCGAAGTTGGATACCAACCGAGGTGTTCGATTCGAAAGCCATCGGGCTTTGGGTGGCTCGCTTTGGGTTTTGGAGAGATACAGTGAAATGAACAGTGTGCTTGAAAATATGAACCAGCTCATACAAGAAGATGATTCATGGTCCAATATTCTTTTTGCCCGGATTACATACAACAAACAGCGTCTGGTCTATCTGTATCATACCGCGGATTTTGCGGGAGTCGAAGCTCTTGTAAACGAAACGATGGACTGGATTGATGAAATCAATGATAGAGCACTACGGATTTCAAGAAAAGATGAAGTGGTCGGCAGCTGGGAGGATATTAATGTCTCCAGAAATTCGCAGAGAGATATCACAATTGCGTTAAACAATTTGGCCTGTATTTTAACGGATATCGAAAGGTATGAGGAAAGTGTGAATTTGTTTATCCAGATACAGGAACGTGGTCACCACATGAATGCATATGGTTTTTCCAAATGGATATATTCGATCTGGAAGACAAGAGGGACTGAGGCAGTTAAAGATGAATTAGTAGCTAATGCATCTTATGAAATAGCTGACCTTGTGAAACATACTCCTGAACTATTAGAGCTCAAAGATTAGGTTTGAGGTTGTATAAAAGAGGACTGAACTGCAAGGACTAAGAAAGAAGGAATGCATGAAGTGAACTATGACATCTTGTTAAACAGATTTCCGAATGTGAACATTGTTAAACTAACAGGTGGTTATACCAATACGACCCTTTTACTTGAGGGAACTGATCCGCAAATGATAGCTAAAATCTATCATGTAGAGAATACAGATGCAAGGACAGAAATAAGCTCGCTAACGTTGTTAAATCATTCTGGCGTGACTCCGCGAGTGCATGATTGCTTTGAAAAAGAAAACTGGCTGTTTGTTATGATGGATTACGTTCCAGGAATAAACGCACAGATGCTGCTGGATGAAGACGGACTTGACCAAGGCAGGAAAATTTATGAGCAGCTTGGTATATATCTCGCCAGAGACGTGCACTCCATCAAACGATATGATTGCGAAGCAGAGTTGCCAGTCATAACGAAGTCCGCTGTTGATGTGGAGGAACTTGAGTTTGTACCCTCCGGAATCAAAAGCATGGTAAAAGAAGTGTTGGATATTTCCAATCATGGGGAGCAAACTCTGATTCACGGAGATTACGGACCGCATAATGTCATGTTATCCAACGATTCAATGTTCATTTTGGACTGGGAGTGGGCAGGGTGGGGCAATCCGTTGTTTGATATCGCATGGGTGGTGTGGTTTGTGCATCTTCATTATCCTCACATGGCAAAGGATCTGTCAGAAGTCTTCTTAAATGCATATACAGAACGTACAGATATTGAAGTAACAAATGATACAATTAGGGCATATTCCACATCCAAAGTAATACAGATCATGAACCGAATCAAGAATGCTCATCCAGATGTACATAGGGAATGGCTGCGCAGATTAGAATGGACACTGCAAGCGAGCTTTGGCAAGGCTTAATCGGAAAATTTCATGAAACGTTGAGAGGAGTGATGTGCTATGAGAAACAATACAAATCTGAGTAGAAGAAATGGAGTTGCCAGAGGTGTTTTTGTCTAACGCAGAGGACCCCCAAGGAAGGGATTCCTTTGTGTAATTTTCACTAGGAGGAATTTCAATCTATGATTCATTTAAACAGTGTGTCGGTGGATAATTGGTATGCATGTACTCAACTGAATGTAACGGAAGAACAGAAAAAAAGTTTTCCCGCGCCGGTTGTATATTGGATTGCTGAATCCAAGGTTGTGACCGATTTTCGACCCATGGCCATCTATGCTGATTCGGATCTGGTTGGTTTTGCTGTGTACTCAGATAAGCCAGATCATGAGGATAACTATTGGCTTCTTGCGCTAATGATAGATACCAAATATCAGGGCAGAGGTTATGGAAGAGAATCGCTTAAGAAGTTGATTGATCTAATGAAAGAATCGCTGAATTGCAAATGCATCATGATTGGACACAGGCCGGAAAATGGTATCGCCGGGAATCTGTATGAATCACTTGGTTTTCAGAGAGTAAGTGAGGGATTGATCGATGGCGAAGTCGTTCGGCTTCTAAGATGCAAGTAGTGCCAAAAAACACGCGATTTGGATTGTAAAGGAGGTAGCTTTTCTTTGAAGCATGTACACATTATTTCTCATTACTCTTTATCATGTTAGGAATTGTGATTATTACGATCTCGAAAATGATTGAAGAGGTGATTCCCAAACTAGGGTATGCAGCATTCCAGTCAGCAGCAGCTGGAAGTTATACTCCGAGTGATTATCAAGTGAATTTTGCACTGAATTATTGGATAGGCGCGATATGCGTTTTGGGTGGAGTTATCTGTTTATTAGCTAGAATGAATTGGGTTCAGAACTCCATTCGTGAAATGAATATAAGAAACAAAGCGTTTGATGAAACTCATGCCGACACAAGAGAACTGAAATAGGCTATGATATGACATAAAAAAAGAAAGGGCAGATCAATATGATTACATTCCAATACTTTGAACCGGAAGATTTTGATCAACTAATCGAATGGAGTGGGGATGAAGCGTTTCTACTCCAGTGGGCTGGCCCGCAGTTCCATTATCCACTTTCCAAGGAACAGCTAGCAGATTATTTGCATGGTGCGAATGATAAGAACACTTCGAATAAGTTCATTTATAAAGTGATGGATGAATCAACTCAGGAGATTGTGGGCCATATTGCTCTTGGCGGTATCGATCGATATAATCGTTCAGGACGTATCGGTAAGGTACTTCTTGGTAAGCCATATCAGGGTAAAGGCTATGGAAAGCAAATGATCGATGAGGCACTTCGAATTGGATTTGAAGAGGAGAAGTTACACCGGATCAGTCTGGGTGTATTTGATTTTAATGTCTCAGCCATCCGATGTTATGAAAAAGCGGGCTTTGTACGAGAAGGACTTATTCGTGATGCGAGAAGACATGAAGATACATTCTGGAATCTTATCGAGATGAGCATTCTAGAAAACGAATGGAAGAAATAGCTTCTCAAAAGGGCTCATTATACTTGAGAGGAGGTTTACCCACCCGTCATGCTGAACATACTAAAAAAGCTGACTTTTTGGTTTGTTATTTTCTCGCTAACCGTATGTTTCATTAATCTATCAGGGAACGATGATAAGAATATTCTGATTTATCTAACGAATCCTATAAATCCGTTGCTGAATGACTGGTTGACCCAAATAAATACAAATCCAGAGACGACTTCATTTTTCAGGCCGTTGATATACTTGTTCCATTTGATTTTTTGGGGAGGAGTGGGGCTCATCCTCGATCGGGTCATTATGAAGCTTAAGCGTAATAGGTAGATATGAGCAACTCTCAGAAAAAGGTCATCTTTCTTGAGAAACACTTCGATGAACGGATGTAATAACTACGTGTACGAAAATTTAAAAGGTACTGTCCTCCTGTCATTTTCATGACAGAGGACAGTACCTTATTTACTTCCTTCCTGATTGATTACAATGATCCCCGTATCAATAAATTCCTTCACAGGCGCGCCGTCGCTTGCGAGTAACAAGGTCTCCATCATTTTGGCACCCCAGACTCCTTCATTCTGTGAGATAACGGCAGACAATTGACCGTTGAGCAACCCGTTTTCACTGGTCGGGCTATCACCGAACGCGATTAAATGCCGGTTAAGGCCTTTCGCTTTCCAGATCAGGGTAGAGGCAGAGACGGATACAAAATCGAGCCCAATAATCGCATTGAAGTGAGGGTGAGCTTGAATCATGTTCTCCATATCGGACATGGCTTGATCTTCATTCCCTTGATGATAACGAACCTCCAAGATTTCGATGTCTGTTTCACTGCGGATATAATCAATGAATCCATTAAGCCGCTGTTGCAAACCTTGCATCTCCTCCAAGCCGTTCTCGACAAGAATCATACCTTGATTATGCAGGAGTCGTGTAGTCGTCATCGCGAACTGCTGGCCAGTGCGATAGTTATCGGCGCCCACATAAGCGATTCGATGACTGGATGGGACATCTGACTCAAATGTAATGACAGGAATACCCGCAGCTTGGGCTGCATCAATAACGGGTGTAAGTGCAGCAGCATCCACAGGAGAAATAGCTATCCCGTCCACATGCTGTTTGATCATATTCTCCATGATACGGATCTGTTGTTCGGTATTGGCTTCATCAGGTGCGTTTACAATTAACGTAATACTGTGTTTCCCTGCATACTCCGTTGCATCCTTCGTGATCATCTCATAGGTTGGATACGTCATTGGATAGATAATACCGAAAGTTTTGCTCGCTGCAGATTTCTCTACAGGTGAAGTCGCAGGAAGTGTTGCAGCCATCTGCTGTGGACGAATGTTTGCCGAACCGAATGAAATGATCATCGGGAACACAAGTATTAGTGTAAGTAAAAGTGCAAATCTGGCTTTATTCATACATTGGCTCTTTTCTCATATCTGATGGTCTGGTCTGCGATGCCTCGGTCCCTTGAGTTCGGTATTCTCTTGGTGTAAAACCTGTTGTTTTCTTGAATATATTAGAAAAATAGTGAGAGTCATTGTAACCAACTTTGTAAGCAACCTCAAAGGTTTTGTTGTTGGTTGTTTTCAGCAGCTCCTTGGCTTTGCCGATTCGAATCTGGGTTAGATACTCCGTTATCGTTTGACCAGTTTCCTGACTGAAAATCTTGCTTAGATGACTTGGACTGATTCTGACGTGTGCAGAAATCATCTTCAACGAGACCTGTTCGTTATTGTATTCACGAGATACATAGGCTTTCACCTGATCAATGACATCACTGTATTTTCCGGAGCAGGCTGCTCTTCTCTGCCATAACAGGTTAAGCAGGGAACACAGATATTGGGTGCAATCCTCCCAGCACGTAATCTTCCGGATCGTCTGCTGCAGGGAAGTAATGTTCTCATCCGAATGGTCACTCATGCGGAACAGCTGATTCGCAAGCCGAAACGACTCCAGCGTAAGATCATTCAACAGATAGAAGCCATACGAGGAGGACTTCCAGTCAAAGGACTGTAATGGAGCGGCAAACTCCTGCACAAAATGGTCACGCAGATTGGGGCTGCCGATTTTGAGGAATTCAAGAAAAGAATTCCTGTCGAGAAAAAGAGTCGTGTGCTCATCCGGGTTGATTTCACGTAGAGAAGCTCTGTTCTGAAGGGTGAGCCGGGTAATATATTTATCCTCCTCCGCTTCCAGATACGAGACATGAATTCCTTGCAGACGCTCCTGTTGACTGCCAATGCCCAGAATAATATTACATTTGAACATATGTTCAAGTTCCATACGAACCCGCCCGCGAAGCTGCTCCAGATATACGGATATGCTGTCATCGGAGTGATACTTGAGCAGAAGCACCAACTCGGTTCGGCTTCGAATATAAGGAAGAAGTTCAACGTGGGGATCACGAGTTTCCTCCAGTATGGGAAGTAGCTTCTTCATCAGGGATTCCGGGTCCCGGGAATCATCTGTTAATCGAACGTCGATAATGACAATGGTATAATACCTGGCCGAGAGAGGAAGTGAGAGTTGTTTGGCTGATTCAATTGCATCGGTTGTACCGATGAGTCCTCCGCACAGATCGGCCAGCAGTTTTTCTTTGGTGATCGTCCGGTTTGTCATGCGTTGATGTTCTTCATCCATTTGTTTGCTGACCTTATGCAGCATTTGGATTAGCTCTGCTGCACTAATGGGCTTTAGACAGTACTCGGTCACACCAAGTCGGATGGCCTCCTGGGCATAGCTGAATTCATCATGACCACTCATGATAATGATTTTGATATCAGGTTGTTGAGTGCGAACGATGGAGGTCAGTTCCAATCCGTTCATAAATGGCATTTTGATATCTGTAATCAAAATATCCGGAGCCCATTCATGAATTAAAGGTAACGCAAGCTCACCGTCGGGTGCATCCCCGCAGTAGTGAAAACCTTCCTTTTCCCAATCGATGCAGCTCCGTATATTCTCCCGAATTCCAATTTCGTCATCCACGATCATCACCTTTTTCAACGGTTAACCTCCTTGCTTTTGGGGATACGAATCATAAATGTGCTGCCTTCCATATACGTACTTTCCATTTCAACACCATAAGATGGTCCAAAATATAGTCGAATCCGGTGATGTACATTGAGCAGACCGAATCCGCCTTCCTGCTCGTCATCTTGGGGTGAACGGGAAGCAGCCGGCTTCTCCAGCTCTTCACGTAATTGTGCCAATCGATCCGCAGACATGCCAATTCCGTTGTCCTGTACGGTGAGAATGATGCTATTGTCCTCTACATATCCATGTATGGATATCAGCCCTTGACCGCGTTTGTTCTTGATCCCATGATAGAGCGCGTTTTCAATCAGGGGCTGCAGCGTCATTTTCAAAATGGGATAATCCTGAAGCTCACGATCAACGCTGATCTCGTAGGTGAGAATATCGTGGTACCTCATCTGTTGAATAACCAAGTAACTCCGCGCATGTTCAAGCTCGGTTTGAATGGATACCCAGTCGAATCCTTTGTTCAGACTCAAACGAAAGAACTTCGAGAGGGCTTGCACAAGTTTGATTACATTTTCTTTTTTCTCTGCTTCAGCCATCCATAAAATAGACTCCAACGTGTTATACAGGAAATGAGGGTTGATTTGAGCTTGCAGCGTACGTAGTTCAGCTATTTTCACCTGTTCATTCTCCCGGATGCTCTTTTCGATTAGCATTTTGAGCTTATCCAGCATCACGTTGAAGCTTTTGCCCAGATCAGCAATTTCGTCCGAGCCGTGTGGTGTGACTTTGGCTTCCAAGTAACCGTTTGCAGCTTTACGCATCTTGTTCATCAGAATTTGGATGGGAAGAATCAGTCGATTATTCAGGAAAAAATATAACGATATTGCAAAGAAGGCACTTAACAAAACCGTGATGATGATTAATTGGCGAATGCTATTGGCCTCTGCAATGATTTCCTGATAAGGAGCTACCCCGATCATTTTCCATCCGGTCTGTTTTGAGGTGCTGTATACAACAAACTGGGGCTTGGATCCTGCAGACAGAATAAAGCTGTCGTGCTGTAGATGTAAAGGGACCGATCGGATCTGATCCATCATGGTTATGGATGCCGTGGTGGCATCCGGCCTGAAGAGTGTATTTCCGTGTTGATCACTAATATAGAAAAAACCGGAATCCTTAATGGGGGTATTCGTCAAAAAATCATCAATGAACGAATCATTTAAATCAATTACTATGAACCCGATGACCTCATGTGTAATTCTCTCTTTGACCGTGGTTATAATTGAAAGCGCATTCTGTTTAGGGTAAGCAAACCCATCCAGCCTGTTATATTCGGCATAGGCTGCAGAATGAGGAATGCGCAGAATGGCATCCGGATACTGTATCAGATACTTGAAGTACGGGTTACGCAGCGGATTTCGTTCCAGCTTGAACACGCCTTTTCGTTCACTTATGCCTTTTCCATAAAAATTCACGAACGAGATATTAAGTACCTTGTCATACTTGTAGGTTTCCCGATAAAGATTGTATGTCTGAAGGATGGCTTTGGCTTCCGGGTAGGACTCCGATTGAGAATACAGATATTGAAGCACTTGCGGGTTCTTGCCCAGTTCGAGCAGCCGTTCCGTATCTTCAAACAAGATGTCAATGTTCCTGGCAAGCTGGTCGGCAACCAGCTGTGTCGAGGCCTTGTTATGATTGGATACGACCGTATAAGATTTGTGGTAAGAAATCAATCCAACCACGATCAGTGGTACTGAACTGAGGATGATAAACATGCTGAGTAATTTAAGCCTGAGGCTTGAAGCAATCCATTGAATGAGTTTCAACGTATTCCACTCCATCTGAAGGGATCAAAAATGTATCATTAGTATAACATGATTTTCTAATATGTAAGAGAATCGCTAAATACTACACAATTAAACAAAGAAATTACACTTTTTAAACTCCATTTTTTGAAATTACTAAATTATTACATAAATAAAGTATGAGACTCCATATAAGCTCGTAATGAAAGCGTTTTATAATGTGGTCACACCACAAGGTGAAACGAAAAAGGGAGGATCACAACATGCGAACCAAAAAAAAGTGGGGACTTGCCATAACATTGGCTATGGTGATGCTGGTCAGCACGGCATGTAGCAGTACCAATGGAGGAGCAGGCTCCGATAATGAAACTTCAACGAGTGGGAATGGCAGTACACCTGCCAGCGCCAAAACAATTACGCTTGGTTTTTCGCAGGTTGGTGCGGAGAGTGGCTGGCGTTCGGCGAATACCAAGTCGATTCAGGATTCAGCCAAAGAAGCGGGTTATGATTTGAAATTCTCCGATGCGCAGCAGAAGCAGGAAAATCAAATTAAAGCTTTGCGATCCTTCATACAACAGAAGGTGACGGTGATCGCTTTTTCCCCTGTTGTAGAATCCGGTTGGGATACCGTATTGAAGGAAGCGAAGGATGCAGGAATTCCCGTGATTTTGACGGACCGTGCTGTGGATTCCCCGGATAAAACCCTCTACAAAACCTTTATTGGCTCCGACTTTGTAGAAGAAGGACGCAAAGCAGGTCAGTGGCTTAGTGACCAATACAAGGACACACAAGACGAGATCAATATCGTTGAGCTGCAGGGCACTACAGGCTCCGCACCGGCGAATGACCGTCAAGAGGGCTTTATGGAATTGATTGCTTCCAATTCGAAGCTTAAAGTGATTGCTTCACAATCGGGTGACTTTACACGTGCCAAAGGCAAAGAAGTCATGCAAGCTTTCCTCAAAGCACATAAAAAAATAGATGTTCTCTATGCACATAATGACGATATGGCACTTGGTGCAATTCAGGCCATTGAAGCGGCAGGATTGAAACCAGGCGTAGATATTACCATTATCTCTGTGGATGCCGTGAAGGATGGGATGCAGGCTGCTGCTGATGGCAAAATCAACTTTATCGTTGAATGTAATCCGTTGTTAGGACCTCAATTAATGGAAGCGGTTCAATCGGTAGTAGACGGGAAAGACATCGAACCCCGAATTGTTACGGATGAGACGACCTTCACATCGGAGCAAGCCAAAGAAGCATTGCCAACACGCGAATATTAAAAGCAGATTCGTATAACACCGAAAAGTCATTTTTCGACCAGGCTGTCGCTAAATGACTTTTTTCCATAACAAAGGAGAGGGTTATATGGCCGAGCAAGCACCCATTTTGCAAATGACAGGCATCACCAAACAATTTCCCGGGGTTAAAGCGCTGTCCAGCGTCAGCTTTCGCTTGTTTCCGGGCGAGATTCATGCCTTGATGGGTGAGAACGGAGCGGGGAAGTCGACGCTTATTAAAGTTTTGACCGGCGTTTATTCCATTGATGAAGGAACGGTAAGCATGGATAACCGGGATCTTTCGATCTCCGGTCCGCTTGAAGCGCAAAAGGCGGGAATCAGTACCGTTTACCAGGAGGTCAATCTCTGTCCCAACTTAACGGTTGCTGAGAATATTTTCATCGGGCGGGAACCCATGCGATTTGGCAAAATCAATTGGAAACAAATGAACAAAGATGCGGAGAACATTCTGCGAGACAGATTACATCTGTCCATCGACGTTAAGGCTCCTTTACAGACCTACTCGGTCGCGATGCAACAACTGATTGCAATTGCAAGAGCACTCAGCATCTCGGCCAAAGTGCTCATATTGGATGAACCCACATCCAGTCTGGACAAAAACGAGGTTCAGCAACTGTTTCGTATTATGCACAAATTAAAGAGTGAAGGTCTCGCAATTCTTTTTGTTACTCATTTTCTTGATCAGGTATACGAAATGTCGGATCGTCTAACGGTGCTCCGTAACGGGGAATTGGAAGGAGAGTACATAGCCGCAGAACTTCCACGCATGGAACTGGTGCTCAAGATGATCGGCAAGGAGCTCGAGGTGCTTGAGGAGCTTCCGAAGGAAGCGGATGCTGCCCAGGCGGAGTCGGGAGAACTGTTAATTACCGCCAAGGCACTTGGACGGAAAGGCGCCATTGAGCCGTTCGATCTGGACATTCGCAAGGGAGAAGTCGTGGGCTTGGCTGGGTTATTGGGGTCTGGTCGTACCGAGATCGCTCGCCTTTTCTTTGGTGCAGATCGTTCAGATGTAGGCAAGCTGCTCGTTGTAGATACAGGAAGTACGGTCAAGTCGCCGCGTCATGCAATTGATCAGAATATTGCTTTTTGCTCCGAGAACCGTAAAACCGAAGGCATAATCGATGATTTGACCATTCGGGAGAACATTATTCTGGCTTTACAAGCGACACGAGGTTGGTCCAAACCAATCTCACGCAAGAAACAGGATGAGATCGCCGAAAAGTACATCAACCTGTTAAATATCCATCCGAAAAACCCGGAGCATTTAATTAAAAATCTGAGCGGCGGTAATCAGCAAAAGGTGTTGCTTGCACGGTGGCTGCTGATGAACCCCGATCTGTTGATTCTCGATGAACCTACGCGTGGAATTGATATCGGTGCCAAGACTGAAATACAGAAGCTGGTGCTCTCTCTGTCGAAGCAGGGCATGGCCGTGCTGTTCATTTCGTCCGAGCTGGAAGAAGTGATTCGTGTCAGCCACCGAATTGCCGTAATCCGGGACCGCAAAAAAGTGAAAGAACTTAGCGGGGATCAGATCCATCAACAGCAAATCATGAAAGCAATGGCAGGAGGTTAAAGAGATGGCGGGCAAGATGCGTAAACATCATTTGTTTTGGCCGTTATGTATGCTTGGTTTACTTTTAATCTTTAATTTGCTGTACTCTCCGGATTTCTTCTCCCTCGTCATGCGTGAAGGGAATCTGTATGGCAGCTTGATTGATATTCTCAATTTTGGAGCGCCTTTAATTCTGGTATCGATCGGTATGACACTGGTGATTGCGACCGGAGGTATCGACTTGTCCGTGGGCTCCATTGTAGCGATCTCCGGTGCCGTGGCTTGTATGAGCATCAGCAGAGGAGTGGATCAGAGTTCGCTTTGGCTTGTGTTGGGTGCACTTGGATTATCTATAGGTCTCTCACTGATCTTGGGCATATGGAACGGGGCGCTGGTTTCGGTTGCCCGAATCCAGCCCATTATTGCAACGCTTATCCTGATGGTAGCCGGACGTGGGATTGCGCAATTAATTACGAGTGGACAGATTATTACGGTATCCAATGCAAACTACGCCTATATCGGGGCAGGTTCGCTTGCAGCATTACCTTTTTCCATCTTCATCGTATTAACTGTGCTGCTTGTTGCCTCATTGCTGACGAGAAAAACGGCACTGGGACTGTTTATTGAATCGGTCGGAAGCAACGCAAACGCGAGCCAACTGGCAGGTATTCGTTCAAAAACGGTTATTCTCACGGTATATGTCTTCTGTGGTCTGTGTGCCGGCATCGCCGGGCTTATTCTCAGCTCGAATGTATCCAGTGCGGATGGAAATAACGCAGGTCTGTGGTATGAACTTGATGCCATTCTTGCGGTAGTCATCGGGGGTACTTCGCTCAATGGTGGTCGTTTCTATCTAATGGGTACCGTCGTTGGAGCACTCATTATCCAAACCTTAACAACGACGATCTATATGATTGGCGTCCCGCCAGAAGTTACGCTGGTTGTCAAAGCCTTTGTTGTACTGGCCGTATGTTTGATTCAATCCGATTCATTCCGCAATTCCATGGTGATCCGTTGGAAAAAACGGAAGTTTCCAGCCGAACAGGGGGTTAACCGCCATGTTTCTTAATCGTAAGTATCTCCCGGTCCTTGTCACCTTCGGTTTGCTGGCCGTGATGTTTGCTATAGGCTCTTTCCGGTATACAGGGTTCTTTTCCACACAGGTACTACTTAATCTTCTCATTGATAACGCATTTCTGATTATCACGGCGATTGGCATGACATTTGTGATTGTATCGGGAGGAATCGACCTGTCGGTAGGTTCTGTCATTGCGCTGACGACCATCATTAGCGCAAGTCTGGTCGAGAAGCAAGGGTGGTCGCCTGCGATCGTTATACCGATGGTGCTTGTCATGGGTGCGCTCTTTGGCACAGTCATGGGGGCGATCATCCACTATTTTAAAATTCAGCCTTTCATCGTGACACTGGCAGGCATGTTTTTGGCGCGGGGGCTGTGTTATGTCATTAGTCTCGACACCATTACCATTACAAATCCATTTTACACACAGGTTGCGCAGGCGAAAATTTCCCTGCCAGGGGGCAGCTTTGTCTCCATTAATGTGATTATTGCTCTGGTCATTGTACTGCTCGCGATCTACCTGGCACATTACACCCGGTTCGGGCGCAACGTTTACGCCATCGGCGGAAGCGAGCAATCCGCGCTGCTTATGGGACTGCCGGTTGCACGTACCAAAATCCTGGTGTACACGTTCAGCGGTTTATGCTCCGCGCTTGCCGGTGTTGTCTTCACCTTTTACATGTTATCCGGTTATGGATTACACGCCATGGGTCTTGAACTCGATACCATCGCCGCTGTTGTAATAGGAGGCACCTTGTTAACAGGTGGTGTGGGGTATGTGGCGGGAACCTTTATTGGTGTATTGATCCAGGGGGCTATCCAAACTATAATTAGCTTCGAAGGCACGCTAAGCTCATGGTGGACCAAGATTGTGATTGGCCTAATGTTGTTTGTTTTTATTTTATTCCAACGACTGCTTAGCGGGCGGCGAGTATCCTCGAAATCACTGCATTAAGTGGATCGAATGAAATGAAATTGCACACAAATACCGACACAATTATATCACTAGATGTGCTCTGCATCGGTGGCAGCAGAGACTAACATGGAGATGGGAGATGCGTGAATGAGAAGACATATGATCGGGTTGCATTTGTTCATACTGCTACTGCTGCTTGTCGGTTGTACAACACCTGAGTCTGAATCTGTGTCTCCTCCCATCTCGTCTAACAACTTGGAAACTCTCCCATCTGTTGAGGAATGGATGGAATCAGCGGTAGCAAGGGATACCTCTACGAAACCGATTGTCTTGGGTTTTTCACAACTGGGTAGAGAGAGTGCCTGGCGTCTGGCAAACTCCACGTCTATCCGGAATGCTGCGGCAGAATCGGGAATCTCCCTTGTAATAAAAAATGCAGAACAGTCTCAGACGAAACAGTTCGAGGCTGTTCGGTCGTTCATCAGGCAAAAGGTGGATGTCATTGCCATTGCACCGGTCGTGGAATCGGGCTGGGATGGTATTCTTCAGGAGGCCAGGGATGCAGGTATACCTGTGATCATCGTAGACCGGTCAGTTGATGTTAAAGACACTTCACTTTTTGTGACAACGATTGGATCGGACTTTTATGAGGAAGGTGTGAAGGCTGGGAAGTACATTCAGGATCGGATGCGAAATCATTCGGGTTTGATACGGATTGCCGAACTGCAAGGCACGAGTGGTTCTACACCCTCTATCCAGCGTGGCGAGGGCTTTAGAAGCATTTTCGACACCAGAGCAGATATCATCTTCTCACAAAGTGCTCCTGCCGATTTTACGGAGGACAATGGCAAACAAGTGATGAAAGAATTCCTTCAGGTCCCGGAAGATGAACGGCCGCAGGTTCTTTTTGCCCATAATGATGAAATGGCTTTTGGCGCCATTCAAGCGATTGAAGAAGCTGGGCTGAAGCCGGGAGAGGACATTATCATTGTTTCGGTGGACGGCTCCCGCAAAGCACTTGAAATTCTAGCCAGTGGGAAAATCAACGCTGTGGTGGAATGTAACCCGCTGCTTGGTCCTCAGCTTATGCAGGCTACAAAAGAAATTATTGCAGGGCGTACACTCCCGAAGCGCATGGCACCCCCGGAGGACATTTTTACACAGGAGAGTGCTAGACGGGAGATGTACAACAGGCGATTCTAGAATATGCGAAAAATAGAACATTTTGGATAAAATTCAATTTACTTTAAATAAACTTATCGTTTATACTGAACTCACCTTGAACTAAAGTTCTTTTCTATGAGAAAAGACGTAGCGGTTTGCATACTTTTGAAAGCGCTTTTTTTTGAGGGGTGAAAGTTCGATAAAGAGAGGGAGTGTAAAAGGTATTATGCTGTCAATATATTATGAGGAGGTAATTTTATGTTCAAAGTAAAGCTGGCAAAGGTGGTAATATCTCTCGCACTTTTCGGTACCTTGTTTTCTATTCCAGGGGTGCCCAATGCTCGTGCTGCAGATGCAAGTTGTCCGAATGGTTATGTAGGTCTGACGTTTGATGATGGCCCATCTGGAAATACAACAAACATGCTTAACGCGTTGAAGCAGGCGGGCTTACGGGCAACGATGTTCAATGTTGGACAAAATGCACAAAATAATAAATCTCTGGTTACTGCACAGGTGGCAGCTGGGATGTGGATTGGCAATCATTCCTATACACATCCAAACATGACTACATTAAACAGTTCTCAGATGTCGTCAGAGATTACTCGGACACAGCAGACGATCCAGTCCATTACCGGAAGTTCACCTAAACTGTTCAGACCTCCTTACGGTGCGACAAATGCGACTTTGAAATCCGTTGTGAGCCAAAACGGTTTGAAGGAAGTACTGTGGAACGTAGATTCCCAAGACTGGAATGGTGCCAGCGCAGCCCAGATCGTGGCAGCTGTGAACACGATGAAAAGTGGTGACGTCATTCTAATGCATGATCAGTACCAGACGACACTTCAAGCCATTCCACAGATTGCACAAAATCTGAAGAATCGTGGCCTTTGCTCCGGCATGATCTCACCGACGACAGGTCGGGCAGTCGCTCCTGATGGCAGCACCACCAATCCCCCAGGTACGTCAACAAAAGTAGAAGCCGAGAATATGACCAAAGGTGGACAATACACCGGCAATATCAGTTCTCCTTTCAATGGCGTGGTCCTTTATGCCAACAATGATTTGGTTAAATACACTCAGAATTTTGCAACGAGCACTCATAATTTCTCGCTTCGTGGAGCTTCAAACAATGCCAACATGGCTAGAGTGGATTTGAAGATTGGAGGACAGACCAAGGGGACCTTTTACTTTGGCGGGAGTTCACCAGCGGTCTATACCCTGAATAATATCAGCCATGGAACGGGAAATCAGGTCATTGAGTTGGTTGTAACAGCCGATGACGGGACATGGGATATGTACATCGATTACTTGGAAATACATTAACAAGCTTAAGGCTGATTGAAAAATAATGCACTATGATGAACTCCCGTTGGGTTGACCCAATGGGAGTTCATCATGTTTTTGCCCATTTTGTAACACAAAAGTGGAAGGAAAACATTTATAATGGATGAAATTGTATGTGAAGAATCTGGTTTCTATTGAAAAATTTCATTGAATAGAAGTGGAGTGATCAAATGATCATCATGATTAACGGAGCGTTTGGTTCGGGAAAAACTTCAGCAGCAGAAGCACTCCAACCTTTGATTGCAAACAGTATGATCTACGATCCTGAAGAAATAGGTTATATGCTGAGAAAACTTCTTCCGGAGAATTGTAGAGAGGAAAGGGAACGTACGGATGATTTTCAAGATATCGATCTGTGGAAAATTCTGACCGTAAAAACGGCTAAAGAAGTAAAGCAGAAATACAACAAACACTTAATTGTCCCCATGACCATCTATAAAGAGGAAAACTTTAATTACATTTATAACGGGTTAAAAGAGATCGATCAGGACATTCATCATTTTTGCCTTACGGCTACAGAAGAGACGATTTATCATCGTTTGGCTAAACGCGGAGATGAATATGGAGGCTGGCAGTATCAACAAGCACCAAAGTGTGTTGAAGCATTCAAGGATGAACAATTTCAAACTCGCATTATTACCGATCATCTGGAGACACGTGAAATCATCGAAATTATTTTGAAGAAAATGAACAGAAGAGGATGGAACCTAATTGACGACTGTGACTTTTGAAGAGGTAACCGAACAGCACCTCCCTGAAATTAGAGAGATTTATAACTATTATGTAATGAATACAACGATTTCGTTTCATACGGAGGAATTAGATCTTGATCAGATTAAATCCTCTGTGATGAACAAGGATACACGGTATAAAACTTACGTAATTCTTGAAAACAATCAAATGATGGGCTATGTTCTGATCACCCAGTATAAGAGTAAACAGGCATATGACATTTGCGGTGAGGTCACCATATATTTAAAGCCCGATATTTTGGGAAAAGGCTTGGGGAAACATGCACTACGTTTTATTGAGAAGATTGCAAAAGAACAAGGATTCCATACCTTAATTGCGACGATTTGCATGGAGAATACAAGAAGTAAAACATTATTTGAGAGAAATGGTTACGAACAATGTGCTCTGTTTAAAGAGATCGGATATAAATTTGATAGAAAGCTGGATATCGGAAGTTTCCAAAAGATATTGTAAGGAGAATACGAAATGAGTAAAAACCTATATATTATATCTGGCCCCCCTGGAGTAGGGAAATCTACAACTTCCAAGCTGCTAGTTCAGACTTTAGATAAAAGTGCCTACATTTCTGGAGATGCGGTTAGTCACTTTCCGGTCAAAGGGCGAGGTAAACCCTGGCTTGATAAGGATACACACGACTTAACTTGGAAAAATATATCTAGTCTGGTGAAAAACTTATTGAATTATAAATACGATGTAGTGCTGGATTATGTGGCCTTTCCGGAAGACATTGATGGATTAATGACAGAATTGGCAGACTATCATGTTCGCATAATCTATGTTGTATTGATGGTTGATCGTCAAACCATTATTCGCAGAGACGGTCTAAGAGCAGAAGAATATCAAATGAAAGAAAGAAGTATAATTCTGCTGGACGAGTTTGAAAATCATCCGGATCTGAGAGTAGATAACAAGCTGTATACTAATCATTTTACAGAAGAACAATTACCTGAAATAGTGAGTGAAATTATAAATAATGAAAAATATCGATTGAAATAATCCGTACCTCGTCACTTTGTATGATAGATTGTAACAGAGACAGCGAAAAAGCTGTCTCTTTATTCATCTCAACAAGTTTATGTGCAACTTTATTACTCTTCTTCGTTTAGAAAAACAAAACCACTGTCAACAAGCCCCTGTAAATACTCGTCAAAGCTGTTTGCAATCACTACGTATTCGTCAGGGTCGTGCAAAAAGCGAATGATTTGACCACGTACACCTCCATCAGTAGGATTAAAATCAATATAAAGTCTGGATGTTCCACCATTGTTCATACAGTCTGAAAAATGAATATATTTCCCTGGAAGAAGTCCCTCAGGATTGATCTTAGAGTCAACGGCATCCTCTTCATCTTCGTATTCTAAAAGATAAGAGACGTCTTCTTCATTTTTTGAACTTTCGAGCATTTGTTGGGTAGACAGTAAGTAATATGGATATCTACCTTCTTCAACATCTGAGCCAAGAATACAAACCGTAATTTCTTTTTCTCCGTACTTCCTCCAATATGTACCATCAATATTTTCAAGTAAAACGATGAGTGATTCTGGACAATTTGGATATTTTGATCTTAATGTAGTTATATCTTCTTTTGTAGCACCGCTCGCTGTTTTCAGTTCCTCAAGTTCTTCTGGTGATAATGCTGCTCTTAATCGATTTAAAAATTTGTTTACCAAATCCATTATGTTGACCTCCCAATCATAAAATATAAAGCAAATATACGCAGATAAAATAAATGTACTGCGTTGGTGTGAAAAATATATCCCCTACAATATGTCCTGTATACTAAGATCAGTTTATCATTTTTCTCTAGTTTATTGGCAACTACAAGTATTAACTATCGGTCTGGTGATAAAGGCGCGTGGAGTTAGCTGCTAAGGTTGGATAGACCCTCCCATATTTTCGTAGTACACTTATGTAAGTAATTGGAATGCTTAGTTTTATAGTAACGATATAGAGGAGCGGAATACATTGTCATTACATATGCTGCACGGCAATTTTAATACATATGATAGGCATTTTATGAGGGTTCTGCTCAATAGCTCTTCAACCAGGATGTGAGTGAAAATCTCCTATAATATTTGAATGTTTATGAATACGATTACATCTTATGAAGGAGGGATTTCACCTTGTCTGAGTATTATTGGGATGACCAGATTGAATATCTGAGAAATACGCGATGGCTTTATTATAACGATGATTATCTTGAGTTTCTGGTTCAACGTGTATGGAATATTGAAAATTCAGTAGATATTATCGACTATGGGTGTGGATATGGCTATCTCGGCTTGAAACTGCTTCCTTTATTACCCGAGGGATCAACCTATACCGGATTAGACAGAGGTAAGGAATTAATTACGCAGGCCAAAGAGATTTTCTCAAAGACCTCTTATCAAACGACTTTTATAGTAGATGACATTGAAACAGTGCAAGTGAAACGTCAATACGAAATTGCGATAAGTCATGCCTTCTTATTACATACAACAGAGCCGATCACCATTCTTCAGAAGATGATTGAAAGTCTAGTAGATGAGGGTAGAATGATATGTTTTGAACCTCATTGGATCGCTAATATGTCAAATTATGAATTACATGGACTTGAACAATCCAAGATTGTTCAGCTTGGTGTTCTCCAAAAATTGTTCGAGGAGGATACCAAACGGAATGGTAAAGACGGAAATATCGGTATGAAGATTCCAATCCTGCTTAGCCAACTTGGCTTGAGAAATGTAGAATGCCGGGTGAGTGACAAGGTTAACTTCTTAGATCAACACATGGCAGATTCGGATAAGGAAAAGCTTTTTCATGCATTAAAAGAAGAAGGATTGGGACAAGAACCGAATGACAGACATGAAGGAGTTACTCATTTGATGGAAAGAGGACTGAATTCAGAAGAAGCGAATAGAGAATATGAAGCAGAGAGTGTATTTGCTAGGAAGTTTAATGAAAACTCATGGTTAACTTACGCTCCAAACATGAAAATTACATCGGGAATTGTGACGAGATAAGTGTATTGTTTCTAATACTCATAAGGAGGTACAGAGGATGATATATAGGAGAAAAACCTATGTTATTGCGACTTCTTTTGTAGAAGAGTTTAATGCTCTATTTAATGATGTTTTGCTGCCATCCCAGTTGAAATACGGATCAAGACTTATTGGAAGATGGCATACACCAATCGATGATGAAACCAGTGAAATTTTTGCGATGTGGGAATACGACACCCTTGAACAATACGAAGAGATTGAGAAAAATATAAAATCAGATACAGAACACGTAGAGCGAGTTCAAGCGCGTTTTGATCAGATCGGAAGACATCGGTATAAAGAAGTATTTCGAGAAGAAATTAGGCAAGCATTTTTCACATCAACAGTAGATCGCGAACAAACGATTTTGAAGAGAAATATAAGAAAAAGGAGATGAAAGTATGATGGAGACAGAACGACTTATATTTCAGAAATATACCAAAAATGATTTTGATTTACTTTTTGAGATGACTCGTGAGCCAAATATGATGAAATTCATAAGACATGGAGGACCCTGGACGAAGGAAGAAACCATGCAAAGCTTGGAAAAGTTCATCAACTGGAATAAAGACGATAAAGGGCTGTTCCTCGCATTTAATAAAGAGGATAACAAGTTGATTGGAACCTCTGGACTGATTCCTCAAATCATTGAAGGCAATGATGAGCTTGAAGTTGGTTACTGGGTTATAGAGCAATACTGGGGAATGGGTTACGGATATGAACAAGCAAAAGCGTGGAAAGAATATGGCATGGATTACTTGAAACAGAAAAGATTAATATCTTTAATTCAACATGGCAATGTGGGTTCTATGAAAGTCGCGCAAAAGAATGGCATGAAACACGAGAAGGACGTAGACATCATTGGGAAAAAGGTAGCAGTGTACTCCATTGAGGTGAATGGATGATGACTCCATTTCCTGAATTAGAAACCAAAAGATTGCTGTTAAGAGAGATTAAACAGAGTGATTCCCAAGACATATTTCATATTTTTTCTTCAGATGAAGTTACAAGATTCTACGATGTAGAAACTTTTACGAATACAAAACAAGCAGAAGAACTTATACAAAGGTGGAAAGAACGATTCGAAAATGGTCAGGTGATCCGCTGGGGGATTGCTTTGAAATCGGATAACAGAATTATTGGAACATGCGGATTTCATGGTTGGATGAAACAACATTATAAAGCTGTGATGGGATATGAGTTAACACCGGAGTTCTGGCGGCAGGGTTACATGACCGAGGTAACTCGGAAAATCGTTGAATATGGATTTAAGAACCTTGAATTAAACAGAATTGAAGCATTTGTAGAGCCAGAGAACGCGGGATCAAGGAAGTTGCTTGAGAAAATTGGGTTCAGTGAAGAAGGCATATTGAAAGAACATTTTATTTGGAAAAATCGATTTGTTGATAATGTCATCTATGCATTTTTGAAGAAAGAATATGTATGAGAATACGAATTATTGGATCTTGCGGTAGTGGGAAATCAACATTAGCCAAAGAATTGTCGGATAAATTCGGTATTCCTTCCTATGAATTAGACAATCTCATATGGGACAGAAGCGCCGAAAATCTGAGATATCCTGAAAAGGTTAGGGACGAATCCTTCCAATCTATTGTCAGTTCAGAAGCCTGGATCATAGAAGGAGTGCAGTACAAAGATTGGACTTTAACATCCATACAAGAAGCAGATTTGATTTTTGTATTAAATCCAAATGTGTTCATTAGAGATTATCGGATTATAAAGAGGTTTGTATTGTCCAGAACGGGATTGCGACCGTGGAATTACAAGCAGTCATTCAAGGACTTATGCAAGATGATTGTGAAGTGGAACCATCAATATAATATAGGTGCAGCCATAGATGTGATTACCGAAAATAACAAGACAGCAATGATCACTAAGAATAAAAAACAAGTGATACAGTTGATTGAACATCAATTGGAAGCGGTTGTAAGTGAGAGTGAAAAGAACGTTAGAATTAATCAAGGATTGTCGAAAGAGGAGGTGCAGTGTTGAATATAAAAATACTACCAGTCTCACGAGAGAATTGGGAAGAGGCGCTGAAGATCTCTTTGTATAAACACCAAGCGTCATTAGTTCCATCTGTTATTGAGGGGATCGCTTACGCCTATATAAAACCGTGGGATGAAGCATTTGATCCTTACGTACTTGAGATTGATGGGAAGGTATTTGGTTTCTTTTATCTGAGTTATACTCCCGATAGTACAGATAATTACTGGATTGGTGGTTTTCAAATCGATAAATCCTATCAAGGCAAAGGAATGGGAAAGCGCGCTATAAGAGCCATTCTAGATTACATTACAAAACTGCATCCGTTGTGCAAGGTTATTTCATTAACGGTTGAACGGGATAACGAAATAGCACAGAATTTGTATAAGAGCATGTCTTTCATTAGTGAGAACAGAACCAATTTAGATGATGAAGTGATCTACAGGTTGGCAATGAAATGAAAGACTCAACATTTCAGAGGGCAGTATATCTTTGTTAACCAAGATCGAGGATTGGTTGCGGTATTCACAACGATTATTTCCGATAATAGCTTGTTACCACTTCAGTGGTTTAACAATTATATATTGAAAGAATAGTTGTTTATGGGAGAGATAACATGAGCCAATGGTTTGATCTAGATGAACTTGATCCAGAGTTAATCAAATTTGCAGTGATAATCGCTAAATATAACCATAAATTCATCATTATCAAAAATAGGAAAAGAGGAGGTTGGGAAATTCCAGGAGGCAACAAAGAAATAGGGGAAACACTTTTACACACGGCAAGTCGAGAACTCTATGAAGAGACAGGGGCAGTACGCTTCGAATTAATACCTTATGGTGTATATGAATGGAATGGGAGCTTTGGTATGGTTTCTTATGCTGAGGTTAAATTGCTGGAGAGCTTACCGGAGTCTGAAATTGATGAAATAAAGCTTGTGGATGTATTACCTGAAGGGATGAACTTCGGAGATATGTTTCATCGTTTCTCAGACAGATGGGATGGACTTGAGAACTATGAGCTTAAGAAATACACCATTGAAATAAATCATTTGAATGAGTTACCAGTAATTAAAATAAGCTAGTTTTAGTTGGAGGAACTCTGTTTTGAAACTAAAGGAGATGAAAAGAATTAGTGAATAAGAATAAGGGACTCATCATGTCACTATTACTTTTATTGCTTTTAATTTTGTTATGGGATTCCTTTCGAACTTCAATTTTTGAAGCAGTTACTGTTCAAAAGATTAGTGAAAATGAAATGACTGTAATTAATTTTAATAATCTTGAAAGAACAATAGCCGTTCCAATGGATATGTCTAAACTAATTGAAGAGAACAAGGAATACACTATTTTGTACGATAAAAGGGTCTTTGATAAATACAGACTTCGATCAATAAAGCCATAGGATTTTAGAAATAACTTAGGAAAGAATGGATGGAAACGACCATGATAACGTATAGAACGTTGACCCTTGATGATGTGAATCAGCTGCAGGAAATAGATCGCTCGGAACATATTGATCTCATCTATGAAATGAGAGAGAACCGATTGGTTGAGCTTGAACAAAATCATGAGTGCTCAAACTGGGATGAGATGCTTTTGAAAGAGATTCAAAATCGATATGTCTATGAATTAGAACAAGGTGGCATGGCATATGGCGCGTTTGCTGACGATCAATTAATCGGATTTGGAGTGCTGGCACATCAACTTAGAGGAAGAGAACAAAATCAATTACAAGTTGACTTGATGTATGTCTCACGCGGGTACAGAAGACAAGGTATTGGAAAACGTATTTTAAACCAATTAGGTGAAGAGGCTAAGAAACGTGGCGCACAGTATCTGTATATTTCCTCCACAGAGACGAGATCGGCAGTATCCTTTTACAGAAGCCAGGGCAGCCAGATTACTAGTGAAATTGATCATGAACTTTATGACAAAGAGCCGAAAGATATACACATGATAAAGGAGCTGGGCACATGACAACGGTTGGGATACTCGGAACCATTCATAATCCAGAACTCAGAGAGCGATATCATTGTTCCCTTTCCCTTTACAAGGATGTGATTACTGAGTTTAAACCAGATCTCATTTGTGGTGAAGTTCATCCGCAGAGTTGGTTGAGGTATCTGAAGGACAAACATGATAGAGGATACTGGGGAGAACCAGCCAGTGAGTATTGGGAATTGGTCTTCCCTTTATGCGAGGAGCATAACATCCCATTTGTCCCTATAGATTGGTTTGAATTGGATGTGTGGAATGCTTTTGATCCATTCAACGGTTATTCGGGCGTGGAACGCAAAGAACTTGAACAACAGGATGATCATTGGTTTGCGGAGCAAATGGAGACGTATCAGTTTGGCGAGATTCCTTTTAATTCGAAGGAGTTCGATCGTGTAACCAGACAAAAGTATGAATGGTTGCATCAGGTAAACGCGAAGGCACAGAACTTTCGATGGGTGGTCCGTAATCAGATTATGATTCAAAGAGTCAAAAATACAATTGAAGCTCATCCAGGAAAACGAATCCTCTGTATCGTAGGAGCCGATCACAATTACATCTTCCAAGAAGAGCTGATGATAGAACCCGTTGAATTGTTGTATCCGTTACGATAAAGGAACTGTTGGTAGAATTACAAATGAAACTTATATTTAAGGAGCATTACATGCGCAAAAAAATACGTAAAACACTCAAATACAGCATATTCAGTATTATTTTAATAGTTATAGTAGCTCTGATATTTCCCACATGGACACCGAAAATTAAAGGTGAAAACAGCATTAGCATGTTAGAGCAGGTCGAAATTAACGGTACAGGGCATGAAGTCATGATCAGAGGTGTTGATCGGACTAACCCTATCCTGATTTTTGTGCATGGTGGGCCGGGATGCTCGGAGATTCCATACGTAAGGAAGTATCAGAAAGAGCTTGAGCAATACTTCACGGTGGTGCATTATGATCAACGTGGGAGTGGGAAGTCCTATCACTTTTTTGAGGATTACTCAAATCTAACAACAGATGTATTAGTAGATGATTTGTTAGCGTTAAGGGGTTATGTATCTAAAGAGTTAGGTCAAGAGAAGGTTATATTAATCGGTCATTCATTTGGTACATACATCGGGATGAAAGCTGCGGCTAAAGCACCCACTCGGTTTCACGCTTATATAGGCATTGGACAGATGGCTAATACACTTCAGAGCGAACGGGAAAGTTTGGAGTACACGTACGAGCAAGCGAAACAAGCTGGTAATGCAGAGGACGTAAAAAAACTAGAGCTAATTCGCAGCTCGATCGAGCAAGGAAAGGACCTTACGCCTAGAATTTTGTTGCAAAAGTACGGTGGTGCAGCCAGGCTCATCCATGAGAATAGAGATTATATTTCAGGATTCCTTTTAAATCCCGAATACAATGGGCTGGATATGATTCGCTTTTATACAGGGATGTTCAGTTCACAAGACATCTTACTGAAGGAAGCATTTGATCAAAATTTACCTGATATTGTTGATCATCTGGAGATTCCTACCTATTTTGTAACGGGTAAATATGATTATATGACCACTGCGAATGCAGCACGTGATTATTTTGACGTATTGGATGCACCGATCAAAGACTTCATTGTTTTCAACGAGTCGGCGCATTACCCACAGTTTGAAGAGAAAGAAAAATTCGTAAAGTGGTTAAATGAGCTATTTTAATATGCATGGAGAGGAGCAAGATCATATTGTTAAATGATTTCATTGAGCTTGAAGAAGAGAGTGATGAGAGTTACCGGTGTTACACTCTGCAAAATACAGTGCAAATATTTGAACATTGCATACAGGATGAGGATTTAAATGACGTCCGAATATATGTTTCCACTAATACACCGTTAGTTACAATTGATGATAAAATAGAAGATTACATTAAGTGGTTTTCAACTTGTGAGACTGTCTTTCGAGAATATTATGAGAATGAACTTCAGGAAAAAGTACATCAGAATTGGTTTAATGAGATTGAAGTCTATCGTGTAGATATCACATTTAACAGTATAGCCGACTACGGCGCAACAATATCTTGCGGAGATAATATCCTGCGCGATCACATCATGATTATTGATTTTGATAGAGAACAAATCCAAGCAATCCACTTAAACGGCTAGATGGAGTGTTTTGTAATAAACAGTCAGAAAAAACGCAAATAATATCGCTTTATTTTCCATATATGTGTTATTATGTTGGTGCCAGACGAAATTTTCATTTGTTTGATCGATAGGAAAGGAGGCGCGAATTCTCGAATCATTCAATCTGAATCAATAGATTAACTGCACTGCTTGTTAAAAATAATAGAATAAGCGGAGGTATGGTTATGTTCAAAAAATGGAAGAAATTCAGCATCAGCAGCTTGGCGCTTGTGTTAGTGGCTGCCGTGGCTTTTACCGGATGGAGCCCTAAAGCATCAGCAGCAGACGCTTCGCAAGTGGTGGCTGAGATGGGTGCAGGTTGGAATCTGGGCAATCAGCTGGAAGCAGCGGTAAATGGCACACCGAGTGAGACAGCTTGGGGCAATCCTACGGTGACTCCGGCGCTGATCCAAAAAGTGAAAGCTGCGGGCTTCAAGTCTATTCGTATTCCCATCTCCTATTTGAATAACATTGGAAGCGCTCCCAATTATACAATTAATGCGGCATGGTTGAATCGAATTCAGCAAGTTGTGGATTATGCGTACAATGAAGGTATGTATGTCATCATCAATATTCATGGTGATGGGTATAATTCCGTACAGGGTGGATGGCTGCTTGTGAATGGTGGCAATCAGACTGCCATTAAGGAAAAATATAAGAAAGTGTGGCAGCAGATTGCCACCAAGTTTAGCAACTACAATGATCGCCTTATTTTCGAATCCATGAACGAAGTTTTTGATGGCAACTATGGCAATCCGAACTCGGCGTATTACGCCAACCTGAATGCTTACAATCAGATCTTTGTGGATACGGTTCGTCAAACTGGAGGTAACAACAATGCCAGATGGTTGCTGATTCCAGGTTGGAATACCAATATTGACTTCACCGTTGGTAATTATGGATTCGTGCTCCCAACGGATAATTTCCGATCCTCAGCAATTCCTAGTTCGCAGAAGAGAATCATGATCTCGGCACACTATTACTCTCCGTGGGATTTTGCAGGTGAGGAAAACGGTAATATCACGCAGTGGGGTGCAACAGCAACGAATCCTGCCAAAAGGTCTACTTGGGGACAAGAGGATTACCTGGAATCGCAGTTCAAGTCCATGTACGATAAATTTGTGACTCAAGGCTATCCTGTAGTGATTGGTGAATTCGGTTCGATTGATAAAACGTCGTACGATTCCAGCAACAATGTGTATCGCGCCGCTTACGCCAAAGCAGTTACAGCAAAAGCCAAGAAATACAAAATGGTTCCTGTTTATTGGGATAACGGGCATAACGGTCAACATGGATTCGCATTGTTTAACCGTTCGAACAATACCGTGACTCAGCAAAGTATCATTAATGCGATCATGCAAGGTATGCAATAGTTTACTGTCTATCTGTATCCGTGTAAACGGCGTGTTCCTTCAAAAGGGACATGCCGTTTTTTATGCTACCCGAAGATAAATTTAAACAACATTTACCAATGCATTTTACATAAGCGACATACAGAATTCATTAAATCCCACAATAGCTTTTATATACTTAATTTGCTTGATATAGCGAACTAAAAGGACTAGGTGGTAGACAGAATGTTAAAAAAACGTGATTTGCAGGAATGCCATTCACTGTACAGCTTAATGATGGACCCCGCAGTTTTTCCCTACGTTCGTTATGCATGCCAATCGTATGAGGAATATCTATTCCTGACCAAACAATTGATGGCTGAAGAAGAACAAAAAACGGTGATTTCCCGAACGATTTTGAATGAAACAGGGCAGCCTATTGGAACCATTGATCTATATCATATTGAGCATCAAACCGGTTTTTTAGCCACTTGGATCGGATCACCGTTTTTTGGAAATGGGTATAGCCAAAGAGCCAAATCAGCCTTTTTTGTTGAATTGTTTCTGGAACATGGGATTGAAACGGTATTTATGAAGATACGCAAGCAGAATATAAGATCCAGAAAAGCGGTACAAAAACTGCCTTATGTGAAGTTAGCCAATGATGTGTATCCAGATGTATATCAACGGATTAATATGAATGAACAGATGTATGATCTGTATTATGTTGGACGGTCAGCCTTTTTCCAAAATAGTATGGATCTGCACCAAGTGGTAGCTACGTAACTTATTCAGAGAGCGTCAATAGCGGCGTCAGTGATGACGCCGCTATTTGATATGATATAGGAACGGACTGTTAATATAACATGCAGGAATATAGACTAGAGAATCGAAAGACATTAAGTAGATAACCTCATAAAAAGTGGACGGTTAATCAAGGAGGCATGAAATGAATAATATTAACAAGATTTTGGGTGTAGTCCTCATGCTTGGCAGTGTGTTTATTTCAACGATGGAGAGAATTTCAACACGAGTCTCTGTCGCTATAGTAGAAGCAGGATACGCTTCAGGAGGGACCAGCGTACCCCAGTTTGCTCAGATGAACGAGCATTCAACAGGTTTACTCGTATACTTCATGTTCTTCGTTGGATTCATACTATTGGTCTCGGGATTCCCAGGGAGTTATAAGAAAAATCGTAATCATGGGCATAACAAGGAAGTTTAGCTTGAGGAGGGATGAAAGTGGCCAAGCAGGAGGAAGTGTTATCGGGAGGTAATGTGAATCAGGTTGTCCGAATAGGTGAGACGGTTCGCAGGCATGCGAAACCAAATCCATATGTGATTGAATTGCTTTTACATCTCGAAAAAGTTGGTTATGATCACGCCCCTCGATTTCTGGGAATAGATGAACAGGGGCGAGAAACGCTCTCTTACCTCGAAGGCATCGTTCCAGGCAATGACTACCCTGATCTAGAAGAATATATGTGGTCAGACGAATCTTTGATTGAAGTCGCGAAACTGTTGAGAAGTTACCATGATGCGACGGTTGGATTTACAACAACATCAGTATCAACGAACAGATATCCAGGCATAACTGAAGATGAAGTTGTATGTCATAACGATTTTGCGCCGTATAATGTGGTGTACAAGGATGGCCGTCCTCAAGGCATTATTGATTTTGATATGGCGGGTCCGGGTCCGCGAATGTGGGATATCGCCTATGTCTTGTATACATCCATTCCACTTGCAGATTTCTCACCAGAGATGGACGGAAAGGGTGTAATGCCATACGCCAGCCAGGCGCACGGAACTGTTCGAAAAGAACGGATTGCCTTATTCATGTCTACGTACGGGCTGAGTGTTCCAGCAGATTTGAAGGATTGGGTCATATCCCGTATCCGTTTCATGTGTAAAACACTGACTGATCGTGCGGCTGATGGAGATGTCGCTTTTATGAAGATGGTCGAAGGGGGTCATCTGGCCCACTATGAGAAAGAAGTCATTTTTCTTGAAAACCATTGGGATGAATGGGTTTGAAAGGTAATGCTAATGGACCGCATGATAGCCTACGGGCTGGACAGCGGTTTTTTTGTTTCCAGCTTCGAATCCCTATGAATTCCATTCTAATCATTTTCAACAATTGTGATCAACAATACAGCAATATAGTTCAGATTAGATCGAAATAACTGTGATACAATTCATTGTAAAGCGCTATCATTGTAAATTATTAAACTATATTGCTTTTTATATTCTGGGAAGGGAGATCTTACTGATGCTAACCATACACACCCCGACGAATATTGCTTTGCAGGAAAATGAAGTTTATGTGCGATCAGAAGCAGATAATTTTCAGGATGAATGGCCTGTTCATACGCATAATGGGTATGAGATACATTATTTTATTCAAGGAGATGCAACCTTTTTAATCGGTGACCGAATATATAAGCCGTTGCCTGGAGATATGTTTATATTCAGAGGCGGTGTGCCCCACCGAATCAATCCTTCAAGAGAAATGGTGTACAAGCGAAGTTTTGTCAATTTCACGGAATTATTGCTTTTGGACATGCTTGCTGTCAGTCAGTTAGAGAATCTGATGTCCATATTCCGTCATCCCAATGGGTTATTGGTGCATTGGCCTCCGGAGGAGCGTGAGTATATCACAGCTATTTTTAAGGGAATCAAGGAGGAGATGGGGGCAGGAAATACAGGGTACAAAACAATGGTCAAATTGAGTCTTACCCAATTGCTACTGCGGATTTACCGGAAAACAACCAGTGAGCAATCCGCCAATCCTATCTTATGTTCTTCCCAGAAGCAGACAAGCGTAAGTCGGGTTCTTCATTATTTAAACCAGAATTATACGGAGAATGTTTCATTGGATGAACTGTCCAAAACACTCCATTTGAATAAATACTACATTTGTCATTCTTTCAAAGAGACGACGGGATATACCATAAGCAACTATGTTATACGGAAAAGAGTTGCAGAGGCCAAAAAATTGTTGCTGTCTACGGATGCACCGATTTTGTCCATATCTGAGACGTTAGGTTTTAACACACCTGTATATTTTAGCAGGGCCTTTAAACAATATGTGGGTGTATCACCACAGTTATTCCGTAAAAGTGAATTGCTCAACGAAGCCAAAATTCATTAGAACCTTCCAAGGAGATGTTGATATGACAAGAAGAACAACGTTTAAGCTCATCACTAGCATGGTATTGGTCATGTTACTCATCGTATTAACTGCTTGCGGAAATTCAGGTACCAATGCTAATCCAAAACAAACAACCCTGGATTTCCTGTGGTTCTCTGATGGCAAAGAAGGAGAGGTCATCAAGGAAATCATTAAAGATTATGAGCAGACCAATACCAAGGTTAAAATCAACCTGATTGAAGTTGGCTTCAAGGATATCCAAACCAAATTAAAAACCATGTTATCCGGTGGAAAGCCACCTGCCCTGAGCCGGGTCACGGATACCGGATCATTTGCTAATCAGGCGGTTGATCTAACACCTTACGTGGACAATGCGGACCAATTCGAGGATCAATTTATTGACTCACTTAAACCATATTATGTTATTAATGACAAACTGGTAGCGGCGCCTATGGATGTTACAGCGAATGGGCTTATTTATAACAAAACCTTATTTGATAAAGCTGGCGTCAAAGTACCGACCTCTCCTAACCAAGTATGGACGTGGGATGAATACACAGCTGCGTTAAAAGAGGTTATGGACAAAGGCGGAGCACGTTATGGCATGGTATGGGATGTCACACCGCATAGATGGTCCACTCTTTTGTATCAGAATGGCGGAAGCATCTTAACAGAGGATGGCACTGCGGCAGCGATTAACAATGAAGCCGGAATCCGTAGCATGGAGCAATTCAAGCAGCTTCATCAAGAAGGGATCATGCCCGAATCCGTATGGCTCGGAGGGGAAAATCCGAACAACCTGTTCCGTTCCGGGACGGTGGCTACCCACTGGGCTGGTAACTGGATGATCAGCAATTACAAGGATATCACCGATTTTGAATGGGGAGTCACCTACATGCCAAAAGGAACACAACGTTCTTCCGTACCAGGCGGGAAGTTTCTGATGGCTTTCAAAGGCAGCGGATATGAGCAGGAGGCGGCAGAATTTATTGAATACTTAACGTCCAAAGAAGTGAATTCAAAATATAATCAGGAGTCATTGTTTATGAGTCCACGGAAGGACAGCGCTGTCCTGAATTATGAATTTGGCAAGGAGATGTTTGAAATCTTCGCTGATGAACTGAAGAACAGTTCGCCTCTTGCAGCTAATGACTGGTCCAGACAGACCATTATATCCAAAATTACAACGGACCTGAAAAATAATATTGTTGAGGTTCTATCCGATGAGGCAACTCCGCAGGAGGCGCTGGATCGAACAGCCAAACTGATTAACGAGGCTATTGGCAGTCAATAAACGTAATGCCATGTGGTTCATTCGTATTCGGGGGCTTAGCGATTCCTGTGAAGCCTCCCTTTCGAATAACGCATAAGGAAGGGGCAAGCAGATGAGTGAAGGACAACGATTAAACAGGAATACGCTGGCAAAACAGAACAGGAAGCTCGTTATTGCTCCTTATCTGTTTATATTACCCAATCTCCTGATCTTTGGAACTTTTATCGTATTTCCCTCTTTATTGGGCCTCTATTATTCCTTCCATGTCTATGATGGATTGAACCCAATGAAGTTCAACGGGCTGGACAATTACATCAAAATTATAGGAGATCGGGAATTTTGGTCGACCATCGGACGAACGGGGATTTATGCAGCAATTGTTGTCCCACTAATATATGCAGCAGCGCTCGGCATTGCTTTGCTGCTTGCGCGCGAGATTAGAATGCGCGGTTTCTTCAGGGCCGTATTTTACTGGCCGACCATGATTTCTTACATTATCGTAGGCTTGACCTGGAAGTGGATTTTCGGAGATTCATTTGGCATTTTGAATCATCTGCTAACCGTGGTTGGTGTGGAACCTGTCGGCTTTTTAACCTCTTCCTTTTGGGCAAATACGGCTGTAATCATCGCGACAGTATGGTCACGTGCAGGCTTTTTCATGGTCATTTTTATCGCGGGTTTGCAGGCTATACCTACGGATTATTATGAGGCTGCCCGCTTGGACGGGGCTACGGGAATGAAGGTGTTTCGCTATATCACGCTCCCGCTTTTGAAGCCCACAAGCTTGCTTGTTGTTATGCTGACTCTGATTGACGCGTTCAAAGCATTTCCACTTATGTTTGCGCTTACAGGTGGTGGGCCGGGCAAAGATACCACCTATATTGTTCAATATATTTATGAGATTGGCTTTAACAGACAGGAGCTCGGTCTGGCCAGTGCCATGTCGGTGATGCTGTTTATCCTTATTGGTGGATTCTCGGCTCTGCAATTCCGTCTATCGAAAGGAGGGGCTACGTAATGGTAATGAAGCCTATGGTCAAAGTTGTCATCTACAGTATGTTAACTGTTGCTGCAGTGGTGTGGCTCCTGCCTGTCCTGTGGGTCGTGATTTCTTCTCTGAAAACGAATAGCGATCTATACAGCTTCCCTCCCAAGTTGTGGCCGCAGCCCGTCACCTTTGAGCATTTCAAGGCGGCATTCAGCAAAGGTGATTTTGGCTTATATTTTATGAATAGTACGATCGTAACGGTGTCCTCAACGCTGCTGCTGTTATTGATTAATTCCATGGCAGGCTTTGCACTCGCGAAGTACCGCTTCCGCGGAAGCTCGATCATATTAATTGCTTTTATCTCAACACTTATGATTCCGATTGAGGTAATCATGATTCCTATATTCAAGGTGCTGAGCGCACTGGGGATGTATAATAGCCTGCTCGCGATTATTATCCCGCCAGCAGCAACCCCGACAGGTGTGTTCCTTATGCGCCAGTATTTGTTGAGCGTACCGGACGAGCTGTTGGAAGCTGCCCGAATGGATGGCGCGGGCGAATGGAAAATTTACTGGAGTATTATTCTTCCGATAGCGAAGCCGATTCTTGCGGTGCTCGCAATCTTCTCCTTCATGTGGAGATGGGATGATTTTGTATGGCCGTTAATTGCGATTAGTGACCCATCGAAATATACGATTCAGCTTGCGCTTTCTAATTTTATTGGTGAATACAACGTGGATTGGGGAAGTTTGCTTGCGATGTCCGTCATCACGATGCTTCCGGTACTGATTGTTTTTATGGTTTTCCAGCGATATTTTGTCAGCGGTATGATTACTTCAGGAATGAAAGGATGAGTTGAATGTCAGATACCACCCGAAGTGGGATGGATACCTTGAATTATAAACCTATGAAATTAGGTCACAATCAGGTCATTAATCATTGGATGATCAGCGGCATATATACGAAGCCTGTTGCATTTGTTCCAACAACGATGGAGGGAGATATTAATGATTGGCTAATCGATGGTTTTGCCATTCATGAGAATCCATGCAGAAAGGAATTTGTAGAACATAGGAGAACGCAGCCTATGAACCGATTTTTTGATCAATGGAGCGAGTTTCCTAGCCCGGGAGACGACTTCGTTGGAGAAGAGAACGGAATGCCTTGGGCACTGTATTCTCCTTGGAATAATCCACGGGTGGAGCAATCAGGATTTTGGTTTGTACCGACACATCTGCGCAGTTACGCGGCGACAAGACTGATTTCTCCGACTGCTCATACCGCCTCTTTGCAGATTAAGACCTATGGCAGTCTGACGTTGTGGGTGAATGGGGAAATGGTAACGGACTTTGCACCACTCACGCGTAACAAGGAACAGGAAATCGTTATTAAAGCTGAACTTGTAGGCGGAATCAATGAGATCTATGCCTGCTGGGAGGATCTGGCTGAGCGGGATACGATGTATGCTTTTGCGGTGGAATACCTGGGCGACGAGGAATTGGTGATTTCCCTGCCTATTGCTCCTCATTTGGCGGAGTCTGTGAGATCCGCAGAGGAAGCCCTCGAACAGGCTTATTTTCCTTCGGATCTCTTCAGAGGTGAGCAGATTAAGCTTAAGCTGCCGCTTCCCTTACCGGACATCGTTAGAGAGGTTGATATTCAGTATGGCAATTTTTTTGATGGCACCGAAAATAAGACGATACAGATAGCCGAAAAGGAAACGGACCTGGTCCTGGCGCATACGAATCAACTCGGTCATCATTACGTATACTTCACACTGTCTATTTCAGTTTCAAATGTTGTACTAACCAAGAAGTTTGGCTGCCAATCCTATGATACCAGCTATGATGAGGCTGCTCAGCAAGCTGCGGATATTGAAGCCCGCAAATCCCTGGCTCTGCAATGCATTGCCGAGAAGGGCAGTCCCAATATTCATAAGGCCATCGCCATGCTCAAAACAGGAGGTAATCTGCAAGAAGCAGAGAGCATTTTGCTTGATGGTGTGGAAGGGATTGAGCAACGAAAGGATTGCAGTGACTTCTATCTGGTGGGGCTGTTCCGTCTTTGGAGAGATGAGCGAAATAGTGGTCTGTTCAGTGAATCGTTCTGGGATCGGGTAAAAGCAAGCATTCTGGGCTATCGATACTGGATTGATGAACCTGGCGATGATGTGATGTGGTTCTTCAGTGAGAACCATGCCTTGTTGTTCCATACCAATGAACTGTTAGCCGGACAATTGTTTGGAGATAAAACATTCAGCAACAGTGGTGAATCCGGTGGAGTCCATCGTCAAAAAGCAGAGCAGAGGCTTGCATTATGGTTTGAGCGCTTTTTGGATGAAGGATTGGCAGAATGGAATTCAAGTGCATACATTCCGATTGATGCGGTTGGGCTATTGCATATCTATGAGTTTGCCCATAATGAACAGCTCAGGCAGCAAGCCAAAAAGGCAATGGACCTGTTATTCTATTATATTACCGTTCAGATGCATCAAGGAGTCTTGTCCACAACGTTTGGGCGCAGCTATGAGAAGGAACTGCTGGGTGGTTATGCAGCGGGAACCACTTCAATGTGCTGGATCGCTTATGGCGTTGGCAATGTAAACAATTATTCAATAAGCAATGTTGCCTTGAGTTTATCGGATTACAGTCCTCCAGCAGCATATCAGGAGCATCTCTTGCTTGGGGAGAATCAGCAATTGGTGTTCGCCAATCAGCAGGGCAAGGGAGGTTACGCCAAGCTCTATCACTGTCGGACTAAGGAATACTCCTTATCCTCAATCATTCGCTTCCGCCCAGGCAAGCCAGGTTATCAGGAGCATGTCCAGCATTTATCTCTGTCACCTGAGGCGCTGATCTGGGTGAATCATCCGGCAGAAATATACAAGCATGGGGATGGTCGACCTTGCTTCTGGGCTGGGAATGGGATATTGCCCGATGTTGTTCAGCATGAGGGGATCGCTTTGATGATGTTTGATATTCCTGCGGATAACAACTCTGACTGGACACATGCTTATTTTCCTACTCACTCCTTCACGGAATGGGTAAGGCATGAGAACTGGCATTTTGCTCGTTTGGATAAGGGGTATGCAGCTATATATGCGGCTAACGGGACGAGTATGGAGAGCAACGGGGTGACAAGAGAACGTGAGCTTATTTCCCCTGGTTTGCGTAACGCCTGGATTATAAGAGCAGGAAGCGAACAGCAATTCGGGTCATTTGACGCTTTTATCAACCAAGTTCGTTCTTCAAGCCCGCAATTCGACAGTCAAGTTTTAACTCTCACTCTAATAGACCCGGTATATGGTCCAATTCGATGGGGAATGAACAAGCCTTTTCATATTCAAGAAGAGGAAATCGTACATGACGGTCATGGAGTGAAGGGACAACTGAAGTTACTGGACATGGAGCGCTGAATCGTGTGCAAGAAACCAAGGGAGTGATAACCAACATGCTGAATCAAATGGTGCTGCAGGAGAGAATAAGCAAGGTATCTCAAGCGATGGAGTCTATGAAAAACACAAGCATCAATGAACAGTTTCCCATCGGACTAATCGACATACATCTATGGGAATGGCCGCAAGGTGTCGGTCTGTATGGCTTGCTTCAGCTCCATGAGGCAACGAAAGATCCTAAAGTGCTGGAATTTCTCGAATCATGGTACAATGCAAGGCTGATGGAAGGATTACCAGAAAAAAATGTGAACACCTGCGCTCCGCTCCTTACTTTGATTTCACTATGCGAGCTGACCGGAAACAAAGAGTACGAACATGTTTGTGAGGAGTGGAGCAGTTGGATCATGGACGGACTGCTGCGAACCGGAGATGGTGCGTTTCAACATATGATCACGGGAGATGCCAATGATGGTCAAATTCTGATTGATACTTTGTTTATGACGGTGCTATTTTTGGCCAAGGCAGGGGTATACTTCAAGAAACCCGACATGGTGGAAGAAGCCAAACGACAGTTCCTTGTGCATATCAAATATCTATATAACAAGAAAACCGGATTGTTCTATCATGGCTGGGATTTCAACGAAAATCATAATTATGGTGCTGTTCATTGGGGAAGAGGCAATGCATGGTATACGGCGGGAGTTATGGATTTCCTGAATATCATTCCGATCGAAGACGGGCTAAAGGCCTATCTGCTGGATACAGCAACCGCTCAAGTCAGAGCACTGAGCAAGCTTCAGGGTGAGGATGGCATGTGGCACACTGTGCTGGATGATCCAACCTCTTACAAAGAAACCTCGGCAACAGCAGCGATTGGATACGGCATTCTCAAGGGAATCCGGTATGGATACCTGGATGAATCCTATCGCCAGAATGGCTTGAGTGCGCTTGAAGCGGTGTTGAAACAAATTGATGATCACGGAGTTGTACAGCAGGTGTCCTATGGTACTCCTGTGGGGCAGGATGCTCAGTTTTATAAAGATATAGCGATCAGTCCGATGGGCTATGGACAAGCACTTACGTTGTTTATCCTGATTGAGGGCTTGCGGGTTCCAACCGCCGAATAGAATAAGGCGGACTTGTACGGAGGATGGGGGATACAGTTTCCTGTATCCTCCTTTTTGTTTTAGTAAGCTCGAATCTCGATTAATTCGGCATATCTGCTGCCATTTGTGGCATCAATTATAATTCTCAGAGCCTTAGCTGACATAGGCACATCCAGGCGATGAACGACTTTTCTTCTGCGGTTTTCAGTAACGTTGATAATGTCGATCCACTCGCCAGACGGAGCCAATACCTCGACTCGATAATCACGCACCAGCTCAGGCATCACGCGGAATGTTGTGTGATGGTGATGCAAATTAACCAGATCCTCGTTCACATCATCATTAAACGTCAAGTGCAGTTCAGCCAAGGTTTGTGGCTCTTCCCATATCAGTTGTACCCATTGAGGCTTGCCAGACTGCATCGGCTGCGACATCCACTGCTGCGGCCCACCGTAAGGGCGATGATAACCGTTGATCGTGTTGTCCGATGAATAGGCCGAAGTCTCAGAGAGGGTACGACAGCAGAATGGCTGACGCGCCAACCCCTGCATGGACCATAATACGACAGGCTGATCCGTGGCATGATCCTCCAGATTTTTGGACACGTGGTTTTCTTCTGTTTTGAAGAAGATCAGCACCCCGCTGTGTGCTTCTGTCGAATGGTAGAGTGAGACGGCTTTATTGGAGCGGATGATCATAAAAGCATTCTGTGGTTCTTCCGGTCGCCATTCGAGCGGCAGCTTCACCCACTGCGCAGTTCCTGTTGTAACGTTAACAGTCGCCGTAACTTGTAACGAATGCGGGACGTAGTTCTCCTTACGCCCCGTATCCCACAGCTCTACCGTCAGCGCGGTATCGCTGGATGCATCCAGCAGCAGCTCCAGGCCGCTGAGCACTGGATGCACAGGCAGCAGCAGGGCAACATCCGTACCCAGCGGGTACGTCTCGCCAGGCTGCTCAAGGGCGATGCCCGTCAGCGTGCTGGAGGCTGTAACCTTGGCACGCCGGGCTAGATCCAGCTCATCGTGGCTGCGCACCCCGATGATGGAAGCGTCCTGCCGCAGCAACGTCTGCTGCAGGACCGCCAGATGCCTCGCGTGCAACTCGCGCGGCGACACCCCCATGGCCGCGCAGAGCGCCGCGCCCGTACCCGCGGCTTCGCCGATGACCGCGCATGTGGCCATGACGCGGGTTGTGCCGAAGGCGACATGTGATGCACTGATGTCGCGCCCGGCCATGAGCATATTCCGCACATTTGCGGAATACAGCGAGCGGAACGGCACGTGATATATGCCATCGGCATGCATATGCTTAGAGCCGCTCGCTTCGGCATACATGCCCTGCGGGGGATGCAGGTCAATGGACCAGCCGCCAAAGGCAACGGCATCCGGGAACTCCCGCTGGCTGATAATATCGTTCTGGGTGAGCACATAGTCACCCGTGAAGCGGCGGTACTCCCTTTTGCCAGGCAGAGAACCAATCCACTCCAGCGTCATATGGTCGGCATCAAACTTACCGGAATTCTTGATATAGTCCCAGATCCCGTAGATCACGGACCACAGTTCATCACGGATCAGCTCATTGTCGTGTACGGTGTCATGTTCCCCGCCCCATTCAATCCACCAGTAATGACAACCGGAATCCCCGCTGCGAATGACCCGGCGAATCGGAATGCTGGTCTGTGTAATATCCTTTGCAAAAGAAGGGGGGATATAACGGACAGGCGCACCAGCATCCTTGGTATAAAAGAGAAGTGTACTGCCCAGCGTGATCTGATCAGCCACCTCCGGTGCCCACTCTTCGCCATATTCGCTGCGGGCTTCCCGACCGAGTGCAAACTTGGCACCAACCAGAAAGCCAACCAGTCCATCGCCCGTACAGTCCAGATAGATCTGACTTTCGAATCGGATTTTGCGCTCAGAACCCATCATCCACCCGGTAACAGAGGTGATCATGCGTTCATCTCCATCCCCAGTGGCCTCGACTTCATGTACATCCGTGTTCAGGTACAGGCGGATGTTGGATTCAGCTCGAACGGCTTCCAGAATGATCAGGTCCCAGAGATAAGGATTGCCCTCTGGATTACGATACTGATTCTCTACAAACAGTTCCCCCATGATGCCCGTCTCGCGGGCATAGCGGTTAATTCCGTGGGCGGTAGCGCCGCAGACCCATACGCGTACTTCACTGCTGGAATTGCCGCCGAGCACAGGACGATTCTGCACCAGCGCGACCTGTTGGCCCAGCCGGGCAGCAGATATGGCAGCGCATACGCCAGCAAGCCCGCCCCCGATGACGGTGATATCCGGTGTAACGAGTTCATGCTTCATACGAACACCTCTCTCATTGAATATGGATAAGCCTTAGCTAAGATTTCTTGTTTCATATCTATAATTTCATATTAGTTCTATATATTTACTTTTCAAATACACTATATTATCATCGAGCATATACTTTATTTCATAACAAAGGCAGGTGTGTCATGGAGCTTCTTAATCACATCTACTGGAAGAAGAAAGCTGAATTTGCTCTGGCAGAAGATATCTACGACGCTTGGGTCGTCTTTGCCGTGGAAGAGGGCGTATTTCGTTACGAGATTGACGGGCAGACCGGAGAGGCGGGTTTTGCTGATCTGGTGTTGTGCCCACCCCGCGTTCCTTTTCGCAGAGAGACAGTAACCCCGCTGACATTTCACTATATGTTGTTCCGTTGTAACTCCGCAGAGGATGAGAGTCTCCTGCCGCCAATCGGAAAATCTCTCATTAATGATACGAAGCGTCTGGCATCAACATATGCCTACCTGCGTCTGGCGAGTGAGGACAACGATGAGGCTACAAAAGGATGGAAAACTCATCTGATGTTGGATTTGTGGCGGCTGTATCAATGGGAGCGCAGACAGAGCGGGCTAATGGAAACCAAGTTCACGGAGGATGCCCTCATGGCTGAAGCGGCGGTATTGTTGGAGGAGTGGGCAGGAGAGGCGGTCAGTCTCCGAATGTTGGCCCAACATTTGGCTTTGAGTCCAGTCCAGCTCACCCGAAGGTTCCGGGAAGCCTTTCAAGAGACACCATCCGATTATCTGAAAGCGATTCGTCTCAAAAAGGCAAAAGCCTTGCTGGCAGATAGCCGTCTGACCCTCACGCAGATAGCTGAGAGATGTGGATATGAGAACGGATTTTATCTGAGCCGCGTATTTTCGTCCACCATAGGAATCAGTCCCTCGGAGTATCGGCGAAGACATCAAGTATGAGGTTATCGGTCTCGTCCATCTAGCCATCCATCCATTCATTCACTCACTCACTCATTCATTCTTGCTTTCACCAATAGAACATATCTGTGTAGTTCACATGAATGCAGGCAACGAATATCACAAATCCATGCAAATCATTCGACTCCGGCTGTAAATGGCAGGCAGGTGCTATAATGGGGTCATTAATTGTAGGGGAGCGAGCACTAAGGAATGAAGAAGCCAAATTGGAAAAGTTGGTTGCCACAGCGGCTCAGATACCGCCTGTTCGGTGCATTTGTGGTGTTGATTCTTTTACCGTTCAGTGCATTGAATGTCTACAATTATCAGCAGATTGAATCGCTGGTCGAGCAGAAAATCAGTGAGCAGAGCCATGAGCAACTAGTCCAGATGTACCGCTCTTTGGAGGACCAGATGAGCATTGCCTTCAAAACGCTCATTTTTCTGGAACAGGATTCCGCGGTAAGAAGTGTGCTAACCTCCCCGGACAGCCGTACGCCGCTGGAGAACAAGTCGCTGGTAGAAGAAAAGTTCAAGATGATCAACAACAGTTTCTTCCTATATAACCCTTCGGTGTACTTTACCTTGCTGGATTTTCATGATAGCGTTTACACTTCGTATTTGCCCAAAAAAGCACTGACTTATGGCCCCTATCTGGAACAATTCCGCGAACGTTTGGGGGAAATAACCATTCCAAAAGGCGGTACGGATTCACACTCGCTTCAACCGGAAGAACTTTTCTATCGCTGGGATGCACGGGATTCTAACCCTGTGCTCCGAGAGTTATCCTCCAGCCCATATCTGTTGTCGCTGTATGCTTACATGGAAGATAGCGGCGGCAAGCGATACGGGCTGGCACGAATTAGCATTGATTATTCCTACTGGTTCCAGACCATGCTGAAGGATTCCCAGACTAACCAAGAGTATTACCTTATTACAGGTAGTGGAGAGACCATCGCCAGTTCATCCAAAACATCGGTGCTTTCCCCGGAGGTTACGCGTGAAATAGCTCTTCATCCGGCACAGGCTTATCTGACTGATCCAGCCTCGGATACGCTGATTAACTACGTGTACATTGAATCACTGGACTGGTATATGGTGAATCGCATTCCGCTGTCCATTCTGTTTACAGAGATATCCGAGCTTAAACAACGTTACTTTCTGACCTTTTTTGGCTTCACAGGAGCATTTGTAGTGATGGCTTTTATGATCTCGGCAACGTTCACGCGCCCCTTGTCGCACTTACAGAATAAGATGAGGGAGGTTGTCCGCAAAAACCTCAAGATTCGTATTCCCGAAGGCCGCAGCCGTGGGGAAGTGCTGGAACTGACACGCACGTTCAATACGATGCTGGATGATGCCAATCAGATGATCAACAGACTCAAGGCGGAGGAACGCCAGAAGGAAGCGGTACATTTTCATATGCTCCTGGCCCAGATGAATCCGCACTTTCTCCTGAATACATTGAATACAATGAAATGGAGCGCGATCCGCAGCGGGAATGAAGAGATCTCCGAGATGTGTGTTTCCTTGGGCAAATTACTGGAGGTCAGCCTGAATTCACAGGTCGAATTGGTATATCTGAAGGATGAGATCGAGTTGGTTCAAGCCTACCTTCATATTCAGCGGATTCGTTACCGCGATAGCTTTGAGGTGACTTGTGAATTTGACGATAAACTGGAATATGCGCTGGTGCCCAAGCTGAGCTTGCAGCCACTTGTGGAGAATGCCATTCACCACGGTGTCGGGCCACTGGAACATCTTGGTCAGATCCGCATCGGAATTTACAGGCAAGACACCGGAAAGCTGATGCTGGAGGTGGCAGACAACGGAATTGGAATGGAGGAATCCCGGCGTTTGCAAATGACCCGCACACGTCCGGGGATCGGCCTGTCTAACCTTAAGGAACGATTGCGGTTATTGTTCAAAGGCCAAAGTGAACTTGAAGTGATTGATACCAAGCCTGGGACATTAGTGAGGTTCAGCATTCCTTTTTTATTGTCGACGCCTTACGTACAGAAGCGATCAGACTAGCGCACTGGAGAGGGGAATCTGGCATGTGGAAAGTATTACTTGTGGAAGATGAAGTATTTGTACGTGAGTCGGTGCGAGAGATTATTTCCTGGGAAGAGCTGGGCTTCACGGTCATCGGGGAATCCGGTAACGGGACCGAAGCGCTGGCGATGATTATACAGGATACACCGGATCTGGTACTGACCGATATTGTCATGCCAGGTATGGATGGTCTGGAATTACTCAAACAGACCCGTCAGGCCGGGTTAAAAACCAAGTTTGTCATGCTCACCTGTATGGGGGAGTTCGAATATGTACGCCGTGCAATGGAATACGGGGCTTCCAATTATATTCTGAAACTGTCCATGAGTGTGAATTCACTGCGTGATACACTCCGTAAAGTAAGTGCAGAACTGGGAGCTTCGACTGAAGCCCTGACAGAGACAGATCATCATCAAGTGCCACCTTCCACACCGGTTCCCACATCAACGCCTGTTTCGCCTGATTCTCTTACGGTCTCTTCTGCGCCCCCGTCTGATACGGATCTTCCATTTACACCTGTTCGTGAGCCGATTGTGAAACATCCGGAGATTAGCAAAATAATTCATTATATCGGGCAGCATTACGACCAGGACATTACCGTCAAATCCATGTCACGATATGTGATGATGGGTGAGAATTATGTGAGTGCTTTGTTCAAAAAGAAAACCGGCCATACCCTGATTCACTACTTGCACGGGGTACGGATGGAGAAAGCGGCTGAATACTTGCGTGAGACGGATCTTCCTGTACAGGAGATTGGTTACCGGGTAGGATTCGGAAGCGATAATTATTTTATCAAAATATTCAAGCGTTGGACCGGTTGCACGCCCAGCCAGTATCGTCATCGTTCGTGACTCACAGGATGAGTAGAAGGAATATGTGTACCGAGTGCTCAGGCAAGCACAAGTAAATCCGTATTTTTGTTCAATCCGAATCATGGATATGTATCTTATGAACCCAGCAAGGTCCCTGCTACGATGTAACGGAAGGTACACTTCAATTCAGGGAGGTCATGGGACCAGATGAGAATCAAAAAAGGATTAACGGGATTAATCGTAGGTGCGCTGATGCTGGGCTTGCTTGCCGGCTGTGTTGGTAAAAATGAGACGAACGGTGGGGATAACGGAGGTGGAGCGGCAGGGGGAAAAGTGAAGCTCACCATGTGGGGCGCGGTGCCGCCCGAGAATGGTCCACAGGAGGTGGTAGATACCTGGAATGCGGAGCATCCTGATATTCAGGTTGAATATGTGCGGTTTGTGAATGATGATGATGGCAACCTGAAGCTGGATACGGCGCTGTCCACCGGGCAGAACGTCGATCTGTATGTCAACTATACCCTCACGAATCTGGATAAACGCATCAAGGGTGGGACAGCACTGGATCTGGGTGAGTTCACTGATTACAACATTGATGAGAAAATGGGTGAAGATGCGGCTTCCTGGAAAGTGGACGGAAAATATTACGGGATGCCAACCAAGAAAAACGCTGCCTTTTTCGCACTAAATATGAAAGCGCTTGATCAGGCCGGACTGAGTGTTCCAAAAGCCTGGACTTGGGATGAAGCCCGTGAATATGCACTTAAGCTGAAGGCTTCTGGCTTCAAGTACGGATTGGTGCAGCATACCGCTTCCTATGTAGACCCGCTCGATTCCGTTCTGGTGAAGAACGGCTATGTTAAGGCAGACGGTACTTCCAACCTCGATGATCCACTTGTTACCAAATGGCTGGAGACATTGAACGGAATGATGAAGGAGGATGCAACCACCCCTCCGCTCGGAGAGCAGTTGACTTCCAAAATGCCGGTGGAAAACATGTTCCTTGGCGGTGAGTCTGCCATGATTAATATCGGCGAATGGCTGATCCGCACATCAAACAATATGACCGAGTTCCCGCGGGATTGGAAAATCGCCTTTGCCCCTGTACCAAGACTGGCTGCACAAGAAGCAGATATGGTGAAGAGCGGGGGACTTGGTGACTTTATTGCGATCAATTCCAAGTCGAAAAATAAAGAAGCCGCATGGGAGTTCCTGAAATGGTACGCCGATGGGGGAATGATGCCGATGGCTGCGGGTGGACGTTTGCCTTCCTCGAATGCGGTTGATCAACAGACTGCCATTGATCATCTGCTGGGCGATTATGCCGATTCTTATGATAAGGAGTCACTGGAATTTGTGTTGTATGGTGACGAGACACCTACGTTTGTCCGCAGCATTGCGCAGGAAGTGGTTGATCTGCGTGCACAGGAGTATGAAAAGTTCTTCCTCGGTAACCAGACTGCCGAAGTAACGGTACAGAACATGGTCAAACGCCATAATGACTGGCTGAAGCAGAATCAATAGAATGCAAAAGTAATAAGTCCAAAGACCGTCCCTAATGGGGCGGTTTTTTGTATATAAGTAATAGAACAATTCCATGTTGTTTTCCTCCGAAAGTCACTGCCGAAATACATAGTTCTGTGATATCAGGTACAGGGTTATGTTCCTTAAATGTTAGAGGACATCTTGTTATGCTTAATTCCAGAACAGATGTTAAGGAGTGGGGGAGCATATGCATAAATCCTGGATGAAACGACAGAGCAGGCTCGGGTATTTGTTTATTGGGCCCAATATGATTGGCGTGCTGTTGTTTTTTATTATACCGGCTATCTATTCATTCTATCTCATGTTCACCGATTACAAATTCATGAGCCCTGAGACACATTTTGTGGGGCTGGACAATATCCGCCGAATGTTCAATGATGATCTGTTTGGGGTGGCGCTGCGAAATACATTTGTATTTCTGTTAGCGGTTCCAGTATCGATGGGGTTGGCATTTATCGTGGCTGTAGCATTGAACAAGTCGGTGTACTGGCAAAAAACACTGCGCGCCCTCTATTTCATGCCCTATATCACTAGCGGCGTTGCGATCGCCTTTGTCTGGATGCTGCTGTTCCAGCCAACGTCGGGACCGATCAACGGTTTTTTGCGGGGGATCGGTATTACAAACCCACCTGGCTGGTTATCGACAACTGAATGGTCCATGTATGCGATTGATATCATCTGGATTTGGTTCATGCTGGGGTACAACATGATTATTTATTTAGCAGCTCTGCAGGAGATCCCGGAGGAATTAGTTGAGGCTGCTAAGATTGATGGAGCCCGCCCTTGGCAGACCATTCGTCAAGTGATCTGGCCGCTTGTGAGCCCAACGACCTTTTTGCTGCTGATTACAGGACTGATTATGACGATCAAAAACTTTGGCATTATTCAGGCGATTACTCAGGGTGGGCCGGGAAACAGTACAACCGTCCTGTCGCTGTTTATCTACCAGAATGCCTTCCGCTACTACGAGATGGGATATGCTGCTGCCATTAGCTGGGCGCTCTTTGCCATCATCATGGTCTTCACAGTATTGCAGTGGCTCGGACAGAAACGTTGGGTTCACTATTAAGGAGGGAAGGGATCGTTATGGAGAAACCAATTGCCACGAACGCGAAGCCCACAGCTCCGCATGCACCTAAAGGTAAAGTCCGCATGGAGTCCTTGACCCAGATTCGGAGAATCATACTGACACTTCTGATGTCCGGGTTTGCTTTGCTGATGATTATGCCGTTTATCTGGATGATTAGCACGTCGTTCAAATCTCCTGCGGACGTATTCACCTATCCCATCCAATGGATACCCTCCAGCATGAACTGGGAGCATCACATTAAGGTCTGGAGCGGAGCGGATACCTTTGCCACCTATTATCTGAACTCGTTGAAAATATCACTAATTAGCACGATCGGAGCTGTGTTTCTCTCGGCGTTTGCAGCTTATGGCTTCGCAAGGATTCAATTCAAAGGACGGGAGACACTGTTCCTCATCTATCTCTCGATGATGATGGTGCCTCCGCAGGTGCTCTTTGTGCCCAAGTTCCTCATGTTCGAATGGGTCGGCATCTATAATACGCATTGGGCCTTGATTCTGCCCGGAATGTTCACGATCTTTGGGGTGTTTATGCTGCGGCAATTCTTCCTGTCGGTGCCATCAGAGATTTCGGAAGCGGCGTTCATCGACGGTGCCGGTCACCTGCGCATATTTTTCAGGCTGATTCTGCCCTTGGCGAAGCCAGCGCTGGCTACACTTGCGATCATTGATTTCTCCTGGCACTGGAATGACTATGAGAATGCGCTTGTGTTCCTCATCGACAAAGACCTGTATACCGTGCCGCTTGGTCTGCAGAACTTTATTCTGGAGAACAACGTGGATTACAACGGCATGATGGCCGCTGCCACGGCAGGCATTATTCCGATGATCATCGTTTTTCTGGTGGGGCAGCATTATATTATCCAGGGCGTGGCCGGAAGTGCCGTGAAGGGCTGAAGCTGCTACCACTGCAATCCATCAAATAACCCTTTTGCTGAACGAAGAAATCTTCGCGGCAGAAGGGTTTTCTGTTGAAAGGGAGAATTAATCCATGATCTGAGTTTATCCAATGGAGGCGATTCTCTTGGAAATGAAAGTCATCACTTTGCCTGCTTTTTACGTTGTAGGATATTCAATCGAAGCGACGGTAGAAGAGTTTGAATCGGGGCTAGGCAAGAACCATTACCATAAGCTAGTGGAGAGAAAGAAGGGATTTCATTATCGAAAAAATAACAACGTCATGTTGATGCAGATATATCCGAGTGACGAAAATTTCAATGCAAAGGTCGATAAGTTCACACATTTAATAGGATATGAAGTTACCAGTTTGGAGAATGTCCCTTCCGAGATGATAAGTCATGACGTCCCTGATAGCCAGTATGTGATGTGCACGCATCGAGGGATTGAGTCAGAGATTGGTGATACATACGACTATATATATGGAAAGTGGATCTGCGAAAATGGGCATCAACTGAAAAATTATGATTTTGAAATTTGGGATGAGCGTTATCAACCGGAAAGTCCCAATAATGAAATAGATATATATGTAGCTTTGCAGTGATGCTATCGGGATTGATGGGACACATTTAAATGAAGGAAGAGGATGTTGTTGTTGCTGAGTATAATCATATTTATTGTTTTTATATTGTGTGGTATTTCTTCGTTCTTTCTAACCTTTTTTCCTAGTTGGATCTTTTTAAATTTGATTGGAGTAGTAGCGGGTGTGTTTACACTTGGTATGGGGTTGTTTCATAGCATGAAGCAAACAAAAAACATCGTAAAACGAATATCTCTCAAGTGCTGTTGCATCATTTTTGGTATCGGCTCGATATTACTTTTTGTTCCTAAGACAGTGTCGGGTATCCAGGATATAGGTCCTTATCTCTCCCAAGATTACGAAACAATAACGGGTAAACCTAACTACATAGGGTCTATGGGCAGGAAATGGAGGGAACAAACCATCGAAATAAATCAATTGGAATTGATTAACACTCGAGATATCGATTGGGAAAATCGAGATAAAACGTTGGAAATAAAGTATCTGCCTAGAACCAAATATGTTATGAGCATTAGCGTAGTGGAGTAATAGATATTTTCGCAAAGATTTTGGAGTCTAATCTGAAGGATCCATATCTTCAGCAATACAATAGTTCAAACTTCGTATATAATATAAAATCATATGATGCTGTATGACTACATAACTATCGCGAGGTGCACTAGACTTATGCCAACCATCTACGACTTTACCGTAACCAGAACCAGTGGAGAGCGTTTCCCACTCTATCAATATGAAGGAAAACCTGTGCTCATCGTAAACACGGCAAGTAAATGTAAATATACGCACCAGTTTGATGACATGCAGAAGCTGTATGACCAGTACAAGGATCAAGGACTTCAGATTATTGGTTTCCCATGCAACCAGTTTGCAGAGCAAGAGCCTGGAAGCAGTTCGGAAGCAGAATCCTTCTGCCAGATTAACTATGGTGTGAAATTTCCGATGTTCTCCAAATTGGACGTGAATGGAGAAGGGGCGCACCCTCTCTACGACTTTTTGAAAAAATCAGGGCCTTTTGCTGGCTTTGATGAAACCGATATACAGGCCAAACTATTGAAATTGATGGTGTCCGATAAAGCACCAGAATGGTTACATGGAGATGCAATCAAATGGAATTTCACGAAATTCCTGATTGATGCAGAGGGTCGTGTGGTCAGACGCTTCGAACCTATCGATTCCATCGATGAGATTCAAGAGAGTATTAAACAGCTTCTATAATTTCACTTTGATATCTCATACAGGGGTATGACACGAATCGTTTCCCTCTTCCGAACAGGAGGTGCATGAATGTGCCGAGCATGATGCAATTTAGTGCTTCACTGGAGTATAGTTACCGATCCACCAGCACGTTTAACCCAGGCAAGTCAGATGGATTCCATTCACATCCACATTATGAGATTTATTATTTTCATGACGGAGAATGTACCTATATCATAGGAGATCGGGTATATAACCTGGAGCCGGGTGATCTGGTGTTAATGCATGGCTTGACCCTTCACCGACCACATCCGAAGCCAGGCAGTGCTTACGAGCGAAGCACACTGCATTTTGATCCGTCTGCCATTCGCAGCAGCCTGCATCCGGACCGTATGGTTGAGGTCCTGAGACCGTTTGAAGAACTCAGAAACTGTCGGGTCAATCTGAAGGGAGATAACCGCTCTGAATTTGAAGCTCTATTGCATGATCTTCATCGTCTGTCTCAAAGTCAGAGCAATTTCAGGCAAGAGCGAATGAATGTCAGACTGTGTGATCTGTTGTATTTTGTAGCAGAGATCTGCCAGGGTGATGTCCAGGAACAACTTCCCTCATCGGAGAGGGAGCGGCATGTCCAACACATTATTCGTTATGTGGATACGCATTATATGAAGGACATTGGTCTGGATGATCTGGCACTGGAATTACATCTATCCAAACCGTATCTGGCAGGCATGTTTAAGGAAATGACAGGTTTGACAATATTCAAATACCTGTATGACCGTCGCATCAATCAGGCGAAGCTTTTGTTTCAGTTCCAGCCTGAGATCACCGTGACAGAAGCAAGTCGATTGTCCGGTTTCAAGCGCCTTTCGCATTTTAGTCGGATGTTCAAACAAAGTGTGGGATGTTCGCCTGATCTTTACCGTACCCAATTGCATCGCCAATCATAGAAGTCGTCTTTGAGCTGACCAGCTTGTCTGGTTGGCTTTTTTTGTTGATTTTCGTTTGAGGAATGCATCCCACTGTGTTTAGAGGACACGCAGAACAGGTAAAGAAAGGTAATGAACCCAGAGGAGGCGAATATGAATGAAACAGCGCACACCGGATCAGAATAACAGTGATACCCAACAGGAACAATCCCGTGACAATCCTGAACAATATAAGACAGAGCACGAAAGTCTGCTTGACCGACATGAAGAAGAACAGACTGTAGATCCAATTCCGATGGAAGATCTGAATATGGAAGCTCAGGAAGAGAAGAATAAAGATCAGACAAAAAGCAACTCGTCTACGGAAGAGAAATACCGGGCGGATTATCGCAAAAAGACGGGCGAAGGATAATTCCAATTGTTGTTTTGGGCAAACTTGTTGAAATATTTTCGGTGAATGTATATTTAGTGAAAATAAATTAGTTTGTTGACTAATGTAGGTTACTATATTATAGTTACTATGTTGGCAGTTGAAAAAAATTTGGGAGGCGAATAAGAATGACAACTTTTTTTGATGCGTTGAAAAACAGAAGATCTTATTATGGAATCAGCAAGGAATCTACAATTTCGGATGCTAAAATCCAGGAAATCGTAGAAGAAGCGGTGAAATATACACCAACTTCCTTTAACTCACAAACATCCCGTGCCGTTGTATTGCTCGGTGAACAACATGATAAATTGTGGAATCACACAGAAGAAATTTTGCGTGAAGTAGTAGGCAATGAAGAAGCCTTCAAATCCACAGCAGAAAAAATGACTGGATTCCGCAGCGGATATGGTACGGTTCTCTTCTTCGAAGATAACAATGCGATCGCACAGCTTCAACAAAATTTTGCAGCTTATGCAGATAACTTCCCAATCTGGGCTAACCAATCCAACGGTATGTTGCAACTGGTAATCTGGACTGCTCTGGAACAAGAAGGTCTGGGTGCATCTTTGCAGCACTACAACCCGTTGATTGACGAGAAAGTGAAGCAAGAATGGAACATTCCTGAGAACTGGAGATTGATCGCTCAAATGCCATTTGGTAAACCAACGGCAGCACCGGGTGAGAAAGAATTCCAACCAATTGAAGAGCGCGTAAAAGTACACAAGTAAGCTTCGCATTCCCAACATTTAACCACATACGGCCTCGCTTCAATTTGATACGATGATAGTTGATCGTAATCCAATGAAGCGAGGCTTTTTAATGTGAATAATAGATTAAAAGACATAACGAACCAACGGATATGGAAAATGGCTTTATGCGGGTTATTAACCCTTGGATCGGTGGCTGGATACGGCTCTACTGTTCAGGCTGCAACCGTGCAGCAACAGTTTCAGGATACACGCACCAGTTATGCGAAGGATGCCATTACACATCTGGTGAACAAAGGCATTGCTGCCGGTACGTCAGAGACTACGTTTGAACCGAAGAAAGCTGTTACTCGTGCAGAATTTGCGACGTTTGCGGTGAGATTACTAGGTTTAAAGCCCGTTAAAAATAATATAAATCCCTATCAGGATATAAACATGAATGCTTGGTATTACGGCAACGTTGCTGCCATGACGAATCTTTTTATTCTGGAGGGTAAGGGTCAGGGAACGTTCCAGCCTAATGCCTCCATTACGCGCGAAGAAGCGGCTGCCCTTCTTGTTCGAATGTTGAAACAACAACCCGTAGAGACCTCGCTCTTATCTTCAACGTATTTTGACGCAGCGGATATCTCGGACTGGGCACGTCCATATGTTCAGACGGTATATCAACTTGGACTAATGCGGGGAAGTGGAGGCGTGTTCCGACCACATGACCAGGTAACGCGAGAAGAAGCAGCCGTAATGCTCGATGCCATTTTACAAAAGAAAACATGGTCTGAGCAGTTACAACGTGGGGATGAACTTGGCGTTCAGTTGGGCTGGCAATATAACTCCACTACTGCTGAATTCAAGAAGCAAGTGGAACAGTCTGAAGTGAATACACTCGTCCCACGCTGGTTTTTCCTGAACAGCAGTATGAAAGTAACGGATCACGCAGACCCGGCATTGATCTCCTGGGCATCCGCCACCGGCAGGCAGCTATGGCCATTACTTGGGAATCGTTCCGATTCGGCACTTACGCATCAGATGTTATCCAGCTCAGCCAACCGAGCGGCAGTGATCTCACAGGTAGCCGCTTATGTCAAAACCTATAAACTGGACGGCATTAATGTGGACTTCGAGAATGTTGATCCGGCGGATCGTGAAGGTCTGACGGCATTTGTCACCTCTTTGACGGCTACGTTGCACGCACTGGGTGCAGTTGTTTCTGTGGATGTATCGCCAGACCTGGGTACTGATTGGACGGATGCATTTGATTATGCCAAACTGGGCGCTGTATCGGATTATATGGTGCTGATGGGATACGAGGAACACTGGAGCGGTGATCCGAAAGCAGGATCAGTGGCTTCTCTTCCATGGGTGGAAAAGGCTTTGGATACCATGCTCTCCGAGGTGGTACGTGCCAAAACAATTTTGGCCCTTCCGCTGTATACACGAGACTGGTCTTCAGTGAATCCAGCAACCAGCTCTTGGGACATTACATTGGCAGACCAGGGAATGCGTGCGCATGCTACGGGATCTGTAAGACGATGGGATGCAAGTCTGGTTCAATATATTATCGGGTACAACAGTAATGGTAAGCCAAGATATATATGGGCAGAGGATAGTCGTTCGTTATCAGCCAAAGTGTTAATGAGTGAGCAACGGCAAATCGCTGGACTGGCTTACTGGTATATGGGCGGCGAAACAGCCGATGTATGGAACGCCATTTCAAATGCTTCGCGATTTGAATCGTATAACTTCTAAGCAATCATGAATCTTATAGACCCAAACTCATCGTGATTCCGGCGGATGGTTTGGGTCTGTTTGTTTTGGTATAAGATAAGCAATATGAGGAATCGTTTAAGCTTGGCTGAACGGTTTAATGTATAGAAGGACAAACAATTTAATTAAATTAGATAAATGGAAGTTCAGGAGGAGAAGGAGCATGCGAGAGGTTGATTGCATAATTGTAGGTGGAGGGCTCGCAGGGCTTCAGGCAGCCATTCAGCTTGGACGTTATTCAGCTCATCAGGTGTTGGTAATCGACGCGGGAGAAGGCAGATCGACGTTGTGCCGGACTTATCATAATATCCTCGGTTTCCCCGATGGGGTATCCGGTGAAGAGCTTAGAGAACGAGGCAGGATGCAGGCAGAGCGGACCGGTGTATCTTTTGAGAAAGACCGTATTGTTAAAGCAGGACGTCATGGAGAGAAGATCCAATTGTTCGGTACTTCAGGAACTGAATATAGGAGCAAAACCGTGTTATTGGCAACGGGGCTCACGGATAGAGTTCCGGACATTCCGGGACTAACCCCTACGCTGGGTCGAACAGTGTATGTCTGCCCTGATTGCGATGGTTATGAGATTCAGGATCAACGTACGGTACTATTGGGATCTGGCGAACCAGGTGCCAATATGGCGATGATATTAATTCAGCGTACGAATGATCTGTTATATATCAATCATGAGCAGGCTCCCATATCTGCAGAGCTGCATCGCAGCATGAAAGAGGCGGGAGTTCGTTATCTGGAAGCGGCTGTCCAGGAAGTACAACAGATTGAGGATGGCCATATCACCGGTGTTCTGACCGAGGATGGACAGATCTTTGAGTCGGAGCGTGGATTTATCGCATTTGGAGGCAATCGTGTACACTATGAACTGGCGGAGCAGCTGGGAGCTGTAATCGCAGATAATAAACATGTGGAAGCTGATCCGCGCAGCTTGCAGGCAGCGACGAATGTGTGGATTGCCGGGGATTTGGGCCTGCACGCAGAACAAGCAACCGTTGCGATGGGTGAAGGTTCCATTGCCGCGATCTGGATTCATAAGGCGTTACAGCAGATGACAAAGGATTCACGTTGAACCTCACCTTCAAATATGAGGTTGATTATTTAATTGTTCATTACCAAAAAGTCCTCCCAAGCCATATATGTGGCAGGAGGACTTTTTGAGCTATCTTTTGCTAGGGAGAAAAAGATTACGCTTATTTGTCTGATGAATCCGTTGACTTGGAAGATGACGTCTTGTCCTTCGAGTCATGGGAGAAGTCTTTGCGAATGTTGTCCACGATATCGCCAACCACGCCTTCAATCATATCGGTTGGTCCGGGATTATTTTTGTCTGGATGGATAACGGTATTCACTCCTGGTTCAAGTTCATCATTTTTCTTCTCATGTTTGGTTTTATCACGCATGGGATATCCCTCCTGGTTCAATATTGTATAAGGTGTTCATTAACATATCCAAACACCGTTACGTATATGTAAACGATTAACCGCTGTAGTTCTTTTGAAACGTGTACTTGCTCATATATAGAAGATATATACAGAATTGAACGTACTGATTAAACTTCTGCAATACGTTTATATTATAGATAACCAATGAGTATTAAGTTTAAAGCTTAATAACAATAAACAAACTATTATACAGGAGGTTATTCAAATGAATGAAGAAAATCATGTAATCCATAAAGATGGTCAGGTTTCAACGGACAAGGTGGACAATGCAATCGAAAAGATTGCACCGGAAGAGAGAGAACAGATTTTACAAAACTTTGATGCATTCAAAGAATACCTGGGTAAACGAATTGCGATGGGCGAGTCTATCGGATTAAGTGAAGAACAGATGGCTAAAATTGCCCAGAAAGTAGCAGACCATCTGGCTGCGAACGAAGAGCCTCGTAACCGTGAAGAAAAACTGCTTCAGGAGCTGTGGAATGTCGGCAAGGAAGATGAACGTCACATGCTGGCTCATATGCTCGTTCGTTTGGCACAAGACTCCACAACCAATCATTAAAATTAACATGTATGCATAAGCATAATATTCATGAACAAACATAAGAATCTTATGCTAGTCAATAACCTCTGAATGGCGATGCCTTCAGGGGTTATTGCCGTTTACGGAGACTACAGACACGAGTGATGACGCACATTGTAACTATTTTTAATCTGGCTGATACTTTTATAATCCCTGTTCCAAGTATGATAGGAAAAGAAAGAACGTTGGAATCGATAGTTCACATGAGCGTTTGAGAAGCAAGACTTCCGGTTAAGGAATAGTAACGTTCATATTAAGGAGAGATGTTACCTATGAAGAACGCGACAAAACAATGGAAACTAGGAATGATCGGTGCAGTTGTTGCTTTACTTGGCATGATTGTGCTGACTACATATTTACTTACCCCTGCGAATGCTCAAGGTAGTACGGATGCTCAACAACCTTCTGCGAAAGAAGCTCAAGTTGCAAACTCCGAGATGTTTACAGCCTATGTTGAAGGTATGCATATAGAAGACGGCAAATTGTTTATGACAGTGGACAAGATTGGCTGGTATCAGGGTGAAGAGGCCGATGCGATTTTTGCACAGCGCAATCCGGAAGCGGGTATAGATGGTGCTCCAGATGGTTACTATATTGTCAACGATAGCAAAGAGCAGGAACAAGTTGAGGTTAGTGCCAATGCTGAAGTATTGATGCAGTTGTATGATCGGGATGGTACGATGCAGGGCGCAGACATTCAGTGGAATGAACCTGTGACATTATCCAAGTTCGAATCGTTATATGAGAATACCCGTATTCTTGATCTGTCCGTATTCCCGTATCATCTGACGGTGCAGGACGGAAAAGTTACTAAAATTGTGCAACAATACATCCCATAAAATAAGATGAAATTCATCATTCAAGCATTCCTCCTGTTCATTGGAACGGTGAGGGATGCTTTTTGGTTATGACAAATTCATGAAAGCGATTGTAATTAATGGTAGGTACATGTATCATTATTGGAATGGCGTTTTTACATAGTTCAGGAGGAGCCTCATGCTTAAAGACATGATTGCATTAACTAAGCCCGGACTTCTAAGGTTAAATGTGTTTGCGGTGGCGGTAGGATTCTGGGTAGCTTCAAAATGGGATATCAACTGGTTATCTCTGCTCATGGTCGTGATTGGATCAACTTTGGTTATTGCTTCAGCTTGTGTTATCAACAATTATTGGGATCGTGAATTGGACCAAAAGATGGAGCGCACCAAAAAAAGGATGGATTACATTAACCATCTGAAGCCAGGGTTTGTACTTGGCTATGGCATTATCCTTGGTGTTGTGGGACTAGCAGTACTGTATCTCCTGGTGAATCCGTTATCAGGCTGGATGGCACTGCTTGGATGGTTCGCTTACATCGTGATTTACACGATGTGGTTGAAACGCAGTTCAACGTGGAGCACGTCGCTCGGTGGAATTGCAGGAGCGATGCCGCCTGTCATCGGTTATACGTCTGTAACCAATGAGATTGATGCAGGTGCCTGGTTGCTGTTTGCACTATTATTCTTGTGGCAACCACCACACTTCTGGTCATTGGGTATTCGCCGGGTAGAGGAGTATCGTGCTGCGGGCTTCCCGTTATTGCCAGTGGTTAAAGGGGTGAAACGCACCAAGTTTCAGATGATTCCTTATGTTTTTCTGCTGCTTCCTGCTGTATTTCTGTTGTATTATTACGACTACGTAGGTCTGGTATTTCTGATTGTATCTCTGGTCGGTGGACTGATCTGGTTTGTGCATACACTTAGCGGACTGAAGACACAGGATGATGAGAAGTGGGCAAAAGTGAACTTTCTGATCTCGGTGAACTATCTCATGCTCGTATTTATTGTCATGGTAGCGAATACGGTATGGTCTTAATTAGACGATGAACAGATCATTTTCAGAGAGATTTCAGCTTAAGCGAGTTGGCTGCATCGAATGAAAAAGCACACTAGGGAATAGCGTTTGGACAACCTTGAGTTGTTACAACATATTCTCCGGTGTGCTTTTTTGGTATAATCAAACAATTGAATCATATATGTGGGAATTATAATGCAAGATGGGAAGTGACAGCATGAGTAATTTGGAACAGGCCGTACTATGGAGACAAGAAGGCAAGGTGCAGGAAGCGATTGAACTTCTGCAAGAGATCACAGGGCAGGAACCCGAGAATGCCAATGTCTGGTATCAGCTGGCTTGGGCGCATGATTCGCTTGGGTTAGAGCGAGAAGCTGTTCCGCATTATGAGAAGGCACTGAGTCTTGGACTTTCTGATGAGGACAGGGCAGGTGCAATACTTGGACTAGGCAGTACATATCGAACGCTTGGACAGTATGAGCAGGCAAAGGCTTGGTTTGAAACGGGCATGAAAGAATTCCCGGCGTACCGGGAATTTGAGGTTTTCTATGCCATGGTGCTCTATAATCTGGGTGAACATGCAGAAGCGATGCAAAGACTGCTCGTACAACTCGCGGACACATCGAGTGATAAGAGAATAAACGACTATAACCGAGCAATCCGTTACTACGCAGATCAGCTGGATCGGGTGTGGGAATAGATCGAATACACAGAAAAGGGAGATGGATGAATGAACTCCAATCAAGATCTGAAACAGGTGAATGAAAGGTTGGATCAAATTGAGAAAAAGCTGGATAACCTGGGAGGTAGCCAGCAGAACAAACGCTCACCTGGCGTACGCTTCCTGATTGGTTTTGGCATCACGATTGCGGTTATATTTATACTGCTGCTGACTCTTGGTGTTATACAATTTGTGAGTAACGCGAGTAACGGATAGAAAAAGTTGATGACGACAGGTAATGAGTTCTCCAAAGTTACATAGCCGGGCCGAGCCACTGTTGCACCTCTTCAATGAAACGCCGCGTAGCTGGCGATAGATTAACCAAAGACGGGCAGGCCATGCCAATCGTACGATAAGGATCTCCAGTTAGTGGCACGAGCGCGAGCGAATCAGTATGATTTTGAAGTACCATTTCCGGCAGCAAACTGATTCCGAGACCATTCCGGACCATCGCCATGATAGCTTGATCTTCGGCTACTTCATAGACGACATTAAGCTTGGCTGCATGCTGCCGGATCAGTCGTTCGATCTCGTTATCTCCGCCCCATTTGGGCAGAATAAAGGGTTGCTCCAGCAGAATATCAAATGAAACAGACTCCTCTGAGGCGAGAGGATGATCCAGAGGCAGGATGCACATCATCCTGTCTTTTTGTAATGGAATCGTCTCAAAAGGTGATGAATCGCCGAGGGACAGAAATCCGAGATCGATGGCGCCTCCAGCCAGCCAGCCCTCAATCTCAGCATAATCGCCTTCCCACAGCTTGATCTCAATTCCCGGGTGACGCAGGCGAAATTGTTTCAGGATGCCCGGCAACCATTGTGTGGAGACACTGGCGAACGTACCAATACGCACGGTACCAATCTCTGCGCCGCGAATGAGGGAGATTTCCTGGTTCATCAGTTCCGTCCAGCGCAGAATCTCACGTGTGTATCCCAGAATGCGTTCCCCTTCAGCAGTAACCCGCACACCGGAGCGGCCGCGATGGAGCAGGGAGAAACCACATTCTGTCTCAAGACTTGCGATGGCATGGCTGACTGCGGATTGGGTGATGTTTAATGCTTCAGCTGCTTTGGTGAGACTGCCATATTCCACAACGGTATTCAATATTTCGTATTTGATCAGTGACATGAATGGCTCCGTTCCTTCCCATTTTAAAAACATGAGTTTATTTCATATAATACATTATAAATATTCATTTTTATAATGCAAAGAGATCGTTTATACTTGCCAAGGCGAGTTAGTTTGACGCACGATCACACAGCTCAGAATACATAGAATGAAGGTTGAAGCAAGATGAATGGTGTACAGGTTAATCAAGGTCAGGCAACAAGAAGAGCGGACATCCAGATGCTGCTCGCAACGGTCATATGGGGATCATCCTATCTGTTTATGAAATCGGGCCTAGAGTCCATGCAAGAATTGAATCTGGTCGCATTTCGTTTTGGAATTGCCTTTATTGCGGCAGGACTTCTTTTTCATCGGCGGTTGTTTAAGATGGATCGAAGAACACTTGTGGCAGGAGCGATTATGGGGACAGCTTTATTTGCTGCATTTGTATTTATCACCTATGGTGTACAACGAACAACGACATCCCAAGCGGGATTCTTGATAAGTTTGGCCGTTATATTTGTACCGATCCTGACGACCATCCAGCATCGTCGTATGCCGGACAAACGATTGACGCTCAGTATCCTGGTTGCAGTTACCGGGCTTGGCTTGCTGACGCTTCAACATGAGCTTAGTCTGCACACGGGAGATATTCTATGCATCCTAGCAGCACTTGTGTATGCCATCTATATAATGATTGCTGGCAAGTTCACACCGAAGCATGATCCACTAACATTGGGAACAGTTCAATTGGGTGTTGCGGCGATGTGGGGAATTGCAGCTACATTTATGCTGGAAACGCCACGTATGCCCGATACGGCTGAATCCTGGGCAGCCATTCTTGGCTTAGGTGTTTTGTGTAGCGGCTTGGGGTACATTCTGCAGACACTCGCGCAGCGTCATGCTTCTCCTACAAGAACAAGTCTGATTTTTTCACTCGAACCACTGTTTGCAGCAGCATTTGCATTTACCTTTCAAGGGGAATCGCTAACGTTGCAAGGGTATACGGGAGCAGCTTTGATGTTGGTTGGTGTTCTCATCACAGAGATCAAACTTCCACAGCCTATCTTCTGGCGCAGAAAACGCCCGGTTTTACAGCCGGAACTGGGCGATCGCGGAGCACCAGGCGTATAATTGGCGGACAAAGGGTCCTTTCGTCATCTTCTATGGAAGGTGGGGAGAGGGCCTTTTTTGGTTATGTTGCACACCTTGTGAAACAGATAAACAACTACCTAACAACAAAAGAATAACATAACCTTGTTTTGTTGATTTTTGTTTTTTATGCTACACTGAATGGAAAATTAGGAAAAACGGGTGAGTAGGATGGCCAAAAGAGTAACGATGCAGCAAATTGCGGATGCTGCGGGGGTGTCCAAATTCGCAGTCTCCCGTGCGCTGACGGGCAAGCCTGGTGTGAGTGAGCATACACGCGAGATGATTGTCAGAACGGCGGGGCAGCTTGGGTATTTCAGAACTGAGCCTAAGCGTTATCCGGGGGAGACACAGATATCAACGGAGATGAAGCCAGAAGCGGAGCGACAAGGTACCATATTGATTTTGTTTCCCAACATTCGTTCTCAGAATCGAGCTTCCTTATACTGGGGGCCTGTGTTTGATGGCATTTCTGAGAGGTTGAATGAGAAGGGTATGGATATTTTAACGCTGACAGAACCCTCTTCAGATCGGATGTTCTCGGTCCTTAATCCCGAAGCAATCAGCGGAGTCATTACCGTGGGCACCATCTCGACATCGGTATTGCTGGAGATTTACAGACTGCGTATTCCGCTTGTCATGGTGGACCATGAAGACCCTGCCATATACGCAGACTCGGTTTTTACGGACAATATGAAATGTATGAAAGAACTCGTTCTCATGCTCGTTGGAAAAGGGTACAGAAGGTTCCAGTTTGCCGGGCAACTGCCCGATGCGGCAAGTTTCAGAGAACGCTGGCTTGGATATCGTACGGTGCTGGAAGAGAAACAGTTGGAGGGGGAACAGCAAGAAGGCTTGCTGGAACCAGAGTATGATCAGATCAGGAGATCCATTGCTGAAATGGAGCTGGAGGATATCCCTGAAGTTATCGTGTGTGCAAATGACCATACAGCTGTCATTGTCATTCAGGCACTCCAAAGTCGAGGCATTCAGGTGCCCGAACGTTGTGCCGTAACCGGATTTGACAATACGCAGACGGATGAACCCATTCTTGCCTCGGTACATATTAACAAAGAGAATCTGGGAACGAGAGCAGTAGATCAGCTGTTGTGGCGGATCAAACATCTCGATGAACCTTATGAACGCAAGCTGATCTATTCGGAATTAATCATTCGTGAGGAGTATAACGCCAGTAAAGAGTAATGGGATATGAACTTACGGGCTTATTTTAACAATGATCATACGGGTAAATGAAATCAGGTGAAAGACATGGAGAGGTTAGAGCTTCATGTCTTTTTGTTATGCAGAAACTATTTAATAAATTAAATTACAAAACAGATTGACTATAAGAAGCATATCGTGTTAATTTTGTTTTGTAAGTTATTTGGTTTTATAATAACAAAACCTAACAAAATAATGTTTACCAACTCTAACAACAATGGAGGCTGTCATGAGCACAATACAATCACATGTTTTTCAGAATTGGACGTTCAAGGCTTGCGAAGATCAAGAGTGGATGCCGGCTCAGGTGCCCGGCTGTGTGCATACAGATTTGCTGAAGCTGGGCAAGATTCCAGATCCTTTTTATGGAACAAACGAGAAGGAAGTACAATGGATTGATAAGATAGATTGGGAATATCAGACGGAATTTGACGTTGCCGAAGGGTTGTTCTCTCAGGAACATCTGGAACTGGTGTTTGATGGTCTGGATACATATGCGGATGTGTATGTGAATGAGGTGCATGTGTTATCAGCAGATAATATGTTCCGAGTATGGAGGGCAGATGTAAAGGCTGTATTGAAGGGGAACGGTAACATTCTCCGAATACGTTTTCGGTCTCCGATTCAGGAAGATCTGCCGAAGCTGGAGAAGCTCGGATATGCATTACCTGCATCCAATGATCAGTCCGATGTTGGCGGACTTGGCGACAAGAGAGTAAGTATTTTTGCACGTAAAGCCCCGTATCACTACGGTTGGGACTGGGGTCCGCGTTTTGTAACCAGTGGGATCTGGCGTGAAGCACGTCTTGAAGGTTGGACACAGGTACGAATCAATGATGTGTATATCCAGCAAAATGAAGTAAGCGCTACCTCAGCTTCATTAACTGCTGTTGTGGAAGTTGAGACATCACAAGCGGTAGATACGATTATTCGTATCGGCGCAGATGGACAGAGATGGGAAAGATCCGTATCGCTACAACCCGGAACTCAGACTGTGGAGATTCCAATCTCCATGGATGAACCGAAACTGTGGTGGAGCCGTGGGCTTGGTGATCCGCATATGTACACCTTCCTTACCGAAGTGCTTCAAGGTGAGCGAGCTGTGGCTGAATCTACAGTGAAGACTGGGCTTCGTTCCATTCGGCTGGTACGTGACAAAGATGAAGCAGGAGCATCCTTTTACTTTGAACTAAATGGTGTTGCGGTCTTTGCCAAAGGGGCCAACCACATTCCAAATGATAGCTTCATCACTGAAATTACTCATGAACGTTATCGTCATGAGATCGTATCCGCAGCCGAGTCCAATATGAATATGTTGCGTGTGTGGGGTGGCGGAATCTATGAGCAGGATGTGTTCTACGAACTGTGTGATGAATACGGAATTCTGGTATGGCAAGACTTCATGTTTGCATGCAGCATGTATCCAGGAGATGAAGCGTTCCTGAACAGTGTGAGACATGAGGCGATTGATAATGTGAAACGTCTGCGCAACCATCCAAGTATTGCACTCTGGTGTGGGAACAACGAGATTGATTCGGCTTGGGCTCACTATGTTGAGAATGGTGGATGGGGTTGGAAAAAAGAATTTACTGCCGACCAGCGTGAGAGCATCTGGGCCGATTACGAAGCCATCTTCCATGATCTGCTGCCAGAAGTGGTTGAAGCGTATGCTCCAGGTGTGGATTACTGGCCTTCCTCACCACTTGTATCCCTGACAGGAGATGAGAAGCAGCATGCGCACCCGTCCACAGCCGAAGGGGATATCCACTACTGGGGCGTGTGGCACAATGTAGAACCTTTCGAAAACTATAACGTGCATGTGGGTCGTTTCATGAGTGAATACGGATTCCAGTCTTTCCCGGAGTACAAGTCAGTACGCACTTACGCGGAAGAAGAAGATCTGGCTCTGGAATCGGAAGTCATGCTCGCTCATCAGAAGAATGGGGCAGGTAATCGTCTGATCAAACAGTACATGGATATGTACATGCATGAATCGAAGGACTTTCCATCGTTCCTGTATATGAGCCAGGTGCTTCAGGCGGAAGCGATGAAGACAGCCATTGAAGCGCACCGTCGCCGCAAACCATTCTGCATGGGCACACTTTACTGGCAAATGAATGACTGCTGGCCGGTGGCTTCATGGGCAGGTATGGACTACCTTGGTCGTTGGAAAGCATTGCAATATTATGCGAAACGCAGCTTCAGCGATGTGTTGGTATCGGTAGATGGAACAAAAGAAGATACAACAGATATATATATCATCTCGGATCAATTACAACCTGTAAAAGGGCAGTTACAGATTCGTTTGCTCGGATTCGATGGAACGGTGCATCGTGATGAAACACATGATGTGACCTTGGCACCTAATACAGGTGATCAAGTGCTGTCATTACGTAACGTGGAGTGGCTAGAAGGTCATGATACTGCTAACACGCTGCTGCGCCTGGATCTGAAACAGGAAGGTGCGGCGAATATCGTACAGGAACACTATTTTGTACCGTCCAAAGACCTTGCTCTGCAGCCTGCAAACATCAATGTAAGTGGGGGAGCGGATGAGAACGGCGTTCATCTGGTACTGGAAAGTGATGTGCTTGCTAAACAGGTATGGCTATCTTCGGATGTGGAGGGTGTCTTCTCGGATAACTTCTTCGACTTGATTCCTGGCATTCCGGTGAAGGTGCAGTTCACTTCCAGAGAGGGTTTGCAGTCTAATGATGTGATATCAAATCCGGGACCGATCGAGGTTCGATCCATGATTGATTTTATTCGTTTGACCTAGAAGACACGGTTGGAGTCTCTCGTAAGAGAGATTTCAACCGTTTTTTTATTGAAACCGGACTCCATTTATATATCGTAATGGTTTCGTAATACTTCGCTTAGAGAATCGTAAGCTGTCTTGCTTATTGTAATCCATGTAAGTAATAAACGAATGGAGAGTGATAAGAATGATGAAAACAAATAAGAGCAAAAAAGTGATGGTAGCAGCGGTATTGATGATGTCTATGGCCTTTTCTGGATTGGCAAGTGCTGCAGATATGAAAACGATTAAAAAGGATGGCATGGAGCTTGTTCAATTGAGACAGGCAGCCAAAATGTATGATTACAGCATTATGTGGGACAGCAAGGACAGATCTGTAACTTTGATGTATATGGGCAAAATGGACGACAAGATGATGAAAGACGACAACATGATGGAAGACGACATGAAGATGAAAGATGACAACATGATGGAAGACGACATGATGATGAAAGACGACAACATGATGGAAGACGACATGATGATGGAAGATGACATGATGATGAAAGATGACAAAATGATGGAAGAAACGATGATGCCTGCGGGAAAAACGATTAAATTGTGGATTGGATCGAAAAAAATCATGGTAGACGGTATGCAAGTTAACTTAAAATCGATGCCTGTCATCCATGAAGGGAATTCGTATGCGGCTGAGTCTGTAATTAAACAGTACATGATGCCAGCCATGGGAATGAAGTAATTTAAGGGCTAAGCATCGCCATCACCATATGATATGATTGGCTCAAATGTATTTTCTGGAATATGGGGTGGGTTCGTTTGAATGAATGTGTACTTGTTGCTGATGATGATACAAATATTACGGACGTTTGTCGCAGGTATCTGGAACGGGAAGGTTATCTTGTTGTGACGGCCAAGGACGGTTTGGAGGCTATTGAGCTGTGGCACAGCCAAACGCCAAGCTTGATTGTGCTCGACCTGATGATGCCGCATAAGAATGGCTGGGAAGTTTGCAACGAGATTCGGCAAACTGAGGATGTGCCCATCGTAATGCTGACGGCCCGTGGTGAGGAACAGGACCGTCTGATGGGACTGACGATGGGGGCGGATGATTATCTGACCAAACCATTCAGTCCAAGAGAACTTGTCTTACGTGTGAAGGCAATCCTGCGGAGAATGCGAATTGCGCAGGCATCACCTGTTACAACATCTGAATATACGATCAATTATGAAGGGCTTACCATTGATTTTACCAAGCGTGAAGTGCACATCAGCGGGCAGGCCATTGAATTGACCGTTACAGAGTTTGAGATGTTGTATTTGCTGGCAAGTCACCCGGGTCAGGTGTTCTCCCGTAACCAGATGTTAAGCAAGATTTGGGATTTTAGCTATGAGGGAGATACAACAACGGTGACTGTACATGTTCGGAGATTACGAGAGAAGATCGAACAGAATCCTTCTGATCCAAAATATATTAAAACAGTTTGGGGTATAGGGTATAAGTTTGCGGGTGGCAGTTCATGAAACTTCGCACATACTTGGTGTTGTCCAGTCTCACAGGCATTGGCGTATTATTAATTTGTTTGTTCATCAGTTATTCCAAAATGCTGCTTACGATCGAACAACTGTACTGGTTATCGGCTATAACGGCAGGGGTAGGCTTGCTTTCATTTATTCTTCAATATTTGCTGACCAAGCCATTAGAGAAATCAATTGCGCGAATTACACAGCAGACGATCCGAATTGCCGAAGGGGATTTCCATACGGAAGTCCCTCTCATCGGTACGCAGGAATTTAAGCTCCTGGCACAGCAATTTAATGAAATGAGTTCCAAGCTGAAGGAAAGCTTTGATCATCTGCATCACTCAGAAACCGCGAGACGAGAGTTGATCGCCAATGTTTCCCATGATTTACGGACTCCCTTGGCATCCATTCAGTCATTCGTCGAAGCGTTGGAGGATGATGTCATTAAGGATAAAGAAACCTTTCAACGTTACCTGAACACGATACGACTTGAGACGAAGCGTTTGGGAGGGCTTATTCAAGACTTGTTCGAATTATCCAGCCTGGAAGCGCAAGGGGAGGTATTTGAGCCTCAGCCTTGTCACGTCGATGAGTTGCTGCTCAGTACGTTGGAGAGTTTTTCGTTTCATCTCGCCGAGAAAACGCTGAACGTTGAAATCGATTTGCCCGATAAATTACCAGCCGCGGTCATGATGCCTGCACAAATGAAGCGGGTCCTTTCCAATTTGTTGCAAAATGCCATTCAATACTCTCCTATTGAAGGAAAAATTATTCTGGCTGCCGAAGAAAAGGGGCCGTTTATACGAATTTCAGTTACGGATGAAGGGGAAGGCATTGAAGCGGAGGAAACTTCGCGTATATTTGAACGTTTTTATCGAATTGACAAATCACGTAGTAAGAGCAATGGTGGGGCCGGGCTTGGCCTTGCTATCGCTCAATCGATTGTGGAACTCCATGGTGGCGAGATCGGGGTTCAGAGTACAAAAGGAGAAGGAAGCTGCTTCTGGTTCACGCTTCCGATCTACGTCAGTCGTTAACCTTGGTTAATCAAACGCAGTATTTATTCAGGTGGTGAATGACTTGACCAGTGATTTGGTTTTTCTTTTCGGCGTTTTTGGTGCAGGATTGTTATCGTTTTTTGCGCCATGTATTCTGCCGCTGATCCCGGTATATATGTCTTATCTATCCGGAAGTATGGTCAACGGTACGAATCAGCAGCAGCCTGACACCAACTCGATTCGGTTGCGGTCCACACTTGTTTTGCGGACATTTTTATTTGTTCTTGGGCTGTCTCTGGTATTTGTATTACTCGGTTTTGGTTCCGGCATCGTTGGTAATTTGATCTCAAGTCCTGTGTTTATTGCCATCTGCGGAGCCATCGTGGTGCTTTTTGGGATTTATCAAACCGGGTTGATCCGACTATCCTGGCTGGAACGGGAGAGAAAGCTGTCAAACGATCAAGCCAAACGGGGAGGGGATGTCGGAGCGTTCCTGTTGGGTCTGACGTTTAGTTTTGGCTGGACGCCTTGTATCGGGCCTGTGCTGGCTGCCATTCTTGGTATCGCCGCAGGAGAAGGCTCTCCACTGTATGGCGGGTTTCTCATGTTCCTGTATACCCTTGGATTAGCGATTCCTTTCCTGATTCTGTCCGTTTTTTCGGAATATGTTATGAAGCGGATACGTGGTTTATACAGATATATGGGTGTCATCAAAATAACTTCCGGCTGTATTCTTATTGTCATGGGACTACTGTTAATGACAGACCGACTAAACAACTTGGTGACCTGGTTTCAATAATCATTGGAGGAATTTGGTATGAAGACGGCACGGAAATGGATGTTATCTGTAATCGTATTTGCTGGAGTCCTGTTGATCTTGAGCGCATGTGGATCACAGCAAACTGAATCAAAACAAACGGGGTCATCATCAACCCTGGCATCAACATCCGATATGAGTTCGTCAATCATGATGAACAAGGGAGAGACGGCTCCTGAATTTTCATTGCTTGATCTGAAAGGAAACACGGTTGGACTTTCTGATGTTCAAGGCAAGAAAGTGTATGTGAAATACTGGGCTTCCTGGTGCTCCATCTGCCTTGCGGGTTTGGAAGACCTGAACAATCTGGCTGGTCAAAACAATGATTTTCAAGTCATTACGATTGTGACGCCAGACTACAAAGGAGAGAAATCCTCCCAAGCGTTTACCGAATGGTTTGACCAACAGCCATATGATAACATAACTGTTCTTTTGGATGAGAAAGGTGTATGGGCAAAGAAATTTGGCGTAAGAGCATATCCTAGTTCCTTTTATATTGGCTCTGATGGTATTTTAGCGAAATCGCAGCCAGGGCATGCATCTAATGAACAGATCATGGAATCATTACAAGAGATTTTGTGAGAAGGGAGGAAGTGTCATGAAAAGGACGCTGCTCGGCTTGTTCCTCCTTGTTATAGCGATCGTTGTGTCTGCTTGTGGAAACAGGGCTGAGAGCCATTCATCTTCATCTTCGATATCCACTCAACCTGTCAAGGCATCGAGTGTCTCCGAGGAAAACCTGAGTAACCTGTACTTGGCAGGAGGCTGTTTCTGGGGTGTGGAGGCATATATGGCTCGTATTCCAGGGGTTCAGGATGTGACTTCCGGTTATGCCAACGGTGAAGGAGAGAATCCAACCTATGAGGATGTTATTCGCGGAGACCAGGGGTTTGCGGAGACTGTTCATGTAAAATATGATCCGCAGCAAGTATCTTTGCAGAAATTGCTGGAATCTTATTTTCGAGTAATTGATCCTACCAGCTTGAATAAGCAGGGCAATGATCGTGGAGTTCAGTATCGGACTGGAATATATTATACGTTGCCTGAAGATGCCAAAATCATCGAGCAAGCTGTAGAGGCAGAGCAAGCAAAATATGACCAACCCATTGTAACGGAAGTAATGCCTCTGCAGAGTTATTATTTGGCGGAGGAGTACCATCAGGATTATTTGGAAAAAAATCCGAACGGATATTGTCACATTGATATGACTGTCCTGGATGACCTGGAGATTGGGATTGATCCCGCTCAATATCCACGTCCAACAGATGAACAATTAAAGGAACGATTAACAGACGAACAGTATGCAGTTGCGGTAAACAATGATACGGAGCATGCGTTCAGTAACGAATACTGGGATAATGAGGAGCCCGGTCTGTATGTTGATATTGCAACGGGAGAGCCATTGTTCACCAGCCGGGATAAGTACGATTCTGGTTGTGGGTGGCCGAGTTTTACAAAACCGATTGTACCAGAGGTTGTTACCTATACAACGGATACGAGCTTTAGTATGGAGCGCACGGAGGTACGAAGCCGGGCAGGAGATATCCACCTTGGGCATGTGTTCGATGATGGTCCCGAAGATCGTGGCGGCAAACGTTACTGTATTAATAGTTCATCGATCCGGTTTATTCCCTTAGACAAGATGGAGGAAGAACGATACGGATATTTATTGTCATTTGTCGAGTAGAGAAGGGTAGCTGACTTTATCAAAATATAATAACGCCATAATTTAGAACGGTTGAGATCTCTCTATGAGGGATTTCGACCGTTTTTTATTCTGAGGCATCTAACAAAAACGGAGGTAGGCTTCTAAGATGGTTCCATCATTGTTATAATTGATAATCATTATCAATTATGGGTAGGCTTCTGGTCACAATGCCAAGGTATTGTGTGTGTTTGATCGCTTAGGAGAGGGAGTTTATATGGGAATTCAGAATGACATCAAGCTGTGGGATCAGGTACAGGTTCGCGTGCTTGATGTGCGTCTTATATCACTCGCAACACACGAGTTCATACGCAATTATGTGTTACCAACCAGCGCATTTGTGTATGTTCAAGGCAGAGGCCAGGTCTGGCTGGATGAAGAGGTATGGACTACAAACAAGTTCTTGCTGCTGCATGGGGGAAAAGGAAGACGTCTGACACTTGAAGCGACAGGGGCTGTGGAGGTACATCTGATTTTGTACAAATCAACCTTGCCCTCCAACGTGCTTGTGGAGTACCGAATGATGTTGAACCAGCGTAATCCGTTTGAAGAGTCCTGGGCGACAGTGCCGGATCATACACTTGAGCTACGTGAGCTTGTGCGGAATATACATGAATGCTGGTCAGGGCAGGAGCGAGTGAGCAAAATTCAGGTCAAAGTGTATTTCTTTCAACTGGTACAGCTTGTCTTGTTACAGCGGAGTCGCATGTTTAACGAAGTTCAACAGCCTTCGCTTACCGATCAGGTTTTGCGATATATCAAAGCTCATTACCGGGAATCGATCTCACTTGATTTGCTTGCCCAGTCCTTGAGTTACAGTCCGCAATATTTATCACGCAAATTCAAGGAACAGATGGGATGTACACCGACAGAATATGTGATTCGGTTACGAATGGCTGAGGCAAGGAGTCTGCTTGCGTCCACAGAAGCTTCATTACAGGAGATTGCTGCGTATGTGGGTTATATGGACCCGTTTTATTTCAATCGTATATTCAAAAAAGAGACCGGTATCACACCCGGGCAATATCGGACGAAACAGCAGGAAAACTCGAAATCAGTTTCAAAAAGTACATTAAATGCAACAAATGAATCCATTGTAACAGGAGGGGATGAACGTTATCCTTTAATTGATGATGATAATCATTATCAACATAAGGGAGATGAGGAAATCAACATGTTTAACCATTTTAAATCAGCGATCATGTCGCTTGCGCTTGTACTCACATTGAGTGCTTGTGGAACAGCCCAGCAGGGGGCAGAAACATCCGAAGTTGCGGCTGAACCCGAACAACCGGCAGTAGTGGAAACCCAAATGGTAAATACGACCTTTGGCGAGGTAGAGATTCCTGCACATCCGGAGCGTGTTGCTGCTATTGATTATCTGGGAACGGTGCTTGCTCTTGGTGTCAAACCGATTGGTGGAGGACAATTTCTGATGAACAGCCCTTATCTGGAAGGCCACTTGGATGGTCTTGAGACCATAGGGGACTCCGTTGAACAATTGATGGAGCTGGAACCTGATCTTATTATTACATTGAATCCGGACAAGGCGGCTTATGAGAAATATAGCAAGATTGCTCCGACCGTTTCGATCGCATCCATCACATTCCCGACACTTAAGGATGAAGTGAACTATTTCGGTAAAGTCCTTGGCAAAGGAGCGGAAGCAGAGAAGTGGCTGGCTGATTTTGATGAGGAGATTGCTAAAATTAAGCAGGAAGTGCAGAGCGTTGTTCCAGCTGATACTACATTCTCCGTTATGCAGGAATATGATCGCCAAGTCTTCATTTTTGGCAATCAGTCGGGCCGGGGAGGACGTAACATCTACGAATTGCTTGGTTTGCAAGCACCAAAGAACATTCCATCCGAGTTGATGCAGGGCGCTTATCATGAATTCTCCATAGAACTGCTCTCCAAATATGCCGGAGATTACATTGTGCTGACCAGCAAGTCTCAGTTGAAAGACCTTCAGGCAGATCCGATCTGGGGTTCATTACCTGCTATCAAAAATGGAAAAGTATACATATGGACGGAAGAACAATCCTGGTTCCGTGACCCTATCGCCTTGTTGAAACAGACACAGGATCTGGCTGAATGGATTATTGAACTTAATACACCGTCTAAGTAAGAAACTCCAAAAAAACCGTGCTTCCCAGTTTGCTGAGCAGCACGGTTTTCATATTTCTATGTAGGACTGAAAAGTAGAAGGGGATTAGCTGCCTGTAGGCAGATGAAGTAACAGTGTGATTACCGTATAAGAGTTTATTCGCTCTTTTGTTCGTTTTGAATTTCTTGCAGATCCTCCAGCTGGAGTGTAAGGTCATTCTCGGGGTTTGCACTCACAATGACTTCTGACTGTGATTGTTGCTGACCTGGCTGATTCGACTTGGCGGCAGGTTTGATCACGTAGAGACTTTGAACGGAGTTGAGCAGGCTGGCAGGGGTGTCTTCATACGTTTCCAGGAAGAGTACATAGTCTTTGGTAGGAATCAGCTTGAGGTTGTCATCATTAAAAATCTCGGTGTTGCCAAGTTGTCCGCCAAGTTGCTTCACTTCAAGTTTTTCCCCGGCAGTGTAAACGCCCTTATAGGATTCAGCGACCTGAATCGTGTGGATCGTATAGATTTTGTCAAAAGAAGATGGCTCTCCACCCGGATCGGACGCGGGGTTTAACTCGTTTTCATTGGCAGCACCGGTAACTTGTACGATATCGTTTAAAGCTTCCACACGTGTCTCAACAACACTGCCTTTCACAATGGTATTTGCTCTCTCGGACAGGTCGCCAATGCTGGCATAACTCGGGTAATCTTCAGAAGCAATAATGGTCATGGGTGCATCGGATGGGGACGCGGTAGGTGTAACAGAAGAACATCCAACAGCAGATAAAATGAAAATGGAAGAGAGAAGCAGCGTTAATACTCGATTTTTGTTCATGGATAGGAATCCTCCTTGGATTTTTGGGATAAGTTCGTAACGGATTAGTATTTGGATTTTACGTTATTGATATCAAAGGTTTGAGGTTGGGTCATAGAATTGCGGTTACGGGAGTAGGACATAATGGAAGGACTGTTTGTTGTTGGGTTGTCACCGAGCCAAATGGAGTGTCCGAGTTCGTGGACAAATACGCTTTGAATGAAGTTGGATAGGTTGGTTGCGTCAGGGGTGATTGTGGATGCATTGAGTTCGATGCGGAAGCTTACGACTTGACTGCCGGATACGGAGGCGTAGTTGACACCATATGCTGTATTATTGAAGTTTCCTGCGGTGATGGTGTTTGGGGAGTTACTTGTTTTGGTGAATTTAACTTTGGCACCTGCATTGTTCCAGTTGGTAAGGGAAGCGTCCATGGGAGTCTGCCATGCGGAGGCGTAATTATACGTACGAATGGGGATGGTGGTGCTGGGATAACCGTAGGTTAGAAAGGTTGCCGCATAGATGGTACTGCCAAACATCGCAATCACTGAGAACAACATGATGCTCATCAAAAACTTCCTTTTCATACTTAAAACCTCCAATAAATGTATTTTATTCTCTATTATAGTAACAAGGAATATTGGAGTTGAAATGAGTCCGAGGTCGTTGTTTTTGTCGTGAAAAACATGAAATAACTCTTGATCAGACCCTAATGGTGTCAAAATAAGTCATTTTCTGTTTGATATGCATGCATAATTTCCCTGAAATAACAAACAATACGTTCAACTTCTCACAGGGAAAGGTAGTGCTAGAGCATGTGCAACCGTTTTTCATTGGCAGCCGATTTGGACGAAGTCAGAGATCATTTCAAGATTCAGCGAGTGATGTATTATTACAAAAACCGATACAATATCAGCCCAACCCAGCATACGCCAATTATTTTGCATCAGGATGGTGAGCGTGTATTGGATGAGTTCCGGTGGGGGTTCATTCCATTCTGGGGTCGTGATGCCGTTAACGCGAATCTCATGACGGTACATGAGAATCCTTCCTATTACAAACTGGTAGAGACCAAGCGTTGCGTCATTCCTTGCAATGGATTATATTACTGGCGGCAAGAAGGCAAGAAAAGTTATGCGGTTCGTGTTGTCATGCCAGATCGCGGTCTGTTCGGCATAGCTGGGTTATACGAAGTATGGAGAGATACACGGAAAGAGCCGCTTCGTACCTGCACGATGCTTATGACAGGCGCGAACATGGTTACACGCGAGTTTGGCAGTAAAATGCCGGCGATCCTCTCCGAAGAAGAAATCAACACTTGGCTTGACCCGGCCAATACACGGGTGACTCAATTGTTACCGCTATTGAAATCGTATAACAGTACAGAGATGAATCTGTATCCAGTCACCCCAATGGTCGCCAACGATGAACACGACTGTTACGAGTGTGTAGAAGAGATGGATCAGAAGCTGGCTTACGTTCGGAGTTTCTGAATATCCTTTGGATAGAGTGAAGGACTTTGGATAGAATGAAGAAGATGAAGAGGGCTGAGAGTCTGGAGACACTCTGCTCTTTTTTTCCTTTCTGAAAATGAAAAGTTGCAATTGCAGTGAAACGTAACTATAATCATTACAGTAAGTGGACGCACATATTCATATATCTATTAAAAGAGATATTTATAATCAGGAGGGAACCACGAATGAATCCAAAGTTTAACCAGATGTTTGAACAAGTTTCACTGCCGACTGGTATTACACTGAAAAACCGTATCGTGCTCGCTCCCATGACTCATATGTCCTCGAATGCGGATGGTACGATATCCGACGCTGAACTTGCTTATTATGCACGACGCACCGGTGGGGCTGGCATGTCGATTACGGCTGTAGGGCATGTAACAGAGACGGGCATTGGTTTCCCGGCTCAATTTGGTGTTTATGACGACCGCTTCATTCCTGGTCTGAAAAAACTGGCTGACACTATGAAACAACAAGGCTCCGTAGCTGTATTGCAAATTTTCCATGCGGGCCGTTTGACGCCTGAACAAGCTGTACCTGCGGGTCAAGTGGTTGCTCCTAGTGCGGTTGCAAGTGAGCGTCCGGGATCTCCTGAACCAAGAGAATTGACGGATGCCGAGATTACTTCCATTATCAAAGACTTTGGTGAAGCGACACGTCGTGCAATTGAAGCTGGCTTTGATGGTGTTGAGATTCACGGTGCTAATGGTTATCTGATCCAGCAATTCTTCTCCCCGCATTCCAACCGACGTGAAGACCGCTTTGGCGGAAGTGTGGAGAAACGTCTGACATTCCCGCTTGCTGTTGTGGATGAGATTCAGAAAGTGGTTGCCGAACATACGAAACTGCCGTTCATCATTGGTTACCGTTTCTCCCCGGAAGAGCCGGAAACACCGGGACTCACGATGGAAGATACGTATGCACTGGTGGATGCGCTTAAAGATAAAAACCTGGATTACCTGCACGTTTCCTTGAACGAATTCTGGTCCAAGCCAAGACGTGGCGAAGCAGATACACGTTCAAGAATGGAATTCATCCTGGATCGTGTGAACGGTAAATTGCCTGTGATTGGCGTAGGTTCAATTCATACGGCTGATCAGGCCGCTGAGGCGCTCCAAACGGGAGTACCACTACTTGCCATTGGACGTGAGCTGATTATTGAACCGGATTGGGTTGAGAAGATCGAGAGCGGACGGGAAGAAGACATTGAAACGATTCTGACCAAATCCGATCAGGAACGTCTGGTTATCCCTGACGGGTTGTGGAATGCAATCGTCCATACACCCGGTTGGTTCCCTATGGCAGAAGATAAATAATATACACTTCAGAACTGGAAAGGAGGGGGCGAAAGCTCCCTCCTTTTGCACATGGTCCAAATTCTCCTTGTCATCGCTCTGTGGTATGATGGATGAACAGGATCAACTGGATAATCAACGGTTTGGAGTGAAGAAATATGCTCGTAGCTGAACGGTATGAGAAAATAGTGGAATGGGTGGATACGCAAGGCAGCATGCGTGTAACCGAACTTAGTGAGCGCTGCGGGGTGACGGAAGAGACGATACGTCGTGATCTGGACAAGCTCGAACAGGCGGGCAGGCTCAGAAGGTCCCATGGCGGGGCGGTCAGCGTAAAATACAAGGAAGAGTTACAGTCGGAGATTCCGTATCCGGAACGTGCTGTAGCCCATGCAGAAGAGAAGCGCAGAATTGCAAGCGAAGCGGTGAACATGGTGGAACCCGGCGACCGGATTGCTCTGGATGCAAGTACAACTGCGTGGTATATGGCGGCAGGATTGCCGAACATTCCATTGACCGTATTAACCAATTCGATAAAAGTGGCCGCAGAGCTGAGTAACAAGGAGCAGATTCGTGTGATTGCCACAGGTGGGCAATTGGCTTCGAAGTCACTTTCTTTTGTAGGACCTCTCGCGGAACGTTCGTTGGATGCGTATCATGTCGATAAAGTGTTTTTGTCTTGCAAAGGGGTGCATCTGACCAAAGGCATCAGTGAGTCAAATGAATTACAGGCCTTGGTGAAGCAGAAAATGATCCAGATTGCGGATGAAGTCATATTACTTGCAGATTCCAGCAAATTTAATATACAGGCATTTACCAGAGTCGCTGAGATGAGCAGTGTGGCAAAAGTGATTACAGATCAGGGTGTAGATGAAGAGCAAGTTAGCGCATTGATTGAGCAGAATATTACGTGTATACGTGTGTAAATAAGAAAGGAATGAATGTCATGAAACATCCTTTTCATCTGAAAGCGGTATGGAATGGTGGGCGTAACAGTGAGGGAACAATCGATGCAGGTGGATTAAAAACGGTCATATCGATTCCGAAGGATATGGGCGGACCCGGTACGGGAACTAACCCGGACGAGATGCTGCTGGGTGCAGCCTCCACCTGTTACCTGATCACACTGGCAGCGATGCTGGAGCGTTCGGATATTACGCCGGATGAATTGACGCTTGAATCGGAAGCAACGGTAGATGTTACGAATAACGTATTTACGTACGAACGGATCGTACATAGACCCCGGATTGTACTCAGCCAAGATGCTTCAGAGGCGGATCTGACCAAGGCTGAGCGCCTGGCACATAAGGCTGAATCATCCTGTATGATCTCCCGAGCGGTGGCAGGTAATGTCCAGATGGAGACACAACCGGTCATTGTTACTACAGGAGCTAACGCGGTGTGATATACTGAAGAATAGACGATTCAAGTTGTCATTTGTGTAAAATAAGGAGTAATTCGGTATGAACACACAGAAGCGCAAGACTAACCGCTGGGTACGTTTAACACGTGCTATGAAGCTGAATTTTCTCAAATTGTTACGTGCTCCCGGAGGTGCCCATAAAGTATCTACCGGATTTGCCATAGGGTTCGGACTGGAACTGATCGTGATCTCGACCGCTTCCCTGATATATCTCGTATTTTATCCAATTGTGCGATTGTCTGGGGGTTCGGTGCCAGCAGCGATTGTTGGTAATGTGATCGGGAAACTTACGTTTTTACCTATTATCCTGATGCCGCTCGCGAAACAAATTGGCTCATGGATATTGCCTGCTCACAGCATGGGACAGGGACCGGTACATGAGAGTGCATTCATGGAGCTGTTTCGCGGGAACTGGTCGGCCGTGAGTGAATTGTTGCTTGGTGGACTGGATATTCTGGCAGGCATGTCCGTGTTTGGTGTCATTCTGGGTGTGATTTCGTACTTTGTCGTGAAATTCTTCTACGTCAGAGCGCTCAACCGGCGTTATGAACGCCGGCTGGAGAAACGCCGACAAGCGGATATCGCTTCGGTATCACCTCCGCTATTAATCAGGAAGCCATCACAATCATAATGGGCAGCATCAACATGGATGCAGCGGTGGTCCACAGAATGCAGCGGGATACAAACTGCGGAGAAGCATTGAACTGTTCAGCCAAAATAACGGCGTTCACTGCGGTCGGCATCGATGCGAGGATCAGCAGCACACTGAACAACGTGCCTTCGATGTGAAGCGCGGTCAGTATCAGCCAGGAGAGGATTGGCGCAGCTGCGAGACGCACCACAAGTCCGGTCCAGAAGGCTCGGCGTACATTGGGCAACCAAGGCACCGTTGCCCCTTTGGGTCTGAGCATCTGGGCTCCCAGAATGGCGAGAACGACAGGAGAGTAACCCATAGCCAGCATGGCAATCCCTCCATCCAGTGCTTCAGGCAGGCTCAGATTGGACGCACGCAGCGCAATGGCGATGCCAGCAGCATAGATGGATGGCATGCGGAAAACGGACAGAATCGCATTTTTTACGGTGAATTCGGATCTCGCGGCAAAAAAGATACCTACCGTATTAACAATAATCATCTGTCCAATAACGTAGACAGAAGCCTTGTCCAGTCCAAGCTGACCAAAGGCAAGCAGTACAAGCGGGAGCCCGTAATTCACGCAGTTCGTAAACGTGGAGACGAGGGTGAGCCCCGCTTTTTCGCTTGCACCCAGACGGAAAATCCGGCTTAACAGCTCGGCGAGTGCCCACAGGGCAATCAGATTAATAATAGAGAACCAGAACGTGCTGGTGACGTCCGTCCAGGTAATCTCGGCATGCAGCAATGTATTGAAGATGAGCGCAGGGCTCAAAATATAAAGGGAAAAGGTCGAGAGCGACCGGGTATCCCAATTTTTGAAGCGTTTTAACAGAATACCTCCAATCACGGGAAGTGAGATCGGCAGGAACACATGGTATAACGTGAGTAAAAATGAGTGAAGCAATGCAATTCAGTCCCTTCTGGATGAAAAACTGATCTTATCATAGCAGAAGATGCATCTCATATGAATGGATATCAGTATGATGATGTGTAGTAATCGCCTTGTTTAACTAAGGATTTCCCTGCTGGGCAACGACAGCGGATTGCTATTTTGATATGGCAGATTTATTATAGAAGAGGTGCAACAAGATTACATACACATAGAGGAGGAAACTGTAATGAGTGAATCAAAACGCTTGCTCGTACTTGCTGGCTCTTACGCTGAAGCGGAAAATGAGGGCATTTATGCATATGAATTGAATGAGGATACAGGCAGCTTGTCCAAGCTTGACGGCATCGCGGGCGTGAAAAACCCAACGTTTGTCAACGTGGATACTGAGGGTAACAAACTGTATGCGATTGGTGAAACAGCGTCAGCTGAAGGCAACAAAATGTCTGAAGCGGTAGCTCTGAGCATTGATCCTTCTACAGGAAAATTATCGTTGCTGAACCGGAATAACTCCATTTCAGCTCCGCCATGTCACATCCAGCGTGACCCTTCCGGCAAATACTTGATTCTCTCCAGCTACCACGGTGGTCTGGTAGGTCTGCAAGCCTTGACGGATAACGGTGAAGTTGGAGCGCTTCTGGACGAGAAGAAACATGAAGGACAAGGTGCGCATCCTGAACGTCAGGACAAGCCACATGTTCACTCCGCATTCTTCAGCCCGGATGGTAAATACATGATGGTACAGGATCTGGGCGCGGATAACATTGCGATCTATTCCATCGATGCAGACAAAAATGAACTTGTGCTGCACAGTGAAACCAAAACACATCCGGGAGCAGGCCCACGTCACTTGGCGTTCCATCCGAATGGTCAATTCGCTTATGTGATCAACGAAGTGGATTCTTCCATTACTTCGTTCAAATATGATGCAGCAGCGGGTACGTTGACTGAATTGTCTACAGTATCCACTCTGCCTGATGGATATGATGGCAAAGAGAATACAACAGCGGAAATCACCGTTTCCAATGATGGACGTTATGTATATGGTTCTAACCGTGGACATGACAGCATCGTTGTATTTGCAGTAGATGCAGACAAAGGTCACCTGACACTGGTTGAGCATGTATCTGCTGAAGGTGAGCACCCACGTCATTTTGCTCTGACACCTAACGGCAAATTGCTGATCGCAGCTAACCGTGATACGAACAACCTCGTGACATTCACGGTGGATCAGGAGAGCGGCCGTCTGAAATACACAGGTCACAGCACAGGTGTATCCAAGCCGGTATGCGTGAAACCAGTATATCTGTAAAATGATAAATTTCTAAACCAGCCCTGGCTGGATTGAAAATGATAACGATGATAAAGATAAAGACTCTGCCAGGTGGCGGGGTCTTTTCTATTGAATATCTTATTGGATGATTAGGCTGCTGCTCTGCTGTAAGCGGGTGGATTGGAATAGAGGATTAATTCTATATTTGATTCACCTAACAACGAAAGATTATCAATAGTATCTCCCAAGTAACTACCCCACTTCAAAGTGCGTACTTCCTGAATGGATAGTCAGGGTCTACAATGAGTGAGTAGCCAAAAACAAACACTGCATGCATCTGAACAGACCAATTGGTGCAGGCTAAATATCTGATTATTATTTTTACAGGAACGAATCATACTTGAACAACAAAGGAGAAATAAATGATGAAATTGCAATTGGCGCTCGACTTGGTAAATATCCCTGAAGGTATCGCACTGGTTAAAGAGGTTGAACAATATATTGATATCGTTGAGATTGGTACACCAATCGTTATTAATGAAGGTTTGCACGCGGTAAAAGCGATGAAAGAAGCATTCCCTAATCTGCAAGTTCTTGCAGACCTTAAAATCATGGACGCTGGTGGTTATGAAATCATGAAAGCTGCTGAAGCTGGTGCGGATCTGATCACTGTGCTTGGGGCAACCAATGACAGCACGATCAAAGGTGCAGTAGCAGAAGCGAAGAAACAAAACAAACAAGTTCTTGTGGACATGATCAACGTGCCTAACCTTGAACAACGTGCTCGTGAAATTGATGCGCTTGGCGTAGATTACATCTGTGTACACACAGGTTATGACTTGCAAGCTGAAGGACAAAGCCCGTTCGAAGATCTGCAAACGATCAAAGCAGCTGTGAAAAATGCTAAAACTGCTGTTGCTGGTGGAATCAAGCTGGAAACATTGCCAGAAGTAATCAAAGCACAACCGGATCTGGTTATTGTAGGCGGCGGTATCACAGGACAAGCAGACAAAGCGGCAGTTGCAGCTGAAATGCAACGTCTCGTTAAACAAGGGTAAGCAGATGAGCAAAACACAGTACGCAGCTGACATCTTGAAGGAGCTGGAACGTACGTTAAGCCAGATCGACGATGCAGAGATGCAAGCGATGGCTGAGCACATTCTGGCTGCAGAACAGATTTTTGTAGCAGGAGCAGGCCGGTCAGGACTTATGGGAAAGGCCTTTGCCATGAGACTGATGCAGATGGGGCTTCGTGTATATGTGGTGGGCGAGACCGTTACACCCGGGATCAGCTCGAAGGATTTCCTCTTGCTGTGCTCTGGCTCAGGAGAGACAGGCAGTCTCGCAGCTATGGCTAAGAAGGCTAGTCAAGCAGGAGCACCTGTCGGCCTGATTACGATCAAGCCAGAGTCCACGATTGGTCAATTGGCAACTACGGTAGTGCGCCTTCCGGCTTCAGCCAAAGAGGACACAGCGACTTCCGGAGCGGAAGTAACCATCCAGCCAATGGGCTCGCTGTTTGAACAGGGATTGTTAATCGGCATGGATGCTCTCATCCTTACGATGATGGAAATGAAGGGTATGACCGGAGCGGATATGTTTGGCCGCCACGCGAACCTGGAATAGTGAATAGATGAAAGACCGGAATCCTTTGATCATGAAGGGTTCTGGTCTTTTCTGCGATACATAATCATTCATCTGTATAGGTTTTATCCGTGATTTACAGTTAAACTTTGCATCCCGACCAGGCTGTAGTAGAATTAATAGATAGCTGTATCGAATGAATGTACTTATTACATCATGCATGGAGCGGAAAGCTTCCCTGGTGTGAAGTGTCCCCGTGATATGTGTAATATACGCGATATAAGATTGAAGATGAGGGGGCTCGGAGCAATGGCAGCCGAAGTCAAGGAACGGATTAATCTGAAAGAAATCAACTGTGAGAAGGAATTGACCCTTGCGGTGATTGGTGGCAAATGGAAACTGATTATTTTGTGGCATTTGGGTCTGGAAGGCACCAAACGTTTTAGTGAGCTGAAACGCCTAATCCCTCATATTACCCAGAAGATGCTGACCAACCAGCTACGTGAGCTGGAGGAAGACAAGCTGATTGAGCGCAAGGTCTATGCAGAGGTCCCTCCTCGGGTGGAATATACGTTGACAGATCACGGCCAGAGCCTGATGCCTGTGCTGCACGCAATGTATAACTGGGGTAAAAATTACGGTGAAAATGTAATCTGGAAAGAAAGCTAAATTAGTTATATTTTGAACCAACCGCTGGTTAAATGGATGCTTCCATAACCAGCGGTTTTTTAGTTACTTTTAAATTTGGTCACATGATCAATAGTTTACTCCAAACGCAGCGGGCAGAAATAGACTTAAGAAGCGGAGCTAAAAGCTTTCTGAAAGAAAGCTACATTAAAGCATGCACTTCGCCTTTTTTCCGGATGCCCCTTTTATATAGATTGAACTAAACATTCACACGAGAACGTAGAGGACAGAAAGAACCTGAAGAAGCGGAGCGTTCGCCTTTATCACCGGATTTTCACCTTTATAAAATTGAATCAAAAAATTAGGGGATAACAGCGATCGGAAGGTTGTTCTGTCATCGGAGTGGTAAGTGTGAATATTCTTTAGTCCAATCTATACTCTCCTGAACCAAAAGTCTCATTATTTGCAAATGTCATGTATACATAAACCGATTATGATACGATGAGAGATATTGGAAAATGCAAGGAGGATGACAACTAAAGATGGAAAAAATACGTACACGTGCTGAGGTAGATCAGGAAACCACATGGGATCTGAGAGACTTGTTTGTAACCGATGTAGAGTGGGAGCAAGAGCTTCGATCACTTCCTGAGGCTGCTGCCCAGATTGAAACATTCAAAGGACGTCTGGGCGAAGGCGCTGAACAATTGCTGGCTTGTCTGGATGCGCGTGAAGCTTTGCAGGAGCGTATCGGCAAGACGGCTTCTTATGCTCGACTGAAGCAGTCAGAGGACAGCACCAATCCGGTCAATATTGAGAATTCAGCCAAGGCAGGAGATATCCTATCAAATCTGTCGTCATCCATGTCTTTTGTTAATTCGGAGATCGTTGATCTGCCGGAGGGAACCGTTGAACGTTACCTTGCAGAACTTCCGGGATTGGAGCCGTATGCTCGGAGTTTGGAGCGTTTGATTCGAGAAAAAGCACATCGGCTTACCCCAGAGACCGAGAAGGTACTCGCTTCACTAGGAGAGGTACTGGATTCGCCATATCGTATCTATCTGCGCGGTAAACTGGCAGACATGACGTTTGACGATGCTCTCGATGGAGAAGACAATAATCGGCCACTGTCCTGGTCATTCTATGAAAATAATTATGAGATGTCATCCGATACCAAGCTGCGCCGTTCTGCTTATGCTGCGTTCAGCTCGACATTAAATGATTACAAAAATACGTTCGCAGAAGGTTATGCAACCGAAGTGAAGAAACAGGTTGTTTTATCCAGGCTGCGTGGTTACGACGATGTTACAGATATGCTTCTCAGCCCACAACAAGTGAGCAAAGAGATGTACAATAATATTCTGGATATTATCCAGCAGGAACTCGCACCTCATATGCGCAGACTGGCGGCTCTCAAGAAACGTGAGCTGGGTCTGGACAAGCTGATGTTCTGTGATCTGAAGGCCCCGCTTGATCCAGAATTTAGTCCCGCCATTACATATGATGAGGCGTGCACACTCATCCGAGAAGCACTTGATGTGCTTGGGCCAGAGTATGGCGAGATCGTAGAGCGCGCATTCAGTGAACGCTGGGTGGATTACGCAGATAATGCAGGCAAATCCACAGGGGCATTTTGTTCCTCTATATATGGTTCACACTCCTATATCTTGATCTCATGGGCGAACAATATGCGCGGAGCATTTACACTTGCCCATGAAGTGGGACATGCAGGCCACTTTATGCTTGCGGGACGTTACCAACGGCTCACGAATACAAGACCATCCCTTTATTTCATTGAGGCACCATCGACCATGAATGAAATGCTGCTGGCAGATCATCTATTGAAGCGTTCCGATAATCCGAGAATGCGTCGTTGGGTCATTTTGCAACTGTTGAATACGTATTACCATAACTTCGTTACGCATCTACTGGAAGGTGAATTGCAGCGCAGGGTATATGCACTCGCAACTAATGATGAGCCGATTACGGCGAAGACGTTAAGTCAGCTCAAAGGGAACATCCTCTCTGAATTCTGGGGACCTGATCTGGTGATTGATGAAGCGGCCAAGCTCACGTGGATGAGACAACCTCATTATTATATGGGTCTATATCCATATACCTATGCGGCAGGTTTGACCGCTTCCACAGCGGCAGCACAGCAGATTCGGGAAGAAGGACAGCCGGCGGTAGATCGCTGGCTTGAAGCACTCAAAGCCGGTGGAAGTCTCACGCCGCAGGAGTTAATGAAGCTTGCAGGTGTCGATATGTCCGGACCCGAGCCGATTCGCTCTGCGGTTGCTTATGTCGGCAGTCTGGTCGACGAACTTGAACGTCTGTATTCCTGATCTGGTTCATATAGTATATGGACAAGGCAGAACGGGTTGTCTGCATGCACCGCCTTCCTTGCGTGGGGGCGGTGCATCTTATTTTGCAAGGGGAAAGGAACGATGATGAATGGCGTTAACGAGCGTGTCCTCATCGATGGGCCAATTAAGCGTGGACGGCTTTGGTGTGTTTGACGACATGAGTGGAGTACCGGGTTTTGAAGGCAATCAGGGTGGTTTTTTTTCGGGATTGAATGAGTTTGGTGCCATGGGTGCGTTTGTTTCCATTTTTATTGGTGCCGTATTTCTTATTGTTGCGGGTGTGATTGTATATGCCATCATCTCAGGGGTACGCACATGGTCATCGAATAACGCAGCGGCCTTGTTAACCCTGCACTCAACGGTGGTGGCCAAACGAACGGAAGTATCAGGTGGCAGCGGGGATAGCAGTGCGACTACCCGGTATTATGTTACATTTGAATTCGACAATGGGGAGCGCGCTGAACTAATTGTTGGCGGAAACCATTATGGCATGATGGTGGAAAATGATCGAGGGATGCTGACGTATCAAGGGACACGTTTCAAGCATTTTGAGAGAGATGTACAGCCCCAGTCGGGAGTAAACAATGGTCAATTTTATACGTAAAACAAGAACTGCGGCTCCTCCCAAGTGGGAGAGAGTCGTTTTTGGTATACCCAAAAGAAAGAAAAACCGAAGGGTATTCAAACGCTTACAATGGTGATATACTCGTAAAATAAAGTAAAACAGTATTAAACAAAAACAAACAAACAATAAATACAGCATAAAGTACAGGATTACGGACTGAAATAAGAGATGCCGTTTGGAAAATAGGATGGGTTCGAAAGGTTGGTGAAGCGCGGTGAGTGTGCTGGCTTATGATTTGGGCGCTGGGAGCGGGAGAGCGCTATTAGGACATCTGAATGATCGAGGGATCGAAACGAGCGAAATTCATCGGTTCAAGAATGAACCAGTGAAGGTTGGCGAGCGGATGCACTGGGATATTCTGCGTTTGCATCATGAATTGTTGCAAGGGCTTACTCTTGTGAAACAGCAGGGAGAACAGCCGGAGAGCCTGGGGATCGATTCCTGGGGCGTTGATTTTGGTCTGCTTGGCAGTAATGGTGAGCTTCTGGGTAACCCGTATCATTACCGTGATACACAGTTTAACGGCATGATGGATCAGGTACGCCAAGAACTGAGCTCTCAGCGAATCTTTGAACGTACAGGGATTCAGTTTCTTAGCTTTAATACCCTGTATCAGTTGGCAACCCTTCAACGTAGCGGTTCTCCGCTTCTTCATGAAGCAGAGCGGTTTCTCATGATTCCGGATCTGCTTCGATATTTCCTGACGGGAGAAGCCGTGAATGAGTTCACCAATGCCACGACAACACAATTATATAATCCATCGGAGGGTCAATGGGACGGTGAGTTGCTGAAGCATATTCGCATTTCGGAGAAACTCTTTGGTGAAGCGGTGATGCCTGGCACCCGTGTTGGACAATTGCGCAGTAGCATCTGTAACGACCTTGGCCTTTCTCCTATACCTGTGATCGCCGTTGCGGAGCATGATACGGGTTCAGCCGTTGTGGCTGTTCCTGCAACGGAACGTTCATTTGCTTACTTGAGCTGTGGAACCTGGTCCCTGATGGGTACGGAGATAGATCATCCTGCGGTAAGTAGCCAGAGTCTGGCTTTGAACTTCACGAATGAAGGCGGGGCGGGCGGAACATTCCGTCTGTTGAAGAACATTATGGGCTTATGGATTTTGCAGGAAAGCATGCGGGAGTGGGACCGCCAAGGGCAGGGAATTAGCTATGATGCGTTATTGGCGAAGGCGGAACAGGTGGCTCCATTTGCCAGTTTGTTTGATCCGGATGATGAACTGTTTATGCCAGCAGGAGATATGACGACGCGTATACGTCAGTATTGCCGTGATACAGGGCAAGTGGTGCCAGAAGATCAGGGGGCTATTGCCCGGGCAATTCTGGAAAGTCTTGCATTGAAGTATAGAAGAGTCCTGGGATGGACGGAACAATTATCGGGACAGACGTTCAACGGATTGCATATGGTCGGAGGAGGTATCCAGAACCGCCTGTTATGTCAGTGGACTGCAAATTCCATTGGCAAGCCGGTATGGGCAGGTCCGGCAGAGGGAAGTGCCATCGGGAATATGGCCGTGCAATGGATGGCGAGTGGAGCTTTTAAAGATATCTGGGAGGCCCGTAAGGCCATTCGTGATTCATTTCCGGTAACAGTGTATGAGCCGCAGGACGGATCAATCTGGGAAGATGCTTACGGCAGATTTCTGCGTGTGACGGCTTCATCTAATTCACAAGCGGGGAGTGAGGTGTAACATGCTGGCAGCCGAGCGGTATGACCGAATTGTGGAGATGGTGAATGTAAAGGGCAGTATGCGTGTATCCGAGCTTAGTGAGCACTGCCGGGTGACGGAGGAAACCATCCGGCGTGACCTGGATCGGCTGGAACAGGCAGGCCGACTACGCCGATCTCACGGTGGTGCAGTGAGTGTGAAGGAAGATCAACCGGAGATCCCTTACCGGATCAGGGAGACAACACATGCGGAAGAGAAAAAGCGGATTGCACAAGCGGCTCTGGCGATGATTAATCCGGGTGATCGCATTCTGTTGGATGCGAGCACAACGGCAGGTTATATGGCAGCGAACATGCCGGATTTCCCGCTGACGGTTTTAACCAACTCGATTCAAATCGCCACTGAACTTAGCAGCCGTGACAAGGTTGAGGTCATCTCAACAGGGGGCCAGTTGGCATCTCGCTCGTTGTCTTTTGTTGGGCCGCTCGCGGAGCGTTCTCTGGAAACGTATCACGTGGATAAAATGTTCATGTCGTGCAAAGGTGTACATCTCGAAGGTGGCGGAATCAGTGAATCCAATGAACTCCAGGCAAGGCTGAAGCAGAAGATGGTTGGCATATCCGATCAGGTCATCTTACTTGCCGATGCCAGTAAATTTGGTGTCCGTGCTTTTGCCCGGGTATCCGGGTTAAATGCAGTCCATACGATCGTTACCGATCAGCCATTGGAGGCTGAACAGACAGAACGTTTGAGCGGATACGACATAGGGATTATTACAGTTTAAGCTTTTAGAATTTACTAATATAAAATGAACTAAACATTTACACGAAACGGAGAGGACAGAAATAACTTGAAGAAGCGAAGCGTGCGCCTTTATCCCCGGATTTTACCCTTTAAAAAGTAAATTTAAAAATCTGGGGATAACAGCGATCGGAAGGTTATTCTGTCATCGGAGTGTTCATTGTAAATATTCTTATTCAATATTTTTAGTCAATCATCTACTAATCAGTTAATAGGAGCGTGTAATTATGAAGGTCTCCTTATTCATTACCTGCCTCAGCGATGCCATCTATCCCCGAGTAGGGGAAGCCATGGTTAGATTGCTCGCCGCTCATGGCGTTCGGCTGGATTTCCCACCGGTGCAGACCTGCTGCGGTCAGCCTTCCTACAATAGCGGGTACTGGGATGAGACTCGGGTAGCGGCCAGGACGATTCTTGAAGCGTTTGACGATAGTGATTTTGTAGTCTGTCCATCCGGATCGTGCACGTATATGATCCATCATTATCCCGAACTGTTCGCGGATGAACCGGTGTGGCTGGAGAAGGCGAAACGATTGGAAGCCAAGGCCTATGAATTCACTCAATTCCTCGTTCAGGTACTCGGGATAACCGATCTGGGCGCACATTTTCCGCACAAAGTAACCTATCATCCATCCTGTCATGGCAGCCGTCTGCTGGGTGTAAAGGATGAACCGATGGCATTGCTATCCCAAGTAAAGGGACTGGAATTGGTTCCACTGCCGTTTGCTGAGGATTGCTGCGGGTTTGGGGGTACGTTTGCCATTAAAATGTCCGATATTTCGGGAGCGATGGTGACGGAGAAAGTTGATCATGTCAAAGAGACCCAAGCCGAAGTGCTGGTTGGTCTGGACATGGCCTGTCTGATGAATATCGCAGGTAATCTGCGTTATCGGAATGAACCGGTGCGTGTGATGCATCTGGCGGAACTACTGTATGAGGGGGTGCGAACAGGATGAGCCAACCGGGAGTTATGGATACGACGGTCAAAGAACGTGCCGGACTGGCCTTGAATGATGATTTTCTGCGTAAAGCGGTCAAATTCACAACAGAACGATTGCGTAACGGGAAGAAGTCGGCCTCAGAAGAACATGGAAACTGGGATGAATGGCGGGAACGTGGACGTCAGATTCGTCTGCATACCATTGCGCATCTGGATTATTATCTGAATGAATTTGTGAATAACGCCCGTGCGAACGGAGTCCATATTCATTTTGCAGATACATCGGTGGAAGCAGCGGCCATTGCGCTGGATATTGCGGCGCACAAGCAGGCTTCTACGGTGGTAAAGTCCAAATCGATGGTGTCGGAGGAAGTACATCTGAATCATGTGTTGGAGTCGGCGGGCATTGAAGCTATCGAGACCGACCTGGGTGAATACATTATTCAGCTGGCAGGCGAGGCGCCATCTCATATTGTCATTCCAGCCATCCATAAGAACCGCTATCAGATTGCAGAGTTGTTATCCAAGGAAGCGGGTGAAATTCTGGAGCCGGACACAACGGTACTTGCCGGATTTGTTCGCAAAAAGCTGCGCGAGAAATTCCTCGAAGCAGATATCGGCATGACCGGCTGCAATTTTGCGATTGCAGAGACGGGTTCCATGGTTTTGTTCGAAAATGAAGGCAATGCCCGTATGGTATCCACTGTTCCAAAAACGCAGATTACACTGATGGGTATGGAGCGGATCATCCCGTCGTGGACGGATCTGGAGGTCATGGCAACCTTGTTGCCACGCTCCGCAACAGGTCAGAAATTAACGATGTACATGTCAGGCATCACAGGTCCTCGCCGAACAGCGGATGCGGATGGACCGGATGAAATGCACATTATTATCGTGGACAACGGTCGATCCTTACAGCTCGGTGATCCTGAATTCCAGGAGTTGCTGAATTGTATTCGCTGTGGTGCTTGTCTGAATGCTTGCCCGGTATATCGTCATATTGGAGGTCATGCCTACGGTGGAACATACAGTGGTCCGATTGGCGCAGTACTGACTCCTGCACTCAATGGCAACATTGATGAATGGAACGATATTGCGGGTGCTTCGAGTCTGTGCGGAGCCTGTTATGAAGCATGTCCAGTTAAAATTCCATTGCATGATATGCTCGTTTATCTACGCAGGCGTAAAGTGGAAGACGGTCATGGAAACAAAATGGAGAGCATGGGCATGAAGGGTTTTGCTGCCGTTGTATCCAATTCCAAACGTTTCAGTGCGGCCATACGTCTGGGACAGATTGGGCAGAAGGCAATTGTACGCAACAACGGCATTTCTCTCAAGCTGGGTCCACTCAAAGGCTGGAACAATTATCGGGTTGCGCCAAGTCTCGCCAAGAAATCCTTCCGGCAACAATGGAACAAGCTGGATCAGGAACTGAACGAGGAGCAACAAGCCATGGATTCTTCCGTTCGCAGCCGTATGGAGCAGATTATTCGTGAACGAGAAGAAGGGGAGGGGAAGAAGCATGGTCACTGAACATCAGCAATGGCTTGCACAATTGGAGAAGAAGTCCATTGAGAAACAGGAGCAGTTTATGAATGACATTGCTTCGAAATTGAGAAGACCAAGGCAACGCCAAGCGCCGACCCAACCCTTTCGGGGAGCACCCGACTTTTGGACTGAATTGGAATGGGATGAAGAGAAGCGTATTCAAGCATTCACCGATAATTTTGTGAGTGTAGGAGCCCACATTGCCCGGGTTCAGAACATGGAAGAAGTGTCTCAATTTATTGCTAACAAATCTCATGAACTGAGTGCCAAATATATCATTCGTCAAAATGAAGAGGCGCTTGAGGATCTCGGTTTGGAAGCGCAGCTCCCGGATGTACAGATCTCAGTCTGGAATAGTCAAGCCGATGAGAACTGGAAGGCTCGTGCAGCTGAGGCTGATATCGGTGTGGTCATGGCGGATTATGCAACAGCATACACAGGCTCGGTTACTGTACTTTCTTCACCGGAAAAAGGTCGCTCGGTTAGTCTGTTGCCTACGGTACTCATCATCATTATTCCAGTAGACCGACTGTACACCAGACTGGGGGAGACGCTGGATCGATTTGACGAAGCGGGAAGAGAGAATCTTCCGGCAGGTATCCACTTTATTTCAGGGCCAAGCCGATCTTCCGATATTGAAAATGATTTAACCATTGGGGTACACGGACCAGGCATTGTATATGGTTTAATTATGGGTTAACGGTGTGGTAAGCGTGATGGCACATTATGATTTTGATAACTGTCCGAGATGCAGCATGTGACTGCTGAGGGCAGTTTTTTATTTGGTATACTATAGATAAAAACTATTAAAATTATATTAATTATATATTTCACCTATTAATAGGGTGGGTGTATAATTCTTCTCAAAGAGAGAATTGATGTGAGATACAAAAGACAAAGAGGAGGATGAATACAGATGACTATATTTTCTTACCAAGTTCCGTTTATGGAGGCACACAACGGTGATTTTGCTGCTTTTAAAGGGAAGGTTCTGCTTATTGTGAATACAGCAAGTCGGTGTAGCTACGCCCGGCAATTCAGTGAACTTCAGCAGATGTATGAGAAATATGGTGATCAGGGGCTGGAGATTCTGGCGTTCCCTTGTAATCAGTTTAACGACAAAGAACCTGGCAGTAGCGTTGAGATTGCCGAGTATTGCAGGAGTCAGTTTCAGATATCCTTTCCGATCCTCGAGAAGGTTGAGGTCGTTGGGCAATTCATGCATCCTTTGTTCCGTTATCTGATTGAAGAAGCGCCATTTCAAGGTTATAATCTGGACACGAAAGAAGGACAGTGGATGGACACCTTTGTGAAGGAGAAGCATCCAGAATTGTACCAAGGAGACGGGATCAAATGGAATTTCACCAAATTCCTGGTTGACCGCAGCGGGAACGTCCATGGCCGTTATGAAACGACAGTTGCTCCATTAGAGATGGAGTCGGCTATTCAGATTCTGTTAAAGAAATCATAAGTATATCTTAATCCCTGTCCTGAGGTCCTATGACTTTGGGACTGTTGAAGATTAGAACTGGAAATGTTAGGGTAAAAGAAGATAACGAAGTCCTCCATTTTTTTTATTCAAAAATGACCAATATACCATTTCAGTCAGTTGGTTCTTTGTTGGCTTTATCGTTATCTGGATGAAATATGAAAAAGTGCAAAAAATAACTTGAATCTGTTGATCTGAAGAGTAAGTGTAATCGCGTCTGTAAATCAAGTCATTATTTTGTAGTTGTAGAACTCTTAACTTGGAAAGAAGGAGTGAGTGTCATGCCACCAATTTCAGTGCCTCAACCAAAAACATTTGGCCCACTGGGCAATTTGCCGCAATTGAACTTTGAAGAGCCGGTGCAGTCCCTGGTGAAACTGGCTGAAGAATATGGACCGATCTTTCGTATGGAGTACCCCGGGCGAAGTGAATTGTATATTTCCGGTCACAAACTGGTCGCCGAGGTAACGGATGAATCCAAATTCGACAAACGTGTGTGGGCACCCCTTGCGAAGGTTCGTGCTTTTGCAGGAGATGGGCTATTTACGAGTTGGACCGAGGAGCCGAATTGGAAAAAAGCCCATAACGTACTGCTGCCAAGTTTCAGTCAACGTGCCATGCAGGGATATCACAACAAAATGATTGATCTGGCTGTGCAGCTGGTTCAGAAATGGTCACGATTGAACCCGGATGAGACGGTTAACGTTCCGGATGATATGACACGTCTTACGCTCGACACGATTGGACTCTGTGGGTTCAACTATCGGTTTAATAGCTTCTACCGGGAAGAACCACATCCATTCATTACGAGTATGGTCCGTGCATTGGATGAATCCATGAGTTCATTGCAGCGACTGCGTCTGCAAGACAAGCTGATGATCACCAAAAAGAAACAGTTTGAACAGGATATCCGTTCCATGTTCTCTTTGGTGGATCACATTATTGCCGAGCGTAAAGAGAAACCGCAGGAAGGCGCAGATGATCTGTTGTCCCACATGCTCAGCGGCAAGGACCCGGAGACAGGAGAAACGCTGGATGATGAGAATATCCGTTATCAGATTATTACATTCCTGATTGCTGGACATGAGACCACAAGTGGACTGTTATCCTTCGCCGTTTATTATCTGATGAAGAATCCGGATACGCTGGCTAAAGCTCAAGCTGAGGTGGATCAGATACTAAAAGATCCGGTTCCCACGTACAACCAGGTTCGCAATCTGAAGTACGTTCGTATGGTTTTGAATGAAGCATTGCGCTTATGGCCTACGGCCCCGGCATTTTCTCTGTATGCAAAAGAGGACACGGTACTTGCGGGTCAATATCCTTTGCAAAAAGGAGACAGCGTCAGTGTACTTATTCCCAAGCTGCATCGTGACCGCGAAGCCTGGGGAGACGACGTAGAGGAATTCCGCCCGGAACGGTTCGAAGATCCGAGCAAAGTGCCGCATGATGCCTATAAACCTTTTGGTAATGGTCAACGGGCCTGTATTGGTCAGCAGTTTGCACTTCAGGAAGCAACGCTGGTACTGGGCATGGTGTTGAAGCATTTTGACTTAATCGATCATTCTGATTATCAGTTAAAGGTGAAAGAAACGCTGACGCTCAAACCGGATAACTTCACCATTCGGGTACGTGCGCGTGGGGGCCAGCCCGTCATGGCGGTTCCAGGTGTAGCGGTCGAAGAACCGAAGCCGGTTGCCAAAAGAACGGAGCCGGATGCAGCGAATGCCCACCACACACCGATGCTTGTTCTGTACGGTTCCAATCTGGGTACAGCCGAAGGCATTGCTCGTGAAATTGCGGATACCGCCAGATACCAGGGTTTCCGCAGTGAGGTTGCTGCGCTGGATGATCGTGTTGGCAAACTGCCAAAGGATGGTGCCGTCATTATTGTCAGTGCATCCTATAACGGTCAGCCGCCAAGTAATGCCAAGATGTTTGTCGAGTGGATTGAACACGCCGATGCCAATGAATTCAAAGGTGTGCGTTTCGCCGTACTTGGATGCGGTGACCACAACTGGGCCAGCACCTATCAGCGTATTCCGCGTTTAATCGATGAACAGTTATCTTCCAGAGGAGCAGAGCGGTTATCACCGCTGGGTGAGTCAGATGCCAGTGGAGATTTCGAGAAACAGGTGGGGGATTGGACAGAGCAATTATGGCCGGATCTCGCACGAACGATGGGACTGAAACTGAACACAAGCTCCAATAGCGAACGCAGTTCACTATCTGTACAGTTTGTCAGTGGGCTCGCCGTAACACCGCTTGCGGATACGTATGATGCTCATGTGGCAGAAGTGCTAGAGAACAGGGAGCTTCACGACGCGGGCAGTGAACGCAGCACACGTCACCTGGAGATTAAATTGCCTGAAGGCATAACCTACAAGGAAGGGGATCACCTGGGCATTCTGCCGCAGAATCCACCGGAACTTGTGGAACGTGTACTTCGTCGATACGGGTTTACCGGAACGGAGCATCTCGTTCTGGATGCATCCGGTCGGAGTGCCGCACATCTACCATTGCATCAACCGGTTAACCTGTATGATCTGCTCAGTCATAGCGTCGAGCTTCAGGAGGCGGCAACTCGTGCGCAGTTGAGAGAAATGGCAGCATACACCGTATGTCCACCGCATAAGAAGGAACTTGAAGCGCTGCTTGATGAATCTGTGTATATGGATGAAGTGCGGAATAAACGGATCTCCATGCTGGATTATCTGGTGAAATATGAGGCATGTGAACTGCCTTTTGAGCGTTTCCTTGAATTACTGCCTTCATTAAAAGCCAGATATTATTCGATCTCCAGTTCACCGCGTGTGCAACCCGATCAAGCGAGTATTACGGTCAGTGTTGTGCGTGCCCCGGCATGGAGTGGACAGGGAGAATACAGAGGTATTGCTTCCAACTATCTGGCTAACCTGAAGTCGGGTGACGAGATCGTGATGTTCACGCGGACACCGGAATCCGGGTTCCAACTGCCGGAGGATACACAGGTTCCCGTCATCATGGTAGGCCCGGGTACAGGGGTTGCTCCATTCCGAGGTTTCTTGCAGGCAAGGCATGTATTGAAGGAACAAGGTCAAGAGGTTGGCGAAGCCCATCTGTACTTTGGATGCCGGAATCCCGAGCATGATTATCTGTACAAAAATGAATTGGAAGCAGCCCAGCAAGAAGGGCTTGTGAAGCTTCATACGGCCTTCTCCCGTGTAGACGGGGAGGAGAAATGTTATGTACAGCATCTGATGAGAGACGATGCTCAGCATCTGATTCCTTTGTTTGAAGAGGGTGCGCATCTGTATATCTGCGGTGATGGCAGCAAGATGGCACCTGATGTGGAAGCTACACTCCAGCAGGCATACGCTGATATTCATGGCAAGTCCGCGAAGGAAGCAGAAGATTGGCTCAATCAGCTTCAGCAGGAAGGTCGTTATGCCAAGGATGTATGGACAGGAATCTGATGTACACATGTGAAGGGTCAGCTTGATCCTTAACTGGCTGAGCGGTGAGATACAGAAGCAGTTCTGTTCTCACCGCTTTTTGACATAAAATGATTCTTCAGCAGATGAGTGGTTGCATGGGTTATAATTATATATTGGAAGGGAGCACCCGTATGCAGACATTTGGGAACCATTGTATGGCTTGCGAAAAGAACCAGCTTTACTTCCGCCTGCAAGGCCGTTTCAGGTTTTTTCTTCCGGTGGTTGGCCGATAGATCGACTCGATGCTGGAAAGAGGAAATAAAATACGGGAAGGGACTCTGCCTTTTCCCTGAAGTTCAAGATAATCCAGTCCCACGCCCACCAGTCTGATATTGTTAAATGCATTCCTGGAAGGGAAAGTCGTGCGGATTCCCACTCGGACGCCTCGCCGTGTTCGAGGAATATCAAATACCCGAATGGAATTCAGACTGAGTGGAATGAATAACTGACGGTTTACTTTGATAAATTGCCTTGGATAGACACGACGAATACGTCCCGGTTCCAACCCGGAGAGTGGAGTATTCAGTTCTGCAAGGTGCCCCTGGAGTTGTGCCAGGCGCTGCTGAAGTGTTTTTCCAGTATGGAGATGCTGCCAGCTCATAAGTATTCCTCCGTTCGCCATTTGTACCTAGTATATGAAGGAACGGGGTAGGAAGGTGTACGTTTGATAGCCCATGTTCGTTACGGCTAACGGGGTTTCATTTTATAATAGAGGAGTGATTCAAATGATCGTAGAGATGTATAAAGACCTCATTCAGGATGAGCGTGGTAATTATTATCTGGCAGTACAGATGGATGGCAATGAGCTTACACTCGTTAATGCATTCGTCGAAGCGGCATTCACACCTGAACTGATCTACAATGAAGAGTTCCGTGCCAAGCATAAGGAGATGGAAGGCGGGTTTGTAGGCAAAATTGCGATGGACCTGCTAAGGCACGATGTGGTCATGGGGATGAAGCAAATCGACCGAAAACTGTTGAACCTGTCAGAAGTTGAGCAGCAGTTCACGGTAAATTATATTGATACGATTGAATTTTATCGTCATCTGGCGTGGCAACGGAAGGTGTAAGGTAAACTCATCTCCTCTGTAACCAGAGCGAGAATGATTTCCGCAGTGGCAGTCAATTTCTATCTTGTGTCCTTATGAATAAGAAATAAAGAAATGTAAACACGCAAAAGGGAAAAGCGCAAGTGCAGGGGCAGTAAACCTCCGCAACTTGCGCTTTTTGCATACAAACCATTAACGATACGTAGGATAGATGATGCCAATATCGCGCTCGGTTTTCAAATTTCCATCAGCATAACGCTGCATTTCATTTCCTTTGATCTGAATCGGAATGCGCTTTCCTTGATAGTAAAGCTCTCCCTCGACGGTGCGGACGCTCATTCCAATTACGCCTTCCAGATGTCCACTATGATCCGTCACCAGTCGAATCCCTGACGGGCCATCCAGATGAACCTTGCCTTCCAGATATACCGTCATGCGATCAGGGGTGTTGACCAATTCATATCCTACTCCGTTGACTTTTCGGCTATAAGCCGTGTTGCCAGATACGACCTCGCCATGATCCATATCGATAGGGAGTAGACCGGTAAACCAGAGCTGATTCGATCCAACAGGCATAATTCCGCATAAACGCTCCACATAATCGAGAAGACAAAGGATAGTAGGTGAGTAAGTCTCGGTAAAACCTTGTTCGCCGGTCCATGGGCTGAGTACCTGACCAAAACGCTTATCTTTGGACAGAGCGGACAAGATAGGCTGCATTATCCAGGTTAGCTCCACATATCGATGATGGTACTCAAATGCGTGTGGTGCCCGAATCAGACTCAGAAAATTGGATGCGCCTCCCCAACTGTTATAGGAGGAAAAGGGATCGAATCGGGGATCATCCATTGAGATTGATGTAAAAGGATATTTTGCGAAAAACTTGCTTGTATTCAACAAGTACCGACGCAGTAGATTATCGAACAATTCACGCTCGCCCACCTCGCAGGCCATCACGCGGAGCAGCACATCGGATTGCACTCTGACGAATTCGTCATTGCGATCCCGATCATAGAAGAACATATCCTGTTCGTCGTAACAATAACGAAATAGACTTTCCAGGCTGGACTCGGCTTTGCCTTTCCAATCCGTTCCCGACTCCCCCAGCTCCTCAGCCATGCGGGACAGATACATGCGCTGACAATAGATATTGGCGGTCAGATCTGGTGCCAAAAAAGGCAGAATTGGAGAATCCGGGTGATAGGCAGAAGCATCATTCATATAAGGTGTATCCGGAACATGCCAGAACCGGGGGGATAAGTCATGTCCGGTGTCAAACGTACTGAAGGCCTCTACACAGCCGCTTCCTCGGGTATTACGGTTGCGGGCAATCCACTCATCGTAACGAACCATAGCCTTGTACATGGTGCTCAGGAAAGGCGACTGCTTGCCATGATTGTCATGAAGCTGATAGTGGTTCCATACACTGCGTGCCAGTGGAGTGACCAATTGGATTTGCCGGAAAGAGGGCCCGTTTGCCGTAAGTTTATACGGAAGCAATCCATCATCTCTTTGCTGCTCGGCTAATGCGAGGTACGTTGTTTCGGACACGGAAGGAAGCAGGCGAGACAGCAGCTCCGCATTGATGGTACCTGTACTCTCTAACCAACATCCCAGATAGATGCCACCTTCTTGTAAAATGGGATCGCTGTCTCCCATGGGCAGGATGCAAGCAAGCAATTTTTCCACTGCTGCATAATACGTAGCTTCCATTCGTCCGCCCGATGCTGCAAACCGGACACCCGACGCATGCCATTCCTGTAATAATTGCTGATCTTCCGGTTTAACAGGCTGAACTTGATCCATGATCGACATGTTGCGCAGCCGATTCAGTATCTCTTCTGTCATATGTTCCTCCTCACAGATTCTGTTTCTGGTTATTGATTCGATTCAAAAATACGAACGGTTCCGTTATAGAAGTCGGAGACAGCTTGCTCTACACTTTTTCGTCCAAATCCGATCTCTTGATTTGTCGTCTGAGCTAACTTGGAGAACTCTGCAAATCCCGGAGGATTGTAACTCACCTCAAAAGGTTCAGTCTTCGTAGCTTCAGAGACAAGATTTGTATAGTTATAGACAATCTCCTCCACAGGGCCTGCACCTTCCTGAAGAAGAGTACGATTGGCTTCCGTAACGGGCACGCCGCGGTCATTACCGAGGATTTTGGCTGCCTCAGGATCATGAATCCAGAAGTCCATTAACATTGCCACTTCCTTCGGATGTTTGGTATTTGCGTAACCTGATAATCCCTGACTCGACTCAAATACAACACCCGTTCCCTTAGGACCTCGTGGTACAGGGAGAAGAACCAAAGGGTCTTCCGTCAAGCTCTGGAATGCAGCGAGCTGGTTGGATGGCAGTAGAGTCATGGCTGCTTTGCCTGTGATCAACAGGGATTTACTGGTATCATCATGCGGGTTGGATACCTGCAATTCCGGTGTGACTACACCGCCGGATGCCGAAGTCTTTTCCCAATACTGGAACCATTCCAGAATGTCTTCCTTGGCGAATCCAAGTGTGCCATTTTTCATGTCATATAGTTGTTTACCCCGTTGTTTTAGATAAATATCCATCCCGTCGACGGTGAAATTATAGGTTCCATAGAAGCCGTCCCCGAGTTTGTCGGATAACTCCTTGCTGATGGCGGCATAGTCCGCCCAGTCCCAATCGGAAGCTGGCAAAGGCACGCCGGCTTTCTCAAAGAGTGCCTTGTTAACAATAATTCCCCGTGCGTTGGCACCGGCAGAAATATGTTGCAGCTTCCCGTCGAGACGTCCGTATTCGATCATAGTTTCATCCATACCATCCAGATTCAGTTCGTTGCCAACATATGGGTCTAGGTTAAGGAGGACATCTTTTTTGGCATAATCAACGACATTTCCACCGAGGAAAAAGATATCCGGTGCTGTGCCTGATGCCAACTGGGTATTCAGCTTGTCGAAATATCCAGAGGAGGGTGCAAATTCACCTGAAATTTTAATGTCCGGATGTTTCGCCTGAAAGATCTTCAGGGCTTCATTCGTAATATCTGCCCGTTTCTGGTCACCCCACCACATGATGCGAAGTTCGACCTGTCCGCCCTCGGTAGTTCCATTGTTATTACCATCGTCTGTATTATCAGTAGCACCCGTATGGTCTGTTCCAGAGCAAGCTGTTACGAATAACAAAAGTGAAGTGATTATACCGATCATGAAACGCTTGAACATGGTGAATCCCCCTGACTATGGATAATGAGAAACGTGTTGTTACTTCAGACCTGTTGTCGCAATGCCTTCAAGGAAATATCGCTGAAACAGTAAAAAGATGATGGTCACGGGAAGCAGTGACAGGGTAGACATGGCGAGTAATGCGCCCCAATCGGATTGTCCTGACGGATCGAAGAGAGAGCGGATGCCCAGCTGCACGGTGAACAGATCAATTTTGCTCAGATAGATCATCTGGCTGAAAAAGTCATCCCAGCTCCACAGGAAGGTGAAGATCGCTGTTGTAATCAGTGCCGGAACGAGCAGAGGCACTACGATTCTGAAAAAAATCTGTGATTGCCCGCAACCGTCAATGGTTGCACTCTCGTCCAGTTCCCGCGGTATACCGCGTATGAATTGAACCATGAGCAAGATGAAGAAGGAATCCTGCGCGAGCCACTTGGGCAGAATCAGCGGGAAATACGTATTAATCCATTGAAGCTCATTATAGAGAATGTACTGGGGCACCAGAGTAACATGGTAAGGCAACATAATCGTGATCAACATCATGCTGAACCACAGCCCTTTGAATCTGAACTTCAATCTGGAGAAAGCAAAGGCTGCAAGGGAACAGGAGATCACATTACCCAGCACACTCATGACCGAGATCAGAACGGAGTTGCCGAAGAAACGCCCAAAGGAGATGCCCTGCAGACCTTTCCAGCCGTTAATATAGTGCTCCAGCGTGAAGCTGGTTGGGAAAAGATTGCCACTGGTGAAAATGAGATGGTTCGGTTTAAACGAACTGAGAATTAACCATAGTACAGGATATAACATCAGCAGACCGAAAAGTATAATGGCGGCATGCCTCCCGGCCTGAACCAGTTGTCGTTTGATTGGCATATGCATTACCTCCCCTCCTGATTATCCCCGTAGAACACCCAAAATCGGGATGTAACAAAGACGATTGCGGTGAATACTCCGATAATGACCAACATGATCCAAGCCAGAGCCGAAGCATAACCCATATCAAAGAACGAGAAACCTTTCAGATACAGGTACAAGGTATAGAACATTGTTGCATCGAGTGGACCCCCGCGGCCATCTCCGATCACGTAAGCGGGTGTAAACGCCTGGAATGAATTGATCATGCTCATGATCAGGTTAAAAAAGATAACGGGGGAGAGCATGGGCAGGGTGATTCCGAAAAATTGACGTATCTTTCCCGCCCCATCGACATCGGAAGCTTCATATAAGTCTGCCGGGATCTGTTTCAGACCCGCAAGAAAGATAACCATGGCAGATCCGAATTGCCACACGGATAGCGTGATTATGGTATAGACTACATAGTCCGGATGCGCAATCCAGGATGGTCCCGAGATACCAAACCAGCTTAAAAACTGATTGACCAATCCATTCCCCTCAAAAAGTTGCCGCCAGACGATTGCAATCGCGACGCTGCCACCCAAGAGGGAAGGGATGTAATATACGGTCCGGTAGATGCCGAGGGCTCGAATTCCTTTGTTCAGCGCCATTGCCACCAGTAGAGCAAAGGCAAGCCTTAGTGGGACAGATAAAAAAACATAATAAAATGTGAGCCCCAAGGACCTGCGAAAAGTATCGTCCTCGGTAAAAATGTGAACATAGTTGCTGAGTCCGGTCCAAGTCGGTGATGACAGCAGATTGAATTTGGTCATGGATAAGTATAGGGACGCAATCATCGGTCCCAGTGTCAGACAGAAGAGTCCGATCAGCCAGGGCAGAAGAAACAAGTAGGCTGTGGTATTCTGCTGACCGTATAAGGGCTTGGTCTGTTTTTTCATCATGTGCCTCCCTTCTGCATGGATAAAATTCATGGTTACCCACTGTGAATCCGCTTACAGCATGCGGCGTTCACTTGGTAACCACATCATACCGGGGAAGGGGAGAAGCTTGAATCTTATTTCTTCGGATCATGGTTATCGATTTTTTCGGAATGCTGCAACCGATAGTCTGAAGGACTCATGTTGAACATTCTTTTGAATTTCGAACTGAAATAACTTGGCGAACTGAAACCTGTCAGCTCAGTAATATCCCATACGGTTAATTGAGTATCCTTCAGCAGTTGCAAGGCATGTTTCATCCGAACGCCCGTCATATATTGAACAAAAGAGGTACCTGCCCCTTCCTTAAACAATTCGGAGAAATAGGTAGGGTAATAGTTGAATCGTTCAGCGAGTAACGTCAACGTGAGCTCCTGCATATAGTTCTCTTCGATATATCGCTTGGCTGACTCTATAACCGTTCCATCCCCATTTTCCGAAGGAAGTTGTCGACCCAGGAAGTCTTGAGCCCATTGCATTAATAAGCGTTCTGCTTGATCTGGCGTCTTAAGCCACAGTATCCATTCCGGGGCCATAGGATAATCCATCAACAGTGAAATTTGAAAAATACTTCGTGTCATTCGGGAGGGAGAGAGCTGGAATGCCTCGTGAATCTCCTTGTGGATGATGCTGCGGAAGGAGTCCAGTTCCCCACGAATGAGGCAGCGATGCAGCGTACGTATCGTTTCTTCAGGCAGTAATGGACTATAGTCTGTTCCTGCCTGAGGGTTCAGCCTGCTGCCAGCCCGTTCAGCTGAATTCCAAGCCAGAAGGGAACGGATATAACCTTCTTTCCAGTGCTCAAGTCTAGATACAGATCGTCCAATCCCAACCCTAATATTCATGGAAAAAACGGATGCCGTAAGTTCCGCGAGCTGCTGGATGAATTCGTGTTGAACACCGTCTGGTGTCATGAAATGCATGATCCCTGCGTGTGCCGGATCATGAAATACCTGGACAATGTCTGAATCAGACTGGGCGATTTCATAACATACCATCTCAAAAGGAAGATGCATGTGCTCGTGTAAGCGATCTTCTCGAAGATCCTGCTTGTCCGAGTGACTCATACTGGCGGTGATGAAACAGACCTTCTGATCCTGCCATGATTCGAGATGGAACAATCTCAGCCGTTCTGGCATGGAGGAAGGCGGTAGGCGATTGCCTTTGACGAGATCAAGAAGGAAACGTTCTTTCATTTCCCGGTAATACTGAGAGAGTCGCCATTGCAACAATTCGGAATCGCCTCGCACTTTACGTTGTTCATCCAGATCCGCTTTGATTTTGACTAAAGTGGCTTTTAGTTCATCCCGGGTTACAGGCTTCAGTAAATAATCCATGACCTGGCTACGGACACCTGCTCTGGCATATTGAAAATCTTCATAACCCGTGATAATAACAATCTGAATGGAAGGATTATAACTGCGGCAGACATCCAATAATCGGACGCCATTCATGACAGGCATATTCATATCGGTAATCAACAAGTCAAAATGTTCAGATTGTAAAAGTTCATCCGCTTCGATCCCGTTAGACGCTTCTCCTGTTATGGCAAAGCCCATGCCATGCCAATCGACTTTCAATTTCAACCCTTCGCGAACTTCAATCTCGTCATCTGCGATTAATACGTTGTACATCATATTCCTCCTGTACGGGTAGAATCAGTTCTATACATGCGCCACTGCTCTCATCGTTCTTCATATGAACCGTGAACAAGGCACCATAATGCAGGCGGCAACGAGCAATCACATTGCCAAGTCCAATATGCCAGCCTTCATTAAGCAATATGGATTCCAATGAGGGGGAAGCATCAGGGTGATGCATTTTATGGATTATCTCTGTTGGAATACCCGGTCCGTTGTCTGAAACGCGGATATGCAGACGATCATACAGTCGGTTGATCCGTATTTGTACCTGAGCTGTCGTCTGATGCTGGAAGCTGTATTTCACTGCATTTTCAATAAGTGGTTGAAGAATAAACTTGATGATGACCACGGAGTTCAGTGTGCCATCCTTTGTTATCGAAATGTCGAGCTTATGACCGAAACGAGTCTGCAAAATGGAGATATAACGCTGCACATAATCCAGCTCTTCGGTTAGGGGAACACGGTCGTCATTGGTGTTGATAGAAAAGCGCATCATTTTACCCAAATCCTCAATGACCTGAACCGTATCATCCGTTCGGCGCTGAATGGCAAGACTGCTTACCAGCTCCAGAGTATTAAACATAAAATGTGGATTAATCTGTATGAGAAGTGCCTTGTACTCTGCTTGCTGGCGAAGAAGTTTCAGTTCAAATTCATTCTGGATATGCTGCCGCAGCTGACTGATCATATAACGGAAGGTAAAGATGACATAACTGATCTCACTCTTTACATTTTTATCTGGAGGCAGAAGTGAATCCGCTTGGTCAAAAGCCCCTCGTTGAACCTGTCTCATCGCCAGCACCAGTCTGGTCAAAGGTTTGGTTACACCATGGGATAACCATGCAGCCGCCAAGAGGGAGACCAGAATCAGGACAATTGTCACCACCACAATCGTGCTTTGAAGCTTATGGAGAGAAAGATACATTTCCTTTTCCGGTGCCAGACCCGCCAACATCCAGCCGGTACGCCCCAGTTTCTTGAATACAAGGATGTCTCGCTGTCCTTCATGGTTGGTGAGGTATGCCACACCGGATTTGAGCGGGCTGTTTCGAAACCGATCGATCTCTGCGGTAGCTACAGCACCTAACGCGTCTACCTGCTGTGACAGAATGGGATTCCCTTGCTCGCCCAGTAGAAAAATAGTGCTATTCTCCGCAAGATGTATGCGACGGAGCGGTTCCAGAAAATAGGATTCACTGACATTCACCTTCATGACACTCTGCGCTGTAGCATGATGAAAGGTGCCAATGGGCATCAGCAGACTGACCACCGGGTTACCATGATCTCTGACACGTTCATGTTGATCGGTGTGTGCAGGTAACCAGCGTTCCCCCAACGTGTAGAAATTCGTATACCAGGATTCTTGTACAAAGGCAGGGTCATATGTTACCTGATTCTCGCTGCCAATTCGCAGTCCATTCCGTCGATAGATGGATACATCCGAGATACTGGTGTAACTGTTGGTTGCCTGAGTGAGAAAACGGCTCATCGCGAGGTTGGCCAACATCTTTTCTCCTTCCGGCAGGTTCGGATCACCGATCGCGTTATCCCAGTTTTTGCTCGTATCACTATTGAAAACAAGAGAGGCGGCGTCATAGATCTGCATCTGCACCATATCTACGTATGAACCGTATTCCTCCATTTTCTCAAGAGCAGAGGATTCGATGTAAGAGCGAATGACCGTGCGAGATTCCTTGAAGAGCAGGTAGGAGAGTGTACCAAAAGCGAGGACAAACAGGACAACGATAAAGGCAATCAGGCGGTTTTTTAAAGAGAAGAACATGGATTTCCTCCTTCTACCGAGTCAACTTGTGTGCAGGTTAATTATAAAAATATAAAAAAGACTGCGTGATATGCGCAGCCTTTAAAAAGATTAATAATGTAGTGAAGACCTGGGAGACTTAGAACCGAACCAGATTATTGACGTTGACAGGCAAGCCTGTGGCAATGGCACGATTGGCCGCAATCCCAGTCAGAATGGATCTGGCACCGTCCACGTGATTAGCAGCACGATGGAACGGATCTTCTACAGGCTCTCCAAACAGATCATTCAGCAGAACCGGGTCACCTCCGCCATGTCCACCTGCTTTTTCTTCCACTTCAACCTCATATGGCGCACCGAACATCGGAAGGACCCGCAACGTTTTACCGATCAGAGCACCTTCTTTACTTTTGTCACCTAATGAATTGACATAGGATTGTTCCACAATGTTCATCTCAATCCGGCCTTTGGTGCCGTTAATGGCAATACGGTAACCTTCCCATGGCTGATAGGCAACGAGGGAGTACGTCAGAATGGCTTTGCTCCGATACTTCACAAGAACACCCATTGTATCCTCAATGTTGATACCATCCCCAAATACACTCTGATCCCGCTGATAACCATCTTCTGATTCGGCATCCAGATACATGGACTTCATATGTGCGTCTGAATCCAAATGCAGTGCAAAAGGATCTTCCTTCGCGATCGGGTTGCCAGTTGCTCGATTGTAGAACTGCGTTACACCACGTTCTTCTGCGTTTTCTCTGCCGTAAAACATCAGATCACCGAATGCAAACACGGTCTCCGGTTGCGAGCCGATCCAGAAATTCACCAAATCGAAGTGATGGGTGGATTTGTGAACGAGCAGTCCTCCGCTGTTACGCTTGTCCCGATGCCAACGGCGGAAATAATCTGCCCCGTGGCGGGTATTCAGCAGCCATTCAAAGTGAACGGACGTGACTTTTCCGATGGTATCATTCAGAATAAGTTCCCGAATCTTCGTATGGTGCGGCGCATAACGGTAGTTAAAGGTAACTCTGACGTTCTGGCCAGTGCGCTTGACTGCATCCAGGATGTCCTGGCATTTCTCCTCATCGATCGTCATTGGTTTCTCGGTGACAACGTCACAACCCAGTTCCATCGCGCGAATGATGTACTTGTGATGGGTACGGTCAACGCTGGTTACGATGACATAGTCAGGCTTCTCGTTCTCAATCATCTGATCAAACTGATCCGCAGGATAGGTGGGTACCTCTGGATAATCGTACTTTTCCTTCAGCAGTTGATTCGCGTAATTCATGCGGACTTGATTTATATCACAAAAGCCGACAAGCTCGGAAGTATCCCTGTAATCCCGGGTTAATGCACCATAAAAGAATTCCGCACGGCCGCCGGTTCCGACTAATACATAACGTTTCTTGCTACTCATGTCTATCGCCTCCTTGAATATAGCTTTAGACTATAACAAGGGAGTACTTCTTTCGCCGCATTTTATGCGTAACCGCTTTCAAATGCCGCATATTTTGCTATAATTTATGGAAAGGAGAGAGGCCGACATGACAGAACCTTTCAGTGCAGATTTTCATGATCCCACGGATTTACTACATATTGAATATGATCGTCGCATTGGATATTTCTCGATGACGGATGACCACCTGCATGATCATTATGAGTTGTATTACCTGTTGTCTGGCGAGCGTATCTATTTCATCAAGGATCGGACCTATCGGGTAAAGGCTGGTGACCTGGTGTTTGTTGACCGCAATACGGTTCATAAAACATTGGAGAGCGGCATGCCCGACCATGAGCGGATGGTGCTGTATGTGAAGCCTGAGCTTTTTGCAGCCATGGCTATTTCAACGGAGTTAGTCGAAGCTTTGAAGGAGCCCTTCTGCTGGGAGATTCCTATTATAAGGTTTCCTTCACAGGTCACGGAGGTATTGGAGCGGATGGTGAGCGAAATGGTGGATGAAATGCTTCGTCCCCAGCCGGGAAGTAACCTGTTGCTTCGTCACCGGGCTATTGAATTGTTGCTGCAAGCCTATCGTAATCAGCACCTGGGCAGGTTATGCTCCGATGATCGTGAGCCGGTGCTTCATCCCAAGACACAGGCCGTCGTGCGTTACCTGAATGAGAACTATCAGAAGCCACTGACATTACCGGAGGTGGCGGGTATGTTTCGCATTAGTCCGCATTATCTGAGTCGATTGTTCAAACAAACAACGGGGTTTACCTTCAGTGATTATCTGAATCTGTTACGGGTGAAGGAAGCACAGCGTTTACTGCGAGAAAGTGAGGAATCCATTACGGATATTGCATGGCTTGCCGGATTCAGTAACTTCTCTCATTTTGGCAAAATGTTCAAGCGTACTGTTCAGGTAGCACCAAGAGTCTACAGGCAGGAATATAAGGAGTCAGGTTCCGTTAGAACCCTAAAAGAAGGAGAGAATATACGATGATTGAAACGAGATTGAATGAACTGGGGATCATTTTGCCACAGGCCAGCGCCCCCGCAGCAAAATATGCGAATGCCGTTATTGTCAATGGCATCATGTATGTATCCGGTAAAGGACCAGATATCCCCGAACGTGGCAAGCTGGGATCAGACTTTACAACAGAACAGGGATATGATTTTGCCCGGAACGCTGGACTGGAGGTGCTTGCTGTCGTTCGGGATGTGTTGGGTTCACTGGATCGGGTGAAGAGAGTAGTTAAAGTACAGGGCTTTATCAATGCGTCCGCTTCGTATCAGGAGCATCATAAAGTGCTGAATGGATTCTCGGATCTGATGATGGAGGTATTCGGGGAACAAGGCGTGCACGCCCGTTCAGTATTCGGTGCAGTGTCCGTGAGGGACAACTTGCCCCTGATCATTGATTCCATATTTCAGGTGGAGGAATAGGTAACCATGACAGAGTCGTCTTCATTTAATCCGATGATGTTAACGATCCCCGAGAGCTTTCATACGGAACGTCTCACGATTCGTGCACCGCAGTGGGGGGATGGCCAGGCTGTGAATGAAGCGGTCCGTGAGAGTGCGGAACAGCTGCGGTTATGGTTGCCTTTTGCCGAGAAGATCCCTTCATTGGAAGAGTCTGAAGTGACGGTTCGCAAAGCAAGGCTGCGATATCTGGAGCGTACCGACATGATGTTACATTTGCGTGATAGGCATACGGATGAATTCGTAGGCAGCAGCGGGTTACATCGCATCGACTGGAATGCACGCTGTTTTGAGGTCGGTTACTGGATTCGAACATCGCGAGCTGGTGAGGGTCTGATGACAGAAGCGGTGAAAGGGATAGAGCAATTTGCCATTACTCATCTGGAGGCAAACCGGCTGGAGATCCGCTGTGATGCCCGCAATGTGCGAAGTGCCAAAGTAGCGGAACGAGCGGGTTATACACTGGAAGGTATACTGCGCAAGATGCGGCGGGACAGTACAGGTACGCTGGTTGATTGTATGGTTTTCTCCAAAGTCAGAGGCAGTGAGTTCGAGTAAAGGGAGGGTAGATATGGAGCGAATTGGTCAGGGAAGAACTGCGGTAATTTATGTGTATTCGAACGAGCACATTATGAAGTTATATCGAATGGATTTTCCACTCGAAGCAGTCTAGAATGAATACAACATTGCCTGATCAACAGCAGATCTATCATGGCGATTTTCCCCCCGATAATGTTATGCTCAAGGAGGCCCGCGACTCGTACTGGGTTATCGATTGGATGACTGGCATGGCGGGAGATCCCGCGGGTGATGTGTCTCAAAGCTGGGTAATATTAATGAGCGACACATTGTCGGAAGATACAGAGTCAGTTATACAATCGTTCAACTTCTATAAACGAATCTAACTATATTATATAAAAAGGTAGAGAAAGAGAGGGGACTAATTCATGCTGCATTCATTAAAGGCCATACAATCATACAAGTCAGGTAACACGCCGGAAGCCCAGCAGCAATGGCTGCAACTGCTGGCAGCAGCAGAGAAGCCCCATATTAACCTGGAGCGCATTCATTCCATTGCCGAACTTGAGGGAACAAATCCGGTGCTGGAATACACCGAGCGTACACTTCACGTACTGGAAAAGCTTCAGGTTTCTTTTTGGGTGAGAGAAATACTGGAGGACGTATTAATCTGGTCAGAGACGGCGAAGGCCGGATCACGGGAGCAGCGGCGGGTATGGCAAAAGCAGGGCGTTAACTTGTTTGTACACAATGTGGGGTCGGCTCAGTTATATGATCTATTCGCAGGCGCAGAGCACCTGGATAATGACATCGGTAAGACCAAGGAGACGAGTATAAATCAACCTGGTTCTCCGGGCGATTCCTTAAGTAAGAATGCGGATATAAGCGAGCATGATACGCTGAGTACACCCACTCCAAGGCATGAGATTATACGTACTCTAATTGCTACGCATGGACTTATTGGTCAATACATACGCGGAGAGATTCCATTTGCCGAGAATGCTTCGCTCCACGCCTTAATCGTCAAAGGATGGCTTAGTACAGATGAACTGCACACCATACTGATGGCATTAAATGAGTGCATTATTGCAGGTGTTGATCCAGCGTTATGGAATCAGGTTCAGGCTGAGGTGCAGCGCATTATAGGCTGGATTATCGTTGGACCGGATCATGAAGACTGGAGCGTGAAGGAACGGTTATCCCGCTTAAGAAGTTCATCCATTCGGCAGGGAGAAGCTATGGATACGGCTTACGCCAAGCTCCAAACGGAACTGGATGTGGAACAGGCGCTGGCTCCGCTGGCTCATCGCACATTATGGTATGTGGAGTCGGCCATGCAGGATTTTTCGTTGCAGGAGATGGTGAAAGTGTTCCTGTTGACGCTTCGCAGCGAGAGTATGAATCCCACATCCATGGAGAGCCGATCTGAAATCGTTCGCCATATCAGCTTCGAACCATTAATGAATACGATGTATTACGATTACAAGGGCGTCAAGAAGCTCAATATTTACAAGAAACGAATGATTGAAAAATATTTGGAACAGTATTCGTGGGAACAGATTACGGCAGGGGAGCAGATCGTCTATCCCCATCTAACCCATCGCATTGAGCGTCATGCGGATCTGCCGGATACATTGTTCGTGACCTTCGAATTTTCCCCCGCAGCCGAGAAGCTGATTGCATTCTGTATTGAAGCGGAAAAGTCACCGTTATATGAGAAGGCTGTGTTGCTGTTATTTGACCTGTTCGGATTGCGCCGGGATGCCTATGACCGGTTCCACAACGAAGAGACGTATTTGTCCGATATGAACAGCTCCGGTGATTATAAAAAAGTACTGCTCGACTACATCGTTGGTAAACGGGTACTTGATATTGGCCCAGGTGGAGGGATTCTGCTGGATCTGATTGAGCAGGAAAAACCGGAAGTGGAGCCGATTGGTATCGATATTTCAGCCAATGTCATTGAAGCGCTGGAGCGCAAAAAACAGCGTGAAGGACATCGCTGGCAAGTCATGAAGGGCGATGCCCTGCAACTGGAGCAATATGTGCAGCCAGGCACAGTGGATACGGTTATTTTCTCATCCATTCTGCATGAGTTATATTCATATATTGAACTGGACGGTCGAAGATTTAATTCCGATACGGTTGTGGCAGCGCTGAGAAGTTCATTCCGTGTACTGTCACCTGGAGGAAGAATTCTGATTAGGGATGGTATCATGAGTGAACCGGAGGCACAGAAGCGCCGTATTCGTTTCCTGGAAGCGGATGGAATGCGCTGGCTGGAGCGGTATGCAGAGGATTTTCAGGGGCGTGCAATTCAATATGAGCGGATCTCAGACAACGAAGTAGAGATGCCGATCAACGATGCGATGGAATTTCTCTATACCTATACGTGGGGGGAAGAGGCATACGTGCATGAAATTCAGGAGCAGTTCGGTATTTTTACACCGACCGACTATAAGAACTGTATTCTAGAAGCGCTAGGCGAACAAGCCGAGATGATCATCTTCGAACATTTCCTTCAGGACGGTTATACGGAAGCACTTGGAGAACGAATGATCTTCATGAAGGAAGATGGCTCCCCTGCGCCTTTGCCAGACAGTACCTGCCTGATTGTCATTGAGAAGAAGAAAGGATTAGCGGTTGGATGATGAGTGAGGCCAGTACGTTTTTGTATTTTGTCAGACATGCGGAGTCTCGATATGTTGAAGGACAGGAACGCGAGCGTGGACTGACAGAACAAGGTCATCAAGATGCGGGAACGGTTGCCAGTCTGCTGCAAGGGGAGCAGATTCAACTGTTCTATTCCAGCCCTTACAGGCGAGCAGTGGATACAATTCAGATTCTGGCAGATCGGTCAGGTGGAATTGTGGTGACAGAGGAAGATCTGCGTGAACGCCAGTTATCAAGTTCGGATGTGAAGCATGATAATTTTCGTGAAGCCAAGCAGCAGTTGTACCGTGATCCTACGTATGCGTATCCTGGTGGAGAGTCTGGTGAACAGGCTCGCTCAAGGGCAGTAGCGGTGATAGATAGAATTCTGGATAAACATGCGGGTCACAAGGTAGTCATCGGAACCCATGGAGATGTAATGACGCTTATTTTTCAACACTATGATGCTTCCTACGGTTACGATTTCTGGGAGAAGACTACGATGCCGGATATCTATAAGTTGCAGTTTGATGGAACGCGCAAGTTGGTCCAGGTCACCCGATTGTGGGAGTGACAGGTTAATATATGAGAAATGCATTAACCAGAATGATAGTGGGGAGGAGTGAGTTGGCGGATGAAAATTACGCTTTTGCCTGATACATACTTTGTTGAAAATCTAAGCGTATCTTCATTACAGGATAGAATGTACTGCATATTTGATCTCGAAGGGACGGGAATTAATCCTGTGGTGGAGAGTGTGACACAATTTGGTGCGATGCATTACCAAAGAGGTCAACAATGTAATACAACATTTTCTTCACTTGCACGTGCGGATAAACCTATACCAGAAGCTGTGGCGAAATTAACAGGCATTTCGAATGAGGATATGGTAGAGGCTCCGTCGTTCGTAGAAGCATTTCAGGAATTTCAGAAATTTATTGGTGATAACGTTCTTGTGACACAAGCCGGATATGAATATGACCTACCCATCTTGAAGCGGCATTGTGATGAGTATGGTCTCCCGATGTTGACTAACCCAGTATTGGATACAAAAGCAATGTTCACCTACATTCATCCTGAGATTACCGAGGTCGTCTCTACGGATTTTCTGATTCGGTATTACGATCTGAATACAGATGGAATTCACAGGCACAATGCTTTGGCAGATTGTGGTGTGATTGCTCGTATCTTTGAAAGTATCCTTAGCGAATATGAGGAACTTCAATTGGATCATTTTACAGCCGATCCTAATCGAATGATGAAGCGTTTTGTTATACCTGAGATGTATCTGACATGATGATGAACTGGAGGGGAGATCAATGAGCAGAACGGATGTGGAGAAGCTACTCTTGGATCTTAACGAGGGACGGATTCTGACCCAGCAGACATTCGAAGGATTGGATGTGGAAGTTTACCTGGATGAAAGGGACGCCTCTGCATTTGCTGACGAGTGGATGCAAGCTTTTGAACGGTGGGCTCAAGATACTGCGGTGGCTGAAGAAGAGGTGCTGCGGGCATGCAGGGAACAGGCGTTCAAACAGACCTTGGCTCTCACCGGCGAACCTGAGTTAGCGGGGTATGTGAGTGATGATATTGGTTTAATTGGTGCTGCACTGTTACAGGGTACGGCGAATGATTCCTTTGTGGATCAACTGTTGGAAAGTTATCGACAAGGTAGGTTGCCCCTGCGTTAAGCGGGGGGAGGACCAACAAGGGTGTTTTCGTTTGTATAAAAAAACAGCATCAAATGTACATTGTGGGTCGGATGAGGCATAAGGTACAATTCACCTAAGCAATCGATGAGAATGATAATCATTATATGTGGAATATTCTCACGGTTACATCAACAGATCACATAGGGGTGAAGGGTAACATGGTAGGTTTAGTTAAAGGTTTCAAAGGGTGGACGATTACATTACTGCTCATGGGTCTGGTTATTTCAGGGTGTAGTACAAATACCGCTACGAATGCGGAACAGACTCCTGCAACTGAAACTGAAAGTGCAGCTTCTGGAGAAAATACTTCTGGAAACGAGACAGAGCCTGCTACACGGGTTGTACAGGATGAATTTGGAGATGTGACGATTCCGGTTCAACCACAGCGGATTGCTGGAATATATGTGGAAGATTATCTGAAGGCGCTCGATATTACACCTGTAGTGCAGTGGTATAATCCGATGTGGGGTGTACAGGATTATTTAGGACTGGATGTTCCGAAATTTGATACTACGGGGAGTATTGAAGCTTTGTTGGAGTATGATCCGGATCTCATCATTGTAGATGGTGGGGTAGATATGGAGAAATATGAGATGTACTCCAAGGTGGCACCGACGTATCGTCTGCCTGAGAGCGTACTGCAGGATTCGAACCAAATTCTAAAAACCATTGCCGATGTTGTAGGTAAGCCGGACAAGGGTGAAGAAGTTGCTGCGGCATTCGGAGCCAAGGTTGCAGATGCGAAGGCGAAGTTGCAGGAAGCGGTTGGAGACGAGAGTGTCGCAGTTGTCCGGCTGAATGTTAACGATGACACACTGGCGTTGTTCGGTGTGAAAAATCGATTTACCGGATTTATTTATTCCGAGCTTGGCCTAACACCTCATCCTCTGGTTAACAAGATGGAAGAATACCAGGAAATTCTGTCTGAAGAGGCCGTGCCGCAACTTGATGCAGATCATCTTATTGTGTTCCCTTCCAATGGAGAATGGTCATCTCCCGAGAACAAGGAAGCCTTGAAGGTACTTGACAGCAAATTGTGGAAATCTCTTCCGGCCGTTAAGAACAATCAAGTGTACATCATGGAAAGATCACAATGGCAATCAGGTGCGATTACAGCAAATTCCATGAAAATTGATGATCTCTTGGAAAAAATGACTCCATAAGAATAATCCCATAAGAAAGAAAGTTCTTCAGTCAGGGTTGAAGAGCTTTCTTTTTTCGTATACACTATTTTAAATGATAATAATTCTCAGTTAAGGACGATGAACATGTGCCACACCATAATACAACTGATCCCCAAGCCTTGGCTATGCTCACTTCAGCATATGGAATACGTAGATCACCATCAATCTCATATCGATAAACGTTTGTTATACAGGATGTCGTCCTCCCACTCTATATTGGTTGTAACGTCTGGGAAAGGTTCAATAGTTTGCTCAGATCAGGAATCTCATCATTTGCAAAAAGGAATGATTATGTTTGTTCCTGCTGGAACATCCATTAAGGTAGAAGGCTCTCCTTGGACAGAAAGTGAATTGCAGTATTATAAGCTTGATCTGATGATGGCTGAGTTGAAAGAAGAGACTTCGAACGCTTTGTCTAGTAGAAACATGGAGGAGCAGCAGGAACTTCCCCAAAGTCCAGATTCTCCGACATTATTACCGCTTATTCAACTCAGCTACAGTCCGTGGAGTTCCTGTCTGGAAGCCTTGGAACAAATACTACGTCAACAGGTCACTGGCGATTGGCTGGAGCAATGGGAGGTACAGCTTCGTTTCCAGGAGTGGTTCCGAGCCTTGTTTCGCCAGAGTGTCCCCGAAACAGAAGTACCCGATGACCGTGCCCGTCTTCAAAGTTCAATTCGTTATATTGGCGACCACTATGATCAGACGATAACCGTGGATGAGCTTGCGGCAGATATTGGTCTAACCAGAGCCAGCTACACTCGGCAATTCAAAAAAATCACGGGCAAGCTCCCGCTTGAATATGTAAATGCGGTTCGACTGGAGCGCTCGAAGCAACTATTGCAGCTGACGGATGATCGCATCCATGAGATAGCTCAGAATGTGGGATTCAGCAGCGAATATTATTTTGGCCGCCGATTTAAGCAATATGCTGGTATTTCACCTGGGTTATACCGCCGTCATCACCGTCAAGAGGTTCGTGTCTTTGCTCCGTATCTGGAGGACTTTGTGTTGGCTCTTGGCGTAAAACCTGTACTGCAATGCTCCCATCATTCTTGGGGGAGACAGCATTATTTGGGATTGAATGATGTACCCGAATTCGATGTAAGCGAGCAGGATGCTCAATTTAATGTGGGTAATATACCGGACTTTATCATGCTGAACAAGGGATATGATCGATGGAATCTGGACCGTTTCGAGCAGGTAGCACCTACATTTTACGTAGATCATCTGGGAGAGGACTGGCGCTCCATTTTAAGATCGACAGCCGATGTGTTAGGGAAGGTGAATCGGGTTCAAGATGTGATTGGTGCGTATGAGGACAAGGCAATGGAAGCTAAGAGTCGGTTAGCACGTTATATGCGTGGCCAGACGGTAGCTTTTTTGCGTATATCTGCTTCTGATATTACTCTCTATGGGGACCAGCAGGGTTACGTTGGCCCTGTAATTTATCAGGATCTTGGATTGATTCCGCATTCCCGTGTGCAGCAATGGACAAGACACGAGCGGAGGATTTCCATTGGATTGGAGCAGTTAAGTCAACTTGATGCGAATCACTTGTTAATTACATTTGACACTGGAAATTCTGCCAAACCTGGAGATGAGCGCGAACTGCTTGACAGGGACGAATGGAAACGCCTTCCTGCGGTGAAGAGTGGCAATGTGTATGAGGTGGATTTCATGTCATGGATGAACTACGGTGTGATCTCTCATGGGAAGAAGATTGAGGACATATTGCGGTTTATGGCTTGAGGGATGGGGCTAAAATTGCAAACAAGCTGGTTTCAATAATTAAACTCGAAGAAAAATGAAAAAACATTCTACTAATCGGATTTACTGTATGATATAGGAAAAATGAACTGGAGAATAGACATCCTATGAAGAAAAAAATCTGGGCCTCACTTTTAGTAATAGCTGTTATTGGGATGGCCCCTGTTACAGCAATATCAACGACTACGGTCGCCGAATTGCATGAAATTTCGGGTGAAGATCTTCCTGAAAGCTTACGATATGATTCTAATCATCCAGATGTAATTTATGTGAAGGATTGTGGGGTCTTCGAGAAAGTTGATTCGAGTTTAATAGATTACAGTGAAGAAGAAGTTGTGGTAGATGATATACAAAAGGTAACAGATAAAACGAATGTAATTGTTGCTTATGAAGCGATTTACGTCAAAAAAGGTGAATGGGAATAAAACATTTGACGTTTGAGGTAAGTGAATACTAAAAAATATGAAGTTCCATCAGCATAGCTGAAGGGGCTTCTTTTTGTTCAATTTGATAAAGGAGCGAATGCAATTGCCAGAATCAGCTTAGATTCATCTCATTTTAGTGTAGCGTTTACAAAAAAACAGGATAACGAGCACAAAATGCAAAAGCGGATGTCCTTGACTGAACGATTGTGACATACCATTAGAATGAAGGCTGATCTGTAACGCAGGGATTGAAGTCTTCAAGCATAGCCATGAATGGCGGATGGGAGAGCTGTAATGACAAAACGGGTAATTCTGTTGGAAGAAGGTACGGCAGAGATGAAGGGGCTAATGGGCAGTATAGGGGCTGATCTTGCAGAACTTATCCATGCAGGGTGGTCTGTCCCAGCCGGATTTGTGGTCACAACGGAATGCTGTCGCGAGTTCTGTACCCGTCTTGGACATCTTTCCGGTGAAGGAGAGGAAGAGATTATTAACGCGATCCGGCATCTGGAACAGCAAACCGGGAAGTTCTTCGGACATTCGGAGAATCCGCTATTACTCGCGGTACGTACGGACCAGGATCGAGCCTCAGCAACTGCGACACAATCACTGCTCAATGTTGGTCTGAATGATGTCACTGTGGAAGGACTCGCACGTCATACCGGTAATCGGTTGTATGCACTCCAATGTTACCTTCATTACTTAAAGGAATATGGACAGTTGATACATGGAATTCCGTCTGAATTTTTCACAGAAATATCGAGCCACGTTAAGGATGGGGATGAAGCGGAGTTTGAATTAATCATTACCGAATTTAAATATTTAATTGAAGCGAAGGGTCGCAGCCCTTTTCCACAGGATGTCCAACTTCAATTCAATGAAGCAGTACGTGCGGTATATCATCCACAGTGTGTTGAAGCATCCAGATCTCAGAAAGAGATCGTGCGTAAATCATATTACATCTCTTCGGAGCAAAGCGCTCCTGTTCTTATACAGACGATGATACATGGAAAATGTGGAGAATCAAGCGGGGCCGGAACAATATATACGTGTAACCCACTTACAGGAGAAAAGGGAATTACAGGACAATATGTCCCTACCGGGAACGCGAGCCAAACAGATCACGGCTTGGAGCGTTTAAGGAAAGACCAACCTGAGCTGTACACAAGTTTACTGGAGATAGGTAGCCAGTTGGAGACGCATAAGGGAGAAGTGCAGGAAATCACCTTTGTGATTGAATCCGGCGCGTTGTATGTTGTGCAGACCCAGCCCGCCCGATTATCCTCAACAGCCACGCTGAGGAGTACTGTGGATTTTGTCCATGAAGGACTCATCACCAAGGAGGATGCACTTCTTCGTATCCAACCTGGGCATATCACGGAAGTGTTGAAGCGACACTACACAGATTCTAACAGCGAAGAGAGCAATGGACATCTGCCCATACAGATCCAGCCAGTAACTAATGATGAATGTCCAGCTTATAACAACTCAGATTCACTTTTATCAGCAGATCTGCAACTACTGCTCAATTGGGCTGATGAAGTGAAAGAGTTGAAGGTACTGGCCAATGTAGATCATCCACAGGATGCCATGACATCAAGGCTACTAGGGGCTGAGGGAATAGGTCTGTGCCGGACGGAGAACATGCTGTTATCACCTGCGCGGTTACCATTTGTACAAAAAATGATCTTGGCAGATAGTGAATCTGAACGCAGGCGTGGTTTGGAGCGTTTGTTGCCGATGCAGCAGTCTGATTTTGAACAAATATTCGAAGCGATGGATGGATACCCGGTAACGATACGTTTGCTCGATTCGCCGTTGCATGAACTGTTACCGGATCTGGGAGTGTTGGAGAAACGGCGCGAGTGGTTACAAGCAGAGGAATGGCAGGAGCAAAAAGACCATCAGAATGAACTGGAGGAACTGGAGCGCGTAATTCGCAGAGTCAGTGAATTGCATGAACATAATCCGACATTGGGGCAACAGGCTTGTCGGCTGAGTACGGTGTTCCCGGAGATTGTTGATATGCAGCTGGAAGTGATTTTCCGAGCAGCGGTGATAGGCATCCGACAAGGATGGTGGGTACGTCCCGAGATTATGATCCCACAGATCGGTCATGTGCATGAACTTCAGGTGATGAGAGATCTGGTGGATCATGTGGCGGACCAGGTGCTTGGTGAAGAGAAGCGGCATTGTCACTATAGAGTGGGGGCGATGATCGAAGCTCCGAGAGCGGCGCTGACGGCGACTCACATTGCTCGCCAGGCTGACTTTTTCTCGTTTGGCACGGATGAGCTGACAGAGATGACATTTGGATATAGTCGCCATGAAGCTGAGAAGCGGCTCCTTCTCCTTCAGCGTGATACGGACTCTCGTATGGTAACGAATAATCCATTTCATGTGTTGGACATTGAGGGAGTCGGCCAACTGGTGGAGATGGCGGTAGTCCAAGGTCGAATTCGAAAACCTCATCTGAAGACAGGGATCTGTGGAGAAAATGTTGTGGACCTGGAGTCAATTACGTTCTGCCACCGCATTGGACTGGATTACGTAAGTTGTTTGCCTGAACAGATCCCTTATGCACGAATTGCTGCTGCACAAGCAGCCATTAAGGCACAGAGAGAGGGAGCAGACACACAGAACACGGATATTTCTACAATTGCGTAACGCTCACCCTGTCCTACACGGAACTTCCATGGAATAGCAACCAGAAAACTGTTATACTGAAATATGCGTTTTGTAAAATGAACGTAAAATTTCAGGGTAAGGGTTGAAAGCGACCATGTATAATTCCAAAAATGAACGAACTTCATCACGGACCTTATTCGCCGTGTTATTCATTGTAATGCTTCTGAAGCTGTCACTGCTGCGATATTTCTTTTTTCAGGGTCTGTCCGGCATCGGTCTGTTAACTGACGCATTAGGCGTACTAACTGTGGTATGCCTGCTGGATCTGATCGTGCCCAAAGGCTGGAAGCGAGCAGTATACGGAGGATTTAATATTCTGTTTTCTCTGGTGCTGTTCGCGGCTACGTTGTATAACGTCCATTTTAGTTCGGTACCAACCTATACCGCGCTAAGTGAGCTGGGGCAAGTTGCCCAAGTAAGGGGAAGTATCGGACCACTGGTACGACCGGAGCACTTTCTGTTTTTTGCAGACATCGTACTGGCATTGCCAATTTGGTTGATTATACGCAGACGTGCTGGCGGGCGCAACCACATCAGTTACCGCGATAGCGGTTTGACGTTTGGTAGAATTCGCAGACGTTACTGGGGCAAACTCGGCGTTGCGCTTACCGCTGCATTCTGCATCGTGCTGTCTGGCAGTTTTATCGTCAAAGGTGAAACGATTGATAATGAGCTGGTTCGGGCCGAGAATCTCGGTTTCCTGAACTATCAGGTATCGTCCGCCATTCTGACGAGCAAAGAGAATGAGGCCATTGCGAATGGCAACATTAACGAAACGATTGCCAAGATCAATGAGTTGGTTAGCAAGTATCCGTATCAGGATAAACCAAGTAACGGCTCAGCCGTGAAAGCCAAATATTTTGGTCAGGCCAAAGGTAGTAATCTGATTGTACTGCAACTGGAGTCCTTTCAGAATTTCCCGATTAATGCTTCCTTAGACGGTCAGGAGTTAACACCGGTACTGAATGATCTGGCCAAAGAAAGCTATTATTTCTCTCATTTTTTCCAACAGATTGGACAGGGAAACACATCAGACGCTGAATTCATGTCGAACACGTCTATCTATCCAACCGGAGTTGTTCCCATGTCAGCAGGGTATAGTGACCGTGAACTGCCGAGTCTTCCCAAGTTATTAGGAAAAGAGGGATATGAGTCCGAGACGTACCACGTCAATGACGTCACCTTCTGGAACCGGAACAAGATGTATCCGGCACTCGGATTCACTCGTTACTTCGACAAGCCCAGCTTCAAAAACGACAGATTCAATGACTTCGGGCCATCGGATGAAGAGTTGTACCGTGTAGGTATGGAAAAAATGACTTCGCATCAGGCTGCGAATCAGCCGTTCTATGCTCAGTTCATAACGGCATCGAGCCACTCGCCGTTTACGGTTCCCGCTGATCGTGCACGGATCACGATTCCAGCGACCATCACGAACAAACTGCTTCACGATTATCTGCAAGCAATCAACTATACGGACTATGCCATCGGTCAACTCATTAATGAGTTGAAGGCGAACGGATTATGGGATAACACTACTTTAGTGCTCTACGGAGACCACTTTGGTCTGCCAGCTGACGAAGAGATTACACAGCAGATTCAGGCCAATCTGGGCGTCCCTTATGATGGTAAAGTAAGTCGATTCAACATTCCGTTAATGATTCATACGCCGAAACAGACCAAAGGGCAAGTGATTGAGCAGCCAGGCGGTCAGTTGGATATGTTGCCAACGATTATGAACTTGATGGGTGTTTCGCTTCAGGATGAGAAATTCACTGCCTTCGGACATGATTTGCTCAACATGGACCACAATGCCTTCGGTATCCGGTATTACTTGCCGACAGGTTCATTTGTCAACGATGATATTATGTTTATCCCGGGTGCGGGCTTTGACGATGGAACGGCCTACTCCCTAAAAACATATGAACCGGTAACGGATTTGGAACCGTATCGTTCCGATTATGAACATGTGCTCAGCCTGATGAAACTGTCTGACGAGTATGTGAAGTTGTTACCGAAACGTGAACCATAAATCAATTTTTCTGCAATAGGTCAGATCAAAAACGTCACCAGTTCAAAAGCTGGTGGCGTTTTTTGCATGTTTCTTGCACAAGTGTGGTAATAAAGAGAATAACTAAAGTTTGAAACTGTAATAATTAATGTTACAATGGAATGAGCAAGAATGAAGTGAGCAAAAGCGCGTAATATTCGCAGATCTCATATTCACAGTTCTTATGAACCTAACAGACGAGAGGATTGAATATATATGAAACTGAGTGTACTCGAACACGGACATATCAATGAAGGACGAAGTGTACAGGATACGTTGCAGGAAACGGTGAAACTCGCACAACATGCGGATCAATTGGGGTACTCCCGTTTCTGGATGTCGGAGCATCACGGTAGTGGTGCACTGTCTTTCTCCAGTCCTGAAGTTATGATTGCACATGTGGCTGCACATACGGATCGAATTCGCGTAGGTTCCGGTGGCGTTATGCTACCTCACTATAGTGCCTATAAGGTTGCAGAGAATTTCCGTCTGCTGGAAGCTCTGCATCCGGGACGGATTGACCTTGGGATTGGCAGAGCACCGGGAGGCATGCCAATTGCCAGCAGAGCACTGAATGAAGGCAAATCATCGAATGTACAATTTTTTCCGCAACAGATCGCGGATCTGGGCGGATACTTCCACGAGCAGTTGCCTGAGGATCATCGGTTTGCATCTCTGGTAGCCGGACCATCGGTTCCAACGGTACCAGAAGTGTGGTTGCTGGGTTCAAGCTCCGAAGGTGCGAGAATTGCTGCTGCGCAAGGGACGTCCTATGCGTTTGCCCAATTCTTCGGTACACCAGGCGGCGAAGAAGCAATGAAGCATTACCGCAGACATTTCAAGCCGTCCATCCTGAATGACAAACCACATTCAATGATTGCTGTCTCGGCATTCTGCGCGGAGACAGAGGAAGAAGCGGCTGAACTTGCGCGCAGCAATGAACTTTTCTTCTTACGCCTTGGACGAGGTCTTGAACAAAGTTCCTTCCCATCTCTGGAGACGGTAAACAACTATCCATACACAGCGATGGAGATGGAACAGATCCGTCAACGTCGTTCTTTTTCCATCGTGGGAACACCGGATCAGGTGAAAGACAAAATTACCGCAATGGCAGAACGCCATGAAGCAGATGAAGTCATTATTGCATCAGCGGTTCATTCGTTTGAAGCACGTCTGCGCTCATTCGGCTTGATTGCTGAAGCCTTTGGACTCAAGCAGGACTAATGGTAAGCAAGCGGGAATAACTACTCTAAACAGACTGGAATCTTGCTCATGCAAGGTTCCGGTTATACTCTTGCGTGATCAGGGAGAGGAGAGATTCACATGCGCAGATGTGTCATTAGTGATATTCATGGCTGTTACGATGAATTTAATGCATTGCTTAAGCTCGCAGATTATAATCCGCAGCAGGATGAATTGATTTTACTCGGTGATTATGTGGATCGCGGTCCAAGCAGCAAACAGGTCATCGAACAGATTATGCAGCTTCAGCAACAGCACCATATTATGGTGATCAAAGGCAATCACGATGCCATGATGGTGAAGGCGCTTACCCAGGATGTTGAGCAATATGATCAACATTGGATTCGTAATGGCGGACTACAGACGATGGCAAGTTATCTGGATCTGGAGCTTACTTATGATGAGCAACAGATCGATTGGGAAGCTTATGCTGAAGCCAAAAAGTGGATACGTACACACTATGAACACCATCTTCGTTTTCTGGAACAGCTTCCGCTGGTGTACGAAATTCCGGGTTATATTTTTGTGCATGCCGGGATCAACCCGGATATCGAGGATTGGAGAAGCCAGTCCGAGCGGGACTTTATTTGGATTCGTGAATCATTCTATTCCAGACCAACGACGATTAGAGAGACGGTCGTATTTGGACACACCCCCGTGAAGCATTTGCATGATGAGACAGGCATTTGGTTTGACCCGAGCGGAGACAAAATTGGCATTGATGGTGGTTGTGCCTACGGAGCACAATTGAACCTGCTGGAGATTAGCGAAGACGGCAGTCTACAGACCTTTTTTGTACGGCAAGGGCAGAGCGCTGAAGAGCCTGAGATTTAATATTTTCGTTGGACATCAGATTTCGTATGCTAATTTATAAGGTTGTACGATGGAATAAATAGGATACATATCATATCGACTTGAGGGGAATGAACCAAGTTTAGCTATTTTTCCAAAATGACTTGCCTGAGAATAATTTGCAATTAATTCGCTGTAAAGGGATTGGAATTTAGCCTTATTAGCGCTATAATCAGTAGGGTGTGATTAAAATATGACATATATTTTCTATATAAGTTCAACTAAACTTTTTACACGAGAACGGAGAGGACAGAAAAAAGCTGGAGAAGCGGAGCGTTCGCCTGAAAGCTTTCTGAAAGAAAGCTGCATCGGAAGCGTATGCTTATCACTGGATTTTCGCTTTAACAAGGGAATCAAAAAATCTGGGGACAACAGCGATCGGAAGGTTATTCTGTCATCGGAGTGGCAAGTGTAAACATCTTTGGTTAAACTTATATAAATCAGAATTGACGGAGGGCTATGAATATGGAAAAAGCGTTAATCTTCGGTCACAAAAATCCCGACACGGATACGATCTGTTCGGCAATCGCCTATGCGGATCTCAAAACAAAATTGGGTCAGGACGTTGAAGCTGTTCGTCTCGGCGAAGTCAATGGTGAAACCCAGTTTGCACTGGATCAATTCAAAATTGCTGCACCACGTCTGATTAAAACCGCTGCAAATGAAGTAAACAAAGTTATTCTGGTTGACCACAACGAGCGTCAGCAAAGTGTAAGCGACATTGAGGAAGTAACTGTTGTTGAAGTTATCGACCATCACCGTATTGCTAACTTTGAGACAAGCGGACCTCTGTATTTCCGTGCAGAGCCTGTAGGTTGTACAGCAACCATTTTGAATAAAATGTACAAAGAAAATGGCATCGAAGTGAGTGCACCAATTGCTGGCCTGATGCTGTCTGCCATTATCTCCGATTCCCTGTTGTTCAAATCCCCGACTTGCACAGAGCAGGACGTTGCCGCTGCACGTGAACTGGCTGCCATTGCTGGTGTAGATGCAGACAGCTACGGTCTGGACATGCTGAAAGCCGGCGCGGATCTGAGCCAAAAAACAATTGCTGAACTGATTTCCCTGGATGCCAAAGAATTCGTAATGGGTCAATCCAAAGTGGAAATTGCACAGGTTAACGCTGTTGACGTGAACGATGTTCTCGTGAAGCAACCTGAGCTTGAAGCAGCGATTGAAGCAATCATTTCCAGCAAAGGTCTCGACCTGTTTGTATTTGTCGTAACAGACATTCTGAACAACGATTCCGTAGCTCTGGCATATGGTACATCCACTAAAGCTGTGGAGAAAGCCTACAATGTGACGCTGTCTGATAGCAGAGCGCTCTTGAAAGGCGTAGTATCACGCAAATCACAAATCGTACCAGTTCTGACGGAAGCATTCAACACACTGTAAATCAAACCGATTGGTGTAGTTGTACGCTGATATGTACTACAAATAAGTAGCAACACCATCCTAGCCTGCTCTGATCCGTAAATGGTCAGGACAGGCTTTTGATGTAGAGGAGGAAGAATCATGATCAAAAATGAAAAGATCAAAGCAGCCGAAGTGCAGCTGACCGGCCTGAATGGTGAAGATCTGGGTGTCATGTCCACGCAGGAAGCACTTCTACTTGCGAAGCAGCACAAAGTAGATCTGGTGTGCTTGTCCTTGATGACAAGTCCACCGCCATGCAAGCTGATTGGAGCTGGAGCGGCCAAAGCGGAAGCGCAGCAGGCGAAGAAAAAAGCGAGTAAATCCCCCGATAAACGTAAAGTAAAGGAAATTCGCTTGAACCTTGCGATGGAGGATCATGACCGGGATACGAAGCAATCTCAAGCTGAGCGCATTCTGAAGAAGGGTGATTCGGTAAAACTCGTCATCCAGGTGCATGGAGCCAAAGAAGGAGTTGCAGGCAAGGAGTGGGCTGAACAACTGAGCAAATCGCTAGCTGAATTCGGTAGCAAAACGACAGGTGTTCAGGTAAGTGGTAAACAGGTTGTTGTGCAACTGGACCCTAATGCGTAAACCACCAGGAGCGATCCTCGATGTAGCACAAAGGTAAGGAATGTCGATACAGTAATGATCTTTTAGATGTAAAGAAAGCCCAATGAGGTGGCAGGCTAACTGCTGCTGTATTGGGCTTGTTTGTCATCACTTGGATTGAGGTATTGTTCACAATTTAATGCAAAAGCCGTTTCTGTTCCAGTAGTTCAGCTGCGTAAATAACGGCTGCCACCAAGACGTACATATAACTGCCCAGGTAATACAGGCGTGGAACCAGCGGCCATATTATTCTGGCTGTTTTTGGCGAATCGGGATAAATAAAAGAAGTCCGGATAGATCACCATATCCATTAAATAGGCGGAGACCCGGCTACCTGGAACGCGGAACTGATTCAGGGTACGTATAATTTCTTCGCCGCGTGCAATACCAATGCCATGACCATAATACCAGTTCTCACGCAACATGAACGTATTCTCTCCCTGCCACTCGGGGGTTTCCGGAGAAACATCCGGATTTTTGAAATACAGCACATCTCCTGGCAGGGCGGTTTCACTACCGTTTTTTTCAGTTAATCGCAGGTCACTGTCATAATGCCAGTCAAAGAGTAACAGATTTCGAAACAGGGAATTAAAGGCGTCTTCGCGAATGCTTCCCAGCACGCCACCATACAGCACAATAACGGTAGCTGTTGCACATTCAAAGGCATATAAGTGTCCATTCCTCCAGATATCCCGGATACCGTCGGCGGGGGTCACGTTTGATCTTAGCTCGAACCCACCTTCCGCATTACGATTCCAGTAGGCAGGATTACATCTGGATTTTTCAAAGGATGCAAAACTCACACCGCTTCGATCCAATCCTTCCGCTGCATCCACGAGAGAGCCCCTCAAGTCCCACTCAAAACGAAGATGATCCATGGATTGGTACACATACCTTGTAGGACGATCCTGTAGTTGCTGTAACCAATACCATTCAAAATCAGACCATTCCGAACGGTTCAGCAGGGCGGGTTGATTTGCGACAATGATCATGATCCATAACCTCCGTTCCTATTCGAATATTCAACATTGTATAATCGGGAGAGCACGGGTATTGTGTAGTATATGACGTGATGTGTTCGAATTGGTATGTACATAATGAAAGTTGTCAGCATCCAAAATTAAAAATGTCGATTCATGCAGGAATTTTGTCCGATCTCGTTTATCAATCAGGGCATTTGGGGTAGTACTCTATAGATGAAGTTATGTTCAGGTCGATCTATTCATACGGAATACATTCAGATTCTTATAAAGGAGGACATGTAATGTCGAAATCCATTACAGAGAGCCGATCTCTGTTCGAACAATTGTATACGCACGCACCAATCGGCATTGCTGTCGCATCGCATGTAAATGGACGGTGGTTGCAGCTTAATCCTGCATTTTGCGAGATGCTTGCATACAGTGAAGATGAACTGCTCGATACTTCAGTTGTACATATGATCTACGAAGAAGATCTGCACATGGAGGAATTCCGCAGCAAATTCTGGGAAATGACCCATAAAACAAGTGAGATGTACGAGACGGAGGTTCGCCTGAAACGCAAGGACGGTTCGTTATTATGGGCAACCATTAGAGCTTGCATCGTACGGGATGAAACGAGTGGTGAACCTTTGTATCTGCTCGTACAAGCTGCTGATATTACGAAACAAAAAGATGCAGAGGAAATCCTCATTGTGCAACGTAAGCAATTGGAAGAGAGCAGTCGCATCTCTCGCCTGCTCGCGGAGTCTTCACTGGACCTGATTGCAATACATGATGCCGATTCCAGTCGTACATTTAAATATGTATCGAATGCATGTAAAAACATGTTGGGCTATGAGCCAGAAGAAATTATAGGTAAGCCGGGAACATTTGTTATCTATCCGGAGGATGTGCCTTTGGTTGAAGCGTACGTAGAAGAGCAGAGAAAGGGGCTGGCTCCCAAACGGATCAGTTATCGCCTGTTACATAAGGATGGATCTACGGTATGGGCAGATACAATTACACACTATGTATATGACAGTGCAGGTGAATTGATGGAGATCGTCGCCGTAACACGGGATATCACAGCCAGCCAGCAACAACAGTTAAGCATGCAGGAGTACAGATCGTTATTTGACTGTAATCCCCTAGGTGTGGCTTCTCTTGATCTGGAAGGGAATTTGCTGAAAGCCAATATGGGTCAGGAACAGTTGACAGGACACACCAAGGAGGAGCTGCTCAGTCGGCCTTTTGATCACCTCATTGATCCTGTGGATCTGGAGAAGACTCGATATCATTTTGAGGAAACGGTGAAGGGCACTGCACAGAGCTACGAGATAGGCTTGATCCACAAAAATGGACAGCGAATTGAAACCAATGTGATTAATGTTCCTATTATACTTGAGGAAAAAGTTGTAGGAGTCTATGGGATTACCAGTGACATTACAGAGTCCAAACGTTATGTCGAAGAAATCGAAAATCTTAGTTATGAACGGGCATTGATTTTGAATGGCATGTCTGAGGGTGTTATTGGACTGGACCTGGAAGGGAATCTGAACTTTGCCAATCCGGCCGCTGCGGAGATCATGAACTTCTGTCCAAGTGAAATGAACGGCAAACCTCTTGAACAGATGATGATCCAGATGCAGAGCGAAGGTATCCCTTACCCATCCAAGGATACACCCATTCTACAGGCTGTTCGTGAGGGACGAGGTCTGCCGCGTACCGAATCCGTTTTTTGGAGGCAGGATGGGTCAAGTTTCCTGGCGGAGTTCCAGTTGAAGCCGATTATTGATCAGGGTAGAACCCGCGGAGCAGTGATGGTTTTCCGTGATATGACATCTGTTAAGGACATCATACGTGCCAAAGAAGCAGCAGAGGATGCAGACCGAGCAAAGTCCGAGTTTCTCGCCATCATGAGTCATGAGCTTCGTACGCCATTAAATGGCATCATGGGCATGGCCCATCTGTTAATGGAAACCGAGCTGGATGATGAACAGAAAGGTTTTGCGGAAATCATGATTGATAGCGGCGAATCCCTGTTGTACATTTTGAACGAAATTTTGGATTTCAGCAAAATCGAAGCAGGCAAAATGGATCTTGAGCGCGCACCTGTAGATATTAAGACGATGTTGGGTGGGGTGATCGAGCTGTTTGCACTGAAGGCCTCAGAGAAAAATATTGAACTCTATTGTGAAGTGTCGGATCACATTCCTGAACGCATTCGAGGGGATGAGACACGAATCCGGCAGATTTTGATTAATCTGGTGGGTAACGCTGTTAAATTCACAGAGCAGGGCCGTATTAAGGTGAGCGTAGGTGCTGATTACTCAGATGAGCATGGTCAGGATAACCTGATGTTGACCTTTAAGGTGAGAGATACGGGGATCGGCATTCCAATAGAAAAGCAGCATCAATTGTTCCAATCCTTCTCACAGCTTGATCCGGCCATCAATCGTAAGTTTGGCGGGACAGGTCTGGGCCTTGCGATCAGCAAAAAACTGGTGGAGTTAATGGGCGGAGCGATTGGCGTACAGAGTGAGATCGGTGAGGGGGCAGAATTCCAGTTCACCCTCGTAGTGGAGCGGTGGTTAGAGGAAAGTATTGACCCGATTGAAATCACCACGAATGAGGAATTGCAATTGGATCGGGCTAGTCTTGCCCATGACATCAAAATTTTGATTGCTGAGGATCAAGCGGTCAACAGTCATCTGTTGGAGGAGATGCTGCGCAAGTTTGGCGGAGTCTGTGATATCGTTGAGAATGGTGCACAGGCCGTCGATTCATTGAACCAGGTTCAATATGACCTGGTGTTTATGGATATTCAAATGCCAGTTATGGATGGGATTGAAGCGACCTGCCACATCAGACAGAGCCGCCCAGACATACCGGTTATTGCAGCGATTACAGCTTTTGCAGGCGCTGGTGACCGTGAGGAGTGTCTGAAATGCGGGATGCAGGACTTTATCAGCAAACCGTTTCATTCCACGGAGATTAGCCGCGTACTGAATACATGGGTTCCATATATTCGCTCTCAAAGGGTAACGTAACAGAAAAATAACCTGTGCCTTGAATTCAAGGTACAGGTTATTCTGTCATTTACGACCAGCCTCCGATTAAACCGGAGAGAGTCACACATTCGTCATCTTCCAAATCTGCAATCAGAGTGAGTTCTTCGTTGTCTTGTGGATCAACGGAGAATAATTCACGGCGTCCGTCCTCATGCACAATAATGACTAACTGATGGCCGCCCTTTGTATCAAACTGGTACTTAACTCCGATACCAGGTAGTGGGCATTCGCGGATATTCATGAAACCTGTCACCTCTTTAGCTTTGCTTAATGAAAAAATTAACCGTTCACACAGTACGGATGTATTCTACTATCCATAACACCGTTTGGCAAGTCACAAATAAAATTGGTGTGAAGGAATTAATTTTTTCCGTGATGTGATCTTGCACTATGGCGCTGTCTGGCCCGTCTGCGACGAACAAAAAACCAAATGAGCAGAGCAACGATTAATAATAGGCCAATGACTGCAATGATGATGATGTTCCGGATATTGGGAACCTGTACAGTCAGATCCAGTTTATTCATCTGGAGGGGGGAAACGTGCCAAATAAGCGTTTTTCCGCCATCCTCCACCTGATCTGCATTGGAATCGGCTGCCTTGATGGGCAAAGACAACTTAAAGTCAAAGTTAACATCTTTTAACAAGAGGTTTTTAAGAAAGCTAGGCACCTTGTTCATTTGATTTTTGATCTCACCATCGGGCATGGACTCCATGAGATCGGCTTCTGCTGTAATGTGCATCTTGGAAGTGAAGAAGCCGGGTGAAGTTGATTGTTCAACTTTGATCCCTTGTGGTAACTCGGATGTATCAAAGCGGGTCGTATTGTTTTTTTCAAAATGAGTGGTCGCTGTGAGTTGCTTCTGATCGCCCTGTTCCGAAACCTCTGCCTGGAAGTTATTTCGATTCAATGCATCTGCGATCAGAGGCATGAGATTGTCTTGTCCAATTTTTCCAAGAGCGGAGTTCTTTACATTGAGATTGAGATCCAGATCCGTTGATCCATCCATATTCACCGTTAGATGGGCTTCTCCATCAGCACAGGCGGATAAAATCGATAACATAAAGGCTAATAAAACAGTAAGAAATAGCTGACGTAAGGGGATGCGAGTTGACATGTCTTTCAACCTTTCTGCGTAAAAATCCAAATTCCATTTCATAGAAGTATAGTATACACCGTAAGCACGGCGGATGAAACTTTGAACCGTGCAGTGAGGTACGTATGATTTAGTGTGATCGGGGAAACAATCCATTTATTAAAATTAAAGATTTCGTATTTTTGTCAATGTTCGGTCAATTCAAACGGCGCTTCACCGTGTACACTAGTAGTAGTGTGATGAATATACGGAAGCAGGGAGGTTACATTCATGACATATATCATTATTATGGCTGTTATTATGGTCGTGGGCATGGTCGGAATGGGCTGGTTCTATCAGATTATGGATAAAGACCAAAGCTAGTATTGTTTAAATGTGAAAAAAAGAGAGACAACCTATAAGCTGGCTTCGCTAACGCGAGGCGGGCTTATTTGTGTGGGGAAAAATTTTGAGGCACTGACCTTACATTAGCACGTAATATATGTAACCATTCAAGTTGTACAATTTGACCGATGGACAAATATTTTTCGTAAAGATGGGATTTTTTAGCTGCTCTTTTGTATAATAGGGGGTAGTTTAACTCGGGATACTCTCGAGATTCTGCCAAACAGGAAAGGGTGTACATAAATGAAATTTAGTGAGTATACGTATACACGTCCGAATCTGGAACACATCAAGACATCTTTCCGTGAGCTGTTGAGCGGTTTTGAAGCTGCGGCAACGGTTGAAGAACAGAGTGGGTTCATGGATCAGATTAACGCGCTGCGCAGTGATTTTGAGACACAAGCCCAATTGGTCTACATCCGTCATTCCATTGATACCAATGATGAGTTTTACAAGGCGGAGAACGAATTTCTGGACGAGAATGCACCCATTGTGCAGGAATATATTACGGATTTTTACCGTGCACTGGTTAACTCCAAATTCCGCAATGAATTGGAACAAAAATGGGGTTCACAGCTGTTCCAGCTGGCGGATCTTTCACTGAAAACATTCAGCCCGGAGATTATTGAAGAACTCCAGAAGGAGAACAAACTTTCCACAGAATACAATCAGTTGATTGCATCGGCCAAAATTCCGTTCGAAGGTGAAGAGCGCACGTTGCCACAGTTGCATCCATTTGAACTGTCCACGGATCGCTCCATGCGGGAGCGTGCTTCGGAAGCCAGATACACTTTCATGGCTGAACATGAAGCTGAATTCGATCGCATTTACGATGAACTGGTTAAAGTACGTACACAGATCGCGAAGAAACTGGGTTATCCAAGCTATGTCGAACTCGGCTATGATCGCATGAACCGTACGGATTACAACGCAGAGATGGTTGCCAACTTCCGTGCGCAAGTTCGTGATTATATCGTACCTGTGGCGACCAAGCTCAGAGAGCGTCAGCGTAATCGGATCGATGTGGATACGTTGTATTATTACGATCAGGGCTTCAGCTTCAAGACGGGTAACCCGACACCTAAGGGTGACGCGGACTGGATTATTGATAATGGTAAAAAAATGTACGCTGAATTATCACCAGAGACAGATGCATTTTTCCAGATGATGACCGAAAACGAGCTTATGGATCTGGTAAGCAAAAAAGGTAAGCAGGGCGGCGGATATTGTACGTTCCTGAACGATTACAAAGTGCCGTTTATCTTCTCCAACTTCAACGGTACCTCCGGTGATATTGATGTGTTGACACATGAAGCAGGTCATGCTTTCCAGGTGTATGAGAGCCGTGATTTTGCAGTGCCTGAATACAACTGGCCGACATATGAATCGGCTGAAATTCATTCCATGAGTATGGAGTTCTTCACATGGCCGTGGATGCAGTTGTTTTTCAAGGAAGATACGGACAAGTACAAGTTTGATCACCTGTCTTCTGGTCTATTGTTCATTCCGTATGGTGTAGCTGTGGATGAATTCCAGCATTTTGTGTATGCGAACCCGGATGCAACTCCAACGGAGCGCAAGCAGGCTTGGCGCAACATTGAGAAGACCTATCTGCCACACATCAATTACAAAGATAATGCGTATTTGGAGCAAGGTGGTTTCTGGCATAAACAGGGTCATATTTTCTCATCGCCATTCTATTACATTGACTATACGTTAGCACAAATCTGTGCATTCCAGTTCTGGAAACGCAGCAATGAGGACATGAAGTCCGCATGGGCCGACTATCTGACATTGTGCAAAGCGGGAGGAAGCCTGTCCTTCACCGGATTGGTTGAATTGGCTGGATTGAACTCTCCATTCGAGGATGGTTGTGTATCCTCCGTAATTGGCGATATTGAGGCATGGCTTGACGGTGTGAACGATAAGGCGCTGTAAGCTTTCGTAAGGATAAGGATGTTTCAATGAAAGTACCTTCGTAAGGTATAAGTAGTGGATAAAGCTTTAAAATTGATAGACAAGACGGCTTGGATACCTTCGGGTGTCTGGGTCGTCTTTTTCATTACGGGTAAAAATCAACCTCCAGTGTAACATTTATCGGATTCATTGTGATTTATTTCACTATATCTGAAAACGGATTCAGTTACAATGGAGATAGTAAATCAGGGGTTACAGGAGGCTGGTTCAGATGGCAACACATGCATATTATGTTCCGCCCGTGAACTTGATGGGTAGAGGCTGTTTACAGGAAGCCGGTCAGATGATTGAACAGATGGGTATCCGCAAAGCGTTGGTCGTAAGTGATCGTCAATTGATTGCTTCAGGCGTTGCAGAGCAGGTACTGTCTATATTAAGAAAATCAGGGTTAGACTATGTCGTATATGATGAGGTTCAGCCTAATCCAACATGTCAGAATGTACATGACGGACTTCGAGTATTCCAGGATCATGGCTGTGACGCCATTATATCGATAGGCGGAGGTTCACCGCAGGATGCTGCCAAAGGCATTGGCATTGTAGCTACCAACGGTGGGCATATCCGTGAATATGAAGGATTTCATCAATCGAAACATAAGTCCGTGCCACTTGTGGCTGTAAACACAACGGCTGGCACATCGAGCGAGGTGACAATAAACTACGTGATTACAGATGAGGAACGTAAAGTGAAGATGGTAATGGTGGACCGCAATAGTCTGGTCTCCCTGTCGGTTAATGATCCGGAGCTGATGCTCAGCAAACCTGCAAGTCTCACAGCGGCCACAGGAATGGATGCGTTGACCCATGCCGTAGAAGCGATGGTTACACCGGGTGGATTTACAGTGACAAGTGCGACAGCTGCAGCAGCTGTTGAACTGATCTTTGAATACTTGCCAAGAGCCGTGAGAGACGGCAGTGATCTGGAAGCGCGGGAACATATGACCTATGCGTGTTTCCTTGGCGGGATTGCTTTTAATAATGCGGGTCTGGGTTATGTCCATGCGATGGCACATCAACTGGGTGGCGTATATGATCTGCCGCACGGTGTGTGTAACGCAATGTTACTCCCCTATGTGGAAGAGTTAAACGCCAAGCATGTACCCGGCAAATTCCGTCATATTGCTAAGGCAATTGGTATGGATGTGAAAGGCAGAAGCGATGAGGAGTGCTCAGATTACGTCATTGAGGCCATACGTCAGCTATCAAAGGAAGTCGGGATCCCTGAGAAACTGTCTGAACTGGGTGTAAAAGATCCCGATGTGGAACTGCTTGCCGATAACGCGATGAAAGATGCATGTGCACCCGGCAATCCCTATCAACCGTCCAAGGATGAAGTGATGGAGCTGTTTCGCAAAATTATATAGACTGATTCAGAAACGGATACACTAAAGTACGATCCTGTTGAAGCTAGAGGATCATGGACCAAGCAGGGTCAGAATAACAGACAAAATGAGCCGGGATCGAAAGTCGGCTTTTTTGTCATGTGGACTCATTCTTTTTACTTATTTTTCCACTTAATGATTGCACAATAACTAAAGGAGTTTGATTCCCTTTTATCGAATACAATATGAATAACAGCGGCACGAGAAAGGGTAATTTCACCCGCAACTTGATGTCGATGTTTTCCAGCAAGATTCCCCAGTCCGTTTCGTGTTTAATGTTAAATAGGAGTAGTCTATTACATTGTTCACGAGCTACACCTTAAGTTCTGCATCTAACATTCACCTCTGTAAGACAGTCAAGCAATTCTACACCGGCATCATCTCTTTTTCAGGCTTTACAATCCAAGAAGTTCAACTGCAACAAGATTCACCGGTTACACATCTGTACAGCATGCTCCTAATCAAGACAACAGTGTCCACACAACAGAATATCGATTATGGGCTCTGAAATGAATCAGAACGAATGCACGTGGAGGAGGCTGTAATGATGGCGAAAAAAGAAGTTGTAGCGATGCTACTTGCCGGAGGGCAAGGTAAGAGGTTAAAAGGATTAACGAAATCACTGGCTAAGCCAGCAGTATATTTTGGCGGTACGTACCGGATTATTGATTTTCCGCTAAGTAACTGCTCTAACTCGGGTATTGATACAGTGGGCGTATTAACTCAATATGAACCACTTGTCCTGCACTCCTATATTGGTATCGGCAGTGACTGGGATCTGGACCGTAAAAATGGCGGAGTATACGTACTTCCTCCCCATGAACGTGAAGACGGAAGCAGTTGGTACCGTGGAACAGCAGATGCCATCTTCCGTAACCTGAACTTTATTGAACAATTCGATCCTGAGCATGTGCTCATTCTGTCAGGGGATCATATCTATAAGATGGACTACGAAAAAATGCTCAAGTATCACAAAGATAAAGATGCGGATTGCACCATATCGGTCATTGATGTCTCATTGGAAGAAGCCAGCCGATTCGGGGTGCTGAACACCAACGATGACTATAGCATCTATGAATTTGAAGAAAAACCTCCTGAGCCCAAGAGCACACTGGCTTCCATGGGTATCTATCTCTTCAAGTGGGATGTACTGAAACGTTTCCTGATCCAGGATGAACAACAGGCATCCACCTCCTATGATTTTGGTAAAGATATTATTCCTTTGTTGCTTGAAAACGAAAAATCCTTATATGCATATCCATTTGAAGGTTATTGGAAAGACGTTGGTACCATTCGCAGTCTGTGGGAATCCAATATGGACCTGTTGGACGAAGACACACCATTTAATCTGAATGATCCGGACTGGCGTATTTTCACACGTAATCCGAACCAACCTGCACAATATATCTCACCTTCGGGCAAGGTACGGAATTGTATTATTAGTGAAGGTACAGTAGTGCATGGTGAGGTCAACCATTCTGTTCTGTTCTACGGAATTGAAGTTGGTGAGAACAGTGCTGTCATCGATTCGGTGATCATGCCAAGAGTGAAAATCGGGCAAAATGTACGCATTTATCGAGCTATTATCGCAGAAGGATTGGTTATTCCCGATGGAACACAGATTTCGCCTGCACCGGAAGATGAGAGTGATATATTGCTCGTGGATCAGGAAGAACTGGAACGTCAGCTTCGCCAAGGAATAACCAGCAAGGCCTAATTGAAGTCAAAAGGACGGTGCATGCGATGAAACAATTGATTGGAGTTATTAACCTTGACCATGAACTTGAGGAATTGAAGGAATTGACGTACTTTCGCTGCGGAGCCGCGGTGCCTTATGCCGGGCGTTACCGTCTGATCGATTTTGTACTATCCAATATGATGAATGCAGGAATCGAGAGTATTGGTGTGTTTGTCCGTCGCAAGTATCGCTCTCTGATGGACCATCTTGGTGACGGTAAGCCTTGGGATTTGGATCGCAAGCATGGGGGCATGTTTATTTTGCCACCAGACTGGAACGATCCAACAGATACATCACAAGGGGATTTGCAGCATTTCCATAACAATTTGGACTTTTTCCACAGAGGGGCAGGGCAATATGTTGTGCATGCGGGCAGTCGCCATGTAACCAAAGCAGACCTCCAGGATGTCTACAGGTATCACATCAGTAAAGGAGCTGACGTTACACTGGTCTGCAAAAAGGTAGATCAGCTGCTTCCTGAGCATGACGCCTGTGTCAAAGTTGATCATGACGGTGACGGTAACGTGGTGGACATTCACCAAAGCGCTAATCACCCGAATATATATACAGAAATTTTCATCATGGAAAAAGAATTGTTCTTGCGCCAGGTGCAGCGTTGTATTGATCATGGCGAGAGCCATTTCTTCCGGGATGTGATTCAAAAAAATCCGGATGGATTGAATATCGCTGCCTATGCATATGATGGCTATCACGCAGTCATCAATTCCATTGACAGTTATTATCGTAACAGTATGGATCTGCTGAACACAGGGCAATATGAACAACTGTTCAAGGAAGATCCGATCCAGACCAAAATTAAATACGAAGCGCCTGCCAAATACCTGGATACCGCTGATGTTAAACATTCACTTCTCGCGAATGGCTGCATTGTGGGTGGAGAGGTGGAGGACAGCATTCTGTTCCGTGGTGTACAGGTGGCCAAGGGTGCCAAAATAAAAGGTTCCATCATCATGCAGAAATGTTACATTGGTGAGGGGACGGTCCTTGAGAATGTCATTCTCGATAAAGACGTGAGGCTGACCGGAGGACAGACGCTGATCGGCGACCCGTCGAATCCATACATTTTAGCGAAAAGTACTATTATCTAATGCCCACACGTAACCGATATCTTCTATAAATATATATAAAATAAAAATCCTGTAGGATGGATTTAAGGTTCATACACTTTCTAAGCATCGGGCCACTGCTAGAGCTCCCTCATACGTGCAAACGTAGTGGAGGGGACGAAATCGATTCTGAAGAAGCGTAGCGCTCGCCTTTATCACTGTATTTTCACATCTAATTAATAAATTCAAGAAAATACAGGGGTAACAGCGATCATAAGAACGATTCGTCACCGGAACGGGCTTTTAACCGAAAGTGTAGCACTTAAAGGTTTGGCACTCATGTGCAACTGAGTGTTTGAACCGCCACCATCCTGCAGGATTTCCCCGGGAGGAACCTACTTTTGTTTGACAACAAAGAAACGTTCAAGAGTATATTTACACGGAATCTGGTCAGCAAATTGGGCAAACCGATTGAAGAAGCAACACAGGAAGACGTGTACCACGTACTGGGAAGCATGATCCGTGAATATGCAGGCCAGGATTGGGCAGCGTCGAATCAGGGGTTCAAGCAGCGCCAGGATAAACAGGTCTATTACTTCTCGCTGGAATTCCTGATTGGACGTCTGCTCGGGAACAATCTGCTGAATGTGAATGAATTGGAATTGGTGCGTGACAGTTTATCTGAGCTGGGCTTCTCCTTGGAAGAGATAGAAGAACAGGAGGCGGATGCAGGACTCGGTAATGGAGGTCTGGGACGACTTGCTGCCTGTTTCCTGGATTCACTTGCATCACTCCGATATGCAGGACATGGTTGCGGGATTCGTTATAAATACGGTTTGTTTGAGCAAAAAATCATCAATGGTAATCAGGTAGAGTTACCCGACAATTGGCTGGATAAGGGCAATGAATGGGAAGTCCGCCGTCCAGACAAAAAGGTGGAAGTACAGTTCTGGGGCCGGGTAGAAGCTCATGAGCAGGATGGAGAATATCAGTTTGTTACAAAAGATGCCGAATCGGTTGTCGCCATTCCCTATGACGTGCCTGTCATCGGTTATGGTGAAACCCATGTGAACACATTGCGTCTATGGAGTGCCGAGCCAAAGCGCGAGACTTCACTCGACACCCCTTCGAACTATTACGGCTATCTGGATTATAGCCGTTCGGTTGAATCGATCTCGGAGTTTTTATATCCAGATGATTCCCAGTACGAAGGAAAGTTGCTGCGCTTGAAGCAGCAATACTTCATGTGCTCAGCAGGTGTACAGAGCGCCTTGCGTACGTTCAACAAGCTGGAGCTACCATATGATCGTTTGCCAGATAAAGTGGCCTTCCACATTAATGACACGCATCCAACCTTGGTTATACCAGAACTGATGCGCATCCTGATTGATGTGAAGGGGTACGGCTGGGATGAAGCATGGGATATCACAACCCGTACTGTATCGTATACCAATCATACAACGCTTAGTGAGGCGCTTGAGAAGTGGCCTGTATCCATGATCAGCAGGCTGCTGCCACGAATCTACATGATTATTGAAGAGATCAATAAACGCTTCTGTGGCATGCTGCTGGACCGGTATCCGGGAGATCAGGATCGCATAGGGCATTTGGCGATTGTTGCAAACGATCAGGTACGGATGGCGCATTTGGCGATTGTAGGCAGTCATAGCGTGAATGGTGTTGCTGCTTTGCATACAGAGATTTTGAAAGAGCGCGAGATGGCTCCGTTCTATGAACTTTATCCAGAGCGTTTCAATAATAAAACCAATGGTATCACCCATCGCCGCTGGTTGATGCATGCCAATCCAAAACTGTCGGATCTGATTACGGATACAATCGGTAACGATTGGATAACAGAGCCGGGCAAGCTGGACCTGTTGGCTGGCTTTGCGGATAATACATCATTCCAAGAGCAGTTCCGTTTGATTAAGCGGGATAACAAGGAGCGGCTTGCTGCGTATATTCTGGATCATACCGGGACAGCAGTGAATCCGGATTCCATCTTTGATGTACAGGTGAAGAGGCTGCACGGGTACAAACGTCAACTGTTGAACATTCTGCATGTTATGCATCTGTATAACCGGCTTAAGAATGATGCTTCGTTTGATATGGTGCCACGTACGTTCATCTTTGGTGCCAAGGCAGCGCCGAGTTATTATTTTGCCAAGAAAATTATTAAGCTGATCAACACCGTGGCTGACACAGTGAATCGGGATGCGGCCGTAAATGACCGCTTGAAGGTATTTTTCCTCGAAAATTATTCCGTCTCTCTCGCAGAGAAGATCATTCCCGCTGCCGATGTTAGTGAACAGATCTCAACCGCAGGCAAGGAAGCTTCCGGTACGGGCAACATGAAGTTTATGATGAACGGTGCTTTAACGATTGGCACGATGGATGGAGCCAACGTGGAGATGGCGGAGCAGGTTGGGGAAGAAAATATGTTCATCTACGGTCTGCGTGCAGACGAAGTGCTTGAGTATTATCGTTCGGGCAGCTATCGTCCGAATGAGATTGTGCAGCACGATGAACGCATTCGCGAGGTTGTGGAGCAATTAGTGCATCCAGGTGCATTCTGTTATCGTGATGGGGAGTTCTGGGATATTTATGACTCCTTGCTGGCCCATGGTGACGAATACTTTGTATTGCGTGATTTTGCTGCTTATGCTGACGCGCATGCTGCGATTGACCAGGCGTATCGGGATATTCCGGGCTGGACCCGGAAAGCGATATTAAACACGGCTCATTCCGGCATATTCTCAAGTGATCGTACCATTAGTGAGTATGCGACAGATATCTGGGGTATTCACCCCGTGTCCGGGAACTGGAAAGGGTAAGAATAGATTGTTAAACAAACAAATCCCCTTGTTCACAAGAGCCATCTCTGCTGGTAAATCAACCAGCGTAGAGAGCATCTCCTTGTAGAACAAGGGGATTTTTGGCATACAGTGTTTCATAGTATCATTCAACTTGAAGAGAACCGCAACTCGCGTATCTTTCATCATACAAGTTCGCACACAAAATCAAAAAAGTGAACTGGATCTCAGTCATACTACATAAGAAGTCGTTTGATATTTTGAATTAGATAGGGGAGCCGTCACTATGGATCATTACACACAAATTCAGCTTGCTATTGAGTATTTGGAGCAGCATTTGCAAGATGATTTTAATATCAGAGAGACGTCCGCTGCTGCGAACTTTTCGGCGTTTCATTTTCAGCGTTTATTCCAGGCGATCACCGGATTTACGGTACTTGAATATGTGCGCAGACGAAGATTAACGGAAGCTGCAGGGATGCTGCGGGGCACATCGGAAGGCATATTGGACATTGCGATGAGCTTTGGCTATCAATCCCAGGAGGCCTTCACCCGTGCATTTTCAACCTACTTTGGAATGACACCCGCGAAGCTGCGTAAGCTGGAAGCGGAGCAGTTGTCTCTTTTGAAGATGCAACAGAGCATTGATTTTAATGATTATCGAACTTCACTTGGTGGAACATTCCACATGAACACACCCCGTCTGGTCACATTGGCACCGAACTGGATCATCGGCTATGAATATAAGACCAACCTGAATGACAATCAGCATTATGCTGAAATACCCGGATTTTATCACGATTTTGGCATGGAACAAAAATTCATGGCAATCCCGGAGAGGACACGCCCTGATATGGCTTACGGTGTGGCCTGTCATTTTGAAGAGGATGGAGCATTTTCTTTTATTGTGGGTGAAGAAAGCAGTGGAGCATCCCAGGTACTTGAACCCGGTTTTACTTCGATTGAAATTCCGGGCGGCTTGTATGCAGAGTTCACCGTGGAAGGCTCCGGGCAGGATATTCGGAAAATGATCTATGGCAGTTGGTTGCCTCAGTCGAACTATGAACGTAGGGAAGGGCCGGACTTTGAAGTGACGGATGTCTGGAAATCGACCCCTGAACAACTGGACATGAAGATCTATATCCCGTTAAAATAGACCTTACCGCTTCGCGGAAATCAAGGTCGGAGGACGGATGGATGAGCGAAAAGTCGTGGCTCCACTCCAAGTGGATGCTGACCATTGTTGCTTGTATGGCAGTGCTCTATATACTGATTATGGGCATTTTACTGTTTGTCAGTGGACGAACACCTAGCATGTATTATCAATATAATCTCGTACCCTTCGAGACGATTCGTCCACTTCTTATGGAGAGGGAGAGGTACAATACAGATACCTGGGTCAAAAACCTGTTTGGCAATATCGTATTGTTCATTCCGCTGGGCATTTGGATCCCATGGTTGTTTCGGAGGTGCCGCACATTCCTGACATTTACATCTACAGTTGTTTTGCTTCTGCTGGGTGTCGAGGTCACACAGTTGATTACACGTGTAGGTTCGTTTGATGTGGATGACATTATTCTGAACACGATCGGTGCCTGGATAGGTTACGCCGGATATAAGTTAGTCTTATGTTCACAAAAAAGGACTCGGAATTGAACCGCAGATCGCGGTCCATGACCGGGTCTTTTTTGCATAAGAACCCTTTCTAATGTTTACAAGGGAATCATTTCGGATAAAACATATTAACGGCTTAATATAGTGAACAGAGATTATATATAAATTGAACTAAACATTTACACGAAACGGAGAGGACAGAAATAACCTGAAGAAGCAATCAGCGTTCGCCTTTATACCCGGATTTCCCCCTTATAAGAGGAATTCATAAAATCTGGTGATAACAGCGGTCGGAAGGTCATTCTGTCATCGGAGTATCCAGTGTAAATATGCTTTAGTTCAATTTATATATTGGATAAAGATGAGAGCGAGGTGGGCGATATCGTTTGGTGGAAAGAGAGTGTGGTATACCAGATTTACCCGAGCAGCTTTAAAGATTCGGACGGGGATGGATATGGCGACTTGCAGGGAATCTATGAGAAGCTTGATTATTTGGAGAATTTGGGCGTAGATGTGATCTGGCTCTGTCCCATTTATGATTCACCAGGACATGATAACGGATATGATATCCGGGATTACTACGGCATTTTACGCAAGTATGGCACGATGGAGGATTTTGATCGATTATTGGCAGAGGCCCACAAGCGTGGTCTCAAGATCATGATGGACCTGGTGCTGAATCATACGTCGGATGAACATGCGTGGTTTGCTGAATCACGTTCATCAAAGATGAATCCGAAACGGGATTATTATATTTGGCGTTCAGGCAAAAATGGGCAGGTGCCGAATAATTGGGAGTCCTATTTTGGGGGTTCGGTGTGGAAGCATGATCCCGAGACAAATGAATATTATCTGCATCTGTATTCGGAACAGCAACCGGATCTCAACTGGAACAATGCACAGATGGCAGAAGAGATGTATGAGATGGTGCATTGGTGGCTGGAAAAAGGGGTAGACGGATTCCGTTTCGATGCAGTAGCGCATATCGCCAAGGCAGAGGGTCTGCCAAGTGCACACAATCCGGATAATCTGCCGGTGGTTCCAGCGTATCAGCTCTTTTCCAATCTGGAACAGGTACACTCCATCCTGAAGAAACTGAATAACATGATCCTGAAACCCTACGGACCCATGACGGTTGGCGAGACTTCAGGGCTTGGACCTGAGCAGGCCTTGGCTTATGTGGGAACGGATCGTGATGAGCTTAATATGGTATTCCAGTTTGAGCATATGTTTATCGATGCTAAATCCTCCGGAATTGGTAAATGGAACTATAAGGAATGGAAATTGACAGATCTCAAAGAAATCATGAGCCGATGGCAAACGGTTTTGCATGGTAGAGGCTGGAACGCCAATTATATGGGGAACCATGATCAGCCACGTCCGGTTTCCCGTTTTGGCGATGATGGTAAATATCGGGTGCGTTCTGCTCAGATGCTGGCGACATGGATGCTTACACTCGAAGGGACCCCCTACATCTATCAAGGAGAAGAGATCGGCATGACCAATGTCGCTTTCCCGAATATCGAACAATACCGGGACATCGAGACCAAAAATTATTTCAATCATTACATTGGTCAAGGTAAGTCGAAGCATGAAGTCATGCAGGCGATCTGGCTGAAGAGCCGCGATAATGCCCGAACGCCGATGCAATGGGATGAGACGGAACACGCAGGATTTACCCAGGGTCAGCCGTGGATACAGGTGAATGATAACTATCCCGAGATTAATGTGGCTGATGCCGAAAGTGATCCGCAATCCATTTTGCATTATTACCGTAAGCTAATTGCGCTTCGCAAACAGCATAAAGTGCTCATCTATGGTGCGTATGAACTGCTGCTGCCGGATGATCCGGATATCTATGCCTATACCCGAACGCTGGAAGATGAGCAGATGCTGGTCATTCTGAATTTCCGTGGGCATGAGCCTGAGATGCACTGGCCGGAAGGCTGGAATTCCGAGCATGTCAAGCTGATCATCAGCAATGTAAGCAGACGATATTCTACCGATGAAGGTGCGATTCAGCTTCAGCCGTATGAAGCAAGAGTATATCGTAAGCAGCGGTGAGACGGAGGCTAGCATGATTTTGCGTTGGTGATGAGGTATGATTTATAATAAATAGTGGTTTTCAAAATAATCAAAACATATGTCGGGAGGAATCCAAGTTGTTGAATATTACGTTCCACGGTCACTCCAGTGTACAGCTGAGCACAGAAGAAAAGTCTCTGATCATTGATCCCTTCCTGCGTGGCAACGAGCTTGCCGTCACGAAGCCTGAAGATATTAAGACCGATGTTGTGTTGCTGACACATGCACATATGGATCACATCCTCGATGCTGAGCCTATTGCCAAAGCGAATAACGCCAAAGTTGTCGCTATTGTGGAATTGGCTACATATATGTCTTGGAAGGGTCTGGATACACTTGGCATGAACATGGGCGGAACGGTAGATCTTGATTTCGCTCAAGCCAAAATGATTCAGGCATTCCACACTTCCGGGATTGTGCTCGAAGAAGAACAACGGATCATGTATGCAGGTTTGCCTGCTGGATATATCATTAATATTGGTGGTAAAACGATTTTGCATGCCGGAGACACAAGTCTCTTCGGGGATATGAAAATGATCGGTGATCGTCATGATATCGATGTTGCCTTCTTGCCGATTGGTGGACATTTCACCATGGGACCTGAGGATGCACTGCAAGCGGCCGAATGGTTTAATGCCAAACTGACCATTCCGGTTCATTATGATACATTCCCGGTGATTCGTCAGGATGCGGAACACTTCGTGCAACAACTGGCTGCAAAAGGGTTGGAAGGACGTGTGCTGGCCCCGGGAGAATCTATTACCCTGTGATGCACATTTAACCCCTGTTCAATAAAAAATGGATTTATGGATAAAGACGAATATCACGTCAAGATAACTGACGTGGTATTCGTCTTTTTTCGGTTCCAGGTTCAATTTTCACCAATAGAGTTGGTACAAATGACAAAAACATTGTAATTCCATTGTTGAACTCTCGTTTAGAATGATATAAAAAGTTACACGGAAAACAAAACGGAAATCCGAATTGACCGCAAACAGGGGGAGTGTTCATGTCATTTATGAAATCATTATTTTTTCAAATTATTGTAGCGGTAATCATCGGGATTGGCGTTGGCATTCTGTGGCCGGATCTGGGTAGCTTGCTGCAACCGCTCGGAACAGGGTTCATTAAATTGATCAAGATGATCATCGCACCACTGATTTTCATGGTGATTGTAACAGGCATTGCCAAGATCGGTGATCTGAAGTCGGTAGGTCGCATCGGGCTGAAAGCTATCGTGTGGTTCGAGATTGCAACTACAGTGGCGCTGGTACTTGGATTGGGAACAGCCAATCTGCTTCGCCCCGGTGCCGGAATGAACGTGGACCCTTCAACCATAGATGCAAGCGGCATTGAAGCAAAAACCAATGGTTCCGAGTTACCGCATACGGTAGACTTTATCATGAATATTATTCCGACAAGTGTTGTAGATGCCTTTGCACAAAATGCACTTCTGCAAGTACTGCTCGTGGCATGCCTGTTCGGGGTTGCACTGGCAGCAACCGAGAGTAAGGCAAAAGAGAATGTACTGACGCTGATTGAGAACCTGCTCGGAATTGTGTTCCGCATCATTGGTTATATCATGAACCTAGCACCGATTGGTGCATTTGGAGCCATGGCCTATACGGTTGGTGCCTATGGAGCTTCCACATTATCATCCTTTGGTCTGCTAATTCTGGCATGTTACGGCGCAGCACTGCTGTTTCTGGTCATGCTGGCATTGGCTGCCTGGTGGATTACCGGGCTAAATTTCCTGCAATTTGTGAAATATACCCGTTCTGAAGTGATGCTGGCGATTGGAACCGGATCATCGGAAGTGGTGATGCCACGCATGATGGACAAACTAACCAAGGCGGGATGCGATCGTGCGGTTGTGGGTCTTGTGGTGCCGACGGGGTACTCGTTCAATCTGGATGGCGCTTCAATCTATTTATCATTGGCAACGGTATTTGTTGCTCAAGCCGTAGGGATTGAATTGACCTTGATGCAGCAGATTACGATTCTGCTGGTGCTAATGTTAAGCTCCAAAGGCATGGCAGGAGTACCTGGCTCCGCATTCTTGGCCCTGTCTGCAACGGCAGTGGCTGTCAATGCTTTTCCGGTAGCAGCGGTTGCTCTACTGCTTGGTGCAGATCGATTCATGGATACAATGCGTGTATTCACCAACCTGATGGGCAACTGTGTCGCAGCATTTGTGGTGGCAAAATGGGAAGGTCTGCTGGATCAGAAGCGAATGCGTGCCGTACTCTCTGGTGAGATCAGTGTTGCTGAACTGGAAAGGGAAGAGCAAGCTGCACTATCTTTATTGAAGTTGAATATGCAGGAAAAACAAGGGAAAGCCGTAGTTTCACCGGAGATGTCGTAAGAGGCGTGGCTCCGCTGTGGTGATTAAGTCAAGACAACAACTTTATAATAACAATCCATTACAACAGTAAAAAACAGTAGAATACATTTAAAAAGTTCAACCAAGTTCAACCAAGTTAGACCGTCTGTTGCCCGCACCAATGGTGGGAAGAACAGACGGTTTCTTGTTGTCTCAATACAGATATCATTGGGTTCACGAACGCTGGTTCCAAAATAAATGTTACAGAGGAAAGATTTATGGGGAATGTGTAGAAGAGGCGAAGAATATACATATTATAGTTTCAACTTGTATATACATGTTTACTTATGTAATATAGATATGAAGTTAGCCGAGAACATCACATAAGAGCATTACAATTTATTGGAGGCGTTAACATGAGTTCTAATAACACAACTCCGTCATCTTGGTGGAAGACATCAACGGTGTATCAGGTATATCCGAAGAGTTTTAATGATACAACTGGATCGGGTACTGGAGATATTCGTGGATTAACCGAGAAGCTTGATTATTTGCAGCATCTGGGTATCGATATTGTGTGGTTGCAGCCGGTATATGTATCCCCGCAGCATGATAATGGATATGACGTAGCGGACTATTACCGGATTAATCCGGATTATGGGACGATGGAGGATTTTGACGAACTGTTGAAAGGTCTGAAGGCTCGTGATATGAAACTCATGATTGATATCGTGGTGAATCACTCCTCGACCGATCATGAGTGGTTCCAACAATCCCGTTCTTCCAAGGATAATCCGTATCGGGATTATTATATTTGGAAAGATCCTGCCCCGGATGGTGGTGTGCCGAACAACTGGCAATCCAAGTTCGGTGGACCTGCTTGGCAGTTCGATGAACAGACGGGACAATATTTCCTGACTTTATTTGATAAAACGCAGGCAGATCTGAATTGGGAGAATGAAGAAGTACGCAAAGCTGTACGGGATATGATCAAGTTCTGGGCCGAAAAAGGTGTGGATGGTTTCCGTATGGACGTGATTAACCTGATCTCCAAAGATCAGCGTTTCCCTGATGATGATGGCAGCGTGTCACCGGGTGATGGACGCAAATACTACACGGATGGACCGCGTGTGCATGAGTACATCACCGAGATGTACGATGAAGTATTCGGGCCTTACAACATGGTGACGGTAGGGGAAATGTCTTCCACAACACTGGAACATTGTATCCAATATTCGAACCCGGCTTCCCGGGAGTTTTCAATGACGTTTAACTTCCATCACCTGAAAGTGGATTATCCGAATGGTCAGAAGTGGGAACTGATGCCGTATGATTTTGAAGCGATGAAACAGCTCTTCAGTGAGTGGCAGACAGGCATGCAGGCCGGTGGAGGCTGGAACGCGCTGTTCCTGAATAACCATGATCAGCCACGAGCACTGTCCCGATTTGCTGATGATGGTGACTATCGTGCCGAGAGTGCCAAGATGCTTGCAACAACGATACACGGAATGCAAGGTACACCTTATGTCTACCAGGGAGAGGAGATCGGCATGCCGAATCCGGTCTGGAATGACGTTAGCGAGTTCCGTGATATCGAATCGACGAACATGTACCGCCTGCTTCAGGAAGAACGAGGCAAATCCGCTGAAGAAGCATTCCAAATCGTGAAGGAGCGTTCCCGGGACAACTCCCGCACACCGATGCAGTGGAATGGAAGTAAGAACGCCGGATTTACTACCGGAACACCTTGGCTGAAGGTGGATGAGCGGTATCCTTCGATTCACGTGGAACAGCAGCTGGCTGATCCAGATTCGATCTACTACCACTACCGCAAATTGATTGCCCTGCGTAAACAGTTTAACGTGCTGATCGACGGTCTGTATGAACGATTGGACGATGCACACCCGGATGTATTCGCGTACGCACGGACCAATGGAAGTGAAACCCTGATTGTTGTATCCAACTTCAGTAAACGAGACGTTACGTTCTCGCTGCCGGAAGCGGTCTGGAATGATCACATTGCAGGCAAATCAGCTGAATTACTCATTGGTAATACAGAGGCGGACCCTGCGCTGACGCAGGAAATCTCTCTCAGTCCGTATGCATCCTATATGTGGCTTGTGCCACAACAGGACTAATCACATTTTATAAATAGGAAGTGACACTATGGCAATTGATAAAAAACAGGTTGAGGAGATCGTCCGGGCAGTCGGTGGCAAAGAGAATATTGAAGCTGCTACACACTGTGTTACACGACTCCGGTTTGCCCTGTATGATGAGAGTAAAGTGGATACTGAAAGTCTGGATCAGAATGATCTGGTTAAAGGACAGTTCTCTTCCCAGGGACAATTCCAGGTCGTTATTGGACCTGGTCTGGTGGATAAGGTCTATGATGAGATGATTCAGATTACCGGGGGAGATCGTTCTTCCAAGGATGATGTGAAAGCGGTCGCTGGTAAAAAGCAAAATCCAATTCAGCGAGCGATTAAAACACTCTCGGATATTTTCATTCCAATCTTGCCAGCAATCATTACGGCAGGACTTTTGCTCGGGATTAACAATATTCTGACAGGTCCAGGCATTTTCTTTGAAGGAAAATCACTGGTGGATGTTTATCCAGCCTGGAAGGATCTTGCGTCCATTATTAATACGATCGCAAGTACAGCTTTCACGTTCCTGCCGGCTCTAATCGGTTGGGCAGCTGTAAAAAGGTTCGGCGGCAGTCCGCTGCTCGGGATCGTGCTTGGTCTCATTCTGGTACATCCCGATCTGCTGAGTGCATATGGTTATGCTGATGCCGTAAATGAAGGTACAGTGCCAACATGGAATTTGTTTGGTTGGGAGATTGAGAAGATCGGTTATCAAGGGCAGGTTCTGCCGGTACTGGTATCGGCCTATCTGCTTGCGAAGATGGAAATTTTCCTGAATAAAAGGGTACATGATTCAATTAAACTGCTGGTCGTTGCACCAGTCACGTTGCTGATTACCGGATTCCTTGCATTTACGATTATTGGACCGGTTACATTTGCTATTGCAAATGCAATCACTTCAGGCCTGATCTATGTATACGATTCCTACGCGGCGCTGGGTGGTCTGATCTACGGTGGTCTATACGCTTTGCTCGTTATCACCGGTATGCATCACACGTTCCTCGCGGTGGATGTTCAGCTCATTGGTAGTCAGGGCGGTACGTTCCTGTGGCCGATGCTGGCATTGTCCAACATCGCACAGGGTTCGGCGGCACTTGCGATGATGCTTGTCCTGCGTGAGAAGAAAATGAGAGGACTTGCAGCAACGTCCTCGGTGTCGGCCTTCCTCGGTGTAACCGAGCCGGCGATCTTTGGTGTTAACATCCGTTACCGTTATCCGTTTATCTTTGGTATGATCGGTTCCGCGATTGGTGGTGTGCTGCTGACGATGAATAATGTTCAGGCAACCTCCATCGGTGTAGGTGGCGTACCGGGATTCCTGTCGATTTTCCCTAACAAGTGGGGCGTCTTCTTCATCGGCATGGCGATCGTCCTGGTTGTACCATTTGTACTGACCGTCCTTTTTGGCAGAGCCAAACTGAGAAAAGAAGATCGTAATGAAAGTAATGAAACCGTTGCTGAGCCTAAAGCGGCTACATCGCAGTCTGCTTCGGGTGTTACCTCTTCAACTACAAAAACAGATCCAAACCAGCGCACACGTAGTGCAGCTCAAGTAGGGGACGAAGCAGTGAATACGCTGGAAATCATGGCGCCATTAACAGGTCAGGCCGTATCACTGGAGCAAGTACCAGATCCGGCTTTTGCCGAGAAACAGATGGGTGAAGGTGTAGCGATTGAACCTTCCGGCAACGTTGTTGTTGCCCCGTTTGATGCTCAGGTAGCTCATGTGATCAAAAGTAAACATGCGGTGATTCTTGAACACGCAAGTGGATTACAAGTTCTGATTCATGTCGGGATTAATACAGTATCCCTCAAGGGTGAAGGCTTCAACATGCATGTGGAAGCTGGCGAGCATGTAAAGGCTGGACAAAAACTGTTGGAGTTTGATCGTAAGGTAATTGAAGATGCGGGATACCCGCTGATTACACCGATTATCATTCCAGATGGTCAGGATATGGTTGAACGGGTGGAAGTCACGACAGGTGATGTTACAGCTAATCAAAATGGCGTGTTGAAGGTTCATCTGAAAGGTTAATTGAATACAACAACATGAAGGGGCTGCATGATGAGCAGCTCCTTTTTACTGTATGATCGTTATTTTCATGACGATCATGGTAAACTGTATATAAAATGGAAGAATCACATTTTCAAAATAATGGTGGTTGGAAAGGTTCTAACAAAGCAAGCTTCAGGCATGTTCGAGTCGTGGCGTTCATATGGTGGAGAAAGAGTTCCTAGATCGATGAGGAGGAGAGCCATGACACGTATTGCGGTGATGGTCATTCATGGGCTGGGTATGCGGAAGGATGGGTACGCGGACAAGCTGATTGCTTGTTTGCATAAGGAATTGGACAAGGTGATGGTCTTGTCTGGAGCCTCTAAACAGATGGTGGATATCGAACCTGTATATTGGGCGGATGTATTTGAGGAGCGGGAAGAGGCACTCTTTCAACAGCTCGTCAGCTCTCCGGGATTGAACTTTCAGGCGTTGCGCCGATTTGTCATCCATTACCTGGCTGATGCGGTTGCTTATCAACCTGTGGAAAATCAAGGCCATAACTATGATGCCGTACATCGAACGTTGAATCAGGCGATGCATACCCTTGCACAGCGTAACGGACCCGAAGCTCCGCTCTGTGTGGTTGCCCATAGTTTGGGTGCCGTAATCGCCAGTAACTTCTTCTACGATCTGCAATATTCGTCCAGTCGTGTTCCTGAAGTTGTGGATGTGAACTCGGCTTTGGAGCGGGGCGACACCCTGACCAATTTTTACTCGTTTGGTACAACCCTGCCCTTATGGAGTTTGCGTTACCATGACTTTAGTTGCCCAATTCAGGTGCCCTCTTCCCATGTGAATCACTATTATGCCGGGCTGGAAGGGGAATGGGTGAACTTCTACGATCGGGATGATATTCTGGGTTATCCATTACGCCCCATTGATCCCGCTTATGAGAAAGCGGTCAAAGAAGATATTGAAGTGAACTCTGGCGGCGTGGCGATGAGTTGGAATCCGCTAAGTCATGGGGGGTATTTTTCGAATCGAAGCATGAATCGGAGAATGGCTCAGGGGCTCGCTCGAACCTGGACCTGGATAAATCGCTCATAATTAAGAGGTAGTTCAAAAACTGAAAATCGGTCTTTTTGAACATGTATTGTAAGTGTATTGAAATTAGGAGGGTATATGTATGGAATGCAGGACAGGCTGTGCCGCATGTTGTATCGCGATTTCCATATCATCACCGATACCGGGCATGGCTCATGGCAAGCCGGCAGGTGTACGTTGTGTGCAGCTTACGAATGATAATCGCTGCGGAATTTTTGGCCAAAAAGATCGTCCTGCGGTATGCAGTGGATTGCAAGCTGAGGAAGAGATGTGTGGTAGCACCGATCAGGAAGCACTTGATATTCTAACCTGGTTGGAGCAAGAAACTGCACCGACCGTGATTGCGCCGAAAGTAGTTTAAGTGACTTGTTTTAATTAATCAGGATAATTATACTTAATATGGAAGATGGTCGATCTAGAGAGGAGATGCGAATATAATGGGGCTTGTTAAACGTTTTGTATTGGTTGTTGTGAATATGATCGGAGAGTTATGGATGGGCTTTTACCGACGTAACTCGGATTATTATGATCATCAGACTTCGGAGTCCAAAAGTAAGATTGGCTATTATGCATTCATTATTGGGGCAACAGTGGTTACGGTGGGCATTGTAGGCTGGATGTACAACCGAATTTATTCATAAGTAGTCATTATACTTAAAATTGAATGAGGCCAAATGCTGAAGATGAGTCTGTACAAATAAAAGAGAGTATCCGCAGGATGTGACATCAAATGGATACTCTTTTTGGCATGGAATCAGGCAGGAATATGATCATACTCATCACGTTTAAGAGGGAGGCTGGCAGGCTGGGTGTGTGCATCGTTGTGCTTAATTGAACGACACATATGACAATCATGGGACCCAGCATAAAGGCCGTCGGAAATCGGAGTTTGCGTGCAACCCATGCACCCGCTATACAGAGCGGAGAATAGAGAAGAATCTCGGGGAAAAGGGTATCCCACGTTGCTACTTCAAGAGATTCAGGTATGCTTTCAGATTTAATGAAGGATTCATGTTCATGTGGGACCACTCCTGGTGATGAGATACGTTGCGTTATCTGTGGAACAACCAGACTGCTACTGTTCAACTCATTAAGATCCTGCGAGAGCCCTAGCGGAAGGTTTGGGTTCTCTGAACATTACAAAGTACATCAGTGATGAAATAACGTATAGACAGCCTGTGATGCTGAAAGTGATCGCGTAACCCCAGTACGTTCCATATGTGGTGACCAGATAGGATTGAACAGGTCCCATGGTCGCCCAACCAATCATGAACGAGGTCTGCATCAGTGAATTGGCAATGCCGCGGCGTTTGTCCGAGATCCGATCCACCAGTATGGCTGAATGAATGGGATTGGCTGCGTTCATCAATGCTTGTCTGAACAAGAAACTGAGCGAAGCAATGAACAACAGATTGGTGAAACCTGTTAATAGAAGGAAGGGCAGCGACATGACCTGGAAAATGACAACGGCCCTTACGCTTCCGACCTTTGCTGCCAGGGTAGGACCAATCAGCATGGATACAATCGTCATAATCTGACCAAGTGCAATCAGTAAGCTCATGCCGCTCAGAGAAACCGAGAACCGATTGGTGAAATACAGATTCAAATACGGTACAACCAGTCCGGAACCTAATCCAATTAACAACTGAGTCACTATAAACTGATTAATCAGTCGGGAATCTTTTTTCTTGGTGATCGAATCATTCGTGTTGGCGGTATTCGTCAAACTTTCTTTTAGATTTGTATTGGGTTGAAGATCTGATTGTGCCGGAATGGTTGTCTGCGGAGCAGCCTTGCCTTCGGTTACAAATAACAGTGGAATAAACGCAGCCAGTGTTGCTGCACCACCGACAAATAAAACCGTCTGTAATCCGGTCACTTTGGCGAGTCCTGCCGTATGTAACAAATCTGCAAATACGCCGCCACCCAGGCTACCAAGAACCTGGGAAGCGAGCACAAGGGATGAATAATAACTGAACATCTTCAGCCGCTGGCTTTTTTTGACGTTTTCCGCCAGATAAGGAATGGCCAATACTTGGAATACCCCAGCGAAAAGGCCAGAAAATACCGCGAACCAAATCAGTCCTGTAGCTGAATAATCGAAGGAGCGTCCGATTAGAAAGATTCCGCTGAATAATGCCCCGGTAATGAGTAATCGCTTGCGGCTGAACAGATCACCGCATAGACCGATAGGAACAAACATAATGGCTGTTGCGAGTGATTGAATACTTACAATCTGGCCGTTCATTGTATCATTATAGCCCAGACCCTGAATGTACAGATTGTACAAGACAGAGAACATGCCATTTCCGATCTGATACAGAATGCTAGCCAGGAAAAACAGTTGAATATTGCGGGACCAGCCGCGAATTTCATCATTAATATGTTGTAAAACTCTCAAGTGGTTCCCCCCAGTCTGCCTGTGCAGTGATTCCAGTTTAACAGGAAAGGGGAATTTGCGGAAGAATTGACCACTGTTTATTTTGGTTCAGGGGCATCAATCACACGAGCAATGACGAATCCATCGTAACCTTTGCTACCGACGGTTTGCAGTGCTGTAGCTTCAAGCCGAGGGTGATCCGCGATCAACTGCAGGAATGATCGAACACCTTGAACTCTAGGGTCTGTGCTGTCTGTGCGGATCACTTCACCGTCCCTGACGATATTATCACCAATAATAAGACTTCCCGGCCGAGTCAGTCGCAGGGCCCATCTCAGATAATCGGGATTACTCGGTTTGTCAGCATCGATGAAGATCATATCAAACGGTTCCCTGTATTCTTCCTGAACATCGGGAAGGGTGGTTAGGGCAGGACCAACTCTCAGGTCAACCATGTGCATCAGTCCTGCTCGTGTGAGATTGGCTCGGGCCAAGTCTGCATGGTGTGATTCGGATTCCAGTGAGACGATGCGTCCGTGTTCAGGCAGCGCTCTTGCCATCCAGATGGTACTGTATCCACCCAATGTGCCGATTTCAAGTACACGGGATGCGCCTTGGATTTGCAGCAGGAGCTGAAGCAGCTTTCCTTGATTTGGTGTTACGTCATGTGCAGGGAGTCCAGCTTCGGCATTGCTTTGCAGTGTATGTTTCAGCAGGGAATCTGATGGTACCAGCAGATTATTCATGTAGTCGTCAACTTGAGTCCAGGTATGCTGTAGTTCGGTCGTATTTATATTTTTCATCTTCAAATGTTCCTTTCCTTGTTCCTTGTATTGGATTTCATATTTCAACTATAAATGGAGTAGATGTATAAATAAAATATATATTATGTATGATAATATAACTTTAGATTATGTATTTGACGTGGAAGAGGTGTAACACATGAATCTGCATGGATTACGATTATTTCATGCCATTGTGAGATATGGCGGGGTCACTCGTGCCGCAGAGGAACTGAATATTAGTCAGCCTGCGGTATCTTCTCAGGTGAAGAAATTTGAACGTGAATTAGGAATCCAGCTTTTTGTTTCGGAGGGAAGAAGACTGGTGCTTACGGATGCGGGGATACAGTTAACAGGATATGCGGAACGTCTGTTCATGCTGGAGCAGGATGTCGAGAATTTTGTGCAGGATTTTCGGGAGGGCAAAAAAGGACTAATCCGTCTTACGGCAACCTACTTGCCTTCGAATTTTCTGTTGCCTGGCTGGATTGCGCGGTTTAAGCAAATGCACGAGGATGTGGAGATTGTTGTGAGCACAACCAACACCCGGATGGCCTTTGACCAGTTGCTTCGTTATGAGGCAGAGATTGCAGTGTATGGTGGAAGTGGCATTACGCATGCGGGTGTCCAATGGGATGAATTGTTTGACGATGAGATGTGGTTTGTTGTGCATCCTAACCATCCGTACGCGGGAAAAGAAATCGAGCTGCATGAGATGATGGCAGAACCGTTCATCATGCGCGAAGAAGGCAGTGCCACGCGTGAGAGACTCGTCTCCCTTTGCACTACAAATAACCTGGCCCCTCCCCGCATTGCGCTTCAGTTCAACGGGCTGAACGAAACGATCAGTGCGGTGAAGGCAGGTTATGGGGCCAACTTTATATCTTCTTTGGTTGTGAACGAAGATGTGCAGCAAGGCAGGCTGGTACGTGTGTTTGTTCGAGGTGTGCGGCTGAGAAATACGGTTGCTGTATGTACACGAGCCGGGGAGGTATTATCACCTGCTGCACAGCATCTTGTCAAGCTTATCCGCCAAGAGGCGTCTTTGATGAAATAAATAGCGTGATTGTACTTAACTTAAAATATGTGTTCAAAAAGACCAGTTTTCAGTATCCTAAAGCGGATATTTGCACAGCCTGTTGAAAATGAATGGGTTGCTTATTTAACTATTAACTTTCGCTTTGTTGTGAAGTTCCCCATGCATGTAATCGGGCGTATAGGGTTACGCCGCCAATGATCAGGACAGGAATCCAGACTGCAATCATGGGCACATGGTGGAATAACAATGCGGCTGCAATGACGCCGATCAAATAGATGACAACAGCACCTGCACGAAGGTAGGAGTCTGTGGACAAGGCTTTGGCTAACGATCGGATATTGGCATGTCGCAGCTTTTTGAGGATGCTTACGGTATCCTCAACCACAGCGGCCAAATTATTGGTGAGCACAGTTGTTGAGATGCCAGCAATGCCAATGCGGCGTGCCGCAGTTGTTTGCATCCCCATTGCAACGGCTAGGATGACAATTAACAGATAAGACAGTTGTTCTGAAAATGGACTAATCATGGCGATGGCGAACAGCAGGAGCAATATGCTTTCAACAGTAAATACGGCTGTGACCTTGGAGGACCAGCCATTTTTGGTCTGCACATGTCCAACCATATATGCTGCAATGGCATTGCCGGCAATAAAACCAATGAGAGCAAGCAATGACCGAATTACAACAAATTCCTGAGCACGGGCAATGGCAATACCCAACAAAACAATATTTCCCGTCATATTGGCTGTGAGCACATGCCCCAGTCCCAGATATCCGATCAGATCCACCATTCCGGCAGACATACAGAGAAGCAGCATGGCATATTTTTGGAGGGTGCTTTGATTCATCCTATCCGTCCTTTCAAAAAAACATAGCCCCTCTAGTATACAGCCATAACCCATGCTTCTTCAAAATGAATTCATAGTGCAAGATTTAAGGTGCAGCGAGCCAATCAAACATATTGTTCACTGCTGACTCATGTATTTTCTCGTGAAAATGATGATCCTGCCCGCCATAAGCGTGAAATGTGACATCCGCACCTCGGCGCTTAAGCCAGTGATACATTCGGGTTCCATGGCTATAGTTCACCTGTGTATCTGATGTACCATGCATGATCAGCACCGGACAAGATAGTTTGTTCGCTTTGGATAAGGGAGAACGGGCGAGATAAGCTTCCGGAGCTGTGCGAGGGGAACCACCTAATACCCGCTTCAATGTGCGCCTCAGGTCGGTTCGCTCATGGTAAGTGCGTTCCACATCGGCGACACCGCTCCAAAGAACTAACTTATGTACTTTGTCCGGTCCCTCATTATAGGCAGTTGCGGTATGTACAGCATTAATGGCCCCACGTGAGAACCCCATTAACGATATCCGTGTCCGGTCGACAAAAGGTAAACGCTGCATCAACCGGTATGCGGCATGCACATCTTCGACATCTTTCCCGCCATACTCGTCACGGCCTTCACCACCTTCGTTGCCACGATAGGATGGGGCGAACACGATATAACCTTTATGTACAAATTGCTCAAGCCAAACGGTATTTACCCCGCCATAGCTGCCAAGTCCGCCGCGACAATAGATCAGCACAGGCCATTGTTCCGGTATATTATCCGTATCATGCATTGTTGCAGAAGGGTAGTGGCTGGCGAGTGGTTGCAAATGTAGAGATGTATGTATTGAAGCGAATTTCGGAAAGGCAGAGGAGACAGAGTCGAAATGAGAAGTTTCATATGTCGTGATATCAGGTAATGAACAACCTTGTGGCAGGTATAAATAAGCTTTAACCCGAAGTGTATCGGATGAATACGTCACTTGATAGAGCAGGAAAATCAACCTCTTTCATCGGTAATAACAGGCCAAATGACAGGGATGTTTCTATAGGATGCACGTAAAATAAGTTCCCATACCTTCCACGCTGGATCGCCAGCCCAAATGTGAGAAATTCGTTTATTGGCTCCATATGATTTATAATGGTTCAGGAGACATGTGGATTGACCGCTTGTTCTCATATTCATAAAACTAATTTTAGTGTGCAGAAAGAAAGGGAGAAAGCCATGATGAACGCTCCACATCCAATCGATCAATTCAAGAAATTCAAATATGAAATTACCAGATTTATGATGATCTATAAATTTGCTCTGGATCAAATGGAGACCAAGATTGAAGTCCTGAAGGAAGAATTCCAGTCTCTGCATGATTACAGTCCAATTGAGCATACAAAGTCCAGACTGAAATCTCCTGAGAGCATTATGAACAAGATGTTCCGCAAAAATCATGAGTTAACATTTGAGAGCATCAAGCAAAATATCAAGGATATCGCCGGGGTACGGATTACATGTTCCTTTATCTCGGATATCTATCGCATTAAGGATATGCTGTGCAACCAGAGTGATCTGCGTGTACTGGAGGTCAAAGACTACATCGAGAATCCAAAGCCAAACGGCTACCAAAGCCTTCACCTTCTGGTGGAAGTGCCTGTGTACATGTCCAATGGTGAGGAACGAGCATGTGTGGAGATCCAGATCCGTACAATCGCGATGGATTTCTGGGCGAGTCTGGAGCATAAGATTTTTTATAAATACAATAAAGATGTTCCCGAGCATTTGACGAGAGAGTTAAAGAGTGCGGCAGATTCGGCAAATGCGCTGGATCAACAGATGGAGCGACTTCACCGGGAAATTCAGGAGATCAAGGACGCCGATAACGAGCGGGATGAAGAAGAGTTGCGCCGTATTATTATTAACAATCAACAGTTCACACTGCCGTCCAACCTGCTCAAGCTACTGGGTAGCGGAGAGTAGGATTTGATGAAGAGTACAATGGCTTCATTGAACTCAAACTCCACATCCCGTGTACGGATGGCTTTAATTCTGGGGACGTTGTCGGCCTTCGGGCCGTTGTCCCTGGATATGTATTTACCCGCATTACCCACGCTGGCTGATGAGTTTGGTTCATCTACTTCGTATGCTCAACTCAGTCTGACGGCGTGTATGATTGGACTTGCGGTTGGACAGTTGCTTGCCGGACCTCTAAGTGATGTACGTGGTCGGCGAACACCGCTCATTGCAGGACTTGTGCTCTATACTATCGCCTCCATACTTTGCCTGGTCAGCCCGACGATGGGCTCTTTTGTTGTGCTGCGGTTCATTCAGGGTGTAGCTGGAGCGGCAGGGATTGTCATCTCGCGCGCAATCGTCAGAGACGTATATTCAGGCCCGGAACTGACACGGTTCTTCTCCCTGTTGATGCTGATTAACGGCGTAGCCCCGATTGCTGCACCGATCATTGGTGGACAAATGTTGACATATACGTCATGGCGCGGCGTATTTATTTTGCTTAGCCTCATCGGTATTCTGACGCTGTTGGCTGTTATTTTCGGCCTTGGAGAGACATTGCCCTCCAACCGCAGATCAAGCGGGGGATTGAAACAGACCCTGATTACGTTTCGGCAAATCGCAGGGGATCGTCAGTTTATGGGTTATGCGTTGACCCAGGGGTTCGTAGCGGCTGGCATGTTTGCCTACATATCCGGTTCACCGTTTGTGCTTCAGAAGATATACGGGGTATCGCCGCAAATATTCAGTGTTTGCTTTGCCATAAACGGGCTTGGCATTATTCTGGCTAGTCAGGTTGCCGGCAAACTTGCAGGTAAGGTATCTGAGACCCGGCTGTTAATCGCGGGGCTGCTAACCGCGGCGCTCGGAGGAACTTCACTGCTCATCGCCATTCTGGCTGAAGGTAATCTAATCTCTGTACTGATTCCGTTATTTCTGGTGGTATCCAGTGTTGGGTTGGTCAATACCGCGTCCTTCGCCTTGGCGATGGCCAATCAGGAGAAATCGGCAGGCAGTGCGTCTGCGCTTATTGGTGTGATGACGTTCCTGTTCGGTGGTATTGTCGCTCCCCTCGTAGGTCTCGGGGGAGAAGGCACAGCTGTGCCAATGGGAATCGTTATCGCGTGTGCTGATCTCGGTGCCTTGGTGATTTACTTCCTAATGGTCAGTAGGGGCATGAAGCGTCAGAAGGGTCAGGCGTTGAGTTAAATGTACTGATTCTGAACACCTTGCGTTTATGGAGTCATAAAATAGTGTAAAGTTATTTTGGGTTAAAGAACGAACAAGAGCCTCACCTGGAAGGAATTATGCTTCCAAGTGAGGCTCTTGCTGTAGGTAAGGACAAGTTTAGCAGAGCGCAAACAAAATTTGTGTATTGGACAGTATACCTGGCGTGAGGAATGGATAGAAGTATCCTACCACAAAACCAAACAGATTGATGGCAGGCCACATCAGGTACACATCATTGTATGTGAAGACAAGAGACCACCGGTTGTAGCAAAAGTTGGGCAGTGCACGTTCTTCGTTTTCTCGAGGTGCCGCTGCACCCGTCTGTGCAAATTGCACAGCTTGATTAAGACTTTGCGGCTGTTGCTGGAGGAAGAGCGGAAGCAGACCCGGGCTGCTTTTGATCAGGTTATACAGAAAAATCATCTCTGCCGGAGGCTGACCTACCGGCCGGGGATAGCCACTAAGCAGCGTCGGCAGATTGCCTTGAGTCAGCTGCGCAGGTACGCCCGGTGCTGTACCCGGGATCGTACCTGGAATGCCTCCAGGGATATATGGACCGGGTCCTCCACCTGGAATGTATGGAGGATAGGAGCCTTGACCGCCAGGTATACCAGGAAACGTTGGACCACCCGGTGTGCCGCCACCGCCTGGGAACAGTGGAGGCAATTGAAAGGAACGGTCTTCTCCATAACTTAGATAAGGATTATATTCGTAATACATGTATAGAACATCCTTCCTGTCGTCGTATTCTGCATTCAGCATATGGCGGCATTCGCCTATAGGTGAATCTCGCCAAGAAGATTTTATATGATCCACTCGGGACATAATCGGATTGACAACTGGACTGATAACAATTATCATTGTCAATGGAATTGGTCAAATGTACATGCGGATATTATATGTATCAATAATAGTATCAATATTTTTGAACATTAAAATCTGTCACAATAACGCCGAATAAGGTGTTCATAATGAAATGAGAGGGGTTAACAAATTGCTTAAGAATAATAGAAAGATGATCATGCTTCTGATTACGGTGATGGTTATGTCCATCTGGTTGGCAGCGTGTGGAGCGAAGCCGGCAGAGAACGGAGCAGCAGGAGAGAAAGATACAACAACGGAGACAGAGACGCAAACAGAATCCGCTACAGCGCGCACATTAACAGATGCTATGGGACACAAAGTAACCATCCCGGCTAATCCGGAGCGTGTCATCGCGTCTTATCTGGAAGACAATTTGGTAACACTAGGTGTTAAGCCAGTTGCTCAGTGGTCGGTAGCCAACGGAATCCAGGAATATCTGCAAAAAGATCTGAATGGTATCCCGACGATTGCTTTTGATCTGCCTTTTGAAGCGGTAACAAGTTTTAACCCGGATCTGATTATTGTTGGTTCTGAAAGTGTGGTTGAAGGAGAAAAATACGAACAGTACAGTAAAATTGCACCTACTTATGTACTTGGCGATGAGATCAATAGCGACTGGCGTAAAACGTTGCTGAAAATCGGTGAGATTTTGAATAAGAGTGATGAAGCGCAAAAAGCGCTGGATGATTACGAAGTTAAAGCTACAGAAATCAAGGAAAAGATCAACAACGTTACAGGTGGAACAAAATCAGCAGCGGCCATATGGTTGGTTAGCGGCAAGTTCTTTATTGTAAGTGACAACGTATCAAGTGGAGAAGTAATGTACAAAGAACTTGGACTTCAAGAGCCTGAAGTTGTAAAAGAAATCTCTGCCAATGCAACAGGTAACTGGTCTTCCATCTCTATGGAGAAGCTGGCGGAAATGGATGTAGACTACTTGTTCTTTGTTAATAGTGATGCAGGTACTGGAGCGGAAGCACTGAAAGATCCAGTGTGGCAAAGTATCCCGGCTGTAAAAAATGGCAATTTGTTTGAATTCACCCGGTCCAGCAGCTGGTTGTATAGTGGAGTTCAAGCGAACCTTCAAATTATGGAAGACATTCAGAACAGCATTGTTAAATAAGAAATAGTCGATATGAAAAAGCATGTTTCTACTTCCTGGTGCAATAGACACCAGGGAGTTTTTTTGTTAATTCAGCATTTTACGTTATATAATAAATATGAGTGTGTGATCGTGTCTTGAAGTGACATTGACACTTGTTACACGAGCAGGGAAGGGGATATTACATATGTATACATTGGATCCACGTGAAATAACGGGAAGAGACAACTATAAACTGATGAGTGGTTCGGTGGTGCCACGCCCAATTGCTTTTGTGACGACACGTTCAGATGAGAATGGTGTGATCAATGCAGCGCCTTTCAGTTTCTTCAATGTGGTCAGTTCGGACCCACCGCTGTTATCCATATCCATTGCACGTAAAGACGGCATTATGAAAGATACTGCGCGTAATGTACTTGCTCATCAAGAGCTGGTCGTGCATATATGTGATGAAGCAATCATAGCAGAAGTAAATGAGACAGCAGCTATCCTTGAACCCCATGAAAGTGAGCTTGAGCGGACGAAACTGACCCCAGTGCCAAGTACAAAGGTTGCCGTGCCAGGAATAAAGGAAGCTCTTATTCGGATGGAGTGTGAGCTGTATCAGCACATTCCCATTACCAACGATGATGGCAAACCGATGAGTGATCTGTTGCTGGTACGCATAGTGCAATATCATTTCAGCCAAGAAGTCTACAATCCGGACAAGGGGTATATCCTGATGGATCATTTGAAACCAGTCAGCCGACTTGCGGGTAATGATTATGCCAAGCTCGGAGAGAGATTCACCATAATTCGACCTGAATAGTTATGAAAGATCCTATATGTAATTTGTGAAAGGGTTTGACCCTGTTGATAAAGGCGGACAACACATGCGAAACTCGCATAGGTTGTCCGCCTTTTGTTGTGATATGAACATAAACGGGACAGGAAGTGAATAGACTTGTACTATATCCTGCACATTTCTATATGAACCTATTTGATATATAGGATGTTAAAAAGCCCACTTTTGATTACGAAAGACAAGACTATATAGGGGGTTAAGCCGATGAACCAGCTTGAGGAAAGTACAGGGGCAAGTATTATGGGAATAGGAACGGCGTGGCCAGCCCACCGTATTGAGCAAAAGGATGTGTCTGCCCGTCTCGCGCAAGCGCTGGAACATGAGCCGGATGCGAGAAGATGGGCCAAACGGATCTTTAATCAGTGCGGTGTGGAGACTCGGTATACGTGTGAACCGAATCTGCTTGAGCCTGTTGATTCTTGCAGATATTTACCCTTTACCAATGCGGAGGAGGTTCCGACTACATCCGAGCGTATGGGCAAATACAAAGCTGCTGCTGTTCCCCTTGGTCTGGAGGCGGCCGGACAGGCGCTTCAGGACGCAGACGTATCCTCCTCGGAAATTACACATCTCATTACGGTGAGTTGCACGGGGCAATTCCTGCCCGGACTTGATGTTCGGTTGATCCAGCAACTTGAACTGTCACCGCAGATCAACCGGATTCCCCTGGTGTTTCAAGGATGTGCAGCGGGTCTGAAGGCGATTCAACTGGCCAATTCCATTGTAACGACAGATCAGAAGGCTACGGTTCTCATCGTGTGTGTGGAACTATGTACACTTCACTTTCAGCCATCTGCCAAACGGGACGACCTGTATGCTGCATCGTTCTTCGGAGATGGCGCCTCTGCCTGTGTTATTGGTGCGTCTGGAACAGACCGCAATGAATGTTTTCGACTGGGCCGAGGGCACTCAACGCTGCTCCCGGATTGTGCAGAAGAAATGATCTGGGAAGTGGGCAATACAGGCTTTGATCTCTACCTGTCACCACAGATTCCGAAGCTGCTTGGTTTGCATCTCGGTCCAGAGGTAGAGCGGTTGCTGGAGAGTAGCAGTTTACCGGAAATATGGGCGATCCATCCAGGAGGCAGAGGCATCGTGGATGCCGTTCAGAAGCTGTATCAGTTGACAGATGAGCAGGTCTCCTACAGCCGAAACATCCTGCGGGATTATGGCAACCTGTCGTCCGTGACGATTCTTTTTGTTCTTCAAGCCATCCGCGAGGATTACAGACAGAAGGAAGAACATTCCAGTGGGATAGCGCTGGCTTTTGGCCCGGGACTGACAGCAGAGTTACTTCCTTTTACATACATCCCTGCCCCCATAGCGAACAGAACACCTGTGAATCATGGTATCCAATAGTTCATGAACCCGGGTGAAGGAGATATGCACCGCAAGTGGTTGAATGTGCTTATGATCTTACCCTTACCGATGAATATAATCGAATGACTAATCTGATCGCAGAGGAGCTTAGGTATGGGTTATCGCAGACTTGCTGCCTTCATCAGCCGATATCCGCGGTTCATTATTCTCTGCTGGGTATTTATCATCGGGATGTCAGCGGTCTGGGCGTGGAAGTTACCTGACATTGTTCAAGATCACGGATTGAAACAAGTTCACGGGGATGCGCAAGCGGTTGAACTTGTTCTGGAGGACGAATTCGGTTCTCCTGCTGATCCGGTTATTCTGGTTTTTGAGAAAAAGGAAAATACCTCACCGTTACAGTTCCGGCAGTGGATCAAGGATCGTCTGACACAGGTTCAAGTGTTGCCTGCGGTAACTTCTATCACATCCCCTCTGGATGTTAGCGAAAGGGGGACGTTTCAAGACCATAGGGCATATGCCCTTGTGAAAATGGATGTACCTGCACATCAGATGGGTCCCCCACTGGAGCAGTTGCGCGCCGTGCTGGCAACAGACGGTCCAGGTACGGTGCAATTGACTGGAAAGGCAGTCGTGCAGCAGGATGTCAATCATCTGAGCTTTCGTGATCTGGAACGGGCAGAGATGGTGGGACTGCCGATTGCCCTGATCGTTTTGTGTTTTGCATTCAGGGGGCTATATGCCGCGTTGATTGCTGTCATGATGGGGATCAGTGCTGTGATTATCGCTATGGGAGTCACGTCACTCCTTGGTTATCATCTGGAATTGTCCAACTTTATCATTAATGTGATTCCCATGGTGGGCATGGCACTGAGTATAGACTTTGCCTTGATCATTCTGAGCAGGTACAGGGAAGAAGTTCAGCGGGCCTATGAAGATGAAGGCAAAGCTAACGTTACGGGCAGCAGCCTGGATATGCAGAGCGAGATTTTGCGAAGCAAGATTCTTCAGCAAACATTACGTACAGCAGGCAGAGCGGTGTTGTTCTCGGCAGCTTGCGTGCTCCTTGGGCTGCTGGGTTTGCTCTGGATCAGATTGCCGATGTTTCTGAGTGTCTCCTTGGGAGCCATTATTGTTCTGCTCCTATCGTTACTATTAAATGTTACGCTGCTGCCAGCTCTGCTATCACTGTCTGCGAATGGTGTATTCAGGCGAAAGTTAGTCCATTGGTTACCTAGAGGTTCAGTCTGGCATCGATGGTCAGCGATGGTCATGAAACGACCAGTCAGTATGGCCATTGGAGGTACGGTTGTGCTGCTCCTGTGTGTTTATCCAGTAACCCGGCTGGAACTGTCCGTCCCGGATGCTTCTTCACTGCCAGAGAGAATGGAGTCCCGCCAAGCAGCAGAGCAGTTGCAATATGATCTGGGGCAAAAGAATACCTCCGCCATCGAGATCGTGATTGGCGGACAGCAGGAACTGTTGACTGCCTCTCACTGGCAGATGGCCCACAACAAAGCCCGTCAGCTACTGCAGGACTCAGGCGTATTGAGCATTGTTTCACCATGGGGCCTATTACAGCCGAATCAAAATGGCTCGCAGAGCCTTTTTCAAATTCCACCGTCGGCGCTCACTCCTTCCATAGAAGGCAAGGAGTCAACCAGGACGACATGGCTGCGTTCAACGGTCTCTGATCATTCGATTCGATTGATAGCCACGGTGCACGGGGAGCCTGGTTCGGAACAGGTTGCAGACTGGCTGGAACGAATGAGGAAGAGCGATTATACACTTGGTTCCACCAACGTAAAACTACGTTATGGCGGGGAAGCTGCCAAGCAATATGAAATAATGCAGGAAGTCACAAGTCAACTGCTCAAAGTGCTGTTATTTGTGGTGGTCACCAATTACCTTGTGTTACTGGCAGCATTCAGATCTCTGCTCATTCCAATCAAGGCAATTCTGATGAATCTGCTTAGCTTAGCCGCTTCATTTGGCATATTGGTTTGGGTGTTTAATGAAGGACATCTGGGGATGGAAACGTCAGCCATTGCCATTATGATTCCTGTATTCATTGCAGGATTGGTGTTTGGCATATCCATGGATTATGGTGTGTTTATGCTGAGCCGTATTCAGGAAGTGTATAGACGAACCGGAGACAGTGATGTGGCTGTCCAACAGGGATTGGCTTCTACAGGCCGTCTGGTTACCTCCGCAGCGGCCATTCTGCTTGCGGTGACCGTGCCGTTTGCTTTTGCTGAAGTCGCAGGTGTGAGGCAGTTAGGGATCGGAATCACGGCAGCGGTGTTGATTGACGTTACGTTGATCCGGCTAATACTGGTACCTGCATTGATGAAATTAATGGGCAGGTGGAACTGGTGGTTGCCAGGGCAGATAAAATGAAGGGTATTTCCGTAACCTGTCTTCAGGTTGGAGATATCCTTTTTTTGGCTAGAAATCGTGTGATTCCATTCAAAACAGGCAAACATGTTCAATTCATGGGTGACATCCATGTTCTATAATGGATGGGATTAATTCCATATGACAGTCTTATATCTACGTTATCCTACGAAAAACAGGAGGGACACAGGCCCATGTCTGATATTGAAGCCTATCTACAACAACAAACGAATCTTCGTGGTCGTTCCGCGTATCATGCAGATCAACCCCTGGAGTTATGGCGCAATCAGTTACGTACACGTGTGAAAGAACGGCTGGGCGGTTTTCCCACGATGGCGGCCGCGCTGAATCCTGTCTTACTGGAGCGCATTACATGTGACGGATATATTCGGGAGCGAATTGAAATTACGACCTATGCAGGACTTCGCATGCCAGTGTATTTATTAATTCCGGGTGATGGAAGCATTACCGAAAACAAGAGACCTGCTATCGTTGCTTGTCATGGGCATGGCTATGGTAGCCGGGAGATCTCTGGCATGGAACCGGATGGTTCACCACGGACTGGAGAGCCCGGATTACACAAGGATTTTGCAGTAGCGCTTGTGAAGCGTGGATATGTGGTTGCGGCTCCAGAGCTGCTCGGGTTCGGTGATCGAAGACTGGCAGAGGACCGCGATGCGCCACCAGGGGTAAGCTCTTGTACGAAGATTGCGGCGCATCTGCTCATGGTGGGGAAGACTCTCGCCGGTCATAGGGTGTATGAAACAACACGTGTACTGGATTATGTATCGAATCGGCCAGAAGTGGATTCGGAGCGAATTGGAAGCATGGGTATCTCGGGAGGTGGACTGGTGACCGCATTTACAGCCGCGTTGGATGAACGGTTCAGGGCAACTGTGGTAAGCGGTTATGCAAATACATTCCAGGGCAGCATATTGGATCGGAACCATTGTCTGGACAACTATGTGCCAGGTATCCTGCGTGAAGCGGAATTGCCGGATCTCATCGGCCTGATTGTGCCTAGGCCACTTTTTATTGAAGCCGGAAGTGATGATCAGGTGTTCCCAATCCATGCAGCGAAAGAGGCGTATGCCCGTTTGACACATATATATGAGCAGGCGGGAGCATCAGAATCACTGGATGCGGATTTCTTTACAGGTGGACATGAGATTAGCGGAGCTAAGGCTTATGACTGGCTTGATCAAGTTCTGTGAAGTTGTGGATCGTGCACCAATATAATTCTGATTCGAGAGGAGAATTCAGTGATGAAATGGTCAATATCGGTAAAGCTTCTGCTCTGTTTTGTTCTGTTTGCAAGTACAATGGGCATCGGTCTGGGAAGCAATGAAGGGCAAGTCGCCGTAGCGGCAACGGACAATTACAGATTTGATTTTGGTTCGGGTGCTGTTGAGAACGGTTACACAGGCGTGTCCGCAGGAGATGCCTATACGCCTACGAAAGGTTATGGCTTCAACACACCTGCACAGATGAGGAATGTGTCTGCCTCAGGAAGCGGGGTTAAGAGTGACGCTGTGCAGTTTCTGACGTACGGCACCAAGAGCACCAATACCTTCAATGTGAATCTGTCCAATGGCCTATATGAAGTTAAAGTGGTCCTTGGCAATACTGCCAGAGCCAGCGTGGCTGCAGAAGGTGTCTACCAGATCATCAATATGACGGGCAACGGGGCAACGGACCAGTTTCAAATTCCGGTGACTGACGGGCAATTAAACCTGCTGGTTACAGAAGGAAAGACAGGTACCGCCTTCACACTTAGTGCACTTGAAATCCGGAAGTTATCCAATCAGACCGTTACCAACCGCACGATCTACATTGGTGGTGATTCAACAGTCTGCAATTACTATCCGCTGGGTAGCAGTGTACAAGGAGGTTGGGGACAGCTGTTTCCGTCTTATGTGAACAATTCCACCTTCCAGGTTCGAAATATGGCGTCAAGTGGTCAATTTGCGAGAGGTTTCCGCGATGATGGTCAGATGGAAGCGATTCTGAAGTATATCAAGCCGGGAGACTATTTTATTCTGCAATTCGGAATTAACGATACCAATACCAAGAATAATACAACGGAGGCGCAGTTCAAAGAGATTATGCGGGATATGGTGCGTCTGGCGAAAAACAAAGGAGCAACGGTTATCCTCTCCACGCCTCAGGGCCGGGCAACAGACTTTAATACAGCGAATGTACATCAAGCGGAGAACCGCTGGTACAATCAATCCACACGTGCACTCGCTCAGGAAGAGGGGGTTACCCTTCTTGAACTGAATAAGTTAAGTTCTGCCTATTTCACTTCAATTGGTCCTGCGGCAACACTTGCTCTGTATATGACAGGGGATAGTCTGCATCCGAATCGTCAAGGGGCTGCGGAGCTTGCACGTATTGTGGCTGCGGATCTAAGAAGACAGGGATTGAATGGATTCTGACTTTACTACTTAATCAGTCTGCATAATCAGTGTTGATCCGTGTATGAAAAATAAAAAAATACCCCCGGGAACATGCCGCGAAACGGGCGGCTGATCCTTGGGGGTATTTGTTATGCCCAGGCTGGGGATTACTCCATCATGTCCTTGGCTTCATGGTTCACCTTTTTACCTTTTAACAAGGGTTCCAGTTCATCTTGCACGCTCTGCTCCCAGAGTGGCACATCTGTGCGATAGGCGGCCCGTCCGTTCAGATGTCCGGCGACAGGAGCCGTAATGAATACAAACAGAATACCTAGCAACAAGCGGGCACTGATATAGTTATCGAAGTACCAGAAGTAGAAAAATGTAGCGCTTAGTACACAGAACACACCAAGTGTCATACTTTTGGTTGCGGCATGGGCACGTAGATATACATCAGGCAGACGGATAAGTCCGAATGCACTGAGTGCACTGAGTAGTGCACCGAGCAGTACGAGTAAACCTATAGCGGTTTCAGTGGTTACCTTAACGATCTCCATCATTTTTGAATACCGCCCCCCGTTCAATATAACGTGCAAATGCCACTGTACTTAGAAAAGCCAGAATGCCAATCAGCAAGATGATATCCAGATAGGCCTGGGTTTGCAACATCATCGACAGTACGGCAACGATAGCAATCACATTGATGCCAATGGTATCCAATGCTGTAATCCGATCAGCCATGGATGGTCCCCGAAGCACCCTGTACAAGCACCCTAGTATGGCTAAGGAGAGAATGAGCAATGAGATGAACAACAGTGAGGATAACATTAACGCGTCACCTCCATAATTGCTTTTTCGAATGTGTTTTGAATATTATCTCTCATTTTCTGTTCATCCTTGATATCCAGCGCGTGGATAAACAGTTTGCGTTGATTACCCGAGATCTCAAGTGGCAGAGAACCTGGTGTTAATGAAATAAGCAGACAGAGCAGGGTGACCTCCCAATCCGAGGACAATTGAGTTTTATACGTAAAAATACCGGGCCTTATGTCGAGCTTGGGCTTGATAATCTGGCGTATAACCTCAATGCTGGCTCGCACCAGTTCCTTGAACAGCAGTGCAATCAGTTTGAAGATGGCCCAGACTCGAACAATATAGAAGCGCTGGGGGAAGAATCTGCGCATCCCCCCGATGAGAAGCAGTCCGAGCAGGTAACCTATGAGAAAACCAACACCATTCCAGGCGTTGTTCAGAAACATCCATACAAAAGCAATGATAAGATTCAGTACAATCTGAAAGGCCATAGACATCTACTCCTTCAATACGGCATCAATATAAATATTGGGATGCAGTAGAATATCGCCTGCGCGGGAGGTCAATTGGAACATGCCTTCAGCCCCCACACCCATTACGATGATGAATACAAACAGAATTCCGGCAGGAATCAGCAGACCGTTCACCGCGTAAGGGCGTCTTACAACCCCGGCAGGCGGTTCACCCCAGAACGCTTGTATGAAGATGCGCAGTACCGAATATAACATTAATAAGCTGGAGAGCACCGCAATGCCGGTCAGACCATACAAGCCTGCCTGCAAGCCACCTTCAAAGAGAAGCAACTTCCCCGGAAAACCACTGAATGGAGGCAAGCCCGCCAAGGCAAGTGCACTAATGAAAAACATCCAGCCGAGCAGCGGATAGCGATGGATCAGCCCGCCCATGTTGTCCAGTTTGGATGTTCCGGCAACCGCAATCAAGGCTCCGCCGAGAAGGAAGAGCAATGTTTTGATCAACATGTCATGCAGCATGTAGAAGAGCAGACCTTCCAGCGCAGGACGACTGGCCGAAGCCATACCAAAAGCGACAAAACCTACACCTGCGACCACGTTGTAGATGAGAATTTTGTTCACATCGCGGTAGGAGATCGCACCGATGACACCAAGGACCATCGTAGCACCAGCCATCCATCCGATCAGGGTATGGAAGAAATCAGGATCATGATAGAAGATCAGTGTGAATGTTCGCACAATCGCGTACAAGCCAACCTTGGTAAGCAATCCTGCGAACAATGCAGTGACGACGGCAGGTGGTGCCGCATAAGAGCCCGACAACCAGAAGAACAGGAACAGCCCGGCCTTGATGCTAAATACGATCAGAAAGAGAACGGCAATTAAGGTAATGACTCCGCTCTGTCCCACTTCAGCAATTTTGACGGACAAGTCTGCCATGTTCAATGTGCCAGTTATGGAGTAGAGGAAGCCGATGGAAGCGACAAAAAGAGCTGAAGAAACGATGTTAATCAAGACATATTTAATCGTTTCCCGAAGCTGTCTTTCCGTGCCACCCAATACAATCAGTGCATAGGAAGAGATGAGCATCAGTTCAAAGCAAACAAATAGGTTGAACAAATCTCCGGTTAGGAATGAACCGTTAACTCCTGCAATCAGAAAATGGAAGAACGGATAGAAGTGATGTTCTTCTCGCTCCTTGTTCACACTGCGGAACGCATACAGCAGACACGCCAGTGCAATGATGGAAGCGGCGACGACAAGTAGCGCCGATACCATGTCAGCTACTAGCACAATGCCATAGGGAGGTGCCCATCCGCCCATATTAAGCGTTAGAACTCCAGTCTGAGCTACCCGCGTAATGAGTATCGTTGAGACCACTGCTGTAAACAACAGTCCAATGACACTAATGATCCGCTGGATATTTGTTTTCCGGAAAAATAACAGAGACAGAACACCTGTAATTAAAGGCAACAGAATCGGCAGAACGACGAGATTATTCATATGGGCGCCCCCTTACTTCTTCCATATCGTCTGTTTTTAACTTCAGATAAGAACGATAGGAGAGAACAAAGAAGAACGCAGTGAGTCCAAAATTAATTACAATTGAAGTTAGTATCAAAGCCTGAGGAAGAGGATCGACATAACGTTCAGCCATCTCCCCAAGCAGTGGTGGGGCCCCTGTTTTGAGACGTGACATGGTGATCAAGAGCAGATGCACGCCATGGGTTAGTATGGACATGCCAAGTACGATTCGGAGCAGGCTCCGCGACAAGATTAAAAAGACGGCAACCGCAAACAGAATGCCAACGGCTACACACATCAATATTTCCATATCAGCGATCCTCCCCGATCTGTAGAATGATGGTCATGGTGACACCCAGGACAGCGAGATACACGCCAAGATCAAACAGCATGGCCGTGGCGAGTTCTGTTTCTCCCAGCAAAGGAAGTTCGAAATAACCGAAGGTTTGGCTTAAGAATGGAACTCCGAATATAAATGAACCTGCACCTGTCAGTAACGCTATACCCAATCCGATCCCTGTTAGAACACGGAAGTCAACGGGTAACGCTTTGCGTATCGTATCCGTACTGAATGCCAGGGCAATCAATACGAGTGCTGCCGCTGTTACCAAGCCGCCGATAAAACCTCCGCCCGGATTGTGGTGTCCTGCAAAGAACAGGTGCATGGCAAATGTCAGAATGATGAACACAACGACCTTGGTGGTCGTTTGCAGCAATACATCATTACTCTGCAAGGGTACAGTATCCCAGGAGGATGAGCTCCGTTCCCGGTTACCATACTTTTTCGTATTGTCCGCTTCATCATCCAGAGCAGGTTCGGAATCCTGACTTTCGTCCTTCTTACGGAACTTCAAGCGAGCTCCCAGATCTTTTGCTTCGAGGTTCAGATTAATCATGGAGTAGATGGATAGTGAAGCAACGCCAAGCACCATAATCTCCAATAACGTATCGAAGCCACGGAAATCAACCAATAAGACGTTCACGACATTTTTACCACCCGCAGACTCATACGCTTCCTGAAGGAAAAAGGTAGAAATGCTATCCAGTGATGCTGTTCCGCTTGCAGCTAGAGCTACAAAGGTCATCACAACTCCGACTGCAATCGCTACGATCATATTTACCGTGAGATAACTGCGGCTTGATTTGCCACGTTGCAATTCAGGCAGATGGTAGAAGCAAAGCAGGAACAATGCAACGGATACGGTCTCAACAATCATCTGTGTCAATGCCAGATCCGGCGCCCGGAAGAGTACAAACAGCAGGGTTACGATGTAACCAACCGCGCCCGTCATAATGACTGCCGACAGTCTGTTTTTGGCAAAAGGAATTGAAACCGCAGCACCGATGAGCGTGACTAGCAGAACGACCTCATAAAATGAGAAAGGTGCATTGCCCTGCAGATTCCAGGTGATATTCTCTCCTGAACGGAAGAAGGCATAGACCAACAAGGCGACCGTGAATGAAAAAATGTAAACCAGATAATTACGGACCGAGCCATTCATATAGGCTTCCGTCCATTTGCGTGCATAATGCTGGAGATTATCCAATACAACATGGTACATATTGTTAATGGTTAATCCTTGTGGATAGTGCTCATAAATATTCCTCCATCGTGGCAACAGCTTGTAGAGAGTGATTCCGAGAATCACAACTCCGATCGTCATAATCAGTTCCGGAGTCCATCCATGCCACAGGGAGAAATGTACATCGAAGCGCTCATTCCCATTCAAGAGGGATGGAAGCACAGCGGCCATGGCCGGTTCAATCAGTGATCCGGCCAGCAGATTCGGGAAGAGTCCGAATACAACGACAAGAACACCTAGAACAACGGGCGGAATGAGCATACCAGCGGGCGCTTCGTGCAGCTTCTCGGCAGGGATCTCGCTTTGGCTACGACCGAGGAATGTTTTGAACACGATAATAAGCGCATAGATCAGGGTAAACACACTTGCAAGCCAAGCGAATACCGGCAATAGAACACTCCAGGACCCAAGTCCAAAGATTCGCAGATGCGTGACTTCCACCATCGCCTGGAAGAATAACTCCTTGCTCAGGAATCCGTTGAACGGCGGAATACCCGCCATGGCAAGTGAACCGATCAATGCCACGGTGAATGTAATTGGCATGAATGAAGCAAGTCCACCGAGCTTCCGAATGTCACGTGTACCCGTTTCATGATCAACAATCCCTACGACCATGAACAGAGCGGCCTTGAAGGTCGCATGATTAAACAGGTGAAGCAGCGCAGCGGTTATTGCCACGGTGTACATCGCAGAGGACTCGCCATATCCGAAGTAGAGAGCAGCAGATCCAACCCCTAACAGGGACATGATCAGACCAAGTTGAGAGATGGTCGAATAGGCGAGAATCGCTTTGAGATCGTTTTTTTTCACCGCCAGGAATGATCCATAACACAAAGTCAGAAGACCAACGCCAGTAACGAGCCAGAACCAGAGTCCCTGTCCACCGAAGATCGGTGTAAACCGGGCCACAACGTACAGTCCGGCCTTGACCATGGTGGCTGAGTGAAGATAGGCACTAACAGGTGTTGGAGCTTCCATTGCATCCGGCAACCAGATATGAAACGGGAACTGAGCTGACTTGGTGAAAGCTCCAATCAGGATCAAGATAAGTGCGGGTAGAAATAGTGCGCTTTCCTGAAACTGACCCAATCCTGCAATGGTTGCACGAATACTGAACGTTCCGGTAATGAGATACATCATCATGAATCCGGTAAGCATGGCGAAACCGCCAAATACCGTAATCAGGAATGATTTTTGTGCTCCTGAAGTCGAGGCTTTACGTTTGTAATGGAATGCAATCAACAGGAACGACGTAATACTGGTCAATTCCCAGAATCCGTAGAGCACGATCATATTATCAGACAACACCACGCCCAACATGGCTCCCATGAACATCAACAGATACAGGTAGAAACGGTTCAGCGCTTCTTTCATATCCATGTAGAAGATGGAGTAGAGAACAACGAGGACACCAATTCCGGTGATTAGCAGTGTCAACATGAGGCTCAGACCGTCCAGATAAAGGTTAAATCCAATGTCCAGTGAAGGAATCCATGGGATATTTCCGGCTACGGTATTGCGCTGTGACACAGCGGGTATGAGACTCGCAAAGTATACAAATAATAGTGCCGGGACAAGGAGAACCGGCCATCCCAAATGGTTTTTACGGAAGAAACGATGCAGCATGGCAAGAAGAATGCCAGCGGCAAAAGGCAGAATAACAGCAACATGAAGCAGGCTCAACATTACACCCCCAATGTTTAGTATTTCGATTACTCTCTCTGTGACATACAGGCGCATGATCCTTTGAAGGATATGCTTGCTCTCTATATTCATAACCCAAGTATGTATATACAGAATCGTGTCTATTCTTTGAATGGAAGAAACACGGTGAAGATTTCAGTATAATATTGTATGGGCATGTATAATAAAAAAACACACAAGTTCCGATAAATATGAAAACGATTAGGTGACATTCCGTGTACTCTTTGCAGCATAGTTATGTTGAAAAGCAAGATGGTTTCACCGTGTAATGGAGGAAGTAATGTCATTCAAAATTAGAACTGTGCTTACAGTCATCTTTGCTGTGTTATCCTTGCTGGTTACCCTGACGATTGGGTCTATTTTTAGCCAAAAGTCATTTGTTGCTGTAGAGACTGAGATTGGTCACTCGCTTACAGGCACGGCCTCACAGGCTTCGGACAAGCTGGATCGATTCATGTCCGCTCGCGCGGGTGAACTGGACCTGCTGGGCCAAATGGCTTCGTTGGAAGATGGATTTCAACCTGATGAGATTCAGATGCTGCTGGATCAGTTACAAGATAGCTTTCCCTCATTCTCATGGGTTGGATTCATGGACCCGAAGGGAAAAGTGTTAGCTGCCACGGATGGTATCTTGCTTGGGGAAAATTTATCAGAGCGACCTGTGTATCAGGAGGGAATCAAGGGTAAATTCATTGGAGATGTGCATAATGCAGTACTTCTTGCCAAGCTGCTTCCGAATCCAACGGGAGAGCCGTTGCAATTTGTTGATATCAGTTTTCCGCTGAAGGATAGCAAGGGCCATATTCAGGGTGTGCTCGCTGCACATTTAAGTTGGGAATGGGCGAAGGAAGTCGAAGAGTCCGTGCTTGCCCCATTGAAAAGGGAAGAAAAAGACATTGAGTTCTTTATCGTAAGCAAAAAGGAACGTACAGTGCTGTTGGGGCCGAAGGAATGGATCGGTAAACCGTTGGCATTGCCCGGCATCGAAGAGGCCCAGCGCAACAAAAGCAGCTGGTCCATTGAAGAGTGGCCAGATGGTAAAGAATATGTGACAGGATTTGCCTACAGCCAGGGTCATCAGGATTATCCCGGATTAGGCTGGACCGTAGTCATTCGTCAAGTCAAGTCGACTGCTTTTGCTTCTGTATTTGACCTGATGTGGTTTAATGTGTGGGCGGGACTTGCCGTTACCGTGCTATTTGCACTGATTGGCTGGTTTGTCTCACGTCTGATCTCTGCCCCACTTGTGCGTCTTACCAGAGTAGCAAATCGACTGCGTGCAGGGGAAGAGCTTGAAATTCCTGCGATTAAGGGGATAAAGGAGATTGAAGTGTTGTCCCGTTCGCTTCGGGATATGCTGACCTCTCTTATGAATAAAAACTCGGAACTGGTCGTGATGCAGAATCTGGCGCATTTTGATCAGTTGACTAGTCTGCCGAATCGTACTGCCCTAGAAGTGTATCTGGAGGAGTCTCTGGAGACTGAAAGTGAAAATCACACGCTGACTTTTCTCTATCTGGATCTCGATGGATTCAAACGGGTCAACGATACACTTGGACATCAGACTGGAGATGTGCTGCTACAGAAAGTGGCCCAGCGACTGTCTGCTCTTGGTCAGGAGAAGGGTATAACGGTCCGATTGGGCGGAGATGAATTCCTGATTGTACTTCAGTCAGTTGGAAGTCATCCGAGGGAAGAAGCCATGGCTTATGCAGAAGCCATCATTCAAAGTCTGAACAAGCCGTTTATTATCGAATACGAGCGAATTCGAATTGGATGTAGCATTGGAGGTGCTGAGTATCCAACCAACAGCGACAATCCAAGTGAGATTATCCGGATGGCGGACGAAGCTTTGTATGAGTCCAAACGTGCAGGCAAGAACAGAATGACATTTTATTCCGAGTTGAAGCAGGATCGTTAGCGTATAATAATATTAGCTCGGTTATCCCAATCACCTTTGTACGAATGTGGCTATAGACAAGGAGGGGTGAAATGTCTGGAAAATATACAACTGTACCTTATGGTTATGAGCCACCTGCGGCCAACCGCAAAGGCACACTGACTTTTTATGACTCATTTGAACATGTGACCGATAAGCAACTCGAGCGAGCCGCTGCAACGGTAGACACCCGTTCATTCATACAGCTTGTGCTGTATCCTTTACACGAGAGCACGTTTAAACGAATGAGCAAGGATACGATACAGGCATATTACAAAAGAGAAGACCGCCTGCATGATTGGCGGCGGGAACATCCAACTTCACGTATACGTGTGGAGGGGCTTGAGGGCAAGAGAAAGAAATATACGCCTGTGGATAGCGCGCTGCGTCATATCACTGCGGAATATCCAGCCCCTCACTTTCTTTATTTGACGATAGAGATGGCAAATCTGTTTGCTTCATTTGATTCCTTCAAGGATTGGATCAAAGAGCTGCGTCTCATTATTGACGGATCGTCCGAATACCTGCATCCGATGCTGGAGCAAAATCGTCATCGCTGGGAATGGGCGGAATGAAAACATAGACGTATGAAGAAGATCGGCCTGCTGATCATATTCAGACCCAAAAAAAGTTGTGTTGTACAAACCGGGATTCCGGTGTACAGCACAACTTTTTTATTTATATTTTCTCTGCCAAGGACGAAGTCAGGTCAAGTGATGTTACGGTTTTATTTTTACCTGTTCGTTTGGCGGCATACAGACAGGCATCCACTTCCTCAAACAATTTGTCTTTGGTTATATTAGGGTTGTAGCTTTTGAGACCGATACTTACGGTGATGGAAGCTCCTTCAAGTTCCAGATGGCCCATCAGGGCAATCTTCTGACGAATCTGTTCCACCAAGGCATAGGCCTGCTTGAAAGATTGCTCAAACATCAATAAGGCGAACTCTTCGCCTCCGTACCGTGCTGCAATATCACTTGAGGTAATGGTTTCCTGAATGATCAGGGACACTTTCTCCAGAATGATGTCTCCAACCCGATGACCATACGTATCATTAATGGATTTGAAGTCATCAATATCGATCAGGGCCAGATGCATACTCATGCCACTGTTGGCATACTCAAATGCTTTTTCATAATAATCCTTGAATGAGCTTTGATTATAAAGGTTGGTTAAACCGTCAGTTTTGGACTGTTTGGTCATAATGGCATTTCGCACAATAAGGTCCTGCTTGGCAAGCATGCTGGCCTGAAGATCATCAAGCACCTCAACGCCGCTGGTTACGATAACCTGTGCTACATATGTACCTAGGATTAGAAAAGCAGGAATGGATACCATGTCAAATGAAGACAGGTATAACCGGTAGGCCGGATCGAACAAAACCAGAAAGTAACCAGTCATCTGCATCAGAAAGACAATCCAGACTCTCTTTTTACTGAAGAACAGCACCGAAGCAAAGATGGGCAACAGACAGATTGCTAATATAATCCGAATGTCATAATTGACATGAATAATTGTCCAGGCGATAACCGTGCTGGCTATAGACATGGTGTAAAAGGAATATGAACTGAAGCGCCGATCAACCCAACTTGCGAACAAAATGCATGAACTGCTGACGGCCGTAGGCCAGAACAGGACATTCATCAAGAAATCTATCGGTGTACGATCATACTCCAGAAACAGGAAACAGCCAATCTGAATGGCGAAATGTGCAATGATGACTATCCAGTAGGCATGGAGCATTTTTTGAATCCATTTGGAATGTTTGAACTCGTACTCTGTTGGAATGTGGCTATTGTGCGTATGGAAACCTTTCATATATCACCGCTGACTGCATCATAATGGTACGACAGAATTACTCTCGTATAAGATAATTATAAATCACAATGAACAAAACGCAAATGTATTTAACTGTTATGTGAGAACAAGACTCACATAATTTTCGAGTTATCACAAACTTTTTATGGAGGACAAACAAAACTCAACAATACACTCATAGACTATATACATGGCTCCGTTCCATATGTAGGAAATCATTGATGAAGGGGAGGTGATCTTCATTCCTCTTGTCGTTCGTTCAACCGTTAATGCTACGGGAGCAATTACATTTACAGGAAATACGCTTGGACTGAGTCGTTCAGAAACGGCGGGAGTACCCGGAACACAGGATAGTATTGGAGGTTTTACCACAACCAACACCAGCGTCCAATACGGCACCTACCCACTGGGGACCACAAGCTTGTATCAGAGTAACAGTTCCGCTGCTATCCTTGTTCTTCCTGCGGGAAGTACCGTTCTGTATGCGGAATTAATCTGGGGCGGAAGTTATATCAATGGAACTGTCAATCTGAGCTCAGCGATCAACAATCCGGTAACGTTCACCACCCCTGCAGGTTCATTCAGTGTTACACCTGACCCGGTGACTTACAATCAGTTTGATCTGGGTAACAACGCCGCAGGTTATGTACGTTCAGCCAATGTGACGACACTTGTACAAAATGGGGGAGCAGGTACATATATCACCGGAGCAGTGGTAGGGACTATAGTTATTACAAATGATTCCACGGCCAATCATGCGGGATGGACACTTGGCGTTATTTATCAGAATCCCAATCTCCCTTTTCGCAACATGTCTTTGCGTGCAGGCGGCGTACTTGTGCAATCCACTTCACCACCGGTCGTAACAACATTGACTGGATTCGCCACCCCCCTCTCCGGTGTACTCGGAGGAAGAGCGCTGTTCAGTGCCCAGGAAGGTGACGCGAACCGGACTGGAGATCAGGCATTATTCGGGCCAACCTCAGCTACATCGGTTGCTTTGTCCGGGCCCAATAATCTGGCTGCGAACTTTTTTGCATCCCAAATCAATGGGGATACGGGAGCGCTTAACACAACGGGCACCTTCGGAACTCGAAATCAGATCAACGGAGCTCCGGGTTCCAACATTGTCGGTGGTCGTCAAGGCTGGGATATCACCAATGTGGATGTGTCAGCCAGGCTGATTAACAACCAGTCTTCTGCTGTGTTAACGCTGACGACCTCGGGGGATGCCTACATTGTCAATGCCAATGCGATTCAGGTGGATATCAATGCGCCCAAAATTACAGTGGCCAAGGCATCCGTTGCCTCCGGCGCGGTGGCGGGAGATAGTGTTCTCTATACTGTTACCGTCAGCAATGCAGGTACAGCCAGTGCGGCCAGCGTTGTGTTATCCGATTCACTGCCTGCAGGGCTTACCTTCATTCCAGGGAGTGTAACGGTCGCAGGGATACCCCGCCCAACACTCGATGTGACCGCAGGCATTCCGCTGGGTTCATTAAACCTGTCCAGCAGCATCGTAGTCACCTATCGAGCGCTCATTGGTCAGGATGCAAGCATATTGCAGCTGGTGAATTCAGCGAATGCCGCTTTTACATTTCAAAGTGTGGCAGGGGGGGCAGTGATTACGGGAGTTATTCCGTCCAATAACTCCACCCTTACTGTTTATTCGCCAAACCTGTCCGTTGTGAAATCGGCGAGTACCACCAATGCCACGGTGGGTGACCTGGTTACCTATACACTCCAAGTGAACAACGGAGGGAATGTTGCTGCCAACGTTACATTGAGGGATAACATACCAAGTGGTAGCTCATATGTAGCAGGTAGCTTTCGTCTGAATGGAAATGTGATTGCTGGTGCCAATCCGGTTACTGGCGTTAATCTGGGGAGCCTCGCGGCAGGAAGTGCCAATACCGTGACCTTTCAGGTGCTTGTAACAAGCTTGCCGACACCGCCGACTCTTGTGGATCAGGCTACGGCTTCTTATTCCTTTAATTCACCTGATGGTCGGACGATCACGGGAAACATCGCCTCGAATACCTTAACGATCCCGGTAACATTGCCCAATGTGACCACGGTAAAATCAGCATCCGTTACCGATGTTGCAGTCGGGGAGACCTTCACGTACACCATAGTTACTACCAACAGCGGTATTCAGGTGATTAACAATGTGGTACTTACAGATGCGCTCCCTGCTGGAACAACCTTTGTTTCTGGCAGTGCAACCGTAAGGGGAACTGTCGTACCGTCTGCGAATCCGAGCAGTGGCATCTCTATTGGGACATTGGCGGCCGGAAGTTCTGCAACGGTGACGTTTCAGGTGAATGTGCAGTCTCTTCCTGCTTCAGGTTCTTTAGTTAATCGAGCGGTAGTGTCCTATAGCTCTGGTTCGTTCACGGGCATTTCCAACTCCAATTCCATTACAACCCCTGTATACCAAGCTGTTGTCGGTATCAACAAGTCGGCAAGCCAAACCAATGCGACACTGGGGGATCAGATTGCATACACACTTACAGTCACGAACAGTGGAAACATAGCGACTCAAGTGAATGTGACCGATACGATTCCAGCGGGGCTGACGTTTGTCCCGGATTCGGTAACCGTGAATGGTACTGCGCGTCCGGGAACCAGCCCCTTAACCGGTATAACGCTGGGCAGTCTCTCGCCAGGTGCTACGGCAACGGTCGTATTTCGCGCAACACTGAGTACACTTCCATCTCCGCCAACACTGGAGAATCAGGGTACCGCAACTTATACGTACCAGCTTCCCAGCGGACGGAATCTCTCAGGGTCAAGTCAATCCAATATCGTTCGAATACCTGCATCGGCCCCTAATATTTCGATTAGCAAAACGGTAAACACACCTGATGCGACTGTAGGTGACATCCTTACCTATACCGTTATTGCAACCAATGCCGGAATTAGTGCGGTCCAAAATCTGGTGATTTCGGATGCACCATCCGGCTCTGAATTTGTCCCGGGTAGTGTCACGATTAATGGATCTGCTGTTACAAGCGCAAGCCCCGTTGCGGGAATCGCAGTGGGTACATTGAATAGCTCAAGCAGTGTAACTGTGACCTATCAGACCCGGGTGAATTCTGTTCCATCCACAGGTTTGGTTAGTAACCGGGCCAATGCAGCATTTACATCAGGCAGTTTTAATGGTGTTTCTTCTTCCATATCGGTAAATACCCCCATATTTCTGCCAGTGATTCAAGTGGTGAAGTCAGCAAGTACAACAAGTTTGACGGTAGGAGATACGTTTAATTACACCATCCAAATTAACAATACAGGTAATATAGCTGCAACGGTTACCTTGACAGATCCCATTCCAGCAGGAGCAGTATTCAGCACAAATAGTGTCATTATTAATGGCGTACCTACACCTGGGGTCAGCCCGGAGGTAGGGATCAGTCTGGGAGAGATTGCTGCGGGCACAGGTGCAACGGTCACTTTTGTTGCGACGGTTACCAGTTTGCCAGATGCAAGGCAGTTAATTAATCAGGCGGTTGCTTCGTTTGCTTACACGCTTCCAAGTGGGAGAACGATTGCCGGATTCTCGTCATCCAACACCATCACGATTCCTGTCTCTCTACCCAATGTAACGATTGTCAACAGTGACAATGTAGAGTACGGCGTAGTCGGGGATGTCATTCGATACACGTCTGTTATTCGTAATAACGGCACAGTAGCCGTTAATAATGTGGTATATGTCAATCCTCTTCCTTCGAATACCCCATTTGTACCCGGAAGTGTCATTGTGAACGGGACTTCGTTCCCGCTCTCCAATCCGACCGCCGGCATTCCAATCGGTACGTTGGCTCCAGGAGCCGAGGTTACCGTAACTTTTGAGGTGACGATTACCATGCCGATTCCTTCGCAGATTAACAATCAGTCGACGGTCAGCTTCACATCCGGTTCATTTTCAGGGTCATCATCGTCCAATACCACTCAGACTCCGGTCATACAACCGCAGATTTTACTTGTCAAAACGGCAAATACCGTAAATGCGACCGTAGGTGATACGGTTGTATACACAGTAACGGTCAGCAACACAGGCAATCTGGAGGCAAATGTTACCCTGACAGATACCATTCCTGCTGCGACTACTTTAGTACCCAACAGTGTGGTTGTATCCGGTGTGCCACAGCCAGGAGCGACGCCAGCAGCAGGCATTCCGATAGGTATTGTAGCAGCGGGGGCGATAGCTGTTGTCACGTTTGCCGTTGTTGTGGATTCACTTCCATCTCCGCAGCAGCTTAGCAACTTTGCTACATCATCCTTTACATTTACACCTCCAGATGGGCGGACGTTGACTGGCTCAGCCACTTCGAATACACTCACGTTCCCGGTCTCGTCACCAAACGTCGCTGTTGTCAAAAGCACAGCTTCCACTGCGGCTACGGTAGGCGATACGGTGACCTATTCCATTCTGGTGACCAACAGCGGAATTGCACCGGTGAGCAATATTCAGTTTTCAGACCCGATTCCAGCTGGATCCTCCTTTGTTACAGGGAGTGTCACAGTGAATGGGGTTGCGCAACCCGGAGCCAATCCGGCAGGTGGGGTACCCCTTGGTACATTGGGGCCCGGAACGTCCGCGACGGTCACATTCAGTATCCGTGTCGACGCGATCCCGCCAAGTGATCAGTTGAGCAATCGCTCTACGGTCAGTTTTACCTCAGGTACATTCTCAAGCACAACCTTTTCAAATACTGTGGTCACTCCGGTGTACCAGCCTATTCTCTCAGCACAAAAAACAGCCAGTACACAAAATGCTACCGTTGGGGATACAGTCAGCTACACGATAACCGTGAACAATCAGGGAAACTTTGGAGCCCAGATTAACCTGACAGATAACCTTCCAGCCGGAACCATCCTTGTTCCAAATAGCGTTATTGTAAACGGTCAACCGCTGCCAGCAGGAAATCCAGCAACGGGCATCCCCGCAGGCAACGTGGCTCCCGGAGCTACGACCACCATTACCTTTTCAGTGGTTGTTGATACGCTGCCAAGTCCGCAACAACTGGTGAATCAGGCTTCTGTAGCTCTATCATATACATTGCCGGATGGGCGGAACATCACGGAGTCAGTTCTATCCAATGTGTTGACCATTACCGTATCGGCACCGGATGTCGATGTCGTCAAATCCACAACTTCAACGGCGGTATCAGTTGGTGATATCGTAACGTATAGCATCGCTGTAACCAATAACGGAATTGCAACGGTCAACAATGTGGTTTTCACAGATGCAGTGCCGACAAGTACCGTTCTTGCGCCAACCGGCGTGTTTGTCGATGGTGTTCTGCGCCCTGGTGCCAATCCTTCTACGGGAATAACGCTTGGTTCCATCGCACCTGGCGTTACGGTAACCGTTGTATTTAGTGTGCAGGTCGCGGCGCTCCCGGCAAGTGCAGTGTTAAACAATCAGTCCACGGTCAGCTTTACATCAGGGGCTTTCTCAGCAACCACATTCTCCAATACGGTTACAACTCCGGTCTTTCAACCTATTCTGGCTGCAGTCAAAACGGGAGATCAGACGATAGCCACAGTAGGGGATACCGTTGTGTACAGCATCGCCATCTCCAATACCGGGAACTATGGGGCATCCGTCACGTTGACCGATACCATTCCGGCAGGAACAGAGCTTGTTCCAAATAGCGTTATTATTAACGGGGCTTCAGCACCAGGTGCAGATCCGGCTTCGGGTATTCCGCTTGGTGTCGTTTCCACAACAACTCTAGTTACCTTCTCCGTTGTGATTGTGACGTTGCCTTTGAGCCAGTCCATCACCAATCAGGCTTCTGCTACATTTTCGTATACATTGCCTGATGGAAGAACACTTGGAGGCACGATTACGTCCAACGCACTCAACATTCAAGTATCTGCTCCGAATGTCAGCGTTGTGAAGACCACTCCGGTGATTGATGCTGTGGTGGGCGATACGATCGTATACGAGATGGTTGTGACCAATGAAGGAATTGACCCGGTAAACAACATTGTGATCACCGATCCGATTAACCCAGCCACCACATTTGTTGCTGGCAGCGTCTTGGTAGATGGCGTTCCACGGGCCTTGGCAAACCCGGCGCTGGGCATAGCCCTTGGTAGTTTAGCCCCTGGAGCATCGATAGCGGTATCGTATGCAGTGCGGGTCAATACGCTTCCAACACCACCACAAGTGAGCAGTCAGTCTTCTGTAAGTTTCACATCGGGTGTTTTCTCGGGAGCAGCGTATTCCAATACGGTTGTAACACCAATCTATCAGCCGATTATTGCCGTAACCAAAACAGGGAGCACCTCCAATGCAACGATTGGTGACACCATCACCTATTCTTTTGCCATTAACAATAGCGGGAATCTGGATGTAAGTTTGACATTAACGGACAATATACCGAATGGAGCCGTACTGCTTCCCAACAGTGTTCTGATTGATGGTGTTCCACAGCCAGGTGCCAATCCGGAGACGGGTATCGTTGTGGGTACCATACCGTCCGGAGGTACGGTTATTGTAACGGTTACCCTCGAAGTGACTGTAGATTCGTTGCCTCAGGATCAGCAACTGGTTAACCAGGCGGTGGCCAACTATACATTTAGTCCACCCGATGGCCGTCTGTTGACAGGGACGGTATCCTCCAATGTTCTGGTGATTCCGGTATCTGCACCAAATGTGACTGTTGTCAAAAGCACAAGTGCGGTTGATGCCGTTGTCGGCGATGTGATCACCTATACGATTGTAGTAACCAATAGCGGCATTGAAGTGGTAAATAATGTGGTCATGGTTGACCCGGTACCTGTCGGTACAGTATTTGTGCCAGGAAGTGTTACGGTGGATGGTGTGCCAAGACCAACAGGGAATCCGAATACAGGTATCACACTTGGATCGATTGCTGCGGGTGCTTCCGTTACGGTTACATTCAGAGTAGAGGTTGTGGTGATATGAGCCAATCTTCCGGTCCGTTGTCCCACTGGCTAAAGAATCAGTCCCTGGTTCGATTCAGCTCGGGTGCGACTGAACTGGAACAGGTATCCTATTCGAATACGGTTGTAACACCGTGGATCGGCCCCAGGCTTGAAGTCAGAAAAGTCTGCAATGTCACGGAGGCTGCCTTGGGGCAGTCTCTTATCTACCATGTTGAAATTGTTAACACCGGAAATCTTCCGGCCCTAGTGTACCTATTGGATCAGCTATCTGCAGAGACGGCACTGCTTCCCAATAGTGTACTGCGTGATGGTATTCCGTTACCGGGAGCATCACCGGAGAGAGGATTGCCTCCAGCTGAAATCGAGCCCGGAGCCACGTTGCGATACCACTTCCAAGTTGTAATCTTACGTTTACCTGAGACACTGAAGCTGCTGAATCAGGCACAGGTAAACTATGAGTTTTTGACACCGGAAGGCAGAACGGTTACGGGTATGGAACAATCCAATATCGTGGAGGTCAATCTGGTCTCATCCCGGCTGGAGATCTCCTTTCAGGCGGATCACATCTATACCTTCTCAGGGGATATTGTCATGTACACCGTTATCGTGAGCAATCCGGGTTTTATTGCAGCCACGAATGCCCAAGTAACGATTTCTTTGCCACAGGGAATTGTTTTTATACCAGCGAGTGTCATCGTAGATGAAATGTTTGCGCCACAAGTAACGCCTGATACGGGCATACAACTTGGAGAGATTTTGCCCGGAAGCTCAATTCGGATACAATATCGGGTTCAGGTTATTGGGGGAAGCGATGCGAATGGAATATCAAGTGTAGCTGTACTGTCATATATCTCGGCAGGACAGCAGGAGACGGTTTACTCCAATCAGGTTACTCTGGAAGTGTTACAGCCGCAGGTCTCTGTGCAGAAAAGTGTGCTCCCAATAACGGCCACATTGAGTGATGCCGTTCAATATAATATTACCATCTCCAATGCAAGCAGTTATGCGGTGGATGGAACTCTCCTGGATGTACTGCCAACAGGTGTAACATTTGTCGAAGGCAGTCTGCGCTGGAATGGGGTTAAACGTCCCGGAACCAATCTGGCTAAAGGGCTTAATCTGGGGACGTTGACAGCCCGGTCGGTTCTGAATATTCAGTTCGAAGCGAAACTTCCAGATCGAGATGAATCGATGCCTGATGACTACAGGTATGTGAATCATGCTAGCCTGATGTATACATTTCGATTGCCAGATTCACGGTCAGTGCAGCGGATGATTACATCTAATGAAGCTGTGGTCGAATTGAAAGCGCCGATAATTCAGGCTTACGTTCAAGTGACACCCACATTGGTCGAGCAGGGAGGTACCGTCACTTTTCAGGTACGTGTGGGGAATACAGGCAATTTGCCGGCGCGTGTACAACTTGGGAGCATTTTACCTGAGGGTGCCAGATGGCTTGGGCAAGCTACGGGTGAGATCCAATTGAGCTTACCAGAGTATTCCACACCACGGGTTCTGCATGTGGGCGTGATTGAGCCTGGAACGGAAAAGAACATCTCGTATGTAGCGAAGTTAGCTTCTGAGAAGACGGGGACGCTGCAAGGAGCCTTGATTGCTCGGTACACGTATGAATGGAATGGACAAAAACGGGCTGGCGAAACCCGATCGAATGAGTACAGCATCATTGTGGAGTATGGAGAAGAATAGGAGGTATCACGGTTAACGGTAACTTGCCTGAGGAATTTGCTAATTCTGGTTGCCATGAGATTACACGAACGTAAATGAATGGTATACTAATTGAATATGAACTCGGCAATCAACCCGTGGAATCGGGACGTCGGAGTAGAGGAGGCAGCCACATTGGCAAAAGCAAAAGTAGCAAAAAGACCTACACGGGATGAATTCGAACTTGAAGAGTTGGGAAATCAACTAGTTGAAGCTTTTCGGGAACGTTCGGAAGTACTGTTGACCGTATGGGGTAAGGAAGACCAGGTGCAAGGAGTCATCGTCAAAATGGACTCCCGTACACGACTTGTGCATGTAGAGTATACCGAAGAAGAATTCACAGCGAAGGTGCCTTTTCTGGATATCATGCGTGTGCAATCTCCCCGGTACTGAACGAAAAAAACAGCAATCTGAATAATTAGGGCATCCGCCCTGTCAAAGTCGATCTTCCTGCATAAGATAACCCATACCTGTTGCAGAGGAGGTACGGTCAATGAGCGAAGTATTAGGTGGAGAAACAAGAGGCTACGGATACGGAGGTTTCACTTCTGTAGGTGCCATTCTGGTTCTGTTCATCCTGTTGGTTATCATCTCCAAAGCGTTCTTGGTATAATTGCATATCTCTAAAGAATGAAAGAAGCTCTGTCATTGCGGCAGAGCTTTTTTGTACGTTCAGTCCTTGGCGAATTTTGTAGAAAATCGGTGTAAGTCCTGCTGACGTTATGTTAGAATATAACCATCCCTAGAGAAAGAAAGAGGTGTTTTGATTATGAGCCAAACGTTAACAGAATCTTTAAATGAACAGATGAACTTTGAGTTTTATTCTGCTCATGTATATCTGGCTATGGCAGCCTATTGTTCCAGCAAAAGTCTGGATGGATTTGCGAACTTCTTCATCGTGCAAGCGGAAGAGGAGCGATTCCATGGCATGAAAATATACAAATTCCTGAATGATCGTGGACAACGTGCCACACTTGAGGCTTTGCCAGAACCGAAGAATGAATATGCTTCAATGCTGGATGTATTTGAGCATGGTTATGCTCATGAACAGCAAAACACGAAAAAATTCTACAATCTGGCTGACATCGCTCTGAATGAACGTGAACATGCAACGATGTATTTCCTGAAATGGTTCATTGATGAGCAGGTTGAAGAGGAAGCTTTGTTTGACAATATTATTCAGAAACTGCGCCGCATTGAAAAAGACAGCAATGCCTTCTACATGCTGGATGCCGAGTTTGGCAAACGTTCGTTCACTGCTCCTGCTGAATAAATGCACGTAGGGACTCGATAAGATTCCAGCGTCAAAACACCATTTACATACAGCATGAGGTAATGATCCTGAAAGCAATGGGGGCAATCTCCTTGCAAGGGATGATGGTTTGATGCCATATGCTGATTGAAGACAAAGAAGCCTGCACTTGTGCAGGTTTTTTTGCATGCATAGATATTTAATGATTGTATTGATTTGCTTGAATTGGAGTAAAGGTCTATCAAAATTCTGAATGTGGGTAATAGAGGATATGTCACATTTGATCTATCCTGACGGGATCTTATTTTGCGCAAATCTATCAAATTCGTATTAAATTTTAGGTTTATCTGACAAAAGTGTAACTCTACCGTAGCCTTTGGAGCGAGAACAGGAGCCACTATCTTTGATAGTATTAGGATTAATCGCCAAGGGATGAAGGTAGAAAAACATGGACACCCGGGGAAATATAACACACAAGGGAGACTTTTAATTATGCTACATATTCGTAAATCTATCATGGTCACACTTGCTATTTTACTAATCATTCCACTATTATTGCCGCAGTCGGTATCTGCCAAATCAGCTGCATCCAAGGATGGTGCAAGCAAACAAAATTCAAAGATTATATACCTGACGTTTGATGATGGGCCAACCGCTCATACGGGTCAGTTACTGGATATTCTGGACCAATATCATGCGAAGGCAACGTTTTTCATGCTGGGACCTCAAATGGAGCAATTTCAGAAGGCTACCAAACGAATCGTAGCTGACGGGCATGGATTGGGTCTGCATGGTGTGACTCACGTTCCAGGCAAATTCTATAAATCTGCATATAGCGGATTGAAAGAGATGCAACAGGCCAATGCAAGTCTGAACAAGGTTGCCGGAGTTAAAACAAGTCTCGTGCGGACGCCATATGGTAGTAAACCTTATCTCAAATCGGCATTCCGTAATGTACTGCTGGGCCAAGGTGGATTCCATCTATGGGATTGGAATGTCGACTCGGAAGACTGGAAATACAAGAAAGATCACCAGAAAGTCTATAACAGTGTAATGAAACAGATCCACAATGTGCAAAAGAGCGGAACAACACCTATTGTGCTTATGCACGACCAGGAAGCAACGCTGAAAGTATTACCGCAAGTGTTAAAAACTTTGAAGGCAGAAGGGTATCGTTTTGAAGTATTAAGCAAAAAAGTGCAGCCGGTTAACTTCTGGAACGACAAGCGTTAATCTTTTTAATTTTTAGCTTGGCTACAACGAAGGAGGTACACATCATGAAGAAACAACCATTATGGATCACGATTCCAGTAACGACAGCCGTTTTACTTGCTCTGGCAGGATGTGGCGGACCGGATTCAAATGCAGCATCATCAGAGAATAGTTCTTCATCAACGACAACAGTCGGTGAGCAGACCGAGACCGGCAGTGGTGGTGCTGATTTCTCTAATGAAAATGAAACAGGAACCAAAGAGAATACGGGCACAACAGATAATGAAGACACATCTGGATCCAAGACAAATGACAACCAAGTTGCCACTGGTCAATCAGGTGTGAATGATGTGATCAAGCAAGTTCGCAACCAGTTGAAGATGAAGGATGAGGCGTTACCCACTTCATTCACATTGGACAAGGATACATCTTTGAGTGCAGCAATACTGTCCAATACTGCTGATGCATTTAAGGTGAACTTCTATGCTACCACTCAGTCTGTTGCCATTAATGATCAATCTTTAATGGCATCCGACAGTAAGATTCCTGTACTGGCTACCTATGAAGTGAAGACCTATAAGGACCCGAATCAGCCAGAAATTTTCCCTGAGACGGACCTGAAAGATATTCCAGCAGATATGGCTGTGGATCTGGGACATGGCATCAAAGGTATGAGTGAAGGTGCCGCAGGCAGTCAATATCTGACTTGGCAAGAAGGTAGATGGACGCTGGAAATTCGTTCGGTATCCGAAGATGAAATGAATAATCCGGGTATAGCGAAGAAAATGGTGGAGTACCTGGAGTCAAATACCTTGCCTGTACCCAAAGATAAAGGGTACATCAAGGTTGAATATCCAAGTGGTGGACAGTCTGTTCATGTAACAATCTCATGGCAGGACGGTAACCAAATTCATCAGCTTAAGACCGATCAAGTGCCATTAGAAGCTCTTGGTATGGTTGTATCTGTGAAATCTTGAGTATTCTACGGATATTCTGCAATGTAGAAGAGATGAGTGTGGGATGGTTACGATACACCTAAAAAAAGCTTGCCCAGGAAGAAATTACTGGGCCAAGCTTTTTATTTTGAGCATGTTATCGCAGCTTATGCAGCCGGGGTACATGCTTATTTTTGTTTCAATGGGTTAAAGCGGTGCTTTCATTTGAACCACCCTTTTTCCTTGGAGCGAGTGATGGCCTCAATGCGGTTACTGGCATTTAACTTGTTGAGAATAATGGAGATGTAGTTACGCACCGTGCCCGTTGTGATGAACAGATGCCCGGCGATTTCCTTGGTGTTTTTCCCATCTGCCATGAGGCCTAGTACGGCATTCTCCCGTTCTGTCAGGGGGTTTTCTTCTACATAAGCTTCATCTACCAAGTCGGGAGCGAAGATGCGTCTGCCATTCATAACTTGGCGGATCGACTCGGCAAGTTCTTCAATTGGACTGTCTTTGAGCAGGTAACCACGGACACCGCCCTTCAGGGCACGTTCGAAATATCCGGTCCGGGCAAAAGTGGTCAGGATAATGACCTTACAGCTCATTCCTTTGAGTTCTTCTGCGGCTTCAAGGCCGCTTTTCACGGGCATTTCTATATCCATCAGACAGATGTCTGGTGCAAGCTCCTGGACAAGGGCAAGGGCTTCCTGGCCGTTGCTGGCACGTCCGACAACTTCCATATCTTCCTCCAGATTGAGGAGGGAGGACAAGGCGCCGAGCATCATGCGCTGATCTTCCGCGATTACAATTCTAATCATGATTCTGCCTCCTTTATCGGTTTGCGAACGAGTTTCGGAACATGAATAATGATCGCTGTACCCGGGATGTCTGCCGCAGAGCGAATATCCAGACAACCGTTCACAAATTCAAGTCGTTCCTTCATGCCCAAAATTCCTGTTCCGCGCCGATCCTGTTTGCGAGTTCGTTCTATTCCAACACCGTTATCTTGAACGGTTAATACATTATCCGCTAGTGTTTCTTTGATGATGATAGTACAGGTTGTTGCCTGACTGTGTTTGACGACATTCGTGACAGCTTCTTTCAAGCACATACCGAGCACATTTTCATTTAATTGTGACGTATCCTGTAATTTCGGATTACCTTCCAGCACAAATTCAATCGAAGCGGCCTTCAGAATCTGCTCCGCCCGGAACAGTTCATCGACCAATTGTGTACCACGCATGGTGGTGACCATTTCCCGGACTTCCTTCAGAGCTGTACTTGCCGTTTGTCTGAGGTCGTTCAATTCGATCTCGGCCTGATCGGGATTATTGCGGAGCAGCCGTCTCGCCAAATCGGTTTTCAGACCGATCAGAGAGAGCTTCTGTCCAAGTGTATCGTGCAGGTCACGAGCGATACGCTGGCGTTCTTCCATTTTTACGAGATCATCAAGTCGCTTGTTCGCATTCTCCAATTGGCCTTCCAAATGTTCAGTTTTGTTTTTGTTATACGTACTGATGGGAAGCAGAATGGAGGCCATCAAACTGATGAATACAAACGGGAGTTGGCTCACGAGCAGAGAACTCTGATTAATGAAACCGTAATTAATGGTTACGAAACTGGCTCCCAGGTTCACCGAATAGAGGGTGAAGAAACCGGCTTTATTTTTAATATTCCCAATAAAAAAAGCAAGAAACAATGAGAAATAGGCATAATCATAGGCAATAGTCATCGTAATGGATATGGCAATAAGTAGTCCAATCCACATGTACACCTGCCAGCCCTTGGTGATGAAGGCGAGCAGATAACAGACGAAGAAAACGAGGATGATGATGATGCCAGTTACCAACGTCCATAATTTGGAATATTGTGAAATGAAATAGAAGGGCAGGATGAAAAAGGCGAGCCACACATAAAGATTCAATCCTGTCTTTTTATAAAAATTTTGCATCCACTTTTGAATGTAATTCTCCTCCTTGCACTTGTACTCAACTTTAGCATGACTGTAGCATGACTATAGCTTGAACACAAGAAAACGAATCCGACAGAGTTAAGGCTTCTCTGTCAGACCCGCTGGATTGGTTACTCGGATAGGCGGTTGAACATACGGCTTGCGGGACAAGTTTTTGAGCTGTCTGAAGCTAATAAACTGTTTAGAATCTTCATCCCACAGACGGAAGCGCAGGGCAACCAAACTGGAACGTAGTGTAATAGTAGTTGCTTTTTGCAAAGGTGGTGTTGCGTTATGTGCTTCTTCCAAGAAATAGTTAGGTACACGTGGGCTCAAGTGATGCACATGGTGAAACCCGATATTACCACTGATCCATTGCAATAATTTTGGCAATTTGTAATAAGAACTGCCTTCAACAGCTGCTTTTACATAACTCCACTCATCTTCATGTTCAAAATACGTCTCTTCGAACTGATGTTGGACGTAGAACAACCAGATACCAAAGAAACCGGAGAAGAAGAAGATAGGTGCCTGCACCATTACAAAAGCCTGCCATCCGACTAACCAGGACATGAATGCATAGAGCACTACGATCAATACGGTAGTCAGGTGTGTATTGATACGTTCTTTACGTCTAGCACCTTTGCGGTTAAAACGATAAGCCAACAGGAACACGTAAATGGGTCCGATACAAAACAATACAAACGGGTTACGATAAATCCGATAGAAGAGACGACCCCAAGGAGAAGCTGCTTTGTATTCGTCGACCGTCATAACCCAGATATCACCTACACCACGTTTGTCAAGATTACTGCTTGTTGCGTGATGGATAGAATGCTCGTTTTTCCACTGCTGATAGGGTGTAACTGTCAATACACCAGTAATGGTACCGAGAATATCATTGGCGCGTTTGCTCTTGAAGAATGAACCATGACAGCAGTCATGGAAAATAATAAAGGTCCGCAGTACAAATCCGGATGCCACCAAGGCAATCGGGAAGGTCAGCCAGTAGGAAACCGATAAGCTAAAGTAAGCTGCAGCCCATAACAAGAAGAGCGGGAGCAATGTATTGATTAACTGGCGGATACTTAGTCTGAGATCATTTTTTTCGTAAGGGGTAACTTCTTTTTTTAAGGCCATTTCTTTTGATCTGTTCATAAAATTGTGTCCTCCTTCGATCGTTATAACTGTAATCAGCTACAACTTGGCGTTTCCCGCTAGACTTTCCTGTAGGAAGCGTTTTTATCATTGTAAAACAATCCGAACATGACAGTAAGTCATAAACGTCAGCCTTCTGTAATGACGAATATCAATGACGGACCATGACATTTGTCATGGGTGTATGATACTCAATAGCTCTGCAGCAGACAGAAGAGCAGGTTTTACTAATTCCTTTGCACAAATTACGCAACAATTTGTATTATGTATACAAATTTTGTTGTGAGCATGGTAAAATCTATCCTTGAGTGATTATGACAACTTATGAGACGGGTCGATTAGGTTGATTTCTGATGGATTGGATGGAATGCATAATGAAGAAACGAATTACGGATATCCTATTTATTATGGCAGGTGCATTTCTGTTTGCACTGGCGGTGAACCTGTTTGTCATACCGAACGATTTGGCTGAAGGCGGCGTCACAGGTATCACGATTATTTTGTATTACCTGTTTGAATGGTCCCCTGGACTGATGAACTTGATCCTGAACGGCATTTTGTTAATTGTGGGATATCGGTTTCTTGACAAAACGACTACGGTATATACGATTATTGCGGTGGTATTCAACTCGTTGTTCCTGCACCTGACGGAGAGTTGGACGATTGCATCGGATGAACTCTGGATCAATACCATTTTTGCCGGAGTATTTGCCGGTCTGGGTATTGGCTTGATTGTTAGAGTAGGAGGCACAACGGCGGGAACAGTGATCCTGGCCCGACTTGCCAACAAATATCTGGATTGGAATATCAGTTATGGACTTCTGTTCTTTGATCTGATTGTGGCTTTCTCCTCATATTTCATCATTGGACCACAAGGATTAATGTGTACAATTGTCTTGCTGTTTGTTGGAACCAAAACAATGGAGTTCATTATTGAAGGGCTCAATCCGAAAAAAGCAGTCATGATTATCTCTTCCAAACAGGATGAAATCGCGAAGCAAGTCATTGAGAAGATGGATCGCGGAGTAACCGTCCTGTCCGGTCATGGCTATTACACAAAAAATAAGAAAGAAATTCTATACATTGTGATTAGCAAGCAGGAAGTTTCTATGCTGAAGAAGATTGTACGAGCAGAAGATGAGATTGCTTTTATCACCATTCATGATGTGCGTGATGTTTTCGGTGAAGGATTTATTGAACTCTCCAAAACTTGATGAATATGTATATAAGGAAGAAAGGAGTTGCGGTGAAATATCACCGCAACTTTTTTGATAGGTTAATGGTATCCGGTATTAATCTAGTTCAATAAGAAAGAACCCTTCTCCAAAGAGAAGGGCAAAAGAGTATTAGTAATGTCTTCTTTTTTTGACTTCACAATATTCAACAGTGACATGACAATGTTTTTTACACTTTGTAGGGACATATTTAACTTTGGTAACACAGGTTTTCGTAATTTTTTTGTAAAAACACTTTGGTCTTGGATGATGACACTTATGATGTTTTCTATACATATTAAAACCTCCCTGATCGTGATAAGGTATTCTATGAGCGTGTCACTGTTTCGGAAATGTATAAACGTCTATTATTGTATAATAATCCCTTTATTAGGCTTTTGTGTTATAGATGGAGGTGTAGTTCTTTCTACTAAAAGAGTGCAATGACAAAAAGCTGTACACCCACCAAACACGATGATATATTGAATTTAATCAATTTGTTAATAAACCTAACTAACTATAAAAGGAGGCGATAACATGGCTGGCACACCGCAGTATATCCGCAATCTGAATGAAAATCTCATTATGGATGCCCTCATAACTCAGGGAACCATGTCGAGAGCGGATATCAGCCGTCAGACAGGACTTAGTAAACCAACGGTGTCTCAGGCGGTCGAACATCTGATTAACCGTAATCTGGTAAGGGAAATGGGGCCAGCTGACAACGCTCAGGGTCGAAAAGCAACGCTCATTCGTTTCAATGAAACGGCTTATTATGTCTGTGGCATAGATATCGGCGCAACACGTATTCGGATTGCATTATCCGATCTGAATGGAGAGATCATCGCCTATCGGACACATCCCATGGTTGTCCAAGAAGCTCATAAGCGAACAGATTCGACAGCGACGATGCCGGAGCTTCTTCGAAGCCATATGAACGAACTGCTTGATGAAAATCATCTGAACTGGGATCAGATTCAGTGCATCGGGTTCGGTATACCAGGCGTAGTGCTGCCTGGATCAGGGCGTATCCATCGTATTGTGGACCCTTTATCGGGTCTGGAAGAAGCTTTCTCTCTAGAGTCGTTGTCAGGAGCTTTTCCCTGTGAAGTGATTCTGGAAAATGATGTGAATCTTGCGGCGCTTGGGGAGTATCGGAGTGGTGCAGCAGCAGAATATCCCTTGTTTGTTTTTTTCTCCATCGGTACAGGGACGGGTGCTGGCATCATGGTACATGGCCAATTGCTTCGAGGTTTAGGCGGCTTAACTGGAGAGATCGCAGAGATGCTGGTGGACGATGGCCGGCGTCTGGAGGAAGTGCTGTCCGCTGATGGTCTGATGCAACTGGCGAAAGATTATCAAGATCAGCATGATGAACTATTATTGGAGGTTGCTGATTCGGGTGCAGATGATCTTCACAGACACCTGACTCCCGAGAAGTTATTTGAAGCTGCACGCAGTGGAGAAGTAGAGGCGTTAGACATTCTACAACAATACAGCCAGAAGATTGCTTCCGCTCTGCGGCAGATTAGCGTTGTGCTTGCCCCAGATCTCATTGTGCTTGGCGGAGGTATAGGAGGGAACGGTGATGTGTTATTGCCTTTACTGAGGCAGATCATCTCTGAGCAATTCCCGGTGCAACCACAGTTAATCTGTTCCAAGCTTGGTGAGCAAGCTGTTGTTACTGGTGCAGTGCAGGTAGCCATACAACAAACGATGCTGAACCTTCAGCAGGAAGCCATGGATTAAGACATTGGATATACAACATGTGAGGAGGGAAAAGGTATGACAGAATCCGTGAAAAACGTAAGTAATAATTATCATTCCAATCAGGATGGTACGGTTGGAGGTGATCCATCCGGCTGGATTGCAGGTATTGACATTGGAGGCACCAAAACATTAATGCTCTTGTCATCACAACAGGCTGGAAATGAAGTTCATGAACGAATCTTGCCTACGCTTGCCAGTGATCAGCCGGATGAGTTCTTCCGATGGTTATTCGCTGAATTGGAAACATTCTGCCGCGAAGTTGGATGCAGTCTGGATCAACTTAACGGTGCAGGTTTGGGATTCCCTGGTGTGATTCTGCAAGAGGAGGGAATACTGCGAAATGCTCCGGCTTTTCAGTGGCCTGAGCTAGATATTCGCCCTGTTATTGCGAAGTATTACAGAGGGAATATCATGTTGGATAATGATGTGAATATGGCCGCAATGGGAGAGTATGATCAAGGGGCAGCACAGGGACATCAACACTGTGTAATGGTCACGGTTGGAACAGGCATTGGATCTGCTCTTATCCTGAATGGACAGCTCTATAGCGGCCAGAATGGAGCAGCAGGTGAGATTGGGCATTTCATTGCAGGAGAGGAAGGGCTTCATACCGGTTATGTTGCGGATGCGGATTCCTTTGGCGTATTTGAGCAAGTGACTTCAGGTACGGGAATTACCGAACAGGCGAGGCGTTATTTTGCTGCTGGAAAGGGAAGTTCCTTATCCCTGATCATGAGTCTGGCAGGAGGGGAAGCGGAACAGATTGAAGCCAGGCATGTATTCAAAGCAGCCGAGTCGGGTGATCTTGCCGCCCTAGAGATTCTGGAACTACCCATGCGTTATATGGCTAGAGGTCTGGCGAATATTACGGCTTTACTCAATCCTTCCATTATAGTGATCGGTGGTGGCGTGGCTGCATCCAACCCATCCTATTATCTAAATGAAGTGCGCACACGCCTCCAACGTTACACCGTTCTGCCTACACTTTTAGCTGTAGCTGAACTGGGGAACAAAGCAGGAGCAATCGGGGCATTGGCTGCAATCAGGTCGAGTCTAGCGCACACATATCAATAGAGAATAGGTCAAGCTACTATAGAATTAAAGGATGGAGATCCGGATGAGAAGTAGACATATGAAGGCTTACACAGAGAAAACAAAAGCCGATTCCAATGATGCAAAACGTGTTTTACTCCAATTGCAGGGCCTATATCTGTTTATGGGGCTTGCCGGGGGGATGTTTAACCCGTACATTAATCCCATATTGGTAACACAAGGGTTTTCCAGTAAAGAAACCGGATTTATTATGGCGTTTGGCACACTTGTATCCATTATTCTTCAACCTATATGGGGAATTCTGGTAGATAAGTTTAAAAAGACACGGTTCGTACTGGTGATAAGCCTGCTTGTTCCTGCATCGTTAGCGTATTTCTACAATATTCAAGTGTACTTTATATTAATATTGATTTATACTTTATGCACTATATTCCAAGTGACTCAAATACCCGTGGCTGACTCCTATGCGGTTACAGCCGCGAGAGCCGCGAACACCTCATATGGCATGATCCGACTCTTCGGCAGCATAGGAACGGGAGTTGGTGGATTTGCCGCAGGGATGTATCTCTCCCAGTTTTCCATTCACATGTTATGGCTGCCATTTCTCCTGTTTAACATTCTGAGCGCTATACTGGCAAGTACACTCCCCCGGCAGACGAGCATATCCTCGTCCTCGGTAACCTTCTCCGTAGGTTTGGCAAGATTGCTCCGTAACCGGACATTCCTTCTATTTCTAACAGGTTGTTTCCTGGTTAACCAAACGCTCACTGCGTTTAACTCCTTTTTTGTTATTTCATTTCAAATGGCTGGTGGTTCGGTGACCATGACGGGTACAGCACTGTTGCTGGCGTCAATTACTAATGTTCCATCCATGTTGGCAGCGGCATTCATACTCCGAAAATGGGGACATGAACGGACGATGCTGCTTGCAGCTGGGGCGTATATGTTACGTTGGGGAATACAATGGCTATGGCCGACACCTGAGGTCATGATTGGCGTTCAGGTGCTGCATGGGTTGTCCTTCGGATTCTTCTATATCGCAGCAGTCGAATATGTGGCTTCGGTTACGGGGCGGGAAATGCAGGCCACGGGACAAAGTTTATTTAACATGGTGTTTGCTGGGCTGGGCGGAATTGTTGGTAATATGCTTAACGGATATTTACTCGATTCCGGCGGTCCATCACTGATGTATCTGGCTTGCACGATCAGTGCGGCACTAGGATCAGTGATTCTGTATATCGTCAGCAGGCAGGCCAAAGAACAGAGAAGAGCATACTCATTAGAATAGAGATGGAAGGAGTTGGAGCCTATGAAAGTAAATCTGAAGCGGAATTGGCACACCAAGTTGATGTATTCGTATTTTCCTATTTTTCTGCTTACGATTTCCATTCTAATCTTTCTCTCCTTCCTGATTGTCAACGAACTCTCACGTAACGAAACACAAAAAGCCGACATGATCTCCACCCGCTATATCGTGGATACACTGGAGCGCTCGCTAAGCGACATTGAACTTCGGTTACTTGAAGACATTGGTGCAAACAAAACATATAGTCGCTTTCTGGAAGCTGGACGGGGACAATTATCGAGTCAGTTCATCTATGATGCGGCAAGTGGGTTCGGACGTATGCTGGATCAGCAGGATATGATTCAATCCATTTATCTCTATCGTATGTCCGATTCCCAGATTCTTACGCCGAGAGGCATGATGCGTTTGGAAGATTTTGAAGATCGTGCCTATATTGAGCAAGCCTTGAAAGATCGGGAGAACCTCGGTTGGAATCTGCCACGTGATTATAAGGAACGTTCCTTCGACGTACCTTCACAGGTGATTAGTATGAATAAGTGGCTTCCGTTACCGTGGGGCGGGGAAGGTCTGCTCGTCATTACCATCCGCATGTATGCAGTAGAACGGCAGATTGATAACATGACGAATGAAAAGTTATCTGTTCTTCAGGTTCGGGATAAGAGCGACAATCTGATCTATACCGCGCATCAAATGGACCCTTCAGCAGGCGAAATCCTTAATCGTGTGACTGCGGACAAACTTGGTCTGGTCTTTGAGAGCGGTATTCAATCCGGACAACTGTATTCATGGGTATCCCTTGTCTCTTATGTGTGGATCGGTATTGGTTTATTAACAATTGTTGGTGCGGTGGCTGGACTAATCTACATTACTCGCAGAAATACACGCCCCATTCAGCTGATCATGAATCGAATTCAGGCGTTACAGCCACGTGCCGAGGAGGATGAAGCAGCTCCATCCGTCAAAGATGAACTGGCACTCATCGATCGTGCGCTGGAACATTTGATTGCTCAAACGGTTGACTATGAGAAACAACATCATGAAAACTTACTGATTCATCGCAGACAGTTGCTTGTTGATCTGATGGAAGGAGAGCGAATGGATTCATTCCGTCACCGACTTCGCCATCTGCAACCGCTAGAGGAACGATTCATGGAACCGAAGAGTGTTGCTGTCCTCATTGCGGAGATGAATGGTGACGATCTCTCGACCAATCAGAATATTCTGAAGATTGCGCTCATGAACGTAGTGGAAGAACTTGTGCAGAATGAGACCCAGTTCGGCGGTTGGGCTGAATGGTTTGGGAACCGCAGGCTTATTGTGGTGATTGCATCGGATGAGCAGGAAGGACTGGACCGTGAATTGCTTATGGATCTGGCTAAGCAGATGCATATGTGGATTGCGGAACACTTCCGACTCCGGTTTACCTTTGGCATTGGACGAACCGTATCGGGCTGGGAGGAGATCACTCGATCCTATGCGAGTGCAGATGCGGGTTTGCAGCATAGACTTACTCTTGGTAAAGATGCCATCGTTCTCAGTGAGCAACTACCGGATCGTATTGAGCTGAAATCGTACAAGTATTTACAGATGCTCGCAGACTTTGTCCGTGAATTCAGACTAACCGGTGATGGTTGGCGGATTCAACTGGATCAGATGTTTGTTGCGTTCAGCGAAGATCAGATTACAGATAACGATATTCGCATGTTGCTGCAGGCGTTAATCCAGATGTTGTCCCGTGAATTCGGGGAGCTGTCTGAGCGGTTGCAAAGCCAATTTGCCGAGGGAATTCTGACTCGTCTTCGTAGTGATATCCAGCAGGTGGAGACACTGGAGGGGATTCAAGAAATTTTGCAGGAGTGGCTTAAAGAGGTTTATCGCAATTATGTATCTGTAAATGAAACGAAAAGTCATCGCGCGATGATCAACGAGCTGCGGATTTATATTGAAGAGCATTTTGATGATCCGGATCTTTCGCTGAAACATCTGAGTGATCGGTTCCAGATCTCGGGCAAATATGCGAGTTATCTGTTTAAGGAAGAGTTTGAGATGAAGTTTGTTGATTTTCTGGTGAAACTGAGGGTCGAAAAGGCCTGTCGTCTGTTGTCTGCATCCGATATGGCTGTTCAGGATATTGCTCTGCAAGTGGGTTATGCCAATGCCATCTCCTTCGGCAGAGTATTTAAACGGATTATGGGCGTGACACCAGGGGACTACCGCAAGCAGAGTGGAAAACAAGGGGATCAATAATGATATTGGTCGTGTTAGAACACCCGTTAGCGGGTGAAATCCAATCATCTTAGAGATATCTATGAAATCTCCTGTATGAGGGAATAAGGTTCGTACCTTATCGTCCTTTGCAGGAGATTTTTTTGATGTTCAACCACAATCTTAGGCCAGTGTAACTGGTATGTTGTTAAGGAATTTTACGAATGTCCTATACTAGCATTATGACAATCCATAGATTAATAGGGCAGGAGTGAAGATGATGTACAAATACGGACAGCAAGTATGGGGATCAGTAGATATCAGTAAAAGGGTTACCATTACAGCAAACAACAACACATTTACATTTCATGTAGATGACTCGTCATATACGATAACTATACCTGTTGGTACCTATACGACAAGTCAACAAAGGCATGAATCCGAACTTATTCAGGTCATTTCGAAGGCAGGGGCGGCTCAGAGCATTCCTGTACGATTTATTTTGGGCGGAATGCATTATGATGAGAAGTATAATGTATTGATTTTGGAACATACGGACACAAGCAACGAACATGTGATGGATCAATTTGCGGGAAATGCCATCGATACGTTGTTTGGTCAAATGAAGTTTAATCTTCCGCCAAGGAATTAGTGCGTCGAATCGTTCTACACGTGTTGCTAAACAAGGAGATCACATAAGATGTGGTCTCTTTTTCATTTTTTGAAGAGAGATTAATGGAAAAAAGATTATTGCAAGCTGGGTGATTCCAGATTGTCTATGAGAAACCAAAATGAATACAACACAATATGTTATTATAGTTAACATATAAGGTGTGAAAATTGTATATTGTCAGGAAATATGTTTATATTTCGCGGTATTTAACTTAAAAAACGTGAATTTCACATTTTGAAAATAGTTTATTGTCTAAATATCAGATCTTATGTAATGATTAGTGACATTCACAGGTGCAACAAAATGGGATGAACAAAGTGGAGTGGCAATCATGTGAATCCATTCAGAGAGTGTGCGAAAGGGGAAAGGTCAAATGAGATTATTTCAAAGACGTAAGGCAGGCAAGGCAAGTTTAATCCTCGCAGTGGTAACAGCATTCACTCTATTATTATCTGCATGTTCATCAGGAAGCGAATCAACATCTTCATCAGGAGAGTCGGGTTCGGGGGAAAAAACGACTTTGAAAGTGGAAATCTTCGATCGGGGAAACACTCCGGCGGGCTACACCATTTCGGACAGTTATCTGACTCGCTTCATTCAAGAGAAGTTTGGTGATCCAAACAACATCGATGTTCAGTTTGTTCCCGTACCACGCTCGGAGGAAGTACAGAAACTTAACGTTCTGATGGCGAGTGGCTCTGAAGTTCCTGATATTGTCTTCACCTACGATTCGGGAACATTCAACCGGTATGCAGAGCAAGGAGGTCTGACCGAGCTTACGGATCTGATCAATCAAAGTGGTCCTAACCTGAAGAAGTTCCTCGGAGATGAAACGTTGGCCTACGGTCAATACGATGGTCAACAGTTTGCGGTTCCAGGTAAACGTCTTGTACTTGGCAAGTACGCATCTTATGTTCGTCAGGATTGGCTGGACGCACTCGGATTGCCTTCACCTGAGACAGCTGAGGAGCTGCATACCACACTGAAGGCCTTTAAGGAAAAAGATCCGGGTAAGGTTGGCACAGGACTTATCCCGATGGGGATGTCCATTGCCTCGGCTCAATATGAACCACTGATCTGGTCATTCATTGAACCGCTGACGGAAGAACAGAAATATACATTAACGCAACAACTGGGTTCCAATGACTATCCAACGTTGTTGCCTGGTTTCAAGGAAGCCCTGAAATATATGAACACACTGTATAATGAAGGATTAATGAGCAAGGACTTTGGACTCGACAAAGACAAGAAAAAGCTGTGGGAAGACATATCTAACGGCAAAGTTGGATTCTACACCGAGGATGCCGGGGAGATTTATATCTCCGGTACGTACAAAAACCTGCAAACCAATCAACCTGGTGCAGTGATCACACCAATTGATGCATTCAAAAACTCCGAAGGCAAATTTGCCAAACCGGCATATGCACCCAATGCGATGTATGTCATGATTCCGAAATCGAGCAAAAATGCGGAAGCAGCGATGAAGTATCTGGATTGGATGGCTTCAGGCAACAACTTGTTCGACCTGCAATTCGGTGTTGAAAACGAGAACTACGAACTTGTGGATGGGGTACCACTGATCAAAGATGATGCTTCTCCTGAAATCGCAGGTCGTATCTATAATTCCGGTGACATTGCCATTATCGTCAATGGTAAATACGTTGGGGATGACAAGAAAAATGAAGAGGCTTATGTCGTACAGGTAGAATCGAAGTATCGGGATGATATGCGCAAGTCGGTAGCCATTTCCAACACGGACACGATTCAACCGGTACGCTTCTCCAAACCGATTGATGCAGAAGCGCGCTACGGTAACGGCCTGAAAGACAAGTTTATGGAGTTCTTCGTGAAAACAACCATCTCCAAACCTGCTGACTTTGAAGCGACGTATGACAGCATGATGAAGGATTACATGGCGAGCGGTGGTCAAGCAATCCTGGATGAACGTACAGAAGCTTACAAAGCGATGAAATAAGCAGAGTAGAGAACACATCCAATGTGTATGACAACAAAGAACAGGGATTTCATTAGGGCGATGGCAACATCGCCTTGATGAAGAATCCTGAATGACATGGGGGGAAGGTTTATGAAAACAAGCATCTATTTCCGCAGAAACTGGCAACTATATGCGTTGCTCCTACTGCCCATGATCTACTTCATTATTTTCAAGTATGGGCCAATGTATGGCGTGCAGATTGCGTTCAAGGATTTTAACTTCTTTCAAGGGATCTCTGGTAGTGAGTGGATTGGCTTGGATGCATTCAGAGAAGTGTTTCAAAATCAGGGGTTCTACACTGCATTACGCAACACGTTGGTACTAAACATGCTGGATTTATTGGTTTCCTTCCCGGCGCCGCTTATACTGGCCATCTTATTATTCGAGCTGAAAAAGGCCTGGTTCAAAAAGTTGGCACAGACTTTACTGTACATTCCTCACTTTATTTCGTGGGTTATTATTGGAGGGATCCTACTCCAAGTATTCGGTACACAATCGGGTTTCATCAACAATATCTTGATGAGCATGGGATTTGATCCATTGCCATTCCTTTCAGACAAAAACTATTGGCTCTTCACGTATCTTGCGGTAGGCGTGTGGCAGAGTGCAGGCTGGGGTACGATTCTGTATCTGGCATCCCTGACAGGCATTAACCGGGAACTGTACGAAGCGGCAGAAGTGGATGGAGCAAGTCGGCTGCGCAGAATCTGGCACATTTCCTTGCCCGGTATCAAAACGACGATTGTTACCTTATTGATCATCAATGTCGGCAACATGATCTCCATCGGCTTTGACCGACCGTTTATTATCGGAAATGTGGCTGTACGTGAATACTCGGATGTGCTTAGCACGTTTGTCTATCGTGTCGGTTTACAATCTGGTCAGGTCACGCTCGCAACAGCAGTAGGTTTGTTCCAGGCCTTAGTTGGACTTGTCTTCATACTCGGAGCAAACTATACGTCCAAGAAATTGACCGATGAGAGCATTATGTAGTGGATTTGATTCACATATGATCTGTAAGGAGTGAGTGGGATGTCTGAAAACACGGCGAATCGAATATTCAACACGGTAAACGTCATTCTTATTATCATTACGATGGTGCTGTGTCTTGCACCATTCATTCATATTATTGCGATCTCGCTCAGCTCGAACCGGGCGATCGGTTCAGGAGAAGTTTCCTTTTTCCCCAAAGAGTTATCCTTTGAGGCATATACCAAAGTATTTGCAGATGGATCGATGATTCGCTCCCTCATCTATACCGTTTGGCTGACCGTCCTCAGTACGGTGCTAAGCATGGCGATGACCATTGCAACTGCTTATCCACTGGCGAAGAGTAATCTGAAAGGGCGCAAGTGGTTTATGCTTGTCATTGTGGTGACGATGTTCTTCAGTGGAGGTATTATTCCCGAGTACATTCTGATCAAAAATCTTCATCTGCTCGACAGCACATGGGGGCTTATTCTGCCTGGATTGATTAGTCCGTTCTATATGATCATTCTCATTACCTTCTTCCGAGGTATTCCCGAAAGTCTGGAAGAAGCGGCGGGCATTGATGGAAGCAGTCACTTCGGAACACTTATGCGCATTATTTTGCCACTCTCTCTTCCGGTTATGGCAACACTGAGCCTATTCTACGCTGTAGGACGCTGGAATGGTTTCCAGGATGCACTCATGTATATTACGAAGCCTGAACTATACCCTTTGCAATTGAAATTGTATCAGATGATTCAGCAAAACCAGATTACAGAACTGATGCAGAACGAAGGTATTGGTGCTGTTCAAGTCTTGCCTGAGAGTCTGAAAGCAGCCAGTGTTATATTCTCCACGTTACCGATCCTTCTGGTGTATCCATGGTTGCAGCGGTACTTTATAAGTGGCGTAATGGTAGGTGCTGTAAAAGGTTAATAGAGGTTGTTCAAAAAGTTCACTTTTGATTACGAATGATGCCTAGTGGCATCATCAGCATCGAATATGAAATTCAGCCGAAATAAGCGGTAGGCTTACGAAGTATGTTTCCTTTGGAAACATTGTAGTTGCTCACGTAGTTGTCCTACGCTCCGCTACTCCATTTCTAGCTTAATTCCATCTTCTTGGTACTGAAAACTGATCTTTTTGAACACGCACCTATAGTCTCGGGAGGGCGTATGACATGACACAACGAATGGTAGAGAAGATGTCAAAAGAGCAGCAGTACCTTGTAAATCAGTCCATGTTGATGATGGATAGCTTCTATGACAAGGAATTGGATCTGCTTCGGAGTTTTGAAGAGGAGGATTCATCGCAGCACAGCACACGAGCCAGCGCACATTATGCGCTAGGGTTGTTGATTCGAAATGAGCCTGGTGATGTGGAACGCGCGATACGGGTGTTCCACAAGGTGCTCGATGTTCAATATGACGCTCCGGATGAAATCTATCACGGAACCTTCGCGACCCGGCCAAATGATGCGCATCCACCAGCGGGTCACTATGCTTGGAAATCTTTTGCGCCAGGCACGGCCTATTTCCTGGAACGCACCTTTGAGAAGGTGTCTGCGCAGTTTATCCATAAACTACAGGAAGATGGATCTCTGCTTACAGAGACGGCAGATTCCAAACAACTGAAACGCCTGTTTCATTCGGCAGTGAATCAGGTCCTGCCACCGGTCTGGATCAGTTATGATCCCAACTGGCGCGAGTTTATCGCTTGTGTCTGTGTGGTCGTAACTGCCGAATTCGCCGAACTTATGCCGGAGACACTCATGAAACGGATGGACCATGCGATGGAACTGGCTGTTCAAGGGTCAATAGAACGGAGGTTATCCGACGTAATTCCAATGAACACGAATATTGAGTTGATGCATATTTTCATCACCCACTATTATGGCCATCGCTTGAACCGAACAGAATGGATTCAGCATTCGGATGAACAGGCAGAGGGATTGATGATGGAGTTTGAACAATACAACGGTACATTCGCGGAATTTAATACGACAACGTATTACGGGGTGGATCTGTCCGTGCTTGGCATGTATCGAAAGTACGGACTCACCCAACGTTTAGTTGAAATTGGACACCGGATCGAACACGGGCTGTGGAATAACATTGCGCTATATTACAATGCCAACCTGGAGAATCTCTCCGGCCCATTCTCTCGGGCGTACGACATGGAGATGCGAGAGCATAGTTCGATCGGTGTATTTATCTATCTTTTGCTTGGTGAAGGGTATGAATATCTGGCAGGAATCAACTGTGAGTCAGGTCATGATCCACTGATTGCGCTCCTTGGGGTCGATGTGCCCGCAGAAGCCGTGCCGTATTTCAGGACTCATCAAGCGGATCGGCTTGTGCAGAAACAGTTCATGGAACTGTGTGAGCGCAATGATCCAACGTCCAATCGGAATCTATGTACGGCCAAAGCCTGGATTGGTGAGGACCGGATGATCGGTGCCATGTTGGGAAGTGTGAATACGAATGGACAAATGCATCCAGCCACGATTCACTGGCAGACAGAAACGGGGGAGCGTTATTATCTCCGTTTGATCCGCCGTGAGGTAGGCGAGGGGTGGAACAGTCATCTGCGGGGATTGACGTTTGATGCGGATCTCACGCCAGATTCGTTAACCATTGATGTCGCATTGGATACAGAGGAAGAAATCGACGTTTATTTTGAAATCAGAGGGCCATCCCTTCGTCAGCAGGATATTACATCAGCGTTATGGCAGTTCCCTGGGCTTACGTGTACCGTGAAGGCTGAAGCCCCTGAACCATCCGTATTAATGTATGTGAATCATGCGGAGATCATCTATCGTTATGTGCCTGGGCAGACTGCTAACCAGATGAGATTTGAATTGACCCTCCGTGAAGACAATGGACAGAGGAATGAATAGATAGAGATAAATGGAATATGAATAGGGATGAAATGAGAGACAGGAGGATCAATGATGTATACGGACAAACAGGAATATTCGTTTTCAACATGTTGGAATATCAAACGTCATACGACCGGACAAGGCATGATCGAGGAGATCAAGTCTCTTGGATTCAGACAGGTGGAGCTGAATTATAACGTTACGGAAGAGATGCTGCAGACGATAGAACCGATGATTGAACGAGGAGAGATCGGTGTATCCAGTGTGCATAACACATTCCCGCATGTGGCTGATCCGGATTATGGGACGGATTCCGTCCTGCTCGGATTCGATGATGAGCCGCGCCGTAAACGAGCGATTGAACTGTTACTTCGCTCAGCCGAGTACGCACATCGTTATGGCGCCAAGGCTGTTGTTGTACATCCCGGTGAGATCCCGTTTGAATACAATATAGATGAAGCATTGAAAAAGATATACCATGATCAAGGACCGGATTCACCGGCATATCAATCTTTATGGCAAGAGATGCTGAAGAAGCGGCAAGATGGCAGCGCACATTACCTGAGCCGGATTCAGGAGAGTCTGGAAGAGGTATGTGACTTGTCTGAGCAGCGAGGATACGGGGTGAGTTTCGGTATTGAGACCCGTTCACGCTGTTATCAGATGCCGACTTTGCACGAAGCAGGGGCGATTATTGGGCAAATGAAGGGCGCGCCGCTTGGTCTTTGGTACGATATTGGTCACGGTATGATGATGGATCGAATGGGGCTGTACGATAATGTACGCGAGGCTAACGCGTTGATTGATCACGTGGTTGGCGTGCATATTCATGAAACCGTAGGGTTGGCAGATCATTGGTGTCCATATATTCATAGTAAAGACATGACCTTTTTTGATTCATTTTTGGATATTATTGATCGTTCGCCGGTGAAAGTATATGAGCTGAAAGCCGCTTGTACACCGGAAGAAATTGATGAAAGTCATGGAATAATCACGGCTCGTATTGCTGAACGTCATGCGGCGCGTCAGCGCGGATAAAGATCACATGCTTCAAACATGAATGCACCTTATATGAAAGTAAACCAACAGATAGAGCGGTTCAGAACAAACCTCAGGTTGCATTACAGGGTGTTCTGCCGCTCTTATGTTGTTCTTTTAAACTGGTACATGTTTTTACCGTTTCTCAGGGAGTGTTACATCACCGAGGATCCCTGCCTGATATCCTTTGACTACAGCACCAATTCTGGACTTCACACCAAATTTCTGTGTAATAGATGTGATATGATACTCCACTGTACGTTGACTGATCGCCAGATCCTGTGCAATCTCCTTGTTGGTCATCTCCAGTGCAATGCGGTTAAGTACTTCCCGTTCAGTTGCTGTGAGGGATTCCTCCAGATTAGGAGATAACATTTTCTCTGGAATAAGCACATGACCCAACATACTTTGGTGGATGGCGTTAATAATCTGTCCATACGTTGCTTGTTTTGACAAGTAGGCATGTACGCCCAGATCATAAGCTTTCAACTGAAATTCGTGATAGTTGTATCCGGATAACAGTATAATTTTGACGGATAACCCGTATTGATCTTTCAATCTTCTCGCAACCTCGAACCCGTCAAGCTGGGGCATGCGGATATCCATCACAACAACGTCTGGTCGCAACGCCTCTACTTCGGATAAAAAAAGCAATGGATCGCTGAAAGTCTTCAGTACCTGTATGCCGGGTTCGCGGTTTAAGCGATTGTTGAGACCTTCCATGACCAGGGGGTGATCATCAAGCAGTACGACTGTAATGGGTTCGCTCATTGTTCAGTTGCTCCTTTGGTTAAAGGCAAAAGAATGTTGATTGAGGTTCCTTTGCCAAGGCTGGAATGTATGGTGAATTCTCCACCGAGATGCTGAATGCTGCTTTGTATGGATATCAAACCGAAGTGCCCTGTTGCAGTAGCAAATGTGGTATGAACATTAAACCCCAAGCCGTTATCCTCTACTTGGAGAATCAAGTCATTATCCCTTGTATGTACCTGAATGGAGCAAAACGACGCCTGTGCGTGCTTCATCACATTCATAATGAGTTCACGGATCGTCCGAAAGACGGTGGACTTCAGAGGTTCGTGCTTTAACTCTTCAGAGAGGGCGTTATAGTTTAATTCCATTCTGATACCACTTTGTATTTGAAGTGTACGGATGAGCCATTGCAACGCTTCCTCCAGATCACTTCGATCCATAATATGAGGGTAGAGATCATCACACAATTGGCGTATATCTCTCTGGGAAGCATACAGGCACTCCAGCCAAACAGCCGTTTGATCCTTATGCGTCTCTCCGGTATCGTGTAATTCCTCCAAATCACGAGACAGGAAAATCAGGTTTTGTAGCAGTTGGTCATGCAGGAAATAAGAGGTTTTCATACGCTCTGCCTGTTGGGCTTCCATCATAATATCATTGAACTGCCGATGACGGCGTATCTGGTGTTCATGAAGAGCTGTCTGATCTACACGGTGTTCATATCGCTTCTGCAGATCAGATAAGAGTTTGCCATTGATAAGCATTCGAATCGCTTCCAGCCTGCCTTTATCAATGATCTCCTGCTCTTCTGCTGAAAAAAAGGTGCGATTTTCTTTGTGACCAATGCCTAGAAATCCTATCATCTCCGTCGTTGGTTCACCTGAAAGCTCCCAAACCTGTGCCAAGTCATATTTCTGTCGTAAAACTTCAATATCCAACGCCTCGTTATCGATATTCTGAATGGAAGCAAAAACCCCTGTACATTCCTGAGAATATCTGTGCTTATCATCAATCCATATGATAATTACGCCTTCAATATCCAGCATCTTGTGGAACATCTCGGCGAACACGTGAATCATGTCCCGCATGTTTTGCTGCCCAGCCATTCGCACAGTCAACCGCAGTTGCTGGTGTTCCAACCAGTCTTTGTTAAGTTTGTTTTTCTTGCGTGAGCGGGTGAGCATGTACTGATACACCCAAGTGATCAGCAAAAACGAGACAAACAGTAAGCTGATATGAATTAACGAATGCAGGTAAGAAGCAGCCAGAAACAGTAAAAATACGATCAAAGCATATAGTCCATGAATCATCAATCTTGGCATAACCAGTTTGAAGTCAAGCATGCTCCGTTGTACAAGTACATAAGTGAACATCCATGATAAAGGAAGAAATCCAATTAATGTGTACTCTAAAGGCAATAATGGTTCACCTTGAAGCAGGGTTGGAATAGCAAAACAGATGATGAAGGGAATTAGGCTAAAAATAATTCCTGTTAACATGAGCAATAGCTGGTTCTGCTCCTTGCGATTGTAGCTTTTACGATTAACCCATGTCATCCAGATTAAGATCAGAAGGGTTGCGCAAAGAATAAAGTTAAGCAGATTGGTTGGACCAGACGGCGCAACAGGAGTACTGACGGTGGTAATGCCTTGATTGATCTGAACATCGATCATCATCCACTGCTTGATGTATAAATATACTAGGCCTGCAGAATAAGCAACTGCAATACCTCTGCTGATGAATAGTAACCACCGAAAACGATGCAGACGGGTACGGAATACAAAAGACACATAAAAAGCGGCTAGACAGTAAGGTAACCATGCCGCACAAAAGGCCAGAATATAATTGGATAAAGGCAACTGGGATGTGTATATCGTCAATATACATATGGCCATGGACAGGTTAAGCAGGTAGAACAGACGCATCACTCGTGAACCGGGTTGGTTAAACAGGGCGTAGCTTCCTGTCACCAATAGCAATAACTCCAAAATGGATGAGAATCCGATGTTAAACCATTCACGTGGCCCAGGCTTCATGGTATGTTCGGATGCCTGACCGCGAGAATTCTCAACGCTAATGGTATAGGCTTCAGTCACTAAGAATTCACCTTTTTGATGGAGTAATCGGACTTCTCCTTTGGATTCCAACGAGATAACAGTGTCACCCGATCTAATCCCGGATGTATATGCCAAACCTTGAGGATCTACATCATGTACTGCCCAAGAATTAGAGGCATTTGGTGTCAACGAAAGTCCGATATAAGGATTCATAAATGACGAGATATGGATATATGTGGCTGTTAGTGTAAAGCACAACATCGTGACAAACCACACGAAATTAAATTTAGTTTTCATCAATCTATGTAATGAGAGTTTTAGTCGCATGGTAAAATCATCCGTTCTTATAAAATGCATCATTGGTAAAATGAAGTGGAAAAACAAGCCATGTAGCAATGACATGGCTTGCCAAGCAGCACTCTATGTTAATGTAGCAGAGTGCCTAACATTTTGTACATCAAAACTGATGATTCCTGTCTGAGCATAGGCTGCTTCGATTTATAATCCACAGCACCGCTGCTGGATATGGATACTTCTGGACCGTAGAGACCTAAAGCGACTACAAATTGAACCCCTTCTTTAGCCCAACGATCCTGTGAACCGGTAAGATTGGCAGTTACGGTAGGTGCACCAAGTAGTTGTTGAGCCGTTCTCGAAATAATCACCGCGGCCTCTTGCCTTGTTATAGCTTGGTCAGGATGGAACAATCCACGGGTATTTCCTTGCACAATTCCCAGTTCCAGGGCGGTTTGAATGTAGGCGGCATAGGGACTTGATTGGGTGTCTTTAAATTTTGGTGATTGAGTCGAAATCGACATCCCGCTTATGCCTACGACCTGTGTTACAAACTCTCCACGACTTACAGGCTTCTCTGGTTCAAATTGGGATTGATCCTGTGGATACAGGCCAATCTGTGTTAAGCGATAGATGTACGGAGCATAGGGATGGTCTTCTGGCACATCTTCATAAGGCTTGGCTTCAGCCAATTTTTCGGACCAGCTATCTGACTTGTTGTAATAGAAATACGTGATTTCACCTAACTGATTTTTTTTGAAACCAGCGAGTTTACCGTCCTCATCCATGAACAACATGTCCTTAACGGGTGTTAAGTTGTGAGTGCCATAAGCGTCTATAACCTGAAGCCCTTTCTCTGTTGCTGAAATATCATACAACCATGCGGGCAAGCGAATATCCCGATATAGTCCCTCGTAGGTACGGAGTGAAAACTCGGGTACGATATAATTGACATCTTGGGTCTCTTTGTTCGGATAAAAATGATCCATAAATGCTTGAAAAAGCGCTTCTCGCACATCTGGTCCATCACTGTTGGAGACGATAAATAGTCCGGTCTTCTCGTTAGGCAAGAGCCATAGATTGGAGTGGAAGCCCGCAAGATCGCCTGCTTTACTCACGACTTTCCGTCCATGATTATATTGCGAATAGGTGGATTCGAATCCGTAACCTGTGCCGGGTATATCAGGGTGTATGGAGACATCCAACGTTTGCATGTCCTGGACGGATGCCGGTTCGAGTATACGTGCACCCTGGTACGAACCTTGATTGAGCTGCGCAAGCATAAAATGAGACATATCCCGTCCAGTCGTAATTAATCCGCCCTCAGGTGAGCTATCCGGTACATTGGGATATTGCGGTAATGCCTGCCCTTCAGCGCCATAAGGAGTTGCGAGTTTACTGAGGGAGTCTTTGCTTAGTGTAAAATGGCTATCCGACATACCGAGTGGCTGGAAAATATGCTGTTGTACATAAGTCTCAAACGGAAGTTTGGACTGTTTCTGAATAATGTAGCCCAAGAGTGCATAGCCGTAATTGTCGTAACGGAAAACTTCTCCTGGATTGCGAACAACGGACGGTTTGTTGTCTTGGATGAATTGCTCAAGCGGATAAGAACTTTCCAGTTCTCTGTCTGTAGCTGCTACATCTGTGAAATCAAACCCGCTGGTGTGGGTCATCAGATGTTCCAATGTTAACGTTGTTCCGGTATGGTTGGTCAGATGCAAAGCGTCTGTGTATGCGCTGATATCCTGATCAAGCTTTACGTTACCTTGCTCGGCCAATTGCATAATAGCGGTTGCTGTCAGCGTTTTGGAGATGGAGGCTACACGGAACAGGGTGGAGTCGGCCTCGACGGGAATTTGTTTTTCCGCATTGGCATAACCATATCCTTTATTCAACACAATCTGTTGATCGTGAACAACGGTGACGACAGCCCCTTTCAGAGCAGACTTCACTTCAGGCTGGGCGAAGAATTGATTGATGAACGATTCCGTTTCCTGAGGGGTTACCTGGTGAAGGGGGAGACTATTCTCTGCCGATACACTGGTTATCGTGGTGAAACTCAGAGATGCAACCAGAAGGATGTTGGCTACGGCACGTTTCCATTTAGGATTCGATTTGTAGTTCTGTTGTTGTTGAGTTGGACATGTTGCTACGTAAGATTTCATGAAATTCTCCTTTGAGTTGAGAGATGTTGGCTCTCTTACATTTAAGTACATCTATAATCTATCAGTTCGAATGTAATGGCGATTCCGTAGTACGCACTTATTACGGCAGGACTTCCGCAAACCTTTTTGCGTGATCCCGCAATCGCAGAAGGTGAATAGTGAGTTGCGAATGATCTTGAACATATGAAAAGATGATCTTGAATATATGAAAAAGAGGTATTTGTCATGATGGACCCAACGGGGGTCTCGACAAATACCTCTTTTTGTTTCGTCTTTTTTATTTTCCATGTGAAGCGACATATTGCAAAGGAATTGTGATGTGAATTTTATAAAGCTACTCGTACATCCGTCGTTCAAGTTCGGCATAGGAAATCGCAGGATCATCACTGGAATTGTCAATATAAGCGACGGATGAAGCAGGGAGCGGCCAGGCTACTTCTTTACGGACGAGAGAAGCTGTGAAGGCATCCCAGTTTGCGAGTTTCCATTCATCCAATGGAGATAGTCTTGCTGTGATCCGTTTGTGATACAACGCTTCATTCTCAAGATAAATATAGGCCACACGCACATCCGTATCTTCCAGGGTATGTCCAATTCGTGCAAGTTCCTGAGCAATCCAATCCGGGGTACCGATTTCTTTGGTAAATGGCCCCACAACGATCGTATCGATACCCAACTGAACGTTATCCAGAGCGGCATCCATCGTAATGCGGTACCCAAGATCACGGCACAACCTTTTGTATTCAGGCGAATCTCGGTCGGATGGATCAAGTCCCCGAAGGGTCATAATTGCCTCAGCCGCGGGTCGAAGTAGAATATCCATATCAAAGAAAGCCGCTTTATGTTTACGGGAAAGGGCTTTGGCAAGGGTGGTCTTGCCACTTCCGGCCCCGCCGAGAAAGAAAATTAGTTTGCTCATGAATGTAATGCCTCCTTAACTAGATTCAAAAAATAAGATATGTAATTGAGTTATACGAATAGATAGATTCATCATTAGAGTACGTGAATGAAAGGACTTGTTCATTTTAACATAAATAAAGAAGCATGTTAGCTAGACAGAAAAGGAAGGATAAGGTAATATCATACCTAGTTGTTCTATGCATAGGTTTCCAATGTATATGATCAGAAGAGATTTAAAAGTATGAAAAGGAAGGAGTGAGCGCGTTGCAGGTTAACAAACAAATGATTAAGGGGAGTACCGAGACACTAATCCTAACTTTATTGAAGGAACGACCGTTGTATGGTTATGAATTAATTAAGGAATTACATCGTCAATCTGAGGGTGTGTTTAATCTGAAAGAGGGCACGTTATATCCTATTTTGCATGCCATGGAGATTGAAGGATGGGTAGAGTCGTACTGGATGGAGGTTGAAGGCCGTAAACGTAAATATTATTCGATTCGTGACAAGGGCATGGAGGCCTTAGAAAGTAAAAAAGCGGAGTGGAATTTGTTCCGTAGAGCTGTGGATCGGGTGCTTGGGGAAGGAGGCCTGACATGACGAATCGAGATGAACGAATTCAGCATTATCTTGATCACATGTGTGTTCAGGTTAAAGCTCGCGAAGTACATAACGACCTGCGTGATGAGTTGGGAAACCACATGGAAGAGATCATTTTGGACAAAGAACAAGAAGGTTATACAGAAGAAGAAGCAATTGCACATGCCATTGAACAGATGGGTGATCCTGCTGTCGTAGGCAAGAGTATGCACCGGTTGCATCGCCATCGTATGCACTGGGGCCTGTTAACGGGACTTTCCAGTTTGCTAATCATAAGTCTGCTGCTGACGTGGATTTATACAACAAATATCTCAGTTGAAAGGTTTCAGTTCTTGTATAAAAGTCATTTGATCTACACTATATTTGGTTTAGTACTGATGGTGTTTTTGATGTATTTTGATTATCAAAAATGGAAGAAATCTGCCTGGTGGATCTATATTTTGTTAAGTGGTATGTTGTGGATTAATCCGCTGGTATCACCGTTTGATTATGGTGTACAACGGTTCTGGAGCATATTTGGGTTAACTATTGATCTCACGACGATATCCATGTGGGTATTGCCCCTCGCCATAGGCGCGATTATGCTGGATAAGCTGCGTACTAAGTGTGACGTACAATCCGTCTCAACTTATATTCTTCTTGTGGCTTTGCCTTCTTTTAGCCTGTTACAAGCTTCAGATTGGGTGCGATTGTTTCCATTCGGAACGGCAACTATTATCTTGTTTGCCTGGATTACACAAAAATGGCTTTATACATTTGTAGGGGCTGCAATTGCGGGACTTGTCACTATGATGCAATTGTTTTTGAGTGGTGAGTACAGGCGGTTTGAGAGACTCACTGCCGTGTTTAATCTCCAAAATGACCCGCTAGGACATGGTAGCTATAACCACTCAATTATGAGTATTCTTCATTCCGCCGGATGGTGGGGAAACGGTTCTGACACGTCTTTGGACCACTTTACAGGATTTTATATGGACTATCCCGGTGTAGTGCTTATTGATGTATTTGGTTGGTTAGCAGGCATACTGCTGTTGCTTGGAATCGTATGGTTTCTTACTAGTATGCTGAAAATGCTACCTCGTGTACTCGATGAATTTGGTCGTATGATCGTGTTCAGCATTACGTTGATGTTTTCTTTGCAAATGCTTTACTCCCTTGCAATGACTACGGGAAAGGTTCCGATTGTCAGCGTCACTTTCCCTTTTATTGGATTTGGTTCTCATGTGATCTTAGAATACGCCATGATGGGTTTACTGCTTGGAGTATATCGACGTAAAGATACTATTTCATTGAGAAGCAAACAGGGAGAGCCGATCACGACAATGTCAAAATAAAAAAGATACGTGATCGGATGGTATAAGTCATATAATACGATGTTTAATCTTACGGATGTGATCGTGCGTCAGAAGGAAACCAGATATGACGCAGGTTCACCCAGCCCTGGCTGTTGAAAGATAGACCACGCACCGAAGGCAAATATGCGGTTTCTACTGGCTTTACGGATAAATGGAACAGTAAATTCTGACCGACCAAGAATTGTTCAATTCGGTATAATTCAGAAGTTCGATCTGCTGCAATCGGAGAGGCGATAATGGTTTGCAACATCTCATGGATAATTGTACGAGCCGAATCTTCCAGATGCTCAGACAACGTGGAGTAGAGATCATACCGGCGTAGTTCTTCGTCCCTGTCCCGAATGAGAGAGAAGAGAATCAGATCAGATTCCAGCCGGAGATTTCCTTTGAACTGCTCCATCGTAGCGGTACGGACGGTACAGGAGAAACCGTACTGCTCCAGTATGGACGCCAGATGTTTAGCATCCCTGCGATATTGTGGAATGGTTGCAATGTGCAAGGAGATGGGACTGGAGGATATCGAACTTATCGATACATGGCTAAATCCCTCCGAGTGGACCTGGACTTTCTTGGTATTTACCACACTAAAATCAGTCTCCATGACCTCAGAGTCATCTGCATGTCCGTCATCTCTATACATTCCAGCAAGGCATGACTGAAGGTGTGCTCTTACTTCCGGATCGTTTAACGGTCCGGTTTTTTGCGTATTACACGTGAGTAATTTATGAACTATCACCCCTGCACTAATCTGTGTCCAGTCTGCACCCGCAGACGAAGACGGATTATGAACAAGATGAAAGAACGGAGTTTCGATATCTTGGCTATCATCCATTTTGGCCGAGGCACTCCACGGAATTTGCAGGATATCTACCCGGTCCATATGTGCTCTACCTTGAAAATACGATGAAAAGGCTTCAAGTCTGCACAAGTGATCATCCCAGGCAGTGACCTTGAACGGCCCCGTCCCGACAGGTTTTTGCATTCCATGCAGATCACCCGCATGATTCATCTTCTGTTCGTGTGTTCCCGGTGAGGGTACAATCGCCGCACGACTTGTTGTAAGAAAGGACAAAAACAATTCGTGAGGTTTTTTAAGCCGAAAACACACGGTCAAGGGACTGACCGCTTCAATAGATAGGAGCTGTTTACTTACATCACGGTACAGTGTCCGACGATCTGTAGATTGCAGACGTTCAAACGTATGCACAATATCATGGGACGTCAGCATCTGACCATTGTGAAATGTAATACCTTTTCGTAAATAAAACGTCCAGGTCTGTCGGTCTGCACTGACATCCCAAGTATGAGCGAGACAGGGGAGAATCTCACCTTGTTCACCACGTTGAACCAACCCGTCAAAGACATGGCTAGTCACAAAGGACTCAGCGAGCAGATTAATGTACAGCGGATCAAGCGCATGAAGCTGTTGGCGCAGGGGCAACCGAAGCGTATCAATCTGCTCATTGTTGGTGCCGGCTTCCGTATGATGTCCCGAATACCCAAGCAACCACTGATTTAGATGATCCTGCATGGTTGTTGAGCTCGAGAATGCACTCACCTGCTCGGCAGCTTCTTGCAACTCCCGGCGATTCATAGCCTCCATCATATATTCTGCGGCGATTTGATCAGCAGGAACAAGCAAGGTCAGTGATGAACGACGACCCCGGCCACGCTGGGAAACCCAACGAATCCAATCATGGGCGACCATCTTTTTGACAATCGTTAACATATTTCGGTGTGTACAATTTAGCAACTCAGCGAGATCGGCGAGTGTAAGTTCATGTTCTGTATGGTGACCGTAATGACGATGCAACAGCAGATATTGCTGATGTAATTTCAAGTGTTGATTCCCTCCTGGAGGTGAACTCTGACGTATTCCTCTAAAATAAGAAGTTTTGTCGATTATAATTTCTATTTATATTCCTATTTTATCATCTAAAATATAGCATAGAAAGGTTAATGGAGGTTTTTCCCATGATTGATAAAATAATGGCTTCACCACAACGCGCTCTAATCACGCTACTGTCTGCATGGGTGCTAGCGATCATTCACCAGTATTTATTCTATGGTAATGAGATTGGCGTATCGTATCCTATCTTTGTAATTCTCTTTTATGTGTTCATGTATCTGTTTGCAAGGGACCGCATGAGGTCTTTCAAGTTCATTGATGCTTTTGTGGCGGCTGTAGTGCTATTGTTGTCGCTAACGTTCCTGTTATACGACAATGAACTGTTCCGTGTTCTTAATTTCCTGGTTGTACCCGGCGTAATTATCTTACATATGACCTATCTAATGGGCAGAAAACGGAAGCAGTGGTGGGAGCTTGGTTTGATTGGTACGGCAATTGACCATTTACTGCCTCAAGCCATACGTCATTGGGGGACTGTTGCGGCCCTTGCTGTGAGAGCAGGCGGGCGTGGCATGGGCAAATCACAGAAAACGGTTGTTTTCAAAGTGCTCATTGGCCTTGTGGCATCCTTGCCTATCCTTGTTGTCGTCATCGCGTTACTGTCTTCTGCTGACGGGGTCTTCGACCAGTATTTAGCCGGTTTTCCGGAGTGGTTGAATCAGCTGGCTTTTACCCCAGGGATACCGAGAATCATCTGGATTGTCATTGCAGGTGTAGTTCTGTTCGGTTATGTATGGGGATTTGTCCAGCCGATGCAATATGAGGCAGAGAAGAGAGAGAATGCACATTGGAAAAATGGCGCAGCAACCACAGTTGATAAGCATAATCACACCTACATATTCTCTCCTGTGGGTCCACTCCCTAAGGGTCAGGTTACGAATAAAATTACACCCGAGCCCGAACACACTCCGGTTCATCGGGAACCATTCAGATTGGACCCCATCATTGTGGGCACCATGCTGATCGTCATCAACTGTGTGTACGTTATGTTCGTTCTTGTACAGTTTTCGTATCTGTTTGGTGCGGGAGAGGGACATCTTCCGGTAGATCTGTCTTACGCTGAGTATGCGAGAAGCGGATTCGCAGAGTTAATTCTCGTTACAGGTATTAATTTCTTTATTCTTATTGTTGCATTGCAATTCACACGTTCGAGTGGAAAAGTAGGCATGATCGTGCATCAGGCACTTCTCCTGATTCTGGTCAGCTGTTCAGCAATCATGTTGTATTCCGCTTTTATGCGCCTAAATCTGTATGAACAGGCATATGGATATACATACATCCGCTTTCTGGTACACGCATTCATGATCTTCCTTGCACTCCTGTTGCTGATTGCTGGCCTTCGTATACGGTACACGTCCATACCGCTGATCCGCTGGTATATTGTGCTGGCGCTCACAGCTTATGTTGCTGTCAACTATGTGGGCATGGATAAACGGATTGCCGAGCTGAATATTGAACGTTATCATCAGACTGGCAATATTGATGCAACCTATTTGGCGAGTCTGTCAGCAGATGCAGTTCCGTTACTTCGTGCGTTTGCTCTGGAGGAGTACCCCGATCTCAAAAGGGAAATGCTGGAACGTCAAGTCTACTTGGACGAGGATTCATCAAATCGTTCATGGCCTTCTTATAACGTGGCGAGACACCGAGCTGAGCTAGAAATGTCCAAATTGAGAACGGAATAGCTGAATAGTAGTTGTTTTCACGTACGGATTTATGCAAAAACAATATGTAAGTGTTATAATATAAAAACTAACCTATAAAGGGGGTGAATCCCTTGTTTGAACTGCAGGAGTTATTACCATATTTATTCTCGATTGGACTCATCTTCACCGTCAGTTATGCCTATATTGCCCATCTTCATTGTGGCATGACAGAGTACTGGGTGGAAGGTGGCGTCGGTGGTGGACTTGAACCTGTACTTCCCGCCCTGTGTTTGGACAGACAGCACAGACAGGAAGACTGGAGCCGCATGATTAGACGAAGAGAAGCGCCCGATGAAGATGAACCAGATTGTCATTCCTCGTTGAACGATTGGTCAACAAATCAACGAGGAGGATATATATGGAACATAAGACCAACAAGGGATTCACTTTTACTTCGGGCAAGGGACGGATCTATGGCCTGATTGTGATTTTGTTTGCAGTCATGCTGCTTGCCGGATGCAGCAACAACGTGTCGGAGATTACTTCATCGACACCGGGATTTTTTAATCACTACATTGTATTTCCACTGTCGTATCTGATTCAGCATATTGCGACTATATTTAACGGAAGCTACGGGGTCGCGATTATCGTGATTACGCTGGTCATTCGTTTAGCACTGTTGCCATTGATGATGCGTCAAGCCAAGTCCCAGCAGGGAACACGAGTCATCATGAACGCCATGAAACCCGAAATGGATGCGCTCAAGAAAAAATATGAAGGCAAAAATGACCCTGCTGATAAGCAAAAGTTGTCTCAGGAAACAATGGAACTATACAAGAAACATAAGTTTAATCCGCTGAACATTGGTTGCTTGCCGATGCTCATTCAGCTGCCTATACTTTCAGGTATTTACACAGCCATCCGACTTACACCGGAGTTGTCCTCCCATTCGTTCCTTTGGTTCAAACTGGGAGCGCCGGATTACGTGCTCGCTGTGGTGGTTGCAGTCATATATCTGATCCAAGCTAAAGTATCACAAGCCAATATGGCGCCTGAGCAGCGAAAACAGTTCGCCATTATGGGATATCTCTCCCCATTGATGATGGCTTTCTTTTCCCTTTCAGCCCCGGCAGCGATGCCGCTCTACTGGACAGTTGGGGGTTCCTTCCTGGTACTGCAGACGTTATTGTTCCGCAAAATGTACCCGGTGGAGCACCCACAGGAACCTGTGGTTGTGGAAGTAAGTAAGAAAAAGAATAAAAAATCCAGCTCCGCCAAACCTTCTCGGAAACCTGCAAAGTCTTAATAAATTTGGTCGCAGGTGACAAGAGAAGCGTGGTGACTACGTAAACTTGTTGAACACAAAAAACATAAGAAGTCTGATCCATATGGATCAGGCTTCTTTTTGTGCTATCAGGTGTTCCTTTTTTTCAGTCTTTTACGAAAGCCGATGAGAAGCATAACGTCCACTGCCTGTTCCCCAATATCACTTAATGATATATACTTACCTGATCAAATGTGATATTGATAATCAATATCAATTATTGAGTGATGTATACATTGGAAAAAGTGAAACGAGGAGTGCGGATAGATGCAAGAGGAAGAAGCAAGACAGGGATTTACACCGGAGATGATTGATATGATGGCCAGTATCTGGACACGTTCGATCATTACATTAATAGATGTACGCTTTCAGAATGTAGAGTCACAATACCCGTTGGAACAATATAAAATGCCTAGTAGCATGTTTATCTATGCATATGGGGGAGAAGCGCAAATCCAACTGAATGAAACCACATTTGCAATGGAACGCTTCGGTTTAGTTCACGGCGGGAAGGGGAGCATGCTCAGTATTACGCCTAAAGAGGAGATTGTGAAGACCTTTATGGTGTTTTATAGAGCAGAATCACCTCTTTTTTACAAGAAACATCTGCAACAATTACTGGAGCAAGTAAATCCATTTGTTCAACAGTTTGGTTATACGCCAAGTGATCCCATCTTGCTACGCGATTGGTTCCAACGGATGATGAATGGCTGGAAACGTGGCAAAGCGATGGATCAGCTACAGGCTAAAAGTTTTCTATATCAATTGATTCATGAGGTCTACAGGGATTTGGAGGGTGGTGAGATTCGGTATCTCCAGCCAGATCCAGCCGGTTCTGCCAAGATATATCTCGATAAACATTACAGGGAGCCGATTATGTTTCAACAAATTGCCGATATGTTTGGGATCAGTGGTGGACAATTAACGCGGTTGTTCAAAAAAAGGGAAGGGATGAACTTACAGGAGTATCTCATTCAGAGAAGGATTGAAGCTGCCTGCCATGACCTGAAACATACAGAAGCGACGGTTAAAGAAATCGCGACAGGAGCTGGTTTCGCAGATGAGAAAAACCTGTTCCGAATGTTTAAGAAGCATTACAAGATGACACCAAGTGATTATCGGAAAATAAACGCACTATCCATGCAGGTTGATGGTATTGATAATGATTCTCATCTCCCTTACGATGAGAGGGAACTAGCAAGTCTAGTCAAGTCTTATAGAGATGGGGAATCAACGATGTTTGGAACATTAAGAAGTAAAGAAATGATTTTGGCGGCGGCGATAAGCATGATGCTGTTATTGACGGCATGTACGTCAGGGACGCCAGCGAATAATGGGGGAACGGCAAATACAACACCTGCGCAGACACAGCAGACGACACAACAGGAAGGGTCGGAGACAAAAGCTTCAGAAGCAGTCTCGCAGACCAGAACGATATCCACAGTTAAGGGTGATGTTGAGGTACCTAACAACCCTCAGCGAGTTGTAGTTGATTATTTGGTTGGTGATGTGGTGGCCCTAGGTGTAACTCCTTTAGGTGTGGCTAGAGCTGCACGGGGGGAGACAGAGCCTGTTTATGCTAACCAGATTACAGACTCCATAAAAGTAGCCATGGAGCCGGAAGATATCATGACGCTTGAGCCTGATCTTATCATTTTGGCATGGAGTGATGAGTCGTATGATGATTTATCCAAAATTGCCCCGACCATTTATGTTCCCTATGGTGATATGACTACAGAAGAGCGGATACAATTTATTAGCGATGTTTTGAACAAACAGGAAGAGGCTAAGGATGTTTTGAATGCTTATACCGGAAAAATCGAAGAAGCAAAGTTGGCCTTTCAGAATGCGGGCCTATCCGATGTGACGATTACGGTTGGAGAATTCAGTGATAAAAGTAACTACATAGCTGGAGCCAAGCATGCCGTTGGTGAGCTTATTTACGATGAACTTCAATTGCAGGCACCTTCAAAAGTCCAAACGGATATTATTGATGCAAATAAATATTGGGGTGATGTCTCCATGGAAGTATTACCCGCTTACTCTGGGGATTATATGATCTTCTTAGGAGATGGAAACGTTGCTGCTAATAATGCAGTGTGGAATGCCATACCTGCTGTGCAACATAATCGGATCGTAAAGGTGGATTCTTCGCTATCTTGGTCCACCGACGTAATGACTTCCAGTGCATTGATTGATTATATTGTTAGTCAATTGCTGGCATTAGCTAAATAAGAGTTAGAACGAAATTTTAATTGAGCACTCCAAATTTTCAAACATGACCAGTCGAATTTATGGACGTTAATAACCATATTCGTTTGGATTGTAAATAGGTGATGAAAGGGAAACGAGATGAAAAGCAAGCCTGAACAAAAACGCCGTGAGGCGATGAACTTCACCATGTACATGGTAGTAGGGCTTGGATTAACGGTTCTCATGTCGGCGGCATCAATTATGTTTGGTGCTGCTGATATGAGGTTAGCAACGGTATGGGAGGCTATTTTCCGATTTGATCCAATGCTCACTGAACATCAAATTATTCAAACCATGCGTCTTCCGCGTACCGTAGCTGATCTGATCGTCGGGTGTAGCCTTGCAGTATGTGGCGCGATCATGCAGGGGACAACGCGTAATCCGCTGGCCGACTCCGGGCTCATGGGGATTAGCTCTGGCGCAGCATTTGCAATTGCACTTTGCCTGGCCTTTCTGCCGGGTTATTCGTATTGGCAGATGATGTTGTTCGCTTGTCTGGGAGCAGCGATCGCCACCGGTATGACCTACTTTACCGCGTCACTGGGCAATCGCGGAATGACGCCTCAGCGGCTTGTACTGGCAGGTCTGTCTATTTCAATGTTGTTTGGTGCACTCAGTCAGTATTTGGCAATTAATTATGATTTGGGGCGAGCATTGACATTCTGGACGGCGGGTAGTACAGCGGGTGTCAAATGGGGTGAACTGTTGATTATCTCACCGCTTTTTGTTGGTGGTATACTGCTGGCACTGGCGCTTTCCCCTTCGGTTACATTGCTCAGTTTGGGAGATGATGTAGCAAGTGGACTCGGCATTCGTAGCGGACTGGTCAAAATTTTGTCGACAATTATTGTACTTGTACTGACTGGATTGGCTGTTGTTGTGGTTGGCCCGGTTGGTTTTGTGGGTCTGATTACCCCGCATATTGTGCGATACATGGTAGGTGTCGACTATCGATATATTATTCCGGCAGCGGCGTTATATGGTGCGTTGCTGACCGTATCGGCCGATTTGGCTGGACGTTTGATCAATAAACCGTTCGAAACGCCGATTGCCATTATATTTTCTATCATTGGTGTGCCGTATTTTCTCTTCTTGGCGCGAAGACAAAGGAGGGAATATGAATGACCAAGCGGCGTTATACGGTGAAACGAGGCATTATCATCAATGTAGTGCTTATGGTGCTCATCCTTGTGTTTGCGATCATTAGCATGAATTCTGGCAAGATGAATCTTTCACCGCTAGAAGTGCTGAACGTTCTCATAGGAAACGGTACCGATAAGCAAAATCTGATTGTGTTTGATTTTCGTCTGCCACGAATTGTACTTTCGATTTTGGTAGGTCTGGGAATGGGAGCGGCGGGGGTCGTGATGCAGAGTTTGCTGCGTAATGACATGGCTAGCCCGGGTACACTGGGAATTAGTTCGGGATCGGGTTTGTTTGTCCTGTTCTTCGTTGTATTCATTGAATCCACAGGCAAGAGTTCCTTTATTGCTCTGCCTCTGTTGGCTTTTGTTGGCGGACTATTGGCAGCGGGTTTGATCTTCTTATTATCGTATCGCCGCGGACGAGACATCTCGCCAATCGGTTTGATCCTGACCGGGGTCGCGTTAGGAAGCGGGTACGGGGCGCTGACGACCTTCTTGACACTCAAGCTGGATGATTCGCAGATGAACTTCATGCTGTATTGGCTGGCGGGGAGCCTATGGGGCGATGATTGGGGTTATATTTCCATACTGACACCATGGGTCTTGATCTTACTCGGCTATATTTTTTACAAGGCTCGCATACTGAATGTCCTCCATCTGGGCAATCAGACAGCACAGGGGCTTGGTGTTTCCGTGAAACGGCAGTTTTTTGGGTTGTCAATCGCGGCTGTTGCTTTATCCTCTGGCAGTGTAGCCGTGGGGGGAAGCTTCTTTTTCGTTGGCTTGATCGCTCCGCATATGGCCAGAAAACTGGTCGGTCCCGATCACAAATTGCTCATTCCGGCTGCCAGCTTGGCCGGGGGACTAATCGTGGTGTTGGCTGACACGATTACGCGCACGGTTAGACTCGTAGGAGATGTGCCGACAGGAATCGTTATTACAGTTATTAGTGTTCCATATTTTCTTTATTTACTAGCAAAAGCCAAATAACACAATCAATGATATGGTCTGAATATTTTGTGGAAAACGGCTTGGCAGGATTGTGCGTTGCTTATTAAAGCAGAATGCACGATATCAAAAGTTCAACGATCGAAGCTAGCCTGCATTACCGCTAGGCTTCTTAATAAATAGCATATAGAAAAAGATGCCATTACGAGGATGTCGTATTGGCATCTTTTGATTGTACTCATTGTTTGATAGCCAAGTTGATTATCGGGAAATTACATCAGGATTTATATGGCAGGCTCATCTGACAGCTGAAAACGGGAAACAAAATACCAGATGAGCTCGCGACGCGAGGATATCTTGGTTTTGGCGAAAATGGATTTTAAATGATCCTGAACCGTGTAGACGGAAATATGCATCGCAGCAGCAATTTCTTTGGATGAATAGCTGCGCAGCACATATCCGAGCAGTTCCCGCTCTCGACTGGATAATCCATGGCTTTCGGCAAGCAAGGGCAGCAAATCCTGCGGCATCGCCTGCTCCAAACGGATAGCAATCTGATCCGGTCCTTTAAGCTGTTGCATGAGACTGGCATGAAGTATGAGGTAACGCCCATCCGGAAGTTGAATGCAAACTTTGGATGGTGAGTCGGGAGCAAGTTGAGTATCTTCAGCCCGTTCAGCCCGATTCTTGCGCTGCAAGTGGGAACTCACTGCACGTACCGGACGGGGCAGAATGTCTGGCCCTACATGTTCCAGCGTACGCAATTGGGACAGCCAATATTGCGCGGAGGCGTTCAGGGATAAGAGCTGGAACGTATCCGAAGTGATCAAAATTCCGGGTTCCTCGGGACTTTCACTTGTGATCTCATCGATCAGTGTCAGGCTCGTGGACCGCAGCATCGATGCAATAGAAGCGGTCCAGGACTGGATCATCCACCGCTCCTCTTCTGTAAAGACAGCACTTTCTGTCTTACGATATAGGGTCAGATATCCCCAGCAAGCGTCTCCACTGACCAATACAGCACGTAGTTCATCACCGAACCCCGCTGGCTGAAGAATGTTGATATATCGAGGGCTTTGTTCAAGCTGTAAGTTGGACATATGAAGTGTAGCTGTATACTCACCACTGCGAATTAATTCAGCGTATTTATGTATATCTTCTTCCATGTATTCATTGATGAATAACCGATCATGAATGGCCTCAATGCCATCTTCTGTCACGGCTCCTGTGGAGAGAAGAGTCAGAGGATCAACGGTAGTGAAACAGTATGCGTCGTAAGGGATAACCGAATGGATCTGCTTGAGAACAGCTTCCCGGTAGGTACGTGAGGTCCACGTTCCTTTTTCAAGAGAAGTGATAAGTATGTAATTCTGATCAATACGTGATGTCAACAAGATATCTCCTCTCTCTGTGCGCATATCCCAATGTTCTGGGATTGTAGGCTCGCCGTATCCTTCTATAATGAAATTAGACGAACAACGAGTCAAGTCTAACTTCAATTCAAGAGGAGCGCGGTGCCCATGAATCACAATCCATCACCAATGAGCTGGGAAACAGCAGATGTTCATCGTTACGAACAATCGATAGCCCTGAAAATTCCGGGTTATTCTCATATGCATGATCTAATGGAACGGCTGCTTGCAGCATCATTTGCAGATAACAACAGTATTCATATACTTATAGCCGGGGCGGGAGGGGGAAAAGAGATTGCACAGCTTGGATCACGTCATGCCGGTTGGACATTGACCGGAGTAGATCCTTCGCTACCGATGCTGCAACTTGCTGAGAAACGAGTCGCGCAAGCGGGTATTGGCTCCAGAGTGACGCTGCAACCTGTCACGGTTGAAGAGTTGCCGGAGGATATTTTATATGATGGGGCGACAAGTATGCTCATGTTGCATTTCCTTCAAGGGATGGAGGCCAAAAGAACGTTTCTGACCGGCCTTGCAGCGAGACTTAAACCGGGTGCACCCCTAATCATTGCGGCTGTAAATGCCGATCTTCGTTCACCTGCACATTCAGTCATGATGCAAGCTTGGAAGAATCACATGTTGAGTGTGGGCGTGCTTCCTGAAGAGTGGGAGCGCTTTGCTGCTTCTCTGGGCCGCGAATCTGATCCCATATGCTCTGAAGAGATGACTCAGCTACTGACCGAATGCGGTTTCTCACAAATCACACGTTACTTCGGGGCGTTCTGGGTGGAGGGGTATTATGCAATTCGAAACTAACGTGAAGCCGATGAAAGATCAGATCTGGGTGGTTGGTGGTTATGGTCAAGTGGGGCAGATGATATGTAGTCAACTGGGGAAATTGTTCCCAGGTAAAGTATGGGCTGCGGGTACACGCATGAACCGTGCGGAAGAGTTCAGTAGGTCTACAGGTGGTGCTGTGCTACCGCTTCAACTGGATGTAACACGACCTGTAGAGCCATCCATGTTAAGGCCTGTGAAGCTGGTCATCATGTGTGTTGATCAGAGCGATACCCGGTTCGTTGAAGCCTGCGCACAAGCCGGAACCGATTATATTGATATTTCTGCAAAATATGATTTTCTCGCTCAGGTTGAACAGCTGCATACCAAAATGCAACGTTCCCAATCGACCGCGATCCTCAGCGTTGGATTGTCACCGGGAGTAACGAACTTGCTTGTACGCGAAGCGACCATGCATATGGATCAGGTGGAGGAAGCAGATATTACCGTGATGCTGGGACTTGGAGAGAAACACGGAAAAGCTGCTGTGGAGTGGACGGTTGATCAGATGAATGCCACCTACCAGGTCATGCAAAAGGGCAAGCCTACTGAGGTGCAAAGTTTCGGAGATGGCAAAAGGATCGATTTTGGAGCGGAATTGGGAAACCGGAAGGCCTATCGATTTAACTTTTCAGATCAACACGTGGTTGCTCGGACGTTACGAATTCCAACTGTATCCACCCGACTATGCCTGGACTCCCGCTGGATCACAGGATCCATGGCAATCTCCAAACGTGCAGGGTTGTTTTCGTTGTTGCGTATCCCGTCTATTCGGAATGGAACGGTGAAGGCCTTTGGTCTTATTCCTGGAGGAGAGCCGATGTATGCGGTCAAGGTCGATGCCATTGGATGGGAAAATGGGGAACAAGTCCGCGTCGAACAATTGCTTGTTGGCGATAATGAAGCAGATGCAACAGCAGCCGTAGCAGCAGCTGTGGCGGAACGCGTATATAGAACGGAGTCAGCGTTGCCTCATGGTGTGTTTCACATTGAACAGTGTCTCTCTTTGCAGGACATTCAGGATGCACTTCATACGCCACTAGAGGTGACCACCCAGATCACCTAGTTTCATGTTCTTTTGCTGGGAACCTCCGATCTGCTATGATGGAACAATAATCATGGCATGAATGGAGGGAGGGAGATCATGAACTGCGTTGCTGTATTACCGTATTACAAAGTACAGAGAGAAGTGACGGGTCTCGCCCAAGAGATTGAGATGAATGCCCGCTCCATGATTCTGTATTCAGATAAAATCGTGACCAAATACCGCGAGTTCAACATTACGGAAGTGTTTGATATGTCATTTCGCCGTATGGGTGATGAAGGTGGATTTTTCTATCTGCACACAAGCACAGGAGTATATCCATATATGGTCGAGATTGACCCCAAACCCTTTATACAAACTTTCAGAAAGATGACGATACAAAAATTAAAATGACTTGACCTTGCCGTTACGTGAAGGCTTACCCTCGGATATGGAATGAACCATAACCAATTCAGAGGAGCCGTGAATGTAATGAGTATACTGATTCAGCAAGCTACGATCCTGACGATGAAAGATGCCGATGCCCCCTTCACGGGGGATATTCGTGTTGAGGGAGATCGCATTACGCAGATTGCTGATCACATTGTGCCTCAACCGCAAGATGAGATTATCGATGGTCGCAATAAGGTTGCCATGCCAGGACTGATTAATGCCCACCAACATACACCGATGAGCCTGCTCCGGGGATTCTCGGATGATCTGAAGCTGATGGACTGGCTCGAACGCAAAATGTTGCCTGCCGAAGCGCGGATGAACCCGGAAGATATCTATTGGGGGGCCAAGTTATCCATTGCCGAGATGATCCGTTCGGGTACCACTGCTTTTGCGGATATGTATATCCATATGAACGAGATTGCAGAAGCGGTGAAGCAAACGGGTATGCGGGCATCGCTTACACGTGGAATGGTATTCATGGAGGATGATGGGGGACGCAGGTTGCAAGAGGCGATCGATCTTGTACAGCGCTGGTCTGGAGCGGCCGAGGGGCGGATTACAACCATGTATGGACCGCACTCTCCCTACACTTGTCCCATGGAGCCGCTCCGTGAAGTCATTGCCATGGCTGTGACGGAGGATATCCCGCTGCATATTCATCTGGCTGAGACGAAGGAAGAAGTTGTGAAGATTCGTGAACGTTACGGCATGACACCGACAGAGTATTTGGAAGAGGCGGGTATGTTCGAACAGGCACATGTGTTGCTTGCGCATGGTGTACACCTCAATCGAAGGGATATCAGCAGATTGAAGGGTATGCGCGGTGGTGTAGCACATAATCCGGTCAGCAATCTGAAGCTGGGATGTGGAATTGCTCCGATTACCGAGATGTTGGCCCAGGGGATTAACGTGGGGATCGGAACCGACGGAGCGGGAAGTGCCACAACCGTGGATATGTTCGAAGAGATCAAAGCCGCGACCTGGCTGCAAAAGCTGGACTATGGCGATCCCACTTGCTTGCCAGCCAAGGATGTACTAAGCATGGCTACACGTGGAAGTGCTAGTCTGCTTGGTCTACAGGATGAAGTGGGTATGCTTGAGGTGGGGTGTAAAGCTGATCTGATCCTGATCGATCTGGTGAAACCACATCTTCAACCTGTACATGAAGTAGAATCGTTACTGGCTTACAGTGTAAATGGGGCGGATGTGGACACAACGATTGTGAACGGTCAGATCCTCATGCAAGGCAGGAAGTTGTTAACGATTGATGAGGATGAACTTTACCGTGAGGTGAAGGTTAGAGCCAAACGGATTGTTGAGGGAATTTAATTTTTAGTGAATTTAATCCAAACTGGAAAAATATCTGTGCTCAAAACGCTATGGAGGCTTACTCCATGGCGTTTTTTGTCGAATTATAGCTGGAAATAGTTCCATGGTCCTGTTCAGAATCGGTTCAGAATGACTCGTTATACTGAGCATGTAGTTGTTCAAATTAGAAATGTATACGAGGAGGAACATGAATTGAAGGGGAAACAAAACAAAAAACGGCTTAAGCCGATATTGAAAAAAAGCATGTTGACTGCGCTCGGATTGGGTATTGCACTGCCTATAGGTGGAACGCTCCCGCAGGCTGACGCAGGTGCAATTGGTCCGGTAATAAACATTTCACGACCAGTTCTTAACGATGGCATCAACTGGTTTAGTTATTCATCGGAAGAAAATAATCCTTCTTTTGTGTCCGATGTGCCTATCGAGGTAACCATCAATAATATCGTCAGAATCAATCTAAGTACACATTTTCGATCCGATGAGTATAGTACGCTCACAGCTATCTCAAGTGATAGCAATATAGCTGAGGCGTATGTAGAAACGAGACAAGATGAGAATACGCAAACGCCTATCAGTACATTGGTGGTTATTCCTCGCCAAAGCGGCATAATCAACATCGAATTGAAAGCAAATTATATGATCTCTGGTGCACCAGAAACGGTTACGGATAACATTGAACTTTACATTAGTAAAAAAGGGGATGTAAATGCAGACGGGAAAGTGAATTCTTTGGATGCAGCTGACCTTTTCAATTATCTTCGTAACATGATGACTCGCCGCAGCTTTTCTTATGTAGAGATGAACCGAATGGATGTGGATCGTAATATGGAACCCACTCTGGGGGACATGGATGCTTTGTTAATAGGATACAAAGGCAAAACACTTGGTGGAAAAAACAATGACTATGTGTTGACCTTTAAACAAGTAGATGATGCGCCGTATGTACTAAATGGTGAATTGAAGAATGCCATGTTAATTGGAAATGAAATTGGCGTTAGTCATTATATAATGGATATTGATTACAATGATTACATTAATACTCCTTCTTACCAGTGGTACCGCGCAACAGAAGCTTCGAGAGAAGATATGGTGCCAATCGAGGGGGAAACAGGAGCAAAGTATACCGTTAAAGATGAGGACGAAGGTTATTATCTTGTGCTCGAAGTTATTACTCAGTCCACTTGGGACTCGAATACGGAGCCTAGAAAAGTATACATTGTTGGAAAAGAAAAAATACAACGCCCTGATTAATTCATATTTTTTATTTTAGATAACGAATAACAATACATTTTCTATCTTTACCATACGATCTATCAATTGATACAGACATGGAGGCTATCACATGTTTCAACCGAAGAAGAAACGTCCTAGAATCAGAAAAACAATGTCAGGTCTGATCGCACTGACATTACTCTCTTCGCTCATATTGCCAAATGCAGCTGGAGCAGAACCGGTAGAACCAGCACAAGTACAATTTGCAAATGTAAGCGTACAAGCAGGGCAGACCGTTCATGTACCTGTTGCATTGAAGAAGTCATATTTCGGGGTGAAAGCTTATAATATGCAGATTGATTATGATACGTCTGCACTGGAAATTGTTCGGATCACGCCTAAATCGATCAACGCCATCACCACATCCCCAAATGAAGATGGTGTAGCAGATTTCCAGTACGAAATTAACAGTGCGGAAGGCTGGGTACGAATCATATGGGTTGATTTTACCGGGGGTGACCATTCAATTGAAGATGAAACCCAATTATTTGATATGGAGGTCAAAGCCAAAAGCAACGCGACGCCTGGAACGAAACAGCTATCCGTAGATCAAACGGATTCAGAACATTGGCATTTTACGAATGTGGAACATCAGAGCTACACTGAATTGTCCGGTGGAACAATCACAATTACAGCAGCAAACTCAGGTGGTGACAATTCTGGTTCGACACCTACACCGAACCCTGGTAACTCTTCGGGTGGTGGAGGAGGAAGTGTATCGCCAACCTCCCCTGTCATTACCCCTGTTCCATCGACTCCGGCGGTAAACAAAGGTGTAGACATCTATGTCAACGGACAGAAACAGGAACAATCTGCATCGGCTACCACATCAACGGTAAACAATCTGGTTACCACCACTGTTCACGTGGATAATGACAAAGTCATTAATCAGATTGGAAGTGGACTAAAAACGCTTCTACTTCCGATTACAGGTACTGGCAAGGGTGCGGTCGTTGGTGAACTGAACGGAAAATTGGTTAAAACGATGGAAGGAAGTAATGCCGAAGTTGTCATTCAGACAGACAGTGGTACGTACACTCTCCCGGCAAATCAGATTCAGATTGATCAGGTTCTGAACCAATTTGGAAGCACTGTTCCAATGGAAGATATCACCATTCAAATCGCTATTACACCTAGTGCCACATCCAAGCAATCAGCCATTCAGGCCGCAGTGGATAAGATGCAGAACACTTCGGTCGTTGCAGCTCCAGTTGATTTTGAAGTAAAAGCCATCTGGAATGGACAACAAGTTAATGTGGATCGTTTCAACTCTTATGTAGAGCGCTCCATTACATTGCCAGAGGGAGTGGATGGTTCAAAGATCACGACAGGCGTTGTGCTTCAGCCCGATGGCAGCCTTCTGCATGTGCCGACTAAGGTTATCAAAGGCAATAAACAAGATTCTGCTATTATTAACAGCTTGACGAACAGTACCTATGCGCTGATCTATCATCCGGCAACATTCAGCGATGTATCAAGTCACTGGAGTCGGGATGACGTACAGGATCTGGCATCCCGCCTGATCGTACAAGGTACTGGTGAGAACGTGTTTGCGCCAGACCGGAGTATTACGCGAGCGGAGTTCACGGCTGTTCTGTTAAGAGGTTTGGGTCTGCACTCCCCGATTAGCACAGAAGCGGCATCGTTCACAGATGTGAAGACAGGAAGCTGGTATGAGGATGAGGTTCAGACGGCTGTGTCCTACGGCCTGATCTCAGGTTATGCTGACGACAGCTTCCGTCCCAATAGTGAAATTTCTCGTGCTGAAGCGCTGACGATTGTGTCACGTGCGATGAAACTGGTCGGTCTGGCACAGGCCGACGCGTCAGAGACAACAAGTCTGCTGAGCACATACAGCGATAGTGCCAAAGTACAGGCTTGGGCAGCAGAGCCGGTTGCTTCGGCAATTAAACAAGAACTGGTACAAGGTGCTGATGGCAAACTGATGTCAGAAGCAGATATCAGTCGTGCGCAGTCGGCGGCAATTGTGAAAAGGTTACTTGCAAAAGCTGGACTAATCTAATCAAATTTTGGACACCTACACTTACTTAGGAAGATTCATTTCAAGTAAGTGTAGGTGTTTTTTTGTATTTAGTTCTTTTGAACAACCTCTTATAGGTGCAATGGTCCAGTTCATTATCAGTTCATACTGATTTGTTACGATATGAACATCAAATAGATAGATATCGTGCATGATCAGGAGAGGAAGAGATCCATATGAAAATACTAGAAGTTAAAAATGTGAAGAAGTCATACACCTTATATGGAAAAGAAAGAGTTCCGGTCCTCCACGGTTTGAACCTGAGTTTTGAGACAGGGGAATTTGTCTCTATCCTTGGCGAATCTGGCTGTGGTAAATCAACGCTGATGAATATCATTGGTGGGATGGATTCCGATTATGAAGGAGACGTCGTTGTTCGTGGCAAGAACTTAAGTGCCATGACAGAGAAGGAAATGGATGATTATCGGAAGAATAATATCGGTTTTGTCTTTCAAAATTTCAATCTGATCCCGCATCTGTCTGTCCTCGAAAATGTGACGATTGCGATGCAAATGACGGATACCAATGAGAAGGATCGCAACCAACGTGCTGTTGATATTTTGACAGAGGTCGGGCTGAAGGATCATCTGAACAAACGTCCCAACCAGTTATCTGGTGGTCAGAAGCAACGGGTTTCCATCGCACGGGCGTTATCCAACAATCCGGATATTATTCTTGCAGATGAACCAACGGGTGCTCTGGATAGGGAAAACGGAGATCAAATCCTCGCTCTGCTCGACAGTATAGCCAAAAAAGGAATGCTGGTGATTGCCGTAACTCACTCGCAGAAGGTCGCTGACTCCGGTACACGGATTGTGAAGGTTGAAGAGGGGCGCATTAGTGACGATATTCACCTGAAAGATCCTTCTACGGCTGTTTACGAGAGTGGTCAGGATTCTTCCCGGAGCCTGAGCTTGCTTGCTTCATTCAAGATGGCACTTAAAAATATGAAACTCAACGGCAAGCGTAATGTACTGGTAGCATTGGGTGGATCTATAGGTATATTAAGTGTACTCCTGATGCTCTCCTTGGGGAATGGTATAACGACGTATATGAATGACGAAATCAATTCAAGTATGGACCCTTTGCTCGTGGATATAACCAAGCCGAGTGAAGAAGCCAAGGACATGCAAGGTCCTGAGGCCTTGATGGCACCAGGTGAACCTTTTACCGAAGCTGATGTTGAGACGATTCGTAATTTTCCTAATGTGGATCATGTAGAGACAATTACAACTATTACAGGCAAATCCACTATGGTGAATGAAAAACAAAGTGTAGGACTCACACAGTTAACGACATTAACGGATGCTTTTGATCCAGCACTGATGACAACGGGGGTTCTCCCGGCAGAAAATGAGATATTGTTACCCCTCGATACGGCGAATAAATTAAGCGGAAATGATCAAGCTGATTCCATGATCGGCAAGTCCGTGCTTCTATATATCAATGAGATGGATAGCAATAATAAACCAGTGATTTTGGAGAAAGAAGTAACCATCTCAGGGATCTATGAAGCGGCAGGTCAACGATCTCCAATGCAACAATCCCCGGGATACATTTCATCAGAGACGTTGGAGCAAATGTACTCGGACAAAGGAATAACGATTGGACCGATTCAGGTTAACGCCTATGCAACCGATATGAAATATGTAAATGATATCAATGAAGCTGCTGTTGACGCTGGCTTCGCAGGCTCCCAGATGGCCAAGGTCATGGAGAATATTACGACATATGTAAGTATGGCTTCCATTGTACTCGCGGGTATTGCAGGCATTTCGTTGATCGTATCCGGTATCATGATATTGGTAGTGCTCTATATTAGTGTCGTTGAACGGACGAAAGAGATCGGAATACTGCGGGCGATTGGAGCAAGAAAGAAAGATATCAAGCGAATATTCTTCTCCGAATCTGCCTTATTAGGCGTATTTAGTGGTATTATTGCGGTAATCTTTGCAGTGATCATAAGTTATGTGTTAAATATTCTTCTGGACAATGCGTTTGGAGCAAAACTGATTAATCTCTCGGGATATTACATCTTGTTCGGTCTTGTGGTAAGTACGGCGATTAGTATCGTGGCCGGTTTGATGCCATCATCAAAAGCGGCGAAGCTGGACCCGATGGAATCCTTGCGATACGAATAAAACCAATGGCGGAAAGGATAGGGTTACATGAACACGATTCTGGTGGTTGACGATGATTCCCATATCCGCAAATTAATCCGAATTTATCTTGAAAAGAATCAATTTTCCGTGCTGGAAGCAGCAGACGGTCAAGAGGCGTTAGATCTTCTCTCTCATACGAAAGTTGACCTGGCAATTGTGGATGTAATGATGCCGAGAATCGACGGCATTGAACTGACGGAAGATATCCGGTCTTATCTGGATATTCCGATCCTGATGGTGACAGCCAAGGGAGAATCCAAGGACAAAGTCAGAGGATTTAATGCCGGGTCAGACGATTACCTGGTTAAACCTTTTGATCCTGTGGAGTTAATCCTGCGTGTGAAATCGTTATTGAAACGATATAACAAAAGTTCATCAAATATCATTCAGATCAGCGGTGTAACGATTGATTTGGGCAATCTGATGGTCGTTGCGGACGGACAAACCATCGAATTGAAAAAGAAGGAATGTGAATTGTTATTTTCTCTGGCGAGTTCGCCAGGGAAAATATTCACACGTACACAGCTTATAGATGATCTATGGGGCATCGATTATGAAGGCGATGAGCGTACGGTCGACGTGCATATCAAACGGTTAAGGGAACGGCTTGAACCTGTACCTGAGCTAGTGATCTCAACGATAAGAGGACTTGGATATCGTCTGGAGCGGACATGAACATGTTGAGGAAGAGCCTGCGACTTCGAATTGTAGCTACGTTTATCGGGATTGTTCTGGTGAGTTTAATTCTCTCCTTTATGATCAATAACGGGTCCCGCGAAAAGGCGCCGAATCGTTTTATGGTTACCTTTGCTGAAGACATCGCTACAATGATTAACCTGATTGATGATCCGGAAAAAGTGAAATCTAGCTTGGGTATTTTTGCCCGCTACGGCTTGAATATTACTCCCGTGAATCAACAAAGTGAAGTGTTGTCTTCCTTGCCAGAGGATAAAGTTCATTCGTTATTTGAGGCGGGGACAACCGATGCAATGTTCATGTCCAGTAAAGATGGAATTGCGACCATAGGTGTTCCCGGAACAAACGAGGGGATCGGCACATTTCTGATTCAAAGTGATTTCTCCTCTCTTTTTCATACACTGCGAAACACGCTCTTAACTTCACTATTAACAGTACTGGTCATTGGTAGCCTACTGATCCTGTTCATGTCCGGGTACATTGTGAAACCAATTAAGAGATTAACGGTTGCAGCGAAGGAGATGTCGTCAGGTGACCTGTCGGTTCGCTTGAAACATAATAATCAGGATGAGTTCGGGGAACTGATGGAGAGCTTTAATCATATGGCCAGTGAGTTGCAAAAAATCGATTCGGTTCGTGATGACTTTGTCAGCAACGTCTCTCATGAAATGCAGTCTCCGCTCACATCAATTAGAGGATTCACCAGAGCCTTACAAGATGGTGTTATTCCATTAGATGAGCAGAAAGAGCATTTGGATATTATATATGAGGAAACGCTGCGCTTATCGAGGCTCAGCGATAATCTGCTTCGGCTAGCCTCGCTGGATTCAGAGCATCATCCGGTTCATTTCACCACATTCCAGGTAGATGAACAATTAAGAAGGGCGATTTTACTGGCAGAGCCGCAGTGGGCGCAGAAGGACATCGAGATCGAACTGGACTTGTTGCCCTGTGAGATCACGGTGGACAAAGATTTGTTCGATCAGGTCTGGCAGAATTTAATAAACAATGCGATCAAATACACCGGCCCTAAGGGTACCATTCATGTCGAGATTGAGACGACATCTTCATTCGTGAAGGTAGTGATTAGAGATTCTGGACAAGGTATACCTGAGGAAGCACTTCCGTATATCTTTGATCGATTCTACATGGTGGACAAAGCGCGAAGCAGCTCGCTTCGAGGCAATGGATTAGGGTTGTCCATTGTAATTAAAATTTTGAAATTGCATCAATGTACAATTGATGTAGAGAGTGAAATAGGTAAAGGCACCCAGTTTATGGTCACGATCCCAAGATCGAGCATTACAACTTAAGGCAAGCCAGAATAGAAAGCAGCAATATGAAAACAATCGGTTCCTGTGCGTTCAGGATTCAGATTGCTTCATATTGCTTTTTTGATATTAGGATACTCGACAAAATTTCATATATAGTTTTGTTTAGCAGGGAATCATTTGATAAAATAGAAGAGACGTTATGTGAATCTATGAACTTAATCAATTTATCATACACAGAATGGAGCCATCCAATGAAATATCGCAATATGGAAGATTGTATTAACGATCTGGAGCAGCACGGTCATTTGATTCGGGTCAAAGAAGAGGTTGATCCTCATCTGGAGATGGCAGCGATCCACATGAAAGTGCACGAGGCTAAAGGCCCGGCGTTGTTATTCGAAAATGTAAAAGGCTCAAAGTTCCAGGCCGTATCCAATCTGTTCGGCACGGTGGAACGAAGCAAGTTCATGTTCCGCGGTACGCTGGAAGGCGTACAACGGGTCATGGCAGTTCGTGACGATCCCATGAAGGCGCTTAAGACGCCATTTCAGCATGTCCAAACAGGTCTTGCTGCGTGGCAGGCGCTGCCAAAACAGAAATCTATTAGCCTGCCGGTGTCCGCGCAAGAGATTCAAATCTCGGATCTGCCGCTCATCAAACACTGGCCTATGGACGGTGGGGCATTTGTGACGTTACCACAGGTTTATTCGGAAGATCCGGACAAACCAGGCATCATGAATTCAAACTTGGGGATGTACCGGGTTCAACTGAATGGCAATGATTTTGAAATGAACAAAGAAATTGGATTACACTATCAGATTCATCGCGGAATTGGTATACATCAAGCCAAAGCGGTCAAAAAAGGAGAACCACTGAAAGTCAGCATTTTCATTGGGGGTCCACCAGCACATACACTCTCAGCGGTTATGCCTCTGCCTGAAGGACTCAGTGAGATGACATTTGCCGGTTTGCTCGCCGGACGTCGCTTCCGGTACAGTTACAAGGACGGGTATTGCATCAGTAACGATGCTGATTTTGTCATCACGGGTGATATCTATCCAGGAGAGACAAAACCCGAAGGTCCGTTCGGGGATCATCTGGGTTATTACAGTCTGACACATGAATTCCCGCTAATGCGTGTGCATAAAGTCTATGCCAAACCTAATGCTATCTGGCCGTTTACGGTTGTTGGTCGACCACCGCAAGAGGATACGGCTTTTGGTGATTTGATTCATGAGATTACTGGAGACGCGATTAAACAGGAGATTCCTGGTGTCAAAGAAGTGCATGCGGTCGATGCGGCAGGGGTCCATCCATTGCTGTTTGCAATCGGCAGTGAACGTTACACGCCGTATCAGGCGGTGAAGCAGCCGACAGAGTTGCTCACGATTGCTAATCGCATTTTGGGTACGGGTCAGCTCAGTCTGGCGAAGTACCTGTTTATTACTGCTGAGGATCAGCAACCTCTGGATACCCACAAGGAAGTTGAATTCCTAACCTATATCTTGGAGCGTATGGATATGCAGCGGGATATTCATTTCCATACCCATACGACGATTGATACTTTGGATTACTCGGGTACAGGACTGAACAGCGGCAGCAAAGTTGTTTTTGCAGCATATGGCGACAAGGTTCGAGAGTTGTGCACGGAAGTGCCGGGGTCTTTGAAAAACATTCGTGGTTATGAGAATCCACAGCTCATCATGCCGGGTATTGTTTCGATCCAGACATCGGCCTTTACGAGTTATGCGAATACAGCACAGGAGATGCAAGCATTCACATCTCTATTGAAAGAACAGGGAGGCCTGGACTCGTGTCCGATGATCATTCTATGTGACGACAGTTCGTTCCTGAGTGCTAACCTCAGCAACTTCTTATGGGCAACCTTTACTCGCAGCAACCCTTCACATGATATGTATGGGGTTAACAGCGGGTATGACCACAAGCATTGGGGTTGTGATCAGGTGATTATTGATGCACGTACCAAACCCCATCAGGCACCGCCGCTGATTCCCGATGCTTCGGTCGAGAAGAGCATTGAACGATTTTTTGTTAAAGGTGCTAGTCTGGGTTCGATCAAAATCTAATTTGAGATGATTTGAAGAAGTTCAAACGGAGCGTTTGAACTTCTTTGGCTTACTCTGATACGGCAATGAGGCATAAAAGTGTGTGAAAGTTTAAAACCGGGACTAATATGGATATTGGAGTGAGGATAAAGTCTTAGACGTTCGTATTTACCATTGTGATTAAGGTCGTTTGAACTATGTATGAAATGAAGAATTATAACGATATAAAGAAGTATAGGTATTTTTGTGGCCCCGTTCCGTTGGGTGCTGTTACTATAATGAATTGTTCAGGGGGAATACCGATTTGAGAATCCATATTATGAACCTGCAAGACGGAGACCGTCTAACTGCGGATACATTCAGCGATGCAGGATTACACGTTCTCGGGAAGGGAACTGTGATCAAAGGTGAGGATATCACCTTGCTTATGCAGCACCGTGTAGATTATGTAGATATTGAATCACGCGAAGAGGAAATCACTGAAGCAGAATTTTTTGCTGCAGCCGCCAAGCACGCTTCCGGGATAACTACGAAGGAAGAACCGCCTGAAGAAGAGCTGAAGTCCCAATTTATTCAGACTGTACATAATTATCAAAATGCTTTTCTCGAAGCTCTGACCGTTGGCAAGTTCAACGCCACCATGGTGGATGATGCACTGCAACCGATGGTTGAAGGACTGGATGAGCAGAAAGATGTCGTTCATCTCCTGATGATGCTGGAGCGGGATGACGTCAATAACTATACACATTCAATCCAGGTAGGATTGTTGTCCTTCTACCTTGCGAATTGGCTTGGATATTCTCAGAAGGAGAGTTATCAGATTAGTCGCGGTGGTTATCTGCATGACATTGGAAAGTGTAAAGTTTCCCACCGGATTCGGAACAAAACAGAACCGTTGACGGCTGATGAGCAGCTTGAAATGCGGCGTCACACGATATATGGTCATGAAATTATCAAAAATTCGATGACGGATGAAGCGACAGCACTGGTTGCTCTGCAACATCACGAGCGGGAAGATGGGTCGGGTTATCCGATGCAACTTGAGAAAAGTGAAATTCATCCATATACCCAGATTGTATCTGTAGCGGATATCTATATAGGCATGAGATCCGGGAACCACGGAGGCAGCAATCCAAATCTGATCAACAACCTTAGAGATATCTATGGAATGGGATTTGGTAAATTGAATGAAAAACCGGTTCAGGCATTGATGCAACATTTGCTTCCTAATTTCATCGGGAAACAGGTATTGCTCAGCAATGGAGAAAAAGGAGTTATTGTCATGAACAATACATCTGATATTTTCAAACCACTCATCAAAGTGGAGTCTGAAGAATATCGAGATCTCTCCAAAGAGCGTACGCTTGCCATTGATGAATTGCTTATTTAATCTAATTATGATCTGTATTCCTTACTTATATTGAGAACGGGCCTCCTGTATGAAGACAGGGGACCCGTTTTTTGTTATATCATGCTAAATGTGTTGTTCGACCAAGAAAGCAAGCGTATACTTTGCAAAGACCTTATTTTTCCCGCCAAGGAGCGATCGCCATGATTGAAGTGACTACCGAGATTACGATACATGCCTCGATTGAACGGTGCTTTGACTATGCCCGGGATATTAATATACATACTCAGACCGTCTGGCAACATACGCGAGAGCGAGCAGTCGCAGGAGTAACCACAGGAAGAATTGGAGCAGGGGATACAGTTACATTTCAGGCTACTCATTTTGGTATCAGACAGAAGTTGAAGTCCCGAATTGTGCAGTTTGAACGACCGTTCCTCTTTGTGGATCAGATGGAGAAAGGGGCTTTCAAGAGCATGCGACATGAACATCATTTTAGCGAATGCGGAGATCAAATGACTTGCATGAGAGACACACTTCGATTTGAAGCGCCATTTGGATTGTTGGGATGGGCAACGGAGCGTCTTGTGCTGAAGAGATATATGCTGGCATTTCTGGAGAGTCGCAATCGTAAACTCAAAGTGATACTTGAGCAGCAGCCGGAATTAAACGGATAAAGGAGAGAAGACGTTTGATGGATAATGAATATTTTGTAGGTTGGGGCACACTTGCCTTGATTAATGCCGGACTGGCTCAGGGAAAAAACAGAAGTGGTCGGAACTGGTTTCTGATTTCCCTGTTATTTGGTCCGTTGGCAACCCTCTTTATTGTAGTGTGGAATAAACTGGACTAATTCAACGATCGAGATTCCGATGCATATAACGATCGATCATCCAAAACACAAGGGCTGCTGCACTAACGCCAGCACCTAACCAGCATACGGCTGTCCAGCCCACCCATGCATACACTTGGGTAGAAACGATGGAGCCTGTTGCACTGCCGATGGAATAAAAGATCATATAAGCTGCCGTCAGGCGGCTCTGTGCTTCGGGGCGAACTTCGTAGATCAGGCTCTGGTTGGTAACATGTACGGCCTGCACGGCGAGATCAAGCAGGATAACACCCAGGATCAGGAACCAGAGGGAATGATGGACATAACCGATGGGCAGCCAGGACAAGAGCAGAATGACAAGGGCGACACCGGTTGTTTTCTGCCCAAGGCCCCGATCGGCGAGTTTACCTGCACGGGCGGCAGCCAGTGCTCCAGCCGCTCCAGCCAGACCGAATGCACCTATGACCGTATGAGACAGGGACAGTGGAGGGCTACTTAGTGGCAGAACCATGGAAGTCCACAAGATGCTGAAGGCTGTAAAAATCAGCATTGCCAGCACACCTCGTACTCGTAACACACGCAACTCACGGTACAGTTGCAAGACGGAACCGAGTAATTGGATATAGCTTTGTTTCATTTGTGGGGATTGCTGCCTTGGGAGAACAAAAAATAAGGCGACAATTCCGAGTAATGTAAGGCTCGCGGAGAAGAGATACACCGATCTCCACCCGAGCCAATCGTTCAGCGTACCTGCAACCGTTCGTGCAAGCAAAATGCCAATGACGATTCCGCTGGTTACCAACCCGACAATACGACCACGTTCGGAAGGGGCTGCCAAGTGTGCAGCAAATGCAACGAGCGTTTGCGTTATGACGGCTAACAAACCAACGACAGCCATGCCCGTGAATAAAAGTGAACTGGATTGTGCGGTTCCTACGAGAACCAGTGCAAGCACGGATAAGAGCATTTGAATGATGATCAGCATGCGGCGATTTAAGAGGTCACCAAGCGGAACAAGAAGGAACAGCCCCAAGGCATAACATATTTGAGTCACTGTGATGACAATCCCTATGGATGATGGAGAGAGGCTGAATTCTTGAGCGATGGAGTCCAGCAAAGGCTGAGCGTAATAAATATTGGCGACCGCAAGTCCGCTGCACACGGCGAAAAGAAGAGCAACTAACCGTGACATGGCAGGACGATCCTTATTGGATAATTGTGCATCTGGAGAAGAAGTTTGCATGAGTAGTTGTCACCTTTCTGTTATGTACTGATCGGTATGTTATGTTTCGGGATAACCATACTTTATTTGCGTGAATTCTGTCAACAGAGAATTGGGTGAGGGTTAAACTGAAGATTATTTACCCATAGAATACGACGATAAAATAACCATGAGATCGCTTGTATTCCTGATTTTTTTTCGATTCATTTATAGCTAAAAACTCCTTTTCTGTTATTAGGTTTTGACTTTGTAATAAGAGTGAGATTACAATATAAACATACTGATCGATACATAAAGAGGTGAATTGTATGGTTAGACAACGGGAATTTGATACGGATAAAGCACTTGATGCAGCGATGCATACGTTTTGGGACAAAGGGTTCGAAGCGGCATCTTTAAATGACTTGACGACCGCAATGGGCATACAACGTCCCAGTCTTTACGCGGCTTTTGGCGATAAAAAGGAATTATTTGAAACAGCACTTCGCAGGTATACCACTCAGCATGCGGCTCAAGTCAGAGCCAGACTTCAACAGGGCTCCACGGTGCGAGAGGCCTTTCGTGGGCTGTTTGAACATATAGGAGCAGAGGGAAGTATAAACGAGCCTAGTCACGGCTGTTTTTGCATTAATACGATGGTTGAGCTGGCTCCACATGATCCCAAATTCGCTGTCCTTACACGGGAGCATCAGATGTACCTGGGTGTTCTTTTCAAAGAAACGATAGAACGAGGGCAACAGAGCGGGGAGTTGTCTACTGACATGAACGCAAATGCGGTCGCACAGTCTTTGGTAGTATCCATGATTGGACTGACTGTACTGATGAAATCAAGACCGGACCGCTTGTTTGTAGAGCAGAGTATCCAGGTTACGCTGTCTTTGTTACAATAATCGGAATGATACTTATGAAATTGATGCAGAGCACCTCATTTTACAAGGATGATGGAAGTTGTTTCCCTTCTCTTATCTGTGTCTGAGGGCATTGGGCAGATCAGGCCGGAGTTGCTACAATACAGTTAAGACTTGAGCAGATATAGGAGGAGATCAGGGATGAATACGAAGTTGCGCTGTGCCGTTTTGGATGACTATCAGAACGTTGCGTTGACGTCGGCAGACTGGAGTTCGTTGATGGATCGGGTGGAGATTCAGACATTCAACAACTATATGGGCTCGGAAGAAAAAGTCATTCAGGAATTGCAAGATTTCGATATTGTGGTCCTGATGCGGGAACGTACACCATTTCCGGAGAGGGTTATTTCGCAGCTCCCTAAGCTAAAACTTCTGATTACAAGTGGTATGCGCAATGCGTCCATAGACCTTAAGGCTGCGGAGCAAAAAGGGATCATTGTGTGTGGAACCGAGGGAAGCTCTAATCCGCCGACGGAGCTTACATGGGCACTAATTCTGGGGCTGTCCAGACAACTGGTTACGGAAAATAATGCACTTCGCTCTAACCGAAACTGGCAGAGCACTGTAGGGTTGGATTTGTATGGGAGAACACTTGGATTGCTCGGTTTGGGCAAGATAGGCACTCGCATGGCTGAGATTGCACAGGCATTTGGCATGAATGTGATGGCCTGGAGTGAGAATCTAACACAAGAGAAAGCCGAAAAACATGGTGTCATCTGGTCCGAGACCAAAGAGCAATTGCTTGCACAGAGTGACATCGTATCCATTCATCTGGTATTAAGTGATCGTACGCGGAATCTGATCGGACAAGCCGAATTTCAACAAATGAAATCGAGTGCGCTACTCATCAATACGTCGCGAGCGGGCATTGTCGATCAGGAAGCTATGGTAGAGGCATTGCAGAGTGGTGTGATTGCTGGTGCAGGTCTGGATGTATATGAGCAGGAACCGCTGCCGGTTAACCATGTGATGCGCACATTGCCCAACGTTCTGGCCACACCGCATCTGGGTTATGTAACTCGTGGCAATTATGAGATCTATTATAATCATGCCGTGGGAAATATAGAGATGTTCTTGAAGGGAACACCGATCAGGCAACTGCTTTCTTAGAATAAACGTATGCGGAGTATGACTCTGCTATAGTTATATAGAATCAACGACAAATAAGGTGCTGCCAGGAGAGAGTTAGACCTGAGCAACACCTTTTTAGTATATCTATGTAGCAGGACACCGCATAAAGGGATATTCGTAAAATATATTCTTTCCTACCGACCCATCCCCTCACCAAAACAAATTTAACTGTGTTGTCCTCGCTGGGAGGAATGAATCATGGCAACGCTTGATTCACGAACGATTAAGCGTGGTTCAAATTGGATGTGTTCGTAATCGGTCGTATTCATCTCCCGAATTCGTTTTAACAACAGCTCGGTAGCAAGTCTGGCGACTTCTTCGCCCATAATGGACACGGAACTAATCTGAGGAGATGTGACGGTCGTCCATTGATTATTATCCACACCCACAACAGCCACATCTTCAGGTACACGAACCCCTAACTCTTTGAACCGATTAACCAATCCGATGGCAACCATATCATTAATGGCATAGACTGCATCTGGCATATGCGTAAGTCCGTAGAAATAATCTGCAGCATTGGCACCAGTATTCAATGAAAAGTCCTCACCAAAGTAGACGAGAGAAATGTCCACATGGCCTACAGCTTGCTCATAAGCACGGAAGCGCTCTTCAATAATGTCCTTCGGTGCTCCTGCATAAGCGATTCGAGTCCGGCCGATTTTGAACAGATGTTCCATCACCAGTTTGCCTTCGGGTTGAGACAGAGAGACGATATCTGCCCTCATTCCCGGTTCCAGTTTCTTGCCGTAGTTAATCATAGAGATGGGGAGCGGCGCTTTATCAATCAGTCCGGGTAACGTTTTGGGATAGGCCAGAGGCATGAAGATCAATCCATCCACATGCAATTTTTTCACATTACGTATCGTTTCCAGCTCGGTTCGGGCATTGCCCGCCGTATTGATCTGCACGACATGGTAACCATGCTGCTTCGCCGTTTGCTCAACAGACCAGGAAATATCCGGAATGATGGCGTTACGTATGTCGGGTACAACAAGCGCGATCTGGTGCGTTTGCCGGATTTTCAGACTCTGCGCGGACGTGTTGGGGACAAATCCCAGTTCTTCAATAGCCTGCATCACCTTATCTCGTGTTTTAATGCTTATGCCTTCTGAATTGTTGATGGCCCGGGATACGGTAGCGATGCCCACGCCGGCACGCTCAGCCACATCTTTGATCGTCAGTTTCTGTTCTTTCCTCAATGTACGGTTACCTCACTTTATCGGAAACGATTCCGAATATTTAGGGATATGTATGCACTTCACGATAAGTATATAACTTAATTATAACATTTGAGCCATGAAGTATCCCGTGATTGGACCAGATTTATGCCGAAGTATGATTATATTTCATTCCGTCTGCAATATTATTTGTCAGGATATATCTTAATAACTTGGATTACACCGGTTAAACAATACCGCTAAAATAACTTTAATAAAAGTGTAAGCGTTCTTAATTAAACTCGATATGATCACGAAATAGACATATTAGTGGAGAAATATGTTTGACAGTGTATCTAAAATGTGACATATTTAATTTACGGAAACGTTTCCGATTATATCACAAATTATGATCTGGGAGATGAAATGAATGAAAGCATTACGTTGGCATGGAGTCAAAGATTTACGTCTGGAGAATATTAATGAACCTCACCCTGAAGAAGGGAAGGTCAAAATAAAAGTGGAATGGTGCGGCATCTGCGGCAGTGACTTGCATGAGTACACAGCGGGTCCGATTTTCATTCCGGCTCAAGCACCACATCCACTAACAGGGGAACAAGCGCCTGTAGTCATGGGGCATGAATTCTCAGGACAGGTGGTTGAGGTAGGCGAAGGCGTTACACGTTTCAAGGCGGGCGATCGTGTAGTTGTAGAACCGATCTATGCATGTGGACACTGCGAAGCTTGTAAACAAGGCAAATACAATCTGTGTGATAAAATGGGTTTCCTTGGACTCGCTGGAGGCGGAGGAGGATTCTCCGAGTATGTAACTGCTGCAGAAAACATGGTACATGCCATTCCGGATTCAATCTCGTATGAGCAAGGTGCATTGGTTGAACCTTCAGCTGTAGCACTTCACGCTGTGCGCCAAAGCAAGCTAAAAGTGGGAGATACGGCAGCCGTGTTTGGTGCAGGCCCAATCGGACTACTGGTCATCGAAGCGCTGAAAGCTTCGGGAGCGTCGGATATTTATGTGGTGGAGTTATCGGATGAACGGAAAGCAAAAGCCGAAGAACTCGGTGCCATTGTGATTGATCCAATGCAGTTTAATGTCGTGGAAGAGATCCATCAGCGTACACAAGGTGGCGTTAACGTAGCCTATGAAGTAACCGGTGTTCCACGTGTTCTGCAACAAGCCATCGATTCAACACGTATTGGTGGAGAGTTGATGATCGTCAGCATTTTTGAACAGGAAGCACCGATTCACCCGAACTCTATTGTTATGAAAGAGCGGACGGTCAACGGCATTATTGGTTATCGCGATGTTTTCCCGGCGGTTATCAGTCTGATGGATAAAGGTTTCTTCCCGGCTGACAAGCTGGTGACCAAACGGATTTCGTTGGATGAAGTGGTAGAGCATGGATTTGAAGCACTGTTGAAAGAGAAAAATCAGGTTAAGATTTTGGTAAAAGCTGAATAGAAATCACATAGAGTAAGAACAAGTAGACAGCACATCAGCAGATGTGATTGTCTACTTTTTTTGTATAAATAGGGCGAAATTTGTTGCATGTGCGGGTGGTTTTACATAGTATAAAAAGATACAAATTGTATCATCTTGGTGTGAAGGTAATGATGATGAAAAAATGAAGGAGGAAGCGGACATGCAGAGACATACAAAATGGACAGCCGTAATTTTGACCATTGTCGCAGGAATGAGCTGGATGCTTATGGGAAACTCCAAGCCGAAAAACACCACGTCAACGAGTCAACCCCCTGCGACGGAACGTGGGCTTGCCAAGGTGTCGAATGCACCGATCAGTTCAGCGGATGTAACATCGAAGATCGAACTGCTAGGCAGACCTTTTACCAAAACACCATATGCTAATAACGTCTGGGACATGCAACTGTACAACAGCAAAATATATTTGGGCCACGGAAATAGCAGCAATCTGGGCGTAGCTCCAAATTCAGGCCCTATTCCAGTCATTTATTATGATACAGCGAATGCGAAATTTAAGACCCAGTCGGTGACTAACAGCAACCCGGGCATCTTGCCATCAACGAAAATGTATGTGGATGAGGAACAGATTGATATCTACAGAGTACTAAACGATAAGTTGTATATTCCTGGCAATGATTCTGATAGTGAACAGTGGGAACTGGGTAACTTCTATCGTCTGGATGGAGAGGTGTGGACCAAATATCGCAATCTGCCGCTGGGTGTACACGTATACGATTTGGCATCTTATCAGGGTAAAATGTTTGCCGCGCTGGGGACAGACTCGAAACCAACGATATTAATCTCTCATAATGAAGGTGAAACTTGGCAGAAATATGCTACCATTAATACGTTTGGTTTCCGGGCTTATACCATGTTCCATCTTAATGGCAAGTTATATGCATCTGGTATGATGTATCCTGCCAATAAAATATGGAATGACAAAACTAATATTCTGGAGATTAACGAAAAGCTTGAGAAACGGGATGTTGTCATCTATGGTAGCAAAATGTTACCTGGACTAACCTATCAAACGGGCACGATTCCTTATAATAAAATAGGCAAAAATGTTAACTTCAATAACAAGTTGCTCTATATAGCGGGAGGCGTGTTCAATGATGGGCAGCTGCTGCCCAAATCTTTGAATGTTATGACAGATATTAACCAAGCCAAACGAGTTAATCTGCCAGATGCCAAGGCGCTCCCAACCGATGTGCTGTTGCGTGATGGCAAGGTGTATGTGCTTACGTATACTCGCCAAAGTGCCAATCTGTATATCAATCGGGTCTACCAATCCACGGATCTGACCACATGGCATGAGATTTTACGTTTTACCCAGGACACCTATGCCAAGTCTTTTGAAGAGAACGAGGGTGACTTCTACTTTGGTCTCGGTACCGATCCGGATGTGTTATCGACTTCATCAGGGAAATTGCTTCGAGTGAATCGCAATGATATCCCCGTGAATGCTAATTAAATTGGAAGGGAGATTATGGATTATATACTATGCCGCATCCACATTATTGGTGACCGGGAAAATACTTTAAGATGTAGTAGAGTGAATGTCAGACTGCTTCGATGGTGTGATCAAACAGAGGCTGCCGTTAAGGTAGCTTTCTTTTTTTATCTAAAAGATTAGTTCGAACGACTCACTTCAAAAATTTGAAAATAAAATTAAGAAACTCTAAAATGGATAGAGAAATAATCCTAAATCAGTCAACTGGATTACACGTGTTACAATATACAAAAGCATGTCGCATTTCATGTAGATGCGGAGTTCCACACTTCCAATTGCAAAGGAGCAATGTACTATGAACGTACCTTCAGCATTATTCAAACCTTTCACCTCGGACAAGCTAACATTGTCTAATCGAATCGTAATGGCACCCATGACTCGCGGTTTCTCACCAGAGGGTGTACCTGGACCAGAAGTTGCTGAATACTATCGTCGCAGAGCAGCAGGTGGAGTGGGGCTCATCATAACGGAAGGTACAGGCATTAATCATCCATCTTCGGTTAGTGGAGCCAGTATTCCATTATTCCATGGTGAAGATTCGTTGCAAGGATGGGTTAATGTAGTGAAAGCAGTACATGAAGCGGGTGGCAAAATCATGCCACAATTGTGGCATGTGGGTACAGCACGTCGTTCCGGTGACTTGCCTAACGCAGAAGCTGAGCCAGTAAGTCCGTCAGGGGTTAGCATGGCAGGTGAACCATCACATGAACTATTAACGGAAGAGGAGATTCAAGGTCTTGTACAGGCATTTGCCCAAGCGGCAGCGGATGCACAGCGAATCGGGTTTGACGGCATTGAACTGCACGGAGCCCATGGATACCTGATTGACCAATTCTTCTGGGAGCAGACGAATCGACGGACCGACAATTATGGTGGTGATTTGGTACGTCGAACCCAATTTGCGGTTGAAGTGATAGAAGCTTGTCGTGCGGCGGTTGGCCCTGACTTCCCAATTGTGCTCCGGTTCTCCCAATGGAAGATGGGGAATTATGAAGCACGTCTGGTGGAAACGCCAGAACAATTGGAGCAATTCCTGGCACCACTCAGTGCTGCTGGCGTGGATATATTCCATTGCTCTACACGGCGGTTCTGGTTACCTGAATTCGAAGGATCTGAGCTGAATCTCGCGGGTTGGACACAGAAAATCACTGGCAAACCAGCTATTTCAGTTGGATCGGTAGGGCTTGAAGCTGAATTTGTGGACAGAGCAACCGAGAACCAGGGAACAGGGGACGCCCATTTGGATCTATTGAATGAGAAGCTGGAGAATAATGAGTTTGACTTGATCGCCTTGGGTCGTGTTCTGCTTAGTGATCCCGAATGGCCTGCCAAAGTTCGTGAAGGTCGCATATCCGAAATCATTCCATTTACAACGGAAGTGTTGCAAACACTCCATTAATAGAAGACTAAGAACATTTGGTGAAAGGTGAACCAACACTGAACGGCAAAGATTTACAACGAAAAGTAAAACAAAAACGAACAAATAGGCCGCCTTTTGGCGGCTTTTTGATCTACCTATACTAATAATTTCAACATATGAAAAATTCACAATAGAAAATCATTTCCTGCACCGTTGCTCCTATTGATTATCCCCACACGTCCCGCACGCGCTTGGTCACAACACCATTTAGTTCCATATTTCAGGTTCTATAGCAACCATTTTTTTCGCTGCATATATGTCAGCACAACGATTCAATCCTCAGAAGCGCTTATTTTGAAAATCATTCACCTTGTGATAAGGTTAGGCCTGAACCTAAGGGTTGCCAAGATGACATTACATAAGGAGGATGAATATCCTTGCACAACTATAGGTACAACTCGAACAAAAAATGGAGAAAACCACTGCATATGATATGTCTTCTGCTGGGGATCATTCTGCTTTTATCGGCATGTGGCCAAGCACAGAAACCTTCCTCCGCAACGGACTCGAATACCGGCTCCAATGCTGGCTCCAACTCAGGGCAATCTTCCTCATCGCCGGAGCAGAATACCGCTCCACCGCAGGAAGAAGTGCAAGAGGAACCGCAAGAGGAAGTCGATCCGGTGCAGGAGCAGCTCAGTTCATTAACGTTAGAAGAGAAGATTGGACAGATGATACTAGCCGGTGTTCAAGGGACGACGTTGGATGATCAAGCCAAACAGATGATTACGAATCAAAAGGTAGGGGGCATTATTTTCTATGCCAACAATGTATCAACACTAGAGGGAACAGCCAAGTTTGTGCAATCCATCAAGGAAGCGAATCAGTCCAACCCGGTACCAATCTTCATGAGTGTGGATCAGGAGGGCGGCAAAGTGAGTCGTATGCCGGAGACGGTGGAATCCATTCCTTCCAGTAGAAAAGTAGGGGAGACGAAAGACAGCGCGCTTGCTGAAAAAATGGGCGAATTGCTGGCCAGACAAGTTCAGCTTGCGGGTTTTAATGTGGACTTTGCTCCTGTGCTGGATGTGAACAGTAACCCGAAGAACCCGGTGATTGGAGATCGTTCATTCGGCAGCTCGGCAGAACTGGTGTCACGTATGGGGATTGCAGAGATGAAGGGACTACGTAAAGAAGGCATTATTCCGGTAGTGAAACATTTTCCGGGTCATGGTGATACGTCCGTGGACTCCCATCTCGATCTGCCTGTCGTGAATAAAACGGAAAAACAATTGGCCGAGCTTGAATGGATTCCATTCCAGGCCGCAGTGAAGGAGCAGGTAGAGGCGGTCATGGTTGCACACATTTTGTTCCCGAAGCTGGATCCGGATCATCCAGCCTCCTTATCGGATGTCATTATTGGTGAACATTTGCGTGGGAAGTTCAAGTATGATGGTGTGGTCATCACAGATGACCTGAGTATGGGTGCAATCGCGAAGAACTTCAAGTTGGACCAGGCAGCCCTGGCAACGGTTAAAGCAGGAAGTGACATTCTGTTGGTAGCTCACAGTTATGAGAGTGCCAAGACGATTTTTGATACGCTAATAAGTGCGGTGAAGTCAGGTGAGATCTCTGAGTCTCGAATTGATGAAAGTGTATATCGTATCCTGGCGCTGAAGCAACAATACAAGTTATCCGATGATCAGAAAGCTTCTGGAGACCTGAAGCAATTGAATGCAGATATTGTGGATTGGCGTAAGCAAATCGATGCTAGATAATAAATCCTGTGTTATGATTTTGCCAGAGGTGAGATCCAATAATGTATACCATTATGATAATAGAGGACGATCCCAAGATTGCGGGATTATTGAAATCACATATTGAACGCTACGGGGACCGGGCCGTTCTGGTCGAGGATTTTGAGATGATTGTGCAACAGTTTGAGCAGGTACAGCCACATGTGGTACTTCTGGATATCAACTTGCCCAGTTACGATGGTTTCTATTGGTGCCGCCAGATTCGTACGCTGTCCACATGCCCCATTTTGTTTATCTCCGCGCGGAGTGGGAAGATGGATCAGGTCATGGCACTGGAGAACGGGGCGGATGATTATATCACGAAGCCATTTGAGCATGAGATTGTTATAGCGAAAATTCGCAGTCAGCTGCGCCGGGTATATGGGGACTATGCTACACGTGATGAAGAACGCAAGGTGGAACTGGACGGCTTGGTCGTGTACTTGGAAAGACTGGAGATTCAGCTTGGTGATCGCAAAGTGCAGCTGACGAAGAAGGAAACGATCCTGCTGGAAACGTTACTGCGCCGCAGTCCAAAGCTTGTGAGCAGAGAGACAATCCTGGAGAAGCTGTGGGATGACTCTTTTGTGGATGACAATACACTCAGCGTTAACGTTACTCGGGTGCGTAAACGCTTAGCCGAACTTGGTATTATGGACGCACTGGAAACGGTCAGAGGCTCTGGTTACCGATTGAACAATACCTGGAAGGCCTCTTCACCATCATGAGATTGTTTATACGAGAACATCTCGCTTTAACGTGCTGGGTTGTTGCCATCTTGTTCACCGTTGTTGCAGTATTCTGGTATGACGGTTACAACGATTGGATCACGGCTGCTTATGCCGTAACGTTGGGATTATTTTTATACATCGGATATTTGGTGTATCGTTATTTTTCACATCGCTCCTTTTATACCCGGATGTCACGATCGATGGATTCGCTGAAGGAATTTGTACCATTGAACGAAACAAGTCCTTTATCACTGGCGCTGGAAAAGCTGCTGGATTCACAATACGGACAGTACCATGCCCATCTCCATCGGCTGGAACAACGGCAGCAAGAATATCTGACATTCATGAACCAGTGGGTCCATCAGATGAAGACACCGTTATCCGTCATTGAGTTGACCGTGGAAGGTCAGGAAGATGATGATCCTCGGTTCATAAGCATTCGGGAGGAAGCGGACCAGATGAGACGGGGATTGGAGACTGTGCTGTATGTGGCGCGGTTGGATACCTTCGAACAGGATTTCAGTGTGGAACCTGTGATGCTGAAGACCGCTGGGGAAGAAGCGATCCATGAGCTCAAGCGATTCTTTATTCGCAATCACGTCTATCCAGAGATGCATATAGAACCTTCGCTGGTTGTGCAATCCGATGCCAAGTGGCTTCGTTTTGTCTTGGTACAGTTACTGTCGAACGCAATAAAGTACTCCGCAGGCAGCGGGCAAAAGATCTATGTGCGTGCATATGAAAAGGAACGCTCTATCACGCTGGAAGTGCAGGATCAGGGCATCGGAATTCCGAAGTCTGATCTAAACCGGGTATTCCAACCTTTCTTCACCGGGGAGAACGGGCGGCATTTCAAAGAGTCCACAGGCATGGGGCTGTATATTGCCAAAGAAGTGTTAACGCGGATGAATCATCGGATTGATCTTGAATCTGTGTACGGCGAAGGAACGACCATCCGAATCACATTCAGCTCCTGAAGTGACAGATTGAGGTAAGATTGGGACATGAGGTGTTTATTTTATTAAAGAAGTATGAGTGTGAGTATGAATTACAGTGTAAGTGTATGTATAGACGTCTATTGCCTGATCGGGGCGAAGGCGTCTTTTTGATGTTCATGATGCAACCTTACAACATTGTCATGTTGATGAAAGGTTAAACCATAGGAGAATGGCTGAAACTTCGATAGACTGTAGTCATAAGAGTACAGGAAAGGCCACGCACAATACGCATGCACACAGCATGAATAGTAACTTGATTTTGAATTCATACATCACTAAGGAGTTGTAACCATGGAGATTTGTTCTGTGAAACAGATCAGTAAAATCTACAAAGGCATCGTATCTTATGAAGCGTTATCAGGTATTGACCTCAGTATTCAGGAAGGTGAGTTTGTTGGCATCATGGGACCATCGGGTAGTGGCAAAACAACGCTGCTGAACATGATCTCAACCATTGATCATCCAACATCAGGCGAACTGCGGATTGCAGGGAAGAATCCGTTTGAATTGAATCAGGATGAACTCGCTCTGTTCCGCCGCAAAGAGCTTGGATTCGTTTTTCAATCGTTCAATCTGTTAAATACCCTGACAGTCAAGGAAAACATTGTTCTGCCACTGACTCTTGACGGTGTTTCTCTAGCAGAGATGAACACACGTGTGGAACAGCTGGCAAGCAAGCTGGGGATCGAGGGTATTCTGAACAAACGGACATATGAGATATCAGGAGGACAGGCACAGCGTACGGCCATTGCCAGAGCGCTTATCCATTCCCCGAAGCTGATTCTGGCCGATGAGCCAACAGGCAACCTGGATTCGAAGGCGGCAAGAGATGTCATGGAGATTCTCGAAACACGCAATCAGGAGGATCAGGCTACGATGCTATTGGTCACTCATGATGCAGTAGCTGCAAGTTATTGCAGTCGGGTTGTCTTTATCAAGGATGGCAAACTGTATAATGAAATTCACTACGGCGATAATCGCGCAGCCTTTTACCAGAAGATTATTAATGTATTATCCCTAATGGGAGGTTCAGGACATGAATTTTCGCCAGTTCGCCATTAATAACGTTGTTCGCAACAAACGAATTTATCTGGCTCATTTTCTGAGCAGTACATTTTCCGTTATGATCTTTTTTACTTACGCATTGCTCCTGTTCCATCCCGATTTGAAAGCGGGGTTAAAGGGATCAAGTGGGACGGTTACGTTGCTTGCGAATCAGGGGTTTGTGATTGCAGAGATCATTATATTCATCTTTTCATTCCTGTTCCTGCTCTACTCCGTTGGTTCATTTCTGAAGACGCGCAAAAAGGAATTTGGTATCTTCCTGATCATTGGCATGACACGTAAACAGATGAACAGACTTCTGTTTATGGAGAACATGTGTATCGGATTAGCTTCCATCATTACCGGGATTGGACTCGGAATTATTTTCGGCAAATTGATCCTGCTGATCTGTGGCTCCATGCTGGCTGTTGAGAACAGCCTTCGATTCTATTTTCCGCTAAAAGGCATTGCCCTGACGGCTGGTGCATTTCTGCTGCTGTTTGTTATCATTGCGATGTCGTCATCCTTGCTCATACGGAAAGGTTCGCTAATTGACCTTGTGAAATCAGAGGAAAAACCGAAACCGGAACCCAAAGCCTCACGTCTGCTCGCCTTGTTATCCGTATTGTTAATTGGTGGGGGTTATGCAGGAGTATTCACTTTTGTATGGATAAGCTTCTCCTTTCCGTTATTACTCGCAAGTGTCGTGGTTGTTATTGCAGGTACGTACTTTCTGTTCACACAGCTCAGTGTATACATCATTCGGACACTGAAAAGAAATCCAAGGTTGTTTTTCCGTAAAACCAATCTGCTCTTCCTATCTGAACTTACCTATCGAATGAAAGATAACGCCATCATGTTTTTCATGGTAAGTATCATTTCAGCTTCTTCATTTACGGGAATTGGCACCATGCTTGCTATTGCTGACCCGGGGTTGTCGTCCATGTCGAATCCGTACGCATTCAGTTATATGAATAACTGGGATACTCCCAACTCCGAGCGACATATTCGGCAGATTGAAGAAACGTTGATTGATCATCAAGTTCCCTACGTAAAGGGCAGTTATGTTCATATATCTGAAAATAATAATGGAAGGATTATCAAACTGAGTGATTATAACCGTCTGGCGAAGGCACTTGGGTACGAAGAACGTACGTTGAAACAGGTTGATGAGTCATTTATGACACCAAGTAATTTGGCGGTTCGTAAGAAGTACCGTGAACAGGCTGAACAAAGATTCTCAGGGGCAGAGGTCAAGCTGGAGATTGATAATCGGTCGGAACAGATTCGGCTAGTGACACCTGGTACCGATATTGTGATTCCTTATCAAAATGAAATTAATCTCTACGTTGTAACCAACGAATTGTTTGAGAAGTTGAGACCGGCGTATAACGAGGAAGTGGGGATGCCTGAAGATTTCTATTCCATGCGAACGACGCAATTTGTCGTAAAAGATTGGATGAGTACACGCAGCTTTGCTCCTGAATTGATCAAATCCATTCAAGATGATCATTCGGACAAAGGTTATTACGAGGTCAGCGCGCTTGTGGTGGACTGGCTTAATTCCAAACAAACAAACGGGATCATTCTGATCTTGAGCGGTCTGATTGGCATTGTTTTCTTCACCTTTGCAGCAAGTTTCACGTATTTCAGACTTTACGCAGATCTAGAACGGGATGAAGCGCAGTATCGCATGATTGGCAAAATGGGACTGAGTCGTCCCGAACTCCGTAAGATCGTAACAAGGCAGCTATTGCTTATGTTCTTCCTGCCGATTCTGGTGGCGGTCATCCACAGCTCGGTCGCTTTTGTAGCGTTGCAGCAGCTGGTTGATTTCTCGGTCTTCGGATACAGTCTACGCATCTTCCTGGTCTTTGCTTCCATGCAGATCCTGTATTTTGCACTTGTGCGCTGGCGGTACCTGCGTCACATGTATTCCAAATTAGTCTAACATAGCATGGCCCAACAGACACCGGACTCATCGCTCGGTGTCTGTTGACTTTTCTAGCTAAGGCACAGTACTATTTCATTAGATACAGAATGTATCATTACATAGTTTCTCAAGCAGTTAGAAGGATGGAGTTACAGAAATGTCAGGCCGGTGCCTGAGAGGGAGGACATATCATGAGTATCACGATGTCTCGTGGACAAGCATACATTCAACGTTTGAATGATGAGCGGAATGTATGGCTGGACGGAGAGCGTATCCAGGTAACTGGGCATCAGGCCTTTCAGGGAACACTTCAAACCATAGAAGGTTTGTTCAATCTGGTGGATGACCCGGAGACAAGGGAAACCGTGGCCTATTGGGACGAACAGACGGGAAGTTACGTGCATCGCTCTTTTCTAGTACCCCGTTCACTTCCTGACGTGAAGAGCAGGGCGGATGCTTTTCGGCTGTGGGCCGATCGGACGTATGGGGTGATGAGCCGATTGTCTGATTATGCTCGATCCCGGCTGACCGGTTGGTATGCAACACGACATGAGATGACATCACATGACCCGGCATTTGCAGACAAAATATCGACTTATTATGAACAAGCCAAACGAAAAGATGCATTCCTGACAATTGTCCAGCGGGACCCACAGATTAATCGTTCCTTGCCTGTTGGAGAAGATGAGGATGCCATGCTGCGAATTGTCCAAAGCAATACGGAGGGTGTGGTGATCCGCGGGGCCAAAATGGTTGCAACAGCAGCGCCTTATGCGGATGATATCATTGCTTATCCCGTTCAACGAATTCCAGGCCACCTGCCAGAGCTGGCCCATATGGTCATTGTAGCCGCGGACAGTCCGGGCTTGCACATGATGTGTCGTGAATCTTTTGCCACAAAAGATACAGATAAATCACATCCACTCAGTGCGCAGTATGATGAGATGGATGCTGTATTATTTTTTGACGATGTATTTGTGCCCTGGGAACGTGTATTACTGCACAATAACCCTGAAGCCGTATGGCAGATTCGCTGCAATACAGCATCGGCCAGTCTGGCCTACCATCAGAGTGTCATTCGATTACACTCGAAACTGGAATTCATTACAGCTGTGACCTCAGCCATTGCCAAGGAGATTGGGGTGGACTCCTTCCTGAATGTACAGGAACAACTCGGAGAGCTGATCAGTCAGATGCAGACTATCGAGGGACTGATTATTGCTGCTGAAGCACAGTCCAAGCCGGACGCATTTGGCAACTGGCTGCCGGAATTCAAATATATTGAAACCGCACGTAATCTGGGCAATCACTATTATCCCCGCGCGGTGGAGATTTTGAAGACCATTGCTGCGGGTGGTCTGATTCAGATTCCTTCAGGTACGTTTGAGATGAATGAAATGATGGGTTCCATGGTTGGCAAATATCTTGGTGGAGTAACGATGCAAGCCCCGGAGAAGATTCGACTCTTTCAACTCGCATGGGAGCTGACCGGAAGTCCACTCGGAGCAAGGCATGATCTATATGAACGTTTTTACGCGGGTGATCCCGTGCGCAATCGGGCGAACCAATATGTGCAGTATGACAAGGAACGTTTATTTGGGAAAGTTGAGCCGTGGCTTCGTTTGCTTAAGGACTAATCTGATGATCTAATACAAATGGTCCGAATGAAGATTGAAAAGCCTGAATGAAGAACGAAAAGCTTGAATGAAGGCTGAAAACAGCCCTATTTTATTTAATGCCTTGGCCTAAGCCAGGGCTCTATTTCTATTTATTTAGATTATCTTTAGAAATGATTTAGGTTGAATTAAGAGACGTAGTATATAGTAATAATGTAGAGATAGGCATAGAGTATAGGAAATGAGAGGAAAAATATGAGATACACCGTATTAATTGCAGATGACGAACCAGAGATTGTTGAACTGCTTCAACTATATCTGGAGAAGGACTATACCATTAAGACTGCGGTGAATGGAGCCGAGGCATTACAATGCATACGTTCAACACAGATCGATCTGGTCATACTGGACATCATGATGCCTGTAATGGATGGATTGCAGTTGATCAAACAGATCAGGGCCACATATCACATGCCTGTACTGTTCCTATCCGCTAAAAGTCAGGATCACGATAAAATCCTTGGACTTGGACTTGGGGCAGACGATTATATAGCGAAGCCGTTCAACCCGCTTGAGATTGTTGCCAGAGTAGAGGCGTTGCTTAGAAGAGTCAATCAATTTGATGCAGCGGAGATCCCCGTTGCCAAAGAAGAGAATCTGGTATTGGGTGATCTGACGCTGGATCGATCCCAATGTATGCTTTTTCGTTCAGGAACACCTGTAACATTAACCTCTACAGAGTATAAAATTATGGAATTGTTGCTTGATCAACCTGGCCGAGTGTTCACCCGTAAAAAAATATACGAAGCGGTCTGGGGCGATTATTATGCGCACGAGGACAGCACAATTATGGTACATATCAGCAACATTCGGGAGAAGATCGAGCGTGACTCCAGACAACCGGAATATCTCAAAACGATAAGGGGACTGGGATACAAAATTGAAGCGCCCATGGAAAGCTAGAGAAAAGCGACTGTTGCAGACATCTCTGACACTGGACTTCTTGCTGTTCAACTTCTTTTTGCTGTTACTGGTATTGATCGTGTACCTTATGGTTTCACTGGATGTCGTGGATTTTCGCATTTCGGATCAGGTGGTTGATCCAGGTCTGAATGTTGAAGCCCACGTGTATGTAGCAGAGCTGGAGAACGAATTTTATTCCGGTGGAGGTTCGGTGTCGAAAGGCAAAGACACAGAGATTCAACGTCTCAAGGACAGCGGTGGCTGGATTGAAATTCTGGATGCCAATCGCAATGTCATTCGTCATGTGGGAGACAAGCAAGATGCGTTCACGCAATACAGTGAAGCGGATCTGTATGATGGACTGGAAAATCGGAGTGACCAGGAATACTATTATTCGATCACTCCTCTCTCGACTGAAGGAGCGGCAGCGTATGTATTGCTCAAAATCCCGCGTGATCTGGTCAGCGTGCGAATTAATGATAATCAGTTGATTACCAATCTGAAGCATCCACTATCCTTTTACATTATGATTGGCATCGGTTTGGTTTTATTATTGATCTTTGTCTATAGCTATTGGGTCGCACGGAGAATCAAAAAGCCGCTTAGCATCCTCTCCTCTGGTCTTACGCAGATGATCCAGGGAAATTATAGTACACGGATGTCGATCTCGGCCGAGAGGGAATTTGTCCAGATAGGTGAGACATTCAACTACATGGCGGACGTCATTGAGAACACATCTGCGGAGAAACGTTACGCCGAAGAGAGCAAACAGCGACTGATTGTAGATTTATCACATGATCTGAAGACACCGATAACATCCATACAGGGATATGCGCAGGCATTGGTGGAAGGACGTGGAGAGGACAAGGACAGGCAGCAAAGATATCTGGGATACATCTATAACAAGTCTGTTCAAGTTGCACGCATGATACAGAATATGCTGGAGCTGCTCAAGGTGGATTCGCCCGATTTTCGCATGCATATTCAGAGAAGAGAGATTGGAGAATTCGTGCGCGAGATTATGGCAGATACGTATGGGGAGATTGAGCAGAAACAGTTTGTCCTTCATGTGCTTGTTCCTGATGAGGAGATCTATGCAAGGTATGATCCGGAACTGTTATCCAGAGTCATCCAGAATCTGATTACCAATGCTCTGTCTTATAATCCAATCGGGACCGAACTGCGCGTAGAACTCATTCCGCTGGATACCCATGTGGTGATTGAAGTGGCAGATACCGGAGTGGGCATACCTCAAGAACTGTGGTCAACCATCTTTGACCCGTTTGTACGAGGAGATGAGGCGCGCACAGCGACTGGAGGTACGGGACTGGGATTGTCCATCGCACGGCGTAATACGGAGAAAATGGGCGGGCGGTTGATCCTTTCCGGGCGTGGACGGGAGACCACCGTGTTTACCATCCAGATTCCAAATTAAATTAGAGAAGAAATGTCCATGTGGAGGGGAAACGACTTGTTAAAAACAAATTCATTTGTCAGGTTCAGTATCGCACTGGCGCTGATATTGGTTAATATCTATTTATTATCACGTGTGAGCTTCATCTTTCAGCCGCTCGTCACCATGATCACGGTGATCACTGTGCCGATGATGTTGTCGGTGTTCTTTTATTATCTGTTAAGGCCGCTTGTGAATTATATGGAGAAAAAGAAAATAAATCGCACGCTAAGTATTTTGCTAATCTATCTGGTTATTGCTATTCTGGGAGTGTTCTTCATCATTGGTTTATGGCCATCGTTACGTGAGCAACTGTTCAATCTGGTCGATAACGCACCAAGTTTAATTAATTCATTAAGTGACCAGCTGAGAGAGCTCGAGCAGAATGGTGCCATTCAAGCCTTGTTCCCCGAGGGCTCGACACCTTTCTCTCAAATTACGGAGTATATCAACAAAGGATTTAACTTTGTGACCAACTACGTAAGTGGATTTTTCTCACTCGTTTCCAGTTTTGCGATCATCTTGTTTACACTACCGATCCTTTTGTTCTATATGCTGTTACAAGGCGAGAAATTTGGTCGTAAATTGGCACATATCGCTCCAAAACGTTTCCAAAATGACAGCCGTGAAGTCGTAATTGAGATTGATCAGGCGTTGAGTGGTTTTATTGTGGGAAGAGTTTTGGTCAATCTGGCATTGGGTGTACTGATGTATATCGGTTTCTTGATCATTGGACTGCCGTACGCATTACTGCTCACGGTAATCGCGGTCATCATGAACTTTGTTCCGTTTATCGGAGCGATTGTGTCGTCCGTACCTATTGTGATCATGGGTCTCGTGGTATCACCATCGGTTGCCATCTGGTCTCTGATTATTATTCTTGTCGCTCAGCAGATTCAGGACAACCTGGTAGCACCGTACGTATTCGGCAAAAAGCTGGATATTCACCCGCTCACGACCATCATTCTGGTGTTGGGTGCAGGCGACCTGGGTGGAATTATTGCCATCCTGATTATTATCCCGGTTTATATGATCGTTAAGATTCTTTTGGTTCGAATCTATAACATGTTCTTTAAGGACAAATGGCAGAATGCATAGAATTTAATTATTCGAGGGAGTGGAGCACATGTCTGAAATTATCGAAAAACAATACAATGAACCTGAATATATCGCACCTCAATCTGTTCAAATGGGTACCATTCACATCTCGAACGATGTGTTATCCAAGATCGTGGGAATGGCCGCTCAATCAACGGCTGGCGTATCCTCCATGTCCGTTGGACTGACTGAAGGCATTGCCAAGAGCATCAGCGGCAAGAGTCTGCAAAAAGGGATTGACGTACACGTTAAAGACGATCAGGCAACCATCCAGCTGCGCATCAACATTCAATATGGCAACAAGATGCATGAGGTATGCCGTGAACTTCAACATAATGTTCAACAGGCCGTGGAGCAATTAGCGGGTGTTATGGTCAATGAAATTAAAGTGCAAGTTGTAGGCATATCCATGCCGGAGACGGTATAAACCAATGAAAAGAATGTAAGGAATAACAATTGTAAGGATAAACGATTGGCACAAACAGCACCTTCCCAATTAACAACTTAACTGGGAGGGTGCTGTTTTATGTTTGCGATAATAGGTGGGCGCTTCGCCCATCACTTTTTTGAACATTTTGGAGAAAAGCAATTGATCCATGTAGCCCACCGAGCGGGCAATATCACCAATAGTCAGACCGGGATCAAGGGTCAATTCGGCTGCTCTGCGCATCCGGTAATGGACCAGATACGACTGAATGCTGCTTCCCATCTGGTCCTTAAAGAGAGAGCACAGATAACTGCGCTGCAAACCGACATGGGCCGCGATGGATTGCACGGTAATGGCATTGGCATAGTTCATTTCAATGAAGTCCATTACCTGCGTTACGTACGTTTCCTTCGAATAATCCTGCAGGGGTTGAAGATGCTCTGAGTTGGCCTGATCAATCAAAATGGAGAAGAATTGATACAGCAAACCAGTCATGCTAATCTCCCAGCCTTTGTGGGTATGGCGCGAATTAATCATTCGATGCAGACAGGATCGCATCTCGTCATCCCCATTGCCCAGCTCAAAGATCGGGTGATGCTCCGACAGACAAGCTTGCTGTAAAAAGGTTTGGCTATTGCTGCCTTGAAAAGCAACCCAGCTGTATTCCCAGGGATCATCCTGATCTGCTTCGTAATGAACAACAGAATGCGGAACGATCAGAAAACCTTGACCTTTGTGCAGGGTGTACGTTTTGCCACCCACTTCGAAGGTGCCTTTGCCATTCAAAATATAATGAATTTTGTAATAGTCTCTCATGGCAGGGCCAAAGTGATGACCTGGTGTACAGGCTTCCGTGCCATAATGAAGGAGCTGGAGCTCCTGAAAATGATTGTTTTTAAACATATACGTAATCAAGGGTATTCACTCCTGTGTGATTTCGTCTCATCTTGCATTTTAACATATTAGTTAGTGTAAATGGTGGATAATTGAAGATTACTTTGTATAGATAACAATCATTTTTCCATATGTTCAAAGTGGAATGCCATATCGTTTTGCCCGAGAAATGTCTAAGATTAGAAGCAGCAAGGCAAACCCTACAGGAAAGTGAGAATAACGATGCCCTATACTGCGAGTGAACAACGATATGATGAGATGAAATATGTACGTTCCGGCAAATCCGGAATCAGATTGCCGCAAATTGCGCTGGGCTTATGGCAGAACTTTGGTGGCAACCGCACATTGGATATTCAGGAAGAAATGATTTTACGTGCCTTTGACCTCGGAATTAACCACTTCGATCTGGCGAATAACTATGGTCCCCCTCCAGGATCAGCGGAAGAGAACTTTGGTGTGATTTACAAAAAACATCTGCGTCCTTACCGGGATGAATTGCTTATCTCATCGAAGGCAGGTTACCATATGTGGAGTGGACCTTACGGCGAATGGGGTTCCCGCAAAAACCTCATTGCAAGCCTGGATCAAAGCCTCGGCCGGATGGGACTGGATTATGTAGACATTTTCTATCATCACCGTCCAGATCCGGACACGCCGTTGGAAGAAACGATGACGGCGCTGGATCATATCGTGCGGCAAGGTAAAGCTCTGTATGTGGGCTTATCCAATTATAATGCAGAACAGACACAAGAAGCGGTAACCATTCTTCGTCGTCTGGGTACGCCATGTCTGGTTCATCAACCAAACTACTCGATGCTGAATCGCTGGATTGAAGACGGTTTGCAGGACGTACTGGATGAGCAGGGCGTAGGTTCCATTGCGTTCTGTCCACTCGGCCGCGGTCAGTTGACCAATAAATATGTCGACAAGATCAAGGAAGAACGCGCCAATCCAACAGGCAATTTGAAAAAAGAAGCATACACAGACGAACGGATTGCCAAGTTCGATGCGCTTCAGGCAGTTGCCGAGCGAAGAGGGCAGACCATCTCCCAACTGGCTCTGAACTGGATCTTGCGTGGTAACCGTGTAACCTCCGCACTGATTGGTGCAAGCCGTGTGTCCCAGATTGAAGAAAACGTGGCTGCCCTCCAGGCACCGGATCTGACAACGGAAGAGTTGAATGAGATCGAAAGCATTTTGGACGGAATGGGTAATTATCCGTGGTAACATACACAGTATATCGGTGTGAAAATTATAGTTAGGTAAAACTAATGTAATATAAATTAAGAATGAAACGGCGCCTTCCTGATAACCAGGGGAGGTGCCATTTTATTATATGTCATTTTCTTTATAGGATAAGATCTATTATAATAGTTCATTAATTGACCTATGTTTATTTTTTCAGAATGAACCTAGTTCATAGCACCTGGTCCTAGGATTTAGGGTATAATATATAGAAGCTTTACAATTGAACTACGAAGGAGAGGCTCCATTTGAACTTTGAACAGTGGATTTCGCCTGAAAGCTATAACCTGACATCCGAGATGGAGAATCATCCATCAGACCGGATTGCACTTAGATGGCTCAGCGATCAACGAGAATTGGAAGAGATCACGTATGGTGATTTATTCAAGCAGGCGAATCGTCTTGCTGGAGGTTTGCGTGAACTTGGACTAGAGAAGGGTGATCGGGTGTTGGTCATGGTACCACGCCGTATTATTGCCTATGTCATTTATATTGCTTGTCTGAAACTGGGGATTGCCGTTATTCCTTCCTCCGAGATGTTGCGGGCAAAAGATCTGGAATATCGTCTGCGTCACTCTGAGGCGCGGGCTGTTATTGTATGGTCCGAGACAACCTCGGAAGTGGAAAAGATGGACGCGGATCTGCCGTCACTGGCACATCGTATCGTGGCATCACCTAATGGTGAAGCTAGCGTACCTACTGAAGGTTGGGTCAATGTGCATGAGTTAATGCAAAATCAACCCGAAGAGATGGCTGCGGTGGAAACTCACCGTGATGATACAGCTATTCTTGCCTATACTTCGGGCACAACAGGTAATCCCAAAGGCGTTGTACATAGCCACGGTTGGGGATATGCCCACCTGCGGATCGCTTCTTCATTATGGCTGGATATTCAACCTTCGGATACGGTATGGGCAACGGCTGCACCTGGCTGGCAAAAATGGATCTGGAGTCCGTTCCTGTCGGTACTCGGAAGAGGCGCGACTGGCTTGGTCTACAATGGATCATTCCAACCCAAGCGTTATCTGGAACTGATGCAGGAACATCAAATTAATGTTCTATGCTGTACACCAACCGAATATCGGTTGATGGCCAAAGCCGATGATCTTGGACATTATGATCTGTCCCATCTGCGCAGTGCTGTTTCAGCGGGTGAACCGCTCAATCAGGAAGTCATTGAAATCTTCCAACGGCATTTCGACCTCACTATTCGAGACGGATATGGACAGACCGAGAGCACGTTGTTGATCGGCAGTCTCAAAGATGCGCCTGTACGCATTGGTTCCATGGGTCAGTCGATTACACCTGGATTGATTGAAATTATTGACGAAGAGGGACAACCTGTTCCTCCAGGTGAAGTAGGAGATATCGCGGTACACAAAGAGATGCCGGCTTTGTTCCGGTCCTATTATCAGGATGAGGGACGGAAGGAAGCGAGTCAGCGTGGCGATTACTTTGTGACGGGGGATCGTGCACGTAAAGACGAAGAAGGATACTTCTGGTTTGAAGGTCGCAGTGACGATATCATCATCAGTTCGGGTTACACGATTGGACCATTTGAAGTGGAAGAAGCACTCATGAAACACGCCAGTGTGAAGGAATGCGCGGTGGTTGCGAGTCCGGATGAGATCCGTGGCAATATTGTCAAAGCTTTTGTTGTGCTGAGAGATGATTCACTGGCTTCACCGGAATTAATGCGTGAATTGCAACACCACGTCAAGGAAATCACAGCACCTTATAAATATCCACGCAAGATCGAATTTGTTACGGATCTGCCAAAGACCAACTCTGGTAAAATCCGCCGGATCGAACTGCGCGAACAAGAAAAACGTAATAGTTAGATCATTTTGTATAGATGAAATTTTGGGAATTGAACCTGCGTAGTGAAAGAGAAGGAATCGATTCTGCAGAAGCGAAAGCGGTCGTACAATATATGAAACAGGAGTGAACACAACCATGAGTCAATTTGAACAAACCTTTGAAAAGTCATTGGAACAATACGCAGAACTGGTTGTTAAAGTTGGCGTGAATATTCAAAAAGGTCAGGATCTGCTCGTCACTGCTCCCATCGAAACGCTTGAATTCACACGTCTGATTGTGCAAAAAGCCTATTCGGCTGGTGCAAACTATGTACAAGTGGACTTTGATGACGACAACATTACCCGCAGTCGTTTTGAACATGGTTCCAATGACAGCTTTGACTATTATCCAGCCTGGAAAGCGGATATGATGGAAAAGTTTGCGGAAGCAGGCGGCGCTACCTTGACGATCAAAGTTCCAGATCCTGAACTGTATAACGGAATTGACTCCGACAGCGTTTCCCGTGCTACCAAGGCAGCTGCACACGCACGTCGCGGATATGCCAAATACACACGCAACCATGAAATTAGCTGGTGTCTGATCAAGGCCCCGACCAAGGCTTGGGCGAAAAAAGTATTTGCCGACATCCCGGAAGAAGACCGAATCAACGTGATGTGGGAAACCATCTTCAAAATGAACCGTGTGGATGGCGGAGACGCCGTACAAAATTGGAGAGAACATCTGGATACCCTGAATACCATGAGTGATCTCCTGAATAAAAAGAACTATAAGAGCCTGCATTACCGTGCGCCAGGTACAGACCTGAAAATTGAATTGGTTAACAATCATATCTGGGGCGGTGGTGGCAGCGAAAATAAACAAGGCGTATACACGGTTGCCAATATGCCGACTGAAGAAGTATTCACCATGCCTAAGCGCAGTGGGGTGAACGGTTATGTTAGCAGCACCATGCCTCTGAACCTGAACGGGCAACTGGTTGACCAGATGAGAATCACCTTCAAGGACGGACAAGTTGTTGCCTTTACGGCAGCATCTGGTGAAGAGCATCTGAAGAACCTCTTTGCCACGGATGAAGGAGCACGTTATCTGGGTGAAGTGGCACTTGTACCACATGACTCTCCGATCTCCAACCTGAATCGAATTTTCTACAATACGGGTATTGATGAAAATGCATCTTGCCACTTGGCTGTGGGAAGTGCGTATCCATTCAACATGAAAGATGGCACAACCATGTCGAATGAAGAGTTACTGAAGCATGAGTGCAATGTGAGCTTGACTCACGTTGATTTCATGATCGGTTCCGCTGAGCTGGATATCGATGGTGAGTTACAGGATGGTACAATCGAGCCGGTATTCCGTAAAGGCAACTGGGCATTTTAATTTCTAATCTAGTTAGAAGCAGTAATAGTGCTTAACGAGAAAGTGACTTCAACCTGAAGTCACTTTTTTTGTTTGCTCGTATCGCGAATTACACGGGTCTTACAGGCACACATATCTCGCAATAATGCTGATTGAGCAGTTCCCAACGATATCGTTCTATAACTGGCTTGTTGTCCATCCGATAACCACTTGTTTTTAAATGAGGGATGATCACATTCCATGCCTGCTGAATAGCTTCTGCCGTATGTCTCACCTTACAGATGAGATAATCTCCGCCTAATAACTCGCCAATCTCAACCAACTCATCTTCAAGACGTTCAGATTCAGTAATAACAATACAAGCATCATATCTACATTTTTCGGGCGTTGTGGTAGTTGGGTCATCCTGGGGAATACCGAATAAAATTGCTGATTCATGAAGCAGTTGTTTTTTGTCTGCCCATTGTTTCAGCGTATTCATCGCTTGAGTATTGGCTGGACCGTAAGGACCGACTTGTCGAACATAGGCGATACGATATGACGGGAGGTTTTCGATATACATTTCCATGAAAATCTTCCTCTCTGTACGATTTCTCTTACATGTTGGATGTTAACATGGTATAAAAGAATTTGCTTAGGTAATTGTTGAATCCCGGTGATGAAACTCATAGAATAGTGATAATATGTTGGAAGACTGTTCCAATAGAGCAAAACGAGAGGGGAGGCGTTAGACATGGATATTACTTATGCTTTCACGGATGAACGTTTCAGGCAAGTTGTGTTGGATCGTTTTTGTGATCAGCGGGATTTCATTCAGGAGAGCGACGTTTGTGAGGTTGAGATATTGCAACTTTCCAATCACAATATTAGCAATCTTGATGGAATCGAGTATTTCAGGGGTCTTCAAGAGCTGGATTGTGCCTATAATCAATTGACCGGTCTGGATCTAGCTCAGAACCACAAGCTGATGACGTTACGTTGCAGAGAGAATCAGCTTCTTACACTGGACCTCCGTTCCAATTCGGAATTGCAAGTGCTGGATTGCAGTTTTAATCGACTTCGCAAATTGGATCTTTCTCATAATTCCAAACTTATAACGGTGGAGTGTCATTGGAATATGTTGTCGGAGCTGGCTTCGGAGCACCTACAGCAGTTGGAGGAACTTAGTTGCAGTTATAATGCTCTTTTTTCACTTGAACTTGAACACAATAAGCAACTGCGATGACTTGATTGCGCCAACAATTACATGTTGGAACTTGATGTAACCGGTTGTCCAAACTTGATTGAACTTCGTTGTAACCACAACCATATCAAACAGTTGGATTTTCGTTCAAATATGGTTTTAGAGAATGTCCGTTGTTTTAACAACCATATTAGCAAGCTGGATATTCGCCATAACGTACAACTAAGAGAGTTGTACTGTTCCGAGAACAAATTAACCGAGTTGGACTATAGCGCTAATCCCAAGCTGGAGAGACTGCAATATGCAGACAATCTGATTTTTGAATCCAATCATGAAGTTCCGGGTATGGGGGTGTTTCAGTATGACGTCTCGATGTCCAACTATCAGATGCGCTTACATATTCAGGATAAAGAACTGGTAGTCACTGCACAGGTTTCAACCAAGACAGAGATGGAAGCCTTATCCCCATATATGGAAGCGACGTGGAAACGATGGGACATGCTTGGTGAGCAGGCGTTTAAAACCATTGCCGAGGCTCATCCGGACGAAGATATCAGTGCATTGATTTTGGCTGATGCAGAATTTCAGGGAGATCAATATTTCCGATTGGGTTATGATGCGGGGGATACACCTGCTGGCCGACTGTACATATATGCGGAGTTTGACGATGAATTTCACATGTTGGATACATTGATCTATGAAACGTATTAAAGCCACGAGAACGTGGCTTTTTTGCTGTGTCATTTAACTACTTTTATGTTATTCAGCGTGCATTTTGTTGAAACTAACATATTCGTTAATTGGTTTACGGTAACCGCGTGGGCGTTGTTTGGCTTCCGACTTTTTGCCGATGGTGATCAGCATAACCGGTACGTAATGGTTAGGGATTTCCAAACTCCGTTGCAGTTCTTCCGAGTCAAAGCCAATCATTGGACAAGTATCCCAACCGCGATCCTGAGCGATCAGCATCAATTGCATGGCAGACAGGCTGGCATTGCGAATCGCATCCTCACGTTGGAAGAATCTGCCGCGAGATTCGTAAAATTCAGTGACACTTTGGGATTCCTGCTCGTATTGAAACGGAGTGAGTGCGCCCAGGTTCAGCAAGCCTTCGTTAATAGTGCGGATATGATGATGCGCGTTGACGTCGCCCAATACCACGATGACCGCAGAAGCTGTTTTTACCTTATATTGCTGGGAAGCTTCATAGACTTTCTCTTTCTGTTCCTCGTCTTTAATCACAAGATAGTGCGTGTGTTGCAGGTTAAAGGCAGATGGTGCAAATTTGTTCAGGGCAAACATCTCTTGCAGTTCCGAATCCGAAATTTCAATTCCTTCTTCAAAAATAACGGCCGATCTACGGTTTTTGACTAGATTCTCGAACTCACTCATGGTAGTTTCCCTCGCTTATGTATGATTTATAAACTGACTATAACACACTTAGTTACTTTATGTAAGTATTATTTTAGAATAAGACAAGGATTGTCTGCCATACGCTAAAATAAAACACTAGAGGTGATTCATGAAAGCATTGATCGCAAGGTTTATGGGAGGACATGACCCTCATGAATTTAGGGTATATGTGATTCAATCTTCGACGTTAAAACGTTTTGTAGTAGTGGAGATTATTCTAGGCCCTATCGTGTACAATGTCGCACTTTACTTGTGCCATAATGCAATACTTGCTGGAGTAGGCTCTTGGGCTGGAACAGAAGGTCTGAAGAGACTGCCACTCGTCTTTAGAAAAATCGTTGGGACATGATGAAGTGTGTAAATGAAAGATTGAAGCAGAAGAGGGCCAGTTGCGGCCCCATTTTCTCTTTCAGCCATGTTATCTATGGTCACGCTTCTTTTTATCTAATCAGATAACTGTCTACGCTTTGGGTTTCAACCTGCCTTATTTGGCACGTTCCAAATACTGCTCGAGCGTAAGTTTCTGGTTGGTAATCTCACCAGCAATATATACTCCGACATAACGTACATGCCATGGCTCATAGGAGTAACCAGTCAATTTCTCCTGATCTTTGCCATAACGGATGATGAAGCCGTACTTGTGGGCATTGGCTTTTAGCCATTTGCCTTCTTTGGTGTTGCCAAAGCTTTGCTGAAGATCATAACCAGCCGAAGCGCTGGAGATATCCATGGCTAGACCAGTCTGATGTTCGCTTTGTCCTGGCCGAGCACTTGTTTTATTGGCAACAGCTTCACCTTTGATGCTGGCATTACGGTCAAAGATCGATTTCTGGGTCGCATAAGAGCGATAGCCAGACACCGCTTTGATATCAATGCCGTCTTTTTTGGCAGCCGCAAATAATTTTTCAATAGCGGTTGCAGCTACTTTACGCATTTGTTTCTTCGGACTGGAACCTGAGAAGCTAAAAGGAATATTAGGTACAACCAAATCTTGTGGTGCATAAGTTGAAGGCAGATTTCTCTTTTTATTGACAAGTACAACCGTACTGGACACATTGGTCACAGTTGCCACATTTTTAATCGTTTTGATCGTACGACCAGGTGCATTATCATGCAGAAATTGAGTGAAGCTGGAGCTTGCCGCAGACGCGACGGGATTAAGGCTTGAAGTGATAGGGAGCGTAGTAAAAGCAGAACCTGCTACAACAGAGCCTACGAGAATTGTAGATATGATGGATTTACGAGTAAAAGATTTCATGATGTGTGTTCCTCCTCGGAATATATGAATCTATATACCGAGTATACTAGAGGATTATATCCATAGGTTCTCCAATTGTTTCCGAGTTGTAAACAAAGTTTGTTATATAAGTTGAACTAAAGAGTATTACACTGGACACTACGATGACAGAACAACCTTCCGATCGCTGTTATCCCCTGATTTTTTTGATTCAATTTTATAATGGTGAAAATCTTGTGATAGCGTATGCCTCCGATGCAGCTTTCTTGCAGAAAGCTTTTAGGCGAACGCTTCGCTTCTTCAGGTTCTTTCTGTCCTCTCCGTTCCGTGTAAATGTTTAGTTGAATTTATATAGAGTCTTCTTTTGCAACTCTCCTAGAGGCAGTATACATGAAAAAGCCGTTGCATTAGATGCAACGGCTTTTGATGTAAAGAGAGATAATACTAGATTACTTCAAGTATGCTAGAGACTATGTTATAACATGCAAGCGTCAGATCCACCGGAGCTTCCCGCAGTTACGGCCCGTGTATCACGAACGCGAACGTTGGCGCTGAGCACACCAGAATCACTGCTTAATTTGAAAGAAGGATAATTTTCTTCCGTATCCAGCTTCATGTGTTGTTCTAGGTTCAGCTGCTGCTTCGGATCAACATAGAACGGAACCAGATTGGTTTCAATCTGCGCGTCGAGAGCCGCAAGTTCATCAACAATGATAATAGCAATAACTCCGTTACATCCGCAACCTTCCAAGTCATAGATCACTTTGAAATATCCAGGTTGGTCATTCAGGCTTTCCGTCAATCGTTTTGCAGCCAAATCTGTAATTTGAATATACATATAGGTACACTCCTTTATATGTTGTCATGGTTGGTAAATGGTAAAAGAATTCATTCAGCTTCTATTCACATTATACCACTTTGTCAATAATCAAAGCATTTATTTTCTTGACTGATCAGTCTGGAAAGGGTATTCTTTATTTAATGAATAGGGAGGTGAGGTCTGAAATTGGGAAGAGCCAAGGAGTTTGACACGGAGACCGTTCTAAGAAAAGCAACGTCTGTATTTGGAGCGTACGGTTATGAAGGTACATCTTTGAGCTTACTGCTAAGTGAACTTGGTATTGCGCGGCAAAGCCTGTATGATACCTACGGAACTAAACATGATTTATTTGTCTCTGCTCTTAAATTCTATATTCAGCAGAAGACAGAGGCGGGGATCAGACTATTAAACGAATGCACAAGTGTGAGGCAAGGCGTGACCGAGTTGTTCAACGAAGCGGTTAACGTGTTGACAGACAACGAACGTCGTAATGAATGTTTCATCATTAATAGCGCGGTTGAACAGGCACCACAAAATCACGAAATCGCAGCTTTTATTCAAACCACTAATCAACAAATGGAAGATGTTTTTCATACTGCGCTGTTACGGGGCCAGAGGAGTGGCGAATTGAGGCACGCAGAGGAAGAATTGCCCGGGCTTGCCCGTTTTCTGAATTATTCCCGACTCTCATTGACCTTTACGGCGAAGAGCGGTGCAAGCGCAGAAGCGCTGCGAGATTTTGTACAGATGACCCTAAGGGCTATGGATTAACGTTTTACATGGTTTGAGTAAGATTCTTTATGGTTTTTTGAAAATGAACGCTTAGGGCGTTTATTTTTTGACTATTATAGACCGATTGGTCTGGAAAAAGAACACCAAACAAACTGAAGGAGGAAATAAGGATGACACAATCTCAGCAGATGGAAGCGGGCAATAGTATACCGCATCGGATCATGCATGGTTTTACTCAATTGCTACTGGAAGGAAAACTGGAACAGTGGTTGGAGCTATATACATCTGAAGCTATCTTCGAATTCCCATATGCACCAGCAGGATATCCTCAGAAACTCGAAGGCAAAGCGGCAATTACAAATCATCTTCATAATCTACTGGGGATGATTGAAATCCAGCAGTTTTCTGAACCGGTGATCTTGGCTGATTCCACGAAACAACAGTTTGTGGCTGAATTTACTTGTAAAGGGCGTTCATTAGTTACAGGCAAGCCATACAACCAAACTTACATCTCTGTTGTGAGCCACTCTAATGGGAAAATTACACATTATAAAGACTATTGGAATCCAATGGTCGTACTCGAATCGGACTTAGGAGGTAACAAGCATGATCAATGATAAACCGTTGACACTTATTATAGGGGCTAATGGAAAGACGGGAAGCCGTGTTGCGGCCATACTTCAAAAGCATCATTATCCGGTGCGTTTGGCAGGAAGAACTAAACCATCTCCTTCTGATTCTGCCAATAACTATGTCTATTTTGATTGGTATGATTCCGAGACATATGCGCTAGCGCTGAAAAATGTGAATCAGGTGTACCTTGTCGTGCCAGTCATGGACATGACCCCAGAAGACGTCATGATTCCGTTCATCAAGGAAGCATTGTGGAACGGAGTTAAGCGATTCGTTTTACTTGGCAGTGCTTCGATCGATGAGAATGGTCCTATATTTGGCAAAGTACATCAGTATTTAAAAGCGCATGCTCCTGAGTGGGCCGTATTACAGCCTTCCTATTTTATGGAGAACTTTACGGAGGGGCCGTATCGGGAGACGACGAAACAACTCGGGAAAATTTACAGTGCTACGGGTGAAGGGAAAATTGGATTTGTTAGTGCAGATGATATCGCGGTGGTGGCCTTCCATGCTCTGACAGATGTAGTTTCTCATAATACGGAGCATATCATTACAGGGCCGGATTCGTTGTCCTATGGACAGGTTGCAGACGTCTTGAGCCGTGTACTGGGTCAGTCCATCCAACATGAATCTTTGTCCGATGATGAATTGAAAAACAGCATGATTCGCGCAGGAATGTCAGTAGAATACGCTGCTGCCCTGGCAGGACTGGATGTGCCTATCCGGGAGGAGGGGAGAGAAGACCAAACGACGGATACGGTGACAAAAATAACGGGGAATAGCCCGATTTCATTCGAGAAATTTATTCAAAATCATATGGAAGTATGGAAATAATGGAAGAAATATTTTCATATTATGAGAAGACGGTGCCTAGTGCCCGTCTTTTTGCATGTCTACCAGCATGTTGACATCGTTGATTCAAATATGGATCTCTCCCTAACCTGGGACACTTCGGAAAGCAGTGATTATACGAACACACTTTTGGGGAAATAGATGAGGATGAATGTTAGGTAAAGGGGCGAATAGAGCGAATGATTCAGTTCGAAAATGTATCAAAACAATATCCTGATGGAACAACGGCTTTGCGCCAGGTTAACCTCAACATTAACAAGGGAGAACTGTTCGTCATGATTGGTCCGAGTGGATGTGGCAAAACCACCATGCTCAAAATGATCAATCGCCTGATTGAGCGAACAGATGGAATAGTGCGCATTAATAAACGCCCAATCGATGAATACAACATTCACGAATTGCGCTGGAATATCGGATATGTACTGCAACAGATTGCACTATTCCCGCATATGACAATTGCCGAAAATATTGCGGTTGTTCCTGAACTGCGAAAATGGAAGTCAGATCAAATCAAGGAGCGCGTACATACGTTGCTGGACATGGTTGGTTTGCACGGAGATACGTACAGTGAGCGCAAACCGTCCGAGTTATCTGGAGGACAACAGCAGAGAATAGGTGTGTTGCGTGCACTCGCTGCCGACCCCGAGATTGTATTGATGGATGAACCATTCAGTGCACTCGATCCGATGAGTCGGGAGAAATTACAGGACGATATTCTGGATATCCAGCGTCAGATGAAAAAAACAATTGTATTTGTCACCCATGATATTCAGGAAGCGATGAAGCTGGGGGATCGCATCTGCATTATGAAGGATGGACAGGTTTTGCAGGTAGGCACTCCGGAAGAACTGATCCGACAGCCAGCTAATGATTTCGTACGTGAATTTGTTGGAAGTCCTAACACCGATACGAGTTCACAATCTGAATTTGATCTCGAATCCATCATGTCACCACTCTCACCGGGTCATGTGCCAAAATCAGCTAAAACTGCTGTTCCTGCATCCATTACGTTGACGGAGTTAGTTGATATCATGGCTTCCCATGACCATCTGCTGGTTGAACGTAACCGCCAGATTATTGGCGAGATCAGTCGAGTTGATCTGATGAAATACTGGTCTGGTCAGTTACAGAAACGAGGTGAAGGACATGAGTAGATTCACGGAGGTGTTCAGTGAGCGCAAAGGTCAGTTGTTGTCTGCTCTGCTGGAACATATTCAGATCTCATTTATCGCATTGTTCTTTGCTGTCCTCATTGCTATTCCGCTGGGTATATACCTTACTCGCAAACCCAGAGTGGCTGAACCAATTATCGGGGTCACAGCTGTGTTGCAGACGATACCTTCCTTGGCGCTTCTCGGATTGCTAATCCCGTTATTCGGCATAGGTACCCTTCCTGCAATCATTGCACTGGTGGTGTATGCGCTGCTTCCGGTACTCCGCAACACGTACACAGGCATATCCGAAGTTGATCCTTCCATGGTGGAAGCGGCGAATGCGATGGGCATGAATAGTTGGCAACGCCTAATCAAAGTGGAACTGCCACTGGCGATGCCTGTTATTATGGCCGGAATTCGGACTGCTATGGTACTTATTGTAGGAACGGCAACACTTGCTGCTTTAATTGGCGCAGGAGGTTTGGGTGCATTAATCTTGCTGGGCATTGATCGGAATGATACGGCACTGATTATCCTTGGAGCCATTCCGGCAGCCTTGTTGGCTATTTTGTTTGATGTACTATTGCGTCAATTCCAGCGGTTATCCTTCAAGAAAACATTGGTTACCTTGGGTTCGCTAGCTCTGATCGCGATACTTGTGATTACCATTCCCTTCGTGGCACGTGGTGGACAGAAGGATCTCGTCATTTCCGGGAAATTGGGGGCGGAACCGGAGATTCTCATTAACATGTACAAATTGTTGATTGAAAAAGACACAGACCTGACCGTTGAACTAAAACCCGGATTAGGCAAAACGCCATTCCTTTTCAATGCACTCAAGTCGGGTGATATTGACATCTATCCCGAATTTACCGGGACAGCGATCTCCGAATTCATGAAGGAAACAGCAGTCAGCACCGATCGGACTGAGGTGTACGAACAGGCAAGAGACGGAATGCTGAGCCAGTTCAACATGGTGCTGCTGAACCCTATGGATTACAACAATACGTATACGTTGGCCGTTCCAAATAGCATCGCAGATCAATACAATCTCAAGACCATTTCGGATCTCAAACCGGTAGAACAGCAAATGAAGGCAGGATTCACGCTGGAATTCTCGGATCGGGAAGACGGTTACCTTGGCATTCAGAAGAAGTATGGGATTGAATTCCCGAACGTTGCAACAATGGAACCGAAGCTTCGCTATGGTGCTGTTCAACGTGGCGATATCAATCTGGTAGATGCCTACTCCACAGATAGTGAGTTGAGACAATATGAACTCGTTGTGCTGGAGGATGATCAGGAGTTATTCCCACCGTATCAAGGCGCGCCGATGCTTCGTCAAGAAACGGCAGATCAATATCCACAACTGGTTGAGGTGTTGAATCAGCTTGCTGGCAAAATTACGGATGATGAGATGCGTCAGATGAACTATGACGTGAACGTAGAGGGTGCGAATCCTGAACAGGTTGCAGCAGAGTACCTTAAACAGGCTGGATTGCTGTAACTTCAGGCATCCCTGCAATAGATGTACCAAAAGGATGAGGAGGAACCATGATGACACAAGAAACGTATGACTTGATTGCAATTGGAACAGGAAGCGCGGCAAGCTCTGTAATCACCCGTTGCGCTGAAGCTGGCTGGAGAGTTGCTGTAATTGATGAACGTGAGTTCGGCGGAACGTGTGCACTGCGTGGCTGTGATCCCAAGAAAGTGCTGGCTGGAGCGGCTGAGCTGATTGACTGGAATGAACGAATGCAAGGGAAAGGTATTCAGGGACAGGCGACCATCAACTGGTCTGAACTTATGGCCTTTAAACGCACCTTTACCGAAAGCATACCTAGAGCAAGTGAAGATCAATTCAAACAGGCCGGAATGGATACGTTCCATGGTAAAGCTTCATTTGTCGATGAAAACCATATTCAAGTGGGAGAAGAAGTGCTCCATGGCAAACACATTCTGATTGCTACTGGTGCAAGACCTGCGCCACTTGAGATTGAGGGATCAGAGCATCTGATATATAGTGATGACTTTCTGGATCTGGAACGGCTGCCGGATCGATTAGTTCTGGTAGGCGGTGGATACATTGCATTTGAGTTTGCGCATATTGCGGCCAGAGCCGGGACGGAAGTCCATATCCTGCATCGGAGTGAACAGCCTCTGAAATCGTTTGATGCGGAGCTGGTAGAATCTTTGTTGCAAAAATCGAAAGAGATCGGCATTCATGTTCACTTGAACGCGGAGGTGAAGTCCATACGGCAAGAGGGGAACGCCTATGTCGTTCATGGCACACGCAATGGTGCAGATCACCAGTGGCAGTGCGGACTTGTCGTTCATGGAGCCGGGCGTGTTCCCAATGTGGATGGGCTGGAATTGGAGAAAGGCAACATCAGCTACAGCAAAAAGGGTATTGCGGTGAACGAGTATTTGCAAAGTGAAAGTAATCCGAGAGTCTATGCTGCTGGCGATGTAACCGATACAAAAGGGCTGCCTTTGACCCCGTTAGCAGGTCAGGAATCCCGGGCTGTATCGTTCAATTTGTTGGAGGGAAATCAACACAAACCTAATTATAAAGTGATGCCTTCCATTGTGTTTACTGTCCCTGCCCTTGGAGCTGTAGGTATGAGCACGGAACAAGCCAAGATAGAGGGCTACGAGGTGCAGGTAAATGATATGTCGAAATGGTATACTTACAAGCGAACTCATGAAAAATTTGCCATGGCCAAAGTGGTGATCGACAAATCAACCGGGCGTATTCTGGGCGCGCATGTGTTCGGGAGCAAGACAGAAGAATTGATCAACCTTTTTGCAATGGCGATTCAGTTCGATCTGACTATCGATCAGTTAAACACCATGAATTTTGCATATCCTACTGCTGCATCGGACCTGGGTTCTTTAATTTAGAAGTGATGATGAACTCCCTTTAGGGACGGAAGGAAGGATGAAAACAACAATGTCATCGGATTTTATTGGGCTTCATGAAGGCAAGTGGACGAAGGAACCCGTTGCTGCACGGATGGATGGGGATCGTTTCGTTGTGGAAGCTCGGGAAGGCAGTGACTTCTGGGAGAACACATTCTACGGGTTCTGTCATCGGGATGGACACGCCATGCTTGCTCCATGGGACGGAACGGAAGCGATTGAGGTATCGTTTGATCTAAGCTCATTCACCGAATTATATGATCAGGCGGGGTTGATGTTATGGCACGGAGAGGATCAATGGATCAAGGCCGGAGTTGAGGTTAATGACGGTGTTGCTCATGTTGGAGCTGTCGTGACGGATACATATTCGGATTGGTCCCTATCTCCTGTACCTGAGTGGGGTGGACGAATTGTGACGATCAGAGCTTCCTACAGTAATGAGGCTGTTGTCATTCGTGCTCGCACAGATGAGCATCCTTGGCGTACGATTCGGGTTGCACGGTTTGCCTATCCGACGAACAAACACGCAGGTCCATTTTTGTGTTCACCGAAGCGTGCAGGGTTCGAAGTAGCCTTTACCAAGTGGAGATCCACGACACCCGATCAAGACTTGCACACAGATCCACCGATTACGGATTAAAACAAGTTAAGATGCACGCTAAACAATGAAACATGAACAGGTGAATCTGGCTTAGAAAGCAAGACAACACAAATAAGCGAGTCTTCCATTAACGGAGGACTTGCTTATTTTTTGTGTTTAAACTTTGGACTATGAAGAGTCTTCAGTTACTCATTTCATCATTCACCGGGTTCAGCGAGTTCATTCGCACATACAATAGAGTGCTTGCAAAACTTCTTGAGTTTAACGTTTATTTACTCGTGTCCGTATCCAGGGACTGGGGGTTGGTCTCTTTTTCACCCTCATCATCATTGGACGTATTGAACTCAAGCATACGCTCCTCGTAATCGTCCAGGAACCATAACGGGTCCATGCTGTCTTCCTCACCGTTGTAATTGATCACGATTTCTTCGCCAGCCTTGATGTCTGTATACGCGTAGAAGTCAAAGGTGTGGTTATCAAAATTGATATCGTAAGTAGCGTTAGGTTCGTAGGAGTGGTTGATCAGACTGCCGTAGCCGAGCAGAATGGCGGTATGATTCGCCCCGTATTCGAACACGTAATCTTCCAAAATCGTTTTTTCGACATGCTCATGATCTTCATTCGGGTATGGCACGACGGGTGCCTGATGGATAAGCGTTCCTTTGGCAATATCAACAGTAGCGAATACCCCGCGGTTAAACTCACCACCATCGCCCAACTTGGATTGTTTCACTTCAATCATATTTTTCACCTGATGCTCTTCGAAGAGCTCCGTTCTATATAGTAATAATTCGTTAAGGCAAAATTTTAACCCATACTTTCATATAAGGCAAATTTCAGACAAAAAGGTGTAATATTTTTTAATAGGGCGTTGAGTTGTGCAGGAGATAACGCTTATAATATACAAAGAATTAAGTCTATATAGAAAAGGTGTCATGAATGAGCATATTAAATGTAGAAAAATTAAGTCACGGTTTTGGTGACCGTGCTATCTTTAACGACGTTTCATTCCGCCTGTTGAAGGGCGAACATATTGGTCTGATCGGGGCCAATGGTGAAGGTAAATCCACCTTCATGAACATTATTACAGGAAAGCTTCAGCCGGATGAAGGCAAGGTGGAGTGGTCCAAACGGATGCGTGTTGGTTATCTGGACCAGCATGCTGTATTGAACAAAGGCCAATCGATCCGTGACGTACTTCGCGGCGCGTTTCAGTATTTGTTTGACATGGAACAGGAAATGAATGATATGTATGGCAAAATGGGCGATGTGACTCCCGAGGAGCTTGAACAACTTCTTGAAGATGTGGGTACGATTCAGGATACGCTGACAAACCAGGATTTCTACATGATTGACGCCAAAGTGGATGAAACCGCACGTGGTCTGGGTCTGACAGATATTGGTCTGGATAAAGACGTCAATGATCTGAGTGGTGGACAGCGTACCAAAGTACTGCTTGCCAAGCTGCTGTTGGAAAAACCCGATATTTTGCTCCTAGATGAGCCTACGAACTATCTTGATGAATTGCATATCGAATGGCTGAAACGTTATTTGCAGGAATATGAGAATGCTTTTATTCTGATCTCTCACGATATTCCGTTCCTGAACAGTGTAATCAACTTGATCTATCACATGGAGAACCAGAATCTAACTCGCTATGTGGGCGATTATGATCATTTCCAGGAAGTGCATGAGATGAGAAAACAGCAGTTGGAGTCGGCTTACAAGCGCCAACAACAAGAGATTGCTGACCTCAAGGATTTTGTAGCGCGTAACAAAGCAAGTGTAGCTACACGTAATATGGCGATGTCCAGACAGAAGAAACTCGACAAGATGGATGTCATCGAGATCGCCAAGGAGAAACCGAAACCGCAGTTCAACTTCCGTGATGCAAGAACATCCGGCAAGCTCATTTTCGAAACCAAAGGTCTTGTAATTGGTTACAACGAACCGTTGTCCAGACCACTGGATCTGCGTATGGAGCGTGGACAGAAGATCGCCCTTGTTGGTGCGAACGGAATTGGTAAAACAACTCTGATGCGTAGTATTCTGGGTGAAATTCAAGCTCTGGAAGGAACCGTTCAACGTGGTGAACATCTGGAGATTGGTTACTTCCAGCAAGAGATGAAGGATGCCAACTACAATACATGTATTGAAGAGATCTGGCAGGAGTTCCCTTCCTATACCCAATTCGAAGTGCGTGCTGCACTTGCAAAATGTGGTTTGACTACAAAACACATTGAGAGCAAGGTAGCTGTACTAAGTGGTGGGGAGAAAGCCAAAGTGCGTCTCTGTAAGCTGATCAATAACGAAACCAACCTGCTTGTACTCGATGAGCCGACGAACCATCTGGACGTTGATGCCAAGGAAGAGTTGAAACGTGCACTCAAGGCTTACAAAGGCAGTATTCTTCTAATCTCCCACGAACCGGAATTCTACCGTGATGTAGTTACAGAGACGTGGAATTGTGAGTCGTGGACCACGAAAGTATTCTAAATAGAGGCTGTTCAAAAGTCACGGACTAATAATACGTGCGAGCTTGGGAACAAGCTCGAAGCATGAGAAAAGGCGCGAATTTTGCTTGCAAAACAGGCAGAACTCGCGCCTTTTTTGCGTGGTTTTAACGAAAAATGTTGGAGCCCAATTCACAGTTGACAGCTTGAATAAGGCAATAATATAATTCAAGAAAGCGATTACATTTATATATTAGAAACCTGTTTCACTGCATAGGGGCGAAGAAGACACGGTATTCCGTATGGGTACCAGTTTGCACTTAGAAGGGAAGACGGGTCTTTTTTTGCTCTTCAATGAAACCGGTTTCATTATAAAAAGGAGGTGGACCCCGCTTTTGTACTGACCGCCGGCTGCTGAGGATAGGTTGAACAACAACACCTCGCGATCAAGAACCATGCTTTCATCTTTCACGCCAAAGGAGAGAATGAACATTGGATAAACTCAGGAAACCCATGATATTCATGTTATCTGCAACACTTGCACTGTCTTCGGGACCGTTGATGCTGCCGAGTAAGGCGTATGCCGATCTGGGCAGTATACCCGCCACATTGTTGCAGGACGATTTTTCGGATGGGAATTACACGGAATCACCCGCGTGGAACGTAAGCTCAGGCAACTGGGAAGTGTTCGCTGACCCGACAGATGCGTCCAACTCCACGCTTTTCCAGAGCGATACCAATGAAGGCATCATCTCTACTGGAGACTCCATGTCGGACATGACCGTGTCCATGCGCTTTTATACAGGAGAAGGTAAAGGATTTCCGGGCATTTTGCCGCGGTTCCAAGATAAGAGCAACTATTATTATTTTCAAATGCAGGTGCCTAACAACAAATTGGTCTTCAGCAAAAAGGTGAATAACGGCGATACAACGTTGAAAACGGTGGACTATGCGTTTGCCAAAGATACGTGGTACACACTCAAAATAGTGCTATCAGGTAGCACCATTCGAGGATATATAGCCGAAAATGGCTCCGATCGGTTGGTATTCGATCTGGTCGATCCTACATACGGTTCAGGTACCGTGGGCATTCGGAATAAGTGGCAATCGGTACATGTAGATGACGTGACCATTGCCGAGCGACCGCCTGAGAACGATATTCAGCTCTCTATTGCTGAGCAGACGGCGTCTTCAGTTTCCTTGCAATGGTCTGAACTCGCGGGTGCAACAGGCTATCGTCTGTACCGTTCCTCTACGCCTGAAGACGGTTATTCCCTGGTAACCAACACCGGAACTGTGGGATACACAGATGAAGGATTAAGCGGGGATACGGTCTTCTATTACAAGCTTGCCTATGAATACGGAGGATTAACTGAATCCTTGTGGTCTGCGCCGCTGGAAGTACGAACTACAGCGACGGCCCCTCAGGCTCCGAGCGAATTGAAGGCCGAAGCACTCAACGCAACGAGCGTGAAGTTATCTTGGTCCGCCGTGGACAAGTCAACGGGTTACCGCGTGGTTCGGGCTGAAGCTGGCAGTGAGCAATACGAGCAGATTTATGAAGGGAAAGGGCTTACATTCACGGATAAAGAACTTGAGCCGGGCAACAGTTATAGCTATCGCGTAATGGCCTTCAATACAGCTGGGGAGTCAGCCTTCACCATTGCAGAAGCTACGACGTACTCCATTGACTCTCCTACAGAGTTTGCTGCTACAGCTGTGACGGATACATCCATCTCTCTGGGGTGGAATGCCCTTGCTGGATCTGATGTAACGTATACGCTCTCCAGATCTACGAGTGCTACGGGTACGTATCAGCAGGTCTATAGTGGCAAAGAAAGCACGTTTAATGATAGTGGTCTGACGATGGGCACAGGATATTTTTACACCATTCAGGCGACCGTGGACGGCGTAACTACTCCAGCATCCCCACCATTGGGTGTTGCCACGGTTCGCACAAGCATAACACCAGGGCAATTGTGGCCAGGTCTGGACGGGAAGCCAATTGATGCGCATGGGGCTGGTTTTTTCTACGATGAACAGACGGAGACCTATTACTGGTATGGCGAATATCATAAAGGCGGTTGGCCAGCTGTTGGTGTGCGTGTGTATTCTTCCAAGGATCTGATGAACTGGACAGACGAGGGCATGGCTCTATCGACACTTCAGTCCATGGATGATTTTGACAATGACCCGTTGATCTCCAGATTGTATGCGGGGCGTGAAGACCGCGTGGATATCTGGGCAGATATCCGCAAAGGACGGATCATTGAACGACCAAAGGTCATCTACAACGACAAAACAAAGAAATACGTGATGTGGGCCCACATGGATGGTGACAAGGACCCATACAACGATAATGCGAACTACGGTAAGGCGCGGGCCGGTTATGCAATCAGCGACTCTCCAACTGGACCTTTTGTGTATCAGAAGAGTTACCGAATGGACAGAGCTCCGGAAGGGGAGAAAGATTATTTCCCAAGTGATAAGGGCATGGCACGTGACATGACATTGTTCAAGGATGATGACGGCACCGGTTATCTGATCTATTCCAGTGAAGAAAACCTGACGCTCTATATCTCCAAACTGAATGAAGACTACAGTGACGTAACAGGTTGGCATAAGGAAGGACGAACGGATGACAAAGGCAATCCGGTACGTGATTCCACCTATCAGGCCGAGTACGGCGTAGATTACGTGCGGGTGTTCCCTGGAGGGCAACGCGAAGCACCGGCAATGTTCAAGTATCAGGGAAAATATTATATTTTGACTTCCGGAGCTTCCGGCTGGGCCCCTAACGAAAACAAAGTGACGGTGGCGGATAACATTTTTGGCCCGTGGTCAACGCAGACCAATCCGTTCGTGCGCACGTTGCCAAGTGATCCCGATCCAGGCAAGGCATTTGGCACACAGACCACTTCCGTCATTCCGGTCGATCCGGAAAAAGGCAAGTTCATTTACGTTGGGGATACGTGGAATGGTGGCAATTTCTCGAATGATGCTGCAAAATACGTGTTCTTGCCCATTGAGTTTGGAATAGGCTCCGACATTGCGATCAAGTGGTATAACAGTTGGACACCGGATCTGCTGAATTCGATGGGCAAGGTGGATATCGCTGATCCGTTGCCAGAAGCGGTAGCGCTTGGCAAAGTGCCATCTCTGCCAACGACATTGAATGTACGCGACGGTGGTGAACTGGTGTCAACGCCAGCAGTATGGACAATTGATAACCGGGCCATGACGGCAGAAGATTTTGCTAAGCCAGGACCACTCACATTACAGGTAACGACACCGGAATATAACAACAAAAAGCAGGCGGTTCGTGTAAACGTCATTCCAGAGAATGCCCTATATTTTGTGAATAGTGGAGGGTACGAAACGGCTGATTACAATCTTATGGGTGCCTATATGAAAGGAACACTGGCTAACCCGGGAACGGCAGACCAGATGTACGCTCCGGCAGAGGGTCGCAATTGGGGATACACCAGCGCAGATGCACTGTCATCCGGCTCGAATGGCGGAGATATTTTCTCGACCGTACGTTATCTGAACGGTGGCAATATCAGCAACTCTCCAAAAGGCACAGACTTAACCTACAGATTTGATGTACCGAACGGAACATATGATGTGTACGCCGGATTCAACGATCCGTGGACGAATGCATCGCGCAGAGCCAATTTCATCATCAATGGCACCAATACCGGGGCTGTTACGTTTACGCCTGCCAGTGTTAGAGCCGACAAAGGCATCATTGTGTCGGACAACAAACTGGAGTTAACCGTACGCAACACGGCATCACAGGACCCGATGATTAGTTGGATAATGATCGTTAAGCCAGATGCTACGCCACCAGTTAATGACAGTGCTGGTCTCAATGCGGATGCGGTGGATTCAACGAGTGCAACGCTTCACTGGGATGCTCATCTTGGAGCAGCAAGCTACAAGCTCTACCGCTCAGATCGCGAGCAAGGTGAGTACAAGGTGGTCTATAGCGGCAATGGACGGGAGTACACGGACAGTGAACTGAACCCCGGCACGGAATATTATTACAAAGTGGAAGCTTTGGATGCGACAGGGCAGTCCGTGAGAGGTATATCTTCCGCTTATCAGGTGCATACGGCTCAGCAGACTGCTGCCGATGTAGCTACAGGCATTACGGCACTGGAACAACCTTCAGTAGGTGCGAAAAAAATGAAATTACCAAGTGTGCCGCAAGGTTTCACGGTGAAGATCGCTTCCAGTTCGGTACCGTCCGTCATTCAGACGGATGGAACGATTGTCCCACCTTCTAAGGAAACAACAGTACTACTGGAGTTGGAAATTACTCGAATTTCTGACGACACAAGAGCCTTGACTGTACCTTTGACGGTGAAGGTGCCTGCATCTGTTTCTTCCCCCGGAGGATCGGACCCTGGTTCGGGTAGCAACCCGGGCGGCAATTCAGGTGGAAATTCAGGGAGTAGTTCAGGTTCAAGCAACAATGGCGGACAATCAGAAGGTGTTAGCCCAGGTGCAGGGAATGCTGCACCACAACCTAAACCGGAGAAAGACCGTTCCGTTCTGGAGTTGCAGGGAAAGCCTGACCAGAAGGGTGTAGTGCAGTCCAACGTGGATGCTTCAACGATCAAAGATGCTTTTAAAGTTGCCCCCGTAACAGATGCGGGTCGGCGCTTGGTCGAACTACGGTTGAAGCCGGTTTCGGGAGCAACGGCATATGAAGTATCTCTCCCTGCCTCTGCGTTAATAGATCAGGGTGAGTCACATGTGTTCAACATGGTTACAGAGCTGGGCATGTTGGAGCTTCCTGCGACACTGTTAACGAAGGACATCGTTGGTGATGGGATGGCATCCATCCGATTGGTCAGAACCGAGTTACCAAAAACAGTTGCAGATCAGCTTGGCACGCAATATGGAGTCCAGCTCGAACTTCAACTGGATGGTCAACCATGGCCATTGAAAAGCGGATTGAACCTTCATCTGCCTTTCCCATCAACACAAAATGCTCAGCAGGATCGGATTGTAGCATTTGTCATTGGCGCGAACGGTGTGGCAAGCCCCTTGCCGCAAAGTTACTACGATCCAAACAGCGGGCAGCTTGTATTTTCCGTAACGTCACTCACCGAAAATTATGCTGTTGTGTCTGTGGAGCAGACATTCGCAGATCTTGCAGAAGTGCAGTGGGCCAAGAAAGCGATGGAGGCATTGGCAGTCCGAGGCGTGATTGATGCCGAGGCAAGTGGTGATTCCACAGAGTTGCATCCAAAACAGGAGATGACTCGCGGTCTATACATGCAATGGTTGATGACTGCGCTCGGCTTGAATGCTTCTTCCGGGAATGCGTTCACTGATGTAAACGAAAAGGCTCCGTACTACGAAGCAGTTACAGCTGCGCGCTCACTAGGTATCACCAGTGGTACTGGTGACGGGCGCTTCCTGCCAGAGTCCACGATCACTCGTCAGGAGATGATGACGTTGACAGTCAGAGCACTTGCAGCGGCTGGACTGGTTAACTCCGAGACGGCTGCAACAGATAAACTTACTCGTTTCAGCGACGCTTCCGAGATTCGCTCTTATGCACGGGATAGTGTGGCCTTACTTGTGGATCTGGGCATCGCCAACGGGTACAACGGTGAGGTGAAGCCTCTTGCCGAAGCGACCAGAGCTGAATCGGCTACGTTGCTGTATGCGATGATGAGCAAACTGGTATGGAATAACTAATGTTACACCAGAATCGTAGTGTATGATAAAGAAGGCTTACTCTGACCTGGAACTTAGGTTGGAGTAAGCCTTCTTGATTGTACGCCCCCAATGGGTGAAAAGTAGGCTACTCAACGAACGAGTAACTTCCTATGCTTTTGCAGTAGTTAATTGTAATGTTAGTGCATTGTTAATTGTAGTTTTTTCCGATTTGATAGGCTTGTTCCAGCAAGCCTTCGATATGTTCTTTGGATTCTGAGATCGTTTCATAGAGAAATTCGACTCGGGATTCCTGCATTCTTGCATAACCTGCGATCCCATTATTCAGATAATTGGAAATCATGTTGTAATAGTCGTATTTATGGAATGAAGCCTCCGTTCCTCCAGCTAGTGCAATCCACAGTGCCTTTTTGGAGTTTGCCTTGTTCAGTAGCCCCATGTTCCATACCTTGTCCAGATAAGCTTTGAGCATGGAGGGAACATTGTACCACCAGATCGGGAAAACAAATACAATGGCATCAGCCGCAAGCACACGATCCAGCTCTTTGCGAATCACAGGGGCATGCTGTTTATCGGGATTTTGCCAGTCTCGTTCATCTTCTACGCCATATAGTGGATCAAATCCGTCATGATATAGATCGAGGATATCGATTTCATGGGAATTCTCCTGCATACCTTCTATAAAACGATTCATCACGGCAAATGTTAGGGAATCCTGTCTTGGGTGAGTAACGACCAGTTTAACTTTCATGTAGGAGTAACCATCCTTTTTTCTTTTTTTTGGTTAAACATTCTGACCAATGTTATTATAAGATTCATGACATCGTATTGAGAAGTACGCACCTGAGAGTGCTGTAGATACCTTGGGGTTCTTCGGTTACTTTTAATAACGGGTATACATATATGTGAATTATGGGGGAGTACAAGTGGAACAAGAAATGAAAAAATATGAGAGCGGTGTGCAGGCGATGCTGGAACTGGTCGGTGGAAAATGGAGGATTCTTATTCTGCATCAGCTGATATCAGGTAAAAAACGAACCAGCGAACTTCGCAGAGCCATTCCTGGAATTACCCAGAAGGTCCTTACCCAGCAGCTTCGTGATTTGGAAAAGAATGAAATCATCCATCGAATTATTCATCCTGAGATTCCGCCCAAGGTAGAGTATGAGCTGACCGAATATGGCCTGACACTACAGGACATCATTGATCGCATATGTCTGTGGGGAGAAAATCATTTGGACAGAGTATACGGAGATAAAAGCAGAGTGCTTGGAAATCATTTTAGTGACTATATTCCACTTTCAACTTCAACTTGAGATGGCCGTCAAATTTAAAAATAAAACAAAACCGTCCTTGATTTGAAAAGGAGGTTTTTTGTTGTTTTTTGTCCTTTATCAGCGAAACTGATAAATGCTATAAAATCATTGAAATTGACCCTCAACACCCGGTGTGTTAGGTTTTAGATAGAAGAAATTAAATTAATGTGATGATTTTAGTCGGAATTAAAATCGAAGCAATGCGCGAGGTGGCAAACAGTGGAACTTCAAGTGACAAACAGCCCTTTTAATCAAGAACAAGTTGAACTGCTTAATCGTCTTATTCCTACATTGACCGATGGACAACGTACTTGGTTGAGCGGATATATTGCAGCAATTCAGGCAAGCGCGACAATAGCGGCTCCAGCTAACCTGGTACAGGCTGCACCAACTACAGGTATTGCACCTGTCAGTGCTCCGCCAGTATCCCGGGAAGTTACCGTGCTCTTCGGTTCACAAACCGGGAATTCCAGTGGCCTATCGAAGAAGCTGGCCAAGAAACTTGAAGAGCAAGGTCTTCAGGTAACGTTGTCATCGATGGGAGATTTCAAACCGAACGGACTCAAGAAAATTGAAAATCTCCTCATCATCGTCAGTACGCATGGCGAAGGCGAACCACCAGATAATGCGATTCCGCTGCATGAATTCCTGAACAGCAAACGGGCTCCAAAGCTTGAAGGGCTTCGTTACTCGGTGTTGGCTCTGGGAGATACCTCCTATGAGTTCTTTTGTCAGACAGGTAAGGACTTCGATAAACGATTGCAGGAGTTGGGTGGTACAGCCCTTGTACCGCGTGTGGACTGTGATGTTGATTTTGATGAAGCAGCTGCGGAGTGGATGAATGAAGTACTGGCATCCTTAAGCAGTACATCTGCTGCTGCGAGCAAGGTAACTACTGAGGCTGTTACAGCTGCCGTGAGCGGCGGGGAATCCGAATATGATCGCACGAATCCGTTCAAGGCTGAAGTATTGGAGAATCTCAATCTGAATGGCAGAGGATCGGACCGTGAAACACGCCACATTGAGTTGTCTTTGGAAGGCTCCAGCCTGGACTACGAGCCAGGTGACAGCCTTGGCGTATTCCCTGAGAATCATCCACGTCTAGTGGAGGAATTGATTGCAGCCATGGGATGGAATGCCGATGAACGCGTGACCGTGAATAAAAACGGGGATCAGGCATCTGTGCACGAAGCGTTGCTGCGTTATTTTGAAATTACAGCGGTGACGAAACCGGTCGTGGAACAACTTGCGAAACTGAATCCTGGGAGTGACCTGACGGTGTTACTCGCAGATGATTCCGAATTCCGTACAGTCATGAATAGCTGTGATCTGCTGGATCTGGTTCATGATTATCATCTGAAAGGGATTCCTGCTGCAGAATTCGTCGCTGCTCTTCGCAAAATTCCGGCACGTCTGTACTCCATAGCGAGTAGTTCGAAGTCTTTCCCGGATGAAGTTCATCTTACCGTTCGCTCGGTACGTTATGAAGCGCGTGGCAGAGAACGTTATGGTGTGTGCTCGGTACATCTGGCTGAACGAATCGAAGCTGGCGACACCCTGCCTGTATATATACAGCATAACCCGAATTTCAAGCTGCCTGAGAACCCGGATACACCGATCATCATGGTTGGCCCAGGTACAGGTGTAGCGCCGTTCAGATCTTTCCTTGGTGAGCGTGAAGAAACAGGAGCAGAGGGCAAGACATGGCTGTTCTACGGAGATCAGCATTTCGCCACTGACTTCTTGTACCAGACGGAATGGCAACGTTGGCTCAAAGATGGTGTGCTCACGAAAATGGATGTAGCCTTCTCACGTGATACGGAACAGAAGGTGTATGTACAACATCGTATGTTGGAACACAGCAAAGAGTTGTACCAGTGGCTTCAGGAAGGTGCAAGCATATATATCTGTGGTGACGAGAAAAAAATGGCACATGATGTGCATGCTGCGCTCACCACGATTCTTGAACAAGAAGGCGGTTTATCGCCTGAGCAGGCATCGGAATATTTGACACGGTTACAGCAGGAGAAACGTTATCAGCGGGACGTCTATTAATTACCGGCCCAGCCGGACTGCACCATCCCGCAGAGACGAGAGGAGAAAGCAGCATGGTTTATAATAACTTACTTAACCCACAGCGCACGAATAGCGATGTGGAAGATATAAAGATCAAAAGTGATTACTTGCGCGGAAGTCTGACCGAAACGTTGGCTGATCGCATCACGGGTGCAATTCCAGAGGACGACAACCGTCTGATGAAACACCACGGCAGTTATATGCAGGACGATCGCGACCTGCGTAACGAGCGTCACAAATCCAAGCTGGAGCCTGCATACCAATTCATGTTGCGTGTGCGTGCTTCCGGTGGGATTGTAACCCCGGAGCAGTGGTTGATGATGGACAGAGTGGCACATAAATATGCGAATGAGACGATTCGTCTGACCACACGTCAGTCTTTCCAACTGCATGGCGTACTGAAGTGGGATCTTAAGAACACCATTCGCGAAGTGAACGATTCGTTGCTAAGCACACTGGCTGCATGTGGGGACGTAAACCGTAACGTGATGTGTAACCCGAATCCAAATCAATCTGATGTGCATGCTGAAGTGTATGAGTGGGCATGTCAGGTGAGTAATCATTTGGACCCTCGCACGCGGGCTTATCATGAGCTGTGGCTGGACGGAGAGAAAGTGATTGATTCCCAGGACTCCGACGAAGAAGTTGAACCAATCTATGGCAAAGTGTATTTGCCACGGAAGTTCAAGATCGGTATTGCTGTACCACCATCCAATGATGTAGACGTCTATTCACAGGATCTTGGCTTTATTGCTATTGTGGAGAACGGAAAGCTGCAAGGCTTCAACGTTTCCGTTGGCGGTGGCATGGGGATGTCTCATGGTGACGCTAAAACCTATCCTCAGGTGTCCAAAGTCATTGGTTTCTGTACGCCGGAGCAAATGATTGATGTTGCAGAGAAAACAGTTATGATTCAGCGTGATTATGGAGATCGTGCAGTTCGTAAACATGCTCGTTTCAAATATACGCTGGATGATCGTGGTGTGGAGTGGTTTGTCGATGAGCTGACCAGCCGTTTGGGATGGAAACTGGATGCGGCACGTCCGTATCATTTTGAGACGAACGGAGATCGATATGGTTGGGTAAAAGGTAATAATGGCAGATGGCACTACACGCTGTTCATTCAAAATGGTCGTGTAAAGGATGTGGATGGATATCCTCTCATGACGGGTTTACGTGAAATTGCCAAAGTGCATACGGGTGATTTCCGTCTGACAGCCAATCAAAATCTGATCATTGGTAACATTAGCAGCCAGAAGAAGAAAAAGATTGAAGCACTCATTCAACAGTACAATCTGACCGATGGTGCGCATTACTCAGCGCTGCGCAGAAGTTCGATGGCTTGTGTTGCGCTTCCAACCTGCGGCCTTGCGATGGCTGAGTCCGAACGTTACTTGCCGTCTCTGATCGACAAACTGGAGCCAGTACTGGACGAAGCCGGGCTGAGAGACGAAGAGATTGTCATTCGTATGACGGGTTGCCCGAACGGATGTGCAAGACCGATGCTGGCGGAGATTTCATTTATCGGTAAAGCACCTGGGAAATACAACATGTATCTCGGTGGCAGCTTCACCGGACATCGCTTGAATAAGCTGTATAAAGAAAACATTGGTGAAACCGAGATTCTGGACACGTTAACTCCAATGGTGAACCAGTATGCCAAAGAGCGCAATGAAGGGGAACATTTCGGAGACTTTGTCATTCGTGCGGGTTATGTTCCTGAAGTGTTGGATGGTCGACAATTTCACGCTTAATGGACCGGGTAAGATGAACTGAAATTAGGACTGATTTAGGGCGGAAGCATTCCTTATGGGGTGCTTCTTGTTTGTTATATATGGAGTGAGTAGAGGTAATGTTAGTTGTTGCTGAGAGATTATGAGAGGATAAACTGAGGCTAATCTTCAAATGGAGATGGATAATCACCGCAGTTACTCCCAGTTTTTCGTAGGTATTAACTTGTTGAAGTACGCTCAACAAGATATAATGGCATAGTAGAAAGCAGATTACATGTTGAAAGTGAGCGGAAACGATATGGGTCGTAAGTGGAATAATATCAAGGAAAAAAAAGCTTCAAAAGATGCAAATACGAGCCGGGTCTACGCTAAATTCGGCGTTGAGATCTATGTAGCTGCCAAGAAGGGCGAACCGGACCCGGAAGCGAACCGTGCACTGAAAGTCGTGCTGGAACGTGCCAAAACGTATAATGTACCCAAAGCCATCATTGATCGTGCGATGGAAAAAGCAAAAGGCAGCGGGGATGAGAACTATGAAGAGTTGCGTTATGAAGGCTTCGGACCGAATGGTGCGATGGTCATCGTGGATGCACTTACCAACAACGTAAATCGTACAGCGCCGGAAGTACGCTCTGCGTTTAACAAAAACGCGGGTAACATGGGTGTCAGCGGTTCTGTTGCTTACATGTTTGATCCTACAGCGGTAATCGGTGTAGAAGGCAAGAATTCCGAGGAAGTACTTGAACTTCTGCTTGAAGCAGACGTAGATGTACGTGATATCGTGGATGAAGACGAAGCGGTGATCGTATATGCAGAACCGGATCAATTCCACGCTGTACAGGAAGCATTCAAAGCAGCCGGTATTACGGAGTTCACAGTAGCCGAGCTGACCATGCTTGCGCAAAATCATATTGAACTTCCAGAGGATGCACAAGCTCAGTTCGAGAAACTGATCGATGCGCTCGAAGACCTTGAAGATGTTCAACAGGTCTACCATAACGTAGAGTTCGTTTAAGAGAACGAGGCGATACGTGGTTTGATTGTATAAAAAGAGTGTCTGACCAATCTACGGGATTGGACGGACACTCTTTTTTTGTTCGTTTATGAGTCAGACTGAAGTGTTCCAGGGGACTGCTCTGATTTTTCCGATTTCCCCCCACCGAACTTGAACAATACAATTCCCCCAACAATGACAAGTACACCCAGCAGCTGATTCCACGAAAAAGGAATTTTCTCCAGACCGAGCCATCCCATGGAATCAAATAGTAGCGCAAAGCTCAGTTGGGATGTCAGTACGATCGAGATGGCATATGTGGGGCCAAGCAGCTTCATACCTTGCACGAGACAGAAGACCACACCAACACCAATGGCTCCACTGAGCCAGTACCAGAGTTGCATATGCTGAAAGCTGAATGTATTCTTGCCCTCCACGAGCAGAGAGATGAGGAACGAAGCAATGAATCCGGTGAAAAGCACCAACGTTGTTGTGGACCATGAACCGGTGCGCTCGTTGACTTTGCTATTAAAAATCGTTTGCAGACTGACAAGTGCACCTGCCAAGAGCGCAAGCGAAATCCCTGTAATTAACATGGTTGTCGAACTCCTTATTCATAAATGTTGTGACCTGCTATTTCACGTAGACCCGATCGATCTTTGACCATAATCAATCCTTGATGTCGTTCAATTAACCCGTCTGCACAGAGCTTCTGGATGACCCGGTTCAGGTGTCTGTAACTGGTACCGATCAGATTCGCAATGTCGGTCAGATTGAACGCGTCCAGATCTTCGTGAACGACACTACCAGCTTCTTCTGTCGAGATGGAGAGAAGGTAGCTGGCTAGCCGAACCTCAACGGGATACATCAGGTTGAAGTTGGAGAAGTTCGAGTCAATATAGAACTTGTGTGAGATGATTTTGAGCAAAAATTTAAGTAAAGGTGCATAATCGCCGGCAAGCTCAGCGAGCCATTGATAATGAATGCGAAGCATCACCACAGGTGAGACGGCCTGAACTGTATTGACAATATCGCTTTCACGGACATATTCTATGTCACCGACGACTTCAAGCGGTGACTTGAAGCAAAGCACCAGCGTTTTATCCTGAGCTGAGGTGGTGAAAATCTTGATTTTACCCTCGACCAACACGTATAAATATTCAGAGGCTTCCCCTTCACGACAGATCAGTTCACACTTCTCGAAGTGGCATAACGTCATATGGGGACGCAGGGGCTCGTGAAATACCTTTTCGAGTTGATATTGCTTCAGATAATGTATTAATTGTTGCTCGTTATGGATCTCTTCCACGCTGTTGTTCACCCCCGACGATATGTTTCAATTCTTCTCCAAAAACTATAGTTTCATAATAATGACACCAGTCACCATTAAGGCAATGCCCAGAAATTGCGGCAGTTTCATCTTTTGTTTCACCACGCCGAACCATCCGTTGCTATCCACCAAAAAAGTCAGGAATAGCTGAGCAATGAGCAGGGCCGAGATCGTGAATGTAACCCCGATTTGCTGAATGGCCGTCACTTCACTGAAAATAATGACGGCGCCAAAAGCACCTCCAGCCAAGTACATGGGTTTTACTTGTTTGAGTCCTTGAAGGTTGGTGTCTCTAACAAACATTAGGATCAGCGCTGCTAATATGAATCCTGTCAGTTGTGTAATCGTAGCGGCCTGCCATGTGCCCATGTCGGTGCTAATCCGAGTATTGGCAACACCTTGGAGCGTGATACACGCGCCGCCCAGTAATGCAAAAATAATTCCTCTCATATGTACGCTCCTTATTCAATCACTTCGACTTCTATTATTAAATGATAAATTGACTCTGAACGCCAAGGACAAATGTCCTGAGCTTTGAAGTCACAGCATCTAGAGTACAATAAAGAACCCGGGAAATCCAGTTGGGGCATGAAGAGATGCGCGGTAATGCGCGGGAGCACTCATTTTTGGTGAGCATGATCTCTAATGAACCAATGACACCTTAATGTATTGATTCGATTGGATTGAGAAATCTAGGGGACCTAAGCGACGTTAAATGGGTTATGTCGGTTAGAAATGGGCGGTAAAACAGGGGGGGATGAAGGAATAGGGTGTCTACGATTCGTTACTTTTGAGAATCGGCAAATCTTAGCTCAATAGAGTGTGTCAGGTTCGTTAGCTATCCAGGAAATGAAACGAGAGTCTGCCCAGCGTCCCCGGAGCATAGTAAGTATCCAAAGCTCCAGGGTAGGACAGGCAATGAGATTAGATGCAATGTAATCAGCTAGAAAATCCACTCCGTACAAATCAATGATCCTATTAGATCACAGTGTACACAGGCTTCTCGCCTACAAAACGAACAGACAATTCGGGAAACCGTTCTGCCAACCTGTCTGCCAATAGATTCATTCCCGGAGCCTCGCTCTCAGCATGCCCCAACATGATCAGTGCCTTGGACTTGCCTTGTTGTACGGCATCACGGATATATTCCGGTGTCTCCCACTCGAATCCTTCCCCAGCAATGATGAGGTCCAATTGCTCATTCTGAATCAAGGGAATCGTCACATGTCCATTACCACGAAAACCTACCAATACCGCTGCGCGTCTACAGACTATTTCCGGATTGCCTGCAACGCGGACATAATCGATCCCAAGGCAACGTTTCACATGGTGAGCAATAGCTTGGGCAGTGCTTCCTTCCGGAAAAGAAAGGATGTCTGCTTCCGGTATTCGTTGCTCCACATAAGAGGACCATCCCAAGGCCTGAATCAGTCCTTCGGTAATGCCATCCGGTTGGAAGCGGTGGATGATATCATGACATCGATAGATGGAGATGCCTGCTTCGTCGATCAACTTCCTTTTGTCCGTATAAACCAAATCAGTTGCAAGCCAATCCGTATGACTGTGATGATTATAAAATGGAGATTCATGCGCAATGATTAAGTTAGCACCTTGCTGTATGGCTTGTTCAATCACATATTGTGTGGGCATAAAAGCGATGACAATACCTGTGACCTTACAATCAAGTGAGCCGGTAATGAGCTGATCCACCGTGTTTTCCGGCAATTCAATGTTATCTGTGAGATGAAGTACAACGTCTTGAACAGTAAGATCCATAGATTGCATTCCTCCAATGACAAGATATAAAAATAGTGTAACATGTTCACAACTGAAATCTACTGCCATCCAGATTATGGGGTCACTTTTATGGTTTTCGGTTAATACTAAACATACACATTACAGTGAGTTAAGATAACAACGGAGAAAAGTGTTAACTTGGTACTGATCTTGGATTCGTATAGTTTTCTCAAACAAGAATAAGTATACTTACATAGAGTCTTTATTGCATGAAATGAGCTGTTTGCAACGAACACAGTTTTTATTTCAATATATACTGAGATTCAGTTGAGGATAAGCACTCATTGGCAACAACAGAACAGATTGTGAAAGGGGATTACTACGATGACAGCAACAACTATTATGGAACGTCTGAAGAGCGAGACAGCTCATTACCACAGACAAGTAGAACAGAACCCTTATGCAAAAGCCATTATGAATCAAACTGTGACTATAGAAGAATATAGAACATATCTAGAAAAGTTTTATGGATTCCTGAAACCGCTGGAGGATCAGGCTGTGCAGCAGCCTTTCTGGGAAAGTACGGGACTGGATATTGAGATTAGAGGCAAGGCTGGACTCTTGGAAAAAGATTTACGAAATCTGGGTGCCAGTGAAGAAGAGATCACTCAACTTCCGCTCTGTGAAGAATTGCCGGTTATTTCAACACCTGCCCGTTTGTTCGGATATCTGTATGTCATTGAGGGGTCCACGAACGGTGGGCAGATTATGACCAAACGTTTGTCGCAGTTCCTGCCTATTGAAGCTGATCGTGGATTGGAATATTTCAACGCCTATGGCTCAGAGACAAGAACAAGATGGAGCGAGTTTACAGGTTTGCTGCAGCAGTCCATCAGCACGCCAGAAGATCATGACAACATGGTACACAGTGCATCAGAGACATTCCGATTACTGGATCAATGGATTAATACGGACAAGTAACATCCCTTTTCATCAACCCAAACGCCTGCAGGGCGAACTTTTTTTCATTATTTTAAAAGGTATCTATATAAGTTGAACTAATCATTTACACCTAACGGAGAGGACAGAAAAAAGCTGGAAAAGCGAAGCGTTCGCATTTATAACCGGATTTTTCCCTCTAGAAAGGGAATCGATAAAATCTGGGGATAACAGCGATTGGAAGGTTATTCTGTCATCGTAGTATCGTGTAAATAATCATTAATTCAACTTATATAACATCATGAGAGGGGATTTTCCTGGCCATGGCCGAACCGAAGTCCAAGAAAGAACAAAATTTGTTGAACCGCACATTGCTTCATCAGGGAACATACACAAATGATCCAATAGATCTGAATAACTGTGATAAAGAACCGATTCATATCCCCGGCTTTATTCAACCTCATGGTGTTCTTTTGGCCATCAATACCAGTCTTACGCCAACCATTGTTCAGTGTAGTCAAAATACGGAGGACCATCTGGGCATTGCCTATGAGGATATTCTGGGCATGCCTTTGGAGAACCTGATTGGCGAGAAAGAAGTAAGCAAACTGTTGGGTAGCAGCTTCAATGCGGATGTCACCTCTGACCTGCATTACATGGATCTAACCATTAAGGTATCCGGTGAGGAACGGGTATTCTCTTCTGTTCTTCATGAGAGTGAAGGTCTGCTCATTCTCGAGATTGAGCCTTTTTATGAAAAAGAGGACATGGAGACTACCGACTTTGAGTGGATATCCCGTTTCTTTGGTCGGATGAAAAGTACAGACAGTCGCGTGGAGGCAAGTCAGATTGCAGCTGAACAGGTCAAGGAAATGCTCGGTTACGACCGGGTAATGATCTATGAATTTGACGAGCAATGGAATGGTAAAGTTATTGCTGAAGCGCGTGAACAAGAACTCGAACCATTCCTGGGACATCACTATCCGGCATCGGATATACCCAAACAGGCTCGAGAGTTGTATCTTCGCAATTGGCTGCGGACTATTGTAAATGTAAATTATAAACCCGTCGAGATTGTGCCTACGCTACAACCGCTCACTGGCAAGCCGCTGAATTTGAGTCTTTCGGTCCTGCGCAGTGTATCTCCACTTCACATCGAATATCTGCATAATATGGGTGTAGGTGCGACCGTAACGATCTCGCTCATTCATAACAATGAGCTGTGGGGACTCATCACATGCCATCATTATTCGGCCAGATATGTACCCCATCGCGTACGGAATCTGTGCAATTTCCTGGGGGCATTCTTCTCGAATGAATTGTTCCAGCGTCAGCAACTCGATGATTATCAATCAGAGATTCAATCACGTGAAGCCGCTTCACGAATTGCCAACATTTTTATCGGTAACACAAGTCCTGCCCGAGTGCTTGAGGAATTGCAGGGAGAAGAAGAGACGGTGTTAAACCTGATGGGTGCTGCCGGAGCAGCAATCTGTTACCAGGACAAGTTGTTGTTGTATGGTGAAACGCCAACCAGCGGCCAGATTCGGGAACTGGCAGGTTGGCTTGCAGGAAAGTCTGAGGATTACAGTTACTATACTTCGAAACTGAGTTCAGAGTATGAAACAGCCAAAGCTTATCCGGATAAGGCTTCCGGGGTTATTTATGTTGCCATTTCGCCTGGACAGCATAACTACATGATCTGGTTCCGACCTGAGGTCGTCCAGGTTGTCGATTGGGCGGGTGACCCTGCCAAAGCGGTGCTCAAGACGGATGACGGCATGCGGTTGTCTCCTCGTAAATCATTCGAGAAATGGCGTGAGGTTGTAAAGTCAACTTCATATCCATGGGCTACGAAAGAGCTGAGCGTGTTACCTTTACTCAAAACCATTGTACGTCGGCAGACAGAGAACCAGTTGGTTCAGGCCGAAGAACAGGCGCTGCAGAATGCTCGTATTTTGCGACAAAATGAACAGCGTTATTTGCAGTTAATGGAATACTCGCCCGTGGCATTCTTTACTTTGACTGACGGTCAGATTATCTACTGTAATATGAAGGCTGCCGAGTTGCTCGGGTTCGGGAGTTCCAAAAACCTGATGGGCAAGGACTTCGGGGCGTTTGTACCTGAGCAAACGAGAGTGACGTTACAACAGAATTTTGAGGAATTAAAGCACAATAACACAAGTTTGATTACCAGCCAGTCGTATTTCACTACAGCAGCAGGTACCTCATTGTTGCTTGAAATTACACTTGCTTCTGTTACACACGCGGGTAAGCCTTCCGTAATGGTACTTCTGCACAGTGGAGCGTCCCATCATGAACAGGACAATTACACTGAAACGACGAGCCAGCTGCAAAATTACTTGAACACAGATCCGTTAACAGATATGCCAATTCAAACGGTATTCAAGTCTCAGCTTCAGGATGACTGGGATGATTGTTTGGAGGAGAAATGCAGTCTGGGGTTGCTCATTATAGATATCGATGATTTCCGTTCATATAACGCGGCATACGGACTTCAGGGAGGAGATCTGTGTCTGCAATGGATCGGTGAGGTACTTACTGTGGTCAGTGAGCAGCACAATGCACTAATTTCCCGTCTTCGCGGAGGTACATTCATGTTGAAAATGAAGAGCACAACTTCTGAAGATTCAGCACAGCTTGCGGAAGAGATTAGACAACATGTTCTGGCTCTGCAGATCCAGCGAGAATCATCGGGTCCGAGTGGAATCGTCACGGTTAGTGTCGGGGGTGCAGTACTGGTACCTGATGAGCAGTCAAGTGTATCCGAACTGATTGAAAAAGCTACTCAAGCGCTGGCCCAAGCGAAGAGTGAAGGTAAGAATCGAGCGATCGTTGTCTGATTTTAGGGAAGGTACCCTTACTGCTGAAAGGAATACACCTGTATGATCAATATCATATGAATATGAACCAAAAGAGAGCAGAACTGCTCTCTTTTTTGGTTTTAATAATGTGTTAATTTCATCACCGCAGACACAGCACTAGTGTTATAATGATCCCTATGGATACACGTGTTCGTATTCTGCCTTGGAGGAGGGTGAGCTAACGTTCTATGAAAGACGAATCTAGACAATTGGAATTCATGGAGATAGATCTGAGCGAAGAACCCGTAACAGCATCGGTTCCGGTTCCTGATCGTTCAACCATAGTGCAGTCTGCACATGATACGATGCAGCATCGTGGAGTCATATTGTCCTCGGAGAAACGTTTTGTAGAGGAAGCAAAACATTGGTCAGAGATGGAAGGAGATGTGTCTCCCTGGGTTCCATTTATGAGCTACTGGCCAACGTATGGTGTAATGAACGAAGCCCAACGCAAGTGGTATTTGTATTGGAGGAAGGAAGTTCGTCAGGGGAGGTACCCGGATACTGATCTTTCCTATCTATTTGTTCATATATATGAGTTAATTAACGGCATTGGCTGGCAGAATCCTCAGGATGGTTATGATCAATTAAAGCAGCTATGGGTGAACTACCGTGAACGGCTTCCTCAATTAAATATATATATGCAAGAGTGGATGGTCGATTATGTGCTCGTCCATCAACTGGACATGTTTTTATCCGAGGTCATGGGCCTTTCGGGCGGATATCTGCCAGCAGAGATGTTGGATAGGGAGCTGCAACGTATTATGCAGGATAAGGTATCGGATATTTCGCTGAATATGCTGCAAAGATACTATGATTACGATATTACACTCAGTAAGTTCTATAGAGATGGCGGTAAAGAAGTGATGGAGCAGTATATTCCACGGGTCACGGCCTTGGTTCATTCGTACCTGGAACGTACGCGAGAAGTTGGACTGTTGCCAGTGTTTCAACCCAATGATGAACGCACGGTGGAGCGCATACTGTTTCGCAAAGCGGTCTATGATGATTCGATCTATGGAAGATCGGTATCATTCAGATATATGCCCATAGGTGAACAAGCTGAGTTTGTACAGATGGTTACGCGGATCTATCGATGTACTGAAAATAAACTTCGTGAACTGCTCGGATTCAGAGGCCGATTGCGTGGACAAACATTAGAGCCCGAACTTGCGAATCTGATTGAACGATACCTGGACAAAGCATACGCGACCGAGCAGGCTGAGGCTGTGGAGCAACCGGTGATCCGTATTGATACGGAGAAACTGGCATCGTTACAGCAGGAAAGTGAGTACGTGCGATTGGCGCTTACAATTGAGAATGATCACCCTTCTGAAGTGAAATATGACGAGGTTAACAACGCAGATATTACAAGCAATCGAGTAGATGCACTGGAAACAAGGAATGAGATCACTTCAACTGAAGGTTCCATGGGGCCAGCTCCATCTGCAGTAGAGATTGCAACAGGAGCGCAAGTAGAATCTATTATGTTGCAGTGGGACGAGTCTGCTGAGGCTGATCTGGATGAAGAATGGCTGATCTTTGCCAAGGAACTCTCCCCTCAGCAGGTGCAGACGATTCATGTTCTACTTGGCGCAAGTTCAGATACGGAGCTGATGCGTCTGGCTGAGCAATATGGAACGATGCCTACGCTTTTGCTGGATGAAATTAATGATGTAGCTATGGAAACGATCGGTGATCTTCTGATTGATGGTGATCGGATTGTTCCTGATTATATAGATGTGTTCGAACATGTGAAGAGGTGATACGCAGTGACAGAACTTAAAATACCGAAGCGGCTGACCACCGCACTTGTAAATTCATTAACGGCGGGTGTTGTCCCGCGTATAGGACTGGAACAGATTGCAGTTGGCCGGAAATCGGAAGTGGAAGCCATTTTGCGAGATATGGACAATATTGCGGAGGGTGGCGCAGCGTTCAAACTCATTACCGGCCGTTACGGTAGCGGTAAAAGTTTTCTTTTGCAGATGATTCGTAACTATGCGATGGACCGTGATTTTGTTGTGGCAGATGCTGATCTGTCGCCAGAGCGACGATTGGTCGGTACCAAAGGTCAGGGACTTGCGACATACCGCGAACTGATGACTCGTCTGTCTACACGCACACGCCCGGATGGGGGAGCGTTGGAGCCGATTTTGCAAAAATGGATCGCAGGGTTGCAACAATCCACGATGCAGAGTCAGAACTTGCGCCCGGATGATCCCGCTCTGCCGCTTGAGGTAGAGAAACAGATTTATGCGGTGACGGGGGAGATGCAGAATCTGGTTCACGGCTTTGATTTTGCCAAAGTACTGGCGTCATACTGGAACGGGTACAAGCTGGCTGATGATGATCGCAAACAGGCGGCCCTTCGCTGGCTTCGAGGAGAATTTGCAACCAAAACGGAAGCGAAAAAAGAACTGGCTGTTGGCGTTATCATTGACGATGACAACTGGTATGACTACTTCAAATTGTGGTCTGAATTCACAGCGCGCATTGGTTACAAAGGATTGCTGTTGTTCATTGATGAAGCGGTGAATCTGTACAAAATTACAAACAGTGTCTCCCGTCAAAGCAACTATGAGAAATTGCTGACCATGTTCAATGATACGATGCAGGGCAAGGCAGAGCACCTGGGCATATTTGTAGGTGGTACGCCGCAATTTGTGGAGGATGAACGGCGCGGACTATACAGCTATGAAGCGCTTCGCTCCAGGCTTATTGAGGGTCGTTATGCAGCCAAAGCGTATGCGAATTACACAGGTCCGATCCTGAAGCTGGCGATGTTATCGCATGAAGAGATTCTGATTCTGCTCCAGAAGCTGCGACAGATTCATGCCCTGCATTTTGGATATAGTGCAAATCTTACGGATGAACAATTGGTTGATTTTATGCAAACGGCGGTGAACCGACTGGGGGCAGATGAATTGCTGACCACACGTGAAGTGGTACGAGACTTTATGGATGTACTGCATACGCTCCACCAGAATCCTGAAGTGACTTATAATCAATTACTTGGTGAACGGGCTACCAGACCTCAGGAAACGGGCAAAGGGGCGGATGCTTCCGCAAATTCGGATGATCTGGACGACTTTCTGGCGGAGTTTGAATTATGAGTGATAATCCATTCTATCGGCTTGCGCCATTCGTGCAGGAATTTATTTATAAAAAAAGATGGGAATCGCTTCGGCCTGCTCAGATCGAGGCCTGCAATATCTGTTTTCATACCCCGCATCATATGCTGATTGCGGCGGGCACTGCCTCTGGCAAAACGGAGGCGGCTTTTTTTCCTGCATTGACCGAGCTGTATGAACGGCCTTCCAAATCAGTGGGCATTTTGTACATCGGACCTCTGAAAGCCCTGATTAACGACCAATTTGAACGTCTTAAGGATCTGTTAACCGAAGGAAATATTCCGGTTTGGCACTGGCATGGGGATGTACCTCAGGCGGAGAAAACAAAACTGATGAAAAATCCGTCCGGTGTGCTTCAGATTACGCCAGAATCGCTGGAAGGACTGCTCATGAATCGACCGAATGCGATCCCGGCGCTGTTTCATGATCTGCGCTATGTCATCATCGATGAGGTACATGCCTTCATGGGAGCGGATCGGGGCATTCAAGTGCTCAGCGAGCTTGCCAGAATCGAGCGTATGGCTGGTTGTGCACCGCGAAGAGTGGGCTTGTCCGCTACGCTTAGTGACTATGATGCGGCTACATCTTGGCTTGCTGCCGGAACGCAGCAGGGAGTGGATGTGGTCTCTTCTCCAGGTGGTCGCAAGCTGCGACTGCGGGTGGAACATTTCTCTTTTCCAGATGCGCAGGATGAAGAGCAGGCGGAGCAGCTTCATAACGCACGCAAAGCGTACTACGACTTCATCTATGAGAGCACACATCGTAAAAAAGCGTTGATCTTCACCAACAGCCGTACGGACGCTGAGGTCACTATTCTTGAGATGCGGCGGGTCGCTGCTCGCAGGCAAGAGCGTGATGTGTTCCATGTGCATCATGGAAGTATCTCCGCCATGCTGAGGGAGGAAACGGAAGCCGCCCTCCGTACTGGATCAGGCCCCGCGGTTGCTGCGGCAACGGTCACGCTTGAACTGGGCATCGATCTGGGCGAGCTGGAACGTGTGGTTCAGCTCGGTGCACCGTATAGTGCTTCCAGCTTTGTACAGCGTCTGGGACGTTCAGGGAGACGAGAGGACATGGCATCAGAGATGCTTTTTGTATGTCCGGAGGAAGAGGATGAGGAAGCGCAATTGCCAGCACGTATGCCGTGGACGTTGATGCGTGCGATTGCTGTTATCGAACTATATGTAAAAACGAAGTGGGTCGAGCCGCTTGAAGCCCGCAAAATGCCCATAGGTGTGCTCTACCATCAGACGATGAGCATGCTGAAAAGTATGGGGGAGGCGGAGCCGAGAGATCTTGCGGAAGCGATCCTTTCGCTGGCCCCCTTTGCGTTGATTAGACCTGATCAATATCAGGCTTTCCTGAATTACCTCATTGAGACGGATCATCTGCAATGGACAGAGGATCGAACATTGATTATCGGTCTGACAGGTGAGAAAATCGTGAACAATTATCGCTTCTACGCCGTGTTTAAAGACGATGAGGAACATAAAGTATTAAACGGCTCCGAAGAGATTGGTTCGATTACAACCGTGCCCCCACCTGGCTATTGCTTCTCGCTCGCAGGCAAACTGTGGAAGGTGGAAGAGGTCGATCACAAGCACAAGGCTGTGTATGTGAAGTCTGCAAAAGGTAAGGTAGATACGTTATGGCTTGGAGCGGGAGGAGATATTCATACGTCGGTGGTACAGAAAATGCGTGAAGTGTTGTCCGACTCAGTGATCTATCCTTACCTGTCACCACAAGCCGTCAATCGACTTGAACGGGCGCGCCGCTTAGCTCGTGAAAGTGGACTGTTGAAGCAGGTTGTCATTCCGGCAGGGGGAGATTCGATGTATGTTCTTCCTTGGGTGGGAAGTAAATCATTCCGTACATTGGAGCGCCTGATGAAGCATAATCTGTCCAAGAAACTTGCCTTGCGGTCCGTTGTGCCGATGGAGCCATATTATTTTGTGGTGTCCGGCAAGGTCGATGAACGAACATTATTAGCCGAGATCATGAGTGAGTGTCGGACGGCTGAAGACGCATCTGCGTTACTGGCTGAAGATGAAGCTCCTTATCTGGGCAAGTATGATGAATTTGTCGCGCCGCCTTTGATCCGTGAGGCTTTTGCCGTGGATGGGCTGGATCTGGATGGATTGAAGACAGGTTTACAGCAAACATTGGAGTGGGACTCCTCAGGCTCTAATCGAACCTGACGTTTTTTTATGCGGAATAGGGTTGACACCATCTCACCTCCCATGTAATATATGAAAAGTCGTCACACACGAAATACATCAAATTGCATATATCATTTCGTATAACCTCGCAGGCCGAAAGTGTACACAGGGCGAGGGTCTCTACGGGAAGCCTATACTTCCTAACTACGATGCCAAGGAATCAATGTATTCCTTGCTCGTAGTTAGGATTTTTTGCATTTAGATGGTGTCTGTGACCTTGGCATGAACCAACATGCGGGCGTATTTTTCTTATCATCAGGAGGTTTATTCACAATGAAATATTATCTGTCCGTTCTCGCGGGAGCGATGAGCTATGGCATATTATCCACGATTGTGGTTCTGGCGTACGGCGAAGGATATAAACTTGGAGAGGTTGTGGGAGCACAGCTGATTACGGGTTTTCTTCTATCCTGGATGCTGGCGCTATACACAAGATTTAGAACAAAACGTAAGTCACAGGCAAATGGCAAAACATCAGGAGCCGTGGCACAGGTATTCAAGCGGTTGTCGTGGAAACAACGTCTGTTATTGATGGCTGCTGGAACACCAACGGTAATTACAGGGCTCGTGTATTATCAGTCTTTGCGTTATATCCCGGCTTCACTTGCCATTATCCTGTTGTTCCAGTTCACATGGATTAGCGTATTGATTCAGGCAATAAGCAAACGTCAACGTCCAGACAAAGTCACGTTCCTGACGTTGATCATTCTGTTTGGTGGAACCTTGCTGGCAGCGGGTTTCCTGGAACAAGGATTGGGTGAGTTTAACGGTCTGGGTATTGCGCTTGGACTAATGGCAGCCGTAAGTTATTCCCTGTTTGTCTTGTTCAGCGGCAAAGCGGTTCCTTCAGCCCATCCGGCCTTCCGCAGTGCTTGGATGGTTACAGGCGGATTGATCCTGCTGTGCATTCTGTTCCCGCCAACATTCCTCTTTAACGGCTTGATCTGGAGCCAGTTGCTCGTATTTGGATTACTACTTGGATTCTTCGGAGCATTTATTCCACCCGTACTGTTTGCTATCGGTGTTCCGCATATTGGAGGCGACATGGCCGGAATTCTGGGTGCAGTGGAGCTTCCAATTGCAGTACTGCTATCCTCTATCGTGCTTCATGAGCATGTCAGCGGATTGCAATGGATTGGAGTTATCATTGTACTTATCGGTGTAGCCCTGCCAGAGTTGTATAAATTACGCATGAGACGAAGTCGAAGTCGAAGTAAACCAATCTATTCCTGATCCAGACGAAAAGGGATATGGCGGAGCATGAACGGGAATAACCGAAGTAAAGCCTGAGAAATCAGGCTTTTTTTATTGAAGTAATATGGCTCAATCGCAATAGCCCAGAGGGGTCATTTTCATTGTCATGCGAATCAGGTATGCTTAAAGAATAAATCCGTCTGTGGATTGAATATGGATGGGACATCGAATGAGGAGTGTTTATATGAAAAGCTGGTTTGGAAAAACATGGCCTTGGTTAACGCTGGGTCTGACCGTTGTTGTATTGCTTGGATCATTTTTGGTTTATTTTATGGGCAAAGACGTATCCCCAGGATCGGGAAGTGCGGTAACTGCACAAGCCGAGACTCCGGAGGATTTGAAGGGATATGAAGTCATTGATGTGGACGTGAGCAACGATGGTTTTGGACCAGACGTTATCGAGGTGAAAGCTGGTGTACCGACCAAAATCAACTTTATTCTGACCCGGTCGGTGACACATGTGAAATCAGTGGGATCACAAAAGCTTGGCATGGATCTATACATGCAAAAGGGACCCAATTATTATACGGTCGACAAAGATCTGCCCAAGGGAGAATATGAGATCCATTGCGGCATGTACATGATATATGCAACGATTAAGGTCGTATAAGCAGAAGGAGCATGGTTTCGGGTTACCGAGCTTTGCTCCTTTTTTTGGTGCGTGATATCATGGGAAAGTGGGTAAAATCGATCAGGAGGTGGCGAAATGAAAGCGCTATTTATTGGAGGGACAGGCACCATCAGTACGGCCATTACGGAGATGCTTGCACAGCAAGGCTGTGAACTGTATTTGATTAATCGAGGCAATCATAACGATGACTTACCTAGTGAGGTCAACGTACTTCAAGCGGATATTAATGACGAGGCACGTGTAGCGGAACTGATTGCTGATCTGGAATTTGATGTTGTGGCGGATTTTATCGCTTTTGTACCGTCTCAATTGGAGCGAGATTACCGTTTGTTCAAGGATAAAACAAAGCAGTTTATATTTATAAGTTCAGCATCAGCGTATCAGACACCTTTGGCTGATTACCGGATCACGGAAGGCACGCCATTATCGAATCCATACTGGGAGTATTCTCGCAACAAGATTGCGTGTGAAGACTATCTGATGAAACAATACCGCGAGCATGGATTTCCAGTGACCATCGTGCGTCCGAGCCATACGTATGGCGACAAATCGGTACCTCTCGGTGTTCATGGTGCTCAAGGCAGCTGGCAGGTTCTCAAGCGTATACGTGAAGGTAAACCCGTTATCATCCATGGAGATGGTACCTCACTGTGGACCATTACGCACAATACTGATTTTGCCAAAGGGTTTATCGGGCTTATGGGAAATATCCATGCCATTGGTGAATCATTACATATCACCTCAGATGAATCTGTCACCTGGAATCAGATTCATGAGATTATTGCCGGCGTGTTGGGGGTTAAGCTTCATGCGGTACATGTACCTTCCGAGTTCTTGGCAGCATGTAGTGACCAGGATCTTCGCGGCGGTTTGCTGGGGGACAAAGCCAATACCGTTGTGTTTGACAACAGTAAGCTGAAACGGCTTGTTCCGGAATTTGTAGCAACGACAAGAGCTGATCAGGGCATTCGAAGTACGATTGAGCACATTCTGGAGCATCCTGAGTTACAGACCGAAGATCCGGAATTTGATGCATGGTGTGACAAGGTCGTTGGCGCATTGGACGAAGCGTTATTAAAGATCAGAGATGAGAAATGAGAAGTAAGCGTTCATGATCAAGTGTTTACATTCATGCGCTTAATCGTTATAATCAAGAAAAAATGACACTTGTTAGGGGAGGCACCCCAACTTAGGACATCGTTCCTTTGTTGGGGTGCCTCCTTTTTTTTGTGTGCCAAAAAGGAGAGTAGACGTTGAAGAAATCAGGAAAACGTGTGAAGAAACAAGCGGAACAGTTAACCAAAGTGGTGCTGGCATTTGCGTTATTATCACCTCAAGCCCTGCTGCTTGAATGGGGTGTAGCCACGGTAATGGCTGAAACAGTTGAAACGATCGGGATTGTATCCGATACGTCCAGCATGAAGGCTGTACAGTCATCCAAGGTGAAAGTAGAGATGAACAGTGATGGCAAATACAGAATTGTATTACTACCAAACACAAATGTATTTTATGGTGGTGATACAGGGAATGTATCTACCATTATCGACCATAATGGATCACCCGTGAACTTCAAAACATTGCCTTTGAATTATTACCGAATTAACAATAATGTGATTGAAATGTCCCGGCAAAAGGACAATGTGGAATATATTTTGCGTGTTTCTATCGTTAATGCTACCTCACAAGGTGGGTACATGAAGGTTGAACTGGAAGCTATTAACCGAAGTGGAACGGCACTAAATTTGGGTGGAACATTTTATTGGGATACGATGGTGAATGGCAATGATGCTTCTCCATTTGAAGTCATTGAGAATGGATGGCGCAATTACAGCGGGGGTGTTCAGGTCACGGCTTTTTATGCAAATACGTACAATGTTGTGAATGCAGATCGCATATATATGGGTCAGTACAGCAGCCCAGACAGCGCCCAACTCACAGGAGGGTCTTCACCTTCAGCGTTCACTCCAGGCCAGACCGTTACGGCGAGTGATACAGCTGCACAATTTTGGTGGGACGCCAAAACAACAGCGAATCAGGCTTCACGTAAATTTTCAACCATTGTGGGGATTGGCCCCAAAAATGCTCCACCTTCATTTACCTTAACAGCACCCTCTTTGGGACAAACCTATTACAAAGGCGAGCAACTTCAGATCTCTGGTACAACGCGAGATACGGATGTAGGCGACCTGTTGACCGTGAAATGGTCCATTGATGGTGGGTCCGAGAACATTCTTACCCAGATGACCGCAACGGGTTCAAATCAGTCTTTCAACACCAATTACACATTGCCTGATACCCTGCCAGATGGCACACACACATTGCAAGTATGGGTCATGGATGACAAAGGTGGGGTGTCCTCCGCAGGAACCGTTAACTTTACGGTAAGAAGTTTTGTTGTGCCCGGAACGCCGACATATTCATTGGTTAATTCTAATAACTTGACGGTAAATTGGGATAAGAAGGCGAATGATGCATCCGTTACCTATGAACTGAAGAATATGACCACGAACCAGATCGTGGATACAGGTATGTCAAACAGTCGGCAAGTGACAGGGCTCACTCCGAATACCAGTTATTCTTTTGCCGTACGGGCCAAAAATTCAGGTGGTTCCTACACGGGTTACTCTAGTCCAGCTTCCAAGTATACACTGGCTAATCCACCTGCTGCGGCGGCTGTGACACAATCAGGCAACTCTGTCACAGCGAGCTGGAGTAATAATAGCAATCCTGACGGCACTCAGTACAAAACCGAAATACGCAGTCCAGGTGAGCAAGTTCTCGCAACGGGAACAACAACTTCCACTCGTACAGCGTTTACCCTGACTGGACTCGCGGATGGAAAATATGAAGTATTTGTTGCGGCACTGAATGGAGAAGGGATACAGACCCCATTTATATCCGCTGGAGAGATGATGAAAGATACGACGGGCCCAACTGCTCCTTCTGTTACACTCACGCCATCCTCATGGACCAAGGAAGATGTTCTAGTCACGGTTGAAGAGGGAAAAGATGCCTTGAGCGGAACTCAAAAGACTGAAGTGAAAGTCGGTCTGGCAGGAGAATGGCGTGAATACAGTGCTGCGTTTACCGTAAGCAGCGAAGGCAACACAACGGTTATGGCACGCAGTATGGATGCATTTGGTAATACAGGTCAGGAAACGACTGTGACAGCCAGGGTAGATCGGACAGCACCTACGCCACCTGTCATCTCGTTGAATCCGCCCGAATGGACAAAAGCGGCAGTAATTGTGACATTAACAGAGGGTACGGACGCAGCAAGCGGCATTGGTCTGACACAGTATAAGCTGGGAAGCGAGGGAGAATGGATCGACTACAGGACCCCTTTTACACTCAGTGAAGAAGGGATAACCGAGATTTATGCACGAAGTGTTGATCGGGCTGCCAATGTCAGTGCTTCCACTTCGGCAACAGCCAAAATCGACAAGACTGGGCCTGAGCAACCAACGATAACGTTAAGTGAAGAGAATTGGACGAATCAGGATCTAACTTTTGCAATAACCAGTGGTGAAGATGCAGGCAGCGGGCTTGCCAAGAGCCAATATCGACTGAGCGAAAAAGGTCCCTGGATCGATTACATGGGCGAAGTGAAGGTTACCAATGAGGGAGAAACGATTGTATGTGCACGCTCACTTGACCATGTAGGCAATATAAGCACGCTTGCTCAGGCAAAGGTTAGAATCGACACGACAGCGCCAACCGAACCGATAATTAGTTTAAGTTCTGCTGGATGGAGTAAAGAACATGTACAATTTACGATTGCTGGTAGTGTGGATGAACGAGCGATATCCTATGAATACAGTATGAATGATGGCCCTAATATGACAGGAAATACCGGTACAGTAAGCACGAACGGCGCTACCACCATTAGGGCCCGAGCAAGGGATACCGTTGGCAATGTAAGCAAGGAGGTCAGTCGAATCGCCTATGTGGATCAGATGGCGCCAACCATTACATTTTCACCGAACGGACATGACTGGACAGACATGGATATGTCCACTACCATTCAGTATGCCGACGATCACTCAGGCATTCAGGAACTGGAACGATTTTATCAAGTTACGAACAGTGCAGAATCACCGGATCATTGGCTTGAGGCTCGTTCGAACGAGCACAAAATATCCATCGAATCGGAAGGCATATGGTACATCCATGCCAAAACCATGGACAGAGCAGGCAATACATATGAGACAACATCATCACCTTACCATGTTCAACGCAAGCCCGAGCAGCCGAAACATGTGAGAATGACACAGATCGCGGAGACATCAGCTGAACTTACAGTGGATTTGCCAACGGGGGAAAGATATACCGATGGATATCAGTATGAGATAACGAATAAAACGACAGGACAGTCATGGACACTGGATTATCCTAACCACAGTATAATCGATCACTCCCTAAGCGGTGGTCAGGTCTATGAATATGAAGTTAGAGTGAGAAACCACACCGGAGTAAGTGATGCAGTTAGCGCTCAAGTATTAACGATCCCGGCAGCTCCCGGAACGTTGCACGTTCGAAAAGTAGATTCCCAGCCCAATTTGGCCGAAATTCAATTTGATTCAGTAAGGGGAGCAGATGCTTACCGCATCATCGCTGCTACTTCGGACGGCTCCACCGTGTTTGATCAGACAGTATCTGACCCTGCCAACCTACCCTATATCAGTAACCTCGTCCCAGGAACCATGCATAACATCTCGGTCACGGCAATGAATGAAAGTGGGGCAGGCGGTAGTAGTAGAACCGGATTTCTCACACTGCCGGCAGTGCCCGGTGAATTCATGGCTGTTCAAATTCGGGAGCATGATATTTCATTAACATGGGAGACAGTGACTTCTGCAACGTATTATGGTCTTTCGCGTGATGGAACAGCCATATATGAAGGAGAACAGACAGAGTATTTGGACTCAGGTCTGGATAGCGGAACCAATTACAGCTATGCATTAATTGCTGGCAACGAGACAGGACCCGGACCTTTGGCGGAATTACCTTTGCTCAAGACGTTACCAGGGCAGGTGTCCGGTTTACAGGTATCAGATGCTTCCACAGCGAGCCTTCGTCTGAATTGGGAGGCAATACGAGGAGCCGATCACTATGAGTTATGGTTGAATGGAGAGAAGTCGGGAACGGTTGCTGCCGGAACCCAGGAATGGGTATTTGCGGGATTGAGTTCGGGAACATCTTATCAACTGGATGTACAAGCAGTGAACGAAAGTGGACAAGGTATGCGCAGTTCGGTGTCAGGAACAACGCTACCCGAGAGCCCGTCGGGACTTCATGTTGTTCAAGTAACTGAACAGGGAGCGATCTTGAGCTGGGAGCCTGTAGTTGGGGCAATGAAATATCGGGTGGTCATCAATGGACAGAGCCATGAGATATCAGATACACAACTGTCAGTTCACCATCTGTCAAGCAGTCGTGAGTATACCTATGAAGTACAGGCAGGCAATGCTGCCGGGTACGGTGCATCCACCCGTAGTACGATTCTTACGCTACCTGGCAGGCCGGAAGGACTGAATGTCACATGGACTGGTGAAACAAGTATGGGACTTGCATGGCAAGCTGTAGATACGGCGAATCTCTATATTGTGAAAATCAATGGCATAGAAGTGGGCAGAACAACAGAACTGGCCTACACGGCTGATGAATTGTTGCCAGGTACAGAATACACGTTGGAAGTTCAGGCTGTGAATACTTCGGGTTCGGGTGAGACAGCGCAGCTCATCCGATTGTCCAAACCTGTGTCGCCTGACGAGATAATTGCAGACCCAGCAGTACATCGGGCAAAAGTTTCCTGGTCGGTCGTGGAAGGCGCCGCTGAATATGTGATTGAGCAGAATGGCAAAGAGATCTATAGGGGAATTGAGAATGAAGCCACGATTACAGGGCTCCAGGATGGAACGTGGCATCACTATCAACTATGGGCGGTCAACAGACAGGGGACTCGTTCTGAAGCGACAGATGTATCGCTGCTGACTTTGCCTGAGAAACCCGCTAAGGTTGCCGTATATGATGTGGCCAAAAACAGCCTGGGTCTGGATTTCAGCAACACAGGTGTCCAAGGGGCAGATCAGTACGTCATTGGACGGGATGGGAGAGAGATTGCTCAAATGGATTCAACTGAAACCCAATTCGTGGACAAGGATCTGTCGCCAGGAACGAAATACACTTACGTGATTCGGGCAGTCAATGCGAGTGGAACGAGTGCGCCGCTTACTTTCAGTATAATGACTCAAACTTTGCCATTGGTTGCAGAAGGGATCACAGTGAACGCTGGAACACATAAGGTGGATCTGGCTTGGGAAGTTGTTAAGGGAGCGGCTGCCTATGAGATTCGCAATCGGGTAACGGGAGATGTGCAGAGCGTGTCTGAACCGTCTGTACATCTCAATAGTATGCTGGATGGTACAGCGTATGAACTCGAACTCATCGCGATTAATGAAGAGGGTCATCGGTCAGAGTCTATTCAGATTCAGGTTTTAACGAAACCTATATCCCCTCAGACGGCAGGCATAACACACATCACAGATCAGACTGCGGTGCTGGATCTGACTGGAAGCTCTACACGGGGAGCAGAGCAATTCATCATCATGCGGGATGACGTTGAAGTCGCTAAGGTTCCGGCAGATCAAAATTCATTTGAAGATCATGGTCTGACACCAGGAGAGCGTTACCTGTACACCATCAAAACATCGAATGCAACGGGTGAGAGTGATTCTGGTTTCGAAGTTCACGTGCGAACGTTGCCTGCGACCATTACTGAACCTTTACATGCAAGTATAATTGGGGAAAAAGAGGGATTAATCTCTTGGCCAAAGGTACAAGGTGCTGAGGGATATACCATATGGATCGGAGATCAGATGTTCACCACTATTGAAGAAGGGGATATTACCGAGGTGAGATTAACTCATCTGGAGAGTGCAACCCGATATGATCAGGTACAGATTATTCCTTATAATACGGCTGGTTCAGGAAGCCCAATGACCGTGACTCCTTTTTATACCTTGCCTCATGTTGATTCACTGGAAATGAAGATATACCCGGAGACAGACCATGCCAAATTGGAATGGGACTTCCCTTATGGGAACGAAACATTCGTTGTATTGCTGGATGGTACAGAAGTATACCGTGGCAAGCAAAAAGAGTTTATCGTTGATCAACTGGATGCAGGCAAGCAGTACCCGATTGAAATTTACACAGAGAATGATCAGGGAGATGTATCGGAGATGAAGGCGTATTCTGTCCTGACCAAGCCAGCAGCGCCTGCCAAAGTGGAGTATCATTCGGCGAAGGACCACATTCGTCTTCTATTGGAACAGAGCCGGGTTGAAGGTGCCGAGCAGTTCATCATTGAGCGTGACGGTGTGGAGGTTGCTCGTGTTCCTGCTGACGAAATGTTCTATGACGACAAGGAACTTGAACCGGGCGTGAACTACAGCTATACAGTCAAGACCATGAATGCTTCGGGCAGTAGTGATGGTGGTTATTACCTTCATGCAATGACTTTGCCCGGTAGTGCTGCCTCACCTCCCGTAATAGAGGGGCGTTCAACGCATGGTGCAGACATCGTATGGGAACTGATTCCTGGTGCTGCGGGTTATCGAATCTATCGAAATGAAGAGCTTGTGGGAACAACAACGGAGACATCCATACATGTGTCTGAATTAATCAGTGCAGAGCGTTATACTGACTTTGCAATCATTCCATTTAATGAGGCAGGGGAGGGTGAGGCGCTAAAGGTTCCGGAATTCGAGACGTTGCCTTCCGAGGAACTGACAGTAGCAGCCATAGCGCAAGGTACTAATACGATTAAGCTAACTTGGGAACTGGATTCAATGAATGAGGTGATTGTAATCACCCATAAAGATCGTGAGATCTACCGTAGTACACAGCGCAGTTATGTATGGACAGGACTGAATGCCGAGCAGCATTATGAGGTGGTTGTATGGACGGAGAATTCGGCAGGTGAGAAAAGTGAAAGCAAACGGGCCGCAGCCATGACTTTTCCGTATCCACCATCCGCCTGGAGCGGTAGTGGTACAGCTTCAAATCCAGCAGATACTTCGGTAAAAGCCGATGAGGTGAGTTCACAACCTGAACCTTCTGGTGAGCAACCTGAGTTACCTGCGAAAAAAAATATCAAATTTATTGATATCAGCCAAACCTTTAATAAGGATCAGATTACCTGGCTGGCGGAACAAAATATCATTCAAGGTGTAAGTGAAACTCGCTTCGAGCCACGCCGTCCGATTACGCGTGCAGAATTTACCGCATTAATCGTACGTCTGATGGGTGTGGATACAACGGTTAATGAACAACAACATGGATTTCAGGATGTGAGTGCTAAGGATTGGTTCGCTCCTGAGATTGGGGCAGCCGTTCACCATGAGATGGTTCAAGGTATGGGAAACGGTAAGTTCGCTCCGTATGCGCTGGTGACACGGGAACAGGCATCCAAGATCATAGCCAATGTGGTTCGTAAGATCAGACCGGAACCGCTGACTTCCCCAAGAGCGTTTACCGACCCGACTGATGTATCTGATTGGGCCAAAGAAGAAGTGCAGGAGGTTGCAGGTTTGTACATGATTACCGGATATGAAGACGGCAGCTTCCGTCCCATGCAGCACTTAAGCAGATCCGAAGCTGCAGCGCTGATCTTCCGTTTAAATAAGCTGATTCAAGTTATGAATGAGAAGCATACAGATCAAGTGGAGAAAGCGTCAGCGTTCGATCATCATATCTAGATTGAATTGATTCTTACAAGTGATACTTTAATCATCGGCAGTAACGACATTACCGCTTGATTGGTTTTTAATGTTATAATAGGTTGCCAATATGATAAAAAAGGGTAATGAACAATGGTGATGAATAATGAATAATAAATTTATCCGGATATATGAAGATATTGCAGATCGTATTCGGACTGGAGAGATTGAGGCAGGCACGCTGCTTCAATCGGAACTGGATCTATCGGAAAGTTATCAAACGTCTCGAGAGACTATTCGCAAAGCATTGAAAATGTTGTACGAAGAAGGTTATATTCAGAAGATTCAAGGCAAGGGCTCAATTGTACTGGACATACGCAAGATCGATTTTCCCATCTCAGGTCTGGTTAGCTTCAAGGAATTAGCCAAAAAAATGGGACATCGCGCTCAAACGTATGTGAAGGTTTTCGAGGAGCAACAAGTGGATCAGGCTTTGCACAAGAAAATTAACTTTGGTCTGAATGAACAGGTCTGGGAGATCAGACGTGTGCGCAAAGTGGATGGAGAGCATGTCATACTGGACAAAGATTACATTAGCCAGCGGCTTGTTCCTGGGCTCAGCAAAGAGATCTGTAATGATTCCATCTATCAGTACATTGAGCAAGAGCTGGGGCTTTCCATTTCGTTTGCCAAAAAAGAGATTTTGGTGGAAGAACCCACCGCTGAGGACAGGGAATTACTTGACCTTGAAGGTTTCCACAATGTAGTTGTGGTGAGGAGCCAAGTCTACCTGGAGGATGCCAGTCAATTTCAGTATACGGAGTCGAGGCATCGACCGGACAAGTTCAGATTTGTGGATTTTGCACGTCGCAGATAAGTTAATCAAGATCGATCAGAGAGTACCTTTCACTGCATTAATCAGTGGATAGGTACTCTCTTTGGTTATGTGGGAATCCGAAGATCGTCCATCAAGAACCGCTTAATGTCAATGTTCTTCCTGCATGTCGGAGCGTATGATCACAATATATACGAGGCCGAGGAGTGAGCGAATTGAATCATGTGACAGCAAAATCAAATGTTCGCATATGGGAAGAAACCAGAGATATTCCAACCTATGGTACAGGTAAACCGGACAAAAATCCGATGTTTCTTGAAAAGCGAATCTATCAGGGAAGTTCGGGTAAGGTGTACCCACATCCCGTGATCGACAGCATTGAAGATGAAGCAAAAATGAAGTCGTATCGATTAATTATTCTCGAAAATGAATATGTACGTATCGAGATGATGCCCGAACTGGGTGGACGGATCTATCGCGCGCTGGATCGGACCAACAACTACGATTTTGTATATTATAACCGGGTAATTAAACCTGCACTTGTGGGTCTGGCAGGACCATGGATATCCGGGGGAATCGAATTCAACTGGCCACAGCATCATCGGCCCAACACGTTTGGTCCAGTCGATTATACATTTGGCAGTAATGAAGATGGAAGCGCTACTGTGTGGGTTGGTGAGATTGATCGCATGTATGGTACCAAAATGACCGCTGGCTTCACATTACATCCCGGCAAAGCCTATCTGGAAATCCATGCCGAGGTATACAATCGCACCAGCGCACCTCAAACTTTTCTATGGTGGGCGAATCCGGCTGTAGCTGTCAACGATCATACGCAATCCGTCTTTCCACCTGATGTAACGGCTGTGCTGGACCACGGAAAACGGGACGTATCCCGCTTTCCAATCGCAACCGGCACCTATTACAAGATGGACTATTCCGAAGGTGTGGATATCTCGCGCTACAAAAACATACCGGTTCCAACATCCTATATGGCGTATAAGTCGGATTATAATTTTGTAGGGGGTTATGACCATGGGATCCAGGCAGGCCTGCTGCATGTAGCCAATCATCATATTTCTCCGGGCAAGAAGCAATGGACTTGGGGGAATGGGGAATTCGGGCAAGCCTGGGATCGTCAGTTAACGGACGAGGATGGACCTTATATTGAATTAATGACCGGGATCTATACCGATAATCAGCCTGATTTTACGTGGTTACAGCCCTATGAAGCGAAATCATTCTCGCAGTATTTTATGCCATATAAAGGAATTGGCATGGTCAAAAATGTAACGATTGATGCCGCAGTTAATCTGGAAATGGACGAAACGAACGGAGCGGTAACCGTGATGGTATATGCGACGTCGTTTTTTGAACAAGTGACCGTTGAAGTGATAGGACCAACCGCGGTATATCTCCATGAGAGATGTAATATCTCACCTACGGAACTATATAAGTCTTCATTCCCGTGGAGCGGACAAGATGAATGGCATCAGTTGAAGTTAAGTGTTCGAACTGGGGAAGGAAAAGTACTTGTGGCCTATCAGCCTGAACGTTCTGAGATTCAGGAAGTCCCAGACCCGGCCACACCACTCCCGCTACCATCCGAGATTCGTACGAATGAACAACTATATCTGGCAGGTCTTCATTTGGAGCAATATCGGCATGCCACGTATGAACCAGAACCTTATTATCTGGAAGGTTTGAAGCGTGATGCAACAGATATTCGTCTAAACATTGCGTATGGCACATTGCTGCTGCGCAGAGGATTGTTTCAAGATGCAGAGAAGCATTTCAGACAGGCTGTACAATCGCTGACATGGAAAAATACGAATCCATATGATAGTGAAGCATTTTACCAACTCGGTCTGAGTTTGAAACTACAGGGGAAACAGGAAGAAGCCTACGCAGCACTGTATAAAGCCGTATGGTCTGCACAGTATCAGGATACAGGTTATTACATGCTTGCTCAGATCGATACGGCGTTACATCGGGACATCGAAGCGTTGGATCACATCGAACGTTCGCTGATTCGCAACACCAGAAATTATAAGGCTCGGCATCTGAAGGTGGCTCTGTTACGCAGAATGGGTCAAGATAAACAGGCGATCCAATATGCGCGTGAGACATTGGAACTGGACCCGGTTGAATTTGGAGCCGCACATGAATTAGTCCTGATCTACAGCGGAGTAACTGCACCTTCAGAGAGAGAACAAGCGGAGCAAGCACGTGAGCATTTCCATCGTCTGATGCGAGGAGAGGTTTATAATTATCTGAATGTAGCCGCGGATTATGCGGAAAGTGGGTTGTGTGAAGAAGCACTTACGGTACTCTCCTATGTTGAATCCGAAAATTCACGGCCGTATCCTTTGGTTGGTTATGCTCAGGCCTACTTGTATCGTCAGCTGGGGGATGTTGAGCAGGCCCGGGAATGTCTAAGACAAGGGAAAGCTGCTCCAACGGATTATTGTTTTCCTAATACGTTATTTGAATTCATGGTGCTTCAGGATGCATTGGCAGTGGATTCGAATGATGCGCGTGCTCACTATTACCTGGGAAATTGGTTATATGATCATAAACGATACGAGGAAGCAATCACCCATTGGGAAACTTCACGCGAGGTGGATGCTGCATATTCGACTGTACATCGGAATCTGGGACTGGCTTATTATAACAAGTCGAATCGGCCCGATCTTGCACTGGCATCATTAGAGGAAGCTTTCCGGTTGGACTCGCAAGATGCACGGATCTTCTACGAGTTGGATCAGCTGCGCAAGAAGATGGGGTATTCCTGCGAGCATCGAATCAAACAGCTGGAAGATCACATGGAGCTGGTTCATCATCGTGACGATCTGTACATTGAGTGGGTAACTTTATTGAATATGCAAGGTAGCCATCAAGAAGCATGGAATGCCCTTCAGACCCGGCGGTTTCATCCATGGGAGGGTGGAGAAGGCAAGGTAACAGGACAATATGTTACGGCACTGACGGAACTGGCGAAGCGAAATCTGGAGAAACAACAACCTGAACTGGCATTGGAGCTGTTGAAGAAGGCTTTGGTTTACCCGGAGAACTTAGGTGAAGGTAAATTGGAGGGAGCCGGAGACAACCCAGTTTACTTTTATCTTGGCTGTGCCTACCAGCAACTGAAGAATAATCAGGCGGCAGAGGAGAATTTCCACAGAGCATCCATCGGTTTGAATGAACCGGCAAGCGCGATGTTTTATAATGATCAACCGCCGGAATCCATCTATTATCAGGGTCTGGCCTGGCAGAAGCTTGGCAATGTGAAGGAAGCCAACCGACGCTTTAACAAACTCATTGACTATGCGGAAAGACATATGCATGATCACATCCGAATGGATTATTTTGCAGTATCTCTGCCCGATTTCCTGGTGTTTGACGATGATCTCAACCAGCGTAATGAAGAACATTGCCGATACATGCGAGCATTAGGTCTTCTTGGCCTAGGTCGGACAAATGAAGCCGAACTTGAGTTGGAGCGGGTTCTGGAGAAGAACCCCAATCATCAAGGGGCAGTCATCCATAGATAATTGCTAATCGACTCAACCCTATCCCATATATACCGAAGGAGTTATATAATCCATGAACGATAGTATAGCAGGAAGCCAGATTCGTTTTATACTGGATGCAAAAGATAAAGAGATTCGTGCGGGTCGCATGACGGGTAGTGGCGGCAAGAATCCACGAGGGGAGTCTTATGACTTTACCAACTATTATATGCTTCGTAATGATAAACCTCATATTCCCGTGGTAGGTGAATTTCATTTCTCCAGATTCGCTTACTTACAGTGGGAAGAAGAATTACTGAAGATGAAGGCAGGCGGGGTGAACATCGTCGCTTCGTATGTTTTCTGGAATTTTCACGAGGAGCAGGAAGGCGAGTTTAATTGGTCAGGAAACCTGAACTTGCGGCACTTCGTGGATCTGTGTGGCAAACATGAGCTGCCACTGATCGTGCGGATTGGTCCATTCTGTCATGGGGAAGTTCGTAATGGAGGGATGCCTGATTGGTTATTCAGTTATCCATTTGAAGTGAGATCGAATGATGAAGGGTATCTATATTATGCCAAGCGATTATATCGTGAGATTGCCCGTCAACTCAACGGTTGTTTTTATCAGGAGGGTGGCCCCGTAATAGCCGTACAGTTGGAAAATGAGTATATGCACGCTGGCGCACCCATGGATGCCTGGGGGTATACCCGCGAAAAATACATTTCCTCTGGCCGGGACGGTCGTGAACATCTGAAGGTGCTTCGCGGTATTGTCGAAGAAGTCGGTATGCACCCCATGTTCTATACTGCCACAGCCTGGGGTAATGCTGCGGTGCCTAAAGAAGGAACGCTGCCTATGCTTGCGGGGTATGCGTACACACCATGGATTCCCAATCAGCCTCCAAGCCGAGAGTATTTATTCCAGGATCTGCATATGAATCCTGTTGAAGAAGTGGATTATGACAGTCTGGAGTATCCTGCGGCGTATTGCGAACTAGCAGGTGGCATGCAGGTCAGTTATCATGCTCGGCCGGTTGTAGATGCGGACAGTGTTGAGGCGATGACCATTGTGAAGCTGGCAAATGGCAGTAATCTGGTTGGATATTATATGTATCACGGCGGAACCAATCCGGTAGGGCAAAAAACGTATATGAATGAACAGGCATTGCCTAAAATGACGTATGATTACCAAGCCCCGCTCGGGGAGTTTGGACGTATTGGTGAATCGTATAACCGCATTCGAACCTTGTCCATGTTTCTGGAAGCATACGGTGAGCTGCTTGCGCCAATGGGCAGTGTTATACCGGAAGAGCAACATTCGATAACACCGGAGAACATGATGGATCTGCGCTGGTCTGTTCGTCAACAAGAAGGCTCAGGATTCCTGTTCATGAATAATTATCAGGATCATGTGGCGTTGCCTGATCGAGATATACAATTGGAGCTGCATACCGGCAAAGGGACTGCTTTTTATCCAAGAGAAGGCACGATGCAGCTGAAATCCGGCATGGCAGCCATTCTGCCTTTCCATATGAATCTGAATGGAATGAAGATCATTAGTGCTACCGTTCAGCCACTGACCCGATTTATGGTAAATCAGGAGCTCACGGCTGTGTTTTATGCCCATGAAGGTATGGCGCCTGAGTATGTTATTGATGCAACATCTGTTACAAATGTGGATATGCCCGAAGGTGCCGTTTCCGAGCAGGGTAATGAAGTTATTATTCACCCGATGGCTGGCATGGACCATCATCTGCGTATCACAACATCGGACGGTACGGTCATACGTATCATTACATTGACCCGTGAAGAGGCATTGCATGCCTACCGTTTCCGTGTGGGCGGAGAAGAGAGACTTGTGATTAGCAGCAGTCATCTGTATGTGCAGAATGAGATGCTCATATGCAACTCCCTGGAGCAAACAGAGTTTGAGGTATCCTTCTATCCGGCTCCAGAGCATGTTTCACCTTCTAAATATGCTGTGTCATCCCAGTCAAAGCGGGGAATATTCGGTACGTACACATTCCAGATTTCCCCTTACGAGCCGGCTGTAGAGGTTGATTATCCGAAAGAGTATGCAGCAACATTGAGATTGGATACAGCGTGGCCGGAACAAGTAGATGACGTATGGGTTGAGATTGATTATGAAGGAGACGTTGCAGCAGCGCATATTCATCATCAGATGTTAACAGATCATATTCACTATGGGCATAGCTGGATGCTTGGTTTGAAGCAATCCCGTCATTTGTTGGCCGATCACGAGCTTCGTCTTTCCATAACTCCAATTCGAAGAGGAACGATCAAGAGTTATGTGAATCAGGCTTATGTGGAGCGGTTTGAGGGCGTGGAGATTGGGAAGTTTAATGAGATTCGGGTAAGACCACATTACCGGGTTGGGTTGGTATTGGCGGGAGTTAGGGAAGACACTTAGTCTAAATCAGGGATTAAACAACAGATAAACAAGACTTAAGCAAGAGTTAACTGACGTTTATAATGCAGAGGGTTCTTTCTCCGAACGATTGTGAGGGGAGAGAACCTTTTTATTGCTTTGTTATGTAAAACAAATGATTACTATCCATGGTAAAAAGATCTTGACTGGTAAGCGTTTTCAATTTATTATAACTCCATAACCTTAACGATAAAGTTTATTAAACTAAAAAAACGTAACTATAATAAAGTTATTATTTGTTTATTTACTAACAAAAAACCTCTATTACCAACGATTTTAGTTAACTTATTGCCTAGAGCAGGGTTAATTGAAATAAAAAAACAAATACAGGAGGTTCCAAACGAATGGTTAATCTGAAAAAGTGTACCATCTTCACGGTTATTGCTGCTCTTATGTTCATGGTATTAGGGAGTGCAGCACCCAAAGCATCTGCTGCTACAGGATTTTATGTAAGCGGTAACAAGTTGTATGATTCCACAGGCAAGGCTTTTGTCATGAGAGGTGTTAATCACGGACATTCCTGGTTCAAAAATGATCTGAATACCGCTATTCCTGCAATCGCCAAAACAGGTGCCAATACGGTACGCATTGTTCTTTCGAATGGCAGCCTGTACACCAAAGATGATCTGAACGCTGTTAAAAATATTATTAATGTGGTTAACCAAAATAAAATGATAGCTGTACTTGAAGTGCATGACGCCACAGGGAAAGATGATTATAATTCGTTGGATGCGGCAGTGAACTACTGGATTAGTATTAAGGAAGCTTTGATAGGCAAAGAAGATCGGGTAATCGTCAACATCGCCAATGAATGGTATGGAACGTGGAATGGAAGTGCGTGGGCTGATGGTTACAAAAAAGCCATTCCGAAACTCCGTAATGCCGGAATCAAAAATACGCTAATTGTGGATGCAGCTGGATGGGGACAGTTCCCTCAATCCATCGTGGATTATGGACAAAGTGTATTTGCAGCCGATTCTCAAAAGAATACCGTCTTCTCCATTCATATGTATGAGTATGCTGGCAAAGATGCTGCAACGGTCAAAGCCAATATGGAGAATGTGCTGAACAAAGGATTGGCTCTGATCATTGGTGAATTCGGGGGATATCACACAAACGGTGATGTGGACGAGTATGCCATCATGAGATATGGTCAGGAAAAAGGGGTAGGCTGGCTTGCTTGGTCTTGGTACGGAAACAGCTCTGGTCTGAACTATCTGGACATCGCCACAGGTCCGAACGGAAGCTTAACAAGCTTTGGCAACACCGTAGTTAATGATACCTATGGTATTAAAAACACTTCCCAAAAAGCGGGGATTTTCTAATCCACCGATGAAACAGGAACACTCTGACGGTTACGTCAGGGTGTTTTTTTAATAAAATAGCTCAATCGTTGATAGTTTTGAATATTTCCGTTTTGTTTTAAAATATTTTGTTTTCAAAATAAAACAAAGATGTTAAACTCGGATTAGGAATAAAACAAACATTATCGGAGGGAAACAAATGGTACAGAGTTTATGGAATGCATCGCAGGCATCTGAGAAAACAACAGGACTTGAGCAGTTGGTTTACCGATCCAATCTGATTGGATCTGATCGCAGTGTATGTAACATCTACGGTGGTAATACGTCTACCAAAACGACAGTGAAGGATTTTCGTGGTCGTGATGTAGAAGTAATGTATGTAAAGGGAAGCGGCTCTGATCTGGGTTCCATGGAAGCGAAACATTTTACCGGACTTGGGCTTGAAGACATTCGACCATTAATTGAACGTGAATCCATGTCGGATGAAGAGATGGTTGAATATCTGGGACATTGCATGATTGATGCCAAGCACCCGCGTGCCTCCATCGAGACTCTGCTGCATGCGTTCCTTCCATATAAACATGTGGATCATACGCACCCGGATGCGATTATCAGCCTGTGTTGTGCGCATAACGGCAAGGAATTGGCGAAAGAGATCTACGGTGATCGATTTGTATGGGTGCCTTACGTACGTCCAGGGTTTACGTTATCTAAAATGATTGCTGAAAGCGTATTCTCGAATCCCAATGCCGAACTCGTACTGATGGAAAAACACGGACTTGTCACTTGGGGTGAAACATCCGAGGAATGTTACGCTCAAACGATCAAGATTATCAATGAAGCAGAAGCTTTCATCGAAGCACGGGTGAACGAAGAAAGTTTGTTTGGTGGTGTGAAGCACCCGGCGCTTGCCGCTGATGTTCGTCGTCAGATCGTATCACGTGTGATGCCAACGATTCGTGGAGCGGTATCGGATAGTAAAAAAATGATTTTATCCTTTGATGATCAAGAGGACGTACTTGCTTTTGTGGGAGGAGCAGATTCCCCGGAATTGTCTCAGGTGGGTGCAGCTTGCCCGGATCATCTGGTACATACCAAAGTGGTACCTCTGTTCATCGATTGGACGCCGGATGCGGAAGATATTGAAGGTTTAAAAGCCAAGCTGGTAGAAGGTGTAGCTGCCTACAAAGAGCAATATCAGCAGTATTTTGAGAGCAACAAAAACGAAGGTGATGTCATGTTCGAAGCGGCACCACGCGTTATTCTCATTCCTGGTGTGGGCATGATTAACACAGGCAAGAGCTGGGCGCTTTCCCAAGTAAGCGGAGCGTTGTATCACAGAGCGATTGCTGTTATGCGTGGAGCTACTAGCTTGGGTCAATTTGTATCACTCAGCGCAAACGAGTCTTACAATGTGGAGTACTGGCCGCTGGAATTGTATAAATTGTCTCTGGCTCCGGCCGAAACCGAATTCTCCCGCAAAGTGGCGTTTATCACAGGTGGCGCAGGTGGTATCGGAAGTGAAACAGCGCGGAGATTGGTATCTGAAGGCGCACATGTGGTGCTTGCTGATCTCAACCTGGAGGGCGCACAGAAGGTAGCACAGGAAATCAATGATCAGTACGGTGCGAATCGTGCTTATGCGCTAAAAATGGACGTAACCGATGAGGAAGCCGTTCAATCTGCGTATGCAGATGTTGCGGTGCAATATGGCGGAGTGGATATCATCGTGAACAATGCGGGACTAGCGACATCCAGCCCATTTGACGAAACGTCCCTGAAGGAATGGAACCTGAACATGAATGTACTGGGTACAGGGTATTTCCTTGTGGCTCGTGAAGCGTTCAAGCTGATGAAACAGCAGGGTATTGGGGGAAGCATGGTATTTATCGGTTCCAAGAACTCGGTGTATGCAGGTAAAAGTGCTTCTGCTTACAGCTCAGCGAAAGCGCTGGAAGCACATCTGGCACGTTGTATTGCAGCAGAAGGTGGAGAGTATGGCATTCGTGTCAACACGATTCTTCCAGATGCCATTCTACAGGGTTCAGCAATCTGGAACGGTTCCTGGAGAAATGAACGAGCAGCTGCATATGGAATTGAACCGGATCAATTGGAAGAGTATTATCGCAAACGGACGACATTGCTCGTGAATATCTATCCAAGAGATATTGCGGAAGGAATCGCATTCTTTGCTTCTTCGAAATCCGAAAAAACAACCGGTTGCATGATGACCATTGATGGCGGTGTACCGGCAGCATTTACACGTTAAAATAGGAGGGTTCTTGCGGATGGATAACCAAGTTAAGCAAGCGTATGAAGCAGCCAAGGCATTGTATGCCCAGCACGGAATTGATACTGACGAGGTGCTGAATAAACTCGCGGAGATCAAAGTATCCGTACACTGCTGGCAAGGCGATGATGTCAAAGGTTTTCTGAATAAAGATGGGGAGTTAACAGGGGGTATTTCCGTCACAGGTCAATATCCGGGGGCTGCGACCACACCAGCAGAACTTCGTAACGATCTGGAGCAAGCTTTTGCTCTGATTCCCGGCAAACACAAGGTCAATCTGCACGCGATTTACACGGATACAGACGAGCAGGTTGAACTGGATCAGATTGAGCCAAAGCATTATGAGAACTGGGTGAAGTGGGCCAAAGAACAAGGACTCGGTCTGGACTTCAACCCAACATGTTTTTCCCATGAAAAATCAAGTGACGGGTTCACGCTCAGTCATCCAGACCCTGAAATTCGCAAGTTCTGGATTGATCACTGTAAGGCATCCCGCCGGATTGGTGCTTACTTCGGGGAACAGCTTGGTCAGACTTGTGTAACCAATGTATGGGTACCGGATGGATTCAAGGATAATCCCGTTGATCGGTTGACACCACGCAAACGTCTCAAAGAATCGCTGGACGAAGTATTCGCTGAATCACTTAACCCGGAGCACAACCTGGACGCGGTAGAGAGTAAGCTGTTTGGTCTGGGTTCGGAAGCATATGTGGTGGGTTCTCATGAATTTTATATGGGTTACGGTTTGCAAAATGATACGTTGATCTGTCTTGATGCGGGTCATTTCCATCCAACAGAGGTTATTTCCAATAAACTGTCGTCCTTGTCATTGTTTACAAGTGGCATCCTGCTTCACGTAAGTCGCCCGATGCGTTGGGATAGTGACCATGTGGTAATTATGGACGATGAGTTGCTGGAAATTGCCCGTGAACTGGTTCGACATGATCTGCTTGCGACCACACATATTGGACTGGATTTCTTTGATGCAAGCATTAATCGTGTAGCTGCATGGGTTGTGGGTACTCGCAACACAATCAAAGCCCTTCTCCGAGCGATGCTCGAACCGGTGAATGCCTTGAAACAAGCCGAGTTGGAAGGGGATTACACGTTGCGCCTTGCCTTAACGGAAGAGTTCAAATCCTATCCATTTGGCGCGATCTGGGACTACTATTGTGCTCAGCAAGGCGTTCCAGTCCGTGAAAAGTGGATTACCGATATCAAAACCTATGAACAAGACGTATTGCTACAGCGTGATAAATCGTTGGTGTAACCGTATTATTTTTCGTATAAACCACTATGGAATGAAAATTCCGTGGTGGTTTTTTTGGCATAATCACACTTAATGCATAAGTGAGGCGATTGCTTCCATACTAGGAATATAGATCCGTATCGCATAAGGTTGCCACGCAGAGGAGGAATAATAGCGTTGAATCTAGCCCACAACAAACTGTATATCGCTGCACTTGGCGGCGTGAATGAAATAGGGAAAAATATGTATTTCATCCAGTACAATCAGGACATCATCGTGATTGACTGTGGTTCGAAGTTTCCCGATGAGACATTGCCTGGTATTGATCTGATCATTCCGGATGTAACGTATCTGCTGGAGAATCTGGATAAAGTAAGAGGTCTTGTGGTTACCCATGGACATGAAGATCACATTGGTGGCATTCCCTATTTGTTAAAACAAATGAACATCCCGGTGTATGCATCCAGGCTCACTCGCGGACTGATCGAGCTTAAACTGAAAGAGCATGGCCTGCTGCGCAAGGCGGACCTGCATACAATCGATGCTCATTCCAGCATTACGCTGGGAGGGATAGAGGTTTCCTTTTTTGCAACCAGTCATAGTATACCCGATTGTCTTGGTATCTTCTTTAAGACCCCGGCGGGCAATGTCGTGCATACTGGAGATTTCAAATTTGATATGTCTCCTGTACATGGACCTTTCCCAGATCTGCACCGCATGGCCGAGATTGGCAAACAGGGCGTCCATATTTTGCTATCCGAGAGCACGAATGCAGAAAGACCGGGATTTACACCTTCCGAGCGTGTTGTGGGAGATCACATTCTGGATGCCTTTATCCGTGCAAAACAAAAAGTATTTATCTCTACTTTTGCGTCAAATGTCAGCAGGGTACAGCAGATTGTGAATGCAGCATTCGAGACGGGTCGCAAACTGGCACTGTTGGGAAGAAGTATGGTGAATGTAGTATCGGTGGCCAGTGAATTGGGGTATTTGCAAGTTCCTGATGGATTATTGATTGAAGCTATCGATTCGGATCAGTTTCCGCCCGAACAGGTTGTTGTCTTATGTACTGGTAGCCAGGGAGAAGCGATGGCAGCATTATCGCGTTTGGCATCCGGTAAACATCCTCACGTAAGAATTAACGCCGGGGACACGGTCATTATTGCTGCCGGAGCCATCCCGGGCAATGAACGGAATCTTGCACATGTCATTGACAACCTGTATGTTCTCGGAGCACGTGTGATATATGGTTCAAGTGGTGCAGCAGGAATGCATGTATCGGGACACGGTAGTCAGGAAGAACTCAAATTGATGTTAACTCTGATGAAACCGGATTATCTGATTCCGATCCACGGTGAGTTTCGCATGTTGTATCAACACAGACTGCTTGCTGAATCCGTAGGTATAGAGCGTGATCATGTGTTTATCGTGAATAATGGGGATATGGTCCAATACAAAGACGGCATTGCTTCGCTAGGTCCAAAAATTGCATCAGGAAATAGTCTCGTAGACGGTCTGATCATGGGTGATGTCGGCAATATTGTACTTCGCGACCGCAGGCAACTGTCCTCCGATGGCATGCTGGTGATTGTGACTACACTGAGCAAAACGGAAAAACAGATGGTCACGTCACCCGAAATTATCTCCAGAGGGTTTGTATTTGTTAAGGATTCGGAAGAATTCATGCATGAGATTCATGAGCTTGTTCTAAACCGGATGGATGAGTTGACCGGGGCTGGGGTCAATCAGTGGAATGTGATCAAAAGAAAGCTGAAAGACGAGATCGGTCACTATATTTACGCTCAAACCAAGAGAAGACCTATGATCTTGCCAATTATTATTGAGGTCTGAGTCAGCAGGGATAGGGATTATCCTTGCCCTAATGGTCTGTGCAAACGGGATATGGAAGCTTAGCAGCCTGATGAATGTGGGATCATACTTCGGTATGAACGTCACATTGTCATCGGGCTTTTGCTATTACATCGAGAATGTACGATAGATATACCATAAACGGAGGTGAATCTAATTCGCCATGGCTTTGCGATTCGAAGTATAATAAAAGGTAAACTAGTTAAAGAAACAAGAGGAGTTTTTATGAATAAAACGATTTCTGATATCGCTCAGATGGCAGGTGTGGCGAAAAGCACGGTCTCTCGCTACCTGAATGGCGGATCGGTTAGTGAAGATACCCGCCAGAAGATTGAGCGTATTATCAAACAATACAATTATGTTCCCAACACATTTGCACAGAGTTTAAAGGCCAAGAAAACCAGTATTATCGGCACGGTTGTGCCACGACTCGATTCTTTTGCGACATCCCAGACATTGATCGGGATTGATGAAGAACTGCGAAGTAATCAGTATCAGATGCTGATCGCGAATACGAGTCAGGATATGCAGCGCGAGATTGACGCCATATATGATTTTGCTAGACAGAAGGTATCGGGTATTATTCTGCTGGCTGCTGAAGTGACAGAAGCACATCTGAAAGCAGTGGAGGACATCGGTATTCCGGTGCTACTGGTGGGACAGCAGCATGAACAACTACATAGTCTGGTTCACAATGATGATCAGGCAGGTTATGAGATGGGCAGATATGTCGTCGAACAAGGTCACCGCAAGATCGTGTATATGGGAGTTAGCGAGAAGGATCGGGCTGTAGGGATCTATCGTAAACAAGGGTTCCAGCGAGCAATCGCTGAGTGTGGTGGATGTGAAGTGAAGTATTATGAGACAAGCTTTAAGATGTCTGAGGCCATCGTTACCGCTGAAGCCATTCTGAAAGAGATCACACCAACGATCATTGTAGGGGCTACGGATAATATCGCACTGGGTGTGATGAAGATTGCGTTCTCCAATAAAATCCGCATACCGCAAGATTTGTCCGTTACCGGATTTGGCGGATATGATATTACGGAGATGATTCACCCCACGCTGACGACTGTGAAATATCATTATTTGCAGGCGGGCAAAGTAGCGGCGAATCACATTATTCGTCTGGTGAAAGGCGAGTCGGTGGAGGAACGAACAACACTGGACGTAGAACTAATTCCTCGAGAAAGCGTTGACAAATTATAAAAACATCATTTATGATAATTCCATCGAACCGGTTCCATAGTGGATATCCAATACGGATATGCGAACACGGGCAGGCATTAATGCCAGGTGGAATTATTTTTTTGTACCCGCTGGAACCGGTTCCTATAATTTGATTTTCGTATAAGTTAAATAAGAAATAAACATGACGGAGAGGGCAGAAAAAATCTGAAGAAACGGAGTGTTCGCCTTTATCACCGGATTTCAACCTTTAGATAAGGGATCAGGAAATCTGGGGATAACAGCGATCGGAGGATTGTTCTGCCATCGTAGTCCAAGTGTGAAATTTCTTGGTCTAACTTATATAAGCAAGAATGGAGAACAGCTATGAAAATGACTAGAGAGCAGCGCTACAGACGAATTGAGCAAGCTGAGCCTGGTGAGATTGCGAAGCTTGAAGCACAGATATCCGAGTGTCCATGGAGACAGAGTTACCATATTCAGCCCGTAACAGGTCTGCTTAATGATCCTAACGGCTTTGTATATTATAAAGGCTATTATCATCTGTTCTATCAGTGGTTTCCACTTGGAACAGAACACGGCATGAAATACTGGTATCATACCCGCTCGAACAATCTGGTGAACTGGGAAAATATCGGGATTGGAATCGAACCGGGTGGCAGATATGACTCACACGGAGCTTATTCCGGCAGTGCGATTGAAAAAGACGGCAACCTGCACTTGCTGTACACAGGCAATACGAGGGATGAGGCTTGGGTCAGACATCCGTATCAATGCTTGGCAGTCATGGATGAAAGCGGTTCAGTAACCAAATTGAATTATCCCGTAATCTCGTCTGTGCCAGCCGGATACACCGAACACTTCAGAGATCCCAAGGTGTGGCAACAAGGAGACACGTATTATTGTGTAATTGGTGCGCAGAGAACAGACGAGACGGGATGTACGGTACTGTATCGCTCCATTGATCTGAACAACTGGGAGTTTCTTGGTGAAATTCGCACGCAATTAACCTCCTTTGGTTACATGTGGGAGTGCCCGGATTATATGGAGATGGACGGGAAAGGCGTACTTGTTTTTTCCCCACAAGGCTTAGATGCTGCGGAAGATCATCATCAGAATATTTTTCAGTCCGGTTATCTGATCGGTGAGCCGCTCGATCTCCAGACGAGAGAGTTCAATCATGGTGAATTTCAGGAGTTGGATCGTGGATTTGACTTCTATGCTCCGCAAACCATGCAGGGCCCGGACGGAAGACGTATTCTTGTTGGTTGGATGGGGCTTCCCGATCTGGCGTATCCGACAGATGATAACGGTTGGGCACATTGCCTGACCATTCCTCGGCAGTTGACACTACGAGAGGGGAAGTTAATTCAACAACCGGTTGCTGAAATGATCCAATTGCGTCAGCAGGAGGAAGGCACGCATATTCGCGCAACGATTGACCATGAGAGTCGATCTTTCACTGGTTTGAATGGAATTTCCTTTGAGCTGATCTGTGAGATAAGCCAAGTAGATGCAGAGATGGTGGGCATCGAATTCCGTGCAAGTCGAACTGAGAAAACGATTCTTCTGTATGATCGGATTCAGCAGAAAGTTATTCTGGATCGGACGATGTCTGGTGCCGAGCTGGCAGAGCAGAATGGCGTTGTACGACAGTGCACACTTACTGCGGAAGTGATTAAGTTCCATCTGTTCGTAGATGCATCTTCAGTCGAGGTTTTTGTGAACGATGGGGAAGAGGTCTTTACCAGCCGGATTTTCCCAAGCCGGGACAGCGTGGATATTCGTTTCTTTGCACGCGGAGGCAAAGCTGATTTTGAAGCAACACAATGGCATTATTAAGTATTACGTGAGAGGAATGAGATAACATGTCGGAGAATCAACGCATTGCCCAGGAAGTCATTCATGCCATCGGGGGCAAAGAGAATATCGCATCATTTGCACACTGTGCAACACGCCTTCGCATCATGGTGAAAGATAAAGAAAAGATTGATCAGAAAACGGTCGAGAACATCGAGAAGGTGAAAGGCGCCTTTTTCAACTCGGGTCAATATCAGATTATCTTTGGTACGGGAACAGTGAATCGAATCTTTGAAGAGGTTGAGAAGCTGGGCATCGAAGGATCGTCCAAGGATGATGTGAAGAGTCAGGGGAAAAAGGAAGGAAATGCTTTTCAACGGGCTATCCGCACGTTTGGTGACGTATTTGTACCCATCATTCCCGTACTGGTAGCTACAGGGTTGTTCATGGGCTTGCGCGGATTACTTACCCAGAATGAAATTTTGGCGTTGTTTGGGGCAACACCTGATGATATCTCTTCCAATTTCCTGTTGTTCACTCAGATTCTGACGGATACGGCATTTGCATTTCTGCCTGCACTTGTAGCGTGGTCCGCATTCCGCGTATTTGGTGGAAGTCCGGTACTTGGTATCGTACTCGGGCTAATGCTGGTCAATCCGGCATTACCCAATGCTTACGCGGTGGCGGATGGATCAGCCCAGCCGCTGCATATGTTCGGTTTTATCCCTGTCGTGGGTTATCAGGGATCGGTTCTGCCTGCGTTCTTTGTAGGTTTGATTGGAGCCAAGTTCGAGAAGGTACTAAGAAGACGGGTGCCTGAGGCATTGGACTTGATTCTGACTCCTTTTATTACGTTAACGGTTATGATTACGCTTGGACTATTCGCGATTGGTCCCGTTTTCCATTCCCTGGAAGAGTGGGTACTGCATGGAACAACTGCCGTATTGGATCTTCCGTTTGGCATCGCAGGTATAATCATTGGATTCTTCCATCAGATTATTGTCGTTACCGGTGTACATCACATCTTTAATTTCCTGGAGATTCAACTACTGGAGAAAACGGGATTCAATCCGTTCAACGCCATTATTACCTGCGCCATGGCAGCACAAGGAGCGGCTTGTCTCGCAGTCGGTCTGAAGACCAAAAATATGAAACTCAAAGCACTCGCATTACCTTCTTCCTTGTCCGCATTTCTAGGCATTACTGAGCCAGCCATCTTCGGAGTTAACTTGCGTTACATGAAACCATTTATTATGGGACTGGTTGGTGGTGGTGTAGGTGGTTTCATCGCTTCCCTGTTCCATCTGCAAGGTACAGGCATGGCAGTAACGGTTATTCCGGGAACATTGCTCTATTTGAACAGCCAACTGCCGTTGTATATCTTGTCCAACGTGGTTGCCATGGCCATTGCTTTTGCACTTACCTGGTTCTTCGGATATAAGGACCAACCGGTTGCAGAAGAAGTGGTGAGCCATGAAAACAGTGGAGTAACATCAACTGAAGTTAAAGCAGAGGAATCTAATCCGCGTATTAATTCAGTTACCGATGCCGTTACAAGCAATCGTCCTAAGGTAGATTTTCTCGAAATAGCTTCGCCAATGAACGGTACCGTCGTTGCTCTGGAGCAGGTTCCTGACCCGGCGTTCTCGGAAAAACACATGGGTGAGGGCATTGCCATTGAGCCATCAGAAGGAAAAGTGTACGCACCGTTTGATGGTGTCATCGCACATGTGATGAACAAGAGTAAACATGCGGTGATTCTGGAGCATGAAACAGGTGTACAGCTGTTGGTTCATATCGGAATTAATACGGTTGGACTGAAAGGGAACGGTTTTACCGCGCATGTGAATAGCGGAGATCGTGTAACTGCAGGTCGATTGTTGATTGAATTTGACATGAATGTCATTCAGGCCGCGGGTCTGCCTTTGATTACACCTGTCTTGATCTCAAGTGGAAACGAAGCGATAGAAACTGTAACAGCAACGTCAACTGGCCATGTTCAAGCCAATGGGGAAGCAGTACTGGTAGTGAAATTTACTGAGCCACAATAAGTGATCGTTTGAAATAGAAATGTACTGGAACATGGAGGTAGAAAAATACAAATCGCAAAAGGCAAAGGGAACCTGTGTGTAACATCAGGTTTCCTTTGCCTTTTTGCATTACTTTCAGCCAAGGTATTAAGACATTTTGCTTTGAATCTGTACATGTAAGCGATTAAAAAGAGATATATCTTCGATTATGGCTCGGTTAATCAGGTTTCTTGAATCACTTATGATTGACCGAGATATAAGGAGATCCAGAGCGTAAAGGGCATATTAGACAGGATATGAACAGGATTACGGTCTGGAATCAACCAGGAAGGTGCAGAATCGGATACGGCTCAATTGCGGAAAGGAAGATAGAGGACTATGATTCGCACATAACGTACTTGAAATGAAATATGCAGGATCTGATGTGAAGGCGAGGTAGACAGCAATGGATGAAGCAATGATTGTTGTATCAGCAGGGCACAGTGCAGCGGGGATGAATTTTGTAGATTTATTACTGAAAAAGGGATTAGCCTTCGTTGTGCTTGTACACAGTGAAGAGGAACGGGAACAACTTCAAACCCTTGGAGCATTTCCTGTGCGTTATATTCAAGAAACGGAAGGGATGCAACAGACTCGTCCCGAATATATGGTCACCAATGCATTTGTGTTCGAGAATAATCTGCCTCAGTGTTGCCAGGATATCCAGTTGTGTCACAGCTGGTATCCGCAGCATCTCTATGTCGTTTCCAGTAACAAGGCTCCAGTTGGTCTTGTATATAAAGGGCTTGGTGCAACGTATGTCATTCATAGCCAGAGTGGAGATGTTTCGTTTTTATTGTGAACGGTCATTCATAATGGATACGGATTATCTGATTAAAAGGAAAAACGTTCTGTTCGAACCGCTGGCTCTGGACAGAACGTTTGTGGTTCCCCACAGGTATAGATCAAGTGGGGAATCCTTATAACTATTATGAAGCTACGCCAACAACGCTGGTTCCATTTTTCGTGATTTTGTACGTCAGCACATCTCCGTTCCAGAAATGGAACTTAAGTGTGACTTCGCCATCATTGGTTTCATTGAAGAAGTTAGGTTTCAGCTCAATCACATTACGTTCGTAATCTGGGCTAAATGTGTAGGAGAATTCTTTGAACGAAGTCCAGTTCTGTGGACCGGCGTTCTCTCCGTTTGCATATGTTGCTTCCATCGTGGCCAGCTGATTGCCGTTAAACGTAGTCGGAATGGCAAATGCACTGGTTGTACCAGTTGCATCGTTCAACTTAGGTGTGTCATATTTAATGATATTGAAGTTCCAGTCAGCACCTTGGTTGAATCCAGCTGTGAGTGTGGCATTTACGCCCAAATCACCAGAGGCTGTCAATTTGGTTAACAGATTGGATTTTAACGTAAGTACATCTTTTTTGATCGTATAGTCTTTACCTCTGACAAGAGGGGTAGTGCCATTCTTCAACGAATTGAATTTGTTCCCATTCAGATTGAGTTTTACCTTCTTGTCTTGAATGGCTTCATTTTGTTTAAGATATACGAGGTCCGTTTCGGCTGTGGATGAGCGACCTGTCCAGCTGGCTTTCATGGTATTGAATAGTTCCTGATCAGACCAAGTAAAACTTGTGCGCCCGAAGTGTTGTCCGTTGTCCCACAACATCGTTGTCATCTGTTTTTGGCGCAGATATTGTCCAACAAATTCGAAGAATTTCAGTTTTTCGCCTTGCTCGATGACACCTGTGTGCTGGTCAAAACCAAGCAAGCCATACTCACCAACGATAACTGGAATGCCTTTCGCTGTAAAAGCATTGTATACCCGATCAAATGTATCGGTAACGTCCTTCTGTACTTCCTCGTTATACTTGGTGTAACCCGCGATGTTCACACTGAATGGCCAGAACCCGTAGTAGTGAACGGTTGCAATAATATTCGTGTCATTCAATTTTTGAATGGTCTTATTCAGTTCATCCAGATCAGGTTGAGCGGAAGAGGTATGCATCGTTGGAAGCACAAGTGGACGTGTCTCGTTGTTTCCACCCGAAGTTCTTACGATCTTGTGAAAAGAAGTATTCAACTCGTCCAGCATGCGATATCCAATCGCTGCATCTGTTGTGCCGCCTTCGGAGAAACGTGGTTCGTTAACACTTTCGAACATAAGTTTATCGGATGCATCTTTGAATTTGTCCGCAATCTGAGTCCAAGCGGCGTTGTAACGTGCAAGCACGTTGTCATGGTCTTTCTCCATGTAACTGATCCAGCGCCAGGAATCATGGTGAAGATTGATCATGACGTAGAGATCCGCATCGAGGGCCCAGTTTACCACTTCTTGAACCCGATTCATGTAAGCGGAATCAATTATGTAGTCGGGTGCGTCACCGATGTGGGCTTCCCAGGTCACAGGAATACGGATACTGTTGTAGCCCTCAGCTGCAATCGACTGAATTAGTTCCTTCGTAATGCGTGGGTTGCCCCAGGCTGTCTCATCCTCACCAACGGCGTCCAGAGAGTTACCCAGATTCCAGCCAGGCTCCATGGCGTTCACATAGGTCTGCATTTTACTTGGAGGGGGTGAGGCACTGGCCTGTTCGCTGTTGTCAGTTGCAGCTGAAGCCATAGCGGAGGAGAATAGAGATAGAATCAGGGCAGTCACAAGTGTAAGAGATAGGACTGATTTGCGGTTTTTTTTCATTAATATAGTCTCCTTCGAATAGAGAATGGTTGAACGTGAATAGCGGTTAAGCAGGGTGAAAATAGAGCTCAACGCAAACAAAAATTCACTTGTTTAATACTGGAATCACCACCGATTTATGCCCTGAAAGCGTTTTCGTAATTTACTATATCATGATTTAATATTGGACAATACCTGCACAATTGGAATAAAAATCATGTGAAAATCAGTGATTTCTTTTTAATGATAATAAATTTAAATACCCTGGGAGAGATCTAATATGAAGCTGGATGCACATCAACATTTCTGGGAATACAATGTCGCCGAGTACGGATGGATTGGCGAAGAGATGAAAACCATTCGTCAATCTTTTCTTCCGCAAGATCTTGAACCTTTATTGGTCCAATCAGGACTGGTTGGATGTATTGCGGTACAAGCCAGACAATCACTGACAGAAACCGAGTGGCTTCTGCAGCTGGCAGATCGGCATGAATGTATCAAAGGTGTTGTCGGATGGGTAGATCTTTGTTCAAATGAAGTTCGGAATCAGCTTGAACTATTCGCATCCAATCCGTATTTGAAGGGCGTACGTCATGTCATACAGGATGAACCTGATCTGGATTATGTATTGAGAGAAGACTTTCAGCGCGGAATTTCATTGCTAAAAGAGTATGATTTGGCCTATGATCTGTTGGTATCCAAGGAGCAACTGCCTTATGCCGTTGAATTGGTTAAGGCGTTTCCTGAGCAGCGATTTGTACTTGATCATCTTGCCAAACCCGACATAAAATCAGGTATAATCTCACCATGGAAAGAAGCACTTGAGTCATTGGCCGCACAACCTAATGCGTACTGTAAACTTTCAGGAATGGTGACGGAAGCAGACTGGGCGAATTGGACTCCGAGCGACTTTACAGCCTATCTGAATATCGCCATAGAAGCCTTTGGTGCGGAACGGTTGATGTTTGGGTCCGACTGGCCGGTGAGCAACGTTTCAGCTACGTATTCTGAAGTATACGGTCTCATTAACTCTCACATTAATGTCTTACCTATACTAGATCAACAGATGATTCTTGGCGGCACATGTGCTGCGTTCTATCAAATATCGTAGTGGGCAATCCGAAGCTAAACCGGTTTCAAGAAGTTGACAACTGTTCTGATTCTTGCTAAAGTTTTATCCAATCCGTATAATCATGATCTGGGAATGTTACCGATATGGGCATAACCTGAGCTGGCTTGTTTACACGTAATCGTGTACCCAGGCTGGTTCGGGTTTTTTCTATTTAAGTTGAACAACCGTTTTACACGTGACGACTGCGCGGACAGAACAATCTTCCAATCGCTGTTATCCCCAGATTTTTTAATCCCTTTTTTAAAGGGGAAATCCGGTGATAGCGTATGCTTCCGATGTAGCTTTCTTGCAGAAAGCTTGTAGGCGAACGCTTCGCTTCTCCAGATTTTTTCTGTCCTCTCCGTTTATGTGTAATTGTGTAGTTCAACTTAAATATTTTGTCTTATTAATGTTTCTTACGATTGGAGCGGTTAGCTGAATTACATATTTGGAAGGAGAATGATGATGACGAATTTTAAATTTCCTAAAGACTTTTTGTGGGGTGGAGCCATTGCTGCCAATCAGGCGGAGGGCGCGTATCTGGAAGATGGCAAAGGGCTGAGTATCGTTGACTTGCTGCCAACAGGAGAGAACCGCAGAAGTATTATGAAAGGTCATGTTCCAGCTTTCACGCCGCTTGCTACCGAGTTCTATCCTTCACATGAAGCGATCGACTTCTATCACCGTTACCCTGAAGACATTGCTCTGTTTGCCGAAATGGGATTCAAGGCACTGCGTGTCTCCATTGCCTGGGCACGGATTTTCCCGACAGGAGAAGATGCACAGCCAAATGAAGCCGGATTACAATTTTATGATAACCTGTTTGATGAATTGTTGAAAAACGGCATTGAACCTGTGGTTACATTGGCTCACTTTGATGTGCCTGTGCATCTGATCGAGAAGTATGGCAGCTGGAGAAGTCGTGAACTGGTAACGCTATTTGAAACGTACGCTACAACGGTATTCACTCGCTACAAAGACAAGGTGAAATACTGGATGACATTTAATGAGATCAACATGCTTTTACATCTTCCGTTCCTTGGGGCGGGGTTGGCGTTTAATGAAGGGGATAACATTAAGGAAATTCAATATCAGGCTGCTCACCACCAACTGGTTGCAAGTGCACTGGCAGTCAAGGCATGTCATCAGATTATTCCTGGTGCCATGATTGGGTGTATGCTCGCCGCAGGAAGCTTCTATCCGTATACTTGTAATCCGGAAGATGTGTTCCAGGGGATGGAAAAAGATAGAGAGTCCTATTTCTTCATCGATGTGCAGTCACGTGGGGAATATCCGGGTTACGCCAAACGTTTCTTCAAAGATCACGAATTGAACATTGTTATGCAGCCGGGTGATGCGGAAATCTTGAAGAATCATACGGTAGATTATATCGGGTTCAGCTACTATTCAAGTCGTACAACTAGTACCGATCCGGAAGTTATCAAAAATATGACCAGTGGTAATGTATTTGGCTCGGTAGCCAATCCATATCTGGCGAAGTCCGAATGGGGATGGACGATTGATCCCAAAGGATTCCGTATTACCGCCAATCAACTACATGATCGTTATCAGAAGCCTCTGTTTGTTGTTGAGAATGGATTTGGTGCCAATGATGTGGTTACCCCGGAAGGTGAAGTGGATGATGCGTACCGGATTGACTACTTGAAACGGCATGTAGCTGAAATGGGTGAGGCCATTCAGGATGGGGTGAACATTATCGGTTACACCAGCTGGGGACCTATTGATATTGTAAGTGCATCCTCAGGTGAGATGAGAAAACGTTATGGCTACATTTACGTGGATCGTAATAATGAAGGTCAAGGTGAGCTGACACGACTGAAGAAGAAGAGTTTTAATTGGTACAAAAATGTGATCGAATCCAACGGATCAAACCTGGGTGACGAGTAGTTTATATTTTTCTGAATTAAAATGGCCTTGTACAGCAATAAAACATCGGAAGTTTCATCTATGTAAATTGAACTAAACATTTACACAAAACGTAGAGGACAGAAAAAAGCTGGAGAAGCGAAGCGTTCGCCTTTATCACCGGATTTTCCCTTTTAAAAAGGGAATCGAAAAATCTGGGGATAACAGCGATCGGAAGGTTGTTCTGTCATCGAAGTAGCTAGTGTAAATATTCTCTAGTTCAATTTATATAACCATGGAACTTCCGCTTATTCCCGCATTGAAAGCGTTGACATATAGTCAGGTTCGCGCTATACTTGACGCAATTATATCGTTTCTGGGATTGTTACTACTCGAAGTAGGCAAAACCTAAGCACCAAAAAAAGCAGACCACCATGTCTTGTTTATTTTGTGATGCTTCAGGTTTTTTTTGTATGCCCAAAAGACGATGTATAACTGCCAAGAGAGTGGAACGTGACGGGGGGATTGAAGTGAAAATAGCAAAGGTTATCAACAATAACGTCATTAGCATCTATCAGGCGGATGGAGCAGAGCTTGTGGTGATGGGACGTGGGATTGCCTTTAAGAAAAAGCCGGGGGATACAGTAGACGAAACCCGCATCCAGAAAGTATTTGCATTGAAAAACAAACAAACTTCCGATAATTTCAAAATGCTGCTGCGCGAAGTTCCGATGGAACTGATTGAAATAGTGGAAGAGATCATCACGTATGCGCGTGAGAACCTGGGCCGAAAGCTCAATGAGAACATCTATGTATCTCTTACAGATCATATTAACTTCGCCATCGAACGTTATCGGGAAGGCGTGGAGATCAAGAATGCATTAATGTGGGAGATCAAACAGTTGTACAAGCCCGAATTCGAACTCGGCCTGAGGACGTTGGAACAGATCAACACCCGAATGAATATTGAGCTTCCACCAGATGAAGCGGCTTTTATTGCCCTTCATATTGTCAACGCAGAGATGAACGAAGAAGTTATTACAACGATGAATATTACGAAGTTTATCCAGCAGATTATTAATATAGCGAAGTATCATTTCAAAATGGAATTTGATGAGGACTCTCTTAGTTATTTTCGCTTTATCACACATCTGAAGTTCTTCTCCCAGCGTGTGCTCAGTGGTACGCATTACGACAACAACTATGATCATTTCTATGACATGATTAAGGAGAAACATCCGGAAGCCGCAGCGTGTACGGAGAAAATTGAGTTGTTTGTCAAAAAGGAATACAATCATGAGCTGACCAATGAAGAAAAATTGTATCTGACGGTTCATATCGAACGAGTGGTTAATCGATAATATTTAAATGTTGACAAAAATGGTTTAATTATAATAATATGTGATTAACAGGAATTGAATACGATTTAACTGGGATTGTTACTGGTTATGCAGGCAAAACCTAAGTCATGAGAAGGTCAGGACCATTGTGTCCCCTTGCTCAAGGCTTAGGTTTTTTGCGTGCAAAAAAATCGGTAAAGGGCCTGTTTGAGAAAAAGTGGGGGTGCAGATCATGAGTCAAGAGAAACTGGCCAAAGAGATTGTAGAACTGGTCGGCGGTGAGAAAAATGTGGAATCGCTGGTTCATTGTGCAACACGATTACGGTTTGTATTGAAGGACGATGCCAAGGCAGACAAAGCCAAACTGGAGAAAACAGAAGGCATCATCGCAGTCAAAGAAAATGGAGGACAGTTCCAGGTAGTTGTTGGTAACAAGGTGCCTGAAGTCTATAGTGCCATTGGACAGATCAGCAACATTCTGGATGATTCGTCAAACAAAGAAAAACCGGGCAAAAAAGCCAAGGGGATTGGCGGTATCATTGATATCATTTCCAGCATCTTTGCTCCACTTCTGGGAGTTATGGCGGGAGCCGGTATTCTAAAAGGGTTATTGTTGATTGCAAGTAATATCGGATGGCTGGAAACGACAGAAACAACTTATACGATCCTGTATGCAGCAGCAGATAGTCTCTTCTACTTCCTGCCTCTGTTGTTAGCGGTTACAACAGCACGTAAATTCCAGGGAAATATGTTTGTCGCGATGACGATTGCAGGGGCACTTATCTATCCATCCATCGTCACGTTGAAAGCAGAGGGAACACCAACGGATTTCTTCGGTATCCCTGTCATTCTGATGAACTATTCATCAACGGTTATTCCTATCATTTTAGCTGTCATTGTCATGAGCAAGTTGGAGAAGTTCTTTAATAAGACACTTCACGATAGTGTGAAAAACTTTGTTACACCATTGTTTTTGTTAGTGATTATGGTACCGCTGACACTGTTGGTATTCGGACCATTTGGTGTGTACGTTGGTAATGCAATTGCAGCCGGGCTCGTTGCCGCATTTGGATTCAGTCCATTGCTCGCTGGAGCCGTTATGGGTGCAAGCTGGCAGCTGCTCGTGATCTTCGGAATACACTGGGGTCTTATTCCGGTATTTATCAATAACGTTGCAGTGTATGGACAGGATGGCGTAAAACCCGCTGCGACAGCTTCAATCTTTGCCCAAACGGGTGCTGCTTTTGGGGTTATGTTGAAAACCAAGAACAAAAAACTGAAAACGCTGGCGGGATCATCCACGTTGACGGCTTTGTTCGGTATTACGGAACCGGCCATCTATGGGGTAACATTACCACTGAAACGTCCATTCATTGCAGGAGTTATCGGTGGTGCAGTTGGTGGAGCTATCATTGGTCAAGCGGGTACATTGGCATTTGCATCCGGTGCACCAGGGTTGCTGACCTTGCCAATCTTCTACGGACCAGGTGGACAAGGTTTCCCAGGATTGATTCTGGGTATCGTAGTATCCTTTGTTGTTTCGGCTGTACTCACGTACATTATGGGCTTTAAAGATCCGGTAGAAGAAGAAACAAAAACCGAACCTGCTGCATCTGCCGAGCAACCTGTTCGTGCAGCGAATGCTTCGGACGAAATTGTATTTAGCCCAATCGAAGGAACAATTGTTGAATTATCGGAAGTTCCGGATCCGGCCTTTGCATCGGGAGCCATGGGTAAAGGTATTGCGATTGAGCCAGCTGTGGGCAGAGTTGTAGCGCCTTTTGACGGTACAGTTACCGTTGCATTCAAGAAAAAACATGCTTTGGCTGTAGTGTCAGACACTGGTGCTGAAATATTGGTTCATGTGGGAGTTGATACCGTTAAATTGGATGGGCAGCATTTTGTTTCCCATATCAAGGAAGGCGATCGGGTCCAAGCGGGAGATCTGTTGCTTGAGTTCGATATTGCACAGATTAAGGCTGCTGGTTTTCATACGGTGACACCTATTATTGTAACCAACTCAGCCAACTACGAGGATGTAATTCCACAGGCTACAGGTCAGGTTCATAGCCAGGAGCTTCTATTGAAGTTGAATAGCGGAAAGGGACAGGAATAAAAGTAGATTGATGTATTAATCTGATGGTGAAGTGTTTTCATCGTTCCGTTGACATGGTGGAATTGGAAAATTATAATTAGGATTGTACATCTATACATGATAATGAAAGGTGGATTATTGAACATGACACATGCGATGAGACTGCGTTTCCTCCCTTTGAATCGTTAATTGAATACGTTCAAAGGCTCTGACCATTGGTTCAGAGTAAACGGGATCAGTCTGTCATTTTCAATCATCCTGACCTTAAAATAAGTGTTTTACTCGCGTTCCCGTTTACGTTGAATCACAGGCTGTGGCCTGTGATTCTTTGTTTTTTCTTCTAATTAACTTAATCATGTAAATAATTTAGGTAAAGGCGCTCAATAGAGACTACAGGAGGTACACCGCTATGATGACGTTGCTATTCTATTGATACGAGCTGGCACGATAAGCTCGTATCGATAGAAGTGTTCTTCGCTATCGATACGAAATAAATCTTATTTCGGAGGTAGCGAATATGGAAAAGATATGTTTTGAATTAGAACAGGTTGAGATGACCTATATGGATAAAGTAATACTGAACATTGAGCGACTGGCTGTGCATCAACTGGATCGCATTGGTGTAGTAGGTGGTAATGGTCAGGGTAAAAGTACACTATTGAAACTCATTACGGGGCAGATCCAGCCAACAGCCGGAAAGGTAAAACGTTTTGCAGAGTTTGGTTATTTGGAACAAGTGGAACCACCCCAGTCTAACGAAAGTATTGAAGTTGATGGGGCTTTACTCAGTAAATTAGCCATACCTCAACACGATCAACCATGGAGCGGCGGAGAACAGACCCGTCTAAAACTGGCTCAAATGTTCACTCATTATCATGAAGTACTGTTACTGGATGAACCAACAACACATCTGGATCAAGAGGGCATTACATTTTTACTGGATGAATTGCGTTATTACTATGGGGCGCTTGTGCTGATCAGTCATGATCGTGCGGTTCTGGATGAACTGGTGACCACGATCTGGGAAATCCATCAAGGTGAGGTTCGCGTATATTCCGGCAACTATAGCGATTATCAGGCTCAGAAGAGGCTGGAGCTTGAACAGCAAAACCAGGCCCATGAACAGTTTTCCAAGGAGAAAAGACGATTGGAGCTGGCCGCTCGGGAAAAGATGAAGAAAGCCGAGAAAATAACGCAGGCCGGAAGCATGTCCAAAAAAGAATCCAAGGCAAAAACAAACCGTATGTTTGAAACCAAATCCAAAGGCACCAGTCAAAAAGCGGTGCACCGCGCAGCCAAAGCGATTGAACAGCGGATGCAACAACTTCAAGAGGTGAATGCGGTACAGCAGGTTCGGCCAATGATCTTCCGTCAGCCGAAGACATTGGAGCTGCACAACCGATTTCCAATTATGGCTGATCGCCTTACACTTGAGGTGGAAGGTCACATATTGTTGGAGGATGTAAGTTTTCAAATTCCATTAAAACAAAAAATAGCGATAACCGGAGCCAATGGCAGCGGGAAAAGCACATTGCTTAACCATGTTTTCCATGCTGGAGATCACATCACGATGTCTCCAAAAGCAAAGCTCGGTTATTTTCAGCAAATGAGCTATCGTTTCACGACAAAAGAGACCGTCTTACAATTCCTGAAAAATCGTTCGCAATATGAGGAATCAGAGCTCAGAAGTGCGTTGCATGCGATGCAGTTTACAGGTAATGACTTGCTGAAGAATGTTGGGACATTAAGTGGAGGAGAAGCGATTCGTCTTCAATTATGTCACTTGTTTCTGGGCCAATATAACATTCTATTGTTGGATGAGCCGACGAATTTTCTTGATATGCATGCATTGGAGGCGTTGGAGCATTTTATCAAGGCCTATGAAGGAACGATTCTGTATGTATCTCATGATCAGAGGTTTATTGAAAATACAGCGGATCAACAATTTCAGATTATAGAGCGTCAATTAATTCAGGTGAATATATAAGCTGAACTAAAGAATATTTACACTGGACACTACGATGACAGAACAACCTTCCGATCGCTGTTATCCCCAGATTATTTTGATTCCTTTTATAAAGGAGTAAATCCGGGGATAAAGGCGAACGCTTCGCTTCTTCAGGCTCTTTCTGTCCTCTCCGTTTCGTGTAAATGTTTATTTCAATTTATATAGAATATAAATTTATAGGGGATGAGAAGTAACGAAACCGCCAAAGTGATTTTGGCGGTTTTGTCGTTTTCAAGATAGGCAGATCGGATGCCTTATGTAGCTTCTATTAAGACTCCGCTTTTACAACCGCTGAATGCATGTTACCTGTGAGACGTTGAGGTGGGAAAACCATGCGCACGGGCGCAATGATGATGGCAGCAAATACAGCTTTAATCAGATCCCCAATAATGTAAGGATAAAACCCTTGAATCATGGCCTCAGGTAGGTCCATTTTGTAAGCATAAGCAAGCCAAGGGACACCCGATACATACACGAGCAGTGAACCAAATAGTTCAAATACAACAAAAGCGAGAATGAATCCTGTGACACCTTTGATATTGATTCGTGCAAGCAACAGTCCAATTAATAAAGCGGAGATCGGCCACATCATCACATATCCTCCGGTAGGTCCAAGAAGTACCGCAAGTCCTCCGGTCCCGTGCAGCAAGGGGAAACCAAGAGCGGTGAGCAGAACAACCATGGTAACGCTTAGGAAACCATATAGTGGACCAAGTAATCCTCCGGCCAGCATGACAGCCAAGGTTTGTAATGTTATCGGTACAGGGGAGAAGCCAATGGGAATGCTTATGTAACCAAAAAGTACTAAAAATGCGGCCATAAGTGCGCTGAATACAATACCTCGCAAAGATAATTTCATGTTTGAACAATCCTCTCCATTTTGGTAATATGATTGTTAACCAATAATATAAATGTGGTTGACGATTAGGATCGTACCACATAAAAATAGAAAGGGAAAGGACTAATTTACGATGCAAGGCAACCTGCCTATAATTACATTAGAAGATGTTCGGGTGCATTATGCTTCCGAAGGTGGTCAGGTGAGGAAAGCGCTGGATGGGGTCTCACTTATGCTGCACCAAGGAGAATGGATTAGTATTGTAGGGGCGAATGGCAGTGGAAAAAGCACACTCGCTGGACTACTGATTGGATTCATTCCACTATCTGGAGGGGTACGGGATATCTCGGATGAACTTACCGTTCGGGGTGTATTGCAGCAACCGGATGCACAGGTACTAGGCGATACGATTGAAGAGGAGTTTCATTTTGCACTGTCACCATTGATGGATTCTGTAGAAGAGCAATTGGAGCGCAGGCAGGATGCATTACATACTGTAGGACTTCAATATCCCCCGGAGAAGGCTGTCTCACAATTATCCGGTGGACAGAAACAACTGCTTAATATTGCTGTAGCGCTCGCAGCCAAACCGGATATATTGATTCTGGATGAGCCAACAGCCATGCTTGATCCCGGAGCAAGAGACCGTATCGAGTCCATCGTTCAGAAGATTACCCAGCGAGGGACAACGGTGATCTGGATTACACACCATCTGGAGGAAGCAACCCTGTGTCATCGAATCATTGCTATGGAGAGGGGACGTTGTGTGTACAACGGGGAGCCGGAGTCCTTTTTCTATGAAACAGAGCTGAATGAGAAGGCTACACGGGAAAATGTACAGCTATCCCCCTGTGAACGGTTAGGGTTGGATCCTCCTTTTACTGTAAAAACTGCGTTATTGCTCAAGCAAAAAGGTATGATGCCAGAAGCCATGCCACTGCGACCTGAGCAACTGGCTAAGGAGGTCGCACGTTGGAGATCGAGCTAACCAGTATACGTATAGAAGCATCGGAATCGAGCAAACGTGCACTGCTTGAAGATGTGAGTGTCCAGTTGAACAGTGGGGAAATCACCTTGCTGCTGGGCTGTACGGGTTCAGGAAAAACAACTTTACTACAGACGTTGGCTGGTCTGAGACCGCCCGATGCAGGAAGTATCACATTGGATGGCACACCTTTCTGGAAAGAAGGAAAAGTGCCGCAGTCGATTTTATTGCAAATGGGACTACTGTTTCAATTTCCGGAACAACAACTGTTTGCCCGAAGTATTCAGCGTGAATTCACATATTCTCTGCGTCCCTATCGACTTTCAGAGAAACATCAACAAGAGCAGATCATAAAAGCACTGAAGCAATGGGACCCGCCAGTGTCCTCAGAGTTGGACCGACGTTTTCATCTGGACAGGTCACCATTTGCTCTAAGTGGGGGAGAGAAGCGCAGGTTAGGTCTTGCTCTCGGAAGTGTGACCAATCCACACTGGCTTCTGCTGGATGAGCCAAGCGCAGGGTTGGAAGCGCAAAGTGTCGGGCTTTTGCTGGATGTATTGGAGCAACATCGTCTGGCAGGTGGTGGGGGCGTGGTAGCAACCCATGATCTGGATACATTTTTGCCTTGTGCGGATCGAGTATTGCTGTTGCAGGAAGGCCGTTTAATCGCCGATCTTACGCCGAGAGAACTTCACAAAAGGCCTGAACTGCTGGAGCAGACAGGGATCGGACTGCCGCCATCGATGAGACTGGCACAGCAGTTTAGAGCAGCGGGTCTTGAGCTGCCTTTGACCGCGATGACGCCAGAAGAGATGGCTGAATGTATTGTTCAGTCCAAGCTAGTTGAAGTACAGATTCAAAACGAATCGATAGAAGCATCATGGACGGTAGCGAAGGAAGTCAAGAACGATTCAATGAAGTATGAAAAAGAAGCACTGATGCTGTCGTCCATTAAAACGGAAGATGATCCAAAGCTTCTTCCGAACACATGGACTCATTCAGGCGGATTATATGGCGTCATGGACCCGCGTCTGAAATGGATTCTGTATATCTTGCTGGTCACTGCTGCGATGCTTCAACAGCGCTGGTTGGGATTGACGTTAACACTGGTGCCGGTAATAGCAGCACTTGCCGTGCTCCCGCGTCAGACTTTGGCTGGATGTATGAAATTAATGAAGCCACTGTTATTCTTTTTCATCATATCAACGGCGTTATCTGGGACAACCCTTTCAACAGAGGGAGGAGGTCTGCACTTTGGCTTTTCCCTGATGCAGGCGGAGGGCACTTTGCTGAATGTGTATCGTTTGTTTATCGTCACGTTGGCAAGTCTATGGTTTTCACTGACGACGCCTTATGGGCGAATGGTAGAAGGGCTTAACTGGGTACTCGGTATCGGTAAAAAGATCAGGTTGCCCGTAGCTTCGTTCGCTCTAGCTGTTTCGTTAATCTTTCGGTTTATCCCGATGATCTGGAGTGAGTGGCAGCGATTCTCACTGATCGTACGGGCACGTGGAAAGGCAGCTTTAAGACCAAATACCGTTCGAATTCGTGACCTGGGTCCGATGGTGATTCCCTTGTTAATGGCACTGTTCCAACGTGCAGAGGATATGACCATTGCGATGGAAATGCGTAAAGTTAGAGAGCACTCTATGCTCGGAGGACGTTCATCGTTATTAGTATGGTCCAAACGTGATACCTGGATTAGCCTCGCTGGCCTCATTGTTTTTGTACTATTAATATGGATTCGCCAATTGTGATGGCGATAATGATCGTGATGGATCCGGTAATGGATCGAAACCTAAACGCAGTGTTTTCCAAAGATCATGCATAAATGCGTTTGTCCTCGCTCACAATAAGTGGACGTTGATCATCTGAAGTGGATCAGGAGGGATAAACGATGAAAGATAAGTTTTTGCGTGAAGAACGGCAAGAATATACCGATGTGTCTACGGTGGAGTCGCAGCGAAACGATATCACTCTTGAAGAATTCCCGGAGGGTCCTTACGGTTCATCTCTGTTATCCGAGTCTCTCGGGAAAAGTTCTCCGTGGCGGGTGGATCAAAGGTCTGCACATCGTTTTGATTATGAAAATCATGAACTTCACGAGGGAGAAGTAAGGGATTATCCAGGTCAGGATATTTTTGACGAAACGGTTCCGGATAACGTGTCCAAACCTCAATACCCGGAAGAATCGTAATGACAATTTGAGATAAATTAGAGTATAGCCTCCGACAGGTTTTGTCCTGTTCGGGGGTTATTTTTCGTTGTATTTAATGAAAACAAATCTCCTCCAATTCCACATTATGGGTTATTATGTTTGTAGCTCGAAGTAAAAATCTGGTTAAATATGCGGGGGGACTTGGGATGAGAGAGATCGATTATAGTCAATATTTCTGGCAGGATGATAAGGTCAGACTACGTGCTTTGCGTGAGGAAGATTGGGAGGATCATTATTATAACCGCTTTGATACACCTGCCCGTCGGTTATTGGAGTGTGCAGTAGAGTTACCGCCAACCCATGTTGAAGCGAAGAATTTCACGGATAACTTCTCTGATTTTTCTTTAGCCAAAGGACGGATCATGTTTACCATTGTAAATATGGATGGTGAAAATGTCGGAGGTGTGAATCTGAATAGCATTGATGAAAGGAACGGTACCTTTAGCATTGGTATTCAAATTGATAGGGATCATCGAGGAAAAGGATACGGAACCAGAGCCGTTCGAATCTTGTTGAAGTATGCCTTCTTCGAGCGCAGGCTCAACAAATTTAATGATTCTGTACTCGAAGGAAATGAACCTTCTGCAGCCATGATGAGAAAACTTGGATGTGTTCAGGAAGGTGTCCGTCGTCAGGTGATCTATATGGATGGAAAATACCAGGATATGATCCTCTTTGGATTAACCAAAGATGAGTTTATGGCAAAAGAGAGCCTTGTTTGATTCCAGTATAAATAAGATCGCCAGGGTGCTCGAAATCTGCCAATTTTAGTTGGATCAATGATAATGTACATTAAGCGGAAGGCGAGAGTATTCTAATGATATCAAAATCTGAGGTGATCGTGTGGACAGAGCAATACCCGATCCGACATGGAAAAGGTTAGGTTTTGCTGAACAACCTGATTTTCATACTTCTGGTCTGGGTGTGGGGATTGTAATTATCGATTCAATTAAACCACATCATCTCGTAAATCACTTAAATACACGAATCAAATGTGTTGCCGTACATGAAAATATGACTGTCACTGTGCGAGACATTTCATCTATGAACAGGGAGGAGGATAAACAGAAAGGTGAACATGGCCTTATGAGTGTACTGGCTTTAGCCCATGAACCTATTCTGTTAGAGGAACAAATTCACGTCGGGATTGCACCAGCAGCAACATTTATCGTTTTAGATCATGGCGCATTTACAACTGGAGAAGGAGAACGTCTGAAAAAAGGAATGGATTGGATTCTTGAACATGGGGTCGAATGGAATATAAAAATTATTTTAAGCACTGGTTGGCAGGCATTAGATAATGAAGTTCATCTTAAAAATACGAGTGAAAACTCAACGGTTAAAGCACTGGCAACAGCTGTGCAACAGGGCATTTTGGTTATTTGTTCGAATGGAAATACACGTTTAAATAACATCATGCCTCCAATACAATATCTAGCAGTAGGAGGCTATGTTGATCGTGGAAAGGCCGATCGTTCATTACACGTTCCTTTCCCTGATGAACCTTATGGCAGAAATGGAGATGGTCACTTTAGGCCAGATATATTAGCGCCCAGACTACACCTTACAATCCCTCTTATGAAACTGAAGATTCGGGTCAGCGCGTATCTTTTTATGGGGGGACCTCTGGAGCTGCTGCGCTTGTGGCTGGTGTTGCGGCCCATTTGTTCTCCCAATTTCCGAGTTTAAGTTCCGAGATGCTGAGAAACTTATTAGTCGAGCATGGAGAACCACTTGAGGATGATGATAACCTGGCTCCTCGAATTAATGTTGAGAATACAATTCGTTATATGAACAGGGCAGATAAGCTAAGGTACATAACAAAAACTTTACCCATCGTAAGTATAAAAAATCAAAATCTCTAAAACAAAATTCATTCAATGGATGATATTGAAAGAGCGCTCTCTTTAACAGTTTTGGTGGAGAGGGGGGGATTATCACGTGAAGAGATGTGGAGCTTCACTAAGGATTCATCCGCTATTGTTCGTAAAATTGCAGTATCGACCCTCAGCGAACCGATGAACGAACGAGAGCGAAAGTTGTATTGGGTGTATTTAATGAATGAAACAGAAGGGGGAGTGCGTGGATGGTATATGCATGGATTATTGCAAAATGCTCCAAAGGAGGAAATACATAAATGGATAAATTGGTCAACAGATATTAACTGGTCGGTTCGATGGTGTGTTAGCGAATATTTGGCTCAATATCCAGAGTGTTTTCCCCAACTGGAAAAAACCCAAGATCCTGACGCTATACATATCAAGGCATTGCCTTTAAGGCAATGGTTCACGACTCTATTTCTATAATGATGTAACGTAAATCAGTATGTGGAGGTAACCTTATGAAACAGACCATTTCAAGTGATGAATTAATCATTGATTGCAAGGATATTTATTTGCGCGAGTATCGACTTGAGGACTTAGAGAAACTGCAAGAAATTACGTGGCAACCTGAGGTGTATGAATTGTTACCGGGATGGAACGCTACGATTGAAGACAGGACCCTGTGGCTCACCGAATATGAAATCCCTGAAAATCAGCGTTTTAAACAAGCTGTGATGGCGGGAGGCAATATCGGAGAGTTATATTTACGTATGGCTATCGTACTTAAAGAGAATGATGAGTTCATAGGATGGTGCTGCTCAGGGATCAAGGACGAACTGCCAGCACCCAATCGGGAGATTATGTATGGTATTTCGAAACACTTCAGGAATCGTGGCTATACAACGCAGGCAGTAAAAGGAATGACGGAGTATTTGTTTGAACATACAAACGTTGAAATATTAAATGCCATCGCTTTGACTACCAATCAAGCATCCAACAAGGTCATACAGAAATGTGATTTTGAACGGTTAAATTTGATCGAGATCGAGGATGAACCCTATATCCATTATCAACTGTGTAAGCGCGAAGGTCTTTTTTGATTGAACTTTTTTATCCTCTTTAAAATCGCTATAGGTTAAACACTTCTTCAGATCAGGTTAGACAGTTATTGCTGGCTGCCTGATCTTTTTCTTTCATTTAATTTATAGGACAAGATTATTTTAAAAATTTTCTCCTCGATAATAGCGCTCCAGTTTGTTATCCAAATGAACAAGCTGCGCTTTTTTCTCCTCGATATCATTCAGCAACTTTTGCTTTTGGTCCTCAATCAGCTTGGTTCTCTCCTTCAGGGTGGAGGTTCCTTCATTGACCTGATCATAATACTTTTTGATGTCTTCCACACTCATCCCCGTTTCGCGAAGGCATTTGATAAAGACCAGCCAGTTCAGATCATCCTCCAAATAAAGACGGTTATTCTGCTCATTTCGTGCAGCAGGTTTCAGCAGTCCCTTTCTTTCATAAAAGCGGATCGCTCCAATTGAAATCTCAACTTTTTTCGCTACTTCTCCAATCGTTAACATGTGAATCTCCCTTTTATAAAAATAATTTGACCTACACTAAGTGTAGCATAGTAACTTATACATTGTTAAATAAAAATCATATTAGGGAAAGAAGGATTCGCATGAAAAAGACTGTTTTTGTAACCGGAGCAAATAAAGGAATTGGATATGAAATTGTAAAGCAGCTGGGTGAAGCAGGTTGGAAAGTTATCCTTGGCGCACGCAGTGTCGAACGAGGGGAAGCAGCTGTTTCGGAGTTAACTTCCAGGGGATTAGATGTAGAATTTGTACAGATCGACATGATCGACTTGAAGAGCATTGAGCAGGCAGCCGATACGATTCATAAGACTTATCCCGCAATAAACCTTCTAATCAATAACGCGGGTATGCCTGGTGCGTTCTCTCATTCCTTCACGGATACAAAAGAGGAAGACCTGCGGAACGCCTTCGAAGTGAACTTTTTCGGCACGTTCCGTTTGAATCAGCGCTTGTTCCCGTTAATCAAAGATAATGAAGGTACAATCATTAATGTATCGACCGACATGGCTTCTCTGGACCATATGCAAAATGCGGAATTTACTTTAAATGCCTTCGACTATAACTCATCCAAAACGGCCAACAGTGCCATGACACTTTCGATGGCTTATGAAGTCAGAAACAGCAGGGCTCAAGTCTTTGCAGTCACGCCCGGATTCACATCAACAGATCTTAACGGCAATGCCGAAGGCGGTAAATCAAAAGAAGCCGGCGCTGCGATTATCGTGCGCTATGCGACGGATGGTAAACGACATAACGGAGAATTCCTAGATGAAAATGGCGTGTACCCTTGGTAATCGACCGTTGCCAGAAGTAGTCAAAGAGCGGTATTAATTTTAGAGAATGTCTTCAAACTCAAATTTAAACTTAGGCAAGCTATACGATGATGGATACCATCGTCTCAAAAGTCTTGAGGTCCAAGATTGCTGATCCTGGCTAATCTTAGTGAATGCCTAGACGATTTTCTAACGAACTCAGAACGTCTTATTCGGCATCTAGGTACGCTTCTTAAATTGTAAGGAACATCAGACACGCTATTTCCAGAAATCCCCTTAGAAAAAAGCAGTAAATGGCTGTTTATTCTAGTATAACGTGGCTCAGGTTCATTAGATTTCTGGGGGAGCTTCAAATGCTTGAATAAGACGCCTCAGATTCGTTAGCCTGTAAAAATTAGGATACCACTATACTAATCAGATACAAAAAAGAATCCCCCCCTTCAGTTCTCAAACGAAATGAAAGGGGGATTCTTCATGCAATGAAAAGCCAAAATTAAAATGGAAGAAAAGTAGCGTTTGGAGAGCTTGACTAGTGCATGAATAATGATCAAGTAGATCTTACGTAGCGCTGCTATAGCCACCTTTTAGCTTGCGTAGAGCCGAAGCTCAGCCTAGACATCAGTCTTATGCAGCGGCAGCAAAATCATAAATTCAGTCCCCAAGCCTATTTGACTTCGTACTGTAATTTTCCCACCATGCGACTCCACAATCGAGCGGGTAATGGCTAGACCGAGACCTGCACCACCTTGTTTGCGCGAACGAGAACTACTTGTGCGGTAAAATCGCTCAAAGATATGGGGTAGATGTGCAGGTTCGATGCCTGTGCCGTTATCCTTTACCGACAATTCAGCCTTATGGTGCGTGGCATACAACGTAATGGAGATGGCTCCATGCTCTGGATCGGTGTGCTGCACCGCATTATGGAACAGATTCAGCACAACCTGTTTCAGCTTATAAGGGTCAGCCAGTACATGGACCGCAGCCGTCAGGTCGAGATGAATGGATCTCAACTGTGCCATCATCGCAAGTTGTGGTTGCATTTCGAGCAGAAGACTGTCCAGCTGAATGATCTCACGCTCCTGCTTCGGAGCCTGATCCAACTTGGTCAGGAGCAGTAAATCTTCAACCAGCTTGTTAATTCGTATTGATTCGCCGTGCATGCTGTCCAGTGCTTTATACAATTGATCTTGATTGGTCGCTGCACCACGCTGTAGAACTTCAATGAAGCCGTGAATGGAGGTAAGCGGAGTACGAAGCTCATGGGAAGCATCGGACAAGAATCGCTGCATCTGCTCTTTCGATTCCCGCTCCGCTTCGAACGAGTTCTCCAACCTTTCGAGCATGCCATTGAATGAAACTGCGAGCTGATCCACTTCCTCTTGTCCCTGAACGACGGGAAGGCGTTCTGCGAGGCTGCCTGCATCGATCTGCTGTACTTTATTCACCATGTTGGACAGGGGAACCAGCGTCCGGCGTAATACCTTAGTGTATAAAATAAGACCGGCTACCATGGCCAACAGTGATAACATGAGGAAGATCAGAAGCTGTTTAATAATCAAGTCTCTCAGTGGCTTCGTAGCTGTGCCCATCTGGACCATGGGTAAGCCTCGATTGCGTGGACCCGGTGAGGCGAATACAATCAATTGTTCATTCCCCTGGCTATCCGTTACGATCCGGTAGGGAATATGTTTTTGTTCTTTCAACTCTTCTGTAATATCTTGATATTCAACGTTTGATAGATGAGGGGCTTTCAGACCGTCTTCTCCAAAAACATCTTCGAACGTATCTTGATTATCAAACAGGGCCAGTGAACGGTCCGGAATAAATAGCACCCGATTGCCAGATCCGTTACCTGCCTGTCCACCGAAAGGATTGTTGGGAGAGCCACTACGTGATTGAATTCCGAGCCAAACCGGGGGCATGGACATGAGCTGTTCTTCCATGGTTTTTGCCTGATTCCGATAGAGAAAGCTTTCCATGATCCAGAATTGCAGGATACCGATTAACAATAGTAGCCCAGCAAGCAATAACAGAGAACGTGAGAACAATTGAGAACGCAGTGAACGGGGCCAGATCCATTGGTGAAGACGTCTTAAACGAAGTTTATTTTTCTTAGGCAGCGAGTTCATTAGAGATCCACCCTGTAACCGACACCTCGAAGCGTGCGAATGAGTTTATGCTCTTTATCCCCGAGTTTGTCGCGCAAGGAGCGAACGTATACCTCCACAATATTTTCTTCCCCGCCAAAATCATACCCCCACACCCGGCTTAGAATGGTCGCTTTGCTAAGTACAATCCCATGATTAAGCACAATAAATTTTAACAGTTCGTATTCGGTAGGAGATAGCTCCAGGACCTGATTCTGATAGGTTATTTCTTTGCGCTGATCATCAATTCGGAAGGGACCGTGGGTGACAGCTCCTATTAATAAAGGAAATTGATTGCGTAGTCTGGCCTGAATCCGAGCGAGCAGCTCGTCGAAGGCAAAGGGTTTGATCATGTAATCGTCAGCACCTAGCCAAAGGCCCTTAACCCGATTCTCGACTTCGTCCTTCGCTGTCAGCATAATAACGCCAACCTGAGTTCCGGTCTTACGAAGTCGCTCGACCACTTCGAATCCATCCATCTCTGGCATCATGACATCCAGAATAGCCATATGTGGCCTGAATTCAAGTGCCAACTCAAGCGCAGCCGCTCCATCCGGTGCCGTACGCACATCGAAGCCTTCATTGCTTAATCCAAGCTCCAGAAATTGCAAAATATGCGGTTCATCATCAGCCAATAATATTTTAATTCCGCTGCTAAGCTTCATAATGCGGGGTTCCTCCTTGCTTGCTTCCATCTTAGTTCTCCCTCAATTAAGAGAGGGACTGTATGTTGTATTATCGCTTGCCAAACTGAAATTTAGCTGAAAGGATTGTGAATTATCCTCAGACAACATTCAGCGGGTACTCATCCCAGTTTTATTTTGGCATGTCACAATATTAGACATGAAGAACTTTGAAGGAGTGATTAACATTGAATAACACCAAAAGAAGGATGGATCTTGTCCTTCTGCCGATTGTATTACTGGCGGCGTTTCTGAATGGGTACGGTATCTGGAACGATCAATATGCCAATTCCTACTATACGACTGCCGTTGGTAGTATGCTCAGCAACTTCCATAACTTTTTCTATGCTTCATTAGACTCGGCAGGCTCGGTCACTGTAGATAAACCACCTGTTGTCTTCTGGATTCAAACGGCCTTTGCCTATGTCTTCGGATTGCACGGATGGAGTGTTATTTTGCCTCAGGTATTAGCGGGGATCGGTTCGGTGCTCCTGATCTATTTTATGGTGAAACCTACATACGGTCTTGCAGCAGCACGGATCTCGGCGCTTGCAATGGCGACTGTGCCTGTCGTGGCGGCAGTCAGCCGGACCAACAATATTGACAGTATGCTGGTGTTTACACTACTGCTGGGTTCATGATTTTTGTTCAAAGGCAGCAAACAAGGCAATGCTTGGCGCATTCTCGTTGCCTTTGGGTTAATAGGCATAGCCTTTAATATGAAAATGCTTCAAGCCTACATGATTCTCCCGGCTTTTTATTTGTTCTATTTGCTCGCATTTCAGGCGAAATGGAGAAGGAAGATCATCCTGCTGTTCGGCAGCACAGCAGTTCTGGTGGTCGTTTCCTTATCCTGGGCGGTGACTGTGGATTCCATACCCGAAGACCAAAGACCTTATATCGGCAGCAGTGAAACGAACTCGGTCATGGAACTCGCCTTTGGATACAATGGTCTGGCTCGCCTAACGGGCCAGCAGAATACGGCAGGTAACGCAGGTATGCCAAATGGGATCGGACAGGGAAACAATCGTGGCAATCGAGGAGACTTGTCTTCAGGCCCTAATCAGACAGGCAGTGGTGTTCCTGAGGCTGGGCACGATGTCGATGCACCGGATAACGATAATATGAATGGTTCGAACGGTACAAACGCCATGGGCGGCATGAATAGGCCGAATGGTAATTTCCCGAACGGACAGATGCCAAATGATATGGAAATGCCAAACGGAAGAAATTTTGGTGGTAATGGTGGCGGAGGCATGGGGGGCATGTTTGGTACAGGGGAGAAAGGTCCTCTGCGTCTGTTCCAGACTGAACTGTCGGGTCAAGCAAGTTGGCTATTGCCAGTTGTGCTGCTTGGGTGCATTGCCATATTTGCAGGGTTAAGACGGAGAAGTATAACCAGCAAGCACAAGGAGGCCTTGTTCTGGTTGGCCTGGCTGCTTCCGGTTGCTGCCTTTTTCAGTGTGGCAGGTTTCTTCCATCAATATTATCTGATTATGCTTGCACCTCCAATTGCAGCGCTGACTGGTGCAGGATTTGTAGCGATGTGGAAATTATATCGTGATCGCAGCGGATGGCCGGCATGGTTGCTTCCGGTGTCCGTGCTGCTGACGACACTGTTTGGCTGGTATATCATGCAGGCGTATAACGATACGATTGGTGCAGGATGGTCCATAAGTGAATTAATTGCAGGCATTCTGGTCACGGTCATCCTGGTCGTTATGCTTCATCGCACACATCGATGGAAACAGGGCTTCATTATTGCGGGATTCATGGTGATGCTGATCGGTCCAATTTACTGGGCATTCACCCCAATTACTTATGGTGGCAACAGCATGATTCCGGCAGCGGGACCTACTGGTTCCAATGGCATGTTTGGTGGAGCAGGAATGGGCATGCCGATGGGGAACAGTGCAGGAGATACAGAAATGCCTTCAAGGGGTGGTCGTGGCGGAATGGGCAGCCGTAACGAAGAAGTGGATACAGCCACATTGAATTATCTGAAAGAACATAATACAGGCGAAACGTATCTCTTCGCCACTACGGACTACAATCAGGCAGCACCTTATATCATCGATGAGAAAGAAGCAGTGATCACGCTTGGCGGTTTTTCCGGATCAGACCCGGTGTACACAACAGAGGAACTTGAGCAACTCGTCAAGAGCGGGCAAGTGAAATACTTCATGGTTGGTGGCATGGGTGGTCGCGGAGGAAACTCAGAAATTACCGATTGGATCAAAGAGCATGGAACCGAGATACCAACGTCAGAATGGAAGACAGGCACCGACAGCGGATCTATGGATAACGGAGACACCGGAAACAGAGCTGGCTTTGGATTTAGCGGACAGACCACCTTGTACGAAGTGAAATTGTAGCTATATAAATTGAACTTGTCATTTACACGATAACGGAGAGGACAGAAAAAACCTGAAAAAGCGAAGCGTTCGCCTACAAGCTTTCTGCAAGAAAGCTACATCGGAAGCATACGCTATCACCGGATTTTCCCTTTAGAAAGGGAATCAAAAAATCTGGGGATAACAGCGATTGGAAGGTTGTTCTGTCATCGAAGTGTGCAGTGTAAATATTCTCTAGTTCAATTTATATAGAGTGAAAATCTCGAACGAAGTCCATTGGAAAAGGGAGGGGACGAACATGGCTCAAGCGTACCGATACAGCATTATTATTCCCATGTATAACGAGGAAGCGGTGATCGAGGAGACTTATCGGCGTCTGAAGAAGGTCATGGGCAGCACAGGAGAGAGCTATGAACTGTTGTTTGTCAATGATGGCAGCGTGGATCGAAGTGCACAGATGATCCGTGATTACGCACGTTGGGACGAGAGTGTGAAGCTGATTGATTTTGCCCGTAACTTCGGACATCAGATTGCGATAACAGCGGGTATGGATTACGCAGTGGGGGATGCGGTGGTTATTATTGATGCGGATCTGCAGGACCCTCCCGAACTGATACTGGATATGATCGCCAAATGGAAAGAGGGTTATGAAGTCGTATATGCCCGTCGCACCAGACGAAGTGGAGAAACTCGCTTCAAGAAATGGTCGGCAAGTCTGTTCTATCGTGTACTTCGTGCCTCAACGGATACGGATATCCCAGTGGACACCGGAGATTTTCGCCTGATTGACCGCAAAGTATGTGATGAGATGAAACGTCTTCCGGAGAAAAACCGATTTGTGCGCGGGTTGGTCAGTTGGGTTGGATTTCGTCAGACGGCTATTGAATATGAACGTGATGAACGTCTGGCAGGCGAAACAAAATATCCGCTAAAACGCATGCTGAAGCTGAGCCTGGACGGCATTACTTCATTTTCGTATAAACCGCTCAAACTTGCAGGTTATGTAGGTGCGATCCTGTCGGTTGGCGGATTCATCTATATGTTAACGGTTATTGTTTCGGCCATATTTACGGATTCAACAATTAAGGGATGGCCATCCATTGTGAGTATCATGCTGATGTTTAATGGATTCATCCTGATCATGCTGGGTATTCTGGGCGAGTACGTTGGCCGAATCTATGATGAGACCAAGGCACGTCCACTATACATTGTAAGAGATGTGGTTCAGGCCGAGAGTCAGCAAGCGCAATCCCGATTGACAGCCCGAGTTGCTCATCATGACTAAGCGTCTGGTAACAATCTTCAAGTTTGGTATTGTAGGTGTTGCGAATACGGTAGTGGATGCGTTGGTGTTTGCTTTACTCGCAGTGGTCGGTGTGCCGGTTCTGATTGCCCAGGTAATCTCGTACAGCTGCGGTGTTGCGAACAGTTATTGGCTGAATGGTAGGTGGACTTTTCGAAATGCGGCACGAGGGGGTAACGCTAGAGCGAAACTTATTCGTTTTCTAATCACCAATCTCGTCGTTCTCGCGTTATCTGCCCTCATTCTGATGACTTTGCACGATATGTTGGGTTGGAGTCTCGTGATGAGCAAGATCCTGGCGACATTGATGGGAATGGTCCTGAACTATATGGCTAGTAGATATTGGGTGTTTCGTATAGCAACTTAGCTGCGCGCAGTATGAAATATTAGTTATACGAAGCATATGAAAGGAGTGTGTGATGAAATGCGAATTAAAAAAGCAGTTATTCCGGCAGCGGGTCTCGGAACTCGGTTCCTGCCAGCGACCAAAGCACAGCCCAAAGAGATGTTACCGATTGTAGACAAACCAGCTATCCAATACATTGTTGAAGAAGCAGTGCAATCAGGCATTGAGAATATCCTCATTGTGACCGGACGCAACAAAAAATCCATAGAGGATCATTTTGATAAATCAGTTGAACTTGAACATTCGTTATACGCCAAGGGCAAACAGTCTTTGTTGGAAGAGGTGCAAGCGATCAGCGAGATGGCCAATATTCATTTTATTCGTCAAAAAGAACCGCTTGGTCTGGGGCATGCCATTGGTTGTGCACGGCAGTTTGTAGGAGATGATGCCTTCGCAGTACTGCTCGGTGATGACATTATGGTGTCTGATCCGCCTGCACTTGCCCAGATGGTTCATCTCTATGAAAAGACAGGTAATCAGATTATAGGTGTCCGTCAGGTAGACACGGCAAATGTGAGCAAATATGGCATCATTGATTCCAACGGTGCAGAGGACCGGGTTCATCGAGTCACTAATTTGGTTGAAAAACCTTCCCTTGCAGAAGCCCCATCCCGAACAGCTGTAATGGGACGATACATTCTGAAACCCTCCATTTTTCCAATCCTTGATCAGATTGAGAGAGGGGCTGGAGGGGAATATCAGTTAACGGATGCCTTGAAAGAAGTAAGTCAGATGGAGGAATTGTTAGCCCTTGAACTGAAAGGACATCGCTACGATATTGGCGATCAATTCGGATATATTCAGGCGATCTTGGAGATCGGACTTATGCGCAAGGAATTAGAGCCCATGCTGACACCCTATCTTCAGAAGCTTGCAACCCAGTGGGCATAGGCCTTGATATGTAGCAGAGGTCCACATCTGCTGCTGCAAGATAGGCTCTTCTTCGTACATGGTTCTTTCATAGAATCCAGCATTGTACAATTTTTCCAGTAACGCTACAATGAGCAAGTAGTTCAAGTTGCTCTTTGAGGAGTGAGGAATCATGAATGAATCTATCATCAGGGACCTTATTAAGTATATGGACGTGGAGGACAACGCCGCCATTCAGTACATTCAGACTGAGCATCGGATGAAACTGGGACTCTTTTGGGGAATCAAGGAAGGAAGCCGTGTTCTGGAAATCGGGTGTGGTCAGGGAGATACAACGGCCGTGCTTGCACATCTGGTGGGGGAGCATGGGTACGTTCATGGTGTAGATATTGCTCCAGAGGATTATGGTTCACCGCTGACCGTAGGCGAAGCGGCAGCCAAGCTACGGAGTTCTCCGCTGGGTGATCGAATTCGAATGGATTATGATTTTGACATTTTAAGTGATCAAGCCCAATTTGCCGAGAATGAGTTTGATGTGATCGTACTTTCCCATTGTTCCTGGTACTTGAAATCGTTTGACGAACTCGCCCAGATTCTTAGCAAGGTCAGGACATGGGGACATCAGTTATGTTTTGCCGAATGGGATGCACGCGTTACAGATGTGAGCCAGCTCTCTCACTGGTTATCTGTTCTCATTCAGTCCCAGGTCGAATGTTACAAGGAGAACAGCTTCTCCAATGTGCGTACGCTTTTTACACCGGAGGATATACAAGAACTTGTCACTTCGGCAGGCTGGACGATCAAGGAAGAGGCTTCAATCCATTCTCCTGAGCTGCAAGACGGTCGGTGGGAAACTGAAATGACACTGGCAGAAGCACCTGTGGAACTGAAACTGCTTCCGATTCCTGACAAAGTAAAAACACTTCTTCTTTCCGAACTGAAATTACTCAGAACACATCGAGCCTCGGGGCCTGGGAGCCCACTGGGTACGTATGCAATTGTTGCCAACAAACAGTAAGAAATTAACGTGTGAATTTCAATATCCAAAAAAAATGTGTTTACTTCATCACGGTAATTTTGATATTATAATCGCAATATCAAATGCGACGAAGAGACGAGTAGATAAAAATCATTCTTTCAAAGAGAGCTCCGGTAGCTGAAAAGGAGTAAAGAATCTTTTATTGAATAAAGACTCAGAGCAGCACATCGGAACTTGGCATTAAGGGATGGTGTGACAGGCGCTCCTGTTACAGAGCTAGAGTATGGATGGTCTACAGCTTGCAATATGGTTGTATACCTTTACTTGAAGAGGCGGATATGGTGACATATTGGCGAATCTGGGTGGTACCACGAGAATTCAATCTCGTCCCTGAGACTATTGTCTTGGGGATGGGATTTTTTGGTTTTTTCGGGGCTGTGACTACACGCTTTGGAATTGCCTGAATAGTGTTAATTAGGAAGTCCATTTCATAATACGTTTTTAGTGAGTTATGAAATGGATCAATGAGAAGAATCACTTAAACCGAAAGGAAATGATGATTGAATGTCAGCAAAATTGAAAGTTGGTATCGTCGGTGGAACGGGAATGGTAGGTCAGCGTTTTGTAGACCTGCTCGATCAACATCCATGGTTTGAAGTAACAGCTATTTCTGCAAGCGCCAATTCGGCAGGTAAAACATATGAAGAATCCGTACAAGGCAGATGGAAACTCGCAGTTCCTATTCCGGAAGCGGTGAAGAAAATCGTGGTTCAAGATGCTTCGCAGGTCGAAGCTTTTGCCAGCCAGGTTGATTTTATTTTCTGTGCGGTTGATATGAAAAAGAATGAGATTCAAGCGCTCGAAGAGGCTTATGCCAAAACAGGAACACCTGTCGTATCCAACAACTCGGCTCACCGCTGGACAGCAGATGTACCCATGGTAATCCCTGAGATTAACCCGGGACATCTGGACGTAATCGAAGCTCAACGCAAACGTCTTGGTACGAAAACCGGATTCATTGCCGTAAAACCAAACTGCTCCATTCAGAGCTATGTGCCAGCGCTGCACGCCTTGCGTGAGTTCAATCCGACTCAGGTCGTAGCTTCCACGTATCAAGCCATCTCGGGAGCAGGTAAAAACTTTACGGACTGGCCGGATATGCTCGATAATGTCATTCCATACATCGGTGGCGAGGAAGAGAAGAGTGAGCAGGAACCACTACGCATTTGGGGTAGCATCGAGAACAATCAGATCGTCAAAGCTTCTGCTCCATTAATTACAACACAATGTATTCGTGTGCCGGTAACGGATGGGCATCTGGCTACCGTGTTTGTAAACTTCGAGAAAAAACCAAGCAAGGACGAAATTCTGGAGCGTTGGTTGCAGTTCAAAGGTCGTCCGCAGGAACTGGCTCTGCCAAGTGCACCAAAACAGTTCATTACGTATTTTGAAGAAGAGAACAGACCACAGACAAAACTGGATCGTGACATCGAACGCGGAATGGGTGTATCCACAGGCCGACTGCGCGAAGATTCACTCTATGATTACAAATTCGTTGGATTGTCCCACAACACGCTCCGCGGAGCGGCAGGTGGTGCGGTTCTGATCGCAGAACTGCTCAAAGCTGAAGGATATATTCAACCGAAATAAGCATCAAAGAATCAAGAACAGCAACAGATTTCTGCAAAGAATGATTAGATGAAAACCATCACTTGTTGATGGTTTTTTTTGTGGGCTATATCGGAAAACGGAGTGGAGTCATGGAGTGGTATGAAATATGTAAAGTAAAAAACGCCGACAGGATTGTCAGCGTTTTTTACTGCGCAGCTGCCGGGCACTGACTCGAAGCTTCGGTTTCAGGAAGAATACGACTCTTTAGCCGAGAAGCGGGACAGCTACCTTCTTCGTCGCGTTTGGTTTCCCAATTAATAGGATTGGTCATATCCGGGATGTGTTGCTCCAAAATGGCCTGATATTGACGTGCTTTCTCTTCCAAATGAGCAACACGGCTCTTGGCTTCTTCAAGCTGAATCAGCGCTGCTTCCTTGTACTCCATCATAAGTGCGAATCGTTGTGCAACGGTTGAATCTCCTTCAAGACAGAGATCGACGTACGTTTTAATGTTTTCAATCGGTAAGCCTGTCTGTTTAAGGCATTTGACGCCGTGCAGCCAGTTGATGGATTCCTCATCAAACACCCGAATGTTATTTTTATTGCGTTGAATGCTTGGAACCAAACCTTTATCCGTGTAAAAGCGTACCGCGTGCTCTGTGAGTCCCGTAAGCTGGGCAGCATCCTGAACCGTATACATATGTAATCCTCCTCGTAAAAAATATATTGGAGACCGCTTGACTTCGTGTAACACGAAGGAGCTAGGGTTATTGTAACGCAAGTCGGACGGAAGTGGAACAACTGCTTTTTTTGCTGAATTTCAGCAATATGTGAAGACTTGCGATTCACAATAGGACCTTAGGAGGCGTTAATATGCAAACTGTAACTTTAAATAATGGAGTGAAAATGCCGATCATCGGCTTTGGTGTCTACCAGGTTCCTGATGCCGATGAATGCGAGAACACGGTATATGAAGCATTGAAGGCAGGTTACCGCTTAATTGATACGGCCGCCGGATACCTGAACGAAGAAGCAGTTGGACGCGCGATCAAGCGCAGTGGCATACCGCGGGAAGAACTGTTTATCACGACCAAGCTATGGATTCAGGATGCCGGATATGAAAGTACCAAGCTGGCGTTTGCCAAATCGCTAAGTAAGCTGCAGCTCGATTATCTGGATATGTACCTCATTCATATGCCTTTTGGTGACTACTACGGCGCTTGGCGTGCGATGGAAGAACTGTACCGCGAGGGCAAGATCAAGGCAATTGGCGTCAGCAACTTCCTGCCAGACCGTCTGATGGACCTTATTGTTCATAACGAAATTGTGCCTGCCATCAATCAGATCGAAACACATCCGTTTCAACAGCAGGTCGACAGTGCTGCTTTTATGAAAGAACAGGGCATACAACACCAGTCATGGTCACCGTTTGCGGAAGGTCGCAACAATTTATTTAGCAACGAAGTGCTGGCTTCCATTGCCGAGAGACATAACAAATCCATCGCCCAGGTTGTACTCCGCTGGCTTGTGCAACAAGACATCGTGATTATTCCCAAATCGGTACGCAAAGAGCGGCTTATTGAGAACTTTGATATTTTCAATTTTGTACTGAGTCCGGAAGAGATCGCAACCATTGCCACGCTGGATACCAAGGAAAGTCTATTCATGAAGATTGACGACCCTAAAGTTGCCCAGATGCTAGGTAAGATGAAAGTGGATTTGTAAAAACAGAAACGAATGACTAGATTTACGAAGCGGAGCAGTATCGTAGCGATATTAGTAATAAAAGCAATCCAATGCAAAACGCCGACAATCATGTCGGCGTTTTTTACATTCCAATATGTTGTTAAGCTGCAGATGTCTTATCCGACTTTTGCAGAAGCTGCGAGCGACGACCGAGCAGGTAACCTGTCAGGGAAGCGAGCATCTGTTGGAATACCATGCCGAGCACGACAGGGACGGCAACAGGTGGTGGAAAATACGATACAGCGAGTACTGCACCTGCGCTGATATTACGCATGCCTCCATTGAACACAAGAGCGACCTGGTCTGCCTCATTCCAGCCCAACAATCGAGCAATAAAGTAACTTAGTGCATAACCGAATGATGCCAGGAAAATAATGATGACCGCAAGACCAGCCAACTTCCAGTTGAAATCGGCCAAATAAGGTGCAACAACAGATCCGTTAATTGCAACGACAGACGCCATGAACAATTTGGATAATGGATTCAACCTTGGTCCCCAGACCGGGACAATGGCGCCTTTGGTCCACTCATTCAGCAACATACCGAGCAGGGATGGCACTACAATCATCCAGAACAGACTGCTCATCATGGCTGCTGTGTCCAGTGTGACACTGGTTCCGATTAACAGGGATAACACCCCGGGCACTACGAAAGGAGCAAGCATTGTATCAATCAGGATGATGGAAAGCGTAAGTGCGATATTGCCCCGATAGATGCTGACCCAGATGAAGCTGCTTATTCCTGTCGGAATCACGGCTGCCAGAACAAGTCCTGTTATGGTGTACGCATCTGTAGGGAAAACCAGATGACCCATACCGAGAGCAATTAGAGGCATCGCCAAATGCAAAATAAACAGACATACAAACAAGGGGAACGGCTTCTTCAGCACGTTCACAAAATCCCGTATCCCAAGACTGATACTTCCAGCGAACGTCATGAACGCAAAAAGCCAAGGGGATAAAAAGGTATAAGAAGAAAGAAAACTCCCGCATAACACGCCAATAATAATACTGATTGGGGTAATCAGTGGCATGATGCGGTTCAAGCGTTGGTTCAAGGCTTGAAGCATAATCATGACATCCCTTTACCGTGTGATTTTACTATTATACATGTTAATAACGCTGGCTGCAGACCCATTTGCAATGCAGCAGTCTGAACAGGTATCATGGACTTGGAACAAGGATTCCGATTAGGAGAAGGGGAGATGATCATGTTTATAAGAAAAAGAAAGCACACATTAATGATGACAGGCCTTATTGCATCAAGTATTCTGCTGATTTCAGCCTGTTCTGTCGTGGAACAAGCCAATCAAAGTATAAATTATGTGAGTGGGGCTACTGATTATATAGAACAGGTATCAAACGCCGGGGCTGATCTGCAAGAGCTTGCATCGGGCGCGGTGAATAATCCGGAGATAACAACGCAGATTCAGGAGAAAATTGATCTGATCCAAGCAGAAGCAAGCGAATTTTCTCAGCTGGCTGCTCCTGCAATAGGAGAGAGCATTCATGAAAATCTGGTCAGCTACAATACGCAATTAACAGAAGTTGTGGACAATTTCGAGAATACAATTGCTGAGCAAGGTTTTACGGCAGAAAATTGGGAGAAGACAGGCATTCCTGAACTGATCACCAACATTAATAATTTAAAAGATCCGCTTAGCGGACTTCAGGGTGAATAAGTTGAATTGATCTTAGCACCTTAGACAATCAGTTTGTAATCGAATACTTGAGAAGGGCGAGATATCGGAATGATTGAATTACCGTTATGCTCGCTTTTTTATTTTCCGAAAACGGATGCATATTTAATATCACAGGAGCTAGACTATATCATGTAAATAGGAGATGTATATGACAGTTATCTCATATTTATGTGAAGATGATCTATGGTTTGACAAGGTTGGGACAGAGGCGTATGATAAGTATAAAAGTTAATAAAGTATAGTTACTTACTATAAGTTATAAAAATATTTTACCAAAGGAGAACTAAATCATGACGGAGCACAATGGAAAAGTAATCATTATTACAGGTGGAGCAAGTGGTATTGGTAAAGAAACAGCACTTCAACTTTCGGATCAAGGTGCGACTATTGTGGTCGCTGACTATAATGAAGACGGAGCGAAGAAGCTTGCGGCAGAGATTGAAGCAGCAGGCGGAACAGCGGGCGCGTACAAAGTGGATGTATCCAAAGGGGACGAGATCAAAGCCCTGATCGACTGGACCGTAGAGCAATATGGTACGTTAAGCGGTATTTTCAATAACGCAGGCATTGGACTTGTGAAGCCATTTCTGGAGATGGACCCGGAATCCTATCACAGAGTCATTGATGTAGATCAGCACAGTGTATACTACGGTATGTATTATGGCGCGAAAAAAATGGTTGAATTAAATGTACAAGGTACTATTGTAAATACAGCTTCGATCTATGGAAGTGTTGCTGCAGTAGGCAGCTTCAACTACAACGCAGCCAAGGCTGCTGTTGTTATGATGTCCAAATCAGGTGCATTGGAACTTGCTGAGCATGGAATTCGTGTAGTTGGTGTAGCACCTGGCTTTATCGAAACACCGATTCTGGGTGATGACCAAGCCATGAAGGATGCGCTTGCTACTCAACATATGCGTGGAGAGCTTATTCAACCGGAGAAAGTAGCCAGTGTGGTTACATTCCTGTTCAGTGATGCAGCAAGCGCAGTGAACGGTACAACCGTAGCCGTAGATGATGGATTCCTCAGCTTCAAAACCAAATAAGTACCCTTTTATAATCAAGGCAACTCATCTCAAAAAACAGAAAAAAACGGTGCAGAACGATTTATTCGTTTTGCACCGTTTTTGTATTTTCATTATAACGTAATCGTAGCATGTGAGATGGAAATAAGTTTGTCGAATCATCCCGAAATTTCAGAGATCGTGATACAATTAACAAGGCTATAGCTTTTTATCATTTTGTGGTGTCATATACAATTCGAACTCCGAGAGACCCATAACTCTCTTCTTTGTAATGACATTGAGAACAGGTTTTGGTCGAACATAACGCATCGTTATGAACTTGTAATTTTTCGTTGCACTGTGGACATTTATTTTCAAAAAGAGTCTTCAACACGTTAAACATGCTTAATCACTCATTTCGGATTAATTTACTTGGTTTTCATTATAACGGATAATATTCGCCTTGTATAGCACTTTTGAGTGGAATCGAAATGAGATTTATATTGCACGAAAGGAAGCGCATAACCGATGGATCTTCTGCTTTTTGTCATCATGTTTATACTGGGTCTGGTCGGTTCATTCTTCTCCGGTTTGTTGGGTATTGGTGGGGCCATTATCAATTATCCGCTGCTGTTATATGTTCCATCCTGGATGGGACTGGAGCCATTCTCAGCACATCAGGTATCTTCGATCAGTATGTTTCAAGTGTTTTTCGCTTCACTTGCCGGTGTGGTTGCATTCCGCAGAAAAGTAAAGACGGGTAGAAGTGGTGGGGCGATCGTTCACCGCGGTTTGGTGCTGTACATGGGCTCCAGCATTCTTGCTGGCAGTCTGATCGGCGGGTTCATATCCGGTCATCTGGACGGAAGGGTTATTAATCTGATCTATGGCATTCTGGCGATCATGGCGATTGTGCTTATGCTGATTCCCGGAAAAGGAAAGCTTGATACCTCAGCACCACTGGTGTTTAATCGATGGATTGCAGCAGGCACTGCTTTTGCAGTAGGCATTGTATCAGGAATTGTTGGTGCGGGTGGTGCCTTTATTCTTATTCCCATCATGCTGACGATTCTCAACATCCCCGTACGAACGACGATTGCTTCTTCACTGGCGATTGTATTTATCTCCGCTATTGGCGGCGTTATAGGGAAAATTACGGGTGGAGACATTCCGATGGAACCCATCATCTACACGGTGATCGGCAGTTTGCTCGGGGCATCCCTTGGTTCACGGGTTAGTTCGATGATCAATGTGAGGGTACTTCGATATGCATTAATCGTACTTATCGCCATCACAGCGGTCAAAGTCTGGTCATCCATTCTGTAAAATCACATATATGGGAATGAACAATGACGATTTCGTAACCAAACGGTTGGATCGCCGTATAAAGGTTATGAACATGAGCTGAAGCGTTGGATACACGATCAAATGAGTTCAGTTTTCGTCCATGGAGCACCTCATCTCCTTTCATGGATACATGTTTAACATTAATAGAATTTGAGGTATCCACCCTATGAATAACGTACTTACAGAACAGGCTGATGCAGGATATCGGCTAGCTGAGCAGAAAGCATCTCAGTATTTTACTTCTCTTAGGCAGCAACTTATGGATCATACGTATACGACAGCACTTACCCAAGATATTCATGTATGGCAAAAAAAACATATTCATCGTTTTGCCTGGCTTTCTCTGTTATCACCTAGCAAAAGAAAACCGGATCCCCGGGATGTTCATAGATATATCCATTGGCTGAATACGACTGGAAAACTGGATGATTACCTGGATCGGAGTATCTCCTATATTTATATGCGGGATCTGGGGCAAGCCCTTGATTCTCCGGATACGCAGGCCCGAATTCAGCACATTGTCCAGAATACCAAAAAATACTTTATGGGCTCTGCCACTGGGCGCAAAGGACAGCCCGATTATATCAGTCTGGCTGCGTTGTACCGGTGGGGACAGAAGGAGCACATTGAAACGGCTGTCATCTGGGTGATGAACAAATTAAAGAATGTAGCATCCAACATTCCGAAGGAGCTGGATGCAGAGCAGGCGCAGCGAAAGCTAATCAAAATTATTCTCGGCGTGGTTCTTCATGTGGACGATGAGATGAACGAGCAGACCCCACCTGAGGAACGGGCCCGAAGATTTGATGCGGCGATCAGACTCGGTTATTCATACGGTTTGACGTATCCATTTGTGGATGACCTGCTGGATTCTCAAGCCTTGACTGTTCAGGAAAAAGAACAATATTCACTGATGATACGCGAAGCACTTCTTACCGGGGTTGTACCTGATCTGGGGGAGTGGAAAGGCAGCAACCTTGAAGTGATTGAATATGTGCATTCCGAGCTTCGGGAAGCATTTGAGTACATCAAGAACTATCAGCATCCAGAGAAACAGCGCACGTTTTTAGAGCAATCCTATGTGTTCTTTCAGTCCCAGGAGATCGATCGCAATAAGAAATTAGCCAATGCGAATTATAGCAATGAAGAATTGTACATTCCGATTATTATCAAATCTTCTTCTTCCCGATTAATCGTCCGGTCTGTTCTCAGTGCACCAGTGGATGAAGGATTTGATCTGCGGACGTTCTATTACGGGATATATAATCAGTTGGCAGATGATTTTGCCGATATGTTTGACGATATGGAAGAAGGGGCAGTAACCCCGTATACGTACTATTTGAAGTATCGAGATTTGCGTCCTGACTTGATTAATCCATATGAATTGTATTGGGCAGTCATCTCTCATCTAATCCATGATGTATATAACTCGGACGCCAAGACCCGCGAAGTCATACTGGATCGTGCCATTAACGGTCTGAAGCGTTGTAAAGAACGGTTGGGGCAGCAGAAATATGATGAAGTGATGACGATCTTTGCCTCTGGGCAGCCTGAATTCAACCAACTGGTTCAACAGATGGTGAGAAAAGCAGATGACGTTGATTTCCTTGATAAATTGTTACGGGATCAGGTCGTACTTCAATTGAAAAATGACAAACAGGAGAAAGAGGACTTCAAACAGACCATTCGGACGGTTCGCGAACAGATTAATGTGGAGTTGCAGATTGCGAAACCCGGTGGCCTTCATGAGATGAAAGAAACGCTGATCGATGCAGCCAATTACAGCTTGCAGGGAGACGGAAAAAGGCTACGTCCCATATTGACTTGGGTGATGGGAGTACGCGAGTATGGTTTACCTGAATCATCCATTGTTCCACTGCTTAGGTCGCTGGAGTACATGCATACCGCTTCCCTGATATTTGATGATCTGCCTACGCAGGATAATGCTTCGACAAGGCGTGGACGTTCCACACTGCATCAGGTACACAATAGCGCCACAGCAGAGCTTACGGGTCTGTTTCTCATTCAGAAGGCGATAGGAGAGCAATCCTCATTGGATCGTTTCGATGCGGCGACCGTGCTCAGACTCATTCAGTATTCGGCTGAAAAAGCAGAGGATATGTGTATGGGGCAGGCGATGGATCTGAACTCCAAAGGCAAGGCATTAACGTTGGAGCAGTTGAACATGATCTGTTTTTACAAAACAGGCATTGCCTTTGAAGCTGCCCTGGTCATGCCAGCGATACTTGCCCAAGTGAAGGAACCGGAGATGGCTACGCTGAAAAAGTTCGCTTATCATGCGGGGATCGCCTTCCAGATCAAGGATGACTTGCTGGATTTCGAGGGGAATCACCTCATACTTGGGAAACCCGCAGGTCAGGATGAGCGGAACAACAATTCAACCTTTGTATCCATTCTTGGTGATGAAGGCGCGAAGAAAGAGATGTGGGAGCATTATTGTCTTGCTACAGATGCATTGAACGAGATGCGAAAACCGATTTCATTTTTGAGACATTTATTGGATTATCTTGTTGGTCGTGAGCGCTAATCCATTTTTCTAGCGATTCATTATTGCATATGACTTATAATGATATATACTGACAAAGGTCAGGATTCCATATGAATGGATTCCAGGCCTTGTTTGAATTTGTAGACACAAAATTCTTAAAAATATTTGTTTCAACTCCTGAAATTTGGGGTATTAAGCAGATACTGTTGTTTTAAAACTGACTATATTTTATAGAACATCTTATATCAGTAAAAATTTAGTTTTCGACAAACTTTACATGGAGTCTATGCCAAAAGGAGAACTTACAATGCAGGTTCAAAAGGTCGATCATCATGAATTGTTCGAGCAGATCTATAACCAAGCACCTATTGGAATTGCACTCGTTGCTCCAACAGGACAATGGATGAAAGTGAATCCTGCTTTTTGCTGTTTGCTAGGTTATACAAGTGATGAATTAATGGATCTCACGTATCAGGATATTACACATCCGGATGATTCACCGCAAGATATGATCTGTAGTTACGAGTTATTTGAAGGTAAAATAAAAGAAAATCAATACGAAAAGCGTTACATCAATAAAAATGGTGACATCTTATGGACGTCATTGCATGTTACATTAGTTCGTAGCGAAATTACGGATGAACCTATTTACTTTATTTGCCATATTGTTGATATTACTGACCGCAAAATGTCTGAACAAAAGCTTCTGCATAGTGAAGAGATGTTCAAACTTATTACAGATCATGCTCAGGAGATCATCTATATTGCCGATCAGGAGGGTGTTTGTCGATTCTGCTCACCCTCCGTTCAAGGTTTACTGGGTTATTCGCCAGAACAAGTAATTGGCCAAAATAATGATGCATATTTTCATCCACAAGATCTGGAACGGATTTCACAGATGGACTTGACCAAGGGTAATCTGTTGAATACTAGGATCCGTCATAAAGATGGGCATTATCTGTGGTTTGAAACCACATACAAGGTCTTTGGTGATGCTGAGCATGGAATGCAGATTCTTTCAATTGGACGAGATGTATCCGAACGAAAAAAACATAAAGACATCAGTGCAGAGGCTGAACGCATCGCCTTAATTGGCAGTTGGGAATGGGATATGGTCAATGACCAGATCGCTCTTTCTGATCAGATTTTTGAGATTCTTGAATTCGAACGTACACGAAAATCATATCGTGCAAGTGATATAGCTAATGTGATTAATCCCGCGGATAAAGCCTCCTTATACGAACAAATGGAATGGGTAAAACAAGGGAAATCGCTAGATTTCGAGTACAAGCACATTAGCACGAATGGAAGTGAGAAGTATCTTCACTTACGCGGGTTAGTTACGCTCGATGAATGTCAGCAGCCAGTCCAGCTAAACGGAACACTACAGGATATTACTGAACGCAAACGTATCGAATTTAAATTGCAGGAATCTGTGGAGCGATACACTTCGCTTAAGAAATACAATCATGACGCCATTATCTCGTTTAACATGGATGGTAATATTATGAATGCGAATCCAGTAGCGGTGAAAATGACGGGCTGTCCCGTGGCTGAAATGATCGGCACAAGCATAAGCAGATTTATCGGAGCTGTTAATCTGGGTCTGATTCTGGGCAGTAATTATGAGATGGCTGAGAAGGAGATCAACGTTGTTCGGCACACGGATGGCTTTGAGACAGAAGTCTTGGCTACACTTGCTCCAATCATTGTTAATAAATCCAATGTCGGGTTTTACCTGATTGCGAAGGATATTACAGAGCAGAAAAAACTGCTTGTAGCCAAAGAGACAGCGGAGAGAATGAATAAGGCCAAAAGTGAATTTTTGGCGATGATGAGTCATGAAATCCGTACACCTATGAACGGTGTAATTGGGATGACGGATTTGCTCTTGGATACTCCTGGACTTAGCGGGGAACAAAAGGAATATATTGAAATCATTCAGAAGAGTGGAGATTCCTTGCTGGCCATCATTAATGATATTCTTGATTTTTCCAAAATCGAGTCAGGCAAAACCGATCTGGTCGAAGATCCTTTTGATTCCGTAGAAATCGTGACCGAGACGGTGCAAATCGTTAAACCACTGGCTCGTGAAAAGAAGCTGGATGTTCGTATGTGCGTAGAAGACGCTATTCCAACTCCAGTGTATGGTGATGCTTATCGTCTTAAACAGGTACTTACCAATATCATTGGCAACGCGGTCAAATTCACTTCAGAAGGCGGCGTGGAAGTTAAAGTGGGTGTTAAGGAGCAGCAGGGCAATACCGTGCAGCTTTATTTTCAGGTAAAGGATTCTGGCATTGGGATTCCCGCTGAGAGGAAACAACAATTATTTGAACCTTTCTACCAACTGGAGAATTTTATGACCCGCAAACCCCAAGGTACGGGTCTTGGCCTTGCCATTAGCAAGAAACTGGTAGAGCTTATGAATGGAAATATCTGGATTGAGGAGTCGGATGAACCGGGTACAATATTTATATTTACTGCCCAATTCAAATTAAATAACGGTGAAGAGAGCAACAGGTTAGATCAACAGCAGAAGAAGAGCAGAACTTCAGCCTTGCGAATATTAATCGCAGAAGACAATGAGGTGAATAAGCTCGTCCTTAGCAGAATTGTTGAGAAAAAAGGGCACTTCGTGGATCATGTGGTGGATGGTGTTGAGGCAGTCGAGGCGGTCAAACACAATTCATATGATATTGTCTTCATGGATGTGCATATGCCAAGGCTTAATGGATTTGAAGCGACAAAATTGATTAAAAATTCTTTGCCCCCCGAGAGTTGTCCATACATTATTGCGGTAACTGCAAATGCCGTAAGAGGAGACATGGAGAACTGTTTGAAGGCAGGCATGGATGCGTATGTCAGCAAACCGATTAAAATCGAGTCCATTATGCAGGTATTGGAGACCTATTACACCAAATATAATCTCTAAGTGCACTCAAAATGGATCGGCAATAGAGCCGTTAGCTTATCGTAAATAGGCTAGCGGCTTTTTTGCCGATCCATGATTTTGTTCAGCCCTATATCCCACAGATGCGTCTGTGCACATATATCCCTAAGGATTTTTGATCCACAATTGGGAGATGTCCATATATCCGAATTCTGCTATCTGCATGCCGAAGATGCTCTGATCCAGTTCAGCCTGCTTGTTCATGTGACAGCCATGCAAGATCCAGCAGTGATCACGTAGCAAGGCTTCAGCTTCATCCAGGAGTGTTGTGCGGTCTGCCCGATGAAGCGTTGCGAAATGATCCAGTTTGTCATCCAGTTGAGACTGGAATACAGGGGACATACACATATGAAAATGATTGGACAGGTTTTTGAAAAAATGAATCATGCCGTACTGCCAATCTTCCTCCAGTATCTCTTCAGCCAAGATCAATTGGGCGTTCGTGGTTTCCTCTGAGTTGAAATAATCCACAACGGCGTGCATGCTGATGTTCATTCCGATGGACTGCGCACGACATTGGAACCACTCCGCAACGTCTGCGTCCTTATTATGCTTATACGATAAAGTTATCGTCTCACCCCGGTACCCACAGCTATGCAGCAATTCACGAGCATGGTCAAGAGAAACGGCTGTCCAGTCTTGGGCTGCACTTCTCCAGGGAAGGAAGCTGCTGGCTGGTGTGATCCGATTGCCACCGAGATCTCTGACAAGCGCGACCGGATCATAGACGATACGCAGGGCTTGTCGAAATAGGAGATGATGATGGATGCCTTCCTTGTGAAAATTAAACAGCATATACTGACAACCCAGCGCCGGATAATTGATGCTGTTGGTCTGTTCACAGCCTGTTGTGAGACTCAATCGATCAGTACCTGGTAGCTCATAATAGCGATCATTCGGACTCAGGTCAGTCACAAACCAGAAATGAACTTGATCCAGATGTGGCCGGATGCCGTAATAGGCATCAAATGCGGTAAGTTCCAACACATCTTCATTCAGCTCAGAGATCTGAAAAGGACCGGTACCTATTAAGGTATTGGCTACATTGTAATCGTAGGGCAGGATTGTCATTCGAATACAACTGAACAGATGCAAGAAGAACCGATTAGGACGACGAAGAACAAACTTGATACAGTAATCGCCAGCTACTTCCGCACGTTCGATATTCCGATATAACCAGATGGAGGGACTATTCACATCAATTAATCGTTGCAACGTCGCTTGGACATCCCGGGACGTCATGATACGTCCGTTGTGGAAACGTACACCTTTTCGGAGATAAAAGGTCCATAAGCGATGGTCTTCGCTGCATTCCCACATGTGAGCTAGTGCTGGCAGGAATGATTCTGTCTTGGCATCATAGGTGATCAACGTATTACAGACCTGGCTTAATAGGTAGGTTTCAAATGCAGTATAAACAAAGGCTGGGTCCAAATCACCTAACTGGCGTGACCTCATGATGCGCAGGATATCCTGACCAGAGGCAGTTTCATCATGACTGTGAAATCCCATCTGTTGATGGAGGGAGAGCATGAGCTGTTCTCGCAATGTATCATCCACCTGAACAGTTCCGATGAGTTCAATAGCATCTTTCATTTTGCCTTTAGCCAGAAGTTCGGTAAAACTCGCTTCCAGCGCTTCATTCATGCTTCGCAGCATCGTTAACTCCGAATGATGTCCACGACCACGGCCGGGCTGCCAATGGATAAAGCCTTGTTCCTCCAATTTTCTGAGAATGAATTTCACATTACGAGGGGTGCAGCACAAGGCAGCGGACAGGCTATCAATCGTTACTGTTACAGGTTCATGGAGCTTGAAAGACAGTTGTTCGGCCCCGGCGAGCCTTATAAAGTGTGTATGTAGGGTATCCATGGTCATGACTCCTCTATTAAAGGTGAAAAGTGTGATCATATGTTTACACTTTTACTTCCCCCTTTTATCCTTACAATTATACATTAGTAGAAGTTGTTCAAAAAGTCCGCTTTTGATTACAAAAGATGCCTAAAGGCATCATCAGCATCGAATATGGAATTCAGCCGAAATGTCCGTTGCTCACGTAGTTTTCCCTACGCTCCGCTACTCCATTTCTAGCTTAATCCCATCTTCTTCGGTACTGAAAACCGAACTTTTAATTAGTAGAAGTTGTTCAAAAAGTCCGCTTATGAAGCATCTAGAATGAATAGGAGAAGTTCGCATGAAGCAATATTTAAGGCAAATTCACCCCTTGGCATGGACCATCATTATCGGAACCATGTTTGGACGTCTTGTCACGTCAATGAGTATCCCGTTTCTATCCATCTATCTGACACGTGTACTAGAGGCTACACCGACCCAGACCGGTATTACTGTGGCCGTTAGCTCGCTGGCAGGTGTAATGGTCAGCTTTTATGGCGGTTATATTTCGGACCGGATCGGTCGCAAAATCGTGATGTTAATCTCGGTATTTAGCTGGGCAGGTGTTTTTTTCATTTTTTCAGCAGCAGAGCATCTATGGGTGTTCTTTGTTGCCAATACGTTAAACGGATTATGCCGCGCAGTATTTGAGCCCACCTCCAGAGCGCTGTTATCGGATATTACTTCTCCGGAGAACAAATTGCTGGTGTTTAACCTCAGATATGCTGCAATTAATCTCGGTGTAGTCTTTGGGCCAATTATCGGATTTCAGCTGGGATCATCTGAATCAACGTTTCCGTTTGTGATTTCCGGATTGGTATACATAGCCTATGGACTTGTATTATTTCTGCAATTCAAGTTACAGCATGCCAATCTGCCAGAGCGTCATCAGGCAACTGCACCACGTTTGCGTGAAGCACTTATGACCACCGGTCGCGACCGGGTATTTCTGCCGGTATTGATCGGTACCACATTCTGTGTTCTGGGCTACGGACACTTTAGTTCTACGTTGGCACAGTACTTGGCAAGGAGTCCGATCTTTGAGAATGGAAGCCAGATGTTCTCGTACATGCTTTCCCTGAATGCCGTGACGGTACTGATTATTCAGTATCCTCTTGTGCGAACATTCCGAAACTTTCCACCGCTGGTTCCTCTGATTGTAGGTAACCTGCTGGTCGCAACCAGTCTGATGATGGTCGGAATCGCTGAAGGTGTACTCATGATGATGATGAGTGTCATACTATTTACCATTGGGGAAGTGCTGTTGTTCACCATGATGGATATGCTCATTGACCGGATTGCGAAGCCGGAATGGAAAGGAACGTATTTCGGTACCATCGGCTTCAATAATATCGGTAGTGTCATTGCTCCTGTCATGGGAGGGGTGTTGTTAAGTCAATTTGGAGCGGAGAATGGGCTCGCTGTCTTTCTACCGATTGCGCTGACGACTGCTCTGGGAGTACCTTTTCTTCTGATCGCACATAGACGTCTTGTTGTTAGAGAGAAGCAAACAGAGTCCACATCATTGAGTATGTAGCAGGAATTGAAAGATTAATGCAATGAATTAAATAACAATTCAGTTAAAATTATCTTGACGGATGTTAGTCCAGCGAATACAATAAACAACAAATATGTGAAACGGGTGGGATGATGATTATGTTTATGCCTATACAGATTTCGAATCGATAACTGAATACGCATGAGCATAGTGACATTAATCCAATTTTTTTGCAATGATCGCGTTGGGACAGTCATGTTTGTGCACCTCTGTCGGAACGCTCATCATTATTGCGATGCAGAGGAGATACGGGAAATGCTTTGCATTTCATTCGATCTCTTTTGGCTACAAGCTGTAGATGAACATTAGTTCATCTATGGCTTTTTTGCATGCATTTCACCCAATTTGTTCACTTGGAAAGGAGCGTTTGGAGCGTTATTTTATAAAAAACTAACTTGTTAAAAAGGAGAATGTACAATGGTCAACATAGGTTCTACATATCAATTATGGGCGGGAAATACCGATTTTAATGTCTTTATGTATGACTCATCCTAGTGATCGCAAATTTGCTATCGTTAAGATCATCAATAAATATGAATAGGCAAGAACAATTAAATAAACCGATAAAGAGGTGGGACCTGTGCCCAAAACAGAGAAAGGCTCCATGTCATGGCTGCTGCGTTATCTGAAACCCGTTAAAGGACGGCTGGCCTTACTTTTAATCATGTTGCTCACATCAACGGGGCTTCAGCTTTTGAATCCACAGATTATTAAACGATTTATTGATACAGCAGCAAGTGGGGGAGTCCTCACCAATCTTGTTCAGCTTGCAGGAATATTTCTGGTTGTAGCCGTGTTTAATCAACTCATTACGGTAGCGGTCAGTTATTTGGGGAACGACGTGGCCTGGCGGGCCACGAATCAACTGCGCGGAGATCTGCTGAAGCACTGCCTGCGTCTTGATATGCGTTTTCATAATGTGAAAACACCTGGAGAGATGATTGAACGTGTGGATGGTGACGTAACGAGCATCTCCAATTTTTTCGCGATGTTCATTGTGCAAGTGATCGGGAGTTTTGTGCTGCTGGCCGGAATTCTCGGATTCATGTTCAGTGTCAATGTGCCCATTGCTTTGGTGATGACCGTGTTCACATTATTATCGATCCTGTTCATGGTCTTCATCCGAAATCTGGGCGTGGACTCTTCCAAAAATGAACGGGCGGCAAGTGCCTCTCTGTTCGGATTAATTGAAGAACGCATCGCCGGGATTGAAGATGTGCAAGCGAATGGTCATGTGCCGTATGTGATGAACCGCTTTTACCGCACGATGCGCACGGTATTCCGTAAGGGGAGAAAAGCCTGGCTGCTACGGGTTATTCCGTGGAATACCACAGTGGTTCTGTTCGCTCTGGCGGTCACTGCGGTGCTTTTGCTGGGTGTGCATTATTATATGGAAGGTCTAATTAGTATCGGAACGTTATTTCTGATCTACCAATATACGCAGATGCTGAATGATCCGATTGAGATGCTTGGAGATCAGGTGCAGGAGTTCCAAAAAGCAAAATCAGGCATGCTGCGCTCCAGAGAGCTGTTGTCCATGCAGAGTGTGATTGAAGAAGGGATAGAGGAGCAATTGCCTGAAGGACCGCTTGGATTGGAATTCAGTCAGGTACACTTCAGTTATAACCAGGATAAACCGGTATTGCAGGACATTACTTTTGCTATTAAGCCTGGTGAACGTCTGGGAATCATTGGTCGCACAGGTAGCGGCAAATCGAGTCTTAGTCGTGTTCTTCTCCGGCTGTACAATCTGGATCGGGGTACGATCCGCGTAGGTGGAACGGATATCACAAAGCTTTCGTTACAAGCGCTTTATCGCCGCGTTGGTATGGTAACACAGGATGTGCAGTTGTTTGATGGCACGCTGCGTGACAATCTTACCCTCTTCAATGGGGATGTAACAGATCATATGATCAAGGAAACGACGGATCGCCTTGGGCTTAGCCAATGGATTAATTCACAACCAGAAGGACTCGATACGTATCTGGCAGCAGGTGGAGCTTCATTGTCGGCAGGGGAAGCACAGTTATTTGCCTTAACCCGCGTATTCCTGACCGAACCAAGTCTGGTTATTCTGGATGAGCCTTCGTCACGTCTGGATGCTGCGACTGAAAGCATGCTGCAATCTGCAATTGACCAGTTAATGAAACAATCCACCGGAGTTATTATTGCTCACCGATTAGCTACACTCGAGAAAGTGGACCGGATTATGGTGCTCGGGGATGGGAAGGTACTGGAATTTGGAGCGAGAGAAGAACTTGCTAGTAACCCGGCATCTCATTATGCCAGACTGCTCATTACAGGCCGAGAGGAGGAATTGGCATGACTGTAGCAGGATTTATAGGCCGTTTGTTTCGATTCAGGCCTTTGTTATTTGTAATCAACGGATTGTTATGGTGTATATTTCACTCCTTGCCGCTAGCCATTGGTATTGGAATGCAATGGTTTTTTGATCGCACAACAGTGGGGTCAAATGACTACATGTGGCTTGCTGTGCCGCTTATCTTTATTGCTTTGGTCCGAATGGCACGGGTGGGTACATTTTTTGTAGCCTTCTATGCATGGGTTACGTATCTGTATCATGTTCAGGCGATTTTGCGAACCAACATGCTCGCAGCGATCATGCGCTGGCCTGGGCGTAATCTTCCGGCTTCACCAGGGGAGGCGATGAGTCGCTTTCGGGATGATGTCGATGAAGTCGTCGAGTATGTAGAATCATGGGTGGACTTCTGGGGACGACTTGTATTCGCTATTGTGTCCATCGTCATTATGGCGAACATTAATTGGCAGATCACGTTGGTTGCTGTGCTGCCATTGGTGGTCGTGACCTTACTTAACAACCTGTCCGGAAATCGGGCTCGAAAGTATGCACAGGTTAATCGCGAAGCGACTGGGCGAATTACCAGTTTTATTGCGGAAACGTTTGGAGCAGTGCAAGCCCTGAAACTGGGTCAGGCCGAAGAGAATGTCTCTTCACGTTTTAACCAGTTGAATGAGGATCGTCGTCAGGCTGCACTCCGGGACAATCTGTTTAAGCAGTGGATGAGATCGATGAATCAGCATGTTCTAAGTATCTGTACCGGATTGATTCTACTGATGTGTGCAGCTGAGATGAAAGCAGGGAACTTTACCGTAGGTGATTTTGCCTTATTCACGAGTTATCTGGCCAATATCGGATTTAGCATTTCACTGTTTGGTTATATGGTGTTTCAGCACAAAAGGCTCAAAGTATCCTATGATCGTATGCGTAAGCTATTCCGCCCAGGAGAAGAAGACCAGATCATGGATTCGAGGGAAATCTATCTGTATGAAGATCCGCCGGAGCTTGTAAGTGAACAGAGGGACCCTAAGGAGAAGTTGCAATCTCTTGAGGTGAATAAGCTGACTTATCAATATCCGAATTCTGCAAATGGCATAGAAGAGATCAGTTTCCGTCTGAAACGCGGACAATTTCTTGTTATTACGGGACGGATCGGGTCAGGTAAATCAACACTTGTACGCACACTTCTTGGACTGTTACCCAAGCAAAAAGGGGACATTCACTGGAATGGAGCAGCTGTTGATCCAGCCACGTTCCTGATGCCGCCTAGAGCAGCGTATACCCCGCAAGTGCCAAGACTGTTTAGTGATACGTTGAAAGAAAATATCGTCCAGGGCAAACAGGGTAAAACCGAGCAAGCCCTTGAAAAAGCCATTCGTCTGGCTGTGATGGAGAAGGATATCAAACATCTGGATCAGGGGCTTGAGACTCCAGTTGGTCCCAGAGGGGTGATGCTGTCAGGCGGGCAGATTCAGCGCGCGGCCACAGGACGCATGTTAATGACGGAGGCGGACCTGTTTATCTTTGATGACCTGTCCAGTGCACTGGATGTGGAGACAGAACAACAAGTATGGGAAGGGCTGTTCCAAGAGCCGGATGTCACCTGCATCGCAGTTTCTCACCGCAGGGCAGCACTTTCCAAAGCAGATCACATTATCGTGATGAAAGATGGACGCATTGAAGCCGAGGGAAGTTTGGCCGAATTGCTTGCCACCAATGAAGAGATGCAGTTACTGTGGCAAGGGGAGCAAACCCCAGCCAAAGTCGGATAGCTTTAAAAATTTAGAAAAGATAATAACAAAGCAAAAAAGCCTTACAGACGACTCCTTGGTAGAGTACAGTCTGTAAGGCTTTTATCGTTATAACGAGTGGAAATATGGAATATTTTTATCTCATCATTTGAGCAATCAGGGAATACGCAATGATGACCAGGAAGATAATAGTGATATGGTTAATGGAGAAGATAAACATCCGTTTGGACCATTTCTCTGTTTCTTTCTTATCAAAGGTAGCCACACTGAGAATGAGCCAGGCCAAGCTGACCAGAAATGCCACAATAGCGACAAATGGACTCATCGGCCAGAATAAAAAGCTGGAGATCAGTAACAGTACCAGATACACATTTGTCTGAATGTATGTCCGTCTGATGCCTTTAACAACGGGCAGCATGGGAACACCAGCAGCTTTGTATTCGTCAAAACGACGAATCGCAATCCCGTAGAAGTGAGGCATTTGCCATAAGAGCATCGTAACAACCAATGCCCAGATCTCGAAATGACCCAGTTCCGGTGAAATGGCTGCCCAACCGATGAGTGGAGGCACAGCACCCGAAAGACTTCCCACTTCCGTGTTGTAGATCGTTGTACGTTTGGTCCACATCGTGTAAGGGAACACGTAAAGCAACAGACCCAAAATACCAAATACAGCAGCGGATGGGGAAGCGATGTACAACATGATGCCCCCGATGATGGTGATGGCAATACCGAGAATCAGACCCGACTTGGTATCTACGCGACCCGTAACGGTAGGGCGTTTCTTCGTACGTTCCATGATCGCATCGATATCACGATCATACAAGTTGTTAAACACCCCTGCAGCTCCAATAATGAGAGAAGACCCAATAAAGGAAAGGATGATTGGTACAATATTAGCTAAGATTGAAGCATCAAATACATATAAAGCCAAACTTAAACCCGCAAACATGGCGATCAGGTTGGACTTGATGATTCCGATTTTGATCGTATCGAAGAATACTTTCGGAATCGAGCTATACTCCAGGCTGATATTGGTCTGTGAACCATTGTTCAATGTTTTCAAGAACTCACTTCCTATATCTATACTTGTATATTATGTCGCTATTATACCATTCAATACACTATGTGATTTAATTAACGTTTTAGTATTTAAAATAATGTCATTTGATTGTGAACAATTTAAAAACAAGGTTGTTTTTAATTGTTAAATAATTATTTCTGTGTTACAGGAGAGAATCCAAAAATCCGGGTATAACACTGCTTTAAAGTTTGTTCTGTCATTGTAGTGTAAGTGTAAATAATCTTTTATTCAACTGACACAGGCTGGATTGAAGAAGGTAGTTAAAGATATATGTTGCAAAATGGTTAGGTTTTGTTTATTGTAGATATAAGATATCTTTAATAGTCTTGTTTTGATGTGTTCTTGTAAATCTCCGATATTACTTTCTTAAGAGAGAGCGGAGGTTATTTTTAAAACTAAATTAGAGATATTAAATGTCTGGAAAGGGTGAATAGTATGGGTAATATGAATCAACTCTTGGATGTACTTATTATTGGTGGAGGACCAGCGGGGCTTAATGCAGCCCTAGTACTCGGCAGGGCCCGTAAGAACGTTGTGGTCATCGATGATGAGACACCGCGAAACTGGGTAACAAGGGAGACGCATGGGTTTGTGACAAGAGATGGGGCTAGTCCACGTGAATTCCGCAAAGCAGCCAAAGAACAGATTGCAGCGTATCCCTCAGTTCAATTTGCATCCGATACGGCAACAGCGATAACAGGTAACGATGGTGATTTTGTAATCAAGACTACTCAGGGGGCAAGTTATCGCACGAGAAAGATTTTGTTTGCGGTAGGTAAGAAAGACCTTCCTTTGGATATTAACGGATTAACAGAGGTTTACGGTAAAAGTGCGTTTGTGTGTCCATATTGTGATGGATGGGAGTTAAGAGACCAATCGCTGGTCATCATCGTTAGTGGAGATAAGGCATTACATATGGCAAAAGTCATATCCGGCTGGACAACACAATATACGATCTGTACGAATGGATCAGATTCCTTAACCGATGAGCAGCGTGAAGAGCTGAAGCGGCATAATGTTACTGTATTCGATGCACCGATTCAATCCATTAACTCTGAAGAAGGGATGGTACAGCAAGTTGTACTAAATGACGGTATAGCGATTCCATGCACAGGAGTCTTCTTCCAACCAAAACTGTTTACCGGATCAGAACTGCCAAAGGCCATCGGTTGTGAAATTACAGAGTCGGGGACGGTTATCGTTGATGCTTCCGGCAAAACATCCGTAGCGGGTGTTTACAGTGCTGGTGATGCAGCATCCGAGATGTATCAGGCAATCACGGCTGCGTCTCTGGGGGCATTGTCTGCGGTAAGCATTAATAATGAATTGAATTTCGAGAAGTGGGATGAGCCAACTCATCGTTAGATTAAATTAATAAGCGTCATAGAATCATAGCGTCATTGGTTCATACAGTAGGGGATTGCATATGCAATCCTCTATTTGTTGTTATTCAACCTAAATGTTGAATAATTCAAATGAAAGTAATACAGCTAGAAGAAAATTTGATATTAATTTAAAATTGGTTTATTGTATTATCAAATGATACAATTATCTATCATTTATAAAATCATCAAAGGAGAGATCACTTATGAATGAAAGCAGAACAGCTATCATATGGCTAACGAATACCTTGCTCTACGGCGTACAGTTAAGAGGTGATCATCATGAGTGATGCAACTTACATTCCACAGCCCAAAATGTATGGACCACTTGGCAATCTGCCTTTGATAGATAAAGAGAAACCAACGCTTTCTCTTGGAGTACTTGCCGAACAGCATGGACCAATATATCGACTTACCGTTCCCGGTTATTCCGGTTTAATCGTATCTGGACCAGATCTTGTTGCTGAGTTATGTGATGTGTCCCGTTTTGACAAATATGTATACAATGAACTCGAAAATGTACGTGCCTTTGGAGGCGATGGTTTATTTACAAGCAGAACATCGGAGCCCAACTGGAAAAAGGCCCATAACATTCTGCTGCCCACCTTCAGCAAGCAGGCCATGAAAGGTTATCATCCCATGATGGTTGATATTGCTGAACAGTTAATTAACAAGTGGGCACGCCTCAATTCCAACGATACGATTGATGTTGCCGATGATATGACACGCCTTACGTTGGATACCATTGGACTATGTGGATTCAATTATCGCTTTAACAGTTTTTACAGACAGGACCACAGCCCTTTTATTGAAAGCATGGTTCGGGCATTAAATGAAGCGATGCAGAAGAGCTCACGTTTGAAAATTCAGAATCTGCTTATGGTGAAAACCAAACGACAGTTCCATGAGGATATTCAGACGATGTTCTCTCTGGTAGATCAGATTATTGAGGAACGTAAAGCGAGTTCAGCACCCGTAGAGGTCGACTTGCTTGCACGTATGTTGAATGGCAAAGATCCGGAGACTGGTGAAATGCTGGATGATGAGAACATCCGGTATCAGATTATTACGTTTCTCATTGCCGGACATGAAACCACGAGTGGTCTATTATCTTTTGCTCTTTACTTTCTACTGAAAAATCCGGAATCGCTTCAAAAGGCGTATGACGAGGTGGATCAGATATTGGTCAGTGAATCACCACAGTACGAGGAAATTCTTCAGCTTTCCTATATTCGCATGATTCTCAGTGAATCGTTACGTCTCTGGCCAACCGCTCCGGGATTTGACGTATATGCCAAAGAAGACACCGTCATAGGTGGCAAATATCCCTTGAAGAAAGGGGAAAGCTGCAGTATTCTCCTGCCTCAGCTACACCGTGATAGAGAGGCATGGGGAGAGGATGCGGAGCTTTTCCGTCCGGAGCGATTTGAAGATACGGCGAAAGTGCCTCATCATGCGTATAAACCTTTTGGTAATGGGGAGAGAGCGTGTATCGGCATGCAGTTTGCTTTATATGAAGCAACACTTGTGCTTGGCATGGTCCTCAAACATTTTGACCTGATCGATTATAGCAACTATGAGTTGGATGTTAAACAGACACTAACGTTGAAGCCGGGAGACTTCCGGATCCAGGTGAAAGAGCGCAAGGTGTCACAAAAGATGAATAAGTCTACCGTATCCGTGGAAGAAAAACCTGCTCCTGTTGTTCATGAAAATATAACAAGTGACAGCCAGAGGGGAGAAATCCTGGCCGTTGAAACAGATGGTAACCCTTTGCTCCTGGTGTTATATGGTTCCAATCTGGGAACGGCAGAAGGCATTGCCCGAGAGCTCGTGGAGAAAGGCCGTTCTTATGGAATCCCAAGTGAAGCAGCCACTCTGAATGAGTGGGTTGGCCGCATACCTCGCCAAGGTGTCGTTCTCATCGTCACTGCTTCGTATAACGGTAAACCTCCGCAAAATGCTACAGCATTTGTAGACTGGTTGAAGGAAGCGGAGTCAGAGGATGCACGGGATGTGAACTATGCCGTACTGGGCTGTGGAGATCGGAGTTGGTCTGGAACGTACCAGAGCATTCCTCGATTGATAGATGAGAAGCTTGAAGAATTGGGGGGTAAAAGACTGTTATCCCGCGGTGAAGCCGATGCCGGAGGTGATATGGAGAAACAAGTTGAGGCGTGGCAGCATATGTTGTGGCCTCAGGTGTTGAATGCTTTGGGGATCAACGCGGAAGTCGTGAAGCCCTCCATATCAAGCACAAGCAGACTTCAAATGGAGATTGTCCGTGAGAAAACGGATATGCCACTTACACGAACTTATGGTGCCAGCTATGCCACGGTGGTAGTCAATAAAGAGCTTCAGGCGCCGGGAAGTGGGAGAAGCACGCGTCACATCGAAGTGTTACTTCCTGAAGGCATGAGTTATAGAGAAGGTGACCATCTCGGCGTGTTGCCTAGCAACTCGAAGCAGAATGTGGATCGGATACTCAGTCGGTTCCGACTAAGTGGGGATATTCAGATCCAATTAACTTCGGACGTCAGCCATCTTACACACCTACCACTGAACAGACCCGTCAAGATTCATGAACTGCTCGCTCATTGTGTGGAATTGCAGACACCAGTTTCCAGAACACAGTTGCAGGAGTTAGCTAATCATACGGTATGTCCACCTCATAAGCGTGAACTGGAAGGCATGTTGGATGAAAACAGCTACAAGGATTATATTCTTGCCAATCGAATCACCATGTTGGACCTGCTAGAAAAGTATGAGGCGTGTGAGCTGCCATTCGAAAGGTTCCTTGAACTATTGCCTCCGCTTAAGCCCAGATATTATTCAATATCCAGCTCGCCAAGCCTGAATACCGAGCAAGCGAGCATAACGGTATCGGTAGTAAGAGAGCCTGCATGGAGTGGCAAAGGCGAATACCAGGGAGTTGCTTCATCGTACCTTGCCGGTTGTCCATCCGGAGAACGTATTCTGATGTTTGTACGTACGCCGGAATCCGAATTTCATCTGTCCGAAGAGGTTGATGTTCCAATGATCATGGTGGGACCGGGGACGGGGGTTGCACCGTTCAGAGGTTTCCTCCAGTCGAGAGCGGTCATGAAACAGAGAGGTATGCCACTGAGTGAGGCGCATTTGTTCTTTGGGTGCAGGAATGATTCAGACTTCATCTATCGTCAGGAGCTAGAACAATACGAACGAGAAGGCATTGTTAAGTTACACACTGCTTTTTCTCGTGCGGATGGCAAGCCCAAAACGTATGTACAGCATCTGATGAAGGAGGATTCCGAACAGTTGATTCACATGCTGATGAACAAAGGAAAACTCTACGTATGCGGGGATGGAAGCCAGATGGCTCCTGCGGTAGAAGAGACTTTACAGCAATCATATCAGGAGGTGCAGGGAGCAACGATGCAGCAAGCCAAAAACTGGCTCATTCAGCTTCAGGCCGAAGGACGCTACGTGCAAGACGTGTGGGCAGGTAAACGAACGGTTGAACCCTCTCAACTTCAATCAGTAGTTTACCAGAACGTAAACAAGTAGTACCTTACGCACAAAAGTATATAACTTGGCAGACCATTCTACCTAAGTCTCAATTTCCAACGCTTGGTGATATTCCGATGACAGCAAGTTATAATGTTGATCCATATCGGGGGCAACTTAGACTACAATCCGTTGATGGTCAGACAGGTTATACATGGACCGTGACCTACGGAGGTTATGTAACCTATTAATTAATAATGGAATAATGCTCTACTCATCCAAAAACAGCCGTTCGATCTGGAGTTCCACATCCAAATCGGCGGCTGTTTTGATTAGGAGCTTTGTAAGAACGAGTAATGATTTTTATCTGGAATCCTGAATCGTTGCCGTACTGTTGTTGGCGCTCAGGGCGGAAATCGGATCGAAAGGGGGACCTGTTATTGTACCTACGAGCAGTGCAATATCCACCGCATTGACCGGGCTGCCCCATGAATTCCCAGAGAAGACCATGACGGCCCGGTCATTAACAAATCCTCGGGTATTATAAACAACATTGCTAATAACTTCTCCAGTCGTATTAGGGTTAAAGTAGGCTGGCTGACGTAAGGAATAAAAAATATTATTTTGTACAAGCAAGCCAGTCATATTTCCAGTCTGGGTCACGAGACCACGATTGACAACCCAACCTGAAGAAGGGCCAGCTTGAGGAGGACCGAATATCGTATTATTTATTACGGTATGATTGGTTCCGCCTAATTGAATAAATTCAACAGCATAAGGGTTATCACTAGTGATCGTTAATCCGTCTACAGTTACTCCGCTTCCAATGATAGTGAAAGGGATAACAGCAGCTTGTAACAGGATGATTGTACTAGGATAGCCTTTTAGAGTTATTCCTGCTTTATTAATGGTAATGTTCGCAGTGATTGGGTATGTGCCACCAAGAATATGAACGGTTCCTGTTGGAGATACCGCGGTTACACCTTGTTGAATCGTTCCAAAAGGACTGGCCTGTGTTCCATTTCCGCCCACCGCGCCTTGTAAAACATATACATTAAAGGGATCGGGCAGTACAGTACCCGTCGCCCCCGTTGCACCCGTGGTGCCAGTAACACCTGTCGCTCCAGCGAGGCCAGTTGCTCCAGTGGCACCTGTATTGCCTGTAGCCCCCGTTGCACCTGTAGCTCCGGTAGGGCCCTCCGGACCGCCAGAGGGTCCAGTGTCACCCGTGGGACCTGTAGTTCCTGTCGCGCCTGTGACTCCAGTAAGTCCTGTGGATCCTGTGATACCTGTAGCCCCGGTAGGACCTGTCGCGCCAGTGTCACCCGTAGGACCTGTGGTTCCTGTCGCGCCTGTGACTCCGGTGAGTCCAGTGGATCCGGTAATGCCCGTTGCCCCGGTAGGACCTGTCGCACCAGTGTCACCCGTGGGACCTGTAGTTCCTGTCGCGCCTGTGATTCCGGTAAGTCCAGTGGATCCGGTAATGCCTGTAGCCCCTGTAGGACCTGTCACGCCAGTGTCACCCGTGGCACCTGTAGTCCCAGTTACTCCAGTGATGCCCGTAGCTCCTGTAAATCCTGTAATGCCCGTGACTCCTGTAACGCCTGTAGAGCCGGTAATACCTGTAGCTCCGGTAGGACCTGTACTCCCGGTAGGACCTGTCACGCCCGTGACACCCGTCGTGCCCGTATTGCCACTGGCACCTATCGCGCCTGTAAGACCCGTGGCACCCGTCACCCCTGTAAGTCCGGTAGCGCCTGTTGTCCCGGTAGCTCCGGTGGAGCCAGTGACTCCTGTAACGCCTGTAGCTCCTGTAGCTCCATTAAAATTCTCACTGCCAAATAATTCGGAATAAACGAGTCGGTGAGCAGCAACCAAAGAGCCGACAGTGTTTTTCCCCCAAAAAGAAACCAAAATGTCCTCAGGGGTTGCTCCTGTAACGGTAATAACGTATTCGAAACTGTTAAGATCAGCAAAATAAGTTCGTGTAGCTACTGCACCGGGTAAGATTGTGAATTGCTCACTTACATATAGAGCTCTGTTTGTAATTAATGAATATCCTTGGACAAGTATAGTTGCGGCGTTTACGACACTCTGATTTTCAACTTTAATGGAAACAATCTGAGTTGGCCTTACCCCATTCACGGGGCTATTATCAATAGGGCCAGTTAGCAGGATTGCCAAGTTTCTCACTCCTTTTCTCAAAAATCGAAACTAAGTGTGATTCAGCATTGATGTATGTGTATTCGAAGACAGGGAAAAGTTCCCTACTTTCTCAGAATGAAATGTATAAAAGGTAATAATTAAAAAAAGAGGATGTTATGATGCCTCTCATATGAAAATGCTTTCAAATTAAAAGTGAAATATTATGATTGACAGCACCGATCTGAGCGGGTTTAATTATATAGACCGATTGTTATAATTATTTGAAGGAAGTGGCTTTCGTTGAGTGAAAAGTCTAATGCTAGAGAGTCCATTGTCAGCACAGCAGCGAGACTGTTTTTTTCACAAGGATATCATGCGACCGGTCTGAATCAGATCATCAAAGAGAGTAGTACGCCGAAAGGGTCGTTGTATCATTATTTCCCGCAAGGCAAGGAAGAGCTCGCGCACGAGTGTATTCAAAAAGCCAATGAACAAATCTTGCAGACATTTGAGAAAACATTTGCAGCCCACGACAATACGGGGGATGCCATTCAGAGATTTATTCATGATTTGGCTCATGAAACAGAAGCGGCAGGGTTTACCGGATTTCTGCCATTCAGCTTCTGGGCAGCTGTGGAGACTTCGTGTATTAGCCAGCAGTTGCGTATTGCATGTCAGGGTGTATTTGCAGATTGGCAGGATGTCATTAAGAAACATCTGATTCTGGATGGCGTTGGTGAAGAGAAGGCGCGGGAGACGGCGCTTCTGATCATTTCTTTGATGGAGGGAGCACTGATTATCAGCCTGACAAATCAAGATAAACAGCCTCTGCTGACGGCTGCTGAGTATTTGTCGGTTGTAACGAAGAACGCCAAACAGATTCAATAATTTATAGCAAGAGACAGAGAAAAAGAAAGTTCGATACGTTTGAGGAGGATGGGATCGTGGAGGTTTCCATGAAGGCTGATTCTGCACAGAATCAACAAGAAACGAAGCAATACAAGGTATTTCCGATTTTGTTCGCAATGCTGCTGAGCGGCTTTATAGGTCTGTTTGGTGAAACGGCATTAAACGTGGCTTTGACACCACTTATGGGTCTGCTTGAAGTTGGACCTACAACGATTCAATGGTTAACCACAGGTTACTTGCTTGTGTTGGGAATCCTGGTGCCGGTATCCGGTATGCTGTTGCAATGGTTTACAACCAGACAGCTGTTCACAACGTCCCTGATTTTCTCCATTGCAGGAACATTTGTTGCTGCACTTGCACCTAGTTTCGAAATTCTGTTGGTGGCACGGGTACTACAGGCGATAGGTACAGCGCTATTGTTGCCACTGATGTTTAACACCATATTGGTTATTTTCCCGATTGAAAAACGTGGAGCGGCCATGGGATTGATTGGTTTGGTTATCATGTTTGCACCAGCAAGCGGTCCGAGTATCTCCGGTCTGATTCTGGCTAATCTGAGCTGGCATTGGATCTTCTGGATCTCCTTGCCGTTCTTCCTGATCTCACTGGTATGCGGCTTGTTGTTCTTGCCGAATATTTCGAAATTGACCAAGCCCAAAATTGACGTACTGTCCATTATCCTTTCTACCCTTGGTTTTGGTGGTATCGTATACGGCTTCAGTAGTGCAGGAGGACACGGGGAAACTGGCGGAGGCTGGACGAGTCCGGTCGTTGTTGCCACTCTCGTTATTGGTGTGTTGTCCTTACTGTTATTCAGTATCCGTCAGTTGAGAATGAAACAGCCAATGATGGATTTGCGAGCGTTCAAATATCCGATGTTTACGATTGGCTTGATCCTGATATTCATCTGTATGATGATGATGCTGTCATCCATGCTGATCCTGCCAATGTATCTGCAACAAGGTATGGCCGTTACAGCGTTAACTGCCGGACTGGTTCTATTGCCGGGTAGTTTGCTAAATGGTTTACTGTCTCCGGTCATGGGCCGACTGTTTGACAAATTCGGTCCGAAGTGGCTTGTGATTATTGGTCTGGCTGTCGTGACGGTTGTACTCTTCATGTACACTGGGATTACACCAACAACGACACTGGCCAAAATTATTACGCTGCATGTGTTCATGATGGTCGGAATCTCGATGATTATGATGCCTGCACAGACGAATGGTCTGAACCAATTGCCACGTGAGTATTATCCTCACGGTACTGCCATCATGAATACGTTGCAACAGGTATCCGGAGCAATCGGTACGGCTGTTGCGGTAAGTATACTGAGCGCAGGACAATCCCGCTTTTTGAGCGGAGTGGCGAATCCGGAAAGTCCAGAAAATCAACTGGCAGGTTTCACGTCAGGTGTACAGAATGCGTTTGTATTCGCATTGGTTCTGTCGATTATCGGTCTGATTACTTCACTCTTCGTGAAACGGGTCAAAGTAGGATCAACGCCAGGACAACAAGGTCCTATGCATTAATCCATTCACTAACAATAATAATTAAATATTATATAAGAGCGATGTGTCCCTTAACTCTAAGGACGCATCGCTTTTTTGCATATTTATTCTATCTTTTTTGGTGTTGACGTGAAACGGGTTACAGGCTTTAGAGTAAAAATGTAGCCGGAATACGGCGGTTCAAAGAATGAATTTCAGAGCAAATACTTCATGTTCCGGCAAAATTGTATATGTTCATACTAATATAAAAGGGTAATATAGAATGTATTAGTACAATTTTTAACCAATTCGAAAACGGTTTATATTTTATTTTTACTCAAGGAGACATCGTTATGATCATCATCAATCCCATTGGCAATAACATTGAAAAGATGCTGTTGCACTACGAAAAAAATGGCCATCTCACTCTACAGGCTTCGCTTATTAGTAATAGCTCGGTTGTATATAGATTGCAAGACTATTGTCTCAAGGTATATGCTTCACGTGCAAGATTGGATGGGGAGATGGAAAGTGAAGCACTTAGGGCATTGCAGAGTAATTCTTATGCACCTACATTGTATGCGTATTCACCAGGTGAGTACACCCTGACAGAGTGGATTGAAGCATACAAGCTGAAAGAGTACCGTGTGACATATGGACACATTCCTCCCAACTTGATATACGATATGTTTACGACGGAACTTCAGCAGATTCATGCTGGATATTGGGACTGGGATGTCATCCGATATGAGAATTTGCTCTGGACCAAGACAGGTGATGTGAAGAGAACGAACTTTTGGTTGTGTGAGCCTGTAAACTCCAGACGTGAGAGCTTATATAACCAAGTTATACGAAGAATTGATAACATCTACAATGGCGATCGAACCGAAATGGAGGCGATGCAGCAGTACTTTTACCGTCACCGGCTCACCTCATCTGAAATTGAACAAGCCTTCAGCGATTTCCGGTCTCAACGGCCAAGACTGGCGAAAGCACAATAAATCTCATACTTAAAACCCCAAAGATATTAGAGAATCTTTGGGGTTTCTTTCATGATATAACATAGTCCTACTTTAGTAGAGTGTACGTTACTTCTTCACCAGGGCCAATATTTCATCGGCAACGAGGTCAGGATGATATTGATGGATGTAATGGTCGGTATCTTTGATGGTTACCTGTTTCGAATCATCTGACCAAGATTTGAATTCTACTTGTGTTTTATCCCATTCGGGCTCACTTGCACCAAAGTAATCAGCCGTCAGTATGGTGAGTGGAAACGGTAAGGTTTGCTTGTGATCTACAACCACTTTGCCATTTTCAGCTATTTCACGTAATTCATCCAACGTGTTTGCATTGCCATAGTTGTGCAACAGCGCAGTTGTATCCAATTTTTTCAGATCGTCGGGTACAAGTTTCAGTTCATTACGATTGGCATTGGATGTTTCCACAACCAAGTCAGATTGCATGGAGAGGCGGAATAGTCCGGTTTGGATACGGAATTTATTCGCAAAACCACCAATTGTGTCTGCCAAAGAGTCATCGTCATTCGAATAATATTCGGGGCTTCCGCCATCAATCATGACGATACCCTTGACGAGATCCGGGTATTTTTGTGCGAAACGGATGGTTTCCAGCGAGCCGAGCGAATGCCCAACTAATACATAAGGTGGCTTCTGTCCAGATACCTGCAACAACTCGTGTAATTCTTCAGCTATGGTATCGACATCACGTTTCTTATCGGTCTGATCACTATATCCATAGCCAAATCGGTCATATACAGCGAATTTTGTGTTGGGAGCAAGCTTTTCATATAATGGATAATAATCTACATAGGGATTAGCGGTACCCCAGCCAGAGGCGAGTACGACAGTTACATCGCCTTCTCCACCAGTATATAGATGCATATTGTCTCCATGTACTTTGTAGAGTTTTCCAGGGGGGACGAGTATTTTGGCATCTTGCCTTAAACCCACTTGTTGGTAGATCACGCCTGTACCCAGAAGCAACAGAATTACCGCGAGGTCAAATATCAAAAACTTAACTAATCTTTTACGCCATTTCTTCATGTTCTCTCACATACTCTCCATGTATTTTCTCTATCATATATGCCCAATCTTATAGGAGAGAAAACAGAGTCTTAATTCTATCTTAATTAGCCGAAAATTGAATATCACCGGCCAATGAATTAATATATAGCTACGATATGAATAGTTCTCATCCAAATATTGAACCTAGATTGATTATATAGAACAGAAGGTATGTATAATGACAAAATACGAAAATCAGCTCCCGACATCAGCCGGCATGAACTTCAAGTCCCTGATCAGTATATTGAGAGATTCCATGCGTGGCAATGTAGAGCGGAGGCCATCTGGCACGATGCCTATGGAGATATGTGAACCCGCTGAAATCTTTAGTGCATCCGATAATCCACAGGTTACATGGTTCGGACATTCGGCTTTTTTACTCGAAATTGAAGGGCACAGGTTGCTCTTTGATCCGATGCTGGGCAATCGTCCATCCCCCGTGTCTTGGGTGGGTACCAAACGTTACAGCACCAATCTACCAATTCAACCGAAGGATTTCCCAACGCTGGATGCAATTATTATATCGCATGACCATTATGATCATCTGGATTATGACTCCATTCGCAGATTAAAGGATAAAACAAAGCGATTTATCGTGCCGCTTGGCGTCCGTCGTCGGCTGATTCAACTGGGTGTGCCTTCGGAACAGATTACCGAGCACAACTGGTGGGATGAGTTATCGTTCAAAGGTCTAACATTGGCTTGCACGCCAGCAAGACATTTCTCGGGCAGAGGATTATTCGACCGTAATTCTACCTTATGGTGTTCGTGGGTTATCGCTGGACAACATACCAAGGTGTTCTTTAGTGGGGACAGCGGATACGGTCCTCATTTCAAGGAAATTGGCAGTAAATACGGTCCATTTGACCTGACCTTGATGGAATGTGGGCAATATGACGAGCGTTGGTCCAACATTCACATGATGCCGGAAGAAACGGTACAAGCACATTTGGATGTAGGAGGTAAGTTGCTCATCCCGATTCATTGGGCCGCATTTACGCTGGCCTATCATGCCTGGAATGAACCGGTTGAACGGATTACGAAGGCTGCACATGCCTTGCAAGTTAAGATTGCAACACCTAAAATCGGCGAGAAGGTTGTGCTTCATACGGAGGAATACCCTACACATCCATGGTGGAGACCGGAATTAGGATAAAAAAATAAAAGCGTTCAGCTCATCAAATGAGTGGACGCTTTTTCTATTGCATTTTACATCAGTATTGATAATGCACTGTAAATTAACAACATACCCATGACGATATTAACAGGACGCTCGTATCTTAATAAAAAGCTCTGGAATAACATGCCACCAAACGCCCAGGTCATATTGGCACTAATACCGATGAAGGTGAGAAGTAAGGAAAATACGATTAATTGTACATGGGACTGCCCAAGAGGCAGAACAAAAACGGATATGGCAGTAAGCCCATACAGAATGACTTTGGGATTGATGAATTGCAGGGTGAACCCAAATAGAAATGAATAATGATTGACCTTGTTTTCCTGCGAATCTGCAGGTTTACTTCGCATGATTTTGAGCGCCAGATAGAGCATGTACACACATCCTAACACGTTTAAGACGGGTGTGATCCTAGGAATATATTGATGAAGAATAAGGTTGAAATAACTGGACAGAAACATAATTAGCAGGCAGCCGGCTGCAACTCCACTAATAAACGGAAGGGTCTTGCGGAACCCCTGATTTTTGGCATGCGTCATGGAAATGATATTGTTGGGTCCGGGTGTAAATGAAGCAATGATTGCATATGTCACTAAAGGTATAATGTTCATGGTTCCTCCACGTTTTCTTGGTTGTGTGATATAATGAACTGAAATGTACGTTACAGCGCACGGTCTTTATCATTGTACAACATGTGCGTTATATAGCACAACATAATTATAAAATGGGAGGATGGATTTTGAAAAACATTAATAGTATTCTTGCTCAGAACCTGAAACAGCTTAGGGAACAAAGAAAACTTAGTCTGGACAAGGTCGCCGAAATGACTGGTATTAGCAAGACCATGCTTGGTCAGATTGAACGTGGTGAATCCAATCCATCCATTGCAACTGTATGGAAGATTGCTAATGGCCTGAAAACCTCCTTCACTGCTTTGATCCACGAGCCGAAGTCAGATACTACCGTTGTTACGGGGGATGATATTCAAGTATTGATGGAGGATGAGGGAAAGGTTCGGATTTATCCGCATTTTCCTTTTGAAGAGGGGCGTCGTTTTGAAATATATATGATGGAGATGGATCTTAAGTCTGAGTTGAACGCTGAACCGCATATCGAAGGTGCGGAAGAATTTATTACGGTCTTTGAAGGTGAAGTTACGATTCGAGTAGGGGCGGAAGATTATACGGTGAGTTCAGGGGAGTCGATCCGTTTTGGAGCGGACAAGCCTCACGCCTATGTTAACTCCGGTGCTAAGACAAACAAATTAAACATGGTCATTCATTATTCGAAGTGACAATAAAGCAGCCTGATGTAATGAACTGCAACACCGCTGTTAGTCGCCTCTAACAAATGGATGCAGTTCAATACATTGGCTGCTTTATAGGTTTGTTCGCTATGGAGTCCAACGTCTATGATAGGACTCTAACTTATGGCTTTTCTTTGGCCTGACGCTGGATTTCCTTGGCTGTTAAAGCCTTATCATATACTTTTACATTATCCAAGCTGCCTTTGTAGAACGGATCAGCCGTATAACGACTCTTGCCCAGATAAGCTTCGGTTACCTGCAGATCTTTCGGGTTAAAGGTGATCTCAGTGCTGCTTGCAACCGATGTACCATTCACATACAGAGTGCCCACATCACCCTGAAGGGTTACAGCGACATGAACCCACTCTTTAGAAGGCAGTGGATCTGCGGCAATGATGCTCTGATCCCTTCCCTCATTATGAATGGTGAATTGTAATGCTCCATTATGCTGGGAGGGAGTGAGGAACATATGCCTCATCAAGCCATTTCCAAAGTCGAAAATACGCTGCCAGGACCCGCCACCGTCCCAATTGACCCAGGCGCTAAACGTGAAATCCGTTGTATCTGTAACGAGTCCAGGTAACTGAATGTAACTGTCGGTTCCGTTAAATGTGGCAGCCTGATTTTTGCCACTTGCAGCAGAACTGACCACGTTAAAGGCTTGTCCGTGATATTCGTTTTTGCTATAATCCTGTGCGACTTTGCCAAGTTTCTTGTGTTCAAAAGTATACTCCCCGAGCAATGGGCTTACCGCTTGCTGTGGAATGATAACGTTAAACGTTTTGGAGCTTACCGCAGTTCCTTTACGAATCGTGGCGGTTAATTTCACTTTGGCATCGCCCTTACCAGCGCGTGGTCGCTGCACTACACCTGTGGTGGATAGAGCCGAAGCATTGGAGCTTTTCCACGTAATGTCTGCATCACTTGTTCCTTTGGTAGGCAGAGACAGATTGAAGAACACGTGATCCGTATTGCTAATGTTCAGATCCTTTTTCACTGCATCTACAATGTCTTGATCACTCCGTTCAACACCTTGACTTCCCCAGATGGCAATCCCGGAGGAGGAGAGGGCGCTAAAGGTCAGAACCGTACTTTGAGATTCCGAGTTCCATTCATGTGTGAAGACGCCTTTGTACACAACGTTATTCGAAGTGATCTGAACCTTGTTGTCTGCACCAAGACTCCATGCTCCTGTCACGGCACCCTGAATCTGCCCATCTGCCGTGAACTGAACGGTCTGGGATGGCTTGATGTCCGCTGTGATGTCCTTACCATGATTCACCCATTGGTACTGACCAGCGATCTCCTGGGTTGTCAGCTGGGTGGTATCTTCTCCCAAAGCCGCATAGCGATATGGAGAAACGACGGGCCAACCGTCTGCATTCATATGCATCTCATGTACGCGAACTTCATGCTCTTCGCCACGCCCTGGAAAGCGGGTATGGAAGATGAGAAACTGTTTGCCAGTCTCCGGATCAACATAAGCAGAGTTATGCCCTGGCGATACATAGCCGCTACCCAGGCCTGTGCCCGGATCACCGATCTGTCTCTCGAACAGGAAGTTCCCCATCAATTTGACTCCAAAAGGCTCAATAGAACGATCATCAAACAACGGTTTATCCTTGTCCGCTTTAACGTTGATCATATCGTTTCCTTCCGCATCGAGGAAAGGCCCATCCGGTGATTGGGAGCGAGCAACACGAATGTTGTATCCTCCATCAGCACCTAGTCCACCGTAAGACAGGTACAGATAATAATAATCGGTTTCGGGACTGTAGAGCATATAAGGGGCTTCAATACGACTATGATTGCCTCCGGTCAGCTTTTTGCCATAACCTTGATTTGGCAGTGGTTTACCTGTCGTTGCATCCATCTCCAGAATGAAAATCCCTCCGGAATACGAGCCATACACCATCCATAACTTGCCGTTTTTATCATAAAAGACATCAGGATCGACCACATTGGGATGGATCGTTGCATCGTAAATGGTACCATCCTCACTGATCTGATCCCACATGCCGGATTTCAACAGAATGCCTTGATCCTTATAAGGGCCTTCGATATTGTCTGCGACAGCAATGCCAAGCGCTGATCGCGGAGAGTCCCCTTTACAAGCATTGTAGTACATATAAAATTTGCCGTCCGCCAATTGAATGACATCTGCTGCCCATAACGTATCTGTCTGCGCCCATTCCAGCGCTTCAGCGAATTCCTTGGTTACATTGGGGACAACAGGATTGTTATCCGTAACACCCGATGCGACGAGATCCCAGTTCAGAAAGTCTTTAGACTTGGCCACTTGCAAGTGTGAACCAAAAATATAAAACGTATCATCCACCTTAATGACAGATGGGTCATGAACGGAAACATTTTTGAATGATGTAGCAGGATTTGCGAGAGGTGTGGTGGAAGTCTGCGAGTTACCCACGGTTGCCCCTGAACCATTTGCGAACACCGAGACCGGTGCCAAAGTTGTTGCAGTAAGTAGAGTGGTGCTTAGAACAGAGATGTTAAGTACGCGAACCCAATAACGTTTCATACGTTTCCCCTTTCCTATTCCCTGGAATGAAAAATCAACCGATACTTGGCAGCACACGATAAAAGGTTCGGCAGACCTCCTTTGAGTAGCTCATTATATCAAGCGCTTTCATTTGTTATATTATCAATTGATTTATATGTTTGTAAACCATAAATGTAATGTTTATAAGAGTAAAATGAAAAATAAATAAGAGACGGGAAGAGCCGATAAAGGTCATTACATTCAAATAAACCAGTTGTCTTTCTCAAATTTAGGATTGAAATGGGGATCGATGATGCGATATTATTACGTTTAAGAAATGTATTTAACTATTTATCAATCATTTTATATTAATACGAATCAAAAGCGTGAATCGACAATTCCCAACTACATAGGAGGTAAGAACATGAGCACATATCAAAATCAATTAATCGCACAATACACGTTCGAAGCTGCCGGTCAGATCGGGAAGGACAGCTCCGGTAAGGGACATGATGGTATAGCCAAAGGTGAGATCCTACCTGTGGTATCCGAGTTGAAAGGAAGATCCGCGGTGACTTTCAACGGGGGAGCGAATGGAACTTCTTATCTGCAACTACCCTCGAATCTGCTTCGGGATGTAAGCGATAACACAGGAGTTACGATTGCCACTTGGGTGTTTCTGGGCAAGGGGTCCAATGTGTGGGAACGCATTTTTGACTTTGGTAAAGGGGAGAAGGGACCGTATTTATTTTTGACACGTCAGCTTCTGGGTACGTTATATGCCGGAGATAATCTGGTTGTTCATCCAAGTGGGGGAGTTGCAAGCGGTGAATGGATGCATATTGCACTCTCCGTGGCAGGCAGCCAAGGGGGGACGCTCAGCAGTGCGGGTCCGATTGTATATGTGAATGGGGAGAAGGCCGCAGACGGCTCGATCAGTCAGACATCCAGTGGCAATTATGCCAAACTGCGCGAATGGTTTGATTCGTTCACTGATCCTGAGAATTATAGCCAGAATTATATTGGACGCTCCCAGTATGCAGCGGATGTGGATTTTGCAGGTTCGTTATCCGACTTTCGGATCTATGGGGCAGCGCTCACCATGGATGAAGTTATTGAAGTGATGTGTGAATCACTGACAGATGAAGCGATTGTGAAGCTTGCGGCAGACAAGTATTTGTCCTTCCCCAACCGAATTATCACCAAAGATGTGTCACTGCCTGCACATTTGCTGGGTGATAAAGTGACGGTTCAGTGGAGTTCCAGTAATCCGGAAGTCCTGTCTGAGAATGGAGAGGTTCAGGCAATTACATCCGCACAAGAGGTTACGCTCCGTGCGCTTCTGAACAGAGGTGATCGTAAGCTGAGCCACAGCTTTGACGTGTCTGTTGTGCCGGCGCATCTTCCGCCTTATACGGTCACCATCCATGGAGATCAGAAGGTGGCTGACATCAGTGAAGTGATGTATGGTTTGTTCTATGAGGATATTAATAACGCGGCAGATGGCGGTATCTATGCGGAGCTTGTCCAGAATCGATCATTTGAATCTTTTGCATTTGATACATACTCGCATGACTCTGGAGAGTGTGGTTGTTCGACAGGTCGAAATCGTGAGCCTTTGTTTGCCTGGTCAGGCGATACGGATAAAATGCTCGTGCAGCATACGGATGGACTAAACGTTCACTTTAACGTGGAAGATCCTGAAGTAAATGCTTATTATGTCACGGTTCAGGATGGGGCAACGATTCGGAATCGTGGATTCTCAGACTCTAACCAGTATTGTGCCATGTCCATCAAGCAGGGTGAAACATATGACTTTACCGTATGGGCAAAAGCAGAATTGGCAGGAACGATCACTGTTCAATTGCAGGATAGAGAAGACACTTCCATCAGTGATTCGGTAACGTTACATGTTGAAGGCGGAAACACATGGAAGAAATACGGCTTGTCACTTACCGGAACGGAAACTGTACTTGGTCAATTGGCACTTACGTTTGCAGGTGATATCTCCGTCGATATGGTGTCCTTAGTGCCTCAGAATGTATGGGGATTTGATCCGACAGAAAAAGGGATATCCGCTACAGCACATGCCAACTACACAGGTAATCCGAACTATCGATTGAGAAAAGATCTAATTCAGGCACTCGCAGATCTGCATCCAAAGTTCCTGCGTTTTCCGGGAGGATGTATCTCGGAAGGGTCCTTCATATGGGACAACGTATATGATTGGAAGGATTCTGTAGGACCCGTTGAGCTGCGCAAAGAGAATTATAATGTCTGGGGTTACATGATGACGATGGGGCTTGGTTATATGGAGTACTTCCAGTTGGCGGAGGATCTGAATGCTGCTCCGGTTCCAGTGATGGCTTGCGGTGTGTTATGTCAGGCACGTTCGGATTATGCTCATCCTGCGGGTGGCGCATTAAGGGATTATTATATCCGCAACTTCACAGACCTGATCGACTTTGCGCTCAGTACAGATTTTGAACACAACGAATGGGCGGGGGTACGAAGCCAGATGGGACATCCTGAACCGTTTGATCTTCGTTATCTCGGCGTAGGTAATGAGAACTGGGGCACTGAATTTTTTGCCAACTTCGAAGTATTCAAACGTTCGATAGATGACTACATGAAGCAGAACTACCCTGATCATGAACTGCACATTATCTCGACAGTTGGTGCTCAGGCGGATGATAATGCGTACCAGGAAGGATGGAAATTCCTCAGCGGGAACCTCACCGGGTCAGCTCAAGTGGCTTTTGCCGATGGTACTGAGGTGATTGAGGAGACGGTAACCTGGTATGAAAATCAGGACAATTATATGGACACCATCGCAGATGAGCACTACTACCGCTCCAATGAATATTTGCTGAATAACGTAGATCGATACAACTATTATGACCGGGCTTATCATGAAGATGGAAGTATCGATTGGAAAGAAACATCCAAAGTGTTTGTTGGAGAATATGCTTCCACGGACAAAAACACGCTGGCAGGAGCGGTCGCAGAAGCTGCGATCATGACCGGATTTGAAAATAATGCAGACGTTGTTCGTTTGGCTGCCTATGCGCCATTGTTCAACAAAGTACTAACGGACGGAACCTATCGCTGGACGCCAGACTGCATCTGGTTTGATGATGAAACAGTATGGTATACACCGAATTATTATGTACAGCAGCTTTTTGCAAAATATGTAGGGGATCAGGTGCTTGAAACTTCATTCTCCACCTATAGCAAAGGTAAACCGCTGAGTCTTATTCCGCGTGGCGGCATCGAAATTGCAACAGGGAATGCAGAGATTGTGGTGAAACGAGTCACAGTCACGTCCAATGTGGATGGCAGTTTGATGTTTGATGAAGATTTCAGGGAACGTACAGAGCCTAGTGAGGCATGGATTCCAATTCCTGGATCGGAAGGATATACGTTAAACGCAGGAAGAGGGCTCAGCCTGAGCGCACAAACTAGTGGATTGAATGGACTGTACCTGCTGAATGACGAATGGACCAACTACAAGGTACACGTTGAGGCGGTAAGAATTTCAGGTGAGGATGGTTTTTACATTGGCGTGGGACTGACGGATATCTCACCTGAGAACAAGGATGTTATCGAGTACGCAATAAGTTACGGCGGGAATGCAACAGGAGTGAAGGTGTACAAACAAGGGATTGAAGGTTATACACTGGGAGACTATTCATCCAGCTCGGCAGCAGGTAACCTGAGAGCGGCCAATTATGAACCACTCGAGAATGGGATCGATTATACAATCACGGTTAACTATGGTGGGGATACAGGGAAGAATCTGATCTGCTCGTATACGGATGGGCTCCATCCCAGCAAAGTTCTGGATTACAAGCTGGAAGCCTACAACCGGGAAGTATTCCACTCCGTTACGAAGGACACACGGCATGTGTATGTGAAACTGGTCAATGCAGATGATGTGGATAAATCAACCCGGATTTGCCTTCAGGATCTGAAGGTTGATGGTTCAGCCAGACTGATCACACTTACTGGAGAAGATCATTTGGTGCATATTCCAAATGTGAATCAGAAGAATGATGAGAAAGTGATTCCCCAAGAACAGGAGATAAAATTGAATGGTGAATCAGTGATCGTTGGTTTGTCAGCTCATTCGGTAAATGTTCTTATTATGGATCTTCTGTAAGCAAATATATAAATAAAGGCCCCCTTAAGCAGACATCTGTTGTTTGCGATAAGGGGGCGTTTTGCTATTGAACTTGTTTTGAAATAAAAAGAAATTACTTTTCCGCAATAAGATTAACATGTCAGTAGTCCGGTATGTTAACCAATAAGGACATGGTCCTCTGCATAACCGATTTTGGATGTGCGTTTCTTCTGAGCCAGTGCAAAAGCCAGAGTTAAGGGTCCCAATCGTCCTGCAAACATCGTAATAGAGACTATAATTTTACCGGTAACACTCAACTCACTTGTCAGACCCATCGAGAGTCCAGTGGTGCTAAATGCTGAAGTGGCTTCAAACAGAACATCCAGAAAATGATTTTCAAGAATGCCTTCGGATATGGATAGCAGAATGGAGATCCCAAGCACAAAGGCGAGAGAACTTAAGACAACAGCGAGTGCACGCATTACTGTTTCTTCTGCAATTTTACGCTCAAAAGCATGAATCTGTCCGCCGCCCCGAAATGTTTGTATGGTCGCAAGAACAAGGACCACAAAAGTATTGATTTTAATTCCTCCACCTGTTCCGCCGGATGAAGCCCCAATGAACATTAGGATAATAATGAAAAATTGGGATGTGGCCAACATACTTCCAATGTCAATGGTATTGAATCCAGAGCTTCGAGGAGCAGTACCCTGAAATAGAGAAGCCCATATACGTTCACTGTAAGATAAATCAGCAAACGTAGAAGGATTCCAACTCTCGAGTAAAAAAATGGTGATAAATCCAAACAAGTACAGAGAAAAACTACCGATTAACACAATTTTTGAATGAAGGGAGAGCTTTCTCCATGAACGTTTGCGGAATACATCCACAACCACAATATAACCCAAGCCGCCAATGATAAAGAGCGTAATTACTGTAAGATTAACAATCGGGTCACCAACAAATGGAGTAAGGCTATCACTCCAAAGAGAGAAACCCGCATTATTGAAGGCAGAGATGGAATGGAATATGGCGTAATAGAAAGCTTGTCCCCATCCCAAATCGCTCTGCCAGCGCAATGTAAGAACCACGGTAGCCAGAGCTTCAAAAGCAAAGGCTATAAGTACAATATACATGGATAACTTAACCAGACCTTGAGCAGAGGAGGTATTGGTGGCTTGTTGAATAAGAAGCCTCTGTTTCAAACCAATCCGTTTCCCCAGAATAATGGCAACCATTACACCTAGTGTCATGAAACCCAGTCCACCAACCTGAATTAAAATCATGATGATGACCTGTCCGAATGTTGAAAAGACACTCCCTGTATCCAAGACAATCAGCCCATTTACACATATAGCGGAGGTTGCTGTGAACAAGGCATCAAGTAAACCGATGGAATTCCCGGTACTTGAAGATATCGGCAGTGCAAGCAATATGGCTCCGATCCAGATGAGAGTGAAGAAGATCATCATGATGAGTTGTGGAGGGCTCATATTATTTTTCAACTTGTTTACAATCGATTCAATGTTTGTCAGAGTCGGAGTTCCCATCACGCGTTTATCTCTTTGGCTCATAATCGCTCTCCAGATTTCGAATGTCATCGTTACTACCTATTAACAAGAGCATATCTCCCGCACGGACTGTGTCTTCCGCCATGGGTGAGATATTCAGGTTATTCCCTGTTTTGATGGCGATAACCGTACATCCATATTCAGCCCGAATATTGAGTTCTAGCAAAGTCTTCTGATTCATACTTAAGGGAGCTTTGATCTCGACCAGATTATAATCTGAAGACAATTCAATGGAATCAATAATGTTGTCTGAGCTAAGCTGATTTCCCAGCCTTGTGGCCATGTCACGTTCAGGATAAACGATCTGGTCCGCACCAATCTTGCTAAGCACACTGCCATGGTTATCATTTTTTGCTTTGGCTGTTACTTTGGGCACATTAAGTTCTTTCAATAACAAAGTGGTTAGTATACTTGCTTGCAGATCTTCGCCGATCGCGACAATAGCGTGTGAAAAGTTGCTTGCCCCAAGCTCCATAAGGACTGATTTGTCAGTGCAATCTGCTTGTACCGCATGGGTTGCCACCGTTGAAATCTCCTGAACAAGAGTTTCGCTTTTGTCTACAGCGAGCACTTCATGCCCATTTTTAATGAGTGTGTGTGTCAAGCTTGAACCGAATCGTCCAAGACCAAGTACCATAAATTGTTTTTTCATAATATCCCTCAATTGTAATCAAAATAAATAACAGTTTCCTCTACACCCTAATGGTAAATATTACATTACGTACACTGGAATGTAAGGTTTCATATCGTAGTTAGCAAATCCTGTCCGTCATGTCTATGTCTAAGCATATCTCAAAAGAGTTCATTCTAATGGCTTAAGAATAGAATTGCAACTGATTCGATTCTTTTTTGGTATGGCGGTTGAACTGTGCAAAGGGTCAACAAAAGATACCCAAAGTAAATAGCCTACACTATTGCGGTGATCTGGCTGCTCCTATAATAAACGTTGAAGGAGGAGTCAGCTATGCGTTCCAACTACAAACAATTTATCCGAAACGTTCCGCTTCATCTTATGATTCTACCCGGACTGCTGATTATTATTGTATTCGGTTACATTCCGATGGCGGGGCTCTCTATTGCCTTTCAGAATTTCTCTCCCATTGCCGGATTCAAAAACATGAACTGGGTGGGCCTAGACAATTTCAGGTATCTGTTCGATCTGCCCGGTTTCTCGCAAGTTGTATGGAATACGGTGTTTATATCAACGATGAAAATTGTGTCCGGCTTGGTCATTCCGGTACTTGTAGCCTTATTACTCAACGAGGTTCGCAAGACAGGTTTCAAAAGAACGATTCAGACTGTAATTTATATGCCTCACTTTTTCTCTTGGGTTATTCTGGCGGGAATCATCGTGGATGTGTTATCTCCCAGCACGGGGATCGTTAATATGTTGCTCAAAGCCCTCGGAATTGACCCAATTCAATTCCTGGCCAGTAACGAGTGGTTTCCATACATACTTGTCATCACAGACCAATGGAAAGAATTCGGATTTGGTACGATTATCTATCTTGCTGCCCTCACGAATATTGATAAGTCACTCTACGAAGCCTCTGTTATGGATGGAGCGGGAAGATGGAAGCAGACATGGCATATCACACTGCCAGGCATTCGCCCGATCGTAATTTTGATGGTAACGCTTAGTCTGGGGAATGTACTCAACGGCGGTTTTGATCAAGTGTTCAATTTGTATAATCCTTTGGTGTATGAATCAGGAGATATTCTCGATACGATGATCTATCGGATTGGATTGCAGGATGCACAGTATTCTGTATCCACAGCGTTGGGGCTGATCAAATCTGTCGTTTCTTTCATTTTTATTGGACTTGGTTATTTCTTGGCCTATCGGTTCGCGAATTATCGGATATTCTAGAAAGGAGGCAGAGTCATGCACCACGCTTCAAGAGCCTATCGGTGGTTCCTAGGGTTTAACTACGTCATCCTGACGATTCTTGCCTTGTTATGCCTGTTCCCGATTGTGAATATATTAGTGATTTCATTTAGTTCAAGTGATGCGGTCAAAGCGGGAAGTGTCACATTCTGGCCTGTGGATTTTACATTGTCCTCCTATCAATACATTCTGGAAAATCAGCAGTTCCTGAACTCATTTGGCACGAGCCTTCTCCGTGTAGTCCTGGGGGTTACGACCAACTTGGTATTCACCATTCTGGTGGCTTATCCACTCTCTAAAGAGGCTACGAAATTCCGTTCAAGAACGTTCTATGCCTGGATCTTCGTATTCACCATGTTATTCAGTGGGGGATTGATCCCGGGTTACCTGGTGGTTAAGGAAGCGGGCTTGTTGGATTCCATCTGGGCCCTGATTCTGCCAGGTGCTGTTCCGATCTTTAATGTACTTCTAATGCTTAATTTCTTCCGGGGATTGCCGAAGGAACTTGAAGAGGCCTCCTGGATGGATGGGGCAGGACATTTCCGCACGCTATGCAGCATCTATCTTCCTATTTCACTTCCCAGTATTGCGACCATTACGCTGTTCGCCATGGTAGGACACTGGAACGCCTGGTTTGATGGCATGATCTACATGAAGAGTCCGGAAGGTTATCCGCTTGCTACCTATCTTCAGTCCATGTTGCAGCAGGTGACGATGATTCAGAGCGAGATGATGACGCTGGAAGATGCAACGCTCTTAAGTCAGGTATCGGATAGAACCACCCAAGCTTCCCAGATCTTTTTGTCCGTTATTCCGATCCTGCTTGTGTATCCGTTCCTGCAACGGTATTTCGTTCATGGTCTTGTCGTCGGAAGTGTAAAGGGATAAGATCGATAGGAGGAAAACCGATCGATGGAAGGAGCCGATTTCTGGCTCCTTTTTTGCTATTGATGAGAGAGCGTGAGGAAAGGAGGAGGGAAACTTTGCGATTCATCCGGGGGAGATGGAGAGAGTCATCCATTGTCGTCAAACTGATGATTGCTTTTGTACTGGTCATTCTGCCCTTGTATGGGATAAGCATTATGATTACGCAAGTCAGCTCCAAACAAATGCAAACGGAGGTGGAGAAGGCACATGAGTCCAAATTGTACTTCTACCATAATCATCTGCAATTCGAATTGGAGCGAATGAGTGCACTGGTGACCGAATTTTCATTTGATGAAACCATGTCCACACTAAGTACACGAGCCGCAATTATGAGCAGGTATGAAGTCACGTCCAGTCTGAACAACATTCACAATAAGTTGGGTCAGATCATGGTGACGAGTCCTTATATTAGTGATGTTGTGTATTACGTTCCCGCTCTGCATAAACGGGTCAGTGCGGCGGACGGAATTCGGGATGTAGAGGATACCGAGTGGAAGAATCTGCTCGCGACGATGGGGAATCTGAATGGCGAATTATCACATTCCAATAACGATCTCTATTTCCTGAAAAGTAATCCATATAACATGAACCATGAGGAACCACCCAATTTCATATTAGGAATACGCTTGTCTGCTGAAGAACTGAAACATCGTTTGCAGCAGCTATCGGAAACGGGCGAAAGTGAGATTACACTGAGTTTTGGTGAACAGCAACATGTAGTGATTTCTTCTTCCGAGCAGCCAGCACCTGTAAAACCGATCCGAACAGTTTCGCCGGAACCGTCTGAGTCCATGCAAGTTACAAAGTTCCAATCTGATCCATATCTCTATTATTCGTTGCATGATAAGGATCACTCGTTCACCCTGACAGCTACTATACCGCAGGATGTGCTGAGTGCGCCGCTGAAACAATACAACGTATGGTTATGGATGGTGACCTTCATGTCAGTTGTAATTATTATTGTCTTCTCGTTTTCGATCTACAGATCGATTCACCAACCGTTAGCGTTGCTCATCCGAGGATTCAGAATGGCTGAACAGGGCCAGACAAGTGTACATATTCCTTCATCCAGAAGGGATGAATTCGGCTATTTGTACTCCCGATTCAACCATATGATAGAACGCCTACATATTTTGATCGATGAGAATTATGTTGCACGCATTCGAACAAGTGAGGCGGAACTCAAACATCTGCAATCCCAGATTCAACCTCACTTTTTATACAACAGTCTGTTCAGCATCAAGCAAATGGCTGAGGTGGAGAATGTGGAGCTCATTCAGGAATTCACCGACTACTTGGGTCAATATTTCAGGTATATGTCTCGGGATTCTCATACGGAGGTATCGTTGGGGGCTGAGATTGACCATGCGCTGGTCTATGCATCGATTCAAAAAATTCGGTTTGGTTCGAGGATTCAATTGGAATTGGAGGATCTGGACGCAAGATACAGAGACATTTCCGTTCCCAGAGTTATGATTCAGCCGATCGTAGAGAATGTGTTTGAGCATGCACTAGCCAAACGCAGCCAAGGAGGTATTCTACAGATCTCGTACCAAAAGGGCCTGGACAATCTATCCATTCGCATTGAGGATGATGGGGATCAGTTAAGCGATGAAACATTGATTTATCTGCAATCTGCATTTGAGGAAACAGAGCGGAAACATGGAAACGAAGAGATAACCGGGCTCATCAATGTGAATCAGCGATTACGAATCAAATTCGGGGCTGGTCATGGTCTTACAGCGCAGCGAAGTGAGCTCGGTGGGTTGTGCATTATAGTGAAGATTCCATGGGAGGGGGAGTAATGTCATGCAGAGGATGCTTATCGTAGATGATGAACCCGTTATTCTGGACGGACTGTATGCGTTCTTTCAAAAAGCAAATCTTCAGGACATGGAGATAATCAAGGCATACTCTGCCTATGAAGCTATCGATTGGCTGAACTCGGTCAAGGTTGATATTGTACTCAGCGATATCTGTATGCCTGGCATGGATGGCATGCAGTTAATTGAGCAGATTATGGATCGGTGGCCACGATGCAAAGTCCTATTGCTGACAGGTCATAACGAATTTGATTATGCACACCAAGCTATTCGGAATCCTTGCGTTGTTGATTACCTGTTAAAGACAGAGGGCATGAATCACATTCGGGCTGCGGTAGAACGGGCATTAACACAGATCTCGGAAGAGAATGATTTTCGCTACCAAGCTGCATGGTTTCGCAGTAAATTGCCACGAGCGCTGCCCCAGTTACAGCGTCAATTGCTGCTGGATGTGCTGAAGCGAACGGATAGACCTGATATCGCTTCACTTCAGGAAGAGCTGGATGCCGTGCAGCTCCCCTTCCAATCTGATCAACTTGTTATTCCTGTGATTATAAGAGTGGAGGAGTGGAACAACTACCAGTCTCAGGCGGACCGCAGTCTCATCCGGTATGCCGTTGCCAATGTTGCGGAGGAGTTGCTGCAGGACAAGGCCAAGGTGAAGGCAATTGATCTGGACACTCAGGTCATCGCTTGCTTTATTCAATCGCAAGGGGCGCATCCGTCCCACATATCTAATAATGAAGGGGAACGAGGGAGTCAGCTGGATAACTGGCAACAAACTCTTCGTTTTGTCTATGGCACACTGGAGTCTGTGCAGCAATCCTGTGCGGACTGTCTGAACCTGTCTGTATCCATCATGGTCAGTGAGCAGGCGGTAGAATGGAGCGGGGTTAATCAGGCAATCGGGCAGTTACGCCTGTCGATTCATGAGAGTCCCGGGCTTGGGATGGAGAAGCTGCTGCGTGTAAATATCCAGAATGAATTGCCTTACACCCCTAGCATCATGAATCAACAGGGTGTTGTAACGCTGCATCTGGATCAGATCAAACAGCGAATAACCGCCGGGGATCGGGAATGGATGGAGTCTTTCCATAAATGGACCGAGGCTGCGAAGGAAGGGCTTCAAGATCCGTTCTTCCGCATGAAAACGTATACGGGTGCAGCGAGTGTACTCATTGAAGTCCTGCACGAACTGGGGTTGTATGAATCGGCAATGGAAGAAATATCGCTTTCCCGAATGCTGCATTTTGACATCCATACCGCATGGTCTGATCTGGTCATCTTTTATCAATCGGCATACGAATGGATGATCTCCAAACGAAGCGATGCTCGCCTGAATGATCAATCACAGATTCTAATTACGATCCATCATTACATCAAGCACCATCTGGAGGACGACCTCTCACTCACACGGATCGCACAGGAAGTCTCTCTTAATCCTTCTTATCTGTCGCGTTGGTACAAACGGATTACAGGCAAAGGCATATCCGACTACATCCATGACCGCAGAGTGGAGCGAAGCAAAGAGCTGCTTCTGGGTTCTTCCTGCAAAATGCATGAAATATCCGCGAAAGTTGGGTTTAGCGATCAGCATTATTTTTATCGTTTCTTCAAAAAAGCAACAGGCTGCACCCCTCAAGAGTTTCGGGATCAGAAAAGTTAAATGATATCTCAAATGGTAAATCAAAGATACCAGATGTCAACGGGATACACTCGAAGTGATAGCGCTTTCTTTGTAATATAAAATTATACCTCACGGGAGGAGAAAAAAGGGGGATTCGCATGAATATATCATTTAAGAAGTTCTCATTATTAACATTAACCATGGTACTGGCCACCACGCTTGCTGCCTGTTCATCTGGTGCGGGAAGTGCCGAGAATGAAGCTGAACCGAACGCACAGCAGGATGCGGGAGGACCACTTACGAAATATGACCCACCCATTAAACTGACTTCCACCATGAATGAAACAGGGAAAGAATCGCTTGCCCAAGGAGATACACACGCCAATAACATCTGGACCAGAGGGTACAAGGATGAACTTGGTATTGATGTAACGTACGAATGGATTGTTCCGGATGCCAATTATAACGATAAGATGAATGTCACATTGGCGAGTGGTGATCTGCCGGATGTCCTGAAAGTGAGTGCTGTTCAATTCGAACAACTGCATGAAGCAGGAATGCTGGAGGATCTGACCCAAGTATATGACAAGTATGCATCCGAACTGGTGAAGGAGTTCATGTCTGCTGAAGATGGAGCAGGTCTGAAGCCAGTAACGAAGGATGGAAAAATATACGCCATGGTGAGTTTCCCAGGCTCGCTGGATTCCTCGGATATGATCTGGATTCGTCAGGACTGGCTGAAAAAGGTTGGTCTTGAAGCGCCCAAGTCCATGCAGGATGTCATCCAGATTGCGGAAGCCTTTACCTTCGAAGATCCAGATGGAAATGGCAAAGATGATACGTATGGTATTGCCTTAAACAAAGATTTGCCTATTAATGCGTTCTTGCTCGGTTATCATGGTTATCTCGAAACCTGGATTAAGGATGCTTCAGGTCAAGTCGTGAATGGAACGATCCAACCGGAAGTGAAAGAAGGATTGCGTGAGCTTCAGACTCTGTATCAGAAGGGTGTGCTTGATCCTGAATTTGGCGTGAAGGATTTTGCTAAAATGATGGAGGATGTGAATGCAGGCAAGTCAGGCATGTTCTTCCTGCCACAATGGGCACCATTTCAGGTTAGCAGCATGATTAAAAAAGACAAGAACATCGACTGGATGGCTTACCCGGTTCAATCGATTGATGATCAGCCAGCCAAAACACAGAATCATCTTAGTCTTGGCGGTATATTTGCCGTTCGTAAAGGCTACGAGCATCCAGAAGCGTTGATTAAACTGCTTAATTTCCAGGCTGAAAAAATGTTCGGTGAGTCTGCGAAGGAAGAACGGGCTGCTTACTTAAATGGACTGACAGGTCTTGGTTTTCATAATGCAACGGTCTCCAACCTGCCAGCCAACAAAAATGTGAAGGCGCAGGACGAAGTAGAGCAGGCGCTCAAAACTGGAGATACGTCCGGATTGGAACTCGAAGCGAAGCTGTTCTATGACGATATTATGGATTATCGGAATGGGAATCTCGACAAGTGGCATATGGAGCGTATCTTTGGCCCAGAGAGTTCACAAGGTGTGATTAAATATTATCGGGATAATGACCTCATTGTCATGAATGAATTCATCTATGCACCGACGAGAACAATGAATACGAAGCAAGCTACACTGGATAAACTGAGAGCCGAGACGTTTCTGAAAATCATCTATGGTAACTTGTCGATTGACGAGTTTGATAATTTCGTAGCCAATTGGAAGAAACTTGGAGGGGATCAAATCACACAGGAAGTGAATGAAACGATCGCTGCTAACCAATAGCATGATTGATTCATACTATCCAAGAATGGAACATGAAAAATGGTGCGCCCCTTAAAGGGAGGCACCATTTTTTTGCTTTTAATTATTTGCGTTTCAATAACAGAACTCCACTGATGGTTGACGTTTTTTGGCGGTATACCACTTTGAATCCAATATCGTTGTCCAGCAAACAGTTTAATGCATTAATCAATAATGCGCCGGGAACTAATGTGAATGTACACGGAGACGTGTTGCCAATCACTCGTACACTTTGGATTCTGCGCGCAGAACCGGGAATGAGCGGATTTCTGGACCAATAGATTAATACCAGATCCGGTTGTGGAACAGCATTGACACGAGCCATACTAATCATCTCTTTTCTATTAAAGGTTCTTAATAGTAGATGAAAAGTAGAGGAAAGGGTGTTAGACGGAAGTCATGCTGTTCAATAAATAGACTCTACTTATTCGTAGAATGCTGTTTGGATGGCAACTTGTCCCCTGGTGTTCCCTTGCCGTTGTTTTTATTGTGACGCGCTTTTTCGGCATTTTCGTTAACTTTTTTCACAAAATCTTGAGTGCTTTCCATTATAAATTACAACTCCTTCCATAAGCAAAATGTGTATTCCCGATTGTTAATATAACCACTGGAAAGTGATTTTATTTTGGTGACATCGTTAAATTTAATTGTGATTCCACATTCCTAGGTCAATTGGGACATACTGGACATGGGAAGTATAGCCGACTAAACTAGATAGACCAGACATACTAAGAAGGGATGCGCAGATTTAAACCATGTTGCAGAAATTCGGGTTTACACAATATGAAAGTCAGGTATACGAGGCTATATTTGCACAGGATGAACCTCTTGATGCTACATCGATCGTAAATTACTCCAACGTTCCCAAAGCCAAAATCTATGAAGTGCTTAATCGCCTGATCGACAAGGGAACGGTGCTGACAACGATGGATGGGAAGAAAAAACTATATATGGCTGTGGATCTTCAATCCATTATTCATAAGATCAAGGCTGATTTTGAGAAAGATATTGAGGAATTGAAAAGTTACAAAATCAAACGTACATTTACGGATGAGCATATTTGGACGTTAAAAGATGAGTCGTCCATCGCATCGAATATCGAACAGCTTATCGAGGAAGCAGATTCATCCATTCTTTTTCTGGCCTGGAATGAGCGAATGGAGAAATATCGTACACTGCTGGAGCAGAAGGAAAAGCAGGGCGTGTACGTTGAAGTGCTTGCCGTTGGGGGAATGGAGACATCCTTAAACCGGATATACTCGTTGATTCCATTGCTTGATGCGCCGGAACCTTCACAACTGCTTATTGTGGATCATGCATATCTGCTGTTTGCGGGTGTGGAGCACGATTCATGGCGAGCGATCAAGACGATGTCCAAACCGATTGTCAAAGCGATGACTGATTATTTCTACCATGATGTTGCGCTTACTCAAATTACCAAAAAATACGGTGACCAACTGTTACAGGATGCTGAAATCGAGAAACTGCTCACCAGATTGATCTATTAAAACTATTCTCTTGGAGAATAGTTTTTTTGTTATATCTTTGTTTGAAAATATTCATGAAAATAACTATTGAAACTTTCAATCTTATGGGTTACTATCGTAGTTGTAACTTTTTGAGGAGGATTCAAAAATGAATAAGAAAGTATATGTGCTTGCTATCGCAGCATTTGTGGTCGGAACCGTTGAACTGATCTTGGGCGGAATTCTGGACCTGATTGCTACGGATCTTCGTCTTTCCCTGGCTAAAGCCGGGTATTTAATTTCTATTTTCTCACTTGTCTATGCGTTGTCTGCGCCGATTTTATTAAATATGACGGCCAGATTCGAGCGTAAAAAAGTATATATGTGTACGCTGTTTGTATTTCTAATCAGTAATCTGATCTCTGCATTCAGTACCAGCTTTTATATGCTGATGGCGGGCAGAGCGCTCGGAGCCGCCACGGGCTCACTTATTTTTGTACTCTCCCTGACCCTTGCAGCTCGCATTGTGGAACCACAATATAAAGGACGCGCCGTGGGGATCATTACCATGGGAGGTAGTGCATCACTTATCCTGGGTGTACCTCTTGGAATCTTTGTAGGTAACTTGGCAGGCTGGCGTGAGGTGTTTATGTTGATCGCTGTTCTGACCGCAGTGGTTATGGTGGCCATCTGGATTGCGATGGATCGTGTGCAGCCGATTCCTGCTGTATCCTTGAAGAAACAGCTTACGGCTCTGTGGAATCCTAAAATGTTGGCAATCCATGCGACAACTTTACTTGTGCTTGCGGGTCATTTGACTTTATATGCGTATTTTACACCGTTTCTGCAAGAAACGCTGGGAGCCAGCGCCACGATGGTTACCTTTATCTATATGATGTTTGGGATCGCTGCTGTTGCAGGTGGAGGCATAGGTGGCATGTTATCCGATCGTCTGCATCCTGCTAAAGCCATTGTCATTGTGCTGATTCCTTTTATCATAAGTATGGCTGTCATTCCGTTCAGTGTGGGATTACCTTTGATCACCTTCTTGTTATTGTTAAGCATCTGGAGTGCACTGAGCTGGACCGTTACGCCTGTACAAAATAGTCTGATTATCAAAACGTCACCGGAAACAGCCGAAACGCTAATCAGCACCAACTCAGGTATTGCACATGCAGGTATTGCACTGGGTACTTATATCGGTGGCATGGTGATTGATCACTCATCGATTCTGAACACCGGATGGGTTGGTTCTGTTCTGATTCTGCTTGGTTTGCTGTCTGCCATCTATGCCATTAGCGTGAAGGAAAAAACCGTTCAGGCGGTTGCTTAGAATAAAGAAATTAGACAAAAGCTTGAACCTCTGCATTCCCATAGTCTAATGGGTGTAGAGGTTTTTTTGCTGTTTCGCTAGAGTACGCGTCAGTAGATTAAACCATTTTCATAACAAGCAAAACTTGCTTTATTCATACTAATCTATATAATTAAAATAGTTTTTAAAAGTATTATTTAATGTGAATTACATGATGTGTATTGAGGGAGCGGTGATCATGACTACGAAGACGGAAAAACAAAAAATGCTGGATGGCGAGCTGTACATGGCTTCGGATCTTCAATTGTCTGAGGACAGAGAGTTTGCAAGGAAAATGACTCGGACGTTTAATCAAACGACGGAAACGGACGGTGAGCTTCGCACCAAGTTATTGAAGGAACTGTTTGGATCAACAGGCGAACACCTGGGCATGGAACCTAATATTCATGTGGATTATGGATATAACATTCATGTAGGCAACCATTTTTATGCCAACTTTAATTGTACGATATTAGATGTGTGTGAAGTTCGTATTGGAGACCATTGCTTAATGGGACCAGATGTACATATCTATACAGCTACTCATCCACTCCATCCGCATGAACGCAATACGGGTGCAGAATACGGCAAGCCAGTCACGATTGGCAATAATGTATGGATTGGTGGTAGAGCCGTTATTAATCCGGGGGTTACCATTGGAGACAACGTGGTCATTGCTTCCGGGTCTGTGGTTACAAAGGATGTTCCTGATAATATGATCGTTGGCGGCAATCCTGCCAGAATCATTAGAGAGATAGAGCTTTAACATATGTATAGATAGAAGATGGGAAGTGCTTACGAAATGATGACTGAAAAAGAAAAATCCCAATTAGGGCTCTTGTATAACGCCAATTATGATCAAGAGTTAATTGAAGAGCGTTTACATTCCAAAGGGCTTTGTTACGATTATAACCAGCTCCATCCAGGGAAGATCAATGAAAGAGAAGCGTTAATCAAGAAACTGCTCGGGAAAACGACGGATCGTTTCCTGATTGAACAGCCCTTTGTATGTGATTACGGATATAATATTGAAATTGGTGAGAACTTCTATAGCAATCATAATATTGTCATGCTGGATGGAGGAAAAATCAGTTTTGGAGATAACGTTTTTGTTGCTCCGAATTGTGGATTCTATACTGCAGGCCACCCTTATGATGTTGAGCAGCGCAATGAAGGTCTGGAGATCGTTGGACCCATCACGGTGGGCAATAATGTATGGATCGGTGGCGGTGTGACAGTTCTTGCCGGTGTGACGATTGGAGATAATACGATCATCGGCGCAGGGAGCGTAGTGACCAAGAGTATACCGTCTGGTGTGATTGCTGCGGGTAATCCTTGCAGGGTCCTTCGCAAGATAACGGAAGAGGACAAAACAAAGTACAGCAGGGATGTAGTAAGGTGAAGAACATAAAGTGAGGATTAGCATTTTAGCCCATGACAAAGCCCGATGTTTATCATCGGGTGTTTTTAATAATATCCCCCACACAGAACACTTGCCAAGGTATCGTATAATCGACACTTTTTCATGTGATTTGCTGGGGGATAGAAGGATATATCTGTTACATTTGCTTAAACTTTTGCTTGAACTTAACGTTTCAAACTTTTTCCGTTACTGCTGATCACTTCTTTGTACCAATGGAAGGATTTTTTGCGGTAACGTTCGAGTGTTCCTGAACCATCGTCATGACGATCAACATAGATGTAGCCATAACGTTTTTTCAACTGGGCAGTAGACGCACTGACTACATCAATACAACCCCATGAAGTATAACCCATGATCTCCACACCATCTTCAATGGCTTCCCCAACCTGAACCAGATGATCGTTCAAATACTTGATCCGGTAGTCATCCTCAACCGTTTTCTCGCCATCCGCACCGGTGATCAATTCATCCACTGCTCCAAGGCCATTTTCCACAATGAACAGCGGTTTCTGGTAACGGTCGTAGAACATATTGAGTACATAACGCAATCCTTGCGGATCAATCTGCCAACCCCACTCACTTGCATCCAGATATGGATTAGGGTAACCACCAAGCAAGTTCCCTTCACCGGCAATCTGTTTCGCTGGATCAGCAGTCTGACACAGGCTCATATAGTAGCTGAAGGAGATAAAGTCTACCGTATGAAGCAACATATCTTCGTCGCCATCTTCCATATGAATCTGAATTCCGTTCTCACAGAAGTAACGTTTCATGTATCCTGGGTAGCGGCCTCTAACATGCACATCACCAAAGAAATAATTGCTATGTTCGAATTCCATTACCTGGATCATGTCGTCTGGATGTGGCGTCAGCGGATACGTTGGCATGCTGAGCATCATACAACCAATCTGAGCACCGGGAATAATCTCATGACAGAGTTTAACGGCAGAAGCACTTGCTACAAATTCATGGTGAATAGCTTGATACAGATCCTGCTTGCTCAGTTTCTCTTTGGGTGTGTATATACCTCCGCTCATGAATGGTTCTTCAAGAATGGAATTGATTTCATTGAAAGTCAGCCAGTATTTCACCTTGTTTTTATACCGGTTAAAGACAGTAGTTACGTAGCGCTCATAGAATCCAATCATCTTGCGGTTCACCCAGCCGTCGTATTCTTTGGATAGATGAAGAGGGGTCTCGTAATGGGACAACGTAACCAATGGCTCAATTCCATATTTATGGCATTCGTCAAAGAGGTTGTCGTAGAATTGCAAGCCTTCTTCATTCGGTTCGAGCTCATCACCTTTCGGGAAGATTCGGGACCATGCAATGGACGTACGGAAAACTTTGAAGCCCATCTCGGCAAACAGTTTCACATCTTCCTTGTAACGGTTGTACAAATCGATACCAATCAGTTTCATATTATCTTCAGTCGGCTCTTCCGTGATGGGACCCTTGATGCCTTGGGGAGCTACATCCTGAGTAGAAAGACCTTTGCCGCCTTGATTGTATGCACCTTCAGCCTGGTTGGCTGCAATTGCGCCACCCCACAGAAAATTTTCCGGGAATTGATAGATATGATTTTGAGAGTTATTCATGTGTATCGCTCCATTCATCAAATTTATATTTAAGATGATTCATGTATGACATAAAAAAAGCTTAAACGTTGTAACGGGTTACACGTCAAGTTTTACTTTTGACCCAGATATGAGGCATACTATTATTCAAAATAGTACTGGATGAACTTATGTAGTTCGTTAGCAAGAAAGGAGTCTCCGATGTCAAAGTTCGATGAAATTATGAAACGATCTGGTTACTCAAGAGCGACAGTGTCGCGAGTAATCAATCATTCCCCACATGTTAGTGACGAAGCAAGACATATCATAACGAATATTATGAAGGAGTTAAATTATATTCCGAACCGGAATGCAGTATCATTATCTACAGGCAAGACCAAACAAATTGGCATCATAACGTCAACCATTGACGATCTCAGTCTCACTTTCATGAATCAGTTTATGGAAACAGCGATGGATTTCGGGTTTCAGACGATCGTGTATACTTCCCGTGGAAATAAGGAAATTGAGTTACAAGGATTTGAAGACCTGCGTAGCAAGCGGGTGGATGGACTCCTAATTGTTACCTGTGTTAACGATCCTCGGAAATTAAAAGCGTATATGGAATACGGCCCGATTGTTTCCTGGCAGCGAATGGGGAACGACGAGATTCCGTCTGTCGCGATGGATCAGGCAAAAGGGTATAAGTTAGCTCTGGAGCATCTGGTATCAAGAGGATACACTCGAATTGCAAATGCATTTGGCAGGGCTGAGAGTCTGAATACCCAGAGCCGCCGTAAAGCCTATGAAACTTTCATGAAGAGTAGAGGGTTACCTGTATGGAATGAAGCATATCAGTATTCCGTATTTAGCTCCTCCGATGGTGAAGAAGCGATGCGAAGAATGGCAGAGGAGCGAGAGCTTCCACAGGCCGTATTATGTTCGAATGACTATGCAGCCATCGGCATTCTGAGTGAAGCACGCAGACGGAATATTCAGGTACCGGAACAACTTGCCATTGTGGGGTTTGATGATATCGAGCTTTCCCGTGTTCTTGGAATCACGACCATACACAATCCGATTGCGGAGCAAGCCACCCAAGCTTTCCATCAATTGTGGGTCGTATTGGGTAAAACAGAGTTGAAGACCGAACAGCTAACATACCAGCTGATTGAGCGTGAGACGACTTGAATCCGTAAGACCTGTTGTGGGAATCGGGTTTTATGGATTCAATAATTATTCAAATTTGAAGCATCTTCGAATTAACCTCATACGTTATACTTAGGATAAGCTTCAGAACGACATATCTGTACGGAGATGTGATTGAAGTTCTCGTAGCATGTTACAAGTTACATATTTCACAAACGATCAGCGGGAAAGGTGAGAATGGACTTTATGAAGACAGTGACAGGCAGATTTAGAATTGCGGGCATATGGGAGGGGGTATCCTTACTTCTGTTGATTTTTATTGCTATGCCTCTGAAATACTTTGCAGATATTTCTTCTGCTGTAGCCATAATGGGCATGATTCATGGTATTTTGTTTCCTTTGTACCTTATTGCGCTAGTGCATTTGGCTGTGGTCAAAAAGTGGAAGATCACGCGCTGGTTAATGGGTGGTCTTGCCGGTCTATTGCCGTTTGGAACTTTTGTATTTGAATCTTATCTTCGGAAGAGAGATTGGAAATAAAAATCAATATGACTAAATGAAAGCAGGCGACTAATTCAGATGTTATCCGAATTGTCGCCTGCTGGTTTCTGTACAAGTGCTACTTTACTGTACCCTGTTGACGATCGGATAACAGGCTTACTCCAATATCGCCAGAAGCATCCGATACAGGTGCATACGCCGAGAAGGAAGTAACAACAACCAGGGCAGTGAACAGAAATAAGAATGATTTTTTCATACCATAACCTCTTTCATATGGGGATATATTCCATTTGATTTTAACGCACATAGACTATACTTGAAAAGTAAAAGTTTAAATGAGCAAGCTATTGATTGACTGAAAGGGTTGAGCTTCTATGAAAGATATTCATGAGTTAACATCCATAGAAATGGTTGAAGAAAATATTCAACAACATGAATTGGTTTTTTTGTATGTATCTCGGCCAGAGTGCAGCGTGTGCCACGCTTTACTTCCTAAGATCAGGACGTTGCTTGAACCTTATCCATCGATATACCTGGGTCACATTAATGCTAATGAAGTGGAAGAGGTTGCGTCCAAGTTTCTTATTTTTACCGTTCCAACAATGATCATGCTTGTGGAGCAGAAGGAATATATTCGAGCGGATCGTTTTGTTCGCTTGGAACGTCTGCAAGAGCAGCTGCAACAGATTCACTCCATGTATGTCCAGGATGAGGAATAAAAAGATAAAACTACAGGAACGGCGGCTCATACATGAGCCGTTTTTTTGCGCCCGCAGTGGCGTATAGCTATGGATAAAGTGCATGATGCCTGAGCTCGCAAATTAAAGTGTTGCCATGAAAACGGTTTTATGATAATTTAAACATTATAAAAACGTTTTTATAGTAAAGGAACAAAACTTATGGCAAAGATAACGATTAAAGATGTAGCAAGGGAAGCAGGCGTATCCATCTCTACAGTCTCCAACGCTTTAAATGGTGTGGATGTCTTGAACCCGGAGACAAAATCACATGTTCTCAAGGTGGCAGAGCGTTTAAATTATGTGCCTAATCTGAACGGCAAGCTTTTGAAGTCCGGTCAAACCAAAATGCTCGGTTTTTTCACTACAAGTGTATCGGGTCCGTATTTCTATAAGCTGGTCGAGTCGATGTCTCGCGAATGTGATCGTCTTGGGTATGGTTTGAATGTATTTGTGACCAAGGATAAACACGTTATTATGAGTAATATTCTGGGTCGGCGGGTGGATGGTGTCATTATCTATGAAGAGCTTCGGATCGATGAGCAAGATATTATCGCCATGGAGAAAGACAAGATCAAGGCAGTTTTTCTGGATCGGGTCTATCAGAGTGATACGATGGGAAGTGTTATTTTCGACTCGTATGTTGCGTCTTATGAAGCAACCAAGTATTTAATTGGACTGGGGCACAAGAAAATTGCTTATATTTCGGGTGTGGATACGATGTTTGACAGTGTGCAGCGTAGAGACGGCTATCTGGCTGCCTTGCGTGAATACCAGCTTCCAATTGATGAAGATTACATTATTCAAGGGTATTTTGAGGAGGACAGCACGTATAGTGCGATAAAATCTTTTCTTCATTTGCACCCCGGCAAGCGGCCTGATGCATTTCTTGCAGGGAATGACTTGAGTGCAATTGGCTGTATGCATGCGTTGAAGTCTGAGGGTTTTGAAGTACCTCAAGACGTTAGCGTTGTGGGTTTTGACGATATTGATATCGCACAGTATTTTTCTCCACCGCTCACAACGGTAAGAAATCAAATTGCAAGACAGGGTATCCTGGCAATTAATCAACTGGTGGGTATGATCAAGGAGAATGAACAAGGGTCTGCGCAAAAATTGGCGGGTGAGTTGGTGGTGAGAGGTTCAAGCCATGTGAAGATCGACCGCAAAGACTACCGTACGTAAGTTGATTCAGCGTCTTCTCCGGTCTTTTTTTACATAAATATAAATAAAGGGGTTTTTTATGTCGAAAAATAAAAACGTTTTTATAAACATGCATGCATGATGGAGGGGAGTAAAAAAACGTGGATAAATTAGCCGTAGAGACATCAACCGGTAAAAATGCGATCAGTCCCAATGGGAAGAAACCCATCGGACAACGGATTAAAGAATTCATAGTCGATTATCGAAGACAATGGGAGATTCAATCAATGATTATCCCGGGCATTATCTTTATGATTATTTTTTGTTACATCCCGATTTACGGTTTAACAATTGCCTTCAAAAATTACACGGTCATTGATACACTGGCAACCGCTCCTTGGGTAGGGCTTGATAATTTCAGAATCATTTTATCAGATAAATACTTCTGGGATGCAGTCGTGAATACGCTGGGGATCAGTTTTTTGAAATTAGGTATTGGGTTCGTCATTCCCATCATTCTCGCGATCATGATCTACGAGTTAAACAGTGGACGATTCAAGAAGTTTGTGCAAACGGTTTCATATTTACCTCACTTTTTGTCCTGGATTGTACTTGGGGGAATGCTGATCACCTGGTTTTCGACAACGGGGTTATTTAATCAGTTGTTGCTTAGCCTGGGAGTGATCTCGCAACCGCAGAACATCTTGCTGGATGCAGGCAAGTACTGGTGGATTGCTACGTTATCGGATATCTGGAAAGAAGCAGGTTGGGGAACGATTCTGTATCTGGCCATTATGGCGAAGATTGATCCTACGTATTATGAAGCGGCCAAAATCGATGGTGCAAGCCGTCTGAGACAGATCTGGAATATCACATTGCCTAATATGAGATCCATTATCAGCCTAAATCTGATTCTAACTGTAAGCGGTTTATTGGGGTCGAATCTGGATCAGACCCTGGTTCTCATGAACTCCCAGAACCGTGACAAAGCGGAAGTCATCAATTCGTACGTCTATCGTATGGGGATGTCACAGGGTGACTTTTCATATGCAACGGCCGTTGGCTTGGGTGTCTCAATCATCTCTGTCATTCTACTCGTCACGGCAAACAAAATCACAAGCAAATTAAACGATAATCAATCTGTGTTGTAGAAGGAGGCATCCCGCGTGAATGGAAAGGTGGCAAAAGAAGATCTCGATAGTCGGATCTTTGATACCTTAAATATGATTTTGTTAATCATCTGTACGATCGTTATCCTGGTTCCACTCTGGAATGTCATTATCTCTTCCTTTAGCTCAGGCAAAGCGTTGGCGGAAGGTGGATTCATCTTCTGGTCACCGGAATTCTCGCTGGAGAATTACAGAGCAGTATTCAATGATCAGGGCATATGGCAGGCCTTCTTCATATCGGTGTCCAAAACAACGATTGGTGTTGTTACACATGTGTTCTTTTGTGCCATGGTTGGTTACGGTCTGAGCAAAAAGTACATAAGAGGCCGTAAATTATATGTTGCCATGGGAGTCATCACAATGTTCTTCTCCGGTGGCATGATCCCAACATATCTGTTAATCAAATCACTTGGATTATTAAACAGCTTCTGGGTATACATTATTCCGGCGTTATTCAGCTTCTATGATGTTGTGATTCTGATGAATTTCTTCCGGAATGTCCCGGATTCGCTGGAAGAATCGGCCAAGATTGACGGCGCAGGGGATTGGCATATTTTCCTGAAAATCTTCATTCCACTCTCCATGCCGGCTATGGCTACGATTGCGCTATTTAATGGGGTGGGGCAATGGAACGACTTCATGACAACCAAGTTGTACATTACCGATCAGTCACTGTATCCACTCCAGATGATGCTGTATGAGATTATCGTTCAGTCCCAGACCCAATCCATGCAAAATGTTGGGGGTTCGGCTGTAATCGAAACAACGACAAAAGGCGTGCAGTTGGCCACCATTGTCATTACAACACTCCCGATCGTGCTGATCTATCCCATTGTTCAGAGATACTTTATCTCGGGAATGATGCTGGGTGCGGTCAAGGAATAGAAGAAACCAATACCCCAATATGAGGAGGAACAAAAACATGTTGAAGTTGAACAAGGCATCAGGGAAAAAAGGGGTTAAATTGCTCGCAACACTACTCACAGCCGTACTTATGATTACAGGTTGCAGTGGTGGATCGGGGGGATCCAGTGAAGGGAACTGGGTTTCCATTGAAGATCGTTATACGGTCGACCCGGAAAAGCCAGCTTGGCAGTTGGATAAAAAGGAAGAAGCTACAGACCTGACGTGGTATGTCAATGCTGACTGGTGGAACACCGATTTTGGCAAGGACATTGTCACGAAGAAAATCAAAGAGGACCTGAACATCAATATTAAATTCATCACGGGTGATGATACCAAGTTAAACACCTTTTTCGCCGGCGGAGATATGCCTGACCTGCTAACCGTATTTGACTCCAATTCTCCAGTGGTACAAAAAGCCGCTACCTGGGCTATGCCGCTGAACGATCTGGCGGAGAAATATGATCCTTATTTCAATAAAGTTGCGGCTGCCGATACATTGAACTGGTTCCAATTGGCGGATGGCAAAACCTATGGTTATCCGAACTATTCCAATACACAAGAGGATTATGATAGCGGTAACATTCCTGCAAAAACGGCATTTATCATTCGTAAAGATGTGTATGAAGCTTTGGGTAGTCCGGTCATTGGAACGCCAGAGGAATTCCAGAGTGTGATGAAACGAATTAAGCAAGAGTTCCCTGCGCTGATTCCGTTTGGATTCAACTCTATAGGTGAAGGAACAGGTTCACTCGGGGATACGTTGCAAGATTTCATCGGCGTTCCGTTGGAGACCGAATCAGGAGAATTCTATGATCGCAATCTGGATGAAGATTACCTCACGTGGTTGAAAACATTGAACACCGTGTACAGAGATGGCAATATCAGTGATGACAGTTTTGCTGATGATGGAACGGCTTTTGAGGAAAAAGTAAAGTCTGGTAAATACGCGACCATGCTGCTTGACGGTACACCTCAACAAGGAGGAAACCTGCAAATTTACATGAGTGCCAACCCGGGCAAAGAATATATTGCAATTGATGGTCCGCAGAGCACCAAAGGCAATGCCCCGACATTGAATCAATCCGGGATAACCGGGTGGATGATCAATTACATCTCCAAGGATTGTAAAGATCCGGCCAAGGCCATTCAGATATTCACATACTTATTAAGTGAAGAAGGACAGACACTTATGAATTACGGGATCGAAGGGGAGACCTTCCAAACCAAAGCCGACGGTAGTGTAGAATTACTGCCAGCAGTGAAAGACATGCAACTGAATAACGCAGATCAATTCAAAAAGGATTATCGGATGGGTGAGTTTATGTTCTTCGGCCATGATCGTCACAAAGCACTCAGTGCAGATGCTTTTCCGGAAGCGATTAAACAGATGCAGGAGTGGGGCAAAGGCAAGCTGAAACCTCACTTCATTCTGGAGAATATTAGCCCGGATCAAGGTACACCTGAAGCTCGTGCATTGTCAGCTATCAATACGAAGTGGAATACAACGCTGGTCAGTATGGTACGTTCCAAGGATGATGCCTCGTATGACAATGCATTGGCTTCTTATAAGTCATTTTTAGGTGAGAACCGTTGGGAAGAGATTGTGAAGGTACGCAGTGAAAAGATGAAATTGAACAAAGACAAACTAGGCATTCAATAATAGAAAAATGAAATATGAAGGAGAATCTTATGACTACATTCAAAATGTACAAATCAACAGGAGAAAATGAATGTTTTGTACCCATATCCTTGGATCAATTGCAACCTCCAGCACCTGATCTGGAGACCGCGACTATTCTTCTGGATGATCAGCTAACGTATCAGGAGATGGATGGATTTGGTGCTTCTTTTACCGACTCTTCTGCCTATCTGATCAATCAAATCTTGAATGAGGAGCAACGGGAAGAGGTCATGTCCCGCTTGTTCCATCCGCAGGAAGGTATTGGACTCTCGGTCATTCGTAACCCGATGGGCGCTTCGGACTATGCGAGAACGGTATACAGTTATAACGATATGCCAGAACAGCAGACAGATCCAGAATTAACCCAGTTCAGTATTATGCATGATGAAGAGGACGTTATTCCGTTAACGCAAAAGGCGTTGGCACTGAATCCTGAATTGAAACTGTTTGCTTCACCATGGAGTGCACCCGGCTGGATGAAAACGAGTGGATCGATGATTACCGGACAATTGAAAACGGAATGGTATCCCGTTTATGCCGAATATTTCGTGAAATACATTCAAGGGTATAGAGAGCATGGATTACCGATCCATGCCATCACACCACAGAATGAGGCGCTTTATGAACCGGGGCATTATCCCGGTATGTTGATGCCAGCCGAAGTCCAAGCGGATTTTATCAAAAACCATCTCAAACCAGCCTTTGTTCGTAACGATATTCAAACCAAAATTCTCTGTTACGATCACAACTGGGACCAACCGGACTATCCCCTGACCGTACTTGAACAAGCGGGAGAGGAAGTGGATGGTGTAGCTTGGCATTGGTACGGGGGCGATGCTTCTGCTCAAACGAAGGTTTATGAAGCCTTTGCAGGCAAAGAAGTACATTTCACCGAAGGCTCGGGTGGAGAGTGGATTCCGCCATTTGAGCAAGCCTTCTCGAATGTGATGCGAACAGGGATCCACATTCTTCGTAATTACAGCAAATCCTTTGTACTTTGGAATATGGCACTTGATGAGAACAACGGGCCAACCGTGCCGGGATTTGGCCGCAGTACGTGCCGTGGCATCGTGCAAGTGAATCAGCAAACCAAGGAGCTTACGTATACACTCGATTATTATGCCTTGGCACATTTCAGTGCTGTGATCCGCCCGAAGGCTGTTCGGATCGAATCAACATCCAGTGATGATGGAATTTGTTCTGTGGCTTTTAAGAATGTAGATGGTTCCGTAGCTTTAGTCCTCTTTAATGATGGGGAGGAGACGGGCAACATACAGATTAAGCTGCGCGTTGATGTATTGATGAAGTTTCAGCTGGAAAGCAAGAGCGCCTTGTCCGTATTAATCAAAGGTTGATAAATGAATGAAGTTATAAATAGGTTTCATCAGAAACGAAAGCAAAAGAAGCGACGTCCGGAGAATACACGGACATCGCTTCTTTTGCTGACATTACCTGTGGATGGATCACCTTATAAAGGTTGAATGGCAAGATTGGGCGTTCCACTACTCTCATCAACGAACAGAATATATTGATTGCCAGCGGTCCCCGTTAAGACCAGACCGGGTTGACCTGCAACACCAGGATTGTAATACCTGAGCTGCTGTACAATCGGCAGAGCTACTGGAAGCACTGGTTGATTAAGTGCCATTAATTGTGTAGTAGCCTTGACGCTGTCTCCAGCTTCAATAACACCGCCTACACCCAGATTATTAACGATAGAGGAGCTGGCATTGATTTGGAGGCTGCCTGCTACGGTCTGGCTACCATTGACTTGTAGATCAACGCCAATGGTTTCATTACCATTGACTTGCAGATCCTGATTAATGGTCTGATTACCGGTGACAAGGATACTATCAAATGTTGGCAATGAGATCATCTCCTATATAGTATTCTTATATTCTATGAGGACAAGATTTGAACCGACCCGGGTGACTACACATTATATGTACGAGATAAAGCCCGTTTTACATGATGAGCCAGTGAAGCCATTAATAGAAGAAACCATGCCACTATTTCGTGCATATTGTAGCCAGAGAATGTTTTCGTACGGAACGGGAGGGTTTGCTATCCGAAAGAAGTCCAAAATGCAGGTTAGGTCCATAAAGAAGAATCGTTCAGTTCACGATGCAAACCAGTTATTTCTGAGACAGATGCATGCAGTACTGAACAGAAAACTCAAATCCATGCGCAAACATATGGCAGTACAGCAGTTGGATCTCAAGCAACAATGGTTGAAAATGATGCAGGAGGAACATGCATCTAATCGAGTAAAGTCCAAAGTGATCTATAAGGAGTTAAATGTGCTTCTGATTACACCGTGTAATGACCGGGAAATGTCATCACATTGTGTACTGATTGAACAAAGCCTTAAACATCTCGTGAGGCATGTAAATGAGATTAAATATATAGAATCCGTTTCAGCCAGTCTGTCTGCTATGGAGGTTGACCTGATTCTGATTGTTGGAAGTGATGAACAATTGCCGAATGAGAATATCACAGCTTTAAAAGAATCAACCACCAAAAAAGCAATTTGGTTGTCTCCGAATCAAAATGGAAGTCAGAGCGATGCCATATTGCCATGGTTTGATCACGTGTTTGTGCAGCATTCATGGTCAATAAGCGACCAGCAGCATCTGGCAGGCTCTGCTCTTAATGAACTATTAATGCCCCCTGATCCCCATATTTTCTGTCCGCAAGCTATTCCCCCGGAGTATGAATCGGATGTTTATATCATCGGGGATGCAGAACCTGATGGCATCGTCACCGCTATTGCCAAATCGGGTCTTTTGAATAACAAAAACGTTCGGGTGGATGGGAAGGGTTGGGCACAGCTTGGAGATTTCTATCCCGTTCGCAGACATGAAGCTCGCCAGATTTTATTTAACGGAAGCAAACTGGTTATTCATAGTGGCGAATCAATCAAAAACGTGATGGAAATTGCCGCATGTGGGACGTTTCAGCTCATAGGACCATCTTTGAATCAGAGCAACGGGATAGATCTTAGTAACTTTCAACAATACAACTCTTGTGAAGAACTCACTCAGAAGTTTGAACATTACTGGCAGAGTGTTGATGCAAGGAGACTGGCCGCTAGCCATGCTCTGGCATACATGAAATATAATCAATCCCATCTGCAAAAAACATTGCGACTGCTGGATATCATATTCACATAAACCATCAAGAATCACACGAGTTTAGGCTGCATCATGTTCCTGCATTGGAGGAGTTCTGTTTGAAAGTAATTGCGCTGCATCTACCCCAGTTTCACCGGATTGAGGAGAATGACCGTTGGTGGGGGGAAGGTTTTACTGAATGGACTAATGTAAAAAAAGCCACTCCCCTATATTCGGGTCATCATCAGCCGAACCAGCCATTTCAGGGGAAATATTATGATCTTTCCGATCCAGATGTGCGAAAGTGGCAAGCAGAAACAGCCAACCAGCATGGCATTTATGGATTTTGTTATTATCACTACTGGTTCAAAGGCAAGCGATTGTTGGAAAAACCGGTGAATGAAATACTGAGCAGTGGAGAGCCCGATTTTCCATTTTGTTTGTCTTGGGCCAATGAAACATGGACAAGAAAATGGGATGGCCAGGAATCGGACATTCTCATGGCCCAGAACTATGGGGATCAAGATGATTGGGAAGAGCATTTTAATTATCTGGTAAACGTATTTAAGGATAAACGATATATTCGAGTCGAAGATAAGCCATTATTTCTGATCTATCGACCAGCCAGCATTCCCCAATGTGAGGAAATGATTCAGTTTTGGCGTGAATTGGCTTTGAAGCATGGCCTGAAAGGGATTCATTTTGTGCAGACCATTGGTGGATTCCCTACATTTAATCGTCAGATCTTTGAAGCGAGTATGGAATTTGAACCGCATTATACGTTTGCACATGGACATATGAATGGAATCTGGATCGAAATGAACATCGAGGGTCGGCAGCATATTGCTGTGAATTACGACAAGGTATGGTCCTCCATTCTCGAACGAACACCACATCGTAACGGAGAAATGATCTATCCAGGTGCTTTTGTCAATTGGGATAATACACCGCGAAGAGGCGTTGACGGCCAGAGTACGCTAGGGTCAACCCCAGAGAAGTTTGGGATATATCTGGCGAGGCAGATGGAGAGAGCGAGGACAGTGTACAATAGTGAATATCTCTTTGTTAACGCCTGGAATGAATGGGCGGAAGGGGCATATCTTGAGCCGGATCAAAAATATGGTTACACTTATTTGAGAGAACTCAAAAAAGTAATCCAGCAAGAGTTGTTGAACAGAAACAAGCACAATTAAGAGGGAGTTCCGAATGAGGGAACTCTCTCTTAATTGTGCTTGTTCATAAACCATGTTTCGTAGTCAGTACTGTTGTTTGTCTACGGTACTCCGTAGGTGTGAGCCCTGTATGCTTTTTGAACTGTCTGGAGAAATAATACAAATCACTGAAACCGAGATGCTCTGCGATGGCAGTGATTGTGTTCGGGGTGCAGGTCAGTAATTCCTTGGCTTTATCGATTTTTTTGCCAGTAATGTAGAGGATCGGAGGAAGGCCAATCTGCTGCTTGAAGAATCGAATGAAATAATTCGGATGCATGTAGGCAATCTGGGCCAGATCCTGAACTGAAATATTCTCTTCAATGTTGGAATCAATGTAAGCCAGAATGGTAGATAACTTCTCCATAACCGGCACGTTAATAAAAGAGATCTGATCCAGATCGAGATTCATTATATAGTGGGACAGTAACTCAGTCAGTTTGCTCTTGGCCATCATATGGGCATAGACTGAGTCGGATTTTGCATATGCAAGGATACTGCTGAAAATCCCCTGAATCAACTCAGGTTGATCCAACGTGCAGCTATTCGGGAATTTCAGAATTTGGAACAAATTGATTCCCCCAACCTTTGCACTAAAGTGACACCAATATTTGAGAAAAGGACGGTCATTAATGGCAGAGTAGGATTGTTTGATTCCTTCCGGCATTAAAATAAGCTGATTAGGCGCAGGGTAAAACTCTTCGTTCCCAATCCTGAGCCAGCCTTCACCTTCACATATGAAATAAAACTTGCTGTAATCGGGTGTATAATCCAGATCTCTCCAATCGATGTCGCAACGATTATAGTTGACCATGAATAATTCAACTTGCAGATTGGACAGGTAGTTTGTAAGCAACGTTTGGTGGTTCATGTTATTCATCTCCATACAAGGTTAGTATTGTCCATCTAAAAGTTAGTGTTCTGCATGTTTAACCTTTGGCCGTAACACTACAATACAAGTGCAGACGATAACGGAGGGAATGAGAACAGTTCATGGACAAAAAGGAATATTTGCAACAGATCGAAGCAACAATTGCGAACGGTAAATTTAAGGACAACTGGAGTTCGCTCAGCGCTTTCCAAGTTCCAGAATGGTACCCAAAAGCGAAATTCGGTATATTCATCCACTGGGGGCTGTATTCCGTCCCGGCTTATGATAGCGAATGGTATTCGCGAAATATGTATATTCAAGGCTCCAAGGCTTATGAACATCACCTTGCGGTGTATGGACCTCATAAGGACTTTGGCTATAAAGACTTCATCCCGATGTTTCGTGCAGAGAAGTTTGATGCCGATGAATGGGCAACTTTATTTAAACAGGCCGGAGCCAAATATGTTATGCCTGTAGCTGAGCACCATGATGGTTTTCAGATGTACAAGAGCTCTATCTCTCACTATAACACATATGAAATGGGCCCCAAACGAGATATTCTGGGCGAGATGAAGGTTGCATATGAGAAGCAGGGATTAACCTTATGTGTATCGTCCCACCGTGCGGAGCATTGGTTCTTCATGTCTCACGGGAAGGAATTCGAGTCAGATATTCAAGAGCCCCTGAAACGTGGTGATTTCTATTGGCCTGCCATGCCAGAACCGGATCATCATGATCTGTATGGTTCGCCTCCGACCGAGGAGTATCTGGAAGACTGGTTGATTCGTTGCTGTGAACTGGTAGATCAATATCAGCCTAAGGTATTCTATTTCGATTGGTGGATTCAAACGGTTGCATTCAAACCCTATTTGAAGAAATTTGCGGCCTATTATTATAACAAAGGCGAAGAATGGGGCGAGCCTGTTGCGATCAATTATAAACATGAGGCCTATATGTTTGGCAGTGCCGTTCCGGATGTGGAGCGGGGACAATTCGCTGAGCTTAAGCCCTATTTTTGGCAAACCGATACGGCTGTCGCTAAAAACTCATGGTGTTATACGGAAAATAATAACTATAAAACGGCCGAGGAGATTATTCGGGATCTCGTCGATATTGTAAGCAAAAACGGAAATTTGCTGCTGAACATTGGACCTAAAGCAGACGGCAGTATACCGGATGAAGATCGCGACATTTTGCTGAGCATCGGCAAGTGGCTTGAAGTGAATGGAGAAGCGATCTATGACACGACATTCTGGCGTACGTTTGGAGAGGGTCCAACCGAGGTGAAGGAAGGGCAATTTACGGATGGGGATACCAAGGCGTTTACGAGTGAAGATATACGGTTTACGATAAAAGAAAGTAGTCTGTATGCCACGGTTCTTGCCTACCCGGATAACGGAGTGATTCACATTAAATCGCTGAAGGAAGGTTCTCACCATTTTCAAGGGGTCATTCAAGATATTCAAGTACTTGGCTATGAAGAACAGCCGCAATGGGAGAGAACAGCGGACGCACTGACGATCACAACGACAACTGTGAAGAGTAATGCACCGATTGTTTTCAAAATTGAATTGGATTAATCTCAAAGATCATTTTCAATACTGTTTTTATAAAAAGGGCGCATCCAGGAGTATTGTACTCATTGGATAGCGCTCTTTTGGTTGGGCTATACATAGGGCTGACTTCCGTGCAAAATCCTCTCCATGATAATGGAGGTTCCTCCAAGCTGAAAACTGTAATTCGGAAATTCACTTATATAATAATCACGAAATTCTTGCTTGTTAAATATACTGATATCATCAAACCAGTGATGTTCGCCTATGGAATGATTGAGACTCACTAAGGAGGATCTGCAAAAAAGATGAAACCAAAGAAACGCATCAGTTGGAGCGGATTTAAGAAAAAAAAAGCTGAGGACTGTGACCATCCCCAAGAGCAGCACAAAGAACATCACCACGAGCATCATCATAACCACCACAATCATCACCATCATAAGTGTTTTGACAAAGAAGCTGAATTGCTTCTCAAATTAATTGGTGAGTTGAAGGGAGCAATTGTACAGGTTTTTGCCAATCCCACGCCTCATAATGTTTCACTTCTGATTGAGGTACTGCGTAAATTACTGGCTCTGGTTCATCATTCGGATTTGAAAAAGGGAACCAAGGCAGATCTCGAAGCGGTCTTGGAGCTTACCATTGTATCTGCAGAGGCCGTTCCATTTTCTCCGATCAGTGTAGGAACCAATTTGCAGCAATTGCTGGATGTGCTCCTATCTGTCATTTTACAGGGGAATATCGATTCGGCTGAGAAAGATCAACTGGTCATTTTGATCCGGGCGACCGAATTGGCTATCACAACAGGGCTTAGAAACATAGGGAGTCAAGGTCCGGCAGGACCTGCAGGACCAGCGGGTCCTCAGGGCGTACCTGGTCCACAAGGCCCGGCAGGCGTTGCTGGTTCTCAGGGTGGTGTAGGTCCAGCAGGTGGCGCAACAGGAGCGACAGGTGCAACGGGGAGTACAGGAGCTGTTGGGGCAGCTGGCGTTACAGGAGCAACAGGTGATCCTGGCGTAGCAGGCGCCACCGGAGTAACCGGGGCTACCGGGGCAACGGGTGACCCAGGTTTGGCGGGAGCGACGGGTGTGACAGGAAATACAGGTGCAGCCGGAATTGCAGGAGTAGCCGGGGCTACCGGAGCAACTGGCAGCACTGGTGTTACTGGGGCTACGGGTTCGGGAGCTATTATACCGTTTGCTTCTGGCGGACCTGCCATATTGACAACCATTGCTGGTGGACTGGTTGGAACGACAAGCCTTATCGGTTTCGGCAGCTCGGCAACAGGAGTCAGTATTCTTGGTGGCACGATTGATTTAACGGGAACGATTGTCGGACCACTTATAAACTTTGCGTTCTCTGCACCACGGGATGGCGTTATAACTTCGATTGCTGCCTATTTCAGTACCACAGCAGCCTTGGCCTTGGTTGGTTCAACGGTGACCATTACTGCGCAATTATTCAGTTCACCTACTCCTGATAATGCATTTACTGCGGTTCCGGGGGCGGTCGTTACACTGGCACCTCCACTCACCGGTATTATTGCATTGGGTAGTATCTCCAACGGCATCACAACTGGATTGGCTATACCTGTGACTGCACAGACACGACTTCTGCTTGTATTCTCTGCAACGGCAACTGGACTTAGTCTTGTGAATACCGTTGTTGGCTATGCAAGTGGCGGCGTGAACATTACATGATGAGATATAAATTTTGATATGAACGACATGAGAGTTCTCATGTCGTTCTTTTTCTTGATTTGAAATTTTGAGCACCGGGTCTTGGTTATATAGAACTACTACAAACTATTATTTATCAAAAACATGCAGGAATGCGAAAAATAAACTGAAATGTGTAAGCGACATGAGACACATAAAAGCATTAAATAGACTTATTTTCTATATTTTTCAATAAAGTGCTTGTATATATCGAATAATGATTTTATACTATACCAATAAAATCCAATTAAATCCCTAATCGACTATTATATGTAATTAAAATTTTAACTACTCACTCGAATCGCGATCGAAAGTCATATCCACCACTCCTTAGCAAGCGTTCTGCTAACGCTCCAGATTACCCTTCCACATGAATGCTTATAGACATTCACTCTCATTGCATTATTCAAACACCCAAACTATTCACTCACATGGTTTAATCCGACTCAATCAATCTCCTAAACTTCCAAGTAAAAAACATAGACTAATCTGTTATCTCTTCTGACTCATATTGATCCCTAACCAGACCTGTAAAGGAGGTGAGGCTTTATGTGAAATCCAGAGTATCTATCTCGTCCGCAATAAAGGTTATTTACCGTTTTATTCTGCAGAGAAGGGCATATGTACCAGACTAAATTAAAAAACCGGGTAAAAGGAGTGGAAAAGTTTGATAAAGATTAATCGGTTACGCAAGCCCATCTCCATGGGGCTCTCGCTTCTCCTTGCATTTTCGATCATTCATCCGGTTTCAGCTGAAAACTCCACATCATCCAAATTGGATATGAAATCTGGACTTGCCAAAGTTACGGAGTCCAAAGTAAACGCCAAATTGACCAAAGAATTTGATGGTAGTGAGTATGTTACCTATCTGGTTAAAATGAAGGAACAGGTGGATACAGCAGCAGTCTCCAAACAGGCCCTTGAAAAGGCGACCATAGCCAAACAAACGGCTTCAGCCACAAAGCTGTCCGTTCGTAATTCGGTCGTCAGCTCTCTGCGAGAAACGGCCTCGCGTACACAATATCCATTGGAAACTTATCTGGAAAAGGAAGTTGACCTGGGTAAGGTTAAAGAATATAAAAGCTATTTTATTGTCAATTCATTGGCAGTGACGAGTACCAAAGAAGTCATGGAACAGATTGCGCTGCTGCCTGAGGTGGAGAAGATTCTACCGAATGAGACACGATACTTACAGAAAGCCGAAGTGAGTAAAGAACCGGCGAATGCGGCATCAGGCAAAGATGCTGTACAAACGCCAGCTAAAGACTCTTCAGTCGGAGTTAAAGACAAGGAGCCTGCTGCCAAGGACAAGCTTGCGACTGAAAACGTGGAATGGAACCTGGATTACATCAATGCGCCAGCCGTGTGGGATCGGGGCATCGATGGAACAGGGATTGTTGTTGCTAATCTGGACAGTGGTGTGGATTATACCCACCCGGCGCTTCGCAGCAAATGGCGGGGACTGGATGCTTCGGGCAATATCGTTGATCCCGAACTAAGCTGGTATGATCCGCACAGTAATGCTTCCCTCCCTGCGGACGAAGACGGACATGGTACTCACACGATGGGTACGATGGTTGGCTCTGAAGCGAATGGCACCAACCAGATCGGGGTTGCTCCCGGTGCGAAATGGATTGGTGTACGGATATTCAATCCGGAAACAACGGATGCCATTATTCTGGATGGCGGACAGTGGTTGATCGCTCCAGTGGATGCGGAAGGCAATCTGCATCCTGAACTTGCACCGGATGTGGTAAACAACTCGTGGGGTGGAGGTGCCGGACTAGATGAATGGTTCCGTCCTATGGTGCAAGCCTGGCGTGATGCTCAGATTTTTCCGGAATTCTCAGCAGGAAATGTGAGACTGGGTAACCCGGGCGGACCTGGTTCTGTTGCTAACCCGGCTAACTATCCTGAAAGTTTTGCTACAGGAGCAACCGATATCAACGGAAATCTGGCTTCGTTCTCCCTACTGGGCCCATCCCCTTATGATGAGATCAAACCGGAAGTATCTGCCCCTGGTGTGAATATCCGTTCATCAGTTCCGGGCGGTGTATATGAAGGAGGCTGGAACGGAACATCCATGGCAGGTCCGCATACAACCGCCCTTGCTGCACTGCTGCTTCAGGCCAATCATTCCCTTACCGTGGATCAGCTGGAGCAGATCATTACAGATACAGCCACGCCGAGAACGGATAGTCAGTATCCGACCTCTCCTAATAACGGCTACGGTCACGGCATTATTAATGCCCTTGATGCTGTGGGTTCTGTACTCGAAGGGATTGGAACAGTATCCGGCAGAGTGGTTACAGCCGGAGATGATCTGGAAGAGCCAGTACTGGCACATACCCCTGTCAATTCAGCCTTTACAGGCATTGATATACCATTAACCGCTCATGTGACAGATAACGTCGCGGTAGTCTCCGTTGAGGCTTTTGCCAAAACGACAGGTACCAACCAGTACGTCTATCTGCCGATGAATCGAATTGCTGGAGATAACAAAGATGGGACGTATACAGCGACAATCCCTGCTTTTCTTATTGAACCGCAAGGTGTGGAGTATTATATCCGAGTGAATGATTACGGCAACAACGGATTCGAAAGTCAGGTATATAAAGTGGCTGTGTCCAATGGTGTGCAGCCAGGATACCTTCAGGATTTTGAAGAAGATCAGCTGGGCTTCACGACTGGTGGTACCGGAAGTACCTGGGTATGGGGAACACCAAGCAGTGGTCCTGGAAGTGCATACTCCGGTGACAAGGTAATTGCAACCAATCTGCAAGGGACTTATGTAGCGAATAGCAATGCATATCTGCTTGCGCCGCCAATTGATCTTACCGAGAGTCCAGAAGGTGCGTTATTATCCTTCAAGCACTGGTATGACTTGGAGAATAACATCGACTTTGGCAAGGTATACATCGCTTCCGAGGATAGCGATTTTGTGTTCCAAGAACTGTTAACCTTCACGGGTACAGGTGGCAATTGGAAGACACAATATGTGGATCTTCGCGAATACGCGGGACAACAGGTGTTCATCAAGTTCAATCTGACGAGTGATAATTCATTGCAAAAGGCTGGCTGGTACATTGATGATTTTGCTGTAGAAGAGCTGGATGAGATTGCTCCGGGCGCACCTGCCGGATTGTCTGCGACGGCCGATATTCTTGGTAATGTAGCCTTGAGCTGGACTGGTCCGAACGATGAGGATCTTGAATCCTATATCGTATATCGCTCCACAACCGCAGGTGCAGGTTATGAATCCATTGGAACTGCAACCGGAACAACGTTTACGGATACGGCTACGGTGACAGATTCGACGTATTACTATACCGTTGCCGCACTTGATTATAGTGGCAATGAAAGCGATAAATCGAATGAGGTCTCCATTACAGTAGAGGTGCCTCAGGATATCTACATCGATCATTTCGATGGCAGTGATGATAATGGCTGGACTCATTCAGGAACCAAAGATGAGTGGGAACGCGGCATTCCGGTAACGGGACCTGCCAGCGCGGTTTCTCCGCCGAATGTCTGGGCGACTGATCTCGACAATACGTATGAGAGTGGCTCCAATTATTCACTCGTATCTCCGGTCATTGATTTGACGGACGTGTCCGAAGGAACACTCACGTTTAATCATTGGTACGAGATTGAGAGTGGATACGACTACGGGTATGTGGAAGTCACCAAGGATGGTGGAACCACATGGTCAGAACTGGGCAAATTCTCACATAGTACAAACGGTAAACAATGGACACCCGTATTTTATGATCTGGATGCACTTACCGGTAATGAAGTTCAATTCCGGTTCCGCCTGACCTCAGATAACAGTGTTGTGAAGACAGGCTGGTTCATTGATGATTTCCGTGTACTGGGAGTTGCTGCTGAGACGGTAACGGAGGACAGTGCGGTTGTGCTTAACAATGACAAACCTAAACCGTCCTATGATAATCCATGGTACAAAATTTCGCGGACTGACAAAGCGGAATTTAACAAAACGAAACAACAACAACCGGAAGTTGAAAAACCGGAAACAGGTTCGGTTAATCCACAAAGCCTGCCTGCAAGTGCAACGGTTACCGTACTGGAAACCGGACGTTCGGTGAAGACAGATCCAGCTACAGGCAAGTATAACTTCACACACGTAGCAGGTGATTACACGTTAAAAGCTGAAGCATATGGATATTATCCTCGAACTCAGCAGGTAACGATCACCGATGGCAGTGGAGCCAAAGCCAACTTTAATCTGGAGGCAATCCCGCATGGGCAGATTGAAGGTGTTGTAACGGATGAGCGGACAGGACAACCTCTGGCTGATGCTTCCGTTCTCGTGGTGGAAGATGCCAATGTAGGCGAAGTCCACACAGGTTCAGATGGTAGCTTCGTTATTCAGGTACTGGAAGGAAGTTATACTCTGTCCATCCGTGCTGCTGATTACTACAGTAAAACCGTTACTGTAACTGTACCTGGTAATGGTACGGCAGAGGCGAATGTTGCCTTGAAACCGTTCATCGGTTTTCCAGGGGAAATTGCTTATGATGATGGAACAGCAGAGAACGCACGAGCTTTTAACGCTGCGGATAACGCCTGGGCAGTTCGAATGACACCAGAGCTGGAGACCGCTCAACTGACAGGTGCATCGTTCCGATTCTGGAACACCGAATGGCCTGTACCTGGAGGCACAGCGTTCCAATATGCCGTATATGATGCATCGGGTGCGGGCGGAGCTCCGGGACGACAACTGGCTGGACCATTTGACGGTACTGCACTTCGAAACGATCAATGGACAACTGTTGAATTCCCGGAACCGGTCATTGTAACGGGTGATTTCTATATCGTGTACGTACAGAGTTTAGCTGGAACTAGCGCTCCGGGACTCGCTACCGATGAGGATGGTCCAAATGCAGGTCGAAGCTGGCAGCGAGTAGGTGGAGCGTGGAGCACTTCACCTGATGAAGAAGGTAACTACATGATTCGTGCAGTTGTGAGATATCCGGTAAATGCACCTGTGCTCACAGCACCTGCGAACACGTATACGAATCAATCAACCTTCACCGTGTCGGGAACGTCTCCGGCATCCGGCGCTCAGATCAAGATCTACAACGGCAAAGATCTGGCTGGTACGACAACTGTGGTAAATGGGAAGTTCTCTTACGGTGTGAAACTCCGTTCTGGGATTAATGCGATTACTGCCGAGGCAGTGGTGGACGGGAAAACGACCGACCGCTCACTCCCCGTCGTCATTATTCTGGATCAGACCAAACCGCAGTTGACCATTGTTACGCCAACTCAAGGAGATCGCATCAATGCGGAAGTTGTTCACGTAACGGGTAATGTCGTGGAACAATTCCTCGATAAGTTGACTGTTAACGGACAAACCGTACAAGTGGGCAAAGACAGAAGCTTCAGTCATCGCGTATTGGTTAACGAAGGCGAGAACACGATTACCATTACAGCAACCGATCTCGCTGGCAATAAAACTACCGTAACCCGCACCGTCTACGTGGAAACGGCGTTGCCAGAACTTACGAATATTACTCCGGCTGAGGATGTTCGAATCACATCAGGAGAGAGTGTTACTGTTTCATTTGACAGTAAACCTGGTTTGCAAGCATCTTTCCGGATTCAGTTACCGCTGAATCTGAATGCCCAAGGGGCAGGAGAGATTCCATTAGTGGAGACCGAACCTGGTCGTTACACGGGTACGTACACAACACCTTCATCCCTTGTTCTGGATGGTGGAGTCATTGTGATTCGAGCTCAGGATGCAGCAGGCAACAAAGTAGAGGCGGAAGCAGCTGGACGATTGTTCGTCAGCGCAGCACAAGAACAATCCGTTCCAGAACCAGATTCGAGCCCTGAAGAGACTGAAACGGAAGTGGGTCCACCGTCTGCTGAGGGTCTGCAACCTTAATTATGCAAAGTATGACATGGATGAAAACTACATTTTGACCATCTAAGCAAGGAGCCGATAAGCCGAGGTATTAGGGCTTGTCGGCTTTTTGTTGTATCTCGATTCACATCTGACGCCTAAGATTAATGAAGCATCCATTGGGAAGCTTTTTCTTTTGCTCTCATATGACAGCAGGTGAGTTGTCTCCGTTCTTCACATTAATGATATAACATGATATATTAGGATGTAGAACATGAGAAGTATGGGTATTTATGGAGGTGCTTGTATTGGGGAAAGACTCGGCATCCAAGCCGATGTATGAACAGATCTTTGAATCCTTGCGCGAACGGATACAGCTTCATCAATATCAAGTGGGTGAACGTGTTCCTTCGGAGAAGGAATTATGTGATGAATTCGGAGTGAGCCGGATTACGACGAAAAAGGCGCTTGAAATGTTGGCGAGTGAACAATTGATTGTTCGTCAGCCGGGACGGGGTTCTTTTGTAGCTGATACAGCAGATATGACACAAGAAAGACCTAACAGACCTGCTCCGCGTGCTGCGATCAAAGATCCAGAGAAGAAGCTGCTCATTGGTCTGGTCATCACTAACTTCAGCGATATGTATGGTACAGAACTGTTATATGGCATGGAGGAAGCTTCGCGAGAGCATGATTGTTTTCTCGTACTTAGACGCTCCTTCGGGATTCCCGAGCAGGAGGAACAGAGCATTCAGGAACTGCTGGAACTGGGTGTGGATGGATTGATTATTTTCCCGGCACAAGGTGAATATTTCAGCGATGAGATTCTTAAATTGGTCGTTAACAAATTCCCGTTTGTCCTGATTGACCGGTACTTAAAAGGCATTCCGGCTTCATCTGTGAGTACGGATAATGTAGGCGCGGCGCGAGAAGGGATGAATTATTTGTTCGATCTCGGTCACCGACACATCGCTTTTCTGACGCAGCCTCCGGCGAACACTACACCGATTGAAGAACGAATTGAAGGAATCATTGAGGCTCATAATGATCAAGGAGTGCTGGTGAACAGGGAACTGTGGTTAGAATCTTTTCTTTCGACACTGCCAAGTGTGTTTGATCCTCAAGTCGAGGTCCGTGATGTGGAGACACTGGTGGAACATTTACAGAAATACCCCCAGATTACTGCACTCTTTGCTGCGGAGTATCATATTGCTTTACTTGCAGAACAGGCAGCGGATCGGCTTGGTCTGAGGATACCTGAAGATATGTCCATCATTTGTTTTGACAGTCCAAACGCTGCCGAAAGAAGCCGTGTAACACATATGAGACAAAGCCAGTTTGATATGGGAAAACAGGCGTTCGAGATGGTGCTTCAGAGTATGCAGAACAACGAGATGGCAGTGAATAGGGTTATTTTGCCTGCCCGTTTGGTGAAGGGTAAGTCAACAAGTATAGTGAAACAAAAGGGGTAATTTTAGCAACTTAATATTCATTGTGTTCAATCAGGGACTTCGTGTAAACGAGGTCTCTTTTTTATGTGGATAAAATGGGGAGAATTACTTTAAATGGTATACTATTTATTGTCCTTAATTTAAAATAGCATGCTAATATACAAATAAACATATTGACATAACATTATATTCGTTTTAGGATGATGAAAGCGGTTAACAAATTGGATTACATAAGGAGGACAACATGCTGACACCCAGAGATGATCAAGAAATTTCCCCCTCGATATACGACATGATTGATCAGGTTAACAAACGTATGCCAGACCATCCGGAACTTAATCAAATGTTCAAAAATTGTTTTACCAATACGATGGCGACCACAATTCAGCGCAAAGAAGATGGAACAACTTTTGTGATTACGGGAGATATCCCTGCCATGTGGTTACGTGATTCTGCCGCTCAGGTCAGACCTTATCTGGTTCTCGCTTCAGAGGATGAAGATATCGCCGACATGATCGCTGGGCTGGTTGAACGTCAACTGAATTATATTCTCCTGGACCCTTATGCAAACGCTTTTAATGAGACGGAGAGTGGGAAAGGACATCAGGAAGACCTGACGCAGATGAATGATTGGATCTGGGAACGGAAGTATGAGATCGACTCTCTGGCTTATCCGATTCAGCTCAGTTATCTCTTGTGGAAGAACACGGGAAGAACAACTCAATTCAATAATACGTTCCGTAAAGCAACCCAGATCATCATGCAGTTATGGCAAGTGGAACAGCATCATGAGACGAAATCACCCTACACGTTCCAACGTCTGGATGCTCCCGAAACCGATACGCTCACCCGAGAGGGACGAGGTACTGAAACAGTCTATACCGGCATGACCTGGTCGGGATTCCGTCCTAGCGATGATCGCTGTGAATATGGTTATCTGATTCCATCCAATATGTTCGCCGTTGTGGCGCTTCGATATCTGCAGGAAATTGCTGAAGCTGTGTTCAAGGATGAAATGCTGGCAGCGACTGCACAGCAGTTGGAGGAACAAATCAACAAAGGAATTCAGGATTATGGCACCGTTGAACATCCGGAATATGGAACCATATATGCATACGAAACGGATGGGAAAGGCAATCACAATCTGATGGATGATGCCAATGTGCCGAGCCTGCTGTCTTTACCTTATCTCGGATATGTCGAGGAGAACGACGAGGTGTATCAGAATACACGCCGTTTCATTTTATCCACGAACAACCCGTATTTTTATGAGGGAACAGCAGCAGCGGGAATCGGTAGTCCGCATACACCAGAAGGGTACATCTGGCATATCGCTTTATCGATGCAGGGGCTGACTACAGAGGATCGCAATGAAAAACTACGATTGCTTCAGCTTATCCATAAGACGGATGCGGATACCGGACTGACCCATGAAGGTTTTTCGGCCAACAATCCACATGAATATACACGTCCATGGTTTTCATGGTCCAACATGCTCTTTAGTGAACTGATTATGGATTATTGCGGATTCCGCGTACAGAAATAGATAGGGAAGCAAGAGATAACCTGCGAGTACATCATAACGTTCGGAGTTCGTTGAATTCCGACAAGAGGAGAGCGAATCATGAGAAAAATATCATTGAAAATGCCGGTAGCAGCAGTTATGACATCCTTGCTCATTCTTACTACAGCCTGTTCGGGCGGAAGCTCAAGCACAGGCACAACCAGTGACGGTAAGAAGGAAGTAACTGTATCGTTCCGTTCTTCAGGATCTGAAGATACACTTACGAAGTTTTTCCAATCAGGTTTGGTGGATCAGTTCGAGAAAGAAAATCCGGATATCAAAATCAACATTGCGCCTGTATTGGCAAGTGAGGGTGATTATACCTCCAAAATGGTTTTGCAGATGAAATCGCCTGACACGGCGCCTGATGTTATTGCCGAAGATACATCCATCATCAAATCCGATGCTGCTGCGGGATATCTGGAGCCGCTGGATACACAGGTTAAGGGCTGGCCCGATTGGGAAGAACACATCATCGACAACCTGAAGGCAGGGGTTACGGGTGAAGACGGCAAGGTATATGGCGTTCCGGCTACCTCGGATACACGTGGAATCTGGTACAACAAGGAACTGTTTCAAAAAGCAGGTCTGGAAGTTCCATTTAAACCTGCAAGCTGGGCAGAGGTACTCGAAGCAGCACGTACCATCAAGCAAAAACTGCCGGGTGTGACACCGCTTAATATGATCGTGGGCAAAGCAAACGGTGAAGGTGTCACCATGCAAACGCTGGAAATGCTGCTCTATGGTACGGCGGATACGCTGTATAACGACACCAGCAAGAAATGGGTCGTTAACAGCCCAGGTCTTTTGGATTCATTCAAATTCATAGATCAAGTGTTTAACACGGATAAAACAGGTCCGACCATGCAGGTCGCCTTGAATGGACAAGCTGGAAGTATTGCATTCCAGCAACAGTTCCCGCAAGACAAACTGGCGATGGCTGTAGATGGTAGCTGGGCAGGTTCGACATGGGCCGAGAATGGTGCGGCTCCAATTGCCAACGTCGAAGAGAAAATAGGATTTGCGCCATTCCCGACACAAAATGGGGAAGAACCTGGAGCAACGACGATGTCTGGAGGATGGGCTTGGTCCGTTCCTGCACAAGCGAAGAATAAGGAAGCAGCTTGGAAATTTATCGAGTTCCTGATGAATAAGGAGAATGCGACTGCGCGCGTCGTAGCGGAAGGCAGCCTCAGTCCACGTAATGATTCCACAGAAGTTGAAGGTTATACCGATCGTCCATATACCAAAGAAGCACAGGAACTCTTGAATGTAGCCCATTTCCGTCCAGCGAACGATCAATATGCAGCGGTATCCGCACAATTGCAAAGCATCGTTGAGAGTATTGCCTCTGGCAAGCTGACGCCGGAAGAGGGAGTTACACAATTGAAGGATAACGTATCCCGTTCCCTTGGCGCGGACAGCATCGAAGAGAAATAAGGATATCGATATATTCGGAGGGGGAGGCATAATACTCCCCTTTTTCCGGTTCGAATGGAGAGTGACTTATGAAAAGGAAAGCACCAGGTTCATTTCTGTTTCTCATGCCTTCCGTACTGTTATTGCTTGTGTTTTTCATTGTTCCCATCATTCTGACGATCTGCTTTGCCTTTACGAATATGGCTCTGACCGGGGCGGCAGCCAAGAGTCTGGAGTTCGTCGGATTTCAGAATTTCATTAATATGTTCCATGATCCGGACTTCCGCATTAGTGTCTGGCGTACGCTGGTCTTTCTCATCTTCTCCGCAGTGATTGGTCAGGTATTGCTTGGGTTCATTCTGGCTCTTCTAATGAAGGAAAAAAATGTGACGTTCCGCCGGGTCATTGGCATCATCGTCATTGCTGGCTGGGTGACACCCGAGATTGTGGTGGCCTTCTGTATGGTTGCCTTTTTCAGTGACAATGGTTCATTGAATCAGATTCTTGGCTGGTTTGGGGCGAATCCGATCTCCTGGTTGTTCAGTTTCCCAATGGTGAGTGTCATTATCGCAAATATTTGGCACGGCACAGCCTTTTCGATGATGGTCTACCAATCGGCTCTGGATGATATTCCGAAGGAAGTCGAAGAAGCTGCCATTATTGACAGTGCTACAGGGTTCCAGATCGTCAGACACATTACAATTCCAATGGTAAAAGGGTCCATCGTGACCAACATGATGTTGGTTACCCTACAGACACTGGGTGTGTTCACGCTGATCTATACGATGACCGGTGGTGGCCCGGGTACTTCGACACAAACCTTGCCAATCTTCATGTACAACCAGGCCTTTGTGAATTATCAATTTGGATACGGCACAGCCATATCTCTGGTTCTGTTGTTCATTGGTATTATCGCCAGCCTGTTCTACATGCGATCCATGAAAGTGAAAGTGTAACCATGAAGGAGGTTCGATCCCTATGGTCAAACATGGGCTTCAACGCAAAATCCAGTACGGGATTCTAGTTTTTCTGGGGCTCTGTTTTTTATTGCCGCTGCTCTGGATCATTCTGGCTTCATTTGACCCGAACGCGCAACAGGGTATCAAAATGTCCAGTACCTGGACCATTCAAAATTTCAAGGATGTACTCGGGGATTCGAGCAATCTTCGTTCATTCGGTGTGGGCCTGATTCTGTCGGGAGGGCAAGCGATATTGGTTGTTCTGGTATCTGTTCTTGCTGCGTATCCATTATCCCGTTATGAAATGAGATTCAAAAAAAGCTTCTTGTTATCTATTCTGTTCATGACAGCACTTCCGATTACTGCCGTGATGGTTCCGGTATTTCAAATGTTTCTGTTCTTCAAAATGCAAAATAGCATCATTGCCACGATGCTGTTCCTGACCGCATCCTCACTTCCTTACGGCATCTGGATGATGAAAAACTTCATGGATTCGGTGCCCATTGATCTGGAAGAATCGGCATGGATTGACGGTGCATCCGTGTGGAACGGATTGAGACGAATTGTAGCGCCATTGATGTTGCCGGGTATTGCAACGATCGCGATATTTACCTTTTCGGGAAGTTGGGGCAACTTCTTCGTGCCATACATCCTGCTCCAGACACCGGAGAAACTTCCGGCATCGGTCACGATTTATCAATTTTTTGGCAGCCACGGTATGGTTGAATACGGCAGATTGGCTGCATTTTCACTACTTTATACGATGCCTTCGGTTGTGCTATACATCTTCTCCCAGCGTTACATGTCCAAGGGCTTCAGCATGGGCGGGGCAACCAAAGGTTAATGACAGGAGGTACGCAACATGACAACCAAAAAGACGGCACATCTCATCTCGCATACCCATTGGGACCGCGAATGGTATATGCCTTATGAACACCATCATGTACTGCTCATTGAGCTGATGGATAAACTGCTGGACACGCTTGATCAGGACCCGGAATATCGCTATTTCCATCTGGATGGGCAGACGATTATTCGTGAAGATTATTTGCAGGTTCGGCCTGAACAACAGGAGAGGCTCGACCGTTATATTCGTGAAGGACGCATCCATTTTGGTCCATGGTATGTGTTACAGGATGAGTTTCTGACCAGCAGCGAGGCCAACTTGCGTAATCTGCTCATCGGTCATCGTGATGCTCGACCTTTGGGTGTGATATCCAAGACGGGGTACTTCCCAGACTCGTTCGGAAATATGGGACAGGCGCCGCAGATTCTGCAACAGGCGGATATTCATAACGCGATCTTTGGGCGTGGGGTAAAACCTACGGGATTCAATAATGCGGTGGTTGATGCAGACAGTTACGAATCTCCCTATTCCGAGATGATCTGGCGTTCGCCGGATGGTTCGGAAGTGCTCGGCATTTTGTTCGCGAATTGGTACTGCAATGGGATGGAAGTTCCGGTTGATCCGGAGAAAGCCCGAGTATATTGGGATAAAAATCTGGAAGATGCCGAGAAGTTTGCATCGACTTCACATCTGTTGTTCATGAATGGTTGTGATCATCAGCCGATCCAGACGGATCTGCCAGAGGCTTTACGTACGGCGGCTGCGTTGTATCCTGATGTAGAATTTATCCACTCCAATTTTGACGATTACATTGAGGCGGTTACGAAGGATGTGCCTGAGCATCTGGCGACCATTGAGGGCGAGCTTCGCAGTCAGCACACAGATGGTTGGGGAACACTGGTGAATACGGCATCTGCCAGGGTTTATCTGAAACAGTTGAATCAGCAGGGGCAGACGTTGCTTGAAAAGGTAGCCGAACCACTGGCCGCCATGGCCCACATAGCCGGGGTAAAAGATTATCCACATCATCTGTTGACGCATGCATGGAAGATGCTGATGCAGAACCACCCGCATGATAGCATCTGCGGATGCAGTGTGGATGAGATCCACCGTGAGATGGTGACCCGCTTCGCCAAGAGCAGACAACTTGCAGAGAAATTGGTTTCCCAGAGTGCGCAGGCGATTGCTGAGTCCATTCATGTGCAACCTGCTGAGGCTTGGGGGGAGGAAGCGGTGCTGTTCACTGTGTTCAACACGAGTGGTTGGAATCGAAATGGAATCATTGAAATGGATCTGATTGTGGACAAAGCATTTTTCCCAGAAGGTCCTAATCCCCAGGCACTTGCGCAGAAAGTGGAAAAAGATGAACTGCCAGTATATCAGCTGATCGATTCGGATGGACGCACGTATTCGGCAGAAATTAACGATCTGGGTGCACATTTTGGTTATGAACTTCCGAAGGATCGCTTCCGCCAGCCTTATATGGCTCGTAAAGTAAGAGTGACTTTCCAGGCGGTGGATGTACCTTCGCTGGGTTATAAGACCTATGCTCTCATTCCAGTTCATACGCCAACAGAGAATGCTGAGATTGCTGAAGTGCCCGATACAAGCGAACTCATTCAGGTTCATGGAATGATGATGGAAAACGGTCATTTGCGGGTGACGCTTGAAGAGAATGGTACGGCTACAATTGAGGATAAGGTCTCCGGTGCTGTGTACAGGGGATTGAATTCATATGAGAATACCGGTGATATCGGCAATGAATATGTCTACCGACAACCAGAGGGAGAGACAACGCTGACCTTTGAGCATCTGAAGGCAGACCTGCGGATCGTGGAGCAATCTCCGTATCGTGCAGTCATGGAAAGTGTATTACACTGGAATATTCCTGCTGGAGCAGATGAACTGTTCGAGCTGGAGAAACGCCAAATGGTTCCTTTTACAGAACGGAAGGCGCAGCGAGCCCCGAACACTGTTCCGTTGGTTATTACGACAACGTATACATTGGAAGCAGGCAGTAATATGGTCAAGGTAAAATCTGACTTTAACAATCAGGCCAAGGATCATCGACTGCGGGCACTCTTTCCATCGGGATTGGTGACAGAGGATCATTATGCAGATTCCATCTTTGAAATTGCCAAACGTTCCAATACACCGGCCAAAGAATGGGTGAATCCGAGTAATGCGCAGCATCAGCAAGCATTTGTACATGTGACCGATGGTGATCATGGATTAATGATTGCAAACAAAGGGCTGAATGAATACGAGATTTTACAGCATGAAGAAGGTAGTACGATTGCGGTTACGCTGCTGCGCGCCTCTTCGGAACTAGGAGATTGGGGTGTGTTTGAAACACCGGAAGCCCAATGTCTGGGACCTCAGAGTGTGGAATATGCGATTATTCCATTTGCAGGTGATGCGGCACAGTCAGGTGCATGTGCATCCGCATACGTGTATCCGATTCCGTGGACAACTGTGCAGCTAGGGGCATTAGCACGCACGTTTGAGCAAGAGGGTCATGCTGGAGCTGATGGGCAACAGGTGGAACTACCTCTGTCGAAGCAATGGCTGGCATGGAATGCACAAAGTTCGTCACTAGCCTTCTCCACATTGAAGATCGCAGAGGAAACAGGAGATTTGATTGCTCGCTGGTATAATCTGAACTCCGAACCCGTTGAATTGAACGTGCAAACTGGATTTGAATGTGCCTCCGTTTATGAGAGCGATGTGCTGGAACGGGTTAAGGACACGTTGCAGGGTCAAAGCCAGACGATATCTGGGTACAAAATAGTTACACAAGGTTACAAGCTTTGTTGAGTGTGTAATTACAAACAGCAGAGCACTCTTTCATGATGGCGTAATGTCACGAACAGATTTTTCTTCACTAGAAGTCACTATTCAAGCAGCTTTTTCGTATTATCAGGTTAGCCAGTAATTACTGGTTGGCCTTTTTTTTGGTTGGTTTACGATGGGGGGGAGCCGGGAGAACGTGGGGCTTTAGGGACGTGGACCTTGTAACAAAAACAGTTCCCATGACCTACAAAAAATCATGTTTGGATATGTGAAGCCCCGTTGAACATGGGTCGATACGTTTACAGAGCTCCAGCATGTCACCCGGCAACATGAGTTTGTTACCGGACTATACGTTCAAGCCAGGTTGAACAGCAGGGCCTTGGGCATATGTTTGTATTGAAAACCAAAAGCAGTCCCATTCAAACACCTTCCTGCCATTGGCATTGAATTGCATGACAACGAGCGTTTAAATAATCAAGAAGCCTTCGTTCAGTTGAGTACCAAACGAAGGCTTCTTGATTAATCTGGAATGAAGTATTTATCTTACTGTATATTCAAACGTTTGATCCTGAATTTTAATTTCTGCTTTCAACGGTTTATCGCTTTTGGCCACTTCATTCGGGATCTCAACAAGATAGTAAATCGTTCCGGTTTTGAGCGGGTCTATATCAGTAATGTTCGTATAGGTAAAGTCTTCGCCGCCCCGTTCTTCAATCGTACTAAACGTATCATAATCATACTTATTGTCGTATTTCAGACCGACCTCCGCGATTTTGTCTGCGGTAATACTTTCCGTACTCAAATTTTTTGCTTTGAGGATCAGTGCAAAATAGCTAGAGTCCGCTTCTTTTGATTGATAGTATGTATAAAATCTACCTGGTTTGGATGGCTCTATCTTTTTGGCAATCTTATTCGAAGTCACGGTTATGTCAGCGAAATCTTCGATTGTAACAGTTTCGCCTTTTTTGATAGACGTAACGGCTTCAACTTGTTGTTCTTCAACTTCTTCTTTTGGTTCGACAGGTTCTTTAGGTGTTTCTGTAGTCTTCGCCGTCGTTGCAGCACTTGTGTTACCTGATTGCGTGTCGCTTGTTGCAGTGGTTGGCGTAGATGAGCATGCCGTAAGAGTCAGAAATGCAGCGGTCAACAATATGCCTGTTACTATTTTCATTTATCATGTCCTCCTGATGGTCAATTATATTATAGTCTATCAGACCCAAGGATATTTTTCTACAACAAATTAAGTTAGATCAAAAGAACTAGATCTGACTTCATATATCTGGTAGGCCACCTCTATTCAAAAAAACAACCTCTTTACGGATGATTACTTCACCCTTAGTCTATTGTAACTTCATGGGAGCAAGTTGCGTTGGAGCATATCCCGATCAATGACGTTTAGTCCGTCATACTCACACCATGCCAGTCTGGCTCAGGAGGGGAGTCCCCCCAAGAATCTATAGGAGTTTTGGGATATGTACTCTGTAAATTCAGTCTTTAGTAGGAGGTGAACGACAATAATGTCCATATAATTAAGAATTGAAAGGAGACGTCATATCATTACTTAGGATGGGCATCTTTATGACAAATTGGAGGTTGAAAAGATTGAATAGGCATGAAAAGGGCACCAATGCATCAAGCCTGTTTCGCAATCGGTTTCTGCAGACGATTTTATTATCAAGCGTGCTCCTGCAGATCGGTATCTGGGTACGTAATTTCGCTATTCTCCTGTATGTTGCGGAAAGAACAAACAATGATCCATACGCCATTTCACTAATCAGCGTAGCAGAATTCGCACCTATTTTTGTTTTTTCATTCATAGGAGGTACATTTGCCGACCGCTGGCGGCCGAAGCGAACGATGATCTGGTGCGATTTATTATCCGCGGTATCGGTATTCGTAGTACTTCTGACCATACATTACGGTTCTTGGCAATCCGTCTACCTTGTCGCATTCATCTCGGCAATTCTTTCGCAGTTCTCCCAGCCTTCAAGCATGCGATTGTTTAAGTATCATGTGGCTGAAGAACAGCTTCAGCAAGGGATGGCTCTGTTCCAATCGCTGATGGCCATCTTTATGGTGCTTGGGCCGGTGCTGGGCACGTTCATATACAGCACGTTTGGTCTTGAAACATCGATCGCTGTCATGGGTGTGGTTTTTTTGCTCTCCGCACTCGTCCTTATTCGTCTGCCAGAGGATAATATGGAAGCACAAACGGCCGCTGTGAAAGGACAGTTCCGTAAAGAATTCATTGAAGGCTTCCGCTATGTCTGGCAAAGCCAAGTGCTGCGCATGCTCGGACTCGCGTTTATTCTCGCGGGACTCGCTGTTGGCGTCGCCCAAGCTCTCAACTTGTTTATTGTAACGGAGCGGCTGGGCAGGAGTAAGGAGTTCCTGCAATATCTGCTGATGGTGAATGGCGCAGCCATGCTGATTGGTGGCGGAATCGTAGCTGTCTTCGCGAAACGGGTTCCGCCGCAGGTTCTTCTTGCGATAGGTATGATCGCAGGCGCTTTCTGTACAGCTATTGTAGGGTATTCGACGAGCGTTCCGCTCACCCTGACTGTTCAATTTCTGAATGGGCTTGTGTTCCCATGCATCCATATTGGGATTAGCACAATGATTCTGAAATGGTCACATGCATCCATCGTCGGTCGGGTGAATGGGGTTCTGAATCCGATGTTCGTTGGCATGATGGTCATTTCCATGTCCTTCGCAGGCGCTTTAAAGGATGCTTTTTCGCTAAGTACGATCTATGGCGGTGCAGGATTATTATTTCTTCTTGGCGCACTGGTCATGGTGCCGATCATGAACCAAAAAGCCCCGAATAACGCACTTACTGTTGTAGAGACATAATATCGCGATATCTATATGATTTTTATGAGAAGAGCCGGCTATGAAAAAGTGGTCGGTTCTTCTTCATTCCCTGGTGGTTCATCAGGGATTAGCCATATTTTATATCTAATCGTAGTAACTCATTGCATCCCGATAGCAGAGCCTATAAAAAGACGCTCATTTTCACACCTAAACCAATAAACAAAATGAGTGTAAAGAGCGCGTCGATTATAAACAATATGAGGGACAATGATACTTGCACACTGTATTTACAGTTAGAACGAATAGCGAAGTTATTTCGGAGCAGATGACAACATTACAGCGGCAGTTTCAACACTATGCCATGGCTTATGGCGAAGAGCACTTGAAGGGATGGAGAATTGAGTTTCAATGACTATCTGCATTGTCAATCCTGAAATTCAAATCAAATCCTGTTATTGGGCATTAATTTCTAACACTATAATGTGTCGTGATTTTATACATTTATTGTCGTGAGTTTCTATTAAAAATAGATTAAGTCTGTGATAACTTATAGATAAATGTCAGAATATTATATAGTATGGAGGTAAGATACATTGACCATTCGAATTGGGAAAATTAGCTTGTGGCATGTTCACGCATGGGATTACATCAAGCAGGCACAGGAACATGAAGATACAATCATCGCAGCCGTGTGGGATGAAGATGCCAAGCGGGGACAGGAAGCGGCTGAACGTTTAAACGTACCCTTCTATGCTTCACTCGAAGATATGCTGGCCAAGGATGACATCGATGCCGTTATTGTAGATGCGCCAACCCGCTTCCATGAAGAAGTGATCACCGCTGCTGCAAAAGCAGGGAAACACATCTTCACGGAGAAAGTTATTGCAGCGACACAAGCGGAATCCAACAGAATCCTTCATGAGGTAAAGGCAAACAAAGTCAAGATGACAGTCTCCTTACCACGTCTGAATGCAGGGTACACGCTAACGATTCAGGAGGTACTTAACCAGGGATTGCTTGGCAAAGTGACTTATGTTAGAGCGCGTTTATCGCATGATGGAGCGATTTCGAACTGGTTACCTGAACACTTCTATGATCTGAAGGATTGTCAGGGCGGTGCACTGATTGATCTGGGCTGCCATCCAATGTATCTGGCCAAACTGTTTCTGGGTCAGGAAGTAACAGCGGTTAATGCAAACTTCGGATACATTACAGGCAAAGAAGTTGAAGATAATGCCGTTGCAACCTTGTTTACGGATTCCGGAGCAGTTGGCGTTGTTGAAGCTGGTTTTGTGAACAGCCATTCTCCATTTACGATTGAGGTTCATGGTACGGAAGGTACGCTTCTGTACGGGACACCTGATGATAAGCTGTTGATTCGTACAAAAGCAGCACAGGGACAATATGATGACTGGACTGAACTTCCTTTGGCAGACAAAAGGGAAAGCGCATTCAATCAATGGGTCGCACATATACAAAATGATACGGATGCAACTGAAAACGTGCAAATCGCTATGGAGCTGACCCGTTTGATGGAATCAGCGAATCTCTCTGCCAAAGAAGGGCGCAGAATCACTCTGAATGAATTGAAGGGTTAGGTTTTATTAAGGAGGTGTGCAATCTTGAGCCTGTATCCTTATGAGAAAATGCTTGAACGGCAGGATCTCCTGGAGAGACTGGATATTGCAATGGTGTGGGGACATTATGAGATTCGTGTGATGCGATTTCATCTGACTTCTTTTCCAGCGGGCCGAGTTGTGGATTTCCATAATCATGCGGAGTTTGAGTTTCATTTTATCCCGAGAGGTAAAGGTAAAGTTATTCTGGATGATCAGACACATGCACTGTCGGAAGGTATGCTGTATTTGACTGGACCGGGTGTCGTTCATTATCAGGAGGCTGATGCTAAAGAGGACATGGATGAACTATGTCTTCATGTGGATATCGTTCACAGGCCAAGAGAGCATGTCGATCCCTGGGAAGCAGCTGAATCGGAGGAAACGATTGAAAAGCTGAGAACGCTTCCGCTTACCCCAGTGAATGATTATCATCGGGCAATGCATTGTTTTTTGGAAGCCTATGAGGCATCTGATCAGAAATTGTTAGGTTATTATACGTCGATCAAGCAACTGGTTATCAGCATATTACTCAAAACCGTGCGCGCATACGACACCGGGGGGAATCGACCGGAAGCCCCTGTCCGGGATATGTCGGTATATCGCTATGAGTATGCAGTGCAGTATATGGAAGCGAATCATCCTACAGTGGTCACGCTGGAGCATGTAGCTGAGAAACTTCATATTAGCAGCAGACAATTGCAACGAATCTTCTACCAAGTACAGCCGGAGATGCCGTTCAGCCGCGTACTGGAGGATATTCGTCTGCGCGCCGTGTGCCGCAATCTGGAGGAAAGTAACGTATCCATTGAACAGATTGCTCTTGCTTCAGGCTTCAATAATGCCAACTATTTGCATGCTGTATTTCGTAAACGTCTGGGGATGACCCCATCGGCTTTTCGTAAAATGAAACAACCAATACTTAAGTGAGGGTGAATATATATGAGTAAAGTATATCGTATCGGAATTATTGGCTGTGGTGGAATCGCGAATGGTAAACATCTTCCGAGTCTGAGTAAACTGGATAATGTTGAACTGGTGGCTTTCTGCGATATTGTTCAGGAACGTGCAGATGAAGCCAAGCAGAAATATGGCTCTACCGATGCTGAAGTCTACACGGATTATCAGGAATTGCTTAAGGATGAATCTCTGGATATTGTGCATGTGCTTACGCCGAATATTTCTCATGCCGAGATTTCCATTGCTGCTCTGGAGGCCGGCAAACATGTCATGTGTGAGAAGCCAATGGCGAAGACCTCTGCTGAAGCCCAGCTCATGCTGGAAGCGGCAGAGCGTACCGGCAAGAAACTGACGATTGGATACAACAACCGTTTCAGAGAAGACAGTCAATATTTGAAGAAGGTGTGCGAAGCGGGTGATCTGGGGAATATTTATTTTGCCAAAGCACATGCGATTAGACGTAGAGCAGTACCAACCTGGGGTGTTTTCCTGGATGAGGAGAAACAAGGCGGCGGTCCGCTGATTGATATTGGTACACACGCACTTGATCTGACGCTATGGATGATGGATAACTACCAACCAAAGGTTGTTCTCGGCACGACCTATCATGAACTCTCGCAACGTGAAAATGCGGCCAACGCCTGGGGCCCGTGGGACCCTAAACAATTTTCCGTAGAAGATTCGGCCTTCGGCATGATTGTGATGGAGAATGGGGCAACAATCATGCTGGAATCCAGCTGGGCGCTTAACTCACTGGACGTGGATGAAGCCAAATGCAGCTTGAGTGGCAGCGAAGCGGGTGCGGATATGAAGAATGGACTGCGCATCAATGGTGAGAAATTCAGCCGTCTATACACCAACGAGATTGAACTGAGTGCAGGCGGGGTAGCATTCTATGATGGCAAGAGCGAGAGCGCACCGGATGTGGAGATGAGAAAGTGGATCGAAGCGATTGAGAACGATCAGGAGCCAGTCGTCACACCAAAACAAGCGCTCGTTGTATCTCAGATCCTGGAAGCACTCTATGAATCTTCTCGCACAGGCAAGGCTGTGTACTTGAATAACGGTAGCGAAGCATAGTAAAGGCTTAAAACAATAGATTAGAGAACCCTTTGTCCCGTTATTGGCGACAAAGGGTTTTTGGGTATTTTGGTTACTAGCTATTGGTCCATACCAGACTCTATTTCAGCACATATGATGAGAGAAAACTGAGCTGAAAAGAGGGTATGTCTTGACTAAACACAAAACGGGTCATGGTGTTTCCATTGTTGTATGTACAAATCGGCCGCAATTTTTTGAAAACATCCTGCAAAATTACAGTCGGCAGCGTTATAAAAGCAAAGAATTGATCATTGTCCTGAATCATGACAGTATGAATCTGGCATTATACCAAAACCGGGTTCGAAATCTTGCCAATGTTCATGTATATCAAGTTCCGGAGAGTATTTCGCTAGGACAAAGTTTAAACGCCGGAATAACAAGGACTCGCTTTTCGTTGATTGCCAAATTTGATGATGATGACTACTATTCGCCATATTATTTGACTGAACAGGTGAGAGAACTTAGACGGACCAAAAGTGATATTGTGGGCAAACATTCGTGTCTCGTCTATTTGGGCGCGTCCAAGACACTGTTGGTCAGATCCCCCGCTGAAAAAAATAAACCGGTTGAATTTGTACAAGGGGGTACTATTTTATTCAAAAGGGAGATCTTGAAAAAGGTCCGCTTCACGGACCGTTCCATAGGGGAAGATGTGACCTTCCTGAGACAATGCAGGAAAAGAGGATTCAAAGCGTACGCGACCTCTCCTTATAATTATGTCTATCACCGCAGACAGAACAAAAAGAGTCATACTTGGAGAGCGGATGATAACTTTTACCTGGAGGGAAGCAAAAAACTTGCGGTTACAGAGGATTTCAGACCCTATGCTAATAAGAAACTATAGAGGACAGGAACTAAACATTTACACAAAACGGAGAGGACAGAAAGAGCCTGAAGAAGCGGAGCGTTCGCCTACAAGCTTTCTGAAAGAAAGCTACATCGGAAGCATCCGCTATCTCCGGATTTTCCCCTTTCAAAAAGGGATTCAAAGAAATCCGGGGATAACAGCGATCGGAAGGTTGTTCTGTCATCGTAGTAGCTTGTGTAAATAACGAAAGCAAAGATGCATCTGCTGCGTGTAGATGCGTCTTTTTTGTGCCAAAATGCTTCAATTTGGAGGTGGTGAGAAAAAAATATGAATTTACTTGAAAAAAAGTATTGCATATAAGTTTAGTCGGAATTATATTAATGGTATAAGGTCTAGACCATATACAGATCGGAGTGTTTAGATGTCCAGTACGTTTTCATTTCGTTTTGAGAAAGTATCCACCAAAAAGGTTAGTGAATTCATTAGGGAACAACTGGAAGAAGCCATTATTTTGAAAGAATTGATGAGTGAAGAACAGCTTCCAGCCGAGCGAGATCTGGCAGAAATTTTTAACGTAAGCCGCATTACCGTTCGTGAGGCACTCTCTTCACTGGAAGAGAAAGGCTTGATTGAGAAAAGGGTGGGTGCCAAAGGCGGAACATTTGTATTGCCTCTGACAGCCAATTCGCATAAACGGACCAGAGAAGAAATTAAGCGGGATTGGTCACAGATGCTGAAGGTGTTTGAATATCGAACCATCATTGAGCCGGAGGGAGCTTTCCTCGCTGCTGAGCGGATCACCGCAGGCGAACTGGAGCTGCTTGAGGGCTACATGGAACAAAGTATAGAGCCAGACTGCACAAGGGAATGGTTCAGAGCGCTGGATGTGAAATTTCATCTGGCCATCGCCAAAGCGTCTGGGAATCCATACTGCGAGAGAGCTGTCAGACAGATCCGGACGAAAATTAATCCGGCGCTCGACTTGATGCCTTATGATGACCGGATACGTACCGTCAATCACGGTGTACATATGGAGATTCTTGAAGCATTGAAAGCCCATGATAGCATCAAGTCTAAGGAGACGATGAAAAGGCATATCGAATTCTCGGCGGATGCAATCTATGCCCGTTTGGTTTCTGAATCGGACAAAAATGAAGGGAATGACAGCGAATGAATCGTTCAGAACTAATACAGCTGGCTCAGCCACTACAAGCCCAGTTAAGTGCTTGGCGCAGAGATTTACATCGCCATCCGGAAATCGGTTACGAGGAGCATCGCACATCCGCTATCGTAGCTGAGCATCTGGAAAGCCTGGGGCTGGAAGTTACACGTAATGTCGGACAGACCGGGGTTACAGGCCTGCTTCGCGGAGAGACCGATGGACCAACCTTTGCTTTGCGCGCGGACATGGATGCCCTACCAATCCAGGATCAGAAAGCGGTGGAATACCGCTCGCAAGTGGAAGGCAAAGCGCATCTGTGTGGACATGACGCTCATACCTCCATCCTGATGGGTGCAGCCCAGCTGCTTACTGGTCTTGGAAGACCGAAATCAGGCAATATCAAATTTATTTTCCAGCCAGCAGAAGAGGGACTTGCAGGTGCAAGAGCCATGATCCAGGACGGTGTTCTGGAGAATCCGAAGGTTGATGCCATCGCAGGATTACACATGACACCTGGACAGAACACGGGAACCTTGGGTGTAAGTCAGGGCGTTGCGTTTGCGTCAGCTGATCCCTTGATCATCAAGGTGTTTGGTAAGGGTGGCCACGCAGCTCGTCCGCATGAGGGCATTGACGCGATCGCGGTATCCGCTCAGGTCATCACCGCATTGCAAAATATCGTCAGTCGGATGGTTGATCCACTTGAACCGGCAGTAGTCACGATCGGCAAAATCACCGGAGGTTATATGGGAACAGCCATCGCCCCGGAAGTGGAGATGATCGGTACGGTTCGTACACTCTCACCTGCCATTCGTGAGCGGATGCCAGCTTTGATCGAGCAGGTTGTTAAAGGTGTCTGTGATTCTTTTGGAGCAGGATGCGAAGTTGTCTACGGCGATGGATACCCTGTTGTCGTGAATGATCTCGGCATGGTTGACCTGCTGACAGAGACTTGTGATCAGGTTAATGCGGAGAAGGGATGGACTTATATCAAACCCTCCACAGGGGGCGAGGACTTTGCCTTTTATTGTGAACAGATTCCGGGTGTGTTTTTCAGACTAGGATCTGGGAATGATGAGGAACGTACTCGCTATCCACTCCACCATCCCATGTTTGATCTTGATGAGACAGCGATGCCTTATGGTGTGGGCATGTTGTCTGCAGTAGCACTTGAATTTTTGGCAAGGAATACAACTTCTGAGGGGGAGCAATCACAATGAAAAAAAGACAATGGACAGGCTTGTGGATCACGTTACTGGCAGTCGTAATGGTACTCAGCGCTTGCGGAGGAAAATCGACAAGCACGAATGATAGTTCCGCAACAGAAGGAACGGGCAGTGGAAGCGCAAGTACAACACTGACCGTTGCTGCAGCAACAGACATTGAGAGTTTCGATCCGCACAACAATAACAACACCTCCAGTGAAGCGGTTCTGGTCAACGTTTTCGATTATCTGATCAAAAATGACAGTGAACAGAAAAAAGTTGCGGGACTTGCGACATCATGGGATCAGGTTGATGATACAACATGGAGATTCAAGCTGCGTGAAGGTGTTACCTTCCACAATGGCGATCCATTCACTTCAGCAGATGTAAAATACACGCTGGAGCGCGTAGCCAAGGACGAGACACTGAAACAAAACAGTTATTTCAAAAATATCGTAGAAGTTAAAGCGGTGGATGACTATACCGTAGACATTATCACAGATGGTCCAGATCCATTGCTCCTGAATCGTCTGTCCAAAATGGGAGCAGGCATTCTGCCAGCGAAATATATTGCGGATAAAGGATTCGATGTTTTCCTGAAACAACCGGTAGGCACAGGCCCTTACAAGTTCAGTAAATGGACCAAAGATGATCGTGTGGAACTTGTGAAAAACGAGAACTACTTCGACGGTGAACCAAAATGGAATGAAGTGGTATTCCGCGTTATTCCTGAAGCCTCCACACGCGTATCCGAATTGCTTGCTGGTGGTGTAGATGTGGCGTCTTCCATTCCGTCCACCGACATTGCCCGGATCGAAGGCGAAGCAGATAAAAAGATTGTCAAAGCGCCGATCCAACGTGTGCTTCAGTTGATCTTCCGTCAGACAGAAGGCAGCATCACGGCTGATCCGAAAGTACGTGAAGCGATTGACCTGGCTATCGACAAACAAGGAATCGTGGACAGCATTGCCGGCGGAGCAGGTATCGTAACCCGCACGTCTGTAACTCCAGGCAACTTCGGTGCTGATCCTTCATTGTACAAAACGTCACTCTATGACCAGGAAAAAGCCAAACAGCTCCTGCAAGAAGCTGGCTATGCAGAAGGTGAAGCTGAGATGACCATCTCCGTTTCTGCACAGTACAAAGAACAAGCTGAAGTTGTTGCAGCCATGCTGGAACAAGCCGGATTCAAAATCAACCTGGATGTCCTGGAAGCAAGTGCATTCAGTGAACGTTACAGCTCCAAATCATTCAAAGAAATCTTCATGATTGGTATCGGTAACTCCTTGTTCGATGCTTCGAATAACTACAATCGTTATATGTTGGAAGAAGCAAAAGGCGAGTCGGATTACAACAATCCTGAAGTAGAAAAACTGCTTCAATCGGCACTGGTGAACATGGACCCTGCGTCTCGTGAGAAAGAGTATCAACAAGTACAACAGATCTTCTCTGAAGAACGCCCAGCCGTATATCTGTACCAAATGGAAGGTGTCTACGGAACAAATGCTAAAGTGAACTTCGCGCCGCGCAGTGACGAGATGTTCTATGCTGACGAGATTACACCTGTGGCACAGTAACATCGGGTATAACACCGGTCATTGAAAAGATAGGCCGTGAACGGCAGGGACTGGATAACCATGTTCCTGCCGTTCTTTTTTAAAAGGGAGGTGAACAAGGAATGGGCAAATACGTTCTTAAGTCATTACTACAGATCATTCCGGTGCTGTTCATTGTTTCATTAATTGTGTTCATTTTGGTTCGAGTTACCGGTGATCCGGTTGCGCTAATGTTGCCTGAAACGGCTACCGCTGAAGATCGTGCTGTCTTGACGCAGGCACTTGGTTTGGACCAGCCTTTATATACGCAATACGTGAAGTTTCTGGGCAGTGCGATACAGGGAGACTTTGGTCAGTCTTTTCGCTACAATCAGCCTGCGTTAGAGCTGGTGCTGGAGAGATTACCTGCCAGCTTTGAACTGGCTGTAGCCGCCATGTTTTTTGCCGTACTTATGGCTGTGCCACTTGGCGTCATTTCAGCTGTGAAACGCAATACGTTTACCGATCTCATCATTTCAGGAATATCCGTTATTGGTAAGGCGATGCCAAACTTCTGGATGGGGATTATGCTTATCCTCTTGTTCTCCGTCATGCTTGGCGTATTGCCGGTATCTGGTCGCGGAGGGTTGTCACATCTGATCTTGCCGGCATTCACGCTTGGCGTTGGACTGGCCGCGCAGATGACCCGGCTGATTCGCTCCAGCATGCTGGAGATTCTGAATCAGGACTATATTCGAACAGCCCGCAGCAAGGGGCTTGGCCGAATGGTTGTCATTGTGAAACATGCATTTCGGAATGGATTGATTCCGGTCGTGACAATTATGAGTTTGCAGTTTACAAGTCTGATCGGGGGAACCTTGATTACGGAAACGGTATTCTCTTGGCCTGGACTGGGTCAATTGCTGGTCGTTGCAGTCAACACACATGATATGGCGATTGTACAGGCAGCTGTGTTTGTCATTGCGGTTATCGTTGTGGTAATCAACATCTTGACGGATGTAGCTTACAGGCTACTCGATCCGCGCATCAAATACGACTAGAAGGAGGTGCAATCATATGACAGGCAGCAATGAAATGCCAATTCCGGGTACAGAACAGGAACAAGACAATGGGCGTGCACCAACGGGATTTCGTTATATCTGGCAACAACTGATCATCAGCAAGACCGGAATGTTTGGTGCTGTGCTTGTATTGTTGGTTGTGTTAATTGCCATAGGTGCACCTCTATTGACGAGTTATGATCCGGCGGCGGTTAATCCGCTCAATCGACTTAAACCACCAGCGTGGCTTGAGGGAGGAACGGCCGAATACTGGCTGGGTACCGATAATCTGGGTAGAGACATGTGGAGTCGAATTGTATATGGTGCCCGAGTTTCATTAATCGTGGGGATGGGTGCCGTGATTGTGTCAGGAATCATTGGCGCGATTCTGGGGCTGGTATCCGGATTCTACGGGAAATGGCTGGATGCAGTCATCATGCGTGTAGGTGATGCATTCATGGCGATTCCAACCATTCTGTTCATGCTTGTTGTGATGGCGATTGTTGGCCCGGGTATTACAACGTTGATCTTTGTCATCGGGGTGACGAACTGGGTTCCATTCACCCGTGTGGTAAGAAGTGAAGTACTAAGTATCAAAGAGCGGGATTTTGTTCATGCGGCCAGATCGATTGGCGCGAAGAATGGAAGATTGATTCTGAAACACATTCTGCCGAATATCCTTTCATCCTTTATCGTAATCTGTGGTATGAATGTCGGCACGACAATTATTATGGAAGCTTCACTCAGTTTCCTGGGTCTAGGTATCAAACCACCTGATGTATCCTGGGGAGGGATGCTCAGTGATGGCAGACAATACGTTGCAACAAGCTGGTGGGTCGCTACATTCCCGGGACTAGCCATCACATTTACCGTACTCGGTGTTATTTTCCTTGGAGATTGGCTGCGTGATGTGCTTGATCCACGTACGGAGACAACCCATAAATAAACGGAGAAGGGAGCTATCAATATGAATCAAAGACCAATTATGCCGGAGGATCTGAGTCACTACCGTTGGATAAGTCAGCCGGTGATTAGTGCTAACGGACAAGTGGCTTATGTGGAACAGACCATAGATCAGGATAAAAATGAATATAATACACAAATTCGAGGAATTTCGCTCGATGGTGATGAAGATATTGCACTTTCGGATGGAACAAAAGATTCCTCACCTGCTTGGTCGCCGGATGGCACACAGCTCACATTCATTCGCTCAGTGGATGGGGGTAAAGGACTATGGTCGCTCCAGTCAGATCAAAAAGAGACTGTCATGCTGATATCTCCCGCACGTAAAATATTGAGTTATATCTGGTCGCCGAACGGGCAGTACATTGCGTTTACCAGCAAAGTACAACCGGAGGACCAACAGAAGAAAGCAGACGCACAACAGGAGCCTGCATCTGTGCTGCGAGGTAAAGTCTTCGAGCGCACAACGCCGAAGGCGGAAGGGTCTGGCTGGTGGGACGGTCAATACAGCCAGTTGTTTGTATATGAGATTAAAAGCGGGGAAATCACACAGGTGACTTCCGGGCTATGGAATATCAGTGCCCCGGTATGGTCGCCAGATAGCCAGCAGCTTTCTTTCATTTCGAAGCAAGTAGAGGATGAGGAGCTTGATGCGGATCTGCTGTACTTTACGGATATATACAGCGTTCGATTGGGAGAGAGTGATCTGTTCAAAGTGACGGATTCCAGTCTGGCGATAAGCCAATTCTCTTATTCGTCCGACGGGCAGCAGCTGATCCTGATCGCCAGTGATCGTGAGTATGGAAGCGGGAGCCACAACAGCTTATACGCTGTCCCCGTTCATCGAGGTATACCCAGGCCAATCGCACCTCAATTAGATATGCAGATTGGTAACGCGGCGCTTGGAGATATGAAGTCGGCAGGTGCGTCACCTTCTCCTGTCTCGGATGCCAATCATCCCGAACGCGGTGTATATGTACTCGGAACACATAACGGGAATGTGGACGTGTACCGTATTCAAGAAGATGGGGCGTGTCAATTGGTGACGGGCGCTGGTGAAAAGGATGTTTATCAGTATACCTTAACACCAGATGGTACTTCGCTGGTTATCGCTGCATTGACAGATGGACATCCTGGAGAGTTATATCGCGTGGATATCAACAGTGGTGAAATGTTAAGGCTCACCCGGCGAAATGATGAATTCATGGCTGGATTGGCTGTAAATGTGCCAGTCCGTGTAGAGTTTACGTCCTCCGATGGATGGCCGCTTCAAGGTTGGTTAGCCACACCGACAATACGTGACACCAATGGGAGACTGCCACTGATTTTGGAGATTCATGGTGGACCCCACGCAATGTATACGGGAACATATAGTCATGAGATGCAGACACTCGTTGCGCAAGGTTACGCTGTGCTATGGATCAATCCTCGCGGAAGTATGGGATACGGTCAGGAGTTTGCCAGAGCTTGCCGTGGCGACTTTGCCGGAGGGGATTACCGGGATCTTATGGAAGCTGTTGATTATGCCCTGGCTACATACGATTTCCTTGATGCATCACGTCTGGGTGTAGCGGGTGGCAGTTATGGCGGAGTGATGACCAACTGGATTGTAGCGCATACCCACCGTTTCAAGGCGGCTGTAACCCAGCGTTGCATCTCCAACTGGTTGTCCATGTATGGAACGAGTGATATTGGAATTTCCTATGTTGAGGGAGTCATTGGTGGTAATCCGGCGAAAAACGCTGAATTCCTGTGGTCTCGCTCACCTCTTGCCCATGCACATCACATTGAGACGCCACTTCTGATCATGCATGGAGAGCAGGATTATCGGACACCGATTGCACAAGCGGAGGAATTATATACTACGCTAAAACGATACGGCAAAAAAACCAAACTGATTCGTTACCCGGGTTCCAACCACAGTTTGCTGAAAAGCGGTAAACCTTCATTACGTATCGATAGCTTCGAACAGGTGAATGCCTGGTTCAATCAGTACCTCAGGAATGAGGAGGGCGAGCAATGAGTCGAACTCAGCTGTCCATTCCTGTAGGGCTTCTTGTAGAGAATGTTCTGACAAGTGGGGAACCCAAAGAAGTGATTATTGAATGTTTACAACGTCGAGACTATTCCCGGTTGTTGCCTCTGGTTAAGGAATCCGCGATGGACTTTGATGAAAGACTACAGACAGCAGCTGATATCGGAGACGATTGGGAAAAGGCGATACGTCAAGGTTATGAGTTCAAGTTTTTGCATATTAACGGGTTGAAACGATTGCTCGATTTCCGGTTTGACCGTAAGGTGGATCGGGATTACGTTCAAGATGAGTTGTCTCTGAAGCATATTCAACTGACCGCAGAAGAGATTGAATTGCTGCAATCGTTAATTGGCAGGCAATGGCTCGTGCAAGAAGAAGAAACAGAGGCGGCAGAAGAAGGTAAAACAGAGACCAGGCCATCCTCCCACATTCCTGTCCGTATTCAATTGAAATTACCATAGTATGATTAACAGAAGCCGCGATGATCGCGGTTTTTTTGCTATTTACAGGTAGAAATGAGGACGACTGCATTCAAAAGTTGAAATCGGACTCTTCATGATTTATATTTATATTAAATGATATTATTTTCTATCAAAAAAAATGCAGGCATAAAGAGGGGGACCTAAGATGTCCATTCAAAATGTTTTTGGGAAAATTCAAATATCGGATGATGTGATCTCCAAAATTGTCGGCAAGATCGCGAATACTACCAGTGAGATTTCATCCATGTCGACAGGACTTGTAGAAGGTATCACCAAAAAGTGGAGTGGGAAAAGTCTGCAAAATGGCATAGCCATCCGCAAGGTAGAATCAAGACTGGAGATAAACTTAAAGGTTGTCGTTTGTTATGGAACAAAAGTGCATGAAGTCTGCAGGGAATTGCAACACAATGTGAGATTACATGTGGAACAGCTGACCGGATTAACCATTGATACGGTGAATGTGATCGTTGAGGGGTTATCATTCAACCAACCTGATGCGAGGTTTTAGTCCAATTTCAGCTACATAGAGGAGTGACAGCGATGAATAAGATTTCCATAATAAAAGCCAGTCCACAATCATTAGTCGGCGGGCAACTAAATCAGATGGCACTTGAATATATGGCCTATTCGCTTGCAGGTACCAAGGATAAAGGCATTATTGAGAAAACATTCAACAAGTTATGGCGTTCGAATCAGAACCGATTCAGTCACCAATATGCTTATGAAGCTAAAATGGGTAACCAAACGCTGGGCATGATCATGTGTTATCCGACCACTATAATGAACAAACTTGCTTTGCCAACGTTCTCCAAACTGTTTGAACTTCGTAAATGGAGCCTGATTAAGTATAATCTCCAACACTGGAAAGAGTTTTACTCCATGGTGACATTAAAAGAAGCGGAGGACGACGAGTACCACATCGGAACATTGGCTACCTTACCTGAAAGTAGAGGACTTGGTGTAGGGACACACCTCATTCATTTTGCTGAGGAGCAAGCTATAACACAAGGTCTGTCCAAATCTTCACTTACGGTTAAAAAGGAAAATCTACTAGCTATTAAACTCTACGAGCGTTTGGGATACCAGAGAGTAGGGGAAATCAATAAACCGTCGTTATCCCTGTACAGGATGTCCAAAAAACTGGTGTAATGTTTTCTGATACGAATAGAAAAAAGCAGTAAACTGGAGAGTTTCACATATATAAGCCTACATTTGAACAGTTAAAAGTGTGAGCTGGAGGGGCGCTTTATGCGTCCCTTTTTTAGTTTTCAGATTTTTCTCATAAAAAAAGTAACTTGACTTTTGTGGGTGATTAAGCAGGTACTTGACAGGGGTGTGGTATAGTATAAAAAGTTCTTTAATGAAGTAAGACGGAGAAATATACAATGTGGGGTGTAACCAGTGTATCAATATAAGGATCAGGAATATGAAGAAGTACATTTTGAGGGACGTGATCTGCGCTATGGAGAACTCATAAGCTGTGTTTTCAAGCAGTGTACATTTATGAACGCTTCTATGGAAGAAATCGAAACGAGTAACTGTCGTTTTATCGAGTGTGACTTCAAAGGGGCTTCCATGAATGGTTCGATTCATACGGAATCGGCTTTTGAAAACTGCACCTTTGGTGGTGCAAATCTCTTTGCTTCCAAATTCAGCTCCTGCAAGATGACAGGCTCAGACTTTTCAGGTGCGCAAATGGATGGCATCACACTAAGTCACGGCGATTGGTCCTATACAAATCTGAGACATACACGTTTGGGGAAACAGGATCTGCGAGGAATTCGTTTCTTTGAGGCTGACTTTACGGACACGGATTTCACCAAAGCGGATTTGAGAGACTGTGATCTTACCCGAGTTGTATTAAGCAGAGCCAAGCTGCAAGGGGCCGATCTAAGAGGGGCTAACCTGGAAGGAATCGATCTGAAATCACTGGATATCAAAGGCGTACGTTTGGATCGCGAACAAGCCGTTCTGTTTGTACGCTCGTATGGTGCGAAAGTAGATTGAGTTGAACATACACAGCAGCAAGCCGTCCTTAAGGCGGCTTTTTTGACGTTAAAGCTTTCCCATTCAAGCAAATTGGCAGGAATAAGAGATCTAAACAAGAAGTAGTTAACATAAGTTTCAACTAAAAGGAGGTTATCATGACCGTCACATTAATTACTATTGTTGCTATTATTGTCTTTGGGCTTATAACAGGCACAATCACTACAATTATGGCATTTAAACTGCTACGTAACAATAAAGAGAATCAGCATCTTCGAAAGAGCATTCTGATGGACGGAATTCCAGCAGAAGCGATTATTCATGATATTGTACAGACTTCATCCAGTATGGATGGAAGGCCAGGGGTACGACTGGATTTGACTGTAACCCAAGTGGACGGCCGCACCTTCCCAACAATTGTAGAGACGTATATTCCAATCACACATATTCCCCACTTTCAGAAAGGGAATGTCATTAACGTAAGATACATTGCGATGGGGAATGAACGAAAAGTTGAGGTAGAGGATGCTTATGCTCCGTAACGTGTATCAATGGCTTGATTTAGGAGGATATTTTTTTGAAATTAATTAAAACATATGATGTGGATCTAAGTGAAGAATGGTCAACTCTTCTTCAAGAATTACTTGTTGCCAGTTTTCCGGAAGTTTATCCGAAAGACAGATTGTTTTTTAAGCAAATACCACAGGGCAGAGTACTGGCATTTGCCCCAGATAACCAATTAGTTGGGCATGTAGGAATAGATTACAGGATAATGAATTTAAATGGAAAACCCATAAGAGTGTTAGGGATAATCGATTTGTGTGTTTCTTCTGCTATTCGCTCTCAGGGAATCGCTTCTTTGTTAATATCCGAAGTGGAAAGGATGGCCAAAGGGCGTGTTGATTTTGTCCTTTTATTTGCGGATCATGAGGAATTGTATAGCAAAAATGGATTCAAAACGGTAAGCAACACATGTAAGTGGTTGAAAATTGATCATGAAACCTTAACCACAGTTGGAGTTGGGCATCAAAAGGTGGAGGGGTTAATGATTAAAGAAGTTGGAAGCATGCCATGGAGTGAAGGAGAACTCGATTTTTTAGGATATTTATATTAATCTTTACTCGCCAAGATTGAAGAAGGGCGCCTTGACCCATATCGTATTCCATGTTACGTTTTCTGTATTAAATTTTGAACTTTCAAAGGGGGGATAGAGTCATGACAGAATTAGAGGTTGTAGATGTTTATGTGGACCTGTCAACGAACTTGAACAATGGCATGGTTCACAATATAACTAATCAGAATCCGATACTTTATCCCTCCTATGCATAGATCTACTTGGCGTTGAGTAGTTTATCGCCAGGTTTCTTTATTGTATAAGCGAATCTACATTCTGATTATGTTCAAATATTAAAGTGAGGGAATCCATGCCATGTTCGATGGTGAAATCCCGTCAGTTTACTTTTATATTTCACATAAAAAGGATGATCTGCATGTCTTTAATTAACGTTACCAATCTGACCTTTGCCTATGATGGCAGTTACGATAATATATTTGAAAATGTTAGTTTTCAGTTGGACTCCGATTGAAAATTGGGTTTTACCGGCAGGAACGGCAGAGGCAAAACAACCTTCCTCAATCTGTTACTCGGCAAATATGAATACAGCGGACAGATCTCTGCGAATGTTAGCTTTGAATACTTTCCTTACCAGGTAGAGAATAAGGGAGCTATGACCGTCGATGTCATCGGCGAGATTCATCCTGAATATCTGCACTGGCAAGTTGTGCGCGAGCTTAACCTGTTAAAAGTGTCAGAAGATGTGTTGTATCGGCCTTTTGATACGTTATCCAACGGAGAACAAACAAAGGTGATGCTGGCTGCTTTGTTCCTGAAGGATAATCGGTTTCTGCTCATTGATGAACCTACCAATCATCTTGATCTTCATGCAAGACAAATCGTCAGTAATTATCTTGGCAGCAAGAGTGGATTTATTTTGGTATCTCACGATCGGGCGTTTCTGGATCACAGCGTGGACCATATCCTTTCCATCAATAAAAGTAACATCGAGATTCAGAAAGGCAATTTTTCCGCTTGGTGGGAAAATAAAAGAAGGCAAGATCAGTTTGAACTTGCGAGTAATGAGAAATTAATAAAAGATATCAAGCGTTTATCCGATTCTGCCAAACGGACCGGCGGATGGTCGCATGAAGTCGAAAAGACCAAAAATGGTACAAGAAACTCCGGGTCCAAGGTGGATAAAGGATATATTGGGCATAAGGCTGCCAAAATGATGAAACGTTCCAAAAATATTGAACAAAGGCAGCAATCTGCGATTCAAGATAAGTCTAAACCTCTCAAAAATATCGAGAGTGCAGAAAGACTGCAGATCCATCAGCTGGATTTTCACAAGCGTGAACTTGTCGAATTGGAACATGTGTCGGTATCGTACGGGGCCGATACGGTGTGCAAGGATGTCAGTATCACGGTTGAAAAAGGAGATCGTATTGCCCTTTACGGTAAAAATGGATCTGGCAAATCCAGCATTCTTAAACTGATCTGTGGTGAAGATATTGCTTATACAGGTCTTTTCCGAAAGGATCATCAGCTTAAAATCTCGTATGTATCGCAGGACACGTCCGATCTTGGAGGGCATTTATCTGAGTATGCGGCCACACAGGGGATTGATGAGAGCCTGTTTAAATCAATACTTCGAAAGTTGGATTTTTCCAGACTGCAATTGGAGAAAGATATCTCAACGTTTAGCGCAGGTCAAAAAAAGAAAGTGCTCATTGCCAAAAGTCTTAGTGAGAAAGCTCATCTGCACATTTGGGATGAACCACTCAACTTTGTAGATGTCATTTCACGTATGCAGATCGAAGATTTACTGCTGGAATACTCGCCAACCCTGCTGTTTGTAGAGCATGATCGTGAATTTTGTACAAATATTGCAACAAGAATCATTGAACTATGAGTATTAACGAAGAACAATTCCTTGTTAGGAGCCGCCATATGGCGGCTCTTAAACTTTACATAATCTCATATCTCGATCAACCATATAAAAGTTGTTTGTTACACGCACACATTGGTATGGTCAGGAAGTATGCTATAATTTTATGGTCTAATCCAATCATATGATGGATGAACAGATCAATTGTTGAACTATACTCGCTAAGAGGTGTAATACCAATGAAAAAGGAAATGACTACAATCAAACAAACCAGGCTCAATTCCATTTTGGACGAGGCCACCAAATTATTGATTGAAAAACCGAATGCTTCCATGAATGAAATTGCAGAATCTGCAAAAATCGGTATTGCGACTTTACATCGATATGTGGAAAGCCGCGAACAGCTCATGGTTCATCTGGGATTACGCGCAATCGAGGTGGTCAGTGAGACCATGCAACAAGTTCAACTGGATGAAGAGCACTGTGAAAAGTACATACCTGAGCTGATTGAGGCGCTGATTCCATTGGGCGACAAAATATATTTTCTGGCTCATGACACCACCATTAACTATAATCCAGAGATTGAGGGAGCAGATCTGAAACTGAGAGAACCGGTACTGCATGCAGTCGGTCTGTTACAACAAAAAGGTTATTTCCGCTCCGATCTTGATAAAACCTGGATTGTTGATGTGCTGTATTCCATCATGTTCCTGACGTGGCAGCAGGTTGTAAGTGGTCACATCGCGAGAAAAGCAGCCCCCGCGCTTGTAGTAGACACGTTTTATCATGGGTTTAAGCAGAAGTGAAAATTAGGAGTGAGAATAAACCCAACAGCATTAGCTCGATAATGATGACCAAATGATTTCATAAAGTCGCTAATTTAGCGGCTTTTTTTGCTTGTTTACATGTACAAATACCTGTTCAAGCAGAGACATTGAACTAATCTATTCTAGGTATCCGAGAATTTAGCAAAACCAACTATAAACAAAATGAACGATTACATAACATTATTTGTCTTATTAATGAAAACACGGCAAAGGGGGGGATAGAATGACTGACAGAGAAATTTTTGAATTGTACAAAGAGCAAGTTTATTATTTCTGTTATTATCTGATGAAAAATCAAGCAGATGCTGAGGACATTTGCCAAGAAGTATTTGTCAAAGTTATTTTGGCTGACAGAACTAAGGTAAGGAACATGAAATCATGGATATTGCGAATTGCTTCAAATGAGTGTCATAGCGTTATGAGAAGACGGAAATCTGGATGGTTGAAAGAAATGCGGCATTATTTGTTGTCCAAATCCCAGAGTTATAACCCTGTGGAAGAGGGTGTGTACCATAGGGAAACAAAAGAAGAGCTACGAGGATTATATAGTGGGCTTCCTGACAAGATTAGGACGGTTGTTGTCCTTCGATTTATCAATGATTTGACTGTACCTGAGATATCTAAAGTTATGAACATACCTGAAGGGACTGCAAAATCCAGATTAAACAAAGGATTAAAACTTCTCAATAAAATGGTTGAACCTCAACTAAAGGAGCTGAGTAATAATGAATCAGTATAATAAGGAAAAAAATATATCTCATCCGGATTATGATTTGATGTGGACAACCATTGAAAAAGAAGCACATAAACGACGAGTCAATCTGAAATCTTCACAAAAGCCTACTGGATATCGAGCTAAAGCAATTCCTATAAGCATCCTTTTTACTTTTTTCTTACTTGTTGCTATTCCTGTATTCGCCAGTATGACGATTGATTGGGATCGAATCGGAGGCCGGGGCGTCGCAAGCGCAATAAATAATGGTATCGGTCAGCAATATGATCTTCAGTCCGCTAGTTCAGGTGTGACAATGAATCTAAGCGGTGTTGTAACAGATGGAGAAAAAATGAAGATGCTGATATCTCTGGACACATCAATCGATCTTTCAAAGTATACGGGGTTTGCTACGGAGAAAAATATCTTAAAAGATGAGTCCGATTCGAAGGCGAAAGTATATGGTTCCTTAGGATACGATCCTGAGAGCCAAAAACTCATTGGGGTCTATGAAACACCTGATACATTAAAGGATGGTACGAAAGAATATAGATTCGAAGCGCAAAATCTTGTTTTTTACCGGGATAGGGATGTTTCCTTAAAGTCATCTCTTACTGTTGGAGATACGATAGTCACTGGAGTTACGCAATATCCAACGATCCATATTGAATCCGTTAACCATTCGGCAAATCAAACCGTTATTCGTTATAAAATTGCTTCATCCCCATCTGATATGGGACGAGGTAATCCTCACTTGGTAGTACATGAAGGCTCTCAAGTGTTAGAGGCAATTCCAACCTTGTTGCCCAGTAAAGATACAGGTTTGTTGATTGAACAGGTTTTCGATATAACCGAAAAAGAATGGACAAATGCGAATCTTCATCTCGGTTATATTGAAGAAGCAGAGCGTATATTGGCAACTTGGAAGTTTGATTTTGTAGCAGATGGAAAAAAAGCAAGTGAGTCTATTTACACTAAAAAATTGTATAACAATCCTAAATTCCAAGAAAAAACAGGCGTCACTTTAGATCAACTCAAAATAACTCCCTTGGATCTCCAGGTTCTAATTGATGAAGAGGGTTCGCTTAAAAAAGGTATTATTCATTACAATACAGCCCAGTTAGTTATAGATGATAATACAATAACTGGGGGGAAAACTTTGATAGGAAACGATCGCGGCGGTTATCAGCATTTATTCCAATTTGAATCCCCTGAGTGGTATCAAAACTGGTCTGATGTTCCAATGAAACTCATCTTAAAAGATGCCGTTGTTGAGAAACGAGATACCACTAAAAACTGGATTCATTTAAATGAACCCAAGAAACAAAAGCAGTACACCAAACTTACTGTCGATGGACTTGAAATACAATTCTCTTATTATAGGGATGGGGAGAATTTAATTGTAGAGTCATACTCCAAAACACCTAGTTTCAGAGGTGTGAACCAAACTACGTTACGTATTAACGGCAAAGAAGTGGTACCTGAAGTTACACCTAAGGGCATGGTATCTTCGGGAATTTACATTGATACCTACAAAGGTATTCCACTTGACGGAAGGATTGAACTAAATCCTGGGATATATAAATATAGCGATCCACACCGAAACGTAGAAGTTAAACTATAAGGTAAATTTATTTAAAAAGTCAGGCTAGAACGTTCAATTGAATACGCATATAATTGCGAACACCCCAAAAAAGTCGAATGTATCGTTAGATACACAGACTCTTTGAGGGTGTTTTTTTGCGTTCACAACAGCGTTTCTCAGTGCGCAAGCTGCAAAGACTTGATTTTCTCACATATTCAAATATTAACAGAGTTCAGAATTTAAGATTTCCAGTTTACAAAAAATGATATAAATTTCTAGTATATTCAAATCATTACCAAATAAAGACAAAATATTCAAGCAAGGGAGGCCGGACAGAAACACCAGCAATTGTGCAGTTCAAAATCAGCTTATGTACTCATTCCATCAACCCAAATCAGGAGGGATTCCATGCTTTACACCATTATTGTGCCAGTCAACCAGGACTATAACATTTTGAACTTGTTCACAGATTCGCTGCTCCGGACGGTAAGTCCATCCACCCAGATTATTTTCATCAACGATGGTTCCGGCTCAGCAGTCTTTCAACATCTGGATAAACTGAAGCAAGAAGTAAGAGAAGGTGTGACCATCGAGATTCTTCAGCATGATTTTCCACTCGGTTGCGCCGTGTCGATTAATAGCGCACTGAGTCTAGCCAAGGGAGAGTACATTTTCTTCCTGGATTCTGACACCATTCTTCAACCGAACTGGCAACCGATGATGAAAGAGACACTGGATAGCGATATTACGATTGGCATGATTGGAGGGGTTCTGTTGTATCCGCAAACAGGAGGCGTGCAGCATTGCGGCATTGCTTTTGCGGACACCATCGGCCGACACCTGTTCCTGAACGCATCTCCTGATGATATCCCAAAAGAAACCTTCTCTGTTCAACTGGTGGTGTTCGCCATGTTTGGCATGAAGCGGGAGGTGTACGAGACCATCGGTAACCTCGATGAGAAATTCTTTAACGGGTACGAGGACTTTGATTATCAGATGCGGGCACGAGCTGCCGGATACGATACGGTCATTAATCCGAATATTCAAGCATATCACTGGGAACGCAGTAGCGGCATTCACCGGAACTTCAACCGCAAGAATAATCTGGCACGCTTCTGGAAAAAGTGGGGCGGTCAAATCGAGGCTGATGTGTGGCCTTTCGTTTTCAGTCATCTGAAAGCACAGCTAGAGAGTCAAGTTGAATACCAGCATCTGCCGATTGTTGGCATTGACCTTGCCGAGGTTCGCAGTGATGCGGATACATTCTGGACCAAGTTGGAGGAAGCTGACTTTGCCAATGTTACCGAGGTACGTGACTATTCCAATCGCTTCAATTCCAACGGGGCCATCTGGCTGCCACAGGTACTGGGTAAAGAACTGATTCATAGTGAGAACCGGTTACTGTTTTTGGTAGACAATTTCGCCCGTTTATTAGAGAACCGCTACTGGATTGAGATGAGACATGCCCATCGAGCCAAGGATCTGATCATTGATCTGTATGGCAATGTGATCACGATGGATCGCATATACGATGGATGCTGGCCTGGAACCAAAGTTCGGTAATTCACTCACAACGAAAATAAACAGGGAGGTACTTAAGGTGAAAGAAAAAGAGAGCACGCTCGATCGTGCCGTAAGATTTACCCGTAATCTGGAGTGGTTGGAGCAGGTCGAAAAGGTAATTCCGAGCGGATGCAGCACTTTAGCCAAAGCACCTGAACGTTTATTTCCGGGGCATACACCCGTATGTTGTGCAGAGGCTTACAAATCCCGATTTACAGATATCGACGGTAATGAATGGCTGGATTGCGAAATGGCCATGGGTACGGCGTCTTGGGGCCATGCGAGGCATGAAGTCCAATTAACCGTCATTCACCAGCTGAAAAAAGGGACTAGCTTCTCGGTTCCGGCCGACATCGAGCTTGAATGCGCCGAGTTAATTCTGGAGCGGTTCGAGGGTCGTTATCCGTCGCTGCGCTTCACCAAGAGTGGTGCCGATGCAGTGAGTGGGGCCGTACGACTTGCTCGTGCCGCAAGTGGCAAAAGCAAGGTTATTGCGACGGCTTATCATGGGTGGCATGATTGGTCCGCATACGGCTATTATGGTGGCCAAACGAAAGAACGGGGCATTCCAGTGGATATCGAGCGTTCAACGATCTGGGTCAACAAACCTACTGCGGAGCGAATTGAGGCCCAGATTACCTCATCTCCCGAGGATATCGCATGTATTGTTTTATGTCCCAACGAGTGGAAAAGGGAGGCACTGGAGGAAGTCGTCAACCTATGCCGCTCTCTGGACATCATTATCATATTCGATGAAGTCACTTCCGGTATTCGAATGGGCAAACAGGCTACAGCAGGAGAATATGACATCTGGCCTGATCTGCTCTGTATCTCCAAAGGTATGGCAAACGGGTTACCGCTCGCAGCGGTTTTGGGGCCAGAGCACTTGATGTCTCTGTCGGGACAGGTCCGATTCAGCAATGCCCATTCCAGCGAAACAACAGCGCTCGCGGCAGCCATTGCCTGTGAACGATTAATGAAAAATGCGAAAGTGTGGCCGACTTGGCGTGATCCGGCAACCCGGATCATGGATCGTCTGGAATCTGAACTTGTATTACTCGGATTAACAGATCAATTGGAAGTGAAGGGGACGTATGCAAGCTTCTGCATTCAATCTCTGGCCGAGGATAACTTTCAAACAGACCCTTTCCGCGAGTTCATGGTAAAGAGAATGGCTCACTTCGGCATCTTCACCAAAGGTTACTTGATTTTCTCAGATGCCCATACACGGGAAGAATTGCTGTGGGTCGAGGAAGCGCTGTTGCAGATCCTGTCAGACTGGAAAGAGATTCAGAAGCAGGAACATCTTCATGCGATGCAACTTTCGAAAACGTTTGAAGCTTAATCCATAGATCATAATCGACAATCGACTAGGAGGAATTATTCAATGAAAGCACTCGTATATCAGGATCTCAAACAGGTGACTTACCAGGAGATTGAGGAGCCAACCATTCAAAAGCCAAACCAGGTAAAAATTAAAATCTATGGTTCAGGCATCTGCGGTACAGATCTGAATATTGTCAAAGGCAAAGTGCCGGCGAATAAAGGAACGATCATTGGTCATGAAGGCGTAGGCACAGTGGTTGAGGTGGGCGAAGAAGTTCGTGGTTTCAAGATCGGTGATCGGGTATTGGTTGATCCCACGCAATCTTGCGGTACCTGCTCATACTGCCGTGAGGGTCTGTTCATCTACTGCGAGAATTTTGATGACTACCAAGTAGGGATGACGACACACGGAACCTTTGCTGAATATTTTGTTGGGGACGAAAAGTATATCTATGCCATCCCGGATTCCATGAGTTGGGAAACGGCCATGATGATCGAACCACTGGGATGTGTACTTCAGACGTTCATGAAAGCAGGGACTAAGCCAAGTGACTCTGTACTGGTCCTCGGTTCTGGAGCAATCGGTTCCCTGTGTCAGCTTGTTAGCAAACGATTGGCAAGGCTTACTGTAGGCACGGAAGTTGATCCATACCGCAAAGAGTTCGCTTCAGGGATCGCGGATCACGTGTTCTATCCTCAGGATCTGACTCTCGATAAAGTATACGAGATCAATAATAACAAAAAGTTTGATATTGTAGTGGACGCGGTTGGTAACCAGCTTCATGTTGGGTTTGAGCTGATTGCCAAAGGCGGCAAGATTATTCCTATGGGATATGACGACAGCTATGAGGTGACGTTCAAATCAACAGCCGTGATTAATGATGGCATTAGTATCATCGGTGCGGTTGCTAATCACTCGATGATCAGTACGGCACTGAAATTTGCCCAAAGCATCCCGGAACTGGAACAGATGGTGACAGCCAAGGAACTGCTGAGTGATTATGAACAGGCCTTTAATGGAACGATTGGTTATGACATGCATACTGGAGAGAAATTGCCGATGAACTCGGTCAAAACAGCTCTTATCCTATAAGCATATAGACATTAGCGGGTTTGCCGCTGCGAGAAGTTGGAATTCGCAGCGGTGAAAACCGCAGAAGGAAGGGATATCGATTGAAATTGCTTCAAGATTTGCCGAAGAATCCACGCTACTCCATTTTACTCGAACCGGTATGGGCCATTCCGGGCACGATCGTTCTATTCTACGCTCCTTTATATATGAAGGAAGCGGGACTTTCGGACATAGAAATCGGTTTAATCAATTCGGTGAATCTTTATTTTGCCTTTATCTTTCAATTGTTTGCAGGTTCCATTACGAATAAGCTGGGCCGGAAACGAACAACGCTGATCTTTGATCTGCTTGCCTGGAGTGTTCCTATGTTCATCTGGGCCTTCTCTCAGAACTTCTGGCTGTTCCTGATCGCTTATTTACTTAATGCAACATCCAAGTTTGTAACGGTTGCCTTTAACTGTCTGATCATAGAGGATGTCGAGGAACACAAACGATCCAAGGTATTTGCCATTCTCAACATGATTATTACAGGGGCTGGTGTACTCACGCCTATTGCCGGGGTGGTCATTGCTGATTATGGTATTGTGCCTACACTCGCCAGCATTTACTTTGTCGGAGGCATCCTCATGACCGCCATGTTCTTCATACGTAACCGATACACGGATGAGACCGAGGTCGGCAAGGAACTTATGGGATTGCATAGTAAAACCCGTGTACTTCAGAGTTTGGGTTCCAGTCTGCGCCTGTTCGGCAAATCGTTCTACAAACGGAGACTTTTTCCGATTATTCTGATTACGGTGTTATCCAATCTGATTCTACAGCTGAATTTCTTTCAGGTCATTTTCTTCAAGGAACAGTTGAAATTTGATGACCGTGTCATTTCGTTTATCCCAGTAGTGACTGCGGTAACCGTCATGCTGCTCTATCTGGTCATCATTCCGCGACTGAAGCGGCGTTCGGAGGAAAAGTATGTTGGTTTTTCCATTGTGCTTAGCACGGCCGGAGCCATTCTGTTTCTATTGATCCCTGTGGGGAATATAGGAATGTTGTTTCTCACGCTAATCGTGCTCGCTGCGGGTAACTTCATTTTGCAGACGTACCGGGATTCCCTGCTGATGAACCGATTGGGTACGCATGAGAAAGCCGATATGTTCTCGGCCGTGCAGACCGTCATGACGCTTACAGCAATTCCATCCGGTTACCTGACGGGCCTGCTCTACCATCACAATCCAACACTATTGTTCAGTGTAATTCTTGGTCTATATGTCATACTCATGGTTATTATGTTCTTCCTGCCAGATCCGCAAAAGCACTCCCAAGTGCTGGAACCTTACAAAAATATGTAGAAAAAGGGGTTTACTGTATCTGGAGCGAATATGTAGTACAGAAAAAACTAGAACAACCTCTAGAACATATTTTAACTTGGGAGGCTACTAACAAATGACTAACGTAATGACAACAGAAGCACGGAAGCAATGGAGCTGGATGAACGAGCCCGAAACCTGGTCCTATACGGATCAGGGAGGCGTGCTGGTGGAAGCGAAGGCGGACACCGACTTTTTCCAAGATCCAGCGGGGAAACACATTCGTGCAACTGCTCCTTTCTTGTCCATGCCTGTGCCTGGCGATTTCGAAATTACAACCCAATTAACCGTTGATATGAAAAATCAATATGATTCCGGATGCCTGATGGTGATGGCGGATGATCTTAACTGGTGCAAAATTTGTTTTGAATATGATGGAAAAGTGCCTACCATCGTGTCGGTGGTGACACGTGATGGTTCATCCGATGATTGCAATTCGGTTGAAGTCTCCGTACCTAATCCCTATCTGCGTATACGCAAAGTAGAGGGATGCATATCATTCTTTTATTCACCCGATGGTGAAGAGTGGAAACTAATTCGATATTTCGGCATGCCGGTTCAAGGGGAACTTCGAGCTGGATTAGTTGTACAATCGCCGACTGGAACGGGCTGTACGTGTCACTTTTTATCCGTGAACGTTACTCATCCGGACTTGACCGCACGGTTCTAATCCGCTCCCCCGGCCGATCATTGGAAGGAGAACAGGTTCATGGTAAAAGCATTTATATTTGATTTTGATGGACTCATTGTGGATACAGAGACACCCTGGTACTATGCATTTCGCGATATTTATGAAGAGCACGGAGTAGAACTTGGTCTGGAGCTTTGGTCGAAAAATGTGGGGACATCCTTTGAGGAGTTTCATCCATTTCTGTATCTGGAGCAGGCGCTCCAAAAAAAGATAGATCATGATCATATCAAGCTGCTATCAGAACAGAAGTACGAAGCCTATTTGGGACAGGCCGCCATTCTTCCAGGGGTGCATGAATTGCTTCAGTCTGCGAGGGAGAAGGGGATTCAACTTGCGGTTGCTTCCAGCTCCACACGGGACTGGGTGCATGGTTACTTGCAGAAATTAGGCATTTTCGATTATTTCACAGTCGTTCATACATCCGAGGATGTGAAGCGAGTGAAACCGGCCCCTGAACTGTACCTTCTTGCTCTCCAGAGTCTTGGGATCGAGGCTTCCGAAGCAATTGTGTTCGAAGACTCACCTAATGGCTTGAAGGCAGCCAATGCAGCAGGTATTCGTTGCATCATCGTGCCTAACGAGGTAACACGTGGTCTGGAATTCGCCATGCATGAACTGCGGTTATCCTCGCTGGCCGAGATCGATATGGAGGCGCTCTAATCCAGATACTGCTTGCGTAGCTCGATAGGGGAGATCCCTTCGTATTTTTTGAACACTGATCCAAAGTAACTGGCACTGTTGAAACCAACTGCTTCGGCTATTTCATGAGCGGTAGTAGCGTTATTTTCGATGAGCATTTCCTTGGCTTTCAACAGCCGATATCGCATCAGATACTCCAGTGGAGTCATTTGAAATTCTATTTTGAATATCCGATTGAGGTGCTGCTCGGTAACATCCATCTGCTCAGCCAACATGGGGAGAGAAATATCCTGATGATAATTTTGTTTGATAAAAGTAATGAGTTCATCCAATCTTAATCGGGCATCAGAACGTTCGTAAGCACTATAGCGTTCACCTTCAATGGTTAATCTGACCAAAAGCATGTACAGTAATGCGGAGACGTGCCAGATCTGATCCTTGTGCCGGGACTGCAGCGCCAACGTAATTTCACGCAACAGGATATGAAGCATTCCATCCGGCTTGAAGGCGCGCAGCTCCCCGATCTGCAAGGAATGCAAGAACCGTGGCAACAAATAGCCATTGAAAGACAGACAATCAAATCGTAATGAATCACTCAGATTGTGGTAACGGTAGGTTACCTCCGGGAACAGAATGAGAGCGGTCCCTTTTTTGATCGAAAATTCATGATTCTTTGCTGCGATTCGCCCGGTTCCTCCGATGCACTGTACAATGCTGTAATCCCGTGAATGGTCGCTCCAATTCATCAATTCATCAACGGTCAACTGGTTTTGCCCTGTAATCATGAGCGGCATATCGGTATCCAGCGGATTCCCCATACTAGGTTTCGGCATCGTCGTGTTATTCCTCTTTTCGTTAAAGGATCATGTGCGTAAGTGGCGTGGTTACAGCGTTAAAAGAAACCTAGAAAGAATTATATTACATAAATGGAATAATTTTAATTGAATGACGGACAATATATAAAACGTTTTCATATAAATGCTTCAGCAATTATTTATTGGGTGAATGAGTATGAACTGTAGTCTGATCAGCATCTATTTATGGATCCAAAAGTATGCCTGCCTTGCCAACAGAATGCGAAACGGTATACGCTATAAGGAATGAGTGATTAAAGAAAGGGATGCAAACATGAAGAAAGTCATCGTAGTTGGATCGGGTATTCTGGGGGCATCAACAGCCTATCAATTAGCCAAGCGGAGCGCAGAGGTAATTATCGTAGATCGAAAAGATATAGGACAGGCGACGGATGCAGCTGCCGGTATCATCTGTCCATGGCTGTCACAGCGACGTAATCAGGACTGGTATCAGCTCGCCAAGGCTGGTGCGCGGTTCTATCCGGGCATCATAGCGGAGCTTAAAGCCGAAGGAGAAATGGAAACCGGTTATGCTCAAGTGGGCGCGCTCAGCATTCATACGGATGAGGACAAAATCAATAAGATCGAAGAACGGGCACACCTTCGCAAAGCAGATGCGCCGGAGATTGGCGACATTACACCTCTTGATGACAAAGAAACCCGTGAACGTTTTCCATTGCTGGATGAACGTTATCAATCGGTACATATCAGTGGTGCTGCACGTATAGATGGAAGAGCGCTGCGCGATGCATTGATCCGGTCTGCACAGCGAAATGGAGCGGAAGTGATCCATGGAGACGCCACGCTTCAATTCGAAGCGGATCGGGTCATTGGTGTGAGTGTTAATGATCAGAGTTTCCTGGCAGATGAAGTCGTTGTCTGTGCAGGTGCATGGGCCAACGAACTGCTGAAGCCACTAGGCATACACTTTAAAGTGCATTATCAAAAGGCGCAGATTATGCATTTACATGTGACGGATGAGGAGAATACAGGCCGTTGGCCTGTAATTATGCCCCCGTCTGACCAATATCTCCTGGCCTTTGATCAACAGAAGATTGTCATTGGAGCCACTCATGAAAATGATGTGGAGGGTTATGATACAAGAGTCACTGCAGGGGGCATGCAGGAAGTTTTGAATAAAGGTCTGGAACTGGCGCCGGGGCTAGCCAATAGCACATTCCAGGAAGTGCGAGTGGGTTTCCGTCCGTTCACACCTGGATTTCTGCCTGTAATGGGAGCTGTGCCAGGGTGGCGGGGGCTGATTACCGCGAATGGACTTGGTGCCTCTGGCTTGACCATGGGTCCTTTTATCGGGAGTCAACTGGCGAAACTAGCTCTCGGCATGGAGCTGGATATCGATATTGAGCCCTATACTGTTGGCAAAGCAATGGATGATATTAAAAGAGGTGAGTCATGACATATTCACAACGTTTATCCGATGGAGCGAACTTGTCCGACATCATATATCTGGAGCATCAGATCGGTACGACAAAAGAAGAATTGCGAATCGCTTTGGAAAAACAAAAAACATACAAACGCGAATTGTCAGAATTGAAGTCATCAACAATCGGTAATGCATCGATAGACGGTTCGGACGAGCAAGTCTTAATGGAGAAGGCAAGCCAAACGAAGAACTTGATTGAAACCCTGTCTGAACAACTGGAGCAACTACAGGAAACATTGACGAAACTAGGCGATTAATCGGCTCATATCTCGTTTTTTCTGAAATCCTGACACTTAATATACGATGTGTATACACAAAAACCCCTTATTTAAGGGGTTTTTGTGATTTAGTTCAAATGGTTTATACCATTAAATGAACGGATGGTATAAAATGGATGTAGGTGCTGAACTGTCAATTCAGGTACCCATGTAACCAATCACGAAACTATGCTGAGAGGTGGATTCCAAATGTATAAAGAAGTGATACGTGTTGAGGACATCACGGGGTTTCAGTCCAGGTCTGAAGAGTTTTTCCCACTGCACTGGTTTCGAAAAATGCTGTCCGAGCATCCTGTCTACTATCACGAAGATACAGATACCTGGAATGTGTTCGGATACAATGATGTGAAGCAGGTCCTCAGCAATCATGAGTATTTTTCAGCCGAAGGAACTCGAACGACCATTGCGGTGGGAGCGAAGAATAACGAAGGCACACCTCCGGACAAATTAAACATTTCAAGTATCGATCCGCCCCGTCATCAAAAAAGTCGTTCGTTGTTATCCGCTGCTTTTACACCACGTAGTCTGAAAAACTGGGAGCCACGAATTCGCAACATTGCAGAGCAGCTGGTAGCAGATATTGAGCCAAATACGACCATTGATATTGTTCAAGCGTTGGCTGCTCCGCTGCCTTCGATGGTTATGGCTGATCTGCTCGGTATCCCTCTCACAGACAGTCATCGCTTCAAGAACTGGGTAGATATTCTGTTTCAACCTACCAATCCGAAGACTGCTGAAGAGAGTGAACTGAAAAAACAAATTGCAGCGCAAGAGTACTATCAATTCCTGTATCCTATTGTAGTTCATAAACGGACTCATCCTGGTGAGGATATCATTACCGATCTGTTGAACGTTGATGTTGAGGGGGAGAAGTTCACGGAGGATGAGGTTGTTCGCACGACCATGCTTCTGCTTGGAGCCGGTATAGAGACAACGAGCCATATGGTATCCAATACATTTTATTCCTTCATGTACGATGACCCGAGTCTGTATGAAGAACTTAGACAGAATTCGGAGTTGGTACCGCTAGCAGTGGAAGAAATGCTTCGTTATCGGTTCCACAATGCCAAGCGACATCGGACAGTGAAGCAGGATAACCAACTGCTCGGGGTGGATTTGAAAAAAGGAGATGTCGTCATCTCTTGGATGAGTGCAGCCAATATGGATGAACAGATGTTTGAAAACCCGTTTGAGTTAAATATTCATCGTCATAATAATAAAAGACATCTTACCTTTGGCAATGGCCCACACTTTTGTCTGGGTGCCCCGCTGGCAAGAATGGAACTCAGCATTGCCTTGACTGCATTTGTTGAGAAGATTGCTCGAATTGAACCGGTGGAGTCCTTTGATCTGGAGAATAATCTGGCCACTTCAGCTCCGGGACAGTCATTGACCCATCTGCCAGTGAAGATTGTCGGCTAAGGTAATGAGCTTCATCATTGGACAACCTAAAAAGCGGCAGATCAGACGTGAACGTCTTGATCTGCCGCTTTGTTATACAAGCAATTATAAGGCTGGACACCTTAATTTGAATTCATGGAAACTTTTTGTCTTACAACCTGTTTGATTTCTTCCTCTTTGGCTTGTTTGGTACGTTTAATAAAGAAGGAAAGAATCAATCCCACGACAGCGATACCGATGATAACGACATAAGCATCATTTATACCCTGGATCATGGATTCTGTAGCAAGCTGTTTTTGACTGAGACCATTGGCTGCACCAGTTGCCATCATATCCTGTACGTGTGCCGTAGTACGGGAGGTCATGACACTTACGAGCAATGAAGTACCTACAGCGCCAGCCACTTGTCTGACGGTGTTGGAGATAGCTGTACCGTGTGCACCAAGTCTTGGTGGCAGTTGGTTAAGCCCCGCAGTCTGAATCGGCATCATGAGCAAAGCCATACCAATCCGGCGGCCGGTAGACATTAATACCAGGTAACCATAACTGGTTGAGTCCGTTAAGTCGATGAAACCAATGGTCGTGACGATGGTGATCACCATCCCGATAACAGCCAGCCATTTCGCACCAAATCGGTCAAACAATTTTCCGGCTACTGGCATCAGGAAGCCCATGACAAGCGCACCCGGCAGAAGTAATAATCCGGACTCCAGTGCAGTGTAACCACGTGCGTTCTGGAGATACAAGGGAAGCAACATCATGTCAGCATACATGATCATTGTAATCGCGATACTGATGACCGTTGTCAGGGAGAACATGTTGTATTTGAAAGCCCGCAGATCAAGCAGCGGAGTTTCGGAAACGAGCTGACGCCATGTAAACAGGGCAAGAGAAACAATTCCAGCCGCAATACAGATAAGAACTTCTGCACTTGACCATCCCAGACTTCCTGCTCTGCTGAAACCATAGAGCAATGCGCCAAATCCGATCGTGGAGAGCACCACACTGATCGTGTCGAACTTGGTGTTGACCCGTTCGGATACATTCTTCAGGTATACAAACGCAAAAGTAATGACAATAAGAGTTAATGGAATCATGCCGTAGAACATCGTTTGCCAAGAGTAGTTCTCTAGGATATAACCGGCAAGGGTAGGCCCGATTGCAGGGGCAAAAATGATGGCAAAACCAACCATACCCATCGCAGATCCTCGTTTTTCAGGGGCAAACAAGGTCAAAATAACGTGCATCAAGAGCGGCATGATAATGCCAGCACCCGCTGCCTGAATCATACGTCCTGTCAGCAATGTGCCAAAGTTATTTGCAAGAGCGGATACGATGGTACCAATCAGGAAAATAAACATGGAAGCTTGGAATAATTGCTTGGTTGAAAAGCGTTGCATGAAGTAGGCCGTAATGGGGATAAGCACCCCGTTCACCAGCATGTAACCTGTCGTTAACCATTGTGCGGTTGCGGCGGAGATGTTAAAATCACCCATCAGTTCGGGTGTAGCGACACTCATGATCGTTTGATTCAACGTTGCAAGGAAGGCTCCCAAAATCATGATAAACAGGATGGGGCCTTTCTTTACGGATAATTCATCTTGTATTCTAGCCTGACTCAATCCTTTTCATCCTTTCAATCCACGCGTGACTAAATTTACAACGTGTTGTATAGTTTACATTGTATTTATTGAATTATATACATATTCGGACAGATTACAATTTACGTTATGACGTGTTTTCGTCGTTTATTTTACAAATAAAATGAATTTGTTGTGTAAATCAAAAATAAACGACTGATTGTTTTAAATTGTATTGTTTAAAATTTGATGGGAGGGATACACGTGAAAGACGAGAAGAAATCAGCTGTGGACCCAAGAATATTGCGAACGCGTCAGTTAATTCGAGGTGCATTTGTTGAATTGCTGCAGGAAATGGATATTGAGAAGTTGTCAGTCAACAAAATTGCCGAAAGAGCGACGATCAATCGGGTAACCTTCTACCTGCACTATCGTGATATCACGGATATGATGGAGAAGATGGCCGATGAGATGATCGAGCAGATTGAACGGATCGTGGTTGAATATGCTCCTCACTTTGAGAAGCAAAGGACGGAAGAGGCTTGGCCTGTTCTGGTCAAGTTACTGGAGCATTTTGCAGAGAACGCCTCGTTCTATCAGGTGGTACTTGCCACAAAGCGAACACCCATTTTCACAGAACGACTCCTGAAACTGTTAAGTACCTTGGTCAAAGCCAAGATAGATCGAGCCGAAATGGAAGATGTTCTGGAGGATTCCGGCATTCACAAGGAAATTGCCATCTGGTATGGTTCTTCGGCTCTGATTGGAACCATCGTTGCCTGGTTGCGTAATGATATGCCATATTCACCTCATTTCCTGGCTAAACAATTCTCGTTGATTCGCTCGTACTCTTATAATGACCTGATATAATCATGCTACAATTGCACCTAACGTTAATAGAGTAGGGATAATGTAATGAAATATAGTGCAGAACTCGTCGGTGAGATTTCTTTGTTCGAGATCATACTGGATTCTACTCCTAAATGGATCGTTGGTTATGTGACGGATACTCTGCATCAAGGAAAAGGGTATATGAGCGAAGCCCTGCAATGTGTAATGGAATTTGCCAAACACGAAACTGAAATTACTCGAATCGAAGCTGGCGCTGTGCCTGATAATACAGGTTCCATCCGTGTCCTTCAAAAAGCAGGATTCAAGGAGAATGGGTCACAGCCTGTGCCAATCCAGGGAACGTTGAAAGAACATACGATGTTTGCTGTGGATATACTATAAGCAAGATGTTTTACTATTTAATATACAAGTTGAACTATATATTTAAACGTAACGGAGAGGACAGAAAAAACATATGGCTACTATACTCGTTGCAGACGACGATGCAAACATTCGTGAACTCGTCTGTCTATTTCTCAAAAACGATGGATTCACCACAGTGGAAGCTGCGGATGGTAAGGAAGCTCTCACTATATATGGCGAAACTCCAGTGGATCTGGTCGTCCTTGATATTATGATGCCTGTCATGGATGGTTGGGCACTGTGCAAAGAACTTCGAAGAGCCAATCCTGATCTTCCGTTACTCATGCTGACGGCCAGAGGAGAGACTTGGGAGAAGGTGAAAGGATTCGAACTGGGTACGGATGATTATTTGACCAAACCGTTTGATCCATTAGAGCTGACCGCTCGTGTCCGAGCATTACTGAAACGATACAAAATCGGCTCCACACACACAATCCAGTTTGGCAACGTCATTCTGGACCGTCAGACGTATAAGGTGATGAGAGGCACGGAGTCGCTTACGTTACCACTTAAGGAGTTCGAATTGCTGTATAAGCTTGCTGGAACACCAGGACAAGTCTATACACGTGAGCAATTAATCGATCAGATATGGGGTATTGATTACGCGGGAGATGATCGAACAATAGACGTACATATTAAGCGCCTGCGCGAACGATTCGCGACGACACCTGATTTTCGGATTGAAACGGTGCGTGGGCTAGGGTACAGACTTGAGGTCTATGAATGATCAGATCATTATACATTCGTGTGGTGCTCACCTTTCTGATCTCTGTCATCGCTGGTACAGTTATTTCTTTTTTTATGTCAACCTGGATATTCGAAGATAAATTGAACGAAAATGCCCGAATTAACATACGCAACTTTGGCCAGGACGTTGTGCAGATTTATAAGACGCTGCCTGCTGATGAAGCAGAATCATTTGTTAGTAGAATGAAACAACTTGATTCGTATCATATTCGAATTTATGATGCAACGGGCAATTTCCAGTCTTATGGGAAGCTTAACGAACATAAATCATCCCCCGTATCGACGGATCAACTCAAGAAGGTGTTAAACGGAGGGGTTGTACAGGACACACCTAAAGGAATTGCTACCGTTCTTTTGGGGCTACCGATCAAGACGGAAACGGGTACAAGAGCGATGTTTCTAGAAACACTCTCACCGCCCTCAGCCTCTTTTGTGGTCCAGTTTGGCTTGATTTTTGCAAGCTGTTCCTTGATTGTAGGAAGTTTGTTGATTGTGGTTGCTTCTGTATATCTGGTTAGACCGATCAAAAAATTGACCAAAGCGACCAAACGGATTGCAGCTGGAGATTTCAACGTCAAGCTGAACATTAAACAAACGACGGAGATTGGTACGTTGGCCCGCAGCTTTGAAGAAATGATGCATGATCTTCAGCAGTTGGAGCAGATGCGCAGGGAATTCGTTACCAATGTTTCGCACGAGGTTCAATCTCCGCTCACCTCGATATCGGGTTACGCTTCGGCACTGAAGCAAGTAAATCTCTCAGAGCAAGAACGAAACCGTTACTTGGATATTATCATCTCTGAAGCAAAACGAATGTCCAAAATGAGTGATAGCCTGCTCAAGCTGAGTTTACTTGAATCGCAGTCACAGCAACTACGGCTCACCACCTTAAGCCTTGATGAACAGATCAGGCGGGTCATTGTGGCGCTTCAGCCGCAATGGTCTGGGCGCAACATTCATTTCGAGCTTGATTTGGAGAATGTGAAGGTAACGGCTGATCACGATCAGTTAAATCAGGTATGGACAAACATCATCGGAAATAGCATCAAGTTTTCCGAGGATGGCGGTATGATTAAAGTCAGTATCGAAGAGGACTTCAAAAATGTGACTGTTCGAATATCCGACACGGGCATTGGAATTCCCTTGGAAGATCAGAAGCGTATATTCGACCGTTTTTTCAAGGCAGATCGTTCCCACAGCCGCAAATATGACGGGAGTGGTATGGGACTTGCTATCGTTAAACAAATCGTGTCCCTTCATCAGGGTGACATCCGAGTGGAAAGCGAACCTGGTCAAGGCACGACCTTTATGATCACGTTGCCCATCCATCCACCAACGGATAGTTAGGCTCACAGGATAGGGTCAATGAATAGAATATCCATCGGATTATCTAAACCGAATGTCCATGTCCTATGTAACATGCAAGCTTCCTTGTATGTTACATAGGACATTTTTTTTGCTTGTTCATACTCCGTTCATATTCCGGTCATGGGGAGTACATCTTTCTTGATTAGGATTTCTTAAGCAGCCTGCCGGGCTAATATACAGATGAGGATAGGAGCAGATGAATGTGAATCAACAAACAGACAGAGAAGTTCAGAGTAAAAGCAAAACCAAAAAAGTGTTAAGCATTTTGTTTAAAGTACTATGCGCAATCATTTTAGCAATTTTACTTTTTGTAGCTACCGTATATACCGTCAATAAAATCAGCAGTTATTCGGAGCAAAAAAGAATGGAGCCTTATGGTCAACATGTATCCGTGGATGGGAAAAATATGAATGTGTTCATTCAAGGCGAAGGCGAGGAAACGATTGTGCTTCTGCCTGGTTTTGGAACAGCGTCACCTGCACTTGATTTTAAGCCCCTTATCTCGGAGCTAGCCCCATATTATAAAGTCGTCGTGGTTGAACCTTTTGGTTATGGATTAAGTGATCAGACCGAAAGGGAACGCAGTACGGCAAATATCGTCAGTGAAATCCACGAAGCGTTACAGAGTCTACATATTGATCGTTATATCTTGATGGGGCATTCCATCTCGGGGATCTATAGTCTGGATTATGTGAACAAATATGCAGATGAAATAAGTGCATATGTTGGGTTGGATACCAGTGTTCCAGCGATTAGTGAACAGAAGGTTGAAGCATCAGAAATCGTACCGATTCAATGGTACCGTAACTTGGGTTTCCCGCGTTTGCAATTGAAAATGAGTGATGATCCATATGCTGGGCTACCGTATGATGAACAAACCAAAGAACAATTGAACATTTTGATACAAAAGAACATGTTTAATTCAACTCAATTAAACGAGATTGTAAGCATGTATTCCAATTTTAAAGCAGCTGAACAGTTAACGTTCCCAGTTGATCTCCCGATTCTTTTCTTTGTTCAAAAGAATCATCCTGCAGTGGACAATTGGGTTCCCGAACATGAGAAGTTAATAGAGAACTCTGCGCGTGGTGAAGTGGTGCTACTGGAAGCAAATCATTATCTATACCGTTCCCATGCCAAAGAAATCGCTGAAAAATTCAGGGGGTTTATGACGCAACGGTAAATATTAATTAGCTTGTTCATATTCAGTTCATATTGACGTCACGGGGAGTACATCTTCCTTGGATAAGATTTCATTAACGGCAATGAAGCAAGTCCAATAAGCGGTTCAAGACAGGAGAAGATCAGCATGAAACAACCAGAAGGAAAGAAAGCCAAGAATAGTACCAGGGCCAAGAAGGTACGAAATATTATACTTAAAATACTAGGAGCAATCTTAATTGCCATTGTTCTATTTCTGGGTATTGTTTATATCACAAATGTAATCAGCAGTAATTCTGAGGCGAAAAAGATCGAGTCTTACGGTCAGCATGTATCTGTAGACGGGAAAAATATGAATGTGCTCATTCAGGGTGAAGGCAAGGAAACGATTGTGCTTCTGCCCGGTTATGGAACAGCAACACCAGTGCTTGATTTCAAGTTGCTTATTGATGAATTATCTCCATATTACAAAGTGGTTGCTGTTGAGCCATTCGGTTATGGATTAAGTGATGAAACTGAAAAAGAAAGAACCACAGAGAATATCGTAAGTGAAATTCATGAAGCTCTGCAACAACTGGATATTCAGCATTACATGCTCATGGGTCACTCCATTGCGGGCATTTACGGCATTGATTATGTGAACAAATATCCGGATGAGGTAACTGCTTTTGTCGGTATTGATAGCAGTGTATCCACCCAACCAAGTATTACAGATGCAAAGTTCCCATTAAAAACATTCGCTTTCCTCAGAAATACAGGTCTCTTAAGATTAATGATGAAAGTGGGTGCAGACCCCTATGAGGGACTTGCGTTCGATGAACAGACGGTTGAGCAAATGAGAATGATCTCGAATAAAAACATGTATAATCCCACGTCATTAAACGAGATGGAACATATTTATTCCAATTTTAAAGGTGCACAAGGTTTAAGCTTCCCTAAAGATCTTCCACTTCTTCTCTTTGTACAAGCGAATAATGAAGGTGTAGAAGGATGGATACCGCTGCATGAAGGGCAGATCAAAGATTCGGTACATGGGAAAGTGATTACAATGGATGGTTCACATTATTTACATCACACTCAATTCAAAAAAATTGCTGAAGACTTTAGAGCTTTTATGAACGAAGCGAAGTAATTATGGTGTAGATGTACATTCTTTAACTTAACAAGGTGCATGAACGAATATGAGAAACCGTCCTGAGAGGCTGTTTTTCCATAATACGATAAATTTGGCCGTTGCCGTGATGAGAGAGAGGAATTCAAATGAGATTATTTGAGATACTGTTAGTTCTATCCTGTTTCGCTTTACTCGTAGACCTACTATTTATGAAAAGAAGTGCAAAGAAAGTAGGCTTGGGTTTGGGTATAGGAAGTAGCGTTATATTATTAGTTCAATTGTTTGTTGAGGGATACAGATGGCAGTTGCTTTTGGTATATATCATGACGGCTCTATTCATAATTATTGTTTTGCTCAGACATTCCGAAAAGATGATGAATCTAAAAATAGGGAAGTTCTTGAAATATAGTTTATCTTCCCTGATTGTCATTCTGCTGGTTGGTTCTACTGCCTTGTCTGCATACTTACCTGTCTTTAATTTGCCGAAACCGGATGGTCCAGAGAAAGTGGGTACTCAAACCTTTCATTTTACAGATCAGAACAGAGATGAAGTCTTCACTGAAGATCAAAGTGATAAGAGGGAACTCATGGTTCAAGTTTGGTACCCTACTGAAAATAGGAATAATATCAAGCGTGACACGCTGTTTCCAAAAGATAAAGAGAGGTTCAAAAAGTATATTCAGAGCTTCTCTGCTTCTTTAAAACTGCCCGAATTTGTGCTCGACTACTGGAAATATAGTCAAACCAACTCTTATGAAAATGTAGAAATATTACCTTCTACAAGTCCTTATCCCTTGGTACTGCTATCTCATGGCATGGGAACCAGTAGAGTTCTACAAGCATCACAGGCGGAGAATCTGGCCAGTCATGGGTTTATCGTGGTCACCATCGATCATACGTATAGCACCTTTGCTACCCTTTTTCCAGATGGCCGTGTAACGGACTATAAAAAAAGTACGACTACACTAGATGAACGTACAAAAACAGGGGATATATGGACGAAAGACGTGGAATTTGTAATCGATCAAATCGAAAAGCTGAATTCAGGTGCAATCGAAAGTCAATTTAAAGGGAAGATCGATCTAGATCACATCGGCGCGATGGGGCATTCTTTTGGGGGTGCAACTGCGTTTAATGCAACGTATTTAGATCAGAGAATCAAGGCCGGGGTTAATATGGATGGGTCACTATATGAAGTGGAAAATAGAGATGATATAAACAAGCCGTTTATGTTCATCCGATCGGGAAATTTTGAAGACTGGTTAGCCAATTTTGAAGCGGATAGAAATTCCGATGATGAAGTAACTAAATTTCTTTCAGATGAGCTGCACATTATGAAAAATGTTATCAATCATGGGGGAAATGTGATTTATATAGAAGGAACCCAGCACTTCAATTTCACGGACCTTCAGTTCTATTCGGAGCTGGTTAAACTGTCCGGGATCACAGGAGACATCAATGGTAAAAGAGGATCAAACATCGTAAATCAATATGTACTCGATTTCTTTAACAAGCAGCTGAAAGGAACGGGTGGAGATCTGATTCAGGGACCGAGCGACATGTATCCAGAAGTGAAATTTATAGATCCTAAGGAACTTTAAACGACCAAAACACTTAAAATTCAGGAGATGATGTGAATGGGACGACAAAAGAGAAAACGCACTTCAATCGCCGTGTTCACTATGGCATTAATGATGTTAGCTCCAATGTCTGCAATGGCCGCGCCTGCTACAAGTAGCAGTGATTTTACGTATGAACCAACCAAGAAAACGGTGATGGAGAAAGCCGAGTTACTCACCGAGAAACATGGAATTACAAGCCTGCAATATGCCCTTATCGATGGTGGCGAGATTGTGGTGTCCGGTCAGACGGGTAAAAACGATAAAAACAACAAGGTGCCTCTTACGTCGGATACGATCTATGGCATAGGATCAACGAGTAAAATGTTCCTCACAGCTTCTGTAATGAAGTTAGTTGACGAAGGCAAGGTGGATTTGGATCTGCCTGTTGTGAACTATATACCTGATTTTCAGATGAAAGATCATCGCTACAAACAAATCACACCACGCATGCTGTTGAATCATTCTTCCGGTCTGCTGGGCAGCACGGGCAGCAATGCCACATTGTACGGGGATAATGATACGTACTCACATGATACGTTTCTGGAACAATTGGCGAGTCAAAACCTGAAGGCAGATCCCGGCGCGTTCTCGGTGTATAGTAACGATGGGTTTACGTTATCCGAGATTATGGTTGAACGTGTTAGCGGCATGAGTTTTACAGCTTTTATACACCAATATATTACGGAACCTTTGGACATGAAACATACCAAAACACCACAGGATGTGGTTGACACGGCAGCAATGGCGGGAATCTATTCTCCTATGTATGAGGGTCAGCTTCCACAAGAGAATTATAATGTTATCGCTACTGGCGGCATATATTCTACCGCTGAAGATCTTGCGAAGTTTTCACAAATCTTTACGGGAGAGGTCCAAGGCATTCTTACCGATAAGTCTGTAGAAGCCATGGCGCAAGAAGAGTACAAAAAAGGCATGTGGCCAGAGGATGGGGATACGTCTATATCTTATGGTTTAGGGTGGGATAGTGTAAATCTGTACCCATTCAGTGAATATGGTATCAAGGCAGTAACAAAAGGTGGAGATACCATATCATATCATTCATCATTAGTCGTACTGCCGGAATACAATCTGGCTGCAGCCGTTACCTCATCAGGTGGGACAAGTGCCAAAGATCAGTTCATTGCGAGTGAATTATTACTCAGCGCACTTGAGGAAAAGGGGATTATTACAAAACGGAAGCCGGAAAAATCGTTTGGTGTGCCTGTGAAGGCAGATATACCTAAAGAAATAGCCACGAATGCAGGTATATATGGAGGCAATAATTCGGTTAAGAAGATCGAAATGAATACTGCTGGACAAATGACTGTATCCACACCCGCAGCTCCAAGTGATTCGGCTCAAAAATACACCTATACAGCGGATGGTACTTTTGTTAACGATGAGGGCACGGAAAAGTTGAAATTTGTTAAGGAGAAGAATGGAAGGACTTATCTGTGGTATCGATCTTATATATCCTTACCAGGACTTGGACAATTGGCTTTCTCCGAATATAAAATGGAGAAACTGGAAGCCAATGAATTATCCCAGGATATTACGGCCTCATGGGAGCAGCGTGAAGGCAAAAAATATTACCTGTTGAATGAGAAATATACATCAACGGTTTATCTCAACTCGGCACCAATTCTCCCGATTCATTTGGACAAAGAGACCCCAGGATATATATCCAATATTAAGATTATTGGAGCCAACGAAGCAGTCACGGAGCTGCAAATCCCTGGCCTAGCTGGACGTGATACAAAGGAGATTTATTTTGCTGAAAAGAACGGAGTAGAGTACATTACAGCCGTTGGTAGCATATACGCCAGTGAGAAAATGGTACAACCACTCTATTCGGGTAAACAATCTCTAGTAACGATTCAAGCAGATGGATATGCCAGATGGTATTCGATACCAGCAACGGTGAAAGGAAAAGTCATGACGGTTAAAATGCCTGCAACTGGCGCCTTTGCCGTATATGATCAGAAGGGTGTTTGTATTAATCACACCGTAGTCAGCGGTCAGAATGAGGTTGTATTACCAGAAAACGGCCGCATTGTATTTGCAGGTGACGTGGATTCCACATTTGAAATTTCATTAAAATAGATGAATCCTAGTAAGGTAGCATGTTTAACGAAACTAAGAAGGCAGCCGATCAAAGTAATCGGCTGCCTTTGTTATATGGGAGCAGCGGGACTTGTTAAAGGGATTATGCAAAGAAGAAGATGTATTTATAGTAGAACAGAGTGATTTCAACCAATGAGGTAGCATGATTTAGAATTCTTCGCTCTTGCTCAACTGAAGAATTATTCTTTTTTAGGAGAGTGGAAACGATGCCTACGATATTAGTTGCTGACGACGATGCGAACATTCGCAAACTCGTCTGTTTATTTTTGCGCAACGACGGATTTACAACCATCAACGCCGTAGACGGAAAGGAGGCCCTGGCTATCTATACCTCCACGCCAGTCGATTTGGTTATTCTTGATATTATGATGCCGGTCATGGACGGATGGGCATTATGTGAGGAACTTCGAAGAGCCAATCCGGATCTTCCGTTACTAATGTTGACGGCAAGAAACGAGACCTGGGAGAAAGTACAAGCATTTCAGCTCGGGACAGATGACTATATGACGAAGCCTTTCGATCCGCTTGAGTTGATGGCTCGTGTCAAGGCACTGTTGAAACGATATCGTATAGGTTTAACGCAGACCATCCAATTAGGAAACGTTATTCTGAACCGGCAGACTTATAAGGTCCTGAGGGGTGCAGAGTCGTTCACCTTGCCGCTTAAAGAGTTCGAATTATTGTATAAACTTGCTGGGTTGCCGGGACAAGTCTATACGCGGGAGCAATTAATTGATCAAGTTTGGGGAATTAATTATACTGGCGATGATCGAACGATAGACGTGCATATTAAACGTCTACGCGAACGTTTTGCCGATATCTCCGATTTTCGTATCGAAACGGTGCGGGGACTTGGTTATCGGCTAGAGGTGCAGGAGTGAGAGGTTCCCTCTATACACGTGTAGTCCTGACCTTTCTGGTCTCCGTGATCGGGGGCACAATCCTTTCTTTTCTTGCTACAACCTGGATATTTCAAGATAAATTAAACGAAAACTTACAAGGCTCCTTGCTTGACTTTGGCCAGGATATCGTCCGCATCTACGAGACATTGCCTCTACGCGAAGCAGAAATGTTTATAAGTGAGATGAAACAACTTAACTCTTACCACATTCGAATCTATAAAGCTACGGGTCAGTTTCAATCCTACGGAGAACTTAAAGAACAACATCCTTTCCCGGTGACGACGGAACAAGTAAAGAAAGTGCTGGATGGGGAAAGGCTCCAAGTTAATGGAATCGATACGATCTTCTTGGGATTGCCGATAAAAACTGAAATGGGAAGCATAGCAATGTTTGTAGAGCCCCTCACTTCCTCTTCCACCTCATTTCTTATCAAGTTTGTTGTAACCTTTTTGATTTGTTCCTTGTTAGCAGGAAGCCTATTGATACTAATTGCGGCTATTTTTCTGGTAAGACCGATCAAAAAATTGACAGAAGCGACCCGGCTTATAGCTGCTGGAGATTTCAACGTCAAACTTAATATTAAACAAAAGGGTGAGATAGGTACTTTGGCTCGCAGCTTTGAAGAGATGATGCACGATTTACAGCAGCTTGAGCAGATGCGCAGGGAATTCGTAGCAAACGTGTCCCATGAAGTTCAGTCTCCGCTTACTTCCATTTCCGGTTTTGCTATAGCGCTCAAGCAGGTAGACCTCCCGGATGACGAAAGAAGCGAATATCTCGACATTATAATCACTGAAACTGCACGAATGTCCAAAATAAGTGATAGTCTGCTAAAGCTGAGTTTGCTTGAATCTCAATCATTGCAAATGCGGCTCGCCACGCTCAGTCTGGATGAACAGATCAGACGAGTAATTGTTGCTATTCAACCCCAATGGTCGGCCCGTAACATTCAGATCGATCTTGATTTGCAGCCCACCCAAATCACGGCCGATTATGACCAGTTAAATCAGGTGTGGATCAATATCTTCGGCAATGCCATCAAATTTTCCGAAGATGGTGCCCGAATTAACGTCACGATCAAACAGAATATCAAGAACGTGGCGATCCGCATATCGGATTCGGGTATTGGTATTCTCCCGGAAGACCAAAAGCGTATATTTGACCGATTCTTTAAAGCTGATCGTTCCCACAGTCAGAAATATGAAGGAAGCGGTATGGGACTAGCTATTGTAAAGCAGATCGTCTCGCTTCATCAAGGGGACATCCGGGTGGAGAGCGAATATGGACGAGGAACGACCTTCATCGTCATCTTGCCAATCACAACACCCACAGAGTGATTGGATTTCATGCCTTCACTAGGCTATGACACCCTGTATAAACCTCCTTGCGTATGATGATGCAAACTTTTTTTGCCTGTTCATCCTCCGTTCATGTTGCAGTCATTAGGGGGACATCTTGGTTTGTTATATTGTCTTTAGCGCCCACGTTATGGTGGCTTAACACAATGATGAAGACAGGAGTAGATGCAAGAATGAAACCAAGAGAGGTAACAAAACTGAAGATGAGTGTGAGGAGAGCAAGAAAGAGAAATACTATAGCTGCTGTGACTCTCATGCTGACGATACTTGCCCCAATGTCTGCAATGGCCGCACCGGCTGCCATGAATAACAGCATTAACCTTACGTATGAGACAACAAAGAAAACCGTAATCGAAAAAGCTAAGTTGCTGACTGAAACGTACGGTACGACGAGTCTGCAATATGCGCTCATTGATGGTGGAGAGATTACGGTGTCCGGTCAAACGGGCAAGAACGATCTAAACGACAAGGTACCTCTTACTTCGAACACAATCTATGGCATTGGTTCAACCAGTAAAATGATGCTTACAGCCGCTGTAATGAAGCTGGTTGATGAAGGCAAGATCGATTTGGATGTGCCTGTTGTGAACTATATGCCTGATTTTACAATGAAAGATAAACGATACAAACAGATTACACCCCGTATGTTGCTGAATCATTCGGCCGGGCTTTTCGGAACCTCTGTCGGTAGTGCTATACTGTATGGGGACAATGATCCCTATGCACATGATACCTTTTTGGATCAATTGGCGACCCAGAATCTGATGGCAAAGCCAGGTGCGTATTCGGTGTACTCTAACGATGGATTTACATTAGCTGAAATTTTGGTTGAGAGAGTCACTGGTATGAGCTATACGGCATTTATACACAAAAATTTTACAGAGCCTCTGAAAATGAATCATACCAAAACACCACAGGATGTAGTTAATACGGGAGAAATGGCGGGAATCTACTCTCCTGTGTATAAGGGGCAGCTTCCACAAGAGAATTATAATATCATAGCTTCAGGAGGCTTATATTCCACCGCTAAGGATCTGGTGAAATTTTCGCAAATCTTCACAGGAGAGGTCAAAGGGATTCTTTCCAACAAGTCGGTAGAAGCCATGGAGCAAAAAGAATACAGAAGAGGCATGTGGCCAGAGGATAGTGATTCTTCTATGTCTTACGGATTAGGGTGGGATAGTGTGGACTTGTTCCCATTCAGTGACTACGGCATCAAGGCTGTTACGAAAGGTGGAGATACGTTATCTTATCATTCTTCACTCGTCGTACTTCCGGAATACAACATGGCTGCAGCCGTGATCTCTTCAGGCGGAGCAAGCATAACCAATCAATTCATTGCGAGTGAGTTATTACTTAGCGCACTTGAAGAAAAGGGCATTATTAAAGAACGGAAACCGGAAAAATCATTTGGTGTACCTGTGAAGGCTGATATGCCTAAAGAAATCTCCAAGTTTGCAGGGAATTATGGTGGCAATAATTCAGTTACGAAGATCAAAATAAATAAGGCAGGACAAATGACGCTCTCCTCTCTCACGGCTCCAAGTAATCCGGTTCAAGAATACACCTATACATCAGATGGTACTTTTGTGAGTGATGATGGTACAGAAAAGTTGAAATTCGTTGTGGAGAAAAATGGGAATACCTACCTGTGGTCTCGATCTTATATCTCCGTTCCAGGACTCGGACAGGTGGCTCTCTCAGAATATAATGCGGAGAAACTCAAAGCCAATACATTACCCAAGGAGATTAACGCTGCATGGGCAAAGCGTGATGGTAAAAAATATTATCTGGTGAATGCGAAATACACATCAATGCTCTATCTTAATGCTACATCGATCCTGCCTATTCAATTGAATAAAGAGAATCCAGGGTATATGGCCAATAATAAAATTATTGGAGCAGACGAAGCAGCCAATCAATTGCAGATTCCGGGTAGTGCCGGACGAGAACCGATGGACATTCATTTCTCCAAAAAGAACGGAGGAGAGTATCTTACATTTTCAGGTTATGTATTCGCCAGTGAGGGATTGGTAAAACCAATCTATTCCGGTAAACAATCCGCAACAACCATTCAAGCAGATGGATATGCCAAATGGTTTTCGGTACCCGCTACTGCGAAAGGAAAAGTCATGACAGTGAAGTTACCTGCAAATGGAGCCTTTGCTATCTATGATCAGAACGGAATTTGTATTAATCACAGCGTAGTCAGCGGTAAGAATGTTGTTGTTTTACCCGAAAACGGCCGTATTGTATTTGCTGGTGAGGCTGGTTCTCTATTTGAAATTTCATTAAAAAAGTAAGATGAATGGAGTTTCAAACAGTTCGACAACAATCTAACTCAACAGGAGAGAACCATCATGATGAAAAAAATATTAATCATTTTGCTCAAAATATTCGGTGCGATCGTTATCGCTTTTGCATTATTTATTGCGACTGTCTTTATTGTTAATGCGGTTAGCAACAAATCGGAGGAAGGGAAGATAAAACCTTATGGCCAGTTTGTAGCGGTTGATGGCAAAAACATGAATGTGTTGATTCAAGGAAAAGGCAAAGAAACGGTGGTATTGCTTCCTGGGTATGGAACACCCGCCCCAGCCCTTGATTTCAAACCGCTCATCGATGAGCTATCTCCATTTTACAAAGTCGTTGTCATTGAGCCTTTCGGTTATGGATTAAGTGACATTACTGAAAAAGAGCGTACTACGGAAAATATGGTTAGTGAAATTCATGAAGCATTACAGCAACTTGGTATTCAACGTTACACGCTCATGGCTCACTCCATTTCAGGGATATACGGTCTGGATTATGTGAACAAATATGCAAACGAAGTAACTTCCTTTGTCGGCATCGAGAGCAGTGTCCCAACGCAGGGAGGTAACGATGATCCATTCCCAACTGAAACGTACAAACTGCTTAAAAAATCAGGATTCTACCGTTTGTTAATGAAACTGGCCCCTGATCAACTGATTGCACCTGATGTTGATGATGAAACCAGAGAGCAAATTCGAATACTTTCACTCAAAAATACGTTTAATCCGAACAACCTGAATGAAGGCGAAAACTTTGGTCCTAACTTCAAAGCAACTGAGAACCTGTCTTTCCCCAAAGATCTTCCGTTGATTTTCTTCTTACAAGCGAATGATACTGAAACGGAAGGATGGATACCCTTGCATGAAGAGCAAGTCAAAGATTCAGTGCATGGAAAAGTGATGACTTTCGAGGGAGATCATTATTTGCATCACACCCGATCCAAAGAAATGGTCCAAGAATATAGGAAATTTATGAGTGAAATAGAGTAGAGTGTGTCAACAAAAGAAGCCGCGAAATCGCGGCTTTTTTCTATTGAAAGAGGTGATGAGCATACATGCGTAATTACTTTATTGGAAAATTTAGGTTGACACCCCTTGTCACCGCGTATACAATCGTATACATGTATGCGTCGTATACATATGTATACACGCAATGGAGGTGGCAGGATGAGAGATCGACAGATTGAAGAATCGGATGGAAGTGTACGTCAAGGCGAACGTCCGAAACGTGATGTGAGTGACAGTGAGCAACGTGGAGAGCGCTCCAGACGCGGCAGAGGACATGGTGAACAACAGGGAAAACGGGGCCATGGTGCGCAAACATTCCGTCGCGGCCGGATTCTTGTATTTCTGGAACAGATGCAGAATCGAAGAACAACGCTCGCCAGACAACTTGGTCAGGAGGAGTACGAACATATTCGCCCGATAATCAGTGGGGAGTTGAAAGCCATTGATCAGGTCATCGATGAGTATGTCCATCTTTTCGAACTGCAAAATGAAGATGTAATTCCCAATAAGAACCTGGAGAGTGAGAGTGAATAAGTATGATTCGTCGTTTTTTCTCGTATTATCGTCCTTATAAAAAACTGTTTTTGATTGATTTTGGATGTGCTGTACTCGCAGGTCTTCTGGAGTTGGCTTTCCCCCTTGCCGTCAGCAAATTCATTAATGAGTTGTTGCCTGGTCAGGATTGGCCTCTTATTTTGCTTGCCTGTATTGTGCTGTTATCCATCTATGCACTTAATACGGTATTGAACTATGTCGTTACATACTGGGGACATATGCTGGGCATTAACATTGAGACCAACATGCGTGAGAAGATGTTCGCTCACTTGCAGAAGCTGTCTTTCCGGTTCTTCGATAATCGCAAAACGGGTCATTTAATTGGTCATCTCACGAATGATCTGAACGATATCGGCGAGGTTGCTCACCATGGACCTGAAGATGTGTTTATTGCAGTGATGACATTAATCGGATCGTTCTGGTTGATGGCTAACATTAATCTTGAGCTTGCGCTGCTTACCTTTATCATTATCCCTATTATGGCTTGGGTCATTATCGTATTTGGTGGCCGTATGACGAAGACGTATCGAAGACTCTTCGGAGACGTCGGCAATTTCAATGCGCGCATTGAAGACAATGTCGGTGGCATGCGTGTTGTGCAATCGTTCGCCAACGAAGAACACGAGAAAGAGCTTTTTGCTGTAGACAATCAGAATTTCCGTAAAACCAAGCTGCTTGCCTACAAAACGATGGCAAAAAGTATCTCGGTCAGTTATATGATGATGCGACTGGTTACGGTATTTGTCATGATCAGCGGGGCTTGGTTTTATATTGACGGCAGAATTAATATGGGTGATTTTATGGCCTTCCTGCTGTTGTCGAATATCTTCTTCCGTCCTATCGAGAAGATTAACGCAGTCATTGAAAGTTATCCGAAGGGCATCGCTGGTTTTAAGCGTTATCTGGAGATCATTGATACAGAACCTGAAATTGCTGATAACAAAAACGCCGTGGAATTCGAAAGTGTGAAGGGTGATATTCGTTTTGAGAACGTCTCGTTTGGATATGAATCCAGTCGGCGTATTTTAAATGATATCAGTCTGACTGTTCGACCAGGGGAAACCGTTGCTTTTGTGGGTCCGTCAGGTGCAGGTAAGACAACCATTTGTAGCCTGCTTCCGCGATTCTATGAGGTAGAAGAGGGACGGATCACTGTAGATGGTGTGGACATTCGGGATGTTAAGCTTCAATCGTTGCGTAAGCATATCGGAATTGTTCAACAGGATGTATTTTTGTTCTCGGGTACCATTAAGGAGAATATTGCTTATGGTGACCTGAGTGCAACGGACGAACAGATCTGGGATGCCGCTCGCCGTGCCTCATTGGAGGAATTGATTCTTACGTTGCCGGACGGTATGGATACGGTCATTGGTGAGCGTGGAGTCAAGCTGTCCGGAGGACAGAAGCAACGGTTATCCATTGCGCGTATGTTCTTGAAAAATCCACCCATTCTTATTCTGGATGAGGCAACATCTGCACTGGATACGGAAACGGAAGCACTTATTCAGCAATCACTCGCTGAATTGTCGGTGGGTAGAACGACACTTGTGATTGCACACCGATTGACAACGATCAAGAATGCGGATCGAATTATCGTAGTGAACACAGATGGTATCGCTGAACAGGGTAACCATGAGGAATTGGTCGCCGCTGGAGGCATATATAGCCGTCTTCATCAGGTGCAATACAGCCACTCTTAATCCATATAAAATGAACAAAAAAATATTTACACTGGGTACTCCGATGACAGAACAACCTTCCGATCGCTGTTATCCCCAGATTTTTTTATTCCTAGAAACTTAAGTAGGTGACTAAGTATCTGGATAAAGTAACTAAATCAATTAAACCTTGCCGCGCATATGCGCGGCTTTTTCTTTTGGGTAACTAATGAAGTTATAAATGCTATACAAAATATAATGTTGACAACGTCCACTAACCTGATTATTATAATGTTGACAATGTCCACTAAAAAGGAGGGTTTGACATCGACTCTCAGTACATAAATCCAGATATTCTGGCTGACATGCGACGTTTTAACCGTTTTTATACCAACATACTTGGTGTACTCGACAAGCATATTCTCGGAACAGGGTATTCGTTTGCAGAAGTACGAGTCATTATTGAGATTGGAATTCGGGGGGAGAGCATTGCGAACAATCTGGTAGATACATTGACCATTGATCGCAGTTACATGAGCCGCATTGTGAACAAGCTGTCCAAGGAAGGTCTGCTGGTGAAAGTGAATTCTGCGGCCGACAGCCGGGTCAGTCTGATTCGTCTGACAGCCAAGGGTGAGGAACTGTATGCCCAATTGAATGATCGATCCGATCAACAGATTCTGAAATTAATGCAAGACCTCAATGAAGAAGAGATTCAAGAGGTATACACCTCCATGATGAACATACAAGAGAAGTTGAACAAGAAGGCAGGAGAGACAACACGATGATACGATTTGAATGTGACTATAACGAAGGTGCGCATGATCGCATTTTACAAAAACTGATGGAAACTAACATGGAACAGACAAGCGGGTATGGTACGGATGAGCATTGCGAACGGGCGAGAATGCTTATTCGTCAGGCTTGTGACAACGAGCAGGCTGATGTTCATTTTTTGGTTGGCGGTACACAGACAAATACAACGGTGATTGCCTCTATTTTGCGTCCTTATCAAGGTGTGATTGCAGCGAGCTCAGGACATATTGCGGTTCATGAGACGGGGGCTATTGAAGCAACGGGTCATAAGGTACTCACAGTTCCAAGCGAGGACGGAAAGATCACGCCTGAGCAGGTTAGAGCAGTCTACGATGCGCACATGAATGAGTCGTCGCCGGAACACTGTGTGCAGCCAGGTATGGTCTACATATCTCAGCCAACGGAGAACGGAACGATGTACAGCAAGGCAGAATTGCAAGCTTTGCACGCAGTCAGCAGAGCGTGTGGTCTTCCATTTTTCGTGGATGGAGCACGCCTTGGATATGCACTTGCCTCCCGAGATTGCGATATGACACTTGCTGATCTTGCGCGGTTGTGCGATGTATTTTACATCGGGGGAACCAAGATTGGCGCATTGATGGGAGAGGCGGTTGTCATCCTGAATGATGCACTGAAACCGGATTTTCGTTATATGATCAAACAAAAAGGTGGCCTGCTTGCCAAAGGCAGATTGCTGGGTATCCAATTTGAAACGTTGTTCGAAGATGGTCTGTACCTCGATATTTCTCGCCATGCCGTAGATATGGCCTTGAGAATTCATGATTCACTCGAACAACAGGGAGTACGTTTCTTGTACGATTCACCAACTAACCAGCAGTTTCCGATTCTACCTGATTGTTTGCTTGAGAAATTACGCAGCGGTTATACGTTCACCTTCTGGGAAAAGGTTGACGATACACACAGTGCGGTGCGGTTCTGTACCAGCTGGGCAACTCGTCAAGAGAATGTGGATGCACTGACTCGTGAAATTACTCAATTATTGCACGAAGAGATCCACGTGCCAGAACGGGTCGAAGTATTGGTCTAATCTTGTTCAAAAATTAAGGAGAACAGTTCCGATTTCCTTCTCATAAATACGAGTAGCTTGAATAAATCCAAAAGCAATTACGCAGAATTCTGATACTGAAAAAAGGACAACTCATTGTGGTTGTCCTTTTTTGGTTTACCTTTTGTGAGATAGTTGTGAGATAGAGAGTGCATATTCGGTTACTCACTCAAGGCCATGTCATATTTCTCTTTCAGCCGTCGGATATCGGCTCTAGGCGGCGCACCGAACATGCGTGCATATTCGCGGCTAAATTGAGAAGCACTCTCGTAACCAACCCGGAACGCTACATCTGCCGCGTCAGCAGATTCGGCCATCAGAAGTCGCCGGGCTTCCTGTAATCTTAATTGTTTCTGGAATTGTAATGGACTCATGGCTGTGATCTCTTTGAAGTTACGATGGAATGAAGAGACGCTCATGCTGGCGGTCTCAGCCAGATCTTCAATGCGAAATGGCTGTTCCCAATGATGAACGATGTACTCAATCGCTTCTCTGATCCGATAAGTGCTGCTACCTTCAACCGCAATCTGCGTGAGTTCTCCTCCGTAAGGTCCTTGAAGGAGGCGGAACAGGATTTCTTTAACGTACAACGGAGCCAGAAATGGAATCTCTCCCGGCGTATCCAGTAAACGAACAAGTCGGAGTACAGCGTCCTGAATGGACGATTCCATCTGACCTACAAACATGGCTCGTCTGGCGTTTTCGTTGAATGTTACCTTGATATTGCATTCGTTAAGTACTTCGAGAATTTGGTTCGGTGTGAATTCGAGCTTGAGACTTAAGTAGGGTGCTTCAGCGGATGCCGTGATAATCTGCCCGATGACCGGAAGATTCATGGAAGCAATCAGGTAATTGGAAGGTCCGTATTCATAACGCTCCTGTGCGAGCAATACTTCTTTCAACCCTTGAACAATCACACAAAATGAAGGTTTATATACTCTATATGCGGGTTCGCTAATCTTGGAATGGTGATAGACAAACAGGGAAGGAATCTCCGTTTCCATTGCACCGTTATGGTGGGAATGGCGTTTAATCAGGTCACTCAATTCCTGTTTTGGTTGAAATGATTCTTCCGTCATACGTATCCTCCTCACGGATTTAACCTGCTTACATTATAAAGCTTACCGTACAGAACCAAAAGTGGGCCTGAGAGGATCAGGCAATCAATTAAGACGATTGATATACCGCTTGCAGTCCATGACTCGGCATACTAAGAGTATATCAACAGAGCCAAGCGATTAAAGTTTATTCGAAAAGTTGGGTGAGTAAGGTGATGAAGTGGTTATCAAACCATGTGAGGCAAATATTGATTGACAGGCTCGAATCACAGATCAAGTTTGAAGAAAATTCCGTACATCGAGAGATATACTTCACATGCTGGTTAGAGCTAGTTACCGAAGAGGTCGAGACAACATCCATTCACAGAACAAATTCAAGGAGAGTGTGAAATATGGAATATGTGAAATTAGGACGTACCGGTCTGGATGTCTCCAGATTATGTCTAGGTTGTATGAGTTACGGTGTACCGGAACGCGAAATGGCTCCATGGTCCCTGAATGAAGAGCAGAGTCGACCTTTCATCCGGAAAGCAATGGGATAATACAACTCCTATTGAGGAAACCATGGAAGCTCTTCATGATGTCGTTAAGGCCGGAAAGGTCAGATACATTGGAGCTCTTCGATGTACGCCTGGCAGTTCATGAAAGTCCAATATACAGCTGAGCGTCGCATCCGGTAACTGGCAATCTCAGTTGATCCCAATTCTTAAATGTTAAAGTCGCCATTCGGCGGCTTTTTTTATAGTTATCTGTTGAGTGAATTGACACTTCTCTTATATTAAAGTTATTATAGATACATTAGATCCTTAATTGAGAAGGAGATTATATTCTATGAACAACGGACATTCATCCGGTCAGACGAACGAATCGTGGAGTGGTCATTCTGCTCCTTTTACAGCGTTACAGGAAACACCTATCTTATCCTTGCTCCAGCCGTCCCATGGAGAACGAATCCTTGATGTGGGTTGTGGCAATGGGGATCTGACAGCCAAAATTGCAGTCGCAGGAGCGCTGCCAACAGGTATAGATTTTTCAGAAGAGACGATTAGGCAAGCTAAACAGAAATACCCTGATATGAATATTCATGTAGCAAATGCTTGTCATTATCGGACAGAAGAACCTTTTGATGCTGTCTTCTCTCATGCCGTTCTGCATTGGATAAAGGATGCCCCGGCAGTAGTACAATCAATACAGTCAGCGCTCAAGACGGGCGGGCGATTCGTGGCTGAGTTTGCTGCAAATGGCAACACGGCTATATTAATAAGAGCGGTAAGGGAAGAACTGCATGCCCGTGGATACAAATGGGAAGGTCGGAATCCATGGTATCACCCTACCATTGGCGAATATGCTAATCTACTGGAGCAAAACGGATTTCGAGTTAGTCTGGTCCAGCATGTTGACCAATTTACCCCGTTCAAGCCAGGTGCCAGAAAGTGGTTGGACAGCTTCGCGGAGTATTTATTCAGTGGTATCACACCTGCGGAACAGGATGTTATTATGGAAGCTGTAGAGAAAAAAGTACAGCCACAACTGATGCGGGATGGACAATGGTATCTGGACAGAAGCCGACTGCGAGTCGTAGCTATTAAGGAATCGGGGAATACGATATGAAAATGGACAAACCCAAGATTCAGGAGCAGTTACTCGAACCGGAAACGATTGCATTCCTGGAATCCAAAGTTGAGTACAAACACAAACTGATCGAGAATATCATGCTGGATCAACAGGAAGCGAGTAAAGTTTCCTTTGAAAATGTTGTATTTAGACATGTGACAATCTCGGAGTCTACCTTGGAACAATTTGAATTCACCGATGTCCGGTTCGAACACTGTGACTTCTCCAATGTCAATCTCTCTGGTGCCTTCATGCACCGGATCGAATGGCATCACTGCAAGTTTGTCGGAACTGATCTTTCCAATAGTCGATTGCAAAATGTCAGTTTCCTTCATGGTTTAGGTGACTACAGCAATTTCCGTTTTGCTCATTTGAAACAGGTCTCCTTCTCGGAATGTACCTTGATTGGTGCGGACTTTGCCTATCTGGCACTGCAAAAAATGGAGTTTGGTCAATGTAACATCGACCAAGTTTCCTTAACGGGGACCAAAATGAAGGATTTGGATCTTAGCGATTGCGAATTTGACTCCTTGGTACTGACCATGGAAGATCTCAACGGTTGTGTGATTTCACCACATCAAGCCGCCACATTTGTTGGATTAATGGGTTTGATTATCAAATAAAGGGCATGATCACATTTACGGGGTTGCCAAGATAGTGGAAGTGTGTATAATTGGAGTCACATTAGAATAAAAACAGGTTTTCTAGGGTTCCGCGATGGATGTGTCGGTCTGGTCCGAGAGAAAACCCGCAACCTGTTGGTTGTGCCACGGAGGGATAAAAGCCTGGGAGATGAACTGCGACGTGCAGTTTGTTTCCCGGGCTTTTTTTGTTTTTCGCTAATGAACCCTTACAGGTTGTACAAAAAATGTAGTAGAGAAGGAGTGTTACAGTATGAATAAAACGTGGATGTCGGTTGTGGTTGCTGCGTTGTTTGAAGTGGGGTGGGTCATTGGATTGAAACATGCCAGCGGTTTGCTGGAGTGGAGCTTTACACTGGTTGCCATTCTGATCAGTTTCTCCTTGATGATTGCAGCTTCGCGTACACTGCCCGTGGGAACGGTCTATGCAGTATTCGTTGGCCTCGGTACCGCTGGTACTGTATTAGCAGAGATTATTTTGTTCGATGCAACTGTTCAAGCCGGAAAAATGATACTCATTGGTATACTTTTACTCGGCGTAATTGGTCTTAAAATGCTGAGTAAAGAGAAGAATAAGGGGGTGCAGCTATAATGAACTGGGTATTTCTTATCTTGGCAGGGGTATTTGAGATGGTCGGAGTGCTTATGATAAACAAGTTGCACAAAGACCGTAATCTCATTTCACTGGTTCTATTGGTAGCCGGGTTTGGTTTAAGCTTCCTGTTCCTGTCCATTGCAATGGAAACTCTTCCGATGGGGACAGCATATGCCGTATGGACGGGAATCGGGGCCTCCGGTGGTGCTATTCTGGGCATGGTGTTTTATGGAGAACCTCGAAATGCCCTAAGAATTCTGTTTATCGCTATGGTGCTCGGATCGGCAGTCGGTCTTAAATTGGTCAGTTAAACAAAGTAATATGAAAAAGATAATGTACAGATTACGTTTTTAATGGTATCCTTATACGTTACGTGTGAAATAAAAGATGCGTCTTATTCATAGATGTGCGTAAATGAAGGAGAAAACATGACATTTAAGGACTTAAATATTATCCCCTCTATTATGGAAGGGTTAAGCAAAGCAAACTATACTAATCCTACCCCTATACAGGAACAGGCCATACCAGCTGTATTAGCTGGCAGAGATCTGCTGGGATGTGCACAGACAGGAACAGGCAAGACAGCAGCATTCTCGGTGCCGATCATTCAATTATTAAGCGAAAGATCCAAAGGACAAGGATCAAAGTCGGCACGACATATTCGCTCATTAATTTTGACACCAACACGAGAACTGGCTATTCAGATCGCGGATAACATCAAGGTATATAGCCGGTATACGGACATTCGTTGTACGGCAATCGTTGGCGGTGTTTCGCAAAAAGTACAAGAGCGTGCGTTGAATCAAGGTGCAGATATTATTATTGCAACACCTGGCAGATTGAACGATCTGATTAACCAGAAACGTATTGATCTGAAGATGGTTGAGATTCTCGTTCTGGATGAAGCAGACCGGATGTTGGACATGGGTTTCATTCATGATGTGAAACGAATCATTGCCAAAATGCCGAACAAAAAGCAGACGCTGTTCTTCTCAGCGACCATGCCTCCTGAGATCACCAAAATGGTTAAGACATTGCTTGTTGATCCAGTCAAAGTAGAAATTACACCGGTATCTTCAACCGTAGACCGCATTGAGCAGTCTATATATTTGTTGGAGAATGGCAAGAAGCAGCTTATGTTGAACCAAATTTTGGAGGATAAATCCATCGTCACGGCATTGGTGTTCACACGCACGAAGCGCGGCGCTGACCGGGTTACACGTGATTTGGCCAAAGTGAATGTTACGGCACAGGCCATTCATGGCAACAAGTCGCAGAACGACCGCCAACGGGCACTGAACAATTTCAAGAGTGGGGCTACGCGAGTACTGGTGGCGACGGATATTGCAGCAAGAGGAATTGATGTGGAGGAACTGTCACATGTCATTAACTTTAACCTGCCTAACATTCCGGAAACATATGTTCACCGTATTGGACGTACAGGTCGAGCAGGGAAAAGCGGGATGGCCATCTCATTCTGTGAGAAAGATGAACTTCCATTCCTGAAGGATATCGAGAAAGTAATCAAGAAGACGATTCCTGAAGTGAAAGGTCATCCGTATCCGATGACAGGTGTACCTGTGTTTGAGAAAACCAGCAAACCATCGGGCAGTAAACCTGCGTTCAACAAATCGGCTGCAGGCAAACCGGCGAAGTCCAAGGCGAACCCGGCACGCAAGCCGAAATCCGAGTGGTTTGCCAAGAGTGGCAAAGCCAATAGCAGTCGTTCAAGCGAAGGTAGATCCAATAGCAATCGATCAAACAGCAGTAGCAGCAGATCGAACAGCAGTAGCAGTAAATCAAATAATGGTTCATTCAGCCGCAGTAGCAAAACAAGGAATGATAGAGCCAATTAAGACCTAAATAAACCGAAATAAACCCAGATAAAACCTTCTCCATCTTATGGAGGAGGTTTTATTGTATGTGTAGAGAGCTTATTTACATACGAACTTACATTCGGTATCATTATATTGTTCAATTTGAAAGGGGAGGTACTGACTTGAAGGATACGATGATTGAATACAGTTTGAAGAAGAAAGGTGCGATCAAGGATTATCCATTTGGGCCTGATCCAGTCGCGATCAAGGTTGCGGGTAAGATGTTCGCCCTTATTTTTGAAAACAAGGAAAAGCACTGTCGCTTAAACTTAAAATGTGATCCTATAATTGCAGAGAACCTGAGAGAGCAGCATGAAGCAGTTCAACCAGGATATCATATGAACAAAAAACACTGGAATACCATTACGCTGGATGGTTCCTTGTCCAATGAGGATGTCTACGTCATGATCGATCACTCGTATGATATGGTTATCCAATCCCTTCCGAAAAGGGTTCGGGAATCTCTGGTCGAATCGTGAGGTATTTCGCTCTTATCAAGGCCAATGGTCTGCTCGCCAAGTAGAATGAATATCTTATGAAAATGAAGACATACTTGAAGCCCATATGGGACCGTTATCTTGGAAATAAGCAAGATCGAACGGCCTTGTTCAACGTTGCATCCCTTGTTATCAATGCCTGGATTGGGATAGGCAAGCTAGTTTTGGGGATATATCTCCTTTCCGGATGGTTCATCACAAATGCAGTGTATTATTTGATTCTGTGTATAGCCAAAGGCCAGGTACTTCATCAATATAAAGTTGCCAAAGGGATGGCGTCTCCCCAAGAAAGATATTCTTTGGAGCTTGCGGTGTATAAACGCGGAGGTCTTTTTCTATGTTTTCTGGGCGTGTCCTATTCGATCGTCTGTCTGCGAATGTATCTGATCGGTGATGCCTTCATATATAGCGGACTTATTGTATATATCGTAGCTATAGTCGCTTTTACCAAACTTGCTTTTGCCGTGTACGGTACCTGGGCTAATCGTCATCTACATAACCCAATTATATCTACATTGAAAATGATTAACTTCACCGATGCCATGGTATCCATCGTCGTGACACAAGCGACACTACTTACCATGCAAGCCTCACCTCTCGCTTTAAAAACCAGTAGTTTGTTCGGCATGGGGTGCAGCGTTTTCTTTTGTCTGATGGGGGTCAGAATGATGTCCCACAAGAAAAAGGACTCAAGTATGGAGCAGGGGAGCGCATCCAACGAACAGTGAGACAACTGGGGAGCTTGATATTTCGCATGAACATGCTGTCACAACGGAAGGTGGACTGGCAACGACAGTGGGGGAGGAAAATTACATCACTGTCTTGAATTCATTGGAGAATGAATGATTCAAATTTCCGATTGTCGGATTCATTCTTAATGCAAATAAGGAGTGATAAATATGGATCAACAACAACAACAACTGGCAATGGTACAACAAATGCGTCAAAATGTCGTCGGTACAGGTGCAGCTCTTCAACCCAGTTCCACGTATGCTGTCACAGTAAAAGAAGTCATGATTCCTACAACTAAAGGTGATACACGTGTACTTGTGTATACACCGGATAGGGACCATTCCGCTCCTCTGCCGGTCTTCTTCAATATGCATGGGGGTGGTTTCATCCTCGGACAAGCAGAGATGGATGATCCATGGTGTCGCTTGATCGCTGATCGATCTGATTGTGTGGTTGTTAATATCGATTACCGTCTTGCACCAGAGCACAAGTTCCCAACGGCGGTCCATGAATGTTACGACGTTGTAAAGTGGGTCCACGGCAATCCGGAATCCTTCTCGGTGAACCCGTCTCTATTCGCCATTGGTGGGCATAGTGCTGGGGGGAATCTTGCTGCAGCAGTGTGTTTATTGAATCAGCAACGTGGAAGCGAGCTGCCGATTGTACTTCAGGTTATCGATTATGCCGTATTGGATGTGGCTACAGATCCGGCCGAGAAACCTAGTTTTGAAGAAGCCATTCCAGCCGATATCGCGAGAACGTTCAATGCCATGTACCTTGAAACGCCAGAAGATGCGCAAGACCCGTTGGCTTCACCTGTGCTTGCAACTTCATTAGAGGGACTTCCAGAAGCATTGATTATTACCGCGGAGAAAGATTCACTGGCCCAAGAAGCAAGAACATATGCAGCAAGGCTGGAAGCAAGCGGTGTGAAGGTGACGCTTAAGGAGTACGAGGGAGCCGCTCATGGATTTACGCATTCTGGGGATCTCCAGATGGCTGAGGATGCCTGGTACCGGATGAGTGACAAGATCAGAGAAGCATTTTCCAAATAAAGTACATCAGAATGACGTGTAGAAAGAACTGAGAAGTGGTTAGATATCATTTGAGCAAGTTGTTTAAAAAGTTACCTTGAAGTCGCCTAATGGCGGCTTTTTTCGTTCACTGGTGTGATTGCTTCAATGGCTTGGTGAAACCAAGCTTCTGAGCTTGCGGATGTGTTAATAAACTGGATTAGGAGCCTTCTTGAGATTATAACGATATCGTTAAGGGTAAGAGTGTTAATTAGAGGTAATAATAACCAATACCAGGAGGTTTATTATGAACCAATATAACAGTCCATCCGATATCGCGATTCTTGGCATGGGAACGGCTCTCCCTGCTCACCCCGTAGCACAGTCAGATATTGCAGAACTAATCGCTTCTTCTCTTCAGGATCGGCCAGATTTGGCCCGTTTTGCCAGGCGAATATTCAAGTCCTGTGGTGTTGAAACGCGATATACCGTGGAACCGAGCTATCTCGGTTCACTGGAAGAATGCCGATATCTGCCCTCTGGCGAGCGATCAGACATCCCGACAACGGAAGAACGAATGAATACATACAAGCGGGAGGCGCTTCCGCTCGGGATTGAAGCGGCAGAAAAAGCCCTAGAGGATTCAGGCGTATCTCCAAAGAGCATCACGCATATCATCACGGTCAGCTGCACCGGTCAATATCTGCCGGGTCTTGATGTTATGCTCATCCGTCATTTGGGTTTGTCTGCCCGAGTTAATCGACTGCCGCTGATCTTTCAGGGGTGTGCCGCAGGGTTGAAAGCCATTCAGATGGCGCGAGATGTCGTGCAGGGAGCTCCCGGATCACAGGTCCTTGTGGTCTGTGTAGAGTTGTGTACCATTCATTTTCAGCCCGTACAAGATCGGGAAGCGCTGTTTGCAGCTTCATTCTTCGGAGACGCTGCTTCTTCCTGTGTAGTGGGTACACCAGAACCTCAGCACAAGAATGTTCTGAGTCTGGGCACGGGTTATTCTGTGCTTCTTCCGGATTCGACTGAAGATATGACCTGGGAGGTGGGGAATCTGGGGTATGACCTGTATCTATCCCCTCGTATTCCAAAGCTGTTAGGTGTTCACCTGGAAGAGGAACTGCGTCTCTTATTGCAGAGTGAACAGCTTCCTGAACTATGGGCCATTCATCCGGGAGGACGTGGGATTGTGGACTCTGTGCAGAATGTAATGAAACTGCGAGACGAGCAAACAAAGTATAGCAGGGATGTCCTCAGAACGTATGGTAACTTATCTTCCAATACCATTCTGTTTGTGCTGAATGCGATGCGTGAGGACATGAAGGTACAGGGTCAATCCTCTACAGATGGTGTAGCCATGGCATTTGGACCGGGACTCACCGCAGAGTTGATGAAATTCACTTATGTACCCTCATTAACTTCAGTGATGGAGGAGCAAGATCATGTCCTTTTTTAGAACATTGTCCATTCGGGCCAAGGAAGATGAACTGATGGATGACTTTTCTATGGGAGGGGAGGAGCTGCGTGAAGCGCTAAGACATCTGAGACGTCTTAACAAAATATTTGCAGCACCTGGCCCAACTCTGGCTGGTGTAGAGAAGTTGTGGAACTCAGTCGGTAAGCCGAATAAGCTGACCCTGCTGGATGTGGGGGCAGGTTCAGGAGATGTGAACCAGAAACTGCTGCAATGGGCGGATCGTCAGGGCGTTCAGCTGGAGATTACGCTGGTTGATCTGACGGAAGAAGCGTGTGAGGAAGCGAGACAACTATTCCGTCACGAACCCCGAGTCCGGGTACAACGTGCCGATCTTACACAACTGCCGGATGCTTCAGCAGATATCGTGACAGGTTCCCAGTTTGTACATCATTTTGACGGAGATCAGCTGGTTAATATGGTTTCTCATATGCTGCGAGCATCCAGATATGGTGTCGTCATTAATGATATTCACCGCCACCCCGTATCCTATAAGGCGGTCTGGATTACTACACGGATGATCTCGCGCAATCGGTACATTCGTCATGATGGGCCTCTTTCCGTAGCCAAAGGTTTTACAGGGAGGGATTGGAAGGAACTAAAACAACGTCTCAATCATGATACGATGACTTATGAATGGAAGCCTTTATTCCGTTATTCTGTTGTTATTCCCACGAAAGGCAGGTGATCTGACGTGTCGAAATCCATAGATGTGATTGTCATCGGAGCCGGAATTGCCGGTAGTACGTGTGCAATGCAACTGGCAGGAAAAGGTCATCGGACCCTTTTGCTGGATCGCCAAGAGTTCCCTCGGCACAAAACCTGCGGTGAGTTCATGTCACCCGAAACCAAGGAGATGCTGGAGGTTCTGGACATTCACCTTCTGGACCAGTCGAAGAAACCCAGTACCATGGATCATGCCAAAATCGTTATGCCACAAGGCGGAGTGATTGAAGCACCGCTGCCGGGATTCGCATATGGCATAAGTCGATATGAGCTGGACCAGATTTTGCATCAGAAGGCTCTGGAGGCCGGAGCCCAGATTTTGACCAAAGCGACCATAACGAGTATCGAGCAGCTTGAGGATGCCAGTTATGAGGTTCAGGTGAAACAGGGAGATGAGCAGATCAGTTACAGAGCCAAAGCCGTTATCGGGGCACATGGGACCAAAAAGCCGCGTGGGATGGCTTCCGCACCTGATCTGCGGGACCAAACCGTATACGTTGGCGTTAAGTCCCACTTCAGCGGGATAGAGATTCCCGCACGGGTAGAGTTATATTTTTGCGAGGGTGGTTACGTGGGCATTTCCCCGATTGAGGATGGCATTGTGAATGTCGCCGCATTGTTGACACTGGATACCGTTCAGGGAAGTGGCAAGTCTGTAAACGATATTTTACAGGCGGCATCCCTAACAAACGTGAGTTTGGCAGCCCGTTTAGCCGAAGGAAAACCTGTAGATGGAACGCAAGTGTCGATTGCACCGCTGCATCTGTCCAATGTTCCAGAACCGTGGTCCCAATATCCGCATATTGGGGATGCCATGCTGATGATACCGCCCTTATGTGGAGACGGAATGTCCATTGCCCTTCGCTCTTCACTTCTGTGTGCAAGGTGGACTGACAAGTACCTGCAAGGCGATATTGAACATGCCGATTGGCAGAGTAATTACACACTGGAAGCAAGCCGTGAATTCACTCAATTGCTCAGACGCGCAAGAAGAATTCAAAAGCTGGCTTTTGCCAAAACCAATAAATTCTATCCTGGTCTGGCCCGGATGATCCCCGGTCTAGCCGCTTATGTTGTGAAGGCCACACGGTTATCCGAGATGAACGCAGCGCGCTAATAGGCTGAAATTTGCTTAATACTTATGCGAAAGAGGTTGCTGACGGCGGCCTCTTTTTTGGTGTATAAACATTAATTTTGTGGAGACAGTTTGGAAATTCGGGAAATGCTCGTATAATAGAATCTAATGTAACGATAGAGAACTAAGTCAGATGAAATGTCGGGAGGCACTATTTAAGATGAACTATTCATTTTCCAATCGTATCGCAGCACTGCAACCATCCATTATTCGTGAGATTCTGAAGGCTTCTTCGGGACAAAATGTGATTCCATTCTCCGCGGGAAATCCTGCTCCGGAAACCTTTCCTATTGAGGCGATTCGCACATTCACTCAATCCATTCTGGAGCATGACCCGGTCACAGCTCTGCAGTATGGGATTACGGAAGGATATGTTCCCCTCAGGGAAGCATTGACTCAACATTTGAAGACAGGTTTTGATACCGGTAAACCATCCGATCAATTGTTCATTGTATCTGGAGCGCAGCAAGGGATTGAACTGGCCTGTAAAGTGTTTTGTAATGAAGGGGATACGATTATCTGTGAGAGTCCAAGCTTTATTGGTTCCCTGAACTCCTTCCGGGCATCGGGTGCAAAACTTGCCGGTGTTCCGATGGAGATGGACGGTATGGATATCGAGAAGCTGGAACAGGCGCTGCAGACGGAGCCCAATGTGAAACTGATCTACGTGATCCCAAGTTTTCAGAATCCGACGGGTGTAACAACGAGTCTTGCGAAACGTAAGGCCATATACGAGCTGGCTAAGAAGTATGGCGTTATGATTTTGGAAGATAACCCGTACGGAGAACTTCGATTCAATGGAGACGATGTGCCAACCATCAAGTCTATGGATGATGAGGGTCTGGTCATCTATGTTGGATCATTCTCCAAAATTTTGTCGGCGGGACTACGTGTTGGTTTTGTACAAGCGCCACATGAAGTGGTAGAGAAGATGGTTGTTGCCAAACAGGGAGAAGACGTACATACAGCCATGCTTCCACAGATTCTGGCATACAAGTTCATGACAGATTATGACTACGCGGGGCACATTAATAGCATTCGTGAGGTATATCGGAGAAAAGCTACATTGATGATGGACAAGCTGCAAGAGTATATGGGTGAATCCATTACCTATACTCAACCGGATGGTGGACTGTTCCTCTGGTGTGATCTGCCAGCACATGTGCCCATGCTTGATTATGCCAAGACAGCGGCAGCTCAAGGGGTTGCAGTTGTACCTGGAAATGCATTCCTGGTGAACGAGCAAGACCCTTGTAATGCCATCAGACTTAATTTCTCAACTCCGTCAGACGAACAGATTGTCAAGGGTGTAGAGATTTTGGGGAAGGTATTGAAAGGGTATAACGCTTAATATTATAAAACGCAATATATCCATGAGAAGTCGCCCATTGGCGGCTTCTTTTTTGGCCTTTCGCAGCCCTTAATTATCGATTAATGCACTTAATTCTGCCTGAAATACCTTTTGATTCTTCTGATTGAAAGTACTCAGCAGCACGGTAACAATCCCATTTCCTTTTCGTCTGGGAGACAGTCCAATAACTTCTGCAATGACATGAAGTTCATCATCCGGAAAGACAGGTTTCAGAAATTGAATGTTATTCATTCCGGTGCCCGCCACGACATGCTCTCCATATACCCCGACCTCAATCCACAATTTGAAGGAGATACTCATCGTTTGCATGCCAGAAGCAATTAAACTGCCAAAGCGGCCTTGCTTGGCCTTTTCCTCATCCAAGTGCATGTACTGTGGGTCATAGATTGTGGCAAACTCGATAATATCGCTCTTGGACAATGCCAAGGATGTGGTTTCGTAGCGCTGACCTATTACATATTCACTGAATCTCATGAAGGCACCTCGGTTTCTTTGATATGTTTTTTCGTAGTCGATGCCTTGGAAAGAGACATGACTGGACTGACGTGTTAAAATGCTAGTGAACAGTCCGGTGTGTATTGCTGTATTACTGCCATAATGGACTAAACAGATGAAACTTTGTTTGAGGAGTATATATGATGATAACGATTAAAGATGTAGCCAAGATGGCGGGTGTAGCCAGTTCGACTGTATCTTGTGTACTCAACGATAAAGGCAATGTAAGTGAGCCGACAAGACTCCGAGTACTTGAGGCAGCGAGCCAACTTAATTACGTTAGGCATGGTCCTGCATCTGAATTAAAACGAAATAGTACACAAACCATTGGTGTTATTGTCCATGACATGTCCAGTCCATATTTCTCGGATTTGGTGAACGGAATAGAAACGGTCGTCATGAGTCATGGATACGATATGATTGTATGTAGTTCGTTGGGTGGAGAGAAATCAACAGCCCATCGATACATCCGAGAAAGAAGAATTGATGGAGCTATTGTTATCGCTCAGAATATTCAAGATCAATTGCTTATTGAAGCATCTGAAGCAGGATTTCCGATTGTCGTCATGGATCGGGATCTGGATGCTCAACATATTGTAAAGGTTTTGATGAGTGATACGCAAGGCGGTTACTTGGCTACCCGTTATCTGATCGATAAAGGTCACCGGACAATAGCTTATATTAGTGGTCCGTCACAATCGGAATGTAATCTCCATCGTTATCAAGGTTATTTGAAAGCCTTGAAGGAGGCAGGCATCGAAGAGAACCCCGAATGGAAAATTGGCGGACAATACATGAAGCAAGATGGCTACATTGCAGCCAAGAAACTGCTTGAAGGAGAGTTGCCCTCCGCTGTTTTTTTTGCTAATGATGAAATGGCAATCGGCGGCTTGGAAGCCTTCAGGGAGCATGATATTTCAATTCCTGAGCAGTTATCCGTAATTGGTTTTGACAATATACCTGCATCTCAGTATATGAATCCACCACTAACCACATTTCGTCAGCCGAAGAGGGATGCAGGCCAGCTTGCAGGTCATGTTCTCTTCCAACTGCTGAATGGAGAGATCGTAGAGACGTTATATACACTGGACATCCAATGCGTGGAACGTGATTCTGTTAGGCTCCTCAACCTGAGTTGAGGAGTTTTTTTCATTCTATAGAATTTTAAATACTTAAAAAGAAAGGAGAGTAGCCATTAATGCATAATATAAATACGAGGAGTATTTTTCGTTGGAAATAAATGGAGGGTGATACGATGGGCGTACCCACTTTTTTGGAGACAGGTCATATGCAAGAAGGTTTTCCCATTCGGGTAATTCACACAGGAAATCAGTTCAATTATGCTGCACACTGGCATGATGAAGTTGAATTGATTCTTGTCAATGGTAAGAGCGCCAGAATTGGCGTGAACGACCACGTGTGTGAGTTGGAAAAAGGGGATGTGCTGCTGATCAAACCAGGGGATGTGCACTGCTTTTTTCCGGGGACTGAACAGTTAACCATTATCTTGTTCCGCCTTGAATTGTTAACGGGAAGTTTTACGACCGAAGCCGAAATTCAGGATCTCGGACAACTTTTTAACAAAACAACAGTTATTCCCTCAAATACGGAGAGTCAGAGCAAACTGGCTCATTATATAGATGTCATCATTACCGAGAAGAAAAATCAGAAGCCGGGATATCGGTGGTTAATGGTATCCAGATTATATGATCTCATCATACTTTTACTACGTACCATCGTGCCTGTTACCACTGATGAATCAACATCTTCAGGATGGCCCTGTACTTCCTCCAAAAAATTTGAATTTCTTGAATCGGTCTGTGAATACCTGGAGGAGCACTATGCTGAACCGATCAAGCTGGAGCAGGTGGCGGAACATATTAAGTTCAGCAAGTTCCATGTCTGCAAGCTGTTCAAAGAGATTAAGGGCGTAACACTGATGGAATACTTGAATCACTTTCGAATCATCAAATCAGAGTGGGCCTTATTGTTCCGTCAGGATACCATTCTGGAGATTGCGATCGGCCATGGTTTCAACAATGTAAACTCCTATAACCGTCTTTTCAAAAAATATAATGACTGCACACCCTCCGAATTTCGTAAAAAACACCGTACGAATATCACAAAATATGGAGGGTAATGCACAATATTTGTGGAGAAAGCCCTCTCCAAAATCAATATACTCTAATAAATTGTAAGCGTTTCCTTTTTGAAGGAGGGGGCCTATGAAGAAGTGGTTTAAGCCAACTATTGTATTTGTATGTGCAGCACTGTTGTTAGCTGGTTGTCAGTTCAGTCCATCCAATCAAAGCAAGCAACAGGAGATTACCGTGTGGAGTTTTACGGATGAAGCAGGATATGCCATCGAGAAATTCGAACAGCAATATCCTGACATCAAAGTGAACTTTGTCAACATCCCCGGTAATTTCTATATCACCAAGCTGAAATCTGCGCTACAGACGACCTCGAAGGCTCCGGATGTATTTATGATTGAAAATGCGAATATTCGAGAACTGATTGACGTTCCTTATCTGGAGAATCTATCAGCTTCGCCGTATAACGCCAATGAACTTATCCAGGAACAATATGCTTTTGTGCAGGCCAATGAAAAGGACAGTGAAGGAAATGTCAGAGCGATAGGTTACCAGGGAACACCAGGGGGCATCTATTATCGTCGGGATTTGGCGAAGAAATATCTGGGCACCGATGATCCTGAGAAGGTGGGTTCACAGATCGATACATGGGAGAAAATCTTCGAGATTGGAGAGAAGGTGCAGCAACTAAGCGGGAATAAAGTACATGCATTGGCAAATTGGAATGCTATATCGAATTCATATGATGGTATACCTTGGGTGAAGGACGGCAAACTCGTCATCGATCCAACCTACTTGGAAGTGCTCGATCTTGTACGTGAAGCACGTGAGCGGAAAGTGCTTGCCGAGTATGATGATGGAAGTGCCGGTTACGCTGCATCCATGCAAAAAGGAGAGGTCATGTTCTATCCCGGGGCAACCTGGGCCCTGCAATTTACGTTCAAGGCAAATGCCCCGGATACCGAAGGCTTATGGGGCTTGGCACAGGGTCCTTCAGCGTTTAGTGCAGGCGGAACTTATATAGCGATGTATAGTAAAAGTGACAAAAAAGATCTCGCCTGGAAGTTTATCGAGTTCTATAACTTTAACCACGACTTTCTGTCGGAGCTCGCGAAAGAACAGGATTATTTCACGAGCAACATGGTTGTGAATGATGAACTTGCACCGTCTCTCTCATCGTCCTATTTGGGAGGACAGAAGCATTTCGAGTTTTTCTCGGAGGCTGCAAAACGGGTACCTGTATACGAACGAACCAAATATGATGCCACAATTAACAACGATATCTACAAGATTGTACTCCAGTTATATCTCAATAAGGACATTCAGACCAAGGAAGAAGTCGTAAAGCGAATCAAACGTGATGTCACCTTGAGATTTCCGGAGCTGGAAGTGGATTAGCTTAGGACGTGTCTGAAAACCTTCCTTCGGAGTTTTCAGACACGCCCTCGAAGTAAGCGATGGTTATACACATCACACATCCGATGATAACTGGGGGGATAGAACATGTTTGCCAAAACGATTCGCAAGGACCATTACGGCTACTACTTCATTGCTCCGTTCTTTATTATTTTCACCATTTTTGGGCTTTATCCCATTTTATATTCGCTCTATATCAGTTTCACCAACTTTGATGGCATCACGACGCCTGACTTTGTAGGGATCGGTAACTACGTGGCCGTACTACAAGACCCGTTGTTCTACAAAACCTTGTTTAATACGTTATTCATCTGGGGCGTATCTGTCGTTCCGCAGCTGACGATCTCCCTGGTGTTGGCCTTTATTTTGAATGATAAGCTGCTCAAAGGACGGGACTTTTTCAGGGCCGTATACTTTTTTCCGAATATCGTAACGGCTGCATCCCTTGGGTTGCTTGTCAGCCTGATTTTTGACTGGCAATCCGGGGGACTGAATCATTTTTTGGTGCAAACCGGAATCATACAAGATCCAATTAACTGGAAAAATGATCCGTGGTTTATGCGGCTGATTGTGTCTTCGATTCTCTTTTTCCAATACTTTGGCTATTCCATGGTCATCTACCTCGCAGGTCTTCAGGGGATAGATCCGTCGCTACTGGAGGCAGCCCAGATGGATGGAGCGAAAAAGAAACATATTTTCATTCATATCATCGTGCCAATGCTCCGTCCAATTATTCTGTTTCAGATGATCACATCCATAATTGGTGGCATTCAGATTTTTGATCAGCCATTTACATTAACCAATGGCAATGGTGGTCCTGACAGGGCAGCTATGACAAGCATTATGTATCTCTATAATGTCGCATTTCAGAGCACTCGTTTTGGTTACGGCGCTGCAATCGCATTTTGTCTGTTTATTATCATCATACTGTTGTCCGTTGCATCCTTCATCATGACCAAGCGGAAGAGCCGTTCATAGGGAGGGGAGTTCTTATGCAAACTGCAAAATCAGTTGAACAACCAAATGCAGCGATTCAGCAATATGCCACCACAAGGCGACTGACGGCAGGCAAGATTATCATCTATCTGTTATTGATAGGTCTTGCTGTGCTGTGCATTATTCCATTTTATCTGATGCTCATCTATTCAACACATAACAATGCAACGATTGCTTCAACATTCACCTTTCTTCCCGGATCGTTTTTAGTGGATAATTATATGAACATGGTATCCAAAATTAACATTTGGCGTGGGTTTGCCAACAGTATTTTCATTGCTGGATCATCAACCGTGTTATCTCTCTATATTGGTGCTTTGACCGCATACGGTTTTGCCAAATTCAAATTCAAAGGGCGGAACTGGTTGTTTCTGTTTCTGTTAGCGACCATGATGGTGCCGGGTCAGCTGGCCCTGATTGGGGTATATCGCCTATTCAGTATGTTGGGGCTTCTGGACAGTTATGCCGCGATTATTTTGCCTGCGGCGGCTAACGCATTTAATGTATTCTTTATCAAACAGTTCATGGAGAGCAGTATCCCGGATGAGATTATTGAATCTGCGCGGGTGGACAGTGCCGGTGAGTTCCGGACGTTCAATCAGATTGTATTGCCTATTCTGGGGCCGGCAATCTCAGCTCTTGGCATATTCACGTTTATTGGGTCATGGAATAATTTTTTAACACCGCTTGTTCTGTTTTTCTCTCTGGATAAATACCCGCTTCCAGTACTGGTTGCGTTAGTGCAGGGTTACTATGGGATGGATTATGGGCTCTTGTATTTGGGCGTAGCAATCTCAATCCTGCCTATTATTGTTGTATTCTCTGTGTTTTCCAAACAGATTATCGGAAGTGTTGCTTTGGGTGCTGTAAAAGGATAGTGATAACTAGAAAATAGGGTATAGCAAAGAGCAACATATCCGTATTCATAGGCATGAACAGCATTCTATATCATCAGGGTCGCTCAAGAGGGCGGCTCTTTTTGCTATTCACTATTTTGCGTATATATCCCAACTTATAAGTAAAGGATACCTTTAACTGAGAATATCTGGACGCAGCATGCACAGAAAGGGGAGGGCGGTATGGACACATCACTGATAACACAACAGAACCTGCCGTTAACCGGACATCTTGCTGTTGATCAAGAAATGTTAAGCTCTGTTTTTGCAGGTTGCTCGGATGTTGTGTTTCATACATTTCAAACCGCATGCCATACTTCAGCGCTATGCGTATATTGTGTTGGTTTATGCGATACAGAACGGCTGGAGAGACAGGTACTAACGCCTCTTCAGGAGATGGGGATTGAAGCTGCGCAGGTTCCTCTGGCTTCTGTTAAAAGTGTTGATACAACCACTCAGGCGGTGCAGGCGATATTAGAGGGGGAAGCTTTGTTACTGCTGGAAGGTTCAATGACTGGAACTACATACCCTCTATACAAAGCTGAAAATCGTTCAACCGAGGAACCATTAGCTGAATCGACAGTGCGCGGTGCACGAGATGGATTCACAGAATCGTTGACCATGAATATGTCTCTTCTGCGCAAACGTCTCAAGACACCTGCATTGAAGATTCATACACGTAACATGGGAGATCGTACCAACACCAGTATTTCACTTGTATACATGGAGGGGATTATTGACCCCAAACTGGTAAAGGAAGTGAAAAAACGACTTTCAGATTTAAAGCTTCGAGACGTACTGGAGAGTCAGTACATTGAAGAAGGCATTGTTGATCAGCGATACTCCCCATTTCCACAGATGATTGCGACGGAGCGTCCGGATGTTGTCGCTTCCAACTTGCTGGAAGGTCGGTTTGCTATTCTTGTGGACGGAACGCCTTTCACCCTTATCGCGCCAGTGACCATCTTTTCCATGTTACAATCCCCCGAAGATTATTATCAAAATGTGTTTATGAGTGTTTTTGTACGCTGGCTGCGATACATTTTTTTTGTGTTATCCATGCTGCTTCCATCTGCTTATGTTGCGATTACGACGTTTCATCAGGAGATGATTCCTACCGTATTACTTCTCAGTATTGCACGGGCGAGAGAAGAGATCCCTTTTCCTGCATTGGTGGAAGCGCTCATTATGGAAATCGCCTTTGAAGCACTGCGGGAGGCTGGCGTCCGTTTGCCAAAGCAGGTCGGATCAGCGGTCAGTATTGTGGGAGCCTTAATTATTGGGCAAGCGGCGACGAGTGCCGGAATTGTGTCAGCCCCCATGATTATCATTGTTGCGATAACCGGTATCGCTTCTTTCATGATTCCTCGCTACGCTGCCAGCATCGCGACCCGATTACTGCGTTTTCCTATGATGTTTCTGGCGGGAACGCTGGGACTCACAGGTGTCATGTTGGGAGTCATCCTGGTTGTCATTCATCTGAGCAGTCTTCGTTCATTCGGAACACCTTATCTGTCACCAGTAGCCCCTACGATGAGCAAGGAACTCAAGGATGTATGGTGGCGTCCAGCACCAAGGAACAAACCGGACTAGAACAATTCATACTCAAGCAATCAAGGGAGCGGGATTACACATGTTAACTGACAAAGGAAAAATATCAGAGACTCAATTGGCATTCATGATCTTTCCTGCCATTCTCGCAACAGCCATCTTGTCTGTTCCTGGAATTACAATGCACTATGCAGGTCATGACATGTGGCTCTCTCCGATTATAGGCTCCATTATTGGTATTGCAGCGGTAGCGATCTCTATAGGACTGGATCGCCTGTACCCCGGAAAAACGCTCATTCAATCGAGTGTATCGATTGCGGGGCGTATCTCTGGAAAATTAATAGGATTGGTATATATCATTTTTTTGCCCCATTTGACGGGCTTGATTATACGGACGTACGGTGAATTCATTGTTAACAATGCACTTCCGCGGACTCCGCTATTCGTTGTAATGGGGACGATGGTTGCGGTGTGTGCGCTTAATGTCAGACTAGGAATCGAAGTAGTTGGACGCACGTCTCAAATCTTTGTGACCCTCCTTATCGTGTTGCTTAGTCTAATCTTCATTCTATTGATCGGGGAACTGAATCCAGCGGAATTATTCCCTTTCATGGAGAACGGACCACTACCTAGTATTAAAGGAGCCCTTGGACCTGCTGCATGGTTTAGTGAATACATCGTAATTGCCTTCTTGCTTCCTTATGTCAATCGTAGAAAACGCACAACACGAGTTATGTTGGGTTCCCTTATACTAACGACAACCGCAATGACGGTAATCAATCTGTTTTGCCTGTTTTTAATTGGAGATCTGACGGATAGCTTTGTATATCCGGTTATGATTGCTGCAAGATACATAACCATTGCAGACTTTCTGCAACATATTGAATCCCTGATTATTGCGGTTTGGATTTTTGGAATCTTCGTCAAGATTTCTGTTTTTCTTTATATTTTTGCGACATCCACAGCAGAATGGTTCGGTTTGAAGGATTACAAACCCGTCGTTGTGCCGCTTTCGTTTCTATGCATGGTATATGCCTACTGGGTTGTGTCCGGCGGATCGGGTGCTTCTAGTCTGATTGGGCCTTCAGCTAACTTGTATACGATCAGCATTTTATTGATCCTTCCGGCTATGATCTACGGTGTCGCATGGCTGAAGAAAGGGTGGGCACATTTTCGAAAGAATCAAGCGAACACCTGATTGATGGGGGAGGAGCACTTGCGAATATATAGAGTACTACTAATGCCAATATTGTGTTGTGTACTTTTAAGTGGATGCTGGGATCGCATTGAGATTAACGATTTGGCTATTGTGCTGGCTACGGGTATAGATTACGAAGACGGCAAAGTACAACTGACTTCACAGATTTTCATTCCGCGAAAGGCCAGTGCAGGAGATAGCAGTGGGAGCGGAGGCAGTCCAAGCGGGGTTACGATGATTCGAACGGCGGAAGGACTTACAATTGCCGAGGCATTGAATCGGTTACAACGTAAGGTTCCCCGGAATATGTTCTGGGGCCACTGCGAAGTCATCATCATTAGTGAGCAAGCCGGTAAACGCGGTATCCGCGAGTACATCGATTTCTTCCTGCGCTACCCTCAATTCAGGGAACATGCATATGTCTTTTCCAGCGAAAGGGCGGCGAAAGATATTCTTGCCTTGCTTGATCCTCTGGAGCGAAGTTCTGCAGAATCGTTGCGAGAAATGGCCAATATGAAGCTGGGTACACGGATGACTGCTCTTGAACTAGGTAAATCGATCGAAGGTCCAGGTAGCTCCGTCATCTTGTCTCGCATGTTAATCTTACCCCCGGAGCCCGATCAGGATAAACTGACAACTACGCCATATGTAAAAGGTTTGAGCTTGTATAAGGAGGATCGCTACGTCAAGACGGTCAAAGAACCATTAAGTGTAGGTGTATTATTACTTGCAAAAGAACTGAACAACATTATCATGCCTGTTGAATTTAAGCCGTTAAAAGGTTCTTTTTCGATCCAGCCCATTGAAATCCAAACGGTCTTGAAACCTCGGATTGTAAACCAACAGTGGAGTATGAAGGTCGACATCCAAACCCGGGGAGAAGTGGTGTTAAATACGACGGAGGCCGATCTGACTGATCCCGCTGTGTTATCTAAATTGGAACAGGAATGGTCAGCTAAGCTTACAACACTGGCTCATGATGCTTTAGAGATGGCCCAGAAGGAGCTGCGCACAGATTTTTTCAAATTTGCTGTTGAATTTCGTAGATATTATCCAAATCAATGGAAGAAGCAGGAGAAGAACTGGGAAACCATCTATCCTGAAATGGACGTGGAAGTCAAAGTGGAAGCACATGTAGTACGTACCGGAAAATCAACAGGACCTCAGGGGATACCTGATGAGGACGAAAATTGAACAGAGATCGCTCCTGTTATAAGCCTGAGAAATGAGGTGATTGTATGAAAATAGGCTCAATCCTTGGAATTTTGATGCTGTCGGCTGCGATAATGTATGGAGAGTGGAAGAGTAGCAAAGAGAAGCGAGCCAGAATAGTGAGTGCGGGGATTACTGCAGTGGCGACAGTCATTGGGATTATCCTTCTCTTTCAGCCCCGATTTCCTGGTCCTACCCAGGTTATGAAGCTTGTATTTGGAAGCGTGGATAAATTAATGAAGTGAGAATATGGAACAGAAGGACCACGTCTTTACGTACCAAAGATGAGGTCCTTCTTTTATTTTAAGTGAGCTGCATCCACTTAAAGATGTCTATTCTTTGATCACAGAAGCGTTCACGGCATCTTCCATCTTTGTATTGTAGGAACGGAACAGCCCCAAACGCCAGAACGCGGCTCCTTTGAGGTCATAACGTTTGGCAAGACCGAGCTTATCATCTACAGAGGAGGGCGTTTCACTGCTTAGACTGATCCCGAGCAGAAGCTTGCTCTTCGGGACACCGGCCTGTATGGCTAATTGAATCGCCTGATCTACAAGACTATTTGGCTCAGGTACCTGAGATTTGGTGCCAACCGGATTATACTGATAGGCCATAATAATAAGATCATCTGCAATAGAGGCAAGAGTTTTGTAATCATAACCTTTATAAGCACTATTTAGCGGGGGTACCGCCAGAGATAAAGCTGTGTCCTGGGGCAAGGAACTCTTTAGTTGTTTCACGTAAGCATTGAGCAGCTTCTGTTGTTCTACTGCATCCAGTTTAAAGCCCAGTCCTTCAAAATCCAGAACAACTCCGCCAAAACCATGTTCAGAAACAGCAGAGGTTATACCTTCAATCGATTTCTGACGCAGGTTGGTGTCACTCAACACTTTGGTCAGTTCGCCGTTTCCGTCCAATGCATATACCATTAGTTGCGGTTGGATACGCTGATCTGCTGCGTCAGCAACAATAGACTGCGGCGTAATATCACCCGCAGCAGCAGGAAGACGGTACTCTTCCCCCTGGAGTGTAAACTGACCTTCGCGATCAATGCGGCTCCAGCCAAATGCTACAGAATTCATGGAAGTAATGAGATCCTTTTCTTGAAAGGATTGCAATGCATAGAAGGCTCTCAGGTGCATCTCGCGTTGTGGGGAGACGAGAGAGACCGTCTTGGTTGCCTGATTCCAGCTTACTTGTACACCGAATTGGTTACTGAATGAACTTAATGGAATAAGTACTCGTCCTTCCCGCTGAACTGGTGGTGCAGGAAGTTTTACGTTCTTTCCGTTTACGGTTGCTGTAGTGCTGCCTACCGTTAATACTACCTCGGTGGTTTGACCTTTTACAGCATTCGTTGCTTTTACAGTCTGCGTTTTGCTGTTCCACGTTATATCGATACCCAGAGCCTCTCCAACCGTCCGAAACGGAACATAAGTGACACCCTTATCCATGCGTGGAGCTGCATCAAACGTTAAGGGGACATCGTCCAGTTGAACGGTAATGGCCGGAGCAGCATAGGCTCCACCGATATTTGGGGTGTTTCCAAGGACAGAGAGAGTAATCACTGTAACCGCAGCAATTTTTCCTACACGCTTAATGAACATCGTCTGTTTCCTCCAACTTGGTACATAATAGTAGATTCTTGCTTTAAAAGTAATCTAGTAATCTAGCATATGTATCATAACAAAATTTTCATATCGTTCCAATATAAGAGTCGAAGTTTAGTCATATTGGCGGCAAGAATCGTAATATACTTTACTATATATTGCGGAAGGAGTGTGCTTTTTGCCAAACTCTACGGGTTTTATATACAATCCAACCACCGGTGCAACTCAGTCCACGCAGCTTATCGTGACTTGCATTAACGATTCTCTTAATGCTCCCGTTAATATTGAGCTTGAGGTTTTCAGGTGGGATACTACTCAAACTGCACGTATTGCGATTGGTCATGATCTGTTTGAATTATTGCCTCAAGCGACTAGAACCGTAATCTATCCACTGATCAACGCCGCTTTTTTCGAGGTGCAAAGTGATTATTTTAGCGCCACAAGCACTATCATTCATGTATATGGTGTTGATTCTACAGGTCAGATCATCCAGCGTGTGCTCCAATCCGAGATGACATTAATTGACCGATTCACAAATATCCCTTAAAGGAAGAGAGGTGAGCAGATGGCAGTTGTGAATATTACTGGAGCATTAGCAGGCAGCCAATTCGAACCTTCAATTGCAGTTAATACGTTGAACCCGAATATTATGTGCGTGGTAGCTGTGGATACCAGTACTGGACCAACATTGACTGGATTCTATCGTTCCATTGATGGAGGGAGTACCTGGTCTACAACGATACTTCCTCAACCAGCAGGATATGCAGGAGCAGAAGCACCAACAATAGACTATACGTTTCCAAATACCTTTATCGTTACCGTTCACTTGTTTAACGGGATTAATGATGGGACGATTGCAAGTTACACCTCATTTGACGATGGGTTAACGTGGCAGCCACCGGTTATCGTGCAGGCAGGTTTCGGTACCATTGTTCATAATGATGAGCCTTACATAGCGGTAGACCGTTCTCCTGGTAGCCCCTATCGAGGCAATGCATATGTCGGATATACCCCACTTGCCACGACTTCTTCCGCTATATTTACACAACGGTCGGTCTCACAGGGGTTAACCTGGGAGCCACCTGACCGACAGTCGAATCCGCGAGGAATTCATGACCGGGCAGCGCTGGCTGTTGGATTCTCGGGTGAGGTCTATGCAGGCTACATCATAACAGGGCCTGCCAGCCCTTCTGCACTTTTGCGTATTTCCTACGATGGTGGCATTACCTATCAACCTCCTCTGGATAGACAGGCGACATTCATCTCATCCGTTGTGCCAGCTCCATCGCCTTTACCTGTACCGAATTACGCTTTTCGGGTACAGACCAATCTAAGTCTGGGAGCAGATATTTCCGTTGGACCTAACAGTGGAACCGTATATGCCGTATGGAATGATGCACGAGCTGGCTATACCGATGTGTTACTCTGCGAATCTCCGGATGGCCTTTTATGGTCAGACCCCATCAGTATCACAGGCGCGCCACCGGGTACACAGAATTTTTTCCCGTCGATAACCGTATCACCTTTTGCAGGGACGATCAGGGTTATTTATTACTCCAATCGAATTGACGGATTCCTGCTGGACGTTTTTGTTGCGGAATCATTTGATGGCGGGACCAGCTTCGCCAATCGACGTATCACAACCACATCTTTCAATCCCAATGGTAACTCTCCGATGCCAACGGTACTGATTGGGGACTACATCACTGCTGCAACGTATGCTCCAGATAATTTAGCAGCCGTGTGGATGGCCACAACACCACCCACGGGTAAGCTGGATGTTTATTTTGGAAACTGATTCAATGTAAATTGGAACACCCCCACACCTTAATCTTTATGAACAAACAGATTAAGAGTATAGGGGTGGAGGTGTTCATTTTAATCAGAAACGACAAATCCGTCGAAACTCTCAGGACCGACCCGAACCGTTCCGAGCAGGTTGGTACTGATAAATGCAGTGTACGTTAGTTGTGGCTGGATCGGTGGATTATAGTCGTTGGCAGAGAAAACAATAACTTCGGGGTTGAGGAAACCGCTTAAACCATAAGTGAAGTTAGCAGAGTAAACAATCGGATCCGTAGCAACGGTGCCTCTAACAATGGTAATTCTGACTTGAAAGAGTGCAAGCGGTAGTCGCACCGTAATGGTTCCTTTCAATGAAACTCGTGGATTGGCTCCAGCTCCAACCGTTTGCAGACCAATCTGTGCAAATAGTTGAGGCGTATTAATCACTGGAATCGGTATAGAAATGGAATTAAACAACGCAGCATTTTGCGAAGATCTTGCATCCAGAAATTGTGTCAACGTATATACCTCCTATCTGTTTCAGATAGAATAATATATTCCTCATTCAGAGATTTGCATGGACGTTGGTGACGCGCTGGAAATATTAAAGGCAAATCGACTGCCCAAGTGACTTGTTTCTTTAAGCCATACAATCCCACCCATCAATTCAGCGAGTTGTTTACAGATGGATAGGCCTAGCCCGGCTCCACCATACTTTCCGGAGTTGCCGTGAATCTGCGAATAGGATTTGAACAATAGATCTTGGCGATCCTGGGGGATGCCGATGCCCGTATCTATTATCTCGTAAGATGCATGGAGTGTACCTTCTGGATCAGCAGATACTTGCGTAGAGATGCATACTTCACCTTGCTCCGTGAATTTCAACGCATTGCCAACAAGATTGATTAGGATCTGACGGACTTTTTGCTGATCGCCTATAAGCATCAAATGATCATTTATATCGTATTCTGCGTATAATCGGACACCTTTTTTCTGTGCTTCAGATGAGAACAACTGGAGTACATGGTCGACGGTTTTAATGACACTGTAGGGGTTAATCTCCAGAGAGATCGCACCCGCTTCTGCTTTGGAATAGTCGAGAATTTGATCCATCATGGATAACAGACTGGTTCCACTAGACTCTATGACATTAACATATAACGATTGATCCTCATTCAGCTTGGTAGATTGCAATAGATTTGCCATTGCAAGAACACCATTCATCGGGGTACGAATTTCGTGGCTAAGGACGGCTAAGAGATTTTTCTTCTCTTCCAGTACTTTTGCAGCGGTTTCTTCCGCATGTTTTAACTGTTGCAGTGTCGTTTCCATCTCAAGAAGACCTGTGAAGAATGAAGACAAGGAGAGAAGCAGATCCACGTCCTTTTGTTGATAGGAATAGAAATCCTGATCAAACGAACAGAGGGAGCCATAAATTTCTCCGTTCTCATTATGTATAGGTACGCCTACAAATGAACAACCACCTACGAATTCTGTAGCGTCCATATGTTTGGTTAACGGATGAGTCAGATTGTTATTAATTACCAATGGACCTTGGGTATGTTCAGTCACAAGTGCACAATATGACTCGGCGTTTTCAACGACAAGTCCCTCACCTAAAATTAGTTTGTCACGATTATATACGTTCAGAACTTTGGTGGATAGATGATCCAACTGAGCGATACAAAACGTATTTGCAGGAATTAACCTGCTTGCCGTGTCCATAACATTAGCAGCCGAATCATATAATTTATGTGAGACTATAGATAGCACATCAATGAATTCTGTTTTCAACATATTGATTTGACTCCTCCTGATTGTAGAAATTCGTTGTGCACTGTATTAAGTATATATGAATTCGAAGAATAGAGCATGTATGGTTTTGACAGTGGAAGATGGAAATGAGAAAATATAATGCTGTAGAACATGAAAAATATATTAAGTGGTGGAGGCATTTCAATGAATCAGCGTTTTCGAATTACCCGGTCCGTACAAGAAAGCAATGCGGAACAATCCATCTCCCTGGAAGAATGCAAACTCTACTTCGAGTCCAAGCCCGAATTCACCTATTCATCGGTTCTTCACATTGTTGGAGCAGAGAGCACCATGTCCATCGATGGGGATTTTTTTATGTGGGACCTTGAGGGAACACAGATTGCTTTTCGTTTGTACATGGGAGATCTGTATGTAGCTATTTCTAACGAAGCTATTGTACCCAAAATGATTGAGATTGCAACGGATCTACGTGCAGACATCGTTGAAGGATAAGAAGTAGAGAACTAGGTTTGATAAAAATGTAATCATGTTAGTTGTAGTATACTTTAGACATTCCTGTAAAAATGAGACTAAAGGTTCATTTATATTCCATATGTTAGATTGTAATATATGGAATATAAAACATTTTACAGGAGAGTGAATGAAGTGAAAAAGACCAAATTAATACTTATTGCATTCATGAGTATGATCCTTGCCTTATCAATAACTGGAATAGGATCGAGTTCAAAGGCATCTGCAGCTACGGCACGTACACCCATTGTATTGGTACATGGATTGACTGGTTCAGATAGCAATTTTACAGCAATTGAGAGTTATTTGCGTAGCCAAGGGTGGACAAGAGACGAATTATTCGCGATTGACCTTCCTAGCAAACAAGGAAACCAGCTGTTGAACTCTGCAGCAATTAGTCGATTCGTAGATGATGTTCTGCGCGAAACGGGTCATACAAAAGTCAATATTATAGCTCATAGCATGGGTGGAGCTAATAGTCTCTATTACATACTTAACCGTGGAGGCTCTTCCAAAGTGGATAAGTTGATTACCCTTGGCGGGGCTAATCGATTGACCACAACGACAGCTCCGAGTGGAATAAAGGTGACTTCGATCTATTCCACCAGTGACACGATTGTGTCCCCAGTACTTTCCCGGTTGAACGGGGCAAACAATGTTTCGGTTTCCCTCGTATCCCATATCGGTCTGCTGTTTAACTCACGGGTGAATGCCCTGATCAAAACTGCGTTGAATGAGTAGCTAACATTATAAAAATGGAAAACAAATGTATATTTTTCATAATATACTGAATGATTGACTTGAACACGACGGACCATTCATGGTTAGTCGTGTTTTCGTATTACCCGGAAATGGCTCACTGAGGTAAGATTTAAAAATAGCAACATTCGTTCTATAATTAGAAATCAGAATGAAAAATGGAACAAAGTTAAAGGAGTCTGGATGTATGCAATCTCAACCGAATGATCGAATTAAAGTTCACCCAGGCTTTTGGGCTGGATTACATCAAATAGGGATTGGTGCAGAAGACATCGCTCGCACAGCACAATTATCTCTTGAGACAATAAATAAACCTGTAGTGACCCAATCTCAGTACTTTGCAATCTGGCAGGCCTACTCTGATCTCATTGGGGACACCGCTGAGGGCATCATCAAACTTGCAACCGGATATGAGATATCCAAGTATCCTCCGCCTGTGCTGGCGATGTACCATGCTCGTGATTATCGTGATGCGTTGAATCGAATGGTCCGTTACAAGCAAATGTGTCCTCCCGAGAGTCTGCAGATTACCGAAGCAGGGGAGGAATGTATCATTGAACTCGAATGGTTACATAAGGAGCTAACAGGTCCGCCATTATTGGTCGGTATTACACTGGCATTTTTGCTTGAACTTGGACGGAGGGGTACAGGCCAGCCTTTGATGGCCAAAAGGGTCGAGTTCACCCAACCGATGGGCAACGTATATACCCTTGAAGCTTACTTCGGCTGTCGAGTCGATACAAATTCTAACCATAATCGGCTGACGCTAGAGCGAAAAGATCTGAATCTTCCATTTCTCTCGTATAACGAGGAGTTACTGGAGATCCTGACCCCGGCTCTGGATCGGTCGCTGGACGAACAGAAGAACAGTCGTTCCGTTACTGAAGTGGTCAAATGGATCTTGAAACGTAACCTCACAGGAAAGCGCCCTGACATCCAGACGGTCGCCAAAGAGCTTTGTATGAGTGATCGTACCTTGCAACGGCGACTGACGGAAGAGAACACAAACTTCAAGCAATTATTAACCGAAGCAAGACGTGAGCAGGCCCGGGAGTACCTGGCAGATCCTTCGCTCGATATCAAAGAGGTAGCATTCCTGGTTGGATATGAAGACCAGAATTCGTTCTATCGTGCGTTCCGGACCTGGGAAGGAGATACTCCTTCGAATTGGCGTGTCAGGCATTAACTTTGTCGCAAGATGCTAGTTACTGAGCCCTTCAGACTGCGTAATATTATATCTATCCAGTGAATGAAGCTGTTCGCAATGTTCAAGAAACAGCTGCCGGATAGTTGTAATCAAGAAGGAGAAATGCAGGATGGATATGGGACTAAAAGAGAAAACAGCCTTAGTTACAGGATCAACAAAAGGGATCGGCAAAGCGATTGCTATAGAACTCGCTCGAGAAGGTGTTCATGTTCTGATTAATGGACGTAATGATGAAGAGGTAGAACGAACAGTTCGTGAAATCAAGTCTACTTTTCCGGAGACCTCTCCGCAAAAGGCTACCGCTGATCTTGTGGATCTGGCGCAACGCCAAGCTTTATTCGAGAAATTTCCTGAGGTCGATATATTAATTAATAGCATGGGTATATATGAAATCATGAGTTATGAAGACATAAATGATGAAGTGTGGGAGAAATATTTCCGTACCAATGTGTTGGCTGCCAATGGCTTGTCTCAATTTTATTTACCTAAAATGGTGAAGAACAATGACGGGCGTATTATTTTCATCGCAAGTGAAGAAGCCCTTATGCCTTCAGGCCAGATGCCCCAGTATTGCATGACCAAGTCAATGCTGCTGTCATTATCTAAAAGTTTGTCCAAACTGACAGCAGGGACCGAGGTTACCATTAATACGATCCTGCCAGGTCCGACACTGTCCGAAAACGTACAAGAAATCATTGAGGGCATATACCCTAATGAGGCACTGACTTTTGAAGAAAAAGAGAAAGACTTTATGAAGAGTAATCTGCCACAGTCCGAATTACAGCGATTCATCAAGCCAAGTGAAATAGGCAGACTCACTGCATTTGTATGCAGCCCATATGCTTCAGCCTTCAGAGGTTCTCCCATCCGGATGGACGGGGGCATGGTTCCCACCATATTTTAAAATTGTTCAGGATACAGGATATGTATCCATAAGATGTCGCCAGCATTGGCGACTTTTTTATTTGTAAATGATCTATGCGAGGGGCGTCAATCGAGTTTATAATACAGGTATGATTTATCGAAAACGATTTCTGTGCATTGGAAGCGATTACTTTTATTTGATTATATGAATCTAAAAGGGGACACTATCATGATAGCTGCAATAAATCTGGAAGGGGTTTGGAAACTCCAACTCGATGAACATAAGGTGGAACGTGGTCTGAATTTCTCAGACATTATTACATTGCCAAATACTACATCTCATGCGGCCAAGGGCAAGAAAAACGAGAATGTGTTAATCGGTGCGCTGACGGATGAGTACTTATTTGAGGGTTATGCCTGGTTTTCACGAGAGATTGAAATTCCCGAACACTTGGCTGGCAAATGTTGCTTCTTGCATCTGGAACGAACACGAGTAACCACAGTTTGGATCGATGGGGTGGAATGCGGAACACAAAACAGTCTGAACACACCTCACCGTTACGAGATTGAGGCAGGGCTAACCGCGGGGACTCATACAATTACCATTCGAGTGGACAATACCAATTATCCAACCAAAGGTGGTCACCTTACATCCGAAGACACGCAGACGAATTGGAACGGCATCACCGGGAAATTGGAACTTCAATTTTTCGAGCGTGTTTTCCTGGATAATGTTCAGGTCTATCCCGATCTTGCGACTCGATCTTTCGAGATCAAGGCAGCACTTGTTGGTGACCTGCAAGAAGTACGAATCGTGGTTTCGGCTGTTGCAGTCAGTGCAGATCCGGTGTATACGACCGAGGAACAGATTTTCGCCCCGGATTCGCAGGAAATCCAGCTGACGTACAAGATTGGCGAAGATGCGATGTTATGGAGTGATGATGAACCTAACCTGTACCAACTTCATATTCATCTGCAAGATCAGGACGGCCAAGTGCTGGATTCCACCGAAGTATGGACGGGATTACGGGAATTCCGGGCTGCTGGAGACAAATTCACCATTAATGGTCGCAAAACGTTTCTTCGAGGAAAACATGACGGGCTGATCTTTCCGCTCACGGGATATGCGCCAACAGATGTGGATGAATGGCTTCGCATTCTTGGCATTTCCAAGTCGTACGGTATCAATCACTACCGTTTCCATACCTGTTGTCCTCCGGAGGCTGCTTTTATTGCAGCGGATCTGTTAGGCATCTACATGGAGCCTGAGCTTCCGTTCTGGGGAACCATTACGGATGAATCTTCAGATGGGCATAATCAAGCCGAGCAGGATTACTTGATTAGCGAAGGATTTGCGATGCTGCGTGCTTTTGGTAATCATCCTTCGTTTGTCATGATGTCCATGGGGAATGAACTATGGGGAAGCAAGGACAGATTGAATTCGATCCTGAAGGCATACAAAGCATATGATCATCGTCATCTATACACCGAAGGTTCGAATAACTTTCAGTTTGTGCCGGACATTCTGGAGGAAAGTGAATTCTTCTGCGGGGTTCGTTTCTCCAAAGAGCGCCTGTTCAGAGGTTCATATGCGATGTGTGATGCTCCGCTCGGTCACGTGCAGACCGACCTGCCAAATACATTGAAAGATTACGATTCAAACATTGTACCTGAGCAAGGCAGCGATGCTGACCCTTCTGGTCAGACTGGGGACAAAGAGATTCAGATTCAGTATGGGACAGGTTCCAAAACAGTGCAGGCCGAAGCTGGAAGTGACCAACTTGTCTCACACGTACCAATCATCTCGCATGAAATAGGACAGTACGCCACGTTTCCTAATTTCGAGGAGATCAACAAGTATACGGGTTCTCTCAAAGCAAAGAATTTCGAAGTGTTTCGAGAGCGTCTGAATGCCAGAGGGTTGGGACATCTGGCGGAAGCATACTTCAGAGCCTCTGGTAAACTCGCGGTAGCATGTTACAAGGAAGAACTGGAAGCTGCCTTTCGTTCGCAGCAACTAGCCGGGTTCCAGCTGCTGGATCTTCAGGATTTCAGTGGTCAGGGAACAGCGCTGGTGGGTGTACTGGACGCATTCATGGATTCCAAAGGCATGATTACACCTGAGGATTGGAGAACGTTTTGTTCCGACGCTGTGCTGCTCGCGAGATTCCCCAAATATAATTATCAAGCGGGTGAATTGTTCGAAGCACGCATTGAACTAAGTTACTTCCGGAGACAAGCATTGGATGGACTTCAATTGAAGTGGGAAATTCAAAGCGAGCAGATCGAAGGAAGCGTCCTATTGGAAGGGAAAACAGACCTGCCAGCGACCCATGGAGAACATTATGTGAATGTCGCGGATCTCAGCATTCGCATTCCTGAAGTCTCCAATATGACCAAAGTGGAGCTTAGACTGTCCATTCCGGGTACGGATATCCGTAAGTCTTACGACCTGTGGATCTACCCGAGTCAGGAGGAAGTGGACCTGAGCGGTTTGAATCTATTTACCGAACTCTCGGAGCAGGCGTTGGCGCTGCTTGAGCAGGGCGAGGATATTTTACTTTTCCCGAATCCCAATCAGCTTCAACACGCGATTCAAGGTTTCTATAGCACCGATTTCTGGTCTTACCCTATGTTCCGATCCATCTCGGAGAATATGAAAAGAGAAGTTCCTGTGGGCACAATGGGCTTGTTAATTCAACAGGATCATCCGGCCTTCGACCATTTTGTCACAGAGGAGCACTCAACTTATCCGTGGTGGAGCATCGTGTCCGAGTCGTCATCGATCATCTTGGATGAGTTGGATAAAGACTTGAATCCGATCGTGCAGACCATTGATAATTTTGAGCGAAACCACAAGCTCGGCCTGTTGATGGAGTGTCGGGTCCGGAAGGGGAGAGTGCTGATGGGAGCGCTGAATCTGGAGCGTCTGATGACTACATTGGAGGGCAGACAGTTGTTATACAGCTTCCAGCGTTATGTACAAAGTTCCGCTTACCAGCCCGTTGCACGTCTGGAAGTAGAGGAACTTCGCAAGTTGTTTAACTAAGATATAGGGAGAAGAAGTGTCAGGTTTCCCTTAATTATGTTTTATAGCCCCTTCCGCAAATGGAAGGGGCTATAAGACATGCAGATTGAATCGGTTCATTCTCCGTTAAGCGCTAGATGAACCTGCACTTTTTAGGATTACATTCCAATCTTTTTCTTCAAAAAGTATGTTGTCTTTATCCTCTGTTACTCCGATCCGGACCTCAAGGATCACCATCCTGATTTCAGCCAGAATAGAAAAGAGACTCTCCTTGGTAATCGCGAACTGAGTGCCCATATTCACTTGCATGACCTTTCCGTTGACAAGCACTTGCCCACTGCCTGCAAGCACGGTCCATGCTCTACACCCAGTTCTATGCCAGTTCAACCCGATATGTTTGCCTGGTAGAACCGTTATGTTTAATGTGGTTACAGTTGTATTCTCATCGTCTAACGAACTCTCAATGACACGATAACTGCCCCAGGTTGCTTCACCATACATCGGTTTTAATGGCAAGTTACCCAATTGCGCTTTAATTTCATTTGAATTATTTTTGTTGGCAATGAGAATGCCATCCGGACTTGCGGCAGCGATAATACCTGGCACGCCAATGACTTGGATGGGGTAGGGAAGTTCGTTAATAATATAGGAATCGGAGGAAGAACCCGAGATTCCACCGTGTCCGATTACATGGGTATCTAACTGTTCGCACAGCGTATCCCAGCTTCCGATATCCTGCCATACTCCCTTATAAGGCAGGACTACGGCCCGCTGCGCCTTTTCTGCAACATGCTTGTCAAAACTGCGTTCAGGCAACGCTTCATACAGGGACGACAATTGATCATAATGAACCGGAAGCCCCATTTTTTTAATATGGGATATCATAAACGCGACGGTGAATGCGTACACACCACAGTTCCACAGTGCCCCACGTTGTAGCAGAGTTTCAGCAATGGTGGCTTCGGGTTTTTCTATAAATTGTGTTATGGGCGCATAAGCATTACGTTCTTCTCCACCCGGCAGGATGTATCCATACTGTTCTGAAGCATGTGTAGGCCTTGTCCCAATTAAAGCGATATCGGCTTGAGAATGTTTCAATATGTCCGGCAGTAATTGGAAGTTGCTGAAAAAATCTTCACCTGCGAACACATCAGCTGGCGCGATACAGATTACATCGTCATCCTTGGCCATTCGGAAGGATTGCAGATATAACGTCGCTAAGGCCGCCGCAGTAAAAGTACCTCGTTTATAAGGTTCCCCAATGACTGGTATTTTGCCTTGAGTATGTCGTGCCGTAATATTAGCCTGATCCTGATGTGAAATAATGAGTGTTGAATCCGTTAGGGATGAACTGTCAAGCTGGCGGCATACTCTGCTGATCATGGATTCCCTGCCTCCAGCGGGTGATGGAAGTATATCTATGAACAGCTTGGAGCGAAGCTCATTGGATAAAGGCCAGAGCCTTTTGCCAGAGCCGCCGCACAGCAGTACGATATGCATGGGCTTCCTCCTTAAGCTCAGGGAGCTTTACTATAGATTTTCCGTTTATGAAAGGAAAGAGAACGGTATTTAAGAGCCAGATTGCGGATTTGTTGTTCTTTTAACGAAGAAGCATTCACATTCAGACTTTTATTCTTGGAACTTCTAAGAACCATGCTGCTTGGGTTTTTCGTATACATAAAATTGGCATACGTTTCATACTCGGAAAATCCAAACTGTTTCTTCTTATTGATATTGGAGATGATCGCTTTGTACCATGGCAGCTTATGAACCGCTTCAATTTTCTGTTTTAAGGCAGCGAGTTTCGATTTGTCGAACAGCATATAATGGGTGACAAAAGAGCGGGGACGCGGAGCTTTCATGCCTAACAACTTGCGGTAGGTATTGAAATATTCCGGTTGGCTCCAGTCACGGCAGTAAAAGACTGTTTTGCCTTCTACAAGAAATGAATGAGGTTTAATCAGTACGGTATCTGCATCCATGACTAGAAAGTACTTTGCCTTCACAATGGAATCTCCGTTCATTTTGAGCAGCTGCTGATATAACCAGCCTGACCGATTCCATCGGGAGGACTGGTAGTGTATCTCGTTTTTGGTTATAGGCAGGACGGATCGCTCATTAACAAAAATGCAGTTTTTAAGGGAACAAAGTTTTCTGATTTTGGCGCTGACCGGAGAAACAATATATATGCTTCCAATGGGATGATTTACATAACGGCGAATGTTATCAATGACGAGGGGAAGGGTAGCCAAATCTTTCTCGATCGCTGGTATAAGAACATCAATCTTAGGCGCATTATTCAACCGGATTCCAGGCTGGACGGACATCTTCTCAACTCCTTGCACAAATCGTGATGACTCATTATATGGTATGTGTGCAAAAGTGTTTTGGTCAGGGCATGTGCAAATATACATTTTTACGAATAGGGGCTTTTGTGGAGGGTTCCTTTATCGGAATTACATATAATGCATGCAGGATCTTGATCAAACAGCGGGCTATGATGCGGTTGCTGAAGGGAGAGTTTACGACATGGGAGTTGATAAATTGCAGCCGTTAAGAAGCAAGTGGTTAAAAACAAAATTAATCATTAATAATGAATTAATTAAACCGTTTATCCCCGACACACAGAAATATAACAAAACGAATCTGAAATCCATGATCAGCAAATATGGAATGGTCTATGTCAAACCCGAGAGAGGTACTTTCGGGATGGGTGTTATTAAGGCCGAGATGGAAAGTCATCAACATTTTGTCTATCAGATAGAGCAAAAACGTCTGACGTTTGACAGCTTTGAATCGTTTTACAGCAGTCTGACTCGCTTGGTGAATAAAAGAAGTTATCTGATTCAAAGAGGAATCCATCTTCTTAAGCACAATAACAGACGTTTTGACATCCGAGTCATGATACAGCTAAGCCCGACCAAACATTGGGAAGCTACCGGAATCATCGGCCGACTGGGTCATCCAAAGAAAATCGTAACCAATTATCATAGTGGTGGTACACCGATGGATATTCACAAGCTGCTACAATCACATGCATCCACAAAACGCAGGAATGAACTGGTTCAGGAGATGAATGAGCTTAGCCTGCGCATAGCTCGTCATATGAAAAAAAAGTACCCGTATCTAAAGCAAATCGGCGTGGATATCGGCCTTGACCACAGTCTGAAACCCTGGATTATTGAAGTGAATGTCAAACCTGACCCATATATATTCAATCAATTAAAGGACAAGACGATGTATCGCAAGGTCATACGATATTACCGCCATGCTGTGCCCAAAAAAACAAAATAACAGACCGGACTTTTCATAGGAATGGCTGGAGAAGGTTTCAAGCTCAAGAGTCGCCAATGTGGCGACTTTTTTTGTTGATCTGCGTTTTAGGGTCGGAATAATGCATTTCATCCCAATTCGACTCCGAAACCTATGCTAAAATAGTATATTCGAGAGTGAAATTCAGAGTCGATGTCGATGAAAGGCGGATGTTCCCCCATGTTCAATATTGCAATCTGTGATGATGAGGAGCAGCAACGAGAACGTGTGAAAACGATGCTGGTCTCCTTATCTCTAAAAACCAATTTTGATTTTCAAATTAGCCTATTCACATCTGGTGAACAACTGCTCTCACACTACAGAGAGGTTGGGGACACATTCAATATTCTCATCTTGGATGTGGAGATGGGCGGAATGAACGGGATTCAGACCGCTAAAGAGATCAGGAACATGAAGTTTCTGGATGTACAGATTATGTTTCTGACCAGTTATCCGGAATATATGGTGGAGAGCTTTGATGTCATCACCTTTCAATATCTGATCAAGCCAATCCAGCCGCAAGTTTTCGATGAAAAGATGATTAAGCTGTGTCAATATTTTCAGGCATTGGACAAAAAGTATGTATTAATCAAATCAGACTATGATGAACTGTTGCTGAAATATGATGATATTCTCTGGATTGAGGTCGTCAAAAGTTTAACAATCAAGAACAAGTTGAATTTTGTGACACAGGAAAATGTACATTAGACCAAAGGCATTTTATCCAGCTATGCTATTGGTTTGAAAGACCATGGTTTCTTGCAGATTCATCGCTCGATTATCATCAACCTGATGCATGTTCAGAAGTTTTCCGGTACCCAAGTCGTTATGTTAAATGGAGCGGAACTGCCCATAGGCCGATCCAAGGTCAAAGAAGTCAAGGATGCGTATACCAAATACATGATCATGAGGATTCAATGATATGGATACCTATATGATTTTTTCCATCATCTTTGTGACCTTACTCATGGCGTTTCAGGCGAATTTTTATTTTGATTCTGTGTTGGGCAAGTCCAAGCGGAAGACACAGAGAGCACTCTATTTCGTAGTATTTGTTATGCTGGGTTATTTTTATTTGGCATCTTCCTTCTCCGATCTTGTTTCGACTGCTGTTGCTCTGCTATTAATCTTCAGTCTGGCACAGTCCTATAAAGTGGAGTTCAAAATCAAGCTTGTTTTTACCATTCTATATGCAGTCCTGATTACTATGGCGAATACGATAGCAGTATATATTCTCGGAGTTTTGGAATCCACAGGAGACTTCATCTCATGGGAACAATTCAATGGTGAAAACTACTGGATTCTCTCCAAAGTGATGCTGGTTGGATGCAGTATCATGTTTATTGTTATTCAAATTGTGCGTCTAGTTGCCAAGCGCAGAGGTTTTGCTGTGCATTATCGTTATTATTTGTTGTTTCTCATTGTGCCGATCATTACGATCTATCAGATCAATGTGGCCTCGATCTATAGTGAAAAAAACATATTCTACGTGTTTTCTGTGCTGGGCTCTCTTTTTCTCAATGTGTTTATTGTTTATGTATTCGATAATATGGTGGAAAAGGTACAGCTCACGCATGAAAATAGCCAGTTACAGCGTCAGATGGACTACCAGGATGCCAACTATGAGAAGACCGTTCACAGTTTCAAAAACATTAAATCCATCATCCATGATATCAATCAGCAATTTCTGTATATTGATGAATGTATCCAACGTAACGAACTGGCGGCAGCAGGTGACCATATCAAGTCTACGTTAAATACGATTGAAGGTGCATACCAGAGGGTGAACTCCGGCAATCTGGTCATTGATGCTCTCGTTACGAATACCCTGGCTATGGGGCAGGCAAACGGAATCAAAATCGACACCAAAATCCAGCTTCACTCGCAACATATCCAGATCGATCGATACGATCTGTGCGTAGTGCTTGGTAACATGCTCGATAACGCAATTGAGGCCTCCAAGAAGGTTAGACAGGCCGAGGATCGATACATCCTGATTGCCATGCACTCCACATCAACTGCACTGGTCATCCAGATCATGAATCATGTGGAGCAACCGATCGTTGACTTGAAAAGTGACAAGCCCAATCCGGAGTACCATGGGATCGGTCTAACCAATATATCGCGAATGTGCGAGAAATATGGTGGACATATGAGTATTGAGCATCAGCATCGGAAATTTAACAACATGGTTGTGCTTCCGTTCCACACCGACAATCCCTGAACCTGCCGTTCAGGGGTTGTTTTTTTCCATTCAGGGTCCGTTTGCGTTTGATCAGTCTCTTCCCGGATATGATGAATTCATTCATAAGAACATTTGAGGGAGGACATATGATGAAGAAACTAATTAGTTTTTTATGTACAGCGGTACTTGTAATTACACCGCTGGCAGATGTCAGAGCAGAGGCGAATAACAACGGTACGATTGAGGCACGGGCGGAGCAGATCGCCAAGGAGATGGTGCAAAACTACGGTGTCACCAGTGTGCAATATGCGATCATGGATGAAGGGGAATATATTTTATCAGATAGTGTCGGACTGCACGATAAGGCATCACAGAAGCCAATAGACAAGGATAGCATGTATGGCATAGGCTCGGTTAGCAAAATGGTTGTTACGGCAGCCGCCATGAAGCTTGTCGATTCAGGTAAAGTAGATCTGGATGAGCCGCTTACTTCGTATATCAAGGACTTTAAAATGGCAGATGCGCGCTATACTCAAATCACACCGCGCATGTTGATGAATCATTCATCCGGTCTTTACGGTACACATTATGGAAACAGCATGTTGTTTGACGATAATGACACCCGCAATCATGATGAGTTATTGCTTAAACTTCAGTCCGAAAAACTGAAATCCAAACCTGGCGCATACTCCGTCTACGCTAATGACGGTTTTCAATTGCTTGAAATCCTGGTTGAACGGGTGAGTGGGTTAAGCTACAGCGAATATATCGCCAAGTTCATCAGCGAGCCGTTGAAGTTGGAATCAACGAAGACACCACTAGATTCCTTTGACAGAGCGCAATTATCCGAAACCTATTGGCCTACACTTGAGATGAAGATGCCTACCGAAAATGCAAACATTATCGGCACAGGCGGAGTGTACTCTACCGCAGAAGAATTGAGTCAATTCGGAGAGGTTTTAATGGGGAACAGACCGGATATTCTGTCCGAATCTGCTGTGAAGGCCATGCAATCTCATGAGTATCGTAAGGGCATATGGGTATCTGATGAGCAAAATACGATCAATTATGGCTTGGGGTGGGACGCGGTTGACCTTGCACCTTTCAGCGATTATGGGATTACCGCGCTTGCCAAAGGTGGGGATACCATGTTGTACCATGCCGTGTTAATCACTATACCCGAACATGATATTTCAATGGCGGTTCTATCATCTGGTGGATCTTCCGTCTACAATCAGATGTTTGCCAGCAAAGTGCTGCTGGATGTTCTCGAGGATCAGGGCATCATCGACGATGTTCAGCCTGATCAGACATTCCTACCACCTGTGAAAGTGAAAATGCCAACGGAGTTGAATACGTACTCAGGTCTGTATGGTACTGTAGGTGAAACACTTGATATAGCAATCAAGGATGGTGAATTCAAACTCCCTGCCTTGCTAGGAGGCATTATCCCGGAGCAGAACTATGTGTACACAGGCGATGAACATTTTACGAGCACGGACGGCAGTGTGAAAGCTAGTTTTGTGAAGGAACGTAATGACAAGGTGTATGTTAAAGTTCAAGGCATGATAACGTTACCCGGCATAGGCCAAACGGTAATGAACACGTATGATTATCAAAAATTGGATCATAATGCGCTTGACGCAGCAACCAAAGAGAAGTGGACAGCTCGTGACGGCTCGAAATATTACGCGTTGGATGAAAAAATAACATCGATCTTTTATCTGCTTCCATCGATGCTGATCAAGAACCTTTCCGTTGATGCCAAAAATGGCTATGCTAATGGCACGCAAATCATGGATGCGAACAACGCAGAGAATATCGCCCAGATTCCTGTGATGAACGGAAGAGACGCATTTGATCTGCAATTTTACACGAAGCATGGCGCTGAGATTTTAATTCAGGATGGACAGGAATACATTGCAGAGGATGCGATTACTCCAATCTTTGGTGGAAAAAAAGGAATTACGACTATTCCGGCAAACGGTCAAGCCCGGTGGTATGCGATCGACGACCGATCGGGTAACAAATCCATCACGGTGGATTCTCCGAAGACCGGAGGTTATGCAGTGTATAATGATAAAGGGGAAATGGTTGACTTCTCTGTAGCAACCAATCCGGAATCGACGAAGCTCCCGAAAAGTGGTTTTATCGTTTTTGGTGGGGACGCCGGTGATGTATTCCAGATTAAATTAAAGTAAAGCAGGGATTGCGTTACAAAATCACATTCGCAATTTGTCACATAAATAATGTCGTATTCAGGAAGTCGCCTTATGGCGGCTTTTTTGATTTTATTTTTAGAATAATTTAACAATCTGGTAACAATTCGGCCTCATTACTCGTTAAATTTATGTAGTTATATATCAGGCTAATTTTTAACAGGAGGATTCATTATCTATGACTAATAGACATAAACGTCAAACGACTAAGCAATGGAAAAGAAGAGCAGGCAGACCCATCGTTGCAGGCCTTACTGCCGGAATATTAATGGTTCACGGAGTCATCGGCGTGTTGCCATCTCAGGTACATGCTGAAGCATCGGATGTATCCATCCGTAACTGGTACTCGTATCAGCGCATCACAGTGCCTGAACTGAAACCTACTTGGACAGCGAAAGTAGATAACCATTTGAATATGAACGAGACGTACATCGGAGCTAATGCCATTGCAGAAGAAGGCAAAGTATTCACGTTTGCTGGATCGAAGTTGATTGCACTTGATGCGACAACAGGTAAACGGTTGTGGACTTACGGCAAAGAACTGACACCTTATATTACTTATCAAGGCGGCGTCCTCTACGGACTTACCAGTGATCACAAGCCATATGCCTTGAATGCGAAGACAGGCAAAGCCAAATGGCAGTCAGGAACATCCACCTGGATTGATACGGTTCAACGTACGGAAGTGCTGATTCCAACGGTGGATACCCTCTACGTGATTAAGGGGAGTACAACGTTTGCACTGGATATCCAGTCAGGCAAACTGCGCTGGAAGGCAGATGAGCCATTAGGCGAAGGTCACGGTACTGAATATCTTGAAGAGTCTAATGGTGTTGTACTGAGAACCTTTTTTGTCCAAGGGGCACTTACATCCGTTCAACTTAATGCGTTTGACAAGAAAACGGGCAAGAAGTTATGGGGTCATTTTGGTCAGGGGGAAGGTATTCAGATCAAAGACGGTCTTGTGTATTCGGTGGATTTTTATTCTCCAATGTTGGAAGATGACGAGTCTTCACCTGAACGCAAATGGAAAGTTAATGCGTACAACCTGAAGACCGGTGTGCTGAAAGGAAGTCAGGAGTACAGGTGGACCATGCCGGGTGACCCACCGTATATGAATGGTAGAGGAGATATACTTGTCAATAAAGACAAACTGTACATTGCGCAGGGGGACAACATAGCGGAGTATTCGTTGAGTACAACCAAGTCGGAAACTACGCCAATTCGAACGTTTCACCAACCTTACGGGGACAAAATGGAGTTACTTGGCATTGTACAGGAACGGATGGTGTACAAAAACCTCGAGACAGGTGAACTTAAAGGCATTAAGCTGGCTAATGGTCAGGAGGTTCAGTGGCATGGTGATGCCCCGGTTTCTCAGATTGATGTTTACGGTAAAGGAATGTATCGAGCGCAACGTAACGGCACCCTGCTTGCCCTCAACATGATGACGGGTCAGCCAGCTTTTCGAGTCGCTACCGGGGGAGATCTGCACAACACGACATTGAAGACAAACGGAATGATCATCATCCAAGCCGAAGGCAAACTTCTCGGCGTTAAGCTGCCAGCATCGCTGAAATAAGTGATCTAGAATGAAAAATATGTGAAAAGACCGGATTACGGCATAGCTTGCTCATAATCCGGTCTTTTTTTATTTTTGCGCATAAAACACTGCAAAGTCCAAGTACTTGTACATGCAATCTGCCACACGAAACCCCGCTTCCTCCAACCACTTCAATTGATCCTCCAGCGTGGCATTGATATCCACCTTGCGTCTTTCGATCGAAGCCGAGATGGCTTCCTCAGACAAACCACTTTGTTGAATCGCTTCCAACCAGCGCTGGCGGTAATAGGTGTCCGTATCGAGGGTTCTTCCCTGAACCTGATCTGCGTTGATGAAGCATCCGCCTGGTTCTAACAGCTTATGTACAGAGTCAAACACCTTTTTCTTGTCAGCGTGGGTCAGATGGTGAATAGACAGGGAGGAAATAATCATGTCGTAGGAACTGGTGAAATCGTACTTGGAGTAATCCCCGACCACATACTGCACTTGGTTCGCATCAGCAAATCTTCGACGTGCTCCTTCGAGCATATGATCACTAATATCGATCAGGGTTAATCGCGCGTTGGGATACTTTTGCAGGACCAATCCGGAGAGCAGTCCCGTTCCTGCACCCAGATCAAGAATACGTGGAGAATCGATCGGGCTTTCCATTAGGTCCAGAGCCATTCCATAAAAATCATCAAAACAAGGGATAAGCTGCTTTCGCTGCACATCATAATCTTGGGCTACCTTATCAAACAGCTGCTTTACTGAGAATTCCATGTGCTCATCACTCCTTGAGGTTTTCTCCATATTTTACAAACTGGAAGGGATCAAGGGAAATACTGATTATGGATAAACTCATAGGTTGGACCTATGGGTTCCGAGTCTCTGCCATGGGTAATAACATGTGTAAGCGCAGAATATAGACAGGGAGGAATGAACCTGATGTTTCAACCACGTTCTATTATGATGAGTATCTCGTTAATCGTTATAGTTCTAACACTTACAGCTTGTTCTGGTAGTAATGAACCCTCGGCTATCCCTGAACCATCAATGCCAGTAGGTGAATCTGCTCCAGCACCTTCAATAGGAAATGAAACGAAGCGTCAACAGACCGAAAGTTTTGAAATGTTGACGGCAGATGGCAATCAATCACTAGAAGCGACTTTGCAACAAGGAGAAGGATTTTCCTTGTACGTATTCGAGAAATTCACATTTGATGCTGCTCAAGGCCGTCTGTCACTGACTAGTAATGCTGACTATTATGTGGATATTGAACCACTGCCTTCGGATTATAATCTGGCAGAACTGGAGACAGCGGGTAAAGAAGAATTAAAAAAAGCCGGTAAGGTATCCGATTATAGTGGAGAACTGGTAGAACACCCGCTTGGTTATGCCGAGCTCTATCTTCAGGCCTCTGGTGAAGAAGGAATTAGCGATTATATGGTCTGGAAATCAGAAGAAGGGGACGCATTTTTATTCCGTCTTCATAATCCAAAAGGAGAAGAGGCCTCTGATTTCGGCAGTCCGGTCCTTGTTTCGTTATCCACCGTTCAGGGTGATTCGTAACCTAGATGACTATAATGTTTTCAACGAAAGTCGCCAACTGGCGGCTTTTTTACTTTTGCAGATTGCACGGAGAAGTTGCGAGGTGATGTATTCACTTCCGTTTGACTTAGAGTACGCTCTAGGGTGTAGACTTTGAAGAAGAAGAAATATTGCCAAGGAGATGAACAGAATGACACAGGAAAATAATTTTAGAACTTTACAACATAAAACAGGCTCTGGCTTCAACCATAACAGTACAGCGGAGGAGGTATTGAAAGATCTGGACTTGTCAGGACAGCTTGCTATTGTAACGGGTGGATATTCCGGCCTCGGGTTGGAGACGACACATGCGCTTGTTAATGCGGGAGCCCGTGTAGTGGTGACTGCACGTCGTCCAGCGGTTGCGAAGGAAGCACTTTCGGGTCTGGAAGGTGTTGAAATAGATGCATTGGACCTCGCTGATTTATCCAGCGTTCGTGCTTTTGCCGAGCGATTCCTCGCGAGTGATCGCAACATCGACATGCTGATTCTTAATGCGGGCATCATGGCTTGCCCGGAGACGCGGGTTGGTCCTGGCTGGGAAGCTCAATTTGCAACAAATCATCTGGGTCACTTTGCCCTGACTAATCTGTTATGGCCAGCACTCACTAGTCAAGGGGGAGCACGTGTTGTTTCCTTGGCATCAGCGGGACATCATTTTTCATCTATTCGTTGGGATGACATCCAATTTGAACATGGCTATGAGAAATTCCCTGCCTATGGACAGTCCAAAACAGCAACTATTTTATTCAGCGTTGAGTTGGATCGTCGAGGTGCAGAGCACGGAGTACGGGCTTTCTCCGTTCATCCAGGCGGAATTATGACACCACTACAGCGTCATATGCCCAAAGAGGAAATGATTGCGCTGGGCTGGATTGATGAATCTGGACAAGTGGCCAACCCTGCGTTCAAAACACCTGAGCAGGGGGCAGCGACGCAAGTCTGGGCAGCAACTTCACCTCAGCTTGAGGGAAAAGGCGGTGTCTACTGCGAGGATTGTGACATCAGTGAAATGGCTCCCGAAGATGGAGGTTTCTACGGGGTGAAGGAATATGCGATTGATCCTGAGCAAGCTCTTCGTCTATGGAAACTGTCCGTGGAGATGACGGATACGGATATCCCAACCACGTAAAACCTTGATTTACACAACAATTAAATTGAGATACACACTAAACGCTACTGAAGTTGTCCGTAGCGTTTTTTTATTTTTGCTCATACGAATTGAGAAAGTAACATCCCTCATGGTTAGGTGAATATCATATATCAGAATAGAGGGAAGAAAGGATACATTATACGGCTCAGTGAAGTGAAATAACTGTGATGGATTGTAATGTGAGTGCTTTTCCATTTAAAATAGAGGAATCATGTTCTTTTTGAGAACGCAGGGAGAGAAAATCATGAATATTTTTGAGCAACACATACCTTTGGAAAAAGTGAAATTTAATGAACCGCTAAAAAATCACACGTTTATTAAAATTGGTGGTAAAGCAGATATCCTCATCCATCCAACAACGATAGACGAAATCACTAAAATCGTAGAGATTGCCAACATACATCAATTGCCGCTGACGGTTATTGGCAAAGGCTCCAACGTCATCATTAAAGATGGAGGCATCCGTGGTGTAACCATTTCCCTTAGTCATTTCGATCAAATTAAAGTGAGTGAGGACAGCATGATTGCCCAAAGCGGTGTTGATATCATTGATGTATCCAGACTTGCTTTGGAGCATAGCTTAACTGGTTTGGAGTTTGCTTGCGGTATTCCCGGCAGCACGGGGGGCGCACTTTACATGAATGCGGGTGCTTATGGCGGTCAGATCGCCGATGTTGTTGAACGTGCAACTGTGATCACCAAAGACGGTGCAGTGTTGGAGATCCCGCGAGAAGAGATGAAGTTTGGATATCGAAATAGTCTCTTCAAGATGGATCACTATATCATACTGGAGGCCGAATTCGGGCTCAAAAAAGGAAACAAGGAAGATATTGCAAGCAAAATGAAGGAATTAACGTTCCTGAGAGAATCCAAACAGCCGCTGGAATTCCCCTCTTGTGGAAGTGTATTTAAACGACCCGAAGGACATTTTGCCGGTAAACTGATTCAGGATTGTAACTTGCAGGGCACTCGCATCGGAGGTGCAGAAATCTCCATGAAGCATGCAGGTTTTATCGTAAATGTGGATCACGCTACTGCCCAGGATTATATGGATCTGATCCAATTTATTCAGAAGAAAGTATATGATACGTTCCAAGTTGAATTGGAAACCGAAGTCATCTTTCTGGGAGAATAGCTTCGATGAATACTTAAAAGGTCGCCATTGGCGACCTTTTTTTGATTGGACGAATTGGACTCGGACAAGAATCCATATGCTAATTATGGTAATATTAGAGTGATTGTATTTAATATCTCATCGTGATTATAAGGAGTGCAATTGGAGATGTTCAAACGTAACAGGAGAATTCTGCTAATCGCGGCTATGGTAGTTTTACTGTCGCCCTTGTCAGTCCTGGCATATATGTATATGAATGAACGTGCAGGCGGCCTAGCCGATCAACGGATATCTAAAGTTTGGGGATTAAGTGAACCTATACAGATTCCTATAGCGAACAGTCCTGAGAGGGCAGTTCAGGAATTTAGAGGTGAGTTTTATACCTCCCAATTTATTCATCAGGAGGCTGTAGACGGAGGCATGATTTTGTTCACACAAAAAAAGGGGCGGGAAAACAACAGTAATCTTCAAATGGAGTATACCCGCAAGAACATGTTTGGATGGAAATGGGTATGGGGTGGAGGTTATTCCATAAGTGAGGGTCAACACACCAAGTTTGCTTTGGATTATATGAGTATACCGAAGTTGGATAAAGTTTCGGCACCGTTTCCCATGTTGTTTGGTAATATTAAAGATTCATCCATTAAACGTTTATATGTAGAGACCAAGGACGATGGAAAAGTGATTGAGACCGAAGCGAAACTGGTTGAGGTGAGTTCGGGACGTCTAATCTGGTATGTTTTCCTTCCTCCGTCAGCCGCTATCCCATATGTAATGAAGGGATTTAACGAAGAAGGGAAACTCATTACCCATGAACAAATTAAAGATGCCAATGACAGCGGGTCGTTAACTCTCCGAAAAAGATCTCGTGGACTATCTAGATACATATGGTAAAGGACAACAAACATTGATTCTTAAGAGGTCGCCTTATGGCGGCTTTTTTTATTGCCAATGTAGTACCAACCATTCCGCCAGTGAATGAACCGATCCTGCAAACCCGCGTCACGCAAGCGATTGGCTCATGCTATGGCTGATTGAACGATTGTTTGCTGACCCAGCTCTCGCTTAACATGTGAACAGAGGAGCCTGCTCGTCATTCACCATCATTCTGTCAAAGGGGGCCTGCGATCGTATGGCTGAGCTGTCGGAAACATCAACGTTGCAACCCGGGGTTACAGTCAACAAACCCGTCAAACCAAGTTATCTGCGTAACATTCGAAAACACTGGATGTTGTATGTCATGATCCTGCCCGGCATTTTGTTCTATATTATTTTCAAGTACATTCCACTTGGCGGAAGCGTGATTGCATTTCAGAACTTTCAGATTATGAAAGGCATATGGAGCAGTCCATGGGTTGGCCTGGATAACTTCAAGTTTATTTTTACGTATCAGGACTTCTATCATGTGCTTCGGAACACAGCTCTGATTGCCTTATACAAACTGGTGATCGGATTTCCTGCTCCGATCCTGCTAGCGCTATTGTTCAACGAAGTGAGAAAAATGCTTGCCAAACGCTTTTTGCAGAGTCTGTTTTATCTGCCTCATTTTCTCTCCTGGGTTGTTGTCGGGGGGATCGTGTTTGAGGTGCTAGCCTCGGGTGGTTTTGTAAACGCTGTCCGTGGATGGTTCGGGTTCGAGCCGATCCTGTATATGCAGCAGGAGCAATATTTCCGACCTATTGTTGTCTTGTCCTCCATCTGGAAAGAGGTAGGGTGGGGAACGATTATATACCTCGCTGCGGTAAGTGGTATTGACCCCACGCAATATGAAGCGGCAGTGATGGACGGAGCGAACCGCTGGAAGCAAACGATCTACATTACATTGCCTGCGTTGTTCCCGACGATCTTAACCCTGTTCCTGCTGAATATCGGCAATTTCCTGGAACTTGGCTTTGATCAGATCTATAACCTGCTGACACCGATGACCTACTCGGTAGGGGATATCATTGAAACGTACGTATACCGCTCTGGTGTCCTGCAAGGGCAATATAGCGTAACAACAGCGATTGGTCTATTTCAGTCGGTGATTGGCTTCATTCTGCTCTGGGTCTTCAATCGGCTAGCGAGAAAATCAGGAGAGGGGTTGTGGTAATGATCAAGCAGACGATTGGAGAAAAGCTGTTCCAAACCGCCAACTACATTTTCCTGACACTTGCGGCCTTTACGATGCTCCTTCCGTTGCTACATCTGCTTGCGGTTTCCCTGAGTTCGCCGGTTGCGGCAGACTCCAAAGAAGTATTTCTGTGGCCCGTTGGCTTTACTTTCGCGTCATGGAAACACATTCTACAAAGCTCGGGCTTATGGCAATCGTTCGGTGTAACCGTATTCATTACGGTAGTGGGTACTGCGCTTAGTATGTTATTTTCAGTGTTGACCGCTTTTCCGTTATCGCGCAGAGAATTCATGATTCGCAAACAAGTGATGCTGGGCATTGTAATTACGATGATTTTTAATGCCCCGATGATTCCATTTTTTCTGACGGTAAGGGAGCTGGGCATGATGAATTCCATCTGGTCCCTGATTATTCCTGGTGTAATTGGCACATTTAATATGGTCATTCTGCGTACCTTTTTCATGAGCTTGCCCAAAGAACTTGATGACACGGCCCGAATCGACGGTTGCCATGACTTCCGGATTCTGTTTCAGATTTATTTGCCGCTATCCAAGCCGGTTCTGGCTACGGTCAGTCTGTTCTATGCGGTGGGATACTGGAACACGTTCCAGCGGGCGGTACTGTTTCTACGTGATCCAGGGCTATGGCCTCTGCAGATGAAGCTGCGAGCGTATTTAACCAGCCCGGAGGAACTGGCCCAGGTAAATATGTTTCTTGGGGATTACAACTTCAATACAACCACGTTAAAGGCAGCGACGATACTTTTTGCAAGCGTTCCCATTATTTTGGTGTATCCTTATCTACAGAAGTATTTTGTGAAAGGTTCATTGCTCGGATCACTGAAAGAATAAACCATGTTCAGGGGGATGATTTCATGAGAAAACAACTGACCCGCAAGATGATGCCGCTAATGCTCAGTCTAGCCATGCTGTTGGTCGCTGGTTGTGGATCAGCGACTACAAGTTCCGGAAATGACGTTGGTAACGGCGAAGACAGTGGTGGAGCTGCAAAAGCCAAAGTATTCAAAAGCCATATGGGCGTTGGCAGCTTGCCAACTGCGGATAATCCACATGTGAAATACATTGCTGAACAGACGGGAGTCCAGTATGAGCTCATTACAACGCCTCCCGGTTCGGAGCCATCCGAATACTTGAACCTGATGATTGCCTCCGATGAACTGCCAGATATCCTGCGTCCGATTGGAGGCATTGAGCAGACACTGATTCAGCAGGGAGGCGCGTTACCACTGGATGAACTCCTGCCTGAATATGCACCCCATGTGTGGGAGAGTATTCCTCAGGAAGCTTGGGATATCGTTCGCTCTGCTTCCCCTGATGGCAAAATCTATTATGTGCCCAAGGTATTCCTTGTGCCTGAACGTGCACCGTTAATTCGTCAGGATTGGGTGGATAAGGTGGACATGGAGATGCCAAAGACCACTGATGATTATGTCGAGCTGCTCACAGCTTTCCGTGACAAGGACCCGAATGGCAACGGCAAACCGGATGAACTGCCAACAAGCGGAAGGGAATTCGGCAGATGGATGGACCATTTGTTTGCGATGTACGGGGTAGCGATGTGGGAAGGGTATCCCGAATGGGATGAATACGATGGAAAAATCCAGTACGCAGGGACTACCGACAATATGCGGGAAGCAATCAAGTTCATTCGCATGTTATATGTGGAAAAACTGCTTGACAATGAAACCTTCCTGAACAAAGGGGAAGTGTGGCAGGCCAAAATCAATAATAACCTCGTAGGCAGCTGGTACCATTTGCCTGCAAATGTGCGAGATCGGTACAATGCGATGCTGACCCAGGCTCCAGATGCCTACATTGCAGCAATGCCCTTGCCCAAAGCAGAAGGGTTTGAAGCTTTTGTCACCCAGAAAAGCATGGGTGAACCGGAATGGATGATCCCAGCCACCAAACAGGATAATGCGCCAAATGCGCTGAAGCTGCTGGACTTCTTCTATAATCCTGAAAATGATGAGTTTGGTCGCTTCGGTCTTGAGGGTGAGCAACATGAAGTCAAGGATGGACGCAAAGTCATTCTTCCACCTGCTGACAACAAACCGCTTGCCTTGGGTATGAAGAATCTGACCACAGCAGAAGACATGAACAAGCGGATTGAAGAGACATATCCGGAAGATCAGCAGCAAATGGTCAAAGACATGTTCAAAGTCAGCACTGCCGATGCGCGGCAAATTGCCGGTGACGGTCTGCCAGCCTCTGTGTATGAAGGTTTTCCTGATATCCAGTCTCACAAGTTGTTTCAAGAGGTATTGACCAAGATTGTCATCGGCGAGCTGCCGATCGAGGCTTATGATGAATATGTGAAGAAATGGAATGCTTCCGGGGGCGAAGTGGTCACCCAGCGTGTACAGGAATGGTATGAGAAGGTGAGAAAATGAAAAAGAGATATGCCCTATGCGGGGTCAGCGGCAGAGCATTGGGACAATTTGCAAAACCAATTCATGAGCTGTTCTCTCATAATTCAGAGGTTGTCGCTTTGCTGGATACCGATCCTGCACGATTTGAAGTCTATCGCGCCCATTTTCCTGAGCACACAGAAGTAGCAGTATATGGAGCTTCGAATTTCGAGGTTATGGTCGATGAGACGCGGCCTGACTGTATCATCGTGGCTGGCAGGGACGATACCCATGCCCACTATATTGTTGCCGCGTTGGAGCGGGATCTCGATGTTATCACCGAAAAGCCGATGACGACTACTGGAGCTGATGCCAGACGCATTCTGGAAGCAGAAGCAAGAAGTAATGGCAACGTCATCGTAACGTTCAATTATCGGTATATGCCGATCCACATGCGCATCAAGGAATTGATTCAGGAGGGGAAACTCGGTCGCGTCACTTCCATCGACCTTAACTGGTATATCGATACCCATCACGGCTCCAGTTATTTTAAACGGTGGAACCGTGAACGGGCATTCTCGGGCGGACTGTCTGTCCATAAAAGTACCCACCACTTTGATCTGGTCCAGTGGTGGATCAATCAAAAGCCAGTTGAAGTTTTTGCCTATGGAGCACTGAACTATTACGGGGCTGAAGGTGAATGGAACCCGGCACAGGAGGACGGAAGACATTGCCGTACATGCCATGTCTCAGAAGATTGTGCCTATTATTCCCGCTGGACGTCCCGCAGTCGTCAGATCCGGGTACCGGATGACCATCTGAACCAGCTCGGTACAGCAAGCCAGCAGGAGTTTCCATACACTTCATACCGCCCCGACCAGTGTATCTTCGATTCCATCATTGAGATTGAAGACACGTATGCCGCAACCGTGAAATATAGTGGCGGCGCGCTGATGAGTTATTCGGTCAATTTCTCACTTCCTTACGAAGGGTACCGTTTGGCGATAAATGGCACGAAGGGCAGGCTAGAAACATTGGAGTATCATATGCCGGCCCGGACGCCTTTTCCCACACCCGTCCAGACGATCGATTACTTTCCGCTCTTTGGTTCAAAAGAAACGATCCATGTTGTTCATCGTGAAGGCGGACATGGAGGAGGAGATCCACTGCTGCTGGAGGATATTTTCCTCGGCGAAGATAAGAGACGCCCTTACCGAATTCTGTCTGGCGCTGAAGACGGCGCTTATTCCGTTGCCGCTGGAGAAGCAGTGTGGCGATCTGTGGAAGAGCATCGGCCGATTTCCATAGACGAAGTGCTGGGTGGTTGGAACAGCAGAGTTGCCACACACAAAGGGAGGGAGAAGTGACATGAGCAGACCTGTGTATTTTGAACCGGAGGAGAGCATGGCTTATCACAGTGGTGAAGACGTTATTCACGCCCTGATGAGCATTGCGGGAAGGTATATTGGAGCCAATCCTCCGCATCCCCCGGTCTACAGGGTAAGTAGATCAGGACTTGTGCGCAAGTCCGATGATCACCGCTATGATTTTCCATTGGAGGATCTATTCCCCGACATGCAGAGAGGACAACAGGTCTATGCATGGGCCAAACTGTGGAGTGACAGTGATCAGGAATTTATTTTTCATATCACCTGCTTCGGACCTGTTAGGCTATATCATAATGGCGTGCTGATCTATGGTTCTGCACCTGAAGAGGAATATCAAGCGATTCCTGTTCTGAAACTGAAATGTGGACTGGTCAGAGGCTGGAATCATTTCGTTCTTGAATTCAAATTAGGGGAGAAGGGGGGAGGAGGCCAGTTTGGCACTGGCTCCCGGAAGAACAAACCACTTCACTTCATTGTGCCTTCGCTCGAACGAGATGGGGAAGAAGGCTGGCTCTACAGCGAGCCGTTGGATTTTCCGTTGTCGGAAATTCCTTCTGGCCCCATGCGAGAGAAGGCCACTGGCGTTAACTGGTTGCCTCGGGAGGAAGACCCCGAGAAGGCATCGCCTTATGGACAGTTGGCACGGATGTATGGACTGACCAGCGGCATGTCTGCGTATGCATGGACGAAGATAGATGGTAAGAAATGTGGCAAGGAGACTGTGCTAATCTCTGGTGAGGCCTACAGCCCGATTGAATTCTCGGTGGAGGGCAAGGTGGTATTCCATCAAGAGCATGCCGGACGCTTTCGCTTCGAACTGCCATTGTCAGCTGACGTGCAAGATCTGACAGCGAACTGTGTAGGTGGAGACCGGGATTGGGGATTCCGTATGGATGCAACTACAGATGAGATGTTGACACCCGCACTGGATGTGAAGGGGCACAGAGGCAAGTGGCTGTACCTGGGTCCTTTTCAAGCGGAACAGGAGATTGATCTGGCTTCCTGCCAGAAGATGAAGAGGACTGCTCGTAGCGGAACAGGTGAAGAGGTATACTGGCGAACAGAGCTGCCAGACGGAGAGGTACGTCCATTTCTGGAAAATGAATGGTTCGGCCGATGGAACTATCCCCTGGGCGTCACGTTATACGGATTGCTTCAGCTTGGCAAAGTGGGTCAACGATCGGATATTCGAGATTACGTGCTGAATCACATTGAATTTGCCTCTTCACGTTTCAGCTACTCCTTATGGGACAGAGAACGTTATGGTGCAGCTGGGCTGAATAATCAGCTCTCCCATATCGACAGCCTGGACGACTGTGGATCTTTCGGCGCCACCATGTTGCTTGCCGATCGGGAACGCAAGTTAGACGGCGTTTCAGAGACGGCAGCTCATATCGCTGACTATATTTTGCATCAACAGTCCCGTCTGGAAGATGGAACTTTATACCGCAAGATTGGTGTCTCCAGATCAATGGATAACACGATGTGGTGTGATGATCTGTATATGAGCATCCCGTTCCTGTGTAGATACGCCGAATGGTCGGGTGACGATAAGCTGCTGGATGAAGCGGCAAGACAGGTTCTTTTGTATAAAAAGTATCTGTATATTCCAGAGCGTCAAATCATGTCCCATGTATTCGATGTGGAGCGAGGTGAGCCAACAGGGACCCCTTGGGGCCGAGGCAACGGCTGGGTACTGTTCTCTTTGTCGGAGCTGCTGACGGCCCTTCCTCATGATCATCCATCCTATACAGTTCTCAATCAGTTCTACAGGGAATTGTGTGAAGGGTACTTGGCATTGCAGGGCAGAAACGGACTGTGGCATCAGGTATTAACGGACCCGGAGTCGTATGAGGAAACCTCCTGTACCTCCATGTTCATCTATGCGTATGCCCGAGGGGTGCGAAAGGGTTGGCTTTTAGATCCGAAACCCTATGCACGAGCGGCGTATCAAGGGTGGAAGGGGCTATCGGAGCGCACAATTGATAAAAGAGGCAATGTATACGGCGTATGTCGTGGCTCCAGCTACTCCTTCATGAATCACTATTACAAGCATGAACTGGGTTGGAATCTGAATGATACCCATGGGATCGGCATTGTACTTCTTGCTGGGCTTGAAACTATTGCCATGCAAGAATGGCAGACAAACACGCCGGTTTTCGCTGCGGAAAGGGTCGGAACACCGGAGAAATTGGAGAAGTCATCTTTTTAGAGGGAGAAAATAGGCTGTTGGACCGGGTCGTATTGGGCATATGGGAACGGTATAATATCGGTATATTGCATATGAGGTGGGATAATTGTGACCCTTTCCTTCTTAAAGTGGCTAAAATTCAATTTCACCAATACCCAGACCCGGCTGCTGCTGATTCTGACTGTTGTTGTCTTCATGATTATTATTGCGGTGGGGATGACGACGTATTATTTTTCCAAATCGGTGTTACAGCAGGAATTAAGTGAGCCGCAACACCAGATGCTGCGTATCAGCATGAATGATATTGATGAAGTGATCCGGGAAAGTGATCAGATTGCGGTGAAAATTGCACTGAACAGTAATGTATACCGATTTCTCACCAATGAAGTACAGGGATCATACCGCAATATTACGGAACTGGTACAATTTCTGGAAACCTTAATCAGTAGTACGTCTTTTATTAAGAGCGCTTACATTTTTGATATGAATCGGGAGAGCATTGTTGCCTTCCCACAAGGCTACAGCTCCAGCAAAGTTAATTTCCCGGATTCGGATTGGGTTAGCGTTGCCGATGAACTTGAAGATCGTCCCATGCTGGTCAAGCAACGTGAGATTTCCACTTCTTCTGGTGCATCCATGCCGCAAATTACACTTTACCGAAAAATAATGATCGCTGGCGAGTTGAAAGGGATTATCGCAGTTAATTTCAAGACAGAGAAGATGTTCGAGCACATGCTGCTCTCATCCGTCTCCGACCTTGACAGCCACCGGTTCATCCTCGATACCAACAACCAGCCTTTATATGATCTCGGCAATTATGCTGTCGGAGAGGAAGCGGTCAGTCATGTACTCACTCAACTGGATGGTGAAAAGCTTGGTGAGTTTAAACATGAAGGTAAGCTTTTACTGGCTTCACAGACCATTTCACCGTACACCGGATGGCGTTATCTGTCCGTGATATCACAAGACAGTCTTCTGGCTAATGCACAGAAGATTCGCAATATTGTTTTTATCGTATCTTTGTTGGCTCTTGTAGCAGGAGCGGTTACGATCACAGTTTACAATGCAGCTGCTTTTAGACCGGTAAGACGCATGAGACAACTGCTCAGCGGTTACGACCAGGAGAGAATCCATCCGGAGCAGATTGATCTGGAGAAAATAACGGGGCAATTGCTAACGGATCATGCTCAGCAGGCCATCAATCTCAGGCAGACCCTTCCGGAAGCTTCATCCAAATTTCTGACGGATATCTATAACGGACATATGACAGGAAGTCGGGAAATTAGCGAGAAATGGTGCCGTTATTTCAAGGATTGGAGCGATGAGCCACTCTCTATTGCCATGTTGTCGATTGATAATTATAAGGCCTGGTGTGAGCGCTTTACGAAGTCAGATCACTCCCTGCTGAAATTTGCCATTGGTAATATCATAGCTGAACTGTTGTCTGGACAATGGCGGGTGTTATCAGCCGATCTGGGCAGAGACCGGATGCTCGTGATGCTGCAACCGATTCATTCTGGCGGTAGCAAGAGCGTAGCGACAGCGATACGAGAGACGATTGGCATGATTCCTCGCTTGCTCAAGTTTCAGGTATCGAGCGGTGTAAGCGGGGGGCACGACGGATTCATGCGACTTCAGCGAGCCATGCATGAGGCGGAAAGTGCGCTGGATTACAGATTCTACCTGGGGTATGAACGAGTTATTTCGTTTGAAGAGATCTCGGGTCTGCAACCAACCGAGAACACATTGGAAGAACTTGAATTCATGACTCAACTGACGGAGACCGTCGAAGCAGGAAGGGGTGAAGAAGCCCTGAGGACTTTTGACAAGATAGTTGGTCGAATGACTCACGAACAATGGCATCCTTCATCAGCGCTGGCCTTTCTTGAAGCTGTTGCAGCTACACTTGAACGAATTCGCCTGAAGCGCGAGACAGAAGGTTGCGGACTCGAAATGGTGGATATGCAGACCATGCATCTGGAGGCTGTCTGTGAAGTGCTGCGAAGCCAGATCGAAGGTTTGGCAGAATGGTTCGGTAGTCTTATGCTCAGCAAGGATTTCATACTGTGTCAACAGATGATTGCATTTATGAACAACCACCTGGAAGACCCGGTAAGCATTCAGGAGATTGCCGAGCATGCCGGGATCGGAAGCAGTTTGGCAAGTCAGTTGTTCAAGCAGGAAATGGGTGATACCATCCACGGATATTTCACCAAGCTTCGCATGGAACGTGCCTGTGAACTATTGCTGGATACGGATTATAGAATTTCCGAGATCGCAACGATGGTGGGTTATCAGCATGAGAACAGCTTTATTCGTGTGTATCGAAAATACAAAGACATTACACCGGGCAAGTACAGGGAGGTAATGCGAAGCCGCAGGGGAGTACTACGGGAATCATGACCCATACTTGAACCCATAGAATGACAAGGAGGCAGAGCCATTGATGGATCGACAATCGGTCGTCACCAGGAATCATCCCGTATTAACGCAGCTTGAGCCCAGATCGCCTTTATCTGTAGGTAATGGAGAATTTGCATTCAGTGCTGATTTTACGGGACTTCAGACGTATCCAGAACTGTATGAACTACCTCTTGGTACACAATCCAACTGGGGGTGGCATTATACGGGCGGTCATCATGTATTCGGAGATGAGGATATTGTCTATCAGGCATTCGAGACATATGGCCGCAAAGTGCCATACCCCATGAAGCCCGAAGACAAGGGAGAAGCCTATCATTGGCTTAGGCAGAACCCGCATCGAGTTCAGCTTGGACGCATTTCATTTCGTTTGCTAGGAGAAGATGGTCAGGAGACGGACGTCACCCATGTCGTTCCGGTACGTCAGGAATTGAATCTATGGACCGGAATTCTGCACAGTGAATTTACCGTTCAGGGGGAAGAAGTGCGTGTAGAGACAGCCTGTGACCCACGGCTCGATTGTATCGCCATTTGTGTACAATCCGAATTAATCCGTAAGCAGCGTCTGCAACTTTTTGTTCTATTTCCAGCGCCCGATATGACACACCGGAGCTGGTCAAAATCAGTATTCCCCGACTGGAAGCAAAATGACAGACATTCTACTGTGCTGACATCGGTCACTTCGACTTCCGCATCGTTGAAACGTGTGCTGGATGAAGATGAGTATGCATTGGAATGGATCTGGGACGCAGGCCAACTGGAACAGACAGGAACTCATGAATTCACCCTATCTCCCAAGGCCGTACCAGACTCGGACATTTGGTCGTGCAGTGTATCTTTTGCTGCACATAAGCCGGAAACCTTGCCAGCAGATACAGTGTTGCGATCAAGCTCGGTCCACTGGAATCAGTTCTGGAATGATGGCGGAGTGATTGATTTTGAAGGCAGTTCAGATCCGCGTGCCGCTGAACTGGAGCGTAGAGTAGTCCTATCCCAGTTCCTGAGTGCGGTGCACAGTGGTGGGTCCATGCCACCACAAGAGACCGGATATATGTATAACAGCTGGTTCGGAAAAATGCATCTGGAGATGCATTGGTGGCATGCAGCGCATTTTCCGCTCTGGAATCGGACCGATCTGTTGTGCAAGAGTCTGGACTGGTACCTGACCATCCTGCCAGAAGCACACGAACTGGCACGCTCTCAAGGTTATGTCGGTGCGCGATGGCCCAAAATGGTGGGTTATAACGGGCATCAGACTCCGTCGCCAGTAGCTCCGGGATTGATCTGGCAGCAACCACATCCCATGGCACTAGCTGAGATGTGTTATCTGTCCCGGCCTGACCCTGCTATGTTAACAAGGTATAGGGATATCGTATTTGAAGCAGCTGACTTTATGGTGTCCTATGCCCATTGGGATGGGAAAAGGCAAGCGTATGTGTTAGGTCCGCCGCTTATTCCTGCGCAGGAGAATCACGCCATGACCGATAGTTTGAATCCGCCCTATGAACTGGAGTACTGGAAATTCGGTTTGGAGATAGCCATCCTTTGGGCAGAGCGTTTGAATCATCCAGCCAATCCAGACTGGCGAAGAGTGGCTTCATATATGGCTAAACCTCGACATGAGAACGGAGTTTATCTCGCACACGAGAATTGTCCGGACACTTATACCGTTAAAAACCATGATCATCCCTCGATGGTTGGAGCACTTGGACTATTGCCAGGTTCATTAATCGATCCGGAGATCATGAGAAATACGTTGCTCAAGGTCAAAGAATGCTGGGACTGGGAATCCGCCTGGGGTTGGGATTTTCCGATGTGCGCGATGACAGCGGCCAGATTGAATGAACCAGAGCTTGCAGTGGATTTCCTGATGATGGATGCCACGAAGAACACGTATTTGCCTAATGGACACAACTATCAGAGAGCAGGGTTGTGGGCATATCTTCCCGGGAACGGTGGTCTCCTAACCGCTGTCGCCATGATGGCCGCCGGCTGGACAGGGGCAGGAGAACAAGCGAATCCGGGATTTCCACGGGATGGAAGCTGGACTGTGAAGTGGGAAGGTCTTCATCCTTTGATGTAATCATCAGAACGTTAAACCCCGAATGAACGGTACAGATGGCATAATCTATCAGAAGGAGGATTTCGATATGGTTGGAACTTCGACAAAGTCAGTGACACAAGAACGGAGAATGTCTGTCAAAATAGCAGATACCTTGCTTTCCGAATGCCAGAATGGCGATCATCCCAAGATTGCAGGCAAATGGGGCTATGTGGGCGGGATGACGCTGATGGCACTGGAACGCGCTGCCGAATGGAATCAAGAATCCCGCTACGCGGAACTTGTCGAGCGTCACATGAATGACCTCATCGAGAATGACGGCACCATTCGGACCTACCAGTTGAATGATTACAACCTGGATATGATCAATGAAGGCAAAAATCTGTTCAACCAGTGGAAGAATTCCGGCAATGACAAATATGCTAAGGCAATTTTGCACCTGGTTTACCAGCTTAAAGGACAGCCACGGACAAGTGAAGGTGGATTCTGGCATAAGAAAATATATCCGTTTCAGATGTGGCTGGATGGCATTTATATGTCTTCACCCTTTCTGGCGGAATATGCGAGCACCTTCGATCATCCCGAGAGCTTCGATGAAGTGGCACGACAGATTTTGTTGATCGAGCGAAAGACCCGTAATCCGCGTAATGGCCTACTCCACCATGCCTGGGATGAGAGCAGGGAACAACGCTGGTGCGCTCAAGATACTGGTCGATCCGTTCATGTTTGGGGCCGGGCCATGGGATGGTATGCAATGGCCGTGGTAGATGCACTGGAGCACTTTCCCGTGGATCACCCACAGCGCGGACAGATTATGGGCATATTTGAACGAATGGCATACGCGATTGCTCATGCTCAGGATCATGATAGTGGACTCTGGTACCAAGTGATGGATCAGAACGGAAGAGCCGGCAATTATCTGGAAGCCTCTGCTTCCTGTATGCTGACCTATGCACTCGCGAAAGGCCTTCGGTTACATTATCTGGCTGAACTGGACCGTGAAGTCGTTGATCATGCCTATGCTGGAATATTGAAGCAGTTAGTCACTGAAGATGAAAAAGGGGTGCATCTGCACCACATCTGTCATGGTGCCGGACTCGGTGGGAAGAAGTATCGGGACGGTTCTTATGAATATTACATCAGTGAACAGGTCGTTAGCGATGTGCAGATGGGCGTAGCCCCATTCTTGCTAGCCAGTATTGAGATGGAGAGACTTGGGGCGGAAAAAGCGTGAACCAAAACACTGATCACACAGACACTACAGGCATACGGCCGGACAGGAACAAGTTGTTGCTAAAATATCCTTCTTCCTGGTGGCAAGGGTTGTGGCGAGAAGCGCTTCCTTCCGGAAACGGTAAGCTTGGTGCTTCAGTGCAAGGCGGAATTCAGACGGAAACTGTGCTCTTGCAGCACAGTGAATTATGGCATTGGGGGCGCAAAGATGAACTGCCCGATGTCAGTCATACCTTATCAGAAACCCGTAAGTTAATGGATGAGGAACGATATTTGGAGGCAAGCTGGCATCTGACCCGTACACTGCAAGCAGAAGGTTACGCGTCCAAGTTGTCTTCACGATGCCCACTGGCTACAATGACGGTGGAAATGAAGTGTAATAACGCTTTTCGCAAATATCGGCGGGAACTGGATATGGACACAGGGGAAGTTCAGGTCCGCTGGCAGGACGGAAGTGACAACTATACAAGAAGTCTGTTCGTCTCACGTGCAGACGATTGTGTTGTCTATGAGATCGAGACTCATAGAGTGAAAGATGGAACAAGTGCGCAGGGAACAGGTGCGGCTGAGCATTCATCGCTGTCGGGGACGATAGGCCTGCAATTCCCGCAGGGCGACAGGGTGAGAGAAGATGAGGAGTTCAACGCACTAAAGTCGTCTATAACGATAAGAATTGATCGGGATGATAGTGGAGACTATCTGTGCTATGGCGGGCAAAATGACGATGGACAGGACTACGGAGCGGTGCTGCGACTGATCCAATTGAACGAAATACCTGGTGCGAGTCATGATCAACAAAAGGAAAGCGAACCTAACGAAGATATGCTTAGCAGGCAACTTCATTTCCATATCTCTGGAAAGGTGCTTGTGCTTGTTAAAATGTTTGCTACGGGCAGACGAGCGCAGGAATGGACACGGTTAAAGCAGGAACTCGCATCGCTTGAGAGCGACTACAATACGTTGCTGGATCGGCATATCTCACTGCATCAACCGTTGTTTCGGTCCGCTGAGCTTGATCTGGGTGATAAAACGGATGACGGGCGCTGTAATGAAGACTTACTTCTGGAAGCCTATGAAGGTGAAGCACCTACAGGGTTTGTGCGCAAGATGTGGGCCTATGGTCGATATCTATTTATCAGCGGAACCTCTGAATATAGCGGATTGCCATTTGGATTATACGGCTTGTGGGGTGGTGATTATCGCTTGATCTGGGGTCACAATATGGCGAATGAGAATGTGCAAATGATGTATTGGCACACTGACGTAGGTGGTTTATCCCATCTGAATCGTTCGTTGTTCCGCTATTACAACGGATTAATGGATGACTTTCGCGACAATGCTCGCAAGTTATATGGCTGCCGAGGAATTTACATTCCCGCTGGAACAACACCGGGTATCGGTGTGCCTAACCAGATTGTTCCGGTAATTATGAACTGGACCGGAGCAGCAGGATGGATCGCCAGACATTATTATGCACATTATCAGTTCACTGGAGATAAGCAGTTTCTGCTCGAGGAAGCCCTGCCCTTCATGAAGGAGGCCCTTCAGTTCTATGAAGATTTTCTGGTGCTGGATGAAGACGGAACATACAAGATATACCCGTCTGTTTCGCCAGAGAATACACCTGAGAATTTTATGCCTAAGCATGGACAGCCACTGGCGCATCCTATGCCTACAGCCATTAATGCCACCATGGACATTGCTATTATTAAAGAACTGCTACAGCATGTCATTGCAGCCAGTCGACTAACTGGAGTGCATACGACTAAGATTCCGTGCTGGGAAGCCATGCTGGAGCATATGCCCGACTATCTAATTGAAGCGGAGGGAGCTGTGAAAGAATGGCTGCATCCTGCGTTTGAAGATCGACGTGATCATCGTCATCTTTCACACCTGTATCCTGTTTTTCCAGGACAGGAGCTCACCCGTGAAGAACAGCCAGAACTGTTCCAAGCGTTCGAGACAGCAGTTGATCAGCGAAGGCTTGGTGCTCAGAGTGGTTGGTCCCTTACACATATGTCGTCCATATATGCTCGACTTGGCAATGGTGAGCGGGCGCTGGAAAGTCTCGATATTCTTGCGCGCTCCTGTGTTCTGAGTAATGGGTATACCTTGCATAATGACTGGCGTAATATGGGGGTATGTATGTCGATGCCCGCTGCTCCGATTCAGCTGGATGCCAATATGGGCTGGGTTAATGCAGTACAGGAAATGCTGCTCTATGTGTCAGAACAATGGATCAAGTTACTGCCAGCATTGCCAAAACGGTGGACACAAGGTTCCATTCGTGACTGGTGCATACCAGGAGGTAGAATGTCCTGTACATGGAACCGGAACTCGGGCTTCTTCCGGGCAGAACTTGTCGCGGACCGGCGGATCAATACGAAGCTTCATATTCCTGAATGGGTGAACGGATGCGTGATGCTCAGCAAAAGTGCCTGCTTATGTGAACTTGATGATAATGGCATCTATGAGCTTGAAATTGAAGTTGGTGGGGAACTAGTACTGGAGCAGTTAGCATCTGGACATATGCAATAAAAAGTCCACATTAGGCGCCTTTTCACGTAGCAATTATCAGTTGCTGCGAATACTTTCAAAGTACTGAACAGACTGAAGAGCAAAACAGCGGCACTCAAAGACTTATTTTCCAGTCTAGAAGTGCTGCTGTTTTTGTGATAAGGGGATGTAATGGCTCGTCAGGTTATGATTCATCTGCGGTTCGATTGGCCTTCACATATTTAAGTTGCGCAACGATGATGACGCTAATAATCACCAGCAGAAACCACGAACTAATTTTGCTAAAGCTAACCAGTTGCCAGGCATCATGCTGATCAGGATATTTCCAGGCATTGAAGAAGGTAGCGATGTTCTCAGCAGTCCAAATGAAGAAACCAACAATGATAAAAGCAAGCGATAAGGGCATTCGATAGGTCGTTGCTCGTACCCTGTAAATAATCCAGGTTTTCCAGAAGACGACGAATACAAGGGCCGTCAGCCACCAGCGAAAATCGGGCATAAAATGATGAGTGAAAAAGTTAATATAGATGGCTGCTCCCAACAGCATGGAAGGTGCAAAACCAGGCCATCCGGTCATGTCCATTCGCAGTCTTCGCCACACCTGACACATAAAACTGGCTACACTTGCATACATGAATCCGCTATACAGAGGGACACCCAGGATTTTGGTGTAAGCTGGCTCAGGGTAAGACCAAGATCCCATCCATACTTTATAAATCTCCAGCACCAGGCCTATAATGTGAAATACACAGATGACCTTGATTTCATCCCGGGTTTCCAAGCCGCTTCGATACATCAGGTACTGCACAGCAAGTAAGACAAGCAGAATGGCATCATACCGATGAAGGAAAGGAATAGGAATTACGCTGGACAGGGCCAGTGTACCAAAGATCGCTACGGGAAATATGCAGCTCATGGCCTGATGATAGCCAAAATGAAGTAGTTGTATTAGAGATTTCAAGTTGAGTTAAACTCCTTTCCAAACATGTTGGAGCAAGATTCACTTAAGATTTAAGGTTCTTCATCACGGGCGTTTTTGCCTACACTTTATAATATAGATATGGTCCATGAATAAAAAGAGAAAAAAACGCGCAAATCTGTTCTTGTTTTCAAACTGGAATCATCATGAGAACGCTCTATAAGAGGTGATAGGGTCACTCCATGTATATTCTCTTCTGGTTATGTTAAAATGAAATTCGTACAATTACATTAGACAAGGAGGCCGCTATGCAACCGATTAAACCTCAAGATATTCAGCTCCGGATCAATGAACTTGTGGATCAGGACTTATACGTACACCTCGAACTCACGTCTGGAGCGTATGCGCATCACTATGACAGTTCGAAGCACCCAGCATCGGCATTCATTACTAATGCGGCCATACGATATACGCAGGGGTCCATTTCAGGTACGGGTCCATACCGGGTTGGTCTGAAAACCACTCAGGGATGGATTTACGCCGAGGGCCTTACACATATTGACGAACAGGACCAAGAAAGACTGATTCTGGCTGGTCACGATACCCAAGGTAAACTAGTTGTGGCGTTACAATTAAGCCGAGAGATGTTCTGATGAAAGCGGAGGATTGAATAACCATGAATACTATACACAATGAGCATGAACGAATCTTGGTGGTGTATCCACATCCGGATGATGAAGCTTTCTCAGTGTCCGGAACATTAGCCAAGTACATAGAAGGTGGCTCTCACGTTACCTATGCTTGTCTAACACTAGGCGAGATGGGACGCAACATGGGGATTCCTCCTTTTGCTAACCGCGTCACATTGCCTCAGATCCGCAAACAAGAACTGATTGAAGCTTCAGCAGCCATTGGAATTCAGGATTTAAGAATGCTTGGTTTCCACGATAAAATGATCGAATTCGAAGACCCGCAACTGCTCGACGATAGCATCATGGCACTGATCAAGGAACTGAATCCATCCCTTGTGATTACCTTCTATCCGGGGTTCAGTGTACATCCCGATCATGATGCGACGGGAGAAGCCGTCATTCGGACGATTAGTCGTCTTCCTGTAGGAGAGCGTCCATTGGTTCATTGCGTTGCATTTGCCCACAACCAGGAACAATTCATTGGTAAAGCGGATGTAATCGTTGATGTATCCGGATTTTTGAAACAAAAAATGGCGTCGATCCGCGCCCACCGTTCACAGTTTCAGGCAGCCGAGCTTGTCGGGGATCGAGAGTTGAATTCAGAAGAGATCCAAGCCCGTTTTGGCAGAGAAACATTCTGGACCTACCCATTTGCCTAACACCATTACGTAGAAGTCGCCAATTTGGCGGCTTTTTTTGTTTACATCACAATATCGACACAAAAATGTAGTGTCTATAGCCTGATTGAGCTATATGGAATAAATATCATTTTAAGTACACTGTGATCAGGATTGTGATAACGCTTCATTTATTACATTGCTTCAATGGATGAGGAACATGGAGGGTTGATTTTAAGTGGAATGGAGGGATGGTGTGTACAACCAACGTATATTTTGGATTAATGTAAGACCCGTTGAATACATTGCCACAGCAATAAGCAACTGTAACAAGAAGCCGGAATTGCGCGGTTTGAATCATGAGTAATCCTTGGGCAGGATTGGGTGCATTCGACAGCTGTAAGAAGAGTCGGGTTACGGGTTTCATTTTTCTAATCGGAATGATGATGCTCCTACTATCCCTTCCGCACGGTGCAGTCATGGCCTCCTCCGGACAACGTGAGCTTATTCCCCTTCAGCCTATGATTGACCGTTCTGCACCTGGAGAAGTCATTGAGCTTGCATCAGGTCGTTATTCTGGACCCGTGACGATTGACAAAAACATCACCATTCAGGGTGATCCTGCGGTCATCGTTGTTAATGCGGAAGCCACCTCTACGATAATGATTCGCTCGGATGGGGTGAAATTGAGTGGTTTTACAATTGAACATGATACGAATGAACAGACTGCAGCGATTCAGGTTGAAGGAGAAAACAGTGAGATCACGGATCTGCATATTCAGACCCAGGGGTATGGGATGATTATCCGGAATTCGAGTCAGGCAACGATTCAACGGAACAGCATTACGTGGGCCGGGTCTGATTCGGCTTCCAGTGGCCAGAAGGGCAATGGCATTGATCTGTACAACTCCCATGATAGCTTCATTGAAGCCAATGAGATCACCGGCATGAGGGATGGAATCTATTTGGAGAACAGTCGCAAGTCTACCGTTCGAAATAACAGGCTGTTACATACAAGGTACGGCATCCACTGTATGTACATTGACGGCTCTTCCGTCATGGACAATACCGGAGAGGAGAACATGACAGGTGCCATGATCATGGGCGTCAAGAATACGGTTATATCGGGCAATTCTTTTCGCAAACAAAGTACCAATGTTCATTCCCAAGGGATTCTGTTGTATGACGTACATCAATCCTCTGTTCACAACAATGTAGTGGAAGGTAATCGTGTCGGCATGAATATTGCAGAATCGTCAGGAAATGAGATACATGACAATGCGTTGCTTCGGAATTTTGTTGGCATCCAGCTTGTTCTGGCAGAAGCTAATGAGTTTACACGTAACCGAATGGTGTCTAATGTCATTGAAGCTTCGGCACTGGATAGCCCGAATAATGTCCTGATGGAGAATTACTGGGACTCCTTTCAGGGGCTCGATCTGAATCAGGATGGAATCAGTGAAATTTCCTATGCCATCAATCCTTTTTATGAGCAACTGGTCAGTCGAAATTCTGCGTATCAGCTCTTTTTTCAATCACCGGGTATGGTCTTTCTGAGTGACTTGTTTACAGAAGGCAGAGAACAATGGACTACCGACAAATCGCCACGAATGAGCATGGATACGGAATCTGATCTGCACATGTCAGTGGAAAGGGCAGCAGGTTCCAATCTGGTGTGGATGTTCGGGTTAGTTCTGTTGGGTATGGCAACTTTTATAATCATCTATATGGGGGTATTACGAAAATGAACAAAAGTTCGAACAGAAGATGGTCCATGGTTATGGTACTTATGTTTGGCATGGTATTGTTAACCGCTTGCGGAACTAAATACGCGGCATTGCCGATTAATGAAGACGTGGATATCTGTGCGATCTGTAAAATGCAAGTGAAGGACGATGCATATGCAACACAGCTCACTACGAAAGACGGCCAAAATTACAAGTTCGATGATATCGGGTGTATGAACCAGTGGAAAACAGAAAATGGCACAGATAACATCGGCATGGACTATGTACGTGATTACAATGACAAGGAATGGATTGAATACAGCAAAGCCACGTATGTATACGATGCTTCATTGCGTACGCCCATGGCATATGGAATTCTTAACTTTAAGGACAAACCTTCGGCTGAAGCTTTCATTGCAGAGCAAGGTGTTGGAACCATTATGACCGCTGAGGATCTTGCCTCCCATGACTGGAAACAGAACACAGAGAATATGGACATGATGGGTGAACATGGGCATGATGAGCACGGACATGGTGAAGAAGGAGATGGTAATGAGATGCATCAGGAAGGTGAGATAGAAGAAGAGTCAGGCCACTAAGTATGACAATAGAAAATGGTGATCAATGATGTCAGATATGATACAGATTGCAAGACGAGAAGTGAAAATGGGATTTCGCAATCCTTGGGCGTATTCGTTTCTGATCCTTTTTTGCACCTTTAGCTTAAGCTTGTTACTGCTGAATTCGCAGAATCTGGTTGAAGGATATTCGGGCACCACAGGTTCCATGTTGAATCTCATTCTCTACCTTTTGCCATTAATGACGCTATTCCTCGGTTCCTTCTCACTAACATCCGAAAAGGAAGACGGTAGTTGGCAACTGCTGTCCACGTATCCCATCGGCACGATGTCTTTTATTGTGGGCAAGTATCTTGGGCTGTCGATTGTTTTGATCACCATTGTTGCGTTTGGATACGGCCTGATGGGGGTCATTAGCGGAGTAATCGGGAATCCACTGGATGTCATGACATATCTTCTCTTTCTGGCATTTTCCTGTGGACTGGTGTTGTTATTCCTAACTCTGGCGCTATTTATCGGTTCGTTGTCGCGCAATCGGTGGCAGGCGTTAACGATCTCGGTGACCGTATGGTTTTTCGCTGTCATTGGGTGGCCGACCTTATTGCTCTCTGTGCTGGGACTGATGCCTTATCTGTGGGTGAAACCGCTACTGATTATACTAACGCTCATCAATCCGGCAGAGCTGGTGCGATTGTTTGTAGTCATCAAACTGGGAGGCGGCTCCATTCTTGGACCAGAATATTATCGATGGGTGGAGTGGGTGCAGCAACCAAGTGGCAGTTGGATATTCATCGGGATATGCCTGTTCTGGATAACCTTCTCTATCTTGGCGGTATATGCGATCTGGGAGAGGGGGCGTTCTCATGGATAAAGTAGGGCTCGAAGTGATAGGATTGTGCAAATCCATTAAAAAGCAACCCATTGTTGAGGATATCTCCTTTCACATGAATTCTGGCCAAGTGCTTGCCCTCTGTGGAGGGAATGGCGCAGGGAAAAGCACGGTTCTGCGAATGATCGCAGGGATTCTTCGGCCTACCTCCGGTGAGGTTGCGGTAAACAATGTGCGATGGTTGAAGGAACGCAAGCGTTATTCAGAGCAGATTGGATATATGCCGGACGATTATCAATTTAATCAAGGACTGAGTGCGGAGGAATTGCTTCTGTTCTGGGCTTCTCTGAGGAAAGTTCCCAAGGAGAGAGTACAGGAAGTACTGACGATGGTAGGTTTGGAAGATCAAAAGAAAAACCGGGTTACGACCTTCTCCAAAGGGATGCGCCAACGTGTGTTATTTGCCCAGGCTGTACTGTCCAAACCTCCACTGCTCATCATGGATGAGCCAACAAATGGATTGGACCCATTTTGGATGCAGGAATTAACTCAGCTGCTCAAGGGAATCAAACAGGATGGTCACATGGTCGTGTTCTCAACCCATCAGTTGGAGATCGCGGACGACATTGCGGATCAGGTGATATTCATGAACCATGGACGTAATGTTGGAGAGGGCTCCACTCACGACTTTCGTGATCAATTTGGTTCGCTCCATGCAGCATTTCATCAAAGTCTTGGTTTAAAGTGAAGGTGAGTTTATTGCAGAAGAACAGTTTTAAAAGCAGGCGTACACTTACAATTTTGATTGGTATGATCGCATTGTTAGCAGGTACATGGGCCATTTTCGAAAATGTGTCGACACCCGAATCTGGGCGTGGCATCTCTATTCAAGCAGGTGCAAAAGCCCCTGAGTTCACAGCGGTTAATTCAGCAGGCGAACAAATCAAGCTATCCGATTATCGGGGCAAAGCCGTCATGATTAACTTTTGGGCTTCATGGTGCACGCCCTGTGTAAGGGAGATGCCGCTCGTTCACCAGATCGCTCAAGACTATCAGAACGACGTGGAAACCCTGTTTGTTAACGTGGGGGAATCGAAGGGAACGATCCGTGAGTTTATGGATAAGCAGGCGTTTGATTTTCCGGTGATCATTGATGTGACAGGCAACATATCAGGCATGTATCGTATTACAGGTTTGCCCGCAACAATGGTCATTGATAGGGATGGGGAGTTCCGTCACATACTGCTCGGTGAACTGACAGAAGATATACCATTGCAACAATGGTTGGAAGAGAGTATTTAGGTGTAAGCGTTGGATGGTGAGAAAAGGGGAAGGAACGCCAGAGATTGCCATGTTACAAGTGAAATGAATTTACGTTAAAATTACCTACAAAAAGTAACCAGATAAAAAGCCGAACACCCATTTAACAAGGGGGTGTCCGGCTTTAATTTTGAAGTTATGCTGCTTCGCAGCCGATTACAATACAGCAGCTGAAGCGTGATTGTTACGAGCGATTCTGGTTGCGTCAACCATGTTACGCAGGGAAGCAACCGTTTCTTCCTGTCCACGGGTTTTCAATCCGCAGTCCGGGTTAATCCAGAACAGCTTCGGATCAAGAACACGCAGGGCACGTTCAATCATGCTGCTCATTTCATCTACACTCGGAACTCGTGGGCTGTGGATGTCATATACGCCAAGACCGATACCGAGCTCATACGTATTTTCTTCAAAGCTATGAATCAGTTCACCGTGACTACGGGATGTCTCAATGGAGATAACATCCGCATCCATAGCTTCAATGGAATCAATCATGTCATGGAATTCGCAATAGCACATATGCGTATGGATTTGAGTCGTTTCATGCACCGTGCACGTGGAGATACGGAACGCTTTGACTGCCCAAGCCAGGTAATCGGCTTGTTCATTTTCTTTCAGCGGAAGCCCTTCACGAACAGCCGGCTCGTCAACCTGGATCATGCCAATACCTGCCTGTTCAAGTGCCTCGACTTCCTGTCTCAACGCATACGCCAATTGATAGGCAATCTGCTCACGAGCAATGTCTTCGCGTACGAATGACCAGTTCATGATGGTAATCGGGCCAGTCAACATGCCTTTGACAGGACGCTCAGTCTGCGATTGGGCATATTTCGTTTCTTCCACCGTCATTGCACCCGTAAATGCAACATCGCCGAAGATAATAGGTGGCTTCACACAACGTGAACCATACGATTGTACCCAGCCGAACTGTGTAAAGGCAAAACCGGCAAGTTTCTCGCCAAAGAATTCAACCATGTCGGTACGCTCAAACTCACCATGCACCAGTACGTCAATTCCGATCTCTTCCTGAATCTTAATCCAGATATCAATCTGCTCCCGGATGAAGGCAGCATACTGTTCGTTGTTCAACTCGCCCTTACGCCATAATTGACGTGCTTTTCTGACTTCAGCAGATTGCGGGAAACTACCAATCGTTGTTGTCGGGAAGAGTGGTAATTGCCATTTGGCCTGTTGGGCTTCATGACGCTCTGCAAAAGGACGGGAGCGCTCTGGCTGTTGAACACTGATGGAAGAAACGGCTTTCTGTACAGCGGTACGGTTCCGATCTTCGGATTGCTGAAGCGCCAGAAGAGGAAGCTCTGCTTCGTTAATTTTAGCGGTAATCTCTGCACTTGGTGAAGATAAGGCTGTAGTCAAAAGAACAACCTCATCCAGCTTTTCATCTGCAAATGCCAGAGCATTCTTCAGTTCGGTTGTAAGTTTTGCCTCCCGTTCTGTCGTTACTGGCACATGCAGCAGGCTGCAGGATGATTGCACGATGATACGTTCAGGCGTCACGAACTCAGTCAGTTCATTCAGCAATTTTAGTTTTCCTTGAAGGGAAGCTTTCCAGATCCCACGTCCATCAATAATACCTGCACCGAGCACTTTGTCTGCTGGGAAACCGGAAGTCCGAATAGATTGTGTGTTACCAGAGAGTCCGTGTACAAAATCAAGTCCTACACCTTGAACTGGCAGTGCAACAATATCGTTGTAGTTTTCGACAGATTCAAAGTACGTTTGCAGCATGATATTCAGGCCTGGAACGGCTGCGGCAAATGCTTTATATATTTTATTCAGACGCTGTACGTCTTCATCGTTTAATTTGGTTACCAGAATAGGCTCGTCGACCTGCACCCACTGAACGCCTTCGCTTGCAAGTTCTTGAAGCAATTGAGTGTAAAGTGGCAGCAAGCGGTCCAGCCAAGCGTCTGTCTCGGATTTATCATAGCCTTTGGAGAGCTTCAGGAAGGTTAACGGTCCAACGATTACCGGTTTGCCTTCAATGCCGAGTTTTTCTTTTGCTTCACGATAAGCGAGAAGTGGTTTGTTCTCCGTCAGAGTTGGGGAAGCCCCGTCCAGTTCAGGTACTATGTAGTGATAGTTGGTGTTGAACCATTTTGTCATTTCGCTTGCTGCGGCATCTTTTGTTCCTCGGGCAATGCCATAATATACGGACAACGGAACGGAACCACCATCATAAGCAAAACGTTTAGGAATAATGCCAAACATCACAGCCGTATCCAGGATATGATCATAATAGCTAAAGTCATTCACCGGAATGATGTCGATGCCTTTCGCTTGTTGCTTGCGCAAATGATCGATACGGATCTCTTGCAAACGTGCGTGAAATTCTGATTCTTCCAGCTTGCCTGCCCAGAACACTTCCAACGCTTTCTTCCATTCCCGATCAGCACCAATACGCGGATATCCCAATACACTACTCTTTGTCATCGTTTAAAACCCCTCTGCTTTTATGTTACACAAAATTTATCACAGATCCGGAGTTATAATGTAATTCCATTAAATTATACCTAGTTATAGCCTGGGGCTATATCAGAAAGTATGTTCAGCATGAAGTATGAACTTGAAGAAGTCATTACGTTTGAAATAGATATCACTAATGTTACAATGGTTAACTAAGTTCATACGAATGATTGAAAGGAAGGCGGTACGCATGAATCTGTATCATATCCAGTCGACCGTGCATGGAATCAACAGAGTAACATCCTTTTTGAAAGACAATTATATTGGAATCGCTTGGTCAGGTACAGGGGATCTGGAGGAAACGCCCCCGGAGCTATGGAAGGAACAGTTGGTTCAACACTATAGCTTGGATGAAGCAGAATTGGCGACCACACTCGCGACACTACATATGTTTGCTAACCTCATGCAGGATGGAGATTATGTATTAATTAGCGATGATGAATGGACGTATGTTGGAGATATCGGGGATTATTATTACGACGATTCCGCTGGCTCAGAAAACGACTTGATCTGTCATCGTCGCGGAGTGACATTGTTGGGTCGTATTCCTCGTGCTGAGCTGAATGACAAAGTGCAAGCACTGCAAAATGATTCAGCCATCCTTGCGAAGTTTGAGTATCCCATATCACAAGCACAGCTGGATCGAGGTCTTGCAGTCAGTATAACAGCCGAAGCAACGAACTCTCTCTCAACAGGGGTAGATGAAGCGACGATTCAGACAGCTCTCCAGGTGCTGAGAGAAGCGTTACACAGTGAAGAAGAAGAGGTGCGAATTCGTGCGGCTACAGCCATTTTGCAGTATGCCAAACCATAGGAAGACTATGTTAAGACTAAGAATGGTTACTGGGTTTAGATAGTAACCATTTGCGGATCAGCAATTTCAATATTTATAAACCTTGAGAAAGTTCTGAGATCTGTTCCTTTACATTCCTATGAGTTAGTCCACCGTGATAACAAACCACAGATGAAATGTCGAGTTCCATATACTTCTTTAAGGAGCAACGAGCCGTTTCGATATCCAGTGTAGTAGGTTCATGAATGCCTCCAAGCCTGCCGTCTACACTGTACATTGAATCTCCGGCGATGAGCGTCTTGCTGCCCGTCAAATATAGACTGATATGACCTGGCGTATGACCAGGTGTATGAATAACGCGAATTCCACCACAAAACGGCAGTTCCTGACCATCAGTCACCGTTTCATTTACTTTTCCCTTTGGAGGATGCTCAAGGTGACCGTCTTTGAGAAGAGGGAGCTGTCCCTCAATATATGGCTTATCCAGCTCATGCGCATATATCTTGACTTGTGAGCCACACTCTTTCAAAATCTCGGGAAGACAGCCTATATGGTCCACATCCTGATGCGTCAAAATCACTGCTTTAAGTTGGCTGATCGGCACACCAATCTTTTCGAGTGCGATACGCAAATCGTCATATTGTCCGGGGAAGCCGGTATCAATTAACACAACCATTTCTTCATCCCATATCAGAACAGGGTGAATTATATTCCTCTCAAAATCAAGCTGAAGCATCGTTATTCCCTTTGAAATTTCCATAATATCAGACCTCCGAGAGTTGAAATTCATATACATCATTGCTTGTTATATTTCTTATGTAAACGAATAAAGACGGCAATAAGATACGTTCGGATATTTATAGGGTGCACTTATAGAAATATTAAATGAATGGGGGAATTGACGCTTGCAGTTGGGAATGATAATTTAGATATATCATTTAAACCAATAAGTCCAATAAGATAAAGGGGGTATGTGGGATGACACATATCGTGCATGCAGCAGCTGAAGATATTCGGAGCGAGGATTCGCTGTTATTGATCAAGGAACTGAGTGAAGAACTCGGTTTGTTATATGGCGGTGATGGAACTGCGGGATTTCAACTCTCAGACGTTGAGGTGCCACGTGCAGCCTTTATCGTTGCCAGGATCGACGGGTATCCGGTTGGTTGCGGAGCACTTAGACCCCTTGATGAAACATCTGTAGAAGTTAAACGCATGTATACACGCAGTGGTTACCGCCGTAAAGGGATTGCCCAGGCTATATTGGCCGAGGCAGAGCGTCTTGCGAACGAACTTGGTTATACCAATCTGAAACTGCAAACAGGTCCCTTGCAACCAGAAGCTGCAGCGCTGTATGAGCGTGTAGGGTATTATCGAATTCCTGTTTTCAGTGGCAATTGGGACAGAGTGTTGGCCTACCAGAAAGATCTGGTACACGAAAAAGTATAATTCTACGAATTAGAGCTTTTATTTGCTGAACAGACAGAGAAACACAAGATAAAAGTAAAAAAGTCGCCGATTGGCGACTTTTTGCATTTTAACATACTCCATTTACTCCAATTATCTCATCTGAAAATATAGACAAAAGCGTTCAATCCGTTGCGTTACTATTGATCAATGAAGGTTCTTGATGTTGGACACCCCATTCGCATAGTCCTTCCAAAACGGGCAATAACGTTTCAGCTTTGGCTGTCAGACGGTACTCGACTTTAGGAGGGACTTGGGGATATTCTTTCCGTTCGACCATACCATCTGCTTCTAATTCTTTGAGTTGTGAACTCAGTGTTTTATACGTGATGGCGCCGATCTGTCTTTTAAGTTCATTGAAGCGGACAGGCTGGTTCTCAGCCAGTAGATACATAATCACCATTTTCCATTTTCCACCAATGACAGACAACGTATATCCAAAAGGGGTATCTTGAATATTTTTAACTTTACCGTGGTATTCAGTCATACTCATCATTTACACTATCCTTCCGGGTAGTACCTATCATAAAAGACCGTACTATTTATTTGTTTGGGCTCAGTTTATACTAACCTTACTTTGAAGTAAAGGAGATTTATGATGCCTCAACAAACAATACGTTGTCATGTTTGGCGGTGACTGTTTGGTTGAACAAGCCCCGTTTGCTTATTTAAATGAACGATATGGCGGAGAACTTGGTTTGATATGGATTGATGCCCATGGTGATTTGGTTAGATACGAGGGCTATGACAAAGGTCATACTTTACCGCGCTTGAGAACCTTCTTGGGGAAGGCGATCCGGAGTTTGCCAAACATGTGAGTGTCCCCTTGAAGCCCGAACATGTCTTCATGGCCGGGTTGACAACCCCCACGGAACAGGAAACCGAAGTAATTCAAAGATTGGGTATCCGAACGGCTGGAACTGCAGAATTAACCGATGGCATGGATTCGATTAAGAAGTGGATTACAGAAAACGGCATCAAACACCTGGCAATTCACCTTGATCTGGATGTGCTTGATCCCAATATGTTCCGTTCATTGTTATTCGCCAAACCAGGGGAACCTTATGTGTTTTCACCAGCGGGAACCATGCAATTACATAGGATAATAACAAGAATATATCAGAATACTGATATAAGGAGTCAAAATATAGGAAGATTACAGATAGAAATATCAATATTATTATATGGGTGGTTCGACGAGAATCAGAAATTAAACAAACTGAGGAGAGACACCCGGATGGTCACGTTATTGTTAATCATTATTTATCTCGCATTTATAGGGCTGGGATTACCGGATGCTTTACTTGGCAGTGCCTGGTCCGTTATGAAAAACGATATACATGCGACAACAGAAATGGCTGGTTACATATCGCTAATCATTTCATTTAGTACAGTAGTGTCCAGTCTGTCCGCCAGCCGATTGTTACACCGATTCGGAACGGGTAAAGTCACATTATTCAGTATCCTCTCAACAACGATTGCGCTGTTGGGATTCTCATTCTCTGAGAATTTTGTGTTTTTACTGATTCTGGCGATCCCTCTCGGCTTAGGTGCAGGTTCAGTGGATGCGGCACTAAGTAATTATGTAGCATTACATTTCAAGGCCAAGCATATGAACTGGTTGCATTGTTTCTGGGGAATTGGGGCAGTGACAGGCCCACTCGTTATGGCATATTGGCTGAATCAAGCAAACAACTGGCGTGCAGGATACGTTACTGTGGGGTTGATTTTGCTTGGGATCGCGGTGATTTTATTATCAACTTTGTCTCTATGGAAGATTTTTGAGAAGGGCAGAGTAGAGGGTTCAGGTGATGAGAAGAAACGCGTAAGTAACCGTGAGGCCATACGTATCCCCGGCGTGAAAATGTCGATGCTTGCGATGCTCTGTTACAACGGTTCCGAAACTGCTGCCGGTCTGTGGATGGCTTCTTTCTTCATTGTTAGCAAAGGAGTTTCTCCAGGTACTGCCGCAGCACTATCCTCCCTTTTTTTCATTGGCATTATCTTGGGACGCGTAATTTCAGGTTTTCTTTCGACTCATGTATCCAGCAAAAATCTCATCAGATATGGTGGAATCGTTGGATGCTTCGGATTAGTTATCCTGGTTATGCCGATTCCTTACTGGATTGCTGCAGGGGCTTTATTTATCGTGGGATTGGGCGGAGCACCGATCTATCCGAGCATTGTTCATGCGACACCGGAACGCTTCGGTGAGAAGGCATCCCCAAGTGTAATTGGACTTGAAATGGCCAGTGCCTATACGGGTTCAACACTCATCCCGTTAGGTATGGGACTCATAGCCAGCCAATGGGGAATGTCAATGGTACCCCTGATCCTGCTGATTCTGTTCAGTGTCATGTTCGCGGCTACAGAGCTGGTTAACAGAAGCAACAAGGCTACGCGCCTGACCGTATAGCTCTTGCTATAGGTCATTAAGGCTCTGCCACTATACAACAAAGGAACAACCATCGCTGGTTGTTCCTTTTGGTGTGTTTAATTTTTTATAAGAAAATCAGCAACAATGTACCTGCGGCAAAACAGTAATACGAAAAGTATTTCAGGTTGCCTTTGGCCATAATGCCCATAAACCATCTCATGGAGAAATAGGTGACGAAGAGCGTCGTGATGAATGCGATCAGATAAGGGATAGCCAGCTGTGATCGATTCGGATCATTGGCAATGTCGGATACCCCCATGATGAGTCCACCAATACTTATGGGAATGTACAGCATAAAGGAGAACTTCAAAGCTGTTTCCTGTTTCATGCCGACAGCGATGGACGCAATTACAGTTGCCCCTGAGCGGCTAATCCCCGGAATAAGAGCGACCGCCTGAGCCAGACCTACCAACAATGCATCTTTTGTAGACAGATCACCGTCTTGCTTGCGACCACGAAGATTACGAATCAACCATAAGGCAACTCCAGTGATCAATAGCGCGATGGAAACGGTATATACGGATGAGAAAATTTCTTCAATCCGGTCCTTGAACAGGACTGCAACGACAGCAGCAGGGATCGTACCAATAATTATGTATAAGCAAAACATGAAGTCTGCTCGATATTCTTCTTTACGAGTACGCAGGTAACCGAGTGCACCAATAATCAACTTTTTGATATCTTGCCGGAAAATAAAAATAATAGCGATAAGTGATGCCGTGTTAGTTAAAATCTCAAATGACAATCCATTCTGCTTGATACCCATGAGCCTCTGGGCGATGATCAGATGACCGCTTGAGGAGACGGGAATCGGCTCCGTTGCACCTTGAACAATACCTAAAAACAAATACTTTAACCACAATATGATCTCTTCCATGTTTTCCTCCTTGAATACATTTCATTGGCTTTTCAAAACTCTCTTTTTAATAAAAGTGACTTGTCTACTCTATTGATGATAGCTGTTTAAGTTGGTGACTTGCAAGTTAGAGTTCATAGAGAGAGGGAAATAAACATAACTTGTCAAATCCTGCATAGCATGTTATCGTTGATAACGATTATCAATATCAATGAAAAGGTGGGTTTATTTTGCGTAAACAGATAAAATCTATATGGATCATGATGGCGCTTATCTTGCTGATTGTACTTAGTGCATGTGGTCAGTCTGCCACGACCAATAGTACAACCGGGGACAGCACGAATGCAGCTGCGGAGACAGAAACCAAGACGAACTCGGATTTAGCTTCTTCCGCTGAATCAACGGCAAGTGCCGAAGAGGAACTTGTTACATATCAATCGGATGCAGGTGAAGTACAGGTACCGAAGAATCCTAAGCGCATTATTGATTTGACATCATTTTCGACAGGCTACTTTGTTGCCCTGGATGCACCGGTAGTCGGCGCCTTATCAGGAGCGATGAATAACAAATATATCAAGGACCAACTTGCAGCAGCGGGCACCAGTGATCTGGGTGAAGAGCCTACGCCAGAGAAGCTAATCAGTTTAAAACCTGACTTATTTATCGTGTACACTGGAACAGAGGGTATCGACAAGCTGGAGCAGATTGCGCCTGTTGTACAGATTGCTTATGGTAAGCGCAATTTCAAGGATCTAATGATTGAAATGGGTAAGCTCACCAATAGAGAAGACGCTGCTAAAACTTGGATTGCTAAATGGGAAGCGAAGATCAACGAACTGAAGCCCAAGGTTCAGGAAACTGTAGGAGATCGTACCGTTTCCATACTGAATCCATATGCCAAAGGATTATTTGTATTTGGTCATAACTATGGTCGAGGCGGTGAAATTATTTACGGGGAGTTTGACCTCAAGGCACCAGCCAAGGCCCAAGCTGAAGCGATTGACAGCGGAACTGGATGGGCTTCAATCTCCATGGAACTATTACCGGAGTATGCAGGTGATATCATCTTTACCAGCCCGTGGTCGGGAGATAAAACCGATCCCAAGATCGTATATGACAATACATTATGGAAGAACTTGCCTGCTGCGAAGGCAAGTCATGTGTTCCAGCTTGATCCGACTTCAGACTCGTACAACGATCCGTTAACGTTGGAAGGTCAGCTGCAATTTATTTCCGATAGCCTGCTTACCGCGAAGTAAGATTACTGCATAAATGGTAATACTGGAGCATTTCCAAACGTCGTTACAAGACGGGGAAATGCTCTCCTTAAGAGATTAGAATGTTATATACGTCGATCTTGGATGGATTTTGACCAATGTAATTAAGCTTGATACAATAGGATAACAGCTGATGAACATTAAATATCAAGTGGGGTGATCCAGATTGCAGCAAAAGAGTGAACGTTTGAATGTTTGGTTGGCTTTCTCTAACATTCATACCCATCTGAACGAGAAGCTGGAACAAGCTCTGCTTCAACAATATGACTTATCTTTGAAGGAATTTTATGTGTTAAACTTCATATATAATGCGGAGGGTAAGGAATTACGCCTACAGCAACTTCAAGATCTGGTGGGGTTGAGCCAAAGTGCTACTTCCAGGCTCGTCGTCAGGATGGAAGCCAAAGACTGTGGGGCTCTGGAAAGACATGCATGTGAAGATGACCGTCGTGGCATTTATACTCGTATTACGGAGCTTGGAGAGAATAAATACAAGAAAGCACTCCAAACGTTTAATCAGGTCTTGCAAACTGAATTGGAACAGGATGGATTTGAGACTCGATTAGAGAACCTCACTAAAGAATTGTTCTAAGACTAGGGTGAATATAGGGTAATGTAGTCATTTACCCTATAAGAAGACTTGACACTCATTAATATATCCTTTAAATTAAATGCATGCGCATGAATTTAATGTGGATGCGGTGATTTTGTATAAAGGAGGCACTGAGTAGACTTTGATCCAAAACAAAATTTTCGACGATATCTGATGAATTAAGAGAGGGCTATACAATGATTATGTTGATGCTTTTGACCTTCATATTAGGTATCTTCATCGTTGTACGTCAATTTTGGCCACTGCACAATCTTGAATATATAGATTATGAAGTATTTCTCAGATATGAGCGTGATTTTCGGCAGTATAAAGTGATTGATATTCGAGATGCGACGGATTATATGGCTAATCCTACTCCGGATACGATTAATATCTCATTGGGACGCCTTGCTTTCACATGGGAAAAATACCTTCTTCGAGAAGATAACGTAATTATAATGTCACCTGGTATGCTTCAATCCAAAAAGGCTGTCCGTATTTTGCGAAAGCATGGATTTGAATGTCTTTATGTGATGAAGTAAAAGATAAATGTGAGTTCTAAATCATACGGAGTTATTAATTGCAGGTATTATTTCGATGCTTGCGCATGCATTTTTATTATACATGATTTATGAAAAGGGGGATTTTATTTTGATGACAGATTTGTTTAGTCCATATTCTTTTAAAAGCCTAGAGCTTAAAAACCGTGTCGTAATGGCTCCAATGTGCCAATATTCAGTTGAGCAAAAAGATGGTATAGCAACCGATTGGCATTACATGCACTACGTTAGTCGTGCTGTGGGAGGAACAGGTCTCATTATCATTGAAATGACAGATGTGGAGCCGGATGGCCGCATTTCAGACTTTGATCTTGGGTTATGGTCAGATGAACAGATCCCAGCTCTGAAGCGGATCGTAGATGCGTGTCACAGTTATGGTGCCAAGGTCGCTATACAGATTGCGCATGCGGGCCGCAAAGCAGAAGATGCTGAGGTTCCAGTAGCACCTTCCGCGATCGCCTTTGATGAGAAGTCCAAGCAACCAAGAGCGCTCACAACGGACGAAGTAAAAGGAATGGTTGAGAAATTCCGTAGTGCAGTAGCGCGTGCTGTGAAAGCTGGTTTTGATGCGATTGAGCTTCATGGTGCACATGGATATCTGATTCATCAGTTCCATTCTCCACTTACAAACAAGCGAGAAGACGAATATGGCCAAGATTTAACGTTATTCGGCCGGGAGATCATTCAGGCTGCAAAGGCAGAGATGCCGAAAGATATGCCTTTGATGATGCGTATTTCAGCTAAAGAATATGTAGAAGATGGCTATGGCATTAACGAAAGTTCCGAGTTTGCCAAGGCTTATAAAGAGGCAGGTGTTGACGTATTTGACATCTCATCTGGTGGCGAGGGACCTATTGCTGCATGGGGCAGACCAGGGACTCACGCGGCGTATCAAGTACCTCTGGCTAAAGCAATCAAAGAAGCTCTTGATGTACCCGTGATTGCTGTTGGAAGACTCGATGATCCTACGTTGGCGAATGCAGTCATCGGAAATGAAGAAGCTGATCTCGTTGCGGTTGGAAGAGGTCTGTTAAGAAATCCTTACTGGGCCTTGGAAGCTGCGTCTGCTTTGCGCAAGACAACGGACGTTCCAAAACAATATACGACTGGTTTTTAATGTATTAATAATTTAACGATTTAATGATCTTCATTAATCCTTGCATAGGGAAGGACTCCGACTGACAAAACAGAAGGAGTCCTTTTTGAGGTTAAACTAGGCGAGGTAAAGGAACGATACTAGCCAGTAACCAGTCAAGAGATGGTAGTCGTCTCATCGGTTTTACCTCGCAGGCGTTTAATGTCTTCTCTGGGTGGGAATCCAAACATGCGAGAATATTCACGACTGAATTGGGAAGGGCTCTCGTAACCTACCTGAAATGCTACATCTGCTGCATCGTTGGACTTGGATAATAACAAGCGGCGGGCTTCTTGCAGCCTAAGTTGTTTTTGAAACTGAATCGGACTCATGGCAGTCACTTCTTTAAAGTGTCTGTGCAGCGAGGCAGTACTCATATTTGCCAAATCCGCCAATTCCTCAACCCGAAAATTTTGCTCAGAATGATTCATAATATATTCAATAACGTCTCTGATTCGATAGGTGTGGCTGCCCTCCATGGTAGCTTGTTCCAGGGCAATCCCATGTGGGCCCTTCAGAACTTTATAGAGAATTTCCTTTTTGAACAAAGGAGAGAGTAGTGGGATATCTTCCGAATGATCTTCCAACAAACGGGCTAACCTGACGACCGCATCCAGCAGAGACGGCTCAGCTTGGCTGACAAACATCGCACGTCTCGTTGTTTTTCGCGGTCTTGCTGGGAAATCGGAATGGTTCAATACCTCCAGAATCTCACTGGATGTGAATTCAAGTTTCAGGGCCAGATAGGGAGCCTCAGACGAGGCTTGAATCACTTGTCCACTAACCGGCAAGTCAACGGTTGCCACGATATAACTTCCTGGACCATACCGGAAACGATCTTGTCCCAGTAGGACTTCTTTCTCACCCTGAACGATAATGCAGAAGGATGGTTCATTCACTCTAAATATAGGTTCAGTGACAACGGATTCGCGGATTAAAAATAATGAGGGAATGGCAGTAGAATGCACCCCGTCCTTGTCAGAATAACGGTCAATGAGTGTGGCTAATTCGTTTTGTTGTTGTTCGTGTATTTGATCAGACATGCAAAGTTCTCCTTTTTTCCTCACAACATAATAATCACATTCTATCGTATATTGACCGAAGGCGGTAGAAAACGGATAGGAATAGGCAAACATTTGATGTGAATGGATAAGACATGCTGAGTGCTGGTTGCATATTCACAATTACACAGGTCATGATATACAACAAGTACAGAAGATATACACTTATGGTTCAGCTAATACATGATCAGATGAGAATGAAAAGGGTATCTGCATCTTTTATTTACTGATCGTTCCCGATGTGTTAGATTGATTTTGGGAGGGAAGTTGAATGGCTAGAAGTAAAGAGTTTGAAGTGAACGAAGTATTGGATAAAGCAATGAAGATCTTCTGGGAACAAGGTTACGAGAAAACGTCGATGAGTGACCTGGTTGAGCATATGGGAATTCATCGCAGGAGTATATATGATACATTTGACGACAAACATTCGCTGTTCTTGCAGGCAATCGATCGTTACAGAGGTAAGGTCAGCGCCACATTACTTGCAGAAATCAAGGCATCCAAGACGGCAGTGGAAGCACTGCATAAAATTTTCGATGTTATGATCAGTGAAGCAGAGGAGACACCATCGGGTTGTTTGATCGTGAACTCGGCTGTGGAGCTAGGCGCGCGTGATGAGGAAGTGGACAACCGGTCTCTTGAATCGTTTAACGAAACTGAGCGAATGTTCGAGCAAATTATTCAATGGGGGCAGCGGGAAGGAGAATTCTCTTCTGATCATGATGCGAAGGAAATGGCAGAGTACCTGCACAATATTTCTGTCGGCATCAGAGCCATGGCAAGAACCTCGACGGATAAGGAAAAATTAAATCGCATTATTAATGTATCAATGAAACTTTTGGAGAAAAGATGAGTAGAGACGTACCCAAAAAAGTAGTTTGAAATCCGTTAGAGGAATTCAAACTACTTTTTTTGTGCGCTAATTTTAGAAAATAGAAAGCATGAACCATCAATTGGTGATGGCATTTTCCATCGGTTTAATTTTATGAATCTCTTCGGTTCCAGCCTCCAAAGCTGTTTCGTAATAGGAGCGTTTGTGCTCGATGACTTCCATGGTTCTTCTTAGTTCCTCCATTTGTGCTTCCACAATAGCTTTTCGCTCCGTAAACATGTCATATCTTTGCTTCAGCGAGGAGTCCCCTTCAGAGCACCATTCAATAAAGTCCTTAATGTCTTTAATAGGCATGCCGGTCAGCTTCAGACATTGGATGATCTTTAGAAAGTCAATGTCGGAGTCTTTGAACAAACGTGTTCCACTAGTGGTACGTTCCACAAAAGGCATGAGTCCTTCCTTGTCGTAGTAACGCAATGTATATACTGTAAGGTCTAATTTTTTGGCAACTTCACCGATTGAATAGGTCATTTAGAATGAATTCCTTTCTACTAGGGGTAGACTTCGAGTTAACTCTAGGATTGATCCGAGTGAATTCTAACATGTTGGATTACTGGATGTCAAAGTACGTTGGAGATAAAAAATAAGATAAACATTTGACCTAGAGTTAACTAGAGGGGGTAAGATTATTTTGAACTTTAAATTACTAGGAGGTTATCCCATTGATTATAGCTAAAGCCAGAGCCGTTGACGGACCAGACCAACAATTCAGAAGTGCTGAAATTAAACGACGTAATCTGGATACCAATGATGTATTAATCGAGATTAAATATGCCGGTATTTGCCATTCTGACATCCATACTGCCCACGGTGAATGGGGTCCAGTGAATTATCCACTCGTTCCTGGCCACGAAATTGCCGGGATCGTAACTGATGTAGGAAGCGGAGTTTCCAAATATAAGGTTGGTGACCGCGTAGGAGTCGGATGTATGGTCGACTCTTGTGGTGAATGTGTTAACTGCCGCAAAGGTGAAGAGCAATACTGTCTCAAAGGAAATATTCAAACTTACGCTGGAGTAGACAAATACGGTGAGCCTACGCAAGGTGGATATTCAACTCATATTGTTGTCGTAGAGGATTTCGTCGTTCGCATCCCTGATAACATTGCACTTGATGCAGCTGCACCTTTACTGTGTGCCGGTATTACGACATATTCACCACTTCATCATTGGGGAGCTGGCCCGGGTAAGAAAGTTGCCGTTGTAGGTATGGGTGGTCTTGGTCATATGGCTGTCAAAATTGCACATGCGATGGGTGCCGAAGTAACCGTTCTTTCCCAATCCTTGAGCAAAAAAGAAGATGGACTGCAATTTGGCGCAGAACACTACTTTGCCACAAGTGAACCGGAAACATTCGAGAAACTTGCAGGTACCTTTGATCTGATGATTAACACGGTAAGTGCGAATATTGACATTAACGCTTATTTCTCACTGCTCACACTGGATGGTACACTCGTGAACGTTGGTGCTCCTGCAGAACCATTAGCCGTAAACGTATTTTCTCTGATCGGTCATCGCCGTTCATTCGCAGGTTCCATGATTGGTGGTATTCGTGAGACGCAGGAAATGCTTGATTTCTGTGCAGAACATGATATTGCACCTAACATTGAGGTCATCTCCGCAGACCAGATTGACGAAGCATACAAACGTGTATTGGCTTCCGACGTGAAATATCGCTTTGTTATTGATATCAGCACCATGTAAGTGTGAACTTTGCAATAGTGATAGTTAAAGATAGAAGAAAGCAGCTGCCGCCAAGGTCAGCTGCTTTTTGCTTTTCAGTTTGTTAATTGCTGATCGTTCTACAACCAGCACTCTTATCGCAACGAACAGAAGATACCTGCGTCCAATAACTAGTTGGAAAAATATGAAAGGAGTGGGATGAGAAAGATGACAGTATCATTTTCACATCAGCCTGAAGGGTACGAATGTCCATTTTGTCGTATTTGGGGTATTGAGCGACCTGATCAGGGAACAAAACAAAGGGATATCATCTATCAGAATGAAAAGGTAACGGCATTTATAGCAGGCAAATGGTGGCCAAACAATAAAGGACATGTTCTTATTGTTCCGAATCAACATTTCGAGAACATCTTTGAACTCCCTGCGGATTACGCTGTTGAAATTCACCACGCGGCTCAGCTTACAGCATTTGCAATGAAAAGTACATATGGATGTGATGGGATTTCGACACGGCAACATAATGAACCTGCTGGCAATCAAGACGTGTGGCATTATCATCTGCATGTTTACCCTAGATACGTGAATGATCAACTTTATCTGTCAAATGGTTCTCAATCCGATCCTGATGAACGTGCTTTCTATGCTGATCAGTTGCGTTCTTGGATAAAGGAAAACATTTAAAGTCTAGCAGGCTGCTCATTTTTTGTTGAGTTATCGGGCAGATAAGGGGTTTTGAATTTGATATTCATGATAGAATGAGTTTGAATAGGGCAAATTAATTAGTATATTTTATGATATGGGGGAAACCAATGGAGACCTTTGCAGAATTTATAGCACGCATCGATAACCCGGAACACCAGGCACGAACGGAAGAAGTTTTGAACTGGATTACTGAAAAATTCCCGAATTTAAAGCAAAAAATAGCCTGGAATCAACCGATGTTTACTGACCATGATACCTTTATCATTGGCTTTAGTGTATCCAAGCAACATTTGGCTGTTGCTCCCGAGAAGGCAGGAATTATTCGTTTTTCGGAAGAGATCACACAGGCGGGTTATGATCACACCAAAGAGTTGGTGCGGATGAAGTGGAAACAGGAGATTGATTTTTCGTTACTTGAGAGAATGATTGAGTTTAATATAAAGGATAAGGCAGAATGTTCAACATTCTGGCGCAAATAAATCGCGATATAAAAAGAAGACCCCAACTTCCGGATGTGGAAAGAGGAGGTCTTCTATATTTTAAGCAAAAACGATTATTGAGCACCTACAACAGGGTGAGGTATATAGGGCTCTTCAAGGAATGAGACGTCTTCTGAGGTCAACTTAACAGAAAGAGCACCTACCGCATCTTCCAGATGCGATATTTTGGTGGCACCGATAATTGGTGCTACTACAGTGTCTTTTTGCAGCAACCACGCAAGTGCAATGTGAGTGCGAGGGACACCGTATTTTTCTGCAATGGATGCAACTCGTTCAACAACAAGCCGATCCGCATCGCTAGTCGCATTGTACTTGGATTTCTGAACTTTGTCTGTCTCGGATCGAAGTGTTGATACGGACCAGTCACGGGTTAACCTGCCTGAAGCTAGGGGACTGTAGGGAGTTACACCAATCTTCTCTTCCTTGCATAAAGGCAACATTTCTCGTTCCTCTTCACGGTAGATGAGATTCAAGTGGTTTTGCATGGAGACAAACTTGGTCCAACCATTTTTCTCTGCTACATGTAATGCTTTTTGGAACTGCCAAGCGAACATGGCTGAAGCCCCAATATATCTAACTTTACCGGACTTCACCACATCATGTAAGGCTTCCATGGTTTCTTCAATAGGCGTATTGTAGTCCCAACGATGAATGATATAGAGATCCACATAATCGGTTTCCAATCGTTTCAGGCTTTTATCAATCTCACTCAGGATGGCTTTTCTGGAAAGCCCTGAACCGTTGGGTCCTTTATGCATTTGTCCGTGTACTTTGGTTGCAATGACAACCTCATCCCGATTTGCATAATCTTTTAACGCCCGACCAAGGTATTCCTCACTTGTACCCAGAGAGTATACATTAGCTGTATCGAAGAAATTAATACCTAAATCCAGCGCTTTTTTGATAACGGGGCGAGAGTTTTCTTCATTCAGTACCCATTCATGAACCCATTTACTGGCGTCCCCAAATCCCATACATCCCAGGCAAAATCGAGATACGTCCACGCCTGTGTTACCAAGTTTTGTATATTCCATATCATGTTCAAATCCTTTCTAGTGTTTATTATTGTCACCTGTACGGTGATCTATATACACATTATTATGTCATATTGAATGAACCAATCTGTACCACATTTCTATCAAAGTTTTGCCTAATCCTATCAGATTCTCTGAATCTGAATCAGTTGAGCCATTAAAGTTCTCCTATAAAAAGAACAAGCCATGCGTTTCTCCGTTGGAGATTCAAATGGCTTGTTCATAAAATATTATTTAATCATTGTTTGGTGAATCCAATCGCTTATTTTGGTTAATTTAAGATTGGCTTTGATGTTATCATCCAACTCTTGATACCGTGGAAGAAGATCTGTATGCCCATCAATCCATTGGTACAATCCTTTAAGACCTGCAGCTGTCTCACTTCCCAACAAAGGCTGAATCGCTGCTTCAAAATGATCAAAAGGCAGAGACATGAAGCTGATCTTTTCACCTAATACAGCACTGAATTGTTCCGCTAATTGTGCACCTGTCAGGGCTTCTAATCCGGGTGCTGGGATAATGCTTCCTGCCAATTCCGAATGAGTCAAGGCATAATAGTGGAATTGAGCTGCATCGTTTAAGCTAATCCAGGAGATCGGCTTGTCTGCTGGTACCGGGTAGGCCAAAACGCCATTGTTCAGTATTCCGGGAATCAGGAAGTTTTCCAAGTATACAATGGGTTCCACAATGATATATGGAAGACCACTTTGCTGCAATTCATGGATAACTTCACGTTTCAATTCAATTCCTTTGGAATGGGTGATAGGGTCAGGAACATAGGTACCCGTGTTAACTACAATCAATTTAACGTTTGCCTGTATAGCAGCATCAATTGCATTTTTGGTATATTGTCTGATCTTATCCGGATTGAACTCCACCGGCAGGTTTAGGAATACTTTACTTACACCTTCATGCGCCGTATGGAGCTGTTCTACATCTGATAGATCCCCGATGAAAGCTTCAATGTTTTGTTCCTTTAATGTTTTGGCTGTTTCCTCATTTCGAGTAATCGTGCGAACCTCAAAACCGTGTTGAACGAGTAATTGAGCGACAGCGCCGCCTTGGGATCCCGATGCTCCATATACTAAAAATCGATCATTCTGTGTCATGGTGGTCAATAACTTCCTTTCAATATGTCATTGGAATGGATGAGTTAACACTCAGCATTGACTTCAGCATAACGGATTTAGAATAGGAGCGTAAGTACGCACATTAATGATATAAAGTATCCCTTGAGATACTATGGGAAGGCGTTTTACATATGTTTTGATCCCCAATCACCTAGCTGAAACAAGATCGAAGTCAGGCTTTGTCCTTTTTCTGTAAGGGAATATTCGACTTTAGGTGGAACTACAGGGTGGGTAACACGGTTTATCAAACCAGCTTCTTCAAGTTCTCGTAATTGCCTGGTTAACGTGCGATGCGTAATGGGGTCAAGCATTTTTTGCAATTCATTGAATCGAATTGTTGAATGGAGGATGAGCCGATTTATAATTAATAGCTTCCATTTCCCACCAATCATATTGACTGCAAACTCAACAGGACAACGGTCCTCCACAGGTTCTATATTCATGTTTATGTATCCCTCCCAAAACATCAACTCATGTTTCATGTTTCGTTCATTTTATCGAATTTATAAAGGGGTGTATAGCTTACCACATTCAGGGTATGAACCATGCCCGAGACATAAAAAAAGATGCCCTCAGTGTAGCTCAAGGGACATCTTATTTAATATAAATTATTGTTCAACTCAGACAGAACAGAAAAAAAGCATTGAACGTGAAAAAAAGCCATGATATAATCTATAGCGCAATTGACATTTCTATTGATTGTAAAGGATGAATCATTATTTCTCCTAATTTAATTTTACATCCGACATTCCGATTTGTCAATGCTCTTTTTTTGGTCCTAATAAATGGAAAAGGGAGTGGACTCATTCATGGATAAAACAGTGGAATGGAAGTTGGAAGAGGAACGACTAGTGCAGGTGAGGAACAAACTTCAGGCACGACTCGACGAGTTAGAACCGAAGGTTGCAGGACTGCATGAACAGGCTGCCGAAATTCGTAAACGCTTTTGGGAAGAAGTGACGATTAATACGGGTTCGTACACGGATTTTGAAGATGCATTTTATACCATTAATCAGCAGTCCAGAGTGTTGGCCGAGAGGGAGCGCGGGCACAAGCTGTTAACACAACAATGGAAAAATACAAAGAGACTGCTTCCAACGCCGTATTTTGGCCGTTTCGACTATAAGGAAAAAGGCATGACATTGACGGAACAGATCTACATCGGCGTATCATCCTTCATGGATGAAGATGGATTGAACTTTCTAATCTATGACTGGCGTACGCCAATTGCGAGTCTGTACTATGATCACTCTCCCGGACCAGCAAGTTATGACACACCTTCAGGACGAATCGACGGAAAGATGGAGCTCAAGCGTCAATTCCAGATTCAACATGGGCAACTTCATAGCATGTTTGATTCAACTGAGACGATTGGTGACGAATTGTTGCAGCAAGTGCTCGCCAAGGGTGCAGACTCACAAATGAAGAGCATCGTAGCAACAATCCAGAAGGAACAAAACGCCATTATCCGTGATGACCGAAGCCGAATGCTTATCGTTCAAGGGGCAGCTGGCAGTGGCAAGACGTCAGCTGCGTTACAGCGAGTGGCCTACTTACTATACAAACACCGCCAGACCGTCAAAGCAGATCAGATTGTGCTTTTCTCGCCGAATCCGATGTTTACCAGTTATATTTCCACCGTGCTTCCGGAACTTGGCGAAGAGAACATGCAGCAGACAACTTTCCAGGAATATCTGAATTATTGGTTGGATTCCTCCTTACGACCAGAGGATGCCTTTGATCAGATTGAATATGTGCTGACAGCTCAGAATGATCCGGGATATGAAGCTCGTCTGGAGGCGATTAAGTACAAAGCTTCCGAGACATTCCTGCAAGTGCTCCAAAACTACGGTAAGTGGTTAGGAAGAGAGGGGATGCGGTTTAACGGGATTCAATTTCGGGGACGTGAATTCATCACTGCGGACCGAATTAAGACTCAATTTTACAGTTTGGATCAAAATCTTACCTTGTCCAACCGTATTCTTCTTTTGCAGGAATGGTTGTTGAGAGAACTTGTCTCGCTGGAACGTCTGGAACGGGAAGCAGACTGGGTTCAGGAGGAATTGAATTATCTGGACACGGATGAGTATGTGGAAGCTTTCCGCATGCTGCACAAAGAAAAGCCTGTGTTCGATGTAGCGGAAAAATACGCAGCACGAGATAACGGTAATAACAGCGCAGAGCAAGATGAGGGTGCCTTTAACTTTGGAGTGCGGGAAGAGGAGTTGCTTCGTCAGAAACTGGTGAAAGACATGTTTAAACCTTTAAGAAAGAGTGTTCGGAAATTCCAGTTCGTGGATGTGAAAGGGATATACGAACAACTATTTGTAGATGAAGCCGCTTATGGGGAACAAACGAATGGGGCACCCCCCCCACAGCACTGGCCTGAGATTTGTAAACAGACCAAAGCCATGATCCTTCAGAACAAGCTGTTCCATGAGGATGCTACTCCGTATTTATATGTAAAAGAGATGATCGAAGGCGTCCGGACGAACACAGAGATTCGTTATGTCTTTGTCGATGAAGGCCAGGATTATTCGGCGTTTCAATACGAATATCTGAAGAAACTGTTTCCTCGTGCTCGCATGACGGTGCTGGGGGATTTCGGGCAAGCGATCTTTATGCAGGCTACGGAGTTAGCAGCGTCCAAGTCGCCATTGGTTCACCTATATGGAGAAGCCGATACTACATTGATACGGCTCGTACGCAGTTATCGCTCAACCAAAGAGATTGTTGAATTCACGAGACAGATGTTACCAGGTGGAGAAGAGATCAGACCCTTTGAAAGGGGAGATCAGAAGCCTCTTTTAACAGGATTGAAGGACGAAAAGCAGCGTGGTGCGCAGATTATCGCAGACATTGCCGCGCTTAAGGCAGAGGGGTTTGATTCCATCGCTGTGATTACGAAGACCGCGGCTGAAAGCCGTGACGCCTATGAAAGGTTGCAAAGTCAAGGCGGCGAAGGGTTGCAGCTCATAACAAAGGACACACAGATTTTCGAAAAAGGAATCATGGTTATTCCTGTGTACCTCGCGAAAGGCGTTGAGTTCGATGCTGTCCTGGTCTATGATGCTTCACCCGTTGATTACAGCCAGGAATATGATCGCAAGCTTCTGTATACGGCATGTACACGGGCCATGCACCGACTTCATCTATATACAGTGAGTGACTGGTCACCATTTGTGCAGGCGTTACCTGCGAATCTGTATGACATAAAATCATAATCCATATGTAAATCCATTCTCAATGAAGGACCAAAGAAAGATGCTCGGAGCCTTTTTTCAAAGGTTATCGGGCATCCTTTTTTTATGAAGATATGAATCATAAAAGTTATTCTTTACTGATCGTTCCCGATGTGATAAGTTGTTATTGGGAGTTATGAGAATGATCATTCCCATAACAGCTCGAAAATAAATAAATTCTCAATGAGAGGGAGTAATATTAAATGAATATTTCCAAACAAGTTGCTATTGTAAGTGGGGCTAATCGAGGGTTGGGCAAGGAACTTGCTCTTGAATTGCTGGCGCGGGGAACAAAAGTTTACGCTGGCGCAAGAAATCCTGAATCCATTGATCTGCCGGGGGCTATTCCACTGCAACTCGATATTACTGATCCACAATCTGTCATGGCTGCAGCTGAGGTAGCTAGTGATGTAACCCTTCTAATCAATAATGCTGGTTCCGCTACAGGTGCTTCTCTGCTCACAGGTGAGCTGAACGATATTCACTTGGAGTTCAATACACATGTATTCGGTACGCTTTCAATGATTCGTGCGTTTGCACCGGTGATAGAGAAGAATGGAGGCGGTTCGATACTGAATATCCTGTCTGCTCTATCTTGGCTCAGCCTTGGTAACTCAGGTGCATATTCAGCTGCAAAATCCGCTCAGTGGGGAATTACGAATGCATTACGTCTGGAATTAGCCCCTAAGAACGTTAGTGTTGCCGGATTGCACGTGGCGTTCATGGATACGGATATGACGGCAGGTATCGATGCACCAAAAACGAGTCCAACGGATATTGCCAAAATTGCAATAGATTCCATCGAAGCGGATCTCTACGAGATTATTGCTGATGATACCAGCCGGAATGTACAACAGGGTCTTGCTGGTGGTGTTGCTGCCCTTTACCCGCAATTGTTTCAAAAATAAAGAGGTGTAGATGCATTTTCACGCTATAAATAAAGCAACCCCCACCAGATAGGTGGGGGTTGAGTACGTCATGAATTCTCCAATTCCATTCCTTCAAGAACGGTGAGAATATGAGGTTTAACCTTTAACTGCACCGGCAGTAAGGCCGCTGACGATATATTTTTGCCCGAATAGATACAGGATGAATACAGGCAGGGAAGTAAGCACGAGATTAGCGAAGATCAGGTTCCAGTCCCGGCTATATTTGCCGTAGAAATTGTAGATCGACAGTGGCATCGTCCAGGTGGAACTGTCTGTCAGGAAGTACACCGGAATCGTGATGTCATTCCATACGGACATGAACACCATGATGGCTACCGTTGCGTTAACGGGCAGGATGAGCGGCGTGACGATGCGGAAGAACACCCCGAACACACTTGCTCCTTCCAGAAATGCCACTTCGTCCAGCGCTCGTGGAATGGTTTTGATAAATCCACTATACAAGAAGACACTGAAGGCTGTATTTAACGCGGCGTAGATCAGGATAACACTTGTGATGCTGCCGTAGAATCCCAATCCCTGTACAACACGAATGGTCGTAATAATCGACATGGGTGCAATCAGTCCCATGAAGAAATACATGTAGATCGTACCGGATAGTTTGGTTTCCCGACGTGCCAGAATGAATGCCGCTGCCGAAGAGGCAACGATATTAATAATGGAAGATACGCCAGTAATCAAAATGCTGTTGAAGAACGCTCGCGACAGACCGCCTTCCTGGAAGACACGAACATAGTTCGAGAACTGCCATGTTTCCGGAAAACTCAGGGAGAAGCTAAGCACTTCGGCGCTGGTTTTGAATGAACCAAAGATCAGAATGACAAGCGGCAACAGAACGATAAGAGAGGCCAGAATCAGGAAACCTTCCACGATATAGTTGCGGATGGCGAGTTTGCGTGTATAGCCCATGTTATTCCGTAACCTCCTTACGCCGCATGAAGATCAATAGCGGTATAGCGATAATGGTAACGACCACGAACAGTAGAGTGTTGACCGCGGTACCAAGTCCCCAGTTGCCTTCGCCGAAAGATCGCAGAATGATCGTACCTACGACCTGTGAAGCGTTACCCGGGCCACCACCGGTCATGACATATACTTCGGAGAATACTTTGAGTCCACCGATCAAGGTCAACATCAAGTTAATGTTAATCGCGGGCAGCAAGAGTGGTAGTGTGATTTTGAAAAAACTTCTCCACGAGCTTGCGCCATCAATCTTGGCGGCCTCGTAATACTCTTGAGAAATGGACTGCAGGCCCGCCAGATAGATGGCCATCTGGAACCCTGCACTCTGCCAGATCGAGACGATGGCAATCGTCCAGATCACAATTGATGGGTTGGTCAGCCAAGCTTGGCTTAACGAATGTAACCCTACAGATTCCAATAGATTGTTAATCGTACCTTCGGTACGCAACATGGGAGTGAACAGAATGCTGATCACAAGAATGCTGAGTATGGAAGGAGAGTAGAAGATGGCACGTAGCAGGTTCTTCGTTCTTAATCGCATGTTAAGTCCTACAGCCAGCAATAGACCGATAACGTTTTTGCCCACGACAGTGACGATTGCAAATATCGCCGTGTTTTTCAGCGCCAGAATAAGCGTTTTGTCCGAGAAAATTTTCTGGAAATTATCCCACCCGATGAACTTCAACTCCAGCCGATCCAGCCGCCAATCCGTGAATGAGTAATAGAAAGCGGCGAGAGCAGGCACAACGAAAAAGATGGAGTAGATGATCAGTGCGGGAAATATCATGTAATACGAATACAAATTTTTAGTCCTTTTCATGTCTCACACTCCGTTATAGCTAGGCAGCATAACGGTCGATCCTGTTATGCTGCCTTATATTTCACTCTTTAGAAACCTTCTACACCTTTATCCTGCATCAGCTGACTGAACTTCTCATCCCAGGATTTCAGTACTTCTTCCGGTGACAATCCGCCTGCAAACTGATCCTGCAATAATCGGTACAGTTCGCTGCGATCAACCAGCATGTATGCGTCCGTTGTCAGCACGGTTTTCTTCGGCGTAATATAATTGTCTACAATATCCTGTTTGTAAGCTGGCAGTTCCGGTGTAGTAACGTCACTGAAATTGGATACGTATCCTTTGGAATCCACGATCTGTTGTGCAACATCTTTGGAAGCGATATAGTCCAGGAACTGCTTCGCCTCATCCAAATGTTTGGATTTCTTCGGAATGAACAGTTGTCCTCCGAGTGGACTTGCACCGAGACTGGCATTATCCGACGATGGAATCGGGAATACGCCCAGTTCCATATTTGGATCTTGCTCGGCCACGCCTTCAATTAACCAATCGCCCATAAACATCATGGCTACTTCCTTGTTCAGGAATTTACCTACAGCCATGTCATAGCTGTCGCTAAGTACATCGGTGTTGGTGTATCCCTTGGTGTAAATTTCATATTGTTGTTCCAGGAAAGTTTTGAATTCCGGGATATCAGACCATTTTTTCTTATTGCTGTTCAACTCATCAAAAAAAGTCGGTTCATTTTTGGCTACAAAATCGGCAAAAGCTGCTGCAGGCCAGATGTTGGCAGCCCAGGCATCTTTGTAAGGCATGAATACAGGTGTAATGCCACTTGCTTTGATTTTTTCACAGATCGCCAGGAATTCTTCGTAGTTCGTTGGAATGGACAACCCGAGTTCTTCAAAGATTTGTTTGTTATAAACGACCCCTTGCATCCCTGTATCTTGGCTGACATGGAAGCTGTAGAGATGGCCACCTGAAGAGAGGACGTCTTTGTTCACAATTCTGCTCGCCCAAGGCTCGTTGTCCAGAATCTCGAAGTTACGTTCAAGGTTCAGGTCCGTGACTGCGCTCGCCAGATTGTACTGAATAATGTCAGGCGTCTCATCTACAGCCAGTTTGGTTTGCAGTACAGTTGTTGTTTGTTCCGCTGGAATCAGCTGCAAATTGACGCGAATGTTCGTTTGTTTTTCGAATGCATCGAGAATGTCCTGCTGGATGAAGGCAGAGTCCTGAGAACTTTTAGAGATTGCCAGCTCCAATGTGACTTTGCCACTCTTGCTGTCCCCGCCAGCAGCAGTCCCGGAATCCGTACCTCCTGATCCACAAGCCGTTAACGAGACCGATAATAAACTGGCCAGAATAATGGAAAACGCCTTTTTTCTTTTTATTGTTTTCAATGCAAATCCCCCTCTAAAACGTGTATTGAATCCGTTTACAAATTCGATTATAGATTCTTTTCTCGCCCCGGTACATGTCTGTGCTTGAACGTTGATGTGTAAAATCCTGAACTTGAAATCGCTATCATTTCATGAAATACCGTGATAGAGTAGACATGAATATAAGGGATTTCACATCATGTCAGAACAGGAGGGCATCTCTGAGAATGGCAAAGCTCATACATAAAGCAACTCAATTCAGTTTGCAGACAAAGGTGTTTTTGACATTTCTGGCTCTGCTTTTGTTTGTGCTGGGCTGTTTTATCGTTTATGTGAATGTGATTGTTGTCCGCCCGCTCAAACTGAAAACAGAGCAGGATACGCTCGTTACAGCTACGAAGGTAAGAGAGCAAGTTGATCTCTACGTAGAACAACAGAACCAGATGTCGCAGCGAATATTATCCAGCAAAAATATATTTGCAGCCATGGACAAGAGCTCCTCTGCGCATAGTAATTATGAAAGGCTGAAACAGATTCGGATCATCAAAGACATTATGTTTCAGGCTATCGGGCCGAGTATGAATATCAAAGACATGTCCATCTATGACAAACACGGTGTTCTCCTGACAACATATCTGGGTTCGGGCAATCCGCCCGCAATACTGAACACCATGATGGAGAGTAGTCAGGTCGGACGAGATTGGACGGAAAGTGGTTTTGTTCTGCTGCGTCAAGACGATACGATCTCCTTTGTGCGCACGATCAATGATCAGAACGGCAAGGTGTACGGTTATCTTAGCATCCAGATGGAACAGGCCTATATACAGAATCTGACGGAGGGCATTACCGCTGGCGATGTCTATATTCTGAATGAACAAGGGGAGCAGATGACCGGCTCGGAAACGGGTGTGACATTTGCCAATTGGACAAAGCCTTCATCAGACGAGGGACTGGATGTGGACAAAAACGACAATTATATCACGCATTCCACATCACCCAGTACAGGCTGGATCACGTATATCATAACGCCCAAAAAATCTGTTCTGGGTTCGATCCATTCGGTTCAGACGATGTCCATTCTGCTGATTACAGCACTGATGCTGGTTTCGTTTGTGTATATCTTCCTGTCGACACGTAACCTGCTGCTGCCTATCCGCAAGCTACGTGGTCAGATCTGGCGCATGAACTACAGCAATATGAATCTGAAAGTGGATGAAACGCCAAAGAATAACGATCTCTCATTGTTGAATGAAGCCTTTCAGGATCTGATGGAGAGGCTGCAGCAATCGATTGACCGGGAAAAGTCGGCGCTTCATGAAGAAGTAAAGGCACGTAATTCGGCGCTGCAAGCCCAGATTGCACCTCATTTTATTCATAATGTCTTATACCTGATCAGTATTGCCGCCCAAGAGGGGAAGACCAAAGTTGTATCGGATATGTGCAAACATCTTTCGGACAGTCTGCGTTATATTGTCTCTTCACCATACGCGCATGTAACTTTGGCTGAGGAGCTTCAACATACGAGACATTATCTGTCCCTTGTACAACAAAAGTACGAAGAGGATCTGGAGTGGGACATCAGTGCTGACGAGCTGGCGAACGATATCAGGTTGCCGCGGTTGGTCATTCAGCCGTTTGTGGAAAACTGCATTGAACATGCCTTTGCCAACACTACGCCGCCTTGGCGTATCCAGATTACCGTGAAGCAATATAACGGATTATGGGCTTTGGAGATCAAAGATAACGGAGAGGGCTTTCCACCGGATAAGATCCAGGAGATTTTAGCCAATATTCAGGCATCGGGTTCTGGAATGAACCAGACTGCCAATCGTGGAACAGCCCTTGGTAACATGGGGATTATCAACAGTGTCAATCGACTCAAACTAATGTATAACAACCGGCTCTTTATTAATATATTTAACAATCATGCGGAAGAGCAACATGGAGCAACGATTCAAATCATCGGCTCACTGACGAAGGATTTTTACTAGCAAGGAGGTATAGGCGATGTATAACGCGATGATCGTTGAGGATAGCAAACCGATATTACGTAATATTAAAATGCTCTTGGAGACGCTGAGCTTCCCAATTCGTGTAACGGCTACGGCAACGAATGGAGAGGAAGCCTTGGCAGCGATAAAGCAGTCACCGATTGATCTGCTGTTGACAGATATACGAATGCCGAAAATGGATGGGCTGTCCCTGATTGAGCAAGCCAAGCTTGCCAACCCGGATCTGAAGGTTATCTTGATTAGCGGTTATAGCGATTTTGAATACACAAGAAAAGCATTGAACCTGCAAGTGTTTGACTATTTGTTAAAACCTGTCGAGCGAGAGGCGCTTGAAGAAGTCATGGGTCGGGTAATTGATCAACTTGATCAACAGATGTCCAAGGAACTGCTGGATTTGCAGGAAATCATTCATCCCCAAGGTGAGACTACGCCCAAACAAGGGGAGGAGTTTCCGCCTTTATTCAGCCAGATGATGATTATTATGAGCAAACAGCCTTTTACCGCAGGGCATGAACGATGGGTGCAGGTGGAACTTGAGGGCATAGTGCAGGATTTTTTTGCATTCCATCCTTGTCGTGTTTACACTAGTCAAACCCCATATCAATTTATCGCTTTTGTCAATAAGAGTGCACTTGAGGTGTACTCTTCCGTACATGAGTGTCTTGAATCGATGCGACGGCATTTGGTTGCGCATGACATCGATGCGATCATTGGAGGACAACTTCTATTCGCTGAGTCTGGTAATCTGCCGGAGCTCTATCACCGCATGTCGTCCATTTTGTCTGAGCAGCAACGGTTGAAACAAGGAATAGTGCTGGATACCGGTAATCCGGTGTCGATGGCCAGATCTGAGACAGGCTGTCTGGATCCGGTGCAGGAATCTGCTTTTGTACAGATGATACAGGCTCGGCAGAAAGAACGGTTTGCTCTTAAGTTATCCGAATTGCTGAATCGATGGGCAGAGGATAATGTACATATGACCGAGGTGGATCGGTTTATTGGTTTGGTCGTAGACACGTTTGCTCATCTGTACGAGGAACAGGGGTCGGGCATGAGATTGGGTCTGGAGCTTCGGTCAAGACAATTCGCCCAGGCACAGTCCTATGCCGATTTTTGCAGGGAACTGGCAGAATGGACGGGACAGTGCTTCGATATGCTGCAATCCCACGTTCGAAAAAGCAAGGCGATCCTGTTCGAACAGATTGACGATTACGTAAAACTAAATAAATACTCTCAATTATCTATCAACGACATTGCCATGAAGTTTCATATTAGCCCGTCGTACGTCAGCAGAGTGATCAAAAATGCAACACAAATTACGTTTGTTCAGTATTACACCCGGCTTCGCATTCAGGAGGCAGTCAAACTGATGGAAAGTCAACCCGACATGAAGTTTAAGGAAGTATCCGATTTGTTGTCATTTAGCGATCAGCACTATTTCTCGAAGGTGTTCAAAGAGTATACGGGGCTAAGTCCTACGGATTATAAACAACAGATGTCTGGTATAAAGAACCAATCATAGCTAACAAACCCTTTTTATTTATGTTATAATACGAAACAAATACGGCTTGTTACTGAATTTATTCAGGCAATACCTATGTATATACATGCTCAAAGTTTCTTTGGGTGTGCATATACATGGGTTTTTTTGCGTTTACTTGCCGATTGATTCTACCAAAAATGGATAAAGAGAGGAAGATTCACTTTGGAAAAGAAAAAGAAAAAAAGGTCATTTTATAAGAAAGGAGGAGCTGGTTTACGATTAATGAGTACTAGACTCATTGCAGCTTTCCTTGCGGTGCTTATTGTCCCAACTGCACTTATCGGTTATTTCTCGTATCATAGTGCCAAAGATCAGGTGCAACAAAAAATGACAGATCCCATCAATACAATTTTAACGATGACAGGACAGCATATTAACAATCTGGTAGGGGAAAAAGCAGAAATGTTGAGTTACATAGACAGCATGTATGGCTCCGATCCCAGTCAGGCGAACAACGAAGTAATACAAGTAGGAATCGACCAGTTAGCTGATACATACCCTGATATTATTGCCATAACCGTAGGCAACGACCAAGGCAGTGTTATATCTTCTCCAGCAATTGAGGATGCAACATATGATCCACGCAGCACAGAATGGTACACCAATGGTATAAGTAACAATGGATCACTCTATTTTTCGAGTATTATGAAAGATTCGGTATCCGGGAAGATTTATGTAGAGATTTCAAAAGCTCTGTCAAATAAACAAGGTGTAGCAAGTATTAAACTTGATCTGGAGCGATTAGCAAATGAAATATCGATTGTGGATGTCGGAGGTAATGGGAGTCTGATTGTGGTGGACTCCAATCGAACCATCGTGGCTTGGTCCGGTGCCATTGTAAACGGTGGGGGAGGAGAGCTTGGCGGAGCACTCATCGAGGGAATTCCAGTCCATCCAAATACGGCTTCAAGTTCCGATGAACCGATGGCATTTTCCCAATTTGTCAGAACGGATCTGGCGTATGATCTGGAGGTATATAACGGTGTTAATGCTTTGACGGGTTGGAATGTCATTGCTTTAATGGGCCATGAAGACTTTATCGCCGCAGCGAAGCCCATCATGGTATCGAGTTTAACCGTCATTGCGATATCTGTATTGATTGCTGGTGTAATTATTTTCTTCATCCTGAGATCTTTTATCGTACCTATGCAAAAACTGCGAAAGGCCACTCGCAGCGTAAGCGAAGGGAATCTGTCCGAACGGGTTAATCTTAAAACTGAAAATGAATTTGGCATATTGGCCAATGATTTTGACCAGATGACCATTTCACTTCAATCGGTGGTTGCCGAACTTCATCAGACGTCATCGTTGTTAAGTCACTCTTCCCAGATGATTCAGGAGAGTACAGAACAAACGACCCAATCGGTACAACATGTGGCTGTAACCATGCAACAGACTGCGGAGTCAGCTATCGTTGGAGCGGAAAATTCGGAACAGACAGCAAATGCAGTCGAAGAGATGGCGAGAGGCATCAGTACAATTGCAGAATCTGCGAGTGCGATTGTAGATTCGGCTGAAGAGACGGAGCGCGCTGTTGCTAATGGTGGCAAAACCATTAACCAGGTCGGAGAACAAATGGAACATATTCTCGGAGCTGTTGAAGAAACCTCGGCATTGATTAATGAGCTGTCCAGTCTGTCTGCCGAAGCCAATCGAATGAATGAAGCGATCGCGGATATCTCTCGGCAAACCAATCTTCTATCACTGAATGCCTCTATTGAAGCATCAAGAGCAGGAGAGCATGGAAAAGGTTTTGCTGTCGTTGCAGGCGAGGTACGAACGTTATCGATGCAATCCAAACAAAGTGCGGACGAGATTGGCGCTACCATTGGTAAAATGCTTGATCTGATTGCCAAATCCACGTCTCTTATGAATGATAAAGTTCGTAATCAAGTTGGTGAAGGAATCCGGATCAGCCAAGAAGCTTCAGCAACCATATCGAATATTGAACAGTATACAACACATATCGTGGATCAAATTCAGGATATTTCCACTGTCTCCGAACAGTTGTCAGCCAGTACGGAAGAAGTCTCGGCTACAGTTGCCACGATGAGTCACATCTCTAAAGTGTCGGCTGACAGTGCTCAGACAACTTCAGCAGCAGCCCAAGAGCAAATGGCGGCAATGCAGGAGATATCGGCATCATCTGCACAGCTATCCAAAACAGCTGAGAACATGCAAGAATTGGTTCGCCGGTTTAAGCTCTAGAGTAGAAGTAAGTAAATGTGTAAGGAAATATGTAAAGAGATATGTAAAGCACCAGGCGCTCCCCAAATGGAGCGCCTTTTTGCATTTAGAGAGATTAGTAAGAATGTGATCACTTGAGCACTCCTCCTCCTCCTCATATCCTTTCCAACATTCCGGATGAAACGGGTTCGTAGATGATGGAGGTAGGATAATGCAATAATTCAGTGAATTTATATATGAAGAGATCTGATAGAATGAATGAAAAGCTGGGAGGTAAAGCCATGAAAAAGCCCATGATCGGTGTACTGCCTTTGTATGATACGGACAAAAAAAGTTACTGGATGCTTCCAGATTATATGAACGCCATAGAAGGAGCAGGTGGGATTCCAATTATGCTGCCTTTGACAACGGATACCGAGATCATAGCAACGTTGGCTAATCAGTTCGATGGGTTCCTGTTCACCGGGGGACATGATCTCAATCCTGAGCTGTATCATGAGCATGCTGAGGTTACCTGTGGAGAGTTGTGTATTGAACGCGATATGATGGAGTCGATATTATTACAAAATGTAATTGAGCTAGATAAGCCTGCGTTTGGCATATGCCGTGGACTACAGCTATTTAACGTTATGTTGGGTGGAACGTTATATCAAGACATTCCGACTAACCTTCAACTTCATGGGAACAAGATCGTTAATCATAAGCAAAGTCCGCCGTATACAGATCTTGTACATGATGTACATATCGAGGGAAATAATATCCTATACGATATTTTGCAAACCGATACGATAAAAGTGAACAGCTACCACCATCAGGGACTCAAGATGTTATCGGATAAGTTAACTGCCGTGGCAGTCGCTGAAGATGGACTCGTTGAATCCGTGGTCATGCCAAACCGTTCATTTGTTTTGGCTGTGCAGTGGCATCCAGAGTACAGCTATAAAGTAGATGACTACAGTCAGAAGTTATTTGAGGCGTTTGTTCATGCTGCTAAATCCCCACGCTATACTATCCATATTGAAGACATCATCGCATAAAATGTTAAGAAGAAAAAAGACCTCCTGTTTATAAAAACAGAGGAGGTCTTTGTATTGGTGAATGTAGTCGTGATGAGTAATCCTGGTATTACCATTGTAGTGGAATGATTATTTTAATCCAGACTTCGTGTTGGCATGCTCTTCAGCATTCAGGGAAGCAATCAGCTTCTCGCCTTCAACATCCAGATTTGGCAGAATGCGATCCAGCCATTTCGGAAGTGCCCAAGCTTTATCTCCGAAAATAGCCATGATGGCTGGAACCAAGCCCATACGGATGATGAAAGCATCAATCAGAATGCCTACCGCCAAGGTGAAACCAATCTGCTTGATCATGACATCATCAGTGAATATAAATCCTGCAAATACAGAGACCATGATCACTGCTGCGGCAACAACCACACGACTGACCTGATTGTACCCATGAACGACGGATTCGGTCCCGCGATGACCGTGGACATATGATTCCCGCATAGAGCTAACAAGGAAGACTTGATAGTCCATCGCGAGGCCATACAAAATACCTGTCACGATGATCGGCATAAAGCTCAGCAACGGGCCGCCAGTATCGAAACCAAAGAGCGAATGCAGCCAACCCCATTGGAATACAGCAGTCGTAATCCCGAATGTGGCCAGGATACTAAGCAGGAAGCCAATTGTAGCTTTGATAGGAACGATGATCGAACGGAATACAAGTAACAGGATGATCAGCGATAGCAGGATTATAATGCCTACATAAATAGGGAATACCTGCGCCAATTTGGCAGACATATCAATGTTAACAGCCGTAAGACCAGTAACCCCAAGCTTCACATCATAGGTCTGTGCGATACTCGAATCAGCCGAGCGCAGATCACTGACCATTGTTTTAGTGAGCGTATCGTTAGGACCTGTTTTTGGAATGAGACTAAAGATAGCCAAATCTTCTGTCATACCAAGCGGTGTAACCTGTGCTACGTTATTCTGATCTTGCAGCTCCATCATCAGACCACCCAAGAGTTCCGGCGTGACTTTTGCAGAAGATTGATTAGGCTCTGCGACCAGAATAAGTGGTCCGTTGAATCCTTCTCCGAAGCCTTCCGAGATAGCATCATAGCTCTGTCTTGCGTCCGTATCGAGATTCGCTGAGGAAGCGCCAGGGATACCCATTTCCATTTTGGTGATAGGTGTCGCGGCAAAACCAAGAATAACGATAATCGCGATAATGGTAGCCCAACGATTCTTGATAATGAATTTCACCCATCTATCCGCAACTCCGTGACTAGCGGCTTTAGGATGTTTCTTGCTTTTCTCACGAGCTTTGGCGGAACAGATGCGTTCTCCTACCAATCCCAGCAAAGCCGGCAACAGGGTTAAAGCAACGAATACGTTGATTAGCACGGTGGCAGCTGCGACCAAAGCCATCGTAGACAAGAATGTGAGACCGATGACAAGCATACCGCACAGTGCAATAATGACGGTTAACCCGGCAAAAAATACTGCGCTGCCCGATGTACCAATGGCTCTGGCTGTTGCTTCTTTTGCGCTCAAGCCTTGATCAATGATCATTCGACGTTGACGATTAACAATGAAGAGAGCGTAATCGATTCCAACAGCCAATCCAACCATGAGAGCCAGGACGGAAGTGACACTTGGCATTTCGATGAATTTGGAGATTGAGAATGCTCCACCTACTCCGATCGCAACACCCAGTAATGCAGTGATCAGAGGCAGACCTGCTGCAACGACGGAGCCGAGGGTGATCAACAATACGATTACAGCAATGACCAGTCCAACAATCTCTGCGGAGCCGACCCCAATCGATACCGCTTTGAGCGTTTCGCCTGGCAAGACCGTAATGTTGGTTCCTTTCTCTACCGTCATAACGGATTGAATAACGGAATCAAATATATCCTGCGTGATGGCAGACTGCTCGATTGTAAATTGGAACTGGAACAGTGCAATACTACCGTCTGAAGAGATCAGCATACCAGGTACAGGAACACCATCCACCATCAAAGGTCCATAGGGAGGAGGCGTGGTTGTTGCGGATTGAGCTGCACCCGCAGACTGAGCATTCTGAGCCATCTCTGCAGAAGCCCCTGAATTACTCGCTTCAGCTGCATAATCGGCAGGGTTAAGGACTTTGTCTAATGCGTAAACTTCATTAACACCTTTCATCATGGCAGCCAAACGTTCAGGCGTATCCAAACGCTCGTTGTCCGGTGCCTTGAACACAACACTTCCTTGACCGCCGGAGGCGGCTGGCAATTCTTTTGCTAATTGATCCAGAACCTTCTGTGACTCTGTGCCTTCAATCTTCATTTCAGAACTGATGTGAATACCATTGATGCTGATCATGGAGATGACAATTCCCAGAATTAAAACCCAGCCAATGATGAAGGTTGCAGGTTTGCTAAAAGCGGTTTTCCCCACTCTGTATAATAATGTAGACATTTCTCTATTTTACACTCCCTCTATGATGAATGTGGATGGTTGGCATGTTCGAATCCCGCCCGCAAATGACTAAACGTCGTTTCCAAAAATTGATCGAATGTTAAAGCACCGGGCTTGGTATCCTCAGTAATGACTTGTCCGGGTAGTAACACATTAAGTCTTCCATCAATTAATGGCAGTATTGTTCCATATAGTGCGTTGATCAAAAGATAAGTATAGATCTCGTCATACTTCCCGTTAGATAAGTCTAATAAGGTATCTTGTGCCTGCGTCTGCATCCGGTGCATGGCTCCAAGGTAATGCGGTTCAAGTACGGGATAAGTCTGGGATAGTGAGAGCAACTGATGAAGTCTTCCAATTAGTTCTGTTGTAAGCTGCATCTTGATCAGGTTATACAGTACGTCAAGCAAGGAGACGTTGTCGGGCATTTTGGTAAGTAACTCTTCGAGTTCCGTTGTATTCTGAACGGATATTGCGCCTCTTGCTACAGCTTCTTCTTTACATGTGAAGTAGTTAGCAAATGTTCTACGTGAACAACCCACCTGATGCACAATATCTTCGACCGTAAAGCCATCAAGCCCATGTTCAAGGGTAAGTTCAAATGCAGCACTAGCAAGTGCTTTTTCAGTTGCTTCTTTCTTCAAATGTCGCAAGTTTCGTTTGATCATTATTCTCCGCTTATGCGTTCACCTCCAATACCAATGACTATGGTTTGTTTTTTTTAAGAAGAGCACACTTACTGAATATGTACTTTGTGAGGTTTATCATAACAACAAGTTGCTCATTGTGCAAATTTACCCATTGTGCAAATATTTTATATGACGGCTATACTATGAACCAATGCTTCAACTCCTGAGGAATGAATGTTAAAATCAGATAAAAACCTGGGGCGATGATGGAAAATGAGTAGTCGTAAACAAAGTTTATTGGAAACAGCACTTGCACTATTTTTAGAGCATAGCTATGCAAATACAACAATCCAGATGATCCTGGATCAATCAGGTGTATCCAAAGGTACATTCTACAAATTCTTCAGTTCGAAAGAAGACTGTTTATATTCGATTATTGATCAGCGTATGCAGGAGGATGTTTTCATTCGCAAGGAACTTGAACAAAATCATTATACTTCGGATTATGCTCTGCTTGTTGATCAGATTGCCATTCCCATGTCTGGACCTGACAAAGAGCGAGTGTGGGAATTGTATTGGACTGGTTTTTACGCCGGAGAGATCAACTCAGCTAAACTGGCTAAAGTGCATCTAAACTGGCTGTCTACACGCTTGATTCAGGTGTATGGAAAAGACATCAGCTTATACGCCAACGAAGGTGCAATATTGTGCTATGGCATACTACATCAGATCGCCAACACCTCAAGAAGTCTAAATACTCAAAAACCGGTTTGGAGCGAAGTTGTTCCAAAAGTATTAACGTACATCGAAGTGATATTAAGAACAATGCACCAAAGAAATGAACATATTTTTGACGTTCAGTCTCTTTATTTTCTGAATGCCGATGAGCGTAACCATGATCATGGTCTCGATATCGACAAGCTGTTGGAGGAATTGGATGAGTTCAACAAGATTGTTCAAAAATCCAAGGAATCTACATCATTAAAGCAACTTTCCAAGGGACTTTTGGCGTTATTACAGGATAAAGAGGATTTAAATATTCCTGTAATCGAAGTTGTCCTTCAAGCATTTCACAAAGAGTACAAATCAAGTGCATTTCACTCCGAAGCCAATAGACTAACCGAAGCCTGCTGGTGGTATTTGGAACTTGTGAAGCACCATAATTAATTTGGAGGTTGGCCCCAAAGCCAACCTCTTTTTTTGTTTTTTTTATGCTTGAAGTTATTATTAATATACTATTAGTACATTAATTAATTGTTGTTATAACAGTTGAATATTGCAGTTTAAACTACGGAATTTGAAATTAAATATACGAGTAGTATATAATCGAAATGAACATATATTTCCATAGATTTCAATAACTTCACTAAGAAAGGAAGATTTCAATGAATAATAACCAAACATCGGAAAAATCAGAATTCAATTTGTTTAGTGAAGAAAATGTTAAAGATCAATTTGCCATGTTTAAACAGATGCGATCCAGAGGCTCCGTTGTTCCTGTTCCCAATCCAATGGGTGGAGCAGAGCAAACCTGGATTATAACTCGGATGGACGTTGCCATGGAAGTGTTGAAAGACCACTCTCGATTTACGGTAGATATGAACTCTATCGATAATGGCAATGATATTCGAAAGAATCTCTCGGACGATCTTGGTTCATCGGAACCCCAGACTTTTTTTACCGGAAAGTCGATGCTCTTTGTTGATGAACCGGATCACCGAAGACTGCGTAGCCTGGTGTCCAAAGCATTCACTCCAAGATATATGGAAAGCCTGCGTCCGCGTGTCCAGGAAATTGCCGATGAATTAATTGATCAATTTGAAGGAAAAGGAGAGATGGATCTTGTAAAAGACTATGCCTACCCTTTCCCAATTAACGTCATATCCGAAATGCTCGGTGTACCTCAGGAAGACCGACCTCAGATCCATGTATGGTCTGAAGCCATTGCGAAAGGTCTCGGTTTCGGTAAACAAGACCCTGAAGTAGCGCAGCATTTGCGATCATTCGCAGAATACACGGCTCAGCTTGTGGCGAACAAACGAGTGGAACCTTCCGATGACCTCATCAGTCAATTAATTGTGATCGAGGAGGAGGGGGATCGACTGAATGAAGATGAATTAATATCCATGATCACGTTATTAATATTTGCTGGACATGAGACAACGTCGAATCTGATTGCGACCGGCTCTTATCTACTTCTGACACATCCCGAACAACTGGAACAACTTAAACAAGATTTGAATCTGGTTCCTTCTGCGGTGGAGGAGTTGTTACGATATAACGGCCCCGCGACTTCGTCAGGTCCTCGATATGCAACGCAGGACACGGAGCTGGATGGACAACGGATTAAAAAAGGAGATGTTGTGATTCCTCTTTTGAAATCAGCGAATCGGGACGAGTTACAGTTTAACCAACCTGAAGAACTGGATCTTGAGCGCAAAATAAAACGGCATTTGGCCTTTGGCCATGGTATTCATATGTGTCTTGGTGCTCCACTTGCCCGTGTGGAGGGAGACGTAGCGTTTACTACGCTATTAAGTCGGCTTCCTGGTCTTCAGCTTCGTGTTCCTCCGGAAGAGATTCATTGGCACTACTCACTATTATCTGAGGGATTGGCATCATTACCAGTAAAATTTTAATAGATAAATTTAGTGTGTCTCACTGGAGTATGACGAATTGTCGTCATACTCTTTATTTATAATGATGATAGAACGGTATGAACAAGAAGCATTCCAATGGAGTGAACATGCTAATGCAAAAACATAAAATTGAGTACATAAATTTTGTTGTGGAGGTAAACTTTATGAATAAAGATGAACTATTCATGCATAAAGCCATTGAGATTGCTTTGCAAGCTCGCAAAGAAGGAAACGAACCATTCGGCCCATGATCAGTTAGCGGAAATTGCTGGCAGCAACATCATGATCACGTGTGAAGAAGTGTTTGAGAAAAGTCCTCAAAAGCCTGAAGTAGTGGGGGAATTACTGAGCGCGGAAGGCTTGAAAGTATTCGAAGGATATCAATTTCTTTCTTAGTCCTCGTTCGGACAAAAAAATAATTTTTAATTATTGCTTGATTTTTTTTTCAACGTCTGATAGTGTAAGACCTGTGATTTTGGGAAGTTAATTTATCAATATGAATTAGAGCTTTCCAGCAGATAATTTTGACCACTTCACCAGGAAGTTAAGGCCATACGGACAGCCGGGTCAAACGCCGATTGGCAACTTACGTTGCTTTATTGATTGAGTTCAAAGCTCAAATTTTATAAGTTGGTTACTTTACAACCAGTGCAATTGCACATCAACTTGTGAAACGGTCAATAAGAGTGGTAAAGGCGAATTATTTGCTATATAGACTCTGATCCAATATTGATATACATGAAGGAGCTTTCCGCCAAAGGAGTTCTTGTGAACTTTTTTGGTCATGGAGACTTCACGTCTTTTTTATGATGTATATCGATAAGCAAGTGTGATGGTGCGCGATTGCGGGCATTTTTCACCTTGCTTTTTTTGTTGTCTTGTTGTCGTTACTGTATCAAACAAATTAAACCAATTAAAAAAAATACATATTGGGATAGGAGAATGTAAAATGGGAAAAGCACTAATCATCGGCGCCGGCGGCGTTGCTTCCGTGGCAGTACACAAATGCGTTCAAAACAGTGAAGTTTTTGAGGAAATCTGCATCGCGAGTCGTACAAAATCCAAATGTGATGAACTCAAAGCCAAGCTGGACGGCGGAAAAACAAAAATTACAACAGCACAAGTAGATGCTGACAATGTTGACGAACTGATCGCTCTGATCAACGAAGTTAAACCGGATATCGTTATGAACCTTGCTTTGCCGTATCAAGATCTGACAATCATGGATGCTTGCCTTGCAACTAAAACAAATTACATGGACACAGCGAACTATGAGCCACATGATACAGCGAAGTTCGAATACAGCTGGCAATGGGATTACAAAGAGCGTTTTGAACAAGCAGGCATCACTGCATTGCTCGGTAGTGGATTTGACCCAGGCGTGACAGGCGTATTCTCCGCTTATGCCCTGAAGCACTACTTCGACGAAATTGAGTACATCGACATTTTGGACTGCAATGGCGGCGACCACGGCTATCCGTTCGCAACTAACTTCAACCCTGAGATCAACATTCGCGAAGTATCTGCGAACGGTAGATACTGGGAAAATGGTGAATGGATCGAAACGAAGCCGATGGAAATCAAACGTGTCTACGACTTCAAAGAAGTTGGCGAGAAAGACATGTACCTGTTGTACCATGAGGAATTGGAATCTTTGGCAAAAAACATGCCAGGTCTGAAACGTATCCGTTTCTTCATGACATTTGGTCAAAGCTACCTGACTCACTTGAAAGCTCTTGAAAATGTAGGCATGACTTCAATCGAGCCTATTGAATATGAAGGTAAACAAATTATTCCACTGCAGTTCCTGAAAGCAGTACTGCCTGATCCAGCATCCCTTGGACCACGTACTGTAGGTAAAACAAATATCGGTTGTATTTTCAAAGGTAAAAAAGATGGTCAAGACAAAACATATTATGTTTACAATATCTGTGATCACCAAGAGTGTTACAAAGAAGTGGGTTCCCAAGCGATCTCTTACACAACAGGCGTTCCAGCTATGATTGGTGCAGCAATGGTCATGACAGGCAAATGGAACAAACCAGGTGTATACAATGTAGAAGAGTTCAACCCGGATCCATTCATGGAAGAGTTGAACAAATGGGGCCTCCCATGGGTAGAAGACTTCAACCCGGTACTCGTTGATGAGCTGCCAGAAGAAGTTAAAGAATCGGAGCTAGTTCGTTAAAATGCGGTTCGAGCAATTACCGACACCATGTTTTGTTGTTGACGAGGCGCTTATCGAGAGAAACCTGAAAATCCTGAACGGTGTTATGCAGCGTACAGGTGCCAAAATCGTGCTCGCTCAAAAAGCATTTTCCATGACTGCGATGTATCCGCTGATTGGAGAATACCTGAGCGGAGCTACGGCGAGTGGTTTGTATGAAGCACGCCTGGGCCACGAGGAAATGGGCAAAGAGAATCATGTCTTTGCTCCAGCATACCGCGCAGAAGAGATCGACGAGATTATCTCCATCTGCGATCACATTATTTTCAACTCATTTTCACAGCTTGCAAAATTCAAGAATAAGGCGCTTCAGGCTGGCCGTAAGGTTGGCTTGCGCGTCAACCCTGAATGCTCCACCCAAGAAGGACATGAGATCTACGATCCGTGTTCTCCGGGTTCGCGTTTTGGCGCGAAACTGGAGGATTTCGATGCAGACCTGTTGGAAGGTGTCTCTGGACTGCACTTCCACACACTGTGTCAACAAAACTCCGACGATCTGGAGACTACGCTGAATGCTGTTGTCGAGAAGTTCGGACAATGGTTGCCACAAATGGAATGGATTAATTTCGGCGGTGGGCACCATATCACACGTGAAGATTATGATATTCCAAGACTGGAAGCATGCATCAAGCGTATGCAGAACGATTATGGCCTGGAAGTATATCTGGAGCCGGGAGAAGCTGTTGCGCTGAATGCGGGTTATCTGGTGACCTCTGTGCTGGACTTCCATAAAAACGGTATGGACATCGCTATTCTGGATACTTCAGCTACGTGTCATATGCCGGATGTGCTGGAAATGCCATATCGCCCGCCGCTGATCGGTTCGGGAGAAGTGGGTGAGAAAGCTCATCTGTATCGCCTAGGTGGACAAACCTGTCTGTCTGGTGACGTGATTGGGGATTATTCATTCGATCAGCCTTTGCAAGAAGGCGACCGTCTGGTATTCGAAGACATGGCGATTTACTCCATGGTGAAAACCAACACGTTTAATGGCATGCCGCTTCCAGCGATTGCTGTTAAACGAAAAGATGGCGATTGCGAAGTTGTCCGCGAATTCGGATATCAGGATTTCAAAATGAGGCTGGCATAATTACTTCATTATATAGTAAGCATTGAATATAAATACAAAGAAGGGAACCTGGAGACAGGTTCCCTTTTTAACGTTAACTGATGTTTAACGATTAGATTCATTGATGTTTATCAGTGAGGTTAGATGAATGTTTACCGGTATTAAGCCGACTTAGCTTCGATTTCAGTTTTCGGGTTAATTTTTCGGTTTCGAGGCTGCTCGTGCAGCGTATGGAAAGATCGGTTCTCTTAGTTCAAAGTCATACGTCAACCCATTCACAATGCCGACCACACTTTCACTGTCATACAACTCAAGTAAAAATCCAGCCATTTGTTCCGCCGTATGGAACTTGGGAACTCTGCCTTCATACTCAAACTCGTCTACATTAAAGGAATGTTTCGCAAACTCGGTCTCGGTTGCAGCCGGAGCGAGAACTTTGGCTTGCATTGCTGCGTTCTTGCCCTTTAACTCTTGCGCAAGCCCTTCCGTAAAGGCACTTACATAGAACTTAGTTGCGCAGTAGGTTACTGCATCGGCTACAATCGTATATCCACCACCAGAGGAAATATTAATGATCTGTGTGCCATCAACGTTTGCATAATCACGTACATACAGGGAAGAAAGAATCGTAAGAGCTTCTATATTAAGATGAAGCATCTGCTCAATTTTGGGCAGGTGTTGTTCGCCAACGGAAGCGAAATTCCCGAATCCTGCATTGTTAATCCAAGTCTCAATGGGGTAAGCCTGAAGACTCTCATAGAATTCATGCACATTAGCGGCAATGGACAGATCCACTGTACGAATGACAATATCCAGATCAGGATTGATTTCAGCTACTTTTGCTTTTAATTTGTCCAATTCATCGGTTCTGCGTGCTGCCAGAATCATATTTTTGCCACGAGCTGCAAAAGCTAAAGCCGCTTCATATCCAATGCCCGAACTGGCACCGGTAATCACTGTGTATTTCATGGGAATTCCTCCTGGATCTGATTTCATTATTTATTGTGATGTGACCACGAGTTGATTATACTGATTAGAGCTTACTCTAAGTCAAGCGGGAAAATGGAGGGGAGGTTAACCATGCATACCATTGGTGAAGTGGCAGAATTACTCCATATCAGTGCACATACGTTGCGTTATTATGAGAAGGAACAGATTGTAACTCCTCTCCGAGATGCGAGTGGAGACAGGCGGTACAACGAGTCACACCTGAAATGGCTACAATTTGTAATTAAATTAAAAGAGACTCAGATGCCCATTGCTACCATTAAGAAGTATGCGTCCTTGTTTAAGGAAGGGGAGCATACGGCGGCGGATCGTTTGAAGCTACTGGAGGAGCATAAAGAGTCGATTCAAAAACAGATGCACATCCTTAACACAGCAGATGAGATGCTTGAGCATAAAATTTCGACGTATCGAACGCTCATCGGACAATGAACTAACACACACAAATGACGATCTATTGCCAAAACAGTGATTTTTATTATAGACTGTTTTTTATCGGTTGTTCATCAAGGGGGAAATGCAATGCATCAAATCAGGAAACAAAAGTCAAACAAGTTAAAGATTCTCTCAAAAGTATTATTGATTATTATTGGGGGATTTATAACGGCATATGGTCTGGAAGCCATATTAATTCCGAATAATGTCTCAGATGGCGGTGTCACAGGTCTGAGTATCGTAGGATCACAGCTGTTTGGATTACCACTCGGGCTGCTCATCGGGATTATTAATATTCCATTTGTGTGGCTAGGGTACAAGCAAATCGGAAAAAGCTTTGCGTTATATTCGATCATCGGTATTGCTTCACTCGCAATCAGCACCAGTCTGATGCACCATGTACCAACCATCATTGAAGGTGATACCTTGCTTGTTACGGTTGTCGGCGGGATTATTATCGGTTTTGGTATGGGACTTGCATTACGTAATGGTGGCGCATTGGATGGCATAGATATGCTGGCTGTACTCCTTTCGCGAAAAGTACCTTTTGGAACCAGTGATCTCATTCTGTTCCTCAACATGTTTGTATTTATTGTCGTTTCTACCGTGTTTGGTCTGCAAGGTGCGATCTTGTCAGGACTTGCGTATTTCATTGCTTCTAAAGTAATACATATTGTTGAAGAGGGCTTGAGCGGCTCCAAAACGTTTAAAATTATTACGAATCAACCTGAGATTATGGTTGAAACCATTCGGGACCGCTTAGGCCGTGGAGCAACATATACCGAGGCTTACGGTGGCTATTCTAATGAGCAATTCAAAGAAATTACTTGTGTCATTAACCGGATGGAAGAGAGTAAAATTAAAGATATCATTCACGAAATTGATCCAACTGCTTTTGTAGTCGTATATGATGTAGCAGAAGTCAGAGGCGGCAATTTCAAAAAGAAAGACATTCACTAACATACAAAAACGCGCTGACAGGAGAAATACTCTTGCCAGCGCGTTTTTGTTTTACCATATGTATATAAAAAAAATTCAAGCTTCAGTAAAAACTGTACTGAAGCTACTGTCAACACCTTCAATATATAATGGAATAGCATATACCTTTTCAATTCCAGATAAGTCATGGTTTAAATTCATATCCTCTATAAGTAGAATGAACTTGCCATCAACCCGACCTTTCCCAAGCATAATCTGATGAAAAGTGATAGCCTCATCCACATGAATCACAGAGCCAGAAGAGATCATATCCATTCCAACTGCTCTCAATGAATCAAAAACCATCAGGTAACTTGCAGCATCTGCTGCAAACCCCGGGTTATGATCGCTATAACGAACAGGGTCAGATGACCGAAACTTTCCAAAACCTGTACGTATGAGCAGAAGATCTGAGCCAGCGATCTGGTGTTCATACGGCTCCAGGTCAGCTTTTGTAATAAGTTCATCGTCACCTTTGGGAATATCGAGGATTGTTGGATGAGTAAAGATAAAGTAGTCTATGGGAATCTCGCTGATTTTTAGACCTCGCGGATTGAAATGCCAAGGCCCGTCAATATGAGTTCCATTATGGTTGAGAGATGTGATAATAAATTGGTTATACAGATCTCCTTGATCTATGCTGGACTGCTGCTGAATCTCAACAGGGGGATTATCTTTATAAACGGGAGTATTTACACTAAGAGGGTAGGACAAGAGGATCCGCATCATCTGTTGTTCTCTCCTTTATGTCACACAGGTTCTATATCATGTTTGGTGAATGTATGGACTCATATTATGAAAGAAATCGGTATTTCATGCATAAGCACAGCTCTATTATGGAAAACTTCTGTAGTGTGATTAAAAAGCATGATTCTATGGGAGGTTAGCATAGTGACAAAACAGGACCCGCAAGAGCTTTTGAAGCAAAAACATGAACTGGATGAACAAAAAAGACAGTTCACTAATTTTTCCCGAAATATTTCAGGTCATGGTGAGGTTGAAGCTGGTCAAGAGTTCAGTGTTGACCGAGTGCCAGATGACCAAAACCGTATGAAATCGGTTGAGAACAGACGCGGCGAAGTCTAAAACGTTACAACATAAGCTGATCCTTTATTGGATCGGCTTATTCGTGCGAAGCATTTTATTGAAGAGAAAGATATATGTTGTGGTTGAGAATGATTATCGATAGAATGTAGAAAAGTGAAAATATCTGCTGATTTTGCTGATGTTTTGCTAACTTAATGGGTTGTGGAAGGTGAAGGAAGAGATGCACGTAGAAGAGCATGTGAAGTTATGGAATCTAGCCACCATTAAAATATGGGATGTGCGTCACGTCGTAGTGGGCGCTGACGAATCAATCTATGCCTACCGATTTCCGGTTAGCGGTTTTATATACACCGTAAGAGGCAATGCAACGATTAAGCTGGATGACACGATGTACGTGATTGATCAGATGCAAGTCTTACATGGAGGCAAAGGGGTATGGATGAATATCTCCCTGAACGAGGATTCATTCGAATTTTATTTGATATTTTATCGGGCTAATTTGTCGTTATCCAATACTCGTGAGAATCAAGCTCTGCTCAGGCAACATGTCCCGTTTCATCTGCAATATGCTTTCGCCCCAGGCTATCCCATGGACTTATATGATAAAGTCCAAAGAATAGAGCAACATTGGGAACGGACGGATGTGTTCTCGAAATTTCAGGTAAAGACGTTATTTTATCAATTTATTAATGAATTAATGAGGCAGTTAAGTGCACAAGGGATTGAGACTGCCAAACCCGATCTGGTAGCTCAAGCCGTTCGTTATCTTCAAGAGAACTACATGTTGCCCGTTATGGTCGATCCGCTCGCAGAACTTCTGGATTGCAGTGCAGGGCATCTGTCGAGAACGTTCAAGAAAGAGACAGGCAGCAGTCTGATTACCTATTTAACTCGGATACGGAGCTGCTGTTGCACACAGATGCATCTCTTCAGAAGATTGCCGAGGCAATCGGCATTCCGGATGTGATCTATTTTAATCGTTTATTTAAAAAGCATGTTGGCCTTTCACCAGGTCGGTTCAAACAAAAATGTATCGCCCTGCCAACCGGTCAGAATAATGCTATCAAAGAATCAGAATTGTCCATTGTCAGTCCTATGCATCGCGGTTATGATCCTATTGATGATAATTATTATCAATACAAACCCAAAGGAGAATCACTTACATCTATGAGATCGAGAAAACCCGTTGCATTGCTTTTGATGCTCAGCCTTACATTATTAATATCAGCCTGTTCCCCTTCTCAGGGCAGTTCAGCAACTAACAGTAATGGAACAAGCGGTAACAATGCTCCAACTACCGAAGTCGCGCAATCCACCGAATCAGCAGTACAGGAGCGTGTTGTTAAACATCCTTGGGGAGAAACGGTCATCAAAGGTGATCCTGAGCATATTATTTCGTTGTTCCCGGCTGCAACTGACTATTTGTTAGCACTCGGTATTGTACCCCAGGCAGCATCCAGTAATGAGGAGGGGAGTGATCAGTTTCCTACCTACCTGTCCGATCAACTACAAGGAAAAGAAAATCTGGGCTGGCAGGTTGATCCCAACTACGAAAGTATATTGGCGGCAGAGCCAGACCTGATTATCGGTCAGGATTTCATGAGTGATGCCTATGACAGCCTCAGCAAAATTGCGCCTACCTTGCTGGCAGAGAAGCTGCAGGACGAGCAAGGTATTATTCGTATGAAGACAAGCCTGTTACATATGGGAGATATGTTAGGGAAGACGGATCAGGCCAAACAGGTCATTGAAGAATACGAAAAGAAGGCTGCAGAAGCCCGTGAGAAAATCAAGCAATCCATCGGAGACGAGACCGTGATGTTCCTGCGTTTATCCGATAAAGAAGTGCGTTTTTACAGTAAAAGAAACTATGAGGTTCTATACGACGATCTAGGCCTGACACCTCCTGTATCCATACCTGACCCGACAGATTCAATGAAAGTAATCTCCATGGAGTCGTTACCATCGATTAATCCGGATCATATTTTCCTGTTGTCATCAGACGAGAATGAAACGACAGAATTGCAAAAAACAGCAGTGTGGAAAAGCCTGAATGCTGTTAAAAACAACAATGTCTACATCGTTGACTACGGTTTGTGGTTCCAAGGTCCGGGAGGACCCATTGGACAGAGCAAGATTATAGAAGAAGCGGTGAGTTTCCTTACCCAATAAGAAAACAAGACAGGAGGATCCCCTTTTGGAAACGTCTGTAATGGAAAAGATTATTCGTGAACGAAGAACCATTCGTCAGTTCAACGGCAAACCGCTGGCGAAAGAAACGATCATGCACTTGCTGGAAGCGGCCGTGTGGGCACCTGTTCATTCCCGCAAAGAGCCATGGCGCTTCATATTATTTGTAGAGGAAGGTCGGAAGCAATTTGCTGATGCAGTGCTACATACGTTTTCCAAAGATGAGCGGGAGCGTTGGACAGAGAAGCTGCAAAAAGACTACTGTGAGTCTATCCAAGCCCATCTGCTGGTTGTAATTGAGGCTGATCCGAGACAACGGGTATGGGAAGATGCTGTGGGTGCTAGTGCTGCCCTTATTCAAAATATTCAACTCCTGGCATGGGAGCAGGAGATCGGCGTAGTGTGGAAGACGAATGAATATAATTTTGACCCTGATTTCTACGCCAAGACAGGTGTAAAAGCAGGGGAGAGAATCATTGGCACACTTCATCTGGGGTATTTTGATACAAACAAGGTTCCAAAACCTCGTCCTCGCACACCCGTAGAAGAATTGATGACCTTTGTCTCCACGGCAATAGCAGAAGTACAGTAGTAAGACATTGAGGAGTTCAAACTGTTTCTGATTAATGTTATCTCACACTGCCTGCCAAATCATGAACGAAGTGGATTACAAATTCGGCTGTCAATAAATGGATGGTTGAGGCCATTTAGGTGGTGGTCAATCGTTGTAAAAGGTCGTATATTATTACTATGTCGATTGTGGGATTGAATATGGACTACATCGCAATATGATAAACGATTTTACATAGAAGGACGGGAAAAAATGGACTTTAAACCGCTTGCTTCATTTATCGACCGCATTACATCCTGGCGTATACCGTGGGCAGAGGTGCTGGTGATGCATCGAAATGATACCGTTTTCCATTATCGTAATGGATACGCCAATCTGGAAGAGAAAACACCTATCGGTGATGGAGCGATCTTCAATCTATACTCCATGACCAAAATCATGACTTGTGTGGCAGGGCTGCAACTGGTGGAGAAAGGGGAAATGCTGTTAAGCGATCCCTTGTCTGATTATCTGCCAGAGTACGCTGAGATGACGCTGAAAAAAACGATGGCGAACGGGGAGATCCGACTGGAAAAGGCGACAAGAGCCATTACAGTACGTGATTTGTTCACCATGACTGCCGGGTTCTCGTATAACGTTGATTGTCCAAGCATCCAAGAAGCTGTAAAAAGCACCGATGGAACATTGCCAACACGCGACTTCGCGAGAGCGCTTGCGAAAGAACCGTTGTTATTTGAACCAGGGACACACTGGAATTACAGCATGTGCCATGATGTGCTGGGAGCCTTGGTGGAAGTGGTAAGTGGCAAACGCTTTGGTACCTATCTGCGGGACGAAATCACCGGACCCCTTGGCATGAACGATACAGCATTCAATCTGAACGATGAGCAGCAGAAGCGCCTGATTCCACAGTATGCTTACAACGATGAGCTTGAAAAGGCTGTACGTATGGATGGTAATGGATTCCGAGTAGGTACGGAGCTGGAAAGCGGCGGTGCAGGATTATTGTCAACCGTTAGCGATTATGCACGTTTTCTGAACGCGCTTACTGGGCATGGTACGAGTCCCGAAGGCGTGCGCATTCTGTCACAAGCTTCAGTGGAACTGATGCGAACGGACCACCTGAACGAGATGACTCGTGCTGATTATTCGTGGGATCATATGTATGGATACGGCTATGGATTGGGTGTTCGCACACATATCTCCAAAGCAGGAAGCGGCTCACTGAGTCCAATTGGCGAATTTGGATGGAGCGGCGCTGCTGGCTGTATGGCTATTATTGATCCGGATTCAGAGCTTACAGTCATGTATGCACAGCACCTGCTGAATAGTCAGGAACCATACGTTCAACGACGCTTACGTAATGTGGTTTACTCCTGTCTATAAATCATATCGTATTCGAAGTTACTTGAAGAGCCGCTAAATAGCGGCTTTTTATGTTATATGATTCGAAATCTATTAATTAGATTGTTATTTCTTTATTGGAAAGGGTATGTTATCATTCTTAGGAAAATAGTACTAGCAGGAGGATATGCTTATTGAATATAAACCTATATTAATTACATAGTTTGATCAAAAGTACACTCTAGCAAGATCTATTAAAATGTTGAGATTATGCACGATTCAAAATTAGAAATGAGCTTTTAGATGTTTATTTTTTTATTCAAAGGAGAGTCATCAATGATACACCCTAAGCACCAATCAAAATGGGCTTCTCTGGCCCTACTAACCTTAATCGGCTATGTTCTGAGCGCATTGCTTCTGCTACCACCCAATGCTGCTGCCAAAGGAGAGCAAATCTCCGCCAAACAGCTCGAAAGTATGAGCCGGCTTTCATTTACGCTTCGTGATGCCAAACAAACGGCTTACACCGTTTATATTTTCGCTTATGATGAACAGAAGAGAACACTGACCGAAGAAAATGGTTGGACCAACAATAAAAAAGGCGATAAGAGCTATTCAGGTACGTATCGTGCGGCCTTGCTGAAAAAAGGTTCAGCATACGGAACTGTTCAGGCAGCAAAACTGGATCTGAATACGATTATTTTGCCTCAAACCTGGAACTTTGTTGTGAAAAGCAAAGAGGCTAGTACACCAGACATGCTGATGATCACCGATTGGGGAACTTCTAATTTCAATGAGGTGAAAACGTATATTGTTCGTTCCGGGGAATTGCGCCGTGTAACATATGTCGATAATAAGGGAAAAAAAATCGACGATTCCTACTCTGCAAGCAGAGATGATGGAATCCGCACTCTTTCAGGTGCCCGAGTGCAGTTCAAAAATTACAACAACCTTCAATTTGTCTATGGAGTTGATACGTTTAAGCTGAATGTGAACAAATTGGTATTGCAGTTGGAAGATACACGTAACCTCCGTTCAGATGCTTGGCCGAACTCGGGTGTTGGCGATCGCGCTTACCTGAAAAGCCTAAAGGAAGCCGCTTTAAAGGGTGTATTGCCAGGTCGGACGGACATCAAGATTGGCATGACGCTTCAAAATGCGCAAAAAAAGTTGGGGAAACCAAATTCTCGTTCAAACGGGGAATGGGGAGCGTACTATTTTTATTCTAAATTCGGCGTCGGATTTGATTCATACATGCACGAGCTTACCAATAAATCACGTATTGCCGTTTTTGATTTGTACAATGAAAAGCAGAATCTTTCACCACGGAATGTGAAAATATGGATGGGAAAACCTTCCTCAGAATATTACAATGAAGTCGTGGTTGGTTATGAGATGGTATACCAATTGGGTAATCACGCCATTGTATTCACTTATGAGGAAGAAGAGGACTTGATTGACTTTACAAGTATATATTAAGGTATAACATCGTAAGAAATAAAAATTATATCGTATTGGTATTTACAGGAAAAGCCGCTGATCAGCGGCTTATTTTGTTGTCCATGGAAGTGGACAGGTAGTCTATTTTATTGGAGTGTTATTAGAGGTTTGCACAGAACGTACACGATTGACTAAATAAATGCCAACGGATACAAACAGCAATGCGGCCAGATTCTTCAGTTCCAAGATCGTTTCCCCGAGGAATAACGCTGATAACAATGCGCCAAACACAGGAATTAGGAAGTTGTATACAGACACTCTTCCGACCTTGTTATACTTGAGAAGCATATTCCATAGACAAAATGCGACGGAGGACAGCAAAGCCAGGTAGATCAAGTTACTGGTGGATTCCAGGGTGAAATGGGTGACTCGACCGCCGAGTGATAGACCTAACAGCGTAAGCACCAGTCCCCCGACGAATAAGCTGACACCTGTTATGATCAGAACATCGATGGTGGCGGTGAGACGTTTTGCGTAAAGGGCTGTAACGGAAAAAACAAGTGCCGCTATAATAACGAAGCCTTCGCCTGTGAATGAAAAGGAAAAAGCAAGCAGATCCGTATGGAAGTTTACGATAATGACGCCAACGAATCCGAGCAAGCAGCCAACGATTTTATTTCTGCTTAATTTGTCGTTCTTATAGATGAAATGGGCCAGAACAACACTGAAAAAGGTTGTCGTTGCATTCATAATGGAGCCTTTGACACCCGTTGTATTGGCTACGCCAACGTAGAAAAACATATATTGCAAACCGGTTTGCAATATACCTAACATGATAAGGCTTGTCCACTGAGGCCGGGACAATTGAAGCTTCTCTTTTCTAACGATACGAGACAGGAGCAATAGCAGCAAGCCCGCCAGTGTGAATCGATATCCGGCAAATACATATTTGGAAGCAATGTCTTCCGGCAGAATGTTAAATGCGATATATCCAAGTTTGATGGACGGGTACGCACTTCCCCATAACAAGCAACACAGGCTTGCGACGAGCATGACAAAAATGGGATCACTAAATTTACTCGGTTTTTGATTTTCAAGGGTATTTCTCTCTATCACTCTCAATCTTCTCCTCGCATTTCATGCACATATGTATGTACGAATCTACTATCCTCACTGACCATATCACATATCGCTAATATTTGTAATGATAATTAACTCCTTAATATAGCTGAGAAGACTGAATAAGACGGGAAGAAGCCAGGTTACAGATGAATTTCAATGTACTTTCATGTTTACTTGGAGAAATTTCCAGAATGAAAACGCTTGTCAAATTAAAAATAATATGATAATTTAATGTCTGTAACCGGTTACACATAGAGGAGAGCAACTTATGAAAACAATTAAAGACGTAGCTCAACTGGCTGGCGTATCTGTTGCCACCGTATCCAGAGTCATTAATGATAGAGGTTATGTTCATGCCGACACACGCAAGAAAGTGGAAGATGCTGTGAAGGCGCTTAATTTTTCGCCAAATGAAGTGGCCCGCTCATTATATAAACGCAAGTCCAAACTGATTGGCCTGTTGTTGCCGGATATTGCCAACCCTTACTTCCCGCAGTTGGCCCGCGGCGTAGAGGACCGGATGCAAGAGCAGGATTATAGACTGATATTTGGAAATAGTGATGAGGATGAACGGAAGGAGCAGGATTACATCCAGACGTTTATCCAGAACAACGTGGTCGGTGTGATCTCTTCAACGAACTACCCTCATTCTTCAATATATGAAAACCTGAAGATTCCCGTTGTGTTTCTGGACAGAACATCACTCGATCGTCCATCCGTGTATGCGGACGGCAGGGAAGGTGGAAGACTAGCTGCAAGGGAGATAATCAAACGCGGCAGTCGCCGGATCACAGTTATGCAGGGACCGTCACAGATCAGACCCGCTCAAGATCGCTTTGAAGGAGCGATTGAAATCATCCGTGATGCTGGGTTAGACTACCGGGTGATCCAGACGACCTCATTTTCAATTAACGAGGCAGGTGTATGGGCTGAAGAATTATTCAGGAAGTATGGGGACACAGACGGGGTCATTGCCAGCAATGACATTGCAGCCATGGCTGTACTGCATGAGGCAGCACGAGTTGGAAGAAAAGTTCCCGATGACGTACAAGTGATCGGTTTCGATGATATTCCAATGAGCAGCCTGTTGTCGCCAGTTTTTTTTTTGAAGAGAAGCGGCGGGATTACTTATCCAGCTTGTGGAACAAGCTGCAGTAGAGAACAAAAACATACAGTTACCCGTAAGTTTCATCGAACGGGGCACTACGAGAAAGGTGAAATCAGATGGCTAAAATATGTGTAATAGGAAGCAGTTCAATGGATCTGGTTGTTACTTCGTCAAGACGGCCGGGGGCGGGTGAAACCGTTCTTGGCGACAGCTTCAAAACGGTTCCGGGTGGCAAAGGAGCCAATCAGGCTGTTGCCGCTGCACGACTGGGTGCCGAGGTTGCGATGATCGGCCGGGTAGGCGACGATGCTTTTGGCAAAGATATTGTAGAGAACTTTAGAGCAAATGCTGTAAATACGCAAAATGTGAAACCGGTTACACATTTAGAAAGTGGAACGGCTCATATCATTCTGGCGGAAGGTGATAATAGTATCGTAGTGGTTGAAGCGGCGAATCGTGAAGTCACTCCTGCATATGTCGATGAAGCAGCTGAAGTGATCCGCGGTGCAGATATCGTATTAATTCAGCAGGAAATTCCGGAGGAAACGGTTGTGCATGTGAGTGCATTGTGTGCAGAATTTGGAACACCCCTGCTGCTTAATCCCGCTCCGGCGAGAACATTACCGCAACAAGTGATCGACAATGCCGCATATATCACGCCGAACGAGCATGAAGCTGAGATTTTGTTTCAGGGCATGAGTCCGGCACAGGCATTACGTCAGTATCCAAACAAGTTGTTCATCACGGAGGGCAGTAAAGGTGTACGTTACTTTGATGGCACTGAGGAAATTCTAGTCCCAACTTATAAAGTTGAGGCTGTTGATACTACTGGGGCAGGGGATACGTTCAACGCCGCATTTGCAGTTGCTTTGGCTGAAGGAAAAGCGTTGCAAGAGAGTATACGCTTCGCCAATCGGGCTGCATCGTTGTCCGTCACCAAGTTCGGAGCGCAGGGCGGCATGCCGACGCGTGATGAAGTAGAGGAGAGCTTGTAATGAAAAGAAATGGCATGTTAAATAGTCACATTTCCAAGATTTTGTCTGATCTGGGCCATACGGACTTGATTGTGATTGCGGATGCAGGTCTGCCAGTACCGGACGGGGTGCTCAAAATAGATCTGGCCCTCAAACTGGGAACACCAAGTTTTCGCGAAGTGGTAGAAGCGATTGCAGAAGATATGGTCATTGAGAAAGTCATTGTGGCTGAAGAGATTCGCGAAGGCAATCCCGTAGCCATGCAATTCATCAAGGAGAAATTCGGGGAAGAAGCAATCGATGCTTCCGTCAGCCACGAACAATTCAAAGCATTAACACGGCAAGTGAAAGCTGTTATCCGCACAGGTGAAGCCACACCCTATGCCAATTGCATTTTACAATCGGGAGTCCATTTCGGTTAAAAGGAGGTTGCGTAATGCACATTCAGATGCAAGACATTCACAAAGCGTTTGGCACCAACCAGGTGCTGAGCGGAGTGGATTTTGAATTAAAAGATGGTGAAGTTCATGCCTTAATGGGGGAGAATGGAGCCGGTAAATCCACACTGATGAACATTCTGATTGGTCTCCATGAGCGAGATCAGGGAACCATCACGATAGACGGAGAAGAAAACTATTTTGCAAGTCCGAAGGAAGCCGAGAAACTAGGTATCACCTTTATCCATCAGGAGCTGAATGTATGGCCTGAAATGACGGTGCTGGATAATCTATTTATTGGTAAGGAAATGACATCATCCATCGGGTTGCTTAATACAAGACAAATGAGAGCGCTTGCCAAAGAACAGTTTGCCAAGCTTTCCGTAGACATACCACTGGAACGTCCTGCGGGAGAATGCTCTGTCGGGCAGCAGCAGATGATTGAAATCGCCAAAGCACTTATGACAGATGCCAAGGTTATCATTATGGACGAGCCAACAGCGGCACTCACGGAGCGCGAGATACAGAAACTGTTTGGTGTAATCAGCTCACTGAAGAAGGACGGAGTATCCATCGTGTATATTTCTCACCGCATGGAGGAGATATTCACGATCTGTGACCGGATTACCATTATGCGTGACGGCAGAACGGTAGACACTCAGCCAATTCCACAGACAAGCTTTGATGAAGTGGTGCGGAAAATGGTAGGTCGGGAACTTACAGAGCGTTATCCTGTCCGGAATCCTTCTTATGGTGAAGTTGTTCTGGAAGTAAGGAATGCAAGCAGTAAAGGGTTGTTCGAGAATATTAACTTCACTGTGAGAGCGGGAGAAATACTTGGTTTCTCAGGACTTATGGGTTCTGGACGAACCGAGATTATGCGAACAATCTTCGGTTTGGATACGTTGGATAGCGGTGAAATCTTCATCCGCGGTAAAAAAGCGAACATTCGTAAACCGACAGATGCAGTGAAACATGGAATCGGGTTTATTACAGAAGACCGCAAGGATGAAGGGCTGGTATTAGACTTCTCTATTCGCGAGAATATGGCGTTGCCAAATCTGTTCAGTTTCTCAAACAAAGGTTTCATCTCAGCTCCAAAAGAACAAGATTTCGTAGATACATTGATCAAACGTCTACAGATCAAAACGCAATCCTCGGAGACGGCGGCAAGGAATCTATCCGGGGGTAACCAGCAGAAGGTGGTTATCGCGAAATGGGTTGGGATCGGACCAAGTGTGCTTATCCTGGATGAACCTACCCGCGGAGTGGATGTTGGGGCGAAGCGCGAAATCTATGAATTGATGAATGAACTGACTGACCGCGGCGTTGCAATCATCATGGTATCGTCGGAGCTACCTGAAGTGCTTGGCATGAGTGACCGGATCGCGGTTGTGCATGAGGGACACATCAGTGGCGAGGTTGCAAGGGAAGTAGCAACACAAGAACACATTATGACATTGGCCACAGGGGGACAGTGATATGACAACAATGCAGGAAAACAAAACGGCTAAAAGCGGCTTCCGTTTCTCAAACGTGATACAAAAATTGGGACCGCTGCTTGGCTTAATCATTCTTATTCTCATCGTATCGGTGTTGAATCCAAGTTTCTTGGAACCGCTTAATATCTTGAATTTATTGCGTCAAGTCTCGATTAATGCGCTGATTGCCTTCGGTATGACGTTTGTGATCCTAACGGGTGGAATTGATCTGTCGGTCGGCTCAATCCTGGCTTTATCCAGTGCTTTTGTAGCAAATATGATGTTGTCTGGCCTCGATCCGATCTTGTCCATCATTATCGGTGTAGCACTCGGTGGTGTCATGGGTATGGTGAACGGACTGATGATTACCAAAGGTAAAATGGCTCCGTTTATCGCCACACTCGCTACCATGACGATATTCAGAGGACTGACATTGGTGTACACAAATGGTAACCCAATTACAGGCCTCGGGGATAACCTGCTGTTCCAATTGTTCGGCCGCGGTTACCTGCTGGGTATTCCGGTACCTGCAATCACGATGCTGATTACCTTCATGATTCTATGGATTGTTTTGCATAAAACAGCTTTTGGCCGTAAAACGTACGCCATCGGTGGTAATGAGAAAGCTTCCATTATCTCGGGTATCAAAGTTAATCGCGTGAAAATTATGATCTACTCCCTGACAGGTATGCTCGCTGCTCTGGCAGGTGCAATTCTGACATCGCGTTTGAATTCAGCGCAACCAACGGCAGGTACATCCTACGAGCTGGATGCAATTGCAGCAGTTGTATTGGGTGGTACAAGTCTGGCTGGAGGACGTGGACGAATCGTTGGTACATTGATCGGTGTTCTGATTATCGGTGTATTGAATAATGGATTGAACTTGCTTGAAGTAAACTCATTTTATCAAATGGTTGTAAAAGGTATTGTCATTGCCATTGCCGTCCTGCTGGACCGCAAGAAAACAGCATAAGGAGAGAAGCGAATATGAAAAAGTGGACTGTAACACTCATAAGTATGCTGATGATCATCGTTCTGGCCGGGTGCTCTCTGGAGCCACCGGAATGGGCGAAACCTAACCCAAACAAAAGTAACGGACAGAAGAAAATAGGTTTGTCGATATCTACATTAAACAATCCATTCTTTGTATCACTGAAGGACGGGGTAATGGCTGAAGCCAAAAAACAGGGAATACAGGTCATCGTGGTGGATGCGCAGAACGATTCGGCCAAACAAACCAATGATGTGGATGATCTCATTCAGCAAGGCGTTAGTGCACTTCTGATTAATCCTGCGGACTCTGCAGCGATCTCCACAGCGGTTCAATCCGCTAATAGTGTGGGCATTCCCGTGATCACGCTGGATCGCTCCGCAGATAAAGGCGAAGTGGCGGCACTAGTGGCATCTGATAACGTTAAGGGTGGCCGCATGGCAGCTGAATACTTTGTTGAACAACTGGGTGAGGGAGCAAAAGTCATTGAACTTGAGGGTGTACCTGGCGCTTCCGCAACAAGAGAACGGGGGAAAGGTTTCCATGAAGTGGCTGACAAGCAACTCGATGTGGTTTCCAAACAATCTGCTGATTTTGATCGGTCCAAAGGATTAAATGTCATGGAGAATCTGCTTCAGGGTAATCCTGACGTGCAGGCCGTATTTGCCCATAATGATGAGATGGCACTTGGTGCGATTGAAGCGATTCAAAGCTCGGGTAAAGACATTCCGGTTATCGGATTCGATGGCAATGATGATGCAATCAAATCCATTCAGGATGGGAAATTGACAGCAACAGTCGCTCAGCAGCCTATACTGATTGGTCAACTGGCGCTGCAAGCAGCTCTGGATGTGCTCAGTGGCAAGCAGGTGGAGCCATCGATTCCGGCTGAATTGAAGCTGGTAACCAAGGAAAATGTGAACGAGTAAATCATCATGTAACATGTTTCTCGTCTTGTGGAGAAGAGCATAGGAATATAACCAAGCCGCTAATTTAGCGGCTTTTTTCATTTCGTAATGTGTGGGCATCACATCAATCAGATTATTGACTTTTAAAAGCATATTAAAGGTGCCCCAATTGAATTAATATCCACTTTTATAACTTTGGATTGCTCAAAAAGAGCTTTTTTGGATATGTATATCCAATCCATGGGTTGCTATACTAGCATGACGTTCTACACAATCTTCACAATACATAAGGAGGAGCTAATCTCAATTATTCATTCCTGTTTGGAATAGAAAGAAGGTAGCTGACATGAAACATCTAGTAGGAGAAAATCTTCAAACTGTAAGACAGCAAATGGCACTGGCCTGCCAGGCTTCCGGTCGCAACTTAGAGGAAATTCAGTTGTTGCTCGCGACCAAAACGGTACCGCTTGAGAAACTAGAGGTAGCGATTCAAGCAGGTGAGGTTCTATTCGGAGAAAACAAAGCTCAGGAACTTCGGGACAAATTTCCACTTATGCAGCAACACGAACAGGTGAAATGGCATTTTATCGGACATCTGCAAACGAATAAAGTAAAAGACGTGGTTAAATATGTTACGCTCATCCATTCCGTAGATCGTCTGAAACTGGGTCAGGCGTTACATAACCAGCTTGTCAAAGAGAATAAGACCTTAGACATTCTTGTGCAAATTAATACGTCCTACGAAGAAAGTAAATTTGGCGCATCTCCAGAAACAGCCGTTGAGCTTGTAGAACAGTTGTCTCAATTCGAGACATTAAATGTGAAAGGTTTAATGACCATTGGAAAACTGAATGCGACGAACGAAGAAACACGACATTGTTTTCGATTGTTAAACCAGATCCGTACACAGATTAAAGAGAAAAATATTCCACGCGTAGAAATGGATATTTTATCGATGGGTATGTCTGGTGACTTCCAAGTCGCCATTGAAGAAGGAGCTACAATGATCCGGGTAGGGACAAGTGTATTTGGTCAACGCTACTTACCGGACGAGTATTACTGGAATGAAAACACACGCATCGATGATTAAGTGAGAGGTAGTGTTAAATATGAAGACAGCATCCCCTTCGTTACGTGGCCGTGATTTGATATCGCCTATGATCGCCGCTTTAATATCCGTAATTGTGAATTACGGGGGTACGTTTATTCTTGTTTTTCAAGCTGCAAAACTGGCTGGTTTAAGCCCGGAAATGACCGCTTCCTGGATTTGGTCCATCTCGATTGGGGTAGGAGCGACAGGAATTTGGCTCAGTTATCGGTACAAGGAACCGATTATTACAGCCTGGTCTACACCGGGTGTGGCGTTTCTCGTTTCAGCATTAGCGGTAACCCCTTATCCAGAAGCTATTGGCGCTTACATGATTTCAGCAGTCGGATTTATTATTTTAGGTTTGTCAGGCATGTTTGAACGTTTCGTTCGACTTATTCCCCCAGGCATCGCTTCCGGATTGTTAGCTGGCATTTTACTACAGTTTGGTATTTCGGCCTTTGGAGGGGCGAAGGTAGATCCTTTGCTTGTGATTGTACTGTTTGCAGGCTATATCGTGCTAAGAAGGTTTACTTCCCGTTACGCCATTGTTGGCATATTGGCAATCGGTTTGATTTATTTGATATGTATGGGGAAAACAGACTTCAGTACGATCCAATTGGCTGTAGCATCGCCTGTATTTGTTGTTCCAGCATTTTCGTTAAATGCTTTACTTGGCGTTGCGTTACCGCTGTTCATTATTACCTTGACAGGGCAGTATATGCCCGGAATGCTTGTTCTGCGTAATGATGGATTCAAGACAAGTGCCAATCCTATTTTAGCTGTAACAGGTTTGGGTTCGCTTCTTGCAGCCCCATTCGGATCACATGCTTTTAATGTGGCAGCTATTACAGCAGCGATTTGTACAGGGAAAGATGCACATGAGGATTCAACGAAGCGGTATATTGCAGGTATTGCTTGTGGTGTTTTTTATATTTTTGTCGGCATTTTTGGCGTAACATTGGCTGCTCTGTTTTTGATTCTTCCTGCTACTTTTATTGCAACATTAGCGGGATTGGCCTTGCTTGGAACCATCGGTGGCAGTCTTGCCAATGCATTAACGGACCCTAAGGGACGTGAAACTGCTTTGATTACGTTTTTGGCCACAGCAGCGAATGTGACTTTGCTTGGTGTGGGTGGTGCATTTTGGGGACTGTTTGCAGGAATGATGGCACATCTACTGATGAATAGTAAATTTCCCAAAAAACAATTTGGAACGAATAAATAACCGTAATATTGAGAGGAAGATGTTCATGAAACATTTGGAGAAGCAAGACAAAGTAATAGGAATGGCTGTCCAGCAAGAGCTTGGAAGGCAGCAGGATACGATAGAACTGATTGCATCAGAGAATTTTGTAAGTCAAGCTGTGATGGAAGCAACAGGTTCGGTATTGACCAATAAATATGCGGAGGGGTATCCGGGCAGAAGGTATTATGGCGGATGTGAGCATGTCGATACAGTCGAAGAGATAGCAAATAGCCGCCTTAAAGCACTTTTTGGCGCTGAACATGCGAATGTGCAGCCTCACTCCGGTTCTCAGGCTAACATGGCAGTATATTTTGCCTCGGTTGAGATTGGGGACACAATACTTGGCATGAATCTATCCCAAGGTGGTCATCTAACACACGGAAGTACTGTTAATTTTTCAGGTAGGTTTTACAATTTTGTTCCATATGGTGTCGATGCACTGACGGGCCGCATAGACTTTGACGAAGTACGTAAACTTGCTTATAAGTATCGTCCACGCATGATTGTTGCAGGTGGAAGTGCATACCCGCGGACCATTGAGTTTGAATTATTTGCCCAGATTGCCGCCGAAGTGGGAGCTCTTTTCTTTGTAGATATGGCGCATATAGCAGGAATTATTGCGGCAGGTTTGCATCCTAACCCGGTACCGCATGCCCATTTTGTTTCAACTACCACACACAAGACCTTACGAGGACCACGAGGGGGAGCCATTTTGTGCCGGGAGTCGTGGGCAAAGACGATTGACAAAGCTGTATTCCCGGGGACTCAGGGCGGGCCATTCATGCACGTTATCGCGGGGAAAGCGGTGGCATTAGGTGAGGCATTGCAATCCGATTTCACAACATATATTGAAGGTGTTCTGAATAACGCCAACGTATTGGCAGAAACTTTGATGAATGAAGGGCTCACCCTTGTATCGGGTGGAACAGATAATCATATTGTGTTGGTTGACTTACGAACTATGGGCCTTACAGGCAAAGAAGCCGAAGTTTTACTGGATGGAGTAGGGATTACGGCGAATAAAAATGCAATCCCTCACGATACGGCAAGTCCTTTGATTACAAGCGGTATTCGTTTTGGAACTCCGGCTATGACTTCAAGAGGGCTTGGAGCCAGGGAAATGAAAGAAATTGCTCAGCTGATAGGGCTTGCTTTCAAAAATCCAAAGAGTTCGAAGGTGAAAAATCAGATATTAGGCAGTGTCCGCGAAATCACTTCGCAATTCCCTCTATATGAAGGACTTAAATAGCTCAACAGCAGACACAAATAGAGCCTGCAATTGTTCCTAATGGATAACAGTTGCAGGCTCGTAAATTGCCTGTTTATATTGAAACTTACTTTTTTGAACGAAGAGATATACCTTAATTGAGATTTAGGAGACACCCTAGTAGGCTATGCCTACACGTGACTGTACATACTCATCAGACATTAATTGTTGATAAGCAAACTCTGCCGTATCGATTACAGATATTGAAGTTCCACCGTCAGGCAAGTAGTCGCGCTCAACCCGGTACTTATCGGGGGATTCTCCATCAAATAAGTAGGTAGGACACACGATGGTCCATTCTAACTTTGAAGCTTTGAGAATGTTGTACATCTCCAGATGCTCTTCAGCTGCTCGCGTGGACTTACGTTTGGACTCAGGGGATTGAAAACGAAACAAGCCAGGATCCGTTCGACTTTCCAGTATTCCTGCTGTACCAATGGTAATGATTCTTTTGATACGCTCCTGAGCCATAGCCTCAACAATATGTCTCATGGATTGCGATAATGTAGTCGTTCCATCGGTACTTAAGGAACTAACAACGAGATCAACACCCTGTATGGCGTGATGAATATCCTCTTTGACTAAAGCGTTTCCTTGATGCAGAACGAAATTGTCATCGCTGATTTGTAGCTTTTCCGGGCTTCTAACCAGTGCAGTTACATGATGATTGGAACGTAGGGCATTAGAGAAGAAATGATTTCCAACCCGTCCGGTGGCTCCTAACACTAAAATTTTCATTACAAAAAACATCCTTTCGAATCCGATTGGAGAGCATGTTCTCCATCATAATACAATCTTTGCAAGCCGGCGTATGCCGTCCTCAATCTGCTCCTCATCCACTTTCGCAAAACCTAATATCCATCCTTTTCGATGACTCTCCAAGCAATACCTACTAAGTGGATACACTCGTACACCTTGATCAAGGGCGGTATTCGTCAGCGCTTCTTCGTCAAATGACGTTTCAGATTCCAGAAGCATATGTAATCCCGTCTCCACACCACTTAATGTAAATCGTGAGCCTAGCCCTGAAGCAACAATGGCTTTGGTCATGACTTCGTGTCTACGTCGATATATGTTCCGAACTCTTCTCATATGGCGCATAAAATGACCACGCTCAATAAAATGAGTTAGCGTTAATTGTTCCATAATCGGCAGATGACGATAGGTTAATTCATGAACTTGGGTAAGGCGATTGATGGCTATTTTGGGACCGATGATAGCGGATAGTCGAATGCCTGGTGCAACCATTTTGGAAAAACTCATCATATAAAGCGTATTCTGAGGTTGTTGACTAAATATAGTTGGAAGTGGATCTCCACGGTACCTAAATTCGCTATCGTAGTCATCCTCAACAATCCAATATCGATGATGAGCTGCCAAGTGCATCAATTGTTGCCTGCGTGGCTCCGACATAATAACGCCAACGGCGCATTGATGAGAAGGTGTGACAAATACAAGTTTCGTCTGTGGGTGAATATGATCTACACTTAATCCATACTCATCGACTGGAATGGGATCGACTTGCATCCGGCGGTATTTCATCGCCATCCAAGCGGCAGGGAAGCCGGGATCTTCTACGGAAACTCTGTCTCCCTCACTTAAGAGTGCCTGGGCAATTAAATCAATGCTATGTTGAGCACCTGAGGTTAACAAGATTTGATCCACATCGATATGAATGCCTCGTTCAAGTGACAAATAACGCTGAATCTGTTCTCTTAACGCCAGTAATCCTCTGGCATCGCCATAAGCCCATATATCCAGATTGGGTTCAGTGGAAGCTTGTAAAAAGGATTGCCTCCAGGCTTTTGTGAAACTTTCATCCAGATAAGGTTCGTGGGGATTAAAATCGATTTCTATTTTGCGATTGTCTCTATTGCCAAACCAACTATGCAGATGACCAATCGATTTGTTTAGTGTAGGCAGTTCGGGCGGAATAGGTCCTTGCATCGTGACGTCTTCTGATGAACGAGGTGCATAAGTCCAATCACTAACCCTAGTCCCGGCTCGTCGGGAGGTTACCGTATACCCTCGGCTGAATAATTCCTCGTACACAATCTGTATGGTTGAGCGTGAAACACCAATTAATTGAGCAAGTTCGCGTGAGGGGAGTAGCAATTCGCCTGGTTGCCATTTCCCGGTTGTAATATTATGAATCGCTTGATCCAGAAGTTGCTGCCAGATCGGGCGTTGGTCATTCCGATTAACTTTTAGCATTGCTTCAACTCCATTACTCATGCTGAATTATGGATTGCATTATTTATGTACTTAGCCATGTTATTGGCACTCCATTGATTGATATACCATTATAGCAAAAGTTTAATTTGTAAACAAAACAAAAGCTGGACTAAAGCGATTTATACCGTGTGTCCAAGCTATTTGGGTTGATCCTGCTTGGTTCATACTCGATTCATATTCAAGCCACAGACAGTTCATCTTCTTCGGTTACACTACGGGAGTACTAACACAGAGATTCCTAATCCATAGACTAGACAGGAGAAGATGAGATTGACACGAAAGAAACGAACAACGATTGCCGCCATAACCTTGGTGTTTGCGATGATGTCCCCAATGTCGGCCATGGCCACATCCGCTATCAGTAAAGGTAGTAGCCCTACGTATGATCTAACTAAAAAGGCAGTAAGTGCAAAGGCCAAGGTACTCACTGAATCATACGCTACGACAAGTGTGCAGTACGCACTGATGGAGAATGGTGAGATTGTGATCACCGGTCAGGCAGGCAAAAATGACCTGAAAAACAACATCCCGCTTTCTTCAGATACCATGTATGGCATTGGTTCAACCAGCAAAATGATGCTCACAACCGCCGTTATGAAGCTCGTTGACCAAGGCAAGATTGATCTCGATGAGCCTGTCGTGAAGTATATTCCGGACTTTAAAATGAAAGACAAGCGTTACCAACAAATTACACCACGCATGTTACTGAATCATTCATCCGGACTTCTCGGAACATCAAGTAACAGTGCAATATTGTTTGGAGATAATGATACCTATGCACATGATACGTTACTGGAACAATTGGGAACGCAACATCTGAAGGCCGATCCTGGCGCATACTCGGTGTATAGTAATGATGGTTTTACATTAGCAGAAATTCTGGTTGAGCGCGTCAGCGGCATGAGTTTCACCACTTTCATGCACCGTTACATAACGGAACCACTTGGGATGGATCATACTAAAACACCGCAGGATATTGTGGACCTTAGCCAGATGGCAGCAACATATTCCCCGTCACAAGAGGAGAAACTTCCATTAGAGACTACAAATATGATTGCCTCAGGAGGCATCTATTCCACCGCTCAAGATCTGGTTCAGTTCTCGAAAATCTTTACAGGTGAGGTTGAAGGTGTTCTTTCGAAGGAATCCGTAGAGGCCATGGAACAGGAAGAATACAAGAGAGGCATGTGGCCGGAAGAAGGGGATTCATCCATTGGCTATGGCCTGGGGTGGGATAGCGTGAACCTGTTTCCTTTTAATGATTACGGCATCCAGGCAATAAGCAAAGGTGGCAATACGATAACCTATCATTCCTCATTGATTGTGTTACCGGAATATAATATGGCTGCTGCCGTAACCTCTTCGGGTGGTCACAGCTCAACGGATCAATTGCTGGCAACTGAACTGTTGCTTGGTGCGCTTGAGGAAAAGAATATTATTCCAGAGCGTAAGCCGGAGAAGTCACATGGGGCACCTGTAAAAACAACCATGCCGAAGGAACTTACACAGCATACGGGTACGTATGGCAGTGGTGCAAACATGTTAATGAACTTGACCGTGAAGGATGGCGGACAAATGACGATATCTTATCTGTCGTCTCCTAACAGAACTAATCAGACATATACTTACAGTGCTGATGGCTCATTCATTAATGATGAGGGTACGGAAAAGCTCAAATTCGTTCAGGAAGTCAACGGAAACACATACTTGTGGTCTCGCTCGTATCAGTCTGTTCCCGGACTTGGACAAGTTGCTTCTTCGGAATATAAGGCAGAAAAGCTTGAAACTAATGAATTGTCTGCAGAAGTAAAGGCCGCATGGCAGAAACGGGAAGGCAAAGCGTACGTGTTGGTCAATGAAAAATACACATCAACTTTGTACAATGTAGCCATGCCGATCATTCCCATTCATACTTTTAATGAGCTGCCTGGTTATATCTACACCAATAAAATCACTGGGGCTAACCAAGCCGTAAACCAATTGCAAATTCCTGGATTAGCCGGACGTGACACGATGGAGTTCAATTTCTATGAGGAAAATGGCGTGGAATACGTTACAGCTGGAGGCAATGTCTACGCTGCTCAAGAAATCATAAAACCGATCTATGCGGGAAGACAATCGAAGACAACAATTCAAGCAAATGGTCATGCTACATGGTTTGCGATTCCGGCATCTGTCGCCGGTAAAGAAATGGCGGTCAAGATGTCTGCAAACAGCGCATTTGCTGTATACAACCAAGCGGGCGTAGGCATTAATCATACAGTGGTCAGTGGACAAAACGAAATTGTATTGCCTGAGAACGGAACCATTGTGTTCGCGGGTGAAGCTGGTTCGAAGTTCGAGATTGTATTGACAACCAGAGCAAATTAATAGATGATAAAAAAACTGTACAACAAAAAGTCGCGGAAATCGCGGCTTTTTTGAGTTTTAAATTTTAAATAATACGTTTTAAAGTAAATGCACTTTTTTCAGATTCGCGATGTAATATTGGGTTTCGTAAAGCTTACCTAAAGGGTAAGTATGAAGAGGGCTTTTACTGGTTGGAAAAAAATGATGGAGGAAAATGTTGCAAGTGGAAAGGCAAAGCATTGATTGTTAATATACAGTAAATAATAACAATCAAATATGTAGAAGATCGACAAAAAGTTTAATAGCAATACCGATTCCAAAGAAAATAATGATTATTCGGACAACACCGAGACGGGGAGGACACATGAAAACAACGAAGATTTCATTTTTTATACTTTCACTGATGCTGCTCCTGGTGAGCGGTCTATCAGGGTGGGCGGGGGAAGCCGCTGCAACATCCAATTCCGGTAAGACCTATGTTATTGGAACTGATGTCACATTTGCTCCATTCGAATATGAAGATGAGAATGGTGATTTTGTAGGTATCGATATGGATTTGCTGGATGCCATCGCCAAAGACCAAAATTTCAAGTATCAAATCAAAGCTTTGGGTTTTAATGCAGCTGTACAGGCACTTGAAGCCAATCAGGTTGATGGTGTCATTGCAGGGATGAGTATTACGGATGAAAGAAAAGCAAAATTTGATTTTTCCGATACTTATTTTGAATCAGGTGTCGTTATGGGGGTTAGTGCCAACAATGACACAATCAAAAGTTATGAAGACCTTCGTGGACAAAAGGTAGCTGTAAAAACCGGAACAGAAGGGTATAGTTTTGCAGAGTCCATTGCTTCGGAGTATGGATTTACGATCGTTCCGTTTGATGAGTCCTACCAAATGTATGAAGATGTAAAAACCGGTAATTCCGTAGCCTGCTTTGAAGATTATCCTGTGCTGGCTTATGGCGTCAATCAGAATAACGGATTGAAAATTGTTACAAAAAAAGAAGAAGGGGCTCCTTATGGATTTGCAGTAAGCAAAGGGAAAAACCAGGAGCTTCTGGAGATGTTTAATACAGGTCTAGCCAATATCAAAGCTAATGGTGAATATAAGCGCATTACCGAGAAATATCTTGGTGAGAACGCTCCGACGGTTGCTAATCAGAGTCGTTGGGAGCTCATTCAGAAATCTCTTCCTGCACTTTTTAAAGGTCTCGGAAACACACTTATATACACAATTGTGTCCCTGTTCTTCGCGTTTATCATCGGTCTGATTTTCGGATTTATGAAAGTGGGACAGAACAAATTCCTTCGTGGTGTTGCCACCGTATTTGTGGATATTTTCCGCGGTATTCCGTTGATTGTCCTGGCATTCTTTATCTATTTCGGGATTCCACAGGCGATGGGTTTCACAATGCCATTGTTCTTGGCGGCTATTCTGACACTTAGTCTGAATGCAGGGGCGTACGTAACCGAAATTATCCGAGGCGGGATTCAATCGATTGATCGTGGTCAGATGGAAGCTGCCCGTTCATTGGGACTTCCTTATCGCAAAGCAATGATTAAGATTGTCATTCCGCAAGCAGTGCGTGTTATGATTCCGTCCTTCATTAACCAGATGGTTATCACGCTGAAGGATACGTCCATCTTATCCGTTATTGGTCTCGTAGAGCTGACACAATCGGGTAAAATTGTAATTGCAAGAACGTTCTCCTCTTTTGACATTTGGTTAACGGTTGCTGTTATGTATCTGATTGTTATCATCACACTGACCAAAATTGCTGATTATCTGGAGGTGAAGGTTCGTCGTGGCTAAAATTAAAGTTGAAGGTTTGAAAAAAAGTTTCGGCACAAATCAGGTTCTTAAGGGAATTGATGTGGCTGTCAGCGAAGGTGAAGTGGTCTGTGTCATCGGGCCTTCCGGTTCAGGAAAAAGTACTTTCTTGCGCTGCATCAACCAATTGGAAGATATCACAGCTGGTCGAGTTATCGTGGATGATCAGGATCTCAATGATCCTAAAACCAACATTAATAAAGCACGTGAAAATATCGGCATGGTGTTTCAACATTTTAACTTATTCCCTCATTTTAACGTCTTGAAAAATATAACGTTTGCGCCAAGAGAATTAGGGGTTTTAAACGCAGAAGAGGCTCGAAAAACAGGTCTTAGCCTACTCGATCGTGTCGGGTTGTCTGATAAAGCGGATAGTTTCCCCAGTCAACTCTCGGGCGGACAAAAACAACGTGTAGCTATCGCTCGTGCGCTTGCTATGAATCCGGACGTTATGTTATTTGATGAACCAACTTCGGCGCTCGACCCTGAGATGGTAGGAGAAGTCCTTGGTGTTATGAAGGACCTCGCGAGCGAAGGCATGACGATGATTATTGTTACTCATGAGATGGGTTTTGCACGTGAAGTAGCTGATCGTGTCATCTTCATGGACGGTGGTTATATTGTAGAGCAGGGTACCCCTGAACAGATATTTGGAAATCCGAAGAATGAACGGACGATCAGCTTTTTGGAGAAGGTACTCTAGAACTGATCAAGACTATACAGTTATCACATTGAAAGTCGCTAGTTTTAGCGGCTTTTTTTGTTATATTTATGAGGTGATTTAATTTAATATATTTGAATACCAAATAAAGCAAGAGAGAGAGGTTAGCACGCTATGGAAAATGTGTCACAGGAAGACAAACTGGAATCCATCAAAGCCTTTCAATCAACCATCCGCAAATCGGAGAATGCTTTAGTGAATATGACTCAGAAAAGTACTAACACAACATTGCTACAGAAACGTCTCCAAGCTTTTTACATTGGTCTAGCACTGTTGGATAAACAGTGGAATCAAAAAGCTCATTCATACACCAAGGAAGATATAGCAGAAGCCCGACTTGTCTTAATTGGATTGTTTCCATCCCTTGAGAACATGTATGCCAAGGCCAAAGAAGGTAGCCCTCAAAAGACTCTTCTGGAAAGAAGGATTAAAGCATTTCATCTGGCCGTTCAAGCCATGGATACATATAGACTATCGAATGGAAACTGAATGTAATCCATTCTAGCGATGAACATGAAATGAGAGAGAGGTCTGTCTAATGAACGACGGACCTCTCTTTTTCTTTTGCAAGCTTAGGAAAAGCGATAAAGACGCACACCATGTGATGGCACAGTCGTAAATAAGGAATTCTCTGTAAATTCAGCTGCTTCTCCGCTCCACAACTCCGTACCTTCGATAATGCCGGACAGTCCGACCTTATCAAAAGACAGATCCACGGGAAGAGATTTCTCTCCTGTGTTAAATACAGCGACGTAAGAGGAACCATCCGCATGCTGGGCAGTCCACACAATAAGATCGTCTTTGCGTAAGGCTTCTTTGGCTCCATAACTCTCGCGATGCATTCGCAGAACCTCACGATTGGTTAGCAGGGACAGCGTCCAGTCATCGTTATCTCGCAGTTCACCACCAAAAATGAGCGGGGAACGGAAGATGCTCCACAGTGACATCATCGTCAACTGCTCGTCAGGTGTGAACCGAGTCCAGCGATCTGCTCCACCACCGTCTACAGAACGGATACCGATATGACCCAAAGGCAACATATCACAGTCTGGCCAGCAGCCTGCTTGGGGAACGCCCTGCCACGTCCGGCAGCGGTCGAACATATCCAATAACAGCGGCCAAAGGTCCCAGAAATCGTCCGTGACACGCCACATGTTGGCATGATCAGCCAAGAATTCTGAGTATTCTACTGGAGCAGGGCCAGGAGAGAGACTTAGTACCATGGGCCGACCGGAGCGCGCAATCGCTTTGGATATCATCTCGATCTCAGGCTGATGGGTATCGTAGAGCCTGGAAGCAGCAATATCGTCTACTTTCACCAAGTCAACGCCCCATTGTGCATACAGTTCAAAGAGCGAATCGTAATAGGCCTGCGCGCCTTCTTTTGAGCTATCGATACCGTACATATCTGTGTTCCATGGACAGATGGAGTTTGGATGAGCAATGTCGCGCGCAGTGGAGGTTGAACCCAGGATCGGAGTAGCCGCATGTGCAGCTTGACGTGGAATACCACGCATGATGTGAATCCCAAATTGCAGTCCAAGACTATGAACGTAGTCGGCTAACGGCTTAAATCCCTGTCCACCTGCAGCGGAGGGAAACCGATTCTCAGCAGGCATAAGCCGTGAATATTCATCCATGATTAGTGGAACGAATGGACGATATTGCGAAGAATTGGCCAAAGGCTCGTACCATTGAATGTCGACCGTAATATAGGTCCAGCCGAAGTCTTTAAGATGTTCTGCCATGTACTCCGCGTTGCCACGAATTTCGTCTTCCGTAACGGCCGCGCCGTAACAATCCCAACTGTTCCAGCCAAGCGGTGGAGTTGATGCTGCAAGCGTATGATTCATGGGAATACTCCTCTACTGATTAATTATTGCTCTCGCTAAATTCATCATAATAAAGGATTTTATTAATATCTACAGTAATGTTGAGTGTGTAATAGCAAAATATTGCGGTTAGTCGAAGAATAATTTACGGTATACAAGGCTTTCACCGCCGCTTCGAAATTCACCTGGCGTAACCCCAGTTATACTGCGAAAAGCTTTGATAAAATAACTTCCACTGGAATAACCAACTTGTTCGGCGATGACTTCAATGCTAAGAGTAGTTCCGCGCAGCAGTTCGAAAGCTTTCTCGGTACGTACACGGGTCAGATAAGCACCTGGAGTCAAGCCTGTACTGGAGGAAAAGCGACGTATAAAGTGATATTTGGAAAGGGAAACATACTCGGCAAGGTGATCAATACTGATCATCTTGGAGTAATTGTTCTCTATGTATTCAACGGCTATTTGAATGTTTTCAGACCAATTCTCCCTGTTGCGTAATGTTGTTTTCTGTAAGCGGGTCAATTCTGTCATGAACTGATATACACTGGATGATGCGATCAGAGGATCAGTGATCCTGCCTGCCGCCGCATCAGTCACGATCATCCGCAACAATCGGATGGGTGTACAATCAGCGGGAAGATAGGGAACTTCTCCAGCTTCCCGAAGGAATTTTCGCCAATGGGGCAGAATAAGAGTTGGCCTGAACAGCAAGAATAGAAACTCCCAAGGCTCTTTTGATGTTGAATGGTAGTAATAGCGATGTTCTCCCGGAATTTCTGCCAAAAAAGCTTGTCCTGCGGTAATATGATGAATGCGATTATTCGACTCAAATACACCTTCACCCGAAATGGTATATTGGAATAACAGGAGAGGCCCGTCTGAACGTTCGAGTCCATCCCAATGATAGGCCGGATCGGTTACTGAATCACTTCCAGCCGCATAGAGTACGCACAGTTGGAGCTCTTTGTCTTCGGCGAATCGAAACCCATACGTTCCTCTAGGGATATTCATGTCAGCTCTCCTTGTTGCCCTGAATTTTATTGCGCTCCGCGAATGAAAATTTCTACTAGCTTTTGGCCCAATGAAAGATTGGAACCATATTTATGCAGGTTATCTTCCCGATTACCCATTAACATCAATGTCGAGAAGGTCTCTGCAAGGAAAAATGGATCGTCCGTTCGCAGTCTGTTTTCATCCATTGCCCGTTGGAAATGGGAGGCTAACACTTCGTGAATCAGATGCTCTGCGTTGCGTATATCCTGAATTTGAGCTGGTTCAAGAAAAGGTTCAGCTTCTCTCAGCATGGTTTCAATCTCTGCATGTGGATTAGCCAGTCTGGCCTCTGCCAAACGCACAAGTCCCGACTCCAGATTCTCGGCTTGATCAAGGATATGCGAGGTTAACCGGCTCACATTTTGTAACATCGATGTAAAGGCAACCTTAAAAAGCTCTGGTTTGCTGGTGAAATGATAATAAATGGTTGGTTTTGACACGTTACATGTTTTACCAATTTGCTGGAGTGTGACTGTTTCGTAGCCGTACTCCATGAATAGCTTTGAAGCTGTATGAATAATCGTTTGCTGAACTGAGATATCGTCATCGCCATGTTTGGGTCTTCCAGGCAAACGTTTGTGTGATTTTTCTGTCATTGGACTTCCCTCCATGAATAGTTTATGACAAATAACGATGGTTAGCAAAATCATCTTGTAATTATACTTACCGGTAAGTATAATTATGAAGAGTTAAAAAAGACATATCATTATCCTCATACTAAGGTGGTTTTAAGGTTGAAAACAGCACAACGTACAAACAAATGGAAAAAGATAATCATGTGGACGATCTTGTCCATCGTGATCATTGTGGCTGGAGTGCTCGTATATCTCAATTCGGTTACGTATAGTCCTTCTGAACGAGCTGAAGCGGCAATAACAAGTGACGCTCAGGTTACTGTCACCAAGTTGAAGGACGGTTACCGGTTTGAACCCGTGAATACAAAGGTAACCGAACCGAATATTATTTTTTATCCAGGAGGTCTAGTCAAACCTGAAAGTTATTCTCCACTTGCTAGAGAAATGGCAGAACAGGGACACCGCGTTTATATCGCTATCATGCCAATGAACTTGGCGATTTTCGGTCAGAACAAGGCAGATTCGTTTATCGAGGAACATCCTAACGAAGCTTTTATAATTGGCGGACATTCATTGGGAGGGTCATTCGCAGCACGGTATGCTACGGAGCACAATGAAAAGCTGGCAGGCGTCTTTTTCCTGGCTTCCTATGCAGATGATGGGGGGAGCTTAAAGAATACGAACTTGTCTATTTTACAGATTACAGGCTCGAATGATGGGGTGCTTAACAGGGAATCCTGGGAAAGCGCCAAAGCAAACCTTCCAGAAGACACGACTTATGTAAGTATTGAAGGTGGAAATCATGGTCAATTTGGCTCATACGGTATGCAAAAAGGAGATAATCAGCCTAAAGTTACAGAAGAGAAGCAGTTGGAAGAGGTTGTTGTAGCGTTGGAGAACTGGATGGATCGATTCAAATAAGATCATAAATGAATGTGTTGAATGGTAATGATCCGTGGTACGATTAAAGTCGCTATTTTAGCGGCTTTTTTTAGTTGAAGGATATGGTTGTGCCTCAATGGAGAAGGGCTAACTTCTTATATTGATTGAATTTCGGTTCAATGATAGGCTTAAAAACGAAGACACAGCAAGAGCAAGAACATTCAAAGGAGAAAAGATTATGTTTTTCAGAAAATTTGTTTACACGTTAGTGATTGTCCTCGCTGCATTAATGTTCTCGGGTTGTACATCAGAGTCTGTGCTGGATATCGGATCACCTCAAGTATCAGAGGATATGGGATTTGATGAAGTTGCCAATTATATCTCGGAGCATCATGAACTCCCACCGAATTACATTACCAAGAAAGAGGCCAGGGAATTGGGCTGGGAGCCAAGTGAAGGGAATCTACATGAAGTCGCTCCAGGCAAAAGCATCGGCGGCGATGTGTTCGGTAACCGGGAAGGGCTACTCCCCAGCAAAAAAGGCCGGATATGGTATGAAGCTGATATCAATTACTCAGGAGGACGGCGCGGAAGCGACCGAATTCTATACTCGAATGACGGTTTAATCTACCAGACGACAGATCATTACAAGTCATTTGAACAGTTAAAATAAACGGAGGTCATGATATGAGCAATATTCAAATTGACGGATACCACATTCACAGCAAGGAAGAGTTGCATCAAGTGCTCCAGAACCAGCTTGAGTTAGACGAGAACTACGGAGGCAATTTGGACGCGCTGTGGGATGTCTTGACTGGGGCTGTAAGCATGCCGCTTACTGTTCAATGGCTTGGTTTCGAGAAAAGTAAAGAAACTCTTGGTGATTACGCAGATCAAGTCATGGAATTGTTGCGAGATGTGGAAGCGGAAATCCAAGGTTTTACGTTGGAATTATATTACTGAAAAGTATGTTAGATGTTATGAGGCGATGGGCAACCATCGCTTTTTTGGTCTTCACATTTTACTGAGATTCATGTCTAGATCATGCTATTTTTATGGCTTAATAATCAAGGTTGGGGTTATTAGACTTCCTTATACTTTAAGCATGGAATAGGTTAGGCAGGAGTGTAGTCGTACATTACCGATTGAATATGTAAGCGTATACCACTTCTGAACGAACCATCTTTAATGTCTGGATTGGTTATTACGACTAACACCATTTAGGGGGCAGAAAAATAATGAGAGCCGTTTCAAAAATGCTAGGAGCATGTCTCGTAACAAGTGTTGTACTGGTTTCCGTCGGTTGCGGAAACGCTACAGAGAATTCAGAATCGAATACCAGTGACCCTAACAGCCCGATCACGTTTACCTTCTTCGGTGCGGATGCAAGTCCCAACTGGAACAATATGCAGGATGCTGTAGGGAAGAAAATTACGGAAGAAACGGGTGTAACCATCAATGCAGAATTCGATATCTCAAGCGGGGGAGGAAACGACCGTATATCCCTTATGGCCGCAAGCGGTGATTACCCGGATCTGATCTTTCCTAAAGGCAACTTAAGCAGACTTGTTGATGCTGGTGCAATGATTGATCTGACGGATCTGATCGAAGAACATGCACCCAATTTGAAAAAGATATACGGTGAGCATTTTAATCGCTTGAAATATAGCAATGAAGACCCATCCATATACTGGATTCCAACGAATGGTGCGGTCGATCAAGAAAGCTTCGATGCGACAAATGGTGCTGCTATTCAGCATCGTGTCGTCAAAGAGCTTGGGTACCCCGAGATCAAAACCTTGGAAGATTATGAAAATGTCCTCCGAGAGTATTACAAGAATAATCCAACGACAGATGATGGCCAACCGACAATCCCGCTGACACTCAGTGCAGATGGATGGCGCCGTATGATTACCGTAACTGATCCGGCAGTCATGGCTACGGGAGGACCTGGGGATGGTGAATATTTCATTAACCCTGACACATATGAAGCTGTTCTTCATTATAAGCGTCCTGAAGAGAGGGAATATTTCCGTTGGTTAAACAAAATGTATAATGAAGGTCTGGTGGATAAAGACAGTTTTGTTCAAAAAGATGATCAATATAAGTCCAAGATCGCCAGCGGACGTGTTCTATCCGTGCTTGATCCACTTTGGGGATTTAGCGATGCGGAAAATGCTTTGAAAAGTGCAGGCAAGGACGATATGACTTATGGCTTCTATCCGGTAACGCTGAACGACAACTTCCAGCGCAAAGATTTTCAGGATATCGGCTTTGATGGATATGGTATCGGCATAACTGTTGATGCTGAAGACCCGGTTCGGGCCATCAAATTCCTGGATTGGCTTTCTTCTGAGGAAGGTCAAGTGTTGAGAAATTGGGGTATCGAAGGAGAACATTACGTTGTGGAAGACGGAGTTCGCAAAATACCGGCAGATATTCAGGAACGTAAAAACAAAGACAATAGTACATTCAGCAAAGAAACCGGTATCAACTTATACACCATTTTTGGCGCTCATTATGGAGATGGTGTCAAAGATTCAACGGACAACTATTATACAACCAACTATCCTGAGCAGATCCAGGAAGGTTATTCTGATATAGAAAAAGAAACTCTGAAAGGGTACGGTATTACAACCTGGAAGGAGTTATTCCCTAACGGAGATGAGTTCCCGGTGAAAGAGTGGGGCGCAGCTTATAATATGCCGATTCCTACGGATAGCGGAGACTATAATGTGGTGTATCAGAAGACACAGGATATTATCCAGAAACGGATCGCGGAAGCAATTACATCCTCTCCAGCTGCCTTTGAAGACATATATGATAATATGATTGCAGAACTTGATGCTGCGGGCGCTGTAGCCATGGAAGAGCAGTATACAAAGTGGATTAAAGAACGTGTTAGTCTGTGGTCTGGCAAAGAGATCAATTAACGGATGGACATGATCTCGTTAACAGTTTAATACAGATTAAATATGTATACCAAGCAAATGAAGAAAAAGAAAAACATCGAGCCATCCTGCATGGCTTGATGTTTTTTGCTTTTTGTTGCATTATCTTGTCGTTATCATCATAATATTTCGATTGCATCACGTCGTTGTTTGCTATATTTGCCTGGAGAAGTGCCGACCATTTTGGTAAAACTGCGAATGAAGTTAGCATAGTCACTAAAGCCAGATTGAAAGCAAGCATCCGTAATACTCATTCCTTCAGACAGGTGGAATTTGGCCCGTTCAATCCGACGACCCAAAATGTAGGAACGAATCGTCAATCCGGTATGCTTTTTGAATTGTCTACTGATGTATGTGCTGTTCATATAGAACACTTCGGCAAGTTTGCGAAGTGTAATGTCTTGATTTAGATGTGTTTCAATATAATCCATGGTTTCACGAACCAGTTCAGGCATAATGTCATTGGGAACAAAGGAATTGTTATGAAACCAGACGTTAATCATGACCAACAATTGGGCTACGGCTGCATTTATTTTGATATCGGTGCCATAAGCATCGGAAGCAAGCAATCTTTCCAGTTCGTTCGTACATTGCAGCATCTGCTTCAAGTTATACTCGTCTAGATGCACGATGTTGCCTGTTCCTTTGGGGCGATGATCAAAACATGATGATAGATTGGTTGATGGTGTGGAAAGCTGAAATAGATATGTTTTTTTGAGATTAATTGTAATTCGCTCATACTCAGATTCATCCAGAATAAAGGCTCGGTGCATCTCCTCGGGTGACATCACTAGCAAATCCCCCCGCTGCAGATGATAACATCGATTTTCTACATAAAAGTGAACGTTGCCACGAAGAAACAGGTAGATCTCGTATGCATTATGGCGATGATAGATCGTTTCCAGCTTATACGTTGTTACGCGGTGCAGATATAAGAGCTCAGGCTGGATGGGATCATAAAAACATTCAGAGGATCCACTCATGAAGTACCTCCCGTCATTTCACGCAATAAATAGAGCGGTTAACGCAATGAAATTGTACTCAGCTTACCTTAAAATGTAATCATCCTATCATGATACCTTTTGTATTGCAAACGCTTTCTCTTTATAAAGTACAACTAAAAACGATTATAGGGGGATTTTTTCGATGAATCATCATTCTACACCACATGCTGGTGAGCAAAAGCAAACCCAAGCTGCCAATCTGGAGAGTATCCCAGGGGAGATTGGAAAGCTTCATCCCAACGGTAACCCTCTGGTGGCTCACAAATTCGGAGCCGATCCCTATGCTTTGGTATTTAACAATCGAGTCTACTTATACATGACTAGTGATAAGCTGGAATATGATAAGGACGGTCTTCCTCAGAAAAACAGTTACAGTTCAATCAACAAGATTACGGTCATTTCTTCGGATGACTTAATCAACTGGACCGATCATGGGGAGATCAGAGTTGCTGGACCTCAAGGCGCTGCAACATGGGCTTCGCAATCCTGGGCGCCGGCAGCTGCTCATCGAACCTTGGATGGCAAGGACTGTTTCTTTCTTTATTTCGCCAACAATGCCAGTGGAATTGGTGTATTGTCTGCACCAACACCTATTGGTCCATGGATAGATCCGATAGGCAAAGCACTTATTACAAGAGAAACTCCGGGAGTGGAGGAAGTAACCTGGTTGTTCGATCCGGCTGTAATCGTAGATGATGATCATCAGGCCTATATATACTTCGGTGGTGGTATTCCGCAGGGGAAACCAGAAAGACCTGATACGGCAAGAGTTATGCGATTGGGAGACGATATGACCAGCGTTGTTGGTATAGCAAAGGTGATTCAGGCGCCTTATATGTTTGAAGATGCAGGGATACATAAATATAATAATAGTTACTACTTTACGTATTGTTCCAATTTTGTTGAGGGTAATCGGCCAGAGGGCAGTCCACCACCCGGTGAAATTGCATATATGACCAGTGTTCAGCCGATGGGGCCATGGACATATCAGGGAACGTTGCTCCAGAATCCGGGCCACTTTTTTAATGTTGGCGGCAATAACCATCATGCTATATTCCAACTGGCCGATCAGTGGTACATTGCCTATCATGCTCAGACATTAAGCCAGGCTATGAATATTCCCGATGGTTACCGTTCAACACATCTGAATCGAGTCGAGCATGATGAGGCCACGGGTAAGATCCAGAAGGTACATGCAGATTATCAGGGCGTAGATCAAATCAAGTGCTTCAATCCTTATGAGTGGGTAAGCGGTTCGACGATTGGATGGAGCAGCAGAGTAACAACAGAGCAATATCTTGACGCTACTGAGATATCTGCATCCGATTCGAATATCATGTCCGCTAAGCTGCAAAACGACAGTTGGATAGCTATATCCAAGGTCGACTTTGAAAGTGAAGGACCCACAACCTTTACAGCCATTATTGCGAATCAAGGAAGCGAAGGCACGTTGGAACTTCGGCTTGATCGTGCAGACGGACCGTTAATTGCCGAAATCATTGTTCCGCCTGCGACCGGATCTCTTCAATGGATGGAACTAACAACGAAAGTTACGGGTGCAAAAGGTGTGCAAGATTTGTATATTAAGCTTAAGAATTCAACCGACAGCTCCATCATCCTTTTAAGAGAATGGAAGTTTAACAGAAAAAATGAGGTGTAATTGAAACATGTATCCAAATCCGATTATTTGGGCTGATTACCCGGATCTTGACGTTATTCGTGTAGAGGACACATATTATATGGTTAGTACGACCATGCATATGATGCCGGGATGTGTCATCCTGCGTTCATATGACCTGATCCATTGGGAAGTAGCGACATATGTATACGACACATTGGACGATACACCTGCACAGCGGCTGGTGGATGGTCAGCACATTTATAGCAAAGGCATGTGGGCTGCATCGCTCCGCTATCATCAAGGGATGTTCTATGTGATCTTTGTGGCGAATGATACCCGAAAAACATACTTGTACACGTCACCCACCATCTCGGGAGTGTGGAAGAAACAAGTAGTCGAAGGGTTTTACCATGATTGCTCCTTATTTTTCGACGATGATGAACGAGCATATCTTGTCTACGGGAATACCGAGATCTATCTGACCGAATTAAGCTCTGATCTGTCCGGGCCGAAACCTGGCGGAGTGCATCGCTTGATTGTAAAAGACGAGCAGCCTCATCACCTTGGTTATGAAGGAGCACATTTCTACAAGATTAATGGGAAATATGTTGTATTCCTGATTCATATAACGAAAGCTACCGGACGGAGAACGCAGGCGTGTTATACGGCAGACTCTCTGGAAGATGTCTTCACTGGTGAGGAAGTATTCAATGACGATATGGATTATTTCAATTCAGGTGTGGCTCAGGGAGGTATCGTGGATACGCCGGATGGGGACTGGTATGCAATGCTGTTTCAGGATCATGGGGCTGTTGGCCGGATTCCTGTTTTGGTTCCGCTCCATTTTGATCAAGGTATACCGGTCTTCGCAAGCAAAGCACCGATGCAGATTGATATCCCGAGCACTAGACCTGAACACCGTTATAAACCGTTAATAGGTAGCGACAGTTTCAATTATGCAGCTGAAGAAGATGGAAGAATACGCCTCCGCGATTTTTGGCAGTGGAATCATACACCTAATGATGAACTTTGGTCCGTCACAGAGAAACCAGGAGTTTATCGTGTTCGAACTGGACAGATCAGCCCTAATCTGACATTCGCCGTCAACACACTAACCCAGCGTTCAATGGGGCCCGCTTGCGAAGCAATCGTTACACTTGATGGCAGCCGTCTGAATAATGGCGACTATGCCGGGTTGTGCTTTCTGATTGGTTCATACGGCATGATCGCTCTTACGAAGCAGGATAGCAAGTTTTACTTGGTCATGCATGCTAGAAATAGTGAGGACTCAACCATATTTGGTAATCTTATTGACCAGGAGCCAGCCACTGAACATGAACGTATCCCGGTATCAGATCCAGTCGTTAAACTAAAAGCATTCGGAAATTTTGAGAATAATCTGGATGAATGCTCTTTTGCCTATTTCGATGGGGTGGAATGGAGAGATATCGGGATTGTCCATAAAATGGTATATAAACTCGATCATTTTATGGGTTGCCGAACGGGGTTGTTTGCATATTCAACTCAAATGGTTGGCGGAACAGCTGACTTTTCGAATTTTGAATATCGTGTGATTAATCCTGATGAGAAACAATGAAATATGTAAAAGCCGCCCAACGGCGGCTTTTCGTATTCAATGATTACAAGTTGTTGTACAATGATATGGATTCATAATGGACAGAGAGAAGACAGTTGTTTAAACCGAACTGGGGGCATGTCGTCATGTATAAGAGATGTCTGGACATAACAAAATGGACTTTTATTCTGTTCCTAGCTGTGTCGATACCAGCAGGTCATACCGAAGGAAATTCCAAACAACCTCATCCGCAGCCAGATGGGCAACAGATGAAACTTCCCGCTACGTTTGAGAGGTATTCTCCTCCTATTGTGGTCTCTTTTGTCAGGGAAACCGGAGATGACCTCGAGCGCATGATTAGCCAGTTGCCTGGTGAGACGATGCTGGATAATCGCTGGACTCGTTTGTACGAGAAAGAGTTAGGTATTCAAATTCACTATGACTGGATTGCTAATGGAGATGTATACAATCAGAAGCTGGGTGTATCTCTTGCTGCTGGACGTTTCCCGGATGTGGTAAAAGTAAATCCATATCAACTTAGACAACTGAGTAACGCTGGAATGATCGAAGATTTAACCCATGTGTACCAAGAGCATGCTTCACCACTTACGAAGAGCATATTAGAGGCAGAGGGCAGAGGAGCGTTTGATGCGGCAACCATAGACGGCCAACTCATGGCTATTCCTGAATCCTCTTCCTCCATTGAGACTGCGCAGTACCTGTGGATTAGAACCGATTGGTTGGAGAATCTGGGACTACGGCCGCCTGAAACGATGGAAGAGCTTCTTCAAGTTTCGAAAGCGTTTACAGAGGGAGACCCCGACGGGAATGGAGAGCAGGATACGTACGGACTTGCGCTAACCAACCATTTATGGGATCCAGTTATGGGAGCTGCGGGATTGATTTCTGGCTACGGTGCCTACCCTAATATATGGGTTAAAGATGCAGAAGGGAATCTCACTTATGGAGGTATACAGCCTGAAGTTCGCGAGGCTCTGAAAGCACTGCAAACATTGTATCGTGAAGGCCAACTTGACCCGGATTTCGGCTATAAAAGTGGAAGCAAGGCGTTTCGTCTGGTTCAGGACGGAAAAATAGGGATGCTCTACGGAGAACAGTGGACACCCTTTATGCTCCAGACCACCCGTGACACAGATACAGATGTAGAATGGCAGGCATACCCCATTGTTGCCAAGTCAGACCAGAGTCTGTTCGTACCGCTACGTTCCAATACCGGGCAATACTTTGCTGTAAAAAAGGGATTCGCTCATCCGGAGGTGGTTGTAAAGCTTATGAATCTGCATCTGGACATCAACTGGGGCGATCAGGCACAGTACGAAACATACTATAATGACGACTCCCGAGCTGTATGGATGCTTTCACCGGTGACTCCATTTCCCGGTAATAAAAACATAGATGCATACAAACAAATTCGTGATGCCAGAAGCACAGGAGACTTCTCGGCTCTGGAGAATGAAGCTCTCGCCATTCACAAGCGCATTGTGGCCTATGAATTGGAAGATGTAGAGAGCGGCTGGGGCTGGAAACAAACCTATGGTCCTTCGGGTGCTTTTAGCATTGCAGATGCGTACGAGAAGAACGGTCAACTTCTCTATGATGAGTTCACTGGCGGCATTACAGACACCATGGTTGATCGACAAATTATTCTTCGAGATCTTCAGCTTGAAGCCTATATGAACATTATTCTAGGCAGGCCAATAGAAGAGTTTGATCAATTCGTAGAGAATTGGCGCAAGCTGGGGGGAGATCAGATCACATCGGAAGTTAACGCGTGGTTTCGCACCAGCAAGCCAAAGGAGCACTAATGTTCACTTTATTCATACAAGGAACCCACTCAGCCTTTGGCATTGGAGGTGAATGCATTGATCAAGATCCCTGCTAAATCATGGTTTAACAGTATATTTGCACGATTAATAATCACCTATCTGGTATTTGTGCTCCCCCTGATTCTCCTTGGAGTGTATCTGTATCATTGGAGTTATGACAATGCAAGCCAGGAAATATCATTGTCAACAGAGAGACGGTTAAACCAATATGTCCTGGAATTGAACAGAGAGATGGAATGGATGGAATTACAGCAGTTTGATATCGTTGAGGATCGCAAATTGAATCGTCTGGCTATTCTCTGGGATATGATGGATCAGGTTGAGCGACGGGATACATTAAATTATCTGACTGAACGACTCGCTTCATTCAAGAATAGCACGGCTTATATCAAAAACGTATATGTACATATCCCTTCAGTTGGCAAAAGTATATCCGCGATCCAAGGTATCGATGATTTTGATAAAAGTTCATATGTATACTTCAGTTCAGGCATGCAAGGAAAAGGTACACGTTTCACGGTGAAAGAGGACACCCTGAACCACAGTGCCGTCAGACTGACGGGTACGAGAGGAGAGCCCCCGCTTTTTGTCATTCAAGTGGAGCTGAATACTGATCATTTTCAAAATGAACTTACACGACTTAATTTGTACCCGGAGAGTTCAACTCTCCTGATTGAGGACGTCACGGGGCATGCCATCACAGATAACCATCAAGCAAGTGTTATTCTCGCAAATTATCGTGAAAACAGTGTGAAAGGTACACTTGATGGCTTTCGGATGAAGGTGGGGGACACCATGTATCATGTTAGTCAGTTGCATATGGATTCTCTGGGCTTATCCGTAGCTACATATCTACCCGAGGCCATTGTCACCAAACCGCTTAGCAAGTTCTATCATTGGGCTTGGCTGTTTGCAATTACATCATTTGTTGCCATCACGGCGTATCTCTATTCAAGTTACAAGTTGATTCATATCCCGTTACTATTGTTGGTGAAAAGATTCAAAAAAATGGAGGGAGGCATGCTTGATGTCCCCATTGCACATAACCGAAAGGATGAATTCGGCTTCCTCTACACCCGTTTTAATCTAATGATTGAAAATCTTCAATCCCTTATCGATCGAGATTTTAAGAAAACACTGATGATGCAACGGGCCGAGTTGAAACAGCTCCAATCGCAGATTAATCCTCATTTTCTGTATAATAGCTTCTTTATTCTGAATTCACTGGCAAGGACAGGAGAAACCGAACGTATTGAGCAATTCACGAACATGCTTGGAGAGTATTTCAGGTTCATTACCCGGAATGAAACAGATCATGTGAAGTTGAAAGTGGAAGTTGAGCATTCACGAATCTATACAGAGATTCAACAATTACGATTCTCCAGACGAATCAAAGTTGATTTTGGGTCACTACCTGCTGAGATGGAACACATCAAAGTTCCCAGACTCATTATTCAACCCATTATTGAGAATGCCTACGAGCACAGCCTTGAAAAGAATTCGGACTCCGGTCTTCTAATTATTGGGTTTAATATGGAAGAGTCATATGCCGAGATCACCGTAGAGGATAATGGTAATGAGTTGGAAGAGCAACACATTCAATCTCTTCAACAACGCTTGCATAAGGACGGAGGTACAGACGAAATGACCGCGTTAATAAATATTCATCGACGTCTGGTCCTGACGTATGGAGAAGGAAGTGGCCTTTTCCTAACCAGAAGTGAACTGCAAGGGTTAAAAGTCACAATTCGAATCCAGTGGAAAGAGGGGGAAAACGAATGTATCGACTTTTGATTGTAGATGACGAGGAGATTATTACGGATAGTCTCTATGAAACGTTCGCCAGACATATACCCGACCAGCTTGATGTATGTAAAGCCTACTCTGCAACAGAAGCATTGTCCTGGATGCAACGGTCGAGAATTGACATTGTTCTAACGGACATCCGTATGCCGGGCATGAGTGGGTTGGAACTGACAGAGCGGATTCAAGCCAGTTGGCCGAATTGTCGCGTCATTTTTCTGACAGGACATAGCGATTTTGATTATGCATATCAAGCTTTTCAGATGGCTAATGTGCGTTACTTGCTCAAAACGGAAGGTTATGACAAGGTGATGTCAGTTGTAGAAGATGTGATGGAAGAGATCCGTCGAAGTTACAGCATGGTTGAGTTGTTGGAACATTCTCATAAAGTCAATTCGCAGCTTGCACTGATTCAGCAAAAAGAGTATTTACGGAAGTTACTTCAAGACTGTACAGCGGTTATAGATTCTACCATGGATATGCAGGACGAATTATCCAAACGAGATATAAGATTACAGATCAACTCGCCTGTTTATCTCATACTGGGTCGGTTCAATAATCTGCCAGAAAAAGGTTCGGACCTCACACAAGTCCAGGAATCTGTTCGCATTATCGGCTCTTCTCTGATGAATGAGCGTACAGTGTGTGCAAGTGTAACGGACCATTATGGGGATACGATCTGGCTGCTTCAGCCGAAGCAGGAGGAAGAGATGACTAATGATAAACTTGTGCGATTTCTAGAAGGTACACTGGAACTGGTACAGGAAGCATGCATGGTCTCACTCGGCGTATCCATTGCTTTTTCATTAAGTAGTCGAAGCTGTAATTGGTCCGAATTAACCAAACAATATGAACGTCTGAGATTACTCCAGTGGATGAAAATTGGGGATGGTGTATCCATGGTACTCACGGATCATCGTAATGATCTCTCATCTGATGTACCCAAAGAATCCATGCGGATCTCAAACCGGATCGAGATTATGTCAGGATATTTGGAAACGGGAAGAATTCAGCCATTTTACGATATATTTGAGGAGCTTGCAGGAGAACTGCTGCAACAGGAAATTACGATGGAACGTGCCATGGAGACATACTACAATCTGGCCTTATTATTGCATTCAACGATCAATCGTTGGGGTCTTCAACAGAAAATCCCGGATCAACGAAGCTTGCTGCACTTAGGGGAGTATACATGCATGAAGGATGCAGTACAATTTCTATATCGTGCTGCCGATGAACTAGTACGCTACAAAAGATCAAATGAACAGGAACGCGCTAACGTTGTCATTCATTCCTTATGCAGTTACGTCAAGGAGAACCTTGAGAAAGATCTTTCTCTGGTGAGACTGGCAGAACTTCATCATTTTAATCCATCCTATCTGTCCCGATTCTTTAAGCAGGAAATGGGAATAAACGTGTCAGAGTTTATTGACGACTGCCGAATACGGAAAGCCAAAGAATTGCTTCAGAACACAAATCTTATGGTGCGTGAGGTCGCACTTCAAGTGGGGTACGAGGCTGCCCATTCATTTACCCGACTTTTTAAGAAAATAACGGGAATGACTCCCCAAGAATACCGGGAATCCCTTTTGGTACGTTAATGGTGAATACTCTGGAATTGACCAAACCCAAACAACTACAAAAAAACGCAGGAAGAAGAATACATCCTGCGTTTTTTTGTAGTTATTATCTAATCGATACACAAACCGATTCGGCAATCCACCTTTAGGCCGTGTGGATTTTTTGTCTTCTATAAGCATTGGGACTTGATCCGGCATACGCTTTGAACTTTTTATAGAACCAATCAATATCCTTATAGCCTACCTCAATAGCAATCTCATATATTCGCAGATTCGTGGAAGACAACAACTGCTGTGCCTTTTCCATACGTTGCTGGAGCATATAATCATTGAAAGACATTTTCTCTTCCAGCTTGAACTTCTGTCCGAGGTACGCACAGTTAAAATGAAGCATGTCAGAGATCTTCTTCAGCGTGATTTCATCACTCAGATGATCCCGTACATAGGCCTTGACGATACGAATAACATGACTGGAGTGCATGGGTTTACCGTTCATTTGAACAGGTGTTTTGAAGAACGACGACGTTTTGTGTGCCGGGTCGGTTTCAAGATGGGATCTAAGTCCATGCAGACTGTTAAGTAAAGAAGAAGGACTAACTGGATACGGGAGATAATCATTTACCTGATACGTCAGGGCTTTGCGTACGAACCTGAAGTGATCTCTTCCACCCATCAGGAGGATAGGTATCTGACTTTTTTTTCGAATGTCGTTGCATAACCAGAGCCCCGCGGTATCAAACCTCTCTGTATGTACCATAACAAGGGAAAAGTCTCGTTCTGACAATGCGGTCAAAGCCTCGGCCGATGAGAACACACAATTTGCGATAGTATATTGAGCTTTGCTCCGTAGCAACATCTGTTGCAACTCCCCGCACAAACGACGGCTGAAATCCACAAGTAAAATATCATACATGAAGCAATACCTCACCTTCTGCTGAATTGTAATGCGCTAGATTAACTGAAATTTGACTTAATTTCATTATGGTAATAAAAGAAAGCGCATACAATGTGCATATTTTTGTAGACAGTGCATTTCTTTACCAATTAAAACCTATAATGCACTTTGCTCGTGCAAAATTACACGAATCTATATTCAGCCCGGGTAAACATCTGTATTTCGGCAGGTTGTTTGCGCTTTCATTTGAACGATACACTGTGATAGCAAACGACAATCAGGGGGGAAGACGATGAGAAAAAACAAGTTCATGCTACTGAGCCTGGTATTTGCGGTCTTGTTGGTGATTGCTGCATGCAGTTCTGCACCTACCGCTCAACCTGAGCCGGAAAAGACAACACAGGAGGAACAAAAACCCGCGGAAACCGAGCCAAAGAATGAAAACTCCACGCCAGAAATGGACTTTGACATGGGTGGCAGAACCATCAAGGTTGTTGCTTGGTGGGACATGGAAATACAGGGGAACAACCCGGACAACATTCAACGCCTTGAGAATCTCGAAGCGCTGAAGAAAAAACACAACTTTAATATTGAATATGTTTCCATCGATTTCGGTGAATATCAGGAAAAAGTAGTTGCTTCCCTGATGGCTGGTGAACCGCTTGGCGATCTGGTGAGACTGGGCAAAAACTATGCCATTCCGGCATTGACCAAACAGGATCTGTTATGGCCGGTGGATGATTATATTAAAAACGACAAGGTATTCAACCAGAAAACAACCAAGGAATACATGCAGTATGAAGGCAAAGGTTACGGCTTTACCGAGGACCAGTCCTCGTTTATCAACGGAATTTTCTATAATCGCACACTCATGCAAGAGCTCGGCTTGAAGCCACTTCAGGAGTATGTGGATGCCGATGAATGGAACTGGGATACGTTCATCAGCGTTGCCAAGCAAGCGAACAAGGATCGAAACAATGATGGCAAGCTGGACACTTGGGGACTCGCGCAAACGGGCTTGCTGGAACCGATTCTGTATTCCAACGAGGCTTCTCTGACCAAAGAGGATAAGCAGAACCTGGAAGATCCAAAAACGAAAGAAGCGTTGAACTTCCTGTCCAAACTGGCTACCGAGAAGGTCGGCAGAGCTTCTGAGGGCGGCGATTGGACAGAGCCATCCACGTTCTTCCGTCAAGGCAACACCTTGATGTATTCAGGTGCCATGTACGAAGTCGAAGGTATTATGACGGATATGCAGGACTACGATATTGGTTTTGTACCGTTTCCAAAAGGTCCAAGTGCAACAGCGTATCACTCCGGTGAGTCACGTTACCAAGCTATAACGATTCCAAAAGCGGTAGAGAATCCGGAACAACTGATGTACATCTGGGAGAAAATTAATGAGATCGAATCGATCTATGAATACCCGGGACAATCCACACTGGAGACACATCTGACCGATGAAGCAGATATCAACAATGCCAGAGAGGTAGCGGAAGGTATGTTGGTTCTCGACCATAACACATTCCCGTCCTTGCCGTTCTGGGATTTTGATGGGGAACTCAAAGAAGGGGTATCCGTATCTACGCTGATCGAGAAATACAAGGCTCCTTTCCAGGCTGCGATTGATGAGGTTTACAAATAAGTATCACGTTACACGGGCAGAACGCACCAGTGAAGGTGCGGTCTGTCCGGGTTAGTCAATCGTTCAGTTCTCTCAACGCTTACAGGAAAGGGGATACAATCAAACATGCGGTCACGTAAGAAAAAGGGACTAATCCTGGTGCTTGTCCTGGCCTTGGTGCTCTCCATATGGACACTATATCCATCGCGGGATCGTAATCCGGGAACGGTACATGCGCTTGAGGACTTTGAGGCGGTATCGGGAACCGAGGATTCATTCAGTTATGAGCATTATCTGACTGCTCATGACAATACGGCCAAACCGGATGAAATTGTACGCATCGAAGGCGAATCTTATGTTCAGGCAGAGGATGGGGAATTTGAGGTTGTGCAAGGGTACGCCGGATTAGACGGAAATGCCGTAATTACGCCGGAAACTGGAACCATTCGCTGGGATGTTCCCGTTCAAGTGAGCGGTTTGTACAACATTCGCATTCACTATTATCCCGTAGAAGGCAAAAGCTCCGGGATCGAACGCAAGCTTGAGCTTAATGGTAAGGTTCCCTTCAGAGGGGCCGATATTCTTCTGTTTGACAGGGTATGGGGGAATCGCGAGGATAACGTCCGGCAGGACGATCGTGGCAATGAGCTTAGACCAAGACAAGTGGAGCAGCCCGAATGGCAACTGACTTCCTTCAAGGACAGTGCAGGGTACTTCGAGGAACCGTTTCAGTTTTATTTTGAAAAAGGCAGTCAGAAGTTATCGCTCACTTCATTAAGAGAAAGCATGGCGATCGATTATATCGAGCTGTACCAAGAAAGCGAAGTTCCTTCCTATGCAGAGCTGGAGCAGACCTATGCCTCACTCGGCTTGAAACAATCGGCTCCTGTCATGTTGAAAGTTCAGGGGGAGGAAGCTGTTAGCAAATCATCTCCTACACTTGCACCAATCTCGGACCGATCAAGTCCTTCACTCGAGCCTTATAATGTATCGAAAATTCGGATGAACGCCATCGGGGGCATTAACTGGAAACTGCCGGGCGAATGGATTGAATGGGAAATTGACGTGCCTGAAGACGGACTATATCAACTGGCGCTTAAAGTGAAGCAGGATCAATTGCGTGGCATCTATGCCACCCGCAGTCTGACGATTAACGGTGAAGTACCGTTTAAGGAAATGAAACGCATTCGATTTAATTACAGCCCGGCTTGGCAAACTCAGGTGTTGGGTTCGGGAGAGGATAAGCCATATCAGTTTCATCTTGAAAAAGGAAAACACCGAATCCGAATGACGGTTACACTTGGCGACATCGCTCCACTGTTGCGGACCGTGGAATCCAGCGTGCTGGAACTGAATGAGATGTATCGCAAAATATTAATGATCACCTCCAACAGTCCGGACCCACTGCGGGATTACCAACTGGAACGGCGTATTCCGGAGATGACGGAGGTGTTTGAACAACAAGCTGACACCTTGCGCTCCGTTGCAGATTACCTGGAAAAGGCCACGGGTGAGCAAAGTGACAAAGTGGCCGTACTGCACGCCATGGTATTGCAGCTTGAAGATATGGCCTCCAGACCAGAGACGGTTCCCAAACGGCTGGATACGTTCAAAATTAACGTAGGTGGTCTCGGCACATGGATTCTATCGGTACGTGAACAGCCGATTACGTTGGATTACCTTGTCGTATCTCCGCCGGGTGAATCGCTGCCAAAAGCGGAAGCGAGCACCGTCCAGCAGGTGAAGCACGAACTGGGCGCATATGTTGCCTCGTATACCGAAGATTACGACAGCATTGGTAACGTGGAACAAAAGAAGGATGCCATCACCGTATGGATCACGACCGGACGAGATCAGGCCCAAGTACTGAAAGGCATGATTGACGATTCGTTTACCCCGGATACGGATGTGTCCGTGCAGTTACGTCTCGTTCCGCCTAATATTTTGCTGCCCGCAACACTCTCGGGGGAAGGACCGGATGTTGCCATGCAGATGGGCGAAGACATTCCGGTGAACTATGCGATGAGGAATGCAACGGCGGATCTAAGCCAGTTCCCCGATTTCGAGGAAATTTCGGGCAGGTTCCGTGAAAGCGGATTGACGCCTTACCGCTACAACGACGGGGTATATGCCCTTCCGGAGCAGCAGCATTTTCCAATGCTCTTTTACCGCAAAGATATTCTGAATGAACTGGGCCTCGAACCACCGAAAACATGGCAGGACGTATATAACGCCATCGCCGTGCTGCAGAAGCATAACATGGAGTTTTATCTGCCGATTGAGGATACGCTGAACAATGCCAACCTGGTTCCCAATTCAACCTTTGCGATGTTGTTATATCAGAATGACGGAACGTTCTACACCGAAGACCAGAAGAAAAGTGCACTGGATTCGGAGATTTCAATGGACGCGTTCAAACGCTGGACGCAATTTTATACCAATTACAAGTTTCCGCTCAAAGCCGATTTTCCGAACCGCTTCCGTACCGGGGAAATGCCGATCGGAATTGCTGATTACACCACGTATAACATGCTGACGGTTATGGCTCCGGAAATCCGCAATCTCTGGGACTTTACGATTGTTCCAGGTACACAGCTTCCGGATGGGTCCATACGGCATGAAGTGGCCAGCGCTACGAGCGCGGTGATGATGCTCGAAAATGCCGACAACAAGGAAGCGGCGTGGAAGTTCATGAAATGGTGGACTGCTGAGCAGACCCAGATTGAATACGGGAGAGAAATGGAAGGTCTTATGGGAGCGGCTGCCCGTTACCCCACGGCCAATATCGAAGCCTTGAAGCAATTGCCTTGGCCTGTGAAGGATTATCAAAATCTCGAGAAACAATGGGAATGGGTACAGGGAATCCCGCAGCTTCCTGGAGGTTATTTCACGGGACGACATCTGGACAACGCCTTCCGCAAAGTGGTCAATGCAAATGAAAATCCGCGTGAAGCCTTATCAGACTATGTATTGTACATTGATGATGAAATAGAGTTGAAACGCAAGGAATTTAATCTGAAATAGAGGAAAGGGAGGGTAACGGTTGCAAGCTAAAACTACCAAGACAGCCGCCGCTCCTGCCGTCCATACCCGCCAGGTCGGCTGGTGGTCCCTATTGAAGCGGGATCTGTATCTTAGCAGGCATTATTATGTATTGATGGCACCGTTTATGCTGATTTTTTTCATGTTTACTGTCATTCCGGTCGGCATTTCACTCGGGCTCAGCTTTTTTCATTTCAATATGCTGGAGCTGCCGCGATTTGTCGGCTGGCAGAACTATTCCCGGCTTTTCCTGAACGATGACGTATTTCTGATCGCGCTCAAAAACACGCTGCTTTTTGCCGTAATTACAGGCCCTCTCAGTTATATTGCCTGCTTTTTGTTTGCGTGGATCATCAATGAGCTGTCTCCTAAAATTCGAGCGGTCATGACGCTGGTTTTCTATGCCCCATCCATATCGGGCAACGTCTTTTTCATCTGGCTGATCATCTTCTCGGGTGACAGCTACGGGTATATGAACGGATTTCTGATGCGCCTTGGCGTCGTACTGGAACCGATCCAATGGCTCGCAGACGAGAAGTATGTACTGGCAATCGTCATTATTGTACAGCTGTGGCTGAGCCTGGGAACCAGCTTCCTGGCCTTTATTGCAGGACTGCAAACCATTGATCGTTCTCTGGTTGAAGCAGGAACCGTAGACGGGATCAAAAACCGCTGGCAGGAGCTCTGGTACATCACCTTGCCTTCGATGAGACCGCAGCTGATGTTTGGTGCGGTAATGCAGATTACTGCTTCCTTCGCCGTAGCTGAGATCTCCATCGCACTGGCAGGTTTCCCGAGCGTAAACTATGCGGCACACACAGTTGTCACGCATCTGATGGACTTTGGAACCATTCGTTTCGAGATGGGGTATGCCTCGGCCATCGCAACGGTTCTGTTTGCCCTGATGCTGGGTACAAACGTTTTCACGCAAAAAATGCTTAGAAAGATAGGTGAATGACGATGACCAGCAAAGTACGTGCCGTGTTTGGCATGCCAAAAAGGCTCAATCGGTCATTTACCGTCAGCCTGTTGTTATTTGCATTGCTGGGCGTGTTCGGCTCCTTTATGGTGCTTCCGCTCATCTATGCAGTCAACAATGCATTCAAGCCGCTGGATGAGCTGTTTATTTTCCCGCCGCGTTTCTGGGTGAACAATCCGACAACGGAGAATTTTGCCGATTTGATCAACCTCATGGGCAATTCGTGGGTGCCGTTATCCCGCTATATTGCCAACACATTGCTCATTACGATACTTGGCACAGCGGGGCATATCCTTCTTGCATCTGCAGCAGCTTATCCGCTGGCGAAGTATCGTTTTCCGGGTTCCAAAGTGTTGTTCACCATTGTCATTCTGTCCCTGATGTTCTCGCCGCATGTTACGGCGATTCCGAACTACATGGTGATGTCCTGGCTTGGCTGGATTAACACTCATGCGTCCATTATTGTGCCATCACTTGCGTTCTCGCTAGGACTTTTCCTGATGAAACAGTTCATGGAGCAGATTCCCGATGCTTTGCTGGAGGCAGCCAAAATCGACGGAGCCAATGAATACCGGATATTCTGGAGCATCGTGATGCCCAATGTGAAGCCGGCATGGCTCACGCTCATGATCCTGCAGTTTCCAGCGTTATGGGGAACGGATGGCGGAAGCTTCATTTACAGTGAAAATCTCAAAACGCTGCATTATGCGCTCAGTCAGATTGTGCAGGGAGGGATTGCAAGAGCCGGTGTAGGTGCGGCTGTTGCCTTGCTGCTGATGATTGTACCGATCACTCTGTTTATTATCTCTCAGAGCAGTGTTATGCAGACGATGGCCACTTCGGGCATGAAAGAGTAGAAAGGAGGCAGCGAGGTGCGGAGAAGCACATGGAAAAAACGTAAATCGATCATCATGGGCATGATCTGCCTCCTGTTGTTCGTTCAAGAGGCGCCCTACGTGAATGCAGATGGTAAAACGGATGCGTATCATTATTCCTTCTGGGGTGACGCAGTTCCTTCACCGGCGGCATATGAGGCAACAACCATTATCACCGGCAAGAAGCTGAACACAACTCCTATGAAAGAGCCAAGTGACATGCATGTTACCGCCAATCAGCACGTCTTTGTGCTCGATTCGGGCAATGGCCGCATCATTGAGATGGATCGCAACTTCAAGCTGGTACGGACGATTGATTCATTTGAGCAGGAAGGCAAGGAAGATCATTTTAAAAATCCACAGGGATTGTACGTCACGGAAAAAGGTCATCTGCTGGTCGCTGATTCGGATAATCACCGGGTGGTGCATCTGGATGAACAGGGGAAGCTGGTCAAGATTGTGTCTGAACCAAAATCGGATCTGTTAAAAGCAGACTTCCAGTTTAAACCGATGCGGATTGTTATGGACAAAGGGGAGCGTATCTACGTCATGGCCGAAGGCGTATTTGATGGATTCATGGAGTTCAGCGCCGATGGTACGTTCTCTTCCTTCATTGGAGCGAACAGAGTTCAGGTGGACCCGGTGGAATATCTTTGGAAACGGTTTGCAACACGGGAGCAGCGCAGTCAGATGGTGATGTTCACTCCAACGGAATTTACCAATCTGGATATGGATGAAGAGGGCTTCATCTACGCCACTAGCGGGGATCGCGGCAAGGATCCGGTCAAGAAGCTGAATGCCCAGGGTACAGACATTTTGCGCAGAGAAGGCTATCAGACTCCGCAGGGTGATTTGCTGTATACCCAGGAAGCAGGGCCATCCCGCCTGATTGATGTGGATGTGGGTGACAGTGACATGTATTCCGTACTGGATTCCAGCAAGGGCCGAATCTTTACCTACAATGGAGACGGATATCTGCTCCATATTTATGGGGGCATCGGGAACCGGCTGGGCCAATTTAATACACCTGTTGCCCTGGAACGTGCGGGAGACCGGATGTTAGTTCTGGATAAAGCGCTGGGTGAAATCACCGTCTTTCAAACAACTGAATACGGACGTACACTCCACGAAGCGGTGCGCAGCTACTATAACGGTGATGAAGATCAATCTTCGGTGCTGTTTGCCCAAGCTGCCGAGATGAACGCTAACTTGGAATATGCGTATGCGGGAATTGGCAAAGCATTGCTTCGTCAGAAGGAATACGCCGAGTCTGCGAAATATTTCAAGCGCAGCATGGAGCCCAAAGGGTATTCCAAAGCTTTTCTTTTGTACCGCAAAGAGCTGATGCGTGAGCATTTTTCATGGATGATGTCCGGTATATTCCTGGCTGTCGCTGCGATTGTCACCGTCATCATCGTTCGCAGGCAGAAAAGGAGGACTACGAATGCAGGCATCAAGTAAGCAACTATACCAGTACCCGCTGCATCTGATTTTTCATCCGTTTGACGGATACTGGGAACTGAAATATGAACGGAACCAGAGAAACTCACTGCTGATTGCTTTCATGATCCTGGTGCTTCTGGTCATCACCAAAATTTTGCATGCCCAGTACAGCGGTTTTCTCATTAATCTCAGTAATCCAAAGTACCTGAACAGTCTGCTCGAAATGTTATATGTCATTATACCGGTACTGTTTTGGTGTGTGGCGAACTGGTCGTTAACCACATTGATGGACGGGGAAGGCAAGTTCTCCGAGATTTTCATGTCAACGTGCTTTGCACTGGTACCGTTGTTACTCATTCATTTTCCATGGATCTGGCTGAGTCTTGTGATCTCTGCGCAGGAAACTGCCTTTTATTATTTCTCCAATGCACTCGCCGTTGTATGGACGGTATATCTGTTATTTGTGGGGAATATGACGGTTCATCAGTACACACCAGCCAAAACGGTGCTCACGATGCTGCTGACACTTGTAGCGATGGCGTTTATGGCATTTCTATGCCTGTTATTCTTTAGTCTTGTACAGCAGATTGTATCGTTTGTTGTAACCATCTATCAGGAATTAGTGCTTCGGGGCTAAGGGAGGAGGAAATTGTTATGAATTGTACCGTAGCCAAAAAAATAACAGGAATGCTGCTCGCGGGCAGTCTGCTTCTGGGCGGTTGTCAATTCTCGCCAACACCGCTCGCTCACGAGACAGTGACTGCCGCTGATCAGACGGACTTTCCCTCCCTGCCTCCCGGAGAGAAACTGAAATCATCGTTCAGCGATGTCCGCCTTCCCGGCATGGTAGGTATTGCGCAGAATGCTGCGCTGCAGTTGTTCATTAACGAAGAGACTGCCGAGATTGCAGTGATTCACACGCAGAGCGGGCAGATCTGGCGCAGCAATCCTGCAGATCGTGAGCAGGATGGGGTTGCTGCCGGGATAAACAAAGACCTTTTGTCATCACAGACGAAGCTCAGCTTCTTCAACAGCCTCGGACAGAGCAGCACCGTGAATTCCTTCACGGATAGTGTTGCACACAAGCAGATAAGCTACGAGGTGCTGCCAAGCGGCGTGCGGGTCCACTACCAGTTTGGAAGCACTGAGCGATCCATAGAAGACTTGCCGATGAAGATCAGCAAGGAGCGATTCGAACAAAGGCTGCTTGCACAGCTAGACAAGGCCGGGCAACGGGCCTTGAAGGTCGGCTATGCGGAAGACAAGGATGAAGGCGCTTACGTCCGGATTGATAAGGCGATGCAAGGATTGCAATTGTCCCGGGCCTTGAAGGCTTTTGACACAGCCGGTTACACATCGGAGGATCTGGCTCAGGATCATGCCGAGTTTGGCATTGAAGAGGAACGAAGTGGACCACGGCTGTTTATGCTTACGATGGAATATGAGCTGGATGGAGAGGATCTGCTCGTGCGTGTTCCGTCCTCAGGCATTCATTTTCCGGAGGAATATCCGATCAACAGCATATCTGTAATGGATTACTTCGGGGCCGGGGGTTCAGAAGAAGAGGGCTCCATACTGGTGCCGGACGGTTCGGGAGCGTTGATCCATTTTAACAATGGCAAGCTGCAGTATCCTGCCTATCAACAAGATATATACGGACCGGATATGACCATGAAACTACGGGAAGCAAGTTCGAATGAAGCCAGAGCCAGGTTGCCGGTATTTGGACTGATTCGGAAAGAGGGAGCTTTCCTGGGCATTATTGAAGAAGGGGATGCCGTTGCAGTTGTGAATGCCGATATCAGCGGCAAACTGAACAGTTACAACAACGTATATCCAAGCTTCTATGTCGTGAACAAGAGCGATGTGACGCTTCAGGCAAGTGATATGGTTCGTACACTTCCGAAATTCCAGAAGAAACCGACCGCGTCTGATTTCGTCGTTCGATATGCTTTTGTCGGGGCGGATAAAGCCTCGTACTCGGGACTTGCATCACTCTATCGGGATTATCTGGTGCAAAACGGCGGACTTCCCGAGCTGAATGCCAGCAAGGAGCAGAGTAACGTTCCCTTTTATCTGCAATTGTTCGGTGGCATGACAACAAGGCAGCATATGCTGGGCATACCGTATGATTCAACGGAGGCTTTGACCACGTTTGATGAAGCCAAAAACATTCTTTCCGCCTTGACGGAGAAGAAGGTATCCAATATTCAGGTGCGCTATGCGGGATGGCTTAACGGCGGACTCCATCATCGACTGCCGGATTCCATCCAAGTAGACGGCGCGGTAGGCGGGAAAAAGGGATTGCGGGAATTCAGCGCATATACACAAGAAGCGGGCATCGGTTTCTATCCCGATATCGCTCTGCTGAATGTGCAATCCAAAAAAGGGTTTAAACCGTCCAAAGAAGCTTCACGCACATTAACTCAGGAACCGGCGGTCTTATATCCGATGAACCAGGCCATACAGCGGCGGGACCGGGATCGTTCACCATCCTATGTGCTTTCGCCCAACATGCTGGAGGACGTGACGGCAGACATGTTAGATGAGCTGAGGTCCCTTCAAAAGGATGGACTGTCACTAAGCCTGAATGATCTGGCAGCTCAGTTAAACAGCGATATGAATCCGAAAAAGCTGGTGGACCGAACCCAAGCGCTTGGCTCCGTGAAGAAGGCACTTGAACAGATCGGACAGCAGTCTGGCTCGCTTGTTGCTGAAGGTGGGAACGCTTATGCCCTGCCGTATGTAACTGGTCTGACAGATGCGCCAATGACCAGCAGTCGTTTCAAGCTGGAGGATGAAGAGATTCCGTTCTATCAGCTCGTTGTACACGGCAGCATCGGTTATACGGGGACGCCATACAATCTCTCCACATATACCAATGCAAGGCAATATGTGTTGAAGCTGATTGAATATGGAGCCAGTCCTTACTTTGCATGGTTCAATGCGCCAAACCATGTTGTGAAAGAAACGGATTATGATGATCTCTACGCGGCGAATTATGAACAATGGATCGATCTGGCTGCCGAGATTTACAACGAGGTGAACCAGGTGAACCAGCCGTTTGCCGGACGTTCCATGATGTCCCATGAATCCCTGGAGGAGGGCGTCTTCCGGACAACATATGAAGGTGGCGGGTTCGTAATCGTCAATTATAACGACTTCCCTGTAGAAGTTAACAACGATACAGTGGAAGCCCAAAGCTATGTGACTGGTGGTGAGCAGCTCTGAAGACGCTCCTGAAATGGAAATGGGGAAGTCGTACGTATGCTCAGCAGAAAGCCATGTGGGGCGTAATCTACGTGCTTCCCTGGCTCATTGGTTTTGTGTTGTTTTTCTTCATTCCGCTGTTAGCCTCTCTGCGATACAGCATGAGTACAATTCAGGCTAACGCGGAAGGCATAGCAATTCAGTTCAACGGTGTTGCCAATTATATTCAGGCGCTGACCGTCAATACAAGCTTTAACCGTGCGTTAATTGAGGCGATCACAGACGTGCTCATCAACGTACCGCTTATCGTTATATTCAGTCTGTTCCTTGCCGTCATCCTGAATCAGAAGTTCAGGGGCCGGGCTGTAGCGCGGTCGATCTTTTTCCTGCCCGTTATTCTAGCATCGGGAGTGATTATGACACTGGAGAGCACCAGCTTGATTGAAGCGGTTAATCAGAGCAGCACAGGTGGAAGCTCACTCGGGACATTTGAACTCGAAAATCTGATGGTTAACGCCGGAGTGAGCGATTGGATCGTTACGTATCTGAGCAGCGCCGTAGATCGGATCTATCAGATCGTCAGTCAATCCGGTGTACAGATTTTGATCTTTTTGGCAGGGATCCAGACGATTTCCCCTCAACTGTATGAGGCTTCGAAGATGGAAGGGGCAACGGGTTATGAAACCTTTTGGAAAATTACGTTCCCAATGGTCAGCCCGCTTATTTTTGTCAATGCGATCTATACAATCATTGATTCGTTTGCCAATAACGCCATGACGGAACTGATCCGGGATACCGGCTTCGTCAAATTTGACTTTGGATTAAGTTCTGCCATGGCATGGGTCTACTTTCTGGCCATTGCCATCATTCTGGTTATCGTAAACATCATTTTCTCGAAGCGAGTCTTCTATCAAGATTAGAAAGGAGGGTGTCCCACGTGACAACATCACGATTATTATCGCTGGAGCATTGGAAAGGCTGGCTGTGGGCCATGATCCGATTCGTTCTGATTACCGGGCTTTCCTTCGTTATCCTGTTTCCCATATTTCAGAAGGTTTCCACATCCATCAAAGCTAAAGGTGATCTGTATTCGGCAGTGGTGGTGTGGATTCCACAGAACTTCTCCATCGACAATTTCAAAGAGGCGATACGCGTAATGGATTACTGGGCAACGCTGTTTAATACGTTTGCCCTGTCTGCAACGACTACACTGCTGACTACAGCATCTTGTGCACTTGCAGGATACGGATTCGCCAGACTGAAATTCAGGGGAAGCAACTGGCTGTTTGCCGGTGTAATTCTGACGATTCTTGTACCGCCAACGACCATTCTCATTCCGGTATACCTGAATCTGAAAAGCTTTGACCTGATGGGGCTTATGACGCTTATAGCCGGCAAACCTGTTAATTTGCTTAATACCTATTGGCCGTTTATTCTGACGGCGATTACGGCCAATTCACTTAAAGCCGGTTTGTACATCTTTATCTTCCGGCAATTCTTCAGAGGTATTCCGAAGGAAGTGGAGGAGGCGGCCTATGTGGACGGCGCGGGCATCGGACGAACATTTTCAAGAATCATGCTGCCCAATGCCATTCCGTCCATGGTAACAGTCATGCTGTTTTCCTTCGTATGGCAGTGGAACGACAGCTTTTATACGACGACTTATCTGACTTCAAGTAAAGTCATGTCGACTCAGTTATCGTCCCTTCCGTATAATCTGGCCCAGCAGGTTACTGACGGTGCAGCTTCCCAAGCCGATCCGTTCTATCTGAGTATGATCCAGGATACAGGAATTCTTCTTGCCATTCTGCCTTTGATCATCATCTATTTGTTTGTGCAACGATATTTCGTAGAGAGTGTAGAGCGTACGGGAATCGTCGGTTAAGTTAAGTTCTTCTGTACGTTTGGAGTGGGATCAGACTGGAAGAGGGAGGAGGAACTTCATGCAACATTCCATCTGTGAAAAGGGGGCATGTAACGATCTCATGAACGTCTGCTCACAGCAGAACCGCGATCCTTCCCTGCGCAGGATCCCCCTGCTGGTGTGGAACGGGCTGCGGGAGCGGGCGCCGACCTGAGCGATCTGTTTGATCAGAGATACTCTGACGGAGCATACTCGCGTTATTGCAAGGCAATATATCAGATCAGGAGGAATTAAAGTGAAGAAGTTCATGACATCTTGTAAACTTGTACTCATTCTGGCTTTATTGATCACAATTGCTCCATGGGGAGGCAGCCGTGCCGAAGCATGGGTGGGCATGCCGATGGGCAAGCTGCACGTAAACGGCAAAAACCTGGTGAACAGCAACAACCAGCCTGTGCTACTGAACGGTTGGCATCAACCCTCAGGTGCCTACTGGACGTATCAGGACAGCAATTATTACCTCAATTTGCACGGCAATAACCGTCATGCAGCTACACTGGCTTATCTGAAAGACATTACCGATACTTTTGCTGACACCAGCGCGAAGTACGGAAGCAATCATGGCTGGAATATGAATCAGGTACGTCTGTTCATCGATCGTCAGGACATGGGAGATGTGGCTGCTGGTACATATAACTTTGCCGGTGTGCAGACCGTTACGCAAAATGTAATTATTCCGTATATTCAATATGCCAAAACAAAAGGTGTCTATGTTGTCCTAGGACTGGACTTCACATTGAAGGATGATCAGGCGACAACACCTGCCAACCTGCAAAAATTCAACGAAATCTGGGGTTATCTCGCTTCACGCCCGGAGATCAAAAGTGCAGACAACGTTCACTTCGAACTGATCAACGAACCGGTGAAATCCTATGCCAATGGACATTGGGGTGGATACAACGGGGAAAATGACTTTGTGGATCACTGGAATGACTTGCGTAATTTCCAAAATTCCATGATTTCAACAATTCGCAGCAAAGGTGCGGACAACGTCATCTGGGCGGCAGGTCTGGGATACAACCAATTTTACAGCTTGACGGCAAGCCATCCATTGACTGATCCGCTCAATAACTATGGATATGCGGTTCACTGGTACCCTGGTTATGGCGCATATGACAACTTCTCTATCCTGCAAGACCAGTGGAATACCAACGTGAAGGCAGCTGCTGACAAATATCCGATTAATATTACCGAGGTAACCTGGTTCAAAAACAAACCTGGCGATTCGGCCTATTGGAACTTGTTTAATGGTAGCAATGAAGGTTTTGGCACCAATACCAAAACGATTTTCAACGCATCAGGCAATGTCAGCATTGCAGCTCATATGAACGGATTCATTCTAAGTGAAGGACCACGAAGCTCCTTTGCCGATCCTACGGCAGGCCTGAAGTGGGACGGTGATGCTTCACGGAGTGCCATGGGACGATTCCTGTTTAACTGGTACCATGAACGTGCTCAGACTTACCCGGGCAGTGGAACAGGTGGACCGACAACGGGTCTTGTATCCGGTGCAACTTATAAAATCGTAGCCCGGCATTCCAACAAAGTTGTTGATGTTCCTGGTGGTCAAAATGAAAATAATCTTCAGCTCCAGCAGTGGAGTGATCTGGGCGGTAACCCTCAGAAGTGGGTTCTGACCTCGATCGGTAGCGGCAACTATACACTGACAAGTGTGAACTCACCGGACAAAGTCATCGATATTCGCAACGGTACCCTCACCAATGGGGAAGCGGTTCAACTCATGAGCAATCTGAACACAACCGCTCAGCATTTTAAGGTCAACGATCTTGGTAACGGGTACTGGAGTATCATCAACGTGAACAGCAATAAAGCGATTGAAGTGGCAAACGCTTCCACTTCGGATGGAGCCTTGCTGCAGCAGAGCACCTACACAGGTGCTACAAACCAACAATGGAAATTTGTTGCCGTTAGCAATTAATAAGCACAACGTTAAACAAAAACCTCCCCAAGTCATTCCATGTCTTGGGGAGGTTTTTTGCGTTTATTTTTGATACTTTGGGATGGATGTCATGCGAAGGTAAAATACAACTATATTTGTGCGCTAACCCGCAGACCAACAATTATTTTCATGCAAGCATTGTACGCTACAGTATGTAAATGTACCATAAGGAAGAAGTTGTACCTTCACCAGGAAGAAATGCCCGGTGTATCATTGAACAGCTACCTTAACACAGAGAAATGTAAGCGCTCGATAAAAAAAGGGAGGGTACATATGCAGCTCCTATGGTCCAAATTTTCACCCGTGTTCCGCCGATTCCTCATTTCGTATCTTGTCATTCTGATGATTCCTCAAATTGCGGGATATGCCTCTTACCGAGCTTCTATTGAAGCGGCCCGTTCCAGTTCCATTGAAAACAGCTTGAAGTCGCTGAGTCTCGGGAAAGAGATCATTGAGCGAAATCTTCTTCAAGTCGAAGCTTTTACCAGACAGCTTGCCGTCAATCCCGATTTGCAAAATTTAATTGCTGGGCCAAAGCCGCATGATCTCTACAATGTCTACGGTATGAACCGTATGCAGCGGAGCCTCTCCATGTACAGCAGTACCAATGATTACTTGTCCCATTTCTTCATTCACATTCCGAACTACAATGCCATCATCACACCAAGAACTGTGTATTATCGTCCAGAGCATTATTATGCTGCCAATCAGCTGGACGGTATGTCGTTTGAACAATGGCATGACCAAATTCTTAAACAACCACACTTTAATGAAATCATACCGCTTCGAAACTATAAACGTGAAATACTCGGCACTGTGCTTGCAGACGTTCCCGCCATTACGTTTCTGCAATCTCTGCCTTTGAACAGCTTCAACAAACCGCAAGCGACGATTGGTGTCATGATTGATCAGGATCAGATGGCCAGCCTTACTCAAAATATTGTGGATCAATATGGCGGCTGGACTCTCGTCACTGATGCGGAAGGACAGATCATTTTCTCCCATGGCATTGAACAAGCCGAAGCCGAGCAAATGGCACAGAGTCGCCAGAGAGAAGATAACGCTGCGGAAACGGAGCTGAACGTGCAGAATGTACAGCCTGGAAATGATGGTCGGCTGCTGATATCGATGCAGTCCAGTCAAAATGGATGGAATTACATGGCAGGGATTCCGGAAAAAGCACTCATGACAAAAGCGGACCAAATCAAACAAGTCACGCTGGTCTTTACTTTGGCAACCATTGCCTTGGGACTGTTATTCGGGCTGGTTCTGGCCTATCGGAATAGTGCACCCGTTTACAGATTGTTGGCCTCTTTTAGGGAACAAATCACCGATTCCCCAGGCAGACGGGGCAATGAATATGATTTTTTGGCAAGCCATATTAACAATCTCATTGCTAATAATGACTCACTTAAAAACGCCATGAATGAGCAGATTCCGTTATTGAGAGACGGTTTTATCAAACGTTTGTTAACGGGAGAAGTCTATACCTCACTTGAGTTGGAGGTTATCTCATCCCAGGCGCACATTTCTCTTCATAGCAGCAAGGGCTTGGCAGGCTTAGTGAAGGTAAACGGATATGCCAATCCGGACAGTGAAGAAACGATCCATGAACTGGGTGTCGCAAGGCTGCTCATCAAACAGGTACTTACAGAGTGTAATGCGCAGCTGCTGATCACGGATTGGGGAACAGACCAGATCGCTTTTGCCTGTCCATTGGATGAGAACTCACTGAATGAAGCTATAGGGAGATGTGAAAAAGAGCTGAACACCTTGATGGAAGTGATCTACCGGGAGCATCGGATATCCACAACAATTGGCACAGGTGCAGCTTACGAGGTCTGGAATGATGCAGGGCGTTCCTTTGACGAAGCCAAACAAGCTCTGGATTATGCCATTCATATGGGAACAGATCATCTGGTGAGATTTGAAGATACGATGAAGGAAAATGAAATGTTCTATTATCCGATTGAGTCTGAACAGCGCCTGCTGAACACAATCAAAGTCGGTGAGCCTGAAGAGGCGATACGTATTCTGGAGCAATTGTTTCTTCGTAATTTAGAAGAGCGGGAACTGTCCTACGAGATGACACAGCAGTTCATCATGGAGCTGAAGGGGACTTTTCTGAAGCTGGACGAACCCAAATTCAAGTTGGATGCCTCCCTGCTGGAGGAATATAAAACCCGGGTGACATCCATTCAGATGACAGAAACGATTACTTCGCTGCGTGCAAAGTTCAAACGGTTAACGGAAGACATCTGCGGTGATTTCCAGAGAAGAAGAGCAGGAGCACATGCGGATACTGTAAGCGAAATGATTTGTTTTATCCAACAACATTATGGGGATGCAAACTTGACGATCTATCGGATTGCCGAGCACATGAGCAAGTCCGAGAAGTTTATATCCCAACTATTCAAAGAACATACGGGAGAGAATCTTTCCGATTATGTAGAACGGGTACGCATCGATGCTGCCTCGAACTTGTTGCACTCCACCGGTCAGACCATTGACGAGATAGCGGAGGCCACCGGGTATAATAGTGCACATTCATTCCGCCGAGCTTTCAAGCGGGTACGCGGCATTTCTCCGAGTGTATTTCGGAAAATGGACGTTCATAGCGGTTAATGTAGGCTGTTTCTCGGGAACTATATTCGCTATTTGTACTTTCTCAGCGTAACTGTACCTTTACGCATCCCCAGCGCAATCTTATGATTACTCAAAAAGTAAGCGCTACCAAGTTGAGCTGAAGTTCAGCACGATTGGAAGCCAAGAATGGGGGGATGATTCTGAGAACCACAATGACCAGTGAATCAAAGTCCGTGGAGAAACCAAGTAAACCGTTTGCCTTGAAGCAAGCATTATCCAGAAGCTGGAGGCGACATTGGCAGCTATATCTGCTGATCCTGCCACCGATTGCTTACTTTATTATTTTCAAGTATGTACCTATGGTGAATGCGATCCTGGCATTTAAAGATTACAACGTCATCAAGGGGATCTGGGGCAGTCCGTGGGCCGGAACCAAGTATTTCGAATTACTTTTTAAAAATCCGGCGTTTGTCATGCTGATCAAGAACACACTCTACATTTCGTTTTACAGCCTGATCGTTGGTTTCCCGATTCCTATATTACTGGCGCTCGCGCTGAACGAAATCAAAAACATACGATTCAAAAAAACAGTACAAATGGTGACATATGCTCCATATTTCATCTCTACTGTTGTTATGGTCTCCATCATTATGCTCTTTCTGTCTCCTAGGCTGGGTATTGTCAACACGATTGCAGGTGCCTTTGGTTTCGAAGCGGTGAATTTTCTCGGTGAGCCCGGACTGTTTCGATCCATCTACGTATTCTCCGATGTGTGGCAGGGAATGGGGTACTCGGCTGTGATATATCTGGCTGCTCTGGCAGGTGTTGATCCATCCCTGTATGAAGCCGCCAAAGTGGACGGAGCCAACCGAATACAGAAAATCATCAATGTTGATCTGCCTGGACTACTTCCGGCAGCCGTCATCATTCTGATCCTGAGTGTAGGGAATATCATGGCTGTTGGGTTCGAAAAAATATATTTGCTGCAAAATCCGCTCAACCTGTCTGCTTCGGAGATTATCTCCACCTATGTCTATAAAATAGGATTGCTGAATGCCAATTATAGCTTCGCTACTGCGGTTGGCCTGTTCAACTCGGTGATTAACCTGATTCTGCTATTAATCGTAAACGCGGTCGCCAAGCGACTGTCCAATACAAGCTTATGGTAACGGGAGCGAAAGGAGGAGAACCAACCCATGCCTAACACACAGACAAATGCAGGTCGTTCGCGGATCAAGAGCAGCAGTACGATTCGTGAATCCTGGGGAGACCGTGTATTTATAACGGTTGTTTACTTCATGTTGACAGTGGTGCTGATTGCCGTGCTGTATCCCTTGATATATATTGTGAGTTCTTCGCTCAGCAGCCCAGCTGCCGTCTCCTCGGGAAAAGTCTGGTTGTGGCCCATTGACCTGACGTTTGACGGTTACAAGTCTGTATTGCGGAATGATCAAGTCCTTACCGGTTATGCCAATTCCCTTTTTTATACAGCCTGCGGCACCTTCATCAGCGTAGCACTGACCATTATGATTGCTTATCCATTATCCAAAAAAACGTTTGTTGGTCGCAGCTCGTTAATGATGTTTATTACCTTCACCATGTTGTTCTCAGGCGGTTTGATCCCTACCTATCTGGTGGTCAAAACCATGGGACTGATTGATACCCGCTGGGCGTTGCTGATTCCCAATGCCGTCTGGGTATGGCAAGTCATCATTGCCCGTACCTTTTTTCAGAATTCGATACCGGAAGAATTGTCCGAAGCAGCAGACATCGATGGCTGCAGTGACATCCGGTTTATCTTCAGTATTATCCTGCCACTCGCCAAACCGATTATCGCCGTGTTGTCACTTATGTACGCTGTCGGTCAGTGGAATGCATACTTTGACGCCCTCATCTATCTGAAATCACAGTCGCTCTATCCGCTACAGCTGATATTACGCAGCATTCTTATTCTGAACAGCAGTACGGGGAGCATGGATGCATCGGAAATGATCAAACAGCAGCAGATGGCTGAACTCATGAAGTACTCGTTAATTGTGATGGCCAGCTTGCCGGTGCTAATCATCTATCCTTTTGTTCAACGGTATTTCGTGCAAGGTATGCTGATTGGCTCAGTTAAAGGATAAGTTCATTTTTTCTATTATTCATGAAGGAGAGGATTATATTGAAAAAAGCGGGATTCATCATTCTTGCCTGTATGCTGTTTACCTCGTTGGTACTTGCCGGATGTTCAAGCTCTGATAAGGGGAACGGGGAAGGCAGCGATCCGTCAGGCAAGACGGCCATTAATGTGTTTGCTCACCAGGGTTCGGATACCAACCTTTCCACTAACAAATTCACGAAGAAAATGGAAGAGAAGTTTGATATTCAGTTCAACTGGACTACGGTTCCATTCGACGGTGCAGCGGAGAAAAGACAGATTTCACTGGCTTCCGGTGATTATCCGGACTTGTATCTGCTCATCCCTTGGGTAGATCGTTTCTCCCAGACAGACTTGTTGAAGTTTGGTCAGCAGGGGGTTATTTTGCCGCTGAATGATCTGATTGAGGAGCATGCTCCCAATATTAAAAAAGTACTTGAGAGCAATGACTATTATCGGGCCATGAACACTGCTCCTGACGGAAATATCTATGGTCTGACGGGTCTGAATGAATGTTTTCACTGTTCATACCCAAACAAGATGTGGGTCAACACCAAATGGATGGAACAACTGGGCCTGACCGAACCCACGACGACAGAAGAATTTAAGGAAATGCTTCGGGCATTTAAAACGAAAGACCCGAACGGGAACGGTAAAGCCGACGAAGTACCGCTAAGCGGTTCGACTGAAAATTTCGGTGTGCACATTATTCCGTACTTGATGAACGGTTTTATCTATGACGACGATCGGAATTATCTCATTGTCAATCAGGGGAAAGTGGAGACCGTAGTGAACAAACCGGAGTGGAAAGAAGGGCTTGCCTATATTAAATCCCTGTACGATGAAGGGTTGATTGATCCAGGGGCATTTACCCAAAACGTCGGGGCCTTCAAAAAAATTGGCGATAACGCTGATGCACAGCTTCTCGGTGCGGGAGCAGCGATGCATCCATCATTATTCGTAACCACTGCCGAAGGTTCTCCTTACGGGAATGATTACAATCCCATCCCTCCATTGAAGGGACCCCATGCTGCTTATGCTACGTACAACTATCCAATTGATCCCGGAGCGTCTTTTGTACTGACAAACAAAGCCAGTCAGGAAACACAGATCGCGGCCATAAAGCTGCTGGATTATCTCTATACCCAGGAAGGAACCATGGCATCATATCTGGGAGAAGAGGGCGTAAGCTGGCGCAAACCACAAGAAGGAGAAGTGGCGCTCAATGATCAGATTGAGCCGTTATATAAAGCCATTCCGCTTCCTTCTGGAGAAGAACCTCGTAATGACAGTTGGGCTGCATTGAGTCAGTACAATCATTATCAGGCATACCGGGACTCCGAAGTACAGGGGACAGACATCTATGCCAATGATGGTGGTGAGCGACGTCTCTATGAGGCGACATTGTTAATGGAGGGCAAGGAACCAAAAGAGATTTTCCCTCATTGGGCATTGTGGGTAGATCCGTCCCAAGCTGATGAAGCCAGCATGATGCAGACCAATCTCAAGGATTACATCGATCAGAACGCCCTGCAATTTATTACTGGCGCCAAAAGTCTGGATAAGGATTGGGATGAATATGTGAAAGGCCTGGAGGGATTGAACATTAATCGATATCTGGAGATTATGCAGTCTTCCTATGATACTTCTTCCGTTTCCAAATAATTAAAGTATCTGGATCATACAGAGTGGGGAAAGTTACTGCCTGTATTTGCACAACCAAACGCGTTCCCGGTTCGCAGTCAACATATGCGAGCCGGGAACGCGTTTGGTTGATATAGATTAAATCGTAATATCATTGCATCCTTCTTAAAATTCAGTGATTGGACCTGTCCTGCAAGCCAAACGTTCACAGGGCAGGTTCAACGGCTCGTGCACATTCCCTTAGTTTAGTACATGCGATATCTTCCGCTTAGAGCGAGCATGCTGAAAAAATACAGGCAATTGTCGTAATAACGTCGCTCTCCCTGACGCAGAGGTGTGTTCCAGAACTTGTGAACGAATGTGTCAGCATGTGGACCGTCCGCAGCCAGTGAAGCCATGGCATTGGTAGCCAGCAAACCTACAGGATGCAGTGAAGGTTCGTCGAAAGGTTCACCTTCTATTGTATAGCGACGATAATCGGACATTTCAATATCACTGAAGAAGGATTGAATCCGATTGGATTGTTCGATCTGCCAGTGATCCTTGCGGAACCATTCCCAGTCCAGCGCTATATTTGCAGCAACACGGTAGGCATCACTGTAAAAATGTCTGAAATCACCATGCGGCTGTATTGGAGCCGGAGAGCCGTCATAGTTCGCATATTCAGGTGATAGTCCCGTTACGGGATGGCAGGCTGTATGAAGGTAAGCGCGACTAGCGGCCGCCGCTTCTTTCCAGAAGCGCTGATCTTCTTCATCCGCATATTTCGCGAATAGTTCATAAAAATGAGGCAGATGGTAGGATGGGTCGCTAAACGGTGTTTCTGGTATGAATTTGATCAGTTTTGTTTCCGGGTCCCACATGGGATCGCCTTCGCCGTCTTCGCCTTGATGTATACATGCACGAAGAATCTTGCGGGCTTGTGCCTTGTAATCATAAGGTTCAGCGCCATCGCCCCAGCGGTTGGAGGCAAAAAAAAGCGCCATGGCAAAAAACTCCTCACCATCAGGAGCAGGACCTTGCGAGAGTTGGGTTCCGTCAGGCTTGCAATGCCAGGCAAAATAATCTTTATAACGACCCGCTTTATGTTGCATAAACGAGTGTGAGAAATTCCAGAGTCGATCAAATTCCTCTTTTTTGTCCATCTGAACAGCCATCATCATGCCATAGGACATGCCCTCGGAGCGAACATCGAGATTACCAGTGTCCAGCAAATAACCCTTATCCTCACCCATGGGGTAATATATTCGAGTATTATCATCGCCGTAAAACAGCTCGTTCCATGTTTCTTCCAATCTGTTCGTGATCTCATTCTCATCGTAGCCTAGCTTCAAGAACAGATTTGTATATGTACCCGTATCCCACGCGCCTTGACCCGTGATATTCATGAGTATCCTCCTTCATCAATGCGGTTTTTCAAAATTATAACATGGAAATAGTATACAAATTAAAGCGTTTACATGAAAAATTATAGGTGTTCATATCTGCATGTCATTGTACTCAAATTAAAATGATATATTGGTTAAAATCCTATACTTTGTCAGGTTGTTGTAAAATTATGTAAGGGATACACTTTGGGAGAAGGATCACATCTGATCTAATAATACAAGCTGTGATTCTTTAAAAGTTGTTTGAGGATGGTCAGAATCTAAACCGGAAGGATGTGATGATGATTTATGCTCCAGGATTCAGGAGATGCAGGTGAAAACACGGAATTCACTGCACCGCGCGATCCAGTTGGAGTGACAGCGTCGGCAGTCAAGCCCGCAATTGATTTTGGGTCACCTAGATATCGCGACATGATTGGCCGATCTCTTCTGAACAAAGGAAATAATGTCAGATTAAAACGAGCCATTGAGAAGGCAAAAAACGGCGAACCTGTCGTTATCGCTTATATTGGAGGCTCCATTACCCATGGTGCTGGTGCAGTACCTATTCATCTCCAAAGTTACGCTTATCGGTCGTATGAGTCGTTCAAGTTTATGTTTGCGCTTTCAAAAGATAGTCCGATTCATCTGATTAAAGCAGGTGTGGGTGGAACTCCTTCAGAACTGGGGATTGTACGTTATGATCGTGATGTGCTGAGGGGAGGTGCCGTTCAGCCGGATATTGTCATAATCGAATTCGCAGTTAATGACGCAGATGATGAAACCCAAGGTAAATGTTACGAGAGTCTGGTACTCAAAGCACTTACTGCCGATAACAAGCCAGCGGTCATCTTGTTATTCAGTGTATTCGAAAATGACTGGAATCTACAGGATCGTCTCGCTCCGGTAGGCTGGCATTATGATCTGCCAATGGTAAGTGTGAAAGATGCTGTCGTAGATCAGTTCAATAAGACAAAAGGTGAAGGCAACGTTATTTCCAAAAAGCAATTTTTCCATGATATATATCATCCAACTAATATAGGGCATCGAATTATGGCCGATTGTTTGGAATATTTGTTCGACGTGACGAATCGTTCTGAGTGGGATGAGAAAGATCATCATATTGAAAAAGCTCCGCTAATTGGGAATGAATTTGTTAATGTGAAGCTGTTGGATCGGAAAAATGGCAATCATATTGCCCGAATCGATGCAGGCTCTTTTTGTAAAACGGACACGGATCTGCAGATGGCTGAGATGGATGCTCATGACTATGGTACACCTCAGTTCCCCAACAACTGGATGCGTACAGGAGAGGGAAAAGAGGATCAGAGGAGCTTTCGGATAAGTTTGCAGTGCAAACGCCTCATTCTGATCTTCAAGGATTCTGGTAACGAAAAATTCGGAACTGCACATATCAAGGTAGATGGGGTATTTGTCCAAAAAGTCGATCCGCGTCAAGTGAACTGGACCCATTGCCATGCCACACTTCTGCTTAACGAAGAGCATGTGGGGGAGCACTCCATCGAGATCGAAATGGCGGAAGGCCATGAACATAAATGCTTCACTATTCTGGGTTTTGGCTATGTGGATTAACTGAAGACTGATAGTCACTCATATGTTCGGAGGAAAAGAGAATGGAATTGATCTCACCAGCAGTAACGGGATATGACCAGTATCGGGAGAATATACCACGTGGAGTCATGGAGACGGTAGAGTATCCTTCCACCACGGTTGGCAATTCCCGTAAAGTGATGGTGTACACCCCACCAGAATTTTCTTCGACAACGATGTATCCTGTACTTTTTCTTTTGCATGGTATTGGCGGAGACGAAACCGAATGGCATACTCATGGTTCTCCGCAAATTATTCTCGACAATCTGTACAACGATAATATGCTTGAACCGATGGTTATTGTTTTCCCCAACGGTCGCGCAATGTCGAATGATCGAGCCGTAGGAGACCTGTTTGAACTTGAGAAAATCAAAGCATTTAAACGGTTCGAATCCGATCTGCTCAACGATTTGATACCTTACATGGAGTCGAACTACCCTTTGCATAAAAGCCGGGATAAAAGGGCGATTGCTGGTTTATCCATGGGTGGAGGTCAATCCTTAAATATCGGATTAAGTAATCTAGACCATTTTGCATGGATCGGTGCTTTCTCCGCAGCCCCAAATACCAGAAGTCCCGAGCTGCTTGTCCCTGATCTTTCGAAAGCGCCTTCATTACTCTCGCTGTTATGGATCTCTTGCGGTGAACAGGACAATCTTATAGAGATTAGTCTTGGGGTTCACCAATATCTGGCGCAACACGGAGTACCTCACATTTGGCATGAGGAAAGTGGAGGACATGATTGGCCCGTGTGGAAAAACGATCTGTATCTGTTTTCGCAACGTCTTTTCAAGTGAATTTGCTGAAGAACATTTATATCGGATTGTAGCATCAACCAAATCTATTAAAATATCAGGAGGTATAATCTATGTTTAAATTTAGCAAAAAATTGTTAACCGTTGTTCTTGCAGCTTCCATGAGTTTTGGTGTCTTCGCAGCCACATCGAGCGCAGCAACAGATTATTGGCAAAATTGGACAGATGGTGGAGGAACGGTCAACGCCGTGAATGGATCGGGCGGGAATTACAGCGTGAATTGGCAAAATACCGGGAACTTTGTTGTCGGGAAAGGGTGGACATACGGTACGCCTAATCGAGTGGTCAATTATAATGCGGGCGTATTCTCTCCTTCAGGTAACGGCTATCTCACCTTCTATGGTTGGACTAGAAACGCTCTAATTGAATATTACGTGGTGGATAGCTGGGGAACGTATCGTCCTACCGGAACGTATAAGGGCTCAATGACTAGTGATGGCGGCACATATGACATCTATACAACGATGAGATACAATGCACCTTCCATTGATGGTACTCAGACTTTCCCTCAGTATTGGAGTGTTAGACAGACCAAGAAACCAATCGGAGTCAATTCTACCATCACGTTCAGTAATCATGTGAATGCATGGGCGAGCAAAGGGATGTATTTAGGCAACAGCTGGTCCTATCAGGTGATGGCAACGGAAGGTTATCAAAGTAGCGGAAGCGCAAACGTGACGGTTTGGTAAAAATGATGTGATGCAGTTCAACTTCTGCACCTGCATTTGAAATTCAATTTTCCGGTAGCGTTGAGTAACGTTATTCTCCAGACTAACGGACCTCGACGTTGCCGGATTTAAGCTAGTAAAGGAGAATAATTGAATGAAGAAGCTGGTATGGTTAACTTTAATCGCTATAGTTGTTAGTCTAAGTGCTTGTTCAGCAAGTAATACGAAATTAAGCGATGACTTGGTATTCGTCGAAGGAGGAGCCTTCAAGAGCAGTAAGCCGAGTCAGATCGATAGGAATGAAACGCTGGATCCCTTCTATATTGGCAAATACGAAGTAACTCAAAAAGAATGGATGGAGGTTATGGGGGAAAACCCTTCTGGCTTCAAGGGAGATGACCTGCCTGTTGAAATGGTCAGTTGGTATGACGCAGTGGAATACTGTAATCAAAAAAGTATAAAAGAAAACCTGAAACCTTATTACAATATAGATAAAGACAACCAGGACACGAATAATCACAATGAAAATGACACTATAAAATGGAATGTAACGATCAACGAGGACGCCAACGGTTACCGTTTACCCACAGAGGCAGAATGGGAATACGCTGCAAGCGGAGGTCAAAAGAGCTTAAATTACACATACAGCGGAAGTAACAATCCTGATGAAGTTGCTTGGTACTGGGTAAATGCAGGCGAGAACATTCTGACGGGTGACTGGAGCTGGCCCGCTATTGAGAGCAATCGTAATCAAACCAAAAAAGTCGGAACTCAGAAGGCGAATGAGTTAGGAATCTATGATATGTCTGGGAATGTGAGAGAATGGTGCTGGGACTGGTACAGCGATTCGGAGAGTCCAAATCAAACTTGGCGAGTTGTGAAAGGCGGAGGCTGGATCGGCGGTGTCAATAACAATGAAATATCATTTCGAGGCAAATTTGATGCAAATGGTTTTGGTCCCGATCAAGGATTCCGTATTGTACGTGGAGAATGAAAAATCTTTCTACTGACAATAGATTACTTCTGAGCTAAACCTATACTTTGTCGGGTGAAAACCTATAGTTTAACAGGTTGTTGTACAAAAATGTAAGCGTTACACTTGAATTGTTAACCCGGCGCTTCGCTACAATCGGAGCGTTCTTATAGTACGGTCTAATGGAACCATTTCTATGTTATTGATTAATGACGATGAGACTGGTAGAAATTTTGTTCTCCAAAGTTGTGCGAGCAGACAACAATCCTGCTGTTGTTCTGCTGTTTAGCGTTTTCAGAACAACTGGAATCTACCTATTGATATAGATAAAATACATGCAGCTGATCAAGGATAAAAGTGAGGTGAGCTAATGTACAAGGTCATTGTCGCGGATGATGAGCCATTTATGCTAGAAGGATGGAGAACAATGATTGACTGGCGAGCTTGTGGATATGAACTCTGCGGAACGGCAACAGATGGGGAGGAAGCACTTGCTTTATTCAACTCGGTTGAACCGGATCTTGTCGTCACGGATATTCAAATGCCTGTTATGGATGGTCTTGGTTTGATTCACACCTTGCGAGAAGATCTCGCCTATACCTCTAAAATTGTTATCGTTACAGGATACTCCGATTTTAATTACGCGAAGCAAGCCATACGTTATCAGGTCGATCAGTACGTGCTTAAACCTCTTGTTCCCGAGGAAATTCATCAAATCCTTATGGAAATGATTGAACCTCTGGACAAACGCAGAAATGAGCAAAAACAGCAAAATGGAGTCACGGTTACAGATGAAGCCTATGAAAATCATCTTAATGAATATCGAATAAACGAAGAATATGATTTAGAGCAAATGATGAATATCTCCAAAGAGATCTTGGCGTTGATTGAAGCAGAAAACACGTATTCCATCGATATTGCAGTGAGTGCACTGTTAGAGAAAAGTGAGAAAGCAGAGGTTTCGTTGGAATGGATACATCATGTCATCCGGTATATCCATGGGGAGTTGTTACGAAAATATGGAAAAAGAGAGGGTTGCAAAGAAATACTATGTGAAAAAGAATGGCATGAAGCTGCGAGTTGGTCTTCCGGCACATTGCAAGACCTGTGTGTTCGACTGTCCAAGCAACTTTCCCAGTCTGAATTGAAGCAAAAGACGGGTACGGGAGGGCTGGTTGCAGAAGCAGTGAATGAATTGAAGCAACACTATCGAAGTAAAATTAAATTACAAGATGTAGCTAATCGTATTCACGTGAATTCTGCCTACCTGGGTCAACAGTTCAAGCGGGAGATGGGGGTCAGTTTCAGTGACTATGTGCACCAGCTTCGTGTTGAGGAGGCCCGTAAACTCCTGCGACGTACCAATATGAAGATCACTGACATTGCATTCAGGCTAGGATATCATGATGCTGAATATTTCACCCAAAAGTTCAGAGCGCATACTGGGGAGCTTCCGTCAGTCTATAAAAACAAAAACCAAGGGTGATTATATGCGTCATAAATTCTGGATGTTCAGTAAGGTTAATGATATTCCTCTCCGATCCAAATTTCTGCTTATTTATGTACTTAGTATTCTCCTTCCTGTAATAACGATTAATATCTTCTTTTATGAACGAACCTCTGCGGATATCAAAATTAGAGAACAGGAAAATCTGCGTAAATCCATCGACAGGGCTGCGGGGGAACTGCTAGGCATGATTGATGAGAGCGTTGCCCTGAGCCGAATTATTGCAGCAGACGATTCGCTCTATGAGGCACTGGATCGGACCTATCACTCCCCCGTGGATTATTACAACGTCTACCATGCATTCCTGCGAGATAAATTAACACGGTACATGTCAGCGAATATTCTGGAGGTGCGTATCTATACAGATAACGATACCATTCAAACGGGCAGTCATTATATCGTGATGAAAGACAAGAATGTACTCCCTGGATTGAAACAGCTGAAATCCACCAGTGGAGGCATTCTTGTCGTTGATTATATTGAGCCATCCGGATTCAACGCGGGAAGAAGAATCAGTGTGATTGGCAAAATGGATACCTATACTTCCTATGCCAGTTACAACAAGTATTCCAAGATTGATCTGGAACTGAGCCGGGTGTATAGCATTTTAAATCGTGAATCAGACAGTCTTCAGCTGCGTCTGGTGGACAGCAATAATCGAACTGTCGTTTCAAGTGGGGAATTCAGCGAAACCGACTTATCCCCCCTTGATAATGAATCAATGCTCAAGGAATCTGGAGATTCTGCTTACACGCTCGAAAAATCGTTGGGGAATCTAGCCTACCTAAAGGGTTGGAAATTGATTGGAGTTGCCGATACGCGTCACCTTGACCACCTTTTGCAAGAAGCCTTTAAATCAATTCTGGGGTTGCTCGCATTAAGTATCGTGGTCCCCTCTGTATTGATCTACATTATTTTACGTTCCTACCACTATCGGATTCGCAAGTTATCCAGACATATGGAGAAGGTTCGTAACGAACGATTCGATCTCATTGAAATTCACGAAGGCCGCGACGAAATTGGCGGGCTAATTCGTACATTTAACATCATGATTGGTAAAATTCATACGCTGATTAATGACGTATATAAACTGGAAATCCGTCAAAAAGATCTGGAGCTGGATCAAGTGAGGACTGAATTGTCGATGCTCCAGAGTCAGATGAATCCCCATTTTTTATTTAACACATTGAATGCCTTGCTGGTCGTGAGTACGAAGAATGGATATACAGAAGTAATTGAGATTATTAAAAGTCTGTCCAAACTGATGCGACAGTTGCTCAGTCATTCTGACAATCTGATTCCTTTGCAAGAAGAGCTGCAATTTACGAATCTTTATCTCCAGATTGAGAAGTTTCGCTTTGGAGAGCTGTTTGATTATACCTTCGAGGTTGATCCTGATGCAGCTTCGTTGCTCATTCCCAGAATGAGTATTCAACCGCTCGTCGAAAATGCCTGCAAACACGGCTTGCAGGCGCGAAAAAATGGAAGACAGATCAAGATAACGGCGAGTCGAAACGCTTCTGAACTGGTTATTCAGGTGATCGATAATGGAATCGGTATGGATGCAGGGAGATTAACCGAGCTCCTGCGAGATATTCGTTCTGAAAGACCCAGGAACGGCGAGCATGTAGGACTCCGCAATGTCTACCGCAGGTTGGAACTCTTTTATGAAGGAAATGCGATATTTGATCTAAGCAGTGTACCTGGAAAGGAAACCATTGCAGGGTACCGTATACCGATCTCCAAGCTGGAACAGAGGAAATAGGAGGTAAACTCTCATGTATAAAGTATTGTTAGTCGATGATGAACCTTATGCCATTGAAGGGTTACAGCTTCTGATCAATTGGGAAAAGTATGGTTTCGAAATCAGAGGTGTGTGCGCCAACGGTGAGGAAGCCATTCGGATGATGGAACAAGATCGACCTGATCTCGTGGTGACAGACATTCGTATGCCTGTGATGAATGGGCTGGAACTTGTAGAAGAAGCACGACGATTGGAACATGAGTCTGTGCTGTTTGTCATCACGAGTGGATACAGTGACTTTAATTATGCCAGACAAGCTATTCGATTAGGTGTCTCCAACTATCTAACCAAACCGGTTGACAGTACAGAAGCAGAGGATATGTTGGTCCGTCTCCGTATGCAATTGCAGGAGCGTGAAACCCAGGAGCGTATAAGGGAACATGCAAACGAGCAAAGGATCAAAGCGTTTTTGTCCGCACTGATTAAGGATAAGCAAAATATATCGGAGGAGGAGATGTCAGAGATACGTCCTCGTTTAAACAAGTCCCATTGGGCATACCTGCGGATAGCCTTTCAGGGAGATATTCAGGAAGTCTGTTCAGTAGTCGAACAAACGGCTGAAGAAACAACTTGCTGTTATGTGATAGACAGAACAAGAGACTCATTGGGGCTTGTATGGGGGGAGGAAACGAATAATAGAAATGAGACGTTTGAAGCAATTAAAGCTTTTACCCAGCGTTTGATGAATAATATGCAACATAACGGCTGCGGAGATATTCATATCGCGGTTGGATTAACGGTCAACAAACTGGAGCATTTATCTGAATCCTTCCGCTCCGCTCAGGAAGTTGGGCGTTATTTGTTTTTTAATCAAGAGCGTCTTTTGTTTGCCGAAGATATTCAGCTGGAAAATTGGCAGTTTGATCCAGAAACGCTGTCAGAGGTGGACCATATTTGCGATTTGCTTGAAAACGGTTCTGTAGAGGAACTCTCGTCTGCGATTCGGAGTGCTTTTGAACTGTTTGTACAGATGAAGGCTGCGCCAGAGATTGTACATATTTTCTCTACCCATATTATATTCCGCGGATTGTCCCTGTGCAGAGAATTAGGAGGAGAACCTAATGCTCTAATGAACGAATTGGCGAGTGGAATTCTGGAGAAGGGCCAACGAAATATAGAAGAGGTTGCTAACAATCTGGAACATTTCTGTTTGCAATGCAAGTCAGCACTGGCCATTTTCCGGGAGAGGCAAATGGGTGGCATCCAGGCGACGGTTGCTGAATATGTGCAGATGCATTACAGGGAGACATTTACGATCCAGGAGCTCGCAGAACGATTCTACGTGAATCCTGTCCATTTAGGGCAATCCTTTTTGCGAAAGTATGGTAAGGGTGTAATCGAGGTAGTACATGATTTAAGAATGGAAGAAGCGAAGCGTCTGCTCCAGCAGACGAATCAAACATCCAGTGCGATTGCGGAGCAAGTAGGGTACCGCAGTTACCAGCATTTTCTCAGACACTTCGAAAAACGAACAGCCATGAAACCAGTAGAATACAGGCAAAAGTATGCGAATTGATCCATGAAAAAGAAGAACCCCTCCTGAATAAGACCTACAATTACAGGGGGGTAGACCTTAAATGTATATATTTTGTAACCGCATACATTTCTTCATACTAAAAACAGTAAGACATACCACTTCCAAGGAGGGCAAGTACATGGGGGGACTTAAGAAAAAGAAGCTTTGGGGTTCCGTATCACTCGTTCTGGCTTTGAGTTTGGCACTGGCAGGATGCAGCGGTGACAATGAGAAAGCGACTACAAAGGATGGGAAAGAGGTACTGAACATCTCGGCCTTTATCGGAACGCCAAATCAGGCGCCAGCTAAAGATAACCGAATCTACAAGAAGATTCAGGATGAACTCGGCGTTAATCTTGAGATGGAGTTTCTAGTAGGTGATCTTCAACAGAAGTTGGGCGTTATGATTGCCGGGGGCGATTTCCCGGATCTGATCACAGCAGACACCAAGTTGGTCTCAGCGGGTGCGGTTATTCCGCTCGAAGATCTCATTGAAGAGCATGCACCTAATCTGAAGAAACATTTCGGTAAAGACTGGAACCGGATGAAAGATTCCAGTGACGGACATATTTACTGGTTGCCTAACTATGGAGTGTATACAGGAGAGTTCATTAGTAACTATTATTCTGGTCCTGCATTCTGGATCCAAAAGTCCATACTGAAGGATGCCGGGTACCCAACTCCTAAAACGTTGGATGATTTCACAAAGTTGGTCCGTGATTATGCAGCCAAGAATCCAACTATTGATGGTCAACCAACGATTGGTTTCACTACATTGGCTTCAGACTGGCGGACGTTCCCTTTGCTTAACCCACCTGAACATCTTACGGGTCACCCCAACGACGGGGGCGTAGTCGTAGATGATAGTGGAGTCGCAACCGTTTTTGCCGACAAAGATATCTCCAAACGGTATTATAAGGAACTAAACAATCTGTACAACGAGGGATTGCTGGATAAAGAAGCCTTTGTTCAGAACTACGATCAATATCTGGCCAAAATTTCTTCGGGACGTGTGCTTAGTATGTTCGACCAGCACTGGAATTTCCAAGCCGGCGAAGACCCACTCGTAGCACAGGGGAAAATTGGCCAGACATACGTAGGCTTCCCGCTTGTCTATGATACAAGTATCACAGATCATTATCTGGATCGTCCGGTCATTAACTTGAACAATGGTTTTGGTATCAGTAAAGATGCCGAAGACCCTGTCGCACTCATCAAATTCCTCGATAAGCTTATGGACGAGAAGTACCAGAAGCTCTTGTCATGGGGTGAAGAGGGTGTAGACTACCAAGTGAATGAAGAGGGAAGATTCTATCGTACACCAGAGCAACGGACAGAGCAGGATGATCCAGCATGGAGATTGGTTAACAAAGCTGAAGGTTTCTACGCTGCTGCACCGAAGCTCGAAGGAACATTTGAAGATGGCAATGCAATTGGAGCGATCAACCAACCTGAGGAATTCTATGACAACCTCAAACCGGAAGATAAAGAACTTCTGGATGCATACGGCTTCAAAACGTGGAGTGACTTCTTCTCTCCTGCACCAGAAAATCCAGTGTACTATCCAGCATGGCAGGTCGATCTGAAAGAAGGCTCTGATGCTGCGGTAGCGAACAAACAAATGACAGACACTTCATTGAAATTCTTGCCTAAAGCAATCATGTCAAAACCGAATGAGTTCGATAACATTTGGACTGAATATGTAGACGCTTACAAGAAGATCGATGTCAAATCCTATGAAGATCGAATTAATGATCAACTGAAATGGAGAATCGAGAACTGGTCTGTTAAATAAAAAAATGCGGCAATGATTCTCTCGGAAGGTATCAACCAAAGGATTACTCAGGCGAGTGCCTTCCGGGGACATCATGCTTAAAGTCGCTGCAAGCCAATAGGAGGAGTGAAAGATGGCGAACACGCCTGGAGCCATACCAGAGCAAACCACCCGTACAGTCGTTCCCAAAGCACCACTGTTAAAACGATTGCGCGGACAAAGACAACTCATGTTCATGTCATTGCCCATCGTTGCGTACATTCTCGTATTCTCGTATTATCCCATTTGGGGCTGGGTTATGGCCTTTCAGAATTACAGTCCTGCGAAGAGTTTCACGCAGCAGGAATGGGTCGGGCTCAAACACTTTAAGTTTTTGTTAACAGACGATGCATTTCTTAACGTGCTTCGTAATACCATTGCGATGAGCGTCATCAATATGGTGCTCGGATTTGCGACAGCAATTATATTTGCCATTTTACTTAATGAGATCAAACATAAGTTATATAAACGAACCATTCAAACAATATCGTATTTACCTCACTTTCTCTCATGGATTATTGTGACAGGTATCGTAGCAAGTTCACTATCTGTAGATGGTGGGATTGTGAATGTGGTACTCATGAAGCTGCATATCATTCAAGAACCTATCATGTGGCTTAGCGTTCCGGAATACTTCTGGGGCATTGTAGGCGCATCCCATGTATGGAAAGAAGTTGGCTGGAATGCCATTATTTATTTGGCGGCCATCACGTCTATCGATCCTTCCCTCTATGAAGCGGCAGAGATTGATGGTGCGAACCGATATAAGAAAATGCTGTATGTGACCTTACCCGGAATCAAATCCATTGTTATCATTTTGCTGATTATGAATATGGGCTGGATTTTGGAAGCTGGATTCGAGGTTCAGTATCTGTTAGGTAATGGTGTGGTTGTCGACTGGTCACAGACGATAGATATATTTGTCCTGAAGTACGGACTACAGATCGGGAATTATTCTTTGGCTACTGCGGCAGGTATCTTCAAAACAGTAGTTAGTATCACGCTGATCTTTGCGGCGAATTCAATTTCCAAACGGCTCGGGGAAGACCGATTAATATAAGGGGGACTAGAGATGGGAATCAATAAATCTCGGCTTGAACCGATTGTCTTCCATACGTTAAATGGTATACTGATGATCGCAATCGCGATTGTTACCCTGTATCCGTTTGTGAATACACTCGCCGTATCATTCAATGCCGGTAATGACACCATCCGGGGTGGGATTTATCTGTGGCCTCGGGTATGGACAGATCAAAACTACAGAGCAGTATTTGCAGGAGGGACCATCTTCAGCGCCTTTGGTATATCTGTGGCGAGAACGGTTTTGGGGACAGTTTTAAGTCTATTCTTAACCTCCATGCTGGCTTACACACTAAGCCGAAAAGATTATATATTACGAAAGCCCATTACCATTACAGTTGTTCTTACGATGTATTTTAGTGCAGGTCTTATTCCAACTTACTTCCTAATGAAAGATTTGCATTTGTTAAACAACTTCCTGGTGTACATTATTCCTGGGCTGATCAGTGCCTTTAATATGATTGTTATTCGAACTTATATCCAGACACTACCCGAGGGATTGATCGAATCCGCCAAAATCGATGGTGCTGGAGATTTCAGAACATTCATTTCCATTATTCTACCGCTGTGCCAACCGGTTCTCGCTACTGTTGCGCTGTTCATTGCAGTCGGTCAATGGAACTCTTGGTTTGATACGTTTCTGTATGCATCTTCCAAACAAAACTTGAGCACGCTGCAATATGAGTTGATGAAACTATTATCATCTTCTATGAATTCCAACAGCAGTGCAGCCGTTGCCAATGGTGCAGATCTTGGTGCTGCGCGTAACATGGTCACACCTGTATCTATTCGGGCAGCGATTACGATTGTTGCCGCATTACCCATCTTAGTCGTATATCCATTTTTGCAGAAGTATTTCGTTCATGGCTTGCAGCTTGGAGGGGTAAAAGAGTAAACTTAATGCAGTTCCAGATAACCGATCAAAAACGGTCACTAGGTGACCGTTTTTTTATGTTTTTTAAACGGCAGACCTTAGTATGTCAATTGCACACGAATCGAACTTATTCAATAATGTTGTTGACAATTAAATTAAAGTTACTATAATTTATATTTACTTGATTCACCAGTCAGTCTCTTTTCAGGGTGCCACTGCGCGCGAAAGCCCTATATCAAGAACTGTCCACAGCGCCTGACCATCCCGAGCTCTTACCATTTTATCAAGGAGACTGAAGAGAAAATGAAAGTATTAATCGTGGAAGACTCCATTTTCGTACAGAAATTGCTTACAAAGCTGATTGTTGATCATATTCCAGAATGCGAGATTCAGATTGCTAACAATGGAGAGCAAGGATACAACCTATTTAAGGAATTTCAACCTGATTTTATAACCACTGACCTGCTGATGCCTGATTTGAACGGACAAGAAATGCTTCGAATGATTCGAGAAACGGATAGCAATGTCAAAATTATTATCTTATCTGCAGATATTCAGAAGACAACTAGGGATGAAGTTGAAATGTTAGGCATTTCTGGTTTTTTGAATAAACCTTTAACCGCCGAGAAGGCAACTACTATGATTCAACTGATTCAGGCGGCCTATCATGCTGAATGATTTACAGAAGGATTTGCTTACTGAACTAGTGAACGTTTACGTGGGACAAGCGGCTAACATGTTGTCAGAGATTGTAGACAAGCGTATCGTTTTGAATATTCCGGAAGTGGAACTAATCTCCATATCCGATGTTGATCCTGGAGATCGAAGATACAACATTTTCTTTAGTGAAGGTCACCTGTTTAGGTCATCCTTACAGTTTGGATACGAATTTCAGGGAAAAGCATTTCTGATGTTTCCTGTTGAGCAGGCTAAAGTATTGGCAAACATCTGTCTTGGAGAACTGGGTGAGAGCGTTATACCGAACGATCCGAACCTGATGGACACGGATTTGGACGTTTTGAAGGAAGTTAGCAATGTCCTGCTTAACGCCATTATTGGAGAATTCGGTAACTTCCTGGAGATCAAACTGGAATACGTCCTGCCTGATATTGAACTGATCTATGTCACCAATTCCGATCAACAAATATTGCTTCAGAATGAAGTTTATGTCCTGGTTTTACATACCTCGTTTTTACTTGCCGATACGGATGTGACAGGTATCATTGTCATAGCACTGAGTATGAACTCCATATCGAGCCTGCTGGCCAAAATGGACGCTTTGTTGGAGGCGGACAATGGATAATCTTATTTCACAAGCTTTGAACAAAGCCCATATGGGAATAATGATCGTGGACAGGCATTTAAAAATTGTTGTGTGGAATGCCTGGTTGGAGCGCTTTACTGGCAAGAATGTAGAAGAGGTAGTTGGCTTAAATCTGCTTGAGGTCTGCCCACGGTTTAAGTCGAACATATATTTAAATATTTTGCAAAATGCGCTGTATCATGGACAGAGCAGGTTTTGCTCAAGCGCTTTACATAAGGCGTTCATTCTTCCTACTGAAGGAGAGGATGAACAATTATTCAGACAAAATATGCATGTTGAACCGCTCTATCATGAAGATCGGAGTTATGTCCTTATTCAGATTACTGACATGACACACACCAATACCAGGGTATATAAACTTAAAAATCTGATCAAAGAACTGGAGACGGAGTACGCCAAAATCAAAATCTCCGAGAAAATCAGCAAGCACTTGTCTTTGCATGATCCACTTACCGGTCTGCCTAATCGTCTTGCTTATAATGACCGTCTTGCCTGGGCCATCAGTAATGCCAAAAGAAACCATAACAAACTAGCCGTCATGTTTGTGGATGCTGATGGGTTTAAACAAGTGAATGATACATATGGACACCATGTTGGCGATCAAGTGTTGTTGGAAATGGCAAAGCGATTAAGCGAAACAATTCCAGGTGCGGACACTGTAGCTCGGCTTGGCGGGGACGAATTCATCATTTTAAGCCATCTGAAAGATGATCACGATGCTGAAGTCATCGCCAAAAGATTGGAAGCTGCATTCAGTACCCATTTCAAAATTGCCGGAAACTATATCAACCTTTCGATGAGTATTGGTATCAGCCTATTTCCCAAGCATGGACAGGAGCCTTCCGAACTTCTGAGACATGCGGATGGAGCCATGTACAAGATTAAAAAGAATGGCAAGAATGGTTATGGAATCTATGAACCTGAAAATGCTTAAGAAATCTAAGAATGTCATTTAATAAAGTTGCTATAATAGCAACTTTATTTGTCTATACAATTAACATAAGAAAAAATATGTTTTTTCTATGAATAATATTTTTTTACATATGAAGATGAGAGAGTAGTTATTGAGTAATGTAGTAATCATTCAGCCAGTAATACTTATAAAGGAGTGTGCATATTGAATGTAATAGATGGGTCGATAATCGTACTTTTGCTGTTCAGTTTCTATATTCTATTACTGTACGGAATGCCGATTATCTTAATCATAGTGGGGTATTTCATATTTAAAGGGTACAAAAAGCGCAGGGGTGTGAAGACGAACGATAAGTCGGTGGCTCCTGATGGTCAGCAAGCTAATATTAAACCATAGATTAATGGTTGATACCACGATATTGAGCGGGACCAGAGTAAGGCCCGATTGAGAGCCGCTATATTAGCGGCTTTTTTGGATTTTAAATAAGAAGAAGTCTGAAAGAGGCGATAGTCAGAACAGTACCAAAAGCAAGGAGAAAAACGCCTCTAAACTTGATGCCCATCATATCGTATTCATGAAGTTCATCCTTCGTACGATTAAAAGGCCATGAATTGGGTCGTCTCATTGCTCTAACTCCAAAGAATAAACCAATCATTCCAAGTAACAGAAAGAAAAAGAAGAAAAACATATCATCCACCCTTTAACAAAGATAAGTAATATGGAACCCTATTGATCTATTGATTTGCCTATGCTTGCTGAGAATACATACTTTATGAAGGGTTACCTGGTTTGAACATTTTGTTGAAGATCAAACTGTATACATAAGCCATCACCATAGGGATTAAAATACGAAGCATAAGACCAGATGATGTTCCTCCCATTAAAATACCACACTTTTCAGTAATCTTTGGCGATCCACTCTACAATAGTCAATATGAGAGGTGATACAACTGCTACTAAACATGGATGTGCTCGATGCCTGTTAATATAATATATCATAAGACATCCAGCCATAAGGAAGAGACCCACATCGAATGGCAGAGCTGAAAAGGAGCGATTCGTGAATTCCGGAGCAAGGTGTCAAAAGTATGTCTTTGATGTTAAGGCAAGAAAACTAGCGAATCTATTTCAAAAAAACTGGAACAGTGCTATGATAAAAGGGAAATAAATCTAATTATTACAATAAATTTAATATATTTACAGAGAGGGATTAAAGATTGAAACTATAATCCAAATATTTTTTATTATGAGGAGGATAAACTATGAATAAGAGAAAAACGAAGAAAGTTAGTACGGTAATGATTTGTATTCTATCGTTATTTTTGGCATCTTCAACAGTCCTGGCTAATACTGCATCTTCACCGTATAGTACACCCAAAATTAAGGGACACACGTACACTTTCACATCTGAAGTATGGACTCGAAATTTCACTACAGGTACGACTGCTGAAGCCGTTGCATCAGTGAAGGCTTCAGCAAGTGTTCCAAATGGATATATGGGAGCTATGGCTAGATTGTACACATCTGGCGGAAGCTTAACAGCTTCAAGTTCCATGACATATAATACGTCGAAAACCTCTAGTTTTTTTGTCTACTCTCCAAGAATAACGACTAAAACGACGTATTATGCTCAGAACGTTGGTGAATTCTATAATGGGAATGGATACACACGGTATACTGGATACAAATCGCCAAACTTAAAGTTATCGAACGTAAATTCATCAAATGTTTTATTTGAAAACAACACTGAAACATCGGAAACGATTCACGAATTATTGCTTCAAACTAAATATGATGTCAATTCACAGGGCGATACCTATGGCTCAGCATTATCTGAACCAATCATTGGGGTTGAACCCGATTTGATTGCTGCAATTGGCACCAATGGAATCGAAGGTTATCTAAAAGCTGAAGATCTTACACCTAAAATCACTACCATCGAAGAAGCCTTGGCACAAACACAAGTGAATGGTACTGTTCGAACGATTCATTTGTATGATGTAGAAGGAGACAATATTATTGGAGAATTTGATGTAGTTACTGATTATAAAGTAGAATAGAAATTTTTCAGAGTAAAAGAGCCGCTAAATTTGCGGCTTTTTTGGGTTAAGCTATCCATTTCAATTAAGTTGCCTAGCCGTATTCTTTGCCGAAGTCCTCCATCTTTTCAAGGATCGGTAGTAACTTCATTCCCTTGTCTGTTAACGAATACTCAACTCGCGGAGGAACTTCCGGATAAACATCACGTTGAATAACACCATCATTCTCCAATTCTTTAAGCTGCTTTGTGAGGGAGCCTTGAGACAGATCTCCAAGGAATTTTTTGATATCCGTATATCGACGTGTTTCGTCTTTTAGGTACCATAAGATAAAATATTTCCAACGCCCAGAGAGGACATTCTGAGTAAAAGCTATGGCGTACATGTCACTTTTTCCATCTATAAACTCTTGTTCAAATCCTTCGTTGCAAACTCTCATTCATATCACTCCTGATCCAAAGGTACAAAAAGATGTACTATGTTCATTTAAATTGCCCTCTTTGCAAACGAAACGAATACACTTATGATTGGTTCAAGAATCAAAACAAAACCATTTTAGTTTGACTAAAGTGTAAAAATATAAACTCATTTGGTTTTATAGTTAGTAGGCTAAGTAATTATTATATTTTTTAATCCTATAGTTAGCAAGCTAAATAATAAATATAACTCAGAAAGGTGTATCCGATGTGAATACAGCAAATGGACTAAAACTTTCGATTTTGGAATTTGTTCATATCTATGCAGGATCTGAGGCTTCAGAAAGCCTTCAGAACGTGACAGAAATGGTTCAATTCGCAGAACAGTGGGGGTTTAACAGATATTGGTTTACAGAACACCATAACACCAAAAACTTGATGAGTACCTCACCAGATTTACTGAGCTTGCATGCGGCAGCTCATACCAAAAGCATTCGAGTAGGCTCAGGTGGCATCATGTTGCCGAATAACAGTGCCTTGAAAGTGATGGAAAACTTTACGCTCCTCGAAGGATTATATCCAGGGCGGATTGACCTCGGGATTGGACGAGCTTCAGGCACGGATGGCAGAACCATGTTGGCATTGTTGAGGTCTCAAGAATTAATGGAAGTGAATGATTTTCCAGAGCAATTAGATAACCTGCTTTCTTTCTTTGCCCGTGACTTCAAAGAAAACCACCCGTTTAGTTCCATCCATCCTCCGGGAGATCATTCCATGGTTCCAGATCTGTTTATGCTAGGATCTAGCGAGGGTGGATTACATTTTGCCTTGGAAAAAGGATTAGGGTTTGTATTTGCTGCACATTTGGCACCGCAACTGGCTATTCCTGTGTTGAGAGCTTATCATGCGAATTTTAAGCCTTCGTCTTATTTTACGGAACCTCAAAGTATGTTAGCGACAATCGTTATTACAGCCGAAACGGAAGAAGAGGCTAAATATATCGCAGGACCAGCTGAGTTAATGTGGGCACAGATGAGTACGGGGACGAGAAACCTTACTTTCCCTACACCGGAAGAAGCCAAAAATCACACCTATACGCCTCATGAAGAGCTGGCCAGGGAACGTAATAAAGATCGCTTTGTGATTGGAAGTGTCGAACAAGTTGCGGAGCACCTTTGGCAGCTTGCGAAAGCAAGTTTAGTGGACGAAATTATGATTGCAGACTTTTATCCGAATCAAGAGAGCCGCAAGAAAGGCCATGAATTATTGGCAAAAGAATTAGGTTTATCACAGGGGAATAAGTGAACTCGTGAAAAGGAGATCATTCAACTATGGAAGAAAGAAAGCTTAAATTAGGAGGAATTATTGATGGCGTGGGTTGGAATCACACGGGTTGGAGACACCCCGCTATTCCAGCAGATGCCAGTGAAAATATTGAGTATTACGTACAGAAAGCCATACAACTTGAACAGGCAAAGTTCGATCTCATCTTTTTGGCAGACGTAAGTCATATTGGACCTGGCATGATCCCACACTATCTAAGTATGTTTGAGGGCGTATCCATTTTGTCTGCACTAAGTATGGTAACACATTCCATTGGCTTGGCTGCAACCATAGCGACTTCATATGCTGATCCCTTTACAGTTGCCAGGCAAATCGCCTCACTCGACAAGATTAGCAAGGGCAGAGCAGGGTGGAATGCGATCACCTCGAATCCGGGAGGGTTAGCCAATTACAGTCGGTCCCATTTAAGAAAAGCAGATCTTTATCCCATGAAAAAAGAGTTTTTGGAAATTGTTGAAGGCCTTTGGGATTCGTATGAAGACGATGCCTTTATACGTGATAAGGAACGTGGGGTATTTTATGATCCGCGTAAGATGCATCCTCTACATTATAACGGGAATTACTTCTCCGTGGAGGGTCCTTTAAATATCAGTCGATCGAAGCAAGGCAGACCGGTGGTCTTTCAAGCCGGCACTTCCCCGGAGTTCATGGATATTGCTGCACAGCATGCTGAAGTCATCATGGCACCTGGACATGATCTGGAATACCTCAAGGCATTCACTGCTGAACTGACACGTAAAGTTCAAAATCAAGGGCGTTCACCACATGATCTGTTGATGATGCCTTCTCACAACCCGATCGTTGGTAAAACGGAGAAAGAGGCTCTCGAAAAGCTAAGGGAAATCGAATCATGGATGCCACAAGGTTATCGAATGCCGAAACCTGGGTTAATAGGATCGGCGGAGCACGTTGCCGAACAAATCGAACATTGGTATAGAGCAGGCGTCATGGATATCTTGCTCATTAGACAAGATCATCCAGCAGGATTTAAAGACTTTATTAAATTGGTTGTTCCCATCTTGCAAGATAAAGGCATATTCCGCAAGGAATATGAGGATGACACACTTCGGGGGAATTTAGGTCTACCTTACCCTGAAAATCAATACACGAAGTAACAATCAGAAATTTGTTATTTAAAATAAAGGAGATGTTATACATTGAGTAAGAAAATTCGTACAGGAATCATAGGGGCTTCCATTAATAATGGGTGGGCGAGTGGTACACACATTCCAGCTATTGAGCATTTGGATGAGTTTGAGCTTACAGCAGTGGGGACAAGCAATATGGCTAGTGCGAAGAAAAGCGCAGAAGCTTTCCGGGCAGATCATGGCTTTGATAATATGGAGGAGTTGGCTCAGCACCCTGATGTGGATATGGTTGTTGTAAGTATTAATGTCAAGGAACATTATAACGCCGTTAAAGCCGTCGTGCCTGCTGGCAAACCAATCTATTGTGAATGGCCTTTGGGTTCGAATACAGAGGAAGCGCTTGAAATGCAGGAATGGGTATCATCTACCCAACTGCCAAATGCGATTGGATTACAGGCTAGACAAGCCCCGGCCATTCAATATGTAAAAGATTTATTGACAGAAGGTTATATCGGTAAAGTGTTATCTGCCAACCTGAAGATCGCTATAGATGGCATGGGTGGCGTTGGTGACAAGTCGACTGCGTATTTGTATGACCGAAAAGTTGGAGGGAACTTGCTGACCATTGTAGGGGGCCATAATCTGGATGCCTTCACTTACATGCTTGGGGACTTTACAGAATTGTCTGCTACCACAGCTCAACAGTTTCCAGAAGTTGAATTGGTTGATATTCAGAAAGTCATCAAGAAAACAACGGATGATCAGATCATGATTACAGGGAAATTGACTAATGGGGCAGCAGCCAGTGTCCATATTCAAGGTGGAGTTAAACATCAGACAGGACTTACACTTGAAATCTTCGGAGACAACGGCACGATTGTTCTGAGCGCCCCTGCATCCATTCAATTCGGATCACATCAATTACGCGGTGCAGGATCTACGGACAACGAGCTTCGCGAACTAACCATTCCCGATGCCTATTACTCGGCTCCACATTCTCTATATAACGACTCCGGATTTGTTCTGAACATGGCTCAGGCTTATCGTAAGTTCGCCCAAGATATTCAGGAAGGTACGACCTTAGCACCTACTTTTGCAGATGCGGTGAAACTTCATCAGTTACTGGATGCCGTCGAAAAATCAGCACAGACAGGTGAACGTCAATATTTCTAATCCTAACCAAAAAGAATATGAAGGAAAATATTACGAGAGAATATGGAATCAAAGAATAAAGGAGAGGTTTTTAATGAATAACACACTCGAATTGCTTCATAATCATACATCGTTTCGTTCTTACACATCTCAACCCCTAACTGAGGAACAAATAGATGCAATATTTCAGGCAGCGAATCAAACTTCATCGTTCAGTCTTCTGCAGGCGGTATCCATTATTCGAATCACAGATCCAGTGCTTCGAAAAAAAGTCAGACATCTCTGTGTTGATCAACCTTATATTGAAGAAGCGTCCGAATTTTGGATATTCTGTGCAGACTTCAACCGAAATCATGAAATCGCTCCGGATGTGGATATCGAATATATTGAATTTCTGCTAATCGGTTCATTCGATGCAGGACTGGTGGCACAAAATGCATTGACCGCGGCCGAATCCATGGGGCTCGGCGGGGTGTATATTGGTGCGGTCAGAGCAAATATTAACGAGCTATCTGATGTATTAGGTTTACCGAAATATGTGATTCCTTTAGTGGGGCTGTGCATCGGTCATCCAGATGGAGATAAACCTGAGCTTAAACCTCGGCTGCCTCAATCCATGGTTTTACTTGAGAATCAGTATCAATCTCTTGATCAAGAGAAATTAGCTATCTATGATGAAACGATGTTGAAGTATTATGAAAATCGACCGACGAGAGCCCCTTTCACTGTGAAAAAAGTAAAAGGATGGAGTGACCATATCCAGGATCACCTCGAGAGAAGTATTCAGCCGCAAATGATGGCCTATTTGAACAAGCAAGGTTTTGCCAAAAAATAAGTTTAACGATAAATCCAATCTTCCTGAACTTTAGAGTTGTTCACATTCTTTCGATCTGCTTTCCTCGATATGAGTCAGAATTATAGTGTGAATACTTGACGAAAAGCTATTGTAGGCTGAAACCGTGCAGACCTAAAATTCCTTGGTTTGATGCCTCTTCAAAACTATGAGATAAAATGAGAGCAACATTAGTAACAGTGGCTACTGATGTTGCTCTCATTTTATCGTTTAGTTTTGGTGCATCATTCGAACAATATGCTCTGCTATACTTCGTTCTGTTAGTTTAGTTTGTTCCGCAGTATGCAGAGTAACTGCTTCATTTATCATGTTAGCATAGATTTGTGCGTACAAAGTACGTTCATCAGAGTTTATGTCCTGCATACAAAGATCCAAATACTGCTTAAGTGCAATGACTAATTTTGAAGAGAGAAGAGGAATAATTTTATTATAGTTTCTTCGACATTTCTTTTTGACTTGTTGATGATACTCAAATGCTGCGAATACCAAGTGCATCATATTGTCTTTGGTAAATGCACACACACCATTAGTATGTTGTTGAATAAGTTCTTCTGCTGATTTTTTTATAATCTCATCCAACAATTCATATTTATCCTGGAAATGAGCATAGAATGTTGCCCTATTGATTTGGGCCCGTTCCGTTAAGTTTTGTATGGTGATTTTATCAAAATCTTTTTCTTCCATCAGTTCGAAAAGCGCCTCGAAAATGGATTCTCTTGTTCGAGTTGTACGAATATTTCTTACTTTAAGTCCCATGAATCTATCTCCCTTTTTTTAAACCAACAAAAGACTCGCATTGTTGGTTGTTCCTCAATGATATTCCGGATACAATTGAACTACTAAAGCAACTATTGTTGTAATAGTATAATACTAAGAAGGTGGTTAGTCCATTCAGAAACTTTAAAGTGCAAGGTTAATAGTAAGTAACGATTTCATCTAACAGTGTAAATAATAAAACTACAAAGTGATTAAGAAAACTAAATATTGGAGGGATTTTAAAATGAAACTTACAGGAAACACGATCTTCATTACAGGTGGCGGCTCAGGAATTGGACGTGCATTGGCAGAAGCTTTACACAAGCTTGGAAATAAAGTAATCATCTCGGGTAGAAGAAAAGAGCGTCTGGAGGAAGTACTTAGTGCTAATCCCGGAATGTCTGCAGTTGAACTGGACATACAGGATCTTTCCAGTATTGAGGCAACGGCTAAGCAACTTATTCGGGACTTCCCTGAGTTGAATGTCTTATTTAATAACGCCGGCATCATGCTTTTCGATGAGGCTGCAGGTGTGATTGACGAAGAGGTTCTGGTTTCAACGGTCTCAACAAACTTGCTTGGACCCATTCGAATGACATCTTCATTAATTGAACATTTGAAGTCTAAAGAAGAAGCTGTGATCATTAATACGACTTCTTCAATCGGGTTTATTCCGTACGCAGCGACTGCAGTGTATTCCGCGACCAAAGCAGCGCTCCATTCTTATACCTTATCACAACGTTATTTGCTTAAAAATACAACAGTAAAAGTATTAGAAATTATACCACCTGGGGTTCAAACAGAACTCATGGCAGATCTTAGTGACGATCCACATGCGATGCCACTTGAAGCATTCATTAAAGAAACCATAAGATTACTCGGTACGGATGCTGAAGAAGTTCTCGTGGAACAAGCGAAAATGATTCGTGATAATCAAGGTCCGAATGAAGGAGCTTTTGTAACGCAACTTAACGATATGGCGAGCCAAGCAACAACAGACCATTAATTTCATCCTTCCAAGACTATTAGTTTCATTGTTACCAGAGGTGAATTGACACCTGTATATCTCCATGATACATTTAGTCTGCTAAATATAATTCGGATGTTAGGGAGGAATCGTTCATGACAAATATAGTAGATTGTGAAATTCGACAGTCTTTAGATCGAATTTCCTCCCAAATGCGTCGAAACTATAGTGAATCTCTTCGGGAACTTAATTTATATGTAGGACAAGATAATTTGTTGTATCGGCTGTGGTTGGGTGATGGGGTAACACAGATGCAACTAAGTGAACATATGAAATGCGAACCACCAACGGTTACAAACATGGTCAAATCACTGGAGCAGAATGGATTTATATATCGCAAACGTGATGTACAGGATGCAAGGATCATGCGTATCTTTCTAACCGATAAGGGCAAAGAATTAGAAAAACCGGTTGAGCATAAATGGAGAGAGCAGCAAGAGAAACTACTTCAATCCATTTCTTCGGAAGATCGGCTGATATTGAGGCAATTCATGCAACAAATGGAGAGGAATATAGTGTGACTCTCTATTTTTTCGATAAATACTTAGCTTGCTTAATATAATTCCCGAGTGTAGTCAAGCTTGGTTCCACAAACTAAAAATAGAGGATCGTATGAACATGCTGATCCCATATCTGGACAGAACTAATGAATTAAGCTGAAAACAAAGGAATAGTGAACTGACCGACCAGGAGAAATCAGAACAGTTGGAACTTCGGCAAAATTACTTGAAAATGATCCGAGGACGACTTCTAACTACAATGCTTGCAGTATCTGTGGTTGATCCTGAAGGTAATGATTCCACGCCATCCAGATTGGTTGATGAAAAGAAAATCCATTCCAATACCAGTGAGAGAGAGGGATAACGGAATGTCTAATAAACAATTTGAGTTAGAAGACAATACACAAGATAATCTATTGCAAAATTTCCAGAATTACCGCAAGATGTGTACTGTTATAACGACTAATGGTGTTCATCTTAAAGGCATAATCGAAGGTTTTGATAGGTATGATATTATTATAATTTCAACAGCAGGGAGAAAAAGTTTGTTGAGTAAAAAAGCAATATCTACCATTATTACAGAAGAATGATAAGTGTTTCTGGGGATGAGTTTGTATCCATCCTTGCACCAGAATCTATGTTTTTCGTGAAGTTTTCGAACTTGACAGGTCAATCCTTCAATACAGATCCTTATTGATATTCCGCAACAAAAAACCCGTTAATCATCACATCACAGATTAACGGGTTTCAAAAAACGCTTCGACTGATTATTTAGTAATTAATCATGATATAAACGAGTTCACATCAGTTGCAACTATTCTTTTTCAAACTGAATATCTATTTTCTGGATAGGGCAAACCTAAATTACCACGTAAAGTGTTTGATTCGTATTCCGTACGGAAAATTCCCTTTTCTTGCAAAATAGGAATAACAAATTTGATGAAGTCATCGAATCCTGAAGGATGCTCCTGTCTGATCTTCAATAAGTCCATCGCACCTGCCTCATACCATTTTTGAATTTGATCCGCTACTTTTTCTGCAGAACCAAAAAATTTAGGTTTAGGTATTCTGTACCCAGGCATTAAACTTTCTAATTCTTGAAATTTTTCTTCAGCTTCTGTTTCTGTGCGTCCTACAATCGGATTATGCGAGAGTGTAATTATGAAATCATCAGGCGATCGGCCTTCTAATGCGACCCTTCTTTTTACCTCATTACTGAATGCTTTAGCATCTTCTAAGTCATCAGAAGGGAGAAATACTCCGTCAGCATGCTTTGCAGCAATATTCATGAAATCTGAAGAGGAGCCAGCTTGGAAAATCACGGGTCTTCCTTGTCTCGAACGGCTAATATTTAACGGACCATCCACTGAAAAATAATTCCCTTTAAAGTTTAGAGCGTGCATTTTTTTCGGATTAAAGAATATACCTCTTTGTTTATCCCGAATAAAAGCGTCATCCTCATAGGAGTCCCACAGGCCTTCAACAATCTCTAAGAACTCTTTTTTCATAGGATACAAATCTGCTTTTGAAAGATGGGTGCGGCTATAATTTGCTAATCCACCCGGATTTGAAGTTATGGCATTCCAGCCTGCACGTCCATTACTAATTTTATCTAAAGAAGCCATCTGTCGGGCAACGGTAAATGGATCTGCATAGGAAGTAGCAATTGTTGCAGTTAGCCCGATTGAATGAGTCACCATGCTTAATGCAGAGAGAATAGTAACACCTTCGAACATACTTAGATAATGTGGGATCATATTCGGTCCTATATGGCTGACGTCAGTTAAAAAGATGGTGTCAAACTTTCCTTCTTCTAATCTTTTAGCTTTTTGTACATAGTATTCTATGCTCTCACTAGCATTAGCGGGCATATCCGGGTGACGCCAACCTATATAGTTCCAGCCAACTCCATCTATGGTACCACCGATTTTAAGTTGTCTTTTCTCTTTCATGTATATCTTCCCCTTTCATTTTAACTTGTTTCGTTTGTTGAAACATGAGTATTATCCGTTAATCTGGTCTTGGCATTGGAACGGAACAAAGCGAATGAAATTGCAAAAATACTAATTGCAACGACAACTGAAGCAGCGGCTACCAAACTGACTGATTGAATGGATAATCCAGCAGTGACCAGCCCTCCGAAAGCTGCGCCCGTAGCCATCCCAAGTTGCAGGACGGAGCTGTTTAAGCTAAGTATAATTCCAGACGCTTCTGGAGCAATTGAGACGAGGTTGTACTGCAGGGTTGGCCCTGATGTCCAAGCAGCAATTGCCCAAACCATAAGCAAAACAAAAGTGACAATATACGACCCTGCTATGGTAGAGAGCATTATAAGAGCAAGAGCATTAACAGACATACCGAAAAATAGTGTACGGGCGAAGCCTAAACGATCCGTCATAAATCCACCGAGCTTGGAGCCAATTAATGTTGCAATCCCGAGAACAAGTAAAGTAAGACTTAATGCTCGTTCGCTCATCGGTGAGACGGTATTCAGGAAAGGCGTAATATACGTATAAAACACTGCGTATCCAATAAATAAAAAGAATGTCACGCAGAGAGAGAAAGTAATCTTTGAATTCTTCAAAAGTGCGAGTTGTTTGCCGAGAGGAACTGGCGCTTCGTTTTTTGTTGCAGGAATCATTTTAGCGACGGCAAAAATTGCTAGAAGACATAAGAGACCGATGCCCCAATAAATTATCTTCCAATCGAATGATGCAGCAATGAAACGGCCTATGGGGACTCCAATGACAAGAGAAGCACTAAATCCCATTGTCACAGTAGCCAGGGCACTCGCCTGATGACCTCGTGGTGATAATTTTGCTGCGAGGGAAAAAGCAGTGACAATAAAGACTCCCATTCCAACTCCGAGTACAATGCGTGACAGCATCAAAAATCCGAAACCAGAAAAAATGACCGTCATAGCACTTCCGAGAACAGTTAATGCGAGAGCCAATATCAACTGTTTACGTTGGTCTAACTTTGCTGTTGCTAATATAATGATAGGCGTGCCTATTGCATTGGCTAATGCAAATAGGGTAACAAGCTGACCCGCAGCAGAGACGGTTACACCAGCATAATCAGCAACTTTGTCCAAAATGCCCACAAAGACATTTTGCGAAGTGCCAACTAAAAGACTGATCAGGGTAAGCAAGTATATTTGTAGTTTCCATGTTTTACTCATTTTAGTACTCCACCTTGTAATCGATAATTTGTAATTCTGAAAATGTTGGACAATAAAACACAACTTTGAATACTCCAGCGAGAAGGGCAGTATGCTTATTTCAAGATGATTGGGAGCGTTGTTAATACAATGACGCTTTGTAACAGCTTTACTGCCAAGTGCTACTACATAAATAACTGTTTAGGTAAACTAAATAATATAACAGTGTAACATATCAAGTATTTCAATTTTTTAAAGTCTTATCACCTCAATCTCACTCTTTATAATATTTATTTAGGTAAACTAAATAATAAAGTGAAGCTAAGAGTTCTGTCAATAGCTTATCTTTTTATATTTTTTTCCATTCGTTTTAGCCAGACTCGCATTAAGGATATTTCTTCATTTGTAAATCCTTCTTGCATCTTCTGTTCAATAACATCAATTGTATGCAAATTCTTTTCCTCTTGCGCTTTGCCTGTCTCTGTGAGAAATATTCTTTTTACACGTGCATCTTTTGAATCAACCTTTCGGGTCACCCAGCCCCCTGCAACCAAGCAGTCAATAAGATTTGATAATGATGCAGGACGGATATTTAACTTTTCCAATATCTCTTTTTGAGTAAGTCCATCTCCTGTTTTCCATAAACAGCGTAATACATCTATCTGAGCAGAAGAGAGTCCGTCTTCTAATTTAGCACACATTTGGTTGGTGAGATGGGTTAAGTCACGAGAAATCCGTTTAATCGAAAAAAAGGTACCACCTTGATCATTCATTTTATCATCCATTTATTTAACCTCCCTAAACTTTATTTTGAAACTTCGTGGACTGAATGTCAACCTTGTACACATCAGGATCATCAATGTATTACCTGTACTGTCAGTTTCGGAATTCACGATTACACCTCTAATGTTGGGATAAGATTGTGATAATTCAAGTTAATTTTGTTCATTTAGATGTTTAAGAGATTACAGTACACTGAAAGAACATACAAACGGAACACACTAAACATGAAAATGTGAGGAATTATAATTCGTTGGAGGTTTTAACGTGAAGACCAAAAATATCTGGTTTAATCAACCTGCTGGAAGATGGGAAGAGGCATTACCTATCGGAAATGGAACTCTTGGAGGCATGATTTTTGGGAAAACACAGATCGAGAGAATTCAGCTTAATGAAGATAGTCTGTGGTATGGTGGTCCGATGCAGCGGAATAATCCTCAAGCACTTGAATCTTTATCTCAGATCAGAAGCCTGATTTTTGACGGTAAGATTAGGGAAGCAGAAGAACTCGCAGCAGATACTCTGGTAGGTGTTCCTGACGGGCAAAGGCATTATGAGCCATTAGGGGACTTCTATATCGCTATGGATCACAGTGAACATGAACCAAATGGATATCAAAGACATCTCGATCTGGAACAAGGCAAGGTAAACGTGAATTATACCGCAGATCAATCCATTTACAGCCGAGAATATTTTGCTAGCTACCCGGATCAAGTGCTCGTTGTTCATCTCAAATCTAGCGTGCCTGGAAAGTTATCTTTCTCCACTGTTTTTGGCAGGGGAACCGTTCTGAAATCAACATCCTATTCCGATATTCTTAAGCATCCTGTTGGTTTCCAATCCTATCTGGACCGGATCGAGAAGCGTGGAACGAATGACTTGATCATCCGGGGAAGAAGTGGGGGAGAAGAAGGAATTCGATTTTGTTGTGCGATTCGCCTTATATCTGAAGGAGGGCAGGTTCATTATTCAAGCGGTCAGCTTTCTCTGAAGAATGGTAATTCAGCGACTATTCTAATCACGGCTTGCACGGATTTCCGAGTACCCAAGGAACAACTCGAAGTGGAGTGCCTCCGCCGAATTGATGCTGCTTCCGCAAAACCATATAGCGAACTGCTCGCCGATCATGTCTCGGACTATCAATCCTTATTCGAAAAGATGGATATACATCTCGAAGATGAAAATAAAGATGTTGTATATTCCGAACTTCCAATCGATCAGCGCCTTGAGCGGCTTAGAGCTGGCAAGCATGATCCGGAACTGATGAGTCTATACTTTCAATTTGGTCGCTATCTGCTTATCTCAAGCAGTCGTCCAGGTTCTTTACCGGCAAACCTTCAAGGGATATGGAATAAAGACATGCTTCCTGTATGGGATAGCAAATATACGATTAATATTAATACACAGATGAACTACTGGCCTGCAGAAAGCTGCAATCTGTCTGAATGTCACGTTCCATTGTTTGATTTTATAGATCGACTGCAAGTCCGGGGAAAGGAAACCGCTAGAACCATGTATGGATGCAAGGGGTTCGTTGCTCATCACAATTCGGATATCTGGGCAGACGCTGCTCCGCAGGATGTATGCATGACATCGACGTTTTGGACCATGGGAGGAGCATGGCTTTCATTACATCTATGGGACCACTACGAATACAATAAGGATGTTCAATTTCTTAAAAAAGTTTACACCACGATGAAAGATGCGGCTATGTTTATTCTGGATTATCTAATAGAGGATCCTTCCGGCAATTGGGTGATATGTCCTTCGTCCTCACCGGAAAATCGCTATATATTAGATAATGGAGAGTCGGGGGCTTTATGTTTTGGTGCTTCAATGGACAATCAGATTATTAGAGAACTCTTCACGCGTTGTATTGAAAGTACCCGGATTTTGCAAGAGGATCAGGAATTTGGAGAATTACTCCGTGGTGCTTTAACCAAAATACCGGAGACCTCCATTGGCAAACATGGCCAGATCCAAGAATGGAGTAACGATTATGATGAATTGGAACCGGGTCACAGACATATTTCCCATTTATTCGCTTTGCATCCTGGAACGCAAATTACGTTGCAATCAACGCCTGACCTGGCCAAGGCAGCTCGTGTAACACTCGACAGAAGACTGGAACACGGTGGTGGACACACAGGATGGAGCAGGGCGTGGATTCTCAACATGTGGGCACGATTAGAGGAGTCGGAACTTGCACACGATAACATCGTGGAACTTCTACGTTCCTCCACGTTACCCAATCTGTTTTGTGACCATCCTCCATTTCAAATTGATGGGAACTTTGGAGGTACTGCAGGGATAGCAGAGATGCTTCTCCAGAGTCATAACGAAGTGATCAGATTGTTACCTGCTTTACCAGCAGCGTGGCCAAAAGGATATATTCGTGGTATTCGGGCTCGTGGCGGATTTGAAATAGATCTGGAATGGAATAATGGTCGTCTATTCAATACCAGAATTCGCTCTATTGCAGAATCAAGAGTAACCGTATCCTATCTGGACCAAAAGATAGAATTAACCTTTCCTGGCCCCAATTCAATAATTGAACTAAGAGGATACGACTGGAATAACAAATAAGAACTTACTGATTACCTGAGCGAATGCCGGCTGACAAAACTGCCGGTCTTCGCTCTTTTTTTTGGCTGAGATAAAATAAGATATAGGCAAGAGTTGGCGTGTTTTGCTTAATGCAATGTTTAAAGAAGACTTCCATATTTAACAAATTTACCAGGTGAAGTGCCTACCTGCTTGGTGAAGCTGCGAATAAAATTGGCATAATCTCCAAAACCGGATTGATAACAGGCCTCTGTAATACTTAAACCTTCGATTAAATAAGATTTCGACAGCTCTATACGGCGACTAAGAATGTATGCTCGAATCGTGAGTCCGGTATGCTTTTTGAATTGTCGACTAATATAGCTGCTATTTGTGAACATAGCCTCTGACAATTGTTCGAGCGTCAGTTGCCTCGTCAGATTACATTCAATGTAATCCATCGTGTTTCGAACTAGTTCAGGCATAATATCCGTTGCAACAAAATCCGTATTTTGAAAAGTTAGATTCGTTAGAAGAAGTAGCTGTGTAATCAAAATATTCCTCAGAATATCCGCTCCATAGTCACTTGATGAGAGACACTGTTCAAGCTCGCCAGCTAATTGTAGCACTCGTTGAAGTTCGTCCTCTTCAAGATGTACGATATTACCCTTACCCTTGGGACGGTAGTCGAAACATGCGGATAAGTTGGTGCTTGAAGTAGACAAGCGGTTCAGATATGACTTTTTCAGATTTATGGTAATTCTCTCATATTCGTTTTTGTCCAAGGCAAAGGAACGGTGCATCTCCTCCGGGTTAAGAACGAGCAGATCTCCACGTTGCAAATGGTAACAACGGTTCTCAATATAGAAATTCACATTGCCACGAAGAAACAAGTAGAGTTCATATGCATTATGTCGATGATAAAACGTTCCCATATTATACGTGGTGGTGCGATGAAGGTACAACAGCTCATTCTGGATTGGATCAAACAGGTATTCTGAAGTCTCATTCATATCAGATATATGACCTCCTTGTCGTTTCGCGCAATAAATATAGCCGTTTGTGCAATGAAATTGCAGACGTGAACCTATAAAATGTAACCATCCTAGCATGATGGATACATAATTGCAAGCGTTTCCACTCAGGTGTGTACAACGCGATTGGAGGAAAAGATGGATCTGATTTTCACGGCTAGAAGTAGAGCGCAGGACAACGTAGAGTACACGGCATTGAATAAGCATGCTCTCAAGGCTGACGTAAAAGTAACAAGCGGGAACGGCAGTGCAGAAGACCCATGGCAAGCCGACATTCAGATTTACAACGAGGGCCAGAATGCCTGGGCAGGGGTTATTCATGTGGAAATGCCGTTGGACAAACAGAATCCGAGGTTTTTTTTACCTGCATTTATGTATGGCCGCAACCGGGGCGAAGCACCTCAGAATGTTCCAAATGAGTTCCCCAGGCTAAGGGAGGGCAGTCCTTCTCGTCCTTCATCACCCTGGTGGATGGTAAGAAGTGATCGTCTGTCTCATCCAGCTGCACTTATCTATGATGAAGGTCGGATTGTTGGTCTAAGCGCAAGTCCCTACTGGATCAATACAGGAAACCAGAAGCAGCAATGGTATCCAGGAATGGAAGGAAACTTTGTGCAATATGGGGGATTCTCATGTTCTATTAAAAAGGGTACGGTCGGATATACGTTGGGATATGAGAATGCTCCGTTGTTATTTATCAAATCCAGACTTGTCCATGAGCGAGCTGCCCTTGGAGAAAACTGTTTTGAACTTGCTGCAGGTGAATCGATTGGGCTCACACTTGAACTATATAACTACGAGTCTGAATCAGAACTGGGCATCAATCCAGCACTGGAAACAATCTATAAGAGGTATCACGAAAAACCAAGAGAAGGAAGTGACACTCAGACAACGGTAACGGATTTGTCCAATGCCATCTATGAGTATGCCTGGCTTCCGGAGGATCGTCATTACTCTACATTTGTATATGAAGATGCTGCTGAAACCGGTGGCTACCGATACAACAAAATTATCTCAATCAGTTGGACAAATGGTATGACCATCGCTGCACCAATGCTTATGGCCGCACTGCGCCTGAATAATGAGCCCATGCGACAGCAGGCGTTATCCTGTATTACCAATATTATCGAGAATGCCATGAATCCCGAATCCGGACTTCCGTATGACGCTTATCAGGATGGGATCTGGAGTGTTAAAGGCTGGTGGTTCGACGGCATGCGTACCCCAGGACATTCCTCTTACCTTGTAGCTCAAGCGATGTTCTACATTCTGAAAAGCTACGATTATGAGAAGCGCATTCGAAATGTGAGACACGATGATTGGCTTGCTTACGTCAAGCAAGTACTTGATCGTCTGGAGTGCACGAAAAACACGGATGGAGAATATCCCACCATTTTGTCAGAGCGGACCGGAGCAGGTCTTGAATATGATGCTTTTAGTGGAGTCTGGTGTCTTGCTGCCAAGGCATATTACAGTTGGTTAACCCATGATGAATCTTCTCTGGATGAGCTCAGACGCAGTGAAGCCCACTATTACAATACCTATGTGCAACATATGGAATGTTACGGCGCTCCGCTGGATGCGGACAAAGCTGTTGATTCGGAAGGCATTCTGGCTTACATCAAAGCTGTTCGGTTTCTGCACGCGTTGACCGGTGACGAGCTGCATCTAGATCACATGAGAGATGCGATCAGTTATGAATTCAGCTTCAAATTTTGTTACAACTCACCTATTAAGATTCCGCCACTCAGTACATTAGGCTGGTCCAGTTCCGGAGGAAGTGTTACTTCAGTAGCTAATCCGCATATTCACCCTATGTCCAGCAATCTAGTGGATGAGCTATTGTATTATGTTGGACAGAGGGAAGAGAATTATGTTCGTCAACGTATGATGGATACCATCGGGTGGGGTTGTCAGACCTATAATCGTTATGATCAAGAATTCGGCTATGGCAAAAAAGGATGGATGTCTGAACGCTTCTGTCATTCGGAAGGACTGGTCACTGAAAAATATGCGGATGGTACACCAGCCAGCACCTGGTTTTGCCTGATGCCATGGGCCAGTGGATCGATCATCGAAGGCCTCGTTGGCGACTATTGGGATTATGCACGACATGAATGAATGTATTATGCAATAACTACAACAGTCACCATATTAGATTCCGCCGATAGGGAGACACGCTACCGGCGGTTTATTTTCGTTGGAGGAAAGGGGACACACGGATGTTAAAAGTATTACTGGTAGATGACGAGATGTATGTACGAAAAGGGCTGTATGAACTCATAAATTGGATGGATCTTAACATGGAGATTATCGGAGAGGCAGAGAACGGTGCAGAGGCATTAAATCTGATTAAATGCCTGCAACCAGACGTGATTATAACAGATATCCGCATGCCAATCCTGGATGGACTGGAACTGATACGTGCCGTAGAGAAAATACCACATCTGGAACCTGTGTTCATTATCATCAGTGGTTATCATGACTTCAAATATGCACAGCAGGCAATCAGGTACGGCGTTCATGACTATATCCTGAAGCCTATTGATGATGAAGAACTGACGGCGACGTTGCAGAAGTCAGCTAATCTGATTTGCAATAAAAGAAAACATATTCTTTTGGCTGAGGGACAGGCCAGTAACATCATGCTGGAGGATGTGATCAAGGGCCATGTACAGATGGAAGATGAACATCGATATGCCGAGATGCTTGGGATCAATCGTAACTCCAGTCTGCTCATGACTTTGATCGAACTTCAGACCGGATTAGATGCAATTAAAATTACCATTGAACAGCTACGTGAAGCAGTACATTCTCTGGAGAGTAATTTATGCAAAATGTTCATCAGTGAGCAACAACGCGGCATGTTTGCATTATTACTGTTGTGGCCTGATCATCATCAAGGGGGCTCGGCGTTACAGGATAAACTGCATAATATTCATATAACACTGAGCAAAAGGTTTAACCTGGATATCGGTCTTTACGCAGGAACACTTGTCAAAGAGATTGGTGATGTCACACAATCCCTTATGGCGGCTGAAGAAGCAGCCAAGCATAAGTATGCTGAAACTGGAGGTATCGTACGTTATACGGAGATCAAGGACAAACCGCTGTTTGTTTTCAATGTATATCAAGACGAGGTGGATCAATTAATTTTGAGCCTGGAAGAGGGGAATAGGTCAGCTTATCACAAGGTTGTAGAAGAGAAATTCAAATTGTTTCATATGAATCGATTTTCTCCTCAGGCTGTATCGGGTTCTCTTTTGCGTTATATAACGGGTATTCTTGCTGTAGTCCACGAAATGGGTGGGAATGATGAAGGGTTGCAGCAGCTAAAGGAGCTGGCACAACAAAATCATGAAGGTTGGAATTTACGACTTTTGAAGAATGCATTTCTCATCGCGTTGGAGGAAGCCGAGGATTATGTCTCTCATTTACGAATGGAGCGATCCAAAGGAGATATCAGCAAGATCAAACGATATATTGATGCAAATTATACCGAGAACATCAATCTCAAAAGCATTGCTGCGCTCTTCTACATGAATCCCGTTTATCTAGGGCGGTTATTCCGCAAAAGTTACAATCAATACTTCAATGACTATCTGCTGAACCTGCGGATTCATGAGGCGAAGAAGTTATTACGCCAGACGGATCTGAGAATGTACGAGGTTGCTGCACGTGTAGGATTTCAGAATGCGGATTATTTTGTAACCCAGTTTGAGAAACTTGTTAAGTTATCGCCTACAGAGTATCGCAATCTCCTTATGGGAAATGAGCAGCGAGGTGCACAATGCCAAGATGGAACCTGAATTACATGAAGCTTCGAGATAAGCTACTGCTCATGTATGTCTTATCTGTGTTTATTCCCATCGTTGTCACCAATGTGGTGTTTTACAATGTCACATCCGCCAATATTCGTAGTCAGAAAACTCGTGATGCTGGCATGGCCTTGAACAATCTGAAGAACGACCTGCGGGTAACCATTGATCAGGGCGTCGGTCTCTCTTATTCGTTATATACTGACCCTGTATTCAATGACACCATCTCCCGTTCATTTCAAAGTCATTTTGAGTATATTGACGCTTATAATTCCTATCTAAAAGGGCAATTCTCCGGTCAAATGAATCAGGGAATTCGCTGGTATCAAGTGTATACCGATAATTCTACCATTTTATCTTCCGGTTATATTGATCGTTTAACTGACGAGGTCCGCAATTCGGACTGGTACGTTCAATTTCAGGCATACTCCGCCCCTTATCCGGCATTGATCTCATCGGATCAGATGTTAAGTCTGGTTCAAAGGCTCGACAATCTGGACACTGGGGGGAGAGAGCAGTTACTTAAAATTGACCTGAATATGGATATGATCAAGCAGTATTTCCACAACAGCGGATTTGATGGAAAAGTGTATCTTCTTGATCCGGGAGGACACATCCAATTTTCAAATGATCCTACAGCAGAAGCTCAGATAGGGAAACGTTACAGTGAGATCCAGTTTCCGAACAAAATGATTCCCTTTGAACTTACGTATACAGGCATTAACTATCTGGAAGGGTGGTCCCTACATGGAGTGATGGATGAAGAAATTGTGTTGAAGGAGGTGCGGAAGTCCCGTTCCTTCGTCGTATGGCTGGCTTGCATTAATTTTGTCCTGCCTTCTATTATCATCGCGGCGATGTCCAGATCCATCCATGTCAGGCTGGTGCGTATTCTGAAACATATGAAAAAAGTAAAAACACAGAATTTCCAGACGATTCCGCCTGAAGATGCAAGAGATGAAATAGGTCAACTCACGATGGAATTTAATCGAATGACCGAGACGATCCATAACCTGATTCATGAGGTATATCTCGCCGACATCCAAAAGAAAGACCTGGAGTTGAAGCAGCAGGAAGCACAACTTCATGCGCTCCATAGTCAGATCAACCCACATTTTTTGTTTAATACGCTGGAGTCGGTACGTATGCGGAGCCTCATCAAAGGTGAGAAAGAGACTGCCAAAATCGTGCATAACATGGCCAAGATGTTCCGCAAGTCGATTAGTTGGAATCAGAATGATGTGACAGTGAAGGAAGAATTGGAACTCATCGAGAGTTTTTTGCAAATTCAAAAATACCGCTTTGGAGAAAAACTCCAATATACCATTGAGGCAGATCCTGCGGTACTGATGTACCGAATCCCCAAGATGGTTATCCTTCCCTTTGTTGAGAATGCAAGTATTCATGGAATTGAGTCATCTCCGGGAGTAGGCATCATTCAACTCTTCGTTTCAATGGAAAATGACCAGCTCCATATCAGACTAACGGATAACGGTATAGGGATGTCACAAGCAAAATTGGAAGAGTTGTTAAGTTACTTGGATCAAAACACCGATATGGGAGAGCATGTTGGCATGAAAAATGCGTATAGTCGCTTAAAACTTTGTTATAAAAATCACTTTACATTCGACATCCAGACATGGGAAGGAGAAGGTACGCGTATCCAAATTAAGCTTCCGCTTGATCCATCAGCCATGCCAGGCGACTAAATACGAGGGATATACTTTTCAAAGTAGGAGGTACACTTTCATGGGTAACTTTGAAAGCGCTATCTTGATATATTGAGAAGGCTTAAAGACACAAACAATACTTTAAGGGGGCATTTGCTACATGTTTAGAAAAAAAAACATTATAACAGGTCTGGCCATTTTACTGGCTGTAACCCTGGCAGGTTGTAATAAAGCCAGCCCGGAAGCCTCTTATCCTGACAGTAATGACAACACCCCGGTCACCTTTAAATATTTCACGTTTGGCGGTGGGAAGAAGGACATTCTGGCAAGCAGCACGACCATTGGCAAGAAGCTACAGGAACAAACAGGCGTTGACTGGAAGATGGAATATCTGGTGGGCGACGGTGCAACCAAGGCAGGTGTAATGATTGCGAGTGGGGATTACCCCGACATCATCGACTCCAGTGGTGAAATGGCCAAATTGATGGATGCAGGTTCTTTTATCCCGCTGGATGAACTGATCGATCAATACGGGCCTAACATCAAGCGGGTATACGGGTCTTATATGGACAAATTCAGACAGGAGGATGGAAAGATATACTTCTTGCCATACACTGCCAACATCGGTTATGTGTCAGAGCCTAATTTTCAGACCGGCTTTTATATTCAGCGTGCTGTGTTAAAAGAGTTTAACTATCCCAAGATCAAAACGCTGGACGAATATTTTGACTTGATTGAGCAATACAAGCAAAAGCATCCGCAGATCGATGGAAAAGAAACCATCGGCTTCGCCACACTTGCTGGTGAATCGGGCAGCTTTTTCACACTGCTAAATCCGGCTATGCATCTGGCAGGTTATCCAAACGATGGCAGTGTGATGGTGGATATGCAGAGTCATGAAGCCAAACTGGTAGCCGGATCTGATTATCAGAAACAATGGATTCAGAAGCTGAGCGAGGTTAACGCACAGGGGATGTTTGATCCAGAATCCTTCACAATGAACCAGGATCAGTATCTCGCCAAGTTGACGTCCGGTCGGGTGCTGGGATATTTCAGTTACTCCTGGCAAGTTGGAGACGCAACGAACAACCTCAAGAAGGCTGGTATTGACGATAAACGATACGTATCTCTACCGATCGTATTTGATGACAGTGTCAAAGATCAGTATGTGGACCCGCCAGGTTTTGTGAACAACTACGGTGTCGGAATTACCGTAAATGCCAAAGATCCCGTGCGAATTATTAAATATTTTGATAATTTGCTCAAGGAAGAAAACCAGATTCTGGTTCAATGGGGTGTTGAGAACGAGACGTATAGTGTGAATGATGAGGGCCGCTTTTACTTTGAAAATGATGACCAACGCAAAGCACATGAAGATCCGGAATTAAGTCGTAAATTCGGCTTTGACTATTTTAATTACAGCTGGCCTCGTTACGGGAATAACTCCGTGCTGGAGGATGGCAACGCCTATGGACCGGGCAACCAACCAGAAGTGGCTACCTTTAGTTACACGGACGGTGACAAGCTGTTGTTAGAGAAATATGGTGTGGAGACATTCACAGAACTATTCAGCACACCGGATGAGCGTCCTTGGTCTCCTGCTTGGTCTATTGCACTGGAGCAGGGCTCTCCTGAACAGATTTTTATCACCAAGGCAGAAGACCTCCAGAAGAAATATTTACCCAAAATGATTATGGATTCGCCTTCCACTTTCGAGAACACATGGAATGAATATATGAGTCAATTGAATCAACTCGACAAGAAAACATACGAAGCTACGATAACACAGGCAGTTAAGGATCGTGTAGCTGGCAAATGGTGAGTGTAATCCACAAGAGAAAACACGGAACGGGGGAATATTCACATGTTAAAACCAAAATTTAGAACAGCGGGTTTAGCTGTATTACTAACAGCTTTGCTGGCTGGGTGCAGTCAAAACAGTTCGTCATCAGCGCCTTCAGCCACAGGTGATGATGAGAACAGTCCAGTCACGTTCTCGTATTACATGTTCTCTCCAGGCAAGAAGGATGTTCTGGCAAGCGAAACTACCATCGGTAAAGCGTTGCAAGAGCAGACGGGTGTGGACTGGAAGATGGAATATCTGGTAGGTGATAGTGCTACAAAAGCCGGTGTCATGATTGCCAGTGGAGACTATCCTGATGTCATTAGCTCCAGTGGTGAGATGTCCAAGTTACTGGATGCAGGTGCCTATATTCCGCTGGATGATCTGATTGAGGAATACGGTCCTAATATCAAAAGGGTGTATGGACCATATTTCGATAAAATGAAAAATGCCGAAGATGGTAAAATCTATGCTCTGCCTTATACGGCTAATCAGGGTGAGTATTCAGGTAGTCCAAATGTGGGCGGAGGAGCTTTCTGGATTCAACGATCTGTGCTCAAAGAGTTTGATTATCCCAAGATCACTACACTGGATGAATATTTTGATCTAATTCAGGATTATAAGGAAAAACATCCAACTGTCGACGGTGCAGACACAATCGGATTTGTGTCACTTGCGGGTGTGGCTAATAACTTCTTCACACTGCAAAATCCAGCGATGCATCTTGCCGGTTATCCGAACGATGGCAGTGTCATGGTCGACATGACTACCCATGAGGCAAAAGTTGTCGCCGGAACAGATGCCCAGAAAAAATGGATTCAGAAGTTGAATGAAATCAATGCTCAAGGCATGCTTGATCCGGAATCCTTTACGATGAACAAAGACCAGTACTTGGCCAAGCTGACTTCGGGTCGTGTGCTAGGATACTTCAATTATGGCTGGCAGATTGGGGATGCATCGAAAAACTTGCTCTCTGCAGGCATTGATGAGAAGCGCTACGCTCCACTTCCGATTGTGTTTGATGAAGGAATCAAGGATCAGTATGTGGATCCTCCCGGCTTTGTCAACAACTATGCAACAGGTATCTCGGTGAATGCCAAAGACCCTGTTCGTATCATCAAATATTTTGATAATTTGCTGAAGGAAGAGAATCAGGTTCTGGTGCAATGGGGAATCAAGGATGAGACGTACAGTGTGGATGAAAAGGGCCGATTCTATTATGCAAATGAAGATCAACGCAAGGCTCATGATGATCTGGAGCTCAGCCGTAAATTCGGGTTCACCTACTTTGGGACAGACTGGCCGAAATATGGCGGTGAATCTACACTAACCGATGGTAATGCTTATAGCCCTGGCAACCAGCCAGAAGTAGCCGCTGCATCTTACACCGAGGGAGACAACAAGTTCCTTGAAGCCTACGGTATCCAAACCTTTAGTGAATTATTTAACAAACCGGAAGAGCGGCCATGGTTCCCCGCATGGTCCATCGCCCTTGAGCAAGGATCACCTGAACAGATCTTCACCACCAAATCGGATGATCTGCAACGTAAATACTTACCGGAAATGATCTTGGGAGCACCATCGAATTTTGATAAGCTGTGGGATGCCTACATGGCTGAATTGAACAAATTGGACAAAGCTGGTTATGAAGCGACCATTACCAAAGTTGTGAAGGATCGTGTAGCAGGAAAATGGTAATACGAACACTTTAAAACAAACTGTTACATGCGCAGGAGAAGACGAAAGAGCATAAACTCCGGCTTCTCCTCGCATGAATAACAGCACAGGAAAGGAGCAGGTTCACCGTGGAGAAACCTAATGTCTCCCTTAACTCGATGCCTCCAGCCTCGAGTCCGAAGGGAACCAGAGCACACTCGTTCTTTAAGCGACTTGTGCAGCAACGAACGCTTGCCTGGATGTGTATTCCTTTTGTCATCTGGGCTTTTATCTTCAAGTACCTGCCGTTATGGGGATGGACCATGGCTTTTCAGAATTTCAAACCGGCAAGGTCCTTCTCGGATCAGCAATGGGTAGGTTGGCAACATTTTAGTACGTTATTTGAAGACAATACCTTCTACCGGGTGCTGCGAAATACACTCGTTATGAGTTCCATTAAACTGGTGTTGGGATTTGTGACAGCAATTACGCTGGCTCTCTTGTTGAATGAGCTGAAAAATGTCATATTTAAACGTTTTGTGCAAACCGTCAGTTATCTGCCTCACTTTATCTCGTGGGTTGTTGCTTCCAGCATTGTATTAACAGTCCTGTCACCAGACGGAATTATCAATCTGCTGCTGATGAAGCTTCACCTGATTGACAGTCCGGTACTATGGATGGGGAAAGGAGAATACTTCTGGGGTATTCTGGGGGCAACTGAGGTCTGGAAAGATGTCGGTTGGAACACCATTATCTATCTGGCAGCAATTACGGCAATTGATCCGGCGCAATATGAGGCTGCCGAGATTGATGGAGCCAGTCGCTTCAAACGGATGTTATATATCACCCTGCCTGGCTTGAAACCGGTTATTGTGATCTTGTTGATCATGAACATGGGAAGTATTCTTGAATCCGGATTCGAACCGCAATATCTGCTGGGTAACGGGATGAATATGGACTATTCGGAGAATCTGGACATCTTTGTACTGAAATATGGATTAGGGATGGGGAACTTTTCCTTAGGTACAGCAGCTGGCATATTCAAAACTGTGGTCAGCTTCATCTTCCTTTTCTCGGCGAACTATATAGCGAAAAAAATGGGAGAGAGCAGACTATTCTAAAAGGAGGCCTATGCCATGCGTAAAGGAAACACATCCCGCTTGCGGAATAGCAGCACCGGGGATCGAGCGTTTGACACCTTTAACATCATCTTCATGGTATGTCTGATGATTGTGACGATCTATCCCTTTGTTAATATGATTGCCGTATCCTTCAATAATGCAAACGATGCCATTCGGGGTGGAATATATCTATGGCCTCGTGTATGGACACTGGACAACTACAAATACATTTTTGGCGAATCCGATATTTATCACGCAACTCTGATCTCAGCGCTGCGTACGATCATTGGAACCGTGGTGTCCGTCTTCTGTACAGCCATGCTCGCGTATACGGTTAGTCGTCAGGAATTTGTGCTTCGCAAGTTTGTTACGATGTTTTTTGTATTCACCATGTATTTCAGCGGGGGGTTGATCCCCGGTTATCTGCTGATTCGAGACCTTGGATTGATCGGTTCCTTCTGGGTATATATCATTCCGGGTGTAATCGGTGTCTTCAATATGATTGTCATCCGTTCATTTATTGAAGGTCTTCCTGAAGGCATTCTGGAGTCAGCCCGTATTGACGGGGCAGGGGAGTTCACGACATTTATCCGCGTTGTCCTGCCGCTAACGATTCCCGCAATGGCAACCGTATCACTCTTTGTAGCTGTGGGACAATGGAATTCCTGGTTCGATGTATTCCTGTACAACTCTTCCAATAAAGAATTAAGCACATTGCAGTATGAGTTGATGAAGATTCTGCAAACTTCGACAACCTCAGCGACTTCATCAGCAAGTGATGCTTATCAGTCTGCCGAAAGCAATGCAACGGCGGTCACACCAACCTCGATTCGAGCGACCATGACCATTATTGCAAGTGTTCCTATTCTGATGGTGTATCCGTTCTTACAGAAATACTTTGTCCAGGGTATGACGATTGGTGGCGTGAAGGGATAGTCATGACCTGAATATAATTTCATTGAACTTATGAAAACGCAACAAACTATACCGTAGTAACGTCTATTCATCCATAGAATACAACAGGAGTGAAACAAATGCATGTAAAATGGATGACGATTATTGGTGCCGTTGTTGGCTCTATGCTTATAGGGGTGGGAACGGCAGCTGCGGAAGAAACGTTTGTTGATCTAAAGTATTCAAAGTGGGCAGAGGATGGCATCACGTATATGGCGAAACGGGGAACAGTAGCCGGATACGGCAATGGGATCTTCAAGCCAGAGGCACTTGTGACAAGGGCACAAGCTGTCACTTTTATGGTGCGCGAGCTCTATTCAGATCAGCTTCAAAGAGCAGTGGAAGGCACAACTTATTCCGATGTTCCAACTACACATCCTTTCCATCGAGAAATCATGATAGCTGCTAAAAATGGACTTGCAAGTGGTTTTCCTAACGGAACTTTCCGTCCGGATGCACCACTTAGCCGCGCAGAGACTGCGGCCTTCCTTACACGGGCATATGCACTCGTGGAAGGTAAGAACGCCGCAAAATGGACAGACACGGACAGGCATTGGGCAGCAGCACCCATTCTTATTATGAGTTCAAATGGCTTGGTCGGCGGTTATTCAGATGCCACCTTCCGTCCGAATCAAGCTGTCACGCGTGCTGAATATGCCGTATTTATGGCGAGAGTAATTCGCTTCGAACGTGAAGAGGCCATTCGGACACAAGATTGGGACAAACTGATATCCTATATGACGGTAAGCGAGCAAGTTGGTCAGATGCTTATGCCCGACATTAGGCAATGGAATGGTAAAGCGACAACGACCGTTAATGAGGGGCTGAAACGCACGATCCATGATCAGGACTTGGGCGGACTTATTCTTTTTGACAAAAATATTGTAGACGTGACGCAGCTTACAACGTTCACACATGATATACAAAGAGAAGCAGGTGACATTCCTCTATTTCTTAGCATCGACCAAGAAGGAGGCGTTATTAAACGAATACCAGGAGGTACGAACCTTCCCGGTCAGATGGCGCTTGGCGCAACTGGAGATGCAACACTAGCCGAAGCAGCTGGTCAGCTGACAGGAGAGGAGCTGAAGGCACTGGGATTGCAGATTAATTTTGCGCCAGTGCTGGACATCAACAGCAATCCAGATAACCCCATCATTGGTATACGGTCGTTTGGCTCGGAGGCGGATTTGGTGACACGGCTTGGTCTGGCAACAATAAAAGGGCTACAGCAATCAGGGGTGATGGCGGCAGTTAAGCATTTTCCGGGACATGGAGATACAACGGTAGATTCCCATCTTGGTATGCCTGTGCTTGCCCATAACCGAGAACGGCTTGATGCGGTAGAATTAAAACCGTTTCGGGCTGCAATCAAAAATGATGTGGAGATGATTATGACCGCACATATTGCTTTCCCTGCCATAGACAACGAACATGTCACTTCGCTCAAAGACGGTGAACGTGTGCCGATTCCTGCCACCTTATCGAAAAAGGTACTGACAGGACTTCTTCGCGGAGAGCTTGGATACGAAGGTCTCATTGTGTCGGATGCCTTTACCATGAATGCAATTGCAGAGCATTTTGGGGAGAATCAATCGGTAGAACGCGCCGTTTCCGCAGGTGTTGATATCATCCTTATGCCAAAAGATTCAGCAGCGGCCCATCAAACGCTGGTAAACGCGGTGAACAATGGAACGATCAAGGATGAAACCATACATGCATCTGTGAAACGAATCTTGGAGATGAAAGCGAAATATGGTTTATTTGAACGCAGTCAAACTCTTGCGCAAAAGCTAACTCAGCTTAACGGTATCATCGGATCGAAGGCGCACCGAGCAGTGGAGCAGACAATCGCAGAGCGAGCGGTCACTGTACTCAGCAGTCGCAAAGGTGTGCTTCCTGATCCAATTCAGCAAGGCGACCGGGTTGTTATTGTCGCAGCTGAGCAGGAACAGGCGAAACAGCTTGAGAAACAACTGTTGCAAGCCGCTAATAACCTGTCGTTAAAGACTGAAATATCACTTGTTGGACAAGGCAACATGAATGAAACGCTCCAGGCGATTGGCAAAGCCAATTATGTCATTCTTGCTTCTTACCAATTCCGCAATGTGGCCAGCCAGTTCGGGTGGAGTGATTATCAAACCTTGATTAATGCAATGAACGAGAGTAATCAGCGATACACGCTGTTGTCTCTCGGTAATCCTTACGAAACGATCTATTTGCAGAACGTGCGCTCAGGAATTGCTGTGTATGGAAAGCAGGAGCCCAATACGTCTGCCGGGATCAAAGTATTGCTTGGTCAACTGAAAGCTGGAGGACAATTACCCGTACTAACGGATTAACGCTTAATTAATGAAGAAAAAAACGGATTCCAGCATACGGAATCCGTTTTTTATTTCAAACTTTTGTTTTATCGATCCATGTACCATGCCATCACTTGGGTATTTCTTCGCTACAAACAAAATGAAGTAGCATCTTCACAAATTGCTCCGTCATCCGCATATCCAATGAATTATCATGAGCACCACGAATAGTTACCATGCGCTGGAGCATGCCCATCATCGTTGTGAAGATAAACTGAGCCAGATCCAGCGGAGGGGACGGATTCTTAATACTGCCGTCAACAACACCTTGGGATAAAGCGTCCATCAGGAAATGATTTTCTTTCCCGTTCTGGTTGAACTTATCATACTCTTCTCTTAATTCAGGGCTAAAATCATACATCTCATAGTTGATATCAAACAATTGAATAAACCGGATGTAGTCTGGATGATTCTCGGCATAAACAACCCATGCATTCAACATAACCGTGAGTTGTTCCCGCCCGTTTAAGTCCTTCGTTGAAGCACGGCTAACCTCATCCGTTAAATGTTCGATCAGTTGCATCTGAATGGCTAGAAGAAGTTCATCCATTGACTGGAAATGTTTATAAAAGGTCACTCTACTAAGTTCAGCTTTTGTACATACATCCTTAATCTTCACCTGGAGCAATCCATATTTCAAAAAAAGCTCCTTACCTGCTGCAATCAAATCATCACGATGTTTATTTCCCAATTGTTGATGCCAGTTTTCATTCACTTGTATACAATTGTCCTTTCTTCGAACGAAATGCGTTCAAGGTCAGTCCGAGTGAAGCGAGTAGCATAATTGCACCAAAAATATACGGGAAGTTTATGTTTTTGTCAAACAATAGTCCTGCGATCAGCGGCCCAATCACCGTGCCGAGACTGGAAAATGTAGTATTCAGACCCGATGCATAACCTTGCCGATCTCCTGCATTTTTGGATATTAACGTGCTGACCGAAGGTCGTAAAAACGAATTAAAGGCAAAGAATAACGCAGAAGCGAACAACAGAAACACAAGGTTGACCTTAATTAACATTAACAATAAAGCTATGGGTGTGATTATTAAGGAGAGACGGATCAACTTAACTTCACCGATTCTCTGTACGAACCAATCCAAAAGCCAGATCTGCACAACGATACCGATAATCGCGCCCAAAGTAATAATGATGGAGATTGTTGCAGCGTCGAATCCGTATTTTTGCTCTGCAAAAAGCGCGAATACTGTCTCATAACTCATGAGACCAAAGGTCATGACAAGCAACACAATCAAGTATTTGAAATAGGGGACTTTAAAAGAACTCCAGATTTTCTTGCCCAAGTGATCTCCTTTTTGAAGACGGATGGAGACCGTTCTTTTCTCGGGGGGAAGTGTCTCAGGCAATAGTAGCGTCATCAGGGCCGCAATCAGTCCCAGACCCGCTGCGAAGAAATAGGGCATGCGAATGCCCATCTCGGCGATGAGACCGCCCAGACCAGGTCCGAGAACCATCCCCAAATTCATAGCTGCGCCGAAATAGCCCATACCTTTTGCACGTGTCTCTGGCGTTGTAATATCGGCGACATATGCGAGGTTGGCAGGAACCATTAAACCAAGACTGATTCCACCGATAAACCGTGCGACATAGAGGAACGGCAATGACGTCGACAGCGCAAATATGATATCTGAAATGACAGATAGAAACATACCCGCAATTATCAACTTTTTGCGTCCAAATCGATCAGACAGTTGTCCCCCGAGAGGGGAAAAGAAGAATTGAGCGGCACCGAAGGCTGCAACTAAAAATCCTGCTACTGTGCCTCCCGCATGAAAAAGCTTCAAATACTCCGGCAATATGGGGATGAGCATCCCTTGCCCCAATAAAGCAATAAACAGATTTAACATCAGAATGAACAGTGGAAAGCGAACTGATTTTGGTAATGTACTCATGTACGTCATTAACCCCTTCATTTACAACTTGTTAACCTTTACATTGTGTAAACCATTTTAAATGATTTGAAGGAAATATGTAAATCTTTTTTTTAGTGAGTAGAGTTATAATTGAATTCATATGGAGGTGGGAACACGTGAAATTAGAGGAATTGTTTACGGTACATGTGAACATCGAGAAATCATTTGATTTGCAGAATAGCGAAGATGATTCGGTTGTCATGATTACTTTTACAGGCAGCGTAACCGGAAAGTACTTTGAGGGAATTGTGCTGGGTGGAGGAGTGGATACGCAGATCATCGGGAAGAATGGTGGTCCGCATACGCTATCGGCAAGATACATGCTCCAAGGAACCGACAACGCAGGTCATTCCTGCAAAATTTATATCGAAAATAACGGAAATATTGATAAAACGCTGAAAACTGCTTTATTTCGTACTTCCCCCAAAATGATTACAGACAGCAAAGCCTTATCCTTCTTGAACCGTGAGACACTTGTTGGAGAAGGTCATCCGACGGAGTCAGGGATTGATATAAAAATATATAGAAAACCGCTGTAATGCGGGGCAAATAGCAATTATCTTTTTATTGTATGGCAGAGAAGATAGCTTTTTATAATGAAAAGTCAGAGTCGCTAAGGAGCGGCTCTTTTTGTCGTATGAGACTTTACGTCAATATTTATATGTACTCTTTTACAATTAATTAACATAGGATGGATACGGCGCAGACACTTCACACCTATAGTATGATGAGCGAAAATAAACCCATATCAGGCGGAATAAGGAGAAAACTAATTAATATGATGATCAAAAAAATCGGGATTTCAGTAGCATCACTCGCCATCTTAACGTCTGTAAGTGTATTTGACGCATATGGTGCAGGCTCCAAACGCATGATCGAAGTTTCTGAACAATCGGCTAATGTGGTTGTGAACGGTCAAAGGGTGGAAGGCGAATCATTTCTCTACAATGGGGTTACTTATGTACCTGCAAGAGCGATTGGTGAAGCCTTGGGGCAAGAGGTAGACTGGGATAACAACACCCAATCGGTATTTGTTGGAGCTAAAATTAACGATCAGCAGGGATACCGCGGTACCAAAACGCCATATCCTTTTAAGGAAACAAGTTATACAAAAGCTCCTATTGGATATGAACCCATATTTATTAACTACATAGGGAGACATGGTTCCAGACATCTATCCAGTTCCAAGTACGACAAGACGTTATTTGAACTACTCGACATCGCTGAAAAGGACGGGCAGATCACTAATCTGGGTAAAGAGCTGAAGAAGGAAATTGGCAATCTGATGAAGGTTGAAAAAGATCATTATGGATTGTTATCCACTACGGGTGGAGAAGAATTGAAAGGAATAGGGGCCAGAGTTGGGCAGAATTTCAAAGAACTATTTACATCGGATAAAAAAGTGATTGCACAAGCAACCTTCAAAGATCGAACGCCGCAGAGCAGAGATCAGTTTATTGACGGGTTAAAGGAAAGCTTGGGAGATAACAAGGTAGACATTCTGGCTTCAGCTTTTGAAGAAGGGAAAGACCCCTATCTACGGCCCTACGACTTGGCTACGAAGTATAACGAGTATGTAGAAGATGGAGACTGGGTTAAGTTATACGAGGATTATGTCACACAGAGCACTGGAACGCGTTATGCAAAAGAGGTCCTTCTGCAATTTTTCTCTGAAGACTTCTATCAACGGCTGAACGCTGGAGAGTTTGAACTGAAAGATGAGAAGGGAAAAGTGAAGCTCAGCAACCCAACCGAGGCTGCTTCTAATCTATATGAACTCTATATCATATCTTCGAATATAAAAGGAGAAGGTGACTTCGAATTCGGGCGGTATTTCACGGCTAATCAGTTGAAATGGTACGAAAGTATTGACAATATCAATGATTTCTATGAAAAAGGTCCATCTTTAACGTCAACGGATCTGCCGCAGAATATCATTGCACCTCTGGTCAAAGAGTTGATCGTGTCTACCGAACAGTCCATTCAGCAGAAAGACACGGCTGGTATATTTCGTTTTGCTCACGCAGAAACCATCATTCCACTATCTTCATTCCTGGATATCGCCGGAGCTAATGTGAGTATCGACAAACCGCAGGACGTGACCCAAAACTGGAATGGCTCGGTTATCTCACCAATGGGAGCAAATATTCAATGGATTCTTTATTCCAATGGTAAGGATGTTCTCGTGAAAATGCTTAGAAATGAAGAAGAGATCGCGTTCCCGATCGAAACAAAGACCTATCCGTACTATAAATGGGAAGATGTAAAAGCATATTACCAAAACAAACTGCAGAAGGTAGGCGTAAGCTTGGACAGCAGTTTGGAAGACAACATTGAGCTTTTACAGAAGAAATTCTAATCGGTGAAACGATATGCATTTTATATGAAAATAAAGACGAAGATGAAGAAAGCAACTCCTTTTCATGGAGCTGCTTTCTTTTTTTGCATTTTGAATGAAATGGACCAATAAAAAAATCCTAAAACAAAATGTGACCAAATGCCGTCCGTAAGAGTGTTAGAGGTATAAAGGAGGGCATACCAACCATGCAGCGATCAGTGCCCCAGCTGGGCGATCATGTGATGAAAGTCTATGAGACATACGCGGATACGCTGTTCCGGATTGCCATGGTGCACCTCGGCAGACGAGAAGACGCGGAGGAAGCCACTCAGGATACCTTCATCAAACTAATAGAAAAAGCCCCTACGTTCAACGATGCGGAGCATCAAAAAGCATGGTTGATTCGGGTCATCACCAATCATTGCAAATCCTTATTAGGCAGAGGCTGGCGCAAACGGGAGGTCAAGCTGGAGGGAGTCGATCCTCTTACAACAGACAACCCTGAAGATCACGCGCTGATCGAACTTGTGCTGTCACTGCCCGTCAAGTATAGATCGGTGGTTCATCTGTATTATTACGAAGATTATCCGATCCGAGAAATCAGCGAGATCCTGGAGATTAGCGAATCAGCAGTGAAAATGAGATTGAAACGAGGAAGACAGCTGTTAAAACTGGAGCTGGAAGGAGAGGAACTGTAATGAACGAAGAACAATTCAAACAAAACTACAAGAAAGCGGTGGATCATATGAAAACAAACGAGCAAATGAAAAAACGGGTAGAGCAATCTTTAAACACGCAACATCAGGGACCAAAACGTCAACGTAAACCACTATACATTGCAGCAAGTGTTGTTATCGCTGCCAGCATTGGATTGGCTGCGCCAAGTGTATGGCAACAATTCAATGGACCAGCCGCACCAACACCACAGGTGGCAGCGGTGACTCCAGGCGCGTCGTTTGACCCGATCGTGATTCCGAAGATGGAGTTGCCGAGTTCACAGGGCAAAGGCGCGATGGCTGATATGATGCAACTGGTTGTATATGGAGGAAACGTATATACGCAGTCCCCAACATTGCTTGAAGGCGCAAATGCACTCAACCTGCGGGGTGAGAAGCTTGGCACTACAACTGGTGGCATCAATGAACTGAGCGGCCAGGATAAATATACGGAGCTTGCTTCCAACATTGGCGAAGCAGACATCTATGCGGTCAATGGCTACGACAAGGATTTCCGCATCATGTCTTACACCGAGATCGATGGTCAGGTGTATGCTCAGTTATTCGACAAGAACAACGGGATCACCATTGGTACTGGTGCCGACCTGATCGGCAAGCTTCATCTCGAAGGCAACATCGCCTCGGCGCAATGGGAGACGTTCGACAGCTGGAACAACGGATTGCAGCAGCTTCAACCGTTAGCAGCGGATGAATCACTGGAAAGCTTCATCTCATCGCTAAATGCTGCCAAACCGATCGCAACGAGCCCAGAGTTGGAAGAGAACCTCTACGGCAAGGAAGATCGCAAGATCATCTATCTCACGCTGGAAGACAAAACGCAGGTCCCACTGGTTCTGTTTGGTGAAGAAGGTCTGGTTCGTTATGGTAATGTTCCGGCATTCCTGGAAGTGGAGAAAGGCGCGTTCCAATCATTCTGGAACAGCCTGAGCGAGTAAGACGAAGACAGCAATACGGATGCACCAAGAAAAGCGAACAGGGCACGCAAGTGCTTTGTTCGCTTTTTTCATCAACAAACAATCATTTGATAGGATTAGGCAATAAAATGATATGAATAGGATATGGATTCTTTCCCCTTTCAATGTAAAATGGGTACACCTAGTTTTAACTAAAAAGAAACAGGAGGTTAGATGAATATGAATCGAATCGAAAAGAGCCAGGAAACATATAAAAGACTATTCGGCGAGGGAGTTCCAGCGGCATATGCTACTGATCCTGAGTTACAGGACATATTAAGTCGCTTCATATTTGGTGAAATTTTTGATCAAGGTACTCTTGACGATAAGCAACGTGAGCTTATTACTTTGGTCGTACTGGCTACTAATCAAACGTTGCCACAGCTCAAAGCACATACTCGTGCAGCGCTAAATGTTGGGTTGACTCCAACGGAGATCCAAGAAGCAATCTATCAATGCGCACCTTATTTGGGATTCCCCAAAACCTTAAATGCCATATCGGAAATGAATGAAGTGTTCAAAGAGCGAAATGTTGCACTGCCTCTTGAAAGTCAAAAACGGGTTGAAGAAGATAATCGCTTTGACAAAGGACTTGGTATTCAAAAAGAGATTTTTGGCGATATTATTGACAAAAACCGGGAAAATGCCCCGTCAAATCAGAAGCATATCCAGGACTATCTTTCAGCATTTTGCTTTGGTGACTTCTATACCCGCGGTGGTCTGGATCTGAAAATACGAGAGCTGCTTACCCTTTGTATACTAAGTGCACTCGGAGGTGCGGATAGTCAAGTCAAAGCACACGTTCAGGGTAACATCAATGTTGGCAATAATAAAGAAACCATGATCACCGCTCTAACTCACTGCCTTCCCTACATGGGATTTCCTAGAACACTAAATGCTTTAGCCTGCGTTAATGAAATCATTCCAGAGAAATAATCTTCTTTATTTGAAACAACAGACAGTTGATTATCCCAATCAACTGTCTTCTTCTGGTTAACAGGAAGGTATAGTAAAGAAATGAATGATTCAGTAGACACTTAAATGAACGTAAATCAGGAGGAATTATGGAGTTAAGAGTACTTCGATATTTTTTGACAGTAGCTCGAGTAGAAAATATCACACATGCTGCAACGATCTTACATGTGACACAGCCAACGTTAAGCAGACAGTTGGCTGATCTGGAAAAAAATTTAGAAACTCAATTGTTTATACGCGGGAAAAGTAAAATAACACTGACAGATGCAGGCATGCTTTTACGTCAAAGAGCAGAAGAAATTCTCACACTTGCGGATAAAACAGAGAAAGAGTTTAAAGATCAGAACAACCTGGTTGGAGGAACCATATCGATCGGGAGTGTTGAATCATTAACGTCCAATGTTATTTTACAATTATTAAAAGACTTCAATATGGAGTATCCGCAGGTTAAATATCACATCTATAGTGGAACGGGGGATGATATAAAGGAGCGAATCGATAAAGGACTGCTCGATGTGGGCATTTTGTTAGAGCCCATTCACATTGAGAAATACGATTTCATCAGACTGCCCCAGAAGGAGCGCTGGGGAGTCCTTATGAAGACCTCATCACCTCTTGCACAAAAAGAATATGTCACTTCAACCGATTTAGCCGGAGTGCCTCTGCTCATATCCAGCCGATCTGTCGTACAGAATGAGATTGCAAGCTGGTTTGCCGATGAGTATGCACATTTAAACTTCGTTGCGACCTATAATTTAATATCTAACATACTTAACCTCGTAGAGGAGGGGTTAGGGACGGCCATCTGTATTGAGGGTGCGCTTGCAATGAAGCAGTCTGACACATTATGCTTCAGACCTTTTCAACCGGAACTTCAGTTTCCAACAGTGATTGTCTGGAAAAAACATAAGGTATTCAGTCAAACGGAGGTACGTTTTTTGGAACATATCAGGCATGCCTTTCAGGCATAATAAAGTATGAATTATAGGTATTGGCTATAGCAGTTTATCAGATGATATTTTAAAGGTGTAATGAATGCAGCCTTTATGTATTTCAGATAAATAGCTTTTTTTATTGCAAAGAGAAGTTATTTAGAGCGCTTTTGGTCTCATTCATTTAGATGGCAACAACAAGAGGGGGCATTATTGGATGAGCAAGAAATACGAGAAGTTGGCTCAAGATATTGTAGAGAAAGTGGGCGGTAGTGAGAATGTATCCACTCTGACTCACTGTATGACTAGGCTTAGATTTGCACTGAATGATACTAATAAAGCAGATCAAAAAGCGCTTAAATCGTTTGATGGTGTTATTGATGCGCTTGAGAGCGGCGGACAATTTCAAGTCGTCATCGGCACACATGTTGAAGACGTTTACAAAGAAGTGATCAAGCATCTTCAACCTAACGCGAGTTCATCGGGTGAACCAACTGATGTTAAGAAAGTTAGTATTTTGGGGAAATTAATCGATTTCGTCTCGGGGACATTTAGTCCGATTGTCCCCGCTATAGCTGGGGCTGGTATGATCAAGGCATTACTCGCTCTACTTATTTTGTTCAACTGGATTTCAAAAGATTCCCAAACCTACTATGTCGTAAGTCTTATGTCAGATGCTATTTTCTACTTTTTACCATTCTTGCTGGCGTTTTCAGCTGCAAACAAACTAAAATGCAGTCCCGTCTTAGCACTCGTTTTAGCCGGTGTTTTACTCCATCCCAACTTGACACAATTGCGTTTGGATGGGTCTGACGTAAGTGTTTTTGGAATCCCGCTAACTCTTGTATCTTATAGTTCTTCTGTAGTTCCAATTCTCTTAATCGTTTGGTCACAATCATATATTGAATCGTTGTTTAAAAGGATCATTCCGAATGCAGTGAAAGTTATTTTTGTTCCCATGTGCACTATTTTAGTAACGGGAATTCTTGCCTTAACCGTGTTGGGACCACTGGGGTCATTTTTCGGAACGTATTTAGCGATGGGCTTTGACTTCTTGGCCGCACATGGTAGCTGGCTGGTTATTTTCCTGGTTGCAACCTTCTGGCCAATACTGGTTATGTTTGGGCTGCACCATAATATTGTTCCTCTATCCATTGCTCAAATCACCACATCAGGTTATGAGAATATCCTCGGTCCTGGAGCGATGATCAATTGTATAGGTCAAGGTGTTGCGGCATTAGTTGTAGGGATGAGAACCAAGGATAAAGCATTAAAACAAATTTCTGCTTCCAGTGGGATCACCGCGTTGATGGGAATCACGGAACCAGCTCTTTACGGCGTAAATTTACCGAAGAGATACCCACTTGTCGCGGGTATGATTGGAGCTGCCAGTGGGGGACTCTTTGCAGGGCTAATGGATGTTTCTCGTTACGCAACAGGCGCTTCAGGAATCCCGGCGATTCCTCTGTACATTGGTGAAAATATCTGGAATCTATATAACATTTTGATCGCACTTGTTATAACAACTGTCGTAACTGCTGTACTTACCTATTTGCTCAGTTTGAAATATGAAAAAGATGCACCTTCACAGAACACTGTTTCAAATGCGAACGAAGGGAGTGGGGTTGCGGATGAAGTCATTACAATTAAAGATTCTGTTATTGCAACGCCACTTAAAGGTCAGCTTATTCAACTTCAGGATGTACAAGATGCAGCGTTTGCATCAGAGGCAATGGGTAAAGGAATTGCTATTGAACCTAGCGAGGGGAAAGTCATTGCTCCATTTGATGGCATGATTGTATCTCTATTTCCTAAGAAACATGCTATTGGACTATTATCCGATGAAGGAGTCGAAATTCTTATTCATGTCGGCTTAAATACGGTAAAGCTGAACGGAAAATATTTTGAAGCGTTCGTTGAAGAAGGTCAGAGAATTACAAAAGGACAGACCTTGCTGACTTTTGATCTGGACAAAATCAGACAAGAAGGATATGTCACTCAAACGCCCGTTATTGTAACCAATTCGTATAGTTACTCGGATGTGATCGCAGAGACTAGTCCCAAAAATATTGATTTTAACAATACATTGTTGGTTGTCAAAGCTTAACAAAACTACAGGTTAGGAGTGTGTTTTAATGACTTTAAGAAAAGACTTTTTGTGGGGTGGGGCAGTTGCTGCTAACCAATGTGAAGGTGGATATGCAGAAGGCAACAAGGGACTATCCACAGTTGATGTAATCCCGGCAGGGAAAGATCGTGTTCCTGTCATGCGAGGACAGTTAAAAATGTTGGAGTGTGATCAAGAACATTTTTATCCGAGTCATGAGGCTATTGATTTTTATCATCGGTATAAAGAAGACATTGCTTTATTTGCAGAGATGGGCTTTACGTGTTTCCGTTTATCTTTGGCATGGACTCGGATCTACCCTAATGGAGATGACGAGTTACCCAACGAAGAGGGTTTGAAATTCTATGAAAATGTATTTGACGAATGTTTGAAGTATGGCATTGAGCCGTTAGTCACCATTACCCATTTTGATGTCCCTATTCATTTGGTGAAAACTATTGGATCGTGGAGAAGTCGAAAAATGGTGGATTATTATGAGAGACTGTGTGAAACGATCTTCACCCGTTATAAAGATAAAGTGAAGTATTGGCTTACCTTTAATGAAATTAACATGCTGTTGCATCTACCTTTTGGCAGCTCAGGCCTAGTGTTTGAAGAAGGTGAGAATGAGGATGCTGTGAAGTATCAGGCGGCTCATCATCAATTGATCGCAAGTGCAAAAGCAACTGAAATTGCGCGTAGAATTAACCCGGAAATTAAGATTGGCTGTATGTTAGCAGGTGCCAACACTTACCCGTATACATGTGCACCAGATGATGTCTGGAAAGCCATGACAAGAGATCGCGAGCACTACTTCTTCGTCGATGTACAATCCCGAGGAGAATACCCAAACTATGCCAAGAAAATGTTAGAACGAATGAATATTCATTTAGCCATGGAAGACGGGGACGAGGAATGTTTGAAAAATAATACGGTTGATTTCGTTTCGTTCAGTTATTATGGTTCACGATTAACCAGTGCAGATCCGGAAGTAAACACACAAACGGCAGCTAACCTGTTTCCAACACTGCGCAATCCTCATTTGAAAACGAGTGAATGGGGATGGCAAATCGATCCTGAAGGTCTAAGAATTACAATGAACTCCTTGTATGACCGATATCAAAAGCCACTATTCATCGTTGAAAATGGCTTAGGAGCGATAGATACTCCTGATGAGACGGGATATATTGCGGATGATTATAGAATCGAGTATTTGCGTCAACACATCCAAGCTTTCATAACAGCAGTGGAAGAAGATGGCGTAGAGTTGTTGGGTTACACGTCCTGGGGTTGCATTGATCTAGTAAGCTCAAGTTCTGGAGAGATGAGTAAACGATACGGTTTCATACATGTCGACAAAGATGACGCTGGAAATGGTACGTTGAAACGCAGCAAGAAAAAATCCTTTGAATGGTTCAAAAAAGTTATTCAAAGTAACGGCAAAGAACTCTAATCGACTGAGCAGTAACGTATGAAGTCATCGACTTATGCGTTACTGCTTTATCCATTTATCGCAGCATCAAGGCTAACTATCGGCCATATGGAGCAAATACAAACATTAGGAGTTGGTTTTTTATAATATCCATGGAGAAGCTTAAAACATATTCGTTATTGTCCGTTGCGTTATTAATTTCTTCAGGTCCAGTGATTGCCGCTAACATTCCTGCGATAGCCAATGATTTTCCAGAGATATCGGTAACACATGTAGGATTATTAACGACCATACCTTCATTATTTGTCATTCTTGGTGTGTTAATTGCTAATCGACTTGAACTTCTTATTGGGAAGAAAGCAACTATACTAACTGGATTAGGACTTGTTCTCATTGCGGGAGTATTCCCTGCATTGTATCATGACCTTTTTTCGTTGCTGTTCATTTCTCGCTGTTTGTTTGGGTTAGGTGTAGGTTTATTTAACCGGCTCATCATTCAGATGATCAGTGATATGTATCATAAAAATCAAGGTAAACAAGCAACCGTAATTGGCTTAGAAAGTGCCTTTGAGGGATTAGGAGGCATTTGTCTGACACTACTCGTTGGTCAACTATTGAAAATGGGCTGGCACACATCATTTTATGTCTACGCCCTGGCACTTCCTATTTTCATTGCATTCCTGATTTTCGTTCCTTCTGATAAAAAAGAGCTTAATAGAAGAGAAGAGGTCACCACGAATCCAAGCCACACAAATAATAAAAAAGCCCTTCAAGTCATGATTGGCTATGGTCTCTTATTTTTTGTAATAGTAGCTATTTTCATCAATTATAATTTACAGATTACTCCTTTGATTTTGGAAAAAAATATCGGAACTGTGACAAATGGAAGCAACATGATTGCATTTATAGGTTTGGGAGCTTTTGTTGCCGGCTTTTCTTTTGGGAAAGTATACAAAACACTCGGTAACTATATCGTTCCATTATCGATTCTGTTACTTGGCGGAGCCATGTTCGTTACGACCATCTCTCAAAGTATCATGCTTACTACCATTTGCTCAATGATCATCGGGTTTTCATTCCGCTGTGTAATGCCCTATTTATTGCATACTTTTGCACAACAAATAGCCAAAATGGCAAAGCTGGGTACGACCATTGTTCTGATCGCGTATAACTTGGGAGCCACACTTTCACCGTATGAAGGAAGGTTAATTACGCAATTATTACAACTAGATACAGTGCAATCATTAGTCTCAAGTAATGCAATGATTCTATTATGGATTTCGGCAGTTAGTTTGGGAGTAGTAACCCTTCATCGCAAAAAGAAGAATATTCAACAAACATAGAAAACAGGGAACTTCTTGATATGGAGTTCCCTTGTTTTAGAATGAGTTGTATGAACCGTTTAATTATAATTTTTGTAATACACCAAGTGATCGGTCCATTCATTATTTTCGTGTATAAACCCTTTACGTAGACATTCAAATTCCATACCAACACTCTCTGCCAGTTTCATGGAAGGGGTGTTATCCACATTGATATGAGCCTCTATGCGGTGGAATTTCAGATGTTCGAATGCAATATGAAGAGCTCCGTTCACTGCTTCTTTCCCATAACCTTTTCGCCAATACTGATTATGGATCGTGTATCCGAAACTTCCCCATTGAAAATGATCTCTTGCCAAGGTCGCAATATCAATCATACCCAGATGTGTACCATCTTGCTTTCTAAACACACCAAATACATAAACCGCATCTGTACGCGCTAACTCTTGGTGTCGATCTACCAGATCATGAAACCAATCCAGCGTACATTCACTCATATCCATTTTCCCTTTATCATGGCGCTGTTGGGAAGGCAAGCGGTTTTCAAACTCATTCAACCAATTTTCATAGTCGTCTTTCTGTAATGGTCGGATGACTAGCCGTTCTGTCTCTGAAATATGATCAAATTTTTCTGGTTTTAATATCAAAATGACATCTCCTTTATATTGAATTTATGCTCATGACATAGCACTGAAGTAGTCCATAACCACGCTGCGAAACTCTAAAGCGGCTTTGGAAATATACCTGTTTTTGTGCGAAAGTAGAGCGATTTCCCGAACGAGTTGGTGTTCCTCTACCTGAAGATATCTAATGCGCTCATGCGGGTTTCTGGCTGTGCTAGGTATAAACGCGAGACCGATCTCCGCCTCCACAAGGGCTGTTAATCTTGCAGGCTCATCCCCTTCATATACATACTTCGGTAGGAAACCAGCGGATTGACATACGGAATCCACCATATCACGAACCCCATAACCTTGCTTCACCCCAACAAACCACTCGTCCTTAAGCTCAGTTAATTGAATGCTGCTTCGGTCTGCATATCGATGACCCATAGGAACAGCGACTACAATCGGGTCGTCATATAGTATCTGACATTCGATATCGTCACCTTGAATCGGAGGGGAGGAGAGACAAAAGTCCACCTCGCCCCGATGTAGGAGTCTGGACATGTTTTCTAACGAAACCATTTGCACATGGAACTGAATATCCGGCTTGTTTTTCCGGAATTCCCGCAGTATGCCGGGCAATGTGCTCGCCGTAGTCACTGCCAATTGCAGTGTACCCTGATTCGGGTTGGAGAGGTCAGCGATTTCCCGCTTTCCTTGTTCCAATTCAAATAAGGCTTTTTCAGTTCGCTGAAGAAATGTTCTTCCAAAGTCGTTTAATCGCAGCTTTCTCCCGATTCGATCAAATAAAGGGACTCCCAAGTCGTCCTCTAATCGTTGTATCGTTTTGCTCAGGGAGGATTGCGTGACATGCAGCTTTCCCGCAGCTTCCGTAACATGTTCGCATCGGGCCACCGTCAGGAAATATTTTAGTTGAAGAAGCTCCATTTGCACCATTCCTTCATTCCTTCTAGTTCATCAAATCATAACATATAATGCGTTGGAATAAATGAATAAGTTCAAGTAAGATAACAGCAGAAGAGAGAGAGGTGCACCAATGAACGTTCGAAATAAAGGATTGATGTTAGCTGTTGGACTCGGAATTATGTTGAATCCGTTGAATTCCTCCATGATTTCGGTGGCAATCTCCAGGCTACAACAAGTGTATCAACTTAATTTTACAGCCGTTTCGTGGATTATTTTATCATTTTACATTGCCAGTGCTGTCGCTCAACCCGTCATGGGCAAGTGTAGTGATTTGTTTGGCCGCAGGAAGATCTTCCTCATGGGTCTTGTTATTGTTTTTGTATCGTCCATGTTAGCTCCGTGGTCTCCCAGTTTTTCGTGGCTCATCGTATTCCGGATCGTTCAATCAATTGGCACAAGCATGATGGTGGCCGTCGGAATGGCGATTGTCAGAATGAACGTGACTGAAAAGCAAGCCTCCGCCTTGTCCACCTTGGCTATATTCCTTTCTGGAGCGGCTGCAATTGGACCTTTTATTGGTGGAGTATTGATTCATTGGTGGGACTGGCACAGCATATTCTTCGTTAATATTCCGTTTGTCATGGCAAGCTTTTGGTTCGCCTGGAAAACAATCCCGAAGGACGAGCAATCTCCGTCTATCTCTGGTCACATGTCCATTCGGCAATGGCTAGCGTTAATTGACGCACCAGGTATCCTGATGTTTACGGTAGCTTTGGTGACTCTGCTCATCGGTTTACTTTCAGTAAATTCCACAGGAGATATTTCAACATGGCATCTGCTGACAGGGGGGATCGGGTTAATCGCACTCGTCATGTTCTTCCGACATGAATTAAAAGCAGCCACGCCTTTTATCCCTCTGCGAACGTTTGCCTCATATCCGGAGATGACTTGGGTGAATGTGCAATACATGCTGGTGAACATCCTGTTTTACGCACTTTTTTTTGGAGTTCCTACGTATTTGAAGCAGGTACGTCATCTCAACGAAGTTCATACAGGAATGAGCATGCTAGCTTTGGGGTTATGTTCAGTCATTATTGCTCCGATCGCAGGGCGCTGGATTGACAGATCAGGATCACGGCCAGCTCTGATCGTATCCGCTTCTTTAATGACATTTGGATCTATATTGATCGTTGTTATGAATGAAACTTCTCCAATCTTCATAATCATTGTTGCTTTAGCTTTATTTGGAATAAGTAATGGCCTAAACGCGGTCGGCATGCAAGCAGCACTGTTTAAAAGCACACCGAAAGAAATGATCGGAGTGGCATCGGGTATTTTTAATACATCACGCTACCTGGGGACCATTTTATCGTCGTTATTGATTGGAATTGTTATGGGGGATACATTCAATGTGACAGGATTTCAGAAGCTTGGAATCATCCTTACGGTATTAGCTGCATCACTGATCATCATGAGCGTACGTCGCGAGGCAGGTTTAGTGAGTCCGGAGCAAGTAAGCAAGTAAAATAGAGAATCTGCCGTGCAATAACACGTTTACACCCAATGAATCAATAGCTCCATTGGGTGTATTTTTTGATTTTCACCAAGTTGTCAGAAAGAGTTGATCCTTTCTTGAACGTTTAGGGTAGAACACGTGTCTTTGATTGAATTAGGTAAAAATAAAGATATAATAATTTTGATTAATAGGCTTGGTTAGTACTTTAAGTGCATTAATATCAGATTTTAATAGGCATCCAATGCTTGTTATTATCGGGGGCCTACAGGAGTAAACGCATTATAGGTGTGGCAAGATATCGTCATACCTAACTTTGTGAAATTTTTCGCAACTCTGCATTGAGCTTGGCCAAAGCTGATATTGAATGTTTCTAAATTGAACAGAGTTTGAAAGGAGGCAACACAAAGAATGGCTATTGATACGGTGTTATGGAGCAGGCTAGTGACTGGTTTGACGCTCGGGTTCCACGTGATTTTTGCAACGCTAGGTGTCGGCGTACCTTTGATGATTGCTATTGCAGAGTTCATCGGCATTCGGAAGAAGGATCACCATTACATACTTATGGCAAAGAGGTGGTCCAGAGGGTTTGTCATTTCTGTCGCGGTTGGTGTCGTGACAGGCACAGCGATCTCACTACAGTTGGCCTTGGTATGGCCGAATTTTATGAAACTTGCCGGGAATGTCATTGCACTGCCACTATTTATGGAAGTATTTGCATTCTTTTTTGAAGCAATATTCCTGGGCATTTATCTGTACACGTGGGATCGGTTCAAAAATCCGTATATCCACTGGTTGCTGACTATTCCGATTGTCGCCGGGGCAGGCATGTCTGCTGTTTTTATTACAACAGTGAACGGATTCATGAACCAGCCTGAAGGTTTTGTCATGGAAGCAGGTCAATTCATGGCAGTGAACCCCGTGCAAGCGATGCTGAATACAGCGACGTTCTCCAAAGTGTTCCATGTATTAAGCTCGGCTTATCTGACAGGAGCTGCTCTGTTAGCAGGAATAGCAGCCTTTGCGATGCTGAGAAAAGGAGTGTCGGCCTACCACAAAAAAGGCTTGAATCTCATGATGGCCGTTGTGCTGGTATTCAGTTTGTTAAATTCTTTAGCTGGAGATGTGTCTGCCAAGTTTTTGGCTGAGCATCAGCCGGAGAAGCTCGCAGCTGCCGAGTGGCATTTCGAGACGGAAAGCGGCGCGGATTTGATTTTTTTGGGATGGCTGAATGCAGAACATGAAATTATAGGCGCTCTTCATTTGCCGAAACTGCTCAGTTTCCTTGCCTTTGGAGACTTTAACGCCGAGGTAACCGGGCTGAACGAATTTCCACCAGATGAACACCCGCCCTTACTTGTGCATTATTTGTTTGATCTAATGGCTGGTATTGGATTCGCTCTGCTTGCTATATCAAGTCTGTACTTCCTGTTTGTATTCTGGAAGAAACGTAATCAGTTTAACAAGTGGATGCTTCGTATGGTTGCACTGAGTGCACCGCTTGCTTTTCTGGCCGTTGAGATGGGTTGGTTTTATGCAGAGATCGGGCGGCAACCATGGATCATCCGAGGTTATATGCGGGTAGAAGAGGCCGCTACTTCTTCACCAAGTGTGAGAATTTTATTTTTCGTCTTCTTGCTTCTCTACATCCTGCTAGGCGTTATGTGTGTCGTCGTACTGAGACGGTTGTTCAATAACAATCCTGCTGAACTCGAGATGGAGAAATGGTTGAAGGAGAAGCATGATCAATCAGCCAAGAAAGGGGATCAGGCCTGATGAGTTATGAATTAATTGGTATTTCGGTACTCTGGCTGTTCTTGTACGGCTATCTTATTGTAGCTTCCATTGATTTTGGAGCAGGTTTCTTTGCCTTTTATGCACGCCTGACAAAGCAGGATCATCTGATTAATCGTCTGATCTCCCGTTATCTATCACCTGTCTGGGAGATCACCAATGTATTCTTTGTCTTTTTCTATATTGGCATCGTTGGATTTTTCCCGGACACGGCCTATTATTATGGCTCAGCGCTGCTTGTTCCAGGAAGTATTGCCGTCATTTTACTTGCCATTCGTGGGTCGTTCTATGCTTTCGAAAATTATGGTTCCAAAAAAAGTATCGTGTATTTGTTCTTATATGGAGCTACAGGGTTGCTTATTCCAGCGTCATTGTCAGTGGCACTGACCCTGTCTGAAGGTGGCTTTATTTTGAAGCAGGGAGATACCGTTTCCCTGGATTACTGGGCACTATTTACGAATCCATTATCGTGGAGCATCGTTGGACTGGCGATCGTGTCCGTATTGTTCATTAGTGGGTCATTTCTCACATTTTACGCTTCTCGCGCAGAGGACCATTCGGCATTGAAGCTGATGCGGAACTATGCTTTGTTCTGGAGCACACCGACCATTATTCTCGCGCTGACTGCATTTATATATTTGGGTCAACACAATGAGCGTCATTTTCAAAATATGATGGATTTATGGTGGCTGCTGGCGCTTTCCGTTGCGTTTTTCATGATTGCCATGTGGCTGTTATATAACGGACGCCGTTATGGTTTAGCTTTTATATGCATCATGCTGCAATTTCTCACAGCCTTTTTCGCCTACGGAATTGGTCAATATCCTTACATTCTTGATCCATTCATCACCATTCAGAGTAGCGCGACACCACCAGCGATGGGTTTTGCACTCGTCGTTGTGTTTATCGGTGGTCTGTGCCTGTTAATTCCTTCTCTTATTCTGGTCTTCAAACTGTTCCTGTTTGATGCGGATTATGTGAAAGGGAAAAAATAAAGGAGGAGCGTTCAATGAAAAGGAGAGGCAAATCCAATCTGATCTCGCAGCAAATGTCTTTACAACGAAAAAACAGACTTCTCCTTGCGATCATTTCGCTGGCCCTTGGTGTAGCTATTATAAGCCAGGCCACCTTGGTGGCTGAAGCAGTCCAGCGAATCTTTGTAGAGAAAGCTTCCTTTTCATCAGTGATCCTGTTGCTTGTCCTATTATTGGCTGTTATGGCCGTACGCTCACTGTTGTCGTATGGTAATGGGAAAGTGGGCTTGCATATGGCAGCACGCGCCAAGACAAATATGCGAGCATCTGTGTTGCAGAACCTGACCCGCGCTTCCATGCCTTCAACCCTGAGTGGACAGACGGGAGGAAAGGTCAGTGTTGCTTTGGATGCTGTGGATGAGGCCGACAGTTATTTCAGTCAGTACATGCCGCGTATGATGGAAGCTGCGATGATCCCGATTCTGATTCTGGTTGTTACGTTTACGCAGCACTCTAACACAGGCTGGATTATGTTGTTTACGGCACCGTTTATCCCGCTGTTCATGATCTTGGTTGGGCTCAAGACAAAGAACAAATCAGAAGAAAAATACGCGCAACTGGCTGAGTTTTCCGGTACATTTCTGGATTCGCTTCAAGGGCTGGTTACGTTGAAAATATTCGGACGGGCTAAACGTCAACAGCAGGAGATTGAACGCAGCAGTCTGGGGTATCGTGATGCCACCATGGGCATTTTGAAGATTGCATTTACAAATACGTTTATGCTGGAATCGATCGTGATGTTAAGCATTGGTATTGTCGCGCTTGAACTGGCTATCCAATTACTCGTTTTCAAATCGATGAGCTTCCACACAGCCTTTCTCGTGTTGTTACTCGTCCCTGAGTTTTACAGTCTGTTGAAGAATACAGGAACGGCTTTTCACAGCGGGCGAACCAGTATGGGGGCCATTCGTAAGGTGGAACAAATGCTTGAGGAAACAAGTATCAAGAGCACACAAACGGAGCGGGAAGAAGGATCGGATCAAAGCGAATTAACCAATGTCGATACAATTGCAAGGACGGAAGAGCTTCGTACAGCTCGTACAGAGTCGATAACAATGCCACCAACCATTGAACTGAACGATGTCCGATTCCAGTACACACCTGATTCCTTTGGACTTGAGACAGGACAGATCTCGATTGGACCGGGAGAACAGATCGCTATTGTAGGCAAAAGTGGCTCAGGTAAAACCACGCTGCTTCATCTCATTGCCGGTTTACTGAAACCAGATTCGGGAGCGGTTCTGGTTAACGGAAGCCAGCTTTCGCAACAGGATGAGGCTGCTTGGTTTGAACGTGTTAGCTATATTACACAGCATCCGTATATTTTTGCAGGTACATTTGCCGAAAATATAGCGATTGGCGCGGGTCGGAACGTCTCCAGAGCTGAAATTGAGCAGGCAGCAGAGGAAGCAGGACTTGCTGGCGTTGTCGCTCAATTGGAGCAGGGACTGGACACATTTGTTGGTGAAGGTGGCCGGGGGCTGTCTGGTGGGGAAAAGCAGCGACTTGCCTTAGCACGTGCTTTTCTGAAGCGACCAGCTGTTATTTTGTTCGACGAACCCACCGTTGGTCTGGATCTACACACCGAGCGGGTATTACAACAATCCATTGCGGCGTTGGGCAAAACGGCAACGATGATTACGGTGGCACACCGTTTATATACAATTCAACATGCGGACAACATTTTGTTTATGGATAGTGGGGTATTAGTGGATTCAGGACATCATGAAGCGCTTCTGGCGCGCCTGCCTCAATATGCGGAGATGGTGGATGTACAACGGAAAGGAGGGTTAGCATGAATGAGCTGACGATTCTGTCAAAAGCGATGATTCAGGAGCGCAAGGATATCTTGCTTTCGATATTGGGCGGATTTATCGCCGGCATAGCAGGGGTAGCTCTCTTTTCCGCGAGTGGGTATATGATATCTCAAACGGTATTTGCGCCACCGCTGTACACCTTAATTGTACTCACCTCCATGGTCAAACTACTTGGTTTCCTTCGAGCGGCAAGTCGCTACGGGGAACGCTTGTATTCGCACAGGGCAACATTCTCCATGCTGAGCCGTTTGCGGACGTCCTTTTTTGCCAAACTGATCCCGGTAACGCCAGGTATATTGAACAAAAACCGAAGCGGGGATCTACTTGCGCGGATCGTGGGTGATGTGGAAAGCTTGCAAAATTATTTTTTGCGGGTCGCGTATCCACCCATCATGGTCGTTATGGTGTTTTTGGCTACCATGCTGTTCACTTCGGCCTTTTCGATCTGGATTGCGTGTTTGTTAGTACTAGGTATGCTGATTACGGCATTTGTTGTACCAGGTATTGTCTTGTTAGGTCAGCGAAAAATAAACGGACGTGTCCGCCAGCAACGGGCCTTGCTGTCCACGGAAGTAACCGAAGTGTTGTATGGTTTCAGGGATTTGAAAGTATACGGCCAATTGGAACAGCGTGAGCAACAGCTTCAGCAGGCTTCCGCTGCATTGGCAACGGAGCAGAAACAAGCCGCTTCGCACCTGTTGCGCGGGCAGTCCATGCACGTTTTTGTGACGTATCTCGTTACATGGGGAGTGCTAGCACTCAGCGCTTTCTTAATTGTGAATGGAGCATTTGCCGGTGTATTTCTCGCCATGCTGATCCTGGCCACGCAGACCGTGTTCGAAGAAGCTGCCGCAATGGCTATATTGCCTCTATATAAGCAGGACAGCGAACACGCCGCTCAGCGACTGGCGGAAACGGTGCCAACCTCCGATGTACAACCTGTACAGCCAAGCGGTGAAGTTTCAGCCGATCAGGCGGTTTCGATTGACCTATCCGGTGTTAACTTCCAATATGAAGGGGAATGGAGACCGGCGCTGAGGGAGCTATCTCTGCAACTTGCAGCAGGCTCCAAAACAGCGATTGTCGGGCCGAGCGGGTCAGGCAAGTCAACGATTATTGATTTGTTACTCAAGTTGCGCGCACCAACGTCTGGCGATATACGATTAAACGATGTTTCGGTGAAGGAACTGAATGAAGAGAGCATTTGGCAAGGGACGAATGTCGTGCTGCAGCAAAGCCACTTCTTCCGGGGAACCATCCAGGACAACCTGTTGCTGAATGGAGAAGAACATTCGGATGAACAACTGTCGGCTGTGCTGGATAAAGTCCAACTGCCGAATAAGTTGTTGACCGACATGGTCTATGAAAAAGGGGAGAACCTGTCGGATGGTGAGAAGCAGCGGCTGGCTCTCGCACGGGCCATGCTGCGCAAAGGACGGTTATGGCTTCTGGACGAACCAACTTCTTCACTAGATTACGTCACAGAGCAACGTGTATTGCAGCATCTTCTGGCACAGGCATCCGAAGATACACTTCTCCTGATCTGCCATCGGCTGACGGGATTGGAAGAGATGGATCGGATTGTAGTCATGGACCAAGGCAAGATTGTAGAATCAGGTTCTTTCTCCGAGCTGATGGAGCAAAAAGGCTATTTTTATGAAATGAAACAAATTGAACGACAAATGATTGGAGACGCCGGGATGTAAAAACGAATATCAGTCCTATTCAAGGTGTCGGTAGTATTTCATAACAGGCTAAAGAACATTACTGATGTTATCTGTTCTCATCAGTAAGTTGTTCTTTAGTCTTTTTGTTGATCCATCGAGAACATCGTAAAGTGAGCAAACATTCACTTGTATGAACTCAAATGATGTATAATGACGCAGGAACTCTATAATTAAATTGAAATAAATACAAATTCAAAATAGCATGAGCTGAGGTGTACGATGAATCGCTTATTACTTGTCGAAGATGATGAAAATCTGGTGTTTGGTATGCAGTATACACTGTCCAATGAAGGATATGAGGTTGTGGTGGCGGGTAGCTTGGAAGAAGCCAGACAGGCACTGCAGGCAAAGGCGATCGATTTGATTTTGTTGGATGTCACTTTGCCTGATGGATCGGGATATCAACTATGCCGTGAGATTCGGGTAACGTCGCAAGTGCCCATTATCTTTTTGACAGCATTGGATGAGGAAGCAAACGTAGTCGCAGGGCTTGATCTCGGAGCAGATGACTATGTAACCAAGCCTGTTCGAACCAAAGAACTTATTTCACGAATTAAAGCTGTATTACGACGTAACAACAAGGGAAAACAAGAAGTAAGCTTATGGACATCCGATAACATCCAGGTGCGTATTTTAGAAGGAACTGTACTCAAAAACAATAGTGAAATTACACTGACGGCGCTTGAATACCGATTACTATTGATGTTGATCTCTCATCCGAAGCAGATATGCAGCAGAAGTTCAATTCTGAATCATCTCTGGGATCTCTCGGGCGACTTCATTGATGATAATACGCTCTCTGTCCATATCCGCAGGTTAAGAGAGAAAGTCGAAGATATTCCAGCAGCACCACAATATATCGTAACCGTTCGGGGGATCGGATATAAATGGAACGTGGAAGTTACAGGGAAATGAACATGATCGAAGTTTTACGAAATCCAGAGTGGAAATCCATCGCCATTAAAGTACTTGCTCTGCAAGTTCTTTTGTCGTTTATGATGTTTTTATACATGCAGCATCAAGTCGATAGCATCAATACAACTATCGTGAATCAGAATAGCGCCCTAATCGGACATCTGTTGATGAAAGATCCACAGTTGGAGAATGAGGTGATTCACTTTGTTACCCAAGGAGCCCAGACCGATGAAATCGCTGAGGGGCAACGTATCCTTGCACAATACGGTTATAAGGCGGACATGCCTATAGAAGAGCAACCGGCTCTTTCAGGACGAGCATTACCCTTGAAAACAGCGGTTCAAGTATTGTTGTTCCTGATCCCACTCATGGTATTGCTTCTGTGGGAGTATCGTACATTTTTCATGAAAATCAGAACCATATCTCATGCGGCGGAGCAGGTTGTGGAACAGCAATTCGATAAAAAACTGCCTGAGACGGAGGATGGAGACTTCGGTGCGCTCGGCCGGAGCTTCAATGCAATGGCTGGAAGATTAACCAACAGCCTGGAGCTACTTCGGCAGGAAAAAACCTTTCTGCGCAATCTGTTATCCGACATTTCCCACCAGCTCAAAACACCCCTGGCTTCTCTGATTGTGTTCAATGAAAATCTGCTGAATGATCCCGGGATGAAAGAAGAAATGAGAATGACGTTTCTGGAACGAAGTCGGCAGCAGCTTGATCGAATGGAATGGCTCATCATCAGCCTGCTCAAGCTGGCACGAGTCGAAGCGGGAGCCATTGGATTTCGAAAAGAAAGGATCGAGTTAAGGGAGATGGTGGAGAGCGTTGTCTATTCACTCCGGACGGTAGCAGATCAGAAGCGGCAAAACATAACTATCCTCGGAAGTGAGAATGCGTTTGTGCAGGCAGATGAAGAATGGCTTAAGGAAGCTGTCATGAATTTGATAAAAAATGCACTGGAACACACCCCGCCAGAGGGGGAGGTTCGAATCCATTTGGAGGAAAACGCACTGTTTGATACAATCATTATTCAGGACAACGGCGAAGGTATTCATCCCGATGATATACCTCACATTTTCAAGCGATTCTATAAAGGTAAGAACCATAACAAGCCCAACAGTATAGGGATTGGTCTGGCTTTGACCAAATCGATCATTGAGGAACAAAACGGCATCATTACGGTGGAGAGTGTGCCACAAGAAGGAACGACATTCAGAATTTCGTTTTTCAAAAAAGAGTGGACTTAAGAAGAAGCTTACGAAAATGTAAGCTTCTTCTTCACTTCAACGTAAGCTTCCACACCTATAATAACAATCAAGCAATGTTAATCATACAACTGGAGGTACAACAGGGTGGAAATTTTGAAGACCGAACATTTATGTAAAATATACGGAAGTGCTGAGTCTAGGGTGGAAGCATTGAGAGATGTTAATCTGTCCGTCAATCAAGGAGAATTCGTTGCGATCGTGGGCGCCAGCGGATCTGGAAAAAGCTCATTACTGCATCTGCTCGGGGGAGTGGATCAACCGACAAGTGGCCAAGTCATTATTGACGGTATGGATCTGTATTCTCAAAGTGAAAATGAATTGGCTGTGTTCAGAAGACGCAAAATCGGTTTTATTTTTCAATCGTACAATCTGATCCCGGTGTTAACTGCGGAAGAAAACATTAAATTGCCGATGCTGCTTGAGAATAAACATGTGGACGAAGGTTATCTTGAGGAATTATTGAGCGTGCTGGGACTCAGCGATCGAAGGCAGCACCTTCCGTCCCAATTATCAGGCGGGCAACAGCAGCGAACTGCAATTGGACGCGCATTGATCAATAAACCATCGATTATTCTGGCGGATGAACCAACCGGTAATCTGGACAGCAAGAACAGTAAAGAGATTGTGGATCTGCTTACCTTCTCCGTCAGAAAATACAATCAAACCTTGATTATGATCACACATGATTTGAATGTGGCCCAGAGAGCGGACCGTGTTGTAAATATAAAAGATGGTACACTCTTGCAGCAAACAGGGGTGAAAGATCGTGAATAGGTATACCAGTCTTACCCAAAAATATTTGCTAGGACAGAAAAAAAGATCAATACTTACGATCGTTGGCATTATTTTGTCTGTGACTCTACTTACAGCCATAGGAACCATTGGCCTTAGCTTCAGAGACAAGGTGGTTCGGCAAACCGTTCAAGAGTACGGGGATTACCATGTTTCTTTTAACGGATTACCGGGAGAAGCAGTCTCAAAAGTCGTCAATAATGCATCCGTAGAGAGTGCTGGGATCATTAGCAGAGAAGGTTATTCGGTCATCAGCAAAACGAGTGAGAAAGAAAAGAAGGAAAACCCGTTTGCTGCACCTTATCGGTATTTGAATCTCAAAGGTTATGATACCGATGCGATGAACATGCTCCAGGTTCAGCTGGATTCGGGCAGGCTGCCGAAAAATTCGCATGAAGTTATTCTTTCGACCTGGAGTCTGGATCGTTTTGCGACCAAACCAAAGCTAGGAGATTCGATTACCCTGAGTCTGGGAGAACGAACTGTCGCATCAACCGGGGAGATCAAACCGATCAATGGTCTGGGTGATTTTGGCTGGGATCTTGATGAAGGCTTTCGTCCCCAAAAAGAGAGAGAATTCACCGTTGTGGGATTTATGAAGACAGGAAGTAACGCTTCGTGGTCTTCCAGCTTCATCTTTCCAGCTATCACGTATGCAGATAATGTAAAAATAGAAGCGGATAAAAATTATTTTATTTATGTCAAAATGAAATCGATGAATCAGATTCAGGCAAAGACGGAAGCGATGATATCTTCATTGAAGCTAGACCAAGTGGATCAAGGCTCTGCCATAGCGTTGGATAAGGATATTCAATATAAAAATATTCGTGTCGATTATAATAATGAACTGCTTAAGTTGTATGGCAAAAGCACCTATGAAGGTGTAAACCATAGTTTGTTATATGCATTCGCAGCAATCATCATTATTATTATGGGTTGTACGAGTGCAGTGATATATAATACGTTTCATATTTCTGTTCTGGAGCGGACCTCGCAATTTGGAATGCTGCGGTGCATTGGGGCTACCCCATCACAAATACGTAAATTGGTTCTCAAAGAGGCTACAATACTGAGTCTAATTGGTATTCCTGTTGGATTATTGATGGGAACTGTTTTTATGAAACTTCTGTTCTACAACATCAGCTTTTTGGCGTTGGGATTTCTGAATGATATGCAAATGGTCATTTCCCTTCCAATCCTGATCATAGCGGGGGGACTGGGATTATTAACTGTTTATCTGTCGGCTATCGGACCTGCGAGACTGGCAGCGAAGGTATCCCCACTTGAGGCGGTTCATAGCTCGGGAGGCACGAAAGTGGAGGACGTAACATCTGTCCGGAAATCAAAACTGCTGGGAAAACTGTTGGGTATCGAAGGACAGTTTGCTAGTCGAAATATCAGGCGGAACAAAAAGCGCTTCCGCATCACTGCCTTTTCCATAGTGGTCAGCATGATTCTATTTATTGTTTTTAGCGGACTAGCTGGTTTGCTGGGGCAGACATCGCAATCAGGTATCGATTATTCCTACTCGGTTATCTATGAAGGACCTTCCAAACGGATCGATGATTCCGTATATTCTGACATTGTTAAGCTTGATGCAGTTGAACATGCCTATCCGTATTACAATAATCAAGTGATGGCTATGTTTCCGAAAGAAAAAGTGAATCCCAAGTATTACGAACTCCGTCCGGGAATGTACTCTGTTGAAGATGGAGAGGGGTACCGCACAGACAATAATTACCTCGAATCCTACGGAGATAACGGACTCGATGCTCTGAAATCCAAACTAACGGCTGGTAAGATCGACAAAGAGAAGATGAACCGGGAAAATGGCGTTATCGTCAATCAGAAATTAAGAATGACAACAGAGGATGGCAGACAGATCGTTATGGATCAAACCCAATTCAAGGTTGGGGATCACATCAAAGTACGTAGCTTGGACTTGGACGAGAAGGGTCGTGGTTACACAACACTGACGGTAACTGGAATTGTTGATCAAGGCTTGTTGTCGAGCAACTATAATGAGAGTGCAATGCTTGAATTCATAACAACGCCTGAAGTCGTAGAGAAGGTTACAGGAAACGATACGTACTCCAGAATCTTTATTCTTGCCAAGTCCGATATTTCCAACAAACCAATCACGGACTATCTCAAATCCCTGCCCCAAAAAGATGCAGGTTACAGCTACACAGATAAGGTGGAACAACTTGCTCAAGCTAAAAACGACGCGACAACCGCCAAGATATTTTTATATGGATTTATTGGTGTCATTGTCTTGATTGCGTTCCTAAATATACTGAACACCGTCAGCACCAATCTCATTCTACGAACCAAAGAATTTGCGGTGCTCAAAGCGATCGGCATGACACAGCGTAATGTTGGGAAAATGATCCTATTAGAAGGTGTTTTATACGGCCTATACGCTGCGGTATACGGTAGTATACTCGGAACAGTACTGAGCCATGGCATACATCATCTCTTCAAAGGTGCTGTCGACGTAGGTTGGGCCATTCCATGGTCTAGTATTGTTCTTGCTTGTGCAGGTGCCATAGCAACAACACTCGTTGCTACAGCTTGGCCGATGTATAGATTAAACCAAACGAGTATTGTAGAGGCACTGAGAAAGGAAACCTAGAGAATCTGGAGAACTATAAAATAGAATATCCCTTAAAAAAAGTCGCATAAATAGAGTGCGACTTTTTTTGTTTTTAAGAAGCTTGGTTCTTATGCGGTACATCAGAAGAACGTCTCATAATTATACTCAACATGAAAATCAAACAACGATTGAATGTGTTCTGGTTCACTTGTCTTTTCTTACGTCTTGTAAACATCTTTACATAACAGCAGATGATTCAGACGCCTTATTTTTTTTCGCAAGCGGCTTTTTCTTTAGTGTCCTATCATACAGATATGGCTTTCCGTGATATTCCCGTGCATGCTTTTGTTTCTGCTTTTTATGTATATCAACCTTGATCTCCAGATTGGCAACGTTATTCTGGAATTCAGTAGCAATTCGTTTGCACCATTTCAATCCACTTTCTTCAGATGCACTGAAATGAACACGTAATAGATATCCGTTCACCGTTAATTCAAACTTGTATAAATTCATGATATGTATCCTTTCCATACGGGCATGTTATTCTACACCAATTACGATAATCTGATTATAACAGGAACGTATGTTCTGTAAAAGTGTTATTTATGATACCCGCAATTCAATAAGGTTCGCTAGACATCTTTGCAACGGTTCGTTTAATGGTAAAATATCTAAAAATGGTTCATGTTGGGGGATACGCATGTATAAACTGATGATCGTAGATGATGAATTGCTCATGCGGGTTGGAATTCGTTCCATGCTGAATTGGGAAGAGTACAATTTCTATGTTGTTGGTGAGGCGGGAAATGGAAAAGAGGCATTAAGCCTTGCGCTTGAAGTGATGCCTGATCTAATTATTACAGATATTAAAATGCCGATTATGGATGGGCTACAGCTTATACAAGAGGCCTCCTACGTACTGAAAACCTGTAAGTATGTCATCCTGAGTAATTTTGACGAATTTCATTATGTGAAAGAGGCGCTAAAACTTGGCGCTTCAGATTACTTGATTAAAAGTGAGATCACCGAATCCTCCCTTATTGACCTCCTGAGCACTGTTGGACAGAAACTGCAAAGTGAACATGTTCACCCAACCAACACACCCTCTATAACACAGGACTATTCCAAGAGCCTAAGATATCTAAAGGATAGTTTCTTCCAAGATATTGTAAGCGGATTCATTAGTGAGGAGGATATCGTCACCAAAGCGGAAGAACTGCATTTTCGTATACGTTCGGACCAGTTGGTTGTCATGAAGTTCATCGTGAACTATTACGAGGATGCAAAGCGGAAATATGTAGAGAAGGGGGAAAAGCTGCTCCGATTTTCGATTCTTAATATTATGGAAGAGATCATTCCATCGAAGTGGGAGAAAGAGATTTTTGTTGAAAGTTCCTCAGAATATTGGGTGATCGTCAATGTACTTCCTGAGAGCCAATCTGTACACGCCGACTTAAATAAACTATGTAATAAATTGCTGTCTTCGATCAAGGATTTTATGAATCTATCGCTCACGGCTGGGGTAAGTAGAATGACTTCCGGATTCCTTCACATCAGGAAGGCCTGCCAAGAGGCAGAAACGGCTCTACAACAGAGTTTCTTCACAGGAAGCAACCAGGTGTTGTATTACGATGATATGGTTCAATCCCCAGATCGACATGAAGTTAAGGGGGCTTTAAGCCCGCAACAAGAACGAGATTTGTTGAAGTTATGGGTAAGCAAAGACAACAAAAAGGCGGAAGAGTTCCTTGAAGGAATCCGATCCAATCTGGAACAGCTACGAGCGGATGAGAATAGCATTCGCAAGCAATATATCATGGTAATGGAAACGATACATTCTCATCTATCCCGAGCTACGGAAAGAGGTGCACCTTCTTTAACAGAAAAATCACCCTATGAAATCGTTCTAAAGGGGGAGTATTGGGAGGATATCCACCAAGATATGCTTGCTCATATTGCGTATTACTTCCAAACCGATTCCCAAATCAAACAGGAAAGCACGTACACCGATCTCGCCACTGAATTGATCGACAAGTATTATGCGGAAGATATCTCACTGCAAAGTATCGCTAGCCAAATTAGTGTGAATCCGTCGTATCTCAGCCGTGTGTTCAAACAGGAACGAGGAGAGAACTTTATCACGTACTTGACCCGAGTTCGAATTGAACATGCCAAGGCGTATCTATTGAGCAGAGGAATGAGAGTGTATGAAATCGCAGAAAAGGTGGGCTACCATAATTACACGTACTTCAGTAAGATTTTCAAAAAATCGGTAGGTGTCACTCCTGAGGAATATCGAGAATTACAGCAGGGATGAATGTAATCGGTGAATAGAGGTGCAGCATATGAAGCATGTTCGGCCCTTCCGAATCAAGTACAAAATTATGGTGATCTGTATGACGGTCATTATCCTTCCGGTATTGGTGATGACAATCAACTCGTATTACTCCTCAGAGCGTTTATTGGCACAGAACTATACAACGTTGCTAAACGATCTGGCCAAACAGACGAATATTCGCATTGATGAGTTCCTCAAGGAGATTGAGAAAATTTCGCTGCTCGCCAGCAATGGGCTTAGTGACAATCTGTCTGCGACTCATGAGGGGAGTTTTCCGATCCAGGATTTCCTGCGAGAGGGTGATGAACAACATGAGATTGCCGCATACAATATTCTGATGAATTATATCATGATGAAAGATCGCGTATTCTCCATCTACCTTTACAATATGAACGGGGGGCAAGACCTTTTTGTCAGTCCACATCAACCCATTGATCCAAACTTCAAAGTAGCAAACGAATTGTGGTTTAAAAAGTTCATGCATGATAAGGATCGAACCATTACCCTCACAACACGAATCGACGAGCAATTGGAGAATAAAATACTGGCTGTGTCACACGCTCGCAAAATTCATGATGTGACTAGTGGAAAACTGCTTGGCGTGATTGTTGTCAGCATTGATATCAAATTCATTGAAATCGTCAACCGCAACTTGCAGGAAGGGCTGCGCTCCAGATTCATGATTGTTGATGAGGATGACAAGATCGTATATAACGTGAATGAACGATTAATCGGGACACTGTTCCGGGACAACGCTCGTCCGCCTGAAGCACTAAATGTCGTGGTGACCAGTCCCCTAAGTCAGCAAAAATGGACAACTTACTTATATATGCCTTTGGATGAGTTGACTGCTGATGGCAAAATATTGGGCCGTAATCTGGTGACGCTTGCCATCGTCATTGTTCTTTTTGCTGCCGTCATATCCATCTTTTTATCTCACGTGATCACAACTCCCATTAAAAAACTGCTACGGAATATTTCTCTAGTCGAGAAAGGTCAGTTTGAACAAGTTGAACCTATTGGATCAAGAGATGAGATTGGACATTTATCCATTCGATTCAACAGAATGTCACACGAATTGAAGCGGTTGGTCGAACGGATGCAGCAGGAAGAAATAGAGAAAGCCAAGGCCGAGATGCGTGCGCTCCATGATCAGATCAAGCCTCATTTTCTGTATAACACCCTTGGGTCGGTGAAATGGATTGCCTCGATGCAGCAGGCAGACAAAATCGTGGAAATGACCGATGCACTAATCTCGATGCTTCGCTATGCAACAAAATCCGATGGAACCCTCGTAACCATTCGTGAGGAACTTGATAATATAACGAATTACGTAACGATCCAGAATGTCAGGTACTACGATTGTATTCAGATGAGATACGAGATTGAGGATAGACTGCTAAATTATCGCATGCCCAAAATGATTCTACAGCCCATTGTGGAGAATGCAATATTTCATGGACTCGCTGAACTCGAAGAAGACGGAATCATCACCATTCGGATTCAATCACAGCTGGATGAAGTTGTGATCGAGGTCTGCGATAATGGCGTCGGTATGGATCATCATACGATGCAGAATTTAATGGAAGAGAAATCCGGTGAAGGTACGGGAACGAATGGGATTGGATTGCATAATGTGCAGCGGCGGATTCAACTTCATTTTGGGAAATCCTATGGAATACAGGTGGAGAGTAAAATAGGTGAAGGTACCATTTTCTCCATTCTGCTGCCTGCCATCATAGAAGCCAAATAGTCATTCATGTTTCCACTTAAGCATCTCATAATACGGTACAGCGATCATAAAAATAAGTTTAGATATAAACAAAGGGCTCGCAGTATGAACTGCAAGCCCTTTTGTTCACCCTTTGACGCTACCTAACACCAAACCTTTGGTGAAATATTTCTGCAAGAATGGGTACACGAGTAAAATCGGAATGGCACCCAAGAACATCTGAGCGGCGCGCCCCGTTCTGGCGTTCATCATGGACAACAGCTGCGTATAATCTGACCCAGATTTCAGCATGATTTGCTCAAAACTTTGCAGGAGGGTCTGCAGGTAGCTTTGTAATGGATAATTGGCTGGATTGTTCATATAGATAATGCCATCGAACCACGAATTCCAGTGGGCAACGATACTGAACAAACCAACCGTAGCGAGAGCGGGCTTGAGAAGTGGGAGTAGAATACGAAGCAATACCTGTACAGGCCCAGCACCATCGATAATGGCTGATTCTTCAATCTCTTCGGGCAGCCCCCGAATGAAATTCATGAGGATAATCATGCTGAATACGGGGAGGGCCCCAGGCAGGATCAGAGACCAGATGGAATCGATCAGTCCCATTTTGACGACCACGAGATAGGTTGGAATTAGTCCTCCACTGAATAACATGGTAATTATGAAAAATCCCATATAGATATTACGCCCCATCAATTTTTGTTTGGATTTGGAGAGGGGATAAGCCGTGAGTACGATCAGAACCAGATTCACCACCGTTCCGATAACGGTTCGTTGAATGGCTACCCAGAGAGAGGAGAAAAATGATCCTCCAGTTAATGCAAACTCATAGGCTTTTGTCGTAAATTCCACAGGCCAGAACGTAACACTCCCCGCAGATACAGCTGCGCTGCTGCTGAATGAAACAGCCAGCAGGTTGATAAACGGTAGAATACATAGGAGAGAGATTAGAAGCAATATGGTGTAGTTTATGATAAGAAATACACGTCTGCTCATACTTTTATCATAGATCATAATGTAAGTTCCTCCTTCTTAGAAGATACGATAACCAGCCACTCTGTAAGCCAGGATGTACGATACAGCAACGAGAACACTGGAAATGATCGATTTGAATAACCCGACAGCGGTACCAATCGAATACTGTGCTTGTTGGATTCCTAAACGGTAGACATAGGTATCAATAATATCACCCGTCTGATAGACAACAGGGGAGTAGAGATTATAGATTTGGTCAAAGCCAGCATTGAGTACGTTCCCAAGTGAAAGTACGGTCATTAAAACAATGGTTGGCATGAGTAGAGGCAACGTAATGTAGATGGTTTGTTTCCACCGTTTCGCTCCGTCGATCACCGCGGCCTCGTAAAGTCCCGGGTCAATGCTAGTTAAGGCTGCTAAATAAACAACTGTGCCAAAGCCGAAACCCTTCCATATATCACTGACAATCATCGTCCAAGGAAAAATTGAGGGTGTGCCAAGAAAGGAGATCGGTGCAATCCCAAATACACTTAGAAATGTATTGATAATGCCGTCGGAGCTAAGGATATCCAGCATGATGCCGGCCATAATGACCCAAGAGAGGAAGTTCGGAATGTAGACAAGGGTTTGAAATGTACGTTTGATTCCACTGTGCAATACCTCGTTAAGCAGTAATGCGAAAATTACGGGTACGATTATACCACCGATAATCTTAAAGACAGACATGTACAATGTATTCCAGATCGTTCTTACGAAGTTCGGCTGATTAAATATGTGGGTAAAATTATCCCATCCTACCCATGGCGAGTTGAATCCGAGGCCCGGATTGTACTTCTGAAACGCAATAATAAGTCCGTAGAAAGGGATGTAACAAAAGATGAAGACCAAGACCAGGCTTGGGATCAACATGAGATGGTAAGGACTCTGCTGCTTCCATTTTCTCAACATTCATATTCCTCCGTTCATCGTACGCCAAATGTAATCGCTATCAAATAAAGGGGAGGGATGACCCTCATCCCCTCTTTGTGACAAACGAGATTATTTCTTCCCGTAGGCTTCATTAACTGCCTGAGTTGCGTTATCGCCCCCGGCTGCACGCCAATTCTGGACAATAACATCGAAATAATCGATACTTTCGCTACCCATAATGATCTTGGTGAAACCTTCGGTCAGGATATCATCCAAGGTTGTACCGTAGCTTGAAAGTATTTCTGGCGTAACACCCCATAAGGCCGTCTTTGTATAGTTCTCGCTGTCCAGTACTTTCTTGGCAAGACCATACGCATTCTTTGGAGCCCCTTGTTGCAAATAATCGCCAACTGCTCCTGGGGTTGCATTCTCCATGAATTCCACACTGTTGTTATATTTTTGCCACATTCCCGAAGTTGTGAGTCCACTGGTATCCTTGGATTGAAGGGCAGCGGAGACCGCCTCAAATTGCTCGTAATCGGAATTCGGATTAAGTACACGGAACGCTCCAACAACATGTGCAATATCGTTGTCCAGCAAGGCGGATAACGTTTCTGTGGATTCCTTGCCATTGCCTTCATCCACAATATAAGCATAGTCGTTCAAAATTTTGATCACTTCTTCAGGGCTCTTAAATCCCTTTTTCATAACGATATAATTGTTGTTGGCAAAGAAAATGGATTGTTTGGCTTCTTTTCCATCAACGGTAGGGATGATATATGGGTAGAAGATAGCGTCCTTACCCAGATTGGATACTGTGTCGACACCCGGATTATAACCCCACCATTGGTAATAAGGTTGCATTCCCACTTTGCCGGCTACGATATCCGCGTTCATCGCATTAAAGTCTTTGATTGCAAATTCCGGATCAATGATGCCTCGCTTGTACCATTCTGACCACTCAGCCAGCGCATTTTTCATCTCAGGCTGCACGGAGCCGTACACGAGTTTTCCAGTGCTATCCTCCATCCACATATCCGGATGCGCATTCCATGCAATGGCCAGCAGGTTGAGGTAATCCAACGATTGGTCTACCGCTATACCATAACCACCGTGCTTTTCCATGAATTTTAGTGCGATATTTTTGATGTCTTCCACAGATTTCGGATCTTGGACTCCCAATTCTTCTTTCCAGTCGTTCCGAATCCAGATGAAGTCTGGTTGTTCAATTAATCCCCAGTGCATCTGTGGTATCCCGTATAGCTTACCGTCCTTCTTTCCAGATTCGTAACTGTCTGCATCTGCTTCCATGTAACCTTTGAGACGATCTGAAGCGTGTTGATCAAAGACCTCGGAAAGGTCCATGACCATATCTGCTTCGACTAACTGTCTCAGTTGTGATGGATTAACTCTGAATACGTCAGGAAGATCGTTCGATGCGATAGCCAAATTGAGTTTTGTATCGTACTCATCGCTGACCCAGTCTGTTTTGACATTGATATTAAACTTCTCTTTGTATCGCTTAATCCATACATTGTTGGTGATATCGTCGCCCTTTGGATATTTTGCTGAAGTGTATTCTGATGTTACGGTGTGAATGGTTGTCGTTCCAGCCTCGTTGGAATCCGTGTCCGTCGTTGAACCTTTATCTGCACCGCTTCCATTGCTACAGGCTGCGAGTAATAAGGTTGACATGCACACAGACAAGACTAAGGCTTTCGTTTTCTTGTTCATTTCTTTTCCCCCTTATCAGTCATATTTCAATAACGCTTACTTGAAAATATTCTAAACGAGAAAGGGGGAACGTGATATAAAGGTTATTGACGAGAACTGGTATCTTTTTTTACTTTTGAGTTGTAGCGGAGAAAAGAATAATGAGCTTTGTGCACTTTTTTTACTTTGTGCTCCTTCTTTTTTTACTCATGACTCCAAAAATTGCTTTAGATGACGATCGATAACGAGTGAATCCTCTTCGTTTGCTCCGATTCCAAAGCAGTGTCCCCACTTGGACTCTATAGGTTGATACACCGCGTTTGGCATATGCTGAGCATCATACGAACTGTCTTCTGGCGTGAAGAACAAGTCACTTGATCCTGGCATAACGAGTGCAGGAGAAGTGATCTTGCTTAACGCCTGTTCGAAGTTGCCGTCATCTACGGGATTATCGCTAATGTCTCCATAGATTCCTGTACGCAACATGGTAATCAAGTCGTTAGCATCGAAGGGAAGAAATACCTGATCCCAGTAATCTTCTACATAAGATTTCAAGGAGTCGAAACCCTCAGATTGGTACAATTTTTCCAAATAATACGTCTGCGAGAACCCCCATGGAGCATAAGCTCTTCCCATCGCTGCGAGACCGGCAACCGGAGGGCGCTCATATCTACCATTTTTATAATTCGAATCTGCCTGTAACGCCGCGATCATTGCTTCGAATACCAACTGTGTATGGGGTCTGCTCTTTGCCGTTCCGCCAAAGGGGGCAATACGTTCGACCATCTCAGGATAACTAGTTCCCCATTGATAAACCTGCATGGCTCCCAGAGACCAGCCCACAACAAGTTTGATTTTGGAGATACCGAATTTTTGAGTGATGAGTTGATGTTGGGCATGCACATTGTCATACATGGAGATGATAGGGAAGTTGTTCTTATCATATGGGGCAGGGGTATTACTTGGAGAAGACGATAACCCGTTACCCAACATATTGGGCACAATGATAAAATAACGACTGGGGTCCAGTGCTTTGTCTGTTCCAATTAACCATTCATTATCTGTGTGAATTCCAGCAAACCATGTTGGGACAACAATAACATTGTCCTTTTCCGCATTTAAGTTTCCATAGGTCTTGTAAGCGATAAAGGCTTGAGGGAGCTGTTGTCCCGATTGAAGTAATGTATCTCCAAGGTTATATGTTTCATAATCGTTCATAGATTGATTCTCCTTATAAAATAGTAATAACTTGATTTCACTCTACAATACGTCTATTATCAATTCAACGAAACGTTATCGAACATATCATTCATTTATTTTGAACTAGGAGGTGCCTGACTCATGGAAATACGCCAGCTAAAAACCTTTTGGACACTTGCATCGACCTGCAGCTTTAGTCAAACTGCTGAATTATTGAGCTATGTACCGTCTACCATAACCATGCAAATCAAATCGCTGGAAGAAGAGCTCGGTGTGAAATTGCTGGATCGACTAGGAAAAAAGGTCGTGTTAACGGATGCTGGTCAACAGTTTCTGCCATACGCCACTAAGATATTAAACGATATAGAGGAAGCAAAGTGCATATCCAGTCAGCACGGAGAATTGGCGGGGACGGTTGTGATCGGAGCAGACGAAGTTCTGTGTGCATATCTTCTTCCAGCCTTGTTCAAACGCTTCCGAGCGGACTATCCTGGTGTGCGGTTATTGTTCCGCCCGTTGTCTGGGCAAGAGCTTAAATCGAGTCTGAGAGAAGGGCATACCGATGTCGTTTTTGTATTGGATGAGCCCGTTGGTGCCAAAGATCTTCATTCAGAGTTTTTAAAGGATGAGACCTTTCAAATGGTGGTTTCTCCCGATCATATGTTAGCATCGCGTTCCGCGTTAGTTATCGATGACTTCCACAAGCAGCATTTTTTGCTGACCGAAAAGAACTGTTCGTATCGCACTCATTTTGACCAATCCATAACGAAGAAAGGTGCAGATGCTCTGACAGAGCTGGAGTTTCATAGTGTAGAAGCCATTAAACAATGTGTTGTGGCTGGTCTGGGGATCGCTTTATTACCTGAGATGGCTTTGAAGAAAGAGTTGAGCGAAGGGGAAGTGGTTGCTCTGCCGTGGGATTTATCAGATGTATCCTTTTCTGCGCAAATGCTCTGGCATCGGGAAAAATGGATCTCTCCGTCCATGGCTGCTTTCATGGAGGTCGCCAAGAGTGAGTTGATTTGATTGTTCAGAATTTGTTTAGATGTATGTGTTAAAATATTCTTCACAGACATATATGGGGGATTAGCAATGGAGAGAAAGATTAGAAATTCTGCAAAAGCATTGATCATTAAAGACGGGAGAATGCTTGCAATGAAGCAGGATGATCATGATGAAGTGATCTATATCCTGCCTGGTGGGAGCCAGAATGCAGGTGAAACGCTGACCGATGCTGTGAAGCGTGAAGTTGCGGAAGAAATCGGAATAGATGTAGAACCGTTATCACTGGAATTTGTCATTGAGGGTGTATACGGTGAAGCTCTTCATCGTGTAGATTTTGTTTTTTTATGCGAGTACATAGGTTTGGTGGACCAAGATAGTTCTATTCTGCCAAGTGACGAAAACCAGGTGGAATATGTGTGGCTCGAAATTAAAAATATAAACGAACTACCTTTATTTCCTTCAAAATTACGAAAGCAGATCATTAGATTGGTTGAGGGAGAAAAAACGATTATGTATTTAGGAAATGAGGAAGATGACGACCTGAATAGTTAGATATGTACATGTCGTAAACAAGCGGCTGTCTTGTATTTATAAAGGAAAGGCTATTTCAAAGGACGTGATGGTCCAGTGAAATAGCCTTTTTGCCGTTGAACAAAGGTGTACAGGGCGATTAGAAAATGAACATCTATGCTGAGGTGTTACAGTAGGCCAAATGTTATTTTTCTTTTTCCTTCACGCCTGCTGTCATATTTTTCTGACCCCAGATTACCATGGATTCAATTAATGGAACCAATTCCTTGCCTGATTCTGTGAGCGAATACTCCACTCTCGGTGGCACCTCGTTATATTGCTCCCGATGCACGATGCCGGAATGAATCAAATCCTTCAAACAGTTCGTTAGCATCGTTCCGGTAATGCCGGGCAGTCTTCTTTTTAATTCATTGTAACGTATACAGTCATTTTCACTAAGGATTGCCAGGATCGGAAGATTCCACTTGCCTCCAATGACCTGAAATGCATAAGTCGCTGGACATAACTGATCGAAATTAAACTCGTATTTCACTTGATACCCTCCAATAGTATACTTTTTAATACTAAGTCAGAAAAAGAATCGTACTTGTTCAAAAGATTGTAAACATTATAATCAAACTAATACGAGAAAATCAATTCATAAGACAATATAAAGGCGGGATTAACGTGAGTAACGAATCAATGATGTGTGATCTGGAAACAGGCGTATGTGGTGTGAATGAGGAAGAGGCGATGCAAGAAATCAATCTGAATCACGTTGAGAAAAGGATAACTCTTTATTACGCAACAGATCCGATCTGCTCTCACTGCTGGGCGCTTGAGCCTGTGCTTCATCGGTTTATTGAGGAATACGGTCATTATTTTACGCTGCAAATTAAAATGGGTGGGCTACTGGCTAACTGGAATGGTTTCTCGGATGGCGCTAACGGGATTCAGAAACCTTCGGACGTTGCAGCGCATTGGAAGGAAGTGGGTGAACATTCACGCATGCCCATCGACGGTTCCTTATGGCATGATAATCCAATACTTTCTTCTTATCCGCCATCTCGCGTATTTAAAGTCATTCAGAGTACACATCCTGGTAAAGAACATGAGTTTTTAAGACGTGCACGTGAAGCCGTGTTTGCATTCAATCGAAATATTGGAGAAGATGATGTGCTGACGGATATCGTCAATCAACTGGGCCTGAATGGAAAAGAAGTGGTTGAGGCGGCTGCACAGCAATCTGCACAAGAGTTATTAGAGGAAGACTTTGAGAGTGTCGTTAGTTTGGGAGTTAGAGGGTTCCCATCCATTATCATTGTGAATGAAGAGAACCATGGTATGAAAATTGTCGGAGCGCGCTCTCTTGAGACATATGTGCAAGCACTTCAGCAGGTACTTGGTGGTGATCTGAAACCAAAACAGATAACCTCGTTGGAGCAGAAAATCAATGAGGGACACCTTCTTTTCTCTAGAGAACTGGAGGTCATGTACAATATCGAAAAGAGTGATGTTGAATCTTATGTGGAATCTGAATTGGCAGAGCACACATATCGTAAGGGACATATTTTGAATGAGATGTATATTGAGCATATCTGAGGGAAAACAAGAAATCTGTAATTGCACGGCGGAATCTTCCTGCTTTCGGCACACGGATGTGTTATTCGCACAGGCAAGTCGTCCACCCATTGCGTAGACTGAAGTAGATCAAGTCAAGTGAGGTGAATTCCATGGCTAAAACCAGTGAAATACACGTCCGGGTGAAACGGCTCAAGGATCGCCCAGTCTGCGTGACTCTTCATAATGGCGAGACGTACGTCGGGTACATCTCTGGCGTAAACAGCGAAGGCGTAGTGCTTACCGGGGGCGGAAAGCTTACTCAGGCCGCAATCACAGCACCCTCATCTGAAGGCAGTGCTCGCAAAACCAAACCTAAAGCAGGGGCTACGAGAAAAACAGCATCCTCTCGAAACCGTAAACGGGTGAACAGCACACGTAAGTCTCAAGTACGATCCCGGTCGATGTCTCGCTCAACGTCTAGGCAAGCCCAGGTATCATCTTTCATGCCTATGTTAGGCTCATTGTTAGGTGGCTTTGGCGGTGCAGGCTCGATTGGAGGTATGTTAGGCGGGGGTATGCGGTTGTTTGGCATGATCCAGCGGTTTACACCTGTGGTCAAAATGGGGTATGGCATGATTAAGCAGATTCAGCCATTTATGGGGGCAGTTCAAGGGCTGATGACTCCAGCAAGCCAAGCAGCTCAGGCTGAAACTGAAGGTGAAGAGGAAGCACAACAAGGATAATACTTGAAATGAAAATCGTGAAATAGAGCACAACCTTCGTTGCATTTGAGAAGGAAGAATCGCTATTATGTTGGGTGATCTGATCTCTTTCTGATCTGTTTTGTTCCTTATCTTTCCCGCTAGATGCTTAACTGCAAGCTGCTCTCCGGACGAAAAACGGAGGGTGGCTTATTTTCTTATGCTGTATATGAGGTTCAAACCAGCTCAATATAGCATGCTTGCTCAGCGCTAACGAACCTCAGAAACCTTATTCGGGTCAATATCAAGCCATTAAAATCCGCCCGAATCGGGTTAAATAAGACTCCCTGTGTTCGTTAAATTCCTTCGTTGCGAGGAATAAAAACTGAGATTTCAAATACGCGTCTAACATCTAACTTTGATACCATGTAGTTCGGCCGACTACCCTCATACAGCAAAAAACACCGCGCGCAGGGAGCTGCACGCGGTGCGAAAAACAATGCTGATGCTGAAGAGTAGGAGAAAATTCTATCCCACTCTTATTATTTATTATGCCTGTTTGGTTTTCAGGCGAATCACGTTCCATGACGCTTTGTTCAACACAGCTTGAACTTTACCTTGATCCACGGTTGTATGTCCACCATTGTGTGGAAGGACGTTGCGTGGATTTTCTTTGGTATTGGTAGCCTTCAGGTCATCGTTTTCCAGTACGATGTGCTCCACAAATGTGGTTTCTCCAAAAGAACGAAGATCCACATTCAGTTCCAACTTCTCATCCAGATGTCTGTTCACCGCGAAGATCGTGATCGTGCCGTTTTCTTCATCATGTACACTGATCGCTTCGAGATAAGGTACATCTGTAAAGTCTTTGGAATCATATTTAGGTGAAGTTGTGATGGACCGTAACACCGTACCGCGCCCGAAGTTGGATGCATGCATGAACGGGAAATAGGTCGTCTGGAACCAGATCGCTCCGTTATTCTCGGTCATGATTGGTGCAATGGTGTTAATCAACTGAGCAAGGCAAGCCATTTTTACACGGTCGGCGTGCTTGAGTATGGTAATCAGGTAACAGCCTACAGCCAGTGCATCTTCATGTGTATACACATCTTCAAACTCTGGAGGTGCAATCTGCCACCGTTCTTCCATACGGCTCGTGCCGATGGATTTCCAGACATTCCATTCATCCAGAGACAGCATTAATTTCTTTTTGCTGCGTTTCTTGGCTTGTACAAAATCACAGATTGAAGCCACACTATCAATAAATTGATCCAGATCCAGCGATGTCGCCAGGAAGTCATATGTGTTGTCTTTGTTATTGTTGTAATACTGATGCAGGGACAAGTAGTCCACATTTTCGTAGGTGAGATCCAGCACGGTTGCTTCCCAATCTGCAAATGTACTCATGTCACGGCTGGAACTGCCGCAAGCCACAAGCTCAATTTCCGGATCAACCCATTTCATCGCTTTAGCGGTCTCATTGGCAATACGGCCATATTCATATGCAGTCATTGCACCAATCTGCCAAGGGCCGTCCATTTCGTTGCCTAGACACCAGGTTTTGAATTTATGCGGGTCCTTGTAACCGTGAGAGATACGCAGATCACTCCAGTATGTGCCAGATGGGTGGTTGCAGTATTCAATCAGGTTTCTGGCCGCATCAATGCCGCGAGTACCCAGATTTACAGCCATCATCACTTCGGTTCCAACCAGTTTGGCCCAATCTGCAAATTCGTTTGTTCCTACCGCATTCGTTTCAATCGTCCACCAAGCGAGTTCAAGTCTGCGTTTACGCTCCGCTACCGGACCAACACCGTCCTCCCAATTGTAACCGGATACGAAATTGCCGCCCGGATAACGAACAATTGGCACATTCAAAGCTTTAATCGCTTCAATGGCATCCTGACGGAAACCTTGAGCATCTGCCGTAGGATGACCTGGATCATAAATACCGCCGTATACGGCCCGTCCCAGATGCTCTATAAATGAACCATAGACACGCGGGTCAACTTCGGCAATCTGAAAGTCTTTATCGATAAGCATTTTGGATGTAAGCATGGTAAGTACCTCCATTGAATGAATTCATATTTTTGAAAGAATTAACGTGATATTGAATTCGCTTAAAAGCAAAATCAAATCATTGATTTGTTATCTAATATGTATCATAATGCTTATATATTGAGCAAGTTCATTTTAATGAGTTCGCAAAATAGCGAATCCTGAAATTGAAATAGATCGATTTTACTCAAAAAGGAAGTGGACATCATGATGCTTGGGACAGATGCAGCTTCATTACTAATTTACGAGGCACTGGCAAGTGAAGCCCGTTTAAACATTGTGCGCCTGCTACTACAAAACAGGGAAATGCATATCAATGCGCTTGCCCAAGAGCTTTTTCTGAGCAAAGCTATTGTAAGTACACATGTAAGCAAGCTGCAAAAAGCCGGAATTGTCGGTAGCCGAATGAAACGGGAGAACGGCGGAACCTATAAGTACTGTTTTATCGTACGAGAGTTCATGACTATTAACCTGTCACCAGAGCCTGTTGACGCTCCTTACCATGAAATATCCATACCGGTAGGTCAATATACAGATTATGAAGCATGGCCAACCTGCGGGATTGCGACAACTACGCAGATGATTGGACAGTACGACACACCAGCCTGCTTTATGGACCCGGATCGGGTGAACGCGGGAATCCTTTGGATGGCAGCAGGTTTTCTTGAATATAAGATTCCCAATTATCTGTACAATGATCAGCATCTTCGAGAGATTGAAATTTCCCTTGAACTAAGCTCGGAAGCGCCAAAGGTGAATGAAAACTGGCCGTCAGATATTCGCTTTACCCTTAATGGCAATGACCTCGGTACTTGGACAAGCCCTGGTGATTTCGGGGATCGGAAAGGTAAACATACGCCACTATGGTGGAAGCTGGATGTCAACCAGTATGGTGTATTGAAAATGCTGCGTATTAACGGGGAAGGCACGTTTATTGATGGTCAGCGCATCTCGGACGTGCGCGTTCAAGACCTGAATCTGGGTGTATCCACCTATTGGACCTTTGGATTGAAGCCGGAAGAGGGCGTAGCTGGCCGAGGCGGACTCACCCTGTTTGGCAAAGGTTTTGGCAACTATGATCAGGATATTCTGATTCGATACTATTATGATGCTCAGGAAAATAAGACTCCAGATGAATAGCTTATGCGTTTTGATAACAATTTATAGAGAGAAAGTTCCACGATGAACCACATGCAGAACAATTCCAGAGTAATGGTATTGACAACGATTACATAGCTGATATAAGATACAGCTATATAAGGAGTGTCACTGATTCGATCAGGCACCACCAAAGTCTGGATTTCACAAGTTTGTTTATTACTTGTGAATTGGACATTGGTGGTGCTTTTTGCATACTGGGGGTGATTGCATCATGAGGTTTAAAAAATCGTTAAATAACAACATCGCACTGGCGGAAGACGCCGAAGGCTGTGAAGTCATTGTCATCGGAACGGGTGTTGGCTTCAAAAAAGTAAAAGGACAGCCAATTGAGCAGAGCCAGATCCAGAAAATGTTCCGAATTGGCTCGAATGATAAATATCAGCGAGTTGAGCAATTTCTCAGTGATATCCCTCTGCAAGTCATCGACATTACGGATCAGATTATTGAAGAAGGCAAGACAATGATCGGAAAAAAGCTGAATGACTCGATCCTGTTAACACTTGCGGACCATATTCATTTTGCGCTGGATCGTTTCAAAAAAGGCATGGATGTGCAAAATCCGCTTCATTGGGACATTCGCCATCTATATCCTGCTGAATATCGTGCCGGAGAATGGGCAGTTCAAAAAATCAATGATGCTTTTCTAGTCTCACTGCCATCTGGTGAATCAAGCTCTATTGCCCTTCATTTCGTGAACTCACAATTCGACTCGGGCAGTATGAACCAAACGATTAAAATTACACAGATGATTAACGACATTTTAGGTATCATGACTGAACATTTTGGAATGGCACTGAATCAGGAATCTGCTGATTTTTCCAGGTTCATCACCCATCTGAGATACTTCATCGTTCGTCAGTTGAATCGTGAAGTGCTCTCGTTCAAAGATCAACAATTTCTATATGATGTATTGTCGGAGCGGTATCCTGTCAGTTTCCAATGCGCACTCAAAATAAAGGAGGCGATGGAGCAGCAACGCGGATTTGTGATTACTCCCGATGAGATGGTATATCTCATGATCCACATCGAGAGAGTGACATCCCGTACCGATACGGATTGATCTCCATACAACCTGTTTGAAGTTATACCATCATCAAAATGAATTGAATATGGAGTGTTACTGATTCGATCAGGCACCACCAAATGTTTCCGACTCCGCATCTGCGGCGGGCCGGTATTACATTTGGTTTTTTTTTCGCCAAAAAAGGAGGAAGCAACATGAATCATCGGGAGTTGTCCAAAGAAATTATCCAGTTAACAGGAGGGCAAGAGAATATTACCCAAGCCTGGCATTGCATCACACGGCTTCGGTTCAACGTTCGAGAGCAAAACAAAGTTCAATTGGAACAGATCAAAGCACTTGATGGTGTGCTCGGCGCACAGTTTCAGAACGATCAGTTTCAGGTGGTCATTGGCAACCAGGTTGCAGCCGTATATGAGCAGATCGAGGATCAGATGAAGCAGAGTAGCTTATCGAAGCCCGAAACAGACGCGCCACGCTCTAAAGGGATTAATGCTGTTTTGGATACGATCTCCGGCATTTTTACTCCGATTCTGCCCGCCATCGTAGGTACAGGGATGTTAAAGGGGATTCTGGCACTGCTGGTTACACTTGGAGCGATACAGGAGAAAAGCGGTGAGTATCAAGTTCTGTCTTCAATAGCAAATGCGGCCTTTTATTTCTTACCTTTTCTTCTGGCCCTATCATCAGCCCGAAAGTTCAAAGTGAATGAATATATTGCTCTGACGCTTGCAGGTACTTTATTGTATCCTACGATTCTGAACGCTTATCTGGCAAACCAGCTTGAACCGATTCGTTTTCTCTCGCTGCCCGTGTCCATTGTGAATTACACCCAGTCTGTTATTCCCATTATTCTGGGTGTATGGCTTCTGAGTTATGTACATCGCTGGGTGGATCGTTTTATTCCCGGTCCGGTCAAAGTCATCTTTACCTCGATGATTGTGCTAGTCATCACGGTGCCGATTCTATTAATTGCGATTGGCCCCCTAGGGAATTACATGGGCATCTATCTGGAAATGGGCACTTCTTGGCTCTTTGCCCATTCGGGTCCGTTAACCGGCATTATTCTTGGCGGATTCATGCCGCTGATTGTTATGACGGGAATGCATTATGCGTTCTTCCCGGGCACATTGCAGAATCTGAGCAAACTCGGATATGACGTACTTTTGCTTCCAATCAACCTGATAACTAATATGAGCCAGGCTGGTGCAGTCACGGCTGTTTTCCTCAAGACCAAAGATAAAAGAATGAAATCTATTGCGTTATCCAGTGGAATATCCGCCTTGCTTGGCATTACTGAACCTGCACTGTACGGTGTCACCTTGAAGCTGAAAAAACCATTTTACGCTTCACTCATCGGTGGAGCAGCAGGGGGTGGATTTATAACCGCAGTGGGTCTGAAATGCTTCGGTTTTGCTGTGCCAGGATTACTTTCACTTCCGTTATACATTGGCCCGAATGGTGGGATGTCCAATTTCTGGTATGCATTAATCGGAATCGGCATCAGCTTTAGCGTTTCCTTCGTGGTGACTTTGCTGCTCAAATGGGATGAGCCAAATACACGCAATTCCGCCATGCCCGACTCAACACAGACATTAACCGAACAGGAACAGGCTACAACCATTTCCTTTTCTCAAGAAATGGTAACACCTGTCACAGTACATTCCATTGAGGAAAAGAAAGGGGAGGTGTTCAGCCCGCTCATTGGTGAATTGGTGCCGCTCTCAGAGCTTCCGGATCAAACGTTTGCCGAGGAATTGACCGGGAAAGGTATTGCCATTCGTCCGCAGGATGGACGTGTTACAGCTCCTTTTGACGGAACCGTCACGTTGGTTGCCAAAAGTAAACATGCGATTATGCTGACTTCCTCCAGTGGAATCGACATTCTCATTCATGTTGGACTAAACAGTGTGTCGCTCAAAGGGAAATATTTTGACGTGAAGGTTGTTGCCGGACAAGAAGTGAAGAAGGGTGAGTTGCTTCTGGAATTTGATATGGATGGCATTCAGGGTGCAGGTATTGATCTTGTGACACCAGTCATCGTAACCAATACGCCTGATTACCTCGATGTAGTACCTGTTCAGGTGAAGGGGGTGATTCCAATGAATGAATTGCTTCTCCTCACCGTTTGTTGACAGCTTCATGAATACCACATACAAAAAAAGGAGAGAAACAACATGACAAAAACAATTAAACACTCATTTCCTGAAGGATTTTTATGGGGCGGAGCTACCGCTGCCAATCAGCTCGAAGGTGCATATGATGCAGACGGCAAAGGACTATCTACCTCAGACATGGCTCCATTCGTTCCACATGAGGAGCGCAATGGCAAGGATTTCACCTTCGACGTGGATTCTATTCAATTAGAAGAATATCTGAGCGGTAACACCAACGTATATTTCCCGAAACGCAACGGCGTGGATTTCTATCATCGCTACAAAGAAGACATTGCCTTGTTTGCGGAGATGGGTTTCAAAGTGTTTCGTCTTTCGATCGCATGGACACGGATCTTCCCAACAGGAGAAGAAGCAGTTCCCAATGAAGCTGGTCTTGCCTTCTATGATAACGTGCTCGACGAACTCTTGAAATACGGCATTGAGCCGCTCGTAACTATCTCTCACTACGAGATGCCCGTTGAGTTAACCCGCAAATACAATGGCTGGGAAAGCCGCGAGATGATCGATCTGTATCTGAAATTTGCCAATACGCTGTTTGACCGTTACAAAGACAAAGTGAAATACTGGATTACCTTCAATGAAATGAATATGATGCTGACAAGTCTGTATACTGGCGGCGGCATTCTGGAAGATAAAATCAAGGGAAACCCGGAGCAAGTGGCTTATCAGGCAACGCATCATCAGTTTGTAGCTAGTGCGCTGGCTGTCAAAAGCGGAAAAGAGAAAATGCCGAGTGCACAAATCGGCTGTATGATCTGCCGTCTGGAAACGTATGCTGCTTCTAGTAAACCGGAGGACGTTCTGCAGACGCTGAAGGAAGATCAGATGAACCTGTTCTACCCAGAGGTGCAGGCACGAGGCGAATACCCATCCTATATGCAAAGATACTTTGAGGAAAATGGCATCGAACTCGTTAAAGCTACTGACGACGATGCCATTATCCGGGACAATACCGTGGACTTTATTGCTTTCAGTTATTACATGACGTATATCGGAAAATATGATCCCAATGACAACAGCAACTCTGGTATGCTGGTAAGTCAGATCAAAAACCCGCATCTGAAAGCTACCGAATGGGGATGGCCTATCGATCCAATTGGTCTTCGCGTCGCGCTGAACCGATTGTATGATCGTTACCGGATGCCGCTCTTCATCGTTGAGAACGGGCTGGGTGCTATCGACACACCGGAAGAGGACGGGACAGTGCATGACCCTTATCGCATCAATTACTTGCGCAGCCACATTGAACAGATGAAAGAAGCTGTCGCTGACGGCGTTGAATTGATGGGTTTCACTAGCTGGGGACCTATCGATATCATTAGTTGCTCAACTTCTGAAATGGGCAAACGTTATGGTTTCATTTACGTGGATCAAGACAATGCAGGACACGGTTCATTGGAAAGAACCCGCAAGGATTCCTTCTACTGGTACAAACAAGTTATTGAAACGAACGGAGAAATCCTGTAATTATACAAAATTCTTACACGCCGCCCGTATGGGCGGTTGTTTATTTTACACTAGTAAAATAAGGGATAATTATGTAAACTTGTGATATTCAAACAAGAGGAGTGAATTCAATGTCTAACAAGGTGATTGTGCTTTAGGTTCACAGAAGGATATTTGCGTTACAGGGATTCCTTTTGTGGACATTGCAGTGCGGGAAACCGTCCAAACAATGTTTACTGGAGGAGATTATTATTAATTTTAACGAAGCTATTAACAGCAGCAATACGCATGTATTGGCATTGGTATCCGAGTTGTTTGACCTGGAGGGTTACAACATTCAACTTATTCCGCCTCATGAGGGTGGGCGTAATGTTGTTTACACTTGTGAGCAAGAGGGGCATGAATCGCTAATTCTCAGAGTGTCTTTTTTGCCTGACAGAAGGCGGGAAGATTATGTTGCCGAACTGGAGTATGTTCGGTATTTATTTGAGCACGGTGCAAGTGTCTCGAATGTGGTCAACTCGAAAAAGGGCCATATGCTAGAAGAGGTCACATATGATGAGCATACATTCTTTATCTGTATGTTTGTGAAGGCCAAGGGGAAGTTGCTGGTAGAAAACCATTATCAGTACCGTGAAGGGGTCCCACTTACCGAATATTATTATAATAGCGGTAAAGTTTTGGGGGAAATGCATCAGCTATCCAAAAGCTATGAACCTGTTCATGGCAGGCATCATTTTTTGGACAAATATAATACGGAGCATATCGAGAGGTTGGTCCCTGAATCATTCTCTTTGCTCAGAAGCAAAATGGTGGAACTACTGCAAGCAGTAAAAGAATTGGAGTCGAGCAAGGAGACATTGGGCATGATCCATTTCGATTATAATGACGGGAATTATTCGATCGATTTTGATACGGGACAAATCACGGTATATGATTTCGACAATTCCTGTTATGGCTGGTACATGTTTGACCTCGCAGGTATGTGGATCAACGGAGTCGGTTGGGTTCAATTTGAACCTGAAGCGGACAAACGTAAACAGTTCATGGATGAGTATTTCCAAACCGTGCTCGCCGGATACAGATCAGAAACCCAGGTTTCTGATGCGATGCTGGAGAAGCTGCCTTTATTTATTCAAGTCAGCCTTCTGGAGAATATTGTGGATCATTTTGAGGTGGCGCAGCGCGAAGGGAAAGAACCAGAAGAAGATGACGAGGTTCTGTTATATCTCATTAAATGTCTGGAAGAGGATATACCATTTAAGGGATTTTTCCATGATATCTATTCGAGTGAAGCACCCTTTGAATATGAGGAGCGCTGAAGGGTCTAGACCCTAATTAAACCAATAACCAATGATTCTAATGATTCACCAAGGTGGGGAGGCAGCCGGATCGACCGGTTGCCTCTTTGTTTGTTTGCGGTATGTTATTCAAATTTGGAAGGAGGTACGTTGTAGAATTTTTTGAATGCTTTGGAGAACGTAAAGGGATCAGGATATCCCAGAAATCCGGCAATTTGCTGGATCGTATATTTTTTCTCGTACAGATAATCTCTGGCCCGATTCATTTTGATTTGATTAATGTACTGCCCAGGTGTGATACCGAGAATTTTTTTGAACAAAGAAATAAAATATTTCTCAGAGACGCCAGCAATAACAGCAAGTTCATTCACTCGGATGGCACGATGCAGATTCGCATCCACGTATGGGAATACGTTCTGCAGAACCTCCAGGCTTGCTTCAATTTTCCTCGGTTTCCGGTCTTTCAAGAATTCACCTTGATATGAGCCTTGACCATATAATTCGAAAATTTTGGCGATGACGAGAAGTAGAGCAGCTTTCATGTAAAGTGGACTTCCGGAAGCGCCGCTACTCTGCTTGAACCTTCGATAGGACGAGGTGAACAGCGTTGATTCCTCTTGAATCAGGTTACCAGGTACGATGCCAGGAAGTTGAAACTCGCCGAGAATCCGTTTTTGATCAGCGATGCTGAAATCAAAGTGCATGTATATGAATCGGCATAGCTCTCCGGTCGTTGAAGCGATATAGGGCATGTCCGGATAAAAAAACACGACATCACCCGGGGCCGCCATATGTTCGATTCCATGGATGGTAATCTTGACAGAGCCTGCTGTAATGAACCACAGATCGTAATCAGAATGTGACTTGTGCTCAATCCAATGACTGTCATGCGTCTGTTCCAGATAAGAGCTCATGCGAAGCGTGATATACTCCGAAAGCTCGTCGATTATACTCATATTTACAGTCCCTGCATGCATCGAATTCAGCCTATTCCTCTCTACTTTATGACATCCTTCATTTTTCCCTATCATACCAAAGGAATTACTCCTTGTTAACCATCGTACGATATGACATCTTTTGAAAACTATCACACATTCCGATTCCCGCCCACTCACCTATAATGAACTTATATCGTTACGAGGAGGGGTTATAGATGAAGGTTACAAGCACACAGCACCCAAAGGTAGTTGTTATTGGGGCGGGCAGCCTGTTTTTTGGTCGGCAGTCCATCTGGCAGATGGTACACTCCCCATATTTGAATCAGGGAACGCTGGCTTTGGTGGATACGGATGAGGAACGGCTCTCAAAAATGGTAACACTAGCGGAAATGGTCGCCAAGGAGAACAACGTATCCCTAAAGATTGAGGGTTCAGTGGACCGAAGACAGGTACTACCTGGAGCCGACTTCGTTGTGCTCAGCTTTGCGGAGCAATCGGTGAAATATCGGGGCATCGACTGCCAGATTTCTCTAAAGTATGGGATTCGCATGTGTTCTGGCGATACGATTGGCCCGGGCGGGATCTTTCGTGCGATGCGTGAACTGCCGGTTATTATGGAATGCGCTAAAGACATTGAGGAGTTGTGTCCGGATGCTTGGGTGATCAATTATATTAACCCGTCTACCGTACATGGCATCGCATTACATCGATATGCTCCGAAGCTTAAATCGTTTGCGCTGTGCGATAGTCATCATATGCCCCATAAGAAAGCCTATTATGCCGTACGAGCCGGAATCATCGGAAATACAAGCCAGTTCACTGCAGAAATAGACCAGAAATTCGATTTTCGCATCGCTGGTGTTAATCATTTCACTTGGCTGCTCAAAGCCGAGTATGAAGGAAAAAATGTGATGCCCACAATTGCAGAAGCCATGCGCAAGCTGGCAGGTGAGGAGAATAACGGTGGTGATCGCGGCGCAAAAGCTCTTTTTAACGATGCAATTACCTATGAACTATATGATATTTTCGGAATCATTCCCACTTGTACAGCGCATACGAAGGAATACGTTCGGTATTGGCAGGGGCTTGGCAAAACTGAGGACACGATTCCTCCATTATCGATCTGGGAGACAGAGGACAGGTATGAGCGTCATGACGAAATGTGGCGTCAGGTAGATGACTTTCTTGCAGGGAACATCCCCATCGCCGATTACATGAGTACTTTTGGGCCGGATCATGCGACCGACATCATTGAGAACATGGTGGGGAACTTGGGCAAAAAATTCTTCATCAATACGCTCAATCAAGACGCTGTAACCAATATGAATGCAGATTCCTTCCTGGAACTACTATGTGATGTAGATATGGATGGCGCGAAACCACTCCATGTAGGCGAGATGCCGCGTGGAATTAGAGGGATGCAAGAACTTGTACTTGATACGCATGAGCTTACGGTTGAAGCTGTTTTGGAACAAAGCTACGAGAAGCTGAGAAGGGCGATGCTCACCGACCCGCTCGTAAGTTCCATCAGTGACGCGGACAAGATCATCCATGAATTGTTGGAACTGGAGCGTAAGATGATTCCGGACGTTTGGTATAAGGATAGACTGCAGTATAGCTAGAACAGAGAACGATAATAGACCACGTCAGCTCCTCCAAAGGGCTAATGTGGTCTTTGCTCTTTACTATTTTCAAAAAATCCTACTCCACTTTAAACAAGCCAGCATGGTCTTCATAATACGAAGTAATAAAATCACGAAATTCGCTTACAGCAGGAGATAACCATTTTTGTTTGACCCAGGATAGGCTAATAGGATATATCGCTGAATCATCAGCAATTTTTACATAACGTAACCCTAGTGTTCTACATACGGAGATCGGAAGCAACGCAACACCCTGGTTAAGTCTAATAATTTCGAGCAGGGTATGAGGATCGACCTCAAATGCATGATTGGGCAGGAAACCTGCTTTTTCACAGAGCATGGTGGTAAACCGGCTGTATTCCTTATTATCGGCAAGGGAAATAAAGGGCTCATTTGCAACAACACTTAATGAAATACTTGTTTCTCCGCCGTATGTATGATCCGTGGGCACAACCAGAACAATATCCTCCTCAACCAGGACAAAACTCTCAATCTCCTCATCCTGAATCGGATGCCCCGTAATCCCCAGATGCATGTCGCCTTTCTTCAAACCTGTAATAATTTCACTGCGGGTTCCAATACCCTGATGAAGCTTAGTTTCGGGGGAAGCGTTGATATAGTCACTAATGAGACCTGTGAGGAACCGAGTATTCGTAATTGAGATCCGGATTGTATTGGATATTTGCTGTTCCTCCGCTTTAATCTCCATCTCTGCATTTTCAATTTCAATAAAAATTCTGTTCACATGTTTCAATAAAATTTCACCTGAGGAGTTCAATTGAATGTTTCGTCCTCTCCTATGAAATAGGGGGGTACCCAGTTCATCCTCAAGTCTTTTGATTGTTAAACTTAGGGAAGGTTGAGCGATATTCAATTGTGCAGCTGCCTTGGAGATGTGTTCAGTATAGGCAACGGTCTGAAAGTATTTGAGTTGAAGCAATTCCATACAAGGACACTCCTTATTTATTCTGATAAATATATATAGTACTTATTATGTATTATATTAAATTTAAATATTGATGTAGAATTTTTTTATGAGATACAGTTCAAATTTCGAATACCAAAAACCTGACTATATAAGTTGAACTAATCATTTACACAATAACGGAGAGGACAGAAAAAATCTGAAAAAGCGAAGCGTGCGCCTTTATCACCGGATTTTCCCCTTTAGAAGGGGAATCGAAAAATCTGGGGATAACAGCGATTGGAAGGTTGTTCTGTCATCGTAGTGTCAGTGTAAATAATCTTTAGTTCAACTTATATAGAACCAAAACATAAGGTAGGTGTCTTTGATGAAAATCGATGTGAATAACATAGCTAAAAATCTGAATACACCCCTAACGGCTCCGGCATACCCAATGCCACCGTACAAATTCGTGAATCGTGAGTACTTGAATATTATTTACCGGACCGATGAAAAAGCGTTGCGGGCAGCCGTACCAGAACCACTGGAAATTACGGAACCACTGGTTAAATTCGAAGTGATGTGGATGCCAGATGTTTCTGGACTGGGGGCTTATACAGAAGCTGGACAAGTTATCCCTGTGCAATTCAATGGGGAGAAGGGCGATTATGTGCATTCGATGTACGTAGACAATTTCCCCGCGATTGCAAGTGGTCGAGAGCTCACCGCCTATCCGAAAAAGCTGGGAGCGCCTAAGTTGTATACCGATTCAGATACACTAGTTGGCACACTTGATTATGGAACGCTGCGTGTAGCCACGGCAACGATGGGGTATAAACACGTGGAGATGGATAAGGAGCTCGCCAAACGTGAAATATGCCGACCTAATTTTATGATTAAGATTGCTACGGACTATACCGGGAATTTAAGAATATGTGATCTGATCCGTACTCAAATTAAGAACATCGAAGTGAAGGAAGCTTGGACAGGACCTGCCCGGCTTCAATTGTTCGAACATGCGTTGGCACCTCTTGCAGATCTGCCTGTGTTGGAAGTGGTGTCCGCTTCTCATATCCTTACCAACCTAACCTTAAACGCTGCACAACCTGTATATAACTACCTGGAAGAGAAATAAGGAGGAAAAATAAAATGAGAATTGCAATTGTAGGCGCGGGATCTTTGGGAACCATTGTAGGCGCATATCTTGCGGATGGCGGACTGGACGTTGAGTTAATTGATGCATATCAAGAACATGTAGATGCTTTAAATCAGACGGGTGCTAAAGTGACGGGTACTACGGAGTTTCAGGCAAAAGTAAAAGCAATTACGCCTGATCAGAAATCAGGCCAATATGACCTCGTTTTACTTTTGACCAAACAACTCTATAACGATTCGATTCTTCAGGAATTACTTCCATTCTTGAAAGAAGACAGTATGGTGTGTTCCTTGCAGAACGGGATTCCGGAAGAAAAAGTCGCGTCTATTGTTGGTGAAGAACGCGTCATTGCAGGCTCCGTTGAGTTTGGCGCTACGTTTATTAAACCAGGTGTATCAAGTCTCACAACGGAGTACACTCAATTTAAGCAGTATGCTTTTCAGATTGGTGAATTAAATGGTGAGATTACCGAACGAATTCAACGCGTGAAATCGGTGTTGGACCTTGTGGGTGGAACTCATATTTCCGATAATTTGGTTGGAACCAAATGGTCCAAATTGCTGATCAACAATGCATTCAGTGGTTTGTCCGCTGCATTGAATGGGGAATATGGGGACATCATCGATCATGAAGCTGGCATTGTGAGTGCAGCTCATATTGCGGACGAGACGATTAAAGTTGCTCGCGCCAATGGGGTCACATTGGTTAAAATGAATGGATTTGATATCGCCTCACTCGAACTGAATAGCGAAGAAGATATCCCTGAACGGGTGAAAACATTACGTTACGTGATGGAACCCTCCAGACTGCTCAAAGCAAGCATGCTTCAAGATCTGGAGAAGAACCGCAAAACGGAAATTGATTATATTAACGGGGTGGTTTCAAGCAAGGCAGAAGGTACCGGAATTGCGACACCTTATAATGATTTGGTTGTACAACTGGTCAAATCTGCTGAAGAAACTCATACCGTTCCTGATTTTGTCACGAATATAAAAGCTTTTGAAGAACTATTAAGTGCACAATAATAATTCAATTATTTCATCTGAAAGTCGCAAATATAGCGGCTTTTTTGTTGTATCAGTAAATCTAGTCAGGCTTGATTTTGCGACAGATAGAATATTCTTCGTGATTTTGTTTCCTAAAATTATACAAAAAGGGGGATTGAATTTGATATAATATAGACTTGCTGGTTATTTTTCTATTCGAAGGAGATACATATGAGGAAATCTTGGGGGGAATTCGTCTTTTATTTGGCGGTGTTTTTCTTTGTTTTGTTTATGACCGGGAATGACTATTCACTATTTTGGACAATAGGGGTCGTAAGCGTTACTATTCTTATCGCATTTATAAAGCATGTTTTTTATCCTTTAGTATTTGATAAGCGTATAGATCGTTTAGAGTCCTTTTTATCCAAGCAGCAAAATACACCTGGGACATACATTATTTATGTTCTTGCAAACAGACTTGATGATGAGGTAGAACTAGTTATGGAGCAAATTATGCAGAAATATAAGCGAAGAACAACACAAGCACAGTTCAAGGCAGCTTACGGATTATATCGCAAGGATATGTTTGCCATTCGGCAAGCTGTACCTCATATCGGCTTATCGGACTACCGTACATATTACGAAAGCATTCTACTCTTGGAAGACGGGAAAAGTGAAGAGGCGCGTGAAAGACTTCAATCCATTAAAAAACAGTGGATGAGATCAACATTGCTCGCGGGTATTGAACTCAAAGCAGAAAACCGCGATACCGCTATTCAGCACGCGCATGAAGCACTTAACTCTTCCAGAGGTGTTAATCGTTATGTCTTGTATAAGGAATACGAAAGAGTATTACCAGAGGTTGTTGGACACATATCGTAAACTCGAGTTAAGGAGGAATGATCAAAAAAAACAGCTTGTTGTATAAGGAATTAATAACCTTTGGATAATAATGACATTGACAACTGCGGAGTTTTCCAAAATAATAGTATGTAATTGAATACTGGTACCTTTAATTCAGTCCAGAGAGGCTGGCAAGGGCAGCGGATTTCATAATCACGCGAGAATCAGGGCATATTCCGTAATAGGATGCGATGCGCTGTGTCTTCGCGCGGATTATGATGCAAAAAGAGGCTACTTGTCAGTGTATAACTTGACGAGTAGCCTCTTTTTTCTGCTTTTTTTGGTATCAGATACACTTTATGTTGGGGGTATTCTGATGAGCAAACAAGATCAAGAGTTTTCATGGCAAGCCGTGCCGAAATCGCAAAGAAACCAATTTTGGAAAACATTATCCGTCATGCTGGGTTTCACTTTCTTCTCTGCAAGCATGCTGGCAGGAGGCACCTTGGGCGTCAGCTTGACGTTCATGGAGTTCATTGGCATCGTACTTGCAGGCAATCTGGTGCTCGGTATCTACACAGGGGCACTGGCACATATCGCCGCCAAAACCGGTCTGTCCACACATTTGCTTGCTAAATATGCGTTCGGTACGAAAGGGTCGTATCTGCCTTCGTTCCTGCTAGGCTTCACACAGGTCGGATGGTTCGGAGTCGGTGTAGCGATGTTCGCGATTCCGGTCGCCAAAGCCATGGACTGGAACGTGTATCTGTTGATCATTGTGTTTGGACTTGCCATGACAGCATCAGCCATCTTTGGCATGAAGTCACTCGTCATTCTCGGATATATCGCGGTTCCTGCGATTGCCATTCTCGGTGGTTATTCCATGTTCGAAGGTGCAGGTTCGCTGGGTGGTCTGCAAGGGTTGCTAGATTACACGCCGACTCAGTCGCTTACCGCGGCGGCGGCATTAACGATCTGTATCGGATCATTCATCAGCGGCGGAACGCTGACACCCGATTTTGCCCGCTTTTCCCGAACATCGAAACAGGCAGTTACCGCAACAGTGATTGCATTTTTCCTGGGTAACTCACTCATGTTTCTGTTCGGTGCGGTTGGTGCGATGGCTTATAACCTGGCTGATATCTCGGAGGTCATGTTCCTGCAAGGATTGATCATTCCAGCGATCATCGTTCTGGGCCTGAATATCTGGACGACCAACGATAATGCACTGTACGCTTCGGGTCTTGGTTTTGCGAACATCACCAAAGTCTCAAAGAAATTCTTCGTCATTGTAAACGGCATCGTGGGTACCGTATTCGCCATGTGGATGTACAACAACTTCGTCAGTTTCCTGAACGTACTGGGTGCGGCGGTACCATCCATCGGGGCTATTATTATCGCAGATTACTTCATTGTAAAACGTAGAAACTATAAGCCATTTGCCGACATGTCATTCAAAAATGTAAACTGGGTAGCGATGGTGGCTTGGGCCATCGGTGTTGCATTCGCCCAACTGGCTCCTGGCGTAACACCATTGAACGCGCTGCTTGGTACAGCAGTGGCCTATATCGTTTTGATGCTGATTGTTCCTGCCAAAGAAACCAAAGAAATGGGGAAAATAAATGATTATACAGAACGCAAAATTGCGGGGTAAAGAAGGACTATGGAATATCGTTGTGAAAGACGGAAAGTTTGAACGAATTGCACAATCGCTGGAAGTGACCGAGAATGAAGAGATCCTGGATGTCAACGGATCGCTTGTGCTGCCACCTTTCATTGAGCCGCATATTCATCTCGATACAACGCTCACAGCAGGTGAGCCGGAATGGAATCTAAGCGGAACGCTGTTCGAAGGCATCCAACGCTGGTCAGAGCGCAAGGCTTTCTTGACACATGAAGATGTCAAAACACGGTCTAAAACAGCACTGAAATGGCAGTTGGCACAAGGTATCCAGCATGTACGGACTCATGTGGACGTTACCGATCCAAGCTTGATCGCCGTTAAAGCGATGCTTGAAGTAAAAGAAGAAATGGCTCCATATATGGACATCCAGCTTGTTGCTTTCCCACAGGAAGGCATTCACTCTTATCCAAACGGGGCAGAATTGCTGGAAGAGTCACTGAAAATGGGCGTTGACGTGGTCGGCGGCATTCCACACTTCGAATTCACACGGGAATACGGCGTTGATTCAATGAAAGTTGCGTTTGATCTGGCCGAAAAATACGACCGTCTGATCGACATCCATTGTGATGAAATTGATGACGAGCAATCCCGTTTTGTTGAAGTTGTTGCCAAGGAAGCTTACGAACGTGGACTGGGTTCACGAACAACGGCAAGCCACACGACAGCAATGGGCTCATACAATGACGCTTATACGTACAAATTGTTCCGTTTGCTGAAGATGGCCGATTTGAACTTTGTCTCCAATCCGCTGGTTAACATTCACCTGCAAGGACGCTTCGACACGTATCCGAAGAGAAGAGGGCTGACGCGTGTCAAAGAGTTGCAGGAAGCAGGTCTAAATGTGTGCTTTGGGCACGATGACATCTTCGATCCATGGTATCCGCTCGGTACAGGCAACATGCTGCAAGTACTGCACATGGGGATTCATGCTTCGCAGTTGCTTGGTTACGACCAGATCGTGAATTCGATCGACCTCATTACGAAAAACAGCGCAAGAACGTTGAACATTGAGGATGTATACGGTATTGAAGAAGGTAAACCTGCTAACTTCATCGTACTTGAAGCAGAGAACGAATATGAGGCTGTTCGCAAACAAGCCGGCGTACTTTATTCCTACAGAGGCGGCCTTAAAATCGCGGAATCGAAGCCGCGGGACACATCCATCATTTTTGACGGCGGTACAGAAAAGGTTACTTTTAATAAATAATAAGAAAATATACTCCCATTAAAAGTCGCTATTTTAGCGGCTTTTTTTGCTTTTTTGTACTGTCTACATAGAATAAAAACCGAATATTCAGCTTGACTTAAGTGCTTCACTAGAAGCCTGCTTCCCACCTTTTTTACGAACAAAACTAATGATCAGCAGTAACAGTGGTAACAAGCCAAATAAAAAAATGGATATATTGCCAAGAAAATCACCCAAAGCTAACGTTTCCTCCAGGTTTTTAGGCAAGTAAGCAATTACATACAAGACCGGCAGCATTGCGAATTGTATGATCGTAATATTTTTGAGACGAAACAAATCTCGGATCCCGATTGCCGCAAAATAGTGTTTGAACGCATAGGTTGCAAAGATTTGCATCAGCCAAAACACAATGAACAGTGATTCATAACGTTCGAATAGAAACCCCTCAATTTCAAAACTCCGAACCATGTCGAACGTTGGCCACATTCGTGTTTGAATTCCTGGCAAGGATAAATTCCCCACCACGGTGACAATCGTGACCAAATATATGATCGTACAACTAAGTATGCTGTATATAGCAGCTTTATTGCTCGTTTTCACGTCCACCATGTAAGCTGTGATGATGAGTAACACTTCATATCCGGAATAGGAGAGACACGAAGGTTTAAGACCCTTCAACACAGGCATGAATCCATCGCCCAGGAGTGGTCTGAGGTTATTAAGTTCAAACATCTTGGTACTTAAAAGGAAAACCAGCGCTAGCAATACAAGCGTAACGGGCAACACGATTGAAAAGACCCGGATGATGACCTTAAGACCACCCGTTAACATATAAATCCCAATCCACAAACTGACCATAATGGTGACCCAAGTAGGCGTGCGCTCAAGGATGTACATACTTGTAATTTCGGCCATGACTCTAACTTCGAATGAACAAAGAACAACAAAATACACGATAATTAAAAGTCCCAATAGATAAGCAATCCACTGACCTGTAATTTCGGGTATAAATTCGAATACCGTTTTACCGGGGAATCTACGACACAAGGTTACAAGGAGGATGCTGATTGTGGTTACAATTAATCCTGATAAAATGACAGAAATCCATACATCAGGTGTCCCTACTGCTTTACTAATTGTGCGAGGGAGTGTTAAAATTCCAGCTCCGAGTATGGAATTGATAACTACAATAATAACCTCGGAGGTATTAATATTAGATGTGGATTGCTTCATTGGCCTTCGCTCCAAACCGGAGAATATATTTCTAGGTAGTATCGCCCAACGCAGTTGTTTTATGTAAAATATGCTGTACTGATATAATGTAGAGATATCCAATAATGAATTGAAGATGAGGATGCAGGTTATGCCAAAGAACGATAATATGTTAGCCATTCTATGGATGCTGAATTCAGGCACCAAAGTAACTGCAAAACAGATGTCCGAAAAGTTAGAAATCAATATAAGAACCGTATATCGATATATTGATGCATTATGTGCCAGTGGAGTACCGATCATTTCCGATACAGGTCACAACGGCGGGTATAGCTTGCTGAATCAGCATATCAAAGCACCTCTGTTATTTGATATTGATGAAAAAAAGGCACTTCTCCAAGCTGCTGTGTTTGCAAAAGAAGCTGGATATCCTTTGAGTGAGGCATTGGACAATGCAACATCCAAATTGAAAATGTATTCAAATCAGGATCAGGAAAACACACTTCGTCGTCATTTAGCTGGATTTAACGTTATCAATCGCATGGGAGATCCATCCGTTCAGCCGATCTTGGCGGAATTGGAGCAAGCCGTGGCTAATGACTGCTCTGTCGAAATTGATTATCGCAGAAGCCGTGATGAACAACCCAAGAATAGAGTAATAGACCCGTATGGAATGGTTTACTGGAATAATAAATGGTATACCATTGCGTTTTGCCACCTGAGAAATGAATTCCGCAGCTTTCGGGCAGATCGTATTCTACGAATGAAGCCTACTTCGCTGCGCTTTAAGCGTTCGGAAGTTTTTTCAGCCCGTGAATTATTTATGCAAAATTTGTTACCTGATGTAGTGGGCAAAGAGGGGTTAATTTCCTTGGTTATCGAAGGCCAATCAGAGGCATTGGATGACTTGGGGCTGCATTGGTTTATGGGACATTATCTGAAAGAGCGGACTTCTAATCAAGCCATCTTTTTATTTGATGAAAAATCGATTGATACATACGTCCCCTATTTTCTCCTATCCTACGGGAAGTCCATTCAAGTCATCGAACCACAGCGCTTGAAGGACAGACTTGTTGCTGTTGTATCCGAGTTAATGGAATACTATCAACTTTAACAACTTCACTGACAGTATTTGAACTCATCGGATTTTGATCTGTGAACTTGATAAAAAAGTTGCGAAGCTTTGCTGCTTTGGATATGATTATCTAATGTTCAATTAAAAAAATACTTATGTAATCAATTAGTGATAAAAGATAGTGAGGTAGAAAAAATGATCGCAAGAACAGAAGAAGATTTTAATGGCTTGAAGGAAATTGGCAAAATTGTTGCTGCTATTAGAGATGAATTGGTTCAAAGAACTATCCCAGGCATAACCACCAAAGAACTTGATGATTTGGCAGGAGAGCTTTTTGAGAAAGCTGGCGCAGTTTCTGCTCCAAAAAGTGAATATAATTTCCCGGGATTTACTTGTATTAGTGTTAATGAAGAAGTGGCACATGGTATTCCTGGAGATCGGGTTATTCAAGAAGGGGACATCGTCAATATTGATGTGTCTGGTTCCAAGAACAGTTATTTTGCAGATACGGGAATCTCGTTTGTCGTAGGCGAAGGTGCAGAAGTATTAACGAAAATATGCGACGTTGTTAAACTGGCATTTGAAGCAGGTCTTAAAAAAGCAAAACCGGGCTCCAAAAAAAGCGGAATCGGAAAAGCCGTATTCCAAACTGCCAGACAGCATGAATTAACGGTTATCAAAAACCTTACAGGACATGGTGTTGGACGTGGAATACACGAAGCACCTGACCACATCTACAATTATAATGATCCATCGGATGATGAATTGTTAAAAGAAGGTATGGTTATCGCATTCGAGCCATTTATCTCAACTTCAGAAGAAGAAGTAGAACAAACAGGAGATGGCTGGACCTTTGTTACTAAAAACAGCTATGTAGCTCAAATAGAACATACCATTATTCTTACTAAAAATGGTCCGATTATTGTCACTATTTAAGGTGTTCAAACTGAAAGTCGCTAAATTTAGCGACTTTTTTTGTTTTGTTGTATTGGTACGTTAAAGTAAATCACAATTTAAATGTTAACTTATTAATTTATGTTGAAATTATGGAAGGATTTAACGTATATTTAGATCTGATCTTTATGTTATAGACAGAGGTGATTGATTGAGCACATCAACAAAGCGCGTTCAAGTCATTGATGGACTGCGTGGATTCAGTCTGGCCGGCATTGTGCTGGCGAATATGCTGGCTTTCCAATATGGAATGTATGGCCAGAGCAAACCCCAACTGTTCGGGATTGGCGGAGCAGATCAGGCTTTCCTCTCGTTCCTGCTGATCACTGTGGTGGGCAGTTTTATGCCGATTTTTGCATTTATGTTTGGCTTTGGAATGGTTAAGCTCTCGGAAAGCCTAAAATCACGAGATTTACGACCAAAGTGTCATCTGGCACGCCGTTTTCTACTACTGTTTGGAATCGGATTACTGCATATCATCTATCTGTGGGAAGGGGATATCCTGACATTTTATGGCGTACTCGGTTTTTTCCTGCTCATGTTCCTTAATCGGAAGCCTATAACGCTGCTTATTTGGGCGGTACTGCTATTCGTGGGAGCGGGCATACTTGGTCTCCCGGCATCTAATCCGATGAACCCGCTGGCGATTGAGTCCATTCATATGGAGAACTACATCATTCAAAGTCAGGATGTTTACGGCAACGGCACATACGCGGAAATCAGGAATTTCAGTAATAACGGCGATCCATTCGGCGGGGATTTGGAGCTGTCATATGCCCTGATAGCCCTGATGTTAGCACCACTCATGACGGTGCCGATGTTCCTGTTCGGCATGCGCGCTGCCAGAATCGGCACGTTTAGCGATCCGCAAGCGATGCGGACTATGTATCTTCGCCGGGCATCATTATTGATTCCAGTTGGTTTGATACTCAAAGCATACGGCGTATTGGCGCCACAATTGGGTGCGGAAGGTTGGCTCGGAATTGGAATCGGGGGGACGCTTGGAGGAACGTTGCTTGCACTCGGATACATCTATGCATTTGCACTGTTGTATGCGGGAAGTCGCCATTCCAGCCTGTTGGGCAGGTTCGAGGCGGTTGGCCGTCTCTCGTTGACGAATTACCTGATGCAGAGCGTAATCTGTACGACAATTTTCTATGGATATGGCCTGGGACTGTTTGGAAGTGCTGGCGTGTTTATCGGAGCAATTATTGCACTTGCTGTGTACGGTATTCAATTGTGGCTCAGTCCGCTATATCTCAAGAAATTTAGCAATGGTCCTGTCGAGTACCTGCTACGGATTTGGACATATCTGTCCTGGAAAGGGCAGCCAAGAAAGAAGAAAAGATCGAACTTAACTACGAATGAAAACGCGCCTGGTGTTCAGTAAGCATAAAGTGTTATCGTGAAACGCAAAAAGAAGCTCGTTCTACCAAAAGAAAGGGCTTCTGTTTGCCGTAACGATCATATCCCTAAACTTAAAGCAAGACACGAATTATCAACCCTAATACATAAGCTAACTATTATAGTGCGGGCAGTGGTAAGGTAATGCAAAATGAAAGATGAAGCATATACATTCAACTGTTTCCACTCAAGCTTGAAAGGATCATTATTGTGCTAAAAATAATTAATTTTCTTCTTTTCTTGCTGATCATTTGGGTAGTCATCTTTTATCCTTTTCGTTTTGCTTGGTTTGAAGGTTTGAAACAGATTCCTGCAGATCTTCATGGTGTTTATTTACTATTCTTGTTCTTTGGATATCTGATCTGTTCATCGGCTATGGGACTTATGGTTGGCAAGATGTTTTTTAAACGAAAAGAACAATGATTACGGGTAAGTATGGAGGTTGGAGAATGGATAGTGACATTTTAATCAATCAATTGTTAATACTTTTTCCTGAATTCCACGATTGTTATATAGAACATTTGGAATTAAATCAAGAGTTTCTAGGACATGTGTTTTTTGGTGATGAAGTGGCTAATTATGTTGAAGGATTGCTTCGTGAAAATGATGACACAGAACAACTTGAGAAGTTTTTTGATTTTTTCGAATGGATGGCAACTCAAACGAGCCTTTATATTGTACAAGTGTTATCTACTACAATCTTGTATGATCTAGGAGGGCAAACAGATATTTTGCAAAAAGCTCAATTTTATATGAAACCACATACTAAAAGACTTTCTCAAGAAATAGAAGATTTGCACTCAGGGAAATATTTTTCATAGAATAATCTGCTGCAGATTAGGTATTCAATGCGTTTGAATCGTTGGTTTATAATATCATTCAAGGTCGCTAAAACAGCGGCTTTTTTGTTTTATCCATGTAATTTCCTATCTTAGGGGTTGAAGGGGAAAGGACTTATTTCAATGATCGATTAGATAATTATGGATAACTTTTGCTTGGGATACGTCTTCAATCGCATCAACCAGCGCGGCGGAAGCAATGAAGGAGTTTACTACATTTTTCGAAGAAATGGGAGGCAACTAACACATTAGATTGGATCAGTTTCAATCTGGACATATATCCTTTGTCTTAAGACATGGGAAAAATAGGTTCTTGAATTTCTTACCCGATGTACAGCCGAATCCGAGATTGTGATAGGCTGTATCTACAAAAGTATTGCACGTTCTAAATGGAAGGGGATAATTTACTTGGATCAGGAACTTGCGACCACGATTGCTATCGAATTTAAGAACAATCAGAAGGTGTTGAATGCGATCGGAGACGAAACCCGGCAAGCCATCCTCATAGCCTTGATTCAAGGACCACAAAAACCCGGCATGCGCGTAGGAGAGATCAGGATGAAGACACACCTTTCCCGACCGACCGTATCACATCATCTGAAAATATTGAAAGAATCACAGATAATAAGTGTTCGTAAAGAAGGAACTCTCAACTATTACAGCCTTGACTCCGGTAGCAAGTTAAAATTGTTGAAAAACCTGGTGAACCAAATAGAAAAGTTGCTAGCGCAATGCGAAAAACAAGCATCGGAACAACAAATAGGAAACAGGGGGAGTTGCGAATGAATCAGACAGTCGCAGCGGCAAACGGAGTGGGCATTCCTCAACTAGGGTTCGGCCTATATAAGATCAAAGACGGGGGGACCTTCAAGAGGACTGTCGAGGAGGCTATTCGAATGGGTTATCGCCATTTCGATACGGCCAAAATTTATGGTAATGAAGCGGTGTTAGGTCGAGTCATCCAAAACAGCGGCACTCCGAGGGAGGAGTTCTTCATTACCTCCAAGGTATGGACGACAGACCTGGGCTACCGTGCGACGAAAAGGGCGTTCGTGCAGACTTGCCAGAAGCTGAACGTAACATATCTCGATATGTATTTGATTCATTTTGCTGGTCCTCAATACGTGAATGCTTGGAAGGCGATGGAAGAGTTATACGACGCAGGTAAAATCAAAGTTATAGGTGTAGCCAATTTCGAGATCCGGCATCTGGAGCATCTGAAGAAACATTCCCGGATTTCGCCGATGGTAAATCAGATCGAGACCCATCCGGAATTTCCGCAACATGAATTGCATGATTATATGGTTCGGCATCGGATTCTGCATGAGGCTTGGGGACCGTTGGGGCAGGGTAACAAAACGCTGCTGGAGCATCCGGAGCTGGCGGCAATTGCCCTTCGTCATCAGAAGTCGGTTGCGCAAGTCATTTTGCGCTGGCATCTGCAACGTGGAATCATTGTCATCCCCAAATCATCGAATCCTCAAAGGATAAAAGAGAACAGCGAAATATTCGACTTTGAGTTGAATGAGAAGGAAATGGAACAAATACGACGGTTGGACACGGGTAAAAGATATTCCGTAAGTCCGAATGGCTACATGGTCAACCCGTTTTATATCAATTTGATGAAGTTATTTATTCGCTCTCATTGATGGATCATATTTCTCCGGTACTGATAGGGCGTAACTCCGTATTCCACTTTGAACAACTGGATAAAATATTGATTTTTTCGGTAACCAACCATCTGGGCTATATCGGCTACACGGAGTTCCGAATCTTGAAGCAATTGAGAAGCCTTCTCCAACCTCTTCCTGGAAATGTAGTTTGACACATTTTCGCCCGTCTCCTGTTTAAACAGTTTGGAAAAGTAGACCGGATGTAGATGTGCCACTTTTCCCAATTCATCCAGGCTAAGGCCATGTGACAGATGATCTTCGATATAGGTTTGCACTTTGTCGACGATGGTTCGAATGGACATCTGTTTGTTGGTTCTGATCTTACTGACCCGATCCAAAAGAGTTAAGGATAGTTCATCAGGATGCCGTAGCTGGTTAAATATCCAATCCGCGGTTTCGGATGCTTCCCAATCCTTATCGGCCAGATATACATATAGGATCGTCTCCATGAGAAAGATTATTTTTTGCTTTTGGAGACGGATTTGATCATATTTTTTAATGATATTTCCCGCCGACTCCCAATCACCGCATGATGGAGAATGGTTGAATATGCCAATGAAGTCTTCCGGGCATACTTCCTCATTATGGAAGAACCTGTAGAACATCTGTCGGGTCACATTTCGATCAGCCAACAAAAATGGAGGAGACACGACCGATTGCTCCAGTTTGATAGTCAGTTCCCCAGCAGCTTCTTGCGGAACAAGAGCGAACAGTCGCGTGCCCGCAGTCCAAACGAGACGATCCAGTTTGTCTCCGACTGTACGTTTTATAACATCCTCATGTTCCTGTGTAAAACCCTCCAGCTTGAAGCAGCAAAAACAGCGTTCCCCTAAAAATTCAGTATAAGCATCATATTGCTTCCTTAATGTCTCGTTATGACCAAGAAGCGAAAGCAAATACTCCAATCCATCGAAGTTCTCCCATGCAACAGATTGAGCGGGCCGTGTCTTTGCAATATTGTTGATGGCTTTGGACATGGCTTTCTCCACATCATCTTTGTCGACAGGTTTGAGCAAGTAGTCGAGCGCACCTAAACGGATTCCTTGTTGTGCATATTCGAACTCGGAGTAGCCGGAAAGGATGATCACTTTGGTTGGCAAGTTATGTTGGTGGATATGTTGAAGCAGATCAATACCAGACACCTCAGGCATTCGGATGTCAGTGATCAGAATATCGATGTGGTTTTGAGTCAACATGTCTCGGGCTTCAATCGAATTGGTCATCGTCTCGATCTGATCAATGCCAAAGGTGTTCCAATCGAGCAAGTGCTTCATATACTCCACGACATAATGTCCGTCATCCACAATTAATAATCGCATTAGTTATCTCCTTTCACCACGGGAATGCTGATGAGCAGCAGGACGGACAAGCCGCCCCAATCATTAGTAGTAAAATGTAACCCGCTAAGTTCACCGTACGTATTTTTCAGACGTTGATTTACATTCCAGAGCCCTACGCCTTTAATTCCTTCAGGCGGGGTATCACTCTCAAGCCGACCCTCCAGGCTACGGATATCATCGAGGGAAAGACCTTTGCCGTCATCGGAGACCTTGATCGTTATTCCAGCCTCCGTCTGTTTTACATCAATTTTCACCCGATGGGCACCTTGTTGTCCTTCAATTCCATGTTGAATCGCATTTTCAACCACTGGCTGGATGATCAGCGGCATGAGGGGAAGGCAGGACAGTTCTGGCGGCAGATCAATGCTGTACTCCATTTTTTTGCTAAGAGCCATAATAATCAGGAAATGTTCCGCAAACTGAAGCTCGCTTTCCAGCGTGACTTCATGCCGGTCCAACTTCGTTAAATAACGATAATATTCAGCTAGATGTTTGCTCATGCGCATGACAGAATCAGGTGAAAATTGAGCCACCGACATGATGAAAAACAAACTATTGTACAAAAAATGAGGATTGATCTGAGCCTGGAGTTGTTGAAGTTCCGCACTTCGTCTGAGTTCCGTTTCAGTCTTCAAGGATACGAACAGATCCTGGATCTCGGTAACCATATGATTAAAACTTTTGAACAGGCTGTAAAACTCTCTATCCGTATTTTCGGTAATACGTGTATTATGATTGCCTTGTTCGACCTGTGAAAACTTCCGCTCCAACAAACGAATATTACGGTAATAGTTCCGGTAAAACGTAAAGATCACAACCAGACCAAGCGTGAAAACGGCTAAGATGCTGGCAAAAAAAACTTTACGGTTGCGGTCAATCGGTTGCAGAAAATCATTCGTCTGTGTATATGTAATCAGGTAGGCGTCGATTGATTCAATGTATCGGGAAAGAACATAGTAATCGTCCGACTTGGTGTGATAATCATATTTCAAAGTGATCTCCGGCTGTGGAGAAATCATATTAGTAACCGCTTTCAATAGATCGTTGTCGACTTCTTTCTCACTCCATAGCTGATGGGAATTAAACCAAAAAAAAGCGTTTGAGCTGTCGTTGTTCACAGCCTTTTTCAGCAGATTTTTCAAATAATCGGTATTCAGCTTTACACCAACGACGTACTGAGTCGGTTCATTTTGTCCGGATTTTTGGATGTAAGGGTAGAGGGCAAAGTAATACAAGCTATTGCCGACGATTTGCCATCCCCGCCCATGAACATCCTTGAACGGAAGTCTCTCCTCCGGCGCACTGTTAGTGGACAGAAACGTTTCTTCAGACTTCCAGTAAATGCCGATCGATTCAATCGATCGACTGGAGAGGAGCGTTTGCCGCAAGCGCTCAACGATATCGTTTTTCTTCATTTGGGAATCGTAATTGCTCAGCTCGATAACATGCCTCTGATAAAATCGGACATCACTGTCAGCTGCATATTGAACTCCGTACATGTTAGCCTCGTATATAATCCCGTCCAGAATGCCTTTCACATAATCAAGCTGGTTTTTGGAAGCGCCTATCAGATTTTCTTCCAGTGTCTTGGAACTCAATCGGTTCATCACGAAAAACAAACTTAACGTCAGCAACAGAAAAAAAACAAAGAAATAGATGAATCGTTTCATATACATTTTTCTGATCATATGTGGTTCCTTTCATATCGCCAAACGTAGAAGTTCAAACTCCAGATCGGATTAACCTAAATATAAGCCAAACCTTCGAAAAGCGGAAGGGCAGCAACGACGATAAATAAAAGCGGTTTTAAAGTGCTTCAGGGTGGGGTGATGATCTTGAAATTTTGGCATTTTGGAGTGAAAGCGCTTTTGTTAAGCTTAACTGCAAGGATCGCTTTCGAAGAACCATGATAGAGGAGGTATGCAACATTAACGAGATTGTGCCCGCCAGATCCGCAAAAAAAACAAAAACAAAGCTTTCCCAGCGGACTTCATTCAGTAAGGAAATCAAGAAAAGCTGGCCTTTGTACGTATTGTGTATTCCCGCATTTGTGTTTGTCTGCATCTTTTCTTATGGCCCGATGGTAGGTTTGCTCATGGCATTTCAGGACTACAAACCATGGCTGGGCATCACAGGTTCACGGTGGATCGGGTTAGATAATTTCGAACGAATTTTCCAGTACAAAGAAGCCACACAAGCGATCGTGAATACGTTAATTATCGCCGTTTCTAAAATTATCGTTGGTATTATCGTTCCAATCGTCATGGCTATCCTGCTGAGCGAGATTCGAAATATGGGCATTAAGAAAAGTGTACAGACACTGGTGTATTTGCCGCATTTCTTGTCCTGGGTTACTGTGGCAGGGTTGATGATCGACATTCTGGGATTAGACGGAGGAATCAATCACATCTTGACACGTATTTTCGGGAACGATCCCATTTACTTCTTGGGTGATCCTGATCTGTTTCGATTCACGGTTGTGATCAGTGATGTTTGGAAGAGCTTTGGTTTTGGCATGATTGTCTACTTGGCGACCATTGCAGGTATTAATCCATCTTATTACGAAGCGGCCGAGATCGATGGCGCTACACGCCGGCAGCAAATTCGATACGTCACTTTGCCTAGCATGTTGCCCATGATTATCGTCATTTCTACGCTGAGTCTGGGCAATATTCTGGACGCGGGCTTTGATCAAGTTTTCAATCTGTACAATCCGCTTGTCTACAGTACGGGAGATATCATTGACACCTATGTCTACCGTTCATCCTTGTTAAACGGGCAATACGGCTTCGGAACCGCTGTCGGACTGTTCAAATCGGGGATTAGCTTGATCTTGATCGTTGTCTCTTACAGGCTGGCCTATAAATACGCCAATTACAAAATATTCTAACAAGGAGGGGGAGGGATCATGTACCATAAGACGACAGGTTATAGAGTATTCTCCTATTTTAATTACGCGTTCATGATACTGGCGGGTCTGGCGTGTTTCCTGCCACTGCTTCATCTATTGGCGCAATCGCTCAGCAGCAAAGCGGCCATTAGCGGTAATATGGTTTCATTTTGGCCGGTGGGGTTCAACGTGGACGCCTATGTAAAAACGTTCAACAATTCTAATTTTAACGGTGCCATGCTGACATCCATCACTCGAACCGTATTGGGTACAACCATCAGCATGTTTATCCTTACCTGTGCAGGATATGCTTTGTCCAAGGAATTTCGGGGACGCAACGTGCTCATGTGGTTTTTTATCTTTACCATGCTCTTCTCGGGGGGCTTGATACCTTCTTACATATTGATCACAGCCCTTGGATTAAAGGATACCATATGGGCTCTTGTTCTACCGGGCGCTTTCGGTGCTTATAATTTGATTCTTCTCGTCAATTTTTTCAAAACGATTCCCAAAGCCCTGGAAGAAGCAGCTTTCATTGATGGAGCTTCCTTTTTCGTAATTCTCAGCAAAATATATTTACCATTATCTCTGCCTGGCATCGCGACCGTATCCTTGTTCATTATGGTAGGGCACTGGAACTCCTGGTTTGACGGGATTTTGTATATGTCGGATGCAAGTAAGTATCCGTTGGCTTCGTTTTTACAGACGGTCGTTGTGCAGAGCAATATGCAGAATATGGCGATGAGCCAGTCTGAGGTGGCAGCCATGTCCGAACAGAGCATTAAGGCAGCACAAATTTTTGTCAGCACGCTCCCGATTATTTTGGTTTATCCTTTTTTGCAGCGTTATTTCGTGAAGGGAATCGTACTGGGAGCCGTCAAAGAATAGTTAGGATGACGATAAATTGGATTACTATAAGTTCATCTAAACATTTACACGATAACAGCGTTCGGAAGGTTGTTCTGTCATCGGAGTGCCAGTGTAAATATGCAATTAGTTGAACTTATATAGAAAACAAATTGAGTATGAGTGAAGGGGGCATGTTTCCATGAAGAAAAGAACTGATTTATGGAAAATGGTAAGTATGGTTATGCTGTCGGCTATTCTTGTGGCTGGCTGTAGCAAAGGGGAGCCTGCTTCCGAAACCGCACCGGCATCGGTGCTTAAGGACGGTAAATATGATCCGCCATTTACGATCACCATCGCCAAACAACAGGATGAAAATGCTGGAAAGTATATCAATGGTGAGACGTTGAATGACAATGTGTTGACCCGTTGGGGCGAACAAAACCTGGGTATCAAAATCCAAACCACCCTGCTGGGAGGTGATGCTTCACAATATAATACCAAGCTGAGGCTGGCGTTGACGGGTTCCGAGAAGCTGCCAGACGTTCTGCCTGTCTATGACACCATGCTGGTCAATGATCTGATTGAGTCGGGGCAAGTCAAGGAGATTACAGAAGACATCTCAACCTACATGCCTGACCGGATAAAAGAAATATACAAACAATACCCGACCACTTTCAATCCAGTGGTTAGGGAGGGCAAGGTCTACGGGATGGCGATTGCGCCGAATCTGACGGAAGGCGAAGTTATGTTAATCCGCCAGGACTGGTTGGACAGATTAAATTTGGAAGCGCCAACAACGATTGATGAGTTTGAGCAAGTCATCGCGGCGTTCACTAATGAGGACCCAGATGGGAACGGCAAGAAAGACACATACGGCTTTACTTTTTCAGGTAAAGATTCCTACAATACGGGCTGGGTCAGCGATCCGGTCATGATATTCAGCGCATACACAGGCAAACATCTTCCAAGGCAATGGCATAACGATAACGGCAAACTCACCTATGGATCTGTGGCTGCCGGCAACAAAGAGGCTCTTGCCAAGTTACGCGACTGGTATGCAAAAGGGTACTTGAACAAAGAATTGGCCACCCAAGGGGCTTGGGACGCACTGTCCGATTTTACGGAGGGGAAAGCTGGCATCATCATTGGTCGTCCTTGGCTTTACGACAGTGTGAAGGACGTAGAGAAGAATGTGGATGGCGCAAAAATAAGTGCTTATCCGACCATTCAAGGTGTGAACGGTGATAAGACCTATCAGTCCGCCCAATTGAACGATGGTGTGTTCATGTTTAACAAGGACTTTCAGAACATGGAAGCCTTCTTCCTATACTACGATAAAATGTACGACGCAGCGTTCAGCACGGGAGATTTCAAATACGGCTACGCTCAGGGATACGATTACGATATCGTCAACGACGAAGTCACTTTTGATCCAACGAAATTCAATAAGCCATTAGAAGCCGTGCAAGGCGTTGGGAAAATGGCATTTACCAAAAATACACCGAGTGTTGATGGTCCCGGCCAATCGTACTACGATCTGGCGAATGGAGTTAAAGCCGACACGGGCGTCCTCATTCAAAGCGCTTCAAAAGATCAAACGACACAGGATGGATATCAGATTTCGTATGAAAACAGAGATGTTTTACTGCCAAATGAGTTTAACGGTCCACCAACGCCAACGATGCAAAATGTGTGGGAACAGTTGACCACCATGGAACAAGAGACGTTCACCAAAATCATATATGGCAATGAGCCGCTTGAAGCATTTGATACCTTTGTGAAACAGTGGCACGAAAAAGGCGGAGACACCGTGATCGAAGAAGTTAACGAATGGTACAACCAAGCCAGCGAGACGGATGTAATGACACTGATGAATTTGAAATAAAGTCAAGTTCACCCTGGATCAGCCTTCCGGCAACAGGAAGGTTGGTCTTCTAAAAAAGGAGATGATGAGACATGATCAAAGGTAAATCGTGGATGGCTATCGTCATTGCATTGATGTTGTTAACCGTTCATTTAACGTCCCCAGCTCAAACCGTTCATGCTGCTGGTGGTGAGGAGACCAAGATCGCCTCAACACTGTTTGTCCTGAAGAATGAATCTGAAGTATCCAATGCCAAAATCCATTGGGCGCCTGTCCAGGGAGCGACTGTATACGAGTTGTATAGATCCGAGAACAATGCGCCTTATACGTTATTACAAACCCTGACTGGTACAACGACGGATGATTATGACCTTAACATAGGTAACACATACAAGTATCAAGTGAAGGCGTACGATGGAACTTCCTTGTTAACCTCTGCTATCTCGCCAGAATACACCCCTTACAGTCTTCCAGAAAACCTCACAACTTTTGATAACACAACACAATCCACTCTCATGCTCCCGAATGAACTTAAAGTGGGGGATACCTATTACAGATTTAATTTTGTACAAAAACCAACTGGTGGTTTTGGCGAAATGATTCAACAGACATCAACAGATGATATCACCTATGGTGACGACAAAGTGGTCCTTTCCTACACAGATCATCCCGATCTGGCGAATTCCAAATTTGAAGGGATTAACATCCTGTACCATGCGCCTACGAACAAATTTGTTTTTTGGGCTCACTATGAAAACAGTACAGACTACACGCTTGCGAGAGTATCGGTGGCTTCGGCCACGCCTGGAGAAGACTTTACATTTCACAAAAGCTTTCGGCCGGAAGGGAACCAATCCCGGGATATCTCCATTTTCAAAGATGATGATGATTCGGCGTATCTGATCTCTACGGCCAATAATAATTCGGACACCATCTTATATAAGTTAACCTCCGATTGGTTGGATGTAGATCATCAAGTTTCAGTTATTTATCAAAATCAACATAGGGAACTGCCCAAAATGATCAAAAAGGATGGCATTTATTATTTGTTCTCTTCCCAAGCGGCTGGCTGGTATCCGAGTATACCTTTGTATTCTTCAGCAAATAGCATAGACGGAGATTGGTCCGAATTACGGACGATTGGCAACACGTCAACCTTCTCGGCGCAGTCGGGTTCCGTCATGAGGGTGAAGCCAGATACGGGTAATAACGTGGTTATGGTTGCATATCGCTGGATGTTCGGTTGGGCAGGTACGCAAAATGGAACAACGGAGGAAAGACTGCTTCCCGTGTGGTTCTCCGATGGTTACGCATTTTATGATTATTTTGATCAAGTTCTGTACAACACAAGCGATGATGTTGTCGTTCCCGTTCAGAACGGAAAACTTCTGTCGCAAGGCAAACCTGCAACAGCCCAAACGGCTACTGGAACAAACCCGGCAAGTTATGCTAATGATGGTAGCTATCAAACTGAATGGGTCGGCACAGGCAGTTCTTGGCCACATTGGTGGAAGGTCGATCTCGGCTCTGTTCAACAGATGAATAATGTGCAAATCTCCTGGTGGATGCAAAAAGGCTCCGAAGGTTATTACAAATATAAAATTGAGACCAGTACGGATAATGTAAACTGGACCGTGGCATTGGATCGAACCAACAATACATCTTACGGTTTTACCTCAGACAATCTATCGAGCACTGCTGCCAGATATGTACGAATTAATATGCAAAATGCGGCACTTCATAACAATCCAAACAATTGGTACACGCCAAGACTTTGGGAAGTGAAGGTATTTGGATCGGACACCAATTAACGATGTTCTTAAAAGAAGAGAGGTAACGGTGTGAATAATCAACTAACTAATGGTGGCATCTGGAATGATTCAAATGGTAATCTGATCCATGCCCATGGTGGACATATGTTATTCCATGACGACTATTATTACTGGTATGGCGAAGATCGGAGAGACGATATATATGTGAGTTGTTACCGATCCAAAGATCTATTCAACTGGGAGTTTCGGAACCATATCCTGACCACCTCTACGCCAGCTGCACCCATTCGTGTTCGGACAAATCTGGCATTAGTGAACGATAAAGGTGGAAAGGTGAATCTCGAACGGCCTAAAGTGCTGTTCAACGCGGTGACCAAGAAGTTCGTACTCTGGGTTCACTATGAGAATGGTGAGAATTATAACGATGCTGCATGCGCCATCGCTACCTCGGATTATCCAGACAGCCATTTTGTTTATCATGGTAGCTTCAATCCGTACGGGTATATGTCGCGTGACTGCACACTCTTTCAGGATGATGACGGGACGGCATATTTTATTTCGGCTGCCAGAGACAATGCGGACTTGCACATCTATCGTCTGCAGGAAGATTACCTTAATGTGGAAAGTCTTGTCGGAAAGCTGTGGCAGGGGGAATATAGGGAGGCGCCAACTGTCTTCAAACGGAAAGGGAAGTATTATATGGTGACCTCATTTTGCACGGGTTGGGCTCCCAATCAAGGGAAATACGCGATGGCTAATACGATGGATGGTCCATGGGGGATACTCAGCGACTTTGGGGATGAAACGACGTTTCGAACGCAACCAGCGTTTGTGCTGAAACGATCCGCTGAGGAGTACTTGTATTTTGCGGATCGCTGGAACGGATCGGATTACTTTCAATCCAGCTATGTGGTCCTGCCCATTGAATTCAATGGGGACATTCCGATTCTAGATGAGTATTCCACGTTATCTTTGCGGGAGGATGCACATCTGATTCATTTTGAACGATAAACCGACTGATGAGAAAAGACTTTGATCCTACAGAGAATGCAGGTTCAAAGTCTTTTTGGATGAATTTTATAATTTCAAATCTAACGAATAGCGATCGCGAAGTACTGATAAATGGTGGAGCTCATGTCCAGCCATAACAAATGCAATCGATCGAGCTGAAGCAGTGTTATCACTGACGATCCCTTTACAGAGCCATGCTTCCGGGGTGAGGCGACGGAGCATAAGAATGGTTGAGCGACGTGTGACAGCATATTCTTCATTCAAATCAGCTACGGTATACGCATTGAAGGGATGGCTCTGCATAAGCACGTCCTGATCGTAGCCGGGATGATTCGCTTGGTCACCTCTGGCGATGCGAAGCAATCGGCTGCTCATGATGCGTTCGTTATCCAAAAGGTGACCGATGACCTCCTTCACGCTCCATTTGCCTTCGGCGTAACGATAATTTGCTTGCTCCTCTGTCAATGAAGAGAGCAAAGCTGGTACGATATTGGATTGCAGCTCTAAGCGTTCGATGATGTTCCCTTCAGGAACAAGCTGGATGTACCCTGCATAATAAGCTGCATATTCCTCTGTAGTTGGTCTTTCAACCATGGTAATGCCTCCTTTGGGATTCGTAGATCTGGAATATATTGTAGCATATATCCTACAGCATGAAATTAGCCCCTCCACATTATGAGCGGAAGGGCCGTTTCATGTAATTTAGGCAGATTTTCAAGGTTACGTGTTATTCCACTTCTAATCCGTACGTCGTATCCTCTTATTTTGAACAAACTTCTCCAAAACCGCAAAATCCTCCGTCACTTTTTGGAACGGCAATGTTTCCAGCACCTGTTCCCGATAACTCTTTTTTGCTGCTGTGCTGAGACGGGAGTCAAGTATGCTGAGTATGCCAAGGTCCGTTTCACTACGAATCAAGCGTCCCGTTCCTTGCCGTAACCGAAGGAGCATGTCCGGTACAAACACCTCCATGAACGGATTCTCCGTTACAGATGCCTTATATTCATAAACAGGATCCGATGGAACAGGGAAGGGCAGACGGAAAATAATGACCTGTGACAGGTCAGACCCCTCGATATTCACGCCTTCCCAGAATACACCGGTACCCAGGAGTACACCTTTGCTTTTCCTGAATTCGGCGATGACACTGTCCTGGGAAGATCCTTCTTTTTGAATATGGACTGCCCATGTGTATTCATTAGCCTTTGAGATCAACTTTTTGTGAATGTACTTCATGTCCTCTTTTGCTGAAAAAAGGACGATTGTTCTTCCCTGAGTTAGATTACAGAGTTGAACCATTTCGTTGTACGCTGCTTCAAGATAGTTTTCGCGCTGATCGTGGTGGTAATAGGGTACTTTGTTCGAAATATACATCATGGCATGGTTGGTGTAGTCAAAAGGGGAGGGTTGGCGCTCTAAGAAATCTCCCTTATAACCAAGGGAGTGCGTCATATAAGAATATTGTTCCTCCAGCGTATCCCCGCCTTGGCACAGCGTTGCTGATGTTAGGATTACAGGTACCTTGCCATTAAATAAAGCGTATTTCAGAAATTGGCTTATATCTTTGGGACAGATACTGATCGTGGCTACTCCCAGGGGACTGCTTGCCCATAAAAGATAGTTGTTCTCAATCTCAGATAAGACATGAATGAGGGTAATAAGCCCGTTGGTGGCTTCAAAAGCGTCATCTATTTCCCGCTCGTGACGGGAGGTCAAAATGGAAAGGCGCAGACTGAGATCTTTTAAATCATTCGCGACTTTGTTCAACGGTACTCCTTTGATCTTCGACACTTTGATTCGGTCGTTATCCTGCTTGGCATGGTCGAGCAAATCTGCGTTTACCTGTTTGAAGATGCGCTCAGCGCAGTTTTTGATGAACTTGGATTGTGAGAAGAGACTTTTATCTCCGGACTGCTTCGTTAGAAGCTGCACCGTGGTATCCAGAATGCGGCAGATTCCGCGATAAGTGAACTCAAGTGTTCTGGCATCTCGAACTTTTGCTTCCAGATTATGCGCTTCATCAATGACGATCAGAGCAGGCTGTTCCGAGATGATGCTTTTGGTTCCTTCTTTTTTCTTCATCAAATCCCGTATCAGCAAGTCCTGGTTAACGATAATAAAATCAATCTCGTGAGCTTTTGCATTTAATTTCGCTCTCATATCGTAAAACAAACATGCATTTTTGTGATGACAACGTTCAAATTTGCAATCATTCACGGAAACGTGGGACCATTCGGCATCACTAATTCCAGCTTTAATATCGGCTCTTTCATCAATTTCATAATCTAATATGCGCTGTGCAAGGGTAGATACGGAGGCGTTTGCATCATTAAGATTGATCCATTCCGCTGCTCTACTTCTGCAGGCATACTGACCCATGCCTTTCCCCACCACGGAGCGAACCGTTGAGAATCCCAACCGGCTACCAATAATCCTTAAATCTTTATGTATCTGTTCCGAGAGCTGAATGGAGGATGTAGCTATAATGACTGGTTTCTGAGACATTTGATTCGTGAGCAGACTTGGGATCAGGTACGCAAAAGACTTACCGATTCCAACCCCAGCTTCAATCATGGCGTTATGCCCATGGATATAAGCATCGGCGATATCAAGAGACATTTCTTGCTGTCCGATCCGCTCTCTAAGGCCAATTCGGGGGAACCGGTCATATATTCGGAAGATGGCGTTAACCAAAGAACGTTCGATTTCCTTGTCCGGTTCCTGTTTATTCATTTTGTAGAGTTCATTTAACCAATTCATAACGATCGCCCCTCTTCCGAATGATGATCTTCTTGTACTCACTTTGGAGACGATTTACCTCACAATGCAGTTGTAACGGCATTTTTTAATCTGGATACGCCTTCCTGTAATTGTTCATCTGACAAATGTGCAAAAGACAAATAGATACCATACTTCGTACCAACAGACGTTGAACTGCTGACTTCTGAGTATACCACACCTTGTGACCTAGCCGATTCCCGAAAGGCCTCATAAGTGGACACATTACCTCGCCACCAGCCAAACACGTGTAGACCCGCTTCGTTCTCCACCCAATCAAACCATGTAGAGAGTTGCTTGTTCAAAAGTTTGAGTAACAGATGGAATTTGCGACTGTATAATCGATTCATTCTGCGCAGATGACGCTCATATTGACCACTTGTCATGAATGCAGCTAATGCCCGTTGTTCGATCAGGTTGACGGGTCTTGGCTCGTATAAAGCCTGTGCCTTTCTAAAGGTGTCAGCCAAGGTAGGGGGAAGAACCACATAACCAAGTCGTACTTCTAAAGGCAAGGTTTTTGTAAAGCTGCCTAGATAGATTACGCGTCCTGCTTTATCAAGTGTTTTCAGTGGTTCAACATGCATGCCGCGATATCGGAATTCACTATCATAATCATCCTCAACAATCATGGCATCATTTCGCTGTGCCCAGTCCAGCAAGGTTTGTCTGCGTTCCAGACTGAGCATTTCACCAGTAGGAAATTGTCGTGACGGCGTGACAAACAACATTCGTGCTTCCCAGTCTTGGGGCACAACGCCCTGACCATCGAGATTGGCTTCAATCAACTTTGCACCCGCAGCCAATATGGCTTTAGAAATCCCGACATAACAAGGACTTTCTGTCACTACATAATCCCCAGGATCAGCAAGTAATTGAGTGAGTAGAGCTATAGCTTGCATGGAGCCTGCGGTTACTGCAATATGATCCGGATCGACTTGAATGCCCCGCATCCTCCGAAGATAGGCAGCAATGGCTTCTCTCAATTTTGGATCCCCGGTTGAACTAACCATAGCAGAGGTTGTTTTCAGGTGATGCTCACGCTGCCTTATCTCTGCATACAATCGATTATTCCATTCATCGTAAGGAAACTTGGAGAAGTCAGGTTGATATTTGCTAAAGTCGATCACTTCGTCGCTATTCATTCTGGAATCATGTGTATGGGCATTGGCAGGTGCATTTCTTTGAGTCGTCTGATGTTCAAACTGCTGAATACGATTTCCCCAGGCGGATAAGTGATGCGTGCAAGCTTTCACGGTGGACGCATTATTGTTCAAATCCAACTGGTAAGCAACAAAAGTTCCTCTTCCATGCTCTGAATGAATGTAACCTTGAGCAGTCAACGTATCATAGACCTGATTCACAGTTCCTCTGGAAATGTGATACGTCGTAGCTAACTCTCGAGTAGAGGGTAACTTCTCGCCATGTATAAGATTACCTTCATGAATTGCATCACGGATGGCATGATAGAGAGCCTTCATCTTCGTATATTTTCGGTTCAAATATGAACTGTAAGCTACATGAAATTGCATAGGACCTCCAGAGTTATCATTGAAGTGGTACAATAAAAACCGAAAATATTGGATCTTTTTATATGACCATTCTCATTCTATACTAAATCATAGATTAGAGCGATGCCTTTATTGAAAATCACCCAAAAGTTACTTAGGAGGACTACAATCATGCAAACAGGTACAGATCGTGTAAAAAGAGGAATGGCTGAGATGCAAAAAGGTGGCGTCATCATGGACGTTATGAATGCAGAGCAAGCTAAAATTGCTGAGGCGGCAGGGGCAACAGCTGTTATGGCTCTTGAACGGGTACCTTCCGATATTCGCGCAGCCGGCGGTGTAGCTCGTATGGCAGATCCAACCATCGTTGAAGAGGTTATGAAGGTTGTATCTATTCCAGTTATGGCCAAAGCACGTATCGGTCATTACATAGAAGCCAAAGTGCTTGAATCCCTGGGTGTGGACTATCTCGATGAAAGTGAAGTTCTTACACCTGCAGACGAAGTGTTCCATATTGATAAACATGAGTTTACTGTACCATTTGTATGTGGAGCCAAAGATTTGGGAGAAGCTCTTCGCCGTATTGGTGAGGGTGCATCGATGATTCGTACAAAAGGTGAGCCTGGAACGGGTAACATTGTTGAGGCAGTTCGTCATATGCGTCTAATTAACAGCCAGCTCCGCAAAGTGCAAAACATGTCCAAGGACGAGCTGTACGCTGAAGCCAAAAATCTGGGTGTAGCTTATGAGTTGCTGCGCGAAGTTCATGAAAATGGAAAACTTCCTGTCGTTAACTTTGCAGCAGGCGGTGTAGCTACTCCGGCGGACGCAGCATTAATGATGCACCTGGGAGCAGATGGTGTGTTTGTAGGATCAGGTATTTTCAAATCCGATAGCCCTGAGAAATTCGCTCGTGCAATCGTTGAAGCTACTACACATTACACAGATTACAAACTGATTGCCGAAGTATCCAAAAACTTGGGTGCCCCGATGAAAGGGATCGAAATTTCTAAATTGGCTCCAGAAGAGCGCATGTCCAACCGCGGTTGGTAAGATAACAGGGCATCTAGTTGAATAGGTAGTTTGAACATTTATATAGAAGAGCCGATCAATTGAACCTTAATTGATCGGCTTTTTTGTTATTACTGTTTAGCTTGTTGATATCTTCAAAATGCTGTGCCTATAATAATCGGTATGAAGGAAGGTGCAGACAATTCGCTATCTATATGAGTTTATTCAACATCAGGACGATCTGCCTATGAAACTCTTCGTGAACTCGGTAAAACATATTGATTTCCATTGGCACAAGGAAGTGGAAGTTGTATATGTTCTCCACGGTTCAATCATCATGTATCTGGACCAGCAGCAATATACACTGCATGAAGATGATGTGATCGTGGTTAACAGTATGTCCGTCCACAAGATCGAACGAACCAATCAGGACAATGTATTATTAACATTGCAGTTTGGTCCCGAGTTGATGAACAATAATGTGTTTATCTCCTGTAACTCTGCTATGAACGTGGAACAAAACGCTCCTCGCCTGCAAAGTATTAAACAATATCTTGCGCAAATGGTATGGGAGATCAACAAAAAAACGCCGGGTTATCAAAATTTTACAATGGGCAGATTACAGATGTTATGCGGATGCCTGCAGAGGTATTTTTCCAGTGGAACGAATTCCGCATTGGAAGACGGTAGCAGGGATTATGACTATAAAAGACTGAACAGGGTCCTCACATATATTGATTTACACTACAATGAGAAGATTACACTGCAGGATATGGCGCATTCCGAACATTTAAGTTTGCATTATTTCTCCCACTTCTTCACCGACAAAATCGGGATACCTTTCCAAAAGTATTTGACGCTCATTCGCTTGGAAAAGGCTCAGGCTCAGCTGGCAGCAAACGACAAAAATATTTCGGAGATTGCGCTGGATTGCGGATTTGCCAATGTGAAGCTGTTTAACAAATACTTCAAGGAAAAGTACGGCTGTACGCCAGGTTCCTATCGGGAAGCTTCTCGTACAACGGAACTCCATCAGTTGAATGTGAACCGCAAACCCAAAACATATGAGGAGTCTTCAAGCGGAGATTATTACGAGATGGAAACGCTGAATGCGATTGGCTCGCTGTATCGATATCTGGATGCTAAGGTAGACGCCGATCAGGACATGCTTCCTGTACCGTCTGTACATCTGTCAGACCAAACTTATATTGAAATTCGTGCGGATCAGACGTCGTCTGTCTATGAAAAGCACTGGAATATGACCATGACGGCAGGGAGAGCCATTGAAGGTTTGCGTGAAGATTGGCGGAAGCAGCTCACCGCGCTGAAGGGAAAAGTACCTTTTAAATATATTCGATTTCACGGCATCTTTAATGACGAGATGATGGTGTACAGCGAGAACGAGCAGGGCACGCCCCTCTATAATTGGTCTTATGTGGACAAGTTGTATGATTTTCTGCTGGATCAGGGCGTTCGGCCATTTGTGGAATTAAGCTTTATGCCGAGCCAGCTGGCGAGATCCAAAGAAACGCTGTTTTGGTGGAGGGGGAATATTAGCCCGCCATCCGACCCTGCCAAGTGGCAGGCGCTTGTTGGCGAATTCGTTCGCCATTGTTTAAATCGTTATGGAGTAGAAGAGGTGAGACGGTGGTATTTCGAAGTATGGAACGAGCCTGACCTGGCGGGTGTTTGTTGGGCAGGAAGTAAAGAAGAATACTTTGCGTTTTACGAATCGACCGTTCATGCCATCAAATCGATCTTGCCAGAACTGAAGGTGGGGGGGCCAGCTATGGGTTACGGTTCTCTCTGGAACGATACCTGGGCTGAGGAATTTTTGTCCTATTGCCGCAAGCGTGAAGTGGCTCTCGACTTTTTCTCGTTTCACATCTATTCGGAGTATCCCAAGCTAAAAGTTGAAGAGGATCGTTTAACCCAGATCATGCCGCCTGCTTTTTATAAAGAGAGTATTGAACTTATGCGGCAAAAAATGAATGCGTCATCGTACGGTCATGTTGAACTTCATGTCACTGAGTGGAACTTTTCGCTGTATGACCGGAATTTGCTGCACGATACCATGTTCATGGCTCCGTTTGTCATTTACCACACCATGCACACACTTGGTGACGTGAAAGCGATGGCTTTCTGGTCCTTTACCGATGTATTCGAAGAAAGTATCGTTCCCTCTTCTCCTTTCTACGGAGGTTTTGGCCTGATTAACCGCGATGGGCTGAAGAAACCTAGCTATTATGCATTTGAACTTATGCAAAAGCTTGGGGATGAGCTGCTCGTCAAGGGAGACGGGTATGTCGCAACCCGAAAAAGGGATGGAAGCATGCAGTTTTTGTTCTATAACTATGTGCATGTAGACCGGCTGTTTGCAAGTGGAGATTGGTCGGAATTATCCAGCTCAACCCGCTATGACGTATTTGAGGAAAAAGGCAGCAAAGCTTATGAACTTACCCTGAGCAATCTCGAGGGACTTTATAAATGCACCAGTTATCAATTGGACCGGGAGCATGGATCGGTATTTGATGAGTGGACCCGCATGGGATCGCCCTATTCCTTGACGGAAGAAGAAATCTTCTTTTTAAACGGGAGGAGCGGCCCGGTGATGGAGACAGAGATGATAAGGGATGAATGTTGGCGCAGAGAGATTTTTCTTCCACCGCATGGGGTAATGCTGCTCATTTTGGATAGACAATATTAAAAAAGTGCTCTTAAGACATCCTTTCAGTTTGAAGGGATGTTTTTTGTTGTTTATTTCTTGTTCAGGCTGGCAAGCTAGAACTATAGCGATGGATTGGGCAAAAAACGAACCATGATGCGGCAAGTTCCAACAAGAAAGCGTTAACATAAATCGATATACTATGGTTGTAGCATCATAGAGGAAGACAGGGGGAGTTTAGGATGAAGCGTTTCATGAAATGGATGACTGATTCGTTTGCGCCAAGATTGGAGGCGTTTACGAACAATATTTGGGTTTCTTCGATTCAAGAAGCCATCATGGTCGCCATTCCGATGATTTTCATCGGTTCAATTATTACATTGATTTCGATTTTGCAGGATTTCATTCCGGGAATGCCGGACCTGACACCTATCACGACATTCAGTTTCGGTTTGCTGGGGTTGTTTATTGCTTTTTTGACGCCTTATGTCGTGATGGAAAAAAGAGAACGACATAAAATCAAGTTGCTGGCGGGAATGACGGGGATATCTCTGTTCGTTATGCTACTTAACCCGACAGTAAACGAAGACGGTACCATTCAGTTCATCCTTGAACGATTTGGACCCTCGGGGATGATTACAGCACTCTTGGTAGGTGTATTCGTCGCTCTTGTAATGATCATGTGCAACAAATTTTCGTTCTTCAAAAAGGGATCTTCACTTCCCGAATTCATTATGGACTGGTTCGATTTTCTCGTCCCGATCGCCCTGGTATTAACAACAGGATGGGTGCTTGTATATCAGCTTCATTTTGATATTTTTGGACTGATCGTGAACGTTTTTGAGCCGATCAATGCCGTAGGACAAAGTTTAACCGGATTTTTATTGTTTAACTTTATCGGCGTAGTACTGTATTCCTTTGGCGTTAGCCCGTGGGTTATGACACCGATCTGGTACGCGATCTGGATACCTGCAATCGAAGAAAATGCAGCTCTTGTCGCAGCGGGACAAGATCCCGTCAATATCAACACGTTTGAAACCTTTTTCTCCGGATGGTTGGGTATTGGAGGAATGGGAGCGACCTTGCCGTTAGTTGTTTGGTTCCTGATGGCACGTTCGAAAAAGCTGAAATCTGTCGGCAAGGCAACTATTATCCCATCCTTGTTCAACATCAATGAACCCGTCGTGTACGGAGCACCGATTGCCTTTAATCCATTACTCATGGTGCCGATGTGGATTAACTCACTTATTACACCGGTCATTGTGTACTTGGCTCTCGACTGGGGTTGGGTACGAATTCCAAGCCAGATCTTCCAGCTATGGTATACACCGATCGGCCTGTCCACCTACATTATGTCTGGATTCAACGGGCTCATCTTGCTGGCGGTTGTCCTGGTAATTGTATTTATTGTCTGGTTTCCGTTTTTCAAACTGTATGATGCACAGGAACTGAAGAAAGAACAGGAAGAAAATTAATATCAGAAGGGTGAGTACTATGGATAAATCAATTAATGAATTACTGTCGGCATTGACTCTGGCAGAGAAAGCTTCACTCTGCGCAGGATTGAATATGTGGATGACAAAAGGAATCGAGCGGTTAAACATTCCGCCAGTTCATATGTATGATGGAACAAACGGCATCCGTAAAACGAACAGCGATGAAGAAATGGGGATTACAACGGAAAATGTACCCGCAACCTGTTACCCTACGGGTTCAGCCATCGGCTCTTCGTGGAATACGGAATTGTTGTATGAAGTTGGCGTGGCACTGGGACGTGAATCAAAAACCATGGACGTTGAGCTGCTGCTTGGACCTGGTGTCAATATGAAAAGAACGCCACTTGGCGGAAGAAACTTCGAATACTACTCGGAAGACCCATACTTGACGGGAGAACTTGGAGCGGCGTTTATAAACGGGATCCAAAGCGAAGGAGTGGGCGCTTCTGTCAAACACTTTGCGGGTAACAACCAGGAGTTCGAGAAGATGGTAACCAGTTCGGAAATCGATGAGCGAACGCTCCGCGAGATTTACCTGAGCGCCTTTGAACGGATTATTAAGAAATCCGATCCTTGGACGGTTATGTGTTCTTATAATTTATTGAATGGAACGTATACAAGTGAGAACGAACATTTGCTGCATGACATTTTGAGAGAAGAGTGGGGTTATGAAGGTGTTGTTCTATCCGACTGGACAGCTGTTAATGATCGCATACGCGGTCTGAAGGCTGGGCTTGATCTGGAGATGCCGGGTCCCGCAAATTACAATGCCAAAGCGATCATTGAAGCGGTTCAGAACGGAAGCCTGTCCGAAGAACAGTTGGATCGAAGCGTGTGCCGGATTCTGAAACTGGTTGAGCGGGTAACGGGCAAGAAAGATATGGATTCTTCTCCAGATTCGGACTATCATGCACTCGCACGTAAAGCGGCGGCCGAAAGTATTGTGCTTCTGAAAAATGAGAACGCGATTCTCCCGCTAGGGCAGGAGTCCATTTCGTCGATTGCGGTGATCGGACGCTTTGCCAAAAAACCGAGAATTCAGGGAGCGGGCAGTGCAAAGGTAACGCCTACAAATGTCGATATTCCATGGGACGAGATAAAAAATCTGGCTGGCGATGCCACGACCATAAATTATGCAGAAGGGTACCCGGAGGATGACTCCATCAATGATGAGCTAATTAAGGAAAGCGTCTCATTAGCGATGAATTCTGATGTTGCTGTATTGTTTGTTGGCCAACCGGAATATGCGGAATCCGAGATGCATGATTTGCAAGGCATTGATCTTCCCGAGCATCAAGTGAAATTGATTCTCGCGGTAGCCGCAGTTCAACCCAAGTGTATTGTCGTAACGAGCAGCGGTTCTGCACTGGCGATGCGCCCATGGGTACAGCATGTACCTGGTGTGATTCATTCTTGGTTGTCGGGTCAAGGCATGGGTAAAGTGATTGCAGATGTATTATTCGGACAGACGAATCCTTCGGGCAAACTGTCTGAGACATTCCCTGTCAAACTGTCGGATAACCCTTCACATATGCGAATTCGCGGAGAGAACGGCAAGCTGTATTATCGCGAAGGCCTGTTCGTGGGTTATCGATATTATGACCGGAAAGAACTGGCACCTCAATTCCCGTTTGGACACGGATTGTCTTACACATCGTTTTCCTATACGGATCTGGAAGTGTCTCAGACCCATACCGGTGTTACTGTGTCTTTCCAATTGAAAAATACCGGAAAGCGCAAGGGGAAAGAAGTTGTTCAATTGTATGTTCACGATGAAGAGTGCACATGGACCCGTCCAGAGAAAGAATTAAAAGCTTTTGCCAAAGTTGAATTGGAGCCGGGTGAAAAACGCAAGATTACCTTTGAACTGGAAGAGAGAGATTTCTCATATTACAACACCAAGTATAACCGTTGGGTGGCTGAGACCGGGTTTTTCCAAATTTCACTTGGCAGCTCGTCCAAAGATCTCCGAATTACGGAACGTCTGCATTGTGACTTTGGTAAGGAAGAAATCACGTTCCACAAATTCAGTCTGCTCAGTGAGTGGATGAGTGATCCTGTAGCGAAAAAGGAATTGGAGCATCGCCTGAATGAAATGAACGAGCATGTTACGGACAAGGTATACCTTAACGAGGAGTTTGTGGGATTCTGGGCAGATTTCCCGATGATCAAAGTATTCCAAATGTTCGGTCAACAATGGATGAATGAGCGTTCACCTGATGAAATTATTAATGAACTTATCGCCAAGGTTAATCAGGCACGTAATGAATAGTTAAGTAAAAGAGAAACCAAGTTCAATCCTAAACAAAGGACATGAACTTGGTTTTTCTAACGTTTCGGGATATATCGTTATGGAACGTAACCTTCGAACCAGGATGCGGCAACAACTGTCATATTCACCGTGACGGATTTCAGCTCATGTTAGTCACCAGAGGAGAAGGGCATTGAACCTGTCACAGATTAAGTTTACGATAATGCGACGAAATGAGGCACCCATAAGGGGTTTCTTTTTATTTATCAGATAAATGATATTGATTATTGTTCTCATTTACACGCTTCGACATTTACTGTATACTGACAATAGTTATTTTACATATTGGTTTAAAGACAAGAGGGAATTCAAAAGGGAGAGATTATTTACATGTTGGTATCCGTTAAAAAAGGGATGTTTCTTTGTTTTATTACTGCAATGATTCTGGTGCTCGCAGCGTGTTCAAGCAACAATGGTGGCAGCAAAGATGCAAATGGCAGCTCACAGCAAGCTGCGGAGAGCAGCGCCACGAATGCAGCAACAAATGGGGAACAAGCCGACGCAGACGCTTCAGCACCTGCTGAAACAACTTACCCGGTAACCGTTTCAAATTATACAACAGAGAACGGCACATGGGTGAAGAAGGATCAAACGTTTGACAAGGCACCTGAACGAGTAGTTGCCAATACACAAGGTGCAGCCGAGCTGATGATTCGCCTTGGTTTGACAGACAAACTTGTAGGTGTAGCTGCGTTGTTTGGTAGTGTACCTGAAGATATTGCTGACGAGTTTAAACAAATTCCTGTGCTAGCTGAAGGCTATGTCGGTAAGGAAGTGACAATAGGGGCTACGCCTGACCTGGTTGTAGGGCGTGGTGGACTGTTTGAGGATGCGGACTGGGGTGTTGGTACAGTAAGCAGCTTGAATGATATGGGGATTAAAACGTACGTACAAAGCACCAGTGTTCCTGATGCATCATTAGATAGTCTTTATCAGGATATTACTGAATTAGGAGAGATATTCAACGTACAAGCGAATGCAGCGGCATATATTGAGACGCTAAAAGCACGCGAGAATGCCTTGTCGGCTCGAGCTAGCACTGAAACGATCAAATATGCATCATTTTCGGATAATGGTGATGGAACCATTGGAATCTACAACGGAAACGGTGATACGTTTATTGAAAGTGCAATGTCATTAATCAATATGCATAATATGCTGATTAATGAAACCGGCACACTCAGCCTGGAGAAGTTAATCGAGATTAATCCGGATGCAATGATTATTTCGAGGTATGCAGGTGGTATTGATCCTGAGCAGACGATTGAAAAGCTGCTTGCCAACAAACAGGTACAAAACATTAACGCAGTTAAAAACAAAAAAATCTACATTATTGATTTCAACAACTTCTGGGGTTACGGGGATTCCATCTTCACAGGAGTTGAGGGACTCGCTGATGATCTCGGGTTGTAATGAAGCCAAGAACAAAAACATAGTACCATTAAAAGTCGCTATTTTAGCGGCTTTTTTTTTTGTTATCAGGGACCCAATTCTTGTTTCAAGCTGATCAAACTTTTATTGGAATCTAACGTTATTATTGTAAGATTAAAAATTACATGAAGTGGGTGAGTCGCTGTGAGAATGAAGCAATTGAAAAAAGTAGTTGTCGTTGCATTAGTGATGTCGGTGTTATTACCATTGGGGCCTCAAAAATCTGAAGCAGCATCCAAATATGTTGATTTGGAAATTCAGTGGGCAGACGGTCGTATTAACCATGTTCAGACGTTAATCAAGGATGGAGTCACTTACGGAAGTTTTTTCTCACTGGGTATTAAGGCAGGCCTAGAGTGGGGGATGGAAGATGATAATACGGCCGTACTGAAGAACAGTCAGAAGCAAATTGTTGTGCACTTGGGAAGCAGCATTGCCGAAGTGGATGGTCAAAAAGTAGATATGGGCAGAGAACCGGTGTGGTATATTAGTCACCTTTATGTACCCATAGGATTTCTTGCATCTGCTTTGGACGGGGAAGTGACTCATCAAGATATGAAAACGAAAAAGGTAACCGTGACTGGATTGAGCAATTATACCGATACTTTTTATGGCAGCAACATGGGTTACACCTATGTCATTCGCACTGCAAAAGGAGATCTTGAGATTACGAATGCTTCTACTGGACAAAAGAGTTCGATTCCCTTAGGGATCAAGGACATGAATGTGAACACTCATGATCTTAAGATAAATTTTAAGAGGAGTCCCCAAAATCTACTTATTGTCATCATTGAACACACTAATCGAAAAACGGAAGATTACGACCTTTACACGTTGGTATTCAAAAATAAAGGTCTGATTCGCAAATCCATTGCTCACGGGGTAACGGGCCAGCAGGAAATTTTGAATTCAGATAGTACCATTCAACTCATCGATGACAACAGTATACGTATTATTGAAGATGGAAGTGGTAAAGTGCTTGAAATCCTTTCTCGTTGAATAGACATCTGATCCGAGTGATCAGCTGCTCTTGCATATTTCTTACGAATCTTTTCACAATCAAAAGTAGTTAAAATATCTTTTTGTAAATCTAAATACAGTGGTTTTAAATTTTTATAATGATATTAATCTTTCAAGACTAGTTGACTTGTGAATGTATTATCAGTATAGTGTGAATCAGTTCACACTATACATTAAGGAGTAGCCTATGCCAAAAAATTCGTTCTTTCGTTTAGATGAAACAAGGCGCGAGGAAATATCGAGTAGCGCTATGCTTCTTTTTGTTGATAATCTTTACGAGGATATAACTATGAAGATGGTTTTGGATAGTTTGTCCATGCACCCCGGAACATTTTATCGGTATTTTGAAGACAAAGATGACCTTTATTGTCACTTAATACGTAATGTAACCCAGAAAAGAGCTGCATATTTTAATAACAGTAATGAAGATTCCCTTTACAGCTATTTCCTTACTGGCTTATTTGGTAACGTTAATGGTATGGTGACCGAGCCATTGAATGAGTTGGAAATCAAACTCACTAAAACATTTTCATATATTCCTGAGGACATTTTGCTGAAAGTATATGTGAATGTGTTAAAGGGCGAGTCATTCCCCATGATCAAGGACATTTTACGCCGAATGAGGGTTGATGGATATCTCCGACCAGATGTTGACGACGACCTGATTTCTTTTATGTTTGAGTCAATGCAGCTTAATTTAATCTTGTTTTTTAGAGAATTCGATATTAAGGACTCTGAGCTGCAACATAAGATCAGCAAGTACTTTGCTGAATTTATGGGTCATGGGCTGCTTGAGGATCATAAATATTCTGAAATGGTTAGTGATCTCAAGGGGGAAAGAAAATGAAAAACTATGACGCATTTCCAGAACCAATTGGCGGCTATACTGTCGGTCGAACCCAGATGGATTTTGAGTACACTGCATCAGATTACTCCAAAAGAGAACTGACCGCTTTTGTGTATTATCCGTCCGACAGTAGCGAAGGTAAGACTACATCAACGTACATGTTTCCTGAAGTCTACGAGATGTTTAATGAACAGCCACTTGTCACTGCGTTGAAGGATGTTTTCTCTATAGATATCAAGACCCAGTGTTACGATGACCTTGCTGTCTCCGGGAAGGAAAAGCGCTATCCAGTGTTATTCTATGTTTGTGGTGGAGGCGGTTCTCCAGAATGGGGTACAGTGCTCTGTACAGACTTGGCAAGCATGGGGTATGTTGTGGTAAGCATCGGCCATCAGAATAGCACGATGTATAAACGTAAAGATGGGCGCTTGTTCAATGTATCCAAGGATTTTTCGGATGTTATTACAGCGTTTGGTGAAGATCCGGAGATGCTGGCGTTGGCTGGCAAGATGGAGATGCGTCCTGACGATGAAACTGCCTTTGAGATGTGCCGTAACGTGCTTGCACTACCGATACTTTCCAAGATAACAGAGTATAGTGAATCACAGGCAAAAGATGTAAGGTATGTAGCCGATTATCTTTACAAACTGGACTCTGGAGAGCTGAATTCCATCTTTAAAGGCAGATTGCTGCTTGACATCGGCATGGGTATAGTCGGACATTCTTATGGAGGGCCCACCACGGCAATGGTTTGCCGGGATGACGACAGGTTCGCCTGCGGGATTGGCTTGGATAGCGGTGCGTTTGGACTTCTTGATAGCGATCTTAAGAAACCCTTTTTGTTACTGTTTTGTGAACCTAACTATAATATGAATGCGGTTATTGGCGCTAACAATAGCATGGAAACCTATTATATCTCAGTTGATCGTGTTGCACATTTGGATTACTGTGACATCGTGTTTACCAGTGTTAATGAGGAACTCAGAGGTGAACGGGATGCTATGGAGATGCGAAATCTTGTTACAGACTATGCGAAGAACTTTTTTGATCATTACATACTGCAGAAGGCAGCAAGTGTGGAAAGCCTGGCATACAATGGTGTGGAATTGATCAAGAAGACCAGCAACAAGTGACATAACCGAGAGATTGCTGATTAATGCATGTCAATTAATGCATGTCAAAAAGCTAGCCGTACAGACGGAGAGCCGATAACCCCTATTACGCGGTTATCGGCTCTCCGTCTGCAAATTGACATCCTGGTCCCAATAACTGACGCTTATTCGGCCTTAGTCCCGCCAGTGTTTACTTCGCTTCCAGGCTCCATCAACATGATATGACATTCCTTTTCGGAGGAAGGCTTGATCTCGACTCCCTTAGGGACAATATACATCTCGCCCTTGGAAATCTTCACTTGCCCATCACGAAAATCAATTATCATTTCCCCTTCGAGCACAAAAAATAACTTATCTGTCTCCTCATGAACATGCCACTCAAAATCTCCAGCAATCTTAACGATCTTAAATTGATGGTCATTCATTTCACCAATGAGTTTCGGAGACCAAAGATCGTTTAATTTCGAAAATTCCTCATTTAATTGAATCGCTTGATAGTGCATCGTCATTCCTCCTGTGTATTAATCCTCTATGTTCAGTATACTGATCTAGGCTTTTGTATAACATGGATGCCTATTGAAATCAGCATGGATTATTGATGAACTTCAGACGATATTCACTAGGAGAAATACCATATTGTTTCTTAAACACTCTGCTAAAATAAAAGGGGTCAGCAATGCCAACGGTCTCAGCAATCTGTTGTACAGACGCATCACTTGCCAATAACATTTGCTGTGCCATGTTTATACGATATTTCAATACATATTCTGCTGGACCCATACCTGCATGTCTTCTAAACACGTAGGAAAGTCGATTTCGATTAACGTTATTTTGTTCTGCCAACGATGCGACAGTCAGACTTTGATCATAGTATTCTTGGATATAGGTAGAGACCCGTTCGAATAAAACATCTGATTCACAACTATTTTGCCTATGATCAACACATATTAAGGTCTCATTCAGTACATCGCGAAACAGCATCTCGGTCTGAAACTTTGAAATACCTCCGCGCTGATTATACACATGCCAAAGACGCGTGATTAATTCGATCAGACGCGGGGATTGACCCGTTGATAATTCAAAATGCTGATGGGAAAAGCTTGTCTCCTTGAGGTCCGAACTACATATCCGGTATAAAACGAGGATGTATTCCCAGTCCGTTCTATGAAAAACGGTTTGATCCAGTTTCATTTTCGCGCCCCCGTGTACAACTTTTCCTGGTGAAAAGATATAGGGCGTACCATCAAATTGGAATTGAATCTTTCCTGTAAGAGGAAATACAAATCCAGGAAAAGAATCGGTATAGTCAGCCTAGGGAACCCCTGGATTTCTAGCATATCGATATACTCCTTCGACTTGAAAAGGAATGTGTGCAAAATGCGCTGCTAACTGATTAACGTCTACATTCACATTACGTACCTCATTTCAAAAGTGTTTGCTGGTCATTCTAAGATAAATCGTTGTGTACCTTACTCCAACATTATTGATAACGATTATCACTGTCAACATATATAATGAAAAAGAAAGCTCTTTTTACATATGGGCAATAGAATCCATCTTGTGTTAACATGTGCACTAACTAATCCAATGGCTTGTTTGAGAAGGGGAACCCATGTCAATTCGAATAAAATTGCTGCTGTCCTTCACGGGCATGCTTGTTATAAGTCTGCTGTTCATCCTGCTTACGGCAAGTCTGTATACGATTGCGGCTACAGGGGATCTACAGAGTTTCCGCGATATTTACAAGGTACATTATCAGATCAACCCCCTGACTGAACAGGGAGAATCGATCTTTCAAGAGATGAAATTTCTGGCCAAAAATGACCCGGACGACCTGCAAAACAAGGTTTTGCTACGTGAATACGATATGAAGCTTCGAGCTGAGAAGTCAGGGCTCTACATCAGACGGGAGAATAGTCAGATCTTTGAATCGCTGACCTTCAACCAGCCGGAACTGAAACAAGCTCTGCCTGCCTACGATCTTAACAATTATCAGATTCGAAGCACCTTTAATATTGGTGAGCGATTCTACGCGTATGCGAAATTTGATTTTCAATATTCAGACGGGGAACGGGGGAGTATCTTTGTCATTCGTGAGAGAAGCCCCTTTGCGGAGCTTACTCGCAAGCTGCTGCCTGTGATGTCATTCCTGCTTATTGGCGTCCTAATCATTGCAAATCTGCTCTTGTTTCGCTGGATCACGCGCAGCTTCATTAAGCCATTGAATCAACTACGAAGTTCAGCCGAACATATTAAGGATGGCAATCTATCCTTTAAACTTCAGCTAAACTCCAATGACGAGGTTGGTCAACTCAGCGAAGCGTTTGAGAGCATGCGGAATCAATTGCAGCGCTCTTATGCGTTACGTCAGCAGGACGAAGTGAACCGCAAAGAGCTTATCTCCAACATTTCGCATGATCTCCGTACGCCGATTACCAATATCAAAGGTTATATTGAGGGCATTCGTGACGGAGTGGCTAATACTCCGGAGAAAATGGAGAGTTATGTTAATATCATTCACTCCAAAGCAGTTAGCATGGATAAGCTGGTGGATGAACTGTTTTTGTATTCAAAGCTCGATTTGAACCAAGAACCTTTCCTGTTTAAAACAGTTGATCTCGCTGATTTCCTTGAAGATAGCATTGAAGAGCTGAAATACGATTTGGAGGATAAAGGTGTTGCCCTGGATTGGAATAACCAGGTGTCTGGTCCCGCTATGGCTGCTGTGGATCCGGAAAAGTTAAAACGTACCGTTGTTAATGTGGTGGATAATGCACTCAAATACATGGAGAATGAACATAAACGATTCGAGATTACACTTCAAGCCGATGAGAAATGGATTACGATGGCGTTTAAAGATAATGGGAGGGGAATACCTGAAGAGGCACTGCCTTATATATTTGAACGCTTCTATCGTGCAGAACAATCCCGGAACTCCTCAACGGGCGGAAGTGGGCTCGGGCTAGCAATTGCCCGCCAAATCATTGATGGACATGGGGGCTTCATCTGGGCTAAAAGCCAGCCCAATGATGGCACGAGCATATATATCAAACTGAAACGGCTGAATGAAGAGAGGGACTAATAAGTAATGGCAAACATTTTGATCATTGAAGACGAAACAACGATTGCGGAACTGGAACGGGATTATTTTGAGCTCAACGGATTTTCCGTGGATCTCTGCCATACTGGAGATGATGGCCTAAAGCAGGCACTGGAGGGGGACTATAATCTGATCATTGTTGATCTGATGCTTCCGGGACTGGACGGCTTCGAATGTTGCAGGCGCATTCGCGAGGTAAAGGAAGTGCCCATCCTTGTCGTTTCCGCAAAAAAGGAAGAAATCGATAAGATCCGGACGTTCAATCTGGGAGTGGATGATTTTATTACAAAACCGTTCAGCCCAAGTGAGTTGGTTGCACGAGCAAAGGCTCATTTGACCCGATACGAGAGACTTCTTGGCAAAAACAAACCAGCTGAGCAGGATGAAATCCACATTCGGGGGCTTCACATTGACAAAGGATCACGCCGCGTTTTTGTTAATGGAGAAGAGGTGGCGATTACAACCAAGGAATTCGAGTTGCTTGTATTTCTTGCGAGTCATCCCAATCGTGTATTCAGCAAATCTGATCTGTTCGAGCGGATCTGGGGCATGGATTCCACCGGAGATATTGCAACGGTAACCGTCCATATTCGCAAACTGCGTGGGAAGCTGGAGACAGACCCCAAAAATCCGGAGTATATTGAGACCGTCTGGGGCGCAGGCTATCGATTTACTGCATAAGTTTCCTGAAAATTTAGAGTCAGTTTATATTTTGTTAATAACTTTAGCCTTGGGAGTTTCTTTTTGTCCTCTATTCTATAGATACAGGCAACTACAACCTATAGAGGAGGAATTCAACTATGAATTCTACAACCCGCAAAATCGCTACATTTCTAACCATAACTGCATTAGGTACAGCAGTGTTCCCGTTAACTGCGAATCAAGTACATGCAGCTACATACGTCACTAACATTGCGGCAACAACCGCACAGCTTACCCAACAACAGATCGAAGCTGCTATCAAGGATCTGAATAGCTTGGGGATCATGAACGGATATGCAGATCAATCTATGGGTGAACATCGAGCGATTACCCGTGCGGAGTTAGCTTCATTGGTTTTCAAAACATTTCATTTGGAGAGCAAGACGGGAGAAACCGTAGAATTAATGGATGTCAATTCCAATGCATGGTATGCGCCATATGTGTCAAAGCTTGTTGAACTCGGCATCATGCAAGCTAACGATGGACAATTCAATCCGCAGACTCAAGTGTCGGATGCTGAACTCGAACAGGTCGTATCCAAAGCGATGCAACGTGATGTAAAGTCCGTTCACCATTGGATGAGCGAGTTTTACTCCGAGAACGGTTCGGCAACGCGTGGCGAAACAGCAGTGTTGTTGCAAACCGCACACCAAGCTATTCCTTCGGAGCAAGCTCAAATCAAGAGCGTTAGATCGCTGAACGCCATTACGTTAATTGTCACATTCGACAAGCCGCTGACAGCAACGAATGAAGCTTTTGCCAAGGCACAAACGGACTTTGCATTTAGTGGCGGGTTGACGTTAACCAATATGCCCCGTTTGAAAACAGGGTCGATTGCGACTTACATCGTTCCAACGTCCGTACAAGATGCTGGTGAAGTGTACAACCTGACTTACAAAGGCCAAGACGCTGGTTCCTTTGAAGGCAGTGCCACGAAAATAAACATGACAACGGCTAGTCAAGTAACGAATGATACATTCGAGATCGAAGCACTGCAAGTGAACGGTGTAGTGGATTATGGTTACATCATTTCGGCTTACAGCGGTGGTCGAGGAGCTAATGCATTTGTGCTGAATGATCAAGAGAAAGCAGGAGGCAAAACGGTTCAAATTATCTCTTCCATGCAGGCAAGACAAGTTGTAATTACGCCAGAAGGTGGCGAGCCTATCGTTGCCAGATATGTTCCATTCACGCAATCCACAGATGGCAAACAAGAACCGAAGTTCCGTTTGCCTGAGGGACAAACGCTGAAATCAGGTGTCACATATACGGTTTCTTCGGATTGGGCTAACATCGAAAATGCTTCATTTACGGCGAAATCGTTTGATGCACTAGTGGTTGCAAGTGCTCAAGCAGTGAGCGAAACCTCCATTGAAGTTACACTTGACCAGGACCCTGGGGATGAACTGTTCTCTGGTCGAAGTGTAACGTTAACTTCACCTAGCGGGGATGTTCTGACGGCAACTTATAAATATTCAAGCCGAAAAGGTGCGACGGGTGTATTCGACCTAACAAATGATGGAAAGTTGACTCCGAGTACTACGTATACAATAAACCCGGTTGGGGATTGGAGTATCGCTTCTTCGGTCACCTTGACACTGGAGTAAAGGAGGCAGTATGAGTAAATCTCTGATCATCGTTATCTTGATAAGCAGTATGTTGATCGTTCAAGGCTGCGTGCCTGAAATGAGAAACGACTCTAACGTGGAGGAAAAGGCCACGACTTCAGCAGATGAACAGCTGTTCAAGGCAGTAGAGGACAGCGATACTGAACGCATCGAACAAATGATTCAAGCAGGCGCCAATATCAATACTCAAGATCAGACTGGACGAACCGCTACAATGATTGCAACTTACAATAATGACCCAACATCGGCTAAAGTGTTAATTGAAGCGGGGGCAGACGTGAATATACAGGACGATATGAAAAACACCCCGTTTCTGTATGCTGGGGCTGAAGGATACTTGGATATTTTGAAGCTGACAATCGAGGCCGGAGCGGACCCAACGATAACGAATCGATATGGAGGGACAGCACTTATTCCAGCTTCGGAGCATGGATATGTGGATGTAGTGCAAGAATTACTGAGTCAAACTTCGGTGGATGTGGACCATGTGAATCAATTGGGATGGACAGCATTACTCGAAGCGATCATTCTTAACGATGGCAATGCTCAGCAGCAGGAGACGATACAATTACTCATTGATCATGGAGCAGACGTGAACATACCGGATCGTGATGGGGTATCACCGCTCAGTCATGCAAAGAATAAAGGCTTTAAAGAAATTGAAGACATATTGGTACGGGCTGGAGCCCAATAGAAATGATCTAGGGTCAATAAAGAAACCAAAATGTTGAGCTACATGTAAATGGTATTTATAGAGCGCCTGGTTCCTTCGATGCTGAGAGGCAGGCGCTTCATTATATTAAAAAATGAATATCTCTGCTTTGAAATTTTCTATAGTGTACCACTCTGCTTCCAGATAAAATGGAAATACCAACCATGTAAGCGCTATCTATTATTGTAGCTCAGGTATCTTTACCTTTTGCACCTGCTACTCAGTAGCCCTAACTTGAACAGGTTGGAATCATTCATGGAGGTGTATGATGAAAAGGAAGTCTTGGTATACTTTGGCGGTAACTGGTGTCATCTCTTTGTTTTTTTCGGTAAGCGCTTTCGCGGGTTATGTTTTCTGGGAACCTCTAACCTATTTTAACGCAAGTACGTGGCAAAAAGCGGATGGGTATTCCAATGGAAGCATGTTTAACTGTACGTGGAGGGCTAACAATGTTAATTTTACAAGTGACGGCAAGCTTAAGCTTGGTTTGACCAGCTCTGCACAGAACAAGTTTGATTGCGGAGAGTATCGTACCACAAATACGTATGGGTACGGCTTGTATGAAGTCAGTATGAAACCTGCCAAGAACACAGGTATAGTTTCCTCATTTTTCACATACACAGGCCCTGCACATGGCACCCAATGGGATGAGATTGATATCGAATTTTTAGGTAAAGACACAACCAAAGTGCAGTTTAATTATTATACCAATGGCGTTGGTAATCATGAGAAGGTTATCAATCTAGGTTTTGATGCATCCCAGGGCTTCCATACGTATGCATTTGACTGGCAGCCGGGACATATCAAATGGTATGTTGATGGTGTATTGAAGCATACGGCAACCAGCAATATTCCTAAAACACCTGGAAAAATCATGATGAACCTCTGGAATGGAACAGGAGTAGATAGCTGGCTTGGTCCTTATAACGGGGCCAATCCGCTCTATGCTGAGTACGATTGGGTTAAATATACGAGCAATTAAGCAGACTGAAGCAGCCGTTAGCGGCTGCTTTTTTCTATATTCAGGCATTGTATTTATTCAATATATGTATTCAATATCCAATATCCTAAATTAATGCAATAAATGTTGCAATATTAGTATGGGCATAAATATCAAACATTCATTATGATTAACCTGTAAGCAACATTACATAGACTGGGGGAACGAAGTTGGACACAAGTAAAAAGAGACGAGTAGGCAGTTTGGTCATGATCGGTGTATTGGCCCTATCTGCAGCCTTGAGCGGGTGTAGTAACGGGAGCGACAAGAAAACAGAATCGAGTACACCAGCGACAACGTTGGAACTCAAAAATGGGAAGTATGATCCACCAGTATCCATTACGTATTTACGACCATGGGGTCCAGACGTGAAGTTTAAGTCAGGCGAGGATCAGGATAACAACGTCCATACAAAATGGGCCAAGGAGAAACTCGGGATTGAGTTGAAAAACCAGTGGATATCTCCTTCTACCAATAATGCATTTGAGACGAAACTGCGTCTATCGCTTGCTTCCAATGCGGACATGCCAGACATTATTTCGTATCGCGGCGAATTCAATCTGGTGCGTGAATTGATTGAGTCCGGAAAATTTGTCGATGCTGGCGAGTTGTTTGACAAATATGCCAGCGACACATGGAAAGCAGCCGTAAACGAAGATCCTTCCGTATGGTATCCATACATGCAAGATGGCAAAAAGATCGGTATTCCGATCCTGGACTATTCCTATAATGGTGATCCTGTCATGTGGATCCGCGAAGACTGGATGAAGAAATTTAATCTGGAAGCACCTAAAACGATAGATGATCTTGAAGTCATTATGGAAACGTTTACGAATCAAGATCCGGATGGCAATGGGAAGCAGGACACTTACGGACTCACCATTGGCTTTAAGAACTGGCTGAACACATGGATGTCTGAAGCTGGGTGGGTATTTGGCGCTTATGGTACAATGCCAAACCAATGGAATCTGACGGCAGACGGAAAACTTGAATACGGTTCCGTTACACCTGGTGCAAAACAGGCTTTGGCCAAATTACAGAGCTGGATGAGCAAAGGTTATATCCCGGAAGAAGCCGGTGTGTATGATGAGACAAAAGCTGCTGAAGAATTTACTGCCGGAAAAGCAGGTATTGTGGTAGGTCCTCACTGGATGCCATCCTGGCCGCTGGAGGATGTGAAGAAAAACAATCCTGAGGCTGAATACAAGGCGTATCCCATTCCTTCCGGTCCAAACGGTCAAGCAGGAAGACACGGTACGTCGAACGGAAACGGCGTAGTTCTAATTAACAAAGATATGAAAAATCCGGAAGCCTTTTTCACCTATCAGAACTATCTCTTTGATCATTATGCGAATCCTAAAGAGGGCGATGAGTTTGAGCATGGATTTGCGGAAGGATACGATTGGGTTATGGTAGATGGGAAACCATCAACCGATGCAAGTCTTACAGGTGGTTATGCTCCCGAGAAGTACACTTTGACTTTTGATGGAGCGCGAATTCCGAATCTGAGTATGACAACACTCGCGAAGCTGGCAAGTGGTGAAGAACCAACAACGCCATTTGAGAAAAAAATCAAATCAGGTGTACCGACACCTATGCTTGATGCAGCCAAGATTGTTTTGGATCAAAAGGATATCGTGTTCAATCAAATGTTTACTGGTGCACCTTCAATGACGATGCAGATGAACAATGACATTTTGACCAAGATGGAGAAGGATACCTTCTCTCAAATTGTATATGGCAAAACCTCTGTTGATGCGTTCGACTCATTTGTTGAGAAGTGGAAGTCTTCAGGTGGAGATCAGATCACGAAAGAAGTTAACGAGTGGTATGATTCCGTGAAAAGCGGAGAATAGGATGACGCAGGGCTGGCTGAATTGATTCATCGCGGCCACATAAGCACCAAAAAGGCATTGCAGGAGTAGATCTCCGGCAATGCCTTTTTGTATTTGATATGGAGAAGGGGAAACCGGAGAGATTACTAGAAACTCAAGTCTGGCCTGAGTATCTTAAACCGGCAGATTTTCCCGATATTCCTGCGGTGTAAGATCATAAAATTTCTTGAAAACTCGAATAAAATATGCGGTATTGTTGTAACCGACAAGTTCTGCAATCTCAAACACTTTGGCGGTTGATGTTCGCAAATGATAGGCTGCTTTCTCCATTCTTAACCGGTACACATAGGCAGTAAGTGCTTCACCTGTCTCCGCTTTGTATACCTTGGACAAGTACACTGGATGCAGATGCACATGGTCGGCAATTGCAGGCAGCGATACATCTCCAGCCAGATGAAGGTCGACGAAACTTTTGACGCTGCGCACAATGGTGCTGTGATTGTCTCTAAGCTCTTGTTCTGCATCATCTCGTATGTAATGGAGTGTACGCAAGGACCAGTCCTGTAGCTGCTGCGCAGTGGAGTAGCTGGGAGCTTGAAAGTAACGATAGGACTCTGCTGGAATCAAAGAAGAGATTTGTTTGCCATTTTTATGAATGATGTACGCAAACGCACCCGCAATAGCAAAATACACCTCGAAGGTTGACTCCGCAATATCATGATGTTCATTGGAATGCAGCAGTTCTTCAAATATGTGTTCGATTTTCTGTTCCACATCCTCAAAGCGACCAGCTTCGAGCAGGCTAATCAACGTTGGTGGCTGATACAGCGACCTGATCGTATGTAGAGGGTTGGCATCCGTTTCATCGGAAGCGGTGACAAACAAACCTTGCACCTGACCCATCCGTTTACGCATGGACATAACCGTTCGCTCATAGAGTTCTCCAATTTCGTGGGGGAACTTGCCCCAACTGGAGACGGAAATGGAGATTGCACCTTTCAGGTATAACTGAACATTGGTTTGAATCTGGGCAGCATACTGCTCAAGCAATGTCTGAGGCGTCTCGCTCCGGCTATAACTCATCGTTGTGGAATGTTTCATGCTTACCAGAACAACAATGTAATCGTGCACGTCACGTGTATGCCAGATATGAAAATGATTATGCATCACTTCACTTATGATATTACATATCGCATATTCCATTAGGGCCAGGTCGCCGTGTGCCATATCGGATAGATGTTTCTCCATACGGATAATCAGCATGCCGAGATCTTCTCCTACGGAGTAGGGAAGCTCCAGCAGATCAAGCTTGTCTGCCAGTGTCTTCTGATCATAGACTTTTCCAGTCAGCAACTCATGCAGCATCGTGGATTGAAGTAATGGCAGATGATCCTGAAAGGCGTGTAAGGCTCTTTGATGAGATGCTGCCGTTTCCCACTTTTCTTTAATTCGATGAACAAGACGTTGCACGGATTCGATCAGATCTTCATCGCTAACAGGTTTCAGCAAGTAATCAAAGCTTTCCTGAGCAATAGCCTGTTTCGCATATTCAAAGTCGGCGTGACCTGATAACAGAATCGTCTGCACATGCGGCCACTTTTCATGAATCGCTGTAATCAGTGCAATGCCTGACATTTCGGGCATACGTATATCCGTAATTACAATGTCAATTTCGTGGTTGTCCATAATTTCCAGCGCTACTGCACCGGATAAGGCTTCATGAACTGTACCGATACCGCAGCTTTCCCACGGAATGGTCTCTGCCAGCGTTTCCACGACAGAACGTTCATCGTCAACTAGTAATATTTGCAGCATGGGTCGTTCACCTACTTGTCTGTATTGTCGTGCCATGTGATGTTAACTTTAATTCCACCCATTGAAGAATGATCATAAGATAGTCCAGATCCTTCACCGTATAGAAAAGACAAACGTTGATGGACATTCCATGTACCACATCCCATATTCTCATCCAGCGGTTTAAGAAGATTATCTCTCAAATGATCAAGTTGTTTCTCAGACATGCCAAGCCCGCTGTCCTCCACGATAATTGTGTACACATCATCCTCGCAGTCCGCATAGATTTTAATCTCACCATCTACCGATTTGGGCTCCAGACCATGAATAATAGCGTTCTCAATAATAGGCTGGAGGGTTAGTCTGGGAACTGTTTTATCTAAAATATCATGGGGCACGTCGATTGTAAAATGCATTCGTTCCAGACGAAGTGACTGGATTTCCAAATAATTTTTGACCATCGTCAGCTCTTCACGAAGCGTGGCTTGATCCTTTTCGGACCTGGTTATGTATCGGTAATACTCCCCCAGATTCAGTGCCATGGCTACCACGGCCTTTTCATTTTTCATTCGGGCCATGTTCTTGATATAGAACAGGCAGTTATATAGAAAATGCGGATTAATCTGCGACTGTAACTGTTTGAGCGTGGCTTCCCGACTTCGTAATTTCTCCTCATATACATTCTCGATTAATTCTTGAATTCGTTGAGCCATGATGTTGAAACGTGCAAATAACAAGCTGAACTCATTGCGTGCAGAATGATGAAGCCGAACGGAAAAATCCCCGGTGGACAAGCGATTCGTCCCTTTCACCAACTGTAAGAGTGGAAGCTGCACACTTCGGTAGAGTGTATATAATACAACAACGCTCATCACGATCAGAACGGCAATTGAAGCGTAAAAGAGATTCCGGCTGCTCGTAATCGGTTTCAAAATTTGCTGCATAGGCACGTAGTCAACATAATACCAGCCGAGGCTCTTGGATTGAATATAGGAGACGTAATATTCCGTTTTGTTTAACGTTGTGGTGAATCCACCACTGGCTTGCAGTTTTGCTCCTTTCAAAGAGGGCAGTATGGCATTCAGCGTTTCCTTTCCAGAGCTATTACTGATTAAACCATAATCGGGATGGAACATGAATGGATCGCCCTTATTGTTTAACTTGTTTTGATTAAGAAGTGCAGTTAAGTGATGAACTGGAAAACTGATTTTGGTAATTAATCGAGCTTTGTCGGGTTGCACCATCGCTGTCGTTGGGTCGGTCGTGTACCAGATAAACTGATTGTCGGCATAGGTCCAGGATTGCGAGAGAGGCTCCTTAAATTCATCATCCCTGTAAGGAATGTAAGCATAATAATCCGTTGATATCACTTTTTGCATCCTTGGGAAGTAGAGTGTGATGGTCGAATGCCATTTGCTTGCTGCGTTGTACAGATTCATCTTTTCCAGAATAGCACTTCCAACTTTCACACGTTCATAGGGAACGTCCTTATAGTCGGGGCGTTGATATTCCTGAATACTCGAATCTTGCCCAATAGACATCCCATACAATGACAATTGGTAAATGTTGGATTCTACTGAATCAGCAAATGTCGATAGATGATTCATCGTATTGTTCTGAATCTCGTGTTCGATAACACGCACGCTTTCCCGGTTCGAGTATGTATAGAGAAACAGCACCAGAATAAGCAGCATCACAAACAACAGTGTAATTTTGGTAAAGACATTCAAACGTGTGAACAAAGCCCAACCTCCTTAATCTTATTAAAATATTGATATCGTTGTTGCAATATTAGGATATAGATCACAAATTTCCATTGCTATAATTTTAATATACAAGTTCACGATGACTTGTAAAATACAAAATTTAGAACATGGGGGATGCAGGAGTGAAGGAACATACGTTAGAAACGCCGCATAAACGGCGCTCCACCAGGGTTAAACAGCGCTGGAATATGCAACGGAATTGGACCTTGCATATGATGCTCATTCCAGCTGTATTGCTGGCACTGGTGTTTCAGTACATACCGATGGGCGGCATTGTAATTGCTTTTCAGGATTTCAAGCCATACTTGGGATTTTCTGAATCCAAATGGGTGGGTTGGGACAATTTCCGATATTTATTTTTATATCCAGACGTAGGTCAGGTGATCTGGAATACACTGGTCATTGCATTTTTCAAAATCATCGCAGGACTGTTCGCTCCATTCCTGTTTGCCATTTTGCTCAATGAAGTGCGCTTGACGGCATTCAAGAGAGTAAGTCAAACGCTTGTGTATCTACCGCATTTCCTATCTTGGGTTATTCTCGGTGGTATTCTGCTCGATATCCTGTCTCCTCAGGGCGGCATGGTCAACCAGCTTGTCGTAGCCTTTGGAGGAGAACCGATCTTCTTCCTGGGGGACGGTACATGGTTCCGAATAACGCTGATCCTCAGTGATGTGTGGAAAGAATTTGGTTTTGGTACGATTGTATTTCTGGCTTCTCTCTCAGGAATTAATCCTGCACTCTACGAGGCTGCCGAGGTGGATGGGGCCAACCGTTTTAAACAGACGCTGCACATTACGATTCCGGCATTGATGCCGATCACAATTGTACTGATGACGCTCTCTATCGGCAACATACTGAACGCCGGTTTTGATCAGGTGTTCAACTTGTACAATCCGCTTGTGTATGACAAAGGCGACATCATTGACACCTTTGTATATCGACTTGGGATTCTGAACGGGAAGATGAGTTTTGCCACAGCAGTAGGGTTGTTCAAATCTGTGGTTGCTACCATTTTGATTGTTATATCTTACAGAATGGCTTACAAACTAGCTAATTATCGAGTTTTCTAGAGAGGAGAAAAGGGCTTGTATTATAAAACAAAAGGATACCGCATATTCAGCATCGCTAACTATACCTTTCTTGGGATATTATCGATACTCTGCATTTTACCAATTATTCATATATTGGCTGTTTCATTCAGCAGTATGGCGCCAGCATCATCAAACCTGGTTACCTTCTGGCCCATCGGGTTCACTACCGACGCATATGTGAAAACATTCGGGAATTCAAACTTCATTAACTCCTTGATCGTATCACTTAAACGGACTGTAATTGCGACGATCATTGGTATGGTCATCATGCTCTTAACCGCATTTCCGTTGTCGAAGGAAGATATCAGTTTTAAAGGTCGCTCCTTATATACGTGGTTTTTCGTATTTACCATTTTGTTCAGCGGCGGTTTGATTCCAAGTTACATTCTGATCCAGAAGCTTGGCTTGATGAATACAATCTGGGCGCTTATTCTGCCTGGAGCACTGTCCGTGTGGAACGTTATTCTTATGATGAACTTCTTTCGCGGACTGCCCAAAGAACTTGAAGAAGCAGCTTATTTGGATGGAGCAGGTCATATCAAAACGTTGATTCTGGTCTACGTACCACTGTCGCTTCCGGCTATCGCAACCTTGTCCTTATTTACGATGGTTTACCAGTGGAACTCCTGGTTCGACGGCATGATCTATATGTCTGATATTAAAAATTATCCACTTGCTTCTCTGCTCCAGACCATTATCGTTCAGCAAGATCTCAGCAAAATCAACGTTGATCCTTCCATGTTGGAGAATATATCACAGCGAACCGTACGCGCAGCACAGATCTTTATCGGCGCGCTTCCGATCCTGATGGTATACCCGTTTTTACAACGTTTCTTCGTTAAGGGAATCGTTATTGGAGCAGTCAAGGAATAGGCTATGCAAATGCAAGGATAACTGAGCTGAGGGAGGAAGAAGGATGAGAAAAGGACTGGCATGTATGGTGGCATGGAGTTTAATGGCTTCTCTCGTTTATCCAGCAACTGTAGGAGCAGAAAGTGTACAGGGTCAAGCGGAGGTGGGAAATGTGCAGGCGAAAAGCCTGCACTTCTCTGTTCCCTATACAGACCTGACTGGGCATTGGTCACAATCTGCAGTTACACGGTTGCAAGATTTGAATCTATTGAAAGGTTATACTGACGGTACATTTAAGCCCAGTCAGGTCATTAGCCGAGCTGAATTCGTGATGATTCTGGATCGAGCCTTTGGTTTCACTGGTAATGCGGCGACTGGTTCATATGTGGATGTGACTTCAGACGATTGGTACTATGACGTGATGGTACGAGCAAATGGTTCTGGCATCATCGAAGGAACAGATCGTGATCATCTGTCACCACAACAACCGATTACACGCCAAGATGCAGCGGTTATGGTAGATCGAGCTTTTCAACTTTCAGCGGCTACAAATGAAGATAGTGAACAATTGGAATTTCAGGATGAAGATGATATTTCCAGTTATGCAAAGAAAGCGCTTACCTATATGGTGAACGAAAATATTCTTAAAGGTTTCCAAGGTAAATTAAATCCCAAATCCCCGATTACACGAGCAGAGACGGCAGCAATGTTGTCGGAGATGATTGCAGATGTGAAAAGTGCTCCTGGTATTTATGAGTCCCGGGTGGATGGCAACTTGATTATTAATTCAACGGATGTCACGTTAAAAAATATGATTGTTAATGGAAATCTGCTGCTGGCAGAAGGCATTGACGAGGGATCTGTTGTTCTTCAGGGCGTAACTGTCACAGGAAGTGTCATCATTAAAGGCGGAGGAAGTCATTCCATCAACATTAGCAACTCAAAGCTGAATCGAGTAGTCGTTGACAAACGTGGGGAGCCCGTTAGAGTTGCCATTACGGAAGAAAGCAACATTCAGGAGATGCATGTAATGCAGAGATCCATTCTGGAGATCTCTTCAAACAGCCTGATTGATTCCATGAATATCCATGCAGAAGCGAGTCAGACTCGAATGGATACCAAAGGTACGATCCAAAAGTTGAGTGTAGATGCCGATGAAGTTGTGATCAACGGAGAAAAAGTAAAACAAGGATTGCGCACATCCATGGTGGGTGAAGCTCAACAACCTGTTTCATCGCAGCCTGGTGGTTCAACAAATCTGACAAGCACACCAAAACCATCTTCTCCAGACGGACAATCACCGTCTACACCATCAACACCAAGCAATCCGGCGGGCGAAAAACCGGTTCCTGCAACAACGATTCCGCATGATCAATGGGAGCTGGTCTGGAATGATGAGTTCAACGGGCCCGCGATTGATTCATCCAAATGGACCGTGCAGGATACAGGACTCGTTTATAACAATGAAATGCAATATTACAGCCCGGATAACACTCGCATTACGAAAGATCAGAATCGAAGCGTGTTGCAAATTGAAGCAAAAAAGGGTCCGAAAAATGGTAAGGATTACAGCTCTGGCAAACTGATCTCTATGGGAAAAGGAGACTGGACCTACGGTAAAGTAGTTGTACGTGCAAAGCTTCCTATTGAAAAGGGCATGTGGCCTGCCATATGGATGATGCCAACGGATGAAGCACATTATGGTGGATGGCCTGCCTCTGGAGAAATCGATATTATGGAGCTAATTGGTGGCAAAGAGAGTAATAACAAGGTATATAGCACATTGCATTATGACAGTGTGAAGCCTGACGGTTCCCATGGACACGATCAGGGAAGCCTTACTCTTCCGAAGGGAGAAACTTTCGCTGACGATTATCATGATTTCCAGGTGGAATGGTTGCCGGGTATGATTCGTTTCTATGTGGATGGAAAGCTGCATCATGAAGTGACCAACTGGCAAACGAAGGCCGCGGGCCAACCTGAGTATTATACGTTCCCAGCTCCATTTGATCGTCCATTCTATCTGATTCTGAATCTGGCGGTTGGAGGAGACTGGCCGGGGGCACCTGAAAGCAACTTCACTTCCGAAAAGATGAATGTTGATTTTGTGCGAGTATATTCTTACAAAAATCTAGACACATGGCCTGATGTAACAACAAATCCCATCGAGCCTGCGCAACAGCGGGAACCACAAGCCGATGGCAATCAAATCTACAATGATCGTTTTTCGGAAGGGTCTGCAGACAATGGAGTGCCTCTTCAGTGGAAATTCATCACAAATGCTGATGGAGCTGGCAGTGTCAAAGTTGTAACGGATGAGCAGAAAGGGAAAGCAGCAGAAGTTACCATTGATGCATCAGGAACTGAAAACTACTCGGTTCAACTGACTCAGATGCCGATGTACATCAAGAAAAACAAAAAGTACAAGATACAATTTGATGCGAAAGCATCTGCTAACCGTACAATCATGTCCAAACTGAACCAATTTGAAAAAAGTTGGACCAATTATTCGGGTGATAACACCTTTGCACTCACGACAGATTGGCAATCCTATGACTATACCTTCAATATGCGGGATGGCACGGATAACAATGCCAGATTCGAATTTAATCTGGGGCTGGATGATACAACCGTTTGGTTTGCCAATGTCAGACTGATCGAGGTGGGTGAGGCTGATCCGTTAACTGTCGAACGAAACGCACTACCTGATGGCAACTTTATTTACAATGGCACATTCGATCAGGGCAAGGAGCGTCTGGGATTCTGGTCAAACAGCATTCAGGACAGTGCTGCAGCCAATATAAGTGTAAATAACTTTTCGAAATTCCCGATTATGGAGCGTCAGCTAGTTGTTGATGTTACTCAAACGAATGGTGATCCACAGCAAGTTTCGGTGAACCAACCGGATTTGAAGCTGGAAGCGAATACAACGTATGGTTTCTCCTTAGATGCCAAGGCAGACACACCGCGAAGCCTCGACATTGATGTTGTCAGCAGTAATGGTCATACGGTACAGGTTCATCAAGGACAAAACCTCTCCTTAAACCAAGACATGAAAACATTCACTGGAGAAATCAACATTGGAGATGGAGCATCAATCGCACAATCCGAACTAAGACTGTTATTTGGCAGTTCTAAAGGCAAGGTATATGTGGACAATGTTCGTCTGACGAAACGCGGAAAACCTCTGTCCGTGAATGGCTACGCACATGTACCTGCAACCGAAGCCTGGATGATGCAAGGTTTGCAACTGGAGGACTCCGTCGAAGGAGGAAAACATGTCAGTTACATGGATCAGGGAGATCTGTTGCAATATAAAATTGATGTGGCCCAAGAGGGGGAATATGTACTGTCTGCCCGAATGGCCAGTGGGAAAAGTGATTCTGAAGTACGGTTCAGCATTCAGGATGAACAAGGTACAATCGTTGCTCAATCCGAACTGAATCTCGGAGACACGGGGGGATGGCAAACATACGAAACGGTGTATTTCCTAGGGGTCAACTTGACAGCAGGCAAATCCTATTATGTGAATTTTGAAGGAGCAAATTATAATACACGTTGGGTGGATATCTCACTAAACAAAGTTCAAAACAGCCAGCTTGCAACAGATCTGAATCATTGGGAGCTAATTCCTAATGATCTGACAGCTTCACATGAAGAGGGCGAAGGATTAACGATTAACTTGCCTGGTACAAGTGAACATTGGTGGGATGCATTGCTGCAACAAGGTCAGATCAAACTGGATGCAAACAAAACGTACCGACTTACCTTCGAGGCATCTGCTTCAGGTCCTAAATCCATGCAAGCGGTTCTTTCTCAGAATGCAGGCGATTTTGTGAAGTATTTTGAAGAAGAAGTGGAATTAACTGCGGATCAAAAGTCGTATACTTACACCTTCACTATGGGGGATACCTCCGATTCGGCAGCTATGCTTGCGTTTGGATTAGGATATCCGCTCTCTACAGGTGAACACTCGATTCACATCAATAACGTCCAGTTATATGAAGTTAATCCAAATGCAGATCAAGGAGGTCAGCCAGCTCATGTTAACCTTATTCCCAATGGAGACTTCTCCAAAGGTAAAGACAGCTGGTTTACCTACGCGGATGGTAATGCAGCTGATCTGGAGATGGAAGTTAGCAATCAACAGCTTCATGCCAAGATTGGTAATGCTGGACAGAACCCATGGGATCGTCAAGTCATCAATGAAGGATTTGGCATACAGCAAGGTTTTAAATATAAATTAACGTTTAAAGCCAAAGCGGAGAAGTCCAGGAAATTGGGTTTGGGGGTTGGATGGGTCGATGCCGCTGCCAACTATGAATGGCATGGTTTCTTTGGGGCACGAGTTGATTTGACTCCAGAAGAACAGGAATTCACGTTTACATTTGATGCAACAGAAGCCAGCTATGCGAATACTCGCATCTCATTTGATCTGGGTAACATCGATGGCGCAGAAGATGGTAACACAACTGTCTCTTTGTCCGATGTCAGCTTGATTAATCTGGGTCCTGCCAATTAGCTTCTGAATTCTCTATATATTGTCTTATATGCTTGCCTAATTCTCTTATTACCTATACATGCAGAATAAAGTTGTCCAGGAATGACATCATAAAGAAGTAGTATACATCTCAGTTTCCAGAGGAGGATATCTTGTATGGCTGACCAGAAGAAAAGAAAAGAAGCTGCCTGGAAGTCACGAAAGCAAGAACAGCATCCCCATGGCAAAATCAAATCGCTAAAAGAATTATCCAGCGAGTATGAAGAGAAACCTACTACGAATTAAAAGAAAGACTGTCAGTGAACATTGCTGGCAGTCTTTCTTCATATATTGCAGACATTGAGCCATACGTACAGACTCTATTCTAAAAACGAATGAATACAAGATATAACGTCCGGATAGTTCGTAAATAACTGTGCACAAATCGTTAATTCATTGACATTGTATGTAATTTTAATTAGAATACGAAATGGACTTCAGGTTGAAAACAGATATGAGTATCTTCATGTTTAGTTTAGGGCTTAGCTGTTGAATCTTTAAATCCTAACAACGAATATAGGAGCGAGAATATTACAATCCTATATGAAGATTAGGATTTTTTGTTTTTAGCTTTGGAGTATAATTTGAAAGTTGGAGGCTGGCTTTACCATGGATAAATGGTTCAAACTTAAAGAACGAGGCACGAGCATCCCCACAGAAATTATCGCAGGGGTTACAACATTCTTCACAATGGTATACATAGTTATCGTAAACCCAGGAATACTCAGCAGCACGGGCATGGACTTTAACGGAGTATTCATAGCAACGGTACTGGCAAGTATTGTGGGAACTCTGATTATGGGAATATGGTCCAATTATCCAATCGTCATCGCGCCGGGTATGGGCCTGAATGCATTCTTTGCCTATAGCGTAGTTGCCGGATATGGCGTATCTTGGCAGGTTGCACTGGGAGCCGTATTTATAGCAGGGATTTTGTTTATCATTTTATCACTGACTTCATTCCGTTACATGTTGCTTGATGCAATTCCTGCTAGCTTAAAACATGCCATAACCGCAGGGATCGGATTGTTTATTACAACGGTAGGTTTGCAAAATGCCGGGATTATTGCCGATTCAGAATCGAATTTGATTACGATCGGAAATTTGGCTGAGCCAATGGCTTATCTGACTATTATCGGATTGATTATTACCGTTGTGCTGATGGCTTACAATGTGAAAGGTTACCTGTTCATCGGAATGGTGGTAACAGCGATACTTGCCTGGATCATGGGACTATTCCAAATGCCGGAATCGATTGTATCCATGCCGCATGGCCTCGCTTCAACGGCTTTGCAACTGGATCTGGCAGGGGTATTCTCGAATGGTTTGTATACAATCATATTTACGTTCCTGCTGATCACGCTGTTTGATACGACAGGCACGATGCTCGGCGTTGCTGAACAAGCAGGATTGCTTAAGGATGGTAAATTCCCACGCTCGCGTGGCGCATTATTGGCAGATGCCGTAGGAACAACCAGTGGCGCTTTGCTCGGAACAAGCCCAACATCAGCTTATATCGAGTCCAGCACAGGGGTAGCCGCAGGAGGAAGAACGGGACTGACAGCGGTAACGGTAAGTGTGCTGCTTGCGCTGACTTTGTTCTTCACACCGATCGTAAGTGTAATATCAAGCATTCCGGCGATCACTTCTCCGGCACTGATCATTGTTGGATACTTTATGATTAACGTTATCAGCAAAATCAAATGGGATGATCTCGAAGAAGCATTTCCTGCCTTCCTGATTATCATCCTTACTCCATTGACGCATAGTATTGCGACAGGCATCGGCGTAGGCTTCATCTTTTATCCGGTACTTAAGCTGCTTCGCGGAAAAGGTAAAGATGTTCATCCAATCTTCTACATTTTTGCGGTATTGTTCTTCATTCAGCTTGTGTTCCTGGACCACTAAAACTGTCTTATCCTATGGAGAACTGCTCTCAACAAGCAGCTCTCTTTTTTTTTTGTAGTTCATACTCCGTTCATATTCCCGTCACGAAGGGGACATCTTCCATGGTTACACTATACCTATGTCGCAAGAGCGGCTCTACAGATATAAAGGACAGGAGAAGATGGATATGGCAGAAGCAGTGGATGTAACAACAACGGGGACTAAGGGCCGTAAAAAACGGTACTTATGGTTGAAAATAATAGGTGGTATTGTCGGCGCGCTGGTGCTGTTCATGGGCATCACGTTTGTCGTTCATACGATAAGTAATGGGGCCGAGAAAAAGAAAATCGAATCGTACGGCCAATATGTCAATGTTGATGGGAAGAATATGAATGTATCCATTCAAGGTAGCGGCGAACAAACCATCGTGCTACTTCCCGGACAAGGAACACCATCACCAGTACTTGATTTCAAATTGTTAATCGATGAATTAACTTCTGATTACAAAGTTGTGGCGATTGAGCCTTTCGGTTATGGGTTAAGTGACCAAACCGAAACGGAGAGAACCACCGAGAATATTGTTAGTGAAATTCATGAAGCTGTACAGCAGCTCGGTATAAATCGTTATATTCTGATGGGGCATTCCATCACGGGACTGTACGCGGCGACTTATGTGAACACGTATCCAGATGAAGTCTCTGCTTTTGTCGGGATCGATAGCAGTGTTCCGAATCAACCTGGCATGGATGTTAAATTACCTTTGAACCTAATGAAATTCCTTCAAAAATCAGGCTTAATGAGAGTACTCAATAAAGTGAGTGGTGATTCATATGCATCACTTGCATACGATGAACATACCAAAGAACAGATGAAGTTGATTTCGAATCAAGTCTCGACAAACCCGACATTAGTAGATGAGCTTAAACATCTGGGTTCCAATTTCAAAAATGGAGAAAAACTCACGTATCCTAGTGATCTGCCAGTGCTTCTCTTTGTTCAATCCAATAACGAGAAAAACCCGCAGTGGATTCCGCTACATGAAGCACAAGCCAAACAATCCGCGCAGGGCAAAATGATCCCAATGGAAGGTTCACATTACCTGCATCATACGAAATACAAAGAAATTGCCGAGGAATTCAAATCTTACATGAAACAAATCCAATAGCATAATTGATCATTGAACTGCGGTACCGAATCTGGTGGCGTGGTTTTTTGTTATCAGGAGAGGCTAAAATAAAGACTTGACCTTAGGTCAGACCTAAGGTTTATGTTTGTAATATGAAAAACAGCAAAGGTGGTGAATTGGTTGAGTGATGAAATTACGATTAGTGAGCTGGCAAAGCTGATGAAAGTCTCTGTCCATCAAATTCGTTACTTTGAAGAAAAAGGGGTGTTGAACCCTACTTATATAGCAGAAAACCAGTATAGGATGTATGGGGTTGATGAAATTTACCGTCTATCTCATATTTTGTTACTTCGCAAAATGGGTCTATCTGTTTCAATGATCAAGGAATGTTTGAGTAACTTGACATCCGATCAAATCACATCATTATTTCAACAAGCATTGGCAGACACGGAAGCAGCCATCACTCAGCTTCAGCAAACAAAGCACCTTATCGGCAAGCTGTTGCATGAGAAAAAGCATATCCCAATTGAGGATCAAGTGACTTATTATATTGATACTCGTGAGGAGATTCACTTATCCCTGTGGTTCCATATGGAAGCGCAAAAGTACTTGCAAGCAAGGCAACTGATCCAACATAAAGAAAACATTCCCAATTTATTTGAAGCCGACATCCATTATGCGTACGATGAGACGGACACCGTAGGAATTTATATACAAAAGGAAGGAGCGAACGATTTAGTTTTGCCTAGAGGAAAATATCTTTCTCGTCATGTATATGTACAAATTGAAGCTGAACTCAAAGAACATATCAACGAATTTTATGCTTATGCAGAACACCAAGGCTATCCGTATCACGGTCCACTTATTATGGTAGAGAAATCTTATTTATCTTTATTCACACCAGAAAAGCTTCATTATGAGTTATTGTTACAAATGATCGAGTAGGGGAGGCACATAGTGACAACTTCCATTCAGATAGAACCCGTTTGTCCCCTGTTTCATCAAGCTGTTGCTGAACTCATGGCTTATGGTTTTGGACACAAATTTCAAAAGAACACTTCATTGTCCATAACTGATCTGGCTTACGTATTTGAACAGTTGCTCAATCACCCGCCCATGGAACAAAGTACTCTTCGAGTCATTGCTCGTGAACATGAGGAGATTGTTGGCACCATGTGCTTGAAATGGAAGGAAGCAGATAACAGAGCAGCAATAACCAGCGTTCGTGCCAATCTTCATTGGTGGGGCCAGTGTAATAGGGTTGGCATGTGGAAAATGCTTCGATTAATAACTGGTTTACATCTGCTGAAGCATACTCCTACATTAGGCGAATGTTATGTGAAAGATCTGGTTGTACATCCACAGCACCAAGGCAAGGGAATTGGTACGCAGTTGCTTCAATGGGCACAGAAATATATGTTGCAATCCAAATCAATGTCATTTCTTAGCTTGCATGTGGCAAGTCAGAATGATCAAGCGATACAGTTATATGAACGCTATCAATTTTGCAAGCAGTATAGCACAAACAGTTTTCTGACCGGCCTGCTCTTAGGCGAAAATCAATGGCATTACATGATTTACAAAGGAGATACTTATGTTTAAATGGAAAAAACGATACATCTCAGTTATTGTGGCAATCTTACTGATGGTTGGTGCAGGACTGTACATAGTCGATCAAAGTGATTTTGACATGGAGGAACAAACCGTTGAAATTCAATCTCCACAGGGTAAGTTAACAGGTACGCTCACGTTACCCAGAAACCATTCAGGCAAGCTAGGTCTAGTATTGTTTATTCACGGTGACGGTCCGATAGACTCTACTCATGGTGAGGGATACAAACCGTTATGGGAGCGACTGGCATCGATCGGGTATGCGTCCTTGTCGCTAGATAAACGGGGAATCGGAGGTTCAGAGGGAAACTGGCTACATCAAAGCATGGATGATCGTGTTATGGAGGCACAGCAAGCTATTGCATGGGCGAAAGAACAATCCATCATTGATGATTCCAAAATAGGCGTATGGGGTGCCAGCCAAGCAGGTTGGGTGATTCCTAAGCTTGCTGGGAAAGAACATCTTGCCTTCAGTATCTTGGTATCACCAGCGATAAACTGGTTGGAACAGGGAGAATACAACACACGCAGCCAAATGGCGAAAGATGGTCATTCCACCGAGGAGATTCAAAATCAGGTCGATTATGAAAACCAGATTAAAGAGATTTTAAAGCAACATGGCACATATGAAGAGTACACCAAGATTGCTCGAAAGGATGATCTGATTTCCAAAGAACGCTGGAACTTCATAAAGAAAAATTTTGCTTCAGATGCCACGGCGGATTTGCATCATTTCAAAACCCCTATACTACTTCTGCTTGGAGAAGAGGATGTGAATGTGGACATTGTTAATACAGAGCAAGCATACCGTAAAGGAATTCAGCCATCTTCCTTGCTTCATGTGAAAATCTTCTCTAATACAGAACATTCGATGTTACCAACCTCTATTGCAGGCTCGGAATGGAAACAATCACTACGATTTCTGTTTGCTCCGAGAAGCATTACAGTGGATGGGTATATGGATGAAATAGAACATATGTTGACCATTTCTCCCTTATAAAAGACGGTTTACGATCTCTTCGTATCATCAGATACATAATTGTCATTTCGAAATGAAAGAGCAGGGTCAGGGAGCGCCCTTATCCTGCCTTTTTGCGTGTTATACTTTAACTACTGTGCCAAATGTTCCAGATCTGGCTGCAATTTGGTCCGCAAAACATATATCATGATGGCTCCAACTAGGAACGCCACGGCATCCGCAATAACGAGCGACCAGACTACCCCATGAAAGCCGTTCATTTGATTAGCGATATACAATACAGGAATTAACGTAATCCCTTGAATGATCGACATAACAAACGCTGCGGTTCCTTGGGCTGTTGCTTGGAAGATACCCATAAACAAAGAAGTCATTCCTGTAATAAACAAGGATAAGAAGGTTACATGCAGAATGTAGCTGCCCATTTCAATTAATTGCGGGTCAGTCGTAAATAAACCAATCAAGTGGTCAGAGATCAGATAAACGATAATACCGAACAGGACGGCTAAACCCAAAATAGCTTTGATCGTGAATCTAATCGTTTGTTTCATGCGTAATTTGTTCGCTGTGAATGAGAAGGCAATCAACGGCACAACTCCCTCACACAAGCCCATCAGAATAAACTCAGGAAATTGCAATAAACGTGATGAGATTCCATACCCCGCAACAGCCTGATCCCCATATTCGACAAGAAAAAGGTTAAGAATAAGCGACATTGCACCCAAGAAGACACTCATAACAAAGACGGGAACACCGATTTTGAACACATTGCTCAGGATGTCCTTCGTCACCTTGAACCATTTCAGGGAGACGGTTAAGAATTGACTTTTATAACTCATATGGTAAGCGTAAAATGCACTCGCAACCAAGTTGGAGATGACGGTAGCAGATGCAACTCCAATCACGCCCCAATGGAAGACAAAAATGAATAATGCATCAAGAACAATATTTATAACAACACTGAGAATCATACCGGTCATTGAGGTGATTGCTGAACCTTCTGAGCGCACGATATTCTCCAGCGTGAAGAATAAGATGACGAAGGGTGAACCCATAAGCATAATCGTGACATACTCTTTCGTAAATCCGAAGGACTCTGGGGTTGCCCCCAGCCCATGAACGATTGGTTCGATCAGCGGGAGGCCAACGGCCATCACAATAATTCCGAGAACTAAACTACTGTAAAAGGCGAATGAAGATACATGCTGCAGATCATCGACTTTTTTCTCTCCCAGCAAACGAGAGATGAATGTACCGCTGCCTATACCAATTAAATTACCAAGGGCCATGATGACCGCAAATAAAGGTAAAGTTAGTGCGAGTGCAGTTAACATTGCCGTATTACCCAGTGTGCCAAGGAAATAGGCATTCAAGATGGAGTAAATAACACTCATTGACGTGCCTAGCATCATTGGGACAGCAAAGTGAGCTACGGCTTTGGCGATTGGTGCTTTTTCAAAGTAATGGAGGTTTTCTGTATCCATGTGGGTCACTACTTTCTTCGTTAATATTGATCTAATCTAACACCGTTAGATTGAACCTTACAGTGTTAGATGTTATCATGAACTTATGGACCTGTAAAGCATAAACTTACACTGTTAGATAAAAGGGCGGATACCGATGAAAAAACAACAGCCTCAGATTTCGGAAGATAAGATTTTGGAAATTTCGTGGGAGCTTCTCGGAGAAGAGGGCATCGAGAAATTCAGCATGAGACGATTGGCAGACAAGCTGGGGATTCAGGCTCCATCTCTATACTGGTACTTCAAGAGCAAGCAGACGCTCTACCAGCGTCTCGCCAACCAGATATCAAAAATTATTCTGGACGAGTTTCACACTGAAGGAGACTGGAAGGAGCAGATGGAGGGGCTTGCCGTGACGGTACGGAGTGTGATCAGCAGATACCCGTGCTCCACACAGCTCATGATGATGACGCTGCCTCATGAACCGGACATGATCCGCTTCACCAACCGCATGTTGCTCTGCATGGAATCAACACCACTAGAGCAAGAGCAGAAATTACAGGCAGTTCTTACACTAGTCAACTATGTATTCTATTTCGTACTGGACGATTATCAACATCAGCGCAATATATCTGCTGTCCTTAAGGACAAGGAAGTACTTGAGGGTGAAGAGATGATCCATCTTCTGGACTCTATGAGTGAGAAGGAAGCTGGACTCTTCAGTAGGATGTATAAGAATGGTCTGTTTGAGGTGATGGGAACCGACGGAGCTTTTGAGTTTGGCTTGAAGCTTATTTTGCTCGGGATCGAACAAGTGGTAAAGAAACCCACCGAGAATTAAACTCCGGTGGGTTTCTTCTTGTACTCACGTTAATCCCTTTATCAGTCTAAAATTTAGCCTGAATTTCTTTTAAAAACAAATCCGCAGCAGTCGAAAAGACCTGATGTTTTTTCCAAACGATATTTAAGCCAGATTCAAGTCTTGGCTCTAGAGGTCTGAAACAAAGGTCGCTTTCACTAGACGTATTCACTATTTTATCAAGTGTTAATGCATAACCAATACCTTCTTCAACCATAATGGCAGCATTATATGCAAGATTGTATGTAGTAACCACGTTTAATTTGTCAAAATCTTCGCCAAACCAATCCGCAAACTCATTTTTTGAAAATGTCTGCTTCATTGACTGTCGTGAACAGATCAATGGAACATGAAATAAGTCTGTGGATCGAATCGTATCTTTGGAGGCGAGTGGACTTTCTTTTCTCATAACCACTCCCCAAACATCTTTGTCGGAGAAATTGATATAGTTATATTTGGAAACATCCGCTGGCTGGATTAGAATACCGAAGTCAAGGAGCCCCTTGTCGAGCCGCTCAGTTACATCATCTTCATTGCCGCTGTATAGGTGATAGCGTATATTGGGATATTTATATTGTACGTCTTTTGCCACTCTTGCAATCTGTTTCATGGCTTCCGTTTCTCCACCGCCAATATAAATATCTCCACTTATGGTTTCTTCCATGGATTCAAATTCTGCCTCTAATTTATCGACCATACCCACAATTTCTTCAGCCCTATTTCTTAAAAGCATACCTTCATCTGTGAGATTAATACTGTAACTACTGCGAATAAATAATTTCTTTCCCAACTCTTGTTCAAGGTCTTTCAATTGTCTGGACAAGGTGGGCTGCGTAACATGCAAGAAATCAGCAGCGCGTGTAATACTTCCTTCTCTGGCGACAGTAAGAAAATAACGCAATACTCTAATCTCCATTTTAACTCCTCCTTTATCCTTTATATTCTACAATAAACCTTACAGAAATGCCTTTCAAGCATAACTTGTTATAAGATATGAGTATTTGCTATGTGGTGTATAAACGCTAAACTAAAAAGCAAGGCAACTGGAGAAGAAATTGAAAGGAATGAATGATATGGATAAGACAAAAGTATGGTTTATCACTGGCGCTGGTCGAGGTATGGGCACAACTATTGCTAAGGCTGCTTTAAATGCTGGACACAAGGTTGTTGCTACCGGCCGAAATCCCGATGCAGTGGTTCGTGCGATCGGTGATTCCGAGAATGTAATGGTTGTCCCATTAGATGTTTGCGAGCCTGCTGATGCACATGCCGCAGTTAAGGCGGCAATTGAACGGTTCGGGGCGATCGATGTACTCGTAAATAATGCGGCACATTTCTGTGGAGGGTATTTTGAGGAACTGACCCCTGACCAGATTGAACATCAGCTACAGGTGGCGTTGGTTGGTTCCATGCACGTTACCCGGGCCATATTACCTGTGATGCGCACCCAACGTTCAGGACATGTTATCTCGATCTCCTCGGGCGCTGGCATTTCAGGATTTGAATTTAATTCGGCATATAGTGCTGCAAAATTTGCGCTTGAGGGATGGATGGAGGCATTGGCTCCTGAGGTAGCTCCTTTCGGTATTCATACGACTATAGTCAATCCCGGATTTTTCCGAACGGAATTTCTTACAGATGCATCCTCAACTTTCGCTAAGCCTTCGATTGAGGACTATGATGATCGGAGAGCTGGTCATCTGGAATTTTTTAATAATCAGAACGGGCAACAACCTGGAGACCCAAAAAAACTTGCCAATGCTCTTCTTCAAATTGCAAACGAGGCCCAACCGCCGCAACGCTTCATTGCAGGAGCCGACGCGATAGACATTGCAGAGCAGAAAATTGCCAACCTTCAGACAGAGATCAATGCTTACCGGGATCTCTCTAAATCCATGGCATATGACAACTAAACGAAATCACCTGCTTGTATTCATTCTGACCTTTGGTGTATTCAGTATTTTAAATACGGAGATGGGCGTAATCGGAATCTTGCCTTTGATTGCAGAACATTACGAGGTCAGTATCTCAACCGCTGGTTTGATTGTGAGTCTTTTTGCGCTTGCGGTTGCTGTATCTGGTCCCACTTTACCCTTATTATTTTCGGGAATGAACCGCAAGTATGTTATGTTGTTTGTACTTGGGATTTTTATTGTGGGCAGCCTGGTCTCCGCCATCACATCGAACTTTACGGTATTGGTCATTGCACGTGTCGTTCCGGCTTTTTTCCATCCTGTCTATTGCTCATTGGCATTTACGGTCGCAGCGGCGTCAGTCCCCAAGGAAGAAGCGCCGAAGGCAGTGGCTAAAGTATTTGTAGGCGTGTCGGCAGGCATGGTACTTGGAGTACCCCTTTCGAGCTTGATTGCCACCAGCACATCGTTGTTCTATGCGATGTTGTTCTTTGCCGCCGTAACGATCGTCGCATTTGTAGCAACACTTCTTTTGGTGCCCTCAATGCCAGTTACGAAAAGAATCTCCATGGGTACTCATCTGTATGTATTGAGAAGATCCGTGATGTGGCTATCCATTGCTGGCGTGATTTTCATGAACGGAGCTGTATTTGGGGTCTATAGTTACCTTGCTGAGTTTCTGAAAACCGTGACAAGATATGACTGGAACACCGTCAGTGTGTTGTTATTTCTATATGGCTTGGCCAATATGGTTGGGAACATGATAGCAGGGAAACTGCTCGCTAATTTCCCTTTAAGAACGATCAAGGTGTATCCCATTGCATTAATAACGATATACATCTTGTTGTTCACCTTCGGACAATTCAGTGTGCCAACAGCCTTCCTTATTTTCATTTGGGGGATCATAGGAGGCATAGGGGGCAATATCACTCAATATTGGGTGGTATCGGCAGCACCGGAGGCACCCGAATTGTCTAATGGGATCTTTCTAACCTCTTCCAACCTGGGAACAACACTTGGTGCTAGTGTATGTGGACTAATCGTAACTGGAATAAGTACACAATATATTGTAGTTGGAGGAATCGTATTCCTTATCTTTAGTATCGTAACGAATTACTTCAGAATCTCCATGACTGGCCGATTCGAGGGTTCCAAAGTTGAAGGATAAGAAGCGGACGTAGTGATAGACGTTATATGTTACCGTTTCGGCATTTTGCTCTCATCCATATACAACAGGTTCCAGCGGTGACCGTCCAGGTCGGCAAATCCCGCGCCGTACATCCAGCCGTCTGTTTCACCCGGCTTGCCAAAGATGGTTCCTCCAGCTAACTCGACTTTTTTAATAAAAGCATCAACTTCTTCTCTGCTGTCAGCACCAATGGAAAATATCACTTCTGCGCTATGGGAAGTATCTGGGATTTTGGCACCTGTAAATTTCTCGAACGTTGCATCCGGAAACAGGAGGATTGTTGTTGAGCCTATGACAAGCTGGGCTCTCTCGTTGCCAACATTCTCCCCATGGAATCCAATCTCATTAAAAAAGGTAGTGGATTTCACAACATCTTTCACCGGCAGGTTCATCCAGATTTTTTGTGACATGGCAGTAGCCTCCTAGAGTATATTTTCGACACTCTTACTATACTCTACCTCAATTCAAAATTACATAATCGGGTACATACGATTATGAAAGAGTTAGAAATAACCGGTAAAATGAAGGATGATTTAGAGAAATCCGAATCGTTCTAATCAGTTCGAAATCCAAACCAAAAGAGCAATCTCCGATGAGGTTGCTCTTTTGGTCATGGCTTATTATGCCTAACGGTATATACGCAGTTTCTTCCTCCGGCTAAAATGTATTCTCCCCGTTCAATATGAACATTATCGCCTAGAACTGTTTTGAATAAATGTAGCTCATTCTTGCATAACCCGGTACATACCGCAGCCGCTTCACAGATCGGACAATGCTTCTCAATAAATAGAAGACTGCCATCATCCTGCTCCTTAACCTCGGCCATATAACCTTCATTGGTACGAATTTCGGCCAATTTCTCCAATCTCTCTTTAACTCCTGATGAATCGCCAAGATGCTGAAGATATTGTTCTTGCATATTTTTATTTCGAACATCCAGCAGCTTGTCCAGCCCTTCAGTACCAAAAGCTTCTTTCATCGAATTGATGAGGCTGACGGATAAATCCGAATATCCACTTGGGAAAAAACGATTAGCCGCGGGAGTTAATATCCATAACTTGGTGGGACGACCCATGGGACGGGCCTCTTCCACAGTGGTAACCAATCCTTCTCCTTTTAGCGCATTCAGATGTTGACGAATAGCCATTCCGGATAACGAAAACTGAGAGGAGAGAGTGACAACATCCATTCCCCCGCGCTCTTTTAACAGATTAATAATTGCTCTCCGGGTACTGGTCGAGACATCCTTTTTAGTTTGATTTCCGCTCATGGTGCACCTCCTTGTGACGCTCTACTGAATCTACATGACTAACTACATTTTAAACAAAAATGTTGACAAAGTCAAAGCCGAACTGTAGCTTAGACATTATAAACAAAAATGTTTACTAAGTATCCGGATACGATGTATACATACCAATTTTCTTGGAGGTCACATTTCATGTCGTCTAATCATCAAAGTATTTTCAGCCCGCGTTATTTTGCATTATCCATAGGAATTATTTTGTCAGTGATGGCCGTTGGATTCGAAGGTCTATCCGTAACCACCATTGCTCCTTCAATTGCTGGAGACTTGAACGGTCTTAGCCTGTTCGGGTGGATATTCAGTACATATCTGCTTGCGCAGATTATCGGGACGCTGGTCGTCGGTCGGATCATTGATAAAAGAGGACCTGCAGCACCGTTCACTTTTGCACTTCTGTTGTTTATCGTAGGGCTGATCGCTGCCGCAACCGCAGGCGACATGTATACCATGATAGGATCACGGGCCCTGCAGGGTTTGGGTGCCGGAGCTATGATGACTTGTGTGTATACAGCTATATCCTTAAGTTACCCGGATGAGTTGCGTGCCAAAATTCTTGGAGCATTTGGTACTGCCTATGTTCTTCCGTCCATGCTCGGTCCATATGTAGCAGGAGTTATCGCAGATCAGTGGTCCTGGCGCTTTGTTTTCTGGGGGATATTACCTGTGCTGGTGGTTTCAGCATTGCTTAGTTTACCTGCCTTTAGGAAATTGAAAGTGCAGAAGACGGGAGGGGATAGCGGATCTTCATCCACTTGGATGGCGTTACTCTTAACGTTAGGTACAGGGATTTTCCTGGTTGGTCTAAGTATGCTTCCGAGCTTTATGGGGTTTGTTTTAGTCGTGATTGGCCTGGTATTGATGTTATTTCCGCTCCGTAAATTGCTACCGAAGGGAACTCTTACGTTGCGAAGAGGTATGCCAGCAATTCTGGCAACACGTGGGTTGTTCTTCGCTGCCTATACCAGCACACAGAATTTCCTGGTATTAGCTCTAATCGACGTGAAAGGAATTACACCTTCACAGGCCGGATTAATTGTCGCGAGTGCTGCATTAAGTTGGTGTATCATTGCGTATCTGCAAGGACGATGGGATGCGGCAGATCAGGGCAGTGGACGTCATATGAGAATCATTCTTGGGGTAGTGCTGCTTGCGATAGGGATTGCCATCGTATTTTGGGTACCTGTTGTGACCGTTACCATCGCAGTTCTTGGTCAGATCATTGCAGGCGTTGGTATTGGATTGGCGCACCCGATTAGCGGTGTTGTCGCATTTTCCCAAACGGGGGAGGAAGGTGTGGGCCAAACCTCAGCAAATCTGCAATTTGCAGATTCTTTTACACCTGGTGTAGTGATCGGCATTGGTGGTTCCATTCTTGTCGTGTGTCAGGCTGGCGATATGTCACTTCAATCCGGCTTAATTGTAGCCATGGGTTTCCATCTCTTGTTGATCGTCACGAGTATCATTGCCAGCACTCGGATCTCACTACGCGGATGAATAAGAAAGTGGGTGTGCGAACCATTGTTCACTGAAGATCCGAATAAAATATTTACAGCTTATCGCATCATCGGAACGAAATGGACGATCCATATTTTATGTGCTCTGTCTCAAGGCCCGAAGAGATTTGGTGAAATATTTGATAGCATTCCTTCCATTTCCGAAATGATCCTCTCCAGACGTTTAAAGGGTCTTCAACATGATCATTTGGTCAAAAGAACAATACGGACAGGTCCTACACAAATTATTTATGAACTTACGCCAAAAGGAGCTGCTCTTGCGACATTCATACCCTGTCTAATAGACTGGGATACCAAATTTCAAAATGATACCACCGGGAGGAATAAAGATGATTATTGAGGTCAGTGATTCAGCATCGGACAAAATCGTTGAGATCTTATCAAGTGCGGATATACAAAATGCCTTCCTTAGAGTAGGCGTTGATGAAGGGGGATGCAGTGGTTTATCTTATACCCTTATCGTGGATGAACAGCAGGCAGAAGAAGACATTGTGTTAAATAAAAAACAATTTAGGATATTGGTGCACGCGAAAAGTATTCCATATATTGATGGTCTTGAGATTGACTATGAAGAGAGCGGAATGTTAGGCGGATTCACCATGAATAATCCAAATGCCAAAGTTTCGTGTGGATGCGGGGCCAGTTTCAGAATGGCCAATTATCGTGGCGAAGTGAAAAAATGTGATTAATGAAAGAAGGAGTGCAAAGCAATGATCTCATTTGTAATATCTGAACAAGCAATCGATTCATTTAAGAATGAATGGGAATTGGAAGAAGACCAATATGTAAGGATTTATGCAAAATATGTTGGAGGAGGCTCCGATGCTTTTACCATTGGCATAAATGCGAGTGCTACACCGGTCGATCCCGCATTGGTTCAATCCATCGGAGGATTTCATTTCTTTGTTGAAAAAACAGATGCCTGGATCCTGGAGGATGAACTTCTCCAAATTGACTGTAATGAAAATGGCATATTTTCAAGCAAAATCTCCTATTGAACATGGGAACCCTATTCTAGACCATAATCTTACTTTTTAAACATTTAACTTTACAAAGTATAACACTTCATGTATATTCAGGAAGTAAAAGGTTTATTTTACCATAATATCCATCGAATTATGGAGGTGTAGAAGACAAATAACAATCAGATTGGGATTTTTGATGCTCAGTACAGGGCGCCTACAATTGGGATTATGCTGGTTCTGGCAACCGTAGCTTTTGAAGGACTGGCTATCACAACGATTGCTGCGAAGATGGCACAAAGTTTAGAGGGCATTCATTTATATGGTTGGATCTTCAGCGCATTTTTGTTATCTCAGCTTATTGGAACTTTGGTTATGGGTCAGCAGATTGACAAGCGCGGTGTTTTTACATCCATGCTGATATCTTTTAGTGTTTTTGTGTTAGGAACGGTGGTCTCCGCTATTTCTTTCGATATGCACATGCTTATTGCCGGAAGAGCCCTTCAAGGTTTTGGAGCGGGAGCCCTGATCACATGCGTTTATACCTGTGTGACGTTACATTATCCAGATACACTTCGTACTCAAATCCTGGCCGCATTCTCCATGGCATTTGTCCTGCCTACCTTAATCGGACCTTATGCAGCAGGCCTTATAGCTTCTCACATCTCGTGGCGATATGTTTTCTGGATCGTTTTACCCTTGATTGGAATAGCGCTCAGTCTCACATTCCGTTCTTTCCGTAATTTGCAGCTTCAGCAAGATCTGTCAGGTCCGCCCCGAACAACCGACTCAAAGATTATGTATGCGATTCTGCTTGCCGTTGGAACGGGACTGTTACTCACAGGACTTGGTATGATAACCGATTGGAAAGGTATAGTACTCACTTTGGCTGGATTAGTCATCATGATCACACCAATGCGTAAATTGCTGCCTGTGGGCACTTTTTCGGTAAAAAAAGGATTGCCTGCTACTCTGGTTTCGAGAGGGCTATATGTTGCTTGTTATTTTACAACGGAAAGTTTTGTGATCTTGGCACTAACCGAAGTGAAGGGGTTATCAGCCGACCTTGCTGGCCTCATTGTAGCAGCAGGTTCTCTGAGCTGGTCCGCCGCAGCGTGGTTGCAAGCCAAGCTTGATGCACGAGATCAAGGTCGTGCCCGAAAGGGCAGGGTCATGACGGGCATTGGAATTATGATTGTTGGAACTGCACTTGTGATCCTGGCTCTTATTTTGACGGACGGCGGGATTATACTCATCCTTCTCTCACAAATGATTACAGGGTTCGGTGTTGGATTGGCCAACCCTACAACGGCAGCCATTGCTTTACAACATGCCTTGCCCAGGAAAGAGGGAGAAATGTCCGCCAATCTGCAATTTGTGGATTCCTTCTATATGGGAGTAAGCATTGGAGTTGGTGGCGCTCTGATTGCCTTGTCCGAAACGTTACAGTGGGGCATATCTACAGGTGTTTTGATCGTGTTAACTCTGCAATTACTATGGGTCTTGTTAAGTTTCTTAGCATCACTACGAATTACCAAACTCGTTCATCAAGAACATCATCCAATCAACCAAGTGAAGGATAACATCTCCATGTAACGGATGACGACCGCGTCGTTAAATACATCATGAAGAACGGGGGGACTAATTGCATTGGGAGGTGGGTAAGATGGCACGTGTATTAGTGGTCATTACTCCAGCTGAAGGACATGTGAATCCGTCGTTAGGATTAGTTACTCAGTTGATAGACAATGGTGAGGAAGTCATCTATGTGTGTACGGAGGAGTACCGTTCCCGAATTGAACAAACCGGTGCCCAGATCATTACCTATCCGTTTCCACAAGATGCCTTCTCTCATGATCCGGTGTTGAAACCCCAAGAATACAAGCATTCTTATCAGTTCATTTATATGATGGTAAGCGGTATTATCCGGAGGATCATCCCCAATGTGCTACAGGTGATCGAGGGTCAAAAGTTCGATTATATGATCTTTGATTCCCTGATGGGATGGGGAGGGACTATTCTTGCAGAAAAACTGGGAATTCCTGCGGTGTGCTCGATTGCGTCCTTTGCCTTTGTGGAGCCTCTGGGATCTAACTCAGTTCTAAATGAGACGGAGACGAAGGAGCTTTATGAGGCTACGATGAAGATCACAACGGAGTTAGCCGAAGAGTTTCAAGTGAGTATTCCAGCCATGGAAGAGATTCCGGCACATGCAGGTCAGTTAAAGCTCGTGTACACCAGCCGTTATTTTCAGCCGCAGGCAGAAAAGCTGGATGATCGTTTTATTTTCACGGGTCCTTCGATCATAACACGTCAAGATGCTCCAACCTTCTCGTTTGAGTTGCTTCGTGAACGGTACCCGCAAACCGTGTACATTGCTATGGGTACGATCTTGAATAAAAACTTGGATTTCTATCAGCTTTGCTTTGAAGCGTTAGGGGATCTACCCGTGAATGTTGTTTTATCTTCAGGAAAGTACACGGACATGACGCCGCTGGCGGATCAAGTTCCTCCTAATTTTATCGTCAAGCCATACATTGCCCAGTTGGACATGTTGCAGCATGCCGATGTTTTTATTACACATGCTGGGATGAACAGCACAAGTGAGGCGTTATATTACAACGTTCCGATGGTGATGATTCCATTAACATCGGATCAGCCTCTTGTCGCCAATCGGGTACAGGAGTTGGGCGCGGGTATTACTTTAAATAAACATAACCTCAGTGCAACTAATTTGAGAGAGGCATTAACAGAAGTGCTACACAATTCACTTTATAGACGGCAGGCTTACCTCATTGGTGAATCTTTAAGGCAGGCTGGCGGTTACAAGCGAGCTGCCGAAATGATCATGAGTCATATGGGTTCAGGCCGGGGAAGTTACACAACTTAATGGTTTTCCATTCAAAGTCGCTTAATAAGCGGCTTTTTTTGGTTTTAATAACCTAAAGACTTGACCTACAGTTAACTCTATGACTTATACTCGATTAGGCTTGCAAATTATATGAGGAATTGGAGATTTTATTTATTATGGCAAAGAGCACGAATTGGAATGTTTTTGGACTGGCAGTACTACTAGGTTTATTTTCTACATTAGGTCCATTTACGATTGATATGTATTTACCGGCTTTTCCGGAGATTGCACAAAATATGAATACAACGGCATCACTTGTACAATTTAGCCTTACTGCTTGTTTATTAGGACTGGGTGTAGGACAACTTGTTATGGGTCCTTTGAGTGACGCGTACGGTAGACGTAGACCATTATTGATCTGCATGGCAGCTTATATTATTTGTTCCTTGGCATGTGCTTTTGCTCCGAATATCGGACTATTGATTTTGTTTCGTTTCACGCAAGGATTTGCCGCATCAGCTGGAATTGTCATTTCCCGTGCGATAGCTAGAGATCTGTATAGTGGACATGAACTCACTAAATTTTTCTCTTTGCTGTTGCTTGTAGGGAATTTGGGGCCTCTGGCAGCACCGATTGCGGGAAGTGGGGTTCTTTCCTTCACAACATGGATTGGCGTATTTATCTGCCTTTCATTCTTGGGGATTTTCTTATTAATCATGACAAAGTGGAGCTTAAAAGAAACACACCCCGTGGAAAGACGTATGGTTCCTGACTTCAAACAGCAATTGGGAAATTACAGAATGCTTCTGCGTGACCGCAAGTTTGTTGGTTACATGCTGGCACAGGGAATCATGACGGCAGGGGTCTTTGCTTATGTGGCGGGAACACCATTTATTTACCAAAATATATATGGAGTTACACCCACGGTATTTGCTATATTGTTTGCTTCGAACGGCATCAGCTTGATCATCGGATCTCAAATCGTGGGTCGATTGGCCAAACGTATCCCTGAGCAGACGCTGCTATTATCGGGACTATGGCTTGCTATAATAGCAAGTGTGGCAGCGTTGGTCGTAACCCTGGCTCATGGTCCACTTTTCGCGTTGGTGATTCCATTGTTCTTCTTCGTATGCTCGATCGGCATTACGTCTACAGCGGCATTCCCGCTTGCCATGGAGAGTCAAGCCAAGATGGCCGGAAGTGCAGCAGCACTGCTCGGCGTTGTGCCTTTTCTTCTGGGTGCACTGGTTGCTCCTCTGGTCGGTATCGCGGGTGAGGACACTGCCGTCCCGTTAGGACTCACTTTATTAATGACCAGTATCATTGCGATTGTTACTTATTTCCTACTCGTTAAAAACGTCCCGCAGCATACACCTAATCATGTCCAGTCTAATGCTGACTTTTAGTATAGAAGGAACAGCTCGCCAAGCATTGGCGTGAGACATGAATGAATATGAATCCATTACAAGTCGCTGTAATAGCGGCTTTTTTGGTTTTTCTTACTGAACGCCAGCCTGAATTCAGGTAAGACATTGTAAGAAAATGGAGAGACTGGGGAGGAGGGGCTGCTCACTGCTTCATTTGATATAAGCTTAATCTCTCTTGTACAGCATTCAGGACTTCTTTCGGAATCTCCTTCACCTTGATATCTTCTCCTAGAAAAAGCAACCAATTGGTGACTTCGGTTAATTCTTCTGAGTTATGAACATTCATAAATGACTTTAGTTGGGCCGTAGTCTGGTATGGATTTGTATAGGCAATTGAAAATTTTAAAGGATGGTATTTTTTGAATTGCGCAATTGCCTTTGGACCAAGTTCCAGGACAAGGTTGAAAACTTCTTCCTGCGTATTTCGTTTTAGTTGCTCTACAATCTTTTTTGTACTCCGTCTTTTTTTCGCCGGGTATGCTTCGACATGGATGAGGTTGTCAACGGATACGATTCGTCTTTTTTCCTCCTCCAAGTCAAAACCTTCAATGATCCAATGGCCTTTTTGATGATGAAGGTGCAAGAGAACGATGGGATAGGACTTTGTTTTCTTCTCTTCTTGGACAGTAACTAACAAATAACGTTCTATAAGAAGAATTTGGATGAGTTTTTCCAAAGTAGGGTGAGGCAGGTCTGACAGATCAAGCAAGTCTGGATTATGGGGATTGGTCCCTTCAAAAAGCAATATTTGATTCAAATGCACAAGGTCATCTTGCTGATTTTCTGAGATAAGGCCTAATAATTTTTCAGCCAAAGATTGACGACTCTTCAGATAAGGAAGCTGTTGATTTCTTGTCGCCATAAAGGCAATGAATAACGCTTTGATTTCATTATCGGTAAACCGAACCGTGGGAAGGAGCGAGTTGTTCATGACAAAATAACCTCCGTCCCGCCCAACTTCAGCGACAAGTGGCATTCCCATGGCTTCAATTTCTCTGATATCTCGAATGGCTGTTGAACGAGAAATTTTAAATTCTCGCATGATTTCAGAGATGGTAAAGTGTGCACGGTTATTGATATACCGCGTGATGATATTTATGCGTTCAACTTTCTTCATTGGCCCCCCTAAACAGTATCATATTCTGACATGATTTAAGGTTATTATAAACCTATCAAGTGAAAACACAAATCAATTGAAAATTTAAAGAGGACGGTGTAAACCATGAGTAATTATCATTTCGAAGAAAAAGACAGCTTTATCGTTTTAGGTATTGGAACAGAACTTAAAAGCGACTACACAGACTATGCTGGTATCAGCAAGGAGAAGGCGGATTTTTGGTCCACTGTGAAAGAGGATGGAAGCCTAGACACATTAAAGTCCCTAGCTACTAATGACTATATTTTCGCTGTAAACGAAGCAGTCAATAACAAGATGATGCATTATGCTGGGGTCATGACAGAAGAATCTCTGCCAGAAGCAACAAGAGTGATCCAATTCCCTAAGGGAGAATACCTGGTTGTGAAGGGCGAAGCAGAGACGGCAGATGCACTCAGTAATATGCTTACTGGCACTGCCTTTGGTCAAGCCCTCCCCACAGAAAAGGATTATGCCTATGTTGGCGGTCCGAATACAACGGTTGAAATGGGACAGAAAAACGGTTTGGTATATGGTGAAATGTGGATTCCTGTTGTAAGGAATGGATAAGACGTGGAGATCTGAAGACTTTTGAGTTGAATATGAAGGATAAAGCTCTCTTCCAAATGGAAGAGAGCTTTCCCAATTGCACGACAGCATGTTATTAATTTAAAACGCCACTTCCGACTATTGTAACCTTTACTTCCGGGTGAAAACGGACTTGGGCATATTGTTTATTCCAGTCCAGGCTTTTCCACAATTCCGGGTAATGGGCAATTAAATGTCTGCCAATACCGAAGGAATCACAGCCGCTTTGCTGAAGTGTCTTGATAATTTGTTCTGCGTCCTGAGTCATGTCATCGGATAACTTGCGGTTCAGACGTTCAATTGTGTCTTTTTCCTGAAGATGATTCATTGCATACTCAACGATCGTTACTGGAAGTTCGATACGGAGGTTTACATCAATTTGGCTATCACTTGCCACCTTTACCGCAAGTTTGCGCTTAATTTGTGCGATATTTGCTTCATAAGTGACATAGTTCCTCGGGTTGTTGGAAGGCCCTGGGTGGACCTTTTTGACAAAACGCGCTGCTTTATTCCATTTCCCACTCATAATAATGTATAGAGGAGCCTGTTCGGTAGTAAGACTGCCACTGAACCTTTGCCCATGAAACAAGGCAATTCCCCGAGCATCAATTTCCTCTCCATCCTTATATAGATAAGGCAGTGTAAAATCCTGTCCCGGATCCAGCATGGGAGGGAGAAGGGTCTCTAACGTCATTTCCGGAAAAATACATAATTCCTCCAGACTCTTAATTTTTTTCGTAATAAAATCACCAATCAATATGCTGCCAACTTTTTTTTGGTGTAACAGATCTCCGGCATCGCCATCCACAATTGCAATCTTCACATGTGAGGTTGGGTAATCGGGTTCCCGATATAAGACGTCCAGGTAGGGGTAGATATCATTTTGTGCGAGTTTGTTGCCGTATAAGATCATCCCATATTTGAAAAACCGGATATCACCAGTCACTTTAGCCCGAATTCTATCTGTACTTTGACGGACGGATCTCCCGGTGCCTGAGTGGACTTCATTACCGCTGCTCCCTTGTTGACTCTCAGAATCATCGACAATTTCAAGCGTCTGTTTAATTTCACCCTCTGAGGTGATGTCAAACGCCGAAGCATTAGCCAATCTTGCATCTTTTAAACTATCCTGATCCCAGCATCCCGTCATCACCATGAGCAGGAACAGGAGGACAAGGATTTTTCCTCGTTTACTCATATCATCTTCTCTTTTCGTTTCATTATATAAGATAGGACCAACAGGAGCAGAGGCAGGATCATGAGAAAAAAGTATGCCGATCTGTTGGCAATCGTACTAATTAACTCCAGTTTTTCCTTCTGTTGTGGCAGATAGGCAATTATGCAAGAAGCAAGAACGACATAAGGCACCGCTTTTTTATGGTGTTTTAGTTTGAAGAGATAACTTATACCATAGGATGCCGTATAGTAATAGCCACATATGGCCCCGAAAATGGAAATTAACCAGATAGGGAGGAACAGGAAATCGGCCCGATCCATTGTTCCGAGTGGGATAGAGCGGAGCAGATATATGACCGGTTCAGGCATTAAGTCAAGTTGCTGGGGGCTGAACGCCGTTGAACAAATGAACACGGTGAATGCATACAACACTACGACTACAGCACTTGCTGAAGCAACAGACTTGAGTTTGCCCCCGCTGCTACCTTCAACCATAGGAAACACAACGAGAAAAAACTCGAATCCGAACATAGCCATTAATGTTTCGGTTGATCCACTAATAATATTGGGCCATCCCGCCTCGGTTAAAGGCAAAAGATATAACAGATTGATTTCCTTGAGTCCATAACTGATCAATACCATCATGGGCAAGACCAAAAAGGAGATGAGTACCAGTACTCGGGCAATGATTCGTAATTTTTGCCGAACCAAATAGATACTGCTGAACAAGAAGAGGGCTAATATAGCCCATCGAGGCGTATCCTGCAGCATCCAACGGTTAATCACACCGTAAGCGTTCACCAGAACAGAAGTGCCCATTAATAGGAAATATCCAACGTAGGCAATGATCAGCAACTTGCCAATCCATTTACCCGTAATCAGCGTTACAATATGATAAATGGACGAACTCGGGAATCTTCGCATCAAAAGCCAGCACAACAGTATGACAAGTTGGATCAGGAACCCTCCAAGGAAAACAGAGATCCACCCACCTCCTTTAGAGATAAGGTGCATACGGTAAGGGAGGGACAGAATATCTACACCAATTTCAAATTTCAAAATGAGCAAGAATAATTGTCCCCGAGTGATTGTTGTTTCCTTATTCACGTTTTTTCCCACTCCTATAGAACTTCTGCTGATTCAGCCGCTGCGGGCGGGCATCATGAGGACGCTCGCGAAGCGCCCAGATGGGAAATCGAATCCATACATCCTTCATGTCAGCTAATCGGAATGGGGCCACTGGAGCAAAATAAGGCGATCCGAAGTTTTCCATCTTACAGAGGTGAATGGTTAGAATCACCAGACCAAATGCGATGCCGATATATCCAAAAAGCGCCGCTCCAATCATCATTGGAAAGCGGAGAATACGTACTGCCGAACTCATCTCATGCGAAGGCACCAAAAACGACGAGATAGCGGTTAGTGAAACCACAATAATCATTGTATAGGACACAAGCCCCGCACGAACGATAGCATCTCCGATAACCAAACCGCCAACGATGCCGATGGTCTGGCCCACTCGGCTGGGAAGTCGGACCCCGGCTTCTCTTAACACTTCAAAGATCAGTTCAAGCAACATTGCCTCTACAAGTGCAGGAAAGGGGATGTTCTGCAATGATTTCTTGATTGTGTGTGCCAGCTCGATTGGTAAAATGGCGGAGTGAAAAGAGATGGTTGCAATATAAACAGCAGGTAATGTAAAAGCAATGACAAAACTCATCATGCGAATTAACCGTAAAAAGGAACTGACAATCCAGCGACCATGATAATCATCCGGACTTTGATAAAAAGCAAAAAACGTAACTGGAGCAATAAGAGCTGACGGACTTCCTTCGGCAAGTATGGCGACGCGTCCTTCCATCAAGTTGGCAATAACCCGGTCAGGTCTTTCTGTAATGAGCTGCTGAGGAAACAGAGAGAAAGGGTTATCCTCCACAAACTCTTCAATAAAGCCTGGTGCGAGCACCATATCTGAAGATATGGATGTGATTCGCTCTTTAACTTCGTTCACCAACTCCGGATTGGCTAAGTCCTGAAGGTATACAACTGCAATTTTGGTATGTGTCTTCTCGCCAACGTTAAAATATCGAACGATTAGGGATGGACTGATAATTTGTCTGCGGATCAGATTCAAATTAACCGAAAGCTGTTCAACGAATCCATTGTGTGGCCCTCGAATAACGCCTTCGTTTTCCGGTTCGGTTGTGCTTCGGACATACATTTTCTCGGTAGAAAGAATGTAAAACTCCGGGTGCCCATCGATTATGTAAAGACATTTCCCTTGAATAAGTGAGTCTATTCCACGTTGCAGATCCGTATCTTTTCGACTTTCTAACGTGGTGAACGATGGGTAGATTTCAGAGTGAGCTTGGCCATTCAGTGCTGTTAAGACATGTGTTTGAATGATCTCCTGATCCACAAGTGAATCGATATAGAGAAGCACACTCTGTACACCATTAAGTAGAAGCTGTTGTTGTTTCAAATCGTCTGTACAGTAGAGGGACTGTTCCACATAAGAAATATTCATTTTTAATTCAGAGAATGCCTGATTGGTTGGGGTCATTGATCCACCTCTTTATAAAATGCGACATGGATTATCTTGTGCAAAATCAAGACTATTATTCAATAGTTGCTTTTTATTCAAAGAACTTATAACCAAACATTGAAAAAATAGTTGTACTAAAATCCATAATTTACAATTCAATTAGAAACTTTTTCCTAAATCTAGCGTCTAATATTATGACTTTTTGAGGGGTTATAAATTACTAGAGAGTAGAAGGAGCCAAAGACAACACATGAATATGAAGAAGAAATTATCCATTTTTACCGCTTTAGCCGTTTTTCAAGCATTTGCAGTTGGTTCTGTGAATGCGCAATCAGCACCACAAGGTGACACCGCGTCAGTAAACACGGCCAATGTAGAATCAGTTGAGGTGTTAAAGCAAGAGCAGCCAATTGCAGAGCGTGAAGTGAAGACGGAGAGCAATAACAAATCGATCAATACTCCGCCCACTGAAGCCAAGGACACTCAAACCTCGACCGGTACTGAGGCAACACCTAAAACAGATAGCGAGAAACCTGCATTGGATGGGGAAGAGACCACTACAAACGAAACGGGTACGAAACCTGTAGTTCAAGAGGAAGCCCCTGAGGGGGAAACGCCAGCTACACCTGCTCAAATAGAGCAACCATCCATTGATGGGACGTCTCCTGTAGCAGCAGGTGGGAATCTGACGTTGTACATGAATAGCAACAAAATGGAGCAGGATGGAAAAACGTATCTTGCTGGCCAGCCAATGGCTGTAAAAAACGGTGTATCCTATGTTGCCATCCGTGCGTTGGTTGACCGTGTGGGATACGGCGTCAAATATGATAACAAAACCAAGGAAACCATCATTATTAGTGGTGAGGATGAACTCCGATTCAAGACGAACAGCAAGGACTATACCGTCAATGGAGAGACAAGAACGATGAAAGGCCCTGCATATCAGCAAAAAAGTACATTCATGGTGCCGTTAACTTCCATTACTCAAGCTCTGAACATCACTTATAAAGTGAATCAGTCGGCTAAAACGGTTGTGTTGAATCTTAATACAAAACCTGTTGCAAGCTTTACCATTTCCCAAAAGGAAATCTTTGCAGGAGATCAAGTGGACTACGTGACTTCTTCCAGTTCACCTAATGGACTGGATATCGTTGACGAACGCTGGACTGGTCGCCAGGATTCATTTGATCAAGCAGGTACATATACGATTTCATATGAAGTACAGGATTCCAATGGTCAATGGAGCGATCCGTATTCAATTACCATTGAAGTATTGAGTCCTAATCTTCCTCCTGTAGCCATGTTCGCCACGGATAAAGAAGAATATAAAATGGGCGAAAAAATAACATACACGGACCAAAGCACAGATGATGAAAATAATATTGTCAAAGCCGTATGGGAGAACAATTCACTTGCTTTCTTTGAACCGGGTCCCAAAACGGTGACACTTACGGTTACTGACAATCACGGCGCTACGAACACGTACTCCAAAGTCATTACCATAACCAATGAGACCTTATATTCATTTACCGACTTCAATTTACTCTTCACGCCGGTAGGACAGAAGTTTACCTTTAACGGCGGCGAAGTGACTACGATGGAGAAAGTGCCTTATACGTACATGGATGAGCCCAGTTTGCTAATCCGCAGTAACAGTCCGGAAACCGTAAATACGGAAGGCATCGTATATAAAGAATCATCTTCGGGGCAGACCCGGTTCATGATTCACCACGTCAACAATACAGGCAAAAGAGTAAAAATGTATGTGATTGCAACCAATAACAACCCGAATCCGGCAGTTTTCGAACAACAAAATATGGGATTTGCGGGACCTACACCGTATGCTACTGTAGCCGGGAAATTGTCTATTGATAAATGGTTCAAGTCAATTCAGACTGGAGCGGATCAAAAGAAAGAGTACCTTCAACCTGGGGAAAGCAAATTGATTTTGACAGAACTTAATAAAACGCCGATGAAAGAAGGACAAGTCATCTCTCTCTATTCGGATGCATATAGTGATTATTCCTTGGACTATAACGTTATCCTGGTGGAAGAAAATAAAGATCCGTTCGAAGCGTTGCCATTGCTTCCCGTGCTTGATCGTGACGGCGTGCACAACCGGGGTACGTACCCGAACGCGACTCGCATCATAAAGTACGATGAGCACGTGGGACTCAAACCGGCCCGTCTGCCACTTGGTGACAATTCAAGCGATCCCAATCTGGTAGGAACAGATCCGATGGCTTACACAGACGCATCCAATGCGGGTAATTTCGGCGTATTGTACAAAATCACACTGACCAATGTTGCACCGCGTACGCTTATCTCCTTTAACCCTCGTGGAGGGAAGTACTCCGGAGTAGCGCTGGTGAACAACCAGTTGGTATCGATTGCCGAAGGCAACGTTGCCGTTGCCAATTCAAGTGAACAAAGCGTTCTTTACCGCACCGGATCAATTGGAGAGAGCGTAACGATTCTGTTCTCAGCCGCGCCAGGAAGCAACCTGCCGGTCAATCTGCTCTTCACACCGCTCCCATCGGAGAAGTAAGGTAGTTGTCTCTTATAACGAATGGTTTGAGTGGCGCGTTAACCAGCGAAAGAAAAGACTCCATATGGGGTCTTTTCTTTTCACAACTTATTTCTACTAAGGAGGAATCAAATTCCGATGAATGTAGTCGTCAAGTTGATACGTGAATTCAAAGAGCGCGACACCCGGCGTTTGTTGAAAGATTACCGAGACAGAGTGGAGCTTATAAGGAAACGGAATTTGGAAACTTGGGACGATCAGCGCCTGCAAGCGGAATCCCTTCGGCTGCAAGAAGAAGCAAGATCAGGCACATCTTTGGATGAACTACTTGTTGATGCTTATGCTTTAGTCTGCGAAGTTGCGAAGAGAACACTCCGATTACAGCCTTACGATGTGCAGATTATGGCTGCTATTGCTTTACACGAAAGATTTTTGATCGAGCAGCATACCGGTGAAGGAAAAACACTCTCTGCTGTTATGCCTGCTTATCTCAACGCGTTGACCGGTGAAGGCGTTCATATACTCACATTTAACGACTACTTGGCAAATCGAGATGCAGCGTGGATGGGCCCGATCTATCGCTTCCTCGGGTTAACCGTAAGCTCGGTTCAAGCGGGCATGAGCCTGTTCGAGAAAAGGGAAGCTTACGCCAAGGATATAACCTATGTTACGGCTAAAGAAGCAGGGTTTGATTATTTGCGTGACACAATAGCATTCAATGAAGCGGATACCGTACACCGTCCTTTCCACTACGTCGTCGTAGACGAAGCGGATTCGCTGCTTCTTGATGAAGCGCGGGTGCCACTTGTCATTAGTGGCGATTCGAGTGCTTCCAAAAGTGACGGCGTTCTTTTCGCAGAAGTGGCCCGGCAGCTGCAGCCAGGAGAGCATTACGATTTTGACGAGTTCCAGCGGAACGTTTACTTGAATGAAGAGGGTGCTGCGAAAGCGGAGATGCTGCTGGGATGCGGCAATTTGTACGATAGCGATAACAGTCATTGGTTAACGTCATTGAATTGTGCGCTGCATGTGGAATCATTATTAAAAAAAGACGTCGATTACATCGTTCGGGATGGTGGAATTGAACTAATCGAAGAACATACTGGCCGTGTGGCCGAGAACAGGTATTTGCCGGACGGGCTGCAAGCTGCGCTGGTGGCGAAAGAAGGATTGCAGTGGAAGGCCGGCGGGAGAATTCTCGGCACGATCACGATTCAACATTTCATTAGCCTGTATTCGGGAATCTGCGGAATGACGGCTACGGCGCACGCTTCAGCACTGGAATTCGAGGATATCTATGCGTTGCAGGTCGTTCAAATTCCACCGAACCAGCCAAACATACGGATCGACCACAAGCACCGAATATACACCCATAAGGAAGCCAAATATAAGGCACTTGTACAAGAGATCTCCTCCGTTCATAGGGTGGGACGTCCCATTCTTATTGGTACGTCTAGCGTTGAGGAGTCTGATATGCTGGCGGAGGCGCTTGCCGCTGCTGACGTACCTTGCCAGGTTCTGAATGCAAAAAATGATGCGAGAGAAGCCGAAATCATCGCTAAAGCGGGAGAAATAGGCGCGGTAACGGTATCTACGAATATGGCAGGGCGCGGCGTCGACATTCGTCTTGGCGGCGGTAATCCTGCTCAGGCAGAAGTGGTTGCCAAGCTGGGCGGATTATACGTAATAGGTACACATGTGAATGAAAGCATGCGAATAGATAACCAGCTGCGCGGGCGTTCTGGCCGCCAAGGTGACCCGGGAGCTTCCGTATTTTATATAAGCCTGGAAGACGAGTTGATGCTTCGCTTCGGCATTCATAGACTGTTTCGCGCTACCAGACAGGACGAGGCTCTTGATGATCCGGCGCTACGCAGCAAAATCGAGCATATTCAGCGCGTGATCATAGGCCAAAACTTCGATATTCAGCGGGAATTGAACGGTTATTCGGATATGGTGGAGGATCAGAGGCGAATCCTATACGAAGAAAGGCTCGGAATATTGAAAGGCGAGAGACCAATGAGCCCATCGGAGCAGCGGGTACGGCTTTTTTATATGGATGAGTTCTGGGCTGACCATCTGGCATACGTATCTTACATTCGCGAAAGCATCCATCTCGAGAGTATTACCAGTCGCAACCCGATCGATGAGTTTCATACGCAAATTACCCAAGCATTTGAGAAAATTCCGGCTAAAATAGATCATGAGTCGGCGAATATGCTTGGAAAACTTGGAGGTTCAAATGATCCGGCCAAATGGGAACAGTTCGGTCTAAAGAGTCCTATTTCGACTCGGACTTATATGATCAACGATCAATACAGTCAAGATAAGCGCAGCTCATGGACCGGAACGACGGTATTTGCTTTTTGGGGCAGTAAAATTTTGAAGCTGTTACTGTGGCCGGTATATAGGTTGTCAAAATATTGATGGGAGCGTGACGATCGATGAACAGTGAAGAACGGTTTACGAGCCGGGTCGAATCGTATTTGAAATACCGCCCGAGCTATCCAAAAGAGGCTATTGACCATTTGTACGACGTAGTCGGTTTAGATGCGAACAGTAATATAGCAGACATCGGTTCAGGTACTGGGATCATCTCAAAGCTACTTCTGGAACGCGGAAGCTATGTAATAGCGGTCGAGCCAAATCAGGCCATGCGGGAAGCCGCCGAGCAAACGTTAAAAAGCAGTCCGCAATTCCAGAGTATAGCAGGTTCTGCAGAATCTACGGGATTACCTGATCAGTCGGTTGATTTTATTGTCTGCGCTCAGGCATTTCACTGGTTCGATCGCTCCGCAGCTCAAATCGAGTTTCGCAGAATTCTACGGCCAGGCGGGAGAGTAATACTCATCTGGAATTCACGTCTTACACACGGTACTCCGTTTCGTGAAGAGTACAATCAATTGCTCCATACATATGGAACCGACTACAATAAAGTTAATCATAAAAATATCTCTCAAACGATACTGCTCTCTTTTTTCAAGGAAGGTTCGATGCATGAAATGCGATTCGGAATGAGTCAGGAGTTCGATTTCGAGGGATTGAAAGGCCGGTTGCTATCATCTTCCTACAGCCCTGCACCCGGGCATGCAAATTACGATCCTATGATGTCAGAACTGCGGAATTTATTTGATAAAAATAATCAAGATGGTATTGTTGCATTCGACTATGAAACTGAAATTTTTTGGGGAGAAGTATAGATCACCAAAATGATACCCCGTTATATCAATAAGGGATAAGAATATAACGCCATTTGAAAGTCGCTATTTTAGCGGCTTTTTTTATATTTTATTAGAACAAATTATTGCCCAGCTTGCCTGGATTTAAGTGTTGAAAGGAACCCTGGTACACTTCCTTAAAATCTTATAAGAAATTCTTGAAATTTCAGAAATTTATCCGATAGGCGGGTGCTATTATACAAATACAAACAAAGACGAGGTGATGAAATGCAAGCGAAACTGGCAGCGGACGCCGTTCCCATCTCCACAAAGCGAAAGTCATGGATCAGGACAATACAAAAGCACAAAGTGATGTATGCTCTCTTATTACCAGCCTTAATTTATTTTGCCCTATTCAAATACATTCCCATGGCGGGAATCATGATTGCTTTTAAAAACTACAACCTGGCTTTGGGACTATGGGATAGCCCCTGGGTGGGATTCAAAAATTTTACGGATTTTATGAACGGCGTTTATTTCTGGGACATCATGAAAAATACGATCATCATATCGCTGTATAAGCTATTGTTCGGATTCTCCGCGCCCATCGTACTTGCTTTACTCCTCAATGAAGTGTATAGCCAATGGTTTAAGAAAATCGTACAGACCATCACTTATTTACCTCATTTTCTGTCATGGGTCATTGTGTATGGAATTATGGTGGCATTACTAGCCCCAGGCGATGGTCTCTTTAACATGATCTTGAAGGATTTTGGTGTTGAACCCATCTCGTTTCTAACTGAACCTGCCTGGGGCAGGTTGCTGATCATCTTATCTGAAGTATGGAAGGATATTGGATGGGGGGCAATATTGTACCTTGCCGCCTTGGCAGGAATCGATCCAAGCTTATATGAAGCGGCTCGAATGGATGGTGCTTCCAAATGGAGACAACTATGGCATATCACGTTACCTGGTATTCGAGGAGTCATTATTCTGATGCTGATTCTAAAATTAAGCCATATCCTGGATGCGGGTTTTGACCAAATATTCATGTTTGCCAACACCTTTAATCAGGAGAAGATCGACATTATTGACACATGGGTATACCGTGAAGGGTTGGAGCGTCTCAAGATTGGCTTGGCTACTGCTGTAGGATTGTTTAAAGCTGTCATCGGATTTGCTTTGGTGTTGGCAGCGAACAAGCTCGCCAAAAAATTCGATGGGCAAATTTGGTGAGGTGGTCTTTAGAATGATCCATATGACAATTGGTGAAAAAGTCTGGCAAACCGTCGTTTATGTGATGCTTATTTTGTTATCCCTACTTTGCGTGCTGCCCTTCCTATATGTGGTTGCTGTCTCCGTAACGCCAGAGTCGGAAGTATTAAGAAGAGGAATTGTGATTATACCCGAATCCTTTACCTTTTTGGCCTATAAAGAAGTATTCGTTTCTCACGGGATCTGGCAGGCGTATAAAATTACGTTGTTTCGAACGATTGTAGGGACTGCGTTAAATGTGTTTTTTACGGTGATCGCGGCCTACCCGTTATCCAAAAAATATTTACCCGGAAGAAGTCCGTTTTTACTCTTCATTGTGTTTACCATGATGTTCAGCGGGGGGTTAATTCCGACATATTTACTAATCCGCTCTCTGGGATTGTTAAATAGTCCGTGGGTATTGATCATTCCAAATCTCATTAGTGCATTTAATCTGGTGATCATTAAAGGCTTTTTTGAGCAATTGCCTGGTGAAATCGAGGAATCAGCAAGGGTAGACGGTGCCAGTGAGCTTCAGACGTTATGGCGGATCATTTTACCTCTGACGTTACCCGTGCTTTCAACCATTTCCTTGTTTTACGCAGTCGGGCATTGGAACAGTTATTTCGATGCTATTGTTTATATCAATGATTCCAACTACATGCCACTTCAAGTGATTTTGCGCAATATCCTACTTAACGTGGCAACGCAAAGCGCTGATTCACTCGCCAATTCCGGAGCTGTCAGTACGTTCGCTGTGCAGATGGCTACAGTTGTTGTAACTACAGTCCCGATATTGATCGTTTATCCATTTTTGCAAAAGCATTTTACCAAAGGTGTACTCCTGGGTTCCGTTAAAGGATAAAAGGTGTTCCAACCTAACTTATTACGGGGAAACCGTGATAATATACAAGCAAAGGAGAGGTCAATATGCAACGTAAAAAGATTTCATTTGCTATTCTGTCGGCAATCTTAGGATTTGGAACGCTTTTGTCAGGATGTGGGGGAAATGAAGAAGTTACATCGACAACCTCGAGTAATTCGCAAGGTCAGTCTGGCCAGTTTGCAACCAAAATGAAAATCTCCATGTTTAACCAAGGTACGTTCAATGCTGCTGCTCCCGTACCTCCACGTGATGAAGATATTCAACGCCAAATGTTGGAAGAAGAGATGAACATCGACTTGGAGATGATGATTCCTCAAGCGGGTCAAGCAACAACCAAACTGAATACACTCATTGCAGGCGGGGATATTCCAGACTTGATCTTCTTGAAGAGCCGTGCTGATCTCGCGCAATATTACGACCAAGGTGTTCTTGCGGATTTGACACCGTATATGGACCAATTCCCTGAACTACAGAAACGGTTTGGCACTGACTCCTGGGAGGCGATGTCCTATCAAGGAAAAACCATTGGAGTTCCAGGCTATGATAATGTAAACGGTATCAGTCGAAGCTTCTTCATACGCAACGATTGGCTGAAAAAGTTGAATATGGAAGTGCCCACGACACCTGATGAGTTGTTCGAAGTTATGAAAGCCTTTACAGAGAAAGATCCGGACGGGAATGGTAAAAACGATACGTACGGATTCATCGGCGGTATGAATAAAGAAGGCAATCTGCAAACCTACGGCTTTGATAGCTTGATGTGGATGTTTGGCGTTAATCCTCCTTCGGCCGTTGAGATTAAAGATAATGAACCGGTATTTCTGTTTATCGAACCCAAAATGAAAGAGGCACTTGCCTACATTAACAAAATGATGGCAGCCAAAGTCGTAGACCCGGACTGGGTGACAATGAATTCACCTGATCTGTTGGACCAAAAGATGTTTAAGGGTAAAGTTGGCTTCATGATCAGAGATGCCCGCAGGCTGGAACCGGATTATCAACAGAAAATGAAAGAAATTAGTGGAGAGGTGCCGGAATGGATCGTTATTCCTCCGATGAAAGGTCCTTACGGCGATCAGATTGTTGAGAGAAAATCGTTCCAAGGCAATTCATGGGCCATTTCCGCAAAAGCGGACGAGGACAAAATCATTCGGATCTTGTCCATGCTGAATTATCTCTTTACGGATGAAGAAGCCTATCCGAATTTTGCATACGGAATCAAAGGGATTCATTGGGATGTCGTAGACGGCAAAATCAAAAATAAAACCTCCGAGTTATCGAAAGAAATGAAAGAGAAGTACCTGTGGGTCGATCATTATAGAATGCCGCGGCGTGGTGATGATGCGGAGTACTTCAGCTTCCAGAATCCGAAGACGGCGGAAGCCTTCAAGAACAATCAGCAATATGTGGGGCCAACGTTGCCAGGTAATTTATTGACCCCAGACCCGAGCGACACTTTGGATGCTGACCGCCAACGTTTCATTAATGAAAGCTTGGTTAAATTTATGACGGGCAAAGAACCTCTTTCCAACTGGGACAATTTCCTCCAAACGTTGGATACCAAGTTTGACATGCAGAAATATAAGGAAACAGCAATCCAGCAATTTAAAGAAGCGGGCCTTATCAAGTAAAAATAAACAAAGAGAGAGTGGCTATTCGTAGCCCCTCTCTTTATTAGCATGTGCTATTCTTAGTTTAAAACGGAACTAAAAGGAAGATGATCGATGCGAAGAAGAATCAGCTTGCCTTTAAAATTATTTTTTATCGTATTTGCATTTGTATTGGGCTGCATCATCTTGATAAGCCAATTATCTTATCGCTATGTCCAAAAAGAAATACGAACCAATGATATTTATTACACCAATCAAATACTAGACAAGGTAGACCAGTATTTCACCGTTAATTTTTCCTCCTTCCAGACGATTCTCTTCTCAGTTGAAACTTCGGTGAAAGCCAACATTAACAATACCGAAGTGATTAAAAAGCAATTAAGGGAGCTGTATGAACTCAACAGTATTTATGTCAGTAATATTTATTTGATCAAAAGCGATTTATCCATTCTGGGCGGAAGTACACCTACTCGAATATTCGATGAACCTTTGTCGGAAAGAGCCCCTTTATTTGATGCGGCTGACAAGAATAGAAGGACTACCTTTGTTAGTGAACCTTACAAATCGAAGTACTCCGGCTGGACTGTTACGATGGTTCGTTATCTGAACGGTGCTCCGTTTCCTATGGCCATTGCGGTTGATCTGGATCTAAATGCCATTGAAGAAACCTTGTTCAAGATTAATAAACAAGAACAAATGAATCTGGCTCTGATCACTGCGTCAGGTAAGATCATTGCCGGATTTTCTGAAAATAAAGGACCCCTTAGTATTCAAGATCATACATTTTCAATCGGAGAGACGTCAGCGGAAGAAATTTTGGATACGTCAGAAACCACCCTTCAAGTGCATACGAAGGATGGCATTCCCGTCTCCCTTTTGAAGAAACCAACGGAGAAATTCAACTGGACCATTGTCTCCGTTAATGATGAATCACGCTTGAAAGCAGCTTTGTCCAGATTGGAAACCTATTATATTGAGCTTCTGGCTGCAGGTCTTCTTTTAAGTTTGTTCATTTCTTTCATGGTTGCCAAATTTATAAGAAAACCACTCTATACGCTCAAAACAAAAATGAAGCAGGTGGAACAAGGTATCCTCACAACGACAATAACGATTAATCGAAACGATGAGTTTGGCGATCTTTCACGAGCATTCGATCGTATGTTACAGCAAATTGTTGAACTGATTCGTCGAGCCGAGCTTCATAATGAACTTGAGCGGAAGTTGGAGATCCAGGTGTTACAGTCTCAAATAAACCCACATTTTCTGTATAACACGCTTGGTTCAATCAGCAATGTTATACGTCTTGGACAAATAGAGAAAGTCGATGTGGTAATCGGATCGCTCATTTCATTATTGGAATACGGGATAGACGATGCTTCTGAGAAGGTTTCCCTACGCCAGGAATTACGCAATGTAGCGGACTATATCGAGATCCAGAACATTCGGTATAACCGAAACTTCAACTTGATTGAAGATATCGAAGCAGGGTTAATGGAATTTCCGGTTTTCCGAATGTTGTTGCAGCCCCTTGTGGAGAATAGTATCTTCCATGGTTACAACGGAGGAGGAATTGAAGGGCCAATTACGATTCATGCGCACAGGGAGGACGGCATCGTCATCATCGAAGTTGTTGATCAAGGTGAGGGAATTCCGGCCGACAAATTAAAGCATATTTTAATCTCGGAACCAAGTGAAGAGGAAGTAAAAAGAAAACGAATCGGGCTGAATAATATTCATGGTCGAATAAGACTTCACTACGGAGATCAATTCGGACTGGATATCATTAGCATACCTAAGGAAATAACCCGTATACGCGCTGTATTCCCGGCAGAATTGCCAAAAGGAGATGCATAATGGGGAGAGACTATACCTGCTTCATTGTTGACGATGAAGACCTGATCATTCAACGATTGGAATTGTTTTTTAGCGAGCTCTCTCTTAGGGATAGACGATTTGTTCTGGTGGGAAAAGCGAATAATGGGCTGAATGGGATCGAGGAGATCATCAAACTTAAGCCGGATATCGTCATATCCGATATTGTCATGCCGCGAATGGACGGAATCTCCATGATTGAGCAGTTAAAAGTGGAGCTCCCCCATACCCAATACATACTTCTGACCGCCTATTCATCCTTTGAATACGCCCAGCGAGCTATTCAAGCCAACGTATTGGAGTACATTGTAAAGGTTCCGCTAAGGGAAGCCGATCTGAATCGAGCATTGGATAAGGCAGCTGGAATTCTAAATGAGTTTGAGAAAAAAGAAGCGGAATTTCACTCGTTAAACGTATCCGTGCTTGAAAATAAATACAGAGTCCGCAAGCAATTTTTTAACGAATTGATCCGAGGTGAAATTCCTTCTCATCGGGCATCGGATTTTGCCAATCGCATGCAGTTTCATTTCTTTCAAGCCAACTATTGCTGTTTCATCGTTGAGATGAATACGTATGAAAGTTTCCGAAACGAATACGCGGCCGCAGATCAAAACATCTTGAAGTATGCGATAACAAATATCATCGAAGAAACAGTTATGAATGGTAGCAGTGGGGTAGCTGCGGATCTGTCCGATAATCGTTTTATTGGTTTTTTATCCTGGGAAAATAACCGCAGTGATATGGAAACGGAATATGCTTGCCTATCCTTGGGAGGGCAGATCATCTCTCATTTGCATCAATATTTGAATAAAAGAGTATCTGTCGCTTTTGGAAGTCCACACCGAGGCTGGGAATCGATAAAACAGGCGTATACGGAAGCTAAAAATGTGAGTGAGGATTTCTATTATCATACCGAAAAAGTCGTAAAAACACCGATGCATCGGTTCCAATACCATAATGACAAAAAAGCAGACTTTCAGCAAAAGCTTGCTGATTTTCTTATACGTCTGAAGAGGAAGATTTCCAAGGAAGAGCTGGATAATGCACTTGCCGATCTGTCGCAATTTGTTACGGACTATAAAATCCACAAGTCCATCATGGTGCCCATGATTAGAGACTTGTACAGAGACATTACCGTGAAATTTAAATCGGGAAATAAGATGGCCACGGAAGTTCCAGACTTCCCCATGGAATATATGACATTTCAAGAGCAGCTCGCCTATATTGGCGACTTCACATTCGAATACGTGCGTGCGGGCCAACTATTACATCGTGCAGAAATTATGAGTGCTATGCATTATATAGAGACAAACCTGAAACAGCGTTTAACGCTGGAGGCCATTGCGGAGGAAGTGAATTTAGCGCCATCGTATTTTAGCAGCTTATTCAAAAAAACAATGAACGAAGGTGTGATTAGCTACATCAACCGTAAAAAAATCAACCTCGCTCTCGAGTTGTTAAATGTCCGGGATTATTCTTTATTGGAATTGTGCGAGGAAGTAGGCATTGTCAATGAAGGTTACTTTTGCAAACTGTTTAAAGAATATACCGGTGATACACCTAAGCAATACCGGATCAAAATGACACGGTAGGAATTCCAATAAGGATGCAAAAAATGTATGATTTTTTCGTGAAATCCTGTAAAAAAACAGGTCCCAAAACCATTACCATGATAGGAGCATCTAATCATGGAGGTTATCAAAATGGAGTCTATAAAAGCTGATGTAACCGTCGTAGGTGGAGGTATTGCAGGGATATGTGCTGCCATTGCAGCAGCACGCCAAGGGCTGCTGGTTTCACTTATTAATGATCGGCCGGTTCTAGGGGGAAATGCGAGCAGCGAGGTCAGAGTGCATATCAACGGGTCGGCTTATCTCGGAAACAGTCCATCCTACTATGCTCGAGAGGGCGGGTTGATAGAAGAACTGAAGCTGAAGATATTTCATTACAATCCGTTATACAACAAGAAGTTGATGCTTTCGCTTTCGGATACAGTCTTACTCGACATGGTTTATGATGAGCCCAACATCTCTCTATTCCTGAACACATGCGTTCATGAAACGGGTATGGAGAACGGCAGAATCCAATGGGTGGAGGGCCTTCAATTGGCTTCCGAGAGAAAATTTCGTTTTGAAAGCCCCACCTACATCGATTGCTCCGGGGATGGAATTGTTGGATACCAGGCAGGAGCTCACTTCCGATGGGGAAGAGAGGCGACGCATGAATACAAGGAGGAGCTCGCTCCAGAAGTGGCGGATCATTACACGATGGGCGATACGATTCTGTTTCAAGCCCGTGACGTAGACTATCCCGTTCCTTACACAAAGCCAGGCTTTGCGTATGATATTACGAAGCTGGAGTTTTTTGATAGTATCCGAAAAGGATTAAACCATCGGTCTTTTCCAAGAAAAATCAACGGGCTTGGCGGATTGTGGTGGCTGGAATACGGCGGACATATGGATATTATCAAGAATAATGAAGACATCGCATTAGAATTGCGAAAATTGGTGTACGGAATCTGGGATTATATCAAAAATAGCGGTGAATTTGATGATGTAGACAATCTTATCCTGGATTATGTATGCCCGATTCCGGGAAAGCGAGAGTCGAGACGATTTATAGGTGAACACATGTTGTCTCAGAACGATCTTACAGCAAAACCTCATTTCGAGGATGCGGTATCCGTCGGAGGGTGGTATATGGATCTGCATGCAAATAAAGGCATCTACGATGAGGGGCCGGCTACCGCGTGGAATTTTGTGCCTGGATTGTATAATATCCCGTTTCGCAGCTTATTTTCACGCAATATCCCTAATCTCATGTTCGCTGGCCGCAATATAAGCGCTACCCACGTGGCTTTTGGATCTACAAGAGTGATGGCAACCTGTGGTTGTATGGGGCAGGCGGTAGGAACGGCTGCTGCGTTATGTGTAAAATATGATACAGACCCCGCGGCCATCGTCAAAGCCCATATGGGTGAGCTTCAGGCGCAGCTACTTCGAGACGGGCAAACGATTGTAGGGCTTCAAGAGCCGTTGGATCCTTATTTCGCAGATGGATTAACGATTCGTGCCTCTTCTCAGCGAAGCTATGAACAGCTTCATCCAACCGAAGAGATCTCCTTGGAAAGAGCGTTATGTTTGGTCTTGCCGATTCAGACATCCGTGGCTGAAAGTGTGCAGATCAAAATTAAAAATAGATCCGAGCAATCGGAAACGTTGCAAGTGAAGCTGTACGGCGGGGAGCGGAAGGAAAACTATATTCCCACCAGCGAGCTGAAAGACTATCACTTGCTTATTTCAGCGGGTCACGATGACTGGATTACACTGGACCTCAGCTGCAAGAAGCCAGAAGACGACAAAATCTACATTGTATTGGAAGGTACGGCGGGCCTTACTGTACACAGCAATGAAGAGAAAATGACTGGAGCGGTTAGCTTCCTTTATAGACCGGAAGAGCCATCCAGGCTGAAAAAACTTAATAAGAGCATTTGCTTCAAAGACCTGAACCCATCCCAGGATATGTATAATCCCACGAATGTTGTCAACGGTTTCTCCAGACCTTATGGTCTGCCTAACGGCTGGATATCGGAACGTACGGAAGGACAGGAATGGTTGGAATTTGGTTTTGCAAGCCCCAAGAATCTGGATGAAATCCATCTTATTTTCAATTCAGAACTGAATTTGGAGCATTTCGACGATCCGATCGAACCACTGATCCAGGATTATGATGTGACTTTAACTTTAGAAGATGGAACCAAGAGTGAAATTAATATCCGCGGGAATTACCTTTCGTTGAATAAACATCAGGTGCATGCACAAGGTGTAACCCAGATCCGGTTTAATTTCTGTGCAACGTATGGCTCACCTTATTATGAAGTGTTTGCAGTGAAATTTTTTGCTCCTAAAAATGCGAAGTGAGGTCGGGTGAAGTTGCGATGAAAGAATTTTTTCCTCGGAGAGGGCTACCTAATGTCATTCAGAAGTTGGAAAATGGGGAACCTGTGACCATCGTTTATTTTGGCGGCAGTAATACACGTTCGGAAGGATACAGGGTCATGACCGCGGATTGGCTGCGAGAGCAATATCCCCAAGCCGATATCCGCGCAGTGAACGCAGGCATTGATGGGACAGGATCGGACCTCGGCTGCGCCCGTTTGGAGACCGATGTACTGCGTCATCAGCCTGATCTCGTGTTTGTTGAATTTGTCGGAAATGATGGGGGAGTCCCCGAATCCAAGGCGCGGATTGAAGGAATTGTCCGCCAGATCCGCAAGCACAGCCCGTTTACCGATATCCTGTTCGTATATACGATTAAGGAGCGGGATTTGAACTTATTTCAATCCGGCGAGTACCAGAAGGGTGCACTTATGCAAGAGGAAGTTGCCGACTATTACGGCATTCCTTCGATTCATCTAGGCGTGACGGTCAGTCAATTGGTTTCAGATGAAAAGCTCATTTTCACCTCAAGTGCAGATGTATCCATTCCCGGTGCCGTTATTTTTACGCATGATTCGATCCATCCAACGATTCCCGAAGGACACCAGATTTACACAGACACCATCACCCGGTCATTTGAGAAAATGAGCGAACTTCGAGATCACGTGGGAAAAGTGGAACATCATTTGCCGCAAGACACTCTGGTCCCGGCCAATCCTTGGGAGTATGCAACCATGCTGCCACTGGATCAACTCACTCATTTTTCCGCAGGATGGTCTTACATGACTTCCGATGATTTTGCCTTAGTGCGCGAGTATGATTGGTTGTTCCCCGGTCTATGGCGAGCAGTTGATCCCGGAGAGGCGATCACAGTGGAGTTTGAGGGAACCCACATCGGCTTATTTGATATCGGGGGGCCGGATTCTGGCAGATTGAAGGTGTCGGTGGATGGAGGGGAACCATTCCTTATTGATCGATTCACACTTTATAACGATCATAATCGAAATCAATATGTTTTCTTGCCGGAGCTACCAAATGGAAAACATACCGTTCGCTTCGAGATCGATCACGAGAAAACTGACAAATCGGCCGTGTTTGAGGCAAGTGGCAATGAAAGAAGTATGGCACATGTTCAGCAGCATCCGGATTGGTATGATCAAACGGTCATTCAGCTTGGAAAGTTGTTATTGGTGCAGCCGCCATTATAATGGATGGTTCACTTGGAACACTTGGAAGACCTATATTCTATCTGACTGCTACTGAGCAATCAATTAGGATGTAGGTTTCTTTTTTTACTTAAAATCGTATAAAAAATTCTTAAAATGAAAGAAATTTCACCGTAATTTAACATGCTAAGATAAAAACGACAGAGCGGGATTAGGCAGAAGGCGAAGGTTAATTGTTTTTTTACAATCATTTGAGCAAAAGGCAATCTATTTTTGAAAGCGTTACCATTATTGAGGAGAGGCTGTGAATTGTATGGTCAAAAGGAAGCTGTTTTTCTTCATCGTTTTCATGTTGACGATCGTAGTTCCTTTCAGCCTGATTGGAATAAGGGCCGCTTATGCGGAGACCTTACCTTATCAGACCATTATCATCGATGACGGGAGTATCAAGATCAATGATGTTCTAACACCTGATGCGGGTAACGAGAACAATGGATATTCGGCTCCAAATTGGACAACAAGCACAGGGGTAAAGGGGTATGATCTTTCCAGCTCCAAATATACGAGTACAGCAGGCAGAACGATCACATGGAATCCACGCTTGGAAGCAGGAACAGCGAAAATATCGTTCTATAAGCTGGATTGGGCAGATAAAGCAGATAGCAATGTGAAAATTGAGATTGTTCATAATGGGACAACGGATGTAGTCTTTATGGATCTAAGACCCTCATCTGGCGAGCCAGCGGGTTGGGTTGATTTGGGAGAGTATTATTTTTCCGGGGTTGGTGAAGAGTTTGTTCAATTGACCCGGTCTACCGGCACCACGAACACGATCCTTACACGTGCGGATGCGGTCAAGTTCGAAGGGAACATTGAGCAAAAGGAGCCACATAAGACGATCATCATTGATGATGGAAGCCTCACAATTGATCATGTCGTCACTGTTGATACAGGCAATACCAATAACGGATTCTCCGCTCCGTATTGGACCACAAGCGCGGGAGTGAAAGGATACAATAATTCCAGTTCCAAATATACGGATGCTGTAGGCAGAACGATAACATGGAATCCGCGCTTGGAAGCGGGGACGGCGAGAATATCGTTCTATAAGCTGGATTGGGCGGACAAAGCAGATAGTAATGTGAAAATTGAGATTGTTCATAACGGGATTACGGATGTGAAGTTTCTGGATCTAAGACCCTCGTCAGGTCCATCAACCGGGTGGGTTGATTTGGGGGAATATGAGTTTAGTGGTGATGATAGCGAATTTGTCAGGCTGACTCGAACGCAGCCTTCTACGGGTACAATTATTACGCGGGCCGATGCAGTCAAGTTCGAGGGGAATATCCGTCAACAAGCACCGCCGCTCCCCCCGCTAAGAAGCCGTACCTTAGCGAATCTCAGTTACACGGAAAAAGGCAGCATCGAAAATGATAACTATAAAGCGACCTTCTACGAGGCGACATGGGATGGGGGCAAATCCATCGTTCGTGACATGTTCTATAAAAACACGGTCACTGGGAATTGGACGCCAATTAATAATGAATCGGAAAGATTGGAGGAACAATGGGTTTTATTGGACGGGAATGCGGGCAGCCGAACCAATTACTATGATACGATGAACAAACGCTGGATTACATTCGACGGGGTCCATTTTCCCGACAGCCAGACGGCGGTACTAACCGACTCTACGCATGGCAGTGATTACGATTTTGAAGTGAACTGGTCCATGGCAGGGGATAAATTAGATGTCTCTTTTGCCTTTACGCCTCGCCGCGACGGCAATTATGTGATTGGATATCAGTCCTTCACAACAGAGGCAGTCTCGGGCATTAATGAAGTGTTAAATGGATTTAGGTCACATGCCAAAATGGTAGGTACGGTGGAATCAACAAGTTTAAGAGAGCTGAGCGCTCCGATGAGCCTGGTTGAGAAAAATGATGGTGCGGGAAATCCATTGACGTATGGCGTATTTGTACCTTCGGCAGAGCTTCCGGTTGAATTTGAACCGACGGGAGGCGTTACGAAACAACGGCTGGGCATGAGCCTGGTCAACAACGAAGGCAGCGTGCAGCCAATCCTGTATGCGCCTCAATTAGGGACTTATTCCCAAATGACCGCAGAAAGCACGTATCAATTTCATATTGGGCTAATCGCTCAAAAAAGCAAACTGTATGAGTCCTACGCGGATATTCTTCGCAATGATTATGGTTATTCAGCTTATCGGGAAAATGTGTCAGATCAGTCGCTTACTGATGCGATGTTTAATATGATCGATTTGCTTAAGGTTGAGCCGCAAGGGGACGACTCTGTGAATTATGTCCCATCACCCAGCGGGTGGTGGAGCCGTGCCAAGGGTTTTATCGATATTGAAAACGAGGATAGCGTCCGAACAAGCTCAAATGCGGTTCTTTTGGGAGCTTACTATTTAACTGGGGATGACCAGCTATACGATACGAGAGCACTGCCGTCCGTCCAGTATGGCGTATCGCGAAACGGTATCGGTTGGTCGCCAACGCAGAAGAAAGTATACGGTGTGCCTTCGTTATGGAAAATGGCTACTCTGCCGTTCGATGTTTCAAGTGTAGCCGCTGTCAATCAGATGATGGGCACTTCGGCAGGGATTGGGGCACTGGCACAGGAAGAGTACCTTGTGCGTGACCCGGATCAGAAAGACAGGGGTCCTGTCATTCAGCCCCTGATGATGTATCGGATGACGGGAAATGCGCAGTATTTGCAAGCTGCAAAGGATGCAGCCGACAGTTATATCACGCAACATATCGATACGCCTGCATCTGTCGATGTGAGTAAAAATGAGTTCATTTATTATTATAGCAAGCTGTGGATGGAGATTTTGGAGCTATATGAGGAGACTCAGGATCCCAAATACTTGGATGCCGCTTATAAGGAAGCCAAACGGTATGCAACCATGTTTGTTGCTCGTCCAGTTCCTGAAGGGAACGTTACGATTCCTCAGCCGGAAACATATAATTACGCGGAGTCGTTCCATTGGCCGGAGGGTGGTAAATTTCAATATCCTCGGCTCAAGCTTCCCGAAGATATTGCCGGAGGCGTTCAAGCGGAGCGTTGGCTTGTTTCACCAAGCGGATTGACGTTTGAAGCAGGAAGTACAACCGGCTATTATCGGATGAATGCTCAGGAAGCTCCATTCATGCTAAGATTGTCGCTCTATACAGGGGATAAACTGCTGCAGGATATTGCTCATAATGCGGTTATTGGTCGGTATTCCAGTTATCCAGGTTATTACTATAAGGGCTTCGCCGTTAGCCAGCTTGAACCCGATTTTCCACTGGAAGGCCCAAGCGGAGCTACATCCATCTATTATCACCACATACCCGGGCAGCTCGGGCAAACGATGGATTATTTGATCAGTGAACAATCCTTGAAATCGAACGGGAGCATTACATTCCCTTCCGTATTTGAAACGAATTTTTTATGGTTCAAATATCACCTCTATGGGAATAAACCAGGTCAATTTTATGGCAATTCCGACGTTTGGCTATGGATGCCGAAGGGGATCATTAAGACCAATCATCCTCAATTGAACTGGATCACAGGTGAGAGTGGAGATAAATTCTACATTGGGCTAAGCAACGCATCGTCAGAAGAAATTCAGACTCCGATCGAATTGAATGAACAGATCATTGGGTTCAACCCGGCACAAGATTATATTGTAACGATCATCCGCGACAATGGTACACCTGAGCAAGCAGTTATGAGTGGCGGAATCATTCAAGCCACGGTTTCAGGCAAGGGAATCACCGCGATCATTGTAGAGGGACTCAATATTGATGTACCGCTGCATCAGGTCAGAACGGCTGATACATCGGATGCCAGTTATTTCTTTGATACACACAGTCCAATCGATGCGGTTAAAGGCATGCTGATGGTCAAGCCCGACGAAACGGTCTATGATGCATATGTTCAGGCCAAAACAACGAAACCAGCGACAATCCATTATTCCCTGGATGGCGGGGCCACGTACACAACCGTGCCAGATACGATATACCCAATGGAATGGTCGATACGGGTGAATGACTTATCCCAGACCTTCACTTATTATGTGGAATCGGAGGGGAAGCAGACCCGCAAGCGGACACTCTATCTGCCTAATCAGGTATCGGAAACTCCAGTTCAACCCGATGGGCAGGATAGTTCAACCATCATTGTGGATAATACGGAGGCGGAGACAGAAGGTGTCTGGATAAGGGATACGACGGCTAACGATTATTATTATGATAACTATGTGTATGCCAAATCTACGACCGGCACAGCGACAAGCAAAATGAGATGGCGGCCTGAGCTGCCGGAAAGTGTCACTTACAGTGTGTATTACAAGATTCCGCAAATCACGGCTACGAGTGAAAATTGGGCAACAAATGCCTCATTTACCGTTTATCATAGCGGCGGCTCCGAGACGGTGACAGTTGATGAGACAACAGCGAATGGTACTTGGGTGCACCTAGGTGATTATCCTTTTGCTGCAGGCGATAGCGGGTACGTGGAATTAACCAATAAGGCCAACAAGTCCAGAGTCGTTGCCGATGCAATCATGTGGGTGGACCCAAACAGGATACCGCAATTGGAGTCTGCTGTGATCATGTCCGATCGGAACGAGTTGCAGATGACTCAAACCGCACAACTGAGCGTAACCGGCTACTTGGATAACGGTTTGATCGGTGATCTTACACAGGCCGATGTGCAGTATTTCGTTGATCGTACGGATCTGGCTGAAGTGAATAGCAGTGGGTTGTTGACTCTTCTTAATCTCGATGGGAACACGGATCACATTGAGGTATGGGCTACTGTCACGATTGACGGAGTGACCTTAACCACACCGCCTTTGAACATCACGATCAGGGACCTAACGGTTATCGTGGACAGTACAAATACAACAGGGTTATACACGACAGAAGGGTCTTGGAGCCAAAGCAATTTAGCTGGATACAAAATTGGGGTTAAATCCCGCTATTCAACCGTTCAAGGATCATCAGCAACGTGGAAAGGCGAGTTTCCAGAGGGGAAATATACGGTCTCGATCTACAAACTTGTCCATACGACCGCAAACGATAACAATGTCAAAGTGGAAGTGAAACATAAAACGGGTACCGAGGTCACCTATATCGATGCAACGGCCGGCTCATCGGGTTGGGTTAATCTGGGAACGTTCGACTTTACGGGTGACGGCAGCGAGTATGTCCGGTTAACCAGAGTTACGCCTACAACGGTAGACCCACCAACGCTTCCTGCGGATATGATCTATACGAGAGTTGACGCTGTTATGTTCGAACGGCATTCCGATGATTCGCAGTTGCTTGCAAATGAGGCTCCAGATGAACCGACAGTTTCTGAAGAATGACCCTGAATCATGAATGGAAGTGAAACAACAGTAAGTGATGTTATACAAATTAGTGTAAAATAACGCTAAGAGCCGAGTGGATGAGAGCAATCCATTTGGCTCTTTTTGTCTAGGTGCAAGAAAGTGTGGTAAGAGGAAGGAAGGCAATCGGAAATCTTCCTCTTATCACCCATTAAACAGTTAAGTTTGCCAAATCCAACTTTTTTGGATTCTCTTAAAAAAATTGCCGCTTTCAGATTATGTTTCGTCACACTCAAAACGTTTCTCTAGACCCACACAAATCTTCAATGATACCATCATACACGTGCTAGAAATGAAGATTGCAGGAGGATATCATTTTGGATCAACTAAAATACGATAATCTAAAGCTGGGGGAGCGCGGAGCGATCATCAGCATTATCGCCTACATATGTTTGACCTTATTAAAACTGATCGTTGGCAATATTGCCGGATCAGAAGCGCTCAAGGCGGATGGATTAAACAATGCCACCGATATTGTGGCCTCCATAGCTGTACTGATCGGTTTGAAACTTGCCCAACGCCCAGCCGACAAAGACCATACATATGGCCACTGGAGAGCAGAGACCGTTGCGTCACTAGTTGCTTCTTTCATTATGATGGCAGTAGGTTTACAAGTACTGTTTGAAGCCATCGGTTCTGTGTTCCAGGGTACACAAGAATCTCCGGATATCATCGCCGCGTACACAGGTATTTTCTGCGCGGTTATCATGTATCTGGTCTATCGCTATAACAAGAGACTTGCTACACGTATTAAAAGTCAGGCGGTCATGGCTGCAGCTCGAGATAATATCTCCGATGCCTGGGTGAGCACCGGTGCGGTCATTGGAATCGTGGGTTCCCAGTTCGGCCTCCCATGGCTGGACCCTGTAACAGCTGTCATCGTAGGTTTCCTGATCTGCAAGACCGCTTGGGACATTTTCAAGGAAGCCACACATCATCTGACCGATGGTTTTGATGTTGAACTGATTCAGGAGTACAAAAAGACGATTGCCGGAATAGACGGTGTAGAGAAGGTCAAAGACGTAAGAGCCCGCAATTATGGCAATAATGCTGTCGTGGATGTTGTCATCACCGTACATGCTGAGCTGGATCTTCAACAAGCACACGATATCTGTACAGACGTGGAGAACGAGTTAATGGAGGAGCATGACGTATACACCGTTCACGTTCATGTGGAACCTGATATGTTGAAAGAATGCATATGAGATTTAGATTTTAAAAGAGTGACCCGGCAAAGCAAAACCAGTGAATATAACTCATTCACTGGTTTTTTGCTGATTCCAATTGTTATTTTTGAACGAATACACGCGTTATTTATCCCCTACATCACTATCTCGGCAAATTGTAGGTAATCAGATTGTTATATTTATCCGCATGTTTCTGTTCATCCAGAATGATCCCCCACACCGTATCTTTATATATGCCATAAGGGAGACCAAACCATATTTTTCTATACTTTTCCACGGCCGCCAATTCACCTTGAAACGCCTGTTGCAGCCCAGCAAGATAAGAGGTGACCGTCTCAACCGGCTCACTACTTACGCCGGAAATCTCCTGACCCGTTAGATCTTTGTACATTTGCCGAAACATTTGATTATGTCCACGTTCATCATTACGGATGCTCGTGATGATGGCAGCCTGATTGGCATCAGGTGACAACTGAATCAGTGAATCATAGAAAATCTCGTCGTTTCGTTCTCCCTGCACAGCGGATTTGATTAATTCAAGTGCTTCGGCTGATGATGTTGCCCATACCGGAGTAAAAGTGTACCTGTAACCATACGGATATGTCACATACATTAACGAATCCCTCCAAGACCAATATGAGTTAGGGTATGCACGTAAGCCTATCAGCGTTAACCCATATCAATCTGTCCCGGCTTATTATTCGAAAGCTTCAGTGAAAATTCACTTGGTATACGTCAATATTTTACTGTAACCATAAGCAATAACAAATGGCAGGAGGTATGACAAAAAGGTCCAAAAAATGTTCCATCCATTAAAATAAATGACATGTCCAATCATTTTCGCAACCCACTCAATTAAGGTCAGCGACAATGATGCAACAAGGATCGCTAACCATGGATGGGCCCCTTTCACTAAAATCGCATACATCATCAGGCAACCGGCAATCGGATAGATTCCAAGATCCATTGGTAGAGCAGCATAGGATTGGTTACGTGTATTCGGGAGAATGTTCCAGAAATAATTGAATCCTACATTGTTAATGCAGGACGATATAGCCACGCCGAGTGGATAATATTGAATAAGGATTGTAAAGTTCCGACGCAGAATCCATACGCCCATTATAATGGGAATGACCATACCCAACAGAATGTTTCCTATCATGCATTTTTCCTCCAAAACTTGTTGCTTCTATAGTTCAAAATAAGCTGCATCACTCCGTTGTTTTCTCTTCGAGAAGACGATCCACCTTATCTGTAAGTGCATCCAGTTTTTTGTCATAATGCTTGTACGTGTAGAATCCAATGACTGCTTTGACAGCAAAAAAGAGCACCGCAGCAATGACAATGAGTAGATAATTGTGGGCGACCTGCCTTAACCAATCGTTAACTGCATTTATCGGATTTCTCTCCCTTCAAAGCAAGTGGTGTTGTATATGGTAACCAACTCCATGGGATATAATGCATACTGGCAAATTCGGAAAAGGCATGTGTGACTTGTAATTAATATCCTGAAGCTTCTAAAGAATTCTGACCTGGTCATCCTCAGCAGCGCGGAGAACCAGCCCGGCCGAATCGAAGTATTAACTTTGGCAGGGGATCAGGTAGCCTGCTTTCCGTTTATAGCATTAGATAAGGCGACATATTTAAGAATAATTCTGTGAATACTCAAAAGAGTTCCATAATTATCTAACGAGTGAAAGGGTGCTTGTATTGTACGAACATGTTATCATCTTCACCCGAAGTATCTTTGCCTTTTTGCTTTTATTGGGTATTGCTCGTATATTGGGAAAACAAACGTTGTCTGATATGAACTTCCATGAATTTGTCACCGCAGTCATTATGGGAGCCATAGCTGCCAATCTAGCTTTTAACGAGAAAATAGAAGTCACACATCTGATTATTTCTCTAATTGTTTTTACCGGAACCTCTTATCTGTTATCTAAATTAAATCTGAAAAGCAGAAAAATCCGCCTACTGGCAGAAGGTTCACCTACCGTATTAATTGAAGGCGGCAAAATTCTTGAAAATAACCTCGCCAAGAATAAACTGACATTGGATTCCTTAAACCAAGTGCTAAGACAGAAAGATATTTTCAACATAGAAGAAGTGGAGTATGCTTTGCTCGAAGTGAATGGACAAGTCTCAGTCATGAAAAAAGCCAACTATAGAACAGCTACGCTTGCGGATATTCATAAGAAGGTAGAATCCAATCCAGAACGCATGCCTGTGGAGTTAATTATGGACGGGGAGATGTTAAGCAAGAATCTTGAACTGAATGGCATATCTGATAAGGAATTAATGCAACAGCTTGAATCGAAAAGCAAGAACATAAACGATGTATTCTATGCTGTAAAAGGAAGTGATGGCAGGATCTATATTGATTATTATGAGGATCAAATCAAGCATCCCATTGATGTCGAGTGACACCATCAGAAATGAAAAAAATTCCCTTCTCTTCAGATGAAAGAAGAGAAGGGATGATCGTAAACTACCGAATTATGGTGAAATTATTGGTGCTTGCTGAGGATATCAAATATGATCTTGGCATTATCTGTGTTGTCGATCAAACCGGCGAAGCGATGACTTGCCGGGCCGTAGGCATAGACAGGAACATCTTCACCTGTATGTCCACCTGTGGTCCAACCCGTAAACGAACGACTATTAATAATTGCTTCAATGGCATTATCAATCTTCGTTACATCTGCACTTTTGGCTGCTTCTTTCACCGATTCAATCTCTTCCGCCTTCAACTCGAGTTTCAGATAACTTTTCAGTGTTTCTTCAACCGAAGCACCCTTCGCAATTTGTGCGGCCATGAAGTCTGGTGTCCGCAGTGCAGCTTTAATCGGGTCTACGAAGAAGTTGTATTCGCCGTCTTTTCCAAGCGTAAGTCCGCCCGTGGAGTGGTCGGCAGTAGCTACGACAAGTGTTTCACCATCTTTTTTGGCAAAATCAATAGCTGCCTGAAATGCTGCCGCGAAATCTTCCATTTCACTCATTGCGCCAACGATATCATTATCATGTCCTGCCCAGTCAATTTGGCTTCCTTCGACCATTAGAAAGAACCCTTTGTCGTTCGAACTGAGGCGATCAATCGCTGTATTGGTCATCTCAGCCAATGATGGCGTTGCAGCAGTACGATCGATCATCTTGTCCAATCCTCCATCGGCAAACAGTCCAAGCACTTGTTGATTCTTATCAGCAAGGAGAGCGGAACGATCCGTCACATAGCTGAATCCGGCCTTTTGGAACTCCTTCGTCAGGTCACGACCCTCGCGCACAAAATTGGATTTCCCTCCACCCAGTAGGACATCAACCTTATGCTTGCCATTAATCAATTCATCATAATAATCGTCCGCAATGGCATCCATGTTTTTTCGACTGATATCATGGGCACCGAATGCAGCCGGTGTGGCATGAGTGATCTCCGATGTAGCCACGAGCCCGGTGGCTTTCCCGTTTTCTTTGGCCTGCTCCAGTACGGTTTTAACTTCCTTCTGTGCGGGGTCGACCGCAATAGCAGCATTGTAGGTTTTAACGCCTGCCGACATGGCTGTTGCTGCGGAAGCGGAATCCGTCACATTTTGTTTATCATCATCCGGATAAGTCATCTGTGCCCCGACAAGATAAGGGTCAAATACGGTTCTGTCCATGCCCTTCGTTGAAGGATCATCCTTCATATAACGGTAGGCAGAAGTATAAGAGGTCCCCATGCCATCCCCAATGAGGAAGATGATGTTCTTGATTTGTTTTTTCTCTACACTTACAGCTTGAACGGCACTTGCTTGTCCGGCAGACAAGAGACTAGAAGCCGATACAGCCAGAGTCAGCGCTACCGCTGGTAATACTCTTTTGGATAATTTCACAATGATTCCTCCTCATCATATCTCGAAAACAAAAATGAATGCATGAATCTATATTCATTTGTTCATCATTAAAAAGGTTAGCATTCATTTGTAAATGAAAACCAAGAATTTTGTATACCTGAGGTAAAATAAGGCGATGTGTTAATTCTTTGCATGAGCAGTAAGTCAAACATCCCAATCAGGACAATAGGGTTCCAGCAAAAGATTCACATGATCTGCAATATACGAGATTATAAAAATATACTCATGCCACTATTTTTGAAGTATGATACAACATAAGGTGAACGCTTTCATTTTTTTCTGTTAAGGTAAATCATTTAAATCCAATTTCATTTCAGGAGGCTCTTACCATTGACCACACCAACTCCAAATTATAATGGGTATCTCTTTGTACATTTTATTGGCGAACAACCAGACGGAGAGCAGGTTTATTTCTCCTATAGCGAGGATGGTCTTCACTGGAAGGATCTTAATAGTGGAATGCCTGTGCTGTTTTCCGATCTTGGAGAAAAGGGGGTACGGGACCCGTTTCTGATTCGTTCAGTCAAGGAAAATAAATTCTATCTGATTGCTACGGATCTCCGCATCGCAAGCGGCAAAGGATGGACTCATGCCGTTAATGCGGGGAGCCGGGACGTAATTATATGGGAATCCAGCAATCTCGTGAATTGGTCGTCCCCATGGAACGTTACACTGGGTGTTGAGGGGGCTGGATGTGTCTGGGCACCCGAAGCTGTGTATGATGAAAAAACAGATAAGTTTCTCGTATTTTGGGCTTCTGCAACGCAAGAACCTCAGGAGAAAGAACGAAAGCAAAAAATATACAGCGCTCGTACAAAAGACTTCCGTACGTTCTCCACATCGGAAAAATACATTGAGCGGGATAATCATATTATTGATACAACGATTCTTCCTTCGGCTGGTTGTTACTATCGATACTCCAAGGATGAAACAACCAAAAACATACGGGTAGAAAAAGGAGACTCTCTCGACAAAGGAGCTTTCGTTACGCTGCAAGCCCCCATACTGGAGGCTGTGGCAGGTGTGGAGGGACCTCAGATCTTTAAATTCAATGACAGGGAGGAATGGTGCCTGATTGTTGATCGATTTGCAGAAGGCAAGGGGTATCTTCCTCTGTTGACTACAGATCTGGGAAGCGGAGAATTCCGAATTGTCCCTGATGGTGATTTTGATATGGGAACGACTCAAAAACGGCATGGAAGTGTCCTTCCAATTACAAATGAGGAGTGCAGTCGGCTTCTCGCGGCTTTCGGGGATGGTCATCAAGTGCTTCCGGGACAATATGCCGATCCTGATGTCGCCAAGTTTGAGGATCGTTACTATATGTATCCGACAACAGATGGCTTCGAGGGGTGGTCGGGAACACAGTTCAAGGTGTTTTCTTCTTCAGACCTCCAGCATTGGCAAGACGAAGGTGTGATCCTTGATCTGGGAACAGAGGATGTCCCTTGGGCAACCGGTAATGCCTGGGCACCGGCAATTTCCAGCCGAAACGGGAAGTTCTATTTTTATTTCTGTGGCAAAATGCTGAACGGCGAGAGTGCCATCGGCGTTGCTGTAGCGGATACACCGATTGGTCCATTCCTGGCCGAGTCGCAACCTTTGATCACAATGGAGCAGTTGAAACGTCTGGGCATTACCATGGGCCAGGCTATTGATCCCTCCATCTATGTTGAGGAAGATGGAAGACCATATCTGCTATTTGGCAATGGACATGCTGCCATTGTGGAGCTTAATGAAGACATGATAAGTGTAGTAGAGGACACCATGAGTAATCTGTCAGGGCTGCATGATTTTCGCGAGGCGGTAACTGTGTTAAAGCAGGGGGGACTGTATCACTTTACGTGGTCCTGTGATGATACAGGCAGCGAAAACTATCATGTGAATTACGGTACGTCTGAGCAATTATACGGTCCAATTACCTATCAATACCCGATTTTGAGCAAAAATGTCGAGAAGGGCATGCTGGGCACAGGTCATCACTGTATCTTTAATGATTCCGAAACTGATCAGTACCGGATAGCCTATCACCGTTTTGTCACGCCACTATCCAGATTCTCCTCTGGAAAGGGCTATCACCGCGAAATATGTATGGACCCGCTTCTTTTTGGTAAGGACGGACTGATTCAGCCTGTTATACTCTAACTTAACATAAGACTTTCAATTGAATCGCTATTTTATGAAGAACGGATACACTTTGAAACGCCTGTCAGAATTCGCTTTTAGCGGTTTTGGCAGGCATTTTTGTCATCCACCTAAAACAAGCCCATACCGTAGGGTTGAGGAGGGGATGTAACTTATTGAACTCCTTCATTTGAGAATGTATTTGACATCCATATCAATAAATCGTATTATTACGATATAACGATTTAGGAGGAATACTTTTGAACATTCCCGCTTTTGACAGCAATAATATTAAACAGTTCGATGAACCCGCTAATCTGCTGAAAGCTTTATCTCACCCCATTCGTTTATGCATTGTGAGGGGACTGATGATGAAAAAAAAATGTAATGTTTCTTATATGCAGGAATGTCTGGATCTTCCCCAATCTACAGTGTCACAACACCTCCAGAAGCTTCGTAGTGCAGGTATTGTTGCTACAGAGCGCAATGGTCTTGAAGTGAACTATGTGCTTGCTGATCCACGGGTTGAACAGATTATAAATACTTTATTTGAAAAGGATGATTGTGAATCATGAGTAAAAAAGTACTGATTGTTGGCGGGGTAGCTGGAGGTGCATCTTCAGCTGCACGTCTTCGCCGTCTGGATGAACATGCCGAGATTATTATCTTTGAGAAAGGGCCTTATATCTCATTTGCCAATTGTGGCTTACCTTATTATGTAGGGGGATCAATCGATGACCGAGAGCGTCTGCTGGTGCAAACGCCAAAAGGGATGGCTGATCGTTTTCGTATCGATGTTCGCACAAGAAGTGAGGTTGTAGCTATCGATTCGCAGAAGCGAGTGGTTAAGATACAGTCGCAGGAACGCGGTGCATATGAAGAAAGCTATGACGAGTTGATATTGTCACCAGGTGCAAAACCGATCATTCCCGATCTGCCGGGTAAGGACAATCCACTAATTTATACCGTACGAAGTATTCCAGATATTGATCGGATCAAAGACCAGGTAAGTTCTTCTAACAACAAGTCTGCGATCGTCATAGGTGGTGGATTTATAGGTGTGGAAATGGCTGAGAATTTAAAGGAAGCTGGTCTGAATGTAACGCTGGTTGAGGGGAACGCACAAGTACTCACACCATATGATCCCGAATTAGCAGCCGCATTGTCACAGGAAATGGAGAATCATGGTGTGAACCTGCTGTTTTCCAAGCGTGTTCAGGGATTCCTTTCCCTGGAGCAGGGCATTGGGGTTGAACTTGCGGATGGTCATACGCTAACAGCTGACATGGTTATTCTTGCGATAGGCGTAACGCCGGACACCTATTTCTTGAAAGATAGCGGTGTTTCTCTGGGTGCACGTGGACATATTATCGTAAATGAAGCCTTAGAAAGCAATGTGCCACATATCTATGCTGTTGGGGATGCCATCGAAGTAACGGAAACCATTCATGGTACGAAGGCAACGATACCACTTGCCGGACCTGCCAACAAACAAGGCCGTATTGTTGCTGACCGTATCGCAGGGCTTCATTCTACCTATAAAGGAACACAAGGTACGTCCATTATCAAAGTATTTGGAATGACCGCAGCCACAACAGGCAGTAATGAGAAAACACTCCAGCGTCTCGGCGTGGAATATCAAACCGTTATCGTACACCCTGCTTCTCATGCATCGTATTATCCGGGTTCTAGCGCAATTACTCTTAAACTGCTGTTTACTCCGGAAGGTAAGATTTTAGGCGCACAAGCAGTCGGGTATGATGGAGTGGATAAACGAATTGATGACATTGCTGTTGCCATTCATTTTGGAGGACATGTCCGGGATTTGACAGAGCTTGAACTGAGTTACGCACCACCTTATTCTTCTGCCAAAGATCCCGTGAATATGGCTGGATATGCAGCAGAAAATATGATTACTGGACGTGTTCAGACGTTCACCTATAATCAACTGGCTGATCGTCAGCCGGAGCAATCAATACTTCTGGATGTTCGCAGTGAAATGGAGCATCAAAATGGTCATATTCCGGGTTCACTCTCTATTCCAGTTGATGAGCTTCGTGAGCGATTAGATGAATTAGACCCATCCAAAGAAATCTGGCTATACTGTCAAGTCGGCTTACGTGGTTACACAGCTTCGCAAATTCTGCGTCAGCATGGTTTTAGCGTGAAAAACTTGAGTGGTGGTTATAAAACATACCGTCAAGCCCAGTTTAAGCCTGCTCCAATTCCTGCTGGAAAACAAGATTATCATAATCCTGCGCTGGAAGCTAAGGGAAAGAAGTCTATTCCAGCTGACTCGACACAGCCACAACGTATTGATCATGACTTGAATGTATGCGGATTGAGTTGTCCTGGTCCGCTAATCCAAGTGAAGCAGAAAATGGATCAACTCTCGAACGGAGAAACCCTGCGTGTGAAAGCTTCCGATCCAGGCTTCTATGAAGATGTCAAAGCATGGGCCACGATGTCAGGTTCCACCATCTTGCAGTTGGAAAGACTGAAAGGCGGTACAATTGAGTCTGTCCTTGTTAAAAATACAGCACAACCGGTATCGGATTCTCCCGTCAGCGATCCTGCCAGCACAATGGTAGTCTTCAGTGGCGATCTGGATAAAGCGATTGCCTCACTCATTATTGCAAATGGGGCCGCAGCCAGTGGACGAAAAGTAACTCTATTTTTCACATTTTGGGGATTGAGTATTATTCGTAAGCCGCAACCGCAAAAGTTATCCAAAACCATGATCGGCCGTATGTTTGATATGATGCTGCCTCGCGGCAGCCAGAAGCTTGGCATGTCCCAAATGAATATGCTCGGAGCAGGCCCGAAAATGATCCGTGGTCTGATGAAAAAACATCATGTGCCTTCGTTGGAAGAATTGATAGAGAGTGTAATTGCACAAGGAGCAGAGATCGTTGCCTGCCAAATGTCTATGGATTTAATGGCAATCCAGCGTGAAGAATTAATAGACCAAGTCAAAATCGGTGGTGTCGGTTACTATCTTGGTCAAGCCTCACAAGCAAATCATAATCTGTTTATTTAAAAATTTATCACAAACTCCAAAAAGCGTTGGTTCGAATTCGAACCAACGCTTTTTGGACTTAGTCATCAAGTAAAAATTCGACTTCATTTTTTTGGTATTATAATATAAGCATACACTTATATTTAATTGAAGGAGGACGTGCTATGGATTCTATGCAAGAGATAGCGGATAAGCTTAAATTGCTCGGTGATAAAACACGCCTTACGATCCTTACACTCCTCAAGGAACGTGAATGGTGCGTGTGTGAATTTGTAGAGATTTTAGACATGTCACAACCTGGAATTAGTCAACATTTGCGCAAACTGAAGGATCAAGGCTTGGTTAAAGAAAGTAAACGTGGTCAGTGGGTATACTACTCTTTAAATGTAGAGAATACACCCTATATTTCATCTGTCCTGGAATTGATGCCGGATACAGCAACTATTCTTAAATCGTTAAATAAAGAAAACTTTACATCAGTATGTAATTAATTTTTGATCAATATATAAGCATATCATTATATACCAATGTAAATTAAGATGAACTGAAAGGGGGTGTATCGTTTTGTTTTCTACGCTGTTAGCCTGCATCATCTTTTTGATTACACTTGTACTCGTTATTTGGCAGCCTAAAAACCTGTCCATTGGTTGGTCTGCTTGCGGCGGAGCAATCCTTGCTTTACTTGTGGGTGTGGTCAATTTGGAAGATGTATGGGATGTGACACAAATCGTATGGAACGCCACGCTTGCTTTTGTGGCAATCATTCTGATCTCATTAATTCTGGATCGTATCGGCTTTTTTGAATGGGCTGCCTTACATATGGCCAAAGCCGCTCATGGCAATGGTGTACGTATGTTTATTTATGTCTCCATCCTTGGTGCAGTGGTTTCTGCTTTCTTTGCCAATGATGGAGGTGCACTGATTCTGACACCGATTGTTTTAGCCATGGTACGTGCACTGAATTTCGATGAGAAGAGAGTATTTCCATTTATTATCGCCAGTGGATTTATTGCGGATACAACTTCCTTGCCATTGGTTGTAAGTAACCTGGTCAACATAGTGTCTGCCGATTTCTTTGGTATTACGTTTATGGAGTACGCAGGAAGGATGTTTGTTCCAAATCTGTTCTCACTGGCGGCGAGTATAGGTGTACTGTATCTCTTTTTCCGCAAGAGTATTCCCAAACGATTTGATGCCAGTGAATTGAAACCTCCGGTAACTGCCATTAAGGATATGAAGATGTTTCGGTTGTCGTGGGTGGTGTTAGCGGTTCTTCTCATTGGATACTTTACCAGTGAATTTATCGGAATTCCCGTATCTCTTGTGGCAGGTATTGTCGCGATATTCTTCCTGATCATGGCTTCCCGCAGTTCAGCTGTACCAGCAACATTGGTTGTCAAAGAAGCGCCGTGGGCCATTGTATTTTTCTCCATCGGCATGTATGTCGTAGTTTATGGTCTACGTAACGTAGGTTTGACCGATCTGTTGGCCGTAGTCATTCAGGCTGTAGCTGATCAAGGATTGTTTGCTGCAACAATGGGTATGGGCTTTATCGCAGCAATCATCTCATCCCTGATGAACAATATGCCTACCGTTTTGATTGATGCACTTGCCATTGATGCAACAACGGCTACGGGAACGGTTCGGGATGCGCTCATCTATGCCAATATTATTGGATCAGACCTGGGTCCCAAGATTACCCCGATTGGTTCACTCGCGACCCTGCTTTGGCTTCATGTTCTCAGCACCAAAGGTGTCAAAATCTCATGGGGCACTTACTTCAAGACGGGTATCATAATCACCATTCCGACTCTGTTTATTACGCTAGTGGGTCTGTATCTGTGGTTAAGCATTCTATAAAAGCAATCTATAATTCAAGTAACGAGGAGACGATGAACATGAGTAAAAAAACACTGTACTTCCTGTGCACAGGCAACTCTTGCCGGAGTCAAATGGCCGAAGGCTGGGCCAAGAAATATCTGAGTGAGGACTGGAATATCTATAGCGCAGGAATTGAGGCCCACGGTCTGAATCCAAAAGCGGTTGAAGCCATGAACGAAGTTGATCTGGATATTTCAACTCAAACCTCGGACATCATTGATTCAGAGTTGTTGAACAACGCTGATTTCGTAGTCACGTTGTGTGGGGATGCCGCAGATAAATGTCCAATGACGCCTCCACATGTGAAGCGAGAGCACTGGGGATTTGATGATCCTGCCAAAGCGCAAGGTACAGATGAAGAGAAATGGGCCGTATTCCAAAGGGTTCGTGACCAGATTGGGGAGCGTATTAAAACATTTGCTGAAACCGGAAAATAATACAAACCTGACTGAGCAGGATAATTGAATGAGTACCGAGAGAATGCCATGATAAGTGGCATTTTTTTTGTTCAAAAAAAATGAACGTTTCATTCAGAAACGGTTCTTTGACTTACCCATAACCCCAACATAGAGTGATGACAAGGAAGGTGGTTGATTTAGCTAGCAAATGAGAAGCACATCCCCCCTTGACTTTCCCCTGTACGGGAAACTATATACTCGCATTAAGTTAATAGATTGGAGTTGATATGTTGTTCAAAATCAGTGCATTTTCCAGGCTGAGCAGGGTCTCATTAAAAACACTGCGTTATTATGACCAGATTGGCATACTTAAGCCGAGAAAGGTAGATCACGATACGGGTTACCGTTACTATTCCGCAGATCAGCTTCTTGAGCTTAACCGAATCTTCATTTATAAAGAATTGGGGTTTACGTTGCCACAAATCACACAGCTGTTACAGGAACATATTACATTGGAGAATATTCAAGGCATGTTTAAGCTAAAAAGAAGCGAAATTCAGCAGATTATCGATACGGAACAAGCTAAACTCGTCCGAATTGATGAACGCATGCAGCTTATAGAGGAAGAGGGGCATGTCGAAACTGGGCAAGAAATCCGAATCAAAGAGGAAGGTGCTCGACCGTTTCTTTTTCAGACAGGGTGCGGGAGGGAAGAGGAGATCCCGAGTTTATTTCATCAGTTTGATCAGTCATTAACAAAAGAAATGCGCCAACTGATCCACGGACCTCAGGTTGTTTTGTGGAAAGAAATCGCAGGACAAGAGGATGAGTTCGAGTTTGAAATAGGTTACTTCTTAAGCTGTGATCTGCGATCACCTCCCGACCCATTTCAACTGCGGACTCTTCCTGCCGAGCCCATGATGGCCACCATAGCTTATCGTTCCAATGCCACCTTTGCCTGTAAAGCCTGTGTCCATCTAGCTACATGGATTGAGAAGAATAACTATCAGATCAAGGAGAACGGAGCTGGTAGGGAGTTATACATACCCTTATCTCAAGAACAAGATGTACAGTTTATAGAAATACAAATTCCAATACTAAATAGATAACTGAAGAAGACGGAGTGGATTAAAGTGAAAAATAAATGGATTATATATATTTTGGCATTGGCTGTTTTTCTGATCGGAACCCTTGAATACATTATTACAGGAGTCATAGAAATGATCGCCTCAGACTTGAGCGTATCTACTTCCGAAGTGGGTTTACTGGTGACTGTATTCGCCCTGGCAGCGGCCATTATCGCTCCGATTCTCATTGCAATTACAATAAATATGGATCGCAAGAAGTTACTGTTGGCCGCCCTCAGTGTGTTTATTGCCAGCAACGGACTTATGCTTGTTGATCTTTCTTATGAAACTTTGCTATGGGTGCGAATTATTCAAGGGGCTAGCGGAGGAGTGGCTACCGTAGTAGCAATGGCCGTGTCGACACGACTGGTTGAAAAAGAAAAAAGGGGCAATGCCATCGGCATCATTTTGATGGGGCTAAGCAGTTCGCTGGTACTCGGTGTCCCTCTAGGCACATTTTTTAGTGAAATGTTTGGATGGAGAGTTCTATTTGTTTTAATCGGTTTGTTAAGTGTTCTTCCATTACTTATTATCTACAAAAAGGTTCCGGCAATCAAAGAGGAAGAAAAAATCACCCTCAGAATGCAGCTCTCCATTTTAAAAAATCCACTCATTCTGACTGCCTTGCTTATTACGTTATTGTATATCGGCGGCTATTCGACACTGTTCACGTATATTACGACTTTCTTGCAAGCTACATCGACTCTTACCATGACCGAGATAAGCGGTGTTCTGTTTCTCGCGGGAATTTGCAGCTTTGTCGGATCAAAAGTGGGCGGACAATTGGCAGATGCAAAGGGATCAAAGTTTACAATCTGTCTAGGCCTTCTGTTACAAGGCATAACTCTTCTTTTGTTTGTTCTAGCTGGAGTTAATCTTATGATGTTAATCTTGGTTTTAATGATCTTTATGTTGGCAACGTGGAGCATATCTCCGGCCCAGCAACTATATCTGGTTACACTGGCACCTCGTAATCCTGACATTGCCCTTAGCGTAAATACGTCGTTTATCCAATTTGGTTTTGCACTGGGATCTGGATTAGGTGGGATTGTGATCAGTCGTACATCTGTCCTGTATTTAAATTGGTTGGGTTTTGGAGCTGTAGGAATTGCTTTACTTCTTGCCATACTGCTATTTAAGAAATCGAGAAGCAGGATTGGAGACTCATGGTCTGAATCCAAAAGCGGTTGAAGCCATGAACGAAGTTGATCTGAATATTTCGACTCAAACCTCGGACATCCTTGATTCAGAGTTGTTGAACAACGCTGATTTCGTAGTCAAATTATGTGGGTATGCCGTAGATAAATGTCCAATGACGCCTCCACATGTGAAGCGAGAACACTGGGGATTTTATGATCCTGCCAAAGCACAAGGGTCAGATGAAGAGAAATGGGGCCCTATTCCAAGGGGTTCGTGACCAGATTTGGGAGCGTATTAGGACGTTTGCTGAAACGGGAAAATAATACAAACCTGACTGAGCAGGATAATTGAATGACTACCGAGAGTATGCCACAATTAGTGGCATTTTTTTGTTCGAAAAAAATAACAACAACATAAAGTGAAGACAAAGAAGTTGGTTGATTTTAACAATGCAAATAAGAACATATATACCCTTGAGTTTCCCCTGTACGGGAAACTATATACTCGCATTATGTTAATAGACTGGAGATGATATGTTGTTTAAAATCAGCCCGTTATCCAGGATAAGTAGGGTCTCATTAAAAGATGGAGTAGATAAAATAATATATGGTGTTACTACATAGTGCAGCAAAGAGGTAACCGTAAAACTTGAGTCTTCATGACTTATATGAACAGATGCAAAACTGAGTTAAAAGAAAATGAGAACTATGAAAATGGGAAATATAATGGGAAGGTGTATAAATTCAGTTGAAAATATTGCTATTATAGCAAAAAAACTTGGCACAATAATAAAGCGTTTTCTGTAAACTTGGTGTAATTTTACCGACCTCTTACACAACGGTAGGGTATTGACAATACGTAAATGGGCGAAATATAATAATTAATAGTTAAGATATTATGAAATAATTCATAAGAATGTATAAATTTACACTATGTTAACTAAGCGTAAGAATAGACTTATTTTCCAAAAAAAAGTATTGTTCTTTCCTACAATCAGCAAGCTCCAATCAAAGTTGGATTTCTTTTAGTTACTTAATTTAGATGAAATTAACTCTGATTGGAACAAACACTCAAGGAAGGATATAAAGTAGCTATTATAGATACACCTGTACTAAGCTTCTTAATGATGATTAGGTTCAATGCTCAAACTGAGCAAGTGACTCGTTTCCTGAATTATAGAAGTAAAAGAGTACCGACGAGTACGTAAAAGTATATGCACTTTTTTAGGAGATGATTCATTGTGGCAAGAATACCACTACCGTACAAGACTGAAAACAACCTAACTGAACTATTGATAATGGAGCAAGCAAGAAGAGCAGCTGGAACTCGTGGCACTGCCCGCCCATCTCTTAAAGAACTTGAGGAAGAATTAGCTACATACTGTAATGTTACGCAAGATACCATCAACCTGCTGAGACGTAATAAGCATCAACCATCGCTTCCGGTTGCAATCAAAGTATGTGAGTATCTACAAGTTCAAGTGGACGAAGTATTTAAGCTTATAGTCAATCCCAATTTCAAATAGGGTGGTAGGGCGACATTCCTGCTGCCTTTTTTTTCTATGATAGGCATTATATTAGTTAAATGTAATAAGTTAAAGTAAACATGAGAATTGAGTAAATTACGATGGTTGAGACTTTCTCAAAATTTCCACACATCTAAAACATCTGACCTCGGTACACTGTCCTCGTCGATTTGTTTAATTTACATGGTGGCCGTCCCATAGAGTTGTCGTAGACATGAGACGTTTACTAAAAATCTTGCTTTATGTGAACGACTAGTCAAGCCATTTTTTGTATGGAAAAAGTTTAGCAAATGTTTAAAGTACCCGCCTTTGGTCATTTAGTTGACTAAAGTTAGTGGTCCACAATCTTATCTTATTAAACAGGGCTTTCTTGGATGAAAGATAGAGCCATGAAAGCCTACCTTGCATCTCACTGTTGTGAGTTCCTTTTATATCGAAGTTTCTTACACAGGGTGGCTTGAAGACCAATCTTTTGAACCAAATACAGTACCGTCTTAAGATTTTCCATACTCCTCTTAGTAGTTTCCACACATGTGAAAAAAATTCTCCTCCACATCTTGATCTATCTTTTTTCCTCTTCGAATTTGAGTCTTTATGAATATCTGTAAACTTCTCACTTTAATCTCCACACAAAAAAACCTTGTATACAACTCTTAAACCCTGGTATTTTTTCGCGATTTCCAACCACTTAGCTGATAAAGCAATAATTTGTTTTACCTTAAACAAGCAACTTTTTTTAAACATAGAACGACCATTGAAAATTGAGGGGGTCAAACATTATGAGTTAATACAGCAATTACCTTGCCTTATATCCTTCGATAACAATTGAGTACATCACTCGAACTATGTCATCGACTCTCGCTTGAAGCATCAAATAGAAATGAAAATGTTAAATGCTAGTGATTTGAATAGATTAGCTACATTTACAGGAGAGAAGAAATAAAGATGAAAGTTAAGAAGGCCGTAACAGGCAGTAACTTCTACCACTGCGGCTATTATTCTTGCTGATTGATAAGAACACTGGACAACGCTCTACATACTCTTATTCGTATTACGTACCTAAGGTTATACTGGAGTTTTAGGTGAAAAAGCTACTTCGAATATTTGATGCAACTAGCCAGAACAGGAAAACTCAATGAACCCTCTGATAGGAAGCGAAATATGCTTAGGCTGAATTATTCAACCATATAACGACAGAGTTCTGTAAGAGCATTGACCTCTAAAGTAAGGCTCGGGGAAAGGACTGTGTAGTATTGAATTATGATTGCACGAAGTGCGGAAAGAGAATGAATGATATTTTAGAACATATATTACATATCATTCATGAATGCCCTATTAAGGGTTGACTAGTGAAAATTGAACATCATATTGATTAATTCATTTAAACTAATGAGTAGCCATATATTAAATATGATTTACAGTAAGACTTATCCTAAGGATAAGTTGGTTGTGCATTTAGGTTTTTAACATTTAGCAACTATTTCAGTACTTGAACCGACTAATGAGGTAGGGAGCTGATTTTTAACGATGGTACACAAAGAACCGGTGGTATTATCTAAAGAAAGAGAGTGCATTTATCAAGATTCTGGAAATAGAGGGCACATTCAAATACCGAATATGGTCATCTCTTGTTTAGACTTATCAGACACATCGAAGGTAGCATATGGCGTAATATCTAAGTACGTTTGTGAGAACGGCAGAGAAGCATTTCCTGCAGTATCTAGAATAGCAATGGCCTGCAATTGCACCAAGAAAACCGCCATCAAATATATCAAAGAACTTTGTGACAAAAAATTCATCCTTAAAGATCGAAACGGTAATCGAAAGACAAACACCTACTACTTGATGAGTGTTGACAAAATAGAGCACTTACATGTGTCGGAGATGTTCTGGCGCGCAGTTAACGAAGTTTACAAGAACGTGGAAGCTTGCCTTTACGAAGAAGTCTACAACTCCTTCATGAAAATGCTTGAGAACATAGTTGCCAATGGAATTGTGTTCCGAGAAATTCCGGTCAATGTTGAAACAGAGGGTTATATAAGAGAGACCCTTTTAAAGGGTATATTGAAGAATGCTGATGGCATGTATAAGCCACTCGACCTTGCGAAAGTGAAGCCTAAAACGTTTGATCAACCTATGATGAAGAACACAACAGATAAGTTTTTGAACGGAGCTATTAAAATTCATGGAACTATCTTAATGGATACAAATAGATTTGTTCTTCCCGATGACGTAGAGAAATGGAATATGGATAACTTCGTTCAATATTTTTATGAACAGTTCATTAGTGCAACAGGAAGAACTCACGAGTCCACACGTAGTAAGCACCGTGGAATGTTTAGACGTATAGTTGATAAAACTAATAATGATAAAATGCTGGTAAAAAAAAGGATACAAGCTTTTTTTCAAATCGGCTATGATAATCAATCGCTTGAATGGTTCTGTACATCTGGAAGAGCCGTTGAGATAGATTTGTTCATTACTCAAGGAAAGAGACCCTTTTACATTATCACAAAAGAGAAGAAGGGCACCACTGAAACTCAATTACAAATAAAGAGTGGTATGACTGCTGACGATTTCCTAAAAAGGATTAAAGGAGGCAAAAAATGAGTACAACGATTGAGATTAAAGAAGAACTCTTCAGCACATGTAAAAACTGTGTTGTGAAGGATTGGTGTAGACTTCGTAGCGGCGAGTTCAAGTTACCGCTCGATAATATGCACACATTCTGCATCGGCTATGAAAAGCTGTCCAAGGCTATTGAACTGGCGAAGATACCGAAGGAGTACCACAGCGCAAACCTTTACAACTACGTAGTGGACGATGACAATGTAGACTTCGCTCCAATAGTAAAGGAATTGCTCACTAATCCAGTGGGCTTCGTCACTTCCGGTACAAACCTCGCGCTGATTAACTACAACAAGGGGACAGGTAAGTCATGGACTGCGAATGCAGTCCTTAATGAATTTATCTACAAGGTTTGTCGTGACTCAGGGTGGTTTGACTATGAAAGTCCAGTAGCAATGTATGTTAAATTTGGGGCATGGGCTAACCGTCAACGGGATATTTATATTCGCAATGACGCACAGTTTAGCTTTGAAGCGCACAAAGAACTAAGTCAAATGAAAGACGTTCCTTTACTACTTCTAGATGACATAGGGAGTGGCAGAATAACCCCGATAATTCGGGATCTTACCTATGATGTTATTGACTTACGTAAAGAAGAACAAAAAAGCACTATCTTTACAAGTAACTTCACTACTTCAAGATTGCGTCAAGATGACATGCTTGGTGATATGGTTGTTTCCCGAATGTTTTACAATACAATGGTCATTCCATTGGGGGGTAGAGATAGAAGGGAAGATAATACTTATATTTACTAAAGGTAATTTGACTAGAAATAGAATTTTTCTTTGTAAATGGTTATTAATATACTCTAAACCTGGACATCACAAGTTAGTTGAATATACGGCAAGTAACTGCTATGATAGCTCTAATAAGTTCGCTAAACAACTATATGTAGAACGTCTGAAGGTTGCTAATGTAATCCTGGGAGTAGTTCTATTCACCCTAAAACTAATGCGGACGGAAACCTTTATCCGAGCAATAGAAAGCTGTATTATATGCAATTTGTTCAAGTTAAAGTTATATTGGTTGTACTCACCTTCGTTATATTCCTAGTCTAGTTATCAAGTAGGAGGTATTGAAATTCCCTACTTGGAAACTCAGTACTACTTATTGTAATCCGCCTTCCTTTCCTCAAACTTTATTGCTCTAAATGGATTAGGCTTGACGGACTAAATTTTTTGAATTATACACCACGACTACCGTCAAGGTTATATTAATTAGGGCAATGTCCCTTCAGGATGCCCACTATTCATATAATAATGGGTGGCTCCGAAATTTCCCGAATTTTTGTCGCTAAATCTGATTCTAGTAAGGAAGACATTAATGTTAACTCACGTAAGCCAATGGGCTTATTTAAGTTACCCACGCTTTTCAATCACCAAATAATTGCTTTGTTTACAATATTTTATAATAACGACACTCACAAGGTCTAACGACTAGTACGTTCAAAAAAGCCCCCAAATGGGCATAATATCTAAGTCTTGTGATAAAGTGTGACTTCTTCTTTCTAATCATAGTTTGAATTGTATATTAGTGTTTAGGCATATCATATGGCGACACCTTAAAGACTTGTCGATTACACCGATCATTATTGTAATTGAGCAAGTCTTTTCTTATTGCCAAAATTCATGAAATGCTATTTACTGCCGAAGTAATAATAGCATACATAATGAACAAGAAAAGAAGTATTTGTGATCCTCGCGCACCTTTACCAATACATGAATCAACTACTGATAATGTAATTGGATATTGGGAGGGGAAACGTTGGCAGCGATCGAAGAACTCCAACTATTAAATCACGTCCTCAATGTTAAAGACTGGGGCGTAGTAGAGGGTGCAGGAATCACCGAGAATTATTTCCAAATCCACAAAGACGCTTTTGAGTTCATCAAATTTTTCATAAGAATTAATGGACAATTGCCAACTATTGAAACGGTAATGAACAAGTTTAATACATTTGAATTGGTGGATTTAGAGAATATCGACCATGTAATTAAATCACTGAAAGAGGACTTCCTATACAGACAGTTTAAACCGATACTTGTATCAGCTTCAGAAACCTTCGCTAATAAAGAAACGACAGCGGCAATTCAACAATTGCAAATGGAAGCGCAGCGTTTTTTGAAGTCAATTGGATCAAGCAGTCAAGGGTACTCCTATGTTAAGAATGCTCAAGTAAGGCTAGAGGCTTATAACAGAATTCATGGTAGAGCAGAAGATGAATTTATTGGAATGACAACGGGTTTTAAACCACTTGATTTAGCAACCAACGGACTTGAATCACTCGAAGGAGCGGTTGATTATTTCCTTGTGTTTGCGCCAACAAACATGGGAAAAACACTCATATCATCATTTATGATGGGAGCTGCATGGAATAGTTCGTTAGCCACAGACTATCCTGCCTATTTTTCACTTGAGCAAAGAGCATCCGAAATTGCTCTGAATTGGGACAATACTCTTGCAAAAATATCTAGACTAGCTTTAACACGAGGTACGCTTTCTGGTGAAAAGAGAGACGCTTATGCAGAGTTTGTTGACCGACTTAAGCAAAAGAAGAAGGACATGATGATTTATGACTTTGACAGCAACGGCGGCAAACCATTTACGCTTGACGAGATACACAGGATACTGGAGCGAGAAGGTCACAATCGCTGGACTCTTGATCAACTATCAAAAGTTAGACTCTCACATCGTAGTGCGGGAGACCTCCGCCAACGATTATTTGAAGTGTCTGCAGGTGTCCGTGAAATTATCCTCAACACTGGAAAACCTGCTATGGTAGTTGCTCAAGCGAACCGTGACGCTCTCAAAAAAATTAAAAAAGATATTACAGAAGATGTGGATGCTACAGATATCGGGGAGGCTTTCTCAATCGTACAAGATGCTTCTAAAGGAATCTCTATCGTTAAAGTAAGCGATAATACATTCCGTATTTTGGTCATTAAGAATAGAAATAACATAAGTGGGCAATCATTCCTTGTACGCTACGACTTCGATACTGGAATCGTTTCCGTCTTGGATGATTACATTGGAGAACAATATTTTTAAGAGAGATAAGCACCAATGCAGTTAATGCAAGAATACATGTATATAACTCTCTCTGTCCGCTCAGAAGAGTTACCGACTCTATAGTAATACTTCCACTTGTCTATATACATATTGAATCGTATAAAAACCCTTCCATGCAAAAATAAGGGAGTAAGGGGAGTGGAATATTTACAAATCAACAAAAGAGAATCCAAATATAGAGATTCTTGAATCCTTGCACATCGACCCCAAACAATTGATAGAAGAACTACGTTTTTCTTTTCAGTATCTCTCTAAGGGTTTAAGCAACCCTAATGCATTCACGGGTTTAAATGATACAGGTGAATGGATCATGAGTTGTTGTCCCTTACACGCAGAATCTAGAGCTTCTTTCGGAATCTCTAAAGAGTCCCCCTATCACTGCAACTGCTTCTTTTGCGGCTATTTAGGGACAATAGACAACTTAATAGAGAATGCTCTGGACTTAAACGAAGGAGAAGGCATTAATTTTTTGGTCTCTACCTATATATTCGAGGAAAAAAGTAGAACATTCGATATGGTTGACTATATAGATAATCGTAGGAACAAATATGTAATCCCCTATCTTGAAGAAAGTAAACTAGTGACTCTAAAGAAATCAAGATCAAAGAATGAAGTTCTCTTTCAATCAGGCATGAGCTACATGCGTGGTCGGGGTTTTAAAGATTGTACTCTTGAGACCTATGAAATTTGTGTTGACACCAAAACAGAAATGTTGGTATTCCCTCAAAGAACCAGAACGGGACAACTCCGTTTTGTTCAAAAGAGGAAAATCGGCAACAACTATCATGGTGCTAAGTTCATAAATGAAGGGAGTACGATAAAAAAAGATATCGTCTTCGGTCTTCACTTCATTAACAAACTTAGAACTACGACAAACCGAATCAAAAGAGTCAGAATGGTCGAGTCACCTACTGACTGTATGTCCAACTACCAGATAGGTATTCCCGCGGTATCAATTAATGGACGTATCCTTTTCAGAAATCAGGTTCGGGAGTTACAGTTGGCAGGCATCGAAGAGGTTGACTTGATGCTCGACAACGATAAGGCGGGTGAGAAGGGGATGCAGGATGCCGCCATATTACTGGATAGGGCGGGTTTGATTGTAAACCGGGTTCGCTACCCTAGCTTTCCTGTGTTCAAAGATAGCAATGAGCTACTAAATGCTGGACTACTAGACCGTCTTGACACCTACAATGTGAACCTTATCGGTGCAATTTTCAAGTAGTTTAATTTCTTTCGCACCTTTTCTACAGCATGCAACGACCACTAATAGCAAAAGGTAAAACATTATACATTATCCCATTGGAGGAATTAACTGTGACCAATCAGACAACCGTAGCTAACTTCGATATCGAAACTTTGACGCCAATCTTTAACTTCATATTGAAAGGTGTAAGACACGAAGACCGTGAAGAAGTTAAATCCGAAGCCGTTCTACGTATTCTGACTGCCATCGACAAAAGACAAGTTAAAAAAGATGTGTTTACATTCTCACACACTGTCGTTCAACGTGCTGTTTACGACTACTATCGTAAGAATAACAGAATGATTACGAAGAACAGCACTCTTGTAAACTATTGCGATGGTGCAGATGAAGAGCAAGGTTCAACCATTGATTTCTTCTCTTACGCAACTGAAGAAGTGGGCTACGGTCTATCTGATGTAAAGACAGATTACTTGAATAATTACTCTGATTTTACTCCGCAACAACGCAAAATAATTGATTTCATGCTCTTCACGGAAGGAGGAATAGATATGAAACCGACAGAGATTTCTAATTTCCTCGGTTTAGACAAGTCCCATGCTTCACGTGCAATGAGCAAACTTAAAAAGTTATGTCAAAGTTAAATGAATGAAGATACTTTTCTTTAAGTATATCACATAACACTTCACATTTTTTTTAATTTTCTCATTTGTTCCTAGGTATTTCTTTCCAAGTTTATATACGATCATATTACCACTCTGCTGAGGGTAGTGTCAATACACTACAATACTGCTTATAACAATACATCTTTATCAAATTCATATAAATATTATTCTAAAATCTTAAGATTAATTAACCAATTCTTACGTTTTTGAAACAACCTTTTTTATCTTTTGAATAGGATAGAAACATTACTAAAAATTAAGTGAAGAAACATTTAAGAGAACATTGAATCTTCCTTACATATCATATCCAACTTCTTAACAAGTCATTCCTATCTTTCAAAAATGTGGAACGACAAATTATTTGAATTTATTTAATCTCAAACACAAAACTGTTATTGGAGGAAGCCCGATATGTCTAACACTGTAGTTCGTGGTCTTGGAGCAATTCTTTCTGGTGGTGCAGATTTTCTTACTTTTCAAGAAGGGAACCCCATGACTTTGCTCTTTATTGATTGGTTTGAAAACTTGCTCGGTATCCGTGAGCATTTTGAAGCTACTTTGAATCCTAAGTATGTTCGTTGCCCTGGAAAAAATATTTGTCCCCTGTGTAAAGCAAACCCTTCCAAGTATCCTGCGCTTCGCATTAAGTTCCGTGTATATGATGCGGTTGAAAATAAAATAAAATTCGTATCTCTAGCTAAATCCCACGTTCAAAAATTGAACTGTGATTTCATACAGCACGAGATTGACCCAACGAAGAATTTTGTAACTATCTACCGTACTGGAAAGGGAGCATCGGATACTTCCTATAGCGCCCTCCGTTACGTAGCTAATCTTGAGGCAAACAATTCACTTGATTATCCTTCTCAAGAATTACTAGACAACATACCTGACATAACACCACAAGTAACACCACACAGCCCTGATGAGATTACGGCTTTTGTACAGGCAATGGCCGGTGTTACTCAGTTCTATACTAACAGCGATATTCGATCGCCTCAAGGTAGACATGTACTCTCTTACGAGAAGCAGCAAGGGACTCCAACTGCACATCGTAAGCTGCCATTCTAATCGTTAAACGTGAGGGGATATAAAGCCCCTCATTGTTGTACTTTCTTAAACCTTAGCGCATTCATCATGTTAAGACGTTACAACATTTCAAGTGTAATAGGGAGGGTCACAGTGTCTGAAGCTAATGAAATACTTGAAATTCTCAAAAAGGCTGAAAAGAAAGACGCCCAACCGAGCCGCACTAAAAAAACAGAAATTTTAAAATCTAAAAAAAAGTTAACTAAAAGAGAACAGCAGATTTTGGATATCGAATCTTCTATTAGAATGCCAGATAACTATACGCTTGTTAATACCCCTGAACTACTTGAGCGGCTAGTGAAATATTATAAAGCATATAAAAAGATGTATCAAGGCGATGCTTTTGTCTATTTAGATACTGAGACTTATGGACTAAACAACTGGCGGGACTCTTTAATATCCATTTCTATCGGTTTTGAATCAGAACAATATTTTAACATACCTATGCGCAAATTTCTACATAATATGTCGAAGGATGTCGAAACTTTGCCTTTTGATGTTGTATCCAACGCGCTGAGACCATTGTTAGAAGCTGATTATATGATTGTAATGGCAAACGGGAAATTTGATATTCACGTACTCAAGAATTGGGCAAACATTGATATTACCTTTAATATTCATTGGGATATTATGATAATGGGTGGGTTGTTAAACGAAAACAAACCAAAAGGTTTGAAGGAATGGTACAACTCATACACCCTCCCTTGGCTAATTGAGCAAGGTAAAATGAGTCGTGACGAACTCAGTCGGCCAACCTTCAAGTTTAGTAGCATGTTCGACAAAATCCCATATGATAGTATACCTCACAGTATTGCCAATTATTATGCTTGCCACGACGTGTTCATGACACATTGGGTGTTCAGATATCAAAAATTCATTATAGAAAATCCTTCTTTTGGACTATATCGTGTTTACAAATTGTTCAGAGAAGTTGAGATGCCATTGGTGGCAATTTTCGCCACTGCAGAACGGCGAGGTGTAGAACTTGATTCTAAGTTTCTCAAAGACATTATAGGTACAGTTCTTCAAGAAAAGTTGGATGAACTTAAGAAAGATATCTTCAGTGTCTTAGGCAGAACGATTACCCTCACCAAATCAAGAACACGTCAGCGACAGGGGATTAAGTTCAAGGAAGAATATGAGATCGTTGAGAAATTTAATCTTGCTTCTCCCGCGCATTTAGCAATTAAGTTATACGTTGAGCACGAGATACTTGAGCCTGAGATGGTTTACGTCAAAGAACTCAATCGTAAAGTACCTACGCAATCAACAAGCAAGAAGGTACTGACAAGGAATAAGAATGTCCTGGTCACTGTAAACGACAAGGCTCATAAAATAGTAGATTATATTCTGGAATATCGAGGTCTTTCCAAGCTGATTGACGCTTTTTGCAATAAACTTCCTAATGACACAGTGGAAGGTATTATACACTGTTCCTACAATCAAATGGTTCGTACCGGGCGTGTATCCTGTTCAGCACCGAATCTGCAACAGATTCCATCAAAGTTCGACCTTATACGATATGCATTCCGTGCATCTGCTGGTCGATTGCTGGTTTCTGCCGACTTTTCACAACAAGAACTTCGCTGGTTAGCTATCTTTTCTCAGGAGCAAACCCTCATTGATATATTTAAGTTGGATTTGGATATGCACAGTCGGGTAACGTGCCAGATTCACGGATTTGATTACGATATGTTTGAGATGATTCGAAGTTACAAGGGTGAGTCCGAAAAAGAAACTTCTAATAAAATAGAGGAAATAAATGCGAAATATTCTGGTTCTCAAGAACTTCTCTTCGCAATGACCTATCTTAATAGTAAGGAAAAAGGGGCGAACGCTTCCACTGTGGGGGGGTCAAGCCAAACGATTGAATACCTTGCTGGATTATTTGAACTGCTCCGTAAGAAAACTAAATCCGTAGTGTTCGGTAACAACTATGCCGAATTTAAACTCCTCTCATATCGGTGAAATCTAAGTGGCTGTCGAGAGACGCTCCATACGGCAATACCGAGCTAAAACTCGCTAGGTTAGTAGTGAATGATGGTGTAGAGACTTATCATAGGTCGCCTGACCACTAGTGGTCAAATCAATCGAATCTATGTAATGGGGAGAACAGTTATCTCTTAGATAGGATCAACCTACGTTAATTTAACAGTCAGCAGCTTATATTAAAGCCAAAATAAATTTACTAAGGTTGCTTCTATAGCTAAAGGACGAATTAAAGTTGATGTTGAAAAGGCATTGCTCTTTACTGAAGATGCTAAATTCACTCCAATATGCGTGAATTCACGGGAAATGTAAGATTACAAGGTGTCTCGAATCGCTTTGGTACTTACAGTAAATTGTGATGAAGCATGAGGGAACTTGTTAGTATTGATCTCAGGCGGTAAATGCTTTTCGAAAGCACTTTAGGTTCATAGAGAACTGAGAGCGGTTAACTATCTCAAAACTAATCATCGCGAGATTGACCGCCGTAGTTTTATAACTGTTAAGGGATAGTCCACTCCCATAGAAATATGGGGATACGAAATGGTAGTTTACGGTATTACTGAGTTAGGGCTAAGTGAGCAAATTGGTTCTAGTAAAGAGGAGGCTAAGCAACTAATTGAAGGCTTTAAATCCTCCATGCCCAACTATCTTATGTGGGAAGCAACAACTCACAAGGAAGTAATGGAGAAGGGGTTCATAGAGACTGTTCTCGGACGTAAACGTAGATTTGGTGAGACCATTACCGAAGCTAAACAAGAGGACATCTGGAAGAAGTCAGGATGGCATTGGAAGATTGAAAAATGCAAACGTCAGTCCTGCAATTCCAAGATTCAGGGTTCATCTGCTGACCAAACCAAGAAAGCAATGGTTGATCTATTTTACCCGAGCCGTCTTGACGGAACGAAGTGTTTAGACCGCCGTGAGTGGTTACGTGAAGGCTATATGTCTCAGCTTGAGAAGGACGACCTTCACCTTGTTCTTCAGGTGCATGACGAGTTGATTTTTGATGTCCCAGAGACAGTTGACCCTGCAGCGCTCAAAGCGATCACGGACACAATGGCTAATGTCATCCCCAATGACGTAGGCGTTAAGTTCAAATCAGATATTGAAGTAAGCCCTTATTGGGGTGGTAATTTCTCCAAAGAACAAATCCGTCTCATGACTGAAGGCCTGTTGGACTGGAAAGATATATTCAAGGAAGAGGTGAATAAGAAACTTTCTAAGTTCGGCTTTGATTACAAAGTTGGAATTTTTGCTGATGGAGACTTAGATGATGAGAATGATAGTGAAGAAAACACTTAATACGATTCTTTTTGTTTTTTTGAAAGTTAGTTACTTATAATGTGCTTAGCTGATTAAAAGGGAGTGATTTTTATGCCATCCGTAGGCATTCGAATATGGGGAAATTCCCACCTCGCCCCTCAACGTGAGGTGGAATCTGGAGTGAATGACATAATCGTTATCAACGTCAACGGTACAGACTACACAATTGTCCTTGATGCAGGAAGTTATACATCAAGCCATGAGCATGTAACCTCTAGCTTTGTACAGCATGTGAACGACAAATTGATCGAGGTAGGCTGTCCTGTTATTGCAAAGGTAGGAGGTATTCATGATGACCAGCCACGTACAGTGCTGTTATTTGAGACATCTGAATCATCCGAGAGAGTGACAATGTCTATTGAGGGACCAGGTGCAGTAGAGTTTATCGGAGATACACCATACCAGACAGTACCAGCTGTTGAAGAAACCCAGATTGACGGTCTACCTTCTAAAGTTGCAGCACGTGGTACCGGCATGATTTCGCTCACAGGAGAAATTGGGGTATCTTAATCTCCCTAAACAGTAAAGTAATTTTGATAATTCATAGTGGATAATTAGTAAGTCAAAGACCTCTAAGGGGTCTTTTTTCATTGCCGCACCCTTTCAGGCTAGTGGGTTGACTACTAGAGTGTATGCCAAACAGCAACTGATAGGAGATGATCCCATGACAACAGGAAAATTCCACTCCAAGAACGTGTATCCCAACGAAGTCAAGCCTTGAAATCACTTCCATTAGCAAGTGCGTGGAGCGACTATTAGAAAGAGGGTTACAATATGAAGATGACAACACAACAATACGCAGAAATCATCGCAGGTAAGGTTGCTCATACTGCAAAAAACATTGCAAAGAACAGTGGTCGTAAGGAAGAAGCAGATTCCGATGTAGCTGCCGCAATGATTGTAACGTTCGCAGAAGAGATGATGGAAGTCATCCGAAAGAGTACACCCAATACACCAAACCCCTTATCTAAAACCTTCGTGAAGCTGAAACGGTTTCTGCGAGGTGTTGGGTAATGTTTGAGCGGTACTTAGTTGGCGGACGACTTGACCCACCCTACTTTCCGACGAAACCTAGCCCTCACTTTGTAGGTAGGGAAATCATAATTCCAGCTAAAGCGAGCGGGGATAGAACTGTCAAGGATACCTTTACAATGTCACATGACCTGGAGTTCTATGCGGTATCCATCCGAACCAATTCGAACAACGTCGAGGACTACTGGAATCTGATGATAGATGGCAATTTTGTTGCTAAGAACATCCACTGCAAAAACTACGAGGAGGGATTATATTTTCAGGTGGCACATCCTGTGGCGGCAGGTAAAGAGTTCCTCTTTGAGTACCATACACCTCAAGGAGACAGAAGAAATTTTGAGTTAATGTTTCACTTTCTTACTGAGCATAACGTTGATTTGGTACTCACTGAAACAACAGATTTGGGAAATTACCCTGATCCTTCCGAAGAGCCAGCAGATGACCAGCAGCCACCGGATACGCCTGAAGATGGTATACAACTTCCCATTACGTGGAAACCGTTTATTTCCGTCGTAGATGCATACAAATGGACACAGAACCTTGGCGTGTCGGTAAACTTCGCAAACAAACTTGATGCAGCAAACTATGTGACTGAAGCTTTGGCGCTTTTACTGAACACATGCGATGGCTTTAAAGAGATGATTCAGAAGCACAAACTAACTATTAACATAGAGAATGGAAACGGAGCTAATGGTTACTTTGATCCTGCTTCTGGAAAGGTAGTCATAAGCAAGACGTATGACTACACTAACGCCGCCACAATTGCTCAAATGGAGTACAGCACAGGGCAGAAGTCTTCACCCGACAAGCTGCGCACAATCATTCATGAGATTGGGCACTGGCTTCATTATCACAATATCGGATCACAACAGTTCTTTCAATATTCAGCACTTGACCCTGATAACTACGGCGTGAAGACAATACTATCAAACGCTCAATCATCTTACATAGCAAACAACCTGTGTAACTACGCTACAAAGTGGTTTCCTATTGAGTTCGTCCCTGAGACATTCACTGCCAAAATAACCGGAGTCTCCATTGATGCTAAGATATGGGAGTGGTACGAGCAATACGGTGGATACAAATGTATAGGATGGTAGATATCTATCAATAAAATTGCAAGTTTTTATGAATGTATTAAATAAAAGCAACATAAGGGGGCTATGCTTAATGGACATTACAGTTCCTTGCGTATTCTGTAAACACTTCAATCGGGACGAACGTGCAAGAATGACTTGTGCTGCATTCCCTAACGGGATTCCGAAGGACATTCAAGAAGTAAAAGTGATTCATACTTACCAATACCCTGCCGACAATGGGGTTCAATATGAAGCGTTAAGTGATAATCAAGACTATTTCAAATATTTTAAGGGAGAGACTCGATTATAAATGTATGAGCAATTGCATTCCTTATCATTTAGATAAACCTACCACCCAACGTAAAGAATTTATGAAAACTACAGCTAATTATAGAAGAATCGAAGAGGAGTTTAAGATTTTGCAACTCTAATTAACCATATATCGACCACTATAATGAGGTGATGTGAATGATAGGCTTCTTAAACAAGTGCCCTCATTGTGGGGCACGTTCTTCTTTTACACCTGAAGAAATGGAATGCGATAAGGCACTAGTTCTGTGGTGTAACAACTGCGGTAACTTCATAAATCAAACCTTGACTATCGAAACTGTTCTCAGGTGGTGGCTTCGCTACAATGAAGGTGAGGAAACGATAGTCCCTCCAGTCAGCAGGAAAAACCTTCAGAAACTCATAAACATTGAGCAGATGCTTAACGAAGAAGGCGAGTGGATGGAAAGTATAGAGATACACATTAAAGACTTCAGAGAGTACCATTATACAGAAGTAGAGGGTGAAAACCATGAAGGTTCAGGTAACGGCTAAGTTCTTCCTTGATAATGGGGAAGTTAAGCGAGTCGATTGGTTTGAGATTGATCCTAAGTTGATAGGTAAGATTGTAGAGAATGGCGTTGACAAGCCTATTGAAATTATTCTCAAGTCGGCAAAGGACGTACAGGACGAATACAAAAAGATATTCCGCAGGCTTCATCGCCAGGGGGAGATGTTCATTGTTGAGAACATCAACGGAGAGTTAGCAGGTGTACCTTTTACCAAGGTGACCTACTGGACATTAAAAGCGGGAGAGGTTACAAAGAATGTAACCGTGTCTACTAATAGAGCGAGTGTCTAATATACCTTGAGAAAATCTGAGACCTAGCCTCTCACTTCTACCATTGCCAGCTAACCTGAGATATTTGAACTGGAGAGACTGGGTAATTTTTACGCCCACTACGGTGATCTCTCCCTCGTACAACCTTCAATCGTGACTGCCACTTTTAATAGCTAATGGACAATACAAGGGCGCATCTGTCACTGGTAACTGTTCCGGACAGATACTAGTGCACCGAAGGCAGGAAGGTGAATGTAGGTTGCATAATTAGATGAGAGGCGTGGGGTCACAGACGTATATAGATTATATAATTGACAATATCAGACCTTCTAATAGTTGCTCGTTGACTATCTGGAAGGTCTATTTCATGATGTAAGAGTTGCTGATAAACAAGGGAGAATGAGTCTAAAAGGGCATGAAAATAAAAAGTACATGAGAGGCCTACGGGTCTCTTTTTTTGACTGAAAATTCTCATCGCACCCCTCAATGGAGATACCCCGACTACTGAAGTATAAGCAGTTGAACTACACTGCTGAGGGCTCTGTATGATTAAAGAGAACATATCTTATCATATAGATATTCCGGTCACCTTAGAGGGGAGGAAAAGTGAAAAAAGAATGGTATTCGAAGTATAAAATGAACAAATATCATTATAAGTTAAATTATACAAATTTGATTAATAACAGGGCTGAACAATGAGCAGACTTGATAATTCAACTTTGCAAATGACGAAGTAAACTAGAACTTAGTGAAAATTCATTCCTATCGCGACTATTAGAGTGATCGAAGTACTTAATCCAGTGAAAATGATTAGAATGCTATTAAACCTAAATAAAGCCAGTAACACGACATTATCAACAAATGATGGGATAGCTTTAACCTCACATTACTAGGAGGATCAAAATGGCAAGCACTTATGTCTACACTCTCGGAGTCATAGTAGAGCAAGTCGAGCAGATTGAGAGATCTATTAAGAATATGGAACAAACTATGCGTCATGTATCGCCTGCCACTGTGGATGTAATTCGCAGAAACAAGTCTCAACTTGAAGCATTGCTTGAACGCATCATGAATGCTGATGTGACCTCCACATTTAGTTTACAAGCTTTTATTGAAGTCAACAAACAGTGCCTGCAAGACTGTTTCTCTGCTGACTACACAAACCGTCTCAGCACAATTGGGAGGACGAGAAGACAATGAAAATCAAATTCCGTGATGTATATGAAATCCTGCAGAACAATCGGAAGGCTGTGTTGGATATGGGGCTTGATGTAACAAATGTTCTTGATGGTGAAGGTAAATGCTTAATTTCAGATGAACTAAATGTGCTGAAAGAAAGTTACGCAGACCTGTACAATTCAGACATTAAATTGAACGAGAATATTGACGCTATTAGGGCTAAAGCTAACTCTTGTTATAAATGTTTAGACCTTAGTTGATAGGCAAACATCAGAATGTTTTTGATCAATAAATATATCCTATTACATCCAGAGATTCTAAAACTAGTTACGAATAGCACGGTGTCAGCTTGGGATAAAAAATGAGCGGCTTATTTTACTAAGAATGGCGTGATATAAATGAAAATTGACAACAGAATAGTCGAAGGGCTCAGATTAAAAGATGTGCCCGAAAACAAAACGAAAGAGATGCACTTCTACGCTAACGGGAAGAGTATTTTTCTGAGTTCTATTACTGAAGAGAAATTGATTAACGAGGAACAGTTGGATATGTTCCAGCACTGGATTGAAGAGACTACTCTTAACCTGCCGACTTACCAGACATTGTTAGAAATTCTTGAAACAGAAGGTAATGTGGTCTAATGATAGAGACATCGTGAGCTCGTCCATTTTCACAATAGCAATGTGTTTGCAAGCGGAACGTGCCAGTGACATTATCTTGGTACTAACTATGTTAACTTGTTCCCAGCACTAATGTGTGGCTTGCTGAAGAATATGGAGTTCTCCATATGGATAACCGTCTAAGTTCCCTATCTATATATGCTGCAGCTATCGTCGCAACTATGAATGGATCAAGAAGTAGTTAATTAACCGTGCAGGAGTAAACTAAAAAGTAAAGGAGGCATGCCTATGTTTCCAGAAGTGGACGACTTCATAGAAATTGATAGTGAAGGACACCCGCATAACGGTCTTATTGGCAGAGTTGTCTCACTCGCCCCGAATAGGGTTACTTTCAATCTGTATGGTAAGGAAGTTTCTATTGCGGAGCGTTTTGTCAAAGTAAAAGCAAAACTAGGAACACGGGCACATATCCTACTGAGTCGGAAGTCTATGCACTGGGAACTGGATTCTCTGGATTTCATAGGCTTATATGTTCTTATGGACATTGCTTTATGGATGCGAGACTACGAGTGGTGTAGAGATATTCAGCAACGGATGGCTAAGGTGGGCTAAGCGCCCACCTTTTTTCACACCTTATTGTAAGCATGTCACGACCATAATAGGGAAGACAAAAGAAGGAAGGAAATAAGGTTTGAAATCAAATGGCATGGTTATTGGCAAAATGAGCGTCAGCAGTTACTTTTATTTAGCACATTAAACCGGACGAAGAGAAGTTCAAATTCATCCAAGCTACTCCATGATTCATCTTAGACAATTTAGCTCACCTTTTCTTTATTCTATTTCTTCAGTCAGAGGCTTTGCATCTAAGGATTTCTATTATTCAATTGTAGACTTCGTTTGGAAAATACTTGTAAAACAAAAAGGATGAAAATTGTTAAATGAAGAAAATTAAGTTGACAGTGGCATTAGCCATGACGATTACTGCTTGCTCCCCGCATGAGAAAACATCGGATTTCGATAATAATCCGATCCCCCAAGTTTCTGTGTCAGAAAGTGTGTTTAACGTTAGACACCTCTTGTCGATAGAGGCGAATAAAAAAGAGCCAATCCCAATGATTGCAAAAGCTGTACTCGAAGCAAAACCTGTACCTAAAATGACAGCTGCTGCAGATAAACCGAAAATTACGCCTAAATCTATTGCTGTCGTTACAAAGTCTTCCACTGTGCAAAAGAACATAGTGAACCATCTTCTCAAGTACAAGGTAAACAAGTCAGACTCTACTAAGTTTGCCACTCTTATCGTACAAAATAGCAAGACTTACGGTGTCGATCCTTATACTATACTAGCAATTATTCAAGTTGAAACGGGGGCGACATTCGACCCTAACCTTGTCAGTACTCACGGTAGCGTAGGCTTGTTACAGGTGCTCCCCTCCACACAGAAATATATGAATATATCGGGGAATCTCAAAAAACCTTCAATCAACATCAAAATTGGCACTAAGTACCTTGCCTATACTCAAAAGAGATTCGGCAATGAATTGGGAATCGTTGCTTATAATCAAGGCGAGGGGAACGTGAAACGAGGGACGTATAACACTAAGTATTTGACCAAAGTTAATAAAGCATTGGCAAAAATCAAAAAGTAGTTGCACAGGATCATGGTTCAGGACAACAAGGTTACGAAACTCAAAACAGCACAGGAAAGACTTAGAGTCGGCAAGAAAGTCTATCTGCTTAAAGCCTCCAAGCAATATTAGTTAAACTACAAAGACATGATAGGGTAAATAAAATCGAAACTGAAACGGCATGGGAAAAACCCTCATGCCGTTTTTTTATGTGAAAACAAGGACGTCCATAGCATAAATGAAGGGAAGTAAAAATTCGTTTAAAAACTCAGATATCTGGATGTAACTCTGTAAATGGGGTGGGGCAAGGTTTCTACAAAAAACGGTTTTTCTGTCACTGTTGGACAAAGTCAGAAATTGTTGATCCTTCATGGAAATAAGTCGTTGATTAGCTTTTCAAAGTTTCCGTCTTTTTTGAGATGAGCTCAGCGCTTCAACTTCATTATATTGGCCCCGAGAGGGGGCTTTTCTATTTGTTCACACCTCCTGATAGGGTTAGCGCGACTACTAAGAGTATGCAGGAAATAATTTTGTTTGACACAGGAAGGAGACCAGAAAATGAGTATTTCACACCTCTGATGTAACGATAACAAGTTGGTAGAACTTCAAGAACTTAATGTAGGCCTTTAAAGTAGGTCCTCAAGATCAAGGAACAAAGTTGCAAAATCACAGCAGATGGGACGTCAGCGGACTTCTCAAAAGTAATACAAAAAAGACAGAAAGTTCGAGGTGAATTAGATAGTGCCGAGTCCCAACTACCTACAGCTCAGGGATAAAGAGATGAAGGATATGCATAATATGGTTCTCTTGAAGGCGTGTAAAGAGAACAGAGAACTCATGGGAGACTTCTTGAAGGCTAATCGAGACTTTATCTTCTCTATTATCAAGCACTACAAGGGGAGTATCCTAGAACTTAAAACGAAGTTCCGAATCACAGAGGACGAACTATACCAACATGCTTGCATTGGCATTTTGACTGCTATCAAGGATTTTGATTTTGAACGAGGCATTAAGTTCACAACATTCGTTGTACGCCCCATCCTCTGGGAAATCAATCAGCTTCTTTATAGTGATTCTCAGTCTGTAAGGTTGAGCAGGGGGGCGGTTGACCTGATTAAGCAAATGGTCGGGATTGAGGATGCTCTAGGTTATCGCCCCGCTGAAGAAGAAATGTCAGCTCTACTTAATGTGTCAATTGAGCGCTATCGCGAGATTGCCATGTTCAGCGATGGCCTTGAGCATTATGACGGGATTGATAATTTTGAATTCGTCAACAAGGACGAGAAAATCCTTGAAGAAGATGTGGCCAATCGTCTTTATGTAGAGCAACTGCTGGATGACCCTATATTTAATGAATTCGAAAAGAAGGTCATGCGCCTGCTCTTGAGCGATACAAGTAACAACAATGCTCAGATTGCTGAACAACTGAACGTATACCCCATGACCATTAGTCGTACTCTCGCACGAATCCGCAGTAAAACTGTGAATAGAGAGTTGAAGGAAGAGGAAACTAAGAGCTCTTCCAAGTATGAACGGGAGATTGAACTTATCGCTCAGGCAACAAAGGAGCGTAATAAGAACTTGTGCATCAATAAAATTACAGAACTACTTGAGGTGTGTGGGTATGACACCAACGCCTACACAACCAGAGTGCTTTATTACATCCGTCAGAAAGCTATTCAACAAAGCGCTTAAATAACTCGCACTTTTTAATAAGGATGCGGGGATCAATATTGTATATAGAAAACAAAATAAAAAAGGACGTTTGGATCACAATACCTTAAAATGTATCATTATTAAAATCACTCTGAAGTCCCTTCTTACGGTGAAAATCTTGAACAGCTGCCAGCGGATGAGACAACAGCCGAATTATCAATTAATCATAAATAATCATAAAAAATTTAGCTAGAGAAATCATCGTATTGGACGTTGGTGAAAAAGAAAACAAAATTTGTATGTTAAGGAGGGGCGACAAGCCCCTGATACTATATGGGAAAGAGTGTATAGGAAAGAGTGATGAGATGAAAGCGCGAACTCATCATAAACCAGAACATCCTTTTGAAAAGAGACTGACGATAACTGCCCATCTATCAGTTCTATTATTCCACTATGAATTCTAAATGAAGGGAGCACTATAAGTGGATACCAACGATTATCACAACTGGAACATAGACCCTTATGACAAGCACCTTACATACTACAAATGAAAATCACCCTATACTACAACAATGAATGCGGTCATTGCCGACGTTTCCATAAGACCATAGACAATATAGCCTCGGAACGTCCGCACATTGATGTCTCTAAAGTCGAATATGTGCCCTCTATACACACAGATGTCATGTTCATACCAACTATGATCGTCAGCCACGGAGGTAGGGAATTAGGGCGCTTCAGCAGTGCACTAGAGAAAAAAACTATCAGCATATGGTTAGATCAACTCGATGAATACATTAAAACTCACTTGTATTCCAACGATATATAAAACTCTTTGAGTATTTTATCTTATCAAGTAGTCCAGGACAGCTCTAAACACCATTAAATTACATCCTAAATTAAGTCTTAAATCAAGTCCCAGTATGTTAATTAAGACCCTTCGGGGTCCTTTTTAGGTTGATAACGTAGAACGGTAATCTGCGCAAGAATACATCCAGTTTGGACAATCACAGCATAATTTTTTATTCATAATAAAGAGGAACAGTATCAACAATGTACACGTGAGTCAACGTCTCAGCGGTTCCATTGTTTTATCACTCTTCCTTGTAGTTTGATGGATCTGTTTGCTCGAATGTCATCCACCAATTCATGACTTCCATCAAAAATATACCTAGTAGCTAGAACTAACATCACACGTTTTTAATTCGACTTTTTGTAAGAAATACCCATTGTATTGTGCATGATTGACATGTAGACATGTACTTCTGGTTTACATCATCCATATGAAAGGAGCTAAACATTATTAGAGTTTCCACTTCTATGACAAATCAATCTTCCGATTGCTTTTACCCCGATTTTTGGGTTCCCTCCTCCAAAGGGGTAACTAGAGGAAATTTATCCCGCTGGCATAACTTCGCTTTCTCACATTATTTCTGTCCTCTCGGTTCTAGTCTTATTATATTCATTTCTCTTCTGACCCTTACATTCCAATTAGTCGTACTACTCCTATAAAAAGATGTGTCAAGTACGTACAAAAGTTCAATTGTGTACAAATCAACTTATATTGGTACTAGAGGTGGTCATATGAAATGCGATTGCGGACGCTTCATCACGCAGAATGCCAAGGCTTTAGCCTCTATCTATGAGACGAATGGTGGCAAGTGTATTCACTGTTTGTCAGAGACCCTGAGTGTTCCTTATCAAGAATTAGTAGATAGGTATATGGGAATCTACGAGTGCCGTCCTTGCGCTCAAGATAAGAAAAAAGAGGAATTAAGAAGGAAATTACTTGGATTAGGGGGTTAGGACATACTGGTTTGAATCGTGAAGCGAAGTGTAAGCCTTGTATGGGCAGACAAAATCCTGAATACTGCAGAGTATGGTAAAGGTTGTGGAGAGTGAAAAAGTCTCTCCCATCCTAAACTAGCCCTGCGCTTTACGGTAAGAAGAAAAATAAAGGGATTGATAAAATGGACTTTTTAATCAAGTGCATTAAGTGTGAATTCAGGTACGTTACTGATAAAGCAAGGGAGAACTTTGCGGCTGAAGAACTGGAAGGAGAATCCATGCTTTGTCTACACTGTATCGGGGAAATTACAGGGAAAGTCTTGAACCGATACAGTTACTTGGTCTTGCCCGAAGAACTAGAAGATTCGAATCAGCGGATGCAAGTTCTACCTAAAACGCCCACTGGCTGTAGACCCTGTATGAAGAAGAGAGGGTTATCGTCATGAAAACGGAACGTATTTACTTGAGAACTACTCCTAATAATAAAAAATATTTACAAAAAGTAGATAAAAATTATTTTAAAGGAAATCTGTCTGCTGTTTTCGAGTACATGATTGAACATCTCGATATACATATGGATTGATTACTCTTAACTGAGTTGCACATTCGCAAAAAAAATGTTAGAGCGGCATAAGGTTAAACGGTCTGCTTTCAGGGAGAGTGAAGTAATGGAGACAAACATTGGGAGATTAATTGCATTTGTTGGATCAGTAAGGAGCGGTAAGACAAAAAAACTAATTGACCTTTACGAAGAAATGATGGGCGACGGTATCAAAGTCGCTGTGTTCAAGCCGTTTATTTCGAGTGAGAGAGAGGGTGATGAGTTTGTCCGTTCTAGAGAAGGTGATAAAGCCCCTGCGAGGGCTGTTAAATATCTGTCTGAAATCCCAGCTATAGTCGAATCGGAGCGTCTGGAGGCAATACTAGTAGATGAGACACAGTTATTTAATCAAGAGGAAGATGGCTTCATAATTCTTGAGGGATTGGCTATGGGAGGACTTGAAGTTTACTTGTTTGGTCTCGATGTTGATTCCGAAAACAACACATTCAGGTATATAGGGGATATTCTCGCTCATGCTGATGAAGTCCATAAACTCCGTACATCATGTGTAAAGTGTGGAGAGGAAGCAAGGATTAGCAAATTCGTGGGCATAGTCAAGTCCGACGTCATACCATATGGTGAGCCGGATGATTATGCCCCTTATTGCCGTTTCTGTTACCACGGATGGAATGACCGGTTGGAAGAACTCCGTAAGACAGCACAGATCACTGTCGGGGGGGACGGCTTCTTTTTTACTTGCGATATCGACATTGAGCGAATCACGGAAATAGGCTACGACGTTGAGACCCTTGACGATAACTTGCGGACAGTTGACAAAATATTAGAATTCATTTCAAAGCTGAAAAAAGCAGATTGATTTTATTTCTAAGCATAAATGATGTATCCCTTTGTTCTTACCATATATTCCAAATTGGGACATTATGAATCGTGAAGTGTAAGTTTTACATTTTAGTATTTTCACCTATTTAAATGTTTTTTTGAAATGTAAATTTTACACTCAATAAAGATTAAAAGATTAAAAGATTAAAAGATTAAAAGATTAAAAGATTAAAAGATAAATAATATATTAAATTAATAAATATTGCGAAAGTCATTACAGACCAATTCTCCCAGTACAACTCAAATATTTTCAAACTAGCATGAACCTAGTTTGTTAGTCTGTTTTTAAATAACCATATAATCGAAGCTTAGTCATATAAAGTGAACTTCAGTAAAAATATTCTTTTGACGATCTAATGTCGATACCCTGTTAACTCAGCACTAACTACTAGGCGGATAGGGGCTAAATACCCCGCCTTTTTATTATCACAATAATACCATTTTGAGAGGAGTTTTCTTACATGGCAGGACCAACTGGGACGCACAAGAAAGAATTAAAAGTTGCTGAAGCACACTTAGAGACAAGGGAAGGAAGCAAGTCGATGGCGACTGATGATGTAAATGTAGTGGATGTGGAGGGGGATGTGGTAGCCGAGTTAACACAACAACTTACTATGTTCGGACAGTTCATTTATAACGCTCAGGATAAAGATACCATCCTGATTGTCGAGAACTTGGGATATGGCGATATTTACGTAAGTGACAAGCATAATCCTCGAGTAGGCAATGAAGATCAACGTCTAATTTTCAAGGAGCAAAAGGCATTCAAAGCTGGAAAGCTGTTTATGATTTCCGCAAGCTATCCCATAGTATCCGTTATTGAGATCAAGTAAAAAGAGTATAGGGCCAGTCTACTTCAATCATGGGTTATTACAGATGCCAGGGAGAGCATCCCCGGCTGATGTTGATATTGTTGGACACCTCAATACGCAGGGCTGTTAGAAATGTTCCCATTTCAGCTTATATTGGTATACGAAGCATTCATAAGAGGATGTGATGTAATAGGAGAATCAACATCTCCAATGTTTACATCTACATTCACATCACGCTTCGTCAAGACCCTCAAATCTTGCCTGCTAGGACTGCCAGCTAACGATTCTCCAGAAAATTTAGCTACCTAAATTCAGAAGAGAAAGAAGCCACAAGACTTAGTCAGTACAACTTGCCCTTGATAATATTTTATAAAAATCCTGGAGCAAGAGGCGAGAATTACCTTGAGTATAGATTCATCGTAGACTTCGATATCTATACGAAGGATGATGTGGTATTGACTGTAAACATCGCTGACCGATTTGCCAGATTTTCGACGACCAGTACCTTGGTATGCCGAAGGGTAGTGTGTTTAAGAGGGAGTACGTCACAAGTTCTGAAGACGATACTGACTGGAAAACACCTACAAGTATTTCACCCAAATAGTTTTCACTATTGGGATAGACGAATAAAGGAGGTTTTTTGAATGAAAGTTACTAAAAACAAAAAAATGCTGATTAAAGGTGCAGGTAAATTCATGGCGAAAATCCCGAACTGTGACGACCTCGTTACAATCGGAACGCTAAATAACATGCGTCTAGACATTCAATTGGATATGCAGGACATCGAGGCTGGCGATTCTAGCGTCGCTCTGGACACTTTGCTGCGTAAGAAGACAATCGACATTACTGCAGAAGCGGCTAAGTTCGATCTCAACCTTGTTAGATTAGTACTTGGCTCAAAACTGCGCGAAGGTGTCTCAGGTTCTGCTTACAGTATGGTTACTGAGACTTTCGTAGTTCCTTCTGCATCTCCATATCAAGCAGAATTGACTCAAGTATCTATCGCTTCTCCTGCACCTAAGTCCTTTGAGGGTGCAGTGGGCGGTCCAGACCTGAGTAAAGACGTGACGATATCCGGTCAGAACGTAGTGTTCGACATGGCACTGGCAGGTAAGACAGTTGTCATCGTCTACGCTGTGGCTCTAACGGGTATTACTCCAGACCCTGATGGCTTTGTATGGGTTCTGGAAGAGAAGCACAACGTTAAACAAAACGGTTCTGAATTCACTACTGATCTTGTTTATGGTGCTTCGCTCAACACAGACCCTCAGATATCCGTCCGTACCCTGCAAGGTAACGTCCTTCTGAAAAAAACGGTCAATCCTAATCCTACGGAAGACCAGTATGTAATTAGCGGCGGCACGCTGAAGTTCAACTCGGCTATGAAAGATGTAGACATTTATGTCAACTACAAGCGTAACGAAGTTGTCGATATCCTCGATATCACAACCAAGGACATGCCGTTGACAGTTCACGTTGTTCACGACGGACAATTCGAACAGAAAGATGGAACGATTCAAGGTTATCAAACTGAGCTGTACCAATGCCGTGTGAAGTCCAACTTCACTCTCGACGCACAACGTCAACAAGCTTCCACACATAGTGTAACTCTAACTGTAATCGACCCTGAACGCTTTGACGGTAAGCTTGGTTCTATCAAGCGTTACGAGGCAGGTTCAGCCCAATCGGTAGATTGCTAATCATTAGACTCCCCTCGGGGAGTCTTTTTACATACAAAATGTTATAGCCTTGGCTTACTCACTTAGAATGTCCTATGAGGTGATTACAAGGATTCCCCCACCTTGTCGTCACTTCGATTAACTGATTCTTGGGGGAGAATTTAAAGGGGGAGTGTAAAGTGAGTGAACGAGATTTAGTAATTCCAAGAGCAGATAGTACTGTGACCAAAGAGATTGCCAGTCAAGTTGAAGAGCAGACACAAGAGGCGGTAACTGAAAAAGAAAAGAATCCTTTGACACAAGAGGAAGCAGAAGTGTGTGAGAAAGTATTCTTTGAAGAGGACGATAAGGTTCGTTTACGTGACGGCAAAACTTACAATATTCCACCATTAGGTCTAATGGATGCTCGAAAGCTAATGAATAAACTTAACACGATTGATTCTGGTGTAATCATCGCTAACCTTATCCCTGAAGACGGGGATGATAGATTTGACGAACTGCTTGATGTGCTACTAATGGCATTTAAACCGTACTACAACCACATGACGGTCGAACATCTTGGAAATTACGTTGATTTGGAGACGGCTAAGAAAATTATCGACTGCATGATTGGTCTCAACGGGCTAAAAAAGTCCATGTAACCACTCAGGTAGAGGAAGAAAACTATGACAGCATGCCGCCTGTCAATTGGGCAAATATCTTCTTCAAGCTCGCCCACTACTGCCACTTGAAAAAGCAGGATGTATGGCAGTTAACCTTACCTCAGTTGGGTTATTACCTGGAACAATGTAATGAACACATTGAATTTACTATCAAAGTTTCTAGTATGTCTCTCGGCGGGTTGTTCGGTAGCGGTGTTCCTTCCAACGAAGATTCCAGCGGTGGCGAGGAAGAAACAAGAACCGACGGTAACTACGTGAATGGTTATAAAGTAGCCGATGCGGAAGACATGAGTTTCCTTGCACAGTTATTATAAATTCTCCTGCTCTGCTTCCTTCTAGGGAGGGGCAGGAGTTTTATTTTATGAGGGTGGTGAGATTATGAAAAATATCCAATCTGATGTGATTTTAGAATTTCAGAAATCCATTGAAAACATGACCCGATTGGGACAGGAGATGGCAACTCTCGATGCTCAATTTGGTAGATTAGACCAACGTATTGACGCAATGCGGACATCTCTGTCTGGCCTGCAATCCCAGGTTTCTCGTGGAACTGATGGGAATATTAGACAATCATTAACTAAAGGACTTAACAACTTTATTGCAGGAAACGAAATTTTTCTTCAGCAGTTAGGTTCGACAGGACTGACCGTTCAGCGTGAGACTCTACAAAGCATCTTCGGCAAGATAGAGGTCGAAATTAATGAAGAGTTACGTAAGCATGTCCGTAACATGAATGTTGAAATAGACTCTAGCTATGCCAAAGGGCAGAAGCTACCTATCAGCAACGAAGATTTTAAAGAGATCAACGAGGAAGTCGCTAAGGTTGTAAAAACGCAAATCCATAACCTTATTAAGGTTATTCAAAATCACACAACAAGTCTGGCTGGACCTGAGTCTCTCGAAGGTTTACAAGTTACGGTAGGCAAGAACACCATCATGGCGTTCGTCAATAAAATCAAGCAAGAGATTCTGAATAAGCTTGAGAACCCATATGTAGCGAATTCTAGTGACTTCATAATTACCAAAGAAGATTTGAACAAAGCAATCAAAAATGTAAAAGAAAAGCTGTTGAAGTCGGTAGAAGTGGAAGTACCTGATGTTAGCAGCAAGGAGATCACCGACAATATTAAGAATATCTCGAACGAACTTGAACGTAGTTTTACGGAGTACGTCAACAAAACTGTAGCAGGAATCAACGGGGCGACGACAGGCAAGCTGGACGTTCCAATACAAAACCTTAGCAATAAAGTCAAGAAGATTATTGCAAGAGAACTCGAAACTACGGTTGATCAATTGGACACTCTTGGAACAGTGGATTTAGGTTCTTTCCGTGGGAATGAATTGGAATATCAACTTGAACGAGTGGCTAAGGCTCTCGACAAGAAAATGAGTAATAGTGTACAGGAAGAGATTGACCAGATAGTTAAGACAATTAACAATGTGGAAATCACGCCTGAACCTAAGTTAAAGCGTCACCTCGTCAACCAAATTAATCATATTAATAATGCCATGATTGATAAAATCCGCGAACAAGTGGATGAACAAGTACAGTCTATCATCCAGGAGATTAATGAAGTCCAGTCAAGACCAAAAGGATTAAACCGAGACGCTAAGATACAAAACGCAGGAGGTCTTGACATTTCTACAGAATCCTATTCCGAGAATGGCAAGAACGACAGCACAACACCAAGTGAAACGGTATCCAACGGAAACAGTTCAAGTCAGGAGAACAGTTTTGCAGGAACAATAAGCAACGTGGCTCTGGAGTCCGCAGTCTCTAACATGATGCGCAACAACATTACAGGCGTTATGGTCGGTGCACCGATGCTTGTTTTGAACCAAGCTGTCGAGACCTTCAAGTCTGTTCAGACAGAACAGATCAAGATGATTCAGAACTTGATGATGAAGGACAAGTACAATAAAGATGAAAATGGAAATGTCCTCAATAGCACCAACATGGCTGGAGTAGAGAGTACTGTCAACGAACTACAATCCTTTATTCGACAACAGTCCATGTTTTACGGAACGGACTACCATAAACTTTATCAAGTTGGTGGAGTAGCTTCCGGTTTTCTCAAAGAGCCTGTTGAAATGAAAGAATTCGTACGGGTGACTGCTCAGTTGCAGGCCCTCACCCCTGGTAGTGACCCTCTTAAAATTGCAAAGGGTCTTGAGTCAGCAAAGTCGCAGTTCGGCCTTGAGATGTCCGACATGGAAGATAGGGTGGCACATCCGATAGCAGCAGTATCTCGAGTCACGAATACAAGCGTCGAGGAACTTTTCGACATTATAAAGCAATCCGGTTCTGCTTCTAACAATACCAAAGTTGACTCTGAGACAGCTATTGTAATGGCTGGCGCTTCCAACCAATCTCCTGCAATAGAAGGGACAAATGTCAGTCATTTCTACAATTCCATTGTAGAAAGATTACAGCCTTCTAACTTGCTGAACAAAATGGATAAGTTGGCTGTTGACCCGAACTACGGTGATGATGGCGAGAAAGTAGCTGCCAAGCTTCAGTCTCCTGATGCCATGAAAAAACTGCAGGAACTTGGTCTTGCGAACGTTACGGATACAGGAGGACAACTACTGGTTCCAGCCAAGGAACTCTTCAAATCCATCTCTCAAAAGTTGTCCGGTGCAGACAGTCTAACAGTTCGCAACACAGCTGATACCCTGTTCGGTACATCGCAGTCCTCAAAGGGTGCTGCGGCAATGCACGAAGTCATGAACACGTTCGTCAAGGTAATGCAAGTTACTGATAACTTCAATAAGTCCCAGTACGAGAAAATGATTATGACTTCACTAGACAACCCTCTTGTCAACACTAAACGAGCAACACAAGGGACTACCATTGCCTTTGATGCTATCGTTCAAGAAATGACTCCTGCCATAAATAAAGTGTCCTATGCACTTATTAACATGGCAGATAACGTGGCGAAGAATGCTCAGATATTTGTAGCTTTGGGTGATGTACTCTCAAATGTGGTGCTCGGAATGCTAATGCTCAAAGGTATAAAGTGGGGAGCTGGAAATCTAGGTATTAGAAGTAACTTTGAGAGTGAGACTGCACGGACTGCTTTCCTAGATAACATGAAAGATGTAAGTGTTGATAGCGACTTCAAGAAGTTAAATCGACAAGAGGTAGCTGCTATGCAGCAAGATCCACTGCTGAATCGATATGTTCAGGAACTGAATGGTATGTCGGAAGAACAGAGTAGACACTTTAAAGATTACATTTCTGAAAAGAAAGTTGATATAAAAGACATTCCAACTCTGTTTACTACGATGGACGAAGCTAAGAATTGGGAGAAGCAGACGGAGTTAACAGACGATGAAAAATTCGACCGGACAAGGCAGTACAACAACCGTCTGAGCACAAGAGCTGAATTGGCTAGTGTTATCAACCCTAGCCTTCTGACCAGGTTGAGCAATAGTACAGCTAGTCAGGGGACATTCGGAACCTACAGAGCTAACGTATCTGGATACACCGAATTGACTGACAGAATGTCCCAAATGTCTCAAGGAGATTTCAATGGATTTGAAGACCACTTGGTAGACAGACAGCGCAATGGTTTACCTCAAATTAATGATATTAAGAGTCTTAGCGATGCGATGGATGACTATCAAAATAGTCAAAGGGACGCTGCCACATCTGCACGACGAGCCTCCCCTGAATTTGGTAACTTATCCAACGCTGTGCGTGGAATGAACTCTGCATTGTCTCAGACTACATCCCTGAAGACTGGTTTCAAACAGTTCTTGAAGGACATTCCAGACTTAGGGAGAGGTGCGCTGTCTTCGATAAAGAACTTGGCGGGCGGTATTGCTAAGATGGCACTGGAAATAGCAGGGGCAATTGGGCTTGCTCAAGCGGCTAAGGGGTTGTCTGAGTCGTACCTGTCAACCGACGACCAAAGACTCTTGGCTAAAGCTGACGACCGTGACAACGATCTGAAGGGAATGGTAAACAAAGTAGATGCTTTCGCAGAGGGTGGTTGGTCAGGGACTCGTAACGACTTAACGGGAATGTTCTACTCTGCTATGAACGGAATCACGTCTACGTTCGGTGGAACACCGTCCAACTTTGGTTATATCGAATCTAGCGGTAACCCTTTTACCACTCCTTTTAAAAGTAGTGTGACCAACGACGACTTTGGCATGATGGGCGAAATGATGAATTACTTCAAGTTCTACGGAGGAAGTCAGGAGGACTTCTCTAAGTGGCTCAAAGAGAGAGAAGAAAGTGGAGGGCAGACTGTAGAGGAAGCCGTTGCTGAGTTCAATCAAAAATCAGGGCGCGGTGAGGCAACTAAGAAGTTACGTCAGGAAGCCATTACGAAGCAATACGAAGCTGCACAGCTGGAGGAAAAGGAACAGAAAGAGCTCAGAGATATAGCTAAAAGGACATACGAGGAGAAGTACAAGAAAGGTACGGCCGATTTCTCTTCTATTGATACCGATACTGTACTTAGCCGTGTTTCTGACATTCTGGCGAAAACTAAGGATTCTAGCCAGATCGAAACCCTCCGTTCTCTCATGAGCGGGATGAAGACGGACTCCGACGAATACATTGCGATGCGTAAATCACAAACGGCATCCATGCGTCAGGTATTGAATGATGAATTGGCTATCATTGACCAGTATATCCAAAATGCAAAGACTATTATGGAAACTTCTGATCCTGAGTCGCAAGAGTATCAAAATGCAAAGAATGCCTATGATTCCTTTACATCTGCCAGAGACAAAGTAGCCAATGAAGGTGAGGCAGAAATTCTACAGGAAGAATGGAACAACCGTCAGGAAACATACCAAGGTCAGGTGCGCAAGGTAAATAACAGTCTGTCAAGAATTGATCTTCTCACTCAGGCGAAGGAATTAGCCGCGGCATACAACATGGATACTCAGTCTCAGGAATATCTGGATACCATGAAACAAATCACCCTGAATAAGCTGTCTGCGATGAAGTCCGAACTCTCCAACCTCAAAGCAATCGAATCCATCGGGGATCTCTCCGAAGACCAAGCAACGCAGGTTTTACAGCTTCAGAATCAAATTGCCAACGAGCAAGCAAGAATTAAAGAATACAACCTTGCATCCATCGGTCTAGGTACTGCAGAAATTCAGAACAACAATTCGGAACGCGAGAACAGGCTACTGGAACTCAAACTTCGTGCTGGAAACCCTGATGATTCTTCCCCAATACTACGTAACAGACGTATCGCCAACGCCAAGGAAGAGGTATCCGAAATCAATCAGGTAATTACTGACCTGAAGGCTAGGCTACCTGCGGCAGGAGCTGACGAGACCTATAAGATTAATCAAGAAATCCGCGACTTGCAAAAGCAATCTTTACAGACTCAGTTAGGAATCTTGAGTGAAATGAAAGCTTCGGCAGGCACGTTCAACATGCCAGATGGTGTACAGGCTATGAGTCGCTACCAGTACCTCACACGGGGGAATACTCATAACACAACTACCATTGGAGCAGGAGACGTGACCGTAAACATCACGCTTCCTAACGTGACTAACGGCATGACATCCAGCCAATTGCAACAGGTCGGACAGTCCATCGGACAAGGCTTGTCAGTGGGACGTGTGGGCGGTCTTCGTAACCAACAAGCCATGAACCCAATTAACTACCGAAGTTAGCAACTCACTCCCCATCTTAAAATGAGGTGGGGAGTTACGTATAGGGAGGTACACTCATGACACAACAAAACAGCCTCTTATCGGAGGATTCGGTTTATAAGAAGAAGCTATTTTACGACAACGGAGTTCAGTTCACACAGGTCAAGGCGAAACTGATTACGGAATATAAGCCTCCAACTCCAGTACTTAAGACATATGTCAATAAGACCCTAGCATCTTCTGCGGGGCTCGTGCAAAACGGTACTTCCCACTATGACGCTACACTTACCATGCTGTTCTATTCCAAGAAGGAATACGCTGATTGGCTTCAGTATATTGGATCACAGCATAAGTATTACGACGAAAAGGGAACAGTTTACATCGGCATCGTAACAGGTGAACCCAATATCAGGGCTGCAGAGATGGAAACCAAGTACATCGTAACAGTTGGTATGTCCCTTGTCCGCAAACAGGAGTTCGAGTACAAATACCTGACCGAGTTCATCGACATTGAGAACCATTGGGCAAACAAGTACATCGACAATATGCAACAACTTGGACTTATTGCAACGAATTGGGAAGCAGACGGTGAGTCCGTTGTTAACTTCCGTCCGGACGAAGCGGCGACACGGGCAGAGTCAGTAACGTTGCTTATGAGGACTTATAGATACGTGGATAAATTACTAAGGGGGTATTAAGATGAAACGATGGATTGACGTTGACCCTCTGGATTGGTTCTACCGTGACACCCTTGAGATTACCCGACTGAAGACAGACGGTACAGGTGACGTGGACGTACTAAGCGGCATGACTTATAACGTATTCAAGACAGGTTACGAACGCATGGTTAAGCGTTTTGTAACAGTCAACGGACAGCAGGAGTTCCTTGTTCCTGACTATAAATACCATGCCGACAACCCTATGTTCGTCATGATTAATGGGGTGGAGGTTCTTCCCGAAAAGATTGAGGATGGGAAAGTTACCATGTCCAACCCTTTGTCGGCGGGCATAGAGGTAGTATGTGTCGCTTATGGTATTCCTGACCGGAAGGATATTGGTTGCCTTAATACCCCATACAACGGAACATCTGACTACCGGATGCCGCACGGAACGCTAAAATATGCGACCACTTACAAATTTAGTCTGAGCAACCCACCGGAGTCTTGTACGGTGCTTGGTGTAAAGCTGAAGAGGATGATTGTTACTGTGGGGGCTGGAAGCGATGCGGGAGTTGTAATCAGGAATGCTATCGGATTCCAACGGGATGTATTCGTAATACATAAAGGTGAAGTGTACCTTCCTTATATGTATAACGGATTCCCTGCAACCATCGGGTATAACGCAAAGATTAATGGGGTTAATAGACGCACAAGCGAGACGGTGATCGTCGAATCAGGACGGGTGACATATAACGACAGGTTCTTCGGAGACGTTCGCATTCGTCGTGGAGACTTCTTCGCACTCATGAGCCGTATTTATGAGAACCTTCATAACCGATACACTGACCGTGCGTTCGCATATAACGCCACGCCAATGCGAGATATTGCAGATAAAGCTGATATTCAAGCCAATTGGTACAGGAACGATGTGCTGACTCTACTGGATGAAAAATACCATGACGGTTGCTACGTGTTCCCTCTTTACGCCGATGACAAGTTTGAACCTGAAGCATGTATTACTAGAGCGGAAGCTGTAACCTACCTAAACCGATTCATTGAGTGGATTACAGAGAAATATAGATAAGGCAGGTGGGATAAGTGACTTATGTTTCTAACGTGAACTACCCTTCAAGGCAGTTGTTACAAGGAATCATGGAGCGTGTGAATGCACTTGGAAATGAGCCGAAGGTGGTCGTGGAGTTGGACAAAACATCATACGTGCGGGGATTCCGTAGAAAATACGATGCAGTACAGTACGTAATGGATAGTGCTGTAAGCGACCTTTTGTCCATCGACAAGGCTGAGAAACTTACGGACTACGTTGACGGTACGTTGGTGGAGACTAGCACGGAACTTCGTAACTCCGACTTCTCCATGCCAATCAAGAGCAGTTCGACCATGCACGGACATGAGAACGGGGAGCGTACCATCAACGGCATGGCTATCACGGACTTCTTTGAGACCGACCCAAGAAGCACTCGGTATGTTGGTCGTGGAGGTAAGCATAAGGGGATTGACCTCGACCTTGCAATGAACGACCCTGTTTACGCTGTCTGGTCAGGTACGGTCACAGTCGCCAGCACCTTAAGAGGATACGGTAGAGTTGTTTATGTTAGCCACGGCAACGGATGGGAGACTCGCTATGCCCACTTAAACAAGATAAGTGTCAGTGTGGGGGATAAGGTTAAGGCAGGAGGTCTTGTGGGTCTAGGGGGCAACTCCGGTACTTCTCGGTCTAATGGGGGAGACGGTTCACACTTACACTTTGAAGTAAGGCTTAACGGCAAGGCACTGAACCCTGAGCAGTTCCTTCGCGGTAAAAAGACCATTCAGACCGCATCCAAAGCTGACCCACGAAACATACAGGATTCGGTTTTTATGGATGCTTCAGTCATGGCTGATTCATCGACTTCTCATGTGGAATACAACATGGAAGCAACGGCGTATGTCGCTGATTGCCCCGGCTGTATAGGAATCACAAGGGGCGGCACAGATGTTCGCAAATGGAAGAATTGGAAAATTATTGCCGTTGATCCTTCCATCATCCCCTTAAAGAGTAAGGTTGAACTTGTTGTCGATGGAGTAAGTTGGGGAGAATACCTTGCCGATGATACTGGCGGCGACATTAAAGGAAACCGGATTGACATTCTTTTTGACACGAAGGCTAATGCCCTTAAGTTTGGTAGGAAGCCTGTCGTGGTGAAAGTAAAGTCTTGGGGAGACGGAAAGACCCGTTCAGCGGACACTACCGGAGATACAAGCATCGACAAAGAAATCGTGACGTACCAGTACAACAAGACGACTTCCAAGCAAACCTACTTCAAGGATTTTACAACCAAGAAGACTGCGCTGGATGCTAAGAAGTACACCAAGACTGACGGCGCGGTACAGATGACGGTCATTGACGACGATACTCAGATGAACGTACTCGGATTCAAAGGTACGGACGGGGCTGGTCAGGCTAAGACGATCGTGTTCGAGCATGACTGGTTTAAGGCAGGAAACCTTGGATGGTCATACTTCTCAGACCTTGAAATAGACGATGTAATTATCGTCAAGGTAAATGATTACGAGGTCGTGCGAATCAAAGGTATTAATGCCAAGAACGGTGTAGCTTATCCACCATCAATCCCAATGCCAAAAGGACATAACGTGGTCGAGATTACGTTTGCCAACTCTTCCAAAGCATCGAGAGGCAAGTTCGGTTTTCTTTGGTTGCGGGCTAAAGAGTTTGATGTGGAGACCGTAGAGACAAAAACCTTATGGGACTTTGAGGACAACATGAGTAGCGCCAACAAGTGGACTCCGTACAGCACCGTTGTACAAAAAGACAAAGGTGACTATCAGGCAATCTCAACTAGTGGCGGCGAAGCAGGTATTGAGCGGCTAGGTAAAATCAAGAAGTTCCCCTTTACGATTAACTTCAGCCTGAAGACTGCGGCGGGCACAAGTGGCAAGCTAGTTATCAGCGACGGTACAAAAGGATTCCTTCTGAACATAAAGGATGACCAAATTTACACTAGTGGTGGTGGGACATACCAACTCAATACGGCTGCCGATTTCATTGAGTATACCGTAGTCTGCCATGACCAAACGGACATTGACGTATACGTGAAGCTTAACGATGTTTGGGTCAACACCGGAATCCGTGGGGCGGCGTTCGACTACCCATACCAAAGCAGAATCCTGTTCGCTGTGACGGATGGGACAATTTACCTCGATAGCATCAACTATGCTTCTAACGACTACGCCGTCGAGCAGTTGGCTACAGCTATCGGTGACACTTACAAGGAGAAGTGGTATGAAGTAGGGGAGTTCGTCTTTGAAGAGATGTACACCATCGACGTAGACGTAATGAATTGGGAAATCAATACCCATCTCGATACGACTATTAGCACAGCAAGGATTACGCTGAACAACGCTTCAGGTATCTACTCTCCATTGTGGGAGCGCAAACCGGAGTTTCCAGACGCATTCCGAACGGACAAGTCTCCCCTGAGTTACTACGAAGAAGGAGAACTGCGTCACGTCATTAGTGAGTACACCCCAATCAGGATTTACGCTGGATACGGCGAAGAAGTTGTTCGGGTATTCACGGGGATGATTAAAGGGGAGATTACAGAGAACTCTGCGGAGAAGACTATCTCCTTTAGCTGTGTGGACAGGTTCGACATGCTTGAGGAATTTGTGTTCTACAAGCCGATGCAGTACCCGCCAGAAGAAGCTTATGCGGGAGACGGTGGGGCGTTTGCTTGGATTAAATCAAGCATCGTGGAGGATATCGTTGTCGCTTCTGGATTCACCGCATGGAAAGTTCATGCAGAGGATATGGCTAACCCTGACTACGTGATTGAGGATACAGTGTACACTGACGTAAACAAGGGAAAGAACACATTCATGAAGTTCAACAAGGATACCGGAGAACTAGAAGCAGTTAGTCAAGAGAACATCATGGAAGTGGGTGGCTGGCAGAACCCGTTCGTGGCAAGTGTAACCTTCCCATTAGGTACAAACGCTTCCGATGCCTTGCAGTCTCTCATTCAGGACTTACCATACCGAATCTACTGCGATAGGTACGGGACGTTCAGAATGGAACGCATGGATTTCTTGGATGCACCTGATTGGGCCATGGTCTCTGGAATGAAGTGGGAGTTCATCGACGGCGAGAATCTAATGGAAGTCACTTCTTCTACGGATTACTCCCGTGTTAGAAACCACTTGATGATTTCCGGTACAGCAGGGATTGTCGAGCACTTCTTCGATAAGTCGCTGATAATTGCAACCAAGGGTAATATGCGTACCGCAGGTGCTCAACTGGATTGGATTGAGGAAGTCGATGGCTCTTCAATGCGTGGGCTGAAGGAGGACGTAGCCAACAAGATTTTCTTTGACTATAAACGTCAGGCGAGAACGAAGAATGTGGTGGTCAAAGGGAATCCGTTAATCGAACTACTGGATTCAGTTTATGTCTACGACGCAAAGACATTCACGTCCAGTTACTATTTAGTAAAGGGAAATAGAATGGTGGGCAGTAACGAAGGTATTTTCAATTACCTTGAGTTGACCTGGCAGACACTATCAGAAGTAGGGTAAGCACATATGGGCAGGGAGCACTTACGTCTATGACGCTAATTGTTTCCTGCTTTTTCTTATAATGCCATAGAAGTGAGGTGGATTCTGTGGAGAATAGAAACTTTCTAAACTCGAATGAGATTTATCCCATACTTGACTTAATTCGTAGGGAGATGCAGAAGTCTGGTCTGTATACGGGCGGCGATGACCTCACAATCATAAACAGTGCTCCTGTAGAACCAAATGTAATTAACGTGGAAGCCCGTAGAGAGATGGCAGGATACTCCGCTCTCGTAACCTCAGTGGTTTACACCTATGACAATGGGACTATTGAAGTGCTGACGCTTGAGAGGGACGAGAATCTAATCGTTAACGGCTTCCTTATAGAGATAGCATATCCTTCCAGAATCAACGAGCAAATGGAAGAGGAAACGGATATCGCATCTTTTAGCACCATTAGAGGGACTATTATAAGGGAGAACGGGTTGTTCAGTAATCTGGAACTCGAATATATAAAGGGGGTGTAGTGAATGTCTAGCGGCGCTAATTTTGCAAGTTACTTGGTAGGCGGTAGACTCGACCCTCCTTTTATGCCAACAAAAACAGACCCGTACATTGAAGGGATTATGGTAGAGTCCCAAATGGCGGGCAAGGTCGAACATAAGCTAACCATTGAAGAAGATTGCGAACTGCTCTCTATTGCAGTAGGCGTATCCAACTATGAAGCAAGGGACTACTGGAACTTGTATGTAGGGGAACGGCTAGTCTGTAAGAACATTTACACAAAGGATTTACCGGAGGGCATGTACTTGACGGCAATCATCCCGTGTAAGCAAGGGACGCAGATTCATTTTGAGTTCTTTAATGAGGGCGGCAAGCCCAAGGTCGTATGGGCAAACTACCAAACTCTCAAGTAGGAAGAAGGTGAATAAATGGCAGATACTTCATATCAACCGACGCCGTGGCTCGACACGACTATCAATGAAGAGTTCCTGCTGGAAGGGCTTGCTGGAATTATGACAGCCAATGGGTGGACAAAGGTTACTGAGTTTACCAAGGTCGTCTACTCTAACAAGCTAACAAAGCCTACAATCAAGCGGTTCTATCTTCCGCTGGCTAACCCTAAAATTGATTTGCCGAAGGTACTCAACGACGATTACTACATTTTCATTGATGGGGAGATTGCCCCAACATCCTATTATACGGCGGTCAAGAATCCAGACGAGACAACCACGTTCACGTTTGAAGCAGGTGTGTCCGGTCAGGTAGCTATTTACTACAGCACAGTCGGGTCCACGGATGCCTTCGACTTCTACGTGACCAAGCATATCATCGTCAAGAACATATCGGGAAACTTATTCGGTATGGCGATGATGGCAAAAGTCAATGAGCAGATTGGACGGACAGGGTGCAAAGTACCATTTGCAATCTACGATAAAAATGCAGATTACGGTACGCAGTTGACACCGCAGGACAGCGGCGTATTCTCATGGGCCATCCAGAAGGCAAACGAAGATGCACTCTTTGAGCGACACACGCTTTACTTTTACCAGCTTGAAAAGTGGATTGGAAATGGGAAGATGTTGGTGGGTTGGGAGAAAACCGATGAACTGAAACGGGTTTCTCTGGACGCAGAGGTGCAGACAAGCATGTGGGGGCTGGACGATAACACGAATGCTCTTCAGTCGAGAATAACGGACGCGTTCCCTCAGATGTATCAATCTCCAATCGTTACAGCAAGGACTCGTATTCCTCAGCTTGAACATACAGAGAAGATTGCTTTCGTGGACGTGAAGTATACGAACTGGTGGGATGATAGCAAAGTGTTCGTCAAAGGATTCATTGACGGAAAAAGTATTATGTTAATCATCTTAGCTGACACTGCTCCGATTTGGGACAGCAATGCCGTACCTGCGATTCCTCTTTACATGGGAGACTTCGACGTAAATGGCCTGACTGAGGAAGTTATTAATCGGGATATCACGTTTGACTTCTACCGGAAGACGACTAAGACTTCGACAATCATCTCAGGAAAACCAATGGTCAATGCAGGTTCTTATGTAAAGGTATGGCTCATGGGTGACACGGACGGCGACATGCCTGACGAAGCAGTCAGGCTAACCATTGCAGGACAGGAGATTGGTCGGTTCAACACTGTGGGGGCGAAAGAACCGTCAAACAACAAGAATGATGCTCAGTTGATGGGTCAGTTTGATATCACAGGTATCGAGGGTATGTCCTCCGTAACCATTGAAGCAGAAAGTGGGGATGGGGTAAGTGGTTACACTCCGGTATCCGGTCGAATGTTCCTTGAGGTGCATATCGAGACCAATAGGAACGCTGAGGGAGCACCGTCTGCTCTGTTCTCAGGAACAGCGTACAACAAAGAGGGGGCAGACGTAGAAGCCGCACTCAAACAGTCAGCTAAGTTCGATTACGATGATGCGTCAGTTAAGCAAGAGATTCTACTGCCTGTTATGAAGGAATACCCCCACTACCCAAGTAACGGCGTTGACTCAATCATGGTCAAACGTAACAAGTTCGGAGCAAGGTATCAGGCGCATTACCTGTCATGGAATGTACCGTCAAACACTATGCCGCCACCCAGGGAAGATTCTGACGGACACAAGCACCCAAGAGCATGGAAGGATTACATGAATGAACAATACAAGTACCGGTTTAGTCCTTCAAGGTATAGTGGCAAAGCCCATTCATCCCGTGCGCTCCTGGTTCATCCTGAAGATGGCACGTTCGGAACACTGCGAAACGTTATTTTAACGTCTCCCTTAACTATAATGAATGGTGACGAGTTAAAGGCTGTGAGGGATTACTGCGATGACGAGAATAGGTATGAAGTTTATTCCTACTACTTGGTCGAAGGCATCTCGCCACTGACAAAGAGACCTGCAACGCCGTTCAGACCTGCCGCACTAGGCATCCTGAAGGCGGGCTACACTCTCCCTGAGATTCCTCCTGCACCACCTGAGCCACCAGCCTTGATTCTAACCATCGACCCTGCTTACTCAAGTGTAGAAGAGGAAACACCAATCAGGTTTACTTCTATCTACAGTAAACACTCTCCCATTACAAACTTCAAGTGGGAAGTAGCAAGCGATGTGAACAAGGGAAGCTATACGGTCGATAATGCAACATTTACGTTCAACAATGTCGGCACGTATTCGGTCAAGCTTACGGTGTGGAATGAATTAGGTCAGAAGGCAACGGGTACGGCGACCGTATCGGTAACTGCCAAGTACGTTCCACCACCACCTGCTCCACCACCACCCGCAAACACATTGCAGTGCGGTAAGCTGAACGACTCTGGCGGCGGTGCTTACACCGAAAAACTCCATGAGATGGGTAACACGTCTGGACGAGTGGTAATCACCTACAACATGTACGGAGTAGCTGACCGAATGGATGTTTACTATCAGAATCAGTTGCTTGCAAGCACGAACACTGAGGTATCCAATGGCGGTTCGCTTCAGTTCCAGTACAGTCCTGTGGGCGGTGTGACGCAAATTAAAGTAGTGATGAGTTCTAGTTCAGGTTCAGGTTCATCGTGGGAATACTTGGTAAACTGCCCTGTGTAATAACAGGGCTTCATACAAGCAAATAAGTGAAGGGGTGTTATTTAAATGCCATTTATCGACACAACGCCTGCATCTTTTATCCCAAAGGTAACGGAGCAGGATATACAACCGCGTTTGGGCGACCTGCTTGCTACTCAAGGGTGGGAGACAGTCGCAAACTTTAAGAAAGTGACATTTGATTCAGGCATAATGCGAAGCACTTATACCGGACTTGATACTACTGACATTCCGATTTACGTAGCAGAGCATTTCATCTACAAGAACACGGAGGGTAAAATGTTCGGGGTGGCTGTCCTTGGTACTTGGAATCAAAATCTAGGTGTGCTGAGAAAGTTAAACAAGTCCCCTGATACTAAAGCACCGGCTCCTGCGACACTCCAAGTGTTTTCTGAATGGGCGACAAACGAGTTCCGTAAGTACCGTTCTCCACAAACCTTGTACTTTTACATGGTTGAGAACCTTGCTGGACTGACTACAAACAACCCTGACATTACATTGCCTTGGATAAATACCTCAGAACTCAAGAGGGCAGCGTTAGATATCGAAGTTGAAGTTTCAGGTTGGGTGGGCACAGGTGCATTAGCTACTTTTACAGTAACTAAAGCCGAAGGTAATCGGATGCAGTCTCCTATTATGCAAGCTGGTCTTCGGACAAACCTGCTGGAAAATTACTACGATGACACTATCAACTACGCCATTCAGAATACGAACTGGTGGGCTGACTCTGAAATCTCCATTAAAGGTCACTTGAACGGAGAAAGCCTGTTCTTCATCATCCAGTGTGATAATGTACCCGCACCGGAAGGGAATCTTGTTCCAGTCATTCCTCTTTACTTTGGTAAGCTAGATGCCATTGAAGAAGATGACGATGCTTATGCAATGTTCACGGGTAGTGTGCCTATCGTATCCAGTACAGGTACGGCGGGGCTGACAGCAATCTCCGAATACGACTTTGATGACACCGCGAAGAAGCAACCAAACATCATGCCGCTCATGAAGTCTTATCCTAAGTTCCCTGCGAACGGTTTGGATAACATCATGGTAAGCCGTGGTAAACTAGGTGCTCGTTATCAGGCTTACTACCTGTCGTGGAACGCACCTGCAAATGCCATCCCTCCAATGCGTACTTCAGTGGATGGTAAGAGAGATTACCCAAGGGCTTGGAATAACGCTGAGAACCCGCTGTACAAGTATTCCTTTAACCCATCCCGATACAGCGGTAAGGTTCACACCTCCAAGCTGTATGTAGTACATCCAGAAGAAGGGGTGAGGGGTGCACTGAAGGATACTATCGCATTGTCAGCTCTGTCCTTTAACGCTAACAAGTTGCGTGTAAAGAAGGAGCATTGCCCTGACGAGTTCGATGTATTCCGTTACTTCTTGGTCGAAGGCGTATCACCACTGACCAGCAAGCCAGGCACACAGTACCGCCCAGCGGGTATCGGATTGTACTTCAACACAGTCAATGACGAAGGAGTAGAGGTTACTTCTACTCCCCCAACACCGCCTGTAACTCCATAAAAATAAAGCCCTGCCGTGTAAAATCGGCGGGGCAATTCTAAACTAGAGGTGATCTATTGTGAGTTGGTTTGATGGAGATTCCACGATTCAGCTATTCCCTAAAGACCTTGAAGCGCTATTTAACTCCAAGGGATGGGATACATTCATTAAGTACCGCTCTGTATCGCAAGACGGTCTCAAGTTCGCAGAAGTCCGCTTGTTCAGGTCTCTTGGCTCGGATAATCAAATGCGTAACTTCGGCATGGTTTACGGCTACGGTAAGAAGAGTACCCCTGCATTGGGTGAGCAAGAGTTTATTTCTCAGAACTCCGTTCTTGGTGCGTTGATTAGAGATGAGACCTTGAATACCAAGTTCCAGTACCAAGTATTCCCTGTAATCGCAGACTCGGCAATTATCTACAAGAACGGTAACGCCGTGCCTTCCACGGATTACGTACTGGATGCAATGAAGGGCGTAGTTACGTTCACTTCTGCTCCTGAACCTACAGACGCAATCACATCCAACTATTCCCCATCCCCAATTGCACCACAACCAGTGAAACGTATGTACTTCTTCACATTTGATGACGTGCGGGGCGAACGTATTGTACAAGGCGTAAGCGGTACTGTAGTAATCGGAGACCCTGAATCCATTTTACCTGATGGTGACGGAACTAAGAAATTGTTCCCACTCCCTACTGTAGCAACGATTAAACCTGACACTGTTCGGGTTTATGTAAATCAGGTCGAACAAGCCGCAACTAATTACACAGTTGACTACACTAATAATACTGTAACGTTCATTGGAAAAGCGCCGGACGCAGGGGCAGAACTTCACGCATCATACGTGAAAATTCTGAACGCCACAGGAACACAAACCCTGAACTACGGTGATATTATGGTTAAGAACTTTGACCCTGATAAACCTACCGACCTGATGAACGCTGTGTACTCGTCCATTTACTACATTTATCCGTCCTTGCCAACGGCTCTGTCCTTCACTCCGTTGCAGAACTTTGATAGAGGATGGCAACGCGACAGCACAATGTACTTTTGGGGGAATGTGACCAAAGACCGCATTGTAATGTTCTTCCGTCCAGACCCAACTCCGGGCGCAGAGAACACGTACTTCGCTCCATTGTACATCGGGCGGCTGACGACCCTCGGTAAAGCCCCTCGCAAGAACAACGTCATTATCTCCGGTTGCCGTGAAGCCGATGAAGTTGTTTGGAAGAAGGACATGAAGTTGGGTGCAGTTTACGTGGACTACGGAAACAACACTTCTAACGGAAACCGTGGAGTACAGTTACAGCAGTCTATTGGTGGTACGTACTACCAACAGCATTACCTCGCATTCATTACGCACGATAAGAGCATTGATGCGGGCGAAACCCGATTTAACCCATCGGTATATAGTGGCAAGTACCACATTTCTCCGATGTACATTGTTCACCCGAATGATGGCTTTGTAGGCAAGCTGGATGAGTGTTATGCCGTCCACCCTAAGAACATTTCTCAGTTGGATGAACTCGAAGTAGTTGAGACTTCTGACCATGAGGAATTGGGCAAGGGCAACGGAGTAAACAAAGTCTTCCACATGGCTCACTCGCCATCCCTGAAGGATGACGGTACGCCGTTCAAGCTTGAGGTTCAGGTGGATTGTGTAGACCAAACGCTCGGCACGGACTACACGGTTGATATCGAGACGAAGACAATCAGTTTCCTTGAGGGTAAAGAACCTGCGGCTGAAGCGGAAGTTCTTGCTACTTACGAGTACAAGCAACTGTACCGCTACACTTTGGCAGACACACCTGTTAGCCCGTTCACTCTAGCTAACATGTCACCGTTTGCTCCAATTGGCCTAGGCATCCTAAAAGAAACGCTTAAAAAGAACTCGTAATCTATAATATGGGAGGTTGGCGGTGAATGATGAACGGTAAGAAATCTTACCTAATCAGCTTCACCGCCCTTTTTTCTAAAAGGGGCTATGAACTGAAAATTGGGTTTGAACAAATTATCAATGCTAACAATCAATATCACCTGACCGCTCCCGTTAACAGTACCTATAAGACATTGATTGAGGATACCATGAAGAACGCAAACAAAGCCCCTCACTCGGCTACCGGATTATTCGGGCGGCTAGGGAGTGCTGAGTACATCACTCAGTATGACGGCTTTGAAGTAGAGACTGTAGTAGCTTCTATCGTATCGTACCTGTCAGGCATCCATAAGTATTTTAACGGCGAAACAGTCACAGACGGAACAACAGATGAACAGCAGGATGCAAGTAGGCTTGAGCAGATACTTGAAGCTGAAGGTGCGGCGTTAAGTGAAGGCAGTCGGATAGACAAATTTGCACACCTTGAAGAACTGGCTTCCGGTGATCTTTATGACGTTAAGGTCTCCGTTGCAGAAGGTAATAGGGTTTCCATTTCCCTGTCCAACAAACAAAGTGTAATACATGCGCTCGAATCCACCGTATCCGGTATCTCACAAGACACTCAGATGGGCGGTATTGAATCCGCAGAGAACAGTGTCCGGTTGAATGCTGAAGAAGGACGGGCGGTACTTTCCAACATCGTCCGCAGTATCTTAGATGGGGAGATGGCATTAACCAGCGTAGGTACTCATGACCCTGACATTAGCGTGGTAGGGGAACTACACTATACGGAAATAGGTGAGGTTGGGTTTGACAGGGCTGTCAGTGATTCTTATCCATTGGAGTATGCAGTCCTTGTAAGTGAGGGTAGTGAGCAAGGGTATGAACTCGCAGAGATAGCCGTAAAGGGATCTTCTCTGGAAGTTTACGTACGTACGGATACTCGACAGGAGGGTACTCTTGAGGGCAGGGAGGAAGCAAGACAGCTGGAAGTCACGGAGGATGCTTTCGTTTCTCGGACAGAGACCGGACATTTGGATATAGTATTTGAGGCTCAGACAGGAACACCTGTTTACGCTGAAAAGAGGAATGAAGCAGAACTTACGCTTACCACGGTAACCGACACATACGGCGGCGGTGAAGCTGAGATGAATGAACACGTACTGGCAGAGACCCTTTACAACGAACCAACCATCTTGAGTGAGTATGTGATGGTGGACACGAATAAGGACGTAGACCTTCAGCCTTCTACTGAGGTTCATACGTATCAGAACGCCGATGCTCAGGAGTTCATTCAGACAGATACAGTTATACAAGCAAGCCAACAGGATGACGTAAGAGGTGAGTTGATTCAGCCTGTTTACGATGGTCAAGTAGAAAGGGTCTTGGTACAGGGAGAGAACGTACAGGATGCCGCAATGCAGGAGAGTTTGATGTACGACACTTTAGTCAATACACAGACGGACGAGCAGACCACCGTTGTTACCTACGAGAACGGGCACAGCCTCGAATTCTTATCCAAGGCAACCTCTCAGGTGAAGGACGCTAGAATCAAATCTACTCAGTCTGTGGACACAAGTGTCTCAGCAGATATGCAGGAGTTCCTGACCTACGATACAAGGCAGGACAGTGAACTTGAGACGTTCACTAGAGCGGAAAGTTGGGCTAACTCACTGCTCCTGATTGACCGGACGGTGATGGCTGACACAGAGCAAGAGGGCAGGCAGTCACTCGAACTGGAAAGCGGTAAGATTGAGATGGAGTACATGGCGGGCGTTGAAAGTTTAGACCAATCATACTACTTCGATAAGCACATCACCAATTTCTCATTTTCAAGCTCAGATAGTGTCAAGGATGCCACTGAGAGCCTTCTTTTAACTATAGAGTACACTTCGGACACGGCTAAAGCAGGAAGCCTTACAGACGCTTCTAGCGCTATCGGAGACAACGAAGGTTACCTCAAACTGGTATCCCAAGGAAGTTCCGTACAGGAATACAATGCTGACATTGACGATTTTACGGATGTTACGTATGTGAGCGGTGACGGGGCTATCCAGCTTATCAGTGACGCAGAAGTTTACGTGGGCGGGGACCCACTGGTTGATAGATTCATAGAAGCTACCGATAAGAGTGACAAAATGGATGCAGAAGTCGAAGAGTGGACGGAAGCTGGCATGTCGAAGCGCACACAGGTAGAGGTAGAATCCCTTTATATGTTCGAGCAGATTCAGGGAGCGATTGCAGAATCGCCTGAAATACTGAAGGCGGTACGACTCATGGAAATTATGTACGGCTCAAAAGCGGTCGATTTGATTGAAGCAGGGATGGAGAACATCATCCAAGATAGCATCACTCAAAGTTTCACACAAGCTGATTTCCCTGCCATTACGCAGACGGTAATTGAGAAGCTGAAACAGGCGGGGGCAGGGGTTACGGTTATTGCTTCCAATCAAGAAGAGGTGCACGCCGAACACAACAAGGGGGCAGACCTGAAAGCAGAGTCTCTGACGACCGGACGGTATGTAGTAGAACCGGAGGGCACGATGCCGCAGGGAATTTCAGGTGCTTCCTTATCGGACTTCAAGCAGACTGCAGACATTACTGAAATAAGCAGGGCAATTGCGGAAGCCAACAAGCACATCGGAGTCATTCAAGGACTGGACAAGGCAGAGCAGAAGACCTTCGGTGAAGGTGTTAAGCAGACAGGGCTCACTGCGGCAGAGACCGACATTACAAGGGACGGTGTAGTTCACTTACCTGAGACGGCGTTATCTGACCCTACTGCTGAAGGTGTAGGTACAAAGGTTGAGACAGGTTTTGCGGGCATGGGATATGAAGGTGAGGTAGAAAGACCGGACATAGCCAACCAAGTAACAAGTGTAGAGGCTATCAAGCAGGACATCGAGACCGCCATACAGTCTGACAGCAAGAATGTAAGCTATAAACACAAGACTGAGACAGCGTTATCTAACCCTACTGCTGAAGGTGCAGGTACAAAGCTTGAGACAGGTTTGGCGGGCATGAGGTATGAAGGTGAGCTAGAAAGACCGGACACGGCCAACCAAGTAACAAGTGTAGAGGCTATCAAGCAGGACATCGAGACCGCCATACAGTCTGACAGCAAGCATGTGAGCTATAAACACAAGACTGAGACAGCGTTATCTAACCCTACTGCTGAAGGTGTAGGTACAAAGCTTGAGATAGGTTTGGCGGGCATGGGGTATGAAGGTGAGCTAGAAAGACCGGACACAGCCAACCAAGTAACAAGTGTAGAGGGTATCAAGCAGGATTTGGAGTCCGCCGTACATTCTGACAGCAAGCATGTAAGCTATGAGCACAAGACTGAGACAGCGTTTAATGGTACAGGTGTGTACGGTGTGTGGTACGGCATTAGTTTGGGCGAACAACGGACAGACAGGGATGCAGTGACCTATAAAATCGAAGGCGCTCGAATCAGTGACGGAAACTCACCTACAGCTATTCAGGAGTTGGAGGATGCTTGCCAGAGCGATGTTGCGAAGGAGACTGTTCTTTACGAAGAACACACAGCAATGTTTACGGACAAAGGGTATGAAGCAGTGGAGTCCAAGCTAGAAGGGGCTACCAGCGGCAAGTCTAATGACGCATTTGTGGTGGGTATAGAAGGAGCAACTTCCTTTATTTCCGAAGAAGCTGTCGTTCATCAAGGAGATTCAGCCCAATACCATGACGACTCGACAATGGGCGTTATTCATGAGAGTGAATCGGCTAATATTGATGATAGCAGTAAAGTTGGAACTATCTCGGAAATGGTGACGGCAACAACGACAACCAATGCTGAAGCAGTCACCCATGAGTTGGAGGGAGCGGTAAGCGGTAAGGATACGGGTGCCTTTATTCAGGCAGGAGAACTCGCTGAGCACATCTCACATCAAGACCTTGCAGTCATTGAGGATTTGGAGTCAGGGGTACGGAAGAGGTTGCAACTTGAGACTGATATACAAGACGACTCCAAAGTGACGAATCACCGTGAGCCTATCGAGACGCATATCAGCGAACCGGAAGAAGCCGCTAGACATACTAAGGCGATTGAGGTGGGAATTGAAAAACCGGAGAAAGTCGACAGACCTAAGCTTGTTCTTGAGGTCGATATCGAGCAATCGGAAGGTGCAGAACGACCTAAACGTGTAATCGAGACGACAATTGAGAAATCTGAGGGCGGTATTCTCAAGACACCTGAAGAACCGAAGAAACCTCGCATCTGGCTCATTATCGGTAAGATAGCTTCTTGGAGCATCTGGAACTGGAAGAAAACAAGGTAGGTGATAATAATTGGGAATCTATAAGAAGTCGAGTGGCTTAATCTTCGATGACAGGTTCGATAGCGGGAGTATTCATTCCCGCTATACCCTTTCACCTAGTGATGCTGTTTCAATCGACAATGCTTTAGGTCAGGTCATCATGCCGCACACTGAAAGCGACACTTCTATTATGTTCGATGTTCCTGAAGAGCAGACTGTTTTAATGGAAGTGACCGCTGACTACGTGCCGACAGAACTGTTAGATGAAGGCGGTATTATCATCTGGCAGGACGGATACCATCGATTGGAGTTTCTTGAGAGTAAAGACACAACCATTAGGGAGTATAGCCGTTGGCGGGCACTAAAGAAAGCAAATAAGTGGACGTTCTATGCCCATCGCGGTAGTGGGTGGGAGATATTCGATACTGCTCCTATGGTCGCTGAGAAGATGGGTGTCATCCTAAAGAATAGGGAACAAACTAACTTCGACACTCTGAACCTCGATAGGATGGTTGTCTGCAAGAGCGACAAAATTACGATAGGCAACTTACCTACGGGGTACTCAGTTTACCTCTGTGACCCTGACGGCAATTCAGTGGCTTCAGCGGTGGTTGAGCCTAACTGGACAGGCTGTGAGATTGAACTGCCCTTGATGCCCTATAACGGGATTATCAGGGTTTACGATACGCAAGGTACGCTTCTATCAAGTCTCGGCGCATTCGATATCTACGGTGGCGACATTTACCTGTTTGGCACTGAACTAAAGGTTATCTGGAATGATAAGGAACTTAACAAGGAGACCGACACGTATCTTGGCACGATGTATGAAAATCAGATTCTCGTTCAGATGTTACTACAGAACCCTTCCAAGGAGAAACCTGCAAACACCATATCGCTTGGCATCCTAAAGTATATGGAGACGTTCGGGTACGAGTGGACAGACATTTGCCATGATGATGGGGCAGACACGCCGACAGAGGAGTTCTCAAAGCTTATAGATATGGGCAGTTTACCACCTCTTGGAGAACGAAAGTTCTGGATGAAAGTTGAGAGGATGGAAGACCGTTTCCAGATTAAACCCCTGCACTTTATTCTGGACATTAACCATACGTAAGGAGGTGAGCGTAAATGGCAGGAACGAAGATGACCCTTCGCCGCTACGGGGGCGGTGAGTTTCAGTATTGGGATGAACAGGAAATCATCGTAGACGAACAGTACCTAGCATTAGAGCGTGGGTTGTTCATCTACCTTGACCACGAATACCGGATGGGCACGAAGCAGTTAGACGTGTACTTTAACGGAGCACACTTGCTGGAAGGCGGCGGCTACGAAGAGATTGATCCGACAACTATCCAGTTGGACTTAGGGACGTATGAAGGAGATACACCCCTTGCTGGACTTCCTGTACAGCTTCAGGTGGGCGATGAAATCCTTATCCGTACATGGAAGCCTGAATACCGTCAGGGCAACGGGAACATTGATGAACTCAGGTTCTTGACTCTGGAAGAAGAGGTACGGAAAGCAAGGCAATACAAGGACGCTGACGCGCCTCATTCCAGCCTTGATGAACGTCTCGATTTTATTGAGCGGCGGGTAGAATCCAAGACAATGGTATTCTTCCTGAGTCGGGTGTTTGACGGAGTAGCCAAGCTGGTCATGCGCTTCCCGTATGAGGGAGATATAACTGAGGTTTACGCTTCCACATCACGTGAAGGAGACGCTGACACTATCTTCCAAATTGAGAAGTGTTCTCAGGAAAGTTACGACAGTTTGAACCCAACATGGGAGACAATCTTCCACAGCAATCTTGTGGTAGATGGGAACGAGCGTTCCAGTAGAACGTCAGACAGACCTTACGCTGTATCCGTTCCTAGAATCAACAAGGATGACCATTTCCGTATCAACGTGGTCGAACGTGGAGAAGGAATTGAGGGTGTAACAATAGAACTGGTAGTGCGGTTAGGATAGTTCCACAGTTTACCAAACCCACAGTAAAATATTGGACTACTTGCTTATAATGTATGTGCGGTAAAGAGCCGCAAGATCGTAAAGGAGAGGTGAATAAATATGGCAGGAACTAGGGGTATTGCTAGATTCCGTGGTGAACAGTTGAACAACAAGTTGATGCGTAATAACCACTTCGATGTTGCCAACAAAATCAATGAGCAGTATTTGGATATTGATTTCCACGCACACCGTGAATCCCTTGAAAATACCAAAATCGACGTGTTCGTTCAAAAGAATGATGTAGCTGTAGGTGTGGGGCTGAACTCCATCGCAATCACGCCCGACATTCTAAACACTAACGTAGCAGTTGACTCCAACACTGAGGGTACTGTTGTCGGCAACGTAATCGAATTACGTAAGAATGGCACACAAGACTTCCCGTTTATTGATGAAGACGGAGATAGAGTTTACGGTAAAGTACGTGAAGATGCAGGAGATTTCTACCTTGACTTCTTCAGTGAAGTTGCAGGAGTAGAAGCCCCTTACACATTCGTAGATGCGGTAACAATCGACTACAAGTACATTACCCGTACTAACCTGTCTGTAATTCCTGTTGATGCTATTGTTAGTGGCGGGGCAGGTCTCGTAGCAGATGCCGTTGATGCTAAAGCCTACATGAACCTTAACCAGTTGATGAAGGACATTTACGGTGGCGGCGGCACTCTGGACAATGACGGTAACGCTAACCTCGCTACTAGCATTGTACAGCAAATTGCCAACGAGATTCAAGCACGTACTGAAGCTGATACAGCTATCCGTAACGACTTGGTATCCTCTGCGGCGGCTAAAGGTGCGAGCCTTGTTGGGGTAGTCGTTGATCCTAACTACGATGGTGCAAACGTTCAGGCTGTACTGGCTGACCTTGCACAGCGTTTGGTAGAAGTTGAGACGCTGACTGTGGGCATCGCTAACCGTGATTCTGACTCTGCCAATGGCTACTTCAAGGCGGGAGACTTCGGCACGGCTGAGGGTCGTATCGTTGACCTTGAGACTGCCGCTGATGCTGGGTTTAAGGCTCAAGCTGACCGCTTGGTGAAACTTGAAACTGAAGATGAAGAAGAAGTGTTTGAAGCGGTGGGCGGTGAGACTGAGTACGTGTTCCTTAACGGCTTGGCTAAACCTAAGACTGTCCTTCTGTCCATCAACGGTCAAGTACAGACACCTACCATCAACTTCGAGTACCTTGTAGACAGTAATGGAGCAATCCGTGGTGTGAAATTCGCACCTGAGACGTTGAAGATCACTGACGGAATTCCTGATGTACTGTACGTCAAGTATAAGAAGATTCTCTAGTAACTAGACCCCTTTATCGGGGTCTTTTTATTTGCCCCGAACCTAACTATAAAACGACTAATATAGTAGTATACTTTACACGGCAATTGTTAAGGTCTCACCTGACCAACCTATATTGTCTATAGCTTGACAAGAACAAAGTCGAGAACTAAGCAATTAAGGGAGGAAATACAATGCCAGCACCAATAGTTTCTTGGTACACGTCCGATAACTCTTCGCAAGTAACTCAGTGGGATATCGGTACAGTTGACGCAGGTTCGTTGTCCACTACCTTTACGGTACTGATTTGGAATAACCGTGGCGGCTCGTCCGCAGTATCCGATATGCAGAACTGCACAATCACAACTAAGGATAGTTCGGGTGGTAACACGGGTGAACTTGTAACAAACACTTGGATTGAAGTTAAAGTGGATTCTCTATCCGAATCCACGTTTACTGCTATCGGCGGCACAGTCACGAAAGATATTCGTGCTACGAAGTCTGACACTCCTGCGAAAACAATCAAAGGGGCGGCAAATGACGGTAACATTAATACTGCTAACACAACGGCAAACTTATCGAAGGTAACTCTTCGTGCCAACGTACCACCAACAGCTACAGCAGGATTAGTAACATTCCTGACACGTGTGTCTTACCAGTACGTGTAAACATTGACTTCAATACAATGAAGGAGGAATTCATAACATGCTTTCGATTTTCAATGAACACAGCGGGATCTCTCCTGTAGGACAAGACTTCGTGTGGGTGGGTGAGTACATAGATGGTACTTACCTATCCGAATTCGACCTTACAACCAAGGAAGAGAACAGTTTCTACGATATTGATCGCGATCGGTTGGTTCGATTTGGCGTTATCGGTCACGGTAATAAATTTTTCTTCGAGAATGACGGTGTGTTCAACCTCGGTGGCTCGGGAATAGAAGTTATCTACAAGGACGGGGAAAGAGAGTACAACCTTACCGGTCACGCTGGAAAGTTTCACGATATCATCACCTACAAGGATGCGGAGTCTTCTGTGAACTTTGCTGTGGGTCAGGGCGGAACTGTCGCGGACACTACAATTACCCAATTTAACTTTGGATACAAGTCTTTGATTGAGATTGACGGAGTAACCTTCCAGTTTAAAGCTACTTGCAGAATTCCATTCGGTGAGCCGATGTATATCAACTTCTGGCTTGTAGCAGATCAACAGCTTAACGGTGTGCTTCTAATCAAGAAGAACAACCGAATTGCCACAGAACTCAAAGCACCACTAAGAAAAGGCGTGGGCGGCGAAGTTAATTTCGGACTGTCTTGATCCTAAGACAGTCTTTTTCTATATAAGGAGGAACGTCCATGCCATATAAAATAGGAAATCTAGTGTTCACAGGTCAGGCTTCAACAGCAAGTGTTTATGCTAGTGTATCTGATGTTATGGTTGGAAATAACAGCATCTACGTTGTTCAGCAGTATTTGCAGAGCATAGGTGTTTACAATAAAAACGATGATGGTTCAATTGGTGCTAAGATTACTAACATTAATTGGTACGCTAATGACAGTAGCACCTCCTACATCTGTGAAATTAACAGTTCCGTCCCATATGCCTACGCTGTCTTTGTCGAAGACGGTCGGGACTATCTTATTGGTTGGGGCAAGAACGGAATCCTTTACCAGTGGTCTATTAATCTTACCACTTACGCTATTTCAAACCGTGTCACATACAGCGCACCCCACGGCATGACTGCATACAGCCGTGGTGGATGGGACGGAGACCAGTACGTTTGGTTTTGGAGCAGAAGAGATTACCGTCTTTACAGGTGGGACATAAAAAATAAGACTGGCGGGCTTACTCAGTTCTCTACTATCGAAAATAGCGGTTACTCATTAGATTCTAGTTATACAGGGAGCGGTCTTTATGTAGAAAATGGAAAAGCTTATTGGGGTTCGGGTTCAAACGAAAGCGATGGTTTCCTTGGTTGTTTTGACGTAGCCACTGGTGCTTTGGTGGGAAGCGTAATGAAATCTCCTGCACTCGCACAGTTCGGCGTAACAGCTATCAGCGCGAACGCGGGATGTATCCAGATTAACCCAATGAACAGAGGAATCGCCTATTACTTCACCTTCGGGTCTGTTATCAAGACCTTATACTTATCCTCCTTGGACGTATCAAACGTATCCATTCCATCCACGGTACATGACGATTTTACAGTAAAGTTCGATTTTACCGCTGACCTGAACGGAAGTACCACTTCAGGAACGTATCGTGCCCTGATAAATGGAACGGAGATTAAAGGATTTGCAACTTTATTGCCACTTCCAGTGACTAGTAATACTGTAACAGTGCCGATCAGCTTAATGAGCATCGGTGCAAACTTATTGAGGTTGGAACTGAAGGACAACTACGGCGGGGTGAAGTTCAAAGATTATACTGTGACCGTAACCAATAACCAACCTGTTATCGTGACAAGTGTTTCAAAGGATACTACTCATACTGACAACATAACCTTTGAAGCCTTAGTAACGGACGAAGCCACCGACCTCATGACGTACAGGGTTTTACTGAACGGTGAAGTGGTCAACGACTGGACAGTATCAGGTTACAACTCCCCACTGACTGTTCGGCGCTCGTTCAGGGCTGACCAATTAAACATCGGTAGCAACACGATTACTATTGAAGTGAAGGATAACTACAAGACCAATACTGAAGTTGTATCAGGCACAATTACGGTGACAAAGGTGAACACAAAACCTGAGTTGACGGTGGCCATGAAAGGAAACACGCTTAACATGTTCATGCAGGATGCTGACGGAGATATGGTTAGATTTAGAGTTCTGCTAAATGGTGAGCAGGTTATCCCTGAGTCCGGTTACTCTGCCCCGTTCCCTTCACCTTTGGCTGTTACGTACACCTTACCCAAGAAGAAAATCATCACTAACCAAATTAATACAGTGAGGGTTGAGGTAATCGACTCGGCGGGAGACATGGCAGATTGGTCTTCGACAGGAGTATTAGGGTATAGCGGTCTGATGTTTAAGGATGCTTCTAGCAACTTCTACACTACAGACTTCGGGGTTATGCTCAAGTATCTGGATGTTGGAGTCCTTTATGCTAGGGAGCAGTCAGGAATCTTTGAGTTGTTCGTAGAGAATACGCTTGGATATCCTGTAAAGAATGTCAAGATTAAGCCGTTACAGGGAGACCTTCACCCAATCAACGAGAAGGTTGAGGTCAGCATTAGCAATGCGCCATTCGCTCCTGAGAGTGAACTGCTTTACCCTGAAACCTACGACACAGGAGACACGCTTAAGTTCTATGTCCGTCTGACAATGAACGACTTGGCGGTGGGTGGAGGTAACTTCAAGATTAGAGTAACAGGCAATGCCCTGTAAGAAAGGGAGGTCAATACAATGGCTAATCATAAAAACAACCGCCTAGTTGTAGATTCTACGGGCGTGAACCGCACAGCGGGCGCTCAAAACACTGTAGAGTTTTGGATGTTCTGGCGGGGAGATGATGGGCAGATGCCCTTCGGCTTTGACAACTACGACATTTACTTAGTGTCTGGAAGCTTAGGAATCAACACAAATAATAGTGATGTTATTGGGATAGCAAGCAGTGGTTTAGCGAATAAGTGGGTACATGTGACGGCTGTCTTCTATAACGGAGTACCTAATGCATCAAACCTGGAAATTTATATTAACGGGGTCAAGCAGACGCTAGCACAGCGCCTTGGTAGTTCACGCTCAATGACTGTAAGCAACTCAGCGGCGTTTGGTGGGTGGTCTCTGAGCACTTCTTACCAGTTTAACGGATATATTCGTAACGCCCGTATTTGGAATAGGAAGCTGTCCGCATCTGAGGTAACAACCGTAATGAACACGGCAGGGGCTGTACCCACAGGGAATGGACTCGTCGGACAGTGGTACACAACCTCCATCGAAAACGTAGCACCTCAGTACGATTACGCCTTTGCGAGTGGATACAGCAGGTTCGACCCCGTTGGTCTTCTTACACCTAACACGACATATCCCTTTGATGACAACGGAGACCCCTACGCAGGTTTTACGTATCAGTGGGACGTTCCGATTCGCTTTACTAAGCTCAGATTCAAATCGCACCCAAGTTACCCAATTAAAGGGGTGTCCATATATGTAGATAACGTGAGAGTCGTCACTAACTTAACCATCACAAACACTTGGTACGAAGCGAGTGGTAACTGGTATGGAAGTACCGTGACTCTTGTAAGGACAGGTACTGGAGACCAAACCATACAGCAGGTAGAGTTTTACGGGGATGTGCTGAATAAGGATTATTCTTTGAATGTAACCAAGGTCGGTGAAATACCTGCTTGGTACGTATACAACATGCAGATGGTACAGATTGATAACACGTTGGATGTTATCGGTGACACAGGACACGGAGGTAACGACATATGGCACATGGTCAGAACTGCTACTGTGGGCGGGTCAGTAAGCTACGTAAGAAATTACCAGCTAACTGGTATGCAATATACTACTACGCATCCTGACTGCTATGATTACAACCCTTGGAACGACCACCTGTACATTATCCATGACGAAGACCCTTACACCATGTACAAGTACCGTATTAATAAGCCAAGTATGAACTGGAATCTGACCTACACGGCGAAGTACACCTTTAGTTCAAGCTTATCCAACGGCGGGGTGCTGGTAACGTGGGCAGGAACTAAGTTCGCATTTAACAAACAAACGAATGAAGGATACGCTTACCTACTCGCTAACGGTCTTGGTCAAGGGACTACCGCTAAATTGTACAAGATCAAGCTGGACACTCCCAATGCTATACCAGAGTTTGTCGTAGATATTCCTTGGTATGCTCCAAACAACTTAGTTAGTTTCGCTGTCACGGACGAGTACGTATTTCTTCCGTTATCCGGCGGGGTACGTCTAGGGGCGTACAGTAAACGTTATGGTAATTTAGCTAACTCCTACCCCATGGTTGGAAATAAATTAAATAGTTACTTCAGCGCTTCCAGCTTCAACTACGGCGGGGCGACATACATTACCGCCAACGGATACCAGTTCGGGCTTATTCAACTAAGTGTAAGAAACAAGCGACCTTTAATTAATGACCTGAAGGCAACACCTGCCACGCTGACACGTGAAGACTTCCGTGTTACCGCAATGATAGGGCATACGAATGACTTGCCAGCTTCCTACAAGATATTTGTTAATGGGGTAGAGAAAGCCACCGTGTCATCCCTTCCAGTGCCTATTACAGTCAATCACCTATTATCTAATAGGGATCTTGTTCTAGGTTCCAACACGATAACGCTGGAAGCTATAGATACGCACTCTGCTAAGGTGACGGCTGTAGCGACCGTCCTCAAGACAAACACTGACCCTTTCCTTAACATAACGGCATCTACGCTGACCTGCCATAAGGAGCACATCTCCCTTGAGGTAGTCGTGTCTGACGCAGAAAAAGATAAGGCTAAGTTTCAGATTTTACTTAACGGGGTTGCTAAGTACCCTGACTCAGGAGGGTTCACTGAGAGCCTAAATACACCGTATACCTACGTATACTCGCTGCGTAACAGTGACCTTCTAATTGGTGACAATACGGTTATAGTGAATGCGGTAGACGAGTACGGGGCGACAGTGAGTAAAAATTTGATTGTCAGTAAGCTAAATAAACTACCTTTGGTGGAAGCTGAAGTTAAGGGGCAGACCCTATTTGCTCACATTACTGACGATGACGGGGATGCCGTTCGTTACAAAGTCTTGATAAATGGTTCACAGGTTTACCCTCCCTCCGCTGGTGTATGGACGCAGTATATACCAACTCCCATTGACGTTCAGTTCATGATACCTAAAGAAGTTATTGTTTTCGGCAACACTCACAAGGTAGAAATCGTGATGGAAGATGACATGGGGGAGACCAAGACTTGGCAAGAAACCACCCTGATTGACTACGCAGGTCTTATGTTCATATCTGAGGACGGTCAGTATTACTCTACTAATATCGGTGAGGTTCTGAAGTATCTTGAAGTAGGGACGATTGTGGCAGGCAACTTGTCAGGAATGTTCAAAGTTACTCTGAAGAACACCATTGGGTACGAAGTAAAGAATATCATACTGACAACGGCGCAGAAAGACCTTAATCCTACCGAAGAGGTCGTAGAGTTGAGCCTGACGGACAAACCTTTCACCGCAACTAATAGGATAGAGGTTGATTCCCTAGCCCATGCAGAGAGCGTACCTTTTTACGTAAGAATCAATGCTTCACCAAAAGCCATTGGCGGGGGGGAATTCGATGTAAGAGTCGTAGGAGACCCCGCTTGATAGGCGGCTAGGAGGGAATAAATGAGCACTCAATCAGCACTGCACTCGTCATATATTAAGACTAACGGAGACGTTTACTTTTTCGGTTATAATAGCCACGGTCAGTTAGGGTTTTCATCGACAGGTACTTACCCTACACAGACAAAGCAGTCACAGCTACCCAACGTCAAGATGGTGGCTGAGGGGTACTACCACTCTGCGGTACTCCTGATGAACGGAGACCTTTATACCTTCGGCTACGGCTACTACGGTCAGCTTGGTACATCGAGAGGGTGGAGAGGTGGTGGCGGTTACCCTACCCCTGTGAAAATTATGTCGGATGTTAAGGAAGTAGCCTGCGGATACCTGCACACAGTAGCCTTGATGAACAACGGGGATGTATACACCTTTGGGTACAATGGTTACGGGCAACTAGGTGAAGGGGGCTCTTCTGACAACTATACACCTAAAAAAGTGGCCACAGGGATGCGTAGGATAAGCGCAGGGTACACTACCTCATTTGCCATAGACCCAGAAGGGAAGCTTTACGCCGCAGGTTACAGTGGTTACGGAGGTCTTCTTGCTAACGGTACGAATAGGTATTCTTTCCAGCACATTATGAGTGACGTGCGTCAAGTGGATGCAGGTATATACCACACCTTGTTCCTGAAGAACGATGGCTCAGTTTGGGGCGCAGGGTATAACAACCATGGACAGACAGGAAGAAGCACTGGTAACGGCACAGGTAACTCGTACCCCACACCTCACAAGATTATGGATAATTGTCGCTCAGTCACTTGCGGCGGGTACTTCTCAGGAATTGTGACAAATGAAGGTAAGTTATATACCTTCGGTAATGACGATTACGGTCAGCTAGGCAGAGGGTACGTAGGGGGTAGTATAAATCCAACACCTACATTGGTGGCGGCAAACACCAAGCAGGTAGCTATGGGTTACTATCATACTATGGCGCTGGACTACGAAGGTAATGTCCGGTCTGTAGGTTACAACCATTATGGGATGTTAGGTACTACTGTAAATAACAACAGCGGTAATGGTGTAGTTGCGTGGCAGAACGTGGCAAGCGATGTTAGGCGGTTAATGGGTGGCGGTGAAATCGCCTTTGAGTTCTCTGCCACCAGCGTAACGAAGGAGTTCCATAAAGAAGATTGCCAGCTAGTAGCCACAATTGACCATGTACTCCATGACCTTATATCGTACAGGGTGCTCGTTAACGGTACACAGAGGTTTCCTTCCAGTGGGTGGACTTCTCCACAGTTGCCTGATTTCATGCTTACTAAAGACCTGTCCCATACTTACTTTAACTTGGGCGGCAACCATGTAATGCTGGAAGTCAGAGACTCAACAGGAATTACTGATGCTATTACGTGGATGACAACCAAGACTAACCTTGCTCCTACTGCTTCACCTGAACTGTCTGCCGCTCAGATTCACAAGGTTAACATCATGATTGGCGGTACAGTATCCGACCCCGAAGGTGATAAAGTACAGTACCGTGTGCTCCTGAACAATGTTCAGAAATACCCGATTACTAGCTTTACAGAACTTGAGCCGTCACCTGCAACAATCGGCTTGGTCATCAACAACGCAGACTTCAACGTGGGGGCTAACACCCTGAAGATTGAAGTAAAAGATGACTTAGGTACATTGACGACTTGGACGCAGGTAATCATTAAGACAAACACTGCCCCTACGATAACAGGGACGGTCAAGGGTAACTTCATCAGCGCCGCCGTGAATGACGCAGACACCGACAAGGTGCAGTACAGGCTAATCCTCAACGGTGACCAGCTTTACCCACAGGAAGGGTACACAGGGTACAACACAGTGCCCCTCAGTATCCAGTACACCATCCCGAAGACTAAAGTCAAGAAGGGTGTGAACAACACACTCAGAATTGATACATTAGATGAATTGGGCGGGGCTAAGTCGTTGGACATTACCTTTGTAGGTATTCTGTCGGGCTTGCTATTCTGTGATGCCGCCGAGTCCTTCTATTCGGATGACTTCGGGGAGGTAATCAAGTACCTAGACTTCGGCACAATGGTAGCAGGGCAGACTACAGCGGCAGAGAGGGTATTCGTAAAGAACACTCTAGGATACCCCGTAGAGAACGTCAAGCTGACGGTGGCTCAACGAGAACTTGATGGGGTGAATGCTAAGGCAGAGGTGAGCAAGCTAGACGCTCCATTCGAGCCAAACAGTCAGTTGCTTTACGTGGAGCAGTTAGCCCATGATGCCAAGATTAGCTTTTATGTTCGCATAGCAACGAACCGACAAGCCATGTGGGGCGGCATGTTTGATATCCTTGTCAAAGCTGACCCAAGGAAAAGCTAAAATGCGCCCTTGCTATCTTATAATGATGGTAAGGGCTTTTCATATGTAATTACAATTCCACTCAGAGGTGATTTTATAATGGCTAATGGAGTTTATAAGGGCGGCACAGGAACAGCGAACGACCCTTATCTGATTGAAGATGGGTACGACCTGTTTGAGTTCTTGAGCAAGGTAAGTACTATTAACACATCCAAGTGTGCACAGCTAGTTAATGACATTGACCTTAATATCGCCCCTTACAATACAGGTCTTGGATTTTATCTTGGGCATACAACAGCCTTTCTTGGTACGTTCGATGGGGATGGCTACGTAATCAGCAACTACTTCAACCGACAGGCTACCAATTACGGGGGCTTGTTTCCTCAGGTTGGGGCAACCGCAGTAGTTAAAAACTTCGGTATGGTAAACGTAGATATACAAACAACGGGCGTAGCTTATATGGCGGCTGTGGCAGGGTCAATGACTGTGGCAGGGGGGGTGATTGAGAACGTATATGTCAGCGGAGGTAAATTCTACGTGGGCGGCTATTCCGGTTTGATTTTAGGGAGTATGTCGAATGGTACAATTCGCAACGTTTACTCGCTCAATGTCGATATCAAGCAGTATTCCAACTACGTAGGCGGTATCGTAGGAAGTATATCTTCAGCCAACCCTCAATGCTATAGTTCGTGGGCTTCGAATACTACATCCTATAATTCCAATAACAGTTATTTGGGAGGGTTTGCAGGAGGTTGGACGAACAGTGTCCCGATGAATATTATTAACTGCTATTACAGCACACGAATGAACTATGCAGGGTATAACGGAAACCTTGCCTTAGCTGTTACGGAGACGCAACTCAAAGACCCTTCTTATATGTACAACCTGAATGCTAACCAGACAACAAGCGTAAATACGTTTTGGGTTCTTCGTCCGGTATCCTACCCTGCTTTGTGGTTTGAAGACTTCATGTCGTTCCTCCTACTTGACGCAGGTAAGCCGATTACAAACTTGGACTTTGGGGCAGTGCTTGAGGGCAGTAACTCCCCCACTAAGAAGGTCAGGCTAAAGAATGGGTATAAGTACCAAATAAAAAGTATTAATGTAGGTTGGGCAAGGGCGGCGGGGGTGTCCGATAAGACAGAACTTCAGTTTAGTTTGGATGGGACATTCACTGACAATGTCAACCCACTTTCCTTGAACGGGTTAAGTATCCTACGTGGTAGAGAGTTTGACTTGTACGCTAGAGTAAAGACCTATGATGGGGTAACTGGTGCAGGGCAGTTCGATATAACCGTAACAGTGACTTCGGCAGAGTAATGGGTTTTTCATCTCAATACAATGGGATAGGAAGTGGTTGAATTGTCAGCATCGGGAATCATTGGTGCGGAATCGAGTTTTTCGGCTTCGCACGTTAGTTTAACCAAGACTCTTTTCCTACCGCTGTCGGCTACGCATACCATTAATGAAAATACCCCTTATACCTTAACTGCCAACCATAACGTCTTGCTGAAGACAGCAACGTTCAATTTTACGGCAAGTCATAGAACAGAAGGGAAGTCGCCACTTTTATTAACTGGTAGCCATGCAGTTCTCCCTAAGAGTGTGCGGTTGAACTTAACCGCAAGACATAACACGGAGGAGTACAGTACGAATGAATTGCAATTAACAGCAGAACATACACTTTATTCCAATACGTTAAACCTTCAAGCATATAACAGGATAGACCCTAACACCACTTACTTCACCGCTGAACATACTTCCATACTTAATGCAGTGGCGGCTGATTCGGAGATAAGCAGTAGTCTAGCAGTAGCCCCTCCAATCACTGAAGCGTTGAAAGGTGCTATCTCCGTAACAGAGACGAACACGATGGACGGTATATCCTTCATTTGGGGTGTAAGAGATACCGACCTGAATACGAAGGTAAAAGTCAAGAGAACGGAAGGTATCTACCTTAAATCGCAGATTGCCGTTAGAGAGTCCAATACTATGGACGGTGCGGTTGATATCTTCGGTCGGGGCGAGACGGAAATCAAGAGTAGTATCTTTGCGATGGGTGTCAGTGAGTCTTACATCGACGGTCGAATTGGTGTCCGTTTAAGAAACTCCATGACAGGTAATACCGACATTTGGGGCACAGATAACAGTGACCTGAGCGCTAATGTAAACGTCAAGCAAGTCTCTGACCTGCCTATGACGCTAGGTGTAACCCCTGCAAACAAGATGACAGCAATCGTAGATATTCAGCAACCTACGAGAGTAACCGATACATTGACCGCTAAACGTGACGCATTCGTTCGTCAAGCATACCCTAAGCTGAATTACGGCGGGGAGCAAACGTTGGTTACAGGTTACAGCGCAACACGTGAAGAAGTGTTCCGAAGCATTGTCGGCTTCGATATTATTAATCTCATAGGGCTGACCAACGACTACAAGATTGAAAAAGTAGTCATGAAGCTGAAGCATTCAATCGGACGTACTCCAAATATCCCAATTGAACTAAGCGCCGTCAATGGTGCTTGGACAGAGTTCGGGATCACTTGGAACAACCAACCTGACTCCGGTGACATTGTTAGCCAAGGAAACTACGTTGTAAACGCTGAGAAAGGCTTCATCGAGTTCAATATTACCAACTTCATCCTGCAAGCAAAAGAACAGGGAAAGAACCTCGTAGACTTCTACTTGCGGGCGGTAAATGAGAGCGATGAATCTGTGCAGTTCTTCTCAATGGACGCAGGGGCTTCATTAGCACCTACCATCGAGTACACTTACTTCGATGAGGTAATCCGAAGCACTGGACGTTCTGGAATTGATACGAGTATCTTAATCACGTACCCTGCTAAAAAGGACTTGACTTCTAAGATTAATGTATTCAAGAATTCCGATAAGAAAGAACTACCTTCGACGATTACGGTTACGCCATCGGGTAAGAGGTTCGAGAACTATCCTTCCAGTGTGATGATTAGCCGACCTGACCTGTACGGTAAGGGTACGGTAAGGATAAATACTTGGAGTGAGATTGATTCTAAGGTGTCCGTGAGAGAAGTAGACCTGTACGACCTTGAGAACTGTAGTATTGTAATTTCCAGACCTAACTTTAACTCAGAGCTTTACGTAGCCAACAGAAAAGACACTCCTTCGCAATTGAGTGTCCGAGTATGGAGTGAAGATAATCTTTACGGTTGGGCAATTATTACCGTTAAAGAACGTCCTGCACAAGTCTATGTACGACCTTACGTTAACTTGGGAGGAAGCGTAACAGTTCGCCATTCGGTGGACGAAGACCTGTTCGGAACATTTACCGTAAGTGAGCGCAACAAACCAGGTACGATTTATGTACTGAACCGTGATGACCTTCCTTCGCAGGTAATCGCAAGGGGCGGCGAGAACAGTGATATTGTTTCTAGCATCACTGCCAACCAGTTCCAATTTCAAGGTACAATTGAGGTTAATCCTTATATCGACTACAAGGGTAGTGTTTCTGTAAGACGTTCCTCGCTGGTGGAAAAGGAATCTAGCATTACGGTGTCCAGACCTGACCTGAACTCTTCAGTTTACGTCAGATTCCGAAGTGACTTAGACGGGGTAATTAAGGCAAGACGTAAGGGTAAGAGCGACCTTGATGGGCGGGCGGCAGTATCCAGACCTGACCTGCAAGGTAGAATCTTCCCTATCATTCACAGCGACACGGTAGGCAGTATTACCGTAAGGCAGAATAAGGTCGCTAACCTGAACTCTAAAATTAATGTAGCTTACCGAAAGGACATTATTGCTGAGATTGATGTAGTAGGGGCAAGCATGATACCGTCCAGCATCCAAGTAAATTCGGGATACCTGTCCAGTAGATTGGAGATTCCTGCTTACGGCAACGAAGACCTTGACAGTGAGTTCATTGTCAGAGTGAGATTGGCAAGCGATATTGATTCCTCAATCGACGTGTACTCCTTTAGCACGATTGAAGGTAATGTTATTGTACGCCAAACCTACGACAAGTCAGTAGACTCTAGTATTACAGTGAGACGTACCGAAGGAAAAGACCTGGCGGGTAGTATTGATGTTTGGGTTGTTAAAGACCTGAAGGGTAAAATCTCCATCCGTAGAGCAGAACATTCTGAGATTGACTCTAGCATGTCCATCCTGTGGCATAACGACTTAGCGGGTAGTGTTATCATCCCTAGTCACGCAGACCTGAACAGTAGAATCAATGTCATGTACCCTGCACAGAGTGAGATTCTTTCCAAAGTCCTTGCTAAGATTCGTGTCCACAGTGACGTTGAGTCAAGCATTGACGTAGCAAAGGGTGGGGCAGGAGACCTCCTAAGCTTCTTGGGAGTCACACCTACCAATAAGATGACAGGTATTGTGGATATCACTTTACCAATCCGTGAGGAAGTTACTCTGGATGTTATCAAAGACACATATGTTAGGGAAGATGTTCCAACCCTTAACTATGGGGAAGAGACCACTTTCGCAGTCGGTAGCTATAAAGATAAGGTACTTCGCTCCCTACTTGGATTCGATATCTCTAGCTTGAAACGAAGCTACGATATCGACAAGGTTGAACTTCGCATGGTGTACGGTCAAGAGCCTGACAAGAACCTGAAGCTGTACGCAGTTGACGGAAGCTGGTCGGAGATGGGTGTAACATGGAACAACCGTCCAAGAATCGGTACAGAAATTACAAGCGCCTACACGGTAGACACTGAAGACGGGCACGTGGCATTCGATGTGACAGACTTTATCGAAGAGCAGTACCAAGAGGGGAACAACCTAGTTGACTTCTACTTGGTGGCGGCTGACGAGTCTGAGAACGATTATGAATACTTCTTTACCAAGGAAGCAAGCCTAGCCCCTCAGTTAGTGGTTACGTACTTTGACCCTGCTGTATGGAGTTTTGGACGTTCTAACATCGACTCTAGTATTCGAGTACCTAAGCACAACGATAAGGCATCAAGGCTGCGTGTTAGAAAACCTGCTTGGCTGGACGTAGAGATTCCTGCGACCATTGAGGTAACTCGTAACAACGAGTTCTCCGGTGCTATTACAGTAAGCCGACCTGACTTGGATTCCAGCGTTCATATCATGCACCGTAACAACCACGATGTTCCTTCTAGCTTGAGAGTATCGAACAAGGCTCTTACTAAGATTGATGGTAGCCTGACAGTAAGTAGACCTGAGATTCCAGTCAGCTTCTACGTTAAAGATAGAGTAGACCTTCCTTCTAAGATCGGCGTAAGAGTAGAGATTGAACAGGACTTCTTCTCATGGTTGGTTGTCAATGCGAAAGAGAGACCTGCTACCATCTTCGTAAAACCTCACAACGATATCGAGCTACGTTTTACGGTTCGTGGTTACGTTGACGAAGATATGGAAGCGAAGATTGCTGTATCTCAGCCTGAGTTTAGCGGGGGTGTCACGGTACAGCCTAGTGAGGATGCTGACCTTCTTGCTAATGTAACCATAAGGCACAGTGGAGATGAAGACATTGACGGAAGTATCAAAGTCAACGTTGGCATCAACAAAGACTTTTACTCTGAGGTAACGGTAATTGGCAAAGCAGACAGCGACCTGATTGTATCTTTACAGGTTGTTGGGTACTACTTGGGAGGTTCGTTGTTCGTACCACTGGCCAGCGATATTGCCGCTCAACTGCGAGTCGCACCTACTTGGTTCGATTACCTGCCATCTAGTGTGGCGGTAAGCAGACCGGATGCTCCTTCTAGCTTGGAAGTTACTCTTCCTGCCGACATTAACGCCACGATTACGGTCAAGGTAGTAGGCGAGAATGATGTAGCGGCAAGTACCGCGGTAAGTAGACCGGAAACTCCTGCTAGTGTGGTCGTTACCAAACCTGCTGACCTTGAGTCAAGCATCGGAGTAAGGGTAGAAAGCGAGTCCTCGTTTGAGGGCGGTCTGGTGGTAAGCAGACCTCATATTACAGGAAGCCTAGACGTAGTGGCTAACAAAGACCTGCCTTCTAGTGTGGCAGTAATGCACAGCGCAGATGGTGACCTTAACAGCAGAACCTACGTGAAGTACATGAGCGATATCTTAGGAAGCCTTGATGTTGTTGGGGCAAGCGTCATTCCTTCGACTATTCGAATTATCTCAGGCAACTTGGCTTCTGTCATCGCCGTACCTGCCTACGATAGCAAAGACCTGAAGGGTACTATCGGAGTAAGAACCCGATTCATCTCGGAGATTCCTTCAACCCTGCAAGTCCAAGAGTGGTCGCAGTTCGTAGGTAAAATCGGAGTACGGGTGTGGGCAAACCACGACACGGCGGGAACGCTCAAGGTAATCGTCAAGGCTGATAGTGACCTTGCTTCTACTATCTCACCAGTGTTCTTTAATGTCATTCCTTCCAAGTTAGGCGTTCGTTTCGATAACACGATGACAGGTAACGTTGACTTCATCCCTGTTGGGGATTCAGACCTAGACGGACATATTGACATTAGTCCTGCTTCCGATTTCGCAGGTAGTATCCAAGTTGTCCTGAACGCTGAGGATGACATTCCTTCTAGCATTACAGTACGTGCGAGAAGGGAGAGCGACCTACCTGCGAACATGGACGTTATATACAGAGCAAATGAAGACCTACCTACTACTTTAGGTGTTCCTCCTGTAAATAAAATGACGGGTAAGGTATTCATTATTCCGGTAGACGATAGCGACCTCAAGTCGATTATCGAAATCCATGAGCACGTAAACCTCCCATCTAATATTACTGTTAGTCAGTTCGGTCACGAAAACCTACCTTCGGCAATCGAAGTTCACCACTTCCTTGACGTGGCGGGTATAATCTCGGTAAGAAGAACTACCCCTTCTGACCTGCCTTCTAAGATTGTCGTAAGGGTTTGGGGCAAGAACGACAAGAGCAGTAAGATTGTCGTAAGGCAGAGAGGCTACAGCAACATTCGAGGCAGCATTAACACAATCCAATGGAAAGTACTGAACTCCAAAATCATTGTCCGCAGAAGTGCTTTCTCTGAAATCCCGATGCGCTTTGAAGTATTGGAGAAGAGTGACCTACTGGACTGTAGCATTACGGTACGGAGAACTGACAAGTCCGACCTGACTTCTACAATCACTATCCGAAGAAGTGCTGACAAAGACCTCGACGGTAAAATCGTAGCAAGGCAGACTGATAAATCAGACCTTCCGTCCTTCATCGAAACATGGCAATTCCGTACAGTACCGTCACAACTTGATATTCTGTATCGTAACGACATTGTATCCACAATTGATGTAGTCGCTGACTACGGTTACTGCTTCATCATGTAATGAAAATAACCCCTACCTTACTTGGTTGGGGTTATTTTCACGCCTAAATTACTTATATTATAGTTGTAAGAGAATGAAATTTTCTGAATGTTTGCTGTTTATTTTTCTATATCCTGTACACAGTTTTCCATGGTAGGATCGGTAAGTTTTTTCTGTTTGTAGGTAGAATAAGAACGTCTCAACATAATTCATACAGGTACGGAAAGGTCAAGTGATAGATATGGATGTAGGGGTAATCACAGCAGTCGTCGGTCTTGTTAGTACAGCTGTATCCGGTGTAATCGGCTATGCTAGTGGTAAAAGTAACAACAAAGTGACTGACAGGGAACTGCTCTCCAAAGACGAGCAAGCCTTCCGTGAGAGGTTGATTGAAAGGTTGACCTCATCCGAAGAAAAGATTGAACTACTGAGCAACGAAGTGATCACGCTCCGCCAGGAAAATATGGAACTTATTACAGAGAACAGACTACTAAACATCAAAGTAGAGCAGTTAGTAGCTCAACTCTCAACACGGAGGGGAGATGTAGCATAGGGTGAGAATTTTTTTAATTAATGCTTTCTGGAACGATGGAGACGGATTTTCTGCAAAGGATTTTTTAATGGTACTATTCGGAGGTTTGTTCGCGTTGTTTCTAACAATTGCATTCTTTGCACCATTCTTGGGAGCGGCGGTGAGTGCTGTATCCTTAGAGGTGATTAATAGCTTGAGTACGGTGTTCATGACTATTGTTGGCGGAGTATTTGCCGTACAGACTGTGAAAGAATTCAAAACTACCAATTCAGAAACTCCCCTTACAGTGCCTGAGCATTCTCTAGTAGAAAGTGTCCTTACTGTGGAGGGAACTAAAGTAGATAATACACCGAAAATTCAATAGAAAGGGTGAACCAGATGACTTTTAAAATGAAATACACTATCGAGCAACGGTATCTGCCCAACAATACCAAGAGACGTTCCGGTATAAAGAATCAGGGAATTAGTTTTATTGTGGCACACGATACAGGTAACGATGGAAGTACAGCGGCAGGCAATGTGAACTACTACATGAACTCAGCTAATGTCCAGAGTGCATCGGCGCATACCTTTATCGATGATAAATTAATCATTGAGTGTGTGCCCCTCACAGAGAAGGCTTGGCATGTCCTTTACAACGTAAAGACTGACAATGATCTTTATGGATTCGATTCTAATGATCGTGCTATCGGCGTAGAGCTTTGTTACTCCAATAGGAAGGGCAGCATCAATAACAAAGAGTCTTACAAACGTTACGTTTGGTACATGGCATACCTCTGTAACAAGTTCAAATTGGATCCTCTGAAATGTATCTCAGGACACAACGAACTTGACCCCAATCGTAAGAGCGATCCTTACAAGAATGCCTTGAAGATTATGGGCGTAAGCAAGACTCAATTCCTGAGTGACGTGGCGGCTGAACTGAAGGTTTGCACTGCTACCGAAGCCCCTGCACCACAAACTACAGTATCGGAGGATGACGAACCAATGAAACTTGATAAATGGGCGGTAGACATGCTCGTGAGTGCACTGACGAATTTTAAGGCTAAGGGCTACTTTACAGACGAAGCTTGGATCACCAAAGCTAAGAACGGGACTCTGACAGCCGCAGAACTAGCGTTTCTGAATACCATTCTGATTGCCAAGGCGGTGAAATAATATGGTTACCTTGAATGCAGTACTTACTACAGCCGTAGCCTCAGTTGGCTTGTGGTTGCTTTTGGCGGGCTTAACTGAAGCTCTTACTGAGGTCGTTAAGACAGTTCTCCCAATCAAGGATAGAGCTACATATGGTGTGTCAATCGTAGTCGGCGTTGGTTTAGCAATCTCATTCGGATTGAACCCATTCGGACTGACCGGAATTTCCGCATACACATCTATGGTAGCTGCTGGATTGCTGGCATCCCGTGGAGCGAACTACCTGAACGGTTGGTTGAAACGATTTGGTATTCATCACTAACTGTTTAAGATAAAAAAACGTTCATCCGATACTGGGTGAGCGTTTTTTTATCCTTCTATTCTAAACGAAGTGATGAAGCACTAAAGCGCTCTCTAAACATACCGACAGGTGTCGCTTGTACTACTATTATTCTTCAATCATCTGCATGGTTGGCTTCTCCGGCCTGCTGCGAATGACTGCGAAATTCACTTGGCGCGATACCTGTCCACCGCTTGAACTGGCGACTGAAATGCGCATTGGTCTTATACCCCAGCATCATCGCAATATGGTCTATGTTCAGGTCGGTTTGCTTTAACAAACGCTGCGCTTCGTTCAGAAGGGTTTCGGATAGAAACTTACGCGGAGCGATACCGTACACCTGCCGAAAAATACGATTAACCTGTGACGGGCTAATGCTCAGCGATTTGGCAATGTCCTGAATCCAGGTTCGCTCGCTCTCCTGAATCTCCCCATGAAGATGGATATATCTCACCGAATCCTCAATGTGCTCAGCAATCTGATGGGCAATGGTTTCTTTTCTAGACAACGTAACGGATGCTTGCTGAGATAACTGGCCGACCAGGGAACCAAGCAGTTCAAACACAGCGGCATGTACCTTCATTTGTTTGGAGGAAGATAGCGAGCTAGACAAATGCTCTGTAGCCAGACCATACAAGGTAGACAGGGAAGAAGAGAGCCCCAGAGCCAAATTCGAATTTGCCGGATAATAGATGTCTTTGCAACGGTTAAGTTCTCTGCAAAAGGATGTATCGTGTATGCTGAAATGGACGGAAAAATAAGTGAATCCCTCCGGTCCGGCTCCCGTGCAAGAGTGGGTCATACCAGGCCGGATGAACAGAAGGTCGCCAACCGACTGACGGTAAGACTGCCCGTTGACAACCATGTTCATCTGCCCGTCCATCATCCAGTGGACTTCATACATTGAATGTTCGTGAGACGGATAAGTCCAGCTGGAATCTACTTTTCTTGCATGCAGCCCCAATAATTGAAAAGACATGCGAACATCGGGCAGACGACCTAAATACACAGCATCCGAAAGCTTGGTCACAACAGACCAACCCCCTTGTACTATTCTATATTCCAAAATCCTGTCATCGGAGTATCCTCGTAAATCATCTTTAGTTCAACGGATCTAACCTCATCTTAACAGAAAAAAAATGCGTGAAAAGGGTAAATCGTCGGAGTGATTAGAACATCGTCATGAACCATAGCGGGTGCTATGGTAGTATTATCAACCCGATGGGGAAAAATGGAGGCAAGCTTGAATGAGAATTATTCGATTTCTGGACGGACAACAGAAGTGGCTGGCAGCCGTTACGGATGATGAACAAGCGTATCGTTTGCCGCAAGCAGATTTTATGACTTTGATCTATCAAGCAAGAAAGCAGGGGGTTTCCCCAGTTCAACTTGTTGAAAGCGCTTTTAAACCATTAAACAAGTTAACTGACGATTGGACTTCATTGCATCTAATCACTCCATTGGAAGCTCCGGAAGTATGGGCGGCGGGTGTGACTTATCAGCGCAGCCGGGAAGCGCGAAATTACGAAGCAACGGAAGGCAAGCTGGATGCAAAGACCTTTTATGATAAAGTTTACGATGCCGAAAGACCGGAGATCTTTTTTAAATCCACAGCAGCCCGCACCGTCGGACCCAATGAGGCTGTCACACTTCGTAGCGATTCCAATTGGCAGATCCCGGAGCCTGAGCTGGGGTTGGTGCTTGCCGCGGATGGCAGCATTGTGGGATACATCGTTGGCAATGACATGAGCTGCCGCGATATTGAAGGGGAAAACCCGCTGTATCTGCCACAAGCAAAAATGTGGCGCAATTCCTGCTCCATAGGGCCAGCCATTCGTCTGGCGGAAACGGTGCAGAATCCATATGCGTTCAACATCGTCTGCGAAATATATCGCGAAGGTGAAGTAGTTGTCAAAAGCGAGGCAAGCACAAGTGAGTTAAACCGAAAACTCGATGAGCTGGTCTCTTTTCTGGCCAGAGATAACGATCTGTTTGACGGCACGGTGTTATTAACAGGTACAAGCATTGTGCCCCCTAATGATTTTACACTTGCACCAGGGGACCGCATTGAAATATCCATTAGCGATATCGGGACACTTATTAATCCAGTCATTTCAAACTAATGTACAAGGAGGATGAATGCGATGACCACATTTCAGGTAGAGCAGACATACAGCAATTATATTAACGGAGAATGGGTGAAGGCTACATCCGGTGAAACCGAACCGAGCATCAACCCTGCGAATCGGAAGGAGGTAGTTGGCTATGTACCCACCTCAGGCATAGAGGATCTGAATCGGGCTGTTTCAGCCGCGAAGGAAGCAGCAAAAGATTGGCGGAGGTTATCAGGCGCGGAACGCGGAAACTATCTATTTCAAGCAGCCAATGTGCTGGAACGCCGGGCCGATGAAGTTGCAGAGGCGATGACCAGGGAAATGGGCAAAACACTCCCCGAAGCCAAAGGAGAGACACTGCGCGGTGTCGCGATATTAAGGTATTACGCTGGAGAAGGCATGCGAAAAACCGGTGATGTCATTCCATCAACGGATAGCGAAGCGCTGATGTTTACGACCCGCGTACCCCTTGGCGTTGTAGGGGTTATTGCTCCTTGGAATTTCCCGGTAGCCATTCCGATTTGGAAAACGGCTCCGGCCTTGATTTACGGCAATACGGTTGTGTTGAAGCCTGCTCAGGAAACTGCGGTCACAGCGGCTAAAGTCATGGAATGTTTTGAAGAGGCGGGCATCCCGGCAGGCGTTCTTAATCTGATTTGCGGCAGAGGCTCAGTGATCGGATCTGCACTTGCCGAGCATCCGGATGTGGGGGGAATAACGTTCACGGGTTCCAATGAAGTGGGGAAACGGGTCGGCGCTGCAGCGCTGGCACGTGGGGCCAAGTATCAACTTGAGATGGGTGGCAAAAACCCGATCATCATTGCGTCTGACGCTGACCTGGATTTGGCTGTGGAAGCCACCATCAGCGGTGGGTTGAAATCGACCGGGCAAAAATGTACGGCCACCAGCAAGGTCATTATTGAACGAAAAGTATACGATGCCTTTAAAGAAAAACTGCTCTCGCAAATCCAGGAAATCCGGTTGGGTGACGGCATGTCTTCTGGAAGCTGGATGGGTCCATGTGCAAGTGAAGGACAGCTCAATACCGTGTTGAGTTATATTCAAAAAGGCCAGGATGAAGGTGCCGTTCTGCTCGCTGGCGGAAAAAGAGGGGACGGTCCTGGACTGGAAGAGGGATTCTATGTGCAGCCGACCGTATTTGAAGGGGTCGAATCCCATATGTCCATCGCTCGGGAAGAAATCTTTGGCCCGGTTCTGGCCTTGATTGCGGTAGATTCCCTGGAGGAAGCCATCGAAGCGGCTAATGATAGCGATTATGGCTTGAGTGCTTCCATCTATACACAGAACGTCGGAGCCATGTTGTCTTTCATCCGGGATATGGATGCAGGACTGGTCAGAATTAATGCAGAAACGGCCGGCGTAGAGCTACAGGCTCCGTTCGGCGGAATGAAGATGTCAAGTTCACATTCAAGAGAACAGGGGCAAGCGGCTATCGAATTTTTCACGGCCATCAAAACGGTCTTCGTGAAGTCATAAACTGTGGGAGGCTACCATGTACGAACAGATTACGTCGATTATGGGAGAGACCGCATCCAACTGCTTTGATATCATAGCCCATGCTCCAGGGGCTGCCGGACGTCTTCCTTTAACGGATGATTTGCTGCGGAATGCTCCAAGCGGCGACTTGTTTGGCATGTCCCAGAATGTTGGAATGGGCTGGAAGCCTGGGGAATTGAACGGAAAACAATTTCTGATCTTGAGTACACAAGGTGGCATACGCAATGAAGACGGCAGCCCGGCAGCACTCGGTTACCATACGGGCCACTGGGAGGTCGGCCTGCTGATGAAGGCTGCCGCAGAAGAACTGTCAAGCCGTGGAGGAATCCCGTTTGCCGGATATGTCAGCGATCCGTGTGACGGCAGATCACAGGGGACAACCGGCATGTTTGACTCGCTTCCGTACCGGAATGATGCCGCTATGGTATTTCGCAGACTGATTCGCTCGCTGCCAACGCGTAAAGGCGTGCTTGGTGTCGCCACTTGTGACAAAGGTCTTCCAGCGATGATGCTCGCGCTTGCCGGCATGCCTCAATTGCCTGGTGTAATCGTTCCCGGTGGCGTCACACTTCCGCCTACCGATGGAGAGGACGCCGGTAAAATTCAGACCATCGGTGCACGGTATGTCAACGGGGAACTTTCTCTGGAAATGGCGTCCGATTTAGGATGCCGAGCTTGTGCTACACCGGGAGGAGGCTGTCAGTTTCTGGGTACCGCGGCTACAGCCCAGGTTGTAGCAGAGGCATTGGGTATGACAGTGCCACATGCCGCGCTTGCACCTTCCGGGCAGCCCATCTGGTTTGAAATGGCGCGCCAATCGTCACGTGCACTCATCCATATGGAGTCTCAGGGGATGAGGATGGCAGACATTGTCACGGATGCATCCATTCGCAATGCGATGACCGTGCATGCTGCGTTTGGCGGATCGACCAATCTGCTTCTTCACATACCGGCCATTGCCCATGCCGCCGGTCTAACCGTACCTACGGTACAGGACTGGATACAGGTCAACAAGAATGTTCCAAGACTGGTTAGTGCCCTGCCAAACGGACCGATCTTTTATCCGACTATTCGCGTCTTTCAGGCCGGAGGTGTACCAGAGGTCATGCTTCACCTCAGACAACTTGGTCTGTTGGATGAGTCTGTACCAACGGTTACAGGTACGTCATTGGGGCAGGTGCTGGATTGGTGGGAATCGTCGGAACGCCGTCATCTCATGCGGAAGCAGTTGAAAGAGCAGGACGGCATTGATCCGGACAGTGTCATCATGAGTGTAGATCACGCCCAGCGACTCGGCATCTCTTCGACCGTAACATTTCCAACCGGGAATATCGCTCCGGAAGGTTCTGTCATCAAATCCACCTCTATTGATCCTGCTGTGCTGGATGAGAATGGTGTGTACCGTCATCGTGGCAGAGCCAAGGTATTTACCACTGAACGTGAGGCGATCCATGCGATTAAAACTGGGGGGATTCTGGCTGGAGATGTTGTTGTGCTTCTTGGGCGAGGTCCATCGGGAACCGGAATGGAGGAGACGTACCAGCTTACATCTGCGCTTAAACATTTGCCTTTTGGCAAATACGTGTCACTGATTACGGATGCCCGGTTCTCCGGTGTTTCCACCGGTGCGTGTATTGGTCATGTTGGCCCCGAAGCACTGGCAGGCGGACCGATTGGCAAGCTGAGGAACGGAGACCTGATTGACATCGCGGTGGATCGTAACACGCTGGAGGGCAGCATTAACTTTATCGGAGAAGGAGAGATCGAGGTATCTCCAGAAGAAGGTGCTGTCATTCTGGCACAAAGGACCTTCCATCCGGATATGAGACCTGATGAAGCTTTGCCGGACGATACAAAGCTCTGGGCTGCATTGCAATCGGTCAGTGGTGGGACTTGGAGAGGTAATGTATATGATGTAGAGCGAATTATAACTGCTCTGGAAGCCGGCAAAAAAGCGCTGGGCTGGTACTGATTTCTACCTTTTGTGTATCTGCTGTTGTACAGATCATCACTTTCATACCGGAGGTTTCTTCCATGAACATGACCAAGAAAATGATCACCAATCCCATCCTCCCCGGATTTCATCCAGATCCGTCCATATGCCGGGCGGGAGAAGATTATTATATTGCCACATCCACCTTCGAATGGTTCCCCGGTGTACGCATACACCATTCGCGAGATCTGGTTCATTGGCGACCAATCACTTCACCGCTGACTCGTGCAACGCAGTTGAACATGGAGGGCAACATTAACTCCGGAGGTGTATGGGCACCATGTCTTAGTTACGAGAACGGTGTGTTTTACCTGATCTACACCGATGTCAAAAGCCGGGTAGGCGCTTTTAAAGATACCCACAATTACCTTGTGACAGCAACGGATATTGAGGGACCTTGGTCCGAGCCGGTGTATCTGAACAGCAGCGGTTTTGATCCTTCCCTGTTTCATGATGAAGACGGGCGTAAATGGCTGGTCAATATGATATGGGATCACCGTAAGGGCAAAAATCGGTTTGCAGGCATCGTTCTTCAGGAATATTCCGTCCAGGAACATAAGCTGATCGGACCGGCCATGAACATATTTAAGGGAACAGAATTAGGCCTGACCGAAGCACCCCACCTGTATAAACATAACGACTATTATTTTCTCATTACGGCTGAAGGTGGAACCGGTTATGAGCATGCGGTTACCGCAGCACGTTCCCGTACGTTACAAGGCCCTTACGAGGTCGATCCTGCCAATCCGATCCTCACTTCATACGGCAGACCGGATTTAGCTCTGCAAAAGGCAGGCCACGGTAGTCTAGTCGAAACGCATACTGGCGAATGGTACATGGCTCATTTGGTCGGACGACCCGTTCATCACAAATATTGCATTCTTGGACGTGAGACCGCACTTCAGCCCTGTACGTGGAGCGAGGACGGCTGGCTGAGACTTGCGAGCAGTGAACGATATCCGGAGGTTCAGGTGCCTGCACCGATGATCCCGTCCCATCCGTTTGAGCCGATTGCTGAAATGGATCATTTCGATCAATTCGAGCTTCGGAATGACTGGAATACTCTTCGCATTCCACCCGACCCGACTTGGCTCAGCTTGACGGAACGTCCCGGTTACTTACGCTTGCACGGTATGGAGTCGATGAGTTCAACGCATAGGCAAAGCATGATCGCGCGAAGATTGCAAACGTTTGAGTGTGAAGCCGAAACAGCCCTGGAATTTGCGCCGGACCACCCACAGCAAATGGCAGGATTGATTTTGTACTACGATACTCAGGACTATCTCTATTTACGTGTAACTTATCATGAAGAGAAGGGGATGTGCTTGGGAATTATTCAGTCCAAGTACGGGGTTTACGACGAACTGTTGGAGGATATTCCGCTAGAGTCTGTGAATACGCTCCGCTTAAAAGTAGTGGTTGATCATGATCGCGCCCGCTTTTACTATGCGTTAAATAATGATTCATCCTGGAATCATGCAGGCGAGTGGGTTGATATCACACATCTGTCCGATGAATCTCCGGAGTATATTCGGTTTACGGGAGCCTACATTGGACTTTGTGTGCAGGACCTCGGCGGAACCCGAAAACATGCCGATTTTGATTACTTTGTGTATAGAGAAACAAAGCATGAAGTGAATGCATTAGGCCATATAGATTCTGCGGATGATGTGTCTGGAGAGTTATCTATAAATTAGTATATTGTGTAATATTACCCAAATGTTATAAGGTGGACTCATGATAATATATTTCTATTCGGATAAAGAAGCGCTCCCTTGTGAAGGGGGCGCTTCTTTATAAAATAGGGATGAATAACTACATAATAATATGATATTATGTTTGTCGGTAACAGGTCGAATATAATAGTTGGAGGCGTATTATGAAATTATATAAAGTTGTTCAACCCCATAATTCAAACTATCCTGATCCCATCGTTTTAGCTAAAGGAGATACGATCCTATATGGGAGAGAAGATACTGAATTCCCCAACTGGATTTTCTGTGAATCCATCAACTCTAAAAAATGTGGCTGGGTACCGAAGCAAATATTAAGCACTCCCAATGAAGAACAGATCGCGACTGCATTATCAAATTATTCTGCACACGAATTAACCGTAAAACCCGGTATCATCGTTACAAAAGAGTTTGAACTAAATGATTGGAGTTTTGTTCATACCGCAGAGGGTGAAAAGGGCTGGGTACCAAATAAGGTATTGACTCCATCGGATTAAAATAAAGAAAGAGGTCATGACGATGGATACTCTCAACTGGATTCAAAGCTGGTATTATGAAAACTGTGACGGTGATTGGGAACATTCATACGGTATGCGAATTGATACGGTGGATAATCCTGGTGGTCTGTCGAAATCGACTTGACGGATACATATTTAGAAGATGTACCATTTGATTCGATTGAAGAAGAGAGAAATGAAGAAGATTGGTTCTACTGTATCGTAAGAGATGGCGTGTTTCACAGTGCAGGGGGAGCAAAAAATTTGGAAGAGATGCTTAATTGCTTTAAAAATTGGGCTTCAAGTTTGGATAGAAGTTAATAATGCACTAACTATCGGGAGTAATCTAAGGAGAGAACCATATGTATCTAAAAGAATTCGATATAGACTTACCGTATATTGTAGATGATGAAAATATTGAATCTATAATGACAAAACAAAAATGTGAGTACAACGAAGCAACAAAATTAGATTATGCATTGAATTGGAAATGGAAAAGACGCTCTTTTAGTTTGGAAACCCGCTGTATTACAGCGATGTATGAACGGCTGTTGGGGAAATACAAAACGAAAGATTGTTGGAAAGTCCTAATAGAATGTGTAGAAAACATTACGGATGAACGTATTGTTAACAATTCTGGTGTGTGTTCGGTTCCAATCCAATTTAGTTTGAATGACTTTAGTGAAAAAAATGAGTTGGAGAAAAAAAAGACTACGCTTCGACTGCTAATGGAAGGCATAGAGAAACTGGTTCTTTGTAATAATTGGGATATTGATCCGTTTAGGGAGATAGCTTTGCAAATCGAGGAGTTAGAGTATGTAAATGAATGGACTTGGAAAAAAGACGTAAAGAGCCCTAATAAGAAGTACATTGCTAAAGTCATATGTCATCATAACGTAGAAAGTATGAATATATTCCTATCTATTTTACAACCTGAGGGCACGCAAGTACTCTTAGAGAAGGTCATATCAGAACAACCAGATGAATTTGCCTATGCTGAACATCTAGGGGAGCTTACATGGGTATCTGATTTCGAAGTTGCTTTAATTAATAAAACAGGCACTGAAAAATTTTCTGTAACCCTAGAACATTAATTATTTGGCTGCTAGAAAACATTGTCCAGCTGGTGTCATGGTCTCTTTTATTATTAGGCATGCATTTATCTTGAGGATTACATTTCTCTCGTATAAATGACATGCCCGTTTTTATTTATGCTGTAAATCCCCTTGGCGTCCCATTGGTGTCTGGGCGAAGCCCTGAGTAATCAGGAGCATCTACTCCATCTGCAACTGGCCTGTTATCTTCGGCAGACATATCTTTCGATGCCCAGATGACTAGCTTATTCACGAGATCATGAATCAAACGTCTTACCCACATAATGAAACGAGTGAATATGCGTTTTGGTGAGTTCAATCACGTTTTTGATAAATGCCTCACGTGATTCACGATATCCGCTTAATATCCAATTGTTCAACAGTCCAAAAAAACCGTAGGCGGTATAGTACTTGAAATAGTCCATGTTCACTGGGGAGTTGTTGATCGTCTCAAAGACAAATTGCTCCTGATAGATTTTGAGTATGGTTTGTGGAAAGCCTGTATGTAAACCAGGTAACGTATCATCGTATTGAATCAGTTCGAAGAAGTCACGGTGTTCGTAGATATAATCCACGATTTGAAAAGATTCGGCATCCAGCTTGTTTGTTGAAACCTTTTGGCCGTGCCAATAGGGTTTACCTACTGCACCCCTCAATCCTTCGAGTGTCATAGTCAACAACTCTTCGGCGAGTATATATTTATCCTGGTAGTGTAAATAAAACGTGCTGCGATTATAACCCGCCTGATCAACGATGTCTTTGACAGAAACACCATGGAATCCTTTTTTCTTAATAAGCTGAATCAGAGCGGTTTTTAGGTGCTCCTTGGTTCGATTACGATGTTGAGCTGTCACAGTAAGTTCATTATTCATTCAAAAAAACTCCTATAAATATAGACATATTTTTATGAAGTGTCTACGAGGTAGACACTTGGTCATATCTTAATGATTGGAATGTTACAATTTTAAGCATAGAATTAGTTTTGTAAACATCATATAGCACTATTTATATAGGCGCTATTCAAAATATTATACTGGGGGATTTATTCATGGGCAAACTTCAAGATAAAGTTGCAGTCATCACAGGAGGAGCATCCGGAATTGGTGCAGCGACAGCTCGCTTATTCGTTTCCGAAGGAGCTAAAGTGGTCTTGGTGGATCTGAATGAAGAAAAAGGCAAGGCGTTTGAGCAGGAACTGAAAGCGCTTAAAGCAGAAGCTCTCTTTATTAAAGCAAACATAACAAGTGAAGAAGAGGTTTCTGAGATTTTCAAACAAACCGTAGAAGCATTTGGTCAAGTGGATATCGTATTCAACAATGCGGGAATCGGACGTGTTCATCCGACGCATGAGCTTGATTATGCCGAATGGCGCAATACAGTCAATGTTGATCTGGACGGCGTATTCTTGGTCGCTCGTGAATCGATCCGCGAAATGCTGAAAATCGGCGGAGGCACAATCGTCAACACGGCATCCATGTACGGATGGGTTGGTTCGCCTGGTTCAGCAGCTTACAATGCAGCTAAAGGTGGCGTTGTGAATCTGACTCGTTCCCTCGCGCTGGAGTATGCTGAGCAGAATATTCGAGTGAACTCCCTTTGCCCAGGTTTCATCGATACACCGATTATTCCGGAAGAGAGCAAGCAAGCACTTTCTGCGGCAACGCCAATGAAACGTCTGGGTCAAGCAGAAGAGATGGCGAAAGCCGTTCTGTTCCTAGCTAGTGACGATTCTTCATATATGACAGGAAATAGCCTGATCATAGACGGAGGATACACCGCTCAATAAGTTCAGCAATTTCGAAGCACACAAAGAACATAGTTCCATTAAAAGTCGCTATTCTAGCGGCTTTTTTTATTGTATTGGTATAAGAGCAGTTCCCAATCCAAGGACAACTAGCAAACAGCTATTCATAATAGATAGCCTCGTAAGGAAACTCCAACTTATTCATGCGATATTCTTTGGGTGACATGGACATATATTGCCGAAAAACTTTGCCGAAATAGCTGGGGCTCTCAAAGCCGCATTGTTGACCGATTTGGGAAATCGGGAGTTCCGTTGTGCGGAGAAGTCGAACTGCCACCTCAATGCGTCTGTCTTTGAGATAGGCTAGCGGTGATGTTTTCTCGGATTTCTGAAATAACCTGCACAAGTAGTGTTTATTGATATCGCAATGGCTGGCTAGAAGATCCAACGTCAATGGAGATGCATAATTCTCTCGGATGAACTTTTTACATTTCTCAATCGTTGTTATGGAAAGGGCACCGATATCCCTCTCTGCATCCCGACTCGTCTGCACCAAGATGAGTAACCAACGATAGATTTGCATAGACAAACGATATTTGTCCGTAACTTTCTCTTGATGAATCAAATGGATAATTTGCCATAACTCTTGAATCAAGGGAGAGTCCGCGTTTCGTCGAATGACATGTCCCTCATTATCATGAATCATATCCCAAATTCGGTTGGCTTCATCCCCGCGAATGTTGATCCATATAAATTCCCATGGTTCATGGTTCTCTTGTTTATAGTAATAGCAATGTTCTCCGGAGATTTTAACAAGTAGGGCATGTCCCTTTGGTAAAGGAATCGTTTGATTTTCAATATCCAGATAACCCTGACCATTAAGGGTGTATTGAAAAACGACGTGCCCCGGGTCCGGTCTATCATCACTTGGACAACGATACTCTTCGCTAGAAACGATCTGCCATCCAATAGAGTCCAGTGTCATGATTGATGTATCGTCATTACGAAAAGCATAAGAAACCGTATGAACCATCGTTTCGTCTCCTTCCTAAAAAAGTCAATTATCTTATATAATACGTCACATTTTTTAGATTGTCTGTCTTTTTTTAGACCTGTAAGATAAATGTAAGCGGTAACATAAAAAGGAGGTGGCTGTAAATTGTGTTCATATGACAACAAGCTGGGCAGGATCGAACTGATGATTCTAAAAATGAATTTTTAGATAAGGAGGAGTTAATCGAATGATCCGAAGAACTGTTTCCATCCAGAAATCGATGTTTGTATCTTTTTTAGCACTCCTTATGGTTATTTCACTGGCTGTCCCTCCGGCGCCGATACGTGCAGAGTCATCAAGCAGCCTGCCGGGTCGCCAAGCAGAGTATCTTAACCGGGGATTGGTTGCGGTTCTTGTAGACAACGGCGTTTTTCTGAGCTGGAGGTATTTAAACAACGATCCAGATGATATCGCTTTTAATATATATAAAAATGGAACCAAAGTGAACGCATCGCCCATAAGCGACGTGACGAACTATGTGGACACCACTGGTTTCGATAGCTCGCAATATCAGATCTCGACCGTTATTGCAGGCAAAGAGCAAATGCAACCGGAGGTTGTATCGGTCTGGCATAACGATTATCTGCCTATTCCGCTCGATAAACCGGCCGATGGCCGGACCAAGGATGGTGGAACCTACTTCTATTATGCAGGAGATGCTTCCGTAGCTGACTTGGACGGGGATGGCGAATATGAAATTGTTTTCCTGTGGAGTCCGAGCAATTCCAAGGACAATTCGCAGGCCGGTTATACGGGCAATGTCTATATCGATGCCATCAAACTGGACGGCACCAAGCTGTGGAGGATTGACCTGGGAGTCAACATCCGCGCCGGAGCGCATTATACGCAGTTAATGGTGTATGACCTCGATGGCAACGGAAAGGCCGAGGTTGTTGTCAAGACGGCGGACGGCACAAAGGATGGCCAAGGCACGGTCATCGGTGACGGCACGAAGGATTATCGCAACGATGGCGGATACATACTGTCAGGACCGGAATATCTGACGCTGTTTAACGGTGAGACTGGCGCGGCTGTATCCACTGTGAATTATGATCCGCCAAGAGGCAACGTCAACGATTGGGGTGACGGCTATGGCAACCGTGTAGATCGGTTCCTTGGCGCGATTGCTTATCTGGACGGTACGAAGCCAAGTGTCGTGATGAGCCGGGGTTATTATACCCGTACAGTGCTTGTTGCTTATGATTATGTTGGCGGGAAACTCGTCAAACGCTGGACCTTTGATACAAACGAAGCAGGATCACAATATCAATCACAGGGCAACCATAATCTAAGTGTGCTGGATGTTGATAAGGACGGCAAGGACGAAATTATGTTTGGCGCCTTGGCCATTGATGATAACGGCAGCTTGCTGTACAGCACCGGACTCGGTCACGGTGACGCCATGCACGCTGGCCAGCTCAATCCGAACCGGGAGGGCTATCAGGTCGTAAGCGTGCACGAGCATTCGGATGCAGCATACGGACTGGAGATGCGCAATGCGGCAACAGGTGAAATCCTCTGGGGTGAGAAAACAGGTTTTGACACCGGTCGCGGGATGTCGGCAGACATTGATCCGAACTATCCGGGTTACGAATCATGGGCCACAACCGTTACCAATGGGCAAAGTGTACCTGTAACCAATACCTATTCAGCAGCCGGAGAGGCTATCTACACTGTGGACGAAGGGCCCAAAACCGCCAACTTTGCCATCTGGTGGGATGGAGATCTTCAGCGGGAGCTGTTGGACCATGAGTGGGATAATGGCACAGCCAAAGGAATTCCGCTCATCTATAAGTGGGATTACCAAAACAAAAAGCTGAATGAAATCTTCCGGGCAACCGGTACGTTAACGAACAACCATACCAAAGGCAATCCGGCACTTCAGGCGGACATTCTGGGCGACTGGCGTGAGGAGCTTCTGCTGCGGAGCGAAGATAGTTCGGAGTATCGTCTCTACACAACGACCATTCCTTCAGACTATCGCATCCCTACGCTGATGCAGGACCCTGTGTATCGACTTGGCATAGCCTGGCAAAATGTAGCCTACAACCAGCCGCCTCATACCGGCTTTTATCTTGGAGCGGAAGCTACAGCATTCCCGAAAGCCGATCTGGCGCTGACTCGCGAAGCTGAAATGCCGGAGCAGGTTTACCGTTTTGATTTTGGCACAGAGACAGCGTCAGGAAATACGGCTATACAAGACACGTTATACTCACAAGAAACGGGATATGGATTCAAGGATACAAGTGGGGTTACCGTAGGTAAAAATGAGGTTTCGGTCGCGACAGGCACAACATTTGCTGTTGACCTGCCAAATGCCAACTACAAAGTGACACTACGATTGGGCAATGATACCAATGATTCGAACGTGGGGGTCAAATCCGAATTCGTTCAGAAGCTCGCCATAACAAATGTGACCGCTGGAACACCACTGGAGTATTCCTATGATGTTGCATTGGTGGATGGACAGCTTGATCTGCTCTTCACCGGTACAGCTATAGACATCCAGGATGTCATCATCGAAAAATATCCAGAGAAAGCGGCTGGTGCGGCAACAACGATCTATATGGCTGGTGATTCAACCATGCAATCTTACAGTGAAGCGCAGGCTCCTCAAGAAGGATGGGGCCAGCAGTTCGGACGTTATTTCTCCAATGGGGCAGTCGTCGTGAACGATGCGATCGGTGGCCGAAGCAGTAAATCCTTTATGGTAGACGGTCGTCTCGATACGATCCTGCAGCGAATTAAGACGGGGGACTTCTTCTTCATTTCCTTTGGTCATAACGACGCCAGTGCAGGAATACCGGACCGGTACGCATCACCGGAGGACTATAAAATTTATTTGGCTCGTTATGTAAACGGTGCCAAACAGCGGGGCGCTACACCGGTATTGCTGACTCCGGTTGGACGCAGAGATTTTAATACAGTGACTCAAGAATTCAACGTTAGCTTCCCGGCATATGTTCAGGCTGCCAAAGAAGTAGCTGAAGAGCAGGACGTGCCACTGATTGATCTGAGCAAGTTGAGTATTGCTTACTACGACAAAATTGGTAACACAGCTACGGAAAAAGTGTTCTTATATGCTAATCCGGGTGAATATCCAAAATACCCAAATGGTATCAACGATAATACGCATTTCAGCAGCTATGGTGCACAGAAAATTGCCGGACTCGTTGCTGGTGCAGTCAAAGACATGGAGCTGAGCATTTCATCACTGGTCATTGACCCGGATATTTCCGAGCCAGAGCCAGAGCCGGAAGCCCAACTATATGAGGAGAATTTTGAAGGCGATGCTGCGGGCTACCAATATGCGATGGTCAATGCCACGGGTATTGCAGGGACCATGACGGGAACCGTTGTTGAACAGTCTGGAAATAAAGTACTGTCCGTCGCGGGTTCCGGATCGGGCAATCGGGCCAAAGTATTCCGTCTGTTCGATGCCGTAAACGGCAATCAGGTGAACGTGAACTTTGACTGGCAATCCGGTAATGTGAGTGCCTATCCTTCAGAAGGTCACCTCACAATACAGGATTCTAACGAAAATGCCCTGTTCACGCTGTATACCAAAACCGGAAGCACCAAAATTCATTATTTTGTCGGTGCATATAACCCAGACTACGGCACAGGGGATACAGCCATACCCGAAGGGGGAACGGCTACAGATATTTCCAAGAACCAGTGGGTCAATGTGGATGCAACCGTTAATTTTGCCGAGAAAACATTGGATCTGACATTAACGAACCTAGCCGATCCGACAGTTACCCAAACGATTGCAGATATCTCGCTGAGTTCCGCCGCATATGCGGACAACGTCAGATCCATGCGGTTCCTGGGAACGAGAAAAGGCGGTGGAGGCACGTTGAACTGGACTACCCAGATCGACAACGTACGAATTGAAGGCACTCAGCTCTCTTCAGAGAGTGGTGATCAGACGGCCTTGATAGCTCTGTACGATGAGATCAAAGCACTGAATCTGTCGGATTATACGGATGCATCGAAGGCCGTGGTGAACCGGGCTTTGGCAGCTGCGGAAGCCATATTCAATACGGAAGCCACGCAGTCTCAAGTTGACCATACGTTTAACATGTTAACTGTTGCGAAGGATTCATTGACAAGTGAACCAAGCGAAGAGATAAGTGAATACAAATTTGACTTTGGTTCTGGCGACGCAGCCGACGGATACATCAAGGTAGATGCCAAAAGAGCGTACATTGAAGGCAATGGGTACGGCTTTGCTGATACTGCGCTGACCAAAGATGAGAACCGGGAAACCGGAGATTTACTCAAGGAAGATTTCACACGAGTAAACGGTACCTCTTTCCTGGCAGAAATGGAGCCGGCGAATTACCGGGTAACGATGACCATCGGGGATGCTGAGGAATCAACTAGTGCAAATGTTGTTGTGGAGCAAATGACCAAGTTGCCGCTCACAACCGTTGCCAAGGGCGAATTCAAAGAAATTACGTACGACATTGCTCTGATTGATGGGGTATTTAACTTCAACTTCACCGGAAATGCACCAAAGATCAATGCGCTGAAGCTGGAGCGTCTGCCAGATCACAGCGCAAGCGATAAACCTGTTATTTATTTGGCCAGCGATTCCACTGTGGCCAATTACGCGGAGAACTACCGTCCGCAAGCAGGTTGGGGCGAAACGTTGGGTGGATTTTTTGATCCAAATGAAGTCAGTATTGATAACCGGGCAGTTGGCGGTTTGAGCAGCAAGACCTTCCTGGCCGGTGGATATCTCAACGATATTTTACTCGACATTCAAGAAGGCGATTATCTGTTCATGCAGTGGTCTCATAACGATTCCACACCGTCCCGTCCGGAGCGTTATCTTACGCCTGAGCAGTTTAAGGTATATCTAAAAGAATACATTAACGGTGCTCTGCAGAGAGGTGCGATTCCAGTTCTGGTCACGCCAGTGAATCGTCGTGATTTTACCGGCGAAGTGCTGAACAAGAGCTTCCCGGAATACGTACAGGCGATGAAAGAAACAGCGCAGGAGACGGAAACACTCATCATTGATCTGAACCAAGCCAGTTGGGAGCATTTCCAGGAGCTTGGCACAGAAGGAACCAAATCGATATTCATGTGGGTAGGTACAACCGAGGACAATACACATTTGCAAATGAACGGTGCAATCAAGGTTTCTGAACTCGTGGCACGTCTTGTGAAGGAATTGAATATACCTTTATCTGATTTTGTTACGTTGGAAGGAGAATCTCCGGAGCAGAAGGCCCCGCATACTACGGCAATTGTGGAAGGAGAATCGCAGAACGACTGGTATACTTCTCCGGCACAAGTAACCTTCACAGCAAGCGATGAAGATTCCGATCTCGAAGGGACCTATTATCAAATCAATGGGGGCGAAACGGTTAGTGGTACACAGTTGACTCTAACTGAAGAAGGTACACATACCATTATCTACTGGAGTGTCGATGTTGACGGTAATAAAGAGAGCGAACAGTCTTTATCCATATCCATTGATCTCGTACCTCCAACCATTGAAATTCATGGTCAAGCTGAATACACCATTGATCAGCATGTGGAAATTGGTTATACAGCTTCCGATTCGGTATCCGGTGTGAAAGAACCGGAGGGTGTGCTTCTCGACACTCCTGCGTATACACTGGAACCCGGCCTGAACCAGGTTACGGCAACGGTCTCCGATTTGGCTGGCTGGGAACAGACGGTAGAATATCGTTTTGGCGTTATTGCTACATTCGACAGCCTGATTAATCTGACCAACGCCTTTGCTGATGAATCGATCGATCCTAATGCTGGTGTTCTTGCTGATCAGCTCACAAACACGTTACAGCAGGCCAAACAGGCAGCAAACGATCGTGAAGGAGCAAAAGCGCGTCAATTGCTTGCATCCTACGGTAATGACGTTCAATCAGCTAGAGGAACCGTATTTACGGATGAGCAGGCAAGTGTGCTGATTAAGTGGGAGGAATGGCTCCATCAGACAACGCCACTAGCAAACGGTGCCCCTGGCACTCCGGTGTTATCTGATAATAATGGTTACGACACGGGGCTCAAAGACGGAGACTATACAATCACGATGAATCTGTGGTGGGGGAATAACGGCAATCAGTTCAAGCTGTATGAGAATGGTGAATTGATTAAAGAAATTTCTCTGGTCGATCAATCTCCATCCGCCCAATCTGTTCAAGTTGATATTACTGGAAAGAAAAATGGCACCTATATCTATACTGGAGAATTGATCAATGCACTGGGTTCAACCATGAGTGTTCCACTGACAGTCATCGTCACGGATGCTTCTCCGGGGCAAGCCGTTCTGTCGAACGACAACTGGGACGGTGACGGCAACTATAATGTCACCATGAATCTGTGGTGGGGAACAAACGCAACCGAATACGAACTTTACGAAAATGGTGTATTGATTGACACACAACCGCTGCAATCTCATTCGCCTGGTGCACAGTCTGCGGTTACCTCTATCTCTGGAAGAGCACTTGGAATCTACGAGTATGAAGCTGTACTTCGTAATTCTTCAGGGGAAACCAGATCACACAAATTAAATGTGACGGTACGAGAGTAGACTGAAATGTTTGAGGCATTCCATTATCCACAATTAATTAAAGTAGATTAGGTTCATAAAAAAGTGCTATTCCTCTTTCATTGAGGAGTAGCACTTTTTACTTATTTTGCGATAAAATTGTAAAGAGCGTCCATTTTGAGGGAAGAAGGTGTACTTTGGGCAGCAAAATCCATGAATTTATGATTTGGGCTGAGTCAAACGGTTGGATAATAACTCAGAAATCGAATTGTCATTTAGATTTAGATGTCAGTTTCATAACTAGATACAAAGTTATTCCGGAAGAATATTTAGATTTTTTACGTGTGATGGAACAATGCATTACCCCTGATGAAAAGACATGGTTCCTTTGTGAGAGTGAATACAAAAATAGCTCAGATGCTGATTTTCAATGGAATGAATTTGAACTGCTCAGCTTGGAAGCAGCAAACGAAGACGATCAATGGAGATCAGAAATAACGACATGGTGGAATCATTATCTACCAATCATGATTTCTGTTAACAGTGTCTATTCCTTCTATGCTATTGACTTATCCAATGAAATAGGAGCGATTGTATATGGAGAAGAACCAGAATTTGAAGAAATTAAAAAAGTGGCTAATCATCTGAATGAGTTTATGGAACTCATTATGTCGAATTCAATAACACTTTATTGAGCAAATTTCGATCCTTTTAGAGAACTTCATCTATTAATCTCTTAGATGTTACCCTCCTCTATGAAAGCGTTTGACTTATTTGAATATCAATCTATAATGATGAAAGGAAATTGGACTTGGACGAGGGCTATGGAAAAATCGATAATCGGCATAGCTCTATGTATATCCACAGCAAGCTTCCATATCAGGAGGCTTGCTGTTTCATTTTCAGAAGGAGAATAAGTCAGAATGACACTTAAAAAAAGAATCTTTTTATTGTTCTTTCTCAGTGCGTTTATCCCTTTTATCAGCATATTTGTAATCTCTTATTATACTATTGACTCCATCTTCGCCAACAAAATTGATGATGGCATCCGTAGCAATTTACAGCAGGTCACGTCCTCATTGGAGAATTCAATCACCAATATGAATCACGTTACCCAGCAATTGTCCTACAGAGGAACTTTAGGCAAAAGCATGGATGAATTCTTGAATCCGTCCTCTGATATCTTCGAATTAATTGAGGCCAGGGACGAATTAAAGAGCGAGTTAAGTGTGGTCACATTTACCAATCCCAACATCGGACTGACGTTATATTACTTTGAAAAAGAAGGTACTACTCAGTTCGGAAACTTTCCAATTAAGGATCGTTTCTCTCCTGAGTCTCTGCCTGTGCTCTTCCAAACCTATGGCATTAAGTACTATGGCCCCCATATGAGTATGAACCGATTTGATGATCAACTCGTTCTGTCTGCTATGCGTAAAGTACAACTTTCCGAGAGGAACGACGTGTTCATTTACGTAGAATCAGGCTTTTGCCTCACACAGGATATCTTGGGCTACAATCAATACAATGGCGCATTATCTCATCTCATCCTGGATGGTGAAGGCAACATTGTGTACAGCGAAATACCGGAAGCCATGAAGGTAGGGGAGAATTTCTCCAGCTTAACAGTAGATCCTGCCAAGGACGGGATATCCCGGGGGTATCACTGGTTCAAGGAGGATTCCTCACAGAAATGGAGTGTCGTATCGGTAATTTCGCAGTCTCAATATCAACAGGAGAAAAACCAGTGGTTGCTTCAAATTTTGCTGGTCGCTTTATTTTTCCTCGGCTTTACCGTGTTTCTCGCTTGGCTTCTGTGGAAGATGGTCTACAAACCACTCGGTCTGTTCCATTCGGAGATCAATGGGATGTCCAAAAATCCACAAACGAAAGGGAACCGAGCTCGTACTCAGATTCCTGAATTTGATTTTCTGCTCAGTGAATTTTCGAATATGCAGCATCAAATCGGTGACCTCTTCAAAGAAGTTCAGCAGAAAGAGAAGATACGTGCAGACCTGGAAGTGGAAAAACTGCTCTATCAGATCAATCCGCACTTTCTGATGAATACGCTCGATACGGTGCACTGGTTGGCCGTCATGAACGGACAAGGAGAGATCGACAAGCTGGTGCAGTCATTAAACAAGTTACTGTATTACAATTTGGGCAAATTAGGGCAAGTCTCCACGATGGAAGAGGAGATTGATGCGTTAAGACAGTATCTGATTTTGCAGCAAATTCGCTATGATTTTGAATTTGACGTCCGTATTACTGCAGATGAACAAGTGCTTCAAATTCCTGTGCCCCGCTTCATTCTGCAACCGCTGGTTGAAAATTCGTTATATCATGGATTGAGTGACGAAGGTTTTATTCAGATTGAAGTGACATGCATTACAACGTTGAACATTATGATACAAGATAATGGTGCAGGTATGACTGAGGAAACCATTCGTAATCTGCTGAACAATCGTGAAGCTGAACAACAAAAAGTAGGGATGGGCATCGGGCTCAACTACGTTCACCGCATGTTGAAGGCACAGTACGGGGACCAAGCACAACTGGTGATCGAGAGTGAATTGGGGACAGGGACAAGCATCCTGCTCGTATTGCCTATTAAAGGAGAAGATATCTCGGCATGATTAAGGTATTAATTGTAGATGATGATAAGCTGGTACGCAAAGGCATTAGCTCTGCGATGCCATGGAACGAGTTCAGTATGGAGGTTGTAGGAGAGGCGAGTAACGGGGCGAAAGCACTGGATTTCCTGAAAACCCAACCGGTCGATCTGATGCTGACGGATCTTGCGATGCCCGTTATGTCAGGGATTGAACTGATGCGAGCTGCGAGGCAGCTCTATCCGGAACTTCATATCGTTGTGTTAACTCTGCATCAGGATTTCGATTATATCCAGGAAGCACTTAGACTCGGAGCCATTGACTATATAGCCAAAGTCCAGCTGGAGAAAGAGCAATTCGAGCATGTTTTGCAACGGATACATACCCGAATCAACGGGTTGACGAACACGATCAGAAAGATGCCTTCGCAGAATGAAATCAATGTCCATTATCAACATGTGTATGCACTGGTTTCACAGGATCGAAAATCAGAGCCTAAGTGGCCAATGGAGATAACTGCACATGAAGATGAAGTAAGGTGGGAGGTTGAGCGTAATAGCTGCATGTGGGCTGTTCGTCCATCGGAAGAGGATCAACTCTTTCATCAATTGAAAGAATTGTTGCATCAAGATGCCCATAGTACGTTGTTGGTTTTGTCTGATGCACAAGAGCGCACATGGTCACAGATCAAAAACTGGATTATGAATTATACAGATACGTCATTTTTCTATGCGTACAACCCCAATAACCAAGTCATTACCGTTTCGATGAATGAGGACAACACAAGTTTAAAAGAACCGCAGGATGAAGATATCGATCGAATTAAGCAAAGTTGGTTCCAGACACCATGGACCCACAACGACAGTTACTACAATCAACTCATTGACCAGTTTATATCATTACGATTACATAAAGGTCAGTTGATGGGATTGCTGTACTCGATCGTTATGGAATGGAACCACCTTTTTGCCCAAACTACGCTTGGAAGAATCGCCATGATTCATTCTTTTGAGTCCTGGTACGAGGTTGAAGCATGGATCAAGCAGACAGCTGCAAGCATTCAAAAAGCAGATGCACAGACTTCCTATTCGCAGGAAATCATCGATGCCGTTAAGAAAGCGGTGAGGATCGTGCAAAATGATATGGAGCAGGCCTATACAGCTTCAGGTCTGTCGCAACAACTTAACATCAGCCGAAGTTATTTCAGTCAATGTTTCAAAGATCTGATGGGCAAAACCTTTAATGAGTACTCCCGATTTATCCGGGTAGAGAAGTCCAAAGAATATTTGCTCAATACGAATAATACGATTTTCTGGATTGCGGAGCGAGTGGGGTATACGGATGAAAAGTATTTCAGCCGCATTTTCCGCGAACTGACCGGTCTTCTGCCAAGCGAATATCGGCAGCTGGGTAGGGGAAATAAATAGCCGACAGCTCCTGTTTTAGGAGCTGCCGGCTTTTGTTTTTGATTAAGAGTAAGGGTGGTTAGACGAATGTAGATCCGTAGGTAGGGTAAATGCTCACAAGTTAACCATACTTCATAATGCGGACTGAAAAACTGTAATCATTTCTCTATCCAAACGGACGTGTAATCCCTATCACGATGGGGCTTCACTCCATTTTATAATGAAAGCGCAAACAAATATTAAATATCAGAAAAAGGGGAATCGAACTAGATGAGAACAAAATGGTCCATGAAAAGCAAACGGTTGACGAAACGTCTGGCCGTGCTGTCCATGTCTGCCTTAATGGTTGCTGCCCTAGCGGCATGTGGAGATTCTTCCACTCCTCCTACTGCAGAAGAAGCAGGCAAATATGAGGTAACGCCGGGAGATCCGTTCAGTGCCTATAAAGACGAAATTACCGTTACCATGGGACGGGTAACCACAGCCAACCCGAAACTGCCGAGTGGTGATACCTATGAGAACAACGCGTATACAAGGCTGGTCAAAGACACGTTTAACGCACAGATTTCAGATCAATTTGAAGCCAATGGCGAAGATTATAGCCGTCAGGTTTCGCTCGCCATCGCGTCCGGGGAATTGCCAGACATGATGCGTGTTGATTCCAAAGATGAATTGAAAGAGCTGGTGGATAACGATCTGATTGAGGATCTGACAACCATATATGATCAATATGCTACGGATAATATCAAGCAGATATACGATTCCTATGATGGCCGTGCATTAGAAAATGCAACGATTGATGGACGTCTGATGGGACTTCCGGCGACTTCTCTGGATTCCGCACCCACGATGGTTTGGGTTCGTCAGGACTGGTTGGATCTGTTGGGGATACAACTTGATGCAGACGGAGACGGTGCCATCTCGCTCGATGAAGTAGAGAAAACGGCACAGGAATTCCTGGAAAGAGACCCTGGCCAATCGGGGAACCCGGTAGGTATTCCATTTGTGAATACGATGAATACAACAGATTATAATGGTTCTGCATATACGATGCTGGGTGTGGCCTCAACCGAGAGAGCCTTCCCGCAATATTGGATGAATGGTGAAGACGGCAAAATCGTGTATGGTTCCACGACAGAAGCAACGAAGAAGATGCTGGGTATCATGGCGGATTGGTTCAAGAATGGTATCATCGACCCGCAATTTGGAACCCGCACGTTTGACGATATTACGGCACTCTACGCCAATGGCCAAAGCGGTATTGCTTTTGGACCGTGGCATATCCCTGACTGGGGACTGATCAGTGCAAAACAGATGGATAAAAATGCGAAATTCTCGGCTTATACGCTGGAGGATGCAAACGGCAAAGTAAACGTAGCGCATGCCAATCCATCCAATCAGTTTATCGTGGTGAGAAAGGGATACGAACACCCTGAACTGGCCGTTAAGATTCTTAACCTGTTCTACGATAAATTGGCCAATGATAAAGATGCCGCAACAACCATGCCAGAAGCTGCCAAATATCAGGAGACCGGGGTAGACGGATCTACGAGACCTTTTAATATCGAAGTCAATTCGGCTACATCGCTGCTGGATGATTACTCTGACGTTGTTCGTGGGATCAAAGGTGAGATTGGCCTGGATGAGGTTCGAACAACCGAATCGAAAAACAATATCGGCAGCATCAAAACTTATTTGAGCGACATGGATACGGATGATGTGACTGCTTGGTCCAAATATCATTCACGGATCAACGGAGTGGGGCTGATCGACAAACTGACACAGGAAAACAAATTCGTATGGATGACACCTGCTTTCTCCGGCACTACACCAAGCATGAAACAGACGTGGGCCAATCTGACGAAGTTGGAGCAGGAATCGTTTATCAAAATTATAACGGGTTCAGAACCTTTGGATTACTTCGATACATTCGTGAATAACTGGAAAAAACAAGGCGGTGATCAAGTCATTCAGGAAATTGAAGATGAGATCGCATCCAAACAATAATATCCATGCACAGTAGCAGGGCTGCGATAAGCAGCCTTTCTTCAAGGAAAGGGGTTCATCCATGAAACAGGGGAAATTGAAAGCGAGAGGCCGGCTTGGCCCAGGTGCCATGTACCATATGATGATGCTACCAGGCATTTTGTTTTTGCTGGTATTCAGCTATGTTCCAATGGTCGGTATCATTACGGCTTTTCAGGACTATATACCGGCCAAAGGCATGTTTGGCTCTGAATTTGTAGGGCTGAAACATTTCACTTATATGTTCAAGCTGCCGGATATCGCGCAGGTCGTCAGCAATACGTTGGTGATAGCGATTGGCAAGATTTTGCTTGGAACGATGATGGCCATCATTTTTTCCGTTTTGTTAAATGAAATTCGTGTCAAATACGTTAAAAAATCCGTGCAGACGATCGTTTATCTGCCGCACTTTCTATCCTGGGTTGTACTGGCATCGGTCGTTGTCAACATGTTCAGTCTGGATGGCATTGTGAATCAAATGTTGGCGTTTTTTGGCCTCGAAAATATTAATTTCCTTGGCAGTAACACTTGGTTCCAGCCACTGATTATAGGAACTGATGTATGGAAAGAATTTGGTTACAGTTCCATCGTCTATCTGGCTGCCATTACGTCCATTGATCCCGGTCTGTATGAAGCGGCAGGAATGGATGGAGCCAGTTGGTGGAGAAAAGTATGGCATATTACATTGCCAGGCATGCTGCCTATTATTCTGCTCATGGGCGTAATGAGTCTGACCAACATTTTGAGCGCCGGTTTCGACCAAGTCTATAATCTGTATAACCCGGTTGTCTATGAGTCAGGCGACATTCTGGATACCTATGTCTATCGGATCGGTCTCGTTGGACGACAGTATAGCTTCGGTACAGCTGTTGGTTTGTTCAAGTCCGTAATCGGCATTGTTTTGCTCTTGTCTGCCAACCAGTTGGCCAAAAAATATACGGATCGAAAAATATTCTAAGGAGGCCAAACCTGTGTCCTATTCTGCAAACTTCAAAGATCGAATTGGCCGGTTTGTCATCTATGCCATCGTCATCATGCTGGCATTGGTCTGCCTTCTTCCGTTATGGAATATCGTTGCCATTTCATTCAGCAGCAGCGAGGCGGTATCCGCAAATGCAGTAGGTCTCGTTCCAGTCAATTTTACAACAGCAGCGTACACCAAAATTATTGATGATGCACAGTTCTGGCGTTCCTTTGGCATATCTGTTCTACGTGTCGCGCTTACCCTTGTGCTTAACATGGTTTTGATTATTTTAATGGCTTATCCGCTATCCAAATCGAAGAGGGATTTCAAAGGCAGAAACATTTATATGAATATCATGATTTTTGCCATGTTGTTTAGCGGAGGCATGATTCCGAGTTACCTGCTGATCAAAAACCTGGACATGCTGAATACGATATGGGCACTCGTTCTGCCAGGTGCTGTCCCCATATTCAGTGTCATCCTCGTGATGAATTTCTTCTCCGCTGTACCTAAGGCGCTTGAAGAAGCAGCGTTCATCGATGGAGCAAATCCCATTCAGGTCTTGTTCAAAGTGTATGTCCCTGTGTCCATTCCTGCGCTGGCGACAGTCGCCTTATTCAGTATCGTGGGTACATGGAATGACTTCTTCAGTGGTTTGATCTATATGACCAAAGTTAGCAATTACCCGCTAATGACCTATATTCAGTCCCTTAACGTGAATATTGCCGATTTGCTTCAAGCAGGCACCAATTCCAGTGAACTCAGCAACCTGACTGAAATTTCGAACAAAAACCTGAACGCAGCCAAAATCGTGGTCGCTGTTATCCCGCTTTTGCTGATTTATCCGTTACTGCAAAAATACTTTGTGACTGGCATTGTCGTCGGATCGGTCAAAGAATAACGTTAAGGAGGTTTAATGAACATGGAAAATAAAAAATGGTGGAAAGAAACCGTTGTGTATCAAATATATCCACGGAGCTTTCAAGATAGCAACGGAGATGGCATCGGCGACTTGAAGGGCATTGTGTCCCGATTGGATTATTTGCAGCAACTCGGCATTGGTGCGATCTGGTTATCACCCGTTTGCAAGTCTCCTCAAGATGATTACGGATATGATATTTCAGATTATCAGGACATTGATCCGATGTTTGGGTCTTTGGAAGATATGGAAACGTTAATTCTTGAAGCCAAGAAACGAAATATTCGGATCATCATGGATCTGGTGTTGAACCATACATCGGATGAACATCCCTGGTTTCAAGAAGCCAAAAAAGGCAAAGACAATCCGTACCATGACTACTACGTCTGGAGAGATGGTGTTGAAGGAACACCTCCGAACGACTTGGGGTCCACCTTTGGTGGTTCAGCTTGGGAATGGGTGCCTGAAATCGGGCAATATTATTTGCATCTATTTTCCGTAAAACAGCCAGATCTCAACTGGGAAAACCCGAAAGTCCGACAGGAAATATACAACATGATCAATTGGTGGATCGACAAGGGTGTGGGTGGTTTTCGACTTGACGTGATCGACTTAATCGGTAAAGAGCCAGATGCAAAGATTACGGGAAATGGACCTAATCTGCATCAATATATCAGGGAACTGAGCAAGGAGACGTTTCAAAAAGCGGAAGACCTGCTAACGGTTGGAGAAACATGGGGCGCTACTCCGGAAATCGCCAAGCTGTACAGCAATCCAGACGGTAGTGAGTTTTCAATGGTCTTCCAATTTGAACACATCAGTTTGGATGAACAAGAAGGCAAAGGAAAGTGGGATCTTAAACCTTTGGATGTGATGGCATTAAAAAAAGTGCTGTCCAAGTGGCAAACGGAGCTCAAGGGTGATGCCTGGAACAGTCTGTTCTGGAACAACCACGATTTGCCACGTATCGTATCACGTTGGGGAAATGATGGAGAATTCAGAGTTGAATCGGCTAAAATGTTGGCTACCCTTCTTCATGGCATGCAAGGTACGCCTTACATATATCAAGGTGAAGAGTTGGGTATGACGAATGTTCAATATTCGATCGAGGATTATCGGGATATTGAATTGCTCAACTTTTATAAGGAAAGAATGGGGAATGGTTATCCTGAACAAAGCGTGATGGAGTCGATCTACGCCAAGGGACGTGATAATGCACGCACACCTATGCAATGGGATACTTCCGATAACGCGGGTTTTACACAAGGGGAACCTTGGATTAAGGTGAATCCAAATTATAAGCAGATCCATGCCGAGGAAAGTTTGAATAATCCCGAATCCATATTCCATTATTACCGGAAGTTAATTCAATTACGAAAAGATCATGGAGTCATTGTGTATGGTGATTATGAGCTGATCTTTCCAGAGAACCCAGACGTGTTTGCATATACCCGAACGCTGAATGGTACGACAATTCTTGTGGTATGCAATTTCCAGGGATATACGACAGAACTCCCGCTTCAGGAGCAATTGACAGGGTCCCATCGGCTTTTGATAGCTAACTATACAGGTGAACTATCGGAGAGCGAATTACGTCCATACGAAGCCAGAATGTACCTTATCCATGATTAAAGCATAATACGTTATATAATGTTGAGTTCTCAAGAAAGAAGGATTGTATTCAATGAAAAGAGTATGGTGGAAAGAAGCAGTAGCTTATCAAATCTATCCGAGAAGTTTTATGGATTCCAACGGAGATGGGGTTGGTGACATCAAGGGGATCATATCCAAACTGGATTATATTCAAGATCTCGGTATTGATCTGATATGGATCTGTCCGATGTATAAGTCACCTAACGATGATAATGGTTATGACATCAGTGATTACTGTTCCATTATGGATGAATTCGGCACGATGGCTGACTTTGATCAATTATTGCATGAAGTGCATCACCGCGGCATGAAACTCATTATGGACTTGGTAATCAATCATACAAGTGACGAACACCCGTGGTTTATTGAATCCAGAGCTTCACTGGATAATCCCAAACGGGATTGGTACATCTGGAGAGATGGGAAGAATGGGGACGAACCAAACAACTGGGAGAGCATCTTTGGCGGTTCTGCTTGGGAATATGATGAAGTCTCCGGACAGTACTATCTCCATCTGTTCTCCAAAAAACAACCGGATTTGAATTGGGCAAATAAAGAAGTTCGGAAATCCATATATGAAATGATGAATTGGTGGCTGGATAAAGGGATTGATGGTTTCCGTGTGGATGCAATCAGCCATATTCACAAAGAAGAGGGCCTCTTGGATATGCCAATCCGAGAAGGCGTCAAGTACATCTCCTCTTTTGAAAAGCACATGAATGTCAAGGGAATCCAGAGTTATCTGCAAGAAATGAAAGAGAACACTTTATCCAGATATGACGTCGTGACTGTTGGGGAAGCGAACGGAGTAAAGGTAGAAGACCAGGAGGATCTGCTGGATTGGATCTGTGAAGTCAGAGGGAAATTTAATATGGTTTTCCAATTCGAACATCTTGACCTTTGGAAAAACAGCACGGACAGAGAACTGGATATCCTCAAATTGAAAAACGTCTTGACCAAGTGGCAGAAATCCCTGGAAAACGTCGGTTGGAATGCTTTGTTTATTGAAAATCATGATCAGCCCCGCAAAGTTTCATCTTGGGGAAATGACAGTGCTTATTGGTATGAAAGTGCCACTGCGCTTGGTGCCATGTACTTTTTCATGCAAGGTACGCCTTTCATATATCAAGGGCAAGAAATAGGCATGACCAACGTGGCTTACCCATCTATAGAAGATTATAACGACATCGCTGATCGGAATATGTATCAGATCAAACGCGAAGAGGGGATGTCGCATGAGGAGATCATGAACATCATCTGGGCTTCAAGTCGCGATAATTCCAGAACGCCGATGCAGTGGTCTTCGTCCAAAGAGGCCGGGTTTACCACCGGTACGCCATGGTTAAAAGTGAATAAAAACTACGTCAATATTAATGTAGAGAAACAACTTCAGGAACCACGTTCCATCCTTCACTTTTATAAACAAATGATTCAGCTGCGAAAAAAACACGATACGTTGACTTATGGTATTTATGAGCTTCTTTTGCCGGATCATCCGAGTGTATATGCATATACACGTACACTGGCAGACGAACAGGTGCTGGTCGTCATCAATCTTACTGAACACATCGTGGAGCTTGAGGAAGCTGAGCTTGGCCTCAACTTTTCAGAGATCTGGCTTACCAACTATGAGAAAGGTTTACTGCCACTGGTGTTGCGACCGTTTGAAACCATTGTTGGATTAAGCAATAAAGTAAAGTAAAGTAGAGTAGGATACGGAAAAGGAAAAAGGCGCCTATATCATTCAGAAAATGATATAGACGCCTTTTATTGTTGTGTAACCACATGAAATCAGCTGCGAATATTCGTTTTATTGATGGAGAACATCCGCGTATTCAGAGATACGTTCGAAACGTCCCTTGGCAAACGGGCATAAAGGTAAAATCTTAATACCGTTTTCTCGCGCGTATTCCACCATAGCTTTGATAAGTTCATCGCCAAGCCCTTGTCCTCGGTAAGCATTTTCCACCAAAGTGTGATCAATTATGTATAGCTCTGGACTCGAGATTACATAGGTCATCACCGCAGCAATGTCACCGTTATCTTGAATAAGGAATCTTTTATTGGCAGGTTCATGTTCTACGTTATGCATGTTCATCCTCTTTCTTTGTTGAATATTCACCGTCCAGAAGCTTATACGTCAAAGCTCCGCTTGGACATGTGTCAATATGCCGGGCAATGGCCTCCGAAGTGTCACCATCAGGATCAACCCAAGGACGCTTGCTTAAATCAAAAACAGCAGGGAGGCCCTTTACGCAAATCCCGGAATGAATGCAGACATCCGAATTAAACATGACCTCGATATCTTTGCCGTAGTATAACTTTTGTTTACTCATAATTCCTCACATCTTTCACTGTTGAGTTTATTTACAGATCTATAAGTTCAGGCTTACATGGCAAGCAGTATCTGCTTGGCTCTCAATGTCCGAATTATAAATGAGGAATCGTTAATTAGTCAACGTGACAAATCTCCTAATACGTTGGTGGATGCTGTCCTATACTGATCATTCTCTTCCAGAGGTATTTCTCATCCGCCTCGCACACATCATCTAACAACACCTTTAATGAGATTGTGATTTAGTCACTTCGATCTGAAATTGATCGGAATATGATTTGAGATTGCCTGCAAGACCGGCGAGTTCCCCGGAGATGTTCGACAGTTCACTTGCCGATCGCTGCTGCTCCACAGCACTAGCCGTGACTTCTTCGGCCATGGCTGAAGTTTCCTCGGTTGCGGAAGCAATATAACTGAGGTTTTGTTCCAGCTCCTGACGAATAGAGTGCATATCGATCGTCCGGCTGTCTAAACTCTGAGCCAACTCATGCACTTCGGTCGATAAGCGGCTAACCTGTCCAAATGCCTGGAGGCAATCAGCGATCTGTTTCTCTTGTTCCTTAACAGCTACCATATTCGCATCAAAATGACTGCCCATCCGATGTATCTCTTGAACAAATGAACCCAGGATCTCATCAATCTCCTGGATCGAACGTTCGGATTGTTGAGCGAGCTGTCCCATTTCACCTGCAACGACTGCAAAGCCTTTACCCGCTTCTCCAGCTCGGGCTGCTTCAATTGAAGCATTCAGGGATAGTATTTGAGTTTGTTTTAAAATGTTGTGAATTTGACCGCTAATAGAGGAAGCGAGTTCGGATTGAGTCGTCAGAGACCTGGAAATATCCTGTTGATGCTCAACACGCTTGGCATTCTCTCGGCCCTTCTCAAGCAGAACCTCATGTTCACGTGTAACTTGTACTTGAACAGAAGATAGCTGCTCTGAAGTATAAGTAAACTGTTTCACATATGAACCTACTTCATCCATTATTTTGCTCAGATTCTCTGAATGCTGGACGGAGTGTTCTGTCTCTTCAGCCTGTTTCATTGAACCTATGGCAATTTCCTCAATCGCTCTGGAAAGTTCTTCGCTTTGACGCTGGTTTGTCTGAGCGGTTTCCGAAATATCTTTTGATGACTGTTGTAATGTATCTGAACCTTGCTGTATTCCCATCAGAATGTTCGTCAATTGGGCAACCATGATGTTAATCAAATCACTGATGTCACCGAGTTGATCATTGGTCATATGTGTGGATACGACTTTGAGATTCCCATCAGCAACCTGTTCGAGGCTTGACTTAATATCGCGTACTTGTCTAAGAATACCTCGTACTACGAATAACATCATGATCAAAGAAAGAATCAGTACAATCACAAAAATCGGGATTATGGTCGAATATGCATTATTCAGAGATGTCGCGGAGACTTGATTCACTGCTCCAGCAGAAATATCAATGCCCAGATAGCCAATGACAATACCTTGCGAATCCTTGATTGGTGTAAAGGAGGACAATAGCTGTCCCCAAGTTGGATCATCTACAATGCCTGTTGTGACGACTTCACCGCGTAACAAGCGTTCCTGAATCTGGGGATTAAATTCCATTGGAGTCGCGTAAGGGCTATATTCCGTATCGTCCCAATCAGCTCCATCTACGGTGTAGAACCACCCGTCTGAAGTTTTGTTATACATATAAACATACAAGGCTCCCGATTGAAGCCTAACTTTAACGAGTTCGTCCCTAAGACTTTTATATTCGTTGCTCTCCTCTGAAGCAGTAGAAGATAATGTCTTAATTAATTCCGACTCCTGACCTAGTTGAGAGGCGGTATTCACAGCCAGCTGCTGATTGTTATGCTGCATGGTCATTAATGATGCATTTTCACTGGAGTCGATGGTGGCCCATATGATTAGACCGCCCATAGCCAGTAGCGGAACCAGAATAATCAAATACAGTTTGAACCTTAAATCCATCTTTTTTTTGCGAGTCTGTCTCACGTACGGTTCCCCCTTGGATGTAATAAAGTAAATATGGTTATTCGTATAACCCCATACTATTTATCGTAATATTGGAGGGGGAAATGAAGACTAACACTAAATTTGTATATACATATACGTAGGAGAATATGATCATTTGTGCTACCAGTGCACTCAACCCGAATGTAGAAGTTACGTCTTGCATCAAGAAACGTTGTCATTACCAAAAAAGCTCCACCAGCTTTGGGAATGACATGTAGACAAGCATGAGGGATATCCTGGACAAACCTCTTTGCATAAGCGAGGGGCTGCCATCATCTTCCTCTCCCCATAGAACTTGAACAGGAACCTTCAGCTCGGGTAAATCTGTTCTATTGGATTCAGTATATTTTGCATTATAGTGAGCTACTTACCCTTTATTTGATCGAATTGATAAGCGGGTTATTTTAACGGAGACTGGGAAAAAATTGTTGCTACATGCCCAAAAAATGCTTGAGCTGTATCATATGATTAAGGAAGTGACTGCTGCACAATGGGAATTAACAGGTAATATCGTGATCAGTATTGGGGAAACGTTGTTGATCTATCGTTTTCCACCTATTATTGAAGAGTTCAAAATGCATTGAAGAGTATCAGATCGGGATTACTTCCAATATTGAATTCTGGAGTATTGAAGCTGTGAAACAGTCGATATTGAGCGGTATGGGCATATCCTTGTTACCTCGAATTACGGTAGAGAGATCCCAAAAACAAGTGGATCTCTCCCCAAGTGGAAGCTTTTATCGAGATCGTTAGAAATCATGCCTCCCTATGGTAAGAAATGAGAAGAGTGTCTTCTGTTAATTTCCCGTTAAAATACTTCTTCCGCTTTAGACAAAAATGAAGAGACTATAGCTCATCACTATGGTCTCTTTCTGCTGGTCATAAAGATTAACAAAAAAGTGCCTGCTCATTTCAACTGTCCTTTATACTCTACCATTGAACCGTTTGATTGCTTCCTCGGTCATCGGCGTGAAGAGATTAACCAGATTACCGTCAGGATCGCGAAACAGCACAGCACGATTCCCCCACGGCATTGTGGTAGGTTCCTTTACCCACTCATCGACAAACGGCTTCAAACGCTCGTATTCGGCATCAACATCGTGGACGTGGAACTCAATAATGACAGTACGATTGTTGGCCGCCACAGCGGAACCAGCGCCAAATAGTTGCACCGTCTGGGAGTGGCCGATCGCTAGAGTGCACGATGGCATAACGAGTTCGGCAAAGACAGGTGCAGGGCGTTCTGCTGAAACACCCATAATTTTCTCATAGAACTCGACGAGACGATCCACGTCATCAGTAATGATGCGCACAGAAGCAAAATTCACGAGATATCATCCTTCCTATAATAAGTAATACATTTTGGATCAAAAACACTTCGTATTTACTTCTACTCCTTTACAATTGCTTACTCCAACTATACAAATACACTACTGACAACAGTATGTCAGTAGTGTTTTATGAAGAAACCACCGTCCACTAGCCATCATTCTATAGAAAGTATTAGAGTTTTAAAGTGAGGGTACGTGCTAAAAATCGATTGTACTTGGTGGTAAACAGTGTTACTCTAAAAGTCTGTGTTCGACAATATATTCAACACTAGCCACCAATTTAGTTATAAAGAAAGGTAACACTATGATAAAAGTTGAAAACTTATCCTTCTCATTTCCACAAAAGGAACTATATAAAAACATTTCATTTACGTTTGAAGAGGCACAACATTGTGCTTTTATCGGAACAAGCGGCAGTGGAAAAAGTACATTGATCGATATCCTGATGGATCCGGAACGATATTTGTTCGAGGGCAAGTTAGAGATAGACCCCGATTGCAGAATTGGGTATGTGAGTCAGTTTTTGCAAGTAGACAAAACAAAAGAAATGACCGTTTTTGAATATATCGCAGAAGAATTCATCAAGATACAAGATGAAATTACAGCAATTTATGCGGAGATGGCCACCACATCGGATATGGATTCCCTGATGGAAAAGCTTCAATTGGCTTTGGATGCCTTCGAAGCGATGGATGGGGACAATTTCGAAAAAAACATCAATAAACAGTTAAACCTTGCCAACCTCATGAAGCTCAAAGATCTTAGTATATCCGCCGTAAGCGGCGGGGAATTCAAACTTATTCAAGTGATGAAGGAAATGCTGAATCGTCCAGACTTCATGATTATGGACGAACCCGATGTATTTCTAGACTTTGAAAACTTGAACGCGCTTAAAAAATTGATTAACACCCACAAGGGAATGCTGCTCGTTGTTACGCACAACCGATATCTGTTGAACCATTGTTTCAACAAAATCATACACCTTGAAAACACAGAGCTCCAAGAGTTTGACGGGCGATATATCGATTATAACTTCTCACTGCTTCAGTCTAAGATCGAACTGCAAGAAATCGCAGTTGCTGAAGCTGAAGAAATTGAGAGATATGATCACATCATCGACAATCTTAGAGAGATCGCCACGTATAATTCGGAAGCCTCCAGAGGAAGAGCGTTAAAAGCCAGAGTCAAGTTTCAAGAGAGATTGGAAGCACGTCGAATAAAAGAGCCATTTGTCGATATCAAACAGCCGAATATCCGTTTTGGGATCGATAAGGAAATGGAAGACACCGTTGTGGTTAACGTCAATAACTATAGCGTTTCCTTTGACGAGTTGCTTTTGGAAAATGTGAACTTTGAGATCAAATCGACAGATAAAGTAGCCCTGATCGGTCCTAACGGTACCGGGAAAACGACTTTACTCCGAGAAATCTTTAAAAATAATCAGGATTCCATTGAAATAAATACCGACGTTAAAGTGGCCTATTTATCTCAGGTTCAAGGCGAAATGCTAAAAGATTCGAATACCATACTAAATGAATTCATTGATTCCGGGTTTCAAACGTATGATGAAATTAGATCGTATCTTCCAAACTATGGCTTTGAAGGAGAAATCCTTGATCAAAAGATTGAATCGTTATCTGGCGGAGAAAAAAACTTGCTTCAATTGGCTAAAGTTTCTGCCAGTCAAGCCAACGTATTGCTTCTGGATGAACCGACAAGCCATTTAGACATCTATAGCCAAATCGCATTGGAGAAAGCAATTGAGGACTACAAAGGTGCGATTATCATGATTTCTCATGATTTCTATTCGGTTGTAAATGGTATGGATTATGTTTTAATTATCGAGGACAAAACGATTAGTAAAATGAGTATAGAAGAATTCAGACAGATGATTTATGCGAGTCATTTTGATGAAAACTATCTAGAAAATGAACAAAAGAAAAAGTCTGTTGAAATGAAAATTGAATTGGCTTTAAAAGATACTAATTTTGAACTTGCAAAGAGTTTGGTTGATGTGCTAGAAAAGCTGATTAAGTTGCTTTAGACAAGGTGAATATTCCATAAATCTAAATCCCCCTGTATGTGGATTAATCCGCATACAGGGGGATTTACTTCTAGAAACAGCTAAACGAGCTGATTCGCTGCAGATCAATGCCGGTGTATAGCCAGAAGAAGCCATTCCAACGAAAGCCAGCCACCGAATTTCTACCTACAAATACCGGGTACATCCAGAAGCCGGGACCACGATCCGGCCAAATATATGTGTAACGAAACAGGCAACCGGATATGGCTCTTGGATCTACCGCATATAACGAAGCGGGTTGCTGTGGAATGAATGATGGTGGCGGTCCGGTAGGTGCCTGCACGCCTTGTGGTCCGCCGCCTCCACCCCCGGGGAACGGTGGAGGACCAGGAATTCCACCGGGTCCTCCCGGTCCTCCGGGACCCCCAGGTCCGCCAAAGCCTCCACCAGGTCCAAAAGGAGGTAAAAATGTCATATCACATCACTCCTGTTCATTAGTCTAATGTATTGTATGTAGGCAATTGAGCAGGGGAATGGGTGGAAGCCTATAGAAGGCCGCTAAAAATCAAGTCGAATCAAGCAAATTAAATTGCAGAAAAATGTCGAATAAAGTGATTGCTAACTAATTTATTATAACGAATTGAATATTAGCAGTGTTTGGCTGTTACTGGTAAAGCAGGCATGACCAAAATGATTTTGCATTTTCCTTATGTAAGTAGGGGAAGGCATATCGTTTTGGTCTTTTTTATATCCAAATCGAATTCCGGCAAAAATAACGGACCAAAGCAAAAACAGAGTTGGATTTCCAGCTTCCTAACTCACACAAGATTACCAAATGATAACTTTTTATTATAACTATTGGAAATTTGTTATATGTAAGCGCTATCCAAAGAACTATAATCTATTTATCTGGATGTTAATCCGTTCAGAAATACTTAGACCAAATCAAGAGGAGGAATTGTATGAAACGGTTAGGTCGATGGAATATAACAGCCTTGGTTCTTGTGCTGGTACTCGCCATGCTTCCATTTTCGAATGTCTCACATGCAGCCAAGGCAGTTACGGAAGTGGAGGGAGGTCATATGAGCACAAACTTTGAAGACGGTACACTTCAAGGATGGAATCCACGTGTCGGTAGTGAAATTCTGACAGTGACACAGCAGGAAGCACACGAAGGTCAGTCCAGTATGCTGGTCGCCAACCGTGAGCGTTCCTATCATGGGCCGATGTTATCCATGAAGGATCTGCTTAAGCGTAACCAAGAGTACGAAATTACGGCATATGTAAGACTTACCCAGCAGCCCACCACGGATCAAACACTACAGCTTACCACATATAAAAAAACAAATGCCGAAAGCTGGAACCCGATCGGCAGCGTGAAGATTGCCAAAGCAGAATGGAATACATGGCACAAGATCACCGGAAAATTTCAATATAGCGATGATCCCACTGAATTGAATTTGTTCATCGAAACACCCTACATCTCTGAAGATAGCGTAGATACGTTATCGTTCTATGTGGATGATGTATCATTTACTCTGGCCGAGCAACTGGAGATTGAAGAAGGGATTCGATCTCTGGAGGACCTGTATCAAGATGATTTCCCCATTGGTGCAGCGGTGTATCGCTGGCAGTTGGAAGGCGCATATGGACAACTGCTCACAAAACACTTTAACAGCTTGACCGCAACCTATGAGATGAAACCGAAGTACATTTCTCCTTCCGAAGGTGTTTATGAGTTCGAGGCAGCCGATCAATATGTTCAGTTCGCCGAGGAACATGGTATGGGCGTACGCGCACATGCGTTGTTGTGGCATATTGATGCTGCAGAGTGGATGTTCAAGGAACCTCAGGGTAACCCTGCGAGTCGAGAATTACTACTTGCCCGGATTCAGGATTACGTTGAAACCGTCATGACCCGATACAAAGGTAAGATCTATGCCTGGGATGTGGTAAACGAGGCGATTGCGGATAGCAATGGTGATGCCAACGGTTTACGTAAAAGTCCCTTTTATGAACTAATCGGTCCGGATTACATTGAGAAAACCTATGAATTCGCCCGTGCAGCCGATCCGGATGCCAAATTATACTACAACGAATACTTCACGGAAATCCCTGAGAAAAGAGAGCATATGTATCGGTTGGTCAAACGACTGAAAGAGAAGGGGCTCATCGATGGTGTGGGTTTGCAATCCCACTATAACATGGAATCCCCGCCCATCGGCGAAATTGAAAAAACGATCAACATGTTCGCCGAACTTGGATTGGATATTCAGATCACGGAACTGGATGTGGATAGCGGAATTCCATTTGGTGAAGAGATGTCCGATGAAGTTGCGGTAAAGCAGGCGTATCGATATAAGGAACTGTTGGATTTGTACAAAAAACACAAAGATCACATATCTTCAGTTACCTTATGGGGACTCCAAGATGAGAAGTCTTACAACAACCAGGCTATGCTGTTTGATTCAGCCCTGAAGGCCAAAAAAGCATACTGGGGACTCGTGGATGAATCCAGCTTGCCTGTGTTGACACAGAGAGCCGTCTCACTTTCAGGTAAACCGGATATCAAAAAACAGTCACAAGATCCGCTCTGGAACAAAGCGGTGTCTACTCCACTGAAGGGTGATTCTTCAGGATCAGCTAGTTTCCGCACCTTATGGGATCAAAGTAACCTATATATCCTTGTGGATGTTCAGGATGCGAAGGCTGACGTGAATGACAGAGTAGAACTCTTTATTGATCTCAATAATGGCAAGACCACCTCATATGAAGCAGATGACCGACATGTAATCATTAAGCGGTCGGGTAAAGCTGAGGGCGCGGAGCAACGTTCATATCGTGTACGTGAGACAAAAGTCGGATATCAGGTTGAATTGTCCATTCCATGGGGTGGTATCCAAGTCGGATCAGAATATGAAGCCGGCTTGGATATCCGTGTGACTGACGGCGGTGCAAGTGGGGCACAACATTATAATCCACTGTACTGGAATGATCGAACACAATCACAGGAGCAAGATACAAGCAAATACGGCGTGATTCAACTTGCTCCTATGCCCAAATCTGCACAAGCTGTGCAAGGGATTGTTCAGATTGATGGGAAGAAAGACGCATCATGGAATAAGGCTGTACCATTTGAAGTAAAACGGTTGAACCAGAGCGAAGGTGCAGAGGCAGTGGCTCGCGCAATGTGGTCAGGTGAGTATCTATACCTGCTGATCGACGTCACTGATCCAAACATCATTACAGACAGCATTAACCCATGGGATCAGGATTCGGTTGAGATTTTCCTGGACGAGAATCACCAGCGCACACCGTATTTTCAATATGATGATGCCCAGTTCAGAATCAGTGCAGACAATGTGGGAACCTTTGCAGGGGGGGCCTCACCCGGACGCCTTGTAAGTGCTGTGAAGAAAACAAATAAAGGATATCTCGTAGAAGCAAGAATCCAATTACATTCACTGACACCCAAAGCTGGAAATGTTCTCGGTTTCGAGCTTCAAATTAACGACAACCAGGGCGGAGGTAAGCAGAACGTAGCCAAGTGGAATGATATGACCAATGAGAGCTGGAGAAACACTTCCCAGTACGGAATAATCACTTTTGTTGGAAAGAACAAACTCGGGCATTAAACCATCGGCAGTAATTGCAAGAATAGAAACCATCATAACAGTGGCTAAAACTCAACCATTGTTGTGATGGTTTTCATCGTTTACATACGTCACCGAAGGGTGATAAGGGGCGATACAATCTGCCTTGACTATATTTAACAGCCCTTGATATACTAAATGGATGTTATTTTCTCTTTTATGGGGATAAGAAAGTTATCAACTACATACAACCGTTTGCGAGGGAGCCTTAACCGGCTGAGAGGGTGTTAAACCGACCTTACCTGATTTGGATAATGCCAACGTAGGGATGCAACGATGAAACGCTGACTTGGGTAGCTCATGCGAACCCCCCTTGTTTTAGTGTATTTGTCTGCGAAACATCCATAGGATGTTTCGTTTTTTTGTTTTTAAATACGTACATTATGAATTGGAGGAACATATGTTGACTATTTCAGAGAGACTGTATCAGGCAGCACAGCCCGTGTGGAAGGAATGTCTCGAGCATCCCTTTGTTAAAGGAATCGGAGATGGTTCCTTACCGGTCGAACAATTTCGTTATTATTTGCTGCAAGACTACTTGTACCTGTATGATTATGCCCGTGTATTTGCACTAGGTATCGTCAAGTCGCACGATCCCAAATTGATGCAGTTTTTTAGTAAAAACGTAGATAACATCTTGAATGGCGAAATGAAAATTCATCGTTCTTATATGGAGCGATTAGGAATTACAGAGGATCATGTTTTTCAGGTAAAACCTGCACTGAAAAATGCAGCTTACACTAACTATATGCTCTCTGTTTCCCATGCGGGTGGCATAGCAGAAGTACTTGTATCCATTCTGGCCTGCTCATGGAGTTATGCAGAGATTGGTCAAGTCCTTGCTCAAAAACCAGGTGCAGCTGAGCATCCTTTTTACGGAGAGTGGATCACAGGATATGCTTCCTCTGAATACAACAACAGCAATCAATCCCTTGTGACGTTAACGGATAAACTATTAGAAGGCTGTAGCGAGGGAACGTACCAACGGATGGAGGATATTTTCGTGATGTGCAGTCGTTTTGAGCTTGATTTTTGGGAGATGTCATGGGGGCTGGAGCCTTGAGTTCAATGTTAGTTAATTCAATTAGAGAGCAGCTAATCAAGATGAGTACAGCGAATAATCAGAACGTGTCAGCCCCAAAAGAGATGATTAAACATTTCAACAACAAGCCCTGATATAATAAGCAAATAGCAACTATCTATTTTCTATGGAGGTGAGGCTATTGAAAACAATCGGGGTAGGGTTCTTACATGCACGGCTCTATGCAAAGCCAGTGAAGGATATGGCAATGCTTTGCATAGAGCCCGGGAATAATCACATTGCCAACGACGAATCGTAATATTCTACTAACTGGCTTTGCACCTTATTGATCTATTAAATAAGGAGTGAGGCCCATGAAATATTCAAAAGCCGAGTCTATTTTTCCGGAAGAATTGTTACGGATCATTCAAGAATACGTTCAAGGGGAATTGGTTTATATCCCAAAACCCAAAGAGGCGCACCTAAAATGGGGCGAGAAAACAGAGAGCAAGAGTAGGGTCTCTGCTCGAAACGCTGAGATTAAATCCTTATTCTGCAATGGAGTCAGGATAGAGGAGTTGGCGGGTCGGTATTTCTTGTCCTGCGAAAGCATAAAGAAAATAGTCTATACAAAGAACTAATGAAATCCGCTAACTCGTCGTTTCGACGGTTTAGCGGATTTTGTGCAAAGATGACTTAAATCAACTTATACATAGTAACCGCACCTCTAAATCGATAGACTCAAGTTAAGGTTGTTGTGATGAAGGACGGCCGGATCATACAAAGAGGTGTAACGAATGAACGAAATCATAAAGAAGAAGCTGCTGGACAAAAATGAACTGCTCATTAACATGGTGATTGAACGCGTAAAAAGAGATTTTCTAGAGGATATCGCCATTATTGGGCTTACTGGTTCATTTAGCACCGGTGACTTTCACGAGAAGAGCGATCTTGATTTAGTCATCATAAATAATACAGAAAAGGGATGGGAAATATCCGATTGCTTCATCTTGGATGACGTTGGATATGATATCTATTGCACGCCATGGGATTCAAGAATACAAGAGCAATCCACCTTGGAGAGTTCCAACGTATCCAGCCTAACCGACCTAAAAATACTCTACTATGCAACGCCTGAGGATTTGGAAAAATTGAACGAATTCCAGCAAAAAGCTCTTGATGCACTTGCGAATCCGATAGGAGAAGCGTGTCTTAATCGGGCAAATAAATGGATCGATCTGGCTAAGCAAGCATACAGCAATACGATGCTTGGTGAAGATATCGGTTCAGTGCGATATGCATCTGCTGGGGTTCTGTACAATCTAGTCAATGCCTTGGTGAGTATGAATAACACGTGCATTAAACGAGGGATCAAGCGATATTTGGAAGAGATACGTTCGTTTCGTTATGTTCCGGATGATCTCGAATCCTTATACATGTCAATCATCGAAGCTCATACCATTGAAGATATTCGAATAACATCTTTTAATATGTTGAATAGCGTTACGAGGTTACATAGCACGATGTGTGATAACTTCATTGTTAAACCGGTTCCGACCTTTGATAATCTTGGAGGAACATACGAAGAACTGTGGTGCAACTACCGCAATAAAATTTTGAACAGTGTTACAACGAACGATGCTTCCTACGTCTTTCTTTCGGCCTTTGGAGCACATGAGTATCTTGATGAAATGGCCACGGAGAAAGGCACCAAGAAATATGAACTTATGCAATACTTTGATGCAAGCAATTTACCAGTTATGAAAGAGAAGCTCCTTGAAGTGATGGATGAATATCTAGAAGAGTATGATAAGGTCGGCAGAGAAGTCGAACGTTTTACAACCTTTGAGCAACTATATGCCCATTATATGAATCAATGACCTTACGTTCCAGCTAGTAATAAGTCCGGGAATTGAACACAAGGAAAAAATTATTTTACAATGATTGTCAGTACGTTTATAATACAATCACCACGTAGATTACCCAACAAAAAAGTGAAATATTGTAATATCTAGCCACACTCGGCTCGTCATATTCTTGAGCCGCTTATTACAACATAATAGATATCGGAGGTATGGTTATGGTCAAGAAGAAAATTTCGACAGCCATCAGCGCAGCTTTAATCGTTTCTATGCTGGCTACTGGCGTGATCGTCGCTATTGAAGGTAAAACAACGTTAGAGGTAGCGAAGTCAGCAGGGGATAAAAAGGTTGAAGTTATTAAATGAAAGCAAGACATTAATTAACCTGTAGCGGGACAAGAACATATTCCAATTAAAGTCGCTATTTTAGCGACTTTTTTTGTTTTATCGGTACATGTTCGGGTCTTGGGCTAAGGACAAGAACTTGTACCGATTGCGGATAGATGTTGATGTGCAAATTTTCTATTTTGAAAATCCAGTCGTACTTGTACTGAAACAAGCCCCTTAAACAGCGTTTTTTTCGTATTCCAAACGCCTTCCAATGAATCTCATTTAGCCAATTGCGGAATGCCTCACCCAAGCTATTTACTAGCGTTTTTGGCGTGAGAGAAAGAGGGGGCAGCTTAACATACGTTTTCGTCCAATACCATTTGACGCTTAGATATGTATACGTTTAGTTCAGTTCTTACCACACTTATTATCAGTGACCCTATATCCGTCTCCAGTCTTATTCTAACTAGACTAAAGTCTCGATTGGTTGCTAGGCTCAGGTTTGTTTCGCGAATTCTAACACAGTGTTAAACTCCTAATCGGAATACATATACTTAAAGGAGTGGTATGAATTGAGTACATATATGATAAAAGACAGAAAAAAGAACTCCGAGGACGGAAGCACGATTCAATCATCAAGGAAAGGGTTATTCGTTTTTTTCGCTATGCTGATTCCATTAACGATTATCAGCTATGTTCTGGCCTTAAACGTATCACCCGTGTTTGGTCTGCTGCTCATGTGGGCACCTGGCCTATCCTCCATATTTGCCCGTTTAGTACTGCATGAAGGATTTTCGGATATTTCACTGCGGATCGGAGGAAAACGAACCTTAAAGGCCATCCCATTTGTGTTGCTATTACCGGTTATCATTGGTTTATGTGCTTACGGATTCGCCTGGGTTACGGGGTTAGTGGACTATGTGAAGTCAGGAGATGTCTTTATTGTCAGCCTTGTACTATCTATTATCTACCAAATGTTCGTAGGCACGGCCATCGGTGTGATCAGCAGCGCGGGAGAAGAGTTGGGATGGAGGGGATACATGCTCACCAGACTCATCAAAGCGAGAGTGCCTAAACCCATTTTAACAAGCGGTTTGATCTGGGGAGCGTGGCATATTCCGGCCATTCTGCTAGGGAACTATTATTCGGGACCGTCACTCGCCTTGTCCATTGTACTGTTCCTGATTACCATCAGTTCTTTTAACTTCATAATTAGTCACCTGCGATTGAGCACAGGCAGCATTTGGCCCGCAATTCTGCTTCACGCTTCCTGGAATGCCATCATTCAAGATGCATTTGACGAGTCAACAAAAGGAGAAAATGTCTTCCTATGGACGGGTGAGTCGGGTATATTGGTGGCTTGTGTGATGTTGATTGCCACCTGGATCTTTTCTAAAAAATCTGACTATAAGCAGCGTATATGATACTCTCTGGGTACAGAAAAATCCTTCTACTGGTGATAGAAGAGAAAGGGCGAACCTTAGAAATTGAATTATTTACGTTTCTTTAAAATATCAAAACCGAGCTAACGGGAAACGTTAGTCCAATAAAACCAAGAAAACAGTCGATTATGAACTACTCCCTGTCAAGTTGACAGTTAAAAAAACAAAATAATGGTTTCATTGAGATGCCTTGGCTCGGATGACGTGCTAAGGCATTTTATTATGCTGCTCTTCGGTATTCGTTCGGTGATATACCGCCCAAACGCTCTGTGTAACGGTAGTTGTTATAGTAGCGCACGTACCGCTTAACCGCGCTGTGAAGATCTTCATAGGTGTCATACTTCGTCAGATAATAGCTTTCTGTATGGCTTGATACCGCCTCCAGCAGGCTGCCTTTTGTAATGAGCTGAACGAGACTAGGATTTTACAGCACAGACTATTTGTAATATTAAAACTTAACACAAAATAATTATACCCGGGTAATATTGATTTTATCTTTTTACCCGGGTATAATTATTGGGCAAGGAAGAAAAAGGAGGTATAACATGGAGGCTTCACCTGCTCAAATAAGCTGTACTGCTTTTTTAGAGAAAGATTGTTTTGCCAAAGGCACTTTAGATTACGTTGTCGGAATCGTAAAAGATACCTTGGAGGACAGTAAGTTCGTACAACTGCTTATATTTGACGATTTGACGGGTAAACCACTAGATATTGATTTTCGTGGAAAAACAGCTGAGGTGCTTGAGCGGTTAAACAGCCAGGCTGGACATATATCGGATACGAAAGAAAATGAACAACCCTCTCGCAGGGTTGGCCGTCCTAAGCTGGGAGTGGTGTCCGGTGAAGTTACTTTGCTTCCTCGACATTGGGACTGGCTTAAAGCTCAACCCGGAGGAGCCTCCGTAACGCTGCGAAAATTGGTTGATGAAGCTCGCCGCTTGGGAGAGAACGAAAGTAAAGTTCGCGCCGCACAAGAAGCAAGTTATCATTTTATGACTGCAATGGCGGGCGATTTCCCTCAATATGAGGAGGCTTTGAGAGCACTGTATGCCGGGAATAAAGATCACTTTTACGGATTAATTGATGATTGGACACCCGATATCAGAGACTATATTAAGACTTTAGCCAAGGGTGCATTCATACAGGAAGAGAGTTAATAACCACTTAAACGACGTTCACAACAGCAGATAAAGAAGGAAAGTGGGGTATGTAACGTGACTGAATCATCTCGTTACATTGAACCGACTAAAACTGGTCCCGAAACTGAACATTGGGATTTTGTCATGTTCGTCAGAGCAACACAGCGTCGTTCCTGGCCTTTTCAAATCATGTATCCTACTTGGAAGGGACTGGACGGCGAACTGCCGCCATTGAAGATTCTCGACTATTGCCCATAACAGAGTTACCATAAAATTAAGTTTAAGGAGAACATAACAATGAATATGTTAAGAGCCAACGGCATAGAACTCGCCTATGACAGTTATGGCAGCGAAACGGATGAAACCATTCTGTTGATCGCGGGGCTCGGTACCCAGATGATCCGTTGGACCGTTCCATTTTGTGAAATGCTGGCGACCCGGGGATATAGAGTAATTCGTTTTGACAATCGGGACACGGGTCTATCCACACACTTTAGCCATCACGACACATTGGATTTTGAAACACTTGCTAAAACACTCATGTCGGGACAACTCCCGGTTATTCCATACACACTTGATGACATGTCTGATGATACAATTGGATTGTTAGATGCCCTGGGGATAAAAAATGCACATGTCGTTGGACGTTCGATGGGCGGCATAATTGCCCAGCTTGTTGCCAGCCGATATCCGGAACGTGTTCTCTCGCTTACTTCCATCATGTCAACAACAGGAAATCCCGAACTTCCACCAACATCGCCTGATGTAATGGCGTTAATGACTCGGCCAGCACCAAACCCGATGAAGGATGAAGCTATGTACTTAGCTCATAGTGTAGCTTTTGCCACACGTATTGCGGGTACGGGTTATCCATTTGAAGAGAACGAATATCGTTTAATGATTCGAGAAGAGGTTCAGCGAGCTTATGATCCGGGGAGTATTGGGCGGCAAATTGCAGCTATTGCAGTTTCTGGAGACCGTCGTCCACAACTTGCAAAAAAGTGAAGGTTCCATCTTTGGTAATCCACGGGGTGGAAGACCCTATGTTTGTGCCAGCATGCGGACAAGATACGGCTCAATCCATCTCTGGTGCAGAATTTATGTTACTTAATGGCATGGGACATGATCTGCCGGCACCATTGTTTGAAACGGTTGTAGATGGAATCGTACGGACAGCCCGGCGAGGGCGCTGATGGTAAGCGTCCTCAATTCTTTTAAAATGGTTCTTCAGCTTTCGAAAAGAAGTTTTCCTACGATGACACAGTGAACTGTACCAAAACTTACCGCTTCAGCTATCGCGAGGAACCCTTATCATTATGAATAGTGCCATGGAATATATCGAAACAAATTTTGCAAGCTGTCTAAGAATAGTGCAAATCCAAGTAATGTCGTGGGGCAAGACTATGGTCCCATTGAAGTCGCTAATATAGCGGCTTTTTTATTTTATCGGTACAAGTTCTTGTCCCGAGCCAAGGACAAGACCATAATCCAATAATTCATTCGATGAGCATGAAATCGAGAATGTAACGCAGGATTAATACATAAAAAATTGTGCTTTTATTGGGTTTATAATACTAACGATATTTTGTCGAACAAATTAAAGAGAAGCCTAGATGTAAACTTTTGATTGTACGTGTCCGACTAATTGCAACATTCGAATTCAAAATTAAGGAGATGCACTGACTGCCGAATAAGCGCTTTTCAATAGCCATCTTTAATTTACATTTGTAATCATTTTGTTTTTAAAAAATAAAGAAATGATTAGATCAACTTAAATAAAAGTTGTTATTTTCAAATAATCAGTCATAAATTGTGCAAATGTAAACTTAAATAGATATTAATATATGACTAAATGTTCATTTATCCAAAAAAACTTTGACAAATGAAAACGAGTGGATTATTTTGTTAAGAAGGAATGTATTTTTTAGACACCTTTTACGATTCTATTAGAAAAGAGGGTATGGAATGAACGATAAATCTAAATTCGCAATATGTCTTCTGGTGGCAACGGGATTAACTTTGACTTCAAACGGTATTTTTACATCTAAATCAATTGCGGCTAGTACTGTACTTGCTGATCAGGAAACAAATAAACAGGCAAAGGAGGAGCTTGATATTTTTGAAAGCGCATCCAAATCAAATACCAATCTGATAGGCTGGCAAGTGAAAGGAAAAGGAGGATTAGAGGATACTTCAGAAGGAATCTTGCTAACTTCACAGCCTAAAGAAAATGTAATGGCCATCTCAGAGACAGTGTCCGATGATTTTATCTATGAAGCTGATGTCATGATCAGGGATACGAAGGCAGATGCAACATTGTTGTTTCGATCTAATGAGGATGGCTTTAGCTCGTACATGCTGCAAATCGTTCCGGACGCAGGTCTGATTCGGTTAAGAGATGCAAGAAATGGAGATGGGAGATTAAAGGAGGAGCGTAAAGTTTCTGTTGAAATGGGGCAAATCTATCATCTCAAAGTGAAGGCAGTGGGTTCCTCGCTAAAAGTATATTGGGGCAATCAATATAAACCATTAATTGATGTTCAAGACATTTCGTATCAAAGCGGTAAGCTTGGACTCCATGTATGGGATGGATCCGCCTTGTTTTCGAACATCGTGGTGAGCGATCTGAAAGGTAATTTGGGTACGGTGCTTTCTAACAAGGGAAAATGGCAGCCTGATATCTACGGAAAAAGAGGGACGGTAGAACAGGAGAGCAAAGCACAGCAAATCTATAATAAAGAGGCAACTGATATGGTCTATGAAGGGAATATTACCCTTCGTCCTGATTCTATTGCAGCTCTCGCATTTCGATCTTCAAGCGATGGAGCTGAAGGATATGAAGCTACTCTTACGAAGGAAGGAGATCAGGTCCGTGTAAGTTTGACGAATACAAAAGGAACAGTGATTGCAAGTTCGCAACGTACTTATCCGAGTCAGATGGGAGCCAAACATCATGTGGAAATCAAGGCAAAGGGAGATCGAATTCAGGTCTTCCTGGACGGGTACACTACGGCCGCGATTGACGTGAAAGATTCAACCTACAGAAGTGGAAGTACTGGAATCGTCGTAAAAAAGGGAACGGCTTACTTTCAGGATACTTATGTGACAGAACAGAGCCAATATTACAATGAGATATATCGTCCACAATATCACTACACACCAATACGTGGTTCAGCGAGTGATCCGAATGGACTTGTCTACTTCGAAGGAGAATATCATCTCTTCCATCAGGATGGGGGAACATGGGCGCATGCGGTAAGTAAAGATATGCTGAACTGGAAACGGCTTCCGATTGCACTTCCCTGGAATGATCACGGACATGTCTGGTCTGGGTCGGCTGTTGCGGATATGACAAATGCATCTGGTTTATTCGGAGATTCAGGAGGCAAGGGCCTTATTGCATACTACACTTCCTTTAATCCGGATAGCCCAAATGGGAACCAGCGTATAGGTTTGGCCTACAGTAAAGACCTAGGCCGTACTTGGGAGTATTCGAAGGAGCGCCCGATTGTGATCGAGAACCCAGGTAAGAGCGGAAATGAAGTTGGGAATTGGGATTTTCGCGATCCGAAAGTGATCCGTGATGACGAGAATAACCGCTGGGTTATGGTTGTGTCCGGAGGAGATCATATTCGTTTCTACACCTCAACGAATTTACTTGACTGGACATTGACAGATAATTGGGGATATGGGGATTACGTTCGCGGAGGCGTATGGGAATGCCCTGATTTGTTCCAGCTTCCGGTAGATGGAACGTCACAGAAGAAGTGGGTTATGATGATCAGTACAGGAGCGAATCCCAAAACAGGCGGATCAGATGCCGAGTATTTTATCGGTCATTTGACAGCTGATGGTAAATTCGTGAACGATAATCCGGCGGGTAAGGTGCTAAGAACAGATTTTGGTAAAGAATTTTACGCTTCGATGTCTTTCGCTAATATGCCTGATCATCGCACAGTGATGATGGCGTGGATGACGAATTGGGACTATCCGTTCGCTTTCCCAACGTCCAATTGGAAAGGTGAACTAACCATCCCGAGAGAAGTATCATTGGTAACGACCGAAGATGGAATTCGTATGGTGCAAAGTCCAATCAAAGAATTGGAATCACTGCGTAAACCTTTGTATTCTGCTTCTAACAAGTCGGTGAGCCCTTCTTCCGGGAATCTGCTAAAAGGTATTATTTCAGGTGCTTACGAAATTGAAGCTGAAATTGAAATCCCTGAAACCAGCACAGTGACCGAGTTTGGCTTTAACATTCGTGAGGGTGCAGATCAGAAGACGGTCGTGGGTTATAAGGCAAGCGATAGTCGTATGTTTGTGGACCGAACTGCATCGGGCGAAACGGATTTTTCTAACCTTTTTAGTAAGAAACATGAAGCACCTATGCAAATGGAGAATAATCGGATCAAGATGCGTATTCTTGTGGATGAGTCTTCCCTTGAAGCCTTTGGTAACGACGGCAAAGTCGTCTTTTCAGATGTTATATTTCCGGATCCTGCTAGTAGAGCAATGAGTTTTTACGTAAAAGGTGGGAATGTGAACGTTGTTTCCTTGAAAGTGCATCAACTTGAATCTGTCTGGAATGAGGACATTCCTTCAAAAGCTCAAATAAAGATGGATATGAGTGTTCGGGAACTGGGGGTAGGCGAGTCGGATACACTGCAGGCGATGGTTGAGTACGGACCAGGTTTAGGCGTTCAACCGCTTAAGTGGAATTCCAGTAATAACGAAGTAATAACCATAGACTTGGCAGACAACTCACACGCAGTTATTAAGGCAAAAAAAGAAGGGGAGTCCACCGTCACTGTATCTACTCCGAATGGTAAAACTTCCACTAGTGTGCTCGTTAAAGTCATAGGTGGCGAGTTCCGGACAAACCTCAGTGGATGGACTAAAGATCTATCTGCTGCTTCATGGTTAGTTAGTGAACATGGAATTCGTGGTAAATATTTTAGCGATGCGAATTATATTGCCAAAGAGAAGGCTGGGAATTTTACGTATGAAGCAGACATGATGCTCAGTGAAACAGGAGGGGCAGGTTCTGTTTTGTTCAGGGCTAGCGAAGATGGTCGCAGTGGTTATTATCTGAATCTAGACCCTAACATGAAGGCAATCCGTCTGTTCTATAAAATCAATGGAGGATTTGAAGAACGGCAGGTTCTTGCAAAAGTACCATCTTTCATTCAGCCAGGTCAAACGTATAAGGTGAAAATAGAAGCGAATGGTCCGCATATTGTCGTTCACGTGGACAGTCAAAAAGTCATAGATATCATGGATGGTACTTTTGCAGAAGGCCACTTTGGACTCCATGTATTTGGCGGCTCCGCATCTTATCAGAACGTCAATGTCAGCAACGATGAACCTGCAAACATCACCAAGTCCAGCCTTGTAAATACCGTAACACAGAAATCCATTTATACAGTGAACCTTGTCAACGGGGAGCCCGTTACCTTGCAGGATGCAAGTGCGGCTTCCGTCCAGAAGTGGGTATTTGTTCCGACAGGCGACGAAGCAGGTTCGTATTCGATTCGTACTACGGGCGGTCAGACGCTTGATCTGGATATAGGGCAAAACAAACTTCAGCTGTATCATTACTTAGGGTACAATAACCAGCGTTGGGTCCTTCACGAGAACAAAGACGGATCAGTTCATATTACTTCAGCTCATCATCAAAAAGCATTAGAAGTATCGGAAGATGGGACCGAACTCTTCCTAAATGAACTGAATCCATCACTTGATCGACAAAAATGGATATTAACGAAGTAATTAAAATTTATTGCATGATGGCATATCTCATAGATATTCCAATAAAGAAGTGCCGCGGGACAGGAACATTGTTCTATTCAAGTCGCTATTATAGCGGCTTTTTTCTTTTAACGAGAGGAATCAATCATATATTATATTTTTTCCTTCTTCACTTAGTTTTCTCAAAGATGTAATCATGTGATTAATCTCTTCTTCAGTGTGTCTTTCCCATGAAGCTAATTCAGCTACTATTTTAAGTGGCGATTTAGATCGATATGAACGTGTTGGGTTTCCAGGAAACCTTTTATCAGTTACGTTTGGATCACTTTCAAAATCTCCTAATGGTTCTACAATGTAGATTCTTTCTTTTGCATTAGATCTTGCCAATTCAGCACCCCATTTGGCAGCATTTAATGTTGCAGTAAAGTATATATGGTTAGAATTTTTCTCTTGGTAATTTGATAAGAACTGTGGTTCTAATAAATCACCAATTTGCAGTTCTGCTTTTGTACCATGAAAAAAAGGACCTTGATCTATGATCACTTTTTTGTCATCCATACTGATCCACCTCTTTTTTAGTATTGTATTTAGCAGTATAGTGTAGGAATTTCAAAAAAAACAGTCTATAAAAAAATAAAAAATAACGGTATAATTTAAGTAGAGAGAATGATACTGAGTCCAATAACCCAAGTTTAAGAAGACAGCCGATCAGCGTGATCGGCTGTTTTTTATTAACTAACGAGCAGCTTAAAAGATAATCCGTTCAAGGCAGGTCTCTGATTATCGAGTAGTGTTGTAATGCCAGAATATATAGTTGATAAGAATTATCATCCATGATATATTGTTAACCAGTAAACTAAATATAAGAATTTATTCAGAAACACCCCATTTTTAAAATTGATATTTTTGTTTACAAGTAAATAAGGAGCGATCAAAGAATGATCTCAAAAGATCGAACAAAACAGTTGCTTTATGACCAATTTATCCGTTTTTTACATGTGTATGAGAACCACAAGGATACAGAAATCGAGCATTTCCTAAGTATCGCCCAGCGAGAAAGCATCGAGAAAATCCCTCAGCATTTGACCGCGGTTCATATGATAGATTGCATTGGCAAGCATGAGCCCATTAACAACACGGGTATTGCCGAGGCGATGAATTTGTCCAAAGCAAGTATCACCAAAATTGGCAACAAACTGCTGGAGGAAGGATTCGTCAAACGCACGAAAATGAATGACAACAAAAAGGAGAGCTATTTCCGGTTGTCACCGCAAGGCAAAAAAATCTTTGAACTGCATGAACGTCTGCATATACATAAGGCAGAGCGCTTCTATCGTACTCTCGACAAATATTCGGAAACGGAGCTAAAAGTAATCCATCAATTTCTTCAAGACAGCAGTATAAATATTGAATCCAGATAGAACAAAGGGGAGTGAAACATTTGAGTCTGGCGGAATTGATCAGGGAGCGCAGGAGTATTCGTAAATGTAACTCTACGCCGGTGGACCAGGAGTTAATTGTAGAATTACTGCGTAAGGCTATACGGCTTCAACCATTTGTTGAGTCTGGCTCGTGGCGTGTAGTATATGCCGGAACGCCGGAAGCGCGCAAACGGTTGGTGGACTGCATGCTGGAACAGATGTCACAGAGCAAGCTCGGCAAGCTGATTCCCGGGAAACTTCTGGATGTTTTTAAAAAGAGATTTACCGATATTCCTGCCCACGTCATTGTTATGTCCACTGTAGGACCGAATCGTCTGACCAATGACCGTAATTATGCGGCTGCCTGCGGGGTGATGCAGAGCTTCCAACTGCTGGGCTGGGAACGAGGGTTAGGCATGTTGTGGGATACAGAGTCCATGATTCAGCATGAAGGGTTCTTCAATGGTATTGGCTTACGTGAGGATGAAAGATTTGTTGGGATTCTTCATATAGGATATTACGACAAAGCGCCAAGAAGTCGGAAAAGGACACCAGCCGAGCAAAAGTGGACCGTATTGCGAGGACAGTCTACATAGAAGAGGAGGATATGAAAATGAAATTGTCAGATCTGGAAGGAGACATGGACGGTCCGAGTGAGTTTTTGGAACAACCGGTATCGCAGGATCTAATCCTTGAAATGCTCAATCATGCCGTATGGGCGCCAAATGATGGCCTCCGAGAGCCGTGGCGATTCATCTTTGCCGATAACCGGTATGGGGACATCATGCAGGGATTACAGGGGCCTGCCCCTGCATATCTTCTGGTCTTGGTGAAGGAAGAGGCGGATCAACATAAGCGAGAAGAAGACTTTGCGGCTGTCTGCTGCCTAATTCAGAATTTCCGCTTGCTGGCTCATGAGCAAAGTCTGGGCGTGCGTTGTACCTTGCATGACTGGATGTACGACCCGAGCCGTACTGAAATGTTTGGTGTACTGAGTAACGAGCGCATTGCTGCGGTTCTGGAATTGGGATACGGTGAGAATCAGTGGAAAGGAAATACGGAGTTACCTGAGACTCAACTTCATTTTGAACTGCTGTAGGGGTGGAGATGATGGGATGAGACTCCAAATGGAAAACCTCGGCTCGTCATCGTCTTGAGCCGCTTATTACATAATAAATATAGGAGGTATGATTAGGGTCAAGAAGAAAATGTCCACAGCACTCAGTGCAGCTTTAATCGTTTCTATGCTGGCTACTGGCGTAATAGTCGCTATTCAAGGTACAACAACGTTAGAAGTAGCGAAGTCAGCAGGGGATAAAAAGGTTGAAGTTATTAAATAAAGCATACGCGAGACCTGCTAGAAAGTTAAAAAAACCTCAGCTCGGTTAACCCGGCTGAGGTTTTTTCTGTATCATTATGCATTGAAAAAATGCATGCCTAGATGAAATAAGAATAGAAAAAAAGTAAAGTGATGCTGCGGTGCAAGAACTTCTACCAAATGCCTATTAGGCGTATCTAATCGTTATTTTCCCTTTAATTCGTTAAGCTGTTCACGAAACCGCAAAATCAGTAATAAACTTTAGAATTTTTTAATATCTTACCACTATTTTCTTAAACACTCTTTTCTAAAATGAGTGGAAAGGGAGGCAAAACAGGAAACAGAATGAAAGACTAAAGTTAACAGTGAAAGGAGGAATTTAGAAAACCATGAATAAATGGCTCCGTAAGGATGCTTCGGCGGCCATGTTCTTCCTTGTGCCAAGCGGCATCGGATTTGCACTCTTTTACCTTATCCCGTTTGCCATGGGCGTGTATTATTCGTTTATGAGCCATTCGGTAGACGGTCATTTTGTGGGACTCGATAATTATCGTGAGCTGCTCGGAAGTGCTTCTTTCCTCAAAGCAGCTTCCAACACGTTATACTTCACTACGATCAGTGTTCCACTTATGATCCTGCTGTCATTGGGGCTCGCGATGCTTCTGCATAAAAATGTCTATATCCAAAAATGGCTTCGAACAGCTTATGTGATGCCGCTTGTTGTGCCCACCGCCTCGATCATCATGATTTGGCAGATCCTTTTTGATTGGAATGGGTCCCTTAACGCCTGGCTGGATAGTTTCGGATACGGACGGATGGATTGGATGAAATCCGAATCGGCACGTATAGTCGTGATTATGGTCTATATATGGAAGAACATAGGTTACAACGTTATCTTATTCCTTGCCGGGCTTCAGCAAATACCGAAGGATTACTATGAAACGGCTCGTATTGAAGGTGCAGGTCGTTTACGGCAATTTCGGAGTGTTACACTGGTTTATCTGACTTCAACGATGTTTTTTGTAGTGATTATGTCCATTATTAACTCATTTAAAGTGTTTCGGGAAACGTATCTGATTGCAGGCGACTATCCCCATGACAGTATTTACATGATGCAGCACTATATGAACAATATGTTCATATCACTCGACATTCAGAAACTAACCGCAGCGGCATCCTTGATGTTTGTCAGTATACTGCTGGTTGTTCTAGCTCTGTTTGCGATGGAGCGTCGGCATCGGCAGTACATGGAATAGGAGGTGAAGCAAAGTCTGTGCGAATAGTCTACATATTGAAAAATGGTGTGTTAACATTCATCCTGAGTGTTATTGCCTTGATCTTAATATCACCTATTGTGATTATATTCACAAATTCTATGATGACAGAACTGGAAATTGGGATCAATTATGGTCTCATCGGGCAAATGAATGAATCAGCCGTCGGTAGAGATGGTGTATTTGCAAACTTGAAACTGATACCGGATAAGGTGTCCTTTGCACAGTACGGCAAGGTATTTCTCGACAACCCGAAATATCTGATGATGTTCTGGAATTCGGTGTTCATGGTCGTACCGATTATTGTAGGTCAGACTCTTGTTGCGGCTCTGGCTGCCTATGCATTCTCCAAGCTAAAATTTCGCGGCCGGGACTCTATGTTTTTGGTATATGTCATGACGATGCTCATGCCATTCCAAGTCACGCTGGTACCCAATTACATTATGGTCGATATGCTTGGGATGCTGAATACTACAAGTGCTATCATTCTTCCTGGCATCTTCGCAGCTTTTGGCGTGTTTATGCTCAGACAATTCATGCTGGACATTCCCTACGCCTATATTGAAGCTGCCAAAATGGACGGAGCAGGACATTTAAGGATATTTGTTACGATGATTGTTCCGATGATCAAGCCAGGATTAGCGGCACTTGTGATTTTGCTCTTCGTTGATTATTGGAACATGGTGGAACAGCCTCTTATTTTTTTAGACGACCCGTTCAAGCAGCCGCTGTCCGTCTTTTTATCTACGATTAATCAAAGTGACAAGGGTATCGCTTTTGCTGCATCCATGCTCTATATGGCCCCGATGGTGATGGTATTTCTGTATGCGGAGTCGTATTTCATTGAGGGTATTCAATTATCCGGAGTTAAAGGTTAACTTTTCAGTGCTGGTTTTGGGAGGAGAAGAAAGGATATGGAGTTAAATACAGGGTTTGCTGAGCAAAGACGAAAGCGAATTATTGTAGTCGTGTTCATAAGCTTTATGGGATTGCTGCTGCTCTTCACATTGTTTAGCAATACGCTGCAATCGCTGACTTTACCGAAAGTGACTACGGAGCAGCCCAAAATGGGAGACATTCAGTTAGTTATTGAAGGTAGCGGAATCCTTCAGCCGATTGCTGAAGCCAAGGTATCCGGTTCAACAGAACGGAAGACTCAGCAGATTCTTGTGAAAGAAGGCGAACGTGTAAAGAAAGGACAGAAGCTTATCACCTATGATAGTCAATCGACAAAACAAGAAATTGAACTTGAAGTAACAAATCTGGATAAGCAGAAGATCGAGCAGCAGAATCTTCAGGACCAATTCATCCAATCGTCCCTCGAAGAAGATGAACTTAAGCTGCGCAGCGCACAACGTGAAATTGAAAAAGGCAAACTTGATATTGCTGCGCAGGAGCGCAAGATCAACGAAATGAGAGAAAAACTGTCCAAAGATCAGGTACTGACCGCTCCGTTCGACGGTATTATAACGAAGTTGAACGCGGTAGAAGGACTGGCTTCCGCAGGCGAACCGGATATCATTGTCTCGAACAGCGGGGAAGGTTACAAGTTCGAGGTTAATGCGGATGCAAAGCGTTTATCCAGGTTAGGGGTATCCATCGGAGAACAGGTCAAGGTAGAGGTAGATACAGATCAAAAGCGGCAAGCCAACAGCATGGATGGCATCATTGAAGAAATCATTAATAGGGAGCCACTTATAGAGGGAGCCTCTGATAAAGGAGCGGGGATGGTAACCATCCCGCAAAAGATCCTTCGTATTAAGCTCCTCAATGCCGAACTGAAGGGAGGTGAGCAGGCTCGGATTAAAATCGAGAAAAGTTCTCTCGATCAAGGGCTGCTTGTTTCCAATGAAGCTATTCATCAGGACCGGGAAGGCACTTATGTTTTTGTAGTCGAGGAGAAGCCGGGGGCACTCGGTAATGTATTTGTTGTTCGCAAAGTCAAGATTGAGTCCAGCGAGAAGAATGACAAAGAAACGATGATCCAAACCGACATCATCTACGCAGAGGATAAGATCATTCTGAACAGTAGCGAGCCTCTGCAAGATGGTGACCGTATCCGCTTGGAATAGTGAGACGTAACAATAAGAAGAGTTCAGGAGGAATTTTACAATGAAAAAATGGCTTTTGCTCCTTTCTATGGGGGCTATTATCACGAGTTTAACCGCATGCAGTTCAGGGGGAAGTAGTACAGCAGATAAAGTGACATCGAAAGATGGAAAAACAGTGCTTACCCTGTCTGTGACAGAGTCGATCCCATTCTATCAAACAGTGGAGAAAAAATTCGAAGAGAAATACCCGGACATCGATCTTCAGATCAATGCATATAAGACGGGAGAACAATGGGGATCAGGGGAATACGAGAAGTATCGGAATTCTATGAATACCGCCATGTTATCGGGAAAAAGCATGGATATCATTGAAGTTGATGACCTACCGTTGAAAGAATATGTAAGCAAAGGTTTTCTTCTCGACATGAACGACTTGCTCAATAAAGATCAGACATTGGATAAAGACGATTTGCAAATGAATATTTTGGACGGTTTGAAGGTGAATGATGGAATGTATACCGTACCTTTGGGGTACAGGTTACGAGCATTTGTAGGAGATGGGGAAATGCTGAGCAACGCTAATGTTAAGTTTGATGATAAGACCTGGAACTGGAAGGAGTTTGAGAAGGTTTCAAAGGAAGTAATCCAAAAGAAAAGTGGTACCGATAAGCTTTATGCCTTAGCGTCCTACCCGCCGGAACTCCTCTTTCAGGAGATGCTTGTCGAGAACTACGCTGCATTTGTCGATCCTTCGGCCAAAAAGGCAACATTCGATTCTCCCGAATTTGTGAATCTGTTCGAGCAGGTTAAACAAATGTACGAGGAAAAGATTGTGACATCGGAAGAAGCAAAGCCGGGCAATCAAATGTTCAATTCCACATCAATTACGTCGCCAATTGATTTTATCGAAGGTCCCTACATGCTTTTTGATCAACCCAAGCTGCTGCAATCACCGCAGGCGGGAGAAACCGGAGATCGAAAAGGCTCGCGAGTATCTACTATAAAACAGTTCGCAATCCATGCCAAATCGCCCGTAAAGGATGAGGCCTGGAATTTCATCAGCTTCTTATTGTCGGAAGAAGTGCAAATGTTACAAGATCGAGAAGGATTCTCGATGCTTAAATCCGTGAATGAAAATAAGATTGATAATCTTCGAGAAAAAGTTAAAAATGGCGAATACAAGCTTCCAAATGGGGAGATGGCAAAAGTATCGGATGAACAGTTCGCCGTGTTTAAACAAGTTGTTCAAACCGCCGATCAATATGTAGATCTGGATGTTAAAGTGTTAAGTATTGCCGGAGAAGAGTCCGTTGCATTCTTCAGCGGACAGAAAACTGCCGAGGAAGTAGCCAAACTGATCCAAAACCGGGTCACAACTTATCTAAACGAATAGGTAAATGGCGGGAAGCAGCCTGCATTCGTGCGATGCTTCCTGCTTCACAGAATTAAAAGCGGGCAAATGTCTTTTTATACAGGGAGGTAGATTCATGTATAGGCCGAAAAAAACATATGTGACAATACTACTCACTGCCGCCGTGTTGGGTCATTTCATGGCCCTTGACGTATACGGGGCATCCACGGCTGATCACCTCGTTTCCAAATCTACTGTAGCCAGGTCAGGTCTGACATTAGATCAACTGGGCTCAGTTTCGTTGAAGCAGAGCGTCCATGTAAAGCTGACGGAGATGGATGTTTTTACTCAGCCAGGTGGAAGTATTCTCATATATACGCTTCGTTACAGTAACAGCAGCGGCAATAGAATGGATCTTATCGATTATTTTTCCAAGGTTTCTACGCCGAGTGGTACGACTATAAAAGGAAAAGCAGTGACCCGTGATGCTGATAAACGAACGGTGCCTGCGAACAGCAGCCTGTCTGTGACGTACTATGCAAACATTGGAAACTCGACAAAGGTCAATGGGATCAAAATTTCCATGTTCGGATGGGATTTTAACAGTACAAATTATCAGAAAAAGCTGGGACAATTCACGGTTCCTGCCCAGTACTCATCTGTAATTCCGATAGGTAAGAGCAAAAAGATCACAATAAATAATCTTCCTGTTACAGCCAAGGTGGATACCTTGCAGAGGTATAAAATTAATGGAAAAGTGTATGTTCAATTGGGACTCAGGCTCTCAAACGGAGGAACCAAAATGCTGAGTGACCTTGGATATAAAGCATATCTAAGGTCAGCGGGCGGTTCAACATTTCAGCTTGTACCCGATTCAGCCAGCTCAGGCTACAAGCTTCAGTCTCAGGAGAGCAGAGTCATCAGTTATTGGGCTGAGATACCCTCCACGATGAAGACACATGGCATGACTCTGCAGCTTGCGCAGGAAGATGAAGTATTGAAGATCCAGATCCCAGTGCAATCGTTCAACCTTCCCGATGCAGCCCCGGATGTTGCTGTAGTGCAGGGCAAAAGCACCAAGATCATGATGAAACAGCAGCCAATCACGGTCAAGGCGGAACGGATGCAGCGAATGAATCATAATGGAAAAGTATACATGAGAGTGGCCGTTCAATATGCAAACAGGGGCAAGAAGGTACTAAGCGATCCCGGATATAAAGCACAACTGAAATCGGCCGGGGGCTCAGTATTCGATCTTGTGCCTGAGGATGATACAGGGAGCAGCTTCAAGATCCAGCCAGGGCAGAAACGAACGATATATTATTTAGCAGAGGTTCCATCCAACCTTAAAGCAGAACTTATGACGATGCAATTTACGCAAGAAGACGAAACGTTGAACATGATGCTACCCGTAAAAACCTTCAAGCTGCCAGCTGTTACCGCTGATAAGCCTGTGCCGGATTATGGCATCAGAAAAATTTCGATGAGCCATCAAACGATTGAAACGCAGTTGAAATATGCTTCTGTATATACTGAGAACAATACTGGCAAATGGAATATTCAATTCCGCATTAAAAATCTCGGTGAAAAATCCGTGAAGCTGCCAGCTTATGAGCTTTCTATTAATACGGATGAAGGCTACAGCATTCCGGTGAACGCCAAGGCAATTGACCATGTTACCCTGAAGCCGATGGAGGAGAAGCTTATTGATCTGGATGTAGATGTGCCATTGCATATGAAACAGAATACGCTGCAGCTGCAATTGACGGAGCCTGCTACGGAAGGGAAGATTAGCTTCCCGACGGCACTTTATAAAGTTCCATATGCTCAAGAAGGCAAAAGCCATCCGGGCTTAGAAGATATCATTGAGAATAGTCACGGGACATTTGGCGTGAAGCTTAGCTCATATCAGCGGCTGCCATGGAGAGATAAAGATCAGATCGTAGCCCGAATCAGCATTCGTAATACCAAAACGACGACCGTGCAGCTGCCTGTGCTGAAAGCAGCAATAAATGCTGGAATGCGGGATCTCAGTAGTACAGGCCAAATCGTGGTACAGGATAACCAAACGACCTTGGCGCCCAATGAAACCGCGGAACTCTATGTCCTTGCTAACATGCCGTATTCGTATAATTTCAATCAATTACGAATTGAGCTCCAGGAAACAGCAGGCGAAGACGTTACTAAATTTCTGTCGTTGAACTTCAACCCGTTCAACAACGCTATGAGCCTGGTTCCTGCAGGCGACGCTTATCCCATCCATACTCCAGGCAAGAAAACAGAAGTCCGTGAACGCTTGACCACCATTTACCATGATGCTAAGTCCAATCTAATGTACACGGAACTGGAAATGACCAACCAGGAAAAACGGCAATCCAAGCAGTCACAGTTAGTTGCTTACTACAAAACACCAGATAACGAGTATTTTGAGGCAGAGGTCAGCCAATCGTCCGCCAAGACCAGTCCGAAAGGGAAAAACCTGGTGACGGTCTGGAGCAAGCTTCCACTAAATGTGAATACTTCGCAGCTTGAACTGTATGTCGGAGAAGGGGTTGCGAATGGAAAGATGGCAGATGTCGGGGATGAACTCACGGGCTCTATTAATACTGTTCGTTTAGCACTTAGCCCTAGAGTTGTACAACCAGCAACGAACCTGCAACATGTGGAATTGTTTCCGTATCAGCTCAACATTACGAGAGGTGAGGGGACGCTTAGCGCAGGGAAAGATATGCTTAATATCGTTATTTATTATGATCTCTTAAGAAATGGAGATTATGAGACAGGTTCTACTGACCATAAGCTCATTATGGAAGTCATTGACCCGAGCGGGAAATCCATAGAGAAGATATTAACACTCGGTACCGATTTAACCGTTGGCAACAATAAATCATACTTCATGAACTTGAATACCAACTTAAGCAAAATCGTAACTAGTGGGACAGTTCGAATCAATCTGTATGATGAGTTCCAAGGGCGAAGAATGTTGCTCGGAAGTCAAGTCTATCCATTCATATATGAAGAGCAGGAGAATAAACCAGATAGCGAATAAAAATAATAATACACATGCTATTGAAGGACAACATCTCTGAAGATATGATACTATATTTTCGGAGATGTTTTTTGTCGACGGACAAGAACATACTCCCATCAAGGTCACTATTTTAGGCGACTTTTTATTTTATCGGTACAAGTTCGTATTCCAGATACGGTCAACCTGCATTGTATGAAGAAGGAGAATGGCAGTACAATCACAGGTATGACAGAGACTAATCATGGAGTTGCGTTCCATGCCTGACTCAAAGTAGGGAACTTATATTAGTAATAACAATTCATGTCGAGGGACTGATAGGGTGATAGGGATGAGAAGACTTGAGTCGGATATGTCAGTAAACAACGAATTGTTTTCTGATATTGTCAGGTACGAACACGAAACGATAAGCGGTACAACCATAATCAACTCAAATGTTGGTTCACCCATATTTTGGAGCTGTACCCTGCAGCATCTGATATTTGATACGTGCGATCTTACAAATGCGAGATTTTTTGCCGGTAGTACGATTGATCATTGTACATTTATTCGTTCCGACTTGCGCTCTGTTGGCATTGCCAAAGACGAAGCTGTTTTCACCAAGTGCGAATTTTCCTCCTGCGATATGAGAGGGATGACATTGGAGAATGCTACGTTTATCGACTGTACTTTTTATAAATGTAGATTCAATGACCGGATTTTACAAGCGGCGAATATCGTCAATTGTTCCTTTACCGGCAAGCTAGTGGATATTACGTTTGAGGGAAATGGCAACCAAAAGTTAATCGTCAATTTTGAAAATTGCATCCTTGACGGTGTTCGTTTTGTGAGCTGTGACCTGACACAATGTATTCCGCCAAAATCCAAAAATCATCTGTATGTTGAACAGATATCCGCACGTGTGAAAAATGCTTTGATGAAGATAGACGATGACCCTAATCTATCTGAAGATGATCGGAAAGTACTGATACGCAGTCTGCGCAAGCTGGCGCAAATGGAACAATATATATTTAACACAGCGCAGATGAAGAAAATATATGGTGATTTTTTTGTTGAACAATTTTTCAGCAGTCTGGATTGTAACATTGTGTAACAGAAGAGACAAAATTTTAAAAATGGATTGAAGTGAAAGGAAAGGGCCCGCTGAACCAAAACATCATAACTGATTGAGCTTGCTTTCAGGCTCTTCACCATTTTCTACACGTCTTATATTCTTTATAAAGAAATCATATCTTGTTTTATGAAATTTCCGACCATCAGGCATTCCCGCTGTATGGGGAGTAAGTATTACATTACCCAGATTCCGGAGCTCACTGTCAATAGGAAGCGGTTCAGATTCAAACACATCCAGGCATGCGCCTGAAATATCCCCGTTTTTTAATGCATCAATCAAGTCTCTTTCGTTGACTATGCCGCCTCGGGCTGTATTGATAAAAAGAGTAGTGTTTTTCATTTTTTTGAATGCCGCTTTGTTGATCAGCTGTTTGGTTTGCTCATTCAAGGGTACATGTACACTGACGATGTCCGATGTGCTTACAAGAGTATCAAAATCCGTCATTTTCACAAAACCATCCGATTGTACAATGGCATTTCTCGCATACGCCAGCACTTTCATATCAAAAACCCTGCAAAACGCAGCTACTTTTTTTCCAATAGCACCCAAACCGATAATTCCAATCGTTTTTCCTTTTAACTCACTCCCTGCATAGTCCAATTGATTTTCATCCATCTTGTTTTTCATGAAAGTATCAAGAAACGGTATGTTTTTATAATAAGACAATATCAGTGCCATTACATGCTCGGCCACTGCCTGTGCATTTACTCCTCCAGCATTGGCCACCCAAATGCCGCGCTGTGTACAGGCAGGGACATCCACATTATCAAATCCTGCACCCGTCTGTACCAATTTTAATTTTTTTGCGTTAGAAAGCAGACTGTGATCCACTTTAATATGTTCAGGGATGATTACCTGGCTATCTTCAATATGATCCAGCATTTCTTTTCCGGGCGGAACAATCACAACGTTCCAGTCTTGCGGAAAACACCTTGCAATATTTGATTTTGAGGTCTCGCTAAAATAGCCAACGATGAGAATTTTCATTGCTAAGCCACCTTTCATAAGCTATACCGTTCTTCGAATAAAACCCGGTTGATGCACGTCATTTTATCCTTTTAATACAATTTTATCAAGAAAATCTCGCCAAGTTCTATTGAATTGGAATGGAAAAGAATCTAGATAAACAATATACTAGCTATATAGTTTTTTATTGAGGTGAATATCAAATGGATGAAATCGATGAGTCAAAACAAATTGTACTACAAATCGGCGGTGCATTAAAAAAGTATAGAAAAGAAAAAAACATGACCTTAGACGACTTATCAGAATTAACGGGCGTAAGCAAACTTACTCTGGGGAATATCGAACGTGGTGAGACAAATCCAACTTTGGCCATCATATGGAAAATTTCAAAAGGTATATCTTTACCGCTATTGGCTTTGTTCACATCAGAGAAACCTGTTAGTTTGTATCGAGCAGGGGAGGGACTGCGGTTTTCTAATGATGAGAAAAATTGGATCATTGAACCCGTCTTTAAAAGCAACGATATTGAAATGTGTCGGGCTTACTTACAGCCAAATAGCTCGTATTACCCTGAAGGTCACCATGTGAATACCACTGAAATTGCGACAGTAATGACGGGTTCCATCGAGTTACAAGTCAATGGAGAGATTTACACATTGAATCAATATGATACGATCAGTTTTCGTGCAGATTATCCGCACGCTTATACCAATCATACGAATAACGAAACAGTGCTCCATATTTCCTTAAAATATGGTTTCTAGTCGTCGAAAATTCACTTATTAAATGCAACTCCGAATTCCATGACGGGAATTCAGAGTTGTATTTTTTATTCAATTTTAGTATATCATAAAATAATTATTGTTTATTAAAGTATATTATACTATACTTTTATTATTCGCGCGGATGTTATAGCAAAGTTTTCAGCCAACAAATAGCAAAAATAAGACGTAATAATTCAGGAAGGAGAAATGAAGAATGCCGAATAAACAAAATAATAAATTCGTGCCAGCCTCTGCAGCGCTGATCATTCTCGGCATTATTGTTATTGCAGCTAATTTACGTACTCCCTTAACCTCAGTTGGTCCTTTAGTGGGTTTTATAAGGGATGACGTTCATATTTCAAATACATTAGCAGGTCTGATCACAACGGTACCCTTGCTTGCTTTTGCTTTATTATCACCTCTTGTACCAAAATTAGGACGGAGGTATGGGGTTGAGCGTATCATTTTGATTGCCCTAATCTTTCTGACTGTTGGTATTGTAATACGATCTTTATCTGGCGCAGCTAATCTCTTTATTGGAACAGCAGTTCTTGGATTCGCCATTGCCGTTTGTAATGTATTATTGCCCAGTATAATTAAACGGGATTTCCCAAATAAAATTGGATCCATGACAGGCGTTTACTCCATTTCAATGAATTTATCTGGGGCAATCGCTTCGGGAGTCAGTGTACCGCTAGCCATAAACGGAGGGCTAAAATGGCAAGGAGCACTTGCGGTATGGGGGATACTAAGCTTTGTATCGATCCTGTGTTGGTTACCCCAATTAAGAAATCAAACGAACCAAACAGCCAAGACGAGTCAACAGATGGCCAGCAACGATGTGAATGTCTGGAGATCTCCGCTTGCCTGGCAAGTAACAATCTTTATGGGGATACAGTCCATGGTTTTCTATGTGTTGATCGCATGGTTGCCCGAAATTTTAAAGCAGCAAGGAATTGAATCCAACCAATCAGGCTGGTACCTCTCGATCATGCAGTTAGCGATGCTTCCATTTACCTTTATTGTCCCTGTTATTGCTGGGCGTATGTCTAACCAACGTTTGTTAGTAATCATCACAACCATTTTGCTTTTGACGGGGACACTCGGACTTCTTTACGGAAGTTCCAATGTCATTCTGTTGTGGATCGTCATACTCGGAATTGGTGGAGGTTTCGCCTTTAGTTTGGCCATGATGTTTTTCGGATTGCGCACTGAAAATGCGCATCAAGCAGCGGAACTATCTGGCATGGCCCAATCGATCGGATATCTTCTTGCCGCAATCGGTCCAGCCCTTATAGGATATCTGCACGATGCAACAAATAGTTGGAACCTGCCACTTTTCATTCTTCTTGGGGCTTCGGTCTTACTCTTTTTAGTTGGTATCGGAGCAGCGAGTAATCGTGTTGTAGGTAGTCAAAATAGATACAAAATGTCACGGAAAGGATGATAACTATGTTTGACAAAATTCTGGTCGCCATTGATAAAGGTGAAATAACGAACAAACTCCTTGATGCAACCGTTGAAATAGCCCAAAATAAACAAGTTCAAGTTACCTTAGTTCATGTTAGCCAGAGTTATGTGCCGATCGGTATGACGTTTTTACCAGAGAATTTTCTGGAAGACATAATGAACGAAATGGAGAAAGCGAGTTTGGAACAGTTGTATCAAGCCAAATCTAAATTAAAGTCTGCGGGAATTAACCCGGAAACTGTTCATCTTAAGGGAGATCCTGGGCATGAAATATTGAATTATGCAAGGGATACCGAGCAGCAACTTATTATTATCGGAAGCCGTGGGCTAAGGGGCATAAAAGAAATGATGCTTGGAAGTGTCAGCCACAAGGTTTCACAGCTATCAAGTTGCCCGGTCCTCATTGTACATTAACCCTCTAGGAACTGGAGAACGTTAATAGTATAAATAAATGTTAGAAATCATTCCGCTTGGGGTTCAAACAGAATTCATGACAGATCTCAAAAACTCAATACCATGAAATAATAAAAAGCCCGCAAAAACGCGGGCTTTTGTTCGTTTTAACATCAAGTATACATTACCTGCCGGAAATTTCATTCAGCGAGATTTCTTGTTCCTCCAGCAGTCGTTTCAGCTTTTGGCGCTGCCGTTTTTCCTTCTGACGGCGCTCTTTGTCCTCAGCCTTTAGAGCCTTGAGCAGGGAGAAACACATACCAATAAGGACAATAGCGAACGGCAATGCGGTTACAATGGATGCCGTCTGGAGGCCAGTTAACCCCCCGCTGATTAGCAGTACTACCGCGATAGAGGACTGCATGATTCCCCAGGTTAATTTCACTCTTGCACTTGGGTCCAGCTTGCCATCTGAAGTAAGCATGCCCAGTACAAAGGTAGCTGAATCAGCCGACGTAATAAAGAAGATCATGATCAGCATTGTGGCGATGAATGCCACGATCGTGCCCAAAGGCAGCTGCTCCAGCATAAGGAATAAAGCGGTTGTTGTATCTTCCTTGACAGCCTCCGCCAGATGAGCGGCATTGAACAATTCCATGTGAAGTCCTGTTCCGCCAAAGACGGAGAACCAGATAAATCCGAAAAGACTTGGAATAACCATGACGTAAATTACAAATTCCTTTATGGTTCTTCCTCTTGATACCCTTGCGATAAAAGTGCCGACAAAAGGAGCCCACGAGATCCACCATGCCCAGTAAAATAACGTCCATGCTCCAATCCAGGTTTCTCTTGAGAACGGGGTCAGTCTCAAACTCATGTTAATAATGTTCTGCATGTAACTGCCCAAGGTCGTCGTGAATGTGTCAAATATAAAAGAAGTCGGACCAGTCACTAATACAAACATCATCAATAGCACAGCTATAACGAGGTTGGTGTTGCTCAGAATCTTAATCCCTTTATCCAGACCGGTGGTTGCCGAGATCAAAAACAGTACGGTTACAACTATGATAATGACAACCTGAGACAGAGTCGAGTTAGGAATACCGAATAAGTGATTCAGACCCCCGCCGATCTGAAGTGCACCCAACCCAAGCGAGGTCGCAACACCAAAGATGGTGGAAATGACCGCCAGAATATCAATGACCTTTCCAAGCCAGCCTGCAGCAAGACGCTCACCTATCAGAGGAATAAAGGTGGAACTGATCAGCCCTTTGTATCCTTTCCGGAACTGGAAGTAAGCAAGCGCTAGGCCGATGACGGTATAGATAGCCCAAGGATGCAGCCCCCAGTGGAAAAAGGAATAACGCATTGAAAGTATGGCTGCTTGCGTTGTTTCGGGTACCGCCCCCTCAGGGGCAGATAAATAGTGGGACAGCGGTTCAGCTACTCCCCAAAAAACCAGCCCAATGCCCATACCAGCGCTAAACAGCATGGACAGCCAGGAAAGCGTAGAATACTCCGGCTCATCATCGTCATCCCCAAGCCTAATACCGCCAAATCGGCTGAACGCCAGATAAAAAGCAAAGACCAGGAAGAACAGTGTAGCTAGCAAATAAAACCAGCCAAAATTCTGAATAGAGAAGTTGTAGGCAACATTAGCCACATCCGCCAGCTGATCAGGAGCGACGGCTCCCCATATTGCAAATAGTGCAACGATGATAATTGTGATTGTAAATACCATGATGAGACCTCCGTTATGTAAGCTTAAGCCAACTGTTCCTTAGTATGTGCTAGTCCGACTTGTAATATTTCGGAAAGCTAGCTTTTGATAACTTAAAACAAACTGCAGTGTAATGAAACACCCGTCGGTTTATTCGTTCCCTTTTTAGTGAGGAATTAGTGACAAAGATTCAGGATTTAATTAGGATATTTGTATTAATTCAGAATCCGAGCATAATTATTTATGCATAAGAACGAATACCCATTATAGTCGCTATTTTTGCGGCTTTTTGTTGTATCACATAGACTTTTATCTGTAAATACAAGGAGTTATAACGTTCAAAATAGAATTCTAGTTTAGAGTGATTGTCTATTTCCAATATTAGTTATATTGGTCAAGTGACACGATTCACCTATTAAAGGATATTACTTCTTATCCTTTTATGAAAAAATTGAAGGGATTGATACGGATGAAAACTAAACAATTATTAGATATGAATAATAACGTGAACAACGGCATGTACGGTTTTATTGAAATTCCAGGTAAACAAAAAATGAATTGGTTTGAAAGCGAGGAACAAATAAATGAAATTGGTCTTACAAAATGTAGAGAAGAGTTTTGGTGAAAAAAAAGTATTAGCCAATTTAAGTTTTCAATTTGAAAAGGGAAAGATCTATGGCCTTCTTGGGCGCAATGGCGTCGGAAAAACAACGTTATTCAATTGTTTAGGTGGCGAGATCCAAGTGGATGGCGGCAAAATGAAACTTGTCAACGGATCAAAAACGCGTGACTTGGAAATCGATGATGTAGGATACGTTTACTCTTTGCCACTGTTACCAGAATTTCTGACAGGATATGAATTTGTACGTTTTTTCATCGATGTTAACGTAGATGTGATTGAAGGACGAGGAAACAATATTGATGCCCTGTTTGATATGATGCACATTGCTCAGGATGACCGACATAAGCTCATTAAACATTACTCGCATGGGATGAAAAATAAAGTTCAAATGTTGTTATTTTTACTCATAAAACCTACAGTGATCCTGTTGGACGAACCTTTAACTTCCTTTGATGTCATCGTTGCGAGTGAGATGAAACAATTGTTACGTGATTTAAAAAAAGATCATATCCTAATTTTCTCGACCCATATATTGCAATTGGCAACGGATCTGTGTGATGAGTTAATTATTTTAAATCATGGGAGTTTAACACAGATTTCACCCGAAATCCTTACTCAGCCCGACTTTGAAGAACAGGTAATTGAATTATTACGGAATGAAAGCCAAAGCGGAAGTACGAAGGAGAACGCCGATGACGGGAATGATTAGTACAATTTCTCGCATATGGCAGTTACAGATGATTACGCTGGTCAACCGTTTGATCTATTTCACGCATAATTTACCGTTTGTTGCTCATTTAATCAGTGAACAAACTTATGCTGCTTTTCGGACGAAACGTGCAATTGGTGCAATTGCGATTATTTTATTATTTGTCGTTGGTTTATTGGAAAGCTTATTATATTTCGGGGGAATGTTTGCATTGCCCATGCTCTTATGGACAGAGAATGTTAATCCTACGGAGCATTTTAACCTTCTTCTTCACATGTATTTTTGCATAAGTGGCGTAATGGCTGCGGTAACGAGTGCAAAAGTGTTGGAATCAAACAAAATGAAGTATACATCTATCCGCCTTATGCGGATAAACCCAACCAAATTTATGCGAGCTACGCTATTTTATCGGTATACGACATTTTTCATCTATCAAGGGATTGCTATGACTCTGGTTGCGATACTTTTTAAATTTTCAATTCCTCATGCATTGCTGATTGTGGGAATGATGACTTTTTGGCGAGTGATATGTGAATCTTTACATTTGGCATTATTTAAATGGAAAGGCATTATTCTTGTACAGAAAATATGGGCTACGAGTTTGAGCATGTTGCTGGCACTGACTTTTGCTTACCTTCCCTTCACAAAACTAAACCTTCCTCTATTTGGATCTGTGATATTGGATCAACCGGGGCTTTTGATACTGATATCGTTGTTCGGGGCTATCTGTGGGTATGTTTTACTAAAACATACGGATTTCACATCTGCAGTGCGCGCAGTAACAAACCATGCTGATCCATTGTTAAATCCAGAAATACGGATGGCTGATCTTCAACAGAGAATGGTTCAGTCAAAAGAACATGATCTTAGCAGGCCTACGTCGTCTAGCCTTCATGTCAACGAGCAGCGCACATTAGAAAAAAAGGGATACGAGCAATTACACGAAATTTTGGTTACCAGGCACACCGCTCTCCTCCGTGCACCGTTCCACAGACGTTTATTGGCTATTATGATCATAGGCATACTCCTACCTTTGTTGGTACTCATTTTCAAAAATCATCTTTCACTAGATTCAATTGAAAGATTCTCACCTTTAATCATTATGTTCATGCTAAATCTGACCGTAGGTAGCCAGATTTGTAAGGCTCTATTCTACCATGTTGATAAGCCGTTGATGCGCTATCCATTTTACCGCCAGCATGCGAAGCAGCATTTTCTGTTACGATTTAGAAGTATATTAAGCATAAATCTTAAGTTAGGTTCTTGTTTAGCAGCTGTAGTAAGTGTATCTATACTTGTATTAACTGGAGGACAAGATATAAGTACACTACTTCCTATCTGGGTTACAACCATTGCACTGGCTGTATTTTTCTCAGTACATCATCTGTTGTTATACTATGTGATTCAACCTTATACCACTGAGTTGGAAACCAATAGTCCTCTTTTCTCATTCGTAAACGGCCTTATTTCATTGAGTTTTGTTGTGGCGATGTATCTAGGTCCTCCACTATGGGTACTAACCGCTATTATCATCGTGTTGACTATAGCCTATCTATCCATTGCTGTCCTTCTCGTAACCAAATATGCTCAAAACAATTTTAGAGTGAAATGAGAAGGAGTTTCCAAAGCATTGAGTCTTAATCCCCACTAGGGCCTATGTAATGTAGGAGGGATGAGATTCAATGCTTTTTTTGATTATGAGGAGGCATTATAAATAACAGAAAAGGATGTTGGAGAAGGGCTGAATGTTCAGCAAGTTTATTAGCAACATTGCTTCTGTTTTAATCTAATCGTTATTTTGTGATAAATGTTTTCCCTTTTTTATTGCAGGAAAATGGGAATCAGAGCACGAAATATGTTGATAATTATGCTAAAAAAGTTGCTTTGTGCACAATGATGTATCCAAAGCTGGATGTGCTTGAGCAAAGAGAAAGGTGTGTCACTATCCATGAAAGAACCATCTGAACACCTCATTGCCATGCTAGGTCAGCCTTATGATTCCAGGCGTGTTCAACAAATATTGCAATCCTTCGGTGTCAAACGTATGCCGAAGGCGAGCGATTATTTTAGTGACGACATTATTTGGTCTGTAAAGTCATCTATCCGCCTAGACGTTTATCGCTCACCGAAAATTCATGAACTGACTGGACGTGACGATCTGAACACGGATGAATGGATAATCGGCGCCGTCCATTTTCTTGCTCCTGGATCGGATGACCGAATCCATACCCCATTTCCAGGACAGCTTCCTGCCGGAATGACAATGAACTCAACGCCAGATATGTTGATTCGTGAATACGGTCAACCTGCATTGTATGAAGAAGGGGAATGGCTCGGGGGCAGCGGTCCGTTTCTGGCTTGGCGTGAATCCGGCATCAATGTCGCCATTGAGTATGAAAAGAACGAGGACGACAGTGCAATGACATGTTATACTGCCTGTTTAGTTGGATGTATCGGCGCTTGGCGAAAGGATTACCCGGAGGTTTTTGCTCCCTGAAGAAATCAAAAAAAGAAGCACCCACGCTGGTCTGCACCCCCATGGTAGGACTGAGACCAAGCATGGAGGGGCGTTCCATTCCTAGCTCAAAGTAGGGAACATATATTAGTAATAACAATTCATGTCGAGGGACTGATAGGGTGATAGGGATGAGAAGACTTGAGTCTGATATGTCATTAAACAGCGAATTATTTTCTGATATTGTCAGGTATGAAGACGAAACGATAAGCGGTACAACCATAATCAACTCAAATGTTGGTTCACCCATATTTTGGAGCTGTACCCTGCAGCATCTGATATTTGATACGTGCGATCTTACAAATGCGAGATTTTTTGCCGGTAGTACGATTGATCATTGTACATTTATTCGTTCCGACTTGCGCTCTGTTGGCATCGCCAAAGACGAAGCTGTTTTCACCAATTGCGAATTTTCCTCCTGTGATATGAGAGGGATGACATTGGAGAACGCTACGTTTATCGACTGTACTTTTTATAAATGTAGATTCAATGACCGGATTTTACAAGCGGCGAATATCGTCAATTGTTCCTTTACCGACAAGTGACCTGACACAATGTATTCCGCCAAAATCCAAAAATCATCTGTATGTTGAACAGATATCCGCACGTGTGAAAAATGCTTTGATGAAGATAGACGATGACCCTAACCTATCTGAAGATGATCGGAAGGTACTGGTACGCAGTCTTCGCAGGCTTGAGCCTATGGAACAATATATTTTTAACACAGTCCATATGAAGAAAATATATGGTGATGTTTTGGTTGAACGATTTTTCAGTAGTCTGGATTGTAACATGGCGTAGATTTTCTCGAACGATTCCATAGAATGATGAAGCGCGTTGTATAAGTTATCGCAATAAGGGGGAGTGTAGAAGAAAAAAGGTGGAAGAGAAATGTTCCGATTATTCATTTTGATACCCTGTTTTTTTCTGTTGCTTGGAACAACTTATAGTGCCTGGGGAGCAGAGATTACCGGATCTTCTCTCATAAAAGATCTTCAAAAAGGCGGATACATCCTTTATATCCGACATGGAGATGCAACTGTAGGGGCAGATCAACAAAACTTTAGTCTAACAGATTGCACTACGCAGCGGAATTTAAGTGTATTGGGAAAGGAACAAGCTGAAAAGTATGGCGAGGCTATCCGTAAATTAAACATTCCCCTCCAAATACCTGTAGAAGCAAGTCCTTTATGTAGAACCCTCCAAACGGCTCAGATTGCTTTTGGTACACAACAGGTAAAAGTAAATGATTTCTGGTTAAACATATATAATCTCAGTCAAAATCCGAGCACTGAAAAAATAAATAGTACATTGCGAGCATTTACAAATGAAATTGAACAAATACCTCCGACTCATGTTAACAGAGTAATTATAGCCCACTCTTTTCCTCCCGGGATAGGAGTAGGAGAACTTGCGAGTATGGAGACCGTTATTCTAAAACCACTGGGAGATCAAAAAGGGTATGAGGTTATTGGGAAATTGACATTAGAAGATGTTTTACAGCTAGCCGGAGTGTCAAATTAGATCAAAGATTGTATTTCAAGAGGAAAAATTTAAAAAAATGGATTGAAGTAAAAAGAGAGGGGCCGCTTTTGGTGACAAAAGTTGCCCTTCTTTGATTTCCTCTTGTATTTATCTTATTTCCCGCTGGTCTTGTCCAAATCAGTTTGCCCGATATATGGAATTCAAGTAATTCGAAATTGATGAAGCATCATCAATGGAGGTACGCATTGCAATATATCCGTCAGGACGAATCAATACAAGTTCTTTACTTGTTACATCGTAAATTCGATAGGCATTACCTGCTGTGTCTATTAAACCTTCCGCTGCCCTTTCCACGTTGGATGGCAGAATATAATGTATGTTGAGTTCGTTGTTGGTGAAGTTCTTCAGCGAAGGATCGACGCTGTTTGCAAAAGCCAAAAGCGTCCAGTGTTGGCCTCGCAATAGGTCAAAGAGACTTCCTGCAAATCCGGTGCCTTGCAGGCCCGTAGCATTAGGAGCACGATCCCCAGGAAATGAACGGGTAGCATTTGTTCGAGCAGAACGACGGGTAAGCGAACTTGAGCGATAGGAAATGAGTAGCCCACTCGTCAGATCGTCGGATATGGTGCTCAAAGTTTGGGACAACCCTCCGCCTTCAGTCGCCGTTCCTATGACCACTCCCATCTTCTTCGTGCTGTCCTCAAGAACAGCTTGAGCCACTGGGCGGCGCTCCTCATCGTACGTGTCGAGTAAGGCGGTGTCCGCTCCTCGTATCACATCCGCCAGCTTCCAGCCGAGATTGTACGCGTCCTGCATCCCCGTATTCATGCCTTGACCACCGGCCGGCGAATGAACATGAGCAGCATCGCCGGCAAGGAAGACCCGGCCGTTGCGGTAACATTCAACCATACGAACGTTCACCCGGTAGATGGACAGCCAGGAAGCAGCCGTAAGCCGAACACGTCCGGCCCCTGCGCGACGATCAAACATGGCTTGATACGCCTCTAGCGAAGGCTGCTCTGGTTCTTCGATGTCTTCCGGAATTGTAGCCTGCAGTTGCCAAATATCGGATTTTGGCAGCGGCGTCACCCCGATCATCCCCTCCGAAGAAGTCCAGATATGGATATGGTCACGATCTAACCCTTCCAATCGTACATCGCCAAGATACCATCGCTCTTGATCGTGTGTTTCCCCAACTAGCGGTAAGTGAATAAACTTGCGGATATTGCTTTTGCCCCCGTCAGCGCCAACTACATAACGAGCGCGAATTTGCTCTTCTCCTTGTGGTGAATTCACGGTTATCGTTACACCATCCTCATCCTGAACAAGACTTATGGCTTCCATGCCCAACTCAACTTGACCGTCAAGCATTGCATATCGGTCGCGCAATGCTTTTTCTACATCATATTGAGCAATCCAGACCGGATCGCGATAGGGTGTTTCAAGTTCGGGGCTGGCTGCAACGGTAATAGACGGCTTGTCCACACTCCTGCCATCTGCGGTATAATAACGAACAGGCACATCCACAACACCTGTGTCAATAATGTAGTGGACGGCCTCCAAATCATCCACAACTTCAAGCGAGCGAGGCTGTATTCCTTTGGCGCGAGAAGCAACGTTAAATAAGGAGCTTCGTTCAATAATACGATGGTCGATGTTTCGACGGGCCAGATCACAGGCAAGGGTAAGCCCTGTAGGACCGGCCCCGACAATAAGAACATCAACAAAAGACGGCTTGGTATTCATGAATAGAATCCTCCTTGATCATTGATTTGATATGCTACATTTGTTATACTACACCGTGCAGTGTAGTTTGTAAACAGAACAGAACTCTAATCAATTTCTGATGGTATACCTATAAGGGGGCAACGTAAGAATGGATTATACGGAAAACAAGAAAATCCGCAAAGGCTCTTCAGACAAAAGAGCTAAAATTATTGCGGCAGCACGAGACCTGTTTCTTTCCGATGGGTTTGATCGATCCAGCGTCGATGCGGTCGCAGCTAAAGCGGGAGTTTCCAAACGGACAGTTTATGATTATTATGGCGACAAACAGAATCTACTGCTTGCCGTTGTTGAAGAATCCAGTTTGGCGGTTCTTGACATGATTGAGCAAGGGATTTCAGATCACCTCTTGGAATTCGAGGATCTGAAGCAGGCGCTCATCTTATTTTGCGAACAAATCGTAGCTTCTGCGAACGGTTCGTCCGATTACATGGCTTTGATCCGTCTGGTTATGGTGGAAACCGCCAACCTGCCAGACTCGTTTTTTGATAGGCTGGATAATGCCACTGAAGAGGGGATTATCAAGAGGTTTACAGAGTTTGGACAAACCGGATTGCTCCATGTGCCCGATCCTGAAATGGCTACAAAGCACTTCGCTGCATTAACGTTTTTATTGGTATTTAATCAACCCAGAAAAACAGAGGCATTGGAAGAGGAACAAACCAAACGTATCATCACTGAAGGGGTGCGTGTCTTTCTTTGCGCTTATGCGCCTCGTAGCGTTCAAAAGGAAGATCAACCATCATACTGAATGCGATTTTGTTCAAAAATAAAAAAAGGACTGTAAACATTCATCTTCTATCGATGAATACTTTCGGTCCTTTTATGTTTATACCGTACTAATAAACCACGGGATCGGTTTCCGCCTCTCTTTGTTAACGTCTTCGGAAGGCTCCGCCGCGTGCCAGAGCGAAGAAGATGAGCAGGGCAATAACCGAGCCAACAATGGCTGGAATAATATGAAATCCGCCAATCACCGGTCCCCTTGGTCCCAGCAATTCCGTTCCTAACCAGGAACCGATAAAACCCGCAATAACGTTCCCAAGTACACCGCCCGGTACGTCTCGCCCAATCAAGTTGCCGCTTAACCAACCAATAAGTCCACCAACAATGAGTACCCAGAGCAGATCCATGGATTGTTCTCCTTTCTTCGGGTTTACTACAAGTTATGTTGGGTTCGTTGGAATATACCTCATGTTCCTGTTGGTGGAGGAATCTAAAGCGTCTGTGCTAATATGGGTTAATATATGATTGAAGCTGGAGAACAAGCTAGATAGGGGTGCTTGTACATTTGAAGAAAATCCTAGTCATTGATGATGAAATCGCAATTCGAGATTTAATTGAGCTGGTGCTAAGACGAGAAAACTATGATGTGCAGACCGCAGAGGACGGCAAAACGGGCCTGCAGCTGCTCGACTCTTTTCAACCCGATTTAGTGGTACTAGACCTGATGCTGCCAGACTGCTCCGGTTATGACTTGTGTAAGGTAATTACCGGAAAACGTGCCATTCCTGTGATCATGCTCTCTGCCAAAAATGAGGTAATTGACAAGGTGCTCGGACTAGAGCTAGGGGCGGAAGATTACATGACCAAACCCTTTGACAATCGTGAATTGCTCGCTCGGATCAAGGTGATTCTGAGAAGAAACGAGAGTAAGGAGGAATCGAGTGAAGGGACAGAAGTGAAATCTACACGCATCATTCATGAAGAGCTGACATTTGATCTGGAAAGCCGCAGGGTACTTAAAAACGGTGTACCCGTGTCTTTAACGGCCAAAGAGTTCAAAATACTGGAAACGTTACTCAAAAGGCCAGACAAAATTTATACCCGGGATGAGCTGCTGCAGATTGGATGGGGATATGACTTTATGGGAGACAGTCGCAGTGTGGATATGACCATCATGCGACTACGGAAGAAGCTCGAGGATAACGCTGACGAACCGAAGTACGTCAAAACGATCTATGGATTTGGCTATCAACTTGGAGGTGGCGAGGCCTGAAGTATGCAACCCGGTTACTGCTGAATTATTTATTTTTCTCCGTGCTGTCTTTTGGCATCATCATTTTTGCGGTAAATAAAGCTATCGATTACTATAGCTTCGTTACCATTGAGAAACAGATGATGGAGAAGGCAGATCTGTCGGAGTTGTCCTTCCGTGAGGTGTTGGCACAGCATAGGTCCTCGTCAGGAGAGCCCCAGACGAAGGAAATTGTCAGACTTGCTCTGGAGAAGCTGAAAGCTTCAGGCAAGGAAGTACGTATCTATGACAGCTCCAAGCAGTTGCTGGGCCTAGCTGTGGATGGCATCATCATTAATGATGGCAAACCGCTTATTTTTGACAAAAATATTGAGAAAGCACTAAGCGGCAGTTATGCCTACACCGTCACGGAAGATCATCTGCTTTATTTTGCGACGCCCATTCAGGATCAATTCTACGAAAACGCTTATGTGTATGAATTCGTGGATGACATTTCCTACTTTTATGCGATCATGGATCAAATTCGTTATATCCTGTTTGTCGGTGCAGGCGGATTTATTGTGCTGATTACGTTATCCAGCCTGTGGATTGCACGCAACACAACCAAGCCGATTAAGATACTGCTTAGCGCTGCGCAAAGTTTCTCCAGACAGGAGTTTCGGAGAGTTCATCTAAAACGGAAGGATGAGCTGGGCATGCTGGCAGATGGGCTGGATTCCATGGGGCGGCAGCTTCATGATTACATTCAGTACCAGAAACAATTTGTCTCCAACGTATCTCACGAGTTAAAAACACCCTTGGCAGCCATTCGTGGTTTCTCTCAATACTTGGTTGAAGGGGAGACCGAGAACAAGGAGCTGCAAAAAATCTATGCTCATCTGTTGCAGGAATCGGATCGGCTCACCCGCTTGATTAATGAACTGTTGTTGTTATCCCGATTCGATAAGGCTGGTTCTAACGATTTGGAAGTCGAGAAGACCGAAATGAACGAACTAATTCAGCAAGTTGTAATGAATATGGGAGCGAAGGCTAAGGATAAAGGGATCGAGATCAGAGTTAGTCAGGCGGAGGAAGAACCGGATGATGAGGGTACGACAAGAGTGCACGCCAACGTGAATCCAATGCTGATGTCCCATGCGATCGCTAACCTTGTAGACAATGCCATCAAATATTCAGCTAGTCCATCGCTGATCGAATTGAGGTTGGAACATACGCCAAACGAAGTAGTTATACGGATATGTGATCAAGGCATAGGCATCGCGGGCGACGAGCTGGAGCGAGTGCAGGAACGCTTTTACCGGGCGAAAAATGCAAGTACAGCAAATGGTTCAGGTCTTGGACTTTCGATTTGCAAAGAGATTGTAGAGCGGTTTAATGGATATATCGACATCGAAAGTCAAGTGGGAAAAGGGACAACCGTTACAATTGTTTTGCCTCGTGCGTAGACCTGCATCTAAACCCAAGCCTAAATCTTAACGTTACAAGATTGGTACATTTCTGTTATAAGACTAACAAATGTTTTATTTATAATCACTTCATAAGAACAAATCACACATTTATGGAGGGATCATGATGAAATTAACTAAGAAAGCTGCAAGTTTTATCGTATTAGGTGCTTTACTAACGGGGGCATTAACTGGCTGTCAGTCCAGTGAAGCTACATCTCCCGCAACCGGACAGAACACAACAAATGAACAGAACACAGGTGAAGGTGCGACAAATGCTAATGCGCCTGCTTCCGAAAATTCGGAAGAAAAGGGCACTGAAGCTATTAAAGAAGGTTCGATGGAGAAGGAAGGCAATGTGGTGCTGAAGGAACTTGCTTTTGTCTATAATGAGCACACCATTGCGATTTCGGATACAGCGAATGAAGATCAGATGGAACAGATGCTGGGCAAACCGGATAACCTGAAATCTCATACGTACAGTGCCGACGATGGAACAAATATGGATAACTTAATCGGTTTTACGGAAAAAGTGTACACGTATCCTGGTCTGGAGATTAAAACAATCAGTATACCGAAGGGGAAACAAGACTCCATCTTTCATATCGAAATCACAGATCCTAAGTACGCGACAGTGCGAAACATTAAAGCAGGAGATAGCCTGGATACACTCAAAAACGCATACCCTGAGGGGAAACTGCTTGGTGATGGAGCCCCTGATGAGGAGGATGACTTCCGTTACGAGCCATCCAATTATGTGGATGTGATGTCGTTTCATATCAAGGATGCCAAGGTAGAGAGCATTCAGATCTTCAGCCTTCTGGACTAATATTTAGTGATCGATGTTGGCAAGCCATTCATTCGATTCACCTTTAACACATGTATAAAATGAAAGTTAACCCTCTTACATCCTGAAAAGGAGTATTGAGGGTTAACTTCATTTTAGGACTTTTAAATGAAGCGCTGCTTGGGCAAATGCAACCCATGATTAGCGAGTTTGCAAACTGAAACTTTGTTACGTTTCGTCCGCGATGAGCGGTTAAATCCGGCTGTAGCTTCTGCGACCAATCATGTCTGGCTACAAGCTTCCCGTCCGTTTTCTGCACAAGATCAACCTCCAACAAACGGTACCCTCGATTGACCTCTCTCCGAACCTGTAGGGAATTCTTAGAGTTCTCATAAGATAGATACTAGCATTTTCAACCTCTTTTTATTGTTCGAAAATTTTCGAATTATGTATTGCAGCTATGTGGGAAGTGTGATATATTTCTTTTCAGGCCAAACAGTTCGAAAATATTCGAACTGAAACTGCACTGCATAAGACAGTATAGACAATATAGGAGGTAATAACATGTCCAATACAGCAACCGCTGGCAATACTACCAACTCTCTGAACACCGATGCAAACATCACGATGTTAAATAATTATTTTCGCTTGTTTGATGCATCTCGCACTGACGACCGGGCTATGAAGGATTTGTTATCCCTGTTCACGCAGAATGCTGAAATTGTTTCAAACGGTAGCAGTCGTACAGGATTCGAGGTGGTTATTAAGACTTTTTATGAATACAATAAAGACATTAAACATATGTGGGATGCATGGGTTCTTCAGCCCGACGGCAGTTATCGAACTAACTGGGCAGTATGCGGGCAAGCAGTAGATGGCACGGTGTATGCGAAGGCGGGTATAGATATTATGCGTGTGAACGAGTCAGGGCAGATTGTGTATCTGAAGAACGTACAGACGACTGAAGATGCTTACAATGAATATAACTCGTAAGATGAATATTGGTGCTTGTTACTTCATAGGCCTCTGGTAAGCAACCATTGCTGATTTGCTACATAGTAACCCATTTTTTTGATCAGTAGGCATAATTTTATCGACTTATATTTTAGTTTCACAGGATCTGTGGCCTTCAACCGAACTATCCTAAAACCAAAGAAACCGATGGGACTTTACATAAGTAAAATGCCCATCGGCTTTTATTTTATCTCAACAATAATATACCTTCTTATTCTGGTGAAAATATGTCATAAGGGATAATTTTGCTATGTGCGTAGCGTAGAATGAGCTTCATGTTAGTCTAACATGATTTTCTCGTTAACCATTTGATAGTAATACTCATCCATCTGTTCTGCCGTAACATCTTCTTCAAGATGATATATCCACCACGTCACAAGTAAACTAATGACCCCTGAATGATATTCCGCTAAAAGTTCTATGGGAGGTGAAAATGGTTTCCCTCTTCTTTTTAATTCCAGAAAATCTCTTCTGGATATATCTCCGATATAGTTTTTGAAAAAGTCAGTAAATCCCTTGTCATTCTTCTGGTTTTGAACAATTGGCTCCAGTAAATTCTCCAACATGAATCTAGATAGGCTTTGCAAGGGTTGCCGAAGCCGATCTTCTATACTCATTTGTAAATAATCCTGAAGAACCCACGTGAGGGTAGCGGATAACAGCGCAAATTTATCCTCAAAATGTTTGTAAAACGTTGTACGGTGAACCATCGCTTTGTCACATATCTCATTAATCGTGATATTGCTGAATAGTTTGCCTTGCTCAGATAACAGATCTCTAAAGGCCGTAATTAACAATTTATGAGTCCGGGCAACTCTTAAATCAAGCTTTTTTTCATTGATTTTCATCTACACCACTTCCATATCGTAGTTTAACTATATACCATCCCTATATTGATTCTTACTATAAAAGAAATTTTGATTATATTGGTATTATAAGTAATATTTTGTTTTTTCAACAAGTGTAGATTAAAATCTAATTTCTAGAAAGGATGAATCTTCGGTGTCCGACATGAAAAAAGCTGTGGTGATCGGAGCAGGGATTGCTGGATTAATTACTGCAAGAATGTTAGCTGATTATTATGAGGAAGTATGTGTGATTGAAAGGGATGAATTCCCTTCGGAGCCAAATAACCGACAGGGTGTACCTCAATCTTTTCATCCACACCGCGTACAACCACGCGGCGCGCTGATTATGGAACATTACTTCCCAGGATACAATGACGAATTGATAGCATTGGGAGCGATCTCTTCACACGATGAGAAGCTTATAGTTACTAATCGATACGGTACATTAGTTAACAATGAGGATCCTTCTTCATTTAAAATTGCATCGTGCAGCAGAGCTTTGCTGGAATGGGTGCTACGCAAACGAATCCAAAATATCCCTCATATAAGCTTCTTAACAAGTATGGAAGTTACTGGACTCATCGTATCTGAAGACCAGCATGCTGTTACAGGCATTTATACCAAAGAAAGAAGCGGTGAAAAAAGGAAAGACCAACTTCCAGCGGATATGGTTATTGATGCTTCAGGACGTTCTTCCAAATTGATTAGGTGGCTTGATAAATTAGGGTTGAATGTGCCAGAACCAGAAGTGCTAAAGGTATCTCTTGGTTATAGCACCCGTTATTACAACATTAAATCCTCCATTCCGAACGAATGGGTGATGTCTGATTCAGATCCTGAGCAAGGTATTCGTGCAGGCATATTTACGCGCATTGAGGATGATATCGCTGGACTCATTCTTTTCAATGCTGGAGGAGATGAGTATCCGTCCACTCAGCCCGAAGAGTTTCAAGATCAAATCAAGCATCTATTTGCTTCAGATAAAATTGTGAAGTTAATGGAGCAGTTGGAGCCATTGCAAGGGCCTAGGGGGTACCGTATTTCCGAGTCTGTTCGTCAGCATTTTGAACTCATGGAAGATTGGCCCTCTGGTTTACTCGTCCTTGGTGATGCATTTTGTAGCTTTGATCCTATTCACGGACAAGGTATCACCGTTGCTGCGGTCGAAGCTGAGACTATAGGGAAGTCTTTGGAAGCAAAGCGCTTGCATCCCGATCCGCAGTTTGAACGGAACATATTGCTTCGTATGCAGCAGGCCATCGATCCGGCTTGGTGGCTTAGTTCCGTGGCTGACCTGCGTTGGAGAGGGGTAGAACATGGTGGGCCTTATGAACTGAAAGGAGTGGATTTTGCTCAGAAATATATCAACTTATTTACGAAGCAAGCGATGAAAAAAGCAGATCAGGAAAAAGATAACCATCTCTTTTTTATGCAATTCCTAATGAATGCTTTGATCCTTCCTCCAAGTGAATATTTCAAAGCGGATGTCCTGGACATGATTCTAAACGACAATGGTTCAGAAGAAGAAATTGAATTAAGAGCAGCGCTTCGTGTCCAGGATTCGGATTTGTTCCAGCAAAAATTAGATGAGATCATTCCATTATTCCAACCCGAATATGATGAAGAGATTAAGAAACTGCTGGAAACACTTGAGCCTGCCTCTTTTAATGGATAACTTATCATGATGAAGTCGTCATTTTGACGGCTTTTTTATTTTGTGTCTATTATGATGGCGTGTTAGAAGTACAGTTACCCTTGAGCTAACATGCAACAATCCTTTGAAAAAAATGAAACTCTACGTTACTTTTATGTTACAAATGTGAATCTCTGATACCTTGTACTAAATACGAAATAACATGTATTTTATGCATTAATCTATGTAACATAAGTTGTGAAAACAAATACATGATAAAAAACCGATAAAGCGAGATTCATTTATATCCAGATCCGCTCAAGGTTTAAAAGAAAGGTGGCTTACCAAATGAGTCAAACATTTCAATTTCCGAATGGTTTTTTGTGGGGAGGTTCCGTCTCTGCAAACCAAATTGAAGGTGCTTACCAAGAAGACGGAAAAGGACTTTCCATTCAGGATATCATGCCAAACGGCATTCAGACACCTCCGACGATTGAACCAACAGAGGATAATATGAAGTTATTTGCGATTGACTTCTATCACCGATATAAAGAGGATATTAAACTCCTTGCAGAAATGGGTTTCAAAGTTTTTCGTACGTCTATAGCTTGGTCCAGAATCTTCCCGAAAGGGGATGAACTTGAGCCAAACGAAAAAGGTCTTCAATTTTACGACAACCTCTTTGACGAGTGCCGGAAATACGGGATTGAACCTCTAGTTACGATCTCTCATTATGAAACTCCTCTACATCTCGTTAGGGAATACGATGGCTGGGCGAATCGAAAAATGGTCGATTTCTATGAACGATATGTGCGAACCATTTTTGAGAGATACAAAAGCAAAGTGAAGTATTGGCTCACATTTAACGAGATTAATTCGATTCTTGAACACCCGTTTGCAAGTGGCGGGATTAACACGCATAAGGATCAACTTAGCAAACAGGCCCTGTACCAAGCGGTTCACCACGAGTTTGTTGCAAGTGCAATGGCGGTTAAAATTGGGCATGAAATTAACCCGGATTTCAAAATTGGTTGTATGGTCATTGCTATGCCGATTTACCCATTGACTCCTGACCCTAATGATATGATCAAAGTGATGGAAGCGGATCATAAGAACACAGGTTTTACGGATGTTCACGTGCGTGGTTATTACCCAGGTTACATGAAACGTTATTTGAAAGATAACGGGATTACCATTCATTTCGAGCCTGGCGACGAAGAAATTTTGAAAAACACCGTTGACTTTATTTCCTTTAGCTATTATCAAAGTAGTTGTGAAACGGCTGATCCTGCCAAGCAAATTAAAGGAGAAGGAAACCTGATTGGTGGTGTTCCTAATCCGCTCTTGACTGCGAGTGATTGGGGTTGGCAGATCGACCCCAAAGGCTTAAGGTACATCATGAATGCAATGTATGATCGTTATCAGAAGCCATTATTCATCGTTGAAAATGGATTAGGAGCCGTAGATGAACTGATCACTGACGAAAATGGTAATAAAACCGTTATTGATGATTATCGCATTAAATATTTGAAGGAGCACTTGCTTCAAGTCGCTGAAGCCATTCAAGATGGTGTTGAATTAATGGGATATGCATCATGGGGTTGTATTGATTTGGTTAGTGCAACAACTGCAGAAATGAAAAAACGGTACGGATTTATCTATGTGGATCGTCATGATGATGGTTCAGGAACATTGGAACGCTTTCGTAAGAAGTCCTTCCACTGGTATAAAGATGTCATTCAGAGCAACGGGAGCAGCTTGTTTCGTGAGTAGCAGGTGCTAATGTTGGAACATTGTTGATTACAGATCAGCTTAAAGGCCTACAGAATAAAACTAAGAAAGGGCCGCCAGTCAGCGGCTCTTTCTTAGTTTAATAATTGATATTTGAACGATTAGGGAGTAGAAGATGAGAAGAAAAATGTTTTTAATTATTGCTTTATTTGTTGCTACATTGAATTTGCGCCCGGCTATTAATTCCATATCTCCGCTGCTAGATACGATTCGGGAGGATCTGGGGATGAGCGCTGCACTAGCCAGTTTGCTAACTTCAATACCTGTACTATGTATGGGCGTATTTTCACCTTTTGCCGTCAAAGCAAGTGGGAGATGGGGAATAGAACGAATCATTGGATATTCCCTGATTGTGGTCGGAATCGGAATAGCTACTCGGCTATTTACACAGTCTACGTCCGTTTTACTTTTATCAGCATTGATCGTAGGTATCGGGATCGCTTCGATCGGCCCGTTAACTTCAGGTTTTATTAAAAAGTATTTTCCCGATCATGTTCCATCTATGATTGCACTCTATAGTATTGCAATCACTGTAGGGGCTGCGGTCAGTTCAATGGTATCGATTCCCTTAAAGACATACTTCAACTCTTGGCAGATAGCAGTAGGAGGGTGGGCATTCATTGCCTTTGTAGCAGCGATCATCTGGTGGATCATGGTGAAGCCTCGATCTGAATCTGCTAATGCTAATGTGAGTGAAATAAAAGAACGTCCGATAATTAAACTTCCCTGGGGAAATAGAAGCGCATGGACGCTTACGCTTTCATTTGGATTAATGGCTATGTTGTTTTATTCTTTTACAGCGTGGCTCCCGTTAATGATTCAGGAAATGGGGTATAGCAAATCCTATGCAACGCTTTGTCTGACCATATTTGTTGTCATCCAAATCCCGATTAGCTTTGTCCTTCCTGTATTATTGAAGAACTTTCCTTCAAGAAGAGTATGGATGGTTGGTGAATCTCTGTTCATGATTGTTGGGTTGATTTTATTGATGATGAATTTCATACCGATGGTTTCCGTTGTACTCTTTGGAGTTGGAGCAGGGGGCTTGTTCACCTTAAACCTGATGTTACCGATTGATTCTACAACCAATGTGAACGATGCAACTTCCTGGTCAGCGATGCAGCAATCTGCCGGGTATGTTATTGGAGCGCTGGGTCCAATATTGCTAGGCTGGATTCATGATGGTTCCAATAGTTTCACACCTGCTATGATTGGAATGATTGTGATCATCATTCTAATGATTATGACGCAAATTGCAGCAACACGAAGGAAAAAAGTAATGGAAAGCGTCTAACGTACTCATCCCATCGAGAGCCATAGTGACTTAAAAGAGAGCCCAAAAGGCTCTCTTTCTGGTCTTTATTTATAGAGAGATCGAGTTCTTTCTCATAGCTCCAATTCTGTATTTACCATTTCTTTGAAAACCTCTCGTCCCAGCCATTCCAACAGGAAAGTAACAGGAACCTGAGTGGTGATGTTCGTGGATTCGTAATACTCTTCTTTTACATAATAAGGGATACTTACATCTGATATTTTAGCCATGGTGGATTGGCGATCGTTCGTTATCGCCACAATTTTATTTTTCTCCTGCTTGATCCGTTGGAGATAAGGTAGCACAAACGGGTTTTCACCTCGCGTAGATAATGCAATCGTAACACTGTCTTTTTGAATTCTGGTATGGATGGGGTAATGAGGATCTTTTATGTACACGGAACAGATCCCTAGATTTGAGAAAAATCGGGCTCCATACTCTCCTATTATTCCGGAGCTCCCGATACCAATAAAAATAACGCTACTGGCATTAGCAATTAACTTTGCTGCCGTCCGAATTTTCTCCTCCAATTCAGGAGCTTGAGAACGTTCAAAAAACCCATACACTGCATGATGTGGACTTTTCAACTCCTGCTTCGTTAGTTTATCTTGTTGGGAAACGAGCATCTTAAGTTTTACTTTAAATTCGGAAAATCCCTCACATTGATTCTTTCTGCAAAATCGCAGAATGCTGGCTGTAGATACATGAGTTTCATCGGCCAGTTCTCTGATACGCATGTACGCCACTTTTTCCATGTTCTGAGAAATATAGTTATATAAAGATAGTTCCAATTCGTTATAGGATGAGATTTGCTCACTGGTGAACATGGATATGCACTCCCTTAGACCATAATAAAAATAATAGGTGACCTGCTTAGGCAGTATACATTACCTATGTTTAAAAAACAATGTGTTACATTTTTGTAACAAAAATCATCTCGTGTCAAAGGAAACTAAACACTTAAATCATATATATTTTCTTTTCTGTTCTGAGTAACATGACGTTATAACATATGTTTCGCACTTCCATTATAACTGGCTAGACGCGTCCATGGTCAGAGAATACCTTATTATACGTCGAAGGAGCCTTACAACATGGATAAACAACAATTGTCCAAAGATATTCTCAAACTGGTTGGTGGGGAAGAGAATATCGATCAAGTTACACACTGCATGACTCGACTCAGATTCAATCTAAACGATAACAATCAAGCAGACAGAACAACGTTAAAAAACACACCTGGCGTTATGGGTGTAATGGAAAACGGTGGACAGTTTCAGGTGATTATTGGCAATGAAGTTTCCGAAGTGTACAGAGCACTAGTGACCAATATGAGCATGAAGCCTAACGCAGAGAGTGCTCCAAAAGGTGGAAAGAAACAAAGGAATCCGATCAGCGCATTATTTGACTTCATCTCGGGCATGTTCACGCCAATCCTGCCAGCAATTGCTGGCGCAGGTATGATCAAAGGGATCGTGTCCATTCTGGTGGCTTTTGGTTGGATGACGAATACAAGCTCAACCTATATCATTTTATCCGCCGTTGGTGATGGTGCATTCTACTTCCTGCCTATTCTTCTGGCCGTTAGTGCTGCGAAGAAAATGGGTAGCAATGTTTATGTGGGAGCTGCATTAGCGGCTGGTCTTATGCACCCAACCATTACAGCCTTGTTTCAAGAGGGTAATACATCGTTTGCAGGCATTACAGTTATTGCTACATCCTATGCATCATCGGTTATTCCCATCGTCATTGCAATCTGGATCTCTGCTTACGTGGAGAGAGCTATAGACCATGTTACGCATGCTTCACTCAAAATGATTGTTGTACCCACTGTAACGTTACTTATTATGGTACCGCTAACCTTGATCGCGATCGGGCCACTGGGTGGCATTATTGGAAACGGTTTATCTGGGGGTATCAGATGGTTATTTGATAACGCATCCATTTTTGCAAGTATTTTAATTGGTGGCACGATGTCTGTACTGATTATTACTGGCATGCATTACGCACTGTTGCCGCTTGCAGTTGGTTCGATTGCAACACTTGGTTACGATTTTATCGTTCCATTAATGTTCGCAGCTAATATGGCCCAGGGTGGTGCCGCATTTGGTGTGGGCTTCAAGTCTAAAAATACCCAAACCAAATCACTTTCATATTCTACAGGACTGACCGCTCTTATGGGAATTACGGAGCCAGCCATGTACGGAATTAACATGAAATTCAAAAAACCATTTATTGCAGCGCTCATTGGGGGCGCAGTCGCTGGAGCGTTTCTGGGAGCCTTTTCGGTTAAAGCCTATTTCATTAGCACTGTAGGTCTTCCGGGAGCTGCCTCATATGTCGGTCCAGACATTAGCAACCTGCTCTATGCACTAATTGCTGCTTTGATTGCATTCGTTGTCGCTAGCATCATTACTTATATTCTGGGCTTCCAGGAAGAGGTACCTGCACCATCAGCAACGTCTGCAACTATATCTGTAGTAACTGAAGACACTGAATTACAGGATGAACAAATATTCAGCCCTATCAGTGGGGAAGTTAAGCCACTTAGCCTGGTTCCAGACCCTGCTTTTTCAGAAGAAATGATGGGTAAAGGATTTGCCATTCAACCTGCAGAAGGACGTGCAGTTTCCCCAGTTAACGGCACAGTATTCTCTGTTTCTAAGAGTGGTCACGCTATTGGTCTCGTAAGTGATCTTGGCGCAGAGATGCTCATTCACATTGGGATTGATACGGTAAAGTTGAAAGGCCAATTTTTCTCGCCAAAGGTACAGGCTGGAGCAAAAGTATCCGTAGGCGACCTATTGATGGAATTTGACCGTGAAGAGATTGAAAAAGCGGGTTACAACATGATAACGCCGGTCATTATTACGAATATGCATCAATATACCGATGTGGAATCAGCTGGTCGTACCAATATTCTTGAAAAAGAATGGATGTATACAGTCAAAGTTTAATCTGGTTATACCCATAGCGACAGTGTTCCAAAGCATCTTTGGAACACTGTCGTTTTTGTCTTGATGTTGCATAGCAAAACCCAAAAAACTCCTTCTACATAATATTAAGCTGATACAAAACACTGCGTAACATTTGAGTAACAAATGTGATCTCATGTTAATTCAAACTAAAAGGCTGAAAGGTATATATTTATTTGAATAATAAAAGTAACATAAGTTATGCAAATGAGAATCTCTTATGGATTTAACACTGAAAGGTGGAACACAAATGAATCTAACCATTCGCTTAGGGGCTGTTTTTCTGTGGGAAAGTCTCTAGCTACTAATTCAATAGTATCTGGTTGAGAATATTTAATATATCTATTTTTCTAGAAATACAGAAATAAGAAGGTGCAATTGTTGAAAAATATGTGGAAAATATATTTATTAGCTGTAATTAGTTTTCTTAATGGATCATCAGAATATGTTATTGCCGGAATCCTGGACAAAGTAGCTGAATCTAGCAACATTTCAGTTTCTTCTGCTGGACAGCTCATTACTGTGTTCTCTATAGCTTTTGGTGCAGGGACTCCTTTCTTAATTGCTTTTACATCTAAATTAGACCGAAAAAAGCTCTTAGTTTATGCATTAACGGTATTCTCTGTTGTTAACATTTTAATTGCAACGATCACAGGATATGAGATGCTTATCGTAGCTAGAATTATTTCAGCACTTAGTGCCGGTGTTATTCAGGTTACGCTCCTTACTCTTGCTGCAGCTTTGGCTGCTCCAGGCAAACAAGGCAGTTCAATTGCTACTGTTATCATGGGAAATAGTACGGCATTAGTTATCGGTGTACCTATAGGCAGGGTTGTAGCTTCCCATTATGATTGGAACATTATCTTTATTGGTCTTGGAGTAGCCGGACTTATTCTCTTATGCCTAGCGCTGCTGATCATACCTAAAGTCGTTGCTGAAAAAGCGGTTCCTTTGCGTGATCAGTTTACATTCATTATGCAACCCCGTATTGCAGCAGCGTTACTGATTACGTTCGTGTGGTTAGGTTCATATTCCATTTTATTTACGTACATTTCGCCGTATCTCCTAGATATATTTAACATGAGTGATCAAGGTGTAACGGTAGCCCTGTTTATATTTGGTATTGCCAGTGCTATTGGTTCCAAAATAGGAGGACTCAGTACAGATAAATGGGGTACATTCCGTACCCTAGCTGGTGGAATGATACTCCATGCCATTGTATTACTGTTGTTCCCGTTTATAGGCCAATCCATATTTCTTCTATATATATTACTTATTTTCTGGGCACTAGCAGCCTGGTCCTCAGGTACGCCGATCCAATTTCAGCTTATAAGTCTCGCTCCTGCCGCTTCTGGCATTGTACTGAGTCTGCATAGCGCGATTGGACAAGTTGGAATGGCTGCCGGAGCTGGTGTTGGGGGTATTGCTGTCAACCACAACTTGTTGAACTATATTCCATGGATCGGTGCGCTTGCCCTTGTGATTGGCATCGTAACAACGCTGCTTGATAACTCTCTATCTAAACGAAAACAAACGAAACAATCTTTGCATTAAATAATCACTTGTATTATCTTTCTTTGATACATGCCGGTTAACGATATACAAAACCTCTATAACAATAAGAAAGCAGCTGACCCAAGTGATCAGCTGCTTTCTTTGTTTTATAATTCATAACTCATTAACCCAATGATAGTAGGTCCAACTGCACCATTAAGTTCACAGCGAATGAAGCCGTAGACACGATCTCGTCAAGCTTATCGACGGTTTCCGCATACATTTATATACCGATTGAGGCGAGTACTAACCTCCAAGCCTTGTTACACCACAACTAACAGTACAATAATTCCGAGAAAAATCAGCCAGCATACTGGGTGACCGAAATTTAATCCCCAGCCGACACCAAACCTTTTCTCGACAATTAGATTTGGATCCTTGCGATTGAAATAAATCATACCTAATAGCCATTTTTCATCATCATGGACAGGTCTGAAATTGGAGTGATCTGCCGATTGCTCCAATCGGCTTCCGCCCTGACCAGCCCAGAACGATAAGGCTAAGGCGTATAGGATGATAAAGGCTATTATGATTAGGACAATGGGAATAGCGAAATTGATGTTAAGCAGAGATATCATATTTAGTTGCACGACGGACAACAGGATAACTATTAAAAAGCTTGCTGTAATCATAAAACCTGACCAAGTACGGCAGAAAGTTACGTCTTGTCTGATGGAAAGGTTAGGATCAGTGGGTTGAACCTGCTGCTTCACTCTGCGAATACTCCAATTCTCAAATATGAACACAAGTATTAAGAACACTTGCATTATCGTAGGCATAAATACAGAACCATAAGATTTAGCTGCATACCCGTCTACGTTCCAACTGCTGTTGTAATGGATCGGAATCTGGTCAGGAATTAGGTCGTAGTTAAGTAGCACCGTTACAATACCAACAACAATAATGAAAACATGGATGAGGAACCACTTACTAGACAAGCTAATGTTTCTTTTCCCAAAACCAGTGTCCACTGCCATGATCGATGGTTCAAGAGCAATAGGCAGCATAGGTAGTAAACTTTTCATTTTGAAATGATAGTTAATGTTTATGACTAGGGAGATTACGACCATGGCGAGTGAATAAGTGACAATGATCCAACTTTGTTGCTTGGAATGTTCATCACCGTATATTAGGCAGATGATACAAACAATGAATAGGATGGTATGAAAGGTAGCACTAATCTTAGCATATGACTTCCGCATCTGGCGTAGAGGTTCGCTATGAAATTGTACAGCGCTGACGGTGACCCCAAAACTAATCGTCTCTCTTGTTAAATAAGGCATGCTTACCATGAGTACAATGGTAGGTACAAATACAAAGATCAATACTATAACAGGCATTATCGTCATATCATTCGCCCCTTTGATACATAAGTGTGTATTCGAAAACTCTATAAGCTTTAGAGCATATGCGATGCATCACTATGTCTTTTTGCTTATGATTATTATTTTAACTTAGGGTAAGTAATCGACTTGAATATAAGTTGATTATAATTAATTTTATTGACTACTTCCCGTTTTAGATAACGTTATAATATAAACAGAGTTCAAGACATGAATACAATAAACGGAGGGGTAGGATTGAACAAGTATGTGTTACATATAGTTGCAAGTGTAATTTGCATATTGTTACCTGCTGTTGGTCTCCTATATGTTTTGTGGGATAGCCACCAACCCAAAATAGGACCTGTAGGAGACGGAAAACCGAATTATCCTTCAATATCTCAATGGATATCTATTGGCTCTTCTTTTATTCTTGGAGTAGTTAATTTACCTCTTTCCATAATTCGATATAGACAAAAGGCTAAAGAAGATATTAAAAGTTAATGCTTTATTACGTTAACGTAGAAACTATAATTGAATAAACGACAAGAATGAAGCTGCCTGTGTTAGACCGCTGCTTCATTACATTAACGGGCAGGATAGATGAATTTTGTGAATGTACGCCAGGTATGCGAATGATAAAAACATAAGTTTAACTTTTAAGATTAAAGTCATGCTACAGTCTTCAGAATTCGCAGAATTCGTCAAAGGAAGTACGATCGAAGAATAAAGAGGTCGAACCCGTCAGAGTACAAATGGTATACACTGCTTTTTATTTGACTCATTTATAAAAGAACTAGGCAGTAGATTGCCTATCGTCAGGCAAGAGATGGGTAATCACGATAAATCTGAATTAAAGCTGGAGGCGAATAAGATGCTGGAATTAGAGTTTACGACTATAGAGGAGTGGGATGAAGCATTATGGGCGCGGATGGAGCAAATCTATCATGAGGCTTTTCAAAGCGGCGCTAAGACAAAAGCGATTCTGCGCAGTATGCTGGACCGGAAGATTGGTTATTTACACACGGGCGTGCATCATGGAGAAGTGGTTGCGATGGCTGTTACTGGACTGGAGGGGAAGGTTGCGGAGCGCATCCTGATCATCGATTACCTTGCGGTTGAACAGAAGTTGCGTGGGTGGGGCATAGGGACCTGGATGCTAGAGCAACTCAGAGCCTGGGCGTTAAGGGAACACCGGATCAAAGGTATGATTATCGAGGCGGAGTTCGGGACAACGGAGGCTCATCAGGAACGCATTCAGTTCTGGCAACGCAACGGGTTCATCCTAACCTCCTATGTCCATCAATATAGAATGGTGCCAGAGCCGTATCAGGCAATGATGCCGCCACTGGATACAAATACGCATGTGCCTGACGATGGTGAAGCACTGTTTCGTTATATCAATGCTTTTCACAAGGTTGCTTACCGGAAGAGTTAGACCGCATTCAATGGAGTTGTGGAAATGAATAGAGTCAAGTTAAATATAGCACCATTCTCTTTTGTGTTTAGTTTAATGTAAGGACCATTAAAAACGGACATATGAAGAACCAGTCTTCAAACTTTGGGGAGGATCGGTGCTTTTGTTCATTTATATAAAATATAAAATTTTATGTTTATCCATTGTGACTATCCTCTTTCAAACAGGATGTAAAACGATCAGTTCTTGACTGCACGGTCAATAACTGATACATTAATCCCATGAGCAGACCAAGAGAATTTGATGTCGATCGTGTATTACACCAGTCTATGGAAGTGTTCTGGAATCAAGGCTTCAAAGCGACTTCTTATGAGGACCTTACGCGTACTACAGGAGTCAAAAAGCAAAGTTTGTACTGTGTTTTTAAAGACAAGCGATCGTTGTTCCTGAAGGCGCTGGCACTATACCGTGAACAGGTTATAGCGAAACTGAAGGAGATTGAAGCCCTGGATTCGTCTCCCGTTGATAAACTGGATGCCTTACGATATTCCCTTTTAGACGATGAAACTGGCTGCCAAGGGTGTCTAATTGTGAATGCATCACTCGAATTCGGAACAGATGACGAGCAGGTCACACGCGAAGCTGAGCTCATGGCAGAAGAGGTTCAACTGGTATTAGAGAAGATCATAAGTAGTGGCCAGAAACAACAATTAATTTCCAACCGGTATACGAGTATAGAGCTTGCATCTTACCTAAATAACACCATTCTTGGTGTGAGAGTTATGGAGAAATCAGGTTCATCCCGTGAACAGATCGAGACAGTTCTGCATATTTCATTTGGCATGATCATGTCTTGATCTTTTTTTTGTGAAATTCTTGACTACAAAGTCAAAAATAATTGAAGGCGGATTAAACCACCACGAAACCTTGAAGGAGGTGGGGCTTTTCGATAAAAAGCGTGTATTGATTCATTTGGAAGTAACGTCTAGCTGTTAACCAGGCTGGTTGCTGTTTAACATCTCCTAGGTCAATTTATATAAAACAAAATTTGTGGAGGTTATTATGAATTATTCTCAATCCGTAGAAGCATTGTTCCAACCTATAGAGTTAGGTCACTTGAAGTTATCCAATCGGATCGTGATGGCGCCGATGACGCGTCAATTTTCTCCGGACGGTATCCCGGGTTCGAATGTTGCGGGCTATTACCGCCGCAGAGCAGAGAACGCAGTGGGGCTTATTGTGACAGAAGGGACAATAATTAATCATCCGGATGCATCCAATCAAGCCAATGTGCCGCACTTTTATGGCGAAGCTGCAATGAATGGTTGGGCACATGTTGTATCTGAAGTACATGAAGCTGGCGGTCGAATTATTCCACAGATCTGGCATATGGGAGCCAAGGGTCATGTTAATGATTATTCGGAAGCTGAGATTGCTACAATCGTTCAGGAATTCGCACAAGCAGCCTCAGAAGCGAAACGCGTTGGGTTCGATGGTGTTGAAATTCATGGAGCACACGGCTATCTGATCGACCAATTCCTGTATGAGAAAACCAACTCTCGTACGGATCGTTATGGTGGAGATATGATGGCTCGCACACGTTTTGCAGTTGAAGTGATTGAGGCTTGCCGTAAAGTAGTGGGATCGGAATTCCCTATTGTACTGCGTTTATCTCAGTGGAAGACAGATGATTATCAGGCTAAATTGGCTGAAACACCGGAATTACTGGAGCAGCTTCTCGCACCGTTGGTTCAAGCTGGAGTTGATATCTTCCACTGTTCCACACGCCGTTTCTGGGAACCGGAATTCGAAGGGTCTGATCTGAATTTTGCTGGATGGACCAAAAAACTGACTGGCAAACCAACAATTACTGTTGGATCGATTGGTCTTGATGGTGACTTTACAAGTCTGTTCACAGAAGGTAAAGGCGCAAGTAACGTCGGTATCGAGGGATTGGTACAACGACTTCAGAATGATGAGTTTGATCTGGTTGCTGTTGGACGTGCTATTCTGGTCGACCCTGAATGGGCTAAGAAAATTCAAGAAGGACGTACTGGTGATCTGGTTCCATTTACAAGAGAGGCGATGACTGTACTTACTTAATTGTAGTTATAATCATTAGGAATATGTATTAATCAAACACACCTTCAAGAGAATGAAACCTTGTCGTAAGATAGGGAGATCATCTTGGAGGTGTATTTGTAATAGCAACCAGAGTGAGTTATCCGGTGGAACTAAAGATGAAAGCCATAGAAATGAGACTGGCAGAGGTACAGGTATCTAAATGGAAAATTGCACTGCTTAGAGCAGAACAGCGAATCTTGCTAGGCCTGACAGACATCCCATGCATGTGACTATCTATTCATTAGTGCTAAGTGACAACAAGTGTTTTAGATTGTCATCAATAAATTGATTATCGGCACTGTTGATTCCACGACCAGCAAAATGGCCCCAGATCGATTGGATTGGTTTCAAGACAGCATTAGGTATACGCTTAGCTTCGTATTCATTATCGGCCGCAGTGCAGAAGAGATCCGTGCTTCCGGGCATGATACAGGCAAAAGCTTTTATGCTCTGAAGTGATTTATCAAAGTCTCCGTTATAGGAGGGGTTTGCACTGATATCTGCATGTTGACCTGTCCATAACATGGCCAGAACATTATGCGGATCCATATTCATAAAGCTATTTTCCCAGACACCAGCTACAAAATCCTCCAATGTGTCAAATCCCATCTCACGGTAAAGCTCTTCTCTATAAAACGCATGTGATAGTCCCCATCCTGCATAGACCCGACCAACGGCACGCATGTCTGTCGAACTTAGTTGGTTTAATTTACTTGAGTCGAAGCCAACTGCAGATAGCAGGGAAGCTTTCACGCCTTCCAGGACCACAAATGTGTGTGGCCAGGGTTTGGCGATGCCTCCGAAAGGTGCGATTCGTTCGACCATCTCCGGGTAACTTGCCCCCCATTGAAATGCCTGAATGCCTCCCATCGACCACCCGACGACGAGAGCAATCTTTTGAATACCGAATTTTTCGGTCAGCAGTTGGTGCTGGAATCGAACGTTGTCATAGATGGTTACCTGTGGAAAGTTAGCCCGATCGAATGGAAGAGGCGTGTTACTGGGAGAGGAAGAGAGTCCATTCCCCAGCAAATTGGGAACGATAATAAAATATTTCTCTGGATCCAGTGCCATCCCACTGCCAATAAGCCATTCATTCTGAACATGCTGATCCCCAAAAGCCGTTGGATAGACAATAACATTATCCTTCTGTTCATTTAATTTTCCGTATGTTTTGTAAGCAAGAAAAGCGTTTGGTAACGTCACTCCTGATTGTAAGAGTACATCACACAAATTAAAAATTTCATAATCCATCGTATAATAGCTCCCTTCAAAATGAAAAACCACATGTTCACTGTGATCTCTTGTACTCAGTATAGAGCTGTGATACCCTCAATAAAAGTGAATATAATTCAAGATAGTATTCAATAAAATTGAAAGATGAAGGGGGATCATCGGATGGAATTGCGTCAACTGAATACGTTTTGTACGGTTGCAACAACGTTGAATTTCACACGAGCAGCAGAAGCGCTGAGCTACGTTCCTTCCAACGTCACGATGCAAATTAAAGCATTGGAAGATGAGCTAGGTGTTCGCCTCTTTGATCGGTTGGGCAAGCAACTCGCGCTCACAACTGCGGGTAAACGCTTTTTAACACACGCCCAAGGCGTTCTTGAAAAAATGGACGAAGCTCGCAGTGCTGTCCATGATAATGAAAAACTAAGTGGTACCTTAACGATAAGTGCAAATGAGGTTATTTGCTCCTATCGGCTTCCACCTGTCTTCCAACGGTTTCGTTCCCAGCATCCGGGAGTTCGTCTAATCTTCCGCTCAGTTCCGAATCAAGAGCTCAAGCAAACGCTCTTTGAGGGAACCACGGATATTGTTTATATGTTGGATGAACCCATTCGCTCTAGTGGACTTTCCGTGGAACCTTTGCTGGAAGAACATTTCCGATTGTTAGCTGCTCCAGATCACACACTCGCCAAACGAACTGTGCTGCAATTGGAAGATTTTCATGAAGAAGTGTTCCTGACAAATGAGAAGGGTTGTCCATATCGAACGATGTTTGATCGGTCATTTGAGAAAGAGGGGATTGATAGCATTACATATTTAGAGTTTCAAAGTGCTGAAGCCATTAAACAATGTGCAATTTCAGGCATGGGTATTGCCTTTCTTCCTGAGATCGTCGTGGAGTCTGAAGTTGAACGTGGAGAACTTGTTGTCCTCCCATGGCAAATTCCGGACTTGCAGGTATATACACAGATGTTGTGGCATAAAGACAAATGGATTTCACCAATGCTGTTATCTTTTATAGAAGCAACCAGGGAAGTTTTTGGTTCACAGAGTGAGAATAAAACCGTATAGCTTATGTACGAGACATCAAACTGTTGAGCACAGTAAAACGCTGTTGAAAGTGGGGAAATATTATTTATGATTCCATTAGTATATGACCAGATTAACCATTGGGGAAAAGACGATGAATTTTTCCTTGCATTGTTAAAGAGACAAAAAGTAGAATTTATAGCTGACCTGGGCTGTGGAACAGGAAGATGGACCACTCATCTTGTTCAGCGCGGTTATAAAATTACCGCTATAGATCCCAATGAAGAAGCGATTGAGATGGCGCGAAGTAAAGATAATTCTGGAAATGTGAATTGGATTATAGGTGATAGTGCGGATTTACAAACCAATACCTATGATGCGGTGATTATGACAGCCAATGTTGCACAGGTATTTCTTACAGATGATAGTTGGAAGCGAGTGATCTCAGACGTATTCCGATCCCTAAAAATGGGGGGGCACTTTATTTTTGATACAAGAAACCCTTTGGTAAAAGTATGGGAAGAATGGGAGAAGGACAAAACTCCTGACTTCGCTAAAGATAGACTAAGCGGAGATCCTTTAGAAATTCACACAGAATATGAAGGGTTTGAGGGAGATATTTACACTTTCTATGAAATTGTAAAAAATACCAAAACAGACAAAGTGTTAGTTCATGAAAAAATGCAGCTGAGGTTTCGAAATCAAGAAGAATTCGAAGAGTCGCTGAAACAAATCGGTTTTTCAAAAATCAAAACATATGGTGATTGGGAATTTAAACAAGCAAATTCTGAGAATAGATCGTTTATTTTTCATTGTGTAAAATAGCAGTTAGTGAAGAAAATATCGAGGGACAAGTACCCATTGAACACAATTCTTATTCCTAAAATAGCTACAGACAAATTTCATTCAAATCCATTTAATGAAATTTGTTCATATATGATGAACTGGAGTATGATGGGGGAAGGCGATGCTGATAATTATCATATAATCAATACCAAGTATAGAGTGTAATTTTATATAGGTCTAAAGCTTTTGGACCCGGCTACACAACACCATAGTTCCTTGAAGGGGGACATCTGTTTTGGATGAGCAGTTTCTAGATTTATTGGCCGAGAAATATGATACGGAAGAAAAAATCATAACAGAGATCATCAACCTTGAAGCGATCTCCAATCTCCCGAAGGGAACCGAGCATTTTGTCAGTGATTTGCATGGGGAGTTTCAGGCTTTTCAGCATGTACTAAGAAACGGTTCGGGTACCGTCAAAGAGAAGATCAAAGAATTATTCCGGGAAACTTGGACGGATCAAGAAATCCATGATTTTGCGGCATTGGTTTATTACCCGGAAGAAAAAATACAGCTGGTTATAGGGGAACTGAGCAATAAACAGGCTTTGAACCAGTGGTATAGACTAACAATTGAACACATGCTTAAGCTTATTTCTTATGCCTCTTCCAAGTATACACGCTCAAAATTGCGTAAAGCTCTGCCGGAGCAATATGTATATATTGTAGAAGAGCTTTTATACAAGACGGATTCGACCAACAATAAGGATCCTTATTACGAGGAAATATATCGGCAAATTATATCCTTGGGCCAGGCGGACAATCTCATTATCGGCCTTGCTTATACGACACAACGCCTGGTGGTTGACCATCTTCATGTGGTTGGAGATATCTATGACCGGGGGCCGTACCCCGATAAAATTATGGATACGTTGATCAACTACCATTCTGTAGACATACAGTGGGGGAACCATGATGTCCTCTGGATCGGAGCCTACGCAGGTTCTCTGGTCTGCCTTGCGAATATTATTCGGATCTGCGCCAGATATGACAATCTGGACATCATTGAAGATGTATACGGAATCAATCTGCGCCCACTGCTAAATCTGGCGGAGAAATATTATGAAGACAATCCGTCTTTCAGACCTAAACTACAGGCTGGCCATAATTTATCGGAGCAGGAAATTCTGCAGATCACCAAAATTCATCAAGCCATTGCCATGATCCAGTTTAAACTTGAAAGCCCGATTATCAAAAGACGTCCATACTTTAATATGTCTGAAAGACTTTTGCTGGAGCAGATTGATTACGACAACAATGAAATCAACATCTGCGGAAAAACGTACCTGCTGGAAAACACCTGTTTTACCACTGTTAATCCGCAGAAGCCTGAAGAATTGCTGGAGGAAGAACGCCAGGTGATGGAAAAACTGCTGTTCTCCGTTCAGCATTCCGAAAAGATGGCCAGACATATGAATTTCCTCATGAAAAAGGGTAGCCTTTATTTAAAATACAATGGGAATTTGTTAATCCACGGCTGTATTCCTTTGGATGAAGAAGGAAATATGGAAGAAATGCAGATTGAAGACAAGACATATGCGGGCCGTCAATTGCTTGATGTTTTTGAGGATTATTTACGTTACGCCTTTGCACATCCGGAACAAACAGAAGATCTGGCGACGGATATGGTATGGTACATCTGGACAGGGGAATGTTCCTCACTCTTTGGCAAGAGAGAAATGACCACTTTTGAACGTTATTTTATTCAAGAAAAAGAAGCACATAAGGAGAAAAAAAATCCTTACTACCATTTACGTGAAAATGAAGAGATCTGTCGAAGAATCTTGCAGGAGTTTGATTTGAATCCGGATCATGGACATGTCATTAACGGGCACACGCCAGTCAAAGAAATAAGTGGAGAGAGCCCTGTTAAAGCAAACGGAAAAATGATCGTGATTGACGGCGGTTTTTCCAAAGCCTATCAATCCACCACAGGCATTGCCGGATATACCTTGCTGTACAATTCTTTTGGCATGCAGCTCGTCGCCCACCAGAAATTTAAATCAAAAGAAGATGTGTTATGCAACGGAACGGACGTATTGTCTGTGAAAAGACTGGTGGACAAAGAACTGGAACGGAAACTGGTGAAGGAAACCAATGTTGGGGAGAAGCTGCTGCAGAAAATCTCGAATTTGAAGGACCTTCTGGAGTATCGTAACCCTGTTCAATAGGAATTGCGGTTAGATCGTTAAAATCACTTTCAAGCATATGTTATAGCATGTACTTGAAAGTGATTAATTTTCTAATCGACATCAGATATTATTAATTTCATTGTATGAACAATCAATTCAATACGAGTAAATTTTGGATTGGTGGTATCCTTTGAAAGGAAGTTAGTGTACTTTAAATATCTCTTAAAGGTTGACAAATTGAATCATATCACACAAAATACATGCTATAGCATATATTAATCCTATATGTACAACTTAATGAAAGAAGGATAGCTATGTTCATTTTTATTACCGTTTTACAGATTCTTTTAGGTCTCTTTTTCCTATTCACAGGAAGCAAAATTATTTCGGGTAAAATGGCCGACGAATTCAAACGATTTGGATTGCCCTCTTACTTTAATGTTCTGACCGGTTCGTTTGAGATTGTGGGAGCCATTGGTATGATCGTTGGCATATGGATACCTATTTATGCACTTTTGGCGGGTGTGCTTCTAGGTGGAACGATGCTTGCTGGGGCGTTTACCTTGATTGTTTTAGCCAAAGACCCCATACAAAAGGCCATTCCTGCACTCATTTTGTTTGTTCTTAGCTTGATGGTGTCGATGTATCATTTCTTTTAAACGACTTATTTAAGCATGATGGCGATATAAAGTAGTTTGTAACAATCGTTCAGATCACCTATAATTGGTGTAAGAACATGATGAATGAGGGTACAACAATGGACTTATACGATGTGACTGGTTTTTTAATTCACCGTACTGATCTTAAGCTTACAAATTATTTTATCAAACAATTGAAACCTTATAAGGTCACGCCTGAACAATGGAGTATTATTTTTTATATGGATATTGATAAAGCTACGACTCAAAAAGAGCTGGCAGAGGCAATCGATCGGGATCAAACAACTGTCGTGAGGATGATACATTCGTTAGAACGTAAAGAAATGGTTCGACGTATGATTAATGATCAAGATAAGCGTTCACATCATTTATATTTGTCTCCTAAAGGAGAAGAAGTAAAGCAACAGTTGTTGTTAACGGTCAAAGACGCTCATAATTACGTCACACGAGGGTTAGAGCCGGAGGAACTAAAACAGTTAAAAGTAATATTAGAAAAACTGTACATGAATGTGCAAGAGGATTAAACGAATTGACACGCTAGGTTTTAAAGCCCCCCAAATACATGCTGTAGCATATATTTGGGGGGCTTTAAGCGACTCTGCTTTCTTCTTGCAATTTGCAAAGCAGGTGCACTCCTGGGAACTTGAAGAAAATGAACAGACGAATGTTAGGTGAATATCTAATTGAATTTACTTTCAGGCTCTTCACCATTTTCTACACGTTTTATATTATTTATAAAGAAATCATATCTTATTTTATGAAATTTCCGACCATCCGATGTGCTTATAAGTGTATCGAAATCCGTCATTTTCACCACGTCCTCAGATTGTACAACAGCTTTTCTTGCATAAGCCTGCACATTCATATCAAAAACCCTGCAAAACGAAGCCACTTCTTGCCCAATAGCGCCCAAACCGATAATCCCAATCGTTTTCCCCTTTAACTCACTCCCTGTATAGTCCAATTGATTCTCATCCATCAATCAATGCCAACGTTCCAGTCTTGCGGAAAATACGCTGTAATATTTGATTTTGCAGTTTCGTTAAAATAACCAACGATGAGAATTTTCATATCTATACCACCTTTCATAATCTATCCCATGCTAATCGTATGGAAAAGATTCCAGAATAACAATATAGCTCCTGATTTCAGTGAGTGGGGGGAGTATGTCAATGTTTGATTACTCTAATAGTGGAGCTAAAGCCAAGAAAATATTAATGAATGAAATTTACGAATAGACTTGATTCTGGAAGTTGCACCTGAGACTGAAGTTCTTCTACGTACTGCTGATGTATCAGATAAGCAAGCTGTTCAAAAATATGTAGATGATACGGTTCAAAAGACGTTTTGGTAAACCTGAAGAAGTAGGCCGTCTTGTTGCCTTCCTGTTATCTTAGGCAATGTCCTGATGAGGATACCTACAATGAAGAAAAAGAGCAGGTCATCCAGAAGATGGCTTGCTCTTTTCTTGCGCTGATTTTTTGATATCTACACTTCACTTCTAACGCGATCGCTCCTACTTACCTCGACTCTGGATAATATCCACCATCTGTTTAAGCGCCTTTTTGGCTTCGGGTATAGGAAAAACGGGGAAGACATGATTCATTTTGGGATACTCGAAATAGTTGATATCAACCGATTGCCGGGTAGCTTTTTCTTTGAATTTTCGGGCATCCGGAAGGAATAATTCATGTGTTCCTATAAACAGTGAAATTTTACCCAAATTTTTAATTTCCCCATGAATCGGACTGAGCAAGTAGTGTGAGCGAGGGGTTTCACCTGCATACCTTCTCCCAGACTCAACCAGCATGTCCCAGTTCAACATCGGCTCTTTATCCATCATGGCGATTACTTCAGGGTTGCTTAATGTAATATCAAGCCATGGAGACAGCAGAATAATGTCCTTGGGCTGTGGCAATCCTTGTTCCAATAAATATTGCGCAAAAGCCAAGGAAAGACCACCACCAGCAGAATCGCCCATTATGACGATGTTTTCCGGTTCAGTTATTTTTAATACATGCTCATATACCCTAAGAACACTCTCAATTGCATCCATGTACTGATAATTCGGTGCTTTCGGGTAAATTGGCGCATACACCGTGCAATGAAGTTGCTCCGTTAAGTTGTTTAAAAAATGCCAGTGCCATGTCAGCGGTTGCTCAACATATCCTCCACCAGGCAAATACAGAACAACTCGTTCGCCCGAGAGAGATTTGGATTTCAACATATACGTGTCTACCGGGAGACTGTGTTCTTTGGTAATATTATACTTCTGCTTAAGTTTGGCAGGTAATTCATAGGGCATGCTGTTACTCTTTCCGCGTTCCTCCATAAACTCATTCACATCAAGCTTCTTTTTGGTCATTCTCAGCAACAATTCGACTAAGAAACTTCGTATACTCCGCATCATATCGACCTCCTATATAAAGAATACTTGAATACAATCATAAAATATATTTAAATATAATTTAGTATCATAAATATTATTTTAAAGATAAGAGGGATGAAATGAATATTTCACAGTTGCAATATTTATTATCTGCTGCACAGTGGGGTTCATTCACGAAGGCCGCGAGCGTGCATCATCTCACCGTGCCAACGATTAGTCAGTCCATCAAACAATTGGAAGAAGAGATGGATACCGTTATTTTTTACCGTACCAAAAAAGGAGTCGTACCAACAGCAGAAGGAGAGCTTATTCTGCAGCATGCGGCAGCCGTCCTCAAAAATATTGAACACATGCAGAGTGCATTGCTCAGTTTCAAGGAAGAATCCTCAGTGTGCATCACGATTTCCACCATTCCTGGATTTGTTCCTCAAGTGGTGCAGACCATGTTGGAACTGATGAATACATATCCGACACTCAAAGTTCAGATGATCGAAGGAGATACACTAACGGTGATGAAACATGTTCAAGAGGGTTATGCGCACATGGGATTACTCTCATATAATAAAAGCCAACAGGACGATTTGTTCAAATGGGTTCCTATCGTTGAAGGCAACGCAGTGTTGATCATGAACAACCGGTCGTCATTACGCTTTTTTAAAACAATATCACCTGAAGACTTGCACAATGAAGTATTTGTTTTATACAAAGACGAACATATTGAAAATATCGCTCATACGTTAATTTCCACTAATCATACCAACCGTATCGCCTTGATCACGAATAACATCGATGCATTGTGCCAAATGATTGTTTACGGCAATGCTATAACGATTGCTCCAGATTTTATATTAAATGCGTTGTCTTCCACCTATCGTGAACAATTCGTAACAGTTCCTTTACAACAATTCAGCTCTGAGAAAGCCATCTTGGGGAGAATCACACGAACAGATGAACCGCTTTCTAACATGGTCGAAGAATTTACAACCAAGCTGGCTAACCTCGTGCAAAACCCAAAAGGCTCTTCGTTGGATCACCCGTAGTTCTTGAAGCTGGAGGAGATATCCCCGATGCGATTTCTAAGTAATAACGGTAGTAGACATTCTGATGCAGCATAGTTTATGACGCTCTACATAACAGATGATAACATTTTGTTTTTTTGAAGATGGTACACTTCAGGGATGGACTGCACGGGTTGGTGCGGAAAACCTCACAGTAACAGAAAAGGAAGCACATGAAGGGAAGTCAAGCATGTTGGTTACCAACCGTGAACGCTCCTATCATGGACCCATGTTCTCGATGAAAGAGCTGCTTCAGCGTAATCAATTATATGTAATTACAGCATATGTCAAGCTTACACAAGAGCCAGCTTCCGATTAAACGTTGCAGCTCACCGCGTATAAAAAAACGAATGCCGAAAGCTGGAATTCGATCGGCAGCGTGGAGATCGCTAAAGCGCAATGGAATACTTGGCATAAGGTCACTGGAACATTCCAGTACAGCGATGACCCTGCTGAGATGAAACTATTCATTGAAACGCCTTACATCTCTGAGGATAGCGTATGGCATTCTCTCTTTTGTAGGAAAAGACAAACATTAAATCATCGTTAGTTATCACTGTAAAGTCAGAACCCTCGTACTTGTGGAGAGAACGATCCATATGTACGGGGGTTCTTTTCGTGCAAACAACAAGTCATATTAACAATTTGTTATCGAAGCTATGGTTTTATCATGTTGACTTGGAGGGAGCCAATCTATACTTAAACCTACGGAGATTAAACAGAACCTTGGCTAACGTCTCTGAAACCAATAGAGAAAGAGGGGGAGCACACGAATGAGTAATGCCAAAGCCACCACACCCACCCAAGTCGATGTGATTCGTCCGAGTCCCCGGCGTACCAAACGCAAAAAAGGCTCCAGGCGAACGCTGGCACTGGATCTGATGTTATTGCCAGCAGTTATTTTGACGTTCATATTTGCGTACATACCGATGGGCGGATTGGTCATTGCTTTTCAGGATTATAAGCCCTGGCTCGGGTTTGCAAAGTCTTCCTGGATCGGACTGGAGCATTTCCAATTCCTGTTCAGTATGCCGGAGAATGTGCAGGTGATCTGGAACACCCTGATTATTGCAAGTTTGAAACTGATTGGAGGTCTGATTGCACCGCTGATCTTTGCCTTACTCCTTAACGAAGTACGAAAGGAAACCTTCAAGAAGAGTATACAAACGTTCGTTTATCTGCCGCACTTTCTGTCATGGGTCATACTAGGCGGAATTTTGCTGGACATGCTTGCAACAAAAGGTATGATCAATCAGTTTCTTGGGGCGGTGTTTGGTCTTGAACCGATCTTTTTCCTTGGGGATGGCACTTGGTTTAGAATGGTCGTTGTTACAAGTGATATCTGGAAGGAATTCGGGTTTGGTGCCATTATCTTTCTTGCCTCGCTGGCAGGCATTAATCCAGCACTATACGAGGCAGCTGAGGTAGACGGAGCAAGTCGCTGGCAGCAGACCTGGTCCATTACGATTCCGGCTCTCATTCCCATCATGATTGTTGTAGGAACGTTGTCCCTCGGGAATATCCTGAACGGAGGATTCGATCAGATTTTCAATCTGTATAATCCGCTCGTTTACGATAAGGGTGATATCATCGACACCTTTGTTTATCGGGTAGGTCTCATCGATGGTAAGTTTGGATTCTCGGCTGCAGTCGGACTTTTCAAATCGGTGGTTGGATTCGTGCTGATCGTAATCGCATACCGTGCAGCGTATAAATTTGCGAACTACCGTATTTTCTAGAAAGGAGACCTCACCGCATGTATCATAAAACCAAGCCGTACAAAGTATTCACCGTGTTTAACTATACGTTCTTAATTTTATTATCACTACTCTGTATAATCCCGTTGATCCACATTCTCGCAGTCTCCTTCAGCGGTAAAGCAGCCGCCAATGCGAATCTGGTTGGACTCTTTCCGGTTGAATTTACACTTGATGCTTATGAGAAAACATTGGCCAATGAGAACTTCCTTCGTTCCCTATGGATTGCAATACAGCGAACCGTGCTGGGTACAATCCTGAGTATGGTTATTGTCACGCTGGCGGCCTACCCTTTATCCCGGGAGAATCGCAGCTTCAAACGACGTAACATCTACACCTGGTATTTTGTATTTACGATGCTGTTCAGCGGAGGATTAATTCCATTCTACATTCTTATCCAGAAACTCAATTTACTCAACACGATGTGGGTGCTTATCCTTCCTGGAGCGGTATCTGTCTGGAACATGATTCTTTTATTGAATTTCTTCCGCAACGTTCCCAAAGAGCTGGAGGAGGCTGCCTTCATCGATGGTGCGGGTTACTTTCGAACATTGATCTCTGTCTTTTTGCCCGTGTCGATGCCAGCCATCGCTACACTCTCCCTGTTCTCCATGGTAGGGCACTGGAACGCCTGGTTCGATGGGTTGATTTTCCTGACGGATCACGAAAAGTATCCATTAGCCACCTTCCTCCAGACGATCATCGTACAGCAGGACTTCAGTAAAGTTTCCGTGCGGCCCGAAGACCTGGAGAACATCTCACAACGGACGATCAAGGCAGCTCAGATATTCATTGGCATGGCACCGATTTTGGTTGTATACCCCTTACTGCAACGCTTTTTTGTTAAAGGGATTGTACTTGGTGCTGTTAAAGAGTAAGACGGATTTAGATCTAACCAATTTAGAATGATATGGGGGAGACAACATGTTTAAAACATGGCAAAAACCGCTTCGCATATTGATGGCTGCCACAATGTTATCTGGTGTGCTCGCAGCATGCAGCAATGAATCGACATCAGAGAAAAAGCCTAGCGACAGTAATGAATTTTATTCCGCTCCGTTTGAAAATGGTAAATATGTTGAACCGGTTACCATTTCGACTGTATTTCCGATCACCAGCAGCTTGAAGTTCAAAAATGGGGAAAACATTGAAAATAACGTTCATACGAAGTGGGCTCACGATACACTGGGGATCGATATTAAATACTTATGGACGGTGAGTGAACAAAATAATGCGTACCAGACCAAACTTCGTCTCATGTTAACCTCGGGTCAGAAAATGCCGGATATTATCTCTTTCCGTGGTGACTCTACGCTAATCAGTGATTTGATCGAATCGGGTCAATTCACGGATGCGGGGGAATTATTTGATAAATATGCCTCCGATGTATACAAAAAAGCGATGGCGGAAGATCCAAACGTATGGAACCCGTATATGCGTGATGGCAAACGTATGGCTATTCCTATTCTGGAGAACGCTTACAATAATGATCCCGTCATGTACATTCGGGAAGATTGGCTCAAGAAGTTAAACTTGAAAGCACCAACCAATTTAGCCGAGTTGGAAACGGTGATGGATGCCTTCGTCAATCAAGATCCGGATGGCAACGGCAAGAAGGATACGATGGCTCTGTCTGTAGGTTTCAAGAATGATCTGAACACCTGGATGTCGGAATCCGGCTGGATTTTTGGCATGTTTGGAGCGATGCCTAATCAGTGGAACAAAGCCGCAGACGGTTCACTTGCCTACGGCTCCATCCAGCCAGAGATGAAACCCGCACTGACGAAAATGAAAGAATGGATGGAAAAAGGATACATTGATAAGGAAGCGGGACTTTATGATGAGCCCAAAGCAACGGAGGCGTTTACTGCAGGCAAGTCCGGTATAATCGTTGGCCCTTACTGGATGACAGGCTGGCCGCTCCCGGATCTGCAAAAAAACGTGCCTGATGCTGAGTATAAAGCATATCCACTTCCGGCCGGCCCTGACGGGAAGATGGGACGACATGGAACGCCAATAAGTACAGGAGCCGTTCTCATTAATAAGGATATGGAACATAAAGATGCATTCTTTGTATATCAGAACTATTTGTTTGATCACTGGGCTAATCCGGACAGCACAACGTTCGTGCACGGATTTGCTAAAGGTTATGATTATGACATCGCTCCAGACGGAACCGTCTATAAAGAACTGCAAAGCGACAAAATTCCTGGCGGCTGGATTGATGCGATCCGTTATACGTTGACGTTTGACGGCGCGATTATCCCTAACCTGATGATGAATACCCTGGCAGAACTTGCAGGGGGTAAAGAACCAACCACTCAGTATGAGAAAAACCTGGCAGACCGTATCCCTGAACAGATTAAGGCCGCCAAGATTGTCATTGACCAAAAAGATATTATCATGCCTGAGATGTTCACGGGTGTACCCACGAAAACACAAGTTTCCCGAGGCGATATGCTGAGCAAGCTGGAAAAGGAAGTGTTGAATAAAATCATTTATGGTCAAGCACCCGTTGATGATTTTGATGCATTTGTGCAACAGTACATGTCTTCTGGCGGTAAACAGATCACCGAAGAAGTAAACGCATGGTATGACACGATAAAATAAAAAACGAACCGCTCTTCATCTACAAGGAGTTTCATTTACCTGTGTACATGAAGTGCGGTTTTTTAACTTTATTGCTCCCGGTAATCCTGAGGCGTCATACCGAATTTATCGCGAAACACCTTGATGAAGTATTGGGAGTTGGCGTAGCCCAGTTTATCGGAAATCTCATATACCTTATCCTGCGAATGATTAAGCAGGTAGAGGGCAAGATCCATCTTGACACTTAGAATGTACTCACTCAAGCTGATGCCTTGAATTTGTTTGAACAGCTTGGAGACATAAACCGGATGCAAGGATACATGATCCGCGATCGATTGGAGACTGAGGGAGTGCAGATTGGCAGAAACAAACGTCTTGATCTGATGTATGACATCATGTTGCTCATCTAAAGACTGTTCCTCCAGCTTCGTTCGCAGCCGATCAAGCATGTTTTCAGCCCAATCTGTAAGTTGGGATACAGACCGAAAAGGCATACGCGGAACCCATTCGTTTCCGACCAAATCGGATAACAGCGCATGATTTTTGTGGGCAATGTAATGAAAAGCCGATAACAATATAATCTGAATCTCATCCAGATGTTCTTCAGTTTGTTCAGGCAGCGTGCTATACCCAGTCTCAATTCGGTGCAGACGTTCTTTGAATACTTCCCATTGTCCCGTTTCAAGCAAATAATTGAAGGTTGGTGGTTCATATAATATATGCAAGGAACGAATGGACACAGGACGATAGCTTTCCTGAAGGGAAAGGAAGTACCCTGTACCGTTACCTACCTGCTTTTTCAGAGCGGACTGGGCTTGCTCATACATGTCCCGGATATCATGCTGGAGTTTACCCTTCTGGCTCAGGATGACGGAAATGCCACCTTTCAGATATTCATTGACATTATGATGCAGCTGTAGGGAGATATGCGTGAGACCCTGATTCTGATCCTCCAGCTGATCCTGCTCCGGCAATTGCTTACTGTGACTTAACTTTAACAAGAAAACCAGATAATCGTAATGATCACGACAATGCCAGGTATGAAAAGCTGTGTTGTATAACTCACATGCGATGTTGGTCACGGCATACTCAAACAACTGCAAGCTGCTCGTTGTATGCCTGGTGAAATGTTCTTCCAGGCGTACCAGAACGAGTTGAACTTCATCTTCGGCATGGAAGGGCAGATGATAGTGTGCCAACTTGTCGTTCAAAGCATCTTCTGCATAACGATTACCTTCAATCAACTGATTCAGCAGCCTGTCCTTCAACGAAGGCAGGTGCTCGCGAAACGAGTTCATCGCCTGTTCATAGGACAAGGCTCTGCGGATTTGTTCCTCAATGGAAAGTACTGTTTTTTCCAGACATGCCGCCAGTTTTTCGACATCAAGCGGTTTTAGCAAATACTCAACAACCCCGTGTCTGGTCGCTTCTTTCGCATACTCGAACTCGGCATAACCGGTGAGCAAAATACAGGGCAGGTTGGGTTTAGACGCCTTGATCTGCCGAATCAGCTCAAGTCCGTTCATCACCGGCATTGAAATATCGGTAATCACGATATCTACGGTCTGTTCATCCAGAATGGATAAAGCCTGCATTCCGGAATATGCTTTGTGAATACGCTCGATCCGATATTCATCCCATGGAAATGAGATCTCAAGATCGTCAATCACATAGGATTCATCGTCAACTAACAGAATCTGATGCATCTGCAATATCCCCCTTATGTATAGTAATGATGCACAGGGTACCTTCATATAAGCTGGATTGAACGGACAAGCCCGATCGTTTACCATATGTGAGTCTGATTCGCTGATTGACATTTCGAACTCCTGTTCCGATCTGTTCCTCTGGGCGGGTTAGTTCATTCATGTGTTTGCAGATCAGTGACAGTCGCTCTTCCGGCATGCCTACACCATTATCTGCAACGATGATACGGATGACCTCATGGTCCTGCTCCGCGCGAATCGTAATTTTCCCTGAACTCATGGAGGGTTCAATCCCATGTTTGACCCCATTTTCAACGAGTGGCTGCAAAATCATACGAGGGATACGGACCGAGAGAAGCTCTTTGGGTACATCGATATCAAAAGTGATCGTTTTTTTTCGCATATGAATAATGGACATGTAATGATTCACAAAACGAAGCTCTTCACCCAGCGTCGAATCCATATCTTCAATACGATGAATATAACGGCAGTAGGAAGCCAGCTCCAAGGTCATGGCTGTGACCGATTCATAATCCTTTACACTCGATTTGCTCTGGATATAGTTGAGACAGTTGTATAGGAAATGGGGATTGATCTGAGCCTGATACTGCTTGAGTCTGGCCTCTTTGACGGAAAGTTCTCCAATAAGGACCTGCTCAATTAATGTCTGCGTATTCTCAGCCATTCGGTTGAACGATCGACCCAGGATTTCAAATTCCATAATATGGGTTTCGTCGACACGGCTGGAGAAATCTCCCCGGTCAAACCGGTCGATCGCTTTACGCAACCGAATAATGGGTTGTTGAATCTGATTACGCAGAGCCAAGATGTACAAAAGCGAAAGAAGCAGCAGGGCTACAAGTGCCAGCACAAACAGCGTATTGTTACGTGAAATCGATTGCTGAAGCTGATTGGTTGGATGATAGTCGATAAAGTACAAATCCAGAATACTTGCTTTCATATAAGTAATGAAGTAATTCCTGTCCTGAAAGGAGATTTCAAAGAAACCTCTGTCATTTCTGAGCTGTGGAACAACCTGAGCATCAGCCTGGGCAAGTCCAAGGGAGCCTGAACCTCGAATGGCTGTTTTAAAATGGGAATCATACAGCATCGGTGTTCCGGATGTATAATCAGACATCATTTTCTGCAAAACATCTAATGAGATCCTGATCTCGATATACATCGGCCCTCGATGTCCCTTGGTGAGATGTGAATAATAACCTGTACCATCCTTGTTCATATGTAATATCCATTGATCGAGCGGATCTTTGGACATGGAGAATGATCGAAATGAAAACTGGGGATCAGAAGATACCGTGTCCTTTTGATCCGGATAATACAAAATAATGGTATTGTTCCATGAGGTGGAAGCACTGTTTAATGCCAGCTTCTCAATGAGCTCCAGCTTGGCCTTGTATTTAGCAAAATCATTTCCGTAATGAAGAACATATGTATAACCTCTGACGGATTGATCCTCTGATAATGTTAGCGCATTCATTAATACCTGCTCAAATTGATTCGATAGCTGGGAGGACATGAATCGCACTTCGCCCAATTTATTCTTTTCTAACTCTCGTTGAATATCTTCCACATTTAATCGATAGATCCACCAGAAGATCAGTACAATCAGCATAAACATCAAAACTAGACCGAGTGCCAGCTTTGAAAAAATAGAGCCGTTCTCTGTGGGACACTTTTCCTTCAACATGTCATTTCCTCCTGTAGAATAAGAACGATCATCTCTAGCTTTATTCTACAATATCTAGCTTTATAAGGGGAGGGAACATGAGGACAAGGGGCTTACAAAAGACACCACTTAAAGGTGGATGTCAACGAACAGAACCCTGGAGCTGCGTAATTCTATAGTAAATGGGGTTTGTATAAATCGGACGCTCCGAATTCGATGGTCCTATGCCAAATATAAATATTTACCTCTTGCATAAAGAACGTATGTTCGGTTTATAATATATAGAAACATACGTTCTTAAATGTACAGGAGTGATTTCAGTGTGGACTAAGCAGCGAACCATTATGCTCATTGATATGCAGAGTTTTTATGCTTCAGTCGAAAAGGCAAAAATGCCCCAATACAAAAATAAACCACTCGCCGTTGCAGGCGATCCAGCAAGACGTTCTGGCATTATCCTTGCCGCTTGTCCGTTGGCCAAAGCTAAAGGTGTATCTACCGCGGAACCACTCTGGCAGTCTCTTCAGAAATGCCCTGAACTGATCATTGTAAAACCTCACATGCAAGAATACATCGAAGTTTCCACTCAAATCATGTCCATTATTGAGGAATTCACCGATCTGGTCGAGCCATACAGTATAGACGAATTATTTGCTGATGTTACAGGGTCTATGCATCTATTTGGTAATGATCCAATCGATCTGGCCAAACAAATTCAAGACAAAATCTATAATGAAACAGGGGTTTATGCCAGAGCAGGAATTGGTGAAAACAAAATTATCAGTAAATTGTGCTGCGATATGATTGCTAAAAAAGCGGAGGGTGGCATTTTTCACTTAAAGAAAGAGGAGTTGCATCTTCACATTGGAGATAAGCCCATCCGCGATATGTGGGGGATTGGCTCAAGAATGGAAAAACATCTGTGGAAGATGGGTATCCGAACCATTAAAGACCTGGCGAATACACCTCTTTCTAAATTAAGAAGCAAGTGGGGTGTTAATGGAGAAGTCATCTGGAGAGTCGCCAATGGACTCGACAATTCGTCGGTAACCGTCAACACACACAGCACACAAAAGGATATCGGAAACGGAATGACCCTGCCTAGGGATTTCACAGAAGCATGGGAGATCGAAGTGGTTATTCTCGATATCTGTTCAGAAGTGTGCAGAAGAGCCCGTAAAAAAGGGCTGATGGGTAGTGTCATATCTGTGAGTGTATCGGGAGCAGATTTTGATCACCCCACTGGTTTTCACAGGCAAGTTAAACTGTCTGATCCTACAAACATAACCGTTGATGTGTGCAAGATCGCCAAACGCATATTCCATCAACATTGGGATGGGCAACCTGTGCGCCGTGTAGGCGTATCCCTGTCTCAATTATCCAACGCGGATACATATCAACTATCTTTCTTTGATGATCAAGAGCAGAAACGAGCCATTGATCAGGTGATGGACAACATTAAGGATCGATATGGCGACATTGCCATTCTGCGAGCGAGCTCCATTACGGCTGCAGGTCAAGCGATTGATAGAGCATCTAAAATTGGGGGGCATTACAAATGAGCAAAAAACTGGAGGCCAATGGATTATGGGAATCGAGCCGCATGATGCTTCCACAACATAAAGAACGAATTATACAGCATCGTACTCAAATTCATCATCAAGCGAAACCACTGATTCATGAAGATGAGTGGGAGATTATTGCTCAACATATAGATATGTCCCTCAACTATACGTTGCAAGCCACCTTTGAAGTGTTTAATGAGTCAGGCAATCGGTATATACACGGAATCGTCACTTCAGTCAGCGCCTTTGGAAAAAAAATAAAAATTGAAATGGATAATGGATTTGAATGGGTCGATTTTGATCAATTGGTCACTGTAAAGTTTGAAGAAGGAGGAGGTGTGTACGGTGAGACAAACTTCTGAGGAACTTGCACTCGTAAAGAGGCTGGTAGAGCTTCCGTATCTTTTAGGTGCTCTGGAGGTAGATAAGCATAAAATATACGCTTCAAACTTTAAAATGAAATCGGTGTATATTGATTACCTGGACGGTACCCAAAAGAAAATTGCTTTAGAGATGTACAAATCAAAACAAAGTTTAAAGGAACATCATATAAAAATCATTGAAGAGGAGAGATCCGAGCTGAGTTTAACAGTAAATTATTCGGTAAGAGGTTACCTTCACAAAATGACATTATTGTGGAGCAAAGTGAAAGTGGATGTGACCTTAATGCTTACGGAACATATGAGCGTTGATATTACTGATATGCCAACATAAACATAGAGTTAGAGCAGAATACAGTATATAACGTCATGGGGTGGATATAATACAGCTATAACCATTGTTTTCTTCTCCCGATTTGGGTAAACCGACCTTTGAAATTGAAGGGTCGGTATTTTTTGTCTCAAAATTTTGCATTGGCATATTAAACATATAAAATGAGAGAAATCACGCGGCAGATACATTTATCCATATTGTTTCGACTAAAACAAGGATGAATCCTTCAGAAGGGTGATACCAACATACCTGGATTAGTACGGCGTGGTTCCGTTATCTTGACAGCCAAGATTATTACATACAACGTTGAATAAGAGTAATATGTTGATGTCCTCTTGAGCATGTTTTCTGTGAAAGATATGAACGCTAAACGTTATGTCTTGTAGTTGAACTAACGGCGGATTTTCAATTTGTGGAGGGGAGAAAGAAATGGACTACAACAATTCACGGAATGAAGCGGTTTTTGAGACGAAACGGCTCCGTAACTGTACCATAGCGGCGGGTCGTCGTCATACCGTTGCCCTTAAATCTGACGGAACAGTAACAGCTGCGGGTGATAATAAATATGGTCAATGTAAGGTAAGCGATTGGTGCGATATCGTCGCAGTTGCAGCGGGTAATGTTCATATGGCTACGAATACAGGTAATGCCCATACCGTTGGTCTTAAATCTGATGGTACGGTAACAGCTATAGGTTGGAATAAGCATGACCAATGCAATGTAAGCGAATGGCGCGATATCGTAATCGTTTCGGCAGGTTGGTGCCGTACGGTTGGGGTTAAATCAGATGGCACCGTGGTTGCGGTGGGGCGAAATAATGAAGGGGAATGCAACGTGAGAAGCTGGCATGATATTGTATCGGTCACGACGGGTGACTGGCATACAGTCGGTCTAAAAATAGACGGAACGCTAACAGCGGTTGGTAACAATAAGTATAACCAATGTAACGTACACGACTGGGGCGACATATTAGCTGTTTCGGCGGGGTATCTTCATACGGTTGGGCTCAAATCGGATGGCACGGTAGTGGCTGTGGGAAGAAATAATGAAGGTGAATGCGGCGTAAGCGGTTGGCGCGATATTGTAGCAGTAGCAGCGGGGAGTTATCATACCGTTGGTCTTAAGTCTGATGGTACGATGGTTGCTGTGGGTTCGAATAAACATCACCAATGTGATGTAAGTGGCTGGCATGACATTAGAGCTGTTTCGGCGGGCTGTGCCCATACGATTGGACTAAAATCGGATGGTACGATGGTTGCTGTGGGTGATAATGATTATGGACAATGTGATGTAAGCGGATGGAGTATCATTCAACAATAAATAAAGGAATTTCATATCGAGGGACTAGATCATGGTCCCATTGAAGTCGCTATTTTAGCGGCTTTTTTGTTTTATCGGTACAAGTTTTATTCCCAAATCAAGGACAAGAACATGGTCAGATTACCAATCAGCATATAAATAATCGGTTCTTCTCTCCATAAATTCATTGATCTAACGAGAAAGATAGTCCATATAGGGTAGGGGGGGATGGTAATGTGTTAATAAAGGAGTTGATCTACTTGGATGATACGATACTTGAGGCCGCCTCATGTGACCATACATCTTCAAACGAGCGGAAAAGCCATCATTCGGAGAGTACAAAGCGAAAGTTAAATAGCCGGTTGAATCGGATTGAAGGGCAAGTGCGTGGAGTAAAAGGAATGATTGAGAAGGACACGTATTGTGATGACGTATTGCACCAAATTGCCTCCATTCAATCCGCGTTGAATGGAGTAGGAAAGCAGCTTTTGGAACATCATATGAAAAGCTGTGTCATTGAACGGATTTCAGAGGGCGATCACAAAGTTTTGGATGAACTGATGATCACTGTAAATAAGTTAATTAAATAAGCTAGAATATTACAGGTACCTCTTGTTGTATTCAGGCAAGAAGAATGTCAGGAACAAGAATATGCTCCCGTTGAGTCGCTATTATAGCGGCTTTTTGTTTTATGGCTTTAGCTCAGTGAGTGCGTGTAACGCGCGAAACAAAAAACCACCCACTATGCGGGTGGGGGGACCTGAGGTTTGATCACCAAGACCGTTCCGATAAAATTAGATGTTCAGGCTGGGTGAAGGAATGATCTAGGGTGGCAAACAAGAGCTGCAGCCTAGCTCCCACAAAAGTGGATGTGTAAATCCCACATTGTATTCACCCCGAAGTATAGACGGAAAGAAATCTATAGATACTATGTAAGTACAGTTATAGAAAGTACTCTAAATGACTATATTAACAAATTTAACGCCTTCCACTAAGGAGCTGGTAGCAGAAGGGGATCTAATTGCAACTCATTTTCGCTGGGCATCGTTCCAAAAAATTAGTAGATGGATAAATAGATTAAAGTCGAAGAGAGACTGCATTTTGCACTCCCTCTTCTTAGTGATTTTACAATTAGGAAATATAAACTACTAGTTTTAGCCTATTTTTTGCGAACCATTGAACCACACAGATTTGATTGACAAGGTATCTGAAATATTAGTGATCGGATCACCGTTAATGAGAATAAGATCAGCGCGTGCACCTTCGGTAATCCGGCCACGATCATGTAGACCAAAGCAACGGGCCGGTTTGGAAGTAGCCGACTGAAGAGCTTCGATCGGAGTGAACCCAGCCTTCACCAGTAGCTGCATTTCGTGGTGAACACTGGCCCCATGAGCAAGGCCACCAAGGTTCGGAACGGGAACCGGTGCAACATCCGTCCCTACAAGAATATCAACTCCGGCACGGTGAAGATCCATCACATTTTTAAAGCTGTTCTCCATATTGCCTTGTGGGAACGTATTGAAGCTTGAGTTCAAGATATCGATCCAATCTGGGCTTAATTTGGAATGAACTCGTGGATCATTAGCCAATTCTGATGCCGGATTACCTATAATCGATGAATTCAACACCAAGCACGGTGTAACAAAAGCTCCAGAATCAGCTATGGATTTGACCAATTCGGACGTGTACTCGGGTCTGTCGATAAACAAGTGCCCCAAACCGTCGACTCCAAAATCGATGGCTGCCTTCGATGAAAGAGCCGTCAAGACGTGGGCAATAACCAACTTATCAAATTTGTGGGCTTCAGTAACAGCTGTTTTTAGAATCTCGTCACTTAGAACAGGCAGGCCAGGTGCACCCATGACCGTTCCCTCTTCAATCATGATCTTAATATAGTCAGATCCATTCTCCACTTGGGTATGCACATGTTTGATCGCTTCTTCAACCGTCGTCACTTGAGGTATTTCGTCGTGATCGTGAGCGTAGGCGGCCAACATTGCTTCCCGGTCTTCCTCCGATAACTTCTCTAGTTCCTTTAATACAAATTCAGGTATTTCATCTCCATCAGGCAGTAATTCATCTGGGTGCCCACCAGGAGCGGTAATCGCTGTACCAGCAGATCGGACGTCTGCGATGTCATCCACATTTTTAAGCTGAATTTCGCGCCCTCTTTTAGTAAAATCGCCGTTCATTTCAAGTTCTGTTGTAACACCGAATTTTAAGGCATCTCGTAATCCGCCAATTGAGGTATGAACATGTGCATCAATGAGACCAGGTATTAATGTCGCATTTTCTCCATCGATAATTGTTGCATCGCTCGGGATGTCTCCGCCCACTGAGATAATGGACACCCCTTTTATGACAATATGTCTGGGAGCAATAATTTGATATCCATCAAAGATCCGTACATTTGTAATCGCCGTAATTTCTTCTAACCCAGCATTTTGATTTAATTTCTCCATCATAAAAAATCCTCCTAATGTGTTTGTGATTCAACACTTCGGAGTATAACTGTTAGGTATCTAACAGTCAATAGTCTAATGTTTATTTGACAAGCCTATTGGGATCACTGTATATTTTAGCTACTTACAATTAGATTCCTAACAATTACGGAGGGGACGATGGACGGTCATGCATTCCCGAGAAGATACGCCTTTTATGGAATTGTTTCAAATTATCGGTCTTAAGTTAAAGAAAAGAGCGGATGAGAGTATAAAAGAGTTAGGATTAAGTTCTCAACAAGGAAAAGTAATTGATTATATTTATGAGAATCAAGATAATCATATTATTCAAAAGGATCTTGCAGATCGGTTCCATCTGCGTGGGGCAAGCGTTACAAGCATGCTTCAAGGTCTAGAGCAAAAAGGTTTCATCGAACGTAAAATCCCGACCAATAATGAACGGCAAAAAAATATTTATGTATTACCAAAAGCGGTTGACTTGATTGAAGACTTCAATAACTCATTTCAAAAAGTGGAGGATGAAATCGTTCAAGCCCTTAATGACGAGGAGAAGCAAATCTTAAAGAAATTATTGATCAGAATTAATGAACGCATATAACAGAAGGGCAGGCAGAGGTAACTGGTGGCCAGAACACTGATTTAATATTGTCTAGAAAAAATTGTATAAGGACAAGAACATTAGTTCAGTGAAAGTCACTATTTATGGTCATAATCCTGTCAAGTAGACAAAAAGACGAAATTTACCCTACGACCGTTTCTCGGTATTCCACCGGGGGATGGTCGTTTGGATTATGAGACATACAAAAACTGCAATATTTAAAAATAAAAGTGAGAGGAGCATCATTAATGTTTGATGACATTGATTTCTCACCAAGAATTATTGCTTACACCTCGAATAATTTACATAACTTGGTCCCAGAGTGCTCTAAATATGTAAGGGAAATAATAGGATGAAGATAGTTGACACTTAATAGAGTAAATACTTCATCGTTTGAAAATCTTTCTATTTAAGGAGGTATATTAATGAAAAAACTTGAAATTAAAGTATCTAACTATGATCCCAAGTATGCTGAACATACAGTGAAAATGTGGAGAGATAGTAAGGAACGGGCAATTCGTCAGGCTGAAAACCATAGCTTCGAAAACCATCTATATTTTTTAAATCATATACTATCTAAACAGTATCAAATAGATTTAGCCTTAATTGATGAAAAAGTAGTTGGAATGATTGCCTATAGTGAAACTGAGATAAGCCAACTTTACATTCATATTGATTATCAAGGGAATGGAATAGGGCGAACCTTGCTTAATAAAGCAAAAGCACAAGTAAATGGAAAATTAACTTTATATACATTTGAAGTTAATAAAAATGCCCAAAGATTTTATGAGAATAATGGTTTTGAAATCACTGGTAGAGGACAAGAAAATGAAGAGAATTTACCTGATATACGATATGAATTGAAGTTGTAAAAATCGAATATAAAGTTACATTCAAAAAAGTGAACAGTCTGCAGGTTAGCTGGATGCTTGACCACCCAACCATATTCACTGGAACTGTAATCCCATGTATTTATTATCTTGACAGTAATTGAGTCTGACTCGTAATATTTGAAGTGGAGATGTAGGAAAGGGGACTCGCTGGACAATGTGGAATTCCTTGTAATGATTATCTAAACTGGATCGCTCGACTTGGTGTTTTGGTTATTACCACACGCCTCGTTTGTGATGCCGATCTGCAATCATTCAAGGGACGCGAGGAACCGTTTGATCAAACCCGGGCGCGGATACTTGATGTATCCGTTTTTGTTATACCTAGGATAATTCCATCTCCAATGAAAAATGGATTTCTCCCTCCCTTATTAAACGGAGGAAATAAAATGACCAAACTACATGGAAAAACCGCTATCGTGACAGGCACAAGCCGCCCTGGAGGGATCGGAACTGCCGTCTGCCGCACGTTGGCACACGAAGGCGCTAATGTGTTCTATACCCATCTGTACGATTACGATAAGACAGAGAATCCGGGAGATGCCGACAAGAACTGGCCGGATCTCTTCGCTGAAGAACTTCGCTCTTATGGCATTAAGGCAGCGCATATGGAGGTCGATCTTACCGATCCCACTTCTCCAGCGCGAGTGCTTGATGCGTGCCGGTCGGCTGTCGGGCTGCCGACCATTCTCGTCAACAACGCTACGTACAGCGTATCAGCTGATTTCCGTCAATTGACTGCATCACTGATCGATGCGCACTGTGCCATGAACATTCGAGGTACGTTCATGCTATCGGCCGAATTTGCGCGTATGCTGGAGGTTGAACTGGCCGGCCATCAGGCCCTTAACAGCGGCCGGATCATCAACCTTACGTCCGGTCAGGGTAAGGGGCCGATGCCTGGCAATCTCGCTTATGCCGCAACAAAAGGCGCCGTCTCCACCTTTACCGAATGTCTGTCTGCTGAACTAGCTCCTTTTCACATTACTGTGAATGCTGTTGATCCCGGTCCTACCGATACGGGTTGGATGTCAGAAGAAGTGAAAAAAGCCTTGCTACCGGGATTTCCGATGGGCAGGATCGGTCTTCCTGAAGATGTATCCCGTCTGATTGCTTTTCTGGCAAGCGACGATTCCCAATGGATCACCGGACAAATCATCCATTCTAGAGGTGGGTTTTAATTAGGAAAACAGTTCATTAACGCACGGGATACAATAGTTCCATAAAACCAAATAAAGCCGCCGATCAACAGGATCGGCGGCTTTATTCAATTACTGAGCAGTAAAGTTTAGTTATAATCAACTTTTATCACCAGAAAATAAAGTCTGCTTGGTAGAATTGTGAAGTAAAAATCACACTAACTGGAGTGGATACTATGCTTTCTGAGGAAGATTATGCGAAGGTAGCGAAAGAAGCTTTACATCAATACCCAATCATTTGGGAAAAACTTGTGTATCTCGGAATGAGTGATAATGTTACATTTCAAGTTCAGACCAACGATGATAATCAAAAGTATCTTATCAAAATCCATACCTCAACGATTTCCATTCACTCAAAAGGGAATGTCGCATCAGAGCTTATCTGGCTTGAAGCTTTGGTTAAAGATACAAATCTCGTCGTACCTGCCCCTGTCAGAAATTTTCAAGATGATCTGGTACTCCGCCTGTTAACGTCTTCGGAACGCTCCACCGCGTGCCAGCGCATAGAAAATTAAGAGAGCAATGATTGACCCAACGATCGCGGGTATGATATGAAATCCACCCACTACCGGCCCCCTCGGACCCAACAGTTCATATCCTAACCATGATCCAATAAAACCAGCAATGATATTTCCGAGTACGCCTCCCGGCACGTCCCGTCCAATCAGATTTCCACTTAACCAGCCAATCAGCCCACCGACAATAAGTATCCAGATTAGATACACGAATTGGCCTCCCTTCGATTGATTTATTACAAGTTATGTTTCGTTAGGGGGAATGTTGCGGATGATCTGAGAATCGACCACGAAACCATTTCCATTTTAATCCAAGGATAGTAAAATCGGTTGTACCACTACTCGTATGAATGCTGGTGCAGATGGGATTAAGGATAGCCAGTATAGAAAGGAGGCGCTTAGTTGTTCATGTTTCGAAGTCCTGTTATTGTAGCCGTATTGATGATGTGTCTGATGTCATTTTTGGCTGCTTGTTCTGAGTCAGAGCAAGCGAAAGATGGGCATGCTTCGACACAGGCTAACTTCACAGAAGAAATGCAGAGCCTCAATCTGAATCTGGAAGAACCGTCATGGAAGCTGGATACCACACCCGTCAATCTAACGTGGTTCGTTGGGGCCGAATGGTACGGGCACACTTGGGGTGAAAGCCTGGCTTCCAAATATGTCACCCAAAAAACAGGGGTCAATATCGAATTTGAAGTACCTACTGGTGAACCAAGCGAGATGTTATCACGGATGTTGACGACCGGTAGTCTGCCGGATTTGATAACCATCGGCTCTTGGGAGAGTGCGGTTAACAAACTTCGAGAGAGTAATCTCATCTATGCCCTGGATGAGCTCGCCAACCAGTATGATCCTTACTTTTACAAGGTAGCAGGTGATGGTGCTCTACAGTGGTATCGGCAGGAAGACGGGCATACCTATGTCATTCCTAATGATGCATACAGTCCCGAACAGATGCGTTCAACCGGCTTGACGGGAGCGAACCAAACCTTTCTCGTACGTAAAGATCTGTATGAATCGATGGGCAAACCGGACCTTAGCACGCCGAAAGGTTTTCTAAATGCACTACAGTTGCTAAAGAATCAATATTCAGTTTATAAAGGACAGCTGATCAGTCCATTTTGGGCACAGGGGAATGCATCCTATGGGATGACCGCATATTTGCAAAATCTGCTTGCAATACCCCATGAGCAGAACGGTAAAGTATATGATCGAATGACAGATCCCGATTATATCGAGTGGCTGAAAACATTTCGTACCGCTTACGAGCAGGGCCTGATTAATGTTGATTTTCTGGTCGACTCCAGTGCACAGGTGCAGGATAAAACCAACCATGCCCAATATTTTATGATGATTCGGGAATGGACAGACATATCGGACCTCAATTCGAAATTGGAAGTCCTTACGAATCAGAATTCAACCTATATTGCTGTAGATGGACCCCGGAGCAGCAGGGGAGAATCCGCCAAACTGTTCCCCGGCAGCATGGATGGCTGGATGGTTACGATGATTAGCAAATCCACGAAAAACCCTGAACGAGCCATCCGTTTTTTGACCTATCTGGCCAGCGAAGAAGGCCAAAGGGATCTATTTTTGGGCAAAGAAGGTGAAACTTGGGCGATGGAGAACGGCAAACCGCAGTTGACGGCGGCAATGGTCCAGTTGCATGACACGGATCGGGAGCGGCTGGAAAAGGAATATGGCATTATGGATACCTACTGGATGCTGCGAAACCCTGCTTTTGTTAACCCGTGGAGACCAGAGCATACTCCGTCCATTGAGCAAATGGAGGCGTTCGCTAACCAACACGCCGATCTGGACAGCGGCATCTATAAGGGACTCGATCCTGTAGGAGATTCCGATATAGCGTTAGCCTGGTCACGTATTTCTCAGAATTGGGAAGAAGTGCTGCCAGAACTGATTACAGCGAAGGATGAAGCTGCCTTTGACAAAATTTTTGAAAATTTTCTGATACGTCGTGTGAACTACGGCTTTAACCAGGTGATGGAATATCGCCAGGCTGAACTGGAGCTGCGAAAATCCAAGATAGCCAGATAACCATTCCCTAATACATCGTTATCTACGAGATAACTAGTAATATAGGATATGACAAAGGTGGTGAATACATCAGAATGAAATACCTGCTGACGAGATTGAGGAAGCTTTATCGCAATGCCCGTATATCCCAAAAGCTGTTTCTGGCATTTAGCCTGATGATTGCGATACCTGTTATTTTGATATCCTTTGTGTATATCCGTATGCAAGAAAACCAGCTATATAAGGACGCTATGGCAACGGGCAACAGCCACGTTTCATGGCTGAATGAACAATTACGCGGAAGAATGGACATGATTGAGAACGTTTCCAATACAGCCCTCACTCAAAAGTCATTTGTGGATTTTATTCATTCCAATATGATTGTGGATGGACTGCGTCTGGTAAAGTTTAAGCAAAACCAGTATGAGCAAATGCTCAATATCATTCAAAGCAATGCGATGATCAGTGAGCTTAGCTTTTACGTCGATAACCCAAACTTGTATGAAATCTGGCCTGAAATCTATCATTACAAGAAATTTTCGCCGCAGGATTATTGGGTAAAGCTTCGAGATGAAGGTGGTGCGGCTTACCGCTTATTTTCTTTTAGGGATGGTGAGCACACCTTATCCTACTATCGTCTGGTTCGCCTTCAAGGGCAGGAGCAAAAACGCCCTAGCATTATGGAAGTGCGCGTTCCCCACAGCATGTTTTTCAGCGACCTGCTACAGGAGAACAAGGGGGACTTCTTTTCGGTGTTGATGAACGAAAGTAATCCTCCCCAGTATGTTTACAATCCCCAGCATGAGTTTTCTGAGAAGTACGGGCTGGGGCTGGAGGAGATCCTTGGCAGTATTCATCGCCAGCTGGATATATCGCCGCAGGAAAGCCCACTTCAGATCAGGGTGGGAGATCAGAGTTACTATGTATTGTATCGATACATCGCTCCGTTGAACACTTATGTAGTCGATATTGCTTCCCATCAGGCATTGATGAAGGGACCGCGCAGTTGGTATGCATTTGTGGTAACGATTACATTATGTGTATTGCTGCTATTTATGCTACTCGTATCCCAAACGACGCGGCGTATTTTCCGGCGATTGGACAGCGTACTCGTTTCAATGCGTCAGGTACGGAAAGGCGAGTTGGATGCAATAATTGATACAGGCCTTGATGAGAACGAAAGAGGAGATGAAATCGATGAGGTGGCGGTGAATTACAATAAAATGTTACATGAGGTCAAACGTTTAATGACACAGGTCGTGGATAAGCAGTTAATTGCCAAAAACGCACAGTTGCACTCCCTGCATTCGCAGATTAACTCCCATTTTTTATATAACGCCCTGGAATCGATCCGGATGGTGGCAGAGGTACAGAGGCAGCCTGCTATAGCCAATTCATTGGTGTCGTTGGGCTCGCAGCTGCGCTACAGCATGCAGTGGCGTAGTGATACCGTTGCTGTTCGTGAGGAGCTTGCCAATATCCAAAGTTATATTGAATTTATCAACTTCATGGAAGGCGGCAATATCGTTATGACGGCAGATCTTCCGCAGGAGATACTTCGCTACGCCATTCCCAAGATGTGTATGCAGCCCATCGTTGAAAATGTTGTTCATCACGGGGCACCTTCAGGCGGTAGCGTATCTATAGAAATTACCTTTTCTGTGGAGAATGACAGTCTGCTATTCATTAACATAAGAGACTACGGAGAGGGGTTAGAGCCTGAGATGTTACACCGTCTTCAGGCAGTACTGCGAAGCGAATCGGATACGCCGATGGTTACTAGCAGAAGTGGACTTGGTTTGGAAAACGTGAATAAGCGGTTGCAGCTTCATTATGGCAAGAATTGCGGTCTTTGGATTGATAGTGTGCAAGGTGCATACACCTGTGTAACGATACGCTTGCCTTGGGAAAATGTAAATCTTGGAGGGTGGTAGGGCATGATTAATATCCTGATTGTGGACGATCAAAAACACATTCGTGACGGCCTGCAGGCCATGCTGCATCAATTCCCTCTGGAACTGAACAACATATATTGTGCCGCGAGCGGGATGGAGGCGCTGTGCCTATTGCGGCAGCATTGCATTCACATCGTTATTACCGATATCAGGATGCCGGATATGGATGGGTTGGCACTCATGGCTCAAACCAAAGAGGAATATATGGATGTGGAATACCTCATTATCAGCGGTTATAGTGATTTTACATATGCCCAAAAAGCGATCGGGCTTGGGGCAAAGGGCTACTTGCTAAAACCTTTGAAGCGAGAGGATCTGCAAAATTCCCTGGAGCATGTATGGCAAGAGATTCAGACACGGCAGGCACTTACGCATAATATGCAGCATGTATCCCGTCTCGCCCAAGAGACCGAGAGTAAAGAATTAAGAATGTTTATGCAAGGTGCGTTAAGTGATGACGCATGGATTCTTCAGATTGAGGAACAAAATGATGCATTATGGTGTAATTATCGCCTAGCCCTGCTGAGGGAAGAAGTTGGCATTAACCAGCCCGGAGCCAGCAGCACCCATAGTATGGAATCCATTGCTTATCGTGTGTTTGGCAGACAAGGTTGTATTTGCCTGCAACATCGCCCATACCTGATCCTTGCGGTGGATGCGTCCATAGATCCAAGTGTTTATCCTACAGCGCTAAAGGAAGGAAATATCAATGCCATAACGGCCATGACTAACCCGATTCAGGGATTAAAAGAACTACCAAACAGCTATAACCAAGTACTTGAGCTCTATCGCCACAGTTACTTGTTTCCTGATCAGTGCAGTATCTTCCCAGCACATATTGAGCACATGGAGCAGCAGTGGCAACTTCCCTATGAAGACTTGTATGGACTCTTCCAATCAGTTGGAACAGATAACAGTGGAATAATTACTCAGGGTATTTCTGCACTATTTCACAAAAAGGTGCTGCAACGCTATCCTATTCGCTATACCCAACAGCTCTGCGCCGCTACCGTTCAGATGATGGAGGAATACGAACGAGTTATCCGTCCTTATATGGGGGAAGACGAGCTGGACCTTGAATCATTGCGTAATCTCTTTGATTATCAAGGGATGCGTGATTATATACAAGCATTGCAACAGCAGCTGCTCCGGCTGAATCAGTTCTATTATGACTATAAATGCAGCTATCGCCATTCGCAGGATCTAAATGAAGCCATTCGTTATATACACGAGAGTTACCATAAACCGCTGGACCTTGCGATGGTATCTAATCATGTATCGCTTAATTATGCTTATTTTTCAAATCTGTTTAAGAAGAATATGGGTAAAGGTTTTGCTGAATACCTACGAGATGTGCGTCTGGATAAAGCACGGCGGCTTCTCGCCGAAACTGATCATAAAATTGTTGAGGTGGCTGCTATGGTTGGATATGAAAGCTACAAAAGCTTTACACGGGCGTTCCGACATGTGATGCAGATCCAACCCACAGAGTACCGACAGATGATGCGGCAGAAGGCAGATTGAATCAAAAGCCAAAAAAATGGGATACCACAAAAACAATTGTACCTTTTCAGCGAATTAACCTATTCGATAGAATAAAGATATCCCTTCATGTAAGCGATTTCCTTAATGCACATGGATTGGGAGAAGTTATTATTCTATTAAAGGAGGGCAATTATGAATCCATCTCACTTTAGGGAGAAACGGTTTATGAAAATGGTGCTCGGTATGTTGCTTGTGGTTGTGATGCTGACTAGTGTTGGCATACTGCCAGCTTCAAAGGTTCAGGCAGCGGGGACTACCGTAACCTCAATGGAGTACTTCTCACCCGCAGACGGGCCTGTTATTTCAAAATCAGGGGTTGGCAAGGCCAGCTACGGATTTGTTATGCCTAAGTTCAATGGGGGCTCCGCGACATGGAATGATGTTTACAGTGATGTAGGCGTTAATGTAAAAGTGGGCAACAACTGGGTTGATATCGACCAGGCAGGCGGTTATATCTATAACCAAAACTGGGGGCACTGGAACGATGGCGGCTTCAATGGCTATTGGTTCACCCTCTCCGCAACAACCGAGATTCAACTGTACTCCAAAGCGAATGGTGTTAAGCTGGAGTATCAACTTGTATTCCAAAACATCAATAAAACAACCATCACAGCGATGAATGCAACACAAGGTCCACAGATCACAGCAAGTTTCACAGGCGGTGCAGGCTTTACATATCCAACGTTCAACAATAATCCTGCGGTCACTTATGAAGCTGTTGCGGATGATTTGAAGGTGTATGTCAAACCTGTAAACAGCAGCACCTGGATTGATATTGACAATAACGCAGCCAGCGGCTGGATCTACGATCAAAATTTTGGCCAATTCACGGATGGCGGCGGTGGGTACTGGTTTAACGTAACGGAGTCGATCAATGTCAAATTGGAATCAAAGACTTCTTCGGTTAACCTTGTTTATACGATTACATTTAATGAACCTACACGAAATTCATATGTCATTACGCCATACGAAGGAACAACCTTCACAGCAGATGCGAATGGTTCCATTGGAGTTCCGCTTCCGAAAATTGATGGGGGGGCGCCAATCGCCAAGGAATTGGGTAATTTTGTATACCAAATTAACATCAATGGACAATGGGTTGATATGAGTAACTCCAGCCAGAGCAAATTTGCATACTCCGGTAATGGGTACAACAATATGTCCGATGCCAACCAGTGGGGATACTGGGCCGATTACGTCTATGGCCTTTGGTTCCAGCCGATCCAAGAGAATATGCAGATTCGTATAGGCTATCCACTGAACGGTCAGGCAGGCGGAAATATTGGCAACAACTTCGTCAACTATACCTTTATCGGCAATCCCAATGCTCCACGTCCGGATGTATCCGATCAAGAGGATATCTCCATCGGAACACCAACCAACCCGGCTATCGCGGGCATGAACCTCATCTGGCAGGATGAGTTTAACGGAACTACGTTGGATACAAGCAAATGGAACTATGAAACAGGATATTATCTCAACAACGATCCCGGTACATGGGGGTGGGGTAATGCAGAGCTGCAGCACTACACAAACAGCACCCAAAATGTATATGTACAGGACGGAAAGCTGAATATCAAAGCCATGAACGACAGCAAATCTTTCCCGCAAGACCCGAATCGGTATGCACAGTATTCTTCAGGGAAGATTAACACCAAGGATAAACTGTCCTTGAAGTATGGCAGAGTCGATTTTCGTGCCAAGCTTCCTACCGGTGATGGTATATGGCCAGCACTGTGGATGCTTCCACAAGACTCGGTATACGGCACTTGGGCTGCATCAGGTGAAATTGATGTGATGGAAGCGAGAGGCCGTCTGCCTGGATCACTAAGCGGTACCATACACTTTGGTGGCCAATGGCCCGGGAACCAGTATTCGGGCGGCGATTATCACTTCCCGGCAGGGCAAACTATTGCCAACGATTATCATGTATACTCGGTAGTCTGGGAAGAGGACAACATTAAATGGTATGTAGACGGCAAGTTTTTCTATAAAGTCACTAACGAGCAGTGGTATTCCGCAGCTGCACCGAATAATCCGAATGCACCTTTCGATGAGCCGTTCTACCTCATTATGAACCTGGCAGTCGGCGGAAACTTTGACGGCGGCCGTATCCCGAACGCCTCCGATATCCCGGCGACTATGCAAGTGGATTATGTACGCGTGTATAAAGAACAGTAATAAAACAGCTGTTTCCATAATTAAAAAAACCGTTGATCTGATTCAGATGATCAACGGTTTTTTATTGTTCATTAGTCTGCGCGAGCTTGAGCATATGGATTAATATGGTCAGAATGAGGACAGAGTAGAGTTCTCTGTCCTGAATTGTAAAGTGATGTTGTAATGTCAAAGAATGAAGTTGATAATAATTATCATTCATGCTATTTTGTTCACCAGTAAATAAGGAGCGATCACAAGATGACTTCAAAAGATCGAACAAAACAGTTGCTTCATGACCAATTTATTCGTCTTTTACATGTATATGAGAACCACAAGAATACAGAAATTGAGCATTTCCTAAGTATCGCCCAGCGAGAAAGCATTGAGAAAATCCCTCAGCATTTGAGTCTGGCGGAATTGATCAGGGAGCGCACAAGCATTCGTAAATGTAACTCTGCGCCGGTGGACCAGAAATTAGTTGTTGAATTACTACGTAAGGCTAATCGGCTTCAACCATTTGGTGAGGCTGGCTCGTGGCGTGTAGTATATGTCGGAACTTCAGAAGCACGCATACGGTTTTGGTGAACTGCATGCTCGAACAGATGTCGCAGAGCAAGCTCGGCAAACTGATTCCTGTTCTTGGATCAAGAAGATATTTTTCAAGTCAGGTATGATTGTGGAACGAATATTATTATTGATGTTGGGTGGTATGGGAAGGAGTTTGCTGTTGTGGTAATTAAAGATTATGATTGGGATAACCCACTGATGGAAAAACGATGTGTAGACTTGAATAAGTTACATGAATTCGTCCAAAAGTGCTCTGAATATGTAAGGAATATGATAGGCTGAAAATAGTTGACGCTTAATAGAGTGAATACTGCATCTTAGAGAGATTAATAATTCCCAAGTGATCTCAGCTCCAATTAAAGTATTGAAATAAATACACAGAATCATGATACTTGGTAGCGAGTGTCGATGGACAAGATTAAAGCGACTTACATAAATACGTAGGAAAAGAGGGATATAAATGACTACGCTAGGATTGATACGACATGGAGTCACGGATTGGAACGATGAATATCGAACACAAGGCCATTCCGATATTCCGCTTAATGAGAGAGGTCGAAACCAAGCTGAACTATTGTCCAAAAGAATTGGCATGGAACATTGGGACTATATTTATTCTAGTGATTTGTCCAGAGCACTTGAAACAGCGGAAATCATCGGTAAGATCAAGAATATTGAAGTGAGAACAGACCCGCGCTTAAGAGAAATGAACTGTGGGCTTATAGAAGGAACGACAGAACAGGAACGCGTCAAACGGTGGGGATATGGATGGTCCAGACTAGATCTTGGTATCGAATCAAACGATGAGATTGTAAAAAGAGGAAAGCAGTGCCTTACCGACATATCATTAAGACACCCAGACCAGAAAATATTAATTGTGAGTCACGGTGCATTCCTTGGAATGACTCTGAAGAGACTCGTACCCCATGTCGACATGACAGAAAGTCTCTTGAATACATCGATTACCCTGCTGAATACAGGGCAATCGCGATGGAACTGTTCGCTGTATAATTGCACTAAACATTTATAAATCTTTAGCTGTTATCGAAAACATCATAGGCCAAGCAATGCATCGTTAAAGATGAGCTCCTAGAAGAAGTCAAGAAAACAAGAATATGTTCCCATTGCCGATTAGTTGATTAACTAAGTAAGGGCGATGGGTCTTTTTTTTATAACTGAAATACTAAAAGGCTGATTTGTCGTCGCCAGAACCTACCTTGAGCGACAGGGAGACGAGAGCACGGGCTCGAGCCTGTTCTAGATCCGAATCTTCTTGGCGCACACCCTTCATTTCAGATCGACCGCAACTTCGCTGCCTCTTCCAGGGGCTGTGTGCAAAGAGGTGAAGATCAATTGTGATAACGCTTGAGTTGAGTTAAATCGCGTCATGTATCGGAAGATTGTTGCATGGAAACTACTCTATTCGGTCTTTATAATGAGGGCAGACTTGGGCAGGAGAGACATAACCGGCTCCGCTCAGGGCACAGCATGCAACAATAAGGAGGCACATAATGCTAACTAGCAATACAGCTGTACAAGTGCATCAACAGGATAATAATCTTGTAAGCGTTACAAATGGGCACGTGAGCCTGGAGATTAATCTTGAAAATGGTGAAGTGTCATGCATCGGCAATCATTCTTCCCATGTGAAAGGCATTCGTAGTGCTTTTCGCTGGCAGGGACGGGAATACAGCACGGATCATTATCAGAACCATGAGCTAACGACACAGGAAGATATTGTTCGAGAAGGTTTTGGAAAAGGTATCCGCTTGGTTGTTCTGCATACAGCCTCGTTGCTGCCGCAACTGGAGCAGCATTTCTATATGTATGAATCCTCACCGTATGTACTGGTGCAGACCGCTATAACAGGTGATGAAGAGCTTAAGGCGAATCGCATGGCTGTCATCCAATCCAAAACCATATCCCTTGGCGGAGAATCCGGCCAAGATGAACCAAGCATTCTATGCGTTCCGTTTGATAATGATAAATGGGTGAGATATACGGTGGTCAAGCCGCCGCTTGATGTGGAAAGCTACGAAGCGACAGCCTTGTTCGCGCCCCAGAGCCGCCGGGGAATTGTGATGGGTTCACTTACGCATAAAGTATGGAAAACAGGGATTCGTATGCAAAGCGAAAAAAGTGGACAGCTTGAGGGACTTGATCTGTACGGTGGTGCCGTGAGTGAACTGACTCGCGATTCCCAGCCTCATGGTTATGTGAAGGGAAAAAGAGTGGAATCTCCCCTGGTATTTGTCGGGTTCTATGAAGACTACCGTGAAGGTCTTGAAGCTTACGGTCAGGCGAATACCTGGATTGAGGCTCAATTGCCTTGGGAGGGCGGTGTTCCGATCGGATGGAACAGCTGGTCTGCGGCCATGAGTGATCTGGACTATGATCTGTATACAGCGACCAGCGATTTTCTAAAAAATGAAGTACAGCCGCTTGGATTCGAGAATGAGAATACGTTATACATCAACTTTGATGCGTTCTGGGACAATTTTACGCCGGAAGAAATGAAGAGTGCGTTGGACCGGGTACGGCAAAACGGACATAGAGCAGGCACCTACTGGACCCCATTTGCCTTCTGGGGAGGGCCTGATCAGTTCGGTCAGACAGTCGAAGGAACGAACGGAAAATACACCTATGCTGATATCCTGCTGCGTGACGGTGAGGGCGAGATCCTGCCGGATGTAGACGGTGGTCTGGCTATTGACCCGACACATCCTGGAAACCTGCAAAGGATTGACTGGTTCACGGACAAATTCATCTCGGAAGGTTTCGAATATATCAAATTGGATTTCTTGGCGCATGGCGCGCTGGAAGGGCAGCACCACAACCCGGATATTACAACAGGAATCGCTGCTTATCATTATGGCATGTCTTATTTGCAGCATAAGCTCTCGCCAGACGTAATCGGACGACCGTTTTTCATTAACTTGTCCATCGCCCCATTATTTCCTTATGCTTTTGCCCACAGCCGCCGTATCTCCTGTGATGTCTTCGGTACACTTGCGGATACGGAATACCTGCTGAACTCATTGACACACGGCTGGTGGATGAGCAATACGCTCTATCGCTACAATGATCCTGATCATTCGGTGTTGTACAAGAGCTTCAACCAGGAAGCAACCGGTTGGCATGAAGGACGCAGCCGTCTGACCGCTTCAGTTATTGCCGGTACAGTGCTCCTGCTCGGGGATGACTTCCGCAAAGAGGAAGCTGCCGAACGAGCAAAAGAATGGCTTGGCAACAAGGATATTTTGAGCGTTGCTCGTATGGGCAAAACCTTCCGTCCAGTTGAAGGTGATTATGGGAAGCTGTCTTCTGACGTGTTTGTCCTGGAATCGCCAGAAGAGAAGGGTTTCTATCTTGCCGTCTTCAATTTTGATGCTGAACAAGCTGCGGTTAAATCCATCTCGCTGAAACGGGCAGGGCTAAACGCCAATGCCCTATACAATGTGCAAGATCTGTGGGAAGGTTCACAAGGGGAAACGTCTGGAGAGCTCACGGTCTCACTGGAACCGGCGGAATCCAAAATCTTTAGATTGACTGTGAAGGGAAACTGACTGGGCGAAAAGACAAACCAGAGCTGTGTACGGTTTTAGGATATAAAAACAAAGTCAAACGCGCGCTTATGTATCTCACAGATCGCGCGTTTGTCTATTTTGGGAACGAGTCTATTTCTAAAGATAATCATTATTGGACTGGAGGAAATGATATGAACGATTTTACTTTATGGTATTCAACTCCTGCTACGGATTGGTCTCAAGGCCTGCCGCTGGGCAATGGTAGGATAGGAGCAGTAGTTATGGCGTCTTCGCATCGAGAGGTATGGAGTATGAGCGAGGTTACCTTCTGGTCGGGTCGGATTGAACAAGAACAGCCTTCCGAAGGAGGCAAGGCCGCACTGGAAGAGATGCGTAGCTATTTCTTCTCCGGCGATTATGATGAAGGAGATCGTCTTGCCAAACAACATTTGCAGCCAAAGAAGCGTAATTTCGGTACCCATCTTGGATTATGTGAAGTTGTTATTGATATGGAGAAGAAGAATTCGAATTCGGATGAAGGGGGAAATTTCCAACGTGAGCTGGATCTGACTCAAGCGCTGGCCGGGGCGTTCTCGAAGAATGACGACAGCATGATTCGACGTGAAGTTTTCGCTTCCAATGTCGATGATCTAGTGGTCTCCAGAGTCTGGAGCGAAGTTCCGGGTGGGGTAACCTTTACACTTAGCCTACAGGCAGGTACGGAATCATTTAAGGTTGTAGCTTTAGATGACAATACGCTTGAATTCCAAGGACAGGCAACGGAAAATGTACATAGTGATGGGAGTTGTGGCGTATGGTCCAAAGGTTTGGTCAAGTTGGTTATTTCCGGGGGAACCATCGCAAGTAGAGATGGTCGATTGATCGTGACCGGAGCGGATGAGGCATGGATTTATTTTGTTGTCAGTACGGATTATCGCCGTACAGATCAGGATTGGGAAACAGAGAGCGGGTCTACGCTTTTGAAGGCTTTAGACAAGGGATATGCCTTGCTCAGGGAGGAGCATATTCGCGATTACGGCGAGCAATATGACAAGGTTGATATTCAATTGGGGGGCAAGAGGAAAGCCGATCTGGCTACAGATCAACGCATTCGTTTGTTGGAACAGGGTGATGGGGATGAAGATCCGCAACTGTTCGCATTGTTTTTTCAATATGGACGGTATCTGACCATTGCGGGTTCTCGCAAGAACTCTCCGCTGCCGCTCCATCTCCAGGGAATCTGGAATGATGGTGAAGCGTGCCGGATGGGCTGGAGCTGTGACTATCACCTGGACGTGAATACCCAGATGAATTATTACCCCACAGAGATTGTGAATCTGGGAGAGAGCCATCTTCCGCTGTTGCGCTACGTTGAAGATCTGGCACTGGCAGGCAGAGAAACGGCACGTAACGTATATGGATGCGACGGATGGGTCGCTCATGTGTTCTCCAATGTATGGGGTTTTACGTTACCTGGATGGGAGACCTCTTGGGGATTGAATGTTACAGGCGGATTATGGCTGGCTACACACCTGATTGAGCATTATGAGTACAGTCAGGATCGTGTTTTCCTTGAGAATGTGGCCTATCCCGTACTTAAAGAATCGGCGGCTTTCTATCTGGACTATATGTGTGAGCATCCTCGGAACGGTTGGCTGGTAACGGGCCCTTCGAATTCGCCGGAAAATCATTTCTATCCTGGTAATTCGAGAGAGGGGGCACAACAGCTGTCCATGGGAACGACAATGGACCAGATGCTGGTGCGCAGGCTCTTTGAGTTTTGTCTTCATTCAGTTGAACTTTTGAACAAAGACGAAGAACTCGGACGCAAGCTGGAAGAAGCAATTGGCAATCTTCCACCTCTACAGATCGGCAAGAAAGGCCAGTTACAGGAGTGGCTTGAGGATTATGAGGAGGCGCAGCCGGAGCATCGGCATTTGTCTCATATGTATGCGCTGTATCCGGACAGTCGGATTACACCTGACCATACACCGGAACTCAGTGCGGCAGTAAGGATAACGTTGGAGAACCGCATGGTCCAGGAAGAGTTGGAGGATGTTGAATTTACAGCTGCTTTGTTTGGACTGGGTTTTGCGAGATTGCATGATGGGGAGACGGCATATAAACACCTCTCACATTTGATTGGCGGCCTGTGCTTCGATAATCTGTTCACCTATTCCAAATCTGGAATTGCTGGAGCAGAGAGTAATATTTTTGTCGTTGATGGAAATTTCGGCGGTACAGCTGTCGTAGCGGAGATGCTGCTGCAAAGTTATGCGGGCGAGATTCACCTTCTTCCAGCGCTGCCACAGGCATGGAACACAGGCTCGATAACCGGGCTGAGAGCAAAAGGGAATGCCGAGGTTGACATCGTCTGGGAGAACGGACAATTAATTTATACGAACATTCAAACTTTCTCTGCAGGAACGTTCACTATTTGTTGGGGCAAACAAAGAACGATCCTTCATGCCGAAGCAGGCGAAATGTACTATTTCAATAGCGAGCTGGAGTTGGTAAAATAACGATCTATACTTGAAAATGACTTTCATTGATATGAACCATGGTCCCACGGGGGGAAAAACATATAATAGAGACAGAAAGAGACAAAGGGAGGGGACATGGATGTACAGTATTTTTTTGGTAGACGATGAAGAGCTGGGACTCGAGATGATGAGGGATTATATCCGTTGGGAAGAGATGGGGATCTATATCATGGGAACGGCGAGTAACGGCAGGGAGGCCTTGGAGAAGATTGAGGCCACCCAGCCTGATATCGTTCTTACCGATGTTCAGATGCCGATCATGAACGGTATTGATCTGGCGAGAAAGATACATGAGAGCTACGACTCGATCCAGGTGATGTTTCTGACCGGACACGATGAATTTCAATATGTAAAATCGGCTATCAACGTAGGGGCCGTGGGATATATGCTAAAACCTTTGGATATGAACGAAATTGAAAGCGTTATCAGTAAAGTTAAACAGCGTTGTGAAGAGGTTGCAATGAAGAACCGTTCCATGGAGGCGGCCAAAGCCAATATCCTGAAAGAGTTATCTTACGAAAAAAATGAGGCTCGTGCTAATGATCTTGCTTGTAGTTACAGCCGTCTAACCCGACAACCAGAGACCGCCCGATATGCAATGGTCTTGTTCAGTATCGATCCCAAGGAGGCTGAAGAGGAACAGCAAAGTCTGGAGGAATGTACAGGTCGGCTGGTGGCTTTTCTCGACCATTTCTTCAAGGCGAAAAACATGAAAGCGATCTTTGTGGATTACAAGGAAGGAGAGACAGGTGTATTTATGGAAGCGGCACAGCAGCCGGGACATTATGCGTGGGAAGACTTGGCTGAGGCTATTCGTAGTGCACTGGATTTCACGGTGACGGCTGCCGTAGGCAGACAAGAGACCGCGTTATCCCATATTCACTGTCTGTACGAACAGACGCGAACCATCTTGAATGAGCGTTTCTATGAAGGTTCAGGCACAATTATTCATGGGGGGAAGCTTTCGAACCAGTTTTATACAGAACATATGCCCCCTTTTGAACAAAAGGAATGGTTTGAGGCTATTAACCGACTGGATTTTGAATGGGCGGCACAGAAGCTGCACGGGTATATTGAGGGATTGGCAACACTGAGAGTCAAGAAAAAAATCATCTGCGACTGGTCGATAGATCTCGTGAATGAGCTGCTGGAGCAGCTTCATAAACCTGTTCCGAAGCGGGCTGAGCTGTATCACTCCATCTATAATGCACTGACTCTGCATGAGATCGAGGATCTGATTCTCGGTACTGCGGAAGATGCGGTGAGCATGCTGGGCGAGCGGTTTATGGACAAAAATGCAAAATTGATTCACAAGGTCCGTACCTTCATCGATCAGAATTACAATCAGCCGATTACCATCAACAGCCTGTCTGATCAGGTCTATTTGTCACCGAACTATTTGAGATCCATTTTCAAGGACAAAACAGGGATGACAATTCACGATTATCTGACACGCATCAGACTGGATAAAGCCAGGGAACTGCTGGCAGACGGCTCGCTCAAGATTCACGATATCGCGCAGACCGTGGGCTATGAGAGTACATCCTATTTTATTTCTCTATTCTTGAAGACACAGGGCGTAACACCCAACGAATACAGGAAAAGTATATGACTATAGAGGCTGTCTGGTAATGATGGTATTGATATGGCAAATGAAAGAGGCTTTCCTGTATGAATAGTAACATTGTGGTATGGAACATCCCCCTCCTCCTTTTTACAATTAGGCATATAGGAAAGGAAGGAGGAGAGAGGGGATTTGATTTGACAGCTCTTTATGAAAGCGATTACAAAATTGGCTGTGAACCACTGCAGGAATAGGCATAGGGAGACCTAACTCAATCATTAGATAATGGAGGCATGTTATGTTGGGACGGATGATGAAAAAAGGATTTGTGTTCTTTATCATTTTTTGCTTGGTAGTTGGCGGGGGCCAGTTCGCCCGAACAGTTCACGCCGATGATATGAATACCTATGAAGCCGAAGCGGAAGGGAATACTTTGCTAGGTAACGCGATGATCTCTGATAGCCCGACGGCTTCAGGCGGCAAGAAGGTTGGAGGCATGTATCAGGGCAGTTCCTTGCAATTTAATAATATTGCTGTAAGTGAGACAGGAAATTATAAGATTTCCGTTTACTACATTTCAGGTGATTCGCGGCCATTCAATATTAGTGCGAATGGCGGGGAGAAGCAATATGAAGAACCGTCCAAGACATTCGACTGGGATACGGTGGGAACATATGATGTGACCCTTCCGTTGAACGCTGGGACCAACACCATCCTGATTGATGACAACAACTGGTATTCTCCCGACATCGACAAGATCGTGATCCGCGGTTTGGACAGTGGCCACCCGGGAGAAGGGGACGGAGACGACTGGAAGAAAAATTTGCATGGTGCAATTATCGAGGCAGAAGCGGCCGACAACATTTTGAAAGGCAATGCCAAGGTGGTAGACAGCAGCATTAGTTCGGGTGGGAAGAAAGTAACCGATCTGAACAAAAACAGTTCACTGCAATTTACGAATATCAACGTACCGGCAGATGGTACATATTTGATCCGAATATCTTATATCTCCGGTGATCAGCGACCTGTTTATATGCAGGTGAACAATGACACGGACGAGATGATTGATCTGCCCAAAACGGCAAGCTGGGACACGATTGGCATGTATGATGTGGAGGTATCTCTTCATAAGGGTGTCAATATCATTACGTACTCGGATCATGATTGGTACTCCCCCGATTTTGACCGAATTGAAGTCATCCCGTATACGCTTAGTTATGAAGCCGAAGATTCGGGCAATACGCTGACTGGTGAAGCGCGTGTAACAGAGAGTCCGAATGCTTCCGGCGGCAAGAAGGTCGGTTATCTTAATGGCGGTAGCTCCTTGACGTTCAATAAGATTATAGCCCCGATGACAGGTAATTACCGTGTTACGGTCGCTTATTTTTCCGGTGATCCGCGCAGTTTCTATGTCCGCGCAAATAACGGGGAAGAGCAGTTCCACGACCTGCCCAAAACATCGGATTGGGATACGGTAGGTACGTATGATCTTACACTCCCCTTAACTCAAGGCGAGAATACGATTACTTTTTCAGACAACAATGGTTATTCTCCCGATCTGGACCGGATTATCGTAGAGCCTGCGATAGAGACAGAACCCGAGAATCCCGGTGAAGGAGATGACGATCTGGGAACACCGGGTGACTCGCAACGATACGGGGATATTACGGTGACTGATTACACGTATGGCCTTCTGGTATCGAACGGACAATACGAAGTGTCTTATAATACCCAGACTGGATTCGTCGGTTATAGCTGGGCAGACGGACAGAAGATGCGGGGTATCTTCAGTAGCATTAAAATTGGTGAGAGTCTTGTGGAAACCAAAGGGTATGAGAGTCATACGAGCAGTGGAGCACCGCTGGAGATTCAGGATGGATTCGGCAAAGGCATCGAGTTGAGCTTTGTTCATACGTCAACTGGTAAACCAACCATGAAGCAGATTTATCGGCTTTATGAAGATCAATCGTATTTCCTCAACCGTCTGGATGTCTTCAGTGATACAGAGATTCAGAGCAATTATATGTCACCCATTACCGTGAAAAATACGGGTGGTTTAGATATCGGCGTCAGCTCGGATAATCGAGTACTTACGGTGCCTTTTGACAATGATGCCTGGATTCGCTACAAATCTCAAACGATGAATCGGGCGGATACCAGCTACGAGATGACGACAGTATTCAATAACTCGACTCGTAACGGTCTGGTGATCGGTTCAGTAACCCATGACACCTGGAAGACAGGTATTGACTGGAAAGGCTCAGCTAATCAGTTGAATGAATTTGCTGTATATGGTGGTGCAGCCAGTGACGTTACCCGCGATACTCAGCCACATGGCAGTCTGACTGGTACTGAAATATCCTCACCCATGATTATGGTAGGCGGTTTCAGTGATTACCGTACAGGACTTGAAGAATACGGTAAAGCCAATGCGATCATCACGCCTCCCCTAGCGTTAAATCCAGATCTGCCACAAGGTGTACCTGTTGGCTGGAATAGCTGGGGAGCCTATGATAGCGGGCTGTCGTATCAGAACGTAGTGGATGTGTCCAATTATTTCAAGAACAGCCTGGCGAAGTTCAATAATAACGGCAATGTATTCATTAATATGGATTCCTACTGGGATAATCTGAGTGATGCAGAGCTTGCCCAAGCTGTATCTGTCATTAAGGACAATGGTCAGCATGCAGGCATCTATTGGGGACCATTTGTGTATTGGGGCAACGATATGAGCCAAAAAGTGGATGGTACCAATGGGCAATATACGTATGGTGATATTGTACTCAAGGATGGTGCAGGGAAACCTCTTCCTACACTGGATGGAGCATATGCACTGGATGTGACACATCCGGGGAGTCAAATGCGCATGAATTATTTTCTGGATAAGTTCAAATCACTTGGATTCACATTCATCAAACTGGATTTCCTAACCCATGGCTCGCTGGAAGGCCAACACTATGACACTAATGTGACGACAGGGATCCAGGCTTACAATGAAGGGATGCATTATGTCGAAGAGCGATTGGATGGGAAAATGTTTATTAGTGCGTCCATTGCACCGATCTTTCCAAGTCAATATGCGCATAGCAGACGGATCTCTTGTGACACCTATGGCAAAATCAATGAGACGGAGTACATGCTCAATTCATTGACATATGGATTCTGGCAAAATGGGACGATTTATTCCTATACAGACCCTGATCATCTGGCATTAAGCAGAGCATCAAGCTTGGAGGAAGCCCGCAGCCGGGTAAATTCCGGTGTAATTGCCGGCACGGTGATGATGGATTCCGATGATGTGAACGATCCCAAGGCACAGGAATACATGACATCATTGTACAATAACATGGATGTTCTTCAGGTGGCGCTGAAAGGCAAAGTATTCAAGCCGCTTGAAGGAAATACGAATGCAAATGCCGCAGATTCGTTTGTTCTGAAGGAAGGCAATGATTATTACCTTGCTGTATTTAATTACAACGGCAACAGTTCAGCAAACAAAACGATCGATCTGGGCCGCGCCGGACTGAATGATTCCAAAACCTATACTTTAAAAGACTTGTGGACAGGTGAATCTTCGTCAGCCACAGGTTCATGGTCCATCTCGCTGGGGCCGGCTGAATCGAAGTTGGTTAAATTGACCGAAAAAACGATTATCCCTGAAAATCCAGGCAACCCAGGAAACCCAGGTAATCCAAGCAATCCCGGCAACAACAATAATACTACTAGTGGGAACTCCGGCAACAGCACAGCTCAGGAGAACGATACAGTAACACTGATCATCACAGCCGATATGCTGAAAGTGGACAGTGGAGCAGGGAAAGCCGTTGTGGACATCAAGGCTGGTACTCAGGAGCTACAATTGTCATCTGCTGTTTTACGCAAGCTCGGCAACCATCCACTGGAAGTGAAATCAGGCAAGCTAACCCTGCAAATCCCTGCGAGTTTGTTCCAGCAGCTATTGGATAAGTTACCAGCAGGGCAACAGGATGATAGTACAATTTCCTTGAAAATGGTTCCGCTTGGCAGCAAGGCCAGGGAGGTCGTTGCTGCAGTGGAAACATCTTCCCGGGCAACGGTTTCCCTTAAGGGAGAAATCTATGAATTCAGCCTTTCGGCAACAACCAAATCAGGTACAACCGAAACACTCTCTGTGTTTGATCACCCCATTACGCTGAGCCTGGCAGCAGCTGAGGGCTTCGACCCTTCACAGGGAGGAATGTATTATATTAACGAAAATGGAGAACTGGAATTTTTAAAATCCGATTATGCGAATGGTGTATTAACGACTAAAGTGAGCCACTTTAGCAAGTATGCTGTTCTGGAACTGAATCGGACGTTCGCTGATGTTCCGGCCAATCATTGGGCTAGCTCTGTCATCAAGGAGTTAGCGGCTAAGCTGTTTGTTGATGGCACAAACGAGGAACAATTTGAGCCAGGACGTGCAATCACCCGCGCGGAATTCACCACCATGCTCGTTCATTCTCTGGGGCTGACCGTAGCAGGGGAAGTACACTTTACAGATGTAGCGACAGATGACTGGTACGCGGAACCCATCTCGATTGCGACCCAAGCCGGTATTGTGAAGGGACGAAGCGCAGTCAGCTTCCAGCCGGATTCAAAGATTACCCGGGAGGAAATCACGGTGATGCTGATGAAGGCATATGAACTGAATGTTGGAAACGTGCCTGTTGGTTCTACCGATATCTTGTTTACCGATATGGATCAGGTTTCTTCATGGGCAGCTGATTCGGTAAAGGATGCAGCCCGACTAGGACTGGTCCAAAGACAGGGACAGTTTGTGCCTAAAGGGATTGCTTCCCGGGCAGAAGCGGCTCAGGTCATCTATAACCTGATTTTGAAGTAAGCTTTAAGGCTGCGAATTATATCGCAGCCTTATTTTCATAACTTAGAATGACAGATGATTTCCCCTATGGATTGTAAGAATGCGATATGGCTAACGTAACTCCTGCTTCCTACAATAATAAGTATGTTCACAACACATAGCATTTAGGTACCAAAACACGGAACCTGAAAGGGGTAAACATGACGATTCAATATCATGAACAATTGCGTATATTTGCAATACAGACACAACATTCATCCTATATTTTCGGAATTAATGAGAGAGAACACCTACAGCATCTGTATTGGGGAGATCCAGTGAGTATCGAGGACAGCGTTCCTTTGCTCCATCTACAATCCCACAGCTCTTTTGACGCGGAAGTGGAAGGAGAGGTGGAGGAGTACAGCTTCTGGGGAGGTGCATCTTATACAGAGCCATCTCTGAAACTGCGGATGCCTGATGGTGTCCGCGATCTTCAGGTTAGGTATGACCGTCACGAGATCATAGAACAGGATGGCAGACAGACGCTGATTATTACCTTGAAGGATCAGGCATATGCACTTGAAACACAGCTGGTATATCGGGTTATCCCGGAGTTCGACCTGGTGGAGCGTTACGCCAATATCGTCAATAGGGGACAGGGGGATATTGTGCTGGAAAGCATGCAATCCGCAGCCTGGACTTTGCCATATCTCCAGGATTACCGTCTGACGCATGTTACGGGGAAATGGTCGGGTGAGTTCCAACTGCGCAATACCATTTTGACAGAGGGAAAAAAGGTACTTGAATCGCGGAGAGGTTTCACTGACGGTCATGCCAACCCATGGTTTGCGATTGATGATGGTCTTTCCACAGAAAGCGGCGGTGGGGTATGGTTTGGTGCTCTGGCCTGGAGCGGCAACTGGAAGATTGTTGCGGAGAAGACCCCATTCACGCATGTACGGGTAACAGGTGGCATCCATGATTTTGACAATGAATGGTTGCTGGGTGCCGGCGAAACGTTTGAGACACCTGTCTTTGTCGGCGGATTCAGCCCAGAAGGCTTTGGCGGAATGAGCCACCGTTTGCATCAGTACCAATACAATTACATACTGCCGCGAAGTAAAATCAGTAAAGTGCTGTACAACTCCTGGGAAGCTACCTATTTCGATGTTAATGCCCAGGACCAAATGGCGCTTGCCGAAAGGGCAGCCAAAATGGGTGTGGAACTATTCGTTGTGGATGACGGCTGGTTTGGGCAGCGGCATTCCGACCGTGCGGGGTTGGGTGACTGGAACGTGAACAAAGAGAAGTTCCCGAACGGACTAGTCGAGCTGATTGACCGGGTTCATGGACTTGGGATGGAATTCGGCATATGGGTGGAGCCGGAGTCGGTCAACCCGGATAGTGATCTCTACAGAGCACATCCGGACTGGGTATATCATTTTGAGACACGGGGACGTACGGAGCTTCGTAATCAGCTGCTGTTGAACATTTCCAAGCCAGAGGTCAAGCAATACATTATCGAATTTATGACCGAACTGCTTGGCAATCATGAGATTAAGTTCATTAAATGGGATATGAACCGGACCATTACGGAACCGGGCATGAAGGGTCACCCTATTAACCGTCAGAAAGAAGTATGGGTAAGGCATGTCCAGAGCTTGTATGATATCTGGGCACGGCTGCGAGCCAAGTTCCCGGATGTCGAGTTTGAGACCTGCACAGGAGGTGGCTCGCGGATTGATCTGGGCATCTTTCGTTATGCCGATCAGTCCTGGCCGAGTGACAATACGGATGCGTTCGACCGTTTGAGCATTCAGGAAGGCTTCTCGTATACATACGCACCACGTATGATGACCTGTTGGGTAACCGAGTCGCCTACAGGAATGAACGGCCGAAACGTCTCTCTGAAGTATCGCTTCCATAGTGCAATGATGGGCACACTTGGTATTGGTTCTAATCTGAACGAGTGGAGTGATGAGTGGATTGGGCAGTCCGGGGAATTCATCGATCAGTACAAAGCCATTCGCCACCTGGTGCAATTCGGCAGACAATTCCGCCTGACTGCGCTTCGTCATAAGGGAGTTACCGCTGTCCAGTACAGCGATGCAGCCGGAAGTGACCATGTGCTGTTCGCCTTTCTTCACTCGCAGAAGCTGGGTGAACCGTTGCCAAGACTCCGTTTGACAGGTCTTCAGGCTGACAAGACCTATCTCATTGAAGTGCTGGGGTTATCGGTTAGTGGACGTGCACTGATGAACATTGGGGTGGAATTGCCTATACGCGGTGATTTCGACAGCCTGGTGTATCGCATCCTTGAGCAAGTATAACGTTCTGGAAGAACTGTTTAAAAGGAGTGCTTTGCAAGCCACTAGTGGCTGCATTGCACTCCTTTTTTATTGGATCTCTTTTTGCGGCAGACGGATCTGTACGGTAGTTCCCATACCAAGTTTGCTATACACTTTAACACCGTAGTATTCACCAAATTTCAGCTTAATCCGCCGATCCACATTTGAAATCCCATAACCCCGTCCTTCTTTCTCTTCAAACAAAGCCTCAAGCTTCTCTCGCCGCATGCCCATTCCGTCGTCTATAACCGATAAGATGATACTATTGTTCTCGATGACACCCTTGATATGGATATTTAGAGGCCGATCCTGATTCCAAAGAGCGTGAATGACTGCATTCTCCACAAAAGGCTGCAGCGCAAGCTTCACGGTCGAGTAGGGCAGGATCGATTGATCTATCGTGTAGATGATGTTCAGCTTTCCCTTAAATCGAATAAGCTGAATGGCATTATAGCTCTGCGTCAGTTTTAATTCCTCATTGATGGTCAGGATACTCTTTCCTTTATTCAGGGATATCCGATAAAACTTGGCCAGATGAAGGACCATATCCTGAATCTGTGGATCTTGATGCTTTACGGCCAGAGAGGAGATCGAGCCCAGTGTATTATACAGAAAATGAGGATTGATCTGAGCTTGAAGCAGGTCAAGCTCGGCTTCCTTGCTCTGCAGCTCCTTTTGGTAGACCTCCGTCACCAGGCTTTTCAACCGGGTTGTCATCTGTTCGAATGCAAAGTGAAGCTGGCCGATCTCATCACTGCCCATTTGTTCCTCATGGGTAGGGTTGAAATCTCCCCGTTCAATGCGCCGAATCATCCGTATTAACGTCCTGATGCGTTTGCTGAATAGCGATGCGGTAATATAAATGAGCAGCAGCGCCACGCCGATGAAGCCTAGTGAAATTTTGATAATAAGCTGAGAGAGAGCTTTGGCATCCTTGATAATACTGTCATAAGGGAAAATGGATACCGTTTTCCAGCCGTTTTTGAGCGTGTTATAAACCGCTAGGGCCTTTACGCCTTGATACGTTGTATCAAATCTCCCTGAAGCCGCATCGTCAAAATGTTGATGAAGCAGTTCGGGCAGGCTTGTATTAATTAACTGTTTGTCGGCGGAGGACAGAATCATACCTTTGTCATTTATGATGAAAATATCTTTGCCGCCTGCTTCCTTTTCCATTAAGGAATAGATGACCGACTCCGAGATTTGAAAGACCAGCATCCCGTAGGGATACTGATTACTATTGTTGTTCAGCAGCCGGGCGAGTGTAAACATGGCAGGACCGTTCTCTGTCTGCGGCGTGGAGAGATGAATAATGTTCCCATAGGATTGCTGCAGCTTGTGAAACAGTTCCGTGGTCTGGACTTCGGATGTGATCGGCCGGATATAAAAATTGTCTTTGGGCAGCGACGGATTATCCGAATAAATGAATGCGCTATCAAAATCAGGGTAGGCAGCCATCACGGTGTCAATTCGATTGCCAATGTAATTATAGACGTCCAGATAGGATGGGTCATCCTGATACTCGTTCGTCAGGTAATTGGCAAGGCGGTTATCCAAATAAATGGAGGCGGAAATGTGTTCGTAGCTATCCAGTTTGTTCTCCAGATTTTTAGTGATCTGAGCTGTTGAGTTCGTCATATTGATGTAGATCTGCTCGGTAAGTTTCGTTTTGGTAAGTTCATAGGAAAAATAAACCAATAGCATCATTGGAATGATGGTGACCAGAACAAATACCATGAACAACTTGGAACGAAAGCTCAGGTTAACAAAAGGCATGTATATGTATTTTCGATAGAATTGGCGCATCCGGAAGCCCTCTCTTGACTGAATATTCGTTGCACAGTTCATCATAGCAGAGTGAATATGGAAATCCAATCCTCACTTTGCACAAAAACATCTTTAAAAAGCGGTATCTTTCGGAGAATTCAACTATGGCGAGTAATCCGTGTCAAATTTATGATTAATAGGAGAGAAGTTGAATCAAGATATGGCCGACCATGCTGCTGTATAGAAAAAGGGAGGGTACTTAATGCATAAGGTAAGCGCTATCAAAACAGTCAGGAGCAATAACTTGATAAGCAGACTAAAAGAGCAAAAATGGTTATTCGTGCTTATGCTTCCTGCCTTCATTGCGACATTGTTATTTTCCTATGGTCCGATGTTTGGACTGTATATGGCGTTTACAAATTATCAACCGGGTGGGGGATCGTTCTTTTACCAGTTCTTCCATGCCGAATTTGTAGGTTTCCAATGGTTTGAGTATTTCTTTACTACAGGGGATTTCTACCGGGTTATGCGTAATACGCTTGCGACAAGCTTGCTCACGCTGTTCTTCGGATTTCCTGCCCCGATCATCCTCGCGCTTGTGCTGAATGAAGCGAGACAGGGATTTTTCAAACGTTTTGTGCAGACGGTTTCTTATCTGCCACATTTTATCTCATGGGTTATTGCAGCCAACATTGTGATTACGCTGCTGGCTTCGGATGGAATGCTTAACAACATTCTGGTTCTGCTGGGCATTGTCAAAGAACCCGTTGCTTTTTTGCAAAACGGTCCTCTGTTCTGGTGGATTATCGCATTGTCGAACATGTGGAAAGAGATGGGGTTCAGTGCCATTATGTATCTGGCTGCAATCGCTTCCATTAATCCGGAGCTCTACGAAGCGGCCAGGGTGGACGGAGCCAGCCGGTTTAAGCAAATGTGGCATATTACGCTGCCATCCATGCGTCCTACCATTGTCATATTGGCTATTCTCGCGGTCGGAGGCATTTTGAATGCAGGATTTGAACAGCAATATCTGCTGCAAAATAACACCGTACTTGAATACTCCGAAGTTATTGATATTTATGCTTACAAATACGGACTACAAAACAGCATGTTCTCTTATGGTGCTGCTGTGGGGATGTTCAAATCCGTTGTCGCCTTCATTCTTGTCCTTATCGTGAACCGGATTTCCAGAAAAGTGAACGACCAGGCGTTGTTCTAACTACAGAAGACAGAGGGGAGCGCTTGTAATGATTCTGAACCGATTCGGGGATCGTATTTTCAAAATAATTGTATATTTCATTCTTATTCTCGTATTACTGGTTACATTTCTTCCGTTTTGGAATATACTCGTTCTTTCATTGAACAGCGCGGAGGATACGGTGCGAGGCGGCGTTTATCTTTGGCCCAGAGATTTGACCTTGGACAGCTATCAGCAGATTCTGAAAGATAGCGAGATTTTAAACGGTCTGTGGGTAACCGTCAAACGAACGCTGATTGGCGCACCGCTATCGGTTCTCGTCATTACGATGCTTGCGTATCCGCTAAGTCGGCGGAATCTGATTGGACGCAAAGGCTGGAACCTGTACTTTATCTTTACCATGTATTTCAGTGGCGGACTGATTCCATTCTACATGGTGCTTAAGGCGCTGAATATGATCGATACCTTTTCGGTATTCATTTTGCCCAGTTTGATGAATGTGTTCTATATGATCATTGTCCGTACCTTTATGGAGCAGCTGCCCCATGAGATTGAAGAATCGGCGAGGGTAGACGGGGCTAACGATCTGACAATTTTCTTCCGAATTGTGATGCCGCTGACAACACCTGTACTTGCAACAGTGGGACTTTTTCAAGCGATAGGGCATTGGAATGCGTGGTTTGATTCCTATGCGTTCACCTATAGTTCGGATCTGAAGACTCTGCAAGCCGTGCTCGTGAAAATATTGAATCAATTTCAGACCGGTGGCATGATTTCCCAAACGCAAATGTTGGCTAATTCCGCCAAACGAAACGCCGTTTCCAGCGATACCATTCGAATGGCTGCTACGATGGTAGCCACCTTACCAATCGTTATGGTGTACCCGTTCCTGCAAAAATACTTTGTTAAAGGCATGACTTTGGGAGCGGTGAAAAGTTAATCTGTTCCATAATCCGGTTACAGGGAAGGCTTGTCCGGTGGTCTCTCCCTGAAAGGGGGTGGGCAAAGATCGTTTTGGAAATGCTCAATCTAGCACAACAGGAATTTATTCATTGGGAGGAATTAGGGTGTCAATGACAAAGACTAAAAAATGGATGACCATGGGGATTACAGCTGCATTAGCGGTTGGTTTGCTGGCGGGTTGCTCCTCCAATGATGGGGAGAACAATACAGCTGGTAAAGACGGGGAACAAGGGCCGATTACGCTGACTTGGTTTGATGGCAATACCAAAGGAGAACCATTTACCGATGCAGTTGCCCAGGAAATCACCAAAAAGACGGGCATAGAGATCTCCATCCAACAGCCAACAGGTAATCCAACGGAAAAACTGAGCCTGATGCTCGCCAGTGGTGACTATCCGGATGTGGTAGTCATGAGCCGAGGAGATGCTTCCCTCGACAAATACATTTCAAGTGGGGCATTCATTCCACTGGATGAGTTAATTGAGAAATATGGTTCTGATCTGAAAGAAATGTACGGAGATACCTTGACCAAAACACGTAATACAGACGGCAAGAACTACTATCTGGCAAACTGGTATGGACTCGACAGTGATCCGGTTTTTGGTATGCTGATGAGACAGAGCCTGTTGGAAGAGTTTCTTCCGGACAAAGCAGATGGTTCACAGCCCCTCACAACAGACGAATTCGAAGCACTCCTGAAAAATTTTAAAGAGAAATACAATACGATTGATGGCAAAGAGTCCATTCCGATGACGATGAACGGGGAGAACATGGGTGCGAATCTGGGCACATTCAAAGGCATGTGGGGCTTAAAAACGTATTATGACAACAACGGACGTCTGCAATATGATGTCAAGGACCCCAAATATCGCGAGATGCTGTTATACATGAATCGCTTATATAGAGAAGGTCTGATCGAAAAGGAATTTGCGATTAGCAAAACACAGACCTGGATTCAAAAGCTGACGACTGGTGCGGTATTTGCTACCCCAGGTGCATATTGGGACCCGGGGAACGGCAATGCGGCCTTGAAGAAGGATGGCGGGGAAAAGAATCAACTCTTTGCTTACAAAGTTGTTGCTCCAGGTGTAGATCCGGCTCAAACGACGTTTGGCCCAAGAAGTTCGCTTGGATGGGATGCAATCGCCATTACCAAAAACAACAAACACCCGGAAGAAACGATAAAGCTGTTTAATTATCTGGCGAGTGATGAAGGACAGCATTTGCTGCTGTGGGGCAGGGAAGGCGAACAGTACACCATGGTGGATGGCAAGCGACAACCAAAACCTGAATTCCTGCAAAGCTTCAAGGATAATTGGGATGATACGGTGAAGAAAAGCGGCGTTCGCAAATGGTTATGGTTTATCAAAAATGGTCTGGACCCGAACGGACAGCCGTATGACATGGCAGTTAAATTCCAGCGCAGTGAAGTGGATGAACTGGCCATTAAGAGTCTGGGCGATTCCGTATGGGATACAGCGCAGTATGACAACCTGAATCCGGATGGGGGAACACCTCAAGCTCTGACGGCCCAGAAAGTGAAGGATATTATGGATCAGAGTATTACGAGAGCCATTATTGCCCCAAGTGAGGCCGAAGCCAATTCGGTATTCGACAAGATGCTGGAGGATATGAAAAAGGCTGGCGATGAGAAAGTGGAAGATATCATCAACGAAAAATATGCTCAGCGTATGGAACTTTGGTCTTCCAAATAATTGGATATCAACTTATAAATAAATACTTATGTCAAAAACCTATTTTTTTAAAAACCCGTTAATCTGTATGAGATTAACGGGTTTTTGTTGGGATAAAAATGATGGGGGGCGGCAGATATTTTAAAAATACATCAGAGAATTATCTAAGGGAAATCTCTCTTTTCGGTTTATCTTCATGCAGTAGTAATATTGCAGAAACTGGTGTTCAAAGATCAACTTTCTCTTACAAATCAATGGAGGGCATATGAGTCCTCCATTGATTTTACTTGGAGATGAAAATACAAAGTTTGTGATTCCGTGGGAGTAATAGAAGAGTTTATTCCATTTTGAAATGACCGTAAGTAACCTTTGACCTCATTCACTCTACTGAGTATCGTTTGGAAGTTCATCATTGAGTTTCTGGTACCCAAGTCCCCATGTTTCCATAGAGAATATAATTGGCTTAAGCGAATTTCCTAATTCACTTAAGCTGTATTCAACTCTCGGAGGAACTTCCGCAAAAACAGTACGAATGACAATTCCATCCTCTTCCATTGAACGTAAATTTTCAGTGAGTACCTTTTGACTGATTTCCTGGATACTTTTACGAAGTTCTCCGAATCGTTGAGTTCCCTTGAAGAGATCCCTCATAACCAATAACTTCCACTTCTCGGTTTTCCACCAACACGAAAAAAAATCGAAGTAAATGCAATGAATTTTTATCGTATCTCTAATGGCCAGATTAGTGAAGAGTATGGTCAACCCGATATGCTTGGCTTGCTTCAACAAATAGGGGCAATTCCAAAGGCATAGAAACCAACCTTATTCCAACTTTAGTAGGATTTAAGGTCGGTTTGTTCGTTTAAGTGAAGGGACACTACTAATAATGTAATAAGAAAACTCAATATTTCGTGGCCAGACATTGGTTTTAACAAATCCTTACTAATCCTAATTGTCAATTATGCTCTTTATATTTTTAATTGTTGCAAAGTGCATTGCTTCATGGTAAATCAGAAAACCCAGTAATTGTTCTACATTTGTAAAGATAAGTCCTGTAGAAGACTTGTAATGAGGATTGATTTCTTCTTTCAATTTGCTTAAAAGTAGCGATTCAACCCTTTCAATTTGTTCAATTAACAAGTCGATTATTTGAGACAACGTTGGAGGCTCTATATTCCAGTCAGATGGTTTAGTTCCAGGATCAAACAACTTATTAAAATTAGCAGGATAATTGGTTTCTTGCCCAGTAAGTTGAAAAGCGAACTTCTCATGTATAACATACATGTGGCCTAGATTCCATTTTATATTGTTTTTCAAACCTGTTGGAATTATTTCCGAGGCAGAGTCATTTATATTCCTCACATAATCAATTGCCTGACGGCGAACAAATCCCAATTGTTTTGCGACAAAATTGTTCATGATATTGACCTCCGATAAAGTCGCTAATGAAATCGTTAAGAAAAAAACACTTGTTTATTGGGGTGAAGAAATTCCGTCAGTTTTACTAAAATACACTTTTGTGTCAATGATCAGAGTTGCTTTTAGAAACATAAGTTGAGACTCGTTGTGACAGATTTGCCAACGTACGTTCAAAACAGGATTCATCATTAAGAGCTCTACTCAGAATTAATCCCCCTTGAATACTAGCAATTGTTTCTTCTGAAATTTGGTCAGCAGTCTCTTTAGAGTTCCCTGTTTGAACTAGTGCCGCGCTTAGGGCTTCAATCCATCTCACAAAATATTGCCGAATAACAGCAGCGAATCGATCTCTGGTTTCGTCCAAAGCGAATGCACCAATAAGGCATATACGCTGACCGGATTGAAAATAAGTATCGACCTCTTGCCACATATGATCAATGGCTGCCCGGGGTTCATTCTTTTCGAGCGGTTCAAAAATGTTCTTGATAAACCATTGATCAATATGTGCAAGAATTTCAGCAGCCATCTCATCTTTTCCACCCGGAAAGAAATAATACAAGCTTCCTTTAGATAGACGCGTACGGGCTGTAATTTTACTCAAAGATGCGCCCTCATAACCTAATTCACGAAATACCTCAGCAACGAGAGGGATGACATCAGCTTTTTCAAAAACAGTACGAGTCATAGGTTTAACTCACTTAGGCTTGGATGATCAGCGGGGCGCGTGCCGAGAGGCCAATGAAATTTACGTTCCTCTTCCTTAATCGGCATGTCATTAATCGAAGCAAATCTGCGCTGCATCAAGCCGTCCTCAGCAAATTCCCAATTCTCGTTTCCATACGATCTGAACCAATTGCCACTATCATCACGCCATTCATATGCAAATCTAACGGCAATACGGTTATCCGTAAATGACCAAAGCTCCTTGATCAGGCGGTATTCCAGTTCTTTGGCCCATTTCCGAGTTAGTAAAGATACAATTTCTTGGCGGCCTGTTATAAATTCGCTCCGATTTCTCCAATAACAATCCTCAGTATACACAAGTGAGACGCGCTGAGGGTCTCGGCTATTCCAGCTGTCTTCAGCCATACGCGTTTTTTGGATTGCTGTCTCAAGAGTAAATGGGGGAGTTAAATTATTCATTAGATTTCCTCGCTTTCTAAACTGTTTGTATCAATATAAACCGATCGGTTTATAAATGCAAGTTTACATCCGAAATTCAATACAAATTTCGAAACGGTTCAGATTCATAATGTACCAAGTAGCCATCAATCATATGCATATCCTATACAATAATGAAGAAGCAGGACGTCCCCTCTATAGGAGACGTTCTACTTTTCTCTCATTTTGTTCTTTTGGTTAAAATCATCAGTCGAACTTAATTTAACCCTGTAAAAATTCGATCAATGCTGCATTAAATTGTTCAGAATGGGTTGCATTAAATCCGTGTGGTCCACCTTCGACAACGACCAGACGACTGCCAGGGATGGATTCATGAGTACGTTGTCCACTCACCTCCAAAGGCACAATGGCATCTGAATCACCATGGATAACCAGTGTTGGAATGTTGAACTTCTCCAGATCCTGACGGAAATCCGTAAGGGCAAAGGCAGCAATACAATCCAATGTGCCTTTAGGTGAAGCCAGAGCTGCAATATCACGGTTATAAATACGGAATGGTTCGCTCACAAGGTCTGTACGATCTCCAGCAGCGAAAAAGTTGCTTGTAAAACCATCCAAAAATGCTAGCCGATCCGCTTTAACCCCGTTTTGGAATTCTGCAATCGTTGCATCATCCAACCCACCTTGAGGATTGTTTTCGGTTATATAGAGATATGGAGGAACCGCTCCCGCGAATACGGCTTTGGAAACACGCGCTGTTCCGTAGGTTCCCACATAACGTGCAACTTCGCCGCCACCCATGGAGAATCCGACTAATGTGGCATCGTGCAGATCAAGGTGCAGTATCAATTTATGCAAATCCGAAGCGAAAGTATCATAGTCATAACCATCCCAAGGTTGGGAAGACTGACCAAATCCACGACGGTCATATGTGATAACACGGTGGCCTGCTTCAATTAGGGCAGGAACTTGCTTCTCCCAGGATCGCCCACTCAAAGGCCAGCCATGAATCAGAATAATTGGTTTCCCCTCACCATGATCTTCATAATACAGTTCAATTGGTTGTTCATTCTCAGCGCCTACATTTACTTTAGACATAGAAAATACCTCCATGAGTTATTATATTTTTGTTCATACAGAAGCTATAAGCTCAGAAACATGAATGGGGGCTTGTTCATGGATCGCCTCACTCTCTATACTGTTTGTATTAGTATAAACCGATTGGTTTATACTTGCAAGTTTATATCTTAGCGTGGGTACTCAGTTAATCATCAACATCTTCCTTTGAGAAGCGCGAAAGGTTGATGACGAATCCCACCCAAGATTATCAGCATTGTCAGCCTACTTCACAAGATGAACAAAAGAGAATTTAAAATGAGAAAACTCGTTTAATTTTTGCACGCATCGCTTGACGGTTTTGCAGGAGGGCCGAAAGGTGAAATGGGAGTTTGGCTGGTTTCCTACGATGCTGATTTGGAGAAGCATGCGAAAGGAATTCTGAGTTCTGCCGACACTATCATTTGGGGGTGTGGACTTATCAGATGATGCACAGTTACTGGCCATCAGTGCCTTCGAACCCATCAGCTTCGCTACATGAACGCAATCATGCCAAGTGGATCGAAGGGATAGCCATCGTTTTTTCCACGAAGCTGGAGAAAGTAGAATGGAATAATTCCAGACTCGTGAAAGAATATCTGGAAGGAGAAGATCAATCTTAAACTAATCGAAAACAAGACCTTTGATTCTGGAGCCAAAACGCTTCCGCTACTTTCGGGGAAGGGGGAATAATCACTATATTTATTTGCGTATTTTTCACTTTTTTGTCCTCCACATGTGTACAAAGAATAAAAAAGATGCTACATTGAAATTAGTCAAACCCCCTTTATAACAAGGTTTTTTCGCATAATGACATGTCTCCTGTACAAGGACAAACGTATATCAAGGAGGGAATCGAATGTCAAGTCAAGCATTGGACCAATTTTTAAGTTCGAACATCGAAGATCTAAAGAATAAAGGTCTATATAACTTCATCGATACACTGCAGGGGGCAAATGGTCCTGTTATTCGTATTGACGGAAAGTCCCTAATCAATTTGTCTTCTAATAACTATCTGGGCTTGGCAACAGATTACCGCCTGATTGACGCTTCAGTTAAGGCGGCGCAGACATACGGGGCAGGAGCAGGGGCTGTGAGAACAATTAATGGTACGATGGATCTTCATATTGAGCTTGAAGAAAAACTGGCTCGTTTCAAAAAAACGGAAGCCGTTATCGTGTATCAATCGGGATTTAACTGTAATATGGCTGCTATATCCGCTGTAATGGACCAGCATGATGCGATTTTATCCGATGAGCTGAACCACGCTTCCATTATTGATGGCTGCCGCCTGTCGAGAGCCAAGGTGATTCGCTTTAAGCATTCGGATATGAATGATTTAAGACAGCAGGCAAAAGAGGCCAAGGAATCCGGTCAGTACCATAAAATTATGGTCATCACCGACGGGGTTTTCTCCATGGATGGTGATATAGCAAAACTTCCCGAAATCGTGGAAATAGCAGAAGAATTCGATCTGATTACTTATGTCGATGATGCACACGGTTCGGGCGTTCTCGGAGCAGGTGCAGGAACCGTGAAGCATTTTGAATTGTCCGACCGCATCGACTTTCAAATCGGTACTCTTTCCAAGGCGATCGGCGTTGTCGGCGGTTATGTGGCGGGTAAAAAACAGTTGATCGAATGGTTGAAGCTGAGAAGCCGTCCGTTTCTGTTCTCGACATCGCTACCTCCGGCTGCAATCGCTTCCTGTAGCGCTTCTATCGACATTTTGATGAATGACAAAGAACTGATCGAGAAGCTATGGGCGAACGGCAATCATTTGAAAAATGGCTTGAGCCGGCTTGGATATGATGTAGGCCAAAGCGAAACTCCGATCACACCTTGTATCATTGGCGATGAAGTAACCACCCAACAGTTCAGCAAACGGCTCTATGAAGAAGGCGTTTACGCCAAGGCAATCCTGTTTCCTACGGTTCCGAAAGGAACTGGAAGAATACGCAACATGCCGACAGCTGCCCATACCAAGGAGATGCTCGACCAAGTGATCTCTGTTTATGAGAAAGTTGGCAAGGAAATGAAGCTGATTTAGTGCATTCGCGGGAGTATATTTCGGGAGGAATGTCTTATGAACAAGATTTTGGTGACCGGGGCACTCGGCCAAATCGGTTCTGAGTTAGTTGTTAAATTACGTGAGATTTATGGTGCGGATGATGTCGTTGCTACGGATCTCAGGTCATCAGCCCACGAAATTACCCGATCCGGACCATTCGAGCTGCTGGACGTGACGAATGATAAGGCAATGTTCGAAATCGCCAAGCGGTACGAAGTTGATACCATCATGCATTTGGCTGCGCTGCTGTCGGCTACCGCAGAGGAGAAACCCCTGCTTGCCTGGAATTTGAATATGGGCGGATTGATGAATGCACTTGAAGTATCCAGAGAGCTCGGCTGCCAATTGTTCACTCCAAGCTCCATTGGATCTTTTGGCCCTACGACTCCGAAATACAATACCCCGCAGGATACAATCCAGCGGCCCAATACGATGTACGGCGTGAACAAAGTGTCCGGCGAACTGCTTTGTGATTATTATTTTCACAAGTACGGCCTGGATACTAGGGGGCTGCGATTCCCAGGATTGATATCTTATATGACGCCTCCCGGTGGAGGAACGACGGATTACGCGGTGGAAGTTTATTACGCAGCCGTGACGACTGGACGGTATACATCTTATATCGCCAAGGGCACAGACATGGACATGATGTATATGCCGGATGCCCTGAACGCTATTATCAATTTAATGGAAGCGGATTCATCCCGATTGATACACCGAAACTCATTTAATGTCACTGCAATGAGCGTGGATCCGGAGGCGATTGCTGCAGCGATTCGGGAGGAATTTCCCGGTTTTATCCTAGATTATGACGTTGATCCGAAGAGACAGGCGATAGCCAATAGCTGGCCGCATTCCATTGATGCGACAGCAGCAAAAACAGAATGGGGATTTCATGCCCGCTACGACTTGAAGGCCATGACGAAGGATATGCTATCACAGCTAAGCAAGAGACAAATGCTTCGCAAAGCTTAAATCTATTATAAATTCACTGTGCCAAGCGAGTAGAAATACAAAAGAATCTGCATCAAGAGGAGATTTGACGTTACCCGGACCTTTTGTTGCAGCTTCTTTTTTTTCATCCTCCATCTTGCGAGAGGAAATAAGGCTGGGTTGAAGGAACAGGACATGTTGATTACGAAATGTATCATTTACATTAAGCTAACGGGCAGAATAGTCGTAAAGCGAAGAGCGGAGGTATTAGTTTATCTTCAAGCGTACAATAATATTTTTTGAAAGTGTAATAACAGAAAAGGAGCCCTCATTCGAGGGGCTCCTTTTCTTTCCTATCTAGCCAGCTACTGTTCGCAAGCATTTATCACTTTAATCATCAATTGAAATACCTGCGGCTTTTAAGTGTCCATGAGTTAAAATTTTTCCGAATTGAGAAGCGAGTTCATTTGGAGTATAAGAAAAATCATTTTTAACCCACCATATTACAATGCCCATAAAAGTAGATGCAATATATTGAAGTAATAATTCCTTTGAAATCTTCAGGGAAATATCATCCAAGCCATCTTCCACTGTATTTTTTATAATTTCCTCCATCTTTGATTGAAAACCATAGATTCTATTCTCATCTAGTAACAATGCTCTGTAAAAGGGAATATTGTCCTTAATTTTCTCCAGTATGGTTTGCATTAGTTGTTCAAGCATAGAGCCGCTTACAGGAGTTTTGCTGCTTGAGCATTGCTTGAGTGTACTATTTAGTTCTTCTAGTAATTCGTCCATAGATACGTTTAACAAATCGGGTTTGTTCTGATAATGAAGGTAAAAGGTATTTCGGTTAATCATTGCCTTATCGGCAATATCTTGAATCGTAATTCCTTCGTACCCCTTTTCATTAAGAAGTTCTATAAACGCTTTTTTTATCGAATGTTTGGAGCGAAGGATACGCAAATCGATTTTTTTGTTCATTATGGCTCAATTCCCTTAACTTTTTTTGTTAGATATACGACATTTAAGTTGAAACTGTATTTTATCTCTCAAAATCAAAATTATTAAACATTGAAGGCTGACCTTATATTCATCATAATAAACAAAAGATAAATATACAACACGTTGACCATTATTTATCTTACTGATAATTAACTCTAATTAAAGGGGAGATTTTAGATGAAAACGATAGCGATTGTTGGAGCAGGAGCAGGTTTAGGAATGTCCATCGCGAAAAAATTCGGGCAAAATGGCTTCCGCGTAGCGCTTATTGCGCGAAATGAAGAAAAGTTGAACCAACTGGTTATTGAATTAGAACAATTGGGAATCGAAGCTGCTTCTTTTCAAGCGGACATATTAAACAAAGAACAAATTGAGATGGCATTTGCCGCTATTAAAGAGAAATACGGATATATTGATGTTCTTGAATACAGTCCAACGCCGAGCTTTGACACAGTAGCGCCAACACTAGATGTAACTGAAGAAAATGCGTTATACCAATTTCAATATAATGTTTTAGGTGCTTTATCGAGCGTTAAACAAGTGCTTCCGGATATGTTGGATAAGCAAAGTGGTGCCCTGTTATTTACGACTGGAGGCTCAGCAATTCACCCGGTACCGATGATGGGCAATGTCGGAATTGCAATCTCAGGACTTCGTAATTATATCTTTAATTTGAACAGCGAATTATCGGATAAAGGGGTTTATGCGGGTCATCTTTCAATTGGAATTTGGATGCAACCGAACTCAGGAGTTCAAGATAAAATCGCTGATATTTGGTACGACATGTACACCAAAAGAGACAGAGTAGAAGAGTTTATAACTGAAGATAAAGTGTAAGTTGAATAATTTATTTTGAAGGAGATACAAGAAAAGAATATGAACATCACTGTTTTTGGTGCAAGTGGTGCAATTGGACAGCTTGTAACCCAACTTGCATTAGATCACGGAGATTTCGTTACGGCATACGTTAGAAACCCCAAAAAAATCAGTCTCAAACATCCAAATTTGAGCCTTTTACAAGGGGAAATTTCAAATACTTCAACCATCGAGAAAGCCATTGCCGAATCCGATGTCGTAATCAGCACATTGGGTCCAGCATCCGATATGTCACGAAAGCTTAAAGGCACGCCGATTGCTGACGGGCACGAACTGATGATTAGGGCTATGAACAAACTTAACAAAAAAAGGTTCATTACACTTGCAACGCCAGCTTTGCAATCAGATGACGATAAGAAAAACATGTCCACGATACTTCCAGGTGTATTAGCCAAAGTTCTCCTTCCAAACGGTTATGCAGAAATGAAGAAAATAGAAGGAATGATTAAGGAATCGAATCTGGATTGGACAGTCGTTCGAATTATTAACCCCAATGTTAAATACACAGGGCAGTCTTATGACTATTCATTCGGAGATCAATCGGCTAAAATGTCTGTTTCCAGAGAAAATGTTGCCAAATTCATGTACTCTGCTGCTCGTGACAACCAATTGATTAGAAAAATGCCTATTATTTATAACAAATAAGCTCAATAAAAATGTAGTATTCACCGATTAAGGTGGTTAGTGAGGAAGGATTCAAAATGAAAATCGAGATATGGTCAGATTATGTTTGTCCATTTTGTTATATTGGTAAACGACGATTAGAGTCTGCACTGGAGCAATTCGCTCCTTCGAGTGAAGTGGTCATTGAATATAAAAGCTTTGAACTTAATCCGCAAACATCCATGTACTCAGGCAAAAGTATGCATCAAATACTTTCTGAGAAACATGGTATGAGTATCGAGCAAGCGAAAAAGGCACATGCTGAACTTGAACAACAAGCAGCAATGATGGGTCTCGTGTATAATATCGACCAAATAAAGCCCACCAATACGTTTGATGAGCATCGTTTAACCCAGTATGCCAAATCTGTGGGTAAAGATCAGGAATTAGCAGAGAAGCTGTTCTACTCTTATTACACGGACGCCAAGCTAATTAGTGATCATGTTACTTTAGCAGATATTGCAGAATCAGTTGGAATGAATAGGGACGAGTCAATCGCAGTTCTCCATGATTCATCCAAATATGCTAGCGAAGTGCGTTCAGATGAAGCCACAGCAAAACAATTAGGGATAACAGGAGCACCTTTCTTTGTCATTGATAGAAAATACGCGATATCCGGCGCACAACCAACAGAGGTATTTTTAAAAGCTCTTAACCAAGCATCTCAATAAATAAAACCAATAAGCATTGTAAAAAAAGGTGTCGACTGCTTTTTGTCGGGACCTTTTTTTATTGTATAAGCCCTTTGATGAGAGATTCGGATAAACCCAAAGTGGATGCGTATATGCACCAAGCTGTTGATCAATAGTATCCTACTATAATTGAGTCAATGTAAGTTGAAGTAATTGAATGGAGAGAAGGACAGGAGACAAATATGAGAAAGGCTGGATGCTATGTTTCCATCCGGATTTGATTAGAAAAAGTGCTTTAGAAAGTAAAATGGATGAGTATTCTTTCTTTTCTTATGCAGCTAATGAAGCGCTTCATTTATCAGAGAAAGAGAAGGATATCGTAACCAAAAATAGTGCATATCCTCATTGAGGAGTTCAACCTAAGCTCGGCTTCGAATATCCGGACAAATTAATGGAGTGAGTAATAAAATGAAATAATAATTGCTTCTCAATCGTGTATGCGATATATTGCATATAAGAATAATTGTAATGAGGATGAAAACCATGCCAATTCCTAAAGATTTTTCCTTGCCCGTCCGTATGTCCGCAAAAGAAAGAGCGTTTTCTCAGATTCAGCGATGGATCATTGATGGAACACTGCAACCAGGTGAAAAGCTTATTGATGCGGAAATGGCTGAATCGCTTGGAGTTAGCCGGACACCGATTCGGGAGGCATTTCAGTTACTCGAAGTTCAAGGCCTCGTGTCTATGCATCCAGGAAAAGAAACAAAAGTAACGAATATTGAGAAAAACGATATTTTTAAGATGTATTCAACAATGGCCGCTCTTCAAGCTTTAGCTGCTGAAATCACCGCCCAAATTATTGTTCCAGAACAGATTGAGAAACTAAGATCACTAAATTTGGAATTCGCAAGTTCCATTAAAAATGGGCAAGTTTATCAGGCTATGGAGGTGGATGAGCAATTTCATAATTATATTGTGGAGCTCTCAGATAATCCTTATGTGGCCACATTTAATACCTCTCTCCAGATTCACATTAGGCGATTTAAATATGTGTTTTTAAAACAACCTATTACAGCTACACTTGCTTCAGTCGAAGAGCATGATTTGATTATTAAAGCTTTTGAAGGCAAAAATAGTGAGGATGCTCACGTAATAATGAAACAAAATTTTATTCGACCAATGCAGGAACTGAACGAAATACTTTGAAATGAGGGGTAAGGGACATGGAAAACAAAAAAGATCTTCGTATTCGAAGTAAAGTGATCAGTGAAGGTGCTAACCGGGTTCCGAACAGAGCGATGCTGCGTGCAGTTGGTTTTCAAGATGAGGATTTTAAAAAGCCAATGATCGGAATAGCGAGTACGTGGAGTGAAGTAACACCGTGTAATATGCACATCAATGATTTAGCGGTGCAAGCTAAGCAGGGTGCACGTAATAACGGCGGTGCTCCACTAATTTTTAATACAATTACCGTGTCAGATGGGATCTCCATGGGGCACGGCGGGATGTTGTTCTCACTACCAAGTCGAGAAGCTATAGCTGATTCGATTGAAATTGTAACCGGAGCAGAGCGTTTTGACGGCGTGGTTGCGATCGGTGGGTGTGACAAGAATACGCCTGCATGTCTGATGGCTATTGGACGGATGAACATTCCTTCCGTTTATGTTTATGGAGGAACCATTCAACCGGGTAATCTCGATGGTAAAAATGTAGATATCGTTTCGGCTTTTGAAGCCGTGGGTCAATATCAAGATGGGAAAATAACAGATGAACAGCTGCATAAGGTCGAATGTAGCGTTTGTCCAGGTCCAGGGGCTTGTGGCGGCATGTATACCGCTAATACGATGGCGGCAGCTGCAGAAGCAATGGGTATGTGTTTACCTGGTTCTTCTTCAACATCAGCCATTTCAGCCGATAAAGCATTGGAATGCGAAGCAGCTGGTAAGCAGGTCATCTCACTTCTTGAACAGGAAATCTACCCAAGAGACATTATGACGAAGAAAGCATTTGAGAATGCGATCACGGTTGTTATGGCTCTAGGCGGGTCAACCAATGCGTTTCTCCATCTGCTAGCGATTGCGCACTCGGTTGAAGTAGATCTAACCCTGGATGATTTTGAGCGTATTCGTTTGCGTGTTCCTCATTTGGCGGATCTGAAGCCAAGTGGTCAATATGTCATGCAGGACTTGAATGATATTGGTGGTGTTTCCGGGGTAATGAAGCTATTGCTTGCTGAGGGTTTACTTCATGGGGATTGCCTCACCGTAACAGGTAAAACGTTAGCGGAGAATTTAGCGGAATCTGCTCCACTTGAAAATGATCAAGAGATTATACGACCGCTCAATAATCCACTTAAGCCAAATGGACCACTGGTTGTACTTCGAGGAAATCTCGCCCCTGAAGGCGCTGTTGCGAAAATGTCAGGCATGAAGATCCAACAGTTCTCTGGCCCGACTAAGGTGTATGATAGTGAAGATGAGGCGACAGTAGCGATTATGAATGATGAAATTAAAGAAGGAGACGTCGTGGTTATACGCTATTGTGGTCCGAAGGGTGGACCGGGTATGCCTGAGATGCTTTCCGTTACAGCACTCATCGTAGGAAAGGGACTCGGCGGGAAAGTAGCTCTCATCACAGATGGTAGATTCTCTGGGGGATCGCATGGATTTGTAGTCGGCCATGTATCACCTGAAGCACAAGTAGGTGGACCGATCTCGTTGCTTAGAAATGGCGATATTATTACCATTGATAGCGACATTCAGGAGATGAAGGTTGAGTTATCAGAAGAAGAGTTAGCTGCTAGAGCACAAGCTTGGGTACAACCGCCACTGAAAGTGAAATCCGGTGTACTTGCCAAATATGCTAAATTAGTTTCCTCCGCTTCCAAAGGGGCAGTAACCGATTTGATGGAATAAACCAAATACAATCGATAAATTTTAATGAGTACTTCTTCAAGTCGCTCCGCTATGCGGGGCGTCTTTTTGTTGCTATCTATCACATGAACGATATAGATATTGCGATTGAAAACAGAGTTCATTATGGATAGGAGACAATGTTGAGAAGGTTATTGGAAGGCTGAACCTTGAGGATTTATTAATGCTGGCAAATATGTAGTTATTCAACCTAAAAGTAAAGGAGCTTTTGTTAGAAAAAGCTCTTTTTAAATTTAAATGTACTTTGATAATTTTAAAATTGCTTGGTTTAATCATTCACACAAAGTTGGCAGAGAAAGAAGATATCAGAGTTCTGCTTAATGTAAGAAATAACAAGGATTTATTTACCACGTATTTGAACCAACAAGAGAAAAAGGAAGTGTATCTCCTAGTTGCTGAAATGGATAGATCAACAATTTTGGGGTTCTGTCTTCTAAAACTTAGTAGTTACGTATCTCCCAAATTGACTCGGCTATTCTGAAATATTCGTTGGTGTTGACCCAATTGGGAATCCAAAAATGATAAAGCTTATAACTAAGCTTGGATATAAAAGAATTACTGAACCATACTCAAGAACAGCTCTATTCCACAATGAAGACGGGACAACGTATGAGAAAACTTATACAAGGGTTGATTTGAAGAGGTCATTGAACTAACGGGGAACGTTAGTTCAATAAAACCAAAGAAGCAGGGTAAACAAAATGCGAGCAGTTGGTTTATATTTCCAGTATAATGAAATGGGCGGAAATTGTACATTTTTTCGGGGGAAGATCTTTAGTATGTGTATAGGAAAAAACAATAGGGACTTATACAATAGAGATTGTAAACGCTTGCTTTGAATTCTGAGGATCCAATCACTGAATTACCGTAATCCCGTAATCGCCGGATATTTGAGCGCTATTCCTGGGCCGAGCGCGGGAATGCCTACATGCTGGACGATGAGGTGCCTCCCGTGTTCGCGTGCCTCAGCAAGCGGCTTCACCGGCGTCTACTCGGGGCTGCGCGCCTCGAGCAACGGTACAGAGAACGCCAGCTCTGCTTATTATGAAGGATTCTATTATTCCAATACCAAAGGAGATGCCTTATGAATCAACAACAACTACCTAAGCCACATCAGCCGCTCGTAACCCACATCTTCACTGCGGACCCGTCCGTCCATGTCTACGAAGGCAAAATCTACATCTATCCTTCCCATGACCTCGATCATGACGAGCCGAGCAACGATAACGGCGACCAGTATAAAATGGAAGACTATCATGTCCTCTCGATGAACAACTTCGATTCCCCGGTGGTTGATCACGGCGAAGCGTTGCATCTGAGAGATATTCCGTGGGCCTCCAAGCAACTCTGGGCACCGGATGCCGCTTATAAGAACAATACCTATTACTTGTTCTTCCCGGCACGGGATCATGACGGCATCTTCCGTCTGGGTGTGGCAACATCAGAGTCTCCGGCAGGCCCGTTCACGCCGCAGCCGAATTATATGGAAGGCAGCTTCAGTATCGATCCGGCCATACTGGTGGATGAAGACAATCAGTCATACATCTATTTCGGCGGACTCTGGGGCGGCCAGCTGGAGAAATGGCAGACCGGCAGCTTCGTGCCAGATGCAGAAGGACCTGCTTCTGACCAGCCGGCGCTTGGACCGCAAGTTGCACTGCTTAGCGACGACATGCTGTCCTTCCAGGGCAAGCCTTCCGAGATATCGATTGTCGATGAAGACGGAAATCCGATTCTGGCCGAGGATGAGGAACGAAGATATTTTGAAGGCCCATGGGTGCATAAATATAATGGCTATTACTACCTGTCCTACTCTACAGGAACCACGCATAAGCTCGTATATGCGATCGGCAAGAACCCGATGGGACCATTCACGTTCAAGGGCGAGATTCTCTCTCCGGTTATCGGCTGGACAACCCACCACTCCATAGTGCAAGTTGAAGACAAGTGGTATCTGTTCTATCACGACAGTTCCCTATCGGAAGGTGTCAACCACAAGCGCTGCGTTAAATATTCCGAGCTGAAATACAACGAAGACGGAACGATCCAGAAGATCAATCCTTATCCGGATGCCGAGTAAGCTGGAAGGTTAGCGGAAACAGATAAGATTACAAGATAAGGCATAACATGAGGCAGCTCCTGGCGGGGCTGCTTTTTTGATAGGAGGATCAGTTGTGTCACTCAAACTTGTGAAAATTTCTGTTGAACAAAGAATATTTTTACTGTGACACTATGTGTAGAACAGTAGAAAATGATTCTTTCTATTGAGGACCATTACCATTAATCATAAGAGATCACGGAGTCATGGAAGAAGGAAACGTAAGGCGCTCCGATGTAGGGACACCACAAGGCGGCGTCATCTCACCCCTGTTGGCGATTCGAATCAAGCTAAGGGGTGCATGAAACGGGTAAATAAGGTATAGTGATGGATGGAAAAATGGAGTGGAGGAGTTAACCATGGTCAAACAACGCAAGATTTTATTAACTGTAACCGTATTGTACACATTGCTTGTTCTTTATTTTATGTTCTTCGCTTTCGGCAGAGGAGAGGATTTGGAGAACATTACCCAATATACCTTTATTTTCATGCCCGAGAACTTCCTTAAGTTGCCGTCTCCATTTGATCTTCTGCATCCCAGCCTCATGAGTATGGTGGGTTTCGGGAACACTATTGCGTTTATTCCTTTCGGTATATTGATTCCATGGCTGTACCGGGTCAGCTTCGTCCGGTTCATCACCTTATTCTTCATCGCGATTCTTGTGCTGGAAACGATCCAGGCCCTTACATTCCTGGGCAGCTTCGATATCAACGACGCTCTTCAGAATTCGATTGGAGCAGCCCTCGGTTTTGGGGCGTACAAGCTTGGTTTCCGTTACCGGAGCCTCGGGCGCAATCTGGTGGCAACGGCTATATCGGGTATGATTCTTTTTATAGCTTTATGGGGATTAGGGGCGGCGGTAGACAAAATAACAACAAAAGTAGAGGGCCCGTTTGTGGCGATCAATGACTGGACGGATACTTCGGGCCATTCATCCGCTGGAGACAAGCCGGACAGCATCCTAATCAACGGACAGAAGGTACCGCTTCGCTATAACCTATATGGCGCTGAAGACGGAGATTCCAGAACGTTCACGTACAAGTCTGAGGGACAGACGATTTTCTCCTTCGATTACGGATGCCCCGAACCAACGGATTATTCTGGTAGTATCAGTGTTACTCGGGATGGCAATGAAATATTGACCGGCTCTGGAGAAGATCAGCAGAGTAATCCCGATCTATTTCCGTCGCTATTCAAAATCCCGCTTGAGCCGGGCGATGAGCTGAAGATCACGATTAAGGGCGACATGAAAGCATGGGATGTCGGGTATACGCGGATGCAGTATTTCTGGAACTGAGTGCTTAAAGGGACTTCGCCCCATTTTATCATGAATTACACCTCGCGCTTGGGTTTTCAAGCGTTTTTTGCTTTTGAGATCGGGATTTTTCAGAAGGGGCTGTCCAAAAAGTCAGTAAAACGACCATTGGGCTGCCCCTTTATGATGGTATGTAAAAAATAGGAACAAAAAATCGCAGGACCGACTCGCTGAGGTTTAGTATAGATAACTCCGGATCAGTAGTAGTTCTTTAGTATAAGCACATTAAGGATTATGACTTGCCTCCTAACTGGCAAGAAATTATTAAAACTCGTTAAACTAACGGTAAACAATAGCTAATAAAACCAATCTTCATTTTAAAATCCACTTATATACAAGCGTATAGAACTTGTACCAATTACCGATAAGGACAAAACAAAATCCGATTAACCAATTAAAGCCAGTCGGCAAGTCTGGAACACATTTATAAGATGTATTGAGAAGAAGAGAAAAAATAATGACCAGACAAGACTTTGGCAAAATCATATTAAGAATGCGAAGACCTAAAGCGGTTTAGTAAGGTGATAGCTCGCAAATAAGGCTCCGATAATCCTCCCTAATTGATTGTCCCATAACTTGACTAAAAGCTACGAGTCCCATCGAAGTATCTGAGAAACAACCATTTAGTATAAGTTGTGCTTGTGCTCCAGGGAGCTACAACGTTATCACGAGATCTGAATCTCTCGTTCAGCAATGTATACAAACTTCATAAATTCATTCGTTTTTATACCACTCCTTCTTCATTTGAGTCCTGTAGTATGACTTACATCGGGATAACGAAGGAGCAAAAGAATGAAGAAAACGATGATGTTAACTTTACTCATAATCATAACGGCAGGAATGATCTGGTGCAGCTGGGGGCTTGTTAGGACAGATCAGAATCACCCGGACTCTGCAGCTGGCACCAGCGGCTGGCAGGAAAACAGGCTTATTGCACATGCATTTGGTGGAGTTGACGGTGCTAACTATACCAATTCTTATGAGGCATTTATAACCAATTACAATAGAGGGTACCGTTTGTTCGAGGTTGATCTTGTGCAGACGACGGATGGGAAGCTTGTAGCCAGACATGATTGGTCGCAGAAGCTACAGCCGGACTTGGCCGCTCATCGCGGACAAAACGTAACAAAGCTTCAGTTTGCAAACTCGCTTATTATGGGAAGATTCCACCCTCTTACCCTGCCGGACATATTGCACCTGATGAAACAATATCCTGATTTCGACTTAATTGTGGACACGAAAGCAGTCAGCAAAGAGCAAATTCAGCAGCAGTTTGCGCATCTAGTCAATGAGGTTCGACGTACGGATCCTGCACTGCTCAACCGGGTTATACCTGAAATCTTCAGCCCGGAAATGTATGACACGGTTATGGGAATCCACCCCTTTCCAAACAAAATATATTCACTTTACAAAACTGGCGCCTCCGCCGAAAGTATTGTAGAATTCGTAAGGGACAAACAACTGACAGCCGTTGCCATGCCTGCATACCGCGTGTATCTAAACCCCAATTTAGTTCCAGCACTGAATAAGTTTGGGGTAAAAAGTTATGTTCATACTGTCAACAGCAGACCGGTAATGCAGATTCTGTCCAGGTTTGGGGTACATGGGTTTTACACGGATCAGGAAGAATCACCAGAGGAGCTGATGCTTGCAGACGCTCCCCCCGGCCATGTTGAATTTTCGGGATACATGAGTTCCGGATTAGCAAGTATAAGAAATATCGTGATGAAGGTGAGAAATAATGGCTATCAATAACATTCTTGTTGTAGACGATGAACCGGAAATTCGAGAAGCGCTCGTTATTTATTTGAAAAGCGAAGATGTGGATGTATTAACTGCCTCTAACGGATTGGAGGCGCTGGAAATTCTTGAACAAGAAACCATTCATCTTATTATTATGGACAACATGATGCCGCAGCTCGATGGAATTAAAACGACATTTAAAATTCGTGAAAACAAAAATATACCGATCATTATGCTTTCTGCCAAGTCAGAAGATAGCGACAAGATTTTGGGACTCAACGTGGGCGCTGATGACTATATAACGAAGCCGTTCAATCCTCTAGAGCTGATTGCCAGAGTCCGATCTCAGCTGCGCCGGTTTACGAATTTAGGTTCCTTCCAGTCAAACGGGGATGAGCTCATTCAAGTAAGAGGACTCGTGCTGAACAAAAGCTCGAAGACTGTTGAGATAGATGGAGAGGACGTCAGATTGACCCCGAAAGAATACAAAATTTTGGAGCTGCTGATGGAGAACAAGGGTAGAGTTTTCTCGATCGAAGAGATTTATGAGCGCGTGTGGAATGAACTGATCTTCACTTCAGAGAATACGGTTGCCGTACATGTGAGAAACATTCGTGAAAAAATTGAAATCAATCCCAAAGACCCAAAATATTTAAAGGTGGTATGGGGAATTGGATACAAAATTGAGAAAAAATAAAGCCGATTGGAAGGTTCCAATCGACCTTATTGTCATCATTGTCGCCGCGATCTTATGGATCCTCTTACTCATAAACGAGTATTCATACACGGGGTTGAGTCTAAGCTATTCATCTTCAAGTTATATCCAGTCGCTGCTTGCCTTTATTATTCTTTGCTTACTGGCAAGCAGATTGTTTCTTTATTTTAAGGCACCCCACAGTAGGCGTTCCTTCTGGCATGGCAGTCTGCTGATGGATTACTTTCACATTTGGAGAATCGGTCTTAGAGCCAGTTTGCAAAACTGGAGACTAATGTTTGGCCTCATCATGATGCTTTTGCTAACCGCGATAGCCGGCATTTCTATTTGGCTGGCAGCCACATATTACGACATATACATACTTTATGTATTGCTGTATGTGCTGTTCCTGGTTCCGTATATCCTTTCCAAGCTTGGACGTTTCATCGCTATCATCAACGGGAGCAAAGAAATTGCTGAAGGAAATATTCAGAATACGATTCAAGATACCGGCAAGGATGCCCTATCCAAGCTTGCTGGCTATATTAACAATATGAAAGCCGGGTATCAAAGCGCGCTGGAGAATCAAATGAAGAGCGAACGGTTAAAAACAGAGCTGATTACCAACGTATCGCATGATTTGAAGACTCCGCTTACTTCTATTATCAATTATGTCGATTTATTAAAAAAAGAAGATCTGTCTACGGAGACTACCCGAGCCTATATTGAAACCCTGGACCGGAAGGCGCTACGGATGAAGCTGTTGATTGAAGACCTGTTCGAAATCTCAAAGATGGCCAGCGGTACAGTAGAGCTGGATATTGAGTATGTGGATGTAGCGACATTGTTGACACAGGCGATCGCCGAGTCCAACACCAGTATGGGACAAGCATCGCCTGTGATTCGGGAGAGGATCGCGAAATTCCCGATTCATGCACATATGGATGGCAATAAAATTTGGCGTGTATTCGAAAATTTAATTGGCAACGCGCAGAAATATTCGCTTTCAGGAACAAGAATCTATATTTATTTGGACGAGTCTGATGATCTGGTATTATTCAAAATTCAAAACACTGCTGCTTACGAGATTGATTTTGCTGCGGAAGAGTTGTTCGAGCGTTTCAAAAGAGCAGATGAATCCCGCCAGACAGAAGGCTCCGGACTAGGGCTGTCCATTGTGAAAAGCATCGTTGAGCTGCACGGCGGGGAGATCAAAATCGAGATTCATGGCGATCAATTCAACGTTATTCTGCATTTGCCCAAGCAGCGCTTAATTTAAAAGTCATAAAACTAGGTTAACTCTCATGCTCCCTTTCAGGATGTATGAGGGTTAACTTTACTTCAGGCTCTTTTCCAACCCCTTTTGCTATAAAAATAATTATAATTTTGGAACAAAATCGTTTCCTGATTACCAAGAAGAATATGCTTGCTCACATTGCGCATTACTTTAAAACAAAAAATCATGAAATAAATAAACGATAAGACTTTTTTCTCTGAGCAGGAAAACAAACTAAACTGAAAGGAATAGCAAATGAAGATAAGGTTTCAACTTCATTACGAGGAGAAATCAAACGTGATCTAAATGAAATTAAAAGAAAAAAACGCAAAAATGTAAGAGTTCCTCAGGGATACCAGATGCAGCACAAACGTGGTTTCGAGGCAAGAAAGGGTTACGGTTACGAACACAGTGTTTTAAATGTTACTGAAGATGATGAAGGTAACAGGATTGATGTTGCCGTTCCCAGAATTTCGACCGATGTCGAGGGACAAGAACATATTCCCATTGAAGTCGCTATTGAAGCGGCTTTTTTTATTTTATCGGCACAAGTTCTTGTCCCGAGCCAAGGACAAGAACTTGCAACGATTGTCGTGTCAAGGGAAGATGAGTTGCACGGGAATAATGGCGTTCTTAGGAGAATAAGTATCTTCCATCTGTTCACGTAACAGCTTTACGGCTGTTCGTGCCATTTCCTGTTCATCCTGCTGCACATAAGCTACGCCTGAAAGATGTGGATTATCGAAAGATAGCAAATCGATATTGGAGTGATCGTTCAGACGACGAATAGCGGACGATGTAAGGCGTGCTGTTTCTTCAGTCAAGGAGAAGGCTGCCGAAATTCCACTGTGGTTCTGCAAAAATTCGCTTACATAGTCCAATGCATGCTCGCTGCGTAGAATGTTGAGAGGGATGTGACACCACAAGCTCTTGTCAATCGAGATACCTTGATCTGTATATGCCTGCTCGAAGCCAAGCGTGCGATCCTCGACGGCTGTATTGGCATTTTCAGGTGAGATGAGCGCAATCTGCTGATGACTCTTGGATAACAAATGGGATACAGCCTTATACGCACCGCCGTAATTGTCGGATGTAATGGTGTACGTCTCAATGTTGCGCAGATAGCGGTCGATGAACACACACGGAAATTTGTCGAGCGACAGACGCAGTAATGATTCGTTGTACTTCTCATCTTCCGTCGGAAAAACGATCAGCCCCTTCACACCGAGTTCCGTTAGTGTACGGATGACGTTTGTTTCGATAGAGGAGGACTCTCGCGTGATGCTAAGTACCATGTTGAGGCCGGCTTCTTGCAGGAATTGTTCTGTGTAGTCAACGAGCTTTTGAATGACACGGGTTCTCATCGTCGGAATGATGAAGCCGATGAGGGGTATGGAGGACGCGCTGCCTTGGGATGGTGGAGAATGGATGCTAGAAACAACAAGACTTGAAGAGACGAATGAGCCTTTGCCTTGTACGCGTATAATTAATCCTTCGTCAGCTAGTGAGGTTAGGGCGTTCTTGACGGTTATTTTACTTACTCTAAATTCGTCCATTAGTTCTTGCTCAGAAGGAATGCGGTCTGTGGGCCGAAGCTGCCCTGATTTAATTTTCTGTATAATATTTTCTCGAATTTGTTTGTAGAGCGCCAGCTTTTTCAAAGAGTAGCATCTCCCCATAAACTTTATGATTTTATAATCAATTGGTTATATAAAGCTTATTTCATATATATTATAATACGGCATGTAAAGCGCTTACAATATGGAATCTAAGAAATTTTTGCGAAGGGGTCTTTTCTTTGAACGGTTAGAATTATGTTAAGGATGGTGGTGCCAAGGTAGATTGAAACCGCTTAAATTAACAGAACTAACTAGTCAGCCGACTTTTCAAATGCATAACACAAAAAGAGAGGATGACGAACAAATGAAGAAACGCAGTACGTTAATTTCCATCGTTACAGTCCTTATTATGTCCCTTTTTTTCACAGCATGTGGTAATCCTTCTGATTCAAAAACGGAAACACAGCAATTAGGCGCTAATGCCGGTGAGAATGCAACAGAATTGTCATTTTGGACATTCGTAGATTTGCACGGCAAGCATTTGGATAAAATGCTGGGGTTATGGAACCAAGAGAACCCAGACAAACAGATTAAGTTGAATGTAACGGTTATGCCTTACGATGATATGCACAACAAGCTCTTATTGGCAGTTACAAGCGGAAAAGGTGCTCCGGATATCGCGGATATCGAGCTTGGTCAATTCCCTAAATTCCTGGAAGGTGACAACGTTCCACTGGAATCTTTGAATGATGTATTTGCACCATACAAAGACGTTGTTGTTCCTTCGCGTGTCGAGATTTACTCCAAAGCCGATCAGGTTTATGGCTTTGATTATCACGTAGGTGCAACGCTTGCTTTCTACAACACTGAAATTCTCGAACAAGCAGGTGTTGACTACAAGAAAATCATAACGTGGGAAGATTACAAACAAGCAGGTATCAAGGTTTATGAAAAGACTGGCAAGTACTTAGGTACTGCTGATACATCTGCTACGTGGCAAGCATCGTTGCTGTTAGCTCAGCAAAACACTGATTTTACAGATGAAAATGGTAATCCAAAAGTTAACTCGCCTGAAATGATTAAAGCGTATGAAATGTTAGTTGATCTGCAGAAGAACAATGTTATTCATACGATCCCAGGCGGACAACCCGACACAGAAGAAGCAAAAGGCGAATACAACAAAGGCAACTACGCAAGTGCATTGATGCCTGAGTGGTACATGTCCCGCTTTGTAAACGAAATGAAGGACCTTAAAGGTAAGTATGCAATTGCTCCATTACCTGTATTTGAAGAAGGTAATCCTCGTTCCGTTGGCTTAGGCGGTACTGGCACAGTTGTTACTAAGAGTGGTAAAGACGTTCAATTGGCCAAAGAATTTGTAGCCTTTGCTAAGCTTTCGAAAGAAGCTACTACTGAAATCTGGAATACACTTGGATTTGACCCAATCAACATGGAAGTATGGAAAGATGATGCAGTAACGAAAAACCCTGATAACGAGTACGTACAATACTTTAAAACAAATGCATTTGATACTTTGAATGAAATCAAAGACGAAATTCAAGCGATCAAATCCGTTAAAGCTTCACCGACCATCGGCAATATCTTCAATACGGTTACTTTGAACGCCATCTTTGAAGATGGTCAAGACGTGAAGGAAGCGTTGGATGAAGCACAAGCAGCAATTGAACAAGAATTGAAATAAATATAATAAGTAAATGATTTGGTTAAACCTGTCGGCAGGTATAGTAGTCGGCAGGTTTAACCTTAGTCAAGGGAGATTGAGAATATGATAAAGAAATTTGTATACTCTCAAAAAGTTGCACCTTATGTTTTTGTGTTGCCATTTATACTCATATTTTTGATATTCTGGTTTTTTCCGCTTGTAAATTCATTCGTAATGAGCTTTCAAGATAGGATGTTGGGACAGGATCCTAAATGGATTGGTGAAGCGAATTATTCGAAATTACTTACTGATAAAGTGTTTTTGACATCTATTAGAAATAGCGTTGTGTACATGTTAGGAACCTTAGTGCTGTTAATTCCTTTCCCAATGTTATTCGCCGTTATGATAAACAGTAAGTTAATGAAGGGAAGAGAGTTTTTTAAATCTTCGTTCTTTCTCCCTGCATTGACTTCTGTCGCAGTAGCGGGTACCATTTTCCGCCTTACATTCGGTGAAATGGAAGGTTCATTAATGAATAGTTTCCTGGGGCTATTTGGTATAGAGCCTATTAAATTTTTGAAAGACGGAAATTGGAGTATGGCAGCACTGTTGATCCTCGCATGTTGGAGATGGACAGGTGTTAATATGCTTTACTATCTATCCGGTTTGAAAAGCATTGACAATGAATATTATGAGGCTGCTTCAATTGACGGGGCATCTGCTTGGCAGAAGTTTAGAACGATCACAATGCCATTATTGAAGCCGACCACGGTATATGTCACGACAATTAGTGTTTATGCAGGTTTAGCCATGTTTACCGAGAGCCTGATGATGTTTAACGGTAACAATTCACCCAAAAATATTGGCTTAACCATTGTTGGATACCTGTATAGACAAGGGATTGAGCAGAATAAGCTGGGTTACGCAGCTGCAGTTGGTATCATTCTGTTAGTCATTGCTATGGTTATCAATTTAACGCAGTTGAAATTTAGTGGAATGTTCAAAAAGGAGGAGGATTAAAGTGGGCAAAAGTCAGACGAGGAGTGATTTCATCTCTAGAATAGTAATTATTTGTTTATTCATTATACTATTCGTTTTAATTATGATTCCATTCTATGCAGTGGCCCTATCTTCCTTTAAACCTGGTGAATCGTTAGTTAGATATGGTCTTAACCTAAGTTTGGATTTTGAAATCATGAGTTTTAATAATTTCATCTATCTGTTTACTGGAGAACATGATTATTTTGTGTGGTTTTGGAACAGTATGATTTTAACAATCGTTCAAGTGGTTTTAACACTTTTTGTAAGCGCATTTGTTGCTTATGGTTTTGCAGCATATGATTTTAAAGGTAAGAACTTCCTCTTTATATGTGTTTTGCTCATTATGATGGTGCCTTTCGAAATACTGCTGGTTCCTTTATATAGCCTAATTAATGATTTGGGAATGGTGAATAGCTATTCGGCAATCATTTTGCCGGGTATAGCCAATGCCGCGACAATATTTTTCTTCAGGCAATATCTAAGAAGCATACCCAAAGAGATTATTCAATCTGGGCGGGTTGATGGGGCAAACGAGTATGCGATATATTTCAGACTAATTATGCCGATTATGAAGCCATCCTTTGCGGCAATGGCCATTCTGAATGGTATGAATAGCTGGAATAATCTGTTGTGGCCATTCATGGTGTTAGGAGATCAGAGTAAATATACACTTCCAATCGGTTTGAAAACGTTATTAACTCCTTATGGCAATAACTATGATCTATTGATCGTGGGCTCCTTCTTCTCCATCATTCCAATTTTTATACTGTTCATTGCTTTCCAGAAATACTTCATAGACGGTATGACTGCAGGTGCTGTTAAAGGGTAGTAATATTATGATGAAACAGGTGATAAGATGGCAGTCCAAAAAAGAGTGTTACACGACGTACAACCACTGATTGAGCAGAAAGCTGATCCTTTTATTTACCGACATTCAGACGGTTATTATTACTTCGTAGCATCCGTTCCGGTGTATGACCGGATTGAAATCCGTAGAGCCCAGAACCTTGAGGGGCTTGTTACATCAACTCCTGTAGTGATCTGGAGAAAGCGCGAGACGGGTATCCTTAGTGCCAATATTTGGGCACCTGAACTGCATTTTATTGATGACAAATGGTACGTGTATTTCGCTGCCGCACACACGACGGAAACGAATGAAGGCTTGTTCGACCATCGGATGTACGTGCTAGAGAATGAAAATGCCAATCCGCTCGAAGGCAGTTGGACGGAACGAGGACAGGTTCGTACCGCGTGGGAAAGCTTCGCCCTCGATGCCACTACCTTTGAGCATAATGGCAGCCGTTATTACGTATGGGCACAAAAGGATCCGAATATCGAAGGTAACTCTAATCTGTATATATCCAAAATGAGCAATCCGTGGACGTTGACTGGGCCGCAAACGATGATCTCGACGCCGGAGTATGACTGGGAGATCATTGGTTATAAAGTGAACGAAGGCGCGGCTTTTCTTCGAAAGGGTAATCTGGTATTCCTCTCTTACTCGGCTAGCGCCACCGATTTCAATTATTGCATGGGCCTGCTTGAAGCCGATGCGGATGCGGATTTGCTCAATGCCGCCTCATGGCGCAAGTCACAAACAGCGGTTCTCTCGACAGATGAGAGCATCTCGATGTATGGTCCCGGTCATAATTCCTTCACGGTGTCAGAGGCCGACGAAAAGACGCTATTTGTGTTCCACGCAAGAACGTACAAGAATATTATAGGAGATCCGCTGTACGATCCGAATCGCCATACATTTGTGACGGAGCTTTTGTGGACGGCTGACGGCAGACCTGATTTCCGCGGCTCTGTTGCAGCACTTGCACGTTCTGTAAAGTGAACGAGTGTCCAACAAGGTTGGTTGATGGATTCAGTTATCCCGGAAAATCATATCAATAAAAAAAGGCGCTGATCAATAGGATCGGCGTTTTTTTATGTGATCGGTACGAGTTTTAGTCCATGCCAAGGACAAGAACTTCTATCGATTGCCAGAATGGAAAAGAACATTGTCCAATTACCGTTTAGATGTGCATCTAAAGAACGGGCTTTGAATCACTTACAGCGAGAGGAACCGTAAGGGGGTAAGTTTCTGATTTGTTACAAGGTTATCATATGTACGAGGTTGTAATTATGTAAATTTCAGTTGGAAATGATGATTTCACCCTGATGTAATGATTTGTAAAATAAAGTTATTAAAAAGAACGAGGAGAGGTTCCCATGACAAACCCAGAGGTCCCTTACCATCCGCAGACATCAGGTTATAGCCATAAAATCAATGACCCATTTTGGTCACATTATATTGAACTGGTCCGCAACGTAGTTGTCCCTTATCAATGGGAGGCGCTCAATGACCGTATCGAAGGAGCTGAACCAAGCCGGGCCATTCGGAATTTTCGCATTGCTGCAGGGGATGAAGAGGGCGTTCATTATGGCATGGTTTTTCAGGATAGCGATGTTGCGAAATGGATTGAAGCAGCTTCGTACCTGCTCTCCGCGAAGCCCGACCCGGAACTGGAAGTCCTCGTGGATTCTGTTATTGAGACCATAGCTCGGGCACAGCAAGCCGATGGTTATTTAAATACGTACTTCACCCTGCGTGAACCTGGGGCGCGCTGGACGAACCTCGCCGAGTGTCATGAACTTTATTGTGCAGGACATATGATTGAGGCTGGTGTGGCGTACTATCATGCCACGGGCAAACGCAAGCTGCTGGATGTGGTTATTCGCCTGGCGGATCATATAGGCACCGTGTTTGGTACAGAGCCGGGACAATTGCCAGGTTATGATGGGCATCAGGAGATTGAACTTGCACTCTTCAAATTGTATGAGACGACAAAGGAAGAGAAATATCTGGAACTGAGCCGTTATTTTCTGGATCAGCGGGGAGCGAGTCCGCATTTTTTTGTAGAAGAATGGGAGCAAAGGGGCCGTACCATACATTTTGGCGAGTTGGACATGGTTCACCGTCATACGTACTCCCAGTCCCATCTGCCCATTAGGGAGCAGTCGACAGCAGAAGGCCATGCGGTTCGACTGGTTTACATGTGCGCGGCTATGGCAGATGTAGCTGCGAAGACGGGGGATACACCGCTGAAAGAAGCCTGTGAACGGTTGTGGAGCAACATCGTAAGCAAGCGAATGTACATTACGGGAAGCATTGGTTCATCAGCCAAAGAAGAAGCATTTACAGGCGATTATGATCTGCCGGGAGATACCGCCTACGCAGAGACTTGTGCCTCGATTGGCCTGATCTTTTGGGCGAAGCGCATGCTGCAGATGGAGCAGGATAGCCGGTACGCAGACGTTATGGAGCGAGCTCTGTACAACACGGTGATTAGTGGAATGTCTCTGGATGGTCAACGTTTCTTCTATGTGAATCCGCTTGAAGTCGATCCGAAGATTCAACGTGTGAATCCTAATTATGCCCACGTACGAACACGCCGGCAAGGGTGGTTTGGTTGTGCCTGCTGTCCGCCGAACATTGCGCGATTAATTGCTTCATTGGATCAATATGTATATACCCCGGCTGTGGAACAGGCTACGTTGTATGTGCAATTGTACATCGGAGGGGAAGGGGAATTCACACTTCAGGGCAGGAGAGCAGCCCTAACCATGGACTCTGACTATACTTCCACTGGAGATGTGAAGCTGATCGTTCGGCCCGATTCTCCAGAGGGAATGAAGTTTACGATAGCTTTGAGAAAGCCGGATTGGTGCAAGATTCCCGAGCTGTGGATTAATGGGGAGAAGAGCAAACAGGATGGGTTTACTTTTGAATACGGTTATATTAAGGTGACCCGTTCGTGGGAAGCCGGTGATGAGATTAAACTTCACTTCCCTACGGAGTTGCTTCGGATGAAAGGGCATGATCACATCAAAGCCACTTTCGGAAAAGTAGCCATCCAGCGAGGACCATTTATGTACTGTCTCGAAGAAGTCGACAATGGCCACGGATTGCATCGCATTCAGCTGCCCCGGGATGCCGAGTTTCATATCGGTAGCGGGGAACGGATGCCTCTGGGGGTTCCGGCACTTACAACCATCGGGCAGCGAATCGTATCCCAAGAAGACTGGGGAATACATCTGTATCGCAGTAATGTCCACTGGAATACACAGCCTGCCGAGCTTCGGTTCATTCCTTACTTCACTTGGGCCAATCGGGATGAAGGAGAAATGAGCGTTTGGATTCGCGAAAGCGAATAAGAAGAAGTCTACTAGTACTGCTGTAAAAGGTATGCAAAAGGAAATCGCCCGATAGACCCAGAATACGCGCTGTAGGATAACGCGATCTTTGGTGAGCGGACACTTTTTTCACGGCATCAGTTCTGATTGAGTCAGTTTATTTATCTGAGTTGGTAAACTTGCTGCGGAAGTTGGAAGGAGAGATGCCCTCTTTTTTCGAGAAACAGGAAGAGAAGTAGGATACATGATTGAAGCCGATCTCTTCGGCGATGCGAGCAACGGACCAGGCGGTTTGCAGCAGCAGCTTTTTGGCCTGTTCGATTCTGTAATGCAGCAGATATTCCATGGGTGTCATGCCATACACTTTCAGCATGCTGCGTGCGAGATAGTTTGGATGGTAGTTGAGTTCCTTTTGCAGCATCGGATTGGAGATCGGTAGCGGGTAATTGTGGCGGATGTAGAGTTCAACTTTCTCGGCAATCCGGATTGCGGCAACGTCGAACATTGAAGACAGCCCAAGATCCAGATGCTGCATAAATTGCTGGAATGTCGCCTGTCGTTTCCAATTGCGCATGGACTGAGGCTCCTGATCAAGCTGAGAGAAATGCTCCAACAGTTCCATATCTTTGATTGCAATGTGCAAATGTTTGGGAATGAAGATGGAACAGACATCACAGTGGTTCAGATATGCGCTCACCTTATGTGTTTCGATTAGTTCGGCTTGATTCGTGAGGCATTCGTCCATGTTGGCAGACTCTCTCCAGCTGCCAAAGGTTTGAAAATGAATCCAGATCAGTTCCGTTTCCGTTTTACAGGCTGCGCTGCCGTAATGATGTCCATCCGGCTTAAGGATCAGGGCCTCTCCTTGGTTCAGAAGCCACTCATTTCCGTTCTCGCTAATGGCGAGCGAACCGCGTGTAACAACAATTAGATCAAAGACACCGATGTCACTGCGGCTAATGTGATATTCACCGGCTTCGTAACGAGCACGTCCGCAATCAATAAAATATGGAATGGGCGGGGTGATGAAATGAAGAATGGGCGAGTCCAATCCGGCACCTCCGAACAGGTTGAAATATTTAAAATTCATGTTGTCATCGAGCATTTATTTTTATGATACAGCAAGTAAGATAGAAAATAAAGCGCTTACGAAATTCCATTCTACCTTTTGTAGTGGCGCTATGACGAAATAAAATGGATGTCCCAAGGTTCACATTCCTGTTTTTAATGCCTCTGCTTCGAACAAGGAAGTCTACTTTAGACAAAGAATGAACGTCATTTTCGATGGATCGGTCAAAGGTATTTCATAGAAGAACCTATATTTACCGGTTTAAGAGAATTAAACCCCTAATGGATATGATCACATATATATAGGAGGTTATAATGACAATGATTTCGAAGAAGTGGAAGCCGCTTATGATCGCGCTGCTCCTGGCATTTTCAAGTCTGCCGCTGCAGGTTAGCGCTTTGCCTGGGGCCGCGACGGCTGCAGTAAAGACCGGAATCTCCAATGCCAGCTTGTCGGCCAAAGTCGGCGACTTAGGTCAGATTGAGGAGCTCTATATCAACAACAATCCTACCAATAAACAGGGGAAGCCAATCAATTTCGTCCTGCCTAACACTACATCACCGCAGAATGGTACACAGCACCAGTGGATGGGTGAAATAATCTTCTCTTACCGTACGGGTGCCAATGGACAATTCCCTGATAACAGGGACGGCTTTGTAGAAGTTGATACCAATAAAACATTGGCTGCGGGGGGATCTACACAAGTTTCGACCATTAATCCGGATAACCCCTATATGAAAAAGAACGCATCAGAAGACGGCAAGAAGGTAGAAGTCAACTTTATTGGACAGAAGCTGAATTCTACAGACCAGCGGGTAATGAAGGGCTTTGATGTGAAATCCGTTTTTGATATGGAGACCGATGACGGTTCACTGCTTTGGGAAATTACGCTGAAGAACAAGAGCAATCAGTATATCGAATTCGGGGATATCGGCTTGCCGATGCCTTGGAATAACAAATATCAGACCTTATCCGATACCTATGATGACCGTGTGACGGTGCATAATTTCGCAGGTGCTGACAGCGGGTATTCTTATGCCATTCGCACCAGTGGTGAGGGGAATTTCATGCTCTTTACTCCTGTTCCGGAGAGCGGCGCTCGAATCGAGTATGTGGATTATTGGATGCATGAAGCAGGAGAGCGACGTGCTGCAGACACCTTTAAAAACTGGACAGGGGACAGTGGTGGCTGGTATCCGGGGCTGAACGTGCTTTATATTCACTCCAAAGAAATCCAAAAAACGGGACGTGGATACTTTACTGATGCTTCCAGCATCGTCCTAGGACCGGATGAGTCCAAGACATATAAGTTCAAATTCTCAGCAGTCCGTGGAGGTGACAATACGCCGCAGGAAAGCGCCCAAAGCCCAAATAACAGTTCGACTTCGATGGAAGACCGTGAAGCCAATCTCCGATCCATCCTATATAAATCAGGCATGATTGATGCCTTAGCGGTGCCGGGCTTCCAGACAGCGATCAATATGCCTGTCAAGCTAGACTTGCACTACGACGACAGTATCGTTGATGTACAATCCATCGATATTCAAAATGTGGCAGAGAATGATCCGTTTGACGAAGCACATATTCCGGATATCAAGCCAGGGAAGAGCAGAAAGGAAATGGTTGACAACTCGCGGGCCGGACGTGGACTGCCTGACGGAAACCCTGGCTACCACGATTCGGTTGAGTTTGTGGAGACCAAGATCGTAAATGGCGAACAGCATCATATCTATTCACTTCAGTTTGATTCGATCGGCAATAACAGCGTGCGTATTGAATATAAGCTGAAGGACGGCAACGAATGGGTGGATAAATTCACTCAATTTGAATTCAATGTTCTAGCCGAGCTGGATGCAATCTCGGATGCCCATTCCGAATTCATGGTCCAGCAAACACAGGATAAAAATCCGGAAAGTCCGACTTACGGTAACTATTTCGACTGGTATCTTACAAGCGGCATCGATCTAAATACAAGCCATTGGGGGGATGACTGGAGCCATGACAACATCAACTTCATGACCATGAAAAACTATCTGGCCCCCAACCCCGATGAAATTCGCTCTATCGAGACATACCTGATCGACTTCATGTGGGAACGATACATGAAGAATACGCAGGATAGCTACATCGTTGCGAACTGGCTGAAAGACTCTGGAGCGTACACTGACAAAGATAAACCTTATACACGGGCGTTCTCCGAAATCATGGAAGCTACCGGATTTTTCAACATGTACCGGATTCAGAAGGCTTATCCTAATCTGATCGAGTACCGGGAATCGCCTCAGTTTTATCTGGAGAAAGCTTATAACATCTACTATAAGCGTGTTTCCACCGGAGCCATCGGATTCTATGGCGAGCAGCAAATCCCTGATCTGATTGAAGCACTGAAGGAAGAGGGGATGCAGACCGAGTCTACCAATCTGCAGAAGAAGTTCGCCCTCGACAAGGGACGGAATATGACTAGGGCCACTTATCCTTACGGTTCGGAATTTGAATATGATAATACTGGCGAAGAAGGGGCTTATGCAGCAGCGAAGGCGCTGCGTACGTACTATCCAGCAGATGCGCTTACAGATGCAGCTGAGAAAAGTATGGAGATGGCCGATTGGAAAACACGTGCCATGCGGGGGATTCAACCTACCTGGTTCCATTATTCCGTGCCTGTTTTCCGCGGCGGTGAAGGCTGGTGGAATTTCCAATATACTGCGTCTTTAGCAGGTTACATTATGGATGACTGGCTAAGGTATGAGAATGATGGCAGATCGGTGGAGCAGAAGCCAATTGCACAGCAGCGCAATTATGCCGCGAAGATTTCGAACTTCAATGCCGTCAATATGGGACAGATTTCGGCTAATTCAGTTGGCAGCACCTCGTGGAGATATTCGATGTATAAGGGAGGAACGGGTACGAAGGACGTATACGATGGCGGATCACGCGTCATGAGTAACGGCTGGAATGATTTTTCGGGCGAATCGGAAGAAGGCCTCTATGGTTCCCTTCTCAGCATCAGCTCTGATATTGTTACAGATCCGATATTCGGGCTGTTCGGTTATGGAGCGCTGGTCACTGACGAAGGAAACAGCTACAACATTACGCCGAAAGACGGTTTCGGCAAACGGATCAATCTGATCAACGAGAAAATCTATTTAGAGCTAGAAAGCGATAAAGTGGAAAGCGCGCAAATTCAAAAAGATGGTAAGGGTTATACTCTCCATCTCCTGAATCCATCAGGGAAAGAGCATACTTCACGGATTTTGTTCGATGGAGTGGGGATGGAGAATGGCTACTATACCATGAAGCTGAATGGTGCAGCTGCCGGACAGTTCTATGTTCAGAACAATGAAGGCGTTGCCATGTTTCAGATGGGAAGCATGCAGCGTGGTGAATTGATCATTGAAAAGTTAGCCGGCGGTGAAAATGAAGCTCCGCAAATTACTGTAGAGCTGGCGACACAGCATCCACAGGCGTTGATTCCATTGATGCTGAATGGGATTGTAACCGATGATGGCGCGCCGGAAGGGACTCTGTCTTATCAATGGGAAGTGGTCAGCGCCCCACAAGGCTCCAAGCTAACCTTTACTCATTCGAAAGCAAGTATTACACAGGCTACAGGTACTAAAGCAGGCTCATATACAGTTAAGCTTAGCGCAAGTGATGGACAAATGACTGGCTCCAGCCAGATAATCTTCGAACTGGCTTCACCGCCGGATAAACAACCTCCAGCAATTGGCCAAGTGACTGCTGTTCAGGATGTTGCCAATAACAGTATCGTGGTATTGTCCGGGGAAGCCATTCCTGACCCTGTGCATAGTGAGGCAGAAGAACCCCAGTTGAAGTACTCTTGGGCCATTAAGCAAAAGCCTGAAGGTTCAGCGGTCATTTCATTTGTAGATGGTGACAAAGCAGCAGCCTATGCGCGTATAAGCACGGCAGGCACCTACGTGTTTACCTTCAGTGCTACAGACGGAGACAAGAAGGCCAGTAAGGATGTAACGGTAGAGATCAAGGAAGATACCGTTGACGTTTATCGGGCACTCAGCGTAGTGACCAAGAAGGATATAGTACCAGAACTTCCTAGACAAATTTATATTTTAACAGAGGACGGGTATTTAGAGCAGGAAATCACTTGGGATGTCATTGATCCAAGCAGCTATGCTAGTGCAGGCCAATTCGAAGCCAGAGGAAACGTAGATGGCAGTGCTTTGGAGGTTTGGGCTACCGTACATGTCGTGAATTCTGAGCTGCAAAATGCGGCGCTGACAGCCAAGGCTTCTGCTAGCTTCTCTGGTGGCGACGGATATCCGGAAGCGATGAATAACGGCATTGAACCTAAAAGCTCGGCAGATTTCTCGCCGAACCGCGGTGCCCCCAACAGTGCATGGCATAACTGGGGGAGAGAAGGAGATCCGTCATGGGTGACGTATGAATGGGAGCAGCCATTCCTGGCCTCTTCCACAGATGTATATGTATTTCAAGACAACGGCGGGAACTTCCGTCCGAAAGATATGCAGCTTATGCTTCGCGACGAAAATGGGAAATGGTACACCCCGCGGGACATAAAGGGATTGGGCAATGAACTTAATAAATACAATACAACGACCTTTGAGCCCGCCTATATTACAGGTGTCCGTATTGACATGAAGCCTTCCGTTAATGGCAGCGGTATTCTGGAATGGAAGGTATACGGCTATACCGGAGCGGTAGATAAGACAGAACTGATCAAGGTCTATAACTATGTAAATACATTAAATGCTTCGAACCTTGCAGATCCAGGTCTTGCGCCAATAGAAGCGGCGAAGACAGAATCATCTGCTGTGATCAAGAATACGAATGCCACAGACGAAGAAGTTACTCTGGCGCTTCAGAAGCTGCTGATGGATTTGCGTCTGCTCAGTCCGAGAGACGGCAATATGGCCTTCCTCGCAAATGCTTCTTCCAGCTATACCTCTCCTTGGGAGAGTCTGGCTGCAGTAAACGACGGAAAGAAAGATGGCAACAACATTGCGCATTGGGGGACCTGGGGCCATGAAGGCGCAGAGGAGTGGGTGCAATATGAATGGCCGCAGGGTGCATCTATCCAAAGTTCGAATCTGGTGCTGTGGTCAGATGGCGGCGGAATCAAACCGCCTACCCAGATTGTATATTCCTACATCCCGGCGGATAGCGCAACTGATGAATGGGTAACAGCGGGAACGCTTACGGAGGGAATCAAAGTGGTTGAACATTCTCCAGCAGAATCTTCAAATCCGTACACGTTTGATCCAATGCTGGAGGTAAAGGCACTACGGGTTACCCTGACCAAACAATCGCGGGCAGGCGATAACGGTGTAGGCCTATGGGAATGGGAAGTTCACCAGGCCATATCCAGTCCTGATCGTGAGGCTCCAGTAACACCGGCCGGTGTGGCACCGTCCATTCCTAAAGGAGATGACGGCAAATTGATCGGTGTGACAACAGAAATGGAGTATAAGAAGGAAGGCGAAGAAGAATATATTGCAATTGCAGATATTGAGGTCACAGGTCTCACCGCCGGTAAATATTATGTCCGGTATATGAAGACTGGTTCGCTGAGCGCCAGCCTGGATAAGGAAGTCGTTATTCCGGAAGGGCAGACACAGGAGCAGGCTGCACCCGATGCGAGTGGGTGGGTGATCTCACACGCCAATTCGGATACCGACATAAAAGGTATAATTGAGGGCTTGAATGATACGATGGAATACCGGAAGCTGGGCGAAGAGGACTACACGCCTGTTACAGGTTCAAGTATCAACAATCTGGAGCCTGGCGGCTATCAGATTCGGTATGCAGCCACAGACAGCCTAAAGGCAAGTCCGCCGGTAACCGTGGACATTCGCAATGAAGCCAAGGCAGACAGAGAGGCACCAACAGCGGAAGGACTCGTCATTACACCGCCTACAGCGGCAGGCGGGAATGATGGCAGAATTGAAAATGTGACTGCCGATATGGAGTACCGAAAGGCGGATCAAGGTGGTTACATGCCGGTTAGTGGAACCAGCATTGAAGGCCTTGAGGCCGGTAGCTACGAGCTCCGGTACGCCGGAACGGATATGAGCAATCCAAGTCTTGCTATCCTGATCGTTGTGCCTGACGGAACCAAGCAGGAGCAAAGTCCGCCGTCCAGTGCAGAAGTCAAGGCTGTAAATGTCAGTGCAGCAGGGGCCAAGGATGGTAACATCACTGGTGTAAGTCCTGTAATGGAATATCGGCAAGTAGGAGTGGACGCTGGCAGCTGGAATGCGATCACAGGCACAGAGGTTACAGGTCTTGGTAACGGAATCTACGAAGTAAGATACAAAGAAACGGCAACTCATTATGCGAGCCAATCCCTTACTGTCGTTATCAGCAATCCAGTCATCAATCCGAAGCCTACGGAAACACCGCCGTCAACGGATGCACCTGTCTCAGTGACCACGCCTTCACCGGCTCCTGAAAACATCAAAGTCGAAGGGAATTGGATTAAGATTGTGGCACCAAAGACGGATACCAAAACCGGTAAAGCTAAAGGAGCACCCATCCGGCAGGAAGACCTTAATAAGGCTCTTGAGCATGTAAAGGCGAATAGCAGTAATATTAAAACAATCATGGTGGACATTCCGAAAGCAGAGGGAGCCAATTCCTATGCGGTTGAGCTTCCAGCAGCTGCACTTACCGCAGCGCATGCCAACATCAAAATCGAGATTAATACGGAATTTGGAACCGCTACAGTACCTTCTAATTTGCTGAAATATGTATCAGGTGCCAAAAGTGTGGAACTGACACTGAGCTGGCTAGATACGGCAAAGCTACATTCAGAAGTAAAATCCGCAACAGCCAGCAGACCTGTTATCGCATTCGCTGTCCAATTAGATGGAGAAGAAATGGTAGTCTTGAATGCACCGGCTGAAATCAGACTGCCTTATACTCCTGATGTTGAAGAATTGGTCAATTCCAAATATCTTACAGTTTCGTATATGGCTGCAAACAGTACGTTTGTTCAGCTACTGAATGGCCAATACGATAGTGCTCTGCAAGCCATGGTTTTTACAGCCGCCAACACAGGTGAATATGCAATTGTTTATACGAAGAAGTACTTCAATGATGTCATCAAGGATTCGTGGTACGCACCAGCGATTGAAACAATGGCGTCCAAAGGATTCATCGACGGGACATCAGCAACAAGCTTTAGTCCTGGCCAAAAGGTCACAAGAGGTGAGTATCTAGCTTGGTTGGTAAGGACACTGGATCTCAAAGCAGAGTTCAACACCACCTTCGGTGATATGAAGCAAACAGACCTCTATTATGAGGAAATCGGAATCGCCAAAGCACTCGGGATCGCCCTGGGCACGAACGGCAGCTTCTATCCGGAAACGGAAATTGCTAGACAAGATTTGGCTGTGCTGACCATGCGGGCTTTGCGGGCAGTGGGGAAAACTGAGCAGACCCATACAGCTGAGGATCTCAAGAGATTTACAGATGCAGCAAACGTAGCAAAGTACGCAGTTGATGATATGGCTGCAATGGTTAAAATGGGTTTCATAAACGGGCGAAGCAATGTAACCTTGAGTCCTGACGGAACGACAATCAGAGCAGAAGCTGCTCAGGTTCTATATAAAATTTTCTTGCAACTATAATTGTAGAAACCGACCTTGATCCTGTTTTCTGCAGGTCCAAGGTCGGTTTCTTTTTTAGGGAGTGCTTCAAGCATAATGCCGTGCCCAATGTTAATTACCTATACGTAGAAAAAGCTTAAAAATCTAAACTACCCCGTTGAATCGACGTAGTTAGGTTGAAATTTGCGTTCATCTGAAGGCTGTCGTCCACTTACCACAAGCATAATTACAGCAATGATGATAAGTATAAAGCAGAAGATAAATGAATATCGGTAACCTACAATGCTGGCTACTCCACCACCAACAAGACTACCAAGCAGTCTACCGATTGTGGATGAATTCGAATAGAGTGTGGAAGCATATCCCGGCATACTAGGCAGCAGGTCCTGAATGTAGCTAATTCCAATCGCAGAAATGACGGCGACAAAAACAGCGAGCAAAATTTGTGCTGCAAGCATTTGCCACATCTCGTTCGAGATAAGTATAACGAAATAATAAGCTCCTCCAAAAATAGCCCCGCAAAACACCAAGATTCGGTTACTATACTTTGCACTAAGTAGACCGAGTATAATCATAAAGGGAATTTCCAACGCAGCACATATACTGCTGATTAAACCGACATGACTTGTCGTACCCCCAAGATTGTTTGTAATAAAGAGAGCCGTGTTTATGCTGCTCATCCAATGAGCCGTATACATGAGTGTCAGAATGAGAAAAGGAATTAAAATATTCCGGTTTTGAGTCAGTCGGAAACTTTTTATATTCGCTTCAGCATTATTGTTCTTCATTTCTGTGTTTGATTGGAGAAACAGGAAAACAAGCAGAGCAACGAGTAGGAAAGCTCCGATCGTTCCCAAAAAAATCCCCTTAAATCCAATAGCAGCGAGTAATAAAGTGCCGATTAAAGGACCTGTAATAAAGCCGAGAGAGAAAGCAGAACGCAAGGTAGAATTAGCAAACGCACGCTCCGTAAAATGACTCTTTATCACTGCTTCTCTAGAAATAGCGAACAACTGGGGCATTCCTGGTGCACCAAGGGCAGTAAACACAGTCATGTAAATGAACAAAATCGGAAAATCTTGAATAAACAAGTATCCACTAAAGGCCAGAACATTAGAGAGAGTAGAGAAAAGATAAACGCTCTTCCGATTCAAGCCGAGATCAGAACGTCTCCCGATTAGCGTACTAATCCATATTCCTGCAATTAGTGTAACGGCTAGATAAAGACCAAACATTCCAATAGATACGCCAAGCTGTTCCGTGAAATAAATAGATAAAAAGGGGGCACTGAGTGAAATGCCCATTCCCTGTAATGCCATACACATAAAGAGTAGCGCATACGAAGGAATGGAAAATAAGCTGATGAATCGATTGATCATAGTGTAAAATTACTCCTCAGAATTTGTGTTGTGTAATTACCATACATGACCTTGCTTTATCTCGTCTAATTGTATCTTACTGGTGAATGCTTCACACTACTTTGGGAAGCTAATAAACGCTCACATTCATGGCTGAATAGAATCAATCGTGCATCTTTATTATGTACTAAATGACAACACAAACAATATAACATTCGTGCCAAATGCTTGCCTAAACCTATCATAGACTCGTGTAAGTGTATGTACAGTAAAGTAAAGGCAGTTTCCCGGAAAAAGGAGGTTCCACTATCAACAGGTAGTTTTTAAGGAAATACATAGACATTTTTAAGACAGTACATGTGGAGCATGATCCAAGGCCTCATTCTGCTGTAAACTTTGCTTGAAGCCACCGAAAATCCCTTTACAAGATAGAGGAATGAGCACCAAATGAAGGGAGATGGGGCTGCCGGTCGACATCATAGGATCAAACGATGATTTGGCAAGCTATAAGCTCCTGCTTATACCAATGGCTTAAAACTACCTGTGAACGGTGCTTATATCTTGCGACGGAACGTGTCGAGGGACAAGAACATAGTCCCATTGCCGATTAGGCGTATATCTAATCGGTATCTTGCTCCTCGATTCATTATACTAACGGGCAGGTTAGTTGAATAAGAACGTCGAAACACATATTGCATACAGAAAGTTCCAACCAAGCGAAATTGAGTTACTGGATGTAGAGTAGAAGGAACAAACAAGCAAACGACCGGAATGATTCGAGAGTTTTCTAATAAATGATAGGAGCGGATGTAGATGGGGATAACTGGCTGGGGGAATAAAATTACCGAAATCACATTATTTGTGGAAGATCTGCAGCGGTCGAAGACGTTTTACCAAGAGTCGTTTCAACTATTAATCCAATACGAAGACGAAAACTGTGCAGTATTTGATTACGGTAATACATGCATAAACCTCTTAAATCAATCAAATGCACGAGAATTGATTGAGCCGGCTCAGTTTGGTCGTGTCGAGAATGGTGCAAGGGTCCTGTTTACAATCCAAGTGCCCGACGTTGACCGGGTATGCAACGAGTTGGAAATACGGGGCGTTACATTGTTAAATGGGCCAATAACGCGTCCTTGGGGGCGGCGAACGGCTTGTTTTGCCGACCCTGACGGGCATATTTGGGAGATAGCGCAGGTTCTTTAACGACTATTATGTGATGGGGTGAAAACCTTATGTTAAAAAATGATTCCGTGGCTATTATCGAGCAATATAAGCGAAACCTGGCTGGATATACGATAGACCAGTTGCGATATAAATTTCAGGAAGACGTTTGGTCGATTGGACAAATGTATATTCACGTGATCGATGTGGCAGAAGAGTACATCGATCATATTCAAACTTGTACGATGGAGACTCAAGAAAAACATGGAGGCAAGACTGAAGTCGGAACGAAGGCGTTTATCGAAAAAGTGTGGCCCGATGTCCGTGTTAAACTTGAGGAACCAGTCAACAGGACCCGTAACCCCAATAGTAAGGAAGAGATCATAGCCGGTCTAGAGCAGGTGTTAAAAAAAATGAGATACTGGGAGGAACACGTTCGCGGAACGAATCAGGCTTGCAAGGTGCGTCATGGCTGGTTTGGCTGGCTTAACGCGCGTGATTGGTTTGAGATGATTGGCATGCACAGCAGGCATCATTTGCGCCAAAAGGCAAGACTGGACGAGAAGCTTGTGGAGGCAGGCTTATGTAATAATTCACTAAATTAACGGGAAACGATAGCTCATAAAACCAACAAAGCAGCTGATCAATGTCATCGGCTGCTTTTGTTCAAGTAACGGGCAGGATAGCTCAATAAAGGTCCTTGTTACGATGGGCTTTTATTGAGCTATCCAATGGCATTTGGCTAGGAAAATATCAGGGTGCTTCTTTTACTTTCTTTTGTACAAACATCTATCTTGTGTTTTTTGGGGAGTATTTTATATGGATCATATGTTCAAGAGTGCTTTTTACCTCCGGCCAGTCGTTATCCGTAATGCTATAAAAAACATTGTCATGAAATCTACCTTGAGTATCCCGCCTATGCTTCCTAAATATGCCCTCTTTAGTTGCCCCAATCCGTTCTATCGCTCGCTGTGACCTTATGTTATTGCCGCTGATGGAAAATTGCACGCGAACTAGCGCTAATTGTTCGAAGCAATAATTTAACAATAAAAACTTACATTCCGTATTTACACCTGTACGCCAGTAAGTCGGTGTTAGCCATGTCCAGCCGATTTCCGCATTTTGATTGATCATATCAATATCTCCGATTCTTGTGGTTCCAATAATTTTTTCCGACATGAGTTCGACGATGACGAAAGGGAGTTGGGTGCCATGAAGCTGGTTTTGTATGGCTTGTTCGATTAAATGCTTAATATCATCATATGTTGCATTTTTTCTCCAAGTAAATTCCCATATGTTTGGATTCATTAGTGTTTCAAGTAAATCTTCTTTATGTTTAGATTCTAGGGGTAAGAGTTTTATTGTCTTGCCTATTAAAGTAACATTTTGATACATGTCATTTACACCTCCGATTCCGTTGTGATTCATTATCTTAACGTGGTGGGATTAGTATATATTTATTGGTATCGACGTTGAATGCATTAACCGTTGAATTATTGTACTTTCATGCATCACAAATTCCTTTTAATATTGATTGGGATGAGGCTGAGGTACCCTCAATTCAAAATGGAGAAGAATATGATTGAAATGGGGTGGACATTCAGGTCATGCTTTTACTAATTATGTAATATCTCCGCCATTACCAAATAGATCAACTGCGGTTTACAACTAGTGGATGATAATAGGGATCGTTGCAGAAATGCTGACGATCCTTTTTATATACCTTTAGGGACGGTAGAGAACGAAGAAATTATATTAGAGTGATGATGCCTCATTAAGCCAACGGGCAGGTTGTTTCAATCATGCCGACAGTATCTTTTAGAAATTCACAAAGGCAGGAAAATGTAGGAATTGTGCGGAATAAATATACAACTTTATCTTATTTGGAGGTTGTAAAATGGCGTTCCCGACACATATTGTATCTGCAGGCGGAATTGTAGAAGATGGAACTGGAAATATCCTTTTAGTAAAAGCTCATGACGATGGTTGGGTGTATCCTGGTGGGATAACTGAAGTAGGAGAAAACCTAATTGATGGCGTCATTCGTGAAATCAAAGAGGAAAGTGGAATAGATGCCACGGTTAGCCATTTGATTAGTGTTGTTTCGAATACAGCAATCCATAAGTGGTATGACGGTGTGACTGATGTGCCTACGAAGGTCATGTTTGATTTCGTGTGTAAAGCTGTGGGTGGAGAGTTAGCGACTTCTAATGAAACGAGCGAATGTAGGTGGGTACCGAAGGAAAATGTTCTGGATTTGATTACTTTACCTGGAATCCGCATGCGTTATGAAGCTTATTTGAACTTTAACGGATCTGTGAATTATATGGAGTATGTAACTGCGTCAACGACAGAATTTGATGTCAAGCTTCAAAGGAGTGTTTAGTTGTATTAGGGTAAAGTGTATTAAGCAAACGGGGAACGATAGTTCAATAAAAAAACAAGGAAGCAGCTGACCAATGAAATATCTTCGTGGGTTAATGAAAAGGTCTGATGAACTAATAAGGACCAGCACAATAAAGTGGTAGTTTTATGGATATACAATAGTCGCCGAATGGAACTTGGTACTATAAGGAGGCAGAACACATGCTAGAAGAACAGGAAATATTCGCGGGCGAAGGATATAACAGGTCGTACGCAATTGCTACGGGTATGCCGATTTTGAATCTTAGGGGTAGCATACCGCGTGAAGGTAACGGCCAACTATCATTTCCGTGGGTGACAACGGGCATCAGGATTGATAAAGAACAGATGTTGGAAACCGTTATGAAGCAAAAGACACTCGAGTATTTGTTTAACATGCAATTCAGTAAGGAGGAGATGACCGACCGCAATTTGGTTGTAGGCTGTTATGAATACAGGAATCCGAATGACAAGGAACAAATATTGCTATATGCGCTGGTTTCGTTGAAGGAATTTCTCGCGAGATACGGTGATGAACGGGCATCAGAGATTCTGATGCGAGTTGGCTGCACATACGAGAAGATTATGGAGGAATGCGATGAAGCCATTGAAGAACACTTTGCAGTGTTGCGCCGGTCACTTCATTTAAAGAATTTGAGGGACAAATATGATGTCGTTTACGAGTGGAGTGAAGAGGAAGGGGTAAAGACGTACATTATCAGATACACCAAATCGAGTTATACGAAGATTAAAGCTAAATCATTCGAAGAGTTGACTAAACTCTATGACGAGCAACGTAAGAAGGATGCAAAGAAGACGTTCGCGATTCTGGAACCGTTAGAAGCATTTATGCAAGCCTAAGAAAACCGCCCCTTTACGGGGCGATTTTTCACCATTTCATCGAAAGAAGATTCGAGGATGTCGCGGGACAAGAACATTGTTCCATTCCGCTATTATAGCGGCTTTTTTGTTTTAAGGAACCAAGTTCTTGTCCCAAGCTTAGGACAAGAACTTGGTTCCTTTGCCGAAATGGACACGAACTTGTTCCCATTTCCGATTAGACAAAAACCTGAATAATGAGTAGATACAACTAAGAAATGCACCGCTGAAGCAGCTAGCCAGCACAGTCCCAACACCTATAGGTCCTTTAAGAGATCATGTGTCGGCAGGTGGTAGCCGCAGCAACCGCTTCGGCGAGCACCTGCGTGCTGAAGACCTGTTGGCAAATGCCCAGTGAAGCTTGGGGTTTTCACGGTTCCGACGATCGCGACGCCAAAGGCGCTGCCGAATTCCCGGATTGTAGACTCTTTTCCAATGGCTAGAGTACCGGTGCCAGTTCGCAACCTAGGTTTTTTACACTTTCAAGCAATAACTCAAATCAAGTAAACACATCATATATCTGCAACCACGTGCTGCTTGACTAGTACTGTTGAAATAATAATGAGTATAGAAATGATTGCAATAATTAAAGGTATAGTACGGTTAAAGACATGACCACCTCTTAACATTAGGTAGATTGTTAAAACGTGAATGCTTGGAAAACAGTTACATAATGCAATTAATGTTTGAAAATAGACCATTCTGTTCCGGAATGCAAGAGCAATCAATACCCCCATGATGAAAGGATACATATTTAAATGCTAGACGGGGGAATCTCTCTTCGCGATGAGCATTTGAATTTTCACCTACCCGGGATAATGGAGACATTCCCAGATTGAAATAGGAGTATCCTTGTTCTTTTGCCCACTCCATTAGATTTACAAATAAGACATCCATCGTACCATTAGGAGTTTCGTTTAAATGTCTCCTTAAATCAATAGAGATCAATCTGTTGTGGTCATAACCTGGTGCTAGTGTTGCAAAGGCAAAATTTTGCCTTCGGCATCCCGGAGCAGAGCAATAGGGAATCACTGTAATAAAGAAGGTGAGTCAAGGAATGAAGGATTGACAGGCATTATACGGTTGTTTATTGTACTTATATGTGTAAAAATATATTTTATATATAAAAATATAATGAATGAATTGGTGATGTGATTATCATGAGTACGAATGATAGAATACCGTTGTACCAACAAATTCAAGACTACATCCGCAAATTCATTGCTTCCGAAAATATGAAGCCGGGTGATCGAATACCGACAGAGAAGGAACTCATGGATCGATTTAACGTTAGCAAAATTACAGTTGTGAATGCCCTGACAGGCTTGGCTAACGAGAAATTGATTGCACGCGTCCCGGGGAAAGGAAGCTTTGTCGCGGAAGGCACAGATGCAGCAGACACCTCATTTTCTGAATTTCCGGCAGTAAAAGGAGGCAGATCGAGTACAAGAATGATTGGGGTGATCATGCCTACGATTCACGACTACTTTGCGATTCGACTCATCGAAGGGATCGAGCAGTCACTCAATCAGGAAGGCTATCGCAGCATGATCATGCTGACACATGGCAACATTGAGAAAGAAAAGGATGCGATCAGGGAGTTAAAGGCACTTGGAACTGAGGGGTTGTTAATCTTTCCTGTGGATGAAGGTAACTATAACGAGGAGATTCTCGGCATGAAGTTATCCGGCTTCCCTTTTTTGCTGATTGACCGATATTTGCCTGGCGTCGAAACCCATTACATTGCGGCTGATGGAAGGTTGGGCGTGAGGCTGGCCGTTGAACATCTATGGGAGCTTGGACATCGTGATATAGCGATCTGCTCGGATTCTCCATTGCAAACCGTCACGGTCCAGGAGCGAATTGATGGTTATATTGAAGCACTGAAGGATAAAGAAGCATTGATTAACCCTGCACATATGATTACAGATTTCAAACCACTGTCTGTTCTGAAGGATGCAGAAGCCCATCCATTGTACCGATATATCAGCAACAAGATGGTGACTGCTTATATATCGCTGAATGGCAGGCTGGGGGTTCAGATCTATCAAATGGCCAAGCAAGCCGGTCTTCGCATTCCCGAAGATGTATCGATTGTAAGCTTTGATGACCCCACTTCCATCGTGGAGGAATTCAGTATTTTTACGCATGTAAAACAATTTGAGAGAGAGATGGGAATCCGCGCAGGCAACCAGCTTCTCGAAGTCATTCGGAATAGCCGCGAGATTACAGGTTTCAGCAAAATTCTGATTGAACCTGAACTTGTCGTTCGTCAAACGACTGGAAGCTGTCCCTAATCATCATTTCAATGCTTAAATCAAGTCTTTTCCGTAGATGTACGGAAAGGGCTTTTTTATTTTTCTCAAAAAAACATATTGAATATATTCTTAATGTATATTATATTTTGTAAAATGGTGAATATTTACAACAAAAGACCAATCCAACATGGGCAGGGAGGTCATAGCTGTGGTTAGAGATCGGAAAGAAGAACGAACCGGATTCCAGGAATCAGCACCCTATCATCCTGATTATGATCTGCAAACGGATTTTGTCATGGTCTATGGAATGGACGATACGATGCCGCAACGTATTCAGGAATGGAAGGATAAAGGGTACGTGGTTCATTTAATGACAGGAGTAGCATGGGGGTCCTATAACGACTATCTGGACGGAGAAGTAGACGGGGAAACGCACTGGGATGAAGCCCAGATGGATCGCGATGGCGAGATGATTGTCCATGGGAAGGAACCTATTATTCCTTACATGGTCCCAACGGTTTCCTTTGGTAAATATATCGCTGAACGCATACGTGCAGCTGTTGATTCTGGCGTGGAGGCGATCCATCTGGAGGAACCTGAATTCTGGGTAAACGGGGGGTACTCGGAATCGTTTAAGAGAGAATGGCAGTTGTATTACAAAGAACCCTGGAGTCCGCCTCACTCCTCACCCGATGCACAGTTTCGGGCTTCCAAATTGAAAGCGTATTTATACACACGTGTGTTAGACCGATTGTGTACCGAGATGAAAGATTACGCTCTGAAACGTTACAATCGCATCTTGCGATTCTACGTTCCGACCCACAGCCTGATCAATTATACGCAGTGGCGAATTGTTAGCCCGCAGTCTCGATTGATAGAGCTTCCCTCCGTAGATGGATATATTGCTCAAATCTGGACCGGGACATCACGAACACCGAACGTGTATGAAGGGGTGCGCAAAGAACGCACTTTTGAAACCGCTTACCTGTAATATGGTGTCATGCAAGAGCTTGTGCGGGGTACAGACAGACGAATGTGGTTTCTGCATGACCCGATCGAGGACAATCCGAATTATACATGGGCCGACTATAAACAGAACTACCTGAAGACCGTTGCTGCTTCCCTGCTTCATCCCGGGGTTTCCCATTACGAGGTCGCACCTTGGCCGCGAAGAGTTTTCAAAGGAACTTATCCTTCCGATGAAGGCACGCATAAAGAACGGATTCCACCTGACTATGCAACGACATTGCTGCATGTCATGCACACGCTTGGCAACATGGATCAGGACCGGATTGAAATGGATGGTGAATCTCCCCGCATTGGTGTATTGATTGCCGACTCAGCGATGTTTCAGCGCATGAAGCCTGAACCGGAAGCACCGAATGCAGGAAAGTATGACGGCACAGATCCAAAAGGTTTTCAAGAGGATGGCGACACTGAGCTGCTGGATTTCTCTCCATTCTATGGTCTTGCTCTGCCATTGCTTAAACACGGAATACCTGTGAGGCCTGTCCAGCTCGATAATGTGAGGCGGTATCCGCATTACCTGGCACCCTATCGTGTCCTGCTGTTGAGTTACGAGTACATGAAACCGGAGCACTCCGATATCCATTATGCACTGGCCCAATGGGTACAGGACGGTGGTGCGTTGATCTATGTGGGAGACGACAGCGACCCCTATCACAACATCCGGGCATGGTGGAATGATGACCAGCGCAGGGAAAGCACGAATACCACATATACCTCACCACGCGAGCACTTGTTTGAACAGCTAGGGCTTAAGGTAGAACAGGAAGGGATTCATCATGTGGGCAAAGGGGCGGTGCATTGGCTTCCTGTACATCCGGCTGCATGTACGTCAAGTAAAGTGAGTGCAGATCAACTTCGCCAGACTGTGAAAGAAACATGGGAGAGACTACAGGATTCCAACTTCCGTTGGGAAGCCAAGCATTATTTTAAAATTAAACGTGGGCCCTACATCATAGCCTCTGTCCTGGAAGAGTCCATATCCGAAGAACCACTTATTATCCCAGGTCCGCTGGTGGACTTGTTCGATCCATACCTGCTTGTTCGGCAAGAAGTAAGGTTGGCTCCTGGTGAGCAAGCACTGTTATACGACATTACGGCAGGAAGGCCACAGCAAGACAAGGTGAGCCTGATCTCTGCCTCTTCCAGAATTGAAGATCTGACGATAACGAATACAGGTTTTCAATGTGTAGCCAAGGGTCCGACCAACATGCAGGCCACCGCCAGATTCTATTGCCCATTTGAACCCATATCCGTTTGCAGTATCTATCAACACCAGACTGTACCTGTCGAATGGAAATGGGATTCAAAATCGAAAACCGTACTGCTGAACTATGAGCATGGCAGCAAGAACAAGGTGGAGATTCAAGTAAGGTGGGATCGTGAGAATGCAGAAGCAAAAGCTTGATGAACGAGAGGAGAGAACAAAACAATTATGCCATATGAACCGATTAGACTCGGACATTTGAATCAAATGCTGTCCAAACTCCGTGAAGCCATATATGAGCCCATTGCCCAGTTGAATGTGACGGCATGGGTTACCCCGGAGCCTGTTCCATTCGAGGAAAGAATGTCAGGTCAGCAAATCACTCTTTCACAGGGCGAGCGTTGGGGGAAGTTATGGGATTGTGCCTGGTTTTGTTTTACAGGGAGCATTCCACCGTCCGGTAGTGACGCCAAGGCTGTTCTTCTGCTGGACGTGAACGGCGAACTCTGTCTGGTAGATCAGGAAGGAACACCTGTACAGGGTTTGACAACCATCAACTCGGAGTTTGAATTCACATTGGGTCTGCCCGGGAAAAGAGTGGTTGAACTGGAACATGCGTCGATAACAGTGACAGACGGGGCATTCGAACTGTGGGCTGATGCTGGCAATAACGACTTATTCGGCAAATACCAAGGCGGTACGGTAAAAGAAGCGGTTATGGCCATCTGTCGTGAAGATATCCGAAGTCTCTATTACGACACTGAAGTGCTTCTGGAGACGGCAGAACATCTTCCTGTCAACACGGCGCGCAGAGAAAGAATTCTTCAATCCCTATATGACGTTTCCATATTATTGACGGAACTCAGCCCTGACCGCATTCAGCGCGCCAAGAAATTATTAAACGAACCATTATCACGTCGTGGCGGAGACCCCGTGATGAACATAAGTGCGGTTGGGCATGCCCATATCGATTTGGCCTGGTTATGGCCGATCCGTGAGACGATCCGAAAGGGCGCAAGAACATTCTCCACGGTGCTTCGCATGATGGAGCGTTATCCCGATTATGTGTTCGGAGCGAGTCAGCCTCAGCTATACGATTGGATGAAACAGCACTATCCCAAGATGTATGACCAGATCAAGGAACGGGTGCAGGAAGGCAGATGGGAACCGCAAGGGGCCATGTGGGTCGAGTCGGATACCAATGTGCCAGGCGGTGAATCTCTTGTACGCCAGATTCTGTACGGCAAACGTTATTTTCAACAGGAATTCGGAATGGAGATGAAGTCGCTGTGGATGCCAGATGTATTTGGATACTCCGCAAGCTTGCCGCAGTTGTTGAAGAAATCCGGTGTAGATTACATGATGACCCAGAAGCTCTCCTGGAGTGAGTACAACCGCCATCCTCACCATTCCTTTCTGTGGGAAGGAATCGACGGTTCCTCGGTGTTAACACATATGCCACCTGAGGATACGTACAACAGTCCGGCCGCCCCACGTTCCATTGCCAAAGCAGAGCGGGAGTATCTGGACAGAAATGTTTCCAGCCACGCATTGATGCTCTTTGGCATTGGAGACGGCGGCGGCGGGCCGGGAGAAGAGCATTTGGAACGGCTGGAGCGGGAGAAGAACCTGCTCGGTCTGGCGCCTGTTGTGCAGGAACCTTCCTGGAAATTTTTTGAACGGTTAAATGAAGAAAGAGAGCGATTCCAGACCTGGCGTGGGGAGTTGTATCTCGAAAAGCACCAAGGAACCCTGACCAGTCAGGCACGGAGCAAGTGGTATAACCGCAAGATGGAGAAAGCTCTGCGCGAGCTGGAGTTTGCAGCTGTACTGGCTGCCCGCATGGGCAAGTCTTATCCGGCCGAAGCATTGGAGACGATCTGGAAGGAAGTGCTTCTGTACCAGTTCCATGATATCCTCCCCGGATCTTCGATTAAGCGAGTATATGATGAGTCGTTAATACGGTATGAAGCATTGCTTCAGCAGACGGAAGGCATGATCACCGAAACCTACAGCTATATTACAGATTATATCTCTTCCCAAGAGGGAAGCTCCAATTCAACTGTGGTATTCAACTCACTGCCGTGGGAACGTCAGGAGTGGCTGCACCTCCATGGACGATGGCATAAGGTGCAGGTTCCATCCATGGGCTACACCGTGATATCTGATCATGAAGACCAGGAGGTCATGGGGGAGATCGCAACTGGTATTGAAACGGATGTTGCTACGCTGGAAACAGATTTCCGTGACACAGCCAAGGAGTACAGTATGGAGAATGACATTCTCATCGTGAAATTTGACCCCAATGGCGGCATCACCTCGATCCTGGATAAGCTGGAGGCACGTGAAGTTATCCTACAAGGACAGCAGGGGAACGACCTTCGTGTATATCATGATGAAGGCGATGCCTGGGATTTCCGCCATGATTATTCAGCGCAAGTGGGGATGCCATTAATTCTGAATGATATCCGTGAGCTTCGGGATGGTCCGAAAGTTGGGTTGGTTTTTGATTACAGCTACGGAGAATCGTCTCTAACCCAAACCGTTATTTTAACGGAGGGCAGTCGGCGTATTGATTTTGAGACGGTCGTGGATTGGCAGGAATACGGTAAAATGTTACGCACTTCGTTCCCGGTGCAGATTCGTACCGATCAGGTTCACTGTGAAATCCAGTTTGGCAGCCTGAGCAGGCCGACTCACCGCAATACGATGTGGGACTTTGCCAAGGATGAGATATGCGCTCACCAATGGGTGGATATATCGGAACCGGATTACGGAGTCGCCTTACTCAACGATTGCAAATACGGGCATCGAGCCATTAACAATGTGCTTGACCTTCATTTGCTGCGCAGCAGTTCCTACCCGGATCCGGTGGCGGATCGTGCAGAGCACCAATTCACCTATTCGTTATATCCGCATCAGGGGAACCATGTTCAGGCTGAAATCTATCGAAGAGGCAATGAGCTCAATATTCCGCTGCGCCTGAGTTCCTTGTCTGCACCTTCAATGGATGTAGAAGAGGAAAAGCTGCCTTACACGAAAGCATTCCTGCAGCCAGATCATCCGCACATCATGGTGGAGTCCATCAAAAAAGCCGAGGACAGCAATGACATTATCGTCCGTCTGTATGAGACCTCGGGAACCCAGGTTAAAACGAAACTGTCTATCGGATGGGATACTGCTGAAGTTTGGGAGGTTGATCTCATGGAAAATAACATTTCATCGCTGGAGCTTCAGGATCAATCTGACGTAGTTGTATCCTTCACACCATTCGAGATCATCTCGCTGCGATTGAACGGTTAGATTAGCAAGAATAACGGTTTCAACCTTCCGCAAGAGAAAGGAGCGTTGGGAATGTGATTAAGAACAGTGTGTTAATGAAGCGAATCTGGAAGCATAAGCTCTTTTACTTGTTCATGTTACCTGGCATCATCTGGTTCTTCCTATTCTCTTATGTTCCCTTATATGGAATTCAGGTTGCCTTCAGGGACTATACCTTTGTTGGCGGTTTTACCGGAAGTCCCTGGGCAGGCTTCAAGTATTTTCAACAGTTCTTTAATTATTATCAATCCGGTGATATCATCCGCAACACAGTGATTATCAGTCTTATGAAGCTGTTAATCGGTTTTCCGATGCCAATCATTCTTGCCATTCTTTTAAACGAAATACGCATGATCAGGTTCAAGAAAACCGTTCAGACACTTTCCTATTTACCCTACTTTGTATCCTGGATTGTGGTTGTCACCCTGATGCAGAGATTGCTCACGCCATACGGCGGGCCAGTGAATGATTTGCTGGGGTCGTTCGGAACTGATCCAATCCAATTCCTGAACAATCCCACCTGGTTCTATCAGATGATTGTTGGATCGGATATTTGGAAGAACATCGGCTGGAACTCCATCATATTCATGGCTGCGATTGCCGGAATTGACCAGCAGCAATATGAAGCTGCCAAGATCGATGGTGCAGGGCGTTTCCAACAGATGTGGCATGTGACCCTGCCGGGTATACGTAATGTCGCCATTATATTATTTATTCTCGCCGTGGGTAACTTGATGAGTGCGGGTTATGAGCAGCTGCTTCTCCTGAATGGACCTGCGACCGCTGGCATGGGCAGTGTACTCGACGTGCACGCCATTAACTCGGGTATCCGGGAAGGGCGTCTGAGTTACGCGGCAGCTGTGGGGCTGTTCCAGAGTGTAATTGGGCTGATTTTGGTGCTAACGGTCAACCGGATTGCCCGCAAAGTCAGTGATGTATCCCTGTTCTAAGGAGGTGATGTGATGACACGCAAATGGTCCTTATTTTCAGTTATAAACTATACCATTCTCGCTTTGGTCGGATTCTCCATGATCTACCCGTTTATTTACATCCTGGCGTACTCGCTGAATGACGGCAAAGATTCCATGCAGGGCGCGATCTATTTCCTTCCACGACAATTTACATTGGAGAACTATGCCCAGGTATTTGATAACGCACGCATCTGGAAGGCGTACCAGATCACCATCATGCGAACCGTGCTGGGTACGTTCCTTCATGTGATTCTGTGTACATTGATGGCTTACGCGCTCTCGAAGAAATCATTGCCGGGCCGTTCATTTTTCACCTTTTACATCTTCTTGCCTACGATTTTCAGTGCCGGATTCATCCCGTTCTTCATTACGCTTCAGAAGCTGCATCTGATCAATACCTTCTGGGTGTACGTCTTACCGCTGTTATTCAACTTCATGCATATCATCATTATCCGGACCTTTCTGCAAGGAATTCCGGAAGAGCTGGAGGAATCAGCCCACATTGACGGGTATGGGGATTTTCAAATCTTCATTCGCATCATTCTGCCTCTCTCGGGACCCGTACTGGCAACCATCTCCCTCTTCATTGGGGTCGCCCACTGGAATGACTGGTTCTCAGGTGCCTACTATGTGTCCAACAAGGATCTGATTCCGGTGCAAACCCTCTTGCAGGAGATGCTGACCGAAGCGGAGTCGCTGTCCAATTCGATGCAGCGCGCAGCACAACAGGGCGGGCAGACGATTGGCAGTTCAGGCGGAGCGGGTGCGACACCCGAATCCCTGCGTATGGCTTTGCTCGTCATTACGGTCTTCCCGATCCTGTGTATCTACCCGTTCCTGCAACGATATTTCGTAAAAGGAGTGATGATCGGTTCGGTGAAAGGTTAGGTGATCCTAACCTGGAATTTGCTGAGTTTTATCAGGCTTGACCCAGATCATTCATCATCATATTTCAGGAGGCGATTGGTTTGAACCGAATTTGGTCGAAAGGCGTATCCGTATTACTCGTGTCCATCTTGGTTGGAGGATCGTTGAGCGGATGCACGGATTCATCAGGAAACGGGAATAGCGGAGAAGCAGCTGATGGTTCATACAAGCTCAAAATATTGCACAACTGGAACGGTTCGGGTGGTTCGGATAACGGAATAACGCCTGTGGAAGAAGTCATCAAGGAGAAGACTGGCGTCACGCTGGATTGGGAGTATACCAAAGGCAGTGAGACCGAGAAGGTAAACCAGATATTTGCTACGCAGGATCTGCCGGATATCTATACCGGACCCGCATGGGGGGGCGAGTTGGATGGCATTATCAAGGCGGCCAAAGAAGGGCAGCTCGTCGATATTTCCGACAAATTGGGGGACTATCCTAACCTCGCGAAATCCATTGCTGAAGAAAATGTACCCCCAGCGCTTTACGAAAAAGCAATAAATGCATATGACGGCAAAAAATATTTGCTTCTGCAAAACCAGCCTTCCCAGAATGAAGATGGCATGGATTGGCTGTACGGCTTTTACGTTCGTAAAGATATCGCGGATAAGGTGGGTATAGACCCTCAATCGGTCGTAACGAAGGAGGAATTCTATAACTTCCTCAAAGCCATCAAGGATGCCAATCTGCAAGAGAACGGGCAGCCGGTCTTTCCACTGGGTGGCTTCAGCAACGGCTGGTCCGTCGGCATCGGCAATACCATGTTCAATTCGGGTGGCAGTTATGTTGACAAAGGTGACGGAACGGTAGAGCATAACTTTTTCACCAAAGGTTATGAAGAATACACCCTGTTCTATCGGAAACTGGTTGAAGAAGGGTTAATGGACCCGGAAGCATTCACCCAGACTGACCCGATCGCCAAGGAGAAAATCAATCAGGGCCGCATCGCCATTCTGGCCGCACACTATCCAGCCATTCTGGATGCCTCCAAAGAATATGTTACTTCACACCCTGGAAGCGATTACATCCCGATCGGCCCTTTGGAGCGTGCAGATGTTGAACCGAATCGCCCTGCGGATCTGGGCATTCAGGGCAACAACGTAACAGCGATCACCAAAAACTGCAAGGGCGCATGTGTAGATGCGGCGCTGAAGTTCCTCGATTACATGGCTTCCGATGAAGGATTTATGCTGGCAAGATACGGAGTGCAGGGCGTTCATTGGGATTTGAAGGAGGGTAAACCTGTTGCCAATAAGGAGTGGTTCGATAAATTTACGGCAGATCAATCGGGTAAAGTTCGCAAGAACGAAGGCATTTCCATTGGTCTGGAATCCATCACGGGGCCTGATCGAATCAATTCGGTCGCAGGCGGAGATATCTGGGCCGATCAGAAACGGCTTGATGCCATGGAGAAGGCACGCAAAATCCTGCGACCTAATGGCATTCATGTCATTACAGCCTATAACCCGGGCGATGTGATGACTAAAGCACCGGAATGGGAGATGTTGAAGCCTTCCATGGACCGGATGGGTGATGCCTGGAAGGAAGCAATCTTTGCGAAATCGGATGAAGCAGCGTTGGGCATTATCAACGAGCTTCGCGAGCAGCTTCGAAAGACCGGATATGATCAAGCCATGCAGTTTACGAACGAAAACTTAAAAGGGAAAGACGTAGTTACCGTTCAGATGCCGAACTGATCACCTCCATATTCTTACTTTTAATTTGAAGGAGTTGCATTCATATGACGACTGAGTTCAGACCGCCTTCCGTACCTCTGGTTACTGTGGACCCTTATTTTAGCGTATGGTCAGCCGCGGACCATCTGTATGAAGATCATACCCGGCATTGGACGAACAAAACGAATGGCATGGTGGGCTTGGCGGTGATCGATGGAAAGCTTCGACGATTTATGGGGAAAGTGGGATCGGAGGAGCGTACAGCTGTCCAGGAACCTGAAGTGCTGGTGCAGACCAACCTGACTGTCCAGCCCGTAACGACTCGATATACCTTTCAAGGCGAAGGAATAGAGCTTAATGTTCAGTTCACCACACCTTTATTGCTGGATGATTTGGACCTGTTATCCAGGCCGGTGACCTATTTGAATTTTCAGGTCAAATCGATCGATGGGGCCTCCCACCAAGTCAAAATTTACGTCGATGTAACAGGCGAATGGTGTGTAAACACAACCGATCAGCACGTAACCTGGGAACGCCATGTCATTGAGGAACAATGGAATGCCATTTCCATGGGTACTGTGGATCAGCCCGTATTAAAACTTGCTGGTGATGATACACGAATTGATTGGGGATATATGGTTCTCGCTGTTCCTCAATCCTCTCATATCCAGACGGCCATTCACTCAGTTACAGGCCGCGAACAGTATGTACGCTCCCGTCAATTGCCGACAGAAGATGATCATCCTCAGCCGCGAGCTGTATCGGACAACATGCCGGTTATGGCCGCCGAGATCGATCTGGGGGCTGTCCGGGACGAACCGATATCCGAATTTCTCATGCTTGCGTATGACGATATCCATGCGATTGAATATTTTCAACAGCCTTTACATGCCTATTGGAAAAGAAATGGATTAACGTTTCATGAAATGCTATTACTGGCAGCCCAACAATACGAAGAGATTCAGCAGCGCTGTGACAGCTTTAATCTTGAACTCATGGCAGAGAGTCAGGCCGCAGGCGGTGAGAAATACCGGGATATTGTGGCGCTAACCTACAGACAGGCGATTGCAGCGCATAAGCTGGTTGCCGATGAGGAGGGGAATGTTCTATTTTTCTCCAAAGAGAATTTCAGCAATGGATGTATCGCTACGGTGGATGTCAGTTACCCTTCGATCCCATTATTCCTGAGATACAACCCTGAACTGATCAAGGGCATGATGCGTCCAATTTACAAGTATGCGATGAGCCCGGATTGGACGTTTGATTTTGCTCCTCATGATGTAGGAACCTACCCTAAGGCCAACGGTCAGGTGTATGGAGAGAATAAGCTGGAATACCAGATGCCGATTGAGGAATGCGGCAATATGCTGCTGATGGCTGCGGCGGTCAGCAAATATGAGGGAGATATCGAATTTGCTCGGCAGCATTGGGAACCTCTTACGCGATGGGCAGATTATTTGCTGCACAATGGACTCGATCCTGTAAACCAGCTGTGCACGGATGACTTCGCCGGGCATCTGGCGCACAATACCAATTTATCGATCAAGGCCATATTGGGTATTGCTGCGTATTCCTACCTGTGTGAAAAGCTCGGTTTGCAGGAAGGGGCGAAGTACCTGGAGGAAGCTCGGAACATGGCTCAGGAGTGGGTGTCCATGGCAGATGCCGGGGACCATTATAAGCTGACGTTTGACAGTCCAACCAAGTCATGGAGCATGAAGTACAATCTGGTGTGGGATCATCTGCTCGACCTGTACCTGTTCCCGAAAGAGATCGCCGCCAAAGAACTTGAATATTACATGCACAAACAAAACCGCTATGGCCTGCCGCTGGATAGCCGTGAAACGTATACCAAATCCGATTGGTTGGTATGGTGTGCCTCCATGAGTTCAACGAAAGCGCAGTTTGAGTCTTTCATTTCACCGCTGTGGGATTTCATGAATGAAACTTCGTCTCGTGTTCCCGTAACGGATTGGTATGACACGATCACCGCTAAGCAGATGAATTTTCAGAATCGTTCTGTGGTTGGCGGCTTCTTTATCCAATTACTCATGCAACAGTCTACAGACTGATGGGTGTGAAGGCAGGTGGTGAATATGAAGGCAGGCGCAGAGGAAGTCTGTGATCATTTACAGCAGCTCAAGCAGCAATTTGCGAATCCGGATGCAACGTATCGTCCGCAGCCTTTCTGGTTTCTGAATCATGCGCTGGAGAAGACCGAACTGGAGAGTCAGATTCAATCCATGTATGAAGCGGGTGTTGGCGGTGTGGTTCTGCATGCCCGGCACGGAATGCTAATCCCATATCTCTCGCCGGAATTTATGGATGTGCTGGAGTTTTGCACAGCAGAATGCAAGAAACGGAATATGGTCGTCTGGCTGTACGATGAGGAGAATTGGCCGAGCGGAACCTTGGGCGGCAGACTGACACGGGAACAACCGGAATATCGCATGCGTTATTTGAGAATAGAGGAAAAGCGATATGTACGAGATGTGCCGCAGGAAAGCTTGAAGCTGGATTTTGCCTCCCATGATCACAATGAGCTGATCGCCATCCTGGCCTATCGCGCGGTTAACCTCGATGGAGAGTGGTTGCTTCATGATGAACCGGAAAATATCACACATTGTTGGGGAGAAGAGTGGAGTCCGGGTCACGCCCATGATTCTTATATTGTTCTCGCTTGCTGGTCATGTGAGATTGCCGAGGGAATCACCTTCGCTAAAGGGTATTACCTGGATACATTGAATCCGGAAGCGGTTCAGTCTTTCATTCGGATGTCTTATGAACCGTTTCTGGCATTAAAGCCCTATTACGGATCAACCATTCAAGGGGTGTTTACTGACGAGCCGGGTCTTATGATTCACGATGGCTTCTTCGGGGTGGAGGCCATCCGAACCGCCGTTCATGATGTGGAGGCTACTTTGCCGGGGCTCGTCTTCGCTTGGACTGAGGGGATGGTCGAACGATATCAGCAAGAGAACGGGTATGATTTAATCCCGCGGTTGGGGGCATTGTTGTATCCCATGACAGACGGCAGCCGATCCACAAGGCAGCAATATTATGATACGATCACCCGTTGGTATGTGGAGGGATATCATGCCGCGATTCGTTCATGGTGTGAACAATCCGGTCTGCTCTATATCGGTCATACGCTGGAGGAGCCTGTCTGGGGGCAGGCTCGATCTCAAGGCAATCAAACCCGGGTATTGCAGCAATTCCACTATGCAGGCGTGGATTATCTCACTCCCGGCATCGGGTCAAAGGCGAATCCGCATCGCATTGTGTCCGTCAAGACGGCGGCTTCTGTCGCGCAGCTGAACAGGAAGGAACGGGTGATCTGTGAAGCCTTTGGTGCAAGTGGTCATGGTTATTCCATGCGCCAGCGGCGACTTGATGCCAATTTTATGGCCTTTTTGGGAGTTAATCTGTTTATTCCGCATGCATTCTATTATTCGTTTGCCGGGTATCGGAAGACCGACTTTCCACCGACTGAATTCAAACATGCACCCCATTGGCTGCATTATCGTGCTTTTGCCGATTATATAGGGCGATTGAGTCTGCTTGGAGCAAAAGGAAAACGAACGCCGGAAGTTCTGCTGTTATCGCCTATCCATACGGTATATGAAACCATGTTCACATCAGGCGAAGCGGATATGCATCCTTCATCAGATGTGCTGTTCTCGCTTTTGTCAGATCGCTTGCTGCGATCATCTATCGACTACGACTATGTGGATGAATGCCAGCTTCGCGAAGCGCTCCTTGTTGAAGGAGAGGGTTTGCAATTTGATGGCCATGGCCATGGATATTCGATCCTCGTTATGCCGGAAATAGAGGTGCTGTCAAGGGATGTTGCAGCCAGGCTTGTATCCTTTGTTAACCAAGGCGGCACGTTAATTGCGATAGGTACGATTCCGCAGCATAGTGAATCTTTGCGGCATGATCCGGTGTTGTTGAAGGATATCCAGCAGCTGTTTGGTTCCGATCCGCCGCACGGAAAATTAAGTGCTGTTGGCAAGGGTCACAGCCTCTTTTATTCCATGGATGACGCTGTTCATCAAGGCGGTCAGAATCAGCGTCTGGATCAACTCGAAGCGTTTTGTATTCAATTAGGGGAGTTGATCAGGGAACCACCGGTAATACGATGGGATTGGATTGAAGGTCAGTCTGACGATTTGATTAGCGTCGAACGCAGAATTGGAAATCTGGTGTATGTATGGTTGATGAATTGGTCAGAGCACTCCGTGACCATTAAGCTCATTTGCGATGAAAAGAAAGGTCACTTGGAAGAGTGGGAGTTGGAGAATGGAAGAGTATGCAGCATTGACGCTGAATCGTTCCTTTCGTTCGTACCCGGAGAGCTGTGTGTGCTGTCGGTAAGCCCTCAAGAGAGCTCCTCTTTTCCGCAAGAACGTACGGATCATGCGGAGTATACAGAGCAAGCGTGCCTGGGAGATAAATCTTTTTCCACGAATGTGGTAGAAATCATTCTGGATGAGCAGTGGGGGTTCAGGACCGCAGGCCCCAACGTTCTTCTGCTAGATCGATGGCATGTCACGTTGAATGACCGACATTCCAGGATGAACGCGACCATGCCCGGGCAAGTAAATACGTTTCGCACGACGTTTGGCATGACGCCAAAATTGATTGAACGGCTTCAATCCCGGTGTGGTTCGGATCGTTCCGGTAAGGCGGGAGAAGAATCATGGGGCAGGATGGAATTGCTTCTGGATGATGTAGATCAGAACATTCCATCCCATATCGGATTTTTGCAGCGTAGGCGTAATCTGGAAATATTCGTCAATGGGGTACGTCAGGAAGCGTTAAGACGCTCTTCGTGGCAGGATGGTGATTATGACAGTGTAGATATCACTCCACATTTGTTGGTCGGCGAGAATGAGCTGGAAATTCTGACGGTTTCGTTATTGGAGCCGATGCCTGCTATTTCATTCCCAGCATTTCTGATTGGTCCGTTCGCGATAGAAAACGATACGACGTTAAATACCGATGTGGAACAATGGGGTGGATGTTGGAATACTGCTGGCTATCCTTATTATTCAGGTACGGGTGTCTACTCGCAGCAGGTGGATCTGTCTAACATAAACTTAGCTGCAGATGAGGAGCTATGGCTGGTAGCCGAAGATATAAGGGAGACAGCAAGCCTATATGTGAATGATATTGAAGCAGGTATTCGTTTATGGCCGCCTTACCAATGGAACATAACGCCATATATTCAAGAAGGATTGAATGAAATGAACTTACATGCCGCAAATACACTGGAGAATTTGTATGGAAAATCAGCGCTGACATCAGGAATTAATGGACAGATGAGGTTGATCCGACGAACGCGAAGAACATCACAGACGCAACATCACAACAAATCATAAAAAACATTAAAAATGCGTGTTCAAAAAGTCAGTTTTTCAGCACCGAGAAGGTTGGATGAAGCTAGGGACAGAGTAGCGGAGCTACACGTTTTTGGAGAAAACGGCTTCGGAAGCATGTGCTTGAGAACCTACGTGAGCAACGGAAGGCCCGGCTGAATTCAAGATTCGATGTCGAATCCGCTTCTCGAGTTACCTCGTGATCAAAATTTGACTTTTTGAATTACCTCTAAAAGGAGATATGAACTTTATGATTCGTAAATTAACCTTTTTGTGTGTTGCCCTGGTCTGTACAACCGTGTTATCGGCTAGTGCATTTGCTGCCACAGATGAGTTGAAGCATACCAACTCTTTGAAGTGGCCGCAAAATCAAGCGCTTCCAACTTTCAATAAAGTAGAACGTTTGGATGTGGCGAATGTATATGAGGAATCTGGCGATATCAAATTGCTTTTGACGACGCTTGAAGGGGTAATCAATCGAGAAAAGCCGCGAATCTACATTCAACAGAATAAAGCAGACCCTTGGCTGCAGGACTTGAACGTCCCTTATAAGCAGCATGACAACGTAATGGATGTTCTCAAGAAATATGCGAAAGAGATCAAAGGCATTATCGTATATGATCCGCAGCTGCCGGACTCCATTAATGTGGCAACGACACTTGCCGGACTCAAAAATGCTCTTGTTGCCAGTCCTGAACTGGCTCAACAATTGACTGCTGCACCGTATCATCTGTCGGTAATCGAAGACTTGCAGGACAAGTTCAAGAATCGTATGGATGCATACAACTGGCAGTATGAGCATCTCTGGAGCCAGACCACTCAACGAATGTTGGTCGGATTGAGTCCAGACACCTCCATCCCGATTCCGTCCGGAAATTTTGATTCATTCCAAACGGTTGGAGTCGAGAAGGAACAGATTCGTGATGCAAGCAACAGGAAGACCTATGACTATGACTTGTCATCCTATTTGGGAAAAGAAGCGGTCTACCTACGCTTTAATGATGCCTTTCCTCAGGATGGCTGGGGGCCTGCCGTTCATCAAGTGACGGTGAAAGCAGATGGACAGATTATTGCGGATTTCAAAACGGGTTCTTCTGAGGAAGAAGCATTTCTCTATGACCGACATAACTCCAAATTTTTGCCTGGAAGCGATCACCGCTTCGCAGATAACGGAAACTACTTTGTATACGAATTTAAGCCTGCAGCGGACACAAAGCAACTAACCGTGACGATCGAGATGTGGAACCAATACAAGGTATCTGCGAGCAATGTTCAACCACTCTCGTCAGAAGAAAAGGAACCTTATGGCTATCTCCGCGATTATGCTGTAGCGAACAAAGCCATGGTGTTCTGGTTGTCTACCAGTGTGCCAGAGGAAAAGGCGCTATTTGAGAAGATTCTGTCCGATGTAAAACCAGGGACACCTTATCTGGGTTGGTTCGACAATGATTTTGAAGGCGAAGTTGCTGGCATAGAACTCACATCTCGTCATGGTGTCTATGTTGTTCCTTCCGACTGGTTCCATAACATGACCGTATTTTCAGGAACAAACGTAAAACAACAGCCTGCTCCCAAACCGGTAAAACCCAAGCTGGAGAACAAAATCTATGTAACCTATACCTTTGGCGAAGGTGACAACCTGCAATACGATCAGAATCATATGCGCAACCTGTGGGCTGATCCCGCTCGGGGTAAAGTGCCTATCAACTGGACTTCCAGTCCGTTACTCTACGATGCAGCGCCTGCCATTCTAAACTATTACCGTTCAACGGCGACGCCAAATGATCAGCTAGTTGCAGGCCCATCCGGAGTGGGTTACTTCAATCCAAATGTCTGGCCAACAGACACATTCCCGGAGTATCTGAAACAAACCTTCTCTTATCTGAAGAAAACAAACATGTCGTACCCTTTTGTACTCAATCGTGAACTTGGAAAAGACGTTCCGCTGAGTGATTCGATTGCAGCTGCGTATGAGAAGAACTATAAACTTCCAGGCCTGTTCCTCGCAGGCGAGGACAAAGCCAATGTTCAAATCATGAATGACAGCTTTCCGGTTTCCATTCTGCGAGGCATCTCAACGGTGCAGGATGGTAAAGATATTTTGAATCGTACCAAGACCGAATGGGATGGCAAATCTCCAACGTTTATTTCGGTTGGGATTAATGCATGGAGCATGACCCCATCAGATGTGCTGGAGATTACGGAATCTCTTGGTGCCGAGTTTCAGGTGGTTAAGGCAGACGAATATTTCTCGCTGATCCGAAAAGCGTACGGCTTGTCCAAGTAAGATGTCAAAGTGAGCTTAAGGACCTTTGGGCCGTCTTCAAAGCAATCGGAAGCTCGAATCTCGCAAAGCGATTTATAGATATTTAAATATCATTCGGCCAATAAAAGACCTGCCGGATCCTTGCGGATCAGGCGGGTCTTTAGCTTGTTAATACGTTTATTATGGTAGAAAAAGGTAATTATACAATTGAAACTACATAAAGAGCAGTCGGCCGCTAGGTGGTGGTCGGAATAGACTGTTACCTTAGGGTGGGCGGTCTATTTCTTTTCATGTAAGCAAGAAGCACCAAAATAAAAATGCCGAAAAGGAATATTAATGAAAGTGTGTCTTTGCCTCAATGCTTGGGTTTATGGTTATTTCTTGATTGGACTTGCTTTTTTACCCATAATGTAAATTCCAATCCAGCCTAGCAATAATAAGATCTGAGCCAGAACGACCAGCCACAACACTTCCGTGTAACCACCTATAATGCAAAATATAGTATTGACTAGGGGGAACCCCACGAAAGTAAACATGATAGGAAAATCTTTTTTGGGAGTGATTGAATAATTAACCTTCCGGTCCCAAAACTTTATAAAAGCTAATGCTAAAATTCCGATTGTAATTACAGAAAGTGTAATCAACATCACCCATTGCATATTAGAGGTTCTTTCGAAGAACGGCCCCATATAATTAAGGAAGTTAGATAAAGGTGAGAACATACAAGCTAATGACAGAATGGCCGCCAGAAACGGATAGATATAACCAATTGATTTACTGTAGCCTTTCTTTTTATGCCACCATTCACCAATTAGAATAAAGATGGTCCAATATCCCGCTATATAAATCCATCCTGTAAAATTCATCACAGGTTCCCCATAGATTTGAGGCTCACCGGCTAGCGGATAATAAGTCCATCTTGCCATAAGTCCATCTGTAGTCTGAAATATCTGTTTAACAGCCACCGGGTCCAATGAAAAGTCAAAAACCATAGCGCTCAATCCCGTAATAAATGGTTTAGTCCAGGACGGTATATTTACAGACTTTAGAACACGCAAAGTTGAATAAATGATCAGAAACTCAATAATAGGGACAGTAATCGGTATATTAAATAACATTAAAATACTCCGCCCATAGGCGTAAAAACCTTCCCCAAGCGATGAAGCAGTAATTTCAAAAACGGCTGCGTAAAAAAACACAAAACCTATAAACTGCAGTAGAACCGTTTTGGGATGTGTTTCCTTATCAAGGATATAGAAAACCATTAGAACAGCAGCAATTAAGACTATAATATCTTGAATTATCCATACAGGTACTACAGTTATATCACCCATATTTTACCTCCATTTAAGTTTAAAAATAGAATTGAACGTTCAAATAAATTATAATTTCACTGTGTTACTTAAACAACAGGCTGTTCGATTGAGATATGTTAGTTATCATACAAACCACCTTAGATTTGTTCATTATTTTAAATTGGGAGGATATTATGGCAGCCAAAAAAACAGATCACAGAGTGAGATATACAAAAATGGTTATCAAAGAAAGCCTGTTGAAGCTTTTGACAGAACGGTCTATCAATAAAGTTACAGTGACCGAAATTTGCAGAGAAGCAGGGATTAATCGCAACACCTTTTATACACACTATGCTAATCAGTTTGAGCTTCTTTCAACGATTGAAAATGATCTTTACGAAGACATTAAGCAAGTTGGGATGAGTTCTTCAAATCCTCAAACGCTATCTTATGAATTATGTAAGTATATAAAAGCGAATAAAACGATATGTGAGGTTCTGTTCTCAGAGCATGGCGATAAAGAATTATTAGAACGAATCCTTTATATCAGTCACGATTTAACTATTGAACGATGGAAGACGGAATTAAAATATTTTGATCCACAATTATTTGAGTCCTGGTATACGTTCACCGCTCATGGCAGTATAGCTATTATTAAAAAGTGGGTGAGTAGTGGTCTGAAGGAAAGCCCCAGTAAAATTGCAGCTTTTATTGATAAAGCTACGGAATCCGTATCTAAAGCTTTTTATTCTGAAGAATTGTAGGATTTCCCCGCTTCTCACCAAAAAGCCCGGCAGCTTCTAATCAGTATGAGTGTTGAAACTCACGCCGGCAAGGTGTGCGGTATTGTATTCGTAGGTCATATCAAAGGAATTATCCCTATCGACGAAACTGAGTTTGAAAACGGGGCACGATTGAGAGATGCTGTCGGTACGACAATCTGTTATAAAGTTCTTCAACTTGACCGTAACTCAGCAATTTTTGGTGCATCAAGCAAACAAGCTATTAACCATCTTCAAGGACTGACTTGGGATCAGCTTCGAGAGAATATGGTCATTGAAGCTAAATATAGTTCATGGGACCATTGGTTTCATCCTGAATTGCATTGGTGTTCGAAGTGTATGGAGGGGGGAACATTCTTGACTGCATCAGTTTAAACTTCTGGATGAATGCGCATTTCATGATCTAAATTGAATAATACTTGCCCTAACTGTAGATCAACAATACCTTTCTTGTTGTCGAATAAACAGTTAGAACATGCATTTCAGTGCAAGTGTGGATATGCCTGGAGCTTAGAAAATTGAATGAAACGATTGAATTCCCTGAAATTTGTCCCTATGCATATGCTTTTGTTTTTTGGAAAAAACCTCTGTTAAAGGAGAAGCATTTCTACGGCTTTAATTCGTTAAGAACAAGCTCATTTAGCACCACTTCTAATCAGGGAGCTTCTGGATCAGGTCGTTAAATATCAAATGAAAGTCAGTAGAAGTATTGATATGGGGGCTTTCCTGGATTCTTGAAAAACTGATCTTGCAGTTTTGTGAGAATTTCTTCTGTGTATGGATGAAGACCGCAGGGAAGAAAAGCAAAGAAATTAGCGTACCTTCTTGGAAGGAAATTGAGAATATGAGGGATCACTCGTTTCCAGTTGTTGCTTTCAAAAATAATTTTGATGAGAGAAGCTCATCGAGCAGCATTGAATATTATCATTTACAAAACAGAGAACCGTTGTTGACTAACAAATGCAATTGCCCGAATCAACATGAAACCGCTAAACAAGATATTCAATCAATGATATCGTATATACCACAAAAAGTTGCCATGCTGAACATTAGTAATCCATGTGATGATTATAAGATTCTCCAAAATGCGCAGGCCAACCAAGTGTGGAGGGACAAGTCTGGTGCTCATGAATACACCCCAGGGCATGGCCGAATTCATGCATGACGGTTCTTTCGAACTCCGATTCCTCGGTATCCTGGTCAAACCAGCCGAAATTCATGGTTGCCCCCATATTGAACAGCAGCGTATCCGTCCCTACGGCCGAGTAGGCTTTCCCTTTGTCGCGAAAGATAATCTATATTATGAACCAAGGATCACCCGGTACCCGGATTAATTTTTGGGAAATCGGCAAATGCGCTGCAGTGGCTTAACACGTTAACAAAAAAAGCTGCTCAAGTCTTAGGTCTATCTGGCGAGCCTAATATGTACACCAGCCTGCATGGTAATATCGGTAATGACTCTGGGAAAGCATCAAGACTCTCAACATTTAAATCTTATATTAATACCTACGAAAGATATGTAGTTGATGGCTTGGAATATAATAATAAAATGGAAGCACAAAGCTGGGGCGGAGCAATTGCATCTATGGTATTATTTTACCTCACATATTCCGGCCCTGCTGGATGGGTAACCATGGTTTTAAACTCTTCTAATGCATTAACTATACTAATTGGAATTACCTCATCAGCTTATGAAACCGCTTCTAGACTTACAATAACTAAAAATACAGCTCAATACCAACAATATGCTATTGATCAGGTTTATGTTCAACGATGCTAATTACGGTATAAACTACAAACCGGGCTTCTAATTTTAAAAAAAAGGGGGTGAGATCATTTTTCAAAGAATAGGATACGCTGTCCCCCTATTAATTATTATTATAGCAGACATCGGGTTACTCATATTTATCCTTAGAAATGGTAATGGATTATCCGAAAGCGGAATCTTTGGTATGATACTGTTCGTGTTTTGTTTATTGACTGTGCTTATTATAATCTCAATATACCGTTACTATACTTGGATTAGAGACAAAAAATTATAATAAATGTAGTAAAGACCGCCTTGGAGAATACCAGGCGGTCTTTACTACTTAACTTCACTCAAACAACAAACCCAACGGACATTGGCGAACGCAGTATGCCTTTCTTAGTCAAGTTCCGGTTTTGACCTTCGTCCGAATCTGCGGCTTAAGCTGATGTAAAGAGTGAGTGTTATCTAAGAAGATAAGAGCATATGAATACATTACATTAATAGATATCAATTACGCCAACAGGAAACGATAGCTCAAATATACAAAGAAAGCAGTTGATCCCTATGATCGGCTGCTTTTTAGTCAACTACTTGAATGTGATGGAGGGGTAATTTATAAGAATAAAAAATACTTTCATCTGATAAATACCTCTAGCTATGCGTATTTTATAATTGTTCTCCCTAAATGGTTTCCGTGTTTTATAGCTTCAATCGTTTGAGATAGTTCTTCAAGTGTAATTTCTCTCACGAGAGTACTTTGACAGATATTCCATTCATTTGCTAATTTACCCCATATATATCCGCGGTTTTCAATAGGTACATTTACAGAATCAATGCCCAAGAGGCTGATTCCTCTAAGTATAAACGGCAGTACGGTCGAGGTTAGTTTTATGCCGCCTGCATTCCCACACATACTCATACTACCACCATAAAAAATTTGGGGAATTAATATGGAAGCAATATCTCCACCTACAGTATCTAAAACAAAGTCAAACTTTTGCTTATTTAGTGGCTTAATTTGCTCACCTAATGTTTCTGCGTAAACGACATCTGTAGCACCTAAAGATCTTGCCACCTCTAATTGATGTTCTTTTCTAATTAAGGCAGAAATATTTTTGTAACCGATTTTAGATAAAATTTGTAAAGCAATACTACCTACTCCACCAGTTGCACCGGTGACTAGGATTTTAGGATTTTTATTTATGTCCATACCGTTTTTCTCTAAAGCCATTATAGAAAGAGCAGCCGTAAACCCTGCGGTTCCAAAAATCATAGCCTCTTTGGGGGAGAAGTTCTCTGGCATAGGAACAATCCAAGCTGCAGGGACCCTTGCATATTCCGCAAATCCTCCTGTATGACTCATACCAACAGCAAACCCTGTAACAATGACTTCCTGTCCCACATGGTAACGACTATCTGCTGTGTGAACAATCGTTCCACTCAAATCAATTCCTGGAATCATAGGGTAATCTCTTATAACACCACCATTTTTTTGGACAGCCAACATATCCTTAAAGTTTATTGAAGAGTAAGATACCTTAATTAAAATCTCCCCATAGGAGAGACTATCCAAATTAACAATTTCCAAACTGTAACTTACTTGACCGTTATCTTCATTTACGACGATTGCCTTGAAGTTATCCATAAAATCCCCCTTAGTTCTGTAATAGAATATTTCTGTAACAGAAATGTTTTATAACAAAATCTAACATGGTATAATAGGTATTGTCAAGATGGGGGAGAGTGGGACAGAGACTATGGAACTAAATGATTGCATGAACTTTCTATTAAGTGTTAGTCAGAACAAAGTTTTTAAATATTTCAGCAAGCTTATAGAAGAATATGGAATAACACCGTCTCAATATGGCGTGTTAAATGTTTTATGGAGAGAAGGGCAATTAACCCCAAAACAAATTGGAGAAATGTTATTTTTAGAAGCTTCAACTGTCTCGGGGGTATTGGATAAAATGCACAAGGCAGAATTAATCGAACGTTCTGCAGATCCAAAAAATCGTAGAAATGTCTTCGTGATAGCCACTCAAAAATCTTTAGAAATCAGAAATGGTGTTGAAGCAGCAACTATTAAGTTGAATCAAAAGGTGCTTCTAAACATGACTGATAATGATAAATTAGCACTAAAAAATGCATTAAATACAATAATAATGACTGAATTTTAATTTTGCTGTTCAACGAGTTGTATCAATTATTGTCGCGGGACAAGAACATTGTTCCATTCAAAGTCGCTATTATAGCGGCTTTTTTGTTTTATGGAACCAAGTTCTTGTCCCATGCTGAGGACAAGAACTTGGTTCCTTTGCCGAAAAGGACAAGAACATTGTGTCATTGCTGATTTAATGTTCATCTAAAGAGATACACGCTCTAAATAGGGTGGTACTTGCAGTGAATCAATTCGTTTCAAGATGAGACAAACAGAGGTTCACCATTAGAGTCAAATATATTTATTAAAAATAGAATAAACATGATTGAAAATGAAAAAAGCTCAAGTTTATAAAGAATTCCGCTTTTCTATACGAATTTTGGAGGAAAATTATGCTTGAAATAACAGGTGATGAAATCGCTCAACTTAACGATACTGACTTGCGATCCTTAGTTGGTCTCCTTTGTGAAGCGGAGCTGGCGTCTGAACAAGTTCCGACAGCAGGTGTAACCTGGGGAGGGGATCAAAATGCTAAAGATGGTTTTGTTCTTAGGGCAAATACAGCATTTCAAGTTAAGAAACCCGATATGCCTTGTAGGGACATTATAGAAGAAATACGACCAAAAGGGGTACCGAGAGAAGTTTATAAAGAACTTAGCGGATAATAACGGTTCAACCCCTTAATATTGGACACTAGCTAGCTTTTTCTCAGATTGACGCATCATAACGCAATGGATTTGGGCGCTATGGTTCCTTCGTCCACCAGACGTAAGGGTGACGTACAATAGTTTGTGTACCATGATTTGGAGTCTATCCAAAACATAAAAAAGTAGGGTATCCTCGGGATTGCTGAATCACCAGAGAAGGAGCCCTACTCAATGACTACTATACCCGAAAATAGCTTTAACAATCTACTTGAAAATACTGTTACTCAACTGCTTCAGGAAAAACTGGAGCTGATCATGCGCGAAGAAATCAAACACTTCCTGAAGACAGAACAGCCACAGACGCGCAATAGTCGAAACGGACATTACTCCAGAAGCTTTCAAACGCAACATGGCACCATCCCGGCACTACGAGTCCCACGGGATCGTAAAGGCTTGTTCCGAACCCGTCTATTTGAGCCGTACCAGCGGCGTGAGGGATGGCTGGAGGAAGCCGATCATTCACATGTACAAAGGCGGTATGAGTACACGTGAGGTTGCGAGGTTTATCGAGTCCATGTTTGGCACGCACTACTCTCCAACCATGATTAGCAACATCACTCAAACCGTCATGGAGGATATTGAAACGTGGCAGAACCGCCCTCTGGAGAAGCGGTATTCCGTCATTTATCTGGATGGGCTTTATGTCAAACTGAAGCGCAACTCAGTGAGCAGTGAGGCCGTGTATGTCGTGATGGGCATAGATGAAAAGGGCATTCGCCAGATTCTTGGCTTCTATGTCGGGGGGCACGAAAGCTCCAATGGCTGGCGTGAAGTGCTCAAAGACCTCCAGAAACGCGGCGCAACTGATGTACTTCTAGGTGCATTCGACGGTCTGCCGGGTCTGGAAGAGGCCTTTCGCGAAATCTATCCGAAGGCGGATGTCCAGCACTGCATCGTTCACAAGGTTCGTGCGACCTTCCCTAAAATTCGTGTTGCGGATAAAACAGAATTTTTGGATGATCTCAAGCAGGTCTATACCGCGGTGGATGGGGATGTAGCACGCGCCATCTTTGACGGGTTTAAGGACAAATGGCGTAAGCAATATTCAAAGGAAGTGAAGTCATGGGAAGAGCAACTGTCTACGCTGCTCACATTCTACAACTACCCTGTGCTCACTCGGCCCGCCATCTACTCGACGAATCCGATCGAACGAATGAACAAAGAACTCCGGAAACGTCTCAAACCGATGAACAGCTTGACTCACATTGGAGCGGCTGAAAAAATCATCTATTTGCAAGCCACAGATTACAACGAGAGATGGTGTGGCAGAGCCATTCGTGGATTTGTTGATCCCGATACCAAAGCTGCATTCGAATCGATGTACCGAGAACGTTACGGGAGCAGGCCAAACCAGGAGTAAGAGTCGTGGCCTACCCTTATTTAGCTATGCTCACAATCTATACAACAACCTATATCCCATTCAACATTCCGCTGGATAATCTTACTACACAAAATACTTGACGCTACCGGAGTGAACGAATGTTAACTAAAAAGTACCTGCTAAAACAATGGCTGGTTTGACCAGGTTAACCATCAACGGTATATATTTCTTTTCCGTCAGGAAACATGAATCTAGATAAAGCAATTATTCTTAAAACAAATAGAACAATTAGCAGTCAAAGGTAGCTCTAAAGATACTAATTATATCTTATATATTGTTTCTGAAATAGAAGGCATCGTACCAGTGTGTGTTGGGCGAAGTAATAACCCTCTCAATCTCTGGAAAGTTCATTTAAAAGGCCTAGCTAGGGGACAAGGCTTGTATAAAGAGTGGTGTACTCTGCTACTTGATGATGCTGGTTTATTCAAATATAAAGTTGGCTTATTTATTGTCGCAGATTCCGTTTTATCTCATCCGCCAATTTGTGAGTTTATAACCGACGCTTATCCAAGTACTCTTTTAAATCTTGAAGGGAATAGACGATGATTCCATTTAATGAATGGCTTAAATCGTATTGTCACAGCAGAACAATTGTTCAGCAATGAACTGATATTATCGGTGAGAAAATAAGGACATCAGCTGTCAGCCGCCCCTGATTGAACAAATGCTATTCCTGTAACTTTTTTTCAGTGTCCACACGACACAAGTGGAGTGTTCTGGTATGATAAATACAATATATTCTAAATTAAGGGAGAAAGAGGAGAAGGAATGTCTATTACTTGTTACTTTCAAGGTTGTATAAAGCAGGGTGAAACTAGGGAACACATTCCACCTAAAGCATTTTTTCCAGAAGATCAACGAGAACAACTCTTAACTGTTAAATCATGTAAGAACTGAAAAATCCACTGATGATGAGTATATTCTTGCGCATATCTGCTTAAATTCTTCTCCTGTTAATAACTCAAAAGAGGTATTCCTTAGAAGTGTAATGCCTCAATTAGGCTACAATGAAGGTGCGTTTCGAAAGAAACTTATAGAGGGATCTATAAAACACAAAGATGGGACTGTAAGTTACAAGGTTGATGTTAGAAGGTTTGATGATTTTTTTACAGCACTGTCATGTGGAATTATTTATAAATCTTGTGGAAGTCTACCATCTAATTATTCAATTAACCACATATATCATAATTTGATAGATAACTACATGTCTAATGAAGAAAAAATGTTAACTGAGATGATATCTAGCTTTTATGAAGATATTGAAGAAGCTGATATTATGAAATTTGGACATCTCAAGACATTGAATTCTTCGATATATTCCGTTAAGATATATGGTCTTTCTTCTATTACAATTATCCATGAATTTTATGGCCAATTTCGCGTGACATCTATGCTCTCTCGGATATTCCCATGATTATCCTGATAGTTCAGCGGTCTCTTCGAGAGACAAATTAGATAGGGCTTAAACCATCATCCTATTGCGCTACTAAATAACATGAAGTAGGCGTAATTTATCACTTTAGACTTAATTCGTCTTGAAGTAAACAGTGAATTTTACCCTCTCATAATTTGATGCCACTATACACACCTCAGATATTGAGTCTTGCTCACTGTTGATTAAAGTGACCAATATTTGAGGTGTATTGACGGATAAGATTAAAGAGTGGGGAAGAGGGATAACTGAATGCAATCAAAAACTATTTGAGAAGCTATTGTCGTACAAAATAACGGCTCAAAACCAAAATTAGCGGTTGACGAATTGGATAAGCGCAGAACGGTATATTTAAATGGAAAAACATCTGAAGATCCTGCAATGTGCTAAGTTCTACCGACCAAAGATCAAAAGGATATGAAAGATGCCACCCACTATAGCGTCGAAATAAAGTCTAAAAATCTAAACAACAATCTTCTCCATACATACCCAGGAAGTTTCTCTTGAAGCATACCTTATAGCCACAAACAATACTGTCCCATCTGCAATTCGGAACAAGATGTTTAACGTGATGATCGGAACAAACTTGTTTTCTCTCCATAGTTACGCAACGTTTGGGAAAGTAAAGAAGCTTTTTCTATGTAGTATAAATGTTCATCAAACGTTGATATTGCCCGTTTAGGTTTACTCGCTGGCTAAAGTAAGGAGAAGAGGTCGACCATAATGAGGTGAGAAGCACCTTGAAAACGACGTGCAATTGGCAGGATGAGATGTTGAATTACCCGTTGCCTCTGAGCCATCTTAACCGTAGAAGGGCGGTACAATCGTATTAAAGCTTGCCAATGCCGGCGCTACTTTACTCGTAATCTAAAGTGCTACAAATCCAGCATTCTAATCGAATGAAATCTTCTACGTTTGCCGAGCTGAAAAAGTTCAACCGCTTATTTCTAGATAGAGTCTACAAATATTAAAATATTTCATAATACTAATAAGGAATGATTAAGTTTATGGGTAATGATCTGGATTATATATCGGTAAAAGATTTAATGAGATTTTCTTTTATTGTTCCATCCTATCAAAGAGGATACCGTTGGGGGAGTGACCAAGTCGCACAACTTATTGATGATATTTATGAAGAGCAAAATAAGAAGTATTATCTTCAGCCTCTTGTTATAAGTAATGTTGCGAGCACTGAGCTAAAATGGAATGTAATAGATGGCCAACAGCGACTAACAACAATATTTATTATAATAGGGGCTTTAAATTATTTGAATTCAAAAGATCCGGGCAACACCATTCATGATTTAAGCCTAACGATGCATTTAGAATATGAGAGCCGTAAAAGCAGTGCTATATTCTTGCGTTTTTTAACAGAGTATAAAAACTTCACTGATCTGCCAGTCGAGGCCTTGAACCAAGAGCGTTTATGGGAAACGTTTAAATGCTATACGATAGAAGGGAATGTAGAGAAAAATTTAGATTTCGATTATATGCTCGATGCATTTTGCACATCCGTCAATAAAGTAAAAAAATTATTGGGGGAAAATCGATTTAATAATCTGATTGATTTAAAGCAGCGACTGTTAAATGAGTGTGCTTTCATTTGGTACCCAATCAATTCAACAGAAAATGATAAGAGAAATTCGGAAATAACACAATTTTCAAAGATTAACATGGGAAAAATAGAACTGACAGATGCAGAACTTATAAAAGCAGAGATAATGAATCCTACCCGAATAAACAATGAACTTGAAAGAAACAAGATCAAAGAAAAGCAATTTGCCATTTCGGAAGTATGGTATTCTATTGAAAATGAATTGCGGAAACCGGATTTTTGGGCTTTTGTGCCTCATGAAAACCAGTATAGTATTAATAATCATAGTAGAACCAGAATTGATGTTTTATTTGAATACCTATTATTGGAAAATGAATTAGAACTTAAGGGTGGATTAGATCGTTATATAGAAAAATTAAGTGTATCATTTGAATATTCGTTATTTACAAGAGTGCAGAGGCTTCTAAATAATGATACAACTTGGGGGAAAATCGTAGATATTTTTGAACAATTGAAAGAGTTGTACGAAAGCGACGGAAGAACTCAAATAGAAGATGATAAAAGTAAGAAAAAAGCCGAAAAGGGCACTAGTATATACAATTTACTTAGTTTTATTACCCTTTATCAACAAAAAAAAGGCGAGAAAAGTAACTTTTTATATCTGAAAAGTTATGAAACATTTTATGAATTATTACAAAAAGACCGGAATGAACGTATTCCTTACATAAAAAATAAAATTAGAGAACTCATGTATGCGGAAGAAAATATTGAAGAAAAGATAAAATCGATCAGATACGGCAAAGGTGACGAATTGCGTGAAGTATTGCTGTTATACAATTTGATAATTTTATCAAGATCTACAGGAATTGGTAATCGTTATAATTTTCTTGAGCATAATAATGTCAAGCGTGAGTGGACTAGAGAGCATATATTTCCTCAAAAAACTAAAATTCCTAAAGAAAACATAATAAAGGCTCGAAAGGATCTTTTAAGTATTTTTGTCGGTAATTTGGACGTAAATGGAAATATTGTATTAAAGAACAACATGATCTTTAAGTATATCAACTTTTTATACGGGAAAGAGGAACATTCCCATTCGCCCTTTAAACATGATAACTCTCCCTCTAAACTTGTTAACTCTGGAATAATTAATTGGAAAAAGGATGAGGAAGCAATTAAATTATTTTTAGAACAAAAACATGTTGAGAATGGCTATGAAAAAGAATATGCCCAAAAATTAATACTGATTCAAAAATCCATAGATTTATTATCGAAAATCAGGGTTTTGGAAAGAAACAAAAAATTAATAAACAAAGAAAACCAGGAAGCAATAATTAACCATATAACAACCAATAATGATATATTTAGAAACATTAATGCGGAAAAGATTGTCTCATTGTTTGAAAAAGAACGCGAGAATTGCATTAAAGTGTTAAAGGAATTACTACCAAATATACAATTTGCTGATTCTATCAAAGGGTATATTGATAAATATATGGATGGATCCTTGTTTATATTGAATTCTAAAGTTCAGGAGGATACTGATGGTCAAGAAGGAACTGATTTCAAAGGAATATTTACAAGGATGTACGAAACTATCATCGATAATATAGAAAGCATAACTAATATAAAAAAATGTGCACATTATCATTCTTTGCTGAAGGAAATATTCACCAAAGTAAACCTGTCAATCGAAGCCGAAGTAAACCAATTTTTTAAAGATGAGTTTAATGATTTGATGTCTGATAATTCAATAGGAAATATGGCATTGTTAGATAATATAGTTAATGGAAGCGAAAGTGTCGGCAATAAACCTTTTAACGAAAAAAGACAAGAAATCTTTAAAAAAATGAAGTCGGGAGAATTTATTCCTTTGGCGACTATTTTAGCTTTTACAGATGTACATTCAAAAAAACGAACTACAGATGAATACTGGATGTATGAGAGTAGATATGCGTATGCAAATGATATTATCCAGACAATTAAAGATTTTCTAAACATTAAAAAAGTTGGGAAGGATAAAAGGAATGTTAATAGATAATAAAGATGTCTTAACCATCTCCAAACAAGAGTGTTCCTTATATAAGTTGTTAGAGGAATATAATATATGTATACCTGCCATTCAACGTGATTATGTTCAGGGACTGGATGAAGTAAGTATTAAATACAAAAGAATAAGAATGATCCAAGATGTTAAAGAGAGCTTACAGACGAGAAAAAAATTAAGTCTTAATATTGTATATGGTTTGCATGAAGATGAAGGAGATAATTTCATATTTTATCCTATTGATGGTCAACAGAGGCTTACGTTCTTATATTTACTGCATTGGTATTTGGCACTAAACTCTGCAGAGGGAGAATTTGCGCGCTTTTGCGAGCTGAAGTCTCTTTCCTATGAGACAAGAAATTATGCAAATGAATTTTTCAGCTTTTTGAGAATTAAAGATAACAAAGAAATGTGGCTAAATATTTTCAAAAGCTGTGATCGCAATAAACTCACACTGTTAGAGCATATTAAATTGAAAGCGTGGTTTAAGTCGCAGTGGCTTACAGATACTACGGTTCTTTCTATTATTAATGTGTTTAGCGAGTTTATAGACAATCCTGAAACAAAAATTGATATTTCTAAGGCTGAGGAATTTTATGATCAGTTAAAAACCAGTACTTTAATTTGCTTTGATTTTCTTTCTGAATTTGCTAAAGATGCAGAACATACTGCTTCTACCAATTACATTCGATTAAATGCTAGGGGAAAGCAGCTGGATGAATTTGAAAATATAAAAGCAATTTTGTCTTTGTTAGAGAACAAATTAGGAGAAGAAATTAAAGAAAATCAGAAATTTGTATATCAATATGATCAGAAGTTTATTGATATTTTCTATAAGGAATGCTCAGAAGAGAAAAAATTAGAGGAAAAAACCAAACAAATTAATGATAAAACCCTTAAACTGTTGATGAATACATATATCCTCTTGCGATCTATTAGGGGTGAAGCCAAGGATGAACATATAACATTTGATGCTTATTATTCCATCATTTATTCTGAATCTCAAAAAGATGACATCTCAGAATTTTGGAGAGAATATTTTGAGTTTTTAAATATTTTGCTAACAACAATAGATGGTGATGGTGGAATTCAAAAACGCATGACATTATTCTGGGAAAATATATATGAGCTTAAAACAAATGATTCTGATAACCTAGTATCTAATTTGCGATATATTTATTATTATTACATATCACAACAACAATATGTCAACGAAAATAAGCTTGATCAATTAGATTATGTGCTACTTAACCTGAAATATGGAGATTGGAAACAGACCGGGTTTCAAACAATTGAATTACTGGCTCAGTACAGTGCAGAATATGCAGATGTATTTGAATTTTTCGCTCAAGAAACACCAGATGAAATGATTGCAAAGTTGAATGTACATACGGATAATAGTGAGATTACTGATGTAGATGATATAAAAGTCAGAATTAAAGAGCAGTGTATAAAAGCAAGTATTATTAGGAGGTTAAATGAAGATTACAAGCTATTTGCATCGTTAGAAGTCAAATCGGGTAAACGGCAAATTCAATATTTATTAAGTATATCTGATATGTGGGTAAATGAAATTACGAAAGAGAAAATAGATTGTTTATTGAGATATATGGAGGTGGCAGAAAGATTTCTTTGCAGTGAGATAAATCAAGAAAAACTACTTTGGAAAAAGCTCTTCGCTGTAGCGAGTTACTGGGATGTAAACAATAATTACTTATTGACTTCTAGTATGATAAACCAACAAATAAGTGATAAGAATGAGACAGGAAAACAAAATGTTCATTATTGGAAAGATAATTATTATTTCATAAATGATGATATAGAACATAAAGATAATAAGTTAAGTGAAGAAAAATATAAAATCATAAAAATAGCATATGATAATTGGATAGCCAACGATCTATCAGACGAACTGCAAAGAAAAGTCTGGCTAAAGAATCAATTTTCTAATTCAGCTTATGAAGCTTGTTGGTTAAAGTATGCAATTGATAGAGATATTGAGGAACTATTTGATAACAATGTTTCGTATGACGATGCTCAGGGAACAGTTCATATTGACATCAAGCATAGTTACAATAAGAGATTTCATAACGGTGGTTGGGTATCTTGGAAGTGTAATTATTTCGCCACTGTTTATTTATTTGATCAAATAAATAATGGTAGCTTCAATCAGAATAATGTATATGATTCTTATATTTGGGATTATTATGGGAAAAGTTTATATCAAAGGTCTAATATAGTGGATGGGGTTATATTTGATTCATATCCGAAAATCATAAATCAATTTGGTTTGCGGTTGTTATGGGAAGGACGTGCGGAAAAATATTTATTATATGAACAAGGTGGTTCTACATGGAATTTAAGAAGTTTCTTTGGTTATATGTATTATATTTCATTTCCATATGATTCTAATTCGACCATCTCGGTAGCTGATGGAAAAGTTGTAATTACAGAGTTTTTAAGGGGGAATAGTTACAAGCAATACGAGTATGATCTTAACATTTCCACTGAAAAACAAACTATTAAAGAAAAAGAGAATGATTTCAATAGAAAAATTAAAGGTTATAAAAACATAGAGGATACCAGACAGGATAACTGGGATAAACGTAGCTACTCATACAATTCTGAGGATATATATAAGTATTGGTACAAAGATAAAGCTAGTTTCCAAATTGAGAAAGAAGATTTTGTTTCATTAGATGTTCTTCAATCTATTGAGTGCACTCATCTTCTCAAATAATCCATTGTAAGCCAACATTAATGGACTTAATCATGTCAACGCAGGGATTTTTTCATGGCTAAAAAGGTACAAACATTCCGGCGGTACTCCTTGGAATTGAAATTGGAGGCAGCCCGGCTAGTCAATGAAGAACATATGAGTATACGTGAAGTAGCGACACGTTTAGATATTCAAAATAAATCTCAGCTGCAAGTATGGGCAGCAAAAGTGAAACGGGGAATAAGTCTAGAACCTGCTACATCCAAACGGGGACGCCTAGAACCAAGTTTTCCAGTATGGAAGAAGAAATGGCTTACTTGCGGGCGGAGATTGAATATAATGAATGTCAAAGGACAAGAACATATACCCATTAAAGTCGCTATTTTAGAGGATTTTTTATTTTATCCGTACAAGTTCTTGTCCTTAGCTCGCGATAAGAACTTGTACCGATTACTGGAATGGACAAGAACATAGTCCCATTGGCAACTCGACCTGATGAAGGTGAAGATGTCGGGGGACAAGAACTTGGTTCCTTTGCCGAAAAGGACAAGAACAACATTGTTCCATTTCGGATTAGATTGTTATCTAAATATTATCATGACAGAAATTATGTGGCGAGAGAAAAGCACAATTCGCTTTCTGAAGGCAAGAACTCAGTTCCATTTGCTGAAAATATTAGGAACATGCCATTAATGTCGATAAGAATATTTTATCTGTTTCATTAAGCTAACGGGAAGGTATCGCCATAACTTCTTCAGCAGTTGTTTTGTGACCTGGTCGCCCTGATTTCGAAGCATAGTTATCCTGATTGCTCTCGGATCAGAAATGTAAAAGTACTTGGTTAAAACACGGTTAGCCTTTGTTTGAATAAATACCTTTGGGCCAGGTATCCAAAAACCAAAGCAGGGATCAAACTCCATTTAAGTGTGGCCTTTCGTGACCCCGAAACCGTGTATACCGAGAGAAAGCAGTTCTGACCTCAGCCAAGCCTGCCGACCGTACAGAGATGGATTCTTGTTCGATGAAAAACAAGTCACCTACCTTTTCGATCGTGGATATTTAATTTACGGGAAGTTCAATCAGTATGGCAGCTTGGACTGCATCTTTTTTGTCATCTTACTCAAGCATTACGCGCCCAATCGAATTTCTGAGTGAATTTGACGTGCCAGAATATTTTATCATTACGCGAGACCATATGGTGAAAATTGGTCAAGGAAAGAAGCTGTCGCAAAAAGCATCAACCTGCTAAACGAAGAAGATGCTTTTTTTGCTCAAGAAATTGGGGATGGATTTGCCGTTAGGGCCCCGAAACGAATGAAATACCTAGTACAGTGGAAGCCGAAACAATTTTAGTTCTGGTCTTATTTTAGAAAATCTCACATCACGAGGCTTACGATCGTCAATTACCTTGTGTGTGGAGCTATGTTCAAGCATTATATTATCAGGAAGCGGTCAGCACTCTTGATCCCCTTGAGATTTAAATAAACTTCACATATGATACTTTTAGATGAATGGAGGAATGGATAGTGCAGAAAGATGGTCTCACTAGTTTAGTTAATTCACTAATATTAAGAGACTTTAAGCTACCGATAGATTTGGAGGATCGTAATACTCTTTTATTTGATATATTGAATGCTGCATTTGAGCAAAGGCGAGATAATAGGCAATTGTTACTACCAAATTTCGACAAAACGAATACTGTTGCGATATTATCTGATTATGGGGGAGAAGCTCCGAAGAGTAAGTATCTTACATATACCTTTACATTTGCAGACTATGATTATCTTGGTGGTATATATAAAGACGAGATCTTAAAGATCCGCAATACGTACGGACTAAATAAGCCGTATAAAGAAATATCATTCAAAAATCTACGTTATGGTCAAGTTCAAAGAGCACTAAAAGAATACCTTCACATGATGAACTGGGGGGGGAATAGTTTCCAGTAAGTGAAAGTATAATTCAGAAATATTCGTATAGACTCATAAACTGTGGTGAGCTAAGATGTTTTGAAGGAGAGGCTTGTAAAAAATAATTAAAATCAGGACGATTAAAACATGAGTATATTTTTACTATTTGCCCGGAATGTAAATTGTTCCATTCAAAGTTGCAACAATAGATTCTGCATTTAACTAAACATGAGAATGTATATTTGAAAAGAGGTACCATAATGTTAATTAAGGAAGTCTATATAGGTAAATACAAAAAAATAAAGGATTTTAAACTCGAATTTTCAAAGATGAACAATTCTAAATTTAATTTATCTGTCCTAATCGGTGAAAATGGGACTGCAAAAACGTCAATACTTCAAGCGATCACTAATTTGTTGTCCGACTCCAAAGAGAAGCATAAGATGCTTGATGCATATATGAAGTACGAATTAAGTTCAGATGAACAATATCTCTTATCTACTATTGATATCCCTATACAACTACCAAGCAAACTAGTTATCTCTTCTTATACACCAATAGAGAGAGTATACATACAAGCGAAATATTCGAAGTCCTCCTATTGCCCGATAATTTATTCCGAAATGGGATTAAGTAAATTGAAATATGTAATTAAAGAATATGTTTGTAAACATTCAAGTAAAATGCATGACATTGTTGATTATATTGGCTATATACCAAGCGCATACTATCTTGAATTCAACATTATAGGGTTCACAACTAATCGTTTCAGAGAAAATTTGTTTAGAGGGCTTTATGATGAGATATTGAAAGTTGTTTTGCCTAATTTAAATCAAAATTTGAGTATGGATGAATTAATTGATGAATACGATTATGAGATTAGAAGTTATGATAATAGTACGAAAAAATTCAGAAAATTCGTGTCGGAATATATGCAGGATTTGTTTAAAGATGATAGATATTATGCACACAAATCTGCATTTTCAATAAATCAGTTGGAACGAGTGCTAGTAGAGTATTTATATGTAAACATGAAAATTAAAGCTTTTTCAAGTGCTTTTTCAAAGAAGCGAGAGACCTATTATAAAGGCGAAGTTCGAAAACTAGTGGATTCTGCTGATATAATTAATTATTTTGAAGGTGAATTTCAATTTTATAATGATATTAAGTTTTTGGGAATGTTTGATAGATATGTGATTTCAGATCTGTGGTTCTATCCTAATTCTGATCATTCTGATATTATTCCATTATCTTATTGGAGTTCTGGCGAACTAAGTTTATTCCTAAGACTGGTTGAAATAGCCCACTCTGTTTCAGAAAATTCAGTCTTATTAATCGATGAACCAGAAACACACTTACATCCAAAATGGATTAACGGTTATATTAACATCTTAAAAGATATAATTGATGTGAATTGCCATGTAATTATTGCTACTCATGCGCCATTAATTGTTTCAGATATACCCAAAGAAAACATTATTTTATTGAAAAAAAATGGTACTGCAATCTACCAAGATTATATTGAAGAGCAAACAATAGGTTTAGAATACGATGGGATTTTAAAGAAAATATTTGATGTTGAAGAGAAGGAAGGTACAGTTCTAGAGAGCTATGAAAAAAAAATATTGCAATATATAGAAGAAAACAACATTAACTCGGCTATTGAATTATACGATCAACTAGGCGATAGTCCAACAAAATTTCAGTTATTTTTAAAATTAAAAAAAATATACGAGGCAAGGAATGAAGACTGACTAATTATGTATAAGATAACGGAAAACATAAATTTTTTAAAGCCATATCATGATTTTATGTGTACGCTATTAAAAGCAATAAGAATATCTTCAAAGAGGAATCCCCATTATACCAAGGGTGAGTTGAAAGTGAATATGATTTTAATTAATCCCAATGTAAGGGATATTCTTAACAGAGGAGTACTCCTTGATAAACTCTATAGATTGAAAGAGTGCCCTATAGATTTATGTAAAGAATATGGAAAGTTTGTTAGAAGGTATAGATCTATACTAAACGGGAAGTGGAGAGGGAGATCTAAATTTACGGATATTTCAACTGAAGAGTTTAAAGAAATACTCATTTTTTTGTATGAAAATTTACTAAAATACAAAACTTTCAATAATGCTTATTTCACAACATCTACGTCTTTGGATGATTTTAGAGCGATGATGTCTCTGAATCAAGTTTGTCCTTATTGTGATATTACTAAAACAAACAAAGATATAGTATCAGTAGATCATTTTTTACCAAAGGCTAATTTTCCAGTATTGTCCATATTTCCAGAAAATCTTATCGTAGTTTGCAAAGCCTGTAATGAGGTTATAAAAGGAGATACTATATATCTTCCAATAGCACACCCTTATTATGAAGAAGTGTCTAGTTACTTTACTTTTGTTGTTAACGAAAACGAAAACAATGAATTCAAAATAGAAATTGAATTGAACAATACAAACTCACAGCTGATAAATGATAAAATTAATAATTTTATAAAACTATTTAAAATTATAGATAGATATGAAAAATATATGACGGCGGAATTACATGACTACCGAACTGGGGTTCGAAAAAGTGCAATCGCAGAACTTAAAGGTATAGCACGATTTAGATCAATAACTCATGACGATATTGAAAGCTGCACTTATAAATATTTCCAAGAGGCTATTATTGACAACAAAGAATTAAAAAGAGCGATGGATGGATCAAAAATTAAGAATGACTACATAAATCAAATTGTTAAGGAGAATGATTATCAGAATGACATAGAATATATAGAATCTCACTTCTTTGGTTTTATCAGTTCTAAGCAATAATGATTCTTAATCAATTCTTCTATTTGGGAAGAGTCTTTTGATAACGGTTTATCGATGAAAAGTGGAGCAAGCCTTTATTACAATTTTTAGGAAGATTGTGTCGGTGAATGGAGGATCATCATTGAAGAATTTTAGAAAATGTAGCTTATCCGGATGTATCCGACCGATTGACGCGATATTTTCCCTCAGTATAGATCAGGTTGTTCACCAATAGTCCAGTGGCATAGTAAGTGGGCAACTACCCAATGCGATTTCAGTATCAGAACTAGCGCTTGCCGACCGATGAATAGTGAGGAAAAACAATCTTAGAAAGAATCATGAAAACAGTCACTTTCCCATAGAGGATAATTACTATTCTCATATATTTTCACTTCAATTGCCACACCTCCCATCATCTAGAGAATCTTTATCATATGATTTTCACATATACTAGCACTGATAATATTTAGAAGTTAGAATAAGTGAGTCAAATATTCTATCTTGATTAGGAGACTTTACAAATGAATGGAGAGACACTTTTGAAACTTAGCAATGAGAAGGAATTTAAAAGTCTGTTTGACTATAACCTTGGTTTTAAAGAAGCTCTCGCCCGTTTTTTCGAACAAGTGGCCAACAATTTTTCTAAAGTACTTGAGGAATTTTCCTCTAAAACAGAATGGATTTTAGATCCCGGAATGTTTATGAACACAAAGGTACTGAATAGTGTGCTGTTTTATCTCAATAGCAACAACATACATAAAGCAGAAAAATTATATCGGCGATATATGTTAAAATATTATACTTTAGAGAGAATTAACGAGATTGAAAAAATATGGACCGCCAACCCTACCTTAATTAACCGAATTAATATACTTAAGCAGGTGCTAGATGCCCACAACAATGGAATGTACTTTGTATCTGTACCGACCATACTTTGTCAAATCGAAGGCTATGTTTATCATTCTTTTAATTATAGTGAACACCTAAGACAAAGAGCTCTAATAAATCTAATAAAGGATAAGAACAATTTCCTTATCTATGCTGAATCAATTGGAAAATATTGCGAGAAGGTAATTTACACTTCTTTTAGACCCGAACAGCCCATTGAATCTAAAATTAGTAGAAATGCCATTTTACATGGGTTTGACCTCAACTATGGAACAAAAGAAATATCTCTAAAATTGATTATTTTAATGAATGTAATGCAGTATTTGATCCCATTAACAATACATGAAGAAAACAAAAATGTTAGTAGTGTAGAGATTGTAACTGAAAAATATAAATAGTCGAAGTTGTACTGAAATCAATGTAATCAAGAAGACCATAGGAAGTATCCAAAAGTCTATTCAACCAATGAAGAAATAACCACAAATGCAGAGAAAATGATCAAATATTTTAAGTTCATAATTCAAAAAATCCAAAAAGCTATAGGTTTGGAAACCAAGTGGGAATGCCGGCAAATCGAATACACTTGTTGGAAATTATTAGTATGGATAATAAATTCGCATTAGCAACTGAAGGAATTCGTGAGATTTTGACTCTGGACGAACATTTTGAAATTATTGGTGAAGTAAACAACGGACAAAGTGGGGGGACAAGAACTTGATTCCATTACTGATTGTTGTAGACCGTCAGTTTACCCCTAATAAAAATAAGTAATCGGAAAATTATTTTGTTCAGTATTAATTATAATTTTTCGTGTCCTTGTGGAAGAATTCACCTATCACGAAAGATAAAAACAGATCTGCCACAACCAAAATTGAGTAGAAAGCGAATAATAAGAGCAATTATATTTTAATATTTCGATGAAGTGCTTGGAGTATATTGAAAATCTTAGTGGTGACTTCGCAAAGAAATTGAAGTGTTTATGATAACATCCATATCTCAAAAGATCATTCATTATTCATAATTTCGCTCAGGTAGAACAGAATCCTATGGGAAGATTGAGCAGTTAATTGCATACGTACAGGAATTGGAGCCAGATGCGATACTGACATTAATTTTATTCATAGGCTAATCGCCTTTAGACCAATCTAACTAAGCTTTTGAATGAAGAGTACCTTCCCTATAGATTATCAGCTCATTGGCGAGTTTCCACATCCTTGATGACCCACCAGTGATAGCTAGGGAGTGAATAGTGCTAATTCTAAATGCTAGATAATAAGATGGATAGGGAGATCGGTGACTGCTTATATGGGAAAGATGAGAAAGGGAAATTTCCGGAGAATAAATAAGAAAGCAACCAACCTCACTGCGCAGTACCGGAGGTTGTTGCTTTCTTTCCTTAAACAGTATTAATTCAAAGGATTATAGATCATTAAGAATCTTTTCTTCAACTAGAAAGCTGAGAATAAGGATCGTTGCAATTAAAATGAGTCTGTACACTATAAAAAATCAAACTCAAAGTATACTTTTTAGATCCCGTATGAACTCTGGACTGAAGACATCATTTTTTAGGGCAGATTTGAAAACAGATAGAAGTTCAGACTCAGTGAGATCAAGAGGTCTTGATTGAAAATGATATTTTCCATTCTTATTCTTGTACCAGGCAAATCGAATCTCATGGCGAGATTTACCCTTGACGAATATTTTTTGAATGGCAGCTGTGTCTTCGTGATCCATAGCATTTCGACCTTCGGTAATTAAATTGCAATAGGGAGTGCTTTTAATCAAATATATCACCTCGTTATTGTTATCATTTTATTATGTTTCGAGGAGTTATCCCTATAGTCCTTTATTTACCTGTCTGTTTATCTCACGTGTATATTTTCAAGAAAAGTTCATAGAGTCTGTTAATTTTCTTGAAAATGAATTGCTCATATATAAATACACGAATGAGTAAAAAGAAAGACTAAAAGTAAAAACAGATAAGGATAAGTAGACGGAGGGTGAGAATCAAATATACTAAAATGGAGTAGGTTTTTCTTAATATGACAAGGACATAATTATAGAAAATGTCTTATTTAGTATGATTGTACATAGAAGCCAAAGGGGAGAAAAGCATGTGGGAAGATGTAAAATCGGTAAGAGAGTTATTAAGTTATAAAAGGTACAAACCAGCTTATGAATTGATGAAAAAGAGCATTTCGATTGCAGTGAAAGAGAATAACCATGAAGCAATAATCACCTTTTTGAGAAAGGAAATGATTCTATTAAATATGTCAGGTGATCCTAACCAAACATCGCTTTTCTGTAAGCTAGTTGCAGAACATTGTTTAGCCCTTGGGTTGCAAATTGAGGATTATTCAGAGCAATGTCGTGTACTTAATGTAGAAATGGATTGGTATAGTGAAGAATACAAAAGAATTGTTCGGAAACTGCATTCTCTAGATTCTTTTACTGCATTGCATGTAATTCTAGCGACATTCGAAAACTTAAATCAGGGCCTATTAGGAGCAAAGCCTACTAAGTTGGATCGTGTATTTTATTCGTTCTACGTTTATGGTATGGAAGCTGACTTTGAAAGTGGCATATCCGCCCTAAATCGTATGTTGAAACTATGGAAAGAAGGTTCCCAAATAGGGACCTTTAAAGGAAAGTTTAAGGAGCTACCTTACGTAGCAGATGCATTCGTTGATCTGCGATACCAACTAGCGCCGATAATTCGTGGGCTGAATTATCTAGAGTGGTTAACCAAGGAGATTTCTCTCAATCATGTCACAATGAATGTTTACGAGCATGAAGTCTCATTTATAATTCGTGATAAGGAAGAGTTTCTGCGTTATAAACTTCCATTTATCCGAGATACAGCGCGTATGCAAAACGTACTACGAAATAAAGGAAAAATCGAGGAATACTTCGGCTGGGGGAGCCAGGAAATTGACTATAGCACAGTTATTAAAATTAAAGAGAGCGGCGATGATTTTAAAGTTAATATTATACATGGAGAGGTCACCGACACTAGGAAAATTTCTATACATATGTACAAAATACGAGTTTTGTGAAACAGTACTAATGATTTAAAAGCTGCACAGTGATTTTTACCCCTGCACAGCCAGTTCATTCTTCGAGTTAATCCCAAACTACTTCTGTTCCTGCTATAAAATCGTGAATCGCACGTCGATCCTCACGCAAACCAACCATAAAAGCACTCACAATAATTCCGATACCCAAAGTTATTACATACACAAGTCCAGCCACAACAACTCGCATCAGCATCGTACCAATTTTTGGCGGTTCGTGTGTATCGTATTGGCGGATTCGAATTCCACATATACGTTTGCCTATGGTTCGACCATACCAGTAAACTGGTAATAAAATTGAGTATATTGCACTAAGTAGTTTGGCAATCGGCTCATCCGTATCAAAGTTACCCGTAAGCACACCTGCAATAATCACTAACGGAATTGAAATAATAAGACTATCCAACACATTTGCTCCTAATCTAATCCAAAAACCTGCTTTATACAAAATGCTTTCCTCCAAACTACAATTTTAAACTAAACGGCTAATTTACTTCATGAACTCCCTTCATTAAAATATCTAACTTTATGTACACAACTCAAATAGTATAACAGAAAATTTTACCTTTTTACGATAAAACCCCTATTTCATTTTACTTGCATCTTTTGTGAATTTTATAACAAACTATCGAATCAACTTGACTGCTGTTCATGTTCACTACTTACTCTTACATAATCCTTTCTAATATTGTATTTAGCTTCTGAGTCTTCATGAAAACACCATAATAATTATGTAAACCAAGAAAGCTACTCAACATTTGTTAAGTAGCTTTCTGTTTGTTCTGCATCTGCCCTTTTCGCCAAATCTTATTCTCCACAAGGGTATAGACTAAACCGGCGATGGCAAATATCCATATCGATGTTATTCGGTTCAGATGGTATCCATTCACGAAATATGGATTGTAGTTGAGATCAAAAACCCACAGCCCGCCCCATCCAAACCCAATCATATAGATGAAAGTTCTCATCATAGGAAAGCATACATATTTCCGCAGCAGCCATGAGATCGGGATAAGAATAACAATATAAAAAGCGACTAAATAGTGACCGAATCCCAGGATAAGCGACAAAATATATATCAAGCCCCCTAGATTACGTAAGCCGTAATACTCTGTCGTTGTAATATGGTACCCTTCAATCCTCTCAAGAACGATGAGTGATGTAAAGAAGATCCCGATAAATATCAGTCCTAATACCATGTAACGTTGAACCGCGTTCACCAACATCAGATCACCCCAATGTCTAAACGCAGCCAGAACCGTCCAAGTTACATGATTTCGAACAAATTACACAATTACACATAGGCGTTAATAGGTTCTGTTAAATGTTAAAGTTAAAGCATCGTAAATTGTTATAACTCAACGACTACTTCTGACCTTCCAGAATCATCGTACCCAGGCGGTCCATAAGCTCATTTTATAGATCTTTTCATTCTTCACTGCATTCATGTCATTCCACACCTTGCTGTCTACCATCTTATTCTCGCTATTCTCCATCAATAGCAGACGATCCGGATTAACGGTAGCCAGAGCCTCCAGTGCAATCTGTTTACCGCCCCAGCCCTCTGGATCAGGGATCCCCTCTGTGCGCTTCAGGCCCCATTCACCGTATAACATCTCAGCTGCACCTTTATCGGAATAGATGACCAGGTTGTTTGGATATGTCTCAATTACGGCAAAGGATTCACCATGTACAGCCGCCTCCAGCTTTTGTTTCCACTCTGCCGATTTCGCATCATACTTGGCCAGATATTCATCTTTCTTGCTTTCTTCTCCAAACGTATCTGCCAAGAATGTCAGGTGATCTCTCCAATCATAGTAAGAGTAAGGCAATGCAATTGTAGGTCCCATGATGCCTTCCAACCCAATGGAAGCTGACTTCAATTTATCAAAAGAACGACGCAGCCGTTCAAAACGTTGGCCCCCCATATTGTGAGCCTTAATCTCACGAATACCGCTCAGGTATTCCTGCAGCCGGCTGGCGGCTTCGTTTTTGGCTCGAACATGGTTCTCACTCAGTCGTGCCTGAATTGAATCCGTGAGCCATAACAGAGCCACACCTAAGGGAACCGCAATTCATAGCTACGGCCATTCTCCAATCCACCAACAGAAGCCCGCCAAAAGCAAGCACAGGAAGCACAATTGCACTGATTAGCTGCGACAGATTGTGAGAGATCGTATGCTCGACCTGACCATAATCACTCAAGATCAGATTCGTCAGATCCCCAGGATCATGTTTTCCGAAAAATCTTAACGACAGATGACGAATATGTTCGGCCAACTACAACCTTCCTGAGGCCGCGAGGCTGTATGGTGCCCGATAGGTCTTGTCATAGAGCGAGGCATAAGCCGCATACTCCACCAGAAGCCACACAAACAAGATTATAAGCCCTATTGGACATATGACCTCGTCGCTTAACTTGAGAATGAATGGTGAAGTATTTACATTCTCGCCAAGCAAAAGAAGTGTTGTTGGAGAAAGTTTTCGTTTTTTATTGTATAGACAAATATGACTTATTTGATCTGTAACTCCCGCAATATTTTCCATTTAGTATGGATAAATATGTGAAGGAGTTACTTACATCATTAAACTGTCGCCTATTGAATCCAACTGCTAGTATGTTATATTATATTTTAAAATGCTATAACATACAAAAAGGAGTGATGCAATGCAATCGCCAGTATTAACCATTGGAGAACGGTTAAAAGAAATACGAGCAACTAGAAATCTTACACTTGAAGATGTTTCTAAACTTACTGATGTAAGTAAGCCTATGCTTGGACAAATTGAAAGAGGACAGTCTTCACCAACGATTACAACTCTTTGGAAAATCGCAGTCGGCTTAAAAGTCCCTTTATCTTTATTATTGGAAGAGCTAGAAGATGAGTGCAGTGTGGTTGATACACGGTCCAAAGACGCTATCATTGAAAATGATGGAAAAATGAGAGCATTTCCTGTTTTTCCTTTTGACCCTACCCGTAACGTAGAAATATTTTATATCGAATTTGATCCTGGATGTCACCATCCATCTGAAAGGCACCTTGATGGTGTGGAAGAATATGTTTTTGTGGTACAAGGTATGTTAGAAATGGTAGTCAACAAAAAGAAAATTGTTTTAAAAGAAAATCAGGCACTCCGCTTTCGTGCTAATGTTTTTCATTCCTATAATAATCTCTATCAAGAACCATGTATCATTTACAACATGATTTTTTACCCAAGAACATAGGCAAGTTTCATCTATGATCTTCTAGAAAATATTTTAAAATGAGGTGTGCTGATTATGGCAATTGAAAAAGTAAAAGATTTTTTTAAACAATATGGTATGGATTCTCAAATTATCGAATTTGAAGTATCTAGTGCAACCGTGGATTTGGCTGCAACTGCATTAGGTTGTAAGCCAGAGAGAATCGCAAAAACACTTTCTTTTATAGTGAATGGACAAGCTGTTTTAGTAGTTGCTGCGGGGGATGCAAAAGTGGATAACAAAAAATTCAAAGAGTATTTCAAAACAAAAGCAAAAATGCTTTCTCCTGATGAAGCCATTGATATGGTTGGTCATGCCATTGGAGGTGTTTGTCCATTTGCTATCAAAAATGATGCTTCTGTTTATCTAGACATATCTCTAAAACGTTTCGATACAATGTATCCTGCTTGCGGGAGTAGTAATAGTGCTATTGAACTTACAATAAAACAATTAGAAAAATTCTCTAGTTATTCAGAGTGGATTGATGTATGTAAAGGATGGAATGATTGATTTATAGTAGTTCTATATGGGTAGCGCCAACATTTTGACTGTTTTATACGCTAAGTATTAGCGGACAGTTGCTTAAAGCAGGAAAAATCCGCTGTCTTTGTGCCTTAACGTCCTTTGCGTATATTTTCGTTAAAATGTTGGCTGTACCCTCAATCAACTATGAAAAGCTTTCCAGAACGAACCTTCTGTATTAATGATATCCTTGATTTGCACAAAAGGAATCGTAAACGTTGGAAACCCTTCCGCATAGGGCGCGATATCATATGGGTTGAAGTAGAGATGCAGAGCATCCGCTGTAACAAAAAACGGCTGATCCGCACTAATGCCCGTATAAGTGTCTGGAAACACATAAGAGTATTGAGGATCATTTTTGATCTGATCCCCCACAATCTGGCTTAACACTTTTACGTAGTCACTATTCGGCTTAAATAAATCCTTCAGCTCATACAACTGACCATTCGTCAGATTAATAATCGCATAGATCATCGTAGGCATACCATGCGCTGCACCAGCCGGGTAGTTGTAACCTGTGAGTTGCAATTGCAATAATTGCTGCTGATAAAACGTAATATCAAAATCCCCTGTATACGTATAATCCAGCTGCTGATCCGCAGGGATCGGTTTAACCTGGGAGAGTTGCTTCAACCTGGCATTCAGCGCAAGCTGCTCCGCTTGGTTCGTTAATCCCTCCACCTGCGGATAATATACGAGGTAGTCCCTGTTTGGTTTGTACTTCTCTTCGCGTACACGGTACGGCGGATGAAGCGGAACGATTGTATTTTGCCGCCAGATGATCTGTCCGGCCCGATTCACATACGATAAGCGCTGGTCTACATAGGCCTTAATCAGATCTGGTGCCACGACCTCCAGCGTACCCGAACCTTCTACATGCGGATACCCAGCGGCAGGTCTTCCACTCAGATCCAGCAGATAGGTTTGTCTTCCATCCGATGCGGAAGCAAGGCCGTTTTTGTAATTACCTACTTCGCGATATAGGAACTCCGTAAGTCTTCTGCCATTGGTATCTGCAATCGCGTATACAGAGCCAATGTAAGGCTGCTCCGGATTAATTGCTTGCCCCAGCGCATAACGATGCTCGCCTAGTTCGCGGATGTCATTATAGGCGGGTTGAATGATAAACGATCCCTCCGTATTAATGACACCATAGTTCGATTTGTAATCCTCTGCTGTATTAACAATCGCTTGCCCGCCGCTAAAAGGAAATGCCGATGAAAACTTGGGCTGAATGCGAATATTACCCCGTTCGTCGATGTATCCATATTTGCCCGAGGTTTCTTTTTGAAAAGCAAGCAGTCCATCCCCCAGTGGTCCCACATAGGCATATGGATACGTTGCGAGCCGATGTCCATTGCGATTAATGAGCGCATATTCATTGTCCTTAATCTGCACAACCGCTTTACCATCTTGAAAATCATTCGCCGAAGCGAACTGTGCAGGTATCACCTCATTGCCCGACGCATCCAGATAACCATACCGACTCACCGAACCATCTGCCTGACCAGGGTTTGAATCGTAAAATAAAGCTCGACCGTCGTTCATATTCGAGATATACGGGTACGCCCGTTTGGTCAGGACTATACCTTGTTCATTAATCATCTTAAATCCTTGAGAATCAATGGTTATCGCCCGTTCTTCGTAAAAGGAATTGATGGAATCGTATACAGGTTGAACGACATACTGCCCCTGAAGGTTAATCACACCGGCTCGACCATCCTTCACAACCACAGCCAACCCATTGGGCTGAAACGCTTGCGCGTCATTCAATACCGGCTCAAGCCGAATGTGGCCTTGTGCATCCATATACCCCCAACGCGTCCCACTCGTAGTTCGAACGGAGATTGGATATAACCACGTTGTTACCCGGGCATGGCTTATAGGTACCATCGCCTGCTTAATTTTCTTTTCGAGCTCTTGTAGTACCTCTCTGGAAGGATACGCTTCCGGGAAACTGAGTGCCTTCTGAACGGAAGCGAGTGCTGCCGGATACTGGCCGGCATGGTACTGAGCATCCGCAAGGTAATACCAGTAAAAGATATAATCAGGGTATTGCTGGGTTAGTCGCTCGTAATATTCCACCACTTTGGGATAATAGGTTGCATATACATCCGGTGCAGGAACCCATTTCCCATTCTGCCATCGGATAATCTCCACACGATAGGCTTCCCCTGTATCATGAATCCAGAGTGCAATCTCCACCTTGCCATCTCGACCATGTGGACCAGGCATATCTATAATCTCTGCATAGCTATAGTATAAATCGTCAGGCGCCAGATCTTTGAGCCCGGATTCCGTCCACTCATATACGGCAAGTTTAGACCAAATAGAACCAATCCGCCAACCGATAATGAGATTATTCCTTGCCGTTGAAGTTACAGGGGCTGCAGTCATTAAAGTCACCCCGTACCCCAATCCCTTGATTAGTGCCATCTTGATCCAGTGTCCTTGAACAAATTTCAGAATGAGCAGGTACAGCTCACCATTCAACTGGTAGACTGCAGCAATCTCTGGCATACCATCACCGGTAAGATCTGCCGCGTAGATCGCTGGATGTTGAACAGGTTTATCAATAGTGACGACCGTTGCACCAGCCGGGATATGTTGATTCACAATCTGCGTTAACAGCGGTTCGCTCATGGACATCTCAGTTTCCTCCCTTATGACCGCATTCGCCTAATGGTATGCTTCATAAATCGGGATATGACATGTAATTCATTTTATATAAGTTGAACTAAAAAATACTCACACTTACCACTCTTATGACAGAACAAACTTCTGATCGCATTTACCCCCCGATTCTTTGATTCACTTTTCATATTATCTATCTTGCAAAGTTACTTTCTCCCCATTGAGTAGCAGATAGCTCACATCATTCACCGGAATGGTCTTAGGGGATATCCACTTAATGAGATCCTGATCCAGCTGGAGGAAACCAGATTTGCCAGTCAACTTGGTACCATCCTTCAGGTGAACTTCAATACTCAGATTCTCCATGCGAATCTTGCTCCGAGCCTCACCTGTAAGTGTGACGCCAACTGCGGAGAGGGTTACATTTGCCTGTGAGGCTCCATTTGCATCAAGCTGAACGTTTCCTGTTTTACTCAAACCATTTTGACTCAAGTTAAAGGTCGTTTTCCAATTCCCTTGAACAACTTCACTAATACTCGTAAAGCTGCCTTGAAGTCTCAGCTTATCTAATTCGTCAACAGCAGACAGATCATACACAAACTCCTCATAATCTCCTCCATACCCGACCCCATCTTTCATATAATGTCCATAGCTAACGGAATATTCAGGTATATCGAGCTTTCGACCTTGCTCATCCGTGAAGTAGAAATATCCATGATTATACTCGCCAATCTCATTATCCGGATTAATCTGAATGTGTAACTTGCCATCCACAAAACCCATATTGGAAATATGCATCCAATCAATACCGGAAACGGGGACATTCGTTACATCTTGATGCAGTACCGGAATTGGATCATTTTCCAAATGAATATCGGTTTTACCTCCCAAGCCACTTATACGATCTTGATCCACGATATCATAGTTATTGTTTTGCTTTTCTTGGAGCAACTTCTCCCAGTCCACTTGTACGTTGTAACCATCTTGAAGAGATGTACCTGACATTAGCGTATTGATCTGAACGGTAATCCGATTTTTGCTGACTTTTCCTTGAATGAGGAATCGGACAATAGCCGTTTTGTTAGCTTCATCATAATGAATAATCTGAGCGTTGTTTGCAGTACCTCCGGTGACCCTGTAATCATATACATCCAGCGTCTCATCAATACGTTGCCCCGTCAGATCTGACAAAGAAACATAGATTTCCGTTGTATCTCCGTCCCTGACAGCACCTATAACCTCCATTCGAATCCCTTGATCTTCACTCACCTGATGAACAGGCTGAAGAATGCCAATCCGATCTGCACCTAGAAAATGAAGAATAGAAGGCAGGTCAATGATGCCCATGGATGCAGCTGCCCCTGTAACAAGACATAACGATAACGCAGCGGTTACAGGAATATAGATGGCTTTGCGATACCTTTTTCTTTTATTCATGGACTTCTTGGTCTGTGCGGATGGATATAATACAGGTGGATAAAATGATGAATCTGATCTCGTAACGGTTGATGGTTCATTCAGCGCCAATTTATCATAGAACAACTTCTTAATGTTAAAAAGGTTCTGTTCAGTGAATTCTTTGTCGGATTTTCTCATTTGATCGCCTCCTTTATTTCCTGTTCATCCACCATGTCCTCAATCGTTGCCTGGAGCGATAAAGCTTGTTATGGACTTGCCTAACGTGTAGGGACAACGCTTCCGATATCTCATGGGGTCTCTGTCCTTCGTAAAACCGACGTTTCATAATCTCCCGTTCCGGTTCTGGAAAAGAGTCAATCATTTGATTAAGTTCCGTATATGTCTCTTTACTAATCATCTGAACCAACAAATCATCCGTTTGCACCGAATGAATCTCCTCTTCATATGTAAGCTCAGTTCTTCGATTAAGTTTCCGGTAGCGATCAATCGCTTTATGTTTTGTGATTGTTGCAAGGTAATTTTTCAAGCTACTTCGCCCAGATTGGAATGCATCCGGATTCTGCCAAAAAGCAAAAAATGTATCTGCTACGCATTCTTCAATCTCTTCTGCCGATGCATGATGTAGGATGGAATAAGCAATCTTCCATAACAAACCTGCGTAGTGGTTCATCACCCATTCCATGGCTTCAGGATCACGATTCACTACTGCCTTCCGTATCTGTTCTTCTTCCACGATTATGTATCCCTCCCTTCCATGCTCATATCACGAATGCTCGTGTTGATCCGTGCTTCCTACCTATATTCGTTTGGCAAATGACTTTTACTTACTCCACGATAAAAAAAGATTTGCAGTGACCTAGAGGCCTTCTGCAAATCTTCTATATTCTATACTATATCTTATTTATTACATCATATCGCTTCATGTGCCTTCGCTTGGAATACTAACCAATATTACGCCTCTTCTTGCACACTGAGCTGTACATATTGGGTGAGACGACAATACTGAAATAACAGCAACTCTTCATTACCTTGTCCAAGAGCCACGCTACGCCCTTCCTTGATGAGGTGATTCAACAACTCATACAGGAAACTCATCTGCAACCGCGAGGATTCCGCTGCGAGCTGCTCAAGCACCTCAATATCCCGGATCGTAAACTGGGATAACCCGCGCAGCAGCAACTCTTCTGACCAGCCGTTAATTCTCTGCATGAACTGATTATATTCTTCCAAGTCTGCCCATCCTCCCATTACCGATATCCAGTTTCAGACTGAGCACCGTTTGACCCTTCAGGAAACTAATTGGGCTAATCCGTTTGGGTTCCACACGCACAAAGGCATAGAAGTGTTCAAGTGTTTGGGAACCATATCCTGACTCCAGTCTTTGGATCATCGCCTGCCAGTCCGATGAATACGGGAGAGTGAGTGCCAGTCTTTCCCCTTCGGTATTCTCAACTGTCAGGACAAGCTCCTGCGTTTGTTTGACAAAGTTATGGTCCACAATTCGAGCAACTTTGATCACAGCCAATCGTTCTTTGGGAGCAGCAAACAAGTCGAACGATCGCGATTCCTCTTGAAGTACAGAGTTTACATCTTGCATGGTTTTGCCCAGATTCAACGTTTCCACACCCGTTCGTGGCAAAATCGCAAGTTTGGCACCTTCCCCGGAAGAGATCCGGCGTTCTTCATTCACTTTAACGGAATGGAATTGAACTTCTTCACCCACAAACTGGCGAAAGGTCAGATTAGGCAACCATGGTGTGAATGCACCATAATGCTCTGTATATGAGAACTGCTGATCATCATAATATACAGCACGTACATCGCTATAGGTGTAGATTTCCTCATCATCGAAACAATAGAAGTAATAGGTGATTCCACGGAAACCGGATCGTGTCTCCCACGCATCAGCTCCCAGTCCATACAGGTGAAGTGAAGGAACCGTAAAGTATTTACTTCGAAAACTGCCAATGAGCTGACTCTGCTGAATGACAGGTACCTTTTCTTCTTCAAGAACCTGGAGTGCAAGATACAGCTTGCTTACCCGATCCAACATGGATTGCATGGAGAAACGTATATGTCTGTTAAAAAATAACTGTAGTTCCCCTTGAATCCCTCGCAAATTGCGTTCTATGTCAGGCAGGTTGCCACTATGAGCTGCAATTGCCAAAGTCTCCAGTTGTGCCATGTAGGACTGAGGAAGGCGGGCCAGTCCCGTCTTCAACAATCCTGCGAGCATCATGCGACATTCCTGCACCGTCTGCAGAGAGAACTTGGCTTCGTACACCCTTCCACTTAATGCATCCGTATCATCCAGCCCTTTTAGCGAACGATATCGTAGCAAAGCTTCAAGTTTGGCCATCTTTCCGGCTGTCTGCGGCAACTTGCAAAGAGCTTTCGCAAGACTGGCTTCCTCGGTAAAAGACACCTCCATATCCTGACTTGTTAGCTGTACCGTAAGAAGTGAATCTACGATGATCTTCACCTCTTCAGGGTACCTTAGGCGGAATACAACTTCCTCCAACATGGAAGAGCTATACGATTTAATCAGTGTTGTAAGGTCAAACTCCGTCATCCAGTGAAAGCGAGACTCCATTTCAAGAGATGGCGAATGCGAAACTACGTTTGAATCATCCCTATTTGATGCGGAGTTTGATACTGATTCTGTTACTGATACGTCTTTTGATGCGTCCAACGAATCGTTATCCGAAATCCCTGAGTCTTTATCCAGCACATGGTTTTCATCTGCACTCATCGAATCCTCTAACAAATGTTCCCGTTGATCATATAGAATTGCGATCAGCACATGCTTGCAGATATGCTCTGACGGACAGGAACAATTCCAATGATCCAGCGTATTTTCAAGCGTACATTGTGTCCCGTCACTGAGCTGACAACTCACAGATGATTCATTCCATTTGTACGTTACACTTACACCATTGTCCAACTCTTTCAAAGACCTTTTGTACAACCCTTTGTTGGCATACCGAATCAGATAATCCTCTGTACACAGCTTCGAAAAACTTCGGAATTTCTCTTTGAATCCACTCACGTCATCAACGCCCCGTTGCTCTCAATATATCGTAGATCGTTTCACTGAATACTCGACCTGGAACGTTGCCCAGAGCAATCGGTTTGTTGTCCCCATAGTAATAATATTGCTTGTTATTCGGTTTGAAGAAATGAAGGGATTCCAGGGTAATGTCATCCAATCCCTCGTAATACGTGATGCTCGTACCGCTGAATTGTAATTCTGCAACAAGATCTCCGTACTCTTTATAAAATTCATGATACCAGCCGCCGTCCTGTGCCGGCCCTTTGATCCAGCCATATTTCTCCAGTGCTTTGGGGAAAGCCGTTGGTGAGAAATCAGACTCAGGCAGATGATCGTATTCATTCTTCGTTTTATCCTCATCTTCCGGCTGGTGAATCTCACGATTCAGTTGCTCAAATGGCTGCTTGATCTCATAATCCTCCAACTGCGTTGTCCAACCTTCAAGCGTTACCTGATCCAATTCCAACGGATGTATAAGTCCCACCTGCGCACCCGAAGGCAGATCAACCTCGTCTTCATCCACGGAATTGAATGTGCCGTCCTCCATATAACGGAAGGTGCTGATCAGTGCGCCATCCTCATACGTTCCCCAGATCAGACCAACAGCAAATTTTTGCATAATGACATTTTGTACAAACAAGGCTTTCCACTCATCGGCAGACCACAGACGTTGTTTGGACAATGACTCTTCCAGACGCTGCGCCTGAATGTTAACCATGGATTTGAGATCTTTTTTCAGCTGTGTAAAACGTGCCTTGGACTGTGCTGCCAGATCAGCATCATCTTTCTGTGCAGGAGCAGGCAGACTCTTCACGGATTTGCCCGTTTCTTCATTGAGAACAACCACTTGCAAGTCTCCATTGACCTTAACCAGGAAGGAGCGCTCTCCGTAACTCAGCTGCATGGTTCCTTTTTCATCAAAACCCAGTGTAGTGACAAGTCGATCTTCCAGTTGTTCCGAGGTAAGTCCCATATTATCGGCTGCAAGCTGCAATGCTTCTTCTGCTGCACCTTTCACCTGACGGTTCTTCACGCCACGTTTGATTTTGTCAATCGCCATAAGAGCGGATGGATCTTTCAGATAAGCAAGCACTTTCACAGCATCTGCTGCAATCGCCCCACGACTGTTTTCTGTCCATTCCTTAATTTGCGGAGTCAGAATATTTACAATCTGAATATCGCCAAAAAGTGCTGAAACATACATCACCCACTTTTCTTTCGCGGGGGCACCTTCCTGAATCCAGACCTGAAGCAATTCACTTGCAAAACGAACGAGTGATGCCTCACTTACGTAGTCCCGTAATTCATTTAATCTTTCATTGGGTCCTGACGTGTGATCCAGCGATTGCACCATAACATATAGCTTAATTCGGTCATCTAACGGCTGATTGTCCTCTGTTCGCATCAGGGAAGGGAGATCTTTCAGGGACAACCAACTTAGTCTGGACAGCTTTTTGTTATCTGCCTGATCAGCAAGTGCAGCATGAGCATACTCTGGGCTCAGATCTGCGGTATCCAGCAGAATTTGAATCAGGTCCTTCCAATCCGCTGCCTTCTCTTTCTTCAAAAGCTCACCGTACAGCTCCTTGCTGTTTTCCAGACTTCGGATTGCAGTCAGAGCCATCTCTTTGATTCCCGCTTTTTTCTCCGAGAGGTATACGAGCGTATACAAGTCCTGATCAGGAATCCGGTTGAATTCGGCTAAAGCCACGCCGCTCGCCTTCTTGGACGAATCCTGTAGTCCAGCACGAATCGCTTCGGCCAATATTTTCTTCGATAACTCATCACGCTGTTCAAAGGTAATCTCCAGAATTAAAATACGCGTATCCGTTGGCAGTTTCTTGTACTGTGTCAGTGCATAGTCCAGATTCTGCTGAATGATTCGGCGGTATTCGTCATGTGGCATGGATTTGTATCTATAGTCGGTCATGCCATTGAGTGAGATCAGGCTCGTTAGCAATTTCTCACGTTTCACCTCAGGATCTTGCCCATAACGTTGAAGAAGCTGCTCTCCACTAAACGCGTAAGAATTGTACATGTCTGAGACAATATCCAGCGTCCAATCAGGATGAGTGGTCAGGATTGCGAACCTGCGCATCGCCTCTGAGTCCAAGGGCAGAAAACTAATACTAATGAGGTTGTGAACACGCTTCTTATCCCGATTCAGTTGATTAAACAACCCGCGACTATTCGGGTCCTCCCAATATTCTTCAAGGGTGTTTTCCCCACTTAAATATCTTGCAATCGCAATTCCTTGACGTCCCCCGTCCAAAGGATGCCGCAGAGCGTTGAATACCGCTTGCTCCACTGACTCCTCCGCATTAGGCAATGCCAATCCTTGATCCTCCATGAATTTCTGAATGCAAAGTTTGAGGAATGGCGGTTTGATAATCTCGTATGCTCGAATCGCTTGTTCAGGACGATTTGCGATCGCGGATTGTAGCATGTTCCAGGATACCGTGTACGAATTAAGCTCGTCCCGCAACATTTCAACTAACTGATAAGGCTCATCCAGAGGCACAAGTCCAGCAAGCAGATCATTTGGACTCTTTGCTCTCGGGTCCATACTTAGCAGGTAACTGCGAACTTCAAGTGGATAAATCTCATGTAACTGATGCAGGGTGTGAAGCAAAACATGCCCAATCTCACTATTTGCATCAAGAAAACGTTGTTTACCTCCACTAATGTTAATCAGGTACAACAAGGCACTGCTCACCAGTACCATCGTTTGATGGAATACAGCTTGTGAACATTGCTCTTTTGGAGAGAAAGACGTATTGGGATATAGCTCCGCTATGAGCTGATTACGCTTTTGCTTGAGGAATTCATCCTTCAATTCTTGGGAAGATCCGTTATGCTTCCCTTGAATATTACTGACCACTACAGGTTCAATCAACGTATGTAGCTCTTCCCGCAACTGATCTGGATCATTAGCCATCACATGTTGAAACAACGCTGGCAACGATTGAGCAGAAGATTCAACTTCTGCATGAGAAGGGGTATTACTTAGCTTCGAATATAGTTGCAGGAGCATTAATGCATTAATGACATCCCGATAATTCCCCTGACTGTCCGCTTTTTTGGAATCAAAAAGCCACTGGGCACGTTTTAATTTACTCTTCAATTCAGCCAGAATTTCGTTCTCGCCCGCAAACTGTTTGATCTTCTCCAACCGGGCCAACAACCCGCCCATGCGATCAGAACTTTTGCTCTTCCCGCTTAAGCCGTAGGCTTCTGAATCATTTCCCATACAGATGGTAAAGGCATCCGTTCTCCATGTATTTCGTTTGGAATAAGTCGATTCCAGATATATCACAATAGCCCCGGCACGGTAAAAGATGTCGCCGTCCTCTTTTTTGGCGAGCTTCATGAGCAGATCAATCGTTTGATACACATAATGACTCGAATTTCCCAACATATCCGGGAACTTGTCTGATGTTCCCAAGACATAATCAATAATTTCGGAGCTTCGATCTGTTTTTAATGAATACTCGTTTGAACAAGTTACTGCGAATTTCTCCACCAATGTTTCTACTGCACGGTCTGTGGTAAGCATTACACATTCCTCCTCAAATTTAAGTGATGATCTCGCCAATCCAATCCGCAAGCTCGTTTGGGGTAATTGCTGCTACATGTGCGCCCATATTGGTCAACGTCTGTGCTGCATGTTTGTTATAGACTGAATCCCCGTTAAAATCGAGTGCGGTGAGAACCAGCAATTTGCATCCTGCATCGATGATATCTTTACACGCTTTGTACATCTGCGCGATTGGATAGCCCTCCTCCAGATCGCTGACAAGAATAAAGATCGTTTTGCCTGGATTATCGATTAACGTCTCGCCGTAACGCAACGCTTTGGTAATATGTGTCCCCCCGCCGAGCTGTACATTCATGAGCACGTCTACCGGGTCCTCCAGCCTGTCGCTCAGGTCAACCACCTGTGTATCAAAAATGAATAATTTCGTGCGCAGCGCATTCAAGCGATAGAAGATGCTGGCCATCACCGAACTGTAGATGACTGAATCGAGCATACTGCCGCTTTCGTCCACACCAATAATAATGTTCCACTTGTTATGCGGCTGTATATTCCCGTCGAAATAGAGACGATCAATCACAAATCTGCGCTTATTTTTATCATAATTTTTCAAATTTTTGGTGATGGTTCGTTTGAAATTCAGATTGCGCAAGGAACGTACCGAACTGGAGGTATAACGACTGCGCTTGCCCATGATACTGGCTCGAGTCTGAGATTCCAGCTTGCTGCGGAGTTCTTCAACCACGGTTCGAACGATATCCTTGGCGCTCTTTAACACCTCACCTTTCATCCGTCCTTTGAACTGCATAATGTTCTTGAGCAGATTCATGTTGGGTTCAAGGGATTCAAGCAACTTTTTGTCCGTTAACAATTCTGTCAGCCCATAACGATCAAGCGCCTGTTTCTCCAATATTTCGACCGTTGGTTTGGGGAATAGATCCCTGACCTTGTGCAGCCATTTCGGTACAGTCAGGTTAGACGCACCGCGTCCTCCCTCTTTTCGATAACCTTGTTCTTCACCGTATTCACGGTTATAGAGATACCCCAGAATCTCATCGATTTCCGTATATTGAAATTCAGCCGAAGTATATTGGTCTGTATTACACAACCCTTCTTCAGCGGATTCACCGAGAATCAGACGCCATCGATTTAAGGTTTCAGCAGAATGTTGATCCCCTCGGTTGCTTCCATCCGGATTGGAACTTTCATTGATTTCTCTGGTTTCGTCCGTGCTCCGATTCGCTTCATTCATATTAGCTTCCATGCGGTAAACTCCTTTCGAAGCGCTTCATCCCACGTCTTGGACTGAATCAGCATCTGTTCATCGACTGCTGCCCTCAACATTTCCTCTGGCTCAACCTGATGCAGACTCGCCACCCGCTCGGCAATCAAGCCCGTCTCCATTGGTGTAAAGTAGGTGAATGCCAACCGCAATTCCGGTACCATACTGATGAAGTCGTCGTATGACAGATGTTCAATCAGATAATTCAACTCAGACAAGAGCTGATCCTCATATAAAAAAGCATCACGTGCTACAGTGAATACTCCCTGTAAAAAAAGTGCCGTTTGACGGGTCTGATCCGGTGTACCATGGATATAACCGCGAGCACGATCAACAATCTCATCTCTGGGCCTGTCGCCGAGCCCTGAGGAAATAGCCACACACACACCCTCCAGCTGAGCCGGAAGCTGGTGATCCGACAGAAGCTCATTTAGATGTATTCGGAATGTCTCATCCTGAAAATGCGCCTCTGATGACTCCGCGAGCATGGCTAGTAACTTCAATCCCTGAATAATGGCTTCATGCTCATCCGGGTTGGCTCTGGAGAGCTGTAGCAGCTTGTCTACGGCATTCCTGTAAGCCTCAGATACCAGCTCAGGGAGTTGTTGCTCGTCAGATAATCCCAGTAGCCTGCGGTGCTGATGAATTCGGTTCAAGACATGCAGACTGTTACATAAGGAAAGGAAGTTCCCATCGGTTCTCAGCGCCGAGCGCACCTGTTCATAAAGCTTCATCGCTGTGTCCTGAAGTCCCATGAGCAACGCTTGAAGCATGAGTCGGGCAAGTTCACCGCTATGATGATCCGGTATGTCTTGCATCTGTTCTTCCATTTTGCGTGTGGCTGCTCCAGCAAGTGTTCCGCCATAAAGAGAGTTTTCTATCAATCTGGCTTCAATACGGGATGAGTACATATAAACCCAGGTTTCGCGCACGAGATTCATGTCCCGTTCTGCGATCCAGTCCGGCCCCGATTGCCGTTTCGCAAATTCCGGAACCAGATAGGTAATGCATTGAATCAATTGGCTGATCTGACGGTGCTCCGGTTTCGCATACAGATCCAGCACTTTCTTGTGTTGTCCTGTTGTGCGGATCTGCAGTTTGTGTCCTGTACAACGGACCTTGAAGTCCTCCACGATGGGAATACTGAATGAATTGGGAGCTACGCTTCCAATGACGTCTCCTGTCAATAATTGCTGAAGCTCTTGCAGCGGTTTATCGGTCGCTAGGGTAAGTTCCCCCTTCACAAAGGAAGAGAGTGCTGCATCCATCAACTCATAGACGCCGCCTTCCCTTTTTCCTCGAAGCCCGGCAAGACCCTGAATCATGCTGTATGCCTCAATTGCATCACTGGTTGATACATGTTCGTGACCGTCCCGTAATTTGCGCATCAGCCGAGATAACAAGTCCAGAGCCGTTAGATTGTACGGTGTACTCTTCTTGCGAAGCAGCTGGTTCCAGATCTGATCGTAATAATTCACATATGGCATGCCGCTTGCATATCCATTAAGCCGATCCGCTTCAGCAAAAGTATAGACCATCGGATACATCTGTTGGTGAACCGCACTTTGTTGAGACGTACCTGGTTTACCTTGTCCATCCGAACGTTGGTCTGCATGCTGTTTATCCATCTCTGGCTGTTCCAATTCTGTTTCATGTTCCTCTGACATCAACAATCCATACGTATGAAATCCACCGGTAATGACAAGCACACGGTCATGCTCCTGCACCGCTTGTTTAATACGTTGTTTCATATGTGCTTCTCTTATCAGATCACCTGAAGACTGTAATCGTTCCGTGGAATAACACATTCGGGATAAAGTACAATACGTGAATACATCCCGCACGAATGCCTCAGTAGATTTCTCCAGTCCACCAATCTCAAACACCTTTTCCCACAATTCATCAAAACTGCGACAGTTTGTTTTTTGACACAACCGGTTAATGAAATCAGACCCCGCAAGCAAGGTTTCGTCCTGGATGGAGATCTCCTTTTGTTCTGTCTGGCCGGATTTGGATGCACGAGTGAAGAAGTGTTGATAGTCCAGATCAATAAACTTCACCGGAATGTCCAGCCGTTTTGCTTCTTTCAAAGCTACATATTCAGGCGAATAACGAAGCATCGGATAATAGCAGGCTTCTCTCTGCAACTCACTCTCATAGGTGTAGTACAGACTGACTGGAGGCAAGGTTGCCTCATCACTCAGAACCGAAATTAATGGATTACCGCTCTCCGGTCCTTCGATTAGAATGATATCCGGCTTGTACTCTTCGATTAATCGTAATAAGTGATATGAACATGCAGGGCTATGGTGTCGTATTGGATAATAGACCGTATGATTACTCAGGTTATACACATGGGACTTGAACAAGGATTGTAACTGATCAACATCAGGGTCCCGAACTGCTGTTAACCGATCCATTTTCTCTCCTCATAATAGTCCTTCCACATTCCTTCTTCCCTGGAGCGCTCTTTAACAACCTTGGAGAAGTAGGTTTTGAGAATGGACAGATCCTTGTCGTTTTCCTTCGCAATGGTCCCCAGCATATTCTGCACTAACCGATCCAGCGCAATAGCCTTATCTTCGTAGTAATAGGAAGTCATCGCACTCTGGACATAGACAGACACTGCTTCTGCCGTACTCATGGAGGCTTGAGGTGTATCGAGCTTGTAACCTTCCCGTGTCATGCCGGTGCGCAGTTCCATAAATGTTGTAGCCAGCAATTCAACCACGTCTGGGTTAATTTCAATATCAATTCCACTATGTAACAACAGGCTCCGTGCCTGGGATTCAATGATTTTGGCTTCCATTTTCACGTTATGAATGGGCTTGATCGTTTCGAAATTGAACCGCCGTTTCAAGGCACCACTCATCTCGTTTACACCTTTATCCCGAATATTGGCTGTAGCAATAACGTTAAATCCCGGCTGGGCAAACAGTACACCGCCATCCAGTTCAGGAATGCTCATGACCTTGTCACTGAGAATACTAATCAGACTATCCTGCGCTTCGGCGGGACAACGTGTAATCTCTTCAAAACGGGTAAGAATGCCTTTCTTCATTCCGTTATATAACGGTGATGGCACAAGTGCCGCTTCCGAAGGGCCTTTATCAAGCAACATGGCGTAATTCCAGGAATACTTGATCATATCTTCCGTCGTGCCTGCCGTACCCTGAATCGTATTCAGGCTGGTTCCGGAGATTGCTGCGGTCAGCAGTTCGCTAAGCATGGTCTTGGCTGTCCCGGGTTCTCCCACGAGCATTAATCCTCGATTGCCTGCCAGAGTAACCACTGCACGTTCAATTAACACGTCATTGCCATAGAATTTGCGGGTAATCGGGATCTCTTCTCCATTCAATAATGCAGGCTTATCCCTGCCTATAATAAAATCGCGCACATAGGCGGGAGATAACAGCCAGTTCGGGGGGCGTTTCCCCTGATCTTCCTCTCGCAGCGCGCGTAATTCAACCTCGTATAATGTCTCGGCGGGTGGCTTAAGCATCTCCATCGTCAAGGTGTCTCCTCTCACTTAAACAGATCGTATGTTCTTATTCCTATTATTTTATCACAGCCCTTGAACAACTACCCCGTAAAACGTTAAAAATGGTTGAAACGTCCTTCTTATCAGCACTCTCCCTAAGTCCATGGACATAGCCTCTAGCGCAAATATGCAGGTGAAATATCCTTACAACCTTGCCAACACACTGGTTTCGGATCCGAATCAGCATGCTTATTACCCATGTAAACGCATTGTAGGCCATATGACCTCAGGATTCATTACACTTTCGATCATGTGTTTCAACCAAATGAAGCTGAATATCACAAAGAAAACACAGGCCATTAGCAGCCTGTGTCTTCTATATGTTCAAATTTCACCCAACATCTATGAATTTTAATCGAAACTAACCAATCTCTCAGAATTCCCTACTTACATTCTACGCCCGCATGAAGCTGAATACAGCTCGTACCACTCATATCGGGTAAGCTCAATATTCGTTGCATCACGACAGGCCAGAATACGTTCTGGTCGAATCGAACCAATGACAGGCTGAATCCCTGCCGGATGCTTCATTAACCAAGCCAGTACAATAGATTCAGGTGTCACCCCACGTTCCTTGGCCATTCGATCTACCAGTTGAGCCGTATACTCAATCTCCGAGCGTTGTCCCTCGACGATCCTGCCAGTAAATCGCCCCTGAGCAAGGGGACCCCAAGCTTGCAGTTGAATATGTTCTGCCTGACAATATTCCATCGTGCCATAGGGAAACACGTTGTCTCTGGCTTGGGGCCGATTAACTGTCACACCGGCTTCTACGAATCCGATTTTATCCAGACTCATCTCCAACTGGTTCACAATCAGGGGTACTTTACTATGAAGCTGAAGAAGGCGAATCTGTTCAGAACCCATATTGGACACACCAAAATGGCGCACTTTACCGGAATGATGCAGCTCAGCCAGTGCGTCTCCAATTTCTTGCGGATGGGCGAGCGGATCAGGACGGTGTAACAGCAAAATATCCAGATAATCGATCCCGAGCCGTTCCAGGATACCGTCCACACTCGCCAGGATATGTGCACCTGAAGTGTCATAACGCTGCGGTCCTTCATCATCACCCACAAGACGTATGCCACACTTCGACTGTATAATGATCTGTTCACGTAAGCCAGGAGTTTCGGATAAAACTCGCCCCAATACATGCTCTGCCTTACCACGTGTGTATATATCCGCCAGATCAAAGTGATTAATACCTATTTCGATAGCCGCTTCGACCGCTCGATGACCCTCCACGACAAGATCTGAAGTAATGGGGAGCCCGTCCCATTCGCCCCCAAAACGCATACAGCCAAGAACCATTCGACTTGCCGGAATCCGGTGTTGATGCAAAGGAAGTTGTGTGTAAGACATGTCAGCGTTCACCTCGTTTTCATTTTTATCAAGCATAATAACCAATTCTATCTACCATGTCTTCTTCCATCTTCCTCTATTTTCCTGCTCAATCATCCACTTGGACCAAAAACAAGGTTTCAAAAGCTTATGTATTGAATATATAGAGGGTGCAGGTATTATCTAGGAATATGAGAGGAGATTTTGCATTTGAACCCGAATGAACCCAACGAATCCTCAAAGTCAGGAATTTTCACGAAAGAATTTTCGCATAACCCTTACCCCGTGTATGAAAAGTTAAGAAAAGATGAGCCCGTTTTCCGAGTCATGTTTCCTCAAGGAGAATTCGGCTGGATGATTACCCGATACGAGGATGCAGTCCAGATTCTGAAAGATCCTCGCTTCAGCAAAGACATGGTCCGACGTTACGGCGCTGACAATCAAAGCATTTTCTCGAATAATATGTTGTTCTCCGATCCGCCAGATCATAAACGTCTTCGCGGACTGGTGCAGAAAGCGTTCACGCCCAAACTGATTGCAAACATGCGAAGCCATATTCAGCACATTGCTGATGATCTACTGGACAACCTCCCGTCACAGGAAAAAATGAATCTGATCGATGACTTTGCCTTCCCGCTGCCCATCATTGTTATTAGTGAAATTCTGGGGGTCCCTGCCCAGGATCGTGATCAATTCCGCATATGGTCCAATACGGTAATTGATGCTTCCACAGCCGAGAGCGCTGAGCTGTTTGAGCAGCATTCCAAGGAGTTTACGGATTACCTTACGGCCTGGTTCGCCAAAGTACGTCAAGACCCGGGCACAGATCTGATCAGCCAGCTCGTCATTGCAGAAGAATCCGGGCAGCAGTTAACTGAACAAGAACTGCTTGGCGTTGTCTCTTTATTAATCATTGCTGGTCATGAAACAACCGTTAATCTCATCGGCAATGGGATTCTCGCCCTGCTGGAGCACCCTGAGCAACGCGAACTGCTGATCAAGCAACCCGAGCTTATTCACAATGCGATTGAAGAGATGCTGCGTTATAACGGACCGGTGGAGTTCAGCACATCCCGGTGGGCTCTTGAAGATATTGAATTCCGTGGACAGCATATTGCTCAAGGTGAACTTGTCATCGTTGCGCTTGATTCCGCCAACCGGGACGAACAGCAGTTTAAGGATGCTGATATCTTCGACATTACCCGCGAAAAAAGTTCACACCTGGCTTTTGGCAAAGGCATTCATCTTTGCCTCGGAGCGCCGCTTGCTCGTCTGGAAGGTGAGATTGCAGTCAGCACACTTCTGAATCGTTTTCCAAATATACAGCTTCAGGCAGATGTGAATGAACTGGAATGGAGACCTGGCATGATTGTTCGTGGTGTCAAGGAAATCCCGGTTCAACTTAAATAATGGCCAAATATGAACAAATGAGAGCGAGGCACATGACATCATGGAAATGAACACCTTGGTATGGATCGTTCTGTCGCTTCTGATCCTTGTATTGTTGGTTCGAGTCACCAGCCTGCAACGCCAATTGAATGAATTGAAAAGAGATGTGGAGCGCCTGGAGAACGGTTCAACCGTCAGCGCCCGCTCCGATTTCAATTACACCTTGTCGCCCAAGGAAGCATCTCCTTCCCAATCAAACCCACCGGGTCAAACTGATCTGGATTTGGAGCTGCTTACACTTATACAACAAGGGAAAAAAATTATGGCGATCAAACGACTACGCGAGGCCAGAGGTCTTTCGTTGAAGGAAGCCAAAGACTATGTCGATGCACTGGATCTTTAATATACAACTCACATAACTCTCGGGGGAAGTTACTCCAGACTTTCGGCTGTTAACACAGACGCAGTAGAAATTATGGAATCTTCGTCCGAGAGTTTACTTTTCAAATGACATATGCTACTGTATTTCTATATTACTAGAAATAAGAAATAAAGACGAAAGGACGGATCATTATGCAATCAAACTCGAATGAGATTGAACAAGTCGTCAAAATTCATAAAGCACTGGGCGAGCAAACACGGTACAAAATCATTCAGATCTTATCGGGCGAAAGCAACCTGTGTCCTGCCGATCTGGAGAGCCGCCTTGTTACGGTTGCCCTATCGACTCTGTCTCATCATCTGAAACAGCTGTCCGATTGCGGCCTGCTTACATCGCAGAAGAAAGGTACTTATATCTACTACAGCCTGAACACGGAGACCGCACAAAAGTTTGTTCCCTATCTGCTAAATAAATAAAAAAAAATTGAGTTATATTTCTATATAATTAGAAATATTGAAACAACGCACGATATTTATTAGTAGAACTAGGTCACTTAAGTTTACGCTTATACCATTATTCATTATCTAGGTAGTAACATCACCGTTCGTAGATCGGTTGCATTCAGAGCATTCATGTCTTGTTCTATCGTCTTTATTTCTATATTTCTAAAAATATAATAATTATAATCAGAAAGAGGTTATGTTTCCATGTCTTCTACGCTCAAAATCTATGTTCTTGCCTTGGTCAGTTTCCTTGTAGGAACGTCCGAATATGTCATTGCCGGCATTTTGGATCGCATTGCAGATACCATGAATATCTCTTTAATCGCTGCCGGACAGCTCATTACGATTTTTTCACTCGTATATGCGCTAGGTACACCTGTCATTATTGCACTGACTTCGCGCTGGGACCGTCGCAAGCTGTTGCTATACTTCCTCGGTCTATTCGTTGCGGCTAATGTTCTTGCCTATCTGTTGCCGGGTTATGGACTGTTCGTCACAGCACGCGTGTTGATGGCTTTGGGCGCGGGCGTTGTTGTTGTCACGGCATTAACGGTCGCTTCCCAAATAGCGGCTGAGGGCAAACAAGCTAGTGCAATCGCCACAGTAATCACTGGATTTACGGCTTCTCTGATTGTTGGTGTTCCGCTCGGAAGGCTCGTTGCTGCATCTTGGGATTGGAAACTCGTTTTTGCCGGCATAGCCGTTCTTGGAGTCCTCGCCATGCTGGTAATTGCGGCCGCCATTCCGTCTTCCAAAGCAGAAGCCCCTGTTCCACTGAAGAAACAACTGTCTTTGCTCAAACAGCCACGAATTGTACTGGCACTGCTGGTGACCTTTTTCTGGTTAGGTGGTTATTCCATTGCCTACACGTACATTTCACCTTATCTTGTATCCGTTTCAGGAATGAGCGAAGCACTACTCAGTTCAGCTTTACTCGCATTTGGCATAGCTAGTCTGATCGGTTCAAAAGTTGGAGGATTCAGTGCTGACCGATTGGGTGTCAAACGAACGCTGATCACAGGCATGACATTGCATATCGTGAGTCTGGTCCTGTTGAATATAACAGCAAGCTCTCATCTCGCTGTCTTCCTTGTTCTGATTTTGTGGTCTTTTGCCGCTTGGTCTTCGGGTCCAACTCAGCAATATAACCTGGTCACCATGGCTCCGGAATCCTCTGGCATTATGCTAAGCCTGAACAGTTCGGTGATGCAACTGGCGATGGCTTCCGGCGCAGGTATTGGTGGAATTGCTGTCAGCAGCGTTTCATTGTCATCCATCACCTGGATTGGCGCTGTCGGGGTTGCTGTTGCCATCATCATCGTTATAAGCTCGTATCGTTCAGCGCCTTTCAAAAGTACACAAACCAATACATCGCACAACAGTGCATGATATGAATTCGTAGTACAACAGACAAACCAAAAAGAGAGGTCACTGTATGCATACAGAGGCCTCTCTTTAAACATTTTAACGACTATTCTATTAAGGATAAGCAGAACTCTTATTGGGCCGTAACTGCACCATCGATCGGATATACTGCACCATTGATATACGGCGCTTCATCTCCAAGCAGGAAGGAAACCAGGTTAGCAATCTCTTCAGGTCTTCCCAGACGTCCAGATGGAATGCTGTCAACCGTTGCTTTGAACACTTCAGGGTTGTCTTTACCAAACTGAACAACCATCGGTGTCTCAATAGTACCTGGCGCAATCGCATTTACACGAATGTTGTCCTTGCCATATTCAATCGCAGCTGTGCGAGTCAAGCCCACCACACCATGTTTGGTTGCTGCGTAAGGTGCGACTGCGGGTACACCAACAATACCAGCTGTGGAGGCCGTGTTCACAATGGAACCCCCACCTGTTTTGAGCATTTCCGTAATCACATACTTCAACCCGTAGAATACACTTCTCAGGTTAATATCAATAATCTGGTCAAACTGCTCGATCGTATGTTCGATCAACTTGATCCCAGGACCCGCAATCCCTGCATTATTAAAGAACATGTCGATTCGACCGAACTCTTCGACTGCTTTTTTCACATAATTCTCAACTTCAGGTGCTTTACTCACATCTGCCTTTACAAAAATAGCTTTACTTCCCAGCTTCTCAATCTGCTTAACCGTTTCAAGTCCTGTCTCTTCGACAAGATCCACGACGACAATGGATGCGCCCTTCTCAGCCAGCTTTAGCGCCGCTGCTTGGCCCAATCCACTTCCTGCTCCAGTGATAATGGCTACTTTTCCTGCGTGACTCATGTTGATCTCCTCCATGGGTGTGTGTCATCTTGTGATTGGATCGATGAATACGATATGAAACGTACGTACATGCAATATTGCCATATGTAGGTCAAAAATGGCATAAAACCTTCCTGACTTTACCTATTCTAATAGACTTTCGACATAAAAACAAATCATATAATATACATTCATACTATATCACGCGTCACATTTTCAGCATTTTTATTGAAGGAGCACACAACTATTACGCCTTGTTGCATGCTCCTCTTTTACATATACAATATCTTTTAAGTCAGTATCTCTACAACTTCAAACGGTGCATATCCGCTTATCAAAACACTTTAACGCAGCAAATTCGTTTTTGCCAATTCAATAATTTCGTCACCGCGTCCGTTGAGCACAGCTTTCATCATCCATAAGGTGAATCCTTCCGCCTGTTTGAACTCAATCTTCGGTGGCAAAGACAATTCCTGACGATTCACCACCACATCAATCAACACAGGACCGTCATGCTGAAGCGCACGCTGTACAGCTCCTTCCAGTTCATCCGGATCCTCAACCCGAATGCCTTCCATGCCCATGGCTTGAGCAACCATCGCAAAGTTGGGATTGACAAGCTCTGTTCCCGATTCCAGGAATCCGGCAGCTTTCATCTCCAGCTCAACAAAACCGAGTGCTCCATTATTAAACACCACAACTTTGATCGGCAGATTATGCTGGTTCAGTGTCAACAGATCACCCATCAGCATCGTAATACCACCATCACCCGACAACGAGATGACTTGTCTGCCCGGATCAGCGACCTGAGCGCCAATTGCCTGTGGCAAAGCGTTTGCCATCGTACCATGACTGAATGAACCGAGCAGCCTGCGGTTGCGGCTCATCTCGATATAACGGGCCGCCCATACTGTCGGCGTACCGACATCACAGGTGAAGATGGCATTTTCAGCTGCAGCATCACTAATGACTTTGGTCAGGTACTGCGGATGGATGGGCTTTTTACCCGGTTTTCCAACGGCCAGCTCGTCCAGATCTTTACGTACTTTCACATAACGATCCACACTTTTACGCAGATGTTTGTCACTGTGTTCCTCTGTCAGATAAGGAAGCAAGGTTTCAATGGTCGCTTTTACATCCCCACATACGCCGTAATCCAGCTTCGTGCGCCGACCCAGATGGGAAGATTGAATGTCGACCTGAAGGACTTTCGCATCTTCGGGATAGAATTGACGATATGGGAAATCCGTCCCCAGCATTAATAGTACATCACAGTCCATCATGGCATGATAACCGGATGAATACCCAATTAGACCCGTAAGACCCACGGAATAAGGGTTCTCATACTCCAAATATTCCTTGCCTCGTAGCGCAATAACCATCGGGGATTTCAAACGATCACAGAGTTGCATAAGGGGCTCCCGAGCGCCCGCGCAGCCTGCACCGCACAATAAGGTAATTTTTTTGCCTTGATTCAGATATTCCGCCAGTTTCACAAGTTCAGGCTCAGAAGGATGTACCACTGGATTAGTCGCATGATACACGTGCTCAGGTACAGGCAGATCCGCTGCTTCAAGTCCTGCTACATCCCCCGGCAAAACAACGACGGACACACCTGAACGTGCCACTGCTGTCTGAATGGCCATCGTCAGAGAACGCGGCATCTGTTTTGCTGTTGTAATGACTTCACAATAATCGCTACATTCCTGGAACAGATACTCCGGATGGGTCGCCTGAAAATATTCACTGCCAATCTCGTCACTTGGGATATGTGCAGCGATGGCGAGTACAGGAACACGATTGCGGTGGCAATCGTACAGACCATTGATCAGATGCATATTACCAGGACCACTGCTACCTGCGCAGACAGCGATACTTCCACTGACCTGAGCGTCCGCCCCGGCAGCAAATGCAGCTACTTCTTCATGCCGTACATGAATCCACTCGATCTTCCCCGAACGACGAATGGAATCGAGTACCGCATTCAAGGAGTCTCCAACAATGCCATATATGCGTTTGATGCCAGCGTTCAATAAGGATTCAACCAGAACGTCCGCGACTGTTTTTTTCATAATAGGTGGGTCTCCTTTAATTGCTCATTTTGATTATGTTTCCACTCGGTTAATATACCTATTCTTATACCCCAATCTTCTGAAAACCGAACCAACCCAATATGTATGTCTGGATATATGAAACAAAACCGGCCCCTTAAACCTTTATTCCAGCCACAACAAAAATGCCAAAAAATCCGTTTGTCAAATGACAAACGGATTACAGTTAAACTAGGTTTATTTGTTATTTCATGTGAATTCCCGAATCCCAAGCGTACACTAGATGGCAGGCATCACATTGCCACCACTTACCGGGATATAGGCACCCGTGATAAATGAGGACAGATCCGAAGCGAGAAAAGCTACCGCATTGGCGATTTCCTGATCTTCACCCCTGCGTTTGAGTGGTACAGTCCGCGTATATGCCTCATCATGTCCAGGCTCACTGGAGCGGTCACGTTCGCTAATTGTCCATCCAGGTGCTACCTGGTTCACGGTAATCTGATACTCGCCAACCTCCTTGGCCAGCACGCGATATACGCCATCCATTCCACGTTTACCAGCGGTGTAGGCCGATTGGTGAGCGAAGTTTTGCATCGCACATTCGGTATTAATGCCAATGAACCGCCCGGATCTGACGTTTTGCATATGTGGTATGAAAGCTTTGGCAAGATACACACTCTGCATGACACAGGATTCAAACTGGCTCAAGTAATCTTCAGGAGACTGTTCCAAAACCTTTGTCCATTCATATTGAATGACCGCATTGGCAACAACGATATCCACATCGCCGAGGACAGGCTGAATTTCATCACGCATCCGAAATGCCGTATCCTGCTTGGTAATATCCCCCTGTACAATTACAGCCTTACGACCGAGTGCTTCAATCTCACCTTGAAGCTCCCGAGCCTTGATATCATTATTTATGTAATGTAGAGCCAGATTGGCGCCACAGGCTGCCAACGTGCGGGCGATGACTCTCCCCAGTTGTCCGGTTGCGCCTGTAACCAGAGCCGTTTTTCCTGAGAGATCCAATTGCATAACAGCGAAAACCTCCTTGAATTTCATTCGATTCGAAAACGATTTCGAAAATATGGTATTTTTGTTCATTAATTACGCATTATTCAGAGAGATATACAGCATTGTTCAATGCTGTATATGGTAGTTCAAGTTTTTTTCCTCTATGTGGAAACTATTAATTATGATGTTGAATAAGATCAATTTCCTGGAAGCGACTGACTTCCTTTTCCCAACGCTCTTCTACATATTGACGGTGAACCGGGTGATTGTTGTATGCATCATACGCAGCCTGATCTGCAAAGACCATCGAGAAGCTGTAGTCAAACTCATTCTTCTCACTTACCTGTTTCAGAACCTGAAATTGCTCTACGCCAGGAATGACAGCCAGTGCATCCGAACTTTCCTTCAAAAAGGCTTCGGCCTCCGGTGTATCTTTACCCGCGTAAAGTGTAAACGTTACCATATGTGTGATGCTGCTCATCTCTATTTCCTCCTCCAATATGTTCGTACTCGTTTCCTAGTGTACATCCGAATGTGTTGTAAGCGCAATAATTGGTTGAATTAATTTTTAATCAGATGGTTATCTCTATATAAATTGAACTAAAGAATATTTACACTGGTCACTTCGATGACAGAACAACCTTCCGATCGCTGTTATCCCCAGATTTTTTTGATTCCTTCTATAAAAGGGGTAAATCCGGGGATAGCTTATGCTTCCGATGTAGCTTTCTTGCAGAAAGCTTGTAGGCGAACGCTACGCTTCTTCAGGTTCTTTCTGTCCTCTCCGTTTTGTGTAAATGTTTAGTTCAATTTATATAGTTACAAATATTAATTAAAAAACACAAGGTTTTACACTGAATATGTACACAAAAAAACCTCAGGACAAATCCCGAGGTTTTCTTGTAATGTATGGACAAACTTATTTGTTGATGTTGTATTTACGGTTAAATTTATCAACACGGCCACCGATATCCACGTTTCTTTGTTTACCAGTGAAGAACGGGTGGGATGCGGAACTAGTGTCCACACGGATTACTGGGTAAGAGTTACCGTCTTCCCATTCCATAGTTTCGTTAGAGAACTTCGTGGAAGAACTCAGGAATTTGAAATCAGCACTTGCATCGTAAAAAATTACGAGTTGTGTCTTTGGATGGATGTCAACTTTTGGCATAATCTATTTACACTCCTTTAATATGGGTACTTCTTTAGAATCAAACTACATTTTATTATACTCTTTTTTCGGACAAAGTACCAGCAGGATTTGAGGAATAGCTAAAAAAATTATGATATCTGTGATTTTACACCTAATCAGGTGTCACGCCGTCCCTTTCTCCAGTACATTCAACATGTACTCCAAAGCCTCCAGTTCATCCCTGCCTCTTGTCTGTAATCTGACAACACTACCATATCGAATGGGTAGTAACGCCATTCCAAGCAGGCTTTTGACATCTACACGATGCTCATGCTCAGACTCCATATACGACAAAATAATATCCGAGGAAAAACGCGACGCTTGAGAAGATACCGACATCAGATCATCCCGATGAAAATCAGCGTGTATCATAAATTCATGTACTCTCACAACCTTCAGTTCCTTTCGCTAAGTACTTATTCACCAATATGGTGTGTATCCATTTATATATTAAAATCTTCATGAATTATACCATGTTATGGGAGCTTGACCCATACTTTTTTGCAAAAAAACAAAAAAAGAGTCCTATACCGCAGGACTCTTCCAGGTTGTTCTTACATACCGTTCGGATATACCATGACCTTCAGACTGCCGCTTTTATTGTGTAATGCGCGCTCCATCGCTTGCTGTGTCTCTTCAAGTGGATAACGATCTGTAATAAGGGACATCACGTCATGCTGGCCGGAGCTCAGGAACTCAATTCCTGCCGGATACGTATTGGCATAACGGAATATGCCATAGATATCAACTTCATTGTCCGCAATAAATGGAACATTGAGTGCGATCTCGTCCTGTGCAGGCAGGCCCACAATCGCAAGTTTCCCTCCACGTCGAAGTGAATACAGAGCAGATTGTAGCGCCTTTGGATTCCCCGCTGTTTCCCATGCGGTATCCACACCCACACCACCTGTTAACTCGCGAATCACAACCAGCGCATCTTCATTCCGCACATTAATGGTATGCATGGCACCCATGCGGCGAGCTGCTTCCAGCCTAACATCCTCCAGATCCGTTACTATGATCTTCTCTACACCGTAAGATTTGGCAGCAGCCACGGCCATGAGTCCAACGGGACCCATGCCCATAATCGCCAGGGTTGTACCCGGAGCCAGTTTGCTGCGGCGTGCAGCGTGAATACCAACGGAGAATGGCTCGTTCATAGCTGCTTCCTCATAAGACAGATGATCCGGGATCGGGAATACCATATCTTCACGCATCACCATGTATTGTACAAATGCCCCATCCACCGGAGGGGTCGCCAGAAATTGTACATCCGGACACAGGTTATAACGACCTTCCTTACATGCCGTGCAGCGTCCGCAAGTCACGCCAGGCTCAATAGCAACCCGATCCCCTGTTTTCAGACGTGATACGTTCGAGCCAACAGCAGCAATGATCCCCGCACACTCATGTCCCAAAATGATCTGTTTCTCCACCACAAATCTGCCAATGCGTCCATGTTCAAAATAATGCACATCCGAGCCACACACCCCGACAGCCATCACCTGGATTAATACCTCATCCGCTGCCGGTTGCGGGACGGGTTGTTCCTCAATAATAATGTGTCCTGGCTCTGTCATGACAGCGGCCTTCATCGTCTCGGGCAGTTGATGTTGTCCCATACGGTTCTCCTCCTCATGTATGTCCATGCTGTCTATTGTACATCAAAGATAACAAGGTATCTTCTTTCTTCACATCACCAATCAATAGATTGTTCTGCCTTGTTCATCCGCAATGCCGCTCTTGCGATAAAAGTACGTATTGATCATGTCCCGCCATTCCTTCGCATGTTCGGTCTGGTTGTCCTGTAATGAAGCAACTTTACTGAACATGACCGGGTCGATTTTGCCCTCCAGCCCTCTCCATGTCTCGGCTAACGCCTCCGCCTGCACAACACCTTCAAAGTGTGTATCATAAATATGCTGAATGACCGTTTTACCCGAATGCAGAACATGGGTGTACGGCACGTGATGGAAAAATAAGATCAACTCATCCGGACAGGTGTCTACGGACTCATAACGATCAGCATTCTCAGGGTGATACTGTGAGGTATATCCTGTACCGCTGTTCACGGTTCGATCTACACCAATGCCATGACAATCGGCAAAGTGATACGTTCCCCATTTGGAATACTCATACCCATCTACATTCGGCCCGTAATGATGTTCCGGATTAACCATCCAACCCACACCGAGAGGCGCAGTGTAATTTTCATAGATATCTAGTGATGTCAAAAGCATATCCGTAACCTTCCGCACGACTTCGTCTTCATGTCCAAATGTGAGTCTCACCCACTCATCGGCAATCTCTTCCGCGGACAGCTCCGGATTCCACGCAAGTCTTCCGTATCCATACAGATTCGCCTGCGCGAGGGGATGTCCTGTCCAACAGGCATCTGCACCAATATTGGATACTGCGGCGAAGCCACTGTGAGGTCGTTTATACAGAGAACCATCCGCAATGCGTTTGATCTCTGAACCTTCGCCTTTGGCGTATGTGTCAAAGTCCAATACTTCTTTCCACTGGGGAACCAGATAACAGAGATGACGTTGTTGCCCGGTATACTCCTGTGTGATCTGAAATTCAATCACCTGATTCGTATTTTCCATGGCTCCGAACAGCGGGGATACCGCCTCCCTCACCTGAAAGTCCATCGGCCCGTTCTTGATCTGCAAAATGACATTTTCGGCAAACCGCCCATCCAGCGGCGTAAAGTGGTCATAAGCTGCACGTGCACGGTCAGTGGAACGGTCCCGCCAGTCCTGCTTGCAGTTATAGACGAAGCAACGCCAGATGACCAATCCACCGAAAGGCCTAAGGGCTTCAGCCAGCATGTTCGCACCATCGGCATGATCACGGTTATACGTGAACGGTCCCGGACGATTCTCGGAGTCTGCCTTGATCAGGTAACCGCCAAAATCCGGAATGGCTGCGTACACCTTGGCCGTTTGCATGTTCCACCATTCCCGTACCTGCGCATCCAGCGGATCTGCCGAACGTAACCCACCAATCTCGATTGGACTCGCGTAGTTGGCGCTCAGGAACAATCGAATACCATACGCTCTGAATTCAGCAGCAACCTTCGCCACATCGCTAAGATAACGTTCCGTCAAAAACAAGCTCTCACGGCGGTGTACATTGACATTATTGATCGATATGGCATTAATGCCTGTCGAAGCGAGCAAACGTGCGTAGTCCCTGATGCGGTCCAAGTCCAGTGTGAATTCCCCGTTATCATAGAAAATGGAGTCTCCTGCGTAACCACGTTCAATGCTGCCGTCCACGTTATCCCACTGATTGATCATCCGTAGCGCATTGGTAGGCTGCTCTGTAATGAAACTCCATTTACTCACAGCGACATCCGCCTCACTTGCACTTCCTTGATCCATTGTCAGTTCCCGAAGCAGATGGAATGCACCATACAATACACCTTGGGGAGTCTCTGAACCAATGACCAGCACACCCTCGCTCTCACGAATGATGTACCCTTCTCCTTGAACAGCAGAACGCTCTGTCTCACTGAACGACGCAGCCACCGAATCGCTCCCTGTCCAAGTACCGATTCGTATGGCGGGATCGGAATCGTGATTGTGCCGCTCACTTTGCTGAGCATCAGACAGCTGACTGACTGTCGGTTTCACGCCATACAGCTTCTCCAGTCCCCGTGTAAGTTCGGTCAGTGCTGTTGTGATTACGCCATGCTTCTCTTCCGCCAGTATCCGCTTGCTCCACGGAGGAGCATTCTTACGGGCAATTCCATTCGCTTTTGGCAATTCGGAGTGATACCCCAGCCATGCATCATACTGTGGACCTGACAAAGCAGATTGAACGATAGATTGGTTCATTGTACCGCCTCCTTGATAGCATAGATCTGTGCAAGGCGATTCCCTTTTCCTTCGAGTAGCCATAGAATCGACGTTACACCACGCGGATAGTACTTGCTGCCAACTGCTACACCAGACAGGATCTGGTCACTCCAGCACCAGTAGGATTCCTCCGGATGCAGCAGCCAGTTGACATGAGCGGCGTCTGCTGCCTTGCCTGTCTCATTCCATTCCACACCCAGCAGCTCTCTAGCGATGAACTGGGACAGATAGATTTTGCTCAGCCACGAGTTATTGCTTGTTGAGGACAGTTTCCAGCCACCATCTTCGAACATACATGTTCCCGGTACAAGAACCGTCTTCAGATGAGTTTGGAGTGCTTTCAGATAAGGTCCAAAACGACCATTGACATCCAATGCTGCTTCACAGCCTGTAAAGTAAGGGAATACAAGACCTTCAATCGCCGGAATGATTCTGGAATCATTATTTTCTGCAATAACAGCCGGAATGTAGCCGCCATCCGTCAACTGTGCAGCAATACTGGCTGCGCAGCGATCCGCCTGAAGCCCTGCTTGATGTGACAGATCCGCCAACTTCTCCGTTGCGAACAGCTTCTCCAATGCAACATAGACCGCCCAACATTTACCCGCCAGATAGATATTATTGCGAGACTGACCCAGTGACACATCCAGGCTGTCGTAAGTTGTAATTTCTGCTCCACCTTGGGTACGGCTGCTATCAAGACCCATCAGACCGTTACGCTGCTCCGCGTTAGGATGGTCACGATTAAGCATACTTTCGAAGCAATCCTGGATAACAGGAAGCATGTTTTTCACAAATGCTTGATCCTGTGTCTGTTCAATGTATACGGTCGCGCAGCAGAGCCAGTTCACCAGTTCCTCGTGGCTCATCTGTGAAAAGCAGTCGTCAATGCCAACCAGTTCATATGCCGAGTGTCCAGGGCGTGAGAACACGTTGGCAACACCCATATCATGGGTAAAGGTAATTCCGCCCGGATGTAACTTTTCTTCTCCCGGGAAACGAACCTGATCGGTATAACTGTATCGTTTGACAAACCACTCCAGCTCATTACGCACCGTCCATGGATTCAAGGCAAGCTCGAAGTACAACTGATCAGCCGTCAGATCAAGTGTGTTCATCATCCGATACTCCCCTTCGTTCACCACCCAGAGTGGTTCGCCATCGGCATCCAGCAGTTGGGTACTGGCATAATAGCTGTGAATGGAATGAGCAAGCATGAATGATTGATCTTCGGTCAAAGCCGCTGTTCCAAGGCGCTGTTCAACCTCTCCACAGGATGCGGTCAACTCACTAAAGCGTTGCAGTGCATACGCTCCTGCTGCCTGAATATCGGAGAAGTACCGCGTATACCAATACGTTGTGTCCATTCCGGTCGTCACAATGCCCCCACGATAGAAACATACTGCGAATTGATACGTACGTTTCTCTCCAGCCGGTACCTCCATCAGTAGTGCAGCGGTTGAGCCAAGTCCAAATGCCAGATTATCCCGATGTTTCTCCTGCAAGAGCTTCTCCAGCGTGAATCCGCGTGCGGGCCACAGTCCGTCATCTGCCGACATAATCGCTGTAAGTCGACCTTGTCCCACACCTGTGATGGAGCCACCTTCCGGTCCCCCAATCAGACGCATCGCAGAGTACGGATCATTGCCCTGATAGCCAAAGTAGGCTTTGCGTGCTTGTTGACCTTCCGTATTGTCAATCGTCATTTCAACCAATACGGCAGGTACGAGTGCATCCATTAATTCTTCACGATCCCCATTCGTTGGATCAGGTACTGGACGTACAGGCGAGTAGATACGGAACGTCAGATCTCCAGCAGTCCACGTATCTGTACCTGAGGTAAATTCACGTGTAATATCTTCATCGCGAAAAGCCGTAACAAGAGGTTGTGGAACTTTTGTCCCGTTTGTCGACGCCGGGTCCCCATTCTCCAACTTTTCTACATCATAGCGGCTGCTCTCATCCTCAGAAGCTTCATAAAAAGGAAGCGCCTGATAATTGTCGCCATCGCGAGATTGTAATCCAATATATACATTCTGGTCAGCCGGCTTCCCGAGTTCAAGACCCAGCCCGCCTTTGGCTCCTTTGTAACCCAGTGTAAAACTCGCAAAAGCACCAATCGGTGCGTGATGTGCATTATAAAAGATGGATTTCGATGTGCTCACGAATCATAACCCCTCTCAAAATAGTTTGCATACGTTTTCATTAGCCCCATCCTAACACGTGGTTCCACCTCAGACCATGATCAAATCAATCGGATATTTACCCAAATCAAGCTGATAGACTATAATGTATTAAAGCGGTTACAAAAAATCATTCCATTTGAGATAAGTGCGTAATCAAAATCACACATTTTTGAACAACCTCTATAAAGGGGGATCTTCCATGTCTTCAACGTATTTACCTCCTGCTTTGGGAGAAAGTGTCCATGAAGTTTTTTATCCAGATGTGCAAACAACCGTCAATCTGTTCGCCATTCATTTACGGAGTGTTGGTACGGACTGGGATTATCCGGCGCATGAGCACCCTCAATATGAACTGAATTATGTTACCGAAGGCGAGCAACGCATGATGGTGAACGGTACCCTATATATTCAAAAGGCTGGCGAACTGCTCCTGATTCCACCGGGAAGCATTCATTCCAGTCAGAGCCATAACGGCAAGGGATTCACGTATTTTTGTATGCATTTTGACATTGATGATCAGTTGTTCTTATCACTGCTGGCGCGTATCAAACAAGTGCGATTCAGTGCAGACAGTCCGGTTACACAGCAGATCGAGCCTGTTTTGCGCAAATTGATGTCATCTGCGGATGATGAAGTGGCTAGTACAATGGTGCAGCGCATGCAGTTGCAATCTGCAGTATTTGAACTATTTGGCCAACTGTGGGAGGCGATCTCGCAGGAAGCAGCGCAATGGTTTACGGACGACGGACACGAGAAAATCGAACTCGCACATCAGATTCGCAATCGATTGCAAGGCCTGATGAGTCAGCAATTCAAACAGGGACACGAGTCCAACGGTCACTATGGTATTGATGATATTGCAGCAGAGCTGGGCATCAGTTCTTCTCACTGTAATCGCGTGTTCAAGCAGGTGTTCGGTCAGTCTCCACGTGCTGTATTGTCCCAATTGGTTTTGCATGAAGCGAAGCTTCTTCTGGGCAATCCGAAGCTGTCCGTTCAGAATATTGCCGTCATGCTTGGTTATAAGGATATTGCCCATTTCAGTCGTCAATTCAAGCGCTGGTCCGGCATGTCACCATCCCGTTACCGACAGGAACAGCCTGCTCTGGAATGAAGTCCAGTAGCAGGCTGTTTGTCTTTCTTATTTTTTATTTCAACAAACGCTTAATCAACTTCAGCTTGTTATCATACGGTGGATATAGAATTGGCAGATTCAGTTTGGTGCTTTTTTTCAGTACACTTTTCAGATGGGAGAAGGTTTCGAAGCTGTACTGCCCATGATACGAGCCAACACCAGAATGACCAACACCGCCAAACGGCAGACGTGGATTCGCTACATGTGTGATGGTATCGTTAATGCAGCCGCCTCCAAAAGAAACTTCGCGCAGCACTTTGTCCTGAACCCGGGTGTCGGAAGTAAACAGATACAAAGCGAGTGGTTTCGGCCGCTTTACGATTTCTACAATCGCTTCATCGAGGTTACGGTAGCTGATGATCGGCAGAATCGGTCCAAAAATCTCATCTTCCATCGTCGCTGCATCCCAAGACTCCGCATCAATCAGTGTAGGTTCAATAAAACGATCTTCCTCATCCGAAGCTCCCCCATATATCACTTTGGCCTGATCCCGCTCAATCAAATTCGTCAGACGTTTAAAATGTCCCTTGTTCACGATTCGCCCATAGTCCTTGTTGTGCTGGATATCCGAACCAAAGAAAGACACGATTGCTGCCTTCATCTCCGTAATTAACGGTTCCTTCACGCGCTCATGCACAAGTAAATAATCGGGTGCGATACAGGTCTGTCCTGTATTGAGCAGTTTGCCCCATATAATGCGCTCGGCCGCTACTTTGATATCCGCCTGTTCATCAACGATGACCGGACTTTTGCCTCCCAGTTCTAACGTAACAGGAACGAGATTTTTGGCAGCTGCCTCCATCACAATCTTGCCTACCGGTACACTGCCTGTAAAAAAGATATAGTCGAATGGCGCGTTAATCAGCGCTGTCGTTGTATCTTTTGCACCATCAAGCACTTGTACGTATGAGGGTTCGAACACGCTCGCAATCATCTCACGTACAACAGCGGACACCGCAGGTGTATTCTCTGACGCTTTGAGTACGGCTGTGTTGCCTGCCGCAATAGCACCTACCAATGGTTCGATTAAGAGTTGAAATGGATAATTAAACGGTCCGATGATCAGAACCGCCCCGTAGGGTTCGGGTATGATATAACTTTTCGAACCCAGGAGTGCCATTTGCGTTTTCACTTTAACGGGTTTCACCCATTTATTCACTTTACGAATGGTGTGTGTGATGCTATCCATCATAAATCCGATCTCGGTTGTGTAGGATTCGAACTCACTTTTGCCCAAATCCTGATAGAGAGCTTCTGTCAGTCTGGATTCGTACTTTTGAATGGCCTGCTTCAGTTGGGTCAGACGGGCAATTCGAGCTTCTGCCGATCTTGTGGCCCCGGAACGAAAGAACTGTCGTTGCTGCTCCAAAATCTGTTCAACTTCATGACTGGTTACTTCCTGTATCGTCGTTGTCATAATATATACATACTCCTCTGTTTATTATGGATTAAATGTTTAAACATACGAACCTATAAAGCACATGCAAAAGCATGTTTTGTCACGATTAATCTACAGACACTCTTCTTCCAAAGCAGCTACCAGTTCCTTCAACAGTTCCACCGATGCATTCAATGAAGCCGAATAATAACGCTGTGTGCCCTTCTGTTCCACAGATATAAGCCCCTTCTCTAACAACAGCTTGAGATGATGAGATATAGCTGGCCGGGATAGGCTGGATTGTTCGGTAATTTCATTCACGGTCATTCTGCCCTTCTCGGTGAGTGTCAGCAAAATGGCTTGACGATGGTTGTCACTTAACACCTGAAATAACGGAATACAGGTTTGAAAAACACTAATTGCTTTTTGTCCCATGGTTTCACCTCTATACTATTTCTTCTTCATTATTTCTACGTATATTTTCTCTGTCTGATGTCTGTTCGTTTAAACATTCGAACCTTATAAACTGAATTCTACTCTCCATTACCTTGAACTGCAAGTGAATCATCAACTGAATTTAATATAATGCCGATAAAGCGCTTCCATACTACCATACAAGTATGGTAGTATGTCAATGAAGGAGTTGAAGTTGTGGAATATACCCCAAAGTTATCATCCAAAGCCGGTTTGTTGCCTGTTGCGAGTAGTATGTCTTCCATGAATAAGCAATCTTACTCAACGCGAGATGTCGTATACTTCACGCTGAAACAACTCATTTTGAGTCTGAAAATGCCTCCGGGAACAGCTATTTCTGAGAAGGAAATTTCGCTGGAGTTCCAAGTCAGCCGGACACCTGTTCGAGAAAGTTTTGTAAGACTTGCACAGGAAGGTCTGCTGGAAGTGTATCCACAGCGTGGCACATACGTCTCTCTGATTCAGGTCGATCTCGTTGAGGAAGCACGATTCATGCGTGAACAGCTCGAACGAGCCGTAATCAGGCTCGCCTGCGAGAACTTTCCGAACGAACAGATGATGGCACTTGAACAGAACCTTGCGTGGCAACAGGAATGCAGGGTCAAACCGGATGATGAACGAATGTTCCAATTGGATGAGGAATTCCATAGCACTCTTTTTGCAGGCTGCAATAAAAGCAACACCTGGACTGTTATCCAGCAGATGAATGTACATTTGAATCGAAGTCGCATGTTACGCCTGTCCTCGGACCACCAGTGGGATCACCTGATTGAACAGCACCGGTCTATGGTCAAGGCCATTCAGCAGCATGATGCCGACACAGCAGAGCGACTGATGCAGGAACACTTGCATTTAACTGTCACCGATTTGGCTGTCCTGCAGGATACATATCCGTCCTATTTTCAATGACTGAATTTTTTCTTCCTACTATTCATGATGAGGTGAACGTGATGAGAATGGTTTTTCGCTGGTTCGGCGAAGGCAATGATACGGTAACGCTGGATCATATCCGGCAGATTCCGGGTGTTGAAGGTATTGTGTGGGCACTGCACGATGTTCCTGCTGGCGAGGAATGGCCAATGGACAAAATACTCGCTGTCAAAACAGCAGCGGACAAGGCCGGGTTACATCTGGATGTCGTTGAGAGTGTGAACATCCATGAGGATATCAAGTTGGGCCTGCCATCAAGGGATAAATACATTGCCAACTATATTAAAACAATGGAGAAACTGGCTCAAGTTGGTGTGAAGGTCATCTGTTACAACTTTATGCCGATCTTCGACTGGCTTCGCACGGATATGCACAAGGAAATGGAGGATGGCTCAACTGCCCTCTTCTATGAGCACAGTAAACTCGCAGATATAGAACCTCTAGAACTCGTTCGACGCATTACGGAAAACTCCTCACTCACCATGCCAGGCTGGGAACCGGAACGATTGCAGTATTTAACAGGTCTGTTCGAAGCCTACAAGGATGTAACTGAGGATCATATGTGGGAGCACGCACGTTATTTCCTGCAAGAGATTATGCCTACAGCCGAACGGCTGGGGATTCGAATGGCCATCCACCCGGATGACCCGCCATGGCCAATTTTTGGATTACCAAAGATTATTACAAGTCAGGAGAATGTTCGGAAATATTTGAATCTTTATGATAGCCCTTACAACAGCGTGACACTATGCAGTGGCTCTTTGGGAGCGAATGCTGATAATGACATTATCGGGATGATACACGAGTTCAAGGATCGGATTCCATTTGCCCACATTCGTAATGTCAAAATCTACGAAAACGGCGACTTTATCGAAACCTCACATCGCAGTCAGGATGGCAGTGTTGATATTGCGGGGGTTGTTGAGGCTTATCACGATATCGGTTATGAAGGTTATGCAAGACCCGACCACGGTCGTCATCTCTGGGGAGAACAGTGCCGACCTGGTTATGGACTGTATGACCGGGCTTTGGGGATCATGTATCTCTGGGGTGTCTGGGATTCCCTGCAAAGGAGGGCAAAAGCATGAGTGAACACCAATATGAGCGCTCATCTCGTCTTGAAGGCAGAACGGCTGTAATCACCGGAGGTGCCGGAGTATTATGTCGCTCCATGGCGGAAGAACTCGCTCGGCACGGTGCAAGTGTAGCCATCCTGAACCGTACTGTGTCCAAGGGGCAGGAAGTTGTAGCTGCGATTGAAGCTGCAGGTGGCAGAGCGATTGCTATTGCCTGTGACGTAACCCAGGCCGATAGTGTGCAGGCAGCGGCAGATGCGGTACTGGAACAGCTCGGACCATGTGATATTCTGATCAATGGCGCGGGTGGCAATAACGCCAGTGCCAACACCACGAATGAAATTTTCAGATTGGAAGATCTGGAAAAGAGCGATGTCACTACATTTTTCGATGTAAGTGTAGAGGGATTTCGTCAGGTGATGGATCTGAATTTTGTCGGTTCTCTCATCCCTACTCAGATCTTTGCAAAACATATGATAGAGCGCGATGTCCCTGCTACTGTCATTAACATTTCTTCCATGAGCGCCCCATCGCCCATGACGAAAGTTCCAGCGTACAGCGCTGCGAAGGCAGCCATTAACAACTTCACGCAGTGGCTCGCCGTTCATCTGGCCGAATCGGGTATTCGTGTCAATGCTATTGCACCCGGGTTTTTCCTGACTGAGCAAAACCGTAATCTATTACTGCAACCAGACGGCTCACCTACGGAACGTTCCAGTAAAATTATTGCTCATACACCCATGCGCCGCTTTGGCAAACCGGAAGACCTGCTTGGCACATTGATGTGGCTTGCGGATGAAAGACAATCCGGCTTTGTCACTGGCACAGTCATTCCGGTAGATGGTGGATTTATGGCGTATTCCGGTGTATAACGATTTATTACACTGACACTCCGATGAAAGAACAACCTTCCAATCGCTGTTATCCCCAGATTTTATCGATTCACTTTTCAGAAGGAGAAATCCGGGGATAAAGGCGAGCGCTTCGCTTTTTCAGGTTTCTTCTTTCCTCTCCGTTACGTGTAAATGAATCAGTTCAACTAATATAGGTAGTAATTGAAACCGAAGCCTGGGATACTTACCCAGGTTTCGGTTTTTTGCGTTCAAGCATAAGATCCTCCAGCATAGGAAAAGCTTGTTATAATACGTGTTCAAAAGCAAACATTTTAAAAAACTTCTTAATACAGCTACGGTGAAAGAAAGGAAGGTGATACATATATGATGGAAGAAACTTGGGTTGTTGCCGTACGGTCTATTATTGCCTTTCTGACTCTGATCATCTATACAAGGGTGCTAGGCAAGCAGCAGATGGGTAACTTGACGTATTTTGATTACATTAACGGCATCACAATCGGTTCCATTGCGGGGACTTTTGCAACCGATCTTTCCTCCAAGGCGTGGATTCATTTTGTGGCCTTGACCATTTTCACAATCATTACGATCATCTTTCAGTACATTACACTGAAGAATCGCACCATCTCCAAATTAATGGACTCTGATCCTACATTGATCATCCAGAACGGTAAAATTCTCGAACAGAACCTGAGTAAAATGCGAGTTAAATTTGACGAATTGACCATGATGCTGCGGCAAAAGGATGTATTTGATATTACAACGCTGGATTATGCGATTCTGGAACCGGATGGCAGCCTTTCGGTTGTATTGAAACCTGAGAATCAACCGGTAACCGCAAAAGACATGCATATGCACCCGCCCAAAAGCAAGCTGATGACCGAGATTATTATTGATGGCCTGCTGATTAAGCAAAATCTGGAGGAAAGAAACAAAGATACTAACTGGCTCAGTGAGCAGCTGAAAAAGCAAAACATCACGATACAGGATATCGCTTTTGCAGCCATATTACCCAATGACAAATTGTATGTTGACCTGTTCAAGGATAAAATCACCGAAAAAATCGATATGGGCGATTATGAGGGACCTTTCTAAACCTTTACATCAAGGAGGCGGTTGAATGAAAACGCGTTTCTGGCTGTTATATGTGCTTCCGATCTTCCTCATTCTTGTGTTCGTTGCAATTATGGCTAGCGGAGCCTTTCTCAAAAAGCCCTTTGGCAACGATGATCGCTTGCTTGAATCTATACAATCATTAGAGAAACAGGTTGAGGGTAAAAAATGGACTGAAGCCAAGTCTCAAGTCGATTACGCAATGCAGGCCTGGGAAAAAATCGTCGACCGCATTCAGTTCAGTGTGGAGCGTGAAACAATATATGATATTCTGGGCACCCTTGCTCGGATCAAGGGCGGCGTTGCGGCAGAGGATGATAAGGCGATTATGGAAGAGATTTATTACTTTTATGTGTTATGGGATAATCTCGGAGATTAGACGATATTTTTAATATCAGACTTTAATATCAGATGTAAGTCCATAAACAAAAGGCACTATCCTTTTATGAAGAAAGGAAGTGCCTTCTTTGCTTTTATATAACTTATATCCGTTACGCTCTTCGTAATCCCCGAGACCGTGACGGTCGCGAAGTACCTTCTTTGCGGAAAAAGAGACCGAGTGCTCCCTTGGCACACCATAGTGCAAACAAAGCAAACAACGTTCCCCAGAATAACGCCGGAAGGAATGTCTGCTGAGCGAGGTTCGTTGCATCCCCTGCCCGTGAAGGCTGAGTCCATGACATGAATCCAACGTATACAGCACTCACGACCGACTCTTCCAGCGTAAGAAACGCCAGTATCAGATAATAGAATTTCACGATCTTGGCGCCAAAAATCATCATGACAACGTTCAGTACGATGAACCCGGTCAGCCATAACATGCCGAACTCCCCTCTTACATATAACAGGAGTGACACCAGAGCGACAGCCGTCATAATACCGAGTCCCCACATGTGCAAGCCTTTGCGGTATAAGTAAAACAACAGCAAGGCGAACAGTGATGCACTGATATATCCCGCCAGAGAAACCAGGATCGATCTGCCTGGCGTCAGCATGGAAGAGTAAGTTACACCACTATGATCAGCGTATAATTCAATGCGCAGCACTTTACCGGACAATACTAGTGTCATTAGTGCATGACCGAATTCGTGAATCATCGTATCCAGGTTACGGAACAAGGACGAAAATGGGATGAATCGTGTAAGAAAGACGGAGCCTAGTAGAAAAAGTATCGTTTTGACCCACTTATTCAATCGTGCCATACCTCCTTTACCTTCAAATAAACAAGCCTATCCCTTATACTACGCTTTTTTCACTTGATTCGTTTCGGCTTCCAAACTGTAGGGCACAGTGCTCCATCCACCAGCAGAAGCTCCTATTGTGTCCAATGAAAAAAGAAGACAGATCATAGCGGCCCTTTTCGGCCTCTAGCGTAACGAGCAGTCGATTCCGCATCCGACGGAGAGCATAGTGTACGAATTGATCTGCAACCTCACTTTGTATCAGGGTAACATAAGCATAAAGGGAATGATCGACAGGTTCATCAAGCGGACTCACCCCTGCACATGAAAATTCCGTCCTCACGCCCGCACTCTGAAGTATGGACAATGCCTTCACGAGTTCGGCATCAACTTCAACACCGTTCCAAATCTCTATTTTCTTCGCGGATACTGTATGTTTGTCACGTTCCGTCCAGTGCATCAGCTCCAGCTTCCGCCGTCTCCACAGATGGGCAGGCTGTTCACTTAACAGCACTTCATGTTCCTCATTTAAATTCATGCAATGCGTCCTCCTGTTCTCCTCGATCCGGTCACCTTATTCAACAAAGAGAGAGCACATCCCTGTGCTCTCTGCTTTGCAAAAAGGCAAAGGAATGGCGATCCATTCCTCAGCATGTTGTATTATTGTACCTTTTTCGGTGAGAGGCATCAAATCGATCTTTTATTATTCGTTCAGCGCCAGTTTCAGAGCCTCCAAATTTTGTCTCATCACGCTGATGTAGTCCATTCCCGCCGCTATCTCCTCCTCGGTAAGTCCCTCAATCGGGTTCAATACAGCCGTTTTGGCTCCCACTTCACTCGCGATCGTCTCAGACACTTTGGATGAAACCAGTGTTTCGAAGAAAATGGTCTTCACCTGATGCTCTTTTGCAAAATCAATGACAGATGCCATCTGCGCTGCTGAAGGTTCTTGCTCAGGAGACAACCCTGCGATGGGCACCTGTTGCAATCCATATTCCTTGGCAAGGTAGCCAAATGCAGCGTGTTGTGTGATGAAATCCTTACGTTTGTTATCCGTCACAGCCGCCTTGAAGTCCTGATCCAGTGACTCCAGTTGACCAATGTAAGCATCTGCATTCTGCTTGAACTGTTCAGCATGTTCCGGGGCAGCCTGCGCCAGTCCTGCTTCAATATTGCGCACTTCTTTTACAGCCAATGCAGGTGACAGCCATACGTGAGGATCAAATCCACCGTGATCGTGCCCATGTCCTTCTTCTGCCTCGGCGTCATGATCGTGGTCATGTTCTTCCGTAGTGACTTCAACCGCATGATCGTGGTCGTGTTCCTCTGCAGTCGCTCCATTCGCATGGTCATGATCGTGTTCTGTTGCCTCCGAATCTTCATGATGGTGATCGTGCTCTCCACCTTCAAGCAGGTTGATGCCTTTGCTTGCTTCCACCTGAATGAGCGAAGCGTTGCTTAAACTTCCGGTGACCTGATCCATCCATGATTCCATACCCGCACCGTTGTATACAAGCACATCCGCTTTTTCAATGCTGGCAATATCTTGTGGTGTGGGCTCCCAATCATGAGGCTCCATTCCTGCTGGAACGAGGGTATGCACCTCTGCCAGATCACCTGCCACATTTTTGGTGAACTCGTACATCGGGTAGAAGCTGACCTGCACGTTTAATTTTGCGGTTTCCGTCTCGACTGGAACGGAAGTGCCTGTCGAAGCTGTATTTGCATCAGAAGCGGATTTTTGTCCGCAGCCTGCGACGATAAGTGTAAGACTAAACAACAATCCGAGCGTAGCTTTTTTACTGAATTTCATGTGGTGTATTCCTCCTAGAATGGTTGACCAGAATGACGTGCTGTGATTTCGTTTGTTTACGGTGACGCTTGCGGTTATATCGTGCAATCAGCTTTTGCGCTGATATTCCAGTCAACAGGATGACCAACAGGATGAGTGCAATTGTTCCTCCCGGTGGTGTATTTAGATGGTAAGATGTTGTGAGTCCGCTAAAAATACCGATTAATCCTGTAATTACCGCTACAATGATGGCTGCTGTAAAACTGCGAGACACTCGGAGTGCCAAGGCAGCAGGCAATACAATGAGAGCAGACACCAGTAACACACCGACAATCGGCATGGCTGAAGCTACAGTCATTCCTGTCAGAATGGCAAAGGCAAACGATAAACCTCTCACCTGAACGCCTCCAATGGAAGCTGTCTCTTCATCAAACGTAAAGCTATACAACGGTCTCCGGAGCAGGATGAAAAAAAGTAAACCTATGACACATACTCCTGCCATCATCCACAATTGTATATCGCTAACCGCGACAATAGATCCAAATAAGTATGAGCTGAAGGTCTTGGACAAATTGGTTTTGAGACTCATTAATACCACAGCAAGAGCCAGCCCCGAAGTCATGATGATCGCCACAGGTACCTCGCTGTAGGTTCGGTAACTTCGCCGCAGTTGTTCAACCAGTAATGCACCGATAATTGCAATCGCGAATCCGCAGATCACCGGGTTAAGATTCATGACCGAACCGAGCGCAACCCCTGCGAGTGAGACATGGGATAACGTGTCTGCCATAAGGACCTGCCGCCTGAGCATCAGATAAACCCCGAGAATTGGAGCGATGACTCCAATCAGTCCACCTGCCCAGAAGGCACGTTGCATGAATTCGTATTCAAACACTGCCATTCCTCACTTTCTTGCCGCTCCAAAGTAATCGTTCGATCCAATCGATCTCCCATCTCTTCCAGTCCGTGAGTAACCATAATAATCGTTATCCCATGGACATCGGCATAGTGGCGCATCAGATTGTAGAATCCTTCACGACTGTGGCGGTCCATTCCCGTTGTAGGCTCATCCAGTACCAGAACCTGCGGTTGCCCAGCCATAGCTCTTGCAATACAGATCCGTTGCTTCTGTCCACCAGACAGCTCACCGACTCGTGTATTCCGATACTCCCACATGCCAACTTCACGCAAACTGCGTTCAACTATGACATCCTGCTCTACTGTGAATCTGCGGAATAGTCCCAGCCTGGTGTAACATCCTGACCGAACAAGTTCAATCACCGTACTGGGAAATCCACTATTAAACGATGCCACCTGCTGGGGCACATAACCGATATTCGAGTTGTTCCCACGTTTCAACTGCGGATTCATATGTATCGTGCCGCTCCAGGGCTTCAATAGCCCTAGCAGCAGCTTTAACAGGGTCGTTTTGGCAGAACCATTGGGACCTGTGATACCTATGAACTCTCCCACATGGATATCCAGCGACAGTTGATCAATGACCGGCTCTTTGCCATATCCAAATACAACATCACGCATGGATGATAGAATCATGCCAATCCCTCTTTTCGTAAATATTACGATTTAAAAACAACAAAAAAATTTTATCTGGTTTCCCGGTGGATCGTCATTTTCTTCAAACGTGGGGAGTATTTCTTCATCTCAAGTCTCTCCGGATGGTTCCGTTTGTTCTTGGTTGTTGTGTAGTTGCGGTCCCCGCACTCGGTGCAAGCTAAGGTTACAATGACTCTCATGGTTGTTGCCTCCTCTTATTTAATCGTAATTATTACTATTTAAAGATAGTAGCCTATGCCTTTTCTTTTGTCAACTCCATATCTGCGAAAGTAAAATTTTGTATGCACATTATAATTACATATGATATACTGCTTTGGTATCATTATACTTTACCTACGGAGGAACTAGATGAAGATCAAAAAATCAACTTTTATTGGGTCATTGGTAGCATGCAGTTTGGCTTTCGGTGCCCTCGGTGTAGCAGCTTCAAACGGAATTCAAGATATTGAAGCAGCACTCGACAGCAACATTAGCTTTAAAGTAAACGGTTTGTCTTGGACACCCAAGAATGAAACCGGAGACAAACTGAATGCACTGGTATATGACGGTGATGTTTACCTGCCTGTAAGTACCACAGCAGAAGCGCTGGGAGCCAACGTATCTCTGAATGTTAGCAACAAAGTTGTAAGTATCACTAATTCAGGTAGCGGTAAGTCAAGCAGTTCGAGTAGTAATAACAGCAGTACAGGTACCAAAGGTTCTGAAGATTCAAGTAAACCAAGTAGTTCAAGTAATTCAAGCACTTCTGGCTCAATCAAGATGACTGGAACTGACGCTCAGATGATAGTCAAATTGCAAAAAGAATCTTTAACATTGATCAAAATGTATGGTAAAGCACTTAAAACAGGTAGCACTAGTGAATTTGATAAATACATAGATGCTAAAGTTATTGAAAATCCCGAGATCGACATTTTTGATCTGGGTAAGCAATCCCAGAAAGATAAATTTAAGACTACAGTCAAAGGTATCATTGCAGCAAATGATAAAAAAACGCTGACTAAATATGCTGATCAGTTGATTAATGTGAAATCAGCTGATTTTAAAGTGATTGCAATGAATGACAAAACCAAAACAAGACACAGTTACAAAGCCATTTATTATCCACAAGGATGGACAGGTTCCTATGGAGTGTACCTTACCTTTGTGTTTAGTCCGCAAAAAAGTGGCAACGGTGATTTTTATCTTGGCGATTTGTACTTTAGCTAAAGTCCTTAATACATTATAATCATTGATCTTCAGGGGCATTATTGCACTTGAAGATCTTTTCTTTTCACTTCAACTCCACGCTGGAAAAGGATCTTTCAGTTCACGCCAGTTCATCCCCATTTCCTCCTCCGTAAGAAGAGTCTCATCCAATGTACGTTCAATCTCTACCCGATCCATATCAATGCCGATAAATACTAATTTGGTTACACGGTCACTCCACTCATCATCCCAGTCTGGTATGCTTGGCAGCGTGTCGCCAAAATGAAGTTGCCTTTCCTCCTCACTCATCGCACCTACCCATATTCCTGCGGGCGCAAGCTGCTTTGATGTGCCTGCATGACTGAAAGAGATCGCCATATGGTTCCTTGTTGCCAGCCACATCAGGCCTTTGGATCGCACGATATTATCTGGCCATTTCGCAATCCAACGCAGCAATCGTTCCGGGTGGAATGGACGTTTACGATGATAGACAAATGAATGAATTCCATATTCTTCAGTCTCCGGGGTATGTTCCTCTTTCATTAATTCGCGGATCCAACCCGCGGACTGGCTTGCTTTTTCAAAATCAAAACGTCCCGTATTCATTATCTCTCTTGGATCAATCTGCCCATGTGTTGTTCGAATGAGCTTGGCTTCCGGTTGCATGGCATGTAGTGCCTTCTCAAGCTTCGAAAGTTCTTTCTCCGAAACCAAATCACATTTGTTCAGAATCAGCACATCACAGAATTCCACCTGATCCGTCAGCAGATGAACGATTCCGCGAACATCGTCCTCCCCCGCTTGCTGTCCACGATCCTTCAATGTCTCTTTGGAATAAAAGTCACGCCAGAACTGAGCAGCATCGACTACCGTAACCATCGTGTCGAGTCGGGTGAATTTCGTCAAATCAATGCCAAGTTCCTCGTCGATATACGTAAACGTCTGCGCAACAGGTACCGGCTCACCAATACCCGTCGATTCGATCAATATGTAGTCAAAAGAACCATCAAGCGCCAGCCGCTCAACTTCTTTCAGCAGATCCTCCCGTAAGGTGCAGCAAATGCAACCATTGGACATCTCTACCAGTCTCTCATCAATACGTGATAATCCTCCACCATCTCGTATTAAACCTGCATCGATGTTAACCTCACTGAGATCATTAACGATAACAGCAACCCGCATCCCCTCGCGGTTATGAAGCACATGATTGAGAAGTGTAGTTTTGCCTGCACCCAAATATCCACTAAGTACGGTTACTGGAACCCGCTGTTGAACCTGCTGATCTGACATTTCTGCTTCCTCCACTCTGTTTAAGTTGTAACTTTAATCGTAATTATTACTATTAATGATGATCAATCCGAACTATACCGCAATTTTCTTTAGGTTGTCAACTCTAATATGATGAAGAATCTTGATTAATCGTAAAAATGTTGATTAGAACCTAGGAATGATGTATGTTGCCGCACGTACAAGCATATATTTTAGCAAAGTCCTAGTTGTGGAGGTCTGTTTCATGAAAATGGCAGCCAATCTGAAGCTCCTGTCCTTCCTGGTCCCTTGTGCATTTCTTATTCCCGTGTTGATCACAATGGCTCCAGACTTGAAGGAAGCATGGAACAGTGAAGCTTTGCAAAATATGAAAACCGTATTCATAGGTATCTTTCTTGAAGCCGCACCATTTCTGCTCATGGGTGTGTTATTGTCCTCGCTCATGCAATGGTTTGTATCCGAAGAAATGGTCCGCAAACTCACGCCCAAGAATCCGATCGGCGGTGTGCTGGTCGCAGGGTTGCTTGGTATTATTTTTCCCATTTGTGAATGTGGCATGATCCCGGTAGTGAGAAGGTTGATGCACAAAGGCATGCCAGCCTATATTGCAGTGACGTTCATTCTGAGTGGTCCCGTAGTCAATCCCATCGTATTTACCGCAACCTTGCTCGCCTTTCCCTCCCATCCTGAGATTACCATTGCCCGCATGGGACTGGCCTTTGCCGTAGCAGCTTCCATAGGCATGCTTGTGTATGTGTTTGTTCGTCGAAATCCCCTTCGGTTGCCAAAAGTCGCAGTGACAGAGGTCAAGACACATCCTGGATTTAAAATGGCTCAACCTCATGCTCATGACCACAACCATGTGAAAAACTGGCGCAGCTTCTTCATTCATGCCGGAGATGAATTCGTCGATATGAGCAAATATCTGGTGATCGGTGCCCTGATTACAGCCTGCATCCAGACATTCATTAGCCGCAGCGATCTCATCTCACTTGGCAATGGCCCTATTGCCTCCTATGTGTTCATGATGGGATTTGCATATGTATTGTCTCTCTGCTCCACGTCTGATGCGTTTGTGGCTTCTGCGTTCTCACATACGTTTGCACTTGGGCCGCTGGTATCCTTCCTTGTGCTTGGTCCAATGCTGGATTTCAAAAGCACCCTGATGCTGCTCTCGACCTTCCGTACCCGGTTTGTTATTGGTCTAAGTCTAGCCATTATCACGCTCGTCTTCGCCGGCTCGTGGTTGATTAATCTGCTGGTCTAAAGGTTGAGCAACATACTTCATGACCTAAATGATTAATCTCATGAACTTTCATCCTGACGATTAATAGAAATGAGGTGATGTTATGAACCACACGATCTATACGATGACCAAACCTCCTGTTCCAAGGTCACACGTCATCCAATGGCATAACCTAATCCGTGCGGTCTGGATCGGCGGTCTTGCGGTATACATTATTCATTTGAATTCAAGTGACTCGCTTCATTATTATTTGGCTCCTACCATGCAAAAACTGCTATTATGCTGCCCTGTTCCCTTAATGTTTATTGCCGTTATCATGGCATGGCATGGACTGTTCGGTAGTAACGAAGTTCATTGCGACTGCGAACATCCACCACCTTCCGGATTCCTACGCAGCTCAATGGTATATGGTCTGATAGCCATACCCTTGTTGCTGGGGTTTCTGTTACCTGATCGGGCTCTCGGCAGCTCTATGGCCAGTCAGAAAGGGATGTCTCTCACCTATGCACCTCCCGAGATTCGTCGAAAAGAGCCTATACCTGAAACAGCAAAATTAAATGTACAAGATCTTGCACAGCAAAAACAGCAACAAACCGCTGTTACATCTACATCGGCCACCAATGTGCAATTTGTACCGCCGGATGAGTATAGCCGCGAATTCGCAGAACTGGCTGAGAAGTTGTATGCAGAACAGGTCATTCGAGTCTATCCTGAAATTTTCTCTGAAACACTCGGTACGATCGACATGTTCCAGCGACAATTTGCAGGCAGAGATATCTCGTTAACCGGGTTCGTTTATCGAGATAAAAGCATGGATCATGAATCACATTTTGCACTGGGACGATTTCTCGTCATGTGCTGTCCAGCTGATGCAGCTCCCTTCGGCGTGATGATTCATATCCCAGAAGCGGATAGTTTCCCTACAGACAGCTGGGTGCAAATCGATGGCACAATCGGCTCCGCACAAGTAGATGGCAAAGATACCATTGAGATTCGGGCCACAAAGGTGACACCTGTAGCCGAGCCATCCACGCCTTACATTTACACAAGTGCAGATTCGGTGATGGCGTATGAGAAAATAAAGAGCCAGTAGTTGCTCGCAATAACTAACAGCATACTTTTCAACGACAAAAAGCCCCAAAGCTATGGATTACATCGCTTTGGGGCTTTCATGTTCAGTCAGACATGAGATTAAATCTCGTCTGCTCTGATTATTCCGTTACGATATCATGAACCAATACAGGAGCATCGGCATGATCTGCAATTGTAATGTTTTCTTTGATCTTCGCGATGACATCTGCTACGTCTTCACGATTGGCATGGATCGTTACGAGGGACTCACCCGCTTTGACTGGGTCTCCGACTTTTTTGTTCAGCATCAGACCAACCGCGAGATCGATCTCAGACTCTTTTGTTGCACGGCCTGCGCCGAGCAGCATTGCTGCAGTTCCGATCTCGTCAGCGACGATTCCGGCAACGTAGCCGTCTTTGTCTGCTGGGACTTCAACCAGATATTGTGCTTGTGGCAAACGATCTGGATGATCCACAACCGAAGCGTCTCCGCCTTGGTTTGCCAAGAAATCTTTGAATTTCTCCAGTGCTTTACCGTTCTGGATCACTTCTTTCAATTTCTCCTCAGCATGCTCCAAGGAATCTGCCTTGCCCGCAAGGAATACCATCTGACGTCCAAGTGCCAGACATAGTTCTTCCAAATCTTTTGGTCCTTTACCTTGCAGTGTGAGGATGGCTTCTTTCACTTCAAGCGCGTTACCAATCGCCAGACCCAGTGGTTGGGACATATCGGAGATAACAGCCATCGTTTTACGGCCAACATTGTTACCGATGCTTACCATGGCATGTGCCAATTCTTTAGCATCTTCCGTTGTTTTCATGAATGCACCAGCACCCGTTTTAACATCCAATACGATTGCATCAGCACCTGCTGCAATTTTCTTACTCATGATGGAGCTGGCGATCAGTGGAATGGAGTTAACGGTAGCTGTTACATCACGCAGTGCATAGAGCTTTTTGTCTGCAGGCGTAAGGTTACCACTTTGTCCGATAACCGCAACCTTATGTTCGTTGACGAGTCGAATGAACTCTTCTTTTTCAAGCTCTACGTGGAAACCAGCAACGGATTCCAGCTTGTCTGTTGTACCACCCGTGTGACCAAGTCCACGTCCGGACATTTTGGCAACAGGAACATCCAGCGCAGCAACAAGCGGAGCGAGTACCAGTGTTGTTGTATCGCCCACACCGCCTGTGGAGTGCTTGTCTACTTTGATACCTTCGATAGCGGACAGGTCAATCGTTTCACCGGAGTTCACCATCGACATAGTAAGATCGGCACGTTCCTTGTCTGTCATATCTTTAAAGAATACCGCCATCGCCCATGCGCTGACTTGATAGTCGGGGATTTCTCCTTGTGTGTATCCTTGAACAACAAAATCAATCTCAGCTGTTGTCAGTTCTTTTCCGTCGCGTTTCTTGGCAATAATGTCTACCATTCTCATGATGATCTCTCCTTGTGTGTGTATTGATTGTATAGAACACTTTGTAGTTAGACCGTTCCGGCCCCGGATCGTTCTTACGATCGCTGTTGTCTCCAAGTTTTTTTTGATCCATTTTACAATGGAGAAAACTCGGAGACAAAGGCGAACGCTTCGCTTCTTCAGAATCGATTCCGGGTCCTTCACTCCGTGCTTAAAACAAAAGTTTCGATTAAAATCAAATGATGATGAATATAAAATGCAACAACATCTTGTCGTCATCTTAGAAAAACACTTTGTGCAACATCGTTCCGGCTCCAGATCGTTCCTGCGAACGCTTCGCTTCTTCAGAATCGGTTCCGGTTCCTTCACTCCGTGCTTAAAACAAAAGTTTCGATCCACATCAATTGATTATGAATAACAATTACAGTGTGATTGCTGTGTCCAGAGCCACTACCATCATGTCGTTGAACGTTTTTTGGCGCTCTTCGGCAGATGTTTCTTCGCCTGTCAGCAAGTGGTCACTTACCGTCAGGATGGTCAGTGCGTTAACACCAAATTTGGCAGCGATAGTGTACAATGCTGTTGTTTCCATCTCTACACCGAGTACGCCGTGCTTCATCAATTTCTCAGTGATGGAACGATCATCGCGGTAGAAAGAATCGGAACTGAACACGTTACCGACATGAATCTTCATGCCTTTAGCTGTTGCACGGTCATATGCTTCTTTCAGCAGAGAAAACGTAGCGATTGGGGAGAAGTCATATCCACCAAATACATGTTTGTTCATGCTGGAATCGGTACATGCTGCTTGTGCAAGGATGACGTCACGTACACGTACATGCTCCTGCATACCGCCACAAGTCCCTACACGAATCAGGTTTTTCACGCCATATTCGCTAATCAATTCGTTAGCATAGATTGCAAAAGACGGAATGCCCATCCCTGAACCTTGCACCGAAATCCGGTGGCCTTGATATGTACCTGTGTAACCGAGCATTCCACGAACCTCGTTGTAACATACAACATCTTCAAGGTACGTATCTGCAATATATTTCGCACGCAGAGGATCTCCTGGCAATAGGATTGTTTCTGCGATATCTCCGGGTTTTGCTCCAATATGTGTACTCATGAATGAATCTCCTCCAGTTATATATTTAGTCTATTATGATGGCAGGAACCGGAGCAGCCTCAACTACTCCGACATCCCCTATCCAGTTTTAAAACCTATTTCAAATCTTTAAGGAAGCTGGTGCCGTATTCCGGCATTTTCACTCCAAAGTTCTCGGCTACAGTTGCGCCAAGGTCAGCAAATGTGCTGCGCAGATCAAGCTGTTTGCCCTCGCTGAAGCGCGGAGAGTAGGCAAGCAGCGGTACATATTCACGTGTATGGTCTGTACCACGGTAAGTTGGATCGTTACCATGGTCAGCTGTAATCAGCAGCAGGTCATCGTTGGTCATTTTGGCAAAAATCTCTGGCAGCCTTGCATCATAGTCTTCAAGCGCCTGAGCATAACCTTGCGGATCACGACGGTGACCGTACAGGGCATCAAAATCAACCAGGTTCAGGAAGCTGAGTCCAGTGAACTCTTCATCCATCGTTTGGGACAACTTGTCCATGCCGTCCATGTTAGAAACGGTACGAACAGCCTTGGTTACACCTTCGCCATCATAGATATCTGCGATTTTACCCAAAGCAATCACATCAAATCCGCTATCTTGCAATTCATTCATTACTGTACGACCAAAAGGTTTGAGCGCATAGTCATGACGATTCGCAGTACGTTTCCAGTTACCCGCTTCACCGACAAATGGACGTGCGATAATGCGGCCGAGCATGTACGGATCTTCAAGTGTAATTTCACGACAGAACTCACAGATTTCATACAATTCCTTCAATGGTACAACATCCTCATGTGCTGCAATTTGCAGAACCGAATCCGCGGATGTATATACGATGAGCGCGCCAGTTTCAACATGCTCCGCACCCAGCTCATCCAGAATTTCCGTGCCGCTGGCCGGTTTGTTACCAATGACCTTCCGGCCCGTTTTCTCTTCAATACGCTGAATCAACTCATCGGGAAAACCATTCTCGAACACACGGAAAGGTGTATCAATGTAAAGACCCATCAGCTCCCAGTGACCTGTCATGGTGTCTTTGCCTCTGGATGCTTCCTGCATCTTGGTGTAATACGCTTTAGGTGCATCCGCTACAGGGACACCCTCTATTTCTTTGATGTTGGACAGTCCGAGACTGGCCATGTGAGGCATTTTCAGACCTCCGCGTTCACGTGCAATGTGACCAAAGGTATCTACATCAAAATCATCAAATTCTGCTGCATCCGGCGCTTCGCCGATCCCTACAGAATCCATAACAATCAGATGTACTCTTTTAAAAGTTGACATAACTTTAAGCACTCCTTCCAAATAATCCAGCTTACAAGAACAGTCCAGTAATAATCGCTGACAGCACGCTGACGAGCGATGCACCGTAAAGCAGCTTCAGACCGAAGCGGGCGACCACATTACCTTGCTTCTCATGGAGTCCCTTCACCGCACCAGCAATGATACCGATGGAGGAGAAGTTGGCGAACGACACGAGGAAGACGGATACGATACCCGTTGTTCTGGCAGACATTGCAGTCTCCTTCAGATTAAGCATAGCGACGAATTCGTTGGATACCATTTTGGTTGCCATAATACTTCCTGCCTGAATCGCTTCTTTCCATGGAACACCCATGATGAAGGCAAATGGTGCAAACACATAACCGAGTAGCTCTTGGAACGAAATGCCAAGCACCGAGCTGAAAACTCCGTTAACAAGTGCAATCAAGGCAACAAAACCGATTAACATCGCAGCTACGATGATAGCAACTTTGAATCCATCCAGGATGTACTCGCCGAGCATTTCGAAGAACGATTGTTTCTCTTCATCCTGCACTTCCAATATATCTTCTTCTTCCGTCACCCGATAAGGGTTAACGATCGAAGCAATGATAAAACCGCCAAACAGGTTCAGTACAAGAGCTGTAACCACATATTTGGGCTCGATCATGGTCATATAAGCACCAACAATGGACATCGAGACCGTGGACATCGCCGAGGCACACAAGGTGTACAGCCGATGTTTTGGCAACAACCCAATTTGTTTTTTCACAGAAATGAACACTTCAGATTGCCCCAATACAGCCGAAGCAACCGCGTTATATGATTCCAGTTTGCCCATTCCGTTGATTTTGCTTAATACCAGACCAATATATTTTATAACAAAAGGCAAGATTCGGATATACTGCAATATCCCAATGAGTGCCGAGATGACAACAATCGGCATCAATACGCTGAGGAAAAACGGCGCCCCCCCGCTCTCTGCACCTACGGTAGTTAAACCCCCAAATACAAATGCGATACCTTCATTCGCATAGTCGAGTAAACTTTTAAATACGGTCGCGAAACCGCCAATTAAAAAAGTACCCACTCCTGTATTCAACAGAGCATAAGCTAGTATAACTTGTAAAACAATCATGATAGCCAGTGGCCGGTAACGTATCTGTTTTTTGCCGTTGCTTGCGATATAAGCCAGTCCAAAAACAACGAGTAAGCCGATAATGGCAATTAGAAATTTCATTTGATCTCTCCTTTGAAGGTAGTTAAGCCGGATGTGGAAATTCAGCTCAAAGGGCTCTTAAGCATTCTTATCAGTAATCTTTCAGAAAACTTATGAAGCGCTTACAATAAGTTCCGTTAATTAGAATTAAGTGTAATTTGTATTCCCTGTACCTGAGTCGAACGCCCAAGTACAGAGAATATAATATTACTTTTATTTATTAAGCTTTTTCTTGATAAGATCTTTTGCTTAATAAGACGATGAAGACTGTTCGCCCTGCATAATCTTCACGCCAGAGCTTGCACCGATACGAGTCGCACCCGCTTCGATCATTTTTTGCATATCTTCCAGACTACGTACGCCACCGGAAGCTTTAACGCCAACATCAGGACCTACAGTACGACGCATCAAAGCGATATCTTCTGGCGTTGCTCCACCTGTGGAGAAACCTGTAGAAGTTTTAACAAAATCAGCTCCAGCTCGCACAGCTGCCTGACAAGCACGTACTTTCTCTTCATCCGTCAACAGACAAGTTTCAATAATAACTTTCACCAAAGCTTTACCCGCAGCCGCTTCAACAACAGCACGAATATCTTGTTCAACGAAATCATCTTTGCCATCTTTCAAAGCACTGATGTTGATGACCATATCGACTTCAGTTGCACCTTTAGCAATCGCATCTTTCGTTTCGAAAGCTTTTGTCTCCGATGTAGATGCTCCCAGAGGGAAACCAATGACGGTGCAGATATCTACGCCAGAACCCTGCAACTGCTCAGCAGCATAAGCAACCCAGCCTGGGTTAACACATACGGAAGCAAACTGATATTGCTTTGCTTCTTCGGTTAACTTGGCCATTTCACTTTGCGTTGCGTCCGCACGAAGCAACGTATGGTCGATCATTTTAGCTAATTGTGGTGTAGTCAATTGAATCTCTCCCTTATCTGAACTAGTTATTTTCTATACCCTTACACTAACATGAACATATGTAAAAATCAACTTGAACTTTTGTTCACAGTTACACTTGTATTTCTTTCTTCGTTATATTTTCTTCCTAAAAAAGCAAAACATCCGCCCCTTTTGTGTGGCAGATGTTGTCAACCATATCCAATTGAAATTAAATTTGAAATTAAAATCGAAGTAATGCCTGCGCTGTGTACTGGTCCGTGACCAGAATATTGGCGTAATGACCTTTGAGCGCGGCGTGAATGGCTTCAATTTTGCGTTGTCCCCCGGCAACAAGAATTGATTTTTCCTTATTTCTCAACTCGGCTAGATCAATTCCAACGGTTCTGCTGTTAATCTCTTCACTAATCAACTGACCTTCCGCGTCGAAAAAGCGTGAACAAATGTCACCTGCACCGGAGTTCATCAGCAATTGTTGCTCTTCTTCATTGAAGTAACCGAGCCTGAACAATAATGCATCTTCTTTCACAGTACCCACAGTAAACAAAGCAATGTTGGCCTGTCTGCCAAGTTCCACGATTCTACCTATATGCCGATCCGCTTCCACCATGTTTTTCACTTCAATGTTGTCGAAAATAACAGGCAGCGGCAGATACCTTGGTACCGTATGGAATGCCTCAGCGAACAAATGAACAATCTCAGCGGCATACGTATTGACATGGGAGTGGCTTACGCCCCCCTTCAATTGCACGACTTCGACACCCTTGACCTGCTTGGGACGAAGTTGGCGTGCTACAGCATGCATGGTTGTTCCCCAAGTCACCCCGATAATATCTGCATCCTGAACCGTCTCTTGAAGATAATCCGCTGCTCGTTTGCTGATATGCTTCTGTATTTCCTCATCACTCTTCAACGGGGCAAAACACACAAGTGCCGTATCCAGATCATATTTTGACTTAAGTTCTCCGGCAATGATGTCGATATCCTCCAGCGGGTCCATAATTTCAATCCGGACATATCCACGATCTTTGGCGTACTGAAGTAACCTTGATACGGTTGGACGCGACACACCCAACCTTGCGGCAATATCCTGCTGGCTATAATCGGACTGATAATACAATTTCGCTGCTTCAATGCTTAATCGTTGCTTCTCCAGGTCCATTCCCATGTGCGCTCATCTCACTCATCCTATTGTCTTTGGAAAATAAATACTCGTCCTGTATATTATACATGGATTGAGTATCTGGTCACTATATAGCATCCAATTTAGTATCATGATCAATCCATTCATATCCCTTTCTGACGTATAAAACAGGGGAAACGATGCATACTACTGCGGTCGCTTCATCATTGCCAAGATCGCTTCACCCCATTAATCGCACAGAGAGGAAGAACAACATGTCTACCTTATTGTATATTACTGCCCATCCTCATGATCACGAAACCTCCTTCAGCATGGCTACAGGCAAAGCGTTTATTGATGCGTATCGTGAAAGTCACCCTTCTGATGAGGTTGTTCACCTCGATCTGTATCGTTCGGATATTCCGCATATCGATGCGGATGTCTTTAGTGGTTGGGGCAAACTGCAATCGGGCAGTGATCTGACTGCTGAAGAGCAGACCAAAGTAAGTCGTTTGAATGAACTGTCGGATCAATTTGCCGCAGCAGATAAATATGTTTTTGTAACACCGATGTGGAACTTCTCGTTCCCTCCTATTCTGAAGGCTTATGTGGACTCGATCTGCGTAGCTGGCAAAACATTTCGTTATACCGAACAAGGTCCTGTTGGACTGTTGTCTGACAAAAAAGCGTTGCATATTCAGGCTCGAGGTGGTATTTATTCCGAAGGCCCAGCGGCTCAGATGGAATCCGGTCATCGTTACTTAAGCATTATCATGTCATTCCTCGGTGTGCCGAAGCTTGATGGCATTTTTGTAGAGGGGCATAATCAGTATAAAGATCGTGCAGATGAGATTAAGCAACAAGCTATAGAGCAAGCACGCACTGTTGCAAAACAGTTTTAAAAAGGTAGTTCAAAAAGTCCGCTTTTGATTACGAATTATGCCTAGGGCATCATCAGCATCGAATATTGGATTCACCCGAAATGTCCGTTGCTCACGTAGCACCCTACGCTCCGCTACTCCATTTCTAGCTTCATCCCATCTTCTCGGTACTGAAAACCGACCTTTTTGAACACTCACTTAAAGTGTAGTAAAACAATCAAAACATAAACAAAACCCGCGTGCGTCCCGGAGATATTCCCAGGAAAACACGCGGGTTTTCAATGTATAATCAACCTAGAGCTTATTGATGTCCAGCGCTGGCACGGCTCATGGTTTCAAGTTTACGTGTGATCGCATGACGGTCTACTTTCAATCCCCAGATCATTTCAATAATCTGCTCTTTCTCCTCAGGACTGTCGGCATGCTTCAGTTGCATTAACAGATCATGCATTTGTTCATTAATGCCTTCAAATTGAATCCATAAATCCTGTCTTACCTCTTTGGAATCCAGATGATGATTGGCATCGACTTCTTCCTTCAATGCTTGCAGAATAGCATCTTTCCATTCGTCATCACCCAGCTGTTTCGCAATGTTCAGGAGATCCAGATAATCGTCAACAAGAAGTGAGTTCAATTCAGCATGTGTTTTCATCGTTTATTGCATCCCCTTTTCGTCTGTTTACCAAGTATTATACTCGGTATTTCAGGATATGCAATAGCTGTCGGAAAAAGTTGCTTTATGTAACCTGTCCCTTCAACCTGTGAACAAGCAAATTACACAAGACAAAACCGATCAAAACATACACACCAATCAAACCCACAATGCCTATCCATCCAAGATGACTGTAAAGCAGTCCGCCTCCTGTTCCACTTACGCTTGAACCAAGATAGTAGAAAAACAAATACAACGCATTGGCCTGGGATTTGTGCTGATTGGCCACGAGTCCAACCCAACTGCTTGCGATCGAATGGCCACCAAAGAAACCAAAGGCAAACAGAGCGAGTCCGATAATCTTGACCCAAAGCGCTGGATGAACGGTACAGACTGCACCCGCCAGAATAATTCCCAGCGCGATTCCAAGCACATGTGATCTGCCGTAACGATCTGCCAGTCGGCCCATCCAGGTGCTGCTTACCGTGCCCATCAGATATACCACAAAAAGACTTCCAACGATAGACTGGCTAAGATGATAGGGTTCACCCGTTAATTCAAAACCGATATAGTTGAACAGGGTCACGAATCCCCCCATCAGGAGAAAACCGAGTCCATACAGGCATAACAGCCTTGGATTGCCACATTGTGACCACAAAAGAGGTATTGGATTTTTGAATCCAGGTGCAGCTTTGACAAAATGACGGGATGGCGGGATGACAAACCAAAAAATAACGGCTGCACACAGTCCAAGAATACCAATGAAACCCACAGCAGCGCGCCAACTGAACCAATCTGTCACCACACCGCTGATGAAACGGCCGGCCATGCCACCTATTGAATTGCCGCTGATATATAGGCCCATAGCATAACCAAGACTTCTAGGCTCAATTTCTTCTGACAGATATGTCATGGCTATCGCTGGCAACCCCGCGAGTGCCACACCCTGGAGAATACGAAGCAGAAGAAGCTCCGTATAACCCGGGCTGAATGCGCTCAGCAAAGCAATAACAGAAGATATCACCAGTGCCGTTGTCATAATAAAGCGTCTGCCCACAGAATCAGACAAGGACCCGATGAACAGCATCGTCAGTGCCATGGCGATCGTTGTAACCGATAACGTAAGACTGGCGTGTGCCGGCGTAATGGAGAATGCGTCGCTAATCTCAGGCATCAGGGGCTGGAGGCTGTAGAGCAAAGCAAAAGTGACAAAACCTCCAGCGAACAGTGCAAGGCTAATGTTACGAAACGTCTTCGTTCCCTGCTGAATCATGGATGTTCCAACTTTCTCAGTAAGAAAGCTTCTTGGATCGACTGTGGCCTGATCGCCGGTCAGTGAAGCCTCCCATTTATCGTTATTTGGTGAACAGTTTCCGCTCCATATGGGTCAGAAACTCATAACCATCTGGCGTTACGACTATTGTATCCTCGATTTGGAATCCACCAGCACCTAGCTCGTAATATGGTACCTCAACACATAACACCATACCGGGCTCCAGTATCCGCTGGTCAACCGGGGAGAGGGTTATATCGTCGTACAGTTCCAACCCGATAGCATGTCCGACATGCTGACGTCGGTAATGTGGAATCCCTTCACGCTGTACGCGAGATACTGCCGCATGGAATACTTCCGACGCCTTGACGCCAGGGCGCACGGTTTCAAGTGCCGTCTCCCATCCACTTTTGACTGCATAAAAATGCTTTTTCATCCAGGCGGTAGGCTCCCCTGCAACAACCGTGCGGCCCGTATCTCCCCAGTATCCTTCCAGCTGCAGGCAGAGGTCGAAACGGACCTGATCTCCAACCTCAATCGTATGAAAATAATTTTCAATGAGTGGCAACGCACTGCGTGGCCCTGCCCCTACCGCTGTCATTGCCGGAGTTCCACCTGCTTGCATCACAGCCAGACGATAATGATCGGCAAGTTGCTTCTCATGAACACCTGCGGCAATCAGGTCAATGAGTTCCTGCTCAATCCGTTCATTTAATTGGGCAGCCTGACGCAGTTGCTCGATTTCAAAAGGTGTCTTGACCAGACGGATTTCTCGGAACAACTTATATGCGGGAATTACCGGTCTGTCAGGAGCCTCCTCCTTGATTCTCGTCAGAATATCGGGAGCAATCCGCATCTCATCGATTCCAATCGGCTGATCTTCGATCTCAAGCTGATTTAATGCAGATTTGAGTGCTTCAACAGGACCTGGATGAATAACCGTCGTCTGCAGGAGAGAATGAAAGAGATCAATGTCGTCAGTGGAAGGTTTGCCTTCGATCGAACCTTCTACGAAGAAATCACTATAGGCAAATATATCCACCCCCGTGATACCAAACTGGGCTACAACGCCCAACCGATTCGTTGGAATGATGATACACGGCTTAGCAGATCTGTCGGCAGGCAGAACCGCATAAATCTGCATGGTCCAGTTGCTTGCACGCAGTTGGGACCCGATGACATAGTGTATGTTCTCCGGAGTAGTTGCGATCAGGGCACTTAGTCCCTGCGCTTTCATCACTTCTTCCGCCCGATCCCGATTCAGACCTGAGCTATGGGATAGATGCTGTGAATTATTCATTTTGATCCAGACCTCCTTTTGTTTTCCTGCGACCAAACAAACTTTCAAGTCCTGGTACAGAGCGCAGCACTAGTTTAATCGTCATAAACAGAGCCAGCGCAAACGCGATCAGAACGACAGACACAACAGCAATTGTTGGGTCCTGCCATTTCTCCATATACAGGAATAGCTGTATTGGCAACGTGTAGCTATCCTGACGGAGCAACAGCAGTGCAGCCTCAACCTGATCGAAAGTGAAGACAAAAGCGATTGACCCTGACAGAAGCAGGGATAGTCGGAGCTGTGGCAGCGTAATTGTGAAAAAAATGCGCATCGGCCCTGCGCCAAGGTCCGCGGCAGCTTCACGATGAGCCGGGTGCAGATTAGCTAACGCACTGCCCACAATAGTGAGCACAAATGGAAGCACAATGACCGCTTCACCCAAAATAAGCGCAAACAGTCCGCCGGCAATATGCATTTTTGAGAATAAAATCAGGTAGGCGATACCCAGTGTAATCTTTGGCATAACCATCGGAGACACAAAAAATGCCCTTAAGATACCCGAGCCCGGGAAAGGGTATTGCACGATTGCTAGCGCTGAAAGTGTACCTGTAATCAAAGCCAGCAGAACCGCCCCTGTCGAAGCAATGAGACTGTTCTTGAATGCATCGAGAAACTGGGTCTGCTCACTCAAATTGGCGTACCATTTCAAGGTGAGACCTTCTGGCGGAAATTTGCTGGCTGAACCTGAGCCTACAGATGTCAACATAATCATCAGCAGTGGCAACAGCAAATAAATCGCTACGGCACCCACAAAGATATAGAGCATCAGCTTGGTGCCCCTGTTCGACTTAACCATATGCCTGACCTCCCTTACGGGAACGACGGAACATCAACATTTCTGCTCCTTTATTCACAAGTAACGAGACAACAATGGAAGACACAAGTAAGAACAGGCTAGCAACCGCAGCCATCGGCCAGTTCGTGTCCAAGGTTCGCTGGTATATAAACACCGGAAGTGTCATGACTCTTCCCCCACCGATCAGTTGAGGTGTGGTGAACGCGGTGAGGCATAACGTGAACACAATCTGTACCCCGCTTGCTATACCTCTTGCCGATAAAGGCAGGGTAATGGTCAGGAATGTTCTCCAGCTGCCCGCCCCCAGATCCTGAGCAGCTGCCTTTAGAGAAGCGTCACTTTGGGACAACACATTCAGAATCGGGAAGACCATAAATGGCAGGAAAATATGGACAAGGGCCACGACAACACCTGTCTCGTTATATATCATGCTGAATCCTTCCTCGGTTAGCCCTAGACGGATGAACAGCCAGTTCATGAAACCCTGTTTGGACAGCAACAGCTGCCATCCATAAGAACGTACAACCGCACTGACCAGTAGCGGTAGGAACGTGAGCAGCAGCAACATTTGCTTCATGCCAGGCTTCTTTAGACCGGCTATGCAATAGGCCAGCGGATATGCAAGCAGAAGACTCCATAGCGTAACCTTGAAGGCAATGCGAAACGTTGTCCCAATCAGCTTCCAGTAATAAGGGTCGGACAGAAAAGCACGATAAGCGCCTAAATCCCAGCCCCGAATAAGCTTTCCATTCTCATACATATCAAAGCTATATCTGCCAAAGATCAGCAATCCGCCCAGATAAACGATGCCCATCAGAGCAAGCGCTGGCAACAGAAGCAGCAACCGGGTTACCCATGTGCGGTTTCCAAAGGAATACAGATTCACGATCTGTTCCGCGATCCGGTTCATATTCTTGCCCCCTGTACACGGTCATCAATGGGTTCGGACAACAAGAGTGCGTCCTCTGGGTAAAAGCCAATTAGTATTGGCTCACCTGGACTATAACGTGAAGCTCCCCGCTGATGCAGCACACTGGCCTGAACTAGAAAACCTTCAGCAATCTGCACACTGTATCGAATATTTGCTCCGCCATAGACCGCTTCAATCACGTGTCCATCCAGCTTGTTTAGGCAATGAGTTGCATCTTCTCCAAGTCGAATATACTCATTGCGGATCGATAAGGAATGTCGTGCTCCCACTTTTGGTACGGCATTGCCATCACTGACTTTCACCAGCAATGAATTGCCAAAACATTCTACCCGAATTCCATTGATATCATCTCCTAACACTTTCGTCTCAAAGAGGTTGGTGTCTCCAATGAACTTGGCTACGAAACTATCGGCCGGTCTTTCATAGATTTCATCAGGGGTTGCGTATTGTAGCAGCTTTCCGGCGCGCATGACGCCAATTCGGTCAGACATGTTCATGGCTTCGCTCTGATCATGCGTTACAAAGATAAACGTTCCGCCGAACTCACGCTGGATGCGTTTCAGTTCACGCTGCATATCTAGACGCAGCTGCATGTCCAACGCCGAGAGAGGTTCATCAAGCAGCAGCACTTCGGGCCTGTTGATCAGTGCGCGAGCAATGGCGACGCGTTGGGCCTGCCCCCCGGACAGCTCGGATACAGCACGCCTGCCATAGTCTCCGAGTTGGACCAGATCAAGTATTTCACCTACCTGCCGTTGGATATCGGCTTTTGGTAGCTTCTTCACCTTTAGTCCATAGGCAATGTTGTTGAATACATCCATATGAGGGAACAACGCAAGCTGCTGAAAAATCATATTGCTATTACGTCCATAAGCCGGAATGCCGGTAACATCCCGACCTCCCAGCATAATGTTGCCCTGATCCGGTTGCTCAAGTCCGCCAAGCATTCGAAGCAATGTGGTTTTGCCACAGCCACTCGGACCAAGCAAGGAAACGAATTCTCCCTTTTTCACTTGGAATGTTACTTGATCAACGGCCGCTCGCTCACCATAACTCTTCGTGACTTCCCTTGTTTCAATGGATATGGTCTCTTGTCCGCTGCTCATCTCTGATTCCCTCCCATCGATTCCGGTTTCAGAACAGAACCCGGAATCGTTTTGTGCCTGGCAACAATCCTTTTATTGAAGCTTTATTTTCACGAGTCGATCCCATAGTTCCTTCCAGGAAGAACTGTTCTGTGCGAGCACATCCCAGTCTGGATTAATGCCGTTACTTTGCGTTTCAACGGAGAATGAAGGATCATCCTTGTACTTGTCTGGAACTGCAGCTGTCGTACTGGTTACTGGCGTACCCGTCGCTTCTGCGTATTGTGACAGCGCCTCTGCGCTCAACAATTCGTTAATGATTTCGTTTGCAACACGTGCCTGATCCGGTGTTGAGCCCTTCACGACCTGTAGTGTGTACGGGAAGGAGATGGCACCTTCGCTTGGATATGCTACGGCAAGTGGAGAACCTCCATCAATCCATGTCTGTGCAACCTGTGCACTGAATGGGGCAATGAGTGCATCACCTGACTCCAGCAGTGCTTTCAGCTGATCATTGGATGAAACCAATGTCCCAATCTGGTCACTGCGATCTGCCCAGAACTGGAAGGCTGGCTCGGGATTTTCATAGGATGCGCCAATTTCTTGACCTTTGGTAGCAATAAGCGGGGAGATATAGGAATAGAACATGTAGTCCCAGAGCGCAGTTTTTCCTTTGAACTCCTCGTTATCCCATAGATCGTTCCAGCTGGTAGGCGGCGTTTTTACCAGGTCTTTGTTATATACCAGGGCGAAGCTCGAAACGCCCCAGACCACACCTTTATTGTCTGGCTTGTGGAAGGACTCCGGGATATCCTTGATATTGGTTACGATGCTTGTATCTAATGGCTCCCACATGTCATCGTTCAAACCTTTAGCCGTCGCATCTGCATTGAAATAACCGAAGTTGACGACCGGATTGTTGGCATTAGCCTGCTTGCCTGCCACCATCTTTGGATACATTACCGAATTGGAGGACTCCTCAAAAGTGACTTCAACGTTGGGATGTTCTTTCACATACTCGGCAACCACTTCTTTAGGAACAACATCCTGATTGGAACCGGCCCAGATAAACATCGTCAGCTTAACTTTGTCTGCGACTACTCCTGAAGAATCACTCTCTCCGGCAGTATTACTTGAGTTACCGGCTCCACCACAAGCGGAAAGCACCAATGTACCGGCCAGTGTCAGTGAGGCGAGGCTGAGAAAGCGTTTTTTGTTTGATTTAAACATGCAATTTCCCCCATCCATGTAGTTGGTTTTATGGTTTTATCGATAAGACGGAACTAGATATCCTCCATACACTTGATCAATTCAACCCTATTTGCTGGCGTATCCCTTCCATAATGTCTGAGATCTCCCGTGGATCTACAGTTAGGGATTCCTTACGTTTCTCCTCTACAATGCCCATGGTCTGACGTTTCAGGTAGTCTCTCAGTGCAAGCGGAGCATTCAGCAATGCCTGATTCAGCGTTACCTGCATCTCATCGCTCCATATGTCTTCAAATTGTTCCCGCGCCTTGCCATAGGCGAACTCCTCTTGCTGACGTGCTCGCTTGGCTCGCATTTGTTCGGTATCGCTCTCGTTTAGCTCCAGGCCGTCAATCACAACACCGTATAACTCAAGAGCTTTATCCGTGGATACCAGCCCTCTTCTTACATCTTCCAGAACCAGACGAGAATCACGTTCATACGGATCGCCATATCCGCCTCCGCCTTGTGAAAGGAACGTAACCGTTTCTCCAGGCTGAAGTAACAGCTCATCAATTCTTCCCAGATGATGCTCACTTGCACGCCCAGCATTTAAAATCGCTTCTCCATGTGAACCTACGCCGCCACCGAGCCTGCCCCACGGCTGAAACTCCATACGCTCCATGTTTCTGGCCGTCATCACAGTATCCGGTGTTAGAATTCTGACACACAGGTCAATCCCGCTTCCACCCCGGAAGGTTCCTGCACCTGCCGAGTCGGAACGAAGACCATAATGCTCGATTAACACAGGCATCTCGGATTCAACCGTTTCCGCAGGAATATTCCGTAGATGACCGACCGCAAAATCCATGCCGTCAATCCCGTCTTTCATCGGCCTAGCTCCCGAACCTCCGCAGATCGGCTGAATTACGCCCACCTTTTTCTTGCCATCGGATGCATCTGTCATCGCCATCATGACAATGCAGGCTTGTCCAGCTCCTGCCGCGGGGACCATATTGCCCTGAGCTTTGCCCAGGGCTCCCGTGATTACGTCCATCAGCCGAATAAAGGTCGCGGCACGTGCCCCAACAGCTGCCATCGGCTCAGGGTTGAGTACAGAAGCAGGCGGTGCGTTATTTCGCACCATGCGAATCATGCCCGAATTCCACGGAATGTTCGGATCGAGTGTACGGAAATAACGAATGAGTGCGGGTACCAGCATGTAATGTCCCTGTTGATTGTGGGTAGGAATATTGAATGAAGCCCTGACCTGAGGATCGGTGCCGCTAAAGTCCAGATGAATGTCACTGCCCGCGATCGTCATTTTGCATCGCAACCGGATGGGATATCCTCCGGGCCCCTTCTCCAGGTAGTCCCAGAAGTCATAGGAACCATCCGGAATATCCTGCACGATGGCACGGGCCTTCAGCTCGGCGTACTTCAACAAATGTTCGATACCCTGCTGAATTTTTTCCACGCCATAACGTGCAATAAGTTCCTGAAGCCGCTGCTCTCCCCGATTTAAGGCAGCCATAAGCGCTTTGAGATCACCAAGATTTTGTTCCGGAATTCGGCTGTTGTCCAGAAACATGCGCAGGATCTGCTCGTTCAGAACACCAGCTTCATATAGCTTGACTGGTGCAATCCGAATGCCTTCCATATGAATATCGTAGGCGCTGGGAGATACACTCCCCGGTACCTTGCCACCCACGTCAGAAGAATGAACAAAGCACATGCCATATGCAATAATTCGCCCTTCGTGAAAATAAGGCTTGATGAGATGAATGTCTGGAAGGTGTGTGACCATGCCTTTGGTGGAATAAGGATCATTACATATGACGAGATCCCCTTCCTTCCAGTCTTCTATACTGTTAATGGTCGCAGCAGCAGGAATGCCCAGGGACAGATTGTAGCCTGTCTCCAGCGGCGAGCCGAACGTTTCTCCGGATGGAGATAAGAGGTAGGTTCCAAAATCGCCCGTTTCTTTGACAAAAGCGGTGAATCCTGTGCGCAGAACGACATTCGCCATTTCTTCCACGGCGGCTTGAATCCGGTTGTTAAAAATCTCAAGAAAGACCTTGTCACCGATCATGCTTCCACCTCCCCAATCACGTTCCCGTGGGCATCCTGGTATACCTTAAATCCAGGCGGGATAAAGATCGTTGTATCATATTCCTCCACAATAATAGGCCCGGGAATGGGAGCATCCACCATTGGAATCTGTCTCCTTTTAAGTACCTTAGCTGTCTGCTGTACATGGTCAAAGGTAATGATCCGTTCTTCCGCCTCACTCTCATCGAATGGCAAATTTACTGGAACTACCGTGTTATGAGTAGGCAAAACACCAACAATGGTCGCTCGGAGACTTACAAACATAACCTCTGCCTCTGGCTGACTAATGCCAAACACGTTTTGGTAAGATGAATGGAATTTCATTCCTGCCTTTTTAGGGTCTTCAATTTCTTCCAATGTCAGCGTGACCTCAAGATCAAATGCTTGTCCTTCATAGCGCATATCCGTACTGTATAGGCAATAGATATTGTCCAGCTTGACACCCCCTCGCGCTTCCTCATCGACCCAGCTACGTCCCTGGTTTTCCAGTTCAGCGAAAAGAGAACCTAATTCGCCAGACACCAAAGTCTGGGTGCTTTTATGTAACGTATAAACGAAATCATTGCGAAGATTGGCAACCGTGCAGCCCATGGCACACAGCGTTCCCGGAGATGGCGGGATCAGCACTCTGCCAATGCCTACCTCACGTGCCATCAGAAAAGCATGCATCGGGCCAGCTCCACCATATGCGAGCAACGTAAAATCGCGGGGATCAACACCCTTGCGAGCCATTAGGGGAGAAAACTGGGCATACATATTGGCGGTTGCCACATCGAGAATGGCTTGTGCGGTATGTTCAGCATTCAGTCCAAGCTTCTCTCCCAGATTGGATAGAGCACGCTCTGCAAGTTCGGGATACAGACGCATTTGTCCACCAAGGAAACGATCAGCATGCAAGATACCGAGCTGTAGATAGGCATCTGTGGTTGTCGGCTCTTCTCCCCCGCGCTGATAGCAGGCCGGACCCGGGTTGGCTCCTGCGCTACGTGGTCCAACCTTGAGTACGCCTACGGAATCAAGCCAGGCAATTGAACCACCACCTGCTCCTATAGCCGTTACATCAACAGCAGGAATAATGACAGGAAAATCACCAACCTTGTTCTCGGATGAATAGGTTGGTTCTTTGTCAATGAGAGCAACATCAACGCTTGTCCCGCCCATGTCAAATGTGATGACCTGATGAATCCCAGCTCGTTCAGCGATATGGGTCGCGGCGATTACGCCGGAAGCAGGCCCGGATAGAAGCGTGCGTACCGGCTCATTAGCCGCTCTGGCAGCTGTCATGATTCCACCGTTGGACATGGTGGACAGCAAGTTGGCTTTGAGGCCATATGCCTGAATCCCTTCTTGCAGACGCAGGAAGTAAGACCCCATCCGTTCACCTACATAAGCGTTCATCGCCGTTGCGAGTGTTCGTTCGAACTCACGCTGTTGTGGCCAGATGGCGCTGCTTCGGCTGAGAAACAGTTGCGGATAACGTTCCCTGATCAGATCTTCCGCAAGCTGCTCATGAGCAGGATTCACATAAGCATGTAAAAAACTGATGGCCAAAGCTGTAACGCCATCCTCCACCAGCTCATGCACCGCTTGCAACAGCTGTTCTTGATTCAGTGGCTGGAGTATCCTCCCACTCGCAATCACACGTTCATCAACTTCCTTAACGCGATGTCTCGGTACTAAAGGATCTGTCTTGTCACCGTACAGATTGGTTGTATCCTCAAGTCGCAACCGCCGGATTTCAAGAATATCGCGGAATCCTTTAGTGACCAACAGGCCTGTAACGGCACCATTTCGTTCGATTAACGTGTTGACGCCAAGTGTTGTTCCATGCACAAATAGATCAATCTCACGAATGTTCACGCCATTCGCCTTGAGTTGATCAAGTACGTTGAAAATCGCCTGTTCTGGAGCTGCTGCAATCGATGGCGTCTTCAGCGCCGCAATCACCCTGTTCTGATGGTCCATCACCAGTGCATCCGTGAAAGTACCTCCGATATCTATACCTAAACGATAGAGTGTGTCCACAACCTCAACTCCTTTAACACCGGTTTTCGTTCAAAGGTGTTTTATTGGTTTTGCATGGCGAAATAACGTTTGACATCATTAATCATTTGGTTAATATGGTTCACCATCGCCGCTTCAGCCTGCTCTGGAGAGCCGGCTACAATAGCATCCAGAATCTGCTGATGGTCCACAACTAATTCACTTCCTACTCTCCTGCGAATATATGCTGTCTCCAGAAAATCACGGCTTGTCTCCCATACCAGTTCAACCGCGTGCAGAAGAATTTGGTTTTGCGCAGCATAAGCCAGCAATCTGTGAAACTCCCGGTCCTGTTCGTATGGTATAATATTCTTGGAAAGCAATTCATGCTGGTTCACAATCGATGCTTGCAACAGTAATATGTATTCTTTCGATGCACGCTGTGCTGCCAGAGAAGCAATCTCCCGCTCAAGTGCCCTTCTGGCAACGAGAACATCCACTAGGGCCTTTTCCCCGGAATGATTCAGCATCTGAATTAACTGTGAATTCACGCTTTTTTGCTGCAACTCTCTTTCTAATATCTTTATTCGATCCAGACCCTGTTCGGTCAAAGTCCTTCCCTTGCGGCCTTCCAGAACTGTAAAACCTTCAACATCCATCTCCATAAGTCTTCTTCCGATGGTTGCCTGACTCAGACCATACGTTTTGCCCAAAGTATGAACCAACGTACTGGCCCCGATGGGAGCGCTGGCGTCTCGAAGCTGCTTCAGCAGTTCGTATTCCAGCTCCATTTCGTTTAGCTCAGGACCCACTGCATTCACCCCCCTCTTAAATACTTAATTGTTATTTATTGTGCTTTTAGTTGTTACTCATTGATGATTAACGATAGTATAACTTCAAGCCATCTCAGTTTCAACAAATCTCATCAAATTAGTACGAATTATTCACTTCCGCTTTAATATTACGTTTTCTAATTCGACATTAAAAAAGAGCATTTCACATCCTTTATTCCAACGTTTAGCCGGAGGATGCAAACTGCCCTTAAGGTAGTAATATTTTGAACCATGAACACACTCACAAATGAACAAATAAGGTCTCAGGACTTGAGTTGTTGCAATAACTGCACACGGTAGGCTTCACTTTCAAGCGATTGAATTTCCTTATATTCTTCGGCAGTAAGCACTTTGGGTTCCCCGGCTGCTTTTGCGATCATATATACCTTCGCGCTTTCTTCCACTACCTGGGTGCGATAATAGGCTTCGCGGAGGTTTTTACCCGTTGTGACCAATCCGTGATTGACGAGAATGAGTGCCGTATGTTCTTCTACCTTTGCTGAGACTGCATCGGCAAGTAGTTTCGTCGTTGGCAGAACATATGGAACGAACCCGATATCGCCCACCAAAGCCGACTGATCAGGGAACAAGTGTGGCAATTCATCGAAAACAAGACTAAGTGCAATCGTATAGGCCGGATGCGTATGCACAATGGCTTGGATATCAGGATTCACACGATAACTGTACAGATGCATCAAAACTTCGGAAGAAGGGCGTGTTGTTCCCGCACGAGTCTCTCCTGTCTCGATATCAATGGCGATCCATTCGTCAGGCTCCAGATCCTCAAGTGCATAACCACTCGGAGACAACAACATCGTTCCCCCAGAGCGAGCGCTCAGATTCCCACCGGGTCCTACCACCAACCCTTGGGCAACTGCTCTGCGGGCATATTTCGTCAACTCTTCCCTTATTTGCTGTTCAGACATGTTCCTCACCACTCCTCGAACTTTTCTTTTTTAGCATTTTACGTCCATGCTCATTGTATTAAATCTGTTCATTACCTTTTGATTTGATTCAGACTTTGGTAGTTTTCATAAGCTTCCTGCCACAGCTCTGTATCCTCAGGCTCATAGGTCTCGGGGGAAAAGGAAGCAGCCATGACCTCCCGTACCTCGGCCAAGCTACTCACTTCTCCATGCGCAAGGAATTGCAGCATGCAATTCCCGGCTGAAGTCGCTTCTGCCGGGCCTGCCACCACCGGGACACCGGCTGCATTGGCTGTAAACTGGCATAATAGTCGATTGTGTACACCACCACCAACCATATGAATGACACGAGGTCTTGTACCTGTAATCAACTGCAGTTCATCCAGCGTCTGTCTGAATTCCAGTGCAAGACTTTCCAGAATGCAGCGTACAATCGCTCCAGTCGTTTCGGGCACTGTCTGTCCGGTGAGACTGCATTGTTGCCGTATTCGTTCAGCCATATTCCCTGGCGCCAAATACACGCCATCTCCCGGCGATACATAACTTTGATGCGGCGTTGACAAGGTAGCCAATTGAATCAGTTCTTCATGTGTAAAAAGTTGATTCTCCCGCTCCCATTGCCGTTTGCATTCCTGTAGCAGCCACAAGCCTGAACGATTTTTCAGGGTGCGTACTTTTCCACTTACCGTCCCTTCATTGGTGAATCCGAGTGTACGACTTCGATCATCCAATACAGGTGTATCACGCTCCACCCCCATCAGAGACCAGGTGCCACAGCTGATAAAAGCGAAATCCGAATCATTCGCAGGGATTGCTGCCAGGGCAGATGCCGTATCATGTGAGCCTACAGAGACTACCTGCATCGGTCCAGTCCGTAACTCGGCGCACAACTCATTTGTTAAATCGCCCAGCACGGTACCCGGTTGAACGAGTTTTGGAAATAATGTTTCCGGTATACCGAGACGCCCGATCAGATGTTCATTCCAACGCGCCTCACCTGCATGCAACAGCCCACTGGTACTTGCAACCGTATACTCACAAGCCTGCTGACCGGATAGATAATAGTGAAACAAATCCGGCATAAATAACATGCGTACATCCGGACGCAAACCTTCGACATGCTCTCGCACACTGCCTAGCAATTGGAATACCGTATTGATTTGCTGCGGCAGAACGCCGGACATGGCGTACAGTTCTTCTTCTTTCACAAGGTACAGAACTTCTTCCATCCACTGCGCATTGCGTAACTCCCGATAGTGACGTGGATTCGAGCATAATCTTCCCGCCCCATCTACCAGTCCATAGTCCACTCCCCACGTATCCACAGCTATAGAACGGACCGTTGGAGAGATGTCTTGCGTCCCTTTCACAATGCCTTGTTTTAATTCATGAAAAAGTCGCAGGAAATCCCAATACAATCCTCCCCCCAGCTGCACGGGTTCGTTGTTAAATCGATGCACTTCTTGTAACGAGAGTCTGCTTCCATCAAAAGAACCCCGGACTACACGTCCACTACCGGCGCCGTAATCGGCAGCAAGCACATGTGTTGCTTGATCGCCCAATCTCCCAAGCCTCCTTAACGCTATGCGATAAGCCATATTCGAGTTCTGAACACAGCTTTCAAGAGAACGCCATGTTACCTTCATTTCATAAGGAACATGGCGTTTGACAGGAATGTAACTTTATTTTAGCGATATAACGGGCCAAATACACTGCAAGCACGGTAGTCTGCGCTCTCCGGTTCACTTGTGCCGAATAAGCCCCATGCACGCGGTCGGAAAATCTCCGATTCAGGTACATTATGCATATTTACCGGAATGCGCAGCATGGAAGCCAGCGTAATCAGATCAGCACCGATGTGTCCATACGAGATGGAGCCATGGTTAGCGCCCCATTGATTCATGACCTCGTATACGGAAGTAAACGCTCCCGATCCGGTTAGAACAGGTGCAAACCAGGTGGATGGCCAGGTAGGGTCTGTTCGCTGATCCAGCGTATCATGCACATCTTCAGGCAGATCGACCGTGTAACCCTGAGCGATTTGCAGCACCGGACCCAGTCCTTTGACCAGATTCAGACGTGTCATCGTTACAGGCATGCCACCTTTGGTCAGGAAATCCGCTGAATAGCCGCCCCCGCGGAAATATTCTACGGATGCCGGTCTCCAGGATGTTGCTTTTAGGCAGTCCTGTACTTCCTCATCTGTAATTTCCCAGAATGGCTTGAGCACAGGCTTCCCATCTCTGGACTGTTGTCCGGTGCCATCCAAGGCTGCGGAACCGGAGTTAATCAGATGCAAAATGCCATCCTTCGCGTTTCCTTCCAACTGGTGCCCCGTCACACGCTGTACCGAATCCGGACTCCAATACGTGCGCACATCAGCAAAGATCTGTGCCGTATGCGTCAGCAGCGAACCGAATAACATCGATACCCCGTTCAGGCTGTCATTCTCCGTTGCAACCAGATAAGGCGCACGTTTGCCATTCCAGTCAAAGGAAGAATTTAATATCGACTCCAGAAAATCTCCGTTCGGAGAATGATCCGTCCACTGCCGTTGTCCCTGAAAGCCGGATACAATCGCGTGGTGACCCATCGATTCCTCTGTAAAACCAAGCTCTGCCAATCTTGGATTGCCCGCCATCAAGTCACGCATAATTTGGGTCATTTTCACAACGGTCTCCCATTCGTACTCTTTGCGTTTGCGATCCGTTTGCAGATGGGCAGCGTTGTTGTCCGGACCTTCGCTACAATTCTCCTTCACCCAGGCCAGTGCGAGCTTATACTCCTCAGGATCGTAGATTTCTTCTTCAATACGACGAGTGAGTTCGCTCATATCCACATATTCGTTGCGCATGCCCAGATACTCTTGGAAAAATGAATCGTTCACAATCGAACCTGCAATCCCCATGGATACCGATCCAATGGATAGATACGCTTGCCCTTTCAAGGTAGCGGCTGCCAGACCCGCACGGCTGAACCGGAGCAATTTCTCACGCACGTCATCGGGAATGGTTGTATCCCCGCCGTCCTGCACATCCTCTCCATAGATCCCAAAGGCCGGAATCCCCTTCTGTGCATGGGCAGAGAGTACCGCTGCCAGATATACTGCACCTGGACGTTCAGTCCCGTTAAAACCCCAGATAGCTGTAGGGATGGATGGTGACATATCCATCGTTTCCGTACCATAACACCAGCATGGTGTCACGGTGATCGTTACGCCCACGTTGGAACGGCTGAATAGTTCTGATGCTGCGGCCGCTTCGGCGACTCCGCCAATACAAGTCTCGGCCACAACACATTCCACCGCGGACCCGTCAGGATAACGCAGTTCGGCTGCAAGCAGCTCGGCAACGGATGTCGCCATCCGCATCGTCTGCTCTTCCAGTGACTCCCGAACACCCTTGCGTCTTCCATCAATCGTGGGACGAATACCAATCTTGGGGAAAGCCTGCTTATAACGATAATCCTGATGTGTCATACTGGAATGTCCTCCTTCAATTCGTTTCATAGAATTATTTGGGTTGAATTGAGAAACCTTCTGTCTGATCCATATGCAGTGATTGGAATGAGATAATGACGGAAATACAACCGATACCCGGGTGGCACGCAAGAGCTGCATACACAGATTATCAAGAGCATTACTTGAAATTGAATGCGTTTACATATTTAAAAAAATACCAATAAACCATTTCATTAATCAGCCTTGTATGTAGTTCCTCTTTTCAAGAAAATGGAACGTGCATGAGCGAATTCAACGAAATGGTTTATGTAGTAAAGACGTTCAGAACCCTTTAGGGTTATCGGTAACCCTAACATAGCATGAGCCTATCTTGCTGTCAATTGGCATTATCCTATAGAATGGTAAGACTATGTTGCGGAAAGGTTAGATTCTAATGATTACCATTTACGATATTGCCAAAAAAGCCAACGTCTCCGCCATGACGGTCTCCAAAGTCATTAATCATACAGGCCGCATAAGTTCCGCGACACGCGAACGTGTGCAACAGGTGATCGACGAACTGGGTTACATCCCGAACTCCAATGCACGCAGTCTTGTGCTTCAACGAACTCAGATGCTCTCCCTGCTTATTACGGATATTACCAACCCATTTTATACAACACTCGCCCGCGGTGCTGAAGATGCAGCCCATCTTCGTGGGTACCGTCTTTTATTTGGCAACAGTGACGAGGATTACAATAAGGAAAAGGATTACGTGGATGCAATTCTGTCTACTCGCGTCGATGGTGTACTCTTTGCCCCTGCAGGAGATCGTTCTCTCACTCATCTGAAACAACTGCAGGAACGTCACATTCCGTTTGTCTTTCTGGATCGTACCGTACCTGGCATTACGTCAGATGTCATTGCCGGAGATAGCCGGGAAGGTGCGATTGAACTGATCCGATATCTGGTGCAATTGGGGCACCGGCGCATTGCACTGGTCAATGGTTCTTCAGAGGTTTCTACCGCCAGACTGCGGGAGGAAGGTTATATAGCGGGTTTACGTGAGGCCGGAGCTGATATTGATCCCGAGCTTGTGCTTCGAACCGGGTACCGGGATTTCAGCGATGAAGAGGGACTGGATCAACTACTCTCTCAACCGGATCAACCAACAGCCATTTTTGCAGCCAACAACATGCTGGCGATTGGGGTCATCCGGCTTTTGCGCAAACGAGGACTACGTGTGCCAGAAGACATCTCTGTCGTATGCTTCGACGATCTGGATCTGGCTTCTGCTTTTGATCCTTTCCTGACTGTAGCAGCACAGCCAGCATATGACTTTGGGTTTCAGGGCGTACAGATGCTGATTGACCGGATTGAGGGCAAGGCCCCTTCCGAAGCCCAAACCGTCATTCTACCATCAGAACTGCGCATACGGGCTTCAGCTACTGCTCCACGTGAGCAAAAATAGAGTTAAGCACCAGAGTTGACTAAATATTATCGTGTAAATGATTAGTCCCACCTATCTAGATTAGCTCCCGTTCCAATTCGAAAAAATGTACAACATGAACAGGGTGCACCGGAGACTTCACTCTGGTTGCACCCTGTTTGATGTTCATACGTTGGAATGACCCAATTCGTCCGAACCGGTTGGTTCGTCAGATTCATTCAGTTTCATTTTGGTTCCATCCGAGCCGATATTCTACCGCTCCGACTGTAATGCGAGAGCAACCTCACGAACGAGTCCCGGGAACCAGTCCATCAGAGGTTCGAACGTATATCCCGCTTGTTCTGCCTTGGTCGTCACCATCGTCCATGATTGCTCAACGCCGAAGGGTGACATATCTTCTTTCACCGTTTCCATGAGGATCTGGGACTGCATGCCCGTGACCGTCTCGATCAGATGTATCATGGCTGACAGCGTAATTGCACCCTTGGAAGCTGCATTCACTGGACCGGTAATGGACGAATGTCCAAGCCAAGCGAGAAATCTTGCCGCTTCAGTGGAATTGATAAATCCAATCTCCGCATCCGGATTTGGCATGCCGATCGGTTTTCCTTTTTGCACATGTTCAATATGAAAATGGAGTCTTCTCGTATAATCATCAATCCCGAGTACAATGGGAATGCGCATCGCTACAACCGGGAAATCCGCTACTTGGAAAAATACAGCCTCTGCAAGCCGTTTGCCTTCTCCATACGAAAAATCCTCCGCACTCCCATACTGTAATGGATATGTATACGGGTCAAAATCCGTTTCCTTAAATCCAGGTTTGGGATCACCGTACACCGAGAGTGTGGATGTCAGAACGTATCTTTTGGTGCGTCCTGCAAAAGCTTCACATGCCGATTTCGCCGCATTTGGGGAGTAACAGATATTGTCGTACACGACATCCCACATGTCTGTCTGCGCAACCTCTGCCAGAGATTCCGGGTCTTCACGATCCATCTTTATTCGGTTTACTTCGGGTCCGAAGTCAACATCCGTTTTACCACGAGTGGCGACTGTGATCTGAGACTTCCCTTCCCACAGCAAGTGATCCACCAGACGTTTACCGAAAAAACGTGTACCCCCAAGTATAAGGACTTTATTCATCCAAAAACCTCCTATCTTGTTCGATTATGTTTAACAATGTGAAGCATGGTGTGAGCGTTCCGTTGAAACTCATATGAAGTTGGTTCTTCGGATACCGTGCACCCACGCTCTTCGAGTATTAATTTTAACTCATCCATGTGCTTGTAACGTTGGCCAGACAGATCCACTGTTGGAAAAATGCGAACCTCTCGTTTGGTCACACGCAGTAGTTCCATCACGGTTGCAACATGAAAATCAACATCCAATCGATCCGCGTACGTAAACAGGAAATGGGCGGATAACGTCAGATCAAATTGTCCATCCGCAAAGGGTAGATCCGGGAGCACAGACGCCACATAACGGTCAGGAAACATTCTCATATCTGCGATGCAATCTGTGATGGCACGAGTTCGTTCTTCCTTTAACCCCTGGATTGATCCAAATTGATCCCACACATATATGTTTTGCACCGATTCCATCTGTTTCATCGTATGCTCAATGTCCTGATATCCCTTTACTTCAAGCTCGTCGATCCCGTATTCGTAGGCAATATCTACCGCTACAGGGTCTGCACCCAACTTGCGCGCCTGACTGCTGAACGAACATGCTCCGCCGGGACAATCCAGAATCGACTTGCCAGTAATCTCCTCTACCGTTAAGTTGAACATCTTCATATATTCCTCGAAGGTTCTTCCTATGAAAACAATCTGTGACAGTTCCAAACCACCAGAATCATTGGAGGGTTTGTTGCTCTGCTCATCTCTGCTCATCTCGTCTCAGCTACCTTTCCTGTTTTTGAATCAATCGTTAGGGAACACAAGCCCAATCTGCTTCCGAATCTGATCCATGACCTGCATCGTAACATAGGAGCGTTCATACGTGTTCATGTCAGACTCCTTTTTGCCTTCCTGAACCAGATTCACGAACTCCTCCACTTCATAATACATCGCCGGATGGTTTTGTTCGACTGTGAGCTGCTCCACCGTACCGTCATTGTAACGTATCTCTGCATGTTCCGGTGAGCCAATCTTGTCAATGATGATGCTGCCCAGTTCCCCCATAATTTCGCTTGGTACATGAGAATTGGAGATTTTGGAGTATGTAACAACCGCATCCATCCCATCATAATCCAGTAGCACACTGCCTTGTCCATCCACACCAGATTCCAGCATCATCGCTTGGGATTGAACCCGATTAGGTGCACCGAACAACGTAATCAATGGATAGAGACAATACACACCGAGATCCATTAACGCCCCATTAGCGAGTTCAGGCTTGAACGCGTTCAGGACAATCCCCTCTTTGTACTTGTCATAACGGGAAGAATACTGAGAGTATCCTGCTACATATTTGCGGACAGGACCGATTTTATGCAGGCTCTTCTGCACCATTTTGAACTGGGGAACAAGGGTCGATTTCATCGCTTCCATGAGCAGAACCTCGTGTTCTCGTGCTTTATCGATTATGCTCCGAACTTCGGCGCTATTTGCAGCCAGAGGTTTCTCGCACAATACATGTTTACCGTTTCTCAGAAAAAGCTCAGCCTGCTCTGCATGAACCGTATTTGGTGTGGCAATGTAGACTGCATCAATCACATCACTTGCTGCCAACTCTTCCAGATCGGTGAAGCGGTGTTCAACATCATATTTATCTGCAAATGCATTAGCCTTATCTTCAGTTCTTGAATACACGGCGGTTAACTTGAATCCATCAACCTGTGCTGCGGCTTCGAGAAGCCTTTCTGTAATCCAGTTGGTACCCACTACTCCAAAACGAACCATGCTTACCTACCTCTTTCATCTATAAATTTCATTTGAGATATAAACCACTTCCATCCTGTATATTGTAGCTCATATTTCGTTCAGATTGAAGGAAGGTACTTTATCCCAGATATTGATATCTTGCTTTTTAAGTTGAAACTTCGTCAATCCCTTGGAACTAGGGTTATAATTAGAGATGAGGTGATCACCGTGAAAAGTCCAGATCAAGATCGCATACTGCCCGAATCGATAGATGAAAAATACTGGCATGCCATCATCAACAACGATAATTCTTATGATGGAACGTTCTTTTACGGTGTGCAAACAACGGGTATTTTCTGCCGACCTTCCTGTAAGTCCAGAGCACCCAAAGCTGAAAATGTGCTGATATTTCAACATGTTGAAGAAGCGTTGGCACGAAAGTTCAGACCCTGCAAACGTTGTAAACCAACAGGCGAGCGGGTACCTGATCAGGAGTGGATATACGGGATCACGGATTACATCGAACATCATTACGCCGAACCTCTAACCTTGGATGTCCTTGCCACTGTAAGTCATGGCAGTCCTTATCATCTGCATCGTGTGTTCAAGCGGATTACAGGTCGCACACCGGTTCAATATATTCAGGATAAACGAATGACCGAAGCCCGGAAGTTGCTTGAACATACCGGACTTACCGTCACCGATATTGGCCGCCATGTCGGTATACCTAACTCAGCTTATTTCATTACTGTATTTCGCAAACACACAGGTCTCACACCTGCACACTACCGCGAAAGGCATGAGAACTTATGAAAACCAACCTTTCTTACAAAATACCCAAAACGTTATTGAACAAAGGAACAGGCTTCCTTAATGGATATACACATACGCTGAATCCTTACACAGGCTGCGCCTTCGGTTGTTCCTATTGTTATGTCAGACAGATGCCTGTCTCCTTATTTCGCAAAGAGGATTGGGGGAGCTGGGTGGATGTGAAACAGGAGGCCTCCCGAGTGTTCGCCAAAGAATTGCAGCGTGCCCTGGCGAAAGGCAAAGTCACTCTGTTCATGTCATCCAGTACAGACCCGTATCAACCCGCTGAGTACAAGGAGTGTATCACGCGTTCATTACTTGAAACGATGGTACAGTATCCGCCCGATTTTGTATTGGTCCAAACCCGCAGTCCCCTCGTTACCCGGGATATAGATCTCTTACTACAGTTAGGAGACCGGGTTCGGGTCAGCATGACGGTGGAGACGGATCTGGACGATATGCGCAAACATTTCAGTCCTTCCGCTCCCCCAATTGCAGGCCGATTACGTGCATTGGAACAGTTGCGGGATGCCGGAATACCGACACAGGTTGCAATTGCTCCCGTATTACCCAGCAGTGAACAGTTTGCAGCCATCTTGAGACCTCTGGTTCAGCGTGTATGCATTGACGATTATTTCATGGGCGATGGCAGTGAGGGCAAGCGCACCCGGCGACTCGGCATGGAGTCGCTCTACCAGCAAGTGGGGATGGAGCACTGGTATCATCCAGATGCGTATCAGACTGTTGTTCAACGGATGAAAAACGTTTTTGCCGAGGATGAGATCTGGATCAGTCAGGCGGGATTTGAGCCCTAAAATGGCTATATAAGTTGAATTAAAGAATATATACACTGGACACTCCAATGACCGAACAACCTTCCGATCGCTGTTATCTCCAATTTTTCTTAAATTTAATAAAAACAGCCCCTTTCCGTGTTCGAAGGAAAGGGGCTGTTCGCCATGATATAAGCCATAATGGCTATCTTATTTATCCAATGTATACAATGGCAGATCCACCGGCAATGCAGCCGGGCGCTGACACGAGCTTTTCATCTGGTAAAACGTCTGCTCATCTGATGAATCATGGAATGCCCACATGGCCTCAAGTACGTGGTATGCCAGTTCCCCGCTCGCACGGTGTGCACGTCCACTTTGGGCTGCATAGGCCATATCTGCCACACCGATGCCGCGTGTATTTTCCTGATATCCTGGGAGAAGCGGAACTTCCGTCCATTCATGTTCACCCAGCAAGCGGTAACGAACCGGACCGCCGAAGGTGTTGGGATCAGGTACCTGCAATGTGCCATGCGTGCCGTATATCTCAATCGGTGGCAGTGCACTTCCGCCAAATACGTCAAAGCTCGTAATTAGCGTGCCAATGGCACCCTGCTCAAACTGCAACAGACCCGTAACGTGAGTTGGAATTTCGACGGGAACCACTTGACCTCTCTTTTTCTCACTCGTAATCGTCCGTTCTTCCATGGCTTTACCTGTCATGCCCGCAATGGACTTGATCGGTCCCATCAGTTGAACCAATGCCGTGAGGTAGTACGGACCCATGTCAAACATTGGCCCACCGCCTGATGCGTAATAAAACTCCGGATCTGGGTGCCAGTGTTCATGACCACGGCTCATCATAAATGCGGTCGCCGCAACCGGCTTGCCGATTACCCCTTCTTCCACCAATTGAAGTGAAGTCTGGATACCTGAACCAAAGAAAGTCTCTGGCGCGCAGCCCACGAGCAATCCTTTACGCTTCGCTGTTTCGAGCACAGCCTGCCCTTCTTCACGGGTAACAGCGAGTGGTTTTTCCACATAGACATGTTTGCCTGATTCAAGCGCCCGCAAGCATACATCCGCATGAACGGAAGGAATCGTCAGGTTGATGATCAGCTCAATCTCGGGATCAGCCAAGATTTCATCCACGCTGTATACGTTTGGCACGTTATAGGCTGCAGCCTGCTCCTCTGCACGTTTCCGATCAAGATCCGCAACAGCAACTAGTTCCAGCACCTCGAACCGGTGACAATTTTCCATATAAATACCGCTGATTTTACCGCAGCCAATAATGCCTACTTTCATTGTTTTCATGCCTGGGGCTCCCTTCGCCGTGGATCAGAAATGGTTTATCCATTGAGGATGAATGGTTGACACTGAAGTTACGTTTACGATCAAACTACAATCTCATTAGTTCTGATTGTCCGCCATACCTGTATACACTTCGGTTGCTGCACTTACTCGACTCTTGGCAAGCTCTTTACCTGCTGCTGTCCATTTGAAACCACTGCGCATCATTTCTGTCACGGGTTTCATGTCTACAATGTCTGCATGGTGTCCCAGTGAGTTGTAAAATACCCGTCCTGCACCCCATCGTTTCGTCCAGACAACAGGCATATCTACGGGTCCATTCGCTGCATGCGGACCAGTAACCACTGGGAACCGAGTTGTTGCCAATACTTCCACTGCCGGGTCTACGTGCAGGTAGTACTGTTCACTTTTCACCTGAAAATCTTCAATATGATCCAGTAACGGGCTAGAGCCACGCTTCATGTTCACCACATACTCAACACCATCGTTACCTGGATGAGCAACCCATTGTCCACCCGTCATAAACTGCCAGTCTACGTTATTTCGGAAGGCATCACACATCCCGCCATGAATACCAGCCAAGCCCACACCGCTCTGAACAGCCGCAGATACGTTATTGACCAATTCCTGCTCAATCTGTCCCATCGTCCACAATGGCACGATCAGATCCAGACCCATCAGCTTCTCTGCATCCGCATAAGACTCCAACGTATTCGAGACTTCAACCTCAAACTGCTCTTCCTTCAAAATACGCTCAAAAATCGCTGCTACCTGCTCCGGTTCATGTCCATCCCAGCCGCCCCATACAATCAGTGCTTTACTCATCGCTTATTCACTCGCTTTCAACTAGTTTAGTTGTGCTCAACGCTAATCCTGACTTCCTCCGCCTTGCTTGCTCACTTACATCTCTTCAAGTGTCACCCAGCGTCGCTCCGTCACCGAACGTTCTACCGCTTCCAGTACAGCCTGACAGGCGACCCCATCGTGGAAACTCGGTGATGGTTGTCGTCCTTCAGAGATCGCAGTTACCAACTCCAGCATTTCATGCGTGAACGTGTGCTCGAATCCAATCGTATGTCCGGCAGGCCACCAGGCTTCGGAATACTTGTGTGCCGGATCGGTTGCCAGTACACGGCGGAATCCCTGTACGTCCTCTTCATCCTTTGTAAAATATACTTCCAGTTCGTTCATCCGCTCAAAATCAAACCGTACACTGCCGAGACTGCCATTAATCTCAAACGAGTTCGTACTGCGATGCCCCGCTGCAAAACGTGTAGCTTCGAAGCTGCCCAGCGCCCCTCCTGCGAATCGTGCCAGGAACAACGTAGCATCGTCGACGGTCACTTCTCCTTTCGGTGCATCCGCATTCGAACTGCCCTTTGCACTCAGCCCGGTCATCTCTGCTGCAAGTGGTCGTTCTTTGATAAATGTTTCGCTCATGCCGATGACTTCCTGGAATTCACCAACAAGGAAACGAGCCAGATCGATTAAGTGCGCGCCCAGATCCCCATGGGAACCAGAGCCAGCCACTTCTTTTTGCAAACGCCATACCAGCGGGAACGAAGGGTCCATGATCCAGTCCTGAAGGAAAAACGCACGGAAATGATAGATTTTACCCAGTCGTCCGCTTTCAACCAGATCTTTCGCTAATTGTACTGCTGGTGAGAAACGATAGTTGAACCCCACCATATGGGCGACTCCGGCCTCCTCTGCGGCCTGAAGCATCTCACGCGAATCCGCGAGGGACAGAGCCAGTGGTTTCTCACAAAAAAGGTGCTTGCCCTGACGGGCTGCTTCCAACGCAATTTCCTTGTGGGCATCACTTGGGGCGTTAATATCAATCAGATCGATATCATCCCGCTTCACCAGTTCGCGCCAATCTGTTACACTTTCGGACCAGCCGAACTGATTCGCTGCCTCCTGCACTCCCTGCTCGTTACGTCCACAGATCACAGACATCTCAGGCTGCAGCGGAGCAGACGGGAAAAACATTGGCAGACTGCGATAGGCATTACTGTGGGCCTTCCCCATAAACTTGTATCCAACCATTCCGACACGAAGACGATTTGACATGGTCATTTCCTCCTTTGGAATAATAAAAATTCTTTCAATATGTGTACCAATAAACTATCGACGGATAGAAGAAGCACGGATGATCAGTTCGGTAGGCAACAACGCTCTCGCTGATTCGGTTACCGCTGGAACAGGGTTATTCTCTTGATGCGTCTCACCCACAGACCCATGCATAACCTTCGATGCTGCAAGTTCACCCATCTCGAAAAATGGAACCCTGACGCTGCTCAGTGGCGGAACCGCCATCTCGGCGGCATCGGAGTCGTCATAACCCACAAATGCCGGAAAATCCGCAGGTCCTATTCCCCGCTCACGCAAACCATGCATCACACCAATGGCCATCCGGTCATTGGCCGCAAATACAGCATCAATCTCATGTAGCCGATCTGCTACAATCGCTGCCGCCTCAATGCCACTTCTTCTACTATAATTCCCTTTAAGCAATAGACTCGGGTCCAGCTCCATACCTGCTTCTTGCAGGCCAAGACGAACGCCTTCCATTCGCTCCTGGCTGTTGGAATAGCTGTCCGGACCATTGAGAAAAGCGATTTTGCGATACCCCTGATCCGTAAGATGACGTATGGCAAGCCTGCTTCCTTCCACATGATCCGCATCCACTTCCGTGAATGATTGGCCCTCAAAATGCTGATTCATGACACAGAACGGGTGTCCTTCCTGGTGAAGCTGCTGCATGGCCGCCAGTTCTTCATGATCGTCTCTGGCACCTAGGATAATGCAAGCGTCCACTTTCTGACGCCGGAACAGATCCGTATAATTCAATACTTCACCGGGTGTCCGGAACATAACCAACAGGTCCATGCCATTGTCTCTGGCTTTGCTTCCAATCCCACTCAGCATTTCCGAGAAAAAATACGCCGAGAACAGATGCGCCTTCGGAACATAAGGTAATACCACGCCAAGGTTCCCGCTTTTACTTCTGGCAAAACTGCGAGCAAGAGCGCTGGGCACATAGCCTAACTGTTCAGAAGCTTCAAGAACCTTGCGGCGTGTCTCTTCTTTAATAGGACCTACCCCATTAAGCACCCGGGAGACCGTTGCCTCGGAAACACCCGCAAGATCAGCCACTTCTTTACGAGATGCCATGAATTTCACCCCCTTCTAGCTCACCTATAAATGATGTAATAACTAAAAATCGATATTTATGTACGCGCGTACATTTTCTCATGCCATGTAACCGTTGTCAATGCTTTAAACAAAAAATAACGAGAGCTCGGGTTAATCCAAGCCCTCATTATTATCTTGCCAGAGATGGTACTTTCATTGAATCCGAGCACCCTGTAACCTTAGGGGTCCAAGTTACTTATCAAACACACTACAACGATTACGGTTGCTGCTATTTGTACAATTAATGGGGAGTGCAGCTCACAACGTCGTTGTAACACCAAGATCAACGGAGGATTGACTAAACTCAGCCTGCTCCATCGTTTTCACAAGATTCGGAATGCGGTCCGATGGTTCAGGCGTGGATTGAAGCTGTCTTACTTTGTGCAGCACTTCTTTGTTAGGCAGGAAGTGTTGGGAACGAATGAATCGAATGGTCTTCGTTTTGGCACGCATGACAATCGAATCCGTCTCAGCCCGATCATCCGCAAGATACCGTACCCCTCCCAGAATCTCACCTGGCGTCACACCTGTTGCAGCAAAAATGACATCCGCTGTGCCGATCATATCCTGCATCGTTAACACTTTGTAAGGATTATCAATTCCCATCTGCAAGCAACGTTGGAATTCGTCTGCGTTGGCAGGCATCAGACGACCTTGAATCTCACCCCCAAGGCAAGATAGCGCTGCAGCAGCCAGCACACCTTCTGGCGCTCCTCCAGATCCGACATAGAGATCGATACCCGCCTCCGGGAAGGCCGGTGCCATCGCCCCAGCAACATCACCGTCACTGAGGAACTTGATCCGTACACCGACCTTGCGTAGAGTCTTAATTGTGCTCTCATGGCGCACACGATCCAGAATCATCACTGTCAGATCCGAGATGTTTTTGTTCAATGCGGCAGCGGCTTTCTCCAGTGTGACTTCAACCGGGTCTTCAATGCTGACCTTGCCTACAAGCGCAGGCCCTACCGCAAGTTTCTCCATATACATGTCCGGTGCGTGGAGCAGGTTACCTTTTCCCGCCACTGCAATAACCGATAGAGCGTTGTTTAGTCCTTTGGCCACGATTTCTGTACCTTCGAGCGGGTCTACAGCCACGTCAACCTCAGGCCCCTCAGCGTTGCCCACTTCCTCGCCGATGTACAACATGGGGGCTTCATCCATTTCTCCTTCACCGATTACCACCGTGCCGCGAATGGACACGGAATCGAACATGGCGCGCATGGCCAAAGTAGCCGCTTCATCTGCACTGTTCTTGTCGCCTCGTCCCATCCAGGGTGCTGAAGCTAACGCAGCCAATTCTGTTACTCTGACAATTTCCAACGCCAGTTCGCGTTCCATTTTTCCCACTTCCTTTCCAATTTCCAAAAGCATAACGTGAAAGCGGTACTAAATCCATCGCAAATCCATATGAAATTGATCTATAAAAGGCGTAGTAGCGCCTTTCGAACGATTCATACCTTATTTATCCAATTAATATTTTGATTGATTCTGCTCCTTTTTTCGGCTGGTTTTAAGAGTCCAATCCTCCTGATTTCTTACTTGAAATATTAATTTTATTTTCCATTTTCCGCTCTAAAACTAAATAATTCAACATGGTGGATTAACACGTCCGTTTCACGTGCAAAAAGTTCTTTTAACATGAGGTATATACAACTTATATTCTGATTATTAAGACTTAACCTTATCTAACAGACTACAAACGAAAACGATTTTCGGCTGACTGTCCAAACGTAGAAATAAACTAATAAATTATATTGACGATCCTTGAGATCAACCTGTTACCTTCACGATTATTGAGCAAAATTATACTGCCAGTTATGTATTAATCAGGCCTTTAACTTTTACTAAAGCCATAGATGCAGCTTATGAAGGTCATCGAAAATAATAAGTTTACATAATATTTATTATGTATTAATATTCGTCAATTTCTTCATTTTATGATTCAACGGTTCTGGCAAAACATAAAAAAGCCCGAAAGAATTCTGCTCAATAGCATTTTTCTCCCAAGCTTTTCCCTCGATGATCCAGTTACAATATCGTTTTGGTCATTATCAAATCAATCTGTTCCTCATCTCCCATGTAAAAAGCATGGGCTCCTGTCTGTACAAACCCCATCTTTTCATAAAATGCGATAGCATTTTCATTTTTCTCCCACACACCTAACCAAATATTTGTTTTGTGATGTTCTTTTGCCATCGCTATGGCTTTATGGAGCAGCACTTTACCAAGGCCATGTTTTTGGAACTCTTTTTTGATGTACACCCGCTCGATCTCAAGGGATTCCACGCTCATCTTCTCAGACTGCGCATCATTGATATTCACCTTCATGTACCCAGCAACTTGATTGTTGACATAAATAAAAAGAAATTGCGAATCCGCCATGGACAGTTCCGTTTCCAATTGCTCCCGATTAAACGCCTTTTCCAGATAAGCTTTCATATTTTCGGGTGAATTTTGCGCTTTAAACGTTTCATTAAACGTCTCATAACTAATCTCCTGCAGTTCACATACATGTTCAATGGTACATCTCTCTATACGAATCGTCATCTATATTCACATTCCTTTAACAAGTTAATCGTTTGTTGCAAATGCAATAAAAAAGGGTTACATTGAATTTAGCTCAATTTTGTTGTATTTGCAACATAATATTAAAAAAAGAGGTTGAATGAATTTGAAATATGTACTTTTTGCCGCAGGTATTCTCATCTTAACACTTGGCATTTCCCTTACCATCCAATCTGAATTGGGTACCTCACCGTTTGATGCACTTCTGGTGGGGCTGTCACATCATGTAGGGCTAAGTGTAGGTAGCTGGGAGGTCATCATTGCTTTCCTATTAATTGGATGTAATTCGCTTTTGCAGCAGCAAAAACCCGAGTTTTTGGGACTCGTCACCGCATTCATTACTGGTGTCGGGATTGATATCTGGCTTTATGTATCTGATTCCTTGATCACACCCGAAGTTTGGTACAGCAAATTAATGACTTTTGTCATTGGTTTAGTGATCATAAGTATCGGCACGGCAATTTATTTACAGACCAATTTTGCACCCATTCCGATTGACCGCTTAACATTAATTTTGCATGAAATCACTCGAACTCCCTTATTTGTATCGAGAACATTCATTTACCTTGTATTTTTAATTCTGGCGTTTCTGCTCAGTGGACCGATCGGGCTTGGAACGTTGATAACCGTATGTTGTGCAGGTGTACTTCTTCAGTTCATTATGGGCCATACGAAAAAGATAATAGATCGCATATGAACAGACATGGATACATCTTCACATTCTAGAAGTGATAAAGAACATTCCGTCTATTCGGTGTACACCTTCTACACCATAAAAAGGCTGAATCAGAGGTTCAACCCCTGATCCAGCCCATTAAACGTGCTACCTACCTTTACGGCTCAATTCCCCATACCAACTGACCGTTCACATACCCGGTGACCTTATCATGGTTTGCGAACTGACTACCAGATGCCTTAAACGAGTAATCATTAGTCTGTGTGTAATTCGTCCAATTGTTTTTGGAAAAGCGAGTTTGAACCTCTGCGCTCTGGCCCGCATTCAGTGATCCCGCTGCACTTGTAAAGCCCACTTCAAGATAATGATCCGCTCCGGCAACTGGAGTCGCCAGTTTAACGAATTGGCTCGTTACATTTGTGCTGCCCATACTGGCCCAGTCGGACCAGAAACTCTGAGCTTCCTCCCCGTCAATTGTATAGTAATACCGGAGTTTTACATCACTTAACGGAATAGCCGAATTGCCTGAGTTGACCAATTTGAATTTGGGTGAAATTCCGTTGGTGGATGCAATTGTATTGCCGTTAAAAGCTTGAATCGTCAAATCCCCTGCTGGGACAGTAACGGTGCTATCTACGACGTTCACCGTTAGCACAGCGTCATTTCCTCCATTGAAGTGAAAGGTCAATACGTTCTGGCCCAGCGGAAGCGTGGCAAGATAGGATTTGTTCAGAACAACAGCAGAGCTGGATGCTGTATAATTCTGACCCGCTACAAGTGTAACATTCCCCTTTTTGATGCTTGTAAGTTGACGACCGTTTAAGGTGAGAGATACGGAAATATCCTGTGCGGGATTCGTCGCTTTATCAAATGTTGCATTCACAGGAGAAATCACAGCATTTGTACCCGGTGTTGAATCCACAATTTTGACTTTTAACACAGGGTCCTGACCTTGAATAAAATCCAGAACAATCGAATGCTCACCAACTGGCAGTGTCGCCAGATAAGCTTTTTTCAGCAGCAATGTGCTTCCGTTCAAGGTATAGTCTGTCGTTGCGGTCAACGCATTGTTGCCTGCCCGGAGAGCAGTTAGCGTATTGCCGTTTGCATTCACGGTTACGGTTTTATCGCTTTGATTGGGTGTGTATTTGTCAAATTCAACGTTTCCAGGTGTGATGGATGCACTGGGGTTGGGATTGTTAACCTTTAGATTTGGCAGCTCATCCAACGTAATGACATAATCACTTTGATAAAGCGTTTTCAATGTTGCCGGGTAATTAAAAGCAGAACTCATCAGATGCTCGCCATACCAAGGACAGAAGTACAGCCATCCTGATTTCTCCTCGGTCAGATTTTTCACGCTTGGAATCGTGTCGTTCTCCGTCATGGCTACCATTTTCGTACCGTTTGTCAACTCAACAAGCTTATAGAAAATCGAGGTAATTGCGTCCTCATTTGGTACGCCGGACAAACCGTCATAACGGTTGTAGATCGTATTGTATTTATCATATCCGACAAGATCTACCTGATCATCGCCCGGATACCAGGCAGGAGAAGTGCTGTATACGTAACTGTTGTAGGTCCAGATCAGATTGTGCAAGCCATACGTCTCGGTCAATTCGGTATAAAGCAGATCCCATAGCTCTTTGTACACTTCTGCGCCTGCCGAAGCCCACCAGAACCATGCACCTTCCCCGTTCAGCCCGCCGTTGCCTTCTGCTTCATGATACGGACGGAAAAGCACTGGCACATCGTTATCTTGCAAAATCAGCAATTGTTCGGCCAGATCCTCGATGGTCATCATCACGTATTGATACTCTTTCGTACCGGGAATTACCGCATTTGCTGTATTAAAATTCGTTTCGGTTGGCTTGTACGTAGCTTCTTTCCAATCCACAAAGTCCCCAAGCTCATACGTATTGAAATTACGAGGCACATTGATATGCCAGGAAGCTGTTGCAATACCTTCACGGTTATTCACCCAATCAATCATGCGATCGGTTGTGCCGTCCTCCCAACCATACAACGGATTATAGTTCATCAGATCAAAGCCACGGATAGCCGGATACTTTCCGGTCAAATTATGAATCCACTCGAATTCAAGCTCTGTATCTCCGTCATTCCCTCCTCCGTAGATCTCTTGCTGACCAGAAATAATGTTGTTTCCGTATACCTCCGTTAAATAATTCATCAAAATTTGAGTTTCCGGTGTAGCTTCAGGATCAGTGAGAACTGGCTGCACATTCAGGGGATCCAGATCAGCATGATCCACTGTAAAAGTATCAAAATACGCGAAGCCCCAGCCAGCCTTCAGCTCAATCGTGTTGGCACCCTGATTCAGCTTGTGAAAGCCAAAATCGAAGTCTGACCATGTTGTCGTGTAAGGCAGCATGTACGCACCTTTCGTAACACCATTCACAATTAAATTTTGTGACCTGCCATCTGCACTGAGCTCCTGCATATATCGTGTGGAGATTGCGTACATGCCGGTTTCCGGGACAGTAACTGTGAAGGTTAATGTGCCAGAGTTCTGCATCCAGACAAATCCGGCCCCTGAGAATCCGGGCTTGGGTTGTCCATAGATTGAAGTAACCACTTGAAGATCCGGGGTGAGCTGCGCATCTTCGCTTTCGATGGTGAACAATGGTGTGTCTGCATGAACGGGCGCTGTCATTAATCCAAGCAGTAGGACCAATGCCAGCATCATTGCGGTTGCCTTTTTGAACAAATTTTTCATCAATTCCATCTTCCTTCCCAAGTGAAATATGATAATGAAATGTCAATGAACCCATTCATGATGGCGCTTTCATTTTAAACATAGCACGCATGCCAATATTTGTAAATATATGGTGAATACGAATGTTGGAAATTCTTTTGTACCAGTACTTTGAATGTCATTACTCCATCGTCTCACCAATAGTGATGAAAATCGAAAACGGTTCATTATCTAACCAGATTTGGGCCTAGAACTTCATCTCACATTAGATGATTGTACTTGGCAGAAAACCTATAAAAACAAAAAAAAGCATTCCTGGATCGGATGCTTTTTCAAAGAACGTTTCTTCAATTGCCCTTGCTATATCTACGTCCTGCGCACCAACTCAACTAACGGTTTCCTCGGCAGACGTCTCCTTTATCACACAGCGTTCCCCTGCCTTGCGTACCGCCCGAATAATGCCACCATAGCCGGTACAACGACACAGATTCCCGCACAACCCCGTTTCAATCTGTTCTTGAGAAGGCTCAGGATGTGCATCCAGTAATGCTTTGGTTGAGATCACCATGCCCGGAGTACAGTAGCCGCACTGGAAGCCACCTTCCTCCACAAAAGCTTGTTGAATCGGATGCAGGGTGCCTTTCTCCTCGCCATGCAGACCTTCAATGGTCATAATGTCACTGCCTTCACATTGATAAGCCATGACAAGACAGGAATTCACGGGCTCTCCATCCATTAGAACCATACATGAGCCGCAGCGACCAACTTCGCAGGATACTTTGGTACCCGTCAGTTGCAAATGAGTCCGAAGCACATCGACAAGTCGGGTCGTTTGCGCAATCTCCAGATGTTTATGTTCACCATTCACAACGGCTGTCCAGTGATTCTCAAGTGGCTTATTCATGATGGACTCACTCCTTCCTGCAAAGGTACATTTAAAGGTCTGACCAGTTGTTCCCTCGGTACAGGAAGACGGTTAATCCATACGCCTGTCGCCTGATGTATTGCAGCAGTAATGGCTGGCGCAAGCGCTACGGAACCAATCTCACCGATCCCCCTCGGTCCAAACGCATCCCCTTCGGGTAAGTCTTCAATAGCTTCAACCTCCAGATTGGTATGAATATCCTGAATGGTTGGGATCAGATACGTGTCGAGGTTAGTGGTTACATAACGGCTGTCCTGCATGACCGCATCCTCGGTCAATGTGAATCCCAGCGCCATGACACTCCCGCCTTCAATCTGTCCGATATAGCCCATAGGGTTGATAACTGGACCTGCCGCAACAACATGGCGCGTATCCAGCAGCTTGGTTTCTCCGGTCAATGTATTTACTTCCACCTCTGCCGCAACCGCTGCATACGTATACAAATAATGCCCGCCTACCACGTTGTCTGGCGTAGTTGGGTAATCAAACTTTGTATCGAAAATCCATTCATCGGCTTCGCCCTGCGTTGCGAGTTCAGCATACGAAACCACAAAGCCTGATGAGACACTCTCTTTCACCAGGTGTTGAGATAAACCTAAATAACTTTCAGCAGTTTGATCACTTTCATTCCCTATAGCAGACGTTTGTTTTACGCCTTCCAGGGCCAATGTTACTTCCTTCTCACTCTTTCCTGTCCCTTGCACATCTGTTTCTACTTCTGAAGTTTCGGCAGGAAGCTGGCCTTTGCGCCATATTCCCCCAGGCCCTGTCACCAGTTCATCTGCCGGAACGCCGGACATTTCAGACGCGACATCGAGAACACGGGAACGAAACGGAGTCTGCAAGCGTTGAAGAGCCATCCATGCCATCGTTGTTGAACGTGAAGCTGTGCTTGATCCGCTGTGAGGCACACGATCCGTATCTCCAATGATGATACTGAGATCCGATGTACTGCATTGGAATAGATCACATAACATAATTTCCAGCGTTGCAATGAGCCCCTGACCGAATTCCTCGTAGCTGAACGCCACCTCAATCTTGCCTTCGTTATTCAGGGCCAGACGGCCTCCCGCAGGGTCTGGAATGCCGTAACCCAGCCCTGCACCGTGCATGGCAATCGCTGCTCCCACACCGCGCTTGATCCACGGCGGCAAAGTAGGATCTGTCGGGGGATGCTGATGTTTTTGCCACAGTTCGGAGCGATCCAAAGCCTCCCATACTTGGGACAGTCCATCCGTAACCAGAATGCGTTGATTCAAAGGTCCGGGATCATTCTTTTCCCTCATATTACGCCTGCGGAACTCCCAAGGGTCCATGTTCATGATCTCTGCAAGCCGATCCATCTGGCCTTCCATGGCAAAAATCGCCTGGTTCCCACCAAATCCGCGAAACTCACCCGACAATCCATTATTCGTATACACAGACACACCTTCCACATCCACATTCGGAATGGCGTATGGTCCAAGGCAATGTTCGGTACAGAAGTTCAGCACGGGTGCACCCAGGGTGGCATACGCTCCCGTATCTGCTGTAATACGGACACGATGCGCTTGTATGATACCTTCTCGACTCATACCGGTCTGCATTTCAATCTTCATTGGGTGACGTTTCAGCCCTGCACGTACGGATTCTTTACGAGAATTATGCATTTTCACAGGACGTCCGCATTTCAAGGCCAGCAGTGCACCATAAGGCTGTACATTTAGTTCATCTTTTCCGCCAAATGAACCACCAATCGGTGAAGACACCACCCGAATGTCTTCTTCAGGACAGCCAATAATGCGCGCAAGCTGCATCCGATCTTTATAGCCATGTTGCGTTGCCGCGTATACATTCAGCCTTCCCTCTTCATCCGGGACAAACAGGCCACCTTCTGTCTCCATGTACGCATGCATCTGACGAGGCGTATAATACGTCTCTGTCACGATATGATCACACGTGGCAAAGGCTTGCTCGGCGTCTCCACGTTTGATTTCCGTCCGATGCAGCACATTACCTGGTCCATGCTCATGCAGCTCTGGTGCTCCGGGAGCCAAGGCAGCGTCTGTACTATTCAGCGGAGTGAGTTCCTCATACTCTACGCGAATCGCGTCCAGCGCAAGTGCCGCACGTTCCGGAGAATCCGCAGCAACCGCTGCAATGGCGTCACCGACATAACGTACAATATCCTCACAAAACACAGGCTGATCCGGGGTCGCTATGCCAAAACGATTCAGACCAGGCACATCTTTGGAGGTCAAAACCGCATAGACACCTTCCAACGCCTCAGCTTCCGAAGTATCTATAGACAGTATACGAGCATAAGGATATTCGCTTCGCAATACTCTGCCATGAATCATGTCAGGTAGCGTCATATCCGTCAGATATTGAAGCTGACCTGTTACTTTGGGTGCCCCATCTGGCCGCAGGTGCCAGCGTTTCCCGCTCTGTTTCCGATTCAGCAGCATGATCCCTCTCCCCCTTTGTTTGATCCCATTCATCTATTCGTGAAGTGCCTGCCATAGCCCGGCGCCCAGCATGTTGCCTGCGGTCTGCTTACGATAATGTTCCGTTGCAAATGCATCGCCATACGTCGTAAATTCGTCAGCCACAGCAGTTGCGAGAGTCGCCGCTTGCATGACAGAAGCTTCGCTACCAAGAAGCTGTTGTTCCGACTCCAGAAGTCGCATCGCCATGCCTGAGCCCCCGCCTGCAGCAATCGCAATCTTGGTCCAGCGATGATCCGAATCAATTTCACCGTATAACGCAACAGTCACCAGCGATGCACTGAACGTCTCCCGTCGACCCAACTTGCGGTAAAAGGAAACTTCTCGTGCAGCAGGCTTGTGCCCACTGTCCACATCAAGCAGAGAGGACGGTCTCATCGGGATATGAATCGAGATTAATACGTCCCCTGGATTACGGCTGCCATCCCGTCCACCCTGAAGCCAGGAAGACACACTGCGGGTCTCGATTCCGCTATCCGTCAACCAGTGCAACTTTGCATCATATACAAGCAAAGCAGTCAGTGTATCACCCACTCCGGACACAATGTTCCCGCCAATGGTTGCCACATTTCGAATGGAAGGGGCAGCAATTGCATTCACCGCTTCTTGCAGAATCGGCAGTTGACGCAGCAACGTTTGTGCAGCACATTCCTTTAATCGGGTCATTGCGCCAATGACGATCTCATCTCCACGAGTAGATATACCACTCATTTCAGGAATACGAGCCAGGCTAATCATGTGTTCAGGCGCTGGAACCAAGCCGCCCTCCCACTGGGTTCGCAGCAATGTTCCGCCTGCCGTGAAACAACAAATTTCCTTCAGTCTACTTCTTAACGTTTGCAGTTCTTGCAGATTCTCAGGCTGCCATACCGATGGAATGGCTCCAGAACCGTATGCCGGTGTTACCATCGCTGCATCCCCTTTCTCTCTCTTCCTTGGGCAGGAAATTCAACCGTCTGATCAGATAATTCTTCAAATCATATGAGAGTTCAGCAGCAACGTCAATTACCTTCACATCGTTTTGGATAAATGTATAAAACCTGTGTTCCATTTGTGCTTGATGCATCATGATCTATCGAAAACTAACGTAAACTCTCTTTCCCCATGCGTGAAAAGAAGACAAACAGGCCAACCAGACTGCCAGGTTGACCTGATCATATAATTAAATTATTCATAGTCATTAATCTTCTCCTGTTATATAGTCTGCCTGCCCCGATTCATATACATGATTCAAAATGCGTTCCAATTCCGGTTCTGTATCCGCGTCCCAGAAACTCGTCTCAGACAGTGGTACATGTACTCCTGAATAATTAGCGCTGCGCATAATCTTGCGTGCCCCCTCATCTCCATGCAGAGACAACAGAGGACCGAACATATGGGAGCGAAAAGCAACGGGCGGCTTGCCTCCCTCACCGTCGGTAGCTGCGACATAGTCACTCAGCTTGTGGGTAGCCAGTGCTGTGGTCACCCGATTAATATCCTGCGCTTTTAATAAAGGCTGATCCCCCAGCAACATGAGAATGCCCTCCGGTTTGTACTCCATGGCCGACAACACGCCAGAATGAAGAGAATTCGCCATACCAAAAGCATAGTCTGCACAGACAACAATTCGAAGTCTCGCTGTGGGATGATAGGCATAAGTGGCAGAATCAATCCATTTTACAGGCAGCCATGCCAACGAATCTTCCGGTTTGACCACACAGACCACTTGATCCAGCTCCGAATTCAGCGCAGCTTCCAGTGACCATGCAGCCAGTGACCTCCCGTCTGGCATGACAACCGAGAGTTTATCCCGACCAAGGCGACAACTCTTACCTGCTGCCAGAACTATGCCCGTCATTCGCATGTGCAACGCTTCCCTTCTGCCCCACCTCGGAACTCAAGGAAGAAACCTTATGTTTACATGCGATCAATTCCGCTGCAATGCTGATGGCGATCTGTTCGGGACCGTCCGCCCCGATGCTCAAACCAACGGGAGAATGTACATATTTCAACGGTGGTAAACCATCCAGCAGACGGGCTGTTCGTGTTTTGGAACCCATGATCCCAAGATACGCATACTCACAGTCCACTAACATCTCCAACAGTTCACGTTCGCGGGGGAAGTTGTGACTCATCAATATCAAATAATCCCCTTTGGTTACCTTTAACAGAGGCATGATCTCACATGGGAAACCCAGTACGAGTTCGGTTTCAGGGAATCGTTCCGAAGTGCATAAGGACTCTCGCCAATCAGCTACCACTACACGGAATCCTGCGGACCGGGCGAGTCTGGCAACAGGAAAAACATCATTTCCGGCTCCGATGATAATCAGGCGAGGTTTAGGCGTGTACAGCGAAGTCAGTTGTTGCGGAAGGCCCCAGGGATTCGTTGAAACCGTGTTGTTTGTCGCTATTTCAGCATCAACATCAGAGATATGTTGTGAATCACCGGACGGAGGGGAAGAGTGAGATCCGTTTGACGCAGCAGGTACCCTTTCAGGCACAAGCGTAAGGCGAGGTATATCGCGAGAATGTTGTGTTAATGCCATATGTTCATGCTTGATATTCCCACTGCTGTGTTGTACATCAACCTGCAATGAAGTTAGATTATAATATGCCACACGATCATGAGGGGGGACGAGCGAAGGACGCAAGACTGGCTGGTGCCCTTTTTCCGTAGGCTCAATCCGTTTCCATCCATATTGAACCCTTGTGTAATCATCTTGGAACGTTCGGGTTAACGCTGTTGCAGCGCCGGATTGCAAACACTCATGCATCTTCTGCAACGTAGATCGGAGTTCACCACACACTGGTTCAAGCAACACAACAACGAGTCCGCCGCAGCCAATCGTCTCCCCCCAGGACAGATCATCCTCGGGACGCATGTCGTACTCCGCGAATTCCATCTGGTTTGTATCCAGCACATGGCTCACCCGGGCCTGAAGATCACTCTCCAGGCATCCCGGACTGATACTGCCATACATTTGGCCCTCCTCGGTCAACAGCATAGAGACTCCCTGCTTACGGTAAGCATGACCCTCTACCTTGATCGCTGTTGCGAGCACACAGCGCATTTCACGGGCTGCGATTGTACACAGATCATGCATTTCCATATCGGTCTCCATCCTTTCTGAATTGCATACGTTTCCTTCGATCAGATGCGCTTCATCAATCTCGCAATGCTTTTATCCGACTCACGCAGCACAATACCACGATCAATTGTCTGAATCTTGCGATTCTTTAGTACAATGCTGCCATCGATAATTACGGTGTCCACACAACTACGTGTTGCGGAATAGACCACGCGTGAATAGACATCCGTCTCATAAGAAGGGTACGTGTGAAAATCATCCAGATCCAGCAGTAACATATCTGCCTTTTTGCCCACTTCGAGACTGCCAATTTCCTTCGACAAGCCGAGCACCTCCGCACCACCCATGGTAGCCATGCGCAATACGGTCCGGGCATCCATCACCGTTGGACCATGAGGAATCTTCTGCATCAGCGCTGTGAGGCGCATCTCCTGAAACATATCCAGATTGTTGTTACACGCCGCACCATCAGCCCCGATCCCAACCGCGATCTGACGATTCAGCAGATCCGGAATATCCGCTACTCCGGAGGAAAGCTTCATATTCGATCCAGGACAGTGAGTGACTTTGACTCCGCGCTTGCGGATGATCTCTTTCTCTTCCTCACTCAGCCATACACAGTGGGCCAGCACCAATCTTGGGGTAGCCAGACCAATATGATCGAGGTATACGATGTTACGCATTCCGCGTTCGTGTTCTACCAGTTCGATCTCTCCGCGATTCTCGGAGGCATGGGTGTGGACTTTGACATGATATTTATTGGACAGGTCGCGTACCTCTATCAGCAATTCTTCGGTACACGATACAACAAAGCGTGGACAGAACGCATATTGAATGCGACCTCCGCCAAACCCGTTCCATTTCTCCAGCAGATCCACACTCTGTTGCAGCGAAGTTGCTGTATTCTCACGCAGAGGTTCCGGAACCTCGTCTCCATGATCCATCATCACCTTGCCGGAGATGACCCGGATGCCGCTCTGTGCCATCGCCTGAAACGCCGAGTCCGTGTGATGTACCGTCTCCATATCCAGAATCGTCGTGGTTCCGCTGGAGATCAATTCGCCAAGTCCGAGCATTGCTGAATAATACACGGACTCCTCATCATGCGCTGCTTCCAGCGGCCAGATCCGTTGACGGAGCCAATCCATCAGTTCCAGATCGTCCGCACGTCCACGGAACAAGGTTTGACACAGATGAATATGCGTCTGGATGAAGCCCGGTAGCAGCACTTTGCCGCGAGCATCAATGACCTGGTCAGCCTGAACATCGATATGCGTTGCAATCTCCTTGATTTTGTTATCCTCGATCAATAGATCTCCAATGAACACTTCTTCCTCTGCATTCATCGTCACAAGCTGTGCGCCTTTCAGCAGGATCGTTCCCATGCCAATCTCCCCTATCTGTGTCTGTCTATATCGTTCAACTCGCTGTTATCGTGTAGTTATCCAGTTGAAATTACAACTGTTCATGTAGCTGTTACCATCCAATAGCTATACCATCGCCTCTGGGGTCTGCCGCGCCACTAATCATGCCGTCCTCACGAATGACAATGCCTTGCGACTGTCCCATAATACCGTCCCAAGGTGCTCTCGCTTCAACGTTATGTCCCCACTGGGCAAGGGTTGCACATACATCATCATGATATCGGTTCTCCACACGCATCGTATCGCCTTCTTCGCCCCAGGTACGTCCGTACACCCAACGCGGCAAGCTGATTGCTTCCTGAATGTTCAGCCCGTAATCAAGCACTCCGGTAAGTACCGATAATTGTGTCTGCGGCTGGCCTTCTCCCCCCTGTGTACCCACGAGCATATATGGTTTGCCATCTCGTGTAACAAGGCCCGGCATGAGCGTGTGGAATGAGCGTTTGTTGGGTTCCAGAACGTTGGCATCCCTCGGGTCTAAGGAGAAAAACGACCCCCGGTTCTGCATGATAACCCCCGTATCCCCTGGGACATAGGCTGCACCGAAGTCAAAATACAGGCTTTGAATGAAGGAAACGGCATTGCCTTCGCTATCAACAACCGCTGCATACGCCGTGTCCTGACCTATCGTTTTGGACAAAAACGGCTGTGCCACAGGTGGAGCAGACTGAATCTCATTCCACAATTGGTCTCCGTAATCCTTGGATAACAGATGTTCCAGCGGAATGTCTCTGAAATCCGGGTCCGTCAGATATTGGTCACGATCACGAAACGCCTTTTTTACCACTTCCGCCATCAGATGATAAAATTCCGGTGAGGTACGTGCTACAGAGGACAGATCCGTATGCTCCAGCATATTTAACATCATCAGCATCGAGAATCCCTGCGAGTTTGGCGGCATCTGATAAACTTCATAGCCACGATACCCCGTACTGACCGGTTTCACCCACTCTCCACGATGCCCTGCAAAGTCCGCTGGTGCAAGCATGCCCCCATCCTCACGAATAGCCGAAGTCAGACGATCCGCAAGTTCTCCTGTATAAAAAGTATCTCGCCCTTCCGTCTGAATCAGACGAATGGAGGCAGCAAGATCAGGCTGGATCAGCAGCTCACCTTCCTGCAAAAGTGTACCCAAAGGCGCAAATACCGCTCGCAGCGGTGTATGCCCCATGATGAAATCTTCATCCCTTTCCATCCACAGTCGGAGATTCCGGGATACAGGGCATCCTTTTTCTGCATACTGCGCAGCAGGTTCAAGCAGTTGCTCCCACGGTAACTTACCGTACCGGGACCAAACTTCCCACCAGGCATCAACCATTCCCGGAACCGTGATGGCACTAAGTACACCGCGCTGAGGAATAGCACTCATACCCATCGCTTTGAACGTTTCCGCATGAATGCCTGCGGCTGAGCGGCCACTTCCGTTATAGGCGTTAATCTCACCACTGGCTCCGTCATGAATCAGGAAGAAGGCATCCCCTCCAAGTCCGGTCATATGCGGATATACCACACCCAGTGCTGCACTGACCGCAACAGCAGCGTCATAAGCATTCCCACCCAGCTGGAGGATGGAGCTTCCCACTGCACTCGCCAGATAATGAGGAGTAGTAACCATGACCTCTCTGGAGATTGGCATCTGATTTAACATAAAGCGCCCTCCTTCCCTGCATACACATCCAATGCCGCCTGCACTGCTTCACCGGCTGGTAATACGTAACGATGACGGAGAAGAACAGCTTCCAGCGCTCCCAGCACATGAAGTACATTCTTGCGTTGGCAGCTGAATCCCATTGTACCGATCCGCCAGATTTGCCCTTTCAACGGGCCAAATGAACTGGCAATCTCAATGCTGAAATCGTTTAGCAACATGCTGCGCACCGACTCACCATCAATCCCTTCCGGAATAGTAATACAGGTGACCACCGGAAGTTTACTGGACATATCCCCGTACAGTTGCAGTCCCATTCCCTGTATTCCAGCGACCAACGCACGTTCATTCACCAGATGTCTCTGGAACCTGGCCTCCAATCCTTCTTGCAGCAGAATACGTAATCCTTCGTGAAGACCGTAGAGCATGGAGGTGGCTTCTGTATGGTGGTTCAGCCTGGCCGAACTCCAGTAATCCTGCAATTGGCTCAGGTCAAAATAATTGCTGGCAATGGTGCGGCCTTCTGCCCGCGCACTGGTTGCGTCTCGGAGTCCGCGTTCAACGGTTTTGCGGCTCATCAGCTTCTGTTCCACACGACTGTTGTACGTGAGAGGTGCCATCCCTGAAGGAACGGACAGGCATTTCTGCGTTCCGCCCATCACCGCATCCAGATACCAGGCATCCGTCTCCACCGGCGTCCCGCCAATGGTTGCTACAGCATCCACAACGAGTAAAATATCAAGGTCGCGACAGGCTTTGCCAATCTCGGCAAGGGGCTGCATCTGACCGGTGGAAGTCTCACCATGAACCATCGCAACCAGACTCGGTTTATGGGCATGGATCGCCTTGATCACCTCTTCCGGATCAAATACCGTTCCCCATTCCGTTTCAAAAAAAACGACCTCTGCACCACAGCGTTCCGAGATTTCAACCAGCAGATGTCCGAATCGTCCGTAGATCGGGACGAGAACTTTGTCACCGGGCTGGATCAGACTGACCAACACAGCTTCAATGCCTGAACGCGATGTGCCATCGACTGGATAACACCACTCGTTATCTGTCATATATAACTCACGCAGCATCGCCATCGTCTCGTTCATCAAGGACGTGAACTCCGGGTCAAACTGCCCGAGGATCGGAAAGGATAATGCTCTGAGTACGCGTGGATCAACCTCAACGGGGCCCGGGGTCATAATGGTCCGCAAGGACGGAGATAACTCTTTATAGTTGGACATCTGCATTCAACTCCCGTAACCGTATTTATAGAGTAGCCGGACCAGAACCCGAAAACCGTGCAGCAGGTCAGCTTCAGCTGTATATTCAAGTGGATTATGACTGATACCGTCCTGACTCGGCACAAAAATCATGGCTGTCGGACAAGCTGGCTGAAAAATCTGCGAATCATGTCCCGCTCCGCTTGGCATTAGCCAATAGGACAACTGCTCCTGCTCACAGGTATCTTGGATGTCTGAGATCATCTGCGCGTTCATGGGAATGGGTGTGACGGATAGATGCTCTTCCCAATCCAATCCGAGCTGCTGCTCGGCTGCGATACGACTAAATGCCTGGAGCATATCCTCCCAGCAGCGATCAATACTCTCCTGCCGGATATGGCGGATATCCAGTGAAAACACCGCCCGCGCTGCAACCACATTCCCAACACCCGGATCGGCTGTGATTCGCCCAACCGTGGCTACCAGCGGTTCTCCTGCTTCCAATGCGACATTCCTTACGGCAGTAATCATCTCAGCTGCTCCAGCAAGTGCATCTTTGCGCCAGGACATTGGCGTTGTTCCGGCGTGATTTGCTTCTCCGCTGACGGTGATACTGAAACGCTTCTGACCTACAATATCGGATACAACGCCAATCGAATGTCCGAGACGTTCCAGAACCTGACCTTGCTCAATGTGAAGCTCAATAAAGGCACCATATTTTTTTGCGGCCGGTCTATATGCACTATCGGGTCCAAAGCCCGCATCGCGGATCGCTTGTGCAAAGGTAACGCCGTCTTGATCCTTCAGATGCTCTACATCTTGCAGAGACGTTATTCCTGTTATACTGCGTGAACCCCAATATGCAAAAGGGAATCGACTTCCCTCTTCTTCGCATAACGATACCACTTGAAGTGTGCGCTTCGGTGCTCCAAAATGCTTCTGCAAATACTCCAAAGCAAGGACACCCCCCACCACACCGTAAGCACCATCATATTTGCCACCATACACCACGGTATCGATATGTGATCCGGTCACGATTGGTAATTCTTCAGTACCAGTCGCTGATCCCTTACCCTCGCCCTCCAGTGTGCCATACAGATTACCGGACTGGTCGAACTCGGGAGACAGCCCTTTTTCCTGCATTTTGGCAGCAAGGGCACCTTGTGCTTCACACCAAGCCGAGTCATACAACAGCCGTGTGACGCCGCCCTGTGCATCCGCACCATATGTCGACAGCCAGTCAAGCATGGCTTGCAGCTCCACCTGTTCCACATTTGGCAAAGGAAGCGGTGCGTTATTGGTACCGGATGACCGGTATACTCCAGACTCCGTCATGGTGTCTCCTCCGTTCCCGCTTCGATGGGACTAGAAGAATAAGCCGCAATGTGTTGCCCGATAGGCACAGGAGATAACCCGGATTCCGAGTTGTAGACGCGCTGCCCACGACAAAATACGTCTGCAATCTGACACTTAAAGGTACGTCCCACATAAGGGCTCTGTTTATGCGTGTAGAGCAGATCTTCCGTGTTCAGGGTCGTGCTCTTACCCCAGTCAATCAGAACCAGATCTGCATCCATGCCAATTGCAATCTCCCCTTTATTCTCCAGACCAAGCCTTCTGGCAGGCTGCAGAGAGAGCACTCTTCCGAGCAACGGAAGGTCGATATTTCGCTGAAGATGTCCTTCCTCCAGCATGATTAGCAGTGTGCTTTGTGCCCCGGATATGCCGCCCCAGATTTCAAAGAAGTTATCCGATTGTTTCATGGATGGTGGGCAAGGAGAATGGTCTGAGGCGATAACATCAATCAATCCTGAAGTCAGTGCATCCCATAACTGCTCCTGTTCGGAAGAGCTGCGCAGAGGTGGAGCGCATTTTGCTACAGCACCCAATCGGACCACATCCTTCTCGGTCAGCGTCAGATAATGAGGACATGTCTCTGAAGTTACGTTTTGCCCACGCCGTTTGGCTGCTGCAATCAGATCCAGCGCTTCCCGGGTGCTGATATGCACAAAATGCAGCGCACACCCGGTCTGTTCGCCGTATTTCAACGCTCGGGCAACAGCGACGACTTCAGCATCCACAGGACGAGACCGGATATAATCCATCGGTTCCGTCTTTCCCTCTGCGATGCTTCTCGTAGCAAGTTCGGCAACGATGCCTTCGTCCTCTGCATGAAGTGCCAGCACACGGTTTAATGTTGCAAGTTCTTTCATCCCGTCCAGCAGGGTATGGTCATCAGCTCTGGTAAAGATGTCTTCCCCATCTCCACCCGGCTCGGACATAAATGCCTTGAATCCCGCAGCCCCCAGCCGTGCCAGTGGAGCAAGTTCATCCCGGTTGCCGGGAACCAAACCTCCCCAGAAGGCATAATCAACATAGGATTGGTCGGCAGCTGCTTTCTTTTTCATCTCCCATACTTCCGGCCTTGTGGTTGGCGGTACGCCGTTAAGCGGCATATCGACATAGGTTGTGATTCCCCCTGCGGCAAGTGCTGCCGAACCCGATCGGAATCCCTCCCAACTGGCGAGTCCGGGTTCATTGAAGTGTACATGAATGTCCACAACACCAGGCATCACTGTAAGCCCCTCAGCTTCTATGATCCAAGTCGCTTCACCAGCAGTCAGCCGCTTGGACAGTTCCGTTATTTTCTCACCCGTAATGCCAATATCCAGTTGCTCTACCCGATCTCTCAGCACCACCCGGGCCCCCCGGATGATAGTATCAAATGTTGTCATGTGGATGACCCTCCCCCTGAATCCGAACCGGATGCGTGAATTCTCAGCTTCCCCGGTATGTACTGTAACCTCCTGGAGCAATCAATAATGGAATATGGTAATGGCTTGAGGCATCAGATACGGCAAAACGAATCGGAACAATTGTCCATAATGCCTGCCCCAGCTCCTCCAATGAACGATGTGCGTAATAACTCTCGACATGGAATTGAAGCTCATATATCGCTGGCTCCAACTTGCCTCCATCCAGCAGCGGTGCATCCAAACGCCCATCCGCATTGGTCACCGACTCAGCTACTTTTGTCTTGTTTTCCTGTTCTCCATCCCTCTTCAGGGTATACAGTTCGATCCGAACACCCGCAGCAGGCACACCTTTGGAGGTATCCAGCACATGTGTTGTAATTCGGCCATCAGACATCGACATTAGACGTCACCTTCTTTCCCGGCGTCACGGCCGTCTGTTCCCAGATCATCCCTTGTCATCGAGAAACCCTGGAATCCGTAAGGTGGTCTCGGTTCGGTAAATACTTTGCCTTCCCCCTCTTTCACTTCCTCCAGCACTGTTTCCCAAGTCCGATTGTTGGACTCAAATGAAACCTCACTCAGTTGCTCAAATCGACTTAACAACCTGCGTCCAATCTGGTAGATCAGATGTTGAATGGAAGCGGATCGACACTCATGAAATACCGCCGCAGCCAAGTCTCTGACCTGTTCCGCCGCTACATACCGTCCACGCTGATCATCTATGCCATCTCTCGGATCTTCATAACGCCAATTGATGTTCAGGAAAATAAATAACGGTCGATCCCATGTCTCTGGAAGAGTGGTATATTCATCCTGCATAAATCCGGCAAATTCACTGCCTTTGACCTTGATCAGTCTCAGATCGGCTACACCACTGAAATGGTTGCTGAGTTCAATCGAGTCTCCTGTTCGTTCTGCTTCCACGGCAGCTGTCGCACGATCATTCTGCGAATAACGAAATACAAGCGCACTCGGTCGATAACTCCCTTCCAACCCAATCGGTATATCTTCAAAAGGGATCTGGTCCGCTGTCATCTGAACCTTGCTCATCTGCGGATACGTCTCCAGGAAACGACGGCTTACCAGCGCAAGAAATCCTTCCACCGTCGCCCCTGTGTAATCCGCTGCATGTTTAAGAATGAAATTTTTCATCGAATCGGTGGCGACCACCAGCGAATTATCCCCTTCTGCAAAAGAAGGCAAGAATTCATCCCCCTGCACAGCCACCTTGATGTTCAATCCAAACAGAATATTGCTGCGTCCCATGAATGGAGATTCCGGAATGGACTGTATACCCGTCAACGGTTTGGTGTAGGAACGGTACATCCACACATCCCCTTTGCCGTAATACATGGTCCGCTGCTGCACTGCCGCTGGCTTGCTCACGAACTCATGTTCATGACCGATCTGTGCAAGCCATTGCTCCAAGCGAATGCCTGCAATCTTGAATACTTCCTTCAATGCAGTCTCGAATTCTTCTTCCCTGCCTCGCCGATGACGTTGCCTCATGGATTCGAGGATGGAGCTTGCGGTATGGCCTTTTACAGCCAATATGAATGGAAAGCCAAATTGGCTTGTATATGCTTTGTTTAATTGTTGAAGTTCGTTGTACTGCTCTTGTGAGAGTGAATCAAGGCCGGCACCTGCCTGTTCCTGAACGGAGTTGCTGCTCATGCTGATTCGCGCTCCAAGATCCGGGTGATTTCGAAGCAGTTGCAACTTCACCTGGTCATCCGATGCCTGAACCATGTTCTTCATCACGTTCATCATCTGTTCAAATGAATCAAAAGGTCGTAAAAGCCCGGAACGTTCAGCCACCCATGGTGACTCCTCAAATAAGCCGCCAAACGTATGCACAAACTGCGTGATAGACCAGTTGTTAACAAGTTTAATTAAGTCACTCATGTTAGAACCTCCGGTCTGTTATGGATTATTGTTCTTCATTCTAAGTGTCGTTCAATGTCGCGACAACAATATTTACGCAATTTTGTAATATAACATAACATCAGAGTTGTGATTTGTTTGCTATGCACGGGAAGTTCAGCTTTTATTGTCCTTAAACATGAAAAAACCGCATTCCATCAAGGGAATGCGGTTCATGGGTCTGAGACCCAGTAGCATTGTCATCTTGCACAATGCGCGGTTTAGAGTTGCACATTGTGCGGTCTTGCAGCTGCTTTGTCCCGCACAAACTTGCGGAAGGTGAATACCAGCTTTAATTTCAGCAGATCATTTGTTTTCTTAAAGTCCATTTGCAGCAAGCTGCCGACTTTCTCCATACGATAAGTGACTGTGTTACGATGCACAAACAGCTGCTTGGCAGCTTCATTGATCAGTCCATCATTCTCAATAAAGGACTCCAATGTATTCATCAATACCTGATTGGGATCACCATCCCTGGCAAGTAACGGTTCAAGTACTTTATTGCAGTAATTCTCCATGATGTTATCCGGTACATGTTGGAACACATAGGCAAATTCGAGCATTTCAAATTGCAACGCGCGGTCTTTCATGCCGAATCGACGAGCCAGTTGTCGGGTATCCAGACATTCCTGATACGCTTCACGGAGCGATTTGGGTTCGTGTTTCATTTTGCTGATCCAGAAACGCGGAGCCGGTGCGCCTTTTGCTTCTTGTGCTGCCAGCACATCACCGAACCGGTTCAACAGAAAACCTGACAGTTCCTCTCCATAGTCTCTCCCTGTTGGACAGGTATAGATGGACAGAATGCCATCTTCAATCTGAAAATGCTGTGAGGCCGTGAATTGCATCAGCGGATTGTATTGTAATTCACGATGAATCTGTTTAAGCAGCTTTCCCTCGGCAAACAGAGTCGGCTCAAGCGTGATCAGTACGCACTGATACGTTCCCTGGAACAGATGTACACCTTTGTTTTCACTCAAGGTGGTCAATTCCTGAATAGTCATTTTGTTATCCAAATACTGTGAAAGCAGCGTACGCATCTCATCTTGAACGGTCGGATTAATATGCTCGCGATAAGTCATATCCATATAAAATGCCAATACATCGGCAGCCTGTTGGAACAGCTCCTCCTCTGCCCGAAGCGATAAGGCTGAATCGGTAAACACCAGCAATGATCCGTATTCTTCATCATTCTGTTTGATCGGTACGCGATGACAACTTCCCTGATTCCATTTCACTCGGTGCATGACGGATTTCCATGGCCAGCCCTGGGTTACAGCATCCCCTGCAATGCCCTCACTGCCATAGAGCACATGCCCACGTGAACCAATGACGGCAAGCGGATAGTTCAACACCGTGGCAAGTTCGGCAAAGACATTCCGGTGTGGCTGCTGTTGCAGTGCAAACTGCATTAATTTCTTTTGCTTCTGCACAACTTCATGCAGCAATCGGTTGCTGCGTTCATGTTCAGCCTTGAACAAGGCATTCATCTGGTCCGAGAAGGTGAATTGAAAAGGAAGCTCAAGCAATGGTAAACGAAGTCGATCCGCTTCCTCGACAATGCCTTGGGGAATGGACTGCCAGAAACGTCCCAGCTTGATGCCGAGTCCTGCACAGCCACGTTCGTTCAAGCGCCGCATCAAACGTAGTGCATCTGTCTCACTGTCTTTCATAATAAAAGCAGTGGTGAACAACATTTCTCCGGATTTGATCCAATCCGCGATATCAGGAGCGTCCATGACGTTAACGGATTTCATCATCCGTGAAGTCCCTTCTCCACCCGCAACCAGTTTGGCCTCGGACAACGGGTATACCTGTAAAGCCTCTTTAACCGTAAGTTGCATGGACACTACCTCCCATATATATAACACATAATCATGTTATTTTCGTTTTAGCAGAATTATTTCTGGATTACATTTCTAATTAAATCTATATTCATCCATTTAATCTCGTTTGTTGTTAAGTATTATAACATCATTTTTCTTGATAAAGCTTACATGGCAAAAAAATAAAACCTATGACCTAATTACAGCGCACTTTCCTGTAATCGGCATAGGTTTTTAAGTTACTATGATTCACACACAACGGTTGGAAGGTTTTTCTATTTAGCCACGCAAACTCCTCCATAGGTAACTACTCTAGGATCAGTAACTTCAGATACACAATTCGTTTTATATTTTCCCAAATAACGTTCGTATAGAGAAGCAAGGCAGCGTATTTCATCTCGGAATTGTACTATTTTTTCTCCAATTGAGTTCATAATCTTCAGGTGTTCCTTCTCAATAGCGACTTTTAATGGAACAATGTTCTTGTTCCGCGACAGTTGAACAATGATCAGCTCATTTATTTCAGCTCATGGGGTAATCAATTTCCCTTTTGTTACCATTTTTTTCATATATAATCTCTGTTTTTCTGCCATCCGGGTATTCCTTGATCATTTTTTCATTTTCTTCATATACAATGGGCACACCATTGCTTTTGGCCTCTTGTCTGGCCGAGAGTGTTGCTTTTACTAAAATTTCATTCAATTCAGAAATTGACATACGTTTCATGTGAAGATACCCTCCTTAAATAATTGTACGTAAAAGTTTCACACTATTAAAATACACCTGCATTAATAAATGCCACATATTCCTCAAACGTATTTGAAAATATTGCAAAATGATGATTTTTCAAAATGTACCTCGCAAGATTATATATTAACTATCAGTGTTGTTCTGGCAGGATGTATGCTGTTTAACCATATATAGGCTTGAAATATTACGTGCTCATAACTATAACGAATCTGCATCACGTTTGGCCCTTTGATATTCTCTTTCATCTCGAACTGCTCGATTCCATTCTGATTGCGAATACTTAACATTATAATTAGCTTGTTTTACAAACTTTTCTTTTGAAAAATTGGCCTGTTTCCGTTTTTCCTCAGCTGTATCATATGCCTCACTTTTTAATCGTTCTTTCTCTTTGTGTAAATTACTTTCCCCAATATTCCATCCGGTACTATGGTTTGGATTCCCAAACATTGAGACAGTCTTATCCAGTAAAAACAGCAGAGCGAATACAATAGTACCACCGACCATAAATAAGAAATCAATGACCTTAAGACGCAACATTCCTCCCTTCAAGGAAGATACACTTCCCTTTCTTAATAACTTCAACATTCTAGCTTTATCTTTCTGTCTTAGAATTCCTCCATCATATTTTCCTGCCTCTATCTCTTCAATCAATCTTCCGTTTGTATTTGTTACACGAACCATAACTTTATTGATCAACTTTGCTGATATTACAGCAAAGACTATTGGAATAATGAATGTAATAGCTAGATGTATGAAAGCATCCCATACATCAGATACTAGCACTTGAGATGCATACGTATTAGTTAAGTTAAGTAGAAGAGACAGAATAATAAACCCACATACAGTTCCATACATACTATGCCATTTGAATTTTTTTTCATCATCAAAGGAGATGGGTTGCCTTTTAAACTTATTCGTAAGTAGCTTTACAACTAAAATACTGATAAAGCCAGCGGGGATTACAAATATCACACCATAAATACCAAGTGAGAAATGATTTGTATGAGAAGTGTATAAACCTCCTTCAAAAATCACCTCTTGAGTCATTACTCGATTGATCAATTTATTGATTGCAATGGTCAAAATAACCGTTAGGATAATTACGGGTAAAGTCTTTCCCTTCAAAGTTTCCTTCATTGTCCATTTGTTCATCTCTTTCATTCCTTTACTCATCATCTAGGTTTCTAATTAGCAACCAAGATAAATATAGATTCTATTATCGTCCTCTTTGTTAAAGAGGCTTCCTATTCGATTACTCTAGTGCATTTTTGTTCATGAAACCATCAACCTTACATCCTTTCTGCTATTGCGGTTAAAACTAGTTTCTTGACTACCTCAAATGTCGTATGTACTTATTGTTCAGTATTTTACTATGCATAGTTATATAAAACCTAAATACGAACAAATCCACGTGCAAACCCCTATCTCGGGAAAAGTACGCACGGCGGCGATGTCATTTAACTTTATCGTGTCGCCGGTCGCTTGAAATTCTCTCTTGGACCGTAAACACCATCACCCTCATGTGCTACTAAGATAGTACCGAATTTCACACTAATCAACAAAAAGGTGACTGTTATGGATCGTCCTGTTGTCTAGCTCTAGTTCAGAAAAATGTTTCTCCGAAAAAGTAAAATGCTCCTTTGGATGCGGTAAAGATACCTAATTAATGCAACTATTTTGCGTTCTCCCCCCCTTAATTACAATCCAATACCAACTCCAGGGATAATAATGTATATCGCTAACCACAAATCGATAAGGTTAATGCGTACGACGGGTTGTTTACTTTAATAGTGACAACCCAAGCAGTTCCATTAGATATCCCCCTTCTTATTTACTATTGATTAAGAAGATAACTTGATCTACTTATGTATGTAATTTGCATAGATCGTAGTCTTTTTTGAACTTTCATTAAAAAATCCCCCAGAAGGGGGACTTATTTAACCTTTGTGAAATCTACTTTATAGGTTACAGACATTTCTTTACCTGCATACATATAAACTAGCTCAGCTGGCTTGCTAAAATCGATTTTAGAATTATCAAAACTTGCATGTAAGACTGACACATATGCTGGAGCTTCTGGCCATGATCCGCTCATTGAGACATCGTCCTTACCTCTTATATCTTTTGGTTGATAAACTTTACTCCCTTGTTTCAATACCACCTTAAGATTCTTTGTAAAAGTAATACTATTGCCATACGTACGTAGCTCGAAATCTAATCTATTCAAACCTTTGTAGAGTGCTAAGAACTCTTTTGCATCTTTTAATGTATATGTATCATAATCGTTAAACTTTAGAAAAGAGGCTCTAACTATATTATAATATGGGGAAGATACCCAGACATCTGGTTGCCATATTTCAAGTTTATCAATTGAAATCTTTAATTTTTGCTTATTATTGAAATCAATTACGGCATCATATCCTTTTTTGCCTATTGCAATTGCATTTTTAAGTTGCTGATCTGATAAATTAAAAATACTAGATTTGACTTTATTGCTTGCTTTCTGTTCTGTTGTGCTCGTAATTTCAATGTTACTTGTGGTTGTATTACTAGCTGCCATGGCCGATCCAGAAAATAGTGTTGACATAATAAGCAATGAGACTAGTAACTTTTTCATCTGATCCTCCAAATATAGGTATTTAGTATATTTTATCCTATCTGTAGATGTAGGTAAATGGTTTTATTTTAGATAATACTTTAGAACTACAAGATATTCTATTAGAAGGACTCTTTAATGCACAGTAGAATGCATTTTGGCAACTAAACAAATAAAGACAACTCTGTCGGACGATGGTCCCCTTCCCATCCAGATCTGCTCCGTTTGCGGACATCGGGTTGGAAAGAGAGAACTACATATCCGAGAGTAAGGCTGCACCAGCTGCGGCGTTCATCATGACCGCGACCGTCAACGCGAGTTTGAACATTCGAGATGAGAGCCTGCGCCTGATACGTCTGACTCCCTCCGTTTAACGAACACCGAACCGCAGGAACGGCAGGGATCGCTTGGCCGAAAAACCTAACCGCTGCTTGAATATATGCCATGCGGGTCAAGTAAGGTTTCTTCCAAAAAGCTCCGACTTCTAACAATAGTTAAGTCGGGGTATTTCACCAACTGGACAGTTAAAAGCATAATTTTCTTCTCAAACCCACCGCGCTCATCTTGTTAAGGTACATCCTTGGATGGCAGATAAGAGAAACATGAGGACCTCCGTTTTTGTTTTTTTTGATATTGTAGAGTAGTCTTTTTTCACCTAACTAAGAACATTATATTGTATCTATAATAATCTGGAAGTTGGAATTTGAACTGCTGAGTTTATAACAAACACTGCCTATTGAAGCTGTAGCCCACTCCTCGGTTATAGCCGAAGTTCATCTCGTTCCGGACTGAATCGATAAGATGATTTTTTCGGCTTCATCTCGAGTAATATATAAACTTTTGTCTTTATGGATTGAATTTTGCTAGTAAAACAGCGCTAGGAGTTTTTACATTGGCATACACCTTTACTGTCGCTTCAACTCCGTAGAGTTTAGCCAAAAGGACATGAATCTGATGAATGGCTAGTGCTGTCTTGTTAAACTTACTTACGGATTTTCGTAATCGTGTACGGCGTTTAATGTTGATATTACTATCTCTTGATCATGTTCTTGTCCCTCGACACGTCAACAAATTATCACTTCACTCTTTCGGAAATGCTTTTACTTATTTCTTCAGGATTTTCAACACCAATGATCAACTTTGATATTTTGAACATACCAACTTTCAAGCTATTCAAATCTAAATGAAGAGTTTCAAGCTCATTTTCAAAAAAGTGGAGTTGATAACCACCATTTGATCTAAATAACCCATTTCTCTTTTCTCCTAATAAAGCACCATATAGTTTAAAAGCTTTGGGTATTGGTCTACCTGTTGTTATTCCCTCGATTGAAGAGTATGGAATTTGCAACCCTTTATCTAATTTTAAAAAGGGTGAGTTTCCAAAGTCGATATTTACGTAGGTTTCCATTAGTTGAATTTTACGTTCCATATTTTGATTCCCCCATTTTCTTTTCAAATAATCCATTTATTTCATAACCCATAATTACATATAATACTACAGATACCTCTTTTATTCATGAAAGTCTAAGCACTGCCCTCCGCGCCTTCGCGGGATACGTCCTCCTTTTTATATTCCATTTCCAATCATTTATTAAAGAACCTACGCGTGTAGCATGTAGTGCTTAAACAGGGACTTATCTTTAACCTAAACACTAAGAAGATACTATATTTTCACTGGACAATTAGTTTATTTTTCCTACACATTTGTTAAATGAAATTGCATGAAATTTAGTTAGGTGTTTATCTAATCAGTAATCCTGCTCATGTTCTTGTCCTTTTCGGCAATCGGGACAAGAACTTGTACCGATAAAACAAAAAAGCCGCTAAATTAGCGACTTCAATAGGAATATGTTCTTGTCCCTCGACAATCATCGTAGTGTCAGTGTAACTTTTAGTTCAACTACGATCAGATTTCCATGGTTTCGTGATTCATCCATAATTTCATACGGGATAATACATCTTTGATATTCAGTGGTTTGCTGAGATAGTCCGAAGCACCTGCTGCAATACATTTCTCCCGATCCTCTTTCATGGCCTTGGCTGTCAGCGCAATAATCGGAAGCTGAGTCAGACCAAGTCGTTCACGGATCTGGCGAGTTGTCTCATAACCATCCAGTTCCGGCATCATAATATCCATCATGATGATATCAGGCTTGACGCCTCCACGCTCCAACAATTCCAGACACTCGTACCCGTTCTGCGCTGAAATGACATTCATACCGTATTGCTCAAGAGCGTTAGCCAGCGCATATACATTTCGTATATCATCATCAACGACAAGTACTTGGCGTCCGCTGAGCAACGCTTCTTCCAGAGGTGTCAATAAAACATCCGATTGTTCGGAAGTTATTGAAGGAAGCTTATTGACCTGAGGTGTAGTGGTAGCCACCTCATTCAGGAACAACCGCGATGCATTCATAGTCTCAGGTTCATCTCTTCGCAGTGGCAGGAACAGCGTGAACACACTGCCATGTCCTTCACGACTTGTTGCCGAGATTGAACCACCCAGCAAAGTCGCAAGCGATTGAGAGATCGACAGCCCAAGTCCCGTTCCGCCATATTTACGTGCCGTAGCCCCATCCGCCTGTTTGAATGCATCAAAGATCTGTAGAAGTTTGTTTTCCGCAATGCCAATCCCTGTATCACTGACGGAGAAAGCAATCACGTCGGTCTCTTGGTCTTTCAATTCAGGATGAGCCAGACTCATTTTGGAGATGGTTAAGGCAACTTCACCCTCACTCGTGAACTTGAATGCGTTCGAAAGCAGATTTCGGAGAATCTGGTGCAATCTCATCTCATCCGTCACGATGGTTTCCGGTAAAGGACTTTGGAGCTGAATCCGGAAATCTATTTTTTTCTGTTCCGCTGTTTTCAGGAAATACTGGTTCATGACTTCAGGTAGACTACCCAGATAGACATCATCGAAATCCACTTCCATCTGTCCGGCTTCCACCTTGGATAAATCCAGAATATCATTGATCAGATTCAGTAGGTCTTTTCCTGATTTGTGAATGACTGAAGCATAGTTCTGCTCTTCACTATTCAAGTGTTGATTTTTATTTTCAGACAATATCTCAGACAAAATCAACATGCTGTTAAGCGGTGTCCGCAATTCATGGGACATGTTCGCCAAGAATTCGGATTTGTACCCCGAGCTTGTTCGTAACTGATCTGCCACAACTGCAAGTTCATCGGCTGATGTCTCAGCAGCGCTCTTCTGTATTTCCAAGCGTTCATTAAGCATATGAAGTTCTTCGGTCTGCATTTGCAGTTCCTCAGTTTGAGACAGCATTTCTTCGGTCTGAGACTGAAGTTTCTCCGATTGTGCCTGTAACTCTTCATTCAGAACTTGTGACTCATCATATAACTGCTGTAATTCCATGCGAGTGACAGTCGAGTGTAAAGAAACACCAAAAATGTCCGTCAGTTCTTGCATCAGCCTCATGTCATTCTCTTGCAATGGCTTCATTGAAGCAAGCTCAATGACCGCAATCGTTCTGCCTTCGAAGAGGACCGGTACTACGGTAAGTGATGTGGCAGATGTATATCCGAGACCCGAAGAGATTCGAATATAGTTCTGTGGCAAATCATTCATGCGCAAGACTCGCTTCTCCACAGCACTTTGACCTACCAGCCCCTCACCCGGGGCCAGCGACACTTTACCGAGCGAACGTTCTTTCTCTCCATCCGCAGCATATGCAGCCACGCGCAAAAGTCGATTGTCTTTCCAGTAATATAAGACGCTATAGGGAACTTCAAACAACATGGCAAGCTCGCTCAGGAACAAGCGTGACAATCCCTCCAGATTGGTCGGGTTCTGTAAGAGTGTCGCAATGCCTGTGATCTGGTCCTTGACCCGATTCTGTTCCTGTACTTCATCCAGTAATTTGTTGGTTTCGTGACCCAGGTCCCCCACTTCATCATGTGTCCGCACCTGAATTCGCTGCTTCAGGTTTCCACCTTTGGAGATATCACTGATGGTTTGCATAACATCTCGCAACGTTTTGACGATATTTCCTGATATCACAATCGCAGCTGCAATGGATAACGCTGCAATAATCCCCCACAGCGTATACATAATCGTCAACAGCGTGGAGCTGCGTCTGGCAAGTTCACTAACCCTCGCCTCGGTCAGCGCGATCTCTGTGTTACGGAAGGTTGTAAGTTGAGAGCGCAGTAGATCAATTTCTGTTTTACCCGGATCAGATTGAAAGAATGCAACAACTTTGGCTTGGTCCCCTTGCTTTTTCAACTCCACCAACGGCTCCCCAGCAATCTCGATCCAGCGCGTAATATGAGCTTTGATGCTTTGCAGACTCTGCTGCTGCGAAGGATTGTCACTAATGAGAGCATTCAACTGATCATAGTTGGAACTCCACTGGGATAGGCCTTGGGAATAAGGCTCCAAGTAACTTTCATTGCCTGTAATCATGAATCCACGCTGTCCTGTCTCCATGTTCAAGACATTTTTTTCAATCGCGTTGGTCAGATTATGTACTTCCAGATCATGATGAGAGATAAAATCATTTTCCTTCTGTAACACATTAATTTGGGCCGTAAGCACTAGCAGAACAACTCCAAATAAAAGCACAACCACAAGATAGCCCAATAGAATTTTGGAGCGTATCGTAAATCTTCTCGTTTTAGACAACGCGGAAACCTCCAAATATATACGAATCCCATTCAATTATATTAAAACTGGTGCATATGTAGTTTATATGGATACGTATAGTCTGACAAGCTTTAAGTTCATCGGTAAGCATAAGAAAAACGACCTGCTTGTGCAGGTCGTCCTCTTCAGTGATCTATATTGCTCATTTGGGCTGATTTTAGGCCTTTGGAGCGATCATTTTGGCCGGATCGACATATTGATCAAATTGCTCTTCGGTAAGCAGGCCCGTTTGTAACGTCGCCTGTTTCAAAGACAAGCCTTCTTTATGCGCAAGCTTCGCAATTTTGGCTGCATTCTCATAACCAATATGCGGGTTGAGCGCTGTAACCAGCATCAGCGAATTGTTCAGATTATGTTTAATCTGATCCAGGTTAGGCTCAATGCCTACGGCACACTTGTCATTAAACGCAATAATGGAGTCCGCCAGCAGTTGTACGGATTGCAAGAAGTTATAGATGATAACCGGTTTGAATACATTCAGTTCAAAATTACCCTGACTTGCCGCGAAACCAATCGCTGCATCATTACCCATGACCTGCGTAACCACCATAGTAATGGCCTCGCTCTGAGTTGGGTTGACTTTACCCGGCATAATGGAGCTGCCTGGCTCATTCTCAGGAATACGGATCTCGCCCAGTCCACTACGAGGACCACTGGCCAACCAGCGGACATCATTGGCGATTTTCATCAAATCAGCTGCAAGCGCTTTAACAGCACCGTGCGCATATACAACTTCGTCATGACTTGTAAGTGCATGGAATTTGTTTGGTGCAGATACAAAATCTTTCCCCGTATGTTTGCCAATCTCCTTGGCAGTGAAGTCCCCAAAGTCCGGATGAGCATTGATACCCGTTCCAACAGCTGTACCGCCGATCGCAAGCTCCTTCAGGTACTGTACACTTTCACGGATCATACGCTCACTCTTGCCCAGCATGGCTTCCCAACCACTGATCTCCTGGCCAAGCGTAATTGGTGTTGCATCCTGAAGGTGGGTACGTCCAATCTTGATAATATCCTTGAATGCCTCCGACTTGTCAGCAAAAGTGGCTTTTAATACCGAAATTGCCGGCAAGAGTTGATCCTCAACAGCCAGAACACCTGCGACATGCAGAGCCGTTGGGAATGTATCGTTGGAGCTCTGGGACATGTTCACGTCATCATTTGGATGCAGACGCTCTTCCTTACCCTTTTGCTCCAGCAGTTGGTTCCCCAGATTGGCAATCACTTCGTTCACGTTCATATTGGATTGTGTTCCACTTCCCGTCTGCCATACTACCAGTGGGAAATGGTCATCAATTCGGCCTGCAATAATCTCGTCTGCTGCATAAGCAATAGCATCGGACTTAGCCGCAGATAATTTACCTAATTTATGGTTACTGGCCGCAGCACTTTTTTTCAAAATGGCAAGGGCACGGATAACTTCCATCGGCATATGTTCACTGCCAATCGGGAAATTCTCCTTGCTGCGCTGCGTCTGAGCTCCCCACAGCCTGTCGGCTGGTACTTTCATTTCGCCTAACGTATCTCTCTCAATGCGGTATTCCACTTGCTTGTCCTCCTCCAAAAAGATGGTTTGGGTCTCTACAAAGCTTGTGTATCTCGTCATATTATACATGATTTACGAGCAGGTTTTCACCTTTTCGACAAAATTGTAAGCGCAGCGCAAAATGAGCGTGAATTATTTTTGTGACGCAATTGGATACAAACGGCTGCTCTGTTCGAATAGTTCACCTGGTTCCAAACCGATCAATCCGATTTCTTCTGCAGGTATGCCTTCAACATTAGGAGCGTTAACCAGGTTCATCTGTGGTTCAGGACAGAAGAATTCGCCACCCATGTTATTGTTCCAGATCATCCAGTGCTTGTAGGAGGTACCCACATCGTATACCAGTTTGTCTCCAGTACGGTGATCCGTAAGTTCCATATAGTTACGTCCATTCTGCGGCTCCGCAGTGTAATGATTATCCATGGCAGCAAAGAACGGACTAACCCCGTCTTTTTTCAATTGTTCTTCCTCAGGTGTAAGCGGTTGAAATTGTCCTGTTGGCAGAGAACGCTCATTCAATTCACGACGTTGTCCAATCGTAACTTTGGCCGTGTAATCCGAGGCCTGACTGTCCGGTGCAAAAGGTACAGCAATCGCCGTGTGGAATGCAAACAAATTCGGCATATATTCAGTCCCGTTGTTGCGGACGATCAATTGTTGCTGAAGTCCTTGGCTACTCAAAGAATAACGGAGCGTCACTGTGAACGTAAACGGCAGGTACTGATGGAATGTATGCCCTTCTTTCACGTCCTGGCTAAGCAACACATAACTCTCCAGCTGATCCGAACCGTATCCCTCAACCTTCCACTCGGCATCATGCAAAAATCCATGCAAATGGTTACCTGTAGCCGGTTCGTTCACAGGCAACTGATAAACTTTACCATTCCAGGGGAAACGTCCATCCTCATAACGGTTTGGTGGAGAAAGAATCGGAATTCCATAGACCGCAGGTGCAGCCATAAATTCATCCATCTGATCCTGATTCGGCTCTCTCAAGTAACGGAAACCCTTTTCTGTATCACGAAAAGCAACGAGGTTGGCACCCACGCTAGGAATAACTGCCGCTTCAAACTGATTAAAACGAAGCCAAACGGCCGGAATCCCTCCAAATTGTTCTTCAAATGCTGCATTTTGCTGTGTCATCGTTATATGTACCTCCTGCATACTAAGGTTATATTATACGGCTCGACTATATCATGCCCGAGCGCAAAATACCAATCTATGATAGAGAACAAATTCATAATAGAAAAACAAAAAAGACAGGAAAAAGACAGCTGCAATACGTTACGGCTGTCTCTGCTGTCTTTCATATGATGGTTCAATTAATCCACATATTTTCCTTGATCCGGCACAGTGCTCTCTTCAAAGTCCAGATCAAGCCGCTTCAAGGATGCACTCAGCATATCTCCGCTCAAGGCATGCCCATGCCCGGTAATCGCAAGTTTCGGTTCCAGATGCCTTATATGCTGGACAGATTGATGAGCAGCCTGCCAATCGGTTGTGAAATAAGATGGTGGGCCATGCAACTGTTTGTCCTGAAGCAACACACTCCACAGCGACTCCTGCTTCACTGTGATGATTGCGTCTCCCGCAATTAACAAACGGTCTGCTTCCCGAAACAGCGACACATGTCCAGGCGTATGACCTGGCGTGTGCACCCATTCCCATCCTGAGACGCCTGGAACGGAATGATCTTTGGGTAAACTGAATATCCGATCATCCAGATTGATTGCCTCATTGGGATAAGCGAATGACAACCTGGACATCAAACCTCCACCTACAGAAGGATCCGCTGGCGGGTAATCTTTTAATCCCGTTAAATACGGAATTTCAAGCGGATGAGCATACACTGGCACACCCCAGAATTGTTCCAGTTCAATAACGGTCCCTACATGGTCGAAGTGGCCATGCGTCAATATGATCGCAGACGGCGGACCTTGAAATCGTTCTGTTGCAACCTGAACAATATGATCTGTGAACCTCGCCATTCCGGTGTCCACGAGGACCCAGTTCCTGCTTCCTGGCTCTCCGATGAACACGACATTAACGAATAGTGTACGTAGACTGAGAATATCGGGCGCGACTTCTTCAAGTCCCGTCAACCCTTCTGTAATCAGATTGTCAGATGCCATTCACGGTTACCTCCCATTAGGCGGATTGTCTCTCTGGTTCCATTCATCTCGTAGACTTCCCTTTTCTGGATCATCTATTCAACATTTCCAATAAAATAGACGGTATACACCCTGTTTCGGGCATACACCGTCTAGTATAGTCATCGACACAACACAATAGAACAAGAACATCTCGGCTAGTTAAGCCGGAAATGCCTCCAAAGCAGCATCGAGCAATTGATTGTACAGATCGTCATCATTTTCAAGCAACTCGTCCATACGCAGTAACTCTTCTTCATCACCGGATTGCTCCGTGAAATGCAAACTATAGTCCCAATCTTTTCCGTTCTTGCTCATGAAGGTAATCTCATATACTGACTTTTCGCCTTCTGTGCGGTAAACGGTATTTCCCACGTATCCTTTTTCACCTTCACGTCGCATTTCAGCACTTATAATTTCAATATTCACAATCATTCTCTCCTTTAATCTTTCATCTACAGGCGGTCTCCAACATTTCTGGTAAACCTAGTTTGGTAATTATTATTGGTTAATTGTACAATATATAACGTAGCAACGTATACCTTATTCAATGAAGGAACGATTCTGAGTCCTTACATAGTTGTAATGAGGATTATAAATACGTGTTTGACCAACATCTATAATAGCCAACAAGCTACGATATTATTATCACATTGGAGGAAAAAATAGCATGAATACTTTTGAAACGAATCTTCAGCAATATGCTGAACTGGCTGTACAAGTCGGTGTCAATGTCCATCCAGGACAGACACTCGTGGTAAACGCTCCAATCTCGGCAGCACATTTTGTACGACTGATTGTCAAAGCAGCCTACGGTAAAGGTGCGAAATTGGTCAAAGTAAACTGGAGCGATGAAACCGTTACACGTCTTCATTACGATCTTGCACCTGATGAAGCCTTCTCCATTGAACCGAAATGGTTTGCAGCTGAAATGACTGAACTCGTTGAAGAAGGTGCCGCTATTCTGCACGTCATCGCTGAAAATCCGGATCTGCTGAACGGTGTAGCTCAGGAACGGATTGTTACCAGCCAAAAAGTGCGCGGCAAAGCGCTCGAAAAATATCGTTCTTATCAGATGGCTGACAAATTCAGCTGGTCTATCGTAGCCGTTCCTTCTCCGGAATGGGCAGCTAAAGTATTCCCGGATCTTCCAGAAGCACAACAAGTGGATCGCCTGTGGGACGTCATTTTCAAAACCGTACGGATCGGTGAGCAGGATGCTGTTGCCGAATGGAAAACCCATTTGCAAAACCTAGATTCCCGCGCTGATCTGCTGAACAACAAGAAATACAAGAAGCTTCACTATACAGCTCCAGGCACAGACTTGACCATTGAACTTCCAGAAGGCCATATCTGGGTATCCGGTGGAAGTGTCAATGAGCAAGGACATGTCTTTATTGCCAATATGCCTACCGAAGAAGTATTCACAGCTCCGCTGAAAACGGGTGTTAACGGTGTAGTTCGCAGCACGAAACCACTGAGCTACGGAGGCAACCTGATTGACGGATTCTCCCTTACATTTGAGAACGGTCGAATCGTAGATTACACCGCTGAACAAGGACTGGATGCACTCAAAAACCTGATCGAGATGGATGAAGGTGCACACTATCTGGGTGAGGTAGCCCTCGTTCCACATCAGTCACCAATTTCCGATACGAATATTTTGTTCTACAATACTTTGTTTGATGAAAATGCCTCCAACCATTTGGCGATTGGTAATGCCTATGCCTTCTGTCTGGAAGGTGGTAAAACGATGTCCAAAGAAGAATTGATTGAACGTGGCATGAACTCCAGTCTCACTCATGTTGACTTCATGATTGGATCCGGAGAAATGAACATCCACGGTGTGACCTCCGAAGGTGCGGAAGAGCCGATCTTCCTGCAAGGAAACTGGGCATTTTAATCCCGTTTGATGTGATTTAGGAGAGAGGAGATTACTCCTCTCTTTTCCTGCGTCAACAGGTCAAAAATTCAACAATTGGAGGGAACTCACATGTTAAGTTTTGAACAAAAAATGGATCGTTACGCTGAACTGGCTGTAAGAGTAGGTGCTAACGTGCAACCAGGACAAGTATTTGTCATCTCTGCGATGATTGATACCGCTGAATTCGTACGTTTGCTGGTACGAAAGGGGTATGAAGCTGGCGCCAAGCAGGTGATTGTAAAATACGGAGATGAAACCGTCAATCGATTGCGGTTTGAGATGGCCCCTGAGGAATCCTTCCAGGAGCCGCCGAAATGGCATGCAGCGGAGCTTGAAGAACTGGCGGCCAATAATGCAGCCTTTCTAACCGTATTGTCATCCAGTCCAGACCTGATGAAAGGTATTGACCCGGAGCGAATTTCCACCCATCAGCGTACATTTGGTCAGGCAATGGCCAAGTACCGTCAGTATCAACAGGCGGATAAAATGAGCTGGACGGGTGTGGCTTGTCCTTCCCCCGATTGGGCAGCCAAAGTATTCCCGGATCTCCCGGCAGCCGAGCAGGTTAGCCAGCTGTGGGAAGCCATTTTTTCTGCAGTGAGAGCCGATCTGGAGGACCCTGTAGCGGCTTGGGAACAGCATATCGAACGACTGGAGACCAAAGCCGTTGCCCTGAACAACAAGAAGTATCAAGCATTGCATTTCCTCTCACCGGGGACGGATCTTACTGTCGAGCTTCCAGAAGGTCATATCTGGGCGCAGGCAGGTAGCGTGAATGAGCAAGGCACCCCTTTTGTCGCCAATATTCCAACAGAGGAAGTATTCACTGCTCCAGCCAAACATGGCGTTAATGGCAAAGTGTCCAGCACCAAACCACTCAGCTATGGCGGCAGTATCATTGATCGTTTTTCACTCACATTTGAGAACGGACGTATCATTGATTTTCATGCCGAAGAAGGTCAGGATACGCTGGAAAGACTCATTTCCATGGATGAAGGATCTCATTACCTCGGCGAAGTCGCTTTGGTTCCCTTCCATTCACCGATCTCTGAGAGTGGTATCCTGTATTACACTACATTGTATGATGAGAATGCATCGTGCCATCTTGCAATTGGCAGTTCCTATGCATTTAATATCGAAGGGGGCAAGACGATGTCTCCCGAAGAACTTGCCGCTCGCGGCATGAACTCCAGCATTACTCATGTGGATTTCATGATGGGCTCTCCCGAAACGGACATCTACGGTATTACGGCAAACGGCGAACGTGAAGCCATCTTCCTCAATGGAGACTGGGCATTCTAACAGATAACGGTTGATTTCTCCCCCGTTATATATTTTCACTGAAACTGTCATCCAGGCTGTCTTGCAACCATGTGTTCATGGTTGCAAGACAGCCTTTTTATTAATTTTCAGCAAACTGTCCTGGAGGCTGCACACGCTCACTCCATCTGGTTTTTCTCGGACCAACCTCCCATTGTATCGTTTCCATATTATGTTGTAAAATGTAATGATACCAATGTTTGTGGATTGTTCACCAGAAAGGAGAACATCATGGCCAATCGGCTCCAGTTATTACTAGCCTCAGATTTCCATAATTTAGGCTCTACACTTCAAGAAGAAGTGTATTATGAATATTATAATATGGTACATGGTCTTATCGTTTATATCATCAAGGAGCGTGCTGCAGCAGAAGATATTATTCAGGAAGCTTTTATCAAAATCATTAAAAACAAACCCATCTTTGAAGACGAGGTCAAACTGAAAGCCTGGCTCAAGGTTGTCACACGGAACACAGCTATTAATTATCTGAGAAAAAATAAAAATAACCGTAACCAATTGGATACGGATAGTGTTTTTATAGATATGGAGACGATGAATCAGACGGCAGCTTCCGTGGAAAGCATGGTAGAAACGCAGATGATGGAAGAGTCCATTGAATATTATCTCGGACAGCTCAAACCGGAATATCGTGTACTGGTGGAGTTACGGTGGAAAAAAGGTCTCTCCTACCGAGAGATGGCCGAACTGCTGGATACCTCCGAAGACATTGTGAAGCAACGCTTGTTCAGAGCCCGTGGCAGTATCAAGAAGAAATTACATAAGGAATGGGGTGGAAGCATTGAGCAAAGGCAAGTCCGATAAAAACGTGGAGCGATTCGATTCAGAGCTGGAAGACGAATATTTCGACGCTGCGTTTGATCTGGCTTTTGATGAAGCTTTCCATCAGGCCGTCTCTGCCCCTTCCGCCTCCCATACCGAATCCATGCAGCAATCCTGGCAGAAGGTACACAGGGAAATTAACAGAATCGGTTTACGTAAAAAAAGAATACGTACCTTGCGACTTTCGGTTGTCGTAGCTGCGTCCGTGACCATAGGAGCCGTTATTTTCAGCCTGCCATCCGGTACGCAAGCGGTATCCCCTTTTGTGCAATCCATCAAAGATTGGGGTAATGGCATGAAATCCATTATCATCGAGGATCGCACGACCCATCTGGGGGCTGATCCATCAACAGCCAAAACGCCTCCACCACCGGAAACCAGCTTAGACGACATTCTTCAATTACAAGAAGAAGAAGCTCTTAATACACCTTCGTATGAGTTATCGAGCCATCTGCTTCGTCCAGTACTTGTTACGGAAGAGATCGCACGCGAAGGGTTCATGGGTGACTTTCTGTTATCCAAGGCCATTCCCGAGCGATTCAACAAGGTCAAATTCGAACTCGTGCTTGATACTGAAAACCCTGTGAATCCAGACGATTATTATGAGTCCACACAAATGAGAGTTCAATATACCAGTGAAGGCAAGAGCATAGAGGATGAGATCATCCAGTTTGATTATGTCTATGTCATGCCTGGGGAGAAAATTGAAGGGGCCATGCTTCGTGATATGAGCACCGTAAAGCTGGCGGATGGCTCGGAAGCACTGATGTATATCGGCCCACCCTATAACTCTTTTCAGTGGATGATGGGTTCCAACAATATGAGTCTGTTTGGAACCCTTTCGGAAGAAGAAATGACTGCGATTGCCAACGATTTTCAAGAGCAGAAGTTTCCCGGCAGCACCCGTCGATAAGATCAGAATAACACGGTGCCAGAGACATGTTTGCTTGTTTCCGTGGTACTTCCATCATACGCTGTATGAATACTGGTAACGCGATAATAATATCCTGGCATAACGGTCCAATCCGATGCGGCATTCAGTAAGTTTGTATTCGTTGCATTGTTGGAATTCATTTTAAAAGTTACCCATGCTGTTCCTGTCCAGCGCTCAAGTCGATAATCTACGGAAAGTGTCTTCATTGCTGTATATGTCATGGTCTTGGTATTGACGATAGCCGATAGTCCACCCCCAGGAATGACTGCACCGACCGCTTGATAGATATGTCCAAGTTCTCGAGTGTTAGCAAGCGAATGGTTGGATGGTTCCGGCGGAGGTGGGGGTGTAAGGGCACCAGAGGACACGTTGATCATCGGGCTTGCAACGGCTGGTTCGGACGTAGGTATAGCCAGAATTGTTGGCACCATTAACAAGGCAACAAGGGTTATTTTTAGCATAGATGCTGCACTCTTATTATTCATTTTCCGCATATTGATCCATCCTCCGGTTCCATATTTGATTTTGTGTAAGGGTATAAACGGACGGATCGGGTGACAGGTTTCAAAAAAAAATTAGACGCTCCGATGTTTCTGTCGGCAGCGTCTTTTATCTTTGCAAGCATCTCCAGCACGGTTGAAACCTAAATTATTCCAGCCCGTATGTATTGGGTAATGGATTCACGAAACCATATTAACCAACAAGATTTGCAAATGAGGTGTATAACTTGAGTAAGCTTCAATCCAAATCCAAAAGGCATCGTCAAAGCTCCAATCCGAATGAACTACACATCGAAGTTTCCAGCTCGTTCAAACGTTGGCTTATTATCTTGGTGAGTGCGCTTACCGCAGGGACCTTAATATATTTCTTGGCTACAGCTCGGGAAAGCTGGATAAGCATGGGGATTGACCGCTATGTATTGCCCTTTATGATCTGGGGACTTGTACTGTCCCCCATCCTTGCTTTTCTTTTCCTCAAGCAGAGCGGACGAACCCTTTCCCATGTCAAATTTTTACGTGTTTTCGGGATTGCTTTCTGCCTTCTGCCTCTGGTACTTCTGTTTTATGTGCTCCCCGTAACAATTGGCATGGTGAATGATCACCTGACCCAGTTTAAACAAAATTCGGTGTTATCCACCACTAAGGTGGGGGACTACAATTCCTACGAGGTTACTTTCGTTGACATGTACGATATCATCACGATAAAGACACCGACGACAACCAAATCCACTCGAAAAAAGCTGAATATCCAGCATGATCTCGCTCCTGGAGAGAATGTTTATGTTACTTATAAGCGAATTTATATCAAAAATAGCTTGGTCACAGAGAATCGCTACACCGATGTTGTCATTCATGCACCCACAGAATCATGAGCATGCAAAAAAGCTGTACGATGACCATTACGTCACCATACAGCTTCATTCGTTACAATTTCGATCTGCCTACGCGCCTTCTTCTTCAACCAATAGTTCCAGTTTAATCACATTTACTCGGGAAATCCGCTTATGCTCTGTCTCTTGAATGACAAATACATAACCCCCATACTCAACCGATTGACCGACCTCAGGTGGAATGGCATCTACTCTGGAGTATAACCAGCCCCCGATGGTATCGTAATCGGCACGATCCATCTCCAGTCCGAATCGTTCGCTGACTTCTTCAATCAGCATCAATCCATCAATAGAGTATTCCATCTCATCCACTTGCTCAATGGCAGGACGCTCATGGTCGAATTCATCCTGAATCTCGCCTACGATCTCTTCCATGATATCTTCAAGTGTGACAAGCCCGGAGGTTCCGCCGTATTCATCAATCAGAATCGCAATCTGTGTCTTGCTACGCTGCATACGTTTGAGCAGATCACTGATTAGCGTGGTATCTGGCACAGCCAGGATGGGCCGGATCACGGAGATGGTATCCGTAAGTTGGGATCGCATCAGATCCTTAATGTGAATAAAGCCGATAATATGATCCTTGTCTCCGTTATATACCGGATACCTTGTTCGCATACTCTCACTGGCAATCTCCAGATTCTCCAGCATGGACTCATTGGCATTCAGACAGATCATTTCTGTCCGTGGAATCATAATTTCACGGGCAGTTGTATCCGTAAAATCAAATATATTATCAACAAGTGCTAATTCAGTGTTGTCAATTAAACCGCTCTTATTGCTTTCTTTCATCAGAATACGTATTTCATCTTCGCTATGTGCCGAGTCCATCTCCGAAGCTGGTGCCATTCGGAACAGTCTCAACAAGCCGTTAGCCATACCGTTCAGTGCCCATATGAATGGATACATTAACTTGTAGAAGAACGTTAGCAAAGCCGCAGACCACAACGTGATCGTCTCAGACTTTCGAATCGCCATCGTTTTGGGAGCAAGTTCTCCCAGTACAATGTGCAAGATCGTAATAATCACAAATGCAATGGCAATAGAGATTCCATGAACGTAGACTGGTCCCAGTCCAAATGCGGTAAACATGGGCTCTAACAGATGTGCAATTGCCGGTTCTCCCAGCCACCCGAGTCCCAGTGAAGCCAAAGTTATACCTAGTTGGCAAGCTGACAGATATGCATCCAGATTACGTACGATATTGGAAGCATAGATGGCATTTTTGTTGCCTGTTTCCACCAAAGCCTCAATCCGGCTTCCACGAACTTTCACCATCGCAAATTCCGCCGACACAAAGAAACCATTCATTAATACAAGTAAACCAATTATTACTAAATTTAAAATACTCGGTAAGGGGTCACTCAAATTTTCATCCTATTTGCCGTCATTCTTCGGCAAATAGGTCCACCTCCTTCGAAAATGTAGGATATTAGCCATTCTGCCGTTCATATGCAATTTCAACTTCCCAATGCTTCCACCTCCACCTTGTTCTGTCGAATAACAAAGATATGCTTCTTTTATTATATAATTCTACACTACACAGTCAATCCGTGTCCTATGACAACGAAATGGCACAAACGCCTTTTTTCTTTAACAAAAGTCTCGATTACGCTGTTTTATTTACATTTCACAAACATTGGTTTAAGGAAACCAAAGAGAGCATCCTCGCTCATGCTTCCGCATGGCTGGACACTCTCTTTTTGCAATACTGTTATTTTCTCCAGATTCTATCCGCTAATTACGATGTCGACTCAATGTCCACTACGGTTTCCGAAGCGGGGTTCCAGCGCCACTTGGCTTGTTTCCCGCTTGGGATATGCAATCCACCGATCCAGAATTCATCCTGCTTCAGCAGTGCCCAATCGACTTCTCCATTCAACACCTTAATTCCGAGTTCCGTTAGTGACAGGACTCCGTCACGGAATTTTTCATCATGCTGCTTGAAATTAGGGAAAGTGGTTGCACCGCTCATCTGAAGAAGGGCATGAGGTCCTTCTGTCATCCGCCTCAGATATGCCCAGTATTCAAGATCACCCATCCCGAGAATATGCAGCTTGTCCCCTACCTCGTGAAATAATGAATACGGATGCTCCCCACCTGCTCTAATGGTCTCTAGTGTTGTCTGCTCAATGAGCCCCAGACCGTTCGATACAGATGGCAGACGGGACAAATGTGCCTTAAAGGCAGCTTTCGCAAAGGGTAGCGCAGAAGTGTCTGCCTGCAAGTAATCCAGATGATGCCGGAAATCAGTCGATGTATAGGCTTCCCAGAACTGTGCACCGGCTTGTAACTCGTTTTTCTCAATCACATGCCAACTGCCGGACAGACGTTCCATCTGTGTGGAAGTAAGCTGTCCCAGTCCTCTAAAATGCTCAATCTCTGGATACGAGTCAATGCAGAGCAGATTCAATTTCGTATTCTGGAGTGCTTGTCCTCTGAAATAATGCAATAGGTAAGATAACATCGTCTGATCATAGAGATCGTATTCGAACCATAAGACAATTTCCTTGTATTGTTGAAACGAATGCAACTTGCGTTCAAGCTCCTCAATCTTCAAGTATTCCGTCTGTGGAATGCCCAACTGCTGCTCTAACACGGATGCCCGATTCTGCCGCTCCTTTGTACCTCCCATCTCTTTGGCTACCGGGCCGAACGTATACAACTCTCTCCATACCAGGATGTCTCCCTGAATCCCACTCTCTCTTAAACGATTGGCAGCGTGATCCCCATTCATAATGTGTAACAATCCTTTTCCCCCTTCATACAAGTCACTGAATACAGAGACCAGATCCCTTACAGGCATAGAACGCTTGAGTTTGGATCGGGCATCGAACAATCTTTTCTTTAATGCAGGTACCTTGACCCCGAGGAAATCCGATATTTCCTTGAGCGAGTATCCTTCCAAATAAAACAGTTCAACAGCAATCCGCATCGATGATGGCAGTATTGCAATGGAATTACGAAGCGTACGATGCATTTCATTTTGCACCGCTTGTTTTTCCGGATCATGCGCCTGATCCTCTTCATGGAATACATGCTCCAGCTCCTGAACTGGAATCATCGTATGCTGCTTGCGTCTTAGCCAGCGATAACACTGCCTCTCCACGATCACCTTGAACCACCCGGGAAAAGCCTCAGGAGCTTCCAGCTTGGACAGATTGCCAAAGGCTTCAGTAAACGCCTCCTGTACGACATCTTCAGCCCAAAATGTATCTCCTAAACGATTGTAGGCAACAGCAAGAGCCATCCCGCGATATTGAGACATCAGTTGTGTGTAAGCTTCGGTTTCGCCCTTCATCGCTCCTTCAATCCATGAATTCAATGCTATGGACTCCCTTCATATAAGCATGCTGCTTGTTCTATTCATGTATAAGTGCCATGTTATCGCCAAAAGGTTACGTATGACTCTAAACTATAGTAACCTTCGTATATATGTTTATGTAAAAAGCTGTCCTGTCTGCGGATTACCTCCACATTCAGGACAGCGAAGTAAATCATTATGTGTTAAACATGTCAATTATCATTCAAAATGATGCGGGCCAGTGATTATCTGCTTGGAGCTTGCGGGTAATTGCCTACCACTCCTGGATATTGATACAACAACGGCTCATCAAATGTAGCATAGTCAAAGTTGACCATCAACAGCATGATCCGTCTTCCAGTCTTCGGATCGCTGATAATAATATGGTCACGGCCCGCTGCTTCAATAATACCTTGGAATATGCGAGCATTCCATTCTTTGTTACCTTCGTATGTCATGTAGAATGTACCGAATTTACCAAGGTTCAAACGTAGAATATTCTCAATGTACGATTGCTCAAACTGTGGAGCCGTTGTCGTAACTACAGCACCCGTAGGTGTCATTGGACTTCCGCTGGATACGAGTGGCGGTACGCTAGTCGAGCTAGGGGATACCATCCCTGGTGTTGGCGACATGGAAGGCATTCCGTTACCGATTTTGTATGACGTACCTTGAACCTGAGAATTGGCTTGTTGACCCAACACAGAATTCGCTTGCTGACCCAGTGTTTGAGTCATTGGTTGATAAGGCTGATTAATCATAGTGATTCCTCCCAAAATTTAATATACTTCCGGACAATCGTCGCCTGTCGGACTGAAGAAACAATGTGCTTTGAAACGTCCTGTATTTTGCTGGTCATACCACGTTGGTGGGCAGTCGCCCACAGGTCGGAAAAACCACAATGAATTGCTCGCTGGCCAGATGCGCTCTCCATTGATCACCCGTTGTGCGAGACGAATCTCGGACTGTCTTGCCCGTTGGTAAAAGTACCCCTTCTGTGTTGACTCGTAGCCTCCTGGATTCTGGAATACCATACGATTGATATCGCGAATATCCTTAAAGTCCAGACAATCCGCCAACACCCGGTTCACACCTACATTGCCCACAAGCAACATACCCTGTTCGCCGTCACCTTCAGCCTCTGCCCTCATGAGCCTAGCCAGCAGCTTGACGTCCTCTGAGTTGGCTTTAATAACAGCCATAGTCTGTTTCCTCCCTTGTTTCAGCTGTTCATCACCGTACATCGTATTGTGCAGGAGCCCATTCGGTGACACGATTCCATCTTTTTTCCATAAAAAAAAGCCCGGAACCTCACCCAAGGTGAAGTTCCGAAGCAAGTTATTTCTTATAATACTCGCCTGTTTAAGGCTTGGCTTCAATCCAATAATCATAGGCATGTACAATATTGCCCTGGTAAGCCTGATGTTCGGCCAGCAGATCCGGAAGCTTGGCAAGCTGAAGTTCCATCTCCGCTGCCCCTTTCTCATAAAAAGAAATATGAGGACCTTCGTGGTTCTGCTTCATTTCTACCGAAATCATCAACCTTTTTCCCAGACGATCTGCAATCTCCATCTCCTGACTCACAACAGCAGCAATGCCATTGGACCCTTCGGCCTGATTACGGAATGCCATCATCGACACATGATCAAGTGTATCAATCATGAACTCTGTCACAGACATGTCTTTTCCCGGCAACGGGAAGGTATCCAGCCATACAGCAAGGTCTGCACTTGTTTCGAGATCACTGTCCTTCTTCGTTTCTTCCTGGAAAAATGTAATGTTGGCAGCCCATTCGGTCAGAAGGGTGTCCCGACTATTCTCCCACTCCGGCAAGGTGTAAGGCTCAATATCCAGATGGATGCCTTCAAATCGTTCATCCGGCTCGGATTCCGCATTATAGTTTTTCACATAATCAATCAAGCGCTTAATGCGTGGACGGTTCTCCTTCTTGCCCCAGATGGGGTGTCCACCCATCGCATGGATCTCGATGCCCTCTGCTTTTGCCCGTTTCACAAAACTGCGGTAACTGGAATAGGGTTGATCCAGATCTAACCGCACATACAACCAGTTAATATTCTGCTCTCTAGCAAACGCTAGTATGTGATCTCCCCCGTCATTCGTCACCTGAGAGGCCTCCCAGATATACGTTCCCCGAATGTCTGGCTGATTGGATGGAATCTCCGGTGATGGCAGTTCTGAAGGCTCCAGTTGTCCCCAGTATACGATGTCATGTACAGCAGAACCGACGTAAGATGTATGTTCACTGAATGCGGAGGCAACTTCTTCAATAACGCTTTCCAGCTGCGCTGCACCTTTACCGGCAAAAGTCGTGAATTCCTCGCCAGGCATTGGCTTGGTGTTCAACCCAACGGTGACGCTCACATTGCTGGCATCGGCCCAGTTCATTTCCTGTTCAATTAAACGTATAATACCATTGTTCCCTTGCGCGTTATCACGGTAAGCGAGTAAAGTGACATGTTCCACTCGTTCAATGAACCAACGTGACAATGGTTCGTTATCTGCATCCTCAGAGATTCTATTTCCTGTGACGGTATAGGAATCCAGCCAAAATGGCAGGTCAATATTCACTGCAATTGCGCCATCCTGTCTCACTTGCTCAAATAACAGATTCATATTGGCTACCCAGGATTGTACCAGTGGCTTGGCATCTTCTTTCCAGGCTGGTAACACATAGGGCTTGATATCCAGATGTATGGCATCAAATTGCTCGTTGGTCTCAGCAGCTTGATTGTAATCACTTACCCACGACGCTAATCTTAGCATGGGGCCTTCACGGCCACTGAGCGCCCAAGATGGATCGCCTCCCAGCGCTTCAACCGCAATACCCGCACGGCTTGCTTTGGCTATAAACGTCTGGTATACCTCCTTGGGCAGCGACATGTCTACATTCACGTACAGCCTGTTTATCTTATGTTTAGCTGCATTGGCCAACAGCTCATCTCCGTTGCTAACAGACTGTGCCTGCCATACCCAGGCCGCCCGTATATCTGCGCCGTCAGCTTCAGCAGGTGACTCATTCCCTATCATTATCATCCCTCCGATCAGCAATAACAGCCAAAATACCTTCCGGGATTGTTTCCCGAACATATACTCCCTCCATTCTTCTACTGTTGTAAAATCACATTTATTATAGCAACCGAGTTATTAAAAACAAATAAGCCCAAGTGCTTAACTTGGGCTTATTACTCTTAAGTTGGGACAGCTTAGGGCTCGCCCGGCTTAATCCCGGTTCTAGTCCTCATATATCATTTTTCGGGTCATGCCTCCATCAATAACGAGGTTGGTCCCTGTGACAAAGGTATTGCTTGGATCAGACAAATATAGACAAGCACGGGAGATATCCGAAGGAACACCCACACGACCGGAGGGATGCTGTTCATGATCCTCCTTTTTCAATTTCTCCACGTCACCTGTCTCAATCCATCCCGGACTGATACAATTGACCCGAATTTGGTCCTTGCCCAGTGAGACCGCCAGCGCATGTGTCAGAGCTACAATCGCCCCTTTGGATGCGGCATAAGCTTCGGTATCCGGCTCAGACATCAGCGCACGGGTAGAAGCCATGTTGATAATGGCACCCCCGTGTTCATTGCTTTTCATATGTTTGGCTGCTTCCCGACTCGCCAAAAAGCAACTTCTCACATTGGTATTGAGTACATCGTCCCATTCTTCCAGCGTCAGCTCATAGGGCGACTTCCACTTGGCGAGTCCCGCATTATTCACCAAAACATCAATTTGCTTGAATTCTTCCACGGTTGTACGAAAAAGATTCGTAATATCCTGCTCGCTCCGAACATCACATTGAACAAAGATGGCTTCTCCGCCTTCATTACGAATGGAAGCTGCGGCTGCCGCACCCTCGGCTTCCTTGTGATCGGCAAGTACAACTTTGGCTCCAGCGACCGCATAAGCCTCGGCCACACTTCGTCCTATCCCTTGAGCAGCACCGGTTACAACAACGACCTGATCTGTAAATGACATATTGTTTGCCTCCTCTATGGTAATGATCCTTCGATCATAATCTTATTAAGCCTCTTCTTATATAAAAACACGTTAGGCCCATTAAGAAACGCTTGTCCAGCAATTAATCAAAAAAAGCTCACGCCATCCTGGCGCAAGCTGCTCAGTTTAACCCCGTAGGCGTTCAGAATATACGCGATTATATCGCTCGAAGCCTACATAACGTGTTCCTTTGAACGAGAGCCGTCCTTCGTCCCCCTCAGCGCACAAACCATACTCTTCGCCATCGACTTTGAATTCAAGCCGATCTCCACTTTCTACTTCAAAGGTGACGTAGTATAACGTTCGTGCTGTACTGCCCGGTTCAGATTGCGACTGACTCATCTTCATCCGTCTGCTGGTGATTCGTGAAGGCACGGTCAACAGCGGCTCCGAGTTGTTGCGTCCCCACCTCCATACCTCTTTTCCCATCGACAGAAGGACTATACCTATAATCAGAACAAATACAACCGGAAAGACGGTTCCAAACAAATCAAACATCCAGGATGATTCAATGCCCATGTCTCTCCCTCCGTTCATACAACTTAGGACAGCCGGAGTCTTGACCCGTCTCCTGTAATGTATATGCACGTAAACAAGGAACTTGTTATCCAGATTGAAATCGAACGGTGTGAAGGGAAAAACCCTCCGACAGAATACCGAAGGGTTGTTTCATACGAAAATAAGTACCATTTCATTATCTAATACATTGCTTAACTAGCAGCCCTGTTTTACTTAAAGGTTGTTGCAAATCGATGATCCAACAATATAACCTGATTGACCTGTCCCTCTTTTGTCAGCATAAACGATGCACGATAGATAGCCAGATCATCTTTTTCAGCTTGCAGCCCTTTCTCATCCAGGAATGTTTCCTTCTGAATATGATAGGCATAATCGATATTACGTTCAGATTCGACTAAAACATGTTGCTTGCCATACAGTGACGTTTTCACCATTCCTCACAAAACAAAAAGAGTATCCGATATGTAGTTACTCCTGTACCATTATCCGCTCCAACTGAGATAACAGCCTCAGGTAAAACACTGCTATCTCAGTTCAAGCAAACCCATGTTACCGTTGTGGATGCATATTTAATAAAGTTGAGAAAAGTTTGCTAGCCTGTTAACGGACTCATGCTAATTGTGTGATCACAAGATGTGCGGATACAGGTCTAGTTCCGCCCGCAAGTGGCGTGATTGTTAATGCTGTAGCATTACCAGCCGGGTTCCGCACGGTCAGAATAGAATTAATCACGGTTGTTTGCACCAAAGCCATACCAACAATCTGAGACGTTCCCGTTGCTCGCCCAACTACAGTAGGAGCCAAGTCTGCCCCATTGAGAGTTAAGATTAATTGACCTGCTTCATTGATACTCACCTGGAATAAAATCTGATACGTACCAATAGCTGCTAGATTGAATGAACTAGGCCCCGTGCGGGCGATAGTTGTTCCACTTGTTGGCCCATCCTGAGGAAAGCTTACATCCGTACCGGGAGCAACCGTTGCTGCATTATCAGGTGGCATCAGTGCGAAAAAGTCAGCGAATCCCAGCACGCTTCCGGCTGCTCCTGTTGCACCTGTAGATCCTGTTGCCCCAGCGGGACCCGCTACTCCCGTTGCACCTGTCGGACCTACTGCTCCAGCAGGACCCACCGCTCCTGTTGCACCGGCTGGGCCTGCCGGGCCTACTGCTCCAGCAGGACCTACCGCTCCTGTCGCACCGGCTGGGCCTGCCGGACCTGCTGCTCCTGTCGCACCCGTCGGCCCAACTGCTCCAGCGGGGCCAGGAAAACCTTGAGGTCCAATCGCTCCGGCAGGGCCTGGATTACCTTGCGGACCTTGTGGCCCTACAGCCCCTGCTTCTCCCGGAATCCCCTGTGCTCCCATGGGTCCAGCAGGTCCGACCGGACCTTGAGAGCCTACCGCTCCAGCAGGACCAGGCTGTCCCTGAGGTCCTTGTGGTCCAGGTGGCCCCCCCGCTGGTCCTTGGGCTCCAGGCGGCCCTTCTGCCCCTTGTTTACCTGGAATACCCTGTACGCCCTGTACGCCTTGTATACCTTGTGGTCCTGTTGGGCCAACGACAGTAGGGGTAGATATGTTCACCTCTGGAGGCGGACATTTTACTTGAACGAACTTTTTAACGACTTTCAATCGGCGGTCTTTTCTTTTAACTTTACATGGATGTAATGTTGCCTTTTTTCTCTTCATACGTTTTTTCACTTCTGAATGACTCACCGTGTGGACACCTCCCTATGGACATAGTTTAACGTACGTATGTAGATGAATAGATGCGTGGACGAACAACCAATTTAATTAAAAAGCTTATCTGATTTATAAGAAAAACTATAAATTCGGTAGCAACTGCCCATACGTTTTATCTATATTTCATAACCATCGATTAAAGCGAGCTTGTTTACGTGAGGAGATTTGTTCACAGAAAAACTCATGCCAATTGGGCATGAGTTTCATGTTTTAACCATGCAGATTTTTCGAATAATGCCCATTCGTTCGTTCAAAGTAAATACCTTTCCCTTGAGCGGGACTTCTTAAGTCTGCTTCGGATGTACGACGATATATGAGTTTTGACAAAAGGGTAACCATGACCCCCATACCGTGTTGAGTTCACTTATGCTGATTTTTCGGTTGTAATACTCTTCATCACAATTAATCTTGTGATCTAACGATTCTGCCAAGTAAAAATGCGTTTCATCATAACCAACGACGGGAACAAAATGCAAATAACGTTGTTTGGCATGTACTCTAATAAATAAAATAACAGGCACCCCTTGGCTGATCTGTTTCTTCAACGTATTCACATTTCCACGTAAGTACATTGCCTGATATCCTAGTTTCCTGAAAAAAACAACAACTGCTTTGGGGTATACGGTTCCATCCAGTAATCTGCGAGGATAGGCTTCATAAAGCTTAGTTCCGTTGGACTCCAAACCGAAATGTCTCAAGACGAACGCACTGGAAAATGCAGCACATTCGTAGTTTTTCTGAATATCCAACCGATTTGAAGATTGAATGTAATATGTGCTTGGTACATTGACTGTGTACATGCGATCTTTCTTAGGAAAACTGAAATAAAGGGAGATCACCCAGAGAATAATCAACCAAAGTAATACATTGAGAAACAATTCGTGACCTCCTTCGTCTCATCAGACGATGTACTCTAACGTTTAAGTACGCCATTCACTAGACAGCAGACTATACGTCACAATATTCTCATAATGATCGTAGACCCATTGAGCTTCTCTGGATGTTCCCTCATTTGAAAATCCGATTTTCTCAGGTATAGCTCTGCTTTTTAAATTATTTTCTGCACATTGAATGATCACACGATTTAACTTCAACTCGTTAAAGAGATATTTAAGCAATCGCTCTATTGATTTGGTAATGATTCCTTTGCCCTGTGCTGACTCAGCTAAAAAATATCCAAGGCTCGTTGCTCTATTGTTCCAATCAATATAGTGCAACCCTAACATCCCGACCAATTGTCCATTGAAGCATATTCCGGAATCAAAACCGTTTCGCTCTTCATAATTACGTGTCCATAACTCTATTACAGAATCTAAATCTTTGGGCGATTGCCGTTTATCAACCCAGAGTAACCACGTTCTCAAGTACTTTCTATTTTCATCAATTAATGCATACAACTCATCTCGATCTTGAGATTTGATCAGCTTTAATACAATAGATTCATTTACTTGAAAAGGTAGCATCCTGTTCCTCCCACTCAATCTAACTATGAGTTATTTTAGGTTTCATTCCTCGCACCAGTTTTTTAGAACCCATTCTTTAATCTGTTCAGCTGTTTCCTCTGCTGTAAGTTCTGCCGTTTCGATTTTTTGCATTGGCGGGTCAAATGCAGTTTTCGAATTTTGGAGTAGCCAATTTGCAAAATTCTTGTGATCTTCGATCGAGTTTTCATCCCACCCACGAGCTCTTAAACGCGTCTCGCGAGTAACGTCGTCACAATGCAAATTCATATATAGAATTCGATCAAATCGATCTATGTAATCTGACGATGCAATGTTTTCCGGCACCATCGTTCCACATAAAACAGTCCCTCGTCCACTTAGGGATATGCTATACGCAATCCTCAACCAATTCTCTTTGGCAATCTGCCAATCCACATTATCGATGATATCCATATCAAAGACGTCAAATTCGGGAAGCTGCTTGCGAACAAACGAAGAGATCGTTGTTTTTCCTGTTCCACTTGCGCCTGTCACTATAAATAGCGGTAATTTTCTCATAACTAGCTCCTTTAGTTAAAATAAAATTTGATAGTCCGCTCTCCGATTCACTTCATTTAATCATCGTTTTCTTGCTTTAATAACAAAAGTTACAGGTAACATCTTCGCTCTTTTAAGGAGATTATCGCTATTATCAAGTAATTGCATGAGATCCTCATCGGATTCCTCGATCATTTGTTCAATGACAAATCCCGCTTTCGCCAATGCATTGATATAGGTTGATATTTGACGATCCGCTAAAGTTAGTTCACCCTGAACAAAATCAGGAGATACCGCATACCACGATTCATCAGAATATGGCTTATTAAAGATAAATCTATCATTTTCTTCAACGACACATCTATGAATTGGATGAGACCAACTGAAAATAAAAATGCCATCTTTCTTTAAATAAGAAGCGATTCGGCTGAAAGTACCTTGAAGATCAGTGGTCCAACCTATGGCGTAAATCGAATACACAGCGTCAAAATAATTCGTAGGAATACCACATTCCTCTTCCATAGGTGAACATATCAATGTTGCCGAAATACCGTGTGTACTCAAGTGTTGTTGTGTCTTTTCTATCTGTTTCTGGGATATATCCATACCCCACAGCTCACCAGCGTTGTGATCCCCATGATACTGCAAGGATTGGCCATCTCCACAGCCTACCTCTAACATCTTTAATCCTGAGACATCCCCAAATAGTTGGTGCTTTTCTTCTGATATGAATGCTCCATAATGTGGAAGCACGATTGCTCTCAAATAGTCATTCCCTCTTGTATCCCAATAGAAGCTGTTTGTTTCATAAACACTGTTCTTGTCCATCTGTTAACCTCCCTTTATACACTACATCCAGAACATCACTTGTTACCCTCGTTGAAATATGTAATCTCATTTCCGGAAACATTAAATATTATTCTTATCACTGAACTCGATGCAAAAAGGTTGCATCTCAGGGTTCAAGCAATACTCTATTCTTTCTCTGAAGTTTTTCCATTCGACTTTTAAAATCGCTTCTTCAATTGGAAAGAAACCAGAGTCTAAACTCTCAGATGATGTCGTTAATTCCCCGCCTATCGGTCTTGCTAGAAATAATGTGTTACATATTGAATTTTCGATATTTTGAAATATTCCACAAAACTTGATGATTTCAATGTCGATGCCAGATTCTTCTTTCGTCTCTCTAATTGCAGCTTGACTAAGAGATTCTCCTTCTTCTACTTGACCACCTGGCATTTCCCATCCTCTTCGCGGCCCTCTAATAAGTAATAATTCATTTTTGTCGTTTATCACGATTGCAGCGGCAGATAAGATGTGTTTTGGAGGGCTCATTTTTTCGACTCCTTCTAAAGAGATTGGATATGCATTTGAAGAACGTAATATAAAAACAAAAACACACTAAAAGAAGTTATATATCCCGTCTTCAAAATAATTGTACTCTTCATCCGTGACTCTTAACTTTCCATACCCCTTATAAAATATTTCTTTATCTCTTTCATTATCAAACGCATTAGGTTTTGGTCTAATGGCTAATGCTACATCATATCTTGGATCGCCATAAGCGGCACCTGCCCAGTCAATAACTCCAACAATATTGCAATCATTAACTAGCACATTATCTATAGTAAAATCTCCATGAATGAAAGTGTTCTCTATTGGTTTTGGTCTTGCTTCTTTCAACTGTTGAAGTAGTTCTGCTGATCCGTCTACAGCAAAATGATTTAGATTATATTCTGCTTTGTTAAGCATTGTATCTAACCAGGGACTGTCATTGTTCAATAATTCAATGGGACAAGAGCATTCATGTATTTTCTTTAAACAAAGCCCAAAGTTAAAAATCGCTTTTTCTTTACTTTGGAGGTCAGGCATCTTAGCGAGAAATTCTCTTAAACTTATTCCGTTAATATAATCCATCAGAAGCCATCTCGTTGTGTCCTCCGTATGAAATGAATATACCTTTGGAACAGGGAGTCCCGAATGATGAAGGTATTGAAGCACCTTATATTCATCGGATAACCATTCATTATATAGATCGTTTTCTGTCTTCTTGATGATGTACTTTTGGTCAAACGTATCCAGTATAGCTACAGTAGAAGTATGACCCTGCTTAGGAAAAGTGATTTTCTGGACTTCTCCTATATGTTCTTTTATTTCAATTGGGAGATCTTGAATGTTCATAGTTTTATCCTTTCTACTATCTCATGCTCTTTCTGATCATGTTCTCGTCGATAATTCCGCTCTAAAAGTACAAATCCCATCCCATAATAAAAGCAGCAAATAGGAAAGCCGACATGCCAGACATGATGTATACCGCCTTTTGCTTGTTACTGTAACTTCTCTTCAGCAGTTTGTAGAACATCAAGACAAGGTACGCCACAGCTAGAATTACATAAAGCAGGTTTAAAATGAGATGTATGCGTAACGAAGAATAAGGGGCAAAGCCTAAGGCGCGCATGAATAATAGGATCGTATTCAGAATGAATGCCAGACTGGCAATATTAATGGCAATATGATATTTATCAAATCCTGTGCCGGGTCTTTCCCAGTTTTTTAATTTGTATTTGGATAACCGAATAAAATAGCCAATTATAGCTCTCAAACTGAGCAGGATGGCTACTGCAAGAGCAATGAAAGATGCTTTGATCAAGTATATCGTTAAATTGGATATGGGCAAAAAGTCATTATAAGACATAGAAACCTTCTCAACAGTGCCATTACGCTCAACAGCATTTGCAAAATTACTAAGGTCAAATGTGGTATACTTCTGCAGACTTAACATCGAATATGCCTTCGTAAAACCGGAAACGACCCGTCGCGCAGGCAGATAATATCCTCCACTCTCAGATGTAACCGAATTTGTACTGAAGCTACTTCCAAACACCTTCTGGACAAGACCAACGCTATAAGCCATTTCATTTGACTGGTTTGTCATGACCACTAACCCAAATTTGACTTCGGGTCAATAACAAATTTACTTGTAAATCCCGCCGTACTTCCAGCGTGTTCAAGTGTAGGCACCCAGTACTCCACTTCAAAGAAGCCATGTGCAATTCGAGGATTAGAAGTTCCATCATAATATAGACTTGGTGACAGCATCTCGTCTAACGTTTCCTTGTTCGTAAATATTAAATTGCTATGATCCACCGGCATTAAGGCTGCGAGAAATTTAGCTGCATCCTCTGCTGTGCCAATGGCGGCCCCCGCAGGGTATAAGCTTATGTATGCTCTGTTCTTAGGGATGAGTTTCAGACTCGTGGTGTATCCTTGAATCTCATTTCTCTTTTTCAAGACGTTTAGATTATCATGCTGTGACGGGTGAATCGAAGTTTCTTTCATATTCAGCGGTTTAAATATATGTTCATTTACATATTTATAAAAGGGTTGTCCGCTTTGCACTTCAACGATGTAAGCAGCCATAGCCGTACCATAGTTCGAATAAGCAACGACACTCCCAGGTTTATCAATCTGCCTTGGCTCAAATTTTTGTAAAGCTTCACCTAACTCCACAATATCATTATCGGATGAATACCATAAATCGATCAATCTATCCTCCCACCCTGCGTTATGATGCATTAGGTTCATTAGGGTGATGGGAGCATCGTATTCAAGCTTCTTAAGAAACCCTTCCGGTAAATATTCCTGAATATCGGTATCCAAATCAAGCTTTCCCTGTTCTACAAGCTGCATAACACTCGTCCAGACCAATAGTTTAGAAGTTGAACCCCATTCAAATACAGTAGAGGTGTCTGCCTTTCTCTGTTGCTCAAGATCTGCGTATCCATAGGCCTTATTCACAATAGTCTCACCGTTCTTGATAGCTACAACCGAAACGGCAGCGGTGTTCTTCTGATTCGTAGCCATATATGAATCAATCGTTTCCTCTAGCGAAGACAACGCAATCCTGGAGGGCGTAGTCTCCACCTTCTCTACCTCAGCGTGCGCAGGTACCGCACATGTCATAATGATTAAAGCGAGTGACAGAAAACAAGTAACTGCTTTATTAACATAGTAATATTTTTGATTAATCTTCATTGGCTACCCCCTTATTATCTACTATAGTTTTCGTTCCTTTATCACATAAGTTGCAGGGAGCATCTTTGCTTTAGTGGCAAAATCATCATTTTGCCGTTGCATTAATTCATCATCAGATTCCTCAATCAATTGCTCAATGGCAAATCCAGCTTTCGCCAACGCATTCACATAGGTTGATAGTTTACGGTCCGATAGTGGTGGCTTAAATCAATTCCACATTTTGAGAAAATCACCTTAATTATTTATATAATAACCCGTGCTGCAATATTTGCGAAGTACATTTAAAAGCGCATACATTTCACTCCGAATCAAAAAGAACCCTCCCGTAAGAGCGTTCTCCGTGAATATAGGCTAAGCGTATATCAGATCCATCTTACTATCTTTTCGCTGACATACGTTTGTAGTTGTACAAGCTGATTTATTGCTTCCTATCTCAGTTTCTAATCCTCAACAATAAGTGGTTACTTATTAATCCAGCACCATAATTTATTTTAAAATATAAAAATCCCTGCTAACTTTTATCGTCAGCAGGGATTCTTATCTATTTTTAAGCTTCCACAGCTTCCGGTCTTTTCACTTGAAGAGGCGGAGGAATAAGCCAGCCTTTTTCTTTACTCATTTGGAGAATACGAAGGCCTAAAGCGGTTTTAGTAACGTGATATTTCGCAAATAAGGCTCCAATATCTTCTCTAATGGATTGGCCCATAACTTGACTACAAGCAACTAATCCCATCGAAGTATCAGACGCAATTTTTGCAGCTATCTCCGGATCTGTAAACCTTGCACCAACAGGAATGTCTTCCAGTTTTACTGGAGGTCTTTCTGGTAAAACTGGCGTTGGAGCAATTCCGTTATCAGTGAGGAGGGTGTCACACTCTTTAATCTCAAGTTTAGCTTGATCAATCAGTGCTTCCAAAGTTTTTTTCAAATCTTTATCTCCTGCATGATTAGAAAATGCTTGGTAAAAGGAAAGAGCACCCTTCGCGACCATTGAACATTGCCATACGCTGAAAATTTCACCATAATGCATAGGTTCATTTTTTGGATTACCACTTAATATTCCCATCATAACAGCTCCTTCATATTTTATTTCCCACCAGAACTATAGTTCCATGTTCCGGAGATACATATTCATAAGTAATAAAATACCTATTTTATAAGGAATGGTTTTGGGAAGCGATATATTTTTGTCTCTAGACAAACTAAGTATCAATAGAGGGAAAAGTTCATCCCTCTATTTGATTTAACTATCAGCAATCGTTTCTTTTCAATTTAATTACTAGCTGTAGCATCTAGATCATCACTGATTTTATGTAGATGTATGATTAACCAATGGTTGGTACTATATCATTTGCAGTTTCCCATTGTTTCCTCCAGAGATCTGCTTGTAAAGCGACATGAATGTAAGGCGGTACTCTTGTCCATTTACAGTTTTTTACTGTATATATCCATCTGCGGAGGCTACGGAAAGTCGGATAATTTTAAACTTCTGGGTATACTACAGCAAGTCAATTCAACAACGTTAAGGAGGAGGAGCTAATGAAAGAAGAATTGAATTACGGTACAGATTATAAGTTTGTCCCGGTAACTTCAGTGGGAAGTGGTGTAGGGACTGAAATATTTCCTGATTTATTTTGCTACACTATCCAAATTGTAAATATCTGTTTAGTGGGTAACCCGAAATCTGACGAGTTCGTTTTAGTAGATGCCGGAATGCCAAAGTCAGCAAATGAAATAATTTCTGTCATTGAGGAACGTTTCGGTGCAAACAGCCGGCCCAAAGCAGTAATTTTGACCCATGGACATTTTGATCATGTCGGAGGGGTGATCGAACTCGTAGAACACTGGGGAGTTCCGGTTTATGCACATCCGCTAGAGCTCCCCTTCCTCACAGGGGTAAAAAAATACCCGGAACCAGACCCTACGGTTGAAGGTGGTTTGGTAGCGAAGATGTCGCCATCCTTTCCCAATGAACCAATAAACCTTGGAAGTCATGTACAAACGTTACCCGCGAACGGAAGTGTACCCCATATGCCAGGATTTAGATGGATTCATACCCCAGGACATTCTCCAGGTCATGTTTCGTTGTTTAGGGAAAGTGACGGAGCGTTAATCGCAGGTGACGCCTTTGCTACTGTAAAACAAGAGTATATGTATAAAGTATTAAATCAGGAATTGGAGATAAGTGGACCCCCTCGCTATTTAACAACAGATTGGGAAGCTGCAAAGCAATCTGTTGTTAAACTTGAGAGTTTAAAGCCATTGATTGCTGTAACTGGTCATGGACTACCGATGTCTGGTGAATTACTAACAACAAGCCTGAGAAAACTGGTTAATGAATTTGACCGCATTGCCGTGCCGGATTATGGAAAGTATGTAAACTAATTTTTCTCTTTGAGCATTGTACTGTGAAGTGTTAAATATGAGTGCGCTGTGGAAATGTGATTTTTTTCAGTTGTTTTCAAAAAAAAAGAAAGCCCCCTGTTGGGGGCAAAACGTTGATATATCAGCTTTTTGTGATCAGTTTTGATTACTATGCGTACATCAAGTCCATATACCCGCGAGTTACATCTCCACCTTCAGCTGGTTCGGGTTGGTCTGCCTGTGCGTGTTCTGCCATGCAAGCCTTCACTGCATCCTCTGTTGTACAACGATTGGCATCGTCACATGTGTAGCATAATTGAAGCATGTATCTGGTTAATTCATCCGCCTGCGTGAATTGAGTTTGACCGTTGGTTCTCATCTTCATCACTCCTTCTCTTGTTGAGTTAAATATATCACCTTCTAGTGGATTTATTTGTGATTTATTTCACAAACTAAACAAAAAAAGAAAAGGAACCCTTAGACTCCTCTCCTTTCTCCTATCTATTCACATCGATAACACTCTACGTTTATAGTACTTTCCAATGTACACCGCCATCTACCGTTTGCAACAACAACGATCTTTTGGCATCTGTATTTTCAACCAATATCCAGCCAAGCTTGGGGTTAACCATCTGAATCTTCACAATTTCCGGATAATCTTCGAGAATTTTCTCCAGTACACTGCTTGCAGGAAGTGCACTCCACGTTTTGCCCGCATCCTTGGTGTGGTAGGTTATGCCCTTTTGCATCGCCCAACCTTCCGATGCGTTCAGAAATACTGGTGAAAGGTTACGATTCGGACCCGTTTGTTTGTTTAAAGTGAAATTGGACAGCTTCCAGCTCTTTCCACCATCGGTGGTAAAGAATCCATTAAATGTCGTGCTCTCCCCTTGAGAACAGGACATTGACATCCAGGCTGATTGCACTTCACGTCCAAAAAATTGTGGTGAACTAACACTGAAATTACCACACCCGTTAAATTTGTTTCGATCAAAGAAGGATGGTCCAGTATTCCAGTTCTCTCCGCCGTCTGATGTTACATACAACTTCGGTGTGCCGAACTCCAGCGCTGTTAAGAAACCATGTTTTGGATCCGAGAAAGTCATCCCCGTGGTGTATCCACGTTTGGAAATCTCTTCTGCTTCCTGTTTGCCATCTTCATCACTGGATGACATCCGATTCCAGGTAATTCCACCGTCCTCGGTAAAGTAAAGTTTCTTATCCTGTTTACCAATAGCGGTATCGACCGTGGTGAGAATCCATCCTTTTTCAGGAGATACAAATGAGATCGCAGTCACTTTATCCGTCTTGGACAGAGAGGACAGGCTCCAAGTTACGCCCCCATTGTTGGTGCGAAGCACCATGGTATCTGTTCCACCCATACCTTCACGAACAATCCAACCATGTGCACGATCTACAAAATAAATGCTTTGTCCATATTTAGGGTTAGCCGGAAACTGTACATTTTCCGAAGGTGAAATATTGGTCCAGGTCTTTCCCTGATCCTGAGTGTAGTACAGGCGCAGCGCATTCCGCGTCACACCCCACGCCAATCCCCCGTTGTCATTGAGCAACTGAAAATCGGTTAATCGGGTCTGTATCTGGTACTTGGCCATATCTGCAGATTCTGTACTGTTTATAGGGGGAACAACAGTTAATGTCTGCCCTGTATTCCCGGCGTCCTCTTGCTGCTGCGGAGGTTCTGCTACCGGAGGTTGATCTGAGTCGGTGCATGCAGCGAGTAAGGCTGCTATACCTATAGACAGCAATGCTGTCTGCGCGATTTTGATCCATTGCGAACGCAAGTGGGTTCCACCTCTCTCATCCAATATACAGGCGCGCATGCCTGTCCTATGGCGTTATATTTACGATTCATCAGAATCCACTGCTCCTATTCTAACACAAACCTTATGTAAAAGGCTCATTGCCTACTCTTGGTTGGCCCGTTCCCTTTTTCCAACTCATACTCTGGGCTATAGGTCGTACATTTATTACCATTAATTTCATCCTAAACTGTTTTTCGACGGAATAATTAGTAAAAAGACATGAAATGTGAACTATTTTATAGACAACACTCGCTTTATATTCTCTGATCCCTTAATATGGATGGGAGTATAACCCAAAAGGAGTGGATATGAACATGACAAATAGTGCAGCATTGAAACCAAGTCGTGTCGTGATTGTAGGCATGGGTGCGGTGGGAACAACAACGGGATACACGCTAATGTTGAGACAGCGTTCGTCCGAGTTGGTATTTGTGGATGTGAATCATGATAAAGCAACCGGCGAAATGCTGGATATGAACCACGGTCTTCCGTTTACGGGTGGCGTGAAAGTATGGGCTGGCGATTATTCCGACTGCAAAGATGCAGATATCATTATTATTACAGCCGGTGCTTCCCAGAAGCCGGGCGAAACCCGGATTGATCTGCTGAAGAAAAATGCAAGCATTTTCAAAGATATTATAGAGCGTATTACTGAAGTGAACTCTCATGGTATTTTGCTGATTGCAACCAATCCTGTAGATATTTTGTCCTATACTTCATGGAAACAAAGCGGATGGCCTGCTTCCCGTGTTATCGGTTCAGGTACATTGCTCGATAGCGCACGTTTCCGTTACCTGATTGGTAAGAACAAAGGGATCGACCCGCGTAGTATTCACGCACACATTATTGGTGAGCATGGAGATTCCGAAGTACCGGTATGGAGCCTGGCTAACGTTGCAGGAACAGATCTGGAATTGGATGAAGAAACACAGCGGGATATTTTTGACCGTACCAAAAATGCAGCGTATGAGATTATTAATGCCAAAGGAGCGACTTCCTATGCAATCGCCCTTGCTCTGGACCGCATTGTAGCTGCAATTCTCGGCAACGAAGGCTCCGTTCTGAACGTATCCACTTACCTTGAAGACTACAATGGTGTATCGGATGTTTATCTGGGTGTTCCATGTGTTGTCGATCGCAACGGTGTGCGCGAGATTCTGCCTCTTCCGCTGAATGAATCCGAGAAAGTGGCTTTCCAGGCATCTGCTAACAAATTAAAAGAACAGATCGCTGGATTGGAATAATCCTGCCACAAAACACGCAACCATTCATGGTGTGAACGATTTAGCATGTTAAACGTTGTGAATTAAGATATCCGCGCTAGCCAAAAGGACCATTTGTTCTTCCAGAGAGAAGAACAAATGGTTCTTTGGTTTGGCTTCTATTTATATGCCTATTTAGTTATCAGATAATTAGTTTACATAATATTAATTATGTTCAAATCTCCACCATCAAATCAATAACAAAAAAAGCCTGTCACTTGGACAGACTCCTTTTTGTGTTAAATATTAGCTATTCACTTCTAATATGACGGAAGTTTAACGTCCAGCAGAGCCATAGCCTCTTCTTTCTCCCTGCTGGTGACGTGTGTGTACACGGTTGTTGTTTGAATCGACGCGTGACCAAGCAGTTCCTGCACCGTACGCAAGTCGGCTCCACGCCGTAACATCATGGTCGCGAAGGAGTGACGCAGCTTATGACTGGAGTAGTTTTGACGTTGATTGGCTGGTGATTCCTGCTGGAAGCGTTCAAACGTTTCCGTAGATATGAGCTGGATACTGCGAATAGACAGTCTTTTCCCTTTTTGCGAGACAAATAACGCTTCCTCTTTTGGCCTCCAAGGATCGAGACGCTCAGCCATCGCTTGAGATAATACTTTTGCCACGGTCTCCGGTACAGGGAGCGAGCGCCATTTACGACCTTTACCAAATACATCCAATGTACGCCGCTCCGCATTATAGTCTTTGCAATCCAACGCATGCACTTCTCCGACCCGTAATCCCATATATCCCATCAGTAGAAAAACAGCCAGATTACGTGTGCGATACTTCCCATCTACCGACTCCAGAAAACGTGTCAAACCACTTTCATCAAGGAAAACGGGCGCGCGGTTTTTCTCGGTTTTGGATTTCTTAATCCCAAAAGCCGGATTATTCGTTAACAATTCGAGTTCAATGAGGGACTTGTAAAAACAGTTCACCGCCGCATGTTTGCGATTTCTCGTGGCATCGCTAACCCCACGCTCCCGCGCACGTGACAGAAAAGACAATACATGCAGCTTTTTGACCTGCTCCAGTGACTTTCCTTGAATGGAGACCAGGAATTCCACCACGTCACCCGTGTATGATTTTACCGTATGGCCTGTATATCCGGCGTCCTTCATCCATATGTGAAAAGCTTCTAGCTCGTCCGCATATTGCTCCTGAATCTCCTCGGTCATCATCTGTCTACGTCACCTCGATTCAGTTAAAATTGAATAAGATTATTTACACCGATACTACAATGACAGAACAACCTTCCAATCGCTGTTATCCCCAGATTTTTCTGATTCCCTTTTCTCAAGGGGACAATCCGTGTATAGCGTATGCTTCCGATGCAGCTTTCTTTCAGAAAGCTTTTAAACGAACGCTTCGCTTTTTCAGGTTCTTTCTGTCCTCTCCGTTTTCGTGTAAATGATTAGTTCAATTTATATATTTATTATAAAGTAGGGCTTCTACGCTTCATCCACAATGACAATGTCAATCAGCGGAATGATCGCTTCGGGTTTGCCTTGACTACGGGTAAGTACAAACGATGGCAATGGATTCTCGTGCAGGCCATTCACGGATTCACAGATCTGAGTATATAAATCCATGTGCAACGTCTCGCCTTCACCCGCCACATCAATGACAGGCCAATCGTTCTGAACGCAGGCAGGCCAGTAAGCTAGTTCATTCGCAGGTACGATACTTAATTGTTGAATGGACGGATCAATACGGTAGATTCCTTGCCGTTCAGGTTCATCACCCAGCTTGTCCACGGCAAGCATTCGAGCAGATGACTGGTCCGGTGCAGAATAGAGTGAATAACACCACGGCGTCACGCCCCATGCCATCGCAATTAGACCTTCTTCCAGCAACGTATCCGACAGTTCCCCTTCCGCAAATTGTTCAATCAGATTGTGGTTACCTGGTCCGATCAGTTCCTCTATACGTTGAGCAAGTCGAGGCAGGTCAGCGAGAATGAATCCTCCTCTGCCGTAGGAGTCAAACACATGGTGATTTCTGCTCCACACAGCTTGAGATGATGAATTCAAGGACGCTACTTCTGCCGGGAAAAGCGATATAAATACGGTAATCACCTGCGCGTACTTAACCATCGCAATCTGCTCAGGTTCAAGCGCGCCTTCAGCAATGCGAGGTGTTTTCATATGCAAGGAGATTCGAAGTTCGTATTCCCCTTCTGTAAATGCTGACCAACCCAGATTAACCTGCTGTTCTACACCTTCAATAGAAGCAATGGAGATCGTGCTATCCGGTTTCAGGTTAACAGCATACTGCATGTATGCCAGCTCCTGACCATAGATGATATTGGCATCCTGACGATTGACCGGTGAATCCAACGGTTGTGCAATGACAGATACCTTACGTCCATCCTTCAGAAGACGCTGCAGATCAATATCCAACTGTAAGGTTTGTGAATCCTCTAATTGTGAAACAATTAATTGCGCCTCTGCAAGTACGGATGAGTCAGCTAATGCAAATCCAAAAGTTGCATTTTGATGATCTGAATTCGTATGTAATGGTGTGTTCATGATACATCCCCTCTCTTATGTCTGATGGCATGTCACATCCCCCAATATATTTCATATTTGGCTCAGCCGCAACCCCGCCCCTGTGATTAAGTTGGTTACGTTCCTTATTACTTACCCATATATGAAGAAAATTCCAACCTTCCCCTGCTGTTATCACCCTTTATCTTTCTATATAAAAAAATTCCCCATCCCGCTTCGCCTAAGCGATACGAAATGAGGAAAAATGAAGATGTTCTCGGTTAAAGACGTTCTCAACTAATCTATTTATCCTTCGCTCTGAAAGCACTGGAGATCCGGCGTGCCGGATTCAGATGACTGTAATGGCGTCCATACGCAAAGTAGATAATCAATCCGATGATCAACCAAGCAAAAAACGTTATCCATGTCAGAGCTGCAAGGCGTGTCATCAAGTATACACAACCCAAGGCACTCAGAATCGGAATCAGTGGCACAAGTGGAACGCGGAAGCCACGTTTGAGATCCGGGTTATTTTTACGCAACACGATAATGCCCAGACTTACGACTGCAAAAGCAAACAACGTTCCGATATTCGTGAGCTCCGCCAAATGTCCTAACGAGATGAACCCGGAGAACAAAGCCACGATAATGCCTGCAACCCATGTTCCTACCGCTGGTGTCTGACTCTTGCCACTAACCTTGGAAAAGACCGGAGACAGCAGTCCGTCACGAGACATGGAATAGAGCAGACGTGTCTGACCATACATCATGACCAGTAATACGGTCGTAATGCCGGCAATCGCTCCAAGAGATACAATCCAGGACAATCCCTTCAGTTGAACAAATTCAAATGCAAACGCAACCGGATCACTTACATTCAACATGTTATAAGGTACAATCCCTGTGAGGATCAACGATACAACAATGTAGAGAACGGTACAGATTGCCAGTGAAGCAATAATTCCAATCGGCAAATCCCGTTGTGGCTGCTTAACTTCTTCTGCCGCTGTGGAGACCGCATCAAAACCGATATAAGCAAAGAATACGGTTGCTGCTCCCGCAGTTACACCTGAGATACCAAAAGGCAAAAATGGCTGCCAGTTGGTTGGCTCTACATAGAAGACACCCACACCAATAAAGATTAACACCACGATAATTTTAATGGCTACCATGATGCCGTTCGCACGAGCCGCCTCTTTTACCCCTCGGGTTAGCAGGAAGGTGATAATTAACGTAATGACCGCAGCCGTGATATCAAAATAGGTTCCCTTTTCCGGGCTGAACGCACTCGTCAGTGCATGTGGTAACTCCAATCCGAATCCGGACAATAACGTCTGGAAATATCCAGACCACCCGCTGGCTACTGCCGCACTCGCGAATCCATACTCCAATATTAGATCCCATCCCAGAATCCAGGCAATCACTTCGCCAAAAGCCGTATAGCTATACGTGTACGCACTACCCGATGCCGGTATGCTTGATGCAAATTCCGAGTAACATAATGCCGCGAATGCACATATGATACCTGCCAGTAAAAACGATAATACAAGTCCGGGTCCGGCATACGTTGCGGCAGCTACACCGGTCAGTACGAAAATGCCTGTTCCAATAATGGCACCTACCCCGAGTGTGGTTAAGTCCAACGGACCGAGTGCCCGTTTCAATGCACTGTTGTTATCGCCCCCGGAGGCAATTGGTTTTTTGCGAAATAATGAAGATCGTTGTTCGTTCTCACGCATAGTCATGTTCCTCTCGTCATGAATCTTGAATGTGCTATGGATGTAGCAGAGATTGATTGCCTTCCCATCTGTTCTATGAAAAAGTCATTTGTTCTATCTTATCGATCACCTATAAAAACCTATCGAATTCTACACGTTATCGCGTTGCTTGGTTAAATTTTTTTTTAAGGATCTCTTATTTTGTTCTTTTATCGCGAAATTTATCATGATCTGCTGCACGTGGATGAATATGAAAATGGATTTAAAACAAAACTGCGTATAATTTATATTATGCGCAGTTTTTATAAGCCTTATTTTATATAAAAAATATCCTTAATGCCTTGTTATCTGAAGTTACGAGAATGAGAGCTTTTTTCGTCTTTTTCCGCTGTCTCTTCTTCCGTTATCCTGTCTATTTCGACGATATGCAAGCATGTAAAAGAGCCACATCGCATGATATGGCTCTTCCTTTCCTCTTTATACAGCTAAAGGTGTATATGAAAATACGAAGTAAATATTTCTTGGCTTTTATGAAAAAGCGAATTATGAAAAAGCAATTCTCTCCGCGTCCGACATCCGGTATTGGGATAATAAATAATCTTTGCTCTGCATTGCCGCATGACGAATCGCATCTAAATCAACATTCAACAGCTTACCCTCTCGCTTCACAAGGCGACCTGCCACAAACACGGTATCCACATTGGATGGATTAGCGAACTGAACGACAGCGCCGATTGGATCATGAACGGGGAACATATTCAGATCGGTGGTACGAATCATGATCAGATCCGCTTCCTTTCCTGGGGTCAGCGTTCCGACCTTCTGCTCCAATCCTAATGCTTGGGCACCAGCCGAAGTTGCAAATCTCAGTACTTGGCTGGACTGCAAGTTCAACTCACCAGGCATCTCACCCTGCTGCAAAAGTTGTTCATTGGCTCTGGATCGTTCAGCTTGAAGTGCAAACTTCATCTGCGAGAACATATCTCCGCCTGTGGACGTTACCACATCTACACCAAGTGTAGGGGTTCCCCCATGTTCGAGAAAATAGCCGGTGGCCGGATATCCATGACCCATCATCATTTCAACCTCAGGTGTGACCGACAAGGAAGCGCCGCTATCTGCCAGCATTTTGTATTCATCCATGCCCATGGTGTTACCATGAACGATATTCACCCGTGGACTTAACAGTCCCGCTTCGTACAATTGACTAATCGAGCGATCCACAGATCCCCAACTGCCAAATCCTGCATGCATGGAACAGATGGCATCCAACTCTTGTGCTAGCTCGATCTCTTTTACCGTTGTATCCCAATGACTGAACTCCGGACCACGAATGGCAAGCCCATAAGTAAGCAATTGATCCCGTGATGAAAAATAACGTTCTTTGACTCTTCTCACATCATTATTCGAATACGTGAGTTGACTATCCCGATTCCAGTAGTCGGTCTCACCAGGGACTCCGTGAGCAAATACCGCCCGAATGCCAGCATCCTGAAGTCCACGAATCAATTCATCCGTATGGTCAGGGGAATACGGCATGCTCCAATCCATTACTGTCGTAACTCCTGCATTAAGCGCTTCCAAGGAACCAAGCAGGTTGGCAATATAACTATCTTCTGGACGGAGCTTGCTCCCCATCGCACCATAATAGAGATTCTGCAAATAAACGGGTAACGACCAGTTGGTTCCCGCTGTTTTGACAAGGGATTCCCACATATGCCGATGCGTGTCCACCAGCCCAGGCATAATAATCATCGATGAAGCATCAATGACCTCCGCACCCGGAATATCCAGGTCGGGCTGGATCGCCATGATCAGTGAATCCTGAATCAGAACGTCCGCCCTCTTATACTGTCCAATTCGAGCATCCATCGACAACACACAGCCATTTTTCAACAGATAACTTGTCCGCACAAGACACATCTCCCATCTAATTTGGTTTGAAAGACGATCACATCCTGCTTACGAATCCGTACTGCTTCTGACTATTTTTTCGCTAGTATATATACATTATATAGTTATTGTTAGTATTTATCAATTTTGGGATTTGTGTTTCGCCCGAAATCTTCTGACCTTCATCAGGTTGCCGCACATCTTATCATCACAGTACTTCTGTGTTCTGCTTCGGGTAACATCATAGAACATCCAGCGACAATCCGAATTATCACAGATCCGAATCCTACGCCCTTCTCCCTCCACCAAAGTTGTAGCAAAGTCAGCAGCTACCTCAGCCATAACCTGATGCCAATGTGCTTTTATAGCTACCAGTTGGAGTTTCATTTCCTGATCAATTGTAGTCAATGTTCTTTTTACATGCCCTGCTTCCATAACACCATTCAGCCACTGTTGCTCTTCATCCGTTAATGATGCTCCAGAAGATAAGCGAGCTCCAAGAGCCATCAATTCGTTCCTGAAGTTTCTCATCGACAACTCATCTTCTGGAGATGCAGGGACAGAAGCGTTAAGTTGCCATCGATCCAGAAAGTCTTGCTGCCAGCTCGCCTTCCCGAGTCTGTCCTCCGATCGATCTCCCCCACGCCAGTCGTGATAATCGCTGTTTACAAAATCGGTCCAAAGTCTGTCCATGTCTACCTCCGTTTAATGTAACTACCTTAATTCAATAAAGGTGGTTACACCCTGTCTTTGATGTGTTATATTAAGTGTAACCTCATTAATCAGTTTTAGCTAGTTACATCATACATCACAATAATTCTCAAGGAGGAAACGGCAATGACGAAAACAACAGCATTAGATGTGTTACTGATTCAAAAGGATAATACATGGGATCAATGCAATTGGATTGTACCTTTGTCGAAATCCTTGGAGGGTCTTACAGCAGAACAAGCAGCCTGGATTCCACCCTCAGGGGGATTAAGCATCTGGCAGTTGGTTAACCATATGTATTATTACAACCATCGCTTATTGTGTCGCATGCAAAGTAAGGAGCCTACCCTTCCTGCTGTAGACTCCAATGAATACACATTTGGGAATCCGGGAGATGCAACGGATGCAGCTGGTTGGAATACACTGCTACAGGGTACAACTCGATTAGCCCAGCAGTTGCGAGATCAATTGGCTGCACTCGAAGAGTCAGATCTTGAAGCCGCATATATGGACTCCGAAGAGAAATGGGCACACGAACTGGCTCGATGGGTACTCCATGATGCGTATCACGCAGGTCAGATCGTGCTTCTTCGCAGACAACAAGGAAGCTGGAAAATCGTTTTCTAAAAAAAATGCTTGAACTGCTAGCGCTTACAGGAATAAGATGAACTTATTAATGTTACAGCTTGTTTAACACACTATATAATTGAATAGGATCTTCGGGGTAGGGTGCAATTCCCAACCGGCGGTGATGTTCTTCGGAACCAGCCCGCGACTCGCTATTTGTTCTTAACGAAGGACATTTAGCGACTGACTTGGTGTGAATCCAAGGCCGACGGTACAGTCCGGATGAGAGAAGATCAACACATTGACATGCCGTTCACGGGAAGGCCTCTTTCCTGACGCATGTCCTTGGATGAGCCCCCGTTTATTTGGTATATACCAAAACGGGGGCTTCTGTCGATTTTGCCAACTGAAGATTCCGTGTTCTGACGAAGGAGTCCTGAATATGGAAAAGACATCAGCAGCATCACCTGTTTACCGCAAGGAACGAAGTAATACCGGATTCTGGCTTGTAGTTCTCGGCGCCGCCTTATGGGGGGTCGACCCACTCTTCCGCATTATTTTGCTAAATACGATGACATCCACGCAGATTGTACTGGTGGAACATATCATCGTCAGTCTTATTGCCATTCCCGTGCTATGGAAATTCCGGTCTGACCTGAAAAACCTGCGCGCTCGCCACTGGATTGCCGTGATTTTTATCTCATGGGGAGGTTCAGCACTTGCAACGGTGTTGTTCACCATGGCACTAACACATAACGATCCGAACACAGTTCTATTATTGCAAAAAATGCAACCACTCTTCGCTATCGTGCTGGCTAAACTGTTATTGAAAGAAACGTTGCCTCGTCGCTTCGGTGGATTGTTCTTCATAGCATTAGCAGGAACCTACCTGCTTACATTTGGCTTCACATTGCCATTAGGTAACTGGGACAACTGGATTCATGCTGGAAGCTTGTTATCCCTTGGGGCCGCTGCCTTATGGGGAGGTTCAACCGTTATGGGACGATTGATGCTGGGTCAGGCGCGTTACGAAACCGTCACCTCTCTTCGTTTTGTCGTTGCTCTCCCGCTCCTGATTTTTATGACGTGGAACGAAGGTGCGGCATGGACGTTTCCGTCCGGAACGGGTGAACAGACCGCTGTCATCCTCAACATTCTCGGTCAGGCATTGTTACCAGGTTTGCTCAGTCTTCTGTTGTATTACAAAGGTCTGTCGTCAACCAAAGCTTCTGTTGCAACACTCGCAGAACTTAGCTTCCCGATGGCGGGTGTGTTGGTGAACTGGATCGCTTTCCGTACGCTGATTACATGGGAGCAGTTGCTTGGTTTTATTTTAATCTGGGTGGCCCTCTTCGCCATTTCCAGACAGCAGGAAAGATCATCCACTGCGACTGATGCGGCACCGAAGCTGCGTACAGAGTAAGTGGATATATCCGAGGTTCTCATATAAACAAATAGTCAAATATAAAAATAAGACCATTGCACATCAAATTAGATGAGCAGTGGTTTTTTATTTCCATTTCTCGATGTTACTCAATCATTTTCTCAATTAGCAATATGAGCTATTAACCCTGTGCTTTATTTTATTTTGATATCGCAACTCCTTCCTCTTTTCCATTCGACCCATACCGAATATGCTAATCATCGCACTACGTCTCTTCTATGTTTTGTCTTTTGTCCAATCCGATGGTACGATGACATATGGAATAAACAGATGAATTATATTCAGAGAGGAACGATCATAATGTCTTCATTCTCATATACCTCCTACGACGCCGTAGGTTTGGCTGAACTGATCCGATCCCGGGAAGTATCCCCGGTTGAATTGCTGGAAGCGGCGTTTGCACGCCTTGAAGAAGTGAATCCGCAACTTAATGCAGTTATTCGTACATATGAAAATCGCGCACGGGAGGAAGCCAGTTTGGTTCGCCCTGGAGAACAACCTTTTGCCGGTGTGCCCCTGCTCCTGAAAGATATCTCGCAATCCTTGGAAGGTGAATTTCTGACTTCAGGCTCCCGTCTGTTCAGCGAGCATCGGGCATTACGCAATTCCAATTTTGTCACTCGACTCCGTGATGCGGGTTTTATCATCATAGGACATACGAATACGCCCGAATTTGGCTTGAAAAATATTACGGAGCCCCGCCTCCATGGTCCAAGTCGCAATCCCTGGAATATCAATCACTCTCCCGGTGGATCAAGCGGTGGAGCCGCTGCCGCTGTAGCTTCGGGTATTGTTCCTCTGGCCGGAGCCAGTGACGGAGGCGGTTCGATTCGTATCCCGGCTTCCTTTAGCGGATTGTTTGGATTGAAGCCAACTCGCGGGCGCACTCCTGTAGGACCGGGAGTTGGTCGTCAATGGCAAGGCGCATCGATTGATTTTGCCCTCTCTCGCTCGGTTCGGGACAGTGCTGCATTGCTTGATACCTTACAAGTCATACAGCCTGAAGCTGCATTTCATGCGCCACTCTTTCCAGGCAGTTACTTGGCAGATATGAGCTATCCACATCAACGCAAACTGAAAATTGCATACACAACCGATTCGCCCGTAGGTACACCCGTCAGCGTAGAAGCCAAAGAGTCTGTACTCAAGCTCGTTCGCTGGTTGGAAGATCAAGGTCATCATGTTGAAGAAAAACTCAGTCCAGTCAATGGAGTTAGGTTGATGGAAAATTATTACATGATGAACAGTGGTGAGATGGCCGCGATGATCTCTTCCATGGAACGATCCATGGGTCGGGCTCTGACCTCCGATGATATGGAGATTGAATCCTGGGTTCTGGCTGAAGCTGGAAAAAAGGTGTCCGCCGCGGAATTTGTACATAGCTTAGCTGAATGGGATGTAGCTGCAGCTCAGATGTCCACCTTGTTTGAGCGTTATGACTTCTATGTCACACCCGTTAATGCTTTTTCTGCGCCTAAGATTGGAGAATTAACACCTCAAGACGAACAGATCCGTAATCTGATGCGAATTAGTGAGTTGGACAAGACCCAGCAGCAGCAACTCATTTATGAAATGTTTGAGCCCAGTCTTACGTATACACCTTTCACCCAGCTTGCAAATCTGACCGGCCAGCCTGCGATAAGTGTACCTCTTCATATGACACCAGAAGGTTTGCCAATGGGTGTACAGGTTATGGCAACCAAAGGCCGTGAAGACTGGTTGCTGCATCTCGCTGGTCAGTTGGAAACATCCGAACTTTGGATTGGGATGAAAGGTAATCCTCTGTTCCCAGCATAAACGCAATATTTTACACGTTTCTGATGAGTAATCTTTCATCCACTCTATTCTTATTTTTCATATTCGCATGCCTACATTACTTGCTATAGTGCATGAAAGCAATGTCGTCTCCGCATACTGAAGTAAAAAGACATCGGAGGAGACAGTGATGAATTCAACGGAATCTCATAAACAATCTATTCACATTCCTGCCAAGACAGGCTACGCTCTTAGAGTGAAAAAAGGCTCACTGATCCGTATAACTGATTTGGAAGGGCAGCAAGTGGTTGACTTTGTCGCTTATGATGCACAGAATATTAATAATCGGCTTGATCCCGGGGTAACCCTCGATGTCCTGCGCAATTACAGAATTAAACCGGGGCAATGCCTGTATTCCAACCGTTATAAACCTCTCATTTCCATTGTCAGTGAAACTGTAGGCATTCATGATTTTTTCAATTCGGCCTGTCGTCCGGAAATGTATGAGGTCTTATATGATAAAAAGGACCATCCCAGTTGTTATAATAATCTGAATACTGCTCTTGAACCTTTCGGTATCTCTCCCCCGGATCAACATTATCCTTTCAATCTGTTTATGAATTCCGTAGTAGATGGTGAAGGCAAAATTGATGTTATCGCTCCCGAATCATGTGCAGGGGATTATGTTGAAATGGAAGCTTTGATGGATCTGATCATCGGTTTATCGGCTTGTCCGTGCGAGGAAAGTTCTTGCAATGGCTATCATTGTACACCTGTTCAACTCGATGTGGAGTCGCCTGCTGGTTAAAGTGCTATATCCTCACAGTTTGTTCTAATTCACTCCTTGCGGGAATACGATGACTTGTACCCATTTTATGTGACTACTGGTACAATTCGTCGAACCCGTTAAGGAGTGAACGTATTTATGTCTGTACTGTTCAGTTATATTATTCTGGGAATATCATTGTCCGCTCCAATCGGTCCGATTAATGCTGCTCAACTGGACCGTGGAGCTCGACATGGATTCATGCATGCCTGGATTCTAGGACTCGGAGCTATGTTTGCAGACTTGGTGTATATGCTGCTGATTTATTTTGGAGTTGCCCATTTTCTGGACACGCCGTTTATGCGCTCTTTTCTCTGGTCATTTGGCAGTTTTATTCTGATTTACACGGGAGTGGAAACGCTCTCGAAGCTGAAACAGGGGATTCAAGGTACATCTACTGCGGAGGCGACTGTTCGAAAATCGTTTATTTCTGGCTTTTTGATGGCTCTGTCCAATCCACTGAATATTTTGTTTTGGCTTGGGATCTATGGCTCCATTCTCGCGACAACTGTAAAGCATACGGACACCGCTCATTTACTGCTCTACAGTTCAGGCATATTTATTGGCATTCTGGTGTGGGATGTCATTATGGCTGGAATGGCCAGTCGATTCCACAAACATAGCAGTGAAAATGTATTGCGCTGGATCTCCATCATTTCGGGAATCTGCCTGATCGGATTTGGTTTGTATTTCGGTTACGAAGCTGTGCGTTCCATATTTTTCTGACAATAAAATCAGGCTGGACAGTCACCCAACTTCCCCCACATTAATACTGTAACGGTATCATGTGGAATGGAGTTGGGAATCAATGGCGGAGCTGTATAGTGCCGACGAAATAAATAGTTTATATGAGCGTCTACCATCTTGGCAGCAGGACGCTTATTCGCAATTTGCAGATATGATCGCCGATGAAAATAATACGTATCCATGTGTACCTGGACGAATGGGATTTCTGTCCGGACATTTGAGGTATGGCTTTACGTGTGACCCCCGATCTGAACAAGCTGCCGAAGATATGGCGGATCTGCTTAGACAATATGGTCCTGTATCCAGAGACACCGGTCATTACGCTTCCATGGTTGTGATCTGTGATACGCCAACTGATCTGAAAGATCATACAACGGTAGAGCAATATCAGACGTTATTCTGGCAAATGCTTAATCGGGTAAGTTCACACGATACCGAGCCGTGGCCAGAACATATTTCAACCGATCCTCATGATTCATCATGGGAATTTTGCTTTGGCGGAGAGCCTTACTTTTGTTTCTGTGCAACTCCTGCACATGAACTCCGAGCCAGCCGGCATTTTCCTTATCTCATGTTTGCTTTTCAACCACGGTGGGTATTCGAATCCATTAATGACAATACCCCTCTTGGCCGTAAAATGAAAACCTTGATTCGCAAACGTCTCGCTGCGTATGATGCTGTACCTGCTCACCCTTCGCTGATGTGGTATGGTCAGCAAGATAATCTGGAATGGAAACAGTATTTCTTGCCTGATGATGAGCAGACACCCTCCAAATGTCCATTCATGCGGATGAAGCAAGCCCTAGGCAAGTTGACGAAATAATCTTAAAGCACTCATTAATCCGTTGTGCGACATCCACGAAAGTTGCTGAAAGGTACTTATGGTTTGGATGGTGCTGACTGCGGTGGTTTCGAGCCACGAACCTTATGAACAACATACGTGATGATCCCAAGAAATACGACAAGTCCCACACTTGCCAGCAGACCCGTTCTGCTGGCTTTTTCCATCGCTGTTCCGGCCACAGCGGCCACAATTAATACCATGGCAATCCACACTTTGATGCGATTCCACTTCACAGGCTTCATTTTTTTAATGTACGTGATGCAGATGAGCAGCCATGTATACATTAATACCAGACTACCTGCTGTCGTCACATATTCAAACAAACTCTTGGGCATCCATAATGCCATCAAGGTAGACAGGACTAATCCAGCCGCTGTACAGCACAATGCCTGAAGTGGCATGTCCTTTTTTCCCCAGGTCTTCGTGAACAGCTTTGGTGCATCTCCATCTTCTGCGAGTTTCACCAACATGGACGTAATGGCATATAACGAAGCCACCATCGTCGAGAATCCGGCTATAATCAGAATTCCGTTGAGAATGTGGACCACAACGGTTAATCCAATGGTTGACATGGCTTTGACAAGCGGGCTTTCATCTGGAGTTAACTGAGCTGAAGGCACAAGCAACAGGATCAACGCAATTGAAATCACATAGAGTGTACTCACCGATAATAACATTACTCGACCTGATTTCACTGCATCTTTTGGTTCTTTCAGGTTAGCTGCCATCAACCCCATAACCTCGATCCCGGCAAAAGCAAAGAATGCATAGATGAAACCGGTCCATACGCCTTTACCCCCATGCGGGAACCACTCATTCTTCAATTGCTCTGGTGTCACTTTTACCGGTAGCCAACCTAGACAAGCCGCTCCTGCTATAGCTATAAATGCAACCGTTGCAGCAAGTTTGATTACAGCAAGAATATTCTCCGTTTTGGTTAATCCCTTTGCTCCCAGTGCAGCAATGAAGAGACCTATAGCGGCATAGATCGCAACAAATGTCCAAAGCGGAAACTTGGGAAACCAGAATTGAGAGAACAGCCCAAGTGCCGTTAATGAGCTGCCCATGATGAGCATTTCAGAGAACCAGTACATCCATCCACTACCAAAACCAGCCCAAGGTCCGAATGCTTCGCCTGCATACGTTCGAAAAGCGCCTTCCTTTGGATCTTCTGCGGTCATCTGTGCCAGCGCACCAAATACAAAGTAAGTACCTGCTGCCGCCAGCACCAACAATATAAGTACGGATATCCCAGCCCAATGAATCGCCAGACTGGTCCCTAGAAAAAATCCCGTTCCCAGTGTGCAACCCGCGCCAAACAGGGATAAGCTGACCCAACTTAGTTTTTCGTCGTCGTTTTTACGGTGTTGCTGACTTTTCATGAAGCTCCTCCTTCTACCTTATCCCCTTACGATTTACAGGTCATGGAGGTTTTATGTCTGTATTGCCAAAAAGAATTATTATTAGTTTACATAATATTTAATATGTTTCATTTATTCTGATGATGCTTTTAAGCTGTATGCTTTTTAAGATCAGAATAAAGATATATTTTCAATTCTATTTAAATCCGCAAAAAAAGTGGTTGACTTCAATCGCTTAGAATGGTTTTCCTTTTAAACATGGTGGTGCGTCAATGTGGCTATATGAGAGATGGTAACTAAGGTGGGAAAATGATCTCTCTATTGTGAATTTTTCATATGTTGAAATTTTATAAAATAAGTCGTTATTTCTTTTAAATTGAACGTAGACTGTTTCTTTTTCGTTTTTTCTCAATAGCTTCGTCGTTTTTTATAAATTTAGTCGTTTATAAGAAAGGCTACCTCCTGGGATTTTTCCTTTTTATCCTTTTTCACCAGTTTTCGAACTAGGCTGACGTATAGGCATTATCCCCTAAAATTTTCGCAGGCTCTGTTCCGAATACTGTTATGAATTTTTCATATATTGAAAATATTTTATGTTGGTCATAAAAAAAGCCGCCATAAAGGCGACTTCGCTAATATTTCCAATTTAAGTCCGGCCAGTCCAATCTGTTCCGGCGATTTCTTTCCATCGTGTTCTAATCTCATCATATATTTCCTGTGGTAATGTGCCTTTAGCCACAAGGTCGGCATTTTGCTGCCAGCGATTGGGCTTGGCTGTTCCTACAATAGCCGTATCTACTCCTTCGGTACTTAGCGTAAAACGCAGTGCTGTTTCCACCGCTGCCTGGGCATCCTCACCCAGAAAACCATAGTTAAGTTCACTTAAGCGCTTCCAGTATATGAATGGATAAGCCTCTTCCGAAAGTGTTTCATACGTCCAGGCCGCATTGGCAATAGGTCTTTTGGCCATTACTCCCATGTTTCTTTTTCTTGCCTCAGGCAACGTAAGATCAATTGCTTCCTGATCTGCGATATTTAATGAAGTCTCCAGGCTGTCAAATACTCCGGTCTGAATCGCATATAGCGCATCTGTTGTATCCCCACTATATCCGATAAATCTGGTTTTTCCCGTTTCCTTGGCACGTTGCAGTACTTCGATTACTGCTCCTTGTCGGAGTACTTCTTCAGAGCAGCTATGCAAATGGATAACATCCACATAGTCTGTTTTCAGCCGTTTCAGACTGCGTTCAATCGTTTGCTCCAGTACTTTGGCATCCCAATCCGGACCTTCAATCCCGGCAGCATGTCCACATTTGGTGAACAAATAGTAGTCATCACGCCGATGTGACAGCACCTCACCGATTAATTCCTCGCTGTCACCGTAACATTCAGCCGTGTCTATCACGTTTAATCCAGCATCCAGGGCACTATTCAGCAATGTCGCTACATCCGTTTTGGATACATTTTTGCCTATTTCCGCTCCGCCAAATCCAAGTGTACTTACGTTCATGCCAGTATTACCGTACTTGCGCGTTTCCATGGTTATCTTCCTCCAAGTTCAGTGAATTGGGTACAGATAAATAGAAATACAGATTAACTTCAACTTCCCTTATGTTATTACCCATGAGTTGGTTATGCCACCCACTTTTCCAGACTGCACCCAAGTTAATTTATTTAGAAACCATAAATGGACATTCCACCGTCAACCAACAACGTTTGACCCGTTATATATCCCGCTGCATCTGATGCCAGGAATACAACTGGCCCTACCACTTCTTCCAGTTCTCCCACTCGCTGTAGCGGTGTACGACTTACAATTTCCTGCAAATACTGGGGATCATCCAGCAGCTTTTCAGTCAAAGGTGTTCGGAAATACCATGGCCCTACTGAATTGACACGGATTCCATACTTTCCCCATTCCAGTGCGAGCACTTTGGTCATATGAATTAACGCAGCTTTGGTCGCACCATATACAACCCCTGTCCGCAAAGCCGTATGCCCACCTACCGAAGAGATGTTAATGATCTTCCCAGTCCCACGTTCTTTCATATGCTGACCCGCTAATTGCGAAGCAAAAAAAGCCGATTTTAAGTTTGTCTGCATGATGGTCTCCCACTGCTCGTCCGTAACTTCAAGTGCTGGTGTCCGTATGTTCATACCTGCGTTATTCACCAGAATGTCCAGACTACCCATCTCCGAGATCGCCTCTTGAAACGTCTCTTCCAGTTGTTCTTTTGATGTCACATCCGCAGTCAGAGCTAGCGCTTTACGCCCCGTCTGTTCATAGATGTAGGCGGCTGTCTCCTCAATTTCTTTCATTGTTCGGGATACAAGTACAACGTCACTGCCTGACTGGGCAAGTCCTATCGCAACTGCTTTTCCGATCCCTCTCCCAGCGCCTGTCACCAGTGCTGTCTGTCCATCGAGATGGAATGTGGGTACGTTCATGTGACTCACTCCTTCATCAGATTCTTTATTTCAGCATTCAAGCAGAATGCTTCTATATGTAGGTAAACCCCGATGGGAATCAGGTTACAAAATACTGGCTTGGATTACCCAGTTCCGGATGGAACTTCTCTCGAAAGCGGCCTCCGGTATAATCCCCTATAATTTTTCGCCAGAACGCCTGCGCAATGACATTGTTACGAACCTGGGTTACTTTCCATCTTCCTGGAAAACGTCTAAACAGCTCATAGGCTGCCCGAGTACCCAATCCACTGCGCCGATATTTTTGCATCACAAAAAACTCAGTCAAATAGTAGTCATTATCCTTACTACCAGGCTCCAATTTCTCCACCAGAGCAAACCCTGCAGGTGCCCCGTCACTTGTAATCAAAAAAGGAAACTTGCGGTCTTCTTCTGCCCAGAATGCCTCCAGACCCGGATATTCCGGAAAAATGCCGTTACTGTCCACATCAATATTCAGATATTTGGTAAAATCATATAGATAAAATTGCATTAAATGCCGAATCACCTGACTGCGTTCCCGGGGAACCAGTTCTATTTTCATATTCATCCGGTTCACCTCCTCTGCTTTACGTATACTAATTACTTTAAAGGTTTACGCGCCGAAGGGCAAGGAAGCATCCCCTACTTACTGCCTGCTTTAGTGAACAAGCTGTGAGCATGTAAATTATGGTACACTAGAGCATAGAATACGATTAAATTGAATATTCATTTTATATGTTTTTCACATGGAGGTGTCGAACTTGACCAACGTGCAAAAAGAGATTGATCGACGCAAGCTGGATGACAAACTGCCTTCCATGCCTTGGTTCGTTCAGCAATTCATGGACTACAAGCTGCCTGACCTGTCCCCCTCTACCCTGCTCGAATATCTGAGAGATTACGAAGCTTTCTTCGGATGGTTGCGAGCAGAAGGGCTGTCCGAGGCAAGCTCTAATAAAGAAGTTACCTTGACTGAACTGGAAGTCCTACGCATGGATTCGGTTACCGCCTATCGGTTATTTCTCACAACCAAACGGGAAGGAACCAATTCCAGAATTACCGTCTCTCGCAAACTCTCTTCCCTTCGATCCCTTTTCCATTACCTGAGCCAGATTGCGGAAGATGAAGACTTTTATCCTCTGCTGAAGCGGAACATTATGGCCAAAATCGAGATCAAGCGTACCCATAAACCCAAGGATACCGCTGCCAAACTCAAAGGTAAAATTCTGGAGGAAGAGGAACTGCTTGAATTTATCGGCTATATTCTTGAAGGTTACGCTGTTGATATGGAGAAGAACAAACAGGCACTGTATTCCCATGAGCTCAACAAAGAACGGGACGCCTGCATTGCCAGCCTGATCCTCAATTCAGGTTTACGGGTGTCGGAAGTTGTCAACCTGAACGTCGATGATCTCGATCTGAACAACAAACTCCTGTATGTTTATCGCAAAGGTAACAATGATGAGACGTACAAAACCCCCGTTTATTTCAGGGAACAGGCCAAGGACGAACTTGCGACTTATATGAACCTGCGGCAATCACGTTACCGTACGCCCAAGCGGGAGAAAGGTCTGTTCATTGCTTTGCGCAACGGAGATTCGGAAGGCAGCCGAATGACCAAAAGAGCGATCCAGGCCATGATTATGAAATACGCCAAACGTTTTGGCAAACCATTCTTGACCGTGCACAAATTACGCCATTCATTCGCAACCGACTATTATCTGCAAAATGATATTTACAAAACGAAGGAGCAGCTTGGACACGCTTCTACAGAAACGACCGAGATCTATGCTCACCTTACTGATAAAACGATGTCCGAAGCCATCGAACGTCGTACAGAAGATGGGATGTAACATCCCGAACATAATAAAAGCAGCAAGCCGTATCAAGGATTTCGATCCGAGAAAGGTCTGCTGCTTTCTGTTTTTTTGCATCATTCAAGGAAAAGAGCACAAGCAGAAATAATTTAGTTTACATAATAAAAATTACGTTATATCCAAAGGCGATCAATCATACTCTCTGTACATTCAATCATATCCAGCGATTATAATATCCCACTTCTTGACGTTTCTACGATTCGACTTCACCATTCTGCCTACACTCGCTCTCAACCATCGCTAACAACGCTTTGGCTAGATCCTCCGTTTCATGAACCGAGTACCATTTTATATCTCTGCTTACGGTGCTCCGCTCTATAAACTGCTCTGAAGGTAACCATGAGATCACACCCACTACCCCTTCAAGCTGATCAACCAAGGTCAGATCTTTCTCCTCTCGGACCATCACGAATTTGGGATAAGAAGCATCCTTGAATCCTTCAACAACAATCCAATCATAACCGGGCAGATGACTTAACATATCCTCAAGCTTGGTTGGCTGTCGCTTCATAATCGCAGTACGTTTCTCTGACATAACAACCACCGCCGAGGCCCCAGCCTCTCCAAATCGATACGAATCCGTTCCTTCTTGATCCATCTCAAAATGGTCATGTCCATCATGCTTAATTGCTGCTACTTTAAGTCCCATGGAAGAAAAGTGCCCGATCAGCGCGGCTGTCAGGGTTGTCTTGCCCGTGTTTTTGTATCCAACAATCTGTATGATATGTGGTTTTGTATCACTCATTGTAGTCATCTACCACTCACCTCACATGACCTGAGGGCAGTTTGAGAATGCGTACCTGCTCACCCGCAGGAATGCCTTTTTTCTCAGGTGGAACAACAATCAGGCAATCACTGTCCTTAATGGTGATCATCACGCTGGATTCATCTACACGGGCAGCAGCCGGTATCGCGTATACCATGCCGTTGCGGATCTCTGTGCGTCCACGTACGAAACGTGTAAAATTATTAACTTTGGTGTACTCTTCTTCCAAGATCGCAGTCCATTCTTCCATATAAGGATGAGCATCCGCCTGCATGGAACGTATGGTTGGGCGAACAAACAAACCAAATCCTACAAAACAAGCCCCCGGGTTACCCGAAAGCGCAAAAAGCAATTTATCTTTATATACAGCAGCTGTAGTCACACTGCCTGGTCGCATCGTCACTTTGTTAAACAACATCTCCACCTGTTCTTCCAACACAAGTTCGCCCATAATATCATAATCCCCGACGGATACACCGCCTGTGGTCACCACGATATCATTATCTTGAATGGCTTCTTCCAGCTTGGCCCTTGCCGTATTCACATCGTCTGCAATAGAACCGTACATCACAGGCTCTCCACCTGCTTCAACAACCAGAGAGCGCAGCATGTAACTGTTGCTGTTCCGAATTCGACCTGGTTGTAATGGCTCATCTACATTAAGCAATTCCGTGCCGGTTGCAAATATCGCTACCTTTGGACGTTGAAATACGGGAACTTCTGCTATGCCAAAAGTAGCTAAAACAGACTGCTCTCCTGCCCTGATGATCGTTCCTGCTTCGAGCAGTTGCTGTCCCTCTTGGACTTCCAGTCCGATTGGGGTGATGTTAGCACCCGACAATATGTGCCGTTTCAATGCAATCCACTGTTCTCCGTCCTCTACCTTGCTCTCGGTCATCTCCATCATAACTACCGCATCCGCACCTTCCGGAACCTGTGCACCGGTCATGATGCGAGCCGTCGTACCTGAAACAATGGTGTGATCCGAGGTGTAGCCGCAAGGAATTTCATCAATTACTCGAAACCAAACTTGATGATCACTCGATGCATCTATCGTATCTGTACTTATAATCGCGAATCCATCCATACCCGATCTCCGAAAGAATGGATACGGATGGGGTGCCTGAATCGCCTCTGCAAGTGTGCGGCCATGAGCAGATTCAAGATGAACTTTCTCTATGGAGCCTACAGTAACTCTTGCAGCTATTTTGGCTTGGGCATCCGGTACCTGTACAGCTGTTCGATTGAATTTGGCAGTTGTCATATCATGTGAATGTGAGTTCATTTTCAAAAGTATTCTTACCTCCTAAAGACTATCATCCTTTAAGAAAGTGTAGCCCGAATACTGTAAGATAACAAGTACATCACTATTGAATCCTGTGACAAAATCTTATTTCTTACAGTTGTAACATTCCTTGACCTTTGTTCAACATGAAAGGCATCTTGTCTGCCCATAATATAATTGTCAAAGGGAGGCGATGATCATGAGTAATCGATGTGAATTATGTGGAAGAGAACCTGTGAATACAACCGTTCATCATCTGACACCCAAAGAAATGGGCGGAACATTGCTGCCAACAGCCAACCTGTGCATCCCCTGTCACAAACAGATTCATTCGCTATACACCAATCGCGACATTGTAACCCTTGGTCTCACGGATCTGCAATCCTTGAGACAGGATGAACGAATGATTCCATTTATCCGCTGGATTCGCAAACAGCCAGCTACAACGATTCCCCGTGTACGTAAATCCAAGCATGTTCGCAAATCGTAAATCAAAAAGAACAGCTCCAAGGTCATGTGCCGGCGAGGTGAATCCGCCTTCCCTTGTCACTGTTCTTAAATGAATTATGCGATTGGCAGCCATTCTTATGATTAGATGTTTATTATCTTCGCCTCTTAATTCGGCCGCCGCCCACTCTGGTTTTCGGTTTTTTGTAGGATTTCTTAGGTGAATCAAACAACCCACCACTGCTCTTATTGCGATCAATGGTTCCCTTGCTCTGATCCTTGTTGCGGTTGAATAATCCTCCGCCAGATCCCACGCTTGAATCTTTATCGCTTCCGCGCCTTGTAATCGTACCTTTCCGATCGACAGTAATAGGTGGAGCAAGCTTCTTGTCATTACTTGTTGGCGTACGGTAAGATCCTGCACTCGGTTTATACGTATCTTTATTGGTATACCCCCGATAGTTGCCATAACCTCGCCCGCCAAAAGAATCAAAAAGATTACCAATTAATGTAGCGGTGAGGTAGCCTTGTAGAAAAGATGAATCGTAGTTCTGCCGAACATATTCTTTGGAGTCCACCTCAACCAAGGTATCCTCCGGCTTGTTCGGGTCTTGTTGCAGGTGATAATACTCGTCCTGATACACGAGGAACATACGCTCTGTGTTCTCTGCCGAGATCTGATCCGGTTGCCTTTGGTCAGACAATTCCTGAGCCACTTCCGGAACGGTGCGGTCCGAAGCCCGGTACACATAAGACGTTGAGTTACCACTGCCGTTAACCGATTCAAGCGGATATGTGTCCTGAACAGAAGGTGCTCCGCACGCGGACAACAGAGACATCACAAGGCTGAGGACCAGCATTAATTTTAATCCATGTGCCAAGCGTTTTTTCATTGGGAACCTCTCCTAGCTCGAACGAATCACTTTGATATCCGCAGGAAGAATGGACTCACCCTCATACAGTGTAAATCTTCTGTCTTGCCACTCCACCCGAAGAAGCATATTATCATCCGACTGATACTGCCATACCAATTGTTCTCCAGCCTGGCCATATGGAGTTCTACCTGCCGTTGATACCATGCCTCCATACTCTTCCTCCAGATGATATGCGCGTCCATCCAGGTCCAGCAATGTGGGCACCTCATCAGGTGCATCAAGCCTGCCATCAATGGGTGTATATAGAGCGTAACGTGTGAGTTCCCGTTCTTCGATATGCAAATATCGAAATGCGGTACCATCCTGCAGCGTGAGCACAACTGCATTTCGAGCGCGATTTTGTACCCGACCAACGACTTCATAAGTAACCAGAGAAACCTCACAGATATCACCAGGTGCAAGCTGAAGCATCGTTTTCTCTGCCTGCGGTGGTTCAGGTTTTGTTAGTATTCCTTTAATTCGTTTCCATACACTCATGAGAATTACTCCTGTTCCTTATCTTATAAACAAGCTGCAATAATCAGTGCGCCCACGATATGTAAAGCGCCAGAGAACAATCCGTATCCTGTCTTCCCTTGTTGAATTCCTGTATCCAGATCCAGATTGGCCCATTTGCGAATCATAAAGTGTACAACACTCTCCAAAATCAACAAAATGATAAAGGATACAACGGAGACCAACAATGCTTCTCCAAGATGACCAGCCGTAGAAATGGACGTAGCGAGTACATACCCTTGTGCAAATAATTTCATAACCATCCGTGTAGTAACGGCCATATTGCCAGCCTTAACTTCAGCAAAATCCTTATATTTCGTGAACAGTGAATCTACATACATCAAGACAAACAGCAAAACCGAACCAGATCCGGTCCAGACCAGCATCGCCAAAATATTCAAATCCATTTACACAGCCCCCACATATCAACATGAACCGCATTTAAAAGCGAAGGAGAAATACTCTTCTCCTCCGCTGGTTAACCCTGCTGACAACCAAGGTATTAGTTCTTATTATCGTACTGTTTCATCAATGCTGCGAGTTCGTCTTCAACAGCCTGATCTTTACCCAACTTCTCGAACTCTTCATCCAAAGACTTGCCTTTGGAAGACATTTCGTTACTTGCTTCCGCCTGTGCTTCCATCTGCATCATTTTCTCTTCCATACGCTTCATACCAGCACTTGCAGTATCAGAACCAAACCCATTCAACGCTTTGTTGATTTCAGTTTGGGCTTTTGCTGCATTGTAACGTGCTACCAGTGTTTCGCGTTTGTTCTTCATTTGAGTCAGTTGCTTACGCATCTCGTCGAGCTTGCCACGCAGGTTATCTGCCGAAGCCTTGTTTTGGTCATAGCTGGTTTTGTACTCAACCATCTTCTCCTCAGCAGCCTTTTTCTCTTCCAGGGCACGTCGAGCCAAATCCAGATTCTGAGCACGTGCCGCCGTATGCGCCTGCTCTTCACGTTTCTTCACAAGAGCTTCCTGCTCTTCGAATAACTGCTTGAATTTCTTCTCAATGGCGATCTGTTGAGCTACTGCCTTCTCTGCATCTTCCAAATCCTCTTGCATGTCACGGATATATTGGTCCGTCATCTTGATTGGATCTTCCGCCTTGTCAATAATGGCGTTGATGTTAGACATGGTTAGATCACGCAAACGTTTGAAAATGGACATTATGTTATTCCTCCTAGTCGATATTACATCGTATATAAACATACATACGTAACAATCTACAACTCGTTTCAATTTTAGCAAATAAAATCAAAACATTCGATGGCTCTTATGTCAGAAAGATCGTTTATCTTTGTTCAGATGATCCTCCATCAACCTCTCTGCAGTCTGCACGATTTCGTCGATCTGCATCCGCGTGATGGAATCAAAATGAATACCCATGATCACCGTAACAGTTACTTTCAGCTGCAGAGCAGCCTTTCGGGCAAGCCGCTCACACAGTTCTTGTTCCTTATGCCCAGGAATATGTACCGTCGTCCCGCTGACGCGCTCATGATCCACGTAGAACGTAGCTACGGCGCCAATATGCGCCATTCCTCCGGTAACGAGAAAAACCTTATCTTCTCCTGCTTCAATCACCTGTAAACGTATGGATTTCAAATCATATGTACTCATACCCATCCACCTATCCTTTTCTATATGTTATATATGGAGGAATTATGGCTGTCATGAGCTAAATCGGCAATGAAACTTCTCACACTGTGCATATTTTATGGAACCCCCGGGTATACCAAGGAGAACGTCATTTTGGAAAAGGAGGCCGATATTATGCGCGTACGCCTCATTATGCTGATGGTTATCGTTATTTTTCTCGGAGGATATCATGCTCCAGTTTCAGCGCGGGAAGTTTCAAGCCCGCCAAGTGAATCAGTATCAGGTTCGGATTCTGCGGAAGAAGAACAACTGACATTGGGACAGTTACGTCAAAAATATGCCGATACGTTCAAAACCAATGGTCCTTCAACCAAGAAGGTTGCACTGACTTTCGATGATGTACCTGATCCACGGTTTACTCCACAAGTACTGGATGTATTGAAGAAATACAATGTCAGAGCTACATTCTTCATCGTGGGTAGTCGTGCTGAGAAACATCCGGATCTTGTGAAACGCATCATCAAGGAAGGGCATATGGTTGGTAATCACAGCTACAATCATCCTGAATTCAGTAAACTGTCGATGAATGCCTTTCGCAAACAAATTTTACATACCGGGGATATTATTCGACGTTTGGCGGGATATACGCCCAAGATGATTCGGCCGCCTTATGGAGACATTAATGAAGAACAGCTGAGATGGTCTGCCAAACAACACTATAGCATTGTGAACTGGAACGTAGACTCCCTGGACTGGAAAGGCCTTTCAAAGGAACAGGTGAAAGATAATATTCTTTCTGCTGTAAAACCCGGCTCCATCGTTCTGCAACATGCTGGAGGCGGTGTAGGATCAAACCTGAACGGCACGGTTGAGGCTTTGCCTGAAATCATTGAAGAATTGCGTAATCGGGGATATGAACTGGTCACCTTGGACGAAATGTTGGGATTGCCAAAGGCCAAAGATTAGGATGACCGTGATACCAAATAATGAGAATATTAAAAGGGTGCTGTTCAATCGCGAATTAGCGACTGGCAGACACCCTGTTTGAATTCATTTTAAATGTTATTTTCTCTCTACTTCAGAATGTACAGCTCAATATCCTGAAAACCAAATGAGCTTACAGACTGTTTGCTACCTGGGATAAAGATATCAATCCGGTGACCTTTGATTGCACCGCCCACATCTCGCGCTGTGGCTACAAAAGCCTGTTTGGGCAATCCTGGATGGCTATGACCAGTTACCAGTACTTTGGTTCCGAGTGGAATTACACTTGGATCAACTGCAATCGTGCCCAGTTCAAGATCATTTCCGAAATAATCGACTGCACCCCAGCCTCCATTTTCAGACGGATCTGCAGAGTATGCCGTTGCTTTTACGTTCACAGCTTTGCTGTAATCGAATGTTTTACCCCAGGCTTGAACAACTTTGTTATCTGCGTTAACGTCCAAGCTCGCTGTAGTAACAGTCTTCGCTTGGGTCTTTCTCTCCGCTGCCGCAGCGGCTGCTACATTGTTTGACTTACCGGGAATCGTAATTTTCAAACCACCATAAATGTTGTAAGGCGAAATGTCGTTGTTTGCTTTAACTAACGTGTTAATTGCTACTCCGTATTGTTTCGATAAGGTGTAGAAGGTATCCCCCTCTTTGGCCACATGAACTGAATCGGCGTGAGCCGGAACGGCTTGAATGAGCATTGCTGTTGTCATTAATGCTACTGCTGTTTTGGCTATACGTTTCTTGTTAATCATGGTCTTCCTCCCTCATTGTGCCTGCGAAGTTAGTTGTCGGATTCGGATGAGGAGCCCACCCTATAGGTTCATCATTACATTTGAAACGATATGTACCCCTAATTCACCCCAAGCAGTGTGCCGTAGATCTTCCCCCTGCACAATCTGCATCGTTACATCCCCCGCACTCCCTATCCGGAAGTTTCGGCAGAGTTCAATATATCACAATTTTGTAACCTGAACTTGTAGTAATTCTTACCAAATGGTTTTAACATGTGTAAGCACGTGTAAGAATACTGAATACTCTAAAACTGTTGGGCGAGATGTCCCCTATATATTTGGTAACAGAATAGTTACTTTTCCGAATCCTATATTTGATTATTTTCAAACAAAAAATAGCGTCACCGACTCGAGGTCAGTAACGCTATTTAATCACTTCATTTAGAGTACTTTCGCAAGAAAATCACGTGTGCGTGAATTTTTCGGTGCTCCAAACACCTCATCAGGTGTTCCCTCTTCCACAATAACCCCGCCATCCATGAACAGGATCCGGTCTCCCACTTCACGTGCAAAACCCATCTCATGCGTTACGATGACCATCGTCATCCCGCCTTCTGCAAGACGTTTCATGACATCCAGCACTTCACCGACCATCTCGGGGTCCAGTGCCGAAGTAGGCTCGTCAAACAGCATCACATGCGGCTGCATGGCCAATGCTCTTGCAATGGCGATCCGCTGCTTCTGTCCACCGGACAGCTGATTCGGGAATGTATCTTTTTTATCGTACAAGCCCACGGTGTTAAGCAGATCAGCGGCAATTTTCTCCGCTTCCTGAGTGGATTGTTTCTTCACTTTAATCGGAGCGATCGTGATGTTTTGCTGTACCGTTTTGTGTGGGAACAGGTTGAAGTGCTGGAACACCATGCCCATTTTTTCCCGAGTTGCGTTGATGTTATGCTTGGGGTCCGTGATTGACACGCCTTCAAAATCAATCTCTCCTGAGGTAGGCTTTTCCAGCAGGTTCAAACAACGCAAGAATGTACTTTTACCTGAACCGGAAGGACCGATGACCACGACAACCTCACCTTTGCCAATCGTCACGTTTATGCCCTTAAGCACATCGTTATTACCATAAGATTTGTGTAATTGTCTAACGTCTATCACTTGCACTCAACTTCCTTTCCAGTCGTCCCAGCAGCTTGGACAAAATGAACGTCATTACAAAGTAGATGGCTGCTGCAATCAAAAATGGACTCAATCCTTGGTACGTAATGTTTTTGACAACACTTGCCTGATACATAATATCCACCATACCGATAACGGAGATAATGGAGGATTCTTTAATGATAGTTATGAATTCATTACCGATCGCTGGTAATACAGCTTTGAAGGCTTGTGGCAATATGATATAACGCATCGCGGCGCCTCTTCCCATACCTAATGAGCGCGCTGCCTCCAACTGACCACGATCCACACCTTGGATACCTGCACGGAAAATCTCCGCCAGATAGGCACCACTATTGATTGAAAGTGTAATGATACCTGCCTGAAGTGCAGTGAAGTTAATGCCAAAGCTCAAGGAGAAACCATAGTAAATAATCATCAATTGTACCAGCATCGGTGTGCCACGGATCACTTCAACGTAAGCTGTACCGATCCAGCGCAAGATTGCAGCGTCATGCAAACGGAACAAACAGATGATCAATCCAATAATTACCCCGAAGATAACCCCAAGTGCAGACAACAGAAGTGTGTATCCTACACCTGTAGCATAGAAACTTTTGTACTCCCAGAACACTTGGAAAATATTTTGTGATTTGTTCGCTTTATCCGCCATTAAGAGGCTGGCGTCCGTCACCATCTGATTGATTTTATCTTCACTTTTCAATCGCTCCAGTGTTCCATTTACTGCAGCTAGCAGCTCGGTATTACCTTTGCGAATCCCGATTGCCGCTTCTGCTTGCTCTTCGTCCGGAACAGCAGCAGCAAGTCCAATAATATCGTCCAGATAACCTGCAGCAACGGTATCTTCAACGATTGCCGCGTCAATGCGTTTTGTTTGCAGTTGAAGCACAATATCCGAGATTTTATCAAGCGCTGTAAGCTTCGCTCCTGGAATACTCTGTCCGATCGTTTCCTGAATGGAGCCTTTCTGAACGCCAATTTTCGCATTTTCAAGTTCTGCCATGGTTGGATATTTGTCTTTATCCACATTGCGAACCATAATCACTTGTTTTGATTTATAATAGGTGTCGGAAAAATCGATACTTTTCTTCCGCTCATCCGTCGGCGTCATACCTGAAATCACCAGATCAACACGCCCGCTCTGCAATGAAGGCAGAAGACCGTCGAAGCCCATATCCTCAATCACAAGCTCAGCGCCAAGATCTTTGGCAATCTCTTTCGCGATCTCAATATCGAAGCCGACGATTTCATCTTTGCCATTAATCACTTTATGGAATTCATAGGGTGCAAAATCGGCACTTGTACCGAGCACCAGCTTTTTACTGCTTGAATTGTCTGTAGTCCCACTTGCAAGTGCCACAGGAACGGCAGTTGTCAGCAGAACGACAAAGGTCAACAGCATCATGGTGTAACGACTTATTAATTTCAACCTTGTTCTCTCCCCTTACAATACTTTGTATGCTTCTCATGTTGATGACTGAGTCATTATAAAGTACAATGCATGATTATGCAATGCATTTTGACATTACAAATCTTGACTTGTTTCTGAAAAATTGAAGCAAACATGATATAATCAATGAATTATTTTCATTTTTGCATAAGGAGTTTACTAATGACAGCTAACAAATCACAAATTCTGACGGTTATTGATCAATATGCTTCCCGTTTTAAAGCCATTTCATCATATATCGGTGCCAACCCCGAACTGGGAAATGAAGAGTATCTCGCTTCTGCCCGTTTGAAAGAAGAACTGGTCTTCCACGGTTTCACTGTAGAGGCTCCGATCCTTGGACTGGAGACAGCCTTTATCGGAACCTATTCAGCCGCCAAACCCGGCCCTACCATTGCTTTATTGTGTGAATATGACGCCTTGCCGGAGATCGGTCATGCTTGTGGTCACCATCTGATCTGCATGATGAGTCTTGGAGCTGCTGTTGGGCTGAAATCCATTCTGGATGAAGTAGGTGGAACGATTAAAGTGTTTGGTACACCCGCTGAAGAGACACGTGGTGCCAAAGTACCGATGGCTGAAGCAGGTTTGTTCGATGACTGTGATGTCGCTCTCATGGCGCATCCATATTATGCCTACGAAAAGTCAGGCAGCTCGCTGGCTATTGATGCAGTACAATTTGAATTCCATGGCCGATCTTCACATGCTGCTGCAAGTCCGCACGAAGGTATTAATGCTCTTGATGCCGTCATTCAAACGTTCAACGGAATCAATGCATTCAGGCAACAAGTGAAAAGTACCGTTCGCATTCATGGAGTGATCAACAACGGAGGTCAGGCAGCTAATATCATTCCCGACTATGCTTCAGCACAATTTTATGTACGGGCAGCAACTCGCAAAGAACTGAATATCCTAACAGAACGTGTGATTCAGATCGCTGAAGGTTCTGCTCTCCAGACAGGATGCAAGCTGGTGACATCCAACTATGAAACGTCCTATGACGAGATGGTTACCAATGAAGCATTCTCAGCTGCGTTTAGTCAAAATCTGATGGAACTTGGTATCCCCCAAGAAGAGATTGTGAGTGGTAATGATCACGGCTCTATGGACATCGGTAACGTTTCCCTGAAATGTCCTGCAATCCATCCCTACATTCGTGTTGTGGATGAGGTTCATACCCTGCACTCCATAGCCTTCCGTGACCTTGCACTTCAGGAGCGCGCGCTGGATGGCATGATTATGGGAGCAAAGGCACTTGCTACAACAGCCTATGACGTACTGAGTCAGCCAGAGCTGCTTCAAACCATCCGCACGGAGTTTGAGCAAGCTATTCGCTAAAATTCACTTTCAACATGTTATATAGGGGTGCCCTGAACAATCTTGAATTCCAAGCTGTTCAGGGCACCCTTTTTTCTAAATTGGCTGTAAGTATATTCAGCACAAAGCTGGAAATGCTGTGAAAGAAACCTTTGAAAACGATGAAAATAAAACATTTCATTACAGTAAATGTGATTCATTTGCTGGCTAACTTGGTTAATTATAACTATTAGTGCGTGTTCTAAAGACTGGTTTTTATAACTTATCCTATATTCAGGAGGTGCTGTCATGCTGCTCGAAGCCATGTATCATGTTCCTCGTGACAAGTGGGCTTATGCCTATAATTCGTCTACCATACATCTGCGCGTACGAACCAAACGTAATGATGTGCAATACGTGACTGCACTGACCGGAGATAAGTACGATTGGAACGGAACATACAAGGAAATTCAATTGGAGAAGGCTGCTTCGGATAACATGTTTGATTATTGGGAGGCTGCCGTCAAGCCACAATTCAAACGTCTCACCTATATATTTCGGATAACTGCCGGTTCAGAAGATGTTTTTCTTGCGGATAATGGAATTCATTATGAAACCCCCTATCCAACTGGAGGATTTTATGAATTCTCGTATATACATGAAATTGATGTGTTTAAGGTGCCCGAGTGGGCCAAAGAAGCTGTCTTTTATCAGATCATGACGGAACGGTTTGCTAATGGAGATCCAAAGCTGAATCCAAAAGAAACTCATGACTGGGGTGGCAAACCTGAGTTGGACAATTATTTTGGTGGAGATCTGCAAGGTGTGCTGGATCATCTGTATGACTTAACTGAACTTGGCGTGAACGCCATTTACTTTACCCCGTTATTCCAGGCCAATTCTTACCACAAATATGACACGATTGATTATAAAAAAGTCGACCCTCATTTCGGCGATAATGCCCTGCTCAAACAATTAACAGAAGAATGTCATCGCCTGGGTATACGTGTCATGCTTGACGCGGTGTTTAACCATTGCAGCGAAGACTTCCCTCCTTTTCAAGACGTTCTCCAGAATGGAAAAAACTCTAAGTATGCCGATTGGTTCCACATCAATGAGTATCCGGTTCAGATCAAGGATGGTATACCAACCTACGATACATTTGGGTTCTATGGCAACATGCCCAAGTTCAACACAGCCAACCCTGAGGTTAAGGCATATCTACTGGATGTAGCTGAGTACTGGATCAAGGAAATTAAGCTGGATGGGTGGCGTCTGGATGTAGCGAATGAGGTGGACAACCATTTCTGGCGTGATTTTCGCAAGGTTGTTAAAGCAGCGAACCCTGAAGCCTATATTGTTGGTGAAGTATGGAGCGACTCCTTGACCTGGCTTATGGGAGATCAATTCGATTCCGTCATGAATTATCCATTTGCCGACAAAGTGCTTCAGTTCTTCTGTGGTTCAATGGACGGTTATAACTTTGCCAACGAGATGGGTTCACTGATTATGCGCTATCCGCAACAAACCAACGAAGTGATCTTTAATATGCTGTGCAGCCATGATACCCCACGACTGCTCACCCGGTTAGGAGAAGACAAACGCCGATTAAAGTTGTCGGTTGTATTTCTTTTCACCTATATCGGTACACCTTGTATCTTCTACGGCGACGAAGTTGGGATTAGTGGTGATGCTGACCCGGATTGTCGAAAATGTATGGAATGGGACCCCGCCAAGCAAGACAGAGAATTGTATGATTTCTATCGTCTGATGATCGATTTACGCAAAAGCAATGAAGCCCTGCGCAAAGGACGCTTCCGATTCCTCAAGGCTGATCACCATGATCCCTGTATCGTGTACGAGCGTGTGGATGACAACCTTCACTTTACCGTTTGGATGAACAATACACCTCAAGATCGAACGCTTTCTCATCCCATGGAAACAAAAGACTGGAAAGATGCATTAACTGAAGAGCCTGTGTTTCCAACCGATGGAATGATGAATATTAAGCTTGACCCCTATGGGTACCGCATTTTGTATAGACAGCTTGACCCTACAACCATCCTACACAACTGAGGTTTGAATTCAGACAGTCATCTTAAAAAAAGAAAAACACTTCCACCGTCTCAGATGATACTTCAATCTGAACTTTGGAAGTGTTTTGTTTTTTTAATTAAAAAAAGCCACAGCAGGAATGCTGTGACTCATTCAAAACTACATCAATTTACAGGGTCAAGTGTGATCCGACGATAAATGTCCATATATTCTTCAGCTGAGACGTTCCAGCTGTATTCTCCGCCCATTGCATTTTTCACGATTTTCTTCCAGTGTTCTGGCTGTTTGTAGATCTCCTCAGCACGCCGAATGGTACTCATCATGTCATGTGCGTTAAAGCTTGTGAATGAGAAACCATTCCCTTCTCCAGTAAACTCATTGTATGCCTGCACAGTATCGTTCAGACCGCCTGTTTCCCTTACGAGAGGCACACTACCATATCGCAGAGCCAGTAGCTGACTAATACCACATGGTTCGAACCTCGATGGCATCAGGAAGATATCACTGCCTGCATAGAAACGGCGGGATAACCCATCGTTAAAAGTGATCTGGGCAGACATTTTGAGCGGATAACGATTAGCGGCTTCACGGAACCAGTGTTCATACATCGGCTCTCCTGTTCCCAGTACCGCGAATTGAATGTCATCATAGTACAGCAATTCATCCAGGATGCGGCAGACCAGATCAAGTCCTTTAGAGTCCACGAGCCTTGTAACCATCACCATGAGTGGTACATCAGGGCGAACAGGAAGTCCAAGTTCCTTTTGCAGCTCAATTTTGTTCTCCGTTTTCTTGGACAGACTTGTTCTGTATTTCACTGGAATTTTGGTGTCCGTTGCCGGGTTGTAACTCTTGGTATCAATCCCGTTCACAATCCCGCTGAAACGATCTCCAAGCGAACTGAGCAGTCCGTCCAGTCCGTAACCATAATAAGACGTTTGCACTTCCTGTGCGTATGTTGGGCTTACGGTTGTCACATGGTCAGCATACACAATTCCTGCTTTCAAGAAATTGACGTTACCGTAATATTCGGCTCCATCCACGGTGAAATATCGATCGTCCAGTTCAAGGATATCACTGAATAACTCATGCGGGAATACCCCTTGGTACAACAAGTTATGTATGGTGAATACCGTACGAATATCACTGTAGAATGAATCATGTCTGTAATGGGCTTCAAGCACCAAAGGAATCATTCCTGCATGCCAGTCATGACTGTGCAACACGTCAGGCTTGAACTCAATCTGTGGCAACACTTCGAGAACTGCACGGTTGAAGAAGGCGAAACGCTCGCCATCATCCATATAACCGTACACTCCATCACGCCCAAAATAATACTCATTATCCACAAAATATACTGGAATCCCATCATGAACCAGCATTTCTATTCCACAATAGGGTCTGCGCCAGCCAAGAGGCACATCCGTTGTAATTACGGGCTGTAATGCGTCTTTATATTCATCGGGAATACCCTTGTACTTAGGCATAATCACCCGCACATCTGCCCCGTTCTTCTTCAATGCAAACGGGAGAGCACCGATTACGTCAGCAAGGCCTCCTGTTTTGATAAATGGATGTACTTCAGCAGCAGCAAATAGAATATTCATGCCTTTGTCCTCCTCTTCGGTTTGAGCGTGTTGCTTTCATTTTTATTCTTCGTTTTTGAACTGACGGAAGTTATGCTCGCAGGTGATTCATCCGTTTTCCGACGTGTGTTCTTTTTTAGAATCACGATGCTAAGCGGAGGCAATACCAATTCGAGACTATGCGGATGCCCATGAAAAGGAATCTTTTCGGTAGGCAGTTGCATATCATTAGTAATGCCTGAACCGCCGTAAACGTAATGGTCACTGTTCAGTACTTCGGTATACATACCGGGACGCATGACACCAATCCGGTAACGCTCCCGCTTGACCGGCTGAAAGTTAATGAGCACAAGGAGTGTATCCGCAGGTTTTTTTCCTTTGCGTACGTATGAAATGACACTCTGGTCCTGATCATCCGGAGTGATCCATTCATAACCGTCCAAGGAATGATCAAGCTCCCACAAAGCTTTTTCACTCAAGTACAGGTTAGACAGCTCACGCTCAAACTTATGCAAATTGCGGTGACTGTCATAATCCAGCAAGAACCAATCCAGTTGATCCTCATCTTTCCATTCGATGAACTGGCCAAAGTCTCCACCCATAAACAACAGCTTTTTCCCTGGGAAAGTCATAAAATAGCCCAGAAAAGCACGCATGCCGGCAAATTTCTGCTCATAAGTTCCTGGCATCTTGTCGAGGAGCGACTTTTTGCCATGAACAACCTCGTCATGTGACAGAGGTAGCACATAATTTTCAGCAAAGGAGTATACGACCGGGAAAGTCAGCAAATGATGTTTGGAAGGACGCTCATGAAAATCAGATTCCATGTAATCAAGCGTATCGTTCATCCAGCCCATGTTCCATTTGTAGTTAAAGCCCAGACCACCTTCATCTACAGGTAAAGTCACCATTGGCCATGCACTGGATTCTTCAGCCATCATCAATGCATAAGGGAAATACTTGAACACTGTCTCATTCAGCTGCTGCAAAAAGGCTACAGCTTCCTTGTTCTCAAGACCACCTTCATCATTGGTACGATATTGTCCTGGCTGCTTCTCAAAATCAAGCCGAAGCATACTCGTAACCGCATCAACACGGAGTCCGTCAAAATGATACATCTCCATCCAATATAATGCATTGGAGATCAGAAATGAACGAATCTCAGGTTTCGAATAGTCAAAGCTAAGTGTACCCCAGCCTGGCTTCTCTGCTAACATCGGATCTGCATACTCATACAAAGGCGTACCATCAAACATACGCAACCCATGAGCGTCTTTGGCAAAATGTGCAGGTACCCAATCAAGCAATACGCCAATCCCAGCCTGATGTAGTGTATCCACCAGATACATCAGATCTTTTGGATGCCCATAACGACTAGTCGGCGCATAAAACCCTGTGTTTTGGTAGCCCCACGAAAGGTCATATGGATGCTCACTGAGGGGCATCATTTCAACATGTGTATATTTCATTTCTAATAAGTAAGGAACAAGCAAATCAGCCATCTCTCGATAACTATAGAGGCTTCCGTCTTCTTTGCGCTTCCAGGTTCCCATGTGCATTTCGTAAATATGTAGAGGTTTGTTGTACATGGCACGTTGTTTGCGTCTCCAGGCTCCATCATTCCATTTGTACCCTTCGATCGAACTGGTGACAGAGGCTGTCTGAGGTCGAACCTCTGCTTGAAACGCATATGGGTCCGCTTTGAGCAATTCTGTTCCATCTTCCGTTAATATACGGAACTTGTATAAAGTTCCTTCGCTGATTTCCGGAAAAAAACGACTCCAAAATCCTGATTCGGGTATCTTATATAAAGGTTCCTTTTCGCCTTTCCATTCATTACGGTCCAGAGCCAGTCCTACTTCTACGGCATTTGGTGCCCACACGGTAAAGCGATACCCCTGAAGGCCATCGCAAGTCTCAGGCTGCGCGCCCAACATTCGATAACTGTGATGAAGGTTACCTTCATGAAATAAATAAATATGCTCCGGCAATATGTCCGGGTGTGCTAACGGTTGAATGGCCAAGAGATCACCTTCTTCTCAAGAAAATAGATATAACAGTAACCATTACCCCAGTCTAGCCAAGTTGAAAAGAAAAATGCGGTGAATTAGAAAATGTTGTACATTTTCAGAATTTTTACAGTAACAATCGTTTCATCTGCTCTACTTTGCGTTAATGATGTACTACAATGCACAATATTTTGGGAGGGAAACGATTATGTTTAATAAAGATTGCATCGCTATGCTGTTGGCGGGAGGAGAAGGGAAGCGATTAGCCCCTTTAACCTCAAGTATCGCAAAACCCGCTGTACCGTTTGGCGGGCACTACCGGATCATCGATTTTCCTCTCAGTAACTGCGTAAACTCAGGGATCGATACTGTAGGAGTATTGACGCAGTACCAGGCGGAATCTTTACACGATCATATCGGTGGAGGAGAACCATGGGGACACGGTAACTCAAGTGAGGCAGGAATCTCCTTGCTTCCATCTTATCATACAGGAAATGACGAATACTTGGGAACGGCGGATGCTATTTATAAAAATATCGACTATATTGATCAACAAAACCCCGAAAATGTTCTAATTTTGTCGGGTGACCATATTTATCATATGAATTATCGTGATATGTTGGAGGCTCATCAAGCCAATAATGCCGCAGCAACGATTTCAGTTATGGAAGTTCCATGGGATGAAGCACATCGCTTTGGGATCATGGCTGCCGATGCTGATTTGCGTGTAACCGAGTTTGCCGAGAAACCGGCTGAACCAAAAAGTAATCTGGCTTCAATGGGCATTTACATGTTCAAATGGGATTATCTGAAACGCCATCTCATGGAAGATGCCGCTAACCCTGAATCCAGCCATGACTTCGGTAAAGATGTCATTCCTCAAATGTTGAACGAAAATAATCCCCTCTTTGTCTATAACTTTAATGGTTATTGGAAAGACGTAGGTACGGTTAAGAGCCTATGGGATGCACATATGGATCTGTTACACAACGAGGAAGACTGGAGTCTGCAAAAAGAAAACTGGCCGATGTTTACTCGCGACTGGCGCTCCAAACCAAGTGCTTACAAAGCAAGACATACAAAGATCGAACATGTTGCTTCCATGATTCACGACTCTTGTGCAATCGAAGGTCGTTCAGAACGTTCCGTTATCTTCTGCGGCGCAGAAGTGGGTAAAGGCTCTGAGGTTAAAGACAGTGTTGTTATGCCTAACGCACGCATAGGCCGTGGGGTTCACATCGAACGTGCCATCATCGGTGAAGGTGCAATAATCAAGGACGGTGCAATCGTTAAAGGTACGGCGGATGAAATTGTAGTCGTTGGACCTAACGAGATCATCTCTGCCAAACCTGCAGTCCGTACACAACCTGTTCGTATGTTGAAAGAAGTATATGAAAAAAGTGGACGCCTGCGCACTGGTGAACTTTCTTCATAATGAAGTAAACATAATATGTAAAAGGCGAGCCTCAGATGGCTCGCCTTTTTTTGTGTTATGGATGTTATAAAGTGTACATGTTCGATCATCAGGTAGAAAAATCGCTTATCTTTTAAAACCTTAAGACTTTTCTAGATCCGATTTTGTATCGCTTGCTGTTCGCTCATCTGTGACTTCAGCATCACCAGACGCGGTTACAGATTCTTCTGGACCCATCTCCTCAGCCACAGCCGGTAATGTAACCGTCACGGTTGTACCAGATCCAAGTTCACTCTGCATCGTGATGGTTCCCTCATGCAGTTCTACCAGTTCCTGCGTAATCGCAAGCCCCAGTCCCGTTCCCCCATTCTGATGATTCACCTGGAAGAAGCGGTCCCGCACTTTAATTAGGTGTTCCTCACTGATGCCGATACCGGTGTCCTGAACAGCTGCAATGATCTGACCATTCTCCTCTTTGACCGACAAGAAGATCCAGGAATTCTCATGTGAAAATTTGATCGCATTATCCACAACGTTTAAAAAGACTTGTTTCAGTCTGTTGCCGTCTCCATGGACATTATAAGCACGAGTCTCGTCCGTTTCCAACTTGAGATGGACCTGTTTTTGTTCCGCTTTGGCCCAGACATTCAACATCGTTTCCTGTACAATTTCACGAATGTTGACGGTTCCTTTGACCAGCTTCATCTGATTCTGCTGCAATTTGGAGAAATCCAGCATCTCTTCAACAAGTCCAATCAGTCGTTCGGTTTCCTTGGAGATAATACCCATACCGATACGGGTTTCTTCCGGATCATAACCGCCTGAATCCAGTGTCTCGCTCCAGCCTTTGATACTGGTCAAAGGTGTTCTTAATTCATGTGAGATGGAGGAGATAAAATCATCCTTGATCTGATTACTCCGCACAATCTCATGTGCCATGAAGTTAAGTGTTGATGCCAATTCGCCCAGTTCGTGCTTATAATTCCCTTTAACCCTGACATCCAGCCGTCCTCTGGCCATTTGGGCAGATACTGCGGTGATGTTGTTGATTGGACGTACAATGGAATTTGCCATACCAATACTGATGATCAACACTATAGCAAGCACGCCAACACCGACCGCAGCGGCAAGTAGCCCCATATTCAACAGCTTTGAATTCACATCTTCGAGTGATGTCAGATATCGAATAACATAAGTATTTTCGCCGCCCAGATCAAACTTGTGTGAAACGGCCATGACGGATTCTCCAGTACCTGGTTGTCTTCCAATCCAGCGTCCCATATCCCCATTCAGAGCCTGCATAATATCACTGGTTTGCAACACAGCACGGTCAGATTCAAAAGCAGTCGAACTCGCCAATACGCGCCCGTTCAGATCCAAAATTTCCAATTCAGTATTGGACAATGCCAAATTCACAAGGAGTCTGGACAGATTATTGCCATCCTCCGTAGTATTCTCACGAGCGATCGGCTCGAAAAAGTCCTTTGAATTAGAAATGTGGGTACTAATCGTATTGTAGATACTCTCATAATAATACCTTTGAACTGCCAACATAAATACGAATTCGACCAACAGCAGAGCGAGAAAAACTACAAAGAAATAATGTAGTACGATCTGCCGAGTAATGCCTTTTTTAATCATTGCTCCCGGCCCTTCCATTTGTACCCGTGACCCCATACAGTCTGCAGGTATTCGGGCTCGGAAGGATTGTTCTCAATTTTTTGACGCAGACGACGAATGTTGACATCCACAATTTTGGGATCACCCATGTACTCTTTTCCCCATACATGATCTAACAATACATCGCGGCTGAGCGGTGTATTCTCTTTTTCCAGGAAAAACTGAATCAGGGAAAACTCCGTTGGAGTCAGCTCAATGGCTTCATTCTGTTTCTTGAATTGCTTCGAGATAAGGTCCAGTGAAAATGGCCCAGACTGGAACGTAACCTTCGCCGCAGTTTCCCGATGCACGTTCACACGACGCAACAATGACTGAATACGTGCAATCAACTCTGTTGGGCTGAAAGGCTTGCTAACGTGATCATCTGCACCAACGGAGAGTGCGTACACTTTATCCTGTTCCTGAACTTTCGCGGTCAAAAAGATGATGCCCAAACGTTCATTGGTTTCACGGATCCGTCGACACACCTCGAATCCATCAATACCTGGTACCATGACATCCAGCAGAGCCAGATCAATATCCGGTACTGTCTGCAGTATGCGAAGCGCTTCATGACCGTCACCCGCTTCAAGCACTTCGAATCCGTTTCTCTTTAAATTAATCACTATAAAACTGCGGATGGATTCTTCATCCTCAAGAATAAGTACTTTACTCATTAAGTTCTCCCTTTCTATTCAGCTGAGAAGTATTGCTCAGTGCATCTTTACCCGCCTCTGATTGTGCTACCCGTGAAGCAATAACCCGATCTTTGGTACGCATAATTTCCTTCCAGCTTTTACCCTTCTCCTGTTCCCACTTGGAAAGGGTGAAATATTTGATCTCTGCTACGGTTTCGTCCGTATCAATCATTTTAAATCGAATATATTTTTCCTTTTCCGATTTGGTATCAATAGTGATCTTACCGTACCACTCTGGTTTGAGATTTAGATGAAATAAATCAGCATCATCCCGGAATTGGAATGAGACAAATTTCTTGCTGTCTTTGCCATCCCATTGATAATAGGTGTAAAACCACAACCGAGAGTCAAATACGTAATGCTCCCAGCCTTTCGGAGTCTCTTTAAGTCCAAACTCAATAATACCATCATTATCAACATCACCGCTTAAAATTTTGTCATCTCTATACGTTTGATCCGGTGATTTGAAAGCATTGACTAACTTGTTATCTTTAACATACATAATTTGCGAGAAGGAACTCCGATCATCCAGCTCGGCATCCAGTACAATGCCCATCTGTCCTTTGGCGATCTCCCCGCCCAGAGCATTATAAACTTCTTTAACGGTATAATCGGTCTGCACCCGATCAACTTCCTTGAAGCTGCCATCTTCGTACTGGTATAACGCAATCGTTGCAAAACCGCTGTTGTTCAGCGAAATGATAACAAAATCACTCTTACCATCTCCGCTCAAATCCAGCGTGTTCCCCTGCGCATCATCAATGATATATTGATTATACGGAACTCCACCCAAGACCTGCTCCAGTGCCCCGCCCTTGTAGGAATATGCAGTCAGGGCTTTCTGCTCCTGCAGACTTACACCAAGAATAATATCTGGATTTCCGTCATTCGTAACATCCAAAACTTTAAAGGATTGCAACTCATTTCCCGGTACATCAAATGTAAGTTTTTTAACCCATGTGCCTCCCTGCTCTTCCAAAATCATGCCATGGATTCGCACATTCTCATTTGGTGTCTCATAAAAAACAATCGCTTCCCGAGTTCCATCCCCGTTCAGGTCTTCCACCCGAATCATGCTGGTATTATTCATATCCTTAGGACGAATCAACGTGCTCTCTGGCGGCAGTTTAACCTGAACCACGTTGTACAGTTTCTCCTTATCGGTGGACATCATTGGTTTTCTCATCAAACCCTTGGGGTCACTTATGACTGTGCATCCGCTCAGAACAGAACCAAGCATAATTGCCATAGTTCCTGCTGCAATGAAGCGTCCCCACCGTGAATTAAACAATCTCATCACTCTTTTCAATAGTTTAAATCTGGTTTTTTTCTTGCTGTGTCAGTCTTCGTCCACGAATATCAAAAGCAATCTTGCCGTCTGCCAATCCCCAGATCCGTGTGGCATGTTTCTCAGCAAGTTCAATTGGCAATACTGCAATGACCGTTGCACGTTCTTCTTCACATAATTTGCGCAGCGTTTCCAGCACCGAATCTGCTGTATGAGGGTCAAGACCAATTACAGGTTCGTCGGCCAAAACCACTTTGGCACCATGAGCAAGTGCTCTTGCAATGGCAACACGCTGCTTCTCGCCACCACTGAGCTTCTCTGCGATTTGATGTGCTTTATCGAGTAATCCCAATCCTTCGAGATAATCCATAGCACCCATATAATCATCGGAACGTACCATACCGGTTACCATTCTCCATACGGGAGTCTGACCCGATCGTCCGATTAATACATTTTTAAGAGCCGTACGTCTCGGAAATAATTCTGGATTCTGTTCCAAGTATGCCCATTCCCGTTTGATTTTTCGTTTTCCAGACCAGCCTTCTTTCAAAATCTCAGCACCATCCACCGTAAACCGGCCGGAATCCCATTTTTCCATCATGGCCAAACATTTAAGTAACATGCTTTTACCACTACCGCTTGAGCCAACTACAGCTATCATCTCACCCTGTTGCATATCAAATCGAATATCCCGTAGAACGGGAACGCGGTCCACGCCAACGGATTTACTCAAGTTCTCTACTCTGATCATCGCGATGTCTCCTCTTGTCCATGTTTTTCCCTACCACTAGTGTACTCGGAAATGGACATCAATTTCCATGCGAACACCAGCTTCTATTTTAACACAGATTCGAACTCAGGTTTACGACGAAATAATATACCTGCCACGCCGAAAAGAAGGTACATGATTCCCAGCAATGTGAACATGCTTCCTGGTGAAATCCAGTTGATCATCTGACCGCCCAGATTCGGTCCAATAATACTTCCAATCGTGAAATGAAAGGAAGCCACAACGTTGGCTGCAGGCAGCAACACTTTAGGCAAAATGTCTGCGGCATAGGCCAGGCCCAGTGAGAAAAAGGAGCCGACCAGGCCGCCTGCGATTGTTAACAATACAAGCGTCCACCAGAAATGCGTACCTGCGACTGGAACCAGCATGAAGATGATTCCGCCGCTGATGCCCGCAAACATTAATACCTTCTTTCGCCCATATCGGTCACTCAACATACCCAAAGGCAATTGAAGGAACAAACCTCCAATCCCGATAAAGGGAAGCAACGACGAAATCTGATCGGTGTCGAACCCAATACGCAGGCCATACACGGGGAAGTTACTATTCATGCCAGCCTCCATATATCCGTATAAGAGTGCTGGTAAAAGTGCATACCAGGCCCATGCCAGACTTCGACGGAAGCGACGTTCCGGCAGTTGGCCATGCTCTGCTTTTTCCGGTTTCGTATTCGGAAGCTTCATTAATACCAGTATAAGTACTGCTGCGATACATATGAACAAGACCCAGAAAGGGACAGCATCACCAAAGCCAAGCAGCTTAATTCCCAGTGGACCAATACTGAATCCGAGACCGTAGGACATGCCATATAGTGATATGTAGCGTCCACGCTTTTCAGGAGCGGTAACAAGTAGCACCCAGAGCTGAGCCGCATAATGAAGTGCGCTGTCTCCTATTCCAACGATCAGACGCAATATGAACCATATTTTAATATCTGGAAAATACGGAAATAGTATTAATGGGACCATGACTAATATCAGGCCACCTACAATCAGCTTTTTGAACCCTAATGCTCCCAATAACCGTTCCGCAACGAGAGTCATGGCAAAAGACCCAATGTACAACGCGGCGGCGTTTAATCCGTTTAAACCTGGCGAAACCCCTTTTTGCTCCAAAAAAATCGAAAGCACAGGCAGTAAAAGCCCCTGACTTATTCCCGCCACCACAATAACCGTAATCAAAATGAGATAGTTGGCTGTCGAGTGTGATAGTTTGGGACGAGTAATCGATGACACGAATTCATTCCTCCTGCGAGCACACAAAGAAAAATCGCCATCGCTGACGACTTTTGTATGGTATACATATGGTTTTAAACTGCTATTCAAAGATCAGGGCTTTGCCCCGGACTTGAACATTATAGTGGACAACGCCCTGCAAAACAAGCCATAATAGAGGTTAAGTCGCTGCGTACATTTAGATGTGACGGGAGGATTCTGCAACATATGGCTTATCATGTGAAAATTGATGTTTCACCGATATATGAAATGCTTAACAGCTTTCTGGTTTATGTCACGAAAAAATGGATTCAGCATCTGGATATTGGTCCTGAATGGATTCTGGAGGTGGAAGGCAAACTAAGTTCCAATGTACGAGCTGCTCTCGCACCTGCTGCCACTTGGCCTTTTGATGATTTTGATGTTTTGTTTGCATGGGCAGCCTATCAAAATGATACATCGGAGAATCGTGATTTCCTGGACATGCTTGCCGGAATGACAGCGGAAGACCTGTTTGCACGTGTGTCTCCTCTTCTGCCGGCTCTTACAATAGAAGAATCTACGCGCATTCGGAACAGTTATGTCCCATTATTGCGACTATGGGATGAAAACTACTGTCAGAATATGAGCGAAGATCAGCGTGTGTGGCTTGAAGAAGATGCCGAAGAAAAACGCATTTTGCTTGATAAAATGGGACCTGAACTTCTTATTGAATATGCTACAGCGGGCGTTCTTGTTGAACCGATGCCTGGACTGAACGAAGTCATCCTGTTTCCAACGGTGCACAATCGCCCTATTAATATGTACTGTTTCTATGAGGGTATGATGATTATGCAGTATCCCGTAGATGCACCAGAAGAGAATGAAGACCAGCCACCAACATGTCTTTTACGTTTTACCCATGCACTAGCTGATCCCGAAAGACTTCGCCTGCTTCGTTACGTATCGGATGAACCCAAATCCCTCGCTGAGATGTGTGAAGAATTGGGTAAAGACGAAGACACGGTTAAAGACCAGGTGATGGCGCTTCGCATCGCAGGTCTGCTACGGACCCATCTGCTCGGAAGTAACCGTAAAGAGAAATACAGTATTCGGCCGGATGGCGTATCTGAGTTGAATATGTTCCTGGAATCCTATATTCGCATTTAATTTAGTTGAACCATTGTGGATTTACTGGCTACAAGGAGTGAGTTAGATCATGAAAATAATGAAACAACATATTTTGTTTGACCTTGATGATACACTCGTATATTGCAACAAGTACTTCAACCTGATTTTGGGAGAATTCTTTGAGAATATGCAAGAGTGGTTTGATGGACATTCTCTGACAACACAAGAGATTCGGGAAAAACAGCTGGAGATCGATGTAACCGGAGTGAACAAGCTTGGTTTTGCGAGTCATCATTTCCCGCAATCCCTGATTGATACCTATCGTTATTTCTCCAGCAAGTTCGCCAGATTAACCTCTCCCAGAGAAGAGTCTTATCTGAGTAAATTGGGTATGAGTGTGTACGATCAGGAGGTTGAACCCTACCCTCATATGGTTGAAACGCTTGAGAACCTCAAAGCTGCTGGACATTCCCTCTACTTATATACGGGCGGCGAAACCGTGATCCAACAGCGGAAGATTGATCAGATGAAACTCTCGGCTTATTTTGATGATCGGATCTATATCCGACAACACAAAAACGTCGAGGCACTGGAAGGCATTCTGTCTAACGGTCCGTTTGATCGTCGTGCAACTTGGATGATTGGCAACTCACTACGTACAGATATTATGCCTGCGGTAAAAGCCGGAATTCACAGCATTTATATCAAACAACCAAATGAATGGCAATACAACATCGTAGAACTTCAACCTAATCCGGAAACATCGATGTATACCATCACTGCACTGGAAGAGGTACCAAAAGTCATACACGAAAATATACAACAGCAGCAACAAAAAAGGACCCTTGGATAAGGGTCCTTTTACTGTATGTTAACTGTTAACTAACATCAAGCATCCTGTTTCTCACCAGATAACTTGCCTGTTACTACGTCCTGCAAAATAATCCGTGCCTTCACCGTACTCCCGTCTTTTCGTTTGAACGACAGTACTTGGGTACTGCCCTTCTCAATCAGCGATTTTAACATCGTACTGGTGATTTTCTTGCCTGCATACTCTTTCCAGACCACAAATGAACAGCCTTCCTTGAAACGTGAGCATCCATAACCCTTCTTGCCCTCTATAATCTGACCCGTACAGCCGGGAGAAGGACAAGGTGCCAGTAACTCTCTCACTCCGGTTGGGCTAGCAGTTGAGGAAGGTGCCTTGGTGGTCGTGCTTTTCCCACTGCCAGCTCTGGACGAAGATGTCGAAGTCTGACGGGACGTTTTTACAGTTGAACTGCCACTAGCCGTCTTGGCAGATGTCCTTGTATTGCTGGCTTGGGTTCTGGCTCCCTTGCCTTTCCCCCTGCCTGCCCGTGAATCTTCTCCAAAAGCATCTGCTGGAGCAGGAGCTTGTACACGCACTTTCTCAATGATGGACAAGGTGAATTTCTTGACGTTCTCCATGAACTTGTCCTGACCCGCCTCACCTTTGGAAATCTGATATAATCTTCTTTCCCATTGCCCGGTCATCTCAGGTGAAGTTAACAGATCTACACCCGCACGGCGAATCAACTCAATAGCTGTTCTGCCTTTGAGCGTTAACTGCATTTTCTTCCCTTGCAGCGTAATGTAACCTACGTTTTTGAGGCGTTCAATTGTAGCCGCACGTGTAGCCGGAGTACCCAGACCACTATCTTTCATCGCATCTCGCAGCTCTTCATTCTCAATCTGCTTGCCTGCACTCTCCATCGCTTTCAGCAATGTTCCCTCGGTATAACTTTTGGGAGGCTGGGTCGCCTTCTCCTTGAACTCACTCTTCGTACATTGAACAGGCAATTCAGGTTGTACAGCAAAAGCCTTGTCCGTCCACTCTTCAGCTTCCTCATCCTCATTGCCGTTTTTCTTGGTCTTTTTCTTGCCTGCACCGCTCTGTTCCTGATCTCCAGAACCAAGAACCACTTTCCATCCGAGGGACAGCAGCTCCTTGACAGATGTCTTAAACTGATGTTTCTCCACTTCGGTGAGCACGGTATGTTGCTTATACTCCGCCGGAGGATAAAAGTGAGACAAGAAACGTCTGACAATCAAATCATAGATGTTCTGCTCATCCTTGGATAAGGTACCTGGTCGCTTCAAAGTAGGTAGGATCGCATGGTGATCCTCAACCCTGCTCGGATTACATACCCCTTTATTATTCTTATGAACAAGCTCTGGCTTGGCCCCTTGCGCAAGCTCACTATAGGTACCATTTTTAAGCAGGTTTAGTGTTTTGTGCATACCTTCAATATTCTGTTCAGTAACATAGTTAGAGTTTGTCCGCGGATACGAAATTACCTTGTGTTTTTCATACAAGGCCTGTGCAATATCCAGTGTTTTTTTGGCACCATATCCGAACTTGGCATTGGCTTCACGCTGTAAAAGGGTCAGGTCATACAAACGATACGGATACTCCTTCGTCTGCTTTGCTTCGTATTTGGTAATCTGCCCTGTCTTGCCCTTCACACTGGCTGCAATGGCCTCTGCTGCCTCCGCATCGGTCAACTTATCTCCCTGACGCAGTCCCCGGTACTCGACACCTTCCTGCCGAAACCAGGCAGCTACTTCATAAAAGGTCTGTGACTGGAACGCTTCAATCTCTATTTCACGATCATAGATTAGCGCGAGTACCGGCGTCTGAACACGACCTACAGACAACAATGCATTATGGCGGGTTGTAAACGCCCGTGAGGCATTCATTCCGATCAGCCAATCGGCTTCACTTCTGGCGCGAGCAGCATGGGTCAGATTTTCAAATTCAGAGGCATCCTTCAGACCATCAAAACCACGTCTAATGCTCTCTGCTGTCAAATCCGATATCCATAAACGCTTTACAGGCTGACGCAGCTTCAATTGCTGTTGTATGAGGGCGAAGATGTACTGACCTTCTCTCCCTGCATCGCAAGCATTAACGATCGCTGAAGCCCGTTTTGCCAGTTCTCCAATCATTTTAAGCTGATCTTTTGTCCTCGGATTGGGTACAATCTTGAACTGATCGGGTATGATTGGCAGGTCCGCTATATTCCAGCGTTTGTACTTTGTATCATAGGCATCCGGTTCAGCCAGTCCAAGCAAATGCCCTATCGCCCAAGTGATGATGTAATGCTCACCCTCCAGATACGTGCGATTGTTCTTGGCCTTTGGTTCTATGACGGCGGCAATGGTTCGACCCATGTCGGGTTTTTCCGCTATAACCAGTGTCTTCATCCGTCCATCTCTCCTCCTTCACCGTCCGCATGACGGCAAAAAGGGGCATTCCGCCGACGGAAGCCCCTTGCTTCTGAAACTCATTATATCAGATTTTGGATTCGGGAGCACCTTCCCGAAATGAATTATCCTGCTGCTTGTTCTTTTAATACATGTTTTTGTCTGCACTCTTTGCATACACCCTGGAAATCCAGACGATGATCCGTAACAGCAAAGCCATACTGACGCTCGATTTGTTGTTCCAAACGAAGCAGACCATCTTCCATAATCTCTTCCACTTTACCACATTCTGTACAGATCAAATGATGGTGGTGATGGGAGCCGTCTGTACTTCGCAGGTCAAAACGTGCAGCACCGTCACCAAAGTTAATCTTTTCAACGACCTGAAGGTCACTCAGCAATTCGAGAGTGCGGTATACGGTAGCCAATCCAATCTCAGGGAACTGCTCCTTAACCAGGAGAAATACTTCCTCTGCGCTAAAATGATCCTTTTCATGTTCAAGCAATACACGTACAGTAACTTCCCGTTGTTGTGTTAACTTATATCCTTTTTCAACCAATTGATTTTTAATGTGAAAGATTTGTTCTGAAATGGACTTGTCCCGGTTACTTGCCATAGCAGGTCGCACCTCCGATTTATATTCATTGAAATTTACGTTTATCGTACGAATTCATGGTTTCAGTTAATCCTTATTTATAATCATTATAATATAATAATAAATCTTTATCACTTAAAAAGCAATGATATTGCTCACACTTACATGAAATATGTAGTCAAATTGGTTAAAATAACAGCAAACAACCCTCGCTGATCGCGAAGGTTGTCAATGATATCTTGTTCTACACCAGAACCGAAGCACCCATCAAGTATTTGTCCACTTCACGAGCAGCCTCACGGCCTTCATTAATTGCCCATACAACCAAGCTTTGACCACGACGCATGTCACCTGCTGCAAATACTTTATCCACATTGGTGTTGTATTTGCCGTAACGTGCCTTAACGTTTGTGCGACGATCTGTTGCAAGTCCCAGTTGCTCTACCAACGTTTGTTCCGGTCCATCAAAACCAATGGCAATCATGGCCATCTGAGCCGGGAATACACGCTCTGTACCTGGAATCGGCTGATAAATCTTGCGACCAGTCTCATCCACAATACGCTCGATCTGTACTGTATGCAATTCTTTGAGGTTCCCCTCATCGTCTCCGACAAATTTCGTTGTCATGATGGAGAACTCACGCGGATCTTGACCAAACAACGCTTTGGCTTCCTCTTGCGCATAATCAAGTGTGTATACGTTCGGGAATTGCGGCCAAGGGTTGTTAATGCGATCACGTTCCATAGGCGCTTGTGTATGCGTACCGAATTGAGTGATCGTACGACAACCATGGCGCAGCGATGTAGCCACACAGTCAGATCCTGTATCACCGCCACCAATGACGATAATATCTTTATCTTTAGCGGACAGATATTGACCATCTTCCAGATTGGAGTCCAGATAACTCTTAATGCTGCCATTCAGGAAATCCATGGCGTAATGAACGCCTTTCAAGTCGCTGCCTTCAATATTGAATTCACGCGGCTTCGTTGCACCACCGCACAATACAACAGCGTCATATTCATCCACCAGTTGTTGTGCTGCAATATCTTTACCAATCTCGGTGTTCGTAATGAATTGAATGCCTTCTGCTTCGAGCAGATCAACACGACGTTGAACTACCTTTTTATCCAATTTCATTGTTGGGATACCGTACATCAGCAATCCGCCGACACGGTCCGAACGCTCATATACGGTTACCGAATGTCCTGCCTTATTCAACTGAGCCGCAGTAGCTAGTCCCGCTGGACCTGAACCTACCACAGCTACACGTTTACCCGTACGTTTTTCAGGAGGCTCCGGAACCACCCATCCTTCTTCGAAACCTTTTTCAATAATTGCTTCTTCAATCGTTTTGATGGTTACAGGCTGACCAATTAAGCCAACTGTACATGATCCTTCGCAAGGAGCTGGACAGATGCGACCTGTAAACTCTGGGAAATTATTCGTTTTGTGAAGGCGTTCAAGTGCTTCTCTCCACAGTCCGCGATATACAAGATTATTCCATTCTGGAATCAGGTTATGCACGGGACAACCTGACGTGCCACCAATCATATCTATACCTGTATGGCAATACGGGGTACCACAATCCATGCATCGTGCACCTTGTGTTCTGAGCTCTTCTTCAGCCATGTGTTTATGAAACTCTTCCCAATCCTTAATCCGCTCCGCTGGCTCACGATCTGTTGGCAGTTGACGTTTGTATTCCATAAATCCAGTAGGTGTAGACATCTTACGTTTTCCCCCATCCGTTCTTGTCTTAATCCCTTCATGTGCATGGTTCTATATGAAATGGATTACTCATTACTTGAGTTTTTGTCTATTGTATCACAAAATCTTCTCGAAGATATTTCAATTATAGTAGCATTTACTGTACTGAATATTAAATGGATTATCCGCATAATTATTTGTATTTTATACATCATATCTTTCAAGTCTACCCATGGTCAATACCCTTATTTTGGTGTTAAATGCGGTTCTGTACTGCGGAATCTGGTGTGTGTTAAAGAAACAAAATGTCGAAACGTTAAGTGAATGTTAGATAATTTATCATCAAATCCAACATATTTTGCTATAAATCGTTCTCAATTCCGAATATCAGACTCGTTTTAGGGCTTCACAACGTTAAAACCTCAAAACTTTTACACTTTTTTACTGTTTAATACTTGGTCGTATGTATATTATACATAAATACCAATTAATCATGTTATATTAATGTTATATGTATTCCAATTTAAACAAGTGACTCTTTTTTTTATAAAAGAAAAGACGCTGTTCACGAATATTTCGCAATCAGCGCCTCTCATCATACAAATACGACCGAAGTCAGGAATTTCTTATGCCACATTTACCGTTTACGTTCGTAAAATTCAAATGTATACGCATGAACATTTTTTTCATCCTGTTCGCCTTCAATCTGTTCAATCAGTTCCCATTCGGACCAGTCCACTTCAGGGAAAAACGTATCTCCCTCAAAATTCTCATGAATTTTGGTCACCACAAGACGATCTGCAAGTGGCAGGAACTCACGATACACTTGGGAACCCCCAATTACGCACAGTTCCTCACCTTTGGTTACACTCAGACCCTCTTCAATCGTATGTACGATTTCAGCCTGTTCCACCTTGTAGTTCAGATCTCTTGTCACTACGATATTACGACGCTGAGGAAGCGGCTTACCGCCAAAAGATTCCCACGTATTACGTCCCATGATAATCGTTTTGTTTAATGTACGTTGTTTGAAAAAGGCCATATCCTTGGGTAAACGCCATGGAATCGAATTATTTAATCCGATCACGCCGTTCTCCCCCATTGCCCATACCAATTCAATACTCAAGGGTAATACACTCCTTCAATCCAAGTCTCTTGTCGAGATTGAACACATAATTAGACTGCAATTGGAGCTTTAATGCCCGGATGATGCTGATAGTTCTCAAACTCGAAATCTTCAAACTTATAATCAAAAATAGAATCCGGCTTACGTTTGATTACCAGCTTAGGTAAAGCATAAGGTTCACGCTCCAGCTGAGTTTTGACCTGATCAACATGGTTGGAATAGATGTGAACATCCCCACCAGACCAGATGAAATCACCCACCTCAAGGTCACATTGCTGCGCGATCATATGAGTCAAGAGCGCATAACTCGCGATGTTAAACGGCAATCCGAGGAACGTATCTACGGAACGCATCGTAAGCATACATGATAATTTACCCTCTGCAACGTAAAACTGAAACGCAAAATGACAAGGTGGAAGCTTCATATGGTTGATCTCAGCCACATTCCATGCGCTGACAAGGTGACGACGCGAATCCGGATTATTTTTGATCGAATCAATGACTGCAGAGATCTGATCGATCTTCTCCCCATTAGGTGCTTCCCAAGTACGCCATTGTGAACCATATACCGGACCGAGGTCGCCATTTTCGTCCGCCCAGTCGTCCCAGATCTTCACACCGTTTTCTTTCAAATAAGATATATTGGTATCGCCACTCAAAAACCACAACAGTTCATGAATAACCGATTTGAGATGAATTCGCTTGGTTGTTACCAGCGGAAATCCTTCGGAGAGATCATAACGGAGCTGTCTGCCAAATACAGATTGTGTTCCTGTTCCTGTACGGTCTCCTTTATGCACGCCGTTGTTCAGAATATCCTGCAATAAATCGAGATAGTTTTTCATGTTGATATCTCCTCACACTTTTATTCGTACTAAACTAAAGATTATTTACACTTACCACTCCGATGACAGAACAACCTTCCGATCGCTGTTATCCCCAGATTTTTTTTGATTTCCTTTTCCAAAGGTAAAATCCGGTGATAAAGGCGAAGCGTATGCTTCCGATGCAGCTTTCTTTCAGAAAGCTTTTAGCTCCGCTTCTTCAGGTTCTTTCTGTCCTCTACGTTCTCGTGTAAAAGATTAATTTAACTTAAATACTAAATACATAGACCGTGAGTGGCTTGGAGCCACATCATAACTGATCATTACTACAGTGTACCACAATTAAGTTGTTGGATAAAATCAATTCACTAAAACTTGTGAGCGTGTAAATTTTCATCATATTACATACATGAGTATCTTAAATTTCTCGGCTCTTGCTCAGAAAAAAGAGACGAATAACGCGTTAACGTCATTCGTCTCTTCTGATATACGTATAATGCCGGACGGATCCGAAACTTAGATGATCTTAACGGGAGATGATGTGGATCGGGTGACCCATAACCAATTCCGCAGCTTCCATCACGATTTCGCCCAAAGTTGGGTGAGCGTGAATTGTGAGAGCCAGATCTTCCAAAGTAGCGCCCATCTCAATTGCCAAACCAAGCTCAGCAATCAGGTTGGAAGCTTCCAGACCTACGATTTGGCAACCCAATACAAGGCCGCTTTCTTCGTCAGCTACGATTTTCACGAAGCCTTCAGCGTGGTTCAAAGATACAGCACGGCCGTTACCCGCATAAGGGAACTTGCCAGCTTTTACTTTGTAACCTTTTTCTTTAGCTTCTTTCTCAGTGTAACCTACGCTGGAACACTCTGGATCTGTGAACACAACAGCTGGCATACATTTGTAGTCAACTACAGATGGTTGTCCTGCGATTGCTTCAGCAGCCACTTTACCTTCATAAGAAGCTTTGTGTGCCAGAGCCAGACCAGATACGATGTCACCGATAGCGAAGATGTGAGGAATGCTGGTACGACCTTGGTGGTCAACTTTGACAAATCCACGCTCGTCAACGTCAACACCAATCATGTCGAGACCAAGTTCTCCATCTGTGTTTGGACGACGTCCAACAGTTACCAGCAGGTAATCTGCAGTTACTTCTTTGGACTCACCATTTACAGAGTACTTAACAGTTACATCTTTATCCGTTTGCTCAGCACTTTCAGCTTTTGCACCCGTTACGATTTCGATGCCTGTTTTCTTCATGTTTTTAGCCACGAGGCTAGTCATGTCTTTATCGAAACCTGGCAGTACTGTATCCAAACCTTCGATGATTGTTACTTTCGCACCGAATTTGGAGTACATTTGACCAAGCTCAGCACCGATATATCCGCCACCGATAACGATCATGCTTTTTGGTACTTCAGGCAAGTTCAGAGCTTCTGTCGAAGACAGAATACGTCCGCCAAACGGGAAAGGTTTCAGTTCGATTGGACGGGAACCTGTTGCAATAATTGCATTTTTAAATTTGTAACGCGGAGACTCGTGGTCATTGAATACACGAGCTTCGTTTTCGTTGATGAACATGCACTCACCGTTGAAAACTTCAACTTTGTTGCCTTTGAGCAAACCAGCTACGCCGCCAGTCATTTTCTTAACAACACCGTTTTTAAACTCTTGAGTTTTGCTGAAGTCCACTTTTACGTTCTCAGCAGAGATACCAAAAGCTTCACCGTGAAGTGCAGACTCATATTGGTGTGCAGCAGAGATCAGGGCTTTGGATGGAATACATCCACGGTTCAAACAAACACCGCCCAGTTCGGATTTGTCTACGATCAATACGCTTTGGCCCAGTTGAGCAGCGCGGATGGCAGCTACATAGCCGCCAGGACCCGCACCAATTACTAATGTGTCGATATTGAGAGAAGCGTCGCCTACTACCATATCTTACACCTCCATAACAAGCAGCTCAGGGTTAGCGAGCAGCTGTTTAATATAATTCATAAAGTTTTGTGCTGTTGCGCCATCGATGATACGGTGGTCAAAGCTCAGGGAAAGAGCCATTACAGGTGCTGCAACTACTTCGCCGTTTTTGATCACTGCTTTTTCGCTGATGCGTCCTGTTCCGAGAATAGCAACTTCAGGGAAGTTGATGATTGGAGTGAAGAACATACCGCCAGCAGAACCAATGTTACTGATGGAGATTGTGCTTCCTCTCATTTCATTCGCGCTCAATTTGCCCTCACGACCACGAGCAGCCAAATCACGGATAGAATCAGCAATCATCCAGATGGATTTACGATCAGCATCTTTGATAACAGGAACGATCAAGCCGTTGTCTGTATCTGTAGCGATACCGATGTTGTAGTATTTTTTGTAAACAATTTCGTTAGCTTCTTCATCAATCATAGCGTTCAGAGCCGGGAATTGGCGGGAAGCCGCAACCAGTGCTTTAACGATGAATGGCAGATAAGTAACTTTTGTTCCTTTTTTCTCTGCAATTGGTTTCATGCGAGTACGGAAAGCAACCAATTCAGTTACGTCCACTTCGTCCATGATTGTAACGTGAGGTGCTGTGTAAGCCGATTTAACCATTGCATTAGAGATCGCTTTACGGATACCTTTGAATGGTACGCGCTCTTCTTCAAGGTGTTGATCAGCTGCAGCCGCTGCTGGTGCGGATTTTTTCTCTTCTTGAGCCGGAGTTTCGGAAGATGCCGCTGCGGAAGAACCGCCACCGTTTTTGAAGGATTCAACATCTTCTTTGGTTACTTTACCGTTGTTGCCAGTTCCGTTAACCTGTGCGATGTCTACACCTTGTTCGCGAGCAAATTTACGCACGCTTGGTGTTGCCAGAACGTCTTTGGCAGGTACTGCCGGAACGCTGTTGTTGCCGCCTTCTTTAGCTGCATCCGAGCTGGAAGCTGCTGCAGAAGAACCGCTTGTGTCAGCTCCGCCTTGCGCTGCATCTTTCTCTTGCTCGCCTTGATCGCCAGCAGGAGCGTCGTCTTGCTCAGGAAGTTCGCCTTCTGCATCGATGATCGCTACAACTTCACCAACGTGGCAGACTTGACCGTCTTTAGCGAATACTTCTGTAACTGTTCCGTTAACCGGACAAGGTACTTCTACAACCGCTTTGTCGTTCTGTACTTCCATGATGATGTCGTCGTCAGTTACTTTGTCACCGACTTTGATGTGCATCTTGATGATTTCGCCTTCGTGCAGGCCTTCGCCCAATTCAGGGAATTTATATTCAAATTTAGCCAACTGAAAAACCTCCTTGATTATGTGCTCAATCCTGAAAACAACCCTTAACTCCAAGAAACAACTGTTACTGCTAATGCAAATAACTGTTACTCAAGGGGCTAATGGCTGTTTACAGTGCAGCTTGCGCTGCGGTGTGAATCACCATACTGCGCCTTGCGGCATGTCAGATGATTAAATTAGAAATTTACGACTTTGTTAACCGCAGCAACGATACGCGCCGGGTTAGGCAGCCATGTATCTTCGATTTGTGCAAATGGATATACAGTGTCCGGACCAGCTACACGCAGAACCGGTGCTTCCAAGTGCAGGATTGCTTTTTCATTGATTTGGGCAATGACTTCAGCTGCAACACCCGCGCTCTTTTGAGCTTCCTGTACAACAATTGCACGGTTTGTTTTCTTAACGGAAGCAACGATAGTATCGATGTCGATCGGGCTAACCGTACGAAGGTCGATAACTTCAACTTTGATTCCTTGTTTTTCGAGTTCATCTGCTGCTTTCACAGAAGTGTGAACCATCATACCGTAAGTAATGATTGTTACATCAGAACCTTCACGAACAACGTTCGCTTTACCCAACTCAACAACGTAATCTTCTTCAGGCACTTCTGCACGGAAAGCATGGTACAGGTTCAAGTGCTCCATGAAGAATACAGGATCGTTATCGCGAATAGAAGCGATCATCAGACCTTTTGCATCGTAAGGGTTAGAAGGAACAACGACTTTGATACCTGGTGTTTGCGTTAGCAGACCTTCCAGGGAATCTGTATGCAATTCTGCCGCTTTTACACCGCCACCGAATGGTGTACGGAATACGATTGGAGAATTGTATTTTCCACCGGAGCGGAAACGCATACGAGCAGCTTGCACTACCATTTGGTCAAGGGCTTCGAAGATAAAACCAACGAATTGGATCTCAGCAACCGGACGGAAGCCTTGAACACCCAGACCTACAGCCAGACCACCAATAGCGGACTCAGCCAGTGGTGTATCAAATACACGCTCTTCGCCAAACTCTTTTTGCAGACCTTCCGTTACACGGAAAACGCCGCCTACATTACCTACGTCTTCACCGAAAAGCAGAACGTTAGGATCACGTTTCAACTCCACGCGAAGCGCATCACGGATTGCTTCTTTCATGTTCATTTGTGCCATTTGCTTCATTTCCTCCTTAAACATTGACAGTTCACATTTGAATTCGTACATGTATACCGGGACATTAAAGTCGCGGATGTTTATGCTTTATCGGAAAAAACTTATTGGAAATCAGCTTTTTGCTCTTCCAAGTGCTTAGGCGTTTGTTCGAACATGCTGTCGATCAAGCCTGAAATCGTCATTTTCTCGGTTTTTTCCGCTTTTTTGATCTCTTCGTTCACTTTAGCTTTTGCTTCTTCTTTCACACGTGCTGTATCTTCTTCAGTCCACAGACCTTTTTTCTCCAGATATTTAGCGAAACGTGCGATAGGATCTTTAGCAGACCATTCTGCCTCTTCTTCTTTTGTACGATACTTGGAAGCATCATCCGAAAGGGAGTGAGGACGGAAACGGTAAGTTACTGCTTCGATCAATGTTGCGCCTTCTCCGTTACGTCCACGTTCAGCAGCTTCCTGAACAGCTTTGATAACAGCGAAGATGTCCATACCGTCAACTTTAACACCTTTGATACCTGCTGCTACCGCTTTGTGAGCGATGGACAGAGCTGCTGTTTGTTTAGCAAAAGGAGTTGTGATGGCATAACCATTGTTTTGTACAAAGAAGATAACAGGCAGTTTGTATACACCAGCGTAGTTCAGACCTTCATAGAAGTCACCTTCAGAAGAACCGCCATCACCTGTGTACGTGATAACAACTTGTTTTTGTTTCTTCAATTTGTAACCCATAGCGATACCCATTGCATGCAGAATTTGTGCACCAATGATGATTTGTGGCATCAATACATTAACGCCATCTGGAATTTGTCCACCATGTTGGTGTCCACGGGAGTACAAGAATGCTTGATAAAGAGGAAGTCCATGCCATACGAGTTGCGGAATGTCACGATAGCCAGGACATACAAAGTCTTCTTTTTCAATTGCAAATTCACTACCAACCATTGTAGCTTCTTGACCAGATACTGGAGCATAGAAACCAAGACGACCTTGACGGCCCAGGTTTACTGCACGGTCATCCCAAGTACGGGTAAATACCATGCGGTACATAATTTCTTTTAATTGATCATCGGAAAGTGTAGGCATCATGTCTTTGTTAACAATTTCGCCGTCAGGAGACAGCACGGACAGAGCTTCTACATCCTCTGTATACACTTCATAAGGAACCTTGCTCATTTTTTTCTTCACCTCAACAAAAAATTTGAATATCAAGTTCCGCTGTTATAATATTATTATACACCTGTTTCACTCCATACGTCAAAGAAATCCGTAATTTTTTTATGTTTCCTGCCGGATTGTATGTATAACAGGGGCTTAATATTGGTATAACAGCATAATACATGATTGCGTGTTTGACCTAACCCCGCACAAGGGTAATCTTACCGTATTGCGCGGTCGAATGCAAAAAATTAACCGAGAAAGGTGACGTTTTATGACGGATTCCCGCTATTTGAAACGCACGATTGTGAAGGAAGAGATTGAAAGTCGTTATCTCGAAGAGAAGCGAACGCTCCGTATTTACCTTCCTCCGGGCTATAACGAATTGCTTAGCTACCCTGTCGTTTATTGTCAGGATGGCGAAGAATTTTTTAATTTCGGACGAATTGCTACAACAGCTAACCAAATTATTCTGGACGAAGGAGCAGAACCTTTCATTATTGTAGGGGTTCAGGTCGATGTGTCTGTGAGAACGCAGGAATATGCTCCATTTGGAGATCGGTTCAAGGCATATACCGCTTGCTTCGCTGAAGAGATTATTCCCTATATAGAAGAGAAATATCCTGTGCGCCGTTCTCCGCAGGAACGCATTCTTGCCGGAGACTCGCTCGGTGGCAGTGTTTCGCTTCATCTTGCTCTGTTATATCCGGATCTGTTCACACGTGTGATCAGCATGTCTGGCGCCTTCTACTCTGCTTCTCAGGAAATCTATGCCGCAGCTGAAGATCTGTCTTGGCTCTCGATCTGGATGATTGTTGGTTTGCAGGAGACTGATTTTGAGGCAGACACGGGTACGTATGATTTTGTTCAATTAAACCGGGATACTCGAGAATTGCTGGAAAAACGTGGTGCCCTCGTCTCCTACCAGGAGAAAGACGGAAAACACCAATGGGGTTTTTGGCAGAAGGAATTGCCCGAAGCATTACTTTATTTTCTCCAGGAAAGATAACAGGACCACACTAACAGGCGGCTGAAATGCCGCTATTGTTTTCCACCGTAATGATACCGCTTACAATTGTAATCTGAAAAAGAAGCAGGATATCCTGCTTGCTTTAAGTGCTCTAATCCTGCTTCTTTGTCGAATTACAAATTAAGCATGAATTTCGTTTACTTTTTAGGCTAAGGAATGTTCGGCTTCAATCTTTTTCAACAGAACATCGCAGCCTGCGTTAACCAGCTCGTACACCTCTTCAAAATTGCCTGTGTAATATGGGTCAGGTACTTCTCTGAGTTTTTCCTCAGGAAGCATGTCCATGAACTTGATGATGTCCGCATCAGCTCCGCCTGGAACATTGCGTACATTATCTGCATTAGAATTATCCATAACCACAATGTAATCAAACTGAGTAAAGTCTTCGCTGGCGAATTGTCTCGCTGCCATGTTGGCATAAGAAATCTGGTACGAATCCAGCAATTTCCGAGTCCCTTCATGTGGAGGTTTACCAACGTGCCAGTCGCCTGTACCCGCTGAGTCCACGCGAATCTGGTGTTCTAGCCCCTTCTCCAGGACTTTGTGACGCAAAACGGCCTCAGCCATTGGTGATCTACATATATTGCCCAGACATACAAACAAAACATTAATCATATTAATCCCCCTTGCTTAACGTACCTTGAAGTACCGACGATGTTGGCTGTGTCACGATGCTCTCCGGCTGATGACTGACGTTCCCGGTCTCAGATGGTACGAGCGAACGACGTGGCAGTTTCCATTTATAATGTACAGAACACATCCGGAAGAACACAACTGCCGCAAAACAAAATAATAATCCAGCATTCGTTGTTAACCAGCCCATACCTATGACAAAACCAGCTGTCATTGCCCATACAGCATAAATTTCGTCACGCAATACAAGCGGTTTACGTCCAGCAAGCACATCACGAATAACGCCCCCACCAATACCGGTCATTACTGCTGCAACGATAACTGCGCTAATGGGATGTCCCATGTTCGCAGCGTACAGCGCCCCTTGAATTGCAAATGCTGCGAGTCCGATTGCATCAAACAACGCCTCTGTTCGCTTCCAGTGACTAATCCACTTGAGAGGTAATATAAACGCAATCGCTACAGATACTAAGGCTAACATAATAAGTGATCCCTGGCTCCACAGTGTCGTTACAGGTATACCTATAAGTACATTCCGGATAATCCCGCCTCCGAATGCCGTGACAAGTCCAAGCACTAGTACACCCAGAATGTCATACTCCTCTTCCATTGCTACAAAGGCACCGGACATTGCAAATGCGATAGTGCCTATAATGCTGAATACTTCAAAAATGTGTAAGTCCAACCTGTTCAAACCTCACTTTTCAAGTCATCTCCATGTCGCTCTACCCATTGTATCCGCGAGCACTGAAATTGTGCAACCACATTTTGTGGATTATACTGGTTTGGTGAATATATTTGTACAGGTTCCAACATTATATTTGAACAATGAACTATTTTTCTCTGAATTAGGAAGGATGAAATAAAATGACGGTGAAACGGATAGTTATTTTTACAGGCGGAAACTTATCTGTAGAATTACTTCAGGAAATACGAGAAGATGATATGATCATCGCGGCCGATCGCGGTGCATTATTTTTAATTGAACACGGCATTCAGCCTCACATTGCAGTTGGAGACTTCGACTCCATTACTGAAGAGGAACGTATCATTGTAAGCAACAATAGCATTCGGTTCATTACATGTGACCCTGTTCATAAGGATCTTACTGATACAGAAATGGCTTTTGAGACAGCGCTAGATTACGAACCTTCTCACATTCTAATGTTAGGTGCTACAGGTACACGTATGGATCACACTCTCGCTAATGTACATATCATGGTTCGCGCGATGCAACATCATATCTCCTGTGCCATTCAGGACAAACACAACTACATGACACTGACAACTTCCAAAGCTGTGGTTGAGCACCGAGACTATAAATATGTTTCTCTGCTGCCCTTGACTCATGAAGTTGCAGGAATAACTCTAGATGGTTTTATGTATCCGCTAGTTCAAGCTACCATTCGCATGGGGCAATCCCTGGGTGTAAGCAACAAGCTCTTAGGCTCCTCCGGTACAGTCACTATTGATAGTGGCTTATTACTGATTATTCAGAGCAAAGATTGAATCTACTCGTATGCTTTATAGTTATTTATTACGTTTTTGTAACCAGTGATTCAATGAAGAAAATAGGTTCACACATAACAAAGACCCTTGATATTCAAGGGTCTTTGTTGTTTCATCATTATTCTTCATCCGTCAATGATTAATTTTTTGACATTTTTAATCATATTTTAATAAACATACCCAAACCATTGTGGCGCAAGGGATTACACTCCCCTATCCAATTTCTAGGCTGTTACAAAGCTGTTATACTCGCTCTAGCAACTTAACGAAAACGAATTTTGGAGGTACTAACTAACATGAAAACAAACATCTTTGTCCAAAAGGCCGTAACCGTCGGGTTGTGCGCTACACTAGGTTTTGGAGCTGTATTAATGACTAACGCACCTGTTGCACAGGCAGCAACTGCTTCTGTATCCACAGGTCAACAGATTGTTAACTATGGTAAACAATTTACTGGAACTCCATATAAATTTGGTGCTTCAACATCAACAACCAAAGTTTTTGACTGCTCTTCTTTTATGAAATATATTTTCAAAAAGTATGGTGTAGATTTGCCGCGCACTTCCGTGAAACAATCCAAAGAAGGTAAAGCTGTGTCTAAAGCTAATCTGCGTGTCGGAGATCTGGTATTCTTCTCCAGTGGTAGCCGTTCTACCGGTTCCAATGTTACTCATGTAGGCGTTTATGCGGGAAATGGCAAGATTCTGCATACGTACGGATCTCCAGGCGTAACCCTCTCTGATCTGGACTCTGGTACTTGGAAGAGAACGTATGTTAAAGCTCGTCGTGTACTTTAGATTCACATCATAACTAATGAGTAAGGACCGGGGTTTATTATCCGGTCTTTTATTTTTACCCTCTTTTTGCCACACTTTAAACTGGTGATTCATGGAACTAACTGCGTAATCTAATTTTTATCATGCAACATATAACCGATCCCACGCACAGTATGAATCAGTTTCACACTTCTTCCCTTATCCACCTTAACCCTCAGATGTTTGATATACACATCCACAACGTTGGTATCCATCGCATACTCATATCCCCATACTTCCCGCAAAATATCACTCCGGGTACATGCTTCATTCACATGCAGGGCCAGAAATTCCAGCAATTCGTACTCTTTTGGCGTTAATGTCAGGTATTCCCCCGCACGACTTACCCTTCTTGAACGCAAATTCACTCTAAGATCATGAACTACAATTACTTCTTCGCCCTCTGGTGTTGCATTCGCAAAAACACGCAATAAATTTCGTATTCTGGCAAGCATTACGGTCATGTGGATAGGTTCCTCCATCACGTCATTAGCTCCATAATCCAGCCATTCCACGATGAACTGAGGAGATGCATTTGAAGTAATAACCAGTAGAGGTATAACTTTACCTTTATCAATCCATCGTTTTAACTCTAATTTCTGATCATGGCCACAATGTTCCTTCCCCTCTTCCCGGTCTACCAGGATGATCAGGTTAATATGCAGCAACGAAGGCTCGACGGATTGGTTTAATTCAGACCACTCCATTCGTTGCAATTCATACCCTTCGCTACATAAAACATCCTGAATAAGGCTGACCCGCTCTCCTGCCCCAATCAGCAAAATGGCTGTTTTCACTCTTTTTCACCCGGCCTGTCTCTATCCCCACTGCTCGCAGCAATGGTTGGTACAGATAGCATGCCGTAAAATGAAAAAGTCCATTCCCTCAAGGGAACAGACTTTGCTTCTTTCTTGCTTTAACCAAAGTAACGATGGACGAGCGTACGTGCTTCAGCTGTGTCTTTTGTTCCGTGTACGAGGACACGTCCATCTTGGAAAATGACCATTCTATGGACTCCTGTTGTAAAAGAAACCAGAAACGGATTGGATTCCACTTTTCCTTCTTGAAGCCTGTTCAGACGATCCGCTGTATGTTGAAGATCCAGATTCATACGCCGTGCAGGTCGGATCTGAACGGTGTCCCTGCCACACAACACATCGGTTTTCTCCAGATTGGACGCAGAAAGATATGGATACGTTGCTGAAGTGCCGCAGGAAGGACAGTCTTGCTTTTTCGCACCATCCACATTAATGGATATGTATTCGTTCCTCCACACGTCAAATGACAATAACTTACGTCTCAATGCATTTGCATTGCCGCTAAGTAACTTCATCGCCTCTGCGGTCTGATTCGCCGTTACCATCTGTACGGCTTGAGGTATGATGCCAGACGTATCACAGGTATCTCCACCCAGAGGGACTTCACCCAGCAAACAATTTAAACATGGCGTATCTCCAGGCATAAATGTATAGGTAATACCGTAACTACCTACGCATCCACCATAAATCCAGGGAACACGGTGCTTCTGTGCCATGTCGTTAATGAGTAGTCGGGTATCAAAGTTATCCGTTGCATCCATGATCAAGTCGGTATGCTGAACGAGTTCTTCCAATTCATCTACTCTGACGTCCAAAACTTTCCCTTCCACATGAACCGTGGAATTAATGGCAGATAAACGTTTTTCCGCCGCCATTGCCTTCGGTATCCGCTCAAGCGCGTCCTGCTCTACATATAATTGCTGCCGCTGCAGGTTACTCCACTCCACATAATCACGATCCACAATCGTTAAGTGTCCGACTCCTGAACGAACTAACGTTTCTGCAATTCCTGTTCCGAGTGCGCCAGCGCCTACAATTAAAACTCTGCTGCCCTTTAATCTGGCCTGGCCTTCCTTGCCAAGTGGCGCGTACCGTTCCTGTCTGGAATAACGATCGGCCTGTTCTGAGGATGAGGATGTTAATTGATCTGTCATGTATGAACCATTCCTTCCACCGGACTACTGGCTGCTGCATAACGCTTTACTGGAATCATGCCTGCCTCATATGCCAGTCTACCCGCTTCTACCCCCAATCGCATCGCTTTAGCCATGCTCACTGGATCCCCTGATCCGGATACGGCTGTATTTAACAATACGCCATCTGCACCAAGTTCCATCGCATAAGCAGCATCTTTTGGGGAGCGCAACCCTGCATCCACAATCACAGGCACAACGGCCTGCTCAATGATGATCTCAAGGTTATAGGGATTGATAATGCCTCTGCCAGCTCCGATGGGAGAAGCGCCAGGCATTACAGCATGTACGCCAAGCAATTGTAGCCTTTTGGCCAGAATGACATCATCTGAAATATAAGGCAATACCGTGAAGCCATTTTCAAGCAAAATTTCGCAAGCCTTGTACGTTTCAATTGGATCTGGGAGTAACGTCATTCCATCTCCGATGACTTCAACTTTTATCATATCACAAAGTCCTGAAGCCCGCGCAAGCTCGGCAATCCGCACCGCCTCTTCCGCAGTGGAAGCCCCTGCCGTATTCGGAAGAAGTGTGTATTTGTCCAGATCCAACGTATCCAGGAAATGCTTCTGATTACGTTCCTCCAAATTCAGACGACGAACAGCAAAAGTCAAAACTTCCGTTTCAGATGCTTCCACAGCCTGACTTTGCACTTCCAGATCCGAAAACTTGCCTGTTCCGAGCAACAATCTGGACTCAAACGTATATTTACCAATGTTCAACATCATCAACCGCCTCCTACAAAATGTACAATCTCAATTCGATCGCCTTCTCTTAATGCCGTCGTTTCATGATACTCACGGGTTAAAATATGCTTGTTCAGCTCTACAACTACAGTCTTGACTTGCAGATCAAAAGATTTAAGCAGTTTATCCACACGATTCAATCTGTCTTCAATCTCCATCCGTTGACCATTAACGATGATATTCACTGCACCACTCCCTTTCTGTTCAATCGCTCCGGACTCAGCGCCTCAATTCCGAGTTCTTCTGAGATTTTGCCAGCGAGCAACTCAGCGATAAGCCTGCCTGTTATCGCACTAAGCAAGATACCGTTGCGGTAATGCCCAAAGGCGGCGAACAGCCCGGGTATACTCTTGCAAGCACCTATATAAGGCAATCCATCTGGAGTTGCCGGTCTTACGCCTGCCCACGCTCGTATAAATTGTGCTTCCTTCATCCCAGGCACCCAGTGGGTAGCCGCTGTTAGCAGCTTTTGAACACCCTGTACAGAAACGTTCAAATCCGTTCTGCCTGGCAGACTGGTTGCCCCAAGCCAAACTTCGCCATTGGCTTTGGGAACAATATAGATATCCTCTGCATACACCGTTCTGTCAGGTCTGTACCCTGCATGTTCATCTGAGAACTGAACGGCGGCTATTTCACCTTTCACCGACCACACAGGCAAGCTCAGATTTACATGTCTCATCAACTCTTCACTCTGTAATCCAGCCGCTATAATGACATGTTTGCATTTCATCTCACCGATCGATGTGGTGATCCCCTGCACGCCGTGTTCGTTTGCTTGCACACGTATATCCTGTATGTCCTCCATAACCCGTGCTCCCAATGCTTGAGCGGATTCGGCGTATGCCTTCGTTAGATGGACTGGAAGAATTTCACTCTCGTAAGGTCTGTAATAGGCTCCATACGTATCTCTGTTGAGCCATGATGCCTCCTGTTGCACAACGGAACGATCCCACCATACCTCATCAGTAGAAGCAGACAACGCAGACTTCCGATTGTTCTTATAACTACTTAATTCACCGTATGAACGAAAAGGAGTTAGGAATCCCTGGCGTTGCAGGCCAGTCTCTACCTCACTGAGTGTAGCCATTAGCACCTGTTGTTCGATAAGTAACTGTCTACTCTGCCTGGCGAGCTTAGCCATCAAAGGATGAGCAAAATCCTCACTATCTGCCGCCAGCATTCCAGCCGCCGCGCAAGAAGTGCCTCCTGCAATCGCCGAACTCTCCAGCAACAGCACATCCTGTCCACGGGAAGCAAGCTCATATGCGATGGCACATCCAACAACGCCTCCGCCTACAATAATCGTTTCTGCATGAATCTTATCCGGTCTATCAGTAATGATCTTTTTCATCCTCTCATCTCCTTGATTCAGCGGCTCAGACCTTCTGTAGCAACGATACCCTGCCTTAATAATGCAGCCGCCCGATCCGGGGAAACGCTCGCCCATACATTCGAGATCACAGCAACTCCCTGTGCGCCTGCAGAGCGAATAGCGTGAATGTTTCCCGGTTTGATTCCCCCAATCCCCATGACAGGAATGGAGACACCAGAGCACACTTCAGCCAGAGCATATAATCCTCTTGGTTCAAGATCAGGCTTACTGTTGGTTGAGTAGACATGCCCGAAGAAAAGGTAATCGGCTCCCCGTTCTTCAGCGATTTTTGCCTCATCGATTGAATGAACAGATACACCCAGACGAATTCGCTGGACATTGCTTATAACAGCAGGGTTGTAGTTACGTATAGCCTCTTGCCCCCAATGTACACCGCCATAGATGTCATTCTGTGGTGGCAGTTCTGAACCATTGATAACGATGCGACAAGATGGAACGCCAACACCACGCAGACTTTCAGCCCAACCGATCTTTTGTTGCCATGAGAGTTGTTTCTCTCGTATATGGATGTAGTCCACCCATGGCCAAATGTCCTTTGCAGCTTTTACAAAAGATGCTTGATTCCCTACACCCGTAGATACAACATGCAGTTCAAATGATCCGTGTACACGTTCATGAGAAATTACCGTACTGTTCATCTCCTTCCAGGCGTGAATGCTATGAAAACACAAAAAAGCCACTCCCGTAGGGGAGTGGCTGCGTGTTAATTATAGGACCAGATGACTGACTGAAGCATACAGTTCATTTCGTGTAATAAAGCTATAGACCTTATAGCCTTAACGTTATACACGCAACTGCATGTTTCAATTCGTTAAGCAGACGGTTGAAATCCTTTCGAATTGCCGTTGCTCACGTCATTCACTGAAACGCGCTCGCCACTTCCCTACGCTGGTATGATCCAGATCAGGTGCAAAGGGTCCGGAATCGCATTCTTCCATCTCAGCCGCATCGTGCGGCCCCCCTAGTGTTCATATGAAGTTGTAGCCTATGTTACCATAGACGGATTTTTTTGTCACCGTCATTTCTGTTAAACATGGTCTTGAATCTTCTAGTTTTTCTCAGACCATTCTTCGACATTCCATGTTTTGGTAACCCAACCCTCGTAGAAATCAGGTTCATGAGATACAAGTAACACCGTTCCCTTGAATTCTTGCAAAGCACGCTGCAACTCCGCTTTGGCTGTGACATCGAGATGGTTTGTCGGCTCATCGAATAAAATCCAGTTGCTTTCACGCATCAAAAGTTTGCATAAACGAACCTTGGCTTGTTCTCCACCACTCAGCATGTTAAGCGGACGGGTAATGTGCTCATTTTTCAACCCACAGCGAGCGAGATGACCCCGGACCTCATTCTGGGTCAAATGTGAAAACTCATTCCAGACGTCCTCGATAGGCGTGATATTTCCAGCACGAACTTCCTGCTCAAAATAGGCCGTTTCGAGATAATCTCCCAAAAAGGTCTTTCCACTGAGTGGAGATATTTTACCCAGAATTGTTTTCAGCAGTGTCGATTTACCCACACCATTACAACCTACGATGGCAATTTTCTCACCACGTTCAATTGTCATCGTCATTTTGGGCAGCAAAGGATACGTATATCCAATTTCAAAATCAATGCCCTCAAAGACCGTTTTGCTGCTCGCGCGGGCATCCTTGAATTTGAACGTTGGTTTAGCTGCTTCATCCGGACGATCAATACGTTCAATTCTGTCCAGCTGTTTCTCCCGGCTCTTCGCTCGACCTGAAGTTGAAGCACGTGCCTTGTTACGCTGAATGAAATCTTCCTGTTTCTTGATGTACTCTTGCTGTTTCTCGTATGCATCAATATGCTGGGCTTTATTCATATCAGCCATCTCGAGGAACTTGTTATAGTTCGCTGCATATCTCGTTAATTTGGCAAATTCCAAATGATAAATGACATTTACGACTTCATTCATGAATTCCGTGTCATGGGAGATTAAGAGGAACGCGTGCGGGTAGTCCTTCAGGTAACGTGACAACCATTCAATGTGTTCTACATCCAGATAGTTGGTCGGCTCATCCAGCAAAAGCGCTGTAGGTTTCTCGAGCAAAAGCTTGGCAAGAAGCACCTTGGTACGTTGTCCACCACTTAGAGCTGCGACATCTCGATCAAGACCAATTGCGGACAAACCAAGACCATTGGCCATCTCTTCCACTTTTACGTCAATCAGATAAAAGTCGCCCTGTTCCAGTTGTTCCTGAATATCGCCCATCTCTTCTAGCAACTGCTCCAGCTTATCTGGATCTGCATCTGCCATCTGGTCCGTAATATTCATCATTTCTTTTTCCAATTCAAGCAACGGAAGGAATGCATCCTTAAGGACGTCACGAATGGTTTTGCCTGGCGTAAGCTTCGTGTGCTGATCCAGATATCCATAACGGACCTTAGGTGTCCATTCCACTTTTCCACTATCTTTAAGCAATTTACCGGTAAGGATGTTCATTAATGTTGATTTACCCACACCATTGGCACCAACAAGTCCTACGCGCTCTCCGGCAAGTAAACGAAACGATACATTTTTAAATAACGTGCGATCTCCAAAATTGTGACTTACGTTCTCTACTGACAATAAACTCATAAGATGAGGTTGCTCCTATCTATTAGACATTACTTTTGTTATTGTTCCGAAACCCTATTCTAGCACAGGTCCCGTCTTTTCTGAAAGTAATGTAAACAGTTCAGGAACCTCTTACATGATTATGTCATGCAGGCTACCCTAACGATTAGAGCATTTATATTCGAAATAGCCCTGTGTAGCTGCTTGTCTTGCGTCTGTAAACACCTCTTCAGCACGGTAACCATTACCACATGTGGAGGGATAGTAGTACTTGATACCCGTTAAAGGATCTACCCCACCTACGATGGCGGTTTTCTTCACAAGTCTGCCTCCACCAATTGCGTAATTGTTGATCTTCTGGTCACCCACACCTATACCTTGGACAAAGGCCATAATGCCTGTATCGTTAATGGAGTTGTACCAATCTTGCTGCGCAATCAGGGGCATCGTAAACGTATAGGAAATACCGTTCTTTCTGGCAAACTCATTATGGCGGTTAATCACATCAGCCAGATCATCCTGAACAGTAGTCACAATCCGGCTTTGTCTAACTTGCTCAAATACGCTGGTATTCTGAAGTAAAGGAATCTGTGTGGTTGAAGCCAGTTCTTTTTGGAATCCCTCAATCCATTTCCCTGCGCTTGCGTCAAAAGCATATACGTAGTCGTCCAGTGTAAAGTTAATACTGTTACCATCAGAATCTGAATATGTATAAGGTTTCTTGGGACTCCACACTTGCCTGAAAGAATCTTCACGGTGACCCGTCATCTCTGTTTCTGTGGACAACATATAATATCCATCATAATCCAGAATAACCACGGCAGGAATGTAATTAAACATGTTTCGAATAGCTGCGGGATCATCCTGAATCCCCATATTCAAAGCCATCGTCTGCGTAAATGTCAACAAGGCAAGCTCCTTGTCCGCTTTAACAAACTTGGTTGAATCATAACCTGCTTCATCATTTTGTTTCTCATTCTGATGCATGACTGCACCTGCATCCATGACTGCAGTTTGAAGTGCAGATCTGTATCGTTGGCCAAGATATTGAGCCTCTTCGGCATCTTGGGTATGGAGTGAGATGATCCAGAAGAGCGGGAAGAAGATCAGCACAAATACAATGGATAGCTCAGTAATCTTCATTGAGGACCATACCTCCGTATGTTACAAATACTGCTGAAGCCTGAGCCGTGCCACTCAACCATTCACGAATGAGCATGGAAGGTGTACGATTTGTATTCTGGAGCGTCACGGTGAAAAAATCCCCTGTCGTCATCGTATATCTTCGGCCAGGATCATCAACCGGTATCACCCCTGAGGATGGGAATAGTCTTTCTCGAATCTGAGCTGCATAATATCCATCCTGCACTACCTCATAGGTCCCGTTAAAACTGTTATTGTCCATCGGGTCCGTATAATGAGGTACATATTTTTTATGTAAATGTTCCATCGACACCTCATACAGATTGCCCGTCTGTGCCAGTTGCTCCTCAAACTCAGTCAACATTCGAGGTGAGATATATCCTTTCGTGCGGACAGCATCAACAAAACGTGTTACATTCTGAACAGCCGTCATACGTGTTATATCATCCTGCCGATCGGCTGTTTCAGCAGCTGGATACACATAGAGCAGAAGGACTGCGAGCAATACGGCAAGCAGCTTGGATGCGGCATTAATCAATTCATACTGGCCTCCTTCAAAAAAACAATCTTGAGCAGTTCTCCAGTTTCATTTCGTATAAACTCCGGTCTGTAGGTAGCATCAAGCTGGACAGGAATAGTCGCTGTTTTGCTGACAAGTGGATCGATCACATACGATGTCCCATCTACCTCCACAGGAATGCTAGTGCCTGTCATCTGTCTCACAGTATGCAACACTTCCGCACCACTATACTGATACGGATTGGTGGTATGCAGTGTTGTTGCCATCCGACCTTCCATGCCTGCGGTTGTCTGTACTCTGTCGTTCAAGGCCGCTGATAAAATCTTAACATTCTGTTGCCCGTACAGGCAGGCTGTCACAAACAGGACAACCGCCGTACAAAACAACATGAGATGCTGTGTATTCCGGGACATGTTAAACCAACTCCTGTCAGGATTGCTGGAAGATCAGCCCTCTTACCACGTTGGATCGGTCTTTTACGATAATGGCTTTGAATTTACCACTTGGATTGACATATTGATTGTCCTTTTCACTCATGGTCTGGTTAATAATCCCCACTTTATCGTCAGGAGCAATAACCGAGCCGTAGTCTGCATTATTTAGATCCTGTGAAATGTTCAATTGATTGCCGTACCATTGACCCCCTTTATTTTTACCTGTAATGACTTGAATACCGAACTGATCCTTGTCCGCATATTTACGCAGCGCATTCGTTACCTGTGATCCACTGATGGTTGTTCCGTCATACACGGTAAATGCAGCCTGAGACAACTCGGTTTGGATATCAGCAAAATTGTTTTGGGCCGTCTTGGTTGCTTCCTGAGCCGAAATAAACAACAGAACTACAATTGTGATCAAAGCGATTGTCAAGAATATTCCTGCCGCCACCTTTAAAGCGCTTGATGCATTGTTCATGTTAAATCCTCCCAAGTTATAAGTTATTAAATTATTTAAGACTGTCACACAGATGAATTGTGCTACAGTTTCTGAATTTGTTCATAATAAATGTTCATTTGCAAGAAGCTCATACCGACCAATGGAATGACCAGATACAAAAAGATTAGGGCATACATAGGAGTAAATCCGATGGTTCTCCCCCATGATGCTTTGACATCAATCATCTTGCTGTACTCTTGCTTTCGTTGTTCAAAATAGAATGCCATCATGCTCTCAAGATCATCGAAGGCTTCACGTATTGAGATTTTGCCAAGGGCAAGCTGCAATTTATCAACCAGTCGCTGGAACTCGGGCAAGCCCGCCTCTTCCTTTAATTGTTCAAGTGCAAGCTCTGGACCATGTTCAAAATGCAACAAACATTTTTGCAGCGGACGCTTGAAAATGACGGAAAATCGATTAAGCCATTCCAATATCTCCTCGACTGACATTCGGTCCATCTCACGCAAAATGGATATCACTGTCTGGAATTGATAGATTTCATGTCGCATATCCAACTTTCGCATTTTCCGCTGAAATAACATGAGCCATACAGGCATGTAGTACCCTGCTACACCCATAAGAATGGCTATAATCATTTCCCACCAGCGTACATATTGTTTGTTATACACCTCAAGTTTCTGCATAATGCGCGCGATCGTCTCAGCCTGGGTGTCATGATCCAACTGAATGGGAGATAACTGCTGTAACGCGTTGGAGACTTCTTCGTATGTAGCTCCTCGGTTCATTTCTACACTTGCCAACACGGATTGATCCAACGCTGTTTTTTCCTCAGCTTTCCTGAGATCTGCTTCAGCCATTGCACCAAACATTCGATCATCGCGGATTGGATCATACAAGATGTGGTTACGTTCAACCTGGTGTAACAGCAAGATGCCACCCATTGTAAGGACCAAACAACCTGCGAATAACATCACTCGTCGAATGGCAAGCCATTCGTATTTCAACTCTGAGCTGCTCTCCCTCATGAGCCGTATCGTTTGACTGTACTGTGCACTGCCAGGTTTCGTTGCAAACAACATCGCCAATTTCCGTATGAAGGTCTGCCTGTACAGAAACTGATCCAACCATGAATGCTTATGCCCTGACCGGTAAGGTGTCTCATCGTATTGCTGGAGCCTTTGCAGAAGCAAATAAGCAAGGATGATGATGACATAGATTGATATTTTGGTAATAAAACCAATTTTGCTGCGATAAAATTCATCCATCGTTGGAAAACTGACTCTGGCCCAGCGTTCGATCGGAGCGGTGAATAATACCGGAGCGAGCGCGATGATATTAAGTCCTTTGAGCAGGTAATCCAATTTATCACGCCGCAAAATCTCCAGATGAATCTCCTGAGTCAGGTTACCCAGTCCTTTAAGATAAATAGAGCCTTGTGCTCTGTCCTTATCCCCAAACTCCATGACCATATAGGAAACGCCGGCGAATCCTTTGAGAAAACGGTTGGGAGCCACTTCATAATAACGCTCAAGTGCTTCATTCGGATCTGGAGAAGTTAGAGCTTCGTAGATCAGTCTTACTTGTTCTGCTGCTTCTCCCGTACCTGCTTCAGCGGCTTCATAGAGCGCTTCCTCAACCATGCCATGCTGGTGATACCGATGCCTTACATCTGCAAAGAGATCCAACATCTGCACCAGCAACCTTTTTTCCATACGACTGAGGCACATATCCAATACCAGGCTGTTTAGTACCACAGCACAGAGTACGGAAAGTATTACAAAAGCGATACCCGGCTGCAGAAGAAACAGAATGACACTTATGCCTCCATAACCTCCAAGAATAATCAGAACCACTGTCATCGTCAGCCTGCGAAGTGAAGGCTCATCCCCAACATGGCGGAATGAAATACGTTTCTGCACCTTTAGAATATAAGCTGATAGCAGTGGCACTTTCATTCCAAGACGGTAGGACTGCAACAAGATTGATCCCAGTCCCTTAAATCCCTTCCCGCTAGGAGCAAAAATCACGCCGGATTGACTTGTTGAACCACCTCCTCTATGACGTAACATACTTAAAACCAGAAGTGTGATCAGCAAACCTCCTGCACAAATACTTAATACGAGGAGCAAAATCCATTTAATTGTCATGCTGATCACCCCAGTGTTGCTTCATAAACTGTTCAAACTTCTCGGCATCCTGTAATGTCATCTGTTCTCGCATATCCACCATGCTTCCAGAGGAGATTGGAGCTGTTGCAACATACTCTCCATCTCTGTACTCCACAACATTATGAAATGTAAAACCTTCCCTCTCTTCCACGCTATCACCTTGATTCGCACGAGGAAGACACTCCGTAATTCGTTCGATATATCTTCGTCCCTCAGCATCTTTCTTCATATGAACATCGAAGTTGATTACACTCACAACCTGCTCCTCAGCAATATGCTCGTGCTGGAACATACCTGTCTTGAGCAAGGAATTACGGAGGGAGAAGACCAGATCACGAAACGTTTTGGCATGGTGGGTAAACAGGGTGAACAGACTGGCAACTTGAGACATTTGAATCATCCATGCGGCTACCTCATCACTCGCAACCTCACCGAGAATATTGACGGTACCATCCGTTTTTTTCTGCAAATCAAGCCCTTGTTGACCTGAAATGTGTTCAGTCTCTCGGAAACTCAAAATATTACGTCGGCTATAGATCCGTCTTAATTGAAGTTCAAACGCCATCTCCTGCACCCGAAGGGTGTACGATGCATAGATGTGTTTGACCATAGCCATAAGCAACGTCGTTTTACCAGAACCTTGGGCCCCGGTTACAGCTGTGATCCGGCTTCCTTTCATCAGGAATTGAAGTAATGTGATTGGCAGATCTGCGTTGTTACCCGTAATCAATTGTTCAAGTGAAGCATTCGGAATATCGAACTTCCGGACGAAGAACGCCCACGATTCTGCAAAAGGAGGTCTAACAACTACTACACGGGAGCCGTCTTTCATCTCGTTCACCTTGTAGCCACTTGCTTCCGACAACTGTCCGGGATAATTGTATTTGTATATATTCTGGCATACCCTTTTCAGTTCACGAATACTGCCGAAGGACAGAAAGGATAGATGAATGGACTTACCTTTATAGAAAATCCAGACACTTTCCATGCCGCTAAGCGGTTCTTCATGTGCATCATCCTTCAGTCCCTGATCCAGCAAATCATTCCATGATGCCGGTTTTCGAAGTCCCATATTATGAACAGCATCAAGCATACCGCTAACACCACCACTAACGCCGTCAATACGTTGGTCCCTTATCTCATCAACAACCGAGAATCCTTTATAATGTTGATATTTCTTTAGCAAGCGTGTGGTTTCATACAACATCAAAATCACGAATCTATCGTGTCTTGATTAACCTTTTAATTCGCTCAAATTCATACTCTTTCGTAAAAATCGTGAGTTTTTTGTGAGTTTTTATGTACAGCAAATGCCCAAATGTCTGTTCATAACAGAACAAGCTCCATCAGCAAATACTGATGGAGCACTCTTTTAGTTTTCTATTTCCTTGATCCTCACAACACACCCTTAAAACCTAAATTGGGCAACCATATGAAGTAGTACTGGAGGTGATGTGCCGTTGTTCGCCCGGAGATTTGGCTTTCGGTGGTGCGAAGTTTTACAGAAGAAAACGTGACGTATATAACTTTTGAATTGTTGGTACATAATCTTTTGTGCGCTATAGTGGTAATTCATAATAATTTTCTCTTTGTTACCAAATAAACTTTTTATATTTCTCGTGATTTAGATCCTATGTGAGCAAATAGTATTGGTTATGACCAATGTCTTAATTTCTATTTCCATTTTCATCTATTATATCTTCGCATAAGAACAATTTGGATCTCCAACTCCTCGGATCAGCGAATTATATTTTTTTTTTGGCACATACTTATAGTCAAAAATCAAATACACTTTACCTATTCCATATTTTTCTTGAATTTCTTTTTGAAGTTGGATCCTTTTCTCCTCTAACCATTTAGTCCTTTCCTCCATTTGAACAAGTATATCTAAAGAACTATTGCTACCTTTCTTTACAATCAAGTTTGGCTTATGTCTAAATTCTTCCTTTTCAAAAAAATCATCAATTATCATTTTAGCCACACTGTATAAAGAATCAATTTTCTTGTCAGTTAACCTTTCTTCATTAGATCCCTTAAAGTGAATAAGAATCGAAGGAATAAAAAACAGAAATGATACTAAATTCAAAAGGACATTTAAGTTCAAATGTTTAACAGCAAGATAGTTACTAATGGTCAGAAGACTAGGGGCAAATAAAAATCTGTAGCTGAAAAACAGAAACTCAGAGAACATGGAATCTTTAGCTATAAAATATAACAGATAATAGAGAATCACTACAGAAGTGAGACTAAATAAAGAATATACCGCATACAAATCCATTTATTCGCCCCCTTTCTAAGGGTTATCTGACAGTAATCACTTCTGTTATAACTTCTTTTGTTACATTACCCTTTTGTTGTATAACTAAATCAACCTCTTGTAGACTGTCTGAATTCCAAAAATCACTTAAAAATGATCTCAATTCTTTCACATTAAAAAAACCTTCATAGTAATCAAAGTGCTCATTAAATTCAAAATTTATTTCTTCAGAAGTGAATTTTTCATCATCATACGTAGTCTGAACAGTAGCAGAAAAAGCTTGTGTTCTAACTTCCTTCTTAGTTTTAATATCTAACACTTTAAACTTTATCGGATAAATATCTTGTGATTTTATTAGCAGGTCTTGAGTGAAATCTTGGAAAAACACCAAATAATCCATACCTTTAAATATCTCTAGACTAATATTGCGACGTTCTACTTTGATATGCTTAGCGTTCTGTAAATGTTCTTTAGTTATTGTTTTATAAGCACCTTTGCCTTTTTGTTTTTGCATAATTATTCGGTCATAGGGAAAAAGTTTAAGATAATTTAAAATATCATAAAAATTCTGTTCTTCAGCCGTCCCCTCAATGAGTAGCTTTATTGAGAGTTCGTCGACAGCAAATTTATTTATTTCTTTTTTTCCAAATATGTTATAAGTTTCAATTGTAACACTACGAATAAAATCACGATACATAATAGTAAAATTATTGACCGCTTTGTATACTTCATTGTCAGAATTCTCATTCTTATAACTAAATTGGACACTAATTTTCGGTTTTTCCAAACCGATCTCTTCCAATAATATATAGTTATTATCGGAAACATTAATTTCATACATGTATGGGTGAAATTTAAAGGTTATATTGGGGTGAGAAGAATTGATTTTATATATTATCAAGATGTGTTCTTGTTCAGAGTGCCCCAAAACATCTCTTGAAAAGTATTTTATTATATTTTTCCCCTCTTGCAGTTCAAGAGGCACAACCTTGTCTTTTAGCAAGAGTGTATACTCCCCGTTGTTCAACGAATAATATGATCCCGCCACATTATAACTACCTTTGATAAAATCACTTAAACTTAAACTAACATTATCAGAAACCAACACCGCTCCATTTTCTAGAAAAATCTGATCATCAGATGTGATAAAAACATTAGTTTGCGGTAAAATCACTTCTGTATTCTTATTTTCCAGATCAATTATACTTGATTTAACGATAACTTCTTTTTTGTTTTCTTCTCTAATTATTAAATTGGTGTCCTCAAGGTTCTTAACTAAATTAATTTCAGCATTAATTGTAGTATCAATATTAAAAGTCTCAAAAGCACTTATTTTTGAGACTTTTCCTTTTCGATACTTTTCAACTGAGATTGAAGTAGGGCCACTATCATAAGCCTCAATAATAATTTTTCTTGAGGTGGTCTCTTCTTCTAGTTCAGTTTCTGGCACAAAAATATACGTTGTATTCTCAATTGTAGTCACTTCATATGGAGTATTTAGTATTTCTTCAAAATCGCTGACATCTAGTATTTCGATATTTCCATAAATGATATTCCCATCTTCATCAATTAATGACACAACCACTGGACAAGCAATCTTAATAGCGCTGCCAGAGAAGGATTTATCCTTTATTTCTTCATAATCAAGTGAAAATACAGATAAGTCCTTAACTGGATCATCTTCTCCAATTAATATATTATTCACAAGTTTATATACATTTTTATTTTTAGGTAATCCATTATGACTTTCCTGTATGAAATATTTGTGCTCTGTTTCTGACATTGCACTAATAACAGGTACAGTTTGGTCACCGTTATCAAAACTTAGTTCTGGTTCAATTAGGTATGTTGCCTCTTTTATAGTTGAAATTGTTTTTTTTCCATAACCAATTACTTCATGATGTTCTATATTGAGAGGTTTATCTAATAATTCATAAAATTCCCCCAAGATTTTGGTATAAGCATCATCACCAAAGTTAGATGTTAAGAACGGTGAATAACAATCTTTTGTCACATCATACCAATCAGATATCAAATCATCATCTTTTTCTAAGAAGGTTTTCTTTTCATATTGTCTACATAGGAACATATACTTTTCACTAGGTAATAATTGATACAAGCTTGGAAATGTAGGTGCGACTTCCTTTGATGTAAATCTATTCATTAGGAGAGGAAAAAATTCAGGAATATTTACCCCATATTTTATAGCTTTATATGCATAAGGGGCACCATGCCACGGGCTGCCTAGTGTGATAAGTTTTTTAACCTTGTCTCTTACCTGTTCGTCGTCATCATAATAATTCAAGAAAAGTTTTGCTATAACTCCGCCCATACTATGGGCCACTATATATATATCATTATCAATATCATCAACCTTAGCTTTAAGAAGGGCTAGTTGGTCTAAATTACTCTTCCTCCAGTCGTACGGAAAGGGGATTACATTAAATGCTCCTTGTTCTCGTAAAGAATCTTGAATACCATTATAGTAGAGTTTAAAGCACTCATATGGTTCAAGAAATTTATTTCCCTCGCTATACTTGATATCCGGATAATTATTATTTATAGAAGCAACTGGCCATACAGTTTGTCTATTCTTTCTCAGTCGTGTACCCATAATTCCAGGAATTAAGATTATATTTTTCAATCTTTCGCACCTCATCTTTTATTATTTATCTGTTTCGCTTAATTTCAGTAATATTCGTGGAAAGGATAATCACCAGATTTAAACTTGTTTTACATTCCCCGCCCCCGTTACCATCGCAATCAAGCTTCCCACTTCCAACCATACTCCTTCGTGATCGGGGGTTTCCCGACTCCTCTTTTCACAGCGCATTTCTTGTAAGAAACTTTGGTCTCTTGTCAAGTTTTATAACGTTAGCTTTAGCAGTCTCCTTTTTCTGTATCAATGTTGTTGTTTGCGTCATGCCTGACATACTGCGGTATTCTATTTTTTGCTATCGTTTCTTTTAGCAGTGGATTTATCAAATGCAGCTACATAATTTTTTTATGCATGTAATTCCGACTGCCTAAAATACCTCCGACAGACTTTTAGCTTGGTTTGAAATACTTCGTACGGATCAACATCTTTTTACATTTGGAGAAAATATGTAAGCGAGACGAGTGTAACATTTCTTCGGTCGTTAGCCATTTAACATCTTTATCACCTAATTTGATGTTTCTTTGGCAAAAGGTTGTACCATGAAACCTTTGCTTCAACACTCTCAAAGATGTCACTATTTGTTTACCTAACGACTACTCCAGCATAAATAGCCCTGAAACAGCTCAAAAAAAGCAATTTTCTTTCAACTATTTAACTGTGTCCTCCCATAAATTTAGTTCAGGATAAATATACCATGTAGCAGATCTCAATTCTATATAATCACGACAAAAGACTCAGAATTCCGAGCGCTCCGCTATAAAGACCAGGGGACCTTTTAAGTACTTACATTAATGATTTCTTCAATACAGATAACTTGTACTCTCCTACTAAAAAAGAATCCTGACTACACTCCAGGATTCTTTACTTTATTACTTATAATGCGAAGTTGGCTGTACAACTAGTACTGTCCCTTTACTAAAGTCGTCTGCCTCCATATAAAGTCTAACTCCTTTATTACTAATACTTGTTGCATTTATTTCTACACTTTCTTGCTTACCTTCTTCTAGAAATAACGATTTGATATGCTCACCCGTATCTTCATCTTTTAATAATATTTGTCCAGATCCATCTGCTAATTTAAGATCAAGAACCAAAGTCTGATATTTACTATTAGGATATAACACGATGTGACCTAAATTCTTAATTGTAACGACTTCTTTGTGTTTATTCTCCGTATATTTCGAATCTCTAGAAAGGCCAGCATATGTTGAAAAATAGTAAATTCTTTCTTTATCAAAAGGAGTTTTAGCAAGTTTCTCACCGAAACTCATTTTGCCTGATTTGGCGTCGACAGTTATGTTCGTCTTCGTTGCTTCTTTTGCTAGATTTACTGGTATGTACGTTTGTCCATTGATAACTACCGGTTGTGTTTTCGATTGCGGCGCCCAATTACTACCATTTAAAACGTATTTGAAATTGCTTACTGTTGCCTGAACTGTCTTACTCTTTGATGCAGCGAATGTCCCTGTTCCTCCCACCATCAAAAATGCCAATAATAGTAATCCCGTTTTCTTAAATCTCATTTTATTCCTCCTTAGTACTATTTTAGTTTTTCACTCAACATTATCTCAAAACTTCCCTATATAGTAAATAAGTATTATAATTAATGGATAAATACACCTACAAACGGAGGATGAAAATGATTAAAGACCTACTTATTGCGGAGCGAAAAGAATATTCTGTTTGTTTAGTTTTTGAGGATAATTCTAAGTACATAGGAAAGATTGAAATGTCATCCGACAAAAAAAGAGTGAAGTGCAAGCATCAGGATGGTATTGAATGGGTCCCAATGTCAGAGATTACCCACTATTCTTTAATCATTTCGGTAACTCGCTGATTTGTTCATCTAGCAAATTTTCTAATTGCTTAAACATTAACTCTGTTTCTTCTAATGATCTATGAAGCAATTCGAAGATGGGTATGTAAATTTGTGTAATCACAAACATATATCCGAAATTTATAAAAACACCAATTATAATTAAACACCATTTATAAAATTTCGACCTTTCAAATTCTAATTTCATTACAAAGAAATCAATTTTGCTCAACTTTTCTAATGTATATATTGTTCCAATCAGGCTTCCCAGACGACCTAGGAAAACAATGAAATTATTGTTATCTATACCATCATTATAAAAGTAAATTAGAGCCCCTATATCAAATATCATAAGGAGATTACCTAAAATGGGCAGATTACCTAGTATACTACTTGCAAAAACACCCAAACTTATAAATTGTACGACTATTGCTATGATAAGTGCTATTCCTGCCCTTAAAAGAAAATTCTCCAAATGTATCCCTCCTACTAAATACTCAGTCTTTAAAATATTATAGCAAATTTTACCTATATCTGATAGACTATTTCAATCTAATACATAGGAGGAAATACCTTGGACAAAAAACCAATTTATAAGAAATGGTGGTTCTGGATCGCTATCGTAGTTGTTATCGGAGTGATTGGTAATCTCGGTGAGAAAGAGACTCAAGCCAATGAACCTGCCGCCCCAGCAATCACCCAGCAATCGCAGAAAGAAGAAACATCTACAGAAGAAACGACTGAGGACAAAGAGCAAGCTGAAGCCAAGAAAAAAGCTACTGACGAACAAAAAGCAAAAGATGAAGCTAAGGCTGAAGAGTTGGCTAAAAAAGAAGCCGAGGCAAACAGTGTACCCAGAGAACATAAAGCTGCACTAGAAAAAGCAATAACCTACGCAGAAGTTATGAACATGTCTAAAGCCGGTATTTACGATCAGTTAACATCTGAATATGGCGAGAACTTTCCGAAGGAAGCCGCCAAGTACGCTATTGATACCATTGATTTTGATTGGAAAGAGAATGCATTAAAAAAAGCACAAACCTATGCTGAATCAATGAGTATGTCTGATTCCGCCATTTACGATCAACTAACATCTGACTACGGTGAGAAGTTCACAAAGGAAGAAGCCAAATACGCAGTAGCTAATTTAAAATAACAGATCGGCGGCGCGTTGAATGAAGTTTGGATTCCGGAAGACAGCCTAACAAACGGATAGCCGTTAGAACCAGTATTAAACGACAGATCGTACATCGTGCCGGATTGAAAATGCCCCGTGGATATGGATGGTTACGTATTCCGAAACGGGCAGCGTATAACAAAGTGTCCAACAAGAAGACATTCGATATTTTTAAGGTTATAAGAACGTTGTTCAAGTAAGTTCTATTGAGTTGATAATCTAAAATATACGAAATAAAACAAAAAGTGCAGTGAGGTTATCCCTCCTGCTCTTTTTTTGTGCCCTAACTTCAAACATATTTGGAAAGTTATCTTTTTCCTGCTAACTTTACTGATACACAGCTTTATGCTTCTACTACACCTCGATAGTCCATAATTTGTTAACGATCAGGCAGGACAAGCCAGACAGATACACGAACCGGGGATAATGCTGCGACAAGAAATTCTACACCTACTTGTAATACTCGATATGTATTCACATTCCACATCCAAATATTTTTATAGAATAATAAACCTAGGTCTGATAGACTATGTGTGTTGTAAATTATTACTATATCAGGAGGAAGAAGATTGAAAAAGCCTATTTATAAAAAATGGTGGTTTTGGCTTATTGTTGTTATTGTGGTTGGTGGTATCTTTGGTAACCAAAACGGAGAAACAGATGAAACGAACGCCCCTGTAACTGCGACAGTCATCAAAGAAGAAACCGAAATAAAAGCTACTGTTGAAAATAAATCAACTGATTCTGAGACAGATTCACAAATTATTACAGCAGATAATGCTTATACTTGGCTGAAAGAGTCCGGCTTGATTTCAAGTGAAGCTAAAGATGTAACAGATAAATTTGAGGGATCTGAAGGCTTAGTGAAAGCTTTAAGAACTGATGAAGCGGACATTATGGAATTTGAAAAAGATGAAAATACAGCAAAATACCATAATCCGAATTTGAATTCATATGCAGTTAAGAATATCTATATCTTGATAAAAAAAGGACAAGATAATGCTGAAAATTTCGTTAAAATATTAGAATCAGGTAAAACCTTAACGGTAGAAACTCTCTATGCTTCTGACGAACAAAAGAAAGTCGCTGAATTAATAGAAAGTGATGCTGATTTCTTACCAACGGTTGAAGCATATTTTGCGTTACAAAAAGACCAAAAATCATCAACTTGGGATACCTTTATGGTGAATAAATTTGTAACTTGGTCTGGAACCATTGCAGACTCAGAAATAATCGGAGACAGCCTTGTTGTGTATGGTGGCGAAAATTATACCGCGGAAGATTGGTCAACCATAAGTACGGAAAAGAAAGACATGATGCCATATACATTCATTGTTGAATTGAAAGATAATACAATGAAAGACGGCTTAAAAAAGGGTGATAAAGTGAAGTTAAAAGCATCGCTTGATTCTCGCGGTGATAAAGAAATGCAATTAAACTGGAAGTTGTATGAAGGCGAAGTAGTTGAATAAAACTCTGTGAATTATTAATCCAGTTTTAGCAAATCAAAAATTCACTTCTGTAACAGAGTGAGCTAATTAAATTACTCCATCTCCTTTAGACGGATAAAAAAAGTCCCTACCAGCGTAATGCCAGTAAGGGACTTTTTTACCGATGCTTTCGGATTTGAGCTTATATTACCACAATTATCCTTCTACTTAAATCCTCTACTCTAAGCATATTACAACAGATATTCTTATTTTCAACTTTTCACATTATGTAAATTCATAATATACATGGTGAAATTTAGAACTAAATAGAGTAAAGTGGATAATGCATTTAACAACATACAAGGAGTGTTCATATGAAAGAGTTGATTTATTTAGATACCGGATTTTTACATTCATTCTTAGCTCAGAGTAACGAGGGATTGCCCATATCAACCAACACCGAACTTCAAGAATCTGAATCCAGAACAAAAACCGACGAGATTAAACGAATGCAACAACATCAAGGGGATACAGAAGTATCCAGTGGTGAAATTGATTTGGCAGGTTTATTCAAAACTCCTTCAGCAAAGGGGCGCTATCGCTTAACAAATAGAAAGACTACTGGAGAAGCACTTGCTATCACGCAACTAGATGCTGGCAAAGAGATAATATCAAAACAATTACATGACAATGCATTAACGGAATTTGAAAGTTATCTTGAAGATAACGGGATGATACATGACACAGCTGACAATGTCGGTACATATGTAAAAATTAAAGGTGAATTCTCTATAGTAAGTCTAGACTTCATGAAAAACATTTTAAATCCTGAGTATACAAGTCAATTGTTTAAAATTTTCACAGAAAGTGAGATTGATGAAAAAATCGTTGGGATTGAAGCACTGGCAATTCAAGATTCAAAGAAAAAGAGCATGATCTCAGCTATAAGAAAGGAAGCACAAAAAGATAAGGAGTCACAAGAAAAAATGTTACAAGGTATTGGGCATATGATTAGTTATACATCCAGCCTATTCCCAAGCGACACTTTCATCAGAATTGGCTCCTACATCATGCCAATCAAAAATGAAAATCTAAGAGAAACGTCAAGCGCCTTAACCTTTAAATATGGATCGAATAGCGAGATTGAATTAACCGTTTTAGGAAAGTTCACCAGAGTGTATACAACACTAGCTCCGAATACAATGGACAGTGGTAATACTGCTGAAATGATGGAAGGTATATCGACTATAGTTGATGGTTTTATTGGGGAAATGGGCATTGTCAAAAGAGGGGACTTTATTATTTCTCCGATCGCTATTTATTTCGAATGATTCGTTTTTTTTGAGACCAGTCCTCCATCGACTTAGCTCCTTGTTCAATTCGCTTCTCAACAGAATTGAATTTCTTATCAAACGCAGAAGACTCTTTATTGAGTTTCTTCATTCCATTATCAAAGAATTTATGAAGACTTTTCATTATAATCACCTCTGTAAATATTATACTTAATATTCATTTAAATGATACACCGAATACAATTATTAGATGGCCGCCTGTTAAAATTCTATTCACATGGCGGCCATCTTTCTATTATTGTGTATCTAAAGTAGCTGTTTTTATCTGATTATTCCAACTGATCTTAGCCCCAATGGACTCCCCCACTGCACGTAGAGGAACAAATGTTTCACCGTTAATCAAGACGCCATCTTTGATCTTCTTCCCATTTACAATAACATTCGCCTTCTCCATAGCTTCATCCTCCTTATTATTATAGGTCAGATCAAGCTTCGCAATAACAGCAGCCTTAAATAGATCCCATCCTGTCCAACTGCCGCCATCATACATTAAACGCGGGCAAATTTTACGGGACCAATCATAGTGACGCTTCAGCCTATCTACACCCCATCCTCGCTCCTTCAACATCTTCGCAACCAGATCCACAGCGTTCTCCAAAGTCTGAGCGTAGTTCCCTGATTCACATATTTCGATTCCAATTGATGTTCGATTGCCGGAAGATACGACACTTCCATCTCCTGCATGCCAGGCGTTCTCATTTAGAGGTATACATTCTACCGCTTCACGTTCGTCTATCGCTATGTGAAAACTAGCTTGCCTATTATTTGTTGGGTTTGTGAGCCACCCACGCTCATTAGCTGCGCTACTTGACTGATTACCTGTGTTATGTATGGTAATGGTCGTAGCCTGCATAGCAATCCCAGGACGGCGGTTATTCGCTGTCCCTTTCGGTATGTGGTCCTTACGATATTTAATGCTCATGCTATTTTGTCATCTCCTTAATTATTGTCGTTACCACCTTTACCCTTCAACACTTCGATTGCTTGCTTGATCACAGACGGAATAGGCGCACCCATTTTCCCACCATTTTCAGTGATTGAAAGTAGCTCATTGGCAATGTAGAAGAACGCCACCGTATCCCTGAATAAGTGGCCATCACCAAGGATGCCATCCACCAAGTGACCGACAGCCACCATCGCAAAAATAAAGACCTTTCGGGCAATCCCGATAAGGCCAATTTTGCTTTTTAATCCTCCAATAGATCCGGCAGCCACCACACCCGTCAAATAATCCAAAATAACGAAGAACAGCAATACTCCTAACACTCCAGACCAACCCCCAAATAAATAAGACACTAACCAGCTCCCTAAGGCCAAAACCCATTTCCCCACGTTCTCCAAAATCATATCCCCCATCATTTAAAGTAAATAGCCCCCTGAAAACTCCAGAAGGCAAAAAAAAATGCCCTTCGGCGCTTAATTGATTTTCAGATTAATAGCCATGATAATTTCTTCCTCTGTTGCTTCGAAGTGTAATTCAGATGGTACAAATTTAAAGGTCTGATCCGTACCATCGATGTCGGCAATAACTCTCCGCCCGTAATAATGTTCTACCACCGCCCGAGTCGGTTGGCCTATTTGTGGGTTACGAAATTGAATAACAGACGATTTGATATTGATACTCATTTTGATATGACCTCCTTGAATTCTTCGATTTCTATGATTTCTTCCACTTCAAACACATATGTTTCACCAAGCCAGCTTTCACCTATTTCTCGTTCGACACCCTTGATATACCAATCCTGAACATTGTCATCAACTCGCGTCCCTATGGCGAGGGCTTTGTAGGTTCCGGCCTTTTCACACGTCATTTTCAGCGTGTCGCCTTCTACCCAACCGAAAGCACGACCAAAATGCATGTGCCCGTTCACCCAAACATCAACGTTTATGTTCAGATGTTCAAAGTAATCGGGCAACTGTATTTCAACAGTTTCCCCATCGATAGCTGCTTCAACGGTGTATCGATAGAGCGTATCCCCAGAAGTCGGGCTCTCTACAGCTCCGTGACGTATGACGTGAGTAGCTTTCTTGTGTGGAGCTGGATGTGGGATTTCAAAATTTTTAGTCCCTGCTACAGATAAAGAACCAGGCACTTTCCAATTTTTTGTGGTGTGTGATGCGCCTAATACTCCTTCATAATCGTTTAGTGAAACAGCCGTATCACCTATTGCCACTGATCCAGCTCCGCTCGCCCTTGCATTATCTCCAATTGCTATGGAACTGTCGCCTGTAGCTTTGGCGATATAGCCAATTGCTATGGAAGTAACTTGCGTAGCTTCGCAAGAGACGCCAATCGCAACGCTAAAGCTTCCTGTCGTTGTAGCCCTATCACCAATTGCCACTGACTGTGCCGCACTCGCAGATGTATGAAAACCTATACCTACAGCACGGATTCCGGTCGCTGTGGCATTTGTAGCCAAAGCTAAATTATCTGTGTTTAGTCCAACAATGTCTTTGCTTGTCAACGAAACTGTTCCGGTCTTTCCAGCAACACTAGTTACTGCATTTACTTGTGCCCCAGCTTGGATACCGTTGATCTTATTCTTATCAGCTGGACTCATGAATCCAGCTGTTGTAGATGTAACTACTGCATGTGCATTTCCGCCGGTCCCCACATGTTCATTAAACTCAGTCTTTGTTGCTTGCTGGATGTTATCAACGTTTCCTAACCCAATCTGCTCCTTGTTTACTTCGTGTGGGTTATCTTTACTAGTGGAATGGAGCGTATTCGCATCGATCTCCTGACGAATCTCATCCATTCCGATGTTAACCCGTTGATCGTTGGAAGATATTACACCACTTGTGTCGGTGGCCACATAAAATAGCACCAGCCCCGCTTTAGCTGCGGCCTGTGATGATGTCTTTTTAACTACTCCACCAACGTCCACATAAAGATACTGCCCTTGAGTCGGATTAAGTGGTAGGGTTCCTGCTGTAATCTCATATCGACGACCACTGACATACGCCACACCTGCCGTCCAGCTTGCAACCAAACCTTGAGCGCTACACTGTAGCCCCATAACTCCATCGATCACAGCGACAAAATTACTACCCATCTCCTTGGCAAGTTTCTCAACAAGTCCATGAGCGGCATCTATCCCGCTTTCCATCGTGTTCAATCTTGTTGAGGTAATCCGGGTACCCACCTGAACCAATTCAAATAATGGTCTTCCTGTCTGCGGATCAGTTTTCTGTTTCCCAGTTGATGGGTCCATAATCGGCTTTGTCATATCTGGGATCTCATCCAACCACGTTTGTTTGTTATACAATTGCCTTCACCTCCAACTTGATACTGAATTCAAATCCGATAAGAAATCCCCGATCGTTCTTAACAACATTCAACGCCTGGTTTGCAAGTGTTCTACCCTGGTTATCCATCAAAGACGCACCAAGGATTTGCTTGCCGACGACCTCGGTATCGTTCAGAAAAACGTATTTACGGATTGTGCGCCCGGATATGACGGTATTGTGGATCGGATATTTCACCAGTTCACCACTGACATTAACCAGGGCGTGGTCAAAATGTGAATCCGCATCGGTCACCGCATAATCAAGCATTAACGGTTGAATAACATCTGCCATTATGGCGTCCCTCCTTGCATGGGTATTTCAAATCCGGTAATCGGACTGTCAATCCGGGCGTGTGTTGTCACTGCGCCCACCGTGACGTTCTGAGTAGCCAATACGCCACTCGTCCCCAACTCTAGGGGCATTTCTAGTCCGCAAATTGGGAAATCAACTGTATGCGAGTACCCTTTCCCTGTCATTGTTATTGCTGGTGTTGTTGTTTTGGCCACCGGCACAGCTCTATTGATGTGAACTGGCCGAATATATTCAAAATCAGTAAATAGCCCCGCCATATTAATGGGGGAGCTGCCTTCATATTCGAAATGGATCTCTTTGACCAAAAACTCTTCCTTCACCTGCAGGAGTTTTCCATATTGTGCGCCAAGCTGCCGAAGGATTGGAAGCTTGAACGGCTTTTTGGCCAGTCGCTTCCTTCGGATCGCTTCTCGACGGTTAGCCAATGGACCTACCTGTTCCGTCCGGAAGTAGATCCATTCCCACAGATCCAACCCCCAGATTGACCGCTGCAGTAAAAATTGATTCACGAGTTCGCTCATTTTCTCTGCTCGCAGATCAATTTCTTCTTCCATCACGCCAAAGTGCCAGCCTGCTACCTCGTTTTCATACCAGTACGGCGCAAGTACCTCGCGGTACCGAACGGGAATCATAACAGAATCACCTCAACCTGCAGGAACGAGACAGGCGGCACATCAATGTCTTCAACATCATCATTAAGGGTAAATTCACTGTAATTCTCTACGCCTGGTACAAGCAGGAGAGCCGCGATATAGTTGTACAACAACTTGCTGCGACCGTTGGCGTACGCTGTCACACGCTGACGGATCAGTTCGGCCAGCTGCTGCAGATCTTCCGTTGTTTCCAACGTGGCTTTTACAGTCACTACGAAGATCGGAGCCGGATGCACAGCCAAGTCATGGCCAGCGATACGGTAATCCTCCCACATTAAGGTTTTGACTGTCTCCGCAAACTCAGCCGTAATAGGTTGACCGTTCATGTCTGTCAGATACAGATCGATAGAGTTGTCATGATGTTCCTTTTCTACTGCGACAGCACCACCCACGCCTTGGATCTCTTTAGCCCAGATTTCATAATCTTTACGACGGCCATTACCTTCTTCTGTGAAGGCCCTGTCCAAGATACGCAACCGATAATCATCGTTGGATTCTCCATCTTTCCGGACCATCCCATCAGCCCATCCATGAGCATCCAAGAATTCATCATCTGCCCAGATCGGTGTGGACTGCAGCACACCATATCCCCACAATTCTTGCTGTTCAGCGATCTCCTGAGCGATGGGGTACCAAAGGTCATAAAAATATTCCCCTTCTCCCACAGGAGGCGGTGGCAGCCCTCTTTCGTTGGCCATCGTAATAGCCCGGTTAACCCATCGTTGATAAATCATATCCGGGGTTTCTTCAAGTACAGGGACAACAGGGAATTTAGGCAAATCATTAATCGTTAAGCTCATGTATCGATCACCTCATTCAATTCAGCCACGCCTACAAGACCCGTAATTTGGATGGTCAAATCCATACCCCGATCAACACGTGTCATTGACGTAACCTCGGCTTGTTCAATCTCCGGGTGAGCCGTTAATGCTTCTTCAATATCTCGGATAATTTCAGTGTCTTCCCAACCTGGCCACTCAGATTTTTCAACGCCCATGTCAGCGCCGTATACAACATATTGGAATCGCTCGGTGCAAAGGATCTTCATGGCGGTTTCAACAAGAAATTCCTCATAACTGGTTGTACGGACTGGACGCCCCGACTCATCCAGGACAGCCCTGCGGTTACGGTAATCTATTTTGTATGTCCATTTAGTCGCTGAAGGGATGTTATCCATCAGGTCTGTGACATCGACCTCTTCCAACTCCATTTCAGGGAATAACGTTTCATCTTCTTCCATGGATCAACGCTCCTTTCCCAACACGTAATAACGTTGTCCTGTCATACGCGATACCAGGAGTCGATCACCCACCTGCAGGGAACTTGGAATGATTATTTTACCTTTCAATACCGAAGGTTCTGGTTCCGAGACATCAAAGGTGACTTCAATTTCTTGTTCCTGCAGGTAATCCGCAAAAACTAAACTTGCCGACTCATAGGGATGAGGATCTCCATCCACCTCAATCTTGGCAGTTGGCCAGCTTAGAAGGGTAGCACGTTCGGTATCCCGTGCATCGATGTGCCCCGCCACTTTCTCTTTTAAAAGCTTGATAGCATCACCCATCATTAGGCTTCCCTCCGTTCCAAAACCATCTTGACCGTGAATATCCCATTACTCCAGCTTGTGTCGGCACTCTCCACGATCCATTTAGTGACGACGGTTGTCTTGATCAGCACGAGCCACCCAGCCCGTAGTCCCGACAAAGTATGATCCTCATGACGAACAGCGATCTTCTTAATCTGCTTGGGCTTGGCCATCGCCTTCAACCTTTGAGTTGCAACTGTCGTCGGGTTCTCTTCTTCTTCAACTTCGATGATTTCTTCCATGCGGCCGAACGTTTTCAGGGCGCTGGCATCCGTTTTGGTGACAGATGCTGATAGTTTGTCATCCTTGTACTTCTGGGCTGTGACAACGGTGTAAGTGTCTTCCATGTTGTATCCCGCGCTGCTGGCTTCCATTTGCTCGGGAACAAAAATGGGTACCCTCTCGTTTGTCCCTTCACGAACGACCTGCAGGTAAAAATTTGTTTCCGTCCGGATAGCATCCACATGGTACCTGTAGCCGCTACGCTCATATGCCTTTTGCAACACATCCAAAATGACTTCTGAATGCGCCATCGTCCCATATCGTTCATCCAGGGTAAAGCCAAGTTTCGGGCAACGGAAGTCAACACCAGTCGTCTGAATGTACTTCTGCAACTCAGATCCTGCTTCGCCCTTTAGGTATGGTCGCACACCTTTATTCTTCGCAAGGTACCATCCAATTTCTCGGGCCTTGATCTCCCATACACCTGAAAACTCGTCTTTCTCATAATCAATGATTGGACCATGAAAGAACTGATTTTTGTGATGAAGGAGTGCCTTGCCGTTCCGGTGGGAAAAGCACATCAGCATACCGGCCACACTAACCGTAGGGATATCACGCAACCGCACAGTCATGCTTCGCGCGATTTCGTCCCTTTGGGATGACCAAGAAATGTCGGTTATAGCAGGAGTCAAGGCAGACCTGGCATCCTGTTTACCGTATATGACTGCAAATTTATCCATGACTGCCCTCCTTACTTCGCTTTGTTTACCGCTGCAGATATTTTGTTTTTTTGCCCTGTATAGTCAAATGCACCTGTTGCATTATCGGCAGCATCTTTGGCTGCAGCAGTACTTTTCTTTTTATCCTCTGACTTCTTCTTATCTTTCGACTTCTTCGTTTTATCCTTTTTGTCTTTCTTGCTGGTCGTGTTGGGCCTACTCTTACTAGACTTAGTGATGATCACGCCAGGCTTCAGGAGTTGCTTCGTGTTACTATATGAAATAATTTTGACAGGTTTATGCTCTACCAAGCTTATTGTGATGTGAATATTACCTTGGCCATCTTTATAAACGATCTCCATGTTCTCAATCAACATAGTCTGGGAAAATAATTCTTCAAAGTTGATCACGACCGGCTTAGGCTTCCACTTCTCCATCAATTGCCACGTGGTTTCTGGCCGTTTGTAAGTGACGGTCTGTTTCTTGTCCGTTTCCCACAGTTCGCGCCACTCGCGGGGCAAAATAGCCGTAAAAGAAACCCGCTGCAACTTGGCAGTGGGTTTCCCTGTCCGCTCTTGTCCGGTAATGACGTTGAATGTGTCCACGTCATTACCGGTTGTAATTTGTACTTCGGCCGGAGTGATCGGGAAGGTTAACCGGATCGCCCCTTGAGACATTGCAAGCATGAATTAACCCCCTGTCTCCAATGCTTTGTATATTTCTTCACCTGCTACATCACGGATCAGTGCGCGCCCTTCAGGGCTTGTCAGAGCCTTGGCAAAGGATTGGAAGTCAGTTATGCCCGCTGCAATCCCTCCGAGATCAATTGTGACATTGCCAATCGTCACAGACTTATTTCCACTGGATGCCTGGGCAGACAGTGAAGTGGTACGGACAGGAATGTTGCCTCCGGATAATTCTGGACCTTCAATGCCTTCTACACCATCACGCATCGTCCCCGCGATCAAATTCATGCGTTGTTTAATAGAGTCCGGCCGTAATCCATCCGAAAACATGGATACGAAGTTTCCTGCCCATCGATCTGACTTACTGGCAGGACCTTTTTTGGTTGGGGAACTAAAACCCAGGTAATCCTTGATCACACCTGCAGCTTTGGAAACGACACTTGTCAATGTCGGGAATTTACTTTGCATTCCCGCCGCCATCATACTGATTAGATTGCTACCCCAGGTGCTTCCTTTGCTTGAGACAGTTGAGAGCGATTCAAGATGTTGCCGAGTAAGATCAATCGCACTTTTGGCCGATGAGCTCACACCACTAAAACTCAAAGCAGCCTGGCCGTTGCCTCTGATAATATCCCTGGTACTATTCTTTGTTGTAACGCCCAGATCCTTGGCTTTCTGTTCGGTTTCCTTGGCTGCTGTCCCAACAGCCTTGACATTATTCTCAGCTTCTTTGGACTCAGAACCCTTGAACATACCCACTAACTTATCCTTAATATGATCTGCCGCTTGAGTGATGCCGCTCTCGTTCATTGCATCTGTAAGGCCTTGCTTCAGTCCGCTTTTCTGAATATTAGAAACGACACTTTCCATCGTTTCCTTGATTTTTTGCTCGCCTTCCTTTGTTGTAGAAGCCGTTGTAGTGACAAATGCTTCTTTGGGTAACTGAGGCATAACCGGCTTAGGCTCTTCTTTTGGACCAAAACCCATCCAACCCTTGATAGAGTCTGTAAGAGATGAGACACCATCCACGATGTCACGAGTAATACCGCTTGAATCAGCAAGTGCACCAAGCTTCTCTCCTGCCCAATTCCCAAAGTAAGCACCTGCAGCAGTTCCGAGCGGACCGGCTAACGATCCGACAATACCACCCAACGTACCTCCAATGGCTCCACCTGCAACTGAACCACCTGACGAAGATACGGCTTCCTTCCACCCGGTTTCCTTGGCTGTCTGGTATAAGTCATATGCTCCGAAACCCAAGGATGTGGCAGCCCCAATAATCCCGCCAGCTTTCAGCATTTTCGCATTAGATTTAATGAAGTTCCCTATCTTACCCCCGTTTGGCACGTCAGGAGTTGGTGGAGGGGTTGGAGGATTTGGCCGACGCACACGATAAGGATTTTCACGAGATCCGCGCCTGTTCGGGTCACGTGTATCAGGAGAATTGTTTCTATTTCGGTTACCATCTCCCCCTGAACCTCGGTTATTCCCGCCGCCACCTCTTCTATTTCCACGATTTCGACCATTACCTCTACCACCAGATGAAGATCCATACACATTCACCCGATTCGCATTAATCGTCATCGTGGATGAGCTGCGAACTCCACCCAATGGGTTACCTGAGTTGTTTCGGTTACGACCTAAGTCACCCCTAATACGACGGTCACCTACTTGATTACGGATACGATTAGCCCGTTCAGTAGGTGTTTCCTCCGTTGGTCCAGGTGTTGGTCCGGATGACCTCCCCCGAATGCGATCCCAGCCGTTTTTAAGCCCTTGACCCGCCCCGGATACAATATTCTTACCTTTTTGTCCTACCCATCCAGCAGCTCCAGCAAGATCTGAATTGAGTTGACGCACTCCCTGGCCAAAAGAAACCAGTCCTTTTATCACAAGCACACTGGCCAACCCAATCAATGCTGCATTAATTAAACCAGCGTTTTCCTTATAAACATTGGTCACTTTCGTAATTGCATTTACAACACCTACGCCAAAAGCTTCGATGCTGTCTTTGTTCTCAGTGATTAAGGTGTTAAATTCTTTAAGCGCCGGCAATGAAGCCTGCATGATATTTCCGCCGATGTCTTGCATCTGCATTTGCATTTGAGCTTGGATCTGGTTGTATTCAGTCATCGGGTTAGCTTGTTGTTGAGTTGCAACCAATCGATCAGTGGTTCCGGTCATATCCGGTGCTTTTTCGAAAGGTAGACTATACGTACTCAGAATCGAATCTGAATTATCCTCGGCAGCAGCTGAACCAAGAGTTACAAGCGATTGCTTTAAATCACTTCGACTTTGACTGGCTAAATCAGCAACTAATGCGGCTATAGCTCCCTGTGCTTTTTGCTTATCCCCAGAGTTAATGTCTTCTGTGAATGCTTGAGCTTGACTAGCTGCATCTTTTTTACCTGAACCCCTGCTAACGAAATAATTAGCCATGTCATCAGCATTTAGGGCTTTTACTCCAAATGTTTCTTTAAAGAAATCACCAGGCTTGTCGAAATTGAAGGCCCCACCTTGGACCGTTTTTGATAAAAAATTACTCATCTGAGCAGAATCCGTACCGCTACTAGCAAAATAAGGACTATATTCCCAGAATGTATCGAACAAGTCCTGCTGACGATCGCCCACACTTTGATAGGCATACATCATGCTATCTGCGATCTGAGTAGGCGTTTCCTTAAATGCATTACTAGCTTGGGCTAATGCACGGTTGACTTCCTCAGCTCCAGCGTCAGGACGAATGTATTGAATCTTTGATGAAGCCGTGATTACTTCCCCGATTATAGATTTATCAGGGAACATCGGTGCAATGTCGGCCAGATTACCCGCACCAGTTGCACGGTCTGGAATGATCCCTTGAGATACGAGATCATCATTTAATGTGAGTGCTTTTTGCCGTTCCTGAGCAGGGATATAAGGTGCGCTGCGTGCTGCTTCCGAGTAATAGTCTGTTACACCACCAAACAGCACATCTGACATTCCACCGCCAAGCACAAGTCCACCAGCTACTGTCGCCAAAGCCGCAACTTTGGCGGAAATGCCATCTACTAATGGGCTAATTTCATCATTTGCTCTCAGTCGGACATGAGCATCTCTTATCCCACGGATCTCCGTATCGGCACGACTAGCAGACCGCCTTAAATCATCGGCCCCAGCTCGCGAACGACGAAAAATATCATCCAGTTGAACACGATTGAAATCCCGTACTTCATCCGCTGCACCATGTATCCGTCTGCCTAAATCATCAGCTGCATCCCTAGCCCTGCGGCTGCTGGAAACTATATCATCACCCATGCTACCCGCAATGCGTCGAAACTCTCTCACGTCATCTGTGGCTCTTTGAATCAAACTGCGCATATTTCGCACAGCGCCAGATATTAAATCTTTAGCTTCAAACGGGACGGTTACCCGACTTGTGGCTGCAATATTGTTCACCCCCTTCCCATGCTACTTGTTAAGCTTCTTCATCTCTTCCTCAGCCAGCATCGATGCGGCAAGACAGAAATGATATTGTCTGTTCCGATTTACTTCATATGGCAAGACTTCGGCAGGCAGCTTCTTTTGATTAATCCAAAAAGATGCTATCCAGCTTGCTTCGCCGTCTCGCCGGATGAGTTTTTTGCTTCTTTAAGGAGAGCTTCTTTCGTTTCTCGGAAGTTCCGAACAGCCTTGGACAATACCCCATAGTGATCAGGATCGTTCAGCACACGGGGTGGCAGTTCGTTTTTGTTCGTACACTTGTAAGCCAGCAACAATTCTTTGTTATTCCATGGAAAATCATGTTCTGTTGCCCGTACAATCATGGCATCGATCTCGTTGAATGTTTCCTTTGCAGTTCCATCGTCATTGAACGCCACATCATAACACCGACGAATATCAATCGTGGTCAGCCGGCGAACGGACCATTTTTCTCCGTTTACTGGCACTTCAATCTGTTCCGGTTCGGCCGCTTCTGTACCTGCCGCAAGATATTTTTGTAATTTGTCACTCATTGTTATTCCTCCAATAATTTAATTTTTTGGAAACGAAAAAGACCGCCATATAAATGACGGTCAGCGTTGAACTTTTATAATAATGACGTTTTAACAAGTACGATTAAACAAAATATCCCGATTATAAAAAAAATTATCGCTGAATAGCGGTAATCCTTCCAAATTCGAATCCCATTAGCAATAGTAAGGATGAGCATTGCAATGGCATTTAATGCAGTGGAATACCCTTGAACCGTGTTAACAATAAGCAAAATCATTACCACTACCCAGGCAAACCAGAACCAAAGTGGAAACTTCTGAAAAAACTCTTTCATCGTGATTTTCTCCTTATGGCTTTTATTCTGTCTGTAGTAAGGTTTCTTCAACTTATATCAAATTCCTTTATTTGGATCGTAATTCGCTATTAAATTAATATTAAGCCATGTAATCAGGGAACTGTTCTACAAAATCGAAATCTGTAGCCGTTCCTTCTAACGTGATATCAATACCTGTATTACTGTCGATCTGAGCGACCAAAATGTCCATATTCCCATGAATATGAATCCCTGTCAGAAGGACTCTCTCCGTATTGCCTGTCTGCATATCTTCCAAGGAACCAGTGATGCGATCGAGGAACATGGTTTTACCTGCTTTAAAGTCTGTCAACAGACGATAACGCAGCCGGGATTCCAATTTGGACATTACAATTTTAACCGGGATTTCATAACCCACGATTTGTTTTGTCTTCGCCATTCGGCGAGCTCGGACAACATCCAATGTTTCAGGATTCAGTGTGACTTCAATTTCTTTGATAGTCTGAACTGCATCCCCGTTATCGTCTTCAACCGAGAGATTTCGGCCAATTAGTTCGCGTTCCATTTATTAAGCCACCTCCCAAGTAATATAGAATGCTTCGATGGCATCGAGCGGTTTGGCGAATAGTTTGAAATAAGCGTAATCGAAGTCACTTACATTGTTCGGATCTTCCGTGAAGGTATAACCTTCATCAATCGCTTTTTGGCTCCTGCGGATTGCCAGGTATTCAAGCACAGCCGCAATAAACATACCCCGACCATCCTTGTCATTGTCCAGTTTAGCCTTCCACTTCTTCGCCGTGGAATAGATGTCGTTCAGGACTTGGTCGATCGTCATAGAAACACGAATCTTACCAAAGTCCTCACGTTCACCTGCACCCATCGTTGTCAGCGTATTGACCGCTGACTCAATGATATAGTCGTAACCGTCTCGTGTAGCCATCAGAGTTCCTTCAGCCAGTCCTTTGATAACTTCGTTATGGCTCCAATCGATGGCAGCCTGTGTCATTGGGACCTTAGCCCCTGTAAAGGACTTATTCGCAGGTGTACCCGCCATCAAGCCAGCCAACCACGCTGCCCATTGCACAGAGTTGTACGTTTTGCCGTTAATATGTGTTCCGGCAATAGAGTTGTTAACAATGAATCTGGCGTTCATAGCGCGGCTACGGGCATTATGCTTATCAATGTCGGTATCATCGAGTGGAAGGCCAGCAACGACCAACTGAGCGAGTCTGCGGGCCTTCATGCGACGATCCAACAGCCATTGTTTTGTCGCAGCTTGGACGGCCGCTTCCGTTGAAGGTAGATAGAACACATCGAAGGTCAAGCCATCCACCCGATTAAAAATACGGCTCCAATCCGACGCTGTGATTGTCGCTGTACCGGATACCGCACCTGTCAGTGGTGTGTATGTCACATCTGCCCAAGCAACTGAGCCCACAGCCTTAAATCGGACCATGTTAGACTTCTTCAGCGCTTCTTCAGCTGCCGTCTTATCAGCCACAGTGTACGTTTCCGTGTCGTAAATCCCTTTGGAGTCGCGGATGATGATCTCTTTCTTGGAAGCATCAACCAAGCTTGCCCGGATCATGTATTCAAAATCATTCCCGCGTAGACCTGGATAACGCGCTTCAATCGTGTAACTATCCGTGACAATAACAGCGGCAGCCTTTTCAGATCCATTCGTCACGCGGTACCCGATCACGGTTGCCCCAGTTTCGGATGCTAACTCCAATTCATCAACCTGCAGGCCACTTTCCTTCAAACGTTCAGAAGTGTCTGCCATGTCAATAGCTTGGTTGGCCGCCCCCCATTCCGCTTGGTAAGGGATCAGTACACGGCCCGTCACTGGCACGACTCTGGCCTTGGCCAAAGCAATCAACTCAACATATCCCCCTGGTCTAACCCTCTGAATCGACATTCAACGATTCCTCCTTTTGTACCGCTGGTTGCAAATATGCTTCAAGTCGGTTTTGTACTTCCTGCTGGGATAGCAGGGTATCGGATTTGCAATCAAAAAGGGCACCCGCTACCTCAAAGCGTTCATGCTTCAAGGCAGCTGCACCCTCAATCCATTCTTGCTTGGTACGCTTGTTCAGATCCTCCTGGACAGCAGCAAGCCTTTCCTTGCGTGGTGTACTCATGGTGTGAGCTCCTTTCCATATTCAATGTGGAATTCATTGATCTTTGGTACGGGCAGCTTCGGCACGGACAAAAGATAAGAATACCTGCAGGTGACCTCGACCCGATCCTTTTCAGGTCGGTTGCGTGGTGGTTCCATAACCAGTGCAACACCAAAGCGTTTCGAAGCGTAGAGGTACTTCTTCTGGCGTAAGAATGTGAAAAACGGTCCCAGATCAAAGGGTATAGGCTCGCCTTCGTCTTCTTCCGTAGTTCGTTCCTTGTCGAAGTGAAACACCAGTCCAACATCCTCGACAATCCGGTTAGCACGCGGGCTGTTAACTTTGTCCGATACAAGATCCGTTTCAATAAACACGGAAGGTGTATCAAAGTTACCCGCCAGCCATTGCGTCTTATCCCGCAAAATCGTCAGATCTGGGTAAACAAGCCGCACGATTTCTGCCCATGACTTCAAACCTTTATCCATCAACGCAGCACCCTTTCCAACTCAATTTCAAGCCGCCTTATGATGAGCTGATTCATTCCGCCTTCAAACTGCGTCACGGCAATGTCGAAATACTTCCGACCGATGAAGCTACGCGGTTTCGCCATGAATCCAGTCTTGGCATTTCGGTCATACACAAATGATCCACCGCTGTTCCAGTAACCTGGTACCCAATGGGCTTTGTGAATCGTGTAACCATCATTAATCAGACGCGGGTATCCCCAGGCTCCCTGATCGTTTGAACCGGACCCAAGATCAGATCCGACTTCCAATGTGATAGAGTTCCTGTCAACATCCCATTCCCATACGTTTCCGTCGCCACCACGGGTAAAGGAGTTCCACATCAAACCTGTATCAATAAGACCTTGCCTATCGATTTCGTCAATGATGTGGTTTAACAACGTTTCACCCAAAGCTTCGGCAATGTTGGTCAGAACCCGCTTCATCCCTTGATCAGCTAGTTTTCTGAATCTACGTGCCAAGCCATCAAAGTCATTAACGATCATTGCCTTTCACCTCACATGTCATCAGCAGCTCCATCCAATAGCGGCGAGGATTCGCATCGATGACAAGATAACGACGACCGAATAATACAATTTCATCGCTGATTCTCACATCAGCCGTTTTGGCCACGCCGATCGTTTTCTTCACGATGTACATCACGGGTTTGGCATCAACTTTGTCGGATGTTTCCGTCTTGATAACATGACATTTTAGGTCCCCAATTTTGCCGCTCTTCCGATCATTGAACAAATCGTCACCGTCTCGCTTGCTGCCAACCCGATACACAGCAAGTGGCGTTTTAAATCGGTGGTTCACAACAAATATGCCGTGATGTTGCCATCGTCCGGCCCTTCCTGTTGTTTCTTCACCCAAAGGAACAAGATTGCGTCCACGTCCGGGTTACCCGTGGTCATGCCTGCAATGGCTTGTCGGGTGTATGTCCAAGCCCCATCGCTCTCTGAAGCATAGTTCCGAGCGACAGCAGCCAGATATTCCTCACTGTCCTGTAGGGCAAGCCCTTCAGCCAGCTTCACCCATGCGAGCATGAGCTGCCGATCCACTTCTTCAGGGAAAGGAATGGGTAAATACAACTCAATACGCACTTGGGCGTCATCAATGTACTGTTCCAATTGCTCCGGTGTAGCTTCCTGAATAGGTGAGACACGGCTGCGGGTTTTAAGAAGTTGGGGCGTTAGCATAAGGATCATCCTTCTGCGGCAGTGCTGCCAGTGCCTCGGTCAGTTCTTGCTTATTCATGGATGAAAACCCTTTGATGCCCTCGGCCTTTGCTTGTTCCTTCAATTTGGTAAGGCTTGGTTCGTCTTCCTTACTGTCATCGTGAGATGCTGCAGCTGGTTCAGGGTGAACTTCATCAACAGTGAAGTGTTCTTCCTGATCCAGCTTTTCAGCAATATCATCAGCAATCATGAGCGGCTTGTTAGGCTCAAAACGAATGCCATACTTTGTTAGTGAAGTATTACTACCTTTAAAGGTAATCTTTTTCATTAGAATTGCACCCCTTCTGCCATTGCAACAGCACCTGGCTCCTCGAAAATGAAATCCCCATCTGCGTGCGTAGCATAGAATCGTTTGTCCTCTGTTACAGCCGCTTTACCTTCGGTTGTCTTACGGATAATCATGTCATAAGTATTTACAATGACAAAGTTTGGTTTATACGTGAATAGAACTGCACCCTCAGGCATATGTGGCACTTCTTCCACATCGTAGTTGTTGATTCTCTTTTGCGCCCCTAAAATTTGAATTTGAATCGAAGCACTGGTATCTTTCAAAGCCAATTGTTCCAAGCGCTCCGAGAAGGTATTGGGATGCATGAAATATTTGAACTGTCCCGCACTACGCAATCTTGTTGGCACAGAACGTTCTAGTCTGAAGAAAATACCGAGCTTACCAGCTGTGTCAAGTGTAGACCAATCAGTGAAATTCCCTGTGTTACGAGCCTTTTTCAACCAACCATCTGCTATGCTCAGGAAGTCATAATCAGGATCATTAGCTAATGTACTCATATCACCATTAAAGCCCAAGTCTTGCATGTTTTCGCCAAAGTTTCGGGTCATACCACCCATGATGATTTCTTCAATGTTCTGTTTCCGAACCCGCTGTTCCATGCGAATCTTTTCTTCCGTAATCTCGTATTGGAGAGTTACAGGAACAACAGAATAAGGAACTTGCTGATACACTGGTTCCGTTTGCTTTCCAGCGGGATTCCCCTCTCTTTTCTTGCGTAGGTTTCGCCCTGTCACGCCAATCTTGTCTATAGTACCCTTCGAACTGTCTCGCGTTTCAGTACGAATACCCTTCAAAAATTCTGTAGATTCATATGCCATCTGTAGAAAAGCATCAACTTCCTCATAGTTCATGGCTGCCGGGTCAAGTCCTGTATGAATTGTACCTTTTCTAATGCTGTTGTTTGCAATTTGTCCGTTATTTCTCATAGTTTTATATTCCTCCTTTTAAATTAAACGAATCGGGCCAACGTAGAAGTACCAGTTGCTTTCTGAATTTGAGTTTCTTCTGCGCCACCTTGAGCAGATCCACCGCGGCTGTTTTTAACGATCTGCACATCAGCTGCCAACGTGCTCATTTGCTCAGTCAACGGGGCCAATGCTTTGGCAATGGCATCAGTAACCGCATTGGCTTCAGGATCGGAACCATTGCCCGCATCCGGTGTTCCCGCGTCAGGATCAACGCCACCATCTTGTTTCTTCAGTTCAGTGACATCAGCTGCCAGTCCCTGCATTTGCTTAACAATAGGTGCAACGGCAGCTTGTACGGCTTTTACAATATCATCTGGTTTCAAATCTTCTTCCTCCTGGGGCTCTTCTTCGGGAGCCGTTTTATTTTTAAGGTCGGTCAATGTAGCAATCGCATCATCAATATGCTGCAGGTTGCTGGCAGAAATCTTTTTGCCAGCTTTGACAATGGCTTCAGGCGGTTTGCCTATCGCCTTCACGATATCTTCCTGCACCAATACGTCCTGGGCGATCTCAACAAAATCCTGCAAGGCTTCTCGGATAACTTCGGGATCTGTTTCCATACCGGATTCCCATGAGTCCCAACGAAAAAGAACCGCGTTCAAGGCGTCCTGAGCTGCCCAGAATTCACGGTTCTTACGATTCTTGTTGTATTTGTCGGCCACAGCCCCTTTGACGATCGGAGACAAGGCTGCATTGATAGCCTTTTTAATGTTATGAATCAATCCCTTGGAAACTTCCTCTTCATCCTCGACTTCCTCACGCTTGCCAACGCCCCACATGCTGAATCCGGTGATCTCACCCTTCTGGATGTCTTCCCAAGTATCATCATCAGTCACTTTCACACCAGCGACCCATGAACCTTTTGCAATTACTTGGTCGCCAATCACCATATCGCACGGGGCAATGTAGGACTCAACAACGTACCCTTTGTCAGTGTCCAGATCATGTTGCTTATCGATGTTGTAGGTGTGCTGGTTCTCCATGAACAAGTGAGCTGCCTTTTCGATCTCGACAGCATCCATCATGTCACCATGGACATCTTCGACATCTGGCTGATATACCACACCAATAACGATGTGTTGTGTGTCATCCACCTTGGCGATTTGGACTTGCTTTTGAATAGCGTTTTTCCCAGCAGCTTTAATAATGGCAAATGGAACACCATTAGCGCCCTTATCCACGAGCGACAAGTGCGTAATCTTTGCATCCTTCATTTTATAGGTCACTTCTTCTCTCACCTCCTTTCATAAAATAATTTATTGAGTTAAGATGTAGTAATAGAAATAATACATTTAGAAGGAGAGAAAGTTGATGTTTAAAGTCGAAGACATAGCAAAAAAAGAACATAATCTAGTTTTAGATGCGAGGCAAGAATACGGAGAAGTATACAAAGTAGCAGTTGATTATTTGGAACTTTCATGGGAACTATTCAGTAAAATTAAACCAGAAGCACAAATTTTCGCTATTACATTGGGGCAAGCAAAGAGTTCAAATTATCTCGCCCTCTTATCAATACTAAGACATCATTTAATTCAAGCAAAATTAAATATGCGAGTTTCATATGAGTCCACTATAATAGCTTGCTATAGTTTGGTGAACAACGAAATAGAAAAAATTCTAAGTGAAGGATACCCCTCTATAGATCAGTTCCGAAAAGATGAAAAAGATTTTAAGAAGGATGCTTACACGTGGATTGAGAACAATTACAAATCACATTCAGATAGAATAAAAAACTCAAAAAACAATATTAACAAAGGTTTTGCACACTCTGCTTTTTCAACTTCAGTACTTAATCATTTATCAAAAGAAACATCCGCCTCAACTTCCTTTTTTGATGTTTCTATACACTCTACTAAAGAAGGACATTTAGATGTTATTACTAATTTATTACATTTCTCATTTTCTATAAATTCTCAATTAGATTTTGTAACTGATGTTCTAAAGGATTATCCATTGGTCACTATTATTGATGACTATGAAGACAGGAAAGAATTACTTTTTGAAAAGTTGATGACCCTTTCTGTTGAACCAGAGTATCTATAAGTATTAATTCTGTAGGGAAAATTTCTTTGAGTTCAAATAGTACATTCTTGTTCTTTAGTAGTTCTCATCAAATTATTAAATGCATCGTGCAGCGACAATTGACGATTTCTTTTGGCTCTCCTGCAGGATCACCCGGATACATAAGCTTGCTCGATCCCACCGTAAAGGGTTTGTCCAGTTCAACGATCTGGCCATTCGCTTTACGGTGGGTTTTTCGGGTTCTTGTACCGGCAGCCGAACGCCATTTCTTACCCTTGGCAATCTCGGACTGCCTCCAACCTTCAAGCTTACCGCCATTGACCGCGGCCGTACTCATCGTTCGTGATACTCGTTGCGCTCGCTCCATGCTGAAAGGTCCATCTTCACCCGTAGCAGCAAGAGCGCTGATCTCCTGAACAAGCAAAGCCCGCTCTGAAGGAGTGTTCCCTTCATCAATCGCCTTTTCGAAACTTCGCATGAGTGTATCCGTTGAAGACTGGTTCATATCGGGTACCAGGCTGCGGATCTCCTTAACGAATTTCTTGGCCGCCTTATTCTTAGTGCTCCACACCTTTTCATAATCAAGCTCAAGCAGTTCAGACTCTCCCGCCAGATTGAACAAAGGTTCGAATGCATCTTGTAAAGCCTGTTCAAACAGATCCCCGAAGACTTCGGATGTGTGTAAAGCAATCATGACCTTTCCCAACTCGCCGATATCACCAAGTGATTCCTCGCTCAGTTCAGCGATAGCATCCTGAAGGGCTTCTCCCTGAAGCTCAAGGATCTCCATGATCCGGTCTTCACCCTGCTTGTACAACTCTTCAAGCAACTTGCGCTCCACATATGTCAGCTCAAGACTATCAAGAAACTCATCGTCATCAGCTTTGACAATCAGTTCCCAGCAAGCTTCACACATGAGCACCCACCTCTGCTGATCCTTTTCGCAGTAAACGCTTAGCGATGATCGAAACACGCTCCTGCAGGTCGTCAGCATCACCGTTTCCTTCCGGATCAAGAATAGCCGGTTGGCTTCCTGCTAGTTGCGCAATCGGAGTATCGAGGTACTCCGGACTGAACTTACTTTCATCAATTGTCGTACCCAGAACATCCTCAGCAATCGGGATCAGGTCACGGACCAACATAATGCCGCGGTCAGCAATAAAGTCCAACATTGCCTTGCGATCTTCCGGATCAATGATGCTCGGTGCTCGAAGAACTGCCTTCACTCGAAAGATTCCCATGGCTGGGAACAACCGCTTGTTGAAAATCTCGTTCATGATCCACTTGCGGTAAGGTTCAAATACTTGTTCTTCAGCGAATGCCAACGCTGCCTGGGCTGTCGCCCGGTTATAGTCTGAACTTTGGCCAACAAGAATCGGCGGTAAGCGAAAGGATGACAAAATATCAGCTTTCTTTTCCTTTCCATAATCAAGGAAGAGCGCGTCTTGTTGCAGAAGGTCATTGAGCTTGTCCATTTGGATTGATACTTTCTCGACCTTCTCGTCCAGGGGGCCGCCTGTTTCCTGCCCTTTGGCTTCAAGGTAAAGAATACCCCCTTGGGATTGAGATCCTTTGACCTTACTCAATAGCTCCATGGATTGTTGAGTGAGTCGTCCATTCGTCACAGTCAGGATCATTGAAAGCATCCGACCATTCGAGAAATAAGATACGTTCAATTCCTCAGCTTCACGAGAGCCGACTACACCAGGCGCGTTCCCAAACCAGCGGGGTTCACCATAGGCGCCGTCATTGCCGACCTTCAACGGAATGACCTGGTTCTCGGTACCATCAGTACCGAACAATCGAAACCAAACTACCGATGTCCCACGCTTCATTGCATATCGACGTGCATAGATTTGTTGAGTGAACTCCTCAACCTCTTTGGTAGAGCTGATCCGTCGTTTGCGTTTAATTGTCGCAAGTTTGCTTTCCTTGGTGTATCGTACATACTTCGGGTCCATCCGGAAGATCGTCGGGAACTCGCTCCCGCTCGGCCAAGCAACTTCCATATTGGCCATCCCCGTGCTTTCCAAATCCTCAATAAGCTGGCCTATGATCTCTTCAGGATTATCTTCAAGGTTACAAGTCTCCAAAAAGCGTTCTGCACGGTTCCATTCTTCCTTGGCCGAGTTGTCATCTTCACCAGACACATATTCCAAAGCAATACCGTGGCCAGCAATGTTCCGCTTATATGCCTCGATGCACTGAGGAATGATATTGCTGTTTTTGACAAGCAACCTGCAGGAAGTAGGATCGTTGCCTGATTCAAATGGTAACAGCCCGTGATGATCGTATAAGCTGTCGAATACATCGGGTAGTTGGGCACTGGATGGAATGTGCTTACCTTCTTCTTTCGCAAATGGAACCCATGATGCATTGCCTTCACTCAATTAAATCCACCCCGCTCCCCCATTGTTTTCTTCATGCTTCGATTCCTCCCGTTGCTGTTGTTTTTTCTTAAACCATTCGAACCACTTATCGGCTACCTGACGCACCTGCAAGGCGATTGAATAAGCCATGATCCGGTCATCATGACAACCGCTGTCTGCTTCCGCTTTGCCTTTATTGTCGATGAAAGTCATACACTCACCGAACAGTTCTGGACAGTAAATATCGTACAGCTCATCACGAATGGCTTCTTTGAAATCACTGATCATCACTGGACGGGTTGCCTTATTGGTTTCCCATCCAAGCTTGCCCTTCTTATGAAGGAACAGCAGCGGGTAATGACACGTGTTGAACAACGTGTTAAGTACTGATTCTCCAGTGTTGTTGTTTTCCACTGCCAGCAAAGCTGTGTTGTAATACAGGCCCAAAGTGTTCAGCTTTTTCCCGAACAAGTCAGTGTCCCACTTGCCATGCAGAGCGGCGCACATTTCGCCTGTACGCGCATCAATCACATAAGCTGCGTCATAGTCGCCATCTTCGGTACCCTTTGCTGTATCTGCAGATAAAATATATCGCTTCTCTTGCTCTGGAAGGTGATAAATGACCAGTTCCCCCGCATGAGCCGGGATAACCTGTTCTTTAACAAAATCAATTTCATGAATAGCGCCTTTCAGTCTAATTGCTTCCTTCAGCCGCTTAATGAATTTGTTATCAAAGATACTTTCACCTGATAACAAGAACGCTTCGTCAGGTTCAGAAGGGTATTCCTGCTCAAACTGTCGTGAATCACCGCCGCAATCGTTCCGGATGGTGTACCGCCGCCATTGCAACTGTTCATCGTCCAACCCGTATTTTGCTTTCAGTTCCAGTTCATCTTCCGTCAGTTCAAAGCCTGGGGGAATGGACTTGCGGTAGTCTGGCATTTCGAACCATGCAAAAAAGAGCGGAGAAAAATCATTCTCGCCCTTCACGGCTGCATCCCATATTTGTTTGAACTCTTCCATGCCGTTCGCTGTGGATTCGATAATTCCAATGCTTCCTGGCTCTTTTGACAAAGCAGCAAGAAGGGAAAGCAAATGTCGCTTCTTCTTTTTCGCAGGCCAGAACGCCACTTCGGAAGCATGGAGATAATGAATCGTATCCGAACGGGCAAGTACCCGGCTTTCGGCTGTCTGAACGGTGATCTTCGACTTTAACCCCGGATTTCTTCGACGGTCTGCCGTCCGGATCGCGGGGTTCTCAAAAGTTAGCTTTTTGGCGTTATTCTTGCGAGTCATCGGCTGAATAACTGATGGCACGCGTTCATAATAAAGCTGGAACATATCGAACAAGTTACTTGAAGCATCGGAAGACTGAGCAACGATAAAGGCATTCTTTGCTTCCTGTAATGAGGTGAAATAGTAAATCAATGCTTCCGTCACCGTTGAAAAGCCCATTTGCCGAGCTTTTAGAATGATGATCCGAACGGGCTTCCCTGCTTCCAGATCCTCAAATACCTTTGCAGCATAACGCCGCTGGGCATCATTGAGGATCAACCTTACCATAGCACCTGACTTGTCCTTGATCTTGAGCATCCGGTAACAAAACTGTTCGAAGTCTAACAAGATCGCTTTTAACTCAGTGAGCTTGTCCGGTCGTTGTTGCAGCCTACCCTTGATTCGACGACGGTGTTCCTTAGCCAGTGCAATTACCAATCTAAATCATCCCCATCGTCATCTTCATCGTCTACATCATTTCCGCCCCCGCTTTCATCCCCATGGCCCAACGCCTTGTATTTATCCAGCTCAAGACGTTCACGGGCGATTCTTAATTTCTCTTCTTCTTGCTGCAAGCTGGCGATCAAATTGATGACCCGAAGCTTCTTATCCCGTGTTTTGACCAAGGCTTCCTCTTGTTTGAGGATCTTGTCCAGCTTGGACGTGACTACGGTCGTAATCTCGGTGACCTTCATCCCTTCAGTGGTAAGTGGTACCGTGATTGCCTTTCCCGTCTTAGGGCTCAACATAGAAACCTTGTCCTGACGTTTCATCAGTTCTTGTTTGGTTCTACGTTCCTCGTCCGTCAGACCGGCTTCAAGCAACTTGACCCGTTTCATGTGTCGCCGCTCCTGCAGGGATAACATGATTAACTGTTCATTGAGCTGAGCAAGGGGGTCCGTATCGATCTGATCAAACATATCCTGTTCGTCAGGTTCCAACGCATCAAGGAAGATCGTTTCATACATGCCTGTCTTCAATGCCTTTTTATTCCGGTATGGACCACCAGGGCCGCCGCTGTTCCCCACAGCATTTTTATTTCCAGGTGGAGCACCGCCACGATTGCCAGCAGCATTCTTGTTACCCTTGGGCGCTCCCCTTGATTTCGGAGCGTTCCCATTCGTTCCATATGGAACGCTCCCTTTGGATGATCCCTCAGCGCTCCCATTCAATTCGTCTTCCCAACGATCCATGGACTTCCATTTGCGTACCCTGGACTCAGGAATGGAAAGAGCGGCGGCGATGTCCTTTAACTTCATCAACCCGCCGCTCTCTATCCACAACAGCTTAGCCTTGTCCCGTTCAGGACTTCTCTCTCTGGCCATCTACATTCATCACCACCCCCAACAAAAAAAATAATTTGATTTTCGACATGATGAAATCGCAAAAAAAACGATATTACTTATTAAGCAAACAAAAAAGGAGATGTTAAGTATGATCATAAACATGTGTATTCACTGTCTTAAGGAAAGGAGTCTTGTAACCGAGTCTGTATATTGTTTTGAATCAAAGCCTGAAGATAAGCTGGTAAATTTCCGTTGTACGAATTGCCATAAACCTATATCAATTATTTTTTACAACATCACAACTCATCCTGCTGAAGTTTGATATCCAATTCAATGAGTCGTTCCAGATCCTGAACGGTCTGCATCTTTATATGTCCAGCCTGCAGATCTTTAACCCACTGGGCTATGGATGCCTTAACGATCTTCCTGTATTGCTCTTTACTCTCAAGGATACCTTCCATTACAGCGAGTTCATGTTGCAATAAATCTTCATCTGGTGTTCTCATGTGTACCCCTCGGCTTTCCTGTATTATGGAATGCGAGATAGCGGATGTTGTCGATAATGCCACGCGTGGCGGGCCGCTATCTCAGCCGGGGGATACCCTGGGTGATCAGGAGGACGTTACAGCGTTCTCCTTTTTGTTATGTCATGGAAACTACACGATGAATGAGTACAGGCTCAATGCCGGTGGATTCCTGGTACCGCTGCTTGATTACATCGCAGAACTTCGGATCAATCTCCATCGTTCTACAGATTCGGTCAAGCTGATCGCAGGTCATAAGCGTGGACCCGCTGCCTCCAAAGAGATCCACCACTGTATTTCCTGGTCGACTGCTGTTCTTAATTGGGATGGCCAATAGCTCCAGCGGCTTCTGTGTAGGATGAACGTATTTGCCAACATCCCCGCGGGATACTTCCCAAACTGTAGATGACTCTGGCTCATCTATCATCAACCCCGAACGCCAAACTGTGCTTTGCCGACGATCCCCATACCAAAAAGGAGACTTCTTCTTTAAGTGGGCGTAGAAAACAGGCTCGTGCTGCCAACGGTACTGTGACCAGCCGAATGATGCAGCGTTCTTAACCCACACGCACTGACTCCGAACAACAATGCCTGCAGCATTCATGGCGTCTTCAAATTCTCGTTGATATGAAGATGGGTGGAATACGTATATACCAGCTGTTGATGCCATTAAATCCGAATACCTTTCAAAAACCGCATGCAAAAAGCCCGCAAATTCCTCTGCGGGCATATCGTCGTTCTGTATGCTGCTTCGTCCATCTGCAGCCAGGCGGGCTGAGTCGCTTTCAATAGCAACGTTATAAGGTGGGTCCGTCACTACCAAGTCAGCCTGCTCCCCATCCATCAAGCAGCCGACATTCTCCTCACTGGTTGAATCCCCGCACATTAAAACGTGTGGACCCAGCTGCCAAATGTCGCCCCGCTGTGTTTCAGGAACCCGAATATTATCCAACGCACCTTGAACATCGAAATCATCCTCAACTACGGGTTCCTCGATCTCTGTATCAGAAACCTTGCCGAAATCAGCAATCAACTCATTAAGCTCCTCAGTGTCAAAACCGGACAATTCCAGATCTGCCCCTTCAGCCTGCAATTCGTCCAACAACCTGCCCAAAGCTTCATCATCCCAACGTCCCGAAACCTTATTCAAGGCGATGTTCAGAAGCCGTTCCTGCTGATCGTCCAGATCCACAACAGAAACCTGCAGCTCAGTGTGGTCCAGCTCGTTGACCATAATCTTATACCGCTGATGTCCGCCAACCATGTTCCCGGTGCGTGCGTTCCAGACAATTGGCTCAACATAGCCAAATTCCTCGATGCTGCGGCGAAGCTTTTCATATTCAACGTCGCCAGGCTGAAGGTCAACACGGGGGTTGTAGGCTGCTGCATTAATCTGATCGATTGGAACGATTCTGATGTTCATACTAACTCCTCCATAAGAAAAAGCTCAATCCTTTAAGAGGATGAGCTTTTCGCTTCACTTATTTTTTCGTGACGGGAAAAAAAATCTCCAGAATTATATAATTGCCCTAACCTATGTTGATTTTCTACCGCCTGATATATGAGTGTAAGCTCAATGTCTGTCGTGTTCATATTCAATAAGTTAAATAAAGTTTGCTTTTGATCATCTTGTAGATCATAACTTTGTATAAGATTAAGGATAAAAAAGAATGTGTTGAGATAACTTTGTAAGTATAATTCGTCTTCGTGTATTCTGAAGTGACCATAATACCCGTGATTATCAAGAAGTTTTGCAATTGGACCAGACCCTTTTATTTTTTCATTGGGTAGCGACTTCTCAATCTCTTCAAGCCTCTTATTTTTCACTTGAATCAAATCATTTACTACGCTCATTGCAGTTTGAAGGTTTAGCAAATTCTTCTGCCCTTCCAATTGATCCGCGGAACGAGCAGTCTCTTCTCTTTGCATCTTAATTTCTTCGGTCTGCATTTCAATAGCTTTTCTTTGGAGTCCCAGCTCTTCTGTTTGCATTTGTATAGCTTCTCTCTGAAGGGAGAGTTCCTCTGTCTGCATTTTGATGGCTGATACTTGTATTTTCATTTCATCTGTTTGCATATCTATGGACTTACTTTGTGTCTGCAGTTCTTGCCTTTGAACGGCAATGGTATATATTAATCCGGCAAATGCAAAACCTGAGAACAACGCATTGACCGCTCCAAACATATCCCCAAATGTTCCGCGGTCATCATGACCTACCCATTTATAAATTGCTACCGCTGAACCAGCCCATATCAAAAAAATCCCTAAAGCAATTAACGCAATATACTTCTTCTTCATCTAACCACTCCCAATCTATTTCTGACACAATATCTTCCAGTATCAGACAATAATTGACGGCGGTCAAGAGCTATAGTTCAGATTCGTCAATGTATAATAGCACAAAAAAAGCCACCTCGTTAGCGAGATGACCTAATGCTTTTGGATGCTGTCCCTAGGTTTTAGCTATAACCAAGCAACCATTCTCTCCCGCAAGCAACCAGGGACAGCGTTAATACGATATATCTCATCAGCAACATTCCTTTCACTTTCATGGAATTGAACCAGTCACACATTGCAGCACCTATTAAACCTGAAATCAAGCTTGCAAGGTACCAGTTTGATGTGAGATGAGTTAGAAGTACGGAGAGGCAAGGAATCGAACCTACGCTGGTGGCATACGCCTTTAGACCCTTATATTAACACATACTCACTTATAGTTTCCAATAGCGTTTGTGTTGAGTTGGTTTCAACGTTTGGGTGACCATCATAGGCATGCGTAGGATTACTCAGTTGCTGTTCTCCGCTCTTTAATGGACTAATCCCTGCAAACGGACGTTCTCATATTAACAAGCTTAGAATGGCTCACATTCTGTCATATGAAATCAAAAGAAAAAGCACCACGAAGGGTGCCTACTCGATCAATTGGAATGTTATTTCCCATTTAGGTTCAGCGTCAAACAGAGAGAAATGTTTCTCAATAAGTTTGGTTTTCACTGAAGTGGTATAACCATTACCGCCATCTTCCGGATAAGTTACGATATCGGAATTGAGTAATGCTGTTACCTGAGCCTCATTCAGATAAATTTTTTTACCGCTTGAGACTTTAATAATACCGTCTCTATCTTGCAATGTTGTTTCTACAGTAATCATGCTTTCTTCACCTCCCCTTATATCAAAATTCGACATTTAGGAAGATTTTCCCTTTCTTACGCAACAATCAGGAGGTTTAGGGCAAAACTGTTTCACTCCATCCCATATACCCCATATACAACCTTTGCATTTCTCAGGCTGCTTATTGGGGCGAGTGCGTATCTTCTTCCGTCTTCTGCTGATCACTTCAATTCCTCCAATGAAAATAAGCCGATCCATGAAGGAACGACTTAAATGTGATATGTATGAAGTTGGTGTTACGTCCTAAAAGAGCATGCGCCCGAAACGGTCGCCGCAAAAACGCTCCGCTCTTTGCTTTAAATGCATACGTACTATGTAACTATAGAGGAAGAACAAGACCATTTTACTGAGATTACATTATTGAGTCAAAAACACTTTGCTTAATTATAGTAGTATAGCTTTTCGTTAGCTCCTGATCTCGCCTATTTTCTCACTTTATTGATTAAGAATCCAAAACATGAATGTACCAAACACGCCAACAAGCGACACAGGATACAGTATCCATTTGCTTACCCGATCTTTATACGCGATAACCCAGCAGATGATACCAATCCACACAATTAATAGTTGCCAGAAATCCAATAATCGACACCTCCCCTATAACTAATTCGGTATCTGAATTGAATCACCTTCATAAGTTAACAGAAAAAGCGAGAAGAGGAACGCCCCGGTCATATGCCGCATTGTGCAGCCGTGCGTTTCATTCGCGCCTTTTTCTATGCTCCTAATGTATCACGGAAAAATGGTCATATGGGGTCCAACATTGTCTCAAAATAAGGTCAGGTTAGGTTCATGTTTGGGTCAAATATTTAAGTAACCTTATTCAGTGGGTAAGGCATCATTGAAACTTTCCACTTTGCTGGTAAAGTCATAAAACGCCAAGCGAGCTCTTATTTTCGAATCATTGCTCCTTAAAGTCTGAGTAATAATATTTGATCTGCTATTGTCTCCGTTCAATTCAATTGGTTCCGAAATATCCTCAATTATTGCAATGAGACATAAATTCAAATCCTCAGATGCACCATTAAGATATTGAAATGTATTTGAGTAAACTTCCGATTGACTCCATTCTTTAGACATCCCTGATAACTCTTTTTTTATCTGTTCCAACTCAGGAAGTAATGACTCAGCTTCGGAAACAGATATGTTTGAGGCATCTTCATTTATTCCCTCTGTTAAAGTGATTAGTTTCTCATATATGGGAACTGTAACTTCAATAAACCTCTTTTTTTCCGACTCATTATTTTCCCTCAGAAGCGCTTCTTCAGCCATTGTTTTTAAGGCCGCCGCATCTTTGCTATTAGGTTCTTCTATTAAAGCATTCTGTATGTACTCCAATGTTTCTTCATATTCGCCTTCCTTCATAGAATCTTTGGCTTTTCTCATGTACCCTTCGTATTCATTGAACATTGTACAAGCTGAACAAACAAGCACTATAACCATTAAAGACAATATATTCTTTCGCATCGCTGATCCCCTTTATTAACAATAGAATAAGTGCGGTATTCAAATTATTATACCATCTACCAAATTAACTAAAATAGGAAAATGACCGGACACAAAGTAAAAAAGGGCGAAACTATGTCGCCCCTAAAACTCTGCATCATCCTGTTCAAAAAATCCGATAAGCTTCAAGGTATTTGCGACACTCTCCAGTCCCTCATCGATTTTGCGCTTGATCGTGCTGTCACTGAGTGCGCGCCGGAAGAAGAGTATCGTTTCCTTGCGTGAATAACCTTGAATGTATTTGTAATCAACGGCTTTACGGGCTTCTTCGTCTTTGATTAGCCGTTGCGCCCTTTCCAACTGGTGTGTATAGAAGTTATATCGTTTGTACACCCAGCGTTGTTTCTCAATCAGAATCGTAGCGTTTGCCGTCTTGTCCGCATGCAGATCTGTCTGATCGATGCGGCGAGCTGCTTCGCCATCGATGCCTACTTGTTGCATATCCTGCTCGAATTGCTCAAAGTCTCTCATCAAGGAGACCATATCTGTATATTTATCGAGCAGGAACTTTGTCCGCTGGATTTCCTGTTTAGATGCTTTTGCAAAGAGTTCCCCTTGTCCCCATGCCATCGCCATTCCCCTCATTCTCCTTTATCCTGTGATATACTAATAAGAGGAATGAGGAAATAACATCCACTATATCCCCCGCCTGGCCGCCAAGCTCGCGGGGGATATTTATTATACTGGAATAACTTCGTTGCAGAACTCGTCCCACTCCGCTTCACACTCTTCAGCACTCCATCCACTTACCAAGTCTTCCGGATATCCGTATTCTAAAAGCAATGCTCTATGATCTCTTTGCAAACCTACCATTCACCTCCACGTTTGCAGTACCTACTGTTGCCGTTATGCTGTTGTGGAGCAGTAACCGCCTTTTGCAACTTGTCGGGCCGTTTAGGTGGATGCTCAGCCCCAATTGCCTTCAAGTGATTTGCTATCTGTTCCTTCGTCCACACTACTGTATTAACTTTGCCATAATCGACCATCAGCAGATCCTCCCCGATTGAATGCCTTCCTGCAGATCTGACAACAGCTTATAGACTTTGGCATCATGTGTTTTCTCAATGCCTTGATCTTGAATCCATCTCATGATACCCGCTTGAGTTACGACCTTTGGCCGTTTGCCCTTCTTGGTCAACGCCAAGGTGCGAACTCCTCCTGCTGTATGTGTAAGGTATCCCTTTCGAATGAGTGTGTTAATGTGTGAATGAATAGTAGAAGATGACGACAACATGAGCGCTTCAGCAGTCTCCCTGAACGTAGGAGCATAACCGTTGTCTTCAATGAATAGTCGAATATAGTCATAGACTTCCTTCTGCCGACGGCTGAGAATCTTCTCTAATGTTGCTTTCGTTGCCACTGTGCTTCCTCTCCTTGTCTTTTGAATTTCGTACCCATGTGAATCCTCGGTACCGTTCTTCGATAAGATATGACCTACCCTGTGGCACAAAATTACTCGGCTCTACCCGCAACTTGCCAAAACCCGTCTGGACTGATCCTTGTTCCACCAGTTCCGTACCTGCAGCACACACCATTTTGATTTGATCGATGCGGCAGCCGTTATCGATCAACGGGGCCAGCTTATGATCGATCAACTTAATTACCTTTGGTGAGATGGCCATGTCATCAGCTCCTTAGAATAATTGCATCTGTCCGACTTGTCCGGCAGCGACAGGATTGATCCAGAGGACTTCCTCCCTGATTGCCCCGCCCTCAGCCTTTGCACGGCGTGTCTCACGCTGCCAGTACTTTAAACGTTCGTCGTATAATGGATGAGCGTAACCACTGAGTAAAACCGGACCTGGATGATCGTCCAATACATCCAAAAGTTCTCCATGTTCTAGGTCTGTCATTTCGTACCGATAACTAGTTGTTGTCCGTGTGCTATGCATGTAAGGCGGATCAGCGTAAATCAATACGTCTGGACGTTGATATCTCAGTAGCAACTCTGCTGCAGGTTGGCACTCAATTTGCACCCCCTGTAGACGTTTAGCAATTGAGCTGATTTTGTTTGGGAACTCAATCCACTCTTTAGCTGGCATAGGACCATTCGGTTCAATCATGCTACGCCAGCCTGTCCGGTGTGCGGTTTTACCTCCCCTACCTTGCCAGAGTCTGACTACCAAACGGCGCGCACGTTCAAGGTCGTTTTCAGAGTCGTGATAACTCTCGTAATATTCCTGCCTCGAGTGTGGGGTCCATCGGATTGCATGTGCCAGGTCTTTCGGACGCTCTCGAATGATGCGGAACAAATTGACCACTTCACCGTCCAAATCATTCACCGTTTCTATTAAACTGCGATCCTTGCTGAACAAAACCGCACCAGAACCAAAGAATGGCTCCAAATATGTTGTATGCGGCGGCATTTGACTGATGATCCAATCTGCCATGCTCCACTTGCTGCCGGGATAGTGCAGGATGCGAGGTACCTTCATAGTTATCTCCTTTCAAATGCTCATTGCCTATAAGGCAAAACCATGTAAAAATATATTAATTAAACGAATAGTAGGTGTTAGTTACATGACAGAATCAATAAGTATAGAATTAGCTAGAAGAGATTCCATGTGGAATCGTTTATTAAGCGAGAACGACCCCAACAATGTAGAACCCAGAATACTTCGCCAGTTTCGCTTCTTCTCAGGACAAGCAGGCATATATAGGGATGCGACAACCACTCAGAGTTACACAGAAGATAAAGCGGGATTAGCAGTTTCAATATTACATACAGGTAGGCACTATCCTGATGAAGTCTCTGAAAACGAAATAATATATCATTATCCAGTAACAGATAGACATAGCTCGTTTGATAAGAATGAGATTCAATCTGCTAAAAATGCCGCTATCTCCAACCTACCAATTTTCGTAATTTCTGAAGTAGGAAAGATGAGAAAAGTACAGCTGGGTAAAGTAGTTTCTTGGGATGATCTAGCTAAAAATTTCCTTATAGAATTGGACCCTTTAGACTTTTCGACTCAACCAAATGAGATAGATCACCTAGACGATGTTCCTTTTATTCCAACTGTTCCTCGTGCACCTTCCAGGACCATTACAGTGAGTAACAGAACTGGTCAGCCAAGATTCAAATTTAATGTCATCAAACGTTATGGTCCATGTTGTGCGGTATGTGCTATGCAAGCATTGCCATTGCTTCAAGCCGCTCATATTATTCCAAAAAAATCAAATGGCTCTGATGATCCTCGTAACGGTCTTGTATTGTGTGGAAATCACCATTTGGCATATGATTCAGGAATGTTCTCTATCGACCCTGATACCACAATGATTCATATCTCAACTAAAACGACAATCCGGGACATACAAATTACTCATTCGGATTTGACTCATCTTCAGAAACTACCTCATGCTGAAGCTCTTCAATGGCACTGGAAGCAATGGCAAGCCGTACAAAAGAAGCTTGAATAAGATGAAAGATTAGTAGTTTCCCCCAGTCAACGATCGACCGGGGGATGCTGCTGTATGAATAATGCTTAGACTGCTACGCCATCCTGCATCATTTTAGTAACACGCTTTTTGTACAAGCCATATTTTGTACTGATCTGACCACTTGGGACATTGATCTCTTTGGAGATCTCCATCCACGTTTTGCCGGAGTTACGCTGTTGCAACAAGGCAGGGAAATCGGCAGGAGCGTCAGCAAGTTTGATATCATCAAATATTGGCCGTTGATTGAGAATGAACAGCTCAAGTTCTTCCTTGCCGATCTCAGCAGGCGGATTGGCTTTATCACCTGCAGGCGGATCTTCTTGTGTTACGTGTTGGGGATCTACTGCCGACTTCGGTTCACCCTCCCCGCCTTCAGAAGTAAAGTCCATTTCCTTCGATCCTGACTGATCTTCACTACCTTCGCTTAACCAATCAGGAGTGCCGTCACCGTCGCTGCCTGTCGGAGGAACAGTTGACTGACCGTTACCTTCAATCGTTTCCTTACCGTCTGCAATTGGATTTTCTTTATCAATCGGTGCTTCAACTGGACCAAATAACTGAGCTTGATTCTCGTCCTGCTCAGGTTCTGATCCCGGCTTCACGATCTGTGTTACCACACCGGATGAATCAGTTGTTACGCGGCGTCCACCGTTCCAAGTGTTGTACATTGGGTCACTCTCTTGGTCCTCAAAGTCGAAAGCAGCCTGCGGATCTCCCAGATGAACCATAACGTCTTGCCCTTGGCTGTTGCTCAAGAATTCCAGGAATGGAACAGCCGATTTTAAAGGAATAAGCAATTTCACCTCAACGTCAGAACCGATTTTAATACCCTTTGCTACCTCTGCTGTAAATTTCGCGAATTCAATTGTCATGATTATGCAACTCCTTTGATATGTTTTTGGTCGTACGCCCAGCACAAGGCTAAAGCGTCGGATGGATCGTACAAACGAGTTTGAAAGTCCCCAACTTTGTACTGCCCCTTTGGATCATTCTTCTTGTAGTAAACGGGTATAGCAATTTCGTCTAAATCAAGGTCGAATAACATTTGCATCTCAACCGCAACCGTTTCTTTATCTGCATTTCCTTTGCCTGTGAACATCTTCAGTTCGGAAGGACGTATCTCAGCAATTCGAACGCGATTATGGAGTGCAGCCAATGTAACCATTGAATATGCACCAACCAAAGCAATTACGCTATTCGCATTTTTGAAATGTACGGGACGTTCCAAAATTACGACATCAGGTTTGTGAGATTGAATCATGTCGTAGTTGTCCTGGTAAATGGCATTCAAGACCTTGGGCATCAGTATTTTAGAATAGTCCTTTAAACCGAAATCAATTGGTTTGCCCTTCGTCATCGTTGCCCATCCCGCATAATTGGTCCCGTGATCAATGCCCATAATCTTCATCGTGTGGCACGCTTCCTTTCCTTACGCCGCTGACTTGCAGGCAACATGTCTCGCTTAATGACAAACACCTCAGCCAGTTTACGCCCATCATCCCCGCGAACAACGTAACTGAGATGTGTCTGATGGTGCGGATCAATCAGCTTTCGCACACTGCACCTCCAGTTCCGACAATTGCATCAAACTCAGCGATCCCTTCGTGGAGCTCAGTTTGATCAATTCCCGCAAATTCCGTCTGCAGCTCGTCCCAATCAGGAACCTGTCCCGTGTTCATGAATCGATGTCTCATGTACTCTGACACCGCCCATCTGGTATAAGGACTGCCCATCAAGTACGTACCTTGTATGGCCGCAACATGCCATCGATCTTGTCCAGCAACCAGCGTCTCCCCGAATGCTTATTCAGCAGTACAACACCTTCAGACGTTTCCCTTTCAGACAACCAGTTTTCCAACGTTACGCCCGGTCTGGCCTTGAGCAGATCGATCTTTTGTTTCTTGGTAAGCCGTTTCCCTTGCTTCATGTGCGTTCCTCCTTACGCCCACTGGCGTTGTTCAATGTTTTGGGGCTGTTGTGGCGGTTTTGGTCCGAATGAATCGTTATGAGTGCGTTGGTAATTGACGAATTTATTGAACTGTTTCAGGAAGACCAGTTCAACCGTGCCTACCGGACCATTCCGCTGCTTACCGATGATGATCTCGATGATGTTCTTCTTCTCCGACTCCTGGTTGTAGTAGTCGTCCCGGTACAAGAACGCTACAATGTCGGCATCTTGCTCGATGGAGCCTGATTCTCTCAAGTCGGACATCATTGGGCGTTTGTCCTGGCGTTGTTCAACCGCTCGGCTGAGCTGGGAAAGTGCAACAACCGGAACATCCAATTCACGAGCCAATTGTTTCAAGGTCCTTGAAATCTCGGAAACCTCTTGCTGTCGATTCTCAGAACCTTTTCCCTGACGACCTGCGATGAGCTGAAGATAGTCGATGACGATCATCCCCAGTCCTTCTTGCTTTTTCAGGCGGCGACACTTCGCGCGGATCTCGTGAACAGTAATACCCGGCGAATCGTCAATACGGATATTTGTTGAACCCAGGATTCCAACTGCTTCAGCAAACTTTGTCCAATCGTCTGAAGCAAAATCGCCCATCCTCATGTTGCTCGCGTCGATGTTCCCTTCGGCACACACCATCCGCTGAACAAGCTGAGATGCTGACATTTCTAAACTGAATATGGCTACCGTTTCGGTATTTCGAATGGCCACGTTTTGGGCAATGTTTAGAGCGAAAGCCGTTTTACCTACTGATGGTCGAGCAGCAACAATAATCAAATCACTCTTTTGCAATCCGGCTGTGATACTATCCAAGTCTTTGAATCCGGTCTGAATACCTGTGACTGTGCCATTCTTAAAGTTGTCAGAACGAATCTCGGCAGATTCCACAACATCAATCAACACATTTTCAATTCGCTTAAAATCCTGTTTTGGTGCTGCTCGATCAGTTAACTTGTTCTGTGCTTGTTGAGCGCTGGCCATTAACTGCGATATTTCCGTTCCTGCAGCTGCTTGTTGTATCAGAAGCATATTCGTCCGAATCAGGTCCCTGCGAATTGCCATGTCCTGAAGCTGTTCGAAGTAGTAACCGGCATTCGCGGCAGTTGGTACTCCTCCCGCCAACTTAGCGAGGTAACTTACTCCACCGATGTCTTCTAGTTCACCTTTCTCCTTCAGGCCGCCCGTCACTGTTACAAGGTCGATCGGCTGTTGTCCTTCAGCCAATTCCGCAATCGTTTTGTAAATCAAGCCATGAGCCTTATCGTAAAAAGCATCAACTGTGAGCATTTCGGCGTTTTCCAATGCTTCATCTGGTTTTAGCAACAATGCACCCAATGCTGCCTGTTCAAACTCCATGCTGTATGGCAAGTTATTTTCTATGTCGAAGCCGTTCAATTAAACCATCCTTCCATCCAGGCGGCGGTAACGTAGCTTTAGCCCGGTTTGCTTCTCGTTGATTTAGGTAAGCCCTGGTTGCTTCCAGCTCACGTTCACGTGCTGATTGATCGGCCGCGAACCCCCGTATCTCAGAGATCTTGGGGTAAAAACTGCTTATCTTGATGTGACGCTCAACATTTTGGACAGCCGTTTCAAAAGGGAAATCTTTCAGCTCCTTGAGATGACGGTCTATGTTTTCGTCGCTGGTTATAAAATTTGGGTACTCATCGCTGATTAGCATGAACAACCGAAGAATATCAGCCCTTTCCACGCGTCTCCTCCTCTCTCAACATTTGTTGCAGTCGGATCTGATTCTGTTGTTGCCTAGACGGTTGTTGTCTCCGACCACTCGGTACCGAACCTGTTGTAACTGAAGAACCTTTCCTTGCTTCGAAAGCCTCGTCCAACGCTTTGGCTGCTTCAATCGTTTTGGCCCCAGACCTCAGATAGTCTCCAAGGATCTTGGTAATAAGGGTGAACCTGTACCCTGAAGCAGCCAATGCCGCACGTTCCATCGCTCGTATAACCACAGCCTCGTCCATGTTGTCCTCATCGATGTAAACGATAAGTTGCTGTGCTTGGAATGGATTGCACTCGAATCCAAACACTCGCTTGTGAGCAGAGTAAAATGATTCATACTCCGGATCAGGTTGTCGATCAATTTGATTCTCGTCTGCAGTAGCAGATGATGAAGCAGAAGAAGAATGAAGAAGATCTTTTAATACAGGGTCTAAAATTTGTTCCACTTTTCGTTCTACTTGCGGAAAGTGGTTTAATTTTTGTTCCACTTTCTCACCTCCCCCGTTAAAGTGGTCTATATTTTGTTCTACTTCCTGTCCTACTTCGCCAGAGTAGCTATCCAAGTGGTTCAAATTTTGTTCCACTCCGACACCCAACAAGTCGAATTCGACGCTGTAATCTCCTTTGGATTGTCCTCTTGGCGGTTGAATGTAAGCAATCAATCCTGCATCAACGAGCTTTTTTCGATGAGCATTTAGCGTACCTTTGTTCGTAATTCCTGTTTGAACCATGAGATCCTTATTGGTCATTTTCCACGCCTTACGCCACCCAAGCTTTGCACTGCGTCGCCATAAGGCAATCATTATTGCTATCCCTTCAGGACCAAATTCCTCCGGCCCGCCAATGGCTTCAAATTGTTCCAGAAGCCCGGAAAGGGTCGGTCTGGCTGTCTCGGTCACTTGCGTCTCCCCCTCCCGTAGCAGCCGTGATTTCAGTTCCATAAACCAATATTATTTCTGTTGAACAGCGTAAACAGCTACATCGAACTTGCTTTCATTGCCCGTTATCTCTTGAATAATGGTTTGAATTCCACGACCGAAATGAGTAACTAAATCATTAATCGCTTGTGGCATATGAGCAGGATCTGACGACGCTGCAGCCTGTGCCCCCAACGAGAAAGCAACGTCTCTTAAATGGGACTGGAGAACCTCCGGCCCTTCCATCGAAGCGTCTTCAAACATTTGTTGCAACTGGTTGAAGACTGCCTTTCTGCTCTGTTTGGTGTTGTTCACTTTGATTGCTCCTTCCTAATCCAATTCGGACTTGCTCTTGGACCTTCTCCCATGCGTCAGCGTAAACTGCTTTGTATTCATCGCCTTCATTCAAATCCATCACTACGCTTGCTTCCACCTTGAGACTTTGGTAATTGCCCAGGTTTTTCGTGTAAGTCGCACCAACAGATATTTGCTTAACACTTGCCATGTTTAATGCTCCCTTCTGTCTTTTAGGAATACATGCGGATACTTGGCCCGCTTTACTTCCCAATCAGGGTACCCGCGTTCAAAATACGCAATGGTTTCACGTTGAAAGGCTGCCTTGTCAGTATCGAACAACTTCCAAATCCGCTCCCCCATCATGCTCTTCAGGAGCGGTTTGCCTGACAGATCGTTCATATCGATCACCTACCCGCTACATATACCTGTTTGCCTGTGAGGGCTGCTATTTCTCGTTTGAACAACGCTTCATCGCTGTTGTTGTCTGACAAGTGGAGCAGGTGAATCTCTTGCACACGCCGCATGTCATTTGCTCTAATGAATTCCTTCACGTTCTCGAGTGAAAAGTGAGAACGCAACAATCTATGTTTCATAACCGCCGGCACATGGCCAGCGGCGATATTTTGATTAAGGATCTGGATGGAATAATTGCACTCGATCATGATGTGAGTAAGTGCGGTAAAACGATGCTTGATGTAATAGGTATCTGTTGCAAACAGAAGCTTGTCCCCTGCTGTATTAGCCAAGAGGAACCCCAAGGGCTCCGCTGCGTCATGCTGAACATCAAAGGGTCGAATTGACCAGGTACCAATGGTGAATGGCTCAAGTGCCGATACACGCCGCACACGATGACTGTCTATCCCTAAAGCATCAGCAGTGCCGGAACTGGTGTATATGTCCACTCCTGCCTTGATCAGATCTTTGACAGCGATGCTATGGTCTCCATGTTCATGAGTTACGAGACATCCGGACAATGATGACACCTGAAATGCAAGACCACGCTGAATATCCTTATAGCGCAGCCCTGCATCCAGCAGCAGGGACGTGTGGCCGTCCGTGATTCGGTAGGCGTTACCCGCGCTACTGGAGCCGAGGGAAGTAATCTCGACCATCAGAATCCAGGTCCATTACCATCAGGTGAACCTTCATCACCAAAATTCATTTCTCGTTGTTCATCGTGTTGTTCAGGCTCCTGTTGAAGATCGTTCTCTTCATTCGCTTGCCCTGGCGGTGGTGAAATATCAATCGGCTCTGTATTGGCATGTTCAGCGATTTCGCGTTGAACTTCGTTGTATGACTCATCCGTTGCTTCGGTGTACGACAGCTCTACAAGCGCATTACCAAAGTCCTTTGGAATCTTCTTCACTACGTTGTTCCGCATCTTACGGATTAGCATAGATTCCCTACTTTGTGGTTCGCTCCAGGCTGTACTGATGTATTGCTGAAGTTCGGAATCATCCAACGCTGCCATGCCTGCAGCCTTAGCTTTGTTGAGGATTTCAGATTTCTTAGCAGCTATTTGCTTACGTTGGTCGGCAGTAGCCTTGTATCGATCAGCGCAAATACCGAATGTTTCATTCATCATGTTGTTGTTCATATGTGCAAGGAGATTACGGATAACGTCATCCTTTTCAGCAATATGAAATTCAATGGTTCCGTCTTTTTTCATGATGGGGTACACAACTCTCACCACGTCACCTTTGCCCTTTGGTCGCCACGTCGGGGGAACAACGTCGAATCCGGTGTATTCCGGATAAGTGAAGTCATCACCCTCGCGTACAAGCCAGAACTGCCCGACCTTCTTCACATCACGTCCATAGCGAGCGAGGATGGCATCATTGCCATCACCTTCAATCCCCATTTCAATAGACTTCTTCCAAATGGTAACGTCCTTGCCATCAACCTTCTTTTTGACCGAAACGTTCCGAGTTTGAAAATAAACCTCCCGGGGACTAGCTGCGGCATTAAGTTTGAGAGAAGCGACCTGAAGCAAAATTTGAGTAATATTGCTCTTATCTAAATCACTGTCATTCCAGCTGATGCCCTTTGAATCCAACGCATTGTTAATTGCTGAAATTGCATTTAACACACATGACTTTGCATATTCGTCCATCTTCACGCCATTCCCGATGAGTTGACGCTCGATCATCGGGAAATAGTTGTCATTTACTTTTGAAAGTGTTGTTGAAAAGTCGCTCAATTAAATCGCCTCCTGGATGTCGTTATGCTCTAAGCGGAGTTTCTTGTTTCTGTCTTTCCAAGCAGCTTCAGCTTCTTCATAACTGCCATGTTGTTTGCTGAGTTCTTCCTGTACTTCTTCTGGCAAACTACTGAATGCCGGTGGAACAACCAAACGAATCATTTGGGCATCTGTATCGATGAGCTGCGTCACGGCTTCGGCATTGTCTACGAAGATAGGGGCCGAGAATCCGTAATATTGTCCCAACGTGTTGATGATGTCCAAGCCGACGTTGATCCGAGCTGCGTTATTCAGACCGCCCTCATACGGAACGCCGTTATACAGCGTCTTGCAAACATCCTTCAGACCACCATTGATCTGTTCCTCAAAGAGTCTGAACCGGGCATATCTGAATTTGCTATTGATCTTGGATTCAAGAAGCGACACTTTCGTTCGTGTGAACTCTTCTGTGAGGTAGAGCTCGTGTTCCAGCTTCTCAAACTCGCCTGCAAGCTTACGCTCCTGTTCAGCCAGCTCAGCGATGCGCTCCTCAGTTGCCTTTACTGTCGCCAGCTTCGCTTTGTCCGTTTCCAAGTCATCAACTTGCGATCGGATCAACCGGATCTCGGATTGCACTTTGCCAATGGCATCAGCTGAAGAAGAACGAAGTTGCTCGATCTCAGCACGGACTTGTTCTCCTTCGCGCTGTTTGGACTGGTACTTGGTATCGTCAGCCGGATCAGCAACATTCGTTTGCAAGCTCTGTAGGGTTGCTTCAGCCGCCGTAACTTCTGCCGCCTTCGATGCAATTTCCTCCTTCAGCTTGGCCAACTCGCCATCAAGTGTCTTCAATGCCTTTTCAAGGTCGTTCTTCTCTGCTGCTGCAAGTTTACCGTCAGCACTTATTGCTTCAAGACGTTTGGACTTGTCCAAGTTAAATGCTTCAAGTGCTTTGTCCTTTGCCGACTGGACTTGGTCATCCGGAAGTGCTTGTCCGCATGTAGGGCAGTTGGCATCATGTTCGTGTTCGTGCACCGGATACTGGAGACTGTCAAGTGACGTCCATTCTGCCCGTAGCCTTTTAACCTGACTATCTACACGAACTATCTGTCCTTTATAGCGTTCTTCCTCACGTTGCCCTGCAGTTAATCGGGACTGTAGTTCAGAAGCTTCACCACGTAATTGCGAAAGGATTGCTTGTTGTCCGCTTACTGCTTGTAAGCCGTCTGCCTGAATCACTTGCTTAATTTCAGACAATTCCGCGTTGATCTCACGCAAGCGGATCTCCTTGGCCGACAACTCACCACCGGATTGAATCCGCTGAAGCTCAGCGGTTTTGGCATCTACCCTGCCGCGCATCGTTTCGATGTCTTCTTGCAGAAGTTCAGCGTCCAAGTCGGAAACGTCCGGCATACTGCGACGAGCTTCATCGATGCGGACCGGAATCTTTTCAAGTTCCTTGTTGATCTCAGTCCGACGAGCTGCGATCACCTTGCGGTGATCCTCAAGGCTTCGATCTCCAAGAATGTCAGCCAATGGCGCGAGTTGCTTCCTGCTTGAAATGATTTCGGCATCCGTCATCTCACCGCATACGTCCAACAGAACTTTGCGGCGGGCATCCGGTTTAAGAATCTCGTTAAAGTAAGAAGGACTTGTCAGGAGTTTGAATATGTCCTCACTGATTAGCCCATCGACTTCGGCCTTGTACTGCCCTTGCTTAACTGGAATACCGTCCACATAATATTCTGTTGTATGACCACCAAATTCTGCTGCCGCTTGTCCCCGCTTACGCGTCCATTTCTCAGCAAACACTTTTTTGAAGGAGCGGCGGCGACGATCAACCATCAAGACTGCTTCAACCTCATGTTGTAAGCCGTGTTCAGCAACTTTCCCGGCTTCATCCAGACCTTTGATTTCAAAGTCAGTGCGATTTTGGCTGTCTTTACCGAACAGCGTCCATACGAACCCATCGAACAACGTTGTTTTGCCTGTGGCATTGTCACCGTAAGCAGAAACACTGCGACCGTCAGCTTCCAATACAAAATCCCGTAATCCTTTGAAATTGCGAAGGGTCAGGGAAGTCAAAGTAATTTGTCTCATGCGCTCTTCTCCTTTGATTTGAAGTGCTGGCTGATTGCATCCGCTACAGCCGCAAGTTGATCGTCATCGGCCATCAGTTCAACGGAACCAAATGTACCCGAGACGGAAAGTATTGCTGGCGTGTAGTGCATCGCTGGTTTAACAGCAGCGTCAATGGTTTGAGCCGATAAGTCGACAGTAATAGCAGTCGTTTTACTCATAACGTCCTCCTTGTTTGGAACGGTCACCCATGGTAAGATGACCGTGTATCCATATTTAATTTTCAATGTTCTGAGATAGCCCGTAGCCGCGGGCTATTTTTCGTTGTCAGCGATTTTCTGATCCTCGGTTTCCTTTAACCCGTTCAACTCAACTTCCATTTCCTCAACCTTGTCACGAACTCTTTCGAGGTTAGAAATTAAGTCACCAATTTCTCCATCCGTAAATTCAGATAATCTACGAAGGATGTAAGGCGTATTGTTTAAAGCGTCATTCGTGTCATCCTTCAAACTGTTCAAGAGATTCAGCATGTTATCAAACGATTCTTGAATGTCCATTTCCCTGTGCCCTCCTTTCATATGTACTTTCAAGATGGGCCGGGACTTGAACCCGGCATCGGTTTGCGTCGTAGTTTATGGTCGCCATGTTTCGGACGAACTTCACCGGAAAGCATGAGTGGGCATTTTTCTGTACAGTCATGCCGTACAAACTCCTATAAGCGCCGGAGACTTCCACTCCTATTTCGCTCTGTTTAAGGCGCTGCATGCTCGTTCTGCCACCACCTTGGATGCGTCAGCCGCATCTCACCGCCAACGGAACGGGAGTTGGTTATGAAACCCGTCCCGCAAGCAGTGAGACAAGGCCGACAATGGCCTGTCCATAACTTGTATTGTTAAATCTTTTCAATCTCCGCCACGGCCTGTGCCATGTATTCTGACGGCAGCTCACGCAAACTTAAAGCAGCGTTCTGCCAGCGGTGAAAGATCATTTCCCGTTCTTGCCAAATGGATTCGAAGTCCGTTCCTTGAACCGATCCATTGAATGCTGTAACAGCTGCCGTGTTCTGGCGGAGGGCCTTAGCACATTCCGTATAATTTATGATGATTTGGATGGCCATCTGATTGTTCATACAGACTCCCCCTTGCGCTTTTGCTCGGGAGACTGTACAATTTGCAGCAGAAGAGACTTTAACCGAGTTCTCAGACCAAGTGTCCGCCCTGCCAGGCGGGCATTTTTCATTTCTACTTCCGCGAACCGGATCATCTGATTAAGATACTGCTCCGCTTCATTCATCTTCCCAGGCAACAATTTCTCAGGCTGTTTTCGAATCAGTTCCAAGTTGTGCTTCGAGTTTCTTCCAGCCTGCAATGCTTCATATGCCAACTGTTCACGAGACATTCAATCAACCTCATTTCATATATTTTTTAGCCTTTAGCTCGGCCCGATGCTCTTTCCAGATCCCGAACCAAGAGAACGAATACTCTTTGCACAGCACGGCTGCAAAGTGCGTGAGCGCCGTTATCGCTTCGACCGTCTCCATCAGAAGCCGCTTCATTATCTGCCGATCAGCTTCGGTGAGCTGGTCGCCCGTCTTATTGATCGGCACCTCGGATGACAGGTCCAAAACTTCCTTCATTTCCTCGACCGTTTTAAAAAGCACCGATGCCCTATGTAAGTCCACATTGTCCAGCCAGGGAGCAAAAGCGCCGCCTGTGACTTCCCCAGCTGCAGCAATGTATAACTGACCATCATCGTAATGTTCAGCCGCACTACGCATTAGTTCTTTCGATGGATTACGCGTCCCTTTGATCACCTTTCCAATCTGCGAACCATCCATGTGAACTGCTTCTCCAGCCTTTGCCAGAGTATCACCGGTGCGTTTGATAACTTCACCCAATGCACCAGGAAAATGTCCAATTGTCATATCTACAAGATCTCCTTTGTCCGTTTTAGTCGGATGAATTTGGACAGAGGGTTGATGTAATATTGTGATGTAAGGTCTTCCCCTGATCCCTTCATCGTCCGCCGGCAGCCGGTACAGCTCCGGCGGATTTTCTTATTTGCTCAAGGTGAGCTTGGGTTGTTTCCTTCAATGAATTTAGTTCATCAAACGTAATCTCTTCCGGATTGTCAGTATGACGACCGTTATATAACGTTTGCTGGAGAGCTTCATCAGGCTCAATGCCTTGAAGTAAAACTCTTATGGTGGCTCCTGCGACGCATGCGGCTGGAGAGGATTCGCGATACCAGTGTAGTGGCATTAAGCAGTGCCTCCTCGCTGCTCCCAATAGCCTTTGGCATTGGATTTCACCCAATCTGTGTGTTCGTCAATCCAAACCATTAATGAATGAAAAGGTACTCTTGGGTGACCAAACTCTCTAATCACTGGGAAATCCTCTCTGTTCAAAAGCTCTGCCGCTTTCGTAGCGCCGATCTGTAGCAACTCCATTAATTGCTTCTTATCCATCAAGGTTGGATGTGCTTGTGAAGAAGCAAATGCTGATTGTTCAATTGCTTTGTGAACGGCCGACATGATCATTTGTTCCAGTTCACTGGGATTGACTTCGATTTTGAACATGTTAAGTCTCCTTTCAGAAGTATCACTTTGCTGTTTTAGCAAAGTTTTCAGCAAAAAAATTACTAAGCTTGCATTCAAGTTGTTTTGCCAAAACTGGCAAGTGTACTGCTTTAAAAGAATACTCACCATTTTCATATTTCATATAAGTCGAAGCATTCTTCATGTCTAGTGAATCAGCCATGTCTTGAAGTGTTTTACCTAATTTCTTGCGTCTTTCTTTTATAAAGTGAAGATTGAATTCCCTAAGCATTTCTCCACTCCCTCTCTTTGCTGATTTAGCAATCTTCTTGTTCCATATATTACATTGCTAAATTAGCAAAGTCAAACTAATTTTTGCCACTTTAGCAAAATTGTTTTTTCTAAAATAGAAAAATGATATCATTAAATTGCTGTTTTAGAAAGAAAGGGAGTGTTATTCCTTTGTCCGTAACAGGAAAACGTATTAAGAACTTGCGTGAGGAAAGAGGTTTAAGTCAGCTTGAATTTTCAGAACGTATCGGTATGAGTAATAGTGTTCTATCGAGAATTGAATCTGGAAAACGTCCAATAGAAGATAACGAAATCAATATCTTTGCTGATTTTTTTGAAGTATCAGGTGATTATATTTTAGGTCGCTCAATTTCAAAAACTCCTTCAGGTGGTAGTGCTTACTTGGATGGCGGAAAGAGTTGGACTGAAGAGGAAAAGCAGGTCGCAGATGCAGCAATTCAGGCTTGGAGAGAAATGAAGAAAAAGCAGCAGGAGCAGCAGGATAAATAAGTGCTAGATAGTAGGATAATCACGAGGTGAGATTTTGCAAGATGTATTCACAATACTATTCTTAATTGGTTTCTTTGCATTTTTCATATTTATTGTTCTTGCTGTCAAATCCGTAAAAAGACAAAACGGAAAAGCTAAAAGACATTGGGTTTTAACTGGGATATTTCTTACAATATGTTGTGTTGGTCTTTTTGGCATTCGGGCCCTGGCTGATAATTCTATCAACGCAGTGTCGGATCAGACTGAAGACACACCTAGTGCATCTACTGTTGTTGATAATCAAAAAGATCTTAACCAGAATGGTCTGTCACTTTTTAACATGACAACAGATGAATTCAAGAATGCGTTCAATTCAATCGTGGGTAAGTACCGCTTAAATGGTTTAGGTATAACCAAACTCGATTTAACTAAGTCTCAAGAAAGCGATACAAGAACTTTCCAATATACTTTCAATGATGACTTAAGTATGGTTGGTGCATTAAACTCCAATGAGGAAATACAGGAAGTTATGCTAATAGGAACTGATGGTTTCAGTGAACAAAACGGCGGAACGCTAATGACGGCCATCGCTACACTTATCATGACAACTAATAGTGAGTACACATACAACGATGCGCAAGATGTTATAAAAGATATAGGTTTACTTGATAGCGATGTAAACTTGAATGCTTTTGATGGAGCGACTGTCAGGAATGGTTTTAAATATCGATTCAAAATCCAAGACAATAACATCTCTACTTTTGGTATCACAGCAGCAAAGTAATTCGACCAAGCCCTTTTGGGCTTTTCTTTCAAACTAAAAACCGAACATATGTACTATTTTACAAGGGGAAATGGCATAATGCTTCCATATTATGAACCAACGGATACAGAACTGTTGATCTGCGATTTGTATCAAGTGTTTGGAATTAATCATCCGCATGAACTAGATATCGACCTAATTTCCTCCATATGGGGCGCAGACATCATTTACTACAATGGAAAACCGAAATCTCATTGGGAAGATTGGGGGAGTGTTATTTTTTTGAACAAAGACGCTTCTGTCATACAGCAAAGAGCTGACTTTTTCCATGAGCTTGCACACATTGTTCGGCACGAAGGGCACCAGGATGATATGCCAGAGCTCTTTGTAGATCTTCAAGAGATCCAGGCAACTAACTTTAGATTGATGGCTTCTATGCCCTACTATCTGCTTCCTACGCCGTTAGATATGACCTGGGGAGAATATATCGGACTTCTAGCGGAAGAGTTCAAAGTGCCTATTGAGCTGGCTGCAGATCGTGCTGAACAGATTGCTTCTAGATTACACGAAGAATACCACAGCTACCGTGAAGATGTTGAACTTATGAAAGGTAAAATTCAAATGGCAGTCACCCTATTTCGGTCAACAAAACCAAGACAGCCTTCAAGTGAATCAAGACGTCTTCTCCAACAATTAAAAAATCAAACTAGTTAATTTGAGGAGCTGATCATCATGGCATATTTCTACAAAGTGGCATCAAACAATAAACAAGGATATAAGTGGGTTTGTGTTGGGGATGCTCCGCCTGATCCTGCCACAGGAAAGAGAAAACAGATTTCTCGAAGAGGGGATACAAAGAAGGAAGCTGAAAAGCGAGTCAATAAGGTCATTTCTGATCTAAATTCATACGGGATTGACGCTCAGAAAAATAAGAAGCTCACTTTTGAGATGGTTGCATATGAGTGGCTAGCTACATATTCAAAAGGTAAAATAAAGCAACGCACAATTGATCAAAGATTAACTACTATAAGGTCAATTGGTAAGTACCTGGCACAAATGAAAATTGATAATATTACCCATCGACAGTATCAAAATGTGCTTAATAGTTACGATGAAAAAGGATATTCTACCAGTGCAATTATTACAATGAATAGTGTAGCTAATATGATCTTTAAGTATGCGATAAAAAATAAAATTAGGTACGATAATCCCTGTTTCGGAGCGGTTATTCCCAGAAAAACTCGAACTGTTGAAGAAATAGAGAATGATGTAATAGCTGAGAAGTATTTCGAAAAAAAAGAACTGATAGAATTTTTGGACTCAACAAGAGAATACGGACAATATCAAGATATCGAAATGTTCTATTTATTAATCTTCTCAGGTATGAGATCTGGTGAAATGTGTGCCCTTAAGTGGACAGATATAAATTTCGAAACAAATGAAATACGAATTACAAAAACTATATACAGCAAAAATGATAACCGTGGTGTTTATATATTAACTCCACCAAAAACAGAAGGTTCGATAAGAACTATTGACATTGACATTAGTATCATGAAATTATTAGAAGTGCATAAAGAAAATCAAAAAAAGGCGCCTCGAACTACAAATTATCAAGATATGAATTTTGTTTTTTGTAGAAAAAACGGATATCCTTTTTTCCCAAAGATTATATTAGGCCGTATGAAAAAGATTCTTGTGAATACAACTATTATAAAACCTGCAACTCCACATATTTTCCGACATACTCACATTAGTATGCTTGCAGAAGCTGGAGCAGACCTGAGATCAACAATGAGCAGAGTTGGGCATACTAATGCTAAGACAACTTTACAGGTATATACTCATGTTACTGATAAAATGAAAAAAGATACATCTAACAAGATAAAATTACATTACGCAGATATACTTGATTCACCACCAAAATAGCAAGAAAAGTGATTTTTCTGTGATTTTTCGAATTTATTAAACTAGTTAATCCCTTGTATCCCTTGCGATATAAGGGATTTCTATTTATTTAACCTTTATAATGTTGGTAGATACGTTGCACGATGATATCCGTCTTTTCTCTGAATCCAAGCTCTCGATATTCGCACTCGAACACATACTGAATATCCTCCTCAGAGATATAATAACTTCCTCCATCGTCTGTACCTTCCTCCATTCTCAGTCTGCCAAGATCGTAGGTATCAATCATTCGGGAGAGTGCATCCACACCGAATTGCTGTCGGTACAGATAAAACACAATTTCGAATCGGTCCTGGATCGTCAACAAATCTGGTTCTGCAAACAAAATAACTTCATCTACATTGGATTTGTTCAGCCCTATGCTTCGGGTCAGGAGATCCGCTATCAGATTTTTGACATACGTTTTGTCGCTGATACTGCCTGAGACACAGCCCTTCAGTGCTTTTCTCATCTCGGCACGTTGATTAATTCTTCGACGATATTCTTCTTCATGCAGACCCGCATCCGCGAGCTGACTATGACTAAGCTCATGAAGTGAGTTCTTCACCTTCTCAATCAACATGTCAATCGTGAAAGATTCCTGTTCAGGAACACGAGCATTCTTTTCACGAAGAAACGTTCTATACTTGAACCAGATATAAGTCAGGCACAGAATCAAAATCAAACTTATCCATATGGTATTCCAGAGCATCGGAGGTTCAGGCTCCCCTTTCCAGCCTCTTCAGAACTGTGCGCATACCTGCACCGTCCATAATCAGGCGAGCGAGTTCGCTCATGCTTGCAGCAAAACTCCCTTTACGAATATCCTTATCCTCAGTCAAACTTTCCAACTGCAAATATCTAGCAACATCTCGCCGATTCATTGCATCCAGGTATCCGGTTGTGTACGGTATCGCAGATATCGTGCCTTTGTATCTGAACTGGCGCCGAATATTGGAAAGCGTTGCACGGGAATGCAAATCGTATTTGTTAATTACAACATGTATATTCATATTGTTCATTCGTTCTGGCAGGATCTCTTCAAAGAACAACTCCAGATTTCGCATATTTTGATCGAGATTAATGACAACATAGTCCGCCTGTTGCAGCTTGAGCTGTGAATCGACACCAGCATGATGCGCATCCAGAAGAACCAGATCATAATACTCGTTAGCTACTTTCAGCAGCTTTTTCACAGTCTCATCATGTTCCTGCGGGGAACGTTCCATCTCATCAGTTCTTCCGGTTAGGAAATCAAGTCTTTCCTTCAGAAGTGGCTTGGTATAATCCCTGAGATTGTGCTTATTCAGACTTCCGCTCGAATGCAGCCGTTCAATCGCATCCCAGCCCCCCTCTTCGAAGGAGAACATAAAATCCGCTGAATCCGTATCTTTGGACGGTAGAGCAGCTTCTGTGCCAGTTCCGGCGAGGCCTGCATTAATAAGTAACACTCTTGTCCTGTAGTGAAGCGCCATCGCATAAGCACTAATTAATGTGCTCGAAGTGCAACCTGTTCCTGCAAAAGGGCTCCAAAAGGTAATGGTGCTCATGCTCTCATCCTCTCTGCTTCTTTCATCGCACGGCGACTGCGAACACTTTCCCAACCTGTTAACTGCTCGACCACACGACACAACGATTTTTTGTAATTTCGTGACAAAGGTCCAAGATGAACTCGACGATGATGCTCATTCTCAAGCTTAACCGCAGCTGTTAACTCATCCCACGGAAGCACTAAGGATTCTCCTGTCCATACAAACGGACTGCCCTCCAGATACGCCCACAGATAACGAGCTTCAAGCTTGCAGTCAACCCCGTTAATTAAGATCCGCTGAAATGACAGCTCACCAGGCAACGACTGTTCTTCAAGCAACCGCTTCAACCAGCCCTTGCCACGTTCCAGATTGTAACGCTCATAATCACTCACCCAGACTCTTACATCAGCATTCAGCCAGAGATTACGGGAAGCAAAGTGTGAGGTCTCCATGTCATATAACACATAGTCATAACTGTCTAATCGCTCTCCATTTACTTCAAGATGATTCTCTACAGCTGCTGAAGTGACAAAATGACAAGCGATATCAAATCCTTCAAATTCCGTAATTCGCAAAGACTGCTTACTGTCACCTACACCGTACCCATACTTCTGTTGTAAGGTTCCATCTACGAGCAAGACCTTGTTGCCTGTCGAAGCCAATATCTTGCATAGATATAACATCAGATCATTTTTCTCACATAAACCCGCAAAGATCCATGTATGCATAGATGTTACAACTCCTTTCTTATTCTAAAACTCCTTGTTATCTGAATTATTCTAAAGTAAACCTCACTTTTTCGCTCTATTCTCCACCCGTTAGCAAGCGCTGCTGTTCTGTTTGTAAAGCTTCAGCAGGATCATTTACGCTTCCAGAATTAGCTCCTGCTCCGTTTCCTGAACCATCATTCCACATCACTCCATCCGACGTTGCCGGATTATTTGATGATGGACGACTGTTATATGTAACTGAGGATTGTGCCACATCCTGTTCAACCCCTTTTGATGGTGCTGTCATGGAGGCGGCCAGTGAACTTTCAAGCGAACTTCGCACCTGTCTGGATAACTCCTGCTCGGCTCGTCGAACAATATTCGGATCACTCTCCAGCAGTTTTAATACTTCTGAATTGGCAGGATACGTCGCGATTGCAGGTGTCTGAAACTGTGGTTCTACATAGGTTAAGGCATAGATTGAAGCTTTATGTAAATAGGCATCTACAATTGCACTTGAGAGTGACAGAATCTCTTCCTCCGTCATCGTAATCCATAAGGTAGCTGCATTGAGTCGTTCCACTTTTTTCTTCGATAAGAGAACATAGTCCTGTCCGGTAGGGAATTGGATACGAACATCAATAATATCTCCCTTAACGAGTGAGGACGGCAGTAATACAACTTGCAGCTCTCGATTTCTTAAATCGGGCGGAGCCGGTGTACCCTCATACACCATCTCAGTGGTAATGGCTGTTCCTTTTTTCAACTCTATTTTGGCCACTTGGCCTTCCATCCGCTTGGTACTGGACCAGAGATTTCGCGGTGCTTGTGCATCCGGAACAGCAATGAGCTTCAGATCCTCCGGTAATATCGGTTCACCTGCTTCAATATCCCGAATCGTAATCCATCCTTGTGCTCCCGAATCCCATTGTTGCTTTAATTCAGCTTCCTTTTCCTCATATGCCGATAAATAACGGGCTTCTACGGCTGACTTGACATCACTCATCGTTTTGACATTGTAGATAACATATCCTCCGAACACCAACCCTACAGCTCCTGCTCCGATAAGTCCGGCATAGATCAGTTGACGGCTTTGTTTTCTTAATTTAGACAAAAGAGGCTCTCCTTTCGTAATCTCTTCTAATCATGTACTTTCCTTCGTGAAAAGAACGAACGTTTCTTGGGCTGCCGTGCCATCATATGCGTTAAAATATGAGAAAACACTTTATCCATCTGTGTGTCCTTGTCAAAAGGGTCAATCTGTAACGGCAGACCATATACACTTGCTGTATCCAGCGCTTTCCGAATGCGCTGGACAGCTTCATTTGCTGCCAGGGGCAGACAATATATCCATTTCTCTCGTGGATACCGATGATGTGTTCGAACAAAAGCGCCAATCTCCGCCTGTCTCCATTCGGCACCTGAGCCTATAACAATAGGTAGATCTGCACGAAGGAATTCTTCCAGCCGGTTCTGGTCCTGACCACTACCAAGATCCATCACGATGAATTGATAACTCCCCCCAAGCAAAGACAAAATATCCGCTCGCCCGGATTGTTTCCAATAATGCACACCATCCACTGCAAACTGTCTGCCTGCTGGCACCGGTTTACCCGCTTGAGCGATTTGTTGAATCCTTGCAAAGGATTGAGAGCGAGGTGACATTTCTATCACAGCTACTTTGAAGTTTTGCCTTTCGAGATAATGACTGATAGCTATAGCCGTGTGGGTAACCCCTACACCAGATGAAGCACCAGTCAGGGCAATAACTCTTGTTCCCCCATTCAATGTCATCGTTGCATCTCCACCGGGCATTGTTCCGCCGGGTATTCGGAGCAGTTCCTTCCTTACCTCATCGGCAGATTGGAATCGCTCCTCGGCATTATACCTTAACAGTCTTCTCGCCACAGGGATGTATGTCCTCGGAACATCACTCCGGATAGAGCTTTCTACACCCTGAATCCATTCCGTATACGCACCACTTGTCATAAGATACAGTAGCAATGCTCCGAGTCCATATAGATCTGAACGCGCATCGGTCTGACCCGAGCCATATTGTTCTGGAGCGGCAAAACCAGCTGTTCCCAACTTAACGGTATCTTCAGCATTGTGGGGTTTGTAACTTCTGGCGATGCCAAAATCAATTAATCTTACTTCATGTTCCGGGGTGATCATGATATTTGATGGTTTCAGATCCCTATAGATCACAGGTGGATTCAGATTATGCAAATAACTCAACACATCCAGCAATTGAAGTACAAGCTCAGTCAATTGCTCCATCGGGATCTTCCCACGACACTGCTTGAAATACTCACTGAGCGTTAACCCGTCGATGTATTCCATCACCAAGTATGTGTACCCGTCTTCATCCGGGACAAAAAAATCAACAATTTGCGGCAATCTTGGATGGCGAAGTGATGTCAGAAGAGCGGCTTCCGTCTCCATACTGCCTTCATATGGCATAATCGTTACGCTTTCTTTAATTGCCCATATCTTGCCCGGTAACTTCAGATCCTCCGCCTCGTATACATGGCTCATTCCGCCTGTTCCCAGAATGGATACGATACGATATCTACCTCCCAGCAGGCTTCCGCGTTCCAGCCTGGCCGGATGTCTCATACCAATTCCTCCTTCAATACACAACAAAAAAGGGAAAGCTTCACCGAAGAAGAACAGACCGGATATCCGGTTTCGTTCACTTCGGGATGCTTTCCCTCAGGTTTGTTATGGTTAATATTGGTATCATTATAGTACAGGCAGGAATAGATTGTAAAGCACAAAATTTAATGTGCTTTATCGAATCAATTTCATAATACCTTTAACTGCTTTAATCAAGGCTAGATCTCTTAATATTTGACCATATAAAGTGTTATCTCTTCCCGGTTATGGAACAACTGCTTGGAACGTTGAATCTGCATCCGCGAACGCTCAAACGTATCGATAACATCCTTAATGAGTGCGAGCGGTTTTTTATGCAATAACTTCACGGTAACAATCGCTGTTCCCCCAGGCTGAAGGCTATATAGAAGATCCGACACAAGTCGGCTCATCAGCTTCGGACTCCAACTCATATCACATACGAGCAGATCGAACTCTCCTTCGCGGAAGCGCACATCCCCTGCATTTTTCTTCAAAAAAGTTAGTTTTGGTGATGCCAGCAGCGTTGCGTCCATCTTCGCCGGATCTACCGCCGTTACTTCAAGCCCACGTTCAAGCAGGAAGGAGGTCCATCCACCTGGTGCTGCACCGATATCAAGTGCCTTATGAAATGAAGTAAAGTCAATGCCAAACGTTTGCTCGGCTTCAAGCAATTTGAACTTAGCACGCGAGATCTGCCCATCTTCTTTTTGAAAACGTACGGCTCCCCCGCTCCAGTCTGACAGGTTCTGTTCAGGTCTGGATATGCCAGCATACAACATATCATTCGCAGCAAATACAGAAATGACATATTCAGCATCACGTACAACCCACTCACAGCCTAGCTCATCCAGCTTTTCAGTTAGCAGTTGCTTCAATGAGGCTGCATTTTCTTGCCAAAAGGACCCTTCTGTCTTCCGCACCTGCAGCACGACAGGGGTACCGGTCAGTTCCTTATGATTCAACACAAATGCAATCAATTTCTCAATAGACTTCTCCGAATCTTCTGTATTCTCCTGAAACTGAACAGGTTGAATATGACGTAAAAACGTTGGATACTCTGCCCACAGCTTATCTGCAACTTCTTCCTCCGATACAGGCAGACCCGCAAGCAGTATTTCTCCTGGTACGAGTACCGTGCTCTTCACCGCTCCAAACGTACGGCGCAACTCTTCCTGAGCATAAGGGGCAAAGCCATGATTGGCCGTGCAGATAAAACGGGAGAAGTTGCCTTCTTCCCAAGACGATTGTGTACTCAAATTGTGTTACCCTCCAGAACGTACGCGTATCCACGGACGACCATTATCCCACTGGATATCGACCGGAACATCGTACGTATGCTTAATTGTATCTTGTGTCAAAACTTCATACTTGGGGCCAGCTGCCGCGATACGTCCATCGCGGATCAAGGCCACATGCGTAAATAAAGGTACGATCTCTTCAACATGATGTGTTACATACACAACTGTAATGTTACGCTGGCGCAGACGATCAATCTCAGCCAGCATTTTCTCACGTTCATATAAGTCTAGTCCGGCACAAGGCTCGTCCATAATCAGCAATTTGGGCTCAGCCATTAATGAACGAGCAAGCATGACTTTTTTGCGCTCCCCTTGGGATAACGTTCCAAGCGGGTTGTTGGCCAAGTTGGCAAAGCCCATGTCATCTAACAAACTCATTGCCTTTGCTTTTACTTCATCAGGAATGGTCTGATAAAAACGCAAAAAAGCATAAGCTCCTGTAGCGACGACTTCCCATACCGGATCTCTGGGTGTGAGTTTCTCAATCAACGTTTGGCTGATATAACCGATTTCCTTACGTACTTCCCTGACGTCACATTGCCCATACAGATTACCGAGTACTTCAATACGTCCCTGGCTTGGAAACATATATCCGTTCATCATCTCCAACAACGTTGTTTTGCCAGAACCATTCCGACCCAGAATAACCCAATGTTCGCCTTGTTCAATGTGCAAATGTACGTTATCCAAAATCTGATTCTCTTCTCGTCTAAGTGAGACATGTTCCATCGAGATTATACTCATTTCAGCACCACCTTCCGGATCTCCGAGAGCAAATGCTCCACAGAGCTCATCCGATAAACCATTTTTGGAACATCTTGTTGGCCATCAAAAAGCATCACTGCTGGAACGCTTGAAATTTGAAATTGTTGTACAAGTTCAGGAATATCATGAATGTTCATTTCAGATAAAATACCTTCTGGCAGCATGTGCTCAACGACCTCTAACATACGCCGTGCTGCCGCACATGTCCCACATAAAGGGGTATATATAAATACAGCCTGTGGCATGCCTTCCCATACACTACGCATTAACATTTTGGATGTAATTGGCTTCATTAACTTTCTTCTCCCGCAGCAACACGCAGCATGACCTCACCCGTCATTGGTCCATTATGAATGGTTACCGAATCCGGTTTATTGCTATATAACATCTCGTACATCTGGCGTTTCCCAAACATACTGGACGTATGCAAATAGATCTCGCGCGGAAATAAACCTTCTCGTACAATAGATGCTGCGACCTCACCGCCATTGGGCGAATCTGGACCAAGCTCATAATCCAGAGACAAAATGTCCACGTCACCTTCTCTTAGCAGCATCAGGCACTCTTCTGCATTCGTTGCCAGAACAAAACCTTTCGGACATGCCCGATAGTCATCCAAAAAAACATGCATACAATCGCTCCTCTCCCCATTATAGCCAGGAACGCATGAGCGCTATATCATCACGGTGCGTTCCATCTTCGCCCGTTTCTGTCTCGAGCACAACAACCGCATTTTGGAACTCAGGCGCCTTTAACAATGCTTTCATTGATTCATTTCCTATATATCCCTGTCCGATCCTTGCATGTCTATCCTTAGACAAACCAGATGCATATTTGGAATCATTAAAATGTATAGCAGCAACATTATCCCAGTATCCGAGCACCCTGCCTTGATCGAGCATCTCCGATTCGTTACCTGACGACCACATACCTGAAGCAAAAGCATGGCATGTGTCAAAACAAAATGCAATATGCTCCGGATATCGGCTTAATTGGCGAATCTGTATCATTTCTTCCATTGTCGTGCCCATCGGGCCATGATCACCTGCCTGATTCTCAAGCAGCACCTTCGAATGACCATTCCAATTCTCCAAGGCGGTATCCAGACAATGAATGAGGTTCTGATAACCCTCCAGCGGATCGTTTGTTTTGATATGTCCAAAATGGACCACCGTCCCAACAGAACCGCAAGCATTCGAAATTTCAAGATCATTGCGAATAGAAGCTATTGTGGCATGAAACCCCGCCTCTCCACGGGTCATGCCCAACGCCGGATTCGTAGGATAGGGTGAATGGGCAATCGAAGCAAGTCCCTGCTGTTCACACCAATCCCTGCACTGCTCAGCATCCTTGAGGTCCAGACTTTTCAGGCTGAGACTACGCGGGTTCTTCGGAAAATACTGAAACGCCGTAGCCCCCATCGCATGTGCTCTTTTGGCTGCCTGAAGAAATCCGCCTCTGGTGCTGACATGTGCCCCGATTCCGGTTTTAGGCTTCATGCTGGCATTTCGGACAGAAGAATGCCTTCTTGCCCGTAATTTCCACTCGTTCAATTGTTCCCCCGCAGCGCGGACAAGTCTCGCCTTCCCGATCGTATACGCGACATTGCTCGTCAAAACTTCCTGTCTTCGTATCCCCTTGCATCAGTGGCATTTCCATATAGCCACCCTCAGAAGCTGCTTCACGCAACACGGACTGCATCGAATGGAACAAGCGCTCCGTCAACTCTGGTGAAGTCGCGATGTTCTGCGTTTTGGAGCTTGGTCTCAGACCGGCAGCAAAAGCAATCTCATCCGAATAACAATTGCCGATCCCCGCAATAATATGTTGGTTTACCAATGTTGTCTTAAGTGTACCCCGACGACCTTTCAACAGAGAAGCAAAACGTTCCACGTTCATCCGTCGATCCAAAGGTTCAGGTCCAAGATCAGACATCGCCTCTTCGGTTTCTTTCGAAGTAAGCAGATGTAAATAACCCAAGCGCAGTCCAATAAAGAACAAAATGTGATCGCCAAACTGGATTTCCACTTGTGTGGAACGATCAGGGCGTTCCTCTTCCGTGCCCCAGAAAATCATACCGCCCAACATGAGATGCAGCACCAAACGTTTGCCATTAGCCAAGTGGAAAATCAGATGCTTCGCGCGGCGCTCAACAAATATGATGCGATTACCTGTAAGTTCATTGATAAACAGATCAGGCTCCGTATTTATCGTTTTATCGCGGTTAATTACAACACCTGTAATCAGTAGATCAAGTATTTCCTCGGACAGCAAGGTCCGGTAATTTTCCATTTCCGGCAGTTCCGGCATCGTACATTACCCCTTTTTGGAAGCTTGGTCTGCCTCTTGCGACAGCCACTCCATCAATTTATGCAAATCTTCAAACACATGATCAGGTCGAGCCTTCGCTGCTTGAATGTGTCCATCCATATTATCCCGGGTTGTCACACCGGTAAGTACCAACAGCGTCTCACACCCTGCTGCCACTCCAGCTGCAATATCGGTTCGCATATTATCTCCGATCACTGCCACTTCATGAGACGCCAGGTTTAGCCGGCTAATGGCCGACTTCATTATAACACTCGATGGCTTGCCTATGACTGTAGGATGAACTCCGGTCGCAGCTTCAATTGCTGCTCCAATAGTCCCCGCTCCAGGTGTCAGTCCATCATCGGAAGGAAGCTGCAGATCCGGGTTGGTCATGATGAATTTTGATCCCGCATTAATCCACCTTAGCGCCTTGGTCAGTTTATGATAGGAAAATTCACGATCAATCCCCTGTATCACGTAATCTGGTGCATCTTCCGTCAGCTGAAGTCCTGCTTCTTCTATGGCTTCCAGCAGTCCTGCTTCTCCAATACATGCCACTTTTGCACCCGGGGACTCTTCAGCAACATATTCAGCCGCCGCCACAGCAGAAGTACATACTTGAGACGCGTCGGCAGGTATGCCCATCCCGTTCAAATGATCTGCCACACCTTGTGGTGTACGGGAAGAATTATTTGTTACGAATAAATACGGCTTTCCTAGCTCTTGCAGTGTTCGAATAAGCTGATCGGCTCCTTCGATACGATGTCTGCCATGATAGAGCGTACCATCCAAGTCAATCAGATAGGCCTTAATCACACACAGCACTTCCTTTCTTCATTCCATTAACGTTTCATGTCCTTAATCATTTACCTCGAACTTGAACGCGAACCTATGTATTCAGGCAAAAAATAATGGCTTGCTGGCATATGCACGCAACAAGTCGAACCGGATCGAACACCGACGGTTTAACTCGCGCGTCTTCTGTACAAGCTTGTCATTTCCTGCGCTTTCCCGGAAAATAATTTGAATCATTTCCCTCTTCATATTGCCCATCCTACACGCTTTCTGGCCAGATTGCAAAAGGGACCGCGGGAGTTCCTCTCCCTCAGTCCCGTGCAATTACCCGGATCTTTATATGACATGTTTAACCGTGAACTGGTTCGCAATCAGGGTTAAGATTCTTGCTTGCGATGCACGACAGGAATAAGCTGGTGTTCGTTTGCAAGTCTGGTATTCGGGAATACGGACTGCGCCTCTTCCAAAAGTGGCTGAAGTTGATCCTCATCCTTATAGCGTGAACTGAAGTGAGTCATGATTAGTTGCCCTACATTTGCTGCTCTAGCCGCTTCTGCCGCTTGTTTAGATGTACTATGATAGTACTCATGCGCTGTATCAGCCAAGTCATGCATGAATGTAGCTTCATGCACAAGTACATCTGCATTGATGGAAAGTGGCTGTACGTTGTCACATGGACGTGTATCACCCAATATGGTGATAACCATGCCTCGTTTTGGCGCTCCCAATACATCTTCTGGACGAAGCGAATCACCGTTATCCAGCGTAATGGTTTCTCCACGTTTCAGCCGGCCGAACAATGGGCCTGGTTTCAAACCGTATTCCGCCAGTTTGGCTGGGTCCAGGCTTCCTGGACGATCTTTTTCCGTAATCCGGTATCCATAGCTGTCAATCCGATGCTCAAGCAAAGCAGCTTCCACGATAAAACTGTCATCCTCGAACAGGACGCCGCCCGTATGTTCCACGATATTCAAATCATAGTTAACCCGGGATTGGCTAAGCTCCATTGTTGTACTGATCATTCGTTCCGTACCTGGCGGACCATATACGGTTAATGGTGTGGTGCCACCTTGATAGGCTCTGCTTGAAAGCAGTCCTGGAAGTCCAAATACATGATCACCATGCAGGTGAGTAATGAATATTTTCTCCAATTTACTTAGTTTAAGCGGAGAACTTAATATCTGGTGCTGCGTTCCTTCCCCGCAGTCAAACAACCACAAAGCTCTGCGCTCATCCAACATGCGTAGCCCAATGGAAGTTACATTCCGTTGAAGCGTAGGTACACCAGCATTAGTTCCCAGGAAATATAGTTCCATTCTGGATCGCACCTCTTTCTGTTGCCAGCAAAAAACCTCCGACAATGCGGAGGGCTTTGCCTGACACTCTACTGAATTTATGCCTTCTCTACATTAAAATACTTAGCTTGCGGATGGCTGAATACCATCGCTGATACGGAAGCTTCAGGTTCCATCATGAAACCTTCCGTCAATTCCACACCGATATCCTCAGGCTGCAGCAACTTGAACAGCGGTCCTTGGTCTTCCAGATCCGGACAAGCTGGATATCCAAAAGATACCCTGATCCCTTGATAACGTGCACCGTGACGTTGCTTCATGGTCATCTGGGCAGAATCCGGGAATCCCCAGATATCTCTCATCATATGATGCACACGTTCAGCTAATCCCTCTGCTACTTCAAGCGCTACGGATTGCAGAGCATGCGAGCGAAGATAATCCCCTTGATCTTTCCACGCCGTGGATAGTTCACGTACACCGTGTCCGGCCGTAACAACCATGAAACCAACGTAATCCATCTGACCAGATTCAACAGGTTTCAGGAAGTCGGACAGGCACAGGAACGGCTCGACTTTTTGACGTGGGAACGTAAAAGTATGCAAAATATTGCTGGTGTCCTTTGGATCATAGATGATGACGCTATTACCACTGGACTGAGCCGGGAAGAAACGATACATGGCATGTGCCTGAATAATCCCGTCACGAACAGCCTCTTGCATGATATCATCCACGACTGCTTTCAGGTTAGTAGCCTTCTTATCACCTGAAGCAAGCAGTTGTTCTACTGAACCGCGCAACCCCAGATGATGTCCAAGCAACATCTGCATGTTCACATATGGCAAGATATGTGATAATGGGTAGTTACGCATCGTATGCCGCTCCAGATCAGGCGGGACAAGAACCGGGTTATCTACAGCGATATCCGAACGTTCCACTCGCGTAAGGGCTGGAAGAGTCTGAACAGCTACAGCACTTGAAGCATCAGCTTCTTTTTCTGCTTCCATCTCCAGTTGCATCGCTTCACGTGAAACGGGGTTCATCAATTTGTTCGCCAGATCCAGACCGTCCATCGCGTCTTTAGCGTATACAACCATTCCGTTATATTCAGGACGAATGCGATTTTTGGTGAATTTACGTGTTAGCGCCGCTCCACCAACCATAATAGGCACATCAATACCTGCTGTTCGCAAATCCTGAGCGGTAAGAATCATCTGTTGCGCTGATTTTACCAATAGCCCCGAGAGGCCGATAGCATCGACTTTTTCTTCTCGGTACGCCTCAATGATACGTTCTGGTGGTACTTTTATACCCAAATTAATGATCTGGTAACCGTTATTGGACAGGATGATCTCAACCAGGTTTTTACCGATGTCATGCACATCGCCCTTGACAGTGGCCAGAATGATCTTGCCTTTAACCGAAGTCTCGTTCTTCTCCATGAATTGCTCCAGATATGCTACAGAAGCCTTCATAACCTCCGCACTCTGCAACACCTCAGCTACAATTAACTCATTGTTGTTAAAGAGACGACCTACTTCCTCCATCCCCCGCATCAGTGGACCGTTAATCACTTGAAGTGCTGTGTATTTGGCAAGTGCTTGTTCGAGATCTGGCAACAATCCTTCTTTACTTCCTTCTACTACATATGAAGCGAGACGCTCTTCTAATGAAAGGTTCGAGATTTTTTCCTTCTTCTCAACCTTCTTGTTACGGAACGCCGCTACGAACGCCGCCAAAGTTTCATCATTTGTGTTATATAAAAGCTCTTCCGAGAGCCTGCGTTCTTCTTCTGGAATGGACGCATAACGCTCCAGTTTCTCTGTGTTCACGATGGCATAGTCGAGACCTGCTTTGGTACATTCATACAAGAATACAGAGTTCAGCACTTCACGACCTGCTTCAGGCAGTCCGAATGAAATGTTACTGATCCCGAGTATCGTATGACATTCAGGCATCGCTTCCTTAATCACTCTTATACCTTCAATAGTTTCTTTGGCTGAGCCGATGTACTGTTCATCTCCCGTACCTACCGGGAACACCAACGTATCAAAAATGAGGTCTTCTGGTTTGAGACCATATTTATTCACCAGCAAATCGTAAGAGCGCTTGGCTACGTCAAGCTTGTCTTCTCGACTAATCGCCTGACCCCGTTCGTCAATCGTTCCGACAACTACCGCACCACCATATTTATGAAGCAACGGCGTAATCAGCTCAAATTTCTCTTCGCCATCCTCAAGGTTAATGGAGTTAATTATCGCTTTACCTTGTGAGTACTGAAGGGCCAGATCAATTACTGAAGCATCTGTCGTATCAATCATGAGAGGAACCTTCACTTTTTTTACAACCAATTCAAGGAACTTCACCATGTCTTCAGACTCTTCGCGGTCCGGATCTTGTACACACACGTCAACAATGTGCGCTCCATTTTTCACTTGAGCACGTGCAATTTCCGAAGCTTCTTCATATTTACCTTCTACAATGAGTCGTTTGAATTTCCGTGATCCCAGCACGTTCGTACGCTCACCAACCATGTATGGACGATTGTCCTGTTCAATGTAGATTGGTTCTATACCAGACAATGCCGGTGGATGTGTTCCGTTCATTTCTCTTGGGGGGTACTGGGCAAGTGTATCGCGCATCGCCCGAATATGTGCAGGGGTTGTCCCGCAACATCCACCAGCAATATTCAACCAGCCCTGTTCGGCAAAAGCACCAATCTTCTGTGCAAGCGAGTCTGGTGACTCATGGTAATTACCGTTCTCATCCGGAAGACCCGCGTTCGGGTAACAACTAACGGCAACCGATGCCATTCCGGAAAGCGAGCGAATGTGATCACGCATGAACTCAGGACCCGTAGCACAGTTTAGTCCTACCGAAATTGGGTTAAGGTGTTCTAAGGATATATAAAAGGATTCGATGTTCTGACCCGCAAGAGTCGTTCCCATCGGTTCTATCGTTCCTGATATCATCAGGGGCAGTGTAACACCACTCTGTTTGAAGGCCTGCTGAATTCCAATGCTGCCTGCTTTTACATTGAGGGTATCCTGTGAGGTTTCGAGTAGTAGCGCATCAACGCCTCCCTCTATTAAAGCAAGCGCTTGCTCCAAATAACTGTCGATAAGTTCCTGGAAGGTTACTCCCCCAGTTACAGACAGTGTTTTGGTTGTTGGTCCCATCGCACCTACCACATAACGTGGAGATTCCGGTGTAGAGAAACGATCAACCGCAGCTTTCGCAATTCTGGCTGCTTCCAGGTTGATCTCACGTGCCCGATCCTGAATATCGTATTCAGCAAGCACAACGGATGTGGCACCAAATGTATTGGTTTCAATTAAGTCGGCGCCAGCCTCCAGATATTCTTCATGAATGCGCTGGATGAGCTCTGGACGAGTAAGCACCAACATTTCATTACATCCATCCAAATCATCGCCGCCAAAATCTTCGCCAGTCAGATCAACTTGTTGAATCATGGTCCCCATTGCACCGTCGAGGATTAATATTCGTTGTTTTAATGCATCGTGTAGACTAATCTTATCCAATATCTTCACCCCCGCAAAACGTTAAATCTTAGTTTAACAGAAACTAACTTAATGTGAAAGATCGGGTTTGGTCCCGAAAGATGGCGGGTTTGCACGAATATGAACGGAATTTGAGAATCGACAAAAACAAAGCAATCCGATATAATTCAATTAAACCAAGTGGAAAAGAGGGAAAGAACATGGCTGAAATTGTTATCCGAAATACGAACGAACGCATCACTGGTGACGAAAATGTTCGAAATTTCTTGAACAAATACGAAGTATTATATGAGAAGTGGGACGCATCCAAACTGAACACTGATCTGCAAAATAACTTTGGATTAACTGATGAACAGAAAACCGAGGTTTTGGAAACTTACGATTATGAAATCAGAGATTTGGCTGCACGTCGCGGATACCAGATATGGGATGTCATCACGCTGTCCGAACAAACACCAGATATCGAAGAAAAGCTGGCCAAGTTCGAAGAGATCCACACCCACGCTGAAGATGAGATCCGTGCAATTGTCGCTGGTAAAGGAATCTTTGTTATCAAAGCTACAGATGATGTGGGCTACTTTAATGTAGAACTGTCTCCTGGAGACGTTATCTCTGTACCTGAGAATACACCGCACTTCTTCACTTTAATGGAGAACAAACAAATAATTGCTGTACGTCTGTTCATCGAAAAAGATGGCTGGATTGCAGATCCATACCCTGATCCTACTTTTATCAAACAAGCCTAACACTCTCGTGTTACAACTTGCTTAACCAAAACCCCTGTTCAATTGAACAGGGGTTTTCGCTTATTCATATGGAGAGTAGTATACAACATCGGTGCATTATATAAAATAATGCGGGTATTTCGCCTTAATCGATTCCTGTTCAATAACAACTAGTCTAAGGTGAGCTTCCATCACCTGAACAGCTTGCTCGGTCTGACGTTCTGTGATAAGACGATAAATCTCTTTGTGCTGGGAGATAATGACCTCCAGGTTGGAGTCTTCCGCTAGACGTAATAAACGCAACCGATTAAACGGAATATTCAGTTGTTGCAACATTTTCCATGTTCTCAGCTTACCCGTGCCCTGGAACAAAATCTGATGAAACTCTTCATCCAGTTCAAAAAGCCGATAGAAATTGTTTTTCCCTATACAGACTTCCTGCATTGCAATGTTGGTTTCAAGTCGAAATCTGAACTCTTCAGGAAAAGAAACACAAGCCAAAGTCACGATTTCCTTCTCCATCTTCTCCCGCATAAACCTGCCTTCTTCCACATGCTCCAGATTAATATGAGAGACGATCGTCCCACTCTGGGGAATAATGTCCAGCAGTTCTTCTTCAGCAAGCTTCATAAATGCTTCTCTCACGGGTGTTCTGCTCACCTGCAGTTCATCTGCAATCTCTTTCTCCGAAATCTTCGTACCCGGCTTAAGTTCCAGATGAAGAATCCGTTCTTTTAACAGGTTATATGAATATGCCCGGGTCGAGCCTCTAATTTTTTGATTAAGTGACATGCCTAGACCTCTTTCTATCAGCCGTATTCATTCATCTTAGCACAAATTACCGTTCCACTTATATATCGGTGTGAAACGGTAATCTGGCCAGCATCAACTATATTATTGCTTGTTTTCTTTGTAGGCTTTGTACGTATCATTTGCCAGTTTCAGATAATTAGATAACCCTTGACTATCCAGCTCTTTGGCAAACATATCGAATTCAGACAAGTCCCGCTCACCCAAGATAAATTTAAGTGTATTTTGATCCGAATAATCTTTCAGTGGTGTACTCAGAAGCGTCACCCGTTCACGGTCCTCAGAAGAGTAAGGAATCGGTGGTTCTGCCGGGATCACTTCCTTGGTATCCTTCATGTCTTGTTGGAATTTCAACTCTTCTTCACTAAACATCGATTGCAGCAGATCTGTGGTACCACCATAGGCAAATACTCCACCAGAGAAACCAAAGTCAATACGCAGATCTTTCGTTCCTTTCGGATTCAAGCCATTGTAGTTCACGTCTTCTACCAATTTACGTGTTCCGCCCTCTTTGGTAAATGTTTCGCCTTCAACGCCCCATTTGGCGAACTCTTGACCCTCATCGCTGTAGTATAACCAATCAATAAATTGCATAATAGCTTTGAAGTTTTCGCTTTTTTGAATTTTTCCGGATATCATGACACCGTTTTCAAGTCTGGAGCCAGACATTAATTGCCCTTTTGGACCACCAGGTACTGTAATCTTTGCAACTGAGTATTTACCTTCTCCCAGCGTTTTGTTCATATCATTTCGGTGCAGCACCACCGTTTGGGAATTACCATTAATCATGAATGATTTGCCGGATACAAATTTCTGTACAGCCTGATCATCATCCTGTGTGAAACTTTCTTTGTCCAGCAATCCTTCGGATACCAACTTGTTAAAGTACGTTAGCATCTCTTTGTATTCTGGTGTTGTAGCCGTGTACACAAATTGATCCTGATCTTCCTTATACGTCAATCCGTTACCAAAACCCCATCCAGCCTTGGTACCAAAGCCGGTAGCTGCAATACCTAATGTGCTATTAAATTTGAAACGGTCCGAGAACGGAACGGAATCCGGGTACAGCTCTTTGAGTTTCTTTGCTGCGTCATACAGTTCATCCCATGTGGTTGGGATAGCAATGTTATTTTCTTCAAAAACATCTGTTCTTACGATTAATGTATAATCTGGCCATACTTCTTCATGCAGACCCGGGAGTACATAATACTTGCCATCTTCCTGTCGAAGTCCTTCGATTTCTTCTTCCAATCCCCATTTTTCCACTTTATCCTTGAAGTTGGGCATCAAATCAATATAATCACTAACGGGCAGAATCGCACCGGAGGATACAAAAGCAGATTCTTCACCAGGATAGGTCTTTGGAATAACCAGCGGTGCATCACCAGAACTGATTAGAAGAGATCTCTTCTGAGAATAGTCACTCATAGGAACAATCGTTGGCTCAAGTGTAACACCAGTCATTTCAGTCAACTTTTTGAAAAGCAACCAGTCTTTTTTGTACGGATAGGTAGGTTGATCACTATACAGTATCGATAGATTAAACGGCTCAGTCGCCTTGAATGTATCCCCTACATTGTACGTCTCCATCGCTGCCTTGGTTTGAACTTCTGTGACGTCACCTCCAGCTCCAGTACCGCTACTACATGCTGCCAGAACAACGGTCATCATTGATGCCAACACCATTTTACCAACAAACTTACGTGGTTTTTGATTCATTTAGGTTATCCCCCTGAATTTGGTTTAGGTTGACCTTACTGCTTAACAGACCCTAACATGATACCGGTTACAAAGTATCTTTGGACAAATGGATAGATGGTGAGTATCGGCAAGATGGTGAGTACCATCGTTACTGACTTAATATTGGCAGCAATCTGTGTCAGGTTATCGGCTGAGGTTGCACCGGCAGTCGCTCCGCTAGTCGCTCCTGCAATCATATTGCGCAAATAAATGGTGACCGGGAACAGTTCTTTTTTGTCCAAATACAGAAAGGCTGGGAACCATGAATTCCAATGACCTACTGCGTAGAACAGCACCATGGTTGCCATAACGGCTTTACTTAGCGGCAATATAATGCGTAGCAAGATCCCGTAGGTGTTCAAACCGTCAATGGAGGCAGCTTCCTCCAATTCTTCAGGCATATTTTCAAAAAATGACTTCATGATCAGCATGTTGTATATGCTAATTGCGCCAGGAACAACAAGTGCCCACATGGTGTTGTTGAACCCAAGGGAATTAATCAACACATAGTTTGGAATCAATCCACCACTGAAGAACATCGTGAACACGGCGAACATCGTCAAAAACTTGCGACCCATCAACCTCTTTTTGGACAGGGCATAGGCGAAAATAGTCGTCATGAACATGGAGATTAACGTACCTACTACAGTGTAGATAATTGTATTTTTATAATTAGTCCAGAACATGCTGTCACGCGAGATGGTCTTATACGTCTCCACATTGAATCCTCTTGGGAACAAACTAACCTTACCCGAATTAATATACGACTCACTACTGAAGGATTGTGCCACGACATTTAAGAATGGATAGAGCGTTATAAATACCACGAACAGCAGAAAGATGACATTGAATACTTTAAATACCTTATAAGATCTGGATTCCTGCATGATGCTCCTCCTTTACCATAAGCTTCTTTGTGTCAGTCTGCGTGAGATGGCATTTACGGAGAACACCAGAATCAGACCGATCAGCGATTCGAACAAGCCAATTGCGGTAGCATAACTGAAGTTACTGGATTCCAGTCCGACCCGATACAGGTAAGTGGAGATCACATCAGATGTCTCGTAGATCAGTGGGTTGTACAAGAGCAAGATTTTTTCAAATCCAACAGCCAGGAAATTACCCATGTTCAAAATCAATAACGTCACAATCGTTGGCAAGATCCCTGGTAACGTTACATGAATCGTCTGCTTCCACCGGTTGGCACCATCGATACGTGCAGCTTCATACAAAGAATCATCAATGGTTGTCAGTGCAGCCAGATACAGAATCGCTCCCCAACCCATACCCTGCCATACCTCAGAAGTGATATAGATTGTTCTGAACCACTCAGCCCGCTGCATAAAAGGAATATTGTCTCCGGTGAAGAAAGCCACCAGTCCATTAATGGAACCATTCACTGCTGTCAGCTGCAGGATCATACCTGCAACGATAACGATAGACAGAAAATGAGGCAGATAAGACGCGGTCTGTACAAACTTTTTAAATCGTTTACTCTTTACTTCGTTAAGCATCAAAGCAAAAATAATTGGAACCGGGAATGTAAAGAGTAACGCAAGTCCGCCTAACATCAGCGTATTACCGAATACTCTCCAGAAGGTAGGGTCCTCAATGAACATTCTGAAGTACCTTAATCCAACCCACGTTTCTCCAAATATACTTCCCCCGGGAACAAAACGTCTGAACGCAATCACATTACCAATCATCGGTCCATATTTGAAAATAAGGAGATAAATGATGGGAAGGATTAATAGTGAATACAGCTGCCAGTCTTTGCGGAACAAAGTTGCTGCCGTTCGTAATCTGCTCTCTTTACGTAAAGATGTCATGGTTAACGTTGTTTTAGCGGTTTCCGACTCCATGTGTTTTCACTCCGATCCAGGACTTGATAAGTAAGAGTAATTCATGTACATTTCCCATCGTTTCTCCTCTTGTAGAAGACAACAGCTCCTTTAACTTCACCCCCACTACGAAATAGATGTTCGCCAAATGTAAGCGATATCAATTTGATGTATTATGTAGAATCACACAATCCAAGGTGCTTCACATCATTCATTAGCACTTAATAAGTGGTGTGATCTCCAAATCGAAAGAAGCTATTCTAAAATATTAAGCGCTTACAATTAATCGAAAATAATAAGCAATAACTCCCTGCTTCCATTTAATGAAGTAGGTCAAAAAGAAATTGCTTAGGACAATCTAAATACTAGTCATACTAGTATGTTAGTTATATTTTAATCCAGCTCCCCCCTAATTTCAATAACTTTTAGCAAAATAAATGAAAATCTCATTTAACAAGGCAACTTAGTCGATAAAATCAAATTAAAAAACATTGGTAACTTCAAGAACGATATCATCGTTCATTGAAGCTTCCAATGTTTCAGGGTGCTGAGGTAAGATGTTATAGCTGATCTGCTCAGAACTTAGCAATAAGTTGATCTAATTCGGATAAATGCGTGATTTCATGGTCGGGCGCATACGTTTCATTGTTGGTCTTATGCTCACGGTTAATCCATACGGCTTGGATGCCTGCTGATAGAGCACCACGAATATCCGTCGTCAACTTGTCCCCAACCATCATGCTCTCTTCGGGTTTAACACCCAGTTTACTCAAAGCATGCTCAAATATGGACGGATCTGGTTTTCCTTTTCCAAAGTTACCCGAGATAATAATCTCATCAAAGAAAGGAGTCAATTCAGGTACACCATCCAACTTCTCTTGTTGCAAAGCAGGACAACCGTTCGTTAACAGCAACAGTTTGTATTTCCCTTGTAATTGACGCAAAGTATCCATCGTTTCTTCGTACACATGAGGTCTGGATCTACGTTCTACTCCAAACTGTGCGGCCAGTTGTTCAGCAAGATCTTCCCGATCTATACCCAACTTCAACAAGCCACGACGCCAGGATTCTTTACGGTAAACTGGAGCAAGTTGTTCCAACTGACGGAACTCAGCTTGATCCCCACCTGTAAAGTTGGCCCAAAGGCCTTCAAACGGATTGATTCCAATCATTTTGGTAAAAGGAAAGGTCTCATAAGATTCATACAGTGCACGTGCCTCGTTACGAACAGCTTCTTCAAGTTCCTCCGGTTTGACCCCAGTCTCTTGTGCTGCAATTAGACAAGTCTCATGAAAAGCTTCTCGAACACTACGCTCATCCCATAATAAAGTATCATCCAGGTCGAACAAAATCGCTTTTAACGCCATTCCGATCATCTACCCCTTTATGCAATAATTACTTTTTGACGGTTTCCACGGTGATCTGGTGTGCTTTTGCAAATTTCAGCAAACGTTCTGCAATCGCATCTGTATCGTAACGGTTCAATAACTTGGTGAACACCCATCTTTTCCCGCGACTGTTATGTTCGATAACAACTGTACCCGGTTCAATTCTGAATTTGACGATATCTTCAACCCCGATTGAACGTTCACGATTACCCTTCGTCGTTATAATCCGATTACTGCTAATCTTGATGTATGGACGGCGAAGCATGAAGATGACTGCCAAAAATACGTAAAGCAGCATGGTCACCCAGTCCCAAGTTGTCATTGGAGCTTGCACAAGGAATGTGCTCATAAACAGATACAAAAAGGCGAGACCGATCAAAAATATTGGGAACAACAAGCTGCGTCCCTTAAAGACTTCTTCACCTGGTGTACCAGTGATTGGTTGACCACTTTTTTTGCGCTGCTGATTTAACTGCTTGGAATTTTTCTTAACCGTTCTCTCGAACGAACGCGACATGTGAATCCCCCTTATGTGTCTTTGTATCGGCTTACATAATTGCAAACCAACATTTCCCCCTATAAATTGCACACTCAAAATAACAGGAAGAAACCTAAATATCATAATGATATCATTAGGTTTCGTTAGTGTTTGAGTTTGCCTTGGTGGCCTTTGTCATTCTCATCATCAACAATCTCAATGGTATCCAGTTGTTGTCTGAAATTGCTGCGAATATTGCTCAAATAAATCTCTCTTAGCTCGGCACGTTCAGCAAGTTCTTCCTCTGACAATCCCGTGGACTTTTGCTTACGAGCCAATTCGTTAATGCGTGCTACCAGACTATCTATATCCAAGCTTGTCCCCTCCAAAAATACAAAGTCATATTAACTTTGCCATTATAAAGGCTGCTTGTCAAGCTGACACGCGCTAACACTCATTGACGTGCATTTTATTCTGCAAATTGCGGTAGAGCTAGTACTTGTCCCACTTGGATGGAAGTTGTATGAAGTTGATTCACTTTCTTAATTGCTTCTATATAAATACGCGTATCCATATTCGTCGGTTTATGTTCCAAAGAAATACTCCATAATGTTTCCCCTTGTGAAACAGCTATCTTTCCTCCAGGCAGAACATCATTCTCATTGCCAGCAAATACAGTTAAAACAGTGCTGCATCCAATAAATATAATCAAAGAAGTAATGGCTACCTTTAACATCCATGAAGAAATCTTGAAACGCGCTAAAACCTTCTTGTAGTTCCCTATGTTAGACTTAACCAGTTCCGAATTCATTGGTTCATAAATGCTTTGATAAGTAGAATATCTCATTAAATACCCGCCCCCAAACGTTTGTTCCTATCTGTTGGAATCAATATAACACGAACACTTGTTTTGTTCAATAGATTTTTAGAACAATTGTTCGCTTCTTTTTTGAAGGAGAAATATCTTAATTCAAACCCTTCTGCAAAGCATTTGCAGTATTACGCTCTGACTTTTGGACAAATTCGGTTCTATAAGTTAAAACACACTGATTATATACCATTTTATTTAGAACTTATGTTTGTACGAACGGAGGTTCTATGTTATAATTTTCCCAAACGTTACTAAAATGGGGTTGATACGGTATGTCGAAGATATCCAGCAGGCAGCAGGCTATTCTGGAGTTTATACGAAATGAAGTCCGGTTGAAGGGGTATCCTCCTTCCGTACGGGAAATTGGTGAAGCGGTTGGACTGGCTTCCAGCTCAACAGTACATGGACATTTGGATCGTTTGGAGAAAAAAGGTTTGATCCGACGCGACCCTACCAAACCAAGAGCCATTGAGCTTCTGAGCCAGGAAGAATCTGAGCATTCTCATCAATTTGCTCATAGCGTTGCACGTATTCCTGTCGTTGGTAAGGTTACAGCCGGGGTTCCAATTACTGCAACCGAGAACATTGAAGACTACTTCCCTCTTCCTACACATTATGTAGGTGAACAGAAAGTGTTTATGCTTTCAGTAGTCGGGGATAGTATGGTGGAAGCAGGAATCGTTAACGGAGATTATGTAATTGTCCGTCAACAACAGACTGCTGATAACGGCGATATCGTCGTTGCAATGACTGAAGACGATGAAGCTACAGTGAAAACGTTCTATAAAGAGAAAGATCATATTCGCCTTCAACCGGAGAATGCGACCTTCGAACCTTTACGTTTGAAACATGTTAGTATTCTGGGTAAAGTCATTGGCCTTTTCCGAGATATTCATTAATATTTAACTTGAGTAACAAAACTAGATGTAATGAAATACGAAAGAGGTTGCCCTGATGAACAGGACAACCTCTTTTTTTCATGTTTATGTTATTTATGCGGCTAATTATTCACTGCGTTTCAGAACACTCTTGTGATGCGAGAACACATCAAAGCTCTGTTGTCCGTGATATGAGCCCATACCGCTCTCTCCGACACCACCAAACGGGAGATAGTGTGAAGTCATATGAGAAAGTGTGTCATTAATACATCCCCCACCGAAGGATACTTGATTCAGAACCTGATCCTGCAGTTGCTCATCCTGTGTGAAGAGATATAGCGCCAATGGTTTTGGCCGGCGAACAATCTCATCCAGCATAGGATTCAGGTCACTGTACGTAAACACAGGAAGAATCGGACCGAAGATCTCTTCTTGCATCACAGCTGATTCCCATTTCACATCTCCAAGTACAGTCGGCTCAATGAGCAACTGCTCACGTACAGAACGCCCACCAATTAGCGTTTTGCCATCTGTGAGGAATTTCGACAGCCGATTAAAGTTACGTTCGATGACAATATGCGGGAAATCAGCGTTTTGTAACACATCATCCCCAAATTTATCTTTGATCTCTGCGCCAATCAGATTGATCAATTCATCATGAACTTGTTCATGCACAAGCAAATAATCCGGAGCAACGCAAGTTTGGCCTGCATTCAGGAACTTACCACGAACAATTCGCTGGGCCACCAGCTTCAGATCTGCATCACTATACACAATAGCCGGACTCTTACCACCCAACTCAAGAGTTACAGGAGTCAAGTGCTCCGCAGCTGCCTTCATCACAATGCGACCAACACCTGTGCTGCCTGTGAAGAAAATATAATCAAACTTCTCTTTCAACAATGCTGTACTGGCCTCAACTTCTCCTTCCATAACCGCAATATACTCCTGAGGGAAGATCTCCTGAATCAGATCATACGTCAGACGAGATACGGCTGGTGTTAATTCAGAAGGCTTGATAACTGCACAGTTACCGGCCGCAATTGCTCCAATCAGTGGGCCAAAGGCCAGTTGGAACGGATAATTCCAAGGTGCAATAATAAGCGCCACTCCGTATGGTTCCGGGTAAATGATACTCACCCCATCCGGCATAGCCGAATTGGTTGGGACTTGTTTTGGTGCAGCCCATTCCTGCAGGTGTTCTAATGCAAAATCCAGTTCACCCAGAACAATGCGAATCTCGGAACCGTATGCTTCCGCCTCAGATTTGTTCAAATCTGCCCGAAGTGCATCTTGAATCCGTTGTTGATACTTTTCAATTCCCTTTCTAAGCTGTTGCAGCGCATTAATCCGATACTCGATATTTTTAGTTTGTCCTGTATAAAAAAATGTACGTTGTTCTGTCACTAGTTGTTTTGCCTGATCCATAATAACATCTCCAATTAATTATTTAAAATTTAATTGTTCAAAATTTAATTAAAGTATACCTCTTCTATATGAAACTTTCAACATACAAATGAAACATCCATGCTCCGCCTGATAGGATCCAGTTGAAGCTGCACGCTCTAATTCACGGCAAATGGTCGAAGGATGTCTGTCCAGTTCCTTTGCGATTGCTCGTCAGCTTTTGCCTTGCTGGTGTAGGATTTCTAGCTTGCTCCGTTCAATTATACTAAAATGTCTGTAGCTCATGGCTGGATTCTCCTTGTGTGAATGTGGTGTAGGAACCTTCATTCTACATGAATCCAGCCATAGGCCTTTTTTATTTATTTCCAGTAGGTGTCGCACTTCATATTACAATCCGTCTACACAAAAAAAGATATAACGTTCTATACACTACCCGTTCTCTCGACATGTGCCATCATCTCTTATCAGAAGTTTTCCCATCATTCCTACAGCTACCCATTCTGGACGCCCCAACCGAGAAACGTAAGTCTGTAAAGGATCATACTGAGGATTGATTAATGCTGTTTTCAACGTGTGTGATGGGACTGTAACCTCCCCGTTTCCATATTTTCATCGACGCTCTCCTCATTTCATTTAGTGTATCTGAGGTGGCTTCGAGTGACCAATTGGATTAGGAGGTTTTAAAGATATAAAAGGGGTTCTTAATAATTACATTAAGCTAATTCTGCAGAATATGAAGTTTAAAGCTTCACATAATCGATGGTTTGATGCATCTCTGCCTTCTCCATCTTCCAAGAACATTAAAATCTCTAAGGAACTCATCGAACTTATCCCTCAAATCGATGACCAAGGAGCACTTCGAAGCTCCCCCTCCAGCTTCGTTGTTAACTTTACCGCATACTACTCTCCGTATAGGACGGATGCTTTCCATATAAAAGCTCGATCTTCCATAATGCCTCAACCGTATTTGGCATCTCGCTGTCCTGAACATCCGGCGCAAACCATCAAGCCCCTAGAAAAGAAAAAAGACAACCCACCAAGTCGAGTCGCCTTCATTCCAATTCAATGCCAGTTTAAAAAATCACGAAACGACCCAAACAGCTCCGTCAAAATATACCCCAAAATGAAGGGGAACTAGAGAAGCTGAAGAACAACTGGATCGGACAACCTTCATGAATAAGCAGAAATCTTCATAATAAACAGAAAAGTTCCAGCGCTAAGTACACAAGTAGATCTTATATAAACTCGAAGTCATAGCTCACGTTTTTAAAACTTGAAATGAACAAACACTCTAAACAGCGACCTATTGTAAATCATCACCATAAGATATCATTATTTTAGCCCGGTATCGGTTAGTATTAATCCACATTTACAGGCTCGATCACTTCGAATAAAAATGGATTACCATTTAAATATTCTCTTATGTATGCTTGGGCATACTTTTGTTCATCGATTAAACTGGTTGTTTCTCTTGGATCAGAGGCGTGATGACAGCAGTTCTCGATCATGAACATGACAAAAAAACATTCCAGATCCCGAATATAGTCCGTTTCCAACTTCCTAATACTCTCATAACCTTGGATAAGCATCCATCGATGCTTTGGCCAAAGCTCCAATATGTTGCCTGCCATATCGTAGAGATAATATCCGTACCCACATCTTCCAAAATCAATCGCATAGGGTTGATTATCCTCAAAAACCATATTACCGGTATGTAAATCAGCATGAATGAGCCCATAGTTATGTTCACTTGGATGCATCGTGGTAAGTTGGGATACAACCTTCTCAGCTGCATCTTGATACAGCTTCCATCCCTCTTCGGATAAAAAACGCTCATAGTAACATTCCAACTTAGCCATTTCACGTTTAAAACTTTCTACTCCCCAAGTAGGTCTTACAAAATCAGAAGGTGGATTGAAATCCTTTGCTGCTGCATGGAGCCTGCTCATCAATACACCCATATTATATGCTTGACTATCTGTAAATTCACCTGCTGCTTTTTCACCCTCTATCCATCGCATCATCGTTATATAAGGGCGCCTATATCCTGTCTCTGTTTCGATGTCCAATACATAAATACCATCACAATTTGCCATCCCTTCTGGTACATTTAGGTCTTTCGATTTGTTCAGTGCTTGTAACAGTAGGAGTTCCGAACGAATTTCCTCTCTGCTTAATCGGTCCGAATGAATGCGAAGTAAATAATTGTTATCTGTACTGGTTTCAATTTTATACGTGATCGTATCGGATAGTTGAATAAACTGGATGTTATCCCATTCTAAATCATACTTTTGAATAGCAGATAAAGCGACTTTCCTTGCTCTGATTAATAACGCCCGCCGTTCTTCATCAGTATCAAATCTAAAAAAATCATTCATTTGTTATCCCCCTACAGTTTTTATGAAGTACATAACTACTTCTCTTATATGTTATTATAACGATAGTAAAAGCTTGAAAATATGTAGTAAACAATTTAAACTATACTATACACAAAAAAGTCACATTAGAATTTCTTCCAATGCGACTTTTGTTAAACTATTATTTTATATAAACGATCTCTTTAATAGTATCGTTTGATAAGGCAAAATCGATCTGAAAGTTTCTCGATAGTGTCACCATCGAGAAACGTAAACCAATCCAACGTTCATATACTTTTGTATTTCATTTAGAAATTCTTCTGGAAAGATGATGTCGACATTTACATATCTCATGATAGCCGCTCCTTAAAATAGTTGAATTTTAAGGTAGCAAAGTCTACACTATAATAATTATCACTATCCGGATTTAAGCGGTTACTTATATTATTAGCTCTATACAAACAACCGCCGTTGTTCATAAATAGACTTTGCATAGAACATATCTCGAACCTTTTCATAGTGTCTCTCCTTCCTAAATAACATTCAAACTACAATATGTCTTCATCGGAAATAGAATGCTATATCAATAGTTACATATTGCTCCAAGTGGGCGAAGTGTTAACACTATACAAATAAGTTGTTTGAGCGAAACTGTCACATCTCATCTATTCCTTACGGACTATCAATATAAGACACTCCACATGTATCGAGTACGTGAATACTTTAAGCTCCTTCCTGCAAACTCAGCGTTCCCGATGCAATATCCAGTTCAATTCTCTGCTTTATCACTAGCGATGATATGGTTCACCGCAGTTAATCTTAAACTAAACTGCCCACCAGCTTAATGAATTAGAGCAGTGACAAGTAGTTAAATACTTATTTAATCGGTAATCAGATCATTTCCTTGTCCTTTTCGGCAATCGGTACAAGTTCTGGTCTTGAACTTTTCCGCAAGAAACCTCTGCACTAATCCAAAAATAGTTATTGGAGCCAAATATGACTCCTGCACAAACGAGCCTTAGTTACCGAAGGCTCGTTTTTTGATGATTTTTTTAAAATATCTTTTCCGACTCTAATTCCAAGCTCTTTCTCCTTTTTCATCTTTAACCCAGAATATTTCACTACTCTGCTCAAAATTGATTAACTTACGCTTACACCGCTGTGAGGCGGTTTTACATACAAAAAAAAAAAAAAACTAACGCCCTAGTAGGAGGAATGAAATTGGCAAGTTTCAAGAAATTGAAAAGTGGCTGGAGGTATCGGTTAAAGTACACCGATCCGTTCACTCAACAACAAAAAGAGAAATCCAAGGCTGGTTTTCGAACTAAACCAGAGGCTGAACTAGATGCTGCTGAATTTTTAAGGCAGCTAAAGCAAGGGTTTGAACAGACAGACATTCCTTTGGTAGATTACATTCGTAATTGGATTGATAATTACAAAAAAGGTGTTGTCAGAAAGAACACCATCAAACTACATGATAACAATCTTAACACCCATATCAAACCTTATTTTAAGCGTCTGATGCTCTAGGATTTAAAACCAGATATGTATCAAGTCTTTTTGGACTCTCTATTTAAAAAGGGACTCAGTAAACGAACGGTCGAGATCATTAACTCAACAGTATACTCAGCCATAGAGCATGCATTGATTCAAGGGAAAATATCGCAATCCATGTAAAGGTTCAATTATTAAAGGAGAGCACAAAAAGAAGACGATCCAATTCATTGATTCAGAGGACATTCCCAAATTTCTTCATACTTCTCGAGGAGATGGGTACATTTATTGGATTTTCTTTAAAGTGCTACGAAAAGGGTGAGGCTGCCGCTCTAAAGTGGTCGGATATTAATTTCAAAGAAAAGATGATCCGCGTGGATGAAACACTCGATTTTCAAGCTGAAGATAAGAACGAACTTTTCGGAGATACAAAAACCGAAAATTCTACCCGCACCATTAGTGTAAGTAACGGAATTATAAATGATTTAAGGTATCATGCTTCATGGCAGAATCAAAATAAGATCAATTTAGGGGAGTCAATGTACAGACACTATTTAAACCTAGTCTTGTGCAAAAACGACGGTAGTCCGATGCCTAAATCTAGTCTCATTAATGCTTCGAAGAGGATTTTGAGAAAGGCTGGTTTGAGTGAGGAATTAACAATTCACTCCTTGAGACATACCTATGCCGTGGTCATGCTTGAAGCTGGGGCTGACATCAAATTTGTACAAGAGCAACTTGGACATGGCAGTGTGCAAATTACATCAGATGTGTATGCTTATACAGATATTATAAAGTATAAGCTCTCAATTCCAAAGCGACAATCTCATTAATTAACAGAGACAATTTCGGCTAAAGAAACCCAGGAACTCATCCTCTAACATCAACTTTATTTCACACCTTGCAGAGTTTAATCCCACAACTACTCCTGATATCGGCTCTTCGAAGAAAGGGCTAAATAATATCAAATCAACCGCACTACTTCTATTATAAGAGTCAACAAGTACTTCACTGATCCGTTGCATTTCCTGATCGTCCAGTTCCGGCTTACCGCGTCTTTTTTGTTGTTCACACTGAGCCAACCATGCCTCTCTGTGTTCAGGCATAATCATCCTGGATGTCTCATACAACCCGTTATCCTTCAGTCTGCTACGCACGACAAGCCCCCCTTAATATTGAGTCCAATAGTCAATGTTTCCAGACGGTGGCGCGTGGTCTACCTTAAGCCGTTCTCCCTCACGTTCCCAGCCTTCCAAGATCACTATGTTGGCCGTGTCAGACCTATCTTCCCAATGGATGTATTCCGCGAATATAAGAGCGTCCAAAGCAGCCATGACATCTGGCTTATTCTTCCCTGTTTTAATCGTTAGCTCGTGAATAGTGGGAAACCTACGCCGCCCACCTTTGTAGTTGTACAAGATCCGTAGGACCTTCCTTTGGAAATCCGTTAGCATGGTATCACCTCGTTTATATTATATGCGAACATACGTTCTTTTAAGAATAACAAAAATACCCAGTCCGTAGACTAGGCACATTTATAGTACCACTTATGGGAGAGAGTAATAATATCTTACACCATTTTATGTAATTTTATTCTTCTTCCATATATGTTTAGTTCCCCTAGTGTTGCTCCCAAGCGCTTGCATAGATTAAGCTGCAGAAGTAGTAGCTATTTTAAAGCTGTTTATTTTGGTCATGTGTCATTAGCCACAGTACTCGTATATTGCCACCGACATCCCACTAGTGAAACTTGTTCCTCCGCCATAAGAATACATTTTTCATTTTGTATAGAAAAATTTGACATATAAATAATGTAAATATATACTATTAAATAGAAATATATTCTAAATTAGAAGGGTGATACAAATGAAGAAAAAGCTTATGATTGGTCTTTTAACCGTCGTTACATGCTTTACTCTTGGCTCTACATCTTTTGCAGCTAGTGATATGACCAAAACTTCAAACAATACCACAACGGAAAATGTGAAAGTAGCCCCTTATGCTTCGAAGGATATTTATAGAGGAATATTCTACTCTAAACAGGATTACCCTGATGGTAACGACATACCAAATAAAATTTATTATTCTGAAGGAGCCTTATCTGGTTGGTTAACGCTAGTTGAGGCCAGAAGCGCTTCATTTAATTCTTGGATTGCCTATTATGAAGGAACCATTAATTAGTTGTAAAAATGAATTCTGGTTTGGAAAAAGAATATGATCTTCCAATGGATGATGTAAATGCATTCTTGAATGTTCGAGATACTCGCATCGGCCCATCAAAATTTGCAATTAAAAAATACAGCAACAACAAAGGTCCATTCAACAAGCGTAAAGATTACGTAATCTTTGATAAAAATTTTAACGTTTGAAGTAAGTGAATATACGACCAAATAAATAAAGAGCAGTGAGGTTATCCCTCCTGCTCTTTATTTATTGCTATTTTTTTAGGTGTTAGTTACAGGTAGTAACGAATTTTAAGTTTGGCTCCAACATAGACTTGACCAGCATTTCTATTCTCTTGAAAAACTTTATGTAATTCTTCCTCAATCAACGGCTTTAATTCTTTCACAAGAACATCTCACCTTTCAGCTCTAAACTCAAACGTATCACGAAAGTATCTCTTCCCCATGATCTTAATGGATACTGGGCTATACTCCACCACCGGGCCGCCATAGTCAATGATGTGCTCGAGATCGCCCAAAACATGCCAGACTGATACGCGGACCTGGGTTAAGGCTGCTGCGAGGAAGTCTATATCTGTGGATAATATCATACATGTATAATTCATCTCATCACCAAACTATCATTTCGACAAAAGGCATGTATTTCCTGAAAATAATGACTTATAAACAACAAATTCCATAATAATATATCCCCATCCAACATTTAACAACAATATCATTTACAAATATAACTTACATATGGTATATTTATCCATGGTTGGCCAACCTAATTATGTGAGATCTCTTCGATATCTTTAATTTCAAATAACAACTTAAAACAGAATCTTACTTTATTGGTTCTAGTATATTTGGGAGGTTTGAATATGAAAAGATTAAGAAAATTCTCTATTTCTGTTATGGCAGCGGCATGTTTGATGGCTTTCGGGTCAAGTTCTGCTTTTGCAGCAACGGGTTGGGCAGATACTCCTGAAACCGCGGAAGTAATGTATACAAGTATTAGTCCAAATTCTGGATTCAGCGCTACACAGTATTTAGACAGCATGAGTGATAATGATTATTATCTTGTAGACAATACAAATGGATCTTCTGTAATCACATTTGGCGTTATTGCTACCCCTCCACCTAATTTCGATATTGTTATGATTGTTTATAAAATGAATGCAAGCGGTGGAATAGAGTTCATTAAAACGGATAACTGGAATGGGCCTGGATACGCCGAGGCAATTGGTATGAGTGCTAAACCTGGGGAGAAGGTTTACTTTAGAATCATGGATAACGGCATTAACAACTACAACCAACCATATAATATTCAATTTACAGTATACAACTAATCAATATTATAGTCTAAATTCAAAGAAAAGGCTCTCCAGCTTCATGCAGGGAGTCTTTTTCATTTTAATCTTTTAAAATAATTCATCGCTTCATCATACCATGCATTTTTCATAGCAAAAACTACCTAGTCCTGATAGACTATTCATGTTGTTAATTATTACTATATCAGGATAAAGGAAAATGAAAAGGTATTTCAGTGTATTATAAAAGAACGAACAAAGGCTACCGCAATACAATCGCGGTAGCCTTGTAACAAATTATTAGTATTCGCTCACTTCAAACGTCATAACTCGATCAAATAGGATGTAGTCCTTACGGCTCTTGAACGGGCCTTTATTGTTATCATGCTTGTCGATTGCATAAGATGCTCTTCCACTTCCCGCTTGCTTCGCTTCATACCAGTCAATAAAACTGTTAACTTCTTGCATGCTCAAGTCAAATTCTTTTTCCAAGCCAGGTGTCATGGTTACAACAAGGATTGCGCGATTATCAGACGGGTCTGGGTTTGGTTCTTCTACTACCGGTGTTTCCGATTCTAACTTATCTCCTATAGTTATTTCATATATGCCAATCCATGACGTAGGAGACACAGCACTTATCCTTATTGCCTTATAGCTACCTTCAGTTATCACAATTGGTTCTAAAATTGTTGATTCTTTTACATCATGAGCTATCGGATTACTAATTACCTTCCACTCATCATTTTGCAATCCATAAATTGTATATGTAACATTTGATGCCGGAGTTGAAACAGCTGCTATTTGGACAAATTTCAAATAAATCGGTTCTGGAAAAGTCATATCAAGGCTTGCTGATTTTTTATCAGATGTCCACCCAGTAGATAAATCTTTGTCAATTACTAGTTCAGGAACTAAATTGTTATATGTATCTGTGCCCGTGACTGTTGTGGCTTGAGGCGGTGTGAAACCTTGCATTCTATCAACATCCGAAGCAAAAGTCATCTGCGCTGTTAGTAAAAAGAACATGCATGTCATCAAAAAAGTTTTTATTAATTTCATCAATTTCTTCCCCCTTAATTAGTTACTACTGTAATTTATCTCTTTTTAATTTAGTTGTCTAAACATAAACTTGCTGATCTATAAATTTCATCTAATTTATTGCATTTTTATTTTATATTGGATGTTTATCTCCACAAATTACCCGTTTCTATTTTTTAAGAATTGAGTAAGATTACATAGTATAGAGTCTCAAAGGAGGCATTATCATGTGCGGAAGATTTACAATTACTGATCCCATTGAGGCTATTATGGGCAGGTACTATGCATCTATAGCTGATGGCTTTGACTATAAGCCTAATTACAATACAGCGCCCATGCAGTACATTCCTACAATTATCGGCAGCAAAGAAGGTAATCGATTGGGTGCGCTCCGATGGGGACTGGTACCCGTTTGGTTTAAGGATGATAAGATTGGAAATAAAATGATTAATGCCCGGGCCGAGACACTGGCAGAGAAGCCAGCTTTTAAACGTCTGATCAGCTCCAAGCGCTGTATTATTCCGACAAACGGATTCTATGAATGGAAGAAAGAAGGAACTGCCAAGCAACCTATGCGGATTTTGATGAAAGACGACAGTATCTTTTCATTGGCAGGATTGTACGATACCTGGACAGATCCGGATGGAAACAAATTGAGCACGTGCACCATTATTACAACGGCACCAAATAGTCTCATGGAGGATATCCATAATCGTATGCCGGTCATCTTGCGATCTGAGGATGAGGCTGAGTGGCTTGGAAGAGATAATGAAGATCTTGAGTCATTGCTCAGTCTGCTCAAACCATATCAAGCATCAGAGATGAGAGCTTACGAGGTGCCGAAGGAAGTCGGTAATGTGAGGAATAATAATGTGGATTTGATTAAAGAAGTAAGTTGAAAAACAAAGAGCAGTGAGGTTATCCCTCCTGCTCTATTTTTGTACCCTGAACTCAAAACGTGCCACGAAAGTATTTCTTCACTTTTATTGTGATAGAAGCAAAACACCCTACTATGTTCAGCGGGGTGTTTCCTCAAAAGTTGCTATGTAAAGCGGTTATTTCATATTAGTATTGAATTTGTACTGTTACTTCTTCAATGAGATTACCAAATCTATCTATTACATATACATACCCTGCCACTCCAAAGCTAAGCGGAAAAGAAGTTGCTTTCAATAAGCCACTGGAGGACACTGCAATATCGGGAGTCCCATCCCAACTTGTACTTGTGATTACTTGGTATTTATATCCTGATCCGTACCCCAGTTGATAAGTTCCATTGGGCTGCAAAGTAACTGTGTATACCAATTCTTTGGCTTCAACTTTTGTAGCAAAATACGAATTGTCTGATACTGACAACCCAGTTGCAATGAGTACACCTAATGATAATGAGACAAGTAATTTCTTCATATTAGTAAACCTCCTTTTATTATGTATTAATACAATATAATCCTTAATAGATAATTTTGTCAATCAATTAAATATAAACACATATATGTAAGTATATTTTGGATGTATGTTTTATTTGATCACATTTAGTTGAACGTTCAAAAAATCAAGTGGTAATATCTATATCTAAAAAGAAAAGAACCCTGACTATTTGTCCAGAATTCTTTTTTTGTACTATTATTTATAGTGTGATGTAGGAAGTACAACAAGAGCAGTATCCTTGCTATAATTTTCAGCTTCCATGGACAACATAATACCTTTTCCACTTATATTGGTAACATTAACTTCTACTTGTTCTATTTTTCCCTCCTCTAAAAAGAGAGTTTGAACTTGGTTACCTGTTTCTAAATCTTTCAAAATGATCTTTCCTGATCCATCAAACAGTTTAAGATCAAGTATCATTGTTTGATATTTTCCCTCTGGAAAGTATTGGATATAACTTAAATTATTTATCAATGATACTTCTTTGTTCTTACCTTCGGTATATTTAGAATCCCTTGTTAGTGCAGCATAATTCCCAGTATGATATATCATTTTTTCCTTATTCAATGGTGTTTTCGCAAGCTTTTCTCCAAAACTCATTTTTCCCGATTTTGAATCGACAGTGATATTAGTCTTTGTCGCTTCTTTTGCTAGACTAACTGGTATGTACGTTTGTCCATTAATTACTACTGGTTGTGTTTTCGACTGAGGGGTCCAGTTGCTACCATTTAGAGCATACTTGAAATTACTAACTGTAGCTTGGATGGTTTACTCTTGGTAGCTGCATATGCCCCTGTTCCTCCAACCATTAGGAATGCCAATAATAGTAATCCAGTTTTCTTAAATCTCATTTTTTCCTCCTTAGTACTATTTTAGTTTCGTACTAAAACATTATCTCAAAAATTCCCTATATAGTAAATAAGTATTAGAGATAAATAGACCTATGAGTAAACTGCTTAAAAACTTAGACTTTGAAGAAAAAAAGGAGGAATGAAGAGTTTTTTACTCTTCATCCCTCTAGTTTATGCGTACTATCGAAATGCGGGAATATGCTTGCCACTGAAGCATCATTAATCTTCAGAATTTTTGTTAAGAATTCACTAATCATAGCAGTTCCTAACTCCTCATATTGTACCTTGTTCAACGGTTGTAAACTATAGTAAGTATTAAAAAGTTTCCTCATTGAATCAATAAATGCTTTCTCATCTTCATTATCACTTTCTAAATATCTTGATTCAGCATCAGATACATCTGCATGTGCTGCCCTAGTCGCAATGGCATAATTCAGGTGATAGAGTGATACGATAGGAGGAGAAATGCCTTCCCCCCTGGTTAACTGATTAGTAATATTCATTTTTGCTGTAGATACTTTTATCTGCACATGTGTATTATATGTATTAAATCGCTCCGAAATTCTCCTACATGCTGAGTATTCACCTAGTATTATCCACGCAAAATTTGTTATTTTATCTTCTCTAATTGATTTATATTCTTCGTTTCCATATTTCGAATGAATATCTATACTATCTTTGGCAGACAAATTAATTCCTCCTTTTGTAGATAATACGAATCACTTCTTAGTTAGTGCCACTCTAAATCAAACTTATCTCTAAAATATCTACAGGATAATGGAAAATGAAAAGTTATTTCAGTGTAATATAAGAATGAACAAAGGCTACCGTAATACAATCGCGGTAGCCTTTGTAACAAATTTTTAATATTCGCTTACTTCAAACGTCAAGACACGATCAAATAGGATGTAATCCTTGCGACTTTTGAATGGTCCCTTGTTATTATCGTGCTTGTTAATTGCATAAGATGCCTTTCCACTTCCCGATTGTTTTAATTCGTACCAGTCGATGAAGGCATTAACTTCTTTCATACTCAGATCGAACTCTTTTTCCAAGCCAGTTGTCATTGTTACAACTAAGATCGCGCGATTTCCCGCTGGTTCTTCTGGTTCAACTACCTTCGCTTGAGGAGTTGCTGAAGCTTCATTGGAATATTCAGACTCAACTCCATTTACAATAGAATTCACTACAAAATAGTATTTCGTCCCATTAATAAGTCCTGGTACGATAAAATTCCCATATACATCTTTTGTAGCTGTAACAGTTTCAGTGTATTTACCTGGGTCAGTGCCATATCTAATAGTGTATTTATCTGCACCTTCAACTTGCATCCATGATAGAGCAACCTGACTGTCCTCTGGAACAGCTTTCAGGTACAAAGGTTCATTCTCTCCTACTAATCTTCCGTTATCATCAATATCTATGGCATCAAGCGAAAATGTATTACTTGTACTCGTCGTAGTTAACTTCACTTCATGAATACCAAGGGGTAAATTTAGAGATTCAAAAACCAGAGCTTGATATAAATTTACTGAATTATTTGGATTGTATGTAGAAATCTTCCCATCTATTTCAATAGTTACGTTGTTCACTCTGTTGTTCCAGTAGACATCAATAATTCGCAACTTAGTTCCATAAAATTTAAACTTAATAGCGTTTGATGTTGCGCCAGATAATTTATTGAAATGACCTGATCCCGCGTAAGTATTTACATCATCGGTCACATGACTCCATCCAATACCTTCATATTTAATGAACGGGGCCATATCATCATATCTTTTCCAGCCTTCGTCTGGAGATGTTAAACTTTCACCAATTGATGCTGCATTCACATTAGGATTTAAAACTATACCAGTTATAAAAAATAAAACTGCAAACAAAAAACTTATCTTTTTCAAAAACGTTACCTTCATGAATATTCCCCCTGAAATAGTTATCTGAACAGATTAAAAGATACAACGCGCTTCTATATCATGTCTAAACATAAACTTGCTGATCTATAAATATCATCTAATTTATTGCATTTTTATTTTATATTGGATGTTTATCTCCACAAATTACCCGTTTCTATTTTTTAAAAATTGAGTAAGATTACATAGGATAGAGTCTCAAAGGAGGCATTATTATGTGCGGAAGATTTACAATAACTGATCCAATAGACGCGATTATGGATAGGTACTATGCTTCCATAGCTGATGGATTTGAGTACAAGCCTAATTACAATGCAGCGCCTATGCAACACATCCCAACGATCATCGGTAGCAAGGACGGAAATAGATTGGGTTCGCTCCGGTGGGGCCTCGTACCCGTTTGGGCAAAGGACGACAAGATCGGTAATAAGATGATCAATGCCCGGGCTGAGACATTGAATGAAAAGACATCTTTTAAACGGTTGATCAGCTCTAAGCGTTGCATCATTCCGACAAATGGATTTTACGAGTGGAAGAAAGAAGGATCTGCTAAGCAGCCGATGCGTATCTTGATGAAGGATGATAGCATTTTTTCTCTAGCAGGATTGTACGACACCTGGACAGATCCAGACGGGAATAAGCTAAGTGCATGCACTATCATTACAACTGAGCCCAATAGTCTAATGGAAGACATTCATAACCGTATGCCAGCGATCCTTCGCCCCGATGATGAAGCCGAATGGTTAAGCAGAGATAATGATGATGTTCAGTCCTTGCTCAGCCTGCTACAACCATATCAAGCATCTGAAATGAGAGCGTATGAGGTGCCGAAGGACGTTGGTAATGTAAGGAATAACAACGAAGAATTGATCAAAGAGGTAAGTTGAAGCAAAAAGAGCAGTGAGGTCGTCCCTACTGCTCTTTTCTTGTACCTTAACATGCATACTGAGATTTAAGGATAATGCGAAACGATTAAGTTGTATATATAATTTATCTAAACAATTTCAGTTGAATTTCATCTGATAGGGTTTTCCTTAGAGACCCCCTCTTTTAAGTTCCTTTTACTTTTTCCCATTCTTTCGCTAGAGTAATAAATTCTTTTTTTTCGAACTCGTCTAACTTAAATATATTTATTATTGACTGAATCAGCAGTAACATTATCATAATTAAATGTTTTCTAGTTGCTTTATCAAGATGTTCATCGTATGTCATTTTGTTGAACACGAATGATCCATTTAATGTGCTTCCATAATTGGATAGTGTAGTGGGATCATAGTGGATATAACTGCTTAGGACAGAATAAATTTCAATATAGAAGTCATATCTTCCAACAGCCTGGGCTAACTTATAAAATTTTAATAGGTTATCAGGAACCGCTGGTTTTTGCTTTCTTGAATAATGCTCTTGTACATAACGTTCATAGTCAGGATGCAAACCACCCAGTCTATCATCTCCCCATTTTTTAAGGTAGTATCCCATCTTCCACCTGTTTAATTTACCTAAGTTTTCATACTCATTATAGATTGATTCACTCTTTATATTTTTTTCTATGTATGCAATGTGTAGATAGGTCTCGCATAAAATCCGAATTAAAGGCATGGCTTCTAAATAGTTACATACCATTGGCGATTTTAATATAAAATGGAAAGTCATAAACAATCTTCTAGCCTTAGAGTATAGATGGAACACTAAACTATCCACTTTACCATTTTCGGGTTTCTTAAACTTTTCGTTTTCCTCTAATAAATCAAAAAGTAACGTCATTTTATTTTGAAATTCATCTAATTGTTCTTGTTTCATCGGATATCCCCTAACTACATTGAAAACAAGGTCAGCAGAGAGACCTTGTTTTCAATGTACAAATTATTTTATAAGCCTAATTCGTGGAGCTTCAACTGGATATAATTCTTCAAATTCAGATTGACTTAGGAAAGTAGCTGAACTCAGATCTTTTGGAGTATAGCGTAGATCATTCTGATGTACTTGAATAATCTCTTCCAGCATAGATGGCTTTTCGTAAGGCAAATCGAGTTCAGCAGGCTCTTTTACACGGTACCCTGATTTCCCCATTTGAGTCCATAAATAACGTGATTGTCTTTCCGTTATTTTATTTAAGTCAACCGCTCTTTTTAAAAGAGCGTTCATTGATACCTTCCAGTAGGGTTTAAGTGCAGCTAATTTTTGGATATTAACTCCGCTTAAATAATGCGATATTTCCTTTTTAGGCATAAGAAACTCCGAAGAAAAACGGTCAGCTTGTTCTTCGATATCTACATCTTCTGTAGGAGGTTTCCTGTGCATAATGATGTGACCTAATTCATGACAAAGAGTGAATCTAATCCTATCCATTGGACGATCGAAATTTGTGAAAATTAGAGGAGGAACGCCAGGATTAGATAAACAAATGGCATCTATATTGGCACCACCGTAATCAAAAGGAATTACCACAGCTCCTGCATCCTCTAAGATATCCACCACATTGTGAATAGGACCGTTCGGAACTTTTAAAGCCGCTCGAACCGTTTGTGCTATCATCTCAATATCACCGTCATATTTCTCAGGGTCCATATGAAAAAATGCCGGATCATCCGTATCCACCGATTTGAGCAGAGTTTGAATTTCCATTCTGCGTAATTCCAATTTTGCATAAATTGTACTTAAAACTTTTTGGGGAACAGCTTGTTTTTTTCTGTGAAAAAACTCACTCAATCCCACGCCATATACCTTTTCTTCTCTTTGAAAAAAGTTATTAGGATAGCTGTGGCAACAATTCTCTTATCAAATTCAACACCCAGCCAGCAGTAACCATCGTATCTTTTTTGAAATGATGATGCTGCCCAACTGTTACTGGCCCTATGCCTACATATATGGATGTTTCATCATCACCGAAACGGGCAACGTCACATCCGATAGTTAATATGTCACCAACAGGGGCAAGTTTAACTTCTTTTGCGGCGAATTCAGCTACTTCCAGTGCGATAAATGTTTCTGATTCTCCGCGCGGGAACTCACCTTCAACCCGAACACGCCATACATCAGATCCTTTTCCATACTTACGTTCAAGCATGGCTATATTTTCTTTGCTTGTTCGTGGACTGTTCAGACAGGAAACTTTGTGCGTGTTGTAATCTGCCCGGTCCCTGTTGTGAGAATCATAAAAGACACCGCTGGTCCGAGTCAGGTTCCCACACATGAGCAACTTGTTGAATTCGCCTGAGAGTGTACCCAAGATCGCTTCCATGATCCGATCCTCTACCCCGGAAGCTTCATCCACAATAAAGAGCATATAATCCTCGTGGAAACCCTGCATGTTCTCGGGCTTGGTAGCTGTCCGGGCGGAAGCAAACCACCGTTCCTCATAATTTCTCATGTAAATCTTAGTTTTGGTCCATTTGGGAATACGTTTGAGTAAGGGGCTTTTCTCTTGCCACTTACTAATCTCTGCCCAAAGGACATCATGAAGCTGCTGACGTGTCGGGGCTGTGCATATAACTTTCGGAAATGGGAAGCAAGAAAGGAACCATAGTGCTGTTGCTGCCTCCAAGCCTGTTTTACCAACTCCCTGACCTGATCGCACTGAGACACGAGGATTACCGGCAATGTCCATCAGAACTTCTGATTGCCATTCGTCAGGAGTGAATTTCAGCAACTCCACGCAAAAAAGAACCGGGTTTTTCCGGTACTCGGGAATACGTTTTTTGAATGCAGCGAATCTGCGTTTAGTTTGCGGAGACTCTACTCACCAGACTCCACCGCCTTTACCCAATCTTCAATCAGATCATCCTCTGTATCTCCATCACCGTTCTTCAATTTTTCAATATCAAGGCGGGTTTTCTCGACTTTGGCCTGCATCTGATCCAGTTTTAATCGGCGTTCATCTTCCTGCGGTGCAATATCAAGGAATTGTTTAATGGCTCCTCTGATCTCACGCATGACCGTAGCTTCTGCTTTGATGAAACTAGCATACTTATCCCAAGCAAACTGTATCTCCCATTCGTATTCATCTCCATACTCACCTGGTTTCTTCCTTTTCAACTCTTTGGTCATATCCTCTTTGTCTTTGATGAAGAAGATACGTTGCGCCCAAATGATTTTACGGAATCCCTGGGTGATGTTATGCCAGATCATGTCTATAGGTTCCATTTGCTGAACGATATCTATGAGTTCTAGATACTCAGGATCTTGCGGCTCGAACTTACGGAACAATCCATGTGTTACAGCTTTCTGATTGCCCAGCGGACCCCCTTTTCCACCTCGATTACCTTTAGCTTTCTGGTTGCCACCAGGAGCACCGGGCATAGCGCTCGCCATCTTCCCTTCCCATTGATCAAGTGACTTCCACTTCCGGACTGACTCAGATGTGATGCCCAACTTTTCCGCAATCTCTTTCGGCTTCATCGCTCCGCCGCTATCTTTCCATATTTTGAACGCTTTCTTGCGATTCGGATTCTGTTTCCTGCTCACAAAATTATCACCACTTTCATGTAATTGAGTTGGAATTCCTATTTAAGGCCAGTAATAGTCAAACGTTACGAATCAAAATAAGCCTCCGTCTGAATCGCAGGCTGTTGTTCTGTGCTCATATCCACTAAATAATGTAAGTTGACTGAAACATAAAGGTAATTCTGTTGCACTCATTTCAGGCATGAAAAAACATGTTTCTTCATCTAATGTCTTCCTAATTGATAAATGAGTGCAATATAAACCGTATTGTGTTGCACTAATTTCACCTTAAATTTAAGATTGCCTTGTCCATCATGTCCTGAGTCAGCCCGATATAGTCCAAAGTCTCCCTTGGATCGCTGTGTCCAAACAAGTCCATTAGTAACGCTAGGTTCTCAGGATTGTCCATGTAGAGCCTGTATGCCCATGTCTTCCGCAATGAATGGACCCCGATATCCTTTAACCTGAATTCCTGAGCTGCTTCGTGTAGAAAACGATAGGCTGTTGTCCGATCAATCGGTTTATTTCGCATTCGGCTGATCGTTTTAATCTGACGACTAGCAAACAGATAATCAGTTGGTCGCATGTCAGCAGTGAATTCGTCCAGATCCTCTCTTATACTCGGATGGATAATAAAAGTCTTCGCATGCTTATTTTTTGCTCAACCATACTGATATGGGTCCCTTTAGTTTGCCACGATCGAGCAAGTCAGATACTCGAAGTCCGCTGTATATGCCCATACAAAAAAATAAGTAATTCCGCATGCTTCGTATATAGAAGTATTCCTTCATCCCATCTATAACCCGTTCATCGCGGATCGGCTGTACCTTTCTCATTTAGTCACCTTCTCTTGACCATGATTCAACTTCCAGCAGCGCGGCATAATACACATCTGAACAACCCCTGTCCAGGTTCCCAATCAACAGCCCCGACATTTCTCTGGTTGCTTGTCCGAAACCCTTGGGATAGCCGGTTCATTTCTGCTGTAAAAATGACCATCCATACTCTTCCCTCCAATACAAAAAGGCCGCTCACATGAGCGACCTTCTTATTTACGTTATTATATGGATTTAAGATAACATGATATAGTTTCGTATTTGCTTCATATTTTCAAGATTTGTTAATTCCACTATTGCTCCAATCACAATTTATTCAACTGATAGCAGGAGTTCTTTCGTCTTTCTAAGTATGCGGAGTGCAGGACTTATAACCACATATTAACCCCCTTTTGGTTTGGTGAGCTGGCATACAGCCAGAATTACGCCAAATTCAATCACGGGATCTGCTATGGCTATAAAAGGTTATATCTATGTTTAGGCATCAAGGATTTCTCAACAGTGGTGAGCAAGGCGCAGGCCATTTCGACAATCACTATGGCAGCAGATACCGCGATCCATCAGTCCAAACAAAAAAGCACCCCGAAGGATGCCGTAGAAGTAATTTTGATGAATTAAGGGATATAGTTAGCGAGTTGTCCCATTCCATAACCTCTAGACTGCACGTTTATTGTATACTGTTTACCGCCTTCTAAGTAATAATGAGTGCTTACATGGCGATTATTAGGACTGGCAGTCAATTGATGTAAGGGTCTAAATGATCCATTGGGTAGTACTTCAAACAAGGTTACGGTAACTGTATTTCGCTCATTCTCTAAAATTCTTGCCTCTAGAAATCCATAGGCATGTTGCCCTGTTACCGAACCCACAGCCGGTCTAGTATCATTGTCTGCAATCATAAAAACATGATCATTTTGTGCAAACACTTGTGTTCCCAAAGTAAACATTAAAACAAAAATCATCAAAAAAGAAATCCCAGCTCTCTTCATTTCAAAAATCCCCTCTCTAGATATAATGATATTAATTATGTAAAACTAAATATAATATAGCATTTAATTCTATAATTTTACAATTAAATAATTTACATCTATTTTAAATAGAATATGAGATACTCTTATGTTCAACATCAAAAATAGATCCTCAACAGAGAACTTTCCATTAAGGATGATGTAGGTTGCTTGTAATTTCGAAGCAGGCGGTGGCACAGTGTTTTTTTTCAATCTCCCCCACTCAAGAAATCTTCATCCCTCCCACTGATAAGATGGACTTTTCCGTTTTAAAGCTTGGAGTATTTTATTTTCGTTATGCTATCCCTTGCCTTCCGGACAGTTCCTTCGAATCAGGAGCATCTGGACACTAAGACATCAACAGGAGACTTTAATTTACAATATATTGACTAATTCTTCACCGAAAGCAATAGCCCCATCAACATCAATTGCTGGCAGGGCTTTTCCCATCTTCATCCTGGGATAAGTAAACCTATTTCACCCTCGTCATTCCGTCCGCGTCCATAGTCAATTGTTACAAAATCTAATGTCCGATTGAATTTCAAACTGTTCGCAATGTTAGCTATGGCTCTCCGCCGCTTATCGGCAAATGTGGTTGCAGCTATACCAGGAACATCCTTGCGATATCCTTTTTCCATATACTCTTGGGCTTTCAAATACTTCTTCCCTTCCAAAAACAACAATCTTGCCGCTACCCCTTCGTTTGGATCTCTTAGATTATTTATTGCAAATCGGACATTGTTTGATATTGCTACGTAAAGTTTATAGTTGGCGTGCCGTTTATCCTTCATAATTACCGCGTTCGCTGTGACATCAGCAGTTAATTCATGCCCAGATTCACGTTTTGCAACCGATCCCTCCGCAGACAACAACTCGTATGCTGACATCCATCCCGTTCTCGATCTGCTGAAGCGAAAATTCGTAGTTTTTTATAATATCGATCATGTCTACGTATTTCCCTAGTAGCCACTTTGTCTTACGGATATCTAATTTATCCACGTCCGAAAAAAAATTGAGTTGGATGATCTTATTTGTATCTTCGATGTCTTCCTTACTGACTACTACCACAAATTCAGCTTCACTCATGCTGTACCTCCTCTGGTTTAGGAAAATTTTTCCTGAACGTATTTGCAACTTGAATCATTCCACTACCAATTTTCCTAATTCCCGAATCTCTGATTTGCTTCTAGCCTTTGTGAAGTTGTTCAGATATGCTATTTTCTTCATGGCACGCTTGGATTTAATTTTCACAACAATCTTTTCTGAGTTTGACATATGACTTCTGTTCGCATCGTAAAATTTACGTTGTAATTTAAGTCCTGTCGTCATGATTTTTTGAATATCTACTGCATCGTCATAAGTTAGTCCGAATTGTCTCATTCTGTATCCGCTCCTTCCCCACCCAAAAGTTCAGAGTTTTCGTAGATGTTTCCGATCACTTCTCCGTCTTCTATATATCCCAAGTGCAGTCCCATTAAAGGTTCATTGCCCCTGAATAACTGGAACATGCCTCCGTATAACCTCACAACCAGATTTTCAGGCAACTGACCACTGCTTTCAAAATTCAGCTTGTTCACTTTAACAATGTCGCCATCGTAGTAATCCTTACCTTTGCTGTCTTTCACCCCGGATTTAAGCATCAACACCACATACGGAGATAGAACGCATACCTTTAACCAACTACGGTCCAAGAAGTCGTATGACATCTCTTTGGTTTCTGTATCCCATGCTCTTGCTCCGAATTCATACAGCGTCACGCTTATCCGCTCCTTCCTCAACCAATTCGAAACAATCATCCAGTTCAAGTGTCCCGTTCATATCCAAGCATCCTACGTATACTTCTCTACCCTTACTGTCTGTCGAATAGTACTCTTCTGACTCTTCGTGTATCTCCGCAAGCAGTTCTTCACCGTCATAGACTGCACACAACATTTCACCTGCACACCACCGTTGGGATCTCTCCGTACATCTCACCTTTATATGTCTCATTGTTCCGCTCCTTCCTTGGGAGCCAGCAACTCAGGGTTGTCGTAAATGTTGCCCACAACGTCCCATAAATCCGTGTAGTCCGCATGCATGTCATCTGATCGGAACGCAATCCCTTTAAAGGCGAAACTTTCTTCTTCTTGATCCCATATCACAATGTTCAATGTGGGGTCATGTTTGCATGTTGCATATTCTCCGGGGTCGCAATCGCAATCAACTGCTACAATATCGCCTTGGTAAACTTTCCTGTCATCTCGATCCTGAAAACCGATGTACTGCCCAACTGTCTCTGGATCAACAGGAACCCATTTCGATTCGGTTGCATTTCCACAATTTATCCATGTTCCGTCATATTGAACAGACAAGTTACCAAACACCATCATGCCGTTGATTAAAGATTTGCCGCGAAACTTTATCTCACGCATCTTGTATATCCTCCTATTTGGGGAGACCAGACCTGATCCGGCCTCGCTTCGCTTAGTATTTCGGTCGATATCGATGGCCTATCGGCCGTTAACCAACATTCTCCGGCACTACAATTGGCATCCAATGTGTATGGTAATTCGGCCAATCTAAATCTAAAGGCGTGCCACAATAAGGTGGTGCTTCGGTCAATTGTTGCAACCTGTTCATTGAGTTAGCTTGTTGTTCAATGAGTATCACGCACGCTTCAAGCTCCTTGTGTAGCCGTTCGTTATTGATGATGTGTTTTCCATCATTGTTCGTATAAGTCCATTTACTCATGACTGTTCTTCCTCTCAAATGGTTTAGTCTTGAATCCACTCATACTCCATGAAAAACTGCTGTGATAGCATCCGTTCCAGCTCTCCACGCCCGTCTATGGGGTCTTTAATGCAGGAAAATACGAAAGACAGGCAAATCAGTTTGCAATTAAGTTACTGACAGCAACAATTGAACCAGAACTTGGGGAAAAGAAGGAACAGTTACTAAGACGCTGCTCTATTCCACCTGAACTACATAGCTTTATGTAATCTTGCGCTTCCACCGTTGCAAGACGGTTTAACATATACAAAAACAGAACATACGTTCTTTATGGGAGGTTTTTATTTGGCTAGTTATAAAAAAACATGGGACTGGATGGGAGTACCGACTAAGGTACAAGGACCCTTTCACACAGAAATTTCGAGAGAAGGCACAAAGAGGATTCAATTCAAAAAAAGAAGCGCAGTTGGCAGTTAGAGAATTTGAAAGAAAACTTGCTGCTGGCTATGAACAATCTGATTTATCATTACAAGATTATCTGGATTTTTGGATCAACGAATATAAGAAAGGAAGTGTTCGTAAGAATACACTATTACTTCATCAGAACAACATTAAAAATCATATTATCCCATTTTTTAAAAATATGCTTATACGAGACGTGAAGCCAATTATGTACCAAAATTTTATAAACCATATTAGTGAGAAAGGATACAGCCGACGTACGGTTGAATTGATTCATTCCACAATGCATAACGCCTTACAAAAAGCTGTTATAATCGGAAAATTAGAAAAAAATCCATGTCTAGGTGTCGAAATTAAAATTAAGCGCAAAAAGAAGGAAGTTCACTTTATTGATTCCGATGATATACCATTGTTTATGCAAAACTCTCGTCATTATGGTTATGTATACTGGATATTTTTCCGAGTGTTAATTGAAACTGGTATGCGAAAAGGCGAAGCAGCTGCTCTAAAATGGATCGATATTGATTTGGATAATCATTTCATTACAATTGATGAAACTCTAGATTTTATAGCAAAAAACAAAGAAGAATTATTCGGTGACACTAAGACAGATAAATCAGACAGAAAAATAAAAATTACTACAAATCTAGTAAATGACATTAAATTTCACAGAGAGTGGCAGGAGCATAACAAAGGGATACTTGGGGATAGATACCACCATGACCTTGATCTGGTTCTATGTAGGGAAGATGGAAACTTCATGCCTAAATCATCATTGTTCAATGCCTTTTCCCGCATCTTACAACGTTGTGATCTCCCATCCCTCCCCATTCACTCTCTCCGACATACCTGCGCGGTTCTTTTACTTGAGTCAGGGGCAGATATGAAATTCGTTCAAGAACAATTAGGTCACGGAAGCATTCAGATCACATCAGATGTATATGCCCACATCTCAGGCAAGATCCAGAAAAGCAATATAGATAGATTTGAGAAATTCACTGAAGAAATTTTCGAATAGAAAAATATTTTGTGGGCACTTTGATTTTTCTTTAAATATATAGGTACTTGCCCACAAAAAGAAAAACCCCTCAGCGCTAGAGCGCCAAGGGATTGAGCTATTAGTACAACGTGATATATTGATCGCGTTCCCATTGGTGGACTTGTGTACGGTACATATCCCACTCAATTTCTTTCAGCTCATAGAAGTGAGCCAAGGCGTGGTCGCCGAGAGCATCACAGATTACTTCGCTGCGGATCAATTCATTCAATGCTTCTTTCAGGTCAGCTGGCAAGCTTGGAATGCCTTCTTCCACACGCTCTTCTTCTGACATGATGTAGATGTTACGGTCAATCGGAGTTGGTAAGGAAAGCTCACGTTTGATTCCGTCCAGACCTGCTTTCAACAGAACAGACAAAGCCAGGTAAGGGTTAGCAGCCGGATCCGGGTTACGAACCTCAACACGTGTACTCAGACCACGGGAAGCTGGAATACGAATCATTGGGCTACGGTTACTAGCAGACCATGCTACATAACAAGGTGCTTCATAACCTGGTACAAGACGTTTGTATGAGTTCACAGTTGGGTTAGTAATTGCTGCAAACGCACGTGCGTGCTTCAGAGTTCCAGCCATGAAGTGACGAGCAGTTTTGCTCAGACCCAACTCGTCCGACTCATCAACGAATGCGTTCTCATTGCCTTTGAACAAGGATTGGTTACAGTGCATACCGGATCCGTTCATACCAAACAGTGGTTTCGGCATGAATGTAGCATGTAAACCATGCTGACGTGCAATCGTTTTAACAACGAGTTTGAACGTTTGGATCTGGTCAGCTGCTTTCAGAGCATCAGCATATTTGAAGTCGATCTCATGCTGACCTGGAGCTACCTCATGGTGGGAAGCTTCGATCTCAAAGCCCATTTCTTCAAGTGTGATAACGATGTCACGACGACAGTTTTCGCCAAGATCCGTAGGCGCAAGGTCGAAATAACCACCTTGGTCATTCAGTTCGTTAGTTGGATTTCCTTTTTCGTCTGTTTTGAACAAGAAGAACTCGGGTTCAGGACCAACGTTAAAGGAAGTGAATCCCATATCTTGGGCTTCCTTCAGGTTTCGTTTCAAGATGCCACGTGGATCTCCTGGGAACGGATTACCATCCGGAAGATATACGTCGCAAATCAGACGTGCAACACGGTTCTCTGCAACCCATGGGAAAATAAGCCAAGAATCTAGATCTGGATAGAGGTACATGTCGGACTCTTCAATACGTACATAACCTTCAATGGAAGATCCATCGAACATCATTTTGTTATCCAGAGCCTTAGTCAACTGACTCACAGGAATCTCAACGTTTTTGATAGCTCCAAGCAAATCAGTAAATTGCAATCGAATGAATCGTACGTTTTCTTCTTTCGAAATGCGGAGAATGTCTTCTTTTGTATAACTCACTATAACCTCTCCCTTTCTTATCTGCGTATTTGGCTTGCCTGTTATATTTGTACATTAGAAAGTTCCACGGGTCAAGGAGTCTCACACCAAAAGTGCATGTTTTCCCCTCACTCGCCAAGTTATGCGAATTTAATTTTTATTAAAGAATCGGGAAAGCTCTCCCTGAATGAGAGATACTTGTCCTGGTCTCTTACCTGATACAAGCTGCTGCTTCAGCAAGCGGTGCAACTGCGTATCGGACAGCTCTCTGCGTTTAACTTCAGTATCTGGCGTGATCACTGTAGCTTCCTCGGATTCTTTTGAAACAGGATTCATCACTTGTTTGATGCCCGCGATGTTAACTCCTTTTTCAATCAAAGCCTTGATCTCTAGCAATCTCTCTACGTCATTAAAAGAGAATAACCGTTGATTACCTGACGTTCTCGCAGGAACGATCAAGCTGTGCTGCTCATAGTAACGAATCTGACGTGCAGACAGATCCGTAAGTTTCATTACAATACCAATTGGGAATAAGGCCATATTTCTGCGGATTTCATCACCCATGTTCATCAACCTTCCAGTCATCTATTCTTCACCCTATTGTACATTTAGTTATTACCAAGTGTCAATGACGTGTTAGATAAACTCACAATAATTTACGATCTTTCATCGTCTGTAACGCCATTAAAACGCCATATTTGACATGAGAGTACGTTAATCCGCCTTGCATATACCCGATATACGGCTCCCGAATAGGCGCATCGGCTGATAATTCCAGACTTCCACCCTGAATGAACGTACCTGCCGCCATAATGACAGGGTGCTCATAGCCCGGCATATCCCACGGTTCAGGAACCACATGACTATCCACAGCTGCTGCACGCTGAATCCCCTGCACGAAGGCGATCAGATGCTCAGCAGAACTAAACTTAACAGCCTGGATCAGATCTGTGCGAGCTTCATTCCAGGCGGGTTTGGTTACAAATCCGGATTCAGCAAACATCGCAGCAGCAAACGTACTTCCTTTGATAGCTTGTCCTACAATTGTTGGTGCCATGTAAAGTCCTTGGTAGATGCCACGTGTTGTCCCCAGCATTGCTCCCACCTCTCCCCCAATTCCAGGGGCTGTCAGACGATAAGCTGCCAACTGTACGTATTGTTCCTTCCCACATATGTATCCACCAGTTTCCGCAATGCCTCCACCAGGGTTCTTGATCAGTGACCCGGCCATCAGATCAACTCCGACTTCTGTCGGTTCACGTTCCTCCGTGAATTCACCGTAACAATTATCTACGAATACGATAACATCTTCCTTCATCGCTTTAACACGCGTAACCATCTCAGCGATCTCAGCAACGCAGAAAGAGGAGCGCCAGTCATAACCCCGTGAACGTTGAATCCCAATGACTTTTGTAGCTGGTGTAATGCTTTTTTCAACTGCTGCCCAGTCCACTCCACCTTCATCAGTTAAGGCCGTCTCACGGTAACCGATGCCAAAATCGCATAATGAACCTGTGCCATCACCGGGTTTGCCAATAACTTTATGCAATGTGTCATAAGGCTTACCCGTGATGTACAATAATTCGTCACCTGGACGCAAAACGCCAAAGAGAGCTGTACTAATCGTATGAGTACCTGAAGCAAAATGAGGACGCACCAACGCGGCCTCCGCGCCGAAAACATCAGCATATACTTCATCAAGCACTTCACGCCCACGATCGTTATAGGCATAACCTGTTGAACCTGCAAAGTGAAAATCACTTACTTTTCGCTGTTGAAAAGCATTAATCACCTTCCATTGATTGTGATCTGTGATCCGATCAATCTGTTGCAGTTGTCCTTCAATCTGACGCTCCACTTGACGTTGAAGTTCAGATATTTCTGAATCAAAGCTTACCATCTTACTTCATTCCCCTTCATAGCACGAATCTGACGTTGAATTATCTATTATCGTGTCAACTTATCACACCAATATGTCATGAATATTACAATTCAATGAATTCTTCAAGCATATAACCAAATTTCTCATATTCACCTTTTTGCAATTCAACTTCATAAATGACATCATTCTCTTCAAAGCTGGTATCCACCACATCACCAATTTTGTAGAGTATGGACGTTAGATCACCACGTTCTGCTGGAATACGGAAGCGTTTCGTATCACCTGTCAGCTCTGTCTGAATTAATTCACGGATTTTAAGCAGATCCTCAGAGTCTAATGCGCTTACTTTAATATGGCCTTTATCCAATGGAAGCATCTCAAGCTGCTCTGGTGTACATGCATCTTTTTTGTTATACAGTACTAACTGCGGCTTGTCCCCTGAACCAAGTTCTTGCAAAATTGTGTTAACCGTCCGCATTTGATCTTCGCGCATAGCTGATGAGGCGTCCACAACATGCAGGATGAGATCAGCTTCATTCACTTCCTCCAGCGTTGCCCGGAAAGCTGCAATCAGATCATGTGGCAGATTTTGAATAAAACCAACCGTATCGGTAAGGACGATTTCTTTACCACTTGGAAGTTCCATGGTACGTGATGTTGGATCCAGAGTAGCGAATAGCTGATCTTGAATATACACATCTGCAGCCGTCAACTGCTTGAGCAAGGTCGATTTGCCAGCATTGGTATAACCAACAAGTGCCACCTGTACAATACCTGTTTTTTTGCGGCGTTCACGATGCAATTTACGATGACGAGTCAATTCTTCCAAATGACGCTTCAGATCATCGATACGACCACGAATGTGACGGCGGTCTGTCTCCAGCTTGCTTTCACCCGGGCCTCTTGTTCCAATTCCGCCCCCGAGTCTGGACAGGTTCTTGCCATGACCAGACAACCGTGGCAGCAAGTAACTATGTTGAGCCAATTCCACTTGAATAATACCTTCTCTAGTGTTGGCCCGTTGTGCAAAGATATCCAAAATCAGTTGGGTACGGTCAATAATTTTGAGATCAAGGGTTTCTTCCAGATTACGAACCTGCGCACCTGACAATTCCTGATCAAAAATAGCCGTAGTTGCTCCGAGTTCCTCCGCGATTGCACGGAGCTCTTCCACCTTACCTTTACCAATGAACCATTTGGTATCACGTTTTTCCCTGTTCTGAGAAAGTACACTTAGCACTTCCACTCCAGCTGTCTCGGCAAGTTTCACCAGTTCCTCTAAAGAGTACTCAGGGTTGATACCTGTACGTTTTACATCATCCGTAACAAGACTCACCAAGACGGCGCGATCTTTTTTGACCATATCTGTATCATGTGTGCCATTTGTCATGTATATGTTCACTCCCTCTAATTACTATTCCGTTGATATTCATTACCACGAATATGCCATGGCATGCCTTAAGCCGAACCGGTTGGCCCGGCCGGCTGGTGTAAAAACTATATTATCGCTTACTTTCGCTCAAAGTTCAAATCCTCTGTACGGATTGTCATCAGCTCCAGCTTTCCTGGACTGCCTTCAGAGTATTGTTCCAACAAACGAACCGCCTGATGCCTGATCGAACGCTCAATGGCATTACGAACGTATCTGGCGTTACTGAACGCATGCAGCGAATCATTTTTTTCCTGAAGCAAATGTTGCTTTAGCTTGAGTATGGTCTGAGGCATTAGAATATAATCACGCTCTTTGGCCATAATCTCAGAGATTTGAATCAACTGATCAATGCTATAGTCTGGAAACTCCACTTGAATGGGGAAACGGGAAGGTAATCCAGGGTTCGTCTGGAGAAAAAAATCAATTTCTTCCGAATACCCGGCAAGAATCAGTATAAACTGATTTTTGTTATCTTCCATGGACTTTACAAGCGTATCAATAGCTTCCTTGCCAAAATCCTTCTCTCCCCCGCGGGCCAAACTGTAAGCTTCATCAATGAACAATATCCCACCGAGTGCCTTCTTGACCAAATCTCTTGTTTTCTGCGCCGTGTGACCGATATATTCCCCAACCAGATCCGCACGCTCTACTTCAATAAGATGCCCTTTACTCAACACACCCATCTTCTGAAAGAGTTTGGCAACGATCCTCGCCACGGTGGTCTTACCGGTCCCCGGATTGCCTTTGAAGATCATATGATACACGTGCGCACCACTAAGTAAACCTGCTTCAGTACGCATCTGAGCAATCTGTAGAAAAGCATAGATCTCAAATACCAAGTCTTTGATATTTTCAAGTCCAACCAATTGCTCCAATTCACCCTGTATCTCCTGGAAGTGCGCATGTTTGGTTATACTCTTGGCTGCCTGTACTGCCGCTGCTTCATCTTTGACCAACATCTGAGGTTCCTGGTTACGCAACACAATATTAATTTGTCTGGATGGTCTGCCTCCTGGTTGCTCTCCTGCAGCCATGACCCGTCCGTTCATTCGCCATCACCTCTATTTTATCGGGCTGAACTCTCCTGATTATTAATGTATTCTATCAGGTGCTCCAATATTAGAAGGATCATGAAGAATTCTACGGATAAGTAGATGTCTCAAATCTGAATGTTTTTTCGAAACTCTCCGTTCTCAAACAAACTCGGCCTATGCTTCAGTGATAACTGAAAGTATGGGAATACATGTGCATCAATGGCATGCAGCAGTTCCTTAGCCGTCTTGTTCGCCAGGTCATAATCACCCGTAGTAATATGTTTCCGTGACAGTGCATCTTCAAGCTCATCTTCATCCAGCAAAAATACTTCTCCATCTTTCAGTACAACGACATCCAGATACAGGTCATCAAACCAAGGAACGCCCTGATCGGTTATCCCCTGACTACGACATGTATCAATGTACCACTCTACAATCCGTTCCTGATCGTCAAACATCGCCGTAACAACAAAGTGCTCTCCCTTCGGATAGTATTGCAGCCAGGAATAACCTTTATCTGCGATACAGAAGGTACTGCCTCCATAAGTTTTCCACAAAGGTTCTTTTAAATCCTGTATGGTGTACAACGTAATATAACCTGTGAAAATTTTGGATTGAACGAACCGGCATGTGAATTGTCGGTTCGTAATCCGGCGCCAGTTCGCGCGGTCCCCGAATTTCCGTTTCATACGAACCCCTCTTTGCCGACTACAGGTCCGTGACCTGCTCTGATGTTATTGGTGAACAATGTAATAACGTCCGCCTGATGGATTCCAGCGCTCTGGGCCCGCCCTTGCACAACGTATTACGAATAGTTACAGCTTACCATATTTAAGGTTTACACTCAAAATCAAGCTTTGTCCCACCTATTCATCAAATCAGCTTCCATTGAGAGTTGTTCCGTATAACAAAAAAACTGCTTCACCGGTTTTCCGGGAAGCAGTTTTTTCAATGTAGTTATTTAGTGATTTAATGGCTTAGCCGCCGGTACCAGCTTGAGAATCTACAGGTGCATCTGTTCCTCCAGTATCCCCACTTGTTCCGCTGTCCGGAGTTACAACCTCGCCCGGCGTTGTTACGCCCCCATCATCGGAGCCTTCATCGGTACCGCCTGGCTCTGTTGTGCCCTGACCAGGTGGGGTCGTGTTTCCTCCCCCAGGTTGACCGTTTCCTTGGCCGGGTCCACCGTTATTGCCACCGTTGCCATTGTTTCCGTTATTACCATTACCATTTCCGTTGTTGCCATTTTCATTTCCATTACTGTTATTACCGTTCGAGTTGCCATTATCCGGTGAACCATTGTCCGGATTCTCCGTACCTGGCTGCTCAGGATCTATCTCTGTTCCAGGGTCTATACCAGGATCAGGTTCCTCCGGCGGCATTTCCTGTGCTTCAATCATCAAGGAAATGGTGTTGGAAGGATCCGTCTCAAGTCCTGATGCCAGGTCGTAAGCTGTCACATAGTACTCATAGGTTAGACCAGGCAACGCACTTAAATCTTGTGCATTGGTCGCTCCAATTGAATCAATGAGATGAGTGAACTGGGCTTCCGATGTTTCTTTCCGATAAATCCGATATTGCGTACTCGCGTCACCCGTTCCAGTCCAACTCAGAGAGACGGTTTGTGCATTTGGATCGTATGATCCACTCAGCCCACTAACGGACAGAGCCGGCTTTTCTGGTTCTTCTACTGGCGGAGGTGCCTGCCCTCCAGCTGGTGCTTTGAATTGCTTCACTGGAACGCCTTTTAAAGCATCTCCCATGACTTTGGCAAAGAAAGCTGCCGACAGCTTACTGCTGTTCTTAAGCATATGATTGGCATCCGGATTGTCATAACCCATCCAGACTGCGGCAGTCCATTCCGGCGTGTATCCAACAAACCATACATCACGGTTGGCACTGTTGCCAGAGATGCCACTTTGAACAGTTCCTGTTTTACCCGCTACCGGACGATCCAGACGCGCTGAACGCCCTGTACCGTCATTAACAACGTTCTGCAGCATCTGTGTAAGCTGATACGCATTTTGCTCACTCATGACACGCGTTGTGTCCGAATTATCGTGTTTGTACGTGGTTTTGCCTGCGCTATCCTTAATTTCCTTAATCGAATAGGCTTGACGGTATTCTCCGAGGTTGGCAAATGCACTATAGGCTTGCGCCATTTCAAGTGTATTTGTACCTTTACTTAGACCACCGAGGGCAATCGCCAAGTTTTTGTCTTCATCTGTCAGCTGTATACCTACACTCTTGGCAAAATTAATGCCTGTGTTAACGCCTATTTTATCAAGCAGCCAGACCGCAGGAATATTTTCCGACTTCGTAATTGCTTCCGTCATACTGATCGTTGAAGAATATCCATGCAAGTTACCAGGACAGTAGTTACCAAAACATTGCTTCGCATTACTCAGCGAGGAGTTGGCACTGTAATTGCCTGATTCAAGCGCCGGTGCATAAGACACAATCGGTTTAAAAGCTGAACCTGGTTGTCTTCGACTCTGCGTTACACGGCTATAACCTTTAGTCTGATAATCCCGTCCACCCAAGAGGGCAACGAGGCTACCATTCTCATGGTTCATGATAACCATGGAGCCTTGGACCTGTTGATCGTCTTTACTTGCCTCGAACAGATTATCATCTGTAAAAGCAGTTTCCATGGCTGTTTGAGCCTGAGCATCCATAGTTGTATAGATTTTGTATCCGCCGATATTCAAATCATCTTCCGTTTTGCCTGTTACACGTTCAGCTTCACGGAGCACATAATCGATAAAGGCTTGATATTTCTGATCTTTTTCTGGTCGCTTGTAGTTATAATCTACTGCTTTAGCTTTATCCATCTCTTCCTTCGTGATGTAGCCTTGTTCATACATTAGCTGGAGTACAACACCACGCCGTGCCTTGGAATCGTTTGGATTGCTCACCGGATTGTAGGCAGAAGGCCCCTTGGGCATCGCGGCGAGTGTGGCAATTTCCCACAATTCAAGCTTATTCAAATCTTTTTCTCCAAAATAAAATTCAGATGCTGCTTTAATCCCGTAACGCTGATGACCGAAGAAAATCCGGTTCAGATACATCGTCAGGATTTCGTCTTTTGTGTACTTGCGCTCCAATGCCATGGCAATCGATACTTCCGTTGCTTTACGGAAGAACGTTTTGTCACGGGACAAGAACATGTTCTTGGCAAGCTGTTGGGTTAATGTACTACCACCTTCCACCATGGAACGAGCCATGACGTCCTTAACCGCCGCCCGCCCAATGGACCAGATATCCACGCCCTGATGATCGTAGAATCGCTTATCCTCTGTTGCAACAAAGGCTTGCTTCACCAGCTCAGGAATATCATCTTCTTTGACGGGGTCAAGCTTCTGAATGGATAGCTCCCCCATTAATTGGCCATTGCGATCATATACTTTTGAAGTTTCATTAATTGTAGTTTTGTCCTTGTTGGCTTTGAGCAGATTTTCACCACTCACCATAATAAATAAATATCCGCCTAGTGCACAGAATATGGCGATTGCCATTGTGAAAAACAGTGTCCATCCAACGCGTTTACCCGTAATTTTTTTCTTTTTAGAGGTCTTTGGCTTCGCTTTTTTGGGTGACTTGTTATTGTTGTTGCGATTGTTAGACCTCGACAACGGATCGTTTGGCATGTTACCTCCTGACTCCCTTTCGGTTGCATAATTTCTAATCGTCTGTAGGCTCAGGCATATATTAAACATATTTTGCCCGGAATGAAAAGAACAACCCTTTATTCAGGTTGCTCTGTTTCAATACCTATACTTGTAGACGAAATGGTTGGTGAAAAGGTTTCGTAATTTTTTTAAGCTTCGCCACTGTTATCTTGCTGCATCAGCGATACGCTGCGTTGCGGCGTGAACGTGGAGATGGCATGCTTGTAGACCATTTGCTGGCGTCCGTCGCTGTCAATGACGATCGTAAAATTGTCAAATGCCTTGATCGTCCCGCGGATTTGGAAGCCGTTGGTCAGATAGACCGTAGCAGGAATATTTTCTTTCCGCAGTTGGTTCAAGAACGTATCTTGGATGTTGATGGACTTGTTCATTAGCCGTACCCCCATTGGTTCATTTGAATTCGTGTTCAAGTAATATTCAATATCGCTGAGTAGCTTTCGTGCTATTATATCATGAACAGTTTCATATAATCCACAAAAACCCCTTGTCTGCTATTTTACACCCATTCTTGGCGAGGCGAACAAATAGAAGACTTATCCATTATACACCGCTTGCCAGTTTTGCAAAAGAGGGACAAACTCTTCATTTCAAAGCTCATTTATTCATTGTTTAGCGAATCCTTAATCTCAACAACCTATTCTAGTGATAAATAAAAACCTCTATCCTTTTGACAACCAAAAGGTAGAGGTTTACATATCTTGATCTATTCGATGCCTGTCAGAAGAATACTAATCATCGCTCAAATCAATCAAATTTCCGTGTAATCAATTCACTTATCTGCTTGTATTTTCCTTCAAAATCCTTGGTATCCGTCATGTCCACCCATTTAATATCCTTCATATGGCGGAACCAGGAAAGCTGCCGTTTGGCAAACCGGCGCGTATCCCTCTTCAACCACTCCACCGCAGCTTCCCAACTCACTTCCCCTTGCAGGAACGCTGCAATCTCCTTATATCCCAGTCCTTGCATGGAAATATGACCTCTGGCCACTCCTCGTTCCAACAAGGATTTCACCTCATCTACCAGACCTTGTTCGATCATCAGATCAATCCGTTCTTCTACCCGGGCATACAACTTCTGGCGATCCATTGTCAAACCAACAATAAGAAGGTCATAAGGTGACTCTTTCTTCTGTACTGCCAGCTGATCAGACCACTTCTCGCCTGTGAGGTGATGGATCTCAAGCGCACGTACAATTCGCCTTTGGTCATTCGGATGCAGACGATCTGCACTGACCGGATCAACTTCCCTCAATCGATCATGAAGGGCCTGAGCTCCATTTAGCTCAGCGTAGCTGAATTGTTCCTCCCTGAACGCTTCATCCGAACCACTATCGGAAAATTGGAAGCCGTAACATACCGATTCCACATACAGACCGGTGCCACCTACAATAAAAGGCATTTTACCACGTTCATGGATTTCACTAATTAATCGTGTGCAACTCTCCTGAAACTCGGCTACAGAATACGGGTACTCCGGTTCATGAATATCTATGAGATGATGAGGTACACCCTTCATTTCTTCAGAGGTAATCTTGGCTGTTCCGATATCCATTTCACGATATACCTGCATTGAATCCCCTGAGATAATTTCACAATTGAAAGCTTGGGCAAGCTCGATGCTCATTCTTGTTTTGCCTACTGCTGTTGGTCCAACCAACACAAGCAGTTTGGGTTTTGGTTTAACTTCCACGTTCAACATTAATCACTCCGTACAGGGTTTTTGCATTCGCCCGATCAAGTATTTCAAATCCGAGCCTGTCAAACTCCGCGCTGCCGCGCTTTTCTTTCATCACTACCCGTTTACGGGCAACCCGTTTCGCTTCCATAATGCTCTGTTCATCCAGCGCGTGAGCATTAGCATAATCTCGCAAGGGCTGTATAGCACTTGAATCCATCATCGGTTCACGGAACATGGGGTCAAAATATACGGTGTCACAGCTTCGATCCGGCATGGACCGGAGTAACTCAAGATGATCCACATGCCGCAGATCTATGCGCCGGAAAGCCTCATCCACCAAGGGCTGATTGCTCTTATAATGAGACATGCCCTCCAGCAACAGGGTATAGAGCGGTTGAGAACTTTCACAGGCGATGACTTGTCCACTCTTCCCAGCCGCAACCGAAAATACCAGCGCATCTGAACCGAGTCCAGCGGTACAATCAACAATGGTGTCTCCTTCGAGTACTGCACCAGCTTCCAGCATAGGATCGGCTTCACCTCTCAGAACACGTTTAGCGCGAACAAATCCCATACTGGGGTGAAACTCAAGCTCCGTCGCATCTTTGCGAAACAAACGCGCTCTGCCATTGAGCACGACCAGGATTTCGTTGATACCGTAATGTTCAATCAGTCTGGGTAAAGACGTTCTATTGCGCGGTACGTAGATACCTCCCGTCGTTTCGGCGAGCTTACGTGCACGCCCCACCTGAGAGGCTATCTCCTTGTCACCGGTTGTAATGTACATAATGTCCCCCTAAATAGCTACATCACTCGTTTAAATAATTTTTCCAGATCATACGTTGAAAATGAAACCACAATCGGCCGCCCATGCGGACAAGTGTACGGCTGCCGACAAGAACCCAGACGCTGAATCAGCACTTCTGCTTCCTGATCCGTCAGCTTCTGGTTGGCTTTGATAGACGCCTTGCAGGAACACATGATGGATGCAGCTTCTCGCATTTTGGCTACATCTATGCTGCGTTCGCTTAGAACCCATTCGGACATCTCTTCGATAATGTCTTTCTCATCCCCTTTGGGGAACCAAAACGGATGGGAGCGCACACGGAACGTCTGTCCACCAAAATGCTCCAAATATACACCCGCCTGTTCGAACCAAGCCAGTCTTGTTTTCAGCTTTTCCGTCTCCGAAGGTGTAAACTCCAACGTAATAGGCAGCAGTAACTCTTGTGAGGCCTGGGCAGGGTTACCGAATTTCTCGTAATAGTATTCATAATTCACACGTTCATGAGCGGCATGCTGATCAATCAAATATAAACCCTGGTCATTTTGCGCGATCAAATACGTACCATGATGCTGTCCAATGAGACTCAGCTCAGGAAATTCGGGCATGGATGCATCCGATTTAATGGCTGCAGCAAGTTTAGTGGCATCAGGTAGACCTGAGGTTTTCCACGTCCGTTCGCCTCTTGCAATCGAAGACGGGTTGTAGGTTGACCGAGCTTCCCTAACCGGTGAATTTACAGATTCGGAGCGATACGTAGCTGGTTTACCTTCAGCCAACGGTTTTTCTGTTGCTCCACGATCCCCACCATCTTGAGAAGAGAGGTCAGATTTGGGAACAGTTTCGGTAGAACTTGTACTTGAACTTGTACTTACATCCTTAGTACCTTCCTGCACTTTAGAGATTGTCTGCCCCCCATCATTACTCGCCCCCTTCTGCAAAATATCCTCGTTCCAACTTTCTAACTGCTCAGGGGGGTGTGTAACCTCAGGTGGAGCTTCGGGCAAAGGCACGGTTTGTTTCTGTTCAGATACCGGCTGTACTGCGGACACATCCGCCGGAGCATCCAAATCCAGATCATCATCTTCCGTAGTCAACTTTAACAATGCATTAGAAGGTTTCCCGAGTGGACCTTCTTGCCCATACCCTTCTGCATCAGACTGGTCTTTCAGCGGACCACGTGGAAAGAGAAATTGTTCCTGAATAAAGGAACTATCGTCTCCACGTCGAATCTGCTGTTTTTTGACCTGTGGAATTAATACCTCCTGCCGGAGTATACCCCGCAACGTCGTCTCTATAAATTCATACAGTTCTGGTTCCTTGCTGAAGCGAACCTCCAACTTGGCTGGATGCACGTTCACATCCACAAGAGAGGGGTGCATCTCCAACTGCACCACGACAAGTGGAAAGCGATTAATGGGCAGCAAGGTATGGTAGGCTTTGAGAATCGCCTGATTGAGACCGTAATTGCGAACAAATCGCCCATTAACAATCGTTGACATACCATTACGATTCGCTCGTGTCCATTCTGGCAGGCTGATCAGCCCGCTCACCCGGTAATCCAGACTTTCACCCCGGATGGGAAGCATCGCTTTGGCAGCACTTGTCCCATAGATCGCTGCAACCACTTGCAGCAGATCGCCATTACCCAATGTCTGAAGCAACACATTCTCATTATGGCGCAGTCGGAACGAAATGTTTGGGTGAGACATCGCCATTCGGTAAAGGACATCTGATATATGTCCCAGTTCCGTCTGGATCGTTTTCATATATTTGAGTCTGGCAGGTGTATTGTAAAATAGTTCTCTCACTGCAAAATCTGTACCTTGGGGTGAGGTTGCATCTTCATGAGAGACAAGGTTCCCGCCTTCAATCACGATGCGGCGTCCTCGCCCGTCATTGTCACTTGCCGACAATACCTCTACCTTGGATACTGCCGCGATACTCGCCAAGGCTTCTCCACGGAATCCAAGACTTGTGATCTGGAACAGATCTCGGCCATGAGCTATTTTGCTGGTCGCGTGACGATAAAAGGCGGTTTCCATATCCTCTGGCTCGATACCTGAACCATTGTCTTTGACACGAATACTGAGGAGTCCGCCCTCTTCCACCGTCACTTCAATCTTGGTGGCGCCTGCATCCACCGAGTTTTCGAGCAACTCTTTGACAACTGAAGCAGGCCGTTCGACCACTTCACCCGCCGCGATCTGGTTGGCAATATGTTCATCAAGCACATGTATTTTCGCCACAGGTTTTCCCCTCCCTTATACTCAGGATAATTGCTGTGCCTTCAATTTGAGTTCATTCAATATCTGCATCGCCTGAAGAGGCGTCATATTCATGACATCGATATCTTTCATCGTACGGATGAATTCTCGCGCTGGTTTATCCACCGCAACTACATCCGGTTTCGTTGCCACATTCGGCTCATCATCCCCAAAGATGGACAGTTGAACCACATCCGAATGGTTTGCGCTGGACTGTGCTTTGCTGTTTGATTTCTTGGCATGCTGCTTCCCAGCCCCGGTCGAATCTTCAATAGGAGATGTGTAATCTGCACTTTCCGCAGTATCATGCTCCCGGAGCATAGACGCTGAATCCGTGTGTTGGAGCTCTCCATCTTTTAATTTCAAGCCTTCTTCCTGCTTCTCGTTTCCGATATATTCACTGCTCACCGCAACCTGAGCTGCCGCATGTTCAAACCCATGCAAAAGTCCATTCGCCCGCTCAATAATACTATCAGGCAGACCTGCAAGGCGCGCACAATAGATACCATAACTGCTGCTGGCTGCCCCGGCAATCAATTTGCGTAGGAAATTAACTTTGTCACCACTCTCCTGTACCGCCATGGAGTAGTTGGCCAGCTTGTCCAGACTCTCCTCCAGATGAGCAAGTTCATGGAAATGAGTTGATACAAGGGCTTTACAGCCGATGATATCATGTACATATTCAATAACAGACTGAGCAATAGCCATGCCTTCGCTGGTTGACGTTCCCCGTCCCAATTCATCGATTATAATCAGACTGCGTGGTGTGGCTTTGTCCGTCATGACCTGAATGTCGGCCATCTCCACCATGAATGTGCTTTGTCCACCAATGAGATCATCCGCGGCACCGATCCGTGTGAAAATACGATCCATGATCGGCACTTCCGCCTGAGCTGCAGGTACAAAACAACCCACTTGTGCCAAAATGGAGATTAAAGCGACCTGTCGCATATACGTACTCTTACCAGCCATATTTGGTCCAGTAATCAGCAGAATACGTGCCTCTTCCTTGGTCATTGCCGTGTGATTGGCAATAAATGCACCATCTCGCATGACCGCCTCAACGACCGGATGGCGTCCTTCTTCCACAACCAGATCATAACCGTCGGTCAACGTGGGCCGTACAAAGTTGCGCTCAGCACTGATCACCGCAAAAGATTGATACACATCAATTTCCGCTACCTGTTCAGCCAGCTTCTGCAATCTTGCAATCTCTTTGTTCAGCCGCTCGCGCAGCTCTGCGAATAGTCCATACTCAATATCAACCATTTTGTCCTGAGCTTCGAGAATCAGCGTCTCTTTTTCCTTCAACTCCGGCGTAATATATCGTTCTGCATTGGCAAGTGTCTGTTTACGTTCATAACGTCCCTCTGGCAGCGCGGACAGATTGGACTTGGTGATCTCGATATAATAACCAAACACTTTGTTATATCCAATCTTCAGCGATCGAATGCCCGTCGCCTCACGCTCTCGCGCTTCCAGCTCTGCAATCCACTGTTTCCCGTTGACCGAAGCCTCACGCAATTCATCCAGACGTTCATGATACCCTTCACGAATCAGGCCTCCGTCCCTTACCGATACAGGCGGCTCGTCCACAATGGCTTGCCCGATCGCTTCACGCAGATCATTGCAATCATCCATCGTTTCGGCAATATGCTGCAGTGTTGCGGAAGATGATCCTGCGCAATGCTGACGGAGTCCTGGAATTTTCTCCAGCGATGATTTGAGCGCATTCAGGTCACGACCATTGGCATTACCAAACGCAATTCGGCCTACCAAGCGCTCCAAATCATAGATGTCTTTGAGTTCTGCACGCAGGTCCTCACGCAATATAAACTGGTTGTACAACGTATCCACTGCTTCAAGACGCTCATTAATCTTCCCTTTTTGCAATAATGGCTTATCGACCCAGCGACGCAGCATTCTTGCACCCATGGACGTCTCGGTCCGATCAAGCAACCAGAGCAATGAACCTTTTTTGGAGCGTTCACGCACGGTTTCAACCAATTCCAGGTTCCGGCGGGTAAACGGGTCCAAGATCATATAATGATCCGGCTCATACGTTGAGATTTGGGTTAATTGTCCCAGAGAACGTTTCTGTGTCTCACTCAGATAGGAGAAAAGACGTGCAATGCACGCTTGACGTTCAGGCTCTAATCTTGCCCATACAGCCTCACCAAACTGCTGACGGACCAGTTCTTCCTTGTTCTTTGTCCACGCCGTGTAGACCACAGGGCGACCGATTGGAGATGCCTCGGCTTCTACCGTTTCGAGCAGCGCTGCATCCCCCACCAGCTCCGATGGTTCATAGATGCCGATTTCATCCTTAAGCCATTCCTTGGAATAGGGTACCGAAGTCACATACAACTCACCCGTTGACAGATCACAGGCCGCGAGCGCCAGCGTATTTTGATTACCTGTAAGACACACCATGTAGTTATTGGACTTGTCCCCTAGTGTTTTGCCTTCCATTACCGTTCCGGGTGTAACCACACGAACAATTTCACGTCGTACCATGCCTTTGGTTACACTGGCATCTTCCATCTGTTCACATATCGCAACTTTATATCCTTTTTCAATCAGACGCTGTATGTAATTGTCAGCCGAATGATAAGGTACACCGCACATCGGGATTTTGTCATCCGTGCCCCCGTTACGTGCAGTCAGCGTGATCTCAAGTTCACGAGCAGCATTAATCGCATCCTCGAAGAACATTTCATAGAAGTCACCCAGTCTAAAAAATAAAAAAGCATCTTGTGCTTCGGCCTTCACTTGCAAATATTGTTGAATCATTGGCGTATACTGAGCCATGATGAATATCCTCCATCCCGTTCCTATAATGTCAGGAAGAAACGCGTCCTGGAAGGACAATAAGACGGTCAGGCACTGTGTTTGCGCCTCCGCCTTATGTGTTGGCTAATCGCCACTTCCTTCAAAGGTTGCTGCTCCATATCTTCCGTAGCTCTCACTTATAAAGGTTGTTCAAAAAGTCCGCTTTTGATTACGAAGGATCCCTAGTGGCATCATCAGCGTCGAATATGGCATTCAGCCCAAATGTCCGTTGCTCACGTAGTTTTCCTACGCTCCGCTACTCCATCTCTAGCTTCATCCCATCTTCTCGGTACTAAAAACCGTTCTTTTTGAACTCGCACTTATAAAAGACTTGTTTCTTATTATATCAAAAAAACGTCCATACTTCATGAACCTGCCCGAATATTCCAGAGTTTGCGAATATCGCGGCTCTCATCCCAAGTTCTTCCCAGTTTTAATTGAAGGAGTAACGGAGACGCATACCGTTCATAACGTGCATATCCATCCAATCTCTTCAGATCATCTACCAGAGTTGGAATGTGTTCCTGAATCACTTCGCGCTTTCCCTCATAAAAAGCGGCATGAACCTCAGCTTTCGCCAACGGACGCTGCCGTAATTGAGTATACCCGCTCGCGATCAGACCTGCCAAGGCCACAACACCTTTCGCAACAAGGGGCGACACAAGAAAGCTGGGTAACGTACGGTACTCAAACCCACCATAGGATTTCAGGCGAAAATCACCAAGCGCTCCATAACGGGGTCGTCTTCCCGATCCACGTGGATCTTGCAGAAATGCCAGTGGCAATGCCAGATAATTGTCCAGTGCACGAAGCAGTTCCCCGGTAAGATTCACCCCGCTAAAATGAATATGACCACCCAGAGGTAACCCCCGTTGTGGCATCCCTCCTGCCTGCCAGATGAGCGAGTGATCACTGATGCTGCGGGAAGCGGCTGCGAATGCCCTCATCAGATGAGCCAGCAGTTCTCGTGGTTCGGAGCTGGGAGCAGGCCGCAATTCGGCAACCGGATATATGCGCCGTCCACCAATCGTCACGGAATCACAGCCTGCCATTCCTGTACGTTCAAGAAATCTGGAGGCGGGGACGATTTTGGATTCCGGCATCTGCACCAGAAGAAACTCTGGGTCCATGCCGAGTATCGGAGTGGGTCTGTGACTCTGCTCCTCATCCAGCAGTTCCTGATGCTGCTTCCAGCTTTCCCTATAGGTAGCAGCAAGGTTGGTCACCCCTTTCCAGGGACACGGGTCAATCGAAATCACTGCACAGCCGCCATTCCCTGAGGATTCCATTCGAACAGCTCCATGATCCAGTCCTAACGTATACAACGTTTTGATCGCAAGTCGTTCTACGCGCTTGAACAAGGTTGAACTCGCTTCACGCTCCAACAGAGTTTCCTGTGCCCCTCCCATGCCACTCGTATCCTTGCGTTTGATCCGGATCGCCTGCAGACAACTTATCTCTACGTCATAGCGTACACGCAAGCCTGGTTCACGTTTGCGCCGATCGTGCAGTGACAATACTTCAATGCCTGCCTGTTTCAACCGTTCTGCACGTTCTCCAGATGTCATCCTTTCATATCGTCGCAGCGCTTCCTCCGCTTGTTCCATCACATTCATTACGTCCCCCCTCCCGGATCATGCAACCAAAAATAAAAATAACCCCGCAATGCGGAGCCTTCCCGTGAAAGGTATTCCAGGCACATTGCGAGGCTCGTTACCACCCATTTTTCAATATTTAAGAAGAAAGAGGGCTTACGCCCTCTTCACCGCGCCTTCTGGCGCATATGATACCTTAGGTTATCCATTACAGGCGTCAAACTCACAGTTCATCGTCGAGCAGATCGGGATCGAGATCGTCATAATCTCCATCGCCACTGCCAAAGTCATAGTCCTTGTCTTCGTAATCACCGCAACCATCTGTGCAGACCTTCACACAAACTTTGGTTTCGGCAACGAGTTCCACAGCGAATTCCCGTTCAACCCGGATAATTACACTGCTTCCACCTGCTGATACTGTGGCTTCCACACAGCTGGGTTCCTGCGTTGCATCCGCAGATACCTCCACTGTGGAAGTCCGGTGTTTCGGGTCCAGATAGGACAAAGGCACATGTTCTACATACGAGACCGTTTCTTTGGCTACATCCGTCTGCGAATTCTTGTCGTAGGAATACCAAATGTTGATATCGTAAGTACCAATAACTTCAATTCCGTCACCCGCTGATACGGCTTCATATTGGTGGTTGATAATCCAAGCCCCCAAAATACTTGTCGGACCATTTGGCGGAGTCACGGTATGTGTTACGGTAGAGAACTTACGACCTTTGCCGCAGATCGCCTTCGTGATAATCTCTCTACATTGATGTTTATGACTCAATGACATCTTTAAACCTCCTCCATACAATCATTCACTACAAGTGTATGCAGGGCATTCGTCTAGGGTGACAACTATTTTCTATTATTCGTTTGTAGATTGGGACCGGTCCGAGATTGGGGACGGTGCTTTGTCCTTCTTCGCGACTTTCAGATACAGCGCGAGTTCACGGCACAACTGGAGAATTGCGGAACGAATCTCGAATTCTTCCCTTGTATCCGGCAGCTCCATACGTTTGAATTCTTCTTGCACATTCGCAAGAAGTTTTTCAGTTCGTCCGGTGTAGGATTCAGTAAGTACATCCTGACTAAGCTGATCGAACAGTTCCGATACCATTTCCGCATGTGGCATCTTCTGATAGATCTGGGACACCAGATGCATCATGTGCTGGATGGAGTCCAGCTGCGTTTTGCGCATATAGAAGTAGACACTCCATTCCTCATTCGGATGAATCACCTGATTCTCCAGAGAACGCTTGGCAGCATCAATACCGCCAAGGATCGCTTGATCTGCTTCAATCAGCTCTCTCCCCGCCCATGCTTCATTGGGATTACGCAGCGTGGCCGCAAATTCCTTGAAAATCTTCGAGAAGAGTTCATCGATTCGTTTGCGAATGCGTAGCATCTGTGGATCCGCTGCCGGCATATAGGCTAGGTTAACCACCATTGCGGAACCAAGACCAATTAACAACAAAGCAATTTGTACGAGGACGACATGCACGTCCATCTCCCCGCCGCCGAACACCCGAAACACAACAACAGAACCTGTAACAATACCTTCTTTGAAGCCTACCCGGACAATAGCCGGGAATGCGATCAATATGTATACCGCCAGCACCCAATAATGGAAGCCTAGAAAGTGAAAAAGTACACTTGCAAATAAAAGTCCAACTACGGAAGCAAAGAACCGCGCCGATATGGTGCGAATACTTCGTTTTCTCGTTACATCCACGCCAAGAATGGCAAGCAATCCCGCTGATGTTGGTCCCGGCAAGCGACACCAGTCTGCAATCAATACAGCCATTAATGCGGCGATTGCAGTTTTAATTACCCTAAAACCCATTTAACATTCCATCTCCTCTAAGCTGCAAAAAAATTCTTAGCCAGCTCGTCGCCTCATTCATTTATGATGACTAGTATGTCTCATCCAAATGTAAACTAGACGACATCAACCGACATGCGCATGCATGCCGGTCACAGCAACACGCCCCGAATGAGGGACGCTGGCAAGTTAGATCGTTGCGACAGAACCTCAAGGCCCTCTTCTCCAATCATCGCATTCATTCCGGATCTGCGCGGAATAATCATACTAAATATGGTACTTGATTTTACAGTATCGGGCAACGTGACACCCCTTGTGAAATTGTATACATACCATACCCGGTCACATTACGAGTAAAACATTTCCGAATCACCTGCGGCCAGCCAGCATTTTGCGTTCTGCATAGACAACAAGTTGGTACATGGCTGTTGCAACTGCAGCAATAATTAACAGACTCGATAATACAAGTGTGAAGTTGAATACCTGAAATCCGTAGATAATGAGATAACCGAGCCCTTGTTTGGCGACCAGAAACTCACCCACAATTACACCCACCCAAGCCATGCCAACATTCACTTTCAAGGTGGATACAATCGCCGGAAAAGAAGCAGGTAATACAACTTTTGTAAAAATCTCGGAACGGTCCCCACCAAACGTACGAATGACTTTAATATAATTGGGATCGACTTCATTGAAGCTGTTATACACCACCAGTGTCGTGATAATGACCGTGATGGACAATGTGGTCATGACAATCGCTGTAAAACCCGCGCCGAACATCACAATAAAGATCGGGCCAAGTGCTACCTTTGGCATACTGTTGAACACAACCATATAGGGGTCCAACACTTTGGACAAAAAAGGAGACCACCAAATTAAAACCGCAAGCAAGGTTCCAACGAGTGTTCCCAATAAAAAACCAACTGCCGTTTCCCCTACGGTTACCCCAACATGTGCCCACAACTCGCCACTAGCGATGTCCTTGCCAATCTGGACAAAAACTTTACTCGGATAACTGAACAACAACACATCAATCCAGCGAAGTCTGCCTGCCACTTCCCATAGCAAAAACATACATACTAGCATAGATAACTGTACGGCAAGCACTTGATGTCGCCATCTGGCCACCTGCTGAATATGATTCCGATGCAGCTGTCCCATCCATTCGTCACGCTTTTCCTGCTTCGGATTCATTGGATTCACGCGTCTTCTTCACCTCCCCCGGACTGATCCAGTTCACTCCACAATGCCTGAAACAACGCATTGAATCCTTCTTGCTCCCTGGCATGAAACGGCTGAGATTTACGAATTCCATCGGGAATGATAAATTCACGACGGATGCGGCCCGGATTGCGATCCAGTACAATGACGCGGTCACTGACCGCAATGGCTTCAGACAAATCATGGGTGACGAGAACAGAAGTTTTGCCAAACTGTTTTAACGTGTCCGAGACCAGATCCTCCAATTGCAGCTTGGTTTGATAATCAAGTGCCGAGAATGGTTCATCCAACAATAAAATTCCCGGATCGGTTGCCAGCGTGCGCACCAGAGCCACTCGCTGTCTCATGCCTCCTGAAAGCTCTGAAGGGTACTGATTCTCTGTTCCGGCCAAGCCCATACTTATCAGCAGTTCCCGTACACGTTCACGACTCCGTTCATCCAATCTGCCTGTCAGTTCAAGACCGATCAATGCGTTATCGAGAATGGTCCGCCATGGAAACAGATAGTCCTGTTGAAGCATATAACCAATCTGTGATGAGGGACCGCCAACGAGTTTCCCTTTAACCTTAACCTCTCCTCGGGTGGGTGTGAGCAGCCCGGCGATGATCGACAACAATGTCGTTTTACCGCATCCACTCGGTCCAACCAGACTGACGAACTCTCCTTTTTGGATCTCCAGACTCAAGTCCTCAATCACCAAGGAAGCTTCCCGCTCACTGACGTATACTTGAGAGATCCCCTCCAGTCGGATCACACTTTCGGATTCAGGCATTCTGCTCACTTCCTTTCCTGAATACCCATTACTTTGATTTCGTGGCTTCTTCCGCATAGGCATTATCCACAATGGCATTCAAATCCACGCGTTCTTTCAACTCTCCCGCAGCACTCATGACATCCAGCAGATTGTTCCACTCTTCCTCATCAATGATCGGGTCCGTTGCATAGCTGCCCTGTTCCTTATAACGGTTTACACTACTGATCAAAATGGCTGAATCGATGTCTTTGAAAAAAGGAGAAATGACCTCCGCAATCTCTTCAGCACTGTGGGAATCTACCCATGCCTGCGCTTTGTGCAGACCATTCGTAAATTTCTGTACGATATCCTTATTGTCATTCAGATAACTCTGTTTCGTCATGAAGACGGTATAAGGCAGACGACCACTTTCTGTTCCAAACGATGCAACAACCTTGCCCCGATCTTCTTGTTCAAAGATGGATGCCTGGGGCTCAAACAGTTGAACATAATCTCCCGTACCTGAGGCGAAAGCAGACGCAATGTTGGCAAAGTCCACATTTTGAATCAGCTCTAGATCACTTTGCGGATCAATGCCATGTTTGTTCAGTGCGAACTCCCCTGCCATTTGCGGCATACCGCCTTTGCGCTGACCGAGAAATGTCGAATCCCTCAGTTGCTCCCAATCGAAGCTACCTTCTGTGTTACGAGCGAACAGAAATGTACCATCCGTCTGGGTGAGCTGGGCAAAGTTAATGACCGGATCTTCCGCTCCCTGCTGATAGACATATATGGACGTCTCCGCTCCTACCAGTGCGATATCCACTGAACCTGCGAGTAATGCCGCCATCGTTTTGTCACCGCCAGCAGTCGTCTGAATATCCACCTCAAGTCCCTGCTCTTCAAAAAAACCTTGAGCCACAGCCACATATTCCGGTGCGTAAAATACCGAACGAGTCACTTCGCCAATCGTAATCTTGGCTTCATTCTCTTCCTTATTACAGCTGGTGAGCGCCACAATGATAATCAGCAGAATAACGATGCCCCGGACGAACCATGGCGTGTATTTCATGTTGTTTCCCTCCTTCACTGGTTTCAGCAGTTTCTCTCTATTATGGATATGCCGATGCCCAACAAAAGGTTAAGAACTTAAATGCAAAAAAGAGCCGGGCAATGATGCCCGACTCTTCAGCTCTTCGAAATGTTATTCAATATGTTATATATGGGTTACCTACAGCTTGTAAATCTCGGCGTATTTGGCTTCCAGATAATCGGCCAGATAATCCGGGTTCAACTCTTCACCCGTTACGGCAACAATCAATTCGGAAGGTGTGCGACTTTTGCCATACCGATAGATCTTGTCTGTAAGCCATTCCTTAATTGGAATCAGATTACCTTCGGCAATAAGAGTATCAAACTCCGGCATTTCCTTGCGCAATGTATGTAGAATTTGAGCTGCATACATATTACCCAGAGAATACGAAGCAAAGTAACCAAAGTCACCACCAGACCAGTGAACATCCTGAAGAACGCCGTCTCCATCATTCGTTGGCATAATACCGAGGTATTCCTTGTATTTTGCATTCCAGGTCTCCGGGAGGTCTTTCACTTCCAGACCATCGTTGAATAACATTTTCTCGATCTCATACCGGATAATAATATGCAGGTTATAGGTCAGTTCATCCGCTTCAATCCGAATGAGTGAACTCTCCACCCGATTGATTGCACGATAGAAATCTTCCAGTTCAACCTCGCTCAGTTGCGGGAAATGCTGCTGCAAATCTTTATAATAACGTGTCCAGAATGGCAGGCTGCGACCAATCATGTTTTCCCAAAGACGGGACTGTGACTCATGAATCCCCATGGACGTTCCTTCGGCAAGAAGGGTACCCGCCAGACTGTCATCAATATTTTGCTCGTACAGGGCATGTCCGCCCTCATGCAGTGAACTGAAGACTGCGCTTGCTACATCATCTTGCAGATAATGTGTTGTGATCCGCACATCACCCGGGTTAAGACCCGTTGCAAAAGGATGAACACTCTCGTCCAATCGTCCAGCTTCAAAGTCATAGCCCATTTGTTCCAAGATGAACAGACTGAATTTTTCCTGCTGTTCGGTGTCAAACAACTGATTCAGGAACTCTGTATTTGGCTTGTTTTCTGAAGCATTGATCTTCTCTTGCAAAGGTACCAAACGTGCTTTGAGGCGAGCGAACACAGCGTCCACTTTCTCAACCGTCAGATCTGGTTCATACATATCAAGCAACGTATCATAACGTGTATCCTTCACACCCCAATAATCAATAAACTCCTGTTTGAGCTTAACGATATCTGTCAGATATGGGGAGAACCCGGCAAAATCACTGTTATGCTTGGCATCTTCCCATGCCGTTTCTGACTTGGCCGTGAGCACGGTATATGCTTGCACTTTCTCAGGTGGTACAGACTGACTGCGATCATATTCTTTCTTGCAATCTTCAACCTGACGACGATCTATATCTTCGAGCTGTTCCAATACCGCTGGAGTCGTTAATGCATCCAGGTAAGTCTTCATGTCAGCCGAGGTTTGCAGCTTGAATGCTTCGGTGGACAACATACCCAGCGTCTCCGAACGTGTCGGAACGCCTTTTTTCGGCGCACCTGTGCGCAGATCCCAGTGAAGCAAACCAATGGCTTCATGATAGCTCTTAATTTTACGAGCCAGATTACGGAAGGATTCCAAATGTTCCTGTGTTTGTTTATCCATTGTTATCGTTCACCTCTTCAAAAAAAATGTTATACCCTATTGATGATACTTTTTGCATTGCGTATAATCAACTTTTAACAGATGAAAATTGCATTGTTCTCCTAAAGATACGTGTTCCAAAAGTCTGGTTTTCATTACCGAGAAGATAGTAATTGAATTTAACTTCGATGCTGATGATGCCCTTAGGCATGATTTGTAATCAAAAGTGGACTTTTTGAACAACCTCTAAAGGGTTCGAGTAATGCCATCTGCTGACCGTGAAATACTATTAAAGCAAAGGCGCGTAGGACAAGCTGCATCATATGCAAGTGGCCGTGCTCGTCGTATTGGATAACAGGAGGCAATGGACATGAACAACATTCAAGAGATTTTGGCTTACAACAAATCATTTGTCGAGACCAAAGAATACGAAAAGTATACGGCTGGCAAGTTTCCAACCAAAAAGATGGTTATCATCACTTGTATGGATACACGTCTGGTGGAATTGCTGCCCAAGGCTATGAACCTGAAAAACGGTGATGTGAAAATCATCAAAAACGCAGGCGCAATTATCTCTCAGCCTTTCGGGAGTGTAATGCGTAGTGTACTTGTCGCCATCTATGAACTGGGTGCAGATGAAGTCCTGGTAGTGGGGCATACGGAATGTGGTATGGCTTCCCTTCACGCAGAAACCATGATTGGACATATGGTAGAGCGTGGTGTATCGGAAGAAGTCATGACTACTCTGGAGAATTCGGGCATTCGTTTGCAAAAATGGTTGCGCGGGTTTGACAGCGTCGAAGAAGGGGTAAAGCATACTGTGGAAGTGATCAAGAAGCATCCTTTACTTCCTCCCAATGTACCCGTCCACGGCATGGTTATCGATTCTGCCACAGGTGAGCTTGATCTTGTCGCTGAGGGGTATGGACAACAGGCATCTCTCTAAATGGTTTGGAGTGCGGACCTTATGGTTCGCACTTTTTTTGTCTAAATTAAGGCAGTTGTTCTGTCAGGTTGTCAAACCATACAGTTTCAGTGTACACTTTTTATGAAAGCGGTCAAAGAAAGTAAAAACGATTGTTCTCTCTGACCTAGCCCTAATATTAAGGAGACATGTGCATGAACATACTTTCCTACGGATTACTCGGGCTGCTTACCCGCGAGGAGTCATCGGGCTATGATCTGATGCTGAAAATCCAGCCTCATTGGCAGGCGAAACACAGCCAGATCTATCCCCTCCTGTCCAAGATGGAAAACGATGAGTTATTGGCCTCCCGCTGGGTACAACAGTCTGACAAACCGGACAAGAAAATGTACGCAGTTACGGAAAAAGGCATTGAAAAGCTCTTGGAATGGATGATTACTCCTGTTACCGCACCGGTTACACGCGATGAATTTAATTTGCGTATTTTGTGTGTTGGCATAGCGGAAGACGGAAGCATGAGACGCATTCTGAATGAGCGTAAAAGCTGGTTCATGGAACGCATACGTTATTTCGAGGATCTGAAGTCACGTATACCTCAGGATAATCTTCGTGTAGGCAACCGAGATTTTGGAAGCTACATCCTGGTACAAAAAGGGTTAATGCACGCACAAACAGGCCTGGAATGGTGTCATTGGGTTACCCAATTGCTTGATGGCCAAGCTGCAATTCAAGACCCAAGTCCAAGCGTTTCGGAAGTTTAATAAAATTTGAAACGTTCCTGCAAGTTGACCGTATTACATGAGTAAGGCCCATTTTTGGGCGATTCAAACAAATTAATCGGGGGGTTACGATCTTTACAATGAAGAAAAAATTTGGATTTAAACATCTAATGATGGTATTTATGGCCTTTACATTATTGTTCGCAACAGTGGGAGTAACGAATCCGGATTCTGCGGATGCAAGACGTGGTGGCGGATTCAAATCCGGTACAAAAAGTTATAGCAATACACCTAAGAAATCCGACTCCAACAGTAACGTGAATAAATCCAATTCCGGTAATAATTCCGGTACTGGTGCAGCTGCAACTCGTGGTGGATTCTTCGGCGGTGGCGGAGGATTCATGAAAGGCATGATGCTTGGTGGTCTTGCTGGTATGATGTTCGGCGGATTGTTCGGTGGCATGGGCGCTCTGGGTAACATCCTTGGATTGCTCGTGAACGTTGCAGCAATTATGTTGATTGTTATGCTGGCTATGGCACTCTTCAGAGCCATCTCCAATCGTCGCAAACCTGCAGCGGATGGTCGTTATGACCGTCGCAATGATCGTGATGACGACCGTAACAGAAACGGACGGTACTAATCTCTATGGTTCTGAGCATGGATGAAATTGTGAATGCAATCTGTATTCATATGGCAGAACGTAAGGGTGTACGTCCAACCGATGTGAATGTAGAACTGAGCTGGGAAGAAGATACAGGTTATTCCGCTGAAGTTTGGATCCAAGGCCGTAGTCAATATCTGGTGGAGTCCAATATGATTGAAGCAATTCTTCGTTACCTGCACAGTGAATACAACATCCGGGCGTACCGTGAGAACGTACGACTTGATCTGGATGAAGAGATCACAGCGATTGTTAATCAATAAGATAGGTCAGTCACTGGCCTGATATACGAAAGACCGCCTCCCCTCTGTCGCCTGACAGAGATGGAAGGCGGTCTTTTTGTTTCTTTATTTGTAGCTTTATTTGTATCTCTATTGCAGTCTCTATAAGTGTCTGTGTTACATTCTACTTCTTGGAAACTACGATTGAAGTTTAACCAGGCTGTAGTTCTTCTTACCTTTGCGGATAATGATGAATTTACCGCCAATGGCATGCTCTGCAGACACCGTGAATTCAAGCTCCGTGATTTTCTCACCATTCATGGAAATTGCACCTTTGGTGACATCCTCCCGCGCCTGGCGCTTGGATGGCTCCAGCCCCAGATCTACAAGCCAGTCGACGATATTTTTCGCTTCGCCGTCCGTTTCGAATGTTGGCATTTCCTTGAAGCCCTGCTCGATTTCGTCTGCCGTCAGAGAACGGATATCACCACTGAACAGCGCCGCTGTAATACGCTTAGCCTGTTCGAGCATTTCTTCGCCGTGTACGAATTTTGTCATTTCTTCCGCAAGTGCTTTCTGTGCTTCACGTCTGTGCGGCTCTGTCTCTACCTTTTCAGCCAAAGCTTCAATTTCTTCTTTGCTCAGGAAGGTAAAGTATTTCAAGTATTTGATCACATCACGGTCATCTGTGTTCGCCCAGAACTGGTAGAATTCAAATGGTGTCGTTTTGTTCGGATCAAGCCAGATTGCGCCGCCAGCTGTTTTACCGAATTTGGTTCCATCGGATTTAAGCATAAGTGGAATGGTCAGACCGTACGCCTTCGCTTCAGATCCTTCTTTTTTACGAATCAGATCAAGACCACTCGTGATATTCCCCCATTGATCGGAACCGCCAATTTGAAGCTGTACATCTTCGTTCTGGAACAGGTGCAGGTAGTCGAGTGATTGAAGAATCTGGTAGGAGAACTCAGTAAACGAGATTCCGCCTTCCAGTCTGCTCGCAACTACATCCTTAGCAAGCATTGTGTTGAGGTTAAAGTTTTTGCCGTAGTCACGCAAGAATTCAATGACATTGATTTTGTGTGTCCAATCGTAGTTGTTCACCATGCGTACCTGATTATCCCCGTCTGTTACAAACAACTTCTTCATCTGCGCGGTCAGTGCATCCACGTTCTCCTGCACTTGCTCCATCGTTTGCAAAGAACGCTCTGCCTGACGACCACTTGGATCACCAATCGTGCCTGTAGCTCCACCAATCAAAATAACCGGACGGTGTCCTGCCAGTTGAAAACGTTTCAGCATCATGAAGGGAATTAAATGTCCGATATGCATGCTATCCCCCGTAGGGTCAACACCGCAGTACAAAGAAACGGACTTCGTTTCAGTCAACTCACGTAATCCCTCTGCATCCGTTTGCTGGTTAATGGCGTCACGCCACTGTAGTTCATCAATAATATTCATTTGTATAACCCCTTTTCTATCCTCAAGATTCAGTCATGATCAACGTTAATTTACGAAAAAACACACTGGAACGGCTTTTTTGGACACAAAAAAATCGCCTCCTTGTCTTCATTAGACACAGGGACGATTATCATAACCGTGGTACCACCCAAATTGCATGGATAACACATAACCTTAACACGCTATCCATACCACTTTTGGCAATATATCGTTTGCCCATCCGCTTGGCATTACCCAAGTACTCCAGAGTGTAATTCGCAGCCCTTGTATGTATCAGGTTCCATCAACCCCTGACTTTCTGTAACAGGGACAAAGCCGCTACTGCGCTCTATCAACGTGATTCATGTATTCAATTTATAGCAAGTATAGCCGAACGTTTCAGTCATTGCAAGACCAAGTATGCAATCCTTAAACAGAACAACGGATGCTTAGTTGAAACCAGATTATATAATCATCATGTTCAATTTTCCGTGATAATAACCATAGGCTTTCTCCGCGATCTGATCCTCATTATTCCAAAACTGCTGATCCAGCGCATCTAACTGCTGCTCTTGTTCCTCTGTCAAGAATTTAGGAATATCCCACAGATCAGTAAGCCTCTCATCCTCTGTCAGATGCTCAATGCATCCGTATGCTGACGTTATAATCTCCACGACTTGAGTCGCACCAATGATATGTAATGCCCGCAACGCGTAACGGTATGCCTCTTCCCCCCAGTTACAGAAAAACTGTATAAAACCACCATTAAAGACATCCGCCTCTAACAGCCATAAAGCAGCAACGTCCTGCTCGTTCGAAGTTAACGATGCCCAGCCCTGTTCAGATTCATTCTTTTTTTCGACAAATAACACAGCATAGTCATACCATTCATCATTAATATCTTGCTCACTCACGTTACACACCTCACTTTTCTTTATGCCATGCTCTCTAACTCCTGACGTTTACCCGTCTGATGCCAATGTAAATACGGATTACCGATCTGTTGGAAGGCTTCCAGAACACCCCTGTTCAGGTCCTTCATCACATCATTTGTATAGTTCAAATGCGTCTCTTTATTATCCACGCCATGTCGTTCCAACAATCCTACATGCGTCGCGGTGAAAATAATATCTTCCAGCAGCCAATAGATGACTTCCTCTGGCTGTTTTACTCGTTTCTCTAACGAGACGAGACCACGTTCGTATATTCGAACAATATACGTATCTTTTCCACACTCTACATAGGGTACACCATCCCATTTAAAGGTCTCAAACAAGCGGTTAACATAGTTCTGCATCTGTTCTCTAGGGAAAGTTGTAAGCTTTAAAAGCTGTATAAGGATGTCTGCCAATTGTTGTTTGCTTAACATGTTGGACATGAATGCACCTGCCTCTATAAAAGTAAATCTCTATTTCTCTAATTATTGCATGATAATCTCCGAATTCAATTCCCATGATGGATTTTAACATCGATGACAGAATGAAAAAATGAAAAGACTGCCCAAGGCAGCCTCCTCATTCCATACTGTTCAATCAGGTCCCACAAAAAGTCTGATACGAAGTATTGCATTGTGCAGGTAGTTCGGCATATTCAGCCTGCTCAGGTGAGTGTGCGAACGGGTCTGAAAGAACCGCCAAAAGCTTCTGCATCACGCTAAGATCTCCGTGGTTCTCCGCTCGCTCAAGGGCTTCCTCGACCCGATGATTGCGGGGAATGACGGCTGGATTGCTTGTTCTCATCAACTGCCGATAGGCTTCCTTCCCCTCATGCTGTGTTTCCAATCTTGCTTGCCAACGTTTATGCCATTCCGAAAATTCTGTCGATGCATACATTGTTATCCCTTCCAATGTGTCAAAGGTCAACGCCAGGAACGTATTGGTGTAATCCGCACTATGCTTCTCCATGAGTTCGAGGAGATCCTTGATCAGCGCTTCATCTTCGGCTTCTTCATCCAACAAGCCTAGTTTGGCACGCATCCCCTTAAGCCAGTGCTGATGGTACAATTCAGAAAATTGTGCGATAACATCCTGCGCAAGTTGCACTGCCTGCTCTTCATCTTCATGCAACAACGGCAGAAGTGTCTCGGCAAATCGAGCCAAATTCCACCCGGCAATATAAGGTTGATTGCCATATGCATAGCGACCTTGTCTGTCAATGGAGCTAAATACGGTCCCAGGATTGTAAGCATCCATAAAGGCACATGGACCGTAATCAATGGTCTCACCACTAATGGCCATGTTATCCGTGTTCATCACACCATGAATGAAACCAATACGCTGCCATTGGGCAATGAGAGCCGCCTGCCGTTTAATCACTTCCTGAAGGAGCAAAAGATAACGATTTTCGGCTTGAGCAACCTCGGGGAAATGTCGATGCAACGTGTAATCAGCCAACGCCCGAAGATCTTCAATAGACCCCCATCTTGCTGCGTACTGAAAGGTTGCCACCCGGATGTGACTAGAAGCAACACGGGTCAAGATAGCCCCTGGCCGCTCTGTTTCGCGGATAATGTTTTCACCTGTTGATACCACAGCCAGACTGCGTGTCGTTGGGATCCCCAGTGCATACATCGCTTCACTAATAATATACTCTCGCAACATGGGCCCTACAGCAGCACGTCCATCTCCTCCACGAGAGTACGGTGTTCTGCCTGAACCTTTCAGCTGGATATCCACTCGCTCGCCCTGTGGCGTTATCTGTTCACCCAGCAGCAAAGCACGACCATCTCCAAGCATGTTAAAATTGCCAAATTGATGTCCTGCATAGGCCTGAGCCAAAGGCTCGGCTCCTTCCGGAATCGAATTACCTGCAAAAATTTGCGCCCCTTCATCACTGTCAAGAGACTCCACATCCAGTCCCAAGCCGGATGCAAGCAGTCTATTGAAAATGATCAGCTTTGGTGATTCAACAGGCACCGCGCCCTGACTTGTAAAAAAGGGTTGCGGTAACTGCGCATAACTATTCTCCAAGTTCCACCCTTTGTTCAACGTTTCTTGTTGCATGTGATCACAACTCCTTTTCTGTACCAGAGATATCCCTTGGTTATATTGTAGCCTTGTGAACCAATGCTCATTTATGTAGTCGCATGGAAATTCAATTCAAGAGGATGTTGACTTAAACGAACATCTAAAATGTTCTTGATGAAACTTTAGCATATTTGCATTCCTTTTGCATTCCTCATGAATAGTCACTTTGATAAGGGAACCACCACATTGTTGGTTTCGCGCAAAAAAATCCAAGAAGTTTTTTGGCCAAGTGGAGTCATTTCCTTTCATTCCACTTCCCAGAGAAACCTTCTTGGATCTGTTCCGTTTACCCGATGACATGTATGTTATTACAAGAATTACGTATGTGCTTCCTGAACCTGTACGGGATGTACAGGCAAGCTTTCTTTTTTGAAACCGAGGTTAAAGAAGACATTAAGCAGGATTGCTGACAGGCTTCCCGTAATAATACCATCGCTAACAATAATCCGAATACTTTGAGGAAGCTGGGCAAACAGGTCGGGTACAGCAGTAACACCGAGCCCAAGTGAAACGGAGCAAGCCACGATCAACAGATTGGATTGTTTGCCAAAGTCGACGTTTTGCAGCATTTTGACCCCGGACGAAACAACCATTCCGAACAGGACAACAGTCGCTCCTCCGAGGACAGCACTTGGAATAATGGTTGCAAAAGCAGCTACCTTCGGAATGAGCCCCAGAAAGACCAGAATACCTCCAGCTGCAACAACAACATTGGTCGTTTTCACTTTGGAGAGCTGAACCAAACCAACATTCTGTGCAAATGTATTGTATGGAAAAGCATTGAATATGCCGCCAAGGACAAACGCGAGACCTTCTGCACGATATCCCCGTGCCAGATCGTTTTCGTTGATCGGTTGATCACAGATTTTGCTCAAAGCCATAAATACACCTGTTGATTCGATGATAACCACCGTACCTACAATAATCATTGTAATGATTGGGCCGATTTCGAAGGTAGGCCATCCAAAGTAAAAGGGTTGAGGTAAATGGAACCAGGAGGCTTCCTGTACAGAGGCAAAATTCACTTTTCCCATGATGGCTGCGATGAGGGTTCCCACGATAATTCCAAGGAGAACAGCCAGGGATTTAACAAACCCGCGAGCATATCGATTCAGGATTAGAATAAAAAGTAATACACCAAATGAAAGCGCCAAATTATCCAAACTTCCGAAATTCTCACTGTTTGCTCCACCCGCCATGTTTTTAATGCCGGTTGGGATTAGCGCAAGACCGATAATGGTTACCACTGTACCGATCACGACTGGCGGAAACAATTTGACGATTTTGCTAAAAAATACGGCAAAGATGACGATAAATAACCCCGCTGCGATGATCGACCCATATATGGTAGGAATTCCGTATTGCGATCCAATCGCAATCATCGGTGTCACCGCTACAAAAGAACTTCCGAGCACCGCTGGCAAACCAATCCCCAAGTACTTCCCTTTTCGTGCCTGAAGCCATGTGGCAATTCCACACGTTAACAGGTCAATGGATACCAGATACGCCAACTGCTCTGCAGTCAGATTTAGTGCTCTGCCCACAAGCAAAGGCACCAGAATCGCTCCCGCATACATCGCGAGTACGTGCTGAATCCCCAGTGAAAAAACTCTCATCTTTTTGGTTTCTTTCATCCCACGTTGCCCCCCTGAAATTAGAATCAACAGAACCACTGCAAAATCATGTTATGTTGATTCACATTATATAAATTATTCAGGGAAGTTCCATGATTCATAACATAGAATTGTGATCAGAGATAAAGAGCCCAACTAAAATTGGGCGTGTTATACAAAAGGTACTCTCATACCGATTATTTCAGGTTATATTAGTTGACACATAAGGTTGGATAGCCCTCTTTGACTCTCCGAAGAAAAGAAACATGAACGTGAGATTTAACTTCAGTACTTCAATGTTTAATACATATTTCTGAACATCACTTGTTTCATCTTCTCAGCTTGTCAGTTGAGAAGATTGATGTTAAATCGTTGCTCCATTACTTCTCCGTTCTGGTGAACCATCTCCGTAAAAAACACTTCTTCTCTATTCATCAGAACAACGGATGAAGCTCTGGTCCCATAGTCGAATTTTTCACTTTTAACGAAGATGGGAGAAAGCAAACGCTCCCATTCCATTGGAACACCTGTATGGGGGAGAAGCTCATCCACTGAAGGGTCAGCCATTTGCAGCAAAACTAATATTTGTTCTGTCAGGGTAGCTTCGTCCTCCCCTTGGATGATTTTCTCCAGCCCTTCTTTTCCACGTTTTACCTTGGGCCAATCTGTATTGATCAAGTGATTACTAATCCCGTATATTCCCGGTTTCAACTTCATCACAACATTGCCCACATTAGAATAATAATAGAGGTCGTCAGGATCACCCACTAACAAATTGTAGCCAGGAAAATCATTGCGACTTTGCTCCGCACGGTGCATATATTGCTCAGGTGTGGACGTTCCCTTCAAAAAATCAGCAACCAGATCTCCTCTTGAGCCCTTGGCATGTACCTCTTCATTCGGATCACGATAATTCGTAACAGCAGCCAGACGCCCACCTTTGGTTACGCCCATCCAGGTTCCCATTTTCGACAAATCCCGGCCAGCCAATATATGAGGATGGTCTTCCCAATAGTGTGCTTGAGCCGTAGGTCTGTTATAGAATTCATCCCTATTTGATCCCAGTATAAGCGGATACGTTCGATGCATGTTGTAAGCAAATAAAATTAAACACATAGAAATCTTCAACTCCTATATTGGTTAAACCTCTATAATTTCCACTTTATATCGCATAATCAACGACAATTACATCTTCCACCCAGCCATCTAGGGAAGCCACAAATGCCTGATGAGCAGGATGCGGGCCATAAGCGCGCAATGCCTCCTGATCTTCAAACGTCACTCGCAAGCCAATTGTGTAACCTTGAATACGGTCCGTTTCTTCCGTGACATTGATCCCTGCGGTCAGCCCGACAATCCCCGGGATTTGTTCCTGTAACGCGAGTAATTGATCCACCAATTCCTGCTGTTTGGCTAATGTGGTTTTATCGTTAAATTTAAAAACAACCAAATGTTCAAACATCTTGTTATTCCTCCTATGTCCATTCGAATAGTAAATGTAATTTCGTTAAATGAAGTCAATTCAACAATTCCAATCCGCCCATCATATAGGGGACCACTCTGTTGGCTAATTCAACCGGAGATTCCTGCCCGCCTTCAATATTCCATCGATACGTCATTCCATAGATCGACCAGCTTAGCATCGTTGCAGTAATTTTCAGCGTTTTGTGATCTACATCCCCCGCTACTTTACTCATTAATTCAAGAAGGAATTGCTCCAGCTGTGTCTTGATGTTTTCTTCAATAATTGGTGCAACTGTCTCATATTTTTTGATGCATCCATTACTTGAGACGTGATAATCACATAATGAAAATATAAGCTGCTCTATGGTTTCGGCTGATAACCGGGCATCCGGGTCCACCCTTTTGGTTACATATTCCATAAAAGCATCCGATAACAAGGCTTCAAGCAGTGCATATTTATCCTGAAAATGGGCGTAAAATGTAGCCCTGTTAATTGTGGCTTGTTCTGTAATGTTTTGAATCGTAATGCTGTTGAAATTTTTAAGATTCAATTGGTTTAAAAACGCATCCAGAATTAATTGACGCGTGCGAATTACACGCGGATCATTCGAGTTTGGAGACAATACACCAGACATGTCCCAATCCTCCTTTGTACACAAAATATTTGATTAGACTCCTTCATTATAGATAAGTGTTATTTGTTCAACAAGTGAAAGTGGGTGCACAGACATCATACAATAATCAGTGTCTTTCGCTTAAGCAACAAAATGCTCCGATTGTTGGTTGAGCACGCCTATACACCTTGTTAAGATTGCACTCGTACCCGCTTGAAGGTGCATAATAATGGAGGTGCTTAGTTTGAGTAATCAACAACATAACGTTATTTCTACGGAGTTTCTGTTCCAACCATACACTGTTCAAAAATTAACCCTGTCCTCACGCATCGTCATGTCCCCCATGGCTCGTGCCTTCTCCCCGGATGGTGTCCCTGGCCCCGATGTAGCCGCATATTATCGTCGGCGTGCCAAGCATGGTGTTGGACTCATTATTACCGAAGGTGCGACCATTGAGCATCCATCAGCATCAAGTGAGCCTAGAATCCCTCATATGTATGGAGAAGCAGCTCTTCAAGGCTGGGCTGAAGTGGTCGAACAAGTCCATGAAGCCGGCGGCAAGATTTTTCCGCAGATTTTACACATGGGAATCGTTCGTCCTTCAGGATCTAACCCACACCCGGAAGCTGCATCACTGAGTCCATCGGGAGTTGATATGGAAGGTACGCAAGTAGGTGCGCCTATGACGGAGACAGAGATCGCAACGGTGATTCAAGCTTATGCTGATGCAGCAGTTAATGCGCAACGCATCGGTTTTGACGGAATTGAGCTTCACGGTGCACACGGGTTTCTGATCGATCAGTTTTTCTGGAAAACAACGAATAGGAGAACGGACCGCTATGGCGGTGACCTTCAAAAACGAACTCAATTCGCGGTTGAACTTGTCATGGCAGTTCGTGCTGCGGTAGGTCCTGATTTCCCTATTGCGATGCGGATTTCCCAATGGAAGATGAATGATTATCAAGCCAGACTGTTCGAAACCCCCGAACAATTGGAACAATTCCTTCGTTTGTTGGTTGACGCAGGTGTAGATATCTTTCACTGCTCGACACGACGCTTCTGGGAGCCCGAGTTTGAAGGATCTGATCTTGGATTTGCAGGTTGGGTAAGAAAACTGAGTGGCCGAACCACAATTACCGTTGGTTCTGTGGGTATGCCAGATGAGCCTGAAGCAGGAGCAGATAAAACAACACATCCAGGTATGGGCGAACTCATGAAGCGATATGAGCAGCAGGAATTTGATCTGGTAGCTGTGGGACGTGCACTTCTTGGCGATCCGGCATGGGCTGCCAAAATACGTGAAGGACGCGTATCCGAGATACAGGCTTTTACACCTGAAGGACTCGCTACGTTACACTAAGAACAATTACTTATTGTTCCATAGATTATTATCTCTCCCATAATATAGGCTTGAACTCATGAATCAACTATACTAAGCAAAGGGCTCGCTTTCCTCCGGGATTGCGGGTATTTTGTTTTTAGAGATATCTGTCCGTTTAAACACTTCGAGCAATAGCAATATCGTTCAAGAAAATTCCTTCTTTGCAACCTATAATGACCTTAACATACCAGAAAGAAGGTGCATCATGACTCGGGAAGTCCGGACTGTCGTTTTTGATACCGACTTACAGCTAGAAGCTTATCAATTTGAAGGCATTATGCAGAAATTTCCCAATCATTTTCATGACTATTATGTCATTGGATTCATTGAACAAGGCAAGCGACACCTCGTCTGCAACAACAAAGAATATATTCTGAATAGCGGAGATATGATTGTTTTTAATCCACATGATCCACATGCCTGCGAACAGGTCGATGGCAGAACCCTCGATTATCGCTGTATCAACGTCCAGCCTGAGGTTATGCGAGAGTATGCGAGAGAGATTACTGGACAAGCTTACTTGCCACGGTTTACATCCCCCGTTCTCTACCAAAGTGAACTTGTGGGTTCCTTGCACGAGCTGCATCAGATGATTCTGGAAGAGCAATCGGATTTCTGCAAAGAAGAATTATTACTCTTACTACTGGATCAATTGCTGCGAGATTATTCGGATGCTGAACCACCTGTTTCCACACAGGATGTTACCTTGGAGATCAGACGCATATGTGATTACATAGAAGATCATTACATGGAGAGCATCTCGCTGAACGAGTTAGCCGATTTGACGGAGATGAGCAAGTACCACCTGCTGCGTTTATTCACTGGCCAGAAAGGGATATCACCTTACCGCTACCTGGAAACGATTCGCATTAATCAAGCCAAACGTCTGCTGGAACAAGGTCTGCTTCCAATTGAAGTGGCCGCACAGACAGGATTCAGTGACCAGAGCCATTTCACGAATTTTTTCAAAAAACTGATCGGCCTGACACCCAAGCAATATAGACGTATCTTCAATCATGATACCGAGCCGAAACGAAACACCGATCACATCATATGACGAGTCATCATAATACCAAGGTATCTACCGGACATTTGCTCGCTTTGTTTACCATCTTAGTCTGGGGGACTACGTTTGTCTCGACGAAGGTTCTGCTGATTGACTTTAAACCAGTGGAGATTTTATTTTTCCGTTTCCTGATCGGGTATTTGGTACTGTTATTGATCTATCCACGTTCACTGCGGATCGCCTCATTCAGAGAAGAATGGTTATTTATTGGAGCAGGACTATGTGGGGTGACGTTATATTTTCTTATTGAAAATATTGCTCTGGTGTACACAACAGCTTCCAACGTGGGGGTTATTGTCTCCAATGCCCCGTTCTTCACTGCCGTGCTCGCACATTTCTTCTTAGATGGTGAGAAGTTAACTCGCCGCTTCATTATCGGATTCGGGATTGCCTTGAGCGGCATCCTACTTATCGCACTGAACGGCAGTTTCATTCTGCAATTGAATCCGATAGGTGATCTGCTTGCTTTCATCGCACCTGCGGTATGGGCGATCTACTCTGTGCTAATGCGGAAAATTGGCGAGCTTTGTTATCACACCATTGGTGCGACTCGCAAAGTGTTCTTCTATGGCCTGATCTTCATGCTGCCAGCTCTATTCCTGTTTGAATTCCATTGGGAACTCGGACGCTTCACGAACATGACCAATCTCTCCAATATTCTCTACCTCGGTCTGGGTGCCTCCGCGTTGTGTTTCGTGACCTGGAACCGGGCCGTGAATCTTCTCGGAGCTATCAAAACGAGCGTATATATCTATCTGGTGCCTGTCATTACTGTTGTGTCATCTGCACTGATTCTTCAAGAGCAGATAACCTGGGTGATTGTGCTCGGAGCTTTCTTAACCCTATTTGGCTCTTACATTTCAGAACAAAAAGGACAAAAACTTAACAACAAAAACACTAATCCGCATAGGAATTAGTGTTTGCTTCATTTTTCACTGATATATCGTGGTTGACCACCGTTGACATGCGCAGAATTCATTCATTATATCTCATGTAATTGAGACAGCAGAATCTCCAGTTCTTCTTGCTCCAGATGACGCCATTGCCCCCGCTCCAGTTGATCCAGCGTAATATTCATAATTCGCACGCGCTCCAGCTTCAGGACTCGGTACCCCAAGGCTTTGCACATTCTGCGGATCTGCAGATTGAGACCCTGTGTCAGAATAATACGAAATACATTGTCACTTTGCCTATACACTTCGCAGGGCTTGGTCACCACGTCCAGAATTTCAATGCCTTCAGACATGGACTTTACAAATTCGTCAGTTACGGGTTTGTCTACAGTCACTACATATTCTTTATCATGATTATGCTCCGAACGCATCATCTTGTTCACAATGCCTCCGTCATTCGTAAGCAAAATCAACCCCTCAGATGCCTTATCCAGCCTGCCTATCGCAAATATGCGAGAAGGATAATTCATATATTGAATGATGTTCCCCTTCACATGTTCTGCTGCTGTGCAGACAATACCGATGGGTTTATTCAGAGCAATGTAGACAGGTTCGCTGTCATTACGAGGAATCTGCTTGCCATCAATGAGTACCACATCGTTAGGTTCAACTTCCGCCCCTTTTTCACATACCCTGCCATTGATCGTTATGCGTCCGGCTGCAATTAAACGGTTCGTTTCCCTGCGGGAGCAGAATCCCGTTTCACTTATATATTTGTTAATTAACATGTGTCACCACTTCTCATCTATAGTATTGCCACTGGTGCTTAGAGTGCTGGTACGTTCATTCGCTTCGTGCAATGAGTTAGTACCTTGTACTGATTTTCATTCCACATCATCTCATTTATACTGAAACGAAGCAATGAATGGTTATATAAAAACACATACAACGTTACCTAGGAAAGCCAAAATACACACTGGAAGGAGTTTCTCATGTACAAAGTTACTCGATTTATAGTTGACCCCGATGATCCAATCCAAAACTCTGGCATGTGGATTGGTGGAGAAATGGCATACGTTGCAGACTGGCCTCTCAACCCTGAGGGGCAGCCTTTATTACATCTGTTCTCCATCAATTGCAATACACTTTCACAGCAGGTCCATATCCCTTCTTTACCACAAGATAAATATATCTCGGTCTTCTCAACCTACTCCGCCTCCGAATACTTTCTGGATCAGGTAACCTATACGGGAGATGAGCTGGAATGGAACGAGAATATTCTCGCCGGATGCACTTATGTCTCGGTAACTTCGCATCCACTCACTTCCGTATGTCCCGTTCCACCCATTCCGTTAAGCCGCGTACGTTTGATTGAAATGGAGTTAGACGATCAGGAATTCCCTGCATTCTCATTTTTCTCTCCCAATTTACCAAACGGTGTGAAAGGAATTGACCATCTGCTAGAGGAACATCAACTGGTGTGTCAAATATATTCCGGAGATTTTCCTGAGCCTTATCGGGATATATTGGGTCTTCCCGATGCAAACGGTTATTTATTTTTGCGAAGTGGTCCGGCGTCTGTTCACGCACCATTCGATGGAATTTTCTTTGTACAGACTGCTTAATAGCGATATGTGGAAGTCAGGTATCATCATATAAAACGGCTAATCAGAACGTTTCCCGTCTACTCAGACAGGGAACGTTTTTTTATATATGCACGTTTTACTATTCTCGATCAATACAGATGCCAAACCCTGTTAAAAGGTCATATGGATTGGATCATATGTATCCTTTCGACACGAAATCGTTTTAGAAAAAAATATACCACAAAAAATATTTCCAACCTTTAAAACTTAACATTATTTTACAATAAAAAGCATGTACATTTGGGCATTTATGGTATAAGTTATATATGAAATAAACATTAATTACATAATATAAAATTTTTATCCATCTAGGAGGTAGGCTTTTGAAAAGAATATTCGCTCTAAGTTGCGGTTTTTATCTGTTAATCGGCATAACCAGCGTTGTGCTCGGTGCACTTCTCCCTGTTTTATTGTCACATTATGAACGCGGTTACAGTGATGGCGGATTTTTGTTGTTCCTGCAGTTTCTTGGATTTCTTGTCGGTGTAATTGTAGCTCCTGCCCTGACAGCCCGTATCGGAAGGAAAGCTATGCTGACCCTTGCCCTGATCTGTATTGTAGCCGCTTATACATTACTCGGTTTTTTACCATCCTGGTCTGTAGTTCTTCTTCTCACGATTATTGTAGGTTTCGGTTCAGGTATCATCGAACCCTCTGTAGGTGCATTCACAATCGAATTCACTGAGAATCAAAAGGCGGTCGCCATGTCCAAGCTGGATGTCTTCTTTGCTCTTGGAGCACTTCTCATCCCGGCTGTTGCTGCTTTATTCATCTGGATGGATCTGTGGCATCTTACTTTTTATACGGTGGCCGTGTTGTCACTGGTTCTCATGCTGCTGTGGATCACCATGCCCCGGCCAGCCGCACTTTATCTGGAACAGGCTGGCGAGAATACAGTGACACATGCAGCAGGTAAAGCCCAATATTCAAGAAAACATCTGGGTCTGCTGACGATCTTTGTCATCTTCTTTTTCATCTACATGGGATTGGAATTGGGATTGATGAACTTCCTGCCCTCCATACTCGTAGAACGACTGCAACTTCAGGAATCTGTCGCATCGCTAAGTGTCTCCATCCTGTGGATTGCGATGATCATCGGTCGTCTTTTCTCCGGAAAAATAGCCGAATCGGTCAACTATATGCCTTTCCTGATCTGGAGTACGGTTGGCACGCTTTTGTTTACGGTCGCTATGGTATTTGTAACTGGACAGTGGGCAACGTATGTGCTCATCTTCGGAACCGGTCTGTTCATGTCAGGGCTGTTCTGTATCGCACTGGTCTACGCAAATGTTCTGATTCCCGGTATGACCGAGCGGACAACCAGTATCCTGATCGCATCGGGTGGTATTGGAGGTGCCATCTTGCAGTATGTGACTGGATGGAGTATGAGTACAGGACCTGTCGTGAATACAATCTGGATTTTGGCCGGATTCTGTCTGATCCTGCTGCTCACATTGATGGTCTCTCATCTATGGACTGTAAAAAATAATGCAGTACGTGCTGCTCTCGCACAACATAGCAAGGAAATGTAAACATCCTTTCTTAAGGGAGGTGATGCCCGCATCATCCGGGATTGTTGAGCTTCGTTCGAGCTAGTACACCATTATATTGGAGGAAATCGTATGCAAACTTTAACCAACAACCGCTTCATAGCCGGAAAAGGGATTAAGTTGATTGACGATTCAGGTGTTGAATACCTGGATGGCGTGTCGGGCACGTTCAATCTGTCACTGGGCTATAATCACCCACATGTTGTCAGCAAAATTCAGGAACAAGTCGGCAATCTGACGCATATGTCTTCCTCCTTCACCGAACCGTACGTAAATGAAGTACTTGATCACTTAATCGAATATGCTCCAAACGACATTAATGCCGGATGGATGCGGGATATCACTGGTTCAACTGCCAACGAATGTGCAACCAAAATTGCACAGAAGTATACCGAATCGACAGACATCATCAGCCTGTATCTGTCCCATCATGGGCAGACCCAATTTGCCACCGGGATTTCGGGGAATGCCTTCCGGCGGAAACGCTTCCCCAATTCGGCTGTGGCTAACGCTGTCCATGTACCTGCCCCATACTGTTATCGTTGCCCATTCAAATCCTCAAATGGAGACTGCGGCTATCAATGTGTTGAAGCTATATCTGATGCGATAGAATATGCAAGTTCCGGCTCAGTCGCCTGTATGATTATTGAACCCATTCTCGGGAATGGCGGCAATATCATCCCTCCCGCCGGATATTTCAAACGACTGCGTAAACTGTGTGATGAGTACAATATTATTCTCATTGCTGACGAAGTACAGACAGGAATCGGTCGTACCGGAACCATGTTTGCCAGCGAACTGTTTGATATCCAGCCTGATATGATTACCCTTGCCAAAGGTCTTGGCGGAATTGGCGTACCTGTTGCTGCTGTATTAATGCAATCCCGATTGAATGTGCTCGAAAAGCATGAACACTCCTTCACCTCAGGAAGCAATCTGATCTCTGTAACCGCTGCCAAATCTACCCTGGAGGTGGTATCTGAACCTGGATTTCTGGATGCCGTGAAACGCAAAGGTGAAATTCTGGGTGAATTGCTGCATGAATTGGCTATGAAATACCCAAGTATCGGGGAAGCTCGTGGTGTCGGGTTAATGTGGGGGTTGGAGATTGTAGGTGACGGTAATGAGCCGGATATGCTAAAAACCAATGCCATTGTTGACCGCGCTTTTACAGATGAGCATCTAATCTTGAGAAGTTCAAGATATGGATTTGGCAACGTTGTTAAGGTCCGGCCTTCCCTTACCACAACCGAAGACGAACTGGTTGAGATTGTGGAGCGGCTGGATTCTGTGCTTGCCAGCGTGCATTAAAACATTTCAATCCAACTGTTCGAAGTGGCGCGTTCCGGTTACGAATCGTTCTGATGATCGCTGTTATCCATGGATTTTCTTGAATTCCCTTTTACGAGGGAAAAATCCTTTGATAGCGTATGCTTCCGAAGCAGCTTTCTTTCAGAAAGCTTTGAGGCGAACGCTCTGCTTCTTCAGAATCGATTTCGTCCCCTTCACTACTTTCGTATCTTGTCAGAAACAGTTTTAAGATGAATCGCTATATTTATATTTTTATATAATTATAAGGAGGTTATATCATGCTTGCTTTGGTATACAAATCGGCTTGGGATGTGGCGCTTGAGGAACGGCCTGTTCCGGAAATCACGAGAGATAACCAGGTGTTGGTTCGTATTCGGGCGACAGGTGTATGTGGTACCGATCTCGGTATTGTCAGCGGCAAATATCATGCGGTCCCTTCCGTCATTCTCGGTCATGAGTCTGCCGGGGAAGTCATTGATGTTGGCTCTGCGGTAACGACATTACAACCGGGTGACCGTGTTGTGATCGATCCTACCTACTATTGCGGACAATGTGACATGTGCAGAACAGGTAGACAAAATCATTGCACACACAAGTCTGTTACCGAGACAGGTGTGAGTGCTGACGGAACATTTACAGATTATTATGTGACCGAGGATCGCTTTTTGTACAAATTGAAGGATCATGTGAGCTATGAGGAAGCGACTTTGACGGAACCACTCAGCTGTATGCTGACGGGGATTAATCAGATACATTTACTGCCGAATTTCAGAACGATCATCCTCGGCGCAGGCCCGATTGGCATTCTGTACAGCTACGCGCTCGCTTCCAAAGGGGTCACTGGCTGTCTGGTCGACATCTCCGAAGAACGCTTAGCCATTGCCGGTTCTATTGCACCTGATCGTTGGGAAGTTCATTCATCCTTCGAAAATGCAATAGAATCACTGTCACCCGCAACCCATCAGGTCGATATGATCGTGGATACAACAGGTGTTGTGGGCACACAAGTGCTTTCCCAGCTCGCCAGTGGCGGTTATCTGATGCTGGTTGGACTGAGAGATGGAAACACATCTTTCAATCCCAAGGAAGTTGTGGACCGCAGTCTGAAAATTATTGGTTCCATCGACTCTCTGGGGACATTCGCTACCGCACATTATATGATTGAACAAGGGATTATTCCGGCAAAAAAAATCATCACCCACTCCTTCCCGTTGGAGGATTACGAAGAGGCATTCCGCACACTTGGCTGCGATATTCAGGGACGCACACTTCAAGCTTCTTCACATGCCATTAAAGTTGTACTGCAATCCAGCGGTTCCAGTTTCTAAAGTGGAAGGTTAACCATGAATGGATTACATTAGACATATGTTTACACAATCCTGGAGGAGGAATACAACATGGCAGCAAACAAAGAATCTAACGGACTGGGAGCGCCCAATGATGACATCATTCAAGCGGTCATTTTTGACATGGATGGTGTACTGATTGACAGTGAACCGATTTATTTCGAGATTGAGCGCAGCTCTTTTGCCCATTTTGGAGCAAGGGTGACTGATGAAGAACATCATACCTATGTTGGAGTTACGCTGGAATCCATGTGGCAGCAAGTATTGGACAAACATCAGCTGACAGCTACGCTGGAAGAAATATTTGCTTATCATCAGCATAATGTGATGCAAACCATGCTTGCCCACCCGAATCTGACGGCCATGCCTTCCGTGGAACGCTGGTTAAGCTGGCTGCATGATCAACACGTATCAATAGCCGTTGCTTCTTCCTCTCCACGTGCACTGATTGATCTGATCATGGACAAAACCGGACTTGGACAATACTTTGAGGTGCGAATGACAGGTGAGGAAGTTACGAATGGCAAGCCGGCACCAGATATTTTCCTGACCACAGCTGAAATGATTGGTGCATCCCCTTCGAATTGTCTGGTGATCGAGGACTCACGCAATGGTGTTCAGGCCGCCAAAAGTGCAGGCATGCGCTGTATCGGATATCGCAATCCGGGATCAGGCAACCAGGACTTGTCCAAAGCCGATCTTCAGATTTCCAGTTACGATGAGTTATGGACCTTGAAGGACACACTACCCTTTGAAGGCAGATTGCCAAGTTTGTCAAAGTTTCGCTGAGAAGATCGTAATACAAAGATCGTAATTTCGGAATGAGTATTTAAAATAAAACAACCCAAACGGCTTCAATTCATTTGAATTGGAGCTGTTTGGGTTTTGCTTGCTGCAATGGGTGTTACATAAGAACACATGCTGTAATTTCAACTAAACCGAAAGATCGAGACTTCTACCCAGATTGGGATGAGGAGCAGGCACAGACTTCAACATTTCCGTCATCTGCTGGCCTTGCTGCTGTGCCATGTCTTTCGTAATCGACATCACTTGCAAGCTTGCCGACTGTACGACCGAAGCTTGGCTCATTGCCATTGATAATGCTGCAATATCCATGTTTTTCACTCCTTTCACTTTCTGATTACATAGATGTACTTATTATATATCGGTTAGAAGGGAGGAATTGTTAAAAGGTCGATCAAAATGTATACGGAAATCCATTCCATTCAATCACACCACCCCAGGTCTGTGGTGTAACGAATCACAGAGACGTTATTTTGTCGATTGGATCGTTTTTTTTACTTGTGCATTAATAAGTGTTCGACGTAATCAATCCAAGTTCGTTTATTTTAACTTCCGGGTTCCTTACCACCTGTTGAATCATGGAAATAAAGTGTTTTTGAATCTGTTCAACGGTAGAAAGGTCATACACATTGGCATTGTACATCAAAATGATCTTCATATTTTCATGGGGTTTGACAATCAAGGTAAAATCAAAACTATTGTGTTCTGTACCCCCAACATTCATAATCTCAAGCGGTATTTCACCTTTCTGACCCAGACTCTCCATTCGGTTCTCTACCGGGAAGTTCTGATACACAACAACATGGTTAATCAGAGATTGTTTTTGCTTGGTCAGATTTTGAATATCGTATAACGAATACGTATCATACGCATGTGAATCCACAGCTTGTGCCTGATTCCTTTTCATCAAAGATATAAATGACTCATCGGCCTGAGCATGGATCCGAACAGGAATCGCATTAATAAATAATCCAATCATACTTTCGATCCCCGGAATGACAGGTGGTCTGCCCGATACAACACTTCCGAATACAACATCATTGCTTTCATTGTATTGCTGCAACAATATACCCCAAGCAGTCTGCACTAACGTATGGAGCGTTACATGCTGCTGTTCCACAATCTGTTTCATTTGCTCGATTAGTACATCATCCAAATAACAGTTCAGTGTTCTGGAATCCTGTCTTTCATGTTTCGGTTTGATTTTTTCTCCAGGCAGTTTCGTTTGCCCCTCATAACCATCCAAGTAATGACTCCAATAGGTTATTGCACCTTGATGATTTTGCTGTTCCAACCATTCTATGAATTGACTATAAGGTGTTAATAGAGTCACTTGAGGCTTTCTATTCTCCCGAATCGCAAAGTAATTCTCAAATATTTCTTTGCTTACGAGAGACATACACCAACCGTCCATCAAAATATGGTGAAAACTCCATATGACGCGGTATTCCTCATGCTTTGTTCGTAAAACAGACATACGTATTAGCGAATCTCGTTGTAAGTCAAATCCTCTGGCCTTGTCCTGCTCGATATACTCGTCAACATACGTTTTACGTTGCAGCTCACTTGTGCCAGCTACATCTTCATAGTGAAATTCAAATTTCTTCTCTTGATACACGATTTGAAGAGGGATATCCACGAAATCACTGTAAAAATTAGTTCTTAATATCGCATGCCTTTGCATTAATTGATCCAAACTTTGCGCAAAAGAGGTAACATCCAAATCTCCACGCATGTCAAACATGATTTGTACAAAGTAAGCGCCCGAAATTGGATTCCGTTCACTTTCGTACAACATTTCCTTCTGTAATGGTGTAAGTGGGTACACATTTTCGATTCGACCGATGTGCCCAGTTTGTTCCACGATTTGATCCAATTGATCAATGGTTAATGACTTGCATGAAATATCACTTGGCGTAAGCTCGGTTTGTTCCTTCGTTACACAATGTTCAACAACTCTATTAAGACCTTCCTTATAGAGACAAGCCAATTGCTCCATCGTTTCCCGGCGATATTGTTTTGAACTATAATTAATGGACAGCGACAACCGACCCTCTGTAACGATGCCATTGATATTAAGCACAAATGGTCTCTTGTTGTTTTCACTTACGGATGGCCCGCTGGAATAAGGCGAGAATTTAATACCATCCTGGCCCGAATCCTGATTCACCTGTCCCATATAGTTGAAACTAATTTCGGGATTTTTCTCTAACTCGAATCCTTCATTTCCATGTGACAAATACCTCGAAATTCCGTAACCAATGCCTTTGGTTGGGATCTGGCGCAGTCCTTCCTTGACGGTCTTAATCTTCCTTGATAAGTCAGCCCCGGACTCCATCCTAATCATAACGGGGTACATACTCGTAAACCATCCCACTGTACGCGTAATATCCAGCTCTGACAGGATGTCTTCTCTACCATGCCCTTCCAGATTTACGAGGATTTCTCCCATACCTATCCAATCATGAACAGCCATTCCCAATGCCGTTAGCAATATATCATTAATTTCCGTATGGTACGCATGATGTGTCTGCTTTAATAATTGCTCGGTTTCCGCTGCGGTCCAATGAATGGTGATCGTTTCACTATCCTTGCCAGTCGTCTCATCACAATCCATATCTTTAGGCAGCGGGCTTAGCTGGGCCTGCTCCACACGACTCCAGTATGGATTCTCTTGCTTCATCGCCGGGCTGTCTGCAAACGTAGACAATTGTTCTGCCCATTGTTTAAACGAGGTCGTTTTTTGAGGAAGCCGGATTTCTTCACCTCTTAAGAACTGGTCTTGCCCTGTCTGAATATCTTCATATAAAATACGCCATGAAACCCCGTCTACCAACAAATGATGAATGGCTATAAGCAGGTGATCCCCTTCAGTACATTGGAACAACCCAAGTTTGATCAAAGGTCCGTGAGACAGATCCATACCACTCTGAATTTCTTTTGCTTTATTTTCAATGAACGATGCAGGATCAACCTCATTCTTCAGGTCAATGATCTCCAGACTGTATAATCCTTCTTCGTCTGCCCCTCGATTCCACGCTTCATATCCGACTTCAGGCGATTGACGATAAAGGATGCGGAGAGCATCATGCTGTTTTACGATCTGATTCATGATGCTGTGAATAAAACGGACATCAAACCCTTTTTCACGAAAGAACATCATTTCCTGATTGTAATGATGGGCGTCCACCATATTTTGATCAAAGAACCAGCGCTGAACCGGTGTCAGCATCACTTGTCCCGTAACTTCCCCTTGGTCAGAGATAGTGCTCACGGATGTAACATGTTCACTCAACTCTGCTACTGTCGGATAGGTGAAGAAATGCTTCATTTCCACTTTATACCCTGCTTGAAGCAGTCGTGAGGAAACTTGAATACATTTAATCGAATCACCCCCGAGTTCAAAGAAATGATCTGAAGTGCTAACCTTTTGAATACCAAGCACAGCTTCCCAGGCAGCGACGATCGCTTGTTCTACAGCGTTTTGTGGCGCCATATACTCGGTACCTTTTTGCATACGTTCCTGTGGAGATGGCAATGACTTTCGGTCAACCTTTCCATTGGAAGTTAACAGTATATGCTCTAAGTGAATAAAATAAGATGGGATCATATAATCCGGAATTTCATGAGATAATGCCATTCTGATTTTCTTCGCTGTCAGTGAGCTGTCGCCTTTCCAATATGCACACAACTGCTTCGAACCATCCTCATGCTCACGGGCAATAACGACCGCTTCCTGAATGGAATCTATTTGCAAAAGTGCAGTCTCCACTTCGCCAAGCTCAATTCGGTAACCGCGAATTTTCACTTGATGATCGATTCGTCCCAGATATTCAATATTTCCATCCGGCAGCCATCTTGCGGCATCTCCAGTGCGATACATTTTCCCTTCTGTAATCCAGGGATGATCAACAAATTTCTCTGCGGTTAAATCAGGTCGGTTCAGATATCCTCTGGCAAGCCCTTCACCTGCTACAACTAATTCTCCCTGAACACCGATCGGTTGAATCCGTTGATGTTGATCCAAAATATAGGTTTGCAACGTCGGGATTGGTTTTCCAATATTGCTCTTTCCAGCATGTATTTCAATGTCGGTTATTTCCTTATACGTTACATGAACCGTTGTTTCGGTTATCCCATACATATTAATTAACTGGATAAATGGATATTTCAGCTTCCAGTCCTTCAATAACATTGGATTGAGGGCTTCTCCTCCAAAAATCACTTTTCTTAATTTCAGATCTGCTGTATGACTTGCCAGTTCTTCCTGAAGAAGATGATAGAAGTACGTTGGCGTTTGATTCAAGATCGTCACTTGCTCGTCTTTTAACAATTGTAGAAATTGTTCCGGACTTTTTGCCGTCATTTGAGGTACGATAACCAGTTTTCCGCCATAGAGCAATGCCCCATACATTTCCCATACCGAAAAATCAAAACAAAAAGAATGGAATAATGTCCATGTATCTGATGCGTTAAAATCAAATAAATTCTTACTATTGAACAACAATCGCACCACATTTTTATGTTCAATACATGTCCCTTTTGGTTTACCTGTCGTTCCTGAAGTATAGATCACGTAGGCCAAGCCTGTTGGTGTAGCAGTAACTCCCAAGTTCGAATGATCTTCATGATAGGACTTAGGTTGATCCAGGTAAACGACCTCTCCTGCAAAAGAGATGCGTTCTTGCAAATGACTTTGCATTAATAATACATGTACACCCGAATCCTCAAGCATGTAGTTTATACGATCCTCCGGATATTCGGGATCAATCGGCACGTATGCGCCACCCGCTTTCAAAATAGCAAGGATTCCTACAACCATGTCTAGCGAACGATCAGCGATGATCCCGATTAACTGATCATTTTGAATGCCTTTAGCCTTCAACGTTCTTGCCAATTGGTTGGCTTTCTCGTTCAGCCCTTGATAGGTCAAATGTTGATCCTCGAAAACAACCGCAACGTGTTCAGGAGTTCTTGCAGCTTGTTCCTCAAACAGTCCATGAATTGTCTTGTCCATTGGGTATTCAGCCATAGAATCATTAAACTGCTCCAAAATTTGTTTTTTCTCCTGTGTTGTAGTCAAGTCAATGTCATGGATAGGGATAAGCGGATTGTTGACCACTTGCTCCAACATCTGAATCAAGTGACCTTGAATGCGTTCTACGCTTGCCCGATCATAGACGTTAGCATTGTAATAGAACATGAATTTCATGGATTGGCCTGGTTTAATAATCAGGTTAAAATCATAGTTCGTTTGTTCATCTGCTTCTACATTCGTAATCCGAAGAGCTGTCTCTTCCTGATCCCCAAACTGTTCCATAATGCCCTGTACAGGATAATTCTCAAATATCAGGATATGATCAATCAAATTTTGCTTTTGCGATGTTTCCGCTTGAATCTCGTATAGCGGATACGTGTCATGTGGATGCGAAGCGACAGCATGTTCCTGATTCCGCTTCATAATCGCTGCAAATGTCTCGTTACCTTGAGTCTGAATACGTACAGGAATGGTATTGATGAATAAACCAATGATTCGCTCCACTCCAACAATCGCCGCAGGTCTGCCCGACACCACGCTTCCGAATACAACATCCTCACTGCCGTTATATATCTGTAGTAACATTCCCCAGGCTGTCTGCATGAACGTATTCAGCGTCACCTGATTCTGACTGGCCACTTGTGCGATCTGTCCGGTTAATTCCTGACTAAGTGTACAAATCATATGCTCTGAATGATATTCATCACTCTTCGTAATTGAATGTTCTTTTGGCAAAGTGGTCTGCTCATCATAACCTTGCAAATAGTCACGCCAGTATTTCAGGGACTCTTCATGATCTTGATTGTCCAGCCATTCAATATAGTGTTTGTATGGAATCGTACTCTTTGCCTCCAGTTTTCGTTGTTCCTGAATAGCAAAGTATCCATCAAACAACTCCTGGATTACAAGAGACAGGCACCAGCCATCCATCAAAATATGATGATAATTCCAAATGAAACGATAGGTTTGGTCCTGCGTTTGCAAGATCGAAATACGCATTAACACATCCTGAGACAGGTCGAATCCTTTTATTTTATCTGCTCTTGTATATTCTGCCACGTATGCTTTACGATCTTCTTCATTCATCTCACGCAAATCTTCGTATACTAGCCCATTCCGTTTATGACGGTATACCACTTGCAGGGGGCCATTCTTCCATTTGCTATGAAAATTTGTTCTGAGAATCGAATTACGCTGCATCAACTGATCCAGACTCTTCGTAAAAGCCTCCACGTCTAACGAGCCATGAAGATCGAGCGTCGTTTGAAGGAAATACGCTTCAGATTTTGAATGAAGCAAATGATGAAAGAACATCCCATTTTGCATCGGTGACAAAGCATATATATCTTCGATTTCACCAATATGTTCAGATTCTTGAACAAATCCTTCTAATTCTTCAATCGTAATTCCTTTTAACGTTAGATCACTTGGTGTACATTCCGGCCTCTCTTTTGTCACACAATGTTTCACGATTTCTTGCAGATGATCTCTAAAATATGTTGCCACTCGCTCCATCGTTTCTTTTTGATATTGTGTGCGACTATACCGAAGGGACAACGTCAATTTGCCTTCCACAATTAAAGCATTCATATCGATAAGAACATTTCTTCTGTGATTGTCGCTTGCTGTTATTCCGCCTGGATAGGGAGAGATTTGCATCCCACTGTTCTGAAGATCCTGATCAAATTGTCCCAGATAGTTAAAACTAATTTCAGGATTCAAGGTATATGGAGTTTCTTGCTGATGTGCACTTAAATATCGTAAAATACCATAACCTATCCCTTTTTTAGGGATTTGACGAATCATTTCTTTGTTTGTTTTGATGAGAAAAGACATATTAGAACTTGCTTCCATATCAAGTACAACCGGATACTGGCTCGTAAACCATCCAATCGTTCGTGTAATATCGAGATCCGGTAAAATTTGCTCTCTTCCATGTCCCTCCAGATTGACCAGCACTTTATCCATGCCCGTCCATTGGTGAATAGACATGCCTAATGCATGGAGCAGCAAATCGCTAATCTCCGTTTTATAAGCACGATTCGCTTGTTTTAATAATTGTTCCGTTTCTGCCGCTGACCATTCCATCGTGATCTCTTCACTGTCTTTTTCCAGTGCATGATCCGCTTCGAAATCTGTAGGTAACGGCTTATAGGTTGATTTTTCAATTTCGTTCCAATATGCAATTTCTTGCGTTATCGCATCACTGTTCGCATACAACTGGAGCTGTTCTGCCCATAATTGGAATGAAGCCGTTTTTTGCGGTAGTTGAATGGGTTGTCCATCACTTAATTGTTCATAGCCCCTCGATAGGTCTTCGATCAAAATTCTCCATGAAACCCCGTCGATGACTAGATGGTGAATAACGATGAGTAAATGGTCTCCGTCTGCACATTGAAATACGCCCAGCTTCATCAAAGGTCCACGTTCCAAAGTGAACATGCTTTGCATTTCATTTGCCTTCTTCTCGATTTCTTGAGACGGATCTTCCAATGACTGGAAGTCCATCACTTCAAGTGTATATAAGGGGTCCTTTTCCTGCCCTTCATTCCACGCCTCATAACCCTGTTCTGTAAGGCGATATGCCGTACGAAGTGCATCATGATGCTCACTCAGTTTATCGAATACACGGCGAAGTGTGGCTTCGTGAAAACCTTCTTTCCGATACAGCATCACGGACTGATTATAATGATGGGCGTCCACCTTGTATTGCTCAAAAAACCAATGCTGGATTGGAGTCAGCATTACTTTACCAGTGATGATTCCCTGTTCTGACAGGGTACTTATGGGTTGAACATAGGGAATCAAGCTTGCTATGGTTGGATTTTTAAACAGATGATCCATCTGCACCTGGTAACCTGCTTGATATAATCTTGAAGAAACCTGAATGGATTTAATCGAATCTCCTCCAAGCTCGAAGAAATTATCCAAAATCCCAATGTTCTCTACCCCAAGCACCTCTTTCCAGATCGATACAAGTTGTTGTTCCACCATCGTTCGGGGTGCTTCGTACTCCATGCCCTTCAACATATGTTCTTTGGGAGCAGGCAAAGCTTTGCGATCGATTTTCCCGTTAGACGTGAGCGGCATCTGATTCAGCTGTACAAAATAGGACGGAATCATGTAGTTTGGCAGCTGCTGGGACAGCGCCTCCCGCAGTTCCCCGATCGTGATTGCATCCTCTCCTACCAGGTACGCACATAATTGTTTGGTTCCCGTTTCATCTTCTCTGGCTATGACGATGGCCTCTTTTATCTGGGTACTATTTAGAAGAGCCGTCTCAACTTCACCAAGTTCAATCCGGTGTCCACGAATTTTCTCTTGATGATCAACCCTCCCTATATACTCTAAGTTCCCATCGGGCAGCCATCTTGCGAAGTCACCTGTCTTGTACATTTTCGCTCCCGCAACAAATGGATCATCCACGAATTTCTCCGCAGTCAGATCTGGACGGTTCAAGTAACCTCTGGAGAGCCCTGCTCCTGCTACACATAACTCTCCCTGAACTCCAATAGGCTGCAATTCATTCCGTTCTCCTAAAATGTAGACTCTATTGTTCGCAATAGGCTTCCCTATTGAGATATTTTGATCTGCCGACTTGATCGACAGAACTGTGGATACAACACTATTTTCAGTTGGACCGTATTCATTACACACTTCGATGCGTGGATTGATGCGCTGCAATTTGTGTATTAAGGCAGGAACAATCTTCTCTCCCGCAGCCACCACATTTTTCATGGATGTCCACTCTTCCGCGCTTACTTGTTCCAACAGTGTCATCAAGAAACTGGGTGGACTTTGGATATGCGTGATTTGCTGTTTTTTGATCATCGTATTGATGGCTATAGCATCTTTACACTGTTGCTGGTTTAACAAATACACGGTCGAGCCAGATATCATCGGACCAAAGAAATGAGTAATAAATGAATCAAAAACGAAAGGATTCAGCATTAATACCCGATCATCTCCGGTAAAATGATAAAAATCCGATTTCCATTGCAGGGAGTTCACAATGCTGGCATGTTCAATCATCACGCCTTTGGGATGACCTGTTGTTCCAGACGTGTAGATCATGTATGCCAAATCACTGGAGATCGCTCCATCTACCAAATTTAAATGATGATCATGGTGATTTATTTCAGAATCCAGAATGACACATGTCCCTGCAAAATGTTCAGGTTTCTGTATATGACTTTGATGCAGCAACCAAGCCACTTTTGAATCCTCAAGGATATAGTGAATACGATCTGCCGGATATTCCGGATCGATTGGGACATATGCCCCGCCAGCTTTTAGAATACCGAATAAACCTATGATCATCTCAAGTGAGCGCTCTGCCATAATGCCAACGAACTGACCCGCCTGCACCCCCTTAGCTTGAAGCAATCGGGCCAATTGGTTGGATTTTTGATTTAACTCTCTGTACGTTAACTGTCTATTCTCAAATACGACTGCCGGATGGTCCGGTGTTCGTTCCACCTGTTCTTCAAATAATTGATGAATTGTCTTGTTCTGTGGATACTCAACCCTTGTATCGTTAAAGTCATATAACAGCTTGTTTCGATGAAACTCTGATAACATATCAACTTGACATAGCTCCAGATCAGGTTGGTTTAGAACTACGGAAAATAATTGGTCAAGATGTTCAACAATTTGTACCATATAATCCCGATCATAACGATCATTATCATAAACTAATCTTAACTGAATGGAGTCGTTCTCCAGATCAAAGTGGAACATTGTCGTCGCTTTTACGTGATTTTGATCAAGGGCAGGATGAATTTCATTCAACGAAACCAAGGTATGAATTAGAGGTACATGGTTCGAATCATACTGAACATTTAAACGTTCAACCATTTTTCTGAAAGGGATTCGTTGATGCTGAATGGCTTCGGTTAAACTGATCTTCACTTGATTAAATAAGGATTTGAATGACATTACATGATTGATATTATTTTTTAAGACAAGAACCTTATTCGAGAGCGATAGATCATTGTTCTTTTCTTCCATCGTTGGTATGCCAATAATCATCTTGGTTTTATTCGTGTATTTATATAACAGACACTGAACTCCCGTTAATAAGATCGTATATATCGCCATAGGAGCATTTCGCGACATGGACTTGATTTTATGTGAAACATCGGCTGACAAAGACTTATATATATCATTCTGGTGCTGCGTATCGTCTGGATGTTTGGAGGTTGTCTTGCAATAAGGCAAATGAACAAGATGATCCTCATCTTCAAATCGGCTTGCCCAATACGATTCCTGTTTCTTAAAAATAGACATACGGCACCCCGATCACATTTATATTTTTAGGTTATATCCGTGCACTATAGTTTAGAAATCTACTTCAATTAGATCAGCCAGCGTATCCTCATCTATTAATTCTTCAACCAATTGAATCTTCTTGATTTCAATATGAGGGTCGTTGGCAATGGTTGTTAATATGACCAACAGATTTTGTGACATCGCTTCAATCGTTGTTTTCTCAAATAAAATCGTACTGTATTCAAAGGCCACTTCTAACTTGTGTTGCAATTCGGTAACATACAACGTTAAATCGAATTTGGATACTCTCGTATTAGGAGCATAAGGCTTACAGGTTACCCCATCCATCTGAATCTCTGAAGCATCTGTATTCTGCAATACAAACATGGTGTCAAACAACGGATTCCGCCGAGCATCTTTGGTTACATTCACTTTCTCAATCAATTCTTCAAACGGATAATCCTGATTCTCATATGCGTTCAACATATTTTCTTTGACTTCCAGCAGATACTCCGTAAAAGTTTTATCCGCGGCAGGATAATTTCGAATAGCCAGTGTATTCACAAACATGCCCATGACCGGCTCCAGCTCAGCATGTGTCCTGCCTGCAATCGGCGTACCCACGATGATATCTTCTTGCCCGCTGTATTTAGATAATAGAATGGTATAGGCGGCTAATAGAATCATATATAACGTTGTTCCTGTCCGTGCTTCCACGTTCCTTAAGCCTGGAAGGATGTCTTCTTGCAAAACAATGTCCAATACATCTCCCGCATAACTTAGGGTTTCAGGTCTTTCATAGTCTGTTGGCAGATCCAATAGCGGGATACTCTCATCAAACACAGTAAGCCAATACTTCTCCTGCTTTTTCATCCGCTCACTATGAAGCTGTATTTGCTGCCATTCAGCATAGTCCTTATATTGAATTCGAAGAGGAGATAGCTCCTCTCCCTTATAGAACTGGCTAAGTTCAGTCATCAGAAGATGCACGGATAGTCCGTCTGCAATGATATGGTGGAGATCTACCAGCAATACATGACGCTCCTGCTGAAGTTCAATAAGTCCCACCCTCAGAAGAGGTGCTTGCCCGAGATCAAATGTGTGAACAAACTGTTCAATGCGATCTTCGATCTCTTCTTCCGTTGACTCGATCAATTCAATTCCAAAGTTCACTTTAGGGTATACGATCTGTTTCGGTTCTCCGTGTATGACTTTGAATGCGGTCCGAAGCGATTCATGACGATGAATCAATTGTTGGAATGCTTCTTCCAATCGGATCCGATCAAGCGATCCTTCCAGCATAAACATACCTGACATGTTGTACATGAGTTCCTTGCCAGCTTTGATGCTCATAATGTACATTCTCATTTGGGCCGAAGAAATAGGATAATACTCTTTTTCCTCTACTTGAGGAATGGACACTACTACATCCTGTTCCATTTGTTCAATAGATTGAGCCATCTGTTCAATGGTCTGCCATTCAAAGACGTTTCTAACCGATATACGGATATTCAGCTTTTGATTGATTTTGGCGGCCAGCTTGGTCGCACGTAAAGAGTTGCCTCCTACATCAAAAAAACTGTCTTTTACACTGATTTTTTTCACGGCAAGCACAGCCTGCCAAATAGGCAGCAACTGTTTTTCCACCCCAGTTTGGGGTTCTATATATTCACTTCCCGTTTGTATGTTTTCTTCTGGACTCGGAAGCGATTTGCGATCGATTTTCCCGTTCGATGTCAGAGGCATGTGATCCAAGTGTATAAAGTAGGCTGGAACCATGTAATTCGGCAACACCTTAGAGAGGCTTTGTTTTAGCTCTCCCACCGTCAGCGTGGAATCCGCTGTAAAGTATGCACATAACGATTTGTCCCCGTGATCATCCTCATGTGCAATGACGATAACTTCTTTCACACACTCTAGATCTAACAGCGCCGCTTCGACTTCTCCTACTTCGATCCGGTATCCGCGAATCTTAATTTGGTGATCCATTCTTCCCAAATACTCGATATGGCCACCGGGAAGCCATCTCACCAAATCTCCCGTTTTGTACATTGTCGCTCCCTGGACAAACGGATCACGTACAAATTTTTCTGCTGTCAGCTCAGGTAAATTCAAGTATCCTCTCCCCACCCCATCGCCAGAGATACATAATTCCCCTATGACGCCTACAGGCTGAACTTTGCCATGTTTGTTCAATACATACAGGCGATTATTTCCTAATGTTCGACCAATCGGTAGGTGAGCTCGTTGATTCGCTGTATCCAGGTGTTCTGGAAGTACACGGTATGTCGCAACATCCACACAACATTCTGTTGGACCGTACACATTAATTATGGTTGGAGGCGTTTTATGATTGAGAGCAAATAAGGATGTGATTTCATTTACATTTTGCTGAGAAAGAGCTTCACCGCCAATGAGCATATATTTTAGCGATATGCCTTGAACGTTTTTTGCCTTCGAAAGTAATTTCAGGTGCGCAGGCGTACCGTCTGTCAAATCAATTTGGTGGTGCTGATAATAATTCATTAAATCTTGTCCATCCAGTACTGTGTCCTTGTCTACAATAAACAAGGCATGTCCTGACAGCAGTGCGCCAAAAATCTGCTTCACAGATGCATCGAAATAATAAGGCGCAAGTAAAGCGACATGCAAACCACTATGCTGATCATCTATAACTTGACTGTACAACGCTTTAACCAAGTGATGAACCTGACGATGTTCGATCATCACACCTTTTGGCATGCCTGTTGTGCCTGAAGTATAGATCACATAAGCCAACTGCTCGGAATTCCCCGCTGGTTCCAGATTCGACAGATTAGCTGCATAGGTTTCTTTATCGTCCAAATCAATCATTTTTCCATTAAACGATACCAACTGCTTCAAATGCTTTTGCGTGACTAACAACGTGGCCCCCGAATCATGCAGGATATAGCGGATACGCTCGTCAGGAGAATCCGGATCAATCGGTACATACGCCCCGCCTGCTTTTAGAATGCCAAAGATGCCAACGATCATATCAATCGAACGATCTGTCAGAATACCTACAAATTGATCCTGCTGCACTCCCTCAACTCTAAGCGTATATGCCAATTGATTCGCCCGTTCGTTCAGTTGACGATACGTCCATTGCTCATCTCCAAAAGCAACGGCTAATTGATCGGGTGTCCGCTCCACCTGTGCTTCAAATAATTCCTGGATGGTCTGATCACGGGAATATTCTATGTTGGGTTCATTAAAGTCATATAAAAGAACGTTCTGCTCATGTTCAGACAGCATTTGAATATCGGACAAGACAATATCCGGTTCGATCACAATGTCTCTGAGGATGTTGAACAGATGTGTCTTCATTCTGTCGATGGTATCCCGTTCAAACAGCTCCGTCTTGTAATTAAAGTGCATTTCCAGACACTCGTTATCATCCTCAACGATGAACATCAGGTCATATAACGATACACCGACATTTAATTCTCTAACTTTAAAGCTGCAATCCTGTTCTTGCCGTTGATTCAACGCGGTATTTAAGAAGATATACATCGTATTGAAAAGTGCTGTCCCGGTTGTATCCCGATGTGTGTTTAAATTCTCTACAAGGTTGTCAAAAAGATAGTCCTGGTTATCCAATGCATCCAGGGATTGTTTTTTTATTTCCTCGAGATAGGATCGAAACGACTTATTCCCCACCGGCTGTGATCGAATCGCTACCGTCTGGATAAAGACACCTATCATATTCTCGACATCCGGATGGTTCCTTCCTGATGTTGGCGTGCCTACAATCATGTCTTCTTGTGCTGTGTATTGATGAAGCAGCACATTATACGCTGCCAATAACACCATAAACATCGTAGTTCCCGTTTGTTTCGCAAGCTTCTCCAGCGACTGCTTCAAGTGTGCGTCCAACACAAATGACAATCTTGAACCTGCCGAAGTTAAATGAGCTGTCCGAACAAAATCAGTAGGCAGATTAAGGTTCGGGAGTTCTCCTTTGAATTGATCCAGCCAATATTTTTCTTGTTGCTTATAAGACTCTCCTGCCAGAAATTCTTTCTGCCAAGCTGCAAAGTCTTTGTATTCAACCTCAATGTCCGACATGTTTCTTCCGTCATACACATCAATCAGTTCATTCGCAAGAATGCCAACGGAATATCCGTCCGATATAATATGATGCATCTCAATGAGGATCTCTGCATGATCATCGTCTATACGAATGAATTCGGCACGTATTAACGGCGCTTTGGAGCAATCAAATGGTTTGGCAAACGTCATAACATGTTGTTCGAATGAAGCAGAGCTTTCCTGAGATCGTTGTACTTCAAAATCAATCGTTGGAGCAATACGCTGGTAAAGCTCTCCATCCATCAGATGGAAACTGGTGCGAAAAGCTTCGTGACGGTGCACGATTTGTTCCAATGACGAAATTAGTTTAGCTTCATCGATATTTCCTGTGACCGTGATATGGCCGCACATGTTCTGAAACACACTATTTGGCTCAAATTGATCCAAAAAGTAGATCCGTTGTTGTGCAGATGACGTCTCATAGAATTCCTTGACGTCCAATGCCTTAATCGGAATGAATGTTTCCTTATTCTCGCCTGTAATCAGACTCGCTAGCTCCTTCAGACGTTGATTATTGAAAAATTGAACGATTGAAATTTTATGATTAAGCTGCTCATGTACCTTGGAAAGCATTACTGTTGCCTTGAGCGAGTTTCCTCCGAGATCAAAAAAGTGATCATGTCTCCCCACTTGATCAAGCGATAATACGTCCTCCCAGATTAATGCCAGCTTATTCTCCACGTCATTGACTGGAGGCTCGAATATGGCTGCATGATTAACGTGAGGAAGACGCTCCGTAACAAACCGATTATACATTCCCTGTAATTGGTCCTGTTGCTCGGATGAAAACAACATCAAAGACGAAATTTCAGCCTCTGGATGACTCACCATATGTTGCAGCAAACCTTTAAATCCTTCAGACCAGAGTTTCATCATCTCAGGTCCAATGAGATCGGTATTGTAATCAAAATCCAGGTACAATTCATGGCTAACATCCGTAATATTAAGAAATAAATCGTAAGAAATATGTTTGATCGGATACGACATGAATTCAGTCTTGATATTTTCAAATTGAAGATGATGAATCGTTCTGTCCATATTGAATAAAATCCGGGTATCCGGTGCAGTCATAGGAGCAAGCTGTTCGGATACGAGGGTCAATGGAACATGCTGATGCTTCATGACAAGAGCCAGCGTTTCCTTGAGCTGAAGAACATGGTCTACAATGGACTGCTTCGTTAACAAGGCATGATGAACAGGTACAATGTTGACACAGTTGCCAATCAGCGCATTTTTTTGCATATGAGACTGACCCGCTGTAGGCACCCCGATGACAAGGTGTGATTGCCCTGTTAGTTGATGCAAATATAAATGAAACGCTGCAAACATCGTTACAAACAAACTGCTCTTATTATTGATACTTAACGCTCGCAAAGACTCTGTTAATTGATTATCCAACTTGATGGAATATCGTTCACCGGCAAATCCCTTGGGCACATCATCAGACGGTGCCGATGGAAGTGTAAAATTGGGATAGGATAAGGAAAATTGCTCCCTCCAGAACTGAATTCCTTGGGTAAATGCCCCTTTTTCATGCTCAAGTCGTTGCCACGTTAGGTATTCACGAAATGGAGTCGTTTCAGGCAATCGAACGGGAACCCCTCGGACCAGAGCAGAATAGGTATGTTCCAACTCTTGAATAAATAAAGCAATCGACCAGCCATCAGCAATAATATGATGAAATGTCAGTACCATAAAATGTTGATTTGCTGCCAGCTTAAGCAAAGTGATTCTAAAAAGCGGTTCCCCAGACTGTAAATCGAAGGCTTCATTTGCATCGGCAGATAACCAATTGGAAATTTCATGTTCTTGGTCCTCACCATCGTGTGCTGAGAAATCCAGCCATGTGCACTGAAACTCCATTACAGGCTGAATTTGTTGTGTTTCACGATCGGCATGAATGACTGTTCTCAGAGCTTCATGACGCTGTGTAATCTGATTTACGGCCTTATCCAACGCAGAAGGTTTCAGTTCGCCTGTCATTTTTAAAATAACACTTTGATTTAATGCAGCATTTGCATCTTCCCCATGTAATGAAGTTAATAACAATTGTTTTTGCTCTAAAGAGAGAGAGTATTCCGAAATAGGCGTGCTACCAGGGATAAATTCCCACTCACGGAGTTCATGGATCGTCTCTTTTACGATCTTGATGATGGTATCCATGTCTTCCATTGAATGCGCAGTCGATATAAAACAGTTACGGCCTTCCCAAATATATAAACCTTTATACATTAAATGGTAGAAGAATAATTCCATATCTCCAAATGATATAAATCGAAATAATGATCCATAGTTCACCATTTGCATCGGTACATTCGCTGTTTTGAAAAACGCATTTAATTCTTTAACAAGATAATCTGTTTTTTCATTTAGTTTCTTATATAAAGTTCCTGCTTCGGATTGAAGATACTGTAGTACCTTTAACATCACTCTCATCGTAAGAGGGTGTGTACAGAAGGTTCCACCGACAAACGTTTTCTTATCTGCATCGGAAGGGTATGAATCATCACCAAAGTTCCAGGTTCCACCGTCTACCGGATTCATAAATTCAGCCTTACCGGCGACTATACCAATAGGCAGCCCGCCACCAACCACTTTCCCATACGTAACCAAATCTGCTTGAACGCCAAACCAATCCTGCGCTCCACCCAGACCAATTCTAAATCCAGTGATGACCTCATCGAAAATAAGTGCAATCCCAAATTGATTTGTTATTTCTCTAAGTTCCCGTAAGAATTGTGTTGGCTGCATATCAGGTCTTCGACTTTGCACCGGCTCTACAAGCACAGCAGCCAATTCATCACCCAGGTTCTGAATTATATCCAGGGACTGCGGATGGTTATAATTAAGAATAATCAAATCTTCCATAGCGCTATTTACAATCCCAGGAGCCATAGGCAGCGCAGACGATAAAGCATCCCCAGGATTCGCTACACCCAACACCCCATCATGTGTACCATGATATGATCCGGAAAATAATACAACTTTGGAACGCTCTGTTGCCGCCCGCGCTAAACGAAGTGCAACCATGACAGCTTCTGTTCCTGAATTATAAAATGCGACACGCTCTACACCTGTCAACTCGGAAATTTTAGCTGCGACATCTCCTGCCAAGTCTGACATAGGGCCCAATGGAGGCAATTGTTCCTGGAGGCTGTCTGCTATTACATTTTGAATAAACGCTGGATTATGGCCAAATAGATTTACACCAAATCCCATCGTCAGATCCAAATACTCATTCCCATCCATATCCCATAACTTAGATCCCTCTGCACGTGTTGAAATAATGGGATACACCATTTCCTTCCAATACGAGCGAAATCCAGACACATTGCGATTATTCGCATGAACCAAACGTGTTTGGCCTGTTTTTAATTTTGAGCCTTTGGTTCTTGCGGTATACTTGGCTATAAATTGTTCAACATACTGGTTCTGAAGCGGTGATAATCCGCTCTCTTCATGAATCTTCAACGATTGATACGGTATAAAAGGTTTGGCTTCCTTCGATTCCGAATTGGGTTGGATTTCTTTGGTTGGTTTGGTCTCATGATGTTTCATTTCCAAAAGAGGCGATTGAACAGCATTCACTTGCTCGCCTAACAACACATTCAAACTTTTTAATTGGGACTCCATAAGCTGAATGGCAGACATCACAATTTGTTCCGACACATTCCCTGATGATTTTGCCGTGTTTATATTGTTCACAGATGCCAGATTTCGTTGTTCAGTATGCTCCTGAACTGTTTGATTGTTTATATTTTCAGATACATCATGATACTTTATATTCTCTGACACATATTTAACTAAGGAATTAATATTTGTAAGGGTTTCAAAAAACATTTCCATCGGGATATCCAAACGGAACAGCTCTGAGATCTCCTTCTGAATTTGCACAAGAATAATGGAATCCAATCCCATTTGGAGAAAATGAGCTTGATGATCCAGCTCTTCCAACTTCAAACCAGATGCACGACTGATACTTGTTTTAATCTTTAATTCAATATCGTTTGTATTCATCTCCATTTGAACCTCATTCCTCTCTGACCTATGTCCCGCTGGTATCTGATGTTTGACTTCAATCCAACACCGCTTCTGTTCAAAGGGGTATAAAGGTAATGGAATTTTCCGAATGACTTCATGATTATAAAACCTTTCCCAATCAATCACTGCCCCCAGTGTAAATAACTGGCCGAGTTCATTTAAAGATTCTACCTTGCCCTGAGCATACAGATGATCGGTAACAAGCGTCTTGTCTTTTTTGGCATAACCAAAATAAACATTGGGCAGTTTACCCTCTCCGTTTGCAATTCGTTGCAATTTTTCATGTAATTCTTGTGTACTCGTGACTACGATGGCAAGCCGATAATCCAGATTAGCCCTTCCCGTACTGGCTGTATAACAGATTTGTTGAATGGAAACATCCGTGTGATCGGTTAGATATTCTTGATACGTTCTGACCAGTTCATCCAGCGCCCGTTCGGTGGCAGCAGACAGAACAAATAGATTAGGCTCTTGGGACATGCTTTTATCTACTGTTTTGGAAGGAACATATTCTTCGAGAACAACATGTGCATTCGTACCACTGAAACCAAAAGAACTAATCCCGCATCGTAATGGACCCTCTTCTTCACCAATAGCCATTAATTCCTGATTCACATAAAAAGGGGAGGCTTCAAACTTAAGCAACGGATTAGGCTTGTCAAAGTGAACCAATGGTGGAATCTTTCTCTGTTGAAACATAAGAATAGATTTAATTAATCCAGTGATCCCCGCCGCTTCAAAGCCATGTCCAATATTAGCTTTGGCAGATCCGATTGCACAAAATTGTTTCCGATCCGTATATTTCTCAAAAGCTTTACGCAAAGCATTGAACTCAACCGGATCACCTAATTTTGTCCCTGTTCCATGTGCTTCAATAAAGTTAAGCGTATCAGGAGAAATGCCGGCTTCTTTCCATGCCTTTTCGATCACATGGGTCTGTGACTCCGGGCTAGGTGCTGTGATTCCTACCGTCTTGCCATCCTGATTAATCGCACTTCCCTTAATCACACCATAGATATGATCTCCGTCCTTAATCGCTTGCTGCATTGGCTTCAACATGATCGATCCAACACCTTCGCCAAATCCCGTGCCGTTGGCATCTTCGCTAAATGTTCTGGTCAATGCATCTGGAGATTCCATATCCAGTCCGATACTTATTGGTAATAATGCCGTTCGAATGCCTCCTGCGATTGCCATTTCACAATCTCCAGCGAGCAATCCTTTACATGCCATGTGGACAGCAACAAGTGAGGAGGAGCAAGCGGTATCAATCGTTAAGGCCGGGCCCTTTAAATTCAAGAAATATGCAATCCTGCTCGCCAGTACAGATGGTAAATTTCCAATGATATAATTTTTGAGTTCTGCGGGGTAACTCGCCGTCACCAGCCGTTCGTAATCATATCCAACTTTGGAATACCCCACGTACACGCCCACATTTCTTCCATTGATTCCTTCCCCTGCATACCCGGCGTCTTCAATCGTATGCCATGCCGTTTGCAAGAACATCCTTTGATTCGGGTCCATAAATTGAGCGGTTTTTGGGGTTATGCCAAAGAAAGAGTAGTCGAATTGATCAATTTGATCCAAGTAACCACCCTTGATCCATTGAATTTCGCTCATTTCACTTCGCATGGATTGTATATAATCCGCTGCGTATATTATCCTACTTTCAGGGTAGTCCCGAATGTTATGTGTTCCATTTTCCAAAACACGCCAAAACTCGCTTGCATTTGATGCACCAGGGAGATTCAAAGACATACCGATAATAGCAATATCTTTGGATGACGTATGATCCTCTTGAGTTTGGTTGACTTTCACGGTCTCGCTGTAGCCTCTGGACAGATATGCTGCCAATTCAGTTATCGAGGGATAGGTAAAGAGGTCCGTAACAGCAAGTTCTTCTCCGTATTTTTGTTCTATACGTTCAGCGATTTGGGCCAGCTGTAATGAAGTTGCACCCATATCAAAATAGCTATCCTCAAGGTCAACCTTTTTCCCAACCAGCACTTCAGAAAATAGTGAAGTTAATTCACGTTCTATGACTCGAACCGAAACAGCAGCCTTTCCTTTTGCCTTGTCATTGTCATTCTTGATCCAGTCATGGATGAAAGCAGATTCTGTTGAGAATTTGCCTGCTTCATACTGCTTGGCTAACTGATACCGCTGGATTTTCCCACTTGTTGTTTTGGGTAATTTTTTGATGGGCAGTACCTCTTTGACACTCCATCCCCCATGTTTGTATAGGTGTCTTTTGATTTCTTTAATATGAGGCAGGAAGTGTTCGATCTTTTTTTTGTACACGACAAACAAAACAATTTCTTCACTTTGACTATTCGAATCATACACACCACAAGCAGCAACTCTTCCGAGTTCAATATCATCTAATTGGATAGCGACACGTTCAATGTCATGGGGATATACATTTTTACCATTGATAAAGATAATGTCTTTTTCCCGCCCTGTTACAACCAGTTTTCCGTTCATGATGAAACCCAGATCTCCTGTATTCACCCATCCGTCGTGCGTTAATAACTTCTCCGTTGCTAGTGAATTATTATAATAACCTTGGGTGACGTTATCCCCCTTGATTTGAATTTTTCCAATAACCAAATCGGGAACACTGTTCATTTCCTCATCGCAAATTCTAAGATGGCAATAATCAATTGCTTCGCCAACGGCAACAAATGATGCCACATGTTGAGCATGTTTCTCGACTTCGATGACACGCTCCCCTAAGTTCAGATGATCCCGGTGAACGTACACCGCAGTAAATTCTTCTTCTACCTTGGGAAAGGAGACGGCAACAGAGGCCTCTGCTAATCCATATACGGTAAACATGGCTGTTTTCTTTAAGTGATATGCTGACAATACATTTAGGAATTCATCACACACTTCGGGTAATATAGGTTCCGCCCCATTATAGATGACTCTGACAGATGACAGATCCCATCCCTCCGCTTTGTCTTCGCGAAAGAAATTCAGGAAGTATTTATAACCAAAGTTAGGGGAAGACAGTATGGTTGCTTTGTGTTCATTTACTTTTTTCATCCATAGAATCGGTTTGCGAATAAATAATTCCGTTGGGAGCAAGTACTGATGAATTCCTGCCACGAGGGGTACGAGATGAAATCCAATCAAACCCATATCATGGGTAAGGGGCATCCAGGAGAGAAAACTATCGTTTGAACTAATTTGTGTGCCATTAATAGCAGCACAAGTATTATAAATCAGGTTTCTATGGGTGAGCATAACGCCTTTCGGATCCCCGGTTGATCCAGAAGAGAATTGAATAAATGCCAAGTCATCAGACTGAGGTTCAACTATATTATTAATAGATTCATAATGATATATGGTGTCTTGGATCAGATCCGTTCTGACTTCTAATTGATGATGGAAATCAAACATGTCATGTTCCAAAACAAATCTCTTCATTTTATCCAGCACCTTCTCAGATGCAATCATGAAAGGGTTATTTAGCAAATTCCAAATACGGCATACTTTCAAGTTTTGTTCTTCATCTTCACCAATACTTACAGGGATAGGGATCATTCCACCGAGTATACAAGCCCAGAATGCGACTAAAAACCGTTTGTTTTCTTGAATCTGAAAAATAATCTCTTGTTTAGGTTTAATTCCGATGGCTTGTAGATAACCTAAATACCCTTGTGCCTCAGTAAATAATTGATGATAAGATATAAAAGTTTCACGTTTGTCCGCATCGATAAAACGAATACCTCGGTCCGTTATTTTACCTCTGTCGCGGATAATATCCACTAATGTTTGAAACTGATTAGTATACATATCTCTCCTCCAAATGAATCATCTCTAACATGCTTATCTAATTATTTACACATATTTCAAGCAAAATTTTACCATAGAAATATATGTAAAATCAATCAATTTATTGTTACTATATGGTAAAAAATAGAGATTGATTTTTGGGTTATTGACATATTTATTACCAATATCTGAAGCTTCAACAAGTTCAGATGCATTAAAAGACAAAAAGACTACCTTATAAAAAGGCAGTCTGTCGCTGTAATATAGAACTTGCAAAAGAACAGAACGAGTACTAGATTGCATCAATCAACGCGGTTCCATCCAATGGAATTTTTTTTGCTATAATAATGGAATGACATACCTGTAGAGCATCATTTATCTCTTCTTCACTAAGTTCATATTCATTGTTGTTTACTTGTTCCTTTGCCCGTTGTAATTGGTGAAATAATGGCTCAACCGTTTGGGTGTATGATATGGAATCTGGGTTATAATTCCGTGAAATCAGTGCGGTTACTATTAGTTCTGATAACAACTTTTTACGAATCGTTATTCGTTTATTTTTCCTTTCTTGTGTATTGGTAAGCATTAGTAAATCGGAAGGCTGGCTTAGCGAGTAAGGTACAATACGCTTCGTTATTTTGCTCATAAGACTAACTAACACATGTTTAGAACCCAACTCTATAACTTCAGTAACCCCATTTGCAACCAGATAGAGCATAGACTCTGACCATCTTACAGGCATCGTCATCTGCATGTTTAAATAATCAACGACAGATCGATCAGACTCATAGGGTGCTGCTGTAACATTGGAAATAATCGGGTATATTGCATGGGCATATTGATATTGATCCAATTCAACTTTGAATTGTTCTGCTGCGGTTTGCATCATGGGAGAATGATAGGGACCACTTACATTGATATAAGAATGTTTCGCTCTCAAAACTTCTGTCCTTTTAATAATTTCTTGTATAGAGTGCCGATGTCCCGAAATGACAAACTGCTGGCCAGCGTTCATACAAGCCACACAAGCAGGACGCTCGATCGTGGAAACTTGTTCGCATATGTTTTGAAGTGTATCTAAATGAATACCTGAAATGGCGGCCATGGTACCTTTCTGATCCGAGTCTGCATTGTGCATAATACTCCCTCGTTGTCTTACCAGTTTAATGGCGTCACGAAAAGATAGAACACCAGCGCATACCAAAGCCGAATATTCTCCCAAACTATGCCCAGCCAAATAAGCGGGTTCCATCCCTATTTCTTGCATATAAACTTGATAAGCAATGACACTAACAGTCAAAAGTGCAGGCTGAGCATTCATTGTCATTGTCAAATCAGCCATGCTACCTTCAAAACATAACTTTCTCAAATCGAAAGAAATGGCATCACTGGCTTCTTCAAATAACTTCTTAGCCACATCGAAGTTATTCCAAAAGTCTCTACCCATCCCAACCATCTGAGAACCTTGTCCAGGAAACAACAGAGCTACATTACTCATCCAGCATCCTCCATGTATCAACTTTATATTTCATGCACTTCGCCAATCGAAAACCAATAAATTCCTTGTTTTCAAAATTTATAATAAACTTTCATTAGGATTTATGCAATAATAAAGTCAAAAGGAGGGTCATCTATTTCTATGAACGGAAACTCACGATTCTCCTTACCTGGAATCCTATACTGCAACGGACGTGAAAAAAAGACCCTGCAATAATATATGCAGGATCTAAAATAAGTTTTGGGACAAAGGGTGTACGTATTACCCGTTTTCCAGATTGTCTCATTACTTTATCAAGTGATCAATCCATACTTCACAAAACTATGATACAATCCATCTTCCTCTACTGTTCCAGTAATATCATCTGCAATGGCTTTCAGACCTGGCTTCGCATTTCCCATGGCAATGCCGATGTTACAAAATTCCAACATCTCGGCATCATTCATGCCATCACCGATGGCAAATGTATCTTCTTGGGACATACCCAGATGCTTCAGCAGATCAGCGATCGCAATGGCTTTGTGAATGCCAGGAATCATCAGTTCACCACTTCCTTCACCAAAGATTGGCACGGTGCACTGAATGACTTCGAATTTCCCTTCAAACTCTTGCTTGATCCGCTCAAACGGGATGACTGAGCTCTCCAAGAAACATACTTTGTTCACATCATCCTTGTACAGGTCGGCCTCTCCATACGTTAATCCGGCAATAAACGGATGCGGCTTCAGCTCTTTCTTCTCTCTGGCTACAGGGTCATTCTCCACATCACCATAGATACGGCGTTCCAGGTGAGGTTGAAGATTGCTACTCGCATACAATGCCGAATTGGATTCAAGGTAGAAGTCAATGCCGTTTTCATTGAAAAAATCGACCATATGTCGAACATCTTCCGCTGTTACCCTTTTGTGATATAACACGTCCTTGCCAAACTCCACATAACCCCCACCTGCACCAATCAGACCATCGAATCCGACATCCCAGATGGAATCATAAATTTCTGCTTTGGATCGGCCTGTACATAAATAGAGCAGATGTCCGTTCTCTCTGGCCTGTTTACAAGCCTTCTGTGCTGACAACGGAATGTTTCCATCATCGTCGACCAATGTGCCATCAATATCAATAAAAACAATTTTTCGCTTCGTTTTGTTCATCTGCCTAGCCCCCATCATGTATGTTGTTTATGTCTAACCGTGCGAGTGCCGACAGGCATTTTCCTTTTACAAAATTACCTATTCCGTGGTGTTCGCTGATCGATCAACTTCTCCAAAAATTCGGCAAAAGAATCCGCGTATACTTCAGGTTCCCCATTAAAATAATCCAAACGCATCACTTTGTACTCTCCAAGGTGATCTGCCGTCCGCGTATCAAAATAGTAATATTCATCTTCGTCCGGTACAAACAGTTCCAGCTTCCCTTCCTTCTTCGTGTCTTCGTCGGCAAGTCGGTATCTATACAAAATATCAGTGTCCGCATACTCTCGGTGTTCTGGAGGCGATATGGTCAGAATTCCGGTTCCACTTAACATCGCTATGCCATAATTCAGAAGCCACCAGCGATAGGACGGAGGTAACGGAAAGCCCAACTCCTGTTCAATTTCGGTAATCCAGCTCTCTTGAACTTGATGATTCGGGAACCAGCGTATAACCTCGGTATGCTCCAGTTTCTCAATCAGACTTGAATACATGGATAGATCTCCTCCAATACCATTGTAATGTCATTTGGTTATGATTACCTTCATCCCAACTTGTCCATATGTACAGTTTGCCAGTCATCATTTTCCTCAGCAATAACCGTATACCCTTGACGTTTCCAGAAATCTACGGCTCCTGGCAAGAAGCGATGTGTATGCAAGTAGAGTGTCGTATAGTGCATATCCTTCACCACATTCTCCAGTTCTTTTACCAGCAGGGAACCAATGCCGTATCTGCGATACGCAGGATCTACATAACATTTCACAATTTCGGCTGCGGACTGGGCTGCATATCGGCCGTCCACGGCCTGAATACGTCCATCATATGGTAATATCCCAATCGTTCCGACGATGCCCGCATCCCCTGTCATTGCAACAAGAAAAATCGATTCATTGGATTCCAGATAATGTTCTGTGAACTGCTCGAAATCCACAGGTAACCTCGTGTGATCCATCATGGGAAACACTTCTCTGCGTACACGCATGGCAAAATCAATGGCATCATGAATCTGGTGTGCCTGAACTGGTGTGACTGTCGGTATACTCTGAAGTTGTGTCAATAAATCCACATTCCTTATCCTCTGTATTAGGAGGTACCTCTCGGCCCTGCCTTAAATCTCGTTCATGCCAAAGCGGCTCACTTCATATCATCTTACCGAATTTATCCCTTCCTATCAATCTATCTACACTACTAACCAAATTAAAAACATGCCCTCACAGTCTGATAGAGTTCGCATACGATAAGGCGTGTCACAATCCATGTTGGAGGGAGAAACGCAAATGTGGTTATGGTTAGGTGTTTTTGGTTTCATTTCGCTAGCAATAATCGTGTTCGTGTATCGTTTTCTGGACCAACGTGCCGAGAGCAAGTTTCACCCACATGCCCCCAAGCAGCTCTTAGTCAAATTCAAGGAAGGTACAACACCAGATGAGATGCACACCCTTCACAAAAAAGGGAGATGTAAAGTCGCGGAAACATACGAGGATTTGGGTTGGTACCGTGTGGAATCCCGCAAAAAAATGCACCGGATCCTGAAACATTACAAAGATCATGAGTTGATTGAACATGCAGAGCCAAATTACCTTGTTGAGGCTTCCTTCACCCCTAACGACCCTTTCTTCCCTTACCAGTATAACCTGTCCAAAATCAATGCACCTGCTGCATGGGATATCACTCAAAGTAACAGCTCTGTTAAAATCGCCATTATCGACACTGGTGTACAGCTAAACCACCCAGAATTGGCTTCCAAGCTCATCCCCGGTTACGATTATGTTGATTATGATAATATCCCTGAAGACGGGAACGGACATGGTACACATGTAGCAGGGATCGCTGCTTCTGTTACCAACAATGGTGTGGGCATCGCAGGCGCTGCACCACTTGCATCCATCGTTCCGCTCCGGGTCCTGGATAACAACGGGCAAGGAACGGTCGGTAATGTGGGTAACGGTCTTGTCTATGCTGCCAATAACGGTGTACAGGTGGTTAACCTGAGCCTTGGTGGTCCGATGGGAGACGCATTCCTCCAAGCTGCTGTGCAGTATGCCTGGGATCGTGGAGCCGTAATTATTGCTGCAGCCGGCAACGACAACACTACATTCCCGATCGTACCCGCATCGTATCCCAACGTCATAGCTGTCGCTTCAACCAATCCTTCCGATCTCAAATCCAATTTCTCCAACTATGGTTCGTGGGTCGATATGGCTGCACCAGGAGATACCATCCTATCCACCTATCTGGGTGGTTCCTATGCCTACCTAAGTGGAACATCCATGGCAGCACCACATGTGGCTGGAGTAGCTGCACTTCTCGCTGCACAAGGTAAAACCAATGCCCAGATTCGGGATGCACTATGCTTTGCTTCTGATCCAGTATCCGGCTCCGGAGTCTACTGGACGTATGGACGATTGAATGCCTATCGGAGCTTACAGGTGCCATAATACACCTACTATCGCTCATGATTGCACACAGAGCATATCCTTTCCATTTTTACACAAATTAAAAAACGAAGGGGCATCTGTAAGTAAGATGCTCCTTCGTTTGGTTAAAAAGTATTCGATGTTAAACTTTTGCTGCCCAAAGCTCTATTTCAATTTTAATCTCTGGTAAACCTAACGCCGTAATATATCCAATCGTCATTGCAGGATAATCCGTACTAAATAATTGTCCCCACTCGGCATATAAGAAATCCCAATCGATTTCCTCGGTTGCCCATACGTTCACTTTGATAATATGTTCAGCATCTAAACGCTCAGATTCGAGCACTGTTTTAATATTATTAAATGTATTAGTGACTTGCTCATTCAGACTCTCTGGAAAAAGTCCATTATGATCTGCTCCAATTTGACCCGAAGTCACAAATAACTCTGCATTCCTCGGGATTCTTGTAATATGCGTGTACTGCCCTACAGGAGCTGGCATTTTTTCTGGATTTGTTCTAGTAATTTTGTCCATATTCATCTGGATTACCTCATCATTCTTAAGATTTTTCTGCGTTATTTCCTAGTTCCCTTCCGATTTTGGGCAGACTTCACCCCTGGAATAGATTCTAGAAAAAGACAGCAGTGGAGTATCCATATCCCGAAGATATAAACGCAAGTGATGTTTTCTTCATGAGTGGATGCTCCTCCCTTCTTAAGTGACAAGATTCTCTTCATTTCTTTATTATATCGGAAAGCCACATCAAGGGTCAAATTCATCCCCTCATAAACAAAGAGCAATCCCGTTATAACGAGACTGCTCTTTGTTTATTCTATAGCATCGAACACCTTGTATCAGAAATATTGTGCGCCATTACTTGCAATGACATCTTTGTACCAGTGAAAACTCTTCTTTTTCACTCTGCGAAGTGTGCCCGTACCATCATTATTTCGGTCTACATAGATATAGCCATAACGTTTCTTCATCTCTCCGGTACCCGCACTGACCAGGTCAATCGGTCCCCAGCTTGTGTAACCTATCAGCTCGACACCATCTTGAATCGCTTCAGCCATCTCGGCAAAATGACTATTCAAATATTCGATGCGATAGTCATCTTCAACGGAGTCATTGTCTAACAACACATCGGTTGCGCCAAGTCCATTTTCTACGATAAACAACGGTTTGCCATAGCGGTCATGAAGCTGATTACATGTAATACGGAGTCCTTTGGGATCAATAGTCCATCCCCACTCGGAAGCTTGCAGATAAGGGTTCTTCACCGAACCAAATACATTGCCTTCTGTCGAATCTTTCAAAATCTCAGGGTCTGTACTGGTACAACGGCTTGCATAGTAGCTAAAACCAATATAATCGACTGTATTCTGCATCAAGATATCTTGGTCTTCTGGTTGCATCTCAATCTGAATATCATTTTCTCTGAAAAATCTTTTGGTATAACCCGGATATGCTCCCTTCGACTGCACGTCAATGAAGAAGAACGATTCACGGTCTTTCTCCATGGCCTTCCACACGTCATCCGGATTAGAGCTGTACGGATAGACCATGCCAGCGGCTAACATACACCCGATCTGTGCACCAGGAATGATCTCATGGCAAGCCTTAACAGCAAGTGCACTCGCTACCAATTCATGATGTGCTGCCTGATACAGAACCTGATCTTTGTTTTCACCATCCTGCAGAACAATACCCGCTCCAATGTACGGAAGATGCAACAACATGTTGATCTCATTAAACGTCATCCAGTATTTCACTTTATTCTTGTATCGATTGAATAGCGTCGTCGCATATTTCTCAAAGAAACCGATCATATTACGATTCTTCCAACCGCCGTAAGTCTCGACCAGATGCACAGGTACATCGAAATGACAGATCGTCACAACAGGTTCAATGTTGTATTTCAATAACTCATCAAAGACATCATCATAAAATTGTAAGCCTGCTTCATTTGGTTCCGCTTCATTCCCATTAGGGAAAATCCGTGCCCAGGCTATTGAAAGCCTGAGGCACTTGAATCCCATTTCTGCAAATAACGCAATATCTTCCTTATATCGATGATAGAAGTCAATGGCTTCATGTGAAGGATAGAATTCCCCTGTTTTTGGCTCATATGAATCCAGATTACCCAGAGCAATATTCCATCGATTGGCACCAATCGGAATCAGATCTACAGTTGTTAAACCTTTGCCACCTTCCAGATAGGCACCTTCCAATTGATTCGCTGCGGTTGCTCCTCCCCAGAGAAAATTCTCCGGGAAGGCTGTAAATTTTTCATTCATTGAGGAGTACCTCCTAAACCATCTGTAATTTCAATTAGCTTAATACCGTGATCAATTTATCTTTCTCATGAACAGATGCATTTTTCGTTCCTACAACGTCCAGATAATTGGAAGTATTCGTGACAATGATCGGTGTAACCGTCTCATATCCTGCATCCTTAATCGCTTGCAGGTCAAACTCAACAATCAAATCACCTGCGTTAACACGGTCTCCGTCCTTCACATGGGTTGTAAAATGTTCACCTTTCAGCTTCACCGTATCCTGACCAATATGGATCAGCATCTCTACACCATCATCGCTTACAAGACCAATGGCATGTTTCGTGCGATATACCGTTTGAACAATACCCGTAATTGGAGATACCACTCTACCGCTGGTTGGACGAATTGCAATCCCTTTACCCATGTGCTCTCCTGCAAACGTTACGTCATTAATATCTTTCAGTGCAACGACTTCACCAGCCATTGGACTTACAATTTCGTATCTGCTGTTCGGATTTGGATCAAGTACAGGTACTGGAGCTGGTTTAGCTTCTACTTTGTCTTGGAATCCAACCACATACGTCAGAATAAAACCAAGGATGAATGCAATGCCACATGCCACCAGAGCCATATAGAATCCGGAATCAACACCTGTAGCTTTATTAATGAAGCTTGGGAACCCGAATACTCCCAGTCCACCAAAGATGTATAATTTCGAACCAGCTAATCCCAAAATACCGCCACCGATACCACCTGCAATACAGCTCATGATAAACGGTTTTTTCAGTGGAAGTGTCAGACCGTAGATGGCTGGCTCAGTTACACCGAAGATACCCGATATGAATGCAGGAATACCTAAAGATTTTAATTTCGTATTCTTTGTTTTGAACATCACTGCAAGCACAGCACCAATCTGTGCAAAGGAAGCTGCGAATGACATTGCAATTATTGGGTCAGCACCAGATGTACTCAAGTTAAGAAGCATGACAGGAACAAGTCCCCAGTGAAGACCAAACAATACAAACACTTGCCACAATCCACCAATAACCAAACCAGTAATAACTGGGCTTAATTCGTAGATACCTGTTGCTCCCGCCCCAATCAACTGACCCGCCCATGTGGATACTGGACCAATAAGAATGAACGTTGCTGGAACGATAACGAGTAAAGTAAAGAATGGAACAAGGAACGTGCTTACGACTTTAGGAATGATATTTTTGAAGAATCTTTCAATTTTAACAGCGAAGAAAGTAGCAATAATGATTGGAATAACCGATGTTGAATAACTCATCAGAATGACCGGAATCCCCAGGAACGTGATGTGAATCGGTGATTCAAACAATGAACCTGCAAACAGAGTGTACAATGGATCCCCGGCAGTCAACCCAGACAACGTAGGATAAACTAACGAGGCGCCTATCGCCATACCCAGGAACGGTGAACCGCCAAACTTCTTGATTGCCGTGTAACCAAGGAAGATCGGGAAGAAGTAGAACAGACAGTCACCCGTTGCATTCAACAGTTGATACGTTCCGGAAGTATCCGTAAGCCATCCGAATGATAAAAACATCGCTGTAAAACCTTTAATCATACCTGTTGCAGCCAGCAAACCGAGTAATGGTGTGAACACACCGGAGATCATGTCGATAAATCGACTGAACAATCCAACTTTCTTGCCTGAGTTGTCTGCTTCCTCTTCAAACTGACCTTCGGTTGGGAAATTCCCCGCCTTAACAACTGCTTTATATACATCCGGCACTTCGTTGCCGATAACGACCTGATATTGTCCACCACTTTGCATGACAGTAATAACACCTGGCAGATTTTTAAGTTCTTCCGTTTTGGCTACGCTTTCATTTTTCAGTTTAAACCGCAGTCTTGTTACACAATGGAATACGCTGTTCACATTCTCGCGACCACCTACACCTGACAGAATGTCCTTAGCTAATTGATCGTAGTTGCTCATTGTAATTCTCCCTCTCTAAGTAGACTCCCCATGACTTTTGAAACAAATAAAACCTGAACCACTGAACATACACAACATACCGGATCGTCCGGAAATCAGTCGTGTTATTCAGCAATTCAGGTTTTGCCCTTAACGGTTGCAACCCTGTAAGGCTGTACACATTGGTATTTAATTATTTGGATAACGAAAGTAAGTTACATTCCATACCCTATGAACTAAGGATGGTCGGCATTGCCTGATTGAACAGTTACAATCCGATTGTTGTATGCGCTTACTTCTTGAACTCATCATAGTACATCTGAACTACGTTTGCAACACTTATTTTTATTAATTCCACAAATACATTGGAGTGACCAAAAATGAAAAAAGAGACCCCTTCGAAAGTATCGAAATGGTCCCTTTTTTTTCATGATGTTCACATTTATAAATACGCACTAAAGCAGAATTAACCAATAACCGTAACCAATTTATCCTTTTCTTGCACTTCACGATTTGTTGTAGCAACCACGTCCAAATAATCAGCCGTATTAGTTACAATAATCGGTGTTACGGTCTCATAACCCGCCTCAATAATGGCTTGCAGATCGAATTCAACGATCAGATCGCCAACACTCACACGATCTCCATCTTTCACATGGGCAGTGAAAAGTTGACCTTTGAGCTGTACCGTATCCTGACCAATATGGATCAGAATCTCTACACCTTGATCATCTACAAGTCCAATCGCATGTTTGGTACGGTAAATCGTCTGTACCACACCATTAATCGGAGATACAACTCTCCCACTGGTTGGACGAATAGCAATCCCTTTACCCATATGTTCACCAGCAAATGTAGCATCGTTAATTTCTTGCAAAGGAACCACCTCACCCGTCATTGGGCTGGCAATTTCGTAACGATTGTTCGGATTAGGCTCAAGTGCTGCCTTCTCTTCTTTTACTGGCTCTGGAGCCTGTTTGGCAGCCTCTGGATTAGCAGGATCTTTGAATCCTACAAAATAAACGAGAACAAAACCTAGTACAAAAGCAATGATAGTGGCAATCATGGCCATCCAGAATTCATAGTTGATCCCTTCTATGGGACTAATCAGCGCTGGAACACCAAAGACTCCTGAAGCAAATACAAACATTTTGGAACCTGCAAAGCCAATAATACCACCAGCGGTTGCAGAAGCAATACAACTCATAATAAATGGTTTTTTCAGTGGCAAAGTAAGACCATAGATAGCAGGCTCAGTTACACCAAAAATCCCGGACACAAAGGCAGGAACACCCAGTGATTTGAGTTTGGTATTTTTCGTTTTAAGCATAACCCCAAGAACGGCACCAATCTGAGCAAAAGAAGCAGCAAACATCATCGCCAGAATCGGATCTGCTTTCAGAGTGGACAGATTGAGCAACATGATTGGTACGATACCCCAGTGTAACCCGAAGATAACCAATACTTGCCACAATCCACCAACAACAATACCAGTTACCAACGGACTCAAGTCATAGATGCCCGATACCCCGGCACCAATCAGCTGACTTGCCCATGTTGCGATTGGACCAATCAAGAGGAATGTTACAGGTACAACAATCAGAATGGTAAAAAATGGCGTGAGGAACGTTCTCACAACAGATGGAATGACCTTTTTGAAGAATGCTTCTACCTTTGCTCCAAAATAAGCAGCAATAATAATCGGGATTACGGATGAGGAATAACTCATCAAGATAACGGGAATACCCAGGAACGTGATATGAATCGGTGATTCAAACAATGTGCCTGCAAACAGCGTATAGAGCGGTTCCCCACCACTAAGACCGGATAAGGTCGGATATACAAGTGATGCTCCGATGGCCATCCCGAGGAATGGAGATCCACCGAATTTTTTCATAGCTGTGTAACCCAGGAAGATTGGGAAGAAGTAGAATAGACAGTCTCCTGCAGCGTTCAACAATTGATATGTTCCTGAAGCCGGGTCCAGCCATTCGAGAGAAGTAAACATGGACAGGAAACCTTTGATCATCCCAGTTGCAGCAAGCAATCCGAGAATTGGTGTAAATACACCCGAGATCAAGTCGATAAACTGACCCAAGAGACTCTCTTTTTTACCGGAAGATTCTGACTCATCAGTTGAGACCGGTTCATCCGCATTCATATTACCCACATGTAACAAGGCTTTATACACATCAGACACTTCGTTACCCACAACTACCTGGTATTGCCCCCCGCTTTGCATTACCGTTATGACTCCAGGTAGATTTTTGAGTTCGTCTGTTTTGGCATTATTGTCATTTTTTAATTTGAAACGAAGTCTGGTAGCGCAGTGCACTACGCTGTTAATGTTCTGTTTACCACCAACGCCAGACAGAATGTCCTTGGCTAATTGCTCGTGTTTCATGAAGTCTTTTCTTCCTTTCTGGCTAGACACGGATTCGAAGCATATTGGAGAGAATAAAAAAACCTGAACATCTGAATGTATGGAACATCCGGTTAACGGTATGTTCTGTCATTCAAGCGTTCAGGTTTTGCCCTAGTGGTTGCAACCCTGCAAGCTGATCTATGGGATTATTCAGAAGTTGCATTCACAACTCTCTCAATATGGATCGTTAAGTACATCAATTCTTCGTCAGTTAGTTGATACGTGTAGTTGCTTTCAATGAATTTCTTGATTTTCTCCGAGCACTTGTGCGCTGCCGGATACTTTTTCTGAATCATCAGGAACAGTTCATCATCGTTGTTGCTCTTGTAATGTTTTCCCTTCACCAAACGTTGGGCGAAAAACTTCAAATGCGTCACAAAGCGATAAAATGTCAGTGAGTTCTCATCAAAATCAATCTTGAAATGATACTTGATGATTGTCAAGATTTCTTGCATGACCTGGGTCATACTCTTGATGTTGGGCATTTCCTCATTCAACGCTGCATTGACAAAGTGAAGTGCCATAAAACCGGCTTCGTCCTCGGGCAAGATCACACCAAACTGATCACAGATCATATTGAGCGCTTCCATTCCGACTTCATATTCCTCTTTGTATAACTGCTTTGTCTCCCAGATCAAACCGTTGCGTATGGGCAGATTCTTACGATACCGCTCAATGGCAAAGTGAATATGGTCTGTGAGATGTAAGTAGATGCTCTCATTTAATTTCTTGCCAAGTTTTAGCTTGGCGTAAGCGATGATTTCCTCGGATACTTTCATGTATTCCAAAGGAATGCTTGAGATTAATGCCTTGAAGTTTTCCTGAATATCTTCATTCTGTAAAGTAAATATCTTATCGATATGCTGCTCGGAAACCATATCACCCGCCCGCTTCTGATAAGCAATCCCCCGGCCAATGATAATAACTTCCTGTTGTTCGTCATTCATCGCAACTACAGCATTATTGTTCAGCACCTTCTCGATTTTCACTTTATCACTCCAATATACAGAAAAAGACAAACCAATCCCTTTTCTCAAGGTATACGGCTTTGCCTGATTCAACAGTTACAACCCGATATGTTGTACGCGCTTCCCTCATAATATTACAAATTTCTACACAGTGCAACATAAAGTTAATATCGTATTAGCATGACTCCCGATCTAGGTATATATACTCACAGGAGTGAGCAAATCAAGAATTATTTTACAGGGATTCACGGTTTATTGTTTTTGCTTTCTTTCTCCAGATCCGCTTCAATTCTTCGATTAATCATGTCCATCTGTTCTGAATCCAAACGATCAACTTGCGTGTATTCTTTATCCAACTCGTACTCTTGCGCTTCGCCTTTGTTCATTAGTCCCAGATGATTCTTGATGTCTCGGATATCTTCACGCATATGCATCGTCTGGCGGTATTGGTCCACAACGAGTGCAAAAATAATACCCCCAGCCAAAATCGGACCGAATGGGATCAGATAACATAAAACAAGTCCTATGAGCAAAAATAAAACAAAGTACATGATGTAATGCCCCTCTCATATAACATATCTACCCTGCTAAGATAAACGTTTCATCAGGTTATAAATTAAATCGTTCCTGAATTAACTTTGACACCTCATCCGGGCTCTTGTGTGTGTTATCAATCCGTATGTAGTGCTCATGCTTGATTTCTCCCGGTTCCGAGTTCAGTCGATATAGCTTCATCGTATCAAGTAAATCTCGCTCAGACCAAGCTATGTCACGTTTTGTTGGCTTGTGTAGCAGGCGATGCGGACTTTTATTGCGCTCTAGTCTTTCCGATGCGTCGGCCTCCAATTCCACATAACAGACCTGACCCCCTTGGGATGTAAACAACTCACTGATCTTACGGATGTATTCACCATCTGACTCCGCGTCCAAAGCCCACACAAATGTGAAAATCAAACCCGGCAGGTCACTCTTCGCCACTTCCTCGAAAATCTCCTGACGGAACAGACTCACCAGTCTTTTGCCTTGTGGTGTACCATAGCTGAAGAAAGGAGACACCATTTCAATCGTCATGTGGTTATGAAACAATTTTAGCTTTGTTATTTTCTCCAGCTCTTGCCCCACCGTCATCTTGCCCACAGCCTGTGGGCCAAAAATAATCACTAATTTCATTTTCGATCACTCCTGACAAGGTAGCGTTCATTCCATTAATTCAATTTTATGGACATTAAACTCTATGATACCTCCTTTAGTGCAAATAAAAAAGAGGTTTCAAGTGAATCCCTCAATGCGTGAGGGCTTGAAATCTCTTATCTTAAATTACATATGTTTACTTATACTTACCGTCCGATCAGGACCCATCCCCACTTCATCCGGCGCAATCCCATTGCGCAGATCCATGAGATCAGGAGAGCACCAACATAAGATAGGATGATACCCACGCTGAAGTGTCGAGCCAGGTCATCTGTAAATTCACGTCTCCAGAAGAGCAGTACGAGGGGATGCATTAAAAACACACCAAACGCAACTGTACCCAAGGAATCCAGAACATGCGTAGCTTTACGAACTTCCGTATGTTTTCCTGCGCCCAATCGTTCACTAAAGATCAGCAGGAGCAAGCAGGCTGACAACGTAAACAGATTTCGGAACAGGAACAGCACGGTATAGGTTACCACCGGATATGCAGCAAAAGCGGTTTTGATATAAGCATTACCATATATAAAAATGGCACCTCCGCTCAATAACGCAGCTATAAGTACATAACGGTGAGTATACAGTTTCTTTAATGCCCACTCAAAGTTCAGCCCAACCCATGCGCCAAATCCAATCACGATCAGATAACTGGGTAACAAACTTCCTGTCCGTTCGAAGTGAAACTGCAAATGTAGTGCATAAAAGATCGCTTGACCCGCAATAAAGAATAATGGCAAATAACGATTAAACAAACGATGGCGTGTAAGGGACAGAAGCCACGGAAAAACGATATAGAATTGAAGAATAATCAGAAAAAAGTACAAGTGCGTATGAGCGGTTCCCATCACTAATTGTTTGGCAAATTGAACACCATGGGTCAAAGGTTCTTTGCCCGCAAGCAACTGTTTAATGGCAAAATAGATAAGGGACCACACCACATAGGGTACAAATACATAGAATAAACGCTTTTTATAAAAAGCGAGCATCCACCCCTTCTCATTCACCTTGGAGCTGTAGTTGTAGAACAAGACCAGGGATGACAGGAACAGGAACGCTGGAACGGCAAATTGCAAAAACGTGTTCCAGAAATAATACACATCATGATCTAATGTATTCTTGGGGTAATGCGCAACTGCTGTTGAAGTCGCATGGATCGCTACCACTGCCATAATGGCAAAAGCACGATAGAGATCCAGATACTCAATTCGCCGGGGCCGATTAACCGGTTGATTCATAAAGATAACCTCACTTGTGCCTGATATGGGATGATAGTTTCCGGCCGCAATCCAGATTCTATGCTTCATTTTAATCAGCACACGAGGGTAATACAATCATAATCCATATTATTTTCGTTATATTACACCATTATTCTGCATTATTCGACATTTTCTATCCAGAATCGTTCAACAACGTTGCCATTGGATTCTATATAGTCTACATCCTTGATGCCACCATTTCGAAGGATAACCCTTCTGGATGGCTCATTAACCGCATCGCATACAACCAATACTTTGGAGATTCCTAGCTCTCTCGTTTTCTCCAAAGACAGCCTGAGAATTTCGAAACCATAGCCACTTTGCCGCTCTCCAGGACGAATACCATATCCAACATGCCCTCCACTGTTGAACAATTTGTCGTTAAGCTCATGCCTTATATTGACGGCACCCACAATTTGTTGACTCTCCGTGATCAGCCAGTATGTACTGTCTTTGACCCAGCCTTCCGGGATGTCGATCCCTTGTTCATTGCGCTGCAAAAACGCCAACATCTCATCAAACGCAGAAGGATCTTTGGAAATGACCCACGGTACCATCAACTCTCCACTTCTGACCCAGTCTTCATAAAATGCCAAATATGCTTCCTTATAAGCTCGTGATGGTTTAATTAATCTAACTTGTTCTTTCCCCATGATCATTACATCCTCCCAACAGATATTGATATTGCCACGTTCTCTCTTCCAGGACACGACGTTCTTGCTCTTCCATCAAACAGTCATAAAAGATAGCTTTCACTGCATACGTTGCGGCATGCACCGCATGGTCTTTCACATGGGCCGTTGCAGCTGCATGCCCCGCCGCACGAGATGCAGAAGAGGCAGCGACATTATCCAATTCTCGTGCAGCAGCATGAGCTGCAAAAGCCGCCTTTCGAGCATCAACCATGGCAATTTCTCCACGGATCCAACCTCTTCCTGCATCAATGGCATCACGGGCGCGGAGATCCTCCGTCTTTTTCTCAAATATATACAAAGCACGTGCCGCACACTCCGCAGCCCAATAGGCCAATGTATGGTGATCCTGTTTCTTAGCCAAATCCTCTATTTCACTACGTAAAGGCGCATCTTTGAATGCAGGTTTTGCCATGGTCATGCTCCTTTCATTGTTCAAAAACTACAAATTCACTCTCAGACAAGTTCGAAAAAGGACCTGCGTGTGTGCAGATCCTCTTCAACTGTACAGCTTACCACTTATTCTATCATTATACGGACTCTGTCAATGCAGACTGTTGAATATCTCGTTACTTTTTCGCATCCGTGACTTTGTACGTGAATCGGTAACTCCCAGATCCAAGTGTGACTTCAACATCGTCTCCAATGTTTTGAATATCCTGAACTCCACTCATCTGATCCAACGGTTTCCCTTGCTCCAAAACGATCTGTGCACCTGCTCCAGGAAGACGAACAGTACCTCTCGTATTGGCGGGAATATGCACCCGAATCTCCATTTCACCCTCCGCCAGCCGGTGCCAGCTTGAAGCAACTTGACCATACATCGTCTCCAGACTCGCTTCCACCCAATCCAGTCCAGGTCCGGGTTGCGGCTCGATATGCACCATTCGGAATCCTGGCTGATGTTCATCGGACCGGATGCCAGCAACATAACGATACAACCATTCTCCAATCGCACCGTACGCATAGTGGTTAAATGAGTTCATATCAGCACTCCAGAGACTTCCATCCTCTTTGATCCCATCCCAATGTTCCCAGACCGTCGTTGCGCCTTGAGTCACCTGATATAACCAGGACGGATAATCCTCTTGAAAAAGTAATGTATAAGCCAGGTCGTGAAGACCCGCATCACTCAATACCGGATTCAGATAAGGTGTACCCACAAAGCCTGTAGTAAGATGATTGCCCGCCTCTTTCACGAGTTTTGCCAATTGTTCGCCAGCACGAGTTCGGGCAGTGGTGTCCAACAGATCAAATTGGAGGGCAAGAACATGTGCTGTTTGCGTGGGAACAGCAATTTTGCCGGCTGGAGTGACGAATTCATTATTAAACGCAAGAACAATGTTTGTATGCAACTTTTTGTAATATTCAGCATCATCTGTCTTTCCAAGTACCTCAGCCGCTTTTTGAGTTAACGAAACCGAATAGGCATAGAATGCAGTTGCCACATAGTCCTTGTCCGTTGCGCCAACATAACTATCAGGCTTGGAATCCAGTGCCAGCCAATCGCCAAAGTGGAACCCCGTGTTCCACAGATATGGGTTGTCACCCTGCACCTGAATGTACCCGATCCACCGCTTCATACTCTCATATTGTTCAGCCAGTAATCTCGTATCCCCATACATCTCATAGATAGTCCAAGGACAGATGACTGCTGCATCACCCCAAGCGGCGGAGGAATGACTGGTGTCACCCCATCCTTCCGACGTGGAACTTCTCAGATCCGGAACGAAGAATGGAATACCTCCATCTTCTCCCTGATCCGCTTCCAGATCCCGCAACCACTTGGTGAAGAAAGGCGCCGTATTCATGAGGTAGGAGGACGTGCGGACAAACATCTGTGCATCACCAGTCCACCCGAGCCGTTCATCCCTCTGTGGGCAGTCTGTCGGCACATCAAGGAAATTCCCCTTTTGCCCCCACAATATATTGTGATGCAGTTGGTTCACCAGGGGACTGGAGCATGAGAACTGACCTGTTTGCTCCATATTCGAGTGCAGCACTATTCCGGTGAATTCATCCAGACTAACGTGTTCCGGGAAGCCAACCAGTTTAACATAACGGAATCCTTGGAACGTAAAATGCGGCTCAAATGTTTCCACTTCATCCCCCTTGCAAGTGTAGCGAATACACTGCTTGGCGGCGCGAAGATTATCGGTGTAGAAGTTGCCTTCATGATCCAATATCTCAGCATGGTGCAACTCAACCGTCTGACCAACCTCACCTTGAATGCTAAATCTAACCCATCCCACCATATTCTGTCCCATGTCTATTACACGATCTCCCTGTGGGGTTGTTAACAAAGCGATTGGCTGTAGCTGTTCTACTTGGGTGACGGGTACGTTCTCCTGCGCAACGATGATATCTTTGGGATGATCCAGAACGTTCACAGGTGCCCAATTCGTCTGAGATGAATCCGACCAATCAGACTCCATTCGTGCATCATACGTCTCACCCATATAGATGTCCGACATACGAATGGCACTTGAAGCAGCCGTCCACTCCCCATTGGAGAGAATACATTCCTCTGATCCATCTGCGTATTTCATATGCAGTTCCAGCAGCAATGCGGACGTTGAACCAAATATCTCCCGTTCTTTGTTCCAGCCAAGATATCCTCGGTACCAGCCATCACCTAGATAAGCGCCTAATATGTTCTGCCCATCCTGAAGTAGATGAGTTACATCATAGGTTTGATATTGTAATCGCTTACGATAAGAGGTCCAGCCAGGTGTGAAATAATCTTCTCCTACTCTTGTGTTGTTCATATGCAACTCGTATAATCCAAGTGCTGTTACGTATATTCTGGCAGACGTAACAGGTTGTTTTACATTAAACTGCTTGCGCATACGTGGGCATGACGTTCCCGTATCGTCCGTTGGTTGAGCTGTAATCCATTCCGCTTGCCAGCGGTTGTTGCTGTCCATATGTCCCATCTCGAAATAAGCCGTTTCGGACCAACCCGAATCATTTCCTGCATCATCCCATGCCCGAATCCGGTAATAGTATCGCGTTCGCGGAGAAGGCTGAAACGGGTTTAATTCCACATGTATGGATTGATCCGTAGTTATCTCGCCAGAATCCCATGCAATTCCATCAAAATCTTCCGTCAATGACAGCTGAATCTGGTATGCGGATTGCATGCAGTTCCGACGATCGGATTGCAGCTGCCAGCTTAAACGCGGTGATTTGACATCAAGGCCTATCGGATTGTTCCTATACTCACAGCGAAGGTGACTCACGTTGAACATTAGCAGATCGTCCTTTCCATCTTGGCTTCCCATTCGGGGTTACGATATAATTATATCGATCCTGTTGCCTTAAATACCCGGTTATCAGGACTATTTCATCCGGTAATTCAGCCATCTGTGCGAGGAGGTTGCATTGTGAATTCATCTGTACAACTCATGAAAAGCGAATACTTTCTACATAATCATCTGCAACTTTTTGTCAATCGTTGCTCTGAAGATTTTGTGCTTCCTTTTCACGCACATGAATTTATTGAGTATAGCTATGTTGCCGAAGGAAAGGGCTTTCATCATATCGGTGAAGATATCATTCCCGTGACAAAAGGCATGCTGTTTGTCATTCCTGTTGGCGTTCCTCATGTCTTTCGTCCTGTAAGCACAAACGTAACCGAGCATCCATTAATTATATATAATTGTCTGTTTAATGCTGATTTGATCAACACGCTGACAGCCATCATTCAGGAAAAAGAAATCATTCAACATCTGATGAATCTGGGACAAAATCAAGTTCCTTATATATCCGTTGTGGATCACAACGACCGGATTGAAGAACTAATGGTGAAGCTGTACCGTGAATCCTCCGTTCCGGGAATCGGTTCCTCTACCATGTTATACACCCTGGTGAGCCAGCTGGTATTGATGACCTACAGACAACTTTATCAAAAGGAACATGATGTAGAGAATTATTCCACCGGTTTTGATTACATTCTTCATTATCTCAAACAACACGTAAGCAATCGTATTCGGATGTCTGATCTGGTCCGTGTATCGGGCTGGAGCGAGAAGCAAATTGGACGAATGTTTCTTCGGCATACCGGAAAGACCTTTAGCGGCCACCTGCAACATCTGCGCATACAAAAAAGCTGCGAAATTCTAAAGAATTCACAGCACAAAGTCAGCCTGATTGCAGAGCTGGTCGGATATCGGGATATGGATTCATTCTATGCCGCATTCAAAAAAATAACAGGTGAAACACCTCTCGCCTATCGCAAAAAATCCAGAGCACTGCACTCTGGACAATAAGGTTAACTAACTTTCAGACACTAACAACCTGTAACACTTCATCTATGTATGCCTTGGCTTCTTTCCATGAAGACATCAACGGAAAGTTGTATCGCTCACGCTCCTGTATATTCCACGGATGCGGGATACAGATAACCTTTTTGCCATCCTCATGCGCGGGAATCAGATTATGTGCTCCATCATCAATGAGCAGATCGAAACCGAGCAAGTTTTTTCTTTTGCATGTAATAAACTGTTCAGCGGTTATAAAAGGCATGTGCTGCTGAAGCCAGTTCCACTTCTCAACGACTGTTTTTGGTTCTGCTGCCGTCACGACAATGACATCATAAGCATCGTTCAGCTTTCGCATCTCATCTACAACATACTCGTCATATAATTCCAATTCCTCGAACAGACCCGGCCGACCATAAAATACATCGTGCGTGCTCTCTGGATGACGCAAATGAGATGTATCCCAATGAATCATATCCTCATACCGCAACGGATGGGTCGGGAAGTTGAGATTGTTGTGATATATGGCCCGCTTGACCAGATGACATATCGTGTCATCCATATCTACAGCAATAATAGGCTTCTTCATGGTTATCCCTCCCCCAATACGATCACAGTATACCATCCAGTATGTTATGAAGTCATCCTTTTTACTTTGAAGTGCCATTAGCGCTGATGAGAATCCTGCGAGATGATATTAAAAAGGCACCCCGATGACGTAACACTAGCTACGCCTGGGGTGCCTCTTTAGATTAATTTATTCCAAGTTTCCACCATTAGAGGCGATGACTTTTTGGTACCAACCAAAGCTCTTTTTCTTATATCGATTCAATGTGCCTTGTCCGTTGTCGTCCTGATCCACGTAAATCACGCCATAACGCTTGGACATTTCCGAAGTGGATGCACTGATAATATCAATCGCTCCCCAGTTGGTATATCCCATCAGCTCCACACCATCCATAACGGCTTCTTTCATTTGTGTAATATGTTTTCTCAGATAATCAATACGATAATCATCGTTGATGGAACCGTCTGCTTCAACCGTATCTTTCGCGCCAAGGCCATTCTCCACCACAAACAGTGGCAATTGATAACGATCATACAGCTCTTTCAGTGCAACACGCAGACCGATCGGATCAAGCTGCCAGCCCCACTCCGTACGCTCCAGATTCGGGTTCTTAATTGTACTGTACAGGTTACCACCCGTCACTCCATATTCCTCTGGATTTACTGCGGACACCAAGGATGTGTAATAACTGAACGAGATGAAATCAACCGTGTGCTCGCGCAGGATCTGCTCATCCCCTGGTTCCATGGCAATCGTAATCCCGTTCTCTGCCCAATACCGAGCCATGAACGTTGGATAACTACCACGAACTTGTACATCCGTATGCAGCAGGTTCAGCTGGTTATCGATCTGTGCTTGCAGCACATCCTCTGGCTTCGATGTCGCCGGGTAGTGAATCATGCGTGCAAGCATACATCCGATCTGGAAGTTCGGGTTAATCTGACGTGCTTTTTCTGTTACCAGGCTGCTGGCTACAAATTGATGGTGAAGTGCCTGATAGGAAGCCTGCATCGTATTCTCCACCCGGTCTTCAATAATACCTCCGCCTGTGAACGGTTCAATAATGGTCGTGTTAATCTCATTAAACGTCAACCAGTATTTTACTTTGTCTTTGTACCGGGTCATTACGGTTTCCGCATATCTCACAAAATGTCCAATCACTTCACGGCCAGCCCAGCCGTTATATTTCAGTACAAGTGCCATAGGCATCTCATAATGCGAAAGTGTTACCAGTGGTTCGATATCGTATTTCCGGAGTTCATCGAACACTTCGTCATAGAAACGCAATCCCTCTTCATTTGGCTCGGCATCATAACCATTCGGGAAAATACGCGGCCAGTTGATGGACAGTCGGAATGTCTTGAAGCCCAGCTCGGCGAACAGCGCAATATCCTCTTTGAAACGGTGGTAAAAATCAATCCCGTAACGCTTCGGATAACCTTCCGCGCTATGATGTGCCATTGCTTTCTCAACCGTTGCACTGGTAACATGCATCAGTTCTCTAAGGTTGGTGTAGTCCTTTTTCTCAAAATAAGGAACCATGTCGGCCGTCGACCATCCTTTGCCGCCAGCATCGAATCCACCTTCAGCCTGATTGGCGGCAATAGCGCCGCCCCACAGAAAACCTTCCGGAAACCCTTGTCGATTCATCATCCGTATCTCTCCTTCTTTTTTTGAATTTGTCTATTAGTCCTAAGATGGTTTAGATTTCAGCTTTCAAGACGTCTTCACCCATCGTGATTTCGCCCAATTTCACAGGTAGAACCTGCTTGTAATCTGCCGTATTGGTAACAACCATAGCGGTTGTAATATCGTATTCTTTGGCAATCTCGGCCAGTTCAAATGTGAGCAACTTGTCTCCAGCTTGTACACGTGCTCCTGTAGCAACATGTGCATCAAAGTACTGTCCACGCAGCTTCACCGTGTTAATTCCAACATGAATCAACAATTCCATTCCGTTATCACTACGGACAACGATCGCATGTTTTGTTTTGAACACATTCATGATGGTACCTGTCACTGGAGATACCAATTCCCCCAACGTTGGAACAAATGCCACACCTTTACCCATCAATTCATCACCAAATGTTGGGTCATTGACTTCTTTGAGTGGGATGGATTTACCTGTCATCGGTGCAACAGCTACTGCATCACTCGTTGGTGTTGGATCGCCCATGTCTTCCAGGTTCACGGTTGCGGCGTCATTGGAAGCTACTTTCGCTGGTGCAGAAGAAGCACCTGGTGAGAATTGAGCCAACGCCTCAGCGTCTCCTTCTTCTTCTTTGATACCAAATATTGTAGACATAATCGTACCGACGACAAAGGCCAAAATCATACCTCCAAAGGAATACCAGAACGTTTGACCGATCAGGGAAGGAAGTCCCGGGAGACCACCGTTACCCGCAAGCACATACGCTTTCGCTCCAAAAGCTAGAGCGAATCCACCACCTACTGCGCTACCAATCATCGCTGCAGCAAATGGTTTTTTGTATTTCATGTTTACGCCGTACATAGCCGGCTCCGTTACACCCATGAGTGCTGTGAAGCTCGTTGATAATGCCACGGTTTTGAGTTTTTTATCTTTTGCCCGGAAGAATACGCCGAGTGTCGCACCAGCCTGACCCATATTGGAGATAAAGGTCAGTGGCAAGAATTTATCAAAGCCCAGTGTAGCGATATTACTCAGGATGATCGGCACAAGTGCATAGTGCATTCCTGTCATAATAATGAGCGCCATCGCGCCGCCCAGAACAATACCTGCAATCAATCCGCCTTCATTCAGCAGCCAGTTGATGCCGCCGGACAATCCGCTACCTACAAATGTACCCAATGGACCGATCGCAATCAGCGTTACCGGAACCATGACAAGCAAGGTAATCAGTGGCACAAGCAATAGCTTGAGTGCAGCAGGGATAACGCGATCAACCCATTTCTCAACGTAGGACATCAACCATACTGCAAGAAGAATCGGGATAACCGATGAAGCATAACTTACAGCCGTAACCGGGATTCCCAGGAACCCAACCGATTCACCGCTAGATAACAATGCTGTCATGTCTGGATACATGAGTGCTGTACCTAGTGCAATCGCAACAAACGGGTTACTGCCAAATTTACGAGCCGCGCTGACTGCAATCAGTAAAGGCAAGTAGTGGAATACGCCGTCACCGATGGCTGAAAGAATACGATACGTATCCGTTCCAGCAGACATCCAACCCAATGACACGAACAGGGCAAGTAATCCTTTGAGCATACCTGCCGCGGTAATCGCTGGGAGCATCGGAGCAAAGACACCTGCGATTGTTTCAAAAATTTTCAGTACTACATTTTGTTTTTTATCCGACTTTGGCTCTTTATTTTCTGTACTTTGCTGGATTGCTGGATTTTCCTTCACCATAGCATCGAATACTTTTGCCACATCATTACCGATAATGACCTGGAATTGATCCCCCGAAATGTTCGTACCCATGACTTTGTCCAGTTTATTGAGTGAACCGTTATCGACTTTATCGTTGTCTTTCAGATCAAAACGTAAACGTGTAACACAGTGATACACTGAATTGATATTTTTAGTTCCCCCAACGGCTTTGATGATTTCCTGTGCCGCTTCTTGATGTTTCATGATGTTTTCCTCCTCATTTTTCCAATAAAAAATACCCGAATGAATACAGCGCAAAAATGTGGCGCCATCTCATTCGGGTATTGCCTGATTGAACAGTAACAAGCCCATAGGGTATACAGTTGTAATTTCATTCTATTGCGTGGACTTTAAGCATCCCGCTTGGTTTTCATCAGACGTTCCAGATGGAGCGTTAGATATAACTGCTCAGAGTGAGTCATGTCATACTGATAGTTTTTATGGATAAAAGTCTCGACCTTGCCAATACATTTGAATGTCTCCGGATAGTTTTTCCGAACCACTTCATACAAATACTCCTCGGCATCATCATGTGAAGAATGCGTAATGACACGCTGACAAAAATATTTCAAATGGGTGATGAAGCGGAAATAATTGACGCTATCTTCATCCAATTCGATATTGAAGTGATATTTGATGATATTCATAATCTCCTGCAGCAGCTGCATTAGATGGGTGACATCGTTCATGGAATCATTGACTTCCGCATTGATGAAATGTAAGGCAATATTACAGATTTCATCTTTGGGAAACTCAATATCCAATCTTTCCTTCAGCAAGGTCAGTGCTTCTCTGGCCACATCATACTCCGCCTTATAGAAGTGCTGAACTTCCCAAGAAAGTGGATTACGAGTAATCATTCCTTTTTCCAAGCGCTGAACAGCAAAGTGAATGTGATCAGACAGCGAGACGTAGATCCCGTCACTGATGGTTTTGTTCAATTGCGTTCGTGCCAGTGTCACAATATCATCTGTTGCCTGCAGAATCTCAATCGGCACTTCAGCTACGATGGATTTGAATTTCTCATAAATCGATGCATCCTGAAGACGAAATACCTTCTCAATCCGCTCTTCATCAATCTCATCGCCTGCTTTGAACTTAAATCCGATACCCCGGCCGAGGATCAGCAGTTCCTGATTTTTGTCATCCACGGTACTGACAATATTGTTATTAAATATCTGTTTAATAATCATTATGGACCCACCTGGTTTTTTTTGAGGAATAAAAAAGGGCAAAACCAAAACAGAAATAATAAAATCATTTCCATAGTGGTTTTGCCCGCATTACCGGTAACAAGCCTCGGATATAATTTATCATAACCTGAAAACGGTGTCAACCCAAAAATACTACTATTGCTATTACACTTCATTCCCTTACATGAGTCTTCTCCCTAAGCTTCCACGTTTAAGGGTGCATATGCTTTAGTATTCACATTTTGGAGCAGATTCAAACGAAATATTCCCAACGACTCATCGCTTGAATTGAATGAGATTATAACTAAAGTAAATGTTTTGAAGGATTTTTCACCTTAAATAGAGAAATGATTTAATTGAAGGAAGTAATTTTAGATAAAGGGGATTTATTCGTGAGGGACAAAGTAAAAGGATTACTCATTGGTATCACAATTGGATCAATGCTTACAGGAGTTACAGCTTATGCAGCATCAGGAACGCCCATAAAAGCTTTACTACAGAAAGTAAATATTTATGTAGATGGAACAAAGAAGTCGACAGCTAATGCAATAACTTATAACAATACTACATATGTACCAGTTAGAAGCATAAGTACTGCACTTGGTGAGAACGTAGCTTTAAAGTCTAACAATCTGTACATTGGCAAACAACCATTAGTTAAACTAACAGGGAATGAAGCGTTTGAACTGTTATATAAAAAAATTAAGAAAGAAATCGAAATGTATAGCCTAACTGTTGGAGAGGAATCCAAAGACGGAGATTTTTATGTAATGCGTTCATTCTCAGACAGAGAAACGTATGAAGTGACTTATGGCCTTTACTACATCCACATGTACACAGGGGAAGTCTACGAATGGAACTTCAAATCCAAGAAAATGGTTAAACTATAGTTATTAAAAGGCCCTTCTCTCGAAGGGCCTTCATCATTACTGGAACGTCACATTAATCTGCACAATCTCCGAACGACTGCTTGTACGAATTGGAGGTCCCCAGAATCCAAATCCGGAGGTTACGATGGAATGCATGGAACCCTTTTGCAGATAGCCCCAATCATTCTCGTAAATAGCCTGTGTGATGAACTGAGCAGGTGCAATCTGACCGCGGTGAGTATGACCGGATACCACCAAATCTACATTGTTCTGTTCCGCAATATCCAGATCATATGGCTGGTGATCCATCATAAGTACCGGTTGGCTCAAGTCCGTATTTTGCATTAAAGTAGCCACTTCTGCACGATCCTTCTCTGTCCGGTCTTTCCGTCCAATGAGAGTGATCTTGTCATCCAGGACAATCTTGTCATCGTACAGAACTTGCATGTTGCTCTTCTCCAGCGCAGCGATCAGATCTTCAATCGGACCATCAAACTTGTCGTGATTCCCGAGAGAAGCATAAACACCGTATGGGGCCTGAATTTCACTGATAATGTCGGCAATTCCGCTATTAAGGTACATATCCAGATTGTCATCAATAATATCTCCAGGATACAGTACCAGATCCGGCTTCAAAGCATTAATCTCCTCCACCATGCGTTTGGCATGTGCGGGACCAGATAGAAGTCCGAAGTGCATATCGGCAGCCATGACAATGTTAAGCTTGTCTACACCTTCTACTTTTTTATCAATCTGGATATTATATGTTCTCACTACCGGGCTGTAAGCATTGAAAATTCCATACCCCATTGTGGACACTAACAGCACCAGCGTAACGACACCCGCCCATTTCTGTGTGTGATGTCTAGGAATACGAGTTAATCTCAGCAACCACATCGTCAGGTGGACGACGGGCAGGATCAACAATAACAACGAGAAAATCGCCAGCCAGTAAGAACCGATGATTCCGAGGAACGAAATGCTTCCAAATACCCGTGCCAAAATGAAGGAAACGGCAAGGAATACAAGCGCTATAATATAAAACCATCGAAATCTGGCGGACACGATAGGCTTCATCCAACTCCAACCGCTCCAGCCTATGTAGAACACTAATAAACCGTATATCACTAAAAACAATATACCCACTAATACAAACATGCCCGGTCTAACCTCCACGTCAATAAGTTGTATGCTGAATTTTTATCACGGATGTAATTCCGTCTGAACAAGTATAACGTAGTTGAAGGGTCAGATCATCTGTTTGCCAAACCCAGATTCGTACATTTTATTACAATTTGATGATATTCAAATTCGAACCATTAACGAGAAAAGCATCCCTGCCGCTGCCCTGAATAGCTAAATTCAAGGACAACTGCAGGAATGCTATATTTTCGGAATTAAAATTACTCGTTTGTGTCCATCCACTGGAAGTGGAATGAACCTTCTTTGTCCACACGTTTGAATGTGTGAGCACCGAAGTAGTCACGTTGAGCTTGCAGCAAGTTTGCTGGCAAACGCTCTGTACGGTAGCTGTCGTAGTAAGAAAGAGCGCTGGAGAAGCCAGGTACCGGAATCCCTTGTTTTACAGCAGCCGCTATAACTTCACGCCATGCACCTTGATAAGATTCAACGATGTTTTGGAAGTAAGGATCCAAGAGCAGGTTTTTGAGTTCTGCATCTTTGTCATATGCTTCTTTAATGTTTTGCAAGAACTGCGAACGGATGATGCAGCCGCCACGGAAGATCATGGCAATGTTGCCGTATTTCAGATCCCAGCCGTATTCATCGGAAGCTGCACGCATTTGTGCAAATCCTTGTGCATAGGATACGATTTTACTTGCAAACAATGCTTTACGCACGTTCTCAATGAACGCTTTTTTGTCGCCAGAGAATGCTTCAGTTGCTGGTCCACTCAGGATTTTGCTAGCTGCTACACGCTCGTCCTTCATGGCAGACAGGAAACGGGAGAATACGGATTCCGTAATCATGGACAATGGAACGCCGAGATCCAGCGCACTTTGGCTTGTCCATTTACCTGTTCCTTTTTGTCCAGCCGCATCCAGAATAACGTCAACCATTGGTTTACCTGTTTCTGGATCGTATTTGGAGAAGATATCTGCCGTGATTTCGATCAGGTAGCTGTCCAGCTCCCCTTGATTCCACTCAGTAAAGATCTCATGTAACTCTTCAACGGAAACGTTCAATACGGATTTGAGCAAGTGATAAGCTTCACCAATCAACTGCATGTCCCCGTACTCGATACCGTTATGCACCATTTTCACATAGTGTCCAGCACCGTCTGGTCCGATGTATGTGCTGCAAGCGTCATCGCCCACTTTGGCGGAGATCGCTGTCAGGATCGGTTCTACCAACTGATAAGCACTTTCCTGTCCACCTGGCATGATTGCCGGGCCTTTCAGTGCGCCTTCTTCACCACCGGATACACCTGCTCCGATGAAGCGGAAACCTTTTTCTTCCAGTTCTTTACTGCGACGTTGTGTGTCAGGGAAGTAAGCATTACCTCCGTCGATAATAATATCGCCTTGATCCAGATGAGGAAGCAGTTGTTCGATCGTTGCATCTGTTGCTTTACCTGCTTGTACCATGATCAGAATTTTGCGCGGAGACTCCAGGGATTCCACGAATTCTTCAATTGTGAACGCACCTGTCAGGTTTTTACCTTCTGCTTCTTTAAGAAGATCATGGGTTTTCTCTGGGGAACGATTAAATACCGATACCGAGAACCCTTTACTTTCAATATTCAAAGCCAGGTTTTTACCCATTACTGCCAATCCAATAACACCAATCTGTTGTTTACTCATTATGTCCTCCCAATACTCCATTATTTATATAGTAAGTTGAAACGAATGAATGGTTATAGATTATTGTACTGTTTTTTTCCAGTCCGCTGCAAATTTGTCCATACCTTGATCTGTCAGCGGGTGTTTGGAGATCTGTTCAATAACGGAGAATGGAACAGTAGCAATATGTGCTCCAGCCATCGCTACACGTGTAACGTGATCCGGATGTCTTACGGAAGCCGCAATAATCTGTGCATCCAGGTTATGTGTACGGAACAATTCAGCAATTTTGGTAACCAATTGTACGCCATCCTCAGAGATATCATCAAGACGTCCCAGGAATGGAGATACATATGTCGCACCAGCACGAGCAGCCAGAAGCGCCTGGTTCACAGTGAAGATCAACGTTACGTTGGTTTTCACACCTTTTTTGGTCAAGTAACGGCAAGCTTCAAGTCCTGCAAGTGTCATTGGCAATTTGATCGTAATGTTTTTGTCGCTGTTGTTAATTTTGATCAATTCGTTCGCTTGTGCAATCATATCTTCAGCAGTAAGGGCATCTGGTGTCACTTCCGCAGAAACGGACTCCACTTCAGGTACCAAACGCAAGATTTCTTCAATACGATCTTCGAATTTCACGCCTTCTTTGGCTACCAAAGATGGGTTTGTTGTTACACCAGACAATACGCCGATTTTGTATGCTTTTTGAATATCTTCCACGTTAGCTGTATCGATAAAAAATTTCATGATTTAATTACCTCCAGATATAATTTTTTTTATGGTTTAAAGATTTGCATTAACCGCCAAGGGTATGCTATTTGTAACTACACACTCCTGATGCGCCGGCTCATCAAACCACCAATGGTGACCATCTTCTTCAAGCATAACATCTGATTCAGCCGGACCATAGCTACCTGCAGGATACAGGTGAAGTGGCAACAGATTTTCCTGGAATGCATCCAGAATGGGTTGCACCCATGCCCATGACAATTCTACTTCATCCCAGTGGGCAAAGAATGTTGGATCACCCAGCAAAGCATCACGAATCAGATTCTCGTAAGCTTCCGCAAGGTCACCTTTATCCGGAGAAAGATCGATATGAACCGGTTTGAATTCACCTTTATTCTCAGGATCACTTGCATTCAGTTGCAATGTCATGCTCTGATCCGGACTCATCTCAATGACGAGCAGGTTTGGCTTGGAACCTTTGTTTTTCAGCACATTTGTCTGTCCTGAAGGTTCTTTGAATTCAATCACGATACGTGTTGATTTCTCCTTCATTCTTTTACCCGTGCGAATGTAAAACGGAACACCACGCCAGAAGAAATCATCAATTTGCAATTTGGCAGCAATGAATGTGTCATTCATCGTCTTCTCGGCTACACCCGGTTCAGCAGCGTAAGCATTGACCGGTTTACCTTGAATGCTGCCTTCTGCATACTGTCCACGGATGATGTTTGCGCCCACAGTTTGTTTTTGTAACGGCTGGATCGATTCCATGATGTGCTTTTTCTTCAATCCAACTTTTTCGGAAGTACTGTTGTATGGAAGCTGAATCGCCATCATCATGAGCAATTGCAACATATGATTCTGGAACATGTCTCGCACTGCACCAACATGATCATAATAGGATGCACGTTCTTCGACACCTACAGTCTCATTCGCCGTAATTTGCACATTGGAGATGTAACGGTTATTCCATAACGCCTTCATGATTGGGTTACTCTGGTGCAACGTCTCCAGACGCTGTACCATCGGTTTGCCCAAATAATGGTCAATCCGATAAATCTCTTCCTCCGTGAACGATTCGCTTAATTTGCGATTAAGGTCTCTGGCGGACTGTAGGTCGTGACCAAATGGCTTCTCGATGACGAGGCGTTTCCAGCCCTCTGTGGAACCCAGTCCACTTTCTTGAATGTTCTCGGCAATCGGTTCGAAAAATTCCGGACCAACCGAGAGATAAAACAAGCGATTGGACGGAATGCCAAGCTCAGCTTCTCTTTGTTCAACTAATCCCAACAGCTTTATATAATCTTCCTTATGGCTTATATTCAATACACTGTAGCGGAAAGCTTTCACAAATGACTTCACAACTTCAGGATCCGCTTGGCGTCTGGAAAATTCATTTAATGATTTTTCCACTTGTGCCTGAAAGAATTCATCAGACCACTCTCTACGCCCCAGACCAATCAATGAGAAGGTTTCAGGAAGCTTCTGCTCAAGATATAAGTTATATAAGGCAGGATATATTTTTCTTTTGGCTAAATCGCCAGTAGCACCAAATAAAACAATGGTAGTTGGTTCCATCTCACCGTTCTCCTTCCAAGTAACTCTGGTTTCTTTGTTGTAGTTACACTATAATACGTTTTATAGCTATACAAGTAATTAATATATTTCACAGGAGCTATAGACCACATCTATGACTACAAATTACGAACTATATAAAGTCTTTTATTGGGCCGCCAAAACGGGAAGTTTGACACAGGCTGCGAAAGCATTGTATATCACTCAACCCAGCGTCAGTCATGCCATTAAGCAATTGGAAGAGAGCTTTGGTCTCACCTTGTTTTATCGAAATTCCAAGGGTGTAGCGTTGACACAGGAAGGTGCCAGTCTATACTCCTATATTGAACAATCCCAGATTCTAATCTCACTTGCGGAAGAAAAAATGGCCGCACTGAAGAATCTCGACAATGGTGAATTGAGAATTGGTGGCAGTGACTCCCTGTTCAAGCATTACATGCTGGCGTATCTGGAGGAATTCCACACCTTGTACCCTAATATCAAGCTACATCTGAGTCATGGAACCACGCCGGAAGTCATTACGTTTTTGAAAGAAGGCAAGATTGATCTCGGTGTTGTTCGGATGCCCATTGTTGATCCACAGCTTGAAGTCAGGGAAAGCATTCAGTTAAAAGACTGTTTTGTAGCTGGAGAGCGTTATGCTCAGTTAAAAGGCAAAGTCATGACACTTGAGATGCTTCTGGAGCATCAACTGATCCTCTTCTCCCGGAACAGTCGGGTTCGGATGGCTATAACTGAGTTGTTTAACAGCTATAATTACACGTTGAAGCCTGAGATTGAGGTTGGTAGCGTTGATCTGTTGATTGAGTTTGCGCGTCGAGGACTGGGTATTTCCTATGTCACACGTGAGTTTATCTCCAAGGAGTTGGAGGAAGGTTCTCTCTTTGAAATTCAACTTGATGTCCCGCTCCCCCCTTCCCATGTGGGGATTATGACCAAACGCAATATGCCGATCTCTCTGGCTGCCAACAGGTTTATGGATCTCATTTTCAAATCCTGAGTGGTCACCATGTCAAAAGGTACAACAAAGAGCCCCACCATCCAGTCATGGATAATGAGGCTCTTTGGCTTGCATAATGTATGTGTTTATCTAACGATTAAAGACTCACCAGATAGGACGCGTCCAATATAAGGGCAACCTTACCATTACCGAGGATTGTTGCTCCAGATAGATGGTTCATCGCTCCCAGATACGTACCAAGCGTCTTAATAACGACTTCCTGATTGCCTATAATCTCATCTACAGCGTATGCTGCAATTTTATCAACGGAACGCACAATCACCAGTGGAATGGTCTTAGATTTGCGGTCTGTTCGTGGATAGTTAAGCCTGTCGCACAGTCGGTGAAAAGGTACAATTCGTCCATGATTCAGAATCGCTTGTTGCCCCTGAATCATCTGAATATCTTCAGGTGAAATTCGAACAATCTCAGCAACATTATACATCGGCAAGATTAGCACACGACCTGATACTTTAACTAACAAACCTTTAATAATCGCCAATGTGAGTGGTAGACGAATCGTAAACGTGGTGCCAACACCAACCTCCGTATCAATATCAATGATACCGTTGAGGCGCCCGATCTGGCTGCGCACAATGTCCATTCCAACACCGCGACCTGATACTTCACTTACAGAAGAAGCTGTGGAGAAGCCGGGCTCAAATATGAGATGTACAGCCTCCTGTGTTGATAGACGTGCAGCCTGTTCCTCACTAATGATGCCTTTGCCCAAGGCGGAAGTCTTGATCTTCTCCCCATCGATACCTTTGCCATCATCCGAATACCGAATAACGACATGATTCTCTTCATGGAACGAAGTTAAGGTAATACGTCCCTTGGACGGCTTGCCTAACTCTCCACGAACCACTGCGCTTTCAATGCCATGATCAGCACTGTTGCGGATGAGATGAATTATCGGGTCACTCAATTCTTCAATAATCATCCGGTCAAGTTCAGTCTTTCCACCTTGAATAACCAGTTCCAGATCTTTACCCAGCTTCTGCGAAAGATCACGAACCAATCTCGGGAAGCGACTGAATAGTTGATCAATGGGTAACATCCGTGTCTTCATTACACCTTCTTGCAGTTCCTTGATAACCCTGCCCATATGATCAGATACTCCACCAATACTCTGGATGAGTGAGGAAGACTCCTTACGCGCGCCCGATCCACTCAGATCTGCTAGGGATGTCTGATCAATTAACAGTTCACCGACCAAATTCATCAAATGGTCCAGACGTTCAACACTCACACGAACTGTAGGTTGAGCAGCTTTCACTTTCTCATCCGAGCCCGAGCCTGATGTAGTCACGGTAGGCAAACTTGGTTTTGTCTGCTCTGGTACAGAAATTAATTCAACTGGTGCAGAAGTCGCTGCAATCTCATTGGATTCCAGCAGATATGGATCAATCTCCAGCATATGAATATCCGAGTCTGAAGACAGTTCTGCCTTAAGCTGCTGGGGATCCTTCGACGTTGCTACGATGATTATGAACTGACCATAATGATCATCTTCATTCTGCGCGCCCGGTTGACTCTCCATGAGCGAAGTAGCGACAACCGTACCACAGATGTCCTCAATACGTTGGCGCAGAATATGATATCTGGCCGCTTTCATCATGCATTTCTGCTCCAGCACGATATGAATGGACAATAACTGCTTACCTGACACTATAGCCACCTGTGCCACAATCGATTCTGCTGATTGCAATTGAGGTACTTTAAGTTGCCCGACTACTGCCTGGGTCTGAATTAAATCCTTTATTTCTCGTACTACTGCTCGAAAATCTCCATAGGCTTCCCCACGTATGTACTGATCACGAAGTACCTTCATGGCGTCCAAAGAGCGAAACAATGTATCAATTAACTCCGAAGTCATCTCCGGTTTTTTCTCCCGGACCCATTCAAGAGCATACTCCACTTCATGCGTGAGATCGCTTAATTCTCGGAAATCCATTGTGGATGCCGATCCCTTGATGGTATGAGCTGCCCGAAACAGCGTTTGAACCAGTTCTACAGAAGGCGAAAGCTCCAATGCCAATAAAGACTGATCCATACGTTCCAGTTGGTCATTCAGTTCTTCGATAAAGATGTCACGGTAGGCAGACAAATCCATCATTCGTATATACCCCCCTAACCGCCCAATATTTCGTCCAGTTTCAAAATGCCCACAAGCTTGTCTTCCTGTTGACCCACACCATGGAATAAACCTTCACGGTTACGACCATATCCGCCGGTTGGCGGATGTATTTCCGAATATGTGGTTACCTTGTTCACGCGATCCACGATCAAGCCAATATATTCATCTTGATACCGAACTACGATAATTCGAGTTGCTCTGGTATCCGGTTCATCCGGTATACCCAGCAGGTTGCGCAGGCTCATCACACATACAACCTTGCCACGCAGATTAACTACCCCTTTGATCTCTGGACGGCTGAATGGGATATCTGTAATGCTGAGCATTTTAATAATTTCGTGAATTTCTTCGATTCGAATGGCGCAAGTCTCTGCACCTACCGACAGCTCAATATATTGTTCCTTCTGAAGTGAAGACATCGATTCACCCTCAATTCAATTTTATTAATTTGTTTTGAAGGCAGCTGCCGAATTCGCCAGTTCTTCCGCCAGATGTGCCAGAGACTGGCATGTTGCTGCCGTCTCTTCAGACGCTGCTGCGGATTCCTCACTGGAAGCCGAGATGGATTCAACAGAGCTCATCACCTCTGCGGCTTGGGCTGCTTCTTCTTCACATGCAGCAGCAATTTCGTTTACTTTCTGTGAAGAGTTATTGACCATATCAATAATCTGATCAAACGCCTGTCCAGTCATGGAAGACTGCTCAACACTGGCTGCTACGGCTTGCACACTTTGTCTCGTATTTTCCTGCATCGCTTTGATGATGGCTGTAATTTCTTTGGTCGCCTCGCTGCTTCGTTCTGCAAGCTTGCGGACCTCATCTGCCACTACGGCAAATCCTCGCCCTTGTTCTCCCGCTCGTGCCGCTTCAATTGCTGCATTCAGCGCAAGCAGATTGGTCTGCTCAGCGATATCGTCAATCACCTCAATGATGTCACCGATTTTACGAGAATCATCTTCAAGTTTGGTCATTTTCGTATTAACAGCTTGCATACCTTCCAATGAAGTCTGTACTACAAGTCCACCTTCACGTGCAGTCTTCACAGTGTCATTGGACAATTCAGCCGCTTCTTCGGCACTTGCAGCGACGGAGTTAATGGCAAGTGAAAGCTCCTTGAACAATTCGGAGATGTTTCCTGCTTCGCTGGATTGGCTTGTGCTGGTACTTGCGATTTCCTGTGTACTGGCCGAGATCTGTTCCGAAGAAGCAGCAACACTTTGGGAGTTCATCACGATATTGTTGATTAACTCTTTCAGGTTGTCGACCATACGATTCAGTGCTACGGCCAGTTGACCCACTTCATCTTTGCTGGAGATGTCTGATTTGAGGGTAAGATTACCATTAGCCACTTCCGTTGCCAGACCCAACATGGACATGAGTGGTTTCGAAATCGAGCGAGAGATGATATATCCAATGAGGATACTAAAGAGTACAGATGCGACCACCATAACAATCGTTACCGCAAATGCTGTGTTGTAAGCTTCTTCAGACTTGATGTTAGCTTGTTCTGCGAGGGTTACATTGAGGTTCACCAGGTCTGCGAGTGTTTGTACCACCTCATCGCCAGGAGGTTTCAATGTCGCTTTCAGAAAAGCGATAAAAGCGGCATCATCCTCTGATATCGCCATAGTCACGCCCTGATCATACAGTTTCATATAACTGTCGTACTGGGTATCTAATTTACGAAGCAGTTCCATTTCTTCCGGAGTAGTAGCAAGAGGACGGTACGTAGCAAGTCGCTCCTCCATGGATTGACGAATTGTAGCGATATTTTCAGTAATTCGGGTCTGTTCAGCTGCCACAGTTTCGTAGTTCAAATCACGCACGTTTACCCGCATCCTCTGATAATCAACCTGGGCCGAGGATAGTTCTCTGACCGAAATCAAATTGTTGTTATACATTTCTTGCATTCGTTCATTCGTACTTCTCAATGTTACTACGGAGTAGACCCCAAGCGCCGCAAGGATTATCGACACAATTAAAAATGCTGAGATAATCTTTGTTGCTGTTTTCAAGTTTCCAAACCACTTCATGTAATCTCCTCCTAGGCATCTTAGTGTCCAGTTATGTATATAACGCTATGTAAACCCTTCTCTTGGTCGCGCTCCAGACAACTTACGATCTATTTCGACATAAATATATTAAAACTGAATAGAAGATTTTTATTTATACAAATTTGCACTATTGTGAATTTTTATTTTGGATATAAAGAATCTACTTTTTAATTTTTTTTATACTTATTTCCTATCAAATCGTTATTACAACTTACACATATACGTATAATGAACAATTTTCATTGACATACACATACATCTCCATACAAACCTTCATGTAATATGGTATTCTTATATTTACATAAGAAACTGTATAGTTCATACGTCTAACACATATCATATTCCATCAAAAAAAATTTTTTTTTTGATGTTTTCACACCCATTTCATGACTTTAGTCTAATAAATGCACACTTATACTGAGTCCAATTTCCCATTAAAAAAAACCAAACCTGAATCAACAAAGTTTGGTTTTGAAGCGAAAAACACACTCTTCAAATAACATAAAACCCATTTAAAACTAATTTTATGTGTTATATAACTGATCCAATTCCATTAAGCGTTCCTTAATCCTGTGCGGAATAATATCAAACAGGTTATCCCATGTCATGAACATCTCCGGCTTTAATAGATATTCTTCGAACTCCATGGTAGGTACGAACGCTTTGGTCTTTAGATAACGTTCCACCTGAGCATCAATCTGTTCATTCGTTTCAAAATAACCTTGGAATAACTCATTCACAAGTAGCCCATCACATCCAGCTTCGGCACCTGCTGCACTATACAGGTTTGGCAATAACTCAAATACAACCGGAAGTGGTGAGAAAGCATGTTTGCCAGGCTGCGAGTACAGACATACATGATGTCCAACCACATTGACCCGTTCCTTCAACAATCCACGCAGAACCTTCCCATGAAAGCTCGCTTCACAGTCTACTACCTCTCCGTTATGACCCACATATATCCATACATGCTCCATTTCGTACAGATGTCCAATCTCATAATCCCACCAAATTGCATATTCAATTACATATTGTACTACCTCGGTCGGAAACTTAATGTCCCTTCTGAACGATGGTGAAGGCCCAGATTGATGTAACACAGAAATGCCAACAAAATCCGGATAAAAGGGTTCGTTTCTATCAAACATCAAGATAGGTGCATAACTCATTGCAGTTTCAAGTGTTTTCATTTCTGACATGTTCATTCATGAGTCCTCCGTTTTTGTTGGATGTTCATACTATACTAACAGAGAACGTAACACACTGACTCAGGCATTATGAATTTTTTTCTAATATAATGCCAACCCCTCTATGAACTTCATACAATAATCACATCGACACGTCAAAAAACCTGCAACTGTTATTCTCCAGTTACAGGCTCTGTACTTATATAATGAATAAGGAATTTTGAATTATGATTTCAGCTTATCGGATGGTGACACGGACGTCTTGGAAGGCGAAGTCGATTGATCAGAAACCTGCGTATCACATCCTATTGGAGGGCCCAGAATGGCATCATTTTTAATGGACGCAACGGCTTTGGCATACGCCTCTTCATCCAAACAGTAGGCGCGGTGAGCCACTTCCGGCGGTGTAGCTGCCAAGAAATCCGCTCCAAACACAATATCAGGAGTTGGTTGATCAAAGATAGTTAATACATATACATCATCTGTCTCAGCAACAAACCAGTGAAACCAGCCTTTCGGAAATACCACAACCTGACCTGGTTTCAGACGATATGTCAATCGTTCACGCGTAAACGGATTGAAGACTGACGCTGTAACTTCACCGCGGATAACCACGATCATCTCCGTGACATTGGTGTGCCAGTGCGGCTGCACAATGATTCCTTTGCTTAAGTACACGTTGAAGAAACCATTCGCAATGGTCGGCAGCTGTTCTCCAAACAACTGGGTTACATAGTTGCGTGAATCCCTCTGATAATTGACCACCGCATTGGAATCGGCAGCTAGCGGAACATTTGGAGCTTGCAAAATCGGATTCATCATACGATCATTTCTCCTCCTTGAGCATACATCTCATTGTTGTACTGTATGCCGGAGAGTAGAAAGATAATACCGATGACCTGTTATACATTCTTTTTCATCCGAAACTGCTGGTTTCTTGTATCTTGTCTTAAGGAGCTAGACTTGGCCAGGGAATCTGCCTCCAGCTGCAATGCCTTGGGGTGATATGCGATCAATCTGCTTCATTTCATCATCCGTAAGCGAAACTTCTAACGCGCCTAAGTTCTCGTAAACTCTATCCAAATTACGGGTCCCCGGAATCGGAACGATATGTTCTCCCTTTCCAAGTAACCAGGCCAGAGCAAGTTGAGAAACCGTGCATCCTTTTTCCTTAGCCATCTCTTGGATCAATCCAACAACCTCCAGATTTTTCTGAAAATTCTCACCTTGAAAACGCGGATAGTGACGACGATAATCGTCTTCCGGCAAATCATCTATAGATCGGATCTGACCAGTCAGGAAGCCACGTCCCAATGGGCTGTATGGAACCAAGCCAATGTTCAATTCATGCAGGACAGGCATAATCTCATCCTCAAGTTCTCGACTCCACAAGGAATATTCCGTCTGCAACGCTGTAATCGGATGAACAGCATGTGCACGACGAATGATCTCTACCGGCGCTTCGGACAAACCAATATATCGAATCTTCCCCTGTTGAACCAGATCGGCAAGCGTACCTACCGTCTCTTCAATGGGGGTATTCGGATCAGGACGATGTTGATAATACAGATCGATATAATCCATTCCCAGGTTGTAGAGACTCGCATCTACTGATTTTTTGATGTAGGCTGGATCTCCCTTGGGACCCTGTGTGTGCGTAATACCGAATTTGGTGGCAACAACAACGTCAGATCTTCGGGCCTGAAGCGCACGCCCAAGCAGTTTTTCATTCCCTCCAAATCGCTGTTTTTCATACTCTCCGTACAGATCCGCCGTATCAAACATAGTGACTCCTGCATCCAATGCACCCTGAATGGTATGTACCGATTCGTCATTATCCGGCATCATCATCACACCCAGGCCGAGCCCAGATATACGTAATTTGTCATTGCCTAACGTTCTTGTCTTGAGCATGATGCTCCCTCTTTTCATATTAAAATAGAAACGATAAATAGCTACGTTTGAGCTTAAGTTCATTCTATTTCAATCCCGAGAACCCAACCACACTCCGTGTATGCTAGTAAAGAAATTACTAGTCTAGTCTAATTAACCTACTACATGACAACAGGAACATAAATACAGCAATGAATGCCTGATTGGCTGTTCAGATTATTCATGGAATAGATATCGTACGCATGTACAACTCCATCTGCCCGATCCGTCGGTTCAAGCAGCACACGATTGACTTGTTTTAATTCGACTTGGTGCAGGTTCCAGATCGTTCGGAAGTCCACACTTTCTTCACTCAATTGTTTCACGATTCTGGTGAATTCGGGGTCACTCGGATACTTATCATAATACGTACGGAAAACAGCTACCGAGTGCCGCGCGAATTCATCCCAATTGTGCATACGCTCCCTAAGCGTTTCATCTAAAAATAAAATCCGCATCATTAGACGCTCATTCATATTCATCGACGAGAAGTTAAAGAGGTTCGTATCAACTGCTTCATTCCAGGCAAGTATCTCAGAACGTTCATTGGTAATAAAAGAAGGATGCGTCAACTGGCCAATAATACTCTGCCAACCTGGCTCCAGCTGTGAATACGAAGCAAGGAATTCATGTTCCGTATTCGGGTCCCATAAGTCAAACAGATGACTCTTCTCTTCCGGCGTTAACCGGAGGGCGTTCGCTATACTTTGCATTACTTCTCGTGAAGCTGCCAACTCCCTTCCTTGTTCAAGCCATGTGTAGTACGTTGCGCTGACACCAGCCAATACCGCTACTTCTTCCCGCCTTAATCCCGGTGTTCTTCGCTGTCCATAAGATTCTGACAATCCAACTTGTTCCGGTTGAATGCGGCTTCTCCGTGATTTCAAAAACTCACCCAGTTTTTTGTTACGGCTCATACCTGTATCCATTGACATCATTCCTTTTTATAAAAGTATTCAAGCCTATTCGACTCTATCCCAAAATGGTAGTCTCTGAATGACTTTGATATAATTCATCTATTATTAGTTCTGTAGAATCCTTGGTTTACAAGTAGCTTAGCATCGAATGGTGCAGAACGAAAGGAGCATAACATGATCCCCAATGTTGGAGATGTGTACTGCGTGTACGCCGAAAAATTACAACAATATACCGCCTGCCAGGTAATCGGGCTGAAAGAAATGGAAGGTAAACCTTCCGACACGCTTGCCTCTGTTCTTCAGTTGGATTGGACAGGTGATCAACTGCCTAATGAAATGCAGCTTCATCAGATGAAACCACTGATCTGTAATTTCTATTTCTGGAATGATCGACTTGCCCATAGTTTCGTGAGTGCTAATGTTCCTTCACAGTATGTGCTTGCAGGCAACATCCCTCCTCTCTACACCGAGGAAACGAATACGTATGGTGGAGGCTGGCCAATCGGAGAAAGTCTCTATCTCCAGCGCGAATGGGAACGTATAGATGCGCACCGAAGAGCACAGTTCAAACAAGCCGCGGATGATGACACACAAATCATGGTTGGCGATCGTGTAATGCGGAGCAGTACGAGTACACTTCGCGATTTCAGCCCTAAATCTTCTGAAGATGTAGTCGAACTCACAAAACTACCTTGTCTGACACATATTGAAATGGACGGGTACTCAGAATCAATCTTTCCATTTATAGAGGAAAACCCGTTCATTAATGAACTTCATCTCTCTAATCATGTTCAAACAAAACTGGATATCAGCAGGAGTCACCTGACCAACCTTATTGTGGATGTCAGCGGGTTGAAGGAGTTAATTTTGAACTCAAAGATGAAGAGTCTGAATTTCACAGGAGAGGTGTCTCCTGATCTGCATATTGTGGCGCATGAAGACGGTAAATGCATCACTCTCAATGTTCCATCAGGCCTGCCACAGGTTACGGGTATCTCACGACTTGAAGGTCTGTATATCAGAGAGATCACGGAACTCAATCTGGAGCCACTTGTGCAGTATTATCCTGAACTTTCAGAGTTGCGATTGTGGGGTAAACCCGGCAAGGTATCCCGTATAGAATCGATTCAGCACTTGGCGAATTTGCAAACATTTACTACATATGACCTGTTCGGCTTCAATGGTGAACAATTCCCTGATCCAGAGCAACTTCCAAAATTGGCTATGCTGTGGCTAACCAGCCTGCCTGCCGATGCAGCCAAACGGATCAAAACAAGATATAAAAAATCCGCTGCTGCCGGACTTGATATGGAGATAACCAAAGCTCGCAAACCGGAGTGGCTTGCGGAGAACCTGAACAATCCGTTTCGGGATTGGGATGGGCGTGACCACATCAAGGCAGCTCACGCAAAAAAAGCAGCTCAATTGTACAAGCAGTGCTTAAAGGAAATCCGTCAATTAAGTCAAGTCTCCATCGATCAGGAGTCTCTACACAAACAGCTCGTCTCCATGGTTGAGAACTACACACAGACCTTCAACAAGATGGATGCCAAGGCCGGCTTTATTGAAACTATTGAGCGGGAAGAGATTTATGTTGTTCTAACAACGTTGCTAGAGCAGTTACAGCAGAATTTGGAACTGCGTCAAGATAATTCGGTAGAATTTAATCACGAGGAATTATATGAGGTATTTGATCGTTTGAGGGACTTCTAGTTTACGCATAAAGGGTCCTGTTATGAATATTGCAGGACCCTTTTTTGTATGAATACAATTTCTTTCACGATATGTCCGCCAGCCTCAAGTGTCATAACTAACCAGATAATGATGAAGTTCCGTGTTATAACAGCCGATACTGTGCTCAATTAATCTGCCTTCTTCGTCGAAGGAGTTACGAAGGCGCTTGAGCAGATGCGTTCCCGGGGGGATTTTCAGTAGTTGGCATACCTCAGGAGCTGCCGGCTCTACAAAGAAACGGTCTTTGAAGCTCTCCAGCAAAATGTCGTTCTCCTCCAGTGAATCATACAGCGATTGGATGTCTGCATTCATTGCTTCCTTGCCTCCGCCGGGCAATGCAGCTGCTGCCAAGAAGTGTATCAGATGAATATAAGGTTGTCCGTTAAGAATATAGAGCCTTTCAATCCGCTGGCAGTACGGCCCGTAGAGACCATATTGCTCCGTTCCGGCATCATTGGTCAGTAACCGGGAATTCAGAACTTTCTTTTCAAGCTTATGGCCCTCTTCTACGAGCAGTTCCGTAAACCGTTTGCCCTTTGAGAGCTTCTGATGAGAGGTATTGCGCATCACTATCGTTCCAACACCGCTTTTCTTCTGCACGTAGCCTTCCTGGGACAGCTCTTGGACCGCACCGCGGACTGTCATTTTACTGACCCCGAATTCCTTTTCCAGCTGTGGTTCGGAGGGAATGATGCTTCCGAGAGGATATACGCCATGTAGAATCCGATCTTTGAGAATTTTTTGGATTTGCTGATATAAAGGACCTTGCTTGCGCTTTAGGGACACTCACTGTTCACTACCTTTCAACATCTGAGGTATGGTCCGACAGCGCCCGGAGCACCTCATTCTCGGTAAAAAGCGCTGTATCACCTTGTGTGGTATGGGCCAGCATCGCTGCCGCCACTGCTATATTAACCGTATGTTCCTGTGGATATTGCTGCAATTCCCCATGGATGATGGCGCTGGCAAACACATCGCCGGCACCAATCCGGTCGTACACCGGGAATGTTAGCTTGCGGGAAAATACGAACGTACCTTGATGATAGATATATCCTGTCAAGGAATGCGTATGGTCCGCGTTAATCTCACGGTGGGTTCCTGCTACCGTTCCGATTCCGAAGCGCTGTGCAACTTCAGGAATCGCTTGCTTCATCTGTGTTATTCTATCATATTCTCCGGTTCCGATGCCAAGAATACCCATCGCATCCTTCTCATTCATTAGCACCAGATCTGCCAGCCCCAGCAGTTCCTCATAATGCGGGCGGGCCTTGACATAGCCATCCGTCCCCCATAACGCAGGACGGTAATTACAATCAAATACAACCTTGCCCCCAGCACTCTTCATTTCCTCAGCAAGCCGTTTCATCTGCTTGCGCACGCCATCATTCATAGCCAGCGTAATGCCACACAAATGAAGAACGTCGATCCGGGAGGCAAGATCTTTCATATCATAATTGGCCGCATCCGCCGTATTGAAACTGCTGCCCAGCCGGTCTGTGTAAGTGACTCTGCCTGGACGTGCTCCAAAGCCATTCTCCAGAAAATACATCCCAAGGTGTCTACCGCCGTGTCTAATAAGAGAGGTATCCACCCCAAGCTTGCGCAGATAAGCGATAGCCGCTTCGCCCACCGGAGTTTCCGGCAAGGTCGTAATAAGAGCGCCATTATGGCCGTATCTGGCTAATGCTGCCGTTACATTCACCCCGCTGCCGGAAAAAGAATACTCCAGCCTGCTGCTCTGGACCAGCGTTTCGTAGCCCGGAACCTGCAGCCGCATCATCACTTCGCCAAAAGCAGCAACCCTAGGCATACCGATCCACCAACGATTTCATTGTTTCCAGCAGTCTGCGGACATCCTGTACGTTCGTACTCCCGGTCTGTGAATCAATAATTGAAGAATAGACATGTGGTATAACCTGAGGTACACCTGCCTGTAGTGCAATCTCTAGAATGGGTCCAAAGTTATCCAGATCAATTCCGCCAGTGGGCTCCAGAGCAAAATTCGCTTCCCCACAAGCCTTGGCAACCGCACGGTACTCCTCCTCCAACTTCAATCCCTGCATCGGATAATATTTGAGCGCGTTCCCTCCCATGTCACGAACCAGTGCAATGGCGGCATGAACCGGAACAATGGCCTGCGGAGTGGTTACTGAACTAACAGGGCCAGTCGATATATTTACATAGCCTGGCTGCCCGCACGGAGATACCAGGCAGTTAATCCAACTATCTTTAGGTCCCAGATTGGCACGGGTTGCCCCCACTGCCGGGAATACCTGATTGATATGGCTTCCCGGGTAGCTCGCGGCAATCTCGGCCACAACTGCAGCCTGACGGCTGTCTCCAGCCCCAAGTCCGATGGATACGGCTTCTTGAATAGCCTGACCATATTCAGTCATGGCAACTACGGCTTCCTCCGACGTAGCATAATTTTTGGAGAGCACACCCACAATTACATAACCTTCCGCAGCCTCGAATACATCTCTTGCGTTCCCGATACTTCCTGCCAGTACATTAATTGCCGCCCTATTCTTATACAGACACTGCTGCATATGACTCATTCTGGTTTGCCTCCCACGATTTCATGTATTCTTCTGACGATGACCTGCATATCATCCCCTTGCAGCGACCTTGGATCAATATCGAAATACCCCTGATTGACGCCATAGTCTCGGGTATATACCGCAATTACACCTTCACGAAGCTGGTCATTCACTTTCTTCGCATCCACCCCAGCAACAGAGGAATCAATCTGTACACGTCCTCGGAAAATCGATCTGCCGGCTTCATCCTGCACGATGCGGACTGAAACACCAGGAAGTCCACCAAGTGGCTGAAGAGCCTCCAGCGTTTGCTTCTCTCGTTCGCTATTGTCCGCTTTGTCCTGGTATTCCTCCAGAGCTTGAAGTAACCCAAAAATGGTCTCTTTGCCAACCTTCATGCTGCGGCCAATCCCGTGCAGCTGTACCTGTAACCACTCCACATATTTCTTTTTGCCGGCGACAATGCCGGAAGTAGGGCCTTCAATAGCTTTTGATCCGCTGTAAATGGCCAGATCCGAAAATTGGATATATTTGCGCAGATCCTCTTCCGCTGCCGCATCCACAATCAGCGGCACCCCTCTGCGCTGTGCAACCTCCCAAGCCTCTTCCACCGAAATCATGTTTTTCTGAACAGTATGATGGGATTTAACATAAAGAATGGCTGCAGTGTGTTCACCGATCGCCTGATCGATATGCTCCTTGCGGCCTTCATTCGCATATCCGACTTCCACTACCCGGCCGCCACCAAGGAATATCATGGTTTCAACTGGCGCTCCATATTGCACATTATGTCCCTTGAGCATAATAATTTCATTTTTCAATATCGGCTCCTGGTGCAGACGAAGGCTTAGACGCGGATCTCCGGCGGTCACAATGGCTGCAACCGACAACGCAATACCGCTGGATGCAGAGTTCACCACAACTGCGCTTTCCGAACCAAGTAACTGTATAATATATTCTCCGGATTTGTTCACAAGTTCCGCAATTTCCACGTACCGCTGTCCGCCCTGTTTCATCGCATCCATGACTGAATCCGTCGGTGCAGAAACGCCAAGGATGCTCATTCTTCCACTGGCATTAATAACACGCTTCAATCCATATTTAGCCTGTAATGAGTGACCCATTAGCAAAGACTCCTTTAACCTCAATATAGTGTTGCGTGACCCGGACATCTCCTTCCGAGTCCTCAAGTTGCTTTTCTCCTGCTTCCAGGGAAAACAAAGTCAGGTTTGCTGGCTGTCCCACCCTGATCTTCCCGAGCTCCGGCTTACCGAGCCACTCCGCTGGACTTCTTGTAACCGCGCGAATGACCTCTTCCAGACTGTAGCCCAGGTACAGAAATTTCGTCAGCACATTCGCCATACTGTATACCGGACCATTCATACGGTTGCCTCGGTAAATGTCCGTACTGATTGTATTCAACGCAATGCCTGCAGCCTTGGCCTGTTCTGCAATCCGGAAGGAGAAGCTCGCTGTGCCATGCCCCACATCCAGATGAACTCCCCGAGCAGCTGCATCCAGTAGTTCTTGCAGCGGTGTGCCGTCCGTATGAAACAGATTGTTGGACTTGCCATTAAGATAATGGGTGATTACATCGCCAGACTGTAGTAGCTCCAGCACATCAGAGATCGCGGGCGGAGCAGAACCGATGTGAACCATGAGTGGAAGCTTCGTTTCTTCCGAGAGTGTGCGTGCCAACTTGAGTGGCTGTATGCCGCTGTCCTTGACAACACTTTCGCTGATGCGGGCCTTCAGACCAACAATGAAATCAGGATAAGCCGCTACCGCCTCCAGGACCTTGGCCCGGTCAATCCATTCCAGCTGCGACAGTTCATCCGTCCGTTCTAGCCCGATCCTTGAAATATTCAACAGAGCAAATACTTGTGTAGCAGCCTGTAATCTTGCGGTATAGAAAGCTCCAATTCGATCTGCACCGCAGCTTCCGGCATCTACAAGCGTTGTTACGCCCTGCTTCACACCAATTTCGTCGATATCATCGCCATAGGGGTTAAGGTCCTGGACGGCATGCACATGCAGATCAATCCATCCACTGGATGCATATAATCCTGAGCAATCCAACTCAATTTCTCCTTCAGCCTGGCCTGGCGGTGACATGGCGGTGATGATCCCGTCCTGAATGGCGATATCCATGATCCGCCCGTCAACAAGCTGCAAATTGCGCAGCACATTCTCTGTGCCCACTCATCCCATCTCCTTTTTCAACCCCGGTATACAGGCAAATTTCAAAAATGATTCATGACATGAGATCTGTATTTCCAAATCGTTAAAATAAGCCTGATGAGCTACTTCATTTTAAACATTATAATGTTATAATATTTATACTAGCACAAGTGTAATCCAGAAGAGAACAGCGATTTTCAATTCAAATATCTTAACATTGGAGGGACTGCTTCATGGCAAATTCGGCACTCAAGCCATCCTTGCTCGACAGATTCAAGCTCAGCTGGAATCATTTCAAATCAAGGCTTCTGCTGAAATATGCCTTTTCTTACATTCTCATATTTCTTATCCCTCTGACAGGTGTAACTATTTTTATATATGAAAACGCTGTCAAGGGATTGCGTGTTGAGATTGAACAAGCAAATCTCAATCAACTTAACCAGGTGAAGAGCACGATAGATAACCGTATGAATGAACTTCAGGAAATAGCGGGGAGAATCGCCTATGACAAACACTTGACCCCTTATATGGTACAACATCCCTATTACAGCTTGGAGGCGATTCAGGCGCTGGCCAATTACAAAGCTAGCAGCAGCATTGCAGAGGATCTGCTTCTCTATTTCCATAACGATTCCCACATCTATTCGCACCGCGGTTTGGCTAATCTGGATGTCACCTTTGCTAGCCTCTATCAGTTCGAGCATTGGAGTCTGGAAGAATTGCGGCAGGATTTGAATGAAACCAGGCAGCCCCTGGTCCGTCCCGCTGAGAACGTGAAGGTTAATTCCCGAATGGAGCCGATGCTCGTCATGCTTGTGCCCGTTAAACCTAATGACCCGTTTCCATATGGTACCGTTGTATATTTAATGAAAGAATCCAATCTAACCGGGGTTATGGATTCGATTTTGAGTGATTTTTCGGGAAGTAGCTATATATTCAGTCCCTCCGGAGAGGTGTTGACCGCGAACAGCCATGGCATCAGCCTTCCACAGGACGAAATTGAGAACTTAGCTACACTTGCGCCTGGTATCCATAATTTGAAGATGGACGGAGAACAATACTCCGTTGTTTCTGTTCAATCGGAAGAAAATGGCTGGACCTATGTAACCACCATGCCAAGCTTCCAGTTCTTCAGCCGTGTCGCCCATGTCCAGACACTGATCCTGATTGTCTTCTGCATTACTGTCATTACCGGTATAGCTGCTGCGCTGCTGCTAGCCAAACGGCAGTACCATCCAATCAGAGATTTGATGGACAAGATGAAAGGCAGCGGCGATGATGCTTCCAAGCTCCACAATGAATGGGAATGGATACGACAGACCCTACACAATTACAGTGCGAAAATTGATTTTCAGGAGCCCTTCGTCCGTAATCAGTGCATGCTGCTGTTACTCAAGCAAGGCAAGCCGGATGATCCGGAGATCGAACAAATGATTCTGAACGCCGGATTCCGGCATCCTCAAGGACAAGGCCTCTATTTCTCGGCTATATTGTCTTGGGATGATACGTTGCCTGGCGACAAGTGCTGGCAGGAACGTCTTCTGTTGCAGGATATACTTAGCAATGTATGTCTTCCAGGTACCGGTGCTCAGATCTTCGGCGTAGAATTCTCGGTCAAAGACCAGTTTGCTCTGATAATTTCACTTCCCGGTGATGTGGAGAAGCCGATTCAAAACCAATTGGAAGAGGTAATTGAAGCCATTCAATTGGTAATCCGCGAGCATTCGCAGCTATCTCTGAGTATCGGTGTCGGCACGGCATACGGGGACTTGGCCCGTCTTAACCAATCCTTCATTGAAGCTGCTACAGCTCTGGAGCATCGGATCATCCAACACAGCGGTCAGGTAACTTATTTCGAGCAGCTTGCAGAGCTGAACCCTTCTACTTCCGAGAGCTTCTGGATTCCACGCAAATCCATGCTGAAACTGGAGCAGAGCCTTAAGCAGGGCAACGAATCGGTAACCGTGCAACTGATTACCGAAACCATTCATACGATCAAAAATGAGCCATTACAGGTTCATCTACTGCGCTGCATCTGTTTCGATCTGCTGAACGCTTTTCTACGCACCGCCTCCGAGCTTGGTATGAACGAGGTGTTCGCCAATATGTCAGAACTGACTGCCTTTGAAACACTTGAAGATCTGGAGAGTCGTTTGCTCTGTCTTGCTGCTGACATTTGCGCGCAGGTGGAGCTGAATACGAAGACAAGCGAGTCTACATTAATGGATGATATTCTGGTTTACGTGGATCAACAGTTTGCAGACTACACACTCAGCCTAGAGCATGTGGCACTTAAGTTTGCCATTTCAACTTCTTATTTAAGCCGGAGCTTCAAAGAGAAGACCGGCCGCAATTTCTCACAATATATCTGGCAGCGGCGTGTGGATGAAGTCATGCGGCTGCTGGAGAATACTAGCGCACCGCTCAAAGAAATTATCGAACAGGTCGGTTACATGGATGCGCCAAATTTCATCCGCAAATTCAAAAAAGAAATCGGTTTAACACCAGGGCAGTATCGCAAGGAACATGCCTTGAGAGCAGCCACTATTAAAGGACCTGTTTAAGCTACCGGAGCTTCCGCCCTTTCTGCACTACATTTTTATATTCAAAGATACCGCTTCATTTATGGTTTATTTGCTACTGCTCTTCCTGGAGGATGTGCTCTACCAGCTCGTCTAGCGGAACTGTTGCAAGGGCAATCGCCGTATCTGTTACCCCATAATAGATATAGAGCAGTCCATCTTTGACCACATTTCCAGTCGGAAAGATGACATTTGGGATCTGGAACCCAAATTTCTCATAATACATCTCTGGCTCCATAATAAAATGATGCGTCCGGGCAATGATGTTCTCGGGCTGCTCCAAATCCAGCAGCATGGCCCCCACACGGTAGACAATGTCTTCATCGACGCCATGATAGAGTACCAGCCAACCCTTGTCCGTACGGATCGGGGGCGTAGAGCCCCCAATCTTACGCGATTCCCAGGAGAGGTTCTGGGCGGTAGCAAGCAGCTTGGGCTCTTCCCAGTTCACGAGATCCTCGGAGTAAGTAATCCACATGGCCGCCTTATCCGTACCGTAGGCTTCTCCTACATATTCCTCAGGGCGGCGCAACAGTACGAATTTGCCACCTATTTTCTCAGGGAACAGAATGTTGTCCCGGTCATTAATCTCAAGAGGTGTCGTGTCCGCCACATACTCCCAATCCAGCAGATTATCTGATTTCAAAATGGAGGACCGGGTTAGCCAATGTCCCGCCTCGTCCCCCCACCCATCCGGATATTCCGGAATAGAGCGAAGGGGGACGCCTGCCCCGGTAGGGTAATAACTCATGGCACAGGGACGAAGGGCGTAGTTCAGATAGAAGGTTCCGTCAATTTTGACAATCCGCGGGTCCTGCACACTACCATAAGGGAATCCCAGCATGTCTGGCGTCACAATGGGTTCATCCTTCACGTGGGTAAAGTTCACCCCGTCTTCACTCTCTAGCAGACCCAAATAATTTTTGCATGGAGTTAGGGAACCAGCAGTGCGCTCAATCATATAAAATTTACCGTTATCGATGATGACCGCAGGGTTGAAAACCGTAACCTTACGCCATTCATAGTCGCCCGGGACAACAATGGGATTATTCGGATGTCTCGTGATTTGCATGTCTATTCCTCCTGCATCTGCATGAATGTTCAGGGATGCGTTGTAACCTTATATCTCACCTTTTATTTTTACAGCAACTTTCTTCGCATGGACCTGATTAGTTGGATTTCCAACGATCATAGGCAGCCTGATTGATTTCAACCATACGCTCTCCGCCCATTTTCTTGACCGTCGCCACATAATTGTCCCAACCCGTAAGCGGCTCGGCTCCAGTGATGAATTTCGCCTCCATCTGATTCACATATGTCTTCAAATCTGAATTCAGGCTGCTGATTTCGGTCTGCTCTTCCACGGTAAGGAACAGAGTCGGAAACGGAATCCGTGCGCCTTTATCAAGAAGCTTCTGCTTGGTCTCCTGCTCTACCCAGAGGTCAAAGTCTGTCTTCAGCCCCTTATTAATATCATCCATGGACAGGGTAGGAGCGGGAATGCCGTAGTTAGGTGTCAGCGTTGCCCGATAATCTTCCATTTCCTTACCGTCTGGTACCGGCAAGTAACGTTTGACCCGGTTCTCTTTGTCAGTGTACTCCCAGAGAGTGCCCTCTGGACCTTTATTGAAGAACATGGCACCTTCATAGGAATAGAGATAATCCACCCAGCGCATAGAGGCTTCCGGCGCAGGATTACTCTGCGTGATAGCAAAGGCGCCGCTTGTAATCCCCCTGTTCTTTGCAATCGCTGGAGCAGCAACTGATTCACTGTGAACAGGTGCAAACATCGGATCTGCCGTCGAAGGCTCTCCACCTTTGCTCATGTAGGCATGCCAGTCCGAAAAGAGGGCGATTTGATTGTTCTGTGCTTTGGCCTTTTTTTGCTCCGCTGTTTGTGAGAAGCTCTCATGATCCAGCAGGTCTTCAGACCACAGGCGGTTCATATAGGTCAAATATTCCTTGTAGCCTTCTTCAAGCGGTGTGTAATGTACCTTGTCCGCATCGTCGACATAAATTTCTTCTTCATAAATGCCGAAGGCACCCAGCAGCCATGTACGGATATCGCGGAGGTTCGCAGCGGGTGTTGTCACCGAGGAAATCGGAATTTCATCGGCTATGCCATTGCCGTTTGGATCTTCCTCTTTCACACGCTTCAGATAGGTATACAGCTCCTCTGTCGTTTCCGGAAGTTTATCGATATTCAGCGCCTTGAGGAAGTCCCCGTTATACCACATCGGATTGCGGTACCAGTGCTGGCTAAGTTCTACTACTGGCAAGGAATAGATATGCCCGTCCGGTGCAGTTATCGATTTGCGGACATCCGGATTCTCCTCCAACAGCGCCTTGAAATTCGGAGCATACTTTTCAATCAGACCCTCCAGTGGAATGAGGATACCCTGCTCTCCGTAATTCATCTGCTCTGCAGTTGTCAAACCGGCAGCATAGAGGATATCCGGGTAATCTCCACTGGCGAGCACCAGATTTTTCTTCGTTTCGAAGCTATCCTTCGGTGCGTTCTTGTATTCCAGCTTAATACCGGTCTTCTCTTGCATCTGCTGAAGCACAGCCATGTTCTCCCAGTTCTGAATCCCTACATCTGGCGCCATAAGCGACAAAGTAACGGGTTCGTTAACAATCGGGAAACCTTCATTGTTCACAGCGACTTTTCCGAGATTGTTGTTCGCTTCACCTTCGTTTGAACTGCTGCAGCCTGCCAGTAATGTAATAACTAGAGCCGAAGATAACAGAAGCTTCCATGACTTGCGTGTGGTTGGCATTTATAATTCCTCCCTTGATTTCATCACATTTTAGCTGTTTAACCTTTAACAGAGCCTATCATGACCCCTTGGACAAAATAACGCTGCAGGAACGGATAAATTGCCACGATAGGCAGTGTGGAGACAACAATGACTCCATATTTAATCAGGGATGCCGTTTCTGCCTTATTATTCATGGCGGTGGCCACCTCGCCGTTGATGGAAGAGCCCGTCGTTTCCGCTGTCATTTCCTGAAGAACAAGGATCTGACGCAGAACCATCTGCAGCGGATACTTCGCTTCATCATTTAAATAGATCAGAGACGGGAAGTAGCTGTTCCAGTGGCTGACCCCATAGAACAGGGCCATAACGGCTACAATCGGTGCCGACAGCGGTAGAACAATGCGAATGAACAGCTTTAGATTCGTACAGCCGTCAATATGCGCTGCTTCCTGAAGTTCTTTCGGAATGGTCGTCTGAAAAAAAGTGCGGGCCACGACGATATTCCAGACCGAAGCGGCCACCGGCAGGACCAATGCCCACATGCTGTTCATGAGTCCAAGATTCTTGACCAGCAGATATGTCGGCACGATTCCGCCGCTGAAGAACATCGTGAACAGAATGAGGCCCATGAACAACTGGCGCCCGACAAAATCAGATCTGCTGAGCGCATACGAGGCCGGCAGAGTGACGGCGAGATTGAGCAGAGTGCCCACCACTGTGTAGATAATGGTGTTCCAGTAACCACTCCATATCTTTGGGTTCTCAAACACAAGCTTGTATCCGTCCAGTGTTACATTTTTCGGGAACAACCACATCGCTCCCGAATTGACGTCCTGCGGCGAACTGATTGAAGCGCTGAGAATATAGATGAGCGGATAGAGAACAACCAGCATTGCCAGACCCAGATAAATATAAGTGCTGATCAGAAAAAGCTTGTCCCCCCGAGATTCTTTCATCGCAGTAACCAAAGACTTCAACTCCTTTCTACCAGAGGCTGTTCTCGCTGGTGCGTTTGGCGATCTGGTTGACCGTAACAAGCAAAATAACGTTGACTACCGAGTTGAACAATCCGACAGCTGTTGAGAAGCTATACTGGGCGTTCACCAAACCGGCGCGGTATACATAGGTGGAAATTACATCGGATGCTTCCATATTGAGTGAATTCTGCAGCAGCAGAATCTTCTCGAAACCAAGACCCAGTATATTACCCATATTCAAGATCAGCATGATCGTAATCGTGGGTAATATCGTCGGCAGATTGATATGCAGCACCCGTTTAATTCGGCTTGCTCCATCCATAATGGCTGCTTCATGGAGCTGGGGATCTACGCCTGACAAGGCTGCGAGATAAATAATGGTTCCCCACCCGGTGCTCTGCCAGACGCCGGAAAATACATACACCGTCTTAAACCATGCGGGATCAGTCAGAAACTGTGCTGGTTCAAGACCAATGAATTCGATGAACCGGACAATCATTCCGCTTGAGGGTGATAAAAAGGTAATGATCATACCTGCCATGACAACTACAGAAATGAAATGGGGTGCATAGGTGACCGTCTGGACCGATTTCTTGAAAGGGCCGTTGCGGACTTCATTGAAGGCCAGCGCCAATATGATAGGCAACGGAAATCCGATGGCAAGTTCATAGAAGCTGATACTGAATGTGTTCCAGAGCAGATCCCAGAAAAAATAAGAATTGAAGAACCGTTCAAAATGGTCAAAACCAACCCACTCGCTGCCTGTAATTCCTTTTGAAGGTACGAAATTCTTAAAAGCAATCTGAATGCCGTACATCGGACCATAATGAAAAATAAGGAAATACAACAACGCGGGAAGCATGAACAGATAAAGCTCCCAGTTTTTCCAAATTCTCTTGCCAAGGGAGTTCTTCTTCAATGAAGGATTTACGGATACTACTGTGTGACTCTCCTTCACTTTCTCACTCCTTTCTATGTCTTTCATTACCTACGGTTATGTTACTGCTTTGCATTCTTGCTGACTCCATTTTGGTAACGCTTACAATTCGAAGTATAGTGAAACGAAGATGACACGGTAAATATGTAGGTTCTGCATTGTCACGATAGGGTGTGTAAAACCGCGCTACTGCGGTACTTTTCGTTCAGCCCTGATGTGGATGGTTGCAGATGGAGCAAGGCTGTAAATATGTGAATTACGAACCTCCTCCACGTTGCAAAAGAAACATATTGTGATCACCGAGCAAGAATTCAAACGTTTGTTATGAGTAACTGATCAATACTTTGATAAAAAAAGCTGTTGCGGAGGACGTTACGTCACAATCTACAATGAAAAAAATGTGATAAAGGAGTTTTCATTATGTCTGAGACCCATACAAAGGAACATTACAAAATACTGCTGATCGCATTACTAACGCAATCAGCTTTTCTATTTATTGGATTTATTTTTATTGGTTTTTTTAAGTGGGGAGGAACGTTACCATTTATAGCTTCCCTATTCATACCAAACGAGATTAGTGTATTATCCGCAATCATCATCGGTCTTATTTTTAGTTTATTTATCACTACGATTGTTCTAATTACATTTATCAAAACAAGAACAGAACTCCCTAAAACCGAGGGGTCAGATATGATTAAAAAAATAATGATTCAACCAAGTGGTATAGCTTTAACGGCGATAGGTGGTATATTTGAAGAATTCTTTTTTAGAGGGGTCCTGATCGGATTATTTATTGGATATTCTTTGTTCCTGGATTGGCTCGTCATTCTAATAAGCACTTTTCTATTTTGGATAATACATGTTCCTCAATATAGAGGAGCTACAGGTGTCCTTATCGTTGTGTTTGTGAATGGTTTGATTTTTGCACTGCTCTTTTATTTTACCGGGTCGTTAATTCCCCCAATCCTTGTGCATGTCATTTATAATATTTCTATTGGAATTATTCTGGCACGAAAATACAAGAACTGATTATTTGAAAAGAGGGACGTTAGATGCAATTAACAGTGAGTAAATTTGCAAAGCTGGCGGGCACAACAGTTCGTACGTTAAGACATTATCAACAACTTGGCATATTGGTTCCCTCACAAAAGAACGAAAATGATCATCATGTATATATAAATGAGGATTTTAAAAGGCTGCATGAAATTCAATTGTTGCAAAGTCTAGGACTTTCATTAAACGAGATTAAAGCCGGTTTGGATAATCCGCAATATTCTTTTGATGAAATAATTAAAGTTCAAGAACAATCGCTTAAACATAGGAGAAAAGCTATTGATTGTTCTTTGGCATTAATAAAACGAATAAAATGGTTAAAGGAAAAAGATCAATTCAATGAATTAAACTCAGAATTACTCATGTTACTTATGAACTCGATGCGTGTTGAGGAGGACCAAAAGAAGCTGCTTCAAAAGTATGTTTCTACGGATATTATTGAAAAGGTGTTCCCAGAGGATATCTCTAAGCAAACTTACTTGGATGAACAATTATTCAATTTGGTATTGCTTGTCCATCGAGCTACCCTACACGATCTTAAACCAGATCATCCTTCCATACAGCAACAGTTGAAGGATATCATTACAAATACCCAATTAAATCACCTGATTCTCCATGACGAAGAAAAGAACGAAGAACTTTATAAAAACGTAAAACCCTATGAGTCGTTGATCCCTAAGCATACCATGGATTTTTTGACAGAAGCATTCGAGGTATTAAATACGAAGAAGAAATCTTCTCTATAGGATCTTGATAACTACTAATACAACTCTGGAAGTCATTGCATCATTCATGAGAAAAACCACTCCTTTCACCCAGCCTAAACATCTCAAGTTTACCGGAAGGCTCTTGGCGGTTCTCGCTACGGATAGGAGGTTTAAACCTAAGAGACGGTTCGACAAACGCAAATGGAACGAAGCAGAAAACACTCTGCTTCGTTCCGTTTAAACTATCGGTATGGCAAGTTTTCCTCCCCTTCATTGAATAGAAAAAACTTCTTTTTTCAACAATTCTTCTGGCGTCTGCCCTATCACATCACTGTGAAAATAATCGCGTATAACACCGTCTTGAAGATAGTTAGCGATCGACACCATAATCATTCCTTGATCCAGTGCCAGATAAGCTTTTGCGAGTTCTCCCGTTTCAACATTGACTGAGTCATAGAACCCATACTTGCCAAACATTTTGAATTTCTTTAAAGCTTTAATATTCTTTCGAACAGCTTCAGGGGCATAATCCAGGGCAAGGAATGTTGCGTGTGCTGTAACCGTTGCTCCATCTTTATAACCTGAGGTCCCTAACGGCGTTGCTGCAAACTCACTGTAACCTGTCGGAGTTGCAGAAGGTGAAAAGCCCCATGCGGCATACCCTTTTTCTTTGGCATATTCGATCTGCAATTCAACATGACGCTGGTTGTTCAATCCCAAAGCTTGAGTACCCAGGTCTTTTTCCTTTATAACCATACCGGGCATAAGAGCTTCAAACATACTGCCTCCCCAACTTGGCACGAACTTTTTATCCTTGTATACATAACTTCCTTCAAACACATCCACTCCATCGTACTTAACGGATTTGCCTTGAGGAATCTGAGCTTGCCAATCCCATTCTTGAGGTAATGTGCGATACATCTTCCACCAATGCTCTTGCGGAACATCACCTTTCCCAATGGCAATATAGCTGCCTACACGTGGTTCCGTGTAAAACATTCCATAATGGTGATCCGTCAGTGCGCCTTTAGCCACATCATAGCCTCCGCGGAATTGACCGACTTCAGGATCATATAACGGAGTATAATTCATATTTTCGACCAACTCGCTTGTTGCCCCATGAAGTTCTTCATAGGCTTGCCCAACAACAATTAAACCAGCGGATAACCAGCCATTATCGACTTGGGATATAAATTGTCCCCAATCTTTCTTCACTGTACCGTCATCTGTGTTATACCAGTTAAAAAATAAGCCGTTCCACTTTTCTAACTTTTCTAGGGAATTGATAGTCGTTTGCAGTCGATGTACTGCTTCTTTCTTCGAAATGATACCCAATTGTTGCGCTGAAACGGTGCTCATCATATACATGGCGATGTTCGTGGGCGAGGTACGTTTAGCTTCTTCTGTCCCTTTTTCAGTGAGCCGAACTTCATCGTAAGTCAAGCCAGTGTTCTGATCCGTATAGTCCTCAAAAAATGTATAGGTCTTATATGCAATCGCTTTCAATTCTGCTCGAAATCCAATTAAATTGCTTGAGTCACCTGCTGAAGCCATAGGAGTTAGGGCTAGATTAGCTAACAGACAAAAAGTTAAAATGAAGCTGAATTGTTTTACTTTTTTCATGATTTTCTCCCCTTCAAATGGATTCGAAACGTTTCGTGTACATGTTATCATAAATTTCACATTTACGTAAACAAGAAAAATAGAACGCTTACAAATGATGATTATCGTAAAGAGAATTTATAAATATTAATTCGAAACGTTTCATTATCGAGACCATATTAAGACAGAGTTTTAGATTCTAAATTGAGGAGATAAAAGCCTGACTCCACAGGAATCAGGCTTAATCCTTTCTCGTATCCATTCTAAACCGTTCTAAGTTGCTACAACTGTTGTTCCACAATACTCGCAGTCCGTTGATTGCTTAGGAAGTACTTTTGCCTTAGCCCCACATCCGGGGCAACTCACTGAAACAGGCCTTTGTGGCTCTTCAACTTTTTGTTCGGCTTTCTCTTCAGCGTTTTCCTTATCCGAGAAATTGATCTCTGTATAGTTAATTGTATTATGACTACTGTAACTCACGGTGTTGCTATTGTAACTTGAATAAGTATGCGGATTCGCATCTTCGCGATCAAGATGACCTCCATAATCTCCCCCATAAAACTTTCGTTCCGGGCCACGCTTTTTCTTAACACGTTTTTTCCTAAGCAATTTAATGCCAAAAAACAAAAATAAAAACTCAACGATCATAACTCCTATTATGCCAAATAGATCTCCACTTTTGTGATTGTCTGCATTGAAAAAAGCAATGGGTATGCCAATTGCATACACCATAAAAATGAGCCCGAAAAACTTCCTCAATCTGATTCCTCCCAAAAACAACACTCTATACCTAGCGGTAAACACTACAGGTATCTGTAAAAGCAGTTAAGTGTATTGGTATTAGCTACAACTACGAAATTCTCATTGTCGTTCCGCAATACTCACAATCCGCAGACGAAGTAGGATATACCCTTACCTTGGCTCCACACCCTGAACAATTCACGGCTACAGTTTCTTGAGGGGCCTCGTCATATTTCACATGATGCTGATCTTCCTGATCTTGCCTATTATTAGAATCGTAATGCTGGTATGGATTAGTCTTAGACTGAGATTTAGGTCGACCACACATTTTAATGCCCGTAACAAGTACGATAACCCCAGGGATAAAAAGAATAATCGTACTGATAATAGCCGTTTCTGTTCCCTCGGATATTAATATTAAAGATAACAGGATCGTCACGGACGAAAGGATAATGAATAAAATGCCAAAAAATTTCTTCACCGCGTTTCCTCCTGCAATTTATGATTTACTTATCAAGATCTGTTGATTGCGCTCTTTCAAACGGAACTTTATCTGGGATAGTTGCGAAGCAAAACGTTCACTATTTACCAATTCCCCTGCTTCGTACTGATTTGCAAGTTCACTGTTCATCAATTCAATGTCCATCAAGATCTGGCGGTCATTTTTCTCAAGGGAATCCGGTGTGATCGGGTCACTATACTTCACCAGTTCAATTAATGATTGAACGGTTTTCCGCTCCTCTTCCACAGTTAGAACGGGATGTTGCACCATGGTATGAAGCAATTGCTGTAAAGCTTTTTCGATTAATTGTAAGTTTGCGATTTTTGTCTGTTCATCTGTTTCATGACGGCGCACACTCTGAATATAGATCATAATGATTCCGCACAAAATAATTGCGATCGCAATCGTTACCGTGTGTAACAATACGAACCAACGAAGCGCATGATCTGCTGAACCTGTTAACAACGTGTAGATCATCACACAAATTAGATAAATAACCAATACTACACCTAACGCTGTGTAACCTGGAACAAACCGTTTAAACCGATCCATATTTTGCATGATGAACCGTGCGTAGATCCAAATAGCCGTAATCGCTACATAAGAAGCAACGAGATTCATCCAAAAAGAAAACGATAGAAGCGCATGATTAAACAGCGTAAAAGAAACGATTGACGATACTATCATGCATATTAAATAGACGACATCCAAAATCAGGAGATTGCTGCGTTTTACCACCACTATGCCTGTCCCCCTTCTTGCAGATTGTTTCCGCAATCAAGACAGAACTTCTGACCGGGTTTTACTTCATGTTGGCACCGACTGCACTTCAAGCTTAAACTTGTGCCACAGTTGCCACAGAATTTTGTATGACCGGAATTCATATGGTTACAGTTAGGGCATGGGCTAGGCATCGGTTGATGACATTGAATACATTCCAATGCGTTCTCTACATTATCCGCTCCACAGGATGGACACGCATGGTATTTGTCACCACAGTTAGGACAGAATTTGGTTCCCTTTGGCAAAGCATGTCCACAATTGTTGCAATCTGTTGTTACTGCGGACTTTTCGGCTAGTGAATTGCCACATTTGCTGCAAAAAGAGCTGTTCTCCTGGTTCGGATGATTACACTGCTTACATATACTTACTGCAGGCGTTTCCTTAGTCGACATCACTTTAGACATCTGGGACATCTCGCTACTGAAAGAACCACCCAGACCAACCCCCATACCCATACCAAGTCCTGCGCCCATGATATCCGATTGCATGCTTCCTTCATTTTTGGCTGCACCTTCAAGCGTATCAAACGAACGTTCTTGCTGATATGTGTACCCAATAATATCCATCTCAGCTTTGCGCGCCAACGCTTCTCTTAATCGAATGACGGATGGATCTTCTTCGGGCAGATTGACGTTGTGAATATAGAGGTTGATCAACTCAATACCAAATTCTTCAAAAGTAGAAGCTATTGTGTCTGCGAAATGCCTTGAAATCTCGGCGATATAGGCATTGATCTCCAAAACACTAACTTTTCTATGTATTAGATAGGATGACAACATGGAGTTAATATTCATGATAATTAGCCCGCGGAAGTAATTAATCATATTAGCTTGGTTAAACTCAGGCAGTGTGCCCACAAGCTTGACCAAAAACTTTCGTGAATCCGATATCTTAATTCCCATTTGTCCAAATGTTCTTACGGGAACTATAATATTATACTTGGGATCCTGGATCTGAATCGGATTCGCTGTTCCCCATTTAACATCTAATGCGCTAACTTGATTGACATACCAGACTTCTGCTGCAAAAGGTGACTTTCCTCCAAACGGAAGGTTAACGAGTCGGTTCAAGATCGGGATATTCGCAGTACTCAGCGTATGCCTTCCTGGTCCAAACGTGTCAAGCGCTCTTCCATCCTTAAAGAGAATTGCTTGTTGAGATTGATTCACAATCAACTGGGTCCATGTTCCCAACTCAGTCTCGGGATGTTTCCAAGCAAACACATCAGGTGAGCCATCATACTTAATTACGTCAATAATCGCCATGTTCAATTCCTCAATTCAGTATTAGATTACTATAATTTGATAGAAACACTCTTGCTAAAACACTGATTCTACACTATTTCCTATATTAAAAAGCTATAATGATCTTTCATAAACTTGTTTCCATGTTTAGGCATTGATATTTTACCATTTCTAACCTTATTACGCACTAGCATAGTTCATTTTTCATACGAAAATTTTCCTATATTAACATGTTCATAATAGTAAAGAACCTCTTCCATATGATCATAGGAAGGAGGTTCTGGAATTCTCGTGTATACTCCATCTAATTCAGGATATCCTCTATAGCTGTAGCTGGATTTAACATGAACTCTTCAAAGGTAGCTATCGTTCCATGTTCTTGATGTTCAATATCCGCATATCCCATCATTTTTTTGCTCGGATTCCAGACAATCAGGATATGTGAGTATTGATCGATGTCCGAGGAAATACGCAGTAGTTTCTGTCTGCCCATTTTCATCTCCACGGTATCGATCAGATGAAAGAATTCTATATATCGGATGCCTGATTCACTATCTGGCAAGTCTATTCTTCGGGGTCCACTAGTTAGAAAATCAATAAGTTGCTGCGGAAGTTTATAAGACTTTAATACATGCAATTTGTTGCTTAAATCATGAAATTCTTGAGGTTCATGCCCCTTTAGATATTCAGCCATTTCTTCATTTTTCTGACTCACTGCAATTGTGTACGCTCGCTCTCCATCCTTCTCCTGAATGGTCACATCTGCTCCCTGGTCCACCAGATATCGAACCATCTTCATGTTATTAAATCTTGCAGCTACCGTGAGAGGTGTCGCCTTATACGGGTATACCATATCCGGTTCATTATAATTGACATCCACTCCTTGATCCAGCAAGTACTGGACTGTCTTCATATCGTGATCAGCTACCGCTTTCCGTAACGTTTTGCCTCCATATATACGAATATCCAACCCCAGTTCATTCAAGACTCTTATATTCTTTTTGTTGCCATAGTAGGCTTCATCATATGCACTGGATTTGACCCGATTAAGTCCATTTAACTTGGCGCCTTGCTGGTACAGGTAGCGTACCATTTCTTCTCCACAGTATCTAACCGCCTTAAGGATTGCCGGATTATTTTTGACATTCAGATTAACTCCATGCTCGACTAATAATTTAATTACTTCCAGTTGATTGCAGATTAAGGCAAGGTCTAGCGGCGTTAATGCTATGTATTTACTGAGTGTGATCTCTTCTTCGAGATCCATGCCCTGCCTAATGAACTGTTCTACAGCACCGGTGTCTCCCTCATATATTGCCCTGGCATGATCAGGTAGCGTTTCGAACGATCCTTGATTTCCGATTTTGAACAAGCAAGATTCCCCCTATCACTTTTACTAACCTCTTCTATATAATCACATGTTGTGAAAAATCAAAAATATTAGCTTGAGCATCCACACTCAATCATAATTAACGTCCCAATCTTGAAACCACTCGCAAATGCTTCTTTTGAATGCATAGAGTGAACTTGATCCATCATATCAAACAATATCTCCAACTGTTTAAAGTCATCCTCCGAAAGCTTTCTCTGGAATTTTTCGATATAAGTTGTAATTTCCTTATTAATAGATCGATACTCCGAATCTTTAGGAACAATATTCTCTTCTGGTCTCAGGTTACCGTAATACAATTCTTCTATTATATTTCCCACATCACAGCCCCCTTTCTCTTATAAATGTCTTGTGCGCTTCTCATGACAATTATATAAGATTGAAAGACAATACTGGGGCTTTATGCGATATTCGCATGTGATTCTTATCGCCTTCATCGAAAATCGTATTTTACATACTTGCTTTGAAATACTAATGGAGTGCTTGTTGAGCCCTACCTCGGGAATATGCTAAGATAATGGTCACCTATTTCTACAAAATTCTATTACAAATCAACCGTACAGAAAGGACACTATGAATCCTTCATTACTGTCATCCAAGTTACAACAGATCATTCCACCGCTGGATCTGCGAAGCTGCCTCGTCAGCGTACGCGGTGAGATTATGTACGAACACTACCGCAACCAAGAGGCTGCGTCCGATATTGCAAAAATCAATTCATGTACCAAGAGTGTGCTGTCTGCACTCATCTGTATAGCGATGGATAAAGGCTTGTTGCCAGAGGCATCAGCCCCAATCTCCACCTTTTTCCCACAGTTAACATCCGATCCTGACCCGCGTAAGCCAGCAATCACTCTGGAACAACTGCTCACCATGACAGCCGGATTCAACTGGGATGAGTTCGGTGGGCAAAATTCATTCCCTCGAATGACCCGCACCGATCATTGGGTGGATTTTGCGTTGGAACAACGGTTAAGTCATGTACCGGGTACACATATGGAGTACAACTCAGGAGTATCACAGATCCTATCCGCCATTCTGATGCAAAATGCAGGTATGAATGTAGCCGAGTTCGCAGAACGTTATCTCTTTGACCCGCTAGGAATTAAGGATTATGAATGGGAAAGCGACCCCCAAGGTGTACACACCGGCGGATTCGGCCTTAAGATGTTACCCGTAGATCTGCTAAAATTCGGTCAGCTATTTCTACAGCAAGGGATGTGGGAGGGTAAGTCTCTCATTTCAAGTGATCTCGTATCCCGTTCGACTCAGCCATTCATTACAGTCAGCCCACCTAATTACGGCAGTTATGCTTGGCATTGGTGGGTCGATGTCTATCCGAATGAAAGGTCTGACGCGGAAGATATTGCTACTGAAGACACGCAATCCAATCTCCATTACTATTACGCGCGAGGGTTTGGTGGTCAGTATGTATATATTGTCCCTGAGCTGGAACTTGTTACGGTGTTAACCAATGACAAACGAAAGAAAGAGAAACCTCCACTGGATGTTTTCCCTCGATTAATCGCTCCTGAGTTGTGTAAAATGTTATAAATGCAGGCCGCTCTTTTATGTTGTTCGACCATGGTTAGACCAATGAACCCCCAACCTGATGTAGGATAACCAATCCATAGGCTGAGGGTCTATTCGTTATGCCAATGCTTCTTCGATGGCAACCGTGATTGGATACGGACCAGACTCTTGATTAGAGAGCACAACCAGTTGTAGATCAAAGTCTGGATACACGGAAGACATGAACGACACCCCTGGATCAAACCCCATGACATGAAATTTAAAAATCTCCTCCCCCTTGCGGTCAATCCAGATCCCCTGCCCATAATACTCTTCATCTTCTTGATGAGCATGTGGAGTTAATAACTGCCGTGTTGTCTCAGCATTCAACAATTGGTGACCCAGTAAAGCATCCCAGAATCGAATCATATCCGGCGCGGTAACATAGGCCCCACCATCTGATCCACCTTTGACAGGAATGGAGAACATATTGGTGTTCCAGGAGCCATCTTCATGATCGATATACCCTAAAGCTGTGTTGCGCGGGAGCTGATCTGTTACGAAATAACCGGAGTCCTTCATGCCACAACTTTTGAAAATGTGCTCTTCCACATAATCTGTAAACGACAGTCCTGAATGTTGTTCCACAATAAGCCCCAGCACAATGAAACCCGCATTGTTGTAGTGAAAACGTTCACCCGGAGCAGACTTCATCGGCAGATGCTGAAACATGGGCAGAAAGTCACTTAAACGCCGCATCGCGTAGACGGGTCTGTCTTTCCATAATTCTGAAAAGTCATCCATCACTTCTTCATCGAAATAATCCGGAATGCCTGACGTATGTGTTAACAACTGCTGAATGGTAATTCCTTCGTCCCATAATGGAAACTCCACATCCAACACATCGTCCAGCTTGGAATCGGCATACAACTTACCCGCTTCAATGAGTTGGCATATACTCACTGCCGTGAAGATCTTACATCCTGATGCAATGCCGAACCGTGTGTCCACCTGATTGGCAAGCTCTTCACTGCGATTCGCATAACCACGTTTCATATTCAAAAGGGTTTTCCCGCCTTGTAGGAGTAATACAACACCCGAAAAATTCACGCGTTCCATGAATTCTTCTACTTTTGTTGTCAGCTCTAATACATTCAACATTTTGTTGTTCACCTACTTGTCTATGTATTCATTACATTCTCATTCTTAATTCTTCGTCATATCCTGCATACCTGCCATATTTTCATAAAAAGAAGGATTACTCCCTTATAAAAGGAAATACCCCTTCTTCATACAAGGTAAGACTAAGTTGAACAAAGTATGCTCAAATGCTGTTCAATCACTTGTTCTACTCGTTTTACTGTAAGTCTATCTGGCTGCATTAACATATGAATGGCGAGTCCATCCACAAGAGCATATAACTTCTCTATCTCCATCTCGGCATCCAGTTCAGGATGTGTCATCCCCTGCTTTTGCAACTCCTGAACCACCCATTGAACCGATCGATACATCCCCTGATGCATCTCATCACTTAACTTTTTTAATTCGGGGTACACCAATAATTTGGCTGTAAACGAAAACCATACCTCCATTTCCATCATTCTATCTTCATCCAACGGGAGAAATTGCAAGAGCAGATTCTTCATATCCTGCATTACAGATCCACTCATCTGTAATGCCTCCACCCTTTTCTGTACCCTTTCTGCAAAAAGATTCATGCAAAAGGTGAACAATTCGGCCTGTGTGGCAAAATAATGACGCATGGAACCTACAGATAGTCCCGCTTCCTTTGCTATATTGCGAACTGTAGCATGCTCCAGTCCATGCTCTTGAATGACCCGGATTGCTGCATCAGCAACGATTTTCCTCTGAGCTTCATGATCTACGATTTTTGGCATGACAACATTATACACCAGACTTCTATTTTAGTAATACACTGTGCTATAATATATTTTAATACATTGTACTAAATAAAAAAACTGTAGGAGAGGAATTCATAAGATCATGCTTACAACTATTCCAACCAAAAAACGAAAGAGATTCAGAATTTTCATTATCATGGTGAAGCTGCTCTGCATAGTGCTACTACTAATTGGTGCAGCATTCCTCTATGAGTGGTTTGCTTCTTCGCAGGCCAAAAAGGATTTTCCACCTCCGGGTACGTTAGTTCAAATCGGCGGTTACCAACTGCACATTCACAAACAAGGCAATGGCTCGCCGACCATACTTATGGAGGCTGGAAGTGGTGAGACGAGTTTGTCGTGGAGAGACATTCCTGCGGCACTCGCCCAACATGCAACGGTGGTCACATATGATCGTGCAGGATATGCCTGGAGTGAATCTGCCCCTACAGAACGTACAGGTTCGAATATCGTCAAAGAGCTACATGCAGCTCTGGAGAAGGAGAATATTCAGGGACCTTACGTTATGGTAGGTCATTCCCTTGGTGGTATGTATGCCAGACTCTTTGCACAGACCTATACAAGTGAGGTTCAGAGCCTTGTCCTCATTGACGCGAGACCTGAAAATGATGAACAGAATACAAAGGCTTTGTTGGAACAGGCTCAGTTTCAGGGAAACCCGTCTGCCTCCTTCCTATCCTTACTGAAGTTATCCGGCGCTTTCAGATTATTTCCAGACTTTTTGCTGGATGGTCTGGTTGCCAAGCAAGATCGAGATACTTTTGTTAATGTGATTGCCACGCCCTCCTTTTTTCATGCCAAAGAAGAAGAAGCCTTACTCGCCCATTTAACAGAAGATGCCATTCGTGGCCAAAATCTTGGATCAATACCTGTACGTATCATTGCACGCGGACGTCCTCAAGACTATGCTCAAGCAGGGATTTCGGTTGAAATGGGGCAGAAGCTCGAATCCATATGGCAATCGGGGCAGCATAACATGTTGAATATATCGAAGGATAGTCAGCTCATCGTGGCCACCCGCAGTGGTCATATGGTTATCCACGATGAACCCGAACTGGTTGTGAAAACAATCCTTGCGTTAATCTCTGATAAGTAGAGGTGTGTTTTTTCAGCAGATCCAGGGCTCGTTATAATGTTAAAGGGCTGTTCCAATAGCCATGTGTATGACTTGGAACAGCCCTTTAAGCAATATATTAAGATTAGTTCTATTTGGCTGCATGCCTCAAGGCAACAAAATTTAGCGCAACGCTTGCAGGTCAACCTCAGGACTTCCTGCACTTTTCTGCGTTTCACGAGGAGACCTCGTGTTAACCAGGTAATACAGTGTGGCGTAGATTGTCATGATAAACGTGCCAAAGAACAGACAAAACGCAAGTGACGGGCGGCTTACACTTTCGTGCATCAGCTCAACCAGCGTCTCGCGATTCGTCAGTGCATCCCAGCTATTCAGTCGATATACACGTCCAAGCAATACCCCGTAACTTCCCAAAGCACTACCTGCGAGTACAAAGATCCAGGATGCCCAGCGTCCAATTCGGTGATAGATCACTTCCTGAAGCTGATACATGGACAAGAAGCCAAGCAGGAGCCCCGTCCAGACAAACATTAAAACAACACTCAAGTCGTACCAATAGGTGTAGTCCACTCCATTTCCACCATAATACCGGGAACTTCTCGCTGTCAGATGAACCAAATCCGTAACAATGTAAGAAGAGTTCGGGAAAAATAACAACCACAGCAGACCACTTGCTATTGCAAGCCATGCGGCACCTTTCCATTTCGCATCACTTAGAAGATAGGCTGCATAAGAGAACACAAAGGGAATCCAGCCCAAAAACAGATTCCAGATCAGGAAGCGGAAATAACGCTGATCCAGCCAATCTGCGGCTACATAGTACAAGCCAAGCGTTACTGCTGTGACCACACAAAGGAAAATAAATATGCGAATATAATTCAGTTTTCTCAATGATTCTGACCTCACTTGATAAAATTCAAATTAATTTCGAAAATATCGGATGATTTCTTCCTTGTTCTTTTCAACACGCAAATTCAATCCACGTTTATCCTTTAATCCATACTGCTGTAATTCATGGCCTGGATCAAGCACCAACGGTTTAGTCGCCACATCGACAAGCAAGTCCATCGTCAATTGATAGGTTTCCCGTATCTTGTCCATTGGCAGAGAGGATTCATACCGTTTAATCAGCTCAATCAGACGTTCAGCATACATGAGACGAACCATACTGTCCGCACTCTTCATTTGTCTTGAAGCAAATGCTGTAATTGCCGTAATAATACTGGGTTCTGTCCGATGTTTGGCAATCAACGCAAGCTCATCCACCGCATCCCAATTCATGATAGACAGCTCGGAACTTAATTGTTGAATTCGCTCCCCTATCCATTGTTCCTCTAACGCTTGGGGTACGTTCCATCGCTTATAGTCCGCATACACACCTTCTCGATGCATCTTTACAGCGCTCCCGTAATATTTGACAAACACATCCTTGGCTATACTCCAATCGGTCTCTTCCATCTTTAACCACCACCATGCCTATTCCTATTTGTGCGTACGCTTTTATCCATACACAATACATAAATTTACTACTCTCCAAGCATACTAGAATCATACCATTTACCAAAGGAGAATCAAATTACCAATGAATCCGAATTCGATGAACCCACAGAATGTAGTACAACCTACTTTAAACGCAAATCCCAATGTTACGCCTAACATGAATCATGGCGGTCATGAGATGTTCGATGTGCATGAGATCCTGTCCTCCACCATTAATGTGCTGGATCAATATATGATCTTCCGTACATTCGTGCAGAGCCAGGAACTGATTGGCATTCTGGACCGGCAGTATAACTTCATTTTATCCCAGTACAATCTGACAGCAGAGTGTTTTGCATCCGGACAGAAGCCTCATCAAGAGACAGCTACCTATATGATCCCCAACATGGTACCACCGGTATATGGCCTTAAGCCATCAGCACCGAAGAAACCAAACCAGAGCCTTGCTGACGTAAAGGATGCCGGAATTAGCGGTCATATGCTGGGACTGATCAAATCACATGCGAGTTTGCTCGGCATGTCCTGTAGCGAGATCACAAATGGAACGGTTCGCCGAGTCATCGCTTCGCAGATCCAGCATTTTATCGAGATGGCCTATGAAATTTTCATGTTCCAGAATAAAAACGCCTATTACCAAGTACCTCAACTCACCCCAAGTGATACACAACAGATGCTTCAGGCATACATTCCAGCAACCGGAGCACCTCAGATGCCTAACAGCAATAAACCACTTCATTAAGTTAGAAAATAAAGTCTGAACACCTAGAACAGTCTCTTCAACCCATTTGGGTTTTAGGGGCTGTTTTTTGGTTATTTACAATCATTTTCCTACTGAAGACTCTTGATTCGGTTACCAGAAACTGGTTTAATCAATGACAAACCCGTACTTAGTCCACATACGGATCATACATATAAAATACGGTAAAATGCCGTTAAACGAGAATTCAAATGGCTTTTTCTTCATTATGGGGAGGTATACGAATGAGATGGAAGCAACCTGCTAAACTTGGTTTACTGGCTATGGCTCTCGGCTGTACTGCCATCGGCTCAACACTTACGACTTCAACAACGCTGGCTGCACCTGTTCCCGCTTCCAAAGCGGTGTATCATCAATTCCAAACGTATCGAACGGAAGCAGTGAAATCCACAGCGAGTGTGGCTAAAGCACGTAAATACCTGATGAATCATATCGATAAAGTCGGTCCTTGGCAGGCAACATTAATGACCCTGCAATTGGAGAATATGCAGAATATGAAGCTGGCGGATATGGATAACCAAATGTATACGGAACAGTTTCAACAAGCCCTATCTCAGGCCCATGAACAACTTGGTTACGAACAGAAGCTTACATACAGTCGTCTGCTGAAAGAAATTAAAGATCCGTCAGTGAGGAAAGTTCTGCAGGAAGCATCTGATCTCGGGTTCAAACTGGAAACCAGTGAGGGCTTGTATTACCCTATCATCAATTATGAGATCTACCAAAAGTTCAAACCTTTTGTTAAGGCTGATATTGCTGCATATATCGACATTATGGCTACGGAGTCCAATCAGATGACCACTTCGGATGGTGGCATTATCATTTCCTGGAACGAATTAATTCAGCGTACATTGGAGAAAGAAGCCTTTTTGAATAACTTCCCGAATTCCAATCGCACATCAACAGTGAAGCAGTGGTTATTTGTAGAATATGTGTTTTACGGAAGTGACAACACGCCTGCATATGATTGGTACACGGATGAAGAAATTCGCACCATGGACCCTGAGGTGAAACAGGCTTACGAGAAAGCTTTGGCTTACCGGGAGCCTGATACGCAGAGTGTTCTTCTGGACACTATGGAAAAGATTTTACTGGTTCTGAATCAGAATAATGATGAGCTCACACCTGAAGTCAGAGCCATCATTGAACCTGTTCAACAACAATTTTCCTGGGAATAATCGGAAGCTTAGTCGCAAAATGTGAATGCCAAAAAAGCGGCAGTCCTCGAGACAGAGGTTGCCGCTTTTAAGTTTACCTTTCAATTCCTTACGTTTGGATCAAAGAGTTGAAGTGTCTATTGATGTAAGTTTGTTCGGATTAACGACGAGATAAATGCCCTCAATCCGCTCTCCGGAAGGGTCCAACCCCAAACAGAGCACCTCGGACAACTGTCCTTCTTTCATCAACGCGAGTTGAAGCTCGCCATTGATCCACATCGGTACCCATTCTCTTTCACGCAATCGCGTAAGGACTCGCCGTGAGGTCAGGAGTGCAAGCACACCTTTGTGAACATGCATCGTTCTCATCACAGTATGCACAACGCCACCGCCATCTGCTGTAAATACAGGCTGATCTGCCAGTAACTCGAGCATCGCAGCGACATCATAACGAAGGAAAGCCGTTGTAAAACGGCTAAGCAATTCACCCTTGGCGATCATATCCGCATCACTCTGCTCGATCGGTGGAAGTTTTTCAGGCAAGTTCCGTCTGGCTCGGCTAAAGATTTGACGGCAGTTACTCTCCGTTTTGCCCAGCCAATCCGCTATTTCAGAATAGTCATACTGGAAAGCTTCACGAAGTACAAAAACAGCCCGTTCAACAGGCGAAAGCCGCTCCAACATGACCAGATAGGCATAAGAAATCAGCTCTTTCTTCTGCATCGTTTCCTCTGGTATGTTTCCCGCTTTACTGTCTGCTATCGGTTCCGGAAGCCACTCTCCAACATAATTTTCCCTCTGGTTGCGGGCAGAATTGAGCAGATTCAAACTTCGGTTCACCACCAGTCTGGCGATATAAGACTTCGGATTACGAATATCTTGAGTAGTATTGCTCTGAATCCCCGCAAAGCAATCCTGAACCATATCTTCAGCTTCTACCACACTGCCGAGCATGCGGTAAGCGATCGAAAATGCATAATTTTTATACCGAATATACAGCTCACCAACATCCAGAGAAGACACTTCTGGCTCATTGGCGTGGAGATTGGAATTCATAAGAATGGCCTCCTCTGGCATGGTGCATGTATTTTAGTTAAAGCAGCCCGGATACATTCCTGTTGTAATCGCAATCCGGTTCCAATTATTAATCGTGTTAATGGCCAGGATCAGATCCACCAGTTCGGATTCACTGAAATGTTCACGAACCTTATCGTACAACGCAAGGGGTACACCGTGTTCCGAGATACGGGTCACCGCCTCAGCCAGCTCCAGCATAACACGTTCTTGATCCGTGAAGAAAGACACTTCACGCCACACACTCAGCAATAGAATATGATCCGCATAATTACCCAGTTTCATCAGATCTTTGGCATGCATATCTAGACAAAAGGCACAGCCATTGATCTGGGACACACGGATTTTTAACAACTCATACAATACTTTATTTTCAAATTGCCCGGATATATACTGCTCCATCGCCATCATCGCTTTAAAAGCGCCTGGACTCACTGCTCTGTAGTTGGTTCTTAAATTCATTTCATTCGCCTCCATCATTTGGTTTACATACTGTAGACAAACGACGGCCGGGATCTGTGACATTTTTGCGAAAATCTTTTTATTCCCACAAGAATGGTTGCTCAACTAACAGATATTACACTGAAATTCTGATGGCAGGACAACCTCCATGGAGTTAATAATCAGTAATGGAAAAACATACTGAATGGTTGTTCTCTTTTCTACAATTAACATCTAACGTAAGAAAAATCCGCTTTTTTCCGTATCCATGTACGGTTTTTGCTGTACCGTTTGTGATTTCAACCAAAAGTAGGTTGGATATATTGATACTTTGACCAAAAGAGTAGTAACATACGGCTAATAAAGTTAACTTTTCTGACATAAGAAAGAGAAATGTTTATTCATATTGGCAAGGAGTGTTTTACTATGATAACTTCCAACGCAAACCGTAATACATCCGAATTGCCTAGAGGTTGTACGTTCACCGCTGAAGACTGGCATGTATTATCACAATATTGGTATCCGGTAGCACAAGCTACCGAAGTAACAGACAAACCACTTGCTGCTCAATTACTCGATGTGAAGCTGGTTCTTTATCGTAGCAATGATCAGGTTGTCGTAGCCAAGGATCTTTGTTTTCACCGCGGGGCCCCACTTAGCAAAGGCTGGGTAGAAAATGGTGAGATTGTCTGCCCTTATCACGGCTTCCGTTACAATTGTGAAGGTAAATGTACCGCAGTACCTGCACACCCAAGCTCCAAGATCTCGCCTAAGCTCAAACTTATCGTGTATCCGGCAGTTGAACGTTATGGTTTAATCTGGACCACTTTGGCGGGAACGGAAGAACAGATCCCCTCCTTCCCTGGATGGGATGATCCGGATTATATCAATATTTTGCCACCCAACTTTGATATTGCCGGTTCTTCTGGACGTCAAATGGAGGGATTCCTCGATGTATCCCATTTTGCCTATGTGCATACGGAAACGTTTGGTGACAAAAACAACACAGAAGTCCCTCAATACAAAGTGAAACGTGAAGGTAATGAGTTACTGGCCGAGTATTGGAGTACGGTGAGCAACTATGGCAAAGGGCAAGGTCTTGTTGCTCCAGAAGGTTTCCAATGGTTGCGTGAGTTTCGGGTATTCCCGCCTTTTGCGGCTTCTCTGACGGTATATTTCCCAGGAGACGACAAGCTGAATATTCTGAATTGTGCTTCGCCGATCTCTGCTCGTTATACGCGTCTATTCTGTCCAATCACACGAAACTTTGACAAAGACGCTCCTATTGAAGACACAATCAAGTTCAACTTGCAGGTATTCGAAGAGGACCGCGAGATGGTCGAGTCACAGAAACCGGAGGATCTGCCCCTGGATCTGCATGCCGAGGCCCATATTCCCGCTGACCGTACTTCAATTGCTTATCGTCAATTATTAACGGAAATTGGTTTGGGCCGAAATTACACATCGTAAGTAGATAGTATATAAGTTCAACTAATGAATATATTTACACTGGCATTCCGATGGAAGAATAACTTTCCGTTATCATGTAGATGTTTAGTTGAACATATATAGCCTCATTTAAAATTGTAAGGAACTCCAGACATGTTATTTCCCATAATCCCCGATATAAACACGTCAAACGGCTGTTTATTCTGATATAAGGTGTCTCAGATTCTTTAGATTTCTGGGCGCGCTTCAAATCCTTGATTAAGACGACTACGATTCGTTAGCGCCTCATGCTTAGCTCTAAACACGGCTTTCCGCAAGTATGAAGACATCCTTAATCAAAAAAAGAAGCGTTCCTTTGCGGAAGCCTCTTTTGCTTTACCTAATTCAACTAAAGTACCTATGTGTACTAGATAAACCTTGCCTAATAAACCGTCATCTTTCCTCTTGAATATTCGTATTCACAGGAAGCTCTATATAATACGGGCAACCCGGTTCGTGGATAATACGTGGATCGACCCAAGTCCCCCAGTACGGAAGACGGTTTACGTAAGGTTGCATATTGGGCTGAGTATTTGGTGGCATGTTGGGCTGTGCATTGGGTTGCATGTTTGGTTGTGTGTTTGGTTGCATGCTGGGTTGTGTGTTTGGTTGTACATTAGGCATTACGTACGGCTGATGATTCACATTCGGAGCACTGTTAGAGTTGGGGGCAGTGGAAGTCATACAATCTGCCGGCGGGCCAATAATCACTGTTTTTTGAATGGGAGCCAGCGCTTCTTGAACTTTTTTCTCATCTAGACAGTACGTATAAGCCAGAAGTTTTGCAGGTGTAAGTCGCAAGATGTCTGAGCCAAATATCGCTTCAGGCACGGGTGCATCGAAGATCGCCAATAAATGCGTTTGATCTGCAGTAGCCACTTCATAATGCCACCAGCCTTGAGGTACATTCGCCACTTGCCCCGGAGTAATTGGGAAATGAAGCAACTCATTGGTGAACGGATTGATGAGGGACACAACGGCAGAACCGCTGATGCAATATACCAGTTCGGTTGCATTCTGATGAATATGTGGTTCAACCACATTGCCTGTGTTGAGGAAAATATCCAGTAAAGAAGTATTGCCCAGTGTGTTTAACTGGTTGATGGAAAGAGAGTTTATATAGTTATCCTCATCCTTCTTGAATAACGGATTCTTGCTCAAATCGTAAGTAAATTGGGTGGTGGGTAAAGTATAATCCATGTATGAGGTTGCCAAAATAAAACGCCTGCCCTTCGCTCTCGGTTTAGGTCATAACCTATATGCCAGCTTATGCCCAGCGCCCAGATACGTGAGCCCATTTCCGCCAAGTTTTCATCGCATAACAAATATCCCTGACTCAGATACACGGGAGGAGGGATATTTGGCTATTATAATTCTGCTTCGTCGGAGATGTCCTCCCAACTGATCCCTAGTGGAGTACTGTTCAAATTTACACTCTGAAGCCAGGTCATTCGCTTGACTATGTCCGGCATTCCTTCAATTAAACTATTCGTTATACTCAGATAACGCAGTTTCTTCAACTGCTCCAGTTCGGGTGGGATTTCACGAATGCCAGAGTAACTTATATCCAGACTCACAAGTTCGCTCAATTCACCAATCTCGGCTGGAATATGTTTCAGACCAAGATCCGACTTCTCCTTTGGCTTCCACCCGGTAGGAACATGATAAGAACTACCGCAATAAATTCTAAGCTCTCGAAGTTGTTTCAATTTTCCAATGTCTCGGTGAATACCTTCCAAATCCGCTGTCATGATCTCCAATTCTTCCAATGATGTCAGTTCAAAAAGGGCTGGAGGAAGTGTATAAATATCCTGCTCAAAAATCGTCAAACGTTTCAAGTGCTTTAATTCCCGAATCCGTTCCGGAATCTCTTTTAAGTAATGTGAACTAATATTCAGCACATCGGTTTGATGCCTGATGGCATCATCCAACAGTCGATGAATATCTTTCTGACGATTTAAATCGAAAAACAAGCCTGGAATACGCTCCATTAGCTCATTCGCTTCTTCTTGTGTAATGTGCATGCCATACATATGCTCATGAGCAACCGTGTAGAAGTAATCACTCCCATCCTCTTTCAGAAAACAAAGATCGTCCGGCAATGACGGATATAACCAGTCATGAAAGCGATTGGCTTCCTCCTTAAGGACCTGCCCGGATTCAGGCGTGCAACGATATATGTAATAGATGCCTTCTGCATACATGGCGCCACTTTGCATCATCATTTCTTCCATCGTACTGTTTTCAACTAGATACGGCTCAAGTCTCTGTAACACTTTGGCAACCCTCTCAGGTGTATCTCCCTCAACATACTTTCGGTCAACCAGCATAAAACGATCTGTCTTCTGGATCAATTCGTCAATCAACAGTTCATAGGCAGTTCCTCTTGGATCGGTGTGAAAAGCTACGGCTACCATATGCTCCCCCTCATGACTCTATATTCATTATTCTTCAATCTGCTGTATCACCTGAAACCATTGTGGCATAGGCTGATATCATCAATCCAGTTATTGGAGGCTTGTTACATGGCATACGGCCCTGGTTCAGTATCATCCCCGCAACCTGCGGGTTATCCTTACCCTTATTATCCACCCACACCGTATCCCTACCCTTATCCGTATCCATATCCATACCCACCCATCGTTCCTTTTCCACTACCATATCCGATCGGTGGTCCTTGGTGGCACGGTGGCTATCCCGGCGGTGGTTACCCCGGTGGACACCCTGGTCATTTCCCAGGAGGTGGCTATCCCGGCGGACCTCACGGCGGTCCAGGTGGTCCAGGTGGACACGGAGGACCTCCAGGCGGAGGATTTCACGGACATCGTTTCTTTCAGTGGTAATCATGAGACTTATCCAAAGTTCAGGTTCAGATCAGATAAAGGAGCTGCTTCGGCAGCTTCTTTATTATCGAAACCTATTCTCTAATCATTCAGGACTTAATACGTAATCTCATCCATTATCTTCAGATTTCGGTTCGACATACTGAGGAGATCCGTGAAGGTAGGCGTTAAATAATAGATAAAGTCCGGATCGTGCACGTACATAATAATCTGCCCATATGTCCCTTCCTCCGTTGGATCAAAATCGAGCATCAGATACAGTGAACCTCCCGCGATCGTTGCAAATGGAATCCATGGTTTGTGGAACAGGTACGGCTTAATCTCAGGGTCCAACTGGCTGATCTCTTCCGCAGAATAATACTCTTCCAGCTTCTCATCCACTTCACAGAAGTATTGTTTGGTCTCTCGAATCTCTTCCAATGACATCATATAAAATGGCGTACAACGCCCAGCCTCAGCATCACCCGGGTACAGCACATGCAACCCATAGCCACTACCATCTTTGCCTTGGTAAAAGGTACGAAAATCGCCAGGTAGCCTAATTCCATACTCCTTTTCGAATACATCGAGACTTTCTTCGGATGCCCCTTCCCGATGTTGATACTCTTCAAACAATTGGCGAATCTCTTGATCCTGTATTTTCTCATCCAACAAGCGATTCAGCTCGTCAATAAGTACGTTTAATGTTACATTCGACTCCGGTTTCACTAGACCTCCCCTTTCTTAGCTCCGCCATTCTCTTCTTGCACATATTGATGATATTCCCAAAACGCTTCTTCCTCTCCGCCACCTTCGATCAGGATCATGACTGCGTAAGATAACAAATTAAGACATTGTTCCATCAACACTACCTGCTCGTCCGAGATGAGATTGTTTCTGCGGAGCATGCCCTCGGGTTCAACGGCCCAGGCACGTGCCATATGAGTAATTCCCCAAAGACATGCCATGACTCCCCGATCCAGTGAAGGCTGTGCAAGTTCTGGTGCCAGAACACGTAATATCTTCATCAATTCATGAAAATTCTCCTCAATCAAATGTCCGCGAAATGGGCGCAGACTGCCAATAAAACCGTTCTCCATCTTGGGATGACTCAGATCATCATAGGAAAAAGCATGACATTTTAATAACATTACAGCCTCTTCACGTTCCATGCCTTCACCCCTAAACAGGTCATCATGCTACCTCACCAGCGCAGAGGTTCTTCTCCACGCCACAATACATACCTCTCCAACTCACGAAGACTGCCTGTACCGATCCCGTACTCGTCCATCTCGTTGGAATGAAGATCGAGCACATGCAACATACCGCCATAGGTACCTACTGCTAGCTTGGACTGCTCAGGGGATACAGCCAGAGAATAGATCGTACTGCCCACAAAATGACGCCATACTTCCTCACCCTCGCCATTCACACAATACAGGTAACCATATGCATCTCCAAGCACCATGCCCGCGTCTATTTCCACTGCCGCATAAACACGTGCATTCTCATCCATGACTGGCCAGTCTTCCTTCGTTTCGTTACCTTGTATATCTTCCAGTGGAACCTGTATCGTGACCCCATTATAGAAATGACATGCGTTAAACCAGACGCTCTGCTTAGCACTCATGAATGCGGCATAATGAGGGTAACTCGATTCTGGATAGAGGGAGTAAGTCTTGTTCACCTGACGGTCCATCACCATATGATTGCTCCCTTGGCTGCCATAGGCAATCCATCGGCCATCCCGAGATACAGCAGCATGTCCCATATCTATCTGTGTATCCTCTAGTTCGTACTCTTCAATCTCTGCCAGATCGGGATGAAGCAAGGTCACCTCAGCTTGTGTGACCAGATATATCCCGTATCGTGAATGTATAAGTAGTGCCCTGCCTTCATCCATAGGTATAAGTCCCTCTAGTGTACGTTCGGGATGCTCACAATCAGCAAGTGATTCAATTCGAGGTGAGGACGACTGTATCCGGGATTGAATATCTACCCAACGATATGTCGCTATCTCTTGTCCTTCCAACTTGCGATCTGGCTGACGAATGACACGAATCCCATCCGGTCCTGCAAGCGCATAGTCCAATCCGTCTGATGAGCAACCTGCAAAAGTATACGAAGAAATCAACTGCCATCCGTGCTGATCCATCGTATAGATCTGACCATTCTCTGTGAAGATACCCGTGTTACATACACACGTTTCTTCGTTCAGATAACCTACAACTTTGACCGCCTGCATGGAAGCCTGAAACGCCTCATTCAGCGGCCACGTTGCTGCGGGCAGCTCACGTCGGAGCACCTCCAAGTCACCGTGGAGATTGGCTTGTCTCACCATATGGAATACTTCAGTACTCATTCCGCTTCTGGAGTCTCCCTCCAACTCGGATTCATCCGGTTGCTCTCCCTGCATACTTCTCTGGACAAATGAATTGACATCCTTTGCATAACGCTTGCCTTCATTGCGCCATTGTTCCGCAATGTCTTCCTTTAACCAACTCATAGGTGTCCCTCCACTCTGCCCCTATTCATATGCCGTACAATAATGTGCCTGCAAGAACAAACTGATTTCGTTATCCGTTGCCTCCTCCGCACCATTCTTTTCTTCATAGAACAGGGCAACTTCTCTCCCAGCAGCATAGTTAAATCGTAAATATCCTCCCATCGACACCATGAACATCTTGCACATGTACTCATTCTCCAACACAGCGTCCCACTTAAATTCTGTTTTGCATGTATCGGCGAGTTCCTTCATGGAGCTTCCCTGTTCCGTGCCTGAAAAATGGTAAAATGTATGTTTCCGCAACTCATTCCACGGCTCAAAGTAAAGTGGCGTTATTGGATTATCCTGATGGTAATACCCACAATAGATCCGATCAAGCGTTTCGCCAAATTCAGTCTCCGAGCATGTCCATAAGGTGATATTCTCATCATGACGCGGTAGCCACAACAGTCCCTCAACTTCCGGATGAACAGCAAGGAAATCTCCATCTACAGAACTGCCGATGGAGATGCACTGCTCAAGTTGATGTTGACTTATAGGCGAATCATCCGTATGTATCCAAAAATCATATTCCACAAAAGGCTTCAACACTTCTGGGTCTGGCCTCTGCACATTCATCCATCCCGTATATGTTCCTTCCCCGTAGTGTTCAATCCAGGTGCGGTATGACAAAGGTAGCGAGATGGCGTGCTGTTGTTCAAAGTGATCCAGTTCCTCCGCTGGAACCGGCTTAAGTACACGGGATACAATATACATTTGTCGACATCTCCCATCTCAATTTGGTTCATTCGCTACAGATCTAAGCCAGTTCTTCCTGTACAATGTCAGTCCATACCCCTTTACGATTCAGAATACGAATGGCAAAGGCATCATATCCATCACGTTTGACCTGATCAAAATGCATGCGCTCTCCCGTAATCAGTTCATATGCACCATTTTCATCTACATCTTCGCCGAACTCTTCATCCCATGGCACATTGTAGTAGGCCTTCAATTCCACCTCAAAGATGTCCTCTCCTTCAACATCCAGATAAGGGCGAAGAGGTCTGTCACGTAGTGATTCTTCCGAATAGGTCTCACACAACATGGCATCATATCCGTGCTTGGCGGCATCAATGAGCAGATAACGTTCACCTGTGACGGTATGCTCCGCATATACAAGAAGCGGTGTCGAATCATGCCAGGTAATCAGATCATCTTCCATCAAGTCACCATAATAAAAAATATGGAATTTATCATGACCATCACTCGTTTGAAGTTTGCCTTTCCACTCCACTTCCTCGGAATTAATGTCGTTGTCCTTTCTTGTCAAACCTTCCAGATAAGCAGGTCCGTGTTGCACACCATACTCATTCATCATCTCGCCTCCGATTTGTTCATTCGAATAGTAACTACTTTGTGCTCCTCATCCACCGTCAGTTTCACATCGATGTTTAGCTTGTCACGGAATAGCGCCGTAATATTGATATAAGGATCCCGGGCAGCTTCACTACTACCGCCACTGTTACGGCTCATTCCCTGATGAATTATGGACTTCACCAATTCGTTATCCGCTTTGCCAGTGTTATCGTAGGAGTAAATCACCTGCCCATCCTGATCATACAGATTCAAGACCGTTGAAAAATCATTGGCGTTCTCATACTGTTTCTCGGTCTGTACGTAGTTGTGGTCCGTATGTTGATAGTTTATAGTACCAGCCAGATATGGATTGTCCCCACCGGGCTTCACTTCATACTCCCGATAAGCCAGATTAAACAGGTATTGGATATGACTCATATCGATCCGGTAATAAAACTGACGGTTATCCTCTTGTTTATCCATCGCTGCAAAACTGTTAATCAGCGGCCAGGCTGCATAGGACTTGCCATTCACATCAACAGCGAGAGCATAGTCAGATAGGACTGTCTGTTTTTGAAATATGCCATAAGTCTGTAAAATAAAATAAGCAGGAATCATCAACATACCCAGAATGATTGCAAAAATAGTTAATTTAAATCGTAGTTTCATGTTCTACTCTCCCTTGCAGCTTTAACGCTTCATCTTCGCTTTCAGTCTCATCCATTCTTGTGCTGAAGCTTCGACAGTGTACGAACAACCACATCCCTGTTCTTCGCATCCTTAATATAAGCCGGGATACTATGTGAAGCCGTTCTTATAGGCATATTTGCATGTTTTACACGCAGATCTGCGGAAACATAAGCGATGAGATAACTCAGGTGCTCCCGATTCACAGCCCATATTATTTTTCCTCTGAAATCATCCATAAAGTATAATTCCAAACCGAACACTGGATCTTTCCCTGCACGAATCTCGGAAAAACACCTTCCGTATATCGGCTTGGCATGTAATTCAACCTGATTAACAGAACCACAATGCGGACATTCCACATGCGTTGATCGGTGAGACGTCTTCTTCTCGTCTGTGATTTCCATGTTGAACCAGCGTTCACATACAGCACAATTCCCCTTGGCTTTATATTGATACACTGATTCTTCAAGAGCTTGAGCGTAACATACAAAACACTTCCATCCCAGTTGATTGTTCCGTTTTTCTATAGATGCGTGCCCACCGCATTGGGGACATTTCACATCAACCTGCTCGCCCCGACGAAGTACCGAATAGAAACTGTACTTATACGCACCTTCATCTTCGAAACGTTTCATTCCGTATCCACCCTTCCTTCTGTAACTAAGATATACACAGCCTGAAAATACGTAACATTTACCAATCCATCTCTCTAAAATTATATGTAACTCCGTTCCTCAGCACAAGAATGGAAGCAAGATTGTTGGAAATACCTCTAATACGACATACCCAAGTGTGTGCCCCGTCACACCAGCTCCTGCCTCAATAACGTAATCTATAACTACATAACTACTGAAATGAAAGAAAACCTGCTTTTTGGATTGTGAAAAACATCACTTGAGTAAAGGTTGTGCAACTATGTTCTCCTTACTGAATGTATATAAATGGTCACTCGTATTCGCCATATTCACAGCAACTCTCTCTCACTGTAGTTCCGCCGATACAGTTAAACCTGTTCACAACGATGAAGTCTCCTACTCTGCGGCCAGTCAACCTCCGGTGGACCCAATCATTCGCAGAGAAGGAACTACGGTATATATTGAAATGACGTCCCAGGTTACAGATGTCGAAATCTCCGAAGGTGTGATCTATAACGCTTGGACATTTAATGGTACCGTTCCCGGACCCGTCCTGCGAGTGACCGAGGGAGACACCTTGGTGTTCACGTTGAAAAATAAAGATTCCAGCCTGCCTCACTCCATGGATTTCCACGCTGTACATGCTGCTCCCAGCAGCAAATTTATTGATGTTATGCCAGGCGAGGAAGGCACGTTCACCTATCCCACCTCCTCACCCGGTGTATTCATGTATCACTGTGGAACCAAACCGGTTCTTGCCCATATCGCAAACGGGATGTACGGCATGATTATTGTGGAGCCCAAAGCTGGATACCCTTCTGATCACTTGATTGATCGTGAGTATACCCTTGTTCAGAGTGAATGGTACAAAGAGCATGATTATGAAGCTTTTTTGAACGGAGAACCGGATTATGTCGTATTTAACGGCAATGATTATGGATTAGTTAAACATCCCCTGTTAGCCAAAGTAGGAGATACGGTGCGGATCTATGTCAGTAATGCCGGACCCAATGAAGTCTCATCCTTCCATATTGTCGGTACCATTATGGACCGTGTGTATACCGATGGGAATCCACGCAACATCCAGTATGGAATACAGACGGTTATGCTTCCCGCAAGTGGTGGAGCTGTCGTAGAGTTCACCGTGACCGAAGAAGGCGATTATGCGATTGTAACCCACCAGTTCAACCATGTAGCCAAAGGCGCTGCCGCTGTTCTGCGTGTGACCAAGGATGGTACTGATCATGGTGGGCCCGCGATGTCTCACTGAGACATGACAATAGATAATGGCTATACCTATCCTGAACAATTCGAGGTGATTAAATGATGATCTGTACACACGAAGCGAAGGATGCCTGTTTCTCCAAAGTATCTCTGTTCCAGCATCTTGATCCAGCCGAAGCTGCATTGCTGACCTCCCTTCTGCATACCCGCAAATATAACAAAGGCGAAGTTGTCGTTCAGGAGGGCGAACGCTCAGATACGCTTTACGTGGTTCATCAGGGATGTGTAAAGTTATCCAAATACAATGAAAATGGCAAGGAACATATTATCCGGTTTCTGTTTCCCGGAGATTTCTTCGGACAAGATTCCCTGTTACACCAAAAACCACATGCCGCGAACGCCGAAGTTCTGGAGCCTTCGGCCATCTGCTCCATCAGCAAGCATGACTTTGACCAGTTAATGGAACATGATCCAAAGCTTGCTTATCATTTCCTGCTTGCCATTTCCAATCTTCTCCGTGAAACCGATGAATGGAACAGCTCGCTCAGTGCGATGACAACGGAACAGAAGATTGCCAAGTTGCTTTTGTATTTTCATACCCGAAATCATGCAAGGCATGAGATCCGTTTGCCTGTTTTCAAAAAAGATATGGCACTGTTGCTTGGCATCACCCCCGAAACACTTAGTCGTAAACTCGCCACGATGCAGACCCAGGGACTGCTTCAGGTTACAGGGAACTGCATCCTTATTCTTCAACTGGAGCAGCTTAGGGAAATGGTTCCGTTCTGAACTAAAGATTATTTGCACTAACACCACGAGGGCAGAATGACCTTCCCATCAATGTTAACGTGTGAATGATTAGTTCAGCTTATATAGCTTTGGGACAAGTATTATATTTCACATTGGATGTGAGTATCGTCACAGTGAAGCTTAGCGTTACAGTATACAGTTAAGAAAAGATTTACAGGAGGTTTATACGATGAATACGGTTGTTAAATTGGACAAACAGATCATTATGCACAAAATGCAGGAGCTATGTTCACTGCTATTACAAGATGAAGGCTACAAAGAGATGCGGGACATGATTGATCAGTTTGCAGCAGATGAGCAAGCCACAGCCCAGTATGAGCGTTTTATGGAAAAACACCAGGCACTGGAGGAGAAAGAACGACAGAACATTGAATTGCTTGCATCTGAAATCCAGGTGTATGAAGAGGAAGAACGTGCACTCTATGATCATCCCCTCATTCGTCGGTTTATCTATGCTCAGCGGGAATTCAGCCAGCTGCACCAGCAGATCAGTCACTACTTCACGAAATCCGTGGAATTGAACCGCCTGCCCGAAGCCAATGAACTAGGTAAGGAAGCTTGCGGGTGCGGAGGAAGCTGTTCCGGCAACCATTAATATCATCCTTTTGGTTAAATAATCAAAAAGAGTATCCGATCAGAAATCACTCTGTTCAGATACTCTTTTTATATAAAGTGATTGGAAGCTTGTTCTGTCCTCTATAGATCCAACAACAGCGATACGAGCAATCCCATGGATGCAATCAAACCCACAACAGGTCCGCCCTCTTCGAAAGCCTCCGGCATCATGGTAGAGCAAATCATAGCAATGATTCCGCCACCTGCAAATGCACCAATTGCTGCCCCCATCTCCTCTGGAAGCTGTTCCAGAAACAGATATCCACCCAAAGCCGCAAGCGCGGAGATCAATAGTACACTCAGCCACATTAATATAATTTTGCCACGACTGTACTTGCCCTGCAGTCCAACCGTACTGGAAAGACCTTCAGGAATGTTGCTGACAAAGATCGATACCACCAGCACCACACTGACACCGTTGCCAGCCAGCAAGCTGGCTCCAAGCATGATGGATTCCGGGATAGCGTCCATTACCGTGCCTGCAAAGATACCCAGGCCGCTTTGATTCGAGTCTCCTGACCTTCCCGAGCGTTTGCGCCCTGCCCCTCCCTTTGCAGAAACGAGCAAGTCAAACAGCGTATATACGACGGCACCCGCCGTAAATCCAATGGCTGTAGGGATAATCCCTCCATCATTCAGCGCATCTCCGAGTAGTTCAAAGGTAGCTGCCCCGATTAATGTACCTGTCCCAAAAGCCATAATCCAGCCAATGACTCGTTTGGGAATCTTCAGAAACAATGCTGCGAGTGCGCCTATGACAACCGCTGAGGCAGAGATGCCGCCCCACATGAATGCAGTCCACATCTGGGCCGACCCCTCTCAAGTTCAATTATGTTCTATCATTCCATTAACCTTGGCTGACGAATCAAAAACATTCCTGCGACGTTGTGACCTATATCACCTGCTGTGTTCAATAATCACGCTATGATGAAATGATGCGGATTACAACAGAATGGACCAGAGCAAGAACTGCACGGCTCCAATAATTTCGATAATTCCCACCTTCATAGGGCGCAGTGTTTTGCCTGCATATATGAAGGTGCGCCCAGCGGAATAGACATACGCCAAAGACATCCATGGATACCCGATCACCATCGGTATAATGATTAGAAGGATATGTACCAGGCGAGTTAGCATCAGCCAACGCTTATTCGTTCGCTCTCGAAAGACCGATTTCACAAAGAACGTACTTCCTGTAAAATGTAAGAAAGAAAACAGAACTACGATCGCCATGCCATAGTCCCAGTGCCCGCCTCCAATGAGATAGGCAGCTGCGCCTCCAAGAGAGAACATTAGCATGGCACACAAGTCATTGGTAAGCGAGCGTTCTACTTTGTTTCTCACATGCCAGATGTTCACAAGCAACAGTCCGCCCAGTACAGGGCCGAAGAATAACAGCGTGGACTCACCAAGAATGGGTGGAATAAGACAGATTAGAGCCACTGTACCGTAGATTGCAGCCCATTTGTACAGACGATGTTGATTGGCATTTCTTTTCAGGGACTGCAACAAGGGATACGCGGTTAGATATAGTCCAAGCCAGGCTACAAATAAGGGCACATGCAGCCAATGCGGTCCACTTGCAATCACACCTACCAGAAAAGGCACACTAACCATGGCCCAACCGCCATGTTCATGGGGGATAACGATTGTATTGGTTTTCACTTCACAGTTAACCTCCTAGGATTGAATGATGTCAAAGTTCAGAAATATGAAAACAGAGAGGAAAGATTCTCATGAGCAGGGTAAACAAAGATTCAGCAGCGGAGTTTCTACAACAGTTCCCCATCTTCCAGGACCTTAGCCCTGAGGAATTAAAGCAGGTCGAAGATATCGCCATATCTAGAAGCATTCACAAGAAAACGGTCATTTTTAGCGAAGGTAGTGAAAAAGAAGCTGTTTTTTTCATCCGTACGGGCATTGTAAAAGCTTACAAAACGGATGAGAACGGGCATGAACAGATTGTCTCTTTCCTCAAAACAGGAGATATGTTCCCGCACACCGGCTTTTTTAACGCACACCCCTATCCGGCTACCGCTGAAGCGATTACCCCTACTGAACTACTGGCCATACCTGTCCGATTGTTCGAACGATTAATGCTGGGCACTCCATCGATTGCGATCAAAATCATGCGTGTACTCGGAGACAAAATACGAGAATTACAGGATAAATTGCAAGTACTCTCTGGTCAGGATGTGCGCAACCGTGTGCTTTCTTTCCTCTTAATGCTTGCAGAGCAACACGGACAGACGGTCGGAGACCAGATTATCATCAACCTGCCCATGACACATCAGGAGTTCGCCAACTCCATCGGAACAACAAGGGAGACAGCAAACCGACTTCTAAACCAGCTTACGAAAGAGCACTTGCTCGAAGTGGATCGCAGCCGAATTATCATTCTTGATTTACAAGCATTGAAACAACAAAAGGATGCATGATCATCAAGCTCCACTAGGGTTACCCCAATTCCTTACACCAATCTCTGTGTGCAAAAAGAGACCTTAACGCCTGCAATCGATGTTAAGGTCTCTTGCTGTATGCACAATTACCGATACATGTATCAGGCGATTGTGAGCTCTGGCTTGCCCATGTCACTGAACATGCCCGCATAATATTTGACTTCGCCTGCTTCATTACGGATTGCCGTAATACTTAGCCATTCCTGATAGATGTCTCCATTTTTCTTCCGATTCCAGATCTCTCCTTGCCAATATCCTTTTTCACGTAATTCCAGCCATAATTGGTCATAGAAACGTTTATCCTGCTTACCGGATTTCAGCAGACTTGGCTTCTGTCCAACCGCCTCTTCAGCACTATAACCAGTGACCGCAGTAAAGGCCGGGTTCACGGATGTAATAACACTGTTCGTATCTGTGATCAGAATGGCTTCAATGGTACTCTCCAGAATGCTGGCAGATAACTGAAGCTTCTCCTGGTAGAACATCCAGATCACAAGTACAAGACTGACCAACGCAATCTGAGACAAAGCCATGAAACCAATGGCATAATGACCCGTCATGCTGTACAACAAAGTCAACATCAACGGAGGGAAGAATCCACCCAGTCCCCCCATAGCGGAGATCATTCCATTCGCTACACCTGGTTGTTTGACGAAATACATTGGCACTAATTTGAAAATGGTTCCGTTACCTGTCCCTGCGCATAATGCCACAGTCAGACATCCAATCGTATAGATATAGAATGATGGCGCGAAGGATAATACAATCGCTGCAATCGTTAATCCGCCGAACACAAACATTAATATTTTGAACGGATTAAATCGATCTCCAAGCCAGCCTCCAATAGGTCGCATGATGGTAGCAACGAGAATAAATCCCGCTGTACGAATACCTGCATCGACTTTGTCCATCTGGAAATGACTGACTAAGAAATTTGGCAAATATACCGTAAATGCCACGAACGAACCAAATGTCAGAAAATAGAACAAACAGAGCAACCATAGTTTATTGTTGCGTGATATGGCCTTCAGCTGCTGCATAAGCGGAACATTAACACGTGTTTCCTTTTTGTCTCCCAGAGCAAAATTCAGCGCTGCCATTCCTAGTAGTAAAATACTGTAGAGTAGAACCGTCGTAGACCACCCCATACGATCAGCGATCAGTGGGGCTCCAAATGCAGACAGTGCTGTCCCCAGGTTACCAATTCCGTAGATCCCGTTAACAAACCCATGTCGCTCTTTCGGATAGTATTTGGGCAGTGAAGTTACACCGACGGAGAAGACAGCTCCCCCAATACCGAGGAACAGTCCACCAATCACCAGATCACTGAACGATGTCGCACGGCTAATCCACCATACAGGAGCCAGCAACAGAACAAAGCTAATCATGAAAATATTACGTGCTCCATATCGATTCGTCCAATAACCAATTGGAATGCGGGCAATCGATCCGATCAATACAGGAATTGCTGTTGCCCATGCAAGCTGGGAAGATGTAAGCGCAATATCCTCTTTAATAAATGGCATCAGAGATGACAGGATAACCCATACCATGAAACCAAGAACCAGACTTGCGGTTTGCAAGGGCAGTTGAACCTTTCCTTTATGTTGCATTTACATCGCCCTTTCCTTTTTTTGTTCCTGATTCGGATACACAGCTCCATCTCTTCTGCGATACAACACATAACTGCGTTTCAGATAACCCAGTGGCATACTTAACATGTGAACCAGACGAGTAAATGGAAACACGCAGTACAGTACAAAGGTAAGCAGAATGTGTACTTTGAAATTCAGCGGTACCGTCTGCATCAGAACCGGATCAGGCTGGAATACGATCAGACCGCGCAACCATGGATTAATGGTTGTTCGATAGTCGAAACCTGTGTGATTTACCGCATTGGCCGAGGTCGCTAGTATTCCGGTGACAATGACAATGATCAACATGACAAGGGCCAGCCAGTCCCCGATGCTGCTTGTTGCCCGCACCCGGCGAACAACATAACGGCGAACCAGTAGAATGACTGCACCTGCAAATGCAATGATCCCCGCAGGCAGTCCTCCTGCGATAGCCATCAAGTGATATCCTTCATCACTGAGGCCGATCCAGCGATAGAACTCTACCGGAACAAGCAAACCGGCAATATGTCCACAGATTACGGCGAATATTCCGATGTGAAAGAGTAAGCTGCCCCATTTTAACATGCGTTTCTCCAACATCTCACTGGACTTGGACGTCCAACTGAAGGGATTCGTCACATATCTCCAGATCGTTGCCGTAATACAGAAAACAATGACCATATAGGGAAGAGCGCCCCATAACAACAGTTCCAGTGTACTCACCGATTCCCCCTCCTCATCTGAGCCGCGATCTGCATAAGATCTTCAGGTTGTTGGTTAACTGCTTCTTCTTGTTTGGGTACATCAGGAGCTGGGGGCTCAGGAATGACCTGTAACATCAGACTGAGCAATGGTCCATATGGGCTGTTCTGTCCGGTAATGCTCTCGGTCATCGTGACCAGAGCTTTATAGCAGCTGGAGAGCACACCCAAGGCATCTTCCTCAGGAGCCTCAGCCACAAATTCAAGCACCATAGGCAGATAATCCGGCAACTCACTTACTTCCATATAAAATCCTGCAGCTTCATATCTGCGTTTCAATTCAATCAGAGCCGGGCCCCGATCCCGCTCATCGCCATGAAGAGCATACGTGAGATAGAGGTTACACTTTTTATCAAAATCGAATGTACGAACATAGGCATCCTGCCACTCAATCGAGCTTACTGCCTGTGCTTCATCTACAAATGTCAGCAAGATCTGGTTCACCGTCTCATCGGAAATGGACTGTATAGCTTCCTTCACTCCCTGCAGCCCTTCTCTCCACACTGTATCGGGATATTGCAACAGATAGGAGATCAGTTTACAGACCATTCTTCTTGTATTCGTATCGTAAACCAGAGCCTGACCTGTTCCTTCATTGAGTTCGATCGTCATCGTTGTCGTTGTCTCCTCTCCCATCAGAATACTCCGCAAGAACCTGGCCCCCCTGCAAAATCAAGTCCGCAGCTGCCCTGTTCGCTGAAGAGATCTTCCACTTCCTCACGGTGAGCTGGCGGGATGACAAAACGGTCATTGTATTTCGCAATAGCGAGCAGTCGGTACATGTCCTCCACTTCCTGAGCATCCATGCCTACTCTTTCCAGTAATTCCGATTCACTGGTCTTGCCCGTCTGCTGGTTACGCATGTGAATGCGCATAACTGCCATTTTTCGCAGTACTTCACGGATTCGATCCGTATCTCCTGCCGTAAGCAGATTGGCCAAATATTCCACTGGAATACGCATGTTATCAATCGCCGGGAAAATATCATTGGCCTCCAGCGAACTTCCCTGTCCCTCTACCCGATTGGTAATCGGGCTAAGCGGTGGAATGTACCATACCATTGGCATGGTGCGGTATTCTGGGCGAAGCGGGAGCGCAATTTTCCAGTCAATAACCATTTTATAAATAGGGGACTGTTGCGCTGCAATAATCCAATCCTCTGGAATTCCGGCCTCGCGCGCTTCGCGAATCACCTCAGGGTCATTCGGATCAAGGAAAATATCCATCTGGGATTCATAGAGATCCTGATCATTTTCAACCGAAGCAGCGGCTTCAACACGGTCTGCATCATACAGCATCAGGCCGATATAACGGATACGTCCCACACAGGTTTCGGAACAGATCGTTGGTAGACCCGCTTCAATCCGTGGGAAACAAAGAGTACATTTCTCGGCTTTGTTTGTCTGCCAGTTGAAATAGACTTTTTTGTAAGGACAGCTCGACACACAGAATCTCCATGCGCGGCATGCATTTTGGTCGACCAGTACAATGCCGTCTTCTTCCCGTTTGTACATCGCTCCGGAAGGACAGGAGGATACACAGGCCGGGTTGAGACAGTGTTCACAGATCCGTGGCAGGTACATCATAAATACCTGTTCAAAATCCATTTTGATTGAGGCTTCGACACCCTTCATATTGGGATCTTCCATCCCCGTTACATGGGCACCTGCCAGATCGTCTTCCCAGTTCGGACCCCACTCCAGATTCATATATTCACCCGTAATCTGGGATTTCGGTCTTGCTACAGGCTGATGTTTTTTCTCCGGACTGTTCGTCAGTTTCTCATACTCGTATGTCCATGGCTCGTAATAATCATCAATGGTAGGCTGATCCGGATTATGGAAAATGTTAAGCAAGCGTCTTGCCCTTGTGCCGGACTTCAATTCCAGTTTGCCATTCTTCATCTCCCAGCCACCGCGATAACGCTCCTGGTCCTCCCATTGTTTTGGATAACCGACCCCTGGCTTGGTCTCCACATTGTTCCAGTACATATATTCTGCACCTGGACGATTAGTCCAGGTGTTTTTGCACGTCACACTACATGTATGGCACCCTATGCATTTGTCCAGATTCATGACCATACTGACTTGTGCTTTAATCTTCAAGCCAATCCACCTCCTGCAGTTTTCTTATGATGACATTGAGGTCACGCTGGTTACCTGTCGGGCCATAGTAGTTGAAGCCATAACTTAACTGGGCATAACCACCGATCATATGTGTTGGCTTCACATGAATACGTGTCGGACTGTTATGTGTACCCCCACGTGTCTGTGATATTTTGGTACCCGGAACGTTAATGTGACGGTCCTGAGCATGATACATGAATGCCATGCCGCGAGGAATACGGTGTGTTACTACGGCTCTGGCAACGACTACCCCGTTACGGTTGAAACATTCGATCCAGTCGTTGTCGACCAGTCCGGCTTCTTCTGCATCTTCGTAGTTCATCCAGATTGTTGGGCCACCTCGGAACAACGTCAGCATCGGCAGCGCATCATAGTACATACTGTGGATTGACCACTTGTTATGCGGTGTCAGGTAATTCAGGACAATTTCTTTGCCACCTTCGATCGGACGTTTGCTGTTCGGATGGAACGGCGTATGCTTCAACACAGGTTTAAATGTCGCTAATGTCTCTCCGAACTCACGGAGCATCGCATGATCAATATAGAACTGCTGTCTGCCGGTCAATGTACGCCATGGAATCAGGCGCTCCACATTGGTGGTGAATGGCGAATATCGGCGTCCGCCTTTTTCAGATCCGCTGAATGCAGGCGAGGTAATGACCGTTTTCGGTTTGGAAGTGATCTCGTCAAATGTAAAACATTCCTCAGACCGTTCCTCAGCCAAATCTTTCAGATGTAATGCCGTTTTCTGTTCCAGCGCTTCCCACGCACGTACGGCCATCTTGCCATTCGTTGTACTGGACAAGGTCAGAATGGCCTCCGCAACATTGCGGTCGGTGCTCAGATCCGGACATCCTTGTCCAACGCCATCTTTACGGTGCACGCCCAGAATACCCTTGAGTTTTTCATACTCTTCACTAGCAGACCAGGATATGCCTTTGGTACCGATTGGTTTATCCTTCACCACAGGTCCTAGACTGATCATTTTGTTATATACGGCAGCATAGTCACGTTCCACGACCTGAATATGTGGCATCGTTTTACCCGGGATTGCTTCACATTCTCCCGCACTCCAGTCTTTGATCTCTCCGTACGGTTGAGCAAGCTCATCCGGTGAATCATGCAAGAGCGGTGTAGCAATGATCTCCTTCTGCGGCCCATCGAATTGCTGCGCAGCCATCTCGGAGAATACACGTGCGATTTCCTTGAAGGTATCCCAGTCGGAACGGGATTCCCACTGCGCGGCTACCGCCGGATTGAATGGATGAACGAACGGATGCATATCCGTACTGCTCAGATCGCTTTTCTCATACCAGGTCGCTGCTGGCAGCACAATATCGGAATACATCGCTGTTCCTGCCATACGGAAATCCATATTGATCATCAGATCAAGCTTGCCTTCCGGTGCCTCATCCACCCACTCCACATGTTCTGGGCGCAATCCATGATCGTCATCGTTCAACAATCCGTTCGTAGCACCGAGTAGATGCTTGAGGAAATACTCATGTCCTTTGCCAGAACTTGAGATCAGATTTGCTCTCCAGACAAATAGCACACGTGGGAAGTTCGCCGGATCATCCGGTTGCTCGATCGAGAACTTCAGATTTTTGTTCTGTAACTCGGAAGCAACATAAGCACCAATCTCTTCCTTCGTCGTTGCTCCGGCCTGCAATGCATCCTGATGCAGATCAATCGAGTTGCGATTGAATTGTGGATAGGATGGAAGCCAGCCCATACGAGCAGCCATCACATTATAATCGGCTACATGCTGGAACCGGGGTTCACCTTCAAGCGCCGAAGTCAACTCTTCGACTTGGGTCTCCTCGTATCTCCATTGATCTGTTGCAAAGTAGAAGAAGGATGTTCCGTTCTGCAGACGTGCAGGTCCGGTCCAGTCACGAGCAAAGGCAATCGTTTGCCAGCCTTCAGCCGGACGCAATTTTTCTTGACCGACATAATGGGCCCAGCCTCCACCATTCACACCCTGACAGCCAGTCATCAGAATTAGGTTAATTATTGCGCGATAGATAACGTCGGAGTTGTACCAGTGATTAATACCTGCTCCCATGATGATCATGGACCGACCTTGGGTATCGATGGCATTCTGTGCAAACTCACGGGCAATCTGCGTAACCGTTTCTTGATCTACACCGGTAATTTTCTCTTGCCATGCAGGGGTAAACGGTTTTTCCTGCGGTTCATGCAAGATGTCGTCTCCACGGTTAATACGTACACTCAACTGTTCTCCATTAGTGACAACTTCTGTTGAATCCGCAGAGCGGGTCATTTCTCGTTCGACTCCGTACTTCGCAAGCACAAGATCATATACGGCTGTGACCATGATCCATCGATCCTCAAGCCATATTCGACGTACAGGAATCTGACGTTGCATGATATGTTTACCTTCGTCATCAAAGTAGGGCAGTTGAATGGTGACGAGGTCGTGGTGAACACCGAGCAAGGATAATCTTGGATTAATCGGCTCACCGTTCTCTACGTGTTCCATTTTGAGATTCCATGTGCCTTCTTCGCCCCAACGGAAGCCCAAACTTCCTTTTGGCATGGCATAGGTTCCACTGTTTTCATCATATACAAGCGTTTTCCAAGCCATATTATTGCCTGTGATGCCCAGATCTTCCCCAACGAGAAATCTGCCTGCTGTGTGTACGCCATCTTTTTCTTCTACAATCAGCAGATTTGGAAAATCAGTATACTGTTTGGCATATTGCATGAAATAGTCCGTAGGTTTTTCAATGTAAAACTCTTTTAGAATGACATGGCCCATAGCCATCGCCAGAGCGCCGTCCGTCCCTTGTTTTACCGACATCCACGTATCTGCGAATTTCACATACTCCGCATAGTCCGGGCTGATGGATACCACTTTTGTTCCCCGATAACGTGCTTCAGCCAGGAAGTGGGCATCCGGTGTCCGCGTCATTGGCAGATTCGAGCCCCATACCAGAATGTATCCCGAGTTGTACCAGTCACTGCTCTCCGGTACGTCCGTTTGATCACCCCAGATCTGAGGTGAAGCCGGTGGCAGATCCGCATACCAGTCGTAGAAACTGAGCAATGGTGATCCCATCAAGGATAAGAACCGTGATCCTGCTGCATAACTGACCATCGACATGGCAGGAATCGGTGAGAAACCAATAATTCGGTCGGGTCCGTATTCTTTGATCGTATGAATCAAAGAAGCTGCAATAATCTGTGTAACTTCTCCCCAAGACGCACGAACCAATCCACCTTTACCACGTACGGATTTATATCTTTTTACTTTTGCAGGATCATCCGCAATGCTGGACCACGCTTGGACCGGGTCACCATGTGTCTGAAGTGCATCACGCCACATATCCAGCAGCGCACCACGTACGTAGGGATGTTTGACACGCAGTGGACTGTACAAATACCATGAAAAGCTCGCTCCACGCGGGCATCCCCGTGGTTCAAATTCCGGCATATCCGGTCCAGTTGAAGGATAATCGGTTGCCTGCGTTTCCCAGGTCACAATGCCATCCTTTACATAGATCTGCCAGCTGCATGATCCGGTACAATTGACTCCGTGTGTGGAACGTACCACTTTGTCATGCTGCCAGCGGCGGCGATAGACATCTTCCCAGTCCCGATTAACCGGGGACATTTCACTCCAGCCCTCCGCACTTTTTTCACGTTTGGCAAAATATTTGAGTTTGCCCATCCAGGGCATGCTTTTGTTACTCATTGTTGTCCTCCCACAAATGTGACCTGTTAATGCAAGTCTGAATCTTGAACTGCGGTTGCTAACCTCCGATTTGCGACATATTTCGCAACGTTGGCGTGCCGTCGATCTGTTGCCCGTTTAAGGCTTTTACCATGTCATGGGTTTCGGGTTTGGCTCCGAGTGCCTTGTAAAATAAGCCCTGAACCGCCTTGTCATCACCTACGAGTGGACGAACATTGAACTCATCCGACCAGTAGAGACAAGGTTTGATATTTCCGTCTGCCGTCAGCCTGAGTCGATTGCAATTTCCGCAGAAATGACTGCTGACCGGATGGATCAGACCAAAGGTTCCAGCAGCTCCCTTTATGCGGTAACTATCTGCGGGACCATTGCCGTAAACTTCACCACAGCTTTCGTAGTTCCATGATGCTCCGCATGTTTCCAGCACATGTTCGAGTGGTAGATATCCTGATCTCCAGCCATCACCACTGTCACCTATAGGCATGTACTCGATAAAACGAATATGAATGGGTTCATCCAGGGTCATCCTCAGAAAGTCTTCCACTTCATCGTCGTTCACGCCTTTCATCAGCACCACGTTCAGCTTGATCGGATGAAATCCAGCCTTTTGACTGGCTTTAATGCCATCCAGCACACGCTGCACCTTGCCGCCCCGGGTAATGCTTGCGAATCGTTCTGGCTTCAAAGAATCCAGGCTTATGTTCACCCGTGTTAGCCCCGCAGCCTTCAGCAGATCCGCATAGGCTGCCAAATAGATGCCATTGGTTGTCAATGCGATATCTTCAATTCCTGGAATGGCGGACAACATGGCAATCAGTTGATCCAGACCCTTGCGAACAAGAGGCTCCCCTCCAGTTAAACGCAATTTCCTAATGCCTAATGGAGCAAGCGCCTTAACGATGGACGTGATTTCTTCATAGGACAGGATTCGTTCTGTCGGTTCAAACTGCATTCCTTCCTCCGGCATACAATACACACAGCGGAGATTACAGCGATCCGTAACCGAAATTCTTAAGTAATCATGTATTCTTCCAAATGGGTCCATTAATTTCGATTCCATACACGTACCTCCCTTCTCTAGGGTGCTGTCTTCACATCAGCCGAAGGAGGGAACATACTTCCTCTCATCGAGTGTCATCTTGACGCTAAATATAAGGATGTCTCGTTCGCTCAACTGTGCAAAATATCACAAGAAGTGAAACATAGCGCACAAGTGCACATCTATATATGCTCCGTAACCCTTTTCCAAACAGGATTGTGGTCCAAATAAGGCAAAATTATGGCAAAAGGAAATGTGTGAGCAGGCTCACAAAGACCCCTCTTCACATTTTCTATAATCAAATTGCAACACCACACTATCCCTATTTGGAGGAATGACACATGAACACATATGCAGCAACTATTAATGCCACGGAGTATCCACCGCATTTGAAACATAAAGTTATTTTCGAAACGTTTGATCAGCTGCAACCGCAGGAATCCATGCTGCTTATTAATGATCACGATCCAAAACCGCTATGATTCCAGTTCCAATCCACACATCCTGACGGCTTCAACTGGGAGTACATTGAACAGGGGCCTACAACGTTCCAGGTCAAAATCAGCAAATTATAGATTGGAGCTGAAGCGCTATGGCGCACGTTGATATTATTGATGACACTACACTTCGCATCACGCTGCGGCTGGAAGATGCCACAACCATGATTCAAATGGCACAGCGTGAGCAAGTGGAATATGCACAAGAGATCATTACCATTTATGAAAAAATGCCTGTGTTCGAATATACTCATTTCTGTTTTTACGCCTATGATAGTGCGAGACTTTTTGAGCGTGTGCTCGGAATGGATCCCAAAGCATATCTGTCCTTCTCCCTCGATGCGCCGGAGTCATTCTTCTATGCTCTGTATGGTGGTATGGTCGCCCTGTATGAATCATCTCTACAGTTGGTACAGCAGGCGGATGTAGCTGGTGCAGGATTGGATGTGAACGCACATGTCTCCATCTGAAGTCCATATTGTTGAATTGGATGTGCGTTCTCATCTGAGTAAAAAGCTGGAGCCGTTTCAGTTGATCATGGACACGGTCAAAGGCCTTCAACATGAAGATGTATTTGTACTACACGCTCCATTCAAACCAACGCCTCTGCTCGGTATTCTCAAAATGAAAGGGTACTCCAATTCATCAGAACGCAAGAGTTCAGATCACTGGGTCACCACATTTGTGCACAAAAAAAATAAAACCAGTGCAGATACCATATCTGCAGCGGTTTTATCCGGTACGCCCCCAAAGACTGAACTGGATTCGGTTTCAGGTGATACCTCATTTTCCTGCGAGGGCCGTCCAGAAGAAATTATTGTGGAAGCTGAGTTCAATCCATCTTCTCAGGCTCCAACCGTCGTACTTGATAACCGGGGATTAGAACCACCTCAGCCGATGATGCGAACGCTTGCGGCACTGAAGCGTTGCAAGCCCGGGGATGTCGTGTTGATTCATAATGACCGTGTGCCTGTATTCTTGATTGAGGAACTTAACAATCTGGGTTGTCTCTACACAGTTGCAGATCAGGCGGATGGTACAGCCAAAGTGAGAATTGAAAAAGGGTAAGGAGGCGAAAGCCATGTCCAGGTTGCCGTTTCTTTTTATCATCACGGGCATCTTTGGATTTGTAATGTATCACGCATTCTCCCTGCTCTCGCTGACAGGCTGGCTTGGTGATGAACTCAGAGGACCCGAAGGCTGGTTTCATGCCCATCTGTTTGTGCTCGGGTGGGCAACCATGCTGGCTATGGGTGCCGTTTATCAGTTGATACATGTTATTTTGCAATCCAATATCTACAGTCTGTTTCTCGGTTATTGTCATTATTTCTTGTTCAGTATTGGAATCGTGGGTATCTTATACGGCTTCATTCATGCAGATGTCATCTGGATTGCCGTTTCTGCTACACTCGCGCTTTCTGGCATTCTGTTGTTCGGATGGAATATGGCCGTTACCCTCTTCCGGGCCTCACAGTGGAATCCGGTAACGATCAGCGCAGCTTGTTCCTGTCTTTATCTGGTTCTTACCGGGCTGTCCGGTATGCTAATGGGTCTGAATTTTGCCTTTGGTGATTGGAATAGTCTGCATGAACGCTTATTCGGCGCACATATCTGGATGGGAACACTTGGCTGGTTTGGCATGTTAATTACCGGCTTCAGTTACAAAATGCTTCCCATGTTCTACTTATCCCACGATTATTCCATTCGACTGCAAAAAGTGGTCCTGGTTCTGTGGAATGCAGCTGTAGTTACAGGTGTTGTCGCATTTCTGACAGGTATTAAGGGAGGTCTGCTCTGGCTCGCGCTCCTACTTCTAACCGCAGCCCTTCTCTTCTATGTGTATCACTTGGAGCAAATTCAGGAGAAACGGCACAAAAGTAACCCAGGTCCGGGCATCCGCTGGTCTGTGTATGTAAGCCGTGCGTTGGCTGTATATGCTGTTGCCCTACTGATCTATTCCTCGCAAGGGACTGAACTACTGCTCCATCCACGTGTTGTTCTGCTGTCTGGATGGGTATATCTCGGGGGCTGGGTGTCTCTCACCATACTTGGTTATGCCTCCAAAATCGTGCCCTTTCTATGGTGGACCCACAAATATGACAAGCAGGCAGGCAGACCCGGAACACCGCTGATGGCAGGTATGCTAAGTGAACGGTATGTCAATTGGGGTATGCTCGCCATGGTCGCTGGAAGCCTTTTGCTTGTCAGTGGAATTCTGATTAATCTGGCAGAGGTCATGATGGTTGGAGGGACGATTTTGTCTCTTGTCTCCATCGTTTATATAACAAATATTGCTTTGGTATTCAGACGTTAATGTTAATAAAATGGACTGGAGAGTGAACATGATGGAACAAACCACGCATTTGCTGGAATGTCTCAAGGAAGTATATGACCCTGAATTAGGTGTCAATATCGTTGACTTGGGTCTGGTGTATGAAGTAAGGGAAGAGCCTGAACGGGTACATGTACGGATGACGCTGACTACACCAGGTTGCCCGCTGCACGATACAATTGTTGGTGCGGTGAAATGGGTTTTGCAGGAAAATACAAATAAGACTGATATTGATGTTCAAGTCGTGTGGGAGCCACAGTGGTCTCCACAGCTGATGTCGAATGAAGCCAAAGAAATGCTAGGGTACTTCTAGGCACAATGACTATAGACCGGATGCATGAACAAATTACTGCTGGAATACGAAAAAGCGTACTTAAATCTGATGTTCTCAGACACACGTATGCTTTTTGTTTTTCGAAGGATTGACTTACACTTGATCGTCTCCTACGAAATGGCTTGTCGGACACATACAGTGTTTTTTGAATAAAAAATAAATAAGGAAACTCCAGAATAGAGTTTCCCTTATATTAGTGCCGATCAGTGAATCATTCTATCAATTCCTAGATATTAGATCTTAGATGTCCTTTGCATACGATGCTGCTGGTACTTTATTTAACACCACGAACAAACGAACCTCCTGATCTCCTGTATTATGGAATGCGAACTCCACCTCACCGCCACAATGGATCACATCCTCTTGTTTCACCTCTTGTTCTTCACCATCCAAAATAAGTGTGCCTGTGCCTTCGACCACCAGCAAAATAACGTCTGTGCCCGGATGTTTATGAACGGGAAGCTGCTGACCTGGCAGAAAATGAAGTACAAAGGTCACTCCATCACCATGTTGGAATAAAATCCGTTTTGTGAAACGGTCCTCGCTGAATGTTTTGACTTCTTGCAATGACGTGATACTCATGATTAATCTTCCTCCTCGATAATATAATCTGTGAATACATTCATCTTATCGCAAGAAAACCCGCATTTCCTTGATCTGAATCAAGGAATGCAGGCAATGAACAGATCATCGTCGGTCCCTATGACCGTTTGTTTCTAAGATAGTTACACCATCATTTTGCGCAGAGAAGATACATATCTGGAACGAATAACAAAGAAATAAAACGTCTGTGCAAGTACAAAGGCACCAAATACAGTCAACAGCGGCATCGTATAATTGGTAATACCGAATTCAGTAAGAAATGGCTTAACCACGACCAAAGTTTCAATGATAGCTACTCCGATCGGTAAAAAGAACAGAATAGCAATCTGAACGGTGGATGATCGTTTCATCTCCTGGAAACTGAGACCCATTTTCGAAAGAGAATGCACCATCTTTCCATCCGCTTCAAGATCGGTATGCAGTCTGAAATACAGAAAGCTTGCGGAAGAGATCGAGAAGATTAATCCGATAAATATGCCCAAGAAGGTAAATAGTGCTGTCCCCTGTCTGAATCTTTCAAAATCACCGTACCGCGTACTCAGATATCCAGAGTGGTTATCCGTTGAAGCGTTGCTACTCCGAATGGAATCCGCGGAGAATAGAAGCTGATCGCTAACCATGGCTTCCGAGGAGTGGCGGTCAGGTACAGCATGACCCCATGCAGGAATCTGATACAGATATTTAGCAGATATCATATTCTCTTTGATCTGTTGGGCAATCTCTTCATACTTCTCATCCGGTAGGACAACTACACCTGTAGCATAGAGTAGGGTTCCAAACTGTGGATCGGTATCTGTATCCGTAACCCGAGCTTCCAGTGGGCTCGCATTCAGACTCAACGTCAACTTGTCTCCCTTCGCAAAATTACGAAATCTGTTGCGCTCGATCTGACCCTGATCCTTCTCATTGCGGGTATCCACAAATAAGGCAGATCCGGCATCCAATTGGAACATCTTTTTCCCTTGTGTCAGATTGTATTGGTTGTAGTGACTAAGCGGCATAACCGAGACAGCACTCTGATCTGCAGCGGACCAGAAATATTCCAGATATATCTGTTGATAATCCAAGCCTGCAGCTTCAAGCATCGAATCAATAGCGCTCATATCCAATTGCTCTGCTGGTCTGAAAACATTGTATTGAATTGGAAAATCATTGTTTGTAAACTGCTCCCGGTTCTCTTGATCCAGTGACAAAATCACAACTGCACTCATCGAAGCAATCGCAATCACTACCGTCACCATAAAGAGCATCCGAGCATTATCCTTCATTTTGTAACTCATCTCTGAGATCCATAACAGACGAGTACCATGCCATACCGTTTTACGATTACGCTTCAATACCCGTATAATGAGCACGGAAAGTTGTGAGTAGAAAAAATACGTCCCTGTGATGCCTGTCACTGCTGCGAGCAAGATCGTACCGCCACTCAATTTACTGCGGAGTGCTACAAATCCGATTGTAAGTAATGTCAGGCCCAGAAGTGAGAAGAACCACGAAGCTTTGGGTTCTTTTTTAGGTTTGCTGGTCCCCGTCAAAAGTTCTAACGTCCGTTTGTTTCCGATAAATACCAATGTGAAAAGTGAAATGCAGAAAAATAATAACAGAAAGGCCCCGATCGTAATCAGAATCGCTTTCACCGGAAAATAAAAGGACAGATCATCCATCCCGATAAAACGAGTGGTTAACATCAGGAACAGCTTGGACAACAACATGCCTCCGCCGATACCGGCAATAATGGACAGACAGCCGATCAACATATTTTCCAATATGACCAATTTCCGAATCTGTCCAGGCTCCGCACCAAGTATGGTCAGAATGCCAAACTCCTTGTTCCGTGATTTGAGAAAAGCACTGATGGAATACATAACAAAGAAAAATGCAAACACATACACGATAATCGAAGCGATCTGCATCCCCGTAGCGGTAGTGTCACCCATTGGCAACTCTGCCACATATGGATGATAGATAAATACTGCATAAGCGAAAAATATCATGACCATAAACACACTGCTAAGAAAAAAAGCAATATACGCTCGCCCATTGCGGCGAATGTTATTAAACGCGAACTGAGGAAAGCTCATGTGAATTCCCTCCCCAGAAGGATAAAGTATCAATGATCCGCTGGAAGAACGTCTGCCGATTATCTCCGCGGTGTACCTCCGCTGCCAGTTTCCCGTCCTTGATAAATACGATTCGATTGCAATAACTTGCAGCAAGGGGATCGTGTGTCACCAGCATAATGGTCGTTTTCTCCTGCTGATTAATCTGTTCAAGCGACTCCATGACAGCCTGAGATGAAGTGGAATCCAATGCACCAGTGGGTTCATCCGCCAATACAATCGAAGGCATATTGATCATGGATCTCGCAATGGCTGTGCGCTGTCGCTGTCCACCCGAGATTTCGTACACTCGTTTATCCAGAATATGATCAATCCCAAGCTTGGCTGTAATACGATGTAGTCTACTCTCCATCTCCTTCAGTTTGACCTTGTCCAGCGTCAATGGAAGTACAATATTCTCGGCAACCGTCAGCGTGTCCAACAGATTGAAATCCTGAAAGACAAACCCGAGTTCCCGACGCCGGAACATGGCAAGTTCTTTCTTTTTCATATCAAACGGGTTCATGCCATTAATTAGCACCTTGCCTGAGCTGGGTTCATCAATGGTAGAGACCATGTTTAACAATGTGGTTTTGCCACTGCCGGACGGGCCCATAATACCCACAAACTCACCTTGTTTGATTGTCAGATGAATATCACTAAGGGCTTGAGTCTGCACTTTGCCCTGATATACTTTGTTCAGTCCCGATACTTGTAACATTTCCATACATAATTCCCTCCTGATCCATCATTCTTTATACGTTAATTCTATTCTTATCCTAACTGACCTCCCCTAACGGTGCTATCGAATTACCTTAAACTTCCCTTACAGTACGTTTAAGGTTCTGTTCCCCTGCCTCCATAACTTGTTGTATCTATAAAAAAAACACCTCACCCATGGCTGTGGGCAAAGCGCTCTTTATTGCGGATATTTCGAATGAAGCCAGCTAAATCTGACCAACGTTCCCTTATTCAGCTCCGAAAACAACTCTACCCGGTTATCCAGACGTGCACTGATCTCACGAACCAGATATAACCCCATCCCTGTGGATTCGTGGTATTGCCTGCCACGTTCACCTGTAAAATAGGGATTGAACACACGATGAATATCCTCGGACGAGATGCCGATTCCCTCATCCTGAATGTCCAGGATTGTACGCTCTTCCTGTTTATAGCCGGTAATGATCACTTTTTTGCCTGATTTGCTATCGGAATAGTTCACGGCATTGGTCAAAATCTGGGTGAACATGAACCGTAGCCACTTGGAATCACTGTATATCTGAAGGTCGCCCTCCATCCGGATATCCGGCGTAATGCCTCTGCGAATAAACAAACGTCGGTTCTCTGCAATGCTACTCCGAAGCACCTCATGCAGAGACAGCAGCTCTACACGAAAATCCCCTTCGAACTGTTCAAGCCGTGATGAATGCAAGACCATCTCAAGTCCTTTGCGCATTTTATCCAGCTCATCCTGAATACTGCCAGCCGTCTCATCTTCCACATCTTCCAAGGTCAGTTGGATGATGGACAAGGGCGTCTTCATCTGATGAACCCAGCGATTCATGAATACCACCTGCTGATCCTTGCTAGTACGCAATTGACCCATCTCGTTCTGCCGATTACGCTCCAGTTCATGTAACAATTCCTGGATGGCTTCCGCCACGACCGAATTTCCAAGCGTTTGGAAAGGCTCGTTTACCAGTTTACGTGGTTGTTCAAGCAGACGATAATACGCTCGCAGCTGGAGGTAACGTATGATCAGATAGACCAACAGTACAACAGTACTGATCAGCATGCCATAAAGGACAATCTTCATCGGACGGCCCTCACCAGAGAGCCAGTAGACACACGGAACCAGCAGCATCTGTAACACATAAAATCCAACTAACATCTGGTGGTCTTTCAGGAAAAGTCTCATTTCCCTTTTCCCTGTGCAGATGAAAGCAGATCCAACACACGATAACCAGCTCCGCGAACCGTCTCCAAAATCTCTTCTGCACCCAGCTCCTTCAACTTCCGGCGAACACGGGTAATATAGACATTCAACGTATTATCATCGATAAAATGCTGATCTTCCCACATTTGTTCTAACAATTTTTCTCGGCTGACAACTCGGCCTGCCTTTGCCATTAGTGCTTCCACCAGTATCGCTTCCTTCTGTGTCAGCTCTATTGAACGTTGATCATATTCCAGTACAAATCGCTCAGGATAGAGGATCATGGGACCATTCGTAACTGTTACTTCCTGCTGAACAGCAGCGTAAGAACCATAGGCTCTGCGTAGCTGACTGCGGACTTTGGCAAGCACAACTTCATATTGAAAAGGTTTTGTAATATAATCATCCGCTCCATGTTCCAATGCCATAATCTGATCCATGCCACTATCCCGAGCGGATATGAATAGAATGGGACATATGGAATGTGTACGTATCTGCCTGCACCAATAATAACCATCATATTGAGGCAAGTTCACATCCATCAGCACAAGATCCGGTTCCATCTTCACGAATTCATCCAATACATGACGAAAATCATCTGTGACCTGTATCTGGAATCCATTTCGGGTCAGATAAGCCGCCAGCAATCCTGCTAGCTTGGCATCATCTTCAACCAACAATATCGACTGCATCGTTAACCCTCTTTCCGTTTCCTGACGTCAGTGTATCACATCTAGTTACCCATTCTAGTCGGAAACGGCTTGAAAATAAAGCTTTAGACCACGAGACGCCCTCTCTTCTCTGCCAAACCAATGATAGCTTCCACCCCTGAATTAAACTCAAGAAAGTCCTGCTCGACCCCATCGCTGAAAATAACACCATCCTCTGGCATCTGGGATACAATGTGCAGTGGTTGCTTCGAATGGATCTGTCCAAACACCAGATTGGCAGCAGTCGTTCGACTCGGAAAAGGTTCACGTACTGAAAAATATAAGTAAGGCGCATCCCAGTTAAAATGATTCAGCTCCTGCCTGCTTCCATGAATGGATGAGGATGCAACAGCAACCTCATCTTCAGATTTCATGTTCTGCCAAGCAGCAGACCCTACAATTCCGGTGGCTCCGGCCAGCACACTTTTGAACCAGCCTGTCGATCCCATGCCTGTGGATACAATGATGCCACTGGAAGATTGTTGTTCTGCGGATGAACCCAAACGCACTTCATAACGTGCCGATACATGCGTCTTCCGACCAATGAACAGATCATTCACACCATATAAATACTGTCCATCATTCAGTTCCACTTTGGCGAGAGTGACTTCTTTCAATGTTCGTTGCTTTCGAATGACATCAGGAACAATGAAGCTCAGATCTTCCACGGTGAAAGGTAATAACACCCCATCCCAACGCATCGGGTCCGGGTTCACCCCGATGAGCGGCTGCTCGGTTACGTATTTGAGGGTGTTGGCTACAAGCCCATCCTGTCCAACCACAACCACGATATCCTGCTCTCCAAAAATAAAGTTCGGCACATGTTCCCGATCAATGGTCTGTACACGGCCCAATTGCCCCAGTTGCTGCTGCGCCTGCTGCACAGATAACCGATAACGACGGTCTTCCTCTATATAATCACTGAAGTCTGCGCCCAAACGTTCAATATAAAACTGAGCATGCTGCACCGTGTTATATCGAACCACCAACTCTTCCAATCGGGTCCGACGCTTAACGAGAATAAGCTTGTGTTCGCTCATTCGATCGTCCGGCGTAGCCTGATGACGTACTGATTTCCCTGCTTGCTCTGCCTCTCTTCTTCCTAATCTCATCGCCCTCTACCTCCCTGATCTCTGCCCGGCGCGGGAGACATCAATCCCTGCAACAGATCCGGCGATATATTAAGCTGTCCGATCTTGCCTGCATTTTCGGCCAGTTCCTGGAATGCTAGTGCGATCAGCTTATCAGAATTCATGCCCATATTCGCCATTGCTTGCAGTACATTTGGTTGTACATTTTGCAATGAGTTCATCACGGCAGCAATCTCATACGCTTTGGCATCTGCCTCGGCATTGTGATTGGCAATGGTCAATTCAATCAGTTGCTGCTTGCGTTCCTCCATCGCTGTATTGAACTGAAGCTGCTCCTGCTCCATCTCGTTTTGTTTCTGTTTCACCGAGCGTTCTGCCTGCAATTGGGTCTCACGAATTTGCTGTTTCTTTGTCTCCACGGCAATTTCGGTGTTCAGTTCGTTCTCCTTCACTCGTCTCTCCTGTTCAATCGATGCATTTCGACGCACATACAGCGCTTCATCTGCTTGACGTAAAATCTCTTCCCTCGCTTGTGCTTCCAATGCACGCATCGTCTCTTTATTGGGCAGAATGGCCAGGATGGATAGACTCATCAGCTCAACGCCCAGTTTCTCCAACTCTTCACTTTGCACAACTTCGCGTTTCATGCTGCTTGCCAGCCGTTCACTGGATTGAATGGCCTCCTTCAACGGCATTTTCTCCAGATATTTCTTGGTTAGTACTTTCGCTGTGGTGATTACCCGTTGGTCCAGTTTGCCGGGGTCGTCTGAAATATACCGATTCTTGCGCAAATTGTATGTGTAATTCAGGCTCTGTGTTATTTTCAAATAATCTACAATGCGATAACTTAGCTGTCCCTGCACAGTAACGGTCTGATAGTCCGCCGTAATCTCTTCAAACATAAAAGGTACATCCACCGAGGACACGGGTAGCACCACTACCGATGTGGTGGGCTCATAATAATAGAAGGACAATCCAACACCCTGACGTTTTACCTCTCCATTTTTCACTTTCATTACATATTCACTGGGTTGAAACTTTGCAAATCGAAATCCAAACATGGCTCATTCCCCATTTCTTAATATTGTCGTTTTGATATTATCGAAATGATAACAAATGAATTCGATATTGTCAATACGACATTAACAAATGATTCATATGCCTATGTAGAGAAAGGGATGAATTCTGAACCCCATTTTTTCGAAAAAATAAAGAGATCGAATCAGTTGATTCGATCTCCTTCCCTGCATTGTTATTTTCTAATACAGTTGTTCCATCAGCCTGGCGACTGCAACAGCTCCCTGTGCACGGTTCGCTGTTTCTTTCGGAGCAAACGTACCATCAGGCATGCCATTCAGCAGTCCAAGTTGTTGCATCGAGGCTACAGCCTCTTTGGCGTATGGCGCGATCTCATCGTTGTCTACAAACACCATATTTTCTGGTACAGAATGGGTTGCATCCTCACGTTGCACAACTTGAAGAGCTCTATTCAGCATAACGGCCATATCTTCTCGTGAAATCCGTTCGTTGGCCCCGAAGCTTCTATCCGCTCGGCCTTGAATAATGTTCATCTCAATTCCAAGTCTTACTGAATCGGCATACCACTGCCCTTCCTTCACATCCGTTGGTGTTGAAATAGATGGATCCGGCTGGCGTGTATCACCAATACCTTTAATTATCATTTGCAAAAATTGTGCTCTGGTCAGTTCACCTTGTGGGGCGAAACGAGTTGCGCTCATCCCCGCAATAATTCCCTTACCGTAGAGGTTCTGCACTTCTTGGAGAGCCCAGTTGTGATTTTGCAGATCATGTAATGGCACCTCAACTTCTGTAATGACATAACTGCCGGATTCCAGCGGTTTGAACGCCATCGTTTTGGTCTTGTCATCGTACTTGGAGTACGTAACAGGTTTCATTTCCCCAGTTGGAGATATGGAATGCACAACCATCACTACATCATTCTTTTTAGGTTGCTCCACATTGGATAGAGCAATCTCAACCGCTCTGTTTGTCCATTGCAATGGCTTATTGTTCATTAACAAATTCACATCAACAATTGCATGATCACCAATCGCTGCTTTTTGTGATGTGGTCAGTGCATCTGTCGATCCTGTTGCCACTACGATGTCGAACGTTCCCTTAGTCTCCGCAATGGTTAGCGGGAGTGATCTCAGAGGAACACGAACGGTAGTCTGTCCTACAACCACATCCAGGGATTTCACTTCCTCGGAACGAATCCATGCCCCCAGTTGACTTGCAGCCAATTGGAATGTGACTTTCTTGGCTGTGTCAGGCACATCTGCAATCAGCTTCAAGATACGATTTCCTGCATCCATGGATTGCATTGCCTGGGTTAATTGGGATGCATCCGGACGAATAGAATACTTGTCCTCCCCGGATGTCGTTCCTTTTACCGTGATCGAACCCTTCTCTGGTACAGTACCTGATCCAACCGGTGGTGTTACAGCCGGATTCCCCGTTGAAGGAGCTGTTCCCGGGTTTGAAGGCTGTGATGGTACACTTGGTTCTGATGGCTGGCCAGGGCTAGGTGTACCATCTTGACGTACAAGCTTACTCACAGCATCTTGTAACGCACGATCTGCATTGCTTACATCTTGCGTTGAAGATTCAACATCCAGAATGAATGCCTTCGCTTCAGAAAGTGCCTTACTGAATACATTCCAGGTTGATGTCGTGTATTCGGTTTGTTTTAATTTCTCAGCGGTATCTACAGTAGTTTGCAGTGCAGTTTTGTCCGCCGGGAACGTACCGTATGCTTCAAATTCCATGAATCCTACCCATGTGGGACCTGTTTTAATCGTTACGCGAATGTAACGTCCCTCCGTGCCTTCTGGAAGTACATGGCTAGGTGCGGTCGATACAACAACATCACTTGTGGTGTCCACTACTTTCACAAAATTTTGGTTATCATTGGACACTTCGATCGTATATTTGATGCCACCACTCCACATGGACATCTCGATCTTGCGCAGGTTCGCGACTTGCCCCAAATCCACTTGCCACCAGCTATCCTTACTCTGGTCTGTTCCCCATGAAGTGTTCGGATTGTTGTCAATTGCACCTTCAGGAGAGTTGGCTTGATTACCTCCTGTCCCTGCACTACTTGAAGCCTTTGCCGTTTTGCCCGTTGTTAAAGCCTCCAGAGAGATCAGATCAGTAAAGGCTTGTTTCAACGTACTCAGTGCTGAATTCACTTCAGACTGGACAACAGCTTGGTTATCTCGGACCTGAATCGCTACCTTCAAAGATTGTTGCAATACAGACCAGCTCCGGCGTGTATAGGAAGATTCATTCTGCTGCTGCATTTGTTGAATGTACTGGTGCAGTTGTGTTTTGTCCACATTGGATAGGCCTTCAATGGCATCATGCAAACGTTTGACTGCTGTATTCGCATCCGTCTGTGTTGCTCTTGGATCATCCAAGACCTGCTCAGCGCCTTCCAGCGCTTTGGTCAACACCGCCCAAGTGGCCGCAGACCAGTCAGCCTGCTGATACGTACGCGCATCCATTAATTTGGCTCGAAGCTCGTCAAGCTGCGGAGGGATAACCTGCATCTGCTGCATTACACGTTCCAGCGCTGTTGTCGCTGCATCTGTATCCGCTTGAGTCACCCCGCCCGGCGTGTATGCCTGTTGGTATACATCATTCGCTGCCGAGATCGCCGGAGCCAGAGTCACCCAGCTTTCCGGAGTAAAATCAGTCTGTACCAATGATTTGGCTCGTGTAAGTGCCGCATCCAGTTGCTGGCGGTCTGCGGGCAGAAGACTCAATCCACGTTTGTACACATCCAGTGATGGCAAGGCACGTCCTTCGTAGGAGTATCCACCATTCTCAGGAAATTCATCATAGTCGAACATGGCATGATTTTCCCATGCATCTCCCTCGGAATCAATCCAGCCTACATTGGCGGCAATCCATGCGGGCTCCCAATAGAAGAAGCCTGCTCCGCGGTTTTCCGGCACGTCAGCAATCATATCCATAATGCCAGCAATAGCATCATATTGCCCCTGTACCGTTGCAGGGAATGTTGCTCCCCCAACATGAAGCGCTTCATCCGATCCAATGATATTACCGTGTGCATCCCCGTTTTTATATGAAAATGGATACGAAGTCTCGGCAATAATCACGTCTTTTTTGAATTTGTCAGATACTTTATTCATGGTGTTCTGCACATCGGCAAATGTTCCATGCCAGAACGGATAATAGGAAAGTCCGATGATATCGTACTTCAGTTCGCCTTTCTCCAGCTCACTGAAATACCAGTCGAACGTATCCGCCTTGCCGCCTTCTGCGAGATGAATCATGATTTGAACCTTATCAGCGTTATTGGTGATCTCTCCTTCTACTGCACGTACAGCATCAATTCCGCTTTTCAGCAATGCAACATTTTGCTTAAAATCCACGTCGCTGCTCAAGCCGTTCAGAACACCACTGTTGATCTCATTACCGATCTGCACCATATCAGGCATGGCGTCCTCTGCTTTCATGTCTCTCACAACTTCAAATGTATAGTCGTATACGGCCTGTTTCAACTCATCAAATGACAGACCTTCCCATGCCTTTGGACGAAGCTGCTGTCCTGGATGAGCCCATTCGTCAGAATAATGGAAATCAAGCAGCACTTTCATGCCTTTTGCTTTCACCCGTGCGGCTAACTCAATTACATCTTTCTTATCGTTGTAGCCCCCTGATTTCTGTGGATCATTCCATAGACGAAGACGTACATAATTGACACCGCGATCCTTCAGTATATCGAGCAATTCCCTTTCTGTGCCATTACTATCCAGATACTTCCCTCCATTAGCCTCAATGGCAGTTAATGTGGAAATATCCACTCCTCTTACGTAATCCGTCCGGTATCCTCCAACTGATACAGTCGCCTCCGGTTGAAGAGGGGCTCCATATACTGCACCCGTCACGGTAAAGCTGCCCGCATGTGCGTACTCTGAAGGGTCGATACTTTCCCATTCCACTGGAACCGAACCAGATTTGGCGTTCAGATACTTCGCTGTCACTTTTGTTGGCAGAACAGGTGCAACCCCAGCTACTGTATTGACCTGAACAGCATCGTATCCGGTAATGGTTGCTGGATCAATTTTTTCCTCTTTTCCCCAGACTTTAAGCTCGGATATCCCCGGCCACCAAGTTGCTCCCGCATAGTACGGAATCGTAACCTTCACATACTGGACAGATGTACGGGTCTGGAATTCTTCACTGGCGACAGTCTGTTTTATATCGTTAGTCGTTTGGTCCACAACAGTCGACCAGTTGTTACCATCATCAGATACTTCAATCAAATATTTTACAACTTGGTCTTTGTCCTTCCAAGTCAACTCCGCTCCGGAAAGCTCATATGGCGCACCTAGGTCTATGGTCAACCAATGAGGATTGCTTTCAGTAGAAGGTGAGCTCGCACTCCAGTGAGTATTCACATCACCATCCACCGCCTTTTCTTTTTGTCCCTCATACAATAGATCTTGCTCACTTACCGTAACCGCCTTGTTAAGTGCCACGTTCACTTTTGCATCTTCTGCAGCCGCTGGACGAACCATCAGCCCCAGATCACAGAACAGCATCAGTAATACCAGACACCCGCTTATGTACCTTTTGGTCACTCTTGATCTCCCCCTTTTTGTGTTTGATTGTGCATGGATCAATGAATGTTATGAACCCTCCTCATTGTAAGCGCTTAATAGTGATGGGTAACACGGCATAATCCAAAGGAAACAGCAGTTATTTTAACAATATGATCCTGTGACAGTTACAATTGAACAATATCAATCACACTATTTTGCAAAAGAAAGCAAAAAATCTGTCCGTCCACCCTAAGGCAGAACAGAACAGATTTTCAGGTATATGATCATTGTTACACTTATTTAGTAAGTTTCAATTCAAGTTGTACCTGGATATCATTTTCAGTCGAGAGCACCACCGAATGCGGATTTTCCATTCCGAAATCTTCGAACGTTACCATGGATGTTGCCGACAACAATACTACATTATTCTCATAAGCAGCTTTTGCGTCAAAAGTTACTTCTTTTTCAATACCTTTAACCGTAATGGTACCATTCATTTTGATATCAACCGTTTGACCGACAGGCCATTCCGCAGGTACCCCTTCAAATGAAGTCGCTGTAAATGTAGCTTGTGGATATGTAGCAACGTCGAAGAAATCGGCTTGCTTCACGTGACCATCACGCTGTCCATTCCCGGAATCAATTCCATCCATCTTGATCTGTCCTTCTGCCTTCATCTGAGCAGCATCGTCTACATTAATTGTCCAATTGCCTGTTACCTGCTCGTCCACAAAGTTAACGGTCTCCTGTGATGTGGTTACGGAGAAATATACTTTGGAACCTTCGCTGATGCTCCAGTCTCCGTTCAGTTGCTCTGCTCCTGCAGTTTCATTGGCTACAGGCGTTCCTGTGCTATCTACAGCTGTTGTGGATGTCGCTGTGCTCGCAGGAAGCACCTGCTCAATCTCCACGTTGTTCCCCAAGTAGCTATTTGCGATATAGTAACCACCGCCACCAATTACGGCAACCGCCGCTACACCTGTAATAAGCCATGCTTTTGCTTTCTTGTTCATCTCTATGTTTCCTCCAGTACATGATTGTTTAGGTTGCTTCTTGGAGTGAATCATATCAATTGAATGTGTCAGGAAGAAGTCAAGATAAGACAAGTCCCATATTTTTTTGAAATCCGTAATACAGGATTGGCTTTACGCTCTAGCTCATGTAAAATCAGTACAAGTTTACAAAGCGAAAGGAGAACGCTTTTCTTGAAATCCATACTTATCGTCGAGGATGAGCAAGCTATTGCACGAGTATTGGCTGCTTATCTGAGAAAAGCAGAATTTGAAGTTCATCATGCAGCAGATGGACCGACTGCACTTACCCTTTTTGATACCGTAACGCCTTCCCTTGTATTACTTGATGTGATGCTGCCAGGAATGGACGGATGGGATCTGCTGCGGATTATTCGTGAAAAAAGTGCTTGTCCCGTGATCATGCTAACCGCACTGGATGACATTTCAGACCGTCTCAACGGACTGAATGCTGGTGCTGACGATTATATGAGCAAACCTTTTGTACCGGAAGAAGTGGTCGCCAGAGTTAATGCGGTGTTGCGTCGTAATCCACATTGGACCTCAGGTGGCAAAGAGAAGCGTTCCTTTGGAAATCTCGTCGTTGATCTTGCTGCCAAGCAGGTGTTGCTGAACGGAGCAGAGGTTGCACTCACACCTCGTGACCTGTCGTTACTGTTCTTCCTGTCCGATTATCCGAATCGGACATTTACCAGAGATCATCTTATTGAACAGGTATGGGGGATGGACTATGATGGCAGTGACCGTGCTGTAGATCTATCGATTAAACGACTACGTCAAGCCCTCTCCCACTGGTCGCCAGATACGGGAGAAATTCGGACGTTGCGAGGAATGGGGTATCAATTTTGGATCGCCAACTGAAACAGAAGAAACCCAAACGAACGATATCCATTCTGTCACACTGGACACTGCGATATTTTCTCATTTTGTGCATTGGTTTCACGATTATTGCGGCAGGGGCACTCTACTGGATTCGAACAACTTCCATTGAGAAAAGCCTCAAAACCGCAGAACTGCTTGGTCTCGAGATTGCCGATCATGTGACCAGTGAAAATAATATGCTTCGGGTTCCACCCGATCTGGACAGACTGGTAACCAAGCGAGAGAAACTATTTAATACAGATCATTATTTTTGTGTCATGATCTTGGACAAAAACAATCAATTGATCTTTTCCCAGCCTAAAATGGAGCAAAAAGATGTGCATTATCGACTGTCAGACGACTATCTTGAACCTCGAAACAACAAATATGCAGGTGTAACGGTCAACATATCCGAGGGCGATCAAACCTTGGGTAAAGTGTGGGTCATGCAGTCCAAACAATCCATTACATTTGGTCCAGAGACGATAGGGCTCGTGGCTCTAATCCTCGGAGGACTAATCCTCTGTGGATGGTTTACAATCTATCTCCTGTCCAAAAAGTTATCCAGACCGATTCGTCAGGTCGCCTATGCCGCTGAACAGATTCGAGGTGGCAATTATGATGTGAGTCTTGACTTGGATACACGAGAACGTGAGATCAATGAACTTGTAAATTCATTTCGCGATATGGCTACTCGTCTCCAACAACTCGAAGAATGGCGTACACTTTCGCTGGCAGGGGTAAGTCATGAACTCAAGACACCGGTAACTTCCATCAAGGGGCTCGTTATGGCAGTACGTGACGATGTCGTGAGTCCACAGGAAGGTAAAGAATTTTTGGATATCGCTTTGAAAGAATCTGAACGCATGGAGCGAATGGTCGCAGATTTGCTTGACTATAACGCCATGGCTGCAGGAAGTGTTGCCGTTCGCAAGGAACGGACGGATCTGAAATTGTTGGTCGGTGAGATCATCTATCAGTGGAAGATTGCGTATGAGGACAAAATGCCAGAGGTTCAGCTGCACGCCCCTCCGATTAACTTCTTTACCATGGGGGATGCTCTCCGCATTCAGCAGATCATTGTCAATTTGCTCAATAACGCACTTCATGCCACAGCTCCTGAACAAAAGGCTGTCTTCGATATTTATCTAAGTACAGAAGAACAGATGCTGTACGTTGATGTTAAGGACCACGGCACAGGCATCGCAGCCGAAGAACAACCCAAAATCTTCGAACGGTTCTATCGTGGAGAAATCAAGAAACGTCGTAACCGCGGTCTGGGTCTAGGATTAACATATAGCCGGCTACTCGCTCAGGAACAGGGCGGTGAACTGACACTTGTCTCCAGCAGCCCGGAAGGCAGCATGTTCAGATTAAGCCTGCCACGCTGGACTGCAACACAAGAAGCTATGAATACAGAAAAAGCATACGGTGCAGCCGTTAAAGTGTAACGTCGCAGCATGCTAACATGACAAATAGCCCAGGATTCCATTCAGGAGCTTGGGCTATTTCAACACTCAACACTCTAATACACGTGGCCTATATTCATCGTAAGCATCCGAAATCAGTTGCTTACGAAGTGTACTGCTGGCAATGATCGCTTTCCGTTTTGCTTTCAGAACGATCTGCTCTATATCCGCATAACTGCACCCTGCCAAGCGTTCACATATGTAATCTTCCAGCCGGGTCTCCTGTTCAAATGCCCCCACCAACTTGCTGATATACAATCTACGACTTGAATCATCAGGCATACCGTAGGTCATCTTCGTATCAAACCGCCGCCAGATGGCGTGATCCAGTTGGGTTTCCAGGTTCGTTGCAGCCACCAGAATGCTGTCCCCATCGAATTCGTCCAGACATTGCAATAACGTATTGACGACACGAGCCATCTCTTTCACTTCATCATTGCTCTCACGTGTCCGGCCTATGGCATCAAATTCATCCAGAAATAACACACAGGGATTCATTCGTGCATATTCGAATAACTTGCGTACATTACTGCCCGTCTCCCCAAGATGGCTATGAATGATCGCATCTAATCTCACAAGAACCAATGGCAGATCAAGGCGCTCCGCCAGATGTGATGCCGTTAATGTTTTTCCCGTACCGGGTGGCCCGAACATGACCATTTTGTTGGGGATTGATACATCATGCTCTCTGAACTTCTCTTTCATGCCCAGAATGGTGACAAATTCATTAATGATGCGTTCATTTTCAGCGGAAAATACAATATGCTGGGCTTTAAGTCTACACTCTTTCGGCGTGTAAAAAGCAGCCATATCGATCCCTTTCGCGCGGGGAATCCGGTTCATATGGTTTATTTTGCTCATCTATACACATGCTCCTTCATTTATAGTTTCAGTCCGTGATTCAAGTTATATAAGTTGAACTAATAAATATTTACACTGACCACTTCGATGACAGAACAACCTTCCGATCGCTGTTATCCCCAGATTTTTTGATTATTTCCCTAGAGGGGAAATCCGGGGATAAAGGCGAAGTATATGCTTCCGATGTAGCTTTTTTCAAAAAGCTTTTAGCTCCGCTTCTTCAGGTTCTTTCTGTCCTCTCCGTTTTCATGTAAATGCTTAGTTCAAGTTATATAGAATCATTCAGACTATTAATCGTAATAATTACTATTAAATAATAACATACTACTGCCTTTTTGCATATATAACCACAACACGTCCACTATTTTGCCACAGATGGGGGCATTTGGTTGCAAGCTTCAATAAAATTTGCTATTCTAAGTGTGCATCGTTGTGTATAACGCAAAAAAGCCCTCCTAATTTCGTGAGAGCAAAAATTTTCCAGATTCGCAAGCGGCAACTTGTTATATCCGGATCTTTTATACCAACGACTGTAATCCAATTAAAGTGAGGTTAACAATCATGGCAAAAGACGTATTGTGTGAAGTTAATTCCTGTCGTCACTGGGCTCAAGAGAACAAATGTAACGCTTCTTCGATCTACATCGTGAGTCACAGTTCCAAAGAAGCAAGTCAGTCTGCTGAAACAGACTGTAAGACTTTTGAAGTAAAATAAGTAATCTCATGTGATTCACTTAAAGGAGCCCTTACCGGTTCCTTTTTTCTTTGTCTATTGTAACAAGAATGATAATTATTATCAAGCCCTAATCTGTAAAAATCCTTCTCACCTCTTAAATGCACATTGGACAGATGACCTACGTACACTACGTAAGAAGTCAGTATGCCCATGAACGATTAGAACCAAGAGGTGAATAACAATGCCTGTTAAAAGTGGCACACAGTATCGCGAACGAATTGATGCCCAGTCCGTCCCTTGCTGGTACAAAGGTAACCTTATTACTGGAAAACGCTCTGAACATGTAGCATTTGCTGGTTTAATGGAGACTCAGATGTACATGTATGATCTGCAATCTGATCCTAAATTTGAAGAAACGATGACGTATGCCTCCCCGGCAGACGGCAAACCTGTGGGCATATCCTTCCTGCCTCCAACCAGTGCAGACGACCTCCGTAAACGCCGGGAAGGGATGAATATCTGGGCAAATGTGCATCATGGCTTTCTTGGTCGCTCACCCGATTACATGAATACAGCCATCATGTCCTTTTACACAGGTGCCGATCTTCTGAACGAATTGTCTCCCCAATATGCAGAAAATCTCAAGAATTATTATGCCTACTGCCGTGATCATGATATTACGCTATCTCACGCCTTCATTCAGCCTTATGCCAGCAAAATGTCAGGGCAATTGGATGCTACTGAAGATGCTATTGCCGCAAAGGTCGTAGATCGTACCGAGGAAGGTCTCATTATTAGCGGAGCATTCATGATGGCTACACAAGCTGCCACTTCGGATGAGATTTTTGTCTATCCGTCCCCTTCTCCTGCCCCATTTGATGACGAAAATCCATTTGCATTCTCCTTTGCTGTCCCCAATGATCTTCCGGGTATCAGTTTGGTATGCAGGGATACCTACGCAGCTGAATCTCACACCAACTATCCCCTGAGCTCCAGATATGAAGAAATGGACAATATCGTCATCTTTGACCGGGTGCTCGTTCCGCATGAACGAATATTTTTTGCAGGAAGTGAGGAAATGTCCTCGCGTCTCTTCAGTGGCAGTAACTTTCATATTCACGCAGGTCATCAGGTATTGTGCCGTTATATTGCCAAGACGGAATTTGTTCTCGGTACAATTCAGCTTCTCACGGATACTCTCGATCTGAATACAGAAGCACATGTTATTGAGAAAACTGCACGTCTGTTCGCAGGTCTTGAATCGTTAAAAGCATTGGCTTTGGCCGCAGAGGCAGGTGCCATACCAGACGGAAGAGGATTTGTATTACCTGCACCCAAACCATTGATGGCAGCCAATCTGCTTTTTCCGAAACTTTATCCTGAGATGATTGAAATTCTGCAACTTTTGGGATCGAGCGGGGTAATTATGATCCCTCAGGAAGAAGAGTTTCAATCCGATATCGCTCCTTCACTGAATATATATCTGAAAGGGAACGATATGGCTTCTTATGAACGCAATGCTCTGTTCCGCCTGATCTGGGAGCTTGGGGCTGGATCATTCGGGGGCAGACAGACCCAATTCGAACGATTCTTTTTTGGCAATGTCCTTACAGTATCCAATCGATTATACTCCGTATATAACAAAGATCAGACGAATCGTCAGCTCGTTCGTGATTTTCTATTCAACACCAGCAAATAAGAGAACTAATGAACATTTTTTTATACCAGATGGTCATAGACCGTCATCAGTTCAGAGGCTGGTCTGCTTGCATCCATATCCCGCAATGCAGGCTGGTCTCCGTAACCGATATGGAATACCCCCAGAACCTTCTCTTCACTTGTCAAACCCATCAAATTCATAAACACAGGATGTTGTTGATAATCATTAATCTTCCAGACCGCATTCAAACCCTGTTCCGCAGCCAGAATACTAAAGCGTTTGCTCCAGGCTTTGGCCGGCAGAAGATGATCCTCACGGGCATTTTTAGGCGCCACGACAACCAGATGGGTAGGGATTGCTTCCGTGTATTGATATGTAGCCCAGTCGCCGTAGCGATCAGCCAGATGCGGTGGATAGCTCTGTCTGACCGCTTCCAGATAAAGCTGTCGTCCTTCGCCTGCAAACAACATAAACCTCCAAGGTTCTGAACTCATTACATATAATGAAGGATCTGCTTCATCAAGCAACTTTCGTATAACCGACTGGGGTACTGGCAACGGACTGAATTCGCATGTTCCTGCACGTCTCTTGCCGCTGCTTATATCTTGACTTAGACCGGTAGACATGGTAACTTTCCCTCCTCTATCTACATGATATATCGTTATCCTTCAATCGCCTTCACATCAACCATGTTTTCTTCGGTTCAACGGCTTCCGTTTTCCAGCGATCTACCTCTTCGTGGATGCGCGCTTTATCACGCGTCGTAAACTGTTCTGACTCCACCACTTCTGCTTGCGGCATGCTGTCACGTATCAAGCGAATGTAGTCCATGGAACGTATCAGAGACTGGCGTCCAGGGATGTACCTAATTTTGCGTCCTTCCAACAAACAGTATATCTCGATCATACCCGGTAATTTTCCGAAGGCTTCCCAGCAGAATGCACTGACCATATGTTGAAACGCCTCAACTACGTTTGGATCATGGACAACCATATATTTTTGAATAAGCAGCGAATCCCAGCCTTCTGGTTGCCAGGCCGCCTGAAATATCATCGACAAATGCATGGATAATGAAGGTAACTCCGTTCTCCACTGTTCAAAAAGAATGGCTGGATGCTTCAGATCATCATTCATTGCAATAGCGAGTGACAATTCATCCGTAATCTTGTTCTTCACATCCCAGTAATGGAGAACAGATTCGAAACCATCCGTCTTTCTGGGCCACCACTTCTCAAGTAAATACTGCACGGGTACTTCTTTGCGAACATCGGGGTCGAGACTGTAGAAGGCATTGACCGCATGGCTCACCGCATATTGTACACGGTGCCTCCATTGCAGTGGAAGACGCTGCTCAGACACTGGTTCAGGGCGGATGAATCGGTGTGGGCTGCGCAGCATTTCTTCCAATCTGTAATCTTCAAGCAGACGTTCAGGAAGGTCATTCCTTCCGACTGGCATCGCTGCCTGAACATTATGTCTTAACATGATCTTTAGGATACCTGTAATCCGGCAGCAGCGAAGCGTTTGCCAAAGTCACGGCATGTTTCTTTCTCCTGCTCAAGCGGACTATATTCAATTTTCAACATCTCTGGAGATACCTCCGCCCCACGCTCTTGCAGCTTGGCAGCCGCGAGATCAACTGCACCGCAGAACTGCTCATATGAGGTGTCACCACTACCAAACACCGCAGCTCTCTTACCACTTAGGTCAAGCTCATCCAGCTCCTCATAGAAATCAAGGAATTCATCTGGCAACTCCCCATCTCCCCAGGTGTACACACCGATCATGAATCCGTCATAGTCCAATACATCAGATGCATTACAATCCGTTACGGATTTCAGATCTGCCTCGTGGCCTCCCTTTGTAATTCCCTCCACAATCAGTTCTGCAATTTCTTCTGTATTTCCTGTCATGCTTGCATAAGCCACTAACAATTTAGCCATCTATTTTTCCCTCACTTTAATTTGATCATGTAATATTCTCTCTATGAAGAAAGAATGAATTTTGGATTAACAAAATCATATGTGATAATGATTATCATTGTCAAATTAAATTTTAGATATCTTCGCTTTTCAGTATATGGCGCACATTGGATTTCAACACAGCTAAAACAACCTTCACCCTTTTAAGGTCAGTTGTAATACCTTCCTCCAATGATCCCGTCCCCCAACTGGCGTACAAGCCCTTTTTTGTTGTACAATAGTATCCAAATGACTTTTGAAGGATGGATAAATCATTATGTACGTAGCTAAGAATTGGAAGGACTATGAAGTAATCGATACAGGAGGCGGCGAGAAACTGGAGCGTTGGGGAGATGTGATTTTACGCAGACCCGATCCACAGATTATCTGGCCCCTCGAGCAAGAAACCAATGAATGGCGTCAGGTGCATGGTCACTATCATCGCAGCTCTTCCGGTGGCGGTAACTGGGATATGAAAAAGCCTATTCCCGAGCGATGGACGATCGGATACGAAAACTTGAAATTCCACATTAAACCTACCAGCTTTAAGCACACTGGCCTGTTCCCTGAACAAGCTGCTAACTGGAGCTGGATGATGGATAAAATCTCCAATGCAGGACGTCCTATTTCTGTCTTGAACCTGTTTGCCTATACAGGCGGAGCAACGGTAGCCGCAGCTTACGCAGGCGCTTCTGTTGTGCATGTGGATGCAGCTAAAGGCATGGTTCAATGGGCCAAGGAAAATGTTCAATTATCCGGACTGGCTGATCGCCCTGTTCGTTTTATTACAGATGATGTATTCAAATTCGTACAACGGGAACAACGTCGCGGAAATCGTTACGACGCCATTATTATGGACCCTCCTTCATATGGCCGAGGCCCTAATGGAGAGACATGGAAACTGGAAGAGAACCTATATCCTTTCTTGAAGTCATGTATGACGATTTTGTCGGATAATCCATTATTCATGCTGGTTAACTCCTACACTACGGGCATTTCCTCTACGGTTCTGCGCAACATGTTGACCATGACGATGTCTGCTCAGTACGGTGGTGACATTACTGCAGGTGAAATTGGTCTGCCGATCACACGCAGTGGTCTGGATCTGCCTTGTGGTATTCTGGGCCGTTGGGAGTCTTAATCATGTCAGAACATCGGCATGACCACGATGCAATTCCGATTCTGTTTGAGGACAACCATCTGTTAGGCATTACGAAGCCGGTCAATGTACCTACACAGGAAGATTCATCAGGTGATCCGGATTTGCTTACATTACTGAAGCAGGATCTGAAAGAACGATACAACAAACCTGGTAATGTTTATCTCGGGTTAGTACACCGACTTGATCGTCCTGTTGGAGGGGCAATGATTTTTGCCAAGACTTCTAAAGCAGCTTCGAGATTGTCCGAGACTGTGCGGGGACGTCATTTCCGTAAAATATATGCGGCTGTTGTACATGGCAAGTTGCCTGCACAGCAGGGAACATTAAAACACACGCTCCTGAAAGATGCACGTACAAATACCGTTACTGTTGTACCTAAAGGTACGACTGGTGGTAAGGATGCCGTTCTGGATTACCGTGTTATCGGCGAGACAGACCGTTACAGCCTCGTCCATATCGAACTGCACACCGGCAGATCTCATCAGATTCGGGTGCAAATGAAAGAAATCGGCTGCCCTCTGTACGGGGATCAGAAGTACGGCGCAAGCGTGAATAAACCCGGGCAACAGATTGCTCTATGGTCTGCGATTGCAGCTTTTCCTCATCCAGTTACCAAGGAAGAAGTTATTCTGCAATCTTTACCTGCAAGAGAATTCCCCTGGGCAGAATGGCCCGCTGCCGTGTACCAAAAAGCTTTTGGACAATCTCAATAAGTACATGTTCAGCAAGACTGGTTTTCAGTACCGAGAAGATGGGATCAAAAGCGGTTTTATCGAACAACCTCTATAAGTGCACAGGATCAGGTTAGATCTGTCCATACAACGTGTCGTTCAGATTCTGTATCTGAACGACACGTTTTTTCATATTTTCAGTTATATACCTAAGATACAGAGAGGAGACATCCTGATGACCCCGTTTACCAAACAAGTCATTGCGATCATCGCGGCGATTCCCGAAGGTAAAGTGATGACGTACGGTCAGATTGCAGCCCATGCTGGAAGTCCGAGAGCGGCGAGACAAGTCGTCCGTATTCTGCACTCGATGAGCCGCAAGGAACGTCTGCCCTGGCACCGTGTTGTCAACGCAAAAGGCGAAATCTCCATACCGGACGAACACTCGCGCATAATGCAGGAAACAGAACTGATTAGCGAAGGTGTGGAGTTTCAACTGAACGGAACCATTAACCTAAAACAGTTCGGTCATGAGCCCGATCCTGTATTTCTTATCGATCCAACGATCCAGCCCGAATAATAAGAGTACTCTCTTCCTATCGCGCACACCAAAAAAAGAGAACTCCAGCAGTTATGGTTACCCCATTTCAACTGCTAGAGTTCTCTTTTTTTTTCTGATATTCGTTATGCTGTAGCCGTCGCTTTTTCATGTTCTACAGTAACAGGTTCAACAGCCGGTTTCGTTTTACGAATAAAGAACGCCATAATTAAAGCAACCAAAGTCATTCCGGTAGCCACGATGAATGCATAGTTAACACCATAAATCGTTGCATCTGCTGTAGCAGCTATCATCGCTGTCTTATTATTAGGATCAACCTGACCCGCAGCCACTGCATCCGCCAGATGTGTTTTGAGCTTGCTGCTCATGATGGTAACGAGAATGGCTGTACCAATCGCTCCGGCAACAGTACGCAAAGTGTTGGACATCGCTGTACCATGTGCGTTCAGACGTTGAGGCAGTTGATTCAGACCTGCTGTCTGGATTGGCATCATCAGCATCGACATACCGAACATACGAGCCGTGTAGATAAACATCATGTAGCCGTAGGTAGTATCGATTGCCAGACGACTCAGTCCAAACGTTGTAATCGCCGTAATGGCAAGACCTGCAACCGAAAGCCAGCGTGCGCCCACTTTATCAAATATGCGACCTGTAATTGGAGACATAATCCCCATCAATATCGCACCGGGCATCATCAGAAGTCCTGATTCAATCGGTGAAAATCCACGAATGTTTTGCAGGAAAATAGGGAGCAGGATCATACCTGCAAACATCGCCATTGTCACGAGCATGTTGATAATCGTTGTTAATGTATACATGTTGTATTTAAAAATACGGAACTCAAGGAGCGGATGATCTGTTGTCAGTTGACGAATAACGAACAGAATCAGGGATATCGCACCTACGACGAGACATCCAATGACAATTGCACTGCCCCATCCATCGGTACCCGCATCACTGAATCCGTAGAGCAAACTACCAAAACCTAGTGTAGATAAAATAACGCCTGGATAATCCAGTTTAGGTCTGGATTGACGTGTTACGTTTTTAACAAAAGCAATACCAATTGCCGTTGCAATAATAGAGAATGGCAAGATGATGTAGAACAACAATCTCCAGGAATAATGCTCAACCACATAACCTGAAAGTGTAGGCCCAATCGCAGGGGCCAGAATCATCGCGATCCCCATGGTTCCCATGGCCTGACCGCGTTTCTCAATCGGGAAGATGGTCAGGAATACAACGGTCATCAGAGGCATCAGGATACCTGCACCTGCCGCTTGAATGACACGACCTACCATCAGAATGGTGAAGGTTGGACTAAGACCACAGACTAATGTACCTATGGTAAATAGAGTCATGGCTGTAATGAAAATTTGACGTGTTGAAAACTTGGCAATCAGATATGCCGTAACCGGAATCAGAACACCGTTGACCAGCATATAACCCGTGGTTAACCATTGGGCTTTGTTTGCATTGATCGCGAGGTCTTCCATGATTTTAGGAAGAGCTACGTTCATCAGGGTTTGGTTCAGGAATGCCACAAAGGCACCAATTAACAATGCCGCTACAATCGGGCCTTTCTTGATGTTGTCCATCGCGGAGGATGGAGCTGCAGCAGTAGTCGTACTCATATGTTGTTCATCTCTCTTCCTTCTAACTTTTCAATCATTTGACTATGAATTCTAAGTAGGTGCTCTAGGTCTTCCTTCGATATGTCCAGAATGGGTGACACTCTTTCCATCCACAAATGGTGCGTTTCCTGTTGGGCCTGTTCCCCTTTATCCGTAATCTGAAGTTTAACGGATCGGCGGTCAGCATCCGAACGTGTCCGAACGATATACTCGCCTTTGACGAGCCGCTCCACAACAGCGCTCATGGAACTGCTGCCCATATGACATAGCTCAGCCACTTCGTTGATGCCAATGGAAGGGCGCTCCCTCAGGATCGATAACACCATAAACTGAATCGAAGTTAGCTCGATCTCCTTGTTTTCATTCCAAAATGCTCGAAAGAGCATTTGATTCACCTGGCGGAACGAATTAATAATATAGAATACTTCATACGTATCAGTCATTGATTCACCCTTTTACTTTTGGAATATAATATTTCGTACACGAAATATCAGGGGAACAATTATTTATTATAACAAAAATATTTACATAGTCAACTCTTTACATATGAATTCACAAAAATAATATTAGGTCATACTAACTGTGTTACATCTCATGCTTTTACTCAACTAACCTGGACACAGTGTGTAGCATATGTAATTTGTAAATAAAATAACCATAGGGCTCCTGCATGAAACGAGCAGGCACTCCTATGGTTATTCAGAAGAATCAGCATGGTATTATACCGAAGTAGATAAGGCAGGCTCTTTGGTTTTGGGTGTTGTCATTTTGCCTAACAGATATACCAGCAATTGTTGATTGTGCATCGAAATGTTACTGAGAACAGAGTTCATGAATTCATTACGGATGGTGATTCCCCGCTCTGTCTCCATTCTTCCTTTCTCTGACAGAGATACCCACACAATGCGTCGATCCTGATTATCCCGATTCCTGCGAATCAGATCATTCTTCTCCATCCGATCGAGCAGCATGGTTACAGCAGCTGGTGTAGTCGACAGATAAGGAATCAGATCCGAAGGTTTCATCTTCTGATGATCTTCGAGTACCTCCAGAACAGCCAGCTGAGCCTCCGTTAATGAGGGTGCCAGCTCCTGATCCATATGCAATTTATAATCTTTGGTCAACCTGGACCAGCACTTGGCAAAATCGGAATTATACATCTTCCATCGCTCCTCTCTGCAACCGGTTATCACTTCACCTGCTTAAGTTTTCGCGCTCCAAAGCCGCATTCCTGCTGCTTTTTTTCAATTTCCTAGCGATCGACCGTAATCGACGAAGGTTGTTAAACTTCGCACGAATGCCCTCTTCTAATCCGCCTTTGAACAACAAAAAAAGACTCCTCGCATGACAGGATTAGCTGTTCTGCGAAAAGTCTCGTTTGTTTGTTTTTATGAAGATGATGCTGGTTGATTCTCATTGAAGTCCCTTAGAAGTTCAACGATCTCGTCCTGTTTGTCCACATGAACGATCAGCTTGCCAATATGTTTGCGCTCTGTAATCGGAACACCTTCCGAAGAGATCGGGAACACTTGGCCTTCTTTGGTCATTACAGTGATCTTACGTTGCTCTTTGCAATAAAACGCTCCAACAATACGGCTACCATTCGGTTTCACACGTTTGCCTTCTTTGAACTCGAATGTGGCAAGCCCCTTGCCTCCACGGCTCTGTATAGCGTAATCCAGAAGTAATGATCGTTTACCATATCCCAGATCGGACAACACGGCAACTTCGCCTTCATCTCCTTCTACCCATAGAGCCGATACAACTTCATCTGTTTCTCTTAACTGAATACCACGAACACCACCGGATACACGTCCCATTGGATTGACTTCATCCTCTCGGAAACGAATGGCCATGGCTTCTTTTGTAATCAACATAATATCTTGACCACCTGTACTCAGATGTACAGATAACACTTCATCGTCCTTGCCCACTTTACAAGCCGCAACTGCACCGGACCGTTTGGTAACATAATCCTTGAGCTCCGTTCGTTTCACCTGTCCTCTTCGCGTAACGAAGACCAGACTGTGGTTTGGCTCTTCAAAGGATTTCACAGCAAGCACACTTGCAATACGGTCATCTTTCGCAAGTGGAATCACGTTCACAATGGCTGTGCCCGGATCTTTCCACTTGAATTCAGGTACCTGGTGAACAGGTAACAGGAAGTACTGACCTTTCCTCGTAAAGACAAGCAAGTTCTCAAGCGTATTTACTTCCAGAACCTGAGCGATATAATCGCCATCTTTTACTCCACTTCCGCTCCGTTCACCACCAGAACGTGTAAAGGACTGCATGCCTGTACGTTTCACATATCCCTCTTTGGATAACGTAACAAATACATCTTCCGCATTCACAAGTACTTCGAGATTAACCTTAAGTTCTTCCACTTCACCCTGGATCGCAGAACGACGGTCTATGCCGTATTTCTCACGAATCTCCATCAATTCCTTGCGGATGACTCCGATGAGCTTGCGGTCACTATCCAGAATGGATTGTAATTGTGCAATCTTTTTCATCAGTTCACCGAGTTCCTTCTCCAGAGAATTGATCTCCAGATTCGTCAAACGGTACAATTGCAACGTAAGGATGGAATCCGCTTGGCGTTCCGTGAATCCAAACATCCACATCAGGTTGTTTTGGGCATCTTGACGGTTCTTCGATGCTTTGATGGCCGCAATGACCTCATCAAGGATGTTAAGTGCTTTTACCAAGCCCTCGAGCACATGCGCACGGTCTTGCGCCTTCTCCAGCTCAAACCGGGTACGGAAGGTTACAACCTCCCGCTGATGGGCAATGTAAGCCTCGAGGATCGATTTCAATCCTAATTGGTGAGGTGCTTTATTCACAATCGCCACCATATTGAAATTATAGGTGACCTGTAGGTCGGTTTTCTTCAGCAAATAAGCCAAAATACCTTGTGCGTCCGCTTCTTTTTTCAACTCAACCACGATTCGCAGACCTTCACGTCCGCTCTCATCACGCACTTCAGCAATACCTTCAACCTTCTTCTCAAGTCGAATGTTCTCCATCGCTGTAACCAGACGAGATTTCACGACCTGATAAGGAATTTCGGTAATGACGATCTGCTGTTTGCCACCGCGCATGTTTTCAATCTCGGTTTTGGACCGGATATAGATCCGTCCCTTACCTGTGCGATAGGCATCCAGAATGCCGTCACCGCCCATAATCAATCCGCCTGTTGGAAAGTCAGGACCCTTCATAAACATCATGATTTCGTCCAGCTCAATCGACGGTTTTTCCATCACAGCGATCGAGGCATCAATGACTTCACGCAAATTGTGTGTAGGAATCTCCGTTGCAAATCCGGAGGAAATACCGCTGACACCATTAACCAGCAAGTTCGGATAACGGGATGGCAATACAACCGGTTCTTTGGCCGTATTATCAAAATTATCCTTAAACAGAACCGTCCGTTTCTCGATATCGCGAAGCATCTCCATCGCGATGGGCGACAAACGGGCCTCCGTATACCGCATCGCCGCTGCCGGGTCATCATCCTGTGATCCCCAGTTACCATGACCGTCCACGAGCATATGGCCCATTTTCCATGGCTGAGCCATCCGCACCATGCCCTCATAGATGGATGAGTCACCATGTGGATGATAATTACCCATTACGTCCCCAACGGTTTTGGCAGACTTGCGGTAAGTCTTGTCAGGCGTATTACCTGAATCGTACATGGCGTATAGAATACGCCGTTGTACTGGCTTCAACCCATCCCGGACATCCGGAATGGCTCGATCCTGAATAATATATTTGGAGTAGCGACCGAAACGGTCCCCAACGACCTCTTCGAGAAAGGCCGGCATAAATTGTTCTGATGGACTCATTCCAAGCACCTTCTATTCTTCGTACTCTGTAAAGTCGACGTTCTCTACAATCCAGCGTTTCCGCGGATCAACCTTATCACCCATGAGCGTAGATACACGACGTTCTGCTTTTGCTGCATCAACAATCTGTACCTTCAGCATCGCACGAGTTTCCGGATTCATTGTTGTCTCCCACAGTTGATCCGGATTCATCTCACCAAGACCTTTATAACGTTGAAGCTCAACATTATTACCGAATTCCTTCATATAATTCGCCAGTTCTTCATCCGTCCATGCATATCGAACACTCGCAAGCTTACCAGACTTACGAGTAAGTTTGTACAATGGCGGCTGAGCAATATATATTTTGCCTGCATCAATTAAAGGCTTCATATAACGATAAAAGAAGGTCAACAGCAGCACCTGAATATGTGCGCCGTCCGTATCCGCATCGGTCATAATGATAATTTTGGAATAATTGCTGTCTTCAACTGCAAACTCGGTTCCTATGCCCGCCCCGATCGCCGCTGTAATGGCACGGTATTCTTCATTTTTGAGAATGTCGGCCAGCTTTGATTTTTCCGGATTGAGCGGTTTTCCCTTGAGCGGCAGAATAGCCTGAATCTTCGAGTCACGTCCCTGTTTGGCAGAACCACCTGCGGAATCACCTTCAACAATAAACAACTCATTTCGGGTAAAATCCTTTGATTGCGCCGGCGTTAGTTTGCCGTTCAGGTTGGAACTCTCACTGCGTTTCTTGCCTGTACGCATATCATCACGTGCTTTGCGTGCTGCTTCTCTAGCTCTGGAGGCTTGAACCGCTTTGCGAATTAACGTTTGAGCTACCTGCGGGTTTTCTTCCAGAAACCTTTGAATATTTTCGGAAACGACCGAATCCACAGCACTTCGAGCGGAAGCGCTGCCGAGCTGATCCTTCGTCTGACCTACGAACTCAACATCTGACATTTTGACACTGATGACGGCCATCATACCTTCACGCAGGTCATTACCTTCGAGGTTTTTGTCTTTTTCCTTAATCATGCTGGTACGCCGTGCGTAATCATTCATTACACGGGTATATGCAGCCCTGAATCCGGTCTCATGAGTACCGCCGCCCCGAGTAGGGATCGAGTTCACGAATGAAGCCAGTGTTTCCGTATAACCCGCGTTATACTGGATTGCCACTTCGACTTCAATGTCATCCTTCTCCGCATAGAAGTGAATAACATCATGCAGCACATCTTTATTTTCGTTAAGAAAAGCAACAAACTGGCTTGCTCCGCCTTCATACATGTATTCATCCTGATTGCCCGAACGTTCGTCCTTGAGCACAATTCTCAGACCTGAATTCAGAAAAGCAATCTCCTGAAGACGTTCTGCCAATGTATCATAATTAAATTGAATACCGCTCTGGAACACCCGAATATCCGGTTTAAATGTAACTTTTGTACCTGTCCGATTGGTATTGCCCAACACTTCGAGACCGGAGACCGGTTCACCGACATGTTCAATCCCTTTTTTGTCCTTCCAATACTCGAATCGCTGACGATGAATCTTGCCATCACGGAAAATCTCGACTTCAAGCCACTCGGACAATGCGTTTGTAACTGACGCACCTACACCGTGCAAACCGCCTGATTTTTTGTATCCTGATCCACCGAACTTTCCGCCTGCGTGCAAAATCGTAAACACGACCTGGGGAGTAGGAATCCCTGTTTTATGTATACCTGTCGGAATTCCCCTTCCGTTATCCTGAACCGTAATAGAACCGTCCTTATGCAGCGTGATATCGATTTTGGAGCAGAATTTGGCGAGATGTTCGTCGACAGCGTTGTCGACAATTTCCCATACCAAATGATGTAAACCTGAAGTGCTGGTGCTGCCGATGTACATCCCCGGCCGTTTCCGTACCGCCACCAACCCTTCAAGTACTTGAATGTCGTCCGCGTCGTAGCCTGAAGACCCCTGTCCTCCGCCTGTCGAACCTGCCGACATATCGATTTGCTCGACCATTCATGCTCCCCCTTCTTAACTTGCAACTAAAAAAATGCCTAAAATGCAAACAGATGTTTTCTTATCCTTGTCCATTTTAATTCAAGATATCCCGTTTCGTAAAGACAAGGAATGACACAATGAGTGAAGCAATGCCCCAAACACTAAGCACAATAAGGGAAAAACCTAAATTCATACCCTCGATTGGAGGTAACCCGCCAGACAAATAATTCGGAAGTTCGAGGTTAACCATGAACAGATACTTCGCTGTCTGCCAAGATGCTGCCATACTGGTCAAGATTGTTCCTGCAATCAGCGCTGCCATCATGATAACGATACTTGCAGCAGTACTGCGCACAAGCACGGATACCATAAATGCAAGCATAGCCACAATTACACTCACAAACCAGATCAGTCCTGCCTGCATAAGCATATACAACCACTGGTCTACAGCATGCACTGCCGACATATCGACATCTGTTCCCACAACTTTGAATCCTGTGAAGATTGGCATGTTGAAGCCTTTATAACCAAAGACCGCACCCGATATGACATAACATATAATGTAGGCGGATACCACGATGATCGAAACAAACATAATCAGCGTAATTAATTTGCTCAGAAGCACTTTCCAGCGTCTAACCGGACGCGTTAAAAGCATTTTAATCGTCCCTGTCGTACGTTCACCAGAAACAAGATCTGAAGCAATAGCCATGATTAACAGTGGAATAAACAATCCAACCGCGTTGTTCATGAACTCCCGCGTAAAGGTAACACCACCCGGTTCTTTGGGATTGATGTCATTCTCAAGATAATACTGCATCTGCTGGATATATACTGTTCTATATTTTTTGTACTCTTCAGGTACGCGATCGCTACCGAGCGAATTTTGGTTGTCTGTGATGGCCTGTTGCAGTTCAAGACGCCAATCGCCGCCAAACTTGTCGCGATTATTCTCCGCAGATTTCATCTGGGCATACGTAAACATCGGTACGAGGACCGCAAGTACAATAAATATAATATAAAGCCGTTTTTTCTTCACCATCTTAATCGTTTCATTGCGGATCAGCGGCATGATATTACTCAATGGATTCACCTTCTGTCATTTTTAAGAATAGTTGTTCAAGCGTAGGCTGGATCCGCTGTACCCCTTCAACCTGAATACCTGCTTGAACCATCTGCTGCACCAGATCAGGAATTCGATCTTCATGCATCTCGGCAACCACAGCGTTAGGACCAAGGCCCGCAACAATGGTATCATCCATCACATCCGCAGGCCGACCTACCAAAGCAATTCCTGCATCCTGTAACATTTTTTTGCCTTGCTCCAGTGGTGAAACATGCCATATGGCCAACTTGGAATGATCTTCAATCAGTTCGCTTACACCTCCAACGGCAAGCACACGCCCAGCACTGATAATGGCTACTCTGTCACAGAGAAGCTGAATCTCACTTAACAAGTGACTGCTGACAAATACAGCCATACCTTCGCTGGCAAGTTGCTTAATAAAGATACGAAGTTCCTTAATGCCTTTTGGATCAAGGCCATTTGTCGGTTCATCCAGAATGAGCAGACGCGGTCGCCCAAGCAGTGCTTGTGCAATACCGAGCCGTTGACGCATACCCAATGAGTAAGTTCTGACTTTATCGTGAATCCGCTGATCCAGACGCACAATATCCACAACTTCCTGAATTCGTTCATTGTCCACACCTGGTTGCATGCGGGCAAAATGCTCCAGGTTCTCCCACCCTGTCAGATATGTATATACCTCCGGATTTTCAACAATGGAGCCTACATACTTCAAAGCACGCTCAGGGTCTCGATTCACATCATAACCACAGACTTTAATTTTTCCTTCTGTCGGTTTGATCAGATCGACCAGCATCCGTATCGTAGTTGTTTTTCCGGCACCGTTGGGACCGAGAAATCCGAAGATTTCACCAGGTTTTACGTCAAATGTAACGTCTTTAATAATCCACTTGCGTCCGATCCGCTTTTTCAGATTCTGTACCGATAGGACGGAATCATACTGCTGCTCTGCCATTTAATTTCCGCTCCCTTCTGCCGGTGTATCTGTCTGGAATTCCTGTGCAATCCGAACTGCAATTTGCTCATAACCTTGTCCGTTGGGATGGAAATGATCTGACGAGAGATACTCCCCCAGATGATTTTCAAACAAATCAAATGTAGGGACCAGTGTCATCTTGTCCTCGTTGTTCAAAATAGCCAGTGCAGCGTCGTTCCATGCAGCAACCACTGCATTACCCGGCTTCTCCAGTTCCTTCACATCGCCAAATGGATTGTACAACCCTATGTACGCAATCTGTGCATCGGGATTGATTTCTTTTACTTTCTTCAATATCTCTTGAAGGCGTTTGGACGTTTCCGGTAAAGCCGCTGCCAGCTGCTCTGCTGTTGGCGGATCTTCCCCCTGTAGAACTTGCCCTCCCTGGAACAGATCATTTGCGCCAATCGAGAGCAAAATAAAATTGGACTTCTGTAGGACATAACGTACGCCTTGCTCATCGAGTTTTTCCAATAAAGCATCCGTTCTCAAACCGTTCACACCCAGATTGTTAAGAACCTGAACATCATATCCTTTATCTTTAAGCAGGTTCCCTGCACGTCTCACAAAACCGAGTCCCTCATCATCCCCCGTACCTCTTGCCAGGGAATCGCCAATGACGGCCATCCGAATCTTGCCATTTTCCACTACAGCGGGTTCTCCTTCCTTATCCTTGGATGGAGCAGTTGCCTCCTGGCCTGTAGTTAACGCTGAATCTCCCTCGGGGAAAATCACGTCTTTTATAGCGTATCCAAATCCAAATAACAACAACAAGGTTGCCAAGATGGATACTGTACTGACGGTTCTCCAGATCCATGGTGCTGAATCAAGGCTTTTTTTCTTTTTCATCATCACATCTCCGCTCATGTACACCAATCCGGGTGCTTAATAATTTATAATGACTTTACATTAAGGCGTGTCTAAAAATCCGCTTCCTTCGGAGTTTTCAGACACGCCCTGATGATGCTATTCCTAAATAACATAAATGTTCTGTCGTTAATTTGCAAATTTTGCCGCTACATTCGCAGAATTCATTTTCTATATGTCATTTAACGGAAAAAAGGTTATGCCATACACAGATTTCAACTGTGCTGGCATAACCTTGTGGAAAAGAAAGTTCATACTTTCTTCATTATAATTGCTTATTTACCGATAAACTCTTGAGCCCAGTATCCGTTGTAGAACCCTACACCGATATGCGTAAAGTTTTTGCTCAGGATATTGGCACGGTGTCCTGCACTATTCATCCAGGCTGTTACAACTTCCTGAGGTGTTTTTTGTCCTTTGGCAATGTTCTCACCTGCATAGCTGTAAGTTACTCCGAACTGTTTCATCATATCAAACGGAGAACCATACGTAGGTGACTGGTGATCAAAATAGTTATTGTTGCTCATATCTTTTACTTTGGCTACAGCTACTTTGTCCAGAAGAGCATCTGAAGTCAGAGCGTTCAGACCTGCTTTGGCACGCTCAGCGTTCACAAGTTTTACAACTTGCGTAGCAAAGTCGGATTGTGTGCTTTCGCTACCATTATTACTTGTATTGTTACCTGTATTTCCCGTATTTGAAGGATCTTTAGCCGGTGTAGTTTCCGGTTTTTCTTGAACTGGTTGTGTCGGTTTAGTCGGTTGCTCAGGCTTAGTTGTAGGCTCAGCAGGTTTTGTTGTTGGTTGAGTTGGTTTTGTTGTCGGCTCAGCAGGTTTCGTCGTTTGATCAGGCTGCGTAGCAGGCTTATCTACAATTTGCCCCTCGGATACGTTATATCCATTTTCTTTGAGCCATTTCTCAATATAAGCTTTCAAGCTGTCTGTACTTGTAATTTTGTACGTTGTGATAGTCTTATATGTTGAATCTGCAGCAGACGCGGAAGCAGGAAGCATTACCCCTACGGCCAGTACGGCTGTCAGACTACTCGTTACGACAGTTTTCATCCATTTCTTTTTCAAATTCATTCATCTCCTTAAAAATAGTTATTACAACTTTGTAATTAATACTCTAGCAGTATATCAATTCGACAGGAGATTGTGAACCTATAAAATATGGAAAAGTAACTTTTTTGTCATTTTTTAGCCATAAAAAAAAGACATTCTGACTAACAAAGTTAGTCGAATGTCGCTTCACCATCTATTTATCATTCACCACACCAGAATGTGCAGATCAGGATATCATGAGAATTTCCATGCAATAGAAGAAACTTTATTTATACTATAGAAGAACTTTACTGAACCGATAGCCTCTCTTCTGAAAACCAATGTGCTCATAAAAAGAGTACGTTGTCGAAGTCACTTCACGGTTTGCACCCGTGACAAACAGTTGTTTACCACCTTGCTGTCTGCCCCAATCTTCGGCACGAGCCATCAAACGACGGCCAATCCCACCACCACGATGTTCTTGACCTACAATCAGGGAAGTAATTTGTGCGGCAGGTTCTGGATAGGCATGACTTTGCACACATTGCAAGCCAATCACACCAATAATTTGTTCATCCACTTCGGCAACAAGCATGCATGCGTTTGGATTGGTTTCCAAACATTCAATACGTTCTTTCATGACATTGGTTGTTGTCGGATAGCTGACCTCTCGCATCAGTCCCGTTACCGCTTCAGCATCTCGTAGTTCACACTCTCGGATCATCAGTACAGGGGCCTCAACATTATTGGACATGATTTACCTCCACTTTCAGCATATTAGCGGCTTGCACCGCTGTTTTACGAGCTTCTTCCACATCTTGACCAGCACTTAAGGCTACAGCCATTCGGCGTCCTACTTTGGTCTCAGGTTTGCCAAATACACGAATCTGAGTACGAGGAAGAGCCAGTGCTTCTTCAATCCCGCCTACAGTAAAGTCAGATGTTTCATCATTAGCCTTCAGCGTTGCTGAAGCTCCCGGTGTCAACAGATGTACACCTGTGACCGGAAAACCAAGAATTGCACGTACATGCAGCGCAAACTCGGAACTGTCTTGCGTCACCATTGTAACCATACCTGTGTCATGTGGACGAGGAGATACCTCGCTGAACACAACACCATCCGAGGTCAGGAACAACTCCACTCCGAACAGTCCATAACCGCCAAGTTCATCTGTGACGGATTTGGCGATATGACAGGCCTGCTCCCATTGCTCAGGAGTCATTGCATGAGGCTGCCAGGATTCGACATAATCCCCATCCTTCTGAATATGACCAATCGGAGGACAAAATACGGTGCCTGATACAGACCTGACGGTGAGTAGTGTAATCTCACTGTCAAATTGCACAAAGCTCTCCACAATGACACGAACGGATTTGCCGCGAGCCCCCGAAAGAGCAATGTTCCAGCAATCCTCCACGTCGCCCGGTGTTCGGCATACACTCTGCCCTTTGCCGGAAGAACTCATTAATGGTTTAATGACACAAGGTGTGCCAAGCTCACGTACGGCTTCCTGAAGTTGTTCCAGGTTGTCCGCAAAAAGGTAATCAGCTGTCGGAAGTTTCAATTGTTCGGCTGCAAGCCGACGGATGCCTTCGCGATCCATCGTTAGACGTGCAGCTCGGGCAGTAGGCACTACACAAAATCCCTCTTCCTCAAGCTCCAGTAAAGCTTCTGTTGCAATAGCTTCAATCTCAGGTACGATGTAATGAGGTTTTTCTTTACGGATCAATTGTTTCAAAGCTTCGGCATCCAGCATGTCGATGCAGTAAGACCGGTGCGCGACCTGCATTGCAGGTGCGTTCTCATAACGATCAACAGCGATCGTCTCTACTCCCAGTCGTTGGGCCTCAATAACGACCTCTTTTCCCAATTCTCCACTGCCTAGTAGCAGCATTTTTTTGGCTTGAGCCGTAAAAGGAGCACCCCACATGTTCTTTCCAATCCTCCCAAAGAGAAATCTTCTATATCTGTCTCTCTATTTTCGGGGTTTTGGTTAAAGATTGCAAGAGTGCTCCCTATTTTTCTTGTGAATTTTACAAGATTTTTTGTGTTTTTTCGATCAAATTTTACAATTATCGCTTACAGATTCGTCAACCTTTCCATTCTTCCCAGAAATAAGGATATGTTGAAACAGCAGATTATAATATTCCAGTGAACATGAATAAGCAAACAAACCCCAAGTTTAGAACCTTGGGATTTGTTTGTTTTTTTCTCTGAAAATTTCATTATGGGAGGAGACGTACGCCATCATGGGAGCATCTGGAATCAAGTATTTTTTCGCACTATTTACAGCTAAAATCGCATCATTGAAGGCTCCGGCAATAAGTCTGACTTTGCTATCGTGAGTTGCACAATCCCCTGCAGCAAAAATACCCGGGAGGTTCGTCAGTGCATGGTGACTCATTAGAACCATTCCGTCATCCATTTCTAAGCCACAACTGGCAAGATCACTTAAATTGCTTTTATATCCATGACTAACTACGACTTCATCCACATCTAACAATACATTTTCCTGACTCTCCATATGCGTAATTACAACCTGATGGATACGTTCACCATGATTATGAAGCCGTGTGATGCTATATGGTGTTCTGACATCCGTTACATTGTTCATCTCGCTAACATTGCGTTCCATTGCACGAAACTCATTTTTTCGGTGGACGACCACTACGCTCCGTGCAAGTTGAGCAAGTTCAATTGCCCAATCTACTGCACTATTGCCTCCTCCTGAAATGAGCACACGCTTCCCGGAAAAATGTTCTGGATTTTGCACGGTGTAATGAAGATTCTCATGCTCATATTGAATCGGCTCCTGAAGCTCCAATTTCTGAATTTCTGCGATACCTCGGCCTACTGCGACAATGATTGTACGCGTATAGTGTATGTCGCCTTCAGCAGTATACAGAGCCAAAATCTCGTTGTCCAGCCTGGCGAACCGATCTACTTTGCAATTCAATTCAACCGTTGGATTAAAGGTATTCGCCTGCTGAACCAGATACTCAATCAACTTTGAACACTTCATTGGTGGCAGGCCGCCCACATCCCAAATAGTTTTTTCGGAATAGGTATGCAGAAAACCACCAAGTTGGTCTTTGCCGTCAATGATCTTAACTCTCATATCACGCATCCCGGCATAAAAGGCCGCATATAATCCTGCCGGTCCGCCTCCGACGATGGTCAAGTCATAGATATCTTCCTTATTCATTTTGGACACATCCTGTTATTTAGTAGTGAATTTAGAGATATGTGTAACATGAACCGTTTGCCTTATTTATTTTTCTCTTCAAAAACAGCTACAATGTCATCAATAACATACTCGTCAGCCAGTGGAGACATCCCCAGATTGAGCCATTCTTTACCACCAACCATGTACACATGATCATTTTTGACTGCTTTCAGATTTTTCCATAGTGAAGTTGCCAACATCTCTTCAAATTTCTTCTTAATTTCAGGATTCTTATCGTCATCCAGTTGAACGATCAAGTGATCTGCATCGTATTCAGGCAACACTTCCATGGATACGGACATGGCAACTTGATCTTTCGGGAAATTCGGGAGCGGATTCATACCCAGACGCTTGTGCACGAAGTTTCCACGGTCAAGGTTCTCCCCGTGAAGGACGATTTCTTTTTCCATGACTCGAATATAGAGAACTGTTTCTTCTCCGATCATCTCGTTTAATTTGTCGGCTGCAACTTTTTCCTTCGCTACCAAATCTTCAATAACCTTTTCTGCCTGTTCTTCTTTGTCCAGAATTTTGGCAATATCACGCAATTCGTCCCGCCAATCATCACGTTGTGGAAGAAGTACAGTCGGTGCAATCAGAGAAAGCTGATCATAATCCTTTTCGGACCACCAGTCAGGAGCTATAATCAAATCAGGCATTGTCTCCATAACCGCTTCAAAATTCGGCGTTCGTGCGATGCCCATTTTCATGGTATTCGCGAATGGCTCTTCCAAATAAGAAGGATGATCCTCGTGATAGTTCTGCACAGCAACAGGTACGATGCCAAGTGCATACAAAAACTCAGGATATACAAGGGACAGACCCACTACTCTTTGTGGTTCAACCGGGATTTCAATTTCTCCCATCTTTGTAGTCACTTTTTTTACCTGACTTGTTTCTGTTGGGGATGTATTGGCAGAACCAGTCTTCTGGCCTTCGCTCGTAGCCTCACCTTGCCCCGTTGCACCGCAAGCCGAAATAATGAGCACCAACATCATGGTGCATAGGACCGTTAACCATCTGAATCTCATTCTTTATGTACCCCCTATATGGCATTTAGTTATGACAACGTCTAATTAATAATAATTATCATTATCATTTGATATAGGAGTAAGTATATTAAAATATGTTCAGGTATGATATTGACTATTCAGACTTTTTGCTATGGACGATCTTGCCATAACTTTAATATTTCATCCAACATAAGCTCATGGGTAAACGCAGTGTAGTCCAGCAGGACGCTCGACAAAAGGATATCCACTCTGCCATTCTGTACCGCTAACAACGCAAGCCATTCTTCAGACTTACGCACAGCAGACCATGTCTGCCTGGATGTCTCGTCATCACCCACAATCAGTAATATTCTTTCCACGTTGAGAACAGATAGCTCCTTAATGGTCACTGTGCCCCGTTCCCAATAAGTCTCAACTCCTTCGGGACCCTCCATTTGCATATCAACGTAAAAAACGGAAGCAATGCTCCTTGGGCCTAACATCTGCAACGCTTCACCATGAACTTTGAGTACAACCAGCCTGTCTTTTCGTATGAAATCTGTAAGTTGATTCTTAATGATCTTTGCCTTCTCTTCATATCTTTGAAGCCACACCTCTGCAATATCCGACCTGTCCAAAAAGCTTGCAACATATCTCAAATGTTCTCTCCAATCGCTTTTTCCCCACGAAAGGTCACACACAGGAGCAATGGATTGAAGCTGACTTTGCGGAGTCTCAGACTCTGTCCCAATCGTAATAATATAATCAGGTTTAACTAATCGAAGCTGTTCCAGCCAGGTGGTCTCACTCTGTGCGAGTGGCATAACTTTGTCCGTTTCATATTTACGTCTATAATAGTATGTCCACGGATGACTCGCCGGCGCGGCACAGGGAATGATCTGCAATGCAAGCAGTATACCAATGCTCACAGAATGAACTGCAGCAATTTTTTGTTTGCTATTACGTATAAACGCTGCTGGTGGAATGCCAGAGATTTGCTTGAATTTACGCCGGAAATACGTCTCATCCTGATAGCCCACGTACGATGCCACATCCTTGAGTCGATAACTGTGATCATTTCTCATTAAGATCTGGGCTTGTTTAATTCGATATAGCGTTAAATAGTCCACTGGACTGTAACCATACCTTTTCTTGAATAAACGCATGAAATGTCGAGGGCTCATTCGTGCCACATTTGCTAATTCCTCAATGGTTAATCTCTTTGAATAATTCTGCTCCATGTAGCCTTTAACATGTTCAATTGGTGAAGCCAGATCCGTCTTTTCGGCACTGGCCACGTCGTAAAACATGGTATACAATAGTTCCTGAAAACGAATCTGACCATAGTACCTTTGCAAACCATCCTTCTTCAATGTGTGATGGTAAATCATCTGACAAATCACGCCAACAGCAACGGGTGAAGATGAGCTGACCTCGCCATTCACTTCATTACGTAAAAGTTGCTTCATCATCTCAAGGGCTGTTCCACCCTCCTGCTCCAGTGCGTACATGACATCAAAACTCATGTGATACACACCTCGTTCGTCCAACGAATGCACATTTGCCTCAACCAGTTGCCCCGGGAAGCCTACATAAAGTCCGCCCGCCTTCAATTCAATGAAACTGCCATCTATCTTTAACCACCCTTGTCCACTGGCTACAAATAATAACATGTATGTTTCAATGAAGTGTTTCCTCAGAAGCCACTCCGTCGCAGGATCACTCGTATAATTCACGTGAAGGAGCCTAAAATTCATATGATCCAGATGATCCAAATGCTTTGAATTTATTTCGTTGTTGTCCATCTGCATTGATCTCCCTCCATACCATGAACGATTGTATTGATTTCATTCTTCAAAAATATAACATACCACACTAACGAATAAAAAAAACACACCGGCTATCCTCTAACCTGTCTTCAATGAATAAGATGCACTTATTATTGAAGGATCAGGCTATAGAACGCCAGAGTGTTATAAGTTCATATGTGTTCAGACGCTTCACAGGCGTCCGAAGGTTTCATTACAAAAATCTGTATTGAGCTTCTATTAATCCATTATAAACGCCTTGTTTTTGGATCAGCTGCTCATGGTTGCCCTCTTCTTTAATTTCACCATGATCCAGGACGATAATGTTATCTGCATTCCGGATGGTTGAGAGACGGTGAGCGACCATAAAGGACGTTCTTCCCTGCAACAGCACCTTCAACGCTTCCTGGATTTTAAGCTCTGTCTCCGTATCAATACTGGCTGTAGCTTCATCCAGGATCAGTATGCGTGGATCAGCAAGCAGCGCACGGGCAAAGGATAACAGTTGTCGCTGTCCCATGGATAATACGTTCCCACGTTCCTCTACTTCGGTATCATATCCGCCAGGCAGCTTCATGATGAACTCATGTGCATTGACTGCTTTGGCTGCGTCCTCCACCTCTTCATTCGTTGCATCCAGTCGTCCAAATCGAATATTGTCACGAATCGTCCCCGAGAAGATGAAGGTATCCTGTAATACAATGCTGATCTGGCTGCGTAAACTCTCTACCGTTACATCCCGCACATCCTGTCCGTCAATGGTGAGACGTCCGCCAGATATATCATAGAAACGGCTGATCAGATTGATGATCGTACTTTTACCTGAGCCCGTATGACCAACAAGTGCAATCGATTGGCCCGCAGCCGCCGAGAAGCTGATCCCTTTCAGTGCCTGTCTGCCCTTCTCGTATTCGAAAACAACATTTTCAAATGCGATATCTCCTTTAATAGAAGGAAGTGGCTTGGCACCTGGTTTATCCGCAATACTTGGTTTTTCATCCATGAATTCGAAGATACGCTCCGATGATGCCATCGCAACCAACAACTGATTGTACATCTGTCCCAGACGGTTGATCGGGTCCCAGAAGTTGCCGACATAGTTGGCAAACGCGACAAGTAATCCCACGGTCAACTGACCTTCCTGAATCAGATACGCACCAAACCAGAAAAGGATTAATGTACCGAATCCTCCGGTAATCTCAATCAGCGGTCCGAAGCCCTGGTTCATCGCTGATGCTCTATCCCATGACTTTTTGCTGGACAGATTCATGTTGTCAAAATATTTCATGTTCTCTTTTTCCTGTGTGTAAGCCTGAGTCACTCGAATCCCCTGAATGGATTCATTCAAGTGGGAGTTAATCCGAGAGTTCTTCATACGCACATCCTGCCAAGCCCGACGGATCAGCACCCGCAGTTTGGTCGAGATGATAAACATGATTGGCACCGTAATGATAACGGCAAGACCCAGTTTCCAGTTAATCAACAGCAAGATCACAATGATCCCGAGCAACTGTACGCAGTCGATCATGACGTTAACTGCACCATTGGTGAACAGATCCTGAAGTGAGTTAATATCATTTGTAACACGCACCAGTACGGAACCTGCCGGTCTTTTGTCAAAAAAGTTAAAGGATAGCTTCTGGATATGCTTGAACAGATCCGAGCGAAGATCATAAATAACGCGCTGTCCGATAATGTTCGTCAGTTTGATCCGGTACGTATTCGCAGCCCATTGAATCAGATACAAAACAAATATGGAGCCTGCGATAAGATAAAGCATAGTCATGCTTGGCAACCCCGTTGCCGGTGCGATGGCCCGGTCAATTGCCAGACTGATCAGAAACGGTACAGACAATTTCGTAATGGTACCCAAGATCATCATTAGAATAACAAGTGGTAACAGTTGTTTCGCATAGGGTTTCATGTATGCAAACAAACGTCCGAACTCTTTCCAGTTAAACGGTTTTTCAATAATTTCATCGTCCTGATACACAAAGCGTTCATTCAGTTTCTTCTCAGAGGCCCCTTTGGCCTCGCGCCTGTCTGCTATCGTTTCGGCACTCATGAATTCACCTGCTCCCCAGCCTCCCGCTTACCGCGGGCAATATAATCTGCATATTGAATTTTATAAACATCCTGATATGGTCCAGGCACTTCAATGAGTTCGGTATGTTTGCCACGTTGTACCACGCGACCTTCATCGAGCACCAGAATCTCATCTGCATGTCGTAGTGAAGAAATACGGTGTGCAATAATAAATGTCGTTCTGCCGCGCATAACTTCCTGGAAACCGGATTGAATCTCGTGTTCTGTCTCCATGTCCACGGCGCTTGTTGCGTCATCAAGTACCAGAATTTTCGGATTTTTCAGCAAAGCCCTTGCGATCGCAATCCGCTGTTTCTGTCCACCCGATAAACCCATACCGCGCTCACCAACCACCGTGTCATATCCGTCCGGGAACTCCATAATGAAGTCATGTGCCTTGGCCAGCTTGGCTGCACGGATGATCTCATCCATGGTGACGTTCTTAAGCCCGTAGGAAATATTATTGCGAATGCTGGATGAGAACAGGAATGTTTCCTGGAAGACAGAAGCAATCTGACTCCGCAAACTGCGGATACCTATATCTTTGATGTTTTTACCATCCAGCTTGATCGTTCCCGAGTTCACGTTATATGCACGCATCAGAAGCTGAATGATAGTCGATTTACCTGACCCTGTTCCCCCGAGGAAACCGATTACAGAACCGGGTGCAGCGTCAAAATTAATATCGGTTACCGCTGGCATTTTGTTGCCGTAGGCAAAGGTAACGGATTCAAACGTTACATGGCCGTTGACCTGGTCTGCCTCCACAATGACCGGATCTTGCGTTTCTTCCACGTCCACTGGCGTATTGAGCAGTTCGAGCACCCGTTCACCTGAAGCTTTGGATTGCGTATAGTTGTTGATATGGAACCCAAGGTTCCACATTGGACCGATTATGTACCAGATCAAACTGAAAAAGGCAACGAGTTCACCAAGTGTCAGCGTCTTCTGTATAACCATTCTTCCACCAATCACCAGCAACAGCACGATACTCACCGAAGCAAGAATCTCCATGATCGGAAAATAACGACTCCACAATGTTGCCGCATGAATCTGATTTGTTTTGTAACGTTCATTACGTGTAGAGAATTTCTCCACTTCATAAGGCTCACGTGCAAAGGATTTTACCGTACGTACGCCAGTGATATTCTCCTGTACCGCTGTTGTCAGTGAACTGAGCGCCAGCCGCATCTCCTGAAACGCAGGGTGAATTTTGGATTCGAATCTCAGCGCAACGAAGGCAAGTAATGGGATGCATATGAGCGTGAACAGCGTCAGCTGCCAACTCATGGTCATCATCATGATTGCGCCGAATACGACCATCAAAACCATGTTGAGAATCTGGGCGAAACCAAATCCGATAAAGTTACGGATGGCTTCCAAATCTCCCGTGAGGCGGGACATCAGATCACCTGTCTTGGCCGTATCATAATAACGGAAGGATAAAAATTGAAGCTTTTCATAACATGCGTTACGAAGTCTGTACGCCAGGAAGTTACCCAAGCGTCCTCCAAAAAAGCCATGTAAAAACTGCATTCCCGCTTTCAAAATAACTACACCTAACACTGTCAAGGCAATCATGGGAACGTCTTCAAAAGTTCGCGGAACAATGATGTCATCAATCAGTATCCTCAGCATGTAAGGATACACCAACCCAAGTGCGGTCGCTAAGGCGAGGAACAAGATTGATACAAATAAATACGTTCGCTTTTCCCAAAAAAAGATTTGCAGTTGCCTAAGAACATCCATGTTTCTCCTCCTCTTATGTCGTTCAAAAATACTATGAACATTTATGAAGTTTATCACCGTACCCCATTCGCGGCAAAGCGAATAACAGACCATATTCTGCCTGCTTTCAGCTTATTGACGCATTAACGAAGGTAAATACCCACCTTTCAATCAAATGTTTGAATATTCTCTTTATTTCAGGTTGTTCGTACCAAAAAAAGGCTCCCTATATGCCTTTTCGGCAGGGGCCTTTTTGGGTTGATTTTCGCAACATTTTCAATGTGTTGCTGTATCATTCATTTTGTTTTACAAAGACTTCCAGAGAATACGTGTTATGCCGCGATTTTAACTGCGTTCAATCTGTTCCAGTTGGTTAGACAAGCTGGTCCATTGCTCCGCCGGAATTCCGCTCTCCAGTGTATCTTGAATTCCACTCACCGCCTCGTCCAGACGTTCTTCCAACTGACGGGATTGGTGTTGCAATGATTTACAAATCTGGTTGTCATAAAACTGAATCAGTTTGTCTTGCGCAGCAGGAAGAACTTCAATGATCATCTGTTTGAGGACAGGATCAAGTGCCTCTTGTAAACGCTGACGTCCATCTCCTTCGAAGAACTGTTTCGGATTGCGGAAATAATTCAAATAGCTTTTCCATCCAGACGGTTCTTCCAGACGAACTTCTTCAAGCACAGGTGTACTCCAGCGTTCGTTCAGTGGCAGTGACACATCCACGCCCCCTGATAACTGTCTCACCTCATCTATACAATCCGTAACTTGCTTCATCAGCCAGGTCTGACCTGCCTGTTCAAGTCTAAGGGTTGTGGCGAGCAATTCCTGCTCCAGTTCAATGGCGATCATGCGTAACAGTTCACGTCCACAGGCTGCAAAAGCCATCTTCAGATTGCCTCGATCCTCCCGAAGTACGGATGGATGGAATGCTTCTGCCATGAATAGACCAAGGCGATAGGCAAGTCGTTGCCGCACATGGAAGAGTAATTCTGCTGTTTCCTGTGACATTTCTTCCTTCATGGATCTTGCTGCAAGTTGCTGTATGCGCTGGCGTGACTGTCCCTGGATGGTCTCCAGTTCATCCCGCCGCTGCTGCAAAGCTTCCTCCCCTTGAGCCGCATCCTCCGCGCGTTTCTTCAGCCGTTGAATGACACGTGCCATCTCTTCGGAAGCTCCACCTACCGCAAGGTCGGCTAATTCTCTGCCTGCAAATTGGTTGAACTCTTCCTCAAAACGGATAAAACCGGATTGTTCAAGCAGCTTCGAATCACCTGCCATCTTGCCTTCCATCGCAAGTATACTGGATACCGGGAAAAGTCGTGGTGCCCGAATTCCATTACTGCGAAGTTGGGTGCTCACATGATCGAGCACCTGCTCCAGTTCTTCCTCAGAGGAAGACAGGTCACTGGCATTCACAACAAAGAACATCTGATCCATGGCAGAACTATCCTTAACGCGACCCAACTGATTCAGGAACTGGCGATCTCCTTGGGAGAAAGCATGGTTGTAATACGTTACAAAAATGAGTGCATCCGCATTCTTCATATAATTGAAGGTTACACCCGTATGACGAGCATTGACGGAGTCGGCTCCTGGTGTGTCGACCAGCACAATACCCTGTTCCGTTACATCGCAACTGTAGTAGAGATCGATACTGTCTACAAAGCAGGACTTCTTCTCGTTTGCGACAAAATTACGGTAACCCTCCAGATCCACCAGTACATCCTGACCTAACTGGTCCGCTGTTTCTTCCCAACCGGCTGCCGCTGCCTGCAAAAAGCTGTAATGAGGGCGCCCCGCCGGATGCACATCCTGAGGTGAGAGGGACCGTACTCGCTTCTGCCACTCCGCTCCAGGCTCACCCAATCCGAGCAATCGGAAGGAATAGCCGAGGTCTTCCTGGAAGGCGTCCCGGGTCTTCATGCGGACCCGGGCTGTTCCATGCTCCGCGCCCCCGGCAGGAGCCATGATCCGGTTAATCGCCGCTGTTGTTGGATGCGGCGAGACGGGTAGTACAGCTTCGCCCAGCAACGCGTTGGCGAAGGAGGATTTGCCAGCGCTGAATGCTCCGAACAGCGCCAGTGTGAACGTGCCGCCCGCAAGCGAAGCCGCGCGTGCACGCAGATCCCGTACCGCCGACCCCATGGCGGGGTACGGCTCCACCAGCGCAGCAGCGGCTTCAAGCCGTGCCGCTGCTGCGTCCAGGCGTCGGCGGCGTTCAGCGCCAGCCGCCGCCGTTGGCCCTGGCGCCGCCGCCGCGACTGCGCGCTGCTGCGGCGGTGCCTCTGACGTCTGTGGCTGCGCAGCCACAGACGTTGACGTGCCCGCATGCGAACCGGAAGCTTCGCCCGGTTCAGGCACCGCGGGCACGTGCGGGCCCTTCACCTCCGGCAATAGCCCGGAGGGGAGGGGGCCCGCATCGGGCAGCAGGCTGCGCAGCCCTGCTGCCTCAGCGGCGGCGCTGCGCTGGAGCGCCGTGTAGCGCGCCGCCGCCGCGGATTGCGCCAGCAGCGCTGCGCGGCTGGCGTCCAGCGCCTGGAGCGCGGCTTCGCCTCGCGCGCCCAGCGCTTCCAGCATGCGGTCGGCCAGCATCATGGCCGACCTGCGATAGCGGGCCTCAATCTCGCCCCGCACATCTTTGCTGAATTGAATCACATACTCTGGAGATACCTCTGCACTGGCACTTCGTTTCATCTCCAGCAATGCTTCATCTACAGCAGGCAGCTCCGAATTGAGCGCCTGCTCCCACTCCGCTCCCCATACCTGATGGGATTCACCCAGCTGCCTAAGCATCGTACGAATATGTACTTCCACTTGCCCGGAAGCCTGATCCTGTAATAACCGCACCAGTTCAGAAGCACGGCGTTGTTTCTCCTGCTCGGTTTTGCCGCCTGAGAACAATAAGCCTACCCTGAAACCCGGTTTACGGCTCTCCAAATAGGCAGCAGCCGACGCGCGAATATCCGCAGGAGTAAGATTTGCATTCGCCAGAAGAGGCTCAAGCTCTGCCCGGAATTTCTCACGCACTCGTGAAGGCCCGGTACGAATGTCTTCTGCTTGTTGATCGAGAAGCTCCAGCTCCCGTTCCAAGCGTTCAATTCCTTCCTTGCCACCAATCTCATCCAGCAGAGAATTTTCTTCATCCTCACGTTTCTCCGCTTCTCTCGTCAGGTGTTGCTCCGTTACATGACTGGCCGAACTTGCCAAACTGTGCGTAATTAACGCTTCCTTCTCTTGCATCATGTGTCCAATGAGTTCCGGTAGCATATCCCACTGGTTGTAGCGATGCTCCTTGTCGCGGAGGGAAGTAAACAACAGTCCGTCATATCTAACTTCCCAGGCTGCAAATATAGCTTCGACCCCTTCGGTATATTGCTCAAAAGAAAGCTCACGTTCCCGATGCTTGTCGATCTGGTTTACGATCAAAAACAAGGGTTTGCCCCAATCCGACAGACTCTTGGCAAATGAAAGGTTTGTCTCGGACTGGACATGATTATAGTCCATGACATAGAAGACCACATCCGCCAGATGGAGCGCGGAATGGGTCGCAAGACTGTGCCCCCGATCTGTAGAATCCACACCGGGTGTATCCAGCAGAACAGCATCATCCTTCAGCAGGGGAATATCATCCCATACCTCAATGGAACTGTACGCTCCCCCATTTTTGCAATACGCCTCCAATTCCTCTGGAGAAACTTCAAGTGTTCCTGCTCCATTGTCAGCGCTTACGTTTGGCGTAGTATAAATAAGTGCTCTCGGCTTACCATTACGTATAGATACCACATTCGCACTTGTTGGCACGGGACTTGAAGGCAGCACTCGCTTACCGCACAAACTGTTGATGAGACTCGATTTGCCTGCAGAGAAATGACCACAGAACGCAATCGTCAGATGTTTCATTTCCGCCTTGCTGATTAAATCCGTTATAGCCTGTACAGCTGTATGGTCCCCTGTCTGCTCCATCGCTTCACGCAGCGGAAGCAGAGGTTTGGCCATTTCTTTTGGGTAATCTGTTCTGGACATGACTGGCCTTCCCCCTGGCTCCTCTAATTTGACATCCGTTTCGACGTCTATCTCTTTTACAACATTTATTTTAACATTATCAAGTTTGAATTTGAACGGTTGGAATTGAATATACATAAATGAACGTATAAATCTATAAACTAAAAAAAATAAAACCGAACAAGTCGGTTTTATCTGTAATACTCTTTATACTCGGCATTTAGCAAAATGCTTAAGCCAAGTGTCTGTTGCATGAATGCGATGCGATCACTTTAACCACAACGATCCTCATGACATTAATACCAGACCCCACAGTGTAATCACTTCTTATGAAACTGCATTCTCCATGGAAGGCAGCAAGATTTCAAATACTTGTCCATGTTGCAGAATTGTAATGTCTCTGCCTTTGTCTCTCATAACCACAACTTCTGGTTTAACGGACATACGCTCCAGATAATGTTCAGGCACGTCGCCAGAATGGCTTACTGTGATACCTTCTACTTCTTTTTCTTCATTTTCAGCCATTTCCTGTTCAACGATTTGTTCAAAAATATCGGAGAAGGCCTCAAAATTGTCAGTGTACACGGAAATGCATTTCATGATTATTCATCCTTTTCTGCTCATTAATTTATTTTTCGTTTTCGGGTGGTGACACGTTCCTTATCTTTCCTGATTTGGGACGTTTTCATACGTTTTTTCCCTTCCCTGCATATGTCCAGCAATGGACAGATATGACACGCAGGGTTCTGTGCCTTGCAATGGTAGCGTCCAAAAAATATAAACCGGTGGTGAGTTAAAGTCCACTCATCCCGAGGTACGCGCTTCATTAGTTTCTTCTCGACTTCAAGTACGGAGTCATCCCAACCTGCAAGCGCCAGCCGCTTGGATACACGTTCAACATGAGTATCTACCGCAATTGCCGGTACACCAAACGCATTGGAAACAACTACATTCGCGGTTTTCCGCCCGACACCTGGTAGTGTCACAAGCTGATCATGTTCCTGCGGTACATCACCGCCATACTGCTCTATTAGAATTCGGCACATGTTCTGAATATGCTTGGCCTTGTTCCGGTACAAGCCGATTCGCCGAATATCCTGTTCCAACTCTTCGAGAGGAACCGCCAGATAATCTGCCGGGCTTCTGTACTTCTGGAACAAATCTGCGGTTACCTTGTTCACCGTTTCATCGGTGCACTGGGCAGACAAAAGGACAGCTACCGTCAATTCAAATGCATTGCTGTGATTTAATTCGCAATGTGCATCAGGAAACATTGCTTCCATAGTTTCGAGTATATGCCTAACCGTCGCTGCATTCATGAAGAGCTACCTCCCACAAAATGACTCCACTCTGCGGAGCCTTACTTCGAAGCTTCATCCGAGTACTTTGCGGGGACCTCAAAAAGCTTGCAAAAAAAACGTCTTGATGCGGGAAAGATCCCGTATCAAGACGGTCATTCTTTTGATCCTCGAAAAGAAACGATTACTGTTTTTGAATCTCCAGAATAACATTGTTCAGGAGATACAATACAATATTATCATTATCTCTGAGAGATTGCACGCTTAAAGTATTGTCACCCTGGTGAACAAAAACACTTGATCCGAGTGCAAAACGATAGTTTGTGTCTGCTGTCGTTTCCCGTTTAACCAAAATCTGGTTACCAACGCCATCATAAGACCAGAATTGTTTGCTCATGACAGTTAGTACTCTGAAGCGTGTGGAATTATCCGTATCTTTTGTCATTTCGACACGATCTCCAACCGTAAGACTCGTCAGTGAAGTTAATGTAGAGCCAGATTTAACGACTTTAACAGCACCGCTAACAGGCACGGTTTCAGTCTGACCGTTAAACTGCTTGAGCGTTACGGATGAAGCATCCACCGCTGTAACTTCAGCCAGCGTACGCTTCACGACTTGAACCGCCTTTGGCGTAGTTCCTTCAAACGTTACATTAATCAAGTTGCCTGCTGTCAGTTGTGAAGGCGTGATCGTCTGACCACTCTCTCCTGTCAGTATTGCTTGATCCACGTAGAACTGACTTGTCAACAGATCGGATTTTACTCGAATACGACTATTTGCTTCCAAGGCAACCACTTCGAATTGAGCCACAGTGTTCAGTGCAATCTTCTGCACTACATCCTGATTTGCTCCAAGCGTTACAGTCACTTTGTCACCAATCTTCAAATCTCCCAGACTTGCGCCCGATTTGTTATAGATCTCAACCGTAGGTAAGGTAGTATAAGGCACTGTAATCGTCTGATTACCAGACAACAAACTGATTTTTCTGCCCGATGTGTCAATGTTGTTGATCGTACCTTCGTACTTGTAAATCACTTTAACGGACAACGCACGTGTTCCCACATAGGTCAGATCCAACTTGCGACCATCATTTAAAATCGACTCCAGACCAGCCAGTGTAGGTTTGGTCGAATTGTAGTCCAGTTTGGTTTTTTCGTCCAATGTAAATACAAACGGTTTTTTGTTGTTGTCCAGTACGGTAAGTACCTTTGTTTTGCTGTTGTAAGATACAACCGTTACTCCGTTCATAGGTTCCATTTGACGTCCAATCACCTGAATACGCGTTACCTGATCGTCAGCGTTCAATGACAACTCCACCTGATCCCCGTTCGTTGCATCTGTGATGAGATCATTTAGCGTCGCATCCTGAATACCATTAATAATAACTTCCGGCTTTTCAGTCAGCAATTTCGCCTCAAGGGAACCCCCTTCACGTTTGAACGTTAACGTGGACTGGTTGCCACCGATCTCAACCAATGTTCCCCGCACAGATTGCTCCACACCTTGAGACAATGTAATAGTTTGCAAAATACTGTCCTTTACGGTGTATTTCACGGCACTGCCGGCTTTGAGATCGGCCACTGACATGATACGGTTTTGATATGTGATAAGCAGATTGTCATTGTATGCAAACTGCTCTGTTGCACCCGCTGCATTGACAAGTTTGATCGTTTTGCCAGAAGTGGATACTTCAGCAACTACGCCATTGTCACTCTTGTTCACAATGCCGGATTTCACACGAATAGCAACTGTTTTTTTGTCAGCCGAGAACGTCTCACGCTGTACTTCGATGATGCTATCTGCCGTAATATCGGACAGTTTGATTGCATTACCATTCTGATCGATGAATGCAGTTGCCTCATCATAACTGTACGTTTCGTAATTCTCGCCTACAAAGATACCAATTTTATTACCAGACAATGAACGTGCAAATGTACCTTCAACGCTTTCCACCTGCGGTGTAGCATCAACCACTTCCACATAGGAAGCCCCACCTGCCGAACCCACAACCATAACTTTTGTATATAGTTTCACATCTGTGGATGAAGCACGCGTCTCACTGTCTTTCGTAAAGTAAGGCGTACTGCTGTTCACTGCGAAGTTAACGGCTTTGCCGTCCACAACCAGCGTGATCTGCCCATCTTTCAATCCAGTCACATAACCCGTGGAAGTGTTCGGATACTTTGTATCTGTTAACGATTCACCACGACTGAAGAAGGTAGCCAGTTGAGCACGGGTTACGGAACCAGTTGGATTGAATTTGTTGCCTTCCACACCTTTGGCCAGATCCAGGCTAACTGCCAGATTGACATAACCTTTACCACTTTCGGAAATACTTGCATTATCAGCAAATCCGGTAGATTGATTGTTTTGTGCCTTCGCTTCAGCATCCTTGTCCAATGAACGGATTAACAATTTCGTAATCCATTCCCGTGAAGCAGGTTTTTGACCCCAGGAGGTCTTGGATACATCCACCGTTGATTCTTCCGTTTTGTCAATCAGTCCCAGTTGAAGTGCCAGCGCGACATATGGCTTGAAATAATTTCCCACTTCCATGTTTGTCGGTAATGCCGCAGCCGTGTCGGTATTCAACTGGCCCTCTTGATTCATAAAACGGATTGCCATCGTTACAGCTTCTTGCTGTGTTACCGCGTCTCCTGGACGGAACAGGCCGTTGTTACCGAGAAGAATGCCTTGATATGCCAGTTTGTACACATGTTTTTCAGCCCAGTATCCGACCTTGATGTCACTGAACAAACCAGTTGGTGCAGCCGTATTTGTTATTGCAGCAGTCTGACCCTGCCCCGTTTCTGTTGATTCTGCTGCCATGGCAGCTCCGCCGGCGCTAAGGGCCATCATGCCTGCAAGCACGGCTGATACTACTTTTTTAGAGTGTGATGTATGGTTATATTTGAAAGTCACCTATGATTCCCCTCTCTCATGTAAAACGACCCATATTCCGTGGATTCACGGTACAACAGCCTGTTGCACAGCCTATTCGGATCTTGTCATTGGATGTTCAAGATCCACATGGCCCATCAGACTCTCCGTCTGCTGACCATCCACCAGTAAATCAAGTGATTTTACTTCATCAAACTGGAAGAACGTTTGTTTTAGAGCATCCAGCGCATAAGATTCTCCACCTGCTCCAAGACGTGCCGTATCTGGCATATGAATATCCAGCGTAAGAGCTCCATCCTTGAACTGAACAGACTTCAATTCAATTTCTTTAGACCACAGCGGAACAAGTTTAGCGTCTTTGCTCTGTTGCAGTGATTCAAAGGCAGCTTTATATTTGGCATCATCCGATGCGTATGAAATCTCTGCCGAAGCTTTGTGCAACTCCAGTTCTTCTTCATCCGTATAGAATACAGTGATCGTTTTCTTTTCATTACTTTCGGAAGTTGTTGGCGTGTCCGTAGACGTTTCGCTTGGCGGAGTAGTTGTAGTCGTTTCCTCCGAACTGCCTTCCGTGGATTCTGTTGGTGTTGTGTTCTCTTCTGGTTCAGCAGTTACCGGTTCGGTAATTGTTTCGCCTTCAACCTCGGTCACATTGTTTTCAGTTCCTGCGCCTTGCGTCTGATTCGGAGCCGCTGTTGGCTTGCTTCCACATCCAGCAGCTACTGCCATAACCGTTACCAGCAAGGCTGCAATCCATATTTTCTTGTTCATTCTAACTCCGCCTCCTCAACATAAGGGCTTGTCCCTTATTTAATTCCCAGATACTCCTTGATTCCTGCAACAATACCTTTGGCAACACTGTTCTGGAAACTCTCCGTGAACAGGGCTGCTTCGTCGCTCTTATTGCTAAGGAATCCACCTTCCAGCAGAACTGCTGGCATTGTCGTTTCACGGGTCACATGGAGACTTGCCGTTTTCACTCCACGATCTTTCAGTCCGGATGACTGCAAAAGATACTTGTGCATCACTGTAGCAAGTGCTTTACTGTTGGAGCGTGTATAGAATGTCTCTACACCGTTCGCAGCAGTAGGGCCACTGTTAGCATGAATGGAGATGAAGATATCCGCTTTTATGTCTTGTGCAATCTTCACACGTTCTTTTAATGCCAAAAATGTATCATCGCTGCGCGTTAACACAACGTCAATTTTGGATTCTTTTTTCAACAAGGCTTCCACTTTCAGAGCCATTGCCAGATTGAAGTCTTTTTCACGTTTACCAGTTACACCGATTGCCCCAGGATCCTGATCTCCGTGACCTGCATCGATAACGACAACTTTTTTGCCATTATTACCAACTGGAAGAGCAGGTGTACCACTTTGATTGTCGAGGTTAATCATAACCAGCCCGGAATCATTTTGCACACTGTACCCTTTTGAACTGGACAGATCGATTACAAAACGAATTGTAGATGGACTGTTGCTGTATAACGAGTAACGAATCTTCGACACATCCGGATAGCCGCTAACGACGAGTTGTCCATTCTGGTTGCTGTCTAGAGCCTGTCCTTCACTGAACGAATCAGCAAATGCGGTATTCGGCAAGTCTATAACGATTCGATCTGGTCCTGTCATCGTGAAGACGTTCGGCTTCGTACTTCCGCTTGTTGCAATCATGAAGCGGTTGTCGCTGAAGCTGATGCCGTTCACCAGTACAAGACCTTCTTGATCCGATCCTCCGCCTTCATTGCCAGAGTTCGGAGGTGTGGTTGTCCCGTTTCCGGAACCTGAATTCTGGGTAACTAATGTTACCGTCTTCGTGGTATTGTTCCAACCCACCTTAAGACCCATTTCCTCACCAATAAATCGGAGAGGTACGAGCGTAGTACCATTTTTCACGAGTGGCGGGGCATCCAAGTTTACGTTACTGCCGTTCACCGTTGCCGTCTTCTGTCCAACAATCATCTGCATGGCAGTGTTGTCTTTGCTAATAGTCACTGTTTGCGTTTGCTGCTTCCACTCCACGCTATATCCAAGATTTTCGGACACAACCCGGATCGGAACCATCACCTTGCTGTTGATAATTTCCGCTTTTGTATCCGATGGCTGTACGATTTCTTTTCCGTCTAGGATAATTTTCGTGTCTGTTGCTGCGTGACTATAGCCCGGGAATACGAGCCCAAAGACAAATAACAGTACCAAAAAACCGAACTTCTTCATCCTTCACCCCTACCATTCTCATATTTTTTTGCCGCATGTTGTCATTTTCCAACTCCGACTGACCGCTTGGGCATTACCAGACACCTATTAGACGCCCCTCGCTCTCAAAAGTTGCGAATATATTCCAACATAACAGAAAAAAAACGTTGTCAGATCAAGCTTTTTTTACATTTTAATGTCTTCTTTTTTCCTTATTTATCAAGTATACATCTCCAAACAACGTAATACCCTAACCTTCATATTTGCGCAAAATCCACTTTACAGTCCCAAAAATTCAACAATACCGTCCACAATCGCCTGTGCACATTTGTCCTGGTATTCTTCTGTGAGCATGACTGCTTCATCTGTAGGATTACTTAAAAAACCAAGTTCAAGTAACACTGCAGGCATGGTTGTTTCACGCGTCACATGCAGACTAGCCGTTTTAACCCCACGATCCTTGAGTCCTGTTACTGGCAACACATATTTGTGAAGAGTGTCAGCCAAAGTCTTGCTTTCTTTACGACTGTAGAGCGTTTCAATGCCGTTTGGTACCGGTGTAGTAAATTTGTTTCCATGAATGGACACAAAAACATCTGCCTGATTCAATTCAGCAATATCCACACGCTGTTTGAGCGAAAGTTCTGTATCATCCTGGCGTGTAATGACCGTTTGAATATTTGGGTATTGTTGAAGGATTGCCTGTACCTTCAGTCCTACAGCCAGATTGAAATCCTTCTCATAAGCTCCTGACAAACTCACAGCACCCGATTGACGACCACCATGTCCTGGATCAATGACCACAATCGTTTTACCATCATTGCTAGGTACTGCCGGTTGGCTTGTCGGTTCTCCATTCGTGGCTGTCAGGTCAACGAGCAAGACATTGTTATCTCCAACAGACCATTTGGCTGTAGCCGTCTGATTCAGATCCAGAACGACACGCACGGTAGAAGGCGATTTACTGAACATGGCATAACGGACTTTGGAAACTATTGATGAATCCGTAACAATAATCTGTCCACTGCCATCCGGGTTAGAGGCTTGTCCCTGAATGAATTCCTGAGAAAATGTCGCTGAAGGCAGATCAACAATAATTCGGTCTGGCCCACCAATACTGGATACTTTGGGGCTAATATTACCGTTTGTTGCTACAATCAACCGATCTCCGCTGAAGCTGATGCCTTGAAGTTCTGTCAAACCATCCGGGACAGGTGCATCGACGGGGTCACTGTCACCTTCCGTTTCAACTACAGGAGGAATACTAAATAGGCTTACTGTCTTGGTTCCATTGTCCCAGCCAACACGTAGACCCATGCCTTCCCCAACAAAGCGTAACGGAACAAGCGTAGTTCCCTGTTTGATCAGTGGGGGCGAATCCAAGTTCACCACGTTTCCATTCACTGTAGCTGCATCTTTGCCAGCCGTCATTTGGATCATGCTGTTTCCTTTTTGAACCTGGACTGACTGAGTTTCCTTCTCCCACTTCACCTTATAACCCAGGTTCTCGGATACAATTCGAATTGGAACCATGACCGTTTTCCCGATATTCTCTGCAGGTGCACCCGTCTGCTGGTTAATGGTTACACCGTCGAGTACAATCGAGGGAGTGGTGTCTGCATGGGCCATGATTGGGAATAAACATAGGAACAGAAGAAAAACGACTGCTGCCGACCATTTTTTCATACCTCATCCACCATTCTTTTTGTCTTTTGAACATCCGACCTGATTCTCTGCAGCGTAACATCAGTGACAATATGTAACCTTCCATAATCTACTAATCAGTTTATCAGATATTGTCTGATCATCCGGTTACAACGTTGTCATATTTAGTCGGAAACAGAGTGGCAAAAAGGTTACTTTCTCCATCGTCTAGTTCCCGAAATCATATGAAAATTACATTCCTCATCCATTTTTGCTATGCTGAGTTCAAATACTTGATTACAGGAGATTGAGACTTGATGCCTAAAATACTGATCGTGGATGATGAAGCAGATCTTCGAAAGCTACTGACTGATTATTTTGAAATTAACGGATATTCCGTGATGACGGCCAAGGACAGCCGGGAAGCGCTGCGGAAAGTGGAAAAACAACCCGATATCGTTTTGTTAGATATCAACATGCCTGAACAGAACGGCCTTCAATTATGTGAGAAAATTCGGGACTTCGTCTCTTGCCCCATCTTATTCTTAACGGCCCGAATCGAAGATGCTGATAAAATAGCAGGTTTTCGTGCCGGAGGCGATGACTATATCCTGAAACCTTTCAGCATTCGCGAGTTGGGCGCCAGGGTCGAAGCACATATACGCAGGGAACAACGAATCCAAACTAAATCTTCGGTAAGGTTTAACAATGAATTGGTCATTAATTATACGGCCAGGGAGCTCTACTACCTGGATAAGCGAATTTCACTGCCCAAAAAAGAGTTTGATATTGTCGAATTGCTGTCCACGCATCCTGATATGGTGTTTGGAAAGGAACGCATATACGAAAAGATTTGGGGCATGGACGAGCAAGGCGACAGTAATGTGATTGCAGAGCATATCCGGCGAATTCGCTACAAATTAAAGGAATATGGCTGTGATAATCAAATCGAGACCGTTTGGGGAGTAGGCTACAAATGGCCAAGTTCATGACTAGACTCCTGTTTTTAAAGCGATTGTCCTTACTGCACTCTTTTATGCTGTTGTGTGTGGTCACACTCGTTGCCGTGCTGGCCGTTATAACTATGGAGTTTGCTTGGGCGGAGAAGCTGCGGCTACGTTTCGGAGAAACGGATTGGGTCATGCCCTCCCTCGTCACGGCGGTTCTGCTCACCGTAGCGACTGGAATTGTCACCATGGCCGTTCTATTTTACAGATGGAAGCTAAAACGTCCGCTGGAGCTATTAAAACGAGCATCCGAGAACATTTCAGCCAACGATCTAGATTTCCGCATTTCCTATGACAGCCAGGATGAGATGGGCGAGCTGATCGCGCTATTTGAAATCATGCGCTCACAATTGGAAAAAAACCTCAAGACACTTTGGCGTTCGGTTGAAGAGCGCAAGCAAATCAATGCTATTTTTGCCCATGATCTGAGAACCCCCCTGTCCGTGTTAAAAGGAAACGCCGAGCTTCTCGCCACCTATCTTCCCGAGAATAAGTTGTCGGAAGAAAAGGTGCTCGACCTGATCCATACTATGAACCTTCACATCTTGCGTCTGGAGAGTTATGCAGAGGCCATGAACTCCATTCAGAGGCTGGAGGATGTGCCGTTGAACATCCAATCGATGGATACGATCTCATTGACGGCTTTGCTGGACGGCAGCGCTGAGCAAATCGCGAAAAAGTACGGTATACGTTTCGTCTCTTCCGTGGAATATGATAATGCCTCAGTGCATGTAGATCCCTATCTCGTCATGCAGATTTTTGAGAATATAGTGGCTAATGGGGCAAGTTACGCAGCCAGTCAATTAAACGTTCACTATGACGTGCAGGGGGGCATTATGAAGATTACCGTCTCCGAGGACGGTCCTGGTTTCTCTGACGAGGCCCTGAGTAAGGCTATACTCCCTTTTTACCGAGGCGAAGTATGGGATGCGAGCGAACATCGCGGGCTGGGCCTTTACGTTTGCAAGGTGTTTTGCGAAAAACATGAAGGTAGTCTTCAGATTGCAAACGGTCCTAACGGAGGTGGAAGCGTGACGGCAAGTATTGGGACGCAAATTGATAAATAGTTGAAAATGATCTGATAACATCTCCTTATCTTGAATTCGAGGAGTGTTATCATGCTAAAACTAAAAAAAATGATGTATATCACAATTAGCTGCTTGTTGTTATATATCGCGTGGGCGAACACCTTATCCGCCAATGAAGCCAGAGACAGGACAGAAGTTCTGCAGGAGATCGATGAATATATGAATCGGAGCATGAAGGCCAATCACATTAAGGCTGCTTCACTGGCGATTGCCAATAACGATGAGGTCTTTTACGCAAAAGGCTACGGGACATTTGCAGATGGCCAGAAGGTTACGGGCAATACCCCTTTTCCCATTGCTTCACTCAGCAAGTCCTTTACTGCATTGGCCGTTCTGCAGCTGGTGGACAAGGGTCGGATCAACTTGGATGCTGCTTACGCTTCCTATTTTCCAGAGCTTTCTCCACAGGATCCCCGCGTTCTTGACATCACGGTCCGTCATTTACTGAATCAGACGAGTGGTCTCAATGACAAGATAAATCCCGATATGACAAAGACTCCGCAATTCCAATCACTGTCGGAAGCGAACCAATTATTAAACACGGTTCAACTTGCCCATATCCCCGGAACGGCCTACAGCTATCATAATCCTAATTACGTGCTGCTGGCGAACCTCGTGGAAAGTGTTAGCGGAGAGCGCTTTTCGGATTACCTGAAAAAACATATTTTTGAACCGCTAGGAATGAATCATACCTTCAGTGTCAGTACAACGCAGCAGTTCTATGAGAATAATACTATCCCGCTAGGACATTACCTGAGTTTGGGACGCTCTATAAGTCAATCCGAACCGCTTTGGTTCATTGAGGGCCCCGCCGGCATCGTTTCAACTGCAGAGGACATGTCCCTTTGGATGCTTTCCCAATATCACGGCCACCTCGTTTCCCCTGTGCTGATGAAACAATATCATTCCGCAGGAGATATCAGTCCATACGGCATGGGCTGGCTTGCAAACCAAGATGCTTCTAGCGGCCAAACGATCTCCCACAGCGGCATTTTCTGGACCTACAAGTCAGAAGAACTGGTTTATTTGAACGAGCAAATGGGCATTGCCGTAATGTTTAATTCTGGTATAAACGCTTATGTGAATTACTCGGCATTTATTGATGGAATAGCGGATATTATGAGGGGGCAGGAACCCCAAACCTCTTTTGTAAACGGTCGGAATATGGAAACGATTATGATTGCGCTGATCATCGCTACGCTTACATGGGGCATCTACGCCTATTTTCGCATACTTCGGAGCAACCAACGCCTAACGATTAGCAAATTGATTCTGATCACAGTCGGTAGACTGATCCCGGTTCTAATTCTCTTGTCTCTGTTCCCATTGGTTACATTTATCGGCGGAGGACGTGTGCTGCCATGGTTTGGTATCTGGACTACCCTATCAACTCCAATCATATGGCTTATGGTTTGGTCACTTGTGAATTTCGTGCATTTGGCTTGTTATATCTATGTCTATTTTGAGAATACAAAAAACGACCCTTTGGATTTACCTCAGTAATCTATTTTTAGGTTTATCTAATTAGTCGGCAGTTGATTGTATCTGTTGAAGTATTCGACCAAAAAAAATGAGAAGTTCTATATATAGCTGACTTATTAAGCTAATTTAGCTTCTGAAATTACAAAAAGCTTCTGCCTCACCGATGGGAACAAGGTCCCTTTGGCGAGGCAGAAGCTTTCTACTATACGATACTTTAACGATTAACCGAACAGTTTTGCCGCATGGCGTTGTTCGTAAGCAGCGATCTCATCATCATGTTGAAGAGTCAAACCGATATCGTCCAATCCTTGCAACAGGAATTGACGACGATGCTCATCCAGATCAAAATCGATATGCAGTCCGTATGCATCAGTAATCGTTTTGTTTTCCAGATTTACATTCATCTCATAGCCTTCATGTGTCGCTGTACGTTGGAACAAGTCTTCAACTTGCTCTTCTGATAGCTTGATTGGCAAGATTCCGTTCTTAAAGCAGTTATTATAGAAAATGTCTGCATAAGATGGAGCGATCACACAACGGAATCCATAGTCCAAAATCGCCCATGGCGCATGCTCACGGGATGATCCACAGCCAAAATTGGCACGTGAGATCAGGATGGATGCCCCTTCATAACGAGGTTTATTCATTTCGAAGGAAGCATTATTGTTGCCCTCTTCATCAAAACGCCATTCATAGAACAAAAATTGTCCAAATCCGGTACGTTCAATCCGTTTCAGGAACTGTTTCGGAATGATTGCGTCTGTATCTACATTGACCCGGTCTACCGGTGCAACGATGCCTTGTAATGTTTTAAATTCTTCCATATTAAACGTTCTCCCTTCTGTCTGTTATAGATTAGATCGCTGCTTCTGTTTTGAAATTCCAATCCCGTACGTCCACAAAGTGACCCTTAACCGCTGCTGCTGCTGCCATTGCCGGAGATACCAGATGCGTACGTCCTCCGCGTCCTTGGCGTCCTTCAAAGTTACGGTTGGACGTCGAAGCACAACGTTGACCTGGCTTCAATACATCCGGGTTCATCGCTAGACACATGCTGCATCCCGCATCACGCCATTCAAATCCGGCTTCCGTAAAGATTTTATCCAAACCTTCTTGTTCAGCCTGAATTTTAACACGTCCTGAGCCTGGTACAACAATTGCTGTAACCTGACTGGATACCGTGTGACCTTTAGCCACTTGTGCTGCTGCACGCAGATCTTCGATCCGACCATTGGTGCAAGAACCGATAAATACATAGTCAATTGGAATCTCGGCGATTGGTGTTCCCGGTTCAAGTCCCATATATTCAAGCGCTTTTTCAGCCGCTTTGCGTTCGTTTTCTGTAGGCAATTCAGCCGGAACAGGAACTTTCGAAGAAATGTCGGTTCCCATGCCAGGGCTTGTTCCCCAAGTTACTTGCGGAATCAATGTCTCCACATCGATTTCAACCACATGGTCGAACTCGGCACCTTCATCGGTTACAAGCTGTTTCCAACCTTCAACAGCTTCATCGAATTTGGCATCCGCTGGTACGTATTCACGTCCACGCAGATATTCAAATGTTGTTTCATCCGGAGCGATCAATCCTGCTCTTGCTCCACCTTCGATGGACATGTTGCAGACCGTCATACGCTCTTCCATGCTCAACTCACGGATGGACTCACCTGTGTACTCAATAACATAACCTGTTGCAAAGTCTGTACCGTATTTGGCAATGACTGCGAGGATCATATCCTTCGCGGTTACACCCGGGTTACGTTTGCCGACAAAACGAACTTCCATTGTTTTGGCTTTTGCTTGTTGCAAACATTGAGTTGCCATAACGTGCTCAACTTCACTTGTTCCGATTCCGAATGCCAGTGCGCCAAACGCACCGTGTGTGGACGTATGACTGTCACCACATACAATCGTTTTACCCGGGTGAGTCAGACCCAGTTCAGGTCCCATAACGTGTACAACGCCTTGATCAATCGTGTCCAGATCATACAATTTCACGCCGAAATCACGACAGTTTTGCGAAAGTGTATCAATTTGTTGTTTGGAGATAGGATCTGTGATGTTGAAACGGTCTTTCGTTGGAACGTTGTGGTCCATTGTTGCAAATGTCAGTTCCGGGCGACGAACTTTACGTCCGCTCAGACGAAGACCTTCAAATGCCTGTGGAGAAGTTACTTCGTGCACCAGATGCAGATCGATATACAGAATGCTTGGTTTGCCTTCTTCTTGATGAATTACGTGATTTTCCCAAATTTTCTCAAACATCGTTTTTTTACTCATCATTTTCACCTCATTATAAGTTCGGTCCTTGGAAGAGCCTCTGTTTTCTTTAAAAAGTGAAGCTCTTGAATGACATAAATATATCATCCTGTCCTTCATTGTTCCAAGATATAATATCTATAGATGTAATAGCTTTATCCTATAGGGTGGTTTGGGGCAAATATGTACAAATATTGGTCTATAGGGGTTTAATACCTTAGGAATTGCGGAGGTGTAAGGTGAAAACTTGTACTTTAATGTACAATTGGTCCCCAATCCGTCCCCAAATATGTTCCCTGTAGTAGGGACAGAACTGCATAAGAAAAAATCCCATATCTAATACAATGGGATTTTTTCTTATGCGATTGGTTGTGTCATCAAATCAATATTTAGTTAAATCATCAATTTGTCTTTGCTCTTCATCTATATATTTTTGTAGAACTTCCACGCCTCTGCTTTTCAGTTTATTTACTAACTCTTCCTCTCTTTCACGTGAAGTCCACCATAATTCCCCGTATTCATCAATGAAAGCTTTAAAAAGGAGTTTATCGTCTTGCGTTTCTTCTATCTCTAAGATTTCCGAAATGATTTTTTTATCTCCTATCATAGTGAAGAATTTATGATACAGTTCATTCATCCTTTTCGCACGATAATCATTGATCAAACCTGTTGTGTACGGTCTACTAGGCATGATTGAACGACTTATAAATAGTTTCTTCTTCATACCATTCTTCGCAATTTGGTTCTCTGGCTCATTTTCTAATATCAGTATCTTAATGTTATTTGTGAATTCTAACTGTTCACCTTGAATCGTGGACATATGAAAATCAATCTTATTCTTAATTAAGACGCTTTCAAGTTCTTTCAATTGAAAACCTAATACATCATATTTTTTTTCCTTCTCATAGTCCCTATTCTTTATGTTAATTTTGATTTCTGGAGGAGGTAATTTGAACTCCATAAAGCTCGATAAATTCTCGTTTGAATCTACGTGGAAACTTACAGTGAAGTTATAATACTTATCATCCTCGAAGAGCCCTAGATCGTCCTTAATCATATCATAAAACTTATCAGCGAGAGTTGGATCGAATATATCAGTTTCACGTAGCGTATATTCCATTACGCATAATCCTCCTAGTTTATTATGTTTTTTTGTTATTTAATTTTGTGCGAATCGTGAATGTTAGATTCTTATAACGACTCTGCTTTCAACTTCTCTATCCAATTTATAAAATCTATTTTAACTACCCGTCTAGTTGCTCCTATCGAGAAATTTGGGATTCCCCCACTAGAATTCTTTATTTGAAACAACTCATAAACCCTAGGACGTGAAATACTTAGATAATCCGCAATGTTCTGAGCACTCAGGATTTCTGGTAATTCATTGAGAATTGTCCCTTTACTCGATTTCTTTTCCTTCCTTTCATCTTCATTATTTTTATCAGTCTGCAATATCTTCTCTCTGAATCTTATATCTACTTTCTCGTCAATGTATCTATTTATCAATTCCATTAGCTCGCTTAAAAATTGATCTGTATCTTCCATGTATCCTACATCCTTTATTGTTCAGTTCAGTTATCATTTTAACCCTTTAGAAATAATTTATACTAAAAAAGGGCACTGCCAGCCCAATGCTAGCAGTACCCCTTTCACCGATGCTTTCGGTTTACAGTTGTGTAGTAACCTGTTTCGACAGTTTTGTAAATTGTTTGAAATAAATCTAGAAACATTTTCCTAGGTCTGATAGACTAACTTTATCTTAATACATAGGAGGAAAGACCCTGGAAAAGAAACCGATTTATAAGAAGTGGTGGTTTTGGCTTGGAATCATAGTCGTTATCGGATTAATTGGTAATATGGGCGATAAGGAAGCCAAACCTAATGCGACAGCATCCGAAGTAGCAGCGCAGCCTAAAGTAGAAACAGAATCTACAGAACAAACCGAGGCTGAAAAAAAGAAAGCTGAAACCGACAAAAAAGCTGCTGAGGATCAGAAAGCAAAAGATGAAGCTGCGGCTGCGGAATTAGCTAAAAAGGAAGCTGAAGCAAATAGTGTTCCTAGGGAACATAAAGCAGCCTTGAAATCGGCACAAACATATGCTGAGATTATGCACATGTCAAAGAAGGGAATTTATGAACAATTAACATCTGAGTACGGAGAGAAGTTCGATAAAGAAGCTGCTCAATATGCTATTGATAACATTCAGGTTGACTGGAAAGAGAACGCACTTAAATCAGCGCAAAATTATGCAGAAAGCATGAATATGTCAGATTCAGGTATCTACGATCAGTTGACCTCTGAATACGGCGAGAAATTCACGAAGGAAGAAGCACAATACGCAATTGATAATTTGAAATAACGGAGGTTCATTATGAAATTCGGATTCCGGAAGCCATCGCTTAAGAAGCGCCTGTCAGCCAGGACCAGTATCAAGCGTCAAATCATACATCGGTCCGGACTAAAAATGCCACGTGGTTATGGATGGCTCCGAAATCCGAAACGAGCTATCTATAATAAGGTCTACCGAAAAACAACGTTTGATATATTCAGCGTGATAAAAAAACTATTCAAATAACTGAGGTGCTACTTACATTGAAAAAAACAATTTTGAAAGAACACGAGGGGAAGTTACTAGTTCGCTGTGACTCTGATCTAGCCTCTGAGGTAAAGGCACATGCCCATGAGTTTTGGAACAGTAAAGAAGAATTTGAATTAAGTCAGGATGAAGAAACAGAAGGCGCGGATCAAGAAGGCGAACCTAAGTGTCAGGTTTTTGTTGGTATGTCGGACGAAGATGCTTTCCATATTTTTTCTTTATTCATAAAGGAAAAGCAATAATTTGTAACTTTAAGGCCCAACGAATAAATACACGTTGGGCCTTTTGTATTCCCAATCGCTTGGGATTATTTTTGAGCAATGTTGTTAAGAAGCCGGTTCAGGACTATCGCCATTTCCTCACGTGTAATTGGCGCTCCTGGTCTGCTGCCATCGAAGTATCCTTTGGATGTTAAATCATTCCATGCCGACTCAGCCCACTTGCTTGGAACGTTAATGTCTCGATTTTGTGTCACTGGCTTGTCCTCCTTCGTCTTTTTATTCAATCCCAAATAATTCGCAATTCCTTGAACGTGCCCATCAATAATTGCATTGATCACACTGGACTGCTTAAGACGATCCGCATCCGCCGCAACATCAACAAACAGATTTTCCGTCAATACGGCAGGCATCTTGGATTCACGGACCATGTGGAGGTTTTTGGTTTTCTGCCCCCGATCTATACCGCCGATCTTGCCCATGATTGCCTTGTGCAAAGCGTCCTGCAACTTGATGCTATCCTGGGAAGCAGAAGTATAACGGAAGGACTCAAACCCGCCCTTGCCGCCACCAGCGTTGCAATGGATGGATACCAGGATGTCAGCACCAGCAGAATTGGCTTTACTTGTCCGCTCCTTCAGTTCCAAGAATACGTCCGTGGATCTGGTCAACAGCACCTGTACATTCTCGTAATCAGCTTCCAGGCGTTCCTTGATGCCGAGTGACACCTTTAGAGCAATATCTTTTTCCAACACACTGTTTCCCGAACCGCCTGGGTCCTTACCTCCGTGACCCGCGTCGACCTCTACTTTAAACATCTGTACCAGCTCCCTTTTTCGTCTGCTTTACCAACTGATTCCCGTAAACCGCCACAGCGCCCACTAGAACGCCCTGTACCACGCTCTCCACACTCAGACCAAGCATCAGGATAGAAAATACAATAGCTACACCAGAAACGATATAAATGATAGTCCAATCCTGTACCTTCGGCGTTGACTTCAATACATACCCGATCACCCAGCAGGCTGCCAATACGATCAGCAGCCGGCCATCAATCAACCCTTGAATAATGTCCCATTCCACACTACATTCCCCCTAACTTAATTCCGGCCCATACAGCCGCTACAATCAGCCCTGTTATGCCAGTTAATGCCGCACCATACACGGTACGCTTTAGCCACTTTTGATCCTCGTCATGCTTATTTAAACGTGTCAGAGCATCGGCCGCATTGCGCTTGGCTTCATGGGCTACATCGGTTGTCTTCTTCAATTCTGCTTCAAGTTCAACGAGTCTCAAAGCCGTTTGCTGTGCTGTCTGCAAGGCTTCTTTGGAAATCTCTCTAACCTCTGCTACACCTGGAGCCAAAGCCGCCAAAGGTTTTAAGGCTTCTTCAATCCGGGCCAGTTGAACCTTCAAATCCACAATCGTATTTACATCCTGCACCTGCATGTCATTCACACCTCCTGGTATGGCTTCCATACGCCAATCCCCCGTCTCTATCTGAATATATGGAAAAGCCCCCTGACCACTCCAGAGGGCACAAAAATAGCGCTCCACATGGGAACGCCTGTTACTCAGTAATCAGAAACTCCAAACCGCTATCGGTCAGGATCTCTTTCACGTCAGGTTGCAGTGTCGTGGGTACCGCTTTGTACTCAGTTTTACCCAGGATTACACGTTGAGCAAAAAACATAGCCATCATAGTTGTGTCACCCCCTTTCCAGAAAAGCCATATAAGTAATCTCCAGATCACTGGTAGACCTGAGCTGCCATTTCGGCAATGACATCCTCAATGAAGTCAGCTCGTTCAGTCAAAGCGGCGTTCTGAGCTTTCAGCAAAATGTTTTCCTGCTTCAACTTCTCCAAATCAGACGGTTCTTCTGGCTGCGGTTTGGTCAGCTCATCAATTTCGACATCTGTAAAGTTTTCGTCCCACAAATGCACACACTCAGAAGCTTCGGGATTGTCCATAGTCAAGTAAGCATCTACGTCAAATCTAAAAGCTTTTTTATCCGTAACGAACTTTCTGAATCCATCTGGAAACGGCACACAAATTACGTAACCCTCGTCATTCTTGACGACAAAAGAATCACCTTCAGGCGCTGCAATAAAACGCAGGAATACCCCCTGTGCGTCTACCTGTACGGCTGTCATATGTTATATTACCTCCCTCTCGTTATAGACAATAACAAATTGCAGAGCACCATTTTGCGCAGGTTGACCAATCCCAAAACGGATATCCCCATTTGCAAACAGCTCAAGCACTCCACTAGCATGGATAGTGCTGTCACTGTTCCGACTGTAATAGTTTCCTATAACTACCTTTTTCGGCAACAACGCTACCCCGCCGATGTTCCCCAGGATTCCTGAGTTAATCCCGTTTTTAACGGTGCCCGAGATAATGGTCAATCCGTCTGCATATCTCATTACGCCTACACGATAAGTTGACGTGTCATATGGCACCCAATTGTTTAGCAAAGGTAAGTCTACCCAAGTATTATTGAACGGTTGGGTTAATAATCGCTCCCACGATGACCAATCCGTCCCCTTCTTTCTCCGGATTGTATAAGGAAGTCTTTCCACATTCCAAGTCTGCGCTATCTGGAAATCTCGCCCTGTGATCGCTCCCCCGACATTTAGCATAGTGGCCCAGTCTCCATCTGGAGAATTAGTAGAGTCAGCTCTTAAAAAATGAAATCCAGGATCAACATTATTTGCATCGGAAGCATATCCGTTTTCTTTCGATACAGTCTTTGCGAGAATTTCAGTAAAGTCATCCATATTGAGCATACGCTTGAGTGTCGGCGTAAAGGCTGCCCCTGCTGTCGTAGCAATCGCGCCCATATCAAACATCCAAGCCCCTTGTAGTCCTGCTCCCAGCCGAAACACAATACCCCGAGCGCCCATCGTTGCATGGGTACTGCGGTAACGGTATACCACACCAGTAGCATCCAGATAACAGTTATGACCATACAGCACATAACCGCCTGTGCTGGCGCTGATCTCGCCCCAACTGCTGATACGAAGTGGTCCAGTCAAAGCACCGCCTGTACGCGGCAAACTTGCATCTATTGCAGTCTGCTTGGCTGTGTCCGCCTTTGCCTGTGCGCCTACCTTTGTCTCTCCATCCTGACGGACAAACTTAGCATCCACGCCGCTCATTAGGCCACTGGCTCCGTCTGTCACGGCATCAGGAATCACGTCAGACCCACCAGTAACGTGGGATGATGCATGGGCACCAGGAGTGGCGGTTCCTGTGGATGTCACAATTACCCGTTTAGTGGCCGGATCAGTTGTAACAGTGATCCCGGTACCGCCTGTCAATTGCAGAGTATCGGACTTGCTGGAAGCTTCCACATCATTCACCTTGCTGAATACATTTTGATTAACCTCTGCACCTTCAGCAATACCATCCAACTTGGCATGGTCATCAGCAGTAACGTGAATATCCGTATCCGCTGCATGGCTTTCCAGATTGGTTTGTACGGCGTCCGTCTCTGCCTTCCGGGCAATGTCATCTGCCGCTACCGGAGCCGTCACCTTGGCGCGGCCTGCTGCGTCCCGTTGCATGAGAGTGTCAGGTGTTACCGCACTGGTGCTGGCATCAGATTTGAGCTTGTCAGCCGCACTCATGAACCCCGCTGCATTCCCTTTTGCTGTGGGATGCTCATCGGCTCCACGTTGTTTATGGGATGTCAGGGCAGCGGCAGCCGCATCTATGGCAGCCTGTTTGGCGGCATCGGCTTTTGTCTGTGCATCCTGCGGTGTACCTTTGGTATCCATCTCAGCCTGAACACGGTCAAAACCAATGTTGATGTTATTAAAATCCTCACTGATCTTTCTCGATCCGATTAGGTTCGTGTACCTGTTGGCCATCCGTAACAACTCCTTTCAGTAATGTATCAACGTCCGCTTGAATCGTCCGAAGGAATGCCACCTGAGAATCCAGCGTGGGTAACGTCTCCAACATGGCCCGAATCACCAATGGACACTCACGGAAAATGTCAGTCACGTCCACGGACAGTTCTAATACTTTTTTCACTTTCAAAAATTACACCTCCAAAGGAAAAACCTCCCTTTTTGTCGAATGATTAGGACGGTACGCCTAACAACTTAGAAGGGAGGTTTAAAATAAATGTTTCCATCAAAAGAGTTCCAAGAACGTATAGATCGCTTAGCTTTGTTTTATATCGAAAAGAAACATGACGTTTCTACTCTGACGGAAGCTCAGTTTTTAGAGCTATTTAACAAAACCTGTAACAAACTTATCGATGCCGTTAACGGTAAACATCAGGATTAAACCCATTTTGAAGGGCTTCCTGTAAAGCTTTCTCGTCAAGTGGCTTCCATGTACGCAAGGTTTCCCTTGGACTAATTACTTCCGGTTCACCTTTTAGCCGTTCCTCGTGAGCGGCTAATTCCTCACGAATCACCTTCCTAATCAGCTCCGTGAAAGGCAACTCTGATCCCTCCACAAACTCAATCTTGAGAGGAACGATAACCTCTCCTGCAAGTACCTTTGTTCCTTCTGTTGATCTCATGTAAATCCCTCATTTCATTTATTTTGGATTAAAGTTTTAATTGTTGATGATTCATATTTTTGAGAACCTCAAGCATGGTTGCTTTCATCTGATCATTGACCCGGATCGTGATAACCTCAGCTTTGGTCCGTTCGTCATGGGCAATCAATTCCTCGCGGATCATCTCACGCAATCGCTGTTCTTCCATGCCGTTTACTCCTTTTTGGGCAACAAAAAAGAGCCCATGCATATGGACTCTCGTTTGGAATATTTTATTTAGCAGCAGCAAGAGCTGCGTCAATTAACGCAAGTTCTTTTTGACCGTCAGTAACCATAGTGTCATACTCAGCAAGCCTTTTTTCTGCCAATGCTATTGCGTTTTTGTCTCCAGTGTTTTTCAATTCCTCAAGAGTTGCAGCCACTTTTGCACGTTCTGAAACTGCTGTATCAAGAACTTTTTCTTGAATGGTTTTTCTTGACTCTTCAAGACTTGATTTTGATTGCCCCATGTATTTGTTATTAGCATCAACTACTGTCGATACTTCTGAGTTAGATGTTTCCGTATTAGAAGTTATTGTTATCGTTTTTCCACTCACTGTTACGTCAGCTCCTAGAGCGTCAGACAAGGCACGCGCCGGAACATTTGCCCGAGAGTCAATAACTGCTCCCTTGTCCGACAATTTTTCCCCATCCACAATGACTGTGTATTCTCCAGTCACCTTTTTTCCCACCATGCTCTTAACTGTATCCGCAAATGCCCCTGCTGATGTCGAAAAAACCACGCCGATAATGATACCACCAGCAATATACGCAACTTTATGTGCAAACTTTTTCATGACTCTACCTCCGTATTGGTGCTATTTTCCTATTATGATACATTACGGAGTTGAAGTTGTGAAGGTTCCCCCCCAATTTGCAGCATTAGCAAGCCCGTGGTTGTGAGTTGGCAAAGTAACGGAGTGTGTATGATTATTAGAAGCTTTTCCTGCAAGTGCTGTCCAGATGGATTGAATTTCTGCTTGTAAGCCTGTAATATCCGCCATTCCAATCCCGTATACAAATCCAGGTCTGAATGTAGCCGTTCCTCCAAAAGTAACAGCGCCCTGTAAGCGAATTGGATTCCCGTTACTGTTGGAACCAAGCCATAGATTATTGCTGAATACTGTGAGTTGCCCGCTAGATTCATAAGAGTTGATTTCCCCCACAGACGACCCGTTGGTATCTCTCCATACTACTGCAGCAACCGTAGAATCAGTTGAAGTGGCAATCTGTACACGATTGCGCCCATTGGAATCATAAGACCGGAAACCAGACGAATCAATCTCAATGCGCCTGCCACTGTTCGCTGTTTTCAGTACCGATCCGATGATGGTCGAACCGTTGATGGTACCCCCGTTTATCGTGGCTGCTTGAAGTGTACCTGAGAATGTCCCGTCCGCCCCGACCAGCGTTCCGGTAAAGGTCCCACCTGCTGCTTGCAGATTACCCGTAAATGTCCCACTGGCTGCTTGAAGCCTTCCCGTGAACGTTCCGTCAACACCTTGAAGTGTTCCGGTAAAGACCCCATCCGTAGCTTCTAGCGTCCCGTTAAACTTATAACGCCTGCTTGGGATATCAAAATAGATTGCATCTTGACCATCAGCCTGGAACGACATCTTATCACTGTTCAGAATCACCTTACTGGCATGGTCCTCACGTTCTATGGTCAGGCCATCAGTCCTGGTAATAGTTGCCCCGTAATAGGACTTACCTTCCTTCACAGCTTCCTTGTTCAGCTTATTGACAGCGGTTGTTAACGTACCATCCACCACAAATTCACTCTGTTGCTCTGACACAGAAGGTGCTTCCAGCGTCATCCGTAGACCACCAGCAAAGTTGAACACTTGATGGAGAATGACCGTCTTGTATCGCATGATGCCGTCCCACGGAATGTGTGTATCCTGCCATGTCGATACCGTCTCGTCCCAAGTTGTGCCTTCCTGTTGTTCAAACCCGATGACGTCACCCTGTTCTAGCTGCGGGAAGCCCCTCGCGTCCATTGTGAGTGGCAGATAGGAGAACCCATTCAACGATGCTAGAAGGCCGTTTGTGACCGCCTGTGTAGCAAAGGGATTTTCCACAAACAGCGTATGGTTATCATCACCCGCCCCGGCTTCGTACTGCAATTCATCTTCCGTGTTGTAGGTGACCACAACCCTGGTGTATGTCTTCACTGGATTGGTTTGCTTCACCTGTACGTAATCAGCCGTGGTCATATCAAACACCGGAGTATCAGCAGCCGTGAACCGTTTGAATTTCACGGTACCCGCCTTGTCGATGTAGATACTGGCGCTATTTGCAGAAGCGATATAGGACAGCACCTGACGCATACTGTACCCCGCTGGCCCTGCCTGTATCTGATACGCTGGATTGATCGCCACACTGCTGTCATACGTCCATCCCAGCCGGTTGCAAATCTCATTGAACACAGCACGTTGCGTAGTCGGATACGTCAAGGATGATATGTAAGCGACATCCGCAAAAACCAGCTTGTCATAACAGGTAAATGTCCAGACATCATTCACTTTCTCCCTGCCATCAACGAAGAACTCTCCCAGCGGTAGCCAGTCTGTCCCGTCACCTGTCCAAGACACGTGCATATCCTGCCATGGGTACTGCGCTTGTAGCCAAGTCATACCCGCCATAGATAAGGAAAGGTACGGCACGATTCGCGCATTTGCCGGGATGACTTCATTCGTTCGCAACCTGATCGTAAGTTTGCTTGGAATGGCCGTCCCGATCTCAAAGCCATCGTTCAGGCTCAAGCTATTTTCAATACTAAAGTCCACAATTTTGCTGCTATCATATTCCTCTGACTGTACCAGGGCTTTAACGATAAATTCCCTGTCCGGTCGTCTTAAATAATCCGTGTAGAGCGGCGATATAGGAAACATCTGATCACCTCTCTGTCAACGTCAATTTGAGTCCATTCCAGTACATAACGCCGCCACTCATCACACTGAACGGTGCAGGCCGATTACCGACATACATCCGTTTGGTTTCATGCTTCCCTGTCATGGGATCTGGATAAGTGCAGTCAAAAAACACATTGGACATGGATTGAAGGATGGAGGACATTTCTGCCCAGGTCAGCATCCCCCAAGTCATGTCTATCTGCCGTTTGACCGCTATCCTGTCCCGGTTCAAGGTTCCGTTTGCAGTACGCACGGATGAATTAGCATCATCCAAGTCAAGTACCGTCACCTGGTACGTGGAGGGATAAGCGGCAATCTCTTGACCATTAATTTTGATTTCCAATCTGCATCCCTCCTATGTCGTTAATGGTGAACGGCCTTGACGCCTTGTGATGTCATTTATAGCGGCTACGGTAGCCCGCCCCAGCTCCGTACCGCTGAGCTGTATGACAGTCTGTTTGTCATTGTTCCGCAGGGCATCCAAGATCAGCAAAAGCACTTCCACCATAGGCTGATTATTTCCGCTGATCATGTCTTGAAGCTTGGACAACGGGGATACGACTTCGGGGTCAACGGAAGCGCCACGGTTATCCCCGACCATGGCAAGCGTTGGACCATAGGCCAAACCGCCTTTCGCCAGCTTTGGTATTTTCGGAAGCTTCGGAAGGCCAACACTGCCGCCTCCTACTTTATTTCCGAAAATCTCGAATTCTGGAATGCTTACGCTCAAGCTGTTAAATCCTTCAATGACTTTGTTGATACCGTCAATGATCATATTCAGCGGTGCTTTGACCAAGCTGTACAAGGAATCAAATATGCCGCCAAAGATGTCCTTAACTCCGGTCCATGCCTTCTTCCAGTCACCCGTAAATACGCCTGCAACAAAATCAATGACGCCGCCAAGTGTTTTCAGCAGCCCTTTGATGATCCCGCCTACACTCTCGATGACCGTTGTGACAATGTTCAATACGATATTGAACCCCTTGGTAAAGCTCGGAGCCAGCTTGTCTATAATGTAGCTGATTAATGGCACAATGAACTTGTTATAGATATCCAGCGCTGCCGCTACCAGCTTCATGACAACCTCGCCCACTTGCTTAATGATCCCCTTCAACGTACCGTCCCAGATTTCATTCAGCTTCTTCAAGAAAGGCTCTATGATCGGTTTCAGTACATCGTCCCATAGCTTTTGGAACAGCTTTCGCGTGTTCTCCATCATCTCAGATATCTTGTCAAGGATATCCTTCCCATACTTATTCCATAGGTCCTTAACGATCTGGAGCGTGTCCAAGACAATTTTCTTGATCAAATCAAACACGGGTTTCAACACAGTGTTGTAAATGTCATTGATCATTTTGACAGCAAATTCAAACGTGTTAGCTGCTTCTTTGAAAGCCCAAACCAACGTGTCTGTAAACACGGGTACCAGTGTATCAACGATCTTCGCGGCAATCGGGATAATGAAGTCATTCAAGGCATAATCCACAAACGGCTTTAACGTACCATTCAGCAAGTCAGAAAATGATTTCCCGATCTGCGGAATGATGTCCAAGAACAAATCCCTGAACTTCTCCATCGCCGGATTCAGCGTGCTGTCCCATAGATCGTTGATATGGTTGACTGCATTCGTGAACGTTTTGGTGAATGTGTCAATTGCCCAGACCAGTGTATCTGTGAAAATGGGTACCAGCGTCTCAGCAAGCACCGTAGATACCGGGATAGCAAAGTCATTCATCATGAAATCCGTGAACGGGTTCAATGTGCCATCCAGTAGGCTTTGCAGGGCTGCCGCGATTAACGGCATATTGGTAACAAAGGCGTTCTTCACCTTCTCCAGACTCGGTAACCAAACGTTTTCCCACAGCTTAATGGCTTGATCCGTAGAATTCCGGAATGTCCGGTCAAGGAAATCAAATGTCCATACGATCTGCTTCGCAATGACAGGAGCAAACGATTTAACAAAGCCTGTGACGATGGCCGGAATGAAGTCACCCAAAATGTACTTCGCCACCGGAACAAGTACCTTGTCTTTCAGGTCCAAAAACGTCTTGCCCATATTGGATACCGATTGACGAATAGGCACCATCATATCAATGAACGGTTGCAGTGCCGGCCGCATTTCGCCCCAGCCCGAAGAGACATACGCCCAGGCTTGAGAGAACCGCGATTTGATGTCTTCCAAGAACGCTGCCACTTGCTGCTTGATCGGATCGATCTCAATCGAAGGTGTGCCCAAGTCCAGGTCGCCAAACCCAGCCATTGCACCCAGACCGCCTATTCCAGCGCCTGCGCCCTTAGCCTTTGATCCAGCATCATCCAGAGCGGACGATGCGGATTGTGCCAGTGTATTGAGCTGATCGAATCCGGCCAAACTGCCCTTCATGTCTTTTCCGGCCTTCTTGGCCTTCTTACCTGCCTTCTCAGCCGCTTTCCCTGTATCCTCCACGGCAGGAGCTGCGGCCGCTGCTGCATCACCCATGCCGCCCATCGCATCCGTAGCCACCGTCATTCCGGCACCACCAGCGTTCACGGCGTCACCAAAGACCAGTTCCGTAAATGCCTTGAAATAGGCTGCTGCAACTTGCAGCTTGGCTATGATCCAGTTGAGCCCTTTCAGGATTGGCGTCAGAATGTTAATGAACCCCGCACCCATTGTGCCCTTGAAGATGTTCCACTGTTCCGACATCATGCGGACTTGGTTTGCCCAGCTCTGACCGTTACGGGCAAAGTCACCCTGAGCATCGGCCGTTACTTGTAACAAATAGCCATACCGAAGCATGGCCTGTTCAGATTGGGTCATGGACAACCAGGACTTTGTGATGCCCTGTGACATGGCGTAGGCTTCCATATTGACCACGGACATGTTTACGCCCAATTGCTTCAGCGGCTCAGTCTCACCGACCATACCGGAGAACACTTTGTAATACGCTTCGTCATTCGTGATGTTATAAAAAGAAGCCATGTCAGCAGACAATTCCGTCAACTTGACAGACATCTGTTTCATGGCTTCTCCTGTAATACCTGAAGACTTGAGCATGGCACCCATAGTGGATGCATATCTTTTACCGGACAACTCGGACAGACCGAACGATTCGATCAGGTTCGATGACCAGTTGTTAATTTGATTGGTCATTGATCCGAACGTGACGTTAACCACGTTCTGGACCTCGGCCAAGTCGGATGCCAGGTTAATGGCTTCCTTACCAAACTCTTTTAAGCTATTGACAGCAAAGGCTGCGGCAACGATCCCGCCCAGTTTCTTGAAGGCCCCGCCCACCAGGTTGGTAGCGGTACTGGAGATACCGTTGAGCTGCTGTTGAAAGGCTCCGTAGTTCAAGCCCAAGTCTAAATCTACGTGGCCTGCACTTGACATCTACTCACCCCCAAAGGCCCGAGCCATTGCGGCTTCCAGATTCTTCATCTGCTGATCCAACTCAACAGGGTCGTCCAACTGTTTGACTGCCTGCCGTTTTCGCCACTCGTTATAGATACGGCGCTGATCTGTGTTGAATCCCTTAATGGTCTTGGGGTCTTGCTCTGCACGGATCGATACAATGCTTCCCAGCGGTGTATCTGGCATAAGGCCCCCGACCAATGTACAAAACTCTTCCCACGGCATATCTCCTTGCTGCCGAATACGGATGCCGTACTGCTTGGCAAAACTGGATTCAATCAGTTCCCAATCTTCGTACAGGTCATACCAGCCGTCAGGACTGGACTTCCCGCTGAAATCGCGCATTCGCTTCCTCATAGGTAATGTTCATCATTGCCGCAAGAACCGCCGATGCCAAAACCATGATATTTCCCATGCTCATGCCCTCGACATCCATTTCCTTATATGCCTTTTTGCCAAATGCGCCTTCCAAGGCTTTCAAAATACCAGTCAAGCCGCCTGTTGCCGCTTCTTCAAACGCCATCATGGCTGAAATACCGTTGTTGACCGGATACAGCTTTTCACCGATCTGAATGGACGGCAGTTCTGTAGAAAACTTGTCTGTGATATTAATAACTTTTGACATGGATAAATCCCCCTTGGTTTATGATTATGGTGTGGTTGGTGCAGGTTCAAATTCTGGCTTACCGTCAGATAGTAGCTCGAACTCCAGACCGTCAATGTTCGTCGAATCACCACCTGCTGGTGTGGTCAAGTTAATGACACAATCCATGGTCAGCTTCGCGCCGGATGGCATGGTCCATTCGAAGATGGTTTCGACCTGTTGACCTGTACCAAGCATCAGACCCGCAACGTAGTCATTACCTGGATCGCCATAGTTCCGCTTCCCGCTGAAACTAAAGGACAACGACTTGCCTGTTACCGCCCGTCTTGTCCAGCCCCCTTGGTCCATCGAACTCCACTCTTCCGTATTACCATCAATGGCTGGCGCGAAATTCTCCAGATCCTTGATCGTTTTCATGTCTGAATCTGTGGAAACGCGGCCCTTAATACCTACTTTGAAAATATTGTTATGAACCGGAAATACGCCTGTTGTCGGCATTCCATTCCCCTACCTCTCGTAATAAATCGTTGTCTCAATCACATACTCGTAAATCCCTGCATCATCCGTGCCCACATCAATAGGCCACGGTGTCCGCATCTCAAAGGCAATGACACGGTGCCCTGCTATCTCGCCATCAGAACGACCAAATAGCGCAGCATAGACCTCATGGGCCTTACGCTCCGCTGTATCTGCGTTTTTACTCCAATGAACCAGGATGGATATGGACTTGCTGGCATAGCTGGTGTTATCCAACCCTCCGATGGCAATGTAAGGTTGTCCAGTGTTCAGGTTGTAAATCCCAATGGACTGTTCCTTTTTCCCATCAATCTTGCTAATGTACCAATTTGGGGAATCGATCTGCGTTTTCATCCAGTCGCGGATTTCGGAAAGCATCATTTGATGAATCCACCCCCAAACTTCTTGACCAGCTTTTCAAACGTCTTACGTATCCAGCCCTTCTGTTCCTGTTGCCAAGCTTCCAGCCACAACCCTTGGGCGTTAGCGTTCTTATCCCTACGGAAGTTGTATTCTGGGTGCCAGTAAAGGCGGCGTGCATATGGCGTGTCATACACAATCTTGACCTTGCCCTTTTTGAGCCCTGTAGTATCTACCCATGCACTGCGTTCCAGCTCACCTGTTTGCTTTGGCACGACCTGAGCATTGGCAATCTCGGTCAGAATACTCTCTGCTTTCCCGTTGGCGACTTGCTCCAGTGCTTTCAATGGTGCATTTGCGATGTCACGCATTGCCCTGGGATCCATCGTCACTTTCACTTTAACCATCAGCTCAGCTCCAATTCCGTAGAAAAGACGCTGCCGTCTGGATGCTGCGGCCGTGAAGCGCTGAATATAATCCGATCAGTACCGCCAACCCGGACAAAACCCTCAATCAGTTCTCCAGGCAATATATCGCCACGAAGAATCACCTTGCCGGACAACGTAACCAAACGGCGCTCCTTATCCAACTTCTGGCGCATCTTCTCGTCATAGCAAACGAGCCCGTCAAAGATTAATTCCTCGACAGGCTCCCCATCTTCTGACAGTTTGGTACGAAACACCTGAACAGGTGTCTTCAATATCCAATGTGGAAACGGAAACTTACCCCGCATCAACATAGCCCCCTATTCATCAACCCTGTGGCTCTCAGCAGGTTTGTAACACCTTCGGTAGTCTTAACTCCACCAGCACCTTCAACGGCCTTAAATGATACGCTGACGCTGCCCGCGGAGTATCCAGAGAGTGGGAAGTCCAAGTAATCCCCATATTGGAACTGGAAATCAGCTTGTTGGCATACTGCCTTAACCACGTTCCCACGCTGAAAGGCTGTCAGGCCGTCCAGGCTACGTTGCACGATGCGATTATAAGTCAGGCTGTCTATTTGGTCGGATGCCCGACTAAGAGCCTTATTCAAGTCCTCAGCCGGAATCATGCCGTCTCCATACAGTTCATACTCATCAGCTGTGGCATAAGCCATAGGATCACTTCCCTGCAGCTTCGATCTCGGCTTCAAGTGTTTCAGCGTCTTTCTCTGCTGCACCCTCGATCCCGATATCCGTTGCTTTCTTACGCAGAGCCTTCAACCGTTTCTCTGCCTCTCTCTTCTCAAGCTCAGCAGCCTTTGCAATCTCATCTGTCTGCGGATCCGTATCCGGTTCCGATCGATCCACCGTGTATCCCTTCCCCTCAAACCACTGCAGCAAATGCTCGTTGTCCGTCTCACCTACGCCATTTGCAAAGGGGATACCTGCGGACAGCCCTGTGTATTCCTTATTTGGTGCAATTACTTTAGCCATGAAATATCCCTCCTAGGAAACTTTAATATTACGCATAACGCCAGCCGCTTTGGTCGCTTTTAACGCCACAGCTGCCACCATCTCGACTTCACCTGTCTTAACTGCACCTGACGTGCTGTAATCAGGCAGCCACGTTTGTACAGGTGCTACGCCTGCCATGGAAACGCCGTGGAAGCCATCCAAACCTAAACGCGGGATGTAGATGCTGGTTTCACCATTGGCATCCGTACCAACCACGTCCTCGTTAGATCCAGACTTCGCCCCAAGATCGATTAATGGAATCTCATTGTACTTCTCAACTTGACGGCCAAATTCATCGCGGGTTGTCGTATATGATCCGGATCGACGGGCTACAGCTCTAATCCGAGCAATCATTTTGAGATTGCCCATAATTGCGGAAGGCGGTCCATCTAAGCCCATCAGGAATTCGTCCAGTTGATCCAAAAACACCTTGTAGTTGGCATCAACAGCAGCAGAGGTGGACAGATCAATAGGCGTAGACGGTAGATACTCAGTGCTGGAGCCTGCCAGTGCTTTGTCTAGACCATCAAACGCCAATGCCTCTACTGCAGAATCACCGTTAATCACGGTATCATTAAACAGTGCCTGAGCAGCTTTGACCTTCTGCGCCATTTGCAACGTAACCTCGCTTACGATACCACCCATGTTAGCGATAACTCGGTCAATCTGGAACGTACCACCGAACACCTTCAGGTCAACGGTGTGCCGTTGTTTGGATACCTCATGTGGAGTGTACTCTTTATTAATTTCACGGAACTGCGCGGTAGGCTGTGTGATCAAACGTGTATAACCGTATGTCAGTGTAGCGCCGCCACCTGTTGGGGAAACTGCATCGTCAAAGGTGAGGTTTTCCAGCAGGAAGTTATTCTTCCGGAATTCGTCAATCACCCCAAGTGTAATTGCATCCTGTACGTTTTTCTTTGCTTCTGCCAATGTTACTGCCATTCAAATCAGCTCCTGTTCTATTTTGTAAAGTGTGCGGCAATAGCATCTCCCAGGGAGAGCTGTCCGCCTGCAGGTGGTTCGGTTTTGCCGGCTCCTACTTTAATGCCTGGTTGCTGCTGTTGTTGCTGGCCCTGCCCTTCTTCAGGCTTGAACAAATAAGCATCGGATGTCTTCAAGCCTGTCAGCTGCTCATCCAAACCAACAATCTTGCCATCGTCTCCAAGAACCAGCTTCGTCTTATCGATCAGCCCTGTTACAACTTTCTCGTTATGAACCTTACCGGTTAATGCAGCCGTAATGGCGTTGCTGATCTTGACTTCCTTCAGATCGGATTCATATTGTGTCTTGGCTGTCTGATTCTCGGTTTTCAGCGTCTCGATCTGTTGTTTCAGATCCTCAGACAGTCCTGCAGTTTTGCCCAGGTCATCAATCTGCTTGTCGCGATCTGCAACGTCCTTCTCTAGTTTCTTCCTAGTCTCGGATAACTCGTTGTACTGCGATTTAGGTACAAAGTGCTTCGGTAATTCCTTATTTACGTCCCCAATAAATGCATCAATCTTCGCATCTTCCCAACCTGCTTGTTTCAACAGTTCTCTAAGCCAATCCATTTGTCGTCAGCCTCCATAGATTTGTATAGCTGCTCTCCAGCTAAGGGAGCGGACCGTGATGCTCCGGTCAACGAGCAATAGGCCCCAGCAGTCTCAGCTAGGGCCTTCAAACTCTTACCTTCTCCCGTTTGGGATCTCTGCGTAAGTAATCATGTTCCTTCAGGTGAATCCGCAATTGGGCTTGCCATTGTCTAACCTTGGCCTTATAATTCGCCTGGTTTCCTTCATCCACACTGCCCGCTTCCAGGCGCTTGTACTTGCGTATCTGGCGTTCCATGTATCGCTGTTTCTGTTCTGCCTGGTAGTTGGCCAAAGCTTTCTCATCATCAGCAGGCTTAGGCAGTGAGCTGGTCCCCACAATGAACGTAGTCATGTTATGACGACAGTTCGGATGGAACAATCCAGCAGCAATGGCGGTACTCAGAAGCGGATACTTGCCATCAGCTACGGTCCCGCCTGAATAAACGTCATCAATGAACACCTTGCCCTGATATGGCAGGCACAGCTTCGAACAGTTGCCGTGTGATGATATCACCACAGTTCGGATGCCGAGCTGATCCCGTTTGGCACCCTCTCCAGCAAACACCGCACGCTGTGAAGCTGTACGCAAGGCCATTTCCGCATAACTGGCCACATTCACCCTTCGACCATTGGCATATGTGATGGAGTCGAAGCCTTTTTCAAGAAAATCCTTAGTGGCTCGGTCGATAGCCTGATTCAGCGAAGCAGCCCCGCTGTTCAGGTATACCTGGGACTTGTAAATGGTCTGTCTATACACATCATCCGCTTGTCTCAGCATGGCATGACGGGCTAATTGCAGATTGTTCTCTGCTGCATCTGCGAGAGCATTAACCCGCATCTCATTGATCCTGAAGAAGCTACGATCTGAACCATCCTCAGGCTCAACATCCGGCTTTTTGCCCGTGATCTTGTTCCACAAGCCCTTCACCGTGTTAACAACACGATCGGCCCCACGCCGCCAGGAGCCTTTGACCTCTTCCTCGGCCGCCTTCTTCACTTCTGGTTCATACTTCTTGGATATCTGGCGTGTCTCCTTACGGTAACGTTGAATATCCTCCAGCTTACGTTGCTGCCACTGCTCCCACTCCTTGCCCTCTCGTTCCTCGTCATCCTTGTGACGCTGAAGGTTACGCTGCATGGACTTGATCAGATCCATTTCCATGTCGCTGAAGATCTGGCGAATGTCATATTTCTTCTTCATGTCTCATCATCTTCGTTGTCATCGTCTTCAGGATCAGGCGGGTCGTCCCGTTTCAGAGACGGTTCATCAAAGGTGATGTTTTGCTCATCCTTCAGGCGTTTAACCTCAGCTGCCTTTTCCTCATCAGTCCAGGTGTCGCCATACATTTCTTCCACCGCACGTTCAACGCTCATCACACCAAACGTCCGGGCCTTGCCCACCGTCTCAACAACAGCGTCGAAGGAAGGGCTGGCATACTCCCCAAACTTGACGGATGCTTCATAATCCCCTGGAGTCCGTTGCTGGTTGTTGTCATGCACCTTCAGAACGATAGACACCAATTCCGGAATGACTTCGTTCAGGCGTTCAATGATCTTGCCACGGGTGTACAGTGTGGCCTTCTCCTTTTCGCGCTGAGCCTCTGCATTGTCCAGCTTCTTCAGATCGATGCCAAGCGTTGACGGCGATACAATCCCCTGCAAGCACATGTCCAATGCAGACGCATAAGACGATACAAACGCCTCATAAAGAATAGCCGGTTGCACAAGGGATATTTGATCCTTGGTATCCTCGGCCATTGTCCTACCAGCCGCGATAAAGTCCATATCAAATGGATTCGGCTTGATGGGCATTCCGTTGTTCGGATCCCGAGGAAGCAGGTCTTCCGGAATGTACTTCTGCACTCGTCCGGATCGAATGGCATCCCACCACTGACTGATAACCTCGTCTAAAGCGTCAAAGCTATCTGCTTTACTCTCATAGATGGACTTGCCGCGATCTGGCCACTTCGATGATTTGAACACAGAAAGCGGTACTCCCCAAATGAAGTCACCCGTAAATGTCGTTTCATCCAAGCCAGCCAATTCCGGCACCATAGCCAGGGGAACCTCTTTCCCATCCGCACTCAGCAGCTTATAAGTGATCTTCCCTTTGCCAAATGTCTCTTCGAGCTGGTAATCCTTATCGTTATGGCGGTACTCCGTGTAATAGATGATCTCCTGGAGCCTGCCACGTTCTCGTCTATATCGAACCTTATCGCCTGCGTAGAACTCAATAATCGGGTACGGGGTAATGTCGGTATCCAGCGTTACCTTGAACGCCCCATCCCCCTCGACCAGTGCTTCAATCAGGCTACTACCCAGCAGCTCATCAAAGTTGTTATCCTTGGCGATTTCCTCCCACAGCTTCGTCTGTTCCTGTGTCTCCAGCTCGATCTGGTCCATATCCGAAACCACGATATCAGACAGGCGCTCCACGATCATAGCCGGTAACCCTGAGTGGATCTTCCGGATATGTCGGTTCTCACTCGGTACCGCTGCCCAGAATCGGGAACGGCTCACGTTATCTGTGACCGACTGCTTGTAGAACTGTTCCAGCTCGGACGGATCTCCGCGATACCAGAGCCGGTTACGCAGGACACTGGTCCGATAGCTGAATGGCTCACGGATGATGAATGACTTGTTCTCCGGTGCTGGTTGAATCCTCAATATCTTCATGACCATATTCTTGATCCACCCCATTTCTATACCTCCAGTCTCTTCTTGAACGGCTGAACGGCGTATTCGCTACTATCCAAGCAGTCCACCGGGTAACTTCCGTCATCCGTCCGCACCCATTCACCTTTCTGGCGCTCTGTCTCGTCCCATGTGGCGTTCTCTATGGCTTCAATCCAATGTTTAAGATGTACCATGATTTTGTACCGCCCTTGGTTAATCAGAACGTTCGTCAATCTGATCCGGTCAACGATGCCCTCTTTCTTATAAGCAGGAACCACAGGAATGTGTATCCCCCGGCGTTTAAGCTCATTATTCAACGCCTGCCGGAACAGTTTGTCAGCAGATTCAGCAAAGATATGAGCGCATGACAAAAAGGCCGGATAGGTTTCCGACCATTCGACGATCTTATTCACGACTTCCTTGGCGTACCGGTCATGTGTATATCCAGACTCCTTGCCCTGCTTATGGTAATAGCCATCCAGCAGCATAACCGCTCCATATCGCGGCGTAAATCCAGTGAGCGTGGCAACCGTGGCGTCAGTACCCCCAACGTCTATGCCAATCGAAAACTCAATGAACCGTTCGGCCCGTATCTGCTCCCGAGTGATAATGACATCCTTGACGCTGTAACCCGTGTATATCCGTCCTGTAGCTGCCGTCCGTTCACCCTTAATCTCTGACTTGTACCACAGACTGGATTTGTCATAAGTGATCAGCATCGCCTTGAGTCGGTCGTCTGGGATACTCAGGTTATCGAACACGGTAAAATGTGCGTAATTGTAACCCTGATTCTCCCCTTGCTTCAACAACTCATCCTGAAAGTCCAAGATATCTGCATAGAACCAATGGGCTGGGGGTTTCGGGTTAAGGTCAAAGAACAGTTGCCGCTTAGTGGACGCCAACGTCCGGTCAATCACCTCTTTAACAAATGATGGATGACACTCGTTGACCTCCGTCACATAGGCCGTCCCGTAGGAGTTACCCTTGATCAGCGCGGCATTGTTTGCCTTACCACCGCCTGCAATAATGACGATCTTCTCGCCTGTCTTGGTCTGAATGAAGAGTGCTGCACGGTCCTTGTATTCACCTTCCCGGTAACGCCCTTTGAACAGCCATTGCAACCCGAACCCGTTCGAGTCAATGGCGTTCATCTTCGCGGCTGCCATGCTCACCCCAGCGACCAAATGAAGCTTGTCCGGGTGAACCTCCAAGCACATGGCATAGGCAATCAGGTTAATGATGTTCTTGCCTGCACGCTTGCCGCCCTCAGCTACATTCAGCCACGAGTCCTGGCAACGCCGGATATATTCCGACTGCTTCGTATTAAATGGAGCATATGGAATCAGGGTTGTGTCAGTCATCGTCTATCACCCGTTCCGGCACAGGGTTGTTGATCAAGTCAGCCAATGCGGTAATTTGCTGGTTCAGGTCAAGCTTACTGTTATCTGGCACCTTACCACGCATCACGGCAATACTGGCCTTGATCTGCTCCAAACGCTGCTTCTGGACTTCGTTCACTTCATCGGGGGAAGCCAACCGCGCGACATCTTCATACTTCTTAATGGAACCACCCAGCGCCGTCCATGCAGCAGCCATGGCTTTCAGGCTGGTTGCTGATCGATCCCAAGCAAACTGGAATTCATATTCCTGTTCAGTTATGATCTGTTCAAGCTTCGGTTCCTTCTTGGTACCCGTGTTATGGATCTCAAATTTCTGCTTTTTGACTTCCTTAATCATCTCATCCTTGCCCGTTACATGCTGAGTCTTCAAAGCACGTATAATGTTCGTGAGCTGGATTCGAATGCCTTCCCACAAGATATCCAACGTCGAAAGCTCGGCCGTTGTGTCGTAAATCTCCCGTGTTTCTTCATCATCTGGCAGGAACTTACGGAACAGACCATGCTTAACGGCTTTATCATTTCCGTATGGCCCACCGTGCCCACCTCTATTGCCCACAGCGTTCTGATTGCCCTTCGGCGCTCCTGGTCGCGGCTCAGGCTGCTTCTCCCATTCATCAAGGCTTTTCCATTTGCGAACAAGTCCGGCACTGATTCCAAGCTTTTCGGCAATCTCTCCTGGCTTCATTTCCTTGCCACTGGCGAACCACATCGCTAATGCTTTCTTGCGGTCCGGGCTTCTCTCTCTCGCCATTACATAATACACCTCACCCCTGACATCGTTTATGCAATATTTATGCAAAGACATGTGTTCAAAACCCTGTGTTTTGTACATATGTACTTTCCCACAACCACGCCGAAAACCCTGATTTGACGGGCTTTTTGATAGCTAACTGAATTGTGCGAATATACATAGTTTATGCATAAACCCGAAAACCCGCGTCATTACTGGATTTTTCGATTTTGCCGATTTTGATTATTTCCCGGCTTATTGCCCTCAAATGGGGCGTTTATTCATCGGTTATACAGCCATAATTGAGTCGGTTTTCTTAGAATCAGTCTAAATAGACAAACTTCTAATTCTTTTTCTTCAAATCCAACCCGAAATAAAAACCATTTTTGATCCATTTTGAACCAAATTAAGTAAGTAGAGTGAAACATAACTCTATTTCTGTTGCACTGGAGAAAGTTCAAGAATCTGATTAAATCAAGCTTTGTCCCATTCCCACGTTTGAGTGCAACATTAGCCGGATTGTGTAAAACTCAAACGGCGTATAGCATCGTCCATGGCATCCTGGGTGATGCCCAAATACATCAGCGTGGTTGCTATATCCTCATGCCCGAACATCTCCATTAGTAACGCCAGATTGCGTGGATCGTCGTTATAAAGGTGATAACCCCACGTCTTTCTGAGTGAATGGACTCCAATGTCTGTAAGCCCAAATCGCTTGGCTATGCCACTAATCATTTTATAAGCTGTTATCCTATGGATCGGCTCTCCCACGGCTCCTGTTAGCGTCTTCCGTTGCCTGCTGGGGAACAAATAATCATCATCGTCCATATCTTCAATGTAAATCATTAAATCATCGTAGACATCCGGGTGAATGATGAATTTTTTCCGCTTCCGCTTCTTACGTTTCCGATTTTTCGTTTTCTGAGCCACATAGTTGATATGTTCCTGATCCCGAACGGAAACGACTTTGAGCTGCAGTAAGTCAGAAACACGCAATCCACTATGAACGCCCATACTAAAGAAGATGTAATTACGGAAACTGGTTACCTTCAGGTAATTTTTGATTTGTTCAACAACTGCCTTATCTCGAATCGGCTGTACCTCGTTCATACCACCACCTCATATAATTCAGGATGACAAAAAAATACTTTTCAATGACCGGATAGTTAAAGTTGAAAGAAACCATCTACTTTTCATTCCTAAATTGCTAAATATTGATATTTATAATATATCATGGTATCTTTGAAAGCGTGTTCTCAACTCTTATTTTCCAGCAGAAACTATTAAAAAATTTGGAGGAGATTAAAAATGAAATCGTTAAAGGTTATATTAGGAGTTTCTCTTGCTTCGTTATCTGTATTTTCGTACTCATCTGACTCTTTTGCAGAATCAGCATCTACTTTCGCACCGTCTGAAGTAACTTCCGTATCAAATATCGAAGTCAAAAATCCAATTAACTCTATTCCTAATGAAGAAATTTACGAAGTAACTGTTGAGCCGCAAAGTATAACACTTCAAGCTACCTCCGCTAGTTTCGAGTGGAAAAATTTTGGTAAAGGATCGGGCGAAAAGGCATCAAATAACTCCATATCTTGGAGCGGAAATAATAAAACAGTTACTCTGACTGTTCGTCAATATGAGCATATAAGTAGTACTGGCAATACTGAAACGACTGGCGACGCACACATCATCTATGATCTGGAAAGTTCTTCTGGTAATAGAGCTGGTGCAAAGCAATTAGATGGTTTATTTAATGGCTCAAATACAGGTACAGTTACTTGGTCAAATGTAAAACCAGGTACATATAATTTAATTATAAAAAATAATGGCACTCGATACGCTACTGCTAGTGGTACATTCGCTGCCCAATAGATTCATTGTTGAGAACACACCCAGCCTGATTAATCTAATCAGGCTCTTTATAGTTAGTCCCCCATTAACAACGGCTGCGTGCAACCGCAAGGACTGGCTTACGATTGATTACTTGATGCTTGAGCGGAAGACTGGCCGGGATTCTTGGCATCTTCAGAGGTTTGATCCTCTTCACACTATGTTCGTTCAGCTCCTGGGACTCCTGAACCTCTTCCCAACGGTTTATCATTTCACGTAATGCTGTTCCAAGCCGCTTCATAGCATCCCTTAAAGCATCTGCCGCGGCAGTAAGTGTAATTTTTAATGATTGCTTCAATTCATTACTCACCGCTTCGAACGTTTCATTCTCCTTCAACCTGAACACCGTCCTTTATGTTCACTTTCCAGCCGCATTTACAACTTCGATGGAACAGGTTTTCATCAATTTTGATTGTTCCTTCTCCATTTCCTACGTAGGTGTTACCACAATCAGGACAAGCCGTGTACTTATGGGCCAGTTCAAGGGCTGTTGCTGCGTCCATTTTGCTTTGTCCTCCTTTTTAGACACAAAAAAAGCCGCCATTAAAGGCGACTCTCTTCCGCATCAATATCTATTGAAACTTCTTGTACTCCGTTATGAAATGTTCCCAACGATCATTATCAACTTTCTTCCCTGTCTCACCATTTTCTTTATCCGGGAAGAACACTACCCGATTTAACGTATCGATCCGGGTCACCTTGCGAACGTTCACAACTGTCTCATCAGAGATAATTACAAATCCGGGTGTATTAAGAATACGTTCCATTTGTGCTTGTGCAAATTTTTCATTCATGCTGTCATCCTCCTAAGTGCAATTGGAATACCCGCCAATCATAACCACTGGAGGACATCGTAGGCAATGGAAGATTATCCAATCCATGCGTCTTATTCCACATACCTTATTAATGAATTTTTTTCAAAGGTAGTTTGCGGGCGAACACCATAATGTTAAGATGGAATTCACAACAAGTAAATTTTAGGAGATGATTTTAATGCAAAATATTGGTGCTAGTTTCATAATGGACATCTACAGTTGCAGATGGGGACACAAGGACCCATACACACTAACTAAGACTGAGAACGGCTGGAACATTTCTTCTAACAAGTTTGATTCTCTTGAGAGCGACAAACACGGTAATCCTGGTATTGGTAAAGTCCTTGATACTGAATCTATAGCCTATCCTCACGATATTGGATACTTTCTTTCAGATCTCTGGGATGCTTCACAACTCAAAACGAAAGAAGAAACCCAGAAGCTTTTCAACCAACTCGCTGAATGGATTTCAACTTCAGAAGAAACCAAGCCAAATTTCGGCCCATTGCACGTTTAATCAAAACGAAAGCCGCTCTATAATCAGAGTGGCTTTTTTTGTCATGAAAACCTCTATTGTACGGCCTTAGTAGGAATCGAACCTACACAATCCAATAGACCATAATATAAAGTAGCGGTGATCATAACCGCTTTCCCCCGCACACCGCACCCCTGACGATTCACGTCTAAGGATATACAATCCCACAGCACGGTCGAGTCCTGCTGGGATAAGGGGTAGCAGGGACACCCGGGCAAAAGCCCTATGTCCCTACTTTAATTTGCATTAACCGTCATATGATTGTCATGATACAGTCAAGTTACCGTCAATATTTTAAGGTTTATATGATTCCGCAATCTTTCAGCGTGTTGGCAACACACCTGATCCCTTCTGTGATGCGCCGATCTACTGTTCTTTCACTCATCACACTTCGAAAGTTAATTACAGTGTGCTTCCATTTCCCGCCTTTGATGAACCGATGTTCAATAATTCGTCGGGCTTCATCGTCCTTGATCGTGCGAATTGCCATGTCTACCACGCTGATTTTCTCATTGTAGGCATCATATTTGCCTTTTTGCTCTGGCGTCAATACCCTCATTGCTTCAAACACACTTTTGCTTGCCTTCCATTGGGGGTAATCTTCGCGGAGCAACTTTATTGTGGCTTCGGCATCCTTATCAGTGGCGCTCGGAAACAGTTCTAATTGTTCTACAGCGTCCATATGATCCCCCTTTTGCACTATATTACATAAAATCATCAAGACTCGCTTGGCCTTCTATGACCACTTCTGAAGCATCTTGAATCAATCCTCGGTCCAACCAATCTTTTGGAGCGTTTTTCTGATACTGCGGCCAGATTGGTTCCCCGGCTCGAGAGCGTGTAGGGTTCTCGCTCTCGGCTTTCTCCGTCCATGCCCATTGGGTAGGTGCTGTTACCATATCGTTACTCATGAGTTGCTTCACCTTCTTGCTCAACTGGCTTATTTTCATGCAACCATCTGTATATCTCCTTTAATGCCGCGTCAGCCCTGTCTGGTGTTCTTCCCATGCTCAAAATATCCGTCACTTGCATTAACAACCGTATTGAGCTGGTGCGCTTGTTCTTCTCCTCTTCAAGTTCCTTACGAAGTTGATCGTTCTCAATGAACGAATCTTCCAGCTCATCCATCAGCATGGTTGGATAGGGTGTTCTGGCTTTTGCCAGCTTCCGTTTTACATCAATTATGCTTTTCATAGCTAATCTCTCCCCTTTAATTTCTTCGCAGGCCGATTCTGAGGTACCGCCACGGCATTTATAGATGGGGGTTGGTGTTTTTATACCCCAAAACGCTCTATGCACACTTTACGTCCGTCTACGAGTCTGTTCCTGTATTAACCGTGTGTCTTAACTTTGCTCTATCGAAATGGTTTTGAAGATCCTCACGACTTCTCACAGTGTAGTGCCGTGCAGCTTGAGTTTTTATTACTGACCGAATTTCACGTTTGCCCTGGCTGAATTCATGAAGCAGCCCCAGCCGGACAACGATTTCATGTAGCACACGCCATTGTTCGTTGGCTTCCTTGGCACGGCGGCGCGTTCTTCTGTTCGCCTGATACTGACGCATCAGTTCTTCCGGCTCCACCTCTTCTGGACCAAGAAACTCGAATGCATGTGATAAATCCGTTGCTTCACCATCGCAGAACCCAACACAGGTTACCGTATTATCAAATTGAGCCTTGATATGCTTGACCAATTCATGAAGCTGGCTTGCTGCATCTTTAGGCGTCATTACCGTTGTGTCGTCCATACTCCCTGTCCTCGCTTTCCTTGAGCCGTTTACATAGCTCATCGTATTTTTCCATAGCGGGTATCCGGCGTGGATCATCAGGGGCAAGGGCATCAATAAATGCCGCACCCTTTATCATCCGTTCCCGCAAACGTTCCTGATAATAGCTGACCAATTCACGAAATATCCGGTCGAAGTGATCCAATATTTCATCCGGAGTCTGAGCTATACAACCCTGACTTTTCAGGCGGGTGAATGTGTGTTCGTCAATGTCGCCGTTTTTCAACGCATTTTCCAAATGGCTGATTAAAATGATCTGATACCGCATGATGAGTCTTACGTTGTTTTCAATCTCCAAATGATCTGCTGTCACATTCACACCGCCTTTCTGATCAGTCGTAATTCATCCGTGCTATATCTGAAAACTTGCTGAAATTCTTCATGTACACCATTTCCGCGACCCCTGTTCCTGTATTCCGGCCCTTGGCAACGATGATTTCCACAATGTTTTTCTTCTCTGTCTCGGCGTTGTAATAATCGTCCCGGTACAAGAAGTCGATTTCGTCCGCATCCTGTTCAATGGAACCGGACTCCCGTAGATCAGACATCATCGGACGTTTGTCCTGCCGCTGTTCAACGCCCCTACTGAGCTGGGACAGCACTTCTACCGGACAATCGTTATCCCGTGCAATCTGCTTCAAGGAACGGCTGATATAGGCGATTTCCTGTTCACGACTTGAGAACTTTTTGCCTGCGCTAATCAACTGCAGGTAATCGATTTGAATAAAAATGTCACCGTATTCCTTCTTGAGCTGCTTCACCTTCGCCGCAATCTGTTGAATGGTGATCCCCGGCGTGTCGTCAATCACAATTGGCAAACCGTTCAAGACGGCCCGCGCATCTGTGTAGTCCTCCCAGCTCTTGGGGTCTAATAGTCCAGTGCGTAACATGGTACCGTCCAGGTTCGCTATATTTGCAATCAATCGTTCGCCTAATTTCTTACCTGGCATTTCAAGGCTGAATATCCCGGTAGTCACGCCATGCTTAGCAGCAGCCTTTGAGTTATTCAGCATAAAAGCCGTTTTACCAACCGATGGCCTTGCAGCCACTATGATTAAATCTTGCTTCTGTCGTCCACCTGTGAGTCTGTTCAGATCTGCACCGCAAGTGGGCACGCCTGTTATGCCTTTGGATTTGCTCCGCTCGTCCAAATCGTCATCGTGGCCGTCCATGACTTCACTGATTTTCACCATGCCACGTCCAGAAGGGGAACGTTCGGACAACTCTTCTGCTCCCGCTTTGATTCCTGCAATCACTTCTAGCGGATCGGAAGACGCTTCAAGCAGTTGCCGCTGTTCATCCAACATCCGCAATCCCTGCCGTTTTATTCCGGCTTCTTGAACCAGTGCGATATACTCCCGTACATTCGCCGTGGTCGGCACAGCTTCAGCGAGTTCTCCAAGATACGTCAACCCGATCACATCACCCGTTATCCCTTTGGCGTTCAAATGGGTGTACAATGTGATTAAGTCAACGGCCTTCTGTCCTTCATGAAGGTCCACTATCGATTCAAAGATGGGTTGATGCTTTGCTGAAAAGTCGTCAATCGTTAGAATTGTGACTGTAAGTGCCACGGTTTCCTGTGTCTGATCCAGTAGGATGCAACCAAGAACCGCTTGTTCGGCTTGCAAGTTGAAAAGGTTATCCATTCGGCTCACCTTCTTTCAGGAGCGGAACGGCGCTTTTCTCCCAAGACTCCATGAGTGCCAAACGTTCCTGTGTCTCTGAACGGAGTTGGTCTATATTTGATGCCGTGGGGTTCCCTCGTATCTGTGAAATCATCGGCGGAAAATGTGATGTCTTGATGTGGTGCGACAAGTTTTGTTCAGCCTGTGAAAAAGGAACATCTTCAAGCATTCGTTCCCAAAGCGTGACCATTTCGTCACTCAGTTCCACTATGGGGTAGGCTGTAACCACTACCGCCAAAATGCTTAGAACCTGTTGATTGTTCATTCCGTGTACCCTCCATACGTCTTTGTAAAAGAGTCTTATTCCGACTTGACCGGGTGTTGCTTTGATTATTCGGTAACGGAACAACTGTTGTAATTTTTGGTGCTTCTGTGAAATCGGCATATCTTTCGTTCTTCGGGTTTAAAAAAGTGGAGCCATGCATGATGAAGTTGCTTTCCGTTCCATGCATAGAACAATGCTCCGCGTAATGCTGAGAACATCGGATTAAAAGTTCAGGTTTAACCTTCGCTTTGATTGCTCTGTCCCACATATTTTCAGCACCCTTTTTTGAAACCTTTCTTGGGTATGCATTCCAGAACAATTCGAAATCCGAAATGACCATATCTTTAATGTCTTTATCTTTTAATGTCTTTATATTGTCTTTAGGAGCCCCGGAAGCCGCGTCCTGTATAGGCTCAAGGGGTGTCACGGTTACTGTTTCAGTAACTGGCGGTTCCTGTTTCAGTAACTGATTTCCGTTTTCGGTTACCGTTTCAGTAACTGGTACATCTTGAATCGGTTCCTGTTTTGGTAACTCTTCCGCATCCGGCGAGTCCCCGTTTTGGTAACTTGCAGCAGCCGGATTTCCTTCAATTTCCTCATCCTGTACGGTTACCGTTTCAGTAACCTGTTTCCTCATCTTTTTAGCATTTATTAGGTTGGTATAAATCAACTCATCGAACCGATTACCGTCCCAGCCTTTTACTGGTGATATCTGCCAATAGTCATAGTTTTCATTGAAGCGATATTCACTGTTGTTCCGTGTTATTACTTTGCAATTTTCAAGATGTTTAAGTTCAGCGCCTATATGCCCTTTACCAACACCACACAAGGCAAAGTCTTTTAACATGGGAATGATTGCAATCTCTTGATTGCAGCCATAAGACAAGCGCCAGATAAATAGCAAAATATCCTTCTGGCGCTTGGTGAAATCCCGACGAATGACCTCATCCCATATCTGGTTGGCAATCCCTACAAATCCGTTCTTCTTGCGAGAGTCGGTCACACGTCTCACCTACTCTTCCTTTATTTCAAATTGATCTTGCGTGCCGAATGCAGCAGCCAGTAAATCCCGAATAGCATCACCTTTAGGCCGTTCCTTATCACACATCCGACGAATGAACTGAGAGACAAATTCATATAATTCATCACGATCTACGTACTCTAAATACGTCATCATAGATGCTTGAAATCCACTGCTCCAAATGTCATAAGTCCACCACTGGAAACGCATGTGATGGTACTTTCCTGCAAACTCTGAATCCGGTTTAAATGGGCGCGTAAGGGAACGAATAAGTTCATGACTGACCGATTCAACGTCAACAATGGTTTTCTTAGATCCCAAGACTCTCACCCTCCCAATCGTATTGAGCTGAAATGACTTCGAATCCCTCAATACGAACCGGCTTGCTATACCAGGTATGGGTAGCTTCTGAATCGCTGGGCCAAGCCATGATGGAAGCAGTCTCATTGGCCGAATCGTACATAGGCGCAACTTTAATGTTGGTCCCTTCTACCTGTGGCAACCCACGGATAGCATCACAAATCAAGCCCAATACATATGTCCATACATCCACTTTATTTTTTAACGCTCCACGTTCGCTGATATATACATGGAAGTTGTTCAGCACCGGATAAAGGCCCTTTGTTTGAATGCTTGCAGCCAATTCTTGAACCTTTGTTTCGCGGCTTAATTTTGCAAAAGGAACAGCCGTTTTCATATTGTCCACCCCTCAAATTTGGGGGCAGCCCTTGCGCTTTTCAAAAATATGATGTTATAATGTGCGCGAAGGGATGCCCCTTTGATTTTGGTTACCTTGATATCCCCGCCAAGAGATAGATCAAGGCGAACCGTGAATGATTATCTAAGATGACTTACAGAAGCTGTGTACGCCGTTGTAATGGCTGACATGGCTTCTTTTTCGCGCACATCAACAATTGCAAGTACATTTGTAATATCTTTGTTCATTTGGTCCTTTGGATAATTTTCATCGGTACTAACAAGATAGATGATGTCTAAAAGCTGCTTCTTCATTTCCCAATACGCCATCAGTTCAGTGTGTTGTCCCTCTGTCATACCGCCCTACCTCCCACAAATATATTGTCGTTACCTTTCAAAAACGGGCTGAGATTAATTGCTTCATACTCATGCAGATCGCGGAACAATCCTTTAATTTCCTTAGAAATATCCTCCCGGCTGAATAAGTCATCAGCTTCTACATTTTGAATCAATTCAGCTATTCTTAACTTAATTTGAATGAGTTGGGATAAGTCATTAAAATCAACTGTTTTGATATTCAACCGGGCACGGTATACATCACTAGCCAATCCAGAATAGACGTGATTGTAGTTCGTATCATAGCACTTGCAAAGTCTTACAAATTCATCTATAGCCGCATGAGTAGAATCAACCTCAAGTTCAGAAACCCGCTTCACTGATATACCTGACTTTTTAGCGGCTTCCTCCAGCGAATATCCGAAGTTCACCCGTGCTTCCTTCAATGTCAACTTTTGAGCGATAGAGATTCCGTCAGCTCCCTTCATTCCTGCACCTCGCCTTTTGCTTCAAGTGGCGGGTCAATCATATTGCGGTAATCCTCATTCGCCATCCCAAGCAGTTCCTGCAGCTTGTCCAAATTCAGCGAACGTTCAATCCAGCCCGCAGCACTTACGGGATTTGTTTCAAGATAAGCTTGTTCAAGTCCGTTACGGCGTGCTTCCTTACTCTCTTTACTAATCGCTTCACAAGCATCCATCATGTCATCAAAATTAAGCGTGCGTAAGAATTGGATAAATACGATTTCTTGTTCAGATAGATTCATTGTTTGTTATCCCCTTTGGGTTGTTTTTGGATATTGCGCACTATGATGGCGTGTTGAAGCGGATTTCCAAACCATAGACGGGCCAGTTCCGGAAGTGTCATGTTCATTCGCCTTTGTTCGTATAGCCCACAGTCAGAATCTGGTTTCCGTCTTCAAGCACCTTGACGTTTTTTATGACACGCCCTTCACGGATACGATCAGTCAACCAAATCAATGCGGCTTCAAAATCATCAGAATGAACGTCAACAGCCATTACCTCATCCTCAAATTCGATATCTTCGATGTAGTTATGAGCGTCCGCAATCGCTTCTGGCGACATTTCCCCAGTACTAAACCATGCTGCATACGTTTCATTAGCAATGCACAATGAAATCTGTGATTCGGTAATTTCCTTTCCGTATGATTCAGATACGCTGAACAAAAGACTGGTTTCTCCCAAATCTATTTGCATTGCATCTCCACCATCATCAGCCGTTCTTTCAACAAATTCGGTCTTAACAGGCTGGGTTACAATACTCATGAATGGATCTGCATCCTCACGCAACTTGAGTTCCAATGAGCAAGGCACTGAATGTTTTTCCATGACCTCGAATAAATGAAGGATTTCCCCGAATTCAGCATTTTTCAGTTTTGTAGTTGTCATTTGTATATTCTCCTTTGGTGCGGATCAATGCCGCAAACATTTAGTTTGAATTAACTTAAAACAATGTTTGTCCATTTACTTCCTCAATACGTCTTAATAAATTTGTCGGCGGTGTCCAGTGTGGAACATATTGCAACCCGCGCTCGAGATCCTTCGTATACGTATTGCAATAGGAAGTTATGTTGAAATACTCTTGATAATCATTCCAAAGGGCCGAATAGACGCTACTCCGAATGCTGTTATCGCTGTACGCTGCACTCTTTTTCCCACCAAGAACGCCAACGACTTTGGAATTACCAGCCTTCCGCAACAAACGCTGCTGGGCATAATCAATGGTCGTGTGATTTTCCAAATGTTCCAATCTGGAATCCAGTTGTTGCATTTTCTTATCCACTGCAAAGATTGCTTTCAATTCTGGACTGAGGTCATCATAATTGAATCCGTTATGGATGAATGCAGCAGCCAGGACATCCTTTGCCTTGAGTTGGTATTTCACAAGCTTGTCCGCAACTTCTGGTTGGTGAGCCTGCATACTTGGAGTGATTGAAATTTTCGCAAGCCACAGTGGAAGGAAGTCTAATTCGATCACTAAAGCTTCTTGCCTCCCACCATTTGTAGGGAGCGTTAAATTTGACGCACCTTGACCCAAAACTACATCCGTTTGAATTTTCTTAACTTGTGCGTCAGAATGGTTTTTGTCAAAACCAATACCTTGGCAAACCCATTTAACCCCCACATATACTTTTCCGTCATTCGCTCTCACACCGAGAAGCTCAGCACCGTTAAACGGTACCAACTTCTGTTCTACTGAATAAATTTCGCTCATACTTTTTCTCCTTCCCAACCAACGCAATTTTCTTTTTCCTGTTGATCCATCCATTTGTCCAAGGTTTCTACTCTAAATAAAATTTTAGCTTTGGTAGAAGTTGATCCCCCAGCTCTGTAATGAGGGAGTTTTTTTTCTCTACAAAGTACACGAACAGTGTCTTCTGACATCCCTAAGTATCTTGCCGCTTCAGGAACAGTAAGACGTGTTTGATCAATAGTAACTGTCATGATGCAAACTCCCTTTCTTACTAAAATCAATTCAAAACAATCACAGTTTCTTATTAGAAACCTCTGGACGTAAAAAATAATCATCAGCACTAATTTTGAAATTCTCACAAAGAACTCTCAACTCAGCGATCGAAAAATCTCCGCCTGTACCATTAAGATTTTGGTTAAACGCAGACGGTGATTTGCCTAGCATTTCAGCAACATGCTTCTGTTGGACACCACATTCATCTAAATATGCTTTGAACTTGGTGTATGGGATATGTCTACGCTTTGTCTGCTTCAATTTCTTCACTCCTTTCCGGTTTCTGTTTTGAAACCTTGTGAGATGAGTATATCCACCTCCGGTTTCAATGTCAATAACTTTATTGTTGATTATCTAAACAAAAGTTGCTTTTTCGAAACCTATACTTTATTATGAGTTTAGACAGTTCTAAATTGAATAATTAGGAGAATTGAGATGAGTCAACCAATCGGAAAAATTATCAAAAGTTTACGTAACAAACACAAACTTTCACAAGATGAACTGGCGGAAAAACTTAATCAAAAGTTCAATACAACTATAAATAAAGGCATGATCTCAAAATGGGAAAACGATCTCGGAGATCCTCGCCTGGATACGGTGAGGCATCTCTCAGTCTTCTTCAATGTATCTTTAGACTATTTGTTAGGGAGAACTGATGAACCGAAAGATACTATATCTGATGAAAAAGATGCCCCTTTAGACGAGAATTATCGAAAAATCGAAAGATTCGCAAGAAAGGTTTCTCCAGATGTTTTAAAAAAAGCAGTAAAACTTTTAGATGCGGCCTTCGAAGATGCCTTCAATGAAGAGGATTATGAGGATGATGATGATATTTAAACCAAATTTTAAAAAAGCAGAAATGTCAGCATACAGATTGTTGAGAGAAATTCCAACCGACAGATTCCCCATAAAAGTAAAGGATATGGCTAAGGAATTTGAAAATCTAAAGATTCGAACTTACACCTGGTTTGCAGAAAAAAGAAAAATGACATTCGAAGAGGTTTGTACATTTGCTGAAAGCGAAGAAGGCTGTTGTTATTATCAAAAAAAAAATCACCAATATTTAATACTCTACAACGAAAAAATTTCTACACCCGGTAGAAGACGTTGGACAATTGCCCATGAGATCGGTCATTACGTTCTTAGGCACAATGAAATTTCTAATAAGACAATAATCTCAAGAAGTTCTCTTACAAAAGATCAATACAAATCATTTGAACAAGAAGCAGATTGCTTCGCTCGATCTTTATTAGTTCCGTCAAGTGTTCTTTATGCCCTCAGAAAATTCAATGCTAAGGATTTGAGCAGTTGGTTTGATATTTCATTTCTTGCTGCTAAAAACACTCTAAGTTTTTTTAGCAAAGGTACTACACTAGGTAAGACACATAATCCTAAAGACTTCTTAGTAAAAAAATATTCAGACTTCATTTTTACTATAAACAACGAACATCATTGTAATAATTGTAAACACAACTTCATAAAGACTAACCCCAATTATTGTCCAGTATGTGCATCTAAAAAAATCTCTAATAAAAGGATTGAATTTGATATGAAATATGACAAAGTGAAACTTGATGAATCAAGTCGTGCCATAACATGCCCAAAATGTAGTAATGAAGAAATAAACGGTAATGATTATTGCAAAATTTGCGGCGTTTATGTGGTAAACCGTTGTAATAACAAAGAACATTGGAATGGAAAACCTGAAATTATTTGTGATGAATTAGCTGATGGTGACGCAAGATTCTGTACTAAATGTGGTCACGCAACAACCTTTTACGATAGTGATTTACTTCCCTATTGGGAATTAGAATATAAACATGGGAAAAAGCAAGAGCACAAAAGTTACCTTGAGCATCTTGATGAAGAAGCTGAAATGGAAGCGGAGATGGAATATGAAGAAGAAAAAAGAGAACGTACAACACCACAATTTAAAATTTTAGATGAAATACCATTCTAGATTCAACTGTTACTTTACTGAGAGGAGTAAGGAAAATGGCATCTATTGAAGCTCGTGGGACCAATTCTTGGAGATTAACCGTTGAAGCTGGTTACGATTCTAATGGGAAACGGTTACGTGAAAAGAAAACGATTCGCATCGATGAAAAATTATCACCAAAGAAATTGGATGAGAGGCTCAATGAAGAATTAGTTAAATTCAAAATGGAAGTAGAATCTGGACAGTATATTGCACCAGAAAAAATGACGTTTGCCGCATTCGTAGATGAATGGAGAGAGAAGTTTGCTAAAGGGAAAAAGTATGCTCCTAAAACAACTGAACTAAACGAGTACATGTTTACTCTCCTACTTCCCCACTTAGGGAACAAAAAAATGAGTGATATTAAAACAATGCATATTGTACAGTATTTCAGTGATATAGAAGATTTCGAAAAAAGGCTTTTCAGTTACAAAGGGGAACTGTCCTCTTCTACTCTTATATCCCTTCACAGAATATTGCGGAATATATTTGGTGTAGCCGTAACCTGGAAGGTTATAAAGGACTCACCCATGGAAGGATTGAAGTATCCAAAGAAAATTAAAGTTAAGGCTGAATGCTACGATGAGGAAGAGAGCAAGGAACTTTTAGAAATCTTAGAGTCGCAACCCTTAGTTTGGAAGGCAATTGTTACTTTAGCAATAACAACCGGTATGCGTCGAGGTGAAATTTGTGGTCTCGAATGGAGACATATTAACTTAGATAAAGGAATTATCGAAATTGAGCAGCAAATGGTATACACAAAAGAAACCCAAAAGGCTATAACACCACCGAAAACGGCGGATGCAAACCGGAAAGTATCGATCCCTAGAGTAGTGGTAGATCTTCTAAAAACTTTGCGTAAGCAGACAGTTGTCAATATTGATAAAATGGGTTCAGAGTGGAAGGGTAGTTTAGAGCGTCAATTTGTCTTCACCACTTCGTCTGGTTCTCCATTTGGACCAGAATATGTTTCAAGCAAATGGCACAACTTTGTTCGTAAACATGGATTACGTCCCATTAAATTTCACGCTTTAAGACATACGTCAGCGTCTTTGTTAATTAATCAAGGTGTACATTCAAAAGTCATTTCAGAACGCTTGGGTCATTCAGACATAGCGATAACAATGAATGTTTATGGCCATGTTTTCCGTAAAGCTGACCATGATGCAGCCAACAAGTTTGACGACATGTTTAGCACAAAAAATAAAGAAATTAAGTAATCGTCCCCAATCCGTCCCCATTTACTATAGTACCACCCTAGGAATGCTTATACAGCAGTGTTTTACACTGCTTGATATCTATAGATGTAATAGGTTTAACCTATAATGAGAGAAAGACAAATAGACCACTGCTCGTCGCAGAGGTTTCAATTGATAACAATTATCATTATCAGATAAGTCTTATACTACGTTTCCGCTGCTTCGCTGTCAATCCTTTTTATCTAGAACATAAAAAAACAGCCCTGAATCCAGAGCTGCTTTGCTAGTTTCTGTTATGAAATGAAAAGACGCCTTCTATGAGACTGCTTGCCCGACTACTGTATTACAAACCGTTTTTTGCAATCACATCTTTGTACCAATAGAAACTCTTCTTTCGTTTTCTCTCCAGTGTTCCATTGCCGTCATTATCCTGATCTACATAAATAAAGCCATATCGTTTCTCCATCTCTGAAGAAGAATAACTAATCAGATCAATTACTCCCCAACTGGTATAGCCGAGCAGTTCAACACCGTCCAGAATCGCCTCATGCATCTGTTCAATGTGAGAGCGGAAGTAATCAATACGATAATCATCCTGAATGCTACCATCAGCTTCAATCGTGTCTACCGCCCCAATTCCATTTTCAACGATAAACAAAGGCACCTCGTAACGACTATACAGTTCATTCAGTGAGATGCGCAGACCTACCGGGTCAATCTGCCAGCCCCAATCATTCGTTTGCAGATACGGGTTCTTCACCCCTCCAGTTGTATTGCCACTCACCTGCTCCAATCGGTCGCCATCCACACTTGATACCAGGGACATATAATAACTGAATGAGATAAAGTCCACAGTGTGTACTTTCAGAATCTCTTCATCCCCCTCAAGCATATCCAGGTTAATCCCTTTTTCGGCAAAAAATCTCTTCGTAAAGTATGGATACGCTCCACGCACCTGTACGTCCGTAAACATAAGATTGAATTGATTATCCCGGGAAGCAACAAGTACGTCTTCGGGATTACATGTATGAGCGTACGTTGTCAGTTTGGTAAGCATACATCCGATCTGGGAACCGGGAATGATCTCATGACAGTATTTCACTGCGAGCGCACTCGCTACAAATTGATGGTGCAACCCCTGATATACAGCCTGCTCCACATTTTCGTAACGCTCCGGCACAATACCACCACTCGTAAACGGATGGCGAACAATGCTGTCAATTTCATTAAATGTAATCCAATACTTCACTTTGTCCTTATAACGGGTGAACACGGTTTTGCAAAAGTGAACAAAATACTCTACGACTTTCCGATCCGTCCATCCACCGTGGTGATTCACCAGATACATCGGCATCTCATAATGCGACAACGTAATTAATGGTTCAATCCCTTGTTTCAGCATGCCATCAATAACGCGGTCATAGAACTGCAAACCGGCTTCATTCGGCTCTGTTTCGTTGCCATTCGGGAAAATTCGGGTCCAAGCAATAGATAAGCGCAACGTTTTGAGACCCATCTCCCCAAACAGGGCTAGATCCTCCTCGTAACGGTGGTAAAAATCAATGCCTCTGCGTTTCGGATATTCTCTGTCCGAGGTAGACTCCATCGCAGTTTTGATCTGTTCTTCATTGATCGCATTATGCTTTTTATACTCACTCTTGGCTACACCTTTTCGATAGATAGCAATGTCGGCTGTAGACAGACCTTTGCCATCCACATTCCACGCTCCTTCTGCCTGATTGGCAGCAATCGCTCCTCCCCATCGAAAATCTTCTGGAAACGTTCTTGTTGTATTGGTCATTGTGTATTCCTCCTTGGATTATCTCTGTAACTCTTTGATTCTTGCTCAATTGCGACTCATGACCCGATTGATATGAATAATCAAATACATCATCTCTTCATTGGAGATCGTATGTTCAAACCGTGCTTCAATATAATCCTTGATTAGCAATACGCAGGCTTCCTCCTGCGGATATTTATTCGCGATCTGCTCAAAGAGCTCATGATCCTGCGTGTTTAACGTTTTATGTTCAAAAAGCCGTTGAATGAAAAATTGCAAATGGGTCAAAAAGCGTGAATAGTTGATGCTGTGTGTATCCAGCTCCACTTGGTAGTGAATTTTGATAATATTGAGTACATCCTTGACGGTATTGGTCATCATCATGACCTGATTCATATTGTCATCATTCTGCTGCGCATTCACGAGATGAAAGGCAATATTCGCCGCTTCCTCTTCAGGCAGGGAGAGTCCAAGCTGTTTTTGAATGAGAGACAGACCATGCAACCCGATGTTGAACTCCTGTGGATAGAACTTTTTAACTTCCCACAACATTCGGTTCTGGATCGTCATATTGTCCTTGAATCGCTTCATGGCCATATACAGATGATCCGTTAATGCGACATAGAGATGATCACTCAGATGGCGGGACAATGTATGTTTGGCATGGGAGATGATTTCGTCAGCCAGAATCAGATATTCTTTTGGCGTTTCCTTCATCAGAGCGGTGAGATCCGAAGAGATCATTTCATTTTCAAGGACATAGATCTTCTCGATCTCTTCCTCGCCCACGACATCTCCCGGTTTGCTCCTGTAGCCGATGCCCTTTCCCATCACAATAATTTCCTTGTCATCCTCACCACGTCTGGCAAGAACAATGCTCGAATTCAATATTTTTATGACTTCCATATCAGGCTGCCTGCCTTTCATTCATATTTCAGCGAGTTATAACACCGTAATTAATGGTTTCCCCGGTCCTGTTGTCGCCGCAGATTCATTGCCCAGCACCTCCAGATAATCCGAGGAATTGGTCACAATTACAGGGGTCGTGGTGTCATAACCTGCGGCTTGTATAGCTTCAAGATCAAATTCAATCAGGAGCTGACCATGAGAGATCTGTTCTCCTTCGTTCACTTTTACATCAAAATGCTGGCCTTTCAGTTTCACCGTATCCAATCCGACATGAATCAGAATTTCTACACCTTCTACCGATCTCAGACCGATGGAATGTTTAGTGCGGAACACCGTCTCAACGGTACCATCAAACGGGGCAAACACCTTGCCAACACTTGGCTGAATGGCCATCCCTTGTCCCATGGCTTCTTGCGAGAAGGCCTCGTCCTTCACCTCTCTTAATGGCAGAACTTTACCTTCCAGTGGAGCAAAAACGATCTTTTTCGATTTGATCCCTTTGGATGGCTGGATTTCAGATTCGCCTCTCGCTTTGTTTGTAGGACTGCCTGCTATCGACACTGCTGTTGGAACAACATCCTGAAATCCAATGACATATACAGCGACAAACGCGACAAGAGCAGAGATCAGCATGGTAATGATCGCATAGATAATATTCATATGATCTTCACTGATAAACATAGGCATAGATGCAATCCCCGGACCCACGGCAGCATATGCCTTGAGATTCACAATACCTGCGAACAACCCAGCGACTCCGGCGCCGATCATGCAGGCAAACAGCGTTTTCTTGAGCCTTAAATGTACACCGTAGAGAGCAGGTTCCGTGATACCGAATACACCTGAAATTCCTGCAGACAAAGCGACTTGTTTCAACTTGATGTCTTTGGTTTTGAATGACACCGCCAGTGCGCCTGCTCCCTGCGCCATATTGGATGCCAGCATCGCGACCAGCACCAGTGTTTCATATCCAGGTGAAGCCAAGGCTGCGAAAATAATGGGATAAAATACTTTATGCATACCGAACATGACAATCAGAGGCATCAGTATAGCCATAATGACAACGGTCAACCATCCAATCTTATCCTGAATCCAATAGATCAGGTTGGACATTCCCGTTCCGAGATACATCCCTAAAGGTCCAAGTACAATCAGGGCAACTGGAGCAACAATGAGAATAACAATCAAAGGTTTAAGGAAAATTTTTACTGGTCCTGGTGAGATCTTGTCCGCGAACTTTTCAATGTAAGACATGAACCAGACCGTTAAAATAATCGGTACCACGGATGTCGCATATTGAACGGATGCAACAGGTATGCCAATAAAGGACACCGGATCTTCACCGCCAAGCAGACCAATCATATTCGGGTGTAACATGATTCCACCAAACAGAACGGCAACAAAGGGGTTCGTTTTAAATCTATTTGCACTGGAATAGGCCAGTAGAATCGGAAGAAAGTAAAAGGCAGCATCAGACATGACACTCAAAACGGTATATGTCTGGCTCTCTTTAGACATCAGGCCGGTCACGGTCGCCAGTAGCAAAAGTGCTTTAAGCATGCCCGAGGCAGCAATGGCTGGGATAATAGGTTGGAAAATGCCTGCAATGACACTGGCAAAAGTATTAAACAGTCCTTTGGGGCTATAATCCGCTTTTTGTTTCTCCTGAATTTCGTTTGATTGCCGAGTATCCATCATCTTGGCAAGTTCATTGTAGACGTACGCGACGTCATTACCGATAATAACCTGATATTGTCCGCCGCTATTCACTGCGCCAATAACACCATCAAGGCTCTTAATTTCTTGGGTCTTCGCCATATCCGGATTCTTCAGGGTAAGTCTGAGCCTGGTAGAGCAATGAATTAACGTGTTGATATTATCATTGCCACCGACCAGCTCCATAATCGATTGGGCTAATTGTTTGTGATTCATGGTGCACCTCCGTTTCTTGATGGGAACAAAAAAAGACCTAAAAGGGGCAGGAAAAGAGAAACTCTTCCCACCCAATCTAGGTCTTGCCTGCCGAACAGTAACACGCCATCGTTGGATGAATGTTATTCAATTATATGAACGAAAAAGAATATGAACATTTGAAATGGTTCTGTGCTAACACTTGAAACTGGTACACATGAAAACGTTGATTTTGTTTTACCCGGGTAAGTGGTTCTTATTAAGCGTTTTCAAAATTAGTATAGCAACTCTTCTGATGGAGTGCAAGCGGTTAAGCGAAATTAATGATTTCTTTATCTGTAGTGATATAATGGTGGCATAACGAAAGGAATGACCAATGACGATGGAATTCAGACAACTTCAATATACGTTGCAAATTGCGGCCGAACGCAATTTCTCCCGGGCAGCAGAGAAACTGCATATTGCTCAACCTTCATTAAGCCAGCAATTATCCAAATTGGAAAAAGAATTGGGTGTGCTGTTGTTTCAGCGTAATACAAGTACCGTGGAGTTAACCCATGCGGGTGTTACGTTTGTCGAGCAAGCCCAGAAGATCGTAGATGCCGTGGAGCTATTGCGTCAGGAAATGTCAGACATCTCCCAGCTTCGCAAAGGTAAAGTCGTTGTGGGCAGCATGCCGATCACGGGTTCACACTTGCTCCCACACGTGCTTCCAGCTTTCCAACAAGCTTATCCCGAGATTGAGGTTACCTTATTGGAAGACTCCGGGCTTGCGCTTGAGAAATTGACAGCAAGCGGCAAAGCAGATCTCAGTCTGTTATCTCTTCCTTTACAAGAGCCAAGTCTCGCCTACGTTGCCATTGGAGAGGAAAAGATTGATCTGGCAGTTCCCCCGAATCACCCTTTGGCACGCAGGGCAGATCCGGAGCATCCGATTCCTGTGCGAATTGAAGAGCTTCGTGATGAACCCTTTGTTGTATTGAAAAAAGGACAGGGTTTCCGCAAACTTACATTTGATCTCTGTGAGCAGGCTGGTTTTGATCCCCAAGTTGTGTTTGAGAGCACAAATATTGAAACCGTTCAGTCGCTGGTCGCCACAGGCATGGGTATTACACTGGTTCCACGCTTTATTGCCCGTGCGCCGCGCAGTGAATTCGTACCTGTGTACGTGCCGCTTGCTGAGCCAACTCCCAGCAGAACACTTGTTGTGGCTTATCGTCAAGGAAGAGTACTGTCAAAGGCAGCCGAAGCATTCATCCATACGTTTCAACAAACGGTGGCCGAACTGTCAAAGGGAAACTAAGAAATTGCTCTATGTTAAAGGTACATTTCTTTAGGTACAATTCATACTGAACCAAAACAAAGGCTTGACCCTTATGGGCCAAGCCTTTGTCATATACTCGTTTCCCGCATCCGCAGGATAGAGTTCTTACATTGCAATCACAGTAACTGGTTACAGTACAATGTTGCTTGTTAAGTTGTTTAGCTACAATGCTAATTTATAATGTTAACGTAGAAACGTACATAAGAAAACTTCATGTCTGGCGGTTTATTTACGCAAATTACGATCGCTTGTCAGCCTGTTTTGCTGATTCATTACACGGCCTTCGTCCTGAACAGTTGAATCAGGGGGTGATAGCCCTCCTGCTCCATTCTCTAAGAATGCCCTTAAGTGATCTTCCCTTGTGTTATCCTGTTCCAGTCTCCTGAGCGTATCTTTCACATGGTTGTCCATTGATTGATCATCTCCTTGGTAACGGGATAGTTATCATTACCCGCGCCCTGGAAGAATAAACACTTTATCTAAAGAATTTTATTCCAATTTTTATTTTTCGCCAAAATAAACGCCAGGTCGACGGTCTTCAAACACGGGAATACGCCCGCGAACCTCATCTACCAGGGAAGGGCGAATGATTCCAGTCACGATCTCTTCCCCTTCGCCACCTTCAGCCACAATCTCACCCCACGGATCAATGATGAGAGAATGTCCGAAAAACTCGGTGTCTCCCCCTTTTCCCACACGGTTACAGGCGATCACATACATCTGATTCTCAATCGCTCGTGCTGTAAGCAACGTACGCCAATGGTGGAGACGAGGGTTCGGCCATTCAGCAGGAACAATCAATGCCTTGGCCCCGTTGAGAGCAAGGGTGCGAGCAAGTTCCGGAAACCGGATGTCATAACAGATCGAAGCACCCGCTGTAAGACCGTTCTGCAATTCAAAAATTTCAGGTTCCGCACCTGGCTGTAAATATTTCTCCTCGTCCATTAGACGGAACAAATGTAATTTATCATATCGTGTTACCTGTTTTCCTTCACGATCATACGCGTACATTGTATTGTATATTTGACCATTCCGTTTCTCGGCAATGGAACCGCCAACGATGGAAATTTGATGTTTTTGAGCAAAAGCAGACAGCCATTCCCGAGATTTCTGGCCTTCCGGGTCAGCGAGTTCATGAATTTGAGTCAAAGCGTATCCGGTATTCCACATCTCAGGTAACACAGCCAGCCCCAGATCCGGATATTGTTCTACCGCACGCTCAAGCAATTTCTGCATATGTTTATGATTAGCCTCAGGGTCTCCGAGTTGAATATCGCCCTGAATCAGGGCTACACGCATTTCTCCCTGTTGTTTTTCTGTCATGACAAGCACTCCTCTGAACCGTAATACCTGCTATCATAGCTTGATCCTCTTGAGGACTGCAAGCCTGTTTTTATTATGAACTTGCACACAACACCTCAGGCAGCAGGGTCAACAATCGATCACTCGTGAGTGCATCACCCACATTCCATGTTGACTCCTCCACAGGGTATACCCGTCCATTCTGCACAGCCGGAAGGGCCTTCCAGCTGGGACTTTTCATCAGCATCTCTGTAGCCTGTCTCGCCACGACTTCCTCAGGCAGCATAACAAATACATGATCTCCCGCATACTGACGTACCGCTTCAGCCGAAATTTCCTTATAGGCTCTGCCCGCTGCAAGTGCTTCCTTCACTTTGGTAACTGGCCTGAATCCCATCGGATGATATAACAATGGCGCCAGACCGATATTGCCCATAACAAATAATCGTGCACCCCGATGGTATGTAAATACGGAAGCCGTTTCCCCCTCTTCAATCACAGTATGGATCTTCGCCCACATCTGCTCAGTACGCTCCTCATAGGAGGTTAGCCATTGTTCAGCCTGAGGTTGTCTGCCAAACCAGCTGCCCAATCTGCGCATTCGTTCTTCCAACGTGGCATGTGAATTGTAAGCAAGCGTCGGTGCAATCTGGTAAAGTTGTTCATACTGCTTTTCATTGCTGCTATCAAAAATAATCAAATTCGGCTTCATTTGAACAGCTGCTTCCACATTAACCGGAGCAACCGCGTCATAGGTCTGATCTCCCAATATCTGAATACCCAGCATCAGCAGATCCCCAGCCGAATCTCCGTAATACATAATTCGCTCCGGGTTTACTGGAATATTCACATCATGACCCAACCAATCTTGTACCAACGTCTGCTGCTGAATCGATCTGTCATATTGACGAGGAGATAATCCGGTCATTTGGCGAAAACGCCTGCTGAAATAATACTCATCCTTAAACCCTACGCGACTCGCTATATCCCGAAGTGGTTCATCTGATTTGCGAAGCCAGTCCTTGGCATGTTTGATGCGTACATGATTTACATAATCGAGCGGCTTGTGACCCGTGAGTTGTCTGAAAAGAGTCGTAAATTGTACAGGTCTGATCTCCGCAAGACGTGCCAGTTTCTGTACAGTGATTTCTTCAGCATAATGGTCGTCCACATACTGAATCGTACTGTGTAGTCTTGCTTCCATACTCTGTTCCGTCTTTGGAGAAGTGTACCGGGTAATGATCATCTCCATCCATTTTTGGAACTGTGCATTCAAATGACTGTATTCGGCATCTGTTTTATAGTTCCGAATGACATACATTTGCTCAAGCAGACCACTTAAAGGAGCATAGGGATAACCATTCAATTGGTTTCTGTGCTCAAATACAGGGCGGGTAAAGAGCTCGGGATCACCCGTCAACACATGAATAACATCAAAAGCCATTACGAAATATTTCAATTCCAAGTTATTACGATGTTCAATCTGGTGCCCCTCTCCCGGAGAAAGCGGATAAACACATCCCGTAGTAAACGGAAACTGTTCATGTCCAATATATAAACGCCCATCCCCTTCTTCGCAGATCAGGAAGGCATGTTTCTCGCAAGCAACTTCCAGCATCACCTGTTCAGGTGGTTCAATTCGTCGTACCAGATGATCCAGCCGAAACATGAATGCTGAGAAGAACAACGCTCCCCCATCGGCATCCAAAGCCTGCATGTCGGTTCACCTCGTTTTTCTAAAATGAGAATAATTATCAATCATTCTGTATGGTCTGATTATAAGCGAGCGATGGTCAATAATCCAGATATGAGTTTATTCAGCAAAAAAGAGCCTTCAACGAAAGGTTGAAGGCTCCTTTTACTTATTAAATCCGCATTACTCAAAGGTGTTACCAGTGCCTTACTAGCTCATCACTAATTATTGGATCATCTGTTTTGGCAGCTCTTGTAACAACCACTCCCTGGAAAGGGCATCACTCGAAGCTTTGACGATATCAAAGCGGTATACTTTTCCTTCTTTCACCGCAGGCAGGTTCTTCCAGATTGAACTATCTAGCAATTCTTTGGTGGATTGTTTCGCATCGTCGGTCACAGGATCCAGAATAAATATCCGATCACCGGCAAATTCAGATAATTTTTCAGTCGAAATCTCTACAAATCCCATGTCTTCATCCAATACTTTCTGGATTTCCGCGGTTGGCTTCAGCCCGTCTTTTCCGTATAACAACTGTGGCAATCCTGCACCCGCCATGACAAACAGACGGTTCCCGGGATACATGGTGAATACCGAAGCGGTCTCCCCTTTTTTCAATCCGTTCTCATGAAGTTGCGTCCACATCTCTTCAGTCGCTTTTTGATGAGCCGTAATCCAGTCCTCCGCTTCTTGCTTCTTATTCAACAAATCGCCAAGGATACGCATGCGATCTTCTATTAAACCAAACGAATCAAATGTAACCGTGGGTGCAACCTTCGCGATCTGATCATATTGACCCTCGTCACTGTTGGAGAAAATGATCAGATCGGGATTCAGGTCTAACGCCTTTTCCACACTGATCGGAAATCCTACATCTTCTGCCTGAGCAACCTGATCATCGAATACGGTTCCCTCTTGACGAAGTATGCCGACAGGGACAACACCAAGCGCGAGCAGATCCCCTGTAACTTCTCCGTGATAGATAACTCTCTTCGGATTTACAGGAACCTCTACTTCATGGCCTGTCCAGTCTTTGAATATCCGGGTCTCGCCTTCATTCGTTACTTCCATTGCAGTCGTGGTCTCTGTCGTTTCTGTGGCTGCTTTGGATTCATCTGTGCCGGCAGCAGGTGTTGCAGCCTGATTTCCACAAGCTAGTAGCAAAATGGATAACCACGTTACTGTAAATAATACTGCCGTATTTCGAATGCCCTTTTTCATTTCTATTTCTCCCCCTATATCACGTGCGTTGTGGAATGAATTAATGATATTGATTATCATTATCGGATATTATCATAAAACATGGCTTCTCTTAGCTCAATGGACAAAACTAAATGAGTACTTTCAGTTTTGTACAATACTCTGCTCTTTGCTCCTATGTACTGTCTATTCAAATCGATTTCCCTCTATACAGCTCGGGATTGGCGTGATAAATTAATGAGAACTATTTGCCATTTTTAATAACCGGAGTGATGAATATAATGACCCATCCAGACCATATAACTGCTCGTTCAGCTTTTAAGATACCAACTTCTGATGTGATGACACACCTGCCAACGCAATTTTTTGCCACCCTTGTTCAAAATGTAAATCGTGAAATCGCAAGTGGACATGACGTGATCAATCTGGGGCAGGGCAACCCGGATACACCTACACCACCTCATATTGTGAAAACATTGCAAGAGTCGGCTGAAAATCCCCTCTACCACAAATACTCCCCTTTTAGAGGGTACTCTTTCCTGAAGGAAGCTGTCGCCAAACGTTATAAGGAAGATTACAACGTTGATCTGGATCCCGAGACTGAAGTAGCCATTCTGTTCGGAGGCAAAACCGGATTGGTTCAGTTACCTCAAGTCCTGCTTAACCCCGGTGACACCGTTCTCGTTCCCGATCCAGGCTACCCGGATTACTGGTCTGGTGTTGCACTCGCCAAAGCAAACATGTCATTTATGCCTTTGCTGGAGTCCAATGCATTTCTGCCGGATTACGAAGCAGTTACAGCCGAAGATCGGGAGAAGGCCAAGCTGATGTTCCTCAACTATCCCAACAACCCAACGTCTGCAACGGCTCCACTTTCGTTCTACGAAGATACGGTTGAATTTGCCATCCAAAATCAAATCGTCATTGCCAGCGACTTTGCTTACGGGGCGATTGGATTCGACGGACATCGTCCAGTAAGTTTCTTACAAGCCCCTGGTGCCAAAGAAGTGGGCATTGAGTTTTATACGTTATCCAAAACATATAATATGGCTGGATGGCGCGTTGGATTCGCGCTGGGTAATGCAGAGATTGTCTCTAAAATCAATCTGCTTCAGGATCATATCTATGTCAGTCTTTTCGGTGGGATACAAGCTGCGGCAACGGAAGCACTTACTGGCTCCCAGGAATGTGTCACTTCGCTGGTTTCACGTTACGAATTCCGTCGCAATGCATTTTATGACGCTCTATCATCCATTGGCTGGCAAGCTTCGAAACCCGCAGGTTCATTCTTCAGCTGGTTGCCTGTACCTGCAGGTTATACCTCAGCTTCATTTGCAGACTTGTTACTACGAGAAGCGAAGGTGGCCGTAGCCCCAGGTATTGGTTTTGGTTCGCATGGCGAAGGTTATGTGCGCGCAGGACTGCTAAGTGATGAAAACCGATTACGCGAAGCTGTCGAGCGGATTGGCAAGCTGAATTTATTCAAGTAATTTACAGGACCATAACCCCTTTGCATATGCCAAGTTTCCATGGTATGTTATAAGAAATATTGAACGAAACGTGATGACGGGACCAGTAAGAGAATATCAGTCGCGCCCAGAGAGTAAATTCCACCCTGCTGAAAGAATTTACCGCGACTCTTCTCTGAAACCTACCCCTGAGCGGCCTGTTACGTGCAGGACAGTGCCTTCTGTTACAGGGCATGAAGCCGGATGATCTAATCATCAATAAAGGTGGTACCGCGGAAGTAACGAACTTTCGTCCTTTTTAACTAAAGGGCGGGAGTTTTTTTTGTACCGCAAAAGCCAGCTCCAGAAGCACTAATTAATCATGTTTAAGGAAGTGAAACCATGACTTCACGTATTGTAGTTAAGATTGGAAGCAGCTCGCTTACAACGGAAGAAGGCGGTCTGGATCGCAGTTCGATCACTTTTTTTGCCGGAGAAATTGCAGCATTGGCTGATCAGGGCCATGAAGTACTTCTGGTCACCTCAGGAGCGGTAGCGGCCGGGTTCCGGGAGATCGGTTACCCTCAGCGCCCCAAACTGCTACATGAGAAACAAGCCGCAGCGGCCGTTGGGCAGGCATTACTGATGCAGGCATATCAACAGGCTTTTGCAGCGCACCGCGTTACTACGGCGCAAATTCTGTTAACTCGTACAGACTTTCACAGTCGTAAACGCATGGGTAATGCAGGCATGACCGTAGAAGAGCTGCTTAAACAGCGAGTGATTCCGATTTTTAATGAGAACGATACGGTGTCGGTTGACGAATTGAAATTTGGTGATAACGATCTGTTGTCCGCATTGGTTGCAAACCTGGTGAAGGCACAGCATCTGATCATTCTTACCGATACCAACGGGCTGTACACCGCAGATCCGCGTAAAGATCCTTCTGCCGTACGTTACGACCGTATCCCCGAAATAACGGCTGAGATCTACGCTTTTGCCGGTGGCTCAGGATCATCGGTTGGTACAGGCGGCATGCGATCCAAAGTCGATGCAGCCAAGGTAGCAACCCGTGGAGGCGTACCTGTATTCGTGGGAAGTGTGAAAGAACCTGGTGATATGCAGAACGCAGTTGATGGTACTGGCAAAGGAACTTACTTTGAGACACGCCTCGCTTCGTTATCCCGTAAAAAGCAGTGGCTGGGCTTCATGTCCACTCCGCTGGGAACCGTCGTTGTGGACGATGGCGCTGAAGAGGCCCTTGTCCATGGAGGGCATAGCCTTCTGCCTGTAGGCGTCAAGCGGGTACTGGGAACGTTCCACGCCGGAGATGTCGTAGAAGTCATTGGATTGGATGAAACCTTGCTCGGTCGCGGTATTGTCAATTATGATGATGACCAGCTTCGACTCATTGCCGGACTTCCCAGTGGCGAAGTGATGAAACAACTCGCTAGCATCCACAGGCTTGAGGTTATTCATAGAGACGAATGGATTACGTTAAAATAAAACATGAGGCTATATAATGGTTAAAAGTTTAACTTTATATATATGAGGAGGAATTACGATGAGTGAAGTGAGAGAAAAAGCCAGCAAAGCTCAAGCTACGGTTCCACAGCTGAACCGATTGAATACAGAACAGAAAAATGCGGCCCTGCGTGTCATGGCCGATGCTTTGATTAAGGAAACGGATTCCATCATTACGGCAAACGCCGAAGATCTGGCACGCGGCAGAGAACAAGGCACGCCGGAATCCATGCTGGATCGGCTCGCACTTAATAAGGAGCGCATTGCTGGCATTGCTGAAGGGTTACGTCAGATTGCAGATCTGCCTGATCCAGTCGGCGAAGTGTTAGAGACATTTACCCGTCCAAACGGATTACATGTTGAAAAATTAAGAGTGCCGATTGGCCTAATTGGCATCATCTACGAAGCTCGTCCGAATGTAACTGTAGACGCAGCTGGATTATGTCTCAAAACAGGTAATGCAGTGCTTCTGCGCGGTGGCTCCTCTGCCCTGTCCTCCAATCGTAAAATTGTGGAGGTGCTGCATCAGGCACTCACAACGACAGACATGCCTGCTGATGCTTTGCAATTGGTTGAAGATGCAGATCGCGCTTCCGTAGATGAGATGCTCAAGTTAAACGGACTGTTGGATGTTATCATTCCACGCGGAGGGGCTTCCCTCATTCGTAATGTGGTTGCCAATGCAACCGTACCTGTTATTGAAACTGGGGCAGGCATCTGCCATACCTATGTGGATGAATCAGCTGATCCAGTTATGGCAGCGGAAATTGCCATCAATGCCAAGGCACAACGGCCATCCGTATGTAACTCCATGGAAACGTTGCTGCTGCACGCCGCATATGCAGAAGAGCATCTGCCTGCTCTTGCCGAGCAATTCCGTGAGGCCAATGTAATCTTGAAAGGTTGTGACACGGTTCGCCGTCTTGTTCCTTCTGTCCTTGAGGCAACCGAGGAAGACTATGCTACCGAGTACAACGACTACATTTTAAATATCCGGGTGGTTGAGAACCTGGACGAAGCGATGCAGCACATCGCATATTACGGAACCAAACATTCCGAGTGCATCGTAACCCGGGATACAGACCATGCAGAACGCTTCATGCATGATGTGGATGCAGCAGCAGTCTATCACAATGCTTCCACGCGTTTCACGGACGGGTTCGAATTTGGTTATGGAGCCGAGATTGGCATCAGTACCCAAAAACTGCATGCACGTGGACCAATGGGGTTGCCAGCACTGACATCAACCAAATATCGTATTACAGGCAATGGACAGATTCGTCAATAATATCCCAGCACCAGTTATATAGGAGGAACGATTAATATGAGTCAAGAGCAACAGACGTTATTACAACAGAAGATTACTTTCCACGGAGCAGGCGCGATGGCCGAAGCCATCGTGCGCGGACTCATCTCCCGCCTAGTCGTTCGTCCTCAGGATATTACGATGCTGAACCGCAGCAACCAGAAACGTCAGGAGGAGCTCAGCACCCGTTATGCTGTACATACCGGAACTGCCTCACAATCTCTGGATCACCTTGCCTCCACTCCGGTCATTGTACTCTGTATGAAACCCAAAGATGCTGCCGCAGCGCTGCGCGAGCTTGGTCCGTTGTTATCACCTGATCAACTGATCGTGTCTGTCATTGCCGGATTATCGATCCGCACGATGCAGTCCTTGCTTGGTCGTAAACAGCCAATCGCCAGAACCATGCCGAACACATCCAGTACCATTGGACTTGGTGCAACCGGGCTTGCCTTCTCTGCGGAGATTACGGATGAACAGCGCAGTACGGTAATGACCATGTTTGAAGCGGTTGGTATCGTGACCATCGTGCCTGAAGATAAACTCGAAGTGCTCACAGGGATTTCCGGAAGCGGCCCTGCTTATGTATACTATTTAATGGAGGCCATGATTGCCGCAGGTATTCGTGGTGGCTTATCCAGCCAGCAATCTCGTGATCTCACTGTTCAAACGGTGCTGGGCGCGTCACGAATGGTACAACAAACCGGTTTGGAACCGATGAAGCTTCGTAGTGATGTGACATCCCCAGGAGGGGCAACGCAAGCAGCACTGAAGACGCTGGACGAAGGAGATTTCTTTGAAAATGTAATCGCAGCCGTCAACCGCTGTGCAGAGCGCTCACGGGAGATGGGAGCTGCTTTGGAAGGGGATTTAAAATGAATAACATGTGCACAGCCACATATCGTCTGCACGATGATCATGCAGACTTTCGCAAGAAAGCTCAGTCCATCGCGATTGGCATGACCGTGGGTAGCTGGACGGAGTTGCCACAAGCTCAGCGTGAAGTGATGCAGAAGCATCTGGGTGAAGTAATCAGCGTAGAAGTCCATGAAGCTGATGGAATGGCTGCGGGTGAGCGTTACGCTGACATTACCATCGGATATCCTGATATCAACTTTAGCCGTGATATTCCTGCCCTGCTCGTGACGGTCTTTGGCAAAATCTCAATGGATGGCCGGATCAAATTAACAAAGCTTGGTTTCTCGAATGGTTTCCTCAGTGCATTCCCGGGACCCAAGTTTGGACTGAATGGCGTTCGTGATCTGCTTGGTGTGCATGATCGTCCACTATTAATGAGTATCTTCAAATCAGTTATTGGGCTGGATGCAGATGAACTTCGTGAACAATTTATTCGTCAGGCACTTGGGGGCGTTGATCTGATCAAAGACGATGAGATCCTGTTCGAGAATAAATTGACACCTATCGAAAAAAGAGTCGAGGTCTGCATGAAAGCTGCCGAACAGGCACGCCAGGAGACTGGCAAGAAACTTCTATATGCAACTAATCTCACTGGGCCTACATCTCGTCTGAAAGAGCAAGCTGAACGCGCCATAGGTGCAGGAGCCAATGCCCTGCTATTCAACGTATTGTCTTACGGATATGATGTGCTGCATGAACTCAGCAGTGATCCTGACATCAATGTGCCAATTATGGCTCATCCTGCTCTTGCAGGCGCACTGTATCCTTCACCACATTACGGCATGTCGGCTTCGGTTGTACTTGGTCAGTTGATGCGTCTTGCAGGTGCCGATCTGGTGCTCTTCCCTTCTCCTTATGGATCAGTAACGATGCCGAAGGAAGAAAATATGGCGATCACGGAGCAATTACTGACAGCTGATCTGCCAGTACGAACCAGTATGCCAGTGCCTTCAGCCGGCATCCATCCAGGCCTTGTACCGCTCATTTTGCGCGACTTTGGTACAGATGTCATCGTTAATGCTGGTGGCGGTATTCATGGACATCCTATGGGCACTGAGGCAGGCGGACGTGCATTCCTGCAAGCGATTGAGGCAGCTCAGCGTTCCATTCCACTCGCGCAATATGCAGCCGAGCATCCGGAGCTAAAAAGCGCATTGGACCTGTGGGGTGGCGAGCGATGAGAAGTGATAAGAAAACAGTCATTTTCTGTGACTTTGACGGTACGATTACCCTCTCGGACAATATCGTAGCGATCATGAAACATTTCAAGCCTGAGGGCATTGAAGCGATCATGAAAGATACGATCGAGCAAAAAATCTCGCTGCGTGAAGGTGTTGGAGCCATGTTTGCTCTTCTGCCTGCATCGCAGAAAGATGAAATTGTGGAGTTTGTGCTTGGACAAGCGGGGATCCGTGAAGGATTCAGCGAGTTTCTTGACTACGTTCGCAGCGAAGGGATCGAATTCAATGTGACCAGCGGCGGCATGGACTTTTTCATTGAACCGTTACTCGCACCATTTCATATCCCGCAGGATCACGTCTATTGCAACGGCGCTGACTTCTCTGGTGAAACCATCCGGATTGAATGGCCGCATCCCTGCCAGCTTCCTTGTGAGAACGGCTGCGGCATGTGCAAAACGACCGTGATTCGTACCTTCCCGGAAGATCAATATAATCGAATTCTTATTGGAGACAGTCTGACTGATTTTGAGGGTGCAAAGATTGCCGATCTAGTATACTCCCGCTCCATTTTGACGGACAAATGTATTGAGCTGGGTGTAGACCATGTGCCATTCGCTACCTTTTACGATATCATCGAAGATATGAAACAGAAGCAAACACAAGGAGTGCTGTAAACGATGGGCTTTGAAAAGATTACATTGGAACACAAACGTCAGGTCCTTGAAGAACTGGCTGATATTAAAGCGTTGTTCGCCAGTCGTAACTGGTTCCCCGGAACAAGTGGCAATCTGTCGATGCGTGTAGGAGACTTTGACCCGGAGCAATTTTATTTTGCGGTTACCGCCTCAGGCAAAGACAAATCCCTTCGCACACCGGAAGACTTCCTTTTTGTGGACAAGCACGGCAAAGCGATTGAGACAACAACGTTAAAACCAAGTGCCGAAACGTTGATTCACTGTGAAATCTATCGTTTGACCGGCTGCGGTGCTGTATTTCACGTGCATACCGTGTTTAACAACCTGATAAGTGAATTCTTTGGAGCAGATGGACACATACCGATTCAAGGAATCGAATTGATTAAGGCTTTCAACATTTGGGAAGAAAATGCGGAGATTCGTGTCCCCGTCCTGCCTAACTTTGCAGATATTCCATCTATCGCTGAATTGGTGCCAGGTGTACTTGATACCAACGTACCAGGGATCTTGCTTCGGAACCACGGTATTTATGCCTGGGGTAAAGATGCTTTTGAAGCGAAACGTCATCTGGAAGCGTTCGAGTTCCTGTTCGAAGTGATGTACCGTCAACTTCTGCTGAAGGGCGCTACGAAATAGCAATCATTTATTCTAAATCAAAGCTGCAAAATCAAAAACACGCCAGAGGCTGGTATACATAGCCCTTGGCGTGTTTTTATGTTGTGGGATGACATGCAATGAAAGGTTTCTTTGTCATCCCAGCGTCAGTAAAATCATCCTTAATCCACTTCGATTACAACTTACAGTCGATCATCTCGATCCTTGAATAAAAAGAGGCTATCCACTTCTTCGTCATTCCGATGAATCGCATGATTGGTGCCTATACCCCGTTGCTTACCGAACAGCAGCTTCAAGCCGCCAAAAATGAGCAGCAAGGATACAATGACGGTGTTCAAATAGGAACGGATCTCATACGTCATGAATGCATTAGGGAAGAGCTCATTCAGCTGTGGAATGACAAGACGGATCGTCAGGTAATATAGACCCAGCGCGGCAATTCCGAATCCAATCAGGCGCTGATGGCGGGCCCAATCCTTAAAGATCGGCTGATCGATCAATGGCTCGCGTCCATAGCGACTGGAGCACTGTAGCCCATCAAAGAAACTGTAGAACCAGATCAACGGTATCATGAACAGGAACACTGATAAGTGAAGCAGGTCCAGAACATAGATGCTGCCCAGGAACAGGAACATCAATTGCATGCCTCTTTTTTGCAAACCCAGATATAGATGACCCGCACCTGGAAAAGCAGATAGCAGCGTCGCAAGCACTTTACTGCGTCGTCCGGCTACTCTGCCCATCTCCAATTCCTCGAATAACGTCCGATCCTGCAGTACCTCTCCAGCCTGCTTACGGTGGACATGCTGCACCGCATCAAACATGCAGTATACCCATATTACAGGCAGAATGAGCAGGAACATTAGAAACACCGATTCATTGGTGATTGAAGCTACAAAAACCATCATGGCAAAGGAACCAAAAAACGCCATCAGAAACGACAACCCGCGATGCAACAATCCCAGATGAAGATGTCCCAATCCAGGAACAAATGAAAGCAAAATGGTAAAGAATCGTTCTCCCTCACTGCCTTTTCGGTACATGGGTTGACCATAGGGCCCCTCGGGCACACCATACACTCCACCATGATCCTGATGTGGCTCCTCCTGATCCATCTGTCCGAGAGGCTCTTCCTGGCCAGCATATGCTTTCTGGTAAGCGGCGCCTTGATGGAGACCACCGTAATGTGTCCCACAACCTTGGTAATGAACTTCGTGCAATGAAGGGGCACGGAGTAGAACGATAATCATATCCAGCATGCTGATACACCAGAAGAATATGGCTCCAAGGAACCCGACAATCATCAATTCCTTTTCATCAGTCAACAACGCCAACATGATGAAGCCAATGCCTGTTCCAAAAAAGAGTAATGGATAGACCACAGCTCTGGTAGGCCGTCCCCAATACATAAAACCGAGACCTGGTATCAGGTTTAATAGAAATGCGAGTAGTTTGTTACGATCTGAGTGCACAGTCGTCATCCTTTCTTTTCAGGCAATGCAAAACTATTTATGGTTTAGGCTTGAAGTTATCCAGCCATGTAGTGGCTGCCTCCGTCCATTTCTCGGAAAAAGACCCTCTGTGGTCGCCATCCTGGAACTTGTGATATGGTGCTACCTTGTCAAAAAGTCCAGACGAGAGGAAGATCAATGTCAAACAGGCTGCTACCGCGTAATGGAACACTTTATGATCAAGCCAGCGCCGGTTTCGTCCAGCACGGGATTTGCGTTGTACCTTGGGTGAATGAATGCCCTCAATCCGATGCATGACTGAATCCGCAAACCCTGTTGGGTCATGTAGCGGAGGCAGTTCTCCGTGGATACCAAGCGCTTCCAGATAGATGTCCATCGCATCCGGATCTTCCATCAGAAGCTGTTCCATTTGGTTCGCTTGAGTTTCACTCATATGGCCTTCAATATAATCAGTCCATTGCGCAGCGGTATACTTCTCCTGTTTACTCACGCCATTCATCCTCCTTCCAATGTTTTCGAATCCACTGCCGTGCACGATACAAGCGGGATTCCACGGTCTTCACAGCCACCTGTGCATCACTGGCAATCTGCTCATAATTTTTTTCGCTTAGATAATACGCAGTGATAATGTCACGATGCTGAGCAGGCAACTGATTAATTCGTTCGCGAAGTTTATCCTGACGTTCTTCACGAACGAGACGGGTAAGAACGTCTTCATCCCGTCCGGGCAAATTGATTATTTTTTCTTCTCCACCCAGATCCTCAGCAGTTCGTCTGCCCAGCTTGCGTTTGGCATCAATCGCTTTGTGAAAGGCAATTCGGGTTAACCACGTTTTGAAACCTTCAGAACGGTAGTCGGGGAGAGACTTATACATCTGTATGAACGCCTCCTGAGCTGCATCCTGTGCTTCCTGATCGTTCCTGAGTACGGAATAGGCCACATGGTATACATGCTGGCTATACTTATCAATCAGAGTACGCATCTGGGATGTATCTCCTTGACGGATTTGTTCGATTACGCGCGCTTCATCAATAACTCTCCCCTCCTCTCCAATACAATAGACGACAGCTTGTGTGTTAACCCCTGCGTGATCTATCAAATTTTTGTAAAACAAAGTGAAAGCATTGCCTGAAAGGTTGATGTTACTGATCACTCATCTATTCTATAATCCAAAAAAAACAGGCACAGAATGACTTCTGGCCTGTTTCTTGTGTCTTGCCTACACTTGAATCAACGTCCACCATTACGAAACCGCTGCGTGTATGCCTTCGCGTCTTGAACGGTCTTGACACGATTACGGCTCCACTCAAGCAGTATTCGATCGATATACCGGAAATGTACTTTGCCTGCAAAAACCGCTTCCTTCAGAGCCATTAGAATCAATTCCTCTTGGTAACGGTCCTGATCCAACCAGCCGGATATCGTCTCACACTCCATTGGAGAGAGCGGACGTCCGAATTCTTTTTCAAAGATGGAGAACATGTTCCGTTCTTCCTCTTCTTTTTGAACACTGTTCGAATCTTGACGTGCTGTACTGATGCTCAGCTGCTCCGCACGGAATGCGGCTACTTCTTCCGCAGTGCACGCTGCAAGCTTGGCATATAATCCATGTAAGTCATATCGCTCGTACTGGATGTCACGTTCCTCGTCACGATGCTCGTCAATAGCGATATATCCATCCCTCATCAGACGTTGCAACATTCTGGCAATACCTTCAGGTGCAAGTCCCATACGCCCAGCAAGCTCTTCAAGCGTCGGAAACTCATTGAACTCCGCCTGACGGAACCCTAGCAATTGAATCAGAAGAAGCACTTCTGCATCTGATAGGCCAAGCTGGTGATAATAACGTAACAAGGCATAAGGCAGTTGGGCTGTACCCGAAGTCATGCCATAAGCTGCTCCATCCAACCAAGCTTTCGATGTGGTGTCTTCCATAGACGCTCCTCGGTTAAGCATTAAGGGTACAGACGATAGAGCATACGTGGGAATGCGATTGTTTCACGCACATGATCCAATCCACAGATCCATGCTACCGTCCGCTCCAATCCCAGACCGAAACCGGAGTGAGGAACCGATCCGTATTTACGCAAATCCAGATACCATTGGTAAGCTTCATCCGAGAGATTGTGCTCCTCAAAACGTTGTTGCATCAATTCCGGATCATCGATACGCTGCGAACCGCCAATAATCTCTCCGTAACCTTCTGGTGCAATCATATCAGCACAGAGAACAACTTCAGGACGATTTGGATCTGGTTTCATGTAGAAAGCCTTGATTCCAGCAGGATAATGTGTGATAAAGACAGGTGTATTGTACTTCTCAGCAATAGCTGTTTCGTGCGGTGCACCAAAGTCTTCTCCCCAAGGAATATCAAAACCTTGTCCATGCAGGAATTCAATCGCTTCATCATACGTAATACGCGGGAATGGAGCTACGATGCCTTCGAGTTTGGATACGTCACGACCGATAGATTCCAGTTCTGCACGGCAGTTTTTCACCACGGATTGAACGACATGAGCGATAAATTTCTCTTGTACGCGCAGACTTTCCTCGTGATCTACAAATGCCATTTCCGGCTCTATCATCCAGAACTCAATCAAGTGGCGACGTGTTTTGGACTTCTCTGCGCGGAATGTTGGACCAAATGAATATACCTTACCCAGCGCCATGGCTGCGGCTTCCATATACAATTGACCACTTTGTGTCAGATAAGCATCTTCATCAAAGTATTTGATGTGGAACAGGTTCGTTGTTCCTTCCGCAGACGATGGTGTCAAAATCGGAGGATCAACTTGTGTGAATCCGTTACCATCAAAGAACTGCTGAACAGCGCGAATAATCTCTGCCCGAATCACCATAACAGCACGTTGCTTCGTAGAACGAAGCCACAGGTGACGATGGTCCATCAAGAAATCAACACCATGCTCTTTAGGCGTGATTGGATAGTTTTCAGTCAGATGAATGATTTCGACCCCAGTAACAGTCATTTCGTAACCGGACGCACTGCGAGGTTCTTCACGAATAATCCCTGTAACATACAAAGAACTTTCTTGTGTCAAGCTCTTGGCATTGTTCCAGATCTCTTCGCTAACTTCACTTTTTACAACAACCCCTTGAATATATCCGGTTCCATCACGCAACTGCAAAAACTGAATTTTGCCGCTGGAACGTTTGTTGTTAATCCAGGCACCGATCGTTACGGTTTCGCCCACATGCTCGTTCACATTACGAATTACACAATTCGTATCCATGCCATATCTCCCCTTGATTCCTGAAATTTGAAAATGCAGCGGACAGGCTGTTGCCTGTCCTCTGCACTTCCTTGCCATTCTATATTTACTTTACAGTTAGATTACTGAGAATTCAATACGATTCGATGCGTATCGCGAGCAATGACCAATTCTTCATTCGTTGGAACAACGAGAACATCAACTTTCGAGTTCGCAGTTGTGATGCGACGCGGCTCACCAGAACGGACTGCGTTCAGGGCTTCGTCCAGCTCAACGCCAAGATACGTAAGCTGTTCACATACTTTTTGGCGAAGTACAACGGAGTTCTCCCCTACACCAGCTGTGAAGACGATCACGTCTACACCGTTCATTGCAGCTGCATATGATCCGATGTATTTACGCAGACGGTATTCGTACATTTCAAAAGCAAGCGTGGAGTTGGCATCGCCATTCTCCATACCTTCCGTAATCTCACGCATGTCACTACTGATTCCGGAGATCGCAAGCAATCCACTGTGTTTGTTCAACATGGAGTTCACTTCGCTTACACTCAGTTCTTCCTTGTTCATTACATAAGGTACGATGGCTGGGTCAAGGTCACCCGAACGCGTTCCCATCATCAGTCCCTCTAGTGGAGTCATACCCATCGAAGTATCAACGGATACGCCACCTTTAACTGCTGTTACACTACCACCGTTACCGACGTGACAAGTGATGATTTTCAGATCTTCCACTGGACGATCCAGATATTCAGCAGCTGCCTTGCTTACGAAATCATGGGAAGTACCATGTGCGCCGTAGCGACGTACTTTATATTTTTTGTAAAGTACACGCGGAATAGCATACAGATATGCTTTTTCCGGCATCGTTTGATGGAACGCCGTATCGAAGACCATTACCTGAGGCACACCTGGCATATTTAATTCAGCCGCACGAATCCCCATCATTGCTGCAGGGTTATGAAGTGGAGCCAAGTCGAACAAACGACGAATTTCAGCTTTGGCAGCATCATCTACCAATGCAGATTCTTTAAATGCTTCACCACCGTGAACAACACGGTGTCCAACAGCTTGAATTTCACTTACAGAATCCAGTACACCATTTTCTTTATGAGTCAAAATATCAATGACTTTACGGATCGCTGTTGTATGCTCCAGAATCTCGCTAACTTCTGTAACATCCTCGCGGCCTGTCGGTTTGTGTGTCAGAATGGAGGAATCCATTCCGATCCGTTCCACCAAACCTTTGGCCAGTACAGACTCGTCAGTCATATTATACAGTTGATATTTGAGCGAGGAACTCCCCGCATTAATTACGAGTACTTTCACAGTCGGTCACCATCCTTGTCGTACTTGAAGAATCCTTCGCCTGTTTTGGCACCCAGGTGTCCTGCACGCACCATTTTCTTCAGGACTGTAGAAGGACGATATTTCAATTCTCCGAATTCACGGAACATTCTTTCGAGTGCAGCTTCAACAGAATCCAATCCAAAACGGTCAGCCATTTCGAGTGGTCCATGTTGGAAGTTGTATCCGATACGCATTGCATCATCGATATCTTCAGCAGATGCAACACCTTCTTGCAATACATGCAACGCTTCGTTAATCAGCAGGCAGATCAGACGGGAAGTTACGAAGCCAGGGGATTCATAGATCATGACTCCTTTTTTGTCTGCTACTTCTTCAACAAAACGTCTGGTCTCTTCGAATGTTGTATCCGAAGTTTTCAGTCCACGAATAATCTCTACAAGATCAACCCGGGATACCGGGTGAATAAAGTGCATACCAATAACACGCTCTGGGTATTTGGTCGAGCTTGCAAGCTCGGTCAAACTCAGCGTGGATGTATTACTTGCCAGAATGACATTGCTTGGACAAACTTGGTCCAGTTGGCTGAATACTGCTTTTTTCGCATCCAGATCCTCTGAAATTGTCTCAATGACCATGTCGCAAGTTCCAAGTTCAGCTAAATGAGCTACCTTGGTAATACGGGAAAGAATCAATTTCTTCTCCGCTTTTGTAATCGCCCATTTCTCCAGTTGTTTATCCAGATTGGTTTCGATCATGTCATAGGCATGATCCAGCTTTTGTGTTGTGTGCTCCACGAGAAGCACATCAAGTCCTTTGGCTGCGAGCATCTGGGAAATACCTTGTCCCATCGTACCGCCGCCGACAACTCCTATTTTTTTGAAAAACATGGTTCTGCTCCATCCTTTCGGTTCTCTATTCTCTATTGTACCCTGTTCGCCGAAAATTACAAATTTCGACCCAACATATAATAATATCTTAGCACGAGTGAAATGTAAAAAAAAATAACCAGCATAAATAAATTATGCTGGTAGAAGGGCACTGTCACGAAATTGACAACGAAATTGCTCGCCAGACAAAACTTCCTCACGAATCAAGATGTCGAGTGAATTGTCGAAAATTGTCCGTTGTTCTTCAAGCAACCGCTTTGTCTGTTCCATCAGATCTTGCAGAATCAATTTATTCTCCCGCATGAGTTCTTCGGTTGTAACCATATCCATGTTCACAATACCAAGTGAAGTCAATCCCGAAGCCATCATGGTCTGTACGACATTCGTTGCCTGATCAAAGTCATTACGTGACCCAGTGGAACGTCCACCGTAGTACATTTCCTCCGCAGCGGCTCCTCCGAGTGCAATCATGATCTGCTCTTCCAGGAAACGCTTCGTATAGAGGAACTGTTCCTGTTGCGGGTTGTGACGTACATATCCCAGCGCCTGACCACGCGGACTAAGTGCCACCTGACTAACACTGCCTGGACGAACGAGTTCAGCCATAATGGCATGTCCCAATTCATGAATGGCAACCCTTTTCTTCTCTTCCACACTGGACTCACGGTCCGTCTTCTCACCCATCATGACTTTATCAATAGCAAGGGACAAGTGCCGTTGTTCAATGTGTAACAGCCCGTCCCGCATGGCGTATATTGCTGCTTCGTTCATAACACTTTCAAGCTGCGCACCGGAAAACCCATATGATTCCTCGGCTGTCTTCTCCAGATTAACTTCCTCCATCAGAGGTTTGTTCACCGCATGCAGTTCAAGAATGTGCTTTCTGCCCTTTTTGTCGGGCAAGTCCACTTGAATGTGACGGTCAAAACGTCCCGGACGTGTCAGGGCACTATCCAGCATTTCTTTGCGGTTCGTTGCAGCTATAACCAGAATTCGAGGTGTCTCAGAAGAATAAATTCCATCCATCTCCGTCAAGAGCTGATTCAGAGTCTGATCATACTCGCGCTGTTGACCACCTTCACGTTTACCCCCGATGACATCAATCTCATCGATAAATATAATGGCATTTTCCTTATTTTCCTTGGTGGCACGGGTTCTCGCATCCTTGAACAAATCCCGAATTCTGCTGGCACCCACACCCACATACATTTCCACGAACTCACTACCCGAAGCTGCTACAAAAACAGAATCTGTGTAATGGGCAGCAGCCTTGGCCATCAACGTTTTCCCTGTCCCTGGAGGGCCCGTCAGCAAGATCCCTTTTAACGGACGAATTCCGAACTTCCGAATTTCTTCATGTTTGATGAGAAAGTCAAGTGCTTCACGTAATTCCTGCTTGGCACTGTCCTGACCTCCAATTTCTTCAAAAGTAAGCTTCGAAGGTCCTTTCTTCTTCCGTTTACGTTCCTGTGCAGCGCCTACTGTAATCCCGCCGCGCATTTGCATCATGAACAGCAGACCACCGACAACCGCCGCCGCAATAAGAATCGGAACAATATTAACACCAGTAAACGCAAGGAAAATAATCAACACAGGAAAAAATCCGATGGCAACTTCTTTTGTCCATTTAGGCATTAGGCCACACTCCTATCTGACCGGGCACACGCGGCAGAATAATAAACTTGCTGGCATCTCCGTCACTGAGACTGACATATACATTGTTGTCATCCATAGCTGTATTCACTTTAATCCCGTTTGTCGCCATCTTCGACAACGTTGGTGTAATCTCGGTGTACTGCTTGTTCTCCATCGCCTGGGCTACGGTAAACATGGCATCACCCCACCAGTTCTCAAGCGCCTCGTTGGAATGATCCACAACATCCAGCTTTAACGAGCGTGAACCAATCACCGTCTGTCCTTCTTTGTGAATATATTGTACCAGTCTGCCCAAATCAACATCCGGTTGCAGATCCAGTTTCAATTGTACGTCATTGCGGTTAATAGTTAATTGAACGTCATTGACTCCATCGTACTGGGTAACCATCTTTTCAATCGGATTCTGCACGGCCACCTGACGATATACAAACCAACCTCCAAACAACACAACGGCTGAAATGACGGCAGTTAAAGCAATAGGCAATACTTTTAGCTTCAAGTGAATTACCCCTCCCAGATTTTGGCCCAACCTACTGGCTTATTGGTATATACGAATATGTGCACATTGACTCCTTCGATAATTTCGACAGGATTATTTGTTTTGAATGTAACTTTGAGTACATAACTGAGTATATCACATCGTATATACATTTTCGAAGGCGAAAATATGAATAAATTATTAATTTTAACTATTTAAATCATTTTCATAACTCACTAAAAATAGATTTTTGTAACTAGATATAGACAAATTGAATCGTTATGATCTATATCTACCCTTGATTGAAGCAGCTAAAGGTATTATGAAATTGATTTATTTAAATCAAAAATATTTACAGGCAACACAAAGAACCGGTTCAGTCGGATATCCGTCTGCCGGTTCTTTCATTTCTCTAATTCTCTAGTTATGTCACTCTATTTGTACTAGCTGTTCGGTAGTGTGTAGACCAGGTCCACCTGTTCTCCATTGCTAAAACGATAAAAGCGATAGTGGTTATGCGTACCGTCTTTATAATACACTTGCCACACATATATTCCATTCACAACTCCGGGCATGATTCGTTTAATCTCGCCGGCAGGAACTTCAGAACTGAAGCGATTGCGGATCTGCGCTTCGGACATGCCATTCTGCAGCAGCTCACTGTGTACAGCGTTTGCACCCTTAGCCGGTTGATTGTTTGCATCGAATTTAACCCAGACCATAACATCCTGGTTATCCTTATTTTTGCCGATCAGGGTCCAGTAGATGTTGTCAGAGCCTTCTTTGTCTCCCCAGATGTACTTGCGCAATTCATCATAGGATGTAATGCCCAGTTGCTTCTGTGCTGCCTGTATAGCGAGAGCTTCTTCCTTACGCTGGTCCTGCGTGACATAGACGTAATAACGCTGAAGTCCAAACAGAATCAGAACCAGTGCAAGCAGCGAAATCCATATCCACTTCTTTTTTTTCTTCAAAAGCCGAACTTCCTTTCCCTATGATGCTCTGTCCTGCAATTAACGAGCAAGCAGACCATCAAATGCCAATTGAGACTCACGCAAAATGCGTTCTTCATCCAGCGTCAGACATTCGCCGTGTTTGACCACTTGTTTTCCATCCACCCATACGTGCTCAACATCTTTGGCAGAAGCCGAGTAGATTGTATGTGAGATCAGGTCTGTATGTGGATAGAAATGTGCCTGTTCAATGTCAAGAGCGATAAAATCAGCCTTCATGCCGACCTCAAGTGCTCCGGTATTGTTCATGAAAATGGACTTGGCACCGTATGACGTTCCGAGGAGTAACGCTTCGCCTGCTGGCACAGCCGTCGGGTCACCAGATACACCTTTGTGGATCAATGCAGCCAGTCTCATTTCCTCGAACATATCCAGGTTGTTGTTGCTTGCCGGTCCGTCTGTTCCGAGTGAAACGGTAACTCCTGCTTTCAGTAATGCTGGTACCCGCGCAACACCGGAAGCAAGTTTCAGGTTACTTCCCGGGTTATGGGATACAGCCACATCATGACGGGCCAGAATCTCAATCTCTTCGTCATTCAGATGCACCGCATGTGCAACCAGGGATGGACGTGAGAAAAAGCCCAGTTTCTCCAGATGTGCCACAGGACGCAGTCCATAATCAGCCACGTTCTGCTCCACTTCACGAAGCGTTTCAGACATATGTGTATGGAGAGGAAGGTTCAGGTCGTTCGCGACCTGCACAAGCTTCTCTATGTAGTCAGGAGGGCATGTATATGGGGCGTGTGGCGAGATTACAGTTGTAATGCGACCATCTGCCTGTCCATTCCACTCACGTGCAAACGCTGCCGACTCCTCCAGTTTCCGCAGTTGCTCTTCTTCCGAGCACAGCCCGATTACACCACGTGCCAGTGCTGCTCTAACACCGGATTGCTCCACAACTTTGGCAACTTGATCCATGTGATCGTACATGTCCAGGAAAGCTGTAGTTCCGCCTTTCAACATTTCAAGCACCGATAGCGAAGTTCCCCAATATACGTCTTGTGAAGTCATTTTCGCTTCCATCGGCCACATTTTTTCCTGCAACCATACTTGCAACGCAAGATCATCTCCGTGCCCTCTGAGCAACGACATTGCTGCATGACCATGCGTATTGATCAGACCCGGCAGGAAGAACAGTCCTTTTCCATCCACTTTGGTACAATTTTTGTCTCCATCCGGCAATGTCTCACCAATATGCACAATCTTGTCATCCTCGACAACCATGTATCCTTGAACCACGTTCCATGTTGTGCCGCCTTCATTAACGGCAAATTTGCCGTTGTGAATTACCCATCTATTTGTTGTCATCTTCCTCGTCGTCCTTTCCAGTCTCCAAGTAATAGGCCAAACTAAGCAGATCCGTTGTAAAGTCAGCATGGTGAATGCGGATATGCGGCGGTGTTTTTAGAATGGTTGGTGCAAAATTAAGAATCGCTTCGATTCCGGATTCAATAAGCTGATCGGCTACATTTTGGGCTTCCGTATCCGGAACCGTGATAATTCCGATGCGGATGTTTTCTGTTTTAACCGCTTCCGTCAATTCATTCATTGGTTTTACCGTCAAACTGTTAATCTGACTACCAATCTTCGGTCCATATGCATCAAATACAGCAACAATCTTCATGTTGTCTTTCAGATATGTGTTGTAGTTGGACAAGGCTTGACCGAGATTACCCGCTCCTACCAGAGCTACATTAATTTGCTGATCGATTTTGAGAATGTGACGAATTTTCTCGATCAAATAGGATACATCATACCCGATCCCTTTACGACCAAAATCACCGAAGTAAGCCAGGTCTTTACGAATTTGGGCCGGATTCAGATCCAGCCTCTGTCCAAGCTCTTGAGAAGAAACAGTAGCCACCTCACGCTGATGCAACTCGTTCAAATAACGCAAGTATACAGGCAGACGTCGTACCACCGCTTCCGAAATTTTATCCGATTTCATTCTTGCTCCCCCTTACCAAGGCCACGATAAAATAATAGATGAAAAGATGAGCATTCTGTATAAACTCAAAGATAAACATGACATTTTATACAGAATGCTCCTTGTAATTTAGGTTATAAGTTCTTACGTGCAACTGCTTTAATCGGATACGGAAATATCTAATAAAGTTTAACGCCAAACGATAGTCTCATGCAATGATATAACGAACAAAACAACCATTATTCTTGTTCATTAACAGGTTTTTCCAACCACTCGGTAATTCGTGGAACCATTTGCTCCGTGAGCATATGCTCCATTTTGGGACCAGGTAATGAATATAAAAAGAATTTACCATAGTACGCTTCAATCACCCGTGTATCATAAACAATGACAATTCCTCTGTCCTTCGCTGTACGCACCAACCGGCCAAATCCCTGCTTGAAACGAATGACCGCTTGCGGCACGGACAGTTTCATGAACGGATTTTTCTTCTGTTCCTGAAGCAACTCACTCTTGGCTTCCACCAACGGATGATTCGGTGGCTGGAAAGGCAGTCGCACAATAGCGAGACAGGTTAGCGCCTCTCCCGGGATATCTACACCCTCCCAGAAGCTGCTTGTACCCAGAAGTACCGTAGCTTTGGCATCTTGGAACCTGCGAGTCAGCTTAGAGCGGCTTCCACTGTCAACGCCTTGCCCAAGCAACGAGATGTCGTTACCAGATAGCGCCTCCTTCAGCGGATCATAGACCTGTCGCAACATCTTGTATGAAGTAAACAGAACCATCATGCGTCCACGCGTGGCAATTGCCGTCTCTGCAAGTGATTGCACCAGCATATTGACAAAGTGCGCATCACCCACACTGCCCTTCACACTCGGGAAATCACGCGGAATCACCAGAAGTGCCTGATCGCGATAGTTGAAAGGTGATGGCAGCATCGACGTTAACAACCGATTATTCTCGGAAGCTTCCTGCAAGCCAAGCTGTTCAATCATGAACTGGAATGACTTATCTACCGAAAGCGTAGCCGATGTAAGCACAACACTTTTCTTTTTATCAAAAAATAAATCCTTAAGTTGTGCACTGACATCTACAGGTACAGCATACAGCTGGAGAGATTTGCTGCGGAATTGACCGCTGGCTTCCATCCAGTACACCGTTTTGGCATCATCCATACGCATGAAGAAACGCAGATTCTCCTTCAATGTGGTCAGATCTTTCAGCAATCCTGTAATGTCCGTAATCAGACTATCCGATTGATAATCATCCTGATCCTCTTTCACTTCAAGCAGCAATTTGTCCCCTTTGCGAACCAAATCGCCCAGAGTCACATAGATCTGGTTCTCCAGACCCTGCAACTCCTGCCATTTTGCAGGTTTCTGAGAAGCTTTCAGACGCAGGGAAAATTGCCCCGTCTCTCCCGGTGAAGCATCACTTCGTTCAGGCAACAGACCGAACAAGGCATCACTCATACGATCCCACAGATCCTTAACTTCAAGAGCGAGCGGGAACATCTGATCCACCATGGAGCCCCATTGCACCGAATTTTCATGCCCGGATAACTGCGAACGAAGCATAGGCAGCTGTCCATTACGACTGTCTTTAAACAGGCGGGTCAGTGTATGAACCAAGGTGAAATATTTCATATGCATTCCAAGATGTTTACCAGCTACATCCTCCAGATGATGTGCTTCATCGATCACAAGACTCTCATAGGCTGGCAGCAGCTGATGCGCGGCTTTCACATCCGTAAATAATTTGGAGTGATTGGTGATTACAATATCAGACAACCCGGCCTCATGTTTGGCACGATGGTAGAAACATTTGCGGAACCATGGACATGATCTTCCCAGACAAGACTCAGATTCGCTCTGTACCGTCTCCCAGAAGTCCCCTCCGCGTCCGCTAAGGTTAAGTTCCTCATCATCTCCGGTTTCGGTCTGCGTAAGCCAGACAATCATCTGAGCAGCTGTGAAATAATCCTCTTTAGGTGTGGCGAATTCACGTTTATTGATTTTGTGTTCAAATTTGCGCAGGCACAGGTAATGTCCACGTCCTTTGAATACAGCAGCCTTAAACGGGAACGGAACCACTTGAGTCAGCATCGGAATGTCCCGCTCTCTCAATTGCTCCTGCAGGTTGATTGTATGCGTGCTGACCATAACTTTCTGTTCTTGCTTCACACTTTCGTAAATAGCAGGCAAGAGATAACCCAGAGATTTACCAGTGCCTGTTCCTGCTTCGATCAAGAGATGTTTCTCTTCATCCAGGGCTTGCCTTACACTGCTGAACATCTGAGTCTGCGCTTCACGCTCTTCATAATGATCCAGCGTATCCTTCAGGTTCTCCCGAACCTGGTCCATAAACTGTTCGAAGCTTACACCATCGAGGGGGTTAGCCTCCCGCTCATCGCGTGGTGCACCTATATCAGTCCAATCACTTACATTAAGAGCAAGCTGACGATAATAGGTATGTCCGTCCAGATCCTGAATCGGCTCTGCTTCCTTCTCACTGCGCATTCCGTCCAAAAACCAACCCAAGTCACTGTCTTCTGGTGCAAACAGATCACTGAGGCGCTGAATCGTTATGAGCGGTAATTCCTTTAACTCATCCAGACATTTGAGCAGCACATAGGCTGTCGCCAGTGCATCACTGTCTGCCTGGTGAGGGCGATCATGTTGAAATCCAAATTCGGAAGACACATAACCAAGTTGATAAGAACCCAGTGATGGGAATGTAATCTTCAGAAAATCAATCGTGTCCAGAATGCGGCCAGTGAACGGCAAATACCCGCAACGGTCAAGAGCATTCTGCAAAAAGTGAAAATCAAAAGCGACGTTGTGTCCAACAAGCACCACATCATTAAGCAGCGGAACCATCTCCATCATCATCTCTTCGAGTGAAGGAGCGTCCGCCACATCTTCATCGGTAATACCCGTCAACCCCGAAATAAACGGGGGAATCGGTACACCAGGGTTCACATAAGAACTATATATTTGAGTTATGCTGTAGTCATGATCTATGATGGCAAGTCCGGCCTGTATAATCTCACCGTCGGACTGCGTGCCGGTTGTTTCGAAATCCAATACGGCAAATTTCATTGCAATGTACGGTCCCTTCCATTCCAGTCTATGTTACAGCATAGCAAAAAAAAGGGGATTTGAAAATTAACTGACAAAAAAGCGGTGTCCCCGCCGCTATGCCAAAGGAGGGAACACCGTTTTTTGTCGCCGAATTCCCGCTTAATGAAGGGTCGTCAGCTGATTAGCATATTGCAATTTTCCCCTGTTCAACCTGCAAGCTTCCATGTTGTACAGTGGTTCGGTCAATGTCGGGTCATACTGAAGGGCCTGTGCAAAGAGTGAGCATGCAGCTTCGGGATTCGCAAGCTTGGCTTGAATACAGCCCAGGGCGTTACATACAAGCCCTTTTAATCGAGGAGAACCCTTAAGGTACATGATCTGCTGCAAATGTGTCCCGGCTTCCGCCATTTGTTCCAGATTCAGATACGCGAGCGCCAGGTAAAAACGTGTCAATGCACTCTCCGGATGGTCGGTCACAACCCGGGAGAACTGCATGATCGCCTGCGGATACATCTGTAATTTGAAATAGCCCTGACCTCGACTGAAACATTCCAGATGGAGTTCAGGCAGAGCAGTAACAGCTTCCTGTTCCGGTTCAAGGGAAGTAGGCTTATCCATCTCCCGCTCCCTCACCTGGCTCATCTTTTCTTCAAACATCAGCCATTCATCCAGCATTCCGTCACTCATCCGCTTAAGCAAATTCCACTTTTGCAGCAATTCCTGTTTGTTTAGGCCTTCAGCGGAAGGATAGCTCTTGATAATTTCATCTAACATGTCGTTCATTTCTGCGAAAACATGCTGGAACATCGATGCATCCCCACCCTTGAAAAAATGGATTAGTGCAGTGACCTGTACTCATTTTTTGCTTCAAGGGCCGATTTCATTCTCCTTACCAGTCGATTACATAATTGTTGCGTGGACTTCCTGTTTCATTGTTTGTACAGGTTTATTCTGTCCATCTACAAACACAACGGTGGGTTTGTGAGTATTTGCCTCTTCTTGCGACATCATGGCGTAAGAAATGATAATGACGTTATCTCCAGGCTGCACCAGACGTGCAGCTGCGCCGTTAAGACATATGACCCCGCTTCCGCGTGGTCCTGGAATCACATAAGTTTCCAGACGTGCACCATTGTTGTTGTTCACGATTTGCACTTTTTCGTTTTCCATCAAGTCGGATGTTTCCATCAAATCTTCATCTATGGTAATGCTACCCACATAGTTCAAGTTGGCTTCCGTTACCGTAGCCCGGTGAATTTTGGATTTCATCAGTGTTCTAAACATGGGACAGTACCTCCGATTTTTGCAACCTTATATTGTCAATCAATCTTGTTTTTCCGAATTTCACCGCAAGTGCAATGAGCAGATCATCACGTCCTTGAACTTCTTCCTGATCTGCGAGCGGCTCCAGGCTTGGAAAAGCCTGAATCTCGGCGTAGTCGATAACCGCAAGTGGTGAGGTTGCAATCTGCTCGTGCAGAATACGACGGATATCTGCGGCGTTTATAGCTGCACCTGTATCTGCGGCTTCCTGAGCTGCACGCAGTGCCTTCGACAGAACCAACGCCTGTGTACGCTGTTCAGCGCTAAGATAGACATTTCGTGAGCTGAGGGCAAGCCCATCCTCTTCGCGAACAATTGGACAGGGTACAATTTCTACAGACATATTCAAATCATTCACCATCTGTTGAATGACCGCAACCTGCTGAGCGTCTTTCATACCAAAAAATGCACGCTGTGGCTGTACGATGTTGAAGAGCTTGGAGACTACAGTTGTTACCCCATCAAAATGACCCGGACGGGAAGCACCACATAAGCGATCCGTCAGTTTTGAGACAGATACCGTCGTTTGCGTTGCCTGTGGATACATCTCTTCCACAGAGGGAATAAATACGATATCCACTCCTTGTGAGCGTGCTGTTTCCACATCTCTGGCTTCATCCCGCGGATAGCTGTCAAAATCTTCATTAGGGCCAAATTGAATCGGATTAACAAATATGCTTAATACCACGATATCGCTCTGTTGTCTGGCTGCCTGCATCAAGCTTGCATGACCTTGATGAAGATAACCCATTGTTGGTACCAGACCTACAACGGATGTATTGGACCTAATCGCTTGACGCTTCAAGCTTAGTTCCTGTCTTAACTCTGCGATTGTCCGTAATACTTTCATGAGTTACTCCCCACCTTTTCCTTGCGTTGTCCGCCGTACAGTTGATCCAAAACACCATCCGCAACATTGAATACATGCTCTTCGGCCGGGAACGAACGATCTTTCACTTCTTTCACGTAAGCTTCGATGCTGGTTCTGATTAATGTACCCACATCTCCATAGGTTTTGACAAAACGTTTGGGCGTATACGGAGAAGCGTATTGAACCACATCATGGAATACCAGTACCTGACCATCACAGCCTCGTCCTGCTCCAATTCCTATGGTAGGGATGGATAGTTCCTCCGAGATCGCCCGTGCAACTTCTTCCGTAACCAGTTCAAGCACAATACCGAACGCACCAGCAGCTTCCAAGGCCTTGGCTTCGTCCATCAGACGTTTCGCATCCGCTGCATCCTTGCCCTGAATGCGGTAACCACCAATCTGATTAACCGATTGAGGTGTCAGTCCGATATGTCCAAGAACCGGCACGCCTGCTTGCACGACTGCTCTGACGGTGTCCGCTATCTCAACTCCGCCTTCCATTTTAACCGCATGGGCATGCCCCTCTTGCATCAGTCGACGTACACCCTTAAGCGTCTCATCCACGCTGCCATGATACGTCATAAAAGGCATATCAGCCACAATAAATGTCTTCTCAGCACCGCGCACAACGGAACGTGTGTGGTACACCATGTCGTCGATGGTCACCGGAAGCGTCGAATTATAACCCAGTACTACATTGCCAAGTGAATCGCCGACCAGGATCAGATCGATACCTGCTTCCTCTGCTAGGAGTGCTGTTGGATAATCGTAAGCCGTGATCATGGTAAGCGGCACGCCATCCTGCTTATATTTTTTCATTTTCACAATATTCAATGCTTGTTTGTTCGCCATTTTCTCTCATGGCTCCTTTCTTCTTTTCAAATAAACGCAACAAAAAAACCTTTTAGTTTTCCACTAAAAAGTCCCGAAAAGTCAAAAAAGAGTCACTTGCGATCGTCCCTTCTGTCTCGGTCCTCTTCGGCTCAGAGCAGAATCCAACAACTCACTTAAACGTATTTCATTCTTGCACTGCGGTCTGCTTATATAAAACACATCAAAGCAGAGCAAAGGTTACTGTAACGGGAGTGCAATTCGGTCTGCATTAGCCGATATCGCCTCACGAACACAGTATACCAAAGTTCTGCTCAAACTTCACGTCTTATGTTCATTTTACCAGTGAAAATTCGACAAATTGTTTATGATTTCCAGGAAATCTCACCAGAGATGATTAGTGTATGTTCTCCATCGTGCTTCTCCACGATAAGTGCTCCAGAAGGGTCAAGACCGATTGCCTTCCCTTCAATGACACCATGAGGATTCGTCACTGTAATCTCTCGATTCATCGATACGGACAGGGCCTCCCATAGGGCTGAGATTACGCCAAATCCTTCTTTTTGATACAAAAAATATAACTGTTCAAGCTCCGTCAGAATGGCAGCCGTTAGTTTGGTGCGATCTACGGATTGCCCCGTCTCCATCTTGAGTGAAGTAGCTATAGTTGTCAGATCTCCCGGATAATCCTCGGGATCAAAATTCACGTCAACACCTATACCTGCAATACAGTATCTGACTTCATGATCTTCCACCGTGGATTCAAGCAATATGCCACATACCTTGCGTCCATCAATCAACAGATCATTTGGCCATTTGATGCCTGCATCAGCTCCTGAACAAGCTCGAACGGCACGACATACAGCCACACCTGTTAATAAAGTTAGCTGCGGCGTGTGCTGAAGTGGTAGATCAGGGCGTAACAGAACACTCATCCAGACTCCTTTACCCGGAGGAGAGAACCACTGTCGACCGAAACGTCCTCTTCCTCCTGTTTGTTCTTCCGCAATGACCACAGCACCTTCTGCCTGCCCTTGCTCAGCTAGCTTGAGAACATCCCCTTGCGTAGACAGGGTCGAGGCCAACAAAACAGCCTTACGGCCAAATACGGTTGTATCCAGTGCCAATTGGAGGCCAGTAGCATCAATGCTATCCGGCTTCGTTACCAGACGGTATCCTTTGCGGGATACAGCTTCAAACTCATACCCCATGTCTCGCAACTTGTTCACATGTTTCCACACAGCGGTCCGACTGATGGACAGATTACGGCTAATCTCTTCACCCGATACGAATCGTCCTTCTGCATTTAATAACATATGTAACAGATCTTCATGTTTGGTCATCTTGAACCACCCGCTTCACTTCTGCACTTAGTGCTTCATGCTGATTCGCTATCGTTCCAATCGCTGTTTCTCGTAACAAATGTTTCATCAGTTGCCCCAGCCAAGGCCCGCCTTTGCGCTGCACCATTTGTAACACTTGTTCCCCTGTGATATCCAGCTCTTTCAAGTCATGCACAGAAATCGATTGACTCCATTCGGCTGCAAGCTCTTGAACCAAAACAACCTGCATTTCTGCCTGTTCGGATTGATTCCGCCATCCTGCTGGCAGTGTAGACTGTATTCTAAGCCAATCATCCGCCGCCTGAACACCACAAGCCAGAACAGTAACAATCCAATCGGAACGGAGACTGACCGTATCCTTCTGCTCCTGAACGGAAGTATGAATCAACTGCTCCACCTGAAGGACCCCTGTTATTCGAGAACGATGTTCATTGGAGAATGTCCACTGACGTAATAATACATCTGCTTCATCCTTGCTATAACCGCCAGCAATCAGGATGAGTGACCAACGGAGCAACACATGCTGACCTGACAATTGTTCCAGATTGGATAACAACATCTTGTTGAATCGGGCCGAGCTTATCGGCGCTTTGATATGCGCAAGCGCATTACTTCTGTATAACAGTTCCAACCCTCTTAATGGATGCGGTCCCGACATCATTTTTACCATCTCGGTCCGTACCCGTTCCATCGCTATATGTTGAAGCAGGTCCTTCTGCCTTACAAGACCCTTCCACGTATTATGAGCAATTTTGAAATCGAATACCGATGCAAACCGGACACAGCGGAGCATCCGCAGTGCATCTTCACCAAATCGTTCCATCGCAGAACCTACACATCTGACTCGCTCTTCCTTGATATCTGTCTGTCCACCGAACGGGTCAACGATTGTCCCAGTGACGTCCATGGCAAGAGCGTTCATCGTGAAGTCACGCCGCTGTAAATCTTCCTTGATATCCTGAACAAATTGAACTGCAGCAGGTCTGCGGTTATCCTGATATTCGGACTCTGTTCGAAATGTGGTCACTTCAAAGTAATAACCGCCTGAACGAACGGTAACCGTACCGTGCTGCAAACCTGTAGGAATACAATCGTCAAACCGTTCCATGACTTGCTGAGGAGAAGCAGATGTCGTGATATCCATATCGTCTACAACTCGTTCCAGCAATTCGTCACGAACGCAACCACCTACCCAATATGCCTTGTAGCCATGTTTGTTTAATGTTGTGAGTACATTCTCACTTTGCCTTGCCATTTCACGATCAACCTGTGTCCATTGAACCACCACATATCACCTCTTCTCTTGCCTGTTGTGGTATCCACAGTATGATTTCGTCTAAGAAATGATTAACCGCAAATCGGCTTCAGATTCGGAACTTCCCTTCCCAACACCCGGTAATATATCTGTTCATATTCATGCCGAATAGCATCATTGCAAAAGTCGTGATGCGCGCGCTGAAGACATGCTTCCCTGAACTCAGCAGCCAAACGATCGTCCGTCAATAAACGGATGGTGTTCTCGGCCATGGATTGTGTATCCCCAATCGCGGATAAGAATCCCGTCTTACCATGTAAGACCAGTTCCGGAATTCCTCCGGCCTGTGAACCGATCGTGGGTACGCCACAAGCCATTGCTTCGAGCGCCACAAGTCCGAAACTTTCCTTCTCCGATGGAAGCATCAACACGTCAGCCATGGAAATGACCTGAGCAATGTCATCCTGTTTGCCAAGGAAATGAACTTTATCATTCAAGCCGAGATCATTAATCTTCCATTGCATCTTCGGCAAATCAGGTCCTTCACCAACAAATAACAGTTTGGCAGGAACCTGCTCCTGCACCTGACGGAAGACCTCTACCACATCCTGAGTTCTCTTCACCGGTCGGAAATTGGAGATGTGCATTAATATTTTTTCGTCGGGCGCAGCAAAGTCTCTTCGCAGACTCGCAGCATCCCGCGGATAATATATTCGTTTGTCAATAAAATTATAGGTTAGATCGATTGGGCGCTGAATATCCAGCAATTCGACCGTTTCCCGAATCAAATCTTGTGATACGGCAGTAACCGCGTCACTTTCATTAATGGCCAGACGGATCAGATCCTTCAGAGATTCATCCTGAGCCAGAACCGTAATATCCGTTCCATGTAACGTGGTAACCACTTTAAGGCCGTCCCCTACCATTTGTTTCGCAAGAAAGGCACATACTGCGTGTGGAACGGCGTAATGAACATGCAGCAGATCCAGCTGCTGTGACTTAGCCACCTGAGCCATCTTTGTTGCCAGTGAAAGGTCATACGGAGGGTAACGGAAAACATAATAATCATTTACTTCAACTTCGTGATAAAAAATATTTTTCTGGAACGTACCCAGTCTGAACGGGATACTGTTGGCAATAAAATGAACCTGATGCCCCTGTTCGGCAAGTAATTTGCCCAGCTCCGTTGCGACAACGCCAGACCCGCCGAGGGACGGATAACAGGTGATGCCGATTTTTAGCTTTTTATCCATCCTGTGGACGCTCCTTTGATCTCCCGCTTCATGCAGGTTGATATCTTGCAATGGAATAATGAAACCCTTCGTTTCATTAAACGTAAAATGTAAAATCGTTTATTGGGCACCCGAGCCAAATTGATGAACCACGTAAGGTGTAATTGTAGCAAAACCTTCTGCAAACGGGATGAGACTACGCTGTCCGAGCAAGGAATCACGGGCTCTTACACGTTCAATATACCCTTGATTCAATGGCGTTGAGACCGCTCCGTCTCCCAGTTCGAATTGGGAACGATAAGAGAGCAATGAAGCTTCTTTATGCTCATAGTGTTCCGTAATATCGACAATCAAATCCGTAGGCCCGATGTCATTAATAAAGTAAAAATAAAGTTCCTTCACCTGCACGGCAGGCATGTCCGGCATGTAGTTGCGAAGCTTGGCGTTAAATACAGCCTCCTGCACAAGCTTACTGCAATTGACATGATCCGGATGACGATCTTCCCAATACGGAGCAAACACCATCCGAGGGGCATGACGTCGTATCTCAGCCGTCACCGCCTGTACATGTTCAGGCGTAAGATATAAGCCACGATCAGGAAGCCCCAGATTCGTTCGACACGAAAGACCGAGGACGCGGGAGGCTTGCTCCGCTTCCTCGGTTCTGCGCTCTACTGTTCCGTTGGAAGACATCTCAGCACGAGTCAGATCACACACGCCTACTTTCAAGCCGGCAGCGGTATGTTTGGCAATCGTTCCACCCATACCAATCTCCGCATCGTCTGCATGTGCTCCAAAGATGAGAATATCCAGACTCATTCGGAATCACCTGAATTCAATCCAGCCTCCGGCTTGTACTTATGTACCAGCTCTCTCCAGGCAAAATCACCACGATCCAGAGCCTTAACCAGAATCTCAGCGGTTGCGATATTCGTGGCAAGGGGAATTCCCTGCACATCACAAAGACGTAACAACGCATTGATATCCGGCTCGTGAGGTTGTGCCATCAGTGGATCTCGCAGGAAAATAATCAGATCCATCTCATTTTGCGCAACCAAAGCTCCAATCTGCTGATCTCCGCCCAGTGGGCCTGATTCGAATCGATGAATCTTCAGAGATGTTCCTTCCATAATACGAAGGCCTGTTGTTCCTGTAGAATATAATTGATGGTCCGTAAAAACAGGCTCATATGCCGTCACGAAGTTAACCATCTCTTCTTTTTTACGATCATGGGCGATAAATGCTATTTTCAACATGACAATCTCCTTTAGTCGATAAAGTGGTCAAATCCGTAGATCATTCCTGTATACTCCATAACCTTTTGCACACCAATCTTAACACCAGGCATATAACCTGCGCGCTCGTAGGAGTCATGCCGAATTTTGAGTGACTGTCCATAGTCTCCGAAAACAACTTCCTGCTGCGCGAATACGCCAGGCAATCGTACACTGTGAATTCGGAAGCCATTGTAATACCCGCCCCGTGATCCTTCAATCGTTTCTTCCTCATTTGGATTACCTTGACGAAGTTCTTCCCGATTGGCAGCAATCAGTTCCGCTGTTTTGATCGCAGTTCCGGAAGGAGCATCCAGCTTCTGATCCCCGTGATATTCGATAATCTCCACATTTGGCATATGTTTGGCAGCCTGTGCTGCGAATCGCATCATCAAAATGGCACCAATCGAGAAGTTAGGGGCAATAAGCCCTCCAATTCCTTTGTCCTGGCACTGCTTGTCCAACTGTTCGATCTGCTCCGGCGTGAAGCCGGTAACACCCATGACAGGTCTGACTCCATGACGGATCGCGATCTCAGTATGTGCAAACGCAAATTGTGGTACTGTAAAATCAACCATAACCTGCGGTTTTGTTTCGGCAAAAGCCATTTCGATATCATCAGTCACCAGCACCCCACACTCTGGCAAACCAACAAGGGTTCCTGCATCCGTGCCTGCTCCGGAGCGGTTGACAGCCGCTGCAAGCTCCAATTCCGGGTCCTGAAGTACCAATTTCACAACTTCACGGCCCATACGGCCAGCCGCTCCGATCACGGCAACTCTGATTACTTCACTCATATTGACTGCATCTCCTCGCTATGTTGGATCATATCGTTGAATCCATTTCTACTCAAAAGAAATCTTTGCAAAATGAATTCTTATTGAATGGATTTCATACGTTGCTTGATTTCCTGTAACATCTGATGCAGTTGCCCATTCTGCGGATCCATCAAAATCGCCTCACGCAGCGCCTGAATTGCATATTCAAATTCATTCAAATCACTGTAAGCCAGCGCAAGCATAACATGAGCTTCCACTGAGAGCGGATCAAGTTGGACCGCTTCTTGCAGAAGCGTAGACGCTTCCACATAGCGCTCCTGTGTTGCAGTACCCGCCTGCTCCAACAGCAACTTCGCTCTGGAGGTCAATTGTTTTGCTTCCAACGTCTGCAGATGCAAAATATACTCTTCTGTTCCTGGCGACAATTCAACCGACTTGCGTGCATATTCAAGCGCCGGAACCAGATGTTTGCTGCGGGCGTGTGTAATGGAACAGCGATAATATAACTCCGCATGTTTTGGATAAGCGTGAATGGCTGACTCGAACCAACGAATCGCCTGCTCAAAATCATTTTGTAATATACAGCGATAAGCCTGCTGCATATATTCTTCCGGTTTCATCATTAAGCTGACCCTCCCCGATCGGGTGATGGTACAGCATATGTAATCTACGCCTAATCGGTGTTTTTGGGAGTCCACCGATTGGCATCGCGGGTGTTAAATTTATGCATGACTTTATCGTGCGCCTCAGCCAGATCAATTCCCAGTGAGTTCGCAAAACAAATCGTGATAAATAAAATATCTCCAAGCTCAAGTTCAATGGAATTGGCTGCTTCGGAAGATTTCTTCGGCTTCTCGCCAAACTCATGATTCACTTCTCTGGCGAGCTCCCCAACCTCTTCAGACATCCGGGCCAACATGGCCAGAGGACTGAAATACCCCTCCTTGAACTGGGAGATATACTGATCAACCTCACGCTGCATTTCTGCAATGCTTTTCTCCATGAGAACGGATTCTCCTTTTGAAATGATGTCGTATTTGTTCCTAATAATATCAGTTATTTAGATTCACTTCCACCATCATCATCTACAAATCATTTTTAAAGAATCAATAAACAGGTATACTAGATGGGAATGATTGCTTCTTCATTCTAATTTATCTACAGCGAGGGATCTTATGAGCACTGCCAAAACCTGGATTCAAGTTAAACTTGTTCTTCCCATCGTGCTGGGTACAGCCTTATATGCCTTTGGGCTCCTCTATTTTATTATCCCCAATCAGCTTATGGAAGGCGGCCTTACCGGGGTTACGGTGCTGATCAATTACGCTTTTGGCATCTCACCTTCACTTACAACCCTGATTTTGAATGTTCCCCTCTTTCTGATCGGGCTTAAAATTTTGGGCGGCAGACAGATGATCTATACGGGTATCGGAATCGGGGCACTGACCGTTTTTCTATGGTTGTTTGAGAAGTTGATTCATCTGGGCTGGATTGAACCATTACATACCGAGAATGACCTCCTGCTCGCAGCCCTATATGCAGGTGTCACCCTCGGAGCTGGTCTTGGCATTGTATTCCGTTGGGGCGGAACGACGGGGGGGTCAGACATCATTGCCCGTATTCTCAACCGCAAGTATGGATGGAGTATGGGCCGAGTATTACTGGGCATCGACTTCGTCATTATCGGGCTCTCTCTCATCTACATCCCCAAAGAAAAAATTTTGTATACGCTTGTAGCTGTATTCATTGCCTCTAAAGTCATCGACTTTATTCAGGAAGGTGCATATTCTGCCCGGGCATTTATGATCATTAGTGACCATGCACCCGAGATTGCGGACCAGATCACACGGGATATGGATCGTGGCGTCACCCTCATTCCAGCCATTGGTGCATACTCTAAACAGGCCAAACACATGGCCTACTGTGTAATCTCCAGGCAAGAGTTCAGGCGTCTGCAGACCATTGTACGTTCCATTGACCCCAGAGCTTTTGTCATCATCAGCGATGTTCACGATGTACATGGCGAAGGATTCAAAGAAAGCTGATATAACACAGAAACTACAAGAAAACCTCTTTTTACATGAAGAGCCGTTAGCGTGGCTGTTCATGTAAAAAGAGGTCTTTTTTATATACCACTTATAGACCAGGATCAAGTTCATATCTGATTAGCGCCGAAAAGGAAAAATCCCCTGCTGCTGCGCACGATATTTTCGATATCCGGCGTAACTTAACGTCGCCACAATGACCGAACTAATGAGCAGCCCGGCTGCCCTGCGATCAGGGCCTTGTACAAAAGGTACAAACGCGCTCTCGTCCTTCTCGCGACCAAACAACTGGTTCACCAGTTCCTCCCCATGGCCAACCATGCTCTTTAATTGAGCCAGATCAGGTTGCTTGGCAGCGATAAGCCCTTTGGTATGAGATAACCAGGCGTCCATCTGAGCAATCTCATACGGTTCACGGCGAATCAGTGCGGCAGGACGAATCGTCTCATAATGCTCCTCCAGAACGGTGTAACGGTTTGCCAGTACGGCCGCAGTTTGCCCTTGATTTGTAGCAGCGGATAAAGCGTCCAGATCGTTTTTCACGATTTTATAATACTGAAGCCATAAAGGCTTGGTTGGATTCGCGAGACTATCTGCTGCAAGTCTGAGTTTGGCAGAGGACTGCTGAAGAGAAGCATCGTCATTTTTCACCTTCACAACGGCTTGTTTCACTTCAACAATGGTTTCGGACAAGGCGTGAATGCCCTCAACTGTTGTTTGTCCCTCAAAAGAGATATGCTCCAGACTTTTACTGATACGCAGAATGCTGCCTCGCACTTCTTCAATATTATTCTCAAGCGCCTGTCGATACAATATGGCTGCTTCCTCATTCAGTTGTGCAATTGAATTGCTTGTGGACACTTGCTGATCTGAATTCAAATTCAATGCTTCACTTTGCGCGGATACACGATATGCTAAGTTCGTCCAAAGCAACAGAGCCATGAACGATACCACCAGTAAGCCAGTTTTGATCCCAAACGTTCTCTTCATGGACATCCCTCCCACCACCAATGTATGGCGGGGGACAGTTCATTAGAACAAGCTCAAGATCGGATATTAGGTTCGTTTCGCTTGTCTTAAAGCCAGCCACGCGCACAGAATGCTCACCAGTGTCAGTCCGAATGTGAAATTACGTACACCATCTACATGATCATAGAGGGAACCGGGTAACCAAGGGTAAATATCATATGTATAATCCATCGTATCATTCAATAGTGTCCAGAGACCTGCAACGACAAGGGAAGCCCAGCGGAAGCCGAAAAAGCGTACATATATCAGAGCTTCAATCGCCATTGCACTATGCGAAGCAATCAACATCCAGTCTTGCCAGTGCTGTGTGCCGCCTTGCATCCAGCCAGCGAAAATAATGGATACGGCCCACACGCCATATTTCACAGATGTGACCACAGCAAGCGCCTGAATCACATGTCCGATCCGTTTGATAACAATGGACCGTGGTGGGTACAATATCCATAGCAACGCTAAAGTAAAAAACAAACTCGCTGTTGGACTATCTGGCACAAATACGATCTGCCACACCGGCTGCTCAGCCAGCGTCAATTTCATTTGCTCTCCGTACCAGATGTATCCGTATACCGTTCCTACCGCATTACACCAAAATAATAGCCACAGGAAATAACGATTGGTCAGAAATTCCCTACTCCAGAAATACGATAAAGCCACATTCCCTGCCCCTTCCTTGATCATATATTGCGCACGATACAGTGCTGTCCAAAAAAACACTTCAAAAAAAACCTGACCGCATAAACGATCAGGTTTCATTGGTTATTTCGATTTTACTGTTCTGCTTTCTGTTTCGCAAGCCATTCGGTCAGATGAGTAATCTCTTCATCCGTTACACCTTGAGCAATCGCTTGATCGTACATCGCAGGCATCTCGTTATAACCTTCTTTGATAATAGTCAGAATCTCTTCCTGACTGTGCTTGTCACCCACACCCCGAAGTGAAGGTCCACTTGCGCCCTTCATATCAGCCGCATGGCAGCCAATACAACCGGCCTTCTTGTACGTTTCCATTGCAGGATCATCCTGCTCCACGATCGCAACTTCCTCTTGCTGTCCGGGTGCGTTGGAAACTGGTGGGAGCCCCTGTTCACGCCTCTCCAGTGCTTCTTCTTCACGTTGAATATGCTCAGGCTTCTGTCCACTTGCTTCCAACTCATGCTCGTAATGTGTCCACGCTACATTCGTCAGATAGAATACAGAAATGACCGACAAAATCATCAGTGATGAAGCAATGGGGCGTTTATAGAAACGCCTCTCCTTACCTGTGTCCAGGAATGGTGCCAGCAGCAAAGCTCCAAAAGCGACTCCGCTGACTCCCAGTACCCCGAGCAGAACGTAATCGCCCGATGCGTATGGATACTTCAAGTACTGATACAGAAAAAGGAAGTACCAGTCCGGCATGGGTATAACGGATGCGCTTGGATTGGCCGGATACCCCAAAGGTGCAGGTTCTGAGATCGTTAGTACCAGAATCCCCACCAATACAACGACACCAACCATCCATTCTTTCAGCAGGAAGTTGGGAATAAAGGCTTCTGATTTGCCGGGATACGCCGTGTAATCAGGCGGGGTAATAAATCCCGCCCCTTTACGGACCCGTGAATCACCGACAAAGATAACCTTTTCCTCATCATCCTTCTTATGTCCGTGAGCCATTGCGATTCCTCCCTTCTCAGTTTATAGTGGTCCCGAAATGCCCTGTCTGCGGATCATGATAAAGTGTCCGACCAGAAGCACCAGAAGCACAGCGGGGAGGAAGAATACGTGCAGGGCAAAGAATCGGGTTAGTGTCTGTGCACCAACAATCGTACCGCCTTGCAGGAATTCTTTAATAATCGGTCCCAGCCAAGGAACCGTATTGGCAATCTCCAGTGTTACTTTTGTTGCAAAATAGGCTTTGTTATCCCATGGCAACAAGTACCCTGTCAGCCCCAGGCCCAACATGACGAAAAAGATCAGCATGCCGACAACCCAGTTCATTTCACGCGGTGCCTTGTAAGAGCCTGTAAAGAACACACGCATCGTATGTAAGAACATCATTACGATAACCAGACTGGCTCCCCAGTGGTGCATGCCGCGAACAATTTGGCCGAAGGCTACTTTGGTCTGCAGATACTCCACACTTGCGTAGGCATTGATAATATCAGGTACGTAATACATGGTCAGGAACATGCCTGACAAAATCTGAATAACAGTAATAAAGAACGTCAATCCACCAAAGCAGTACACGAATGCGGAAAAGTGATGAGCCGGATTTACATGCTCTGGAACTTCATGATCCGCAACGTCCCGCCAGATTGGCGTGATGTCGAGACGCTCGTCAATCCAGTCATAGACATTTTTAAACATCTGCGTTCACGCCTCCTAATTCACTCGGGTGTTCGGAACAATGTCGCCCAGATATACCCAACCCTGCTCTTCCTTGACTACGTACTCATCCAGCGGTTTGGGGGCTACGGCAAGATTCTTCCCTTCCTTGTCATAGTGCGCGCCATGGCAGGGGCAATGATACTCGTCAGGGTACTGCTTGTCACTATTCCAGCCTACTGTACATCCCAGATGTTTACAGATAGGTGAGAGTGCATAAATTTTACCCTGCTCGTCTTTGCGAATCCACGCCACTAACGATGCATTACTCAGATACCAACCATCCTGTTGTTTAAGTTCAAAGGTGAATTCTTGAGGCTCATTCGTAATTTTGCTGATTTCAGCTACTTTGACAGAGGTGCCTTCTCCCTTATGTTGCAAAATCGGGTCCACCGCAAAACGGACCATAGGAAGGATTGCACCGGCGGCCATGTAGGCTGTAGCTCCACCAAGCGTGTACGTCAAGAACTGCCTGCGTGACATCTCCATGCGGCTTGGCAATTTCAATGAAGCTTCGTGGTCATGCTCACTGCTCATACTGTCTCCAACCCCCTTTTTCAGCCAACTCTCTCAAACGTTTTCATTTTCATAAATTCCACGACTTACTAGAACATACATAATCATATAGTAGCCCTAGAACACCGTCAAGAATTTGTCACACATTTTTAAGGTTCAATTGTAAGCGTTATTAAAAAATTGTTGTAAAATTGTCACATTTGTCGCTAAAAACTATTTTTTCCACAACTCTCGTATCTTTTCCCCTACAAATCTCGCAATCCCTTCTTCTCCAACCTCATGAGTTAAGACGGACCGACTCAAAACCAGATCAGCAGCTGGAATGTCCATGCCATCCAAATGACCATCTGATGTCATAATAACCACATATTTGAATCCTGAAGATTTAAGCTGTGCGGACAAGGAATTTAATGTCATTGACAATTCCGAATTGGCATAATGAAAGGCTGGATAAGTTATGATTCTCCCTTTGAAAGGAATTTCGACCATGTCCAGAAAATCTCTCAGCCGCTCCAATGCCTCGGTAGCTTCAACTGGCGACTGCTCACCGCTAAGAGCTGTGTATGGAATAAGGCATGTATCCAGATAGAGTTGCAGTTCAGCCCAGCTGTCTTGAGTCATCTCACTGAATTTCAATTCCCTATATCCCCTCTCTATCCATTTTATTCCCATATTATATATGACCATATCTTATAAATCCAGACATTCATTTCAGAGTTACACATATCAAAAAAGGAAATACGCCTCTGCGCATTCCCTTTTATCTCAGAAAGGAACTATTTTTGGCTATCAGTTTATGGTCCTCAGTTCATCCGTCAGACTCCGGAAAGCTACTTCGTCTCCGGTAGCTAACGCTTTATCGATTTCCAAATAGAGCTTCTCGCTGCGCTGTTTGCGAAGCGCTTCGTCCCAAACCATCTCAGCTGCCAGCCCCAACATGACTTCATACGTAACTTTCATTTTATCCAATAGGATGCACCTCCAAAACGGATTTAAGAGCTCCTATATTCTTTTCCTTTGGTAACATAACCCAGTGAAGTTCTGGACATCCGCTCCAGATCGGCATCAGTCAGCTCACGTATCACTTTGGCAGGTGTCCCCAAAGCAAGAGTATAGGGCGGAATTTTACTATTCTCAGTAACAACAGAACCGGCTCCAATCAGCGTATATTCGCCAATATCGGCTCCATTCAGCAGAATGGCGCCCATGCCGATTAATGATCCTGTTCCAATAGAACAACCATGAATGATCGCTGTATGTCCTACTGAGACATCATCTCCCACAATCAAAGGTTGATCAGTATTGACATGCCCGACAACGTTATCTTGAATATTACAGCGCTTTCCAATGATAATAGGAGCCAAATCAGCCCGCAGGACTGCATTGAACCAGACGGAAGACTCTTCTCCCATTCTCAAATCACCGATCAGTTTTGCACCTTCAGCCATATATACTGAAGGGTGTAACTGAGGTTGTAGACCTTTGTATGGAATTATCATTATTATCACTCCTTAATTTGGGAGTGATTTTAGCAACTTGTCCTTCACTTGTCAAACATAATAGGCGTAATGTCTCCTGAGATGGAGCGACAGGATGCAGCAAGACGTGTGCCCCAGGCTGTCATTTGTATCGTCCGGCCTTCCTCATGTTCCCCAATACGGACCATGCCAAGATGCAACATCATTTTAACAATTCTGTTATCATAAATGGCCTCGGCCGTATCATAGTAAAACGGCTGAATGAACGGACCGATCTGACGAAACAGTGACTCGGCGGTTGACCATTCCTGGGCACATTCGCCTGTCCAATACACAATAGAGGACAGATTGGGAATAGCACCTTTATACAATCTTAACCAAAACCTAAATAGCTGTATCATTTCGGCTGTTTTCTCAGCTGCCAGCTTGTCTTCTCCAGCTGGTGATAACTTCAGCGTGCCTTGCTCCTCACGAACCAGCCGATGGTGAAATGCATAGTCGTAGAGAAGTGCGAAACGGTCCGGGTAATCCTTGAAGGAACGGCCATATCCGAATCTCCATCCACCTTTGCCCACCAATTCCTCACTAATGTGAAGATGCTCCATAATCTGCTGTTGAGAGCGACGGTACATCATGCCTTCGGCGTTAAGGGCAATTTCGTGCTGCTGGACATACTGCAGGAACAACTTGAGATCATCCGCTAAGAGATGATATTCATCCCGATACATGGGTGGTTCCGTTGTTTTGGTAATCCCTGCTCGCAGATGTGTGGATAACACATCCCTGAATCTTAATTTCAGATCCTGGGGTACCTGATACAAATACCTGGTCTGCTGCGTTGTCCCATTGAACAACCATCCACTCTTATTAAAGCGAACGATGAGATCACGTGGACTCGCGCCAGCCTCACTCTCCTTTTTGTCCATCGATTGACGGGCTATGGCAATGAGTTCTTCCATACCATAATACTGGCGAGGATCAAACAACAAGTTGTTCAAAAAGCGCTGATCTGCTTGATTCAGTTGACGTACCTGCTGCTCAAAAAAGGGTCTGCTGCCCAATGTAGTGAGAATACTCTGGATGAGTTCATGTTTGGAATTGGGCTTGCATTCACATTGGTAATAGTCTGCTATTCGATTAAGCTGGCCAATATCGGCAAAAGTAAGCATATCCGCTAGATTCATGGGTCCATCGCCTCGCCCGTTAACTACTTCGACTGTTAATTCGGAGCCTGAAATAGTTTGGTTTTGTAAACATCGTTGACGGAATTCCCATAATCTAAACCTCTTTTTGGAAATCTTTTATGTTTTAAACCATACTATGCCCCGAGTTGGTCAATCAGAAGAAAAATGAGAGGTTTGAAATCATATAAAGTCTTTATTTCCCCATAAAACGCAAAAAAACAACCCAAGTTGGATTACTTAGGTTGTTTCGCTGTGTCCAAAGACAGATGTCGTGTGCAATTATACAACAGCGGACTCCAGTCATCACGTTCCTTTTCCAGGATCGTCAGTGACAGGTTTCCAATCCGTTCTGTATACCGATCTTTAAACAAGGCTGTTAACAGGTTGGCTAAGAAAGCTCCGTGAGTGACAATGAGTACGTTTTGGTCCGGATAGGCAGACCATAGATCTTCCAGAAACGCCAGTGCACGAATCTGGATATCCGCTATCTGCTCCTGTCCCAAGTCCAATGTCTCCCAGGCTTGGCCCCAACGGGCAACCCGTTCTTCTGAAGTCAGACCTTCAATCTGACCAAAAGCCCTTTCTTTCAACCGTGCGTCCGGCTCAAGCAAAGGTACATTCAACAGCTTGGAGATAATCTCCCCTGTTTCCTGTGCCCGCGATAATCCACTTGTGATGATATAGTCCCATTGGTATTCTTCCTTCAGCAGACGTCTTCCCAGGCGCTCTGCCTGTTCACGACCTTCTCCATTCAGAGGAATATCCGTCTGACCCTGTATACGGCCCGCCGCATTCCAGTCTGTAAGACCGTGACGAATAAGCCCGATTCGCACTTACATCCCTCATTTCTCCACACGGCGAATGAAAGGTTATTACCTATGCACTCGCACCTTGTTTGCGTTTATTCGTTGTTCGATGCATACGTCCAAGAGAAAATAACGCCATTCCTATTGCAAGTAAAGAGAGTGCCATCCAATACTGCGGATAAGCGGGTCCCATGCTCACAACAAAAGGTTCTATGATACTTCCTCTGTCCGCTCCAGTCATGTTGTACTGATACATTCCAGAGGACGATGGTCCGCTTCCGGCAACCCCTGTCTCCAGGATACCCGTAGTAACAACTTTGGTTTGCTCAGCTTCTGATACGTCTGGCTTAAACATTGCCATATACAGAAAGCTGCATAAAAAAATAGCCAGGAACGCGGCAATCCACAAAGACATATGCTTGCGGATCACAGCAGAGAAACGATTAACCTTCACCTCTTCCGGCAGTAACCATGGAGACTCCGCGTAGATCCGGTCCATCACGTTACGGTTCACTCTCTCTGCTTGTTGTTCTGTCACTGGAACCGGAATGCTGTGCAGCAAGATCTGAGCTTCTTCCCAGACCTCAAACTGCTCGGAGCACTCTTCACAACCAGCGAGATGAGCATGAAATGCAATCCGCTGAGGATGAGTTTCCGGCAAGTCCCAGACCAGTGCAAACAGTTCCTGGGCTTCATTGCAATTCATCGGTTCTTCATCCCTTCATATGGCTCGTACACCGGTTCGAAGAAATAAGGTTCCAATTGAGTTTTTACGCTTGATCTTGCTCTGAATAATAGCGATTTCACAGAACTGACGCTCTGCCCAAGAATATTCGCAATCTCTTGGTAGTCTAGTTGATCATACTCACGGAGTATAATCGCAGAACGCTGCTTCTCCGGTAAATTGTTAATCGCATCCCTAACCAGCATCACCCGCTCGCTGCGTAGTACAGCATACTCCGGTGTATTCTCCGAAGGAGCAACGGGAACAATCCCGCTCTCTTCAAGTGGGACATTTCCGCTGCGCTGTTTGCGAAGCTCACTCAGTACCGTATTTCTCGCAATGGTATATAACCAGGTCGAGAATGAGGCATCCACCTCACGGAAAGAGTGCAGACTGCGGAACGCCTTATAGAAAGTCTCAGAACAGAGATCTTCCGCAAGCAGCTCCATATTGGAACTTTTCAACATATGATATACGAAAGCCAGTATTTTACGCTGATAACGACTCATCAGCTCGGAATATAACTCCAGGTTACCTTCCTTGATCTCTCGAATCAACTGGGAATCCGTCATTTGAGTGCGACCCCTCCTCGCCCATCCATGTGCTTCTCCCCGTTCGACTCTATCCATGTATTACCGAACAGGCACAAAAAAGTTGCGGTTCTCACCGCATATAAAAAGCGTTCAGCGCCATAACTGGCCTTCCCGCCAAATTCCCCTATGTAATGGCAATTTCCCCAACGTTTCTACATTAACAGTATTTATTGTACAACGGTCTGCATCATCCTGGCAAATCCATTGGTATTCACAAAACCCGACCTGTCATTCATATGCGGTCATTTTCACGTTCATGACTTCATTTTGAGCCTTTTTGGTAAGCCTTGCTTATATAGACGGACAACATACCGAAAAGGTTACAAAAATGTGATATTTATTTGATCTAAGGTATCCTAACAGATTAAGGAGGGAGATGTAAATAGAGGATGTAAGTTTAAGTGTAATTTTTAACATATCAATACCTTTCCCATAACTTTTTAAGACAAAAAAAAGACCGCTTACATAAGCGGCCATTGCTCACGTGGAGCAATACAGTTATTGGATAGGAGTGGAGAGAAACCATACTGTACCCTTATTATATGTATACGTTTTCATTTTGTCAACACTTTCAGTAAAATTGTTTGAATTAATTATATCTTTCGGTAATTCAGGATAATACATCCTTTTTTTCTGTGACTGAAAATCAAATAAGAACTCCTATATAACCTTACAAAAAAGAGGGCTTTCGCCCTCTTTCTCGTCTTATATCCACACTTGATAGCCTAAGGAATCCAATAACGTCTTGGCTCGTTCCATATCTTCTTCCTGACGGAAAGACAGACGCATAATGCCTGGCACATCCACCCGGTTTTCGATAATCTCCAAGTTGCTCAAGTTGATATCATTTGCTCCAAGCTCAGTTGCGATCTTACCGATCATACCCGGTGCATCCTGAACATCAGTATACAGATCAAATAACGGCGATATCATGCCTTTGCGTCGTTCTGGTAATATACTGCGGAACTCGCGGGCCTGACGGAATGCCTCCTCTATACCTTCACCGTTCTTATGCTCCAGCATATCCGTAAAGGCCGTCATCTGGCTATTCCAGTCCTTAAGCAAGCCCAGCAGTACATCACGGTTGCTAAGCAAGATATCTCTCCACACAATCGCATCACTGGACGCAATCCGGGTGATATCCCGGAAACCACCTGCAGCCAGCATTTTATACAGTGGATTCGACTCATTATATTCACGCACCTGATTCACCAGCGCAACAGCAATAACATGTGGCAGATGACTAATCGCCCCCACGATGTCATCGTGCAGCAGAGGCTCCACACGCACGATCTGTGCCCGCGTATACGCAAGCAACTCAGACAACCTGCTATAGGCTTCCTCAGGTACATGTTCTGAAGGAGTCAAGACATAGTATGCATTCTCAAATAACACGGCTGAGGCCGCATCTACGCCTGCGCGCTCCGACCCCGCCATAGGGTGACCACCAATGAAGTAAGCGTCAGTCAACCTCACATGCTCGGCACAAGCGGCAATGGAAGCTTTAGTGCTTCCTACGTCCGTGATGATACATCCTTTTTTCAATGGCAGCTTGGAGAGCTTTTCGAAATAGGATTCAAGCAAACCTACGGGAACGCACAAAAAAATAAAGTCGGCATCCTCTACCGCTTCTTCCAGAGAGAGCGTAGCATCATCCACTACACCGCTCGCTATGTACTTGTCCTTCAGTTCATCCAAGTGGGCGTAGCCCATCACGGTTACACCTGGCTTGCCTTTGAAGCAGAGCGCCAGTGAACCGCCGATGAGTCCTACACCAATCATTGCAATTTTTAGTTTCATGGGTCCTCACTCTTTCATCGCCAGTATTAAGGGCGTGTTACCGCCTTCTCAGCCAGCGTGTTCTCCAGTGCCGTGACAAATGCACGGTTCTGTTCTGATGTTCCGACGGACACACGAATGTAAGTTGGATATACGTGGAATCCTGAGCGAACGATAATGCCTTGTTTGAGCAAAGATTGGAACGCAATTGCCGAAGGCATATTCAGATCAACCATAATGAAATTACCCTGTGAAGGGAAATACGACAATCCGAGCCGTGTAAATTCATTTTGCAGGTAATCCCGATCCGTTGCATTCCGCTTCGAGCACTCTTGAACAAAATCCTGATCCAGTAGTGCAGCGGTTGCAGCAACCTGTCCAAAACGTGAGGTGTTAAACGGTTCACGTACACGGTTAATCAAATCAATAATTTCGGGACGTGCAATACCATATCCGATCCGAAGCGAAGCCAAACCGTAAATTTTGGAGAATGTCCGCAGGATGACCAAGTTCGGATACCGTTCGATCAATGGTATACTTTGCGGGTATGCTTCATCGGTTACGAATTCATAATAAGCTTCGTCCAGTATGACCATCACATGAGCAGGCACACGGTCCATAAAGGCTGTAAGTTCCTGCTCGGAGATAATCGTACCTGTTGGATTATTTGGATTACACACCCATACTGCTTTGGTTTTGTCGTTAATTTGCGCGAGCATCGCGCTCAGATCATGCGTGCCATCTTTCAGAGGTACTTCGATGGACACGGCACCCTCAATATCTGCATTGCTTTTATATACAGAAAATGTCTGATTTGCCATGATGGTCTCGTCACCCGGCAAGAAGAAAGCTCTCGTGATCAAAGCAATAATCTCATCGGAACCACAACCAAATATTAAGTTGTTCCGTTCAACGCCAAGATGCTTCGCAAGAACTCCCGTCAGCTCAACTGAGCTACCGTCTGGGTATATGCTTATATTAGTCATTTCTTTCGTAATGGCTTCCAGGGCGGCAGGAGAACTGCCGTACGGGTTTTCGTTGGAGGCCAGCTTGATGACTTGTTCAAGCCCCAGTTCACGTTTCACTTCTTCAATCGGTTTGCCCGGCTGGTACACAGGCAGATTGACAATCTGGGATTTCGGTTTCAACCCGACCGCCTCCTGTTATTGAAATAATGTTAGACACGAATCAGCGTGCACCTTACGTGTCCAAAAGATGTCCTTTCAGGACATCTCTATCCCTTTAATTGTGCCACAAAGTTGCGAATTTGCAACAGTCCCGCTGCACGCGTATCCGGATTTTCAAGCAGAGGAATCGCATCTTCCACTTGACGAACAATGGCACTACCTACAACAACGCCATCGCAGATGCGGGAGAAATGTGCCACCTGCTCATGACTGGAGATACCAAAACCTACCGCTACAGGGAGGTCTGTCAGACTTTTCACCGTCTCAATGAAGCTTTCAACGCCATCAAAGAAAGAAGCTCTCTCTCCGGTTACGCCAAGAGAAGATACACAATAGATAAAGCCACTCGCTCCCGTTACAATCCGCTCAATCCGGGCATTAGATGTTGGTGCAACAAGCGGCACCAGATGCACACCAGCACGATTTGCGCGCTCTCGCATCTCTTCCGCTTCCTCAATCGGCAGGTCCGGAATGATCATGCCACTAATATCGTGTTTGACCAATTCATCAAAGAATACATCCAGTCCTGTCTGCAATACCGGATTATAATAGGTGAACAGTACAAACGGCAGTTTCACACCTGCCTTACGAGCCTTTGCAGCGGTTTCCATAACAGTACGAATGGTAATCTGGCTTTTCAGCGCACGTTCGGAAGCACGCTGAATGACTGGGCCATCCGCAAGCGGATCGGAATAGGGAACACCCAATTCCAAAATATCCGCTCCTGCCTGTTCAAGCTCCTTGATGATATCAATCGTTGTGTCCACATCCGGGTCTCCCACGGTTAAGAATGGAATAAGTGCCGTACGCTTCTGTTCCTTCAATTGCTGGAAGGTCTGGTCCATCAGATTCATCCCAAGTCACCTCCCGTGTATTTCATGATGGATTCAACATCCTTGTCTCCACGTCCCGACAGACAAATGACTACAATATCATCTGCTGTTAGTTCAGGCGCCAGTTTGACAACTTGGGCTACCGCATGTGCAGACTCCAGAGCAGGAATGATTCCCTCCGTCCGACATAGGAGTTGCAGGGCATCCAGTGCTTCCTGATCCGTGATCGGTACATATTTTGCCCGTTCAATATCCTTGAGATAGGAATGCTCCGGACCAACACCCGGATAATCAAGTCCGGCCGAGATGGAATGCGCTGGCTGAACCTGTCCATACTCATCCTGCAACAGGTAACTCATAGATCCCTGGAATACACCATGCGTACCTTTGGTCATCGTCGCCGCATGATACTCGGTTTCGACCCCTTTGCCTGCGGCTTCAACACCAACAAGTTTCACATCCTCGTCACCGATAAATGGATAGAACATACCGATCGCATTACTTCCGCCACCGACAGCGGCTACAATCACATCCGGCAAACGTCCTTCGATCTCCTGAATCTGACGACGGGTCTCATCACCAATCACACGCTGGAAATTCCGCACCATCATCGGATATGGATGAGGACCAACCACTGATCCGAGCACATAGAACGTATCCTCCACATTGCTGACCCAGTAACGAAGTGCTTCATTACCAGCATCCTTCAGTGTTCGTGTTCCGGACGTCACCGGAATCACTTCTGCTCCGAGCAGTTTCATCCGAAATACGTTTAACTGCTGACGCTCTGTATCTTCTTCGCCCATAAATACTTTGCATTCCAGTCCAAGCAATGCGGCTACGGTTGCCGTTGCAACGCCATGTTGACCTGCACCTGTTTCGGCAATAACTTTCTTTTTGCCCATCCGTTTGGCTAACAAACCTTGTCCAATGGCGTTATTAATTTTGTGCGCGCCTGTATGATTGAGATCTTCACGTTTCAGATAAATTTTCGGTCCGCCCAATCGGCGTGACAATTGCTCTGCATGATACAATGGTGTTTCACGTCCAGAATACTCGCTTAGCAGATAGTTCAGTTCCTTGTTGAATTCCTCATCTTCAGAGAAGTGGCTATATGCCTCCTCCAACTCTATGAGTGCGTTCATTAGTGTCTCAGGTACAAAGCGGCCTCCGAAGTGACCGAAACGCCCGTGTTGATCCGGCAATTGATGTGTCATGCCTGCTTCACCCTTTCTACGAATGCTGTAATTTTGGCAATATCCTTCACACCTTCAGTCTCCACGCCGCTGGATACATCGACGCCGAAAGGTGCATATGTCTGTATTAGTTGTTGTACATTGTCCGGCTGCAAACCTCCTGCAACGAACAGAGCAATTTCGCGACTTTTTGCCCATTCAGCATAGGCAGGGATTCGCTCCCAGGCAAACGTCTTCCCGGAGCCCCCTCCATATAGAGGATCATGGGTATCAAGCAATATCGCATCCACGAATTCATCATAAGTATCAAGAGCCCTTATGGCTGCATCATCAGCTTCCGGACCTGTTTCATCTTTGGGAAAAGAAAAAACCTTGAATATTTCGGCATTCCACCGCTGCTTCACCTGATGGCAGAATTCCGCAGACTCCTGTCCATGCAGTTGAATAACATCCAGGTGAGAAATCTCCATGATGTATTCCAACTCTTCGAGCGTAGGATTCACAAATACACCTGCAAGCTTCGGCCGATCATAGGTAGACCATTCGAACAACACCGTTCTTAATGCAGCAGCCTGCTCAGGTTCGATTCGACGGCGTGATTTGGCAAAAACAACACCAATGTAATCCACAGGCAAGTTTATCATCGATTTTAGCACTTCAACGTCCTGAAGTCCACATATTTTTACGACCGCTGGCAGCGGGTTTCTCCGTTCTGACATACTGTCACCTGTGCCATCGTGTATGGAAGTATTCATCATTTGGGTCCCATCAGATCATATACAGCCGCCTCGACATCATCCTTGCGCATGAGATGCTCACCTACGAGAATACCATGAACACCGGCCTGGATCAGAGGTACTGTTGATTCTGGTCCGTCAATACCACTTTCGCTAATCAAGGTAACGCCACTTGGAATCAATTCCATCAAATCCAGTGTCGTGTTCAGACTGGTTTCGAATGTTTTCAAATTCCGATTGTTGATGCCCACTAGTGTTGCCTGCGGAATCTCCAATACCTGCTCCAATTCTGTTCGATCATGGACTTCAATCAAAGCGTCCAGCCCCAAACTTTTGGCAAACCCCAGATATTGACGAATCTGTTCAGGTGTCAGAATACTGGCAATCAGCAGTATCGCATCCGCACCCAGTAATCTTGCCTCGGCAATCTGTCGTTCATCTATAATAAAATCCTTGCGTAATAGCGGAATATTCACCGCTTGATGGATCGCCTTTAAGTACTCGTTGCTCCCTTGAAAATACGACACATCCGTTAATACGGAGATGCAGTCTGCACCTGCTCGCTCATAAGCAGCAGCAATCTCTACCGGATGAAAATCCGGGCGAATTAACCCTTTGGATGGCGAAGCTTTCTTCACTTCAGCTATAAGGCCGAGTTTGCGATTGCGTCCGCTTGATAGTGCTTGTTCAAACCCCCGGGTTGCGGGGAGTTGTTCGATTTTTTGGATAGCCTCATCCATGTGAAATGTCTTTGCCAATACTTCTACTTCTTTATGTTTGGTTGCAACGATTCGATCAAGATACATGACTGTACGCCTCCGTTGTATGAATTAACTGTTCAAGCTTCCCGGCAGCTTTGCCCGAATCTACCGCTTCTGCGGCAAGTGTCACCCCTTCAGCGATGCTATCTGCAAGACCGGATACATAGATGCACGCTCCGGCGTTCAACAGAACGACATCGCGATAGGCACTCTGCTCACCCTGGAAGATCCTCTTAATAATTTCGGCATTCTGTGCCGCATCTCCTCCAAGTACCGCTTCAAGCGGATGCAGAGACAAGCCCATATCACGTGGATCAATATCATAGGTGTGCACTTCACCATTGCGAAGTTCAGATACCTGAGTCGGTGCCGAGATACTGATTTCATCCAGACCATCATGGCTGGCCACGACCAACGCTCTTTTGAGACCAAGACGATTCAGTACTTCAGCAATCATCGGCGTCCGGGAACGATCATACAGGCCAAGCAATTGACGATCTGCTCCCGCAGGATTGGTTAACGGTCCGAGCATATTGAAAATGGTACGAACACCGAGCTCTTTTCTCGGTCCTGCCGCATGTCGCATGGAAGGGTGATATACCTGGGCAAAACAGAAACAGATTCCGATATCATCCAGACATTGTCTGGCCTGTTCCCCGTTCAGATGGATATTTACACCGAGTGCCTCTAATACATCTGCACTACCCGCTTTGCCTGAAGCTGAACGGTTGCCATGTTTGGCGACCCGAACCGAGACGGCCGAAGCAATAATGGCGGATGCTGTGGAAATATTGAATTTGTGAATACCCGATCCACCTGTTCCACACGTATCCAGCAAGCCGCTACCATCCGTTAGAATTCGTCCGCCCTGACCACGCATGGCTTCAGCAAAACCGGTGATCTCATCCACCGTTTCCCCCTTCATCCGCAGTGCCATCAGCAAACCTCCGATTTGAGCCGGCGTTGCTTCACCTCTCATAATCGAGTACATCAAATCTCTTGCTTCGGCTTGCTCCAGATGGCTGCCCTCTAGAATCTTCGCCAGGCCATTCTTCATGCCTTCCTCACGAGTGATCTCAGCAATGGGGGTTACAGGGTTCTCATTCATTATTGGGTTTATGTTCATCTCCGGTCTCTCCTCTCTCAGTTCTTAGTGGCCGCTGGTGTGACAAAGTAGTCTGCATTGGCCAGTCTCAACGTGCTGTCCTTTTCTTTGGCAGGAAACATTGCTTCTGCTGTTCGAATCGCTTTGAGCAATGCTTTAGCTTTGTTAACCGTTTCCTCATATTCATTCTCAGGCACAGAATCCCATACGATTCCTGCTCCGGCCTGTACATAAGCTTTTCCTTTTTTGAAAATAATCGTACGAATCGTAATACAGGAGTCCATGTTACCCGAGAAACCAAGGTATCCGATTGCTCCTGCATAAGCACCCCGTGCCTCTTTCTCCAGTTCATCGATAATCTCCATTGCTCGCAGCTTCGGTGCACCGGATACGGTACCCGCTGGCAAGCAAGAGAGGAATGCATCGAAGAAATCCTTATCTTCTCTAAGCTCGCCCGTAACGTTGGATACCATGTGCATCACGTGAGAATACCGTTCAATCTCCATGAACATGTCACACTTCACACTGCCAAAGCTGGATACCCGGCCCAGATCGTTACGCCCCAGATCAACCAGCATCAGATGCTCCGCGCGTTCCTTCTCATCCTGGAGCAGATCAGCAGCGAGTGCACGATCTTCCGCTTCGGTTGCCCCCCTTGGACGTGTGCCTGCAATCGGTCGTGTCTCCACACGATTCCCGTCCACCTTGACCAGCGCTTCAGGCGAAGTACCCACGATAATCTCATCATCCATTTTGAGGTAGTACATATAAGGTGATGGATTCAGGGTCCGAAGCACACGATACACGTGAAGCGGAGAAACTTCCGTATCAATGTGGAAACGCTGGGATAATACCACTTGAAAAATATCACCTGCGCGAATGTAATCTTTGGCTTGCTCCACATTACCGATAAACTGCTCTTTCGTGAGGTTCGAGCGGATGTCACCCAGTTCAATGTCTCCCGGAATGGAACGCGGATTCAGGTTCTCCCCTGGTCCTTGCTGCTGCAAACGTTCTGCGGCCTGCTCCAGCTTCTCCGAAGTCACTGCATACGCTTGACGTATCTCGTCATCCGTTGCACCGTCCTTGACGTGTACATTACCAACGAGCAACATCTGCTGCTTCACATGGTCAAACACGATAATCTGGTCACAGAACATAAAACGGATGTCATCCATATTCAGATCATCCAGCGCGTGGGCTGGAAGCTTCTCATAATAGGACAGCAGATCATATCCGAAGAAACCAATTGCCCCACCTGTGAATGGTGGCAGTTCATCATCTTTTGGACTGCGGTACTTACGCAGCAGTGCTTTCAGTTCTTCGATCGGTTTGCCTGGCAATTCACGAGTCTTCCCTGCTTCTTCTACAACAATCCGGCCCTTCTTGGCCGAAATCATCAGGAACGGATCTGTACCGATGAACGAGTATCTCGCCCATTGAATACCACCCTCTACACTTTCCAGCAGGAATGCCCGGTCGTTGTCAGCATAACGGCGGAATATACGAATCGGAGTCTCCATATCTGCCAGAATCCGTTTGACTACCGGAATCAGATTATACTCATTCGACATTTTCAGTACTTGATTAACGTTTGGCGTTATCATCAAATCACGTCCTTTCAGATTTATATAAGTTCAACTAGAGAGGTTTACACTGAACACTCCGATGACAGAACAACCTTCCGATCGCTGTTATCCCCAGATTTTTTTGACTCCCTTTCTAAAGGGAAAATCCGGTGATAGCGTATGCTTCCGATGTAGCTTTCTTTCAGAAAGCTTTTAGGCGAACGCTCCGCTTCAACAGGTTATTTCTGTCCTCTCCGTTTGTGTAAAAAGTTTAGTTGAACCTATAAGGGTAGAAGAAAAGGTTATATGTACAAAAAAACCTCTACCATCAGGTAGAGGTTTGGTTATAAGCTGTATTCAACAGGGTGATGCTTCATAAATAACAAGTCGCTATACTTCGCCGTCGGATTATTCACAGGTCGCTGAATTAATGCATCTCACATCATCCAATTCGGGAAAATATATCAGTTATAACACTTCAACTACTCATTCCAATATTTCGTAAAATATAGGAAAGTGCATTGATTGTGTTTATACCAAAATATATCAAAATAAAGATGTCCAATGACACGTATATTTTCCCTGTTCCTGTTACCTATTCCGTAGCACGACGTACCGTGAATCAGTTGACCGGTTTCTGTTGCCCCGGTTACCACCCACTGGACTCTGCTATATACTCCACTAGCTCAGCTGCTCTCAGCTCAATCTCTACTCTACTCAACTGGTTCTCACTATACATCATTATGATCGGTTTGACAACCCACTACTTAAGAGCCAGAAGGTGTTGCCAAATCCGGACGTAATGCCTGTGCACCGTTCAGATACACATGGTTGATTTCATTCTGAGCTTTGTTTGTATTGACATGCACCATGAAACGAATGCACTGCGCCAAGGCACCTTTAACAGGAACCTCCAGTGCACACATTAGTGGTACGAGTTCCCAGCCATCCAGTTGGCGAATAGCTTTTGCCGGGAATGCAGCATCCAGATCCCCAGTTAACGTAATCCACACACTGCAGATATCTTCCGGTTGGATCTCATTGCGATCCACGATCTCCTGCAACAATACAGCCGTTTCCTTCAAAATCTGTTCTTCGTTGTTCTGCGTGACCGTTGTAGCCCCGCGAATTCCCCGTGTGACCATTGCTGTCATTCTCCCTTCCTGAGCATTTCAATGACGTCCCGAACTGCCGACACAGGTACGTCCTTCACAATTCTTGCAGCCCCAATCCGATCAGGAATGATAAACACCATATGACCTTCACGGAACTTTTTGTCATGCATCATCGCTTCCATTAGTGCATCCGTGTCGAGATGTGCAGGCATCGTTGTTGGAAGGCGAAGTGAACGCAACATGCGGACCGTATCTTCATAGAGCCCTGCTGGCGCACCAAGCTTCTCACCAAGCAATGCTGATCCAGCCATACCGATCGAGATCGCTTCTCCGTGCAGGAATTCTCCATAACCGGCAATCGCTTCAATGGCATGACCAATCGTATGTCCCAGGTTCAACAACGCACGTTCACCATTTTCCCGTTCGTCTCTGGATACAATCTCTGCCTTAATGCCACATCCACGCTCCAAGCCGTATCCAAGTGCTTCCGGATTAAGCGCAAGCAGTTCTTCCGCATGTTCCTCACACCAATGTGCAAAAGCCTCATCACGGATCAGTCCGTGCTTCAACATCTCTGACAACCCCGCCGATACATCTCGCGGCGGCAAGGATTGAAGTGTGTCCACATCATAGAGTACAAGCTCGGGCTGGTGAAATGCACCGATCATATTTTTGGCCAGCGGATGATTGACAGCCACCTTGCCGCCTACACTGCTGTCATGCGCCAAAATCGTTGTAGGTACTTGAACAAACTTGATTCCACGCATATATGTAGCGGCAACAAAGCCAGCCAGATCACCTACGACACCACCACCTAAGGCCAGAATCGCAGAACTCCGATCCAGTTTGCCTTCGATCGCAACGGTCATCATATCCTGAAACACCGAAAGGGATTTCGATGTTTCACCAGCGGGCACAACCGCCGATACGACTGTATAACCAGCCGTACGCAGCGTTTGCTCCAAACCTGACAAGTATTTGGGAGCCACATTTTCATCTGTAATGATCAGTAGCGGACTTTTTTTGGTCAAGCCATATTGCTCAAAATATTGAGGGGCTTGTGCCAATAGGCCGCTACCAATCAGAATCGGATATGAGCGTTCCTCCAACTGTACCGTCAGCTGACGCATATTAGTAATTCTCCAGTTGAACGTTATAATTAGCAACATTGGCACGGATCTCTTCCATGGAATCCCCGCCGAATTTCTCCAGGAATGCTTTGGCAATTTCCCACGCTACAACATGCTCCATAACCACACTCGCTGCTGGTACAGCACAAGCATCCGAGCGCTCAACCTGAGCCGTAAATGCTTCTTTTGTATCAATATCGACACTTTGCAGTGGCTTATACAACGTTGGAATCGGCTTCATCACACCACGTACAACGACTGGCATACCGTTTGTCATACCACCTTCGAATCCACCCAGACGGTTGGTTGCCCGGTGGTAGCCGCGCTCGTCCGTATGCATGATTTCATCATGCACCTGTGATCCCCGAATGACTCCAGCTTCGAATCCGATACCAATCTCTACACCTTTGAATGCATTAATGGACATTACGCCTTGAGCGATTCGTGCATCCAGCTTGCGATCGTATTGAACATAACTACCAAGACCAATAGGTACACCTTCAACGATACATTCCACTATTCCTCCGATGGAATCGCCTTCTTGTTTAATCTGGTCGATGTAGGCTTCCATCTTCTTCTCTGTCTCAGCATCCGTAACACGTACAGAGGAAGCTTCTGTCACTGCGATCAGTTCATCAATCGGAAGGTCCTGATATGGAGCTTCGATCTCTCCAATACGAAGTACACGTCCAGCTACCTTGATTCCGAATTCTGCCAGGAATTGACGTGCAATGGCACCACATGCCACACGTACCGTTGTCTCACGTGCACTGGAGCGCTCCAGTACGTTACGCAAGTCTTTGAGATTATACTTGAGTCCACCGTTCAGATCAGCGTGTCCTGGACGCGGACGATGAACGCGACGTTTTTCTTCGTCACTGCCTTCAATCGGCTCAATATTCATAATATTCTGCCAATGTTTCCAGTCGTTATTTTGAACAACCAGCGCTACCGGAGCACCTGTTGTATATCCGTGACGGATACCACCAACGAAATTCGCCTGATCCTTCTCGATCTGCATCCGGCGTCCACGGCCATATCCCTTTTGGCGGCGGTGAAGCTGGAAATTCAGTTCTTCAAAATCAATCGTCAAATTACTTGGCAATCCTTCAATAATAGCGGTCAATTGGGGTCCGTGCGTCTCCCCTGCGGTTAAATAGCGTAAACTCATAATACGTTCCCCCTTTAAACTGTTAAACTTCACATTGCTAAAATCCCATAATTTCTTTGCTTATTATAGTATAGCTGACCGGCTTTGACAAGAAAGTCGGCTCTTTCTTGTACTTGGTATACAAATAACCGCCTGAACACATGTACATGTGCTTCAGACGGCTAAACAACCATTATCATTATTTTTTCCGATAGAAGAATGTCTCTGCTGTCTCCAGACCATATTGTCCCGGGGAGAAGATCTGCTCCGTACTACCCACAAACAAAATACCGCCTGGACGCAAACTTGCTGCAAATTTGTGATACAACAGATTTTTGGCTTCCTCGGTAAAATAGATCATGACATTTCGGCACACAATCAGATCGTACCCATCGTCAAAACGGTCCACCAGCAAATTTTGTTTCATGAACTTGATCGAATTTTTGAGGTGCTCATCAATACGGTATACCAAGCCATCCTGCTTGAAGTAACGGTTCGCCGTTTCCTTTGGCACATCCTTAAGTGAGCGTTCCATATAACGCCCTTCCTTGGCTTTGGCCAATGCACCTTCATCCAGATCACTTGCCGTAATGGAACTGTCCTTCAAAATGCCCATCGTGTCCAGAATCATGGCGAGTGTATAAGGTTCTTCACCTGTTGAACAGGCTGCACTCCAAACTTTAGCACGACGCTTGGACCCCAGCAGCTCAGGCAGAATTTCGTCCCGCAGCACTTCCCAACGATTGGGATTACGCCAGAATTCCGACACGTTAATCGTCATACGATCAAGGAACTCGTAGAACAATGATTTATCTTTCTGCATAGCTTCAAAAAAGTTAGAAAATGTATGAAACCCGTTTTTGTTGCGAAGTGTGGTCAGCCTTCTTTTCATCTGGCCTTCCTTGTATTGAGCAAGATCAATGCCTGTGCTCTCTTTGATTTTACGAATGAATCCGGTGTAATCCGGGTCTAGTAGTTGTTCTTGCTCCAGCATCGTGTATCACCCTTTTGGCTAATAATTACAACCAGGCTGCGATGCTCTTGTCGTATACCACCAGTTCATCTGAAGCAAAGAAATTTGCTGCTTCACGGGAAGCACTTTCCGGTGAATCTGCCCCATGAATCAGATTATGTGGTGTGTGGCTGGCGAAGTCTCCACGAATGGTACCCGGAGCTGCTTCCTTCACATTGGTTTTTCCGATGACGATGCGTGCAAGCGCCACAATATCGTCGCCTTCCCACACCATGGCAAATACAGGCCCAGATGTGATAAAACGAACCAAATCATCGAAAAACGGTTTACCCTCATGTTCAGCATAATGGCGTTTTGCCTGATCCTCAGACATCTGCACCAATTTGCCTGCCACCAACTTAAATCCTTTGTCTTCCAGACGGCTAATAATTCGACCGATCAATCCACGCTGCACACCATCCGGCTTCACCATCAAAAATGTACGATCCATCAGCTCACTCCTCACTCACGGTTCAAAGTTAATCACTATGTAAACGCAATCCCTCTGATTGTAACATACATGTCCAAATCCTCCCAATGAGGAATCTCACAGTTCTGTTCATCTTTGGGTATGAGTAATCCGAGAGTTGAAGGTCATACATTGTTTAATGCGTACGTTTAACCACAAAATGAGCGATATCACGCAAGTTTTTGGTCGTCTTGATGTTAGGTAGCTGATCGAGAGCATCGAGCGCTTTCTTCATATATCGGTCAGCAAGGGCTTCTGCTTTAGCAATTCCTTGACTTTGGCGAATCATTCCAATTGCATCCGATGCACTTGCCCGTCCTTCTTCATGCTGGACACGGGAAATCTCCTTAAGCAAAGGTTCCCGCAGATCGGATTCTTCTAGGGCATAAAGTACAGGAAGAGTGATATTTCCTTGCTTCATGTCACTGCCAGGTGGCTTGCCGAGTTGTTTCTCAGTACCTACCAGATCAAGTACATCATCTTGAATCTGGAAAGCCATCCCCACATTGTATCCGTACGTATACAGCAGGGAAGAAACATGCTCAGGCGCACGTGTAGTCAATGCCCCTAACTGACAGCTAACGGCAATCAGAAGTGCTGTTTTACGGCGAATCCGCAGCAGATAGTTACGAACACTTTGTCCCGTATTGAAAAAATCGCGAATTTGCTCCATCTCACCAATGGACATCTGTACCATAGCTTTGGCAAGGATACGATGAATAGCTGGATCGGATAATCCGGCAGTCATTTCAAGTGCCTTACCGTAGATATAGTCTCCTGTGTACATGGCAATCCGATTATCCCATTTCGACTTCACCGTGGGTTTGCCACGGCGTGTCTCCGCATTATCAATGACATCATCGTGAACGAGGGATGCCGAATGAATGAGTTCCAGCGGAACCGCAACCAGCTTCAGACGTTCAATGTCGTATGTACCAAATTTCCCACCAAGTAACACAAAAACAGGCCGTAACCGTTTTCCTCCTGCTTTGAGCAAATGAAGTGACGTTTCACTCAGCAGCTTCTGTTCTCCTCGAACACTGCGATACAACTCTTTCTCAATGTAATCCATGTCCTTTTTTAACAACCCGAAAATATCCAATAGTTTCATTCGTTCACCCGTATCAGCGTATTGTCAGTCCATAAATTCATGCTTACCTTCCCCTCCAGCAAGTCGGGCCTGCAGGCATTACGAAAAACCCGGCTTACCGTTCTTGCTTGTGTTGTTCTATAAGGTAATCTAACGTGTTTTTCTTCTCCGAATGTCATAGCCGACACCCGAAAATTAAACTCTGCGACTTGTTCTGAAACAAAATACAGAAGTTGCCGGAGCATGGGTCAAGACTGTGGTTCATGAAGACTCACCATCAGTGCTCACCAATACCCCGGGATTCGGGGGACAAATAAACCGAGCAACACTTTGGCAAAAAACAGCCTTGTATCGAACTCAGTCGTTATCCCCGTTCATCCGGTTCTCCCCATCTTGTAAACAGTTGATGTGGGATGCGCAAGCTATCCAGCACTTTCCCCACCAAAAACAGAATCAACTCATCCATAGTCTGAGGTTTGTAATAAAAAGCAGGCATAGCCGGTATCATTCGTACACCAAGACGAGAAAGCTTCAGCATGTTCTCCAGATGGATTGCATGAAGAGGCGTCTCACGTGGTACGAGGATCAATGTTCTTCCCTCTTTCATCATAACATCGGCTGCGCGAGACATCAGATTATCCGACGATCCCTGCGCGATGGACGAAAGAGTTCCCATCGAACATGGCATGATAATCATGCCATCGGCCAGATAAGAACCACTTGCAATGGAGGCCCCTATATCACTCACAGGATGATAGATCAGAGAACCGGCACGGTTGCCGAATTTTTCTTCCAGCACCGCGTCCCGATTCGTCACATCCCAATCCAATTCTTCTTTCAGTACACGCCACCCTGCATTGGATATGACCAGATGAACGTTATATTCCAAATCAAGCAGCGTTTCAATTAATCGAATGCCATATATGCTGCCACTCGCTCCGGTGATTCCGACAACCAGTCGTTTATTGTCCGGCTGCTGTACCATTTATTTCACCGCCAGATCAATCAGAGTGAACGTAAATACGATTAAACTAAGCAAACTGTTCATGGTAAAAAACGCCGTTTGAACACGGCTCATATCATTAGGCGATACAATATAGTGTTGATAGAACAGAATTCCATACGTCACTAACATGCCTGCGCCATACCACCAGCTCAGATCTGTCATCAACAATAACGCAAGAAAACCAATTGCAGTAATCACATGGAAGAACTTGGCGATCTGCAAGGATTTAACCAGGCCAAAACGCGAAGGTATGGAGTGAAGACCCTCTCCCTGATCGAATTCCAGATCCTGACATGCATAGATAATATCAAAGCCCGCTGTCCAGAACACAATCGTAACGTACAGCACAATCGCTGTCCAATCCATCGTTCCTGTTACAGCTACCCAGCCACCAAGTGGTGCCAAACCAATCGTCATTCCGAGAACGACGTGGCATAACCATGTGAATCGTTTGGTGTACGAATACAATACCAACATAAACACAGCAATAGGCAACAGCTGCATGGATAATACATTAAGATTGGATGAGGCCCAGAATAACAATACAAATGAGATAATGACAAATATAACAACTTCCCCATTTTTCAACAGTCCTGCCGGGATGGCTCTCATCGCGGTACGCGGGTTTTTACCATCAATCGCTTGGTCAATAATTCGGTTCAAACCAAAAGCCGCACTACGTGCGCCGACCATCGCAAGCAATACCCACATGATCTGCATCCAGCTTGGGAAGGTATCATTCACTACCATGGAGCCGAGAATGGCCCCCATAAATGCAAAAGGTAAAGCAAAAAGCGTGTGTTCAATCTTGATCATTTCTAAAAAGATGCGAATTTTCCTAAACATGCTGATTCTCCTTGGTTCCAATATGCAGTGCCGCGATACCTCCGGTCAGAGGGTAGGCCTGCACTTGTTGTAATCCAGTTTCTGCAAAAATGTCTGCCAGTTCCTGCCTTCCTGGGAAAATGGCCAGTGAGTCCGGCAGCCATTTGTACTGCTCAAAACTTTTAGCAAACACTTTGGCAAGATTCGGTAAAACCTTCTCAAAATAAAAATAATAAATGCCTTTAAACGGCTGCCATGTTGGCTTGGACAATTCCAGGCACACAACCATACCGCCCGGTTTGACCACACGTTTCATTTCAGACAACACTTGTCTGAGATCAGGTACATTGCGCAGCCCGAATCCAATCGTCACATAATCAAATGAATTGTCTTCGAAAGGAAGTGACATGGCATTTCCCTGTGTCAGGGTAATCTGCTTCTGACGTTGCACTGCATTGATCTTTGTCTGGCCGACCTCCAGCATGTTGCTGCTAAAATCAAGTCCGTGCATGTGCCCCGTTTCACTTGCCTCTGCCATAGCAAGCGTCCAGTCACATGTGCCGCAGCACAAATCAAGACCGGTATCGCCTTTGGACATATTCATCTTTTTCATGGTGAATTTACGCCAAGCCTTATGCCTGCGGAAACTCAGAATATCATTCATGACATCATATTTTCCGGCTATACTCTGAAAAACCGAATGGACATATTCTTCTTTCGGTTTGGTCTCTCCGCTCCCCATTCGTCTGTCTCCCCCTCAATCTTCCCTTACTGCCGCATGTGAAGGCTGCAAATATGCCAAGTAAGGCTCTAGAATTGCATGTATCTCATGCAAGCCCATCCGCCCTTCCTCGTCTTGCAACAACAGTTGAATGCGGTGTGTACACTCGCGAAGCTTGTCCAGCAAAACCTCGCCAACCCTATGCTTCAGCACCATAGCGTTCCATGCACGTACATCCGGTTCAGAGTGACGCAACACATTGCGCTCATCGTCATTACCATGCTCGTATATGTGCCAATATGCATAGCTATGAAGATATTGTTTTGCGTCATTCATCCGCTTCAGTTCTTCCACGATCGTTTCGCAGGAGCTGAATTCGGTCAACAGGCTGTTCCATAATGACTCTTCGTTATGTTGAATCATGCCTGTAAATGAAAGAAACAGCTGCATCCTCAGCTGTACCGTTTCACGCAAGTATTCATCAGCCGAAACGAGAAGCTTCTTCATCCGTTCATACAGCGTCATCTTGCGTGCGTTCACTCCGGATACAGCACCACTGAGTTTGCCAATCATTTCAATTCTGCCCGCTTGGGCAAGCAATTGATAAAAACGGCTACTTAAATAATCCCCGGCGAGTACATTCAACTGACGTGAACGCATCTCCTGCTCTTTCCGCTCACCGGAAATGGTATCGATTCGATCATGCGTATCCATGGCCAACTGAACGAGCGAAGTTGCAAGAGCATATAACTCTTGATGCACCTTTTCGTCTGTGCGGCCCACAAATACCTGCAACAGACGTGCCCGGCTATCCGGAAATGATGGGATTTCCGTATGTTGTCGAATCATGTCGTAATCCGTATATTTCTTTGCTAGTTGGGGTACGCGATATGAATTCATTCTCAGCCTCCGAGCCTTAACATTGTTAAACCATTTCTGCACTACAATCTTATATATTATAGCATATGTTGAACGGGCACGCACTGAATCCTGCTATTCTATTACCCCTGACTTGTCATTTCGAATTGCTTCTTCCAGAGTTCGGTCTCCATCAAATGAAACCAGTCCTTTAATTCATCTGAAAAGGCCGCACTTTTCCAGTTCCGTAATGTTTCAATCGCATACAGAGGCCACTCTCCACGCCGAATATCAGCAGCAAGCAACAGATGTCGTTTATGCATCCATTCATCTTCTGCCATCACACGCAGCAGCACCTGATCCACGTTATCCAGACTCCGAAAGCCCAGATCCGCCACAGCTGCCATGTTCTCATAGATTTCAGTGTAACTTGTACCCGTTCCTTTAACTTTGAGGTCCAGTGTCAAAATGGACTGTTTCCATTCCACTCTTGCAATGGGAGTTGATAGCTGCATGGAGCTTAGCACATCAACCAGATTGTCATTCGTTAGCTGAACTGGATGATGTGATGCAGAGGCAGGCTGTACGTTGTCCCCGCCCCATGTACGCATATGTAAGGTTTGTATCGCAACAAGCAGAAAGACCGCCGCAACCGTTGCCAGTATTGAAGCAGTAACAATCATCCGCGGTTTCATATACGCCTCCCTGCCTTTACCTGTTAGTGTAGTCTGTCCGGTAAAGGCTCATACCTCATTGTACAATGAAAAAAAGCAGGCTATGCCTGCAATCTTCATTTGAATGTATTCAATCTGTCATTACTCCGATTCAATCTGTCCATGCTTGGTAATCAGCGTGGCTTTGCCCCGGATTTTAATAGCTGAAGTATGGGTGGTAAATTGGGCAAACATCACTTCACCCTTGTCCAATTTCTCGGTGTGGTGAAAACGTGTATCCTGACCTCGGGTTAATCCGATCACCTGGACACCATTTTCCTCTGCCTTAATTACAATATAATCATTGCCGGTTGGATGATCCATCACGCATGTCCCCTTCTTTAGTTCGATAGCGTTAATGATGATTAAGATTGTTTCATTTGTCAACCTGCGCCTTATACGAATGACCGTAAGAATCGGCTACCCTCGGGTCATACTACAGTTGTACAGCCACAGAAAGGAGAATCTGTATGAAGTACACCCCTGCCGCACTTACAGACGAGCATATTCATCAGTTAAAAGAAATCGAACAGCATCTGTCTGCAGCTGCTGGCGAAGAACTCATTCTGGTTGCTTATACCGGGCAACCGGAGGATCCTGAGCACTCGGATAACCGCAAGAATCATCGTTAAAGGGCAAAAGAAAAGGCCGTGAACAAGTCACGGTCTTTTTGTCGACATATGGAATATGTAGAAATCTTATTTAATTCCGTCTTTGAGCGCTTTACCTGGTTTGAATGCAGGAATTTTGCTCGCAGGAATTTCGATTTCTTCACCTGTTTGCGGGTTGCGTCCTTTACGTGCAGAGCGCTCGCGAACTTCGAAGTTCCCAAAACCAACCAATTGTACTTTATCTCCGCTTTGAAGAGCCTCAGAGATTGCTTCGAATACGGCATCAACCGCTTTCGTTACATCTTTCTTGGACAATTCAGTCGCTTCAGATACGTGTGTAATCAAGTCTGATTTGTTCATTTGTTTTTCACCTCCTGTATCAATGTCCTGAATGTTATACTGTGTTTCCGTTTTATAGCGAAATATACGTTCATACGCAAAAAATCTACGTACATCTTGAGCGCTGAACACAAATCTCCGCCTGCGGTCAACAGTCATTTTCGGCAGAATGTCGCCTGAAACCACAGGGATTTCAGACGCCGAACAAATTTCATACTAATACAGACAGCCCACAATTTCAAGTCCGGTTGCGGTTTAAGACGTAAAATGTAACCGCCAGGGCAAGTACGAGAACCCCACCTTTTACAATATCATGTGTGAAATACTGTACGTTCATCATCGTTAACCCGTTCACAAGAACACCAATCAGAACCGACCCAATGAAGGTTCCGATGACATTTGGTTTACCCGCACCAAACACAGAGAAACCGACAAATACTGCAGCTACGGATTCCATTAACAACGGAGATCCCGCATCAATTTGCCCAGATCCTACTTTGGAAGCATAGATGATACCCCCGATTGCTGCAAACACTCCAGCGGCTACATAAGCGAGTGTACGCACCTTTTTCACCTTGATTCCAGACAACCGTGCAGCTTCCTCATTACCACCTGTAATGTACATCTGGCGACCATATTTCGTATACGTTAAAAAGATATGCACACCTATTACCGCAATAAGTAGCATGATAACCGATATCGGCATACCAAGCCATTTACCCTGCCCTATGAGCAGGAATGTCGGGTCCATCTCTCCCGCAGCTTTGCTCCCGTCAGGGAACTGCATGTGATTGTAAATGGTATATCCTTGTGCATACGTTTTGTGAATACCTCCGATGATGTACATCGTGGCAAGGGTGGCGAGCAAATCCGGAATACGCAATTTTACAATCAGCAAAGCGTTCAGTAAACCAATAACAGCGCCAATGATTAGAGGCACAATAATTACAATTGCCAGTGGTTGTTGATACCAAATCATTAACGAAGCAGTAACGACGGTCGTCAATGAGACAGTCGCCCCTACCGAGAGATCGAATCCATCAACAATGAGAGATAACGTAACACCGATCGCTACAAACGTAACGATAGAGATCGAGCCCAAAATATCGGTCAAGTTACTGTACGTAAAGAAATAAGGCAATTTAATGCCGAAAAATGCAATAACACCTATGATGACTATAATCGCCCCGTAACGGAACGCAAAATCCAGTGATTTATCCTTCATGATTGCACCTCTTGTCCACCGCTTGCATAGTATAGCAGCTGTTCTTGGTTAGTCTCGCCTCGTTTGAACTCTTTTACGATAACACCTTCGCACATGACAGCGATTCGGTCACCAATTCCCATGCCTTCATCCAGTTCACAGGTGAAATAGATTACCCCCTTACCCGCCAAAGCCAGTTCATTAATGATGCGAAAAATGTCACTTTTTGCCCCAATATCTACGCCTTTGGTTGGCTCATCAAATATAAATACATCCGCATCCGCATTAAGCCATTTACCAATCGCTACCTTCTGCTGATTACCACCGCTTAGATATTTCACTTCCTGTTTCACGGACGATGTTTTAATTCCAAGCTGTTTCACCAATGACTCTGCATTCAGACGTTCCCGCTTGCGGCTTACGAAACCTAATGTACTAAGACGACTAAGCAAAGGCAGGCTTAAATTCCGTTCCACGTTCTCCTGAATCAAGATTCCTTGTTTACGTCGCTCCTCCGGTACAGAAACAATCCCCAGAGCCGCCGCATCCGCAGGCTGAGACAGGCGGAGATTACGGTTGTTAAGCCGGATCTCGCCTCCCTCCAGCCGATCTGCACCAATCAGCAAACGAGAGCTTTCCGTTTTACCCGCGCCTACCAGACCCACCACAGCGAGGACTTCACCTCGGCTTACAGAGAGGTTAACACCTTTAACCTTCACTCCACGACGAAGCCCACGCGCCTCCAACAGCAGTTCCCCCACGGGCACTTCCGTCTTCGGAAACTCTTCTTCGAATGGTTTGCCCAGCATCTGTGTAACCAAATCGTTTATCGTCAGTCCCTTTGCTTCACCGGTAAATACGTGTTGCCCATCTCTCATAACCGTAACGCGATCACAGTGACCCGTCACTTCAGCAAGACGATGGGTAATGAAAATGCAGGCTACGCCCCGATCCTTCAGGAAATGAACAATTCGGAAAAATGCATCCGTTTCTTCCTGGCTCAGCGGTGCAGTCGGTTCATCAAAAATGATGACTTTGGCATCCTGGATCAAAATCCGTGCCAGCAGTATCATCTGTTTCTCTGCAAGTGTCAGATCGGCCACTTTTTGGTGAACGGATATGTCCGTCCCTAATTGCTTCAACGCCTCAACCGCGCGCTGTTGCAGCTTCCGTGGACTTTTCCACCAACCTCCAGCAGATGAGGCCAACTGATCCAGCATAATGTTCTCCGCAGCCGTCAGCTGTGGTACCAGTGCCGCATCCACTTCCTGATAGACACAGTGAATCCCACTTGCCTTAGCGTCTCCCGGAGAACTTAAATGAAGCGCTTGTCCACTCAATTGAATCGTCCCCTGATCCAATGGATAGGCACCCGACAAAATCTTCATTAACGTGCTCTTCCCGGCACCATTGGCACCCAGCAGCGCATGAATCTCCCCGCCTTTTACAGAGAAATCCACATCCTTCAGTGCAGGTATACCTGAAAACTGCTTGTGGATGTGTTCCATTTGAAGCAGAATCGGTGCAGTGCTCATGATGTTAACCTCCAATCGTTCCCTTCCGGGAGCATCCCTTTTTTCATCCAGACCATACATATCTTTATTTGTTTGAAAAAAGCGCGCCTTGCGGCGCGCTTCCCATACGCTGCTTATTTAGCAGTAATTCCGTATTCGCTCATCCAGTCCTTGATTCCTTGTGTGCTGCCACCCCATCCTTCAACGAACTCTGACAGCTCCGAAGTGGAGATTTGTTTATCTGGCAGAGCTTCACGTTGAACATAGACCGGGTTAAGCACAACTGCATCTTCCGTCTCGTCCCCGTTCAGTTTTTGATAAGCATAACGTACCTGGACGCGACCAATATCCGTTGGATCAACAGCCGCAGAAGCAACCCAAGGATTTTTCGGGTCCTGAATCATTTGCAGATCCTCGTCACTCATATCAATACCATACACTTTGATCTCGTCACGTCCAGCTTGTTGAACCGCACGCGCTGCACCTTTGGCGAACTCATCCCATGCAGTCCATACAGCTTTAATCTCACCTTTTGGATATTGCTTGAGAATAGCTTCCATTTTGGCTTGAGTATCCAGCGCCGGGTTCTGTGCAGAACCGAATGTAGCTATTTCCTTGATGTCCGGATTTGCTTTCATGAATTCACCGTATGCTATCTGACGGCGTTCCATCGGTGCAAAACCAGCTACCCATACTTTGACAATATTGCCTTGTCCATTGATATCTTTTTTCATTTGCTCCAGCGTCAGCTCAGCCATCTTCTGGTCATCCTGCGACAGGACTGTAGCTCCTGGAACACTGATAGCTGCGTCAAACACGACCACTGGTATTTTCTGTTCTACTGCCTTCTTCACGCCTGGCTCTAATAGGGAATCCCCATGATCCGTGAGAATGGCATCGAATTTTTGGTTAACAGCGCTATCAAGCAAGGATACCATCTTTGCTTTGTCATTATCGGCAACAAACGTTGTCAGTTCTCCACCGAATTTTTCGATTTCTTCTTTTACACCCTGCACATATTGCTGCGAGAAAGTACCTGTATTGAATTCCATAATAAGTGCGATCCGTTTTCCGCTTAGTGGGCCTGTGACTGCTTCTGTTTTTGGTGTATCATCTGATGCACCCGAAGCCGGAGTGGCTGCCGGTTCTTTTTTGATTCCGCAAGCGGACAGCGCCAATGTAAATACTAATAACACACTCAACCATAGCCATTTTGTCTCTTTTCTTTTCATCTCTGTATCCCCCTGTCCACTCTCTGTGATCTCAATCACAATAGTTGAATATTAATATAACGGCTAATCCCTAGTATGTAAATGGGTTTTAGCAATTTAAAGCTAAAACTCGCTAAGTTTTTTCAAAAGCACTATTCTTCCTATCCATTTCATCCAAAATAAAGAAATCACATAAAAAAGACCGCGAGGGGATGCCCCCTTACGGTCTTTTGATGTTTTACAGAATGATAGCGATCAAGCCGCCCGAACCTTCGTTAATGATTCTTCCCAGCGTCTCTTGCAATTTGTATCTTGCATTATCCGGCATCATGGCAATCTTGCCCTGGATACCTTCTCGCACAATGGAGTGCAGCGAACGACCAAACATGTCTGAATCCCATACCTTGATCGGGTCGTTCTCGAAATCCTGCATCAGGTATCTCACCAGTTCCTCACTTTGTTTCTCCGTACCGATGATTGGAGCGAACTCCGATTCCACATCAACCCGGATCATGTGAATGGACGGTGCCGTTGCTTTCAGACGTACGCCAAATTTGGTGCCCTGACGTATGAGCTCAGGTTCATCCAGAGCCATCTCTGCAAGAGATGGAGCAGCAATGCCGTATCCGGTCGTTTTGACCATCTCCAGCGCTTCTGCGAAGCGGTCGTATTCTCTCTTCGCATGCGAGAATTCCTGCATTAATTGCAGCAGATGATCCTTGCCGCGAATCTCGATGCCAACCACTTCCACGAGAATCTGATCATACAGTTCATCCGGCGCGTACAGGTCAATTTCGGCTACACCCTGCCCCATATTCATGCCACTCAGGCCTGCGCGATCAATGAATTCATATTCCATGAACTGAGCGACAACCCGATCCACATCACGAAGTCTTCGAATATCCTTAACGGTATCCCGTACGGAGTTTTCGTAGTTGCTACGCAGCCAGTGAGTCTCATTGAGTACCATAACCCAGCTCGGCAAGTTTACATTCACTTCATGCACAGGGAACTCATAGAGCACTTCACGAAGTACACCCGTCACATCATCTTCCGTCATGGTCGCTGCACTGAGTGTCATCACCGGAATGTCGTACTTGGCAGCAAGCTCACTACGCAATTGCAGGGCTTCTTCACTGCGAGGACGAGTGGAGTTGATGACCAGGACAAACGGTTTACCCACTTCTTTTAATTCCGCAATGACCCGTTCTTCAGATTCCACATAGGAACTGCGGGCAATTTCGGCGATTGTGCCGTCTGTTGTTACCACAACACCCAGTGTAGAATGCTCCTGAATAACTTTGCGAGTACCAATCTCGGCAGCTTCCTGGAACGGAATTGGTTCCTCGAACCAAGGCGTGGAGATCATGCGTGGACCATTCTCATCCTCGTATCCCTTGGCTCCTTCCACTGCGTAACCCACACAATCCACCAAACGTACATTGACATCGAGTCCTTCGGCCACCTTGATCTGGACTGCGTTATTCGGTACAAATTTTGGCTCGGTTGTCATGATGGTTTTGCCTGCCGCACTTTGTGGAAGTTCATCCACTGCACGGGCACGATCAGCCTCGCTTGTGATGTTAGGCAATACGATCGTTTCCATGAATCGTTTAATAAATGTTGATTTTCCCGTCCGGACTGCGCCGACAACCCCGAGATAAATATCCCCTCCGGTCCGCTCAGCTATGTCCTTAAAAATGTCCACTTTCTCCAATGAAATCCCCTCCCTAAATTACTCCGAAGGAAAAATGCTAAAGAGCATCCGCTTCGTTTTTTCAATCAGAAGACTGAAATCCCTGCAACGGTAGAGCCGCCTTTGTGAGTGCCCGGAAGTCGTCCGCCGCCGAACGTTGCATTCTGATGAAACCGGCGAGAGCGGCGTTAACTCGTACATGCAATTGGACTAGTATCATCTTATGTATCCGTATGCGGCAATATGACGCGTATTTTTGTTTTTTTATCTTATGGTGATGACATTAGGAGAATCCCCCGATCTCGGACTGCGCGTCTTTATTTCAATCTACTTTATGAGATCCATGAAGCTTTTATGACGGTTATTGCTCATACGGACAAAAGAAAAAGAGATATCCCTTATTTGGAATATCTCTTTTTGAACCATTGGAGTCATGGTGGTTTTACAGCTAAATCATTTGAATTGCAACCATGCTTATTTTATTGGCTGGGCAACCGGCGCATTATTTTTCCAAGCGTAGAAAACGGATTTTACAGGTACGAAGTAGGAGTGTTCCACCAGCAAATCCCGAACATCTTCAGTCTCTGCTGGAGACACGTCAGACTTTTCCACTGCCTGCATAATATCAAAAGCATAATCTACATAGACCTTGCCTTTGTCATCCATCATAAAAGGTAACGCCTGACCTGAATATACACTATTCAGCGTAATGGAAGGTGTGCCCGCCTGTGCAGCCTGCTCCATATCCACAGCATATAACCCCGGATACAGTTCTTCCCCGCTTGGTAGCTTATTGTTATGTACGGACTTATATTGATTAACCATTCGTTGCACATCGTTTACTTTCTGTACGGTCAGAAGATCCATCACTTTAACGGTCGGATTCACTTCTTCGTCCTGAATAAGGAAGTAAGCGCTCCCACCACTTTCAAAAGCAGTCCCAGGTATTTCATCCAGATACCCCAATTGTTTCAACTTGGGCAGATCTACTCTGAACTTTTCATATTTTGGCGTTTCCATATCTGCATTGATGATTGGCAAAATTCCTTCATCTTGCTGGAATGCCTCGACCGCACTCTGAATACGGCTCACGCTTTCCCGATAGGCTATCTTAGGGTCCGAATTACTCTGGGATGGATACATACAACCACTTGCTGTAAAAGCAAACAACAGGAATAACAGCAGACCGCCCGTCTGATGTTTCAGACGCTGCCGTCTGCTTCCTTCCACACATTTTGCCTTGTTCCTAATCATTCGTGTCCTCCTTGAATAACTCATTAGAGAATCAATGTCATAACGCTCAGAACCAGTCGTCTTCCTGTTGTTGACGTTCCAGTTGTTTCCGAATGGCTGCCTTCAGCGGATCCTCTGGAACATGAACCGATAGAGATCCACACACCTTGGCCTGACAGGACAGTCGTGTACCTGCTTCCAACAGTGAACCCAGCTTGCGCTTTTCTGCATCTGTCGGTGGATACAGTTCCGCCCGATGTTCTTCATCCACATTCACTTTGCACATCAGGCAAGCCGCTTTACCATCACATCGGGTCGTAATTTTGACTCCAGCACGTCGTGCTGCATGCAGAAGTGTTGCCCCTGGTTTGAGCGCTATCGATTTGTTCATAGGTAAAAAAGTAACTTTATAGTCCATTATGTTCCTCCCTACTGTGACCATGCAAAGCCAACAAGTTCTTCCACTTCGGCTCTGAAGCGGCTTGTCCATACATTTTGTTGACTTAAAAGCATCATTATAGGTTGATGGGCATATGGTTGCTGTCGCATCTGTGTCGCAATGGGGACATAACGATCTTCACGACCTCGTAGCAGATTAAACAACAGCTCATGCGCAAGCGGCATCAGGCGCAGGGTATATGAACCCACTTGTGCTACTGGTGCATGCGGAGCAAGTACATGTTCAATCTCGATGCGGTACCAACTTTTGCGAGCCCATATTTCGAAACCACCAACCAGTTCCAGCGCACATTCACCCACCTGATAGTGGCTCAGCAGAGAAGCATACGGTCCCGTCTTGTCCACTGTAGGCTCGTCAAGCATTTCCCCTGGAGCGCTACGGTGGAGTTCTTTAGCAGCAGCGACATCCGCATAGATATCAATATCTCTCGGAGCCTGTTGCAACTCCACCCCTTGAAGCAGCAACCCACAACTTCCTCCAAGTAACCATGTCTGTGGCTGTGTGTTCCAGGCTTTGGCCGTTTCCAGCAAAGCCGCGTGTAATTCCGGATAACGCTCTGTCCGACCCTCCGTATCATGCGGCCCCATAGGCTCACACTCCCCTCATCCGTGTTCATTGTGTCAGTTCTTATGATGCGCTTATGCGGATGTTATCTTTCAGGCATGGGAAATCAGGTCAGAGAAGCGATTCCACCGAAAAAGCCAATCAGCATAATCAAAAATGCAATCAGAGAAAGAATCCCCCGTACAATACCTTTTGTTTTGGCACGAGCAAACGTAATCAGGAATACAGATAGTCCCATAATGAGGATGGCCACCAATGACAGCCACATCTTGTCCATTGCGCTCATAATCCAGCAGTCTCCCCTTCAGTCCGATATTCATCACTGACACTGTGACAATTGCAACCATTATAACACGAAATTCAGCTCAACTTTCCAAAAAAAAGACAAAAAAGCAAGCCGGCAGAAGCCGACTCGTCTTTTTGTCTTACTGGATCACCTGTACATGCAGGTGTGATCTATTATTTTTTCATCATCATTTTCATTAACGATTCCATACTGCTCGGATTCAATCCGCTTTTCTTGACCGCACTCACAATATCCTTAACCGTATCCTCAGATACCGGAACTTTCGCCATGGCGGATACTTGTTTGATCAACTGGCGCAACTGAGCTTCATTCTGAATCGTCGTTGGTTTCACCGTGCTTGCCAATTTCTTAACGGCACCTTCAGTTATCGTTTTACCCGTTTTCTTGTTGATTGCATTCAGTGCATCTTTCGAAATGTTGTTACCCATTCGTCTCCCCTCCTCCGGCAATACTCATGTGTATAGTATGAGTCTGCTACAGAAAAGGTGAATAAGCTTCTTATTTCACAAGGTACGTTTAGGCTGATTATAATCAGGAATGCCATTGCTCCCAGGTTTCAAGCTTCATGACTTCCATTTCAGTCTTCGGGTCACGTCCCATCAAGGCTTCAACCGCATCACGCGGCTGTCTCTCCTGGAATAAAACGTGATATAACTGGTCCGCAATTGGCATTTGCACACCGTATTTTTGGGAGATGAAATAGGCAGCTTGTGTAGTTCGAATGCCTTCTACAACCATGCCCATGGACTTCAGAACATCATCCAGCTTCTGTCCCTGGCCCAACATGGAACCTGCTCTCCAGTTCCGACTGTGCTGACTTGTAGCCGTTACAACCAGATCCCCGATTCCAGCAAGTCCCGAAAACGTTAGCGGATTTGCTCCCATCTCAACACCAATACGTGTGATCTCTGCTAAACCGCGTGTTAGCAAAGCGGCTTTGGCATTATCACCAAATTGAAGACCATCCGACATACCTGCACCAAGAGCAATGATATTTTTGAATGCACCCGCCAGCTCAACACCAATCATGTCCCGATTCGTGTAAACCCGGAAATAGGCATTCATAAACAAAGCTTGGGCGGACTCGGCAGATGACTTATCCAGTGAAGCTACAACCACTGTCGTTGGACAACGCTTCACCACTTCTTCCGCATGGCTTGGGCCAGAAAGAACAACAACACGTCCTTCTTCACATTCAAGCTCTTCTGAAATGACTGTGGACATCCGTTTGAGGCTTTCTGTCTCGAAACCTTTGGTTGCATGAATGACTAACATCTCAGGCTTGTAATAAGCCTTAAGCTGGTTCGTAACTGCACGCATGGCTGATGAAGGCGCAACAATTAACACAGCTATAGCGCCTTCCACCGCAGCTTCCATATCAGTTGTTGCTTGAATCCGTGGTGAAAGCTCCGCATCCGGAAGATAGCGTGTATTGGTGTGCTTGTTATTGATTTCGTTAGCCTGGTCTTCACCACGTGTCCACATCATCACATCCAACTGATTGGCAGCGAGTACACTGGCCAGAGCCGTTCCCCAGCTTCCAGCGACCAGAACAGCAACTTTTTTAGACAACTCGTTTACCCCCTCCAGGGTTTTTCGATCCCAATTTATTTTCCTGTCCTTTGGCGAGCTTCGCAATATTGGTACGATGTCTCCAGAACGCAAACAGACAAATAATCAGACTCCCCCAGAAGATATTCATTGAATATCCGGGTAATACCAGAATAAAGATGGGTGTAAATGCTACAAAAATCAGAGACCCCAATGAAACATAGCGTGTCAATATAATAGACAGAATGGCGATCACCCCAGCACATAACGCAGGTAGGAAAGCAAGACTCACCAGAACACCAATGGCTGTGGCAATGCCTTTTCCTCCACGAAAATGGAAGTAAAGCGGCCAGTTATGTCCTGCAATGGCTGCTATACCACTGAGTGCAGGAATCCAGGCAGAACCGTCGCTCAGCCAGATTCCTATCCATACAGCTGCAACACCCTTAAGTACATCAAGTAACAGAACAGCAATTGCCGGTCCTTTACCCAAAATACGCAATGTATTGGTAGCTCCCGCATTTCCGCTTCCGTGCTGACGAATATCGATCCCCCGTATCGCTTTGGCAAGGAGGACACTAAAGCTGATCGAACCGAGCAAATAGCTCAGTACAATCGCTGCGATTTGTAAAATCACACACTTCTCCCCTAACTTTCGTCGGACTTCTTCCGAGTAAATATGCGAATTGGTGTTCCTTCGAAATCAAACGCTGCACGGATTTTATTCTCCAGATAGCGCTCATATGAGAAGTGCATCAACTCAGGGTCGTTCACGAAAATAACCATGGTCGGCGGTTTAACTGCAACCTGAGTCACATAGTTAATTCTCATTCTCCGTCCTTTATCCGTTGGCGGAGGATTAATCGCAACCGCATCAGACACCACATCGTTAAGCAGATGTGTCTGCACACGTAACGAGTGTTGCTCTGCTACACGTTGCACAACCGGCAACAGTTTTTGTAAGCGTTGTTTTGTGAGGGCTGACAAGAATACGACCGGAGCATAAGTCATAAACAGGAAGTGATCCCGAATTTTTCTCTCAAACTCTTTCATCGTTTTGTCATGCTTCTCTACTACGTCCCATTTGTTCACAACAAACAATGACGCTTTACCAGCTTCGAATGCATATCCTGCAATATGCTTGTCCTGTTCAATAATGCCTTCTTCACCATTAATGACAATCAGAACAACATCTGCACGCTCAATCGCACGCATAGCCCGCATTACACTGTATTTCTCAGTTGTTTCATATACTTTACCACGCTTACGCATACCTGCTGTATCAATCAGCACGTAACGTTGGCCGTCTTTTTCAAAAGGTGTATCAATTGCATCCCGAGTCGTTCCAGCCACGTCACTTACAATGACACGCTCTTCACCCAGAATAGCGTTAACCAGTGAAGATTTACCCACATTAGGACGTCCGATCAGAGCTACACGAATGACATCTTCATCGTAAGTCTCTTCCTCAAGTTCTGGCAGCTTCTCCACAATTGCATCAAGCAAATCACCTACACCTGTACCGTGACTTCCGGATACGCCGATGGGATCACCGAAACCAAATCCATAAAACTCATAAATGAGCTCACTTCGTCCGATATTATCCACTTTGTTAACGGCTACAACAATAGGCTTGCCTGAGCGGTAGAGCATCTCTGCTACCTCTTCATCCGATTGCGTAATACCTGCTTTTGCATCACACATGAATACAATAACATCCGCTTCTTCAATAGCGAGCTCTGCTTGCATCCGAATCGATTTTAAAATTACATCTTCACCATCAATTTCGATACCACCTGTATCAATGATACTAAATGGTTTACCGTTCCATTCACCGATTCCATATATGCGGTCACGGGTAATGCCCGGCTTGTCTTCCACAATGGCCAGTCTGTCGCCGATGATCCGATTGAAAATGGTGGATTTACCCACGTTCGGTCGTCCGACAATTGCCACAACGGGTCTTGCCATACATTCCACTCCTCCTGTCCATACTTACGATACTCATCATAGCAAAAAAGAAATGTCTTGGCTAACGTTTCATGCCAAATTACTCGCAATAAAAACAATCGGCGAACCCGCCTGGGGCTCGCCGATCTTGCTTTTGTTATTCAGCAAAATATGCAGTATATAACTTAGAACCATGCATTGTTAACTTATTTGAATTTGCTGAGTTTGTCTCCAAACAGTTCGCCAAGCGTAGTGCTCATACCTTGATTGTTCAAGGAAACGTTTGGATTGTTGATTTCTTCACGCGGAGCGTTGTTTCTTGAAGGTCTTTCTGATTTTTGTGGTTGAGCTGGAGCTTCTTCTGTTTCTTTGATGCTCAAGCTTACACGTTGCTCAGAAGGGTTCATGTCCAAGATTTTAACTTGAACTTCCTGTCCTTCTTTCAGCACTTCATGAGGAGTGCCGATGTGTTTGTGGGAGATTTGCGAGATATGCACAAGTCCCTCAACACCAGGAGCGATTTCAACAAATGCACCGAAGTCTACCAGACGTTTTACAACACCTGTTACGATATCGCTTGAATTGAATTTTTCGCTTGCTGTTTCCCAAGGACCTGGTTGAACAGCTTTCATGCTCAGGCTGATTTTTCCTTTTTCAGGGTCAACTTTCAGCACTTTCACACTAACTTTATCACCTTCAGACAGTACGTCGGATGGTTTTTCAACGTGTGTCCAAGCCAGCTCGGATACGTGAACCAAACCGTCAACTCCGCCCACATCAACGAATGCACCGAATTGAGTCAAACGTTGTACTGTACCTTCGATCACTTGACCTTCTTGCAAACCAGCCATTACTGTAGCTTTGTTTGCTTCGAATTCTTGCTCCAGTACGTCTTTTTGGGAAAGGATCACTTTGTTGTTCTCACGGTCGATCTCTTTCACTTTAACACGCAGTGTGCGTCCTTTGTAGTCGCTGAAGTCTTCAACGAAATGGCGTTCAACCATGGAAGCCGGGATAAATCCACGTACGCCCACGTCTGCTACCAGACCACCTTTAACAACATCACCTACAACAACTTCGAATACGTCTTGGTCTTCAAAATGCTTTTGCAATTGATCCCATGCGTTTTCGCTGTCGATTGCACGTTTGGACAGAACGAGTTTTTCTTTCTCGTCGTCGATGCTAAGAACTTTAGCTTCAACTTCTTGTCCAACTTCTACTGCGTCAGACGCGCTGTCAACATGTAATGAAGACAGTTCACGAATTGGAATGACACCGTCATATTTATATCCAATGCTCACATAGGCTTGGTTATCTTCCAATTTGACGATGGTTCCTTTTACGGTATCTCCTTTTTTCAAGGAAACGAATTGATCCAACTCATCTTGGGTTGCTTCTTGATTTTTCATTTCTTCCGACATGTCAAATACCCTCCTCAATTCAAAAACCCCATTATATTCAAACCTGCCTGTAGCAGAGTTCAAAACACTTTCATCACTGAGTGCTCAAACTTTAGTCTCCCTCAAAAATATGGAAACATGCACTCAGCTACCGACGAAGCCATTACTTGCTTGGCACGCCCGTTTGCACCATTTCGTTAATCTTGGACATAATCTTTTCAGTCGCCTTCTCCAGAGCTTCTCCAGATGGGTCTTCCTTGAACTCGTCCAAACTTACTGGTGCTCCATATACAACTTTCATCTTACGAAAAACTTTGTAGTTACCGATAATAGCAGTAGGAATAACTGTAGCGCCACTGCGGAGAGCAAAACTCGCTGCCCCTTTTTTGCCGATACCTCCATCATTGTGACGGCTTCCCGAGGGGAAGATTCCAAGCACTTGACCATCACGCAAAATATTGAGTGAGGTTTTGATGGATTCCTTGCTGACACCTCCACGTTTAACGGGGAAAGCGCCCACGGCTTTAATAATTCGGCCGAGTACCGGAATTTCAAACAATTCGCTTTTGGCCATGAAACGCACCTGACGGCGAATTTTGATACCAACGGTTGGAGGATCGAAGTTACTAATATGATTGGAACATAAAAGTACGCCGCCTTCTTTCGGAATATTCTCCCGTCCAACGGCCTCCAAGCGGAAAAGAATGGTATAAATGATCCGCAGTAATGTGCTGCAAAATGTGTAAATCATAGACCGATCTCTCCTCTGACCATTGTGCAATAAGATACGATTTTGTCAACCACTTCATGAATGTTCATCTCCGTTGTATCAAGGACGATAGCATCCTCAGCACAACGCAATGGGGAAATCTCCCGATTCTCATCCAATCTGTCACGGGTGGCAATGTCTCGCTCCAGCTGTTGCAACGTCAGTCCTTCAGAGGGGTCCAGTTCTTTGAAGCGGCGAAGTGCACGCTCTTCGACACTGGCAGTCATGAAGATTTTCACTTCCGCATCGGGCAGTACTGTCGTTCCGATATCGCGTCCATCCATGACGACGCCCTTGCGCAAAGCCATTTGCCGCTGAGTATCCACTAATTGCGTACGCAGCCCCTCGATTTGCGCATATCGGGACACGATTCCCGTCACTTCACGGGAGCGGATTTCCGAGGTTACTTCTTCCCCATTACAGAACACTTTCTGTCCGTCGGGATCCGGTTGTAAATCAATGACCAGCTTTTGGGCTTCCTGAAGTACCTGTGCCACTTCTTCCGGCGCAATATCTTTCCGAAGCATGTGCAAGGTTACCGCACGGTACATTGCGCCTGTATCGACGTATACATACGCGAGCGCCTCTGCAACCAATCGGGCCACCGTGCTTTTCCCGGCACCGGCAGGTCCGTCAATTGCAACGTTCATTTTCCCGTTCTCTGATGTGTTCTGGCTTGCCAACGGGGCATTCCTCCTCAAACGATAAACCTCAATAAAAAAACAGGCATTGCCTGCATCGTGAAAATTATACCACACTCTACACATGGATGCAAAAACAGACAAATCAACGATGTTCGTAATCATTCATCGTTTGCACTTCAATTGGCGTTCCTTCCAGGCGGTCAATGGTGGTCAAATTCTTTTTGAAGCCTGGTACCAACAGCAGCAATTGATATACCACAAGCAGGATTAGAAGTACTGTAATCAGAATCGTAACCTTTCGTTCCATTCGCCTGGAGAAAACATAATAAAGTCGTTCATATCTGCGGGTTGCATGACGATGATTCATGGCAATGCCTCCGTTTTTTCATTACGGTACCCGCAGTCCCTTCTTCTTATGCCACAACATTCCTATTTCGTACGGTAGTCCAATTGTCGTTCGAAACAAAACTTGATAATTTTCTGGCGCTCCGAATCTGAAATCTGCACAAATTTCAGCATGCATAGCTGTCTACCGGTTTCCAGGGTTTTGATCCGCACAACTTCAGCTTCAAAATTCACATGTTCAATGGTTGAATTCCGGTAGGGGACCAGCAACCAGCATTTCAGTTTTTGACCTTCAGCTATTGAAAACCCCGTTTCGCCGTAGATGGACAATCCACCGCCACCAATATCTTCAGTCAATCCGACGGCACGGGTCAGATCTTCACTCTGGATGGCCAATTCGAGGTTTGCATGAACACGAAGAAAGCTGCGCCGTTGTATTTTGGATATATCGCTCGGAAGCGGTTTGCGGATACGGACAAGACGGACCACATCTTCCTCAAATCCCGTGACATAGGTATTAAAATAATGCCGGACCCCATCCTCCGTAATATATGAAATGGACAATTCCTCTCCGAAAAAGAGCCTTTTCAGACGGCTGCTTCCTTGTTGCATCGGGACCTCAATCAGAAAACTGCTGTCATCCATATCTGCAATGCGTGATTTGTATTCTTTGTGTTCCTCTTTTTCATCTGCAGAAGCAATCTGGATGTATAAAATTTCATTTATTTTCGGAAACAAGCTGTTCACCGCCACTTTATGTATTTATCTTCGTATGTACAAGGACTATTATACCATGACCTTTCTCACATTGAACAAGAAAAAACAGACCACATTGTGGTCTGCCGCAGTTATTCGCACAGCTTAAAATTCAGATTATCCATCTTTTTATGAGGTTGCATTGACCGGTTTGATCTCTTCAACCGCTTCTTCCATTCCTGTATTCGCATTAATGTATATCCGGTAACGAGAACCGTTAATTTTCCCTCCGAATTCATAACACAACACTTCTTTGCTGTAATCATTCTCAATCAGGGATTTGCGAACATAATTTTCTTCGAACTCCGAATTAAGCTTTTTCCGCGCCTGTTGCTCCGTAAGAGTTGCTTTCGGAATTTTGCGCTTGTCATTATGTTCGTAAACAAAGTCACTCGCCTGGAAGCCGGTTACTTCGCCTGTATCCAGTCCTACACGAACTGACATTTTCTCAGGATAAATCAAAGTGTCCCCTTGCTTACGCACATAAGTAAGGTTACCCAAATTACCAAATTCATCATAATTTACAGCTTTCATATCTTTGTAACCTTTGTTCATTAGAAATTGATCTGCTTTAGCCATGGCATTCTGACGAGACACTTTTTTGGTTCCGATTGGACGCGTATCACTGTAAGAGATCAGCATTCCGCCATTACGAGTGAAATCCATCATCAGTTTGCCATTGTTGGCATGATCAATCGTGGCAGTGTAGGACTCCCAGTCCGTTCCTTTACCGTTCTCCTGCACTTGGATTTTGCTACGATCCGCATCAGAGAATTTTGCAGCCTTGCTCTGAATCTGTTCTTTGGTCACCGGTAAGCCGCCCAGTTTCTTGACTGATCGTTTTGCATAGATATTGGATACGGAAGGACCCCAATCAAGCTCCGGGTATTCCTGTACCTTTTTGTTCACTGTACGAAAACCATCAACAATCGTGTTGTCCATGGTTTGCTCTTGTGTTGCCATGGCAGTCTCTGCATCCATCCAGCGCAATCGGTCCGTCAGCACTTTTTGCTGCACATCCTGCAGATTCTTGGTAATCTCGGATGAATTCTGATACAGCTTTTTCAGGTTGCCCATTTCCTTCTCACTTAGTGGTTCGTTCGTCAAGTCACGCATCGACGCCCGATAGGCAAAGTTGGAAATACGCGAGAGAAACTCCTCTGTCTCGTTAAATGGCAGCATGGTGAGTGGCAGTTGGTTGATCTCATTCTGCGCTTCACTGGTGAGTCGCCATACATTCATCAAACCTTTGCGATGCATCCCCTGTGATGTAGAGTGAACCGCCAAGGTGTTGCCAATCTCCGAATGCAATTTGTCCATATGAAAAGATAAATCGTGAAAGGCACGCTGATATTGATTCTCTGCCTTGATCAGAATTGCATTCTTCTCCTGATTCTCCTGATAGCCCCACACGAGCGCACCGACCAGCAGAACCGCAAATATCGGAAACATAACTGAACTTAATCGTTTATACATCGGTAGAGTCTCCTTTCTTCTAAACCACTACCTCTATTGTGGATCGAAGAAAGATCTCTTATGCATCCGATTTCCAGTCCTTACACAAGCAGGCTGCTAAAGTACCGTTTGGGTCCTCCTTTTAATTCAGCTGAATCCCAGTTGCCATGCCCTCTTCTTCAATTTCGAACTGGTCTCTGTTATCACAGAGGCACTGCTTGAATCCCGTCTCAATTCGGCCTCGTTCTTTCTTGCCTCGTAATGTAAATCGCTCACCGCATTGTTTGCATCTGATTTTAATTTTAATTCTCATCACAACGATCTCCGTTTCTGTTGGTCATTCCCCGGGAGTTTATCTGTAAAAATAAAAACACACCGGAGCCATAGGCGCAATATGCGCTTTATGTCCACCAGTGTGTCCGTATTTTTATAATTTAACCTCTTCCTCCCGCTTCACAAAACGAAATGGAGAACGGTTATTAGCTCGTGTGATTTTACCCATTGCCCCATACCACAGGCCCGCCATTAGCGGCGCTATAAACCACAACCAATGATTCACCATGGTGTTCATGATGACGTCGTACAATGCATGCCAGAAAAAAGGTAACACCAGAGAAAGAACCAGATACCACCGCTTTTTCTTACCACCGATAAACTTGGCTTTACCCATATAATAACCCATGATTACCGCAAACATAGCGTGCCCTGAAACAGGGAGCAGTGCCCGAAGGAACATGGCTGAGACGGATGCATTCCCCGCAAAGGCATACAACACATTCTCAACAGTGGCAAATCCAAGTGAAACAGCGACTGCATATAAGATGCCGTCATACGGCTCATCAAATTCGGTGTGATTATAGATGATATGATAAAGTACGAACCATTTAACAAATTCCTCCACACCACCTGAGATCATAATGGCCTCAAGATAAGGATTATCCCCGAGCCACATCATCATGCCACGCTGAATAATCATCACAGGCAGTACCATCAGTATCCCCATGAGGAAAACCCGCAATACCATATGAAGTGGCTCATAATCATAACGGTCTTTCAGGTAAAAGTATGTTAACAAGGCGAGACCCGGAGCAACTGCTGCCGCTAAGACCGAAAACAAAAGCACCGAAATTCCCTCCTCTGACTAAAGACGCGATTACAACTAGAGATTAATCCTGGCGTTTGAAGTGGGTGCAGATAACATCAATCGCTTGTGCAGGAATAACAACCTTACCATACTCTTCCATAACTGCCGGAGTAACTGAGGAGCCTTCGCCAAATTCAGCAAGCAAGGCAATCAATGCCGCATGTTTGGTGGAATCTACCTCATCTGGTTCCAAATGCAAGAACCACTTGTCTTTATAAGAATAAAGTCTCCCAGCATCCGTAACATGCTGACGCAACATATGTGCAGCTTCAATGAGCACTTCAAAGTCCTTGAATGCATAAACGATGGAATCGCTTTGCTCGAGTGTAACTTCCATTTCATATACTTCTTCAGGAAGATCATCTTCATGACCTGAACCATATTGTTGCGGATCATATTTTCCACGTGTGACAATGACAACCATCCCTTGAGCGGGAAGTGCGAATACTTCGACAGCGAGTGGACCTGTGGCATCAAATCCAAGTTCGGAATAGGCCTGATCCATCATTTCAGTGAACAGTTCATGAACCTTAGGTATTTCCTGCCACATATCTTCTTTTTGTATTCCGCGCTCGCTCAGATCGTCAAAGGTCAGGAAAATCCGTATCTTATCGTGACTTAGTCGTTCTATTTTCATACAGGATCTCCCCTTTATAAGCAAGTCTTATAACAGATTATGAAGCACAAAACAATATGTGCTGAAAATAAATCTATGTAGTTATGTTATCATTTTATACCTCTAAATGCACGAAGTAAAATCGACAAAAAAAGAATCATTCCACAGCCAATCCAGACTGTGGATGATTCTAATTGGAGGTTTTGGTTTATAAACCCGGTACTGTTGTGTTTGTTTGACTTAAAATTTGCTCAACTTCATGCTTCACATCCGGATTGGTGCGAATAAAATCTTTGAGCATGCTCATATTCGCTTCTTTTTCCTGCGGTGTGATTGCTCTTGCAGTCTTTGCTGCCGGATTTTTGTGGGATTCACCATGTTGATTTTGCTTGCTTGTGAACCCGTCCATACCCGGGAAAGTCATCTCCATCATCTTATGTTTTGCCTGATCCATCATATTTCGTGATGAACCCGATGACATCATGGGCAATTTGCCTTTGGACAGCCATGAACTGGCTGCAACACCAATGACAATGCCCCAAAAAAAGGATGACGTCTTCATTACACCAACCTCCTTCAAGTGTTAAAATCATATTTAGTGTTTGCGGTAGTGAGCAATCTCATTCCGTATAAATACAGGAAAGCGAGTTGAAATCATGTTTAGACATACCGCCGCATTGATCATTGCTGCAAGTTTGCTGCTGTCAGCTTGTGGGACAACGGAAGAAAAAACATCTGATAATCCCACACCAGCGGGCGAATCAACTACCACGGTTCAAGAAGAGCAAGGTAACTCTAACCCAACTAAAACAGGAGAACCTGGAACTGGTGTGCCCGAGCCTTCAACGGAAGATTCAACTGGGACAGAAGAAGAACCTGAATCTTCGGAGAAGGTTTCAACAGAAAAGAAAGTGGAAAAGACGTATCATATGAATGAAAATTATTATATTAAACCAAACGTTGAAGCGAGCCCAAACAAAGTGGTCTTGTTAACTTTTGATGATGGACCCAAAGAAGAAAAAATGATTACTTCACTGATCGACACTTTAGATAAACATAACGCTAAAGCGATATTTTTCGTCAATGGATATCGGGTGAAAAGCCATCCGGAATTGCTCAAACTCATACATGAACGGGGTCAGATTGTAGGCAATCATGCCTGGGATCATGAGGATCTCAAAAAAATGTCCAACGCTGAGGCGGCAAAACAGGTTACAGATGTCCAAAAAATAGTAAAGGATACCATTGGTGAGGAACCGCAATTCTTCCGTCCACCTTTTGGGTCGGGAAATGATGCACTGAAGGCTGCTGTGAAGAAAAATGGTATGTTATATATGACTTGGTCTAATGGTTCGCTCGATTGGGATAAAAGCACCAAAGACAAACCTGAAAAAGTCATCCAAAATGTACTGGACCAGTTAAATCCCGGAAGCAATATTTTGATGCATGAGTTGCCATGGACGGTTGAAGCATTGGATGAGTTGCTGACCAAGCTAGAAAAAAAAGGCTATTCCTTTGTTGATCCGCGTGCAATTGAATTGGAAGCTCGTTAAATTGTAATTTTGCGCATTAAAATAAAACAGCCTTGATCCAGTGGATCAGGGCTGTTTCTCTGTGAGTGCTGTTTCTGCGGGCACTCTTAACGTGATGATATGCATCTCCGCAGGACAACCTAGTCGGAGTGGAAGATGATTTGTACCGTATCCTCTGCTAACAAGCATTTTGCCTTTTTGGTTAACGTCCTCCGGACTGCGCTTCAGGGAGTACCACCCGTTCGATACGGGATGATACGCTTTGCTCAGGAACACAGGTCCGAAAAATGGGATTACCAATTGTCCCCCATGTGTATGACCGCTTAAAATAAGATCTGCATTTTCTTCCAAACGAAGGGCCTGCAAAGGATCATGAACGATAGCAATTCTGCATAAACGGTTACCGATCTGCTGTAGTAATACATCGCCCTGTTTGGAACGATAGTCTATGCCGATCAGGCTCAATCTGTCGTTGCCCCTTTGTAGATATTCCACATCATCCTGAAGGAGCTTAACGTCCGATTCCCGAAGGACTCGCGCAAGTTGAGCGGTACCAGCCCTCTTGTCATGGTTGCCATACACCGTAAATGAAGGAGCAATGTTCGATAAAATTTTCATGTTATGTCTAACTATAGACCATGAGATTCCTTTTTCCGCAACATCCCCGCCGATGAGAACCCAGTCCACCTTGTTTTTTACGTATTCCAGATCCTTCTGCTTCAGCTTGCGCTTGTGAGTATCGGATACATACAAAATCATAGCCCCGTCAAAGGATGTTGGCAGATGAGGCACTTCAACCTCTTCTTCAATCATTTGATGAATATGGGCTTCTCGCCACATATGAAAAAGTAGTAAAACTCCCATCAAAATGATTAAACCTGCGAGTAAAAGCATTACCACGGCAAGGGAAGGAACGTATTCAGAGCGGGTGCCCCTTCAACCCCCCACCAAACCAGACTAATCGTTAACATGACAAAAATAAAAATGAGTGAATTAACAAACCTCTTGCTCAATTTTAACCGACGTGAAGGATGTAATTCTGTCCGTGTAGGAAGCGAACCCGCTTCGGGGATCGATTCTTCCGTTGAATTTGGCGTTTTTTTGGAGCGTGATGGTGCCCTTTGAGGAAGTACTGGACTTTCCAGTTTTTCTGTATAAGGCTTGCGCTGTGATCTAGGTAAAGAAACGGAAGTAATTGGTGTGATTTCGCCAATCTCAGCAGCTGCTGCCGTTTCAGCAACGATGCTTACTTGAGAAGCCACCAGACGCTCGGATTTCTCTTTTTTATCCGATTGACGATGGCGCTGACTGCCATATGTCTTCATTCTACTTAATGGCTGATTCATGATCCCCTCCGAAAACGTATCGCTAATCCGGACACCAAATCAATAATAAAGTGACATAATATAGGCGCCCATAATGTGCCGGACTGCAAGTAAATCCAACCCAATCCATAACTTGAGACAAACACCCAGCCTGTTGGAATCCAGTGGCGCAAATAACGAATATGGATAACTGCAAATAAAATACTTGTCCAGTAAGGACCGATGGCATGTTGGATGGCTCCACGGAATAATAATTCCTCACACACAGCAACAATGGCTGCTATACATACAATGTGCCAGATCGGACGCCCACGGAACAGCATCTCGTTAATTCCACCGTCATCCATGCTTTCCTGAGGTATAACATACGACAGTACCAAGTCCATAACAAGCATTATTCCTGCAAGACCAAGACCCCACCATATAAATTGGTAATTGTCAGGCCATGCGAGTACATCTAACAAGTTTCGTTTCTGCAATAAGATCCACACAACTCCGATAATCAGTGTCAGACCTTGTGTAAAGTATAGATTGATTAAAAGCAAACGCTCGGTAAGCTGCTGTGGCTCAGCCTTCTGAATCTTGAACTTGGGAAACTTGAATTTTTTCATCGGATGCGTCTGTCCTCTTGAGTTAAATTTGATGGATAACAATTACGTTGTCCAATCGGATAGTATACTAAATGATAGCCAAAAAACCAATTAGGTTCAAGACCTGCCCCAAGTCCTGGTTAGATGTCATTGCCATTACTTCATTAAAGCAGTAAAATTCAGTTCACCAAACAGCTTACTTTCCATCTTCTTGTGGTAGGTATATTAACTATTGCATTACTTATGGTGACTCTGTTTATGTGTGAATCTAAAGACATCTGCAAAACATTTTAAAACATTTAAGCCTATTGACATGCTCATGTCAGCCATGATACATTATGAAAAAATTAGTCACGTTAAACACGATGATGGAAAAAAGACGTTGCTTCGTCTTACAGAGAGCCGATGGTAGGTGTGAATCGGTGGCAGGCAAATGGTCTTGAGCGCTCCTGAGTTATTGCATTGAAATTGGAGTAGGTGCAATCGGTTTAGACCCGTTATCCTCTTCGGTCTTCATTGACCGCTAAGACTGTCGTTGCGAAACGGCGGTGAATTAGGGTGGTACCACGACAACTCTCGTCCCTTATTGCGCAAGCAGTATGTGGATTGAGAGTTTTTTGATTTATTTTAAAGGATATCTGTGGGATCACTCTATTTGCTTCACCTTCCCCCTCTGTTGCGACACCGCGTTGTTGGGCGGAAGAATCAACCTGGTTTTAAGGAATACCTCTTCGCTGAGGTCAGTTCCTTGACGATATAGATACACATACCTAAGGAGGAAGAAACCATGTACAAAGTGTTAGTGTCGGACCCAATCAGTGATCTGGGGATCCAGCAACTGGTGGATGCAAATGATGTTGTTGTTGAGAAGAAAACCGGTCTTAGTGAAGATGAACTTGTTGCCATTATTGGTGAATATGATGCCCTCTTGGTTCGCAGCCAGACTCGTGTTACAGATCGTATTATGACGGCTGGTACCAACCTCAAGGTGATCGGACGTGCAGGTGTTGGTGTAGATAACATTGATCTGGAAGCTGCTACACAGCGCGGTATCATCGTTATTAATGCACCTGATGGCAATACCATCACAACCTGTGAGCACACGTTTGCCATGATGATGGCATTGGCACGACACATTCCTCAGGCATACGCCAAGACAATTCAGGGTACGTGGGATCGCAAAACCTTCCTGGGTGTGGAATTAAGAAACAAAACGCTCGGTGTACTGGGTATGGGACGGATCGGTAGTGAAGTTGCCAAGCGCGCCAAAGCATTTGGAATGGACATTCTTGCTTACGACCCGTTCCTCACGGAGGAGCGTGCCGAGAAGCTGCAAGTGAAGCTGGCTAGTGTAGATGATATCATTCGCAATGCGGACTTCATGACCGTTCACACGCCATTAACACCGGAAACACGGCATATGATTTCACGTCCACAATTCGAAGTGATGAAAAAAGGCATGCGTATCATTAACTGTGCTCGTGGTGGTGTAGTTGACGAGATGGCACTTGTCGAAGCCATTGATCAGGGTATTGTTGCTGGTGCAGCATTTGACGTATTCGAAAGCGAGCCGCCAGCCGCTGATCACCCGTTCCTGAATCACCCAAGCATTATCGTTACGCCTCACCTTGGTGCGTCCACAGTAGAAGCACAAGAGAACGTGGCTATCGATGTATCGGAACAAGTTCTTCATATTCTGCGCAACGAACCGTTCAAGAACGCAGTTAACATGCCTGCTGTTGCACCAACCGTGATGAACAAATTGCAGCCGTATTTCAAACTGGGTGAAACGTTGGGTAGTTTTGCAGCACAGATTACACAAAATGCAGTGCAGGAGATTCGTATCGACTATGCTGGTGAACTTTCTGAAGTAGATACTTCTCCTCTCACACGTTACATTGTGAAAGGGATTCTCGCCAGACATTTGGGTGGGGAAGCCAACATCGTTAACTCCATGCATCTGGCCAAAATCCGTGATCTGAATGTGGTTGTAAGCCAAACCTCAACAACTAAAGGATTTACTAACCTGATTACCGTAACATTGGTTACAACTCAGGATGCTGAGGAACGCCGTGTAGCGGGTACACTCCTTGCAGGTTATGGAGAGCGTATCGTTCGTCTGGATAAATTCCCGGTAGATATCGCTCCGGAAAGTCATCAAATCTTGATCTCACATAACGATAAACCAGGTATTATCGGTCGTGTAGGCACACTGCTTGGACAAAACGATGTCAACATCGCATCCATGCAGGTTGGACGTAAAATTATTGGTGGTGCAGCGATCATGATTCTGACCGTAGATAAAGCTGTTCCAAAAGATGTGCTTGTGCAGCTTGCTGCGCTGCCTGAAATTAATACTGCTGTTGAAATTGTTCTGGAATAATCAAATATATTTCTATATGTAAAAGGAAAGACGGGGCCCTCGTGGTTCCCGTCTTTTTTGTCGTGTACCCGCTGAAATATCGGTGATGAAGCTTGCAAACAAAATATTAGTGGAATTGTAAAAGGGGTGCCCATCACTCCCATATCAACTCCGCTTCTTTTGGTCAATGGGGAAAAGTCTTAATACGTAATCGAACTATTAACTTAACTGAATAATGTTTAGTGTAGACCCCGGAGGAGAAAGAACAGCTGTGCCAACAAGCCCGAATAATTGTAACTGTATTGTTGAACCAGCGGTAACGGTAACCATAAAGTCAGACTGCAGCTGACTGAGTGAAAGTACTGGAGATACTACACTCGCTGGAATTGCTGCACCGTTAAGTAAAACCCGAGATTGGATAGCAAGTGCAGCTGTCAGATTTATTTTGTATGAGATATAGTAACGACCTGCATTGGCCAGTGTGAAGGTGTCATTTGTCCCATTGACGGTTATACCTGTGCCAATATTTTGGTTATTCGGTAATGGAACGAGTGTACCACCCAATATTACAACAATCGTACCATTAGTGTTCTCAGCAAAAGCCGAGTTAGATGTTACAGATGTTCCGGTTGCACCTGTTGCTCCGGTAACTCCTGCACTTCCGGTTACGCCGACTCCCGTGGCTCCGGTTTCACCAGTCGCACCAGTAACTCCAGTACTTCCCGTTACACCAACTCCCGTTGCTCCGGTTATACCTGTCGCACCCGTTGCTCCGGTTATACCTGTCGCACCCGTTGCTCCGGTACTTCCTGTTATGCCGACTCCCGTTGCTCCGGTTGCACCAGTAGCTCCTGTTTCCCCAGTTGCACCCGTTGCTCCGGTTATGCCTGTCGCTCCGGTTTCCCCCGTCGCACCAGTAACTCCAGTACTTCCCGTTACGCCGACTCCCGTAGCTCCGGTTATCCCTGTCGCTCCTGTTTCTCCAGTTGCACCCGTTGACCCGGTACTTCCTGTTATACCAACTCCTGTGGCTCCGGTTATCCCTGTCGTACCTGTTTCACCAGTGACACCCGTTGTCCCGGTTGTACCTGTAGCTCCTGTAACCCCAGTCGTCCCGGTCGCCCCTGCAAGACCCGTTACTCCCGTTTCACCAGTCGCACCCGTTGCTCCGGTACTTCCTGTTATGCCGACTCCCGTGACTCCGGTTATGCCTGTCGCTCCTGTTTCCCCAGTTGTACCCGTTGGTCCGGTACTTCCCGTTATGCCGACTCCCGTGGCTCCAGTTATCCCTGTCGCTCCTGTTTCCCCAGTTGCACCCGTTGGTCCGGTACTTCCCGTTATGCCGACTCCCGTGGCTCCAGTTATCCCTGTCGCTCCGGTTTCACCAGTCGCACCAGTTCCCCCGGTACTTCCCGTTACGCCGACTCCCGTGGCTCCGGTTATCCCTGTCGTACCTGTTTCACCAGTGACACCCGTTGTCCCGGTTGTACCTGTAGCTCCTGTAACCCCAGTCGTTCCGGTCGACCCTGCAAGACCCGTTACTCCCGTTTCGCCAGTAGCACCCGTTACACCGGTACTTCCTGTTATGCCGACTCCTGTTGCTCCAGTTATCCCTGTCGCTCCGGTTTCACCAGTGGCACCTGTTACTCCCGTACTTCCTGTTATACCAACTCCCGTGGCTCCGGTTATCCCTGTCGTACCTGTTTCACCAATGACACCCGTTGTCCCGGTTGTACCTGTAGCTCCTGTAACCCCAGTCGTTCCGGTCGACCCCGCAAGACCCGTTACTCCCGTTTCGCCAGTAGCACCCGTTACACCGGTACTTCCTGTTATGCCGACTCCTGTTGCTCCAGTTATCCCTGTCGCTCCTGTTTCACCAGTGACACCCGTTATCCCGGTACTTCCCGTTACGCCGACTCCCGTTGCTCCGGTTATCCCTGTGGCTCCGGTTTCCCCCGTCGCACCCGTTATCCCGGTACTTCCCGTTACGCCGACTCCCGTAGATCCAGTTATCCCTGTCGCTCCGGTTTCACCAGTGGCACCTGTTACTCCCGTACTTCCCGTTACGCCGACTCCCGTGGCTCCGGTTATCCCTGTCGTACCTGTTTCACCAGTGACACCCGTGGCTCCGATTATCCCTGTCGCTCCTGTTTCGCCAGCCGCACCTGTTAATCCCGTACTGCCGATTACGCCAACTCCAGTTGCACCCGTCACACCTGTTGCTCCTGCGCCCGCAAGCAACGTGTAATCCGGCGATGTGCCCGGCGTTCCGGTTGGCGATGCCACATTCGCAATATACGTACTGCCGTTGAACGTTACAACCTGGCCCGCTGGATACGTTGGGGCTACGGCTGGATCGAATGGTACAATGCCATTTAAACCTACGCCTGTCGCTCCTGTTACGCCCGATGCTCCCGTGACTCCGGTACTTCCCGTTACTCCAAAGCCGGTTGCTCCTGTAACACCTGTTGCTCCCACGCCCGCAAGCAATGTGTAATCCGGTGAAGTCCCCGGTGTTCCGGTTGGCGATGCTACATTCGCAATATAGGTACTGCCGTTGAACGTTACAACCTGACCCGCTGGATACGTCGGGGCTACGGCTGGATCGAATGGTACAATGCCACTCAAACCTACGCCTGTCGCTCCTGTTACGCCGGATGCTCCGGTACTTCCTGTCACTCCAACGCCAGTTGCACCCGTCACACCTGTTGCTCCAGCGCCAGCAAGCAACGTGTAATCTGGCGATGTGCCCGGCGTTCCGGTTGGTGCTGCCACATTCGCAATATACGTACTGTCGTTAAACGTTACAACCTGACCCGCTGGATACGTTGGGGCTGCGGCTGGATTGAATGGCAAGATACCACTTAAACCTACGCCTGTCGCTCCCGTCACTCCTGATGCTCCTGTGACTCCGGTACTTCCTGTTACTCCAACTCCAGTTGCACCTGTTACACCCGTTGCTCCAGCGCCAGCAAGCAATGTGTAATCTGGCGATGTATCCGGCGTTCCGGTTGGCGATGCGACATTCACAATATACGTACTGCCGTTAAACGTTACAACCTGACCCGCTGGATACGTTGGGGCTACGGCTGGATCAAATGGCACAAGGCCTGACAATCCCGCCCCGGTTGCTCCCGTTACACCTGTGGCTCCTGTAGGCCCTGCACCTGCAAGCAATGTATAGTCTGGAGAACTTCCTGGCGTACCCGTTGGCGAAGCGACATTTGTAATATAAGTACTGCCACCAAACGTGACGATTTGTCCAGCTGCATATGTTGATGCTAATGCGGGATCGAATGGCACGATGCCGCTTAATCCTGCACCTGTGGCTCCAGTTGCACCAGTCGCCCCCGCAGCAGTGATTAATGTGTAATCCGATGAAGATCCTGGTGTTCCTAGAGGACCATCTACACTCGTAATGTAAGTACTACCGTTATACGTAATGACTTGACCTGCTGGATAACCCGGGGCGAGCGCTGGATTAAATGCCACGGCTCCTGTCAAACCAGCTCCGGTTGCTCCCGTTGCTCCATTCGTTCCACCCGACAGCAAAAGAGTGTAGTCTGGAGAACTTCCGGGTGTACCCAAGGGACCGTTTACATTGGCAACATAAAGACTACCCTCGTAGCTTACTACTTGACCTTGAGCATAAGTTGGTCCCAGTGCAGGATCATATGCAGTAATATTGTTCAAACCCACACCAGGTGCTCCTGCCGGACCCTGTGCTCCCTGTGGACCAACTGGGCCAACCGGTCCTACTGGTCCAATTCCTCCCGGTGTTCCAGTAGCCCCTTTCACCCCAGGGACTCCTGGAACACCGGGTACCCCCGGAACTCCTGGCACTCCCTGTGGTCCAGCTGGTCCGGTAATCCCTCCAGTTCCAAGAGTTGTCGTCGCCCGACTTAGCGATATGGAGATCGATCGAATTAATCCCACAAGTTTATCTTTTTCTGCAGGAGGTACTTCCAGAAGCAGCGTCACACTTAACAAGTCATCCAGTAAGTTTTGCAAGTTACCTGCGAGATTAATAAGAGGAACAGGGACAACCTCTGAACCAGCAATCGTTAATTCCAATACGGCTTGTAATTCTGCCTTTACTCCGGCACGAAATCCGGATTGATTTACAAAAGTAAGTAACTGACGTAATCCATTCTGCAATGACAGTATATTGGCTGAAATCGGCTGACTAATTGCAGCAGGAATAGCCACAGCCAAAGAACGCAGTATGGATTCAAACTGCTCCAGTTCGCTTGTGGTTATTGGAATAAACGGAGAGCCTGCTCTAAAAGATCCGCCTTCCAGGAAAGCTTTAATATTGACCCTTTTTCGATCATCGGACATGCTTAACTCAATCCTCCTCTATCTTGCTTGCTTTTCAAGCTTATGTCATATAGGAAGGAAAATTATCTTGGACACTCTTTTTAGTCAAAAAAAGACCATTCTTGTTCCACGTTGAACAATATTAAACGGTAGTCTTCAACAAAAAAACACCCTCCATAAGAGGGTGTTTCCGCACTTTTTGTATGAAATTCAGGCTATTTCGATGAATCCAAAGGAAATTGCAAAATAAACTCTGTCCCTTCGCCAAGCACACTATTGACGGTAATCATGCCTTGATGCGCATCAACAATATTTTTCACAATCGCTAAACCAAGCCCCGTACCTACACTTTCTCCCCGAACACGAGCCTTGTCTGCTTTGTAGAATCGTTCGAAAATAAATGGCAAGTCAGATGAAGGGATACCTACACCCTGATCCTTCACAGAAACTCTGACAAATGGAGCACGAAGATAAGTGACCCGCTCAACTGAGATCATAACATTTTTTCCAGTAGGTGTATGTCTGAACGCATTATCCAGCAAATTCGTAAATACTTGCTCAAGTCGATCCTCATCTGCCTGTTGAAGTTCAATGGTTGGCTGTTCGAACTCAAAGTGCAGTTGAATTCCCTGTTCTTTTGAACGCACCGAGAACTTCCGATATACACGTTCAAGTAATTCTCCAAGGTCAACTTCCTTCATCACCATGTCCGTGTGTCCAGCTTCCATCCGGGCAAGATCAAGCAAGTCTTTAACCAATCTGCCCATCCGGAGGGACTCATCATGAATGACCTGGATCAGTTCTTCGCTCTCTTCCGGTGAGGTTGCCATGCCGTCCAAAAGGGCTTCACTGTAGCCTTGCATCATGGATAGCGGTGTTCGTATCTCATGAGATACGTTAGCCACGAAATCACGCCGCATTTTCTCCAGACGCACTTCTTCGGTTACATCTCTCAAGACAGCCACAGCCCCTCTGATAACACTGTCAGCATACAACGGTGCCATCTGAACAGACCAGACACCTTGCTGTACGTGAACATTGGAGTTCTGGTCTCCACCTTGCTCCATCACCATTCTGAACAAAGGGAGAAGGGGCTCAGGTACATCACGCAAAGTCTTGTCAGACTGCTCGGATTCTTGTCCTTCGTCCATTCTCTCCCAATCGAGATCATACCATGCCTGCATGATCTTCTCTCCAGGCGGATTCGTCAGAATAACTTTGCCTTCACCATCAAATGTAACTACCGCATCGGTCATGCTGCGAAGCACACTTGCCAAATGTTCCTTCTCATGGTTAAGGTTTCGAATATTATCTTCCAGTTGGGCAGCCATATGATTAAATGTGTTGGCAAGTTCACCAATCTCATCACTCGTTACCAGGGAGAGACGTGTTCCGTAATTCCCTTTGCGAATCGCATTGGCTGCCTGAATCAATTGCTGCATGGGCTGCGTTATTTTGGTGAATAGAAACAATGCAAAAAACGTGGTTAAACTGAATCCGATTATACAGATATAGGTGAACAACCGCTTAATATCTCTGGATTCGGATTCTGCAAAGTTCGTATCAATGTAGGGCAGCAAAAAAAGACCCAGCGCAATAAGTACACAACCCACAAGGCAGATAATAGTGATCCATAACTTCCCGACCAGTGATCTCCAGAAACTAAAACTACTTCGGTACTTCCAGTTTATAACCCACACCCCACACCGTCGTAATCATGGCCGCCGATTCAGGCGATACCTTGTTAAGTTTCTCGCGAAGACGCTTCACATGCGTATCCACGGTACGAAGATCGCCAAAGAATTCGTAATTCCATACATCCTTGAGCAATTCTTCTCTGGAGAAAACTTTGTCGGGAGATGTTGCCAGGTAGTGCAGTAATTCATATTCTTTTGGTGTAAGACTAATCTCTTCGCCACCAGCGGTTACCCGGTGGGCATCATGCTCAATAACCAGATGCGGGAACACGATGTTGTTACTCGAATTGCTCTCCTTGGAGAGATAAGCTGTCGCGGAAGATCGACGCAAAATCGCTTTGACACGATAAATCACTTCACGCGGGCTGAATGGTTTTACAACATAGTCATCAGCGCCAACTTCGAAGCCTTGAACCCGGTTAATCTCTTCACCTTTTGCAGTGAGCATCAAAACCGGCGTTGATTTCACCTGACGAAGACGGGTACACACTTCAACTCCATCCATACCTGGTAACATCACATCAAGCAAAATCAGCCCGTAGTCCCCTGCTGTTGCTTTACGCAGCGCAGTTTCCCCATCCTCGGCTTCATCGATTTCATAACCTTCTTTTTCAAGATACATTTTTAAAAGCCTGCGGATTCTCTCTTCGTCATCCACGACCAGTATTCGATTCTCATGTTCAGCCATGCCTCTCCAGCCCCTTTGCAATAACTCCTCATCACTTCTATTATGTTCGATCTGGCGAACAATATTTGAATACCCTTCAATAAAAAGGTACATTTGTGTTTCCCGCTTCTAAACTCAACCTTTGCAATACGAGTCTGTCCTAGTCCGCACCAGCGTAAGAATGTAATCCAGCAATGATCAGATTCACCCCAACTAGCGTAAACATGACGACTAGGAAGCCAAGAACTGCAAGCCATGCAGACTTCTGACCTTGCCAACCTCTGGATAAACGCAAATGCAGATACACACTATAATATAGCCATGTGATCAATGCCCACACCTCTTTGGGGTCCCAGCCCCAAAAACGACTCCAGGCAATCTGAGCCCAGATCATGGCAAAGATTAATGCTCCCAGCGTAAATATCGGAAAACCGATGGCAATCGCACGATAACTTATCTCATCCAGATCATCGGCATCAATTCCATCCATCATTGGCTGTAACGCTTGTCCAAGTGGTCTGCGTACAAGAAGTCGTACAATTCCATATAGGATCAAACCTACAATAAGTGACCAAACCACCGTATTCAGCTTGCGCCCGGCATTTACGCCGTTCATCCAGGAAGGCGTCTCAAGTAAAGGTTTTTTCATGCCAAGAAACGGTGTCATGCTCTCCACTTCGCTATTATATGGTGCAAAAATCGGAGGCATGCGATAATTCACTTTCTCTATTGTACTATTTTCCTGTACCTCTGTGTCAATGCTGACCGTTTTCTGTACAAAAACTGCCTCGTAACCAGCTGCACGAAAGGCAAATACCGTCCCGATAAATCCGATAACGACGACGATCGTAACCAGGGTGAATTCAACCCATCCTCTTTGCCGTCTTGAAGACTTGTCTTTACCACTGAAATCAACCGTACGGAGCAAATACATGAACCCTGCGGCAAAACCCACGGCGAAGAATGCTTCACCAAGTGCAGCCAACGTCACGTGAATTTTCAGCCAGATGGACTGAAGTGCCGGGATTAACGGCTGTACCTCCTGAGGAAATACAGCAGCGTAAGCCATTATAATGATGGTAAGTGGTAAGGCAAACAAACCCAGTAGTGACTTCCGATATATGGCGTATACAACGATAAATGCAACCATGATCATCATGGACAGAAAAGACATAAACTCGTACATGTTACTAACCGGGATATGCCCTGCCCCAGCCCATCGTGTTGCAAAAAATACAAGATGTGCTGCCAAAGCGACAGTCGAGGCAATGAAAGCTCGTTTACCCCAGCGATTCATATGGTCCAGAGGATCACGATTGCTCCATTTTTTGCCCATTACCGCAACACCATATAAAAAGAATGCGGCACAATAGAGAAAGAAAGCTACGATAAATGCGTCGCTGCTGAAATCCAATAAATTCATGCTTGGTTCCCCCCGTTATCCAACGACTTCTCTTCCACTTCCAAATTCATTTGTTTCAAAACAGCCGCGACTTCACGCCTGAAGCCAAACCAGTTTTTGTTGGTATGTCCACCCAAGGTAAGCTGTTGATCATCAAAACGAATCCAGATGCGACGATGATGCCAATAAAAACCCATGACCAGACCCAACATGACAATGCCGGCTCCTACCCACACAAAAGGCATTGCTTTATCCACGCGTATATTGAGATAACTTACGGATTGAATAATATCAACCTTGTCCATGCTGTCTACTTCCAACTGTAAAGGAATCTCTGCTCCGATCAGCTGTTGGTTAATTGCATCCTGCTGAAACCGTTGCTTATCAATCTGCTTCGCAAAATAAAGATATTGTATCCCCTCTTCCGGCAGATTCGGTCCCTTAATGAGAAAGAGAAAAGCAGGTGCATTAGGTGAAGGCGATTTTGATTTGGGCTGACCATTCTCATCCAATCCAAAGTCCATGAACTTTTCCTTTACGGTCAGTTCATAAGGACCCGCTTCAAATGTTTTTTGGGTATCGACCATATCAATCTTAATCGCCCCATATACTTCACCAGTCTTTGTATTGACCAGATCCGGCGTTACGGACCGAATGGTAGGTGTTAGATCATAATCAAACTGATATGCTTTCAGACCGTTATAATTTAATGGATGATTCACACGAACATCATGTCTGGCCACCTCAGCCAATTGAGGTTTTTTCGAAAGATCCGAACAATCTGCTGTACATTCATATAAAACAACTTTTGTTTCGAACAGTTTTGGAACGGTCTTATTCAGGTTACGGAATTGCTCAGGTACTTCTTCCTCACTGTAAAATTCAACATTAAACTGTTCATTTTTCAGATACATCGACGTATTCGGGATCTTTTTGATCTCACCTTCTGGAAAAGCAACATGCTCATCCAGATTCAGGCCAGGTAGCCCTCGTGCGAGCACCGCCAGCAGAAATATAATGAGTCCAATATGGATGACATATGGGCCCCATCGACTGAATCGCTGTTTCTCGGCGAGCAAAGCATCACCTTGGGTGTGCACTCGGTAGCCTTTCTTTTTAAGCGGCGTAACCGCTTTCTTAATCCAGTCTTCTGGTGCCTCTTCGATAGATCCTTGGTACACCAGACGCTGTCTCGTCAGAAATTGCGTATGTTTACGTATTTTCTGTTTATTCAGTGCTTTGTAGAGCGGTAGGACGCGATCCAGACTGCATATCACCAATGATGCACCAATCAGCACCAACAGCAAGATAAACCACCAGGATTCGTATGTATGGGATAAACCCAACAGATAATAGATATGACCCAACTGACCGTATGTTTCTTTGTAATAAACGGAAGGATCAATATTTAAAAATGTACTTTCTTGCGGATAGATCGTACCAAGCATAGAACCTACAAGCGTGAAAACAATCATATAGACGGCAATTTTGACGGATGAAAAAAAGTTCCATATGCGGTCAATGATGTTGGGATTACTGCGCTGTGAACGGCGCGCCATGCCATCATAACGCATTTCCAGCACTTCATTCGATTTAGCTTCAGACTCCAGTATCGGTTTCCCACATGCTTCACATAGTACAGTGCCAACCGGATTCTGGTGTCCGCACTCACATTTGGTATTTTGGAACACGAATAGACCTCCTATCAGGGCTGCTTCGCCAGTTGCGAAATTTGAGCGTCAAGTGTGTCCAAATCAAGTTGCCCGATATGAATGGTAGAGATTTTGCCCGTGTCGGATACAAAAAATGTCGTTGGCATCGGAGAGATCCCAAAATCACGAACCGAGTTTTTCTCACGGTCTAACATGATTGGAAACGTAACCCCAACCTGCCGTACAAAATTATCCACGGTCATCTGGTCTTCTCCAACATTAATTCCGACAAATTGTACTCCCTGGTCCTTCCATTTGTCAGCTTGCGCCTGAAGTGCAGGCATTTCTTTAACACAAGGTTCACACCAAGTGCCCCAGAAATTGATCACCATTGCTTTTCCTTTGTACTCATCAGACGTATGAACTTGACCATCCAGGCCCAGCAGTTCAAAAGAAGGAGACTTATCCCCTTCCTTTGGCTTGCCATTCGAGCCGGATACCGATGTGGTAATCGCATATCCGCCCAACACCAGGATCAATAACAAAATGACGATTTGCACCGTTCTTCTTGATTTGCCCATGTGCTGCTCCCCTTTTAAGTGACTGTAGCATTCGCATCTTATTGGTCTAAGACAACTGTGAACATCCTATGAACAATTATAGCGAATTTCGTCACAAAACTGCGGCGGTTTTATGAAAATTATGTGTCCTCACATTACCTTTTTTTCATTTTTTTGGCTGGTTCTGATTGTGCGAGGGTAATCAGGTTGTTGACTTCCTCTTTGGTCAGATGACGTGTCAGACCACGTTTCAGGTTTTGTAGCAAAATACCACCAAACGAAATCCGTTTCAGACGGGTTACCGGATGGTTGATTGCCTCGAACATACGTCTAACCTGACGGTTACGTCCTTCATAGATCGTAATGGAAATGACCGACTCATTAGCCGCTGTATCCACATCTTTGTACTCTACCTCTGCAGGAGCCGTCATGCCGTCATCCAGCATAATGCCTGTCTTTAATTTCTCCAGAGCTGTACCATGTGGCACACCTTTGACCGTTGCGTGATACGTTTTGGGTACATGATGCTTCGGATGCGTTAGCAAATGTGCAAACTCACCATCATTGGTAAGGATCAATAAGCCCTCTGTGTCATAATCCAGACGACCTACAGGATATACGCGTTCCTTGACACCTTTCAGGTAGTCGGATACAATTTTCCGACCTTCCGGGTCAGATGCACTTGTGATTACGCCTTTTGGCTTGTTCAACATCAAATACACTTTTTTCTCACTGCGGATCGGTTTTCCATTAACCGTAATCATATCCTCTTCGGGGTTCGCTTTTGTACCCAGTTCGGTTACGACCTCCCCGTTAACTTCTACTTTGCCGGACAGGATTAGTTCCTCGCTTTTGCGGCGGGATGCAATGCCTGCCTGTGCGATAATTTTTTGTAATCTTTCCATGTTTGTCATGTCACCTCACACTAATGATACCCATCAAACAGGGAAATCACAAGGATAATCCAAGGATTTTGTTAACTGGCGACACGAATATGTATTTTAGGCTACCTCCCCCTTTGAGATTGACGCAAAAAAAGCCTGCCTTTACACGACCTGTTGAACACAGATGGCGTAAAGATAAGCCTTTTCCTCAAATCATTTAATTGGAAACTTTGCCGGCAACTGCAACTTGTTTTTTGGCAGGTTTAGTACTCTCTTTAATGAAAGTCTCCAATGTTTTGGATGTAATATAATAGGTACGTCCACCGTACACAAATGTCATCATACCAATGACCCGGTTGTTCTGATCCAGAACAGGGCCACCTGAATTACCTTGGGCCATGGATTTCACAATACTGCCGATTCCCTTTTTACCTGGAACATCCGAAGCTTGAGAACTAAACACTCTGCTTTTGGCTATCGTATTGAAGGTTGAAGGAAAATCTTCATCCAGGATGACCAGATCACCAGCAGGATTTTTGGGGAATCCAATCGTATAGACAACCTGGTTATCCCTCGCGTTTGCAAATGTGACCGGTTGGGCGTCTATTTCCTTGTCCAGCTTCAGCAGCGCCATGTCTGTCACCGGATCTGTCTTAATAATCTTTGCCTTTACAGGCTTTCCTAAGGAACCTGGACTCGCAACAGTCAGTGTGCCTTCATCACCATCAGACAGTTCAGCAAAACTCTGAACGACATGGTAATTCGTGAGCACTTCATCCTTTGAGATCAGTATCGAGGTTCCAACATCATAATATACCATATCGGGTTCATCCTGCTTGACCAAACGTACATTCACGACTGGGAAAGAATCTGCCGTAACTGCCATTTGTGCACGCAGCTGTTTATCAAAGTAACCTGTAAAATGTATCGTCTGAACGGCTTGAGCTGCCGCCAGCCCCGTTGACCCTGCGAGCATTGCAATAGCAAGCACGCCTGTCATTCCGACACGGAGCATTCGCTTCCAACTCTTCTGCATGTCTCACTCTCCTCCGCTATTATTCTAGCATATCTAATATATCGGAAGGAAAGGAGATATCTTTTAACCAAAAACGAGCAAACAAATGGCGAGGGCAGCAATAAAACCAACGACATCGGAAAACAACCCTACTTTGAGTGCATATCGACCGTTCCGTATCCCTACAGCCCCAAAATAGACAGTCAACACATATAACGTGGTGTCTGTACTCCCCTGAATTGTAGATGCCATACGTCCAATCAAGGAGTCGGGACCATGGGTTTTGATCAGATCGGTTGTAAACGCCAGAGAGCCTGTCCCCGTTAAAGGACGCAGTATTCCGAGTGGCAACACTTCGCCCGGAACACCCATCCAGGACACCAGCGGAGCGAACAGACTAATCACAAAATCCAGTGCACCCGAGGCACGAAATACACTGATTGCGACCATCATGCCCACGAGATGCGGAATAATACTGATTGCAGTGGAGAAACCATCCTTGGCCCCATCAACAAAGGATTCGTAAACCGGGACCTTTTTGGTAAACGCATATAATGGAACAAACGCGATAATAACCGGGATGGCCCAGACGGAGATCCAGTTGATGAAGGTTAACAAAGGTGCTCATCCTTTCATGCCGGGATTGCCACTTTTCTGTATGCGCGGCGGTTTGTGTAAAGCCCTGTTCCGATACCAGCGATCGGCGATTATAGCAGCAAGTGTAGCGATAATGGTAGCCATCAATGTTGTTCCCACAATCTCTGTAGCATTGGCGGAATGATAGTTTAAGCGGATGGCGATCAGCGTTGTCGGAATAATGGTAATACTAGCCGTATTCAGAGCCAGTAAGGTGCACATGGCAGGAGAAGCGGTTTGTTTGTCCGGATTAAGCTCCTGCAGCTGTTGCATGGCTTTGATTCCCATTGGAGTAGCCGCATTTCCTAGCCCCAGCAGATTCGCACTCATATTGGAGAGAATATAACCCATCGCCGGATGATTTTTGGGCACATCGGGGAACAGGAAACCCACAACCGGACCGAGCAGCTTGGCAATCCGGGCCAAGAGGCCAGCATCCTCAGCCATTTTCATCATACCCATCCAGAACACAAGCACACTGATCAGTCCAAAACAGACCGTGACTCCCGTTGCCGCGCCATCAAAAGCGGCTTGCGTGACCACTTCAATATTGCCGTTGATGGCTGCAAAAGCAAATCCGATTAAGATCATAAGCAGCCAAATTAAATTGATCAATGGTTATACCCTCCCTTCAACGATGGTTCAACTAAGGAGACAACAGGTGACTTAATACGGCACGCCACGCAGCTGCCCAGGAAGAGACTTCTCCGATGCCACCCAGCGTTGACTCGGCTGTCTTCGGTTCCGGAGGAATAAAACTACCTTTGCGATACACCGGAATCGAGCCAACAAGTTTGCCGTCAAGTTGCATATCAATGCGACCTGCCAATCCGAACGAAGGATCTGTCGATTGTTCCTTGCCATCCGTTTCCGACTGTCCTCGATTTTCGTGTAGTATCAATTTCTTGGTCAATGAGCCTTGTTCACTTTTAGCCATTGGGTACCAGAATCCCCGGCCCGTAACAACATCTGTATTTTGCACAGGCTGTTCTTGCTTCGCGATCTCTACCAACGGGAAGTATTCAAACCCGAAATCTAGCATCCGAGCATGATCGTTCCAATCGTTTCCGTCGTTCAGCGTTACTGCGGCGAGCTGCTGTCCATTACGTGTAGCGGAGCTGACCAAACATCTGAAAGCTTTCTTTGTGTAGCCGGTTTTAACGCCATCTGCACCTTCATACATCCGCAGCATTTTATTTTTGTTATGCCAGGAGTATTCCCAGCTTTCATTGGGGTTCGGTGCGGATTTGTCCTCCGTGGCTACGATGCGTTTGAACACCGGATTGTGCAACGCATATGCCGTTAATCGGGCCAAGTCATTAGCTGTAGAATAGTGACCTTCTGCATCCAGTCCATGAGGGTTCATAAAATGGGAATGCGCCAGGCCGATTTGCTCCGCTTTTTTGTTCATTAACAGGACAAAGCCTTCTTCCGATCCACCGACATGTTCTGCGATCGCAGAGGCAGCGTCATTGCCTGAACGGAGCATTAGCCCGTACAACATGTTTTCAAGCGTCATCTCTTCACCTAACTTCAGATAGAGAGACGATCCTTCTTTGGCAAAAGCCGTGGGAGTCACTTTCACTTTCTCATCCAGCTTGCTGTGTTCGATCGCTACAATCGCCGTCATGATTTTGGTCAAGCTGGCAATTCGCAATTCCTTATCCCCATCCTTACTGTATAAGATCCGGCCTGATGTGACATCAATGAGAGCAGCGCTTTGCGCATGTGTAGACGGACCTTGAATTGTTGCCTGGGCTTGAGTAACCCCTAATGAAGACAGCAAGAAGACAGGGATAAGCATGCATGCAAGAACTTTCGTTATTTTTCGCATCAATTCATTCCTCCGGGTCACTTGGAATCTTGTACTATCTTATGTCCGGGCAACTTGGAGTATGTCCCATCGGGCAAAAACAGCAAAAATCCCTCACGCTTGGATGCGGGAGGGATCATGACCAACTGATTCAGCTATAGGTTGATGGATCTGGTGTTACTGGTACATCTGTTGTATTCGTTGTTTTTGTATTACGTTGGAACATGCCTTGAATTCGATCAAGAACATAAGGCGTAGAGTCAATGAGTTTCTCAAACAGATGTGTGGAGTTATCGAGTGGCACAATGTGTACCCCCTGTTTACCTACCACCAGGAACGCAATAGGACGTATGGATACACCGCCGCCACTACCGCCACCAAATGGAGAAGCAACTTTAGCTGAACTCGCATGTTCTGCAGAGGTACCCGTAGCACCACCTTTGCCATTACTTTCTCCATTGACGTGAAAATCACTACCACCGGCAGCAAATCCGAATCCCACCTTACTGATTGGCAGTATCACGGTACCATCCGGTGTTTCGACTGCATCGCCAACAATTGTATTGACATCCACCATGGCCTTGATATTTTCCATAGCGGTTTCCATTAAGCCTTGAATTGGATGATCTGACATTTTAATTCCCTCCAGTTTCAATGTAAGCTAGGTTTGATCTAACCATATCATCCCCAAACTTGAAGGGACTTATGTAAATAAGCATTTTAAGTACACGCACCGCACCCCAACCTCATATTTCCAAACAGTTCGGTATAATGGGTTTTTACAGAGTTGTCCCACTAAGTTTCTTCTTTTGCTTCTCCTTATGCCTGCGGCGCTGTTCCTGAAGAAGTTTGAACCACATCCGCCATCCGCCTTCGACTTGAAGCACACGGGTGAGTAGTGTAACTCCAGCGATCAGAACGGCTGTAATCCGAATTTTCGCTCTGAAATCCAGATCGGTTCTAAATTCCATTTCATCGGACCATACCGGCATAACCTGAAGCACGGGTGTTTCATCAAAGCGGATCTGATAGGTGAGAAAACCAATAATAATGGATTTGATACTCCACACCCAGCCCGTCAGCACCGCTGTATATGCTGCATCACCAACGCCGATGTGGGTAGCCCAGGACAGTTGGGTCATATGTACGCGTGTGAGTGTTTGCTTAAGCCACAGCTTGAGCGCGTCTGTTGCCCTAAGCATAATTTTCACATCTTTAGCCCACTTCTTGACTTTGCGTTTGTTGACCCGCTCACTTCCCTGGGCCTCGCCTCTCGAATGATTCATGGATTTTTCGGTCTTGACCAGAAAACCTTCCTTCATATTGCGAAAAACAATACTCGGGATCTCATAGTTAATCCGCACAATTCCATAGAGAAGACGAACATTAATATTGGCGTAATCATCACTTTTATGTTTACTGAATGTAAAATGTACATGAACATTTGAGATGAGGACTGCGGCAATCAGCAATGCGAACAACAAACCGATTCCTCCAAGCCAAATCCACACAGGCCTTACCTCCAAGCCCTCAATTCTTTTCTCGTCTAGTATGGCACTCTGAATAGGAAAAAATTCACGTCTCACCTAAAAATCCCATTACATATTTATTTTTAAACTGTTCTATTCACCATTTATCTAAACAATGCACAAAAAAACCGACTCCACTGATGGGTGTCGGTTAGTATGAGCTAGCAAATTAGAGTGAAGAATCCGTATTATCATCTTCGTTGTCGATATGACTTAGGTCATCCGCCGGATCAGCACTTTCCGGTTCCAGTTGTTGCAAATCCAGTTTGTTGAATAACAGTTGTGTCTCTTCTTCCAGGTTTTCCGAATCTTCGAACAAGCCTGGTTCCGGGAGGTCTTTAATTGAAGCCAGTCCGAAATAATCCAGGAATGACTTGGTCGTTCCATACAGAATTGGTCGTCCGATGGCCTCGGCTCGTCCTACTTCAATAATCAGATCCTTATTCACAAGCGTATGGATGGCCCGCTCCGATTTTACACCGCGGATTTCCTCAATCTCTACCCGTGTAATCGGCTGACGATACGCCACAATGGCCAGCGTCTCCAGAGCCGCCTGGGATAAGGACGTGCGTGCGGGAGAGTATGCCAGTTTCTCGAAATATACAGCGTGGTCAGGCAAGGTGCCCAACTGAACTACACCAGCGATCTTGAGAATCTGTACACCTCGTCCCTGCTGTGAAAATTCATGAATCATCTCCTCAATCGCGTCCGTTACAAGCTCCACTCGCTGGTCGACGATCTCGGCGATTTGTTTGATACTCAGACCTTCTTCTCCGGACAAAAACAGCAGGCCTTCAATAATCGATTTCAATTTCGGAAAATCCATGATTCTTTGTTTCCCCTCTCCACTCCATAACGATATCCTCAAACATCCGTTCCTGATAACAGACAATCTGCTTCATCTTCATCAGTTCCAGCACCGCCAGAAAAGTGACAACAATCTCATGGCGATAGATATGCTCATCCATCAATTTGGAGAATAACAGTCTGCCTCCCGGCCCCATACTTTCCAAAGCGCCGATGACATCCCGTATCCGGTCCTTAACCGAAATCTCATCCCGTTTGATTCGGGTTACAGTTGTGCGCTTCTCAGCCTTGCGTAGCGCCTTCTGAAAGGCTGCAATCAGGTCAGAGGTGTGTAAACCCTCAACCGGGTTCGATTGGGCTTCTACGGGCATATAGGGGCGCAGATCCTCGGGCTCTTTGGAAAATATAAGGCTGCGTTCCCACTCCCGTTCATGAAGATGACGCGCAATTCCCTTGTACTTGCGATATTCTATCAGACGTGCAATCAGCTCTGCACGTGGATCATAATCTTCTTCTTCCATAAAATCATAATCCTCAAAGTCCTCAATTACCGGTGGTTTGGGCAGCAAAAGTTTGCTCTTGATCGACAGCAATGTTGCTGCCATAACCAGAAACTCACTCGTAATATCCAGTTCCAGTTCCTGCATCGAATGCAGATACGCCATGTATTGATCGGTAATATCGCTGATGGGAATATCCTGGATATGAATTTCAGCCTTATCAATCAGATGAAGCAGCAGATCCAAAGGCCCTTCAAAAGTCTCCAGTTTGTATGTAACTACCGTCACTAGACGAATCCTCCCGCCAGAAAAATACAAAACCCTGCTAAGCCGTCCGAATCCGGTTTCCCGTGTTCGTCTGCGCAAAGCAGGGCACTACTATTAAATAAGCACTATTTTAGCTGTTTCGTCAAGTTTGCCATCTCAATTGCCGCCGTAGCTGCATCCCAACCTTTGTTACCCGCCTTGGTTCCGGCACGTTCAATCGCTTGTTCAATATTTTCTGTTGTAACCAGTCCAAAGATCGTAGGCACGCCCGTTTTCAGGTTAATTGCTGCTACCCCTTTAGCCATCTCGTTGCATACATAATCGTAATGTGTAGTTGATCCACGAATGACGGTTCCCAGCGTAATCACCGCATCATACTTGCCACTCTCCGCCATTTTCTGCGCAATCAAAGGGATTTCGAACGCACCTGGAACCCAGGCTACATCCACTTCATCATCCTGCACGCCGTGACGTTTGAATGCATCAAGAGCTGCGCTAAGCAATTTACTGGTAATGAATTCGTTGAAACGTCCAACGACAACTCCATATCTGGATCCTTCTGATACTAAATGTCCTTCGAAAAATTGTGGCATTCAAGTCATCTCCCTAACGGTATAATGTAATGTAAGTAACGGAAATCCCTAAGTAATCTCTTCCATAAATTACATGGTGAACGTTGTTCATCTAAAATATATTTACTGTTCGTTCTGCTCGATATCATCAAACTTGAGCATATGCCCCAACTTGGCTTGCTTGGTATGAAGATACACCGTATTGTCCTCGTTCTCTTCCATCTGGATCGCAACACGCTCTACGACTTCAAGTCCATATCCTTCAAGACCTTTAATTTTACGAGGATTGTTAGTTAGCAGTCTGATCTGACGAACCCCAAGGTCTTTCAGTATTTGAGCGCCAATTCCGTAATCACGCAAGTCAGCAGCAAAACCCAAACTCAGGTTTGCATCAACAGTATCCATACCTTCCTCTTGCAGCTTATAGGCTTTGAGTTTGTTGATCAGGCCAATACCCCGACCTTCCTGTCTCATATAAAGCAGTACACCGTTGCCTTCCTCATGAATCTGTTTGAGTGCCGCATCAAACTGCGGACCACAGTCACAACGATGCGAATGGAATACATCACCTGTCAAACATTCAGAGTGTACACGTACAAGTACAGGTTTGGAACCATCAATCTCACCTTTAACCAGAGCCACATGTTCCTTATTGTCCACAGCGTTTGTATAAGCCACCGCTTGAAACTCACCAAAGTCCGTTGGCATACGCACAGCCACTTCACGTTGAACCAGCTGCTCTTTTTCGTTACGGTAACGAATCATGTCCTGAATACTGATCAGCTTCAGATCATGTTTGCGGGCAATCTCCTGCAGATCCGGAAGTCTGGCCATTGTGCCATCTTCCTTAATTACTTCACAGATAACGCCAGCGGGATATGAACCACACATAATAGCCAAATCTACTGCTGCTTCTGTGTGCCCGGCACGACGAAGTACACCGCCGTCTTTTGCAATAAGCGGGAACATGTGACCAGGCTTACGGAAGTCCCCGGCTTTCGCCTCAGGATCAATCAGACCTTTCACGGTAATAGAGCGTTCATGTGCCGAGATGCCTGTTGTCGTATCTTTGTGATCCACAGAGACGGTGAAGGCTGTTCCATGGAAATCCGTATTTTGTTGAACCATCGGTTTCAGGTTAAGTTCGTCCGCACGTTGTTGTGTAATCGGAACACAGACCAGACCTCTACCTTCAGTAATCATGAAATTAATGACTTCAGGTGTCGCCTTTTCAGCCAAAGCGATAAAATCGCCTTCATTCTCCCGATCTTCATCATCCACAACAATGACGGGTTTGCCACGCATGAGGTCATATATGGCTTCTTCTATTGTGTCCAGAATGGATTGTTCTGACATTGGTCCACCTCCAGTTAATTTCTGTTCTCTATTTATGCAAATCCGTGATTGGCGAGAAAATCTTCACTGATACTGCGCGGCTTGCCAGTACCCGTCTCCCGATGCCCTCTCCCATACTGGAGCAGATGATCCACATATTTGCCCAAAATATCGCATTCGATATTAATGGTATCCCCTGTCTTTTTCACATTTAGTACAGTTTCACCAATGGTATGCGGGATAATGGAAACCGTGAATGCGGTATCCGATGTATGGACAACGGTCAAACTAATGCCATCCAGTGTAACCGATCCTTTGGGGATCAGATATTTGAACAACTGGTGATCATCAGGCTTGATCTCAAACACAATCGCATTCTGATCACGTGTTATACTGCCAATCACTCCAGTACCATCGACATGGCCCTGAACGATATGTCCGCCAAAACGACCGCCGGATTGCATGGCCCGCTCCAGATTAACTTTACTGCCAGATTGCAGCTGACTGAGAGTGGTATGGCGATACGTTTCAGGCATTACATCGGCGGTAAAACCTCCACCTTCGAGTGTTGTCGCAGTTAAGCACACGCCGTTCACTGCTACACTATCACCAATCTTCAGATCGTCCATGATGGCGGAAGCTCCGATATTCAGGACCATCGCTTCGCCTTTCCGACCAATACGCCGGATCTGACCGACTTCTTCCACCAAACCGGTAAACATGCTGCCGCCTCCCCTGTTTTATTTATTCAGGCCACACCGGAATACCGCCAATGCTGATATTATCTCCAACTTGTTCGATCTCCAACTGATTCAATTGAATCGCCTGATTCATACGTTCCACACCCTCGAAGCGGAAGCTTCCAGGTGTATCATAACCGCCTACAATCTTCGGAGCGATAAACATGAGCAGTCGATCGACCAACCGTGCCTCCAGCATGGCTCCATTCAAGGTGCCTCCACCTTCAAGCAAAATCGAACCAATCTCACGCTCACCCAACTTGCTAAGTCCGTTTAACAGATCCACACGTGGTCCAGGACCACAGCGTATAATTTCGACGCCGTAGGCTTCCAAACGTTCAGCAGCTTCAGGACTGGCTTCGTCTGTTGTCAGCACCCATGTTGGAGCAAGACCATCCTTAACCATTTTGGCACCTACGGGAAGACGTAACTTGGAATCCACCACAATGCGCACTGGACTAATGCCTTCGACTTGCAAACGGGTAGTAAGTTCCGGATTATCGGCAATCACTGTGTCGACACCAACCATAATTCCCTGGTGACGATGACGAAGGGCATGCACAATCTCACGAGCAGGCTCGTTAGAGATCCACTTGCTGTCTCCGCTGCGAGTAGCAATTTTGCCATCCAAAGTAGTAGCCGTCTTCAGTGTCACAAAAGGTAGACCTGTTGTAATAAATTTAATGAATTTTTCATTCATGCGTCTTCCACGCTCACGCAGTACGCCAACTTCAACTTCAATGCCTTGTTGACGAAGCATGCTTATGCCCCTGCCGGATACTTGCGGATTTGGATCTTCACAACATACCACAACACGTTTCACCTTTTCATGAATCAGGCGTTCACTACAAGGTGGCGTCTTGCCATAATGACTACAAGGCTCAAGTGTAACGTATACCGTACTTCCTTCTGCATCACTGCCTGCCATGTTAAGTGCATGCACCTCTGCATGCCCGGTTCCACGTTTCAGATGGCTCCCCAGGCCTACAATACGACCCTCTTTCACAACTACACATCCAACGACCGGATTGATCCCCGTCTGTCCCTGTGCTCGTTCCGCCATATCCAATGCCAGTGCCATATAAAATTCATCATTGATCATTTCCAAATCCGTTCACCCCGCGGTTTAAAGTCTTGTTTATTAAAAAATCCCCGTCGAACAATCAGTTCGATGGGGATGATGAGAGACAAATGTCACCAGCAGGAGTGAAATGGATACAGCACGCCAACACTTTGCCCAAAACCTCATTTCGGGCAAGTGAAAATAGACACATACCTTAATGAACATCAATTACAGGTAAAGAGCTTTTATAGTGCGGCATATGTATGGAACTGTCCGGCGTAACCGGATCTTCCCTGCACAGTGCAAGACATTACAAATCGTGACTGTGCAGCAATACTCCTGCTGAATGCAAACCTGTTAGGTCTGCACCTCTCCTTCTCCCATCCAGACTATACTGTCGGTTCTGGAATTACACCAGATCAGCCATCTGCCAAGGGCAGACAGGTCACGGACTTTGCATGAAGTGCTGGACATGTGTCCTTACACTTCCTGCATCACCGCCGGTAGGGAATCGCACCCTGCCCTGAAGGATTGCTTTCGTTATTACTTGGATGTTAGCACTTTAATGCCAAAAAATCAATTGTTTTTTGTTCCTTTTTGTCACATACTAACTTTTAATAAGCTAAGAAACAACAAAAAACCGCTTCCTCTCAAGGAGGCACGGTTTTGGCTTGGAGGCCCATTTCATATCAATCGTATCATTCTACATATCAGGAAAACACCAGCTCGCCATATGCTTTAATTCTTTGGCATTATGAAAGGGAATACGGTCAGGTTCTTGCAGGGGCGAAGTCGGAAGCGGGAACTCTCTTGCCACCCTTCTGACCCAACTTGTGGAATCGATCGCAATAGCCGAGCATTTCCAGCGTCCATTCGCTCTAGGTCGAAACGTCCCATGCAAATCTGCTTTTCCCGGCATCTCTGGAAAGACTCCATCCAAATATTCAACGATGACACGCTTGTCTCTGACTTCATGACAATACACCGTCACCCATACACCTTCCCGGACCCGAACAGCATACACATCTCCAGACTGTACCTCCCCGGTACCTGCATCAGGAGATGCCTTTGGTACTTTTCCACGAACACTTCTCTTCTTCTCCAATGCCCCTAAGATCGTGTCCTTTACAGCTGGACTCTCATCAGGCTTATCCGCAAGAGATATATTATTTAGATCAAAATCATGAAATATCTTGTTCAGGTTGTTCTCATTAATTCCGACAGATGAGTCCCACCATGCCAGAGGGGCCTGAACTTCAACCCGAACATTGGGGCGTGCGTCACGTTGCATGTAAGAGGTGAATTCCGTTATCATTCCAGGATGTTCCGGCGTATCCAATATGCCAATCAGAGCTAACGTCTCAAGCAAATCACGGTACGCATATTCCTTCTGTGTAGGCAAAAGACGTTCCTTCTTGAGGGCTACTGCTGCCTTGCTGTAACGAGTTTTGGGAGGTAATTCGCGCAGCACCGTTAACACCGCACGGAATGTCCAGCGGTCGTAATCATTGGCTATTGGAAGTTCCTGCGCGGCAGCCAGCTCTCGAAGTGCCAACACATATCCAAAAGGATCACCATCCAATGGGGTTCCATTGGTCATCCGCCAATACCATTGCAGCGTCGTGTCGGTTGCTTGATCTACACTTAATCCGCAAATCTTGCAAGTGTTCGAAGATGGATATGACGTATGTTCATGGCTTGGCATACTGCTCGCAATAAGCTTGCCCGTAAGCAACGAGCGCCAGATCATGGGTGCGGACCACAAAGAGGATACAAAAGCCTGCGCTGCATCATTGATCGTCCATTGATTTGCAACTTTTTTCAGCTCAGCAATCGTTTCATCATGTTGTGGACGTACAAATCGATTCGGTTCATGCCCGGCTGCCTCAAGCGCTTCTCGATCCTTTACGGATAGACTATCCGGAACGAAATGCCGCGATGCCTGAAGTTCTTCATCCCACAACGTGCGCTCACTATAAATTTGTTTTAACAAAAATAGCTGAGTAACCATATCCAAGGTTTTATTCATCCTTTCTAATCAACGATTTCAAATATGTAAAAAAATAAAAAAAGTGCTTCTATAAAAGAAGCACTTCATGTTTGGATCCAGTTAAGGTGAAGGTATTAAGCTTCTACAACTTCAACAGTTTCCATTTTGTCTTTACCTTCTAAAGCGTCCACGAACTCCATACCTTTAGTTACTTTACCAAATACAGTATGTTGTCCATCCAAATGTGGTTGCGGTTGGTAGCAGATGTAGAACTGGCTTCCACCTGTGTTACGGCCAGCATGTGCCATAGCCAGTGTTCCGCGCTCATGTTTGTTCGGGTTAATTTCACAGTTGATTGTGTAACCTGGGCCACCTGCACCGCTTGGAACCGGACATGTTATACTCTGAAGGTGGTGTATTACCTAGCCTATTGGAGATGGAGTTGGACTGGTTATTAGCCACATAATTAGTGCTTGTATTTGGTTTTGCGAGCGGTATAAGTAGATCAATGGATATCTCATCCTTTTTGAAGGATAGATCACCTATTATAATAGAAAGCATCATTTTTTTCGAGTCAATGTCTTGTTGTTCATATTTCTCAACCCAGTTATCGAAGTCGATAAGAACTTGTTCGTACTGGCTTAACTTTAATTTTTCGTCATTAAGCTCATTTTCGAGAGATGTGATCAAAAGATTCTTTTCGGTGATTTTATTTTCTTGATCAACCAACATAGATTCGACAGTCTCAAAGCTCAATCTGCTTTGTCCAAGCTCTACCTTAACAATCAACCCCTTGATTGCCGATAATTCTTGATAGTCTGTCTGCATGTCCCTTTTAGTTTTTTCTAAGAGTATTGCTCTCTTTTTCACATTTTCTTCTTGAAACTTATTCATTTCTTCAATGAAATCGTCCTTTTTTGCTTCTTCGATAAACTGTTTAACCAAACGCTCAACTTCTGATTCATATTTCTTTGCTCCAAACATGATAGATTCGTGATTAACTTTATCCGCTGATGTCTTTCCTCGTTTACATGTGTATCTCTTAACGACAGATATCGTTTCAGATCCATCATTCTTTTTGTATTTTTTATAAGAGTAATCAGAAGATAGATTTCCTCCGCAATATCCACATTTTGCAACTCCACTTAGTAATAATTGAGACTTAGTAGGAATTTTAGATTCAGCATCGTTTGGCTTTCTATTGTTTCTACTATCTAACATCTTTCGTACTTGATTAAAATCAGACTTGGTGACAATTTCCCATTCTTCTCTATATGGTTGAAGTTTCATTTGATCCCAGTTTGCCGAACCACCTTCAGAATAAACTCCATACCTCTTATAACCAGTTACAATTGGATTACCTAATATTCTAGATATATAGTTGCTTTTCCATTCAGAACCTTTTCTTGTTTTATATCCGTTTTCGTTTAGCCATCCTGCTATTCTAATTGTGCCAAATCCTTTTGTAAGAGCTAAGTTGAAGACAATTTTGACTACGGTTGCTTCTTCTTTGTTGATTCGAACATCCTTAATATTCTTGTCTTTTTTTGGGTGTTTTACACCTGTGTCATATATTTCATATCCATAGGGTGCTGAGCCTCCTGTGTAGCCTCCCTCTTCATTTAACTGTGAAATAGCTTCGGTTACCCTTTGAGAAGTTTTAATACTTTCACCAGACGCTTGCCAAAAGGTTATGTAGTTTGTAAGACTATCAACGTGATTATCAAAAGTTCTTTGACCTTCCATAACTGACCAAACTTCAATACCTTGTTTAACAAACCACTCAACAATGAATGGAGTTTCCTCGTGTTTCCTTCCTAGGCGGTCATACATGAACACCAATACCACATCGAACTCTTTGTTGATTGCTGCTTTGCGCAATGATTCGATAGCGTCTCTGTCTTTAGCTGATTTTTTAAATCCTGAAACACCCATCTCTATCAATTCTCTTTCTAGCACCCAGTCAGATTTTCTACTAACAAACTCTCTACTTGCATTTCGTTGCATAGGAATGTCGTCGCCTGTTCCTTGTCTATCAGTTGATACACGATATAAGCCCCAAACTCTTTTCACTGGTGTATTTCCTCCCCTGTACGTAGAATAAATCATGTCCCTACTAATTATAGAGGACATGACTTATTGTTACAAGTTTCCTTTTACGAAAAAATTCTTTAAAGCTTCATTTGCAATTTCATGATCCCTTTCATCCCCAGAGATTCTAATATTCATCTTAAAACCTCTACTGTTCTTGTCAGTGAACAAGTGTTTAGAGCCATCTTCATTTTCTGTATAGTTATAGACATCACCGCAAAAGATAACTTTTTCAGTAGGACTGCTAGCTTTAGTTATTGCATTTTCCATATGTATTAATTGCCTCCACTATAAAATCTTTTAAGTGATAATGCCATCTTGTACGTGGCTTATATCCTTTAATCTCAATCCCTATTTCTGCACAGATGGCTAGTGAAATACTACTTTTATTTACTTTGTTTCTATATGTATGTTCCTTGATTTGATTCTGAGCTATGTTTTGATACTTCAAAAATTCTTCTATATGTATAAAGTACACCTTGTTCTCTGGTTCACGAAAATTCATAATGAAACCAGATATGACACCTTCATATGCATTTGCTTCAGCCAGTTTATCGATCTGATGTTGTTTGATTATACTTTCATCAAAACTAATGGACTTCAACTTTGTTGATTTAAGTTCTAAAGTAAAAAGATGATTCTCTGCAAACATCATGCAATCATAATCATTTCTCGTTATTCTGACTCTGTTGCGCAAATCTGGTGGTATAAATGTGTCTTTGATTCTGGTAAAGAATATTTTCTCTTTACCTTGTGCAGCAGATTTTTGAAAATCCTCTTCAAATATGCGTCCTTGATTTGTAGCCAATCAATCATTCCTCTCCCGCAATTAATCTCTTAGCTTCTACTGCTTTGAACAAACAATCATATGTATCATGAACACATGTTCCATAAACATCTAAGACTTCTTCGCCAACAATAATATCTTCCCTACAACCGTAACAGGTCGAATACTTCACCTCCTTTTCTTGTGGATTGGGAAAGTGTAAATGGTGATAATCGCTATTAAATCTATCCATTTGTTTTCTCAATTTTCTCATTCAACAATTGACTAAGGACTGTTCCTACAACCTCTGTATATTCATCCTCAGTCAACTTACGTCCAATAATCTTCTCAATTTTTGACTTGCTAAGTTTGTTCTCCATCTTTATTCCTCCTTAGACTTTTACTCTTTCCTGTGTCACTTTGATATTTCCACTTGAATCAATTTTGTTAATAAGCATTGTTGTATGCTTTACTGGAGAGTCTTTATATCTGTATGGTCTGAATTGGGAGCCTCTTCTATATCCATATAAAACAAGTTTATTGCCTCTTCCAAACCAAGTTTTTTCTACTATTTCCTTTGTTCCGTCTGGTTTGGGTTTAGATATTTGTTTGTTGTAGTGAGCAAATGCTCCATCATAATACTTAACAGTGACGACCCCATCTACTGTTAGTAAAGTAACTGTATTTTTATTCTTATCTTTATCAAGAACAGTTCCAGCAATCAAAGACAACTTATACTTAGGTCTTGCTCCATTTCTAAATTGCATCATTTCAGTAACAATCGGATCTTCTGGTAAACTGCTGTAATCAACAATTCCATATCTATCTTTATCAATATCTTTCAATTCATGTTCCGTGTAGTAGAACGATAGTGAATCCATTTCCCACTTGCTAATAGTACCTTCAGCATATGTATTCCATTCTTTTTCATACTGCTTAGTGTTGAATTGCTCTAACACCTCTTGAGTGGATAGCCATTCCTTAATACCTTCCATCTTCTTGTCATATTCTTTTTTAAAGCTTGACTCTCTTATTACTGGGAAGTTTTTGTGGTAATCAACTATACCCTCTCCTGAGAAGTGTTCATAGTAAAATGGAGTTGAAGTTTTATCGAGCGTATATAGTTTGTCTTTACCGTCTTTTTTGTGAATGTGTTTCATAACATACTTTCTAAAGTTGAAAAGTTTTGTGTAATTGCTCATTTCGATTGGTATGATCTTACTTTCAATAACTGCATTTAAATTCTGTAGATTCAATTTCGTTTTGGGTACATACAACTTAGCGATAAATTCAGTCATAATGTTAATTCGATTACCAAATTCTTCGAAGCATCCAGCCTTAATTAACTGCAATACTTGTGACTTCTTGATAATTGATGAATCATGCATTCTAACCAAGAAATCATCGAAATTAGTGTATGGTCGGTTTTTGATTATATTCTGAACCACATCATCACCAATTCCATTGATACCTTTTAATCCGAAAATAATTTGATTGTTTTGAATATCAGGTTCAAAACCGAACCCCGCTTTATTGATACTTGGGAGGCCGATCATTACACCGCGACTCTGCATATTACCTATTGCTGCTGCAATTTTGCCATAGTTAGTTGATTGAGCTTTGTGGTTTTCTTCTTCATCGCTGTCATCATCAATTGAAGCTGAGTTTACAGTCAAGCAAGCCGTTCTCCAATAGATAGGATCATAGTTTATGTTAAGGTTAGCTTCTTGTAGGGCAATAATTGAATACGCAAGTGTATGCAACACAGAGAACGAATATCCAAGCTGCCTTACTATCTGAACATTCCAAACATAATCTAGAATTTCTTGGCGATTGCCTAACTCCAATCCCTTTTGATAGAAGGTGTTTTTAATATCTTCTATTTCGTCCGCTTTCTTCTTCGCAATTACTTTTCTAAGTTTGTTGGCATCCTTGATTGAGAATCCTGCTACCTTTTTGTCCATTGATAGTAACATGATTGATTCCTGTGTATCAGCAACACCGTTCAGTTTAAGTAGATGGTTTTCCATTGTCTCAATTTCGGCTTGATTTAAGCCATTTTCATTAAGTTCCTCGTACCATTCGCCAATATTGTTTTTAAAACGGATAAAACTATCGATTGGTGTTTCTCTCCCATGTCCACCTCCCATAAGTCTCATAAGAGAGTTGGCTGAGGCTAATTCAATTAAATTGGTTGGCTTAGTTCTTTTAACGGTCTGAATTCCTATCTCTGTTGAAAATTGAAATAGGTCAGTAATGCTGTCTTGTCCTATTAGATCATATACTTCAGGACTCTCAATATCGATGTTTGTTGGATGCAGATACTTGTTATAGGTGGATCTCAAGTTTCCTTGCCACTCCATTAAATTATTCTCAAGTAGCTTATCCAATGAAACCCTGATTTTATCTAAACCTTCTATTGTAAGCAGATCGAATTTCATGTTAGAGACAGACTCGCAATCTTCAAGCGATAGCTGGGTAACATGAGTTCCGTTAGGAGCTGTCATCATTGCATTAGTTTTATAGTATTCTTCATTGAATACAATAACACCACTCGCATGGATACTTCTTTTATTAACTAATCCTTCAATCTTCATTGACACGTTAAGCCAATGTTCATGTTTGTTTATCTCGTTAATAAATTCTGTAACAGGCTTTCTTTCTTTTTCTTCATCACCATAAACACAATCATTCAAAGTCCAACTACTTCCACGTTCAAAAGGAATCAATCCTGAAACGTACATTGCTGTATCACTGTCGATTCCTAAGCCTCTAGCGGCAGTCTGAACTGCTGATTTGGATGCCTCAGTACCAAAAGTGCAGACTTGCAATACTCTGTCTTCACCGAAGTATTTTTTAAGTTGTTTAAAGATTTGATTACGTTTTGCTGCTTCTGTATCTATATCGATATCTGGAAATTCTGGTCGTTCCGAGGTCAAATGTCTCCAATGTGGCATCTCAATATCATATTCAAGAGGGTTAATTTGAGTAATCCCCAAAAGGAAGCAAATTAAGTATCCAGCAGCGGAACCACGAGCAGGGCCAACTAGACTATTTCCACATTCATCATCCCAAATAACGTTAACAATTTCTCGAACTGTTATGTAATAGCTTGCTACTGATTGATTAAGACTTTCTGAAATTCTCCAAAGTTCTCCAAGCTCAGTATCGATTCTGTTTGCTACTTCGTGTAACTTAGTTTTACTATATGTATTATATGGCAGGTGTTCATAAAATCCGTCTTCAATAAGTTTAACTATGTATTTATCTTGTGGGTTCGGTGCATGAGCCATTTTATTTATAAATTCGTACTTGTTGTAAATTGATTTAAATAGCCCTCTTAGTTCAAATTCAGGCAAATCAATCTTTGGAATAACTGTTGGTTTAAGTATGGTATATTCTTTGATTTTGTTGCCAATTTCCATTGTGTTATCTAGAGCCTTTTTAACAATATCGTGACTCAAGTAGCTCAAACGTTCATTTATTTCTTCGTGGTTCTGTACAAAGGTGGCTTCGTAAAAGGCATCAACTTCTCGCTCTCCGTCTTTTGAATTAAGGAATGCTTTATGGACGATTCGATCTTCTGGACGTAAGTAGTGGCTATCAGTTGTAACAATGTATTTAAGATCAAATTTTTCAGCTAATTTTAATAATTCTTTATTACAATAAATTTGCTCCTCACTATATGCTGGCTGGAGCTCAAGGTAGAAATCATTTTTTCCAAACACTCCAATACACCAGTCAGTAAACTCACATACTCTTTTATATGCTTCTTTTGCTTTACTTTCCTCTCCCTGCTCCAGATAATGCTTCATCTCTAGAAGACCGATACAGTGTGGGGAGCCCAAACATGCGCTTGAGGCAATTAAATGTCCGGGATCTTCATCTACTATTGATTTCAGAAAATCCTTAACTGTTGGAGTTCTTAACATTGGGCCTGTGAAGTATGACTGATTCCATGCAACAGAGCTCATATGTCGAATTTGTTCATGCCCAGTTTCATCTTTAGCCAACAAAAGAAAATGAGGAAACTTGGTGACTCCACCGGATTTATAGTTGTCTCTTACTTCCTCAAGACTGTCCACTAAATAAATTTCATTGCCTAGAATCAGTTTGAAATCTTTATCAATTTTACCTTCTTCTTTTAACTTTTCTGTGGCTTGGATCGCTTTAACGTGAGCTGAAATTGATTCGTGATCTGTGACAGCAACACCCTTATGTCCCATATCATGGGCTGTTTGTATCAATTCATCTACTCGATTGGTAGTATCTCGAAGCTTTAAATTCGAACCCCTATCGATATGATTGTGGAGTAGCATCGAATTACATTGGTTGCACAATTGGTTAAGCCACCTCCATTTTAATGAAATATTGATTTTATTTATTATTTATTAATGAAAAATTGAATTTAACCACCACCTTTAATGAAGTAATATCTATGTATAAGTAGGCCGAAGCCTACATTGAACCAAACAGCTCATCTAGTTTTTCTTCAAATGATTCCACGCTCTCTGGTTCCCTTGAATCGAGAGGAGTTTCAGTGTTATTAGAGAACTCATCGGAGTGTGAAGGATAAGAACTAATTAAATGTACTTGTTCTTCTCCTCCAAAAAATAATAGACGCAACGCCTTTCTAACAATGTCACTCTTATCTTCATGTGGAGGCAATCTCTTCCAAACTCTGATTAAATCTTCATCTTTGTTAGGTCTAAGTCTTGCTCTTGCTGCTATTTCCATGATTTCTTACCAATCTTCCCATAACCTCTTACTTGCGCAAGTTGATCCATTAGAATCTTATTGGGAAGATTAAGATGTTCGTATACGTATCTTGCTGCACCACCAGCAATTAAATAGATGTCGAATTCTATATTTAGACTTTCAATTTCATTTTTGATCTGTGATCCTAATGATTTAAATGCTCTGTGGATTAAAGGTGTGATATCATGCCCTTGATATTTACCTGTTATTACAAAAGGATCTAATTCATAAATTGCTGGAGTGTGTCCAGTCAGTTTTTGTATGTAACCTTGCAAAAGAATGTATGCTTTTTCTACTCCAACCAAAACGCTTTTGGACTCCTTCATTATGCTAGACTTACTGAACCCCAATAAATTTAAAGTGTAGAAGCCTAAATCAACAGTTAATATTTTTTGTTGAGCTGCTTTTACTTTCGTTATTTTCCCATCATCGTCAAGTAGAAAATCCATTGTGACTCCTAGACCTTGTGGGACAATCTTACATTCTTCTATGACAGGCTGAACTGAAATGTTATTTCCTCTACCTTTGCGAATTGTATATTCCCCTTGATCTGCCAAACCTAGAATTTTCTCTTTGAAAGGTTCTTTTTGTGTAAAGTAAAAGTTTATTGGTAATCCACTAACTAAATGCACTCTGTCTTTCTTAGCCAGATAGCCTAAGGTTGTCTTCATTACAACATCACTTGTTTCTGCTTCTGCTTTTTTATTATTAAGAGAGAAATATTTGATGTCGCTGTATTCCAATGCAACATTGCCTACAAAAAGTTCATCATTATATATAAAATGGTCTGACTTTATGTTCTGCTCAAACATGTCCTTCGCTTCACCTACTATGGTTGGTTGACGATAAAACTTCCCTCCTCTCTCTGCTTTAGTCCACTTAAACCCCAGATCTAAGTTCAATGTATTAAACAAAATGGTACAACCTCCTTAGAGATATGCTACAAATGTCCTAGAATGGCACACTTGAGTACATTCGTGTACATTTGTAGCCTCAAAATCTAAATTGATTATACCACTAAAATAATATAATGTACATATTTTTATTCTTATTTTTATGTCTCAGTAAAATTGATGTTTCATCAGGAATTTGCCTTCAAAAAAGGTTGATATCTCAAGGATAATTCAGTTAACCATTCTTCGTTATTACACTTTTCACTTCGAGTGACCAAAGCAAGATCGATCATCGAGGATAATTGTTCTCCAGTTAATTCAACATCATCAATTTCTACATCACAGTAAAATCTAACAATCTCATGGAACTTGCTTGGATTGGTAACAGCATTCAATTTGTTTTCTATGTATAATTCTAGATTAACTGTAGCTTCTGGATATTCTTTCTTTATCATGTTGACTGCCTCATGGTATGTAAACTTTCTCAGGCCGTCTCCGTCAAATTGAAAGTAGATAATGAAACTATTGAAGTGAAGTCTTCTTAATATATAGTCATACGTTACAGTGTTCTGATCGAAAATGTACTCCATGTTTAAAGTCTTATCTTTAAATGCTGGATAGAATACTCTCAAATGCTTATCAAATAGCTTAAACAAGTCCTTATCATTTAGTTTTATCATATGTATTTACCTTCCTATCAAAATGGATCATTCTCGTTTTGGTAATATTCTAATCCGTAATTAAGCTGCCACTCGGTCAATTTTACTATGTATTTGTCATACTTCTCCTTCTCAATCAAGCCATTTTCAAATCTCATATTTATTATTTTAGTGTAATTATGTATTTGAATAATGTAGCACCTCTGCTCCCTATTTTGAACGTAACTCCAATACCTGTTCTTTTCTAATCTTCAGCTCTTCTAAAATCAGCTCCTCGGGAATTAAATTGCCAAATCCCACAGTGTCTCTTGTAAATGGGCTATCTATACCTACATTGATCTGATTAACATGGCTTGATGGCCTACTATGAATATGTCCGTGAATCGAGTATGCATTAGGTGTCAACCCGATCTCAATCGGATAATGGAATAAGAATAGATGCTGCTTATCAATTTTTCTAACAATCATATTTTCAACTTCTTCAAAGCAATGAGCCATTTTCTTTATTGCATTAGCATTATCGTGATTACCAACTGTAAGATGGATCTTACCTTTTAGTCTAGGGATGATCATCTCCCATTTAGTGATTCCACCAAATACAAAGTCTCCGAGATGATAAACTGTATCATTACTGTTTACTATGTTATTCCATTGCTCAATTAAGTGCTCATCCATTTTTTCAATTGAATTGAACGGCCTGTTTTCATGTTGGATGATATTTTTATGTGAGTAATGAGTGTCTGATGTGTAGTATACTGACAATTTTACTAATCCTCCTTTACTTTTAGAGGTGTGTAACAATCTGAACAAATGATCCATGTGCATGTATCTAAACAATTTGAAAATTGATACCATTTACATGGTGCAAAGTACTCTTTGTTTGATGTATATTGTGGTACAGTGTTACAGTTCTTGCAAAACAGCGAATCGCTATTACTATGTATTCTTGCTGAAGGCTTGTGTCCTAGTATGCCTGAGTGCTTTTTCACCTTTTTCATTCATTGACTCCACATATTTTGCACAGATCGTAAATCAAATGAGCAGTGTAGCGTTTACCACCATCTTTTTCATACCTGCCTTCAAAGTCTAATTGAGCACTATTTAATTTTAAATAATCACACCACGTAGATGAGACACATCCAAATCCATGTGCATCATATTTATACCTTTCATCCTCACGAGTGTATGGGCAGTATCCTTTGTCATCATAACAGTACATTCCTTTGGGAATTACACTTTCGTCCATCTTGATTGCATCTTCCTTCCTTTCCTAGTTAAATGTATCTTTTACAAAGAATCATTCACTTCTTTTAGTTGATCAATCACATCACACATATACCAGTACAAGTCACTTATTTCTTCAGACTTGTAACCGTCAAGAAAGATCCAATAACATTCATTTTCATATGAAACATTAACAGCTCTAACGCTATAAATTTTATGCCATCCAAGATGCTTTTCTTTTAAATCACCAGTTTGTTCTATGTATTGTTTAAAAGCTTTATTAAATTGTTCGTAACAACTAATAACATCGTCAATCGTTTCAAATCCCATATACCCCTCCACTCCAATATGGTATTGATCTTTGTCGGAGTACCAAACCCTATCTTTCCAAACACTAAAATCATCGTTTTGATAATTGAAAACTTCTTTCGCCTGTCCTTTTTCTAGTGCTTCATCAAACTTACCCTGTTTATAAGCTTTATAGTAAAAGGCTTGTCTGATTGACTCCATTTCCTTGGAATAAAATAAATCTTTCAGTTGATGATTGCCCATTCCCATTTCCCCTTTAATATTTCAATTTCAAAACGTCAATTATTTCTTTTACTAGTTCATTCCTTTTATTTTGACTCACTTTTTTACTCTCCATCATCCAATTTCTTTTAACTTGAGAGCTATGATATCTACCTACTACTCTAATCCAATAGTTAAAGACGAGATGGTGTGAGTTAGGTATTTCAGAAAGCACATTGTTGGCAAATTGATTTATGAAGTTTGAATCGACATCTTCATCAAACATTACATAAAGTCGATCAATTTCCTTATGTCCAATACAGCAATACTTGGTTTTTAAATTTGCTCTAAAGTTAAGTAGATCGATTATTTCAAGCATTTCTTTGTCAATATCATTATAGGGTATGCTGTGTTCTGTGAATTTTTCTTCTAAGGTTTTCAAATTATAACCTCACAATTCTATGTAAAATATAAGTTTCATTTAAATCTATGTATTCTATGTATTATGCAAATGCTGGAGTTAATTTCTTCAAAACATTTTTATATTGAAAATGAGTTGTTTGTCTTGTTTGATTAATCTCTTTACCAATATCAGATATACCCATACCATCGAAGAAGTATTTTTGAGCAACCACACGTTCTTTTTCGTTAAGTTTGGTTTCCATAAGTCCAATAAGCTGATCATTAAATTCGTCCTCTTCGATCTGGCTAAACCTTGAAAACTCTTCGTTTGATAAAATATCGGCAATTGTCTTATCGCTTCCATCACCTGATTTTCCAATGGGTGTTTCAATGCTTACTGCTTGAAATGAACCACGACACTTCATGTGTTTATAGCGTTCTGCCTTCACAAACTCCATCCATACAATTCGACCAGCATACGAGACAAACTTAATCTTCTTTGTTAAATCATATGTATCAAACGCAACAATCAAACCGAACAATCCTAAACTTACCAAATCATCTAAGTCGTCCGTGTATCCAGCTTTCTTCCACTTGTTTGCCAGCTTTACTGCGATACGAATATTATTGTTGATTACCTTGTCTTTCAGCTCTTTACTATCTGTTTCTTTTGCAACCTTAATCATTTCTTCATTGTCAAAGTTAGGATCATATTGTTGTAGCATCATTTTAAAATTCATTTTCTCTACCTATTACATATGCAACTCTGGCACATGCCCTTATTTATGTATTTGTGTTGACGATAATTTTTGTTAAATATATAATATAGTTACAATAGACGAAGGTTTAACCGAGAGCAGTCATTACCTTAATTGGTGTGGCTGCTCTTTTTTTGTTGTAAAACAAGTGTTTCATTAAGACTGTTATGCCAGTGACAAACCATCAATCAGACAGTCGTACAGATCTTTCGGTCTTTCTACTTCGTCAAAATTCATTAAGTTAACTGCTCGAACAATCTCTTTCAAGTTCCGCAAGAGGAACTTATAGTCGCTTATATCTAGATTCTCTTCGTTACTTTCCCTCAGCTTACTGTCATCGATTACTGATCTATCTATGTATACCTTGTTGTTAATGTAGTCATGCACAGCTACAAATTCTTCTTCGATCTTTTCAATTGTATGGTTTAATACCTCAATTTGAGTTTGCTTTAGCACCATTACGTCACCTATAGAGAACACATTCCTGCTAAACCCTATCATTCGACTAATCATGTCCATTAACATTAGGGCTCGGCTCTCTTTTTTACTTAGCTCAGTATTTGAGATAGATGCTTTAATCAACGTGTTCTCAGTTAGTTCTGAGATATGTACAATGTTTTGATCCCTGCCCAATGTCTCTAATATTCCGCTTTCTATTTTGTTCCTCGATACAATCACTTTTAATTTGTAATGCTCTGCAATTTTAAATTTCTTCTCATGTTCGACAATTTGATCAAACGATAACCAAAATACTGGCTCAGAGCTAAAGTCGATCTGTTGTCCTTTTCTTTCTTCGATTCTATCCTCATCAATTTCGGGTTCACTTCGTCCACCAGATGATCCTTCACTTCCATACCAAGTAGAAATACCTTCTGCTTCTGGAGCTTTGTTATTAACCTCTTGAGTAAATTCAATCTCTTTATGATTTGATTCAGATTGTTTGGCTGCTTCTGATTTAATAAAAACCTCATATTGATTGACGCTTCTGATTTCTGGATTCTTTCTTTTAGCTAAAGCGATGCTATTAAGATATTTCGAATCATCTTTATTCTCAGTATCGAACACTAGAAATGACATCTCATTTTTCAATTTCCCCTTGTCTACATTCCATGAAATAGCATCGATATGTTTTTCAATGTGTCTCTGTTCCCCCTGTAGGAAACTGTTATTGGCAAGCTCTTTGGTATACCTCGATACTTCCTTTAAGAATTCAAAATACTTATCATCCCTAATGATATCTTTGCGATCTGGAGAGGTAAGATTAAGTGTCTTATCATTGATGTGCAGATCGCCTTTTACATAATAATAGCTATCAAGTTTAGTCACCAATCTACCCTTATAGAACACTTTTAGTTCTTGGCTGAATCCTGAGTTCAATGCAATCCAGCCTTGAATATTATCCGATTCAATCACACTAGAAAACACGCTGCCATCCGTATCTGTCAAATTCTTTTTTGGTTGAAGCTTATCGTCACAATAGATATCTAACTCGTGTATGTATTTACCTAGTAGCTCAATTCGTTCGCAAATTAGAGATGCTGATACTTCTGTAAAGTCAAAGTTATTCAGTATCAATTTGAAACCTTCATATGTATTGTCTGTCTCTGTTACTGCAATGTTTGTTTTGTTATTCTGAATCATCTCACCAACATTAAAGACAATATGTTTATTCCCCGTAAACACTTCGATGTTATCACTCACAGTAATGTTACTGAAAAACCCCATCCCAAACGGTGATTCTGATCTTTGGATATCTTCATCCCACTCTGACTCAGCGATTGAGAATAGAGCTTGTGGATTTAAAAGTGTCTGACCATTGTTTTCGATTGTTACTTTATTGTTGTAATAGTCTATCGTCACTCTAACCTCAGTAGCCTTGGCTCGTTGAGCATTCTGAACATCTTCATCAAGAAATGATAATTTGTCCTTGAAAGTGCTCTGTCGCAGCAGCTTTAATTGGTTAATCACGTTAACCTTTACTTGAACATTACTCAATTAATTGTCCTCCTTTTTGCGAGAAAACATATCAACTGCATCCATAACATCTAGTTCATATTTTTCATTTTTGTAAAGTTGAGCTACACCTTCATTCATTAAAATACTCTTTTTCCACATGAGCAGTTTAGCGTTGTCTTTTTGTAATCCCTTAATCATATTATCGTTGCTAATCATCTTACTCCTAATCGACTCGACAACTAAATCAACACTCTTTTTAGCGTTTCTATTGACCAGATACTTTTCACCCCGATACCCCCTAGGAATATGAAGTTTGTCTGTGTCATCATAGAGATAAAATTCTTCCCTTGTTACTTCTTTGGCATCATCTACCATCATTACAAAACTCATTCGATCCTCAATACCATTTACCAAATACCATTGTTCATTATTATCAAACTCCTTAGTAATGCTGTTACTCCAATAAGTATCGAAAGCCCACATGAGTCCATTCTCACTCATAACCGTATGTACAATTCCATGTCTACAACCTGCGTTGCTATTATCAATCCTATAAATTGCTCTTTCTTGGATCATTTTATCTCTCCTTATTTGACTGTAGGATTTAACACTGTCAACAAATCTTCAACCTTAACATGTGAATATCTGGCGACTTCATTTCTTGCTGCTCTCCAAGTGTCTTCGTCTATTTCTTTGTTTCTAAGCTCTGCAACTATCTTATTCATAAGACGTTTAGCATTTCTATTTATATCTATGTATTCAGCCGTACTTAGCGGTATCGCACTCTGAGTTTTCTCATCGTATCCAGAGCAGACACGTCTATCGTAAACTTCGGTCTGATAGTAATATTCAAGCCATCTGATGAATGCATATTCATATTTGTCTTGGCTTGGCGAAGTGATTATCCCATAATATTCACGATGAAAATCCACGGATTGACCTCCTTTCTGTGTAAAACAGGTAATTCATTTAGATTTTTGCAGTAGGCTATAAACATCCGACTCTATCCATTTATGTATTTTCAGTACTCTTTTAATTGAATAATGTTCGTTGTATTTCGCATACCAATCCTCAAATGTGAAACTATTTTTAGAACTGTTGCAGTTTGTACATGCTGGTACACAATTAGTGATATCGTTAACACCTTCATTTATGAAATGATCTTTACAAAAATCTTTGCGATGTTCTATAAATTGATCCTCCCATGTCTTACCACAGTAGGCGCATCTGAAGTTGAAATACCTACGACATTCCCACCATTCTTCTTCGGATATATCGTGCTTTTTAACTTCTCGGTTTTGATGGTATTGTAAAGACCTGTCTTTGTTTTTCTGATACCATTTTTTTCTCGTTCCTTTCTTCAGCGATCTTCGTTGTTGTTCCCTGTTTAATAATTTGGTCTCAGGTTTATCGACATATTTACTTCTAATTTCTTTTTTTCTTGCTGGATTATCCAATTGCCACTTGTAACTTCTGGCCTTAGTACATTCCTTACATTCTGGATAATGATAAATATAATTCCCCTTAGACACTGACGCTCTGTTTTGCGAATAAAATTCATCCAAGCTCTTTATATTGTTGCATCTGGTGCATTTTTTTGATTCTATTATTAACTCTCCCTTATTTCATCTTTCATGGCTTCCCATAGTGCATCAACTAATTCTTGTCCTTCGTAATGCCCATCAGTAAGAAAAGTACACACATTCCATTTCCCATCTATAATACTTTTGCCAATTGTTACTTCATCCAAATAGTCGATCATCTTACCAATATCCATCTTTCTATGGTGATAATTAGCCCAGTCTTTACGAGACACAATGTCGTTAAAGAAAGAGTAAAATCGTTCTTCTGTTATTTCTTTAGCTTGCTTTGGCGTTATATGATATTTCATCTTTGCCTCCATTTAGTTTCTGTCTCTGTAATCTTGAATACTTACTTCTCCACCAGCATAATTGTAATCTTTAAGGATCTGCTTAATACTGTTTAGAGCGTCATTGCACCCTTTCTCACTGGGATGTTGTGAAACATTATGCAAAATATTCGAAAGTTGATTCATTGTCATCTGTAGGTAGCTCATCTATTTTCTTCTCCCCAATCTTCTTCTGTTACTGCTCTTAAAGCATCTATCAGTATGTATTCTTGTTCTTTGTCAAGTTTCATTTTAACTGAAGTGGGATAGTCTTCTTCAAATTCATCAAATGGTTTATCGTAGAACTCCACACTCTCAATGTTCCACAATTTATCATCTGGAGTTGAATTCGATTTACGACAACTTCGATACACACTTAAATATAAATGATCGCTTAATTTAATCTCCAGTCGTCCACATGCACATCCACCCTCAGTATCAAAATTCAATGTCCTATCTTTAATGCTATTTATAATATTTCTGAAGTAATCTTCTTTAATTCTTAGCATTAGCCTTCCCCCAATTTATTTCTATTTAAAACTAGACTTTCACAGACAAATTGTTTACTTGTTCTTTAAACTCTAGGAGCTCTTCAAGACTCATCAGTTTTAATCTGGAACTTAAACTTTTTAACAATTCTTCTTTTTGTTTTGTTCTTTCTACTGTTAGCCAGTATTGACTTGCACTAAGATACGCCTTATAGAAGAACGGCATTTCTGAAGCAGTCAATGTTTTCCTATTAAGACGCAATAAATATTGTCCTTCTTTCTTCATTACATAGACACTTGTCTTATTGATCTTCTCAATAATGTATTCATCTACTCCGGGTTCTGTCTTATAAAAACTTGAACTATTGATCCACAGTGATTGTCCAGTCTCTAGCTCTGTTCTTGTCTGATTCATTATTTATCCTCCAGCAGTTCAGGATTATCTTTGATGTTTCCGATAACCTCATACTTGATTACAGATGGGTCACTCTCGCTTTTGAGCCAGCTAAGTGCATTCATTCCGCAATCTATCCATGGTTCCAAGTCAAATGCAGGATAGTCTCGCTTTCCTCCGTACTCAATCACTCCAATGTAGAAATCTTTATCTATGTAGTTTGTGTCAAAGGTGATTTTTATAATGCTGCCTTCGCACATTTTTTTACCATCACTGTCGTCAATTCCAATATAACGATTGGTTAAATCAAAAGTTCCACTTACAATCTCATTCAAAACTGTATACAGTGCTGATTGGCCTTCTAAGTCCAATTTATCTCGCTCACTAATAATCCAATTGACCAACTTGTCCGCATCGATCACTTTCATTTTTATATCTCCAGCCCCTTTTTAGATTTTAATTCGATTAAGTTTCTACACAATAGTCTTCATCAATATGTATAACATCACTCAATACATGATACTGTAAGGTTTCATAGTCAATGGTTTCACCATGATTAACCTTTAAATAGTCAATGATCACTTCATCATCTGATGGATTATTCGGTCTTTTAAATGTGACATCTATTTTAATTATTAGACCGACTTCGCGCTCAGTCTTTGTCTTGAAGCACACAAGATACTGATTCATCTATTACTCCTCCTTTAATTAGGCTTTCTTCGGCTTAATCTGATTGCATTATTACTTGGTTTAACAAACTCTCTCATACGCACCCTGCTGCCATCTTTGTCATATTCCCAACCATATTTACCAGTACCTTCGCATTCCGGGCAATCAAATGAGTTCCATGGATCAAAAGGATATCCATACTCCACACGGCGTTTTCCTTCGCACTCTTTGCAATCTGGAAGGTCAAATAAGAGTAGGTTTGGATCTATTTGCTCTATATCAACCACTAACCAATCGGAGTATTTCCGCATATACTTTTTAGTTTTTCGTGAAACTTTAGCTATAGGTTTAAAAGCATAGTTGAAGTGTTTCTGATTAATTCTCATGTTTTTCCTCTTTCTCTTATTTTCGTTTTCTCTTGCTTTGTAAATTATCAATTATTCTAATGGGTAAGCCAATCACTAGGAACGGTAAAATGAAGAAGATAAAGAAATATAAACTTACAAGCGGCATCATCCAAAAGTAGTGATACCATTTCGTATATGCCTTGATTTTAAACATGTCTTTGAATGGATCTATGAACATAGAATTATCACTCCTTACTTAAACTTATAATTGACTCATAACTCTATCCGTTCGTAACCTTCAATTCCACCGTCAACGTCATAATTCAATTTGATAGGATACTCATCATCAATCAGTTCCCGAATTGCACTACGTTCGTCATAAACGATTGCACACCCGATATCATCTGTGTAACAATCTGGCCCATATTCTTCACGAAGAAACTCTGTCTTACCCTCTTCAAAATCACAAGCAATTGCAAAATTATTCATGTTTATTCTCTCCTTTTTGCATAACTGGATTATAGTCATCTCGTCCCACAGCCTCACGCAGTACGTTGTAAATCTGTGAAGCAACAACCATATTTGATGTGTTATGCATCAATTCGTTGAGGTAGTTTGACATTGTGTCTTTGCTACGTTGTGCTTCTTCAAACTCATTGCGGAGTCGAACAATTTCAATTACAAGTTTTTGATTTTCCTCAAACCCTTCTGTGGCCCATGTGTCCAAGTCTTGATTCTGCCTTTCAAGTTGTTCATTTTCTTTAAGTAGCCATCTGATATATTCAGGAGCTTTGGCGATGAAATGTGCATCATTATCATGATTGGGATTATTAAATACTTCTGGAGTATGTGCCTGAGTAATTGCGATTTGTCGATAGTTTCCTTTTAGTACATGACCATCTTTCCACTGGACGAATGTTCCGTCTGTATCCCATTCATGTTCTATACTCGCTGCCGCCAACACTTGCTTAATCTCTTCTTGCTTGCTCATAGCATTTTTCCTCCTTTATTTTTCCGATAAAATTAGATTTTCTTGGACTTATTTTTTAAACTAATTACAGCTTCCCATTCACCCTTACGTTCAGATTCAGTCATTCCACAATTGTTCACTGAAGCAAAGTGTGAACCAATCCATTTCACATTTAACATGTCTGAGGAATAACGTTTACCAGAGTTTGATATCACTGTGAATCCATGTGCACTGTACTGAGCTGCTTGTAGTAAATTCATATTTTCACCTCTAGTAATTTCCTGTAGCTATGGCATAGGCTACACTTCTCTTTAATACTTGAACATCCTTGATTATGTTTTCTTCATGAAGGATCTCGTTTTGTAATTCTTTAATTCTTTTTGCACACATCTCTTTTACATTCTCAGAACGTGTAATGAGTTGTTTGTATTTAAGTGCGGCAATCTCAGCTTCATTTTTAGCTTTGGAATATTTAATCTTCTTACGTTTTGCCAGTTCTGTTCTATGTATTTTTCTGAACTCTTTTTTGTATAACTCTTCAACTCTGTCACGAAACGTAATCTTCTTATGTTCTTTTTCAATATCTCTTTCGATTGGATACACTGTAGTAATTTTCACAGGATCTAATCCAATATGGATAGCAACTGTATGATTGAAAACGTACATGTGCGAATCAACTCCAAATTGATCTGGTACAATTCCAATGTATTCAGAGCTTTTCAGTAGTGATCTGACATAATCAGTAGCCATCTTTTTGTTTTTTGCTGTATTCAGGGAATCTTTCCTGCATTCTTTCGAAGCCGTGAGTAGAGAGTTCAATAGTTTTAGGATATTCCATGTTAATCATCTCCTTTTTGTGTTGGTAGTTCATTGTTATGTGCAGTATATATTTTGATGAAAGACGGCTTTCACTTAAACAATAGCCTTTCCAGCTTTCCAATCATAAGCGTTCTTAACCGATTTCCTAACATCAACGCATTTACTCAAGTTCTTGTACATGTCCACTACAACGTTACCTTTAAGAATGAAACAGTTGTGATAGTACTGAACGTGTCTTTCATTTTCAGTTCTCTTGATCGTTTGACCTAAAGCAATACTTCTTTCGATTTTGTACTCCACTTCACCAAATGATTCGCATTTCATAAAGCTCAGAGGGTAAAGCTCTGAATATTTATCGATAACAACACTTTTGATTTTCATATGTATTTTACCTCTTATTATTTTATTTTTGATACTTTTCATCTATGTATGTGTAACAGTATTCTTGTTCTTCATCATATCTACCTAACTCATAGCACATTTTCTTGTGCGCTTCTCTGATTCCCTCAAACGCTCTACTCCAAAACAGATATTGAATCAATTTGTTGATCATATGTATTTACTATCCTCCCATCGACATCAATAAGATTGTTATGTAGTTATAAATTGAATGACTCACTATTGTTACTAATATATTTTCACTTTTCTTGTAATGCCACGACCATACAAGTCCCAGCCAAATGTACCCTAAAACTAATGAAAAATTAAAGTGAGGAATTGCGAAAACCAATGAGCTAACTAAAGCTGCAACTATGAATCCAAGTTTTTTATCTAACCATCCAAACATAAATTTTCTACATATTAGTTCCTCTATTAAAGGACTAAACAATATGCTGTAGATGTAAACAATTGGCAAACTGATGATTGTTGTAGTGGTATCATTTGAACTTGTTAATGACGTTATAACGTTAAAACCTATAAATGATAATGCTGTAGCATAGAAAATATGCCTCCAAAAATTCAACGTAACAATATCTTTAATCTTCTCATGCGTGACCCAATGTTTGTGATTTCTGATAATTACAACTAGTAACACTGTTGGCAGTAGCAGCAATACTTTCATTTATACTGATCAATTCTCCTCTCATATCCCATCTCCTTAAATAAAAAAAGTACAGGCTCTTTAACCTGTACTTATCTTATCACACATTATTTTATTTGTACATATATCTATTCTTATTATTTCGAATATATTTAACTTTTATTTTGTAACATCTTTCGCCTTCATTAGTTTCAATTAGTCGCTCTTCAGCAACATTCCATTCATTCTCATCATAAGTTGGGAAATATACGTCCCCCTCGAATTCAGATTGAATCTCATTTATGTACATATCTTCAACATGAGAAATAAACTGTTCGTAGACTGAGGAGCCGCCTATAGCGAATGAGTCTACAATGGATTCATTTGCTATCTTAATCACTTCGTCAATATTATTAACAACAATACAATCTTCAGCTTGATAATTCTCTTTGGTGGTCAAAATGATATTTGTCCGTCTAGGAAGCGCCCTACCTATTGATTCATAAGTCTTTCTTCCCATGATTACATTTTTACCAACTGTCATATCTTTGAAGTACTTCAAATCCCAAGGTATAAGCCAAGGTAACTTACCATCATTCCCAATCAGACCATTCTTATCGGTTGCAACAATTATCGAAAGTTTACTCATACTGCAATTGGAGCTTTAATGCCCGGATGATGCTGATAGTTCTCAAATTCGAAATCTTCAAACTTATAATCAAAAATAGAATCCGGCTTACGCTTGATTACCAGCTTAGGTAAAGCATAAGGTTCACGCTCCATCTGAGTTTTAACCTGATCAACATGGTTAGAGTAGATGTGAACATCCCCTCCAGACCAGATGAAATCACCTACCTCAAGATCACATTGCTGGGCGATCATATGAGTCAAGAGCGCATAACTCGCGATGTTAAACGGCAATCCGAGGAACGTATCCACGGAACGCATCGTAAGCATACATGATAATTTACCCTCTGCAACGTAAAACTGAAATGCAAAATGACAAGGTGGAAGCTTCATATTGTTGATCTCAGCCACATTCCATGCGCTGACAAGGTGACGCCGTGAATCCGGATTATTTTTGATCGAATCAATGACTGCGGCGATCTGATCAATTTTCTCTCCATTAGGTACTTCCCATGTGCGCCATTGCGATCCATATACTGGGCCAAGATCACCGTTCTCATCAACCCAATCATCCCAGATCTTCACACCGTTTTCCTTCAGATAAGCGATATTTGTATCACCGCTCAAGAACCACAACAGTTCATGAATAACCGATTTAAGATGAATTCGTTTGGTTGTTACCAGCGGAAATCCTTCGGAGAGATCATAACGGAGTTGTCTGCCAAATACAGATTGTGTTCCTGTTCCTGTGCGGTCTCCTTTATGTACGCCGCTGTTCAGAATATCCTGCAATAAATCGATATAGTTTTTCACTTAAGATGCACACCCTTCGCAAGCAATATAATTGTCACCGACTTTCTTGCTGATTGCGATAACTTTGCCCAACTTGATATCTGACTCATCTGTAAACTCCAGATCTGCAATACGAGCAACGATAAGTTCAGCAGCTTCCTCCTTACTTGTAGCCTCTTGGCTGAACTCTGAACTTGACTTGTCGGACAAAACCTCATATGCAAACGTGTATCTCATCATTGTAAATTCTCCTTATATTTTTTTATGTTGTCTTTTGCTGTTTCTCCTAATGTTCAAATGAAAAGGCAGTGGATTAACCACCGCCCATATGTATTAGTTAAATCGCAGTGTTCCCAAATCAATTTGACGCTTGATTTCTTTCTCAATCTTTGGTTCTGGGGCTTCCCATCCATCAGGCTTAATTACTTTACCAACTGTATTATAGTGTGGCTTTCCATCTGGGAACAGCTTTTGCATGTTGGCACAATGTACAATGTTAAAAATCTCATCAGGAATAACCGATGCTTCTACAAGTCCACCTTCGGCAAAGTATTTGATGTCAATCAGAGCATCAACTTGTCCAATTAGTCGATCTTCGGGAAATGGTTTGGTTAGTTGCTTATCGTATGTATCATAAATTGAACTGATTAGATTATTTGTGAATTCACGAAATTTATCTTTGTCTCCATCAGAAGATGCATAGAGTAACTCAACCACTTCTTCCATGATAAAATTGGCTCTATTTGTAACCAACTTATCATCTAATGCTGTAGGTGTTTCTGGTGCTGGACAGTTAAATGCTTTTTGAAACTCTCGTACTTTCATGAAATCAGTTTTAATATTAATTGAATTTTGCATTATTATGTATCTATCTCCCTTTTACAAATCATCAAATCCGTTATCATCGCCAACCTTACCATAGTTACGAGATTTTGCTTCAAAGAAATCAGTTTTTGTTGAGTTTAAAGCTTCATCTGAAAATGGCTTAATCCATGGCATACAATTCACATCTACACCTTCATATGCTTTTTCCATGCCCATCAAGGTAAGTCTTTTATTTGCTGTGTATTTGATGTAGTCGCTTAGTTCATTTAGATCGATACTTTCAATCTCCTTGAGTGTGTAGTACCCCCAATTAGCCTCAAGTTGAACAGCCTTATCAATTGTTTTATAGATATATTCAATATTGTCTGGTGTGTTAAGCTCAGGAAAGTCGATCAGTAACTGTTTAAACACCTCTGCGAAAAAGTAACAGTGTTGATTTTCATCTCGCATAATATAGGATATCATTTGAGATGTTGCCATCATTTTTTGGTCACGAGCCAGATTATAGAAAAATGCAAACGTTGTATAGAAGAAAATACCTTCAAGAATCAAATCTGCCACCATTGATTTAAAGAACGTTTGTGGATTAGGGTCGTCACGGAACTCCTGATAAATGTCTGAGATGAATTGGTTCCGCTCTAGCAACACAGGATCGTGTTTCCAGTACTCAAAGATTTCTTTCTGTTCTTGATCAGATACAATTGAGGAAAGTACATAGGAATAAGACTGGTTATGTACTACTTCTTGCTGTCCAATGATTGCAGAGATTGCTTCCAACGATGAGTCTGTAAAATACCTTTTAACATCGCCAACAAACATTGTTTGCATCGAGTCCAATACCGCAAGCAGCGAAATGTTAATTTTAAATGTATCCTGTTCCACTTTACTAAGTTGAGCAAACTGTGAAGCGTCTTTAGACATAGGAATTTCATCTGCAATCCAATGATTAAGCAGCAAAACTTTGTAAAGTTTATACATGTGAGGCATTCGGATATCGTTCCAGTTAAGGATACCCGAATTCTCCCCCTCAATAATTCGCGTAGATTTGTTTGGTGCTTCCGTGTTGAAGATTTTCTGAATTTTCAATTACGTATTCTCCTTATATTTAACTAACGCATGACTCGAAGCCTTAAACTGTTAAAGCTCTACTTCTAACATAATAGGTAGTTTTCATACCAGTCCTCCATGCATGAAGATGAAGCTCTAAGAAATCAGTTGCTTTGATATCTGGTCGAACATAAAAGTTGAAGCTTTGCCCCTGATCGACGTGACGTTGACGGGCAGCCGCCATATTAACAGAAGCATGTTGATCCACCGTGAACGCCGTTTGGTAATAAGGGCTTGTTCTTTCGGACAGATCTGGAGCTGGATTTGCGATTTTATATGTGGTCTTTTCTTCATATGAAATTAATTCATATAGTGGATCAATCGATGCGGTTGAGCCAGCAATAATTGATGTAGATCCATTTGGGGCAATGGCAAACAACCAAGCATTGCGGATGCCGTTATGCTGTACTTCAGATTGCAGTTCTTTCCACTGTTCAGTAGTTACATATTGCCCTTCACGATCACCTGACACATAGTCTCGCTTAACAAAGTACTCTCCTGTGTCCCAATCAGAGCCTTTAAATTTTGGATAGCGTCCTTTTTCTTTGGACAGATCCATACTTGCTTTAACAAGTAGATAGTTAATCTTTTCATACAGATTATCGTTATACATTACAGCTTCTTCAGACTCCCAATGAATGCCTTCGAGAGCAAGCAGGTGGTGAAGTCCAAACGTTCCTAATCCAACAGCTCTATACTGTGCATTCGTGTATTGGGCTTGCAGTACATCAATATTGTTAATGTCAATCACATTATCCAACATTCGAGTTTGAATTGGGACAAGTCGCTCAAGAACATTATCTGGTACTGCTGTAGACAAGTTAATGGAGTTGAGATTGCATACTACAAAGTCGCCGGGAATTTTTGAAATAATGATACGAGTTTGACCATCTTTAGTTACTAACTCTTCTTTTTCAACTACAGTAGGAGATTGATTCTGCATAATCTCTGTGCAAAGATTTGAGGAAAATATCATTCCATGTACACCGTTAGTGTTTGCACGATTCACTGTATCACGATAGAACATATACGGTGTTCCAGTCTCTAATTGAGATTTCATCACACGCTTCATAATATCAATTGCCTGAACAGTGATCCGCTGTAGCAGAGGATGATTTACTGCTTCTTCATATTTTTCTCTGAAGGTTCCTTTGCCCATTTCCTCGTCATAGAAGTCTTCCAATCCAAGTGGTCGCCCATCACTATCTTTCCATCCCATAATAGACCTTACTTCGTGTGGACAGAACAAGCTCCATTCTCCTCGACTCTCAACTCTTTCCATGAATAAGTCGGGAAGGCAGATACCATGGAAGATATCGTGCGCTCTCATTCGCTCATCACCATTGTTGAGTTTCAGATCAAGAAAGGCTAGAATATCACGATGGAATACATCTAAATACACCGCAATCGCACCTTTGCGTGTACCGAGTTGATCTACACTAACCGCTGTATTATTCAACTGGCGAATCCAAGGAACTACTCCCGAGCTCGTATTTTTGTGTCCACGAATATCAGAGCCCCTTGCTCTAACTTTGCCAAGATAGACTCCGATTCCTCCACCTGTTTTACTTAGTCGTGCTACATCAGTATTTGAATCAAAAATGCCTTCCAGCGAGTCATCTACAGTGTCAATGAAGCAGCTAGACAATTGACCAGCAACTTTTTTACCAGCATTGGACATTGTTGGTGTAGCAGCAGTCATATACAGGTTACTCATTGCCCAGTAGGATTCTTTGACTAAATCCATACGTTTATCTTCAGGTTCTTGATGCATTAAATACATTGCAATAACCATATATCTTTGTTGTGGTAGCTCCATTAGCTTTCCATCAAAGTCATGAGTAAGATATCGCTCCGTTAGTGTTAGCAATCCAATATAATCGAACAACAGATCATGCTCTGGGTTAATGTACTCTCCCAACTCTTCAATCTGTTCCTTTGTGTAACAGGATAAAAGCTCTTCTCTGAAGATTCCTTTCTCGACCAATGACTGAATCAGAGGATAAAATGAACCGTATGGCTCATCAACATATGACTTATATTTTCGATTGTTTGCGGCCTTTTTATAGAGTTTAGTCAGCAGTCCTCTTGCAGCAACAAACTTCCAGTTAGGCTCCTCTTTTGTAATTAAGTCGAGCGCAGTCATTGAAAATGCTTCACTAATCTCTTCTGCTGTTACCTCGTCACGTCTTAGTTTACTACTAACACCTTTGATCAACTTTACCTTGTCTAATTCAAAACCACTTAAAACTCTATCTGCATATGTATTAATTCTATTTTCATCAAAAGCTAGTTGCCTGTTATTCGGTTTGTTTACTAATCGGGGCATTAAAATCCTCACTTTCGAATGTCTATATCTGTTTAAAAGAATTATTTCATTAAATCATATGTATTATTTATGTGTACATCTCTTCAACTTCTACAACCATAATTCTGTCTCCAATGTTCAAAACATGATTTTGTTTAAAGAATCTAGTCATTGCGTATTCAACTGCAACCTGTTTCATCACATGAGTTGTAACTGGACTATCTCCTGCCATTTCATAACAATCTTCCTCGTCTACATGCACGCAAAATTCTAAATCTTCATACTGCTCTCCAAAGTCGTGTTGCAAATATACATTATACTGCACTATCATCACCTCCTTGAGTTAATCGTCCCAGAACTCAATCAACTCTATAATGAAATTTACCAATAATTAAACTGTATCTACCGAGATAGATATTGACGTACGACTCTCTTTCATTGTCGCCCCATTCATCATTGGTGTTAAAATTCATACCAATAAGAAAGGTTCCTCTGTCGTAGCAATGTTTCTCAAATCGCCATCCATATTTAGAATACATTTTTCACCTTCTATGTATTGTAGTCACTTACTATCTCTGGTGTGGAATACTACTCGACTAAACTCATTCCAAGCATTACTCCACACCTCTTCACCATACTTATCAAACTCATCGAATTGCTTTCTTCCTATTTTCTTTTTCATTGTCTTGCTAACATAAGTATCTTCATGTAATAAGCGTTCATTATCTGTGCCAATGTCATCTTTAAAACATTCGATCAGCACTCTAGACAAACTAAGTGTTGCTTCGTTTAGTTGAATTGCTTCTCCACTCCTTACTATTCTCTTTCATTTTTTGCATTGCCAAGAAAGTCTTTACTTCAAAGAATTCTTTTACTGACTGATCGATGTCATCAGCCTTTTGAGCGAGATGTTGTCGATCAATAGCCATATTCAAAGCCTCCAAACTTTTGTATAACGTATCTAGTGACTTTTGAAGCCGAGTATTTCTATTCATCTTCAACACCTCTTCTTTGTTGTTTGTATTATCAGTTTAATCCAATATACTAATTAAGTCAATATGTATTTTTATTCTTAATTGTAAATCAGTCTCGTGGTGGTAAGTTGAATTTAATAATACCAAACAATGTATCGTTTGCGCTCCCGGTAAAGTTATCCAATACGTGCTCATTCACTTTGTCTGTGTGTTCAATAATTAGTACATTGTACTTCTGATCGTAGTGCATACCGCCCATCCTAAATACGACTGGAATGCTTAAGGAAGAAGCTGCTGTTGTAATCGCCTGAACCAATTCTGATTCATGCTTTTCTCTGATAGTATTGTATGTACCGTTCGGCATAGTAATGGTATAAGGAGTACCGTCCACACTAAATGTAAATGTATTGTTGCTTGCTGTGATAGTAACTGGATTATGGATATCTACAGATCCCCATGCTTGCTGTCCGTATGTAGCTATAATGTTCATCTCCTCGTTTATTGTATATTATTTATTTCTTAATCAAAGGTACAATTTACTAAGAAACTTTTATGTATTTTTGATAATCAAATGAAAGCCAAGAATAAATACAGCCTAATTTATATTCTGAGAAAAATTCTTGCTTTGTGTACCACTCCAACATATCATGCTTCCATTTTCTAGAATTACAACTTGTACACGATGGAACACAATTGCTGAGATCGTTAGCACCGTTATCATCAACATGATCTCTTGAAAAGTCTTTACTAAAATTATGGTGCTGATCTTCAATACTCATACTACAATAAGCACAGCAATACCCGAAATGAATTTTACATGCAGTCCACTCTTCTTCAGAAATAGTATGGTTCTTACGCTCTGCTCTTTCATTGTGGTAACCTTTTAGCGATTCTTTGTGATTATTGCACCATTTTCTGTATTTCCCACTATCACGATATTCCTTGTCTAAGCGATTCTTCGTTTTATTTCCTTTTTCTGAGGCCCGGTATTTCTTAATATGTAGTTTATGTTTATTTAGATTATCATTCCTCCATTTAGTAGTTCTTGATTTAGTACAAGTTTTACACTCTGGATAAAGCCCATTTATCTTGTTTGACTTATTCTCATAAAAATTTTCTCTATTCATTTCAAACCAACAAAAACACTTTGAACATTTTTTATAGGCGACTTGACCTCTATGTTCATGGAAATCTTCATATTTTCTATTAATTTAAGCTTGCTCCTTTCTTGAGTTGTGAGCATTTCAAAGAGTTAATCCACAAGTCCAATACAAACTAAGTATTTGTATTGCAAATCAACAATCAGAGAAATTTCTTCTTTTGAAATATGAGTTATTTCTTTTTTCATGAGCTCCCTCCAAATGAAATGAGCTTCTTCTTCTGTATTGATAGAATGAGGCTGCTCTTCAAGTGCTCTAGGCATATAAATAATATCTCTATCTTTGATGTGTTCAGATACATGTTTCCTATAGGTGCAAGTGTACATGATGCCATCAAGTCCAAAATCAACGTCATGAACTTCGTAAAACCCTTTACTTGCTATTCTATCATCAATAATGATGACAGAATCATGATTGCGTTCAATGATGTCCCATACTTCAGATTCCTCAAATTTTTTCAATTCCAATAAAATCAACCCACTCTCTTTGAAATGTGCATCTCATAGTCTTATCGGTTTCCCCATACATCTAGTACATATCCATTCATATGAAGGTCAATGATTATGTCTTCTCCAAAGTTTCTAAGTATTAATGGAACTGTTTCATACTCAGGATAGTCATTTTGCATTTGCATATAATATCTATGTCCTTTAAGTAATCTCTCACGATCTTTATCTTCTGGATTTGGGCTATATAAATATCCGTTCAATGCCTGAAAAGTATGTATGTCTACAACATATTTACCATCTTTATTCTTGTTGAATGGATTTTTCAAATTATTATTCTCCTATAGTTGATATCGTTTAACTGTTTCTTTAACATGCGTGACTTCAAATGTGTCAAATCCTGCGCGCCTTACTTGTTCCGCAATGATATCTGGAGAAGGTAATTCCTCATGTTGTGTCACGATTGTATCTGCCTCTTCTCCATTCAAAGCAACATCTTCGGCGTTCATCATTTCAAGAAGCAGATATTCGTAAGTTTCTTCGTCAAAGAGTCTCATATAAATTCCTCCTATTCGTTACGAGCTATTCCAGCATTAGCCCAGAATACAGCCTGTTCAAGATTTGTCATTGCCAAGGATTTCTCACGACTATTTGGGACTGATTCTTCTAGCATATATGCCAGTTCCTTTGCTGTCTTGCGAATCTGCTCATACTTTTGAGGCTGGCCCTCTTTTGGTGAATGGTAGGAAAAGTTATTTTCATTTTGTTTATTCATGTATGTATCTCCCTTATAATTAGTGTTATGAGTTTAGACTGCTTCCCCTAAGTCTTCGAGTTCTTTTTTAATCGCATCCAGATCTTCTTCTGTCTCTTCGATTCGACGTTCATATGACCTGATAGTGTCCTCTAGATCATAGTATCGATCCCATAATTCATCAATTTTGATTTCTTCTTCTGTCATATTTACATCCTCCAATATTCTTGATAAAATCTCACTTTTATCAGCCTTCTTTGTTAACTTCAACACTGATAGATAATTGACTTGCAACAATATCAGCCAAATTGTCAGTCAATACTTTAGACACTCGCTGTTTGAACGCATCTCTTGACCAATAATCGCTTCTAAATGAGCCGTAAAGTTCTTGTTTAACAACATCTTCAATCGTTCGTTCAATATAAGCAATCTTGTTTACTTTGCTAATCTCTGTTTGGACAGTTTCTTTTATGATTTGCAGAATATCATCTTTAGTGATTCCTAATTCATTATGCATGTAGTTCTTTACAGCATTGTATTCTGCTCTAAACTCTTTTGGTGGTTTACTGGGAATAGTTTGATTTCTTCTGTTTACTGAGCTTTCATTCACTTTGGCTGCCTCCTACTCTACGGGTTCCAATGAAACGAGCATCCCAATAGTCATTGTTTAGCGTTGACTCCTTCATTCCTTCATTAGTAAAATGAACAAATTTCGAATCAGCATTTGCTATTGCAACTCGTTTCTCTGTTTCGTTCATTTCAAAATATAGCAAATCCCCGGCTTGAATCTCATTTTCTTTAATTGATTCTCCAAATTCCCATAATTGATCAATATCCAAGTCTACGCCTAGAAAACTTCTATACATGCCTTGTACCAATTCATTGTTTGTTTGCTTTCCTTCACGAACAAACTTATCAAATGTTGTTATCATATGTATTCTCCTTTTATGATCAAATATATCTTTCACTTAAAATACTAAAATGTAAGTCATGTAGCCAAAATATGCAGTCCACACAATGGCCTTTAACACGCTGCTAAACGTCACACTTTTACTGCTTTGAAGTTTCGCTTTCTCAATAACAATTTCTGAATCGGTCATATCTTTAACTTTTTTCTTAAGTGATGCTTGAATCCATGTAAAGATGAAGAACAGGATAGCAAGCAGTGTTGGAACCTTAACTGGATCAGATTCAATAGCAACAACCAAATAAATCACTTCAACAATAGTCAACAATAAAGCCATAATTAGCGGCAAGCAGCCATCCTTCATAAAGCCATCAATCGCTTTACTCTTATATTCACTGTCTGCTCTTTTCCCTTCTACTTCTGAAATTTCAAGTAGTTTTAGCTTCTTACCCGTCTCTGAGAACAGTGGGCCTTTAAAGATCATATACAGATTTAAAGCAAAGAATAAAATTGACAGAAAAATCATCATAAATCTAAATCACTCCTAATATTTTTATGGATGAATCCAAGCACAAATCTCATCTTCACGAAGTAGTTCACAAAGTTGATTTAGATTGCACTTATGTTTAACTGCATCCCACATAGAACCCTTATATCCAAACTCTTTCTCGCAAAATTCTACTGCTTCGCCTACTTCAGTAAAAGTCTTCTCTTCGTTCTCCAAATCAATAATCAACATTTTTAAATTCTCCTCTATGTACGTTTGCTAATTTCTAACTGATCGTGAATGATATCTAGTGCTTCTTGTAACCCAAGAATTTCACCTTCGTATGCCACCGGATCTGATTCTTTGTAATAGTTAAGTGAAATATCAATCTCTTCGACGATCTTTTCAATCAATTCATCCATATATGTATCTCCTCTCCGACTAAAACCCTATGTAGACTGTACTGGCTGTACCTCAATAATGTCCCTAGCCTTCAGTTGATCATAATCACACAAGTTATCTTTAATCCAATCTACAAATGTACTGTCTACTTGTTTAAACTCTACAATCCTCAATTCAATATAATCATCTTCGTCAATAACTCTGAGAGTTTCTCCGCTACTACACATTTCCTCATATACTTCTTGAGGATTGTAATTTCGTACGAATTCGATTGCAGCGTAATCGCCACCGCAAACATACAAGTAAACACTCTTTTCGTTCTTATCATTCAAATAATTTGGCATATTATCTCTCCTCTACTTTTTGATAGTGCTATCACATACAAACTTCTCACACGCTTCATCTTGCATCTCAACCCAATAATCATATGTTTTTACCATGCACATTCCTTCGCCTTCTAAATATCCATGTGTTTGATTATCTTTATAGTTGATGCAAAATTCACATTTTGATCCATAATCTCTACACCACTTACACTTGCATTCTTTCAATTCTAAAACCTCCAATATCTCTGTGAAACCACTATTTCACTAAAACAATAATTTGTATTTTGTATTTACTTTTCATCCTCTGTGAAAAATTAATAATTTGTTATTATTAGGTGATCATACATCTTTTTACTTGTCGAATTATGACGGTAATTAATCCGGTATCTATCTACAATTCTATTGTTGAATAATTTCTCTAGATAGTCATTTGATTTTACTACAAGCATCACCTTACAATTCGTGTAATTCATAAAGTAAACTATGTATTTGTAAATATCGTCAAATTTTTGGTCTGCCGTATACATTGCATCACAATCAAGATAAGGGGGGTCTAAAAACACAAATGTTTCTTTGTTGAATTGAACCTTATCAAATATTATCTTAAAATCCTCATTGTAAATCTCTGTTGTTTCAAGAACTTTTTCGCAATCTTCTGCTATGGTTTGAAAGCTATTGTTTTTATACGATCCATATGTGTTATTGAATTTTCCAGAAGAATTAACTCTCCACTTCCCACTAAAACATGTTTTATTAATATAGTAGAAAATAGCAGCTTGCTCAATGTTATTCTTGTAATCGCCATTATTTAATTTGTTTACAATCATACTGTAAAACTCTCTTGTATTTACGTAAGAATTTAATATTTGAAGTAGTTCATGTTTTTTGGTTGCAAGTACATTGTAGAAATTAATCAGGTCTTCATTTATGTCATTTATTATCGCTTTTTCAGGCATGAGATTCCAAAAAAGTGCACCACCCCCTACGAATGGTTCAACATATGTCTCAAATTGTGGAATGTATTTCTCAAAGTATTTTATCTCGGTTCTCTTACCACCAACCCATTTAATAGGACTCTTCAAAAAAACACCCTCTTTTATATATATTCAGAAACAATGAAATTAATCTGATTAAGTTGCTCAAGTATTTGTCTTTTATTAATTCTTGACTTTTTCACTTCAGAAGAAATCTTCAATAATTCTTCACGCATTTCAATAAAAGCTCCTCTACTATCTTCTAGACTGGACTCGTAACTTAATAGGTCACTTTCTAACTTCATTTTGTTGTACTCTGATTTTCCGATTAGCTCACTAATTATTGATGACATGTCGGTTCCCATATGGTCTTTAACCAAGCCAATTAATTCTTCATCATCTTTAATTATCTCAATTTCCCCGGTTGATAAATTGATAATTCTCATTTCTCGCCCTCTATTTACGATTTTGATGAAACAGTTCATTTATAAAGACATTTATTCTACAAGTTAATTGTCCTAATCCGTCTTTTCATTAATCTATCCCTCAAATCATAAAACTTGTTCATCCTATCAAACTCTTTATGTCTCTCAATAAATCTAACTATGTATTCCGGTTTCTCGTAAACTGCTGGCCTACTAAATACGACTCTACCAAAAAGAAACTCTTGTGTTTCATTGTCCATTTTATTCACCTATCTATGTATTAAAAAGTTGTACATCCTTTACGATATCTCTTACCCCGATATTTAAATCGAGCAATAAATGTACGAACTAGAATCAATCCCTCATTCACACGCTCAATCACAATTACACCTTTTTCAGTCATCCATCTAAGCTTTCCTTGAACATTTGGAATGGAGGATATCATCTTAATGAGATATCCCACTCCAACATTACTTTGTTCACAGCGTACTCTCGCATGTTCCGAGATTTTGATTCTTACTTTATTATTGATCATATGTATATTACCGTTTAATAGATTTGCGTTGAGTACGTTGTTTCTTAAATTTAGTCAACACAGATCCTTCCTTCCGACCATTTTCTGCTGGCTTAACATATTGAAAAGTGAGGCCCTTTTTAGTTGCCTGTTGTTTGGCTGCATTAACTGCACCAAGATAATCAGTTGGCAAATTATCGATCACCACGTTTTGATTGTTGCTGTTAGTTGCGATTCCGTAAAATTTCATATGTATATTTCTCCATTCGTATATGTATTATTTTATTGTTTAGTAATTTCTCTGTAATCCTCGATGAACAGTTGACACGTTTTGATGACTTTCTTCCTTGGTCGATACTGAGTCCAGATGTTCATATTCAATGAACCTACAGCTTCAACTTCTGTGAATACTGGCACACTGTTGTAATACTCTTCGTCTGTTTTAAACTTCATCAATTGTAATTTTCCACAATCAATCTTTACTGTGTTATTGGTCTTACCCATCAATTTCTTGTCTGAGATGAACAAGTCTTTGATTAAGAATGTTCCGGGCTTAAAGTTATTGCCTGAGTACCGATAAAACTCTGTAATATAGTTGATTAGATTTTCATTAACGCTATCAGCACTAAATTCTAAATCGTAATAAATAGTGTCATCAGGTACAAAATCTCGAAGTTTGGAGTTGAGTTCAAGTCGAAGCAATTCAAGATGAGTTATTGATACACCCACACCACCTGCGCCATCATGTCCTGCGGCATAAATCACATTCTCACAAGTCTTCAATAATTCCAGCATCGAAAAATCTTCTAATCCCCTGAAGCTTCCCGAATATGTATCTTCGTCATCTCCAAAACCTAACACAATTGCTGGTCTATTATACTTCTTCGAAATCTCTTGTGCCACTAGGCCATTTAATCCTCTTCCAACAGTGGGATCAAAAACTATAATCACCTTGTCGGTCTCACAAAGCCCTGTCTTCATTGCTTCAGTGGCTTCTGATTGAACAAGTTTACGATGTTCATTTAGTTTGATTAGTTCTTTGACGTATCCCTTAGTTTCTGGTACAGCTTTATCACACATCAGAAAGTCTATTCCCAATTTTATATTATCAGCTCTTGTTGCTGCGGTTACTGCTGGACTAGCACCATACAAGAAGTCTGTTGAGGTAAGATTCTTCAAGTCTGAATTCATTGCTTCAAACAATAACTTCATACCTTCATGTCGTAAACCTTTCAGTGACACTTTTGCAAAATATCTATTCTCCATTTCCTTCATGCACATAACATCTGCCATTAAAGCGAATCCCGGCAGATCACTCAACTCAAGCGAGTATCGAGTATCCATATAATCATCTATTACTTGGCACACCTTATATACCAGCAACCCACCCGAAGCATTCTTATTTGGATACTCGCAATCTGGCTGTTGAGGATTCACTAAGATACAATAAGGATTTTCTACATCAACTGAGTGATGGTCAATAACAAGACAATCAATTCCTTTTTCAGTCAGAACTTTTAATGGTTTTACATCGTTACTACTACTGTCTACTGCTATGTATAAGTCTGTATCATCTTCTATCTGGTCAATAATTAGCCCCGAACCGTGTCCTCGACTTCTTTCCACATACTTAATCTCAACGTTATCTGTAAACTTCATTAAGATTTTATATAGTATTACTGTCGAAGAAATTCCATCAAAATCCACGTCTGCATAAATCACAATCTTTTCATCGTTCTCAATTGCTTTAACAATCCGTTCAACTAATTTATCAATATTTTTCAGCAGATATGGACTGTGCACTACATTAGAAAGTGGGTTAAGGAACTCGTCAATGTTCTCAATCCCGTTTATCTTTGCTAACTTTGAATATGTATTGTCGTATGATTCAAACGGAATTTTTGGTTGCTTTTGTTCCCATGCTATGGCAAAATCACACCTTTCAACAATTTATTGAATTACTATTTTGAATTTTTCAGGTAATGTAATATTCTCATTATCATTCATCCAGTTATTCGTTAACCACTTGTCTACCAATCCTGTTTGTTTGTTGATGATTTTGATATATACTTTTCTCAAATCAATCACTCCTCAGAAATTAGTTAATCAGCAGTTCCAAAACCCTTGTGTTTACTGGCTTTTTTGATCTGTATTTCTTGATGAAAGAGCAGTTTCATTTAAACCTTTTATTGATGTACTTGAAAGCAATCATCCATAATAGAAAAGTGGTTGCACCATACATTGCTGATAATTCAAAAGCATGTGAAGGATAAGATTCAAGTACAGGTTTGGCAAGACGATTCATTGCAACCAACCCAACAAAAAGGGCATAACTAGCAATAATATTTTTCAATTAAATTTCTCCTTTAGTAGAGCTTATAGTTTTCTGTTTCATGTCTGTATCCATATTTCTTAAATACATCCGATACAACGTCTGCTGCTTGCAACCTTAGCTCCAGCAACTCTATTCCTGTCCCACACTTTATGTGAGCATCTTTTCTTTTCTTGAATTCTTCTAGTTGTCGCTCGTATTTCTTAATTTTCTTATCGATCCCTTCATTGACCTGTTTCATTCTGAAGGTATAGATAAGTGTATCTTTCGCACATAGGTACAACTTTCTTGAAATACTTTTATCCTTCTTCATGTAAAACTGAATAATCCATTTATATGTAGCTTCTTTAGCTGCCCTCATACCTTCAAGTTTACTATTTACTTCACTTGCTTCATTGTTGAGTCGATTTAAAGTATTATCATAGTCTTCTTGCAACTGCTGAATGCTACGATAACTTCGTTGACCATAAAACTTCTCATATGGATTAAAATGTACAAGTTGAACATCGTCCATCATTACGCAATATAGTGAAGATGATGAGGCAGTTTTTACAGTTACATTCTTGTCGTTTAATTCTTGTTTGAAAAATGAATCCATTAACGTACCTATGTATTCTGTAAAATCATGTGCATCCATCTTTCTCTGTCCATCTTCGTAGACGCTCATGATCTTGAAAAGTGAATCCTTTCTGCTGATAACTTCAGAAGCTTTCTCAAAAAACAACTGAGGATTGTTGGCTGCTTGTTCTAACAATGTTCTTTGTCTTCGAAGTCTCTCTTGTTCAATGTCTATTCGTTCAATAAAATTTTGATGAGTTCTAACCATTATTCATGCCACACAGAATCTACATCTGTCCAAAACTCTTCTCCGTTTTCATCAACATATACTCGTAAGCAATCAGCTTTTACTTCTAACACCTTTGCACTTAACCCTTCATTGTACTCGTTGTCACTTCGACTGATCTCTACATATGTATCTTTTAGATAAGAGTAATCTTTACCCTTGTATTCATAGTTATTCATTCTTATATCTCCCCTTCAAATATTTTAGTAAAATTATATTTTTATCATTTTTTAATGCACATTTGTTTTGTGTTATTGATACCACTTTCTACTTTGGTTATCCACATGCCTCCTTCATCTTCACATTCCTCGCTTACCTTTGTTGCTAAAATTGAGTATGTGAGAATAAGAGTGACAATACCTGCAATTAATGATATGTTAATCAACTTTTTGAGCATGATCTCTCCCCATCTTTGAACGTCCAAATGAAACTCTTCCTTTACAGGAACAGGAGCAACAAGCAAAGTCATATTATTCACTTGTCACTCCCCAACCCTCAATGGTTATTTATCTAATTGACCAAGCATTGCTTGTAGCTCTTCAACGGACTTGTTTTCCAATTCTTGATTTTGTTTAGTGAACAAGATTTCTTGGATCTTCTGTTTTTGTTCTTTTTGAGCTTTTGCCTTTAATTGCGCTTCTTTCTCTGCAAGTTTAGTTGAAACAATATACTTTACTAGTTCAATTTTTACGTCAAGTTCTTTATCCTCTTTAGTTTTAGTGTTTAATAAGCTTTCTTCCTTTACTTGTTTAAGTTGAGAATTAAGTGTTTTGAAAATTGAATCTAGGTTTTCAACACTCAAATCCCACAGATCCTCTGTACTTATCAAACCTTTAAACGCGAATCGAATCTTAGTTTTTGTTGCAATTTCAAAAATGTTTTCTGTTGTCATAGTTAATCTCTCCTTAATATTGGTTATTAAAATTTCACTTTAAGAATTCTCTCAGTTTGTCCCTTTACTTTAACCAGTAGATCATTGCGTCTAGTCGAACTGAATCCAATCCCCGACAACTGATCCTCCACAGATTTAATAGATAACTTACTTCCCAGTGCCTCAAGAACTCTTCTGTGCTGCATCAATTCCTCTACCAAGAATTCATTATAAAATCCAGATGGTGACTCTGTATTAGTGCAGTCCTTTAGGAAAAACATATAATGCTTATGTCCAATTCCTTGTTGTTGATTCCAGTAGTTAGGTGAATATGAGACAACACTTACTGGAACAAATTGATTAGTCTTTACTCCCCATACATCCTTAGATGATGCACTTGAAGGCAATTTTTCCTTAAGAGTAAACCCTGTGTCTCGACTAAAATTAACTTCTGCTACTTCAACTTTCTCACCGTTTCTCAATTCTTGATTGTAGTCGAAGGAATAAATTTGTCCATCAAATTCAATCTCTGCTTTGAAACCTGTCTTCCCTCCGCGATGTGAAAAGTTATGAACTAAGAATTTATATGTTCCTTCTTGCATCCTGTCTTTATTTGTCCAAGTAATATTCTCAACTGCTGGAACACCCCTACGCGGATTGATAATGTCAACATCTAGCTGTCCCGTAGTATATCTATTATTCTTTTCGCCATAATAAAGTAGATTACCATCAGGCTCATAACAATGAGCGTCCAAATCATTTTCGTCATATTGTTCGTCATTCCATTGAATAGAAAATCTGAGTACACCTTCTACATTGCCACCTGCTGATTTTACTCGTTCCTTCAGTGCGCTATCGGTAATATTACCAGAATAGGCCCAACTAAAAGCATTGTCCCATTTAAACATTGACTCTGCGCTGCTGTCTTCGGGACCAATAAGTGATACCATATTTCCAGAATGCTTATTTTCCAGAAACACTTCCATCTCACTAGTTGTGGGAAGGATATGCTCGATAAAACTATCAATGGAAATTTCTTCTACTCGTGAAAAGCTCTTAGGATTAATACCAATATCTTTTGACATCTTATCGAAAACATTGGCAGCGCCCTGAATACGATTCGCTGAGTCTTTGTTAGAGAAAAGGATGTTGTTCACTGTAATATCATCTAAAGTTGCGTGTCTGCGACCCAATGAATTTAAGTATCCAAGCTGTTCAATGGTTTTACGAGCATCATCAAGCATTCTTTGAGTGAAAATCGGCTTGCTCCGCTTGTAGTTTTGAGGTGCTACAATCACTTCATATTTTTTTACAGCCGTGTCCAAATCCAAGCCTTCACTAACATTGATGAGTAGAGTACCAATACTGTGGTTCCTGATGCGCCCGATAGCACCACCAACTTTAACGGATTGTTCCCATGCATAATTATTTTTTTCCTGATTGGAGCTTAGTAAGTCATATACCTTTTTGTGCTTTAGGAATTCAGTTAGTACTCCTTTCCACTCCTCACCCTTATACAAGGAATTCTGAGAAATGAGCTCTAAAACTGTAAGTAAACTGTCTGCACTGATTTCTTCAAGGGATCGTTTAAATACATTGCGTGTATCTCTGTATACTCCTTTAATCTCTGCTTCTGATTTGCTACTACGATCAAAGAATTCTTCTGGCAATTCCATGTATAGGTGATCCCATTCAATGATCTTTGTATTTGTTTTTTCAAAATTCTTATCTGTGCCGATTTTCTTAAACTTGGTTACATATACATCAGAAACATCATGAGACCTAATCAAGGTTGAAAGTGCGTTAAGTACTGGTTGGAACTTTGTTTCGTTGGTCTCAAAATCCCAAATAGTAGTGACCTGATTGTCTTTAATAAACACTGCGTTTCCAATATTTTTGATAAACTGTCTACAGCAACTACAATCGTATTCTCTTCGTTCACGGAAAATTTCATTTGTTCCTTTTGGGAAACTGTCAAGATATAGATTCCAGAGTTCGTCTTTGTCCACATCCACCTCAAACAATTTGGTGGCATCTTGAGACAGCTTGTTGAAATTTTGCTGAAGCAGCACCTTTAACTCTTTAGTTTGCATATATGTAAAACTCCTTTTATAAGTTTTTTAATTTCTATGTAACTATTTGCTTTGTTTATGAAATTCAAATATCATTAAGAATTAAACTTCTGTTTCAACCTCTCATACTCTTCTCTATCTCTCTTTTCTTGCTTATCTCGCCATTCAGCTCTTTTTCTTTCTTCTTCTTCTTTCTTCTGCTTGTTATATTCTTCAATATCAAACCCAGCATATTCAGCAAGACTATTCCGAATGTATCGATTATCCTCTTTTTTGATATATTCCAGCACTATGTGCTCCGGGTAGACTCGAACATTCCCTTCTTCTCCAAACTCATCAATCTCTCTGTCAATCACAATCACTTCGTTGTTGGTAGTGGCAATTGTGATGGCTTTAGCAAACTGCGCTGCGTGTACAAAAGAAACTGTTTTACCTACCAAGTCTTCATAGTGAGTTAAGATTTTCAATTTTCATTCCCCTATTCTTTATGAAATCCAACTTTCACTCAAAGTTTGCGCATAGAACTCGGCGTTCTTCTCGGTTTAAAACAGCAACCTTAGCTTTATTGTTATTAAGCATAGAAATTACACCGACAGCCGCTACAAATTTTGCACTATTATAAACTTTCCCTCGATCTTTTCTTATTTTATAGATATTGTCGTCTACTTTAGAAAACACAACGTCTGCCTCATGCATGGCTTTAATTGGCGAATAGCTTTTCACTTTGTAACCACCTTATTATTTTGTGTGTTTTGCACCTTGTAAAATTCCTTTTTGCAGCAGATCCAAAATGAAAAGTTCTCATTTCCATTATCGTCTAATATGTATATTTCTTCTTCAACTGCTGCGCAATCATCGTACTTCATAGTGTACAGCTTGTACATTCCCCCCATTGTAACTGGCACATTCCTCAGACACGCTAGTATTTTAACATGGGTGGCTTCCTCCTCATTTATAGTGAGTCTAAAATCAGATTCGTCCAACCTCTGCTCATACATTCAACCATCCCTTTCGATCTGATACTTTTATTATATTCTTTTATATCATAATGTCAATATGTATTTTTATTCTTTAAATGTTTTGAATGAAAACTATATTTTATCTGCTTATTGTTCCATTAAAACGTCCATCATCTTATCGATGACTTCATCACTCAGACCATTAACCTCTTTCCAGTCATCATAAAGTACTTTTAAAGGTGGACAACTCAAATCCCACCAAGAAAAATAACTAAGTTCCTCTAATTGTTTTACAGTAAACATTAAACATCTCCTAATTAAACTCTTATTTTGTATTTGTCTTCTTGTATCATTTTCATAAAAAAATCGATCCCATGGTCTATCGGGGCATCTTTCTCCCCCATAACTCCTGTATTTTTTAAAGCAAATAAACAGTATATATTATCTCTCAATACAAACTTCCTAGCTTCAGCTTTTATCTCATCGCTAGTTACATTGTTATCAAATGCTAGTACAATTTCTACCCCCAAACGTTCCAACTTAAGAACTTGAGTTTCACTAAGTTCGTGTCCACCTATACTGACACTGTTTTTAACTCCACAGCTCCACGCCTTCTGGACACTTTTCTCAGCCTCAAATACATAGACACGTCCTGTAGACTTAATGTGCTCATATGTCTTATCTAATCCATATAAGATTAGGCTTTTGGGAGTAGGTACAGGATACCAATACTTTGAGATTTTCAACTTCTCGTAATCAAGAGTTGTCCTTCCCTTTACTCCTACTAGAGAGCCAAGATCGTCCCTAATAGGTATGGTTATACAGTTGTCATTAAGAGAGTAACCTACTTCAAATAGTTTTTGTGCTTCGCATGATATCCCCTCCTCTAAGAACTTCCAATTTGGCATTGATATGTACATATTCAAGACTGATTCGTCAATCTTTCGAAGAGGAACTTTATCTTTAATTTCCGTTTTAGGCTCAATTGAATCAAGAAAGGAGAGAATAGGATTTGTCTCTTCTTTCACATTCTTATAGTCTGAGTAATAGCTGTATCCACATACATCGCAGATATAATACATTGCTTTTGAGAATGAAATATCTTTATAGTGCTGCACAAGAGTTATTATGTCTGCTGACTTTGGTAATGGGTTACTGTAACAATTCACCAACAAGCTATCTCTAAATACTTGCAGACTTGTTGGATTGTCTCCTCCCGGCCTAGTTGAACGTATTTCAGTATGGTCTGACATTCTATCGTTGATATGGCACCCGAGAGAGATTAAAATATCAGCAACTTTATTATCTCGTATTATGTTTTGCTTTAAAGTTTGGGCATCAATTTTATATCACCTCTCGTATTACTCTTTGTTTAATGCCTTACGTAAATTAGCAACTTCTTTTTCAGTCTTAAGCTTCTTATTCTCTTTCTTGAGTTGCTTGAGCTCTTTCTCTCCTTGCGATGGAACTAAGTATCCTTTCTCAATCCATAAATTCTTACCTTTATCTACTTCAAAGCACAAGATATCTTTATCTTTGCCGCCACGGTTCTTATCAATTACCACCATATAATAATTTATGTGCATTTCTAACTGTGTCGTAGACTCTCCAATAAACGGGTCATTTGGATTATATATCACGAACTTATCATACTGGTCTCGTGAAATTGGCTTAGCCATCATAAGTGAGTCTGCAACGTGTTTGATGTGTTTCCCGTTAGCAATGGCTTGGCTCGTAAGCATATCATTAAACAAACTATCATCTGTCAATTGAAAGGTTGACCAAACAGGAATATCCTCAGTGCTTGCTACCTCTTTTAACATATCGGCAGTTCTCACGAAAGTCATCCAATCATGATCTGGTGCTTTCATCGTGTCATAAATAATCAACTGACAATTTCTCAGTTTATGACGTTTGATCTGTCTTTTTAGAGTGTTTTCGTCATACTTATTCAACTCCAAAAAGTATATCTTACTGTTTGCTTCTATGTATTTTGCTGCTTCTTTAACAATTGCCTCTTCATCGGCACTTAAAGTACCTGTTACGATCTTTGTTTCATCGATACCGTCAATCCCTCTACGTTTCATTTGGACATCAAATCCAAACTCAGGATTGTTGAGCACACAACTAATTTGCATCCCCAACCATTCGGCCTCATCTTGTTCATTGACAAGTACTAACACTGGAATCTGTAGCTTGATTCCTAAGTAACAGGCGATCTTGCTTGTAGTTCTACTTTTACCACATCCGCTGTGCATTCCAAAAAGGTTAAACTTCTTCCCTCGAAGCCCCCTAATCAGCCCGTTAATAATCTCGAATGGAACTGGAACGCCTACATCAGGAGTTAGTTTCCATTCCTCAATTTTATCGGTCATATTGTGTCCCAGTATAATACTATCTTCAACTCCACCTATAATAGTGCCAATGGTGTTGATCTGGTATTCCATTCCCTTAATGATATCTTCAGTGCCAATCTTATCAAAGTCTTTTCTTCCCATTAGCTTTTGCACAGGGAAACCTTTTCTTTCTAATTCTCTCAATAGAGAATACTTTTTAAGTTTTTCATAATAAACAGTGAAATCATCTAAATCTACAAGCTTCATAATTCTGTCAATGCATCTATATCCTTTTAGATAGTCATATTTAGCTTTGCGATCTGGATCTGAGTTCATGTAAATATTTATCTTCACTTCATTTATTTCTGTCCCTGCATGTTGACTGTAAAGATCCATAAGCGAGTCATACAGAAACTTATTAGAGGGCTGATTAAAATCATAGCTAGATTTTATTAGCTCACTATAATCTAGTAGCAAATCAGGATTTGAATACATGCTGCCAACTATGAGCATCTCAGTTGCTAAATCCTCAATCTTTGAGACTTCTTCCGAAATAATATCACCGCCTTAATTAATCAAACAATGTAGTAATGTCTAATGTATCTTTACTTTCAATTACTTTTCTATTCTGAGCGCTGTTTATAGCTTTATTTACAACTCTCATGGAATCTACATGATTCATTAATATTTCTGTTTCTGCTTTTTGTTTCGATGATTTGCTTTCGTCTCTCAAACAGTTCTCAATGTTGTTCTTGACGATAGCAAAGCAGTACTTAAGTTCACTCATTAAATTCTTAAATTCTTTGTTTCCCTTTGCCCACTCAATCTTCTCTGAGCAATATGTATATGTATTTTCTATTGTCTGATAGGTTACACCTTGCTTGTAGCGCTTATTGACCCTACCAAACAACACAGAATCATTCCTTAGTTCTTGAATATATGGATAGAAGGTATTCGGTATTGTATTAACAGTCTTTAATTTATGAATTCTCGCTATTGTGTTTGCCAACCGATCCATTTCTAATCTTTCTTTTGCTTTGAATGACTTCTCTTTCAAATACCTCTCATGGCAATACTCTAAGTGATAATATCTCTTATCTTCTTCATATTTCATGTCTTCCTTCTGTCCATACTGAGTGCATATAGGACACTTAACTGGTCTAGCCAGTTTAATCACCTCCTTAAAATACAAAACTCTCGAACTCAGGCAGTCTGAGCAAATTGTTTTTAGTGTATCCCCGGTGTTTAACTACACACTTGATCACAGGATCAATGTAAACCGTATCCTCAGTTTCGCTTTTCCTAAGTTGCTGGAATACTCTATATCCCGCTTTTCTCTCGTTTGTCCCGACAGCTAAGCTCATTACTCCTACTACTCGTTTACCATCAGACAAGAGCCACCCAAATTCATTTTTCTTGTATCCAGCAATGTAGTATTCGCCTACCTCATACGCAATTACCTTCAGCCATTTATCAGAACGTTTATCGATTTCATACCTTGAATTTATATCCTTCAAAACTACCCCTTCAAGTTTTTGCTGCTTGGCGAGGTTGAAGTACTCAATTCCATTTCCTCTTATATAGATCGACTTCGCATAGTATTCATTGTCTATGAAGGCTTTGGACAGTATTTCTTTGCGCTCTATAAGAGGTTTGGAAGTCACACTTTTACCTTCAAAGTTAATGATATCAAACGCACAGAATGTAACTTTGTGTTTACTCTTCTTTGACATGAATCGTTCCATGACAAATTCAAAGTTCGGCTTACCATCTGAGTCAGTTACAATCAACTCACCATCAAGCGTTGTCCCTTTTTGTATTGGTATGCTTTCAACCAACTCAGGAAACTTGGCTGTAACATCGTTGTTGTGTCTTGTATAGATTTTTACCTTATCCCTATAATCGATGATAAGACGTATGCCATCGAGTTTAAGCTCTGTTATATGCAAATCACTATTGAATGGCAAGTTGTTTGGTGCTTGTGCTTTGTATAGCAGCATTGGAGCAGTAAACATATTTATCACCCATTTAAGTATATCAAACGGGATTATGTAGTTTCATCGGTAATATATGTATTGTTTTATATACTACACTTACTCACTTTGCTCCATAACTTCTGAATCCTTTTTTTCTTTATTTTTATTATTATAGTGTTTTAATATATCGTCTACTGTTTTAAACTCTACTTCCACTTACAATCAATCCAATCTTTGTTTATTCATTTTCTTCCCATTCATTAATTTCTACAAATCGCTTTGTTCCATCATCTGTGTACCCAAAAAACATATCTACTGGTCTGGCCCATACTTGATTGTTATCATCCATGTAAACAGTCAAGCCTACTTGCTGTTCAGTGTGTGGCAAAGCATACAAATTGATATGTACCACCTTTGTAATGTTTAAACTTCTGACCTTTAGCAACATCATAAATCACTCACAATCACCTCCTTTATGCTCATCCATGCTCTCGATATCTCCAATTTACTAGGTCAATATCTTGATGAAACTGTACTTTTACCTAGAGCATCTCCCAAAACGTTTTTTCACAGCATCATTCAACTTGCTTGCGCTTCAGTAAGCCTCTACGTTTTAATCTTTTCGCATTATTGCTTGGTTTGACAGACTCTTTCATCATGACCATCTTACGATTTTTATCATATTGCCAACCATATCTTCCAGTGCCATAACAGTCTGGACAATCATATCCCGTATCCCACATACTTGCTCGTTCAATTCCACTACCGTTGCACCATTTGCAATCTGGAAGGATTGAGAGAAGGTAGTCTTCTGAATCCTTAAAAAGTTCCAGTTGTATATCCCAGTACTTCTTCAGTGCTTTTTTAGTTTTACGTGACAACAATCGCATATCAGCATTATTGCGTTCTTGATACTTCCAGTGCCTATCTATGTATTTAATAAGTTTGATAATTACCCCTCCTTAATTTTATAGTATCATACATATTTTTATTCTTCAAGTATTATTTTTGCGTTAATTAACGATCTTCAGATTCAAGTCCAATGCCAACAACAATTTAATCAACGCTTCGATACTTGGAACATTGTCATCCTCTGTTAAATCAATAATGGTTTTCTCGCTAACCTGAGCCTTCATAGCAAGATCAGCATTACTGATCCCTTCCTCTTTTTGTTTGTTCAGTATAGCCACAACCATTTTAGCAGACAAAGAAATCATCCCCTTTTCAACTTCAGAGGCATAGTTAAGCGATTTCTTAATTTCTGTCCATCGTTTAAGATTTTGATTTTTCATGTTTTGTCCTCATTTCTTTATGATATCAACCTTTCACTTACTTTTTATTGAGACTAAGCCTCAATAATTTGAAGTTTTCCCCAAGACATACGGTCTCCTGTGAATTCATGAACATGATAAACATAAATATCTTCGCTTTGATGTTCATTTTCCAGCACGAGACTAAGATCGGGAATCGTTGCTAAATTATATTCTTTTATCTTTTTGAATTTAACTTTTACACTATGATATTTTGATTTAGCTTTTCTTTTGAAATCTACAACATCCATATTTTCACCCCTTCTCTTTCCTGTGAAAGTAAACTTTTACGTAGTCTTGTAGATACTGTCCCGATCAATCTTTAAAACAGTACCATTCACTAATTCCACTGTAATTTTAATTTTGGTAAGATTAATTTCTTCTTCATAGATAAGATCATGATTTTCTAGATATTCATTCAGGTTGTCACTGTATGCTTTTTTAACAATACCTTCCCCAAATAAACTCTTAATATAATAGTCAATCTTTTCATTATCCATTAATCTGACCACCCTATCTTATAGATTGTCTATATCTGGAACTGACCTATCAACTTTAGCTGTTGCCTCTATGTCGCTACATACCCTATTGACTAATTTTCTTGCATCGTCTGCTGTAACTTCAAATAGTTCAGCTAGTTTATTTAAAGTTACATCACCTAGTAAATATAAGCCCATTAGCTCAATTGGATTCAACTTCTTAATGTCTGTGTGATAATAATCGATCATCAAATTATTTGACTCTTTAGATGAGAACATCTTTCACCTCATCCATTGCTTGTTTTAAGTCATATTTTCCTGTCAACAATAGTTCGTTGATACGTCTAATCTGACCGATTGTAAGATGCTTACACAATTCATGTACTCTGCTAAATTCATCTGACAATATCTTTGACAACCTCACGATAGACTCTTCCCTTTTCATCTTGATAGCAGTATTAGCGTTGGAGGGCATCACTGTCAAGTGCTCGGGTATACTTTCAGGAATCTGCATCTAATTATTCCCCCATTTCTATGTAAAAGAAAGATTTCATTTCAATTCTTCATATATCATATTCTTTGTATATGTAATCAATCAGCATTCGATCTTTATAGTTTGGATCAATATAGGAATCGCTGTATGCTGTGAATTCTTCTTGCCCCCTATAGTCACTAAATATCAATCCTTCATCAACTATCCTGAATACATCATCTTTTCTCAATTCCTCAGGAGGAGTTTTAATCCATTCACTTAAAACTTTACGCTCTATAATTTTGGCTACACTTGTCAGTTTAATCTCAGCGTTCACATAAGACACTTCATTGTCGATGAGTGTTATTGAGTCGATGTATCTTCGTTTATAGTGTAAGATTTCTAAAAGAGAACTTTCAAATTTCTGAATCTTCTTTTTTGAGGTTACTCTTTCATAAGCATATCTAAATGCTGTGGGTTTCTCTATGGTCAACAACTCTCCGTTTATGTTACATAAATCATAAAGTGTCCTAGTAAAATGTTGTACTTTATATATCTCTCGATTATTTATATCTGAATAGTACAATCCGACTTTAATGTAATTCACCCATTTCTAAGTTAAAAAATTCAATCAGCCCATGGCTACAATTGTTTCCTTGATTACTATCGTTCTGAACTCATTTGAGAAACTCTTATCTATTTTAATCTCACTTGGAGACACGCTAATTCTCAGTCTCTTTGAAATTCTCTCTGAGGCTTCTTTGATACTGTCATATTCAAAAATATTTGTATTTGTCAGTTGTCCACCTTCAATATTAAAACTTTCCGACACTGTCTTAACCTGTTTACCTTTTTTGTTCCTAACAATTCGCGAGTCTCCCATATAGCCTCCATTTCTTTATAAAAGGAAAATTTCATATTGATTCTTACTGTTTTTTGTCTTTTGGTAGCGCCAATACAATCAAAATACCAACCACAAATGTCAATGCCATCACTTTCAGCATTTGTGATTCAAATGTGTCAGAAGGGTACACAGATCCCATATATATTTCTTGCTCCAACTCTTCTAAGAAGCGCTCATTCAATCGAAACAAGTCTGCACCAAATATGTAAAGTAAACCCTCAATAGTGATCAATCCAGCTAAAACAATGAGCCCTACCGACTTTGCTTTACTCATCTTGCACCTCACTCTCCAAGAAATGTACTTTCATCAGATGTTATTCAGAAACGCCATCGTCCAACTTAACATAGTAGTCTAGCCAATTTTCTCGTTCCTCATTATAGATTTCTTCAGCCTCTTCCTCACCTACCTCTTCTTCCTCTGTAATATCTTCGATGCTTCGCAATCCATTTGATCCAGCATAACTCTCATAATGTTCACATGCTTTACTCCATGCGAACTTCTCAGCCTCCCCTTCATTGTTGAATTGTTCAGTGCATTCATAATTTGCGCCACCGAAACCACCACCAAGGCCAGCGTAAATTTTAAAACTTTGCATGTACATTCTCCTGTTCTATGTAAAATATTTGTTTGATTAAATCTTAATAATATCTGTATACAACAACCTCTGCTTATTTGGTAATTCAAAGTCATGATGAAAATGACCAAAATACCATTGCTTATACTCTACCTTTTGTTCAATACCATAAAAGTATGGATGCATCTCGTCCCGTTCCATACGGATAGTGCAACGCTGCTCGATATACTCCAATGCTGTTGTTGAACACGTATGCGTAAGTATGTAGTCAACTTTCCAGTCATGTTTCTCTAAGTTCTTTAATCCTTCTTCGTATTCTTCTTGAGATGGCATCTCACGACTCCACCATGACTTTCCTTCCTTGCGATACTCTTTGTCGTGTGAAGCAGCTCCACCAAACGTAAAGAACTTTTTACCCTCAATCTCAAACACTTGACCACGCATCAAGTGAATAACGCTGTCGTTAATTCTATGTACCTTGCCGCCATTCCAAATCTCCACCGGATACTCTTCAAGTAAATCGAAGTTCTCATGATTACCATCAATAAACAACGTTGTGAAGGGTTTAGTCTTGTCTAACCACTTGAGCCAGTACTGATCCTCTCTGCTTCCATCCCATATCAGTCCAAAGTCACCAGCAATGACGACATAGTCATTCTTGGTTAGTTGTTTCTGTTGGGAGAAATTCTTTGTATTAAGTCGTTTGTTCGCGCTGATGGTTCCATGTATGTCTCCAGTAATAAAGATCACCTATTTTGTTCACTCCTTCTACAAATACCTTACTGAATTGATGTTCTTTTCTTGCCTTCGACTGCCATCTTTCTAATGATCTCCCACATTTCGTACTCCGTAAGCTCTTCAAAAGCTTCATATACGTCTTCTGGAATTGTTTCGTATGCTTCTGCTAATTCCATGATTCTATCATGAAACGACTTCTTTTCATTAAAGTTTGTATTATCAAATAAGAAGTTTTTAACTACTGTAGTCGCCTTCAAAATTCTCAATCCCTTTCTCTAAGAAAGTCATATTTCGTTTAGTCTTGAAACAGATATTGTTCAAAATTTTTATGATCTTGCCAGATGTCTACTGCTCTTTTCCCTCTTTCTCCAAATAAGCTCAAGTCAAATCTAACATTCTTTCTTGCAATCTCATCATAATCATAATGAAGATCAGAGCCATGATTTTCGTTGTAGTATGTAAAATCGGCATATTTCAATAGAATATACTCAGGGCCTCTATTTTTTAATATGAATGTAGTATCCCCAACATCCACAATAGCCGCACTGACAACCTGTAGCATCCTCTTGGATGGAAGCGAATTTTTCAATTCTGTAATCAGTTCAAGATTGTGATTCATTTTCTTTTCCCCTTTCTTAGTCAAACTCACATTTTATCAAGAAATTTATTGATAACCTCTGCATCAGAATTTAACTTCTCATATTTATTTATTTCCTGTTTAGTATTAAAACCTGAACGTTCTGCTAATTTCTTTGCATTATCAGCTTTAAACTCTTTGACTTGCCATGGTTTAGCTTTTCTTGTTTCAGGATATGATTTCGAGACCATCTCTTCAGCATCTACTTTTAGCACTGGAGCAATGTCCCATCTGATCCCAACTTCACTCATACTATAGTTTTTGACTCTATAGATATCTTCCTCAACACCAGAAACTTCAAATTGTTGATCTATCTTATTGGCATACCAATATGAATCACTGCTAGATTTCTTGATTTTAATATGCACAACGATCATCCTTTCAGAAACTGAGTAAAAGATTCGTTTTACTGTCTTTCGAATACATCTTTCTGTCCTTCAGCAAATGCTCTCTCTGCAATAAGCGCAGCATTAAATGCATCATCTTCAGAAGTAAAGGGGGAAGAGAATCCATCTACTTCAACACCATCTTTATTGTAAAGGTTAACATAGAATTTACCGTTCTCATCTGACACTCCATAAAAAAGACCATCGTTCCTCATAACTTTTTTCATAATACTCACTCCTCATATATTGTTATTGAAACTACTCTTTCATTTCATTTATTAAAATAGTCTTCTAAACAATCCTTTGCTTTACCCTTAGAGAATACTTCCCCATTTTCATTTGCCTCATAAATGAATCCATCAATGACTTCATTGTCAATGTTGAGTGGAAGTAGCTCAATCAGGTTTTTAATGATTTCAGTTAAATGAAAATGATTCGGATGATTTTCGTCTAAATAAATCATCCTACCTAGTTCATGAGGCACACTCATAGTTTTTTTATTCCTTTCTCTGTGAAAGACTAATTTTACTGGCTCTCAAGATATTCACGTCCAAGGTCTGTTATGTAAACTATAGCCATTCCTGTAGCCTTTTGATCTAGCTCAATATAGCCTACTCTTTCCAACTCTCTAAACTCATTCATTCTTTCGGATCTCACAGCTCTCAATACACCTTCATTCTCTTGGGTGAATAGAAGTGCTTGCTGAAGATTTGGCTCTAAATATGACACAAAATCATCTCCCGGTGTGAATTTTTTATAGTATTATTATTCGACAGATTGCATTATTTACCTTCAAACAATCACTCTTTATTATACTGTTAATATTATTATATTTACTCTTAAAAGTCAAGCACAACGATCTACTCATGTCTTAGTTAAATCTATTCTCATGTAGTCCGCTAACATCACTAATACATCTGTTCTAACCCTACTCATCAGTGGGTTCATCTTATGTTGATATCCGCGAATTGAGTAAGAAATAAACAAATTGTCTTCAGTTCTTTTTTGTTCGATAATTTTAATGTCATGCTCTCTTAATGCCTTCTTCAGATCGTATATGTCAGCGGTCACCCTGTCTTGTAGTGCACTTAAATAAAAACTCAACTCTCTTTTTAATATGACGTTGCTCTCACTTATTCTTTTCTTGTCTTCCTCTATTACGTCTAACAGTAATGGCATCTCAGCATATTTTTTCACTAATTCCAACTCTTCAGCACTTTGTTTCATTACTCTAATCCCCCTCCCGATAATCGCACTGCAACTAAGCTTTTTATATCAATCCATTCGTGTCCATTTTCCCATTCGATTCTAACCTTCTTCCCTAACTCATTAACCTTCGAAACAATTCCGCTCACAACTCGTTTTGAATTTAATTCAAAAATCTCAAAATTCGCTTCTTCAGTATATTTGTATGATATTCCTATGTTCTGATAAATAACTTCCCATTCGTCCTCGTGAAGAAGAGGTCTAATCTGATCATTGTCTCGTGAGCGATGTTCAATGATTCTTTCTTTATGTTGTGGCAACATCATACGACTTGATTCCCACAATCCATTTGCCTCCAGTTTTTTTCTCATTTATAGTGACCTCCAATTTTATTTGATCTGTCTATGGCCTGACCAGCAGATGTGATTGAGCTTGCACGAAGTATGGCAATATCTCCATAGCGATCCTTAATGTCATCCATCACCTTGTCAATCGCACGTTTTTGTTCCTGATCATCAAATAATGATAATTGATACGTCTCAGCATTGGAAAGATTGGATAATGATATCCCAACTCGTCTCACAGGCTGACCGTCCCAATGTTGCCGAAAGATCTGTTTAGCTATCTTACAAACATCTACTGTGATATTAGTGGGATCTGGCAATTTGACCTGTCTGCTGAATCCAGTTGGATGATCAAAGTCTGCCCCAGATAAGCTCATAGTTACTACGCTACCCATTAATCCTTTTTTACGAGCACGTCTGCACACTTCAGTACAAATATCTTGTATTACAACGTCAATTTCCCACTGTTCTGTATAGTCTCTAGGGAGCGTCATGCCATTGCCTATATCCTTTTGCACACTATGGGTATTTATGGTTACAGGAGAGTCATCAAGTCCATTTGCCACTCTCCAAATAACCTCACCATTAACACCCCACTTACTTCTCAATTTGGACAGAGGTGTATTCGCAAGCTGTCTTATTGTTCGAATCCCCATTTTCCACAAGTGTTTTTCCATTCTTGATCCAATACCCCACATATCACGAATTGGCTTATCACCTATATGATCATGCAGTTCATCTTTTCTAAGAAAGAATATTCCACCATCAATTTTCTTTGCGATCATATCACAACAAAGTTTACTCATCACCTTATTGGTGGATATACCTGCTCTCGCATAGACCCCAGTTTCATTCAATATTTTGTCTTGGATCTGTTTTGCCAAGTCAATCGGGTCATTACCAAATAGGTGTAGAGAGCCTGTCACATCACAAAATAGCTCATCTATGCTATAGGGCTCCACTAAGTCAGTAAATTCCTCAATTATACTCATAATTTGAGTCGAAACCTCTATATATTCTTGCATATGTGGTCTCACAATGATCAACTCAGGACACTTTTGAAGTGACTGCCATAATGGTTCAGCGGTTGACACGCCTTTTGCTTTAGCTAGAGGACATGTAGCAAGTATAATTCCTGAACGTCTTGCTGGATCTCCTGCAACTGCCAATGGTTTGTTTTTGTATTGAGGCATTTTAGCCTTTTCCACACTGGCGTAAAACGACTGCATGTCAATTAGCATAATTGTCCGTTCTTTCTTCGTCATTATTATCACTCCCATAATCAAATAAGAACGTTTGTTTGTATATGTATTATACACCGAACAGACGTTCTTTATGCAACAGGAAATTTTTGTAGTTCATATAGATATTTAAGTTGTATACTACAATAAGCAATCTATTTCACATAACAGAGGAGAATTACAATGAAGGACAAGTTAAAGGGTTTGGTCATTGGTATTCTGATCGGATCAACAATTACAGGGGCAACAGCATTTGCAGCCACTACCACACCGATTAAAGCAGTAATCCAGAAAGTCAGTCTCTATGTAGATGGAACTAAGAAGTCCACAACTGATGCAATAACGTACAAAAACACTACATATGTACCAGTTAGAAGTATGAGTAATGCCATTGGCGAGAAGGTTTCGTTAAAGGGGGACAATCTTTATATTGGCAAGCAGCCAAAGGAGAAAGTGAGCTTGGACGATGCTTTTGATCTAGTGTACAAAAAAATTAAGAAAGATGTGGATAAATACAGTTTAAGTATGATGGAAGATGGAGAAAGCGAGGGTAAATATGTAATTCGTGTATTTGAAGACTTTCCAGATCATATAGCGACATACGGATGGTATTACGTTGATATGAATACTGGAGCAGTTTATTGGTATGACCTTGCTTACGATAGAATGGTAAAACTATAGGGTGGATTTCTCCACCCTTTTTCTTGTTAAAACTTGTCCTTTATAGGATTATTTATCCAAAACTCCTTTGATAAATCCTCCATAAGTTGTAATTGTCTCTAGTGATACTTCAATATCATAAGTTTTGTTTTTAACTATATTAAACGAATCAGATGGATCTAGAATCCAACCATATTTATACCCATCTAAGTTTTTAAATATCATAATGTCTCCCTTTTGTGTGCTGACTGTTTCTATGTATGTCTGATTGAAAACTGTCTTCCTGTCCTTCTCACAACCTGTAAGCATCACCATTGATATAACTAATAGTAAAACACAAATTCTACTCTTCATTTTGCAACTCCTTTATCCATTAACTCCATATGCAATATCTAATTCAAAGTCATACTGTGGTTTTAGGTTGTATAATGTCTTGCCTACTTTTCTTATATACCTACAGCAATTACCTGTACCACCTTTTGTGCCATCCCATGTTGATACAATGATTCTACTTTTATCTACCATGTACTCGTTACGTTTCTGCATCTTTGCTACATGATAGTCACCAATAGGTACACCTTCGATTTTATATTCTGGCAACTCATCTACATAAACAACTTCATCAGCAATATCAATCATCTTTTTGTACCAGTGTTGAGTTTCGCGATCAGTCCATTTAATTGCTTGATTTTTGAATGGTACAGCCACTATGTTGCGAATATCTGGATAATTTATTTTCTTCAATCCCCGAACAGTCCAGAATGCTATTTGATCAAATCCAATTGCACCACCAGAGACAAAATTTTCAATTCCTTCGTTCTCAATCAGTTGGATTAGCACTGGTTCAAGCTTACTCTTTATGTATTTGGATTGGCTATCTGTGAGGCTGTAGCAATTTCCCAGTTTATTGGGACGATGCCCTGTGAATGAAACTGTTTTAAGCTCAAACTCTTCCTGTTCTCTTCGCTCCTCACGTCTTCTGTTCATCTCTTCTTTTCCTTCAGGAGAGTTGAGATATGCGAAGTCGACCATATTTACTTAACCTCCTTCCTATATAATATCGAAGCGTTGCAGCACTGAAACCAAAATAAATGTGCTCAATACAACATAATAGTATGCTTTATGTGAGAATCTTGTTTTATTCATGAAACTAATTAGACGAATCGGTAAGTACAGCAGAGCCATTGAGCCCGCCATACCACCCGCAATGTTCAAATAGTTATGTACAATTTCTATAATATTCATTCAATCCTTTTTTGTTTTATTTCGTCTCTTTAATGTCTCGTCTTGTCATATAAAACAATATTGCATTAATAAGTGTGAAAATTGATGTTCGGACAATCATTTCTTGATCTGAAGCAAACACATATCCAATGATAAGAGTAATTCCCCAAAGTGCTGTTGCTCCTGTTCCTAAATTAATAAATCTAAGCATAAGATTTCTATCCATATCCTCACCTCCTTTCCTATGAATTGTTCATTTCATTAACATATTCAGCATGTTGAGTGCAATTTGTTCATCGGGTATTGTATCCAACTCTTTAACAATGGGATCAAATAAAACCGATGACCCATTTTTTACAATAATACTCCCGACACAGTTGGGACTTTCATAGTCATCCCCAATATTAATTAGAATATTTAAAGTTGGAAAATTATGCGCAAGTGTTGCTGTTTCACTTAAAAGATCTTCGACTTCACAATTACGTTCATATACATTGCCAATTCTCTTAATAGAGCCATCGTTGCTAATCCATTCACCTAATCCACACATTCCGTCACTAAACTGCAAATAGAATATATCATCTTGACTTGCAAGACTCTCGTAAGTACTTCTATTGACTTTAAGGTATTTCCTCATTTTCTGTGCTTCCTCAATTGACACATCACCTTTAATCTCAATCGTTCTCCAGTTTCCCATCGTCATTCTCCTTTTCTAAGTAAAGTATGTATTTCATTCAATTACCGATATCTTAATTTCTTTTCCTTTTAGTCGATCTAGAATCACTCCAATTGAAGTGCCTCCAATAATGTGGTCTGTAACAATGCCTCTTGATGGTGTGACTTTCCCCGTATACTGAGTGCACCCCGAGAAATCTTCTTCTAAAGTAACATTTGTTTCACTATTATGTTTATCAATCTCAATTGCAATTTTCTGTAATTCATCAGCTATTTCACGTAACTTTTCACTGTTCCATACAGTACCTCTATTGCTGCCCAAATTTAAGCCGCTGTGTAGTAAGTATGGATGCCCATCTGGATCTTTACTGGTTGAATTACTTTTAATTGTTCCCGATACATAATTTCCTTTGACGATAACTTCATTGCTAAACATTCGCAATTTCCTCCTCTTTTACCCATTCTAATTTGTTTGTTTCGTGTCTATCCTTTTTATGCTTGAATCCCAGTTTACCCAGAACATAATCATAAAAAAGCTTATAGTTATAGTTGTCTGTTCTAATATCTTTAGTTGAGTATGAAGTCATATCTGATGGATGTTTATAGTAATGAACCCTTAAATAATATCTTTCTCCATAAATATCTCCACCCAGTACTCTGACGCACAATTCAGCGTATTTATTTTCTGCTTGAGGAATCCAAACATAGTGATGTGAATGGAAGCTTCCGTCTGGATCATTTCTCATTTTCTCAAATTGATAAAGACATCCATCTCTAACTTCATATGTATACCGCTCATTGTCTGGAGCATAGCTGAAACTCTTTGGGATTTCGTATTGAATACCCTGAATATATACTGTTTTAAGTTTACTGTTTAATCTTCGCTCTTCCTCTTCAATCTTATGCTTTAACTTGTACATTTCTTCGCTAATACCTTTTTTTGCTGTTTTGCTATTTACATTCCCGTAATCCATTTTTGCTTGGTTATACTCGTTTTTCATTTCTACTAGTTGCATTTTTAACCTCCTTATTGTCATCGCAGTAATACCTATTCTTTTTCAAATCCACTACACCTAGTTATCTCATCTTCCTCATAAAACATTTCACGATTGTCAACGCTATTTGATTTGCACCATTCCATACACTGACAGTCATCTCCAACCATGACATAGCACTCATGCCAAAAATGTTTACATTCTAAACAAATACTTTCTGTATTAACCTTCATCCAAGACCAAACTCCTTATTACTCTTATTTTCTCCCATTTACTACATTATTCGTTAACACATTTCTTTATGAAACACGCATTTTACTTAATCTTTAAAAGATCTGGATTCTCAAATATATTGCCCAACACTTCATATTCATCTCCAACTTGCATCATAGTCCACGACTCAAAATTATCTCTTTGAACATAAAATCCTATGTCCATACCAAGACACTCTGAATCGTTACCTCCTACATAAGTAACTACATTTCGCTGTGGTACAATATCTTTCTCATAAATGTCGTTTCCTTGTTTATCCTTTAATTCAGTGCTCCACATGTAAATGAAATCAGAGTATCTTCCGTCTCCACTTAGATCGTGAAATCCATTTTCTTCAAACCAGTACATATCTTCAATGTAAAACATTTCTCTATATTTCTTATCCCATACTCTAAGTTTCCTCATAGTTTTCTCCATTTCTGTATTTGTAAAATAGACCTTTCATGTGCATTTAAATCTTATCTGGACGATTACCCACAAAGCAATCTCTCACACTTTTATGTATTTTGTTTTCTAGATTCGTACCAAACTGCTCATCCCACTGATTTAAGTAAATACACTTCCAACCAAGGAAATACTTTCTTTTCTCCCAAATCTTTATCTTTTGTATGACTTTATAGTAGGTCGTGCCAGATACTCTACTTGTATCAACTCTTGCTTCATGAACTTTCATCATGTAGCGATTACCATCTTCATTCCAGTACTTTTTATACATTTATATTTTCACGGCTCCCATCTATAAAGTTCATAATCATTATCAACTAACCTATAAAAATTAAAGCTTTCATTCCCTGATAATTTATCGTTCAGCGAGTCTACAATAGATCTGCCGTAATACTCACTTACATTGCTACACACCAATCTGTCACTCACTGACTCCCTATCAAAGTTGTCTGTACAGATAATTTTCATTCTAATATCCCTCACAATCTGTATAATGTTACTTCATAATCACTGAACACTTCCTCGATAATCCCATAGACAACTTTCCAATCCCCATTAGCCAATCCGCAACCAATGTTGTAGGGTAAGGCCACTGAATGACCAAACTTTTTTGCGCGTATTTTCAATGTCTTTAGGGCTGTTTTTAAGGCATGGTAATCCGTGTATACAACACTATTGTTTCTTCCATATGTAGTTTGACCAAATAAATTAGCTATAACTCTATTTTCATTTACTTTGGTTGTCCAGCAGCATCCTAGCAATTTATCGCCGTATTCGTGACATGCCAACTGGTAAAGTGGATAAGCCTCTGGATGCTTTTGCTTGATTGATTTTGCTATTCCCGATCCCCAGACACCTTTGGTATTTGTTTGATGACCAATAATACTCTCCGTAGCATTAAGTAAATTTCCATTGACTACTTTTATCAATCTAACTCCTCCAATGCATCATCTAGATTCTCGATTTCTCCCCATCCACTCTTACTATGGAAGTGATTTTTATAATCCATGCTGTTTATTTCTAGTTCATAGTAATCTTCGCCTTCTGAGTTGCACCCATTAGACCAGTACAGATCAACTTCAACATCTGTTGTTTGCTGCTCTACGATTAACTTTGTTTCTAAAGGTAGTCTATCTACTTGGATAATCATCTTCGAACCACTCCCTACGACATTTTAATAGAACTTTAACAACAAATGCTGCAACCGTCATACTAAAACTAAATACCAACATGATTTTCCATGGATGAAAGGGAAGTTTAACGTCTGGATTTACCGCTTCGACCAATGAAAAGAACATTATTACAGACAAGCCAATTAAATTGGCCTGAACCCATTTCTTTAACACTCCACCACTCCTTATGAAACGTGCCTTTTACTTGCTTAGAAGAACCAAGGATCAAAAAACAGTTGCTTCTTATCTGAGACATATATAAAGTCTTTAATGCTACAATCTCGATGTCCGTAAAGATCGGCATAAAAGACATGTAACTCAATTACGACTTGCGAAAGATCTTTATGTTGATTGAAAATAACGTCATCAATATATTTTTTAAAATCACCCAGATTAAGACTATTTTCAACAGTGTCGCAAGCTTTTAAGTTACCATTCTCAATAAACAGATCGAGCATTATCTTTTGTCCAAAGAAGCTTTCCTGAATTGGAATAGTTATTTTTGTATCCTTGGGAATGTCATTCGAATAATAATACTCGATAAAATCAAGGTATTTCTTCATGGTTGAATCCTCCTTCTTATAGAACTTCTATGTAAAACAGATCTTTTACATACTATTACTTTAATTTGTTTAATGAATCCAGTGCGATTCTCAATCTTTCTACTGTTTCTCCAAGTACCTGATCTGCCCAGTATTCTAATGAATAATGGCCTACAAAATCTATGTCCTCTTTTAACATTTCAGAAAAGGTAGAGTTTTCAACAATTACTTTTGATAAAGGCTCACCTAATTGGGTCGCATCTGTTATGTACTGAATTAGCATGCTTTGCATTCTCTCGCCTAAGTTGTTCAATGTACCTCATCTCTTTTCTCAATGTCGTCTATGTCGCTCTTTAATTCTGGGAATATTGCCATAAGTAAACTTACCGCATCCATCTTTTTACGCTTTCCATTTTCGGTCAAGTAAATACCGGGGCTGCTACTGTTTTTAGTCACTTTGATTCCTAATTCTTTAGCAAGCTTATTCATCTTTTCAATATCAATTAAGCCACTGTCTTTCAAATATGTATCTCCTCTCTATAAAAAAATGATGCTACAACAACTTGTTAAAGTCATTATACCACCATATAATTATATTGTACATATTTTTATTCTTATTTTAACTGATTCTAATGTGTTTTTTATCTGTTACGAGAATCGCACCTTCCACTTTCAATCCATTTTTAACATCCTTGAGCAAAGCCTTGCTATCGATCTTAGGATCTTGAGCCGTCTTGTATTTATCAGGAACCTTCTTGGGATCAACAATATTGATTGAAGGCGGGTTAGTCTGTAGTTTTACTTTAAATGTACCAGCATTAACCTTATCGATATTGCTAACCTCAAGTGTTGTCTGCATGTAATTCTTCAGCCCATCGAATTTGTTCTGTAGGTATTTACGTTTCTTCTCAAGTCGTTTTTCTTCATTCTTGAAAGCCTCAATATCGCCCTCAATATTCTTCATAAACTTAACAATGTTCTCAACCTTTACGCTAACTTCATCTTCAATTGCTTCAAGTGTTTCAATATACATTTGCAAATCATCCTCAGTCAAATCCTCATCGTCCCAAGCTACGTCCACAAAATCATTGAAACGTCTGTACTTTTCACCAAGCTCATAAAGTTTACTCATTAATCATTCTCCTTGTTTATGTATTATTCTTGATCAAATCTATGTTTCATCAAATCTCGTTTTCTAGCTTATCCAATTCGGACACAGCCCGTTTAATCTGTTTATTTAAACTTTCAATCCGCTCATTTAATTCTACTTTTTCTTTTGCGATGACTCTTTCAAATGCTTCTGTACTGTATGCTTGATCGTTATATATGACCCAATCATTACCTAGCTCCGAACCAGACATAACACAACTTCCTTCTTCAAACTGTAGCTTATAGAATTTTAGTTGGTCTTCAATCGATTTAATATCCATCTCTTTTGCCTTGATTATAATAGCATTCACCACCCTTCCTCAAATTGAAGCTGTTCCTGAACAGTTTGATAATCTTTGTACAACTGAGGATCTTCTTGAGCTGCCATACTGTAAATCACAGTGTAATTGTATTCACAGTCTCTGAACACTCGACCATCCCCATCCCATTTGTCGTACATGTATGAAGAAATATCGTTGTATATTTTATTGTCCAGATCTGATTCGGTAACAAAATTACTCAATCCGGAATCCGCATAACTATAGCCATCCGTCCAATCATTTCGGTTCGCTTCCAGACAATGAGCTAGCCTTAAATATTTATTCTTGTCTAAAATTGCTTCATTGAGTTCATTCCATGAATCTGTGAGTTCAAGATCGTATTTTGCTAATAGTAATGCTAATTTTTTGTTATATTCCTTTTCTTTTTCTTCCTTTTCCTTTTTCACTTTTGCTTGCTTCATTTTATAGATTTCATCATTCCAAATCTTTTTGACTTGGTCAATCAAAGATTTCTTAAGTTCATCTAGTTTGTTTTCTGAGTATTGAGTGGGAATTTGTTTTCGAATCTCAGAAGGAAATGAATGAGACATCTTGGTGGATTTACTGGAACGGCTAGTCTTATAACCATAATAGCTGCTGCTAATGCCAACATGATCTAAAATATCAAATATTTTCGCTTCTGTTGTTTTGTTGCTCGCTACTCGTTTCACATTCTCTAAATGGTTCTCTTTGTCTAGTTCCGCAAAGGTATTAATAAAACTAATCATACTGCTTAAAGAAGTTGAGTCACTCTCACTAAAAAATATGTAAACATAGTGATATCTATCTTGAAACCTTACTCCTTGTCCAATTTGGTTGCTATTGCGGATTATTTCATCAATGTCATAGCTATTCCATTCAACTCTGAGAATGTTTTTATTGTTAGACCACCCATCTCTATGTTCTGATTTCCTCACTGTAAACTCTGACAGTTTGAGTGGTTTAAGTTGTTGAATTTTTGTAAGTTCTGTTGATTGCTCTAATTTCTTAAACTTGTTTGATGTTATCTCTTTCATCTTGTTAATCTCTTCAATAATTGAGTTAAAGTTATTCTCAATACTTGATGATTCCCAAACTCCCATTCGCATTTCTCCTCTTTTCAGTAAAATTTACATTTCATCTCGTCTTCGTCTTGCTGCTATCCAAAGCACAATTAATCCTAGAAGAGCCACTAGATATCCCAATGGATAAAATAAAATCGTTGTTAACCTTTCTCCACGACTAAGATTTTTAAGTTTAAATTTGAATAATACGATTTCTTTGCAGTACTCAAACATTTCTTTCGGTTGAAATATCATTTTCTCTGACCTTTCACAAACCTATGTATTTCAATCAATTCTTTAAAATTTCGTCCCAGCATCATCTCGTCAACTTCATCAACAATCTGATACATTGCAAATTGATGATCACTACGCATAGCCGATGGACAATCTAAAGTATTGGGAATAGCCGCATCATAGCCCTCATTGCTTTCATGGCAACACTGATCAAAGGCATTCCACAGGCAATGTTTATTGTTGCAGTTCATCTGTTTCTCCTTCTGACGCTGACATGTCTAACAATTCATCAGACAATTTGAGATATTTTCCAGCGTATAGTCTAGCAAACTCTTTCCTTTTTTCATCGTCATATGTATGCCACTCTAAAGCAATGCTGTTCAATACATCTTTTGTCATCATTTAACTTTACTCCCCTTTTCTAAGTAAATGTCCTCTTTTATTATAATGAACCTTCTTTTAATATATGTTTTTAACCTACATTACTGTATGTATAAAGTTTTTCTGTGTCTTTCTTTCTACTGTTCTTATCTAACGTAGTTGTGAGAGTTTTCTCGAAAATCGCACTAAACTCACTTGGTGCTTTGTACTCGCTCACTAACACGATGTTATCTTCAGACATCTCTCTAACCCATCTCCAAAACTTATCATAGTCAAAGTCTTTACTTGTACCATACTGCGTGGTTCCTTGATATGGTGGATCGCAATAGATGAGGCTATTTTTAAATCCTGAGAAATATGTATAATCAACATTCATAAAATTAACATCTTTAAGATTGTTCATCTGCTTTGCTATATTTCTGATTGACTCGTCATAATAATTTCTATATGTATTTTCTTTAGTCTTAACAATACCAGCAAAGCCACCAAACCACTTAGCATTGTATGTGGCACAGAAACCTGCTACTGAAACTAGCTCTTTGCTATACTTATCTTTATTGTCTCGGATATCTTCATATTCTTCTTTGGTTAATGATTCTGGTGGAACCCATCCTTGCTGCATTGCTTTCCACATTGCAATAAGATATTCATTATTATCTGAACCAAGCTTTGTTTCGCATTTAATGTGTTCAATCATGTTGGCCCCGCCAACAAATGGCTCTATGTATGTACTAATGTAATTGCTAGAAATCAGTTCATTAATCTTCGGCGCTAGATCCTTAACTAGTCTAGCTTTGCTACCCATGTACTTAATATGTATCATCCATTCTATTATTATTTTATTGTTTATAAAATTTCTATTTCATTTTGAATTTTTTCTTAAGTGTTTCAAGCTCTTTGTTGTATTTCATTGTATTAACTATTTCATTGTCTTCCATTTTCTCGAACTCTTTTAACTCTCGCTCTAATTGGATAACCCTATTTCTATATTTACTCAGATATTCTTTTGATGATTGCTCCTTCTTAGCCGTTTCGCAATTGCAGTACCTAACTATACACTCTTCCCACCTATGATTGTGAGATGAGCCAACATCCTCTTCTTTTGCTTTCTCTCCGCAATACGAGCAATAGAATATCTCACGGTTCACTGTAAACCCGCATTCCTCTGCTTTCTCGCCCAATGTAAACGTTCGCGTTTCTCTCATTTTTATAATTTTCCTTTCTAAGTAAAATTGCGATTGTATGTAGTCTTTTAAAAGACTGGACTTCGGAAGCCCTTTTTGCATCTATTCAGAACTAAAGAATTATGATAATCTTGCTTCACCGAACTGAAAGAGGTGCAGAGATGACAGTAGCTAAACCGCTAAGAGAAATCAAATTACAAACAGCTTTAGAAGATAAGCAAAGTACGTATCTTATTAATCCTGAATTAGAAAAAGCAATCAAAGTCCCATCCACTGTGCTAAAAGTATTAGACAAAATCAATGCTTCTATGTTTATGTCAGATGTCTTGGCTCATGCACTTCTACTTAGAGCCACCTCTACCAAAGATGAGGTTAGAATAAGAAACTGGATGGAGTATCCTGACGCTCTTTTCCCACAAACCCAAGCAAATATGTTATTCGTAAAATTTCTCAGAACTGTTCTTAGCGAAAATCAGACAGAGAGTTATATTCCCGAAAATGAGCTAAAAGTGGTGTCTCATTTCTTTGCAAAATGTCCTCATGGATATAAAATTCCTACTGATTTAATTTTGTCACACTATGAAATTAAAGCTTCGATAACTTAAATCTCAGCGGCCTTTAGGGGTCGCTTTTTCTTCATGATCCAAATCGATCCAATTTGTTATTCTCTAAGATCTCAATTTCCTTTTCAGTAAATCCGACGCTATTCAATCTCAACAATACCTTACTCATTTCTTTTTGCGTGATCGTCATTCCACGCTGAATGAATCTTGGTACACGTACAATAGTCCCAACAATGTCTCGTGCTCTCTGTTCGTTATAAACTAGTGCATTGCCCTTCAAATACGACCAGTCACTCAACGTGTACACTTTCTTACTCTTCCAATAGAACATGTTGTGCCTGAAATCAAAATCCCCAATCACCTCCTGTGGTTCTCCAACCCATTGAGTAATGATCTGATACTTACCAATAGAGATTGCATTGTTTGTGATAATCAAAGGCAAGTCATTGTATGTTCCACCACTTATATCACTACCATGGTATCCAGCATGATCAATAAAGTATTCTCTGAGTTCATCAACGAGCGAATCATTCTCCAAGAAGAAATCGTAATCCTTTGGCTGCTTGTCGTGATACAGACTATAGATACATCCACCTGAGATATATGCTTCACTCTCAAACCGCTGTTGCACCTGAGTTGGTAGCAATTTAATCAATTCATCCTTAACTTCTCTTAAGTGTTTACTAATGTCGCTCAGTTTTTGCTTATGTATCTCTTCGCCACTCTTATGTATTGTCTTTCTAAAGAAATTACTCTTCAACAACAACCGCTTAAGTACGTTCAATAACTCATCTCCATTTCTAAATGATATTCTCATTTCATAATCATTCTATTTAAGTTCGCTTAAATGATTCTGTGCATCTCTGATGGATGCTTCGAGAGCTTCGATTTCTTGTTTCTTTTTCATTTCTTCAACATATGTATTTTTATTATCTTGATTCTCGTTAAACTTTTTCTCATATTCCCAATAATCACGCTCTACTCCATTCCATTCTCCACCACCCAATGAAATAGACTTGCTGATGTGAAAACTAGGAGCTGTCCAATCGCAACCATTACCACAACACTTGCGCTTCTCGTCATACCCATTGTGTGTGGGTTCACAACTACAATATCCCCAATATCGCTCATCAAAACCAAATTCAATACAGTAGCAGTAGTTAAAGTAAGCATCATGCATCATTTCACTTCCACGTTCTTCTTCTGGCTTTTCAATTAATACTCTAATTTTACCGTTCGTGTAACCTTCACTATCGTCAAAATCATATCCGTTAATATGGTAACCATACTTAGTAATGTCTTGAATAAACTCTGTGCAATTTTCTAACTGTTGATCCACAACTGACACCATATAAGCGATATCTAAAGGTTTCCGGTTTGCACATCCAGAGCTTTCCTCATTAAGTTCATCGATCAGATCTCTAATGAATTGATCTTTTACAGTCATTTAATCACTCCAAGCATTATTTTATTGTTTAACAATACGATCCAACTTTACGTCTAACCGTAAATCCTTGTGTATCCAAATAATCATTTAATTCGTGCGCGCTAATGTTTCCATTATATTTACTCTCTATATCTTTAATTAAAATATCTACTGCCTTATCTGGCTTCTTAAATGGTTCTGTTGGTTCTGAAATCAATATGTATTTAATAACTCCACCATCTAATTCTTCACTATGTATTTTATATCCACGCACATACAATTCCTGAATACGTGCATTGTATCGTAAGGCAATCTTGTTTAGTTCAATATTTGTTACACCAGATTCACCAGCTCGTCTCAATGTCGCTACAATCTTATCTCTCTGTGTCTCTGTACGTTCTTTGGTCTCCTTATTCATTTACTCTCCTTTCTTTGATCTTGCTTCTTTTAGACGTTCAGCAGCAGCTTGTTTTTGTTCTTCTGTCCATACACGACCGCTACTCTTAGCCCTAAATGAAACTTGCCCATAGTCGCCTTTAAAATAGTGTCCTCCATGTTCATCCACCTTTAACAACTCCAAACCAGCCTTTTTGATCTTTGTGATTGTTTTAGGCGAACAACTGTACACTTCCCACTCATTTGTTTCATCGTTACAGACACAAACAGTCTCACGCTCAATGGCAGTAAAACTCATTCAACATCAACCCCCTCATTAAACTTCCTCTTTAAGAAAAAGTCCTATGTTATTTTTCTGTTTATAGTATTCCTCAGCAGGTACTTCCTTTTCAGTTGCTCTTCTACATCTCAAACATCTACTTAAAGATTCGGATTCATAAATTTCGCCATCACACTTAACACATTTGTCAATAATATTGCGACCACCTTTCCTGATCAAAGTTTCATTTCATCAAATATCTGTACAACCATAGCCACCAAAGCATGATAGTTAAGGGATAAGCCATCCAATTAGGAACCCACCCATTCCCTACATCCCAATTCCACCCTTCAGAAGCTATAGCCCATAATAAATATGTCAATCCACAGGCTACATAAACTACTACGCAAACAGTTAAGAATTGCAATATATCACTCCCTCACTGCCAAGTCTTTGATTCGAGAAGTTACATCGTCCAAGTATGTATTCAAATAAAGTTCTTGGCGAATGTCCTCTGCGTATTTGTAGGGTACATCATTTTCAATGAAATCAGACAGTTCTTTATATCCTTTAATAATATTCACAAGCTCATTCGCTAAATCTTGATTCATATTCTATCTCCCTTTCTTCACCAAATGCTGATATCATGCAAATATTATCGCTCCCAAGACTCTTTAACCCGTTCAATTTGAAGATTTTCTTCATCTTTAATGTCAAAGTCTAGCTTTGCACATTTTTCAACCTCAACGTATTCCTGTTTAAACTCATATCTCCCATCACAACAAGGGCAGCGCAACCAAACTTTCTGCCCATCATTATCGGAATCAAATAGATTCAACACTCCATTTTCAAGAATCTTATATTGAGTAGTCATTGTTTCTTCTACATGTAAAATCAATTCAATATCTTCCCACTCATTATCATAAAGCTCAATACATTCTGGGTCAGTACATCTAAGCTTTTCCAATTTAAACATCTACCTCATTTCTATTTAAAAGATCGATTTCACAAACACTTGATTAACTCATCTAAAGTTATGGTTTCACAGAAGTCTTTTCCGTCAGAATTCTCACCGCACAGGTCTACCTCTTCTTCAAAAATGTGGTCAATCATGCAGTAACGATAGTCTTTATAGTTAATTTCTGCACCACACAGATCTATAACAACCTCTTCAATACTTTCGGTAATGTCATCTTGCTTCTTATATAACTCCTTAAGATTCGTTGCTAGGTGATATCCCACAGTTTGTGTCATTCTCATTTCCCCTTTTCTATTCTTAGTCTTGATGGTCATATATGTATTCAAGTTCAAACTCCACATCTAACGCCTCTAATAAATTTCTTACAACATCTCTGTCAACATCTGTATATGTACCAACCAACTTTTCATTAACAATTAACTCGGTTCCCCATTCACCACAACAACCATCTGAGCAGCTATAGTAATATTCTCGAATCAAAATTTTGTTCATTTGATTATTGCAACTATTAGTGCTGCGAACGACAGTGCAATAGATATGTATAAAAGCAAGTAGATCTCAACGACACTTTTAAGATATTCTTTTTTCCATAGATACTCTTTGAATTTCTTAAACGTAGCTGCCCCTCCTTTCTATGTGAAATATCAATTTTACTTAGATCTTTTTAGTTTTCTTAATCTATTTACAATACCTTCGTTACTGATTGTATAGCTGCCTCCCATAATGAACATATAGCTATAGATGATAACATGAGCCAAAATGATAGGGAAAATTAACAGTAATACAAACCACACCCACATACCTTGAAAACTAATTTTAAGGACACTCTCTTGCAAAAACGATGATGCTACTACGGCAATGATTACCAAAATATAGTTAATATAATTATTTTTAAGATGTGATTTCATTTTATACTCCCCTTTTCTAAAAGAATTCTTTATTTTATCAGCTACCCATATGTATTAATTGCTTTATCAATGTCATTTAATATCTTTTTTATTTCTTCAGCATTTTTACCATAAATTGAACCTCCGCTTGATTTAATCTCAAACTTGAAGTTGTCCTTGTTTGCCTCTGGTTCAACTGGAACTGTATTGTATATCAACGTTCCTTTTGGAAAGGTCTTTTTAGTGTAGCTGTCACAATAATCTTCTTTAAGTTCGGTTAGACCTTTACATCCTCTAATTTGTTTAACACTTTTCTTTGATCTGATCCAGCAATGACCGAGTGAATTATACTTATGAACTTCTAAAAGTAAGCCTTCTCTAACTCTCCATATATCTTTAATTGCGTGTGATTGTATTTTTTCCATACGTATCAATCCGTTTCTGAAGTTTCTGTTTGATTCGCGTGCTTTTCGTTTTGTTTTGGATTTTACGTAATTGTTTGATTTTCTGCTCATTCAAAATAACTTCAATCATTTTCGGAATATACATAGAATCAATAATTAATTGATTAACTTTATACTTCAGTCCTTCAATGTCTACTTCATCAGCAACAGTTACGCTCATTTTTAAATCGCTCGCTTTAACGTTACCTTGTGCGTCAATCTTGAATTTTTCACCTTCAAACACTTTTTCTGTCGATGGTTTAACTGGCGTACTAAATTTGCTTGCTACCTTTTTAATGAATTCTTTAAATTTACTCATTCGATCTCTCCTTGTTATATGAATTTATATTTCCGATGAAATACAGCTTTTACAGTGATTCAAGTCCTTCAATTAACTCCTGCACTTTAAGTCCATATTCTGTTCTACTTGCTTTTGCTGATTCTATAACTTTGCTAATATCACTCTGTTTAGAGATGATCTGCTTGACCATCTCATTCACAGAAGTTTCACTTATGTATTTTACTGTTTTAAGTTTGTTCATTTAACATTTAGACTCAACCTTGATGATGCTTCGAATAATTTTCACTGCTTTACCAAAGTCATAGTTGATAACCTGATAATCATAGCGCTTTTTCTTAAATTTGAGTCCATCTGTATTAACCCGCGAAAGAATTCTAATTGCATCATCTCCACGCTTCTGCATGCGTTCCATGCGCGTTTCCTTGTCTACCTTCAAATAAATTACTACAAACTCAATGTCTTTCATACGTTTTTTTAAATCTTCAATTCCTACAGGATCAACTACATATATATCTGATTTCAATAGTTGCTTTTTAGTGGCAAAGTAATGGTATCCTTCAATTTGTGAATAAGCCGCAATCTCATCTTTAGATTTGAAATTCTCATAATCTTCATCTTTACAAAAAGTGTGACCCCATTCATTCTTATGTCGTTGTGGTCTTGTTGTGTATGACTGAAGTACACTATATCCATCCTTCTCCAACTCTTTCACAACCTCGGTCTTTCCAGCACCTGAGTAAGCCATAATGCAAAAGACTTTTTTCTTCATATATGTATTCATCCTCTACTAATCAATAATTCTTACTCTTACATGTTTCCTTTTACCGAAATCGAAAGCATCTTTTTCACGCTCAAAGTAGACATCTATTTTATTCTTTTTAATTGCTCCACCTACATCTTGTACAATACGCTCACCAACGCCTTCAATGTATACCTTTGTACCTTTAGGCAACACCTTCCAATCAGCAGCAATTGTAACTCCTTCTTTGGTCATTGCTCCACTTGCTGTCTTCCCGTAATCAGGATGTCCTTTGCTTTTACCTGTACTATTTTCGTGATTGGTATAGGCGGTGAGTGTGAAATACATCCATTCATAATCATCATTACTCTTCTTGTTAGTGGCTACTTTTACTTGCTTAATTTCCTTTTGTGCAGCTTTCTTAGACTCAACCGACTTGTCAACTTTAACACTCTCAATCTTAGTCGTGTTTTTCGCTTCTCGTGCTTGATTGGCACTTTCTAATCCTGCCTGACCAATGGACAGTGCCAACAATAGAGATAGGAGTACTTCCAACGTATCACCTTCCTGATATTTGATTATAGTAAAGCCCCACTATTTCGAGTGAGGCCGTATGTTTGACTACATGAATGCTAAAGAATATTAATGCTTCTTAATTGTTCGATAACTTTGAGAAGTTTTTGTGTGTCTTTTTGGGATAGAATTACTTCTGGCTTACCAATTGCAATTGACCTTTCAAGGTTTGGCTGCTTACAATTCTCAGGCTTATAAATTTTCTCATAATGATAGCAATTCAATTCGTCTTCCAATTTCTTAGTTAGTGTCCTGCTAAACTTGATTGATTCTTGAAGTTCTTCGGACATATAGTCAATAAATGAGCTATAGTCAGTAACATATTTCCACTCATCATTCTCATCTTTATAATAAAGTTTTGTGATATGTTTACTGATATCTGGATTGCTGTTTACTTGCTTGATGTACTCAATCATTCTATCTTTTAAACTACTTTCAACTATAGTTTTTGAATCAACTTCCACTACTGAATAACTAGTGCCTAGGACTTCGTAAAACACATTTGGATTATCTTTCGAATAAACAATATCGCCTTTTTTAAGAAGCATTGGGAGTGGGGTCCAGTTAACTTTAATCTCTGACAAAATACGTCCTCCTATTTATCTATATGTAGATCAGCATATTTTCTTATAATCTACATATAGATATTTATTCTTTATGATATCTGTCTTTCGTGAACTCTATGTATTAACCCTCAAGCTTATCTACTTCATCTTTAAGTTCATCCAATACAACTGCCATGACTTCTACTTGAGACTTCACAAAGTCAGTAACTTTTTTGTCCTTACCAAGATTGTTTTCAATGATTTCATTAACAATCGAACCTTTGTCATTTGCATGAAGCTTCTTACCATACTCGATGATTTTTGCTTTAAGTTTATCGAACTCCAACTCTTCACCAGTCAAAGTTTCTTTTTGCTCATCGTATGTAACAGCAGTAATACCCTCAATTTCTTCTTGTTTCTCAATCGCTCTAACAATAGCCTCTTCCAGTGCTTCTGCTGTAAACTCCTGAAGCCCAGTCTGAATATAGTCAAAACGGCTACGTGCAAAGAACTTGTCTGTTTCTGCCATGAATGCTGATGACTTAATAACCTGATTCTTTTCATCCGTACCGTTGGAGCGGACATACACCACGATATCGCTATTATCAATCACTGGAGACAAAGCGCGCTTATCACCTTTAGGCCAGATCTTGCCCTCTTTGTCTTCGGTTTGGTGAGCAATAAATACCACTGTGAACCCTGCACCAATAAGCTTATCGATTTCTTCCCAATATGCAGTTTCGTATTCTTTCCATAGACCAAATCCATCTCGACCAGAAGCAATTGTATCTGCCTCATACTTATCACAAATGAACTTAGAGCAATATCGAGCAGACGCCTCTACCTCATCGAAAATAATAGTTTGATAATATTCTCTTGCTTTAGCAACAGTAGATTTATGTGTAAGTTGCTTATTTACTTTTTTAAAATCACTCCAATTGTTGATTGCTGCAAAAGGAACTCCAGCAATCGCATTCAACCCTTTTTCAAATCCAAGGTAATAGGGCTTTTTAAGTCGTGTCGCTTGCTTTGTTTTACCCAAGTTGTTGCTACCATAGATAGTAATGATTTTTCCATCAAGACCTCTTGCTACTTTGGAAACTGGTGGATTAAAAATATCGAGTGTTGACATATGTATAAAATCTCTCCCTATTATTTTATTATTTTCTTGATTATTGGGGCGGCTTGATAAACAAACCGCCATTATTTATTTTTGTATTAATTAAAACGGCAGATCATCATCGGAAATATCAATCGGCTTACCATCATCAGAGAACGGATCATCGTTTTTAGGTTTTGCTTTAGTACTCTCTTGACCGAAAGGATCTTTATTGTCAAAATTGTTGCCGAATCCACTGGAGGATTGCGATGAATTATTTCCCTTTTTCTTCTTCTCTTCCTTCTTAACTTCAATTGCTGCATCGCGTTTTTTTAGTGCTTCTCGAACAAGGCTAGTATCAAAAGCATTCTTATCTTCATCATCATAAGGTGGAGTTCCTCCGACAATCACATATTCACGAACATCTTTCCGGTCAATTTGTTCCTGCGGTTCTCCAAATCCAACTTCAATCAATTTTTTGGTGATGATCGTTTGATTAACAATGTTACCGAAAACTTTAACTGTCTGCCCTTTTTCATATGTATTTTGTACATAATTTACTGAGGTTGGATTATCTACGATAAAATCAAAAGGAACAATTTTCTTATAGTCATCTTTTTGTTCTTGATAGTTTACAATATAACCCTTAAGAATCAATCTTCCAGTCTCTTCACCATTGCGTGTTTCATCTTTAAGTGCTGCAATAACAATCTCAAGGGTGAACTTCGCTTGGGGCTCAAACACGTCACTTGGAGTGACACGATTAACAAACTTGGCATTCAATTGTGGATAAGACTTCCATTCTCCGTCTTGTCCTACATACTCATTTTTCGCAACCTTACCATTATCAAAATTTTTGGTTGTCTCAATACGAACTTTATCGGCATTTTCGATTCCATCTTTTTCAATTGTTTTATATTCATCCCTAATTGTGCAGATAGCTTTATATAGTCCACTCACCTTGTTTTCCTTTGTCATCTTAAAGGAGAATACGTTGACGGTGTGTGTAGATTCCGCTGTCTCTTGGATATCGATCTCTCCGGTAATAGCATCTTTTCCATTAATCACAGTTTCCTCAATACGAATTTCTTTCACGATACCCTCGATGTGAATGTTGTTAATTCCTTCTTGAAGTTGTTGTTTTTCGTTAGTCATTTAAATTATCTCTCCTAATATGTATTATTTTATTGTTTAATATAATCAATCATTCCACCGTGAGTATGATTAGTTTGGTGGGCTGCGCATGGATAAAATATCTATGCTCTCACATCCTTTCAAAAGCCCCATTCATTAACTTTTTCGTCTTGCTTCTCTTCTTCAAAAGGACTTCCTATAATTCTATTGTCTTCGAGATCTTCGTTTGAGTATCTGCTTTGAACTATTGAATTCGTACTTCCACCTGTTATAACTAATTCTTTAACTGCTGAACCTGTGACGACTTCATAACCTTCAACAGTCTCTGTTGGGACATAATGTCTAATCGCTCCATGTACCCTAAGAGTTGAGTTAGGTTGAATATTCTCTTTAAAATATTTCAAGAGCTCATCATCTTTAGTCGTGAATTCATAGGGAACGATCTCAATGTCACCATGTTTCCTGTAAATCAATTTTGTCTGGATACTATCATTGTTGCTGCTCAAGTATACAATCTCTTGGTTAAAATATGCTTCCTCATTGCCATGGGTATCATCTGAAGATTTGCAATCATATAGTTCTTTAATTACAAACTTCTCTTGTATCTTATCTTTATACTCATCTATCTGAAGAGATCCTTTGACTAAAACAACCGTTCCTTCACTCAGGTTCTCATGGATACTTTTAATTGAATCATATGGCAATAATGACGCTTCTCTATTCTCATCAATGTTTAATCTAATATTGAATGAATTCCTATACGAGCTATACTTCTCAATGTATCTGTCAGACCAAGGGACTGTAATTGAATCATCCTTGTCCACTCTCTTCCCAATCTTCTTATACATCTTAACTCTATCTTGCTTAGAGCCCATCAGCTCAACATACACTATGGAGTTGCTGCTAACTTTGACACCGAATTGGATTCTATTCCAAGTACCGTTATCACCTTCTGTATAAGCCTTATCGCTCATCATGCCAACTACTTGACCTCTAAGTTGAAAGTATCCATATGTAGGCTCTAAGGTCATTCATAACTCATCTCATTCTTTGCTGGTGATGCTCTATTTCTCATAGTCACGCCTCCTGAATGATGTACTTATATAATCACGCAAAGCGTGTTATTTTAATCTCCGTCATTCTTTCATATGCTCTCGTATGCTTCATTATTCAAATCTAATTTCTTGATGGAACTATTATTTGATTAACTTGTTTGGCTTACTTACTCAGTATAATACAAGATGTTTAAATTGTAAATATGTATTTTTATTCTTTATTTGTTGCCGGGAAATCCGGCTACATGAAATATCCTGTAAAATGGTTGAATGGCACAGTAGGATCTTGAACATGAAGTTCATAGATAGTTTCTGGTTTTTTACATCTCAATGTCTCCAGTTTAGTCCTGTTAATTTTTTCTTGGAACAACCTCTCCAATGCAGAAGTTTCATCGTCTCTATATGTATTAACAAACTCGTTGCATGAATCAAATCGTGTTTCAGAGATCATTGAGACTCTGTAACTATCCAGATATTCATTGATTTGATATCCATTCATACCACTACACTTACTGACAAAGTCTTCGTTGTTCAGACAGTCTGGGAAAAAGAATTCAGCTATGGTTAAAAGTCCGATAGACTTGCTGCTAATATCAACACTATTTTTCATATATCCATTTCCTCTCATGTTATTACATTGTAGTTGATTTCCTTAACTCATATTTTAATCCATCTTTTAGCACTTGACAAACACTTTAACCCCCCTACTAAAAATGCTTGACAAGTAGATAATAATGGAAAGTATGGCATCATAATGTCGATGTGTGTCGAATGATCTAAATCAGAACTTATGTTCTCATTTTATTATACAATATAAAAGTCTTTCGTCAAAGCATTAATATACTGTTAAAACATTATTTAATAACTATATATTTATATATTTTTATTCTTTTTATATTTTTTTAAGGCTTTCCAAAAAGCTTCTTAAAATACTCCTTAACAATGCTCTTTCTTGATTCACCAATGATTTCTATGTAATCATTTGATTCTACATCAAAAAACATCTTACCCTTCTCATAATCTATATGCTCTGCATGATGAAGATTGCCCATTCTGCCGCGATCCACGACTACTAAGCCATTATGTCTATGAAGCAATCGCATGATTGCATCATTACTTGTGCAATAGACATACTCATCTCCTTTAAAAGTTTGATAAACTGTTTTATATTCTTTTTTTCCTCCAATTTGTTCTTTAATAGAAGATTTTATGTCAACTAATAATAACCATTCTGCTTCTTCATTTATTTTTTTACCCTCTTTCCTCTGGACAATAATATGATTCATTTAGTTACACCTCATTTTGTTAAATCTGCCCCCTAGTTATAGCCAACAAGGGGGCACTGTTGTTATTTCATTTCTTCTGGCACTGGCTCACTGTGAATCAGCGTCCAACTAGCTGTGTTTACACCAGCAATAGTAATTGCAGTCAACATAAAACCAAATGCTGTCATTGCAAGTTTCATAAAATTCATTTTAATCATTTTTCTCACCCCCCTTCAGGCGAATTAAAAGGAGGCTTTGTGCTAACATGGAACAACTAACTATCGGACTCTGAAATAACGATCCAACAATCACTGTCAGAATTGATATGTACTTTAAGTACTTAAAATACTTTTTTAAAATCTTAGTTTGATTCTCAATATTTGATGGTGCAAATATCGTAACTAAAATTAAAGCTATACCAGAAATTATCCATTCAAAACCCTCAAAGTTATTACCAAATGAAGCTATAGAAATTATAATTATTGTTGAATAAACTAAGCATAATTCTGGATATTTACTGTGATATCCCCCTGAAGTCATTCTGAGTAATGAGAATGACAGAATACTCATTAAAACATTATTATAGTTGTTTAACATAAAACCGACAAGTAACAATAACATGATAGGTAAGATATTGGTGATTATAAACTTAATTCCGTATCTTGTTATTCCATATGGTGGTAACTCTTTAGGATATTTGGAAACTAGTGTTTGGGAAAGGTTGTTTACATATCTATCGATCATATTGATTCACTCTTTTCTTTAACGACATCTATAAAGATAATATTTATTAGGCAAACCATCCAAAATAATAGACCAAGGTAGACATTTTCAATTTGCTTCACATTGTAAAGTAAGATAATTGCTAATAACCCAATAGTGATACTAATAACATTTGTTTTGTTTATTTTAATTTTAAAAGTGTAATCATATGGCATTGTAGTATACCAAATCCTTCTTCTTTGTAAGACTAAAGTAAGCACCATCAACATTGAATCTCCAATGAGTTGAATATAAAATCCGAAACTACTTAGTGTGACTGAATAACTTAACCCAGAAGCAAACATCATTAGTATTGCTACAGATATCTGTGATATGAATTGAGCTCCAAATCCATAGATTGCTAATTTAATGCTACTCCCCGGTCTAATCCTAAAATAAAATGTCAACAGTGCTGCTAATAATATGAAACATATTAATGGGATGGCTCCTGAAATTGCATCGTTAGATCTCATCAAGAATGTACCTACTGAAATTATCACATTACTCACTAAAATTTCTTTCCAATAATCCTTGAAACTTACTTTAAAGCAACCGAAGGCAAACATAAAAATTGTTATTCCATCTAACAATGACATCAGGGCATACATTAGATCGCTTTTCATTTTCCTAATCTCTCCGCTCTTTAAGAATGAATATATGTATTTGATAAATTAAATATACCACGAGATTCAATCTTCGTCAATCATTTTATTAAAAAAAGAAGAATAAAGATATCCTTTATTCTTCTCCATAAATTGATTCTATATTTTCAATATTTAGAAAGTCTGCTTTTAGTCTGCCATATACATAATCGCCATTCTTTGTACGTCCTACGTTGTATCTTTCACATACTAAAGCATACTCTTCTTTCTCCAATTTGTTTCGCTCTTCGAGTAAATTATGAGCCATATAGAGCATACCACTATTTCGTATGTTAGTTGGAGTAAGAGTTGGAACTTGATATAGTTCAGCGATCTTCTTAATTCTTCTATTTATTAAAGCTGGAGCTGCTGGAGTATTCCCCTGCGCTCTGGTGCGCGCATCTTCAGCAGCACGAACCACATAATCTGTTTTAGTCAAATAATTCTTGTTGTTTCTCATTCCATCAAATGTTAATCCATTGTTTTTATAATTGACCTCTTCTGTATTCGCAATCCTCATTATATTATATAGATCATTTGAGATAGGAATTGTTCTTATTTCATTACCATCTAATGTTTCATTTACTAGATCTACTTCATATTCCGGGAGATTTTCGCTTATTTCTTTAACTCTGCTCATCTTAAGTGTTAACAGTTCACTATATTGTCTTCCATAGATTCCTTCATATATCGCCAAGATAGCTAGCTTATCTTGATAATTCACGCAATTTTTGACCCATTTCAATATTTCTTTGTGATGAAAAATGTTTGGCTCACTAGTGTCTAAAAATTGCTTATAATACTCGCCTGAAGCAACAGCGTCTAAAGGATTAATATTATCCACCCGTAGATCTTGAGCTATCGCCCATCTAATATAATTTTGAATTATGTTTCCAGAATGCATAACAGTACTAAGTTTTGTAGCTTTCAAAATATATAGTAATTGGCCTATTTCATTTAAATTAAAATCATAAAGGTCTTTCCCTAGTTTGTTTTCAATTTTTGAGGCTCTAAGCAATATTCTTTTATATGCTCTCTTGGTTGACTCTGTCTGATCTTTTAAATACCTTTCTTTCTGTAGCGGATTGAAAAATTCATCATCATATATTTTATTCATTTTATTTTACACCTCTAAATAAAGATTCAAAATATTCGATTATGTTATTGCGCACTCTAGAGTTTCCAGCTATACCCTTTTCATTGAGTAATGTCTTTAAATTTTCATCTTCAAAATCAATTTTATTAATCATTTCTTTAATTTCGCTCAAGGCAACTTTATTATCTTGCATATACTTCGCAATCACAGTGTATCCAATAAACATTAAAGGATGGTTTATTAATGTGCTTGTACTTTCTTTGGCTCTTTGAGAGAATTCTAAAGAATATATCCCAAGAAGATAAACAAAGAAGTTGTCTAAATAATCTGTTGTTTGAAGCACATCAAATTGTTTCTCTATTTTAAACAATTTATCTATCGCATAAGAAAGTATATCAAAAGTTGTTAAATCTCCATTTAATTCATTTATTTTAGTTGAGGATACAATTCTTTTACCAAATTCAGATTTACGTTGTAAGTTTGATACAACTTTATCTGACATTCTAACTTGAGACAGCTCATTCCTTCTGACTTTATTCAGAACATTAATTGTGTTTAATTGACCAAAAAACTTTTGCGCTGTTGGCTGATCATAAGATCTAATTGATAATATTAGATCTAACTCTAAATTTGGATTTAAGTGAAGAGCTGCAACTGCTCCTTGTAATCGATGAAATCCATCAACTATTGATATAATAGATCCATTGTTGATAATCAAGGTTTTCTGTTCTTCATTAAAAGTTAAGGGCTCAATTTCCGTTGAATAAACGTTAAATGTTATCATATCTTCAAAATAATCATTAGTAGACATCTTACCTGCAATTCGCTTAACACTAGCCTTATTCAAGACTGGGGTTTTAACAATGCCGCCTGACTTATTCACCTTATAGTTTGCTCCACGCTGCGCTTCGTAATCGTATATTATAAGTTGGCTTTCGAACATTTTGACTAATTGCTTAACTGAAATTTTCGTAACGTAACTATCATCTTTAATTTTTATAACATCACTAAAAGGCAATGGCAGATATATTTTCTCACTAAGTGTACTATTTAGAATATCTAAAGCATCTCTTTTTTCTCTCTCTCCGAACAAGGACTCTGTATGTAAGTCATTATCTTTAGTTAAATCATAAAGTGCAATAGATATTCCGATTAATACTGGTAACTCTAATTCAGTTATAACATGAGCATTTGAGTTTATAGATTCGATAATTCCAAATGGTACATTATACTCAGATAATATAATATTTAATTCATTTAAAGATTTTCTTGAATTCTTGATTCCATTTAAAGAGACTATAATCCTTTTTTCAATTTCAATTCTTTCTATTTTCATGAATATGTACACTCTCCTTTAGAATTAGTATAGCATAAAAGAATAAATATAATACATCATCTAAAGGTGATTTAGTTATTTTTTAAAGTTTCTTAACAATTTATTAATACATTTAAAATGAGTACGATAAATAAATGATGTTTTTTTCTTCTTAATTTCTAATTTACTACAAAATAATAGCTAATGCAAAACGTTTATTGAACACAAAAAAGCCTCATTCCTGAGACTTAGCGTTATCTTTTAGCCATTGAGTTAAATCTAATTTTGTTTGAGTAACTACATTATCTTTGTTATCGTATATTCTATAACCATTAAACAAAAAGTTGCTTAATTCATGCGGTTTGTCCGCTCCTAATTTTAAACACTTCCAAGTCTCGATCTTAGATGTGCTATCATACTCAATTAATTTCATTAACCAATATCTCTTCATATATACTCCTCTTGTTGCGCGACTAAATAAAATGATAGAATGAAGAATGATATGACTTCCTGATTTTAGGGAGTTTTTTGTCATGTGCTTTGTGTGGAACGATATTCGTTCCACTAACTATTTCTATTATAAAAGGAGACTATTTACATGTCAAGTATGCGTACAAATTGGTGGTTCGAAATAAAATTGCAATCTATTTTAGATTCTAGAGATATATCGAATAGAGAATTCTCTCGACTTACTGGAATTAGGCACTCTACAATTAATGATCTATGTAATAACGATGTTAAACAAATACCTTTGAAAAATTTAGCTATTATTTGTGAAGTATTAGAAATTGAAGATTTAAATGAGCTCATAGTATTACATAAATAGAACACAGTGTTTAAAGCATCTGAAGGGAAACTGCTAAGGCACTTTTAATTGGAGCCTGAAATTTCTCAGACAAACTTGCAATTTTAAATTCTAATTGATCTTTGGAAATAGTCATGATTTGTTCTAATAAAATGATACTGTCATCATATAGTCCTGCCTCTTCTGCTCCCACTTTTACATGTGTAGGTAAATGTTTCTTTACTTTGCTTGTTACTGGTGCAACAATTACAACTGGACTAAATTTGTTGCCCCTATCATTCCCCAATACAACGACTGGTCTCTCTCCGCTTTGGACACTTCCTTTGTTTCTTCCTAGATTAGCATTCCACATATCAAGTCTTTTAACTTCTTTATTTAGTAATTGATCCATAGCAACTGCCATGTTATCACGCTCCGTATAATTATTATTTATTATATTTATTCTTTTTTTATTTTATTGTCTATCTGTATATTCATTATTATAATCGCTATCACTTCATATAACAATAGGGAACGTTTGTTCTATCAGGCATAAGTCAAGTATAATTAGTAAGGGGGTAAAATATTACCAAAAGAAGGTATAAACTATTGACAAAAAGGATATATATGTAATTAAAAGGCAAGATGAGGTGAGCTTATGGTAAGAAAAGACAACTGGACTTTCGAAGATGATCAACTACTGGCTACAACTATATTAACCAATATTGCTAAAGGGAAAACACAATTAAGTGCTTTTACTGAAGTTGGTTTGAAACTTAAGCGTACACACGCGGCTTGTGGCTTCAGATGGAATAGCACAGTTCGACATAGATACAAAAGCGAAATTTCAGAAGCGAAACTGAAAAAGATAAAAAACAAAATATCTCCCCCTTCTCTCTTAAAAGATAAACCTCAAACAATTGAGGATATCATTAGATATTTACAAGCTATGTATGATGACCTACAGATCACTGAGTCACAAATAAAGATATATCAAGCAAAGATACAAGATGTATCACTAGAAATCGCCTCAAGGCGTTCTGAGAGGTCTCTGGACGCTTCTCAGAATAAAGAAGCACTTGCGCTACTACTTACAAAAGCTGCTGAATTGGGGCTATTTGAACAAAACAAAAAACCCGCCATTTAATTGGTGGGTTTCTCTATGTGAAATCTACATTTCACTCGAATTCCTCTTTAGACTCCTTATAAGACAGTAACTTTAAGTTTTAAAAGTTATTATTTGTTTACTGCTCATTCTTATCATCGAGTTGTTCCTTGGCTATAATTTCTACATGCTGCATATATAGATCAAAATTGTCTTGCAACTCTTTCCTAATAACTTTTTTTGTTAGATTAGGATATTTCTTTTCATCAATTTCAATAGTAGCCATCAATTTAACTTTCAAAGAAGATTTTCCTCCTCTTTTTGATCAAACTTGCATATCATTCCCAATTAAAATCATCTTTTTGTTTCTCGGAATTTCCAAGACCAACTAAAATCCAATTACCATATGCTCCTTGTCCACAATTGGGACAGTCCATTTTCGAAACTCTATCAATCAGTTCTAAACTAATGTTTTCTACAAAAAGATGGTGTTCGCATTTTCTACATTCAAAAACCACTTCATTGTTATCCATACTAACACTCCTCTCTATGTAAAACATGCCTTTTACCATGTTATGTCTTGCTAATTTCTTCTTCTGTATGGTGAGAAACAAACCCGTCATTAACGCCGACACCGAACGGAATCCAAACGCGATACGAAATTCCTGATTTGCTAATCTCAATATGAGTTATCGAACCATGTTTGCCAGCATGTAGCCCTTTCTCAATTTTCACTTCATTATCAAGATCAAATTTCATTTCATAAACTGCCAATTTAAATTCCTCCTGTCACTCAATCATTTACCTGAATACCTATTCACCGTTATCGGATAATGATATATCTCGATATCCTCTGCAATGAATCCTCTCCGCTGAGCAGCTAACAGAGTCTCGTACATGTTCTGTCTCCCAACTGGGTTATCGGTGTGTATGTATATCTTATCTGCCCTTAATCCATGTTCGCAGAAATACTTAACCAAGTCATATCCATTGTGTAACTCTACACCGTCTACGTCTTCACCCAGATCATGGTCTAATGTAAGAATTGCTACTTCTCTACTCTCAAGGATATGTATTGCTTCGTAGTATGTACGAGCGACCACAAAGCCTTCTGGACAGTCTCTGAGGTCGTCTACGTAAAGGTTAATCTTATCTGTCATGGTCGATATCTTTCCCAGTGAAACACATCTTTTACTTGAACTTAGAACCTTAAATCATTTAATATATCTTCAGAGTTATGATTAAGGATTGGCTCTTGTGGATCTTGTCTTTCAGCCTCTCTCAGGACTCTCTTTAATTGAAGTAGATTCAATGCCTTTAAAGCATCGTTCAACAATTCCCTGTCCAATGATTCAAGCTTACTTAAAACCTCTTCTTTAGTTAATTTGACTTCACTTCCCCTTTTATTTACCCCTGAATGGATCTGCCATCTGCCTCTTAATTTTGAATAAATCGAAGGACTTTTATTGACCAATATGTGACTTACTCTTTGTTTGGTGAGTCCAACTTCTTCAGCAATAGATACATTAGTTCCGCCCTCTAGAAATAAAGTCAAAATTAATCTTTCTTTTTCTGTTAAAATATCTTCGTATGACAATCCATGTTGTTTAAATTTTTCCACCATTCCCAGTAAGTTTTCTTGTTGATTGGATAACGTTTTTCTTTCTCTCATTTCATCACCTTCATATCATGTTGAAATAGCCATTTGATTAATACTCAGCAGCAAGCAGTCCCGCTACACGATCCAATTCTTCTTGACTGTGTACTGTGCCACCACTATTCATTTGTAGATACCATTCAAGAACCTCTTTGCGTGTCTTCAGATTGTTTACATGAAAACTCAAGCGAATCATCATGGGTATCTTATCTTCAAAATCCTTGTAAAAGTGTCCGAATGCCTTAATCTGATTTCTAAGGAACCCAAGACATGTTGTAAGGCGTTGCAATCCATCAACACACACGAACCAACCATCACCTTTTCCTTCTGTTCCTTGCCATTTAGTATGGTTAAAGTAGATGTCTAAACCAGACACCCCTTCGCGCAACAGGTGCTCCATATACAGCTCCTGTTGGCGCTCATTCCAAACGTGTCCACGTTGAAAGTCTGGATTTAATTCCAGTCCCATCTCCTCAGTATAATCTTCAATAGTGCTCTCCAGAAATCTCAAAGAGACATCAATAGAGTAATTATTGCATTGTATGTATGGCTTGATATCTTTGAATTTCATCCTTATTCCTCCTTAAAGTTGTTGTTATTGAGTATGTATTGTTTGTGGTCCTGTACTATCCATTTTACGATTTTTCTATACCTTTTCTCATCGAAATGATCATAATTACGATACCATTCCTCAAAATCAAATGTCCATTTCGATGAGTTACATTTTCTACAAGCTGGAATGCAATTGTCTAGAAAGTTAGATCCACTATCTTCAAAATGATCTTTGCAAAAATCATAAATCTTTTCTAATCCACGATACATAACCAGATGATGTTCAGATTTAAGCCCACAGTACGCACATTCATAGTTAAAGTAGTTTTTACAATTAACCCATTCCTCTTTGGAAATTGAATGCTTTTTAACTTCATTCCTCTGCTTTCCAAATTGACTCATGTACTTCTTACCAAAGTCCGACTCTCGCCACTCTTTTTGCTTCTTTTTTGACTCAGGTCTTTTTGCATGTAGTCTTTTTTCTGCTATTCTTTTGGGTGTCCTATCTCTTCTGTTGTTATTTTCTCTTTGTCTATCTGGGTTATTGCTTCTCCAAGTCTTCGTTCTAAGTTTAGTACAATCTTTGCATTCAGGATGATAGTAAGACTGATTGTGTTTATTTAACTTTTTATTGTGGTAAAACGACTCAATATCTTTTGTTTTACCACAATCTTTGCATTGTTTATCCAATTACTAAAAACATTCCTTTCTTATAAAATAGTTATTTGATTAGCTTGGTCTTTTCAATTAATTCTTCAATAGTATTTTTGTCTATAGAATCTAGTTTAACCGCATGTTTTGATTGCTCTTCTTTGGCTAATTCAAAATTATCAGGCAAAACTGTAATTACTGTGTTTGTGAGTTGAATGGATACAGATCTTGGATTCTTTTCTTTCAACACCTTGAGTCTGAAATGAAAGTTGCCTTCGTGGTTCACACTTAATACAACATATTTTGCTCCATCATTAGCTAAGTAAACATCTCCAACTTCAAATACCATAATACATCTCCTCCTGAAATCCCTATGAAATAAACCTTTCACAGTCATTATGTATGTCATAATTATATAGTAGTAAACTTTAACAGTACACTATTGCTTGATCCAATACATTGTTACTTAATAATGAAATTATATCACATCATATTATACATATCAATACTTATTTTTACACTTAAAAGGAGCGATACATAGTCGCTCCTCATTAGTTTACTTTGTATTATATTTCTCTGCTGCCTCTTTTAACTTAATCCAATTCCCACTATGACTCAGCACTCTCAATGTACCATCTGAAAATAGTTTACCATGTTTAAACATTATAGTAATGCTCCTTTCCAGTTTCCTTTACAATAACGTTAATGTGCTCTTTCAATTGAGATGTAAGGGCATATACACGATCCATTAAAACGTAAGCCATTGTGTTCTGGCAGCGGCCTTGTTCTTCAATAGATTCAATAACGGTTCCGTTAGCAATCAAGTTGTATGTATTCATTTATAATTTCCTCTTTTCGTATTTTTATTGTTTAAAATTATCATTGAAAGACTTATTTCATCAGCCTATTCATAATTTCTTTTGATTTCTCTATCGCAGCATTCATTTTATCTGTTTGTTCTTTGGTGGGAACACAGTTACCTTTTCCACACCAAGGGGTTTTAATTGAAGGATTACACTGGCACATTGATAAAATGCAACTCCTTTTGAAATACTTCTTTTATTCCGACTTCATGCCTTTTGACAAAACATTATGAATTATTATTATTTTATCTTTTAAAAAAGTATCAAGAGCCTCTAATACTTGCAAGAAGCCCCCATCGTTTACGAATTCCTCTTCGAGCAGCGCCACACCCCATCTATCAAACGTCTCTGGAAAGTCAGCTCTTAAACAATACTGAAAGTCTGTCCTGTGATATGGCTCAATTAGTTGAATATATAAATCACTACTCTTCAAAACGGTAACACCTTGTCTTGTCCACTTTTCTGTCATATTGTACTTTGATGATAAGATCTTAAGGTAGTCCATTGCTTCCCTCCCCCATTAAGATGAAAGAATCCTTTTATCTTGTTTTCAATCAATCCTCGGTATTAAATACGCTATAAGATCCGTCTTCATGAATAAGTAATATATTGTTTTGGTTGTCAATTATGTAGCCCCAGTCAATTTCGTCTAGTCTCCTACTGCTGTAAAGGTCGTAGGGGTAATATCTAGTTTGTCGTAGATATTTCTCTCCTTCAAACTCAATTACAACGACATTCGATTTATTCCATGCGTCACATTCTGGTGAACTTGATACATATTTGCTTCCACAATAGTCATTAATAATGTGTGCAAAGCCTTCGTTATTCTTCATCACAACATTTTCCATTAAACTCTTCATCTCCTTATGAAATAATTTTTTTATAAAGTGTCTTCTGATAGTAAGGTAGACAATGCAGATGAGATGCGTCTTTTTGCATCCTGAATATCTTTTAAGTGCAGTTCATTTGCAATTATCTCTTTTTCTAATTCTTGAATTTGGTTTTGGAGCTTGTCTTTCTTTGCTTTACCTCTACATTTGAATTGCTCAAGTCTCAAGTTAGCAATCTCAACAGAAGCAATCAAGCGAAATTCCGTAAACTCTTTTAACACCTTCTTTTCATGTCGATCATGTTTTTTAAATTCACTATTGTATAGTTTTATTAGTTTGTCTTGCAGCGGTATCTTATTGACATCACTAAATACATGTTGTGGTTTCACCGCCTCACTTGTTTCCTGTTTGTCGTATACTATGTATGATTTTTCATCGATCTTCATGAGGGTTTTTATCTCACGAAAATCAAGAGTTAGATAAATTGCAACCTTATTCGGCGCAACAAACATATGGGCCCGATTTCCTCTTTCGCAGGTAGTTTCCCCTATATAGCGTGAATGACCCAAAAGACTCCTACAGTAGCTTAAAGCATCATCTCTATCTTTACGCTTGAAGCGTTCTCTTGCACGTAGAACTGCATGCTCATCTATCTCAAGCTTCTTAAAATCAATTTTTGGTCTCTTAATATTCTCTAATTGTAAAGTACTCATTCATTATTCCTCCTCATATTTAAGTAAAATATTCATTTTATAGTATTGTTTCTTTTCTATATCTGATTGTTGTATATTCAATATCCTTTGCTTCATACTCATTGTCAAAATCATTGTTCCAAGCTTCGTCAAACCATCCGTCAGTGATCATTTCATTGTAGTGTTCCTCTGCTTTTTGCTCACTAAGATATGAATAAACCTCATATTCTACTTTTGTTATTTTTGTTGAACTCCGAATTTTTTTCATTTTATTTATCTCCTCTTATAGCGATTCAATTCATTTATATCTCTCAATCGAAATCACTTCTTCAGATATGCCTTGAACCTCATAGTCATTGATGCAATCGAAGTCCTTATACTTCTCTATTGCTTCTTCTTCGCTGCTTGCTTCCACTTCCATTATATGTTCACATTCTTTATAATACTTTACTTTATAAACAGCCATGCAAGTGTCTCCCCTTCTGAATCATAATGGATACTTCCGATACAACATATTTCTAAATTCATTATTCTCGATTAAATAGAACTCATCAATAACTTCATTATCACCGTTCCAGACTCTAAATTTCCAATCATTTTGAATTTCAATAGTCATATCGTTGTACTTAGTTAAAGACTTTAAAAGAAATTCCACTTCATTGTATTGAGTACCCTCTTCATTAATATCTATCCAGTTCGACTTCAAGACCTTGATGCCGAAAAGCTCCATTAGATTTCCCCCATTTCTAGTTTATGTAAAAGGATCATTACACGATAATTCTATTTTGTACACATCTTTGATCCAGTCTTTGATTGTGTCAGACCATTGGCTGTAACCTAAATTCCATGTGACCAAATTATCAAATACTTCTCCTTCAGGAAGTTCATTGGTTTGCTCAATTGTCATCCCTAGTCTCGCGCTCATTGCTTTATATACATACTCTGGATACTTTTTCATGTCACATCTCCTTATGAAATTATAGTTTTACTTACACTGCAACCAAGTCTCTTTGAAAAACAAATACATCATCGTCCTCGCACAATTCCATAAACATGTCACGCTGTTCTTCAGTTGGAAATCCATATGTATTCTCTGTAACTATACCAAGAATCTTCTCAATGACAACCACCTGATACATAGTGATCACCTCTTCTATTTGATAATCTTATATTATCATAATACTTAATGTTTGTATACATATTTTTATTCTTAAAATCAAAAAAGATGCACATAGGCATCTCTGTTTTTATAACTTTTTATTATTGCTACTCATAAATTCAATATAGTCTTTCTTACATCTGCCTCTCATAAAAACTCTTGCTCTACAACTTTTTACTGTGCAGACATCATAGTCAAAACTTGCTATTTCCTCTTTAGTCTTAAACGTTGTAGCTCTTTTATTTTTCTTAGCTGCAATCTTTTCTAGATCATTTAGTCTACGCTCTTCACACACCATACACATACCGGACTCATTACTGCTACTTCTGTAGTTGTTACAATTTTCCTTCGAACATTTAATAATACTCATATGTCCACCATCCAGTCAGTTCTAAGATGCTATACGTGCATATATTTTAACATCGTTACCTATCTGGGTAAAATTAATCTTTCTTAGAAAATAAAAAGCAGCCCGAAGGCTACTCTTTGATGATTTTGTTCCAAGCGTCTTCAATTGCTTCATCTGCTTCATTGCATTTTTCAGATTTAGACCTTTTGCGAGTTTCGAAGTCCTCCAGATAGCAGGTGAATCCACCAATCGAATGTAAATGGACAATATATGTACGACCGTCCAACTCCATTATAGAAGTTTCAACTTTAGCGTTGTTAAACGTAGTTCGCGTTACCATCAGCATGTATTTCACCTCCTTTATATCGCAACACTATCTTATCACCTTGGACGAGAACATTAAATGATATCAGACTTTCACCTAATCTTTAATTTTATCATTTGAGCCCAATTTAACAGTTATATCATGATTCTGCTTGCCTTCCTCAAAGTTTCTATTAAATAGCTCTAGTAACTCTTCACGGCTCATCTCTGTTAGTTCCTTCAGTAATCCCATCGCGATCGTCTCCCTCATCTAAGATCTCATTGCATATCTCTATACTTTCATCACAGATACTTGCCTGTTTTGATGCTACCATTTTTACCACTTCTGATTGACTCTTGCCGCAAAAAGAACAATGCATTTCAAGTTTTCTCTCTGGAAAGGCAATTAACTCATCATATTTCTTAGCTTTGTCCATTAAGATCATGGCTTCTTGCATTAATTGTGGGTTCATATGTATATCTCCTTTCTATTTAAAATTCAACTTTCATTTGCTTTCTTGAATTCCTTCATCAATTTACGCATCTTGTCCATTCCCACACTCTTAGTCTTACTTGAACTTACTGCGTACTCTACAAAGTCCTTGTATTCCATTTCATTAGTGAATATTGCTTTGGTTGGACGTATTGGTTTATCGTTCATTTTTTACGTTTCTCCGTTCTTCTTTAGAATCATTAACTCTAAACAAACTTTTCAATATAATTTCGATCTTGAGTGAAAATCGGGATATCCATATCCACATCCCACTTTGTCCTTGTTGCTACTCCATTTTCTGTTTCTAGGTTGAACTGTTCTTTAGTAATGCAAACACCTCGTTTTTGCCATGTGGGAATGTCGTTCCAGTTAATGTTTCTTTCTTGAAACAGCTTTTCTTGTAGTTGACTGCCATTTAGTCCTTGCAGGGATCTATGAGGAAAGTTGGACTGAGCAACCATAGATACACTGTTTTTGGATGCGTCTTGTTGTCTCCAAATAAAGTAGTTAACTACCTCCTCTTTAGGCAACACAAAAGCTCTACAATCAAACAGTGCGGGTTTGTCTATCACTCCACGAGTTAAATCATTGAACTTATATGTAAATAAGGATGCTGCAACAGAGACCATCTTTTGTAGATTATTATCGAACCAAGACTCGGTAGTTACCTTGTGATAGTTAGTTAATAGAAATGAAACTTCATCACTTTGATGATAAGCAACTTTAACTCCCATCATTTCTTTTGCAACATACTTTGTAGTTTCCCAAAAACAATCTGCTAGGTAAGTGCTGAATGGTCTTTCTAATCCCTTAGTGTATGTATGAAACGCTTTACCATCGATCCGTAAGATTATAGGTGTTCTCTTCATTAAATAGATTCTAGATACGTCCTCGTATCCTTTCATGCGATCTCCTAAATTGTCTTTTTTCATTAGCAATTTCCCCTTATTGATTTATGTAAAATAACTGTTTCATCATCTAATTACCTTCAATATCTTATGTCATAGCGATCTTCCGGTTCAGATTCATAGTTTCTGGAGTCTTCTGTAAAGTCCTCATAATGCTTTTTGATTTCAACTTCGGTATGCACCAGCACCCCATTTTCCCAAATTTGAAGTTCGTGCGTGGCTCCCCCATAGTTGACATATTCGTCACCTTCAACCTGTTGCATCGTGATATTTCTAGCATAATTTTCTTCTTCACCAACATAAAGAATTCTAGATTGGTCATAATCCTGATAAAGTTTAACATATGTTTTCATATTTTCTCCTCCAAGTATTAGAATAAAATCCTGCTTTGATTGAAAGCTTATTCTAATCTCTAGCTTTATCCACTTCACCGAAATCAACCTTAATTTTACGGCGTTTCAGAGCCTCTTCCATCATTTGAGTAGTGACAAGAACCATTTTTTCATCCGATGGAAATGCAGGCCGTACATGTAAAGACAAATTAGAAAAGAGTTCAATCAGAAACTCTACTTGCTCTGCTGGAGTCCAGCCACTGTTATAGTGTTCACGAAAAAAATCTGAGATAGCCCCATCCATTTTCATTTATTCTGACATGAGTGTTCCTCCAAGTAGATAGTATGTTTCCCTAATACGTTCATAACATTATTAATCCTGCCTTACAATTTCCATTCCTTCTTCAAAGTTTATCAATCTGCTCATTCTCCATTTGTCTCCTTTACAAAATCCTTTAAATAAAACTCCATATGTTTCACTTAATCTTATGCATCATTACAGTACGTTGTTTCTCATCTCAATACACTGTTACCTAATTCCTGATGTAATCATAACATTATATAACTATTTAATCAATCCATATTTTCATTCATAATATAGATTTATTTCGTTTAACACTGAAAGCCCTTGATAAAAGTATAATACTGAAATAAAATATTCCTATTGCATGAACTAGTACTTTAGGAGGAGCAGTACACTATGTTTACTGATGCTTTATGAGTAAGAGTACTTTGTTTTGGGTAGTTGGAAATTGTCTTGCTTTACTAGGATACATATTATACATAACTACCTCTAAGATTGAATACGTGTATGTAGTACTTACTTTAGCTTCAATATTGCTTATAGTTTCTATGTATTTTGTCATCAAAAAGAAATAAAAAAGGAGCTGATTAAATATGCAGACTCCTCTTCTTTATGTAAAAGTCTTGTTTTACTGAAATCAAAAACAGCCCATTAAAGGCTGCTTATGAAAGACTGGTTTTATTGGGTCTCTATGACACCATTTTTGATCACATACTTCTTTGTGTCTTGAATTTCTGTATGAGTATTATCAACCACTTTGCTACTTTGAACGATTTGAGAAATGAATTTCAACTTATGTTCCAGATCAGACTTTTCCTTCTTAAGTTTGCTATTCAACTTTGATTTGTTGGTCAACTGCGCATCTTTCCCTTCAAGAAGTACATCTTTGAGCTTAATCTGATTTTTCAATTCATTTACCTCTAACCTCAACTCATTAATTTGTGACAGAAAATTAGCATCCTCTCGTAAACCACTCACAACGCTTTCTAATTGGCACTTTATCGCATGGACAATATCAGATTGCCCATTGGATTCATGAGGGCTCTCAGTCGATATATTAATGTCTTCAGGTGTATTTAAGTAGACCACATTCTTCTCCACTAAGTAGCTTTGAAGAGATCCGAATTTCTTTTTTATCTGGTAGTATTTTTGTTGAACATTATTGGCATTTCTATTTAGTTTCTTAGCTGCTTTGCGAAGTGCGCTCATTTTCGTATTTCCTTTGGCAGTTTCCTCGTTAATTGTTTGTTCAATCAATAAAATATCATTACTCGACCAATTTCCCAGTATAGTGTCCCTAATTTCTGTTGATGCTGATTTTTCTACGATTAGCAGATAATCTCTTACCTTTTTTGCTATGTCGCTTTCTTTTAAAAGCATACCTACACGGAGCATTGCTTTTCTTGTAAACAGTGTAACGTTAGCTTTGGCTGATAGCGTGACACCTTGTAACGCTATGCTTTGCTTGTAGTCTTTGAATGCTATACCCGCAATGGTTGTTACGCCATCTTCATCAAACTCATCCTTGTGGCGATTTTTCACTTGTCTGATTGTAGATAGGTCTACATTATAATATGCAGCTACTTCTTTCGACTCGATAAATTTTTTATCTGGCAACATAACGATTTCTTTTACTTTTTCAAGTACTTCAGTTTTACTTATGTATTCCTCTCTAAAATTTTTATCCTCGATAAATGTTTGTGGCTGTAATTTTAATGTAGCTCCCATATTGATTCACTCCTATTATGTATTTGTTTTATATCCTTCAATGAACATTTCAAGCTTTTCAATCTCAGGTTTTTGTAGTGGTTGCTTTCCATTTATGAACAGTGAAAACAATGCGTTGCTGATTCCTAGTTTCTTTGCGATAAATGACTTCTTGATTCCAAATTCATCAATTATAGTCTGTGTTCTTTCTTTCAATGTCATGGTGTTCACCCCCTTAAAATATATTTTAATTGTTAAGCAAAAAAATTTAGTCAAATAAGCATTTCATTAAGATTGGTTATTAGTAAGCTTTTTCTTTAATTCGATATATTCTTTAGACTTCTTAAAACCTCCATCTTTGTATTTTCCATGATAATCACAGAAGTCATTTACTTCTTCATTACAACAACATATTTTTAAAATGCCATAGTCAGCATTCTTATTTGTGTATGCTCCATCATAAGTAGACATAGGGCGCTACTCCTCCTTTAATATTATTCATGATTATACGTATTATTGAATAAAATTATCATTAATCACGAGTATTACACTTTTCGGTCTGTATATTCATGCATTATTAAGCTAAGCTTTAATCCATTTCTGATCCACTTCATCCCAAACATAGCCAATCTCATGAGCATGTTTCCAAATAACTTCAGTTTGGTTTACGACTTCGAAACCCTCTTGCTCAAGTACAGTCAACATTTGATTATCATTCATGCTATTTCACTCCCTCAATATGATCATATGGCGAATACATATTCCATCGACTCTTGAAGTCAACTTTATTGCTAATGTTGTCAACAACTCTATACTTTCTGTTTGCATTTGGCTCCCATTTTGAAACTCCATTCGTTAAGTACTCTAATCCTGTTGGAGAAGTGATTAATGCACCCTCCCAATACTCTGTTTGAATCCAATTTTCGAATGTGTATCTCATTCTAATCACTCCTATGTATTTATGTTTTTATAGTCACTATCCAACCACTTAACAATTCGTTTATACCTCAATTCTGAATAAATCGGATTTTCAATCGCATACCATTCTTCCAAACCAAATTTCCATTTTTGGCTATTGCAGCTTACACAAGCTGGTATACAATTTGAAAGATCGTTTGCGCCATTATCATCAACGTGTTCTCGGTGCAAGTCTGATTTAATCTCTTTCCCATTTCTTTTAATAAGATGTTTTTTGATATCTAAGCCACAATAAGCACAAGAATTATCGAAGTAAAGTTTACATGATTTCCATTCTTCTACGCTTATGTTATGGGTCTTTGTAAATTTTATCTGTCTATATATTTTAGTCTTATCTTTGTTTTCATCTAGCCATTCCTTATGGCTCCCATTCAGCCTTCTAATTTTGGAAAACATTCTTTTTGCAATTTTCACTCTCGGTTGTGAATCATATTTATTTTGGTTTTTTAAGAAACGGTCATAGTTTTTATTTCTCCATGTTTCAGCAGATTCAATTGCACAATCGATACAATAGGGATACACACGATCAATTGAATTTGCTTTGTTATAATAATAGAACTCTAAAGTTGCGGGTTTATAAGTATCACATCTATTGCAAACTTTATGATCTACTCCATTAACTTCTTTATGCGTTTTATTCCATTTAACTAATCTTCTTTCTTCTTTACGTCTCTGTTTTTCTTCTACTGATAATCCTATTAGTAATCCCTCTTTCTATGATTTGATGAAATCACTCATTTATCAAGAATATTTAATCAATTCCAATGTTTCTTTACTTATGTTTACTTTTGTTAGTGACTGCAATATATTGTAACCACAAGATTCACAATCAAAGTATTTTTCATTTAAATCATTATCCGTTTTGATATTCATTTTTATTTTGCAATTAGGACATTGCATATTAGCAATTTCCCCTCTTATATTTGAGTACCGATTTCTTTCCTAGATCAAATGTATCGAAGTTGCCAATAAAATTCTTCTCTCCAGTACCCCAGTTTATCGAATAAGCCTGAAAAGATGATCCATCTTCATATACTTGACCAACTACGACATCTTTCTTTTTGATAAGCATTATTATTCCTCCAATATCCTTATGAAATGAGTATTTGACTTAGTTCCAGTACACTGTTTCTCATTACAATACAATGTTACTATGTATATCTTTATCTTTTATTTCATATAAGCAGGCACTTGCTTGCCTTGATGCTCACACTCTTCACGGAAGCGCTGCTTCCACTTCTCGCTACTTTTTTTGCGCATTGCTTCTAGCCGAGTAGTTTCTTTTGCTGCGAACTCTGCACAGAGACGTTCATGATTAGCACGTTCTTCCGCGAGTCGAACATTAATTGCCTCGATTCGAGCCGCCTCTTTTACTGCCTTAGCTTCTTTGATGCCTTTGAATATTTTAAACATATGTAATCATCTCCTCTTGTTTAACTTGTTAATGTAATTATAAATGATAACACCTTAATAGTCAATACATATATTCATTCTTAAATTACACTATTTCTTGTCTTCCCCAGTTTAACCTTGTGTATCCGTCTTGATCCTTTTCTTTCGTCATTAGCATGTTTACAATATCAAAATCTACACCAAATCGACTGTACAATTCATCATCACTTATTTCATCGTCTTTCATAAATAAATTAAGTTTCTCCTTACTCAATATTAATTTAAGCAAATTACTTTCTATACTATTTTCATATGTTACATAGTGAATCTCTTTATCATCTGATTCAGAATCGAAACGTACAAATCTAGCTGTGAACTGATGCAAGCTCGCTCCATTCCACGCTAATTCTGGAACAATTATTTTATTAACATAGTTAATACTGATACTGCTAGACAATGATTGTTGAGTACAAACCATAATAGGGTTGAAACATTTTTTCATTTCAATTATCATTTCTTTCCTCTGCTTCAGACTCATATCCTCACCAGTGACAATAAATAGTTTTCGTTCTGGGAATATCTCTTTAATATGTCTCGCATAACTATATACTGTCTTTTTAAATCTACATCCGATTACAACTGGTTCATTGTTCCATTGCTCAAGTTTGTTAAATACATTCTTAAACTTAGAGGAGTATCCACTACCTCTATACTCCTTAAAAAGGTGCGGAGCGCTGCAACTTCTGATAAGCATATTTAACTGTTGTAATATTTCTAACATTCTATCTTTTCTGCTGTTGCCTGTCCTATTGACGCTTCTCGCCATTTCATAAAACTCTTCTACAATCTTTTTATATAAATCATATTCGTGATTGTTGAAACTGCATGTATCTTGAAAAATGTTAGCAATTGATCTTCCTGTAATTTCTTCAAATGTTCGAGTAATAATCGTTGAATCAATTAAAGCTTTTAGTACATCCGAATTATATATGTGCTGCGTAGCCTGTGATACTCCAAACACAGTTATTTTTTCGGGTATATGACTTTCTTTAAATAACTTCTGCCCCTTGTGATACTGAGGATAGGGTTTCAGATAATGTACATTTAATTCTGTTTTTAGTTCCTTAGTCTTCTTGTCTTCTACATATATTTCTTCACATCGATTCAAAAAATTAACCGAGGAATTATAAAGCAACTGAAATTGTGGAAAAGCCTCACCTATTGAATTTCTGACACTTGTACCAGTTGTTAATAGTTTGTATTTTGCATTTTTAAATACGTTCAAAGTGGCCTTCGTTCTTTTACTTGTCATGGTGGCTATGCTGTCACTTTCATCAAGCACTAGACCTATTTTACGCCCACTTAAGCGGATAAACTTCTTAATCTGTCTCTGATACTTAGTAACCATATTAAACGTTACTAGTACTATGTCAGATGGTTTAATAGATGAGATACTTTGCAAAGAGTCTACTTTAACAAATGGAATACCATAACTTGTAAGTATAGTTTCAAAAGTGCCCGTTATTGCAATAGCTGGAGCAACTATAAACATATTTCTCACATTGTTGTGCTGTAAGTGATACTGAGAATAGGCAACGGCTGCAAGAGATTTACCGCCTCCGCAATCCCACTGTAACAGCCCATATCGCTTTTGTAGCATCCTTCCCATATCATCACATTGTATATTATTAAACTTGATTACACGGTCATTTAGAGAGTCGTTTAGTTCATATTCATTTAGCCATTTAGAGATATATTTATCTTGCGACATTGTTTTAAATGGCTCTGCTTGTTTCTTGTAAGCATTAATTTTTCTTTGTTGTAGTTTCTTAAATTTCCGTTCTTCAAAAGGGTAGTCCTCATTGAAAATCATATCTACAAACGATGCTTCTTTTACTTTCTCCATTTTAGATAGTTGCAATTTCGTTTTGTGAGAATAGGCTTTATATTTTAATCCTGACGCTGTTTTAACAAGTTTAATTTCATCCATCTCTTTTATATGTTGATTCTTAATTATACGTTTTAGATATGACAATACTTTGTTTGGAGTTAGTCTCACTTTTGCCCATTCATCGTACTTCATTGATTCAGGTTGTCTTTGTGTCGCTAACTGATTAACTTTTTCTAAGCACTTAGTATATTTGTTACTGATTTTGGGATTACGCTTAATATCAAATAATAGTTTTTTCACCTCATCCTGATAATTACTATCATCGCTTCCGCTTCTTAATGATTCTAACAAAACCTTTTGCTTAATCTTCTCCTTCTCTTTCACAATTGGTTCTATGTATGACTTATAAATGTAATCACTAGTAGTTTCGCTTATGTTTAGAATTGATGAAATAGTACTTTCATATGGTCTATCATCCACGATATACTGACTCTTCTTTTGAAAAAACATAATCTTAGTACGAAAATTACTTACCCCAACATTCTCAAAGCAATCGGAAGACAATTCGGCTTGATAAATGAAATTGAACATATCGTTTATAGTTTTGATCATTCCACCATCTGCAAAATCATCAGATAAAAATGATACAGGGACAATTAAAGCAAGTATTCCTGAAGGTTTAAGAAGTTTAAACGACTTCAAGCAATAATATAATTGACTTAGATATTCTTCGTTATTGTAAGCCCATTTCAAGTTGAAAGGAGGATTTCCCAAAACAACGTCACACTTGATATGTGGTTCATAATTTCGAATATCATCATGCGACATATTGACATCAGGATACAGATACTTAGCAACCTTAAATGCTCTTATATCAAGCTCATTTCCGTATACATTATGATGATTAGGCAACCAATTAAAAAAGTTCCCCATTCCACAAGTCATATCCGCAATTAGATCGTCTTTAGAGGGCTTAAGACAGTCAACAAGGAATTTAGATATAGAGTGAGGCGTAAAGAACTGCCCCACCTCTATATCCCTCTTGGCTTCAGTGTACGTGTGGAAATTATCATAATCAGAAAAGTTTAATCCATGAAGGCCGCCATTACCCGTATATGTATCGTATATGTTTTGTTGATTGATCCCATACTTTTCATTCAAATTGTTATCAAGTATGTGTATTATTTTATTGTTTATGTTCTCTCTCTTTTCCTGTGGAACAGTCATATGGTTAATGTGATAAGTCATGTTTAGCAAACCCCTTTGATCCGCTTTTATACGGCTACTTTTTTATATCCACAATATTCAGACGCGAATCGCGCCGCTTCTTGATTGCTGATGAATTCGATATCCAATTTACCATTTTTTAAAAATTTGATTGATTTTACTTTTTTCAGTGTTTGTGTAGTATAACGTTCATAATTCTCTAACTTTCTCGAATTATTATATCCACAATATTTATTTTCCAACTCTTCATTATGCGTGATCGATCCACTATCAAACAACTGTAAAGATTGAAAAATATGCTCTACTTTATTTTCATTTAATCTATATTCTTTCCAGATTGAGTCATGATAAGCAAAATATCCATCAAGTATAAGTTTGCTGCTTTTAATTGATATTTTATCGCCGTATTTAAACATCTCTTTAGTTTTATCTTTGATCTCTTTTTCTGCTTTCTCTGTAAATGAATAACCGTCCAACTGAATAAAAATATTGTCTATAATGTCTTGAGAAGTGACACTAAAAGTAAAAGTCTTCTGTAGCTTGTCTATGTCAATTGTTACACTGTATTTATTTTTGAAGTAAGAACAAACATGAGCTATAAAACTGTTTTTTATCGCGGTTATATTTTTATCATAGTCATACTTGCTCATCGCACTATAAAATGCACTATATTGCACTATAAAATACCCATTCTTTTCTTCTCCGAATTTTTTTCCATGTTTATTATCTAATTCCGATATCTTATCTAGTTCATTTTTTAAATTATAATAAGCATTTATTGTTGACCTATATATTTCTTCCTGTTCTTGACAAAACTCATAGTCTACTGGTGAAACTCTTTGATCATTGGTTATCTCTATATCATCAAATTTTGAAAATATATCTTCAAATGTTTCAATGTCGTTTACAGTTTCTTCGTTACTCATGATTTTCTCCTCCTGTGTAAAAACGTCATCTTTTATATTAATGTCTTCAGTGTTATTTTCCTTTATATGAGTATCCTCAAATTCATCTTCTTGTGATACACCTTGTGCTTCGTCCTTGTCCATTTTAAGCGACTCAGCATATGCAATTGTTTCTGGTGTCTGTTTTGCCCACCATTTTCCTCCACTAAAACGCGACCAACGAAAGCCATTCAATTTTAATTCTTCAATAACATCCGAGTCCGGTTTCTGGATAAAAGAAATCTCGATACCATTCTTTTCTTCATTCAATGTTACAGTAACAAAGCTTGACTCCTCTGTCTTATTTTCGTTAACTTCCTCATTACTTTCATTCTTTTGAGTTGTTTCAATTGTTGGAACATCGGATACAGTTTGTTTACGTGTCGTCTTTTTATAGACTGTTTTCTCTACGTATTCAGTAACTTCAACAAACTCAATGACGGCAATATGTCCTTTGCTTAACATCTCATTAATTCTTTGAATGGATGGGCTCCACATTTTGTCAAAACTTTTAGATGGTTTATTGTTTTTGCCTAGTTTAGAAAATACACCTTCTTCAACAAATGAATACATGTTTCCTTTGTTTGCCCCACGTGTGTAACCAACCTTCATTACAAATGTGAATCCTTCTTTGATATCTGCCTCAGTAACTTCAGAAATGGATTTTTCAACTGCTTGAATAGTTTTAACTGGGACTTTAACAATTTCGGGCTTAAGAGCATCAGCATCTGTCAGCGCTTTTTCAATACGTTTAATCAAAGACATAACTTTCTCTTCTTTTTGTTGGGTTGCAGTTTTCTCTTTGTTTTCCCAATCATATGTATTAGTAGCATATACGCCGTTACCTTTTGCAATAATTTGACCATCTTTCTCAATGTGCCAGCTTGCTCCCTTAGGATTAGCAAATGCAAATGTTGGATATGTTTCAATGACAGTATAAGTTGGTTCAACGTTAGCTTTTTCCTTTTCTTTTTCGATGAGTACCGCACAAGATGCCTTTTCGTTCTCTGTAGATGCTGCATCGTTCATCGTCGCTGTTAATTTCTCTATACGAGAGTTTGCAGCATATGATTGCTTATTGTAGTCATATTTACGAACTTCACGACCAGAGTCAGAAAGATTATATTTGCATACATCAACCAACAAAACATATCCATTTTTAGTTGCGACACCAGACCAAGAAGCTGGAGAGTAGTAGTCAACCATTGAATCCGACTCATCTTGTTTGTATCCGAAAACCTTCCAACCTGCGTCCACCAGTCTGTACATGATGTTAACTTTTGCTTCTTGTTTATCTAAGTAATGCATCCGAATCACCTCTTGTATTTGATACCTTAATTATAATCTATTTAACCTTATATTGCAATACATATTTTTATTCTTATAAACGAAAAAGAGACTCCTTTTTAGGAATCCCATTACAATATCTATTTCAATTTAACACCCCAAATCTCTACTTCTTCATCCGAGTCAACTGGTTCAGTGTATGTGACTACTACCTGTTTGCCTTGATACTGCTTACAGAGCGCTTGGGTAAAAGACTTGTCCTCTTTCTTTGTTGCTATATCAGTCACTTGTAACACCCAGAAATGTCCTCCCAGATCCTTTGTTGTATGAGCAACATAGTAGCCACTACCCTTCATGTAATACACCTTTTCAATCTTCATTGATGCCTGCTTTGTAACTGGTTCTACTCCATTAGCTAAAGCTGCACTAGCCACCATCAAACTTAATACAAGCACCATTACCACCATTGTAATCTTCTTCATTCAAACACACATCCATTTCTATTGTTATTTTTATTGTTTAATTAATGATTCAACAAGTTCAAGGTGTTGACTGAAGGACAACCCTACTGACGAACGTTTAGTTTGGTTTTGTGAATTCACTCTTTGCTCTGGATGCTTAAACGCTGCGTATGGATTAGTTTTATGTACTGGATGTATGTAATAGATTCTTAGCATGTAATTGTCTCCTTTTTGCTGTTGATAGTAACCAGCGGATTCTGATTTAATTTAGACCTGATATCCACCATAAACTGAGGATCAAAACTTGAGTATCTAGATTGCTTAACAGTTACATGTAGACTAGAAGTGATTGTAGTTTGAGAAATTGCATCGATATCAAAATCAATCCAACCGTCATAAACTGCAACCTCTTGATAAGGTAAGATAATTTCAACCCAATTAGACCGTTTACGTTTAGGTTTGTGAGTTATGTATAATGCATTATCATACTGCGCGTAGCGATCAACCTTAACAAACTGAACAACCGTATGAATAAGCTGTGGAAATCCGAAGTCAGAGAATTTAACAATACTTACTTTGCGCCCTTCTTCGAGTTTATTAATAGTTTCTTGCTGAGTTTCTGTTATCTCAACAGTGTTTAATTGCTTATAATCAATCAACATATCAGCCATAGGAGAGTTAGAGAATTCAATTTTAACAGCTTCAATCAATTCATCAGTAACAGCAATATTGTTGTCAGCCAAATCAAGATGAAATCCCAATTTTACTGAACCTTTCTCAGCATCAGACAAGTTGCTATATCTGTCATCAAACTTACGAATTTGTTCAGCCAACAATTCAGAAAGATAATCCACTTTGTAATCCATGTTCATTTGGTTAAAGTTTGTCATTATTCTCAATCCCCTTTAGTTTATAATTATTATTTTTACTCTTATACTATTTTAAAAGTAGGCTGCCCATTACAGTCAGACTCTTGAGTTGTTGTTTACGCGTCCATTGGGACTTCATGATAGCAAGTTTAGTTTGACTCATTTGAATCACCTCGTAATTTATTTGTTCCCTTAACCTTATATACTTATTATAAAGGAAAACCAATTAAATTACAATACATATTTTCACTCTTAATGACAAATAGACTAACTTTTTTAGAGTTAGTCAAAGGTAAGAATAATATAAATGACAGACACAACGTAAGTTGTGGATGAAGGTGAAGCGACAGCCATGGAGTGAAACGGAATGGATCTCGCCACCTATTATTATTGATTCAATACAACTATGTATAATTATAAATTTTTATTGTATATTAATTCATTTATAATTTTGTATTTTTAGTCTTATATATTAATTAATAATAACATTTTTTTCTCCGAGAGACGAGTCTCAAAACCGTTGGTACATAAGGACTTTTTTTCAATCTTGGGAACTAAAACTTCCCAACCTATGTTTCTAACCACTCTTTGAGTAGGTTTCTCATGCGTTTAGAAGGTAAATAAATATACACTTTTTTATTATCTCGTATTGAGCTTCTCCAAATCCACTGTATAAGTTCTGAAGTTGACCAGAGTTCATGATTTAATTTTACTCCTCTTTCAATAAAGAAACCTTCTATAATCGGATTCATAAATCTATTGACTGTATAAGCCAGATACTTTGTTTGTCTATGGTCGTTGGTTGCTCTTAGATTGACAGCAATATAAGAACGTTGAAAACCTTTACCGCTAACTTTAGGTTGAAAGTCTTTATATGTTGTCCAGATGATGTCTTTAGACTTGGCTTTCATTTTATGTTTAAAGTAATTGGACACATTGTTTTTCAACTTGGTAACAGCTTGATTTCTATTTTCATACCAAGACATTGAAAGAGAATATTTATCATTACCTATATCATTGAGAATACCATCATATATTTCGATCAGATCACTGTATTGTTCTTTGATGTTAGGAGACTTATTCTTACCCTTCTGTAAATTGTACTTACCATTCGAATTTTCAATGTGGAAGTATTCATAATCCACTTTGTTTAAGTCATAGTAATACTTCTGAATCTGACCATCGAATAAATACGTTAGGATGTATACTTCTTTAAATGCTTCAAAAATAGAAATCGGAAAAGTCCAGATTAGAATTGATCCTTTATAAAATAAAAGGTTCCTGTTATTTGCCATGTGTTTAATATCGTTAAATTTACCATCATAGTTGCGCGTTTTCTCATCTTTGTTATTCCAAGTTATATAACCTTCATCATCAACGTTGAGAAAATTATTTTCAAATAATAAATCTCTATCTGAATTTTTAATTGTAAGATGATCGACTACATCCATAACCTCATCCAGTATTAGCACATAGTTCCCTGCTTGGATAAGTTCTTTAGTTTCTTCATTAGACTGTTTAAACAGTGAGTGAGTTGTCGCAATATTATGTCCCGCAGCTAATAGATTATGAAGAGAATCCTGCTTTTTTTGAAAGTGTCCTTCATTATCATAATTCTTCGGGTCAACAAACCTTTTATTTGGACATAGATGCTTTACTCGTGTTATCTCATCTAAGAATGGAGTAATATAAATATACTTTCTCTCAGTGTCATTGTTCATTTTTTCAATAGCAAATGTTGATTTTCCGCTACCCATTATTGAGTCCACTACTTTAATTGTGATGCTAGTTCATCCTTTCAGTTTGAAATGATAGTTATATATGTAAAACTCTAATAATAGAGTGAAAGTGTGAATATAAATAATATTAAACTAATGTACATATTTATTCCTAAAGGAGAAACGATAATCATTTCTCTTTGATAATATTGATTAGTTTAACCGTATACTCTTCTAAGAATAGTTTAATCTGTTCCTGTGCAACCTCTTCACTGGTAATTGATCCATGTTTATATGCTTCCATAACACCCATTAAATCATCAATAGAATAGTCTACTGCTTTAGTGTATGCATCCTGTTTATCTGGTGCTACTACACTACTAATCAATGACTCTTTGAATTGTTTATCTTTGTTGTGTGCATCGTTAAAGCTACTCATATATGTTACCTCCTCATTTAATGTGTTGGCTAGTGAGTTGCCATATGTAATCATATTGTATTATACCCCAATCGTATGTGATTTAAATAGGTGAATCAGTAGTCACAGTTAGAACACCGTGACTACCTTGATATATGTATTGCTTATGATAAGACTAACTACTGCATGTCTCCTATTGTAACCTTGTACCTTATACTTGTATCTCTTCCTCCCTTCATCCCATTCAGATGTAATTGTCTTAGGATGTCGTAGTATGAATAGTAACCTTTCAAAAGTGAAATTCCTATCAGGCTGATTAAGTCTGAGTTCAGCGTGTGATGATAACTTGATGTGTCCTTGTGTCGCTAAATGTGGTATGAGTGTAAGTAATGTATCATCAGATAGTGGCTCTGGTATGGACATGTTGTTCACCCCCTGTATCAACCTTGTAAGATAATTATATCATATTTCTATGTATTTGTACATATTTTAATTCTTAAATACGATAATGAGATTCCATATTGACTATCAAGTTTATGAAAATTGGAAAGGTAAATCTGAAAGGAAAATTAAATATTGAAATTAAATTTAGGGTTCAAAACTTTTGAGTTGAAAATTGAAATAAGAATAATGTAGAGTGTGGTAGTGTAATGGTGTAGTGTATGTGATAATATGCGAAAGTCAGAGGTGAGATAGATAGCATAAATGTGAGCATGTGGAGCGAATTGATAAGTTGAGAGTGATGAATGTGTAGATAGATGATGATATATATAATGAACAACAATTAGATAGTGTACAATTTAATTTGATATAAGTCATGATATATGCAAAGGCTGTTACCCAGCGATTATATTATACCCCCATAGGGTATATGGTGTGTGAGGTAAATTTTTCAGAATTTTTGAACATTTTAAATATTTTTTTGAGAATTAGCTTGACAATTTAGCACCTAACCAGATCAGTTGAATGAGTGCCCTTAGATACTCCAAATACCACACAATATATCTTGTGTAGTATCTAGTAAGGGTATGGGGGCTATTTTAAATCCAAAATCGAGTCATAATTGGAAAATAGTGGCCTAGCACTTCCACTTCCACACCATGATTTAATATTCATCCCCTCCCATTTTATTTCCATTTATTTGTAATACTTTTGTAACTTTTTACTCTATTTTCATCAAATATCAATCACAATCTCAATCGTAACTAATCCCTTTTCCTCTACTCCCATCTAACTTTATAAATTTATTACATTACTGTAACCATCACATATCATCTCATATTCTATCCTTTTTCACCCTATTTCCCTTGATACGTATAGGCTTTTGCGATACACATCACTGATCAACATACCCCCTAACAACATTTCTCTCATTTTCCCTTGGTATATCTATCTTTCACAATACAACAACTCAATTCACGATTACCCTTTAATCGTAAAACAAAAAAAGTCTACCGGATATATTCATCCAATAGACTTCGTTTCACTTATTTAATTTTTTTCTTGCAACAGTCTACACAAATGTGTATTTCTTCTCTTACTTTCTACTTTTCTTATGGCAAAGTTTAATGTCTCTGCCTGAGTTAAGAATATACACCTAGATACACTCCTAGTTATTGCTGTATAAATTAAGTTGGCACTTATCTGAAACTTATTGGATCTATCAACTACTATTAACGTTGCTTCGCTAGAACTTCCTTGACTCTTATGTATTGTTAATGCCCAAGCAGATAATAATTGAGCTGCTAAACCTATGTCTAATCTAACAAGTTGATCATCAAATTGAATTATAATTCCTTTTTTTTCACTCTCCGCTAATTCATCGTCACCATTCCTTTTATCATCTTCCGTCTTTATATCGATTACTTTTCCTGAATCTCCATTTACTACATCTATTCCTTCTTCAGACATATTCGCTATCTGGTACATATTGACCGTGTTGAGGATGTAGTCTCCAACTCTAATTAATCCATCGTATCCATATTCATGCTGTTTCTTTGTTGAATCAAATGGATTGACTTGCTCTTGTATGTACTTATTTAGTTCTATGGTTCCTAACTTCCCTTTCTTAGTTGGAGACAGTACCATAATATCTTCAGGCTTATATGTATTCAGTAACAAATTATAATAGTGTTTATATCCCTTTTCAATCTGTACCTGATCAACACAGTGCAGTAAAAAGTCCTTTCCAAACAACTGCTTACCTTCAAAATCATTTCCTACGATCTGCTTGCCTTCTCTTATCTTAGTTGCAACATCAAGGATGCCTCCATCCCCTTGTCTAAAAACAATGTCCAACTTCGTCATTGGAATTACTCCGCTTTCAATAGCATCGTGCAGAAAATTTCCTGCCTGTACGGATAGTAACTGAAAATCATCACCTACAAATAGCACTCTAGTATTTGGATTCTTAATTTTTGATAGTAGTGAGGATAAGATAAAGACATCAGTCATACCGGATTCGTCAATAATTACAAAGTCTTCGTGAATCTCTAGCATCATCTCTTCTTCTTTGTCCATACCAAAACCAATTCTCCTATGTATAGTTTGAGCATTTACTCCCGTATAGGTGCGAGTAACTTTTGCTGCTTTTGCAGACGGAGATAGTAATACATATGTTAGTCCTAATTTATTTAGTAAGTCTACAAGAAACTTTTGTAAATATGATTTTCCGCAGTTTCCTGTAACAGCAATTCTACCTTCTCTTCGCATTATCCACATGCCAGATGGAACCGTAAAACAATACTTCAATCCATCTAACGTTCTATATTCTTTAAACTCAGTCTTAGTATTTCTGGATCTAGATATTAACGATACTTCACTTTTCCCTTGCGATATATTTACGATATATTCTTTAGATCTTCTGTAGTATTTATCTATTCCATTTTTTGAACATTTATATTCTTCTCCAGACCTATCATTAATTGCAATAGTCGATCTTTTACCTATAGAAGAAAATACAAATTGAACAAAATCAGCAGACTCTTTTTCTGTGGTGCTGAACCTTTCTCTACCATTAATGCTATTCCCGTCCCAGTGTAAAACTTCGTCTGCTATTACCTTTATTTGATTCTCATTACAATTGTACCAAAATGAATCAAATTTCTTTGCTTTCATTGGTGCATAGAACGTATATGAGGAGAAACCATCATTTCTATTTTTAACTTTATGGTCAACTTTACATTCATTTAGAATTTGAACTAGTCTATCTTTTTTTCTTTGTTTTTTTATATTTATTCTACATCTATTTGTGTTGATTCCTTTGACGAAATTGCCATCTGCAATAATTGCCACCATCAATCTTATTTCTTCATCTTTTAAATTGATCCCGCATCCCGAATATCTAAACGTCGTCATAAATCTACCATTAAAGCCACATTCATTTATCTCATGTCTACGTTTTAACTCCTTGAATTCTATATTGGCTAGATTTCCTTTGCTTGTATTATAGACAACGTTGTGCTCATCGGAAAGGCACTGGTTTATACTGCCTCTATCTGTTTTTATTAAAGTCAATTTTTCCTCTGGTAGCACTATGTATTTTGAAGGATATACTAATTCTGACGATCCGTCATCATTATATTGTAAAACTCTATCTCCATGTCTAAAGTCACAAATTCTCTTCCATCCATACCCGTCAAAAAATTCTGTATCCTTATCTACACATCCAGCGTATCCTACCAGAAGATTGACAGGGTTATTTTTGATATCATAAAAGAATTTTTTTTGTTGATTCGTAAATTTCGTTTTATATTTCTTCTCTATCTCATCAATATACTTCTCAGGATCAAAATCTAATTCCTTACTGCTACTTAATATTTCAAATAATCGTTTGGCTATGTGTTTTTCAGCATTGTAGGTTCTAGTTAATGAAACTTTGTCATCAATAAACACTAATCCATCAGTATCGTTTAGATAATCTTCGACTACTACCTCAGTGAGTTCAAGTTTCTCAGAAGCATTACGCAGCAACTCATCTCTTAACATATAAGTGTGCCCTTGTTGTTGGTTGTCATCAATTGTAAATCTAATCCCATACTTGATTCTATGTGGATCGTCTTTCTTAAAGCCCATTAACTGTGCAATCTTATCTGCTCGTTTAAATCCAAATCCAGATAATTGAGTTAATTCGTAAGGATTTTCTTCGATCTTCTGAATTGCTAATTCTTTCGAGCCAAAAGTTTTCTCAAGTTTTAAAATGATATCATAGGTGATGCCGTATTTTCCTAATCGACTTAATATGTCACGATAAGCGATATTTTCAAGAATCCTATCTCTAATCCTTTTGTAAGTCTTTGATCCGAACTGTTTAACTTTCTCATATTCAAATTTATCGTCAATAATCAATTTTACAATATCCTCGTTTGGATACGTTTTATACACTTCTTTAAGTTGTAGCTCCGTCATTAAAGTAGCAAGGAAGGCTTTTTGTCCCTCCATAGTTTCAGGAACTTCTTGATAAATGGACAGTACGCTATAACTAGCGCCGTACTTTGCATCTACTTTCTCAAGCTCAATTTGTGCTTCGTATTCGACCCCCAATTCCAAACGCTGCATTACGCCTTTGATGCTAAGATTCCCATACGAGTTCAAAAGTACATTCGGACTATTTGCGTGACAGGAGTATATCCTAAAATCATTTTTGTTATCCGCTTCTTTTCTTGGAAACATCATCTTTTCTGGTGTTAACTTCAGCTCTATTATACTCAATTAATCGCCTCTCCTTTGTTTTTGATTGTTTCTTGTGCGTCTCTTTTCATTTGGGTCAGCACTCCATGGTTTTGTTGCATAATCAATTCGATAAGTTCTTCTTTTGAAAGCTTTTCTAGTATAGAATCTTCAATTTTTTCTTCCATTCTTAAGCTAATGCTATTAGAGCGGTCTTCGTTAACGTGTCTATAATAGGTTTCAGTTGTTGAGACATTCGTGTGATTAAGATGTTTTTTGGCTTCTTCCAATGTTCCAAATCCAGCAGCTACATTCCTTAGACTGTGAAACTTAACATTTCTTTCAGGAGAAATCCCCATCTGTTCTTTCAAGTTGTCCATCATAACCTGAATCGTTTTGGTTGAAAGATGAAAAATTTTATCATCGCCATACCTACCGTAGTATTTTTGATTCTTTATAAGTAATAACTCACTGTATAATTCTTTGGAGATTGGAACAGTGTGCTTTTTGCCACCCTTCCCAACAGTGTGAATATTATAATATCCTCTATTATCATCTAATTTAATATCGGAGTAGCAGATTGACAATAATGTACTTTTGCGGAAACTTGCTGTGTAAGCTAATCGGACGAAAGCTGCCTTTTCAATGCCTTTAACTTTTTCTTCTCGTAGTAATGAAGCGATCTTTTCTGCTTCATTGTAATATAAAGCTCCACTTCGCTCTGAGTCATCTGGTAGAACCTTTACTTTAGCAAATTTCGAATTGACGTCATATTCATTTATCTCAAGGAATTCATAAAAACTTTGTACGGCTGCCATAATGTTGTTTATTGAGTTATTTGAGTAATCAATAGGGTGCTCTTTTAGATATATCTGATAACCAATTAAATCTGCATTTCTAATTTTCATATCCTCTCTCACTAGCATTTCAATTTCTTTACCTTTATACCACATGTAAAAGCTTCTTAATGAGCGTTCGTAATTTTTCTGAGTGTGAACACTGTTGAATTTTTTCAAATATGTTCTCATATCATCAAATACTGAGTTATTATGTAGCCCCACTACATTTACGGTTTGCATTTGTATCCCCTCCATATATCTAATTATACACTACTTTTTTTAAAGAGTAAATATATGTATTGACAATAGTTTATATCCGGATTAATATGAGTACATGGTGATGAACACCAAATATAAAACATACATAGAGGAGCAGCAATTTGAAAAACAAACACAATAAAGGAAATCACTCAACTATCACTTGGGAGGATCGATACTATGATGGATTTGAAGTAGATACATATGAAACGAAGATGGTGTCAGATTGGATGCGAGATGGAATAAATGATTGTGTTGAATACATAGATGTTTTGGATAATGAATATTTCTGGTATAAGAGTATTACAAACAAATAATACATATAGTAAAGGATGTTTGAATGGCACTGGATAAGCAAGTATACATATATAGCGTTGATACGAGCGCCTTCTTTACATTAAAAGAAAGATTATTGCGAAAAGAAATCAACCGAGCAAAACAGAACAACGAAAAAGACAAGGTTAAGGAATTAGAAACTAGTTTTCGAGCAGTTATAGATTCAAACGTTAATCTAAAGCGAAACTTAAACCCAAATAGTTTGTCTATCAATAACAAAGTATCTCTTTTTGAGTCTTCACTCACTCGTACACTTGGTTTAGTAGAAAATCAGACATACGAAGACGTAATTATTGTCGAAACTCATTACTACAGTGTGTTTGACAGTCTAGTGGAAAATGGATTCACTCTAAACGGTGAGGAGTATGTTCCGTTTACTGCGTCTGCTGGACAAATCAGAACTAAGAAAACCGTCTTTATGAAAAAGGAAACTTGGGAAAAAGTCAAGCTCACCCTAATGTGTGGGCTTACTGAAGAGCGAATCAATAATCACTATGACATTGGCAAAAGCAACAAAAGGCTATATGGTGTTAGCATTAATAAATACTTGGCCTACTTAGCATTATGTTCGAGCGCAACTGATCTATGGGGTAAATTCAATATTGATCGCTCAATCGTTGTGGAAGATTTTGAAACTTCAATTAATACTACCGTTGATTTCGTCGATGATGTCAACTATACCGTCCGTCGAAGAAAGATGGATGTGCCAGTTTGCCACACAGATGGCTGCGGAATGATTTTACCCAAGAAGAGCAAGAAAGCCTTTATGGTTCGTCTACCGTGGGTTAAAGGCTTACTCGTCCCCTTCCCTTTTGATAAATTTGTGGGGGAGCACAATAGAATTGTAACTGATATATACGGTAAGAAACACGACATTATTAAAGATAAGATAGAAGTTATTTTCACTAAGTCTCAGTTTAAGATGTGGAAATACTATCAAAGTTGGGATGAGTATAAGTCACTCTACAAGAAGCATAACTGTCATGCTAGTGTAACTAATACAGAAGAAGACGAATTAAGCTCTGCTCGACTTTGTTATCAAATGTTGCAAACACTAACTCTAATTTCCGAAGAAGAGTTAAACCAACTTGTATCGGCTACTCGTAATGACATCCAAGAAACAGTAAGCAACCCTGACGAAATGCTCAATCTGTTAGGGGCAACAAAGGGAAAGTTCGAAGATAAGAACAATCTACAGCAATCATTATACATATATCCCGAGCTCTTATTAGATCCTCACGTAAAAACTAAACTTAAGGAAGCCAAGGCTAGTTTAATGAGGAAAGTATATACGGGAAAAATCAAAGTCGATGGATGCTATACTTTCATTGCCCCTGATCTGTATGCATTTTGTGAGTATTTGTTTAATGGGAATAAAAATCCAATTGGTTTACTGTTAGATGGCGAAGTTTCATGCGTTTCAATTCCAGATAAAGATAAAGTCGATTGTTTGAGAAGTCCGCATCTTTATAAGGAACATGCTATCAGATCTAATGTAGTTGATGATGTAACCCGAGAGTGGTTTGTTAGTAAAAGCGTTCATACATCTATTCACGACCCTATCAGCAAAATCCTAATGTTTGATTGTGACGGAGATAAAGTGACAGTAAGTAACGATAAAACATTAGTAAAAGTAGCTGAAAGGAATATGGAGGGCATTGTACCGCTCTACTATGATATGAAGAAAGCCCCAGCAGAGAAGATCAGTCGAAATAGTATCAAGAAAAATTTAAAAAGAGCTTTTAGCGGAAATATTGGAATCATCAGCAACGATATTACAAAGTTGTGGAACAGCGATTCAGTAGATGTAGATCTAGTTAAAATCAGAACAATGGAAAATAATTTTGAGATTGATGCAGCGAAAACAAATTACAAGCCAGTTCGACCAAAACATATCAAGACTATGTTTAAGCCATTTAATAAAATGAAGATGCCCCACTTCTTTACTTACGAAAAATATAGACTTAAGCCACAAGACAGAAAAAATAAGAAAGCAAAAAGAATTACTGAATCTTGGAGCAACACAACAACGGTTAATAGGCTGAAAAATATGTTTCCAGATGTTCGAATAAGATTTAAATCAGTCTCTGATGTGTATGAGTTTGATTATAGAGCTTTAATGAGCCAGAGCAGAGATAAAGATGAGACATATGATGCAGTGTTAAACAAGTATAGAGAGTTAAATGACACTAAGTGGATGATTTCATCGAGGCAGAAAAGTGGTGATATAAATAACACTGACCACCTCCCCGTTTATATGTACATAAGAAATGAATTGTTACAAATACATAGCGATCCCTATTTTGTTACTGATGTTTTAATCGAGTATCTCTATAATGGTTCAAACTCTGGATACAAAACAACATTATGGTCAAGTTTCGGAGATATAATTGTAGATAATCTCAAAAAAAATCTTATCTCAAGAATAAAGCTATGTGAAAGATGCAATACCGTAGTTGATAATAATAGAAATAAAAGTAACAACTCTAAGAAATACTGTGAAGTCTGTGGAAAAATCGTGGACAATGAGAAGAAAAAAGAGAGAAATTTAACTTATAGGAATAAAAATAATAAAAAGTCGGAAACGAAAATTGATTAAAAAATAAAAACCCTTGGTGCGTAAGGGTTTCAATAAAATTGAGTGTATTTTAGATAGGTGTTTTAGGGGAGGTATGCTAATTCACGGCTTAATGACAAGTAACAGAAGTTTCAAATGGCATACTTTCACCACAACAAATAAACAATTACAAGGGAGATTTATAAATGAATAAAACAGTATTGGTAAATGCAGTATCAGAGTCAACAGGATTAACTAAAAAGGACACAGAGCAAGTAATTAATGAAACGCTAAGTACTATCACAGCAACACTCGCAAAAGGCGAGAAAGTTCAACTATTTGGTTTTGGTAATTTTGAGGTTCGTGATCGTGCGGCGCGCAAAGGACGGAATCCGCAGACTGGAGAAGAAATGGATATTCCTGCTAGCAAAGCTCCTGCCTTCAAGCCAAGTCAGACACTTAAAAATATTTTCAAGTAAATATATACCCAAATAACCGTTACGAAAGCAGTTCTGGTGGGGTAGACTCCCACCCTTTCTTATATTTAAGAAAGGTCAAAATGGTGGACTTATATTTATAATATTGAATATGTAAAAGAAGAATTCAGAAAAAGAAACTGCTTACTAGTCTCAGATGAATACAAAAATAATAAACAATCTTTGTTTTATAATTGTAATCTTCATCTCACAGAGCTTTATAAGATAAATTTTGATAGATTACTTAGAGACCCTGTTACACCCTGTATTCAATGTAGAATTTCAATGAGATACGAAGCCAAGCTTAGTAAGTTCAGGCTACTGTTTGAAGAAAAAGATTATGTAATCACAAAAGATGAATCCGCCAGTATGAATTTAACTTATAACACTATTATTCACTTTAAATGCAACAAGCATCCGGAATGCAGTGTTCAGAAAACAACCTATGAGCTATTGAAGTACTCAAATGTCGGATGCAAAGAGTGTACGAGAGAAAGAAAAGGTAACGCAAAAAGAAGAGACTACTCAACAATTAAAAAGAAATTCACTGACAAAGGATACGATTTGTTAGAAGTTGCTTACAAGAATGATAAAACAAAAATGAAGTATGTCTGTTTAAGGCATCCAGATAAAATCCAGCTCACCAATGTAGGCAACCTCCATTATCGCAAACACAATTGCATATTCTGTTACAGTGAAAGTGTATCAAAGGAAAACTCATCTAATTGGTCTGGAGGGGTTACTTCTGAAGATGCTCTTTTCAGGAATAGTTTGCATTATAAATTATGGAGAAAAGAAGTATTTTCAAGAGATAATTATATCTGCCAATCTTGCTTAAAAAAAGGTGGCAGTTTGAATGCACACCACATAGAAAATTATTCATCAAACCCAGATAAAAGAACGGATATAAACAATGGAATAACTCTATGCGAAAAATGCCACAGTGTCAATTTTGAGGGTAGCTTTCACAATACATATGGAACTTGGAATAATTCGAAAAAACAATTAATTCGCTTTATAGAGAAAAAACGAATGCATCTTAAGTTATCAAAAAAATTACCAGATGTACTGAAATTAGAAATTCAATAAAATAATTCGGGGGCAGTATAATATGGCAAAGCGAAATAATTCTATTAAATTTAAGGGTTTTCTGAACACAGAAACTATGGAAATCACCGAAGAAGATAAAAATGGATTTAAAACGTATGACCTATTGAGTGAACTTAAATTCTATGATGGTAAAAATGTAACACTTTCTATCAATGAAGATCTTCCAGTTCAGCCAAAGGAGTGAATTGATGACTCCTACAACAGCAAAAAGAAGCGTAAATGAAACTATTACAGACTATCATATTCGTCTAGGTGACAATCTGGAATTGTATGGATTGAATTGGACCCAAGCTGCTACTTTGCTAAATCAAGAGTCAGAGGAAGAATATACAGAATCGAGATGGCGTAAAAAATATGCTTCTTATGTCGAATGGAAGCCAATTATTCTTGAGAAATATGCAACAACTGAAGTGGTTGATGAGGTTCAGGATGCCACTATTGAATTAAAGAAAGAGCGAGTCAAACTTCAAACTGAAAAGATTGAGTACAGCAAGATGATTCGTGAGCAAGGTAGAGCGGATCTGCTTGAAGAAAAGATTGTAGAAGCAGTAATTAATCGTCCAACTATACATATTCCAAATATTCATATCAAAAAGAATAACGCAAAACGTGACTTCCTCTTCCCTATTGCGGACATGCATGACGGCGTATCATTCAAACTGTTTGGATGGGAAGGTGAACTTCTCAACGAATACAGCCCAGAGATTCTAGAGAAACGTATGTGGAAGTTGCTTGAAGAGTTTGTATCCATTAACGATGATCATAAGATTAACCATGTCACACTTCCCAACTTAGGCGATAGTATTGATGGCATTCTTCGTATGAGTCAGTTAATGAGCCTAAAAATGGGAGTCACTGATTCGGCAATCCATTTTGCTGAATTTATGAGTCAATGGTTAAATGAATTATCTAAATATTGTTTAGTTGACTACTACTCAATCTTTGGCAATCATGATCAGCTTAGACTCCTGTCAGGCAAAAGAGATGAATTCCCACATGAAAATGCTCAAAAGTGGATTACTAAGTTGATTTCAGCAAATCTAAAGGATAATAAGAATGTTTCAGTAACTAACTGCAATGAATTCATGTATCTAGACATCCTTGGTACAAAAATTTTAGGGGTTCATGGAGAGAACGAAAAGAGCCTAGAAAATAGCATCAAAGATTATTCATTAACATATAACAAGCCAATTCATCTTTTGCTCAGTGGGCATTTGCATCACTCACATGAGAAAACTATTGGTATGAGTGGCATGAGAGATATTGAATACGTACAATCCCCTTCTATTATAGGTATTGATGACTATTCACTAAAACTCAAAAAGACATCAAATGCCGGAGCTAAAGTGATGGTACTTGAAGAAGACAAAGGGCGTACGCTCACCTATAACATTAGATTGTAATTGCAAAGAATACATAAATCGACTACCTGATTAAGTATAGAATCGGGTTTTTTCTTATTTATTTTTACATGGGGAGATCCTGCCATAAGGTTCTTTAAACCGGACGCTCCCTCCTACCCCATGGTTTTTTTTATTAAGGAGCATGTTTAGGAAGGTGATGCAGAATTACTGCTTCAAAGAATATAAAATTGAAATGTTTAAAGTGTAATGAGTTAAAAATGCCAACCACTTTCTATGTAAACACGAATCCGCTGTTCTCCACTGATAAGATTCAAATATGTAAGAAATGTATATCTGATCACATTGGATCAAAAGAGTCAAATGGTTATGAGGATAGGATTAAATCTGTACTAGCAATTATGGATAAGCCCTTCATTTACGATGCATGGGCGAGTAGCGATAAAGATTGGAGTAAGTACATCCCTCAAATCTCATCGTTGTCACACTACAAAGGAAAGACATTTTCCGATAGTGTCTTTAATTCAACGCCAGAATATAGTGCTTCTGATGATTTGAATGAATACTCAGAAGCACAGGTTACTCTAAACGATGATGAAAAAAATAAATATGTCTCTTTTTGGGGAAAAGGATATGAAATTGATGACTACTTATATTTGGAAAATGAGTACGAAACACTCTTAAGCTCATATGAGTGTGACTCTTATGCTCAAGAGATGCTTTTTCAAGAAATAGCTCATGAAAAATTATCCATTAGAAAAGCAAGAGAAGCTAACAAACCCACAGAAAAGCTACTTAAAACACTACAAGAACTACTTGGTTCGTCTAATATCAAACCAGTTCAAGAAACTGGAGCAAACGCAACAGAACAGGCGACCTTTGGAACACTGATTAAAAAGTATGAGAATGAGAGACCAGTTCCTGAACCAGATCCTATGTGGGCCGATGTTGACGGTATCAAAAAATATGTGCAAATTTGGTTTTTAGGTCACTTATGCAGAATGCTAGGAATTAACAATGAATATGCACAGATGTATGAAGATGAGATTTCAAAATACAAGGTCGACGCACCCGAATATGTCGAAGATGATGACGCGGTGAATTCATGAGTGGTCATAAAAACTTCCAAGTGAAAAGAAACAAATCCACTAAAGGAAACAACTTGTTCGAAAAGGGAAGAAATTACAACAAGCATTCTGACAATTTAACTAAATCAGACAGATTGAACCAAGGTATTGGCATATGGGCAAGTTTTTATCGAGCAAATCCACAAAGATTTGTAAAAGAATATTTAGGAATCAATTTGAAGATGTTTCAGATGATCCTAATTTTCATGATGAACTTGTCTCATTATTTTATGTACCTTGCTAGTCGTGGACAAGGAAAGACATTTTTGACCTCAATATATTGCTGTGTTAGAGCCATTCTTTATCCTGAGACTAAAATAATTATAGCATCAGGAACTAAAGGTCAGGCAAGAGAAGTCATAGAAAAGATTGATGATCTGAGGAAAAACTCTTCTAACTTAGCTAGGGAAATATCAGATTTATCCACCTCGGCAAATGATCCAAAAGTTGAGTTTCATAATGGCAGTTGGATAAAGGTTGTTGCTTCAAATGACGGCGCTCGAAGTAAGCGCGCGAATCTTCTGATAGCAGACGAGTTTCGTATGATTGATCTAGATATCATAAATAAAGTTCTCCGTAAGTTCCTCACTGCTCCTCGTCAACCCAAGTATCTTAATAAGCCTGAATACGCACATCTGCAAGAGAGAAACAAAGAAGTTTACCTCTCCTCCTGTTGGTACACCGTTCACTGGTCTTGGGCAAAATTAAAGTCATTTTATAAATCCATGGTATCAGGCAAAAGTTATTTTGTTTGCGGTCTGCCCTATCAATTGGCAATTAAAGAGAGCTTATTGATGGAAGATCAAGTTAAAGATGAAATGTCAGAAGAGGATTTCGATGCTACAGCATTTTTCATGGAAATGGAATGCATGTTCTTCGGGGAATCCGAAAAGGCATTCTTTAAATATGAAGACTTAAATAAAAATCGTAGACTTAACAAACCCCTATATCCTAGAGAATATTACGGTCTGATTAAAGATAAAACATTCCAATATGAAACTAAAAAACTTGGGGAAATCAGATTGGTCAGTTGCGACATTGCGGGTATGGCTGGGAAAGAAAATGACAGTAGTGTTTACACCATTTTTAGATTAGTTCCAAGTGCAAAAGGTTTTGATCGCCATATTATTTACATGGAAAGTATTTCTGGGGGACATACCACCACTCAGGCAGTTAGGATCAGACAATTATTTAATGATTTTGACTGTGACTATCTTGTTTTAGATACACAAAATATGGGACTTGGTATTTATGATTCATTGGTTCAACCTCTCTTTGATCAAGATAGAAATATAGAGTACGATCCATGGAACTGTATTAATGATGAGAAGATGGCAGAGAGATGTACTTATCCTACTGCTCCAAAGGTTATATACAGTATAAAGGGTAATCAAGTATTTAACAGTCAGTGCGCCATCTTACTTAGAGATGGTCTTAAAAAAGGCAAAGTTAAACTCTTGCTTAACGATATGGAAGGCAGAGAATATCTTAAGAAACTAAAAGGCTACTCTGATCTCTCAGTAGAATTGCAAGTAAAATATGAGATGCCATTCAACCAGACCACTCTATTGATTAACGAAATGATCAATCTAGAAGGTGAGATCACAGATAATGGACTCGTCAGACTTAGAGAACCAAAGACGAAAAGAAAAGATAGATATAGCTCAGTTACATACGGAAATTATATCGCAACGGAACTAGAGAGAAGTCTATTTAGAGAAACGAACAATGATGATCATCATTTCTTTATCTATGGTTAAGTTACGTTTTGAACAGAGAGTGGGTGAAAAAAATAACTGATAATCACAATGGGTTAGTAGACAGTAGTTATTTCGAGCTATCTTCTTTTCATGATTTCTTATCGCAATACAGTCAGCAAAGCGCTGTAATCGATGTCAACTTGAAAGATCTTTATTTATGGCTCAGGAATCCGCTACAGCATCGAAAAAATCTTATTAAGTTGAGTAGGTACTATTACAACAAAGAAGGTATTGTAACTGATATTTACGATCTTTTCAAAACCCTTCCTGTTTTAAACTACTCGGTAAACTTAAATAATGAGGCAATGGCCTTTAAAAAGAATAAAACTCAGATAAATGGATTCATTAAGAAGATAAACGTCAAGAAACTTGCCAGAGATACTTTATTTACGCAGATCGTTGAGGGTGTTTGTGTCTGGTACAACCGAGGGAATAAATACATACAGTTTTTAGAGACTGACCAAATATGCATTGAATATATGGTTAATGGTCGTTGGCAAGTGCTTTATGACTTAGAATACTTGTCTAGTTATAAGCTCAACGAAGGGCTTGCGCAACAAATAAATGCAGCACCCGACGAGGTCACAACTAGAAAATACTTAGACTATAAGGCTGGTAAAGGTGAACGTTACGTACCTCTTGATATTCACAAAACTCAAGTGTTTAAACTTCGCGGCTCAAGGAATGAACCTTACAGTATCCCCTACTGCATTCCTGCTGTGGCAAGTATTCTCCATAGAGATTTATTGGAGAAGACTGAAAAGGCACTTGCTGATCGAGTTACCAACCAAATCATCATTCAGAAAATCGGAACCATTCCCAGTCAAGATGGAAAAACTCAACTTCCTGTGTCAAAAGATGCTACTCAAGGTTATCATAATAACCTTAAAAATCTTGTTCAGAAAAAACACGATCATCACTCTCCAGATAGCTCCTCTACTGCTCCCCTCACAGTCCCTTCATTTATCAACATAGAAGAACTTAAGGTCAATATGAACACCTTCCCAAAAGAGGTGTGGGAAAGAATTGAAAGAGACATTTATAAAAAATTAGGTTATTCAATGTCACTTAACATGGGCGGCGCTAATGGCCAAAGCTTTGGTTCATCTTCAATTAATGTAGAAAAAATCTACTCCACTATCTTCTACATGTTAGAGGACATTGAAGAAGCTTTGAACTTCTACATGGAGCAGATAGCAACTAATGATAACTTGAACCCTTCTATTCGATTCAGCCGCGCGACGATTTTAGATAAGGAGACTGGCTTCAAACAGGCAGAATCCCTATATCTTAAAGGCCGTGGCAGCCTAAAAGACTATGTTGAATCAGCCGGATATAATTTCGATCACTGGCTTGCTCAGGTTAGGTATGAAAATGAAGTTCTGAAACTTGACGAACTCCCTGTTCATGCTACCAGTTTCACTCAAAGTGGAGATGGTTCACCTTCTGGCAGAAAGAGTGAAAACAAGTCAACTGATGAGTCGGACAAAAACAATAACAGTAATGCAAATGAAAGTCCATTTCCAAGCAACACCTAGGTGAATATTAACTGGTTAAGGAGGTGATAAAAATAAATCAAGAGAAAGTTATCTCCCTAAAATCTAAAAATCTAGAACTGAACAGTACCTCAAATGACGTGTATATGGAACTAAGTATGTGTATCCTGACTGACCAACCCAATCTAAACAACCTGAAGTTTAACGAGAGTTACATTAAGGGTGTAGTTGCGAATAAAGACAGATTTATAGGTATACCTTTAGTTGTCAATCGTACAAAACTTGAGAATGGATTTTTTGCAAGCCTTAATCACGAACTAGATAAACATACAAGTGTACTTAAAACTGACACGATAGGTACTTTTGTTGATTTCCGTGAAGAAACGGACGCCGAAGGTGCTTTAAAACTTATGGGTGATGTAAGAATACTTAAACGATACCCTACTGTTTGCGAATCAATTATCACCCTATATGAATCAGGCGATCTAGAGTTTAGTTGTGAAGCAATGGTGTATGGATATGAATCTATCGATGATGATACGGGTATTCGAAATGTGGACTACGAATTTGAAGGTAAGGTAAACTCCTTGTTTGGTTCCTGTATTGTATCAGAACCAGCAGAGGTAAAATCGAAACCAACTCTGTTGGTAGCACAGGCTCTAGAAAAAGATTTGGGAGAAGAAATAAAGATGACTAAAACAGATATTGGATTTAACAAAGATATTGAAATTTCATACCATGGAAAACTGGAGCTCTCGTCGCTAAAATTCTCTGATGTTTCAAATCAAATCTACAACATCCTTAATCCTATCAATCCTCGAAGTAATTATCGTTCGTACAACTACTATATTCAGGAAATGTACATTGATCACGTAATTGTTGAAGATGAAGATGATTACAAAGTTCTTTTTAAGATCAACTATAAGATTGAGAACGATATTGTTATTCTGGACGACAAGGAAAATTGGATTGAGGGCTATAAAGGATTTATCCCAAAAGGTGTGAATGTAGAAGAACTAATTGAAGCAAGAGAAAAAGAAGAATCAGAGGCAGCGACAATCACGACTGAACTAAATGCAAGACATAAGGAGGAAACTGAGAAAATGGAAGAAGAAGTAAAAGAACTAAACAGTAAGATCGAAGAGCTAGATAAACAAGTCAAAGAACTCAATAGTGCTCTAGTTGGCAAACAAGAAGAGATTCAGAGTCTTGAGGAAAGCAAAAAAGAGTTGAACTCTAAGATTGAAGAATTGGAACCATATAAATCTAAAGTTGAAACAGCAGAAAAAGAACGGCAAATTAATGAACTGCAAAGCAAATATCAAAAAGTACTTACTGAAGAGTCAATGCAGTCTGAAGAAGTAGTGCAAGCAATTAATGAACTAAACTCTAGCAAACTAGACGCTATTGTGGTTGCACAGATTTTGAGTAAGTCTTCTAAAGATGAAGCAGAAGATCAAAAAGAAGAAACTGTAATTGTTACTGCTTCAAAACAGCAAGACCTTATCCCTCAATCAGCAAAAGAACGTCTTTACGCACCACGAAACTAATTTTTAATTACTAGGAGGATTTATAAATGTCCGCAATTATTAATCAATCAACAGATAATACATATATCGGAAATCTCAAATCAACTGTACCAACAGCTAACGGTGTATTCGTAACACCAAATTATGGCACACAATCGGCAACACCCGTGGTGGACGCTACTGCTGGTGATAAAGCTGGGCTATTGATGGTTTACAACCAAAACACACACATTGACCAAGAACTTGTAGCTGATGCCGATTTCGTTGTTCCTGCCAACAAATTTCTACGGCTTAAGTCTTTCCTTCCAAGTAACGCTTTTACCACTGACCAAATCAATGGCGATATCGCCACATTCAATGTAAATGATATTGTGGCGGTTGGCGCAGGCGGAAAACTAGAGGCGATTGGATCTCGTACCCCAGCAATTACTTTTGTCGTAAAAGATAAAACAACTCTATATGGTAAGCCAGCTCTTAAAGTTCAAGTAGTAACTGTTTAATAATACATAATTCGGAGGAATAAAAATACATGTCCAATATTAACAAAAGATCAGCAATTATCGAAACAATGTCCAAAGCAACCACTAATAAAAAATATAATGAGATGGATTACGAGGATTCTGTTAAGTTAATCAAGGAATTGGCCTCAAACCCAAACCCGATGAACCTATATGAACTCAACCAAATTGTTGCTTACTCTGTAGATACTATTTTGGACACCAGACTTAAGTACATTGAAATGATTGCCGAAGTTAAGCGAACAGATTTCAATGAACGTCCAAAATTCAAAACAAAAACAGAAGGAATTAAAGCTTACTGGCAGGCAATTGGCGGTACTGCGGATCGCTCTAAAGTAGGACATAAATATTCTGGGTTGGATATTGAAGAGCTGTCTGCAATGCCAGTTGCTGAGTGGGCTGAAATTGCTGCTGGTCGATATGATTTTGTAGAATTGCTTCGTGACACAGCAAATGAATTTGAAATCAAAGCAGCTCAAAAAGTACAAAGCACTCTGTATGCTGGTTATGAAGGTCTTGCTGCTCCAATCTATGCTTCAGGTAACGGTGTTATTGCAAATGCGTTCGATCCATTGCTTACTGCTATGCAACGCTTTGGTGGTCGAGCTGCAATCATTGGTGACTACGAAGCTTTGCAAAAACTTCCTAATTTGACTTCTATTCAAGGTCGCACCAGTGACAACATTATCGATGAAGTAAACTCCAATGGTTTGATTGGTACATATAAAGGAGCTCCAGTTATCAAATTGGATAATCCTTATGTTGGATTCCAAGGATATGAGACTGCACTAGATAAAGGATTGATCTATATCGTTCCAGCAGCATCTGATGACCTGAAAACTCTTAAAGTTCAATTTGCTGGTGATGTTGTACCTATGCAAGAACAAACAATTAAGGATCGTTCTTATACAATGCGCTTTGACAAACATATGGGAGCGGGATTGGTTGATGCGGGTCGTCACACTTTGGCAATCTACAAAGACGAGACTCTCTCCACTCTTTAATAGTAAATAGAAATATATAATACATAAACGAGGGAATAGAGATGTTCCCTCTTATCTTTTCGGGAGGAATATATGCAGACGAAAAAAGTTAAAGTTACTAATCCATATGCGAGTGCAGTTGGATTGCGCCTCATGGACGGTATGAGAGAAGTCCTTGTGCACCCTAAAGGTTTTATTATGTTGGACTCAGAAGAAATCTTCTACATCAACAATATGTCTAGTATTTTTAGTAAACGTAGATTGCTGGTACAAGATGATGAGGTAAACATCGAGCTTGGATTGATTTCGGAATCTACAGATGTTGTAGGCATGACTGATGAGCAAATTGAGACACTGCTTAAAGGAAACATCATGACAATGAAAAAACATCTCTCTGGAATCACAGATAAACAAGTGATTGGTCGAGTAATTGAAGTGTCTAAGAAAATCGAAGATTTGGCTACTGGTAAACTTAAAATCATTCAAGAAATTAGCGGATACGATTTTGATCAACTTATTTCTGCCGAATAGGTGGGAATATGTATACAGCGTACGATTCGATCTATGATAGGTTTCTTACCAAAATCACTGACTACGAAATGGCAGAACTTTTAGACGAAGAACTAGAAGTTCAACTTATGAAGTATTTACGTAGCGCAATATCAGATTTTAAATACGCCTCAAAACTACTTGCTGAAAGAGATGACTATCAGCTTGTCTTTTTAAGAGAATTAAGTGATCTCGAACAAGAGATCCTAGCCAAGTTTATGATCATACATTGGTTAACTCCTCAAATTTTACGACTTGAAAACGTCAGGAATGAGTTGGGCAACAAAGACTTTAAACTGTATTCTCCCGCAAACTTCCTCGATAAAATCAGTAAAATGAAAAACGATATCAAAGCAGAAGTGAATCAAGATATGGTTTTTTATTATTACAGTTAGTAGGTGTTGCTATTGAATTCAATTAGCGACTACAAAAAAAGAGTTGGTAAACAAAAAAATGTTGAGTCTGCTACAGTCAAACATGCAAAACACTCAATTAAAACTTTTTTTAGACACTCACCATCCTTTGAAGAGGTCTTATTAAATAACGAGGAAGTAAAAGTTCCGGTTCAAATTGTGTCTGATGCAAAGATACCAACTGTAAAAACTATATTGATGGAGCCCGGTTATTCAATTAAAGCGGGATATAGCATTAAACGCTCAAATAGTGAAACTTGGCTTTGTCTTAGCGATGATCCCAATGATGTATATGTTAGCGGCAAGATTGAGAGATGTAACTTTGATCTTAAATGGATTGATCAAGATGGATTTATTCAAGCCTTCCCTTCTATCCTTTACTTCAATGCTCGCTCTAATTTTGGTACAGAAGAAGACAAAGTAATGAACCTTCCTGCTGGACGTAGACAGATTGTAGTGAGTAAAGATGTTGAGACACAATCAATACTACGTGACACACGTTTCATTATTGGAAGCGAAGCATTTAAGGTAATTGATACGGATTATATGTCTGATGATGGATTGGTAAATTTGAGTTTACAGTCAGATCAAATTGATCCAGTCAAAGACGATCTTGAATTGGGTATTGCCGACTACCATAAGTTAGGTAAATATGAGTTGCTTATCCTTAATGACAATCCTCTATCTCTCAGCATCCATCAATCTGCAAGAATCAATGTTAGAGTAAAGAGAAACGGATCAGAAGTAAGTGATCCGCAAATTTCATACTCTAGTTTGAGTCCTGATTTGGTAAGTGTAGATGAACAAGGGATTATTACTATTCATAAATCAGGCGAAGCAGTTATAACTGTTTCGGCATATGGAATTGATAAACATCTGAATATATATGTAGCCCCCACTATCCATTATGACTATGACGCTACAATAGACGGAGCAAATGATATTTACTTAAACCGCGAGTCTACATATGTGGCTAATTTTTATAATAATGGTATTAAAATTTCTGATGAAAGTTCATTTTCATTAACAAATCTGGATGGCTCCCCTACTCTCCTCGCTTCAATATCTTCGCAAGATCCTATAGCAAATACATGCGTAGTCAAAGCAAACAGTAACCGTAAATTGGGTACTGTTATTTTGCAGGTCAAAAATGCTAATGGACTGTCCAATGGACAAAAAGAAATAAAAATTAAATCACTAATATAAAGGAGTGTGTTCATGGGTCAAAGTATTGTTCGCTTTGGTGAACTGAAACCAGAGAATTACACAGAGGGTTTGAATAACGCATGGATTACGTTCTCCGCTCTCCCCTACTCACGTCAACATTCATCTGGTATTGACGGTGACATTGTAATCAGTGCTACACCAACTGTAGAAATCGTTGATGTTGACTTAGATGTAGCAATCAATCCGCAACATGAATTCGCTTATTCAATTGGCACAGACAATAAGTTGAAGATGGCATTTGATAAAACTAAGTATAGTAAAGCTTCAGCAATTGAAACGCTCAAATGCATCAGCATCACTTATGAACTGGGGCATCTTGAAGCAAACGGTGGACTGTATGTAGCGATTGCCAGAAATAGTCTAGGGGAAGAAGTGCATCGTACTGTTCCACAGACACTAGATCAACTAAAGAATGTTATTTCAACTTTTGATGACACGCGTTCAGTTGACGTGAGTGGATTCTTGAGCTATCAAATTGTACGAGATTATCGGGTTACTTAACCTCTGAGGAGGTGTTTATGTGTCAGGATTTAAAAACTTAGCAGAAGATAAGCTCATTGTTTTGGATAAGATTTTTTCCAGTCAGGAAATACTTAAAGCTCTAACTTACAACGAAATGAACTTTCTTGATAAGCCAGATGTTATTCCAGAAGATGTTTTATTCGATAGAGTTTTTCCGCATAGGTTTATTCCCAAAACATCCGAGGAAAAGAAAACATACATAGCTATTTCGTTTGAAAGGTATCTTCCAATAAAGAATGTTTTTAGAAGTGGATTAATTAAATTCAATGTTTTCACCCATCAAGATTTATTTAGGACGGATTACGGATGTCTTAGAACAGATTACATAATCATGAAACTAGACGAATTATTCAATAGTGAGCGTGGTCTTGGAATTGGTAAAATTGAGTTTTATGAGATGGATGCATTAAGCGTAAATACTGACTATCACGGCTCCTATATTACCTTCAAAGTCCGTGATTTTCAGTGATGGATAAGGAATATGTGAAGTTAAAGACTCTGGCGAATCAATCCATTGTGCTTGATGGTTTAACAATAAAGCCAAAGACACTAAATGAAATCATTGATTTAGGATATGACCAGTTCAATCAGAGATTGAGACTAGTTTCCTTACAAAAAGAAGATATATTTGTTGATGTGGATTTTAGCGAATTTGATTATCCTCTCATTTTCTTTCTACTTCAAACAGACGGAAGTGATTTAGTAGTCGAATACCTTACCTCCTTCTCATATTTCTTAGGAATGAATGTATCTCTATCTCAAGGACAGAGTTCCTTGATAATTGCTGACAACGAGTACTCATTTGAGATTTTAGACTCACTATCAACAATAATTAAAACTCAAAACTGTTACGCGTCAGAAAGTGACGATGACTTCAATCCCTTGAATGATCGTGTCAAAGCGCTCAGAGAGAAGATGTTGGCGAGAAAGAATAAGCTAAGAAAACTCAAGCAAGATCAAGAATCTGATGGCGCGCTGTCATTACAAGATTTAATCTCAATCTTATGTTCGAATGCCAATGGAATAAGCATATTTAATGTTTTTGAACTGAATTTCTTTCAATTTAATGACCAATTCAATCGCATGAGAATGATTGATGAATATGAGGTTAACATCCAAGCACTCCTTCATGGAGCAGATTCAAAAAATATTAAGTTAACACATTGGATTTCCGGTGTGAGATAGGCATGCTGCCTATAATTTAGATTATATGGAGGAAAATTAATGAGTCGATATGGTTCACGCGAAATTATGGACGTAGTACTCAAGAATCCAACTACAGGAGAACCAGTAGTATATCTTGAGAGTCTTACAACTTCTACCCTAGAATTTCAGGGCGCAACAGTTTATGCCAGAGGCGGAAAAGGACATCCTAAACTTATCGGTTGGGACTCTGAGAAAGACGTAACTCTTAACATGGAAGATGCTTTGATTTCCAAAGAGTCTCTTGGAGTCCTTACAGGATCTGATTTTAAGAAAGGCGTTAAGCCAGTACGTAAGAAAGAAGTAATTGAAGTTTCAGAAGTAGATACACTTACTCTCGCAAAAGAGCCTTTGTCAACTAAACCAGCATTCTTCTATCGCACAGTAGACGGGACTTCAATGGGTGAGAAACTAATTTCAGCAACTCCTGTTTCTCAAGAAATTGATTTTGCAGGTTTGGCGGTTGGTGAGAAAGTCATTGTCGATTACTATTACAATGCTCCTGACACTACTCAAAGCATGACTGTACACTCTGATGTGTTCCCGGGTACATACCTCCTTGAAGGAACTACTATGTGGAGAAACGAAGACGGAAAAGATGTTGAAGCACTGTACACTGTGCCTAAACTTAAAGTTCTGCCGGGATTCTCTATCGGTATGGCTTCTACTGGTGATCCTCAACCATTCACATTTACATGTGAAGTATTGAAAGATACAAAATCAACAGCAATGGTTATCATTGATTTGTTGGAAGATTAAAATACATAGGGGCTGAGTCTAATTGGCTTAGCCCTATTTTTTTCTAGGAGTAAACATGAAAACAATTACAATAGCTGCACCAGTTAGAAATAGAGAGTGGATACTTCCACAATATTTACTTAGAATTTTCGAGATCAATTATCCTAAATCTTTAATCGATCTACATTTCGTTGTTAATGATAGTTTAGACAGAACATTTGAGTTGCTGACAGAATTTAAAAAAGACAACAAAGGTTTGTACAATAATATCAGAATAGATGTAATTAACAATAATTCACCCGAAGATGAACGAGAGTTTACGGTAAGAAACAAATACATATATAAGAGTTTGAGCAACTTAAAGAATTACATTATGAGCAAAGTTCGAACCGATAAATTGATTTTTATCGATACAGATATCCTTGTAAAACCTGATGTTATTACTAAGTTACTCAAGCATGGGAAAAAGATCATATCGGGATTGATTTACAATGGATATTTGACCAATAAAGATAAGCCGTACCTGTTTCCGAACATCATGAAATTGGATGATAAAGGGCAATATCGACATATAACAAACTATCATGTTAAGACTGCCCCTGCCCTACTCTGCTCTAAATTGCAAAGAGTGGACTTAACGGGAGCAGTCATTTTATTGGATAAATCAGTTTATAAGTCTATAAAATACGGATTTCATCCTCAAGGAGAAGACGCATACTTTTGTAAGATGGCTCAAGACAATGGTTTTGAGCTTTTTTGTGATTTGTTTGCTTATAGTCAGCACATTATGTCTGAACAACAATTAAGGGAGTTTATTAATGAAACAAAAAACAATACTCTACTTCCCCGTCCTTAACTGGGAATTTTTAAAACAACGTCCACAACAGATACTTTCACAGTTTGCACGTAACGGATGGACAGTTTACTTTTGCAATAACACTCAATCCGAGAAGCCTATTGAACAGGTTGAACCTAACATTTATGTAATCCATAATTTCGAATCCTTCATGAAAGATGTCAAACACGGGAAGTATAAAATCGATGTGGCTTATGCTACATGGGCAAAATCAGCCGAACACTTTGATAAGGTGAATGCAAAAATCAACATTTACGATAGTATCGACGAGTTTCCAGATTGGGAAATGTATGAAGAGTTTGCCGTAAACAGTGCAGACATAATGCTTACTTCAAGTCAAAGATTATATGATATCCGAAGCAAAATGCACGACAATGTTCATCTAGTGCGTAATGCTGCTCCATCTGAATATATCAACAAACCATCCAATAAACCTAAAGAATATGAAGATATTGATGGCCCCATTGTTGCATTTGTTGGGGCTCTAGGTTCGTGGACAAGTACATATCTGATTAAGAAAGTAGCAGAAAAATATCCTACTGTATTTGTAGGACTGGAGTTTGGTAAACAATGTCCATCGAATGTTATTAACTTGGGATGTAAGAACCATGATGAGTTATATGACTATTACGCACATGCTGATGTTTGTCTTATTCCATTTAATACTAAAACCAATATTACTCAATCTGCATCTCCAGTTAAAATGTATGAACACTTGGCAGCAGGAACAATTACTGTAGCAACAAAATGGCATGAGACTGATCTATATCCATCAGCAGTACTTACAGCAGATAATAATGATGAGTTTTTAGCAAGAGTTGATGAGGCGATTATCACTTCAAAACTAAGAGGGTTCAAGGAAGAAGCCAGACGGATCGCTTTGGAAAACACTTGGGAAGTACGTTTCAACCAAATTGAACAAGCAATTGAGGAATATGCACTGAAAAGTGGTGTTGTGATTGGGTCTTAAAGTTTTATTTACAAATACAAGTTCTCTCATCAAATACGGTATATCTTCAGGATTTAAAAATCTTGGACACGAAGTACATATTATGGATGGCAAATATCAATTATGGGACAAGGATAAGGAAACCCAAGTTCAACTTTTTAAAGATTATATAGAGAACAATCATGTAGACATTGTGTTTTCTGAATGTTTTGCTAACTTCGCTGAAGGTATATTTGAACATACAAGAGAAAAGGGAATATTTCATGCTTTGTGGAGTATTGAGGATACTCCCTTCGATCATTGGATAGGTGATTATTGGTCTGATTATGCTGATTACATTTTCACCACAACCGCAGAATGTCTCCCAAACTATTGGAATAAAGGAAAACAAGCTGAACTGATGTTGTTTGGCTGCAATCCTGACTTTCATAAAAATACAGATTCAGGTGTTCAGAGAGACATAGTTTTAATTGCTAACAATTATGAGCGAAGATTTGAACAAACCAGAAAATTCATCATGCCAGTCGTAGAGAATGGATACGATGTAAGTGTATTCGGTAATGAGTGGTGGATGGATTCTAATCGTGAAGTGAATCTCATTAGCTACCCTTCTGTTTATAGAGGATACGGCGCATATGAGGATCTGCCCTATTTATACTCTTCAAGCAAAATTATTCTAGGTCAAAACTTGGATGATAAATCTATAACTCAAACTTCTATGCGCCCCGCAGAGAGTCTTGCTGTAGGAGGAGGTATTCTTATCTCCCCTTTCACTCCTGCCCAGCAATATTTATTCCATGATCATGTTTATTTACCTAGGAATACTGATGAGATATTATTGATGGTTAATGAAGTATTGGGTATGACAGATATACAACGTGAACAGAAGGCTAAAAAAGCACAAGAATTCGTGTACAGGTATCATAATTACAACTTAAGAGCTGAACTAGTAATCAATGCTTATCATGGCTATAAACCATAAAGGGAGATGAATAAATGGCAAAATCAAATAAGCTTACACTAGCTAAGTTGAATACTGTTGACAATGAGAACAACAAGCGAAAAACAGTATACGTAACCCCAAAAAAATATGAAGTAAATATACACACATTTTTCCGTGAGTCATTGATGGACGATGTTGTCACAGAGTATATTGCACTAGTTGAGGAGCTCAGGTCCAAGACAGAGATTGATGATGTCCTAATCAGAGGTACGCTGAGTCTGTTTAATGTTCTCATGATGAAGAAATTTACTGACCTTCCATTTCCTAAAAAAATGGACTTGGGTGCATTGATCGGTATTTCTCGAAAATTTATGGACAATGGAATCACCAATGAGGTGATCAATGAGTTCCCTAAATCTGAACTTGATAAACTCGAAGAACGATTCAAAGTAGCTCAACAAAATGCAGCTAAAGTAATTGCTGAGATGGCTGTCTACTCAGTTGCTCAAGCTCAGGAAATTGCAGATGCAGGTTAAGACACAACAGGATTTAATTAAGTTTCTACAAAAGTTGAATCAACCTATTGGAAAAGCATTGGTTAATGATGTAGCTAAAACTGTTAAGCAAACTCAAAAAGAAAAAGTAAAAGAAGAAGTCTACGAGGTTTATACTCCTGACCCCAATAGTGCATATTCATACAAGAGAACAGGGTTATTGGGTAGCGAGGAAAGTATGAAGTCTGAATTGATTAATGACACTACTCTTTCAGTTGAAAATATTCGCTCTGATGGCGATAGAAACGTTGCTGAAATTGTGGAGAGTGGACAAAATTACAATTATTCATTTGAGTATGCTGGTGTTCCACGTCCATTCACTGAGGCAACACGCGAAGAGTTAAGGAATACTGGTGCTCACAAAGCGGCTATGTATAGAGGCTTAAAACGTCAGAATATCAAATTGAAATAATAAAACACAGGGAGCGTGTTATTTATGGCATTGGAAAGTTACGATCAATATACGTAAGGATGATGTTAATTGAGCAAAAAAGAAGTCAAGCAAAATACATTACGTGAACCAGCTAAGAAACAAGCAGAAGTAACTGAGGAAATGTGGCTACAGGTCAATGAGGATTATAGATTAATTGTAGATGAATTTATCTCCGTACAAGATCTCTCTCCAGCATCAAGAAAGCAATATACAAGTGTACTTCGACAATTTGGCTGGTATCTTTTTAGTTCAATGAATGACAAGCCATTTTATAAGATCACCAAACGCGATTTCTTGCGTTATCTAAGTTTCATACGTGACAATCGTAAAATGTCTTCCTCAGCTATTAGTTTGAGAAAATCTGTTGTGTCTAGTCTTTGTAATCACATTGAAAATATTATCGCAGATGAAGAAGAAAATTATAAAGGCTTTAGAAACTTTACTCGTGGACTCCCTGCTATTGCGCGGAATAGAGTTTATGAGAAGGTTAAAGTTACAAAAGATGAATTTGACTCAATGATGAAGATCCTTGAAGAAGATCAAAACTGGTTAGGCATGGCATGGCTTGCTACAGCTTTTCTTGTGGGTGCTCGACGTTCAGAGATAATTCAGTTCAAGTCAGAAATTATGGATTATAAAGTTCCTGAAGGTCAGAATTATGTACTATCTCACGTAGTTCGCGGTAAGGGCCCTTCAACCGATGGTAAACCACTCGAATATATGGTTCCTTTGGAAGTCTTACCGTACTGGCAAAAATGGATTGATACACGCGGTTACGAAAGCGAATATGTTTTCACAACTAGATATGGGAATGAAATAAAAGCGATGTCTTCAGCATGGGCTAATGATTTCTGTACCAATGTGCTATCAGACATGTTAGAGCGTAGAATTAACGTACATATATTTAAAAACTCATGTATCACATATTTGCTAGAATCTGGTGTGCCGATGCATTTGGTATCTAAATATGTCGCCCATCACAATGATATTTCAACAACACAAATTTATGACTTGAGAGATTTCGAAGAAGAAAAGAATCAGATTTTCTAATTTAAACACTGTAAAATTACCATTTCATTTGAATATAAAGGGAGCAAAAAATGAAAATATACAATCGTCAACTTGAGAAATTAATTGTCTTCCTCCACTCCCTTGAGTTGGAACGGAAAGATTCTCGTATGAGGACACGTTTTAAGTATTTACTGATGGATAAACTGCAAACAGTTATAGATGAAACAGTTGAAATCAATAAACAATACATAGCTTACGATGAAAATAGCCAACCAATTAAAGAGAATGGTGATTATCTAATCAAAGACAATGTGAAGCGTGTAGCCGATATCAATGAGTTAATGAATGAAGTATATGAGATTCCACAGGATATCAACAACAAGGAAATGCTATTGTCAATTAGAGATAGTGTACTAAACCACTCACCTGTTACATTTAAAGGTGATGAAGCCGACACCTATGACATGGTCTGTGAATTGGTTGAACAAATTGAATACGAGTAAAATTGGGAAGCGATCATTTGAATCGCTTCTTTTTTATTTCTCTTTTTAACACTAGAAGCAAAAAGGAAGTGATTTAAGTATTATGACTGATTTGAAGATTTTGATTGAAGCTGGTCTCAGCATGGGTTCCAGCGTTAAGAATATCAACGATGAAATTAAAGCTTTAGCTAAACATCCGTCCCTCAAATCTTTGAATTTGAAAGTAGATATCGATAAATCATTTGTTAAATCGATGAATGAATTTGTAGCAGCAACTAAAGTATTGAGCACTGCGTTAGAACAACAGCAAAAGGTAATTAATGAGTCGGTTAAAACAACTAAGATGTTGGATGGTTCAGTTGAGAAAGTAACTCAGAAACAATTAGCCAATGGCTCAATTATCACTCAAACAACCAAGAAGATTAATGAAGAATCCAAGGCTTACTCTGAACAAAAGAAAACTCTTCAGCAACTTGAAAAAGAATTAGATGGATACGCTCTAGCACGTACCAGAGCCAATAAAAACAAACTTGGTGAGATCAATAGTACGACAAATACATATAAAAATCAGACTGGTCAACAAGTTAGCGTCAATGTAGACAATGAAGGCAACGTTAAGAACTACAGTCAAATAACTGACTATCTCAAGCAACAGCAAGATGCGCTACAAAAAGAGCAAGCAATCAATAAACAACGTGAGCAAGCAGCGCAACAAGAGTATGCAACACGTAAAGCATTGGCAGATAAGAATCTCAAAGAGGAAGAACAGCGTAATCAACAGTTTCTTAACCAGTTGAAGACTCGATTTGCTGAAGAACAGAAAATTGCTCGTGATCGTGATGCATTGGATAAGGCACATTCAGCAGCTATTACTGAAAATTTAAACAGGCAAAAAGCTGTTGCTGATATGCAAGCGAAAATTACAGCAGCCCAGACTAAATTCAAGGGTAACTCCTCTGCTGTTGCTGAGTTAACCGCGCTAAATGCTCAATTAGGCAATGTATCGAAAGTTAGCAATTACAAGAATGCTTTGACAGAGTTACAAACTAAGTTAACACAGATCACCTCTCAAGCTAAGTTGGCTGGTAATGAAACGAAAACACTAGGACAACGTTTTGGCGATGCCGCTTCGAAGGTAGCTATGTGGGCAGGTGCAACTTCATCTGTATATATGGTTACACGGGCATTAAGAGACATGGTTAGTGTTGTTATTCAAGTAGATAGCCAGATGACTCAGTTAAAACGTGTAATGGATGAGTCGACAGACTTTGAGGGCATGTTGAATCGTAGTATTCAATTGGCAAATGAGTTAGGTCGAAGTATTACAGAGGTAAATGAGAATGCTATCGGATTTGCACGTATGGGATTCGATGAAGATCAGACCATGAACCTTGCAAAGACAACAACATTGCTACAGAACATATCTGAGTTAACACCGGGAGAAGCAGTAGACACTCTCACGGCAGCAATGACTATATACAATATAGAGGCAAGTAAAAGTATTGAAATTGCTAATAAACTTAATGAGGTAGACAACAACTACGCTATCACGACTCAGAACTTAGCCTTGTCACTAACAAGAGCTGGTGCGGCAGGCAATACCTTCGGTGTGAGTCTTGAGAAATTAATTGGTGATACTACGGCAATTACCACTGCAACGCGTGAAAGTGGTGCTGTGGTTGGTAACTCGCTTAAATCCATCTACTCACGTATCACCTCGATGAGTAAATCCGAGGATGTATTGAGTGGCGTTGGAGTTTCAATGCGTGAAATGAACGGTGAAGTTCGAGACGTATCTTCTATTCTAGATGAATTGGCTGGAAAATGGTCTGGCCTATCTAAGGAACAACAACAAAATACAGCAGTGCAGCTGGCGGGTTAAAATAACGGCCCCACAGTCAAGTGATTGACTGTTGCAAAGTCAACCATATCGGTGAACACCTTAGCACATAATGGTGAAGGCAATACCGAGGTAAGGCGTCTTGTGAGAGAGACAGTTAGAATTGGAGCATGATTAAAATAGAAAAAGAAATTGAGTTGAGTATCGTTGAGGATTACAAAAATGGATTAAAGCGTAAAGATATTTGCGAAAAATACAGAATCACAAATTTCTATAAGATACTTGATAAATATGATGTGCCTCGATTTAATAAGAAATGGACTCAAGATGAATTAGACAAACTTAACGAACTTTATCCAACTGAATCATGGGAGTTAATTTTAAAGGAAATTAAAAGGTTTCCAAGAGAAGAAATAATTCGCATGGCTTCTAAAATGAAGATAAGAAGAGAAAACTTTCAGTATACGTACGAAGAAATTGAGTATTTAAAAAAATATTATTGTGAAATGCCTACTAAAATTTTCATTGAGAAGTTTTTCCCAAATAGAACTGAATCCGCAATTCACACTAAAGCCAGTAGAATGGGTTTAGTGTCAAGAGAAGCTTGGTCTAATATAGAAAACGAAATACTTCAAGAATATTACCCTTCTTTATCAAACAAATCCATACGAAATTTATACTTAAACAATAGAAGTTTAAGTGCGATCATGTGTCAGGCAGCAAATTTGGGCTTAAAAAAAGAAAAAACTAACACCCATTTCTCTAAAGAAGAGTTGATTTGCGACCTTAAAAAACTTGCAAATAATCTGGGACGAACACCGACTCTAACAGATATCTCCATATCTGAGGATCTGCCTTCGCCAATGACTTATTACAGATATTTTGGATCTTATGATAACGCTTGTTCAATCGCTAGTCTCCCTATCAATCACATTAATACGTTTGGATCTATTGGTTTTCATGAAGCTTCCGATGGTACAATCTGTCTGTCGCAAGCAGAACTAACCATTACAGAATTCTTTATTTCAAATAATATAACGTTTGAAAAGGAAGTTCCATATACTGAATTTTCCGAGGATGAACGATGTGGAATGAAAAGGTGTGACTGGTTACTCTCAGATGGAACTATTGTAGAATACTTCGGTATGCCTGAATTAGAACATTACAAAAAGAAAATGACAATAAAGTTAGATATAATTAAGAATAGCAATCTAAAGTTTGTGGCCTTATATCGAAAAGATTTATCAAAATTACATAAAATTTTCAAACCTCTCACAAACGTTTCAACCGTAACGACTAAACGTTGACCTTCTATTAAAGTAGAAGATGTTATAGTCTGAACATCTATGGAAACATAGAGAGGGAAGGTCAAGTGTAAAGACACTTTTGGAAGAACCTTCCCCGCTATACTTTTTTAAGTATAGTCAGTAAGGCGTTTTATGCCTGAAAGTAACAGATTTGCGTTACCAGCTCACCAGATTTCTCGCGTTGATGCAAAATTATAATATTTCTCTTTCCGCTACAGAAACAGCCCTTAACTCTCAAGGTTCGGCTACACGAGAGAATGAGAAATATATGGCATCGCTCGAAGCACGAATCCAGAAAATGAAAACTGCATGGGAAACTATGTCCCTCGCCTTTGGAGACGCAATAATCTCTGATTCAATTGTAACCCTTACCTCCCTCATAGCTTCCATGTTAAACGGTGTTGCTAAAGTAGTCGATGTAGTTGGTGCTCTCCCTGTCATCTTCGGGGTGGCAAGCGTTGCGCTTCTCGGTCTTCATCTTGGCTTCCGTATGCTTATCATCGAAATGACTAAAACTATCGCATCGATGTTTGGGCTTACTATTCAAACTGGTACAGCTTCAGCAGGTTTAAATAGATTTTCCTTGTCTACTATTGCATCTAAACTTTCGCTTATGGGTTTGTCTGGTGCAGCTAATATAGCTAAAGTTGCTCTTCGTGGACTCATGATTGCAACAGGAATCGGTGCTGCTTTTGCTGCATTAGGTTGGGCTATCGAAGGTATCGTTGGTCTCTTCTCTGATGCAACTCAAGCAACAGAGGACTTTACCGATAAAACGGAAGTGTTAAATCAGAAACAGTATGATTTAGCCAACCTTAAAAAGCTACAAGGTGAATATGATGAACTCACCAAAAAGACTACTCTCAACTTTGACGAGAAAACAAAATTAGCTCAAATTGAAAGTGAATTGTCTTCTAAATACGGTATCACTGTTCAGGGTATTGATGGTCAAACTAAGTCTATTCAAACTAACAACGAAGCTATTCAAGCTGCAATTGAACTGAAACAAGCAGAGATTAAAATTGAGCGAGATCGTGCAGAACTTGATTATGCTGCAAATGCACTAGATATTGAGAAGAACATCTCAAAGTATAAAGAGCAACTTGCTGTGCGAGAAGAAAGCAAACGAATTGCACAAGAAGAGTACGATCTGAGAGCTACAATTTTGAGTAACACTAGCACTTCTGATCCTTCGTATGACGCTAATACTCGTCACTATCAAAATGCTGCCAAGGCTCTACAAGTAGAAGAAGAGGCATATAATGAATCTTTAGTTAAACTTGAACAATATACAAATAAAAAAGGTCTAGCGTTAAAAGCTGCTGGACAAAACTATGTAGACGAACAAGAGCGAAATAACGTAAAAATTAATGGTCTTACGCGTCAGATGATTGATATTTATTCCGATGCTTCAGCAAAAAGTAAAATTCCATTAACCGAGCTTAAAAACGATATCTCAAAAGTTTTCGATGCTGCTCAAAATGGAAACATATCGACTACTGAGCAAGGTGTAAACATACTAGAGAGATTACCCGGTGTTGGTACTCTCGCTGCAAATGCAATTAACAGTCTTAGTGGTGCGATCTCCCAATTTAAATACCAGCCTGTAGTCGAAGGCGTTGAGAATACAGAAGATGCTGTAGATGGATTAGGGGATTCAGCTGATCAAACAGGACAAAAAGTCAGTGAGATGTCCAAAAAGCTTGATGAACTATCAGTATGGGCAACTAATTCAAAAGAAGAAGTTGAACTTTTAAATAAAGCTCAGTCTGAACTCGCGAAAAAGAACACTCTTTCTGCCGACACGATCAAGAAGATGAATGAAAAGTATGGAGACTTTATTAAGATCACTGGACTTAGTAAAGAGTCTATTTTGAAGTTCATAAAAGCAAAAAAAGAAGAGAAAACAGAATTTATCAATGCCGAAATTAAGAAAACTGAGGTTGCAATTAAAGCTTCAATATCTAGAATTGCTACCGTTGAGTTAGAAATGAGTGCCCGACAAAAACTCATTGATCAGATGAAAGAAGATTACTCGGATATCGCTGGTAAAGATCCATTGGAAGATATCAAGACTGAATCCAGAATGGGTGCTGTCCGATCTGCTGGTGGCAAGCAAGCTGACTTAACTTACGAAAAGGAAAAATTATCTGAGTTAATTGCAACACTGCAAACATGGAAGAGTATTGGCTCCGACACCACCGAAATGATTAAGAATGGTGATGAGGCTGTACAGGATGCTACTAAATCGAACGACAAGTCCAATGAGTCATATAGTGAAACCAATGAAGTTCTGACGGATCTACAGAAGAAACTTAAAAATGTAGAAAGTGCCATTAATTCTTTACATAATAAGCAAAAGAGTCTAGAACAAGGATCTTCCGCATATCGGAAATCGATAATGGCAGAAAACAAACTTTTGGAACAAAAAGCTAAATTACTTGAGGAAGGTATCGCTGATCCAAGTAAGCTTGTTTCCTACAAAGTTACTACAACTTCAAACACTTCTGGTGGTAATTACGCCGGAGAATACGATGATATAATCAATAAATACGCCTCTGAAAATGGTGTTGATCCAAGACTCGTAGCTGCCATTATTCAAACGGAGAGCACATTCAACCCTAACGCTAAATCGGATGCTGGAGCTATGGGCCTAATGCAACTTATGCCAAAAACCGCAAAAGGGTTGGGTGTTAAAAACGCATATGATCCTGAACAAAACATTGCGGGTGGTACAAAGCACATTGCAGATTTGCTTAAAAAGTATAATGGAAATGTTGAGTATGCTTTAGCTGCGTATAATGCAGGTTCTGGAAATGTGAACAAATGGATTAAAAATGGTCAGATGGGTAACATTCCGTTTTCGGAAACGAAGGCTTATGCTCCTAAAGTTTTAGCTAACTATAATTCAATCTCTGGCACAAATTCTTCCTCTAGTGGATCTGGATCGAAATTGGACACAATGCTCTCAAATGCTCTTGGTTTACAGGGGGATTTTACTTACAAGAAAATCAATGGCAAATTTGAAGGGACATTTGATCAATTTAAGAAACGTGCTCTATCTGACTGTTCTCAATTTGTACAGGAGATGTTCGATGAGTTTCTTGGTATAAACCTTCCCCGTACTGCCGCCGAACAATCGCAACAAGGTACTGCCGTAGCTAAGAAAGATCTCAAAAAAGGAGATCTAGTATTTTTTGAAACAGTTAAAGGGGAACAAGCTTCTCATGTTGGCGTATACACTGGAAACGGCAAATTCATTCAGATGGGTAATTCCGGCCTTAAGGAACAAGACTTAGATAGCAGTTATTGGGCGCCTAAGTATCGTAGTGCTAGACGTATTGATGGGGTTGGCGAATCAATTACTAGTTCAGTTAACACAAAAACATCGACTAAAGCTGCATCTGAAAGCGACAAAACTCAAGCAAAAGAAAATGCTAAAAATGATCTTGAGGAGATTCGCACTGAGCAAAGAGAGAACCAATTTAAATTAATTGATGATTGGGTGCTACAATACTCTAATGCCATTGAAAAAGTGCAGAATAAAATCGATAAATCTTCAAATAAACAGTCAATGTTCTATGTCAATTCTGAGGAATGGCGCAAAGAGGAACAATCACAAATTAGTTTAATTGGGCAACAACGTAAATTCAGAGAAGATGAAATTAAGAAAATTAATGAGTTGATGAAACAAAAGAAAATCACTTCTCAGGAGTATAATAAGCAAATTGCTGAAATAGAAAATCAGTTATTGGCTGATGAAGTGGAAATCTATGCTAAGCGTGAAAATGTTATTGAGTCGTTTATTGGAAGTTATAACGATAAGCTTGCCGATCAAGACCATAGCTTGTCTTTATCTGAATCGAATCTAAAAGGATTGACTGAGGGCTCAGTAGAATATAACAAAGAGTTACGAAGTCAGATTCCCTTCCTTGAAGAAAAGAACAGTATTGTTGTCAAAGAAATTGACTATATAAAGCACTTGTTGAGTAGTGGAAAACTCAATGCTGAACAAACAGTTAAATACACCAACCTGCTGAAAGAACTTAACCTTTCCCTTCTTAATACCAGTTCTGCAATGAAAGATGTTAATGATCGACTTAAAGATCTGAAAGAATCTGCTGCTGACAATATCATTGAAGAGTACAAAAAAGTTATCGAACAGCAACGTGACTTGGCACTCGAAGCTCTTGATCAAGAAATTAAAAAAGAGAATGAGCGTCACGGGGAACGCACCAAGAACATCGATGATGAACAAAAACAGTTTGAAAACTACATTAATAATCGAATCAAGGCATTGGATCGGGAGAATTCTGGAGTTGATTATACTGAAGAACTTCAGAAAAAAATGGATGAACGTCAAAAGATTATGAATAAGCTCAATGATATATCTGGCGACAAGTCGATGGATGCAAAGGCTAGACGTAAAGATTTAAATGATCAACTCACAGCCATCGATGAAGAGATTCGTAAGTTTGAACGTGATCGTGAACGCGAATTAGTTAAACAAGGGTTACAAGATCAGCTTGACGACCACAAGAATTACAACGATAAAGTTAAAGATGAAGAAGATAAACAACATCAAGATACTCTTGACAAGTTGGATGAAGAGAAGAAAAAGACTGAGCGTAAATACAAAGACATCTTAGAGGATCAGAAGTATTTCTATAATCTCAAACAAGGCTTGATGAGTAATGACGCTATCGTTGTAACTGCTACACTTGGTATTATTGGTGGCGAGTATGATAAGTTATTTGCCAACATGAAAACTCACATTTTTGAGACTTCCAAGGAAATGCAGAATCTTGTAGATCAATTTGAGTTGGGTAGAACCACTTTAGACAAGTTTAAATCTGGTGACTACTCCCCTACTGAACCGGGAAGTGGTGGTACAAATAGTGGGAGTGGATCAACTGGTCAAACAGGAGCTATTAAAGGTACAACTGCTGCACGAGTTGCATGGACTGAGTATTTGAGTAACAAACAGTCTGCTGAGTCGATTAAGGCTGAAATGTCTAAACTTGATAAGGCTTCTTCGCAGTACAAGAATCTTACTCAACAGTTTGATTCACTTAAAGCTAAGAATGACCAATTACGGTCTGTGTATAGTTTTCCTGATGGAAGTTTTAAAGATTTAGTAAATCAAAAAATATTCAGCGCTGAGACTGGTGGCATGACTCCTGCTGGCATAGGAAAAGAGGGCAAATTCCTATTGGCGCACGAGAAGGAATTGATACTTAATAAATCTGATACCTCCAACCTCTTAAAAATCGTGGACGTTGTTCGCGGAATTACAGATAAGATTAAAAATGGATTAGATTTTACTGGTCTGTTCTCGAAGTCAGTACCCACTCCTTCAACCAACGACAATCGCATTCAGATTGATAAGGTTGAAATACATGCTAAAGATACAGATACTGGTTCAAGTTTATTGAGTAAATTTGAAAATGCTTTAAACAACAAATTAAAAACAAGAATGATTTAAGGAGAGGGTTGATCCCCTCTTCTTTTTATTTATCAGAAAGGAAAGTGTATGTTAGGAGAAATTGACCACAATAGGAAACCTATTCAACCACAATACTTTCTGGCTAAACCAAATCGTGAGATTATCAGTAAATTAAGCGAAATCTTCAATGATGGCATAGATGTTAAATTGAATGATGTGAGCGAATTATCATTTTCTCTCCCCTACTTTATTGATAAGCATCACAAGTTGAAGCCTAATAAGAATGTGGAGTTAATCAAAGAACGATACTTAATCAAAGTTGTTACTGGGATTAAAATTGAGTGGTTTATCGTAAATGATATTAGTGATAATCTCGATGATTCGGATGTAATGGATATTAAATGTTTTTCTTTGACTCGTGAATTAGCAGACAAATTGATAAAAAGCTATGAAGTTGAGTCTTACGGAGCAGATAAAGTAATTGAAGATATGCTTCGGTTAGGCAACACTATCTGGAATATTGATTATATTGATGCCGATTTCAAATTAAGTAAGAGGTCATTTGAATTCCCTTCCTCTACCGTCCTCGAAGCTATATACTCCATTGCTGAAGTATACAATGCCATAGTTACACTCGACACAGACGAACGTACATTGAGTATGACTAAGCCCGAGCTAACTGGAATCAACATGGGATTCACTGTTTCGCATGGCAAACTAATGAAAAGTATGAGTCGAAATCGGAGCTCAGAGGAAATGGTTACACGTCTCTCCGCTTCTGGTAAAGATGGATTAGGTATTCAAAAAGTTAATCCAACTGGGCAAAACTATATTGAAAACTATGGATACTTCATTTATCCATTTGAACGAGATGCCAATAAAACAGTGATTTCATCAAGTCATTGGATGTCGGATTCACTGTGTCATGCGCTGTTGGATTACGAGGCATTAGTTGAAAGTAAGACTGGATTGTTTAAGCAATATCTTGAGGAATTAGAAGGATATGAGACACAGTTAAACCAACTTAAAATTGATCTCAATAAGTTACAACAAGACGAGAAAGTTGTACAAGAAGTAACATTGGCTCAACAATTTGGAGATAAGATGTTCTTTGAGAAGTATAGTCATAGTGGAAGCACATCGAGAACATTCAAATTGAACAAAGGATATAACTATGCAGCTATGATTAAAGTTGATTCCTCTTCTGGTGTGACTGTTGCGTTGAATGGATCTGTTAAACCTGTTACTTCAGGTAGATGGGTTATGTTGGGTAAGTTGAACAATTTAGAAACAACAACAATTACTGTTAATGGATCATCTACTGGCGTGTTCATGCAGGTTGCAACGATTAGTATTGAAGAGTATCAGATGGCTGGTAATGATGCAGCTATTGTGGAGAGATACAGCTTAGACAATAAAGAGAATCAAATTAATCTAAAGCAAATTGAAGTAAACAATAAGTTAAATCAGATAACGAATGTGCAGACTAGGATTAGTGGATTGCATACGCTATTGGATTCGGAGAACAACTTTACCAGTGAACAATTACAAGAGCTGAACTATTATGTGATTGAACGTGAATTTGCAGATGACGTATACATAGATGAGCAAGATTTATACGATGCGGCAATGGAAAAGTTCAAGGAGTTGCAAGTTCCTCAATTAGCGGTAGAGATTGATATTGTAAATTTTCTGGAGATTATTGAGGAGCAGCGTAATTGGAAAAAGTTAAACCTTGGTGATTTCGTTAATGTTAAATATGAACCATTGGGGATTGAGTTAACAGCAAGAATAAGTGAGATTAGCTATGACTTTGGTGGATCGAGTATTAAGTTAACGTTGAGCAATGCTAAGAATGTTAACGATGAGAGTACGAGATTAGAGAAATTTTTGAAGGATACGAAGAATACTAGTGTAATTGTTGATACGAGTAAGACTAAGTGGGGTCAGGCTGTAGTTGACTCTTCTGAGATGAGTCGATTGTTCGATAATGTGTGGAATAGGATTACCAATAGTATCAATATGAGTATCAATAATACGGTAGATATTAACAATTTAGGCATCACAATCAGTGATGTGGACGATCCTCTTAGATTCCTTCGTCTGACCCACGGTCAAATAGGTCTCACGAGATCAGGAGGCCTCCGTTTCGAAACAGCGATCGACGCTAATGGGGTCATTGCTGAGATGGTCTACGGGAAAGTCATACTTGGACAGCGCGTGGTCATCGGTGATACGACAGGTGTATTTACAATTGAAGGTTCCAAGTTAATGATTGATGATCGATGTGGTCGACCTGTTGTGAGACTTGGTTTATTATCTGAAGCTCCCGATAAATTTGGATTTACACTGAATCGTTATGCATCAACCAACTGTAATGATCTCAACATTGTTAATAGGGTTAATGTAACTGCTGACGATGGATTCTCCATTGAGCGAAAAAACGGTACAATATTTGATAAGACCTTCTATACCTCAACAGATGGCGATTTATATATGAAAGGAAACTTTCAAGCTGGTGAGGGTGAGAGAATATTTAAAGTGACTCATACAGGATTTCAGCTAGGAGGATCTGTATGGGAAACAGCGCCACTGCACGCAGATATGTTCGGGAATGTATGGATGAATAAGCTCTTCGCTGATTCGGCTGAAATCAAAAACTCACTCTTTAAGGATGGGACAATTGAAGGATCATCGTTAACCTTGCGTGATGGCGAGGGCATTTTTAAGATTTTTCCAAAGATCGGAATGTGGGCTGGAAGTGAGAATTTCGATGATGCCGTATTTTCCGTCGATCTCTTCGGAAACCTCAAAGCACATAAAGCTAAATTTTATGGTAAAGCTGGAGAACTATTAATTGATACCGATGCGGGAGTTATAGATCTTGACCATTTTGACATGATTAATGTTGGTAAACTTATGGCTGAAATGCTAGAAGTCAATACAATCCTTGCAGACGATGGCTATATTAACAATTTAACTGTAAACCGATTAAAGACCATCGGTAAAGATGCTAATGTTGGTCAGTACATCGACTACATTGATATTCAAGATAACTTTCAGCGTTATGTAACAGCACAAGTATCCGCAAAGGAACAAGCGAAAGATTCTCGTGGTCGACTTTTATTTTGGCAAGATAGTGAAAAGCGCATACTAACCACAGAAAGCACAGGAATAATTGCATACTCCTACACTTTGCCAGAATCAAGTATGAAGGTAAAACGTGAAACAACATTCTTAGGGTCTGGAGATGCTGCTCAGCCAGTAGAGAAAATTGGCACAGGTGATGGTGGCCCAGATGATCGAGCCAAGATGGTCAATACCAAATACAATGGCGGTTACAAACAGGAGTACAAGGCTTCAAATACAGCTAGATTAAGAAGTGTAGACCTCGCAGATGATGGAATACTTATTAAAAGTGATGGTGGTGATATTAATATCACAATGGACTCCTTCAATGTACTTGCTAAGAAGTCGGTCAAGATAGGTATCGAATCTGGCTCATTCATTGAAATAGCTCAAAACGGTGACATCAACATCAACTCCACAAGAAATGTAAAAATTAATGGTACTCGTATTGATTTGAACTAAACTTTTCCAAAAATAATACCGATATATATAGTATAATTTATCTAGATAAGCAGGATAAATTTACTATATAAATTCGGAGGTACATAACTTATGAAGAAGATATTAACTAAGCTACCAACTTTCATGCTTGGTGCAATTGTTGGTATTGCAGTAACTGCTGGTTCTGCCGTAGGAGCTGCTACTTATTTTAAAGCCACTCAAAGTAATGTTAAGGTTGTTGTAGATGGAACTCAAGCTACATTATCTGTAAGTCCAATGAACATTGGAGGAAAGCTTTATCTTCCAGTACGAGATACGGCAAATGCCATGGGCTATTCTGTTGAGTCTGTTACCAACTCTCAGGTTTCATTAAAAGAGTCATCAAGTAGCTCCAATACAACTCCATCAACATCTAACAGTTCAACTACTACTGCTCCAAGCAATTCTACAAACGCAAATACTACAGCAAGTAAAAAGGTGAAAAATTTGAAAGAGACTTACTCAACTGATGACAAATTAGATGCTGAGAAGATTCGCACAGCATTAAATAGCGGAACTCTTGGGGTTAATGACCAAGATAGCTCAACTTCAAAGACACTACTAATGCTAGCTATTGAAGAGAATAATTATGAAGCTTACAAAGCAATTAAACGCAATGCACTTGACCCCAACATTCGAGATTCGCAGGGTATGACTGCTCTACACATAGTAGCTAAAAATGAGGATAGATTCTATTTCGGTGAACTTAAAATTCTTAAAGCTGACCCAGATATCAAAAACAATGATGGTAAAAAGCCCATAGATCTCACTAAAGAAGGTTCCGCTATGTATGACCTGCTGAAAATCTACATGTTCTAATACTGTAGACCCACTCCTTTTGGCATGATATAATCATTCCATAATTAGGAAGTGAGGTCTACATATGCTATACAAAAAGAATTTCTATTTAATTTTTGCCCTTGCTCTAGTTCTTCTGGGATTTGCTTCAGTTCCTTCGTTGACTAGACATCACCCTGCTCCAAACATTTTAATTGTCTCTTCTCTGCTGTTCTTTGGGTTATACGCATACGAAGCTATGAAAACAACTGCTGCTAAAGCAAAAAATGAAGAAGCAGATTTCCACACTAGAATGCTTACGAATGAGCTCAACAAACTTCAAACTCTACTTGATAACAACATGATCACTCAAGAAGAATTTGAAGTAAAAAGAGACAGTCTTAAGGTGCAGTATGCCAATCAAGTTAATACTTATATGAATTTTTAAGCACTCATTAGATTGAGTGCTTTTTATATTCCAATGAAAGCATACTTTTACCTAGTATAAGTTCCTGTGATAATATCCACTAGTAAAAATGTATGGTATAATATCCCTTATCAACAGAATGGCTTGATTGGGCGGTCGGCTAGTCTCCTGTAAAGGAGGTGATGCCTGTGGAGATGAAAGATGTGCTGACGTTGATGATCAGTTTTGCGGGGTTCATAGTAACCTTGATTGGACTGATTGTAACTATCGTCATTGCATTGAATAATCAAAACAAAAGGAAATAGGCCGCCCTCGGTAAGGTAGCGACCCATTTCAATTACCTGTCCACAGCCACCGCCCTTGAAAGCGGCTGTTGTAAAGAGTTAGGATGTTAGCGCATCCTGCTCTTTTTATTATACCCAGTAATACTTTATTCAGTACTTGCTACAAACAATATATCACAGTGGCTATTTAATTTCCACAATATTGAATATAGAAATATAAATGAAATACCGATTTTACATAGAAATTAGCGTCATAAAAGCCTTATAAATAGGGCTTTTTTTATTTGTCCAAATTTTATATTGGAGGTGATTTGGATTACAATACGTGACTCCCTCTACTTTTCTTTTGCTGGTATCAAATCTGTTGACTATGGCATTTTAAATGTTAATTTAAACAGTGGGATGCAAGAAGAGATATTTTTCCCTTCTAGGGAGATTATTGAGGAAAAAGTTAAAGGAAACGATAAGCCATATTTTATGAGGACTGAAACTGAGCCACTAAAGTTTTCGGTCTCTTTTGCATTTGAAGAAACTTGGAACACAGCTAAAATTCGAGAAGTTGCCCAATGGCTGACCCAGCACGAATACTATCAAGAATTGTACTTTGTTAATGAGGATGGATTAGGAGCTGAGCGTATTTTCTATGCCATGGTTGTTGATGATTCCACTTTGGTTCATAACTGTCTCAAGCAAGGATATATCAACTTAACTTTTCGTTGTGACTCCCCTTATTCCTACTCTCCCATCATGACATCTCGTACATACCAGTGGAATTACACTCCAATGGAGATCAAGAAGAATACATACTCAACTGGAACACATCAATCAACAATAACGAATTCGCAAGGAAATTTAATGCCTAATCCAGCAAGACCAAAATGGTCTGACTTTGGCGTAGGTACTAAATGGTCAGATATTTAAAGAAAGGAGAATCAAATGTAATGTCTACTGAATCAAATAAACTTAAGCTCAAGATACCCTCCTTTACAGACGAAATAGAAAAAACTATCAGAGAACTTGGCGATAATTTTAATTTACTTGATCTCATATCGGATGACTATGTATCTGCTACCCCAATAAGTGGGGACTATCTAAGAACTAAGCGTTTATATAATACTGCACCTGTATATGATGGATACATTGGTTGGATAAATGTACGCACAGGCAAAGCGGCTCCATTTTGGCAAATGCTTAAGAGTTATACTGTTGGTGATTATATTGTCCCTAGAGTTGATAATGGTCATGCTTACATTTGTGTTCAATCGGGCACATCTGGCTTCACAGAACCCATCTTCCCTGTTTCCACTGATGCTCAATTCAATGATACTCGATTGGCGAGTACATGGGCAGCAAATACACAATACAGGCGAAATGATATCGTATTGCCTACTATCGATAATGGTGGGTTTTATATAAACATTCAAGCAGGAGAGTCAGGTAATACAGAACCACCTTGGCAAACTGTTGATGGAACTACCACTTACGACAAGAATGCTTCTTGGGCCACCTACCGAATAACAAGGTGGAAAGAAGCTGGTAGTGCAGCACTATTTTATCCCTTTGGTAAGATTGGTTAGGTGATGATATGACTACATGGCAATCAATTATCAATCTTAAAGGAAATTACACTTCTGAACCTATACCAATTCCAATTAGCGCCGATGGTGTGTTGAGTAAAGTGTCATGGGAATCAGTTGAGCCAATTGGATCTAAAATTGTTGTTCAAACTCGATTCACACGAGACAACGTTAACTGGTCAGAGTGGCAGAATTGTATCAATGGTGCTCATATCCCAGATGTTGTTGAGGATGTGGGATTCTATAATGTTAGTATAATGTTCCGTGTTTTGTTCATGAGAAATACTTACAATGAAATACCTGAGTTTAGGGGCACAACTTTTTATTTCGAACCAATCCTCTTATTTGATAATAAGGGAGATAAAAATTGCTCCCCTGAGATTTGGATAACCAAACAAGGTAACGGTGACTTCAGTATCATCAACACTTCTCACAACAATGAAGAGTTTAAGTTTAAAAGTCTCATTCATGGTGAAACAGTGTTTGTTGACAATGAAAATCAGGACATTGAAACATCTTTAGCGGTCACGTATCGATACAAAGATTTCAATAACAACTATCTCTCCTTCCCCACAGGAAAAAATATACTAAGGGTAACTGGTGATGCGGATATCAAGTTTAGATATCAATTTACACTATTACAATAGGAGGATATATGGCTGGTGTAGCATATAAAGGATCAACTATTCAAGAATCAATCAAAAGTGGACACGTCTCATATGTTGAGAGGTATCCAAGTGGATCAGAATGTTCATCATGGGATCAATTCGGCAACTGTACAGGATATAGTCCTGTTTATAGTACGGTTACTCACACTACTGACGCAAAAATTACAGGCTCAGTCAATTCTAGCTCGACTGTTTATGTTAATGGGCAACCAATTGTCTCTATATCATCTCCCACACAAGAACAATGGGTAGCAGATCCATCACCTTCCCCTAAATTGGGTGGATCAATTATTTCAATCAGCCCCGGCACATCAGGATCAGGTTCGGGTCAAGTTTCAACAGGTAGTTCTACAGTTTTTGTTGGCGGTAAAGCAGTATCAAGTATCACTAAAAACGTGACAACGCATCTCAGCACGACAACACCAATTACCTCTGGCAGCACCAATGTATTCGTCAATTAAAAGGAGGTGAACAATTGCCAGATTTAAGTACATATTTACAATATAATGACCCCTTAACAATTATCTCTCGGAGCGGAACACCACAAGATCCCTTCATTGATCGAGCCGACTCGCTGCCTGTCATTAATGGAATTATAACTCTCCTTGAACTGCCCTCTCCTACTGACAAAGTTAACATCGCTGGATTTATAGAAATTGATCAAGAGGTATTCGAGAATAGGCCAGTGTTGAATGAGCATGAATTTCTCGTCCACTACGGCATGGGAGTTATTCAATTTCACCCTTCTCAAGAAGGAACTGTACATCTTTGTAGGTACAAAGGCAGAGGATTAATTATGTACCCCGCTTCTCGTATCTATGCCATGGTGACGCGTAATCCAGATGTGGTGGTTACATTGCAGGATTACATTGATCAAATCCAAGCTAAGATTAATGAGAATCAGATTGCACTAGGTAAAATTGAGGATGCCATTAAGGAGTCACAAGCTCAGACAGATTTATCAAGAGTTGCAACAGACAAAGCGAATCAAGCTGCTGATAATGCAACAATAGCTGCGAATAAAGCTAAAGATGCATATGAAACAACTCGTCTCGTATTCAAAGAGCCTGTTGCAGATATTGTTGAACTGAGATTGATGTATCCATTACCTGAGATTGGATGGACAGTACAGACATATAAGGATGGTAAACGATATCGATTTGATGGTAACCACTGGATTGAGATCGATGTATTCGGTCAGAATCTGCAAGTTGTTAATGATTTCAAAGATGGACTGATGAGTATTGAGGAGCATAAGAAACTCAAAGATATGCCATTAGAATTGCAAGATAGGGTAATTGTCTTATGTAAGGACTCATACGTTTTTCAGGAACCAATAGGTGTATTAGCTCCCTTCCCTTTCACTGGTGAGATTGTGAAAGTGGAGGCTATTTGTGCTTTCGCTGGGGAAACGGAATCTGAAATCACAATAGAAAGAACCAGAGATTTCAACACTTGGCTAAATGTACTTGATAGGAATATTAAGTTTAATCCTAACGATAGGAAAGATGATAAGTTGGTTTCGATTAGACATAATCAAGTATTGGCAGGAGATATATTTAGAGCGAATGTAATAAAGGCAGGACTAAATATTCAGAGTATAACTATTCAAGTAACAGTAAGAACATAATTTAAATACTAAGGAGTTTTATACATATGGTGCAACCAATCGTCTCATGGCGTAATGCGACTCATACAGCGGCAATTACAGAACCATTCAATTACGGAACAGTTGACGCAGATGACAAATCCCCAATTTTTATTTTTAACGTATGGAATAACTATAACGGTACAGATGATGTGGCAAAAATGGAAGATTGCACAATCACAACTCGTGACATGAGTGGTGGTACTGGTGAAACAGAAGGAAATATCGTCGAACTTGTTAAAAATAACTGGTTTCATGTACAGGTAGATTCGCTAGGCGAAACTGATTTGGATGAGGAGAGTTCTCGGGTGGGTAAAGACTTTTCAAAACCAATTGGTACTACAGGTTCAACTACTAAAGACCATTCAGGGGCAACCTATACAACACCACAGAAGCCGGGAGTTAAAGAGATTTTAGGGGTAAACAACAACGGTAACCCTGTTGATGCAGCAGGTAACTATGTAACATTGTCTATTCAATGTGAAGTACCTTTGGACGCTTCTTCAGGGAGGCAAAATTTCAAGAAGCGTATCTCATATCGCTACGTCTAATTATTTACATATTAACATTATACATTCAGGACAGGGAAAATTCTCTGTCCTTTTTTAATTTAAAGGGGGTTTAATTTTGATCCTAGGAAATAAACAATTTAATCGTTCTCCTGTTACACAAGCATACGTTTGGGTTGCGGATTATTATGACGATACTGATCTATGTGAATTCGATTTACTAACTAAGAAATCAAATAACTTTTATAGTATAGACAAAAATAAATTAGTCAGCTTTGGAATCGTTGGTCAAGGTTCACAGCTCTATTACAATGTTGCCAATGGTGTATTCCACGTGAATCAGGATCGGTTTTCAATCTCTTATGTTGTCGGAGATGATGAGTATCCGTTAACGGGTAGGGCGTTCCTCTATAATGACATCATCCAGTATAAAAATGGATCGTCAGATGCAAATCTTAATTCAAGAAATATGGAAGGCAAATTCAAAAATAATATTGATTGCTTTAATTTTGGATATAAGAAATCAATGAGTTTAAATGGTGTAAATATAAACTATCAATCCATCCTCTCTCTCCCCAATAAACAAATCCCCTTCCTTCAAATTAAAATTACATCAGATCAGGATTTAATTGGGCAATTGGTAGTGCGGAAAAATGGAATAATGATTGATAAATTTGACGCACCACTCAAAGCAAATCATTCGGGTAATATCAATTGGGAGTTGAGATAAGTGTCAACAAAAGAAATTGGGCTCCCCATAGACTTAACGTTTGGCGTACACAATGGAACAGAATTAAAAGATGGAAAACTACAACTTAAAGAGGTGGCTATTGATTCTACAGGGAAATCTGTCTACTCTTCAAAGGGCACATGGGAATCTGCTGTGATTGCAATTGGCGATAAAGTAACTGCCTTTCAACGAGTAGTCAAAACTATGGTGGATGCTGGTTCAAATGTGGATTACAAAATATACACAAAGTCATCCACCAATAATATTGACTGGTCTGACTATGTTGAGATTACATATGTAGATGGGAAAATAAATAGTCCAGTTGGATTGTATGCAAGAATTAAGATTGAACTATCTTCCACCCCGGTTCCTGCGTTGCTCACTGTAGATGAGTTTACAGATGGTAAATACAATACAAACTATGTCTCATCATCTGATGGAACGTTGAGGTTGAAACGCAATATATCACTCTCACCTACTGTATCAACACACGAAGATGGATTTCTTTATCGCACAAAGTTTGAGCGTAACAAATTAAGCAAGATTAACGGAATAACGTTTCAATAAATGAGGTGACAATTTGGCTAATTATTCTCTAATTCAAGATTCCGCTAATTATAAAACTTTCAAAAATTATGCTTGGATTAATGTATCAACAACATTGCCTCTTAAAAGTGTATTTATTTCAGATGGAATAGTTGATCTCAGTGTGTTTAATCGTAACAGTAAAGTTATTGTGCAGCCTATGACTAGTAATGTGACGCTTGGTTCAGGCATTGTTTTTAAATCAACAGTAAATTTAAATAAATACATGGAGATTACTAATTTGTCTGTAAAATAATGACTTCATTTAGGAAGGAGATGACACTGTAGTGATTTATAATCCAATCTATACGCAATACTTAATGAATTTATGTGGTGTTTCTTGGTTTAAAATGGATGAGGAATCTGGAAATCTAATAGATAGTAAAGGCTCTAACATTGGAACAAACAATGGTACAACTGTTGTTACTGGCGTTCATCGAAACGCTAGAAGTTTTAATGGAGTAAATAGTTATGTACAATTTAATGCACCAGTTATTCCACACGGGGAAAAAAGTGTACGATTCAAGTTTAAGTATGATGAAATACCTTCCACGAATGTGGCTATCATTGACTGTGGTGGAACCTCTGCACAACGCGGTTTCTTATTTGCAACTACACCGAGCGGCATCGCATTTCAAATGTCAAGAGGTACGTCAGGCACATTCAATTTTGTGTGGACTGGCGGTCACTACAATAATGGTCTATTTCATGATTTTTTATTTACTTATGATGGCACACTAGCTGGCAACTCCATACAAATATATATTGACAGATCGCTTGTATACGAAGGAAAGCCTTTAAGTTTAGAAACAACAGCGTACTCAAATAATCTTACACTTGGTAGATTTGCATCCGTTGCATCTGGTTATGGAAAAGGTGTACTTGACGAACTGGAGATTTACAGCGAAGTAATCAAACCAACTCTAAGTAAATTCTTACTTTCATCAGATGACAAATATTCAATCAAAGATTCTACAGTATTTAAAATGGAGACAGATAGCGAAAAGAACTTCCTTAATTACGGAGCAGATTTGATTTCCAATTTTAACGGATATGTAACCAAGCAAAAAGATATAAAAAGTACAAATGTAATATTGGGCATAGGCAAAACCTTCGAGCACACAATCGACATGTCAAAACGCCGAGTTGATAAAATTATCCTTGGCTAAATTTATGAAGAACGCACCATACAGATGTGTTCTTTTTGTTTTGAAAGGAGTTCTTTTAATGGCAATTATAGGGCAATCGCTGACCGCCCCAGAAAGCGGTTGGAGACGTTACGATGGTCAGAATAACTTAATTAAATTTAATGGGAACTGGTTAACTACAACCAATACATCATATTACAACGGAACAAATATATACAGTTCTGATGCGAATGCAAAATTATTTTTTAATTTTTCAGGAACAAGGATAAGAATAATTGGCTATCGTGACCCAGCGCGCGGCATTGCTAAGATTAAGATAGACGGTATAGAACAAACATACACTCAAAATGGAAGTCCGCAATTTCAAACGCTTGTTTATGAAAAAACAAATTTAGCAAGCCGTGAACACTATGTCGAGATAAGTTGGGGATCATCATCTATTGATCTAGATGCGTTAGATATAGATTTTTCTGGGGAGTTGAAAATATATAACCCTTATTCAAGTAGATTCTTGATTTCATCGGAAGATAAGTATTTCAGTTTACCTTATGATGTTACTGATATAATTCCACAAATGACTAGCGACATTTTGCCAAGTGGGGTTGCAACTTGTAGTAGTACATTTAGTACCAGTGGTGCTTACAATGCTTTTAATGCTTTTGATAAAAATATAGTCCAAAGTGGCAATTTCAATAGCTGGGTTACCGCATCAGGGCAATTGACCGGATGGTTGGCTTATGAGTTCCCTGACACAACAGTAGTAAATAAATATACTATTGTTCATGGACTCAATAATGTGAATGTTGCTCCGAAATCGTGGACATTTGAAGGGACAAATGACAATGGTTTAAATTGGACAGTACTAGACCAAAGAAGCAATGTTACTGATTGGATATTATGGACAGAAAAAGAGTTTGAATTTGTTAATGTAAAAAAGTTCAAAAAATACAGAATAAACATCACTGCAAACAATGGAAATGCATCTTATGTGGGCATACAGGAATTGAAGATGTATGATACAAATAGAACTCTCCTGTTTTGTTCTTCGTATTCTGAAGGAATTTTTATTAAATATGGAATACAAAAAAATGAGACAATTGAGACTTATAAGCAGATGTCTAAGAGGTCATATTTGACGACCTCGTCAACCCAATTAGGTTCAGGCAAAGTGTTTAAGCAAAAAATAGATACATCTAAAACACCAATCAAGAAAGCATCAATAACTTAAGCATGTGAAATGATTGTTTATTTAATTTAGATTTAGAAAGGAGGAAAATAATGGCTATCCAAAAGCTACTTGTGTTCAGTGGTGGCTCATATTATAGCTACACTTCAGGAGTATGGACAGATCGAGGTTTAAATGTAAGTGAAGCTGACTACCTTAATTATGGGACTTCTACCGCTTCCTTGATCCCAGAATCTGCTTGGTCACAACTTGCTGGTGAGTTAGAACTATGTTGCTACACAGACGATCCAACGAAAGTTGAAGCTTCCTTTAACATCGAAACCGAACCTTTTATTCTAGCAGCAGAATGGGAAGCTAAAGAGATCAAAATTATCGAATATGCCGATGACCCGAATCAAACTGAATCTATAATCACAATTGAAACCGAACCTTTTACCCTCTACGAGGAGTTGGGTGACGGTGTAGATGTTCTATATTATACAGACGATCCCTCCAAAACGTCAGCCGAATTAAATATTACCACCAACCACTCTCCATTGGATGAACTTGAGGGAGATTTTGATGTGGTCACATGGAGTGATAATAATAATCCGAAAGTTGCATCTAGCTCGTCCATCTCCTCTCCGCAATCCGTTATCCAGACAGATGATTTTAATATTCATGGAGATCTACTTTCGATTGTAGATAAACTCAACTCAACAAATGGAAAATTAAGATATGCCGTATCGTTTAATGAAGGCGACACTTGGGAAGTGTGTAGTTTTGGTAAGTGGAGCACAATTGATGTTTCAAGTTTGACTATTTTTAAGAAAAATGGGATGAGTCATTATGATATTTCTTTAATTAATTCGACTAACTTGAAGAATAAAGGTAATAAAATTCGATTTGCTTACTACATAGAGGATAACATACATAGTTCAGATCCCGGTATTGCGATTGATAATATGAAACTAAGCGTCACCTCAGCCATGGAGACAATTAAAATGGACGATGTTGCTTTTTATGTACTTAACACAAACGCAACAATACAACTCTCATTATCTGGCAGCAAACTAACAGGCACATTAGATGACACTGATAAAGGTAAAGTTCAGTATCGTATTCTTTTAAACGACAAAGCGTATTATCCTTCTGATGGCAGTTTTACTAGATTAGCCCCCTCTCCACAAGATATAGATATTAATATCTCTGATCGTGATGTTATTATTAATCAACCTAACATCCTCAAAGTGGAGTTTCAAGATTACTGGGGGGAAACAGATTACTGGGAGACCACATTTGTAGGCACATACTCGGGATTAATGTTTATGGATGAAACTGGAGAGTACTTGTCGGATACGTTTGGGGATATATTAAAACAATTAGACTTTGATATTATCATAGCTGGACAAACTACCCTCACGAAAAAAATAAAACTTAAGAATCAATTGGGGTATCCAATCAACAATATATTTCTAGAAATGGATGAGCGTCATTCTAAAGAAGATGTATTTGTTCAATTATCAAGGCAAGATAATCCATTCTTAGCCACAGACTATTTGACTTATGGATTAATGCAGCCCGATGATGAGATTGATTTCTACATAAGGATTGCTACCAATATAACTGCCAAGCCAAATCCCAATGGTACATTTGATTTAAAAGTCAAAGCAGATCGTGTTTAAATCTCAATACAATGAGATGAGGAGTGACATTTTTGTACTATGCTGACCATGATACGGAGGGATTCATATATGTAAAAAGTCCCTCCAACAGATTTACAAGTAAATATATATTATATGCTCAAGACGAGTCAACACTAGAGTCTGAAATTAGAGTTTCTCTTAGAGATAATCATTCTTTAGAATCATCAATATCGGTCAGACTTACCACCGAAAGTGAATTAACAAACATTCTTAACATAATGTTCAGAGGAAATGGCGATCTTGACTCTTCTATCCTTGCCATGTCTGTTACTGAAATACAATCAACTATTAATGTGCGGCCTCATAATAGGGCTCAAGGGATATATGAGCTAATGGAAGCTCCTCGGGTTACTGTTGATCTAAAGCCCATAGCAGATGCAACTACCCGTAGCCGTATTGACCTTCAGACTATCAACTATGGCGACACTCAGCGTATGATGATTGGTCAGAGTGATTTTGAAGGCTTCGAATCATTCGTCAATTTTGGTGATTTAAATTCTGCAATTCCAGACCTACTAAACATTGAAAGTGCAAAGTTAAGACTGTATTACACCGGAACAATTAGAAACAATGCAAACATTGAACTATATCAACCAAGTACGGTTTGGTATGAATATGGGATCACTTATGCCAATAAACCAAACAGTATTGAATTACTGAGTAATGCCTATGTCGTCAATACTCAGTTAAAATATATTGAGTTTGATGTAGTAGAAATTTTAAAAAGATGGCAGAATAAAACATTATTTAATTATGGATTGATAATTAAATCAAGCGACAATCAGCCTATCTACATAAATACTCGTGAGTCAACAAAGCCACCTATACTCGAATTAAGGTATATTACATCTCAAGTTCGATCTTATGGACGTTCAGAAGTAGAATCAACATTGTTTGTTTATAAAAAGAAGCCTAGAGATATTGACTCATTTATCACAGTCAAGAGTACCCGCGGAACAAAGACGTTGCATTCAACAATCTACATCCATAGATATGAAGATCCACTATTCTCAGATATTGATAGTTACATCTCCATTAATAGAAATGAAGCGGATTCTTGGATAACCGTTGCAATACCAGATGAATCTACAATGTTATCTTCAATTACTATCATTGAAAGTGCAGTTTCCGATTTGTGGTCAACCATATCTACTTCAAGACCAGATATGAATTCAATGATTACGATTGATCCAAGAATGAGTTTGAAGAGTTACATTGATGTAGCCAATCGAACACAAAAATATATTGATAGTCGAATAACAATATCGAAGCCAGATTTAGGCAGTTATGTTGAAGTATCTGAGCATACTCGCGCTAACTACGGTTTGGAATCTGAAGTTTACGTTAGAACAGAATATACTGCTGAAACTGATGGATATATAAGTATCTCAAGACCAGAAGTATTGGGGTATGTAAATGTTCGGGCTATTGATTCTTATGATGTAACAGCGCATATCGATGTTCCAGTATCCGATTACTTTGAATCGTTTATTCAATTATCGAGGCCTGACTTGTCTTCCATGATTACAGTGAAGTACACATCTGAGATACCAAGTGACCTATATGTCAAAGATAAAGAATACCTAGATGGTACGATTGATGTGAAACAAATCAGCGAATTAGAGTCAACGATTTTGATTATGCGACTTAGTGAGATTGAGTCTGAGTTAGTCATATCAAAGCCAGATTTAGGTGGATTTATCTATCCGAGAGTTGGTGGATTGCATGATACTATAGCGGTTATTGATATTCGTAAGCGAGACGTTGCAGATGTGAGTTCAACAATTGTAATTAGAGGCGTCTCTTCGGGAGCATATTATTACATACTTTAAGCTTAAAGACTCTCCATTATAGGGGAGTCTATTTTAATTGAGAGAAGGAAAACAATGTGTCAGACAAATTTTTAAACTTTATTGTGGGGGTGGTTGGAAGTGTAACATCATATATGTTTGGAGGTTGGAGTAATCTTCTGGAGACTCTTGCGATTTTAACGATTTTGGATTTCATCACTGGGCTTACTGCTTCAGCAATTGAAGGACATAAATATCCTGATCAAAAAGATAAGGGCCTTAACTCCAACAAGGGTTCTTTAGGCATAGCTAAAAAAGCTTTAATGTTTACAGTTATTTTTGTAATGTACAAGATCGATGCAATACTCGGATTGAACGGAACCTTGAGTTTAGCCGTGGGAGCTACATACTTTTATATTGCAAATGAATTGTTAAGTCTCACAGAAAATTGGGCTCGATGTGGGCTTCCTGTTCCATCACAAATTAAAAAGGCAATTTCTATTCTGAAGGATAAAAGTGGCGATGACACTGCAACAAAAGATAACAAAAAAAAGGAGTGATTAGATGATTCAAAAAGGCAACTTCCTTCTACTTGATATTGACGAGTTTCGTCCATGGTTACAGAAGCAAAAGGTAACACGTAGGATCAAAGGCTTACAAGTACATCATACAGGTGCCCCCAACTATACTACTCGTAAAATGGTTAATGAAATCGCACAACAGGATCATTTTGTGTGTTTAGAGGGAATGCGTAGTTATCATATTAATACGAATAAGTGGAAAGCCACAGGTCAGCACATTACACTTTTCGAGGATGGGAAAGCGGGCATTTCATTGGATCGTGATTTAAACATGACTCCTGCTTGTATCTACAATAACAATGCTGGATATGTAGGTATTGAGATTATAGGCTGCTTTGATAAAGGCGTAGACACTATGACCACTGTTCAACGTAAAGCTGTAATTCATTTGTACGCTGCTTTGTGTGAGAAGTTTTATGTGCCTGTTAATACAGATAAGATTGTATATCACGCATGGTTCTCTGCCAGTGGTACACGGTTAGGAGATTATACACCGGGCAAGTCTTCAAAATCGTGTCCGGGTACAGCATATTTCGGTGATGGTAACACCGTTGCTGCTGCAAATAAGAACTTTATCCCTCAAGTAAAAGCAGAATTAGAACGTTTAAGAAATGGGATTTCGAATGCAACTCCAATTACAAAACCAAAGGATGATGAACCTATGACCGAAGCAGAAAAGTTACAAGTGGCTAATCTTGAGAAAACAATGCAACAGCAAGCAGATTGGATTAAGGCTGAAAAAATCAAGGCTAATATGGAATGTCCAACTTGGGCCAAAGAAGCATATGCGTACTACAAGCCACATATTTCAGACAGCAAATGCAGTTATGATTTCTGGAGAATTCTTGTAACTCAGTATCGAAAAGAAAATGGAATCACAGTTAGTAAGTAATTATACATAAAGGGGTTTAGATAAATGGATAACTTATATGTCATTGCAATCATCCTTGCTGCTGTTGTAGGAGGGTTAATTGTCATTCCGTTTGCTAAGAAAAAAGGATGGATTACGAAGGATAAGGCAGATGGCATGAAGCAAATGCTGTTGGTTACTCGACTTGTACTAGATGTAGTTAAGACAGATAAATTAGATAAAAATAAAGCTACATTTGCACTAGATATTGCAGATAGAGTTGTTGATTATGTAAATGAGCACATGGAAGACAATGTTGATAAAAGGGCAATTTCATTAAGAATTATTGACGATTTACTCTCAAAAAACGCAGTCGTGCCAACGGTTTCTGAACGTCAACTTATTGAAATTGTGATAGATCAGGCAATTTTGCACTCAAACAAAGATAAATAACAAATATAGGTAAAACTTAACCCCTCTTGAGATATTATTCTCTTGAGGGGTATTTTTTTCATTTTTTATTCTATTCTTCCCAAACTTTAACTTCTTTCATTTTGTCCCCTTGTGAAACAGCATCGATAAACTCCATGCCCTTAGTTACTTTACCGAATACTGTATGCTGACCGTCAAGGTGCGGCTGAGGAGCGTAACAAATGAAGAACTGACTTCCTCCAGTATTTCTACCAGCGTGAGCCATAGAAAGAACGCCTTTAGCATGCTTAGTTGTGTTAGTGCTTACTTCACAGTTAATTGTGTAGCCGGGACCTCCGGTTCCATTTCCTGTAGGACAACCACCTTGCGCAACAAAACCGGGAATTACACGATGAAACGACAATCCATTGTAGAAACCGGAATTAGCCAGTTTCTCAAAGTTTGCTACTGTGTTTGGAGCTTCTTCTGGTAGGAAATCGATGTGTACTACTCCACCGTTTTCAAGTTCAATTGTACCTTTTTTCATTTGCTATCCACTTCCTTTTTGAATTCTTCTATTATGTGCTTCGCTTTTAAAAGCCCATTTGTTAAATCAGAGTCACTATTAGATTGTATCTCATCATCTATCTTCAATGCAATTATTTCAGTTATTTTATAGATAAGATCACGTATCATAAGTTCAGTCATCCGACATCCCTCTTATCTACGTTCACTTTTTTAACGAAAGGAAGGCCATTTTTAAATACTATGTTGAATAAAGCAGAATATAGTGGTGCATTACCTACCCAATTACACTACCGTTAGGGCATCCGCCTTGAGCTACAAAGCCCGGGATCACGCGGTGGAATGTAAGACCATTGTAGAAACCGGAGTTAGCCAGTTTCTCAAAGTTTGCTACTGTGTTTGGAGCTTCTTGATCGAACAGATCGATCAGAACTTCTCCGCCGTTTGCCAATTTAATTTTCGCTTGTTTCGCCATATGTAAATGACTCCTTTCGTATTGACCATCGTTAATGGTGCCAGAACGCATGACCCTGGGTCAAGCATTACAGCACTTTTCTTAGTGTACACCGAAAATGTCTGGATCGCAAAAAAAACGGCAACTTTTTTCATGATTTAGCTCAAATACGCAAAAAGCAGACAAAAAAGGAAGTTCCCTTTTCATCTGCTTCAACTTTAAGATTGCTATATCTTGAATAATGCAGAATCGCATTATCTTTTGACGAATCAGCGAGTAACTGGTTGTTTTCCAATGCGTGCTGGTACCAGGTCATTCTGGATGATATCCTGATACGTCTCACGGCGTACCACGACATCTCCTTGACCGTCTTTGACAAATACAACGGCCGGACGACGAATCCGGTTGTAGTTGCTCGCCATGGAGTAGTTATACGCGCCTGTGCAAGCTACAGCGAGCAGGTCGCCACTTTCCACTTTTGGCAGGTCCAGATCCCAGATCAACATATCGCCACTCTCGCAGCATTTACCCGCAACAGATACCGTTTCCTGAGCAGCCTCATTCGCACGGTTGGCTAACACAGCTTCGTACTTGGATTCATACAAAGCAGGACGCGGGTTATCGGTCATACCACCATCAACGGCAACGTATTTACGCACGCCTGGAATGTCTTTGCTTGTTCCAACGGTATACAGCGTTGTTCCCGCTTCACCCACAATGCTGCGGCCTGGTTCAACCCAGATCTCAGGTACGGCATAGCCGATTTGAGCAAAATGATTTTTAACGGCATCTGTAATAGCCTTCACATATTGTGCAACTTCAAGTGGCGTATCTCCATCGATATAACGGATTCCGAATCCACCACCAAGGTTAACCACTTTGAAAGCAACATTAAGACGCTCATATACACTTGCTGCAAATTCAGCAACACGTTGAACAGCCATCTGGAAGCCTTCAACTTCGAAGATCTGGGAACCGATGTGGGAATGCACACCGAGCAATACCAGGTTAGACTGCTTGGAAGCCAAATCAATCGCTTCAAATGCTGTACCATTGCCGATATCGAATCCAAATTTGGAATCCGTTTGACCTGTGGAAATATATTCATGCGTATGGGCCTCAATACCAGGCGTCACACGAAGCAAAATGTTTACTTTACGATTTTTGTCCGCTGCTACAGCCTGCAACAGATGCAATTCATTGAAGTTATCAACAACAAAGCATCCAATCTCTGCATCAAGAGCCATTTCAATCTCTTCCAGCGTTTTGTTGTTACCGTGGAAGTGAATGCGCTCAGCCGGGAATCCTGCTTGCAGTGCAGTAAACAGTTCACCATCAGATACAACATCCAGAGAAAGTCCTTCTTCAGCTGCAAGTGCACACATCGCCATTACACAGAATGCTTTACTTGCGTATGCCACTTGGAAGCCCAATCCGGAAGCACGGAATGCTTCCATGTACTCTCTGCAACGCTCGCGAACCAATTGCTCGTCCACAACGTACAGCGGAGTTCCGAATTGTTCTTTCAGATCTGTTGCATCCACTCCGCCAATCTCCAGATGCCCTTGCGCATTTATTTTACTTGTACCATGTAAATACATAATCTGCATTCCTCACTTTTTTGTATACTGGAACAGTTGCTATTCCAATGATTTTACACCAGTATATCAAATTAGGCAGCGAGATGAATGGATTTTTCGGAAGATCATTTGTGTTTTTTACTTTTTCGCAGTTCACCGTCCGGATCATCGGACATTTTGGTGTTATCACGGGTCTTGTTAAATGATGGACGTTTTTTATTTTCCAGCAGGGGTAGCCGGAATAGAAAGTTGCCCAGGGCCTTTGCATTAAACGGTATAAAAGGCCAGAGATACGAAGAATTGTACGATCGGTGAACGGTGAGTGCCAATATGAGCAGTGTACTGCCCACGACCAATCCAGGAACCTTGAATATCGCTACTGCAATGAGCAGAAACAACCTGACCAGCCTATTGGCAAGTCCAAGCTCGTAACTCGGGGTGGCAAACATTCCGATGGCTGCGATCGCCATATAGAGTACAACCTCATTTACAAAATATCCTGTTTTCACGGCGATATCCCCGACCAGAATTGCCGCGATCAGGCCCATGGCCGATGCGAGAGGTGTAGGCGTATGAACCGCTGCCATCCGTAATAAATCGACACCAAGTTCGATTAGGAGGAACTGTAGAATTAGCGGCAGCTTTACATTTTCCTGTGGACCAATAAAGTCGAGTCCCATCGGTTTAATCGAAGGTTCAATAACCATGAGAAGCCATAGTGGTAGCAGAAACAGTGAAATAAGAATCCCTGCAAAACGCACCCAACGTAGATACGTTCCCATCAGTGCCGTCTGTCTGTTCTCCTCCGCATGTTCACACAGGTCGAAGAAGGTCGTAGGCAGAATCATTACACTGGGGGATGTATCTACGAAAATGACGACTCGTCCTTCCAGCAAATGAGCAGCTGTAACATCGGGTCGTTCCGAATAACGGACGAGTGGGAACGGATTCCAACCTTTGTTGATAATCGCTTCCTCCAGTTGTTTATCGGCGGCGGGAATACCATCGATATCGACCCGCTGAATTTTCTCACGGACTGAGTCCACCTGCACTTTATCCACAATATCATCAATGTACACCACGCAGACGTCCGTTTGTGTTCTCCGCCCCACCTGCATAATCTCAAACTTTAGTCCAGGGTCGCGTATTCTGCGACGCACTAATGTTACGTTGGTCAGGAGCGTTTCGGTAAAGCCGTCTCTGGAACCTCGGACTACCCTCTCCAATGAAGGTTCTTCGGGTGAACGTACCGGGTAACTCCGGGTATCCATAATCAGGACCGAGCGATCCCCTTCAACGAACAATGCACTCATACCCGTAAGAACCTTGTTGATGACCGCACTCATCTTCTCGACTTTTTCCACCTGTATATGGGGAATGTATGAGTCGAAATAAGATTTTAGTGCGTGCTCGGATACCTGATCAGGCGTAAGGTATGTTAACCTTTTTAATACTTCCAGTAGGATCTCATCTTTGGCGAAACCCGTTAAAAGAAGCAATCCCACATGTTTGCCACCCAGCACCATCTCTCTCATATCCACGTCAAAGGATTCCCCAAGTCCGAGAACTTGCTTGAGCGTGTTTTTATTTTCACTCATGCGTGGGGAGATATCATCGTTTTCCTGCCAATATTGTACGGATTCCTCAATGCTGTCGGACATCTCATTTTGTTTTTTCTTATTGTACGCTTTCTCCTCTTCTTCCTTCTGAATCTCATAAGCAGACTTGTGTAACATCTCTTCCGTTATACCTTCACTATTTTCCTGGCCTGCGTGCTCTGTTCGTTCATCCATCTTCCATCCTCCTATGGCCACGAGTTACCGTTGATATATAAAGAAATCAAACAGGGAACCTGTCATTTTACCCAAAATCATGGCGAGCAGTAATCCAAACAAATAAGGTTTCATGCCCAATCGTTTGGCTAGTACGGGCAGTACATTGAGTACCTCAGTGAGCGCCGCGGCCAGCAGACCGATGAACACGCCACAGAACAAACCAACAATCGGGCTGAGCAGCAGTACCCCATGCATTTTCCAGTGCCAGAAGTCCGCCACCGTCCCGACCAGTGAACCACCTATTAGCGCCCCTTCGTACCAGTGAGTCTTGTCATACGATTGCGTAAGTTGAGCCAACCTGGGAATCATATCAAGCACCAGAATGAGCGCAATTACGCCGCTTCCTACGGCAATTCCCCCTGCAATACCCAATACAATGCTGATTGCTCCATTAAGAACGCTCATCCGCATTCATCTCCCTGCGTTCCTGCTCGTGCATCCGTTCGCTTTCTTCAATCACCACATATTTATCTACATTTTGTTGGTATAGGAACATCTCCACTTCAAGCGGGGTAGGTTCCTCATTCCACTTTTTCTTGAACAAATGATTAAAAAATACTGCCATTCCGAATCCAATGCCAATGGAATACGCCACTTGAAACAGATAGGGATGTTCGTCCCGATGCCCAGTCAGCATCTCCACAATTCGAATCTGTACTTCCTGCATGTTCACATCGGCATGAAAATTCATAATGGTTAAGGCTGATCCAAAGAAAAGCAGCAGCCAAACCAGAATGAACAGGGACTTGGAAGGTTGACCATTTCCCGCAATGACTTCAACCAACGTATGACCTGATCCCATCAGTTCCACACTTACCTCCGGCAAGATGTGCCGAATTTGGGGAATAATCTGCAATATATCAATGAGGATCAGATTGCCATCCTCCGGTCCAGGGCGCAGCAGTTCAAGCTCCAGTAGCCTGCCCTCCTGGTCTTCAGAAGAAGTCAGTACATGTGCAATATCTCCAAGCTTGACTGCTCTGCCCCTCTGGATGCGAATACGGCTGCGTAGACGAATATAGACCATTGGAGTGGGTGTCTGGGACATCCAAAGCACTCCTTTACTGCGTAATTTAGGTTAGTATTTGAAGAATGTGCAAATTTATTACAAACGGGTTGGAAAAAGATCGGGAGGTGGGTGGTGGCGCTGCGGGATGGATCGGTCATTGGTCGCTGTTGCTCGGGGGGGGGGAGGATACACGCAGACACTCCGACGGCAGACCAACCTTCTGATCGCTGTTGTCTCCAAATTCTTTTGATTGATTTCTCAGTGTTAGAAATTTGGAGACAAAGGCGAACGCTTCGCTTCTTCAGGTCTAATCTGCCGCCTGCGTTGCTTTTGCATCATTAGGCAAGCCCTCACGCTTCGATCCTTTTGACCGATTCCATCCCTCCGCTGCCCATCGTCCTCCCGTTTCCAAATGATTGTAATAGATATGCTGGGGAGTGGGCAGGAAGGGATAAAGTTTTTCTAACAACAAATAACCTCCCTCGCCATAATGCGCGATAGAAGGTTGTTAGTTGTCGTATATTGGTGTATATGCACTAATATTGTTGTTGCAATCCACGAAATCACTGCGCGATCTGGTCGCGGATGGATTGCAGTATTTTTTTCTCCAGACGTGATACCTGCACCTGAGATATTCCCAGCCTGCTGGCAACCTCGGACTGGGTCTGATCCCGGTAATACCGAAGATAAACGATTAACCGCTCCCGCTCACTGAGACCACCGATGGCTTCGTTCAGCGCCAGCTTGTCAAACCAACGTTCCTGAGACTCGTCGGCAATCTGATCCATTAACGTAATGGGATCACCATCATTCTCAAATACCGTCTCATGGATGGAGGTCGGTGGTTTGTTCGCTTCCTGGGCAAATACCACTTCCTCGGGGGTTACCCCCAGCTCTGCGGCAACTTCCTTAATCGTTGGTAAACGATCCAGATGTTTGGACAGTTCGTCCCTTTTTTTGCGGACTTTATTCGCCATCTCTTTCAGTGAACGACTGACCTTCAGGGTACCGTCATCCCGCAGAAATCGCTGGATTTCTCCGATGATCATCGGTACCGCGTAGGTTGAGAACTTCACGTCATAACTGAGATCAAATTTGTCCACTGACTTGAGCAGACCGATACAACCAATCTGGAACAGATCTTCCGGATCATATCCCCTGTTCATAAAACGCTGTACGACGGACCAGACGAGTCTGATGTTGCAGTTCACCAGCGTATCCCGTGAGACATGGTCACCCGACTGACTGAGCGCAATCAGCCGTTTGACCTCGGCATCGTCCAAATAGGTCTGTGAAGATGGTTTCACTTCAGCATCCATAAGAACACCAACCCCTAATTATACAATGCTTTCTTGGATTCAATCCTTTTTTTCATCTTGATGGAGGTGCCTCTGCCGGGCTCACTGCTGACTTCGAATTCATCCATAAAGTTTTCCATAATGGTGAAGCCCATGCCCGACCGCTCAAGTTCGGGTTTGGACGTATATAACGGCTGCTTGGCCAGTTCAAGATCTTCAATTCCTTCACCGCGGTCTTCCACAATAATTGTGATCATGTCTTCCCGAATCTCGGCCTGGATAGATACCACACCCTCGGAGTTGTTGTTGTATCCGTGGATGATGCTATTGGTCACGGCTTCCGAAATGACCGTCTTCAGATCACTGAGCTCGTCCATCGTTGGATCAAGCTGAGAGATAAACGCAGCAACGGTTACCCGTGCAAACGACTCATTCTCTGACTTGGCCGCGAATTGCAGATTCATGAAATTTGTCCCTGTTCCTTCATTCATGAGACGACCTCCAGACCTGAGAGAGCAGTTCCCTCATTTTCGTATATCGGCATAATCTTGAACAGACCCGACATTTCCAGCAAACGGTACACTGGCGAATTGACGTCACAGACCACCATCTTGCCACCTTTATTCTTAATGAGCTTGTATCTTCCCAAAATGACACCCAGACCCGAACTGTCCATAAATTGCAGATCTTTCAGGCTGAGTACGAGATGCTCGCTTTGTCTCCGCTGGATGGCTTCATCCATCTGCATCCGTACCATGTCAGCTGTATGGTGATCCAGCTCCCCGGATAATCGTACAATCAGAATCCCGCGATGGTGTTCCATTTCCACATGCAAGTTCACGTTTGCCCACTCTCCTCCCTGTCTTGAACAAGGATTTCTACGTATCCAAAGGCTTTTCCTGCCCCACGACAAAACTAGAAGAAAACCCCTATTTAACTACAAAATATGTTCGAAGGATGCGAACAACTCGCGTAATTCGCCTTTTAATCAAACAGGGTAGACGTTGTCCGCTTAAACAGCTTCCACCAGCCAGCTTTATTCACGTCCTGTGGAGCCTGAATGTCGAATTCCTTAATGACGTCATTGCCCTGATACACCACCAGTTTACCTATGCTTTGCCCAGCCTTGATCGGAGCTTTCAATTCTTTGGCAACCAGTAATTCATGCCGGATATCATTGGATTTGGCTCCTTTGCGCATCAGCACACTATAATTTTGTGTGGCATTCAGCGGCAACTCGGCAACTTCACCTTTTTCAATTTTCAGACTACCCAGCAGATCCCCTGCCTTGTAGAGCGCCTTCATCGTATATTGACTAAAAGCATAGTCAAACATCGAAGACACTTCGCTATTCCGTGTTTTGGTATTTGGTTCACCGAGTACCACGGAAACGACACGCAGTCCATCCTTGGATGCTGTTGCAGACAAACAGAATTTCGCTTCGGATGTGTAACCTGTTTTCAAACCGTCTGCCCCTTGATAAAAGCGAACTAGCTTGTTCGTGTTTACCAGCCAGAATGGCTTTTCCGTATCTTTGCGAAGGTAATCCTGATATGCACCGGTGTACTTCGTAATTCCGGAATGTTTCAGCAGTTCACGGCTCATGACGGCAATGTCGTGGGCGGAAGAATAATGATTATCGACCGGCAGACCGTTACAGTTGGCAAAATGAGTATCCTTCATGCCAAGCGCCTTCGCACGCTCATTCATTAGCTGCACAAAGGCTTCCTCCGAGCCAGCAATCTTCTCGGCCATAGCCACCGAGGCATCATTGCCTGAAGCCATCGCGATCCCTTTTAACATGTCATCGACTGTCATCTCTTCCCCAGGCTCCAGGAAGATCTGAGAACCGCCCATGGAAGCGGCATATTCACTCGTTCTCACTTTGTCCGTCAGCTTCAGCTTACCCGAGTCGATCGCTTCAATTGTAAGCAGCATGGTCATAATTTTTGTAATGCTCGCCGGAGGCAGCTGATCATGACTGTTTTTCTCATATATGACGGTTCCCGTGTCCGCATCCATTAAGATCGCAGAGCGTGCCGACGGGGCCAGATCAGTTCCTCCCGCTGCCTTCGGTTTTTCTTCAGCTAATGCCGTTGATGCCATAAGGGACAGCAGGATACAAAGGGTCATGAACGATGCCATTATTCTTTTCTTCACAAGGTTACCTCCTCAAATGACTTGCTTACTGCATGTGCCATGCATGTACTGCTAATCATTGTCGGCCCGTTTCCAGTAAATTATTCCATGTAAAGCATGATTTCCCGAACTTTTATTGAAAATGTGATCAAAGCGAAAAAACGCACTGCACTTAACGAATGAGTAAGCGTACGTTCAACAACAACAAAAAAAAAGGTTACCCCCGGTGATTTCTCATTCGAAGAGGTAACCTTTTTTACTCAAATCTTGCTTACATTTGTGGAATAACAGCCAATACCAACGCTAGGAACGACTCACGAACACGCTCTGTCGTTTCCATCACCTCATCATGTGACAGCGGCTGGTCCAGAATTCCGGCAGCCATGTTGCTGATACAGGAAATACCTAGCACTTCCAGGCCTGCGTGGCGTGCCACGATCACTTCAGATACAGTGGACATGCCCACTGCGTCTGCGCCCAATGTACGCAGCATTCTGATCTCTGCCGGTGTCTCGTAGTTTGGACCAAGCATACCTGCGTATACCCCTTCACGTACGTTAAAACCTTGTGAAGCGGCCGTATCCTTCGCCAGCGCACGCAAACGGCGGCTATATGCTTCGGACAGATCCGGGAAACGCACGCCCAGTGCAGCGTCATTTGGTCCGATCAGTGGATTTTTGCCTGTGAGATTTAAGTGATCAGAGATCAGCATCAAGTCGCCAGCTTCATACGACGTATTCACACCGCCTGCAGCATTGGTTACAAGCAGGCTACTTACACCCAATTCTTTCATTACCCGTACCGGGAAAGCTGTCAATTCCGGACCATATCCTTCGTACATGTGGAAACGGCCTTTCATCATCACGACTGGACGACCTTTAATGGTTCCGACCAATAGTTCACCTTCATGTCCTTCTACTGTGGACACTGGAAAATGCGGAATATCCTGATAAGCGATACTTACGCCATCTTCAATCAGTTCTGCCAGTACGCCAAGACCCGAACCCAAAATCAAACCGACTTCCGGCTTGATGGAGCTTTTGCTTTGAATATAAGATGCTGCTTCCGAAATCATTTGTTGGTTTAATGCTGTCATGCGATTTATGTTCCTCCTTGAGTTGAAACGATCCGTCTTATGTATAACGGCGTTTGGATGTATTCATTTTATTTTATCCTAAATCGGCCCAATGTTCCGCATTTATTTGTGAATGCCATGCGTCAAAATCTATCTTGCCCTCGGATGATGGGTTTCATAGATTTCTTTCATGGTTTTGCGACCATGATTGCCATATTGTTGTCCAGGCTGCTCCACGTGACCCAGCATGTCTTGAACCGCACGTGTATCCGCCCCATTGGCAATCAGGTGTGCCGCAAAGGAATGACGCAGCGTATGCGGCGTAATTTCTTCCGAGATTCCCGCATCCACCGCCGCTTTTTTGAGCAGCTTCCAGAAGCCCTGTCGGGTTAAACGTCTGCCAGATACATTCACGAATAGTGCCTGCTCGTCCGAATCGGTTTTGAGCAACTTATTGCGGAATTCCTCCACATATACACTTGCCCAATGTGCTGCTGGTGCACCGATGGGAAGGATACGTTCCTTGCCCGCCCCACCGCATCGTATAAAGCGCATGCCAGGCTGAACATCCCGAATGTCAAGGGCAATCAGTTCCGAGACCCTAATGCCTGTAGCATATAATAGTTCAAGCATGGCTCGATCTCTTACACCCTGCGGTGAACGAATATCAGGCGCTGTCAGCAGTTGTTCGATCTCCTGGATACTTAACACCTGTGGTGGCGTCTTGTCCGCCTTGGGAGCTTCCACATCAAACGTAGGGTCCTGTATAATATCACCCCGCCGCATCAAAAAATGAAAGTAGGAGCGCAGAGATACGATGCTGCGGGCAATGGTTGCATTGGCACGTCCTGCCTGTTTGAGCTGACCCGCAAACAGGACGACATGTGTGCGTCTGACCTGATTGGCTTCGCGTATGCCATATTCCTTATCTGCAAATTCAATGAACTTGTCCACGTCTCGGAGATACGATTCAAGCGTGCTGCTGGACATCCCTTTATCATCTTCCAAGTATAAGGCATAGGCATGTATCGTCTGTTTCATGTACAACGCTCCTCAACTGACAGATCTGCCACTCTGGCAGACTGCTCCCGTATTTGCATCCCTGGCTGTTTGAAGCTACTCCCCGTACCAATAGAACAAACGGAGACGCTCTGCCATCGTAGGACGTCCTTCTCCATTACCCGGCCAATCCGTTTCCTGAAATACTTTGATTGCATTGCCAGGTGGCATCTGATACTGATCCACAGGTGAGATCCAGCCATTAAACAGATCCAGAACATGATAGAACAGATAAACTAATGCGGCAAAAACTATGATAAATCGAATAAAACGGAGCCCTCTCCGCACTGATATAATCATGGGCGCGTCCCCTCCTGATTCGAATCCGGTATTGTCCTTGAATCAGGGTATGTCCATAAACAGAGGTTTATGCCATTCGGGGGAAACTCCAGATCATGTCCGGTGCCAAAAAAGCTCTCCCGTCAAAACCGCCGGTGAGAGCTTGAAGATATGCTATGTTATTCTTCATCTTTGGGTTTCTGTTCATTTTTAGCTTTGCAACGATAACAAATTCCATGAAAGTCCAGTCGGTGATCTACTACCGAAAAGTTGAATTCCCGCTCCAAACGCTCTTCAAGCGGTCCAAGCCAGTCTTCACGTATTTCATCCATACTTCCGCATTGAACACAGATTAAGTGATGATGGTGATGCTTGGATGTATCTCCGCGCAGATCATAACGCGCTACACCGTCGCCGAAGTTGATTTTCTCTACAACATGCAGCTCACTCAGCAGTTCGAGGGTACGGTACACGGTTGCCAGACCGATTTCGGGAGCCTTTTCTTTAACGAGCATGAATACGTCTTCTGCGCTCAGATGATCTTCTTCATTCTCAAGAAGTACTCTTAAGGTGGCTTCCCGTTGGGGCGTTAATTTATATCCTTGGGACTGTAGTTGCTGCTTAATTTTATCAATCCGTGCTTCCATTTTCTCCCTCCCCCTAGGAAATCACTGCACACTGCAACTTAACCCACTCTTTTCATTATAGGGGGAGTGCGTAATTAAAGTCAACATTTTACACTATACGGTACACGTTAGGCCGGCAGTAGCATTGGCGTGACCCAACGCATCATCGCAGGTGTAACCCATGTTTCAAAAGACGCTACGCCGAGCAGCAATGCAGCCATAACCAAAGTTAACACTATATATGAAGCAAAAGGCCTTTGTCGACCAGGTGTTCGCTGCATCAAAACACGATTGCGAATGATGTATAACGAGAACGTCATCGCCGCCACACTGCAGACCAGAAGGATCGGAATGACGAACAAATTATGCGGTGCCACGGACACCAGTGCAAACAGCAGCCCTTTCCAGGAATACTGTCCAACAAGGTACCCTACTGTGAATCCAATGAGCACACCTTTCAAAAAATCCAGAACCAGTATACCGGGTAGTCCAACGACGGATAAACCCAGAATAAAGATCAGACCTACCCATTTCAGATGAAGCATGGCAATGTCCCAATATGCCCCGGTCTCTGTCACCTGTGCACTGTGCTGCACGGTCATGAAGAAATTGCCGAGATAACCCTCCAGATCCTGACGTTGCTCAAGAGACAATGCGTTGACCATGAGCGCGCCAAAAATGACGCCAACCAGAAACAAGACAGCCACGAATACATATAACGAAGTCTGACCTTTAAATGTAAAGTAGGAAGTGCGCATACAGGTACGAGTCCCCTTTCCGGTATCATGCTGCAAGGATTCTCAGTTACATCCTCATAGTCATTCTTATGAACCGGAATGCACCTGTATGACTTCTTGTCCAGATTGGACCTCTGTAAAGCGAAAGCTATATGAGTTGAACTACAGAATATTTCCACGGGGTCACTCCGTAGATTTCACCTGAACAGCAACCTTTCCGTACGTGCCGCCACCTCCGGAGGACAGCTCCAGTTGTCCGTTCCGTGCAGCCACAATCAGGCCTGCAAGCACAGGTCCAACAACCGCAGCAAGTTCTTCCTCACTGGTGCGATGAAGTACGTTCATTTCCGTACCAAAATGGTCCAGTAGCTGGCGCAGTTTGGCTTTGCCAAGTCCGGGGATGAACTCCAGTGGTACCTGATAATGATAGGCTGGTCTGTTTGCAGGAACATGAGGACTCTCCCGATCAGAGATCGCCAGGATGCGATCCAGCACCCCCTGCACCAGCTTCAGACTGCCACAGTGAGGACAGCGCTCTGCTGACATCGCTTGCTCGTCCATAATGCTGCCACATGCTGCACAGTAGGTACGGTGGTATTTGCCCAGCCTTGGATTCAGTCCATAATTGGCCGCAATTTTCCTGCCAGCTTCTCCTTGAAGTGCCATACGGAATTCATCAAATGAAGGGGCAGCAACTTGCAGTTCGTTATACTCCCGTCCAATCTTACCGAGTGAATGAGCATCCGAATTGGTCAGAAACGGTACATGATCCAACTCCCGAATATAACTGGCCATGGATGAGTCCGAGCTTAACCCCAGCTCTACCGCATCCACGAGACTAGTATCCAGCACATCGCCCATACGGGGCGATGTACTGCCATAGATGCCTTTGTGCGGTGTAAATACATGTGCAGGCACAATAAGCCCACCACGTGCCTTAATCTCGGCTTGCATCTCTAGAACGGGCACGTAGACACGCTGAGAACTGAGATTCACATTTTTCATATAACGTTTCATCCAGTCCGTGAAGGACTTCATCGTTTTCAGATCACGGAAGTACGCCAGCATATGGAACTCACGCATATCAGGCTCGCGCAGCTCAATCTCTGTACCCAGCAGAATGGTGGTGTCCTGGTAGGCAATGCCGCCTCCCTCAATCTCGGACATGGTACCACTCTCCAGCAATTGTTCAATATCCATCTGTACAACCGGAGAATGACAATCAATAACACCAAGCAAATGAATTCCTTTGCGATCCGATGCTTCCCGAGCGATATTCTCAAATGTCAGATCCCGACTGCCGCTGATTTTTACGGCCTCACCGCGAGAGGTTCGTCCAATGTGAATATGCAGGTCTGTATAACAGGGCTCCCACATCGTAGACGTTTCCAGTTGGTCATTCATCTCTAGAACCGTCCTGTCGTTCTGTAGAGGTCCCACGCGTACACAGCCATCATCGTTTTGGCATCACTAATCCGGTTCTCGTCCATTAGAGCGTAAGCTTCCTCCAGTGTGATCTCGGATACTTCAAGGAATTCATCTTCGTCCAGCGCCATGTCCCCTGCTTCAAGCTCTTCTGCGATGTAGAGATGAATGATTTCATCTGCGAACCCCGGTGAAGTATAGAACGACCGCAAATGACGTAGCGTCTTGGCCACATATCCCGTCTCTTCTCGCAATTCACGTGCTGCTGCAACCTCTGATTCTTCACCCGGGTCCAGTTTCCCCGCAGGAATCTCTACTTCGGTACGTCCCATTGCCTGACGATACTGATCCACAACAAGCATGCGATCCCCATTCAGAGCAAGGACAGCTACCGCTCCAGGGTGTCGGATTATCTCACGTGTAGCCGTCTGGCCGTTTGGCAGTTTAACGGTATCGACTTGAAGTGAAATCACTTTGCCCTCGAAGATTGGCTTGGTGGATACGGTCACTTCATCTAGTTTTGGATTGGCAGGTTGTGCCGCGTGGATGGATTGAGCAGATTGGTTTGGTTTCATTTGTTCTTCAACTCCATATCGTTGGATTATATATAAATGGACTAAAAAATATTTACACTAACCACTCCGATGACAGAACAACCCTTCGATCGCTGTTATCCCCAGATTTTTTGATTTCTTTCTCTAATAGATAAAATTTGGTGATAGCTTATGCTTACGATGCAGCTTTCCTTCAGAAAGCTTTTTGGCGAACGCTCCGCTTCTCTTGGTTATTTCTGTCCTCTTCGTTCTTGTGTAAAGGATTAGCTCAATTTATATATTCGCTTAATGTATAAATCTCTGATTTGGGGCATATGGTGAGCGTATAGAACTCTCACAGTAAATATAAACAAATCAGGGGGAATTTTGATGAACAGTTATTTGACGCCTAAATCCGTACACGTGGTAGGACAAGCCCGGCAAGTACAGCTCATACTCAAACAATGGTTGCGCGAGTGGGGCCCGGATGCCAAGTTAGTCGATCTGCTTGCTGGACGTAAATAAACGAATCGAAACATGATTTTGCTTCCTTTTGACCTTAAATTAACGAGTCTTCTTCCTTGAAATATAACATGAATTCGCAAAAAGTCCGAATCCGTATAGACCGGGTTCGGACTTTTCTGTAACAACAAGTTAGGAACATGTGCTCAATATTATTTCTTGTCTGCTGCCGTTTCCTGAATAATAGCCACGACCACCTGAGACAACTTCACAATATCTTCGGCACGAATACGTTCTTTGGTTGTATGAATATCCTCATACCCTACCGCCAGATTCACTGTCGGAATGTTGAATCCGTTAAAGATATTGGCATCACTGCCACCACCGGAAGCAAACGTACTTGTCTCCAGTCCAATACTGCGGATGGCACGCTGTGCAAGTTGTACAACTTCGTGTTCATCATGGAAGCCAAATGCAGGGTAGAGGATCTCACTTCTGAATTCAGCTGTAGCACCGTATTTGCGACATGTTGTTTCGAGCGCGTCACGCATCTGTGCAACCTGCAATTCAACTTTCTCCTGCACAATACTGCGAGCTTCCGCTTCAAGTTGTACAAAGTCACATACCACGTTGAGTGCTGATCCACCCTGGAATTTACCAATGTTCGCTGTCGTCTCATCATCAATTCTGCCCAGTGTCATCGCTGCAATTGCTTTGGCTGCTACCTGAATGGCGCTGATCCCGTCTTCCGGATTCACGCCCGCATGGGCAGACTTACCATAGATGCTCATTTGAATTTCAGCTCTGGCTGGTGCAGCAACACAGATCGTGCCTACAGCTCCATTGGAATCCAGCGCATAACCGAACTCGGCATCGATATCCTCCGGATTCATGGCACGTGCGCCCACCAGGCCAGACTCTTCGCCGACCGTAATGACAAATTGAATTTTACCATGTGGAATCTTGTTTTCCTGGATCACACGAATCGCTTCGAACAATGCCGCAATCCCTGCTTTGTCATCTGCTCCCAGGATCGTTGTTCCATCACTGCGAATCCAGCCATCTTCACCCAGTTCAGGATTGATTCCCTGTCCCGGCGTCACGGTGTCCATATGACATGTGAAAAAAATCGGTGCAACCCCATCAGTTCCTTCGGCTTCCCAGGTGATGACGAGGTTTCCGGCGCCATGTCCGGTTTGCTCCATGGTATCATCCTCATAGACATGAAGACCGAGATCTGTAAACTGTTCTTTTAACACTTTCGAGATGTTCTGTTCATTTTTCGTTTCACTATCAATCTGCACCAGTTCCATGAACTGATCGATAACACGTTGTTGTTTAATCATAGGACTTTCCTCCCTCTCGTGGATACGGTACAATACAATTACTATGGCTTGTTTACTTTATGTTGAAAGGAGTTCTCTCATCATGCAAAAAAAGAAATGGTTCAAAATCATCATCTATCTCATGCTGATCGCCATGATCGGGTCCACCCTTTTCATAGCTCTCGAACCGTTGCTGTTCGGATAGCAACCTAAAGCCTTTCGACGGTCTGTTTACAGACGTTGAAGGGCTTCTTTTTCCGTGACCCAATTAATTTGATATGGAAAAATACGATTAAAGTACGGAACAATCTCCTGCGCTACCTGCTCCACCGAATAAGACTTGCCCGTTATATCCTCGAGTGAGGTAACGCCATACTGCTCAATCCCACAAGGAACAATCCCCTGAAACCCTGCATGTTGAATGCCTGAGCTGATGTTAAAAGCAAACCCGTGACTGGTCACAAAACCGCGGCGGTGTTTGCAACGATTAAACTTGATGCCGATTGCAGCAATCTTCATATCGCCAATCCACACACCCGTGTAACCCTCTTTGCGTCCTGCTTCGATGCCCTGGTCTGCGAGATAATCCATAAGTACCTGCTCAAGTTTCCGTAAATAGCCGTGCAGATCCAGGTCTTCATCCCGACCAAGAATCAATAACGGGTAACCTACCAACTGACCCGGGCCATGATAAGTAATATCACCGCCGCGGTCAATTTGAAACAAAGAAATCCCTTGCTCACGCAACTCCTCCGGACTGAGAAGCAGATGCTCCGGATGATTTTGTGAGCCGATCGTATACGTAGGCGGGTGTTGTAAAAGCAGCATCTGCTCCGCTCCCTCGCCCTCGTCCAATCGCTGCACAATCGCTTTCTGCCGGTTCCAAGCCTCTTCATAATCAAGCATTGGTATGTATGCAACATCCAGCGGCTTGCTCATGATTCCCCACACCCTTCTGCTTCAGGTTCAGTGTACAATTGAGCACCTGTCCGTAGACAGCAGGAAAAGTGCACGGCCTCCGGCACATACACTTTCCCGACAACTATTTACTTAATACACCTTGGTCTCCATGGTATATCCTTCAAGGTTTTCTTTGACACGTTGCAAGAAACGTCCGCTGATTACGCCATCCAGGATTCGGTGATCCAGCGACAGACACAGGTTAGCCATCGAACGAACAGCGATCATATCATTAATAACCACTGGTTTCTTGACAATCGACTCGAATGTAAGAATTGCTGCCTGTGGATAGTTAATGATCGGCTGGGACAGAATCGAACCAAATGAACCTGTGTTGTTTACCGTGAACGTACCTCCCTGCATATGGTCCAGCTTCAACGTACCTTCACGTGTTTTGCGAGCCAGTTCATCCACTTCACGGGCCAGACCTGCAATATTTCGCTGATCGGCATGTTTGATTACGGGTGTAAGTACGGAATCTTCGGTTCCTACCGCCATGGACAGGTTAATGTCCCGTTTGACGATAATTTTGTCCACTGCCCATACCGAGTTCATGATTGGATAGTCTTTAATCGCGTTAACGACTCCCTTCATCATGAAGGACAGATATGTCAGATTGATACCTTCCTTACGCTTGAACTCATCCTTGAGTTTATTGCGCAGCATCACAAGATTGGTAACGTCCACTTCAATCATTGTCCATGCATGCGGGATTTCCGATACGCTTTGACGCATATTCCGGGCAATGGCATTACGCACAGGGGTAACATCGATGAAATACTCCGATCTTCCCTGGCCGCCACCTTCCACTTCGATCTGTGGAATTTTCGGGCTTTCGGTTAGATGAATGCCTGAATGTCTCACAGGAACACCTGCATCGGACGCTGAGATCGCTTCTCCAGCGGTTAAACCCATTTCTCCATTTCCACGATTCACTCCGCTGAATGGAGAAGCAGACGGCACACCAGAAGGTGTATGCTGTGCTGCTGCAGATGATGCTTGTGCAGACGATCCAGCCGCGTTACCTCCCTGTGCAACAAATGCCAGCACATCTTTGCGGGTAATACGACCACCGGCTCCAGTGCCTTGGATGCTTTGCAAGTTCAAGCCATGCTCTGCTGCCAAGGATTGCACTGCCGGGGAATACCGATTACGCATCGGCTGGTTGGGATCAGGTGCTGCTGTATTTGAGGCGGCAACAGGAGTGTGGCTAGCATGTTGCTGCACTTGGTCCTGTTGCTGCGATACTTGTGTTACTTGCTCAGCCGCTTCTTCGTCAGAAGCTGCGACCTGCATGCGGCAGATTGCTTCACCAACAGCAATCGTTGTGCCCTCTTCCACCAAAAGGTCACCCATAATTCCATCCACAGTGGATGGAATCTCGGCATTTACTTTATCCGTGATTACTTCACAGATCGGCTCGTACTGTTCCACACGGTCGCCCGGTTTTTTCAACCATTTGCCTATGGTAGCCGAGACCAGCGATTCCGCCAATTGCGGCATAATGACCTCGATCCATTTCATACGTTCAGCCATTTGATTATCACTCCAAACTTTACTTTTAAACGATCCAAAAAACGAAATTAAAACTCGGCAAGCGTACGCATTGCTGCTTTGGCTTTGTCTTTGCTCAGCATGTAGAATTTCTCCAATGTTGGGCTAATTGGCATGGCCGGCACATCAGGTCCGCAGAGACGCTGAATCGGTGCATCCAGTTCAAATAGACATTCCTCACTAATAATCGCGGCAACTTCGGCACCTACACCACCCGTTTTGTTATCTTCGTGTACGATCAGCACTTTGCCTGTCAGACGAGCGGAAGCAATAATCGCTTCACGATCCAACGGTTGCAATGTGCGCAGATCCAGAACGTGTGCTGTAATGCCTTCTTCACGTTCCAGCTCCTCAGCAGCCTGCATTACAAAATGCAGCGGCTGACTGTAACCGATCACGGTAATATCCGCACCCTCACGAAGTACGTTGGCTTTACCAATCGGAACGATGTAATCATCTTCAGGCACATCTTCCTTGATAAGTTTGTAACATTTTTTATTTTCAAAAAAGAGTACCGGGTCCGGGTCGCGAATAGCGGCCTTGAGCAGTCCCTTGGCATCGTATGCCGAGTAGGGAGCTATAATTTTCAGACCAGGTGTACCAAAGAAAATCGATTCCGGACATTGGGAGTGATACAACCCACCGAAGATCCCGCCACCAATCGGCGCACGGATAACAATCGGACAGCTCCAGTCATTGTTGGAACGATAGCGGATCTTCGCCGCTTCACTAATGATCTGGTTGGTTGCCGGCAGCATGAAGTCCGAATATTGCATTTCGGCAATCGGCTTCATGCCATACATCGCTGCACCAATGGCAACACCTGCAATAGCGGATTCAGACAAAGGTGTGTCCATCACTCGCATTTCGCCAAACTGATCTTGCAGCCCTTTAGTTGTGGTAAACACACCACCTTTGAGACCAACGTCTTCACCAAGGATAAAAACATTTTCATCCCGTTCCATCTCTTCTTTCATCGCAAGACGGATTGCATCAATATATTCCATCACTGCCATACTTACCGTCCCCCTTCTTCGCTGTCCGCATAAACGTGCGTCAGAGTGTCCTCAGGTTTAGGATATGGCGCGTTGTCTGCATATTCAGTTGCTTCTTTCATCTCCATCGCAAGCTGGGAAGCCAGATCCGCATCCCGGGCTTCGTCCCAGATGCCGCAATCGATCAAGTAGTTCTTCATGCGAGGAACGCCATCTTTCTTCCAGTTCTCCTCAACTTCCTCTTTGGTCCGGTAAGCCAGATCATTATCGGAGGTGGAGTGAGGTGACAACCGATACATCATCGCTTCAATCAGTGTCGGGCCTTCTCCGGCTATGGCACGGCGACGTGCTTCCTTCACTGCAGCATATACTTCTAATGCATCGTTACCATCTACACGCAGTCCGGGGAACCCGTATCCTTGTGCTCGATCGGATATTTTGCCGCTCAACTGCTTGTGAATCGGTACCGAAATTGCATATTGATTGTTCTCACACATAATAATGACAGGCAATTTATGCACACCTGCAAAGTTGGCTCCCTCATGGAAGTCACCCTGATTGCTTGATCCTTCGCCAAAGGTAACAAAAGAAACAAATTCTTGCTTCTTCATTTTGGCAGCCAGTGCAAATCCAACAGCGTGCGGAACCTGTGTTGTAACCGGGCTTGAACCCGTCACTATCCGCAGCTTTTTGTGACCGAAGTGACCCGGCATTTGCCGACCGCCACTATTCGGATCTTCTGCCTTCGCAAAAGCAGAAAGCATCAACTCACGCGGAGTCATGCCTACCGCCAGTACAAAACCGTAATCGCGGTAATAAGGTAAATAATAATCGTGATCCCGATCCAGACCAAAAGCAGCGCCTACTTGCGCAGCTTCCTGCCCTACACCGGATACGTGAAAGTTAATTTTGCCAGCCCGTTGCAAAAGCAAGCAACGCTCGTCAAACTTGCGCGCGAGCAGCATGTATTTGTACATATCCAATACTTCACCATCGCTAAGTCCCAGCTGTTGATGCCGGTGGACCGCGTCTGCAGTACCTTGTGAACTCATATGAGGTACCTCCTTTTAATCAGAGCCTGTGCCACTCTTACTGCCCGATCTTATAACCTGGTACTAAGACTTGGCTTAACCTTATTATAATCCCTTTTACCCAAAAAAGGAAAGGACCTTTCTCATAAGCTTGTTTGACTTACATTCCAATGGCCTTTCCATCGACCGCCAACATGGCTTCACCCATAATTTCCGACAGAGAAGGGTGCGGATGAATGGTTTGTCCGACTTCCCAAGGTGTGGCATCCAGCATCTGAGCCAGAGAAGCCTCAGCGATTAATTCCGTCACATGGGTGCCAATCATATGTACCCCCAATATATCATTCGTCTTGGCATCTGCGATCACCTTCACGAATCCATCCCGACTTCCGTGAATAAGCGATTTGCCAATAGCCGAAAATGGGAACTTGCCTGTTTTAATGTCATAGCCACGTTCTTTGGCTTCTCGCTCGGTGAATCCGATGCTTGCTGCTTCCGGACGTGTATACACACAGCGCGGGATGCGATGGGATTCTACGGCATGTACCGTTTCGCCCGCCAGATGATCGACAGCGAGAATACCTTCATGACTTGCGGCATGTGCAAGCTGCAAACCGCCGATGCAGTCACCAATGGCGTAGATGTGACCTTCACCGGTCTGTAACTGTTTGTTCACAGCGATGAACCCACGCTCCAGTTTGATATCTGTATTTTCAAGTCCAATATTTTCGACATTAGCTTGACGTCCAACTGATACGAGCATTTTCTCCGCTCTCAGCGTTTCCTGCTTATCGTCACCAAGCTGCACATCAATCTGGATGCCCTCTTGATCTGTGTTATATGTTTCCGTTAGAACAGTGGCACCTGTTAGGAAACGAACACCTCGTTTGCCGAGCAATCGCTGCATTTCTCTGGCAACATCCTCATCCTCGGCAGGCAACACGTGAGCAGCTGCTTCTACTACTGTGATGTCTACGCCAAAGTCATTCAGCATGGATGCCCACTCCAGTCCAATCACGCCCCCACCGACAATGATGAGTGATGCAGGAAGTTCATCCATACGCAGGGCTTCGTCGCTGCTCATTATGAATTTACCGTCCGGTTCCAGGCCCGGCAACACACGAGGACGCGAACCAGTGGCAATGATAAGATTGGTTGGAACTACCGTATCCATCTCTCCATCTTCAAACTCCACAGCGACTGCTCCGCTCTGCGGTGAGAAGATGGATGGTCCGATGACGCGACCTTTCGCGTGTACAACCTGGATTTTATTTTTTTTCATCAAATACTGAACGCCCTGATGAAGCTGTTCGACAATTGCATCCTTGCGCGCCTGTACTTTGGGAAATACAAGTGTAGCTCCAGCTGTCTCGATACCATACGTCTCGCTCTCCTGGATCTCGGCGTATACTTCCGCACTTTTCAGCAAAGCCTTACTCGGAATACAGCCACGATGCAGACAGGTACCGCCAAGCTTGTCCTTCTCAATGATAACGACCTGTTTTCCCAGCTGTGCAGCCCGGATTGCGGCTACATATCCACCGGTTCCTCCTCCAAGAATTGCAACATCACATGTAATTGGCATCTCTCATGCTCTCCTCTATGAATCAAATTTCAATATCATTTATGATGGCTTGAATCATGGTTTAGCTTATACCCTCTATATGCCATTGTACTATCCTTGAGCGGTCAACTCAAAGTTTGAAGCAATCACACATGGACAGCCTATGCATTCCAAGCTATGATGGAATCAGGTATGATCTGTAAGCGTAACCTTTATTTAATGTCGACTTTGGCAGAAAGGGTATAATGCTCATGAATACAAGATTGGTCTTTGCGCGATTTTTGGCAATTGTTGTTCTGGTCATCCCCGGTTTAATGGCAATGAAGGGTTTTCTGATGATGAAAGATGCCCTGTTCCTATATTATGCCGAGCACGGGAACGAACTGATTTCACCAGGATTCCAGTGGCTTTCCTTTGGCGGTGGACTTGTCCTTTTTGCCGCAGGTATGAGTTTCCTGGGAGGCTGGATCCTGTTCCGTGACCGCAAGCGTAATTATGTAGGTCCCCGTTTCCGGTCCAAAAGTGTACCCGAAAAAGCAGAGACGCCCGGAAGGACTCCATGAGTCCGGGCTTTTTGTGTGTTTATACAACACACACCGCCTACTTTACATAGACAGGATGGATCATCATGGTATCATTTCTAATAACGTTACAACGACTGCTCAAAGGCATTTTCCATGCGTTCAAAGACCCCAAGTTTCTGGCTCTGTTCGCGTTAACGACAGCAACGTTGCTGTCAGGCACTTTATTTTACACTCGTGTTGAAGGTCTGCACTGGATCGATGCGTTATACTTCTGTGCGGTTACTCTGACTACGGTGGGACATCCTGAATTTGTGCCAACCACCGGATTCAGCAAAGCCTTTACCGTAATCTACATGTTTGCAGGCATTGGTCTCACCTTTGCCATGATTGCCAGAATTACAGCAGGTATTCTATTCCCTCGCAAATTAAAGACAGAAGAGGACCCGGAGTAATCTCCGGGTCATTCGTATAAGGCATCCCGCAGTTTGGTAGACATACGTGATTCTTTGGAAGAAGACTTCAAGATCGTTCTACGCAAGGTAAGGTTACTTGCCTGCAGTCTCTCCGCTTCTGCGAACAGTTCTGCAAATAACGCCTGCGCTGCTTCATCTAGAGATCCCTGTTCTTTCAGGCTTTCATATCGCTCTTGAAGTGATGTTAATGCTTCACTCATACTAAACACCTCTTTTCACAACTCCTGTTAACTAGCTGCCGTAACCAATACCTTAACAATCCATATAGTAACACAAAGCTGCGCAGATTAGTTCTGGCTCTTTCCAAAGATTTTGTGGTACTCTGTAATGGTCGCTTTTTTTGTTGAATCCCGTATGTGAGAGGAGTAGCAGCACCGTGCAAACAGGACGTATTACCGTAATTACTGGACCCATGTTCAGTGAAAAATCCGGTGAACTCATTCGCCGTTGTCAGAAATTAATACAATTTGGCCGTAAAAAGGTTGTGGCCTACAAACCAGCCGAGGATAATCGGTTTGCCCAGGACGAGATCGTAAGCCGAATTGGTTATCGACTCCCTGCCCATTCCATTCCCCGGCAATTAACCCCGGAATCCGTAGAAATGATCTTGAACCAAACCATAGATGCTGATGTTGTTGCATTTGATGAAGTACAATTTTTCAGCAGTGCCATTATGGAACTTGTCTCGGAGTTAGCGTATTGTGGCAAACATGTCATTGTGGACGGACTTAATATGGATTACCGTGGTAAGGAATTCGGATATGTCGGTGGTTTGCTTGCCATGGCAGACGACATTGAGAAACTCTCGGCTTTCTGTGCGGTATGTGGCAGCCCGGATGCAGCCTTTACGCAACGTATCGTCAATGGGGAGCCCGTTACCTTGGGTCCGGTTGTCATGATTGGCGATTCAGAGGCTTACGAGCCACGTTGTCGTTGCTGCTTCATTCCTCCTCACAAAGTTGAATGCTCATCATAATTCCTAAAAGTCTTAGATAACTTCCAAAAAGGCCCCTTGGGGCTTTTTTGTTATGGAGCAAACATTCGCACAAAAAAGCACCGCTTCGCAGCGATGCTTCCAGAGTCACTTCCCGCTAGTCCCGGGAAACAAAATATTTGTTGGTCATGTAGTAAGCGTCACCACGCGACGTTTCCACCATTCCTTTTTTGGCATCCAAAAATACAATCTCTTTACACTTTGTACAGTACCATTTTGTGCGCTTGTATGGGGATTCCGTCACATAAGCCGTGCCACATTTACAATCAATCTTCATTAATAACTCGGTTGATTTATAAGCACTGGACAAGCGTTCCAGGTTATCCTGCTGCTGTGTAGGCATAATGGTCTGCTGATAGTCCGATAAATGATTTTGAACCTTGAAATCTGCTACCAATCCTGCATTCAATCCAAAAAACTCCTTGCCAATTTCGGTCACGAAGCGCTTCTCATTTCTGTAGCAATCCAGCCACTCAATAATCTGCTTATTAGACAGTGGAACCGTACCCTTGATACCGCTGTTTAAGGTGTAGGTCATGATGTATAAAGTATCGTCTTGTCTACCTGAGTACATTAGAATCCTCCTTCGAATACATTTGCTAATGTACTACAAAAACGCGCATAAATCAAAAAATTCTTATTTCCTGAGCGCATCTCTTCTTATTAAATGGGAAACATTCCACGTTCATCCGCCAAAGACTTACAAGAACTGCATACACCTGAAACATT